>NZ_CP015839.1 GCF_001651805.1 Marinobacterium aestuarii | reverse complement strand
TGACTCTCCTGTGGCGCGGCCGAACGCTATCACTAGCAACGTTATAGCGGGTGATTCTAACGGGTAAAATGAAACTTATCCACAGTGTTGAAAACTTATTTCCCACTGCCCCCGCACCGGGCCTGAAGCGGCCAAAACCAGCGCCTGATACCTCCCTGCGCGGCCAAAGTCAGCTAGCTCACTACTTAATGACAGCTTATGTAACAGGTTACGAACATCCTATTTATATGTTTTTAAAGAATTTAAATAACTTACTAACAAAAATATACCGCAACCTTGAAACAGGGCACAGCAGGTACTCAGACTGCGCGACTCAAGCCCCCATAGCTGTTTCAACCTCGCCGCACAGGGCTCCCTGAACAGAGTCGTGCACAGTCTTCCTTTATATAAAGCCACCCCATAGCGGCGTGGAAACCCGCACCTCTGTGCGCCCCCAAGCCCACAAAACGGTCATTTAATGTGCATTCGTGCCAACGAAGCCGTTGCGAAGGCCCGCTATTTACCCTATAGTGTCGCGTCTGATTTTTACCCGTGATTTTTCCAGTCTCCTAACACTCCTCGCGATGTTAGTCAGGACTGAGTGAGTAGGACTGAACCCATGAAAAGAACATTTCAACCCAGCGTACTGAAACGTAAGCGCAGCCACGGTTTCCGTGCTCGCATGGCTACCAAAAATGGCCGCCTGGTACTGAACCGTCGCCGTGCAAAAGGTCGTAAGCGTCTGTGTGCTTAATGTGCACAACGCTTATGATCTGGTAGCAGTGGATGGCCGGATTCGAATATCCTCGCCAGCTCAGGATTCTGACTGGCGAGGGCTTTCAGAAGGTTTTTGACAAAGTCTCTCTGAAAGTCCCTGATCAGCCCATATTGATACTTGCCAGCTTCAACGAGCTCGATCACCCCCGTATCGGGTTTGTCATCTCCAAAAAAAATGTGCGTCGCGCTGTGAAACGCAATCGTATTCGACGTATCATTCGCGAGTCATTTCGCCTTAATCAGCATAATCTTCCCCCGGTTGATCTCGTAATTCTGGCACGCAAAGGCCTGGATGAGCTTGAACCCGAAGAAGTGCATCAGCTTATGAAAAAATGCTGGTCACGGCTGAAACACAAGGCAAAAAAAGCTAACCCGCAGAGATAATGGTCCTTACGCCATGGATGTAAAGCGAGTCATATCATTTGCTGCCCTTGCACTGATTTCCTATGTGCTGGTGTTGCAGTGGAACGAAGATTACGGGTCAAAGCCCGCCGCTCCGGCAAGCCAGACATCTGTTTCGGCCTATAGCAGTCCTGCCGGTGACGAACTGCCCACCGCAGACATAACCGCCACAGCGCAGAGTGCAGAACTCCCCGCGACAGGCACCGAAAGCACCCCGACCGCCGCAGTCAAATCCCGCCTGATCAGCATCAAGACCGATGTCCTGGACGTGCTGGTTGACACTACCGGTGGCGATATCATTCAGGTTGCACTGCCCCAATACAAAGCCACCATCGATTCCGATGTGTCCTTTGTACTGCTGGAGCAGACCAGCAATCGCACCTATGTTGCCCAGAGCGGACTCGTTGGCCCCAATGGCCCCGACGCCGCCAGCTCCGGCCGCCCGGTTTATGCCGTTGAAGGCGCCGAGTTTGATCTAGGTGCAGCCGATACCCTGAACGTAGACCTGAGCTTCACCGATGCCGCCGGCGTCAAGGTGATCAAGCGCTACAGCTTCACCCAGGGTTCGTACCAGATCGGCCTGGAATATATTGTCGACAACCAGAGCCAGCAGAGCTGGAGCGCCAACCTGTTTGGCCAGATCAAGCGTGACCGCAGTGAAGATCCTGCCGCCACCACCGATATGGGCATGCAGTCGTACCTGGGTCCGATCTTCTCCACCGCCGAGAACAACTACCAGAAATATGATTTCGACGACATCGATGACGGCGCCTTCAAGCAGCGCTCCGCCGATGGCTGGGTCGCCATGGTGCAGCACTACTTCATCAGTGCCTGGATTCCAGCCCCCGGTGCCGAATACACCTACAGCACTCGCGAGCAGAACGGCAACTACATCGCAGGTTTTGTTTCCCCTGCGCTGACAGTAGCGCCTGGCCAGCAGCAGAGCGTGAAAGCCACCTTCTTTGCCGGCCCCAAGGATCAGGAGCAGCTGGCTGCCGCTCAGGAAGACCTGCAGCTGACCGTCGATTACGGCTGGCTCTGGTGGATCGCCTCACCACTGCACTCGCTGCTGACCTGGATTCACGATCTGCTGGGCAACTGGGGTCTGTCGATCATCGCCATCACCATTCTGGTGAAAGGCGCGCTGTTCAAGCTCAATGCCAAAGCCTTCAAATCCATGGCCAACATGCGCAAGTTTGGCCCGGAAATGACGCGTCTGAAGGAACTCTATGGCGATGACCGCCAGAAGATGTCCCAGGAAATGATGGCGCTGTACAAGAAAGAGAAGATCAACCCGTTGGGCGGCTGCTTGCCGATGGTTGCACAGATGCCGATCTTCATCGCCCTGTACTGGGTACTGATGGAGTCCGTTGAGCTGCGCCAGGCCGACTTCCTCTATCTGGCTGACCTCTCCGCCAAGGATCCGTACTTCATTCTGCCGATCCTGATGGGCGTGAGCATGTTCATCCAGCAGTCGCTCAACCCGTCTCCGCCGGACCCAATGCAGGCGAAGATCATGAAGATGCTGCCTATCGTCTTCACCTTCTTCTTCCTCTGGTTCCCCTCCGGTCTGACGCTGTACTGGGTGGTCAACAACATCCTGTCGATCGCACAGCAGTATGTGATCAACAAGCAGATCGAAGGCGACGGCAAGAAAGAAGTCAAAGCCAGCAGCTAACAGGCTGCATCAAGAAAGGCTCCTTCGGGAGCCTTTTTTCGTTAGACGCGGTGTACGCAGAAGTACATCCTTGAGATGCTCTGCATCGCCGCGTACGCGCCTAAACCGGAACAGAACGCCCATGAGCCCAATCAATCAGGACACCATCGCAGCCCAGGCCACCGCACCCGGCCGTGGCGGCGTCGGTATTATCCGCGTTTCCGGACGCAAGGCCGCTGCCATCGCCCAGAGCGTTCTCGGTCTGAGCCCCCAGCCACGCTACGCCCACTACGGCCCCTTCCGTGATACAGACGGGCAGGAGATCGATCAGGGCATCGCGCTCTACTTCCCTGGCCCCAATTCCTTTACCGGCGAAGACGTGCTGGAGCTGCAGGGTCATGGTGGCCCGGTGGTGATGGATTTCCTGCTAAAGCGAGTACTTACACTCGGTGCAAGGCTTGCAAAGCCTGGCGAGTTTTCCGAGCGTGCCTTCCTCAATGACAAGCTCGACCTGGCCCAGGCGGAGGCCATTGCCGACCTGATCGACGCCAGTTCCGTACAGGCCGCCCAGAGTGCGCTGCGCTCCTTGCAGGGCGAGTTCTCGCGCCGCATCCATGCGTTGGTCGAAGCCCTGATACAGCTGCGAATCTACGTGGAGGCGGCGATTGATTTCCCCGAGGAGGAGATCGATTTCCTGGCTGACGGCAAGGTGCTGGGCGACCTGCTGCGCATCATCGATCAGCTGGAGGCAGTACAGAAGGAAGCGCGCCAGGGCAGCCTGCTGCGCGAGGGTATGAGCGTGGTGATCGCCGGGCGCCCCAACGCCGGCAAGTCCAGCCTGCTGAATGCGCTGGCCGGGCGTGAAACCGCCATCGTTACCGATATCGCCGGCACCACCCGTGATGTCCTGCGCGAACACATTCATATCGATGGCATGCCGCTGCACATTATCGATACCGCGGGCCTGCGCGATGCACCGGATGAAGTTGAGCGCATCGGTATAGACCGCGCCTGGCAGGAGATTCGCAAGGCCGACCGCATCCTGATGATGGCCGACAGCACCCAGACCAGCGCCACAGAACCGGATGAACTCTGGCACGATTTCGTCGAGCACCTGCCCGATCTGTCGAAAGTCACGGTAATCCGCAACAAGGCCGATATCAGCGGCGAGGAACCGGGTAAAAGACAAGTTGGTGAGCACACGCTTATCTCACTGTCCGCGAAAAACGGGCAGGGCATAGAGGTACTGCGCGAGCATCTGAAAGACTGCATGGGCTTTCAGAGCACCACCGAAGGCGGTTTTATGGCGCGACGACGCCACCTGGATGCGCTTGAGCGCGCCCATGAACTGCTGCACACCGGCCGTGACCAGCTCGAACATATGGGGGCGGGCGAACTGCTGGCCGAAGACCTGCGTCAGGCCCAGCAGGTGCTGAACGAGATCACCGGAGCATTCAGCTCCGACGATTTGCTCGGGCGTATTTTCTCGAGCTTCTGTATCGGCAAGTAAAGGGTGAATACAAAAAAGCCCGCGACCGGTGCTATGCCGGTCGCGGGCTTTTTATTGCCTTATCTTGTCAGGTATAGGCATCAGGCGCCGGATGCCGATACCTGTTCACCAACCCCCGCTTGCAGGCCTGCAATAGGTTCCTCACGCAGCGCCCTGTGCACCGATATCGCCATCAGCAATACCAGAATGGCCGCTGGCAAGGCTGCGCAGATGGTGGCAGTTTGCACGGTTTTGAGCCCCCCCGCCCAGAGCAGGCCCGCCGCTATGGCGCCCACCATCAGCCCCCAGAGAATTCGGCTCGCCTGGGGCGGCTCCAGACTGCCACGACAACTCAGCGTACAAAGCACCAGGGTGCCCGAGTCCGCCGAAGTGACGAAATAGGTGACCAGCAGCAGGGTCGCCAGGGCGCTCAGCAGCGTACTGACCGGCAAGCCGGATGCGGCCTCGATCTTGTCAAACAGGGTGAAAATGGCCAGGGTCGAATCCGCCTTGGTGGCCAGCAGAATATCGCCGCCCTCAAAGGCAGGCTGTTCGGCCTGCAACGGTGCTGCGGCTTCAACCTGCGCCTGGTGTGCCGTACGATCGGCATGTTCATAGCTCAGGGCGGCGCCGCCAAAGGTCGCGATCCAGAAAAAACCAAACAGGGTGGGTGCCAGCAGCGCGCCACCGATCAGTTCCCGGATGGTGCGTCCCCTGGATATACGAGCGATAAACATGCCGACGAAGGGTGCCCAGGTCAGCCACCAGGCCCAGTAAAAGGCCGTCCACCAGTTCTGCCACTGAGTATCATCCTGGGCATCGCTCCACAGGCTCAGGCCGATGATGTTCTGGGCGTAATCGGCGGTGCCTTCAAGGTAGGTATTGAGGATGTAGCGGGTGGGTCCGAACAGCAGTACAGCGGCGAGAATCACCAGCGACAGCACCATGTTCCACACCGACAGCAGCTTGATACCGCGCCCGACACCGGACATAACCGACAGTATCGCGATCACCGAGATACCCCCGATCATGGCGATCTGGCTACCGATGCCCACCTCGATGCCGAACAGCCGCTCCACACCGGTACTCATCTGCACCACGCCAAGACCAAAGGAGGTCGCAATGCCAAAAGCGGTGATCACCACGATCAGCACATCCAGCATGTGACCAAACCAGCCGTTCAGACGGGCTTCGCCAAACACGGGTGTCAGGGCTGCACGAATCGTCAGCGGCTTGCCCTTGCGGTACGAGAAGTAGGCCAGCGCCAGGGCGGTCATGATGTACAGCGCCCAGGGATGCAAGCCCCAGTGAAAGAAGCTGATGCGCATGGCGGTCTGGGCCGCTTCGTTACTCAGGCCGGTAGCCGAAAAGGGGTTGCCGGCGTAGTGCCACATGGGTTCGGCCACTGACCAGAACAGCAGGCCTATGCCCATACCGGCGCTAAACAGCATGGATAGCCAGGAGCCGAGGCTGAATTCAGGTTTTTCGTTATCCCGTCCCAAACGGATATTGCCGAAGCGGCTCGCCATCAGGTACAGCAGGAATATCAGTACCACCGACGCCATCGCCAGGTAGAACCACTTGAAGTGATGCAGGATATCGGTCGATATGCTGCTGAACAGGGCGCCGGCCTTTTCCGCCATCACGGCGCAAACGACGACGAAGCCGATAATCAGTATTTTCGAAATCAGGGTGACAACGGGATCTATCCCGCTGAACAGGCCAGTGTTGCTACGCATGTAAGCTCTCCGCTTTTATTCTTAGATGGAGAGAACTGAGGCCCAAAGCCTGCAGGGCCGTTCAGCTTCTCCTGCAGGCATAGTGTGGAAATAGACCCCGGGCTTCAAACGACTTTTTAGCCCGGGGCTAATGAGTTTTGATCACATCAGGAAACACAGGCAGGCTGAGATCGAGACTGTGACCAGATCATCAGCAAGGCGGCTCCAAGCACCATGACTCCGCCCAGCAGGCTGTTTTCACTCAGGGTTTCATGCAGTATCAGCCAGGCCCAGAAGATCGAAGCCACGGGTTCCAGCGTCGAAAAAATGGCCACATCAAACTGACGTCTGAGCATGCCAATGCCCTTGATCAGCAGCAGAAAGGGAATAAAGGTCGAAACAATGCCAAGCGCCAGCACCGCACTCCAGCCCCGTATCGTTTGCGGCATATCGGCAAACCCCAGAATGGCCGGCACCGAGAACACCAGCGCCGCCCCGATCAGTGTCCAGGCAGAGGAGCCCAGCGCATCACCAACGGGCATCCAGCGCGGCGCCCCCACCAGATAGGCGCTGTAAAACAGTGCCGCCCCCAGGCCAAACAGGATGCCACCCCAGGAACCGGCGAAGTCGCCATCCAGGGTGAAATACACCCCCGCCAGGGCACCGACCAGTGCCAGCAGGCGAGACCCCGTGAGGCTTTCCTGGCGCCGTGCCCAGCCCTGCAGAAATACCAGCAGTGGGAACAGGCTGAGCAACATGACGGTCAGGCTCACGGTGACCTGCTGTAGGGCAATGAAATAGCACAGCGATGCCATGCCGTTGATCATACCCAGCACACCAGCACCCGGCCTCAGGCGCCGGGTTTTAGCGGGAATAAACACTAACAGCAGCACGCTGGGCACCAGAAAACGCAACCATACCAGCCCCAGCGCATTGGCACCGTCTGCATAGACCTCGCGGGCAAACAACGGCTGCAGGCTAAAGCCCAGCGCCGCCAGCAGCACCAGGGAGGCGCCCTGCAGATAAAACTTGATTGGCATGATTAAGGTATCCGCAACGTAAAAAGGGACTCACCGGTCAATGCGATGAATCCCAAAAAAAGTGTTTCTGATCCAAGATGTTAACGAAGCCAGTCGTCCTGCCAGGGATAACCTGACAGCGGCTCGCAGCCATTGGCGGTAATCAGTACCTGCTGCTCCAGCTTGATACCTTCAGCGCCGCCCTTGGCACCTATATAACTCTCAACGCAGACCACCATGTTCTCCTCGAACAGGCCGTCGTAACCGCTGCTGTCCCAGTCTTGCCCCGCATGGGCTACCGCCGGGAATTCATCCGCCAGCCCCACGCCGTGTATCAGGCAGCAATAGCGGTTGTGATGAAACTCTGCCGGAATAGGCCAGGCCCGGTGAGTAAAGTCCCGGTAGCTGAGCCCGGCCCTGATCAATCCCATATTGGTATGGATCTGCTCATGGGCCAGGCTATAGAGCCTGCGCTGTTCATCCGTGGGGGTCACATGGCCGACCGTCCAGGCTCTGGAAATATCCGCGCAGTAGCCATAGGGGCCAATCAGATCGGTGTCAAAAGACACTATCTCGCCGGCCTGCATGACCCGGTCGCTGGACTCCTGCATCCAGGGATTGGTACGCGGCCCTGAGGCCAGTAGCCTTGTCTCGATCCACTCGCCGCCATTGCGGATATTCTCGTAATGCAGCCAGGCCCAGAGTTCGTTCTCCGTCATGCCCGGACGCAACTCATCGTGCATGCGGGCGATACCCTGCTCACAGACATTGATGGTCCAGCGCATCAGCGCCAGCTCGTCCGCCGACTTGATGCGCCGGGCTTCCTCCATCAGGCTATGGCCTTCAACAACCTTCAAATCCAGACGCTGCAACAGCTCAAGCCCTTCGAACTCGGCCTTGTCCACCGCCAGCCGCGCACCCTTGCCGCCATAGTGGCGTACCAGATCCGCGATCTCGGCAGCCCAGAGTGCGGCTTTTTCGCCCATGCGCGAGCCCGCACCAAAGTAGCTCCAGTTCAGCGCCGGGCGAATCTCGTCGATCAGCTCATTGCCGGCCAGCAGGTGCTCGCAATTGTGGAACTCCCACAGGATCACCGGCCCCTGTGCAAACACCAGCGCATAGCGGGCATAGTTGTGCAGCGTCCAGACCTGCATGTTCGAACTGTCGGTGGCGTAACGTATATTCACCGGGTCGTACAGCAGCATGGCAGTGCAGTCATTTGCCAGCAGTTGCTCGCGCACACGCTGCAGACGATAACGCCTGGCCGCACGGTGCGTTTCTGGCGTGACGGGATTGCGCAGCGGGGCCTCTACGACAGAAAGCTTGTCTGAGCACGGGTTTTGATCGGGCATAACTCACCTTTAAAGGCAGCATATTGTCGTTATTGTGGCGTCAAAAATACGCTAACCAGAGACGCTGTAAATCGACAAATACTCACCGGGTCATTACCAAAAATCACCCGACCTGCAACCCCGGGAGGGGCCAGGATCGGCGGCGTCCAAACGGATCAGATCGGCGGACATCTCGACGGGCTATCTCAACAGCTTTCTCAGCGAGCTATCGAATCTCGAACCATCAATATAGACTTTTGAATAATACAGGCGAGGTCTCCACTAAATCGCAAAGTATCCACAGGCAATAATGGCAAAATACTTACTCACAGGAATAAGGTTACACACAACGAAGCGGCGAGTGACACCTAAACCGAGGTTATACACAGAGGCTTATTCAGTGACTATGCACCTGCTATACCCCCATGAGACAACAGCTAATGAACTGAGTTGTTCAATATATAACTAGCTGTATTTTATACATTTATTCTATTTAAACACAGAAACTGTCAACACGGCCGGGTTAGAAGCCCCGGCTTAAAACTGCAGCATATGGAGGAAAGTACACTCGAATTGAGCCGTTGTGGATAAGACCTCGTCTTGCCAACAGCTTGTTGACAGAAAGGGCACAGCAGCGGCAAATATTTGCTCCAGCGATCCGGGTCGATTTTATCCTGTGCGTATCTACGGGACAGCCCTTTGGATATCACTGTGCATAACCAGCCCTGTGCATAACCACCGGTTTCATCAACAGGCTATGCAACGCTTGCACCCCCATCCGATAGCACCTTCATAACAACCTAACAACTCACGCAAGACTTTGTTTTATATCAATAAAATTGACTTTTAAACAAAAAGTCGCTTTACTAATAACAACAACAATCATTAAACACATATATAAAGAAAAATATATTTAACTCTTTAAGAACACAAAGCGTTGGACAAAGGGAGTGTTCATTTTTTGAACATTTTCTAATCGACAACATGGGAGTATACTTAGCGCCCATTTTACGACTGACTCGTCTGTCAGACGGGCAATACTCAACCAGAGGTACAGATCGGTGGATTATCCAGGTCGTTTCGACGTAATCGTGATTGGTGGAGGTCATGCAGGCACTGAAGCCGCATTAGCCGCTGCACGCATGGGTGCCAAAACCCTGTTGCTCACTCACAATATCGAGACCCTCGGACAGATGTCATGCAACCCAGCCATCGGGGGTATTGGCAAAAGTCATCTGGTGAAAGAGATCGATGCCCTGGGCGGTGCCATGGCGACAGCGACGGATCTGGGCGGTATCCAGTTTCGGGTACTGAATTCCCGCAAGGGTCCGGCGGTGAGAGCAACCCGTGCCCAGGCTGACCGCATCCTGTACAAGGCCGCCATTCGCGAGATACTGGAAAATCAGCCCAACCTGCAGATCTTCCAGCAATCCGCCGATGATCTGATTATGCAAGGCGATACAGTCCGCGGTGTGGTCACCCAGACGGGCATTCGATTCCACGCCACCTCGGTGGTGCTGACCGCCGGTACTTTTCTCGGTGGCCTGATTCATATTGGTCTGAAAAATCACTCCGCCGGTCGTGCCGGTGATCCACCATCCATCGCTCTGGCAGACCGTTTGCGTGAATTGCCACTGCGGGTTGATCGTCTGAAAACCGGCACCCCGCCGCGTATTGATGCCCGCTCTGTGGATTTTTCGGTGATGCAGGAACAGCCGGGTGATACTCCGGTACCGGTGATGTCCTTCATGGGCAAACTGAGCCAGCACCCCCGTCAGGTCAGCTGCTACATCACCCATACCAACGAACAGACACACGAGATTCTGCGCAAGGGGCTCGACCGTTCGCCGCTCTACACCGGTGTGATTGCAGGTGCTGGTCCACGTTACTGCCCCTCGGTGGAAGACAAGATCATGCGTTTTGCCGACAAGACTTCGCACCAGGTGTTTGTCGAGCCCGAAGGCCTGACGACACACGAGCTTTACCCCAACGGTATTTCCACCAGTTTGCCGTTCGATATTCAGCTCGAGGCCGTGCGTTCAATCCGCGGTTTCGAACAGGCGCATATCACCAGGCCCGGCTATGCCATCGAGTACGATTTTTTCAACCCCCAGGATCTCAAGCACAGCCTGGAGACCAAGCATCTGCACGGGCTCTTCTTTGCCGGTCAGATCAACGGCACTACCGGTTACGAAGAAGCCGGCGCCCAGGGTCTGCTGGCGGGTATCAATGCGGCCAACCGCGCCTTCGAGCGTGATGCCTGGCATCCGCGCCGCGACGAGGCCTATATCGGTGTGCTGGTGGACGACCTTATTACCCACGGCACCGCTGAGCCGTACCGCATGTTCACCAGCCGGGCCGAATACCGCCTGATACTGCGTGAAGACAATGCCGACCTGCGCCTGACCGAAAAAGGCCGCGAGCTTGGGTTGGTCGACGATGCACGCTGGGCGCATTTCTGCATCAAGCGCGAAGCCATAGAGCTGGAAAAGCAGCGCCTGCGTGAAACCTGGGTGCAGCCCGGCAGTGATCGCGCTACTGTGCTGAACGCCAAACTGAAAACCCCGCTGACGCGGGAATACAATCTGGCGGACCTGATCAAGCGCCCAGAGCTTGAGTACCGCGATGTTGCCGCCGCGGCCGGTGGGCCTGAGGTTGATCCGCAGGTGGCCGAGCAGGTCGAAATCCAGTTCAAGTACGCCGGCTACATTGATCGCCAGCGCGAGGAAATCGAGCAGATGCAGCGCCAGGAAAATACTGCGCTGCCCGCTGATATGGATTACAGCCTGATCAGTGGTCTGTCGAACGAGCTGCGCTCAAAGCTTGAATCCGTTCAGCCAGCAAGCATTGCCCAGGCATCACGTATTCAGGGCATGACGCCAGCAGCCATTTCGCTGCTGCTGGTGTACCTGAAAAAACACCGCTTTAAATCCAGCCAGGAGCAGGCCGCCAGTTAATGGATGCAAAATTCAAGCAACAGCTACTGCGCCAAAGCGGTGCAATGGGAATCGAGCTGACCCAGCAACAGGCAGACCAGCTGATGGCCTATCTGGCATTGCTGGTGAAGTGGAACAAGGCCTACAACCTCACCGCCGTGCGTGATCCGGCGCAAATGGTGGCCCGTCATCTAATCGACAGCCTCAGCGTGCTGCCCCATATCCAGGGGCCGCGTCTGATCGATGTGGGCAGCGGCCCGGGTCTGCCCGGCATACCGCTGGCCATCTGTCGCCCCGATATCGCCGTGACCACGCTGGACAGCAACGGCAAAAAGACCCGTTTTCAGCAGCAGGTAAAGGCGGAACTGGGGCTCGATAACCTCGAGGTGATCAACGGCCGGGCCGAGAGCTGTGACCGGCCACCGTTTGATCAGGTGATTTCCCGCGCCTTTGCCTCGCTGGAGGCCATGCTGCACTGGACCGCCCACCTGTGCCGCGAAGATGGTGTTTTTCTTGCAATGAAAGGTCTGTATCCTGATGACGAACTCCGGGCACTGACGCCTGGAATCGAACTCAAGGCCAGTCATCCCCTGCGGGTGCCGGGCAGTGAGGGTGCACGTCATCTGCTGATTCTCGGGAGAGCCTGACCTTGGCGAAAATCCTCACCATCACCAACCAGAAAGGCGGGGTGGGCAAAACAACGACCTGCGTCAACCTGGCGGCCTCACTGGCGGCGACCAAAAAGCGCGTGCTGATGATCGACCTGGACCCCCAGGGCAACGCCACCATGGGCAGCGGTATCGACAAGCATACCCTCAAGCTGTCGGCCTATGATGTGCTCACCGACCAGGCCAGCGCCGCCGAGGCGCGTCTGACCGAGGTGCCGGGCGGTTACCACGTAATTGGTGCCAATGGCGACCTGACCGCCGCCGAGGTCGAGCTGCTGAGCCTGCCGCGGCGCGAGTTCCGTCTCAAGATGGCGCTGCTCGAGGTCATGGACGAGTACGACTATATCCTGCTCGACAATCCGCCCTCGCTGAACCTCCTGACCGTCAATGCCCTGGCCTGCTCCAGCGGCGTGATTATCCCCATGCAGTGCGAGTACTACGCGCTTGAGGGGATCAGCGCTCTGGTAGGGACCATCAACAAGATCAATCAGCGCCTTAATCCGGAGCTGAAGATCGAAGGCATTCTGCGCACCATGTTTGACCCACGTATGAGCCTGACCCGCGATGTGTCCAATCATCTGGTGGATTACTTCGGTGACCAGGTCTATCGCACCGTAATTCCGCGCAATGTGCGCCTCGCCGAGGCTCCCAGTCACGGGCTGCCGGCGCTGATGTACGACAAAAGCTCCCGCGGCGCCCTGGCTTACCTCGCGCTGGCGGGTGAGCTGATTCGCAAGACGGCGCAGGGAAAGGTGGCCCAGGCTGCCGATGCCGCGGCGGCTGACAAAGCACAGGTACAGGAAACAAACTGATGGCTGCAATGAAACGGGGCCTGGGACGCGGGCTGGATGCGTTACTGTCCACGGTGGAACAGGTACATGAGCCGGTAACCCGGGAAACGGTCGCGCCGCTGGAAGGCTTTCGTCTGCTGTCGGTCGACGCCATTCAGCGCGGCCGCTACCAGCCCAGGCGTGATCTGGAACCCGGTGCCCTGGAAGAGCTGGCCGATTCCATTCGCGCCCAGGGCATCATGCAGCCGATAGTAGTGCGCTCGGTGGACGGCAAGGACCGCTTCGAGATCATTGCCGGTGAGCGCCGCTGGCGCGCCGGTCAAATGGCGGGCCTGACCGAAATCCCGGTGCTGGTACGTGAAGTCTCCGATGAGTCCGCCATCGCCATGGCGCTGATCGAAAACATTCAGCGCGAAAACCTCAACCCCATCGAGGAAGCCGTGGCCCTGCAGCGACTGCAGCAGGAATTCGAGCTGACGCAGCAGCAGGTCGCCAAGGCCGTTGGCAAATCGCGCTCGACCATTGCCAATCTTCTGCGGCTGATGAAGCTGGAGGAAGAGGTCAAGAAGATGCTCGACTACGGCGATCTTGAAATGGGCCATGCCCGTGCCTTGCTGGCGCTTGAAAGCGAAGCTCAGCTTGAAGCCGCCAGAGACGTGGTTGCCCGCGGCCTCACCGTGCGCCAGACCGAAGCTTTGGTGCGCAAGCTGCAAACCCCCGAAACCCCCAGTGTTGTGCCCGCGCAACCCGATCCGGGCCTGGAACAGCTGGCCGGAGAGCTGTCGCAGCGCTTTTCGGTACCTGTTTCCATCAGCCGCAACGCCCGTGGCAATGGCAAGATCACCATTGCCTACAGTGGCGAAGCCGAGCTCGATGCCATTCTGAAGACCCTTAAATAAGCTGCTGTTTTTTTGCACACTCAGGCCCGGCGCGGCTTTGCCGCCCGAGGCGGGTGCGAAAAGCGATTCAGTGCCCCCAGCCCAGCCTCGATGCGCCGTCACAGCAACGGCGGGCACTCTAGTACCTTAGTGCAAAAGGCGCGGACTTCGGTTGATGCCATACAGCAATACCCCTATAATCGGCACGCTGTTTAGGGGGTAGTCGCTAAAACGGGCGTGGCAGATCGACTTGAACTCGGGGATATCATGGGAAACCAGCGTATAGGGGCCCAGTCCCGGGACACAAGGAAGGATATCCTTGGTGTTCTGCTGATTCAGGCGATCGTTGTGCTGTTGCTAGCGGCGGCGTTGCTGCTGAAAGGGAATGTTATGGCGTACTCGGCTCTGCTGGGTGGGCTTATTTATCTGGTTCCCAACCTGTACGTGACGTTACGAGCATTACCCCATCGCGCAGGCTCTACTGCTGGAATGGTGCTTGCGCAGCTATATATCGGCCAAATATGGAAAATGGCACTGTCAGTCGCCGGGTTCGCCGCGACCTTTATCTGGGTTAAACCCCTCAGTCCCTTTTCCATATTTGGTACATTCATCCTGTTGCAGCTGCTTGGCATGGTGCTGCTGATGATGTCCAAAAAACGGTTCCTGAAACTTTAAGTGAGAGAGACTGAGAATGGCGAGCGGGACAGTTACATCCTCAGAATACATATCGCACCATTTGACCAATCTGACGTTTGGCAACCACCCTGAAGCGGGCTGGAAGCTGGCGGAAAGTGCTGGTGAAGCAGCAGCAATGGGCTTTTGGGCGATCAACGTCGACACCATGCTGTGGTCTGTCGGTCTTGGCGTATTCTTCCTCTGGTTCTTCGGCAAGGTCGCCAAAACCGCGACCGCCGGCGTACCGGGCAGTACCCAGAACTTTGTCGAGACGATCATCGAGTTTGTCGATGACAACGTCAAAAGCATTTTCCATTACAAGAGCCCGGTTATCGCACCCCTGGCATTGACCATTTTCGTCTGGGTCTTCCTGATGAACGCGATGGACCTGGTGCCGGTTGACTGGCTGCCCTACATTGCCGGCCAAATGGGCATTCACTTCATGAAAGTGGTTCCCACGACTGACGTCAACGCGACGGGCGGCATGGCGCTGAGCGTATTTGCCCTGATCGTGTACTACAGCATCAAGCAGAAAGGCGTAAACGGCTTCTTTAAAGAGCTGGCATTTCAGCCGCTGCCCAAAATTTTCATGCCGTTTAACCTGTTTCTGGAAATCGTGGGCCTGATAGCCAAGCCGGTATCACTGGCGCTGCGACTGTTCGGCAACATGTATGCCGGCGAAATGATCTTTATTCTGATTGCACTGCTGCCCTTCTGGATTCAGTGGCTGCTGTCAGTACCCTGGGCGATTTTCCATATTTTGATCATCACCCTGCAGGCATTCATCTTCATGGTACTCACAATCGTGTACCTGGCGATGGCTCACGATGACCACTGATTGAAATATTGGTCAGGGAAAATTGTAAACAGTTTGCTTTACACGTTTTAACTTTAACTTAACCTTGAAAAACTGGAGAAATCTAATGGCTGAACTGCTGTATATCGCTGCTGCGTTGATGCTGGGTCTAGGTGCAATCGGTGCTGCTATCGGCATTGGTATCCTGGGTGGCAAGTTCCTGGAAGGCGCTGCTCGTCAGCCTGAGCTGGTTCCGCTGCTTCGCACACAGTTCTTCATCGTCATGGGTCTGGTCGACGCTATCCCAATGATCGGCGTAGGTCTGGGTCTGTACGTACTATTCGCTGTTGCCGGCTAATAAGTAGTAGTCATTCGTATATCTACTCTATTAGACAACCGCGAGAGGTAATGGCGTGAATATCAATCTCACCATCATTGGTCAGGCCATTGCATTCTTCTTCTTCGTCGTATTCTGCATGAAGTATGTGTGGCCACCGATTACCGGTGCCCTGGCAGAGCGCAAGAAAAAGATTGCTGAAGGCCTGGACGCTGCCGACCGCGCTACACGTGATTTGCACCTGGCCCAGGAAAAGGCCACTGCAAATATGCGTGAAAGCAAGTTGGAAGCAGCCGCCATCATTGAACAAGCCAATAAGCGGGCGAGCCAGATCGTCGATGAAGCCAAAGAGCAGGCACGTGCAGAAGCTGACCGTGTCAAAGTAGCCGCTCAGGCCGAAATCGAGCAAGACGTCAACCGTGCCAAGGAAGCCCTGCGTTCGCAGGTTGCAGCCCTGGTTGTGGCTGGCGCCGAGAAGATTCTGGAAACCTCTATTGACGAGAAAGCCCATGCTCAGCTCCTAAACAAGCTGGCTACCGAGCTTTAAGCGAGGTTTATGATGGCTGAACTTAATACAGTCGCTCGGCCCTATACAAAAGCTGCGTTCGAATTTGCGCTGGCTGAGGGAACCCTTGATGCCTGGTCCGACATGCTCCGTCTTGCTGCCACTGTGGCGCAGGATGGGCATATGGCCCAGGTGCTGGGTAACCCCGCACTGACCAGCAAGCAGAAAGCGCAAGCGATGCTCGGTGTCTGTGAAGACAGCCTGAGCGAAGCTGGCAGGAATTTCATTACCCTGCTGGCGGAAAATCGCCGTTTAGCTCTGCTGCCGGAAATCCTGGCGCAGTTCGAGCAGCTGAAAGCCAATCAGCAACAGTCCGTCGATATAGACGTGACTACGGCTTTCGAACTGGACGAGCAGCAGCAACAGAAACTTACTCAGGCAATCGGCGCCAAGCTGGGCCGCGAAGTGAAAATGACGACTCAGGTAGATAAATCTATCCTGGGTGGCGTTGTTATTCGTAGCGCAGATTTGGTGATCGATGGTTCGGTCCGCGCCCGACTGGCGAAACTGACCGAAGCGATGAGCTCCTGAGGGTGAGGTAAAATCATGCAGCAACTGAATCCATCTGAGATCAGCGAGATTCTCAAGAAGCGCATCGAGAAACTCGATGTGTCTTCTGAAGCCCGCAACGAGGGCACTATCGTCAGCGTGTCCGATGGTATCATCCTGATCCACGGTCTGGCTGATGTCATGTACGGGGAAATGATCGAATTTCCCGGCGGCGTTTACGGTCTGGCACTGAACCTGGAGCGTGACTCCGTCGGTGCTGTTGTACTGGGTGACTACCAGAAACTGGTAGAGGGTATGACTGCCCGTTGCACCGGCCGCATCCTGGAAGTACCTGTTGGTCCGGAACTGCTCGGTCGCGTTGTAGACGCCCTGGGTATCCCGATCGATGGCAAGGGTCCGCTCGAAACCAAAATGACCGATGCAATTGAAAAAGTTGCACCGGGCGTTATCGATCGTCAGTCAGTTGATCAGCCGGTTCAGACCGGTCTGAAAGCCATCGATGCGATGGTACCAATCGGCCGTGGCCAGCGTGAGCTGATCATCGGTGACCGTCAGATTGGTAAGACTGCGATCGCTATCGATGCGATCATCAATCAGAAAGGTACAGGCATCAAGTGTATCTACGTCGCAATCGGACAGAAACAGTCCACTATTGCCAACGTAGTACGCAAGCTGGAAGAGCATGGCGCGATGGATCACACCATTGTTGTCGCCGCCGGCGCATCTGATCCTGCTGCCATGCAGTTCCTGGCGCCTTACGCCGGTGCAACCATGGGTGAGTACTTCCGCGACCGCGGTCAGGACGCCCTGATTGTATTTGACGATCTGACCAAGCAGGCCTGGGCGTATCGCCAGATCTCCCTGCTGCTGCGTCGTCCGCCGGGCCGTGAAGCATACCCGGGTGATGTCTTCTATTTGCACTCCCGTCTGCTGGAACGTGCTGCGCGCGTTAACGCTGATTACGTTGAAAAGTTCACCAAGGGTGAAGTTAAAGGCCAGACTGGCTCGCTGACGGCTCTGCCGATCATCGAGACTCAGGGCGGCGACGTATCTGCGTTCGTACCGACCAACGTTATCTCCATCACCGATGGTCAGATCTTCCTGGAGTCGAGCCTGTACAACTCAGGTATTCGCCCGGCGATCAACGCAGGTTTGTCTGTATCCCGTGTAGGTGGTGCAGCCCAGACCAAGATCATCAAGAAACTGGGTGGCGGTGTGCGTCTGGCACTGGCTCAGTACCGTGAGCTGGCTGCGTTCGCGCAGTTTGCCTCCGACCTTGATGACGTGACCCGTGGTCAGCTGGAACACGGTCAGCGCGTTACCGAGCTGATGAAGCAGAAACAGTACTCTCCGATGTCGGTTGCCGATATGGGTCTGAGCCTGTATGCCGCGAACGAAGGTCATCTGAACGATGTTGAGCTGAACAAGATTGGTGCCTTTGAATCGGCCCTGATCTCTTACTTCAGGTCCGAACATGCGGATCTGATGGCTCAGGTTAACGTTGCCGGTGCCTACAACGACGAGATTTCAGCGCAGTTCAAGGCCGGAATCGAGAAGTTCAAGTCAACCCAGACCTGGTAACAGCCTTAGGGCAGAGGGTCTGCGGGCTTAACCCCGCAGACCGATAACCGGTTCAAGGTATAAAGGCGGAACTATGGCAGTCGGAAAAGAGATAAAGACGCAAATTGCGAGCATCAGCAGCACGCGCAAAATTACTAGCGCCATGGAAATGGTGGCCGCCAGTAAGATGCGCAGGGCTCAGGATCGCATGCAGTCGTCCCGACCGTACGCTCGCAGTATCCGTGGCGTTATTCAGCATCTGGCGAAATCCAATCCTGAATATTCTCACCTGTACATGCAGGAACGTGAGGCCAAGCGCGTCGGCTACATAGTAGTAGCCAGTGACCGCGGTCTCTGTGGCGGCCTGAACACCAATGCGTTCAAGGCCACCATCGCCAGCATGAAGGGTTACCACGACAAGGGCGTTGCGATCGATGTCTGTGCGCTGGGCACAAAGGCACTGACCTTCTTCAAGAGCTACGGCGGCAACGTGGTAGCAGCGAAAACGCATCTGGGTGACGCACCTGTACTGGCGGAGCTGATCGGCTCGGTCAAGGTGATGTTCGATGCGTTTGCAGAAGGCAGGCTGGATCGCCTGTTCGTGGTGTCGAACGAATTCGTTAACACCATGACACAGAAACCCGTGGTTGAGCAGATTCTGCCACTGCGGGCTGAAGACGACGACAAACAGCTGAGCCATCACTGGGATTACATCTACGAACCGGAAGCGAAAGAGCTGCTCAACGGGCTGCTCCAGCGTTACGTCGAGTCGGTGGTCTACCAGTCGGTGGTCGAGAACAATGCCTGTGAACAGGCAGCCCGTATGCTGGCGATGAAGAGCGCAACTGATAACGCCGGCGACCTGATAGACGAGCTTAAGATGGTTTACAACAAAGCTCGTCAAGCTGCGATTACTCAGGAAATTTCCGAGATC
The DNA here is from genome assembly GCF_001651805.1 of Marinobacterium aestuarii. Lineage (NCBI taxonomy): Bacteria > Pseudomonadati > Pseudomonadota > Gammaproteobacteria > Oceanospirillales > Oceanospirillaceae > Marinobacterium > Marinobacterium aestuarii. The sequence continues at coordinate 5,172,586 of NZ_CP015839.1, read as the reverse complement.
GTTAGTGGCGCCGCTGCAGTTTGATGCAGTAAACGGGTTTCAACGTTTTAGAGGATCCGAACATGAGTAGCGGACAAATCGTTCAGATTATCGGCGCCGTCGTCGACGTGGAATTCCCGCGTGACAGCGTGCCGAAAGTATATGACGCCCTGACAGTACCCAAAGTCGGCCTGACGCTGGAAGTTCAGCAGCAGCTGGGTGATGGTGTTGTACGTGCGATTGCCATGGGCCAGACCGAAGGCGTAAGCCGTGGTCTGACTGTAGAAAACACCGGCGCTCCGATTTCCGTACCTGTGGGCAAAGCGACCCTGGGCCGGATCATGGACGTGCTGGGCAACCCGATCGACGACGCCGGTGCTATCGGTGAAGAAGAACGGATGCCGATTCACCGCAAGGCACCGACCTACGCGGAGCAGGCAGCTTCCAACGAACTGCTGGAAACCGGCATCAAGGTCATCGACCTGGTGTGCCCGTTTGCCAAAGGCGGCAAGGTGGGTCTGTTTGGCGGCGCAGGCGTCGGCAAGACCGTCAACATGATGGAGCTTATCCGTAACATCGCCATCGAGCACAGCGGTTATTCCGTGTTCGCAGGTGTGGGTGAGCGTACGCGTGAAGGCAACGACTTCTACTACGAGATGAAAGAGTCCAATGTACTGGACAAGGTATCTCTGGTATATGGACAGATGAACGAGCCGCCGGGTAACCGTCTGCGCGTAGCACTGACCGGTCTGACCATGGCGGAGAAATTCCGTGATGAAGGCCGTGACGTACTGCTGTTTGTCGACAACATCTACCGTTACACCCTGGCGGGCACCGAAGTATCGGCTCTGCTGGGTCGTATGCCTTCCGCAGTAGGTTACCAGCCGACTCTGGCCGAAGAGATGGGCGTTCTGCAGGAACGTATCACTTCGACCAAGACCGGTTCCATCACGTCCATCCAGGCGGTATACGTACCGGCGGATGACTTGACTGACCCGTCTCCGGCGACCACCTTCTCCCACCTTGATGCGACTGTAGTACTGTCCCGTCAGATTGCCGAGCTGGGTATCTACCCGGCTGTGGACCCGCTGGACTCTACGTCCCGTCAGCTGGATCCGCTGGTAATCGGTCAGGAACACTACGACATCGCCCGTCAGGTGCAGAACGTGCTGCAGCGTTACAAGGAACTGAAGGATATCATCGCGATCCTGGGTATGGACGAGCTGTCTGAAGAAGACAGGCAGATCGTATCCCGCGCGCGCAAGATCCAGCGCTTCCTGTCTCAGCCGTTCTTCGTAGCGGAAATATTTACCGGTGCAACCGGCAAATACGTTTCGCTGAAAGACACCATCCGTGGCTTTAAGGGTATTCTGGAAGGCGAGTTCGACTCCCTGCCGGAACAGGCCTTCTACATGGTTGGCGGCATCGAAGAAGCGGTTGAGAAAGCCAAGAACCTGTAAGGTTTTGGTCGGAAACCTTTAAGAGGTAATAAGCATGGCTATGACTGTTCATTGCGATATCGTGAGTGCCGAGGGCGAAGTTTTCTCCGGCCTGATCGAGTTCGTATCGGTAACAGGTAGCCTGGGTGACCTGGGTATCTACCCCGGTCACGCTCCGCTTCTGACGGAACTGAAACCAGGCCCTGTCGAGCTGCGCAAGCAGGGCGGCCAGGAAGACGTTTTTTACGTCTCCGGCGGCTTCCTCGAAGTGCAACCGCACAAGATCATAGTGCTGGCAGACACCGCTCTGCGCGCCAATGATCTGAGTGAAGCGGCGGCAATCGAGGCTCAGACGCATGCGCAACAGGAGATGGCTGATAAGTCCGCCGAGTTTGAATACTCGCGGGCGGCCACGCAGCTGGCGGAAGCTGCTGCGCAGCTCCGCACACTGCAGCAGCTTCGCAAGAAAGGTAAACACTGATCCTGCGAACTGATCTCGATTAAAAAGGGGTAGCCATTGGCTACCCCTTTTTTGTGGTTTGTATGCTGAAGTTGGTAATTGGTAATTGGTAATTGGTAATTGGTAAGCCGTAAGCCGTAAGCCATGAGCTGTAAGCTGACAGCTTTAAGCTTACGGCTGGTATGGGGTGACTGGTAAACAGTGATTGCCCATTGGCAGGTGTAACCTGCACGCTGATCACGAATCACGAATCACGACCCCCTTTCAACTTGTACCTCGTACCTTTCCCCTCACATCTCACAACAGCCCCCAGAGCGTATCGAACACGATCTTCTGCGCGGCTGACACTTCCCGGGAATCGATCACCACGGCGGTGGGGTAGTTCTCCGAGGCCAGCGAGATAATCGCCACCTTGGGCGGGTAGATGGCGATGTAAGCCGCATCCACCGGGCCATTGGTACGAATCCATTTGCGCTCCGACAGTTCCGCATCCTCGCCGCCCTCGCCGATGGCGATGACCCGCACCTGGATACCACGGGCGATGCGCTGCACCGTATAGGTCGGAAAGGGCCGGTACAGGTGGCGCCGGATGGGTTTGGAGGAGAATACCGAATAGGCCGGATCAGGCTGGCCGGACACCGTATTGAGGATATCCCGCAGCACGAACTCGATACCGTCGTCGCCTTCGTAGAACTGCACATTGGCGGCGCTGAAATCGGGCTTGAGGTGGTTCAGTTCGGGGATTATCTTGCCGCGCAGCTGGCCCACCGCATTGTCCAGCGAAGCCTGACGTTCCTGTGCCATCTGCAACAGCACCTCGGGATCACAGGGCGAGAAGTAGCGCCGCTTGCCCTTGGGCAGGTAGGTGACAACTCCCTTGCTCTGCAGGCTCTTGAGGCACTCGTAGGCGGTGCCGCGATTGATGCCGGCCTTGTCGGCAATGGTACGTATGGCGCTGGGGCCCAGGCTCAGCAGGGCACGGTAAATGCGTATCTCGCGTTCTTCCAGGCCGAGCAGGCTAAAGATTGAATCGGTCATTTTGTCAAAATTTTACTGACAACTAATATTGAATCTGCTTTTTTATCAGCTAAAGTCTGCAACAACCAGTTTTACTTCAGTTAACCGGATAAAACGCGCAGCGCGCAGGATTAGCGTAACGATGTCATTGGATGTGATTATTCTGGCGGCCGGACAGGGCAGCCGCATGAAATCGAAGAAACCCAAGGTGCTGCACGGCATCGGCGGCAAGCCGATGGTGCAGCATGTCATCGACTGTGCAGTTGAGCTGGATGCACCGCGCATACACGTAGTGGTGGGGCATGGCGCCGAGCAGGTGCGCGAAGCCCTGGGCGATCAGGCACTCCATTTTGCTCTCCAGGCCGAACAGCTGGGCACCGGCCATGCCGTGGCCCAGGCGCTGGACGGCACCGAAGCTTCCGGCATCAGTCTGGTGCTGTACGGCGATGTCCCCCTGACCCGCAGCGAGACCCTGCGTCAGCTGGTTGCCATAGCCGCCCAAGACAAGCTCGGCCTGCTGACGGTAAAGCTGACCGATCCCAGCGGCTACGGCCGTATCATCCGCAACGACGCCGACCAGGTGGTGGCCATCGTCGAACACAAGGATGCAACTGAGGCGCAGCGCGAAGTGGATGAGGTCAACACCGGCATACTGGCGCTGCCCACCAGGCTGCTGGCCGACTGGCTGCCCAGGCTCTCGAGCAACAATGTCCAGGGTGAGTATTACCTCACCGATATCATCGCCATGGCGGCGGAGCAGGGCGTGCTGATCGAGGCGATTCAGCCTGAACACGAGCAGGAAGTGCAGGGCGTGAACAACCGTCTGCAGCAGGCCGAACTGGAGCGCTGGTATCAGTTGCGTGAAGCGCAGCGCCTGATGCACCAGGGCGTGACCCTGCTGGACCCGTCGCGGCTGGATGTGCGTGGCAACCTGAGTGTCGGGCTTGATGTGGTAATCGATATCAACTGCCTGTTCGAAGGCAGGGTTACCCTGGGTAACGATGTGACTATAGGTCCCAACTGCCATATCAGCGATGCGGTGATCGGCGATGGCTGCCATATCAAGGCCAACTCCGTGATCGAACAGGCGACACTGCAGGAAAACTGCGATATCGGGCCTTTTGCGCGCCTGCGTCCGGGCACGGTGCTGGCGGCGGGGGTCAAGGTTGGCAACTTTGTTGAAACCAAGAAAGCCCGTATCGGCGCAGGCTCCAAGGTCAGTCATCTGAGTTATGTGGGCGATGCCCTGATTGGCAGCGGCGTGAATGTCGGCGCCGGCACCATTACCTGCAACTATGATGGCGTGAACAAGTCACAGACCGAGATCGGTGATGGCGCCTTTATCGGCTCCAACAGTGCTCTGGTGGCGCCGGTGAAGGTGGGGGCAGGCGCAACCGTGGGCGCAGGTTCTACTATTACCAGGGATGTGGCCGGCGATCAGTTGTCGGTGGCCCGGGCCAAGCAGCGCAATCTCGATGGCTGGCCGCGCCCGACTAAGCGCCAGGACTGAGCTTGCGCGCCAGTTAGTTGCAGTTGTCAGAGCCCCGATGCAGCTGTGAGATGCAGCTATTATGGGGTGACGGACACACCGGCCGCAAAGCCGGTGTGTCCTTAAGTTAATAAAGCAGCAGTACCCGCGTAAGCGGAAGGATCGAAACATGTGTGGAATCGTAGGGGCTATCGCCGCAAGGCCGGTATCGGAAATACTGCTCGAAGGCCTGCGTCGGCTGGAATACCGCGGTTATGACTCCGCCGGCATGACGGTGTGGGATGGCAGCCAGATCAAGCGTCTGCGCCGCGCCGGCAAGGTACAGGCGCTGGGTGATGCCCTGGCCGAAACCCCGCTGGACGGCCAGCTGGGCATCGCCCACACGCGCTGGGCCACCCACGGCAAGCCGACCGAAAACAATGCCCATCCCCATATGTCCGGCGCCCGCCTGGCGGTGGTGCACAACGGCATTATCGAAAACTACGAGAGCCTCAAGCGCGACCTGGTCGCCCGGGGTTACGAGTTCACCTCCGACACCGATACCGAAGTCATAGCCCACCTGCTGGACAGCGCTATTTCCTCCGGCGCCAGCGTGCTGGATGCGGTGCGCGATTGCGTGGCGCAGCTGCACGGTGCCTTTGCTCTGGGCGTCATGCACCAAGACTATCCCGGCGAGCTGATCACGGCGCGCAAGGGCAGCCCGCTGGTTATAGGTGTGGGGATCGGCGAGAACTTTATCGGCTCAGATCCGCTGGCGCTGCTGCAGGTCACCGACCGTTTCATCTACCTGGAAGAGGGCGATGTGGCCCGCCTGCGCCGCTTGGGGATCGAGATCTGGAACAGTGCCGGCGAGTCGGTTGAGCGCCCGGTACTGCGGTTCGAGCATGGCTCCGGCAGCGTCGACAAGGGCGAATACAAGCACTACATGCTCAAGGAAATCTACGAGCAGCCCAGGGTCGTGCACGCCGCCATGGAAGGGCGCCTGGGGGCCGAGCGGGTGCTGGAAGAGGCCTTTGGCGTTACCGCGCCGGCCATCTTTGATCAGGTCAGGCAGGTGCAGATCGTGGCCTGCGGCACCAGCTATCATGCCGGCCTTATCGCCAAGTACTGGATCGAGGATCTGGCGGGCATTCCCTGCATGGTGGAAGTAGCCAGTGAATTCCGTTACCGCAAGGTGGTGCTGCCCAAGGGCACGCTCTTTATCAGCATTTCCCAATCGGGCGAAACCGCCGATACCCTGGCGGCGTTGCGCGAGGTGCGTGATCGCATTCTGGCCAGCCTGACCATCTGTAACGTGCCGGGCAGCTCCCTGGTGCGTGAATCCGACCTCTGCCTGATGACCAATGCCGGCCCCGAAATCGGCGTGGCCTCCACCAAGGCCTTTACCACCCAGCTGGTCGCGCTGCTGATGACCACCCTGGTACTGGGGCGTCGCCACGAACTGACTCCGGAGACCGAAGCGCGGATAGTGGCGGATCTTAAAACACTGCCGGGGCTGCTGGAGCAGGTACTGGGGCTGGATTCTGCCATCGAGAAAATGGCCGAAGCCTTTGCCGAGAAGCAACACGCCCTCTTTCTGGGCCGCGGTACCCTGAACCCGGTGGCGATGGAAGGGGCGCTCAAGCTCAAGGAGATCTCCTACATTCACGCCGAGGCCTACGCCGCCGGCGAGCTCAAGCATGGTCCGCTGGCACTGGTCGACAAGGACATGCCGGTGGTCACAGTGGCGCCGCGCAACGAGATGCTCGACAAGCTCAAGGCCAACCTGCAGGAAGTGCGCGCCCGTGGCGGCGAGCTGTTCGTCTTCGCCGGCAGCCGCCAGGAAGTACAGCCCGAAGAGGGCGTGCAGGTGCTGGAACTGCCGCCGATGCCGGGCATTCTGGAGCCCATCGTCTACACCCTGCCGCTGCAGCTGCTGTCCTACCACGTCGCCGTACTCAAGGGCACAGACGTCGACCAGCCGCGTAACCTGGCCAAGTCTGTGACGGTGGAATAGCGGCTTCTGCTGCCCCGGCGCCCGCACCATCGGGCGCCGGGATTGCCACGCAACGCAAAGGCCCGGCAGCAATGCCGGGCCTTTGTCGTTTTAGCGGCTCAGCACTCGACGATATTGACCGCCAGGCCGCCGCGGGAGGTTTCCTTGTACTTGTCGAGCATGTCGCGGCCGGTTTCGCGCATGGTGCGGATCACCTTGTCGAGGGGGACAAAATGCTGGCCGTCGCCACGCAAGACCAGAGCGCGAAAGCCCATGCCGTTGGCGTGCAGCGGCAGGCTTTCCTTGCGGTGGTAGGTCAGGTGTTCTTCGGCAATAAAACCGATCTTTTGTCGCCCGTGCCGTGGCCCTTGCCGGTGGCACCGAGGGAGCCGTACAGCTGGGTCTGCACCGCAGAGACCCGGGGCAGTAACGCGGTTTCCCAGAGCGACCCCGGGTGCGCGTTACTTCAAAGGGCTTCCCGAGGCTTGCAGGTCCGCATGGTAGGAGGACCGCACCATGGGGCCGCTGGCGACGTTGCGAAACCCCAGTTGGTTGCCGATCTCTTCGTAGGCCTTGAATTCGTCCGGCGTCACATAACGCTCGACCGCCAGGTGGTGCCGGCTCGGCTGCAGGTACTGGCCGATGGTCAGCATGTCGACGCCCTGGCTGCGCAGGTCCTGCATGACCGCGACAATCTCGTCCCGGGTTTCCCCCAGGCCCACCATCAGGCCGGACTTGGTGGCGACCTCGGGGTGCTGGCGCTTGTAGCGCTGCAGCAGGTCGAGGGAGTTGCGGTAGTCGGCGCCCGGTCGCACCGAGGCGTAAAGCCGCGGCACGGTTTCCATGTTGTGGTTCAGAACATCGGGCAGGTCGACGGACAGGGCCGCCAGCGCGGTATCGAGTTTGCCGCGAAAGTCCGGTACCAGGATCTCCACCGTCAGGCCCGGATTCAGCGCCCTGGACTCGCGCACCGTGGCACTGAAGTGGGCGGCTCCGCCATCGCGCAGGTCGTCACGGTCGACGGAGGTGATCACCGCATAGCGCAGGTTCAGCTGCTGAATGCTCTGGGCCACGTGGCGCGGCTCGTCCGGATCGAGCCCCAGGGGCTTGCCGTGGGCGACATCGCAGAAGGGGCAGCGGCGGGTGCAGATGCCCCCCATGATCATAAAGGTGGCGGTGCGCTTGCTGAAACACTCGGCCAGGTTCGGGCAGGAGGCCTCCTCGCACACCGTATGCAGTTTCAGCTCGCGCAGCTGTTTCTTCACCTTGGCGACGTTGCTGTTGCTGCGCGGATCGATGCGGATCCACTCCGGCTTCGCCAGGCGGGTACGGCTGGGATCAGGCTTGTGGCGCAGGCGCGCCATCTTGGATTCGCCCTTTAGTTCTTTTAACGGAATGAGTTCCATCCTGTCACCTCTGCTTGCGGAGTTCTGCTGTATCGGGTTTTTTATTGGGCCGTGGTGAAAGCGCCTGTTCCACTGTGAAAACACCGGTCACGGCCTCGACGGTTGCCTAATAATGCATCAAGTAAATAAAGTTTCCAATAGGAAACAGTATTTCTTTGTTTTCATGCCTGACCGTGCATCTATAACGCGTACCTGATCAACAGCCTGATGATTTAGCTGGCAGGTTGAGGCTAGTCAGTCCCAATGCGGATAAAAGTATGTTTCATGAGTTTCCAATAGGAAATATTTGTTGAAAGCGGGAAATCGGATTGCTAGTCTGTGGCTGTCACCGGTTCAGGGCGATGGCCGCCGGACCCTCGATGAACAGTAAAAGGAAAATAACGATGAGCAAGGTCCCGACAAATCTGAAATATGCCGCCTCCCATGAGTGGGTGCTCGACAACGGTGACGGTACCGTGACCCTGGGCATCAGTGATCATGCCCAGGAGCTGCTGGGTGACGTGGTTTTCGTGGAGCTGCCGGACCTGGGTCGCCAGATCAGCAAGGGTGAGGAGTTCTCGCTGGTGGAGTCCGTCAAGGCGGCCTCCGACATCTACTCGCCGCTCAGCGGTGAGGTGATCGAGGTCAACAGCGCGCTGACGGATACACCGGAAATGGTGAATGAAAGCCCCTATGAGGGTGGCTGGATCGCCAAAATCAGGCTGTCCCAGGTTGCTGAACTGGCGGATCTGCTGAGTGCCGTCGAATACGAGGCCACCGTCGCCGAAGACGCCTGATCCGCCAGGGCGCAAGGCAGGTGTACCGAGAATAAAAGAGCAGGTAGAAGATTATGGCTGTAGAGACACCCACGCAGGCCCAGCTGGAACAGCGCAACGAATTCACCCGGCGCCACGTCGGCCCGGATACCGCCGAACAGCAGGCCATGCTGGCGGAGCTTGGGCTGGATTCGCTCCAGACGCTGATCGAGCACACAGTGCCGGATTCCATCCGGCTGGATGACGCCCTGGCGATGAACTGGGACGGCTCGAAGCACTGCTGAATTTCCAGCAGATGGTGATGGACCTCACCGGCATGGATCTGGCCAACGCCTCCCTGCTGGACGAAGCCACCGCCGCCGCCGAGGCGATGACGCTGTGCAAGCGCGCCAACAGCAAGAAGAGCAATGTGTTTTTCGTCGCCGACGATGTGCATCCCCAGACCCTCGACGTGGTGAAAACCCGGGCCGAATACTTCGGCTACGAGGTGGTGGTGGATGCGCCGGAAAAACTGGCCGAGCATGATGTTTTCGGCGTGCTGCTGCAGTATCCCGGCAGCCGTGGTGATGTGCGTGATATCGCGGCCCTGGTCCGCCTGGCGAAGCAGCAGAAGGCAATGACCGCCGTGGCCTCCGACCTGCTGGCGCTGGTGCTGCTCAAGTCCCCCGCAAGCCTGGGCGCCGACGTGGTGTTCGGTTCATCGCAGCGCTTCGGCGTGCCTATGGGCTTCGGTGGCCCCCACGCCGCCTTTTTCGCCGCCTCCGGCAAGCTCAAGCGCTCGGTGCCGGGGCGCATCATCGGCGTTTCCGTCGACAGCCGTGGCAATCCGGCGCTGCGCATGGCGATGCAGACCCGCGAGCAGCATATCCGCCGTGAGAAGGCGACCTCCAATATCTGTACCGCCCAGGCGCTGTTGGCCAACATGGCCAGTTTCTACGCCGTCTACCATGGCCCCCACGGGCTGAGGGTCATTGCCGAGCGCGTCCACCGGCTCACGGCGATCCTGGCCAGGGGGCTGGCCGACAGGGGCGTGGCGACCAACGATACCTATTTCGATACCCTGACCTTCGAAGCCGGCGACGCGGTCTATCAGCGTGCGCTGGAGGCCGGCTGTAACCTGCGTGACTACGGAGATGGCCGTCTTGGCATCAGCCTGGACGAGACCAGTACCGCGGCCGACGTGGCCCAGCTGCTGGACATCGTGCTGGGCGACGGCCATGGTCTGGATGTTGCGGCGCTGGACGCCCGTATCACGGCGGGCGAGGCGACCGGCATTGCCGCCGATCTGCGCCGCGAAGACGCTATCCTGAGCCATCCGACCTTCAACAGCTACCAGTCCGAAACCGAGATGCTGCGCTACATGAAGCGCCTCGAGAACAGGGACTACTCCCTGGTGCACGGCATGATCCCGCTGGGTTCCTGCACCATGAAGCTGAACGCCACCGCGCAGATGATCCCGGTCACCTGGCCTGAGTTTGCCAATATTCATCCCTTCGCCCCCGCCGACCAGGTGACCGGCTACCACGCCATGATCGATCAGCTGGAACGGATGCTGGTGGAAATTACCGGTTACGACGCGATTTCGATGCAGCCCAACTCCGGCGCCCAGGGCGAGTACGCCGGTCTGCTGGCGATCCGCAAGTACCAGGAGTCGATCGGCGAAGGTCACCGCAATATCTGCCTGATACCCTCGTCCGCCCATGGCACCAACCCGGCGTCCGCCGCCATGATGGGGCTGAAGGTGGTGATCGTCGAATGCGACGACGAGGGTAACGTCGATATCGCCGACCTGACCGCCAAGGCGCAGCAGCACAGGGATGCGCTGTCGACCCTGATGATCACCTACCCGTCGACCCACGGTGTGTTCGAGGAGGCGATCGTCGAGATCTGCCGCATCATCCACCAGTGCGGCGGCCAGGTGTATATGGACGGTGCCAACATGAACGCCCAGGTTGGCATTTCCAAGCCCGGCCTGATCGGCTCCGACGTGTCGCACCTCAACCTGCACAAGACCTTCGCCATTCCCCACGGCGGCGGCGGGCCGGGCATGGGCCCCATCGGGGTCAAGAGTCACCTGGCGCCCTTCCTGCCGAGCCACAAGGTGAGCCCGCTGGACGGGCTGGACCGGAACAACGGCGCCGTGGCGGCGGCACCCTTCGGTTCCGCATCGATTCTGCCGATAACCTGGATGTATATTCGGGCGCTGGGCAAGGACGGCCTGAAGCATTCGACGGAGCTGGCGATCCTCAATGCCAACTACCTGACCGCGAAGCTGGCGGACCACTACCCGGTGCTGTACCGCGGGCGCAACGGCAAGGTGGCCCACGAGTGCATTTTGGATATACGCCCGCTCAAGGAAGCCTCGGGCGTGACCGAGGAGGATATCGCCAAGCGTCTGATGGACTACGGCTTCCACGCGCCGACCATGTCGTTCCCGGTCGCGGGTACGCTGATGATCGAGCCCACGGAGTCAGAATCCCGAGTGGAGTTGGATCGCTTTGTCGAAGCCATGATCGGCATCCGTGCCGAGATCCAGCGCGTGCAGGACGGCTCGCTGCCGGCGGACAACAACCCGCTGTGCAATGCGCCCCACACCCAGGCTGACCTGGTCGGCGACTGGCAACGTCCGTACAGCCGTGACGAAGGCGTGTTCCCGACCGCGGCCACCCGCGCCGCCAAGTTCTGGCCCAGCGCCAATCGCATCGACAACGTCTACGGCGACCGCAACTTCATCTGTTCCTGCCCGGGTATCGATGTCTACCGGGATGAGTAAGACGGCGCGTTAGCCCTCGTTTGGTTAGAAGCACCACCAGGTCCGGCAGCAATGTCGGGCCTTTTTTCGTCGTGGGCGTTATTAAAGCGCCATGGGCATCTGACACTCCTTGTTTCGCCCCCTTGGGCGACTCACTTCCCTTGATACCGGCAGGTATCGAAGCGCCGCTTTACGCCTGAAGGAAAAGGCTAATAGTCACAGCCGCCAGGTAGAGCCCCAGCCCGAAGATGGCATGGTTGAGCAGGCTGTGGAAGCGGGCGGCATTCGGACGGGGTGTGCGGGATGCGGCGATGCCGGCGCCCATGCCCGGCTGCATCAGCAGGAAAGGCGCTGCAATGGTGCCGATCCCGACGATCAGCGCAGGTCCGATCGATGGGTGTGATATCCAGTCGCTTCCCCAGATGCCGGTCAGCAGTGCCGCGTAGGCGATGCCCGTCAGGTAATGGGCGCTCCAGCCGATCAGCGTTTCGCCTGTCACGGCGGCGGCCCTGGAGATGGCCCCGTGACGAAAGCGGCCCCGGGGCATGTGGCCGAGCCAGCGTCCGACCATCGCGTAATCGGCGGCGGGAATCCCGAACAGGCGGGCGCGGACGAGTCCCCACAGGTCCATCACCAGGGTGGCGCCGATCCCGGTCAGCAGGGTGAATGCCAATACGTTCATGTTTCTCTCCGTTGTCCAGAAGTTGACCTGGTGCTAGCGTACGACTTCAAGTCGACTTTAAGTCAAGAGGCATTATGGATATCGGCGAAGTGGCGAAACTATCCGGCGTACCGGCGTCGACATTGCGTTACTACGAGGATAAAGGCCTGATTCGATCGGTGGGGAGGCGTGGGCTGCGACGCCTGTTCGGAGGCGGAGTGCTGGAGCGCCTGGCGCTGATTGCGCTGGGGCGCTCGGCGGGATTCTCGCTGGACGAGATCGCCGGCATGCTGGGCACAGGCGCGGAACCCCGGATCGATCGCCGGCAACTGAACGCAAAGGCCGACGAGCTCGACGTCACCATCCGGCGGCTTACCGCGATGCGCGAGGGACTGCGGCATGTCGCCGACTGTTCGGCGCCGGGTCATTTGGAGTGCCCGAGGTTTCGCCGCCTGATGGAGCTGGCGGCGGCCGGGGCTCTCGGTGACGGACGCGACGGCAGGAAGGCGCCGGCACCGCGCCGTCGCGCCGACCCACCGGCTGTTACCTGAGTTGCCCGGTCAGGCGTTTTTTCATTTTTAACATGCTCAACCAGAAGCCGGTCGCCCGCAGGCGCCCGCGAAACCTCACCGAAACGCCAGGTCCCGCAGGAAGAGCGCGATGGGCGGGAAGGCGACAATCAGTACCGTGGCTGCGAACAGGATTATCAGGAAGGGCGGTACGCCGCGAATCACGTCCATGAAGGGGCGGCGGAACACCGCCACGGCGGTGAAGATATTGCAGCCGAAGGGTGGTGTGGCGGCGCCGATGGCGACCTGCAGCGTGATCAGTACGCCGACCAGCACCGGGTCGAGGCCGGCGGCCTGGACCAGGGGAGCGAAGATCGGCACCAGGATCAGGATCACGACGATGGAGTCGACGAACATGCAGCCGACGAAGAAGGCGATGTTGAGCGCGACCAGGGTCATGATGGGGCCGGCGCCCTCCAGCCCGATGGCGGCGATAAGCTGCTGCGGAATCTGCGCGTAGGACAGCACCCAGGAGAAGGCCGCACCCGCGGCGATCAGGATAAAGACCACCGAGGTGACGGCGCCCGTCGACAGGGCGATATCGAAGATCTCCCGTAGCTTGATCGAGCGAAACACCAGGGTTTCCAGTATCAGGGCGTACAGCACGCAGATGGCCGCGGCCTCGGTCGGGCTGAAGATGCCGCCATAGATGCCGCCGACGACGATGGCCGGAAAGCCCAGCGGCCAGACGGCACGGCGTACCGAGCTCAGGCGCTCGCCCCAGCTGGCCTTGGGCTCGACCGGGATATTGTGCTTTTTGGCGTACCAGATGCAGTAGATCGAAAAGAGCGCGATGATCAGCAGCCCGGGCCCGATGCCGGCGATAAACAGCTCGGAGATGGAGGTGCCGGAAATCACGCCATAGATGATCATGCCGATCGACGGCGGGATCAGGTAGGCCAGGTCCGCGGCATTGATGATCAGGGCGATGGAAAAGCTGTCGTTATAACCGGCCTTGAGCATGCGCGGGCGCATGGCGCCGCCCACGGCCACCACCGTGGCCTGGGTCGAGCCGCAGACGGCACCGAACAGGGCACAGGCGGCGGTGACGGAAACCGCCAGGCCGCCACGGATATGGCCCATGAAACGCATTACCACATCCACCAGGCGATCCGCCGAATGGCCGCGGGTGATGATATCGGCGGCGAGGATAAACATGGGTACCGCGATCAGGGCAGCGGGTTTGACGCCACCGATCATCTGCTGCACCACCAGTTGCAGGCTCAGGTCCGGCAGGTAGAAAAGGAAGGCCGCGACGGTGGCGGCCAGCAGGGGCATCATCATTGGGAAGCCTGCGAGCAGCAGTGCAAGCATGATACCGAGCATTACCATAGCCATGGCGAAGCGCTCCTGTGGTTATTGTGTTGGGTTTGGGTCAGTGCAAGGAGCGCCAGCGCAGGGTTTCTGCGAGCGAGACAGCATGCCGCCTGGACTACCGGGTGTCGCTACCATAGCCATGGCGAGTCGCTCCTGTGGTTATCGTGTGTTGTTGTCGTTATTCGCTGATGCCTGTCCCGTATCATCCTCGGCAGGGTGGTCCTGGTTGTAGAGGTGCATTACCTCGCTAATCTCCGGGTCTTCGTAGGCATCGACGGTGCTGTAGGAGATGTAGACATCCGTATCGGCCAGGTCGAGGTTCCTGAACACGGTCAGCAGGTACTGGATGCCGGTGACCAGGAAGCCGAGTACCACCCAGATATAGGTCAGGTAGAGCGGGAATTGCAGTGCCGGCGTCACGCGGCCGCGGCGGGCAATCTTGGCGACATACTCGAAGGCATACCAGGCCAGAGCCAGCATGGCCACGGCCGTGACCGCGGCAATCAGAATCATCAGCAGCTTGCGGGCCCGTGCCGGCAGCACATCATAGAGCGCCGACATGCGGATATGGCGGCCTTTGCGGGTCACATAGCCCAGCCCCATGAAGGTGATGATCACGATGAGGAATTCGTTGAGCTCTTCGGTGAAATAGATGCTCTGGGAGAACAGGTAGCGGCCAAATACATTGGCGATGGTATTCAGGGCCATGATAATGATGCCCCAGCCCAGTACATACATTTCCGCCTTGCCGATGACCGCGTCGAGCAGTGTGAAGAGGCGGCCGGCGATGGAACGGGAGGGTCGCATAGTCGCCCCCTGGGCAATTGTCTGATGGGTTGTCATGTCTCGTTGGCTCATGGGTGATGTCTCCTGCACCAGGGTGCGGGACCTGAAACCAGGGACTCCGCTATATAAATTAGCAGTGCTGATCGGTGGCGCTTTGGCATTGGGAAAGGCAAGGGAGGTGCTGCCGATGGGCCCGCACCTCAATGGGCGGGCACCTGTTAGAGCGCTTCGACTTCGGCCAGCAGGGCATCCAGCAGGGACTGGCCGCGATCACCGACGATATCGACGTAGGCGGCATGGGTGGCCTGGCTGCGTTCACGAAAGGCGGCGCGTTCTGCGTCGCTCAGCTGCACCATCTTGATCTCGGGGCGTGCAGCCTTGATCTTTTCGAGTTTCTCGGCGTTGAAGCGATCGACGATACCGTGGATATAGTCCTGCAGTTCGGCAGTGGTGTCGCTGACCAGCTGCTGGCGCGCCGGGCTCAGGGTTTCGTACCAGTCGGTACCGGACAGGACCGAGGTCACCAGTTCCTGTTCGCCGGCCCAGATCATGTAGTCGGTGACTTCATAGAACTTCATTTCCTCGATGGCCGAGACCGGGTTGACCTGGCCGTCGACCTGCTTGAGCTGCAGGGCGCCGTAGACCTCGCCGAAGGCCAGGGGTGTCGGGCTGGCACCCAGGTCTTCATAGGCCTGCAGCAGAATGGGCGAGACCATGACCCGCATCTTGAAGTTGTCGAAGTCGGCCGGGCTGCGGATGTCGCGGTTGGTGGTCCAGACCTGCGGCCCTTCTGAGTAGAGACGGTGCAGTTTCAGACCCTTGTTTTCGAAGTCCTGGCCGAGCTGGTCGTAGATCACCGGGCTGGAGCCGAGCAGTTTCGAGACCGAGTCCGAATCGGATGGCAGGGTGTAGGTGAGCAGGAATATCTGGGATTCAGGCACTATGGTGCCCAGGTTGCCGACTGAAACATTGGCGAACTGCACCACGCCGTCGGCGACCTGTTCGACCAGTTCGGTGGGCGTGCCCAGGGTGCCGAGGGGGTAGATCTTGACGGTGACATCGCCGTTGGTCTTGGCTTCGATGCGTTGCTTGAACTCCTGGGCGTAGCTGTCCATGATCGAGCCCGGAATTTCTTCAATGGCGAATTTCCACTCTTCGGCCTGGGCCAGCTGTGGTGTCAGGACGATGGCGGCCGAGAGTGCGGCACCTTTAATCAGTTTCTTGAGCATTAGCATGGTGGACTACCCCGTTCGTTTTATTTTTCTGAATCGGTTTGTAACAGGGCCAGTATTGCAAATGGCTATCCATCTAAAAATACAAACATTGATATGTTTATATTTGATAACGTGATGTATTAAGCTCCATCTCTTCACTTGCCTGAACTGGGGTTTCCCATGTCCGCCTATTCGATGAAGCATATGCAGACCTTTTGTACGGTCGTAGAGTATGGCGGCTTCGTGGGCGCGCAGTCTGCGCTGGGCATGAGTCAGCCGGCCATCAGTACCCATATCCGCGATTTCGAGATCCGGCTGGGTTTCCCGCTGTGCCTGCGGGGTCGCAGTGGCTTTAGCCTGACTGAAAAAGGCGAGGTCGTGTACCGTCGCTGTCGGGAGATGCTCAATTCCATCTCGGATTTTGAAGCCGACCTGGGTGAGCTGCGCAATACCCTGACGGGAACCCTGCGGGTGGGGCTGGTCGACAACGTCATTACCAACCAGACGCTGCCGATCGCCGATGCGATCCACCGTTTCTACAGCCGGCCGAACGATGTCTCGATCAAGCTGCTGGTGCTGGCGCCGGAAGATCTTGAGCGCGAGCTGCTGACCGGCAATATCCACCTGGCCATAGGGTTGTTTCAGAACCGCAGTACGGCGGTGACCTATCGGCATCTGTGTTACGAGCAGCACAGTTTCTACTGTGGCCGCCGGCATCCCCTGTTCGGGTTGCCGGATGAGCAGGTCAGCATCGAGACCATCCGGCAGTATCCGATTTCGTCCCGCACCTATCTGCAGCATGCCGATCTGCAGAACATCAAGAAGAGCCGCAATGTGGCTTTTGTTTCCAATATGGAGGCCCAGGCGATACTGATCACCAGCGGCAGTTTTCTCGGCTTTCTGCCCAGCCACTATGCCCAGCAGTGGGTCGAATCCGGCGACATGCGCGCCTTTGATCACCTGGATCTGTGCTGGAACTCCGAGTTCAGCCTGGCGGTGCGGGCATCGCCGGCGCCGCAGAATATTGTGCAGGTCTTCGTCAAGGATATCGAAGCGGCGCTGGAGGCGCAGGCGCAGACTTGACGTTAATTGCATCAAAAATCGTGATATGAACATTCTGTAATTTGTATTTTTTGATGCAATCGCTTTTGCAATACTGCCCCTGTCGAAAGCAGCCCGATCACTTTTTAACCGGTGCCGGGGGCTGCGAAACAATAAAATCGGTCGCTGACCGAGAACAGACAGAGGTCACCTGCTATGAGCGAAAATACCTACGAAAAGGGCCGTTTGAACCTGCCGTTTGTCGGATTCTGCACCTTTGGCAAGAACCGTACCTGCGAAGACTGGGACAACATCAAGGCTGACGTGGCGTTCATGGGCGCACCCTTCGACTGCGGTACCCAGTGGCGTTCCGGTGCCCGCATGGGACCGCGTTCCATTCGCGAGGCGTCCACGCTGTTCTCCTTCGGTCATAGCGGTGCCTACTCCTATGAAGACGACGTCATGTACCTCGAAGGCGTTGATATTGTCGATATCGGTGATGCCGACATGGTGCACACCAACACCGAGAAGAGCCATGCCAACATCGAATACGGTGTGCGCAAGATCCTCGAGTCCGGCGCGCTGCCGGTGATTGTGGGCGGTGATCACTCCGTCAACGCGCCCTGCATCCGTGCCTTTGAAGGCCGCGGTCCGATGCACATCATCCAGATCGATGCCCACCTGGACTTCGTCGACGAGCGCCACGGTGTGCGTTTTGGCCACGGCAACCCGCTTCGTCGTGCCTCCGAGCAGGAATTTATTACCGGCATGACCCAGCTGGGCATCCGCAATGTGTCCTCGTCCAACCGCGCTGACCACAAGGAAGCCGAGTCTGTAGGTTCGACCATACTGTCGGTGCGCGACGTGCGCCGTTTGGGTACCCAGGGCGTACTGGACCTGATTCCCAAGGGCGTGAATTACTACATCACCATCGATATCGACGGTTTCGATCCGTCCATCGCACCGGGCACGGGCACTCCGAGCCACGGTGGCTTTACCTACTACGAAGTGATGGAAGTGCTGCAGGGCGTGGCGCTCAGCGGCGAAGTGGTCGGTATCGACCTGTGTGAAGTAGCGCCGGACTACGACCAGACCGGTTCGACCAGCGTCCTTGCCGCCCAGGTACTGATGAACCTGATCGGCTATGTCTTCCACGGCCGCCAGCTGCGCCAGCAGGGTTAGGAGCCTGCCGGACTTAACACTGATCTACTGCGGAAAAGCCGACTCTGGCCATTTTTTGAGCTCTTTCTTGTTAAATAGAACCACTATTCGCCGCAAAAGAGCTCAAAAACCGACTCAGAGCGGTCTTCCCCTCGCTACGATCGGCTAAGCCCGACAGGCTCCAGGCAGCCCGACAGGCTGCTAGGCTCTAGGTTTTTTCATGGCCCCTGGTTTTCCAGGGGCCATTTTGGTTGTGGGCCAGGCGTTCACCCGTATCAGCGCGAGCGGTCCCGTAACCGCGTTGCAATGAACTTTTCTGCTACAGCTTGAGTCCACTGCGCTACTTTCCGTTGCGGTACTTAGGAGGAACAGTGATGCTGAACAGACTTAAAGCCGCGTTGACCGAGGTGTTTCAGCTGGGGGACACAAACGCTGGCGTGGTGCCGCAAGACGAAGTTTCCCTGGCATCGGCAGCGCTGATGGTAGAGGTGATTGCGTGCGACTACGAAGACCGGCCGCAGGAGCGGGAGGCATTACTGGCGATCGTGCAGCGCAGTTTCGGGCTCAATGCCGCAGACGCCGCGCAACTGCTGCAGCAAGCTGAAAAAGCACATCAGCAGTCCACCGACTACTTTCGTTTTACCTCACGCCTCAACGAGATCTGCACGCCGCGGGAAAAGGTGGCGCTGATCGAAAATCTTTGGCACATCGCCTTCGCCGACGGTGAACTGCATCATTACGAAGAGCATGTCATTCGCCGCATCGCCGACCTGATTTATGTGTCCCACGGGGACTTTATAGCCGCAAAACTCCGGGCCGAAACGCCGAGCTGACGGCTTGGCGGCTGGCGGAAAGGCCGCCCAATAAATGCAGATCCGGTGATCCGTGATGCAAGCTAGCTCAAGGCCAAGCTGCAGGAAGTACAGCTAGGGGAGGGTGTGCAGATGCTGTTCTACCAGGTCGCCGTACTCAAGAGTACCGACGTCGATCAGCCGCATAATTTGGCGAAGTGTGACGGTGGAAAAAGCGTAGCGCGAGCATCATACAAGGCCTGGCAGCAATGCTGGGCCTTTGTCGTTGTGCGCCAGGCATGGCGCGTAGCGCCTTGATTGGCGCTGTTCCGGTACGCGTGGTGGCGGCCGGATGACTTGGTGGTGAAAGTCCACTATCGGCCCGGCAAGGGGAACGATTAGCCGAACGGCAAGGGTGTCCACCGCGAGGTGGAATCTGAAGGAAGCCGAAGGCAAAGCACTGGCCCGACGAACAGAAATCGCATAGGAGGCGGTCGCCGTGGGTGAGGAGGCAATTATCTTCAAAGCCCCATTCTTGCACGGAAACGGTGGACGTAAATGCGGCGGGTATAAGTGTGAAGGTCACGTGTCTTACCCTGGGAGCTCTGCTGTCCTGCCTCTGGCTACGGCCGTCGCGAGGCGGCCGGATGGGATAGCAGATGTCAGCAGACGCCATAGTAGGTCTGTTACCGCAGACTGAAGGGCTGAACATGTCATACGAATCGGGAGCTCTGTGCCTTGATGACCCTGAACATCGCAGATACAGCCGCTGAAAAGGCGCTGCTCACCGACGCGGATGGCGGGCGGAACCCGTCAGAGTCCCCGGCTGAGGCGATGCCGGTCACAGCGGAGACAGACGCACTTCCGAGCGGGGCCGATGTCGATCTGATGTCGGCGGTACTGGCGCGTGGCAATATGCTGCGGGCCTTCGATCGGGTGCGCCGCAACAAGGGCGCCCCCGGGGTTGATGGCATGACAGTGGCGGCGCTCAAGCCCTACCTGCAACGTCATTGGCCCCAGATCAAACAGCTACTGCTGGACGGGCGTTACCGTCCGCAACCGGTGCGCAAAGTGGAGATCCCCAAGCCCGGTGGCGGTGTCCGTATGCTGGGCATTCCCAGTGTCCTCGACCGCCTGATCCAGCAGGCATTGCATCAGGTACTGAGCCCAGTGTTCGAGCCGATGTTCTCGGCGCACAGCTACGGCTTCCGTCCGGGCCGCAGTGCCGCGCAAGCGGTCCAGCAAGCCCGTACTTATATGGAAGAAGGTCGCCGCTGGGTGGTCGACGTCGACCTGGAGCAGTTCTTTGACTGTGTGAACCACGACATCCTGATGTCCCGGGTTGCACGCAGGGTCAAGGACAAAGGGGTGCTGAAGCTGATCCGGGCCTATCTTCAGGCCGGCATTCTTGAGGGTGGGATAGTGGCAGCGCGGCAGGAAGGCACGCCGCAAGGCGGCCCGCTCTCGCCGCTGCTGTCCAATATCCTGTTGACCGATCTGGATCGGGAACTGGAGCGCAGAGGGCATCGCTTCTGTCGTTACGCGGATGACTGCAACATCTATGTGCATAGTCAGCGAGCCGGCGAGCGTGTTCTGGCTTCTTTGACCGGATTCCTCGAGACGCGCCTAAAGCTCAAGGTAAACCGTGCCAAGAGCGCGGTGGACCGGCCATGGAAGCGCAGCTTCCTCGGTTATACGGTCGACACGCGCCAGCGGAATATCCGCTTGAAGGTCGCCGAAAAACCACTTGAACGGCTGAAGAGCGCCTTGAAGCTGGCGTTCCGCAAAGGCCGGGGACGGAAGATCTACCGGACGGTGGAGATGCTGTCCCCGAAACTGCGGGGCTGGGTGAACTACTTCCGACATGCGGACGTGAAGGGGGTCTTTGAGCAGCTGGACGGCTGGATCCGCCGCCACCTGCGCAAGATCCTGTGGCGTCAGTGGAAGCGCCCGTTTGCGTATTCCGGCGAAGATGAACACCGATTCCGGACGAACGTGAACACCTGATTTCTCAACGCATCACGCCTTGGGATTATTAGCTCAGGTGTTCATCTTCGGTCAACTGCCCGAGGATTTTTCGCATCGACTCGCCCTTCAACTGAAGGCGGTGCGCGTTGTGCATCAGCCGGTCCAGGATAGCATCCGCCAGGGTGTTGTCGCCGATGCTGGCGTACCACTGATCGGTCGGCAACTGGCTGATCACCAGCGTCGAGGTCTGACCGTGGCGGTCGTCCATGATCTCCATCAGATCGTTGCGGTGGGCCGGCTTCAGTGGCTCCAGTCCCCAGTCGTCGATCTGTAGCAGCTGGACCTTCGCCAGCTGCTTGAGAAGCGCGTGGTAGCTGCCGTCCGCCTTGGCCTGAGTCAGTTCCAGCAGCAGGCGCGAGAGCCGGTAATAGCGGACACTGTAGCCCCGCAGGCAGGCGCTGTGGCCCAACGCACAGGCCAGGTAGGTCTTGCCGCTGCCGCAGGGTCCGGTGATCAGCAGGTTCTGGGCCCGCTCGATCCAGTCCCCCTGCGCCAACCGGGCGACTTGGGCCTGACTGACGTTACGCGGATGCTGGTAGTCGATGTCCTGCACGGTGGCGCTGAGCTTGAAGCGTGCCTGCCGTACCAGGCGCTCCTGCTTGCGGTGGTCCCGGCTCAGGCTTTCCTGCTCGACCAGCAGGCCGAGCCGCTCGATAAACGGCAGTCCCTCATAGGTGCCGACCTGTTCCAGCTGGGTTTGCAGGGCGCGGGCCATGCCGCCGAGTTTGAGGTGGCGCAGCTGCGCCAGAGTCTGAGTGCTCATGGTTTTTCCTTGGGTGCGTGAAGGCGTTAGTGGAAGCTGTGGGGGCCACGGATGTTTTCGTGCTGCTGGGACAGCTCGGTCTGGAGGTTGACCGGCTCCGGCACCCGGTCACGGTTGCTGTGCAGGATCGATTTGATCTGCTTCAGACGGATCAGGCCTTCCCGGTTGGCGATGCCGCAGGCGGCGTCCAGCCGTGTGGCCGGATAGTCCCGGCTGAGGTTGAGCAGCCCCAGGCAGACCCGGTAGGCCTGCTCGGGATGGGCCTTGGCTGCCAGCTGCTCGGCCACCCAGACCAGCACCTCGGGGCCCATGTCCTTGGCCCAGTTTTTGAGTCGGCCGGGCGTCCACTGCTGCTGTTTCTGGTGGCGTTTGGGCATGTGACTGGCCTCAGTCGTGGTGCCGGGCCGGTGCTTGCGCGGGTGGGAGGCGACCGGCCGTTGCCGGAAGTACAGGGTGATCAAGGTGTCGCTGGCATGCAGTTCCAGGGTCTCGCCCACGTATTGGTGCGGTACCGAGTAGTGATGTTGCTGGTACTGGACGTGGTAGTCGATGTTGACCTTGACCGGCTTGATCGCCACATAGCGGTAGGGATGACTGGGTAGCGGCCGCAGCGCCGACCGGTCCAGCTGTTCGAAGGCCTGCCGACGATTGCCCGGCAGTTGCTTGAACGGTTTCTGGTTCAGCTCCTCCAGCAAGGCGCGGATACACTGGTTGACCTCGGCCAGCGAGAAGAAGCTGTGGTGGCGCAGGCGGGCCAGGATCCAGCGCTCGACGATCTGCACACCAACTTCGGCCTTGGCTTTGTCTTTCGGCCGGTACGGGCGCGCCGGCACCACCGCGACCTGGTAATGCTCGGCCCAGTGCTGGTAACTCGGGTTCAGGTCCGGGTCGTAGCGACAGGCCCGGCTGACACCGCTGCGGAGGTTGTCGGGCACCACGATCTCGGTGGCTCCGCCAAAGTACTCCAGCATCCGCACATGACTGCCCAGCCAGTCCGGCAGTGACTGGCTCAGGGTCGCTTCGGCATAGGTGTAGTTGGAGGCCCCGAGCACCGCCACAAACACCTGCGCCTGGTGCACCTCGCCGGTGCTGGCGCAGATGATGGGCACCGTCGGCCCGCAGTAGTCGACGAAGCACTTCTCGCCGGCCCGGTGCGTCTGGCGCATCGACCGCTTCTGCTGACCGCACCAATGGCGGTAACGGTCGCAGAACTGGGAGTAGCTGTAACAGCGGTTGGGATACTGCTGGGTGTACTCCTCCCACAGCAGCTGCTTGGTCATGCCCTTGCGCTTGAGTTCCTGATGGAGGGCAGACCAGTCGGGGACCTGGTAACGGGTCGAGGGAGCTGTGTCGGCACTGGGATAGAACAGCCGCGCCAACTGGCTGTCGTCCAGCTCGTCGGGCAAGGGCCAGGCAAGCCCGAGCTCATCGGCTTTGTGCAGCAGCTTCTGGATGGCCCCGACACTGATTTTGGTGCTGTCCTTGATCTGTCGGATCGACAGCCCGGCGGCAAGCCGCAAGCGGAGAACGTCTCGGATTTTACGCATTGTGATCCTCTTAGCCGGCATAGCCTCTCCCTGAAAATGCGGAAAGGTTACCAAATAAGTTTAAATATCAACGCGTTAAGAAATATTCCGGACAAACGTGAACACTGATTCCGGGAAGATGAACAGTGATTCCGGTGCCGTGAACGGCGATTCCGGAAATCCGGCAAAAATGTTCACCTTGGGCCGGAACAGGTGTTCACGTTGAACCAGAATGGGTGTTCACGTTCCGCCGGAATGGCTGTTCACGATGGGTCGGAATATGCACCGTTCACCCGCGCCAAGATGCTGATGCGGTTGGGGTTGTCTGAAGAACGCGCGTGGCGCAGTGCCACCAATGGGCGGGGCCCGTGGTGGAACTCAGGCGCCTCGCATCTGAATCAGGCGCTGCCAAAAAAGGTGTTTGATCGAATCGGACTGGTATCGCTAATGGCTCAATACCATCGGCTCAAAAGTATGACATGAACCGCCGTATACGGAACCGTACGTACGGTGGTGTGAGAGGACGGAGGCCGCGAGGCCTCCTCCTACTCGATTTGCGGTTTCTTTCATAACAGCCGTCCTGTTCAGGACTACCTGCGAGGCGGTTTTCACTGTCGACCCAAAGGTGCCTGGATGCGCGAATCGCTGCGACGGTGTACTCAGTTCTCACTGGTATTGGGAGATGAAATGCTTCAATATCAAGATATTACGGATTGGTGGCTGTAGTGTTTTCGCACGGCAAACACATTAAAACGCATGCACGTTTTCAACGGAGGAGAATGGCTGTGTTATCTTAATATTATCTATTGCGCAGGCACGCCGATAAATATTTGACTAAAGGAAGATCATGAGCAACATCACTTTTGACCGCCAGACGGTGAATCAGGCGCTTCAGAATAAATACAGCCTACCTACGTACCAAAGAGACTACAAATGGACAGAGAAGCAGTTCAGAGAGCTTCTTACGGACCTCCAAGGAGCTTTTCTAGATAACTATTCCTCTGATCACGGGCGTAAAGATGTCGGCTCCTATGAAGACTATTTTCTAGGAACCATTATAACCACTTCGGTGGCAGATGGAGTAAAGTCAATTATCGACGGTCAGCAGCGTCTGACTACCATCACACTCCTTTTGTCTTGGTTCCAACGGAAGAAATTGACTGACCCTTCGCTTAGCCTTGCGGATCTGGACAGCCTCATTCGCAGGGAGTTATGGGGAGATAAGGATTACAATCTATCATTTGATGGACCTAGAGCACAGTTATTCAACCTGCTTCTCGATGCTTCGGTGAAGGATCAAGATTTATCGTCCAATGTGGAGTCAGTTCAAGGCCTAGATCAGAGCGGAAAGCGCCTCTTTGATCTTTTTGGAAGTATAGAGAACTATCTGGATAGCCAGATACTTGAGGGATTACTTCCATTCTTTTCTGACTTTGTTGTGAACAAAGTTCTTCTTACTGAGATAGGCGTTCCTAGTGAGCAAGATGCTCATAGGGTGTTCGTAACAATGAATGACAGAGGCCTAAAGCTCAGCCCTATAGATCTACTCAAAGGCTATCTTCTGTCCAATATAAATGACGACCAAGCGAACTCTGAGTCGCATGAACACTGGATCGAAACCGTTAGCGGTCTTAAGAAAATATCGTCAGAAGAAGATAGTCAATTTTTGAAAACTTGGCTTAGATCTCAATATGGTGAATCGATTCGTGGTAAAAGCCGTGGGGATTCTCCAGGAGACTTTGAGGTGATAGGTGATTCGTATCATCGCTGGTTGATTGATAACCGCGAGCGTATTGGGCTTAGTAATAGTGATGACTTTCAACAGTTGATATCGGAAACAATGCCATTTTATGCAAAAATATATACGAAAGTAAAGGCAGCCGAATCAGGCTGGTCTACCGCCTTTCCCCATTTATTCTATAACGGATCCAGAAACCTAACCTTGCAAGCAATGTTAATACTCGCATCAATAAAAATAGGGGATACAAGTGCTGACGTAAATACAAAAATAAAGCTTGTCTCTTTTTTTCTAGATGTTTTTGCTACGAGCCGAGTGATAAGTGGCAAAGATAATACGTACGATAACGTAAGAGACAGCATATTTTATTTCGCTAAAAAAATACGAAATCTTGATGTTGATAGTCTTCGGTCTACATTGAAAGACGAGGCCAGTAAGTACGTAGGCGATATAAATAATGTTGCGGAATTATCATATGGAAGAGCAAAACGGCAAGATATTCTGCACATATTGGGTCGCTTCGGAGAGTTTTTAGAAAACATCTGTTCCCAAACTAACTCTGTTAGATTTTCTGGCTATATAGATCGCTCTCTAGGAGCAAAAACTTTCGATATAGAGCATATATTATCTGAAGTCATTGAAGAATCTAAGGCCGATGCTAGTGAAGACTGGGATTTTTCAAATGACTCAAATTATTTACAAAGAAGAAATTATCTCGGAGGGTTAGTCCTTCTCCCTCGGGGGCGTAACAGATCTCTAAAATGTAAACCTTACTCCCAGAAACTAGGTGTCTATGCGACGGAGAATGTTCTTTGCCAGAGTCTGACGGCTCAGTTCTTTGAGAACAACCCTTCTGCGCGCGAAGGATTGATTCAGGCGGGGATATCTGTAAATTCAATCGCGAAATTTGGTGATGCAGCGATCACAGAGCGCGGAGAACTTTACCAACAGGTTGCCAAGACTATCTGGTCCACTTCGAAATTTGACACAGTTTAAAGACTTCGATTCGAATCTGACTAAAGCCGAAAACAGTGCCGTTGAGTTAACGGGAAATGAGGGCTGGCTTCAACAGCGTGCTCCAACCGAACGCTAAAGCGGCGGCTGGAGCATAACCTTGCAGTGATAGTGTAATGCTCGCTCTGTCCCGAAAGCGTACGTACTTTCAATAAGTAGACATGACCACCGCCACCGACCGGCTTTTAACTTCAGGAGCCTCTGGCATATCAACTCAACCTATCACACAACTGGTAATGCGGAGAATGAGGGTCAGGTCTTTTGCCTTGGTGTCGTACCGGAGGGGCAAAAAGCAAGATTTGACCCTGTGAACTTTATTCATCAGGGTGCTTTGACAGAATATCCTCTTTGGTAATCGTTGTAGCATCACCAGTCAGCACTGTATCAAGGTCTCCCACGCGGAGCATGGCGGCCCCTGGAAATTATTCCCCAATGGGCTGCTCGCTTGCCGGCTTGATTCGACGTTCCAGTACTAGCCCTCGAAGTTCCGGTCGCAGCAGAGTCCCGAGAGCCAAGCCTGCAGAATATTTCGTTTTCGAATTAATGACTCCATCCTCTCAGGGTTTGGAGTCTGCGATCAAGACAGGTCGATTTATAAACAGAAATATTTTTAGCCTCCAGTCTACTTATATGCCTTATCTTCAAGTAGCTTGATATGCCGGCGCAACCTTTGTGCAGATATTCTAACTTGAGTGATTTGTGCTTTCTTGTCCGGATCCTGACACACTCTCTCGCGTGCGATCAACAAACTAACCACCTTAGGTAAATTACTGGGATCTTTGCAAATAGCTTCCAATTCTTCTACCATAAATTCTAGTTTTTCACACGCATCTTGGGCTGCATACATTTGTTCGTGAGCCTCGATAACTTTACTGGTTTCCTGTCTTTTTGCAGCTAATACCTTAGAAGGAAAAGACATGATTGAAAATGATCCAAGCGTCATAAAAAAAGATACTGTCGCAAAGATATTATGGATCGTCTCTTTACTAATATTTATTCCTATTATATCCAATGGAAGAAGAGAAAGGACTGAGTAAAAGCCCATGCTAAAAACTAAAAACCAGCCTATCAACCTCAAAAAAGCTATCAGATAAGATAATGGCCCTCCATCTCTATTTTTTGAGTAAATCGTATCTGGTGTATCCTTGTACGTACTATAAAAGTAATAAGCAAGGCTTAGTAGTGATAAAAATCCAATAGAAAGACCGAGTACACCGATTATATCGAATTTTATCAATGTTATTCTCCAAGATTGATGGCCATAAAAATAATCAGTCTGCGACCTATGGTTATTGAGATTCCCTTGCTCTGTGTTCTTGGCCAAGGCTCGTAATATCGTTAGTTCGACTTGGCTCCGTTTCTTAATCGCTCAGACCGACTTGCTTGTCTTCATGACTGCGAAAACTTGCTCACGAATGAGCATCCCGGGGACAGTATACCTATTTATTGAGCCTATGAAGTCACCTCTATGGTGCAAGGAATGGGAGTCACTCTTGGTTGAAGTAGATTGTCGCCCCTGGCACTGTTGGTGCCGCAGAAATGCTTCGACGCCCTGGTCTGTCCAATGGGTACGGACCCGAACTCAACATCACCGCCCCGCCAATATGGCAGAACGACCATCCCCCTTATGAGCAGAAAATTGCTCCTGCATTATCTGGCTACCGGCCATCTCTGGCCGTATGCCGGCGAGCACTGAAGGCATTGTGCGATCAGGCCCGAAGGGGCGATACAGGGACTGTATCGACGCCGATTAGCACATGGATGTGCGTTAGCGGCGCCCGCACAATGGCTGCAGCGCGCAGCGAAAAGGCTTAATTGGGGCGCGCTTTCTTTGGTTACTTTCTTTCGCGCGAGCAAAGAAAGTGACGCGCCAGCAAGGCGCAAAATGAACCGTCAAACTACCGCAAAATGTCCGCTCCGCTCAGTGCCGAAGGTGAACTGACTTTTCAATAGTAGACATAGCCGCCACCGACCAGCATTAAATATCGGATTTCCATTTCAAACTCAACTCAACCTATCCCGCAACTGGTAATACAACATGCCGGCGACCAGCGCCGGCCAGCGCAACAGGGTGCCGCCGGGGAAACCTGGGCTGGGCACGCGGGCCAGAATATCGAAGCCTTCAGACGAGCCGCTGATGGCATCGCTGATCAGCTTGCCGCCGAGCGTCGCCAGGGCGATGCCGTGGCCGGAGTAGCCCTGGGCCACATAGAGGTTCTGGTCGAGGCGGCGAAAGAAGGGCATGCGGTTGCGGGTGATGGCCAGGGTGCCGCCCCAGGCGTAGTCGATGCGGGTGCTTTCGAGCTGCGGGTACACCTGCAGCAGGTGTTTGCGTACAAAGGTGGGAATATCCGCCGGGAAGCGGCTGCGGTAGTTTTCGCCGCCGCCGAACAGCAGGCGGTGGTCGGCTGTAAGGCGGAAATAATTCACCACGAATTTCGAGTCGGCCACCGCCACATCATCCCGGATCAGGCTGCGGGCGAGGTCTGCGCCCAAAGGTTCTGTGGCCAGAATAAAGTTGTTGATGGGCATGATCTTGCCGGCAATGCGCGGCTCCAGCGCCCCCAGATAACCATTACAGGCCAGCACCAGGGTCTTTGCCCGTACCGAGCCCTGGGCTGTGTTTATCTGGGCGTTCTCGTTGCTACTGCCTTCATGTTGGTAATCAAGCGCACGGCTGTTTTCAAAGATCTGTACGCCCTTTGCCCGGGCCGCCTGGGCCAGACCCAGAGCGTAATTCAGCGGATGCAGATGCAGCGCATCTGTAAACAGCTGGGCACCCTGGTAGCGTTCGGTGCCAAGCATAGTGCGCAGCTCGTCCCTGGGTACAAAACGCAGGCCCTGATAGCCGTAGTGCTGCTGCAGATGCTCGGTTTCGCGCTGCATCGGGCCTACATGGGAGGGCTTGAAGGCCGAGTGCAGGATGCCGGCTTTCAGGTCGCAATGGATCTTGTGGCGTGCGATCAGATCTTTTACCAGCGCCACCGCCTCAACGGACAGCTCCCAGAGTTGCTGTGCATGTTCGGCTCCGAGCCAGGCTTCCAGTTCATGTTGGCCCAGGTTCAGGCCGACGCACACCTGGCCACCGTTGCGTCCCGAGGCGCCCTGGGCCACGCGGGCCGCTTCCAGTACCACCACGCTATAACCCTGCTCGCGCAGATGCAGCGCCGTCGACAGACCGGTGTAGCCGGCGCCTATGATGCAGACATCGGCCTGCACTTCGCCCTGCAGTGTCGGCCAGGGTTCAACTGAGTGAGCGCTGGCGGCGTAATAGGAGGCGGCAAAGCCGGTGTCGTGCATAGGGTCCGGGTCTCCTGAAGGGAGGGCAGAAAAACGCTTTCTTATCAGCATACTATGGCCATAAATCGTCTGTTTGACAGCTCCCTGGGCAGAATCTTGTCATACACTGAAATGGGTATGGACACTTATCCGGACGGTGCGCGATGGATACGATTGAGCAGTTTCTGCAGCAACACAATATAAGCGAGATTGAATGCCTGGTGCCGGACATGACCGGCAATGCCCGCGGCAAGTTTCTGCCCACGCGCAAGTTTATCGCCGAGCAGAATGCCCGCCTGCCCGAAAGCATTCTGATCCAGACGGTGACCGGCGACTGGTCCCGCGAGCACGACCAATTGGTGGACCCTGCCGACCGGGACATGGTGCTGCAGCCGGACCCGACCACGCTGCGCCTGGCGCCCTGGGCCAAGGAGCCGACGGCCCAGCTGATCCACGACTGCTACGACATGCAGGGTGAGCTGCATCCGCTGGCGACCCGCAGTGTGCTGCGCCGGGTGCTGGCGCTGTACGAGGCAGAAGGCCTGAGGCCGGTGGTGGCGCCGGAGGTGGAGTTCTACCTGGTGCAGAAGAATCTGGACCCGGACTACGAGCTCAAGGCGCCGATCGGGCGCTCCGGCCGTACCGAGAGTGCGCGCCAGTCCTACAGCATCGATGCGGTGAACGAGTTCGACCCCATTATCGATACCCTGTACCGCTACTGCGAACTGCAGCAGCTGGATGTGGATACCCTGATTCACGAATCGGGCGCCGGCCAGATGGAGATCAACTTCAAGCACGGCGATGCCCTGGCGCTGGCTGACCAGGTGTTCACCTTCAAGCGCACCCTGCGCGAAACGGCGCTGCAGCACGATATCTACGCCACCTTCATGGCCAAGCCGATGGAGCATGAACCCGGCAGTGCGCTGCATATTCACCAGAGCCTGCAGGATATCGCCAGCGGTGAGAATATCTTCGCTACCCCGCAGGGCGGCCTCAGCGAGGCGCTCTATCACTACCTGGGGGGGCTGCAGAAGTACGTGCCGGCGGCGATCAGCTTCTTCGCCCCCAATGTGAATTCGTACCGCCGTTTCGTACCGGATATAGCCGCGCCCATCAACCTGCAGTGGGGGCTGGATAACCGCACCACCGGCCTGCGGGTGCCCCAGAGCACGCCCGAATCCACCCGGGTCGAGAACCGCTTTGCCGGCGCCGATGCCAATCCCTACCTGGCCATCGCCCTGTCGCTGGCCTGTGGCTATCTGGGGCTTAAAGAGCAGTTGCAACCTTCGGCCCCCACCCAGGGCAGTGCCTATGGCGCCAACAGCCGGGTCGAGATTGCCCGCACCCTGGAGGAGGGGCTGCGGCTGTTATCAGGTTGCGAACCGCTGCAGGCGATCCTGGGTGAGCGTTTTGTAAAAGCCTATGTCGCGGTAAAACTGGCGGAATACGAAGCCTTTAACAAGGTCATCAGCTCCTGGGAACGTGAGCATCTGCTGCTGCGAGTCTGATCGTTTTTCGGTGCGGCAGGCTCCGTGATCGGTGCTCGGGTTAGCTGTATCCACTGCGTGCTGGCAAACTGCTTAACGCCTGTAAACTGCGCCAAAAAGGCGTAAAAACCTCTTAAAATCCTGCTCCATGCTGATCTTTATATAGTCCTTCTTGCGTCTCCTCTGGGCCCTTGCAGGGGGCGTTCTGCCGTGGCTTTCCGCCCGTGTCCTGTTGCTGTTCCAAGCCCTGGGATCATGCTCCCGAGCTGCGCCTTGTCGGGTGCGGCACCAATTCGAACAGATGTTTAAAATAATGTTGCTAATGATAGTGATTCGTATTTAGTATAAAAGGCATCGAGTTCGGGAGTCTGTCCCGAGCCTGTTCCCGGGGTCTGTCTGGCACTGATACCCGGGAACCCAGTCAGCAACGCATCGCAACGGAGCTCAAGGAATGTCGGGTCAGATCATCTTTATTGCCCATCTAGTCACCGAAGTGCTCAATGAGGGCTTCTTACCCGCCGCCCGGGCACTGGGGCTGTCGCCCGTTATTGTCACTGACCTTGCCCGCGAGCATCGTCAGCATTTTGCCGAGGAGGGGCGAGAAGCCTATCCCGACGCCATCCTGGCGTGCGATGTGTTCAATCCGCTGGCGCTGATCGAAACACTGCAGGAGGCCGATATTGCACCGGTCGCGGTGTTCTCCCATAGCGATCATCTGCAGACCTCGACGGCGCTGGTGGCCGAGTACTTCGGTTTGCCCGGCAAGGACTGGCGGGTGTGTTATCGCGCCAAGAACAAGGCGGCGATGCGCGCCCACCTGGCATCCCTGGGGGCTGAGCCTTTCTGGTATCGGCTTGTCGCAGCGCCCTCGCAGCTGGAACCCCTGCTGGCCGACTGCCCCTATCCCTGTGTGGTCAAGCCACGGGAGGGGGTGGCGAGTCTGGATGTTAGCCTGGTCCAGTCGGCCGCCGCACTGAGGGACTGCTGTGAGCGACTCTGGGAACGCCAGCCGGGGCAGCCATTGCTGATCGAGGAGTATATCGAAGGCCCCCTGTATACGCTGGAGACGCTCGGCGATGGCGAGCGGCTCGAGGTGCTGGGCGGGTTTCGGGTAGAGCTGTCGGAGCCGCCGCATTTTGTCGAGCTGTCGGCACGCTGGGGGCTGGATCTCGAGGATGCCGATCTGCAGAGCGTTGTGCGCATGATCTGCGACTTCGGCGTGGGTTTTGGCTCCTGTCATACCGAGTTCGTGCAGACCCAAAAGGGGCCGCGGCTGATCGAAATCAACTATCGCACCATCGGTGATGGTCGCGAGTTTCTGCTGGCCCAGGCGCTCGATTTCCCATTGTTTCGCACCCTGCTGCAGCTGCATCTGGGGCAGCCATTGCCGCTGCTGGCAGGGCCCGATAGCCGTTTGCTGATTCAGTATATTCGGGCCACGCAAGCCGGGCGCCTGACGCAGACGCCGGCGGCGTTTCGCCATGACTGGGCCGGGGGTTTTGTTGATTTCCGGCCCTTGCGCCGGGCCGGCGAGCAGCTGGAACTGAGTCATTCCAACAAGGATTACCTGGGCGTGATCCGCGCGCTGGGTACCTGCGAGACGCAGCTGCAGGCAAGGGTCGAGGATGCCCTGGCCGGGCTCAGCTGGGAGCTGGAAGCATGAGCATTGTAAGCCTGGACGATGCATCTGATTACATCTTTGCCCGGGTGCTGGACACGCTGCTGCGCGAGGATGTGCAGCAGTTCAGCAGCCGGGGCCGGCAGGTCAGCCCAGAGTCGGTGGGTCACGCGGCTGCACAGGATGGCGGCGACTGGTGGCATCTGGCGCACCTGGCCGCCGGCGAGCTCTGGATTCCGGTGCAGGCCAGTGCTTTTATGCAACGCTGGCGTTACCGGCAGGGCCCGGTTATTGCCCGTCCCGCAGGCCGTGATGACCCCCTTGAGCTGACGAACTGCGCGGCGCTGCTGGAGTGGCTGAGTGCGGGGCTGGAGCCCTCGGAGCTGGAACACTACCGTCATTTTGCCATTGAGTGCCGCGAGGCCGCATTGCACGGCCTGCGTTGTCGCCAGGCGCAGCAGGATTATTTCAGCGCAGGCCGCGATCAGTCCCAGGGCGAGGGCGGCTGGGCACAGCGTTTTCTGCATTACGACCGGCTGGCATCCTACCTCGACCACCCCTATTACCCGACCGCCCGGGCCAAAAGCGGCTTCAGCGTTGAAGACCTGGAGCGCTACGCGCCTGAGTTCCAGCCCCGCTTTCAGTTGCGCTGGCTCGCGGTGCCCCGCGCTTTCTGTCAGGCCTCCCGGGCGGAGGAGCCGCACTGGATTCCCGACTTTGCCCGGGTGGGGTTGAGCGAAACCCTGGCGGCGGACTACCGCCTGATACCGGTGCATCCCTTCCTCTGGGACCAGGCGCTTAGGCCGCTGCTGCAGGACGCCGGTCTTGATCAGCAGGTGATCCGGGCACCCGGGGCCTGTGTCGAGGTGGTGCCAACACTGTCGGTACGCAGCCTGATGCTGCTGGAGCGCCCCGGCACGCATATCAAGCTGCCACTGACGATCCGGACGCTCGGCAGCCGCAACATTCGCACCGTAAAACCCAGCACCATCGGCGATGGCCAGCGGGTGCAGGACCTGCTCGGCGCCATTGCCCGGCAGGATGAGCAGCTGCAGGGGCGCCTGCTGCTGACGGACGAAAGCCTGGGGGCCCATGTCGATGGTCACAGCTTTCTTGGTTACATCCAGCGGCTTTACCCGCAGGAGGTCACGGACGGCACCCTGGTGTCGGTGGCGGGCTTGCTGGCGGTCACCCCTTCGGGCTGCCGGGTGTTCGAGGAGCTGAGCGGGCGTTTTTACCAGGGCGATACGCGGGCATTTCTGCGCCACTACCTGGACCTGACCCTGGCGGTGCATGTCACCCTCTGGCTG
The DNA here is from genome assembly GCF_001651805.1 of Marinobacterium aestuarii. Taxonomy (NCBI): domain Bacteria; kingdom Pseudomonadati; phylum Pseudomonadota; class Gammaproteobacteria; order Oceanospirillales; family Oceanospirillaceae; genus Marinobacterium; species Marinobacterium aestuarii. The sequence continues at coordinate 5,139,011 of NZ_CP015839.1, read as the reverse complement.
CGCTACGGCATAGCGCTGGAGTCGAACCAGCAGAACTCGATGCTGCTGCTCGGCCCGGCCGCAGGCAGCATGCGGCTGTTGCTCAAGGACAATGACGCCCCGCGTATCGAGCGTGAATCGCTGGCGGCCCGCTGGCCGGAGCTGTACCGCCATGTCGAGGGGCTGCAGGATCAGCGCATCTGGAGCCAGGACCCCCTGGCGCTGGGGCAGATGTTCACCACCATTACGCTGCAGCTCAATCTGGCGCCGCTGATCGAGGGCATGGTGCAGCTTAGGTATGGCGAGCGTCGTGAGCTCTATCGTCTGCTACTGCAGGCGCTTGAAGACAGTCTGGCGGCCCTGCCTAACGAGGATGCCACCGAGCTGCGCCGGTTGTTGCTGGAGGACGACAAGCTCTACGCCAAATACTTGTTGACCGCCGGGACGCTGCAGAGCAAGTCGCACTCAGGGGCGGCGGACATCAACAAGTTCTATGGCAAGAGTGCGCCTAATTTCCTGTGGGAAGCGCTGTGACCGGTTCCGAACGCCGCAGGATCGCGGTGGTGATGCTGTGTCATTTTATTGCCGCGCTGGCGGCGCTGGGCATGCCTCCGTTCTTTGCGCTAATCCTGCTGCAAAGCTTTGACTCGACCCAGACTCAGCTGGTGGGCTGGTTCTATATTCTGCCGACACTCTGCACGGCCCTGGCGGCGCCCTGGTGGGGGCGCTTTGCCGATCGTTACGGCACGCGCCGGTCCTTGTTGCGGGCCCAGCTCGGGCTGGCGCTGGGCTTTCTGCTGGCCAGCCTGGCACCGTCACCGCTGCTGTTTGCACTGGCGCTGATGGTGCAGGGTCTGCTGGGCGGAACTTTTGCCGCCTCCAGCGCGCATCTGGCATCCCTGGTACAGGGCGCAGGTCTTGCCCAGTCGCTGAACTGGATGCAGGGCTCCGCCCGTGCCGCCCTGGTGGTGGCGCCGGTGTTGTTCGGCTGGCTGATCGGCTTTGTCGCACCGCTCGAACTCTATGGCTATCTGGCCTTGCTGCCGTTGCTGGCGGCGCTGCTACTGCTGCTTGCCCTGCCGGCCGGGGCGGCGGCGAGCCCGGTCAGGCTCGGAGATAAGACGGCGGCGGCGGTGCAGGAACAGGTGTCCGGCGCCTTGCTGTTCATGCTGCAGTTCGGCTTTTCCTTTGCCTGTGTTATCGGCTTTCCCTATTTCATCGCCGACATGCAGCTGCGCTTTGCGGCCCTGGATGCCGTCGAGCTTGCCTGGCTGTTCAGCCTGCCACACCTGGTCTATCTGCTGCTGGCACCGGGCCTTGGCCGCGGGCTGCGGCGGTGGTCGGCGGTACGCTGTCTGCAGGTCGCCTTTGCCGTGCTGGCGCTCAGCTACTGGGGCCAGTACCTCGCCGACAGCCTGGTGGTGCTGATTGCGCTGCGGCTGCTGATGGGGCTGGCCATGACGGCCTGTTTCGTGGCGCTGCACCGCCTGATGAGTGCCTCCAGCGGCCAGCGGGCCGGCGGGCTGTTCGGGCGTTTGGATGCAGCGGCCAAGTGGGCCGGGGTGGCGGCGGGTCTCTGTGCCGGTGCCCTGAGTGGTCTCCTGGGTCTCAGCAGTCCGCTGCTGGCCGCAGCGCTGGTGCTGCTGACCCTGAGCCTGCTGCTGCAGGGCGGATTTCGTAAACACCACTTTATTCATGCTGAAAGGAACTGAGTATGTCTGAACAATCTTCGGCGCTGGCCTATAGAACCCAGCACCGCCAGGATCTGGCCGGGTCCCACTCAATAGCCGCGCTGCTGAACTGCTACTGTCGCGAGGTGGCGGCCCCGGCCGGCCTGCTGCAGCTGGATACGCCCTTTGGCAACAAAGGCTGGCCGCTGGCTCTGCGGCATTCGCAGCGGGTACAGCACGGTCATATCCTCGAGATCCGCCTGAGCCGCACGCGGGTCCGCATCCTGGTGGCGGTGGCGAGCCCGTCACCGACCCTGAATTACGACTATATCTCCGCGCCCTACGGCGGTGGTTTTGGCAAACCCTGGCAGGCGCTCGACTGGCGGCGCCTGGCGCAGCTGCTGCTCGCCGAGCTGGCGGGCCGTTATGACCAGGCCGTCAATACCGAACTGCTGCAACAGATTGGCAACAGCGTGCAGGTCATGGCCGAGTTTGTTGCCCTGGGCGAGCGGGAGCACGACTGGGGCCTGGGGGCGGCGGCCTACCTGAGATCCGAACAGGCGCTGACCTTCGGCCACGCCTGTCACCCGACACCCAAGAGCCGTCAGGGTATTGGTCTGGAGGCCATTCGCCAGTATTCGCCGGAAGTGGGCGCCGCCTTTCAGCTGCATTATTTCGCCGTGCGCGCCGAGGACCTGAAACAGCGTTCACTGCTGGCTGCGCCCGCGATCGAGCTGCTGGCGGGCCAGCTGCCGGGCATCGTTGTGCCAGCGGGCTATCGGCTGATCCCGGTGCACCCCTGGCAGGCGGGCCATATCCGTGGGCTGGCGCCGGTCCAGCAGGCGTTGCAAAGCGGGCGCCTGCTGGACCTGGGGCCGGCGGGGGAGGTCTGGTACCCCACGGCCTCGGTGCGCACGCTGTACCGGCCCGGTGCAGATTTCTTCCTCAAATGCTCACTGCATGTGCGCCTGACCAACTGTGTACGCAAGAACGCCTGGTATGAACTGGAGGGCGCCGTGGGGCTCAGCCAGCTGCTGCAGCGTCATGCTGGGGCCCTGACCGAAACCTTCCCGTCGCTAACCCTGATGGCCGAGCCTGCCTTCGTTACCGTGGATTTTCAGGACCAGGAACAGGCGCAGCGCATCGAGCTGCAGGAAGCTTTCGGGCTGATCATGCGCAGCAGCCCGCACTGGCCGCAGGGCGAAGCGCCACTGCTGGCCGGGGCGCTCTTTGGCGACAGCCTCAGCGGTCATGTTCAGAGCCGCTATCAGGTGGAGCAGCGTGCCCGCCGCCATGGCCTGTCCTATGGGGAAGCGGCGCTGGAGTGGTTTGTCGCCTACGTCGAGCAGCTGGCGCATCCCATGCTGTATGCACTCTGCCAGCTGGGGGTGGTGTTCGAACCGCATTTGCAGAATGTAGTGGTGGGTCTGCAGGACGGGCTGCCGGCGCGGCTTTATATCCGCGACCTCGAAGGCACCAAGCTGGTGACGGGCTACTGGCCGCAGGAACGGCTGGCGCAGCTGCCGTCACGGGTGCGTCAGTCGGTTGAATATTCCGCCGAGCAGGGCTGGCAGCGCGTCGCCTATTGCCTGTTCATCAATAACTTCAGTCAGGCGGTGTTTTACCTGGCCGCCGGCAGTCAGGCGCTGGAAACCGCACTGTGGCGCGGCCTGGCACTCAGCCTGGAAGATTATCAGCGGCGCCATGGCAACGCCTGTTCCGGCGAGCTGATCGCCCGGGTATTGCAGGGTGAGCCCTGGCCCAGCAAGACCAACCTGCTGAACCGGGTGCTGCAGCGGGCGGATCGCTGCTCGGAATACGTACCCCTGCCCAGCCCCCTGAAAAACCTCTCATCGCTGTAGCACACCGGAGTTTCCATGGAGTTTCGTTTCAACGAGGTTGCGGCCGTTGCCGCCCGTCTGCAGGCACAGAGTACCGATCCGGTCTGTGCCTATATCTATGACCTGCCGGCGCTGAGGCGTCATGTACAGTCACTGGTGGCCTCGCTGCCGGCCAACTGCGAGATGTTTTACGCCGTTAAGGCGAACGCCGAGAGGCCGGTGCTCGCAGCGCTTGAGGAGCATCTGCACGGATTTGAAGTCGCCTCTGGCGGCGAGATTGATTGGGTGCGCGAACAGTTTCCCGAAGTGCCACTGATCTTTGGCGGCCCCGGCAAGCTGGATTCCGAGCTGTCCGGCGCGCTGCAGCAGCGGGTCGAGCTGATCCATGTGGAAAGCCTGGCTGAGCTGCGCCGTCTGGCGGTGCTGCTGCAGGCACAGGGGCGGAGTCAGGCGATACTGCTGCGCATGAATCTGGCGCTGCCGAACCTGCCGCAAACCACGCTGACGATGGGGGGCAAGCCGACGCCGTTCGGCATAGATCCGGTCGATCTGCCGGCCTGTATCGACTTTATTAAAGACCATCCGCAACTGCGCTTGCGCGGCTTTCATTTTCACCTGGTGTCGCACCAGCAGGATGCCGCGGCGCATCTGGCGCTGCTGGCAGACTACTTCCGCCAGGTGCGGCGCTGGCGTGAGCAATACGCGCTGGAGATCGATCAGATCAATGTCGGCGGTGGCATTGGCATTAACTACCGTACGCCTGAGTCCCAGTTCGACTGGCCACTGTTCAGCGCCGGTCTGCATCGGCTGATCGAGGCGGAGCAGGTAGCGGCTTACCGCATTCGCTTCGAGTGCGGCCGCTACCTGACATCGCCCTGCGGCTATTACCTGATGGAGGTGCTGGAGCTCAAACGTACCCATGGCAGCTGGTTTGCCATCTGCCGTGGCGGCACGCATCATTTTCGTACCCCCGCCGCCCAGGGGCACAGCCATCCCTTCAGGCGGCTGCCGCTGGGCGCCGGCGACAGGCTTGAAAACGCACAGGTCACGGTGGTGGGGCAGCTCTGTACGCCCAAGGATGTGCTGGCGTCCCAGGTCGAGGTTGAGGCGCTGGCGGTCGGCGATCTGCTGCTGTTCAGCCTGGCGGGCGCCTATGCATGGAACATCTCCCATCAGCAGTTTTTGCGCCACCCCGCGCCGCTGATGCATTTTATTGATGAGCCGGAGGCGGGCTGATGCTGCAGTTGAATCCGCTAAAACAAAAGCTGGCGGCGGGGGACGCGGTCTGCGGCATGCTCAATTCGGTGCCCAGTCCCTGGCTGGTGGAGATGCTGGGCTACGCCGGTTACGACTTTGTGATCCTTGATATGGAGCACCTGAGCGTCAATCCTGAAACCCTCGAACATATGATTCGGGCGGCGGAGGCCGCCGGCATTGCGCCCCTGGTGCGGGTTCCAGGTGTCGATCCGGGCGCGATCCAGCGCGCGCTGGATGCCGGGGCCCTGGGGGTCGTGGTACCGCGGGTGAATGATATGGCTGAGGCCCAGGCCGTGGTTGCGGCGGCGCGCTATGCGCCACAGGGGCAACGCGGCGTTACCGGCGGGCGCACGACCGGCTTTGGCACCCTGGCGCTGGGGGACTATCTGGTACGGGCCAATGACGAAATACTGGTGGTGCTGATGATCGAAACCCGCAGCGGGGTTGATAATCTGGACGCCATTTTGCAAGTTCCGGGTGTGGACTGGATTCTGGAAGGGGCCATGGATCTGGCGCTTTCCTATGGCGTCGGGCCGAACGTCATGCACGCGGATGTGCAGCAGGCGATTGCCACAGTGGCGCGCAAGACCCGCCTGGCGGGGGCCCGGTTCTGTGCCATACCACGTGCCCCCGGCCAGTTCGAGCGTTGGCGCGAGGCGGGCGTCGATACCTTCCTGCTGGGGGAGGATCGCGGCATTCTGTTTCGGCGGTTGCGGGAATACCGCGATTCTTTTGAGTGTTAGTGCACTGTTGCCCATGGCGGAATGGCAACGGAGATATTTATGGTAATCAAAATGCAAATCATTATTGTTTGATTTAGAATGCGGGCCCAGGCATTCAGTACAGAGAATGGATATATGCGATTTCAGGGGCTAGTGGCATTGATGGTGGTGGGCACGCTGACGTTACTGGCGCCAGTGGCACAGGCGGCAACAGACGACCGGGGGCAGCTGATCCAGCCTCAGGACGGCGCCCGCAAAGTGGTCGCCATTTCGACCTTCGCCGCCGACACCCTGGTGGCCCTGGGGGTTGCGCCGGCGGGGGCATCCACCTTCGGCGATCGCCCGACACCGGATTTTCTCGGGCCGCTGATGGAGGGCGTGCCGAGCCTGGGGCAGCGCGCCAGTACCAACCTGGAGCTGCTGTCGGCGCTGCAGCCTGATCTGATTCTGGCGATCCGCCGCTATACCGAACCCAGTGCGCAAAAGCTCAGCGCCCTGGCACCTTTCTATGCCTTCGATGTGATCAGTCATGACGACAGCCTGCGGGCGGTGGCGGGCATTGCCACGGCGCTGGGCAAGGCGGCAGAAGGCCAAGCGCTGAATGCCGACTTCGAGGCGCTGGTGGATGATTTTGGCCGCCGGGCTCCCGGCGGAATCAGTGCCGTGCTGCTGGCGGGCAGCGGCGAAGCGCCCTTTGCCTATTACGACCATTTTCTGACCACCGATCTGCTGCGCCGGCTGCAGGCGACCAACAGCATAGGCCCGTCGCCCACACCCGAACAAGCGGTCCCGTTTGGCTTCCAGCTCAGCCTGGAGCAGCTGCTGGCGCTGAACCCCGATGTGATCTTCATGTTTGCCTCCAGTACCCGCCATGCCTATGCCGCCAACCCGGTGTGGCCCTATCTGAAGGCCGTGCAGCAGGGGCGCGTATATGAGGTGGGCCTGCACTGGAAGGAAGGCGGCGGCCCCATTGCCCGTGAGTACATTCTGCGGGAAATGGCCTGGCGCCTGTACCCTGAAACCTTTTCCCAGCCGCAGTTGCCCGCCTCCCTGGCCAGCCGGCTGTTTCACTAGGCCGGGTTGCCGAGAATGCTGCACGCAACCCTGTCGGCGCTGCGATCCGCCCCGGCCCCAGGCGCGGATTTCAAGGGTCCGGGCCTGCTCGCCGGGCTGGTCATTGCCTTGCTCGCCACCGCGGCCCTGGCCCTGGCCGCCGGCGCCGTCCCTGTGTCACTGCAGGCACTCTGGCGTGTATTGAATGGCACTGAAACCGGCATGCCCGCGATACTGGTGTGGGAGCTGCGGCTGCCGCGTTTTCTGGCCGGTCTGCTGGTGGGCGCGAGCCTTGGCGTTGCCGGCTGGGTGATGCAGACGGTGACCCGCAATCCGCTGGCGTCCCCGGGTATTACCGGTGTGGTTGCCGGTGCCTCCATGCTGGTGGTGGTGGCCCAGGTCTGTTTCGTAGTGAGTGCCAGCTGGCTGCCCTGGATAGGCATGCTGGGAGGCACACTGGCGGCCGCGCTGACTTTTGTGCTGGCGGCGCAGGGCGGCTTTACGCCCCTGCGCCTGGCCCTGGCCGGCATCGCCGTGACGGCCCTGGCCACCGCGCTGGCAACCGCTTTTCTGCTGTTTTCCGGTGCCCAGGCGCAGCAACTCTATTTCTGGCTGGCCGGTGGTCTGCAGGGGCGGGGCTGGAGCCATGTACAGCTGATTTTGCCCTGGGCCTGTGGTGGCCTCCTTCTGGTGATGTGTTTCTCCCGCTATCTGAATCTGCTGCGGCTGGACGATGCCGTCGCCCGGGCCCTGGGTGCCCGTGTGCTGCTGTGGCGTCTGGGCTTTGTCGGTATCGCCGTGGCGCTGACGGCAGCGACCGTGGCGGTGGCGGGTCCGGTGGGCTTTGTCGGTCTGGTGGCGCCCCATCTGGTACGTCTGCTGCTGGGCTCGGATCAGCGCTTTGCGCTGCCGGCGGTCATGTTGCTGGGTGCACTGCTGGTGACTCTGAGTGACCTGCTTGCCCGCACCCTGGCGGCGCCGGCCGAACTGCCCTTGGGCATGTTTACGGCGCTTCTCGGCGGCCCGCTATTTATCTGGCTGATTCGCACGAGGGTTCTGTGATGCTGGCACAAACACAATGCGCACCGCCGGCCCAGCTGCGGCGCTTTGAATTTCCGCGTCTACTGGGGCTTGCGCTGCTGTTACTGGCGCTGATTGCCGTGGCCCTGGTGCTGAACCTGCTCTACGGTGCTGTGACGCTGACGCCACTGCAGGTCTGGCGGGCACTCAACGGTGAGGGGGATGCAGTAGCCACCGATATCGTCTGGAACCTGCGCCTGCCGCGAGTACTGCTGGGGCTGCTGGTGGGGGTGCATTTTGCCATCGCAGGCTCAGTGCTGCAGGCCGTGATGCGCAACCCCCTGGCGGATGCCGGTGTGCTGGGCATCAATGCCGGCGCCAGCCTGGCGGCGGTGCTGGCCTTTGTCATGGCCGAGCGAGTCTGGGGCGACAGCGGCAGCTATTCGGCTCTTTCGATCAGCCTCGACTGGCTGCCGCTGATCAGTAGTGGTGGTGGCATTCTGGCCGCCGCGGCGGTGTACCGGCTGGGCTGGAGTCGCGGCGTTACGCCGGTGCGGCTGGTGCTCAGCGGCATTGCCGTGGCCAGTGTGCTGAATGCACTGGCCACCGGGGTGCTGGCGGGCTGGGGGTCCATGAATACCGAAACGGTGCTGATCTGGCTGGCGGGCAGTCTGTTTGGCCGTGGCTGGGAGCACCTCTGGGCTCTGCTGCCCTGGACGCTGTTGGCGCTGAGTCTGCTGCCGCTGCTGCTGGCCGGTGCCAACCTGTTGCAGCTGGGGGACGATGTCGCCAGCAGCCTGGGGTTGCGGGTGGAACTGTGGCGTTTCGCACTGCTGCTGGTGGCGGTGCTCTTTGCCGCCAGTGCCGTGGGGGTGGTGGGGCCGATCGGCTTTATCGGCCTCATCGTGGCGCAGATCGCCCGCCTGTGCTGTGGTCCGGACCTGCGGCTGCAGCTGGTGCTGGGGCCCCTGTTCGGTGCCCTGCTGGTGATGCTGTCGGACCTGCTCGGACGCTTGCTGCTGGTGCCGGCGGAGATTCCCATCGGGGTGATTACGTCCCTGCTTGGGGTACCGTTTTTTATCTACCTGCTGGCACGCAGGCAGGCGTAGGAGGAAGAGGACGCATGTTATCGGCACAGGAACTGAAGCTGGGCTATGACGACAAGATCGTCGTACCGCAACTGAGCTTGGAAGTAGATACCGGCCGGATTCATTGTCTTATCGGTCCCAATGGCTGCGGCAAGAGCACCTTGCTGCGAGCCTTGGCCGGTCTGCTACAACCGCAGCAGGGTCAGGTCCTGCTGGACGGACGCTCGATCAGGCGCTGGAAGCGGCGTGAACTGGCGCAGCGCCTGGCCATGCTGCCACAGCATCCGGTGGCGCCGGATGGCCTGACCGTGGAGCAGCTGGTGCGCTACGGCCGCTTTCCCTATCAGCGCTTGCTGGGTCAGCCGAGCGAGCAGGATTTTAAAATGGTGCGCTGGGCGATCCGGGTCACGGGCCTGGGGGGCTTCGAGGCGCGGCCCTTGTCGGCGCTGTCCGGCGGTGAGCGGCAGCGCGCCTGGATTGCGCTGTCGCTGGCACAGCAGGCCGATATTCTGATTCTGGATGAGCCGACCACCTACCTCGACCTGGGCCACCAGCTCGAGGTGCTGGAGTTGCTGAGCGAACTGAACCAGCAGCAGGGCCTGACCGTGATCATGTCGCTGCACGATCTGAACCAGGCGGCGCAGTTTGGTCATCGCCTGGTGGCCATGCGGGCAGGCCGGCTGGAGCAGGAGGGCGCACCGGCTGAAGTGCTGACGCAGGCGTTACTGGCCGATGTGTTCCGGGTGCATGCCCGGGTCGCCCCGGATGAGCTGACCGGCAGGCCGCAGTTCGTGCCGGTATCGTCCCTGGTGCGGCCGCTGCTTTAGGCCGCTTGAAAGCCCCGGCAGCCCTGGCCGGGCAGAGTCCTGTGTTCATTGGTGATTGGTGATTGGTGATTGGTGCATTCAGCGTCGATTAAGAGGTTGTATGAGAATTATAATCTAGATACAATTGCGAACACTTATCATTTAGATTTAATGAAAACGCAATTGGAGAACCTTATGTCCCGGTCGTTTAGCGCACAGCAGCTTGTGCGCCCCAGGCTTCTGAGAAAGCCACTGGTAGTGGCGGTCAGTTTGGTCAGCATTGCCACCAGCCAGGTTGGCTGGGCTGAGGATGCGGTTGAACTGGACGCGCTGTCGGTGCAGGGCGACTGGATTGGTACCCCTGGCGAAGAGGAGATCAAGGTCTATCCCGGTTCCCGTACCCTGCTGGATCAGGAAGCGCTGCAGCAAAGTGGTGCCCTGAACCTGGAGGATGCGCTGCGCTCGGCCCCCGGCATCCAGATACTGGATGAGACCGGCACCGGTATTCTGCCGAATATAGGCCTGCGGGGCCTGAACCCGCTGCGCAGCGAACGTCTGCAAATGCTGGTGGACGGTTATCCCATCGCCATCGGCCCTTACAGCAACGTCGGTGTCTCGCTGTTTCCGGTCACCCTGCCCAGCGTCGATGCGATTGACGTGGTACGGGGCGGTGCCGCCGTGCACTATGGCCCCAATAACGTCGGCGGTGTGATGAATTTCCGCACCCGACCGATTCCGGTCGATACCGAACAGACACTGCAGCAGCGGCTGGTGATTGCCGAAGAGACCGGCAATGTCTTCAGCGATACCTATTACCGTATTGGCGGCTTTGCGACCGAGGACCTGGCGCTGCAGTTCCAGGCCAATGTGCAAAGCGGTGACGGTTTCCGTGATCATTCCGATACCGAGGTGCGTAATTTCGTCCTCGACGCCGAATATTTCGTGAATGATTACAACGAGCTGGCCGCACAGTTGCAGTACTACGATGTCGATGCCCAGCTGCCCGGCGCCCTGAGCCCGAGCGCCTACGCGCAGGACCGCACCCAGTCGCAGCGCCCGCACGATGCCTATGCCGCCGACATGCTGCGCGGCACCCTGACCTGGACTGCCCGCCCGAGTGACGCGGTGGAGTTCCAGTGGCGCAACTTCGCCCACCGTGCCGACCGCACCTTCTTCTTTGGTCAGGACCTGGTGAGCGGCGGCAGCTGGGCGGACCCTGAAGCCGATGCCAGCCATGTCGCCGACTCGCCGCGTATCTTCAATGTCTGGGGCACCGAGCCGCGCCTGACGGTGCAAAAGGGGGATCACACCCTGACCCTGGGGGCACGCTACGTCTCCGAAACGGTGGATTTTGACGTCAACCGCGAAGAGCTGGCCAGTGGCACCTATGCCTCGGTGCGCAAGTGGGACCTGGAAACCAACGCCGTGGCGCTCTATGTCAGCGATACCCTGAGCCTGCTGGACGGCCGGCTGGAAGTCACGCCGGGGCTGCGTTACGAGAACGTGCGGATGGATTTCGTCGACGAGCGTGCCGCCACCGAGTCGACCAACAATGCCGATGAAGTCCTGCCGGGCCTGACCCTGGGGCTGCAGGCCAGCGACAGCGTATTCCTGTTTGCCAACACTCAGCGTTCCCTGGTGCCGGTACAGATCGCCCAGGCCACCAAGGCCGAGGACGTCGCCAACGAAACCGCCTGGAACTACGAGCTGGGTGCCCGCTGGCAGGCGATGCCTGAGCTTGCAACCTCGGCCACGCTGTTCCGCATCGATTACGATGATCAGATTCAGTACAACAAGGCGCTGGATCGCTACGAGAACCTGGGCGAGACCCGCCACCAGGGTATCGAGCTGGAAGCGGACTGGCAGACCACCGAGCGTCTGAGCCTGGGCCTGGGGTACACCTATCTGGATACCGAGCAGCTTAACGGTGCCAATGCCGGCAATGAGTTGCCGAACGCCTCGCAGCACCACCTCAGCCTGCGGGCCGGCTACCAGTACCTGCAGTGGCAGGCCAGCCTGAGCGCCCAGTATGCCAGCGACAGCTTCAGCGATGCCGCCAATACGGTGGCGGAAACGGCCAACGGTGATGCCGGCAAGCTGCCGTCCTATACCCTGGTGAATGCGCGCCTGGGGCGGGATATTGCCCTTGGCGGCGGCAACAACCTGAACCTGGCCGTGGCGGCGACCAACCTGCTGGATGAGGACTACTACTTCCGTGGTGCCGATGTCAGCCCGGTCGGGCGTGTGTCTGGCCCGGGTCGCGCCTTTATCCTGGAGGGGCGGCTGGATTTCTGATCCTGTAACCGCGCAGGACTGCGTGCCTCGCATGATCTGACAAGAGGCCGGCATTAATTGCCGGCCTTTTTGCGTCTGGCAGCATGCTGTCGATGGGCTTGCAGCGACCGTCAGGCTTAGAGTGACCAGCGTACCGGCAGCTCCGTCGTGGATTTCAGCGTCTGCAGCAGCAGGTTGGATTTGACGTTGGACACCATCGGCAGGTTCAGCAGCCGGTGCAGGGTGACATCGGCGAAGGCTTTCAGATCCGGCGCCACGATTTTCAGCATATAGTCTGCATCACCCGCCACCCCCCAGCATTCGAGTACCTCGGGGTACTCTATAATGGCAGTACGGAAAGCGTCGGCGATCTTCTCGCTGTGTTTGTCCAGCGATACGCTGACCAGTGCCATGACGCCAAGCCCGATCTTTTCCGGGTCCAGCTGTGCGATGTATTTGCACACCACCCCGGTTTCTTCCAGCTTCTGACGCCGCCGCTGACACTGGGATGCGGACAGGTGTACCAGCTCCGATAATTCCACATTACTGAGTCGGCCGTTTTGCTGCAGCGCCTCGAGAATTTTGATGTCCTGACGGTCGAGCGCAACGGAATGCGTGTTTCTCACGTTTTTGATCTCTTGAATGCGGGAATCATGTGAAAGTTAAGCGGTACGAGCGTTTTATGCAAAATAAACGCACGGCATTTGCCTTAAGCTATTTCTCAATCACTCGGCGCGACTCAGGTCACACCGGATCACTTGCCAGCACTCACGGTACGGATGGAGATAATAACAATGGCCCAGACACAAACTGCAACCCCCTCAGGCCTGTGGGAAAACCCCCTGGGCACCGACGGCTTCGAGTTCGTCGAGTATTGCTCGGATTCGCCTGAAATCCTGTCCCGTCTGTTCGAAAGCCTGGGCTTTGTCGCCATCGCCCGGCACCGCAGCAAGAATGTCACCCTGTTCCGCCAGGGCGATATCAATTTCATCCTCAATGCCGAGCCCAACAGCCGCGCCCAGAGTTTCGCCCATGAACATGGCCCCAGCGCCAATGCCATGGCGTTTCGGGTGGCCGATGCCGCCGCCGCGCTCAAGGCGCTGGTGGCCGGTGGCGCCAAAGCGGTGGAATCCGGCGCAGGCCCGATGGAACTGCAGATTCCGGCCATCGAGGGTATCGGCGGCTCCCTGATCTACCTGGTGGATCGCTACGGCGACAAGAGCATCTATGATGTGGACTTTCGCCCCATCAAGGGTGTCGACCAGCACCCGGCGGGGGTGGGCCTGACCTACATTGATCACCTGACGCACAATGTGGCGCGGGGCAACATGGACCTGTGGGCCGGCTTCTACGAGCAGCATTTCAACTTCCGTGAAGTGCGCTACTTCGATATCGAAGGCAAGCTGACCGGGCTCAAGTCCCGCGCCCTGACCAGCCCCTGCGGCAAGATTCGCATCCCGATCAACGAGTCCACCGACGACAAGAGTCAGATCGAGGAATTCCTGCAGGATTACAACGGCGAAGGCATCCAGCATATTGCCCTGGGTACCGGCGATATCTTCCAGACCGTTGAAACCCTGCGTGCCGCCGGTGTGACCTTCCTGACCACGCCGGACACCTACTATGCACGCATCGACGCACGCCTGCCGGGCCACGGTGAAGATGTGGCCCGCTTGCAGAAGGATCATATCCTGATCGACGGCGCGCCTACCCAGGGGCAGGGGCTACTGCTGCAGATCTTCACCGATACGGTGATTGGCCCGATCTTCTTCGAGATCATTCAGCGCAAGGGTAACGAGGGCTTTGGCGAGGGCAACTTCCAGGCCCTGTTCGAATCCATCGAGGAAGACCAGATCCGCCGCGGCGTCCTGCCGAATAACGGCTGATCAACGTTCACCGCTCAGTCTGACCCGCTCCGGCGTCTCTATCCTCCTTTCCTCGTTAGGGACGGCAGGGAAGAGGCGCCGGCGGCGACCTATAACAATGCTAATAACAGGTTTTCAAGGAGCACTCTGTGTCTTCAACCACTATCGCATCCTCCGCGAGTCGCTCGGCTGCGCCCGGTCCGGCCCTCTGGTCGTCCCGTCTGGCCTTTATTCTGGCGGCGGCGGGCTCCGCCGTCGGCCTGGGTAATATCTGGAAGTTCCCCTATATCACCGGTGAAAACGGTGGCGGCGCCTTTGTACTGGTGTACCTGGCCTGCATCGCCGTGATCGGCATTCCGGTGATGATCGCCGAAGTCATGCTGGGTCGGCGCGGTCGCCACAGCCCGATCAACAGCATGCGCGAAATTGCCCGCCAGGAAGGGGTGTCGCGGCACTGGAAGGCTATCGGCTGGCTGGCCACCCTGGCGGCGTTTCTGATCCTGTCGTTTTACAGTGTCATTGCCGGCTGGACCATTCCCTATATCTTCCATGCGCTGCAGGGCAACCTGGTGGGGATGGATGGCGCCCAGGCGGGCGAGATGTTTGGCCAGCTGCTGGCGTCGCCCTTTGAGCTGACGCTCTGGCACAGCCTGTTCATGGTGCTGGCGGTGATGGTGTCGGTGGGCGGCGTGCGCCACGGCCTGGAACGGGCGGTGACCTGGCTGATGCCGGCGCTGCTGCTGTTGCTGGTCATGCTGGTGGGCTTTGGCATGAGCACCGATCATTTCGGTACCGCCCTGCGCTTTCTGTTCGAACCGGACTTCTCCAGTCTTACCGCAGCGGCGGTGCTGGTGGCGCTCGGGCATGCGTTCTTTACCCTGAGCCTGGCCAGCGGTTCCATGATGGCCTACGGCGCCTACCTGCCCAAGGGCGTATCGATTGTGCGCACCTCCATGCTGGTGGCGGTGATGGATACCGCGGTGGCACTGATGGCGGGTCTGGCGATCTTCCCGATCGTGTTTGCCAACGACCTTGAACCCGGCGCCGGGCCTGGTCTGATCTTCAATACCCTGCCGGTGGCCTTTGGCCAGATGCCGGGGGGCAGCTTCTTTGCGACCCTGTTCTTTGTGCTGCTGCTGTTCGCCGCCTGGACCTCGGCGCTGTCGATGCTGGAGGCCGTGGTGAAGTGGCTGGAAGAGCAGGGCATGGCGCGGCGCAAGGCGGCTATTTCGGGCGGTCTGGCGGCCTGGCTGGTAGGACTGACCACGGTGCTGTCGCTGAATGTCTGGTCCGACTTTACGCCGCTGGACAGCTTCGAGCGCTTTGAGGGCAAGACCCTGTTTGATCTGTATGACTTCCTCACCGCCAACGTCATGATGCCGCTGGTGGCGCTGCTGACCGCTGTCTTTGTCGGCTGGGTGATGAAAAAGTCCTCCAGCGAAGAGGAACTCGGCGCGGGCTCGATGCACCGGGTCTGGCTGTTCGTGCTGCGCTACCTGACACCGGTCGGCCTGGTGGTGCTGTTCTTCTACAACGTCTGAATTCGTATTCGTTCATTAACTCATCTCGCCAGGCTGCGTGCCTGGCGAGGCAACAGCTTTGCCGTTGCCGGCTACACAGGTGTACTCCCATGAAAAAATTACTGCAGGCATTTGAAAGCAAGACTCCCGAGATCGTCTTTGAATGGCAGGACGCCGAAACCGAGGCCAGGGGCTGGGTGGTGATCAACTCCCTGCGCGGCGGCGCCGCCGGCGGTGGTACCCGCATGCGCAAGGGGCTGGACCGTCACGAAGTGGAATCCCTGGCCAAGACCATGGAAGTGAAGTTCTCGGTGTCGGGGCCGGCCATCGGCGGTGCCAAGTCCGGCATCGATTTCGATCCGGCCGATCCGCGCAAGCTCGATGTGCTCAAGCGCTGGTACAAGGCGGTGGCACCCTTGCTGAAGCACTACTACGGCACCGGCGGTGACCTTAACGTCGATGAAGTGCACGAGGTGATACCCATTACCGAAAGCTACGGCCTCTGGCACCCGCAGGAAGGCGTGGTCAACGGCCACTTCCAGCCCAGCACCAGCGAACGGATCCAGAAGGTCGGTCAGCTGCGCCTGGGCGTGGCCAAGATTATCGAAGACAGCCGCTATACGCCGGATCACGGCCGCAAGTACACAGTGGCCGACATGATCACCGGCTGGGGTGTGGCGGAGGCGGTGCACCACTACTACAACATCTACGGTGGCGAGGTGCAGGGCAAGCGCGTCATCGTCCAGGGCTGGGGTAATGTGGGCTCGGCTGCGGCCTATTATCTGGCGCAGCAGGGCGCCAAAATTGTTGGCATCATCGACCGTGCCGGCGGTCTGCTGGTACCCGAGGGATTGTCGTTCGAGCAGGTGCGCGAACTGTTCCACAACAAGCAGGGCAATCAGCTGGCGGCCGAAGGGCTGCTGTCGTTCGAGGAGGTGCAGGCACGTATCTGGGATATGGAGGCGGAAATCTTCCTGCCCTGCGCGGCATCCCGCCTGGTAACCCAGGATCAGCTGGATCGCCTGATCGACAGGGGGCTGGAAGTGGTCTCCTGTGGCGCCAACGTGCCCTTCAACGATCCCGAGATCTTCTACGGCAAGGTGTACGAGTACCTGGACTCCAGAATCAGCGTGCTGCCGGACTTTATCGCCAACTGCGGCATGGCCCGGGTGTTCGCTTTCCTGATGAATAACAATGTCGAGATCAGCGATGAGGCCATTTTCAGCGATGTCACCAGCACGGTGCGCAATGCCCTGGCGCTGACCCACGCCCAGTCCAGCGCGCGTACCGGCATCGCCAGCACGGCATTCGAGATCGCGCTCAAGCAGCTGGTCTGAAAGCCGCACTGAAGCTGCTGCCTGAATCATTGGCTGCTAGCCCGTTGCATTTCGATGTAACGGGCTTTGTGCGTTTGGGCGTGTTTTCCAATAGCAGGCGTGTGCTTATGAAGCGACAAGGACAGACTCATAAATTTTTCAGTTTCAATTACTAATCTGCAGCTCAAATTGTTATGGGCTTTCTGCCGCTGGTGCCGGTAACGCGTGCAGCCATTGAGGTTTGCCATGGCAGGGGTAGGATAGGGGCCTGAATCTGGCAGGAGATATAGTGCATGAACGATGCGGTGACGAGTTTTGCGATCAATTTCATCGCAGTGATCGGTGTGCTGATGCTGATTGTGCTGGTGGGCATCGCAGTGGCGGCGCTGGCCTACTACCAGATCGACAAGCATCAGACCAAACACAGCCTGAGGCGCAACTATCCGCTGGTGGGGCGCTTTCGCTACCTGTTTGAGCATCTGGGTGAGTTCTTTCGCCAGTACTTCTTTGCCATGGACCGGGAAGAAATGCCCTTCAACCGTGCCCAGCGCTCCTGGGTGTACCGGGCGGCCAAGAACATCGACAATACCGTCGCCTTCGGTTCGACCCGCGACCTGCGCAGCCCCGGTACTTATTACTTCCTGAATTGCCCCTTTCCCAAACTGTCCGAGGAGAGCACCCGCTCGGTGTCGATGCGCATAGGTCCCTATTGCACCGAGCCCTACGATGCACCCTCATGGTTCAACGTATCGGGCATGAGCTACGGTGCCCTGTCCAAACCTGCGGTGCAGGCGCTGTCCCGTGGTGCCCAGCTGGCCGGCTGCTGGATGAACACCGGTGAAGGCGGCATTGCCCCCTACCACCTGGAAGGTGGCTGCGATCTGGTGTGTCAGATAGGCACGGCCAAATATGGCGTGCGCGATGAGCATGGCCTGCTGTCCGACGAAAAACTGCGGGAGAAGGCCGACATCCGCCAGGTGCGGATGTTCGAAATCAAGCTGTCCCAGGGCGCGAAACCCGGCAAGGGTGGCATGCTGCCGGCGGAGAAAGTCAGCGCGGAAGTGGCGAGTATTCGCGGCATCCCCGAAGGCCATGCATCCATCAGCCCCAACCGTCATCCGGAGATCGACTCCATTGGTGATCTGCTGGACATGATCGGGCATGTGCGTAGCGTGACCGGCAAGCCCTGTGGCATCAAGCTGGTGCTGGGATCAGCCCACTGGCTGGACGATTTCTGCCAGATGATTCATGACCGGGGCATAGAATCGGCACCCGATTTCATCACCCTGGACAGCTCCGATGGCGGCACCGGTGCGGCGCCCATGCCGTTGATGGACAGCGTCGGTTTGCCGCTGCGCGAAAGCCTGCCGGTGCTGGTCAACAAGCTGCTGGAGCATGGTCTGCGCGAACGCATAAGGCTGGTGGCGTCCGGCAAGCTGATCACCCCGACCGATGTGGCAGCGGCACTGTGCATGGGGGCGGACTTTGTGGTCAGTGCCCGCGGCTTCATGTTTTCGCTGGGCTGCATCCAGGCGATGCAGTGCAACCGCAATACCTGCCCCGCCGGGGTGACGACCCATGACCCGGATCTGCAGCGCGGCCTGGTGCCCGCCGACAAGGCCGAGCGGGTGCGTCATTTTCACGATAATCTGGTGCACGAAGTCGAGCTGATCGCCCACAGCTGCGGTGTTTCAGAACCCCGGCTGCTGCGGCGTGAACACGCGGCTATGGTGGTGGAAGGTGGCCGCTCGGTGCCGCTGAATATTATCTATCCAGAGCCCCGCGCCGATGCGGGTACAGGGATTGTGTGACGGGTGAGGTGAAGCGCTAAACGCACTGAGCCCTGCGGTTGCAGGGCTCAGTTGTTTGATTGGGGAGGCTCAGGCGTCTTCGAGCCAGGCGTCGGTATCGATATGTCGCGTCAGGTTGCGTTCTTCCATGTGTCGCTCGATAGCCCGCCTGGCTTCCAGGGCACGGCGCGAAGCGCGTTGCTTGCGTACCTGCTTTTCCTCGTCGTTGAATCCGATCAGAATGTCGAATACTTCGGTTTGAATGGCGTTTAGATCCTGCTCTTTGCGTATCAGCATAATGACAGCTCCTCGTCGCTCGAGTCTCTGTATCTGCCGGTGACCTGCCTGCTGCCTGTCACTGACTCAGAGACTGCCTCAAACACGATTCCCACTGGGTGCGATGCTGCATTCCATGACGGGAATCGCTACGGGTTACTCTGTTTTATCGCAACTTTGATTGTTTTTCAAACAATGCAGGCAGAGTAATGGGCCGCTGTTACAGGCTGATGTCAGTCTTGGGCGCCGGCGGCGGCGGGGCGTTTGTCGTTCAGGCGCAGGCTGCGCAGGCTGCGCTTGATGGTCTTGAGGTGGTCGAGCAGGGCCGGGCCCAGCTTCATGGCGACGCCCACGGCCAACACATCAATCACCACCAGGTGCATGACGCGGGATGACATAAGCGCGCTCAGGTCCTTGTCTTCTTCCAGATCGGTATGGATGGCGATTGTGGCCAGGTCCGACAGGGGCGTATTGCCTGGGCACAGGGTAATGACGGTGGCGCCGGTCTCGCGCACCAGACGCACGCTGTGCAGCAGATCCTTGGTACGGCCGGTCTGGGATACGGCCATGACAACATCGCCTTCCCTCAGGGTGACGGCGGAGATGGTCTGCATGTGGGGGTCTGAATAGGCCGCCGCCAGGATCTTCAGACGGTGCAGCTTGTGCTGTGCATCCATGCACACCGGTGCCGAGGCACCAAAACCGTAGATCTCAACCCGCGGTGCCTGGGCCAGTGCATCTATGGCGCTTTCGAGGGTTTCCGAGTCCAGATCCTCACGGATATTGATCAGGTTGCCGATCATGGAATCGAAAATTTTCTGCTTGAACTCGTGCACAGTGTCGGTCGAATTCAGCGCAAACTGCTCAAAACTGGGGTTGCTGGCCAGGCCCTGAGCCAGCGTCAGCTTGAAGTCCTGAAAGCCATCGTAGTTAAGCGCACGGCAAAAGCGCACCACTGTCGGTTCACTGACGCTGGCCTCGGCCGCGAGGTCGACAATGCGCATATGAATGACGTCACTGGGCTTTGCCAGGACGTAGTCAGCCACCTTCTGCTCGGACTTGCGCAGCTTGGGGCGTGCATCTGCGATCATTTTCAGCAGGTTGAGGGGGTGCAAGGCTTTTCTCTTTTTCGAACAACTACTTGGCAAGGCGGCAATTATAGCAATGAATGTGACAGCGATCCTATTTAACTACGATCGGCCGCCATATCAAATGCGCCATGCCGGCGATGAAAACCGCGTTGCAGCTTCTGCAGGTGCGTGCTACCTTTTTGAATTGCAAATAAAAATTCCGAATAATGCAAAACAGCGGGGAAGGCTCTGTGAAACGTCGTCAATTCCTACAAGGAGCGGGTGCGGCTACTCTGGCAGCAGGCACTCTGGTATCAGGAGTCGCGCAGGCGGCACCAGAACACAAATGGAAAATGGTCACCACCTGGCCGAAGAATTTCCCGGGGCTGGGTACCGGCGCAAATTATCTGGCGGAGCTGATCGGCAAGCTCAGCAATGGTCGAATCGAGGTTAAGGTTTACGGTGCCGGCGAACTGGTCGGTGCCCTGGAGGTATTTGACGCCGTATCCCGCGGCACGGCGCAGCTCGGCCATGGCGCATCCTACTACTGGAAGGGTAAAAGCAGCGCGGCGCAATTCTTTGCGGCGGTGCCTTTCGGCCTGACCGCACAGGAAATGAACTCCTGGCTGTACCACGGTGGCGGCATGGAGCTGTGGGAAGAAGTCTACGCACCCTTTGGCCTGGTGCCGGGCGCTGCCGGTAACACGGGCGTGCAGATGGGCGGCTGGTTCAACAAGGAAATCAACAGTGTTGGTGACCTCGAAGGCCTGAAAATGCGTATTCCGGGTCTGGGCGGCGAAGTGCTCAAGCGCGCCGGCGGTACTCCGGTACTGCTGCCGGGCGGCGAAATCTTCCCGTCACTGCAATCCGGTGCCATCGATGCCACCGAGTGGGTCGGTCCTTACAACGACATGGCCTTCGGTCTGCACAAGGCCGCCAAGTACTACTACTACCCGGGTTGGCATGAGCCAGGCACTACGCTGGAATGCATGATCAACAAGGAAGCGCTGGAAGCACTGCCCGAAGAGCTTCAGCTCATCGTGCGTACGGCCATCCGTATCGCCAACCAGGATATGCTGGCGGACTTCACCGCCAAGAACAACCAGGCCCTGGAGCAACTGGTTAACGAGCAGAACGTGGATCTGCGTCGTTTCCCGGACGACGTGCTGAAGAAGCTGCGCGATCTGTCCGACGAAGTGATTGCAGAAGAAGCCGCGCAGGACGAGATCACCAAAAAGGTGTTCGACTCCTTCGTTAAATTCCGCGACCAGGCGAAGAAATGGCACGCCGTTTCCGAGCAGGCTTACCTGAACGCACGCTCTCTTTAAGTTTTACGCGTATAAAAAGGCCGACAGCAATGTCGGCCTTTTTTATGTTCAGGATGAACGGTATACCACGGCCGCAGGGACGCGAAGGAGTGGTGCATGTTCAGGATGAACGGGCCCTGACATTAGCTCCTGCAATGTTAGGATTTCCGCCATCCATGGCGGTCATACCACGGTCGCAGGGACGCGAAGGAGTGGTGCATGTTCAGGATGAACGGGTGCAGCCCCGATGGGGCGTAACCCAACGATGCCATAGCCCAACAATCAGCCGCCGGTGATGGGCTGGCCGGTTGATGGGTTTCGCTGCGCTACACCCGTACACATTAGCCGTACACCACTTCCGGCAGCCAGGTGGCCAGGGCCGGCCAGTACGCCAGCAGGCTGAGGACCACCAGCTGTATCAGGATGAAGGGTATTACGCCGCGGTATATCTGCATGGTCGAGACCGACTCCGGTGCTACGCCGCGCAGGTAAAAGAGCGCGAAGCCAAAGGGCGGCGTCAGGAAGGAGGTCTGCAGGTTGATGGCGATCATGATGCCGAGCCAGACCGGGTCCAGCCCCATGGTGAGCAGAATCGGCGCCACTATGGGCACGACCACAAAGGTAATCTCGATAAAGTCGAGGAAGAAGCCAAGCAGGAAGATCACCAGCATGACGATAGCCATGGCGCCGAAGACGCCGCCGGGCAGGTCGGTAAGGAAGTCCCGCACCAGGTCATCACCGCCGTAGCCGCGGAATACCAGCGAGAAGATGGATGCGCCCACCAGGATGATAAACACCATGGAGCTGACTTCGGTGGTGGACTTCATCACCTGCTTTAGCACGGTATAGCTGAAGTTGCCGCGCATCATGCTGAGCGCAATGGCGCCGACAGCCCCGACCGAGGCCGCCTCTGTGGGCGTGGCGAAGCCGCCCAGAATGGAGCCCAGTACCAGACCGATCAGCAGGATTGGGGGTACTAGTGCCTTGAGTACGCGGGCTGTGAGGTCATCCACCGCATCGCGCTCTGCCTGGGGGATGGCCGGCACGCTTTTGGGATCCACCACGGCCTTGAACAACAGATAGAGGATATAGGCCAGAACCAGGATCAGGCCGGGAATCAGGGCGCCGAGGAAGAGGTCACCCACGGTGACGGTTTCAGGCGAAAACATGCCCTGGTCGATCTGCGCCTGCTGGTAGGCCGATGAAATAACATCCCCCAGCAGTACCAGCACGATGGACGGCGGAATGATCTGTCCCAGGGTGCCGGAGGCGCAGATGATGCCCGTCGCTACCTTGGGGTCATAGCCCCGGCGCAGCATGGTGGGCAGCGACAGCAGCCCCATGGTCACCACTGTAGCGCCAACGATACCGGTGCTGGCGGCCAGCAGCATGCCCACCAGGGTGACTGAGATACCAAGGCCCGCCCGCATGGGGCCGAACATCAATGCCATGGCATCCAGCAGCTCTTCGGCAATGCGGGATTTCTCCAGCATGACCCCCATGAACACAAACAGCGGTACTGCGATCAGCACCTCATTGTTCATTATGCCGAACAGGCGGTTGGGGATGGCCTCCAGGAAAACCACATCGAAGTGGCCGGTCCAGGCGCCAATGGCCGCAAACAGCAGGCCGGTACCGGCGAGGGAAAAGGCGACCGAGTAGCCGAGCAGCAAAACGATAATGGCACCGGCAAACAGGAACAGGGGAAGAAGTTCGCTCATAGACCGTGTTCCTCGTCAGATGGCAGCAGGTGACCCTGTCCGCACAGTACCAGCAGGCAGCGGCCGAGGTCGGCGATGCCCTGCATGATCATCATGATGGGCATCAGGATCAGGGTGGATTTGAGCAGGTAGCGATAGGGAATACCGCCGGCTTCCTGGGAACCTTCGAGCTGGCCCCAGGAGGTGGCAACGTATTCCCAGGAGATCACCAGAATGAAAATGGACACCGGCATAAGTAACGCCAAAGTGCCGAACAGGTTGATCCAGGCCTTGCCGCGCTCACTCAGCGGACGGTAAAAAATGTCCACCCGCACATGGCCGTCATGCTTGAGGGTGTAGGCGGCGCCCAGCAGGAAGACAAAGCTGTGCATGTAGATAATGGATTCCTGTACGGCGATGTTGCCGACGTTGAACAGGTAGCGCATGACCACGACCACGAAGGTCGTCAGCACCATGAACAGCGTTAGCCAGGAAATAATGCGGCCGCTCCATTCGCTGAAACAATCCAGCATCTGGACCAGTCGATTGATCGACGAGAATGAGGACATTTTTGTTATAACCGCGATTCAATTCGAGGAGGTACTAATATAACCGCATCAGACAGGGGCGTCATGACTTCCCGTACTGCAAATTGCTGTAAAACCCTTACAATAGGGCCTACGAAACTGTCTCGACCTGCGGAGAGATCAATGAGTGATCAATTGGATATAGAAGCACGCCTGTCAGAACTGGAGCAGGTCCGGTTGACGGCGTTTTGCGCCACCCTGTCCGAGCGCATGTTTCCGAACTTCGCGCTGTTCTCGCGGCTGGCGGAGTTTGGCGATGCCCAGCAGTTGCGCCAGATTCTGAATGGGGTCTGGGATCACCTGTCCAACAGTGGCGCCAAGATGAACTTCGAGGTACAGCTGGACAAGGTCGAAAGCAATATGCCGGATCTTGATGCCTTTGACATGTACGGTGCCTCCCCTGCACTGGATTCGGTGCTGGCACTGTTCTCCACCCTGAGCGCGACTCTGGACAACGACGCCAGCGAGGCCGTGGCGGTGCTGAACCTGTCCCGCGAGTGTGTGGCGTCCTATATCGAGGTCACCGAAGGTGACGATCAGATGTCCGACGAGGAGCTGGTGCGCTTCATCAATACCCACGACATGATGTTGCAGGAGGAAGCCTTTGTGGACACGGCGCTGGAATTGCTGGAAGCCGATGGCCCCTTCAATCCGGCACTGGTGAAGCAGTTGCGCGAACTGGGCCGCAATGAAGACTTCAGCAACATCGGCATTAGTGATCAGGACTGATGCTGCGACTGGGTCTTTTACTGCTGCTGGTGCCGGCGATCGGAATGATGGTCGGTTACATGATGGAACAGTCGCTGATTGATGCCTGCCTCGATGCCGGCGGATCCTTCGACTATGCCGCCGAGGCCTGTGACCCGGTGGGCAACCATGCCTTTGTCCCCTTTAGCGCGCGCAAGCCGTTGCTGGTGAACGGCGGCATGCTGCTATCTACCCTGGGCCTGTTCCTGTGTCTTGGCGGCCTGTACACCCGGCGCAGCTGAAGCCCTTTCTACTTTTGAAATACCGGATTGACTATGAAATCACGCAGCAAAGTCCTTATCGGGCTTGGCCTCATTACGCTGGTGCTGGGCCTCTGGATCTGGCTGCGCGGTCCTCTGTGGCTGGAGCAGTTCAATGACCGCCAGGTCGATGCGCGGGAAACCTTTCAGGCCCAGGGGCGGCTGTTTGGCCAGAACCATGATCAGCAGGCCTGCCTGACCCGGACTCTGGATGATTTCGATGGCTGCATTGGCTTTGAATGCACCCTGCAGCATGACTATTTTCTCAAGGCCTGCCTTGCTGCAGCGGCCCCCTCCGAGGGTTTTTGCGACCAAGTCCCCGCATACCGGCTCAAACTCACCGAAGATGACAAGTCCTGGGCCAAGTACACCTGCTGGGAAGGTGATATTCGTGGTGAAGGCTGCCGCCTGCTGCTGCGCCAGCAACAGTATGAATGCAGTGGCGGCATTGCCGCCGATGCGCCGACGCCGTAACGCCCAGTCTTCACTGGGGGCTTGTCACACCGTCAGTATCAGCTTGCCGCGCACATGGCCTCCGGCGCTCTGCTTATGGGCACTACGGGCTTCGGCCAGGGGGACTTCGGCGGCCAGGGTCAGCTTGAGGTTGCCCTCGGCATAGCGCTTGGCCAGCTCTGCCAGCTGGGCGCCATTGGGTTCCACCCTGATGCCGCTTGCCTGAACGCCGGCCGCTTCTGCGGCCCGCACCACCGCATCCAGGGTAACCGAGGGCAGGGTGACCAGGCGCCCGCCGGGTTTCAGACACTGCAAGGCATTGATGCCAACCTCACCACCCATGCCATCAATCACCAGGTCGATGTCCTGCAGCGCCTGACCCACATCCTGCGTTTGGTAATCAATCACCGCATCACAGCCCAGGCTGTGCAGGTATTCATGGTTGGCCGCCGAGGCGGAGCCCGTCACCTGGGCGCCGGCTGCCTTGGCCAGCTGCACCGCCAGATGCCCCACACCGCCGGCGGCGGCCAGTACCAGCACCTGCTGGCCGGCACTGAGCTGGCCCTTGTCGAACAGCGCCTGCCAGGCGGTAAGACCTGCAAGACCGAGTCCCGCGCCTTCACTGAATGACATCTGCGCAGGCTTGTGGGCGATCTGGTTTGCCGGCGCCGCCAGGTGTTCGGCATAGCAGCCGGCCGCTTCCGGAAAGCGAATAAAACCGAAGACTTCATCGCCAACCTTGAAACCATCCACCGCTGCTCCGACCAGTTCCACCACGCCGGCAAACTCCCACCCGGGTATGAAGGGCAGCTTGCCAATAAAGGAGGCGGCACCACCGCCGCTGCAGGTTTTCCAGTCAATCGGATTGATGCCGGCCGCCTTGTTGCGCACCAGTACTTCGTTGTCGCGAATGGTGGGGGTCGGCACTTCCTCATAGCTGAGGGCGTCGGGGCCGCCAAAGGCGTGAATGCGGATCGCTTTCATGAAAGTCTCCTGCTGGGCGAGGGGCTGCGGCGAAAGTGGTAGCTGGCAACTGCAGCTCTTGCGGTTTGAATTTGTTAGGCTTGGTGTCTGTGCAAACCCGTAACCGCTATCAGGTAACAAGAGTATGGTGTATTTGGGAATTTTGGAACAACTGCTGTTCTGGGGCGGAGTTATCCTGTTTCTGGTGTCGCTGGGGCTCTATGGTCTGCGCACCCGGGATTACCGCTCACTGCTGATGTTCTGGCAGCCGACCATTGCCTTCAATGCCGGCGAGAATCGCATCAACCGCATTGCCCTGCTGATGATGATCCTGGCGGTGGCGCTGAAGGGCTATCTGTTTTATATCAGCTAACAATCTCGTCATCGTCAGGGCAGGCCCGGGCCCAGTAGTGCCGCGGGCCGCCATCCAAGTGCAATCACGCAAGGTCTGTCATGAAAGGAAACCCCGCAAAGGGCGCAGGCTATCTGCTGCGCGGCTTGAAAATGCTGCCCCACCCCTCGATCCGCAATTTCGTACTGATTCCATTGCTGGTGAATGTGCTGCTGTTCAGCGGCGCCATCTGGCTGCTGATGAGCCAGTTTGATGGCTGGGTCGATTACCTGCTGACACAGCTGTTACCGGACTGGGAATGGCTGTCGTTCCTGCGTTATCTGCTCTGGCCGCTGCTGGCGCTGGTGGTGCTGGTGCTGGTCTATTACAGCTTTACCCTGGTGGCGAACCTGATTGCGGCACCCTTTAACGGCCTGCTGGCCGAGAAGGTCGAGAGCAACCTGCGCGGCGTGCGCAGCGCTGACGAGGGCTGGCGGGGCGTGCTGGCGCTGGTGCCGCGCACCCTGGCGCGGGAGCTGGCCAAGATCGCCTATTACCTGCCGCGGGTGCTGTTGCTGCTGGTATTGACCTTTGTACCGGTGGTGGGGCTGGTGTCGCCGCTGCTGTGGTTCCTGTTCGGTGCCTGGATGATGTCGATCCAGTACTGCGATTATCCCATGGACAACAACAAGGTCAGCTTTGGGCAGATGAAGCTGTTGCTAAAAGAGAAGCGCCTGACATCGATCGGCTTTGGTGGTCTGGTGCAGCTGGGCATGATGGTGCCGCTGCTGAACCTGATCCTGATGCCGGCGGCGGTGGTGGGCGCCACTCTGTACTGGGTAGAGGAGCATGCGCCTGTGGTGGAAGGCGAGTCGCCGGAGTTGCGCCTGCGTTAAGCCTTTAGTGCGACCCGGCGGTTTCGGTCTGGCGATCGGCGGCGTCGACCAGCATCTCGGGGGGGAAATGGCAGCTGAAGGTGCTGCCCTTGCCGGGCCGGCTGTCGATGCTGAGGTGGGCGCCGTGGCGCACCAGCACATGTTTGACTATGGCCAGGCCAAGGCCGGTGCCGCCGCTGGAGGAGGAGCGGCTTTCATCGACGCGGTAAAAGCGTTCGGTCAGACGCGGTATATGGATGGAGTCGATACCGATGCCATCGTCGCTGACTGAGAAGTGCCCGCCGCTGGCATCTGTCCACCAGCGCAGGGCTATCCTGCCCCTGGCCGGTGTGTAGCGCACGGCATTGAACACCAGATTCGAGAAAGCGCTGTGCAGCTCCAGTTCCTGGCCGGCAAGATCGAAATCGCTGTCCAGCTGCAGACTGATGGCATGGTCTTTTTGCTGGGTTTGCGTCAGCACCTGCGCATCCTGATGAATTTGCTCCAGCATGGGCCTGAGCTGAATCTGGTGTTCATCGGCGATATGGTTGCTGGACTCCAGCCGTGACAGCAGCAGCAGATCATTGACCAGACTCTCCATGCGTATTGCCTGGGTCTGCATCTGCCCCATGGCACGGGCCAGCGGGCGCGGCAGGTCCTGATCCATAAAGGTTTCGACGTAGCCGCGAATGACCGTCAGCGGTGTGCGCAGCTCGTGGGAGGCGTTGGCGACAAAGTCCTGCCGGGTCTGTTCCAAACGCCGCAGCCGGGTGATGTCGCGGGCCACCAGCAGCCGGTCGCCTTCGCCGAAGCTGGTGATCTGGTATTGCAGGTGCAGGTCGCTATTGACCGGGCTTGGGAGTTCCAGTGGCTCGGCATACTGGCCCTTGCGGAAATAGCGGATAAAGCGCGGATCACGCAGCAGGTTAATCACCGGTTTGCCGCGATCCGAAGACGCCTTGAGGCCCAGCAGCTTGTCCGCCGAACGGTTCCACCACTCCAGATTATTGTTGCGATCGACAATGACGATGCCGTCCTGCAGGGCGGCGGACGACTGCTGGAAACGCCGGATAATGGCCTGCAGACTTTGCTCGCGGCCGCGGTCGGTCTTTTGGGTGCGGGCCAGCTCGTCCAGCAGCTCACCCCAGTAACCGGTGGCCTCGGGTGGCGCTGTACCATCGTTGCGCTGAAGCCAGGTCTGCAGTTTCTGAAACTGACGGATCTGGTAGCTGCCCCAGCCCAGCAGACCGGCAGTGGCACCCCAGGCGGGGAGGCCAAACAGCAGACCGGCACTGGCTCCGGCCAGAGCGCTCAGGCACAGGCTGACGAACATTGCGTGCTGCGTGTTCTGCATACTCGTCTGGGCCCCAGGTTGTCAGATGGCGAATTATGCCACCTGGGAAGAGAAACGGTAACCAGTGCCGCGAACGGTTTGCACCAGGTAGTCGTGACGCTCGGTGAGTGCCTTTCTCAGGCGGCGGATATGCACATCGACGGTACGTTCCTCGACATAGACATTGCCGCCCCAGACCATGTCCAGCAGCTGGCTGCGGGAATAGGCGCGATCCTGATGCGTCATGAAAAACTGCAGCAGGCGAAACTCGGTCGGCCCCAGTTCAATGGGCTTGTCGTCGGAGGTGACGCGGTGCGAGATGGGATCCAGCATCAGGCCATCCACGCTGACCGGTTCCTCGACGCCCTTGGGCGTGGTGCGGCGCAAGACCGTTTTCAGCCGTGCCACCAGCTCGCGTGGCGAGAAGGGCTTGGTGATGTAGTCATCCACGCCGGCCTCAAGCCCCTTCACCTTGCTGTCCTCTTCGCCCTTGGCGGTCAGCATGATGATGGGGATTTCTGCGGTGAGTGCATCCTTGCGCAACCTGCGGGCAAATTCGATGCCGGTCATGCCGGGCATCATCCAATCCAGCAACACCAGGTCCGGTGGGCTGTCCACGACCAGTTCGTGGGCATCGCGGGCGTTATCAGCTTCCAGGCACTCGTAGCCGGCCATTTCCAGCGCCACCGCGATCATTTCACGTATCGGCGCTTCATCGTCGACAATCAGTACACGTTTTGCTGCAGACATGGGTCCTGCCTCTGTACGTAGCAATTAAGACGACATCATTACAAACGTAAATTATGACAGAGATGTGACGAAGGCCGTAATCAGCGCCTATTGGTTGGTTTTTCAAGCTAAAAGTCGCCAATCAGGCACCTGTGCCCAGTCCGTAGTCCGCTGCCAGGCCGATAAAGATCACCAGACCTGCATAGTGGTTGTTGAGAAAGGCGCGAAAGCAGGCATCGCGCATCCGTGTGCGGGCGAGCCAGGCCTGGTAGACGAAAAATCCGGCAGCGGCGACAAGACCGCCGTAGTACCAGGCACCGAGGCCAAGGTTTTGCCCCACCAGTACCAGGCACAGCAGTGACAGCCCCTGCAGCAGGCCAATGATCAGCCGGTCCGCATCGCCGAACAGAATGGCGGTGGACTTGACGCCAATCTTGAGGTCGTCGTCGCGATCCACCATGGCGTAGTAGGTATCGTAGGCCACGGTCCACAATAGATTGGCCAGAAACAGCAGCCAGGCATTGGGCATCAGTTCGGCTTCCAGCGCGGTAAAGGCCATGGGGATGGCCCAGGAGAAGGCGGCGCCGAGCACGACTTGGGGCAGGTGGGTGTAACGCTTCATGAAGGGGTAGCAAAACGCCAGCAGCAGGCCGCCGAATGACATCAGCACAGTGGTGTAGTTGGTATAGAGCACCAGTATGAACGCCAGTATCATCAGCACGGCGAACAGGTACAGTGCCTCGCGGCTGCTGACCCGGCCTGAGGGTATCGGGCGCGCTTGGGTGCGTTTCACATGGCCGTCGACCTTGCGGTCGGCGAAGTCATTGATAACACAGCCACCGGCGCGGGTCAGCACCACACCTGCGGCAAAGATCAGCAGTATGTCGAGTGGCGGCACGCCGTCGGCGGCTATCCACAGGGCCCAGAAGGTCGGCCACAACAACAGGTAGATGCCAATTGGCTTGTTGACCCGAGACAGCTGGATATAGGCGTCCAGGCGATCACGCAGATGCTCGAACAGACTTTGGCTAGCGGGTGGCTGATGCATGGGCGTTATCCGTTGTGGCTCCGATAGCGGGGATATTCGACGTGCCGGAGCGCGGGCAGGAACACCTCGCACACCAGCAGGGGCTTGTTGGCGAGCCGGAACACCGAACGACGGGCCCAGAGCGGGTCGCTGCCGTGCAGGCGCAGCTGGCCGATCTGCAGTGGCTCGCGCTGCATCGACAGGTCGCTGAACAGCAGTGTCCCCAGGGAGCGGCTGCCCACGCCCCTGAGCTGACGCTGGGGCCCAGACAGGGTATCGATGGGAAACACCGAGCGGGCATAGACCCAGGGCTCACCCTGGCCCAGTAGCTGCACCTCGCGGATCAGCGCCTGGCGCCTTGGTGGCATGCCCAGAGCGCGAGCTTCGGAGCGGGTCGGACGGGCATAGCCCAGACGCACCAGCCGGACACTGAACTGGCCGTGGCTGGCCCGTGTCAGCCGCTTTGTCAGGCTGCCGCGATCCTGCAGCCAGTTGCGCCAGGGCTGCGGTGCGGCCAGCCGGGACGGTCGCCTGAAGGCGCGCCAGCGGGCCGGGAAATGGTTGCGAGTCAGGGCTTGAGCGGGTGTCACGGCAGGCTCCAGGCCAGGAAAGGGGCCTATCTTAGCACTCAGGTTGCTGGGCTCAAGCGGGCGCGGGCATACATCTTCGTGCCCAGGCTGTGGTAGCATCGCGCGATGAACGAAAAGACGACAGAATTGAGTGCCGAACAGGTACGTGCGCTGACCGAGCGCTGGGTTGAGGTCATGGTGGTGGGGGAGAATCTGTGCCCCTTTGCCGCGGCGGTACTCAAGCGTGAGCAGCTGCGTTTTGCGGTTTCACAGGCGTGCAGCGCCGAGGCCGTGGCCCGTGATTTCCTGCAGGAACTGGCCCTGATCCAGCAGGCGCCGGAAGAGGAGATTGCCACCACGCTGCTGATCCTGCCCACAGCCCTGGGTGACTTCTACGATTATCTGGACGCGCTGGCGCAGTGCGAGGCGCTGATCGCCGAGGCCGGGCTGGAGGGCGTGTTTCAGCTGGCCAGCTTCCATCCGCGCTATCGCTTTGGTGGCGTGCCGGCCGACGATATCAGCCACTGGACCAACCGCTCGCCCTACCCGATGTTTCACCTGCTGCGTGAAGGCCAGATGAGCCGCGTGCTGGCGCACTATCCCGACCCGGACGCCATCCCCGAGCGCAATATTGCCCACCTGCGGGCGCTGGGCCGCGAGGGGCTGATCCGGCTCTTCCCGCCCTTCGCCGATTACTGCTGTTAACCTGGCGGACAAATAGGTTCCCTCCCTATTTGTCCGTCACGCCATCAAAACGGGCGCAGGTGCGTGGACATGCTGGTTTTGATGGTGTTCGCATTGGCCTGCGGCCAATGATGAAGCATCCCTGCTTCATGCATTAACCCGCTGGGTTAATAAACGGCGGCCTAACGGCAATGGCCGCGGCGCTTTAGGCTACCGCGGCCATTGTATGCTGTGCCTGTGAGCGACGCGACTCAGGTGTCGTCGTCGTCGTCGGGGGCATCGGTTTCTTCACGCACGGTGCGACGCATTTCCTGCAGGCTTTGATGACGCACGTCTGTGCCGCTGACCAGATAGACCAGATGCTCGGCCAGGTTGCAGACGTGATCGCCGATACGCTCGAGCGAGCGCAGCACCCAGATCACATTCAGCACGCTGCTGATGGAGCGCGGGTCTTCCATCATGTAGGTGGCCAGCGAGCGCATGGCTGAACGGTATTCCTGATCCACGGCCTTGTCCTGCTTGGCAACCTGGTAGGCCAGGTTGATATCGCTGCGGGCAAAGGCGGTCAGGACATCGCGCACCATGACGCGTACCAGGCTGCCGATATGGCGAATTTCCTGGTAGCCGCGGGGAGACTCGCCCCCCTTCACCAGCTCAATGGCCTGACGCGAGATGCGGGTCGATTCGTCGCCGATACGCTCCAGATCCACCACGGCGCGGGAGATCGCCATGATCATGCGCAGGTCGCTGGCGGCGGGCTGGCGGCGGGCGATGATGCGGGTGCAGTGCTCGTCGATCATCAGCTCCATGTCGTTGGTCTGCTTGTCGCCGCGCAGTGAGCGTTCGGCCAGATCGCTGTCGCCGTTCAGCAGGGCTTCGATGCTGTCCTGCACCTGGCGCTCCACCATGCCGCCCATGGTCAGCAGTTCGGTCCGGATCTGCTCCAGATCTTCGTTGAACTGCTGGGAAATGTGGGTGCTGTAGCCGTCTTTTTCATATTCCACGGTGTCTTTCTCCGTAGCGGTTATTCGGGTTATCGCATCGTTAGGGGCAACAGCATCAGCCGTAACGGCCGGTGATGTAGTCTTCGGTCTGCTTCTGCACCGGCTTGGTAAAGAGGGTGTCCGTGACGCCAAACTCGATCAGGTCGCCCATGTACATGAAAGCGGTGTAGTCCGATACGCGGGCGGCCTGCTGCATGTTGTGGGTGACGATGGCGATGGTGAAATCCTTTTTCAGCGAATGGATCAGCTCCTCGATCTTCAGGGTCGAGATCGGATCCAGTGCCGATGCCGGCTCATCGAGCAGCAGGACTTCGGGCTTCACGGCGATGGTGCGGGCGATGACCAGACGCTGCTGCTGACCACCGGACATGCCCAGTGCGCTTTCGTGCAGCCGGTCCTTGACCTCGTCCCAGAGGGCGGCGGAGCGTAGCGCCCATTCCACGGTCTCATCAATCAGGCGCTTTTTCTTCAGGCCCTGAATGCGCAGGCCGTAGGCGACGTTTTCGTAGATGGACTTGGGGAAGGGGTTGGGCTTCTGGAATACCATGCCAACGCGACGGCGCAGCTCGGCGACATCCACGCCGCGGCCGTAGATGTTGCTGTCGTCCAGCAGAATCTCGCCGTCAATGTGGCAGCCGTCCACCAGGTCGTTCATGCGGTTGAAGCAGCGCAGCAGTGTCGACTTGCCGCAACCCGACGGGCCTATAAAGGCGGTGACCCGGTTCTTCGGGATCAGCATGTTGATGCCGTGCAGCGCTTCCTTGTCGCCGTAGCGCAGGCGCAGGTCATTGACCTTGAGGGTGATTTCCTCGTCGTCCATGTTCAGCACACGGGGGTCGCGCTTGAGCGAGGAAATGTCGATCGCATGGGATTTCATATTGCTAGTCATGTCTCAAACCTTTGTTAAGTCAGCGCGTCAGGCCGGCGTTACATTTCAAGCGCTTTGTACTTCTCGCGCAGGTGGTTGCGAATCGCGATGGCCGAGAAGTTCAGCAGGGCGATGACCACCACCAGCAGCAGCGCTGTGGCATAAACCAGCGGACGGGCCGCTTCCACGTTCGGGCTCTGGAAACCCACATCATAGATGTGGAAGCCCAGGTGCATGAATTTCTGATCCAGGTGCAGGTAGGGGTAGTTCATGTCCAGCGGCAGGCTCGGTGCCAACTTGACCACGCCCACCAGCATCAGCGGCGCCACTTCACCGGCGGCGCGGGCAATGGCCAGGATAACACCGGTCATGATGGCCGGGCTCGCCATGGGCAGTACCACCTTCCACAGGGTTTCGGCCTTGGTGGCGCCCAGTGCCAGCGAGCCTTCACGTACGGCGCGGGGGATACGGCTCAGCCCTTCCTCGGTGGCGACGATCACCACCGGTACTGTCAGCAGCGCCAGGGTCAGGGAGGCCCACATCAGGCCGCCGGTACCAAAGGTTGGC
Organism: Marinobacterium aestuarii; assembly: GCF_001651805.1. Lineage (NCBI taxonomy): Bacteria > Pseudomonadati > Pseudomonadota > Gammaproteobacteria > Oceanospirillales > Oceanospirillaceae > Marinobacterium > Marinobacterium aestuarii. The sequence continues at coordinate 5,105,460 of NZ_CP015839.1, read as the reverse complement.
GAGGGCTTGGCTTCAGCGAAGAAGAGGTCATCGATGTTGCCCCCCAGGAAGTAGACGAAAAAGCCCAGGCCAAAGACGCCGTAAACGATGGACGGCACGCCAGCCAGGTTGTTGACGGCGATGCGCAGCACGCGGGTGGTGAAGCCCTGGCGGGCATATTCGCGCAGGTACACCGCGGCGATAACCCCGAACGGCGTCACCATCACGGACATCAGCAGCACCATCATGACGGTGCCGTAGATGGCCGGGAAGATGCCGCCTTCGGTGTTGGCTTCACGGGGATCATCGGCGATGAATTCCCAGATCTTGGCCGCGTAGTGCACGACCTTGTCGCCCAGATGCATGCTGTTGGGCAGGAAGGCGCGCACAACCTTGGACAGCTGCACTTCCACGCTGCGACCGTCGGCTACTTCGGCCACGAAGCTGTCGCGGTTCAGTGCATTGCTCAGTTCCAGCAGCTGTACCTGCAGAACTTCGTACTCGGCATCGAGCTCGTTGCGCCTGGCTTCAATGTCGGCATAGGGCTGCGGATCTGTGACGTTTTTCAGCTCCAGTGAGCGCTGCTTCAGGCGCAGGCGCTCCAGTTCATAGTTGATGGAGCCGATAACGCCTTTCTGGATATCCTCAATCTGGGCATGCAGATCCTGGGCGCGGCTGATGCGACGCTGAAAGTCCTGCCACAGCGCATCATATTCCGGGCCTGGAGCGTAACCGTCATGCTGGGCGACCAGTTCGCCGTCCTGCTTGATGGCCTGCAGATAACCGTAGAGGTTGCCCCATTCGCGCCGTTCGGCGACAAACATCATCGCCGGGTAGCTGCGTTCGGTGACGCGGTCGTCCAGCGCCCAGACGAAGTCGGCGCCGGTGATATCGCGGTTACCGACCTTGAACAGGTCGCGTTTCATGTGTTCCAGGCCTGCGGGCACATCGACGCCGGAATCGCGCAGCTGGGCGGCGGGTACAAACTCGGACTCCACCAGTTCGCCCACCAGCACGGAGCGCTGTCCGCTCTGTTCGTAGCTGGCGCTGAGCACGTCGGCGGGCCAGAAGTGGCCCAGGCCGCGCACGGCGATCAGGGCCAGCAGGCCCAGTACCATGATGATACAGATGGCCACGGCGCCGGCGTTGAGCCAGACCCAGGGGGAGCCGGAGCGGGTCCAGTCGGAAACGGAAATTCTCATCACATTAATCCTCAGTCACCCGATTACAGAGAGCCATATTTCTGGCGCAGATGCTGGCGAATGCTCTCGGCCAGGGTGTTCACCATAAAGGTGAACATGAACAGAACGAAGGCGGCCAGGAACAGGATGCGGAAATGGGTGCTGCCCACTTCGGACTCCGGCATTTCCACCGCGATATTGGCGGCCAGGGTACGCATGCCCTCAAAGATGTTTACATCCATGATCGGGGTGTTGCCGGTGGCCATGAGTACGATCATGGTTTCACCCACCGCACGGCCCATGCCGATCATCACCGCCGAGAAGATACCGGGGCTTGCGGTCGGCATGACCACGCGCACCAGCGTTTGCCAGGGCGTTGCACCGAGCGCCAGTGAGCCGTAGCTCAGGCTCTTGGGTACCGCGAAGATGGCATCCTCGGTGATCGAGAAGATGGTCGGGATAACGGCAAAGCCCATGGCGATACCCACCACCAGAGCGTTGCGCTGGTCGTAGCTGATGCCCATGGTCTGGCTGACCCACAGGCGCAGGTCGCCGCCGAACAGCAGGTTTTCAACCGGGCTGGCCAGTGCAAAGCTGAGCCAGGTTCCCAGCATGACCACCGGAATCAGCAGGGCGGCATCCCAGCCATCGGGCAGCAGGAAGCGGATGCGATTGGGCAGTTGCGCCCAGCCAAAGGCGAAGGCCAGGATCGATGCCGGGACCACCAGCAGTATCAGGAAGACCGCGGCCAGGTTGAGCTCCATAAAGGGCGCCAGCCAGAGTCCGGCCAGAAAGCCCAGAATGACCGTTGGCAGGGCTTCCATCAGTTCGATCACGGGTTTTACCTTGCGGCGCAGCCCCGGAGCCATGAAGTAGGCAGTGTAGATGGCGCCGCAGATGGCCAGCGGGGTGGCCAGCAGCATGGCGTAGAAGGCGGCCTTGAGGGTACCGAACGCCAGTGGCATCAGGCTGTATTTGGGCTCGAAGTCATTGTTGGCGGCGGAGGACTGCCATACGTAGGCCGGTTCTTCATACCCCTCATACCAGACCTTGTCCCAGAGCGCGGTCCAGGAAATATCCGGGTGCTCGTTGTGAATGGCCCAGAAGCTCAGGTTACCGTTGCGTTCCAGCAGCATGGCGTTGGAGCGTGGTGCATAGGCGATCTGGTTGGCGGGACCGTCGAGCAGCTTCTCGCTCAGTACCGTGCGCTGCGCCGTGGTGTTGAACAGTTTCAGAGTGCCTTCGCTGTCCAGGGTGGCAAAGCCCTTGCGGCGATGTTCGGTGGTAAAGCTCGACAGGGTGCCGCCATCGGTGTCGAAGTTGCGAATGGGGGTCAGCTGCCAGCTGCCCTGCTCATCACGCACCAGGAACCACTGGGAGACGCGGCCCTTGCTGTCGGCCAGCATCAGCGAGTTGCCGCCCAGCAGCAGTTCAAATGCTTCTATGTCGCCATTGGTGGCGTTGATGATCTGGGTGATGCTGGCGTCATTCGGTGCCTGCAGATCAGCCACGGCGAGCTTGCCGCCCTGGGCGGCGATCAGCAGCCAGCGACGATCCGGCATCAGCAACAGCTTGGTGGCCTTGACGTTGGGCTGTGCCAGACGGGTTGTTTCGATGCTGGTTTCCACTTCACCACTGAGGAAGTTCTCGCTCAGTTCGATATCGGTGCGGGTCAGGCTGCTGGCGTTGCCGCCGATCAGGCGCCAGTTGTCGCCATCACCGTTAACGGTCAGCAGTTCCAGCGGACCGTCGCCCATCGGGATGGGGTCGGTGCCCAGCGGATAGACCAGTTCCGGCGACAGCACGCGGACGCCATCGGGGTAGGAGGCCTTGTAATCGTGGCGCAGTACCAGGGCATTGCCGTTGCTCAGACCCAGCGCAAACAGGCGACGGGCGTCGGAGATGAGGGCAAAGCTGCTGATGGATACGCCTTCGGGCAGGTCCAGCGACTGCTGCCTGACGATGTCACCGCTGCGGGTGTCAAAGAAGATCACCTCGGCCGCATCGGTCAGACGCAGGCCAATCTCTGCCTGCTCTTCCATGGCCAGATAGAGGGTCTTGCCCTGACCCGGCAGCGGGTAGGGGCTGACGACCTGGCCGTTCTGCTGCCAGGGCTCGACGGCGGCGGAACGAAACAGCGGCATTACTTCATACAGCAGATAGAAAAAAATCAGCAGAATAGCGACGATAACGCTGATGCCGCCGATGCTGATACCCAAGGTAGCAGCCTTGTCCTTGAACGCACGCATCTTGCGCTTGCGTCTGGCGGAGGGCGTATTGAAGTCGAGCTCGGGTACGCTAACTGTGGCTTCGTTGCTCATGACACTCGGTTCCCGGAAGTCCTGAATATACGGCGGCTACAATAATGCAGTTATGTGACGCTTTTGTTACATGCCGCGAACAATAAAATGCAGGGATGCTGTCGCCAGCACCCCTGCATTTCGTAACACCCCATGTCGCTCCGGTAGCGGCTTAAAACCGACCGGGGGAGACTGTGTTACAGGCCCAGGTCAGCCATCTGTTTTTCAACAACTTTGGCGGGCAGCGGGATGTAGCCGTCTTTCACGACCACTTCCTGACCGGACTTGGACATGACCAGCTTGAGGAACTCGCGCTCCAGTGGCTGCAGGTCGGTACCCGGCTTCTTGTTGATGTAAACGTAGAGCGAACGTGCCAGCGGGTATTTGCCGGTAATGGCGTTTTCCGGAGTGGCTTCAACGAATTCTTCACCGGCCTTCTTGGCCAGCGGCAGGGCACGTACGGAAGCGGTCTTGTAGCCGATACCGGAGTAGCCCAGGCCGTTCAGCGAGGTGGAGACAGACTGTACAACAGAGGCAGAGCCGGGCTGTTCGTTAACGTTGTTGCGGAAGTCGCCCTTGCACAGCGCTTTTTCCTTGAAGTAACCGTAGGTGCCGGATACTGAGTTGCGACCGAACAGCTGGATGCTCTTGTCGGCCAGAGTACCGTCCAGGCCCAGCTGGCCCCAGTTGGTGACGTCATCAAAGGCGCCGCACTTGCGGGTCGACGAGAACACGGCGTCAACCTGGTCGATGCTCAGGCCGGCGATGGGGTTGTCCTTGTGGGCGAACACGGCCAGGGCGTCGATGGCCACGGCAACGGCGGTCGGCTTGTAGCCGTACTTCTGCTCGAAGGATTCCAGTTCCTTGTCCTTCATCTTGCGGGACATGGGGCCTATGTTGGAGGTGCCTTCGGTCAGGGCTGGCGGCGCAGTTGAGGAGCCGGCGGCCTGAATCTGGATATTGACGTTGGGGTACAGACGCTTGAACTCTTCAGCCCAGAGGGTCATCAGGTTGGCCAGGGTGTCGGAACCGACGCTGGACAGGTTACCGGAAACGCCTGAAGCCTTTTCGTATGTCGGCAGGTTGGGGTCCAGCAGATCGGAGGCGTTGGCAGTCAGGCAGGTTGCCGAGATGGCAACGGCTGAGAGCAGCTTTTTCATCGGTGTCATGGTTAGCTCCTGAAGAGTTGTAAGAGTCAGCGGTCACTATAGGGCTGATCCATGACACTAATGTGACAGCCTGCGAGGGCGGAGGGATTGCAGTGGGAGGCTGGCGCGCTGCAGGTAGTGATTTGTGCAGCTGCGAAGATTACACTCTGTGCATCCGAATAAGTGCATCCAAAAATTACAGGTTGGAATACAGATCATGTCCAGTGTTGATGAGCACAATCCGCTGCCCGACGGCGAGCTGAGCCTCAAGTTGCCGGCCAGCAGTCAGGCAACCAACATGTTTGGCGATGTCTATGGCGGCTGGGTGGTGGCTCGGGCCGTTGAGGCGGCGGAAATTCGCGCCGCCAAGATTGCTGAAGGCCGTATTGCCACGGTGTCGGTGGGGAGCATGGACTTTCTCTCGCCGGTGCTGGTCGGCACCATTCTCAGCTTCTATACCCGCGTGGTCGAACTGGGTAACAGCTCGGCGCGTATTCTGGTTGAAGTCTGGGGTCGTTGCCCGGATGGACGGGAACTGCGCAAGGTGACCGAAACCGAATGCGTCCAGGTGGCCATCGATCAGCACGGCCATATTCGCCCGCTGCCCACGCAGTAATCGTCTTTGCCGTTAAATGAGCCTGTTTCACCTTTGAGTGGCACCTCCAGCTGAACAATGTCGGGGTTTGATGGACTAACAGGGCCCCGCTTGGCCTGCGCTTTGGAGATGGCACACAGATGCGACGTATAAAACTACTCAGGATGGCGCTGTCGACCTTGCTCGGATGGCGCCGCCAGGGCTATTTCATTCCCTATCGCTACGCCGACCAGCTGCCGCTCGCAACGCCATCCTATCCTGCGCTGGAGACTCTGCTGGCGCGCCATGAACCGCAGTTCAGTCAGTTGCTCAGTGCACTGGATAGCTTCGCGCCACAGCTGCAGGGCTTCAGTAATACCCCGCCGCCGCTGCCACGCTGGCAGCAGAGCTGGTTTCCCCGTCTGGATGGCGCCATCGCCTACGGCCTGACCCGGCTGCAACGTCCGCGGATGATTATTGAAGTGGGGTCAGGTCATTCCACGCGCTTCTTTGCCAAAGCCTGCCGGGACGAGGGGCTGGATACTGAAATGATCTGCATTGATCCGGCGCCGCGGGCCGATATCCAGTCCCTGAACCTGACGCTGGTCCCGACGCCGGTACAGCAGGCAGACTTGGCCCTGTTCGAGCGTCTGCAGGCGGGGGATCTACTCTTTATTGATTCCAGCCATCTGCTGCTGCCGGGCAGCGATGTCGACTGGTTGCTGAACCGGGTCTGGCCGCGTTTGGCCGCCGGCGTGCTGGTGCACTTTCATGACATTCTGCTGCCCGACGACTACCCCGAGCAGTGGCACTGGCGCGGGTACAACGAACAGCAGGCAGTGGCGGTGTTGCTCAGTAGCGGCGCTGCTACACCGCTCTGGTCCAGCCATTACGCCGCCAGTCGCATGCAGCCCCAGTTGCAGCACAGTTTTGTGGCGGGGCTGCCAATGCCGGATGAAGCCCTGGAAACCAGCCTGTGGCTGCGCAAGGTCACACCGGCGCTGGATGCTATGTAGGACGCAGCGCGGAAGACTGTGTTTCTTACAGCGGCTGCAGGTTGGCGTAGCCGAGCATCAGCCACTTGGAACCCTCGTCATCAAAGTTCACCTGCACTCGAGCCTTGGGTCCAGAGCCTTCGTAGTTGACCACTATGCCTTCACCAAACTTGGCGTGGCCGACGCGCTGCCCCAGGGAAATGTTGGTGGCGGGCACCTCGGCGTTGGCCAGTGAGGAACCGCCGCCCTGAAACAGGGGCTCGCTCGGGCTTCGGGCGGTCAGCGGGCGGCGCACCTGGGCATTGAGGCGCACTTCCTCGATCAGCTCGGGCGGCACTTCCTGGATAAAGCGCGAGGCGCGGTTGAAGTTTTCCTGGCCGTGCAGGCGGCGTGATTCAGCGTAGGTCAGATACAGTTTCTGCTTCGCCCGGGTAATGCCGACGTAGCACAGGCGACGCTCTTCCTCGAGCCGGCCGGGTTCCTCGATCGACATCTTGTGGGGGAACAGACCTTCTTCCATCCCCGCCAGGAACACCAGCGGGAACTCCAGCCCCTTGGCCGAGTGCAGTGTCATCATCTGCACGCTGTCCTGGTGCTCGTCGGCCTGGGCATCACCGGCATCCAGTGCCGCCTGATCGAGAAAGGCGACCAGCGGCGTGCGGGCTTCACCTTCCTCGGTGTCGATATCTTCCTGCCAGCTGCCGGCAAACTGGCGCGCAGCGGTGATCAGCTCATCAAGGTTTTCGAGGCGAGACTGTGCCTTTTCACCCTTTTCCTTCTCGTGATGCTGTACCAGACCGCTGTGCTTGATCATGTGCTCGGTCTGCTCGTGCAGCTGGGTATCCCGAGTCTCAGTATCGAGCCTGTCGATCAGCTCAAGGAAGCCCCGCAGGGCATTGCCGGCACGGGCTGGCAGCAGCCCCTGCTCGATAATTTCGCAGGCCGCCTGCCACATGCTCAGTTCCTGCTCGCGGGCGTGCTGGCGCAGCAGTTCGATGGTACGGGTGCCTATGCCGCGGGTCGGTACATTGATCACGCGCTCCATGGCGGTGTCGTTGTGACGGCTCGACATCAGGCGCAGATAGGCCAGGGCGTTCTTGATTTCCAGCCGGTCGTAGAAGCGCTGTCCGCCGTAGATGCGATAGGGCACGCCTGCGCGGATGAGCATTTCCTCGAGAATACGAGACTGGGCGTTGGAGCGGTACAGCACGGCGGAGTCGACCCGCAGGTTGCCGTCCTGTACCCACTGCTGGATGCGGCCGACAATAAAGCTGGCTTCGTCCTGTTCATTGAAGGCCGAGTAGACCGACAGTAGCTCGCCATCGCTGCCTTCGGTCCAGAGCTGCTTGCCAAGGCGCCCCTGGTTATTGCCGATCACGGCGTTGGCCGCCTGCAGGATGTTTTTGGTGGAGCGGTAGTTCTGCTCCAGCTTGATGGTCGTGGTGCCGGGGAAGTGTTCCGGCAGGTTCTGGATATTCTCGATGCGGGCGCCGCGCCAGCCATAGATCGACTGGTCATCGTCGCCGACGGCCATCAGCTTGCGCTCTGTGCCACAGAGCAGGCGCAGCCAGGCGTACTGGATGGCGTTGGTGTCCTGAAACTCATCCACCAGCAGGTAGCGAAAACGCTCCTGGTAGTGCTTGAGCAGCGCCGGCGAGCGATCGCGCAGCAGCTCAAGACTGCGCAGCAGCAGTTCGCCGAAATCGATCATGCCGCCACGCTCGCAGGCCTGTTCGTAGGCTACGTAGATATTCAGCATGGTGCGCTGGAATGGGTCGTTGGAGGGCTCTATGTGGCGCGCACGCAGGCCTTCGTCTTTCTGGGCGTTAATAAACCACTGGAACTGTCGCGCCGGCCAGCGCTGTTCGTCCAGGTTCATTTCCTTGGCCAGACGCTTGATCAGGCGCAGCTGGTCGTCGCTGTCCATGATCTGGAAGTTGTCCGGCAGGCCGGCATCGCGCCAGTGCGAGCGCAGCAGGCGGTGCGCCAGGCCGTGGAAGGTGCCCACCCACATGCCGTGGGGGTTGAGTCCCAGCAGTTCTTCGATACGCCCGCGCATTTCCCGCGCGGCCTTGTTGGTAAAGGTCACCGCCATGATCGAGTAGGGCGAGATGTCCTCGACCTGGATCAGCCAGGCAATGCGGTGCACCAGCACGCGGGTTTTGCCGGAGCCGGCACCGGCCAGCACCAGCAGATTCTGCACAGGTGCAGAGACCGCTTCGCGCTGGGCATCGTTGAGTGAGTCAAGAATCGGGGTTAAATCCATGGCGGCAACAATCGGGCTCTGCGGTTGATCTCGGGGCCGTCTGCGCGTTAGTCGCGGGCGACCCCGGGAAGATAAAGGGCTGTATGGACGTCCAGTATAACCCGAACGACTACGATTGGCTGCCGCCCTGATTCAGGGCAGCTGCGAAGGCTGTTCTATGCGGTGCAGCAGAATGCGCTTGAGCTCGTCGGGGTTCTTGAGCTTCATTTCAACGCCCTGGCGCCCGGCCTGTTCGATACCCAGCCAGGGAATCAGGCGCGAGAGCCAGAAACGCATGGCGGCGGTGCGGGTCAGCTGTGACCAGACCTGACGCTCGTCGTCGGTGAACGGCCGTACAGCGTTGTAAGCCTGCAGCAGGGCAGCTTCACGTTCAGTGTCTATGCTGCCGTCTGGCTTGGTGCACCAGTCGTTGGCCACTATCGCCAGATCGTACAGCAGATAGGCAGTGGCGGCGTTGTAGACATCCAGAATGGCGCTCACGTCGGTGCCATTGAAGAGCGCGTTGTCGTGAAAGAGGTCACCATGGATCACGCCCATGGGCAGATCCAGTTTGGCTGCACGCAGGGCATCGAAGTTACGCACTTCGGTGCTGAGCAGCTGGGCTTCATCTTCCGGCAACAGGCGAGCAATCTGCTGGCTCTCGCGGCGCCACCAGAAGACGCCGCGGTGGGCCTGGCGGTGCAGATAGAACTCGGAGCCGGCCAGATGCAACTGGGCCAGGGCTGCACCAGCGGAGCTGCAGTGCGCCGGGCTGAGTTCTGTCTGGGACACATGCTGGCCACCAAAGCGCGGCAGCAGCAGCGCCGGGCGGCCGTGCAGTTGCTTCAGGGCAATGCCGTCACGGTCCTTGAAGGGTGCGGGCACCGGGCTGCCGCGCTCGGCCAGCCAGCAGGTCAGCTCGACGAAAAAGGGCATTTCATCCAGCGTAAATTCTTCGAACAGTGTCAGGACAAACTCCTGTTCGAGGCCGGCAGGGCTTTTAAGCGTGACAAAATAGTTAGTGTTTTCTATACCGCCTTCTATACCCTTGTGGGCGACCAGCGTGCCGAGATCAAAGTCGGCCAGCAGGCGGTTGAGGTCCTGAGCAGTTACTTCTGTATATACCGCCACAATATTACCAGCTGAAGATGACCCATTTGGGGATTAGCAGGGAGGATTCTTCGAAGCGGCTGAATTCACCGCTACCCTCGACCGGCACCAGATAATAGGGCTTCCCGACTTTGGGAACCACCTTGACCTCTTTCAGCACACCGTTGACGCGGTATTCGTAAAAGGCGCGTTCGTCGTTATGGCGAATGGTGATTTGCGGGGCGTCTTGCCCGAACTCCGGCAATGTCTCCGCCTGCGCCGGCGGCACCAGCAGAAGGCTGGCGAGCAACAGCAGTTTTTTCATCATATTTCCATATTCGTTGGTTGGCTGCGGCATATTTAATATGATTGTCAGCCCTGACACTATCCCCCGGCACTAACAATCATGGATACCGCTATGAGCGAGCAACACCCATCCCTCATTCTAGTCGACGGCTCTTCCTATTTATACCGTGCATTCTTTGCTTCCCAGCAGGCCGACATGCGCACCAAAGAGGGCTTTCCGACGGGCGCGGTGCGGGTGGTGACCTCGATGCTGCGCAGCCTGATCAAGCAGTACCCGAAAAGCCCGGTGGTGGTGGTGTTCGACGCCAAGGGCAAAACCTTCAGGGACGAGCTGTTTGCCGAGTACAAGGCCCAGCGGCCATCCATGCCCGATGACCTGCGGCTGCAGATAGAGCCGATTCACGACATCATCCGTGCCATGGGCCTGCCCCTGCTGATGGTGGACGGGGTCGAGGCCGATGATGTGATCGGCACTCTGGCGCGTCAGGCCAGCGCCCAGGCCATGAGTACGCTTATCTCCACCGGGGACAAGGATATGGCGCAGCTGGTGGACGAACATGTGACCCTGATCAACACCATGAACGATGTGCGCATGGATGCCGCCGGGGTGCAGGAAAAATACGGTATTCCCCCGGAACTGGTAATCGACCTGCTGGCGCTCATGGGCGACAAGGTCGACAACATTCCTGGCGTGCCGGGGGTGGGAGAGAAAACGGCGCTGGGGCTGTTGCAGGGTATTGGCGGCATAGCCGCGCTTTATGAAAATCTCGACAAGATTGCCACCCTGGGTTTTCGCGGTGCCAAGACCATGGCCAAGAAGCTGCAGGAAAACCGCGAAGCGGCGGAGCTTTCGTACCTGCTGGCGACCATCAAGACCGATGTCGAGCTGGATCAGGGCGTCACCGACTTTGGCCTGCCGACGCCGGACAATGAAAAGCTGCAGGAGCTGTTTGGCCGCTTTTCGTTTCGCAGCTGGATTCAGGAACTGGGCACCTCGTCGCGGGCACAGAGCATAGCGCAGGCCGCTGCCGATGCCACGGCGGGCACTGTGGCCACAGAACCCTCTCAGATCGAATACGAAACCTTGCTGGAACAGGCGGATCTGGACCGCTGGGTCAGCGCGCTCAAGGCTTCAAGCCTGTTTGCCTTTGATACCGAAACGACCAGTCTGGATTCCATGCAGGCGGAGCTGGTGGGTGTGTCTTTTGCCATTGAACCTGGCCGTGCGGCCTATGTGCCCCTGGCCCACGACTATGTGGGCGCACCGGAGCAGCTCGATCGCGCCGCCGTGCTGGCCCAGCTCAAGCCGCTGCTGGAAGATGCCAGTCTTGCCAAGGTCGGCCAGCACATCAAGTACGACATGAATGTGCTGGCGCGCTACGGCATCAAACTCCAGGGGGTGGCCTTCGATACCATGCTGGAGTCCTATGTACTCAACTCAGTGGTAACGCGCCATGACATGGACAGCCTGGCCGATCTTTATCTGGGACAGCAGACGGTGCACTTCGAGGACATCGCCGGCAAGGGCAAGAAACAGCTGACCTTCAACCAGATCGCGCTGGAGCAGGCAGCGCCTTATGCCGCCGAAGATGCCGATATCACCCTGCGGCTGCACCAGGTGCTGCATGCCCGCCTGAGCGAAGAAGGCTCGCTGCTGCAGGTCTTCGAGGAAATCGAAAAGCCGCTGATTCCGGTGCTGTCCCGCATTGAGCGCAACGGGGCCCTGGTGGATGCCAACTTGCTGGGCAAGCAGAGCGTGGAGATCGGCGAGCGCCTGGTGACGCTGGAACGCGAGGCGTTCGAGCTGGCGGGGCGGCCATTCAACCTCAGTTCCCCCAAGCAGCTGCAGCAGATTTTCTATGAGGAACAGAAGCTGCCGATACTGAAAAAGACCCCCAAGGGCGCGCCCTCGACCGCCGAGGAAGTGCTGCAGGAGCTGGCGCTGGATTACCCGCTGCCCAAGCTGATTCTGGAGCACCGGGGTCTGAGCAAGCTCAAGTCCACCTATACCGACAAGCTGCCGCTGATGATCAATCCGACCACCGGCCGCATTCATACGTCTTACCATCAGGCCATTACCGCCACCGGACGGCTGTCGTCCACCGATCCGAACCTGCAGAACATCCCGATTCGCAGTGCCGAGGGGCGGCGTATTCGTCAGGCTTTTATTGCGCCCGAGGGTTATCGCCTGGTGGCGGCGGATTATTCCCAGATCGAGCTGCGCATCATGGCGCACCTGTCGCAGGACCCGGGGCTGCTGAGTGCTTTCGCCAAGGGTGAGGACATTCATCGCGCCACGGCGGCGGAAGTGTTCAAGGTTGCACTGGATCAGGTCAGTATCGAGCAGCGGCGCAGCGCCAAGGCCATCAACTTCGGCCTGATCTACGGCATGTCGGCCTTCGGTCTGGGCAAGCAGCTCGGCATAGGCCGCAATGAAGCGCAGCAGTACATCGATCATTATTTTGCGACCTACCCGGGTGTGCAGCGCTACATGGATGACATTCGCGAGAAGGCGCGGGCCCAGGGTTACGTCGAGACGGTGTTCGGACGCCGGCTCTATCTGCCGGAAATCAATGCCAGCAATGGCATGCGCCGTCAGGGGGCTGAACGCACGGCCATCAACGCGCCCATGCAGGGTACGGCGGCGGACATTATCAAGCGTGCCATGGTGCAGGTGGCGCAGTGGCTGGATGATGCGGGGCTGGATGTCCGCGTCATCATGCAGGTGCACGATGAGCTGGTGTTCGAGGTGCGGGAGGATCTGGTCGATGCTTTCGTGCCGGAAGTGAAGGCGCGCATGGCCGCGGCGGCGAAGCTGGATGTGCCCCTGCTGGTGGAAGCGGGCGTCGGCCTGCACTGGGACGAAGCACACTAGTCGGCTGTCGGGAAGGGGCATTCAGGGGCGGTTCAGAGAATAACTTCTGGCCGCGCCGGAACTTTCGGTTCCTGGCAGAATCAACCGATACGCAGAGTCACATTTTCACATTTGTCTGTGCCATGGTAGTGATCTCTGACATAAGAAGCATGCGTTGAAGCCCTACAGCTGTCTGTAATTCCCCTTCCAGCCAGTTGCAGGGCTTCTTTTTGTGCTTCTGTTCCTGTTACCTGTGCGCTCAGGCGTCGTCGTCCAGGTCATCATCGTAGTCAGCATCAAAATCGGCGGCATCAGCGTCGATTGAGTCGAGCTGCAGCCAGCCGTTGAGGCGGCTGTGCAGTTGCTCGATGCCGCTTTTCTTCAGTGCCGAGAAGGTCTGGACGCTGACGTTGTCGCCCAGGCGAGCCTTGAGCTCCTTGCGCACGCTGAGCAGGGTGCTCTGGGCCGGACCGCGCTTGAGCTTGTCGGCCTTGGTCAGCAGTACATGCAGCTGCATGCCGGTGGATTCACACCAGCCCACCATCATTTCGTCGAACTCCTTCATGGGGTGGCGAATATCCATTACCAGCACCACGCCACGCAGGCAGCCGCGTTTCTGCAGATAGGCATCAAGGTGCTTCTGCCAGTGCTCCTTCATGGCCACCGGTACCTTGGCATAGCCATAACCGGGCAGGTCGACGATGCGCGTACCCGGAACATTCAGGTCAAAGAAGTTGATCAGCTGCGTGCGCCCCGGTGTTTTCGAGGTGCGGGCCAGCTTGGAATTGTTGGTCAGGGTATTGATTGCACTGGACTTGCCAGCATTGGAACGGCCGGCAAAAGCAACCTCGGCGCCTGCGTCTTCCGGGCACTGGCTCAGGCGAGCCGCACTGGTGTTGAAAACGGCGCTGTTGTACTTGATGGGCGTATCAGAGGTGGGCATAGAGGCTCGCTTTGGTGCCTTGGTCGGCGGCAGAACAGATTGTATCCGTTCCAGTTTATGTGGGTATTGGTTATAATGCCGCCAAATTTTACCTGTGGCTGCGTATAACTGCCAGTCAAGGCGATACACTGAATGCAAGTTTACGCCGGTGCGCCGGGGTAGACTCAAACTTTATCAAGCAAGAGTCTGGGCTAGTCGATGAATAAACTACTGATCAGCTTACTGGTGACCTTTGGAATTTCGGGCGTAGCTCAGGCCGCAGGTGATGCCGCTGCCGGCAAGGCCAATACGGCTGTGTGCGCCGCTTGCCATAGCGCCGACGGCAACAGTGCCGTACCGAACTTCCCCAAGCTGGCCGGGCAGAACGAAGCCTATTTGCTCAAGCAGCTCAAGGAAATCAAGGCCGGTTCCCGCCAAGTTGTTGAAATGACCGGATTGCTGGGCGGTTACAGCGATCAGGATCTCGCCGACATTTCAGCCTACTTTGCCAGCCAGAAAGTACAAATTGGTCAGACGCCGGAAGATCAGGTCGCTGCGGGTCAGCAGATTTACCGCGCCGGTCTGAAAGACAAGGGCGTTGCTGCCTGCACCGCCTGCCATTCGCCCAATGGTACCGGTGTCGACTCGGCCGGCTTCCCGGCGCTGAGCGGCCAGCACGCCGTCTATGTTGAGAAGCAGCTGAAGGCATTTCGCGATGGCGCGCGCGCGAATGACCCCAATGGCATGATGCGTGACATCGCAGCCAAGCTCAGCGACACCGAGATCAAGGCCGTTGCTGCTTACGTTCAGGGTCTGCACTGATCTTCTGCGTTCAGCCAGGGTTTTGTTAAGGCAGCTTAGGCTGCCTTTGTTGTCTTGGAGATCCGTACCGGCAAGTGGCCATTGGCGGGGCCTGGCGAGAGTCGAGTACTTGTAGTGCCACAGTGAACTTTGGTGGCTGAAGAGAGTCCCCGTATATCTACAGTTTTCGGAGAAGGGAAGATGATTAGAAAATTCTGTGTGGGTCTGGTGGCACTGATGCTGTCGCTGACGGTTTGGGCCGCCGAGGCAGAACCGTTTCAGGACGGTGTGCAGTACGAAACGCTGCCCTTCGCGGTGAAGACGGCGGATCCCGCCCGGGTTGAGGTCACCGAAATGTTTGGTTACCTGTGCCCGCACTGCAACAGCTTTGAGCCGCTGGTCGCAGGCTGGCACAAGCGCCAGAACGCCGACGTGCAGTTTGTGCGTGTGCCGGTGGTCTTCGGACGCAGCTGGGAGCCTTTTGCCCGTGCCTATTACACCGCTGAGCTGATGGATGTGGTCGACAAAAGCCATCAGCAGATGTTCGACGCTATTCACCTGAACAAGCAGCGCTTTTCCAAGCCGGAAGACATGGTGGAGTTTTATGGCAAGCTGGGCGTAGACCGCGAGAAGTTCGGCAAGCTGATGAACTCCTTTGCCGTCAACACCAAGCTGAATCAGGGCGAGTCCAAGGCCCGCAGCTATGAAATCACCGGCGTGCCGACCATGGTGGTCAATGGCAAGTATCGCGTTACCGCAGCCTCTGCGGGCGGTCACCGTCAGATGCTGGAAGTGGTCGACTATCTGGTCGAGAAAGAACGCAAGTCCATGTAAGACCCTGCGTGAACGTCAAAAGCCGTCGGACCTGTCCGGCGGCTTTTCTGTTTGTGGTGCTGCCAGCCGGGTCGCCTGTTATTGATGTGCGTTTCTTTACCTGCTCGCGACCAGCAGGCACACTTGGGCGCGGCAGGCTTGGCCCTCGCCTTTTAGTTTTAGTCAGTCAGACAGGATTCCCTACAGGTGCGACGACTTCTGCGCATAGTAAAGATTGCTCGAGTGTTGGCCCGCTATCGGCTGGATACCTTTTTTGATCAGATACCGCTGCCCTGGTATATGCGGCTGTGCCTGCGCCTGCTGCCCTGGCGTTACTTTATTGCCGTGAATCAGCCGCAGGGCGAGCGGCTGCGGCTGGCGCTCGAGGCGCTGGGACCGGTATTCATCAAGTTTGGTCAGATGCTGTCGACGCGGCGTGATCTGCTGTCGGATGAAATCGCGTTTGAGCTGCAGCGGTTGCAGGATCAGGTACCGCCTTTCCCGGGGGAGGAGGCACGCCTGATTGTGGAAAAGGCGCTGGGCAAGACAGTGGGCGAGCTGTTCGCGCAGTTTGAAGCCGAGCCGCTGGCCTCGGCCTCGGTGGCCCAGGTACATGTTGCCAGGCTGCATAACGGTCGCGATGTGGTGGTGAAGGTGGTGCGTCCAGGCATAGACCGCACCATCCGCAAGGATGTTGATCTGCTCTATACCTTTGCCCAGTTGTTGCAGTGGAGCTGGCCGGAAGGTCGCCGACTGCGCCCGGTCGAGGTGGTGCGCGAGTATGAACAGACCATTTTTGACGAGCTGGATCTGCGCAAGGAAGCGGCCAACGGCTCCCAGCTGCGGCGCAACTTCGAACAGTCCGAGATCCTCTATATACCCGAAATTTTCTGGGACCTGACGCGCCGCAACGTGCTGGTCATGGAGCGGATTCAGGGCATTCCGGTGGCGGATATCGAGCAGCTGCGGGCGCAGAACACCGACATGAAGGCGCTGGCCGAACGCGGTGTCGAGATATTCTTTACCCAGGTGTTCCGGGATAGCTTTTTCCATGCCGACATGCACCCCGGCAATATCTTTGTGTCGCGCGATAAGCCGTCACAGCCGCAGTACCTGGCGGTGGACTTCGGTATCGTGGGTTCACTGACACCGGAGGATCAGAACTATCTGGCGCGCAACTTCCTGGCCTTTTTCAAGCGCGATTATCGCCAGGTGGCACAGCTGCATATCGATTCCGGCTGGGTGCCGCCGGATACCAACCTGTATGCGTTTGAAACGGCCATACGCAGTGTCTGCGAACCCATTTTCGAGAAGCCGCTGAAGGATATTTCCTTTGGTCAGGTACTGCTGGGTCTGTTTCAGACCGCACGGCGCTTCAATATGGAAGTGCAGCCCCAGCTGGTGCTGCTGCAGAAGACCCTGCTCAATGTCGAAGGTCTGGGGCGGCAGCTGTATCCGGAGCTGGATTTGTGGAAGACCGGCAAGCCGTACCTCGAGAACTGGATGAAGAACCGTGTCGGTCCCAAGGCGCTGTTGCGTACGGTCAAGGAGCAGGCGCCCGAGTGGCTCGACAAGCTGCCCCATATGCCACAGCTGGTGTTCGACGCGCTGCAGCAGATCAAGCGCATGGACGCCCATCAGCGTGCCCAGCAGCAGCTGGGTCTGCAGGCGCAGGAGGCTGCCGCACGGCGTCGTCGGCGCTCCCGCGCTGCTGGTGTGGCGCTGCTGGTGCTGGCCGTCATGCTGGGTGCGGGGGATCCTGAGCCCTGGCTGCAACAGCTGTCGGCTGCTGGATGGCTGATGGCCGCCGGTGGCTTTTATCTGCTACTAATGCATTAGGCCTGCGGCCGTTGTGGCTTGGCGTTAACAGGGGCTTCGGTTATTCTTGCCTGCTCCAGTCGGTTTTAGGGTCAAAAAGAAGTTATGTCAGAACTCTGGCTCGATCAGGTGAAATGGAATAACGATGGCCTGGTTCCCGCCATCGCTCAGGACCACAAGAGCGGCCATATCTTGATGGTGGCCTGGATGAATCGCGAGGCGCTGCAGCTCACGGTGCAGGAGCAGCGCGGCATTTACTGGTCACGCTCGCGGCAGAAGCTGTGGCGCAAGGGCGAAGAGTCCGGCCATGTACAGCAATTGCATGAAATCCGCCTCGACTGCGACGGCGACGTTATTCTTCTCCAGGTGGAACAGCTGGGCGGTATCGCCTGTCATACAGGGCGTGCAAGCTGCTTTTACAGCGTGCTGGACGGCGCACACTGGATTCCGGTGGATCCGGTGCTCAAAGAGCCTGGCAGTATCTATAAAAAGTCCGAGAATCCGGCCGATGAATGACGTTTTGCAACAACTCGGTGTTTTACTGGAAGAGCGCAAGACGGCTGCGGCCGACAGTTCCTATGTCGCCAGCCTGCATGCCAAGGGTCTGAACAAGATTCTGGAGAAGGTCGGCGAAGAGGCCACGGAAACGCTGCTGGCTGCCAAGGATGCCAGCATCAGTGGCGATAACCGCGATCTGATATACGAAACGGCGGATCTGTGGTTTCACAGCCTTGTCATGCTGTCTCATCTGGGCGAGTCACCCCAGGCGGTACTGGATGAGCTGGCGCGTCGCTTCGGGCTGTCCGGGCTGGACGAAAAAGCCGCCCGCAGCAAGGATTGACGCATGACAGGCTGTATTTTCTGTCGGATTGCCCGGCATGAAGCTCCGGCCTGCATCCTGTACGAAGATGAACTGATTGTGGCGTTTCGGGACAGGGCTCCCAAGGCGCCTGTGCACTTGCTGGTGGTGCCCAGAAAGCACGTTTGCAATCTGGCGGATCTGCAGCGACAGGATCAAAGCTTGATCGCTCATATAATGATGAAATTACCGCAGATAGCGCGGTTGAGTGGCCTTGAGAACGGTTTTCGCACGGTGACCAACACGGGACCCGGCGGCCGCCAGGAGGTCTACCACCTGCATTTTCATATTCTTGGTGGCGGCACCTTGCCAGCCATATGATTCGGGAGAGATGTTATGGGTTTTGGTGGTATTAGTGTTTGGCAGCTGCTTATCGTGCTCGCGATTCTTCTGTTGCTGTTTGGCACCAAGAAACTGCGCAACATTGGTGGCGATCTCGGCGGTGCTCTGAAGGGCTTCAAGAAGGCGATGTCGGACGATAGCGAAGATGCCAAGGATCCGAAGAAGCTGGATAAAGAGGCAGACGCTCAGTTCTCCGAAAAAGTCGACACGGCGAAGAAAGAAGCCGTTAAAGACGACAAGAAGGCTGATTAATAAGCCAATACGGGCCCCTGAATGTTCGATATAGGCTTTGCTGAGCTACTTATTGTGGCTGTCGTTGCGTTGCTGGTGCTTGGTCCGGAGAAACTCCCGACGGCGGTGCGTACCCTCGGACTATGGATGGGAAAGTTCCGCCGCACGGTGAGCGGTATCCAGACCGAGATCTCGGAAGAGTTGCGGCTGGATGAACTGCGCCGTAATGCATCCATCGAGAAAGACCGGCTTGAGGAAGAACTCTCCGAAATGAAAACGCCTTACAAGTCTGTCAAGTCTGAGGTCAGTGATGCTGCGCCTTTCGGCGAGGCTCAGGTGCCGTCCGGTGACGACGCTGTAGCGGGTGGCAACGCCGCTGCGCGCGACAAGGCGGAGCCCTGATGGCTAAGCTGAATGAATCGGAATCCGGGGCGGAGGAGCAGCCGCTGATTTCCCATCTGGTGGAGCTGCGCCAGCGACTGATCTGGGCGTTACTCATCGTCATGCTGGTGTTTTTGAGCCTGTTCTATTTTGCCAATGACCTCTACGCTTATCTGTCCGAACCGCTGACTGCGCTCTTGCCACCTGGCACCAGCATGATAGCAACGGATGTGACCTCGCCATTCTTCGCGCCTTTCAAGCTGACGCTGGTGTTGTCGATCTTTGCCGCCATGCCTTTTATCCTGCACCAGATCTGGGGTTTTATCGCACCAGGCCTGTACAGCCATGAACGGCGTATCGCGATTCCCCTGCTGATTTCCAGTATCGCGCTCTTTTATAGCGGTATTGCCTTTGCCTACTTTGTAGTCTTTCCGCTGATCTTTGGTTTCTTTACCAGTGTCGGGCCGGAGAACGTCGCGGTGATGACCGATATCAGCAGCTACCTCAATTTCGTGCTCAAGCTGTTCTTTGCCTTTGGTATCGTGTTCGAGATTCCCATCGCGACCCTGCTGATCATCTGGAGTGGTCTTTCCACCGTAGAAGACCTGACGAGTAAGCGCGCATATGTAGTGGTGGGCTGTTTTGTCGTGGGCATGTTGCTGACACCGCCAGATGTGATTTCTCAAAGCTTGCTGGCGCTGCCCATGTGGCTGTTGTTTGAACTGGGTATTATTCTGGGGCGCGTTATTGTGCGCAAACCAAGTGAAGATGACGCTGAGACGGATGAGCAGGAATAGCGGGTAGCAGTAATCGCTCGGTAGGCTTGAGAGCTGAGAGCGGTGCTAGTGGTTAATACTTATATAAGGCGCCTGAATCAGGCGCCTTTTACTTTATAGGTGCTTTTGAATTTCTGGGTTCCTGGTTCTGTATTTGTAGCGCGAGGCGGTTTTTCAGCGAACGGGCCTGGCTTTGGTCAACTTCTGTATGCATGCCGCTCTATATTAGGCCCGCAGCCTGGGTTTTAAGCCCTAAAACCCCCTTTTTGGGTTTTATTACAGTTAATTACACGGGGGCTGTTGACTCTGATCTGGGGCAATGTAGAATGCGCACCTCGCTTAGGGAAAGCGGCTTTAACAGCCACCGAACAGAGCGAGGAAGTCGGAAGTAAGTGGTTGATTTTCAAGTGTTTAGCTTGATGAATCGGCCGGCAGTATCGGCTTGTGAGTCACTCGTTTTTCTCCTCGGCTTCGGTCGGAAATGTTGAAAAAAAGAGTTGACTTAAAACACCGAGGCGCTAGAATATGCGCCTCACTTGAGACACGGGATCAGCGGCAACGATCCTCGAGTCCAAGCGCTCTTTAACAGATTGATCAGATAATTCGTGTGGGCGCTTGTCAGGATAAGGCATAAATAGCTTTATCAAGGTAAGCAACCCTAATGTGAATTCATTTAAGTTGTTATAGCTTGAGTCAGAATTATCGATACTTCGGTATCTTGATTTAAAACTGAAGAGTTTGATCATGGCTCAGATTGAACGCTGGCGGCAGGCCTAACACATGCAAGTCGAGCGGTAGAGAGAAGCTTGCTTCTCTTGAGAGCGGCGGACGGGTGAGTAACGCGTAGGAATCTACCTGGTAGTGGGGGACAACATTCGGAAACGGATGCTAATACCGCATACGCCCTAAGGGGGAAAGGAGGGGATCTATTTATAGACCTTTCGCTATCAGATGAGCCTGCGTAGGATTAGCTAGTTGGTAGGGTAAAGGCCTACCAAGGCGACGATCCTTAGCTGGTCTGAGAGGATGACCAGCCACACTGGGACTGAGACACGGCCCAGACTCCTACGGGAGGCAGCAGTGGGGAATATTGGACAATGGGGGCAACCCTGATCCAGCCATGCCGCGTGTGTGAAGAAGGCCTTCGGGTTGTAAAGCACTTTCAGTGGTGAGGAAAGGGTAGCGGCTAATAACCGTTACCTGTGACGTTAGCCACAGAAGAAGCACCGGCTAATTCCGTGCCAGCAGCCGCGGTAATACGGAAGGTGCGAGCGTTAATCGGAATAACTGGGCGTAAAGCGCGCGTAGGTGGTTGAGTCAGTCAGATGTGAAAGCCCCGGGCTTAACCTGGGAACTGCACCTGATACTGCTTAACTAGAGTACGGTAGAGGGCAGTGGAATTTCCTGTGTAGCGGTGAAATGCGTAGATATAGGAAGGAACACCAGTGGCGAAGGCGACTGCCTGGATTGATACTGACACTGAGGTGCGAAAGCGTGGGTAGCAAACAGGATTAGATACCCTGGTAGTCCACGCCGTAAACGATGTCGACTAGCCGTTGGGAGACTTGCTCTCTTAGTGGCGCAGCTAACGCAATAAGTCGACCGCCTGGGGAGTACGGCCGCAAGGTTAAAACTCAAATGAATTGACGGGGGCCCGCACAAGCGGTGGAGCATGTGGTTTAATTCGACGCAACGCGAAGAACCTTACCTACTCTTGACATCCAGAGAACTCGCTAGAGATAGCTTGGTGCCTTCGGGAGCTCTGAGACAGGTGCTGCATGGCTGTCGTCAGCTCGTGTTGTGAAATGTTGGGTTAAGTCCCGTAACGAGCGCAACCCTTGTCCTTATTTGCCAGCACGTAATGGTGGGAACTCTAAGGAGACTGCCGGTGACAAACCGGAGGAAGGTGGGGACGACGTCAAGTCATCATGGCCCTTACGAGTAGGGCTACACACGTGCTACAATGGCCGGTACAGAGGGCTGCAAACCCGCGAGGGGGAGCCAATCTCACAAAACCGGTCGTAGTCCGGATCGCAGTCTGCAACTCGACTGCGTGAAGTCGGAATCGCTAGTAATCGTGGATCAGAATGCCACGGTGAATACGTTCCCGGGCCTTGTACACACCGCCCGTCACACCATGGGAGTGGGTTGCACCAGAAGTAGCTAGTCTAACCTTCGGGAGGACGGTTACCACGGTGTGGTCCATGACTGGGGTGAAGTCGTAACAAGGTAGCCGTAGGGGAACCTGCGGCTGGATCACCTCCTTAAACGACATGGCTTGTTCTGGCATAGCGTCCACACGAATTATCTGATCTTGAAGTTAAAGCGAGTGAGCTTTAAACAGTGTGTCCTGTTCACAGGGTGCATGATTTAAAGCTTCAATGCTTTATCGCTCTTTAACAATGTGGATTCGAATTAATTCGAGATATGTCTTGTACTGTAGTACAAGCGCCAATGGCGAAAAATCTTATCGAACTCTCGTCCTTACCAGACGCCTTCGGGTTATATGGTCAAGTGACGAAGCGTGCACGGTGGATGCCTTGGCAGTCAGAGGCGACGAAAGACGTGGTAGCCTGCGAAAAGCTTCGGGGAGGTGGCAAACAACCTTTGATCCGGAGATGTCTGAATGGGGAAACCCACCCAGTTTACTGGGTATCTTTTAGCTGAATACATAGGCTTTAAGAGGCGAACTCGGGGAACTGAAACATCTAAGTACCCGAAGGAAAAGAAATCAATTGAGATTCCCTTAGTAGCGGCGAGCGAACGGGGATTAGCCCTTAAGTTGGTTTGGTGTTAGCAGAAGGCGCTGGAAAGTGCCGCCGTAGTGGGTGATAGCCCCGTATGCGAAAACGCCTTATCAATGAAAACGAGTAGGACGGGACACGTGTTATCCTGTCTGAACATGGGGGGACCATCCTCCAAGGCTAAATACTCCTGACTGACCGATAGTGAACCAGTACCGTGAGGGAAAGGCGAAAAGAACCCCTGTGAGGGGAGTGAAATAGACCCTGAAACCGTGTACGTACAAGCAGTGGGAGCGGTTCTTGAGACCGTGACTGCGTACCTTTTGTATAATGGGTCAGCGACTTAATTTCAGTAGCAAGGTTAACCGTCTAGGGGAGCCGTAGGGAAACCGAGTCTTAATAGGGCGTTTAGTTGCTGGGATTAGACCCGAAACCGGGCGATCTATCCATGGGCAGGTTGAAGGTTGAGTAACATCAACTGGAGGACCGAACCGACTACCGTTGAAAAGTTAGCGGATGACCTGTGGATCGGAGTGAAAGGCTAATCAAGCCCGGAGATAGCTGGTTCTCCTCGAAAGCTATTTAGGTAGCGCCTCATGTCTCACCACCGGGGGTAGAGCACTGTTTCGGCTAGGGGGTCATCCCGACTTACCAACCCGATGCAAACTCCGAATACCGGTGAGTGCAATCATGGGAGACACACGGCGGGTGCTAACGTCCGTCGTGAAAAGGGCAACAACCCAGACCACCAGCTAAGGTCCCAAAGTTATCACTAAGTGGGAAACGATGTGGGAAGGCTCAGACAGCTAGGAGGTTGGCTTAGAAGCAGCCACCCTTTAAAGAAAGCGTAATAGCTCACTAGTCGAGTCGGCCTGCGCGGAAGATATAACGGGGCTAAGTGATACACCGAAGCTGTGGATGCCATTTATGGCATGGTAGAGGAGCGTTCTGTAAGCCGTTGAAGGGAAAGCTGTGAGGCATCCTGGAGGTATCAGAAGTGCGAATGCTGACATGAGTAACGATAATGGGGGTGAAAAACCTCCACGCCGGAAGACCAAGGTTTCCTATCCAACGCTATTCGAGGTAGGGTGAGTCGGCCCCTAAGGCGAGGCAGAAATGCGTAGTCGATGGGAAGCAGGTTAATATTCCTGCACCGGCGGTAACTGCGATGAGGGGACGGAGAAGGCTAGGCGAGCGCAGCGTTGGTTGTCTGCGTTTAAGGATGTAGGTTGGGGGATTAGGCAAATCCGGTCCCCCTTAAGACTGAGATCTGATGACGAGGTTCTTAGGAACTGAAGTCGTTGATGCCACGCTTCCAGGAAAAGCCTCTAAGCTTCAGGTTACCGCTGACCGTACCCAAAACCGACACAGGTGGTCAGGTAGAGAATACCAAGGCGCTTGAGAGAACTCGGGTGAAGGAACTAGGCAAAATGGTGCCGTAACTTCGGGAGAAGGCACGCTCCTGATGGTGACCCCCTTGCGGGGTGAGCTGTTGGGAGTCGAAGATACCAGGTGGCTGCGACTGTTTATTAAAAACACAGCACTCTGCAAACACGAAAGTGGACGTATAGGGTGTGACGCCTGCCCGGTGCCGGAAGGTTAATTGATGGGGTTAGCGCAAGCGAAGCTCTTGATCGAAGCCCCGGTAAACGGCGGCCGTAACTATAACGGTCCTAAGGTAGCGAAATTCCTTGTCGGGTAAGTTCCGACCTGCACGAATGGCGTAACGATGGCCACACTGTCTCCACCCGAGACTCAGTGAAATTGAAATAGCTGTTAAGATGCAGTTTACCCGCGGCTAGACGGAAAGACCCCGTGAACCTTTACTATAGCTTCACAGTGGACTTTGACATTACTTGTGTAGGATAGCTGGGAGGCTTTGAAGCGTGGACGCCAGTCTGCGTGGAGCCAATCTTGAAATACCAGCCTGGTACTGTTGAGGTTCTAACTCTGGACCGTAATCCGGTTCGAGGACATTGTGTGGTGGGTAGTTTGACTGGGGCGGTCTCCTCCCAAAGAGTAACGGAGGAGCACGAAGGTACCCTCAGCATGGTCGGAAATCATGCATTGAGCGCAAGAGTAGAAGGGTGCTTGACTGCGACACTGACACGTGGAGCAGGTACGAAAGTAGGTTCTAGTGATCCGGTGGTTCTGCATGGAAGGGCCATCGCTCAACGGATAAAAGGTACTCCGGGGATAACAGGCTGATACCGCCCAAGAGTTCACATCGACGGCGGTGTTTGGCACCTCGATGTCGGCTCATCACATCCTGGGGCTGAAGCCGGTCCCAAGGGTATGGCTGTTCGCCATTTAAAGTGGTACGCGAGCTGGGTTTAGAACGTCGTGAGACAGTTCGGTCCCTATCTGCCGTGGGCGTTTGAGATTTGAGAAGAGTTGCTCCTAGTACGAGAGGACCGGAGTGAACGAACCTCTGGTGTTCCGGTTGTCACGCCAGTGGCATTGCCGGGTAGCTACGTTCGGACGGGATAACCGCTGAAAGCATCTAAGCGGGAAGCCCCCTTCAAGATGAGATCTCACTGGGGCCTTGAGCCCCCTAAAGGGCCGTTTAAGACTAAGACGTTGATAGGCGGGGTGTGTAAGCGCTGCGAGGCGTTGAGCTAACCCGTACTAATTGCCCGTGAGGCTTGACCATATAACGCCCAAGGCGTTTGGTTGCCTGCTCCGACTGAAAAGAACGAGCAGGCGAAAAGCACGAGAGAGACGAGATTGACGCATTGGCACGAGCTTGTGCTGCAGACAAGACACCGCACACTTTCAACAGAAAGCACGTACCCTCGAATTAAGCTACGTCGCGACAGACCACCATCTGTCGCGGCCAGAATCCATATTGTACAAGTTTTGCTTGGCGACAATAGAGCTGTGGAACCACCTGATCCCATCCCGAACTCAGTAGTGAAACGCGGTATCGCCGATGGTAGTGTGGGGTTTCCCCATGTGAGAGTAGGTCATCGCCAAGCATTTAATAACGGAAACCCCGGTCTCGATGAGGCCGGGGTTTTTCCGTATGGGGTATTGTTCAGCGATGACCCTCACATGGGGACGGTAGACAGCGCCGTTTGCGGCCGCCCAGCCATGTGATAGTAGGGTCAAAACGGGACTTGTCGAAGCGCAGCTTTGACCCGGTTTGACGACCGCGGCCTCTATTTAATGGGTAAATGGGCCCGCGGGACGGCTCGCCAGCGAGGCGCCAAGCATTTATTCAACGAAAACGCCCCGACCTCCGGTCGGGGCGTTTTCGTATGTGGAATTTGAAAATCCGCGGTAAGGGCCGGCTGATTTGTCCACTCAGGCAGCCGTGCCAGGCATCTAATCTGCTGTGTTTTAGCGGCTAGGCCAGGAACGTTGGTCGCGGCTGCTGCCTTCGGAGCGATTTATCCAATATTGGATCTTGAACGGGTTGCCTAGGCTGGCGACAGGGGGAGAGCCTGAGTTGCGGCTAACCTGGAAGCGGCCGTCACAGCCCAGGGTTTCGTCTTTGGGGGTTACCGATATTCGCCCGGCGCCGACACCGCGGGCAGAGTCAAGTTTGCCGGATATCCTGAGCTGGGGTTCGTTGCTGAAAATGCCTACACCACCGTAGATCCAGGTATCTCCTCGCACGGGCATCTGGTGACTGAATTCGCCGCTGGCATTGAGTGTCGTGCTGAAGTTGAACGTCGGTGCTCTTCCCAGCGAGCCTTCAAGTTTTCCATTCGTAACCTTCAGGCTGATCAGGTCCTGATAGCGGGCGCAGTCGATTTCAACCGGACCTGCGAGGGCGCCATAGGCCACCTTGTGGGAATAGGCATTGCGGGCCAGTCCCTGCCAGTTGCCACTGAGCGTCATCTGATTGAGTTGATCCGGCGCCGGCGGCTCATACCAATAGCTGGGGGATGCGCAGCCGGTCAGCAAAGCGGCGGTAACTATCAATTGAGTTATGTGCAGCGGTTTCATCGGGCGCTCCTGCAAACTTGGTGTTACTGGTCAGACTCTGTCCAGGTTGCTCGGTTCACTGTGTATCATCTATCTATCGGAGAATTGAGTTATGTGCCTCATGCCTCATGCCTAAGCACGGGCGCAGGGTAAGTTTATGTTTTGTAATAATTATTGAGCTGACCCCAGAGGGGTCGCAGCGTTTTGGAGGCGATGCGTCAGGCCTGCTGAAGAAGTAAGGCTGTGTTGCGCGTGGACACTGGGTCGCCAATCGACTAGAATACTGCCGGTTTGCCTGCCCGCAGGGGTGGCTAAGCCCCAAATTATATAGAGCGAGGTAAAGTTTCGGTTTTACCTCGCTTTTTTGCACCTGTTCATTTTTGTATCGGCTTGTTTGTAACGCATCACGCGGGGGAGGTTCACTTGACGAGACCAGCCATTTTGGCCCTTGAAGACGGTAGTATTTTCAGGGGGGTGGCAATTGGTGCCGACGGACAATCCAGCGGGGAAGTTGTTTTTAACACCTCCATGACCGGATATCAGGAAATCCTGACAGATCCGTCCTACTGCCGTCAGATCGTAACCCTGACATACCCGCACATCGGAAACGTAGGTACCAACGCCGAAGACGAAGAGTCTGCCAAGACCTGGGTTTCCGGTCTCGTCATTCGCGATCTGCCTTTGCTGGCGAGCAACTTTCGCAGTGAGCAGTCGCTGGATACCTACCTGAAAGCCAAGAATATTCTCGGCATCGCCGATATCGATACCCGTCGTCTGACCCGCATTCTGCGGGAAAAAGGCGCGCAGAATGGCTGCATCATGGCCGGTGATTCGGTTGATGAGGCTGTTGCGCTGGCTGAGGCCAAGGCGTTTCCGGGCCTCAAGGGCATGGATCTGGCCAAGGTGGTTTCTACCACTGAGGCGTACAGCTGGAACTCCTCAACCTGGACACTGGGTGTGGGCCATGTTGACAAGGACCCGTCCGAGCAGCCATTCCATGTTGTCGCGTACGACTACGGTGTGAAGCGTAATATCCTGCGCATGCTGGTTGAGCGAGGTTGCCGTTTGACGGTTGTACCGGCTCAGACGCCCGCCGCTGAAGTGCTGGCGCTGAATCCGGATGGCGTTTTCCTGTCCAACGGCCCTGGTGACCCAGAGCCCTGTGATTACGCAATTCAGGCGATCAAGGCGATCTGCGAGACAGATGTACCGGTTTTCGGTATCTGTCTTGGGCATCAGCTGCTCGCGCTGGCCTGCGGTGCCAAGACGGTGAAAATGAAATTTGGCCACCACGGCGCCAACCATCCGGTACAGGATCTGGACTCATCCCGCGTGATGATCACCAGCCAGAACCATGGTTTTGCGGTGGATGAAAGTACGTTGCCGTCCAACGTCAGGGTGATTCATAAGTCGCTGTTCGATGGGTCTTTGCAGGGCATTGAACTGACGGACCGTCCGGCCTTCAGCTTCCAGGGACACCCTGAAGCCAGCCCGGGACCGCAGGACGTGGCGCCGCTGTTCGATCGCTTTATCGAGCAGATGCAGGCCCGCAAGGACGCCTGAGCAACACGCAGTTACAGCTAACAGATTTGACTGGTTTATATCGATGCCAAAACGTACGGACATTAAAAGTATTCTGATTCTAGGCGCAGGGCCGATCGTAATCGGCCAGGCCTGTGAGTTCGACTATTCCGGTGCTCAGGCCTGCAAGGCGCTGCGTGAAGAAGGTTACCGGGTCATCCTGGTGAACTCCAATCCGGCCACCATCATGACCGATCCGGCGATGGCGGATGCGACCTATATTGAGCCTATCAACTGGAAAACAGTTGCCAAGATCATTGAAAAAGAACGCCCGGATGCTCTGCTGCCCACCATGGGCGGCCAGACTGCACTGAACTGTGCGCTGGATCTGGACCGCGAAGGCGTACTGGCCAAGTTCGGTGTCGAGATGATCGGCGCCAGCCAGGATGCCATCGACAAGGCCGAAGACCGCGAGCGTTTCGACAAGGCGATGAAGTCCATTGGTCTGGCATGCCCACGTGCAATGATTGCCCACAGCATGGAAGAGGCGTTGCAGGTTCAGGCGTCCATCGGCTACCCGGCCATTATTCGCCCGTCGTTCACCATGGGTGGCTCAGGCGGTGGTATCGCCTACAATCGTGAAGAGTTCATCGAGATCTGCGAGCGAGGTCTGGATCTGTCCCCGACCAGCGAGCTGCTGATCGATGAGTCTCTGATCGGCTGGAAAGAGTACGAGATGGAGGTCGTTCGCGACAAGAACGATAACTGCATCATCGTCTGCACCATCGAAAACTTCGATGCCATGGGCGTACACACCGGTGACTCCATCACGGTTGCGCCGGCTCAGACGCTGACCGACAAGGAATACCAGCTGATGCGGGATGCGTCCATCGCTGTCCTGCGCGAGATTGGTGTTGAAACCGGCGGTTCTAACGTCCAGTTCGGTATAGACCCGAAAACCGGCCGCATGGTCGTGATCGAGATGAACCCGCGTGTTTCGCGCTCGTCTGCGCTGGCGTCCAAGGCAACCGGTTTCCCGATTGCCAAGATCGCCGCCAAGCTGGCCATCGGTTACACCCTGGATGAACTGCAGAACGACATTACCGGCGGTCGCACACCGGCGTCCTTTGAGCCTGCGATCGACTACGTCGTTACCAAGATTCCGCGTTTCACCTTTGAAAAATTTCCCCAGGCCAATGATCGTCTGACGACCCAGATGAAGTCGGTCGGCGAAGTTATGGCCATCGGCCGTACACAGCAGGAATCGCTGCAAAAAGCACTGCGCGGTCTGGAAGTGGGTGCAACGGGTCTGGATCCGATCGTAGACCTGGAAAGCGAAGACGCCCGCAGCGATATTATCCGCGAGCTCAAGCAGCCCGGCGGCGAGCGTATCTGGTACATCGGTGATGCCATGCGTCTGGGCATGAGCGTAGATGAAATCTACGAACTGTCGGGCGTTGATCCCTGGTTCCTGGTTCAGATTGAAGACCTTATCAAGGACGAAGCGCGCGTTTCCAACATGGCCCTGTCCGATATGGACAAGGACAAGATTTACCGCCTCAAGCGCAAGGGCTTCTCTGATGCCCGTCTGGCCAAGTTGCTGGGCGTGAGCGAGAAGCAGTTCCGCAAACAGCGGCACAGCCTGGGCGTGCGCCCTGTCTACAAGCGTGTGGATACCTGCGCGGCGGAATTCGCTACTGACACGGCCTACATGTACTCGACCTACGAGGAAGAGTGCGAGGCCAACCCGTCAACGCGGGACAAGATCATGGTCATCGGCGGCGGTCCTAACCGTATCGGTCAGGGCATCGAGTTTGACTATTGCTGCGTCCACGCGGCCCTGGCTGCCCGTGAAGACGGTTTCGAGACCATTATGGTCAACTGTAACCCCGAAACGGTTTCCACCGA
Source organism: Marinobacterium aestuarii (assembly GCF_001651805.1). Classification (NCBI taxonomy): domain Bacteria; kingdom Pseudomonadati; phylum Pseudomonadota; class Gammaproteobacteria; order Oceanospirillales; family Oceanospirillaceae; genus Marinobacterium; species Marinobacterium aestuarii. The sequence continues at coordinate 5,075,740 of NZ_CP015839.1, read as the reverse complement.
CTACGACACCTCTGATCGCCTGTACTTCGAGCCGATCACGCTGGAAGACGTACTGGAGATCGTTGAAGTCGAGAAGCCCAAGGGCGTGATCGTGCAGTACGGTGGCCAGACGCCGCTGAAACTGGCGGTGGCCCTGGAGCAGGCCGGTGTGCCCATTATCGGTACCAGCCCGGAAGCCATTGACCGTGCAGAAGACCGTGAACAGTTCCAGCAGATGCTCAAGCGTCTGGGCCTGAAACAGCCACAGAACGCGACTGTGCGTAGTCTGGAAGCGGCCGTGATCGAAGCGGCCAAGATAGGTTACCCGCTGGTCGTGCGTCCGTCCTACGTCCTCGGTGGCCGGGCGATGGAGATTGTTTACAAGGAAAGCGAACTGCGTCGCTACATGACCAACGCGGTCAAGGTTTCCAACGACGCGCCTGTGCTGCTGGATCACTTCCTGAATGCTGCTGTTGAAGTCGATATCGATGCCATCTGCGATGGCAAGACCGTCGTGATCGGCGCCATCATGCAGCACATTGAACAGGCCGGCGTACACTCCGGCGACTCCGCCTGCTCGCTGCCGCCTTACAGCCTGGCGGCCGATGTGCAGGACGAGATGCGCGAACAGGTCAAGAAGATGGCACTGGAACTGGGTGTTGTCGGCCTGATGAACGTACAGCTGGCTTACCAGGATGGCGAAATCTACGTTATCGAAGTCAACCCGCGTGCATCCCGTACCGTGCCTTTCGTCTCCAAGTGCATCGGCGTGTCGCTGGCCAAGATTGCGGCCCTGGTGATGACCGGCAAAACCCTGCAGGAGCTGGGCTTTACCGAAGAGATTGTGCCGACCAACTTCTACGTCAAGGAAGCGGTATTCCCGTTCAACAAGTTCCCGAGCGTGGATCCGATTCTGGGCCCGGAAATGAAGTCGACCGGTGAAGTCATGGGTGTTGGCGAAACCTTCGGCGAAGCCTTCATGAAAGCCCAGATTGGTGCCGGCGAAAAAATGCCGAAGAAAGGCAAGGCCTTCATATCGGTACGCGATGTCGACAAGGCGGGCGTGGTCAAGGTGGCCAAGTCTCTGCTGGACCTGGGCTTCTCCCTGGTGGGCACGGGCGGCACCGTCAAGCTGCTGGCCGAGCATAACCTGCCGGCGACGGCGGTGAACAAGGTCATGGAAGGTCGGCCGAATATCGTCGACATGATCAAGAACGATGAAATCGTTTATGTGATCAACACCACTGAAGGTCGCAAGGCGATTGCAGACTCGTCTGAAATTCGTCGCAGCGCATTGCAGCACAAGGTGCCGTACACCACGACTTTGGCAGGCGCAGAAGCCATGACCATGGCGATGGAATACGGTGAAGAGAAGGTGGTGCGCAGCCTTCAGGACTTGCATGCAGGTATTGCGAAATGAAACGAGTTCCCATGACTGTCGGCGGCGAACTGGCTCTGCGTGCAGAGCTGGATCGTCTGAAGTCCAAAGATCGTCCGCGTGTTATCGCGGACATCGCCACTGCGCGTGCGCACGGTGATTTGAAGGAAAATGCCGAGTACCACGCGGCGCGGGAACAGCAGGGCTTCATCGAAGGCCGGATTCAGGAACTTGAGTCCAAGCTGTCCCAGTGCCAGGTGATCGATGTCACTACGATCCCCCACAGTGGCAAGGTGTTCTTCGGCGCGACTGTACTGATTGCCAACGTCGACAGCGGTGATGAGGTTCGTTATCAGATCGTTGGTGACGACGAGGCCGATATCAAGCTGAGCAAGATTTCGGTGAATTCACCGATCGCGCGCGCCCTGATTGGCAAGGAAGAAGGCGATATCGCCTGTGTGGCGACCCCGGGCGGTGAGATCGAGTACGAAATCGTCGAGGTGAAGCACATCTGATTGTGCTGTGGCATAAAAAAACCGCCTGCTGGCGGTTTTTTTTATGTGCTGCGAAGGCTTAGCGCAGCAGGTTAGACAGCTTGGGGTTGGGTTCCAGCGCCTTGCGGTAGATCAGGGCGATGTTGCCGATCTCCTGTACCAGTGTGCACTCCACAATGGTGCAGAGCTCCTGGATAAGCTGTTTCTTGATTTCGCGCTCGCCAACCGCAAACTTCACCTTGATCAGTTCGTGGTCGTCCAGGGCACGGTCGACTTCCAGCTGCAGGTTTTCGGTCAGTCCCTTACCGGCAACGGTCACGATCGGGTTCAGTTTGTGGCCGATGGTGCGCAGCTGCTTCTTTTGCTCGGGCGTCAGGCTCATACTAGAATACGTTGCCTCGTGATTGTGTGGGTCGGGCTTGCGTGTTAAAACGGGCCACGATGAAAACAATCAATCATTTTACCTGAGTTGCCCATCGCTGAGTAGCGTTGCAACCATTGATCGGTCTGGAATTACAAGTGGCAAGATCTAAAAGCAGTGGTCAGTGGTTAAAGGAACATTTTGATGACCGCTACGTCAAACAGTCGAAATCCGACGGTATGCGCTCCCGCGCCAGCTACAAGCTGAAGGAACTGAACGACAAGGATCGGTTACTGCGCCCGGGCATGACAGTGGTCGACCTGGGCGCAGCGCCCGGTGGCTGGTCCCAGGTGGCCAGCGAACTGGTGGGGGACAATGGTCGCGTTGTGGCGTCGGACATACTGTCGATGGACTCGCTGGCCGGTGTCGAGTTTGTACAGGGCGATTTCACCGACGAGGCCGTGCTGGCGCAAATTCTGGCAGCGCTGGGGGATGCGCCGGCAGACCTTGTAATTTCCGATATGGCCCCCAATATGAGTGGTATGTCCGGAATAGACCAGCCTGCAGCAATGTATCTGGTTGAACTGGCGCTGGATATGGTGCGTCAGGTGCTTAAACCAGGCGGCTCTTTTCTGGTCAAAGTGTTTCAGGGAGAGGGGTTCGATGCCTATCTCGCGGATGTGCGGCAGAGCTTTACCAAGGTAGTGACCCGCAAGCCCGATGCATCGCGCGCGCGCTCCCGTGAGGTCTACCTGCTCGGCACAGGCTTCAAGGGCTAAACAGTCCGTAGTACCGCGCCGGCCTGGCTGTCATGGCACAGGGTGGTGAGTGAAGTAGTCAGGCCAGTTAAACTGGTGTACTTTTGAAGCGCGAATTTTCGTGCTTGAGCGTCAATTGAGGGTAGTCCTTTGAACGATATGGCAAAGAATCTGGTCCTCTGGCTGGTTATTGCTGCGGTCCTGCTGACCGTTTTCAATAACTTCAATGCCGAGGGAGATTCCCGCAGACTTACATATTCCGACTTCGTGGCAGAAGTCCAGGCTGACCGCGTGTCCAAGGTTGTCATCGATGGTTATACCATCCAGGGGCAGCGGCAGAATGGGGAGCGGTTCGAGACTATTCGTCCTGCACTGCAGGATCCCAAGCTGGTTGACGACCTGCTGCTGCACAAGGTCATCATTGAAGGCAAGCAGCCTGAGCAGCAGAGCATCTGGACCCAGCTACTGGTGGCGTCATTCCCGATACTGGTGATCATTGCTGTTTTCATGTTCTTTATGCGCCAGATGCAGGGCGGTGGCGGTGGCAAGGGGCCTATGTCCTTTGGCAAGTCGAAAGCCCGCATGATGAGCGAAGACCAGATCAAGACCACCTTTGACGATGTGGCCGGTGTGGAAGAGGCCAAGGAAGACGTCAAGGAACTGGTCGATTACCTGCGCGATCCCGGCAGGTTCCAGCGGCTCGGTGGCCATATTCCGCGCGGTGTACTGATGTCTGGTAACCCGGGTACCGGTAAGACACTGCTGGCCAAGGCGATCGCCGGCGAGGCGAAGGTGCCTTTCTACAGTATTTCAGGTTCGGACTTCGTCGAGATGTTTGTCGGTGTGGGTGCGTCCCGTGTCCGTGACATGTTCGAGCAGGCGAAAAAGAATGCGCCCTGCATTATCTTTATCGATGAAATCGATGCTGTTGGCCGTCACCGTGGTGTTGGCATGGGCGGCGGCAATGACGAGCGCGAGCAGACACTGAACCAGCTGCTGGTTGAGATGGACGGCTTCGAAGGTACTGAGGGTGTCATCGTCATCGCCGCCACCAACAGGCCTGACGTGCTTGACCCTGCACTGCTGCGTCCCGGCCGTTTCGACCGCCAGGTACATGTCGGCCTGCCGGATATCCGTGGTCGCGAGCAGATTCTCAAAGTGCACATGCGCAAGGTACCGCTGGCAGACGACGTCAAGCCTGCACTGATTGCCCGTGGCACGCCCGGCTTTTCCGGTGCTGATCTGGCCAACCTGGTGAACGAGGCGGCGCTCTTTGCTGCCCGTGACAGCCGTCGCACCGTTGGCATGCTGCAGTTCGAAAAAGCCAAGGACAAGATCATGATGGGCGCCGAGCGCAAGTCCATGGTCATGTCCTACAAGGAACGCCTGAATACCGCCTACCATGAAGCCGGCCACGCTATTGTCGGGCGCCTGATGCCCGAGCACGATCCGGTGTACAAGGTGTCCATTATTCCCCGCGGCCGGGCACTGGGTGTGACCATGTTCCTGCCGGAGGAAGATCGTTACAGCCATAGCCGTCGCACGCTCATTTCCAATATCTGTTCGCTCTATGGCGGCCGTATTGCGGAAGAGATGACCCTGGGCAAGGATGGCGTTACCACCGGTGCTTCCAATGACATTCAGCGTGCCACCAGTCTGGCGCGCAGCATGGTCACCAAATGGGGCCTGAGCGAAGAGCTGGGGCCGCTGTTGTATGACGATGAAGACGGCGACCCGTTCACCCGTGGTTATGGCGCACCTGCCAAGCAGACGTCTGAAGAAACCCAGCGTAAAATCGACTCGGTGGTGCGCAGCATCATTGATGACTGTTATGTTGAGGCGCACCAGCTGCTGGAACAGAATCGCGATATTCTCGAAGCCATGGCGCATGCACTGATCAAGTACGAAACCATCGATTCAGGCCAGCTGGATGAACTGATGGCTCGCCAGCCAGTGACACCGCCGGATGACTGGGTCGACACCGACAGCAGCGCTCAGGCGACTGAAGCTGCCGATGCCGATGAGAAGTCTGCACCTGCGGCCGAGGCGCAGTCAGGCGACAAGGATGAGCAGTCGAACGTCGATGCCGGGAAGGAAGAGACCCCTCCGGCGGAAGATCCGGATATGCCGGAGTCAACGGATCCCAAGTTGCACTGATCTAACCGGCACTGATTAGTATCGAAAAAGGCTGGCCCGGCAGGGCTGGCCTTTTTGTTTTGGAGGCAATGGTATTGAGTAACACCAAACTGAAATGTGGCGCACGGGAGCTGGATCTGTCCCGGGTGCAGGTCATGGGTATCCTGAATGTAACCCCCGATTCTTTCTCGGACGGTAACACCCTGTATCAGGCCGGGCAGCCCGCCTGCGAGAAAATACTCGGGCGCGCAGCCCGGATGGTGCAAGAGGGCGCGACTATCCTCGATCTTGGCGGTGAGTCAACCCGCCCAGGCGCTGTGCCTGTCAGTATGCAGCAGGAGCTCGACCGAGTGCTGCCGGCACTGGAGCTGATTCAGCGCGAGCTGGATGTTATTGTCTCGATTGATTCCAGCACGGCACAGGTATTCATCGAAGCTGCAAAGCTGGGCGCGGGCATGCTCAATGATGTCCGTGCGCTCGGCCGTGATGGTGCTCTGGCGGCTGCAGCAGCAACCGGGCTGCCGGTTTGTCTGATGCACATGCAGGGCAATACGCCGGCGGACATGCAGCTGGCGCCACACTATGAGGATATCATTGCCGAGGTTGGCGACTTTCTGCGCCAGCGCGTGCTGGCCTGCGAACTGGCGGGAATCAGTCGTGATCGTCTGTTGCTGGATCCGGGCTTTGGCTTTGGCAAGACACTGGAGCACAACCTGCGCCTGCTGAACCAAATGCAGCGCCTGCAACAGCTTGAGTTGCCGCTGCTGGTTGGCACCTCGCGCAAGAGCATGATTGGCCAGGCGCTGGACCGTCCGGTGGATCAGCGCCTGGCGGGCGGGCTGGCAACGGCGGTGATTGCGGTGCAAAAAGGTGCGAAAATTATCCGTGTACATGATGTGGCGGCAACGGTGGATGCGGTGCGCATGACCGAGGCTGTGATGATGGAATCAAAGGGAGAACAGGCGTGACGAAACGTTATTTTGGCACGGACGGCATACGCGGCAAGGTGGGGCAGCACCCGATTACACCGGACTTTGTGCTCAAGCTGGGCTGGGCAGCGGGCAAGGTGTTTGCGCGTTCCGGGCAAAGCCGTATCCTGATCGGCAAGGACACCCGCATCTCGGGCTACATGTTTGAATCGGCGCTGGAAGCGGGGTTGTCCGCCGCCGGTGTGGATGTGTTGCTGACCGGTCCGATGCCGACCCCGGCCATTGCCTACCTGACCAAGACCTTTCGTGCCGATGCGGGCATTGTGATCAGCGCCTCGCATAATCCGTTTTACGATAATGGCATCAAGTTTTTCTCGGCATCGGGCACCAAGCTGCCGGATGAGGTTGAGCAGGCAATCGAGGCTCAGATGGATATTGCCATGTCCACGGTGGAGTCCCATGAGCTGGGCAAGGCCCGTCGTATCGACGATGCTGCCGGGCGCTACATCGAATTCTGCAAGGGCACGGTCAGCGGGGCCCTGAGTCTGAAAGGTCTGCGTATTGTGCTCGACTGTGCCAATGGCGCCACCTATCACGTCGCCCCCCAGGTGTTCGAGGAGCTCGGTGCGCGGGTGATTCGCATGGCGACATCCCCCGATGGTATCAATATCAATGCTGAGTGTGGCGCTACCGATCCGGCCGCCTTGCAGCAGCGCGTGCTGGCGGAAAAGGCGGATATAGGCATAGCACTGGACGGTGATGGCGACCGGATCATTATGGTGGATGCCGCCGGTAACGTGGTGGATGGTGATGAAATCCTGTTTATTATCGCGCGCCAGATGCAGCTGCAGGGGCGACTGACCGGCGGTGTTGTAGGCACCCTCATGAGTAATTACGGGCTTGAGCTGGCACTGCAGCGCAATGATATTCCCTTTGTGCGGACCCAGGTTGGGGACCGCTATGTGCTGGAAGAACTGGGTCGCAGGGACTGGTTCCTGGGGGCCGAGAATTCAGGTCATGTGATATGCCGCCATCTGACCAGCACCGGTGATGGCATTGTTGCCGGGCTGCAGGTGCTCAAGGCCATGGTGGAAAGCGGCGATACCCTGGCACAGCTGAAAGCCGGCATGAGCAAGCTGCCGCAGGAAATGATCAATGTGCGGATCGCCAAAAAGGTGGATATCAGCGGGGTTGCCGAGATTGACCAGGCAGTGGCCCGGACTGAGGCGCGGCTGGGTAATTCCGGACGCGTGCTGCTGCGCCCGTCGGGCACGGAACCTGTCGTGCGGGTCATGATCGAGGGTGAGGATGGGCAGCTTGTGGCAGAGCTGTGCCGAGAGCTCGCCGATGATGTTGAAAAAGCATTGCAAGCGCTTGTATCTTAAGGTCGCCTCAGTTAATATTTGCGCCTCTTTCGAGAGGGGACACCGATGCGTAAGAGTATCGTAGCTGGAAACTGGAAGATGAACGGCAACCTGGCAGCGAATGCTGAACTGGTTACAGGCCTTCTGAGTACGCGTTCTGGCAGTGATAACGTCGACGTATTGGTCTGTCCACCTGCGGTATATATACCTCAGGTCGCAGCCTTGCTGCAGGACAGTAATATTTCCCTGGGTGCGCAGAATGCATCCGCTTTCGAAAAAGGCGCTTATACCGGCGATCTTTCGCTCTCCATGCTTGCCGAGTTCGGTGTCCAGTACGTTATTCTGGGGCATTCCGAGCGTCGCGCACTGTTTGGCGAAGATGATGCCCAGGTCGCCGACAAGTTTCGCGCTGTCGTGGCTGCAGGCGTTACGCCGATTGTGTGTATCGGCGAAACGCTGCAAGAGCGTCAGGCGGGTCAGACGCTGGACGTTGTCAGTCGTCAGCTCAGGGCGGTGCTTGACGTTGCCGATAAGGCAACGCTGGCAAATGCCGTTGTCGCGTACGAGCCTGTATGGGCCATAGGTACGGGATTAACAGCAACACCGGAGCAGGCGCAGGAAGTGCATCAGGCGCTACGCGCACTGATTGCCGAGTACGACGCCGCTGCGGCGCTGAAAGTGAGAATTTTGTACGGTGGCAGCGTGACTGCCGATAGCGCGGCGCAGTTGTTTGGAAAGCCCGATATCGATGGCGGTCTGGTAGGTGGAGCCTCTTTGAAGGCAAAAGATTTTCTTGCGATCTGCAGTGCAGCTGCAGACGCATCGGCAAATGGTTGATTAAATGGAAACTCTGGTTCTGGTTGCACACGTGCTGCTCGCCGCTGCGATTATCGCACTGGTTTTGCTGCAGCAGGGTAAAGGTGCAGAAGCAGGCGCTGCCTTTGGTGGTGGTGCTTCCCAGACCGTATTTGGCAGTCAGGGAAACAGCAGTTTCCTGGGCCAAATGACCGCAGTGATGGCGGTGGGTCTGTTTGTTACCAGTTTTGTTTTGGCCGTGTTCGCTAAGGACAAGGCCGAAACGGTTGGCGATGCTGGTATTCCAGCGCCGATCGTGATCGAGAGCAGTGCGGCGGAGCCGCAACTGCCGGTACTGGAAAGCGCACCTAAGCCAGCGGCTGATGCCGATGTGCCTAGCGCTGAGTAAGTACCAACCTGGTGTTGCCCAAGTGGTGGAATTGGTAGACACGCTATCTTGAGGGGGTAGTGTCCCTAGGACGTGCCGGTTCGAGTCCGGCCTTGGGCACCATATTGAAAGAAAGACAGGAAACGTGTAATATAACGCACCTGTTTGTTGCGGGGTGGAGCAGTCTGGTAGCTCGTCGGGCTCATAACCCGAAGGTCATAGGTTCAAATCCTGTCCCCGCTACCACCTTATTCGTGTATCTTCGAAAAGGCCCCTCTTTAGGGGCTTTTTCGTAGGTAAATCAAGGCATTGGTGCCGCGATCAATAATGGGTCCAACAGAGACCCATTTTTTGTTTCCGGCGTCCGAATCGGTGCTTGCCAACAAGAGGTTTGCCGGTGTCAGCAAAGCTGAAATTGCTACATGAATTGATTGAGCCGGGCGTTATATCGCTTGGATTCGAGCTGTGGGGCATCGAATATCTTGCCCACGGTGTTCACAGTGTACTGCGTGTCTATATTGATGCTGAAAACGGCATTACCGTTGATGACTGCGCCAAGGTGAGTCATCAGATCAGCGGTGTGCTGGATGTTGAAGAGCCTATCAGTGGCCAGTACAACCTGGAAGTTTCATCCCCCGGGCTGGACCGTCCCCTGTTCACGCTTGAGCAGTTTGTCGCTTTTACCGGCCACAAGGTTGAGATACGCCTGAGAGTGCCGTTTGAAGGGCGCCGCAAGTTCAAGGGGCTGCTTAACGGCGTCGAAGGTGACGAAGTCCTGGTGGTCGTAGATAAAGAAGAATATCTGTTGCCGATCGATTCCATCGATCGCGCGAACGTAGTTCCGCAGTTCTAAGGAACGCGAAGGATTGAGCGAGGCAGTGGCATGAATAAAGAGATTCTACTGGTAGCAGAAGCAGTTTCGAACGAAAAGGATGTGCCCAAACAGGTCATATACGAAGCGATCGAACTGGCACTGGCGACAGCGACCAAAAAACGTTACGACGAAGAGGCTGAAATCCGGGTTGAGATCGACCGGGTCACCGGCGATTACGACACTTTCCGTCGCTGGCTGGTTGTAAGCAATGAAGGTGTGGCGGCGCTCGGTACCGAGTTGACGCTGCAGGAAGCGCACGAGCTGGATATTAACCTCCAGCCGGGCGATCTGTATGAGGAGGCCGTTGAATCCGTCAAGTTTGGTCGCATTGCCGCCCAGACAGCCAAGCAGGTTATCGTGCAGAAGGTACGTGAAGCTGAGCGGGCCAAGGTCGTTGCCATGTATCAGGATCGCGTGGGCGAACTGATCTCCGGCAGCGTCAAGAAGGTGACACGTGACAATGTTATCGTCGATCTGGGCAACAACGCCGAAGCCCTGCTGCCGCGCGAATTTCTCATCGGTCGGGAAACCTTCCGCATGGGCGATCGCGTACGCGCCATTTTGCATGAAGTCCGTGCCGAAGGTCGTGGCCCTCAGCTGGTACTGAGCCGTTCCTGTTCCGCGATGCTGATCGAGCTGTTCCGCATCGAAGTGCCGGAAATCGCCGAAGAAGTGCTCGAGATCCGTGCGGCTGCACGTGATCCGGGGTCGCGCGCCAAGATCGCTGTCAAAACCAACGATGGCCGTATTGATCCGGTGGGCGCCTGTGTCGGCATGCGCGGTGCGCGTGTTCAGGCGGTGTCCAACGAGCTCAATGGCGAGCGTGTGGATATCATTCTGTGGGATGACAATCCCGCGCAGCTGGTTATCAATGCCATGTCTCCGGCGGAAGTCGCGTCTATCGTCATCGACGAAGAAACGCACTCCATGGATGTGGCTGTCGCGCAGGAAATTCTTGCGATGGCAATCGGTCGCGGTGGCCAGAACGTGCGTCTGGCCAGCGAGCTGACCGGATGGACGCTGAACGTGATGACCGAAGAAGCGGCGGCTGAAAAGCAGGAGTCGGAACTCGGTTCTATCATGGAAATCTTCACGCGATATCTGGATGTCGATGAAGATATGGCCGAAGTGCTGGTCGCCGAAGGCTTTACGTCCCTTGAAGAAGTGGCGTATGTGCCGGTTGATGAAATGCTTGAAATTGATGGCTTTGATGAGGACACGGTTGAAGAACTGCGTTCGCGAGCCAAGGATGCCCTGCTGAACCTGGCGATTGCCAGTGAAGAGGTGCTTGAGAACGCAGAGCCTGCGGCGGATTTGTTGGAAATGGAAGGTATGGATCGTCATACCGCCTTCCTGCTGGCAGCCAAGGGTGTGATCACGATGGAAGACCTGGCAGAACAGGGCGTCGAAGATCTGCTGGATGTTGAAGGCATCGATGAAGAGAAAGCCGCAGTACTGATCATGACCGCCCGGGCTCCCTGGTTTGCGGACGATGAGTCTGGGTCAACGGATTAGGAGAGAAAACCAATATGGCAGAAGTAACAGTACAGCAACTTGCCGATGTGGTTGGTGTTTCCGTCGAGCGTTTGCTTAAGCAAATGCAGGAAGCAGGTATCAAAGGTAAGGCCGATGGCTCCAAGGTTTCCGAAGGCGAGCGCCAGGATCTACTGACATACCTGAAGCGCAGCCACGGTGAAACCACGGATTCCGGTGAACCTAAGAAAATCACACTCAAGCGCAAGACGACGTCGCAGCTGAAAGTCTCCGGTGCCTCCGGCAAGAAGAAGACGATCAACATCGAAGTGCGCAAAAAACGCACCTACGTCAAGCGTGCCGACGCTGACGGCGACGCGGCTCCGGCGGAACAGGTAGCAGAGCAGACGACTGGCGCCGCCGTTGAGCAGGCCGCAGCGCCTGCACCGGCCGCCGCGGCTGCAGCCCCGGTTGCCGCGCAGCCTGCCGCTGCCGTCGCACCGGCCGCGATCGACACCAAGTCGGTCAAGGCTGTTGAAGGCGAAGAACAGCTGGCACCGCCTGCATCCAAGGCAGATCCTCGTGAAGAGGCGCTGCGCAAGGAGAAGAAAAAGCAGCAGCAGCTGGCGCGCCGCACCACTACGGATGACAAGAAACCGTCCCGTGGTGCCAAGTCTGCCCGAGGCCCGAGTCGCGGCTTCGGCGGCGATGACCGTGACGGTCGTCGTGGTGGCAAGCTCAGCCGTGGTCCTGGTAAAGGACGTGCGCGCGGTGGCAAGCCGAACGTACATGGCTTTAAAGAGCCCCAGGCGCCGCAGGTGCATGAAGTTCAGCTGCCCGAGAGTCTGACGGTGGCGGAACTGGCCAAGAAGATGTCGGTCAAGGCGGCCGAGGTCATCAAGGTGATGTTCAAGATGGGCGCCATGGCGACTATCAACCAGGTCATCGACCAGGATACAGCGTCGCTGATCGTGGAAGAGATGGGTCACGTTGCCAAGCCGATGCAGGAAAATGCGGTTGAATCGGCGCTGATGGAAACTATCCAGCAGCAGCAGGGCGAAACCCAGGGCCGCGCGCCGGTCGTGACCGTTATGGGTCACGTTGACCACGGTAAAACATCACTGCTCGACTACATTCGTACCACCAAGGTGGCTGCGGGCGAGTCCGGTGGCATTACCCAGCATATAGGTGCTTACCACGTCGAAACTGACAATGGCATGATCACCTTCCTGGATACACCGGGACACGCGGCCTTTACCGCCATGCGTGCCCGCGGTGCCAAGCTGACTGACATCGTTATCCTGGTTGTGGCTGCGGATGACGGCGTTATGCCGCAGACCGAAGAGGCTGTACAGCATGCGAAAGCGGCTGGCGTGCCCCTGGTTGTGGCCGTTAACAAGGTTGATAAGGAAGACGCCGATCCGGATCGTGTCAAAAACGAACTGGCCCAGCGCGATGTTATCCCGGAAGACTGGGGCGGCGAAGTTCAGTTCGTCAACGTCTCTGCCAAGACAGGCGAGGGCATCGACAAGCTGCTTGAAGCCATCCTGCTGCAGGCTGAAGTACTGGAACTGAACGCTGTGCCTGAAGCTCCGGCCCAGGGTGTTGTGGTCGAGTCCCGTCTGGACAAGGGCCGCGGTTCGGTTTCCACCGTGCTGGTTCAGAACGGTACCCTGCGCAAGGGCGACATCGTCCTGGCGGGTCTGCACTATGGTCGTATTCGTGCCATGCGCGATGAGAGCGGCAAGGATATCGAAGAAGCAGGTCCGTCCATTCCGGTGGAAATCCTGGGTCTCGATGGCACGCCGGGTGCCGGTGACGACTTTGCATCCGTCAGCAGCGAGAAGAAAGCGCGTGAAGTTGCACTCTTCCGTCAGGGCAAGTACCGCGAGATCAAGCTGGCACGTCAGCAGGCTTCCAAGCTGGAAAACCTGTTTGCCAACATGCAGGCCGGCGATGTGAAATCGCTGAATATCGTCCTGAAAGCGGACGTGCGCGGATCCCTCGAAGCCCTGTCCCAGGCGCTGGAAGATCTGTCCACCGACGAAGTGAAGGTCAATATTGTTGCCGGCGGTGTCGGTGGTATCTCCGAGACCGAGGCACATCTTGCCGTGGCATCGAGCGCCCTGATCATCGGCTTCAACGTGCGTGCTGACAACCAGGCCAAGGCCATTGTCGAACGTGAAGGTCTGGAACTGCGCTACTACAGCGTTATCTACGACATCATTGATGACGTTAAACAGGCTATGACCGGCCTGCTGTCACCGGAATTCCGCGAGCAGATCGTTGGCATCGCCGAAGTGCGCGACGTCTTCCGTTCACCCAAGCTTGGCCTGGTGGCGGGCTGCATGGTTACGGAAGGCACCGTGCACCGCAACAAGCGTATCCGCGTGCTGCGTGAGAACGTCGTGGTCTACGAAGGTGAGCTTGAGTCGCTGCGTCGCTTCAAGGATGTCGTGCAGGAAGTTCGTCAGGGTATGGAATGCGGTATCGGCGTCAAGAACTACAATGACGTCAAGGTCGGAGACCAGATCGAAGTCTTCGATACCATTGAAGTTCAGCGGACACTCTAAACGCCATGGCACGAGAATTTACTCGAACTCAGCGGGTAGCGGACCAGGTCCAGAAGGACCTGGCCCAGCTGATCCAGCGACAGATCAAGGATCCGCGCCTAGGCATGGTTACCGTCAGTTACGTGAAGGTAGCCAAGGACCTCGGTTATGCCGACGTCTATGTCACCGTCATGGCGTTTGGCGCCCAGACCGATGAAGAGCAGACAGTGAAAGAATCACTGTCTGTCCTCAACAAGGCTGCTGGCTTCCTGCGCCATGAGCTGGCGCGCGGCATCAAGCTGCGTGTCATGCCGGAACTGCGTTTTCACTTCGACGAGTCCGTCGACCGTGGTCGCCGTCTGCACAGCCTGATTACTCAGGTGAATCAGCCGGAGCCGGGTTCTGAATCGACCGATGATTCAGCGGATAAAGCGGACGAGGAATAAGGCATGACCGAGGGCAGAAAACGCCGCGGTCGGGCGCTGGACGGCATTCTATTGCTGGACAAGCCCGCCGGGATAACCTCCAACGGCGTACTGCAGCGGGTCAAGCGTCTGTATGGCGCGGCCAAGGCCGGTCATACAGGTGCGCTGGACCCTCTGGCAACCGGCATGCTGCCGATTGCATTCGGTGAAGCCACCAAGTTTTCCCAGTTCCTGCTGGATGCCGACAAACGCTATCTGACCACGGCCAAGCTGGGTATCCGCACGGACTCCAGTGACGCCGATGGTGAGGTGGTGGAAACCCGTCCGGTACCCGTTTTGGATGAAGCGCAGATTCTGGCGCTGCTGGTTGAGCACTTCTCGGGTGAAATCGAGCAGGTGCCCTCCATGTTCTCGGCCCTGAAGCACAACGGTCAGCCGCTCTACAAGCTGGCGCGCAAGGGCATTCAGGTCGAAGTCAAATCACGCCGTGTCACTATCTTTCACTGCCGTCTGACCGCCTTGCGCGAGGACGAAATCGAGCTGGATATCCGTTGCTCCAAGGGCACCTATATCCGCTCCATCGTGGAAGATCTCGGGCTTTTGCTGGGGTGTGGTGCTCATGTGAAACAGCTGCGTCGTCTCGATGCGGGGCCCTACAAGGCTGAGCAGATGATCACCCTCGATGCGCTGCAGGACCTGGCCGCTGAACAGCCGCAGGATGACGGGGAAAAGGGCATACAAGCCCGGCTTGATAGGCTATTATTGCCGGTCACCAGCGCCCTGGAAGATATTCCTTCCCTGACGCTGGATGGCGCACAGACGCAGCGTATCCTTATGGGGCAGCGTCTGGCATTGCCGGAGCAGGCTCCGGCAGAACTGATAAAGCTGATTGCAGGCGAAACCGGAGTCTTTCTGGGGATCGCCGAAATATCGGATGACCGCGTTCTGCGCCCCCGCCGCTTGCTGGCGACGGGCTGAAACGGTTATCGATAGCCCGGGTTGTCGCTCCCTGAGTGGCGGGCATGATGATTGGCGTTGTACTGATAATATGCTCGGTGCATCGTTTCTTCCTAACAGGCGGCACTAGCCGCATGCATATTAATATTGGAGCTGGATACAATGGCATTAGCTGTAGAGAAAAAAGCAGAGATCGTTAAAGACTTCGCCCGCGCTGAAGGCGATACAGGTTCTCCTGAAGTTCAGGTTGCCCTGCTGTCTTTCAACATCCAGGGTCTGCAGGATCACTTCAAAGAGCACAAGCACGATCACCACTCCCGTCGTGGTCTGATTCGCATGGTTAACCAGCGCCGCAAGCTGCTGGACTACCTGAAGAAGAAAGATGCTGATCGCTACCTGAAGCTGATCGCGCGCCTCGGTCTGCGCCGCTAAGTTGATGTTTCTGAGGCCATACAATGTATGGCCTCAGTTTTATCCGGCTAAGACGTTTTATCCGGATAAGCGTTACCGGGAGTGAAAGCTTCCGCGAGCAAGGATAGAACCCGCCCTTGATCGGGCGAGACCAACGCCCTGATATCATCCCAGACTGTTCATCCCGCCCGTACTCAATTGCGCTTTGCGCCAGAGTGCAACTGAGTACTGGCTTTTAACGAAGGACTGAATGCGACGGAGTGGTACAGGGGACGATTCTTCGAACAGATGAGGTAATCTATGTTTCAAGTAACAACCAAGACATTCGAATTCGGTGGCCAGCAGGTTACTCTGGAAACCGGCCGCATCGCGCGTCAGGCGACCGGTGCCGTCATGGTGACCATGGCTGGCGTACAGGTTCTGTGTACCGTTGTTGGTGCCAAAAGCCTGCGCGAAGGTCAGGACTTCTTCCCGCTGTCCGTGCACTACCAGGAAAAATACTACGCCGTAGGCCGTATCCCCGGTGGTTTCTTCAAGCGTGAAGCCCGCCCGACCGAGAAAGAAACCCTGACCTCGCGTCTGATCGACCGTCCGATCCGTCCGCTGTTCCCTAAAGGCTACATGAATGAAGTACAGGTTATCTGTACCGTCATGTCCGCTGACAAGGTCAATGATCCCGATATCGCTGCACTGATCGGTACCTCTGCGGCGCTGGCCATTTCCGGTCTGCCGTTCCAGGGCCCGATTGGTGGTGCGCGCGTAGGCTTCACCGAAGCTGCCGGTTACATCCTGAACCCGACCTACGAACAGCTGGCAACGTCCGAGCTGGACATGGTTGTGGCCGGTACAGCTGATGCGGTACTGATGGTTGAGTCCCAGGCGCAGGAACTGTCCGAGGACGAAATGCTGGGCGCGGTACTCTTCGCCCACCAGGAAATGCAGGTTGCCATCACCGCCATCAACGACCTGGTGGCTGAAGCCGGCAAGGCGAAGTGGGACTGGCAGGCACCGCAGAAAGACGAAGCCCTGATCGCCCAGGTGCGTGGTCTGGTCGGTGAAGGCGTCGCTGCTGCCTATCAGGTGGCCGACAAGGTTCAGCGTCAGAACGCCCTGGGCGAACTGCGCAACCAGGCTGTTGAAGCCCTGGCCGGTTCCGAAGAAGGCCAGCCGAATGCCCGCGCTATCGGTGGCATCATCAGCTCGCTGGAAAAGGAAATCGTGCGTAACCGCATCATTGAAAGCCAGCCGCGTATCGATGGCCGTGACAACAAGACGGTGCGAGCGATCGACGTTCAGATCAACACCCTGCAGGGCGCACACGGCTCTTCCCTGTTCACCCGTGGTGAAACTCAGGCCATGGTCACCTGTACCCTGGGTACCAGCCGCGATCAGCAGATGATCGATGCCATCGAAGGCGAACGCAAAGACCCCTTCATGCTGCACTACAACTTTCCTCCGTACTCCGTGGGTGAAGCCGGCCGCATGATGGGCGCGGGTCGTCGCGAAATCGGTCACGGCCGTCTGGCACGTCGCGGTGTTGCTGCCGTACTGCCGACGCAGGACGAATTCCCGTACACCATCCGTATAGTGTCCGAGATCACTGAATCCAACGGCTCCAGCTCCATGGCCTCTGTTTGCGGTGCTTCGCTGTCCATGATGGACGCGGGCGTGCCGTTGAAAGCACCGGTCGCCGGTATCGCCATGGGTCTGGTCAAGGAAGGTGATCGCTTCGCCGTTCTGACTGACATCCTGGGTGACGAAGATCACCTCGGCGACATGGACTTCAAGGTTGCCGGTACCGATGCAGGCATTACTGCGCTGCAGATGGATATCAAGATCACCGGTATCAACGAAGAGATCATGGAGATCGCGCTGGAGCAGGCGTGTGAAGCACGCAAGCACATCCTCGGCGAGATGGCCAAGGTCATCGGCTATGCCCGTCCGGAACTGCCGGACAACGCACCTGCCATGACGCAGCTGAAGATCAACCCGGAGAAAATCCGGGACCTGATCGGCAAGGGCGGCGCGACCATCCGTGCGCTGACCGAAGAAACCGGCGCCATGATCGATATCGACGACAACGGTACCGTGCGTATCTACGCCGACAACAAGATCGCTGCCAAGGCCGCTATCGAACGTGTCCAGGCGATTACGGCTGAAGCTGAAGTCGGCAAGATCTACGAAGGCAAGGTTGTGCGCATCGAAGATTTCGGTGCCTTCATCAACATCCTGCCGGGCAAGGATGGTCTGGTGCACATCTCTCAGATCGCTGACAAGCGCGTTGAGAAGGTCACCGACTATGTGAACATGGACGACATCGTCAAGGTTAAAGTCCTGGACGTAGACGTGCGTGGTCGCATCAAGCTGTCCATGCGTGACATGGTTGCAGACGAGTCTGCTTCCTGAGGCTGACCGGCTGAGATAAAAAAACCGCCTGAAAAAAGGCGGTTTTTTTTGGTCTGCATTTTGTGCTGTCTTTAGGTGAGCGGTGCGGCCGGGGTGCTTTCGCTGCGCATCAGTGAGTAGATGCGAAAGCCGTAAATGGTGACCAGGGTGCCCATCAGGTCGAAGATGACGCTGAGAACCGCCTCGACGGCCGGGGAGCTGGAGCCCGCGCTTTCCGCCAGGTACAGCAGGGGCGCTTCAACCAGGAAGAGACCGCCAAAGATGATCAGCAGGCCTTTGAGCAGCAGCCAGAAATAGGCTTCAGACTCGTCCCAGCTCTGGCGCAGCGAGGCCACCGGTTTCTTGTCTTCCAGCACGCAGATGTAGTCGGCAAAAACCAGCCGTACGCCGACATAGATGCCCGGTACGATCAGCAGCATCAACCCCAGGGTAACGGCGAAGCCGCTCAGCAGGTAGGTAATCAGCAGTCGACGCCAGTATTTGAGGCTCAGGGCCACGGCCTGGAAGGCGCTCAGCGGTCGGTCGTCCACCGCTGACTGCAGGAACAGAATGGTGGCGCCCCAGTATAGCGGCAGCATGGTCAGGTTCAGCAGCATCAGCAAGCCGGTGCCGGTATGCATCTGGCTGCTGTCCGCTTCGACACTGGCCTCCAGCAGCAGGCCGAGCAGGTTCAGGCCGATGATAAAGGGCAGCTGAATACGCGCAATGGTGCCCAGGTGACGGCGAAAGAAGAACAGGCTCTGGCGGATATATTCAAAAGTCATGGCGATGGATCAGGCTCCTGTTTTGGCTTCGGCCAGCAATACCAGCTTGAAGCTGCCGTTTTCGGCCAAGGTCTGGATGCGTCTAAAGCGCGATGCGGCGCGGCGCTCCAGCATGATTTGTCGGTTGACCACAAAGGCGGCAATGCCGCCCCGGCCGAGCAGGCGCGCAGCTGCGTTCAGAAAGCGCTCGGTCAGGTCATCTTCCACGCTAAAACCGGCATGGAAGGGCGGGTTGCACAGAATCAGCTCGAAGGGACCCTCGATACCCGCGCCGCAGCTGGCGGGGATCACTTCGCCGGCGATGCCCTGGGTCGCGAAGTTTTGCCGGCAGGCAGCAATGGCGGCGGCATTGTTGTCGGTGGCGGTAATAGGTACGCCCAGACGCGACGCCTGTACCGACAGATAGCCGTAGCCACAGCCCAGGTCCAGAATGCGTTTGGGCGGTGCTGGCAGTTCGGCGAGAAAGCTGTCGAGCTGTTGCACCAGGAAGGCGCTGCCGCGATCGATCTTGTCCCAGCCAAAGACGCCGGGCTTGCTCCAGTAGCTGAAGTGCTCATCGCTGCAGGCGGGGCGCAGCTGTTGGTAGTCCTTGTCATCCAGGTGCGTGCCGGGCTGCTCGGACTTGGTGAAAAGGCCGCGCCAGCAGTTGGCACTGGCCTTTTCGGTGTCGCCCTGGCCTGCGAAGAGTGCCCGGGTACGATCGAGATAGCCCTTGATACCCTCGCCCTTGTCACCGCTGAGAATCAGCTGGCCGCCGGGTTTGAGTACGCGCACCGCTTGGTTGATGTTGTGATGTACCAGCGCCTTTTCCTTGGAGACGCGATAGAGCACCCGGGCGATGGAGCCATCGGCAATGCTGCTCAAATCAAAGTCTGACCAGTCGGCCTGCCAGCCGCGGGCGCGGGCGGCTTCCACCAGATCGAGACGATTGCCGATCATGCGGATGTTGCTGCGCGGTGCCAGCTGGCTGCCGAGCAGATTCTCGTCGGCGAGCCAGAGGCTGTCCGCAGGAGCATCCTGTACGAAGGGCAGCAGCAGATCGAAGGCCGGATCGCTCATGGCTTGATACTGGCGATCTCAGCGACGGTGAGCTCGCGGTATTCACCGGGGCTGAGTGCCGGGTCCAGGCTGATGGGGCCTATCTGCTCGCGGTGCAGTGCGGTGACCCTGTTGCCGAGGGCCGCAAACATGCGTTTGACCTGGTGATAGCGGCCTTCGGTCAGGTAGACGATGGCTTCATTGGGGCTGAGTATGTCCAGCTCGGCGGGCTTGGTCAGTTTGTGTTCGCCGTGCAGCTTGAGGCCGTCGAGGAAGGCTTGCACCGCAGAGGCATCAATCGGATCGGCGGTTTCGACGCGATAGCGTTTGGGCAGCTTGTGACGCGGCGAGGTAATACGGTGCGACCATTTGCCGTCGTCGGTCAGCAGAATCAGCCCGGTGGCATCGATATCGAGCCGGCCACAGCAGTGCAGCTCGTCGTTACGGGGAATATCCACCAGACTGTTGATGGTCGGGTGACTGGGATCATCGCTGGCGCTGACATAACCTTCGGGCTTGTACAGCATCAGATAGCGCGGCCCAGGCGCGCCTATGGGCTCGCCATTGAGGCAGACACTGTCGACTCCAGGCTCAATGTGCTGGGCGGGATTCAGCGTTTCACTGCCGTTGAGGCTGACTTCACCGCGGTGCATGATGCGGTGTATTTCCTTGCGCGAAATCCCGGTTGCCTGGGATAGATACTTGTCCAGTCTCATAGCTGCCCTGAGTGCGGTGTAAATGCGGCTAGTATACCTGAGCCCCGGGCGGTTTTGTCGGCCCGAAATTGTGTACAAAACATGAAATGCGCCGCCGCTTGGGCTAAAATGGCGCCCTGCCAAAGACCTCTTATGGAACTCATGTGAAACTGTTTGTCGATAACCTTACCAACGTCGATTTCTCCTACCTTCATCCGCAGCGCGGCTTGCTGGGAGAGTCCTGGCTGGTACAGCTGGTACTGGACGGCCGGCTTAACGATCAGGGCATGATCTGCGATTTTGGTATCGTCAAAAAGGCCGTCAAGGCCTGGATGGACAAGCATATCGATCATGCGCTGCTGGTTGCCACCGGGCTGCCCCGTTTGCAGCATGCCCGGCAGGATGGTGAAACCCGCATCGACTGGCTCTATCCCGATGGCCAGCATTTTTACTGCCGTTCGCCAGAACAGGCTATCACCCTGGTGGGCGAGCCCGATATCAATCCCCACACCCTGGCCGCCTGGTGCAAGGAACAGCTGCTGGCGCTGTTTCCCGATGAGGTGCAGGGGCTGGAGCTGGCCTTTGTGCCCGAGCGCATCGACGGTGCCTTTTATCACTACAGCCACGGCCTGCACCAGCACGATGGCAACTGCCAGCGTATCGCCCACGGTCACCGCTCGAAAATAGAGATTCATCTGAACGATCAGCGCGAAGAAGCACTGGAGGCGGTCTGGGGTGAGCGGCTGCGCGATATCTACATCGGCACCCGTTCCCATCTGATCAGCGAAGCCGACGGCATGCACCACTATCGCTATGACGCGCCCCAGGGCGAATTCGAGCTCAAGCTGCCGGCGCAGTATTGCTACGATATCGAGACCGAAACCACGGTCGAGCAGATTGCCCAGCACCTCGCCGTTGCCATCAAGCAGGAGCATCCCGACTCGGACGTGCAAGTGCGAGCCTTTGAAGGCGTCGGCAAAGGTGCTATCGCCGTCGCCTAACCGCCGACCCCGTCACCCACTTTGGTTGCCATGCGCTGACCGAGCCCCGGCACGCTGTAGTCGCATACCCCCTCCGGGAAGATGCGTTGCAGCCGTGCCTGGTGCGGCTGCATGTCGACGGGGGCATAGAGCCCCCGCGCCAGGGCTTCATCGACACTGATCAGGCTGCATTTGAACAGATCCCCCCGCAGATCCTCCCCCGCCACCGAGCGCGGCGTACCATAGATCGGGTACTGCTGCATGCAGCGTCCCGGTGTTTTGCCGTTCCAGCTGCCGTCCCACACATCCTCTCCCGCGGCCAGCAGGGTGCCGTCCGCCCCGAAACACTGGTCCTGGGCGGTTTGTGGGCGTTTACCCTCTCGCAGCCATAGCACGAGCGTATCCAGCGCCTGGGGAACGGGGTTGTGGGGAGTGGCGGTAATCCAGATCAGCTGATTGTCGGCATAGCCGCGCTGCTGCAGCCGCATGCGGGTGCTGAAGGCTGCGCTGGCGTGATGCATGTCCAGTGCCGGCTCCAGGTAATGGCGCAGGTCAATCACCGGAATGGACAGCTCGCCGGTAAACACCAATCCGGCCTGGACCGCAGCCTGAATGGCGGCGGGATCGCCCTGGCTGCGTGGCGCCGGGGTGTAACCGGCATCATCCGACAGCTGCATGTTGTGATGGCTCCAGGGGCTGAAGGCGAACAGGTCGTCATCGCCATTCAGGTGCCAGAAGCGTTCCTGTCGCATTTCAGCAGGCGGTTTCCAGCCCCCGATATTGGCATTCAGGTGCACGAAGGTATCGACGCCGAGCTCGCCGTCCCGCAGAGCCTGCAAGCCATATTGCACGCCGACATTGTCCCAGGTCTGGCGGGCGTAGCCGTTTTCGTCGGCCCCGTAGATATGGCGCAGTTCCTCCCAGTGGGACCAGTGTACCTGGCGGCTGATATCGGGGCTGAAACGGGGTTCGAAATGAACAAAGCGCGGATTGTTGACCAGTGGTGTCAGGCCGCGCCAGGCCAGGCTGCATTCGCTGGCCCCCAGCGGCCAGTGGGGGGCCCGACCGCGGATAATCATGGCCAGCTCGTACAGCCAGGTGCGGTTGTCGTGCACACCGTCGCGGCTGTTCAGGCCGGCGACCTTGCGCCGGGACGGCCAGCTCCAGGTCTTGCGGGCGGTCTGGTCGAAGTAGTATTCCAGCAGTTCACAGTCAAACGCATAGATCGTCTGGGTGAGCATGTCGGGGTAGGCGTAGAGCGCGATGCCGGCATCCAGCAGGCCGGTACCGTTCTGGCCGATCAGGTATTGCTGGATAGCGCCGCCGGAGCCGCCAATCCCCAGGGTAAACTCCGGTGTGCCGTAGCGGGCGACAAACTGGCGTTTGACCCTTGATGCCGTCTCTTCGGCCAGCCAGATATTGTAGTGGTTGGAGGTCTGGTTGCCGCTGGAATAGGCGAGAGCATAACCCTCGCGCAGCTGGTCGATGCGCCGCTCCGGCAGGTCTGTATCCCGCAGCCGGCCCTGACGATAGCCAATGCCCACACCGCCGCGAAACTGATAGATGAGCTGCTGGTTCCAGTACTGCATGTCCGGCGTCTCGGGGGTATCGTTGGGGCCGCGCAGGGTGGTGATGTTGTAGATAAAGCGGTTGATTGTGCCTGCTTCGCTGCGCACGACAAAGTCGATGTCCTGGCCGTTGATGCTGATGCGGGCTATATCGCCGCTGGCCTGTTCGAGCGGGTAGAAATTGTCGGTGCCTGCGCGATTGTAGTAGTAGCTTACCCGGGTGGGGTGCAGGCAGTCCTTGCTGTAGCCAAGCCGCTGCCGGGTTTTCCTGCCCTGTTCGTCGAGTGCAAAAACTTCGATGCCATAACCGTCCTGATTATCCACCAGTGGCTGGCCCAAGCCCGAATCCTCACCGTCGCAGGCGAAGGGGTACTGCAGCGGGCCTGCATAGATGGGTGTGTAGGGGCCTAGGTCACCAGGCTGGATGGGGTACGGGAAGGGGTCCGGCGGACGTTGCCATTCCCGTGGATGGGGGCCGCTGTAGCTGGGCATTGGCAGGTGGGGCTGAGGCTCCATGCCAACCACGGTGGGCATGTCCTTGTAGCGGCTGTTACCGGGCAGCCAGTTCGGCAACTGATTCCAGAACCAGATCGCCAGCACCAGCAACGGGGTCAGCAGTAGAGCCATGATTTTGGCGAATTTCATACCGTCCCTCCAGACTGAGTCGGGGCTCGAACGTTACGGCAGCCATATCAGGTGTCGTACAGGCTATGACATCGATGCGGCACCCATGGTTACGCAAAGTAATGCTTATTGGCGGGACAGCAGTTCGTCGCCGGGATCAGGCGCGGTTATCCGATAGATGCAGTTTAGACGTACTGATCAGGACTACGGAGAGTAAATGAGAGCAGGCGTTACGGGGCGGAGGCGCTTAGCAGGAGGTCAGGGGCATCCGTAATCCTGTACATAAAAAAACCGGGAGCTAATGCTCCCGGTTGTTGTTCTGCATGCAAGACCGGGTCGCTGGAGGCGGCCTGGTCGATGGCGCTTAGTCGCGTTCGATAGCCAGTGCAGTCCCCATGCCGCCACCGATGCACAGTGTGGCCAGGCCTTTCTTGGCATCGCGCTTGATCATTTCATGCACCAGGCTGACCAGCACGCGGCAACCGGAGGCACCGATCGGGTGGCCCATGGCGATAGCGCCGCCATTGACGTTAACGATGCTGGTATCCCAGCCAAGGTCCTTGTTGACGGACATGGCCTGGGCGGCGAAGGCTTCGTTGGCTTCAACCAGTTCCAGATCGCCGATGCTCCAGCCAGCCTTTTCCAGCGCCTTGGTGGTAGCACAGATCGGACCTGTACCCATGATGGCAGGATCAACGCCGGCAGAGGCGTAGGCCTTGATACGGGCCAGCGGCTTGAGGCCCAGCTCCGCGGCTTTTTCGGCCGAGCACAGGATTACGGCGGCAGCACCATCGTTAATAGTGGAGCTGTTGCCCGCAGTAACGCTACCGTCACGCTTGAAGGCAGGACGCAGCTTGCCCAGGGCTTCGGCAGTCACACCAAAGCGCGGCTGCTCGTCGGTGTCGAACACCACCGGGTCACCCTTGCGCTGCGGGATGCTGACCGGAATGATTTCATCCTTGAACCGACCGGAGGTCACAGCGGCTTCGGCCTTGTTCTGGGATGCAGCGGCAAAGGCATCCTGTTCTTCACGGGTGAAGCCGTATTTTTCAACGATGTTCTCGGTGGTGATACCCATGTGGTAGTTGTTGAACGCGTCCCAGAGGCCGTCCTTGATCATGGTATCAACCATACTCCAGTCGCCCATGCGGGCACCGTTACGGGAGTTGGGCAGTACGTGCGGGGAAGCGCTCATGTTTTCCTGACCGCCGGCAATGATAATGTCGGCATCGCCGCAGCGAATGGCCTGGGTGGCCAGCTGCAGGGCCTTGAGGCCGGAGCCGCAGACCTTGTTGATGGTCATGGCCGGTACTTCGTTCGGCAGACCACCGTTGAGGGCAGCCTGGCGTGCAGGGTTCTGACCGCAGCCGGCAGCCAGGACCTGGCCGAGGATGACTTCGTCAACCAGGGCGGGGTTAATTTGAGTTTGTTCCAGCAGGGACTTGATGACGGTGGCCCCGAGATCGGCCGCAGAGATGGCAGCTAGGGATCCATTGAAGGTGCCAATAGCCGTACGGCCAGCAGCTACAATTACGACGTCGCGCATTAGGTGTGCCTCTAATTGTTGGTAGCTTTTCATTGTGGTGCTGAGGGCTGCCTGCAATATGGCTGAGCGTTACCGGGCCGGAATACTGCTGTTGGCAAGCGCACTGCGGGCTTGCTTCAAACCGGCTGGTGGTCATGCTGCTCAGGCTAAATCGGGCAGACTCCTGTGGACCATGATAACGGGGGAATTTGACCCCATTATTGCAGTGGCGAAATACAATTTGAGCCCCGGCGACAAGGACGAGTTGCTGCCGTGACCGCCACCTGCAGATCCATGTCACATTTTTATATTTCATTTTTTAAGTAATGCGACCGGCCCAGTCTGCGCGAGCTGTTCTCTGTTTGTCAAGCGCACAGCTTGCATGCAGGCCACGTACTGTGCCGTCGGGCGGGAATAGAGGGGTATGTCGATGGCTGCCGACAGGCCGGCAGCCATCGGGGGATCAGAGGTCGAGTTCGAGATTGTCGATCAGGCGCGCGGCGCCCAGATAGGCGGCGCTGAGTATGACCAGTTGAGTGTCGGTTGCATTGGCTGGCTGCAGATCGCTGCGGCGCACAATGCGCATGAAGTCACCCTTGAAGCCAACTTCTTCCAGCTTTTGCAGTGCCTGGGTCGCCAGCTGAGCGTAGTCCCTCTGGCCCGCCTGAATGGCCTGTGCGGTTTCACGCAGCACCTGGTTCAGGGTCGGTGCCACCGCCAGTTCGGCCGGGCTGAGGTAACCGTTGCGTGAACTCAGGGCCAGGGCTTCGTTGTCGCGCACTATGTTGACGCCGTGAATGTCGATGGGCATGCACAGGTCGGCCACCATGCGGCGGATAATCAGCAACTGCTGATAATCCTTGCAGCCAAAGAAGGCGGAATCCGGCTGCACTATGCCGAACAGCTTGCTGACCACAGTGGTAACACCGCGAAAGTGCCCTGGCCGGGTGCTGCCGCAATGCATGTCCGACAGGTCGATGACCTCGACAATGGTCTGATGGTCGCGACCGTTGGGATAGATTTCGGCTTCGCTGGGAGTGAACAGATAGTCGCAGCCGGCGGCGGCAAGCTTGGTCTGGTCGGCTTCCAGCGTGCGGGGATAGTTGTCCAGATCTTCGTTGGGGCCAAACTGCAGCGGATTGACGAAGATGGTAGCCACAATGATGTCGGCGTGCAGGCGCGCCTGATTGACCAGCTCGATATGGCCGGCGTGCAGGTTGCCCATGGTGGGAACCAGACCTATGGTCTTGCCCGCGCGGCGGGCAGCGTTCAGCTGCTCGCGCAGAGCCTGAATGTGATGAAGTGTCTGCATATCACGCGAATCCATGCTCGTCGGCGGGGAAGGTGCCAGCGCGAACCTGGTCGCCATAGCTCTGCAGGGCGCCGGCAATGCTGCCGGCTTCGGTCATGAAGTCTTTCACAAAGCGCGGCTTGCGGCCCGGTGTAATGCCGAGCATGTCGTGCAGCACCAGTACCTGGGCATCGGTCTGCTGGCCTGCGCCTATGCCAATAACCGGAATGCTGACGGCGCGGGAGATCTCGCCGGCCAGCTGGGAGGGGACACACTCGAGCAGCAGCATGCTGGCGCCGGCCTGCTCCAGCAGGATGGCGTCGTCGAGCATTTGCCGGGCGCTGGTTTCGTCGCGGCCCTGCACTCGGTAACCGCCCAGACGATTGACCGCCTGAGGTGTCAGACCCAGGTGGGCACACACAGGTACACCGCGATCCGCCAGTAGCGTTATGCTCTCGGCCAGCCAGGCGCCGCCTTCGATCTTGATAATATGGGCACCGGCCTGCATCAGAATGCCGGCGTTGAGCATGGCCTGTTCCGGGGTGGCATAGCTCATGAACGGCAGATCGCTCATCAGCATGGCGCCCTGGTTGCCACTGGCGACACAGCGCGTGTGGTAGGCCATTTCGTCGACCGTCACCGGGAGGGTGCTGTCGTGACCCTGTAGCACCATGCCCAGGGAATCACCCACCAGAATGACTTCGATACCGGCGCTACTGACCAGCTGCGCGAAACAGGCATCGTACGCGGTCAAAGCCGCGAACTTCTTTCCATCCTGCTTGAGGGCAGACAGGGTATGCAGAGTGACGTTGTTCATAGGGAACTCGGCTTTTCGTTTGACTTCAACGGTTCCGGATTATAACGAGATCCGTTCCAGTGTGCCTATAGGGCATTCAGATAACAGCGCTGCCAGCGAACGTCCGCCGGGCAGTTGCAATTCAGGGGCTATTTCACTCAGTGGCCAGAGCACGAAGTTACGTTCGGGCAAGCCCGGATGCGGTACCGACAGTCGCTTGCTCTGGATCAGCTGGTCGCCATAGAGCAGCAGATCAAGGTCGAGCGTGCGTGGCCCCCAATGCTCCAGCCGTACACGCCTGTGTTGTTGCTCCAGTGCCTGGAGTTCATCCAGCAGGCGGTGAGCATCCAGCGTCGACTCGAGCAGTGCGACAGCGTTGATATAATCCGGCTGATCCTGCGGCCCCATGGGAGCCGAACGATACAGGCTTGAATGGGTCAGCAGCCGTGTGTCGGGCAGGATTGCAAGTTCCTCCAGCGCGCGGGCAACATGCTGTTGCGGGCTGTCCAGATTACTGCCAAGGCCAATATAACAGCGCATGGCTTCAGGCATCGTGCGGACGGCTGCGGGGCTTGCGCCGGCGCTTGCGGGGTTTGGCGACGCTGGGGGCGAGGTCTTCCTGCAGTGTCTCGCGATCATCGCCATTGGCGCCCTGATAGTCGGTCCACCACTGGCTCAGACCGCCGAGGTCCTCACCGCTGGATTCGCGCAGCAGCAGCAGATCATAGGCCGCCCTGAAGCGTGGGTGTTCCATCAGGCGTTCGGCACGGCCGCCCTGACGCTTGGGCAGTCGCAACTGCAGCTCCCAGATTTCGCGCAGCGGAGTGGAAAAGCGGCGCGGTATCGCGATTTGGCGAATCTGGGCGGCTATAACCTCATTGGCGGCTTCATGCAGCGCCGGTAATGGCGGCAAGCGACCTTCCTTCATCAGGCTGTTCAGGCGTAGCTGCATCGGATACCACAGCAGTGCGGCAAACAGGAATGCAGGCGTGACGCTCTTGCCCTGCTCCAGTCGACGGTCGGTATTGCGCAGTGCCTTGAGAATCAGCTCCTCCACCGGCATGCCGGCAGCAGGGCCGCGCTCAATCGCATCCTGAACCTGCGGGAACAGTTGCTCGAACAGACCGTAGGTCTGCATCTGCTTGTAAGCGGCAACACCGTGGCCCGACTGCAGCAGCTTGAGTACTTCATCAAACATGCGGGCGGCGGGAATGTCTCGCAGCAGCGGGGCCAGCTGGTGGATGGGTGTGGCGGTGGCAGGTTCGATCTCGAAACTCAGCTTGGCGGCAAAGCGCACCGCGCGCAGCATGCGCACCGGGTCTTCGCGGTAGCGCGAGGCCGGATCGCCGATCATGCGAATGACCTTGTGACCGATATCGCGGTAACCACCGGCGAAGTCGTGGACGCTGTGATCCTGGGCCGAGTAATAGAGCGCGTTGATGGTGAAGTCGCGACGCAGCGCATCTTCACGCAAGGTGCCATAGACATTATCACGCAGAATCATGCCACTGGCGGCCTGGCGACCATCCTGGCCATCTTCGTTGCGGTCTTCAGTGTCATGTCCGGCACGGAAGGTCGCAACTTCGATCACTTCGCGGCCAAAGCGCACATGCACCAGCTTGAAGCGCCGACCGATCAGACGCGAGCGGCGAAACAGCTCCTCGGCCTGTTCCGGCGTGGCGGAGGTGGCAACATCAAAATCCTTGGGACGCAGACCCAGCAGAATATCGCGTATGCAGCCGCCCACGAGATAGGCTTCATGGCCGTCATCGTTGAGGCGATGCACGACTTTCAGCGCATTCTCATCGAGGTGCTGGCGGGGGATGTTATGTATGTCTCGGGTGATGACGCATTCAAGCGTGCTGCCGTCAGAGGCAGACTTGTCATCAGTATCCAGCTTGGGTGCCATATATCTTCTACGCAGTAGCAGGGTGGCGCCAATAAGGATAACCGCAATAGCCGCGGCTATGAACAGGCTCATATCCATAAGTGTTTGTTTTTTGTTCGCCCAGGCGGTGGAAGTGGCGCATCATATCACTCTTGCCGGCTCAGTATAAGAGTGGCCGTTTGGTGAGATGCTAAGCGGGATTGGCGGATCGGAGGGATGACGGAAAAAGAGATGGTTTAGCTGACCACCGTGATTAGAACGCAACCTGTAACTTATTTTTATTCAGGCAGTGCGATTCCGAATCTAGGGTTTGGGGACCTTCGTGACAACGCACGGCAGTCAGCTACAGACCTCGGTGTTATTTTTATTCGAGGTAGATTACCTGGGAGCCTGACCGAATTTATTTTTATTGTTAGTCGGGCGTGGCAGGTAACAGTGTTGTTGTTCTGGCCAGTAATAGAGCATTCATTGTGCCAGTTTTCGTAACATTATGGTTTTAAACGGTTTGTTTATTTTATCGAGTCATTGGTGTGCGGCGGGCAACGCCAAAGTGTTACCTTTTGGAACGCTTGGGTAGCACTTTTATGGGTAGCAGGGTAACAGCCCGACAAAGTGACAGTGGGGTCCAGGACCTTTTTTCCAGGCCCAGACAGCTGCTTTCACGTGACGACGGCATGACGATGGGATGGTCCGAAGGACAGGGCATGCTGCGTAAGTGTCGGAGCAGCTATAAAGAAGGACCTGGGAGAATTCAGAGACGCTGCAGGCAGGATTCGTGATAACAGAACGCAGTGAAAAGTAGTGAGCTGTGACGGCGAAGGCAGATAGAACAGTAGCTAAAGGGCTGGTAGGGGCTGTACAGGATCGGTATGGGTGAACAGAGGGTATTCGAGGAGGTTCTGGTAAAGGAGATGGGTGGCTGACCACCTGACAGTGACATCATGACCTGGTGTTATTTTTATTCAGGTACTAGGATCGAGATCCAGATGGCATTGTTCGGTGATCAGCGCAGGCCTCATTTATTATTTTTGTTAGAGGCGGGCTACTCGTACGAAACCTCCGCAGTTATTTTTATTCTGGAGGTGTCGCCGGTAAATATTTTTCTTCTTGTTGTTTCTTATTCTTGTTTTTCTATGGCTATATAGAATGCAGAGCCTGTGCCATATTTTTTAACTTGTTGTTTTGTATCGAATATTTGTTTTTTTGTTGCTTCCAATATCGCAAGGTAACAACGTTTTGTTACCTCAGGGAACGTCTGGTGTGGGGCTATGGGTCTGTAGGTAACACCTTTGCGGTAACACTTTGTTACCGCAGCGCGACCCATGCGTTACTTGCTGCGACTTTTTCGCGGTATGCCAAGCTTCTGGCGTCTTTCCCACAGGCACTTGCGGCTGACACCCAGCTTCTTGGCCAGGTCTGTTTCGCTCATGCGGTTCTGGTTTTCCAGCACGAAGCGCTGAAAATAGTCGTCCAGCGACAGGCCTGTCTGGGGCTCGCGCCTGTTGCCGGCGTTGGCGGTTTCGCCCGACGAGTAGGCGTAGCTGCGCTCAAACTGATGCAGCTTAGAGGCGGGCTCCAGGTCGAGGCCGAGCAGTTCGGTGGTGATCAGCAGGTCATCTGCCAGTATCAGTGCTCGCTCGATGGCGTTTTCCAGTTCACGCACGTTGCCGGGCCAGTGATACTGGGTCATGGCCTCCATTGTACCTTCGCTGAATCGTGCCGTTGCCAGGCCCATCTTGGTACAGGCCCGTTGCAGGAAGCGGTTGGCGAGTATAACGATGTCATTGCCGCGATCACGCAGCGGCGGCATGCGCAGCTCCATAACATAGAGGCGGTAATAGAGGTCCTCACGGAAGTCGCCGTTGCGGGCCATTTCCTTCAGGTTGCGATGTGTTGCCGCGACAAGGCGCACATTGACCTGGGTTGAGTGGACGGCACCGACGCGACGGATTTCACTTTCCTGCAGGAAACGCAGCAGTCGGGCCTGTGCTTCGAGCGGCAGTTCGCCGATTTCGTCAAGGAAGAGGGTGCCGCCATTGGCCGCTTCGATCAGGCCGCTGCGTGCACTGTTGGCGCCGGTGAAGGCGCCTTTTTCGTGGCCGAACAGCTCGGACTCGATCAGGGTGTCGGGGATGGAGGCGCAGTTCACCGAGATCAGCGGCGCCTTGGCTCTGTCGCTCTGCTCGTGAATGGCGCGGGCCACCAGTTCCTTGCCGGTACCGGATTCACCCAGCACCAGCACAGTGGCATCGGTACGGGCGACCTTGTCGATTCGGCTCAGCAGCTCCTGCATGGGCGGGCAGGAACCCAGCAGTTCGCTCTTGCTGCCTTTGGCGGGTGCGGCGGGGCTGGCATCGGTGGCCGCGACCTTGCGGTTCAGCACATTCTCGATGGTGCGCAGCATTTCGTCATGATCAAACGGCTTGGCGATGTAATCGACAGCGCCCAGCTTCATGGCGTCTACGGCGGAGCGCAGGCTGGCATAGCTGGTCATGATGAGTACTGGCACCTGTTTGGCCAGCGGGATCAGTTCGGTGCCCGGAGCGCCAGGCAGGCGCAGGTCACTGATAATTACGTTGTAATCCTGCAGTTTGAAGCGGCTGGTGGCTTCGTCAACGGAGCCCGCATCATCGACCTGGTAGTCGTGACGTTCAAGCAGGCGGCGCAGGGCTGTACGGATTATCGTTTCATCTTCAACAATCAGAATACGGCTCATTCGGTTCGACCTTGGTTCCTACGTACAGGACATGGCGCGCGTCAAAGCTCGGACGGCGGAAGTCCAGGTAAGGTGATTACCACTAGAGTGCCTTTATTCTGTTTCTTGTTGGCAGGGCTGAGTATCTCGATATTACCATAGTGTTCTTCGATAATATTGTAGACCAAGGCTAAACCCAGTCCGGTTCCCTTGCCGGGGTCCTTGGTGGTGAAAAACGGCTCAAACAGTCGGTCCTGCAATTCGGCCGGGATGCCGCTGCCTTCGTCGAGCATGCGGATGATGACCTTTTCGTCTTCCCGCTCGGCGCTGATGCTGATCAGTCCCTGCTCCGGCGACGCGTCGCAGGCATTGTTAAGCAGGTTAACGAAAATCTGCAGCAGTTGCTGCATGTCCCCCACAACCTGCAATGCCGGCGGCACGTCATTTTGATAGCGCTGGTGCCTGCCTCGGGTGTCGAGCGAGACTAGCTGGATGGCTTCGGTGATACAGGCATAGATATCGACGGGGTCGTGCTGAGTGCTGTGATCCTGGCGGCCCGTATGGGCAAACCGGACCAGAGACTGCACTATACGGCTGATACGTTTGGTCTGATCCAGAATCTGCTCGCCGGATTCGAGTACCAGCGGACTCTCGGTCTCAAATTTCAGGTTCTGTGCCAGGCAGGCGATGCCGGTCACCGGGTTGCCGATTTCGTGGGCCACGCCTGCGGCGAAGCGCCCGATGGAGGCCAGGCGCTCATTGTGTGCCAGCTTGTCGGCCAGCATCAGGGTATCGGACTCGTCTTCCAGCAATATCACCATGCCTGCATGGGCTTTTTGCTCATTGAGCTGAGCCTTGTGCAGGCTGAACCAGCGCGGCTGTCCCTGCACGACCAGCTTCTGGCTCTCCAGGTGTGACTGATCTCCTTCGGTAAAACGGGTGAAGAGTTCACCCCAGGGGGACGGCAGCGAGGCGGGGCGCCAGGTCAGGACATCGTCGACGGACAGGCCTGTGTAGTGTTCGATTTCCGCGTTCCAGAACAGGATGCGACCATCGCTGTCCAGGGTGCAGACGCCTACGGGCAATTTTTGCAGCGTCAGGCGGTGGTAGCGCCGCAGTTCGTCGAGTTCCGCCGCCAGGCCCCCTAGGCGCTGGTGGTACTGCTCGAGCTGCGATTCCAGCAAATGCACATCGCGGGCCCTGAAGCCCTCGATCGGATCCTGTCGATCCAGCGGTTCCAGAATGGTGGCGGCTTCTACCGGCCCGACCAGGCCGGACAGGTGCTGCTCCAGCTGAGTGCGCAGGCGCAACAGGTCCAGCGGTGACAGAACCTCATAGTTGATACCCAGCTGGGCGATGGCGCTTTGCAGCTCGCGCTGCGCCGTTTCTGCGCCAAAGCGCGGGCGCAGCAGAGCCTCGAAGTCTTCCACCCGGGTGGCGTTGAGGCGAATGCCCATGGGTTGCTGCATGACATTCAGCATGCAGGCATCGGCGGCCTTGCGTTCTTCTTCGCCGGTGGGAAGCAGGCGCGATGTCACCACCAGTACAACGCAGTTGAGCAACAGGGAAAGTACCGCCGACTGATGCCAGTCATCGGTATTGATGTCGAAGTCCAGCACACTGATATTCTGATCCAGCAGCATCGGCAACAGCATGGTCAGCAGCCAGCAACCGGTACCGGTACAGAGGCCCAGCACAAAGCCCCAGCGGTTGATGCCGGCCCAGAACAGGGTCGCGAGCAGGCCGGGCAGAAACTGCAGAAAGGAAATAAAGGCGATCAGACCGAGCAAATACAGGGTTTCTGGCCGCGCCAGCAGAGTGTAAAACAGGTAGCTGGCGCTCATCAGCACCAGAATGAGGATGCGTCGCAGCCACAGCAGCCAGTTGTAGAAACGCACATTGTCCGGCACCCGCGTGATAGGGAGCAGCAGGTGGTTCTGCAGCATCGAGGCCATGGACACAGTAGCAACAATAATGACGCCGCTGGCCGCCGACAGGCCGCCGAGAAAGGCCAGCAGGGTCAGGGTACGTGAGTCCAGCACCACGCCTATATTGAGCACCAGGTATTCGGTTACGTTGGTGGCTTCAAGCTTGATACCGGCCCAGACAATAATGGGCACCGTTATCGCCATCAAAAACAGGTACAGCGGCATCAGCCAGGAGGCCTTCTGCAGGCTCAGGGCGGACGAGTTTTCGGTGAACGCCAGGTGGAACATGTGCGGCATGACAATGGTGGTGGCGAAAAACGCCAGCAGCAGGGTGTTCCAGTTCTCGTTCTCCGGGATGTGCTGAATGCGCTGCAGCGCGGCGGGATTGTCCGTCAGCCATTGCTCCAGCCCGCTGGGGCCGCCGAAAATGCTAAACAGGGCGTACCCGGCAATGGTCAGCAGAGCGACCAGCTTGACCAGGGACTCCACCGCCATGGCGACCACAAGGCCGTTATTGCGGTTGCGCAGCGAGGCATGGCGGGCGCCGAACAGGATTGCGAACAGCGCCATAACGGCGCAGAAAGTGGCGGCGATAAGATCACGCGGGGCATCATTATTGAGCAGGTAGAGTGAGTCGGCCACCGCCTGGATCTGGATCGCAATCAGCGGCAGGGTGGCGGCGACGACCAGCAAGGACGTCAGGGTGCCAACCGGGCCGCTGCGAAAGCGAAACGAAAACAGGTCGGCCAGCGAGCTGAGTTGGTGGGTGCGGGCAATCCGCAGTATTGGCACCATGATGGCCGGCGCCAGTACAAAGGCCAGGGTGGCGCCCAGGTAGGAGGTCAGATAGGTGATGCCGGCATCCTGCACAATGCCGAAGATGCCATAGTAGGTCCAGACACTGGTATAGATACCCAGTGATAGTGCATGTACCAGGGGGTGGCGTACCAGGCGTCGGGGCAGCTTCCCCTGTTCGGTCAGATAGGCGGCGCCAAACAGCAGCAGCAGGTAACTGACGCCGGCAATGAAAAGAGCATGAATACTAAACATCCTGATGACCCCGTCGCATATCTATAAACCAGCTCAGGGCGATCAGCACCAGCCAGATAATAAAAGGCCGGTACCAGTGGGCGTCGGGCTGTAGCCACCAGTCGAGCAGCAGCGGGCCGGCCAGGTAAAAGCCAATAATCATTAACAGGGCGGTGCGGTGCAGATACATAGGTCTCCTTCGCCTGCGGACCACGGCAATCCGCGGGTTTTGGGGATTGCATCCATATTCCAGTGTTCCACGGCCCATCGCAACAGCTCGGCGCTACTGGCATCACGCAGCCCAGTAGCCGGGCGCTGGCCCAGAAACTCAAGTGCGGCGATCAGTGCCGGAACGGGGTTAGTAGCATCCAGTGCCGGAGCATGGCTTTGCTTGCTGAGTTTCTGGCCGCTGGCGGTTGTCGCCACCGGAATATGGGCATAGGCCGGTCGGGTATAACCCAGATAGCGCTGCAGCTGAATCTGACAGGGCGTCTCATCGAGCAGATCACTGCCGCGAACCACATGGGTGATGGCCTGGGCGGCGTCATCCACCGCCACCGCCAGCTGGTAGGCAAAGAGCCCATCGCGGCGCCGGATCACGAAGTCGCCGTGATCCTTTGTCAGGTTATAAGGGTGTTCGCCCTGAATGGCATCCAGCAGTTCAATAGCACCGACTTCACAGCGCGTACGCATGGCGCAGGCCATTGTTGCGGGCGGGTGTTGGGCGAGGCAGTGGCCATCGTAACGGTTAGTGCCGCTGCGGTTGAAAATCTGTTTGCGCGAACAGCCGCAGCGATAGGCCTGCTGATTCTGTTCCAGCTGATCAATGGCATGGCGATAGAGTGCGCTGCGCTGACTTTGGTACAGCACATCACCGTCCCAGTCGAAACCGAAGGCTTCCAGGGTCGATAGAATCAGGGCGCTGGCGCCAGGTTGTTCGCGGGGAGGGTCCAGGTCTTCGATACGGACATGCCACAGGCCCTGGTGGGCACGAGCATCTGCATAACTGGCAAGGGCTGCCAGCAGTGAGCCGAAATGAAGCGGACCTGTGGGGGATGGAGCGAAACGTCCGATATAGCGCAAGGGTCAGGGTCCTACGCCGTTTCCGGCCGCCGCAGCGGCCGGTTCAGGAAGGGTCAGCCGCCGAGCTGCTTTTCCTTGATTTCTGCCAACGTTTTGCAATCGATGCAAAGCGTTGCGGTGGGGCGTGCTTCAAGGCGACGGATGCCGATTTCGATACCGCAGGCATCGCAGAAACCGTATTCGTCATCATCAATGCGCTCAACCGCTTCGTCAATCTTGCGGATCAGCTTGCGCTCGCGGTCGCGGGTACGCAGTTCGAGGCTGAATTCCTCTTCCTGGCTGGCGCGGTCGCTGGGATCGGCAAAGTTGGATGCTTCTTCCTGCAGATGATGGATAGTGCTGTCGACTTCCTCCATCAGCTGCCGTTTCCAGGCATTCAGAATCTGTCGAAAATGCTCGCGATGAGCATCGCACATATACTCTTCGCCCGTACCAAGATCGTAGGGCTTAAAGTGCGTAAACTGAGAATCATTAGTTGGCATAGTCTTGCCTCACGTCTCCGAGTTCTCCGAACTGTCAAAGTCCGGTTCGGTTATCCCTTCTGCCTAAAGCCGTGCAAGCGCCGGCACTGGAAGGCGACGAAGTTACCAGAACCCTTTTCAATAGGCTAGCCTTTATAACCAAATTAGCCAGTGCAGTCGCGCTAGCGCCACAGGGCGCTCGTGGCGGTATAATCCCGCGCTTTTAGGCCGAGGAGCAGACGCCGATGACAGCGCGCTGGAGTGACCGGGTTGGTGATATCGAATCCTTCAAGGTGATGGATTTGCTCAAACGTGCCCGCGAACTGGAAACCCTGGGGCATGATGTGGTGCATATGGAGGTGGGGGAACCTGACTTTCCGACCGCCGCACCTATAGCCCAGGCAGCTCGAGTGGCAATCGAGCAGGGGCACACCCAGTACACGCCGGCAACAGGCATTCCTGAGCTGCGCGAGGCGATCGCCG
The DNA here is from genome assembly GCF_001651805.1 of Marinobacterium aestuarii. Taxonomy (NCBI): domain Bacteria; kingdom Pseudomonadati; phylum Pseudomonadota; class Gammaproteobacteria; order Oceanospirillales; family Oceanospirillaceae; genus Marinobacterium; species Marinobacterium aestuarii. Next base: position 5,039,212 of record NZ_CP015839.1, on the reverse strand, counting down.
GCTTTTATCAGCAGCGCTACGGCCTGGATATAGCGCCGCAGCGGATCATTGTTACCGCGGGAGCCTCCGGTGCCCTGCTGATGGTGTTTGCGCTGCTGGCCAACCCCGGCCAGACATTCATGATGAGTGACCCGGGTTACCCCTGTAACCGGCAGTTTCTGCGCCTGATCGAGGCCCGAGCCCAGCTCATTCCGGTGGATGCCGATTGCAACTTCCAGCTTACGCCGGCGCAGGTCAGGCAGCACTGGCACAGCGAGACCGCCGGTGTACTGCTGGCATCGCCGGCCAATCCGACGGGGTCGGTGCTGAATGCCGCCGAGCTGGCGGCGCTGGCCGAGGTGGTACGGCAGCAGGGTGGTCACCTGGTGGTGGATGAGCTGTACCACGGTCTGACCTATGGTTTCGATGCGCCGACGGTATTGCAGGTGGAGCCCGATGCTTTCGTGATTAACAGTTTCTCGAAATACTTTGGCATGACTGGCTGGCGACTCGGCTGGATAGTCGCACCGGAGCAGGCGGTGCCGGAGCTGGAGAAGCTGGCGCAAAACCTCTACATCTCGCCCTCGACGGTATCGCAGCATGCGGCTCTGGCGGCCTTCAAGCCCGAAACCCTGGCTATTCTGGAAGCCCGTCGGCATGAATTTGGCGCCCGGCGTGATCGCCTTGTCTGTGGTTTGCGCGAGCTGGGGCTGGGCGTGCCGGTAGCGCCCGAGGGGGCTTTTTACGTGTACGCCGATGTCAGTCATCTGACCGACAATGCCTTCGAGTTCTGCTGGGACCTGCTTGAATCCGAGTATCTGGCCGTGACGCCGGGGCTGGATTTTGGTCAGTACCGGGCCAATGACTTTATCCGTTTTTCCTATACCACCAGTCTTGAACGCATTGAACTCGGGCTGGAGCGTCTGCGCCGGCGGCTGGCCCGCTGATGCAGCTGACCGATCTGATAGAAGGGCGCCTGCTGCGCCGCTACAAGCGTTTTCTGGCCGACGTTGAGTTGTCGGATGGGCGCTGCGTCACGGTGCACTGCCCCAATACCGGTTCCATGCGCAACTGTGCCGAGCCTGGCAGTCGGGTCTGGCTGCTGGATTCCGGCAACCCCAAACGTAAATATCCGCTTGGCTGGGAGCTGGTGGAGGTGGAAGGGCGTCATCTGGCCTCAATCAATACCGGGCGTGCCAATGCGCTGGTGCGCGAAGCCATTGAGCAGGGCCGGATTGAGGAGCTGGCCGGCTATCGCAGTATTCGCCAGGAAGTGCCCTATGGCGAAGAGCGCAGCCGCATTGATCTGGTGCTCAGTGAGGGCGCCGTTGCCGATGCCTGGATTGAGGTCAAGAACGTGACCCTGCTCGAAGCGGATGGCTGGGGCAGTTTTCCCGATGCGGTGACGCTGCGCGGGCAAAAGCATCTGCGAGAACTGATGCTGCTGGCCCGCCAGGGTGTGCGGGCGGTGCTGCTGTTCTGTGTGCCCCACGGCGGTATCGAGCGGGTACGGCCTGCCGATGCGATAGATCCGGCCTACGGGCGGTTATTGCGTGAGGCGCGTGATGGCGGCGTGGAGCTGTTAGCTTATGGCGCCATGCCGACACCTGATGAGCTGGTGCTGAGTCGCCGGCTTGAGATCGTGCTCTAGAGCAGCACTATCTGGCAGTCTATCTGACTGAATGCCACCTGGTTGAGCGCCTGACCGTTGCAGGGGCCGGCGATACATTCGCCGGTGTCTATCTTGAACAGGGCACCGTGGGTGGCGCACTGAATATAGTTGCCTTCAAAGTCGAAAAACTGGTCGGGCTGCCATTCGAGCTCGACACCTCGATGGGGGCAGCGGTTCTCGTAGACGAAAAAACGACCGTTATGGTGTACGGCAACCAGTGCGCGGCCATCCAGGGTAAAGCCGCGGGCACTCTGGGCCGGAATCTCGCTGATGTTGCAAAGGACAGTCATATTGAATCCAAAGTGAGCGGGGATAACGCAGACTTGAGGCCTCTTCACCCACAGTGGGGCGGTCGGCCTCTATAATGCGCATCCACGAATGCTAAGAGAGCCGGAACCTGCGTGCAAGGCCCGATACCCCGCAAGACACTGAGCCCCTTGTTGCTGATGCTGCTGCTCTCGGGCGCGGCACACCTTCTGCTGGCCGCCTCCTGGCTGGCGTCGGGGGACGGCCCCAGTGCGGGCGCAACCAGGGGGCGTACTGCCGGCGAGTCACATATTCAGATACAGATGGCGGCGCCAGCCCCGGACGCGGTAGTGGCTCCGGCGCCTGAAGATATGCCGCTGCAGCCAGCGCCAACGCCAGAACCTGCGCCTGCAATAGAGTCAGCAAGAGCGCTTGCGAGCACTGCCGCTCCCGTCAAAAATACTGCACAGCCACAGCCACAGCCACAGCCACAGCCACAGCCACAGCCACAGCCACAGCCACAGCCACAGCCACCCGTATCCGAACCTGAACCCGAGCGTCAGCCCGAGCCGGATCCTTTTCCGGATCCTGTGCCTGCACCGATAGCGGACTCAATGGTGGCTGATGCTGGCGGCGCGGCCTCTGCGGCTTCTGCATCAGTTGTGGCGCCGGCGCTGGCCGGCGCCCAGGAGGCAGATGGACCGATCGAGCAGCAACAGGCCAGCTGGCGCAGCCCGCCCCAGCCGCCGGCGTATCCGCCACTGGCACGGCGTCGCGACCAGGAGGGGGAGGTGCTGCTGCGGCTGGATCTGGATACCCAGGGACGGGTAACGGCGGCACAGGTGCTGCAATCGTCCGGTTATCCGCTGCTCGACAGGGCTGCACTGGCGGCAGGCTCGGGCTGGCAGTTGCTGCCGGCACGAATCAATGGCGTCGCGGTGACCTCCTATGTGAGAATCCCGGTTCAATTTCGGCTGGACCAGTGACCCTGACTCAATGATATCGAGCGTATGCATGTCCGCGCACCGGCTGGGTCTGCTGTTATGGCTGCTGTTGTTGCCCGTGGTATTGATTTCCCTCTGGGTGGGCCCTGTCTCGCTGTCGTCTGATGCGCTGTTGCAGCCGGGCTCGCGGGACTGGCTGATTCTGTTTGAGCTGAGGCTGCCGCGATTGGTGATGTCGCTGGCGGCGGGCGCCATTCTGGCCATTACAGGCGCGTCCATTCAGGCGCTGTTTCGCAATTCGCTGGCTGACCCCGGCCTGATAGGCATCAGTGCCGGTGCTGCGCTGGCGGCGGTGGCGGTACTGGTCTTCGGCGGCGCCTGGCTGCTGGGACCCTTTGGGCCTGTGCTGGTGCCGCTGGCAGCATTCGCAGGCGGCTTGCTGGTGACGGCACTGGTGCTGCGCATAGCGCGCACGCCACGCGGCGTTTCGGTGACGACCATGCTGCTGGCGGGTATTGCCCTGAACAGCATTGCGGCGGCCGCCATTGGTGTCATGAAGTATTTCAGTGACGAGCTGTCGTTGCGTCAGGTGACCTTCTGGCTACTGGGGAACCTGCACAGCACCGACTGGGGCAGTGCTCTCTTGCTGCTGGCTATCGGTGGACCTGTGTTGCTGCTGTTGCTGCGCGAGGGTCAGCAACTCAATCTGCTGCTGTTGGGAGAATCTCAGGCGCGCTTGCTGGGCGTCGTCACATCGCGTCTGCGCCGCCGGCTGGTACTGCTGGTGGCTCTGGGCGTGGGTACTGTGGTGTCCCTTGGCGGTTTGATCGGCTTTATCGGCCTGGTGGTACCGCACCTGGTGCGGCTGCTGTGTGGGCCGGACAACCGCGCCTTGCTGCCGCTATCGGCGCTGCTCGGTGCGCTCTTGCTGACACTCGCCGATATTCTGGCACGGCTGCTGGTGAGCCCGGCGGAGCTGCCTATCGGCATCGTCACGGCGCTGATTGGCGGGCCTTTCTTCCTGTTGATGATTCTGTACCGGCAGCGGGGGCGCGTATGACGCTGCAGGCGAGTGCTTTGAGCGTGCAGCGCAGTGGCCGTTTTCTGCTGGACAGGGTCGATGTCAGTCTGACGCCGGGCTCCCTGACGGTCGTGCTGGGCCCCAACGGTGCGGGCAAGTCGACCCTGCTGCATGTGCTGGCGGGGCTGGAGCGGGCGGATACGGGCAGCGTGCGGCTGAATGATCAGCCGTTGCTTTCGATGGATTCACTTGAACGTGCCCGCAGGCTCGCGGTCATGACCCAGGATCAGCCGCTGGATTTTGCCTTTAGCGTCGAGGACGTGGTGTCGCTGGGTGCTTACCCTCTGGGGCTGGGACGGGCCGAAGAGCGGGCGCATTGCCGCAGCGGGCTGCAAAGACTGGAGTTGCAGACGCTGGCAGCGCGTAACTATCTGAGCCTGTCCGGTGGCGAGCAGCAGCGGGTACAGCTGGCGCGGGTGCTGGCGCAGTGCGGTGAAGAGACGGCGGTGCTGCTGCTGGATGAACCGGTTAGCGCAATGGATTTGAGGCATCAGCACCTGTGCCTGCGGCAGTTGCGTACATTGGCGGATGCCGGGGCGGCGGTGTTGGTGATTCTGCATGATCTGGCGTTGGCGGCGCGTTATGCCGACCGGGTACTGCTGCTGAAACAGGGGCGAGTACTGGCGCAGGGAGCCATGCTGGAGACCATGACGCCATACTGCCTGAGCACGCTGTTCGACGTCCGTGTCGAGGTCGCTCTGGTAGAGGGTGTACCGCGCTTTAGTTCGTCATTCGCCGATGACACCGTCCTGCCTTAGCCGGTCGGTGAGCAGATACAGGGCTTCATCATCGTCGGTATAGACGGCCACTGTGCGCTCCAGTTCGTCGTCCTGCAGCGGGTGCTGCATCTTCTTTTGCTGGTGCATCACGCTCACATCGGCATCGGATGCATCCACTCCTTTGGCTTTTCTTCGCTTGAGACGGGCTTCGATCAGCTTCTGTTCACAATGACAGCTGATAATACGGAAGGGTAGATCCAGTGAGGTGGCCAGTTCAGCGTAACTGGTGCGAGGCCGCTGGCGGATGAAAGTGGCATCGACCACTACCGAATAACCGGCGCGCAGCATTTCGCGCGTGGTATCGAATAGCTGGTGGTAGGTGCGAATGTTCATTTCCTGGCCGTAGAGGTCGAGCTTGCCACCTTTGAGACTAAGCTCGCGGTACAGGCGCTTGCGCTCGATATCGGAGCGGATGCGGATGGCATCAATGCGTTCCACCAGCTGGCCGCTGATATAACTCTTGCCGCTGCCGGACAGCCCGTGCATTAGCAGCAGAGCAGGCTTGGGTGTGCGGGCATAGTGCTGCGCCAGCTTGAGGTAGCGGCGAAAGGTTTCGAGATCCGGGTGTTCGCCCAGCATCGCGACCTTCGCCCGCACCATGGCGCGGTAAGCCTTGTAGAAGTTGAGCAGCTTGAGGCTCTTGTAGTCGCCGGTGAGTTCGAGGTAGCGGTTTAGCAGGCGGTGGGCCCAGCGGAACTGGCCATTGGCTTCCAGATCCATCAGCAGGAAGGCCAGGTCGCAAATGGTGTCGATCCAGCGGAACTGCAGATTGAATTCGATGCAGTCGAATAGCCGCAGTTCGTTGTTGTGCAACGTAATGTTGGCCAGATGCAGGTCGCCGTGGCATTCGCAGACATGGCCTTCGGTCTTGCGCCGGCGCAGAACGTCGGTCAGTTCGCGGAACTGCTGTGAGGTTTGCTGTGACAGCTTCTGCACCGCGGACCAGTCGTCGGGGTCGTCCAGCACATCGCGCAGGTGCAGGAAGTTGTCCGACACCAGCTCCCAGATATTCTCCGGCTCGCCCCAGGGGCTGTCGGAGGCGACCATCGGGACCGCCGAGTGGAAATGCGCGATCTGGGTGGCCAGAGCATCGATCCAGTCGGGTTCGAAGCGTTTCTGCTGCAGCAGCAGATCGAGCCGCAGGTCGGTATCGAACTGGTGCATGCGCACGGCGTATTCGAAGGCTTCATCTTCGCCGTTGATGCAGGGCTGCTGAGGCGTACCTGTGATGGCGACGACCTCCAGATAGAGGTCCGGTGACTGACGTCGATTCAGGCGCAGCTCTTCCTCGCAGAAATGCTGTCGCTTCTGCAGGCTGGTGAAATCGAGAAAACCAAAGTCGACCGGCTTCTTCACCTTGTAGGCGTAGTCGCCGGTGAGCAGGAGCCAGGAGATGTGCGTCTCGATGACGCGAATATCCTTTGTCGGATGCGGGTAGGCCGCAGGGTCACAAAGTGATTGAATAAATTCAGGAAACATAGAATCCCGGTATCGCGCAATTAGGTAAGGAATTATACTGAGCCGATGACAAAAAAGAGAGCCTCCGCTGCAAAACCCTCCCGTTCCGATGCCAGGCGCAAGCCTGTTCGCAAGCGTCCACGGGGACGTTTTTGGCCTTCCCTGTTCAAGTTCCTTTTTAAACTGACACTCGTGATGAGTGTCTTTGTTGCCATTGGCATGGCCTACCTGGACATGCAGGTGCGCAGCAAGTTTGAAGGTAAACGCTGGGCATTACCAGCCAAGGTATACGCTCGTCCGCTGGAATTGTATCCCGGACAGCCGCTGGCGATGGACGATCTCAAGGCGGAACTGAACAGCCTGGGCTACCGTTTTGTGCGCAGCGCCAGCGCGCCAGGTCTGGCCGAGTGGGCCAGCTCCCGCGCCCGGGTGCATAGCCGCGGCTTTACCTTCCCCGACGGCTTTGAACCCTCGCGGCAGCTGTTACTGGATTTCAGCGGTGGTAGTTTGAGCCGTATTAGCGACGAAGAAGGTCGTACTCTGCCGCTGGCACGGCTGGAACCCTTGCTGGTGGGCGGCATTTATCCCAACAGTAATGAAGATCGCGACCTGATCCGGCTGCAGGACGCGCCGCCCTATCTGGCCGAGGCGCTGATCGGTATCGAGGATCGCAGCTTCTACGATCACCACGGCATCTCGTTCAAGGGTATTGCCCGGGCCATGTGGGTTAACTTCCAGGCCGGTCGTTTCGTTCAGGGCGGCAGTACCCTGACGCAGCAGCTGATTAAGAACTTCTATCTCACGGCGGATCGCACGCTGCTGCGCAAGCTCACCGAAATCCCCATGGCGGTGTTGCTGGAACTGCATTACGGCAAGGACGAGATTCTCGAGGCCTACCTTAACGAAGTCTATCTGGGGCAGTCCGGCTCCCGGGCTGTGCACGGTTTCGGGCTGGCCAGCCAGTATTACTTTGGTCGTCCGCTGCAGGAACTGCAGCTGCATCAGGTAGCGCTGCTGGCCGGGCTGGTAAAAGGGCCATCCTTCTATGATCCGCGCCGCAACCCGCAACGGGCGAAAGAACGTCGCGATCTGGTGCTGACTATCCTGGCCGAGCGCAATGTCATCAGTGCAGAGCAGTTGGCCCAGGCACAGGCTGAAGGCCTGGATGTGGTCAAGGAAAAGAATCTGCACAAGGGCGCCTACCCCGCCTATCTGGACCTGGTAAAACGCCAGCTGCGCGAAGACTATCGCGACGAAGACTTGAGTTCCGAAGGACTGCGGGTGTTCACCAGCATGGACCCGGTGGTACAGGGCCGTGCTGAAGAGGCACTGGTGGCGACCATGGCCAAGCTGGAAAAACGCTATGGCAAGAAGGTGGATGGCCTGGAAGGCAGCATGGTGGTGACCGATCCACAGACCGGCGATGCGCTGGCGCTGGTGGGTGGTCGTGATACTCGCTTCCAGGGCTTTAACCGGGCGCTGGATGCGGTACGTCCCATCGGCTCGCTGGTAAAACCGGCGGTCTATCTGGCGGCGCTGGAGCAGGGCTACACCCTGGCCAGCACGCTGGAAGACAAGGCACTGCGGGTAAAACTGCCCAATGGTGATCTGTGGGAACCGAATAACTTCGACCGGAAATCCCACGGGCTCGTACCTCTGCACCGGGCGCTGGCGTTGTCGTACAATCTTGCCACCGCCAAACTGGGCATGGATATTGGTGTCGAACGGGTAGTGGACATGCTGCATCGTCTGGGCATTGAGCGCGACCTTAAGGCCTATCCGTCGCTGCTGCTGGGTGGTCAGGGCATGTCGCCGTTTGAAGTGGCTGGCATGTATCAGACCATTGCCGCCAACGGTTTCCAGACGCCGCTGCGGGCGATTCGGATGGTGACGGATGCACAGGGGCAGGAGCTCTCACGCTATCCGTTCCAGGTGCGTCAGACGGTGCCGGTGGAGCTGATCCACCTTATTCAGTACGCCATGCAGGAAGTGGCCCGCGAGGGCACGGCACGGTCGGTGTATCAGCAGTTGCCGGCCAACCTGAACGTGGCGGGCAAGACGGGCACATCCAACGATCAGCGTGACAGCTGGTTTGCCGGCTTTACCGGCAACCGTCTGGCGGTGGTCTGGCTGGGCCGGGATGACAACTCGCAGCTGCCCCTGACGGGCTCCAGCGGTGCCCTGCAGGTATGGACGGACTTCATGCGTCGGGAGAAGCCGCAGCCTTATCTGGCGCGGATGCCGGATGGTATTGAGTATGTATGGATAGATGAAGCGACGGGGCTGCGCTCGGATCAGCGTTGTGAAGGCTCGCGTCAGCTGCCGTTCCTTTACGGCACTGCGCCGCAGCAGGCGGTAAGCTGTGGCTTTAATGATCCGGTCGGAGAATCTCTCGAGTGGTTCAGAAACTGGTTTAGATAGGAAATGACTATGTACCCTTACAGACTTCTGTCGCTCGCCGCCGTTCTGCTACTGGCAGGTTGTGCCGGCCCTGGTATCTATCTGCCGCCGGTTGAGGATCGTTCGGCGCCGCTGAGTCGTGCCCCCCAGGCGGCGCCGGTAGAGCAGGATACCGGTGTGCGGGTGACGCCCTTGTACGATGAACCGGTCGTGCGCCAGCAGCGTCTTGGCAGTGACAGCGGTTTCTCGGTGCAGCCGCTGTACCCGTCGGGCAGCAATGACCGCACGTCGGACTATTCGAATCCTCAGCAGGGGCAGCTACAAGGCCAGCTGCAGGAAAATACCCAGTACGGCAGTGGCCAGAGCAGTTTTCAGGGGAGTAGCGAAGCGCCTGTATCGGCGAATCCTGCGGTGGTTGCGCTGCTCGACAGCGCTCGCCAGCAGCAGGGTGCAGGCTCGCTGGCCGCCGCCCAGACAAGCCTTGAGCGTGCTCAGCGCATAGCGCCGCGTGATCCGCAGGTTTACTACCAGCTGGCGGATATACAGCGCCAGATGCAGAAGTACAGCGAGGCCGAGCAGCTGGCACTTCGCGGTGTCGCTTTGGCGGGTGGCCAGTCTGATACCCTGCGCAAGCTCTGGTTGCTGATCGCGTCTGTGCGCAAGGATACGGGGAACCTGGCTGGCGCGCGGGACGCACTGGAACAGGCCAGGCGCTACTAAGAGTCCATCATTTCCTGTCGATCATTACCCGTTCTGTTACCTGTGCCGCGCAATCTCAGCGGCGCAGGTGGTTCAGGATATCCAGCGTTGATACTACTCCCGCCAGCTCGCCATCCCGGGTAACAAACACCCGGTGAATGCGGTTGCTGCACATGATGTCTATCGCTTCATCGAGTGATGCGTGCTGATCCAGCGCGATGATATGAGGCGTCATTATTTCACACACCAGATGCTGCCCATGCTGGTCACCGCCTGCCAGCCCTAACTGCTCCGGCGTCATGCCTTCCAGCCCGCTGTAATAATACTGCGTCAGGGGATTTTCCTCGATGGAGTGCTGCGCACTGCTGTCAAAGCGCAGGATGTCCGTGAGGCTGACCACACCCTTGAGATTGCCGTGGCTGTCGATGACAGGCGCGCCGCTGATGCGGTGAATGTTGAAAAACTCGATCAGGCTGTGCAGTGACCAATGCTCGGATACCTTGAGCAGGTCGCTGGACATCACTGCGGCAACGGTTGCCTTGTCTGGCGTATGCATAGTGCGCGATTCCTTGGACTTTTATTTTTGTCTTTTGGGTATTGGCTTTGGACGGCGGCTGATTGAGCTACTGGCAGTTTAGCCGAGTTTGGAGAAGGAATTCTGGGGACGAAATCGCACTGAGCAGACGCAAGCCCGGTCAGAACCGGGCAGCGTTTCTTATCAAAAAAGGCGCGAAGCCAAGAGGGAAAGGCGAGACGCCGTTGCGGCCTCAGGCCCTTGCCTGTGTGGTACGGCTAAAGCTGTAACCGCACAGAATGATGAAGCCTGCCAGCGCGAAGCGATAGAGCGCATCCTGCTGCAAACCCGCCATAAGGGGGGCCGGCCCAAACGCCAGCAGACCGCAGGCGAGCAAAAGCGTACCCGCAAGCGCGTACAGTCGCGTGGGCCCCCGGTAGGCCTTGAGAACGCCCGCCAGCAGTGCCAGGCAGGTGAGCAGCGCCAGGCCCTGACTGTAAAGCCCCCCTATATCCGAGCGGCGTACCAGCTCGAACAGCGCAAACAGACCCAGCATCCAGCGTCCCCAGGCGGCGCGTGACCACTGCCTGTTCCAGCCGTGGGCGATGGCGACGCTGGCGATCATGGGTAGCCCAGCGTAGTACGCCAGGTTATCCAGCATCAACTGCAGGGTTTGCTGTTCTGAACCTGTGCGGGTCAGAACAAGCCGCCCCAGCGCCGCCAGCGCCAGCGACAGCGCGCTGAGTGCGAACATGTAATGCAGGCTGCGCTGGGGCAGTGGCTGCGCCTGGCGATACAGCAGGGCGGCAATCGCGAAGCCTCCGAGCAGTAGTGCCAGGTTAGCGAGCAGGCTACTCATTTCAGAGGCTGGCGAAGACACGGTCGGCGGCGGCCAGCGTGAATTCAATATCCTGCTGGGTGTGTGCGGCCGACATAAAGCCGGCTTCAAACGCAGAGGGCGCCAGATACACGCCTTCGGCCAGCATGCCGTGGAAGAAACGGCCAAACTTGGCGGCGTCGCATTGCATGGTCTGGGCAAAGCTGGTGACTTCGTCCTGTTCGGTGAAGAAGAGTCCGAACATGCCACCGACACGGCTGGTGGTGAAGGGAAGGCGATGACCCAGAGCGACAGCCTCAAGGCCTTCGGTGAGCAGCTCGGTTTTGGCGCTGAGCTGCTCATGAAAACCCGGTACCGAGATGGCATTCAGCATTGCGAGCCCCGCGGCCATGGCCAGCGGGTTACCCGACAGGGTGCCCGCCTGATAGACAGGCCCCAGGGGCGCTATATGGTGCATGATTTCGCGCTTGCCGCCGAAGGCACCAACGGGCAGGCCGCCACCAATGACTTTGCCCAGGGTGGTGAGGTCGGGCTTAACGCCGAAATAGGCCTGAGCACCGCCGAGTGCGACGCGAAAGCCGGTCATGACCTCATCGAAAATCAGTACGCTACCGTACTGGTCGCAGACCTCGCGCAGACCTTCGAGGAAGCCCGGCAGCGGCGCAATACAGTTCATGTTGCCGGCAACCGGCTCCACGATGATACAGGCGACCTGGTCACCCACGGTGGCGAAAGCCTCGCGCACACTGTCGATATCGTTGTAGTTCAGCGTAATGGTGTGTTCGGCCAGGGCGGCAGGTACACCCGGAGAGTTGGGCTCACCGAGTGTCAGTGCGCCTGAGCCGGCCTTGACCAGCAGTGAGTCGGAGTGACCGTGGTAACAGCCCTCGAATTTGACGATCTTGTCCCGCCCGGTGTAACCGCGGGCCAGACGAATTGCGCTCATGGTCGCTTCAGTGCCGGAGCTGACCATGCGTACCATTTCGATGGATGGCATCAGCGCGCAGACCTTGTCGGCCATGTCGATTTCGATCGCCGTGGGGGCGCCAAAGCCGGTGCCGTGATCCAGCGCCGCGCGGATGGCATCAATTACAGCCGGGGCACGGTGGCCCAGAATCATCGGTCCCCAGGAGCCCACGTAGTCAACGTAGCGCTGGTCATCTTCGTCGAACAGATAGGCGCCAGAGGCGTGCTTGAAGAACAGCGGGGTGCCGCCGACGCCCTTGAACGCGCGAACCGGCGAGTTGACGCCGCCGGGTATATGCAGCTGGGCGGCCTGGAACAGGGCTTCGGAACGGGACATACGCATAACTCCCTTACTCTAAAATGCTCAATCAGAACTGTTGGCTGAACAGCTGTGCCTGGCGCCGAATGTCGGCTGCGGCAAACAGCGCGTGAATAACGGCGACCATACTGGCGCCGGCTTCAATTACCTGGCGGGCATTATCCATACTAATGCCGCCAATCGCCACCACGGGCAGACCCAGCTCCTGGGCGGCCTGTGGCAGCAAGGCCAGGGGTGCAGGTCGGGCGTCGGGCTTGGTGCTGGAGGTGAAAAACGCACCAAAGGCCACGTAGTCGGCTCCTTGTGCGCGGGCTTGTAGCGCCAGCGTCAGGGAGTCGTGGCAGGTCACGCCGATAATGGCATCAGCTCCGAGCTGTGCGCGGGCGGCGGCCACTGAACCGTCGGTTTGGCCCAAATGGACGCCCTGGGCTTGGCAGGCAACTGCCAGCGGGAGGTCATCGTTGATCAGCAGCGGCCGTTCGAATTCGTCGCAAAGCTCACGCAACAGAGTGGCCTGGCGCAGGCGTTTCGTGCTGTCGACGCTCTTGTCGCGGTACTGCACTACGCTGGCGCCGCCCTCCAGTGCCGCCCGAACCTGGCTGAGCAGGGCGTTGTCGTCGGGCATCAGGTTGCTGTCGGTAATGGCATAGAGGCCATGGAGTGTGTAGGCGGTCATGGTTTTTCCGTGGTGTGTTGTTGTATCAGAAAACAGTGGACGGACTCAGAGTGTCTGATGGTGCAGATAGTAGGCTTCGATCTGGGCACGGGTCAGAACGCCGATAATGTCACCACGGTTACTGTTGACGCAGAGAATATCGGTTTGGCGCTGTTGCATGCAATCGGCGGCTTCCTGGAGGGTAGCGCGAAAGCTGATTTGCACTGGGTCGCGGCGATGCGCCGGCAGCTCCAGCAGGTCTATGTCGGCGTCGGTTTCGACCTGTTGCAACCAGAGCATCAGTTCCGAGCGCGGCAGCAGCGCGCGCAGGGCAGGATCACTGATCAGTATCCAGTCGGAGCTTTGCTCTGACAGGAAGACCGCACGGGCCTTGGATTCCCGAGTAGCTGCCTGCAGGAAATTTCGTTGCATCAGACTGCCGACGGCGGCCCGGGACAGCGCCTGGGCCAGGGGTGACTGAGTTTGGTCGAGACCCTGGGCACGCAGTAGCGACTGAAAGATTGAGGGCAGCTTGAACAGGTGTCGTACGGTGAGGTTGCTGATAACGATGGCCAGCATGGCGGGCAGAATGATATGGGGGTTGCCGGTCAGTTCCAGCAAGGCAATCAGGGCGGCAAGCGGTGCATTGAGTACGGCACCCATCATGGCACCCATGCCGATCATGGCATAGAGGCCGACCTGGGACAGCATCTGATCGTTGAACAACTGGGCGAGTGAGCCGATCAGGGCGCCGGCCAGGGCGCCGATAAAAACGGTAGGCCCAATGAGTCCGCCGGGGATGCCAAGGCCCAGTATGACAGGTGTCAGCAGCCACTTGGCCAGCAGCAGGCCTGCCAGCCAGAGCAGCGGCTGCTGGCCCAGCAAAGTCTCACTGACGGTGTCATAGCCCACGCCCATAACCTGCGGGTACAGCAGGGCAACGCTGCCGGTCAGGATACCCGCCAGCAACAGCCGCCAATGCAGGGCTATGGCACTAAAGCTTGCCGTATACAGCATGATGCGGTTGAAACCGCCGGCCAGCAGGCCAATCATTACGCCCAGCAGCATGACCAGTGGAATTTCACTCAGATCACCAATACTGAACTGGGGAACGCTAAACAGCAGCGTCGAGCCTATACTGGCGCGGATCACCAGATCCGCCGTGACGGCCGCCACCATGATGGGGGCGAAGCCCAGTACGGTATATTCCAACAGCACCACTTCCATGGCGAACACTACGCCTGCCAGCGGTGTATTGAAGGCGGCTGATATGCCTGCTGCCGTGCCGCAGCCGATGAGCAGGCGCATGGAGTTGTTGGGCAGTCGCAACCACTGGCCAATCAGGCTCGCGCCGCCCGCACCCAGATGGATGGCGGGCCCTTCGCGCCCGACCGAGTGACCGCTGAGCAGCGCCACGGTCGCGCTGGCGAACTGGACCAGCAGATTGGGCGCCGGCAGTTGTCCCTGATGGTAGCCCAGGCGTTCCAGCACATGCACGACGCCCACCTTGCGATGGGCGGCTGCCAGGCGCCAGAACAGTAGTATCAGCACCAGGCTGCCGGCGACAGGCAGCAGAAAATGCAGCGAGGCTGGCAGCGCCTCGAAGTTTTCCGGATCATGCCCAGGTAGATAGAGGCCCAGCGGAATTTCGATCAGCAGGCGAAATGCCATAATGATGAGCCCGGCGAAGAGTCCGGAGAGGACTCCCAGCAGCAGCATTTGCGGCAGCGAGTCGATATGAGCCAGTCGATCGCGGAAATGCTCCAGCGATAAGAGGTCCTTGCGTATCAATGGGCAGGGTTCCGATAGTTTTTAGGCTGTGTGCTTTGTATGATTAAGGGTAACAGTTTTCGACTCTCAAGAGAGGTGGATGTGATTAAGGTAGGTATCGTAGGCGGCACTGGCTATACCGGTGTAGAGCTGTTGCGGATTCTGGCGAATCATCCCGATGTGAAAGTCGATGTGATCACCTCCCGCTCCGAGGATGGTATCAAGGTGGTGGACATGTTCCCGAACCTGCGCGGGCATTATGACCTTGCCTTCACGGTGCCGGATGTCGAGCGGCTGGCGAGCTGTGATTTGGTGTTCTTCGCCACTCCCCACGGCGTGGCCATGCGCATGGCGCCTGAGCTGGTGGCGTGCGGCGTGCGCGTTATCGATCTTGGCGCTGACTTTCGGATCAAGGATATTGATCTGTGGTCGCGCTGGTATGGCATGGAACACACGGCGGCGGCGCTGGTGGAGCAGGCCGTGTATGGCTTGCCCGAAGTGAACCGCGAGCAGATTCGTACAGCACAGATGATTGCCTGCCCGGGCTGCTACCCGACCGCAGCGCAGCTGGGCTTTTTGCCGCTGATCGAAAACGGTCTGGTGGATACGCGCCGGCTGGTGGCCGACTGCAAGTCCGGCGTCAGCGGCGCCGGGCGTGGCGCCAGTGTGGGTGCGCTTTTGTGCGAAACCAGCGAGAGCATGAAGGCTTACGGTGTGGCCGGGCATCGGCACCTGCCGGAAATCAAGCAGGGCCTGAGTATTATGGCTGGGCGTCCTGTAGGGTTGACCTTCGTGCCGCACCTGACACCGATGATCCGGGGCATCCATGCCACCCTGTACTCCGTACTCAAGGATCCGAACGATGGACTCCAGGCGCTGTTTGAGTCCCGTTATGCCGGCGAGCCCTTTGTCGATGTAATGCCGGCGGGCAGCCATCCGGAAACCCGTAGCGTGAAAGGTGGCAATGTCTGTCGTATCAGCGTTTTCCGTCCGCAGGATGACGATACGGTGGTGGTGCTCTCGGTAATCGATAACCTGGTCAAGGGCGCGGCCGGGCAGGCAGTGCAGAACATGAATATCATGTTCGGGCTGGATGAGCGCGCCGGTCTCAACCAGGTTGGCCTGATGCCATAATACTTGACTACTTTAGTTGGGTAAGAAAGAATAGTGGCCTGATTGACGTATAGTTGGAGTAGGTATGACTGAGTCCTTTGAGCAGATATCCCCGATGGTCTTCACAGACGCGGCGGCTGCGAAGGTGAGAAGCCTGATGGAGGAGGAAGAAAACACCAACCTCAAACTCCGGGTTTACATCACTGGAGGAGGTTGTTCTGGCTTTTCCTATGGTTTCACCTTTGACGAAGCGGTAGCCGAAGATGATACCGCCGTGGATAACGACGGTGTCATGATGGTGGTCGACGCCATGAGCTATCAGTACCTGGCGGGCGCCGAGGTTGACTACAAGGTTAGCCTGCAGGGTTCCCAGTTCGTGATTAACAACCCCAATGCGGCCACGACCTGTGGTTGCGGATCGTCTTTCTCGATCTGATCTGCAAGACGGACAGCGCTCGCTGTCCGTTTCTTTGCTCGTACACTCTGTTTAAATCCAATCGCTAATAATTTCAGCGTCGAGCCTTGCGCTGGACGTTATTCTTGCGCCTGTGCGTTTTCCGGATCAGGTAACTGCGTCGCCAGAATGGCTGCACTCAAGGGATAGCTCAAGGGATGGCTCGGAGGAAATAGCGCAGAGGGGCAGTTCAAGGCAGAGTCGTGCTCAGGGGGAATAGATCCCACCGAGAATACGTTCACCCCGAGCGCCCGTTACGCTGGGCATGTTGCCGGCGAGACTATCCAGTCTGCAGCCGGCCAGCCAGGCAAAGGCGCACGCCTCGACCCAGTCGGGATCGAGACCGAGCGATGCAGTGGTGGCCAGGGCATAAGGTTTCAGCAGTGCTTGCAGACGTTTCGTCAGCAGACTGTTATGGCTACCGCCGCCACAGAGAAAGACTTCACTGCCAGTGGCCGCTACTTGCTTGATTTCATTACTGATAGTGACCGCGGTGAGTTCCAGCAAGGTGGCCTGAATATCTTCCGGTGCCCGGTTATCAAAGCCGGTTTCCACAAGACGCTGCTGCAGCCAGTCGGGATTGAACTGCTCGCGTCCGGTGCTCTTGGGAGCTGGCGCGCTGAAGAAGGGCAGCCGTAGCAACTGTTGCAGCAGCTCAGGCACCAGGGTGCCGGTGGCAGCCCAGGCGCCATCGCGATCGTAGCTCAGTGCCTGGTGGCGATGAATCCAGTAGTCGAGCAAGACATTACCCGGGCCTGTGTCGTAGCCGATGGCCGGTTGCTCGGTATTGCCGGGCAATAGAGTGATATTCGCCATGCCGCCGATATTCACGATCACGCGGTGGGTACCGGGTGCGCGAAACAGGGCATCGTGGAATGCGGGCACAAGTGGAGCGCCCTGGCCTCCGGCTGCCATGTCCCGACGCCTGAAGTCCGCGACCACACAAAGCCCGGTGCGCTCGGCAATCAGATTCGGATCGCCAATCTGCAGTGTAAAGCCGGCTTCGGGGCGATGACGCACCGTTTGGCCGTGGCTACCGATGGCGCGGATACGCTGTCGGTCGAGTTGATGCTGATCAATCAGGTTATTGGCGGCCGTGGCGAACAATTCCGCCAGTTCCAGATCCAGTCGGCCGAGGCGTTCGATCTCGTCAGCACCAGGATGCATCAGCGCCAGGGTTTGCTGGCGCAGAGGTAGCGGAAAGGGCTCGCTATGGCTGGCCAGCATGGCACAGCCGGCGGCGTCGAATTCAAAGGCAACGGCGTCAACGCTATCCAGGCTGGTGCCTGACATGAGTCCGATATAGAGCGGCCGCACTGCGCTTACTCGGCGCTGGCGACTTGAGTTTTGGAGTAGGTCTCAAGTTGCGCCATCAATGCCTGAGAGGTCGCCTGGAAGGACGCACGCTCGGTCTTGGGAACCGGATCTGCATGGGGCAGCTTTACCGTCACCGGGTTCTTGTGAACACCGTTCACCTGAAATTCGTAGTGCAGATGTGGGCCTGTGACCATGCCGGACATGCCAACATAGCCAATAAGCTGGCCCTGCTTGATCCGACTGCCGACCGACAGGCCTTTCTTGAAGCGGGACATGTGGGCATAGAGGGTGCTGATGTTATTGCCGTGCTGCAGAATGATGACGTTGCCATAACCGCCTTTCACGCCCCGGTAAATGATCTTGCCGTCGCCGGCAGCCTTGATGGGGGTGCCGGTGCTGGCGGCGTAATCAACACCCTTGTGGGCGCGGATCCTGTTCAGCACGGGGTGACGGCGGCTCAAATTGAAGTTCGAGCTGATACGGGCAAAGTCGACAGGGGTGCGCAGGAAGGCTTTACGCATGCTCTCGCCCTTGGGCGTGTAGTAGCTGGTGTTGCCCTTGGAGTCGGTGTAGCGAAGCGATGTGAAGGTATCGCCCTGGTTGGTGAATTCGGCTGCGACTATGTCACCGACGCCGATGACCTTGCCTTCGAATCGTTTCTCTTCATAGATCACACGAAAGCTGTCGCCCTTGCGGATATCAAGCGCGAAATCCACATCCCAGCCGAACAGTGCGGCCATTTCCATAATGGTATTGCTGGGAAGGCCGGCTTTTTCGCCGTCGAGGAAGAGCGAGTTCTGGATGGTGCCCTGGGCAAAGCGATGTTCGATTTCGGGTTCCTGTTCGACAATGTCGATGCTGTAGCTATCGCCATCCTGTTCGAGCAGAACCTGCTTCAGCGGATTGATCAGGTGCTTGAGCTTCTTCAGTTCACCATTCTGGATCAGAAAGGACAGCGACTCACCGGGGTACAGGCGCGACAGGGCTTCGCTGTCTTTGGTCGCTGCGCTGACAGTAAAAACGTCACGGGCCGAGAGACCGGCGCGCTTAAACAGGGTGCTGAGGTTGTCGCCGCTGGTAACCTTGTAGTTAACCCAGTTGTCGGCTTTGGGAGCTGTTTCGGCGACAGCCTGGGCGGTTGTATCTGTGCTGGTGGCCAGTGCCGGTGCGCTGTCGTCTGCGTCAGAGCTATCCGTTTCTGCACTCGGGCGCTCTTTGGCTGCGTTCTTTAAGAGCGCGGCGGCGGGTGCAGTGTTCCGCAGTGCAGGCTCTGCTGCGTCCTTTTCGAGGTTGAGATCAAGTTTCAGGGTTTCCTGCTGACTGCTCCTGGTCAGGGATGGGTCGCCCCGGGTGGCCGAAACCTCCTCGGACGGAACCAGCATCAGGGTGAAACCTATAATGACGGCGCAAACAGAAACCGCGACCAAATGCACGGCGGGGAGACGATTACCTATAACTTTAATGATGTTCAACACAATGCTACCCATATACAGAAAATCCAGCGCTGGTCTATTTAACCGCAAACTTTGATGGATTGCCAAAATAGAATATCGGCTGTGACAACAAAACCTTGATAGTGGTTCGCGCTGGTTTGTTTGCATGCTGGCGGGAAGGTAGAATACCGGCCCTAAAGTTGGCCGAATTCTGGGTATTCGAAAGCAATGAGCGAAATGACACTGTTACAGGATCTCAAGGCGCGTGGCTTGATCGCGCAGACCACAAGCGAAGACGAGCTTGATCAGCATCTGAATGAGAACAGTGTCACGCTTTATTGTGGCTTTGATCCCACGGCAGACAGTTTGCACCTGGGGCACCTGGTGCCGCTGCTGATGCTCAAGCGTTTTCAGGACTATGGGCATCGTCCTATTGCGCTCGTCGGTGGTGCAACCGGCATGATTGGTGACCCGAGCTTCAAGGATCAGGAGCGCTCCCTTAATACGTCTGATGTTGTGGAGCGGTGGAGCAACTGCCTCAAGTCACAGATTAGCCGCTTCATTCATTTCGGCGACACCGAAGGCGGCGCCATCCTGGCTAACAATTACGACTGGACTGCCAGCATTGATGTGCTCAGCTTCCTGCGTGATATTGGCAAGCACTTCACCGTTAACAAGATGATTGCCAAGGAGTCAGTGCGCCAGCGCATTGAGCGCGAAGGCTCGGGTATATCCTTTACCGAATTCACCTACCAGATTCTGCAGTCCTACGACTACCAGCACCTGAACAAGACCTACGGCTGCAGCCTGCAGATCGGTGGTTCGGATCAGTGGGGCAACATCACCGGTGGCATCGATCTGACGCGTCGCGTCAATGGCACCCATGTTCATGGCTTGACGTTGCCGCTGATCACCAAGGCTGACGGTACCAAGTTCGGCAAGACCGAAGGCGGCGCTGTCTGGCTGGATGCCAACAAGACATCACCCTATGCCTTTTACCAGTTCTGGCTGCAGACGCCGGACGCTGACGTTTATCGTTTCCTCAAGTTCTTTACCTTTATGTCGGTGGCCGATATAGACGCGCTTGAGCAAGAAGATGCGGAACGCGAAGGCAAGCCGATGGGGCAATCGGTACTGGCGCGTGAAGTAAGCACGCTGGTGCACGGTGAGGAAGGCTTTGTTGCCGCCCAGCGTATTACAGAGGCTCTGTTCTCCGGAGACCTGTCTAATCTTGGCGAAAACGACTACGAGCAGCTGAGTCTTGATGGCTTGCCATCCTCGGTACTCAGCACCGAGGGGCTGGCAGACACGCCGCTGACGACTCTCTTTGCCGATGCGGGCCTGGCGGCATCCGGCAAGCAGGTAAAGGATGCGCTGCAGCGCAAGGCGGTTATTGTTAATGGCGAAGAGTTCGGTATGGATGACAACCTGAATGCGTCAGGGGTCTTCAATGCTGAGCGCGCTCTGTTCGGGAAGTACTTCCTGGTGAAACTGGGCAAGAAAAAACACCACCTGTTTGTTGCAGGCTAAAAGCTGCAGGCTCGCGCCACGCGCGGCTAGATGATTCCCTTGAAAGGCGCCTGATTCAGGCGCCTTTTCTTTTATGGGCGTTTCGACTCTTGGCTCTGGCGATCCGAGGTGGATTTTCTATCTGCTTCGCAGTCGATAGAAAGGGCTTGCGGTCGACTGCTGTGTGTAATTCGAACCGTGCTGCGCCCGCAGCCTGGGTTTTAAGCCCTAAAACCCCCTTTTTGGGTTTTATTACAGTTAATTACACAGGGGCTGTTGACTCTGATCTGGGGCAATGTAGAATGCGCACCTCGCTTAGGGAAAGCGGCTTTAACAGCCACCGAACAGAGCGAGGAAGTCGGAAGTAAGTGGTTGATTTTCAAGTGTTTAGCTTGATGAATCGGCCGGCAGTATCGGCTTGTGAGTCACTCGTTTTTCTCCTCGGCTTCGGTCGGAAATGTTGAAAAAAAGAGTTGACTTAAAACACCGAGGCGCTAGAATATGCGCCTCACTTGAGACACGGGATCAGCGGCAACGATCCTCGAGTCCAAGCGCTCTTTAACAGATTGATCAGATAATTCGTGTGGGCGCTTGTCAGGATAAGGCATAAATAGCTTTATCAAGGTAAGCAACCCTAATGTGAATTCATTTAAGTTGTTATAGCTTGAGTCAGAATTATCGATACTTCGGTATCTTGATTTAAAACTGAAGAGTTTGATCATGGCTCAGATTGAACGCTGGCGGCAGGCCTAACACATGCAAGTCGAGCGGTAGAGAGAAGCTTGCTTCTCTTGAGAGCGGCGGACGGGTGAGTAACGCGTAGGAATCTACCTGGTAGTGGGGGACAACATTCGGAAACGGATGCTAATACCGCATACGCCCTAAGGGGGAAAGGAGGGGATCTATTTATAGACCTTTCGCTATCAGATGAGCCTGCGTAGGATTAGCTAGTTGGTAGGGTAAAGGCCTACCAAGGCGACGATCCTTAGCTGGTCTGAGAGGATGACCAGCCACACTGGGACTGAGACACGGCCCAGACTCCTACGGGAGGCAGCAGTGGGGAATATTGGACAATGGGGGCAACCCTGATCCAGCCATGCCGCGTGTGTGAAGAAGGCCTTCGGGTTGTAAAGCACTTTCAGTGGTGAGGAAAGGGTAGCGGCTAATAACCGTTACCTGTGACGTTAGCCACAGAAGAAGCACCGGCTAATTCCGTGCCAGCAGCCGCGGTAATACGGAAGGTGCGAGCGTTAATCGGAATAACTGGGCGTAAAGCGCGCGTAGGTGGTTGAGTCAGTCAGATGTGAAAGCCCCGGGCTTAACCTGGGAACTGCACCTGATACTGCTTAACTAGAGTACGGTAGAGGGCAGTGGAATTTCCTGTGTAGCGGTGAAATGCGTAGATATAGGAAGGAACACCAGTGGCGAAGGCGACTGCCTGGATTGATACTGACACTGAGGTGCGAAAGCGTGGGTAGCAAACAGGATTAGATACCCTGGTAGTCCACGCCGTAAACGATGTCGACTAGCCGTTGGGAGACTTGCTCTCTTAGTGGCGCAGCTAACGCAATAAGTCGACCGCCTGGGGAGTACGGCCGCAAGGTTAAAACTCAAATGAATTGACGGGGGCCCGCACAAGCGGTGGAGCATGTGGTTTAATTCGACGCAACGCGAAGAACCTTACCTACTCTTGACATCCAGAGAACTCGCTAGAGATAGCTTGGTGCCTTCGGGAGCTCTGAGACAGGTGCTGCATGGCTGTCGTCAGCTCGTGTTGTGAAATGTTGGGTTAAGTCCCGTAACGAGCGCAACCCTTGTCCTTATTTGCCAGCACGTAATGGTGGGAACTCTAAGGAGACTGCCGGTGACAAACCGGAGGAAGGTGGGGACGACGTCAAGTCATCATGGCCCTTACGAGTAGGGCTACACACGTGCTACAATGGCCGGTACAGAGGGCTGCAAACCCGCGAGGGGGAGCCAATCTCACAAAACCGGTCGTAGTCCGGATCGCAGTCTGCAACTCGACTGCGTGAAGTCGGAATCGCTAGTAATCGTGGATCAGAATGCCACGGTGAATACGTTCCCGGGCCTTGTACACACCGCCCGTCACACCATGGGAGTGGGTTGCACCAGAAGTAGCTAGTCTAACCTTCGGGAGGACGGTTACCACGGTGTGGTCCATGACTGGGGTGAAGTCGTAACAAGGTAGCCGTAGGGGAACCTGCGGCTGGATCACCTCCTTAAACGACATGGCTTGTTCTGGCATAGCGTCCACACGAATTATCTGATCTTGAAGTTAAAGCGAGTGAGCTTTAAACAGTGTGTCCTGTTCACAGGGTGCATGATTTAAAGCTTCAATGCTTTATCGCTCTTTAACAATGTGGATTCGAATTAATTCGAGATATGTCTTGTACTGTAGTACAAGCGCCAATGGCGAAAAATCTTATCGAACTCTCGTCCTTACCAGACGCCTTCGGGTTATATGGTCAAGTGACGAAGCGTGCACGGTGGATGCCTTGGCAGTCAGAGGCGACGAAAGACGTGGTAGCCTGCGAAAAGCTTCGGGGAGGTGGCAAACAACCTTTGATCCGGAGATGTCTGAATGGGGAAACCCACCCAGTTTACTGGGTATCTTTTAGCTGAATACATAGGCTTTAAGAGGCGAACTCGGGGAACTGAAACATCTAAGTACCCGAAGGAAAAGAAATCAATTGAGATTCCCTTAGTAGCGGCGAGCGAACGGGGATTAGCCCTTAAGTTGGTTTGGTGTTAGCAGAAGGCGCTGGAAAGTGCCGCCGTAGTGGGTGATAGCCCCGTATGCGAAAACGCCTTATCAATGAAAACGAGTAGGACGGGACACGTGTTATCCTGTCTGAACATGGGGGGACCATCCTCCAAGGCTAAATACTCCTGACTGACCGATAGTGAACCAGTACCGTGAGGGAAAGGCGAAAAGAACCCCTGTGAGGGGAGTGAAATAGACCCTGAAACCGTGTACGTACAAGCAGTGGGAGCGGTTCTTGAGACCGTGACTGCGTACCTTTTGTATAATGGGTCAGCGACTTAATTTCAGTAGCAAGGTTAACCGTCTAGGGGAGCCGTAGGGAAACCGAGTCTTAATAGGGCGTTTAGTTGCTGGGATTAGACCCGAAACCGGGCGATCTATCCATGGGCAGGTTGAAGGTTGAGTAACATCAACTGGAGGACCGAACCGACTACCGTTGAAAAGTTAGCGGATGACCTGTGGATCGGAGTGAAAGGCTAATCAAGCCCGGAGATAGCTGGTTCTCCTCGAAAGCTATTTAGGTAGCGCCTCATGTCTCACCACCGGGGGTAGAGCACTGTTTCGGCTAGGGGGTCATCCCGACTTACCAACCCGATGCAAACTCCGAATACCGGTGAGTGCAATCATGGGAGACACACGGCGGGTGCTAACGTCCGTCGTGAAAAGGGCAACAACCCAGACCACCAGCTAAGGTCCCAAAGTTATCACTAAGTGGGAAACGATGTGGGAAGGCTCAGACAGCTAGGAGGTTGGCTTAGAAGCAGCCACCCTTTAAAGAAAGCGTAATAGCTCACTAGTCGAGTCGGCCTGCGCGGAAGATATAACGGGGCTAAGTGATACACCGAAGCTGTGGATGCCATTTATGGCATGGTAGAGGAGCGTTCTGTAAGCCGTTGAAGGGAAAGCTGTGAGGCATCCTGGAGGTATCAGAAGTGCGAATGCTGACATGAGTAACGATAATGGGGGTGAAAAACCTCCACGCCGGAAGACCAAGGTTTCCTATCCAACGCTATTCGAGGTAGGGTGAGTCGGCCCCTAAGGCGAGGCAGAAATGCGTAGTCGATGGGAAGCAGGTTAATATTCCTGCACCGGCGGTAACTGCGATGAGGGGACGGAGAAGGCTAGGCGAGCGCAGCGTTGGTTGTCTGCGTTTAAGGATGTAGGTTGGGGGATTAGGCAAATCCGGTCCCCCTTAAGACTGAGATCTGATGACGAGGTTCTTAGGAACTGAAGTCGTTGATGCCACGCTTCCAGGAAAAGCCTCTAAGCTTCAGGTTACCGCTGACCGTACCCAAAACCGACACAGGTGGTCAGGTAGAGAATACCAAGGCGCTTGAGAGAACTCGGGTGAAGGAACTAGGCAAAATGGTGCCGTAACTTCGGGAGAAGGCACGCTCCTGATGGTGACCCCCTTGCGGGGTGAGCTGTTGGGAGTCGAAGATACCAGGTGGCTGCGACTGTTTATTAAAAACACAGCACTCTGCAAACACGAAAGTGGACGTATAGGGTGTGACGCCTGCCCGGTGCCGGAAGGTTAATTGATGGGGTTAGCGCAAGCGAAGCTCTTGATCGAAGCCCCGGTAAACGGCGGCCGTAACTATAACGGTCCTAAGGTAGCGAAATTCCTTGTCGGGTAAGTTCCGACCTGCACGAATGGCGTAACGATGGCCACACTGTCTCCACCCGAGACTCAGTGAAATTGAAATAGCTGTTAAGATGCAGTTTACCCGCGGCTAGACGGAAAGACCCCGTGAACCTTTACTATAGCTTCACAGTGGACTTTGACATTACTTGTGTAGGATAGCTGGGAGGCTTTGAAGCGTGGACGCCAGTCTGCGTGGAGCCAATCTTGAAATACCAGCCTGGTACTGTTGAGGTTCTAACTCTGGACCGTAATCCGGTTCGAGGACATTGTGTGGTGGGTAGTTTGACTGGGGCGGTCTCCTCCCAAAGAGTAACGGAGGAGCACGAAGGTACCCTCAGCATGGTCGGAAATCATGCATTGAGCGCAAGAGTAGAAGGGTGCTTGACTGCGACACTGACACGTGGAGCAGGTACGAAAGTAGGTTCTAGTGATCCGGTGGTTCTGCATGGAAGGGCCATCGCTCAACGGATAAAAGGTACTCCGGGGATAACAGGCTGATACCGCCCAAGAGTTCACATCGACGGCGGTGTTTGGCACCTCGATGTCGGCTCATCACATCCTGGGGCTGAAGCCGGTCCCAAGGGTATGGCTGTTCGCCATTTAAAGTGGTACGCGAGCTGGGTTTAGAACGTCGTGAGACAGTTCGGTCCCTATCTGCCGTGGGCGTTTGAGATTTGAGAAGAGTTGCTCCTAGTACGAGAGGACCGGAGTGAACGAACCTCTGGTGTTCCGGTTGTCACGCCAGTGGCATTGCCGGGTAGCTACGTTCGGACGGGATAACCGCTGAAAGCATCTAAGCGGGAAGCCCCCTTCAAGATGAGATCTCACTGGGGCCTTGAGCCCCCTAAAGGGCCGTTTAAGACTAAGACGTTGATAGGCGGGGTGTGTAAGCGCTGCGAGGCGTTGAGCTAACCCGTACTAATTGCCCGTGAGGCTTGACCATATAACGCCCAAGGCGTTTGGTTGCCTGCTCCGACTGAAAAGAACGAGCAGGCGAAAAGCACGAGAGAGACGAGATTGACGCATTGGCACGAGCTTGTGCTGCAGACAAGACACCGCACACTTTCAACAGAAAGCACGTACCCTCGAATTAAGCTACGTCGCGACAGACCACCATCTGTCGCGGCCAGAATCCATATTGTACAAGTTTTGCTTGGCGACAATAGAGCTGTGGAACCACCTGATCCCATCCCGAACTCAGTAGTGAAACGCGGTATCGCCGATGGTAGTGTGGGGTTTCCCCATGTGAGAGTAGGTCATCGCCAAGCATTTAATAACGGAAACCCCGGTCTCGATGAGGCCGGGGTTTTTCCGTATGGGGTATTGTTCAGCGATGACCCTCACATGGGGACGGTAGACAGCGCCGTTTGCGGCCGCCCAGCCATGTGATAGTAGGGTCAAAACGGGACTTGTCGAAGCGCAGCTTTGACCCGGTTTGACGACCGCAGCATACTTGTCTGCGGGACGGCTCGCCAGCGAGGCGCCAAGCATTTATATCACGACTGCTCGTATTCAGGAACTGCTGCGATGATCTGTAACGATGTAATCTGGTTCGGTACTGAATCGCTGGAGAGGTAGCTTGAGGATACGCCGCTGGCCGGCTCAGAAAACCAGTTGCAGATTATAGGCGATCAAAGCGCAGGTGCTAGCGAGGTTGCTACAACCTGGGAGGTACCGAACTTGGCAGGAGGTGAGAGTTTTCTGCAGCACATAAAAAAACGCCCCCGAACCATCCATGGCTCGGGGGTGTAAAAGTGAGGTGCTTATGGCATCCCTGCCGAGCGGGTTGCTTCCCTGCAACCTTCAGATCCTTCTGAATCCTCATGTAGCTAGTATGGACTTTTACCGTGAAAGCTCTATAGGAAAAAGTCCTAAAGTTCGCTCCAGGGCTGTGAATAGTCCTCTGTGATCCAGCCGGCACCGGTGAGCTAGCTGGATCAGGCGAAGCTTTGGCTCTATATGCTGAGTGTGTGAATTCTGTGTATAAAATGTTTGTGGATAACATTGGCTAGCGTTAAGTCCGGCCTATTACTACACCGGGTACAATTGCTGATCAGAATTTCTTATCCCTTATGACATGGGGCTTGGCGGTAGTTCACAGATAGTTGTTATCAGGTTATTCACAGGCTTGTGCAGGCTTTTTGTGAGCAGTTGTCCCCTGGCCTGAGCTTCAGTTTATGTACAAGGGGTTATTCACAGGCTCATTCAGGTAGCGACAGAGTGTCCAGTTTTGCGGTTTTGGCTGCGTTTGTTTCACCCAAGGGGATCTGCCCAGGTGACGAGAACTGTGGGCTTTCCCTGATGGTTTGCGCGAGACGCTGCGTGGCCTCGTTAGTGTCCTCTGCGACGAAGAGGGTTGTGTCGGTCTTTGGCAGCGGAGGCAGGCCTGATTCTACAATGACCATGCCGGGCTCCAGTGTTGAGCGCGGAATCACACCGATCCCTATACCTGCCCGTACTGCAGCCAGTACCCCGGCGCGGCTCTGGCTGATAAAGGCGATGCGATAGGCCTTGTCGGTTTGCTGCAGGGCAAGGCTGGCGGAGTCCCGGTGAAAACAACCCTCGACAAAAACCGCCAGTGGTAGTGGATCGCGTTTATGGACGTCGTGCCGCTCAGAGCGGATCCAGACCAGTTCGTCCGGTTGCAGGCGCAGGCCGCCCTCGGATTGTGCCGGCATCTCGACCAGTGCGAGATCCAGCTTGCCCTCATTCACCAGGGATGCCAGGTGCTGGGGTCTGTGATCGCAGGTTACCTCCAGTTGCGCTTGCGGGTACGACAGAACAAAGGCTTCCAGAATTGGGGTCAGGGTGCGTGTTGCATATTGATCGTGGGTACCCAGGCGAACCTTGCCTGCAATATCGACGTTGTGGAACGAGCCCAGAATACGGTCGTGCAGATTAAGTAATTGGTGTGCATGGCTAATCAGCTGCTCGCCGGCGGGCGTTAGGCGCACACCGTACTGCCCGCGCACCAGCAGTTGAGTGTCAACCAGAGACTCCAGCCGGCTCAGCTGCATGCTGATGGTGGAGGGCGCACGATGCAGTTGGCTGGCGGCGGCGGTGAGGTTGAGTGTCTGTGCGGTAATGACAAAGGTGCGCAGCAGGCCGATCGGTAATTCAGGCATTTTCAGTTATCAATGATTCAGAACGAGATGATCAATATTTATCGATTTACCGAATAAAGGCAAGGATTTAAGGTGACAGCTTGTCGGCTCCGCTATTGGCGGGGTTTTTCGGTTCTGAGGAAATTTTAAGTATGCGCATGGCAGCGATATTTGGCCTGAATCAAGTCGTAAGTCACGGGTTTGGCGTTTTCCTGTTTGCGGCGCTGCTGCCTCTGATGCGGGAGTCGATCAATATATCTAACTGGCAGCTGGCCGCCATTGGCGCTCTGACCCAGCTGTCTTATTTGGCGGGTGCTCTGCTGCTGGGGCTTATTGGGCACCGTGTCGGCACGGTACGTTTGGCACTGGTGACCACTAGCCTGACAACGGCGCTGCTGTTTCTGATGTCCCAGTTGCGTGATCCGCTGCACATCACGCTGGCGCTGATTATTCTTGCGGCCAGCGCGTCTATCAGCTGGGGCACTATCGTGGAAATAATCAGCCGCTATGCCAGCAAGGCGAGCTGTTCGACCAGCATGTCCTGTGCCTCCAGCGGAACCGCCTGGGGCTATGGCGCGAACGGTCTGTTGATATTGCTGGTCGTACCTTTGTTTGGCTGGGAGAGCAGCTGGGTTATCGCAGGTGTCATAGGCGTGATAGCGCTGATGCTGAGCTGGAGGCTACTGAGGGGGCTCGAGCCCACTGTGGTTGCTGCAGACTCGAGTGCGGATACGGCAGCCATTCCAGCGATGCGCCTGCTGGGAGTCATCCTTGGTGAGCGCACTGCCCTGTTCGCCTGCCTCATTTGTTTTCTGGTGGGCTTTAGCGCAATGCCGTTCTCTGCCTGGCTGAATATCTACCTGGGCGAGCTGGGGCTTCCTGCGGCCCTGGGTGGCTATACCTGGACAGTGGTCGGCGTTACCGGAATGATCGCAGGTCTGTTAATTGGCAAGCTTGCCGATCGCAAGGGGCACGGCACGGCCTTTACGGTGATATTCAGTGGCTTTGCCATTGGCCTGCTGGCGTTCATGTTCGATCCGGCGCGCTGGGCGTTGCTGGCGGGGTTCGGTTACGGGCTGATGTATTTCCCGATGTGGGGTGTGGTAGCTGGCTGGGTGAGCCAGTATTACGGTTCTACCGCAACCATGCAGATCAATGGTGTCTGCATGGTCACCTTCGGCCTCGGTGGTGCCCTCGGTAATCTGCTGGCGGGCTACCTGCGCGAAGCTACAGGTTCACTCAATCTGGTGTACGACATCCTGACGGTGACGGCCTTGCTGCTGGTCGCGCTGGGGCTGTTTATCAGATACACAGGCAAAGGCACGGCGGTTACAGAGGGTGCCATCCCCCCGTTGTCGGATGCGGCCTGATGGAGCTGGCGGTATAGGGCATGAGCGGGGCTTGGGTCGGGTTTGTGTATTCGCAGGTAGACTGGTCTTAATACCAAACGCAGCGACGCTTACCCTAAGGGTTAGCCACGAGATGTGGCTAACAACCCAACTCTGCTTCGATGGAGCCTCTGATAAAGGTGAGGGTGGGGAGGCGATCCAGTACCATCTTTTTATCACTGTTTATTAGCAAACCACTGCTCAAGGAACTCTATACACTGGACGAGTTTTGAGGGCACAAAATGTCGCGCAGGGTACAGGGCGTAGAGCGTTAGATTGGGTTTGTTAAAATCCCCCAATACTTCAACAACCTCTCCCTTTTCAAACGACTCGCGGCAAACAAAGTCCGGAATAAATCCAACGCCTTGATTCCGCTTAATCGCCTCCATCATGAAAATGGTACTGTTAACCCGCAATGTTCCTCGAATGGCGACACCGTCTTCAATGGGCCAAATATTTTTCCCCTGGAAATAACTGTATACAAAGCAGTTATGTTCTTTCAGGTCCCGTGGCAAATTAATAGCGGGGTGGTTGTTTAAATACTCCGGCCCCACACAGACTCTGTACTTGAAACGAGTCAGGGGGCGCCCGACGTAATTCGAATCGATTGGACGACTGGATGCCCGAAATCCCAAATCAAAACCCTGTTCCACCAGGTCAACACTTTCATCCCCCAGGTGAATGTCTAGCTCAATGTCTGGGTAAGACTGCATAAAATCGGCGAATAGTGTTGATAAGTCAACCAGGCCTAGCGCCATTGGTGCATTGATCTTCAATTTACCACGGGGATGCTGTTGAAGGTCTTGCACAAAATTATCTGCTTCATCAAGCTTTTCTAGTATTTCCCGTGCTCGTTGCAAATACCCCACACCCACATGGGTCAACTGTAGATTGCGTGTTGAACGGTGCAGCAAGCGAGCGCCCAGTGCATCTTCAAGACGGCTGATCTCCTTGCTAATCATGGATTTGGATGAGTTTGTCTGCTCTGCCACTCGAGTAAAGCTGCCCAAATCAGCCAGACGTACAAATAGTTGAAGCGCTCGTAGTTTATCCATAAAGGGATTTCATCCAAGAAAAAACAAAAGATTGTTTCCATATAGAGAACAGCTGGTTTTTATTCTAGTTATATATGTGCACAAATAAAAGCCCTAAACTTTGTCATGTCGTCTTTAGTCATCGCTTCAAGCAGTACTCATACCAACGATTTAATCACTGATTAACTCAAGAACGAGGGCAATACCATGTACAGGCTTTACTATGTTCCCGGCGCATGCTCCCTGGCTACTCAAGTGGTTATCCACCAACTGGGTCAAGCTGTTGAAATAATTAACAAGCAGCAGGTGAGTGACTTTAACGTCATCAATCCTACCGGTATGGTTCCGGTACTTGTCGATAACGGAAAAACACTACTGGAAGGAGCGGCTGTGATGTTATACCTGCTCAATAAACATCAGAATACCATGCTGCCTTCCGCAGGCGCGGCTCGTGAAAAAGCAATTCAAGACATTATGTTTTCCAATGCCACTATGCATCCGGCCTATGGCCGTTTATTTTTTATCGCTCAGTACATTACCGATGAGAAAGTCAAACAATCATCCTTCGAGGCGGCGGCTCAGGCTATTACCCGTCTATGGCAGGTCGTGGAGCAGCAACTGGCTACGCAAGATTTTCTTGGTGGTGATCAGCCTTCGGCCGCTGATATTATGCTGACGGTATATTCCCGCTGGGGAGCAAGCTTTCCCGTCGAGATCCCGTTGGGGCAGAACACCAGAAAAATGGTGGATGCGGTACAGGCAATGGCCAGCTTTCAACGTGCTCTTACTGCCGAACAGCGCCAATCAGCGGCTTAGAGCTATTAGCTACTGACTCTTAGAATAATCGCTCAAGGCTACCTGCGATAGGAGAGAGCATGCATGGAAAATACGGCATATACCGGTGATTTCGGTTCGAAAGAATTTTATTCAGTGATGACCCTTGTACAGGACTATTTTGATGGCTTGCACTATGGCGAGGTATCGAAGTTAAAAGCCATTTTTCATACGGATGCGTTTCTTAAAGCGCCTGGCTTACGACGTAGTCTTGATCAGTGGCTTGACGCTGTCGCCAGTCGACCTGTACCTGATCAGCAAGGGCGGCCTTATGACTTCAAACTAATTTCCATTGAAATCATAAAAGACCAGGCCATGGTGAAACTAGAATGTCCACTATTTGATCATTTCTATGTCGACTTCCTGAGTCTTCTGAAAGAAAACGGGCGTTGGTTAGTGGTCAACAAAATGTACTCTGATTTACGGGAAGATTTTCCATTAAAACGCTAAGGATAGAAATGGTCCACGATGTGGTATGTTCTTGGTGCCCAATAGGATATGCAAACCTGCAGCAAGCGCTTCGAAATCTGAGCATTGAGGCCTATATCAATTTTTTGCCCTATGAACTTAATCCTGACATTGGGCCAAAGGGTGAGGATATTGGCGATCATCTTGGGCGCCGTAACCAATGGGGTCAATCGAAACGGAATGACTATCGCACAAATTTATTGGCGGTGGCTAAGCAAGCCGGTGTTTGTATCGATTTCTCTAAGCGAAGCCGTTATTACAATAGTTACAAGGCGCATCTCTTGATGCACTGGTGCGAAGGCTACAACAGACAACAGGCCATGAATGAGATGATGATTGATGCCTATTTTAAACAGGGCCTGGATATCAGCAGTACTCAAGTACTACTGGATCTTGTTGAGCAACTGGGTTTGGATCGATCAGAAGGAGAACAGGTGCTGATATCGAATGAAATAAATCAACAGCTACTAATAAAAAAACAACGAGTGCAGAAATTAATGCTACCCGGCGTGCCAGCATTCGTTTTTAATGGAAGCACTTTGGTTGGCGGCTCTAATTCGGTTGAGTATTTTGAGAAAATAATAATAAGCGTAACGAAAAAGTCAGCCTAGACTAAGACCCCTCTAAAAGAGAAGGAAAATTATGCCTTACGTTAATATTAAAATAACCGATGAAAATGTCACTAAGGAACAAAAGCAGGCGCTCATCAAAGGCACCACTCAATTGTTAGTGGATGTACTTAATAAAAATCCGAAAACCACCTTTGTCGTGATCGACGAGGTGAGTACTGATAATTGGGGTGTCGGCTACGATCAAGTGACGCTAATTCGCCAATTAGCGGATGAGTGAGAGGTACTCGAAGGGCGAACCCTGGTTCGATGGAGTCTCTGCCAAACGTTCAGACACAAAAAAGCCTCACTATCACTAGCGAGGCTTCCTGACGTATACAGGTAGCGTGGTGCCCGGAGGCGGGCGGCATTGCCGGGAGTATTTTTAACTCTAGGCGCCGTGACAATGACTTAGCAGGGTTTTCCAGACACAAAAAAGCCTCACTATTACTAGCGAGGCTTCTAAGTAAGGTGGTGCCCGGAGGCGGAATCGAACCACCGACACGAGGATTTTCAATCCTCTGCTCTACCGACTGAGCTATCCGGGCACAACGGCGGACAATTAAACACGCATGTTCGAAGACTGTCAATCCATAAGGCGATTAATTGTTAAATCAGGGGTTTAGGGGCTGTTGGCGTTTGGGGATGCGTTCTGTTGCTCTGCAAAATCCCTCAGACAATGAAGCGGACGCCGCTCAGGGTGGTTCCCTTTGCAAGTTCGCTGAAGCCGTATGAGGGGTTATGCAGCGCAACCCTGACGGGCCGGGGCTGTGTTCGCACAATACGGCGTTGCTCATCGCTTATTTGGAACAACCAAACCGCGCAATTCGCGCCTTGTCTTGTGCGAGCACAGTCCCGGCAGGACATATCCTCCAAACGCCAATAGCCCCTAGGCCTCGATGCCGTACTCTTTGCGGTAGTTCAGTATGGCGTCGATCTGTGGCTCCATACCGCCTTTTTCCTGCAGGTAGGCGATCACATCGTTCAGGGTGACGATACTGGCCACCGGCATGCCGTAATCGCGTTCCACTTCCTGAATGGCCGAGAGTTCGCCCTGGCCGCGTTCCATACGGTTCAGTGCAATCACTACGCCGGCAGGGGTGGCTCCGGCCTTGCTGATAATCTGCATCACTTCACGGATGGCGGTGCCGGCGGTGATGACGTCATCAATGATGAGGATCCGACCCTTGAGCTCGGCGCCGACAAGGTTGCCGCCTTCGCCGTGTGCCTTGGCTTCCTTGCGGTTGAAGACATAGGGCACATCGCGCTGGAAATCTGTGGCCAGGGACACCGCTGCGGTAGTGGCGAGCGGGATGCCCTTGTAGGCAGGCCCAAACAGAACATCGAAGGGGATGCCGGCGTTTTCGATAGCCGCGGCATAGTATTTGCCCAGCCGGGCCAGAGCATCGCCACTGTTAAACAGGCCGGCATTGAAAAAGTAGGGGCTGGTTCGGCCGGATTTGAGTGTAAACTCGCCAAAACGCAACACGCCGCGCTCGATGGCAAACTCGATAAAGGCTCTCTGGTAGTCCTGCATGGGGCTCTCCGCACTAAAAACTGGTCGGCGCCTATGATATCAGCGCCTTTGGCTGCGCTCTATGGCGATTAAGGCCTGCAGAAATTTCAATTTCGGTCGCTACGCTATACAATTCGTACTTTGTTTCAAGACATTCGCTATTTCGCGCGCTTTACAGGATCAACAGACATGCGTGTCATCACCTTCAATACCCAGGGTATTGAACAGGCTACTGATAGAGGTTTTTTCGATTGGATGGTTCGCCAGGACGCCGATGTGGTGTGCCTGCAAAATCTGCGCGCGAAAGAATACCAGCTCGATGCCGATCGTTACCATCCCAAGGGATACCATGCGTTTTTCTTCGATGCGTTCGAAGACGGCTACAGTGGTGTGGCGATCTATACCCGCGAGCTGCCCAAGGCGATCATGACAGGCCTTGGGTTTGAGCTGTGCGACTCCCACGGGCGTTTTATCCAGGCGGATTTCGACAAGGTCAGCGTGGCGTCCATGTCTATTCCTCCCGGACTGAAAAGCCCTGAAGATCAGATCCGCAAGGAAGAGTACATGGAACTCTTCATGGGGCATCTGAAGAAGACATTGCGCAAGCGCCGTGACTTCATCTTCGCCGGCACCTTCCATATCGCCCACAAGGCGGTTGATCTGAGCAACTGGTACGCCAACCAGAGCGTTTCCGGCTTCCTGCCGCAGGAGCGTGTATGGATGGAAGAAGTGCTGGATGAAATGGGATTTGTCGATGCATTCCGCCGTGCCAACAAGGCGGAGCGCCAATACAGTTGGTGGCCTGATTACAACCGTGCCTGGAACCTGAACGAAGGTGCGCGGCTGGACTACCAGATCACCACCGCGAACCTGCGCAACAACGTCAAGGCGGCACGCATTTACCGTGACGAGCAGTTCTCGCAGCATGCGCCTGTCATCGTTGATTACAACATCGGCTAACGCTATGCCATTCGCGACCTTAAGAAGGTTTGCGACATAAAAAAGGGAGCCTGTTCTGGCTCCCTTTTTTTGCTACTTGTATGGCCGCCGCGGGCTTAGCCTGCCAGTGCGGCTTTCTGCGCCTCGACCAGTTCACTGATACCCTTGCGCGCCAGATCCAGCATGGCGTTCAGTTCATCCTGGGAGTAGGTCGCACCTTCTGCGGTACCCTGAACCTCAACAAAGCCACCGCTGCCGGTCATGACCACGTTCATGTCGGTGTGGGCCTTGGAGTCTTCGGCGTAATCCAGATCCAGTACAGGTACGCCTTCGTAGATGCCGACGGATACCGCTGCCAGCATATGCGCTATAGGGTCGCCCTTCATGGCGCCGTGCTTGTCTTTCTTCAGCACATTGATGGCATCCTGCAGCGCGACAAAAGCGCCGGTGATGGATGCCGTGCGGGTGCCGCCGTCGGCCTGCAACACATCGCAGTCGATGGTGATGGTGTTTTCGCCGAGCTTCTTCAGGTTCAGTGCTGCGCGCAGTGAACGGCCGATAAGGCGCTGGATCTCGACGGTACGCCCGCCCTGCTTGCCGCGGGCGGCTTCACGGTCGGTACGGGTATTGGTGGAGCGGGGCAGCATACCGTATTCGGCCGTTACCCAACCCTGGCCGCTGCCGCGCAGGAAGCGAGGCACGCCACGCTCAACGCTGGCGGTGCAGAGTACCTTGGTATCACCGAATTCAATCAGCACTGAGCCTTCGGCATGCTTGGTGAAATTGCGCGTAATTTTGATATCACGCATCTGATCCGGCTGGCGTCCGCTCGGGCGAAGTTTTTTAAGTCCCAGGTCCTGCAGCTGGTCGGAGATGCTCGAACTCATTGTGATCTGTTACCTTCATCTTTGGAGAGAGCCCGGCGGTGTAGTGACGCAGGCCAGGCTGTTAGAATGGTTATCCGAACAGCCAATTCTAATCGAGATCGGACGACATGACACGCAGTATGACGGCCTTCACCCGCCAGGAGACCCAGGGCGACTGGGGCAGCCTGGTATGGGAAATTCGCTCGGTAAACCACCGCTACCTCGAACCCCACCTGCGCCTGCCGGACAGCCTGAGGGAGCTCGAAGGCAGCCTGCGCGAAAAGCTGCGCCAGTCGCTGAGCCGTGGCAAGGTTGAGTGCACGCTGCGGTTTGTGCCGGAAAACCAGCAGCAGACGCTGAGCGTTGACCGTGCCTATGCCGCCCAGCTGGTGGCGGTGGCCGAAGAGCTGGGCCAGATGATCAGCGATCGCCAGCCGATCAATCCGCTGGAAGTGCTGCGCTGGCCCGGCGTCCTGCTGGAAAGCGAGTTGGATATGGATGCCGTTAAAAAGGCGGCATTGAAACTGTTCAATACAGCACTGGATGATCTTGCCCAGGGTCGCGCTCGCGAGGGTGCGGAGCTGGCGCTACTGATCGCGCAGCGTCTGGACAGTATCGACCAGGTGGTAATCCAGGTGCGGGGGCGTCTGCCCGAGATAATGGCAGCGCAGCGCAACAATCTGCGCAACCGCCTCATCGAGTTGCGGGCTGAACTTGATGAGACGCGAATCGAGCAGGAAATCGCTCTGCTGGCCCAAAAGGCCGATGTAGACGAAGAACTCGACCGTCTCGACACCCATGTGCAGGAAGTGCGTCGCGTCCTTAAACAGAAAGAACCCGTGGGCCGTCGCCTCGACTTCCTGATGCAGGAACTCAACCGTGAAGCCAACACCCTGTCATCGAAATCCATCGTTGCCGACACAACCCAGTGCGCTGTCGAACTCAAGGTGCTGATCGAACAGATGCGAGAACAGATCCAGAATATAGAATGATACTTCTCTGTGTGGAGCCTACCACTAAGTGACGCGAGCAGAGCCTGTCCAGATTCGCGGCAATTACTCCGCCGAGGCTCTGCTTGCACGGATACGGTCTGAACGATTAGCGATCAGGAGAGGCCGCAGGCAGGCCGGGTAGAGTCTCAGAGCAAGCTCAAGCTAAGCCGGAGCTGGATTACATGAACGGATTTTATGGAACTAATAGTTCCCATTTTGGGAATTATAGCTATACTTCCCTTGCCGGGAAATCGAGGGCGGCATGGGCATGAAGGTCTTAGGACGAGACAAGCTTACAAAGTTCTGGGCCCGGCATGCCAATGCAAAGAAAGCGTTGGAGGCCTGGTTCAGTGAGGCGGAGAACGCCACCTGGCAAACATCGCACGATATCAAGGATCGATTCGGGAGTGCGGATTTCCTCGCAGACAACCGCGTTATCTTCAATATCAAGGGCAATCATTACCGTCTGGTCGTGAAGATACGCTACCAGAACGGCATTGTTGTGGTCGAATGGGTCGGAACCCATGCCGAGTATGACAAGCAGAGTTTTTAGGCAGGAGTCGGCGATGAGCCACATCAAACTGATCAAAACAGATCTGGAACACGAGCAGGCGCTTGAACGCCTGATGAGCCTGATGGATCTTGACCTTGAGGCTGGCAGCCCTGAAGCAGACGAACTGGATGTGCTGGCGTTGCTGATCGAGCGCTTTGAACAGGAGCGCTACCCCATCGATCTGCCCGACCCTGTCGAGGCCATCAAGTTTCGGATGGAGCAGCAGGGGTTGACCCGAAAGGACCTGGTGCCCTTTATCGGCTCGGCATCCAAGGTATCCGAAGTCCTTAATGGCAAGCGTACACTGAGCCTGAATATGATCCGCAAGCTCAGCGATGGACTGGGCATTGCTGCTGATGTACTGATCAGGGAACCGGCTCAAAAGTGCGTGAGCGAGCACGAGATTGACTGGCAGGCGTTCCCGTTGTCGGAGATGCGCAAGCGAGGGTACTTCGAGGGCTTCACCGGACCGTTGCAAGAGTTGCGTGAGTATGCGGCCGAGCAGGTAGGACAGTACCTGTCGGGCATAAAAGAAGGTTTCTCACTGCAGCCAGCGCTGCTGCGCACCAGTGCCCACCTGCGGTCCAACGACAAAGAAACGGATCCCTATGCCCTCTGGGCCTGGCAGGTGAAAGTCCTGAAGTTGGCACAGAAGGATCAACTGGAAGCAGCCTATCAGCCAGGCACTGTAAACCTGGAGTTCATGCGCAGACTGGCGCAGGAGTCGTGGTCGGACCAGGGACCGCTGATTGCCAAAGAATATCTGAACAAGCATGGCATCCATCTGGTCACTGAACCGCACCTGCCGAAAACCTACCTGGATGGCGCTGTGTGCAAAACCGATGATGGGCGGCCGGTCATCGCGATGACACTGCGACATGATCGGCTGGATAACTTTTGGTTCACGCTTATGCACGAGCTGGCGCATATCGCGCTGCATCTGGATGGTTCAGAGACCTGGTTTATAGACGACCTGGATGCGTCGGTTGCCGACCCGATGGAGCAGGAGGCCGATGAGCTCGCGCAGGAAGCTCTCGTGCCTGCAGAGTACTGGTTGCCCGCAAGCTTTCTTGATACGAGCGCTATCGCTGATGCCGCGCAAAGACTCAATATCAGTCCCTGCATACTGGCAGGTCGCATGCGGCACGAATCCGGGGATCATCTGCTTTTCGGTCCTCTGTACCGAGACAAGGTGAGAACATTGTTTGAATCAGGGGCGGACTGCTGAGCAGCTTTTAGCAATAATCAATCGCACCTACAAAAGAAGGTGAGGACGAAAGTCTATAAACATCAGCTAATTACAATTACTAGGCTTAGGTAAATTTGTCACGCTTAGTAATGGGATCGTAGCTATTGGGCAGGATGTCCCGACTGCCGGACTAGAATGGAGCTCGACAACAGATTCGATAAAGGAACTTCGATATGCCCCTTGATCTGACTCAGGATGAAACGCTCAAGCAGGCGCTTCAAGCCATCGAGCCGCGCAAGAAGAACCCCAAGTGGCTCGCTGCTCTGGACGAGTTTCTGCCGTATGTGCAGCAGGCTGATCTGGCAACTCGTAGCAGTCGTGAGTTCCATCAGAAGCTCTGGGAAGACAATCCGGTTAGCGGTGTCGGAATGGGGACGGTCGACATCACTAGCGCCCTGGATGACGCAGGCTTCCGACAATGGCTGGCTGAGGCGTCGTTGGCGCCGTTACCGGAGACGGTTGAAGAGCGGGTTAGCCATTTCAAGAACCTGCATAACGAGTTGGCCACGCGCTTGAAGGACTTCTCCAGCCGTACCCCTTGGGTGAAGATATTTCGTGTACTTGCCGCATTCTTCCCGCGTTACTTTAGCACCATTACATACAGCCGAATGTCACTGGAATGCCACAAGGCACTGTTTGGCCCACAAGGTAGTCGTGACTCTATAGTGGTCCAGGCTGAGCTAATGATCCGTCTTGAGCAGATCCTGGGCGTTTGCCAAGACGACTTTGGTGAGCTGGCGGAACGGATGACGCTGCCATGGTATCTATACGAAACCCATGTTTACGCCGCCAGTCGTGACAAGGAGACCGAAACCACCAGCCAGCAGGGAGGCATTCAACTCAAGCCGCTGCCGGCAATGCAACGCCGCAAGGGCTTCACCAGCATCAGGGGCGGTATAGCGACGCTGCTGAGTGCGATCAGCTTTGTGGAGACGGGGGTCAGTCGTGAGGAGCTGATGGATCATCTGCGAGCGGAATTTCCGGACCTGAAAGAGAGCTCTCTGCGTACCACTATCAACGTACTCAAGAACGAGTTCTACGTGATTCAGGAAAAGGACAACTCTTTCACGCCGACTACTCGGGGCGAGGTCTTTCTGGCGTCGAACGATCCACAGGAGCTGATACCGCTGATCATCACACGGACGCTGGGGGTCGATCATCTGCTGAAGTTGTTGCAGGAAGATCCCAGCCCTTCTTCTGAGCTGGTACTGAGGTTGCAGCAGGTCAATCCTGGCTGGACATCCGATTTCGGGCCCAGGGTCATTCTAAAATGGTTGAAGGACTTCGATTTGCTGCAGGCCGACAGCCTTGGGGTCTACAGCCTTACCGAGGCAGGCCGTTCCTGGGCCGAGCAGATAGACTGGGAACCCGAAAGCCTGCCACGCAATGATGCTGAAGAGGTGCCTGAAACGCTGTCTCCGAGCGTAACACTCGACATCGGGGCACTTGACCAGGCTGCTCTGCTTGAGGGCGTCACAGGTAAGACGGCATTCTCAAGGCATATCGTAAGCCAGCTGCATATCGGCCTTTGGGCACATCCCCGGCGTCACTTTGCAATCCTGGCGGGGTTGTCCGGTTCCGGCAAGACGCTGCTGGCAAAGCGCTATGGCGAGGCCCTTGCTGCGCAGTACTCTGAGACGCCCTCGCAGAACCTGTTTATCCAGGCCGTGCAGCCCGGCTGGTACGACCCGACGCCGCTCCTTGGCTATATCAACCCGCTGCAGCCAGACACCTATGTGCGCCCGCCGCTGCTCGACTTTCTGCTGCGTGCAGCACAGCACCCGGATCAGCCCTTTACGGTAATTCTGGACGAGATGAACCTCTCCCACCCCGAGCAGTATTTCGCGCCGGTGCTGTCGGCGATGGAGTCGGGCGACCAGCTGAGGCTGCACAACGAAGGTGATGCGTTCGATGGCGTACCCGATACCATCGCCTACCCGGCCAATGTAGCTTTTGTCGGTACCGTCAATATGGATGAAACTACCCATGGCCTGTCGGACAAGGTGCTGGACCGGGCATTTACGCTGGAATTCTGGGATATCGACCTCACCAGCTATCCAAACTGGGGAGGTCATGGCCTGGGGGTTGATCAGGTCAAGCATACCCAGGACTGCCTGCAGGCCCTGGCAGAGGTGCTGTCCCCCATGCGGCTGCATTTCGGCTGGCGTACTGTCGAAGACGTGCTGACCTACCTTGCATTAGCGAGCAAGAACAATGGCTATGGCTTTGCGGTCATGCTGGACGATGTGATCTACGCCCGGGTGTTGCCGAAGCTGAGAGGATCGGAAAGCGCACGACTGCACGATACCCTGCAGCGCACGATGGCGGTGCTGGAGGAGCATGGCCTGAGTCGGAGCAGGGCCAAGGTAGCTAGCCTCAGGAACGACCTGGCAGAATCCGGCATGATGCGGTTCTGGCGGTGAACTCCAGCCTCAGTGTCTATGAGGCTCGCAAGGGCGATCTGGTGCTTATTGGTGAGATGCTGGAGGACGGTTGCCTGTACGGGCTGCATGAGGGGCGCAGTTACCGTATCCGCATAGATCAGTCAGATGCGCAGCTATTCGTCGACGATGCACCACTCAGCAAGGATCCGACCGGGCTTTACTGGTGCTGGGAGCCCGGCTTTTTTGCCGGCGAGGTGGTGGCTGAGCTAGAGCTGCCTGGGCAGCGCGATCCGTGGCGCTTTCGTCTCGAGGTATCGCCTCATCAGAACAAAACTGGCAAAGCACAGTACTTGGAGTATATCGAGCAGATCGCGGATTATGATATCGATCTGCTGATGGGTGCGGAGCCCGGCCGTACGGGCCTTGGCGGCCACTCCTGTGACCTGCAGCTGTGGATCCGCTACGTTCGGTTGCGCAGTTTCATTACGCGCTACCTGGCGGCATTGAG
Organism: Marinobacterium aestuarii; assembly: GCF_001651805.1. Taxonomy (NCBI): domain Bacteria; kingdom Pseudomonadati; phylum Pseudomonadota; class Gammaproteobacteria; order Oceanospirillales; family Oceanospirillaceae; genus Marinobacterium; species Marinobacterium aestuarii. The sequence continues at coordinate 4,998,193 of NZ_CP015839.1, read as the reverse complement.
AACCGTTGCCGAGCGTCCGGTGGTGCGCCTCAGTCATCGCCGGGAACAGGTGCCAATACAACTGGCCCGGCGGGTCGATAATCAGAGTATCCGCCGTCTTGCCGCGAATCCGCAGCTCCTGAGTGCCATTGCCCGGCAGCAGGGCAATGCTGGTGCGGTTGTACTGGACGATAATCGCCTCGACGTGCCTTTCATCGAACCCACCCTCGACAACCCAGCCAACCGGCTCATGGCCGGGCAGCTCAGCGACGTGCTGCGCCTGACGGTCTGGTTGACCGAGCGTTTGACGAGTTTGCGGCTGAGCCCGAGTGATACCCAGACCGATCTCGCTGCCCGGCTGCCACGGCGGGCCGCGTTTCTGAGCGCTACGCACAAGCGCTTGCTGAAACTGTCCCGCAGCCAGCCGTTTAGTGGCGCCAGGCAAACTTGGGGCGATGTGGCTGGCCTCAATGCGGTTTCCGGCCACCCGCATTATGACTTGGCCTATCGCCTCGGTACTCGGATACTCCGTAACGGGTTGTCCGAACAGACTGTCGACGAGCAGCACTATTTGGCCCCGACCTGGCAGGTATACGAGAACTGGTGCTTCGTTGTGTTGGCGCAGGCGCTGGAAGGGCAATTGCCAGAGTTCAAATGGCGACTGCGCAAAGGCGCCAGTTACGCAGATCGACTGCTCGAAGGAGCTTGCGGTGCTGCGAGAATACGACTCTATTTCCAGCTGACCTGCCCATCGCTGGGTAACACTAACAGTCACGGGTACTGCTCCATCAGCCGCGAGCGACGCCCTGACCTAGTGTTGGAGTACAAGTACAACGACGAGATTCGATATCTATGTCTGGACAGCAAGTACACCGCATCAAGAGCCGGCATCCTCGACGCGATGGCATCGGCCCACGTCTATCACGATTCGATCCGCGGTAACGGCCAGGCGCCAGTGATATCTGCACTGCTGGTGCCGGCGAACCAGGGTGCTGAACTGCTGGAACAGCAAGACTACTTCGATAACCACGGTGTAGGGGTCTATCGTTTGTTTGAGCGCAGTCAGGCGAATAGGCTGGTGGGGGGGCTGATCGAAAAACTTGAACTGCGGCTAGCGACCGCCGTGGTATCGGCTGTCGTGACCAGTTGAAGAGCAAGCAAGTTGTTGGTCGTGTCCGGACGCATACCCTCGCCCCGTAGGTCTACTGGTCGATCAGGTAGGCGGCAGCAGCGCTAGTAACGGAATCCTCACCAGTGATTGTTTGGTTGTCTGGCGTCAACGGCGCGGAGTGAGTATCCATGGTATCGTCCACAGGCTCAGGGACATCACCGTCAAATATTAAGCTTGGAGGCGTCGTCCCCATTAGCACCTTGAGTTTGATGGCCCGGCGACGAGGTGGCTGCGTTGCCAAAGTGAACGCGGAATCGATTGTATCGAGCAGGAGTTTCCTTATGGTTTCGTACCTTACTCGACGCGTTCTCGACATAATGGGGCAGGGAAAATCAGGCCCTGCCTGGATTGAGGCTATATCGTCGGCGAAACTGTCTGCTCTTAGACGCAACTCCTGAGCGTTACACCGTGGGTGACGTAAAGTTGCTTCGACAACGTGGCTGAGCAGTTCCAAAAACGCCTTGAGCTGTGTTCTGTGTCCCGCCTGAAGCTCCAGAAATTCGAAAAGAATGGTAGCGGCACCCTGCAGTTCGGTATTTGGATTGGCGAGAAAGTTTTTAAAACGCTGAAGCCCTTTTCGGAGGAAGGCTCCTCCCTGCGAGCACATCAGCAATAGGTCGTACGCCCCTAGCGAGATAAAGTCGCGATTTGCAACGAACTCTTGAACGGACGCTATGTGGTAAGCCCGAGCCATGATCGAGTCTTGCTTTGCTGCTTGATATAGCAAAACCTGCGGCCAAACCGTGTATATCTCTAAGATTTCCACGACCATCTGGGCCAGGCGTCCATCCACTGTTAGCAAGGTGGCGTCTCGTTCTGCTGCCAATAACACGGCTGAATACTCTTCTTCAGCCAAAACGCTGTCGAAATTGTGCAGCTTCGGTGGCAGGGTTTGTGGGCCATAGGCGGGGACCACTTCACAATACTCGTGAACCGTGGCAACTATGTTCCTACAGTAGTCTATCCGTCGTTCCCTGTCTTTTTCAGTGAACTCTATGTACTGCATGGAATCTCCAGCATCGTATACTTGGCCGCTACTCCGCTCTGATTGAGCCTCCTCCAGCTTTGATTCCAGTAATGCGAGGGTTTGATTCGAGCAATAGACCTTGGGCAGCACCGCCAGCGCCCTTTGGCATCTCAGCCACACCAATTCAGCTAGGGTGGCCGCGTCAACCACATATGAGGCGTCTTCGCGCTCTAGAAGTGTTATTGCCGCTTGGCGCCCATCTATCGTGCCGGAACACACGAAGAGCGGAACATCATCGCTGGACCAGCCATTTACGATGTCGACGACGTTCCTGTTCAGGAGTAGGGATAGTATCCCCAGTGTGAGAGGTCCCTCTCCATAGCTTCTAAATACTGTATTGATGTGCTCGGTCTGCCTTTTCAGCATCGCATGCATGTGTGAAAAATCGGTCCCTTGTTTAGTGCGAGCGATGGGTACCGACGCGATGACCGCATCGCTTGTTAGCGACGTTCTAAACTTGCCTTCTGCCACCTGCAGCAAATATCGATACACCGATGTAATTGCCTGAACGCGATACTTCCTATAGGTGCCAAATGGCCCTGGATGTTCGATGACGTCGCCAACCTCGGCCCCGAGGAGCCAATCAACTTCTGGGCTTTCTGCTGAATAGAAGCTATCGCGGGCCGGAAGAGGGGCTGTGTTCTGCGGGTCTATTGCTACAGTAATGATGTCACCATACTCCGGCTCTAGGCGTACGGCCGTGCCTTCTGTGACGGAGGGCAATACTTCTTCCATATCGGTGAGGTCGGCGGGTGCCATGACAATACCCATGAAATAGCAGGTGGCTGCCTCAAGCTCGTCTAGGTGCTGGCGGAAAAGCCGGTACAGCCGCTTCATACCTGATAGCGGCAGACCGTATTTAATTTCAAGAGCCGCTATCTGAGTGATTTGCGTATGTGTACCTTCGAGGGCTTCAGGAAGTCCCGCCAGTGTCAGATGGAAACGGTGTAACTTTTTCGTTTTGAGGTCGAGCGAGAGCCGCAGCAACCATCCCCCAGCGACGTTCGGTGAGCGTTCGCACTGAACCTCTGCGAGGGGATCGAGTAACTCGAAATCGGCAGCGATCTGCCCCAGTTCCAGCGCCAGACTGCGTAACTGGTCATCGGCCGCCCAGTCTCCGGGCAACGACCGAACCAGTTCGAGGGCCCTGCGTCGTTCTCCACTTTTGACAAAGCACGCGAGCAAGCGAGCGTGCAGAAAAGAACGCTGCCCTTTATCCGCGAAGCGTTCATAGTACTGTGAGGCTTCTCGGTAGCGACCCACCATGTAGAGCAGTTCTGCCACATGCAAGACATCTGGGCCTGGACTACCGTCGTCCAGCAACTCGATGGCGTGAGACACTGTGGCGTCACACTCGGCTTCTTCGCCGGCGCGGTGGAGGATCTGGGCTGCACCGCAGACCAGTGGCAAGCTGTCGGACGTGCTGACGTTCGCCTGTTTGACTTCGAGGATGGCTTGCTCTCTGCCATCTCGGGACCACCAGAGCGCATCCCATTTTAACGCGACTATAAGACTTTCCGTCTCATAATCGAGAAAAGGTAATCCCGCTACTGTTTTCGCAACGGCATTCATAAGATCAATGTCACCGGAATGGGCTGCGGCTTCCGCAACCAGGAAGAGCGACTCTTTGTCGAGACTGGCTAGCCAGTCTCGACCATCCCGCAGTAGCTCATCGATCCGGTTCAGGCATCGATAGGCCTCCAGTGCAACTCGTTTCAATCTTGGAGACAGCATGTCCGCGCTTCGGGCTTCATCGAACAGGTCCAAGGTATCACCCGGTCGGTTTAGGACAATGTAGGCGAACCCTAAGTGCGCTGCGGCGTCTTCCCGGCCTTCGGGGATTTGAACCGGCCAAAGCCGCTCTTGTCGTGGGGTTAGTTGGGCCACAGCTTGATCGAGTGCAGAGATTTGGTCCGCTGGAAGTAAGCCATAATGACACCTGATGGGATCCGTGGTCGCCGCTTCGAGCGTAAGTGCCAGAGCTACTCTCCTCACGAAGAAACCGGCGTCGGGGTTCTCAAGAGCTCGGCGTATCAGTGCGATGGCGCCATCTAAATCGCCAGCTTGCTGCCGAGATATGGCAACAAGCTGGAGCACATCGCAGTTGTCGCGAATAGCGACGGGTGCATCGGTTATTCCAAGGTGCTTGCCAGTAAGCATTTTGGCATTGGCGTACGCCAGCCAGACGTGTGCGGAGGCCGGAAAGGACTCCAATGCGCGTTCGCCTGCTTCGATCGCCGTCGGAATGTCACCTCGAAGAAGCTGGCCGCGAATGCCGGCTGCAGCCATTTTTTCATCATCGGGGTAAAGCTCCGCCCCCTTCAAAAAATCGGCTGAGGCCGAGGCGTCATCACCTAGCTGCCAGGTGCAGATCCCTCGTTGCACGTACCATCGGGCCTTTTGATGGTCGTCAAATACCTCGAAGGTTGACGCTAATCGGTTTATATCATCTAAGGCGTCACGAAATTGGCACTGTTTAAGCCGTTCATTGACGGCATCTAGTTGATTAGAGAGGTACGACCCTACGGCTTCTGGGCGGCTGCCTGGCAGGCCAGATACAACGTCGAGCAATGATTGCATGCTCTTCATTTGGACCATTAGCGCAACACTGCTCTCTTCCTGGCGAGAAAACATAGCCCCTGGGGCATTGGGGGCGTAGTCTCGCTGGAGCTCGCCGCTCTTTCGTATGTAGCGACAGAGATCGTTCCAGAACTGGACGATGACAGGGAATCCGCTCGCTTTGACTCGTTGATCCGAGAGGTCCTGTACTTCCCGAATTAGCTTTACGTCGCTCTCTGCTGTGGTGGCGACGATGAGTTTAGCGATAGGCACATTGGCCTTATCTGCACGTTCGATTTCGGTGACGACGTGTTTGAGCTTCAATGCGCCGTCTACGTACCGCTTGCACTGGATGCCAATGCGGCCCTGGGCTGAATCCACGAAGACATCAATACCGGCCTGCGCTTGCCCTCTGCGACCGTTGAGAGTGGGGGTTTTGTCGTCGTACACATCACCGTAAATGTTCGCACACATGTCCTCGAAAGCTGATTCGTCCGTGGGCTTCGTGATCTCGAATTGAACGGTGTGCATCCTTGCTCCTTGTTGTGACTGGATTTTGACTTCCGCTTAAGGCCACCAGCGTACTTCGAATTCTCCTTTACGTTAACACTAGGGGGCATCATTCGAGTATAAGCGGATGCAACTGCATCCGCGGGCGCCTGATCAGCGATGTACAGCTGGCCGGTAAACTCTGACGTTAACTGGCGTGTGAGGCGATCGCTTATTTTGTGTACTTCCAAGTTCGGGCGCTGGTTTTACCTGCGAGCCCTGTCATGACGCTACCCTGCAAACGCCCACCGCTTTTGGCTTTGCCTCCTTTGCGCCGCTTTTTGTGGGCCTGCTTCCGCAAGCGCTGCTTCATACGAAGGACCAGGGAGTGCAGATATGCATTGCTGCGCATCAGCGCGTTGAGCTCAGCGCTTGCGCGTTCGTCTCCATTGAGAACCTTCCGTGCCAGGCGATTCGCCAGCTTCTGAATTTGAATCTTTTGTTCCGGCGTGAGCTTTTTGGACATCGTTGTCACCTTATTTCCCTATAAGAGTTCGACGTGATCGGATACGCGAGCGGAGGTATCAGACCTGAAACGACATTCATCCTTCACAATCTAGCAGAGCTGCAGGGCATCGACCGAGAGGTTGGTTGTGCCCGGCCTCCGGGCCCGAGTCCAGTGGTACCAGTTCCTGATTCTTTGTCAGACTTGATGTGTCGTGTCGGCCAGCTGATTGATCTGCAGCATGTGCAGCTTCGGTTTGACTCCAGCGAACCTGGATGCTGGTGGCTCGGGAGCACTGTAAATCTAACTTGCTGGTAACCAAATCGGTAACCGTTCTTCGACTTTGAGCGACTCTGGTCCTCATAAGCCTTGTCATTACTGGATTCTGTACTTTGGATAGGTATACAAATTCAGAATATTGAGTAGTTCTCCTGGTGTTACGCCTCGGTTACAAGAGCTGTTGTCCTGTATTCAGGGAGCGCGCAATACCTGGGTGCACTGCTGCGGCATTGGTGGCGGCGTGGGTTTGGGGGTTACTTGTGGCTTTGGCGGTGCCGTACCGCGCAGTTGGGCGTAGAACTCGTCGCTGAACCACCAGTCCAGATCGTCGCCACAGGGTGCGTTGAGCACCGGCTGCTGTGGCACGCAGTTTTTGTCGCCGGCAGGGCAGGCCAGACGCACATGGAAATGATAGTTGTGTCCCCACCATGGGCGTATTTTGCGCAGCCAAGCGTTAGCGTTGCCGGCACTAGCGCACAGCTCGCGCTTGATGGTGGGATGAACAAAGATTCGCTCGACCCTGGGATCTTCAGAGGCCAGGCGCAGTATGCGTGGGGTTCTCTGATCCCAGTTCGCCTCGATCAGGCGGTGCGCCTTTGCATCGGCGAGGGGGACTGCTGCGATATTGTCGCGCTCCCACGGAGTCAGTGGGCGAGTGAGTGCTCGCTCATCCTGCGAGTACCAGATATCCGCATCCAGCCCCAGCTGGTGGCTGCGGTGGCCGTAGCTGAAAGGGCCGCCACGGGCCATGGACATATCGCCTATCTGCAGCTGGCCAAGACCCTGCTGCGCCACCTGGGTGGAAAAGTCCTTCAGGAAACCGATCAAGGCCGGATTGCCGTAATGGCGATCACGTCCGGTGCGCATAAGCTGGAAACCCTCGCCGCGAAGCGGCATTTGCTCGGCGCCGCTGAGGCAGCCATTGGTGTACTGGCCAATGCTCGCGGAAGGCTGCGAGGACGGTGCCTTGACGCCTTCCCAGAGATTGGCGGCACTGGCTGCAGCGCCGCTGAGTACTAGGGCGCCGCCGACGAGTATCGAGTAAAGGGGTTTCATAAGCATAAGCGCTCTAGTGCCGGGTCCAGGCTCACAGTATAGGGCTGCATCTAACGCGTCTGAAAACGGGAACTGTTCCAGGCAGGAGCCCCCGCTGTTAGACGCGGATTAAGGGCCGTGTTTGACGATGTGATCAACGAGACGGGAAGCCGTAATCCTTGGCGCCTATTCGGCCTGCCGCCAGAACGAGGACTTGCGGCCGTGTTTTTCGCGCAGCGCCCCCTCGAAACCCGCCCGGTCAGAAAAAGGATGGTAGTTCGAAATGTCGGCATCAAGCTGGCTAAGGTTTTTGTAGTAGCGGGCCGCGTGACCGTAGGCCTTGCTGCGGCTGTTGTCGAGTATGTCTTCCAGCAGGGTACGGTAGCAGATCGCCGCCGCCAGGGCGTGGCCGCTGTGGCTGAAGGTCTGCGCCCACCGTGCCAGGGTGTTGTAGCCCACAGAATCCAGGCTGTCGGCCCGCTCCAGTGCTGTCTTGGCCGCCAGATCCTGTGCATCCAGTGCGATCAGGGTCGCAATGGCGGTGTAGAGACTGCCGGCTGCCAGCGCCCTGTCGATAGCGCCGTCGCGCACGGCGTCTTTTTCGTGCTCAGGCAGCACGTCCAGCAGGGCCTGCAATTTGTCGAAGCTGGGGTCGGCCTCATAGGCGCTGCGCCTCAGGCTGATCAGCTCGTAGGTCTGGCCGAGCAGCGACAGGGTTTTGTCGAGCAGGCGTCCATGGTCGGATGCGAAACGGGCGCTCCAGGGCTCCTGCAGCCATTTCAGCGCGCTCTGACCGTCGTCAACCGATAGGCAGAACTCAATAATACTGCGCTTTTGCTGCTCGTTTGGCTGCGGCGAGTGCAGCAGCGTTGCGCGTTCATACAGGCGGACGTCGCCGAGTGCCTCGGCGACCGCGGTCAGTCCCAGGGTCGCCTTGAACTCTGCATGGTTGTAAGGATCATCGCTGTCATCTTTACCCGCGGCACCTTTGATGTCTCCCTCGAAGCGCCAGGCCAACTGCGTGAGCTCCTTTTTGGATAGCAATGCCGAGGAGTTCGGTATCAGGTTGTCCCAGATGGCGTAGTCGTTGGCCTAAAAGCGGGCATAGATTTCCTGTGGCCAGTCGGTTTTGCAGCTGTTTGTCCGGCGCCATAGGGTCGCGGCATGCAGCCAAAGCTGGACCGCCTCCCGGTAGGCGTCGCCAATCGAACCGCTGGAATCGTCGGCGCGGTCAAAGCTGTTCGGGTGCGTGGCGCAAAACAGGTCTGCCAGCTCGAAGGCGACCTTTGGGGCCTGTTCAAGCAGAGGTTCTATATCCGTGACAATGGCTTCAAGCGTCAGGCTGAATCCGTGGCTTTCCCGGTAGGGAATAAAACGTCGGCCGCGCTTGATCGACTGGATACGTTTTTTGAGCGACCGGGCGAGCGCTGTCGGGTCGCTGCGCAGCAGCTGGCTTTCGATACGGTGATCGATGTCCGCGTGCCGGCCATGGATAGACTCGATGAGATCCGCGAGGCTGTCCACCGGCATGGATCTGAGTAAGTGTTTTAGCTCTGCGTTCAACAGACCGGCTCCTTTTGCTTGGGAGGCTGGACGAAAAGCCCGATGGTAACGGGTTGGCTTGCCGCCGTGAAGTAGTGTCTGTTTCCGGGTATTGCCTGCGCGGGTTGTCGTTTTGATGTCATTGATTGTCGATTGAGTGCCATCCTGACCGGGGCGCTTCGCCTTAAACTCGTGCAGAGGCTGTCGCCTGGGCAGCTGCAACGACGTTAGGAACAGAGACATGATCGACAACAGTGCTGCTTTTGAAACCGCAGGCTACGGCCGTTACCCTGTGTCCCATCTGCCGCTTCGCATCGAGACGGGCCCCGAGTCTCTGCGTCTGGTCTGGGACGATGGCCGCGAGAGTGAGTTCCACTATCTGTGGCTGCGGGACAACTGCCCCTGTGCGCAGTGCGTGTCGTCGCTTACGCGGGAGCAGCTGTTTGAGATCTGTGATGTACCGCTGTCCATCCGGCCAGAAACCGCGCAGCTGAACGGCGACTACCTGGAGGTTCAGTGGCAGGGCGACGGACACAGCAGCCGCTTTCACCCCGGCTGGTTGCGCACCCATTGCTACAGCGAGCAGGCGCGGGCCGGGCGGCAGTGGCAGCCCGAAATTTGGGACAAGGCCACGATCGAAGCCAGCCTGCCCAAATACGATTACGCCGACATGATGCAGGATGATGCGGTCTTGCTGTGCTGGCTGCGCAAGCTGCGTGATTGCGGTATTTCCCTGTTGCAAAATACCGATACAAGACCCGGCACTCTGCAGCAGGTGGCCGAGCGTATTTCCTTTATTCGGGAAACCAACTTCGGCACCCTGTTCGATGTGCGCTCCAAGCCCGATGCCAATACCGCGGCCTACACCACTTTGCGTCTGCCGCTGCATACGGATTTGCCGACACGGGAGCTGCAGCCAGGCCTGCAGTTTCTGCATTGTCTGGAAAATGACGCCAGCGGTGGCGAGTCGATTCTGGTAGATGGCTTTCGCATTGCCGAGCATATGCGTGAAGAATATCCCGACGACTTCGATGCCCTCAGCCGCCTGCCGATGGATTTCTACAACAAGGATCGCAACAGCGATTATCGTTTTCGCGGGCCTGCGCTGGTGCTCGATGGTCAGGGCACGGTGATCGAGGTGCGTTTTGCCAACTTCCTGCGCGGCCCGCTGGATGTGCCGGCCGACCAGGTGGTACGGCATTATCGCGCTTATAGCACCTTTATCCGCCTGACCCGCGAGCCCCGCTTCCAGTTTGAGTATCGCCTGGTGCCTGGCGACCTGCTGGTGTTCGACAATCGCCGTGTGCTGCATGCGCGCCGCGCGTTTGATTTGCAGCAGGGCCAGCGTCATCTGCAGGGCTGCTATGTCGATCGTGACGAACTGCTGTCTCGTATCCGGGTGCTGGAACGCAGCCTTTAATTCGCCGTCGCTCGGCGTTGCTCCCCCGGCGTCATGTCGAAATGACGCCGGTAGCTGCGACAGAAGTGCGATGCGGATACAAAGCCGCAGGCGCCGCCCACTTCGCTCACACTCAGATCCGTTTCCTGCAGCAGCTGCCGGGCCCGTTCGAGGCGCAGCTTCAGGTAATAGGCCGATGGTGATGCCTCGAGAAAACGCTGACACAGACGCTCCAGCTGACGCAGGGAGATAAAGGCGCTGCGGGCCAGGTCCGCCGGCGTCAGCGGCGTTTCGATATGCTGCTCCATCAGGCCCAGCACTCTGATCAGGCGTGGATGATGAATGTTGAGCTGTCGCGGCAGGCCGATGCGCTGTCGATCCGAGGGCGGGCGTATGCCGTTCTTGATGCACTGATCACAAATCTGCAGTGCCAGCGCGGTGCCCGATTGTTGCTGAATCAGGTGCAGCATCATGTCGGTGGCGGCTGTGCCGCCGGCGCAGGTAATACGGTTGCGGCCGATTTCGAACAGTTCCGGGCTGATCAGAATATCGGGGTAAATTTCCTGGAATGCCGGTACGGCTTCCCAGTGCAGCGTCACTCTGTGACCTTTGAGCAGACCTGCGCGGGCCAGCAGATGGCAGCCGGTATCCAGCGCGCCCAACAGGCTGTTGCGCCGGTTCAGGCGGCGTAGCCAGTCGACAGCTTCCGGGCTCTGGTGGCGTTCGGGGTGAAAGCTGGCATTGACGAACAGATTGCGCGGTGTGTCGACCGCATGCATGTCCTGATGCGTTTGCAGTGCCATCTGATTGCTGGCCACTACGGCCTGGCCGTTTTCGCTCAGGCACTGCCAACGATACAGTTCACGACCTGCCAGGCGGTTGGCGATGCGCAGCGGCTCTATGGCCGACAGCAGCGACACCATGGCGTATTCCGGCAATAACAGAAAGGAGACGGTGGTAACGCCATCATCATCGGGATGCAAAATGGGGGGCACAGTGGTCGCCACGGCAGGGCCTGCAAGTACCGGCGTCTTTGCGGTGGCTGAAGAGGTGCTGTGTGTGGCGGTTCTGGATTGGGTAGAGAGTACGGATGGGTGCATGTGAACTCCCTGTTATTCCCCGTCGATAAACGAAAAGAGCCGCCGAATCTTGAATCACGGCGGCTCGGTTATAGCAGGCCGATAGGAACTGCCTGCTAGTGACTCAACTGCCTGTTAGTCGCTCTGGGTCACAGGGCGTGGAGCTGGCACCGCATCTGATTCCTGCCACAGGGATTTCAGTACCCCGAAGGTCATGGCCAGAATGACCAGGCTCAGGGGCAGTGCTGCGGCCATCAGGGCGGTTTGCAGGGCGCTGAGACCGCCGGCCAGCAGCAGTACGGCGGCGACCAGTCCGATCACCACGCCCCAGAATACGCGGAACAGCTGCGGCGGTTCATCATTTCCCAGTGACAGTATGGTGGTCAGTACCAGGGTGCTGGAGTCTGACGACGTCACGAACCAGCTCATCAACAGGAACACCAGCAGCGCTGAAATGATCCAGCCCAAGGTACCTTCACCGGCGATGCCATCGGAGCTGGCGAAGAGTGCCGCCGGCAGGTTCCAGGCATTGACCAGATCAATCAGGCCTGCAGTACCGGGGCCGCCCGTGGCGTGCAGTTCCTGCCACAGCGCTGTACCGCCAAAAATGCCTAGCCAGATAAAGATCACCAGTGTTGGCACCAGCAGCACGCCGAGAACGAATTCACGCAGGGTGCGGCCACGGGATATGCGGGCGATGAACAGGCCGACAAAGGGTGCCCAGGCCAGCCACCAGCCCCAGTAGAATACGGTCCAGCCATTCTGCCAGGCTGCGGGGCCCGCTTCTTCCGGGAACCAGAGACCCATCTGTACAAAGCTGGTCAGATAATCCCCCAGGGACTCGGCAAAAACGCTCAGCAGCCAGCTGGTGGGGCCGGCGAACAGGAAAAAGGCGATTACCAGCAGCGAGATAATGATGTTCCACTGCGAGATGATCTTGATACCGCGATTGACGCCTGACATGGCCGACAGGATGGAAATTACCGTAATCACGGCAATCAGTATCAGCTGGGTCTGGAGGCCCGGGTCCACGCCAATCAGACGTTCAAGCCCCACCGACATCTGGCTGACACCCAGCCCCAGGGAGGTAGCGACACCAAAGACGCAACCCAGCACGCCGAGCAGATCGACTACATGGCCGATGGGGCCGTAGATGCGATCACCAATAAAGGGGTAGAGCGCCGAGCGCAGTGCCAGCGGCAGTTTCTTGCGGTAGGCGAAGTAAGCCAGTGACAGGCCGACGATGACGTAGACAGCCCAGCCGTGGAAACCCCAGTGGAAGAAGGTGACGCGCAGCGCATCGACCGCACGGTCGTGACCGATGGCGGTGGCGCCGGCCATGTCGGCGTAGGGGTTGTTGGGGTAGCCAAAGGCGCCGCTGTTATCGAGGTAGAAGAGCGGCTCGGCGACGCCGAAAAACAGAATACCGATGCCGATGCCGGCGGAAAACAGCATCGAGAACCAGGCAAAATTGCTGAACTCGGGGCGGCTGTCGTCATCACCCAGGCGAATATGGCCATGGCGGCTGAATACGATGTAGCAGCAGACGAGGATCAGGAAAACCACTGTTACCAGGTAGTACCAGCCAAAGGTGGCTTCGATCCAGCTGCGGGCGCTGCCAAAAATGCTGCTGGCAAGCTCTGCATTGATACCGGTGAACAGTACGAAAGCGAGAATCAATGCGGCCCCGCTGATAGTCATGCCTTTGTGCATGCCTTTGAAAAGGCCCTCTTGGGCCAGGGAGTCGGCCCTGAAAGCGGGACTGCCACTCTCAGGACGTTGTTGTTGTTCTATCGACATTGGGGTTGTCTCCGGTGAGCTATAAGTCGGGTCAAAGTCAGTGCTATATGGATACGCAATCTCCTGGGGGATAGACAAAAGCGGCGTGACGACAGGGCACTGCTGTCACGCCGCAGCTTTAGCGGCGGATGCCGTGTTCGTCGCGGTATTCCTGCAGCGTTTGCATGATGCGGATCAGGCAGTCGTCACGTTCCTGAATCAGGTCGTTGATCGAGGCGCCATTGGCCTGGGTCAGGCAGCCGGCCACCATATCGTCTTTGAGCTGCTGTGTCAGTTCGGGTGCTTCGAGCCGGGTCCAGGGTTCCTTGAGAGAATCCTCAAAATGGTCCAGCAGGTGTGCCATGCCGCCCTGTCCGCCGCCCAGGTGGTAGGTCAGGCAGTGGCCCATGATGGCCCAGCGCAGACCCGGCCCGTAGGCGATGGCCTTGTCGATGTCTTCAACCGAGCATTCATTGTTGGCCACCATGTGCAGCGCTTCGCGCCACAGGGCTTCCTGCAGGCGGTTGCCGATAAAACCCGGCAGTTCCTTGTCCATCTTGGCGACCTGTTTCTCGATCGCTTCGTAGAAGGCCGCGGTCCAGTCGACCACTTCCTGGCTGGTGCGCTTGCCGCCACAGACTTCGCAAAAAGGCACCAGGTAGGGCGGGTTGAACGGGTGGCCGACGACGAAGCGATCGGCCTGATGTTGTACTTCAACCGCCATGTCGGACATGGCAAAACCCGAGGTGCTGGAAATGATCACGACTTCCGGCGGTGCCAGGCGATCGAGTTCGACGAACAGGGCGCGCTTGGCGTCGAGGTTCTCCGGCGTGCTTTCCTGAATCACTTCGACGCTGTTGACCAGCTCTTCCAGGCTGTCGGCAAAGCGCAGTCGCTGCGGGCTGGCACCTTCGCGCAGGCCGAGTTTCACCATGGTGGGCCAGATATGGTCCACCATCGCCAGCAGTTTTTCGCGCGCGTTGGGGCCTGGATCATAGGCGACCACATCCATGCCCATTCTCAGAAAGTGCAGCGCCCAGGCGCCGCCGATAACGCCGGTGCCAAGAACGCCGGCCTTGGTGACTTCAGTAGGTAAAGGACGATTCATCGTGTGTGCTCCGTAAGTGGCTGAATATGCGGGAATGGCAGGGATTACTGCGTGCCGCGCAAACGCAGCTTCTGGCGGGCTTCATTCGGGCTGAGAATGCGTGAGCCCATGTTCTCGACGATATTCACGGCACGCTCGACCAGCTGGCCGTTGGTGGCGAATTCGCCCTTGCCCAGATAGAGGTTGTCTTCCAGCCCAACACGGACATGGCCGCCCAGCAGCGTTGATTGTGCCGCCCAGGGCAGCTGCTTGCGGCCCAGGGCAAAGGCGGTCCAGTTGCTGTTGGCGGGCAGCATGTCGACCATGCCCTTGAGCAGGCTCAGTTCCGGCGGAGTGCCCCAGGGGATGCCCTGGCACAGCTGGAACATGGCGTTGTCGTTGATCAGGCCTTCTTTCATCATCTGCAGCGCGAACCAGAGGTTGCCGGTGTCGAAGATTTCCAGCTCGACGGTGACATCCAGCTGCTGGATGCGGGCTGCGGCCTTGCGCAGCATGTCCGGCGTTGAGATGTACACCAGGTTGCTGTCGCCGAAATTGACCGAACCGCAATCCAGGGTGCAGATCTCGGGCTTGAGTTCTTCAATATGCACCAGACGCTCAAGGCCGCCGACCAGGTCGGTTTCGGGGCAGAAGGCGGTGGGGTTTTCTTCCGGGCCTATATAAAGATCGCCACCCATGCCCGCCGTCAGGTTGATGATGACGTCGCAGTCGGCGGCCCGCAGGCGTTCGCAGACTTCGGCGTACAGATCCAGGCGACGGGAGCACTGCTTGGTTTCGGGGTCGCGCACATGCATGTGGGCAATGGCGGCACCGGCGTTCCAGGCCTCGATGGCGGCATCGGCGATCTCTTTCGGCGTGACAGGCACATGGGGGCTGCGGTCGGCTGTATCGGCGGCGCCGGTAACAGCGCAGGTGATGATGACGTCCTGATTCATGGCAATTCTGACTCTTGAAGTGTTTTGTTGTAGCGCCGGGTGCTGTACCTAAGAGATCTTCGGTGCGCCCGGCTTGTGACTAAAGTTACGCGGATGAATGGGATGTTTTTGTCTGAAATCGCAGCTTAATTGCCTGTATGCGATTAAGCTTTCTCACTGACGTAATTGGATAAGACGAGTCTGTTTACGACAGTCAAAAGGGCGAGGGGCAAGGTAAAAGGGAGAAGAGCAGGTTCAAGGTACAAGGTGAAAGGGGGCAAGAGCAGGGGCGAGGTGCTTAGAGCTTTCAGCCGTAAGCTGTCAGCTTACGGCTGAAAGCTGCTGGTTTACCAATTCCCAATCACCAGAGGACACCCCCCAGCGTAGAAGCCGCGTCTCGCTGCGAAGCTTTTCAGCGTTCCCGGCTGGGACTCTTGGCAAAGCGCTGCTGGTAGCTGCGGGTGAAATGGGACAGGGAAACGAAACCGCAGGCGACCGAGATATCGGTGACGCTCTGGCTGGTTTGCTGCAGCATCCAGCGGGCCTGATCCAGGCGCAGGTTGCGGTAGTAGGCGCTGGGGGTCTGTTGCAGATAGTGGCGGAACAGGCGCTCGAGTTCACGCCCGGAGAGCTGCAACTGGGCTGCGATTTCGCTGATGCGCAGCGGCTCCTCCAGGTTGTGTTCCATCAGTTGCACGGCCTCAACCAGGCGCGGATTGCGGCTGTCCAGGCGCTTTTGTATCGAGGTGCGCTGAGGATCGCTGTGGGCGCGCTTGTGGGTGTAGATCAGCTCGTCGGCCACGGTAGTGGCCAGGCCGTTGCCGTGCTGGGTACCGATCAGATACAGCATCATGTCGAGCCCCGACAGGGCGCCGGGGCAGGAAAAGCGGGCGCGATCCACCACCAGCAGTTCCTGCACGAAGGCCACCCGGGGAAAGGCCTCGGCGGTGCTCTGCAGGTTCTCCCAATGCAGGGTGGCACGGTAGCCATCCAGGATGCCGGCGGCGGCGGCAATGTAGGCGGCGGTGTCCTGGCAGCCGATATCGGCGCCATGGCTGGCCTGCTGGCGGATAAAGCCCAGTAATGCCGGTGTGATGCGGGCCTGGGGATCATAGCCTGCGCAAATGATCAGGGTGTCACCGGCCGGAGTATCGCGAATGCCGGCATCGCTCATGATCTCGAGGTTGTCGCTGCTGGCGACCAAGCCACCCTTTTCGGAGATCAGCTGCCAGCGGTACAGCTCGCGGTTGCTGCTGTGATTGGCATGGCGCAAGGGGTCGAGCATCGCGGTCAGGCCGAACAGCGAGAAGCCTGGAATCAGCAGAAAGCTGATGGTTTGCGGGTAGGTGCGGGGGCGGTCTCCAAACATCGATGCACTGGGTCCTGGGCTGTCCTGGCGAAAACGCACATTTAATAGGCGGATTCAGGCAAATTTTGTGGGGCGGGCGGGTTAGCATTGCCCAAAAGCCGCGTCGGCGCAATCCCAATCAGAGGTGCAAGATGACAACTGAACTCACCGTGTTCGAGGGGCCCGTTCAGCCCGAGTGGATCGACTACAACGGCCACATGAACGATGCCTGCTATGTGCTGGTTTTCAGCCAGGCGATCGATGAATTCATGCTGCAGATTGGCCTTGATGCCGTCTTTCGCGAGGCGCATCAGGTCTCCATCTATACGCTGCAGAGCATGGTGCACTACTTGCAGGAAGTGAGTTTGGGTGAGCCGCTGCGGGTAGAGGCGCGCTTGCTTGAAAGCGACGCCAAAAAGCTGCGGGTATTTTTCACCCTGCGTCACGGCGAAACCGACGCAGAGCTGGCGGCGATGGAAACCCTGTTGCTGCACATGGACATGGCGGCGCACCGCGGGGCACCTATGCTGCCCGACACCGAGGCGCGGGTCCAAGCACTGCAGCAGCACCAGGCGGGCTCGGACTGGCCGGCACTGGCCGGGCGCAGCATCGCCCTGACACGCCCGCGCAGTTGAAAAACCGCCCGGCCCTTTTGCACAGTGCGCAGGTTGCTGAAAGATGATCCTTTGGATGCCAGGCTGGTTCCTGTATGCAGCTGGCCCCTTCGTCCGGTGTCACCAAGGGCCGCTGTCATGTCGTTGTCATGGAATCGGTCTAGGTTATTGACCTCTGTCATATTGAGCGGAGTGATTTCGATGTCCGAGCGACCTTTTACGCGGGCGACACTGGCCCTGCTGGTGGCCGCCGCCGCCAGCACGGCGCAGGCGCAGTCTTTCAATCGCATTGCCAGTTTCCCGGTGACGAACAATTTTTCTGCCAGTCAGGATGCTGCGCAGGAAACCTCGGCCGAAATCATTGCGGCTTCCGCGGATGGCCAGATGCTGATTTATTCGGACAGCCCGCGCGGCGGTCTGGGCTTTGTCGATATCAGTGATGCAGCCAAGCCCCGCGGGGCAGGCTTTGTGGACATGGGCGGCGAGCCAACCGCGGTGGCTACTGCCGACGGCATGGCACTGGCGGGCGTCAATACCTCGCCCAGCTATACAGCGCCTTCGGGTTTTCTGGCGGCGGTTTCGCTGCAGGATCAGACCGAAAAGGCACGTTGTGATCTGGGCGGACAGCCGGACTCGGTGGCGGTGTCCAGAGATGGCCGCTTTGCCGCCGTGGCGATAGAAAACGAACGTGACGAAGGCTTGGGTGACGGCGCCCCTGGGCAGTTGCCGGCGGGCTTTCTGGTCATACTGCCGCTGCAGGACGGTATACCCCAGTGCGACGCGCTGCGCCGGGTCGAGCTGACCGGGTTGGCGGAGGTTGCCGGCGAGGACCCCGAACCCGAGTTCGTGGACTTCAACGATCGCAACGAGATTGTGGTCACACTGCAGGAAAATAATCACCTGGTGATCGTGGCTGCCGACAGCGGCGAGATTCTGCATCACTTCAGCGCCGGGCGCGTGCACCTTGCTGGTATTGATATCGAGAAAGATGGGCAGCTGGATTTCAATGGCAGCCTGAGTGATGTGGCGCGTGAGCCCGATGCGGTGAAATGGCTCGACGACGAACGTTTCGTTATCGCCAACGAAGGCGATTACCAGGGCGGTTCCCGCGGCTTCACCATCTTCCACAAGGACGGCCGAGTGCTGTTCGAATCCGGTGCCGACTTCGAGCAGCGCATAGTGGCGGCCGGTCATTACCCGGAAAAGCGTTCTGGCAAAAAGGGCGCCGAACCTGAAGGCGTGGCCGTGGGCGTATTCGGGGACGAGCGCTATATCTTCGTGCTGTCCGAACGGGCCTCTGTTATCGGTGTTTACCGCGATACCGGCGCTGCGCCTGAGTTTGTGCAGCTGTTACCCTCCGGCATAGCGCCTGAATCCGCAGTGGTTATTCCGTCCCGTGGCTTGCTGGCCAGCGCCAACGAAAAGGATCTGCTCGAGGATGGCGGTGCCCGCGCCCATGTCATGCTCTATCGCCTGGAAGACAGGGCTCCCGTCTACCCGCAGTTGCTGTCTGAGGCTGATGCCCAGGGTATGCCGGTGGGCTGGGGTGCCTTGTCCGGCCTGACGGCGGACCCCGGCAAGCCCGGTCTGCTCTATGCGGTTAACGACAGCTTTTACAGCCAGCAGCCGACGATCTTTAGTATTGATGCCAACAGCACACCGGCCCGTATTACCGCGGCGACCCGCGTGACCCGAGAGGGCAAGACGGCGGAGAAACTGGATCTGGAAGGTATAGTGGTCGATGGCCAGGGTGGCTTCTGGCTCGCATCGGAGGGGCGCACGGACAAGGGTATCCCCCACGCCATTTACCACACCGATGCCCAAGGCGAGATTGATCGCACTCTGAGCTTCCCGCCCGAGCTGCTACAGCATGAGAGGCGCTTTGGTGCTGAAGGTATCACCCTGATCGGAGACACTCTCTGGATCGCCCTGCAGCGCTCCTGGAAAGATGATCCGCAAAATACCGTCAAGCTGGTGTCCCATGACCTGAAAACCGGCCAGTGGGGCGCCGTGCGCTATCCGACCGAAGCGGCGTCTCAGGGCTGGGTCGGGCTGTCCGAAATCAGCCTGGGGGCAGACGGTGTCTACATTATCGAGCGGGATAATCAGATCGGTGAACAGGCCGCCATCAAGCGTTTGTACCGGGTGGCACTGGATGAGCTCAAGCCTGCGCCGCTTGGCGGCGAGCTGCCGCTGGTCAGCAAACAGCGGGTGCGCGACTTTATCCCCGACCTCAAGGCGCTGAATGGTTTTGTGGTCGACAAGATAGAGGGCTTCACCCTGGATGCCGCCGGCAACGGTTTTGCGGTAACCGATAACGACGGCGTGGATGACAGCTCTGGAGAGACCTACTTTATCCGTACCGGGAAGCTGTAACCGGGAAGCACTTTTCGAATAGTCAGAATCCGCAGTGTCTCAGGGCGCTGCGGATTTTTTGCGTATGAGTCGGTGCCGGGCGCGTAAGTGCTTGTCGGCAAACAGTCAGGTCACGCTGCCCAGCCGCAATCTGGCCAGGCTCTGGGCCAGCGCCAGGGCGCAGAGTACTGGATCTATTGTCGGCAGATTGAAACTGCGCTGCAGGTCTGCTGCCCGGCCGGTGAGGCCGCCTGAGCCCAGCACAATGGTTTTGGCGCCATCCTGCTCTATCGCGGCACGGACACAGGCGGCTATTTTCTCTGCAACCAGAGTGTCAGTGCCTGCCGCCTGTGCCACGCCAATACCGGCGGCGCGCACGCTGCAGGTCTGATCGGCAGCGCCGTAGCGCGTCAGCATGGCTCGAATCCCTGGAACGGCGGCATGCACGGTTGTGATTATGGCAAAGGGCCCGGGCAAGGCGCGTGCAGCGAATAGGGCTGCTTCGCACAGGCCAATGACGGGTACCCGTACCGATTCACGCAATGTCTGCAATGCGATGTCATCGAAACAAGCCAGTATCAGGGCGTCGTAGCCCTGACAGGCGCCGCTGTTCGCCAGAGCCAGTAATTGAGCGGAGGCAGCATCGCGATCCGCCTGGCGCTCGATGGCATGGGGGCCTGCCGGCGGGTTGATGCAGTGCAATTGGGTTTGGGCCGATATGGCGGTGCCAGCCAGTTGCTGCATCTGGCGAGTCAGTGCGGCATTGGTATTGGGGTTGATCAGCAGAAGCCGCAGCGGGCGGGTGTTGTTCATCAATATCTCCGAATGGGGGCAGGAAACAGGCGGCTCCTGCGTAGGTGTTAATGGGGTGCTTTGGCAGCTTTGCCTTTACACGGGTGGATGAAGGCGCAAGGATACAGTGTCGGTCGGGGTGCCATCCTGGCGGCCAGATCAGGATCGGAAACCGTTCGACGATTTATTTGCGAGGTTTTCCGATTTTGCCGATAATGTGTGGACTTTATAAGGATGTTGGGTCGCAATCATGTACTTTACGCGCTTTGTCGTAATGACCTGCCTGCTGTCGCTTTTCGGTCTTCAGACCATGGCGGACACACTGCCGCAGCCTTCAGGCCCAGTGATTCTTACTCTGGAAGGTGCCCTGAGCAACACCAATGGCAATGGCGTTGCTCGCTTTGATCGCGAGATGCTTGAAGGTCTATCCTTGCACCGCACGCGCACCGGTACGCCCTGGACTGAAGGCACGATCGATTTTGAGGGTCCGCTCGGGCGTCTTGTGCTCGATTTTGTCGGTGCCAAAGGCGAAACTCTGATCGTGACGGCACTGAATGATTACAGTGCTGAAGTGCCATTGGCCGATTTCTATACCTATGATGTAATCTTGGCGCTGAAAATGGATGGTGACTACATCCGGATTCGTGACAAGGGGCCGATATTCATTATCTATCCGTTTGCGGATTTTCCCGCACTGCAGACAGAAGTTATCCATAACCGGTCGGTCTGGCAGCTTAAAAGCATCCGTGTAAAGTAATAGCTACGGATGGGCGGCGGAGGATAAATATTGCGATTTCCAGTACCTGCTTGGTCTTCGGCCAAGCCTAGGCGTGGCTCCGTTTTATTCCTGCTGGTTGTCTCGCTGGTGTGTCTGCTGGCCTCGCTGGCGCTATTCAAAACGCTGGTGGATCGCCAGCAGGTGCTGTTCGAGGTTGCCACCGAAGAAGCACTCTGGTCTGCCTACCAGGTTGACCGCGAAAGCCTGAAACTCAAAAACGCCATTAACAACTATGCCAGTCGTCAGGGCGAGGAGCTGCTGGACGAGGTGGAGGTGCGCTTTGAGATTCTCTACAGCCGCGTCGGGTTGCTGGAGCAGGGCGAACTGGGTGCGGTGTACCGGCGTGAGGCTGAGCTTGCACGCCGGGTAACCGGTTTTCGCACCGCGATTAGTGCCATGGAAGTGGTGTTGCCGTCATTGCGTGAGCAGGAACCTATTGCCACCGCCGGGCTGATCGCCATGGCTACCGAGATTAATGACAGCGCAGAAGCGCTGATTTTCAAGGTGCTGCAGCTGCGCGCCGAGCAGAAAACCGCCAGTCGTAACGAGTTTTTCGAGTTGCTGGGTTACCTCGGCAGTATGGGCGCCCTGTTGTTGTTTGGTATTGGTGCCATTATCGCGCTGCTGTTTCGACAGATGATACTTGAACAGCGCTCCCGCGAGCAGGCCGAGCAGCTCAGTGAGAAACTCAAAATCAGCGCCGCCGAGGCCGAGACCGCAAACCAGGCTAAATCGGAATTCCTGGCGACCATGAGCCATGAGATTCGCACCCCCATGAATGGCGTGATTGGCATGAGCAGCCTGCTGCTCGACACGCCGTTGCAGCCACAGCAGCGTCACTATGCGAGAACCATCGGCGAGTCCGCCGATGCCCTGCTGAAAATCCTCAACGATGTGCTGGATATCTCCAAGATGGAGGCGGGCCGGCTTGAGCTGGAGCAAACCGAGTTTGATCTGCAGGAATTGCTCGCCGGCAGCGTTGAGCTGCTGGCCGTGTCGCTGGACAGCAAGCAGGTTCGCCTGAGTCTTGAGGTCGAGACGGCCGTACGCGGTCATTACTGCGGCGATGCCGGGCGTCTGCGTCAGGTGTTGCTGAATCTGCTGGGCAATGCAGTGAAATTCACCGAACGGGGCCATGTGCGGTTGCGGGTCAGCCCGGTGCCCGGTGAGAGGCCGGGGTGGCAGAGTCTGCTGTTCGAAGTCGAAGACACCGGCATAGGCATAGCACCGCAGGCGCAGTCCCGGCTCTTTGCCATGTTTGTGCAGGGCGATGCCGGCACAGCCAGGCGCTATGGCGGCACCGGGCTGGGGCTGGCGATCTGCCAGCGCATTGTCGAACAGATGCAGGGCACCATCGGCTTTGACAGTCAGGCGGGCAAGGGTAGCCGGTTCTGGTTTCGGCTTGAACTGGAACGCAGTGAGCCCGGTGAAATAACGGTCGAGGGTGCCGATGAAGACGCCATTGTTGCAGCGCTCAGAGCGCACCCCATGCGGTTGCTGGTGGTCGAAGATAACCGGGTCAATCAGCAGGTGGCTCAGGGCATCCTGGCCTTTTTGGGGCAGCACAGCACGCTCGCCGAGGATGGTGTCCAGGCGCTGCAATGTCTGAACCGCAGCCATTTCGATATGGTGCTGATGGATGTGCAGATGCCGAACATGGACGGGCTCGAAGCCACCAGGGCGATCCGTCGCCTGGCTGGGCCGCACAAGGCCGTGCCCATTATTGGCATGACCGCCAATGCCATGGAGGCGGATCAGCGTGCCTGCCTCGATGCCGGCATGGATGCCTGTCTGCCCAAGCCGGTTCGACGCCAGAGCCTGGCCAGTATGCTGCATCGCATGTCCCGGCCGTTGCCGCATGGCAGCGAGCCTGCTGTGCATGCCAAGCCTGTGTCCGCAGACACTGTCGTTGAGTTGCCGGGAACGGGTGGCTTCCCGGGGGCGCAGGATATGGCCAGGCTGCTTGATGCTAGCCGGCTGGACACCGCTTTGCTCGGATCCCTGGCGGACACAATAGGTACCGATGATTGTCTCGATTTGCTGGCTGACTTTCGTGCCAGTTTGACCGATTACCGCTCCCGCCTGCAGGTCGCGCTGGACCAGGCCGACCGGGCTGAAATAAAGCGTCTGTGCCATGGTGCGCGCGGGGCTGCCTTGAATCTGGGCTTTGCGCAGCTGAGCCGCGAGCTGGCGGCGGTGGAGGCCTCCATCACCCAGGGAATCGAGATCGATGTGCCGCTGGCGCAGTTGCAACACGGCTTTGAGGCCGCAGAAGCCATAACGGCGCCGGCCATTTTGCGTCAGGTGCTGGATGCGACCGATGTCTAGGGTTCGGCGCCGGGCGCGGATTGGTTTATCATGTGCGCCTGTCAGCCATATGTTTACCCGGAGCGGCTAAATGAGCCTTAAAGGAACCCTGTACATTATTTCGGCACCTTCTGGCGCCGGCAAGACCAGCCTCGTGCGCCAGTTGCTGTCCCGGGACGCTCAGGTACGGGTCTCGGTTTCCCACACCACCCGGGCAATGCGCCCCGGCGAGGCCAATGGAACGGACTACAACTTCGTCACCCAGGCCCAGTTCAACGATATGATCAATGACGGACAGTTCCTGGAGTTCGCCGAGGTGTTCGACAACAAGTACGGCACCTCCCAGACCTGGGTACAGCAGGAGCTGGACCAGGGTACCGATGTCATCCTGGAAATTGACTGGCAGGGCGCAGCACAGGTACGCCGGCTGATGCCGGAGGCCGTGTCCATTTTTATACTGCCGCCGTCCCGTGAAGCACTGCGTGCGCGCCTCACCGGCCGTGGTCAGGATGATGTCAGCGTTATCGAACGACGCATGGCGGATGCGGTGAGTGAAATGAGCCACTACGCCGAGTTTGACTATATGGTGATCAACGATGAATTTGATCTGGCCCTGAGTGAACTTCAGGCGGTGCTGGTGACGCGCAGGCTGCGGCAGTCTGCGCAGCAACAGCGGCATGCGGGGCTGATCACGGATCTCTTGTCAGAATAGCCGTACTCGCGTAGACTGCCCCGTCTTTTTGTTTGCAGATTACTACCTTTTCGAGGTTCAAGATGGCACGAGTAACAGTTGAAGATTGCCTGGAAAACGTTGATAACCGTTTCGAACTCGTTATGGTTGCAGCAAAACGTGCGCGTCAGCTGGCCACCGGTGGCAAAGAAGCCAAGGTTGACTGGGAAAACGACAAGGTTACCGTCGTTGCCCTGCGTGAAATCGCTGAAGGTTTTACCGACAAGCGCGTACTGGATGACCAGGAAGAAGACTGATCTTCCAGAAAGCTTCGCGATACGGCATCATTTCAGGTAAAACTCGAGGGTATAGCCGACGCTAGCCCTGTATTGCCGGAGTCTCGATGCCAACCATAGACGCACTTTGTCAGCGACTGACCGAATATCTCGAGCAGGAACAGATCCGCAAAGTGCGGCGCGCCTACTATTTTGCCGAGCAGGCGCACGACGGGCAGCGGCGCAAGAGCGGCGAGCCCTATGTAACCCACCCCCTGGCGGCGGCCGGCATTCTGGCCGGCATGCACATGGACCATCAGAGCCTGATGGCGGCCATGCTGCACGACGTTATCGAAGACACCGAGATCAACTATGACTCCATTGAGTCGCAGTTCGGCAGTGCGGTGGCCGATATCGTCGACGGCGTCTCCAAGCTGACCCATCTGGAGTTTGAAACCAAGGCGGAAGCCCAGGCGGAAAACTTCCAGAAAATGGTGCTGGCCATGGCCGAGGATATCCGGGTTATCCTGGTGAAACTGGCTGATCGGTTGCACAACATGCGCACTCTCGGTGCCATGCCTGCGGTAAAGCAGCGGCGCATCGCCCGCGAAACCCTCGATATCTACGCCCCCATTGCCGCCCGTCTGGGCATGCGCGACCTGCAGGTTGAGCTGGAGGATCTGGCGTTCCAGTCCTATTACCCGATGCGCGCCCGTTATATCCGTCGCGCGGTGGTGAAAGCGCGCGGGCAGCGTCGTGACATCATTACCGAAATTCAGCAGACAGTGCAGCGCCGGCTGGATGAGGAAGGCCTCAAGGCTGTGGTCACCGGGCGGGAAAAACACCTTTACAGCGTCTATCGCAAGATGCGCCAGCAGCGTAAATCCTTCTCCGAAATCATGGACATGTTTGCGTTTCGCATCGTCACCGAAAAGGTGGACGACTGCTACCGCATTCTGGGCGCCGTGCATAATCTCTACAAGCCGGTGCCGGGCCGTTTCAAGGACTATATCGCCATCCCCAAGGCCAACGGTTACCAGTCGTTGCATACCGACCTGTTCGGCACCCGCGATATCGCCCTCGAAATGCAGATCCGTACCCGCGAAATGGATGCCGTCGCCAGCCAGGGCATCGCCGAACACAGTCATTACAAGGCCTACGGCGGTTCCGATAGCGCCGTGGGCTCCTACAACCGGGCTCGCAAGTGGGTGCAGGGGCTGCTGGAAATGCAGCGCAACGCCGGCGACTCGATGGAATTTATCGAGCACGTTAAAAAGGACCTGTTCCCTGACGAGGTCTATGTGTTCACGCCCCAGGGGCGGATTCTCGAGCTGCCCCGCGGTGCCACGCCGGTGGACTTTGCCTACGCCGTGCATACCGACATCGGCAACTCCTGCGTGTCCTGTCGTATTAACCGGCGCCTGGCGCCGCTGTCCGAGCCACTGTTCAGTGGTGCCACGGTTGAAATCATCACCACCCCCAGCGCTCAGCCCAACATGGCCTGGCTGAACTTTGTCGTTACGGGCAAGGCGCGCGCCAGCATTCGTCACTTCCTCAAGAATCAGCAGCGTCACGAGTCGGTGGAACTGGGACGGCGGCTGCTGAATCAGTTTCTGGGCAACTATGGCATCAGCCTGGACGAGGTGGAACGTGGTCGCCTGGCGGCCCTGCTCAAGGATGCGGAACTGCGCGTACTGGATGATCTGCTGGAAGATATTGGCATGGGCAACCGCATGGCCTATGTGGTGGCGCGACGCCTGAAACCCGAAACCCCGGTCGAGGAAGACGAACTTGCCCTGGTGCGCCGTGGCAACAAGCCGCTGGCGATTCAGGGTACCGAAGGCATGGTGCTGAATTATGCCAAGTGCTGCCATCCGATTCCCGGCGACACCATCATTGCCCATATCAGCACCGGCCGCGGCCTGGTGATCCATCGCACGGACTGCCGCAATATCGGCCATCTGCGCGATGATCCGGAGAAATGCATTTACCTAGAGTGGTCCAAGAGCATCGATGACGAATTCCGCGTCAGCCTCAGGCTCGAGGTCATGTCCCAGCGCGGCATTATCGCCAGCCTCGCGACCACCGTGGCGACAGCCGGTGCTAATATCATTAAGATCGACAGCGGCGAGAAGGATGGTCAGCTGAGTCAGGTACTGCTGGATATCTCGGTGCAGAACCGGGTGCATCTGGCTTCGGTGATGAAAAAGCTGCGTGTCATCAAGGCTGTGAATCATATCCAGCGTCAATAGGCGACGTTGATGGCTGTTCAGGCCAGCGCCCTATAAGGCCTGGTAGCAATATGCCGGAGTGTCAGCTAACTGGATGTTGACCGAACAATCGAAGGGAGAATACGATTTGGCAATTGGTGTACGTTCCCTGGAAGGTGACGCCCAGTACGAGGGTGTAGCCCGTCTTCTGCTGATGCATGATGGTGATGGCAAAGTGCTGGTGCTGCTGCCCTGGGAAGGTTTGCTGAACCTGGAGGCCATCTGGAAGGGCTCTGGCCGGCAGCTGCAGCCGGCCCGCAGCGAGGACGCGCTGCGCTTTTTCAGCCAGCCCGGGCTGAACCAGGAGGCGGGTCTGCGCAAACTGTTTTCCCTGCCGCTCTACATAGATCTGTCACTGCAGTCCCGCGTTGAGCTTAAAGCCTACGAGCCCCATAGCGACCGTAGTTTCAGTGTGCCCGGTGCCTGGTTGAGCGAGGGTCATATAGAGGCGTATCCGCTGGCGCTTACCCGTGCCGATATAGATGCCAGACAGCCCGGTGGTGACGATCGCGCCGTGATCATCCGGGCGGTGGAAAAATTCACCGCGCTGCGTATTCGTCAGCGGCTTGAAGATACCCTCGGTTTGCCGTCATTTTCGCCCACAACACAAAAAATTCTGATGATGCGCTGCGATCCCGAAGCCGGCGTGGATACGCTGGTGCCGGTGGTGCGGCTGGATCCGAGCCTGTCGGCCCAGGTCATGAGCTGGGCGTCTTCGTCCTATTATGCAGTGCCTGGCAAGGTGCACTCGCTGGAAGACGCCATTATCCGCGTGCTGGGGTTTGATCTGGTGATCAATCTGGCACTGGGTGTGGCGCTGGGCAAAACGCTGCAGATGCCAAACGACACACCGCGGGGCGCGACCGATTACTGGCAGCAGGCGGTTTATACGGCGACCCTGGCCGAACGGCTATGTCGCAAGATGCCGATGGCTGAAAGGTTGCGACCCGGGCTGGCCTATCTGGCCGGGCTGCTGCACAACTTTGGTTATCTGGTCTTGGCGCACCTTTTTCCGCCGCATTTCTCGCTGCTGTCACGCTATATCGAGGCCAATCCGCATATGGGGACTGAATATATCGAGAAGCAGGTGTTGAACGTCACACGCGAGCAGGTGGGCAGCTGGTTGCTCGAAAGCTGGTCAGTGCCGGCGGAGGTGTGCGTGGCGGTGCGGCGTCAGAATGAGGTCGATTATGACGGCGAGCACTCTGGCTATGCCCGCCTGGTGCATCTGAGTAACCGTCTGTTGCGCGAGCAGGGCCTGAGCGATGGCCCCATCGAGAATATCCCGGCGGGGCTGACTGAGTCCCTGGGCTTGAGCCGTGGCGTGATCAGCGAAGCCATGGAGGATGTACTGGCGTCACGGGATGCGCTGGGGGAAGTGACCCAGGTATTTGGCGGCCAGCGCGCGAGTTAGGGCAGCCTGTCGGCCTTTCCCTCGCTACGGCCGGCCAAAGCCCGAAAGGTTGCTAGTCGCTCGCGTCCAGGCTCTGCTCCAGCGCCTCAAGGGCTTCCTGCTGCTCCAGCCAGCTGGCTTCAATCTGCTGTGACTTGCGGGTCAGGTCGGCCTGCTGGCCCAGCAGGATTTTGAGTTTTTCCCTGTTGGCATCCTGATAGATCTCGCTGTCACCCAGCTGGGTCTCGACCTCGTTCAGTTGCGAGCCGCACTGCTCGAGCTGCTGTTCCAGCTTATCGATGTGCTGGCGCAGGGGTCTCAGTTTGGCCCGGTTCTGTGCCTCCAGCCGTTTTTGTTCCTTGCGATCGGCGGCGCTGTTGCCGCGGCTGAGATCCGTTTTCTCAACCTCGGCCGGCGCCTGACGGCGACGATCGCCCAGCCAGCTGTGGTAGTCATCAAGGTCGCCATCGAACGGCTGAGCCTTACCGTCAGCCACCAGCCAGAACTCATCCACGGTGTTGCGCAGCAGGTGCCTGTCATGGGACACCAGAATCAGCGCGCCTTCGAACGTTTGCAGCGCCAGGGTAAGGGCGTGGCGAACCTCCAGATCCAGATGGTTGGTGGGCTCGTCCATCAGCAGCAGGTTGGGTCTTTCCCAGGCGATCAGCGCCAGTGCTACGCGGGCCTTTTCGCCACCGGAGAAACGCTTGACTGGTTCCATGGCGTCGTCGCCGAAAAAACCAAAGCTGCCAAGAAAATCACGCACCTGCTGTTCGCTCGATTTAGGCGAGAGGCGTTTGATATGCAGTAGCGGCGACGCTTCCAGGTCCAGTGCTTCCAGCTGATGCTGGGCAAAGTAGCCGACCTTGAGGTGTTCACCGCCACGCTGCTCGCCACTGAGCAGGGGCAGGTCGCCCACCAGGGTCTTGATCAGGGTCGATTTGCCGGCACCGTTGGGGCCCAGCAGGCCAATGCGCGCGCCGGGCGCCAGGGACAGATTAAGCTGTTGCATGATCGGTTTGCCGGCGTAGCCGCAGTCGGCCTTGTGCAGTGTCAGCAGCGGATTGGACACTTTGTCTGCCGGGGTAAAGCGGAAACTGAACGGGCTGTCCACGTGGGCCGGTGCGATCAGCTCCATGCGCTCGAGCTCTTTCAGGCGACTCTGGGCCTGCTTGGCCTTGGTCGCCTTGGCGCGGAAGCGGCGGACAAAGCTTTCTATTTCGGATACGCGCTGCTGCTGCTTCTGGAACTGGGCGTCCTGCTGTGACAGACGTTCGGCACGCATGCGCTCAAAGGCGCTGTAGTTGCCCTTGTACAGATCCAGCTGCTCGTGGTGCATATGCACTATATGGCTGACCACATTGTCGATAAAGTCGCGGTCGTGGGATACCAGCAGCAGAGTGCCAGGGTACTGGCGCAGCCACTGTTCCAGCCAGAGGGTCGCATCCAGATCCAGGTGGTTGGTGGGCTCATCGAGCAGCAGTATATCGGAGCGGCACATCAGCGCCTGGGCCAGGTTGAGACGAATACGCCAGCCACCGGACAGATCTCCCACCGGGCGGCTGGCGTCACCGGGCATAAAGCCCAGGCCGTTCAGCAACAGGTGTGCGCGGGCTTCGGCGCTGTAGCCGTCAATGCTGTCCAGCCTGGCGTGGAGTTCACCCAGGTGATGGTGCTGCTGGTCGGCTTCGGCCGCGGCTATCTCCCGCTCCACCTGGCGTAGCTGGGCATCACCATCCAGTACATAGTCGAGTACCAGGCGTTCAACCGACGTGACCTCCTGCGCCATGTGTGAGATGGTCAGGTTGCCGGCGATCTGCAGGTCGCCGGAATCCGGCTGCAGCTCGCCCAGGATCAGTTTGAACAGGCTTGATTTGCCGACGCCATTGGCGCCGATGATGCCGGTTTTCCATCCATGATGGATGGTCAGGTTGGCCTGATGCAGCAGACGCTGGATGCCGCGCTGCAGGTTAAGCTGGGATATCTGAATCATGGTGGCGAATTTTAACAACCTGTCGAGATTAAGACTAATTCAATGGCACTGATCACGGGCCCGCTGTCGCGAGACGGATACACTCGAACTCAGTCTCCCGGCGATACGGGAGTCGTCCGATGAAGCTGCACAACGACCTCTGGGACTATGCGCTGCAACTCTATGCCAAGCCGGGTGTTGAATCGGCGTGCCTGCAATTGCAGCAAGAATGGTCGCTCGGTGTTAACCGCTTGCTGTTCTGCTGCTGGCTGGCGACCGAAGGCCGGGCATTGCAGGCCGAACAGCTGAGCACCTGTGAAGCGTCGCAGTGGCAGCACAGTACCACAGAGCCGCTGCGTCTGCTGCGCTACCGGGTTCGGGCTCAGCGTCAGCATGAGCCCGAACTGGAGCTTTGTTATCAGGCGCTGCGCCAGGCGGAACTGGCCGCTGAGCAGGTGGAGCTGGCCTGGCTGTTTGCACTCGGGCGTGACTGGCCGGTGGTGGCGTCTGTCGCCTGCGAGGATCTGTTGCTGCAGAACATTGGCCAGTACCTCTGCTGCGAAGGTATCGAGCCAGAGCCTGGGCTGTTGGCCGTATTGCAGGTTCTGGTGCAGGCAGCGGCGGGGCCAGTGCCTGCTCGGCGGGTGCTGCAATTGCAGTGGTAATGGCGTGAACTTTAGAGTTAAATCGGTCACTAAACAACGACATTCAGCATTATCAGTAGGGAATTTGGGATGAAAAAAACGTTTCTGGCAGTAGCCATGGCCTCTCTGGTCGCAGTGACATCGGCCGCACAGGCTGACGCGCTGGATACCGAAGACAAGAAGCTGAGCTACAGCCTGGGTCTGATCCTTGGCGACAAGCTCAAGCAGGATATTGATACGCTGGACATCGATGCCTTCCGACAGGGCGTTGAAGCGATTTACAAGGGCGAGGAGCCCCTGCTGGATCAGGAGCAGGTTGGGCAGGTGATGCAGGCCTTCCAGATGAAGAAGATGGAAGAACAGCGTCAGGAGTTCGCCCAGGTCGCTCAGGACAACCTCGACAAGGGCGCGGCCTATCAGGCTGATAACGGCAAAAACAAGGCGGTCACCACCACTGAGTCCGGTCTGCAGTACGAAGAGCTGACCGCAGGCAAGGGGGCAAACCCCGCCGCCGCCGATACCGTTAAGGTGCACTACAAGGGTGAGCTGATCGACGGTACCGAGTTCGACAGTTCCTACTCCCGTGGCGAGCCGGTGTCCTTCCCGCTGAACGGCGTGATTCCGGGCTGGACAGAAGGTCTGCAGCTGATGAAGCAAGGTGGTAAGGCGCGTCTGGTAATTCCGGCTGACCTGGCTTACGGCCCCGGTGGCATGGGCAATGCGATTGGTCCCAACGAAACACTGGTGTTTGAAGTCGAGCTGCTGGAAATCAACCCCCAGGCAGAAGCTCAGGCAGAAGCTGCGGCCAAGTAATCAGCCGATAGCGCGTGCAATATCCGCAAACCCGCAGCTTGAGCTGCGGGTTTTTCGTTGTGCAGAGGAAAGTATTACCGCAGAGATTTAGCGCAGGCGGTTGATAAGGCCGTTGGAACCGATGGCGTAATAGCCGTCGGTGGCGAAGGCGACGGCGTACACGGCGGTGCTGGTCGGGCCGTAGGCGGCGCGCTTGTGTAGCTCCCAGCGGCGCAGCTCCTCGCCGCTGGCGACATCCCAGAGTTGCACGAAACCTGAGGCACTGCCGGTCAGCAACTGTTCGCCATTACTGGAAAAGCGCGCGCTGAGAAAGCTCATGCGACGCTGAAACAGGCTGCCAAAGTCGGACAGGGTATGCAGTACTTCGCCGCTGGCCGTATCCCAGATGACCGCCCGATCGAGATTGCCGGCACTAAAGGCCAGGCGGCTGTCGGGGGACAGCGCCACAGTATCGACCACATTGCCAAACTCCAGCGTCTGTAGCAGCGCGCCGGACTGCAGGTCCCAAAGCCTGGTCTTGTAGGCGTCGGAGCCGGTCAGGGCCAGGCGACCATCCAGACTCAGGTCTACGGCGCGAACCCGTGCATCGTGACGCAGGCTGCGTTTGACGCCGCCATTCTTGATATCGAAATAGACGGCTTCGTGGTTGGCGAGCCCCAGCAGGGCATAGTCGGCGCCACGGCTGAGATCCATGGCCAGAATTTCGGCCGGTGAGCTCCAGTACCACACGGCCTGGCCACTGATCAGGTTCCATAGCACCAAGTCCTGCTGACCTGCGGTGGCGGCGAAGCTTTCGTCGGGTGACAGCGCGGTGGCGGCGATGATGGAGTATTGGCCCGGTTGGTGGTTCCAGCTGAACAGACGAGCGTTGCTGCTGGTGTCCCAGAGGCTTGCGCCATGCTGAATTGAGCCGATCACGCCAAAGCGGCCCTGTTCGGACAGGCTGGCAGAGTAGGCGCCCTGCAAGGCATATTCATGCCATGAGACCGGTGCTTCGGAGCGGCTGCAGCCTGTCAGCAGTAATGCCAGAGTGGCCACCATACCGGCGGCCAGGGTGGTGCGCATGCCTTATTCCCTGTTTTCGGCCAGCACCAGGTCGCGGTGTGAGTTGTGCAGAATTTCGATCATGCGGTCTTCAAGGTCAAAGCGCTCTTCGAGCATCTCGCCGAGGCGGGACAGCTGGTCGGAAAACTCGCGTACCTGACGCAGCGTCAGCTCGGTCAGGCGGCTGGCGCAATTGTCGTTGAAGTCCAGCGCGAAGTCGGTGCTGCGCTGAATCAGCGGGAACAGTTTCTGGGCCTTTTCGAGGCTGCCGTCTTCAAATTCGCTGCCTTCGCGCAAGAGTTGTTCGTAGACCTCGAAATGGCCGGAGGACAGGTAGTCCATCAGCAGGTCGCAGAAGGCTTCGGTGCGGGGCTTGAACTCTTCGTTCAGGGCCAGTGTCGGGAGTGCGACGAAACGACTGATAAGCAGCTGTCGCTCCTCCAGCAAGTGATCAATGATCTCGCTGACACCGCCCCAGCGTTCTTTCGCAGTGCGACATTTTTCCAGCATTGCTTGGCTCCTTATCTCAGTCAGACCCAATACTAATCCCAACGCGAAGGCAGGCGCAATAGAACCCGGATAATGGTCTGACGGCGGCTCGTGGTAATTGCGCCTGACGCCTTAACGCTGCTGCGGCCCCGGGCTATACTGGCCCGTCTGCCAGGGTCATGAAAACGTAAGGGATGGGAACAGAATGCTGCGAAGACTGCTGTTTGGACTGATGCTGGGGTTGTTGATGCTGCAGCCGGTATGGGCGGCCGAAGATGAGTCGGGCGCATCCGATTATGTCGGCTATATCGAACTCAAGCCGTTTGTAGCCAATTTTGGCGGGGCTGGACCGCTGCGGTTCATAAAGTGCGAGATCACCCTTCAGGTTGGCAGTGAGGAGGGGCACCATGCGGTGAATTACCACCTGCCCAGTATTCGCAATGACATCGTTTTTCTGCTGAGCGCGCAGGATGAGGCGGCGTTGTCGAGCGCAGACGCGCAGGCGGCACTTGCCAAGGAGGTGCTGACGCAGGTGCAGACGATGCTGCAGGAGGAAGAGGGCACTCCTTTGGTGACGGATCTGTTTTTCACCAGTCTGGTCATTCAGTAGCGCTGCGGCCATGAATGCGTTCTTCTGTCAGGTGCCATGTATCGTGCGCCTGACAGAAGGGCTGCCGTTTTTGCTGTGTTCTGGTTGCTTATTGCGCCAGATAGTCGGCCAGGTAGTGATCGAAGTCGAGGCTGTCTTCGGCTTCGATGCGGGCCTGGTCGTTGAGTGAACTGCCGGTCAGCTCGCTAAAATAGGCTTGGCGTTTCTCGCTCAGGGGGGTTTGCAGCAGGGTTTCCCGGTGCGCGAGGCTTTGGGCCAGGCTGAACTCGCTGTGGCTGATCTTCTGTTGCTGCAGCAGGGTTAGAATCTGCGCCGAGGGTGTCAGTGCCGGATCGTCCAGTTTCAGGCGCTGTGCCGCAACGGCATCGCTGAAGGTGTTGCCGTGTTCGTTCTTGTCCAGCACGGCGGCGGTTTGACTGACCATATCCAGAATGTCTTGTCCCCACTGCGCCAGTGAGCGCTCGCTATCATTGCATTGCAGTGTCAGGCCAGGCTCACGGCCGCGTGTGACCACCCGCTTGAGGTTTTCGCTGATGCGTTCGCATTCGTCATCATCAATCAGCTCGTCGCCGGCCAGCAGGCAGGTCACGAGGAAGGCATCCATAAAGTCGGCCTGTTGCTGATCAATGCCCAGCGGCAGTAGCGGGTTGATATCGGTGTTGCGGATCTCGACATATTCCACGCCGCGGGTGTGCAGTGCGTGCAGCGGCTTTTCGCCGGAGTGGGCCACGCGCTTGGGGCGGATGTCGCTGTAATATTCGTTTTCGATCTGCAGAATGCTGGTGTTGAGCTGGCGGTACTCGCCATCGACCTTCAGGCCGATGGCATCATAGCGCTCGTACGGGGTGTGGATGGCCCGATGCAGCGATGCGGTGTAGGTCTGCAGGTGGTTAAAGCAGATGCCCAGGGATGACTGTGCCTTGTTGGAATAGCCCAAGTCGCTCATGCGCAGCGAGGTGGCGTAGGGCAGGTAGAGAGTGTCCTCACCCAGGGTCTCGAGCTGATGGTCACGTCCCTTGAGGAAGGAGCTGCACAGGGCCGGAGAGGCGCCAAACAGGTACAGCAGCACCCAGCCGTAGCGGCGGAAGTTGCGTATCAGGCGGAAGTACTGCTCCGAACGGAAGTCCTGCAGGCTGTCTCGATTCTGCTGCAGCGCCTGCAGCGCCGGCCAAAGGGCTTCAGGCAAAGAGAAGTTGTAGTGAATGCCGGCGATGGTCTGCATCATCTTGCCGTAGCGATGCTTGAGCCCGGTACGGTAGACATGTTTGAGCTGGCCGACATTGGAGCTGCCGTAGCGGGCGATGGGGATGCTTTCTTCATCCGGAATATCGCACGGCATGCTAGTACACCAGATCAGTTCGTCGCCCAGGGGGCCGTAGCCGAAACGGTGCAGATCCGCCAGAAAGGACAATGCGTCCCCCGAGCGCTTGAACACCGGTGTGATGTATTCCAGCAGGGCTTCGGAATAATCCGTTGTTATATAGCTGTGGGTGAGCGCTGCGCCCAGCGCACGGGGGTGCTCCGCCTGGGACAGATGCCCTTGGGCGTCTACACGCAGGCCTTCCTTTTCGATGCCGTGCAGGATGCCCTTGAGCAATGCTGCCTGACCATTTCGGACCAACTGGTCCAGCTGCTTTTGAAGTGCTGCAGACAAGTTCCTGCCCCTTTAGCGTGAGAAACGGCGGTTATTATAAACCAACCGGTCAATAATTAAGACGGAGAAAGCGTGGGGCTGTTTCCGCCATGAATTCTGCTCGATTCAGCCTTTGCTGAGTCCGGCGGCTCTAAGCTTGGCGGCCAGGGTTCCTTCGGCAGGGGTAGCGGCTTTTGCAATCGGCCTGGTTGTGGACTGGGCTGCGGGCTTGGACGCGGCGTTGGTGGTTTGTGGCGGGCTTTGCGCTTCAGGGCTCTTGTCCTGCGATTTCATGCTCAGGGCAATGCGCTTGCGTTTGGCATCCACGCTGAGCACCCGTACCTGCACAATCTGGCCGGTACTGACGAGGTCATGGGGGTCTTTCACAAAGCGGTCGGCGAGCTCAGATATATGCACCAGACCGTCCTGGTGTACGCCTATATCCACGAAGGCGCCGAAGTTGGTGATATTGGTGATAACCCCCTCAAGCTGCAGGCCGGTTGTCAGGTCGCCCATGCTGGTAATGGCGTCGTCGAAGCGCGCGCTGTGGAATTCAGGGCGTGGGTCACGGCCGGGCTTTTCCAGTTCCCGTACTATATCGGTCAGAGTGTAGTCGCCAAAGCGGTCCGAGCGCAGGGCGCCGAGGTTGAGTTGCGCCAGGCGGCCAGAGTCGCCGATCAGCTGAGCCAGGGAGCAGCCCAGCTGGGCCGCCATGCGCTCGACCAGCGGATAGGCTTCGGGGTGCACGGCGGAGTTGTCCAGCGCCTGATCGCCGTTGCGAATGCGCAGAAAACCGGCGCACTGCTCGTAGGCCTTGGGGCCCAGACGCGGTACTTTCAGCAGCTGCTGGCGGCGGCTGAAGGCGCCCTGCTGGTTGCGGTGTTCGACAATGTTGCTGGCGACGCTGCGGCTCAGGCCTGCGATCTGGCTGAGCAGCTCCACCGAGGCGGTATTGAGATCGACGCCGACATGGTTGACGCAGTCCTCAATCACCGCGTCCAGCATGCGGGCAAGCGCGCTCTGATCGACATCGTGCTGATACTGGCCTACACCGATGGCCTTGGCTTCGATCTTGACCAGTTCGGCCAGCGGATCCTGCAGGCGTCTGGCGATGGAGACCGCGCCACGGATGGTGACATCGAGATCGGGAAACTCCTTGGCGGCCAGCTCCGACGCCGAATAGACCGAGGCGCCGGCCTCGCTTACCACCACAGGCACCAGCGAGAGCGTGGGTTCTTTTTCGGCCAGTTCGCGGGCCAGCTGTTCGGTTTCGCGCGATGCGGTGCCGTTGCCGATGGCAATCAGCTCGACATTATGGCTGCGACAGAGCTTTGCCAGAGTGGCCAGTGCCTGATCCCAGCGCTTGCTGGGAGCATGGGGGTAGAGGGTTTCATAGGCCAGCAGCTGGCCGGTGGCATCGACCACGGCGGCCTTGACGCCGCTGCGCAGGCCAGGGTCCAGCCCAAGAGTTGCGCGCTGGCCGGCCGGGGCGGCGAGCAGCAGATCCCGCAGGTTGCGGGCAAACACCTGGATGGCTTCGGCTTCGGCAGCGCTGCGCAACTGGCGGACCAGGTCGTTTTCGATGCCCGGCAGCAGCTTTTGGCTCCAGCATTGCTGCAGGGTTTCATCGAGCCAGAGCTGTGCCTTGCCATTGCCTGAGCGCAGCTGCCAGTGTCTGGCGATCCGCTGAGTGCCTTCCTGTTCCTGGCCTTCGGGGGGCTGCAGGCTGTAGCGCAGCACGCCTTCCTGATGTCCGCGCAGAATCGCCAGCGCCCGGTGTGACGGAATGCGCCCGCAGCGCTCGCGATAGTCGAAATAGTTGCTGAATTTTTGCCCTTCGGTTTCCTTGCCCTTGGCCACAGTGACCACCAGTTCTCCCTGCTGCCACAGCCAGCTGCGCACCTGCGCGAGCAGATCGGCATTTTCGGCCAGGCGCTCGATCAGTATATGACGTGCGCCCTCCAGCGCCTGGGCGGAGGTTTCGATACCGGCCGAGGGGTTTACATAGCTTTGTGCCTGCTGTTCCGGCGAGCCCTGGCCCTTGCTGCCGAGCAGGGCGTCGCTGAGAGGTTCGAGGCCGGCTTCGCGGGCCTTCTGGGCACGGGTCCGGCGCTTGGGGCGAAAGGGCAGATAGAGATCTTCGAGCCTGTTTTTGGTATCGGCGGCAAGAATCTGCTGTTCCAGTTCGGCGCTAAGCTTGCCCTGGCTGCGGATGCTCTCCAGAACGCTGTTGCGCCGTTCCGCCAGTTCACGCAGATAACCCAGGCGCTGTTCCAGGGTGCGCAGCTGGGTATCGTCCAGAGCGCCGGTGATTTCCTTGCGGTAGCGGGCAATAAAGGGCACCGAGGCGCCTTCATCGAGCAACTGTATGGCGGCATTAACCTGTTCGATGCGGGCATTCAGCTCGCTGGCAATCAGCTTTTCAATCTGCATGGTAAATCTCTTGCCAGGTCGCCCGGCGGCTTGGGCGCAGGGTGCTGGAGTTGAACGAGTGGGCAGTGCGATACAGCACCCTGGAAGCTACCGCTAAGCATGAGCCAGTCAGTGGAACTCTGGCACACAGTAAGGGCGCGGCGACGCTATTTCAAGTTCATGCAGGCCAGCGCATAATGAGGCCTGACTATGAATGATACTCAACGAGCTTCCCAGACTTCGATATCACCTGTACGGGCGCAGCGTCCGGTGGCGGTCATACTGCTGTTGCTGCTGTTCCTGTTTCTGATGGCACAGGTGTCTGTACTGGTGCGCCAGCAGGCGATACAGGATGCGGCATTGCGCAGTGCCGCAGACATGAACCGCTATACCCTGAGCCTGCAGCAGAAGCTGGATCGCTACAAGGATCTGCCCCAGCTGCTGGCGTCCCATTCGGAGCTGCTGAACGCGCTGGGACATCAGGATGGTGCCGATACGCGCATGCGCGCCAACCTCTATCTCGAACAGGTCAACAGCACCATCGGTACTACCGATGCCTACCTGATGAATGCCGCAGGGGAGACCATTGCCGCCAGTAACTGGTCGCAGGAACGTACCTTTGTTGGTCAGAATTTTTCCTTCAGACCCTATTATCGGCAGGCGATGGCGGGTCATGCCGGGCGCTATTTTGCGCTGGGCACCACCTCGAAAAAGCGCGGCTATTTTTATTCCTATCCGGTACGCCTCGCCGGCAGGATTGCGGGCGTGATCGTCGTCAAGATTGACCTTAATGACATAGAAGGAGACTGGAACGATCCGCTGCTGGATATACTGGTGACCGATGAAGACGGCATTATCGTGATCTCCACCCGGCCGGAGTGGAAATTCCGCACCCTCAGGCCGCTGACTCAGCCGGATCTGTATCGCATCGTCGACAGCCTGCGCTACGGCGTCCAGGAACTGACATCGCTGGATATCCTCTGGCGTGACAAGGGCCCGGATGGCAGCCAGCTGATTACGCTGGTGGAGGGTTCGCGGCAGGGTAATCCGAGTCTGGATGGCGTGCGCACGCGCCATTATTTGCTGCAGAGCAGCCCTGTGCCCAATAGCGGTCTCAGCGTGGCGGTGCTGGCGAGCATGAAACCGGTGGAGCAGCGAGTGTTCCGAGCCCTGTTGCTGACGGCCATTATCTATTTTGCCTTGCTGCTGCTGGTGCTCTTTGTGCTGGCGCGCAATCGCATCACGCAGGAGCGGGCACTGTTCAGCCAGCGTGAGCTGCATGCGCTGGAAGAAAATGATGCCCGTATCCGCGCCATTATCGACAATACCCAGGCTGGGCTGATTACGCTGGACGGCCAGGGGCGTGTCGAGTCCTGCAATCCGACGGCGGAAAAGCTGTTTTACTACAGTGAAGAAGACATCCGCGGCCAGTACTTCAGCAAACTGCTGGCGCACCCGGACAGGCCCGTGTGCTGGCAGCACATTACCACCGAGCCCGATGACGGTACGCGGGAGCTGCATATAGAGGCGACGGCGCGGCGTGCGGACCAGTCGCTGTTTCCGATTGAACTCACTATCGGGCGCATGGCGGCCAATGGCGAACGGCATTTCATTGTGACGATTCACGATATTACCGAGCGCAAGCAGCAGGAAACACAGCTGCAGCGGGCGCAGCTGCTGCTCGAGAGTCGGGTGGAGCAGCGCACCCAGGATCTCACCCTGGCCAATGCGCGCCTGCAGCAGGAAATGACCCAGCATCAGCAAACCCAGAATGAGCTGATCCAAACCGCCAAGCTGGCGGTACTGGGGCAGATGTCGGCCGGGATCAACCATGAACTGAACCAGCCCCTGACCGCCATTCGCAGCTATGCCGACAATGGCCGCGTCTTTCTGGAGCGAGACAGGCCCGAGCGTGCCCTGGCCAATCTTGAGGAAATTTCGCAACTCACCGAGCGCATGGCCAAGATTATCCATCCGCTGAAGGAGTTTGCCCGCGTTAGCAGCGGGGCGCCGGAGCCTGTGTGTTTGAAGGCGGTCCGCGATGGTGCCATGTCGATCCTGTATGGGCAGCTGGATCGCCAGTCAGTGAGCATTCACTGGCCTGTGGGGCTGGAGCGCGTCTATGTGCTGGGGGATATCCTGCGCCTCGAGCAGGTGCTGGTGAATCTGATTGGCAATGCCATGCAGGCACTGGAAGATCAGCCCGGCGGCCGCATCGACATAGGCCTTGAATACAGCGATGATGCCGTGCAGCTGAGTGTGCGGGATTCAGGCCCTGGTATTTCGCCTGAGTATCTGGAGCATCTGTTCGAGCCTTTTTTCACCACCAAGAAGGCTGGTCAGGGGCTCGGGCTGGGGCTGTCGATTTCCCACCGCATTGTTGAAAGCCTCGGCGGTTGTCTGCGTGCCAGCAACCACCCCGATGGCGGTGCCTGTTTTACACTGGTGTTGCGGCCGGTATCGCACCCCACGATCACCGAATAGCCCGCTTGGGCCCTGATATTGAGTGAACCCATTTGCCTATGTCGATGAACAAGAACCTACCCAGTCGCCCCATAATCCTGGTTGATGACGAGAAGCACATTCGCCTGGCGGCGGGCCAGACGCTGGAGCTGGCCGGTTACGATG
Organism: Marinobacterium aestuarii; assembly: GCF_001651805.1. Taxonomy (NCBI): domain Bacteria; kingdom Pseudomonadati; phylum Pseudomonadota; class Gammaproteobacteria; order Oceanospirillales; family Oceanospirillaceae; genus Marinobacterium; species Marinobacterium aestuarii. Next base: position 4,958,281 of record NZ_CP015839.1, on the reverse strand, counting down.
TGACGACGCTGGAGCGGGGCGAGCGGGTGCTGGAACTACTCAGTGACGACTGGAACGGGGTGCTGATTTCCGACATCAACATGCCTGGCATGGATGGGCTCGAACTACTGGAGCGGGTGTGCGCCATAGACGCGGACCTGCCGATGATCCTGATTACCGGCCACGGTGATATTTCCATGGCAGTGTCCGCCATGCGGGCCGGCGCCTACGACTTTATCGAAAAACCCTTTGCGGCAGATCTGTTGCTGGATGTAGTGCGCCGGGCCATGGAGAAGCGCGCCCTGACCATTGAAAACCGGCGCCTTAAACTTGAGCTCGAAGCCCAGAGCGCGCCTGGACCGCGTCTGCTCGGCAATGCACCGGCGGTTATCCAGTTGCGGCGCTTGTTGCACAGCATTGCGGATGCGCCGGCGGATATCATGATTCAGGCGGAAACCGGTGCCGGCAAGGATTTGATGGCGCGCTATATCCATGAGCACAGTGGGCGGCGCGATCACAATTTTGTCGCCATCAACTGCGGTGCCGTGCCGGAGAGCCTGATTGAGTCCGAGCTTTTCGGGCATGAGAAAGGGGCCTTTACCGACGCCCGCACAAGGCGTATCGGCAAGTTCGAACATGCCAATGGCGGCACCCTGTTCCTCGACGAAATCGAGAGCATGCCGCTGGCGCTGCAAATCAAACTGTTGCGGGTGCTGGAAGAGCGCGCCATTGAGCGTCTGGGATCCAACGACGTCATAGCGCTGGATCTGCGCGTGATCGCGGCCACCAAAACCGACCTCCGGGCGCTGGCGGCCAAAGGCGAGTTCCGAGAAGATCTGTACTACCGGCTCAACGTGGTACGGCTCGATATACCGCCGCTGCGTGAAAGGCGCGAGGATATAGGCCTGCTGTTCCAGCACTTTGCGCTGGTGGCTTCGGCACAGTACAACCGCGAAATTCCGACGCTCTCGGCCGCGCGCCTGCACAGTCTGATGCTGCATGACTGGCCCGGTAACGTGCGTGAACTGCGCAATCTGGCCGAACGCTATGTGCTGCTGGGGGAGTCCGGCACCTTTGATTTCGATAACCGTCTGATTATCGACAGCGACGGCGGCGCTACCCTGTCGTTGCCGGATCAGGTAGAGCGTTTTGAAAAAATGCTGATTCAGGCGGCACTGTCGCGTACCGGCGGCTCGATTCGGGACACCCTCGAGTTTCTGGGCCTGCCACGCAAAACCCTCTACGACAAGATGAAAAAGTACGGTCTGGACAAGAGTGATTTCAAGTAAGCGAGCTGCCTGGGTCAGGCTTGGGTGGAAACCCGCCCAAGGCTGCCGGGCCCCCGATTCGCTTCTTTCTTCTGCGTGTCTTAAACGCAGGTTTGGCGGCTGATCGAGTGTAGCAATAACGGCCGTAACGGCCGCTGCAGTGTTTACGCGGCCTCGCGAACGGCTATTTTCGGCTTATTCCCTGCTTTTTCCTGCCTGAGCGGCCCTGGGGCCCTGCTGCATCGAAAATGGGTGCTTATCCGCACATTGTCATTGTTTTTATGGGTGACTTTCCGTCATTTTCCGCTGTTTTTTTATTTCACTGCTACCATCAACAGAGCTTATGAGCGCTGCTGGCCTTGCTTATGCTGGGTTTTTATATTCTTGGCACGCCCTGTGCTTATTTGTATGTGTTACACGTTCAGGTGAGCCTTGCCGCGGTTGGCAGGCAGCTCACAAGTACACACCTCTATGGAGACACAATAATATGAAAAAACTCACTCTGGCCCTTTCTGCTCTTGCGCTGTCCATCTCTGCCACTACGGCGTTCGCCTCCTGTGAGAGCGGTGAGATCGTTGCCAAGCTGAGCCATGTGACCGGCGGTACAACCCACCCCAAGGTGGTTGCAGCCAATAATTTTGCCCAGCGCGTCAACGACGAAATGAACGGCGTGATGTGCGTTGAGGTGTTCCCGAACTCCACCCTGTTTGGTGACAGCAAGGAGCTTGAAGCTCTGCTGCTGGGTGACGTGCAGATTTTGGCGCCGTCGCTGTCCAAGTTCGGCTCCTACAGCCCCAAATACGGCGTCTTCGATCTGCCGTTCATTTTCAAGGACATGGATGCGGCCATTCGTTTCACCAAGTCCGATGCTGGCAAGGGCCTGCTGAACGAAATGCATGATGTCGGTTTTGTCGGTCTGGGGTACTGGATGTCCGGCATGAAATACTTTTCGGCCAACAAGCCGTTGATCGCACCGAGCGACGCCAAGGGCATGAAGTTCCGCGTGCAGACCTCAGATGTGGCCAAGGCCATGATCGAGGCGATGGGGGCATCGCCGCAGCCAATGGCCTTTGCCGAGGTCTACGGTGCCTTGCAGACCGGCGTGGTGGATGGTCAGGAAAACACCTGGTCCAACATCTACACCCAGAAATTCTTCGAAGTGCAGGACAGCGTGACCGAAACCAACCATCAGTTGCTGGCCTACCTGTTCATGACCTCGACCGAGTTCCTCGACAGCCTCACGCCTGAAGCGCGCGAGCAGTTCCTGACCATCGCCGATGAAGTGACCCAGGCGGCCAACGAAGAAGTGAAGGCGGCGGAAGCAGCAAACCGTGCCAACATCCTGGAGGCCAAAGGCAAGATCAACACCCTGGATGATGCTCAGCGCCAGAAGTGGGTTGATACCATGAAGCCGGTTTGGGATCAGTTCGAAGGCGAAATTGGTGCCGATTTGATCAAAGCCGCAGCCGGTTCCTGATGGTTGCGCCCGGCATCAGCGACTGATGCCGGGCATGGGCTCAGGCCGTTCTGGTCCGGGCCCGTTCACCCCGGTTAGGGGCAGTCCTGTACTGTCGCTGCCATCAAGCTGTTTCCTTTAATTTTTTCCAGGCTGGCCACGGCCTGATTCCTGAATGGTGTCTCCTATGGACTACTGGCCGCACTTATATCTACTGGTCTTCATCATTATCCTCTGGATTCTGGAGAAGCTGTTTCCCACGGCGATGGCCAAGGCCGAAGAAAACCTGCTGGTGCTGGTGATCAGCTCCATCATGCTGGTGTCATTCGGGCAGGTGATTGCGCGTTACGGCTTCAACACCGGCTGGTCTGCCGCGCTTGAGTTCAACACCCTGGCGTTTTCCTGGCTGATTCTGTTGGGCATGAGCTATGGCATCAAGACCGGTATTCACCTGGGTGTGGATATCTTGCTCAATGCGGTACCGCACAAGCTGTGCAAGGCTTTGTCGCTGTTTGGTGCCTTTGCCACCCTGATGTACGGCCTGATCCTGCTCGACTCCACCTGGCTGGCAATGCTCGGTGTTGATGTGCGCGGCGGGGCCATCGAGTACTGGGCCAAGATGTACAAGATCGGCATAGGCGTGGAAGAACTGCGTTACCCCGAATTCATGCAGGAAACCTTTGGCTTGCAGCCGCGTGTACACCGCTGGCTGGTGCTGCTCATATTGCCGATCAGCCTGGCGCTGCTGGTTTACCGTTCATTGCAGGCGTTCATTGATATATGGCAGGACAAGCGACCCATGCTTATCAGCGGGCATGAGGCCAAGGATCTGGTCGAAGAAAACCTGAACATATTAAAAGACTGAGAGCGGGGAGCCTGCTGTGGATGCAATAATTCTGTTTGTGATGGTGCTGGTCCTGCTGTTTCTGGGCCTGCCCGTCGGTATATCCCTGGGGTTGTCTTCAATCCTGTATATCACCTTTATCTCCGCCGATTCGCTGTCCTCTGTGGCGATATCGCTGTTCGGCGTCGGCCAGCATTACACCCTGCTGGCCATTCCGTTTTTCATCCTGGCCTCGGCCTTTATGTCGACGGGCGGCGTGGCCAAACGGCTGATTAATTTTGCGATTGCCGGTGTGGGGCATTTTCGCGGTGGCCTGGCCATGGCGTCGGTACTGGCGTGCATGATGTTCGCAGCGCTGTCCGGCTCCTCGCCGGCCACGGTGGTCGCTATTGGCAGCATCGCCATTGCCGGCATGCGCCAGGTGGGTTACTCCAAGGAATTCGCCTCCGGTATCATCGCCAACGCCGGTACCCTGGGTATCCTGATTCCGCCGTCCATCGTCATGGTGGTCTATTCCGCCGCTACCGATGTGTCGGTCGGCCGGATGTTCCTGGCGGGCGTGATTCCGGGTTTGATGGCCGGCTTCATGCTGATGCTTGCCATCTATGTGGTGGCACGCATCAAGAACTTGCCGGCGGAGCCCTGGAAGGGCTTTGGCAATATCGTGAGCGGCGGCAAGGAAGCGGGCTGGGGTCTGTTCCTGATCGTGATCATCATGGGCGGCATTTATGGCGGTGTCTTTACACCGACGGAGGCGGCGGTGGTGGCAGCGGTTTATTCCATGCTGATCGCACTCTTTGTGTATCGCGACATGGGGCCGCTTAAGGGGATACCCTGGGTGGCAGAAACGGATTCTGCCATCGCCCGGGTAGGCTTTAACGGCAGTGTCTATGGCGTCTCATTCTTTCTTGTATGGATGATCATGTCGTTCTTTGCGACCGCCCAGAGCGAAACGACCGGTGTTGGTGAGCGAGCGGCCTGGGGCCTGGGCATGAGTCTGGTGATTGCCCTGTTCTACATATACAAGCGAGGCAAAGACCTGGATGCCTCCATGCTGCGCTGTCTGGGGTCGGGTCTGCCGGTCTGGAGTCGTAACCTGGTGGCGGTCGGACGCTGCTTCTTCCCGGCCATTCTGGGAGGCGAAAGCCGCAAGGTGATTCTTGACGGCACCAAGACCACGGTGATGCTGATGTTTATCATCGCCAACGCCTTGCTGTTCGCCCATACGCTGTCGTCTGAGCGGATTCCACAGATGGTCACCGAGTGGATGCTGGGTGCGGGGTTCAACTGGTTTACCTTCCTGATTGCGGTTAACGTGCTGCTGCTGATTGGTGGCCAGTTCATGGAGCCTTCAGGCCTGCTGGTGATTGTGGCGCCAGTGGTATTCCCCATCGCCATGGCGCTGGGTGTGGATCCGATTCACCTGGGCATCATCATGGTGGTCAACATGGAAATCGGCATGATCACGCCGCCCATAGGGCTCAACCTGTTCGTGACCTCGGGCATTACCGGCATGAGTCTGGCGCAGGTCGTCAAGGCGGCCATGCCGTTCGTGGCGGTGCTGTTTGTGTTCCTGATCCTGGTGACCTACATCCCCTGGCTGTCTACCTTCCTGCCGTACAGCATCATGGGGCCGGAGCTTATTACCAAGTAAAAGCTGCGCGCCTGGGGGCTCGCTCCTGCGCCGCTTGTTCGTTCTGAAAGCCACCTGCTCGCGCAGGTGGCTTTTTTCGTTGGGGCGCAGGGCGCAGGTTACTGCGCGCAAGGATGTCCAACCTCTGTCAGAAGGCTATAATAGCCGCCTCTTGGAATCAGTCAGGGCAAGACAGTGCTAGGTTCTCTTGCGGCAATTTGGGGTTTCAGCGGCATTGCGCTGCTGTTTGGCAGTGCCATTTATCGTTTGAGCCAGATCAGCTGGCAGATGTTCGGTCAGCCGTTGAGCGCCTACCATTGGGTCGCGCTGGTCTTCAGCCTCGTGTTCATGGGCTTTTCCGAAGGCTATCGTGGATTTCAGTGTGGTTTTTCTCCGCGCGTGGCGGCGCGTATCCATTATCTGTCGCAACATGTCACGCCGCTGCGGCTGCTGTTGGCGCCGCTGTTCTGCATGGGCTTCTTTCATGTGCAGCGCAAGCGCCAGATCATCACCATCTGCCTGACCCTGGGGATCATTGTGCTGGTGCAGCTGGTGCATTTGCTGGCTCAGCCCTGGCGTGGCATTGTCGATGCCGGGGTGGTGCTGGGTCTCGTCTGGGGCATAGTCTCGCTGGCTGTCTTTACGCTGCAGGCGTTTTTCAGCAGCGATTTCCGTCATTCGCCGGAAACGCCCTGAGTCGCCATGCGCGCAGGCGCGCCTGCATTTATATGTTTTTCCACAGGTTTTTCATAAAACGGCAAAGAGCCTGTGGCAGGCTGAAACAGGCGACAGAGACGGGGTTCTGAAGCTTTTGTGCACTGCACAAAAAAGAGCTTGATCCTGTCTGTGTTCGCTCTATAATCAGCCTAGTTATGCGGTGCACAACAACTTGAACTTGGGAGAAAAGTGATGACCAATTCCGTAGATTTCCAGAAGCCTTTTGAAGCTATGCAGACTCTGATGAACATCCAGGTTGCTGCTATCACCAAATCTGTTGAACAGCAGAAGAAAACCGGCGAAGAGTTGGCTGCCTTCTTCAAGGTTGAAGTTGAAAAAGCCAAAGAACTGAAATCACCTGAAGACCTGATCAAGTTCAATGTTGATACCAACACGGCTCTGTTCGAGCTGCTGAAAGGCCAGGGCGAAGCTTTCACCGCTATCGCTACTGAAGCCCGTGACGCTGCTACTTCCGAGTTCAGCAAGCTGTCCAAGTAAGTCGACGGGTTGTGGTCTGACCCCGCCTCGCAGCATTGCTGCAGGGCAGAGTCCGGCAAGCCGCACACATAAAGGCCTCGCAGATGAAAATCTGCGGGGCCTTTTTGCGTCTGGGCACAGGATTCGAGGGCGCAGCTGGAGCCTGTATCGGGCCTTGCCGGAGTGGCTGAAGACGCTTGTGAACGGCCTGATTAATATTTATTGTGCAGCGCACAAATCAGTTGTCAGGCGACTGCGGATGGGTATAATCAGCATTATTGTGCAGTGCACAATTAACTGAAGAGGATCGATATCATGAGTGCCAACGCGACTATCAAGACCGCTTTTGAAACCGTGCAGTCTCTGGTTGAACTCCAGACCAGCACCATCAGCCAGTCGATTGAACTGCAGAAGAAAAACGGCGAAGAACTGGCCGCTTTCTTCAAATCCAATGCCGACAAGGCCAAGACCCTGAAAACACCGCAGGATCTGGTGACTTTCAATCTGGATTCCAGCAAGGCACTGTTTGAAATGATCAAAGCCCAGGGCGAAGCCTTCTCTGGTTTGGCAACCAAGGCGAGCGAAGCTGCCGCTGCGAAGCTGGCCAAATAAGGGCTGATATTAGCCTGTAAAAAAGCCCCGACGGTTCGCACCGCCGGGGCTTTTTTGCTTTTGAGCAGCTAGCCCAGGAACAGGCGGTAGGCGGTATTGTCTGTTTCATCCCAGAAGTTGTAGCCGATCTCCGTCAGGAAAGCCTTGACCTGCTCATGCTCCTCGGCGGGAACCTGCATGCCCACCAGCACGCGGCCGTAGGCTGCGCCATGGTTGCGGTAATGGAACATGGATATGTTCCAGCGCCCGCCCAGCTTGCTGAGGAATTTCATCAGCGCCCCGGGGCGTTCCGGAAACTCGAAACGAAATACCACTTCATTGTTCACGGCTGCAGGTGCGTGGCCGCCCACCATATAGCGGATGTGCAGCTTGGCCATCTCGTTGTCGGTCAGATCGATGACTTCGTCGAGGTGTTCTCGCAGTTCACTCAGCAGGGCGGCACGGCCGGGGCCCTGGGGGCTGGTCTGGATGCCGGCAAAGACAATGGCTTCCTTGTCGTCGCTGTAGCGGTAGTTGAACTCGGTGATGTTGCGCTTGCCCAGAGCCGCGCAGAACTTGCGAAAGCTGCCGGGGCGTTCCGGTATGCGGGCGGCAATGATGGCTTCGCGCTTTTCGCCGACTTCAGAGCGTTCGGCGATATGGCGCAGGCGGTCGAAATTGACGTTGGCGCCGGAGTCGATGGCAATCAGGGTGCGCTCGCTGCACTGTTCGCGCGCGACATATTTCTTCAGGCCGGCCACGCCCAGGGCGCCGGAGGGCTCGCAGATCGAGCGGGTGTCATCGAAGATGTCCTTGATGGCCGCGCAGATTTCGTCGGTGGTGACGGTGATGACTTCATCGACATACTGCCGTGCCAGATCGAAGGTGTGCTGACCTATCTGGGCCACGGCGACGCCTTCGGCGAAGATGCCAACCTGTGACAGCTTGACCCGTTCATCCGCGGCCAGCGCAGCATGCAGGCAGGCGGAGTCCTCGGACTCGACGCCTATGACCTTTACGTCGGGACGCAGGTACTTGATGTAGACCGCGATACCGGCGATCAGGCCGCCACCGCCCACGGGCACGAAAACGGCATCAATGGGGCCGCTTTCCTGGTGCAGTAGCTCCATGCCAATGGTGCCCTGACCGGCAATGACATCGGGGTCATCGTAGGGCGGTACATAGACCAGGCCCTTTTCTTCGACCAGTCGCTCGGCGTGGGCTTTGGCTTCTTCAAAGGTATCGCCGTGCAGTATGACCTTGCCACCCAATGCCTTGACGTTGCTGACCTTGATGTCGGGCGTGGTCTTTGGCATGACGATGGTCGCCTTGACGTTCATGTGGCGGGCCGAGTAGGCCAGGCCCTGGGCGTGGTTGCCGGCCGAGGCGGTGACCACACCCTTGGCTTTTTCTGCGGCGCTGAGCTGGGCCATCTTGTTATAGGCGCCACGCAGCTTGAACGAGAACACCGGCTGCAGGTCCTCACGCTTGAGGAGTACCCGGTTGTCCAGCCGTTCAGACAGGCTGCGGGCATAATCCAGCGGGGTCTCGATGGCTACGTCATAGACACGCGCCTCCAGAATCTTCTTGATATATCGATGAGCCATGGGAATGCAGTGCCATAAGTTAGGTCTGGCGGCGCAGGTCGCGGCCGCAAAGAGCAGGAAATGGTATAAGCTGACACCGCTTTCGTCTACAAGCGCGCCGGCACAGAGCGTATAATTTCTCGCCTTACTAGCATATGGGTTCAAGTGTGATGACGCAGGATGAAATGAAGCAGGCTGTTGCGCGGGCGGCTCTGGACTATATCAAGGCTGGCCTTAAACCTGAGTCCATCGTTGGGGTGGGCACGGGCTCAACGGCCAACTTCTTTATTGACGAGCTGGCGGGCATCAAGCATCTGTTTGAGGCGGCGGTGGCCAGCTCAGAGGCCACTGCCGAGCGGCTGCGCGGCCATGGTATCCCGGTGTACGACCTCAATGCGGTGGCGGGGCTGGATACCTATGTTGATGGTGCCGACGAGTTTGATGCCGGTCTGAACCTGGTCAAGGGCGGCGGCGGCGCCCTGACGCGGGAAAAAATCGTCGCGGCGGCGGCCAAGGAGTTTGTCTGTATCGTCGATGAATCCAAGCAGGTGCCCTGCCTGGGTGCCTTCCCGTTGCCGGTTGAGGTGATTCCGATGGCGCGCTCGCTGGTGGCCCGCGAGCTGGTACGCATGGGCGGACAGCCGGAGCTGCGCGAAGGCTTTGTCACCGACAACGGCAACCTGATTCTGGATGTCTACAATCTGAAAATCCGTGATCCCAAGGCATTTGAAACCGAGCTTAACAACCTGGTCGGCGTCGTCACCAACGGGCTCTTTGCCCGCCGCGGGGCGGATGTCGTGCTGATGGGAACTCAGGCAGGCGTTGAAAGCCTCAAACCGCAGTAATCCATGTGGCCTGCTGCTTCCCGGACTGCGCGTTTGGGAGGCGGTAGGGCGTGACTGTCAGTGCTTGAGGGTGTCTATGATCGGGCAGTCTGAAACAGGTCCTTCGCCAGAGCACAGATCGGACAGTTGATGCAGCGAGTGCTGCAGTTCACGTAGCTGTGAAATCTTGTCTTCGATCTGCTGAATGCGCAGATCCACCTTCTGCTTGACCTGCGCCGACTCGGCGTTGGGGTCGAGCAGCAGCAGTTCCTGAATTTCATCCAGGCTAAAGCCGAGCGATTTGCAGCGCACGATAAAGTGCAGGCGTTCAAGGGTGTGTGCGTCATAACAGCGGTAGCCCGATGGCAGGCGACCGAGGGGTGTGATCAGGCCGCGGCGTTCATAATACCGAATGGTTTCGACGCTCAGGCCCGATCCTTTGGCTATATCGCCAATGCGCAGCTGACTCATGTCAATTGCCCGACTGCAGCGGCAGTCTTACCACTGTACGATCTTGATCAGCGCGATGCTGACCGGCATAGTGATCCAGAGCAGTGCCAGCAAATTAATGAAAACCCAGCCATAGCCCGCAGGATCACGGAAGTTCTCGTCGTGATGTGCCATCTTGTATCCCTGTCTGTTTAAGTTTTAAAAGCAGTAATTGTCGCGATTCTACCAATAAAATAGTGGCCTTTATAGTTGTATGCGCCGCCACCGTTGCGGGCATCAGTTGGCCTTGAGCAGGCTGTAGCAGCGCGCCTGATCCAGCGGCTTGCGGATCAGCGCACCTATGCCGGTAAAGAGCAGCGCCGACAGCGGTGGCAGCAAGAGCCAGCTCAGCGGATGCAGTGTCAGCGGTATCTGCAGCACGCGGGCGCTGATCAGCCAGAGGATGGCCTCGCTCGCCACGGCGGCCAGGGCGCCGCAGATCAGGCCGAGCCAGAGCAGTTCAAGCAGATCCAGCTGACGGCTTTGCCCCGGCGTCGCGCCCAGGGTTTGCAGTAGGGCACTTTCATAGCGGCGTCGTTCCAGCTCCTGCATCAGTGTCACCACCAGCAATAGCAGTCCCGCCAGCAGTGTCAGCAGCAGGATCATGCTGGAGCTGTCCACCAGCTTCTCGATCAGCGCCTGGGCCTGATTCAGCAGCTGGTCGATATCGATCAGGGTCAGGGTTGGAAACTGCTGCAGCAGCGTGCGGGCAAGTGTGCGCTGCTCACCGTCCAGGCGTAGCGCCGTGATATAGGTGGCCGGCAGGCTATCCAGCGCCCCGGGCGAGAAGATCACGTAGAAGTTGGGGGTGAAGGATTCCCACTGCACCGCGCGTATATTGCTGACCTGTGCCTGAATCAGCTGGCTGCCGATCTGAAACCCCACCCTGTCGCCGGTACTGACCCCCAGGGCCTCGGCCAGGTCCTGCTCCACCGATATCAGCGGCTCGGCTGGCGTTCCCTGCCACCAGTTGCCACTGAGCAGGCTGTTATTCTCCGGCATCTGCTCAGCCCAGGTCAGGTTCAGTTCGCGCCTGAGCGCATTGTGGCGGCGTTGCTCTGTCGTCAGGTCGGTTTCGGCCAGCGGCGTGTCGTTGAGGCTGCTGATGCGGCCGCGAATCATCGGATAGAGAGTAGGGCTCAGAGTATTGCTGGCAAACAGCTGATCCAGTGGCTCTTTTTCCCAGGGCTGAATATTGATCAGAAAATAGTTCGGCGTATCCGGCGGGAACTGAGTACGCCACTGCTGCAGCATGTCGCCGCGGGCAATGATCAGGGTCGCCAGCAGGGTCAGCAGCAAGGTCATGGTGGCGGCCTGCAAACGGTGCCATTTGCGCTGCTGGCGAATGCGCAGCAGCAGCAGGCTGCCAAGGCGCATGCGGTGACGTAACCCTTCGGCCAGGCGTTGCAGCAGCGCCTGGGCAAGCCAGCCGACGACCAGGCCGCTGAGGGTCAGGGCGCCGAGTAGCAGCAGGGCCAGTGTCAGGGATTCGATATAGATACTCATCAGCCCCGCCAGCAGCCCAAGGCCCAGCAGTTGAAACTGGCGTGAGCGGATATTCGAGGGCAGGCTGGTTTCACGAAACAGTGCAACCACGGACACCTGACTCAGGCGATAGAAGGCCGGCAGGCCCAGTGTGGTCAGCAGCAAGAGGCCGATCAGGGCGCCGCTGCTCATGGCGGCGAAGCCTGCCTGAGGTACGGGTTGTGGCAACAGGTCACCTATGAGCTGCACCAGCAGTTGCTGCAGCCCAAAGCCCAGCGCCGTGCCGAGCAGGGCGCAGATGATCCAGCCGAACAGCAGCTGGTAGCCGTAGAGCAGCAGTAGCTGGCGATTTTCCAGCCCCAGGCTCAGCAGCAGGGCGGCGCGCGAATGCTGCGCCGCATTGTAGCGTCTCAGGCTCAGGGTAATTGTCAGGGCACCCAGCAGCAGGGCAAAGAGAGCACTCAGGCGGAGATAGAGCTCGGCGTTGCGCAGCGCGCGCCCGGTCATGGGCTGGTCGGCGCGTAGGGAATAAAGTCGTTCGTCCGGCCCGAGATTTGCCCGCAGCTGTTCTTCCAGGGTCGCGACAGCGTCGGCAGGCCCGGCGAACAGCTGGCGGTATTCAACCCGGCTGCCCGGTGCTATCACGCCGGTAGCCTCCAATGCATCGGAGCGCATGATCAATCCCGGGCTGAAGCTGCGAAAGCCGCTGCCGCGATCCGGTGAACTCATCAGGCGGTGGCTGAGACGAAACTGACTGTATCCCAGCTGTACCGTATCGCCGGGCTCAAGCTGCAGCATTTCAAAGATGCGGGGTTCGGCCCAGGCGGTACCCGGTTCAGGGATGTCCGGGTGCTGCGCGGGTTCCGTGACAATGCTGCCGCGCAGCGGATAGGGATCGGTCACGGCTCGCACCGAGACCAGCATCATTGCATCGCCGGCTTCGATCATGGTGGGGAACTGCGCCACCCGGCTGCTGCGAAGGGTGCCTTGGGCTTCCAGCACTGCAGGTTCCTCGGCGCGCAGTACCAGATCGGCGCCGAGCAGTTCGGCGGTGCGCCGATTGAGGCTTTGCTCCAGCCGGTCGCCCAGCTGGGTCAGCAGTGAAATCAGGGTGATGGCTACCAGCAGGGCCGCCAGCAGGGCGCGCCATTCGGGGCTGCGCAGGCTGCTGAAGGCCTGCTGGCGGGCAAGTCGCAGTACCGCCTGGCTCATGGTGTGGTCTCCAGCAGTTGACCCTGACGCAGTTGCAGGCGACGGGAACAGCGACTTGCCAGCTGGCTGTCGTGAGTAATCAGAATCAGCGTGGTCTGTTGCTGGGCATTCAGGCCGAACAGCTGATCGACAATGCTGGCGCCGGTTTCGCTGTCCAGGTTGCCGGTGGGTTCATCGGCGAAGAGGATATCGGGGCGGGTGGCGAAGGCCCGCGCAATGGCGACGCGCTGCTGTTCACCGCCGGATAGCTGGCCTGGCAGATGTCCGGCTCGGCTCGCCAGACCTACCTGGGATAGCCAGTGCTGAGCCTGCTGTTCGCTGTCGGCTTCGCCGCGAATTTCCAGCGGCAGGCGCACATTGTCCAGCGCGCTCAGCTCCGGCAGCAGATGGAAAGACTGAAACACAAAACTGACTGAACGGGCCCGCAGGCGGGCGCGGGCTGTCTCGTCCAGGTCCGCCAGGTTGCTGCCGGCGAGCCGGATCATGCCGCTGCTGGGTTGATCGAGCCCGGCCAGCATACTCAGCAGGGTTGACTTGCCGGCCCCGGAGGGGCCAATAATGGCAAGGCTCTCGCCGCGGCGAACTTCAAGATTGAGGTTCTCGAACAGTTGCAACTCACCGCCCTGGGTGTGGAACTTTTTGCTGACCGCGTGGGCCGAAACGACAACTTGATCTGGTTTTGGAGAGTCCATGTTCCGCCTGCTGCTGTTTGTCTGTGTGTTATTAGTGCCCGGTACCGGGGCGGCACAATCCATTCTGGTTCTGGGTGACAGCCTGTCCGCAGCCTATGGCATGCCGGTTGAACAGGGCTGGGTTGCCCTGATGCACCAGCGTATCACGCAGCAGTCCGCCGATATTGAGGTTGTTAACGCCAGTATCAGCGGCGAAACGACCCAGGGGGGCATTACCCGGCTGCCGGCCCTGCTGGCGCAGCATGAACCCGATATTCTGATTTTGGAGCTGGGTGCCAACGATGGTCTGCGTGGCACGCCTTTGCCAGCTATACGCCAGAACCTGAGTCATCTGATCACTCTGGGGCAGGAGGCTGGTGCAAGGGTGCTGCTGCTGGGCATTCGCCTGCCACCGAATTACGGTCCGCGCTATAGCGATGGTTTCTATTCTATCTTCGCAGAGTTGTCTGAGTCGCAACAGGTCGCGCGAGTTCCCTTTTTGATGGACGGTGTTGCGCTGGATCGAGCCTTAATGCAAAGCGATGGCCTGCACCCCAATAGCGAGGCCCAGCCGCGCCTGCTGGAAAATGTCTGGACGCAGTTGGATGTACTGCTGCAGGAACTGCTGCCGGCGCCAGCGACACAGGCGGTGACCGAGGCCGGTTAAGACGGATTGAAATCTTAGGCGCACAAAAAAGGCACCCGAAGGTGCCTTTTTTCATAACCGGTAACGATTAGCCAGCCAGGTTGGCGTTGGCGAAGTCCCAGTTTGCCAGAGCCCAGAAACCTTTCAGGTAATCCGGACGCAGGTTGCGGTAGTCGATGTAGTAGGCGTGTTCCCACAGGTCGACGGTCAGCAGAGCGGTCTGACCAGAGGTCATAGGCGTGCCGGCGTTGCTGGTGTTGACGATGTCCAGGGAGCCGTCGGCATTTTTCACCAGCCAGGTCCAGGAAGAACCGAAGTTGTTAACAGCCTTGTCGTTGAATTCGGCCTGGAAGGCTTCGAAAGAACCCCACTTGGCGTTGATAGCATCAGCGATCGCACCTGTGGGAACGCCCCCGCCGTTGGGGGACAGGCTGTTCCAGTAGAAAGTGTGGTTCCAGATCTGGGCGGCGTTGTTGAAAACTGGGCCAGCCGGAGCGGCCATGATGACCTCTTCCAGTGACTTGCCTTCGTATTCGGTGCCCGGTACCAGGCCGTTCAGCTTGACCACGTAGGTGTTGTGGTGTTTGCCGTGGTGAAAGTCCAGCGTTTCTGCAGAGATGTGTGGCAGCAGAGCGTCTTTGGCGTAAGGCAGTGGCGGTAATTCAAAGCTCATGATATTTCCCTTTTTTCTAGGTCGACAGGTTCAGTATGAAACTCGGTTTGTCGAGTCCGTGGGTTCGACAGACGAGAGACTATAGCACCGTTAAAGCACCTTTTCATGGCACAAGGTGCTGCGTTTTTTTTGCCTGTTTACGGTGGCCAAGTTGTAGTTTCAGCCACCCTGTTCTGAAGGCGACATCCGGCGTTTTGCGCCAGAGGATGGCTCCTGAATTAGTCCGCGGTTACGGTGGCGGTGGCTTCCAGCGCGAGGCGGGATCGGGCCATGTAGAGTGCCGCGATTGCCCGCCCTTCGCTGAATTCCTCGCGCTGTACCAGCGTTTCCAGGTCGGACAGAGGCCAGCGCATCGGCTCCAGTGGCTCGGGTTCGTCGCCTTCAAGGCGACTCGGGTAAAGGTCACGGGCCAGCAATACCGTTATGCGGTGTCCCATATAGTTGGGGGCACTGGTCATCTCTTTCAAGCGTTCAAGCTTTCTACAACCATAGCCGGCCTCTTCCTGCAGTTCGCGCAGGGCGGCTTCTTCCGCGTTTTCGCCCGGGTCGATAAGCCCCTTGGGCAGCGTGAGGGTGTATTCATCCAGCCCTGCGGCGTACTCGCGAATCAGCACCACATCACCGTTGGGCAGTATAGGTACGATCATGACGGCGCCGTGACCGCGCGTGGCCAGGCGTTCGTAGCTGCGCTCAACGCCATTGGAGAAGCGCAGCTCCAGCGCCTCAACATGAAACAGGCGGCTGCGTGCAACGCAGGTTACCTTCAATATCTGTGGTTTTACGGGCATACTGATTGTGACTCTGAGACTGAATTCTGACCTGAACCCGGACGATAACAATGCTGGACTGGCGTGCCGTCGATACCGTTCTGCTCGACATGGATGGAACCCTGCTGGATCTCCATTTCGACTCCTATTTCTGGCTGGAACACCTGCCTTTACGCTATGCACAGCTACGCAAGCTCGAGCCCGCAGACGCCCGGGAGTGGCTGCATCAGCGTATCACACAGGAGCAGGGCACGCTCAACTGGTATTGCCTGGATTACTGGTCCGAGCAACTGGGCGTTGATATTCCAGCGCTCAAGCGTGAAGTGGCTGATCGCATTGGTTTTAGGCCCCAGGTGCAAGACTTCCTGCAGCGCCTGCGACAGCGTGGAATGCGCTCCGTGATCGTGACCAATGCGCATCGCGACAGCCTGAATCTCAAGCTGCAGATCACCGGCCTTGATGCGCTGGTAGATGCGATTATCTGCTCCCATGATTTCCGCCTGCCCAAGGAGGATGTGCAGTTCTGGTCTCAATTACAGGCAGTGGAGCCGTTTAATCCGGCTCGCACCCTGCTGGTGGACGATAGTCTGCCGGTGCTGCGTTCCGCCGAGCGCTTCGGCATCGCCCACCTGCTGTCCATTGTCCAGCCGGACAGCCAGGCACCGGCACGCCGTATCGACGAGTTTCGGGCGATCGATCAGTTTGATGAATTATTCAACGGGGGTGACCAGCACAATGAGTGAAGCCCAGGAACACAGGGTGCGGCTCGACAAGTGGCTCTGGGCGGCGCGCTTCTACCGCACCAGGGCCACCGCCAAGGACATGATTGAAGGTGGCAAGGTGCATTACAGCGGCCAGCGCAGCAAGTGCAGCAAGCTGGTGGAAGTGGGAGCCATGTTGCAGATTCGCCAGGGAATGGATATGAAGGAAATCGAAATCCTGCAGCTGTCCGATCAGCGCCGCGGCGCCCCAGAGGCGCAGCAGCTCTATCGTGAAACGCCCGAGAGCGTTGCCAAACGTGAAAAACTGGCAGCGGAGCGCAAGCTCAATGGCGGCAGCAGCCTGAACCCGCGTCACCAGCTCAACAAGAAGGACCGGCGCCAGATTCGCAGTTTCAAGGAGCGTCAGGCCGAATGACTGGCCGTAAAAAACGGTAGCCGGCCGATGCCAGGCAGGCGCGCCAGTTGTTTGAACAGCGGTGCGCACAGCCGCATCAGCCTGATCGCGAGCCAGGCGCACAGTGGGCTGTAAAACGCCCAGGCCAGGGCAATCAGCGCGGTAAAGAGGCCGCCGACATAGTTGTCGCTGAACCAGTGCGCGCCGCCGACCATGCGGGGCAGGGTAAAGGCGATGGCCGTGATCAGCGCCAGCAGAGACGGCAGGCTGCGACGACTCAGTACGATATAACCCGCCCACAGCAGCAGAATGGCGGCGTGATCCCCCGGAAAACTTTCCTTTGAAGAATCCTTGGCGTCTATATGGGGTGCGAGTTCGCTCAGGCGATTCACCGGCTCCAGCACCAGTGACGGACTAAGCCCTGCCAGCTGAAACAGTTCTGTTACTTCGTGCAGTAGCTGGCGCAGTATCAGGGCGAAGAACAGCAGGGCGAAGAATCCCACCAGCGCCTGTTGCAGCTGCTCGCGGCGAAAGCCCAGGCCCGGGAAGGTCAGCGTTAGCAGAATCAGAATGCCGGGCAGCAGGTCGGCTGCACGCACGTTCATCCAGGCCCAGAAGCTGGTCTGGGCACCACTCTGGGCGATAAACCCATTCAGATAATAGAAGACGCTGCTGTCCAGCAGGCGCCACAGCTCCTTGCCGGCGGGCAACGCAAAGCTCAGCAGCAGTATGCTGGCACAGATATGCAGAGTGATCAGCGGCTTCAGCTTCCAGGAGCCTGGAAAAATGGAGATCTCGCGGGGCATGCTGGGTTCCAATTCGGTTGTGATAAAATGCCCCAAAATGGTAACACCGAGGCCCGGGCCACTCTAGGCCCTGTTGGCGTTTGACGCAGGACACCTCGTCCAGGCGTCACCGGGCCGGGTCAGAACTTGACGCTGACCTCGCCGCGCGTGCCTCGATGTTGCAAGACCTGAATAACCGCGCAGCCTGAGCTCCTTGCCGGAGTCTGATGTGCGGCGCCTGTTGCGAGATAGATCCTGATGAGTAATTCCGATCAGATACAGCCTGTGCTGTTCGACAAACTTGATATTCGCGGTGTCCTGGTGGGGCTCGGCGACAGCTACCAGCAGGTGCTGGGGCTACACGAGTATCCGCCATTGTTGCAACGGGTGCTGGGTGAAATGCTGGCGGCGGTGAGCCTGCTGAGCTCAACGCTGAAATTCGAGGGTCGCCTGATCCTGCAGGCGTCGGGCGAAGGTGCGGTACAGATGCTGATGGCCGAGTGCAACCATCAGCAGGATCTGCGGGCCATTGCGCGTTATGAGGGTGAAGTTCCGCAGGAGCAGGCCTTCAATGAGCTACTGGTCAACGGGCGCCTGGCGATCACCATTGAGCCTGCCGAAGGGCGACGCTATCAGGGCGTGGTATCACTGGAAGGTGAAACCCTGGCGCGTTGCATCGAAAATTACTTCAGCCAGTCCGAACAGCTTCCCACTCAGGTGCATCTGGCGGCGGATGGTCAGCGTGCAGCGGGCTTACTGCTGCAGGTGATGCCAGCGGCGGGCACGGCGAAGGAAGACTGGTCGCATATTAGCCAGCTGGGCGCCACGCTGAAGCCTGAAGAACTGCTGACGCTTGACAGTGAAACCCTGCTGTACCGCCTGTTTCACGAAGAAAGCTGCCGTCTGTTTGATGCGCGCCCGTTGCGCTTTCACTGTGATTGCAGCCGCGAACGCTGCGGTAATGCGCTGCAGTTTCTGGCCCGCGACGAATTGCTGGACATTGTGGAAAAAGAGGGGTCGGTCGGCGTGAGCTGTCAGTTCTGCAATGAGCACCACAGCTTTGATGAAACGGATATTCTGAGCATGTTTTCAGACAGTGCAAATATTCCCAAATCTGACCTGCTGCACTGACGCTCAGACCGTGCGTCGGTGCCGCTCATAGAATAGTCAATGTGTTATTTTTTGTGCGATAATGCGCCTCCCCAAATAAGTACTATAACCGCGACAGGGGCGCGATTGGGTCTTTCATCTGCACGACAGCATCTGCTAGACAGGTAGCGTTATTGGCGCCTATGCCAAGGGAATCCAGTAATGACCATAGAAACTGAGAATACTGTACACACCAACCTGAGCCGCGCTCAGCTGGTTGAAAAGGCGATCGAACGCGGTGAAGGCCAGCTGGCCGACTCCGGCGCGCTGGTCGTGACCACCGGCAAGCGCACCGGGCGCTCGCCGTTGGATCGTTTCATCGTTAAAGAGCCAAGCACCAGCGATGAAATCGACTGGGGCAACATCAACCGTCCGTTTGACTCGGACAAGTTTGATGCGCTCTGGGAACGGGTTGAAGCCTATCTGGCCGATCGGGAGCAGTTTGTCTCGATGGTGCACGTGGGCGCCGATCAGGGTCACTACCTGCCGGTAAAAATGATGACGCAGACTGCCTGGCAGAATCTGTTTGGTCAGAACCTGTTTATCCGTCCCGCGGACTACAATCCCAAGGGCAAGGAAGAGTGGCAGATCCTCAACGTTGCAGGTTTCCGCTGTGACCCTGAGCGTGACGGCACCAACACTGATGGTTGCGTGATCCTCAACTTTGCCAAGCGCAAGGTACTGATCGCCGGTATGGAATATGCCGGTGAAATGAAGAAAGCCATGTTCTCGGTGCAGAACTTTCTGCTGCCGGAAAAAGACGTGCTGCCGATGCATTGCTCGGCCAATGTCGGCGACGATGGCAGCACAACGCTGTTCTTCGGCCTGTCCGGCACCGGCAAAACCACCCTGTCCGCTGATCCCGAACGCTACCTGATCGGCGATGACGAGCACGGCTGGGGCAAGGGAGTGGTCTTCAACCTCGAAGGTGGCTGCTACGCCAAGACCATCAACCTGAGCCAGAAAAACGAACCCATCATCTGGGATGCGATTCGTTTTGGTGCCATCGTTGAGAACGTGGTACTGAACGAAACCCGCACGGCGGATTACGCCGACACCAGTCTGACGGAAAATGGTCGCTGCGCCTACCCGCTGGAGCACGTTGAGAAACGTACCGAGCACAACCTGGGTGGCGAGCCGCAGGCAATCATCTTCCTGACCTGCGACCTGACCGGCGTGCTGCCGCCAGTGTCTATCCTGACCAAGGAAGCGGCGGCCTATCACTTCCTGTCGGGCTATACCGCGCTGGTAGGCTCTACCGAAATGGGTTCAGGCGGCGGTATCAAGTCGACCTTCTCCACCTGCTTCGGCGCGCCTTTCTTCCCGCGTCCGGCCCGTGCCTACGCCGATCTGCTGATCAAGCGTATCGAAGAGTTCGGCTCCAAAGTCTATCTGGTTAACACCGGCTGGACCGGCGGATCCTACGGTACCGGCGAGCGCTTCAGCATCCCGACGACCCGCGGCATTATCGCGGCGATTCAGAGCGGCGCCCTGACAGACGCCGAGACCGAGCACCTGCCCGGCCTGAACCTGTCGGTGCCAAGGGCCGTGCCTGGCGTGGAAACCAACCTGCTGAACCCACGTAACACTTGGGCGGACAAGGGCGCTTTTGACGCCACCGCCAAGGATCTTGCCGGGCAATTCGTTGAGAACTTCCGCAAGTTCAGCGGTGTTGACGAGAAGATAGTGGCAGCAGGGCCGAGTCTGTAAACGACTCTCGCAGCTTAAAAAACCCGCCCGGGGCTTCCCCTGAGCGGGTTTTTTGTTGTCCGGAGTTTGTCGGGTGGCTGCTATTAACTGACCTGCAGCTTGAGGCCCAGTGACTTGAGGTATTCGGCTTCCTGTTCCAGGTCGGCCTGTGTCAGCGGTTGCTGTTCCAGCCAGCCTGCGGGAAAGCGCAGCGACAGTTGCTTGTTATCGACAGTCAGCTGCAGGGGGGGCATCTTCACATGGCTGCGGTTGCGGTGCAGCAGGCTTGCCAGGCGCAGCAGAACCGCCAGGCGGCGGCAGGCCTGCTGGCGGCTGTCGGGCAGCTGTTTGAAATCATCCTTGGGGAATTTGCGGCGGTGACTGCGTGCCAGCAGCGCCAGCTGCTGGCGGTCCAGGTTGGTAAAGCCGGCGATATCGGAGTTCTGTAGCAGATAGGCGCTGTGCTTGTGGTACTGGGCATGGGAGATGGCACGGCCTATTTCATGGGTGTGCGCGGCCCAGCGCAGCATCTGGGCGTGCTGAGGATCGTTCAGCCCCCAGCTGTCGCTCACTTGCCCCAGCGCCTGCAGGGCGCTGCGCTCGACCCGCTCGGCCTGGTGGCGGTCTACATGGTAACGCCGCATCAGCATGCTGATGCTGCGCTCTCGGATGTCTTCGTGCTGCAGGCGTCCGGCCATTTCGAATAGTAACCCCTCTCGCAGTGCGCCCTCGGAACAGGCCATCTCGCGAATGCCCAGCGAATCAAAGGCAGCGCAGAGAATGGCAAGCCCTGCGGGCAACAGGGCTCGGCGTTCGGCTTTGACTTCGGTGATTTCATCGACGTGACGATAGCCGAGTATTTTCTGGCGTAGCTGATCCAGCGCCCGAGCCGTAATGTGCTCTTCGGTGAGCCCCAGGCTAATGCAGGCGTTGCGGATCGCCTTGATGGTGCCGGATGAACCGACGCAGTTACTCCAGCCCAGGCGTCTGTAGCGCTTCTGAATCGACATCAGTTCACGCAGGGCCGCGTAGGTCGCTTTCTGGAAGGCCGCCTTGCTGATCTGGCCGTCGGGGAAATAGCGCTGGGTAAAGCTCACGCAGCCCATTTCGAGGCTTTCGAGCGCGCGCGGCTGGAATTTCTCACCCAGTACCAGTTCGGTACTGCCGCCACCGATGTCGATGACCAGGCGCATGCCATCCTGTGGTGGGCGGGTCTGGCAGACGCCGAGATAAATCAGCCGGGCCTCTTCGCGGCCGGGAATGATTTCCAGGGATGTTTGCATGATATCTTCGGCCCGCTCGAGAAACTCGCGGCTATTGACGGCTTCACGCAGGGCATTGGTCGCAACAATGCGGATTGCCTTGCGTGGCAGGTCGGAAACACGCTGCGCGAAGCGGGCCAGGCATTCCAGACCGCGCTGCTGGGCCTCTTCGCTCAGCAGCTTATCGGCATCCAGACCAGCGGCCAGCTGGACCTTTTCGGACATGACATCCTGCAGCTTTATTTCGCCGTCTATCAGCTGGGCGACGACCATGTGGAAACTGTTGGAGCCAAGGTCGATCGCCGCCAGCAGGGATGGGGGTGTCGCTGTAGCGGATAGGGGGCTCGTATCATTCATCTTTCTGGTGCATACCATGCCACAGGAACAGAGCGGCTAAGAATATCAGAATAATATGACCATCGATGTTTTTCTGGCTGCGGTGAAGTCGCCTTTACAGGGCCTGAAAACGTCATGATCGGCGCTTAGTGTTCACATTTTTTTTTGTGCAATGGTATCATCGGCAGCAGTTGAGGATATCCCGGCATAATTGTCCCGTCTTACCGGGGTTTTTGGGTCGGAATTTCCGCAGAAGCACTAATATGAACACCTCGCGTGTTTGGAGAATGGTTCCTATGAGCGAAAACATCGTTAACGTCACCGATGCATCTTTCGAAGAGGAAGTGCTCAAAGCAGAGCGCGCGGTGCTGGTTGATTACTGGGCTGAATGGTGTGGCCCCTGCAAGATGATTGCACCGGTACTGGAAGAGATCGCCAAGGATTACGAAGGCAAACTGAAAGTTTGCAAGCTTAATATCGATGAAAACAACGAAACACCGCCGAAGTTCGGTATTCGTGGTATCCCGACCCTGATGCTGTTCAAGGGTGGCAATGTTGAGGCGACCAAGGTGGGCGCTCTTTCCAAGTCCCAGCTGGCTGCCTTTATCGACGCCAATCTCTGATTTGTAATCCGGAGGGCGGAAATGGGTCGGCGCCGCTGATTTATATTTCTTGCCCTCCAGTCTAGACAGCCGCGACCCAAGCCTTTATATTGACTGCGACTGCTGGGTACTTGTCACCCCCCTTTGACAAGCTTCAGACTCCCAGTCATTAGTATCGACCTCTGATTTTCTCCTGTTTTCCACTCTAACTTGGTCATTCGTGGCCCTTCTCCAAAGCATATGAATCTAACCGAGCTCAAAACAAAAAGCGTTCCGGAGCTTCTGGAAATCGCGCAAGAAATGGGAATGGACAACCTTGCCCGTTCTCGCAAACAGGATGTGATCTTCGCAATTTTGAAGAGACACTCCAAAGGCGGCGAAGATATCTCTGGCGACGGCGTTCTCGAGATACTGCAGGATGGCTTCGGCTTCCTCCGCTCCGCTGATTCATCCTACCTGGCTGGCCCTGACGATATTTACGTTTCACCGAGTCAGATCCGCCGTTTTAACCTTCGCACTGGCGATACCATTACCGGCAAGATCCGTCCGCCGAAAGATGGCGAGCGTTATTTCGCGCTGCTTAAAGTCGATGAGATTAACTACGACAGGCCGGAAAACGCCAAGAACAAGATTCTGTTCGAAAACCTGACGCCGCTGTTCCCGCAGGAACGTCTGCGCATGGAAATCGGCAACGGCAGTACTGAGGACATCACGGCCCGTGTTATCGACCTGGTGTGCCCCATGGGCAAAGGTCAGCGCGCTCTGATCGTTTCTCCGCCAAAAGCGGGCAAGACGCTGATGCTGCAGAATATTGCCAGCAGCATTACCCGTAACAGCCCTGATTGCCATCTGATCGTGTTGCTGATCGATGAGCGCCCCGAGGAAGTGACCGAGATGCAGCGCACCGTGCGCGGCGAAGTGGTTGCCTCCACCTTCGATGAGCCGCCGTCACGTCACGTGCAGGTCGCTGAAATGGTGCTGGAGAAGGCCAAGCGTCTGACCGAGCACAAGAAGGACGTTGTCATCCTGCTGGACTCCATCACGCGTCTGGCCCGTGCCTACAACACGGTTATTCCGTCGTCCGGCAAGGTGTTGACCGGTGGTGTTGATGCGCATGCGCTGGAGCGTCCCAAGCGTTTCTTCGGTGCAGCACGTAATATCGAGGAAGGCGGCAGCCTGACCATTATCGCCACCGCGCTGGTTGATACCGGCTCGAAAATGGACGAAGTGATCTACGAAGAGTTCAAGGGTACCGGTAACTCCGAAGTACACCTGGACCGCAAGGCTGCAGAACGTCGCATGTTCCCGGCGATCAATATCCGTCGTTCGGGCACGCGCCGTGAAGATCTTCTGACAACCGAAGACGAAATGCAGCGCATGTGGATTCTGCGTCGTCTGCTGGATCCGATGGAAGATACCTCCGCGACCGAGTTTGTCATCGACAAGCTGAAGGACTTCAAGACCAACAACGAGTTCTTCCTGTCAATGAAACGCCAGTAAGCGTTGTTCCTGAACTGGAAAAGGGTAAGCCTGTGCTTACCCTTTTTTGTACATGGAAGTACTGATCCTGCGAGTACAGTGACGTACTGGAGCAGGGTTTATGTTTGGAACGTCCGGTCATCCATTTGTGTATCTGCATGTCGGGGTTTTACGCCCCGGTGACGGTTTTGTCACAGATGCACTGCAACGACTGAAGTTTATCGATTATGTCCTCACCCAAATATAAAGATCTGCGTGATTTCATGGCGATGCTGGAAGCGCGCGGTGAGCTCAAGCGTATTTCCCAGCCGATCGACCCCAAACTCGAAATGACCGAAATCTGCGATCGCACCCTGCGTGCGGGCGGCCCGGCATTGCTGTTCGAGAACCCCAAAGGCTATGACTATCCGGTATTGGCCAATCTCTTCGGTACGCCGCAGCGGGTGGCGCTGGGTATGGGGGAGGAAACGGTCGAAGCGCTGCGTGAAGTGGGCAAGGTACTGGCACAGCTCAAGGAACCTGAGCCGCCCAAGGGCATGCGTGATGCCTGGGAAAAACTGCCGATCTTCAAGCAGGTGCTGAATATGGGGCCCAAGGTGGTGAAATCGGCTCCCTGCCAGACCCATGTGATCGAAGGCGACGATGTGGATCTGTACAAGCTGCCGATCCAGACCTGCTGGCCCGGCGATGCCGGTCCCCTGGTGACCTGGCCGCTGGTCATTACCCGGGGTCCTAACAAGGCGCGGCAGAACCTGGGCATTTACCGTCAGCAACTGATTGGCCGCAACAAGCTGATTATGCGCTGGCTGGCGCATCGTGGCGGGGCGCTGGATTTCCGCGAATGGAAGGAACAGCATCCGGGCAAACCATTCCCGGTGGCGGTGGCGCTCGGCGCTGATCCCGCGACCATTCTGGGGGCGGTAACGCCGGTGCCCGATACGCTGTCCGAGTACGCCTTTGCCGGCCTGTTGCGCGGCGGCAAAACGGAAGTGATCAGCTGTCTCGGTAATGATTTGCAGGTGCCGGCCAGCGCGGAATTCATCCTTGAAGGCCATATCCACCCCGACGAGATGGCGGATGAGGGGCCCTTTGGCGACCACACCGGCTACTATAATGAGGTGGATCGTTTTCCGGTGTTTACCGTTGAGCGCATTACGCACCGCAATCGGCCGATTTATCACAGCACCTATACGGGCCGCCCACCCGATGAGCCGGCGATTCTGGGGGTGGCACTGAATGAGGTGTTCGTCCCGATCCTGCAGAAGCAGTTTCCGGAGATTATCGATTTCTATCTGCCACCGGAAGGCTGCTCGTACCGCATGGCGGTGGTGACGATGAAGAAGCAGTATCCGGGTCATGCCAAGCGTGTGATGCTGGGTGTCTGGTCCTTCCTGCGCCAGTTCATGTATACCAAGTTTGTGATCGTCTGTGACGATGATATCAATGCGCGGGACTGGAACGACGTTATCTGGGCCATTACCACCCGCATGGATCCGTCGCGGGATACGGTACTGATCGACAACACGCCGATAGATTATCTGGATTTCGCATCGCCGGTGTCGGGTCTGGGGTCGAAGATGGGTCTGGATGCCACCAACAAGTGGGAAGGCGAGACCCAGCGCGAGTGGGGTGTGCCGATCCGCATGGATGACGAGGTCAAGGCCCGTATCGATGCCATCTGGGATGAGCTGGGTATTTTGGGTGACTGAGCAGCCCCGCCGGGTACTGCTGGAAGGTGTTGACCAGGTGATCGAGACCGGTCCCGGTGAAACCCTGCTGCAGGCGCTGGAGCGGCTGGGGTATGGCATGCGCCGCAGCTGTCGTAACGGTGTCTGCGAGATTTGTGAGGTCAGCCTGCTGCAGGGGGAACTGCAGCAGCGTTATCCAAGGCGTCATTTGTGTGTGTCACCGCTTGGTGGTGCGACGGGCGAAACGATTGCACTGGCCTGTACCAGCGTGCCACTGACCGACGTTAGCGTAAAGATAAAGGGACTTAAGCTCCCTGGAGAAGTAGTAGTGAAGAAACTGAACTGTGACATTACCTCGGTCGAGGTGCTTAACCGGGATGTGTATCTGGTTCGGCTGCGCCTGCCGGCTACCGCGTCACTGGCGCTGGAGTTCCAGGCCGGGCAGTATCTGGATATCTGCCTGCCCAATGGCAGAAATGCCTCGTTTTCAATCGCCTCTGCACCAGAGCTGGAGCGCATGCTGGAGCTGCATATTCGCCTGCTGCCGGACAGCGAGATGTCCTGTGCCGTGATGGCGCATCTGCAGCAGGAAAAAACGGTAGAGATTGAAGCGCCCAAGGGCGCCTGCTGCCTGCATGCAACAACGCTGGGCAAGGATGACCGGCTGGTGTTTGCCGCGGCCAGCACAGGTTTTTCCCAGATCAAGAGCATGGTCGAGCATCTGCTGGCTCGCCAGGTGAAAAACCAGATTCGTATCTACTGGGGCGCGCGGGATGCGGCCGATCTGTATCAGTTGGCGCTGCCTGAGCAATGGGCGCGGGAATACCCCAATGTGCATTTCGTACCGGTGGTGAGCGAGCCCGAATTGAGCCCGGACTGGGTGGGCCGCACCGGCCTGCTGCCCCAGGCCATGCTGGAAGACATGGATCACTTTGCCGATACCCAGGTGTATGCCAGCGGCTCGCCGGCCATGGTGTATGCACTGCTGGATGCCTGCGAGCAGCATGGCATGCATGCGGATCAGCTGCACTCCGATGTGTTTGCCTATGCCCCCAGGCCGGTCAAATAGCGTCAATCCTAGCAGCCTGTCGGGCTTTTCCGCAGTAGATCATTGTTAACTCCGACAGGCTGCCCTGCGCCACTGTGTAGATAAAACAGAAGCCATGCAAGATGGCTTCTGTCGGCAATGTCACTCTGGCGCTCTGGCGGAGGGGGCGGGTTGGTGATCCCTGAGGTCGGACAGCCTCCCTGGTTACTGCAGCATTTTCAGTAACTGGTCTTTGAGCTGCACTCGGCGCTGTTTCATCTGTTCAAAGTTATCATCTGACGTTGGAATATTGCGCATCTCCAGACCACGTACGCTGTGGTCGAGCTTGTGGTACTCACTGGCCAGTCGGGCAAAGGTTTCATTTTCCTCCTTCAGCTGGCGAATGCGTGCAGCATACTGGGGGAAATCTTCATAAAGGCTGTGGTTGAGGTCGGACATGGGGTGTCTCCATCGAATGGTCATCTGCGAGCCGAAGAGTGGATTCTTCTAATCCCCTATTAGCCAGTCTAGCTTTGCGGCCGTATCCTTGCCATGAGCTGTGTCTGGGGCGGTCTTCTCTTTCTCTTCTGCGCCCAGACATCTCGGGCTTTGTGCTTTGCGATGGCTCGACGATCGCTATGCCTTGCTGGCAACCGCAGGTCCGAGGCGCCGCAGATGCGAGGCGGTTCCGGTCGAGGGCGGCGTTATGCGCCGGAAAAGCCGGTAAATAATCGCTTTGCTGCAATACTGAGGGGTGTTCCCATGCTTGGGCATGGGACAGCCTCCTCGCCCTCTGTGTCCGGACGTTCGGGCGCCAGCGGTCAAGACACAATCCAGACGGCCTGGCGCCGGGGGGATTTATGGACAAACGACATTTCGAGCCGGAGAAAATTCGTAACATTGGCATCATTGCCCATATCGATGCCGGCAAGACGACGGCCACCGAGCGCATGCTGTTTTACAGCGGTATTACCCACAAGCTGGGCTCCGTGGATGATGGCACCACCACGACCGACTGGATGGATCAGGAGCGGGAACGGGGGATCACTATCGTCTCGGCGGCGATAACCACCCAGTGGCGTGATCACCAGATCAATATTATCGACACCCCGGGGCATATCGACTTTACCGCTGAAGTACAGCGCGCGTTGCGGGTACTGGATGGCGGGGTGGTGGTATTCGATGGTGTCCACGGTGTCGAGTCCCAGAGTGAAACGGTGTGGCGCCAGGCGGAGCGCTACCGAGTACCCCGCATTTGCTTTATCAACAAGATGGATCGCATCGGGGCAGATTTTCAGCAGGCGCTGGCCAGTATCCGCGAACGCCTGCATGTGACACCGGTGGCGGTGAACATTCCCATCGGGGCTGAAAGCACCTTTGTCGGCGTGCTGGACCTGCTGGACATGCAGCAGATTCGCTGGCCCGACGAGTACGGTGCTGCGCCTGTGCGCGAACCCATTAGCGAGGCCTTGTTACCGGCGGCGCTTGAGGCTCGCCGGGAACTGCTGGAGGCGATCTGTGAGACCGATGACGGACTGCTGGAGCAGTACCTGGCGGATGAGCAGGTAGCGCCGTCGCAGTGGCGCGCCGGCCTGCGTCGGGCAACACTGGAGAACCGGCTCTATCCCGTATTCTGTGGCTCGGCACTGCGCAATATAGGTGTGCAGCCGTTGCTGGATGCGGTGGTCGACTTGCTCCCGTCGCCCTTGGATCGACTGGAAGTGGTGGGGCACCACCCTGTCAGCGGAGAGGAAGAACACTGGAAACTCAGTCTTGATGAGCCCCTCTGCGCACTGGTCTTCAAAACGGTCACCGACCCCTATGCCGGGCAGATGGCCTATGTGCGGGTGTATTCCGGGCGTCTGAAAACGGGCGAGGCGGTATTTAATCCCCGTACCGGACACAAGCTGCGCATCGGTCGGCTGGTGCGGGTGTTCGCCGACCGCAGGGAGGATATCGATACGATTCCCGCCGGTGAGATCGATGCGGTGGTGGGGCTCAAGGATGCCATAACCGGGGATACGCTCTGCGCGCTGGATCATCCGCTGGTGCTGGAATCGATCCAGTTTCCGGACCCGGTGATCAATATCGCCATTGAGCCCTGTGCGGTGCGCGATCGGGACGAAATGAACCGGGCGCTGGCCCAGCTCAAGGAGGAGGATCCGACCTTTCATGTGCACTTTGATGACAACAGCGGCCAGACTATTCTGTCCGGCATGGGGGAGCTGCACCTTGAGATCCTGATGACCCGGATCGAGCGTGAGCACCACATCAAGGTGCGCAGCGGCCCGCCGCGAGTGACGTACAAGGAGACGGTCGCGGGTGCGGTCAGTCACATCGAGGGGCGTTACGTGCACCAGAGCGGTGGTCATGGTCAGTTTGGCCATGTGTATATCGACCTGGCCCCGGGTGAGCCTGGCTCCGGGCTGGTTTTCTCACAGCAGATCAAGGGCGGCGTGATTCCGGCTGCCTTTATTACAGCGGTGAAAAAGGGGGTTGAGGAAGCGGCGCAAACGGGTCTGATCGGCGGTCAGGAGGTGACTGATGTCGCCGTGACGCTGGTGGATGGTTCCACCCATAGCGTTGATTCCAGCGAACTTGCATTTAAAAATGCGGCCGTGCAGGCGTTCCGGGACGCGGCGTTGCAGGCGCAACCGAAGCTGCTTGAGCCGCTATGCAGGATCACCGTGGTTACCCCGCAAGAGAACCTGGGTGATGTGCTGGGGCAGCTCAGTGCGCGCCGCTGTGAAGTGCACAGCACTGTGCCGCGCGCCGATGGCACCCATGATGTTGAGGGGCTGGTGCCTCTGGCTGAAATGTTTGGTTATGCCACCGATCTGCGCTCAGTGACCCAGGGAAGAGCGCTCTTTACCCTGGAGTTTGATCATTATGCTGCGGTGCCGGACAAGGTGCTGCAAAAGCTCAAGCTAAAAGCCTGAATGCAAAACGGACCCTTGCGGGTCCGTGCTGTAGTTCGGAGTCTGTAGCCGGTATCAGGCGCTGATCGCTGCAGACTTGTCCGGCATCGGCAGGCTGGGCAAACCAGAACCGGTGGCGCTCAGGCCTTCCTGCAGCAGTGTGGCGACCTTGTCATGCTCACCCAGGTGTTGCAGCAGACGACAGAGTTCGGCGTAGGCATCGGCGCCTGGCTGCAGCGCAATGCTCTGCTCGAAAAAGCCGATGGCCTTGCCCCAATGTTCGTTGCGCATGGACAGACGACCGAGGGTCAGCAGCAGATCGGCGCTCTCGGGGTGGTCTTGCTGCCATTTGCGTGCGATTTCCAGCTGCTTGTGGGCGTTCTCACCCTGCAGGCGGCCGTATATCCGCACCAGGCTGTCGTTCCAGCCACGCTTGATCTGATCGCGCAGGAAAATCTCGGCGCGGGCTTCTTCACCCAGGGCGATCAGCTGGGAGACATAATCGCATACAAGGCTTTCATTGCTGGTCAGTTGGGTTGGCAGGTCCTGCCAGGCGCGATTCAGTACCTGCACACGGGTCTCGCGGTCGGTTTCAGCGGGCAGCTGGGCCAGGCTCTGACTAAAGATTTCACGATGGCAGCGCAGCTCGAGTGCCTGTAGCGACTCCTGGGGCAGTATCTTGTTCTGGCGCAGGGCGGGAAGCAGAGTTACCAGGTCCTGCCAGTCGCCCAGCTGAACCAGGCAACTGTGCAGCAGGCGCAGTACCTGGCTGTGTTTCGGCAGCCGTGTCTGCAGCGCCGCCAGAGTGGTGCGGCACTCGTCAAACTGGCCACGCTCGAACTGCAGCTGTGCCTGGGCAAGATCCACAGCGGTGGTGTTCAGCGGACTCTGCTGGCGCGCCTGCAGCAGCAGGGCATCGGCGCCCTTGTCGTCGCCCTGTTCCTCGGCGGCACGGGCCGCGGTGAGGTAGTTGATCAGCGGCAGTTCGGCCCGCGGTGCGGCCTGGCCCAGATAGCGCTGGGCTTTCCACCAGCTGCCATCGCTGAAGGCCTGCAGGCCCTTGAGGGTTTTGCGGTGGGCGCTGCGCAGTGCGCGGCGCTCACCCCAGTGGCGCAGCTCGGTCGTGGGGATGCGAGCCTTGGACAGCAGGCGCAGCAGTATATAAGCCGCGATAAAGCTGACCAGGCTAACCACCAGCAGAACCCAGAGACTGGTCTCGATGGTGGTGCTGTTATAGGAGACCAGAACATAGCCCGGATCCTGCACCATTTTTTCGCCCAGCCAGGCGCCCGCAAAGAGAATGATCAGTAAAAGCAGGAGTCCTCGTTTCATGTTACGCGGCTCCTTCCTGCTTCAGTTTGGTCATTTGCTGCAGGTAGGCCTTGAGGGTATTGAGTGAGCCGGAAATATCGGGCACCTCGGGTGAGACCTGCAGCAGCTTGAGTTCGGCAATACCGCGCAGCAGTGCATTGGTGGTGGCATCCTGCGGGTCGAAGTAGGTATCGATCCAGTTTTCCGCCTTGCCCAGTGCGCTATCGTAGGCATTCTGCTTGCGCTGCAACAGTGCGAGCTGTGCCTGTTCCAGCATCAGGTGCAGATTCTGCTGCAGGAAGAAGTGCTGCTCGGGCGAGAGCAGGGGTTCCACCGGCTCGTCGCGGTGCTGAATGATGATGAGCTGTTCGAACTTGCTTATGGCGCCGTCCAGGGAGGCCTTGAGGCCCTGGGTCCAGGACTCGGATACGCTGTCCGGCGTGATCTGTTCGAGCAGGGCAGGCAGTTCGCGCTTGTTGGTGACCGGCACCAGGTTCAGGCGGTCGACCTGGGTGTTGAGTGCGCCCAGTTGCAGGAAGGCGCCTTCGGTATCCAGACGCGGTACCGACTCGAGGGCGGCAATGTCCGCGGCCAGGGCCTTGCGCACGTCGTAGATTGACACATCGTCGGTTTCTTTCAGAATCAGGTCGGCGGACTTAAGCAGCTTGAGCGCGCCGTCGGTGGTCTGTTCCATCAGCACGCGCTGGTTGGCGAGGCGCAGCAGGTATTCAACTTCCGCCAGCAGCCAGTCCTTGCGCGAGCTTTGCTGGCCCGACATGACCTGCTGAATGCTCTGGGTCAGTCGTTCCTGCAGTGCCTCAATGCCGCTCTTGTCGGTCTGGGCCTGGGACTTAAGCGTCGCCATCTGCTGCTGCAGGCTGTCGATTTCCTGCGTCAGCTGCGCCTGGCCATCGGCCTGGGCGCTGTAGGCCTGCTCGCTGATCTGTTGCAATGCCTGGGCGTTGCCCTGTTGCCATTGCCAGCCCTGCCAGCCCAGATAGCCGATCAGCACCAGGGCGATAATCGACAGCACCAGTGCGGCCAGTGCTGGCCAGCGGCTGGCTGATTTTGCTTTTTCGGGGCTATCCGCGGACTTGGGCGGATTCTGTGTCGGCACCTCGGTTACTTCGGCGTCGATGATTTCAGGTGTCCGGTTTTCTTTGTTTCTATTCCCTGCGTCGCTCATCAGTCTTTTTCCGCGTCGATTTTAGTCAACAGCGCCCCGATCATGCTCTGGTCGTCGGGGCCGCTAGCAAGAATAACCTGTTTAAAGCCGGCCTCGCGGGCCAGGGTCGCGATTCGCTGGCTTGGAATCACCAGCGGACACCGCAGCAGTTGTGCCAGTCCCTCGGAATTCCCTACCTGCTTTGCCAGTGCGACAAGGTTACTCAGGCTTTCGCCACTGGTGATCAGGATAGCGGATAAGGGTAGGGCATAAATAGCACTTTCGATGCAGGCCGGGCTCAGCCGCGGCCGGGCGCGGCGGTACAGTATGGCCTGATCAACCCGGGCGCCACGGGCCTGCAGCTCGCTGGCGAGTGTCTCGCGGCCACTGTCACCGCGCAGGATCAGGATGCGCAGCCCCGCGACCTGTTGCAGTTCTGGCGCCTGCAACAGCGTCTCGGAGTCGTAGCCGCTGCTGCTGTGGCGGGCGTCCATGCCGTAGTCGTGCAGATGGGCGGCAGTGCTGGCACCGATGGCCATCCAGTGAATCCCGACAGGCAGCTGCGGCCAGTATTCGTCCACCAGATCGATACCCAGACGGGCGGCGTTGGCGCTGATCACGATCACGGCGTGGTACAGATCCAGATCCAGCACACAGCGTTTGGCGTGACTGAAGGCCGGATCCGGTTCTGCCAGCGGCTCTATGTTCAGCAGCGGCAGCAGCACAGCTTCCGCGCCCTGGGCGCGCAGCAGCTCAGCCTGCTGCTGTGCCTGGTGACTGGGTCTCGTTACCAGAATCCGCTGGCCGCTGAGCGGGCCAGGCTGGCGCTGTTCAGTCGGCATTCTGGTCATAAACGGCGGCCAGAATGCGATCGGCGCCGGCGGCCAGCAGGCGTTCCGCCAATTCAATGCCCATTGCCCGGCCCTGTGCGGGTGTGCCCTGGATTTCGTCGGTCAGCACCTGGGTGCCGTCGGGGCTGGCCACCAGACCGCGCAGCCAGAGCGCGTCCTGGGTGTCATTGAGGGTGGCGAAGCAGGCGATGGGCACCTGGCAGCCGCCTTCGAGGCGCCGGTTCATGGCGCGCTCGGCTTCCACGCACCAGGCGCTGGGCTGATGGTGCAGCGGTGCCAGCAGGTCACGGGTGCGCTGGTCGTTGAGGCGACACTCGATCCCGACAGCGCCCTGGCCGCCGGCCGGCAGGCTTTCTTCGGCGGGCATGGCGACACGGATCCGATCCTGCAGTTCGAGGCGAATCAGCCCGGCGCTGGCCAGAATGATGGCATCGAACTCGCCTTCGTCGAGCTTGCGCAGTCGTGTCTGTACATTGCCGCGCAGGCTGCGAATCACCAGATCCGGGCGTCGTGCCCGTAGCTGCGACTCGCGCCGCAGCGACGAGGTGCCGACCACGGCACCGGCGGGCAGATCATCCACACTGCTGTAGGTATTGGAGACAAAGGCATCGGTGGGATCTTCCCGCGGGCAAATGACCGCAAGGCCCAGGCCTTCGGGGAATTCCATAGGCACGTCCTTCATGGAGTGAACGGCGATATCGGCGTCGCCGTCCAGCATGGCATTCTCCAGCTCCTTGACGAACAGACCCTTGCCGCCCACCTTGGCCAGCGGGGTGTCGAGGATCTTGTCGCCGCGGGTGGTGAAGCCGATAAGCTCGACTTCAATGCCGGGGTGGTGGCGTTCCAGTTCGGCTTTGACGTACTCGGCCTGCCACAGGGCGAGCAGGCTTTTGCGGGTGGCGATGCGAATTTTATCGGTATTCATCAGGCTCTCGTTTTGACTGTCCCGGGTCTTGCGCCGGGTCCTGAATGGGGTTGCAGCGATTGTAACAGATCCCCCCGACACTCTGGACCGGTGCTGCGAAAAGCCGATGGCTGCGGCTCAGGATTTGCTTGTTAAAGATGTTATAATTCGCCACCAGTTTCAGCTGCCGGAGGCCCGGTGGTCACTCCAGTCAGAGGTTTTCCTGATGAGCAACAAAACCAATCAGCAATGGGGCGGTCGTTTCAGCGAGCCGACCGATGCCTTCGTCGCCCGTTTTACCGCATCCGTTGAGTTTGATCAGCGCATGTACCTGCAGGACATTCAGGGTTCCATCGCCCATGCCAAGATGCTTACCGCCGCCGGTGTACTGACCGACGCCGAGCGCGACGACATTATTCGTGGCCTGGGCGAGATCCGTGTCGAAATCGAACGCGGTACCTTCGAGTGGTCCATTGCGCTGGAAGATGTGCACATGAACATTGAGGCGGCGCTGACCCAGAAAATCGGTATTACCGGCAAAAAACTACATACCGGCCGTTCGCGTAATGACCAGGTTGCCACCGATATTCGGCTCTATGTCCGCACCGAGATTGACCGCATTCTGGCCGAAATCAGCCGTCTGCAGCAGGGCATGCTGAGCCTGGCCGAGCGCGAAGTCGACACTATAATGCCGGGCTTTACCCATCTGCAGACCGCCCAGCCGGTGACCTTTGGCCACCACGTCATGGCCTGGTTCGAAATGCTGAGCCGGGACTACGAGCGCTTTGTCGACTGCCGCAAGCGTGTGAACATCATGCCGCTGGGCGCCGCAGCGCTGGCCGGCACGACCTACCCGATTGACCGCAACATGACCTGCGAGCTGCTGAGCTTCTCGGCGCCGGCGGGTAACTCCCTGGATGCCGTGTCGGATCGGGACTTCGCCATCGAGTTCTGTGCAGCCTCCAGCATACTGCTGATGCATATGAGTCGCATGTCCGAGGAACTGGTGCTCTGGGCGTCGGCGCAGTTTGACTTCATCAACCTGCCGGATCGTTTCTGCACCGGATCGTCGATCATGCCGCAGAAGAAAAATCCGGACGTGCCGGAGCTGGTGCGAGGCAAGAGCGGGCGCGTGTATGGGCACCTGATGTCGCTGCTGACACTGATGAAATCCCAGCCGCTGGCCTACAACAAGGACAACCAGGAAGACAAGGAGCCGCTGTTCGATACCATCGACACCGTTAATGGCTGCCTGCGTGCCTTCGCCGATATGGTGCCAGCGCTGGAATCCCGCAAGGACAGCATGCGCAACGCCGCCATGCGCGGCTTCGCTACCGCCACTGATCTGGCGGACTACCTGGTGCGCAAGGGCGTGGCCTTCCGTGATGCCCACGAAATTGTCGGCAAGTCGGTGGCCTTTGGTATTGCCGAAGGACGGGATCTGAGCGAGATGACGCTGGTTGAGCTGCAGCAGTTCTCCGCGGAGATCGATGCCGATGTGTTCGAGGTGCTGACGCTGGAAGGCTCAGTGGCGGCGCGTGACCATATTGGCGGTACTGCACCGAACCAGGTGCGTGCAGCCGTGGTGCGTGGGCATGAACTGCTGGCGACGCGCGGCGACGTGGCATAAACGCAGCGGTGTTCCAAGCCGACCCCGGCGGGCTTTTAAAGTCCGCCGGGGTGGGGCCTTTAATTCAGAGTGATGTCCACCATCAGATCACTGGCGATGGCTTCCAGCGCCAGCTGCAGTTCGTCTATATCCAGCCCTTCGGGAGCCAGCAGGCTCGCCTGAGCCTTGAACAGCTGCTCGCCGGACATGGAGCCGGAAGTAAGTTCCGTATCCAGACTCTCCACGTTGATGTTCCGCGCGGCCAGTGCCTGAGCAATCTCCCGTACAATGCCGGGCTTGTCATGGCCTACCAGTTCAAGCTGCATAGGGCTGCGGCCGGTGTCGCTGGCGGCATCGTCATTGCGCTCGGTCATGACCTTGAGGCCCTGGCCCTGTAGCGCACTCAGCGCCTGCTCCAGAGCGCTGGCGTCGTCCGCCGGAACGCTGACGATCAGAATACCGGCAAACTTGCCGCCCAGACGCGACATGCCGGACTCAAGCCAGTTGCCGTTATGGCGGGCAATGGTCTGGGACAATATTTCCACCAAGCCGGGTTTGTCCGGGCCGATGACGGTTAATACCAGGGATGTCATCATGTTACGCTCCTGTATGCAGTTACCCAGCGCGCGGGCCGCAGAGTCGGCCGGCGTGCGCAATAGTGCGGGCTGTCCCTTGTCGGGCAGCGCCGGCGCCCAGTCCTGAGTGTGTCCGGTTTGTGTCCGGGTCGCAAGAGCAAAGCGGCCGCTCGCCTGAGGGGGCGCTGTGCAGTGTTTCCAGGTGTGTATTAGTTGGATGGCAGGGAGCTGATGTCATGTTCGATGTGTTGATAATGCTGTGGCCCGTGTTCGCATTGCTGATGCTGGGCGTACTGGCGCGCCGTTATAGTTTTCCCGGCGAGGACTTCTGGCCGCTGGCGGAGAAGGCGACCTATTTCGTGCTTTTCCCTGTGCTGCTGGTGGCCCGTTTGAGTCAGGCGGATATCAGTGATGTGCCCATTGGCGGTCTTGGCCTCGCTATCCTGCTGTTGCTGCTGGGCGGCACGCTGCTGTGCTATCTGTTACGGCCGTTGCTAAAGCTCGACGGCGCTGAATTTACCTCCTTTTATCAGGGTGGCGTGCGCTTCAATACCTACGTCGGGCTGGCGATGGTCGCGGCGATTTACGGCGATTCGGCACTGGCAGTGTCGGCGGTTATCATCGCCTTTATGATTTTGCTGCTGAACGTGTTCTGTGTACTGGCGTTTGCGTTTCATGCTGGCGGATCCCCGGGGTTGCGTCCGGTGCTGCGCAACCTGGTGCGCAATCCACTGATTCTGGCGTCGGTGCTCGGCCTGCTGCTCAATTACAGCGGCATTGGCATGCCGCTGATGGTGCGTCCGGTGGCTGAACTGCTGGGGCAGATGGCGTTGCCGCTGGGGCTGCTGGCGGTGGGTGCCGGGCTGAGCCTGAAGGCCTTGCGAGCGGTTGGGCCGGCGTTGCTGGGGGCGTCGGTCATCAAGCTGTTGCTGTTGCCGCTGCTGGCGCTGGGGCTGGCGCAACTGCTTTCGCTGGGGGATCAGACCCGCAATCTGCTGATTTTGTTTGCTGCGCTGCCCACTGCCAGCTCCGCCTATATTCTGGCGCGCCAGCTCGGGGGCGACGCCGCCATGATGGCGGCGATCATCACCGGTCAGACGCTGCTGTCCGCACTAACAATTCCGCTCATGTTGGGTTGGTTGACCTGAACTTGAAGGTGGCTTTTTTCGGGGTTCTATACGGTTGTGCGACGACAGCGCTTTTACCCCATGCCGGGTTAATCTCTGGCGCTTCCATGGTTTTTAAACAGGCTTGGAATCGAGTTGCTGGAGAATAGCGCGGTTTTTTTGCATTGAAGGCTAAATAAACCCGTGTTACGGCCGACAATTTAAAAAAATAGCCGGCAGTTGTTGCAATATTGCTGCAGTATGGAACACTACACGGCATTCTGATTCTCGGAGTTGCCGCATACAGTTATTACAACGGCTGCTCCTTCTTACCTGATAAGAGGATAAATGCGGCGTATGAAAAATGGTCCGGATCTGATGATGGTGATCGTTATGGTCTTTCTCATCGGTTCAATCATGACCGGTGTTTCGCAAAGCGACTTTCAGTTCGCTGCGCTGGTCGAACAGGTCTTCAGCAACAGCTGAGTTGCTGCGACTACAGCCTGTAGCCGCGACAATCCGTCACTATGCCCGCAAGCGGTATGTCCCAGCTTGCAACGGGTAGTTCGTCCACCCTCTGAATATCATGCGCCAGGCCGATCAGTTTCGGCCCCTGCGGACCTTTGCGCTGTTTAAAGCTGAAGGTGCGATCGTAATAACCCCCTCCCATACCCATGCGGGCACCGCTGGCATCAAACGCAACCAGTGGCAGCAATACCAGATCCAGCGCCTGGGGCGGTCGCTTGGGCGCTCCCCTGAGTTTGGGTTCCAGAATGCGGTAGATATTGCGCTGCATGGGAGTATTGCGATCATAAGGCACAAACCAGAGTCGGTTGTGGCGAATAGGGTGCAGCACCGGAAGGTAAACCTGCTTGCCCTGGCGCCAGCAGAGTTCGATTACCGGGGTAGGGTCAATTTCGCCATCATTGGGCAGGTAGAGTGCAATATGTCGGGCGCGATGAAAGGCGGGCAGTCGGCGCAGGTTGGCCAGCAGCTTGCGTGCGGCTTCGCGCTGCTGTCGGGCGCTAAGGGCTCGGCGGCGGCTGCGCATTTCACGCCTCAGAAGCTGGCGTTGATCAGGTGTAGGTAAGGACATGGGCAATAATCTGGAAGGGCTCCCCGGGAGTGCCGGTAACGATCGTGGCCCTGAACCCTAAGGTTCAAGGTGGGGGCCTTCGAATGCATCAGGCTTTCCGCTAAACGGACATGCTCACCAGCATCACAGAAGGCCTCCAGGGGTGTACTTATCGGCTCGAGGGACTTGAACGCCTGTCGAACACCCCAGGGAGTGGTTACCATTATACGCGTCTGCAATTGGATGTCAGGACTTGAAATTTAATTCAATTTAGCTAAGCGCGTTTTTATTTGGTTGATATTTAAACAATTTTTTCGCCATGAAGAATTTTCAGTCACCGGGTTCGCGATTTTCGAGCTTCGAGCGGCTCAGGGACTGATCAATCTTGCTGCCCAGGTGGCGCACCTGGTCTTCAATATGCTGCTGACTGTCAGCATGGCTTCTGAGCAGCTCATGGGCGATGTTCAGCGCCGCCATGACCGCGACTCGCTCCAGCCCAACCGTTTTGCCGTTGCCACGAATGTCGCGCATTTTCTGATCAAGGTAGTCGGCCGAGGTCAGCAGTTCGGCTTCAGCCCCCTCGGGGCAGGCAATCATGTATTCCTTGTCGAGCAGCTTGATCGTGACCTTGTGTGCGTCGGTTTTGCTCATGCATTTTGCTCCAGTGCCTTGAGTCGCTGAATCATTGATTCGACTTTGCTGCGGGTCTGGTCATTGAGTTGCAACAGACGGGCACGTTCATCCTTTAATTGCGTTTCCTGTGAACGCAGTCGCTGGTTTTCCTGTTCCAGCCGGTGACAGTGATCGAGCAGCTGATCGATTTTTCGTTCCAGGGCGTTGAAATAGTGGTCGTTCATGCTCAGTCCCGGCAATGTGATCAAGGGGGAAATATAAACAGCGCTTGGTTAAGGGTCAATGAAAGGCCCTCTCAGGCGCCGCTGTGCAATAGTGTTAAACCGGTCAGGCTGCTAGGATATTGGCAACAGAGAACCCCTGGTCGTGACCTGGTACACGTCCGCAGGAATTGAGCGAAGACTGATGATAGCAGATACCGAAAACCACGCCGCCCCGGCTGATTTTGATGACATTGCCAATGTGCTTGTCGGCGAAGGTGTACAGGAAATATCCCCGGCTGAACTGCATGGTCTGCTGAGCGGCTGCCTGGTGGCGGGTGCAAGGCCCGACCCTGCCGCCTGGCTGCAACTGGCCGCGACCTTTCTGGAGATCGGCGACTTTACCCAGGAAGCGTCCAAGGTGCGGGTGCTGGAGATGTTTGGGCAGGCGCTGGCGCAGCTTGAGGGCACTGAACTCGATTTTGATCTCATGCTGCCGGATGACGATGAACTGCTGTCGCTACGTGCGGCCTGCCTGGGGCAGTGGTGTCAGGGCTTTCTGAGCGGGTTCGGCCAGTACGGCAAGCAGACCGATGACAGTCTGTCGCAGGAATCCCGCGAGGTGCTGAGCGATCTGAGTGAAATTTCCCAGATTGTGGCCGATGACGACGACGGTGAAGAGGGCGAGTCCAACCTGATGCAGGTGGAAGAGTACGTCCGGATGGCGGCGCTGATGCTGTTTGCCGAATGCAACACAACGCCGGACGACAGCCCCGCTGAGCCGGCCGCACCCCAGACGCTGCACTGATGATGACATCACGCCTGCCCCAGAGCGAGTTTGCCGCCCGCCGTACGCGCCTGATGGCACAACTGCCGGCCGGCGGCCTTGCCATAGTTCCCGGGGCTTCCATGCAGACCCGCAACCGGGATGTCGAGTACCCTTTCCGTCAGGACAGCGACTTCTATTATCTCACCGGCTTCAATGAGCCGGATGCCGTGCTGGTGCTGTTGCCCGGTCGCAGCGATGGCGAGACGGTGCTGTTTTGCCAGGGACGGGATGCGGAAATGGAAATCTGGCACGGCTACCGTACCGGACCTGAAGGCGTGGTACAGCACTATGGCGCCGACGAGGCCCATGCCGTGGCGGAGATCGATCAGCGCTTGCCGGAGCTGCTCGATGGTCACCGCAGCATCTGCTACTCCATCGGCACTGATGAGGCTTTTGATGGCCGTGTGCGGCAGTGGCTCAAGACGGTGCGCTCGCGCTCCCGCCAGGGTGCCGTGGCGCCGGTCGAACTGCTGATGCTGGATCCGTTGCTGCACGAGCTGCGATTGTTCAAGTCCGAGGCCGAAATTGGCCTTATGCGAGAAGCCGGGAGCATTTCAGCCAAGGCGCATGAGCGCGCCATGCAGCGCTGCAGGCCCGGTCTGTTCGAATATCAGCTCGAGGCGGAAATTAGCCATCACTTTGCCATGCACGGCTGCCATCTGCCGGCCTATTCCTCCATCGTGGGCGGCGGCGCCAACGGCTGCATACTGCACTACACCGAGAACCGAGACCAGTTGCGTGCTGGTGATCTGGTGCTGATCGATGCGGGCTGCGAGCTGGAATACTACGCCGGCGACATTACCCGCACCTTCCCGGTGGACGGCCGCTTTGGCCCCGAGCAAAAGCAGCTGTATGAACTGGTGCTGCGCACGCAGTTGGCCTGCATCGAGCTGGTGCGTCCCGGTGTGCTCTGGAATGAAGTGCATGACCTGTCGGTGCAGATGCTCACCGCAGGCCTGGTTGAGCTGGGGTTGCTGGAAGGCGAGGTCGATGTGCTGATCGAAGCCGGTGCCTATCGCGAGTTCTACATGCACCGGCTGGGGCACTGGCTGGGCATGGATGTACATGATGTCGGCGACTACCGCGTTGCCGGTGAATGGCGCCCGTTGCAGCCCGGCATGGTGATGACGGTGGAGCCTGGGCTCTATGTTTCACCCCATAATGAGCGGGTCGAGCCGCGCTGGCGTGGCATAGGTATCCGCATTGAAGATGACGTGCTGGTGACCGAAACCGGCAGTGAAGTGCTGAGCGCGGCGGCGCCCAAGTCGGTGACCGAGATAGAGCAGCTGATGGCAAGGGCCCAACACTCCTGATGAAACCGCATTATGACCTGATTATCGTTGGCGGCGGCATGGTGGGCGCGAGTCTGGCCTGCGCCCTGGCACCCGCGGCCCGGACGCTGGGGCTGGACATTGCTATTGTCGAGCCCGTGCCGCTGCGCACGGATGACCTGGCCTATCAACCCAGTTACGACGCCCGTGCCACGGCGCTGGCCTATGGCAGTCGCAGTGCCTATGAGCGCATGGGTATCTGGCAGATGCTGGCGCAGCACATCACCCCTATCAGCGAAATTCATGTTTCTGACCGCGGCCACTTTGGGGCTTCGCGCCTCAATGCCGCGCAGCAACGGGTGCCGGCACTGGGTTATGTGGTTGAGAATCAGTGGCTCGGGCAGGTGCTGCTGAATCGGTTGCAGCAACCCGAGTGCGGCCGCATTGATTATCTCTGCCCGGCCGAAGTGGCGGAAATTATCCCCGGCGACGGCCAGATGAGCGTTACGGTCAATCAGGATGGCCGTGCAACAAGGCTGAGCTGCGAACTGGTGGTCATGGCCGATGGCGGGCGTTCCGAGTTGCGTGAGCGCCTGGGCATTGGCTATCGCTACAGCGCCTATGAGCAGCATGCACTGATCGCCAACGTCAGTCCGGATAGGCCGCACGGTGGCGTCGCTTATGAGCGCTTTACCGATCAGGGTCCCATGGCGTTGCTGCCGTTGCAGGATCAGGCTGCCCTGCACCGCTGCGGGCTGGTCTGGACGCTGTCGGATGGCGATACCCAGGCGCTGATGGAGATGGATGATGCCGACTTTCTGGCGCAGCTGCAGCAACGCTTTGGCTATCGCGCCGGCCGCTTTGTACAGGTAGGCGAGCGCCATGCCTATCCGTTGCAGCTGGTACTGGCGGAAGAGCAGGTGCGGGCGGGTCTGGTCGTGCTGGGTAATGCGGCCCATGCGCTGCACCCGATCGCGGGGCAGGGCTACAATCTTGCGCTGCGCGGCCTCGTCAGCCTGGCGGACCATCTGATTGCTGCCAAGAAACAGGGCCGCTCGCTGGGTGATCTGGCGGTACTGCAGAGCTACCATGAGCAGATGCGCAGCGATCAGCAGCGCACCATAGGCTTTAGCGATGGCACCATGAAACTGTTCACCAGTCGCAACCCGCTGCTGACCCTGGGGCGCAATCTGGGGCTGCAGGCGCTGGATATCTGCCCGACGGGCAAGACCCTGTTCGCCCGCAGCGCCATGGGGCTGGATACACCGGCGCCGGTGCTGCAGCCCTGGGAGGGGCGCTCATGAGCGAAACGATGGATGTTGATCTGGTGATCGTCGGCGCCGGTATGGTGGGTTTGACGGCGGCGCTGGCGCTGCGTGACTCGGGCCTCAGCATTATGTTGCTGGAGAGCCGGCCGGCGCAGTCGCAGAGTCTGCTACAGCAGGTGCAGGAGGCTGCGGGGCAGGGGTTTGATGCGCGAGTGAGTGCGCTGACCTGTGCCTCCGAGCAGATTCTGCGCTCGGTGGATGCCTGGCCGGTGATGCAGTCGCTGCGCCTGAGTCCCTACACCCATATGGATGTCTGGGATGGTGAAGGTACCGGCCGCACGCACTTTAGCGCCGCCGACCTGCATGAACCCTATCTGGGGCATATTGTTGAGAACCGCGTCATTCTGGCGGGGTTGCGCACGACCTTGGCCGAACAGCCGCATATTCGCCTGCTTGAAGGCGTAGAGGTGCAGGCGCTGTCCGAGCCCCGTACCGCTGCTGCCGGTTTCTGGCGCGAGCTGTCTCTGTCGGATGGCCAAAGAGTGCGTAGCCGCCTGGTGGTCGCAGCGGATGGTGCGCTGTCACGTACCAGGCAACTGGCGGCCCTGCCGACCTGGGAGTGGGATTATGGTCATCACGCCATCGTGACCACCGTGCGCACCGAGCGCAGCAATGGCGCTACCGCCTGGCAGCGTTTTACCGATGATGGCCCGCTGGCGTTCCTGCCGCTACGCGATGACGCCGACGATCATTTGAGCTCGATTGTCTGGTCGACCTCGCCGGAGCATGTGCGTGAGTTGATGGGGCTTGAGGATGCGGCTTTCTGCAAGGCGCTGGAACGGGCTTTCGAAGGCCGCCTGGGTGCAGTGGAATGGGCCGATCAGCGCCACAGCTTCCCGCTGCGCCAGCGCCATGCCAAGCGGTATGTGCAGGAGGCTTTCGCCGCTATCGGTGATGCGGCCCACACGATTCATCCGCTGGCGGGTCAGGGCGTGAACCTGGGTCTGCTGGATGCGGCGGTACTGGCGGAGGTTGTCGAAGCGGCGGCGGCCCGGGGGGATGATATAGGTGCGCCGCGGATTCTGCGTCGCTATCAGCGCAGGCGTCAGGGTGAGAACCTGCAGATGGCGGCCGGCATGGAGGGCTTCAAGCGCCTGTTCGAGAGCCAGCAGCCGCTGCTGGTGCTGGGGCGAAATTTCGGCATGCAGTGTTTTGATCGCTTGGGCGCGGTGAAAAATCATCTGGCGCTGGTGGCCATGGGCCTATCGGGCGAGCTGCCTGCGCGGGCCCGGCGCCCCTGCGGCGATTGATCTGCTGCGGGATAGTCTATACATTGGCGTCCCCCGTGGCGGGGCCCGGCTACGGCGGCAAGACAAGGTGCGCAGGCCCGCGGA
Source organism: Marinobacterium aestuarii (assembly GCF_001651805.1). NCBI lineage: Bacteria > Pseudomonadati > Pseudomonadota > Gammaproteobacteria > Oceanospirillales > Oceanospirillaceae > Marinobacterium > Marinobacterium aestuarii. Next base: position 4,914,721 of record NZ_CP015839.1, on the reverse strand, counting down.
GTCTGGCTGATTTATGTCTATACTGGGCCAATTGATGCGCTCTGGAGAGGCTCTCTGACGCAGGGCGTTAAATGTACCGGTTTCGGTGCTGTGTTGCAGCAGCACCCGCATTCGGGGCTGCCTGGCAGGCGCCGGATTAATAAAACTCGCAATCCTGAGAAGGGTAGGAAACGGAAATGAGTGAGATTCCAGCTGAATTGAAATACGTCGCCAGCCACGAATGGGTTCGCGTCGAGGATGACGGTACCGTGACTATTGGCGTTACTCACCATGCGCAGGATTTGCTGGGTGATGTAGTGTTCGTCGAGCTGCCGGATGTGGGCGCTCAGCTGTCCGCCGGTGATGACGCCGGTGTGGTCGAGTCGGTCAAGGCGGCATCGGACATCTATGCGCCGCTGTCCGGCGAAGTGGTTGCGATCAATGAAGACCTCGAAGACTCTCCTGAACTGGTTAACAGCGACCCCTTTGGCGATGGCTGGTTCTTCCGCATGAAGCTGTCCGATACAGTGGAACTGGATGAGCTGCTCGACGCCGATGGTTATAACGAGCTGTGCGAAGCCGAAGCCTGATCCAGGGGATCTGATCCCGGAGGCCTGCGTGGCCGCCTGACTGTCCCGGCCCACTGGCCGGGACAGTCATTTTCACATTCAAGCGCGGTGCCGGTCAGCAGACCCGGGTGCCGGCAAGACCTCAGGAAATGTAGTCATAGATATGTCACTGAAACGCTTATGCCTCAAACCGGGTGCCGAGAAACGCCTGCGCGGTGGTCATCTCTGGATTTACAGCAACGAGGTCGATAATCAGAAATCACCGCTCAAGAGCTTCGCGGCCGGCGAACAGGTGGTGGTTGAGTCCGATCGTGGCAAGGCGCTGGGCGTGGCCTACGTCAATCCCAATACTCTGATCTGCGGCCGCCTGGTGAGCCGCGATCTGGATTACAAGCTGGACCGCTCCCTGCTGGTACATCGCCTCAATGTGGCACTGTCTCTGCGTGAGATGTGCTTCAAAGAGCCCTGCTACCGATTGGTCTATGGTGATTCCGATGGTTTGTCGGGGCTGGTGATTGATCGCTTTCACGATATCTTCGTGGTGCAGATTTCCACCGCCGGCATGGAGGCGGTGATCGAAGAAATCGTCGCGGCGCTGAACAAGGTCTTCAAGCCTGAAGCCATACTGCTGCGCAATGACGGCAAGATGCGTGAAATGGAAGGCCTCGAAACCTATGTCGAGGTGGTACAGGGCGAAATTGCTGAGCTCAGCCCGCTGATCGAAAACGGCGTGTCCTTGCTGGCGCCGCTGCAGCGTGGCCAGAAAACGGGCTGGTTCTACGATCATCGGGTCAACCGTGCCCGTATGCAGGAGCTGGTTAAAGGCAAGCGCGTGCTGGACCTGTTCAGTTATGTTGGCGGTTGGGGCGTGCAGGCGCTGGCGGCCGGTGCCGAGATGGTCAGCTGCGTGGATGCCTCGCACTTTGCACTGGATGTGGCGCGGGAAAATGCCCGACTGAATGGCAAGGAAGATCGTTTCGATCCGCTGCACGGCGATGCCTTTGATATCTGCAAGGCGCTGGTGGCGGAGAAAGAGCGTTACGACGTGGTGATTGTGGATCCACCGGCCTTTATCCAGAAGAAAAAGGATATCCGCAACGGTGAGCGCGCCTACGCCCGTATCAACAACTTTGCCATGCGTCTGCTGAGCCGCGAGGGTGTGCTGGTGTCGGCTTCCTGCTCCATGCATCTGCAGCGTGAGAGCCTGGTGGATATTATTCGCAGCAACAGCCGCGAGCTCGACCGTAACTCACAGATTTTCGATCAGGGTCACCAGGGCGCGGATCACCCGCTGCACCCGGCGATTCCGGAAACGGATTATCTGAAAGCCCTGTTTGTGCGGGTGTTGCCGGTAAGCTAAGACCCGATAGATCAGCCCCAGGGCTGATCACAATCTTGGATCCGCTGGAGGGAGATACGCAGGATGCAGTACAAAATGCTGGGTGGCAGCGACCTCAGGGTCAGCCGTATCGCGCTGGGCACCATGACCTTCGGTAGTCAGAATACCGAAGCCGAAGCCTGGGAGCAGCTGGATTATGCCGCCGCTGCCGGGGTGAATTTTCTGGATACGGCAGAAATGTATCCGGTGCCCACATCGCCTGATTATCAGGGCGCCAGCGAGGCGGTTGTAGGTCGCTGGATGCAGGCACGCGGCAATCGCGAGCAGATGATTGTGGCCACCAAGGTGACCGGTCCCGGTGATCTGTGCCGTTATATTCGCCCGGATGTGGGACTGAGTGCGGCCAGTATCCGGGATGCCATAGAGGGCAGCCTGCGTCGTCTGCAGACCGATTATGTCGATCTGTATCAGCTGCACTGGCCCGAGCGACAAAGTAATTTCTTTGGTCAGCTGGGATATGTGCCAGGGGATGCTGCCGCTGACGGTGTGGCGATGGAAGAAACGCTGCGGGCTCTGAAGGTGCTGGTGGATGACGGCCGGGTGCGTTATGTCGGCCTGTCGAATGAGACGGCCTGGGGCACGATGGAGTTCTTGCGCCTGGCCGACAAGCTGGATTTGCCGCAGGTCGTCTCGGTGCAGAACCCCTACAGTCTGCTGAACCGCAGCCTGGAAGTGGGGCTTGCCGAAGTGATGCTGCGCGAAAATGTCGACCTGCTGGCCTATTCGCCGTTGGCCTTTGGTGTGCTCAGTGGCAAGTATCTGGACGGTGCCAGGCCAGACGGCTCGCGCCTCAAGCTGTACCCCAACTATCAGCGCTATCTGACCGAGCAGGGCCAGGCGGCGACCCGGGCCTATGTGGCACTGGCGCAGGATGCCGGGCTCGATCCATCACAGATGGCGCTGGCCTACGTCAATGGCCGGCCTTTCCTGGGTAGCAATATTATCGGCGCCTCGAAAATGGATCAGCTGCGCAGCAATATAGCGTCGCTGGATCTGGTATTGAGCGACGACATGCTGGCGCAGATTGAAGCCATTCACGCCCGTTATACCTATCCCTGCCCCTGAAAAGCGACCTGCGCTAGCGGCCTCGCTAACGCTTTTCGGCAGTATTCCAGGGCGCTGAGACGGTGCGGATACACTATCCGCGCCGCCTCACGCGGCCTCGTCTCGCCACTTCTAAATCGGCGTTCTTAGTCCCGCAGGCTGATGACCGGCCAGCCGCGCTCGGTCGCGGTGCGTGTCAGTATTTCATCGGCATCCACCGCGACAGGATTCTCCACCAGCTCCAGCAGTGGCAGGTCATTCTGCGAGTCGCTGTAGAAATAGCTGCCTTGCAGTGTGTGCTTGTTGTGCTGCAGCCAGTGGTGCAGGCGCTCCACCTTGCCTTCGCGAAAGCAGGGCGTGCCCGCGACCTTGCCGGTATAGCGCCCGTCTTCCATCTCGGGATCTGTGGCCAGCAGGGCATCGACACCCAGCTTGCGGGCGATGGGTGAGGTCACGAAATGGTTGGTGGCCGTGATGATCAGCAGAAAGTCACCACGGGCGCGGTGATCAGCCAGAAGTTTTAGCGCCTTGGGCAGCATCATGGGTTCGACGCACTGCTGCATGAAGAGGTCGTGCCACTGCTGTAGCTGCTGCGTCGAATGCTGGGCCAGCGGGCGCAGGGCAAATTCCAGGAATTCGAAGATGTCCATGGTGCCGGTCTTGTACTGCTGATAGAAGCGGTCGTTGGCCTGCTTGTACTCGGTGGCGTCGACGAGGCCCTGGGCGCACAAAAACTCGCCCCAGGCATGATCGCTGTCGCCGTTTAACAGGGTATTGTCCAGATCAAAAATGGCCAGGCTCAAGGTTGTGCTCCCCTTGGATACAAAAGGCCGATCATAGAGTGTCCGGGGCGGCCTTTCAAACACCGACAGGCGCTGTAAATTGCTGTTGTGAGTGGAGTTTGCGGAATTCGTGAAGTGTGGAACAATAGCAGCGAACTACTTCAGGATATAAACAGTGATTGATTCAGACGGGTTCAGACCGAATGTCGGCATCATTCTGGCTAACTCGCTGGGTCAGGTCCTTTGGGCCAGACGGATAGGACAGGATGCCTGGCAGTTTCCGCAGGGAGGGATTCAGGATGATGAATCTCCCGATGAGGCGATGTTCCGTGAGCTTCACGAGGAAATCGGGCTGCGGGCAAGCGACGTCGAAATCGTTGCTGTCACGCGCGGCTGGCTGCGCTACCGTCTGCCCAAACGAATGATCCGGCGCAATTCCCTTCCGGTCTGTGTCGGCCAGAAGCAGAAATGGTTTCTGCTGCGCATGCTCAGTGAAGATCAGGCGGTTACCATCGACCATACCCATTCGCCGGAATTTGATGGCTGGCGCTGGGTGAGTTACTGGTATCCACTGGGGCAGGTGGTGTCGTTCAAGCGTGAGGTGTACCGCAAGGCGATGAGGGAGCTGTCGCCCAAGCTGGCGCGAGTGGTCGCCCAGCAACGAAAATAACAACTATGGGGTGGGTCAATGCTCGAAATACTGCGCAAGATTGTACAGGAGGTCAGCGCAGCGCCGGATCTTGATTCGGTGCTCGACCTGATCGTGCGCAGAATACAGCGTGCCATGCGGACACAGATGTGCTCTGTGTATTTGTTTAATACCAAAAAGCAGCGCTACATCCTGATGGCGACCCAGGGGCTGAACAAGGATGCCGTGGGGACGGTCAGTCTGTCCGCCTCCGAGGGTATCGTTGGGTTGGTGGGTCAGCGGGCTGAGCCCATCAATCTGGAAGACGCCGCCAAGCACCCTGCGTTTATTTATCTACCCGGTACCGGCGAAGAGCGTTTTCACTCCTTTCTTGGCGTGCCGATCATCCATCAGCGTGATGTTCTGGGCGTGCTGGTAGTACAGCAAAAGGAACGCCGGCGCTTCGATGAAAACGAAGAGGCTTTTCTGGTCACGGTTTCTGCCCAGCTGGCAGGGGTTATTGCCCATGCCGAGGCAACCGGTTCCATTCAGGACGTCAGCGGCAGTCGTCGTGGTGCTGTGATTGAAAGCCGCTTTGAAGGCGTGTCGGCTGCCCCCGGTGTGGCCATTGGCCCTGCCGTGGTCATGGCGCCGCCGGCGGATTTGAATGCTGTCCCCGACAAGCCGGCGACTGATATAGAGGCCGAGATAGCGCTCTTTGTGCGCGCCCTTGAGTCCGTGCGTCACGATATCCGCGTGGTGGGTCGCACCTTGTCCAAACGCCTGCGTACCGAGGAGCAGGCACTGTTTGATGTGTATCTGCGCATGCTGGATGACAACGCCCTGGCCGGCGAAGTCGTCGACAAAATCCGTTTGGGTAACTGGGCGCAGGGTGCGCTGCGCGAGGTGATCAAGGCGCATATCCGCGAGTTTGACGCCATGGATGACCCCTATCTGCGCGAGCGAGCGACCGATATCCGCGATCTGGGGCGGCGTGTGCTGGCCTATATGCAGGAAGCCGCGCCCAAGCAGATCAACTATCCCGATAATACCATTCTGGTCGCGGATGAACTCACCCCGGCGATGCTGGGTGAAGTCCCCACCGAGAAGCTGGCAGGTCTGGTGTCGGTGCATGGTTCCGGTAACTCCCACGCCGCCATCCTGGCGCGCTCGCTGGGTATTCCCACCGTCATGGGGGTGCTGGATCTGCCCTATACCCAGATTGAGGCCCGGGTGCTGATCCTGGATGGTTACTCCGGGCGTGTGTACGTGAACCCGTCGGATGAAATTCAGCAGGTTTACCGTGACATCATGCGTGAAGACAGCGAAGTCGCCGCAGGCCTGGAGCAGCTGCGGGACAAGGCCGCCGAGACGTCCGATGGCTACAACATGCCGCTGTGGGCCAATACGGGCCTGGATATCGATGTGAAGCGGGCGCTGGAACGCGGTGCTGAGGGTATCGGGCTCTATCGTACCGAGATTCCCTTCATGATCCGGGATTTCTTCCCCAGCGAGCAGGAGCAGTTGCAGACCTATCGTTCTCAGTTGGCGGCCTTCGCGCCGCGCCCGGTGACCATGCGCACCCTGGATATTGGTGGCGACAAGGCACTGCCGTACTTCCCCATCAAGGAGGAAAATCCCTTCCTGGGCTGGCGCGGTATTCGCGTGACACTGGACCACCCGGAGATTTTCCTGGTGCAGGTGCGGGCCATGCTGCGAGCCAACGAAGGTCTGGGCAACCTGCGTATCATGCTGCCGATGGTGACCAGTGTGCATGAGGTGGACGAGGCCAATCGCATGATCGATCGGGCCGTGAATGAGCTGCGCGAAGAAGGTCATATCACCGAGCGCCCGCCGGTGGGCGTAATGGTGGAGGTGCCGGCGGCGGTCTATCAGGTGCGCCGTTTTGCCCGGCGCGTTGATTTTATTTCTGTGGGCTCCAACGACCTGACCCAGTATCTGCTGGCGGTGGATCGCAACAATCCCCGGGTCGCGGGTCTCTATGCGCCCTATCACCCGTCGGTACTGCGGGCGCTGGAATATATCGCCGAGGAAGCGCACAAGGAAAACGTGCAGGTGTCCATCTGTGGTGAAATGGCCTCAGACCCCTGCGGCGCCATTCTGCTGATGGCCATGGGGTATGATGTACTGTCGATGAACTCCACCAATATTCCCCGGGTGAAGTCAGCCATTCGTGGTATTACCCATGTGCGTGCCTGCGGTCTGCTCAGTCAGGTGCGGGGTATGGATGATGCTGAGGAAATTCATCTGCTGCTGCGTAACACTCTGCAGGAGTTGGGGCTGGGGCAGTTGTCGCGACCCACTCTTCCCCGATAGCCACAGTGCTTCAGTCGCGGGGTCTGGAGCCGAACAGCGGCAGCTGCAGTTCGTAGTGTCGTACTTCGGTGGGCCCTTTGGCATCGAAACTCTGCTCGTAAAAACAGCTGTTCCCCTGGTAGTCCTGCAGCAATACCGTGGTGGCCCTTGTGCCGTATGTCTCCAGCTGGATAAAGCAGGGTGACAGGCGGCGCTCCAGTTCAAGGCTGATGCCGGTGTCGGGCAGCTGTGCATCCGGCGCCTGGCTGCGTGCCGCCAGCACTTCGGTCAACTGCGCTGCCAGTAGCAGGCGGTCCTGGCGGGCGGAAATAGTGTCCAGTGCGGCGCTGAGTGCATCGCGCGCCTGGTGCACTTTCGGCCAGGGGCTGTCGAGCAGTGCGTTGCTCAGGCCATAGATGCCGGGGCGAAGGCGCTCGGGTACCCGTCCGCGGTTCGACAGATAGTACAGACCTTCGATATCCCCCAGCAGAAGATTGAAAGCACCGTAGTGTGGCCCCTGTTCGGCGTAGTGCTGACTGATGCTGTCTGCCGATTCCCCGGAGAGCAGAAAATCCCGCGTCAGGTGTCCGCGCGAGTGCAGTGCCGGGTTCGCCTCTGCGCGGCCATCACGGTAGTTGGTCACGGCGCTGAGTCTGCCGCTGCGGTGAATGCCGAGCCAGGTGCCGCCCTGTTCCAGGTCCTGCCCGGCGATCAGGTCGCTGTGCTGTGCCCAGGGTGCGGCTCCCAGGGTCGGGCGGCCATAGGCTTCATCGCGGTTGGCGATCAGCATCAGGTTGTAGTCGGGATGGGACTGGTAGGCGAAGGTCATCAGGCACATAAATCGACTCTCTGGCGAAGCGGCTTGCCCGCGGGCGCTGGTGTGCGGCGGATGTCGGTTGCCAGTCACGCCCCATAGGCTACTATAGCAGCCTGTCGGACTTCCCCTGGCTACGATCGGCCAAGCCCGGCAGGCTGCTAGGCGACTTTATCATTACTACTGCAGGGATGTTCCATCATGCTGTTGACCCTATCGATGTATCTGGCACTGGGTGCCGCCGCGGGTGTGACGGCCGGGCTCTTTGGTATCGGCGGCGGCTTGCTGATCGTGCCGGTGCTGGTATTTTCCTTTGGCGCCCAGGGAATTTCGCCGGAGATTCTCACTCACATGGCCGTGGCGACCTCGCTGGCGACCATTGTGGTCACCTCGATTAGCTCCATACTGGCCCACCACAAGCGCGGCGCTGTGCGCTGGGAGCTGTTCCGGCCGCTGGGGTTGGGCATCTTGCTGGGTGCCTTTCTGGGGGTCAAGACCGCCGGTCAGCTGCCGGGTGAAGTACTGCAAATGCTGATTGGCAGTTTTGCATTACTGGTGTCCCTGCAAATGGCTTTTGGTGCCAAGCCTTCGGAGAGCCCGGGGGACGCGCCAAAGCCCGCAGGGCTCGCCGTCGCCGGTGGCCTGATTGGCTGGGCGTCGGCCCTGTTCGGGATCGGCGGCGGTACCCTGACGGTGCCCTACCTGAGCTGGCGTCATGTACGCATGCAACAGGCGGTGGCAACCTCTGCCGCCTGCGGACTGCCAATCGCGCTGATGGGGGCTTTCAGCAATGTGCTGGAAGGCTGGGGACATGAGGCGCTGGTGGACTGGAGTCTGGGGTATGTTTACCTGCCGGCCTTCGCCGGTATAGTGCTGACCAGCCCGTTCTTCGCACGCCTGGGGGCACGCTGGGCCCACAGGCTGCCGGCGCCGGTACTGCGACGCATTTTTGCGGCTTTTCTCGCCCTGGTGGGCTTGCGTTTTCTGCTCGGCAATCTGCTCTGAACAAGGACTGAGTTACTTATGTGGGTACATGATATAAATCCGATCGCACTGGATCTGGGTTTTCTGCAGATACACTGGTATGGCCTGATGTATCTGGTGGGCTTTGCCGCCGCCTGGTGGCTTGGCGTGCAGCGGGCCCGGCGTGCGGGCTCTGGCTGGACCGAGCAGCAGGTGTCCGATCTTATTTTCTGGGGAGCCGTTGGGGTGGTGCTCGGTGGTCGTGCCGGTTACGTGCTGTTCTATCAGTTTGACTATTTTCTGGCCAATCCGCTGTGGCTATTCCATGTCTGGGAGGGCGGCATGTCCTTCCACGGTGGCCTGATCGGCGTGCTGGTGGCGCTCTGGCTGTTCGGGCGCAGGCAGGGCAAGAGCTTTTTCGAGATGGGGGATTTTACCGCACCGCTGATACCGATCGGCCTGGGTGCCGGTCGGGTGGGTAATTTTATAGGCGGTGAGCTCTGGGGGCGGGCGACCGACCTGCCCTGGGGCGTGGTGTTCCCGCGCGCCGGTGATGGCGTGCCGCGGCATCCATCGCAGCTGTATGAGTTTGCTCTGGAAGGCGTGCTGATGTTCGCGCTGCTGTGGTGGTTCTCGGCCAGGCCGCGCCCGCGTATGGCGGTGTCGGGACTCTTCCTGCTTTTATATGGCAGCTTCCGCTCGCTGATAGAACTGGTGCGCCAGCCTGATGAGCAGCTGGGCTTCCTGGCCTTTGACTGGCTGACGATGGGGCAGCTACTATCCGTGCCCATGGTGCTGATGGGGGCCTTGTTGATGCTGCTGGCCTACCGGCGGGCGGACTGCAGGGTCTCCTAATGTGCTGAGCGGTGCCGCGCCTGCTCAGGCCGCCTGGCTGATCAGGGCGCCCTGCTGTAAAAAGTAGCCAGGCGATCATCGTACGGCTTCGTATAGAATAGCCTCTGGCCTGAATGACCCGCATGATTTGAATGGGAGTAACGATGCAACAGTATCTGGATCTGATGCGCGATATTATCGCCAATGGCACCGACAAGGGCGATCGTACCGGCACCGGTACAAGGTCTTTGTTCGGGCGTCAGTTGCGCTTCGATCTGTCGGCCGGCTTTCCGCTGCTGACCACCAAGAAAGTCCATATCAAGTCGGTGGTGTATGAGCTGCTGTGGTTTCTCAGCGGCAGCACCGACAATAACTGGCTGCAAGAACGCGGCGTCAGTATCTGGAACGAGTGGGCGCTGGAAAATGGCGACCTTGGCCCGGTATACGGCAAGCAGTGGCGCTCCTGGGCCTGCCCCGATGGGCGCACGGTTGATCAGATTTCCGAGCTGGTGGCGCAGATAAAGCGCAACCCCAATTCCCGCCGTCTGATCGTCAGTGGCTGGAATCCGGCGGACCTGCCGGATGAAAGTCTGAGCCCGCAGCAGAACGTCGAAAACGGCAAGGCCGCGTTGCCGCCCTGTCATACTCTGTTTCAGTTCTATGTCGCCGAGGGTCGGCTTAGCTGCCAGCTGTATCAGCGCAGTGCCGATTACTTTCTTGGCGTGCCGTTCAATATTGCGTCCTACGCGCTGTTGACCCATATGCTGGCGCAGCAGTGCGATCTTGAAGTGGGCGACTTCGTGCACACCTTCGGTGATGTACACTTGTATCAGAACCATCTGAACAATCCGGCCATCGTCGATGAGCAGCTGTCCCGTGTGCCGGGGGTCTTGCCGCAGCTTAAAATCCTGCGCAAGCCAGCATCGCTGTTCGAGTATGAGTTTGAGGATTTCGACTTTGTTGACTATGACCCGCGGCCGGGTATCAAAGCGCCGATCGCAATTTGAGGGCATAAAATGAAAGTGGCAATTATCGTGGCGCAGGCCCGCAATCGGGTGATCGGCATTGATAACCGGATGCCGTGGCATTTGTCGACTGATCTTAAGTATTTTAAAGAGGTCACGTCCGGCAAACCTGTGATCATGGGGCGCAAGACCTTTGAGTCCATAGGGCGGCCCTTGCCGGGACGGAAAAATATTGTGGTGACGCGCAATGCAGCTTGGCAGCATGAAGGCGTTCAGACGGCGATGACGCTGCCGCAGGCTATTGGCCTGGCCAGAGACCACTGTGCCGAGTCCGGTGCGGCTGAGGTTATGGTCATTGGTGGTGGCCAAATTTATGCACAAGCCTTGCCTCAGGCAGATCTGCTTTATATCACTGAGGTGCAGGCGGAGCTGGAGGGTGATGCCACCTTCCCGGAGCTTGATCTGAGCGAATGGGTGCAAGCAGGCCCGTCGATTGATCATGTGGCTGACGAGCGAAACAGCCACGACTTCCGCATTTCAACGTGGCGCCGCACGCAGTAGCCAGTACCTGATCACCTCTATTGGCGCCGATATAACGCGGGGCCGGTCTTGTTTGTAAAAAAGGATTTACTCTATGACGACCCGATCGTTGTTGTCTATCCTGGCTGACGGCCTCTTCCACTCCGGACAGGAGCTGGGCGAGCAGCTGGCAGTCAGTCGTAGTGCGATCTGGAAACAGATGCGCAAGCTCGAAGAGCTTGGCATTGAAATCTACAGTGTGAAAGGGCGCGGTTATCGTCTCCCCGGTGGGCTGGATCTGTTGAGTGTTGACGCCTTTGCGGCGGCGCTGGACGGAAAAGTGGCCGCACAGCTGGGGGATATGCAGTTCGATCTGTCGATTCCGTCCACCAACCTGCTGGCCATGCAACAGCTGCAGCAACAGCCCGGGCACGGACGTCTGTATGTCGCCGAACAGCAGACCGCGGGCCGTGGCCGGCGGGGGCGCGCCTGGGTCAGCCCCTTTGCGCGCAATCTCTACTTTTCGCTGGTGTGGCGCTTCCCTCAGGGGGCGGCCTCGCTTGAGGGGCTGAGCCTTGCGGTTGGTTTGGGCCTGGCCCGTGGTCTGGCGCGCCTGGGCCTGGAGGGGGTTGAGCTGAAATGGCCCAACGACCTGCTGTGGCAGGGGCGCAAGCTGGCGGGTGTGTTGCTGGAAGTCAGCGGCGAAGCCTCGGGTGATTGTCAGGTGGTGACAGGTGTGGGGCTGAATATTGCCATGCCGCAGGAGTTGGCCACGGACATTGATCAGCCCTGGGTTGATCTGCAGCAGATCTGCGGCACAGTGCCGTCCCGTACCCAGGTGCTGGCGGCGCTGATAAACGAGCTGGTGCCAGTGCTGGCTGCCTTTGCCGAGTCGGGCTTTGAGCCGCTGGTGGATGAGTGGCAGGCGCTGGACGCCTGTCGTGATCAGCGCGTGTCGCTGAACTTTGGTCTCAATGCGGTGGAGGGGATCTGTCGCGGTGTGTCGGGCAGTGGTGCCCTGATGCTGGAGACTGCCGCAGGGCTCGAGAGCTTCCACGGGGGAGAAGTCAGTCTCAGGCGTCTGTCATGATTCTGGATATCGATATCGGCAACAGCTTCCTTAAATGGCGCTACGCCTGCCCTCAGCAAGGCTGGGTGCGCGGGCGCCTGCTCACGCGTCAGCTTGAGGCTGCTCAATTTGAGCCGGCACAGTTCGACTGCTGGCCTGATGGAATTTCCCGGGTGCGTGTGGCCTGTGTCGCAGGCACGTCGGTCGAGGCCCGGATCGCGGATTATTGTCGCCAGCGCTGGTCGCTGGAGGCGGAATTCGCCCGTGTGCAGGAACTGACGGCTGGCGTGCGCAACAGCTATGCCGACCCTGCTCGCATGGGGGTCGATCGCTGGATGGCTATGCTGGCGGGATACCATCAGGCCGGTGCTGAGGTCTGTGTGGTGGACTGCGGCAGCGCCATCACCATCGACTTTGTCGGCGCTGATGGTAGGCATCGTGGCGGTTACATTGTGCCTGGCGTACGCCTGATGGCCTCCAGTCTGCTGGCCAATACCGCCCGGGTAATCGCCGACCAGGCGGTGGATGAGTTTGATCTGACGCCTGGTACTCATACCTCGGCGGCGGTATTTCATGGTATCAACTTTGTATTCGATGCTATCGCTCAGCGTTTGCTGGCCCAGCTTGGGTCGGATTATCCGGGCGCTGTGCTGCTGATTACCGGCGGTGATGGCGAGCTCTTCACCCGTCTGGCGGCTCAGGGCGAGTACTGCCCTGATCTGGTGCTGGATGGCCTGCACTGGGCGCTGAACTAAGATGTTGCGCTGGCTGTTTCTGTTGCTGTTACTGGTGAATGCCGTGGTGCTGCTGTGGGCGGCGCTGATGCAGCGTGACGCTCGTGAATCGCTGCCCGAGAGGGTGGAGCAGGGCGCTTCGGTGCGGCTGCTGTCAGAGGTGGATGTAGGGCAGTTGCGGGAGCTGAGTCAGTCGCAGTTGCAGGCTCAGTCTGGGGTGCAGCAGTCGCTCTGTGTGTCCTATGTCGGCTTGCCGGCGCGTGCCGATGCCGAGCAGGTGGCGCAGCTGATGCAGCGCTATGGCCTGTTGCCGGTGATCGAGCAGGAGGATATTCGCTTGGCGGAGGGGTTTGAGCTGGTGCTGAATGTGCCTGCGGACCCACAGGAGCGCATTGCGCTGATCGAACGCCTGCAAGCGGTGGATGTGGTGCCCGAGAGCAGCCCTCAGGGCTCGCAGCTACGGCTGGGGCGCTATGACTCCGAGGCGCAGGCCGAGGTCGCTGCCGTGCGCTTTCGGGATACCGGTCTTGCCCCTGAGCTGAAGGTGCTTGATCGTACTCAAGAGCTGTTTGCGGTGCTGCTTCCGGTCGATTCTGATCGAGATTTGTTCAATAAAATCAATCGAGTGCTCGAAAAGTCGCACCCAGGCATAAAAATAGAGAAAAAAGTTTGTAAAGGGGTTGCAACACCATAAGTCGATCAGTACTATACGCCCCACTTCGACGCTGAGCCGGTATAGCTCAGCTGGTAGAGCAACTGACTTGTAATCAGTAGGTCCGGGGTTCGACTCCTCGTGCCGGCACCATGTTCAGCGGCGAAGTAGGTAGTAAGGTGAGGTTCCCGAGTGGCCAAAGGGATCAGACTGTAAATCTGACGCGCGAGCTTCGGTGGTTCGAATCCACCCCTCACCACCATCTACTACCAGATTTTGCCGGTAGGCGGGTATGGTATAGTGGCTATTACCTCAGCCTTCCAAGCTGAAGAGGCGGGTTCGATTCCCGCTACCCGCTCCAGCAGTTGTGCTCATGTAGCTCAGGGGTAGAGCACACCCTTGGTAAGGGTGAGGTCGGCGGTTCAATTCCGCCCATGAGCTCCATAATTTGATGAAGGGTAGATATAGAAATATGTCTGCCCTTTGTTGTATTTGTCGTTCCGGAATTTCATTCAACGCTATCAGGAATCTGGCTGATGGGTAAGAAAGCATTTGAACGTAACAAGCCGCACGTAAACGTCGGCACCATCGGTCACGTCGACCACGGTAAAACCACTCTGACAGCCGCGCTGACGCGCGTTTGTTCTGAGACCTGGGGCGGCTCTGCCGTTGCCTTCGACGGTATCGACAATGCTCCTGAAGAGCGTGAGCGCGGCATTACCATCGCGACTTCGCACGTTGAGTACGAATCTCCGAGCCGTCACTACGCGCACGTTGACTGCCCGGGACACGCCGACTACGTCAAGAACATGATCACCGGTGCGGCCCAGATGGACGGCGCTATCCTGGTATGTGGCGCAACTGACGGCCCTATGCCGCAGACTCGCGAGCACATCCTGCTGTCGCGTCAGGTTGGCGTACCTTTCATCGTTGTCTTCCTGAACAAGGCTGACCTGCTGGCTGAAGATTGCGGCGGCGTTGAGTCTGAAGAATACGCTGAAATGCTGGAACTGGTAGAAATGGAGCTGCGCGAGCTGCTTGATGCCTACGACTTCCCGGGTGACGACACGCCGATCATCGCTGGTTCCGCTCTGATGGCCCTTAACGGCCAGGATGACAACGAACTGGGTACATCTGCTGTCCTGAAACTGGTTGATGCGCTGGACAACTACATCCCGCAGCCTGAGCGTGCAATTGACCTGCCGTTCCTGATGCCAGTGGAAGACGTCTTCTCCATCTCCGGTCGCGGTACTGTTGTAACCGGTCGTGTAGAGCGTGGCATCCTGAAAGTGGGCGACCAGATCGAGATCGTTGGTGTTCGCGATACTCAGGTTACCACCTGCACGGGTGTTGAAATGTTCCGCAAGCTGCTGGACGAAGGTCGTGCAGGCGAGAACGTTGGCGCGCTGCTGCGTGGCACCAAGCGTGACGACGTTGAGCGTGGTCAGGTTCTGTGCAAGCCGGGTTCTATCAAGCCGCACACTCAGTTCGAAGGCGAAGTCTACGTACTGAGCAAAGAAGAAGGCGGACGTCACACTCCGTTCTTCAAAGGCTACCGTCCACAGTTCTACTTCCGTACCACAGACATCACCGGCGCCTGTGAGCTGCCGGAAGGTGTTGAGATGGTAATGCCGGGTGACAACGTGCAGATGTCCGTTACCCTGATCAACCCGATCGCCATGGAAGAAGGCCTGCGTTTCGCGATTCGCGAAGGCGGCCGTACCGTTGGTGCGGGTGTTGTAGCGAAAATCATCGCCTAATTGAAAATTAGGTGTTGCCAAGTGGTAGGGGCGGGCATATAATTCGCGTCCCTATTACGCAGTAGGCCAGTGGCTCAATTGGCAGAGCAGCGGTCTCCAAAACCGCAGGTTGGGGGTTCGAGTCCCTCCTGGCCTGCCACTTTCAATCGGAAGTGGCGTCAAATTAGCGCAAGCTTATCTTAGCTGAGGCTACAAAGTGATCTCTAAAGCAGTCCCTGTGGAATCAAAATTCGATGGCCTTAAATGGCTTGTCGTTGTCCTGGTGGTAGCGGCGGGTGTGGTTGGGAACTCCATGTTTTCCGATCAGTCACTGTTCTATCGCGCTGTTGCGCTGATAGTTCTGGCTTTGCTGGCTGGATTTGTGGCGTTAAACACTGCAAAGGGAAGATCGTTTTTTAACCTGTTCAAGGAAGCCAAGACCGAAATCCGCAAGGTGGTCTGGCCGACGCGACAGGAAACCCTGCAGACGACTCTGATGGTTGTTGTAGTGGTGCTGATTGTTGGGCTCCTGTTGTGGGGTCTGGATTCGCTTCTGGGTTGGTTTGTGTCTGGTGTAATCGGTTAAGGAGTTTTTTGTATGGCAATGCGTTGGTATGTCGTCCATGCGTACTCCGGTTACGAGAAGCGTGTAATGAACTCGCTGAAAGAGCGGGTTGAGCTTTACAACATGCAGGAGAAGTTCGGTGACATCCTGGTTCCGACCGAGGAAATCATCGAAATTCGTGATGGCAAGAAGCGCAAGTCTGAGCGCAAGTTTTATCCGGGCTACGTGCTGGTTCAGATAGACATGGAAGACGAGGCGTGGCATCTGGTCAAGAATACGCCGCGTGTATTGGGTTTTATCGGCGGTACCGCCGACAAGCCGGCACCCATCACCGAGAAAGAGGCGCAGGAAATTCTGCGTCGCGTCGAGAGTGGTGTCGACAAGCCGCGGCCGAAGACTCTCTTCGAGCCGGGCGAGATGGTACGTGTTGTGGATGGTCCCTTCGCCGACTTTAACGGTGTGGTGGAAGAGGTCAACTACGAGAAAAACAGGCTCCATGTGGCGGTGCTGATCTTTGGTCGCTCCACACCTGTAGAGCTGGAATTTGCTCAGGTCGAAAAGGCCTGATCAAACCCCTTTGAATTCGGATTGCCCTGGTTGCGTTTACGCAGCCGGGGCTTTCCATTGTCGAGAATGGGGAGCCGCAAGGCGTTTGAACCCTGAAGGAGTAGCTTAATGGCTAAGAAAATTAATGCTTATATCAAGCTGCAGGTAAAAGCTGGTCAGGCTAACCCAAGTCCGCCAGTCGGTCCTGCGCTGGGTCAGCACGGCGTTAACATCATGGAATTCTGCAAGGCGTTCAACGCCGCGACCCAGGGCATTGAGCCAGGTCTGCCGACTCCTGTTGTTATCACAGTCTACAGCGACCGCAGCTTTACCTTTATTACCAAGACGCCTCCGGCGGCCATTCTGCTGAAAAAAGCAGCGGGCCTGAAGAGCGGTTCCAGCCGTCCGAACACCGAGAAAGTCGGTAGCGTGACGCGTGCTCAGCTGGAAGAGATTGCGACCATCAAAATGCCGGATCTGACTGCCGGTGACATGGATGCAGCTGTTCGCACCATCGCGGGCTCTGCGCGCAGCATGGGTCTTGTAGTAGAGGGTGATGAATAATGGCTAATCTGTCCAAGCGTCAGAAAGCAATCAACGCAAAAGTCGTAGCGACCAAGCTGTACGCAATCGACGAAGCCGTCGCTCTGCTGACTGAACTCTCCACTGTGAAGTTCAAAGAGTCTGTAGACGTTGCTATCAACCTGGGTGTTGATCCACGTAAGTCCGACCAGGTTGTACGTGGTTCCACCGTACTGCCACACGGCACTGGCAAGACTGTACGTGTTGCTGTTTTCGCCCAGGGCGAAAATGCCGAGAAAGCCAAGGCTGCCGGCGCTGACATCGTAGGTTTTGAAGATCTGGCTGATTCCATCAAGGCCGGTAACCTGGACTTCGGTGTTGTTATCGCTACGCCTGATGCCATGCGTGTTGTCGGTCAGCTGGGTCAGATCCTTGGCCCGCGTGGTCTGATGCCTAACCCTAAGGTTGGCACTGTAACCATGGACGTCGCTACGGCTGTTAAAAATGCCAAGGCTGGTCAGGTACGTTTCCGTACTGACAAGAACGGCATCATTCACGCGGGCGTAGGTCAGGCTGACTTCGCATCCGGTTCCGTGAAAGAAAACATCGAAGCACTGATCGCCGACCTGAAAAAGCTGAAGCCAGCTTCTTCCAAAGGCATCTATGTGAAGAAAGTGACCCTGTCCACTACCATGGGCCCGGGTCTGACTATCGATCAGGCTTCCCTGAGCGTTTAAGTCACCCCTTGAAAGGTTTTTTGAGGGTCTTCGTGACCTGGTAAACAGATACGAAGGCCGTCAAAGACCGCAGGTGGTATGACCTGCACCAGTCAGTTGTCGGTGCAAGGATATACCTTAATGGTTTGCCGGCCTGCGCAGACGGTGAGATTCAAACCTTGGATCTATAAAACCACCGTGCTCAAGCCGGGTTCTGCATGACAGATCCCGGTTGTTGGTAAACAGTCGAAAGACTCAATCCAGGAGTTTATCGTGGCATTAGGACTAGAAGACAAAAAGGCGATCGTTGCCGATGTCCAGCTAGCTGCTCAGAATGCTCTGTCGGCCGTCGTGGCCGATTCCCGCGGTGTTACCGTTGGAAAGATGACAGAGCTTCGCCAGCTGGCTCGTGACAATGGCGTATGGCTGAAGGTTGTGCGTAACACCCTGGCCCGCCGTGCGATCGAAGGTACAGCTTATGAGTGTCTCGCAGACACTTTCGTTGGCCCGACTATCATTGCATTCTCAAACGAACACCCGGGTGCCGGTGCGCGCATTCTGCGTGAGTTCGCCAAGGGCAATGACAAGTTCGAGCTGAAGGCTGCTGCCTTTGAAGGCAACAAGGTAGACATCGCGATGCTGGCAAGCTTGCCGACATACGATGAAGCCCTTGCCAAGCTGATGAGCTGCATGAAAGAAGCCGCAGCCGGCAAGCTGGTACGTACCATCGCCGCCGTACGCGAGCAGAAAGAACAGGAAGCTGCCTGAGTTTCTCAGCTGCTTTGTTAACCGATTTTACGAGCAATCGCTCCAGATTTTCAGGAACTGAATCATGTCTCTGACTAAAGAAGATATCCTCAACACCATCGCTGAAATGTCTGTAATGGACGTTGTTGAACTGATTTCCGCCATGGAAGAAAAGTTCGGCGTATCTGCTGCAGCTGCCGTTATGGCTGGCCCAGCTGGCGATGCTGCTGCCGCTGTTGAAGAACAGACTGAATTTGACGTTGTTCTGACCGCTGTTGGCGACAAGAAAGTTAACGTCATCAAGGCTGTTCGTGCTGCTACAGGCCTGGGCCTGAAAGAAGCCAAAGAAGTGGTTGATACCGCTCCTTCTACCGTTAAGGAAGGCTTGAACAAGGACGACGCTGAAGCGCTGAAGAAAGCGCTGGAAGAAGCTGGCGCCACTGCAGAGCTCAAGTAATAGCGTCTATGCATTCAGAGCGGCTGAACGCTGTTCAAAGTGCTATGGCTGGTGGCGAATCGCCACCGGCCTTTTTCCGTTATTTATAGACAGCAAATAAATGACGGTGATACAGACTGGAAGGTCCCCTTCTGGGCTGGTTCGCAACTTGGTGCACATGCTGGGGAACACTGATGGCTTATTCATATACTGAGAAGAAACGCATCCGCAAAGACTTTGGCAAACTGCCACAAGTTATGGATGTGCCTTACCTGCTGGCTATCCAGCTCGATTCCTACCGTCGATTCCTGCAGTTTGGTGGAGACGCCGGCGAGCGTCGCGAAGAAGGTCTGCACGCTGCATTCAATTCCGTATTCCCGATCCAGTCCTACTCCGGCAATGCTGCGCTGGAATATGTGACTTATCGTCTCGGTGAGCCGGTTTTTGATGTAAAAGAATGCCAGATGCGTGGCGTGACCTATGCCGCACCCTTGCGAGTCAAAGTGCGCCTAGTGATTTATGATCGCGAATCCAGCACCAAAGCGGTCAAGGATATCAAGGAGCAGGAAGTCTACATGGGCGAAATGCCGCTGATGACTGATAACGGCACTTTTGTCGTTAACGGTACTGAGCGCGTAATCGTTTCCCAGTTGCACCGCTCACCTGGCGTGTTCTTTGACCACGACAAGGGCAAGACCCATTCATCCGGCAAGCTGCTGTACTCCGCGCGTATCATTCCTTACCGCGGTTCCTGGCTGGACTTCGAATTCGATCCAAAGGATAACCTGTTCGTACGTATCGACCGTCGCCGCAAGCTGCCTGCGACTGTGCTGCTGCGTGCCCTGGGTTATCAGACAGAAGAAATCCTGGATATCTTCTTCAATAACACTACCTGGTCCCTGACTGATGACAGCATCCGCATGGAACTGGTGCCGGAGCGTCTGCGTGGCGAAACCATGTCGTTCGAGATCAAGGATCCCGAAGGCAATGTAGTCGTTGAAGCAGGTCGCCGCATTACCCCGCGCCACATCAGCAAGATGGCGCAGGCTGGCATGACCGAGCTGGAAGTTCCGATGGAATACCTGGTTGGCAAGGCAATGGCGAAAGATGTCGTTGATCCGGCCACCGGTGAAGTCATCGCCCTGTGCAACGCCGAAATCACCGAAGATCTGGTGAACAAGATGCGTGCCGTGGGTCTGACAGCCTTCGAAACCCTGTACACCAATGACCTGGATACCGGTGCGTTCATCTCCACGACGCTGCGTGTCGACAGCACCCGCAGCCAGATCGAGGCGCTGGTCGAAATCTACCGCATGATGCGTCCAGGCGAGCCGCCGACCAAAGAGTCTGCCGAGTCCCTGTTCGAAAACCTGTTCTTCACTGATGAGCGCTATGACCTGTCTGGCGTAGGCCGCATGAAGTTCAACCGTCGACTGGGCCGTGACGAAATTACAGGGCCTGGCGTGCTGAGCAAGGAAGACATCCTTGCGGTCATGGAAACCCTGATCGCTATTCGCAACGGCGATGGCGTTGTCGATGACATCGACCACCTGGGTAACCGTCGTATCCGTTCCGTCGGCGAAATGGCCGAGAACCAGTTCCGTGTCGGTCTGGTCCGCGTTGAACGCGCCGTGCGTGAGCGTCTGTCCATGGCAGAGTCCGAGAACCTGATGCCGCAGGATCTGATCAACGCCAAGCCGGTTGCGGCGGCGGTGAAAGAGTTCTTCGGTTCCAGCCAGCTGTCCCAGTTCATGGACCAGAACAACCCGTTGTCCGAGATCACGCACAAGCGTCGTGTCTCCGCACTGGGCCCAGGCGGTCTGACCCGTGAACGCGCAGGCTTTGAAGTCCGCGACGTACATCCGACCCATTACGGTCGTGTCTGCCCGATCGAGACCCCTGAAGGTCCGAACATCGGTCTGATTAACTCCCTGGCTGTGTATGCGCGCACCAACGATTACGGTTTCCTTGAAACACCGTACCGTCGCGTTGTTGAAGGTCAGGTTACCGACGATATCGATTACCTGTCGGCGATCGAAGAGAACAAGTACGTCATCGCTCAGGCTTCGGCCACGATGGATGAGAACAAGCGCCTGGTCGATGACCTGGTTGCCGTGCGTCACCTGAACGAATTTACCGTTATGGCGCCGGACAAAATCCAGTACATGGACGTATCACCGCGTCAGGTGGTCTCCGTTGCTGCATCGCTGATTCCGTTCCTCGAACACGATGACGCCAACCGCGCCCTCATGGGTTCCAACATGCAGCGTCAGGCTGTACCGACACTGCGTGCTGACAAGCCGCTGGTAGGTACCGGCATGGAGCGCAATGTTGCGTCCGACTCCGGTGTCTGTGTTGTTGCCAGTCGTGGCGGCGAGATCGAGTCGGTGGATGCGGGTCGTATCGTGGTACGTGTGCACGATGACGAAGTTCAGGCGGGTGATGCCGGTGTCGACATCTACAACCTGACCAAGTACACCCGTTCCAACCAGAACACCTGCATCAACCAGCGCCCGATCGTGCGCCCGGGTGATGCTGTGCAGCGTGGCGACATCATGGCTGACGGCCCGTCCGTCGACATGGGCGAGCTGGCCCTGGGTCAGAACATGCGCATCGCCTTCATGCCCTGGAACGGTTACAACTTCGAAGACTCCATCCTCATCTCCGAGCGTGTGGTGCAGGAAGATCGCTTCACTACCATCCACATTCAGGAACTGACCTGTGTGGCGCGTGACACCAAGTTGGGGCCAGAGGAAATCACCTCCGACATCCCCAACGTCGGTGAATCCGCCCTGGCCAAGCTGGACGAGTCCGGCGTGGTACATATAGGTGCTGAAGTTGGACCTGGCGACATCCTGGTCGGCAAGGTAACACCCAAGGGTGAAACCCAGCTGACGCCGGAAGAGAAGCTGCTGCGTGCGATCTTCGGTGAGAAGGCGTCCGACGTTAAGGATACCTCCCTGCGCGTCAAGACCGGTACCATCGGCAAGGTTATCGATGTTCAGGTCTTCATCCGTGACGGTGTGCCCAAGGACGAGCGTGCGCTGTCCATCGAGAAGAGCGAGCTGAACGCCATTCGCAAGGACCTTAACGACGAATTCCGTATCGTCGAGCAGGCTACCTTCGAACGTCTGGCCAAGGTCATGGTTGGTCTCAAGGCTGACGGTGGTGCTGGTCTGGCCAAGGGCGAAGAGATCACCGAGTCCTTCCTGGATGCGCTCAAGCATTCCGAGTGGTTCAAGATTCGCGTGTCTGACGAAGCCGTATCCGAGCAGCTCGAACTGGCGCGCAAGCAGCTGGAAGAGCGTCGCGAGAACCTCGACAAGCGCTTTGAAGACAAGAAACGCAAGCTGCAGACCGGCGACGATCTGGCACCTGGCGTACTGAAAATCGTCAAGGTTTACGTTGCTACCAAGCGCCACGTACAGCCGGGCGACAAGATGGCAGGCCGTCACGGTAACAAGGGTGTTATCTCCGTTATCATGCCGGTTGAAGACATGCCTTACGATGAGAACGGCGAGCCGGTCGATATCGTACTGAACCCGCTGGGTGTACCCTCGCGTATGAACGTCGGACAGGTTCTCGAAACCCACATGGGTGCCGCCGCCAAGGGGCTGGGTCGCAAGATCAACGAGATGCTGGAAGTCGAGCGTGCCAAGGCCGAGAAGGTCAAGGAACTGCGTTCTTTCCTGGGCGAGATCTACAACGGCGATCACGGCGCGGGCAAGGCCTGCCGTCACGAAGGTCTGGAAGACTTCACTGATGCCGAGATCCTCGACCTGGCGCACAACCTGCGCGGCGGTGTACCGATCGCGACGCCGGCGTTTGACGGTGCCAAGGAAGTCGAACTCAAGACTCTGCTGCGTCTGGCAGGCCTTGATGAAAGCGGCCAGGTAAGCCTGTTTGACGGTCGCAGCGGCGAGAAATTCGACCGCAAGGTGACCGTGGGTTACATGTACATGCTGAAGCTTAACCACCTGGTAGACGACAAGATGCACGCGCGTTCTACCGGCTCCTACAGCCTCGTTACACAGCAGCCGCTGGGTGGTAAGGCGCAGTTTGGTGGCCAGCGCTTCGGTGAAATGGAGGTCTGGGCCCTGGAGGCGTACGGCGCAGCCTACACCCTGCAGGAAATGCTCACCGTCAAATCCGATGACGTCAATGGTCGTACCAAGATGTATAAAAACATCGTCGATGGTAACCATCAGATGGAACCGGGCATGCCGGAGTCCTTCAACGTGCTGATCAAGGAGATTCGTTCTCTCGGTATCGATATCGAGCTTGAGAACGATTAAGGATTAACACAATCACGTGGCGGGCGCTGCGCGCGTCTGCCCACTACTCCGCGAGGGGCCACCGAACATGAAAGATTTGCTGAATCTGCTGAAGTCCCAGGGACAGTCTGACGAGTTTGACTCGATCAAGATCTCCCTGGCTTCACCGGAAATGATCCGCTCTTGGTCATTCGGTGAAGTGAAAAAGCCGGAAACGATCAACTACCGTACCTTCAAGCCCGAGCGCGAAGGCCTTTTCTGCGCCAAGATCTTTGGCCCGGTAAAGGACTACGAGTGCCTGTGTGGCAAGTACAAGCGCATGAAGCACCGCGGTGTGATCTGCGAAAAATGTGGCGTTGAAGTCACCCTGGCCAAGGTGCGCCGTGACCGCATGGGTCATATCGAACTGGCGAGCCCGGTTGCGCACATCTGGTTCCTGAAATCCTTGCCGTCCCGTATCGGCCTGATGATGGACATGACGCTGCGCGATATCGAGCGCGTGCTGTACTTTGAGTCCTTCGTTGTTATCGATCCGGGCATGACCACGCTTGAGCGTGGCCAGCTGATGAATGATGAGCAGTATTTCGAAGCGCTGGAAGAATTCGGTGACGATTTCGATGCCCGCATGGGTGCCGAAGCCGTACAGGAACTGCTGCTGTCCATTAACCTGGAAGAAACCATCCAGCAGCTGCGCGAAGAGATCCCGGCGACCAACTCGGAAACCAAGATCAAGAAGCTGTCCAAGCGCCTCAAGCTGATGGAATCCTTCTACAAGTCGGGCAACAACCCGGCCTGGATGATCATGAGTGTGCTGCCCGTGCTGCCGCCGGACCTGCGTCCGCTGGTACCGCTGGATGGCGGCCGTTTCGCGACCTCGGATCTGAACGATCTGTACCGTCGCGTGATCAACCGCAACAACCGTCTGAAGCGTCTGCTGGACCTCAACGCGCCTGATATCATCGTGCGCAACGAGAAGCGCATGCTGCAGGAAGCGGTCGATGCGCTGCTGGATAACGGCCGTCGCGGTCGTGCCATCACAGGTTCCAACAAGCGCCCGCTGAAATCCCTGGCCGACATGATCAAGGGCAAGCAGGGTCGTTTCCGTCAGAACCTTCTGGGCAAGCGTGTCGACTACTCCGGCCGTTCCGTTATCGTGGTCGGGCCGTACCTGCGCCTGCACCAGTGCGGTCTGCCGAAGAAAATGGCGCTGGAACTGTTCAAACCGTTCATCTTCTCCAAGCTTGAGCTGCGTGGCTATGCCACCACCATCAAGGCTGCCAAGAAGATGGTCGAGCGCGAAGAGCCGCTGGTCTGGGATATCCTGGACGAAGTTATCCGCGAACATCCAGTCCTGCTGAACCGTGCACCGACACTTCACCGTCTGGGTATCCAGGCGTTTGAGCCGGTTCTGATCGAAGGCAAGGCCATCCAGCTGCATCCGCTGGTCTGTGCTGCCTACAACGCCGACTTTGACGGTGACCAGATGGCGGTACACGTACCGCTGACCATCGAGGCGCAGCTGGAAGCCCGTGCGCTTATGATGTCCACCAACAACATCCTGTCGCCCGCCAACGGCGAGCCGATCATAGTACCGTCCCAGGACGTGGTACTGGGTCTGTACTGGATGACCCGTGAGCGCGTTAACGCTCTGGGTGAAGGCATGGCCTTCGCGGACATTGAAGAAGTGGCCCGTGCCCACGGTGCCAAGCAGGTTGACCTGCAGGCCCGCGTCAAAGTACGTATCCACGAAGTTATCAACGACATCGAAGGCAACGTCGAAGAGCGCACAGAGATCAAGGAGACCACCGTTGGTCGTGCCTTGCTGTTCGCCATCGTGCCCAAGGGTCTGCCGTTCTCGCTGGTTAACCAGTCGATGAAGAAGAAGGCGATCTCGCGTCTGCTGAACGAGGCGTACCGTCGCTGTGGTCTGAAAGATACCGTTATCTTTGCCGATCAGCTGATGTACACCGGTTTCCGTCAGGCGACTGTGTCCGGTTCCTCTATCGGTGTGAATGACTTCGTTATTCCGGATGAAAAAGGTCGGATTATCGACGATGCCGAGAATGAAGTTAAAGAAATCGAGCGTCAGTTCTCCGACGGTCTGGTAACCCAGGGCGAGAAGTACAACAAGGTTATCGACATCTGGTCCCGTGCGAACGAAGTGCTGGCCAAGCGGATGATGGATAACCTGCGCACCGAGCCGGTACTGGATGCCGACGGTGAGATCGTCAAGGACAGCGAAGGCAAGGACCTGATTCAGGAATCCTTTAACTCTGTCTACATGATGGCCGACTCCGGTGCTCGAGGCAGCGCCGCTCAGATCCGTCAGTTGGCGGGTATGCGTGGTCTGATGGCGAAGCCGGATGGCTCCATCATCGAAACGCCTATCACCGCGAACTTCCGTGAAGGTCTGAACGTACTGCAGTACTTCATCTCGACCCACGGCGCACGTAAGGGTCTGGCGGATACGGCACTGAAAACGGCGAACTCCGGTTACCTGACACGTCGTCTGGTCGACGTCGCCCAGGATCTGGTTATCACCAACGAAGACTGCGGCACCGAAAACGGCCTGCTGCTGACGCCGCTGATCGAAGGCGGCGACGTAGTCGTACGTCTGGGCGATCGTGTGCTGGGTCGTGTCGTTGCCAACGATATCCTGGATCCGTCCGGCAAGGATGTGCTGATCGACGCCGGCACTCTGATCGACGAAGCCTGGGTACATCGTCTGGAGAATGACGAGCGTTATTCCTCAATCGACGAGATCGTGGTGCGCTCCGCCATTACCTGTAACGAAACCCACGGCATCTGTTCTGCCTGCTATGGTCGTGACCTGGGTCGCGGACATCTGGTTAACCGCGGTGAAGCCATTGGTGTAATCGCTGCTCAGTCTATCGGTGAGCCGGGTACCCAGCTCACCATGCGTACCTTCCACATCGGTGGTGCGGCTTCCAGGGCGGCGGCTGTTGATAGCATTCAGGTGAAGAACGGCGGCGAAGTTCGTCTGCATAACCTGAAGTTCGTAGAACGTCTGGATGGCAAGCTGGTCGCTACATCGCGTTCCGGTGAGCTGGGTGTGACCGACGAGCACGGCCGTGAGCGTGAGCGCTACAAGCTGCCGTACGGTGCCGTGATCAAGGTGAAGGAAGGTGCCATGGTGAATCCGGGCGACATCGTCGCCAACTGGGATCCGCATACGCATCCGATCATCACTGAAGGCGCGGGTCGTCTGCAGTTCCACGGCATGGACGACGGTGTTACCGTCAAGCGCCAGCAGGACGAGCTGACAGGTCTGTCTTCCATCGACGTACTGGAAGCCAAGGACCGTCCGCAGGCCGGCAAGGACATTCGTCCCATGATCAAGCTGATCAATAGCGACGGCAGCGACATGATGCACCCGGGTACCGATTCTCCGGTGCAGTACCTGCTGCCGCCCAAGGCGATTCTTAACCTGGCTGACGGCGCTGAAGTAGCTGTCGGTGATGTACTGGCACGTATTCCGCAGGAAGGCAGTGTCAACAAGGACATCACCGGTGGTCTGCCGCGCGTTGCCGACCTGTTCGAGGCGCGCAAGCCGAAGGAATCTGCGATCCTCGCGGAAATCTCCGGTGTCATGACCTTCGGCAAGGAAACCAAGGGCAAGCGTCGCATACTGCTGACGCCGCCTAATGGCGATCCGTTCGAAATCATGATGCAGAAGTGGCGTAACCTGAACGTCTTCGAGGGCGAGCAGGTTGAAACGGGTGAGGTCATCTCCGATGGTCCGTCGAACCCGCACGACATTCTGCGCATTCTGGGCGTCGGCGAGCTGGCCAAGTACATTGTGGCCGAGATCCAGGACGTTTACCGTCTGCAGGGCGTACTGATCAACGACAAGCACATCGAGGTTATTGTTCGCCAGATGCTGCGCAAGGTCGAAATCGTTACCTCCGGTGATTCCACCTTTATTCCGGGTGAGCAGGTTGAGTTCAGCGCTGTGGCAGAAGAAAACGCCGCGCTGGAAGCTGCAGGCAAGATTCCGGCTAAGTTCGAGCGAGTGCTGCTGGGTATCACCAAGGCATCACTGGCAACCGAATCCTTCATCTCCGCGGCCTCCTTCCAGGAGACAACCCGCGTACTGACTGAAGGTGCGGTAACAGGCAAGAAAGACTACCTGCGTGGTCTGAAAGAAAACGTTGTTGTTGGCCGATTGATTCCGGCCGGTACAGGTCTGGCGTATCACCGCGAGCGCAAGCGCAAGAAGCGTGCTGCCCAGGCTCAACCGGGTACAGCGACCGTGAGTGCGGAAGAAGTGCAACAGGCACTGACCGAAGCACTGAACGCTTCGTTGTCGGATTCTGAGTAATTTTTGGTCAGTAATTGACTATAGGGGTCGGAATTGATTAAAATTCCGGCCCCCTTGTGCTGGGACCAGCTGTCGAGCAGGGCGCTTTGTGCATTTTGCACCGACATATGGCTCCGGCTTTTTGGTGTTTATCCATTAATACGTGAAAACGTGGAGTTTGCTTAATGGCAACTATCAACCAGCTGGTGCGTTCGCCACGCAAACGCGCTGTTGAAAAAAGCGACGTTCCTGCTCTGCAGGCTTGTCCTCAGCGTCGTGGCGTATGTACTCGTGTATACACCACTACACCGAAGAAACCTAACTCAGCGCTGCGCAAAGTTTGCCGTGTGCGTCTGACGAACGGTTTTGAAGTGACGTCCTACATCGGTGGTGAAGGCCACAACCTGCAGGAACACTCTGTCGTACTGATTCGCGGCGGCCGTGTAAAAGACTTGCCAGGTGTGCGTTACCACACTGTACGTGGTGCTCTGGACTGCTCCGGCGTCAACGACCGTAGACAGGGTCGTTCGAAGTACGGAACCAAGCGTCCTAAATCTTAATCGTCGTCATTACGGCGAGGCTTTGTAGCGCAAATGGCTATCGGGCTAGACCGGACACGGTAAGAGTAAGGTCAGGCGAACCCGCATAAGCGGCATATCCTGAGTTAACCTGAAGACCTTTTTATAAATTGAGGGCTTATCAATGCCTAGAAGACGCGTCGCTGCAAAGCGCGAAATCCTGCCGGATCCTAAATTCGGTAACAAAACTCTGGCTAAATTCATCAACCACCTGATGGTCAGCGGCAAGAAATCTGTCGCCGAAAAGATCGTTTACGGTGCGCTTGATAAAATCCAGGAACGTACCAAAGCTGACCCGCTGGAAATCTTTGAGAAAGCACTGGAAACAGTACAGCCGATGGTCGAGGTTAAATCCCGTCGTGTTGGTGGTGCTACTTACCAGGTTCCTGTTGAAGTCCGTCCGTCGCGTCGTAACGCTCTGGCCATGCGCTGGCTGGTAGAGTACTCGCGCAAACGTGGCGAGAAGTCCATGGCCCTGCGCCTGGCGGGTGAGCTGGCCGATGCTGCTGAAGGTCGTGGCGCCGCTGTTAAGAAACGCGAAGACGTACATCGTATGGCTGAAGCCAACAAGGCTTTCGCTCACTATCGTTTCTAAACTGAGGATAGAGTCGTGGCTCGTAAAACTCCTATAGCACGCTACCGTAATATCGGTATCTGTGCACACGTAGACGCCGGTAAGACCACCACTACCGAACGTGTACTTTTTTACACTGGTCTGTCACACAAGATCGGTGAAGTGCACGACGGTGCTGCCACCATGGACTGGATGGAGCAGGAACAGGAACGTGGTATTACTATCACTTCCGCTGCGACGACCTGTTTCTGGGCCGGTATGAACCAGCAGTTCGAACCGCACCGCGTAAACATCATCGACACACCGGGGCACGTTGACTTCACTATCGAAGTTGAGCGTTCCCTGCGCGTACTCGACGGTGCCGTGGTTGTGCTGTGTGCCTCCTCCGGCGTGCAGCCACAGACCGAGACTGTATGGCGTCAGGCCAACAAGTACGAAGTTCCGCGCATGGTATTCGTCAACAAGATGGACCGCGCCGGCGCTGACTTCTACATGGTTATCGATCAGCTGAAGAAGCGTCTGGGTGCTGTTCCCGTGGCGATCAACCTGCCAATCGGTGCTGAAGACGAATTCAAGGGCGTTGTTGACCTGATTCGCATGAAAGCCATCATGTGGAATGAAGCCGATCAGGGCATGACCTACGAGCTGGAAGATATTCCGGCCGATCTGCAGGCGCGTGCTGAAGAAATGCGCGAGCAGATGGTTGAAGCCGCTGCCGAAGCCTCTGACGAACTGATGGACAAGTACCTTGAAGGTACTGAGCTGACCGTCGAAGAAATCAAGGCTGGTCTGCGTGCCCGTACCTTGCGCAACGAAGTCGTGCCGATCATGGCCGGCTCCGCGTTCAAGAACAAGGGTGTTCAGTTCATGCTGGACTCCGTGATCGAATACCTGCCGTCGCCGATCGAAGTTAAGGCGATTGAAGGTACTCTGGATGACAAGGACTCTACACCGGCGGTTCGTGCTGCTGATGATAACGCTCCTTTCTCCGCACTGGCGTTCAAGATCGCAACTGACCCCTTCGTTGGTACTCTGACCTTCGTTCGTGTCTACTCCGGTGTTCTGAATTCTGGCGACAGCGTGATCAACTCTGTCAAATCGAAGAAAGAACGTATCGGTCGTATGGTACAGATGCACGCCAACCAGCGTGAAGAGATCAAGGAAGTGTGCGCAGGCGACATCGCCGCACTGATCGGCATGAAGGACGTTACCACGGGTGACACTCTGTGCAGCCTGGACGATCGTATCGTTCTGGAGCGTATGGAATTCCCGGAACCGGTAATCTCTGTTGCTGTTGAGCCGAAATCCAAGGCTGACCAGGAAAAGATGGGTGTCGCGCTGGGCAAACTGGCCCAGGAAGATCCCTCTTTCCGCGTTGAAACCGATCAGGAATCCGGTCAGACAATCATCTCTGGCATGGGTGAGCTTCACCTGGACATCCTCGTTGACCGTATGCGTCGCGAGTTCAAGGTTGAAGCGAACATCGGCAAGCCGCAGGTTGCCTACCGCGAGAAGATCCGCAAGACCGTCGAAGCAAACCACAAGTTTGCCCGTCAGTCCGGTGGTCGCGGTCAGTACGGCCACGTTGTTGTGGAATTCAGCCCGTCCGATCAGGAAGGTCTGGAGTTCATCAACGAAGTCGTAGGTGGATCTATTCCTAAGGAATACATTCCGGCGATCCAGAAGGGCATCGAAGAACAGATGAAGAACGGCGTTATCGCGGGCTACCCGTTGATTGGCCTGAAAGCACGTCTGTACGACGGTTCCTTCCATGAGGTTGACTCCAACGAGATGGCGTTTAAAATCGCAGCTTCTCAGGCGTTGAAAAAATACGCTCAGGAAGCGAGCCCCTGTCTGCTCGAGCCGATGATGAAAGTCGAAGTCGTGACTCCGGAAGACTACATGGGCGATGTGATGGGTGACCTTAACCGTCGTCGTGGTCTCGTTCAGGGTATGGATGACACCGTCGGTGGCAAGGTTATTCGCGCTCAGGTGCCGTTGGGTGAAATGTTCGGTTATGCAACCGATCTGCGCTCGGCAACCCAGGGTCGTGCGACCTACTCCATGGAGTTTGATGACTACGCTGAAGCGCCTGCAAACATTGCAGAAGCGGTTATCAACCAGAAATAATTACGCCTAATTGATCAAGAGGTATTCGTTATGGGTAAGAAAGCATTTGAACGTAACAAGCCGCACGTAAACGTCGGCACCATCGGTCACGTCGACCACGGTAAAACCACTCTGACAGCCGCGCTGACGCGCGTTTGTTCTGAGACCTGGGGCGGCTCTGCCGTTGCCTTCGACGGTATCGACAATGCTCCTGAAGAGCGTGAGCGCGGTATTACCATCGCGACTTCGCACGTTGAGTACGAATCTCCGAGCCGTCACTACGCGCACGTTGACTGCCCGGGACACGCCGACTACGTCAAGAACATGATCACCGGTGCGGCCCAGATGGACGGCGCTATCCTGGTATGTGGCGCAACTGACGGCCCTATGCCGCAGACTCGCGAGCACATCCTGCTGTCGCGTCAGGTTGGCGTACCTTTCATCGTTGTCTTCCTGAACAAGGCTGACCTGCTGGCTGAAGATTGCGGCGGCGTTGAGTCTGAAGAATACGCTGAAATGCTGGAACTGGTAGAAATGGAGCTGCGCGAGCTGCTTGATGCCTACGACTTCCCGGGTGACGACACGCCGATCATCGCTGGTTCCGCTCTGATGGCCCTTAACGGCCAGGATGACAACGAACTGGGTACGTCTGCTGTCCTGAAACTGGTTGATGCGCTGGACAACTACATCCCGCAGCCTGAGCGTGCAATTGACCTGCCGTTCCTGATGCCAGTGGAAGACGTCTTCTCCATCTCCGGTCGCGGTACTGTTGTAACCGGTCGTGTAGAGCGTGGCATCCTGAAAGTGGGCGACCAGATCGAGATCGTTGGTGTTCGCGATACTCAGGTTACTACCTGCACGGGCGTTGAAATGTTCCGCAAACTGCTGGACGAAGGTCGTGCAGGCGAGAACGTTGGCGCGCTGCTGCGTGGCACCAAGCGTGACGACGTTGAGCGTGGTCAGGTTCTGTGCAAGCCGGGTTCTATCAAGCCGCACACTCAGTTCGAAGGCGAAGTCTACGTACTGAGCAAAGAAGAAGGCGGACGTCACACTCCGTTCTTCAAAGGCTACCGTCCACAGTTCTACTTCCGTACCACAGACATCACCGGCGCCTGTGAGCTGCCGGAAGGTGTTGAAATGGTAATGCCGGGTGACAACGTGCAGATGTCCGTTACCCTGATCAACCCGATCGCCATGGAAGAAGGCCTGCGTTTCGCGATTCGCGAAGGCGGCCGTACCGTTGGTGCTGGTGTTGTAGCTAAAATCATCGCCTAAGATCAGTTCGCTGATCTGAGGTGACGAAAAGGCCCTCTTCGGAGGGTCTTTTTTTATGCTCAGGATGAGCATGAGTGTGTCGGGCCAGGATGCCCACTTGTGGTCAAGTAGGGTGAAGCGTGTTCTGTTTCGGGCGAGGGTCAATTGTTGCTGTTTAATTAATAACCGCATTCACTTGACGCTGGTTGCGCCCCTGAGTAGAATTTGCGTCCCTTCCTAGAAGGGTATGCCGGCTTCGGCCGTTCAAAAACTTTGATTAAGTGTGATCAAAATGCAGAATCAGAAAATTCGAATTCGTCTGAAGGCGTTTGATCATCGCCTGATCGACTCTTCCGCTTTGGAGATCGTAGAGACTGCAAAGCGGACTGGTGCTCAGGTGCGTGGTCCGATCCCACTTCCCACCCGCAAAGAGCGTTTTACCATCCTGGTTTCTCCGCACGTCAACAAAGACGCGCGCGATCAGTATGAAATCCGTACTCACAAGCGAGTTCTGGACATCGTTGAGCCGACTGAGAAAACAGTTGACGCGCTGATGAAACTGGATCTGGCAGCGGGCGTTGAAGTGCAGATCAGCCTCGGCTAATTCAGCACTGCGCATTCTAATTTATATTCATGAAGCGCTGTTTGTGGAATGCCCTGTAAAGGGTAGCCGTAGTGGGTAACAGCCCCGTACACAACTGGCAAGAGGTTAAAAACATGACTGTAGGTCTAATCGGACGTAAAGCGGGCATGACCCGTGTCTTCACTGAAGATGGCGTGTCCGTGCCAGTCACCGTCATCGAGGTCGAGCCGAACCGCGTGACTCAGGTGAAAACCATTGAAGCTGATGGTTACACTGCTGTGCAGATCACCACTGGTGGCTGTAAAGCGAGCCGGCTGAGCAAGCCGGAAGCTGGTCACTTTGCTAAAGCTGGCGTTGAAGCCGGCCGCGGTTTGTGGGAGTTCCGCCTGTCGAATGACGAAGAAATCAACGTCGGCGATGCGCTGACCGTTGAGCGCTTCGAAGCAGGTCAGAAAGTAGATGTTACCGGTCAATCCAAAGGCAAGGGCTTCCAGGGCGCGATCAAGCGTTGGAACTTCAGCATGCAGGATGCGACTCACGGTAACTCTCTGTCTCACCGAGCTCCGGGTTCCATAGGACAATGTCAGACTCCTGGCCGCGTCTGGAAAGGCAAAAAAATGGCAGGTCACATGGGTGCTGAACGCGTCACTATTCAGACCCTTGAAGTCGTTCGCGTTGACGCTGAACGCAACCTGCTGTTGGTCAAAGGTGCCGTGCCGGGTGCTCCCGGCGGTGACGTAATCGTTAAACCGGCTGTCAAGGCTGGCGCCTAAGGGGAGGTTGACATGAATCTGAATCTAGCTGGAACTGCCGGTTCGGTTGAAGTATCCGACCTGGCTTTTGGTAAAGAATTCAACGAATCGCTGGTTCATCAGGTCGTTACGGCGTACCTGGCCGGTGGTCGTCAGGGTACCAAAGCTCAGAAAACCCGCTCAGAAGTATCTGGCGGTGGTGCTAAACCGTGGCGTCAGAAAGGTACAGGCCGTGCTCGTGCCGGTACCATTCGTAGCCCGCTGTGGCGCTCAGGTGGCGTAACTTTTGCTGCCAAAACACGCGATCACTCTCAGAAAGTAAACAAGAAAATGTACCGCGCAGCACTGCGTTGCATCTTCTCTGAGCTGGTGCGTCAGGATCGTTTGGTTGTAGTTGAAGATTTCGCTCTGGAATCTCCGAAAACCAAGCTGTTCATTGCCAAGCTGAATGAGTTGTCTCTGGGCAACGCATTGCTGATCACTGAAGACGTTGAGCAGAACCTGTATCTGGCTTCTCGTAACGTACCGCACGTTGACGTGCGTGACGCTGCAGGCATCGACCCTGTCAGCCTGGTTGGCTTCGAGAAGGTTCTGGTAACTGTGCCTGCTCTGAAGAAAATCGAGGAGGTACTGGCATGAACCAGGCTCGTATTTATCAGGTGCTAATGGGGCCACATATTTCCGAGAAAGCAACGATTGTAGCTGAGGGTTCTCAGCAGGTTGTTTTCCGTGTGGCTGACACTGCTACCAAGCAGGAAGTCAAAACTGCTGTTGAAGCGCTCTTTAATGTCAAAGTTAAAGGCGTCAACATCCTTAATATCAAGGGCAAGACCAAGCGCACAGCGCGTGGCCTTGGCAAGCGGAACGACGTTCGCAAGGCTTATGTATGCCTAGCTGAAGGTTCCGAAATTGATTTCCTGGCTGGCGAATAAAAGGGGTTGAATCATGGCAGTTATCAAGACTAAGCCGACCTCTGCTGGACGTCGTCATCTGGTCAAGGTTGTTAATCAGGATCTGCACAAAGGCAAGCCTTATGCACCCCTGGTTGAAAAACAGAGCAAGTCCGGTGGTCGTAACAACAACGGACGTATCACTACCCGTCATATCGGTGGTGGTCACAAGTCTCATTACCGTCTGGTCGACTTCCGTCGCAACAAGGACGGTATTCCTGGAGTGGTCGAGCGTCTGGAATATGACCCGAACCGTTCCGCGAACATCGCGCTGCTGAAATACGCAGACGGTGAGCGTCGCTACATTATTGCGGCCAAGGGTATTAAAGCAGGTTCGGTTGTGATTTCTGGCGTGGATGCTGACATCAAAGTCGGTAACACACTGCCAATGCGCAACATTCCAGTGGGTTCTACTATCCACTGCATCGAACTGAAGCCCGGTAAAGGTGCACAGCTGGCACGTTCTGCGGGCGCTTCTGCGCAACTCGTAGCGCGTGAAGGGACTTATGCAACCCTGCGTCTTCGCTCTGGCGAAATGCGCAAGGTGCTGGTCGAATGTCGTGCGACTCTGGGTGAAGTTGGCAACAGCGAACACAGCCTGCGTCAGCTCGGTAAAGCCGGTGCTAAACGCTGGCGTGGTGTTCGTCCAACCGTTCGCGGTGTTGCGATGAACCCGGTAGATCACCCGCATGGTGGTGGTGAAGGTCGTACATCTGGCGGTCGTCACCCTGTTACTCCATGGGGTGTGCCGACTAAAGGACATAAGACCCGTAAGAACAAGCGTACCGATAAGTTGATCATACGCCGTCGTTCTGCCAAGTAACTAACTTGAGGATACAGCTGTGCCACGTTCACTGAAGAAAGGTCCATTTATCGACCTTCACCTGCTGAAAAAGGTAGAAGCTGCAATCGAGAGCAATGACAAGCGTCCTTTGAAGACCTGGTCACGTCGCTCTACCATCTTCCCGAATTTCGTGGGCATGACGATTGCGGTTCATAACGGTCGCCAACATGTACCGGTTTTTGTTACCGAAGACATGGTTGGCCACAAACTGGGTGAGTTTGTTCCTACACGCACCTACCGTGGACATGCAGCCGATAAAAAGGCTAAGAAGAAGTAATGGGGGATAAGTGATGGAAGTTGCCGCTAAATTGAAAGGCGCCAGCCTGTCCGCCCAGAAAGCTCGTTTGGTCGTAGACCAAATCCGCGGTAAGGGAGTGGGCGAAGCTCTGAACATCCTGGCGTTCAGCCCGAAAAAGGGTGCGGCGATCATCAAAAAGGTACTGGAGTCTGCTATCGCGAATGCGGAGCATAACGAAGGTGCTGACATTGATGATCTGCGCGTTTCCACGGCCTTCGTTGATGAAGCGCCGAGCATGAAACGTATTAAGCCGCGTGCGAAAGGTCGTGCTGATCGTATTATCAAGCGCACCTGTCACATTACCGTCAAGGTTGCAGACTAAGCGCTGAGCTAGGAGAGTTCAAATGGGTCAGAAAGTACATCCGACCGGTATTCGCCTTGGCGTCGTTAAAGATCATACCTCTACTTGGTATGCAGACAAGGGCGAGTATGCCAGGAAGCTGCTCAACGATCTGAAGGTACGTGAGTACCTTGAGAAGAAGTTGAGCAATGCATCTGTTAGCCGTATCGAGATCGAACGTCCGGCGCAGAATGCAAAAATCACCATTTACACTGCCCGTCCAGGCATCGTAATTGGTAAGAAAGGCGAAGACGTCGAAAAACTGCGTAACGCTGTTTCTGAGCTGATGGGTGTGCCCGTGCACATCAACATCGAAGAAGTACGCAAGCCTGAGCTTGACGCTACTCTGGTAGCCCAGAGCATTGCAGGCCAGCTGGAACGCCGTGTCATGTTCCGTCGCGCGATGAAGCGCTCGGTACAGAACGCCATGCGTATTGGTGCCAAGGGCATCAAGATACAGCTGGGCGGCCGTCTGGGTGGTGCCGAGATCGCACGTTCCGAATGGTACCGCGAAGGTCGTGTTCCGTTGCACACTCTGCGTGCGGACATCGATTACTCGTCCTTCGAAGCGCACACCACTTACGGTGTGATCGGCATTAAAGTCTGGATCTTCAAAGGCGAGATTCTTGGCGGCATCGAACAGGTGCGTGCTGAGAAGAATGCGCCGAAGAAGAAAGGTAAGTGAGGTAGACGTCAATGCTGCAACCGAAACGTCTTAAATACCGCAAGGTGATGAAGGGTCGCAACCGCGGCCTGGCACTGCGCGGCAGTAAAGTAAGCTTTGGTGAATTTGGTCTCAAGGCTACCGCCCGCGGCCGCATCACTGCTCGTCAGATTGAAGCTGCGCGTCGTACCATGACTCGTCACGTAAAGCGTGGTGGTAAGATCTGGATTCGCGTCTTCCCTGACAAGCCGATCACCAACAAGCCGCTTGAAGTTCGTATGGGTAAGGGTAAAGGTAACGTTGAATACTGGGTTGCCCAGATTCAGCCGGGTAAGGTGCTGTTCGAAATGAGCGGCGTACCCGAATCTCTGGCAGTTGAAGCCTTTGCGCTTGCTGCTGCCAAGTTGCCCTTGGCTACAACCATTGTTAAGCGGACGGTGATGTGATGATTGCTAAAGAACTGCGGGAAAAATCCGTAGATGAACTTCAGCAGGAACTCCTGGGTCTGTTGAAGGATCAGTTCAATCTGCGCATGCAGAAGGCAACTGGTCAGCTGGCACAGAATCACCTGCTTAGCCAGGTTCGTCGCGACATTGCTCGTGTTAAGACTGTACTGAACGAAAAGGCAGGTGACTAAGTATGAGCGCTGAAAAACGTACTCGCACTGTGACCGGTAAAGTTATCAGTGACAAGATGGACAAAACCATCACAGTTCTGGTTGAGCGCAAAGAGAAGCACCCGATCTACGGGAAATATCTCAAGCGTTCTACCAAGCTGCACGCTCATGACGATAAGAACGAGTGTCAGATCGGTGACTGGGTAACCATCGCGGAAACCCGTCCTCTGTCCAAGACCAAAACTTGGTCGCTGGTTCGTATTGAAGAGCGTGCAGCGAAGGTGTAATATATTGCGCCTTTGCTCCATTTGCCTATTTGCCCGAGCTGCACGGCTGAAAAGCATGTGCAGCATGGTGAAAGGTCATATATTTCTGGAGTAGACCATGATTCAGACTGAATCAATGCTTGATGTCGCTGACAACAGCGGTGCCAAGCGAGTGCAGTGCATTAAGGTCCTGGGCGGTTCTCACCGTCGTTACGCAGGTGTCGGTGACATTATTAAAGTTACCGTCAAGGAAGCAATTCCGCGTGGCAAGGTGAAGAAAGGTCAGGTTCTCAAGGCTGTTGTAGTACGTACCCGTAAGGGTGTTCGTCGTCCTGACGGCTCGGTAATCCGCTTTGATACTAACTCTGCGGTATT
Source organism: Marinobacterium aestuarii (assembly GCF_001651805.1). NCBI lineage: Bacteria > Pseudomonadati > Pseudomonadota > Gammaproteobacteria > Oceanospirillales > Oceanospirillaceae > Marinobacterium > Marinobacterium aestuarii. The sequence continues at coordinate 4,877,385 of NZ_CP015839.1, read as the reverse complement.
GCTGAACCAGAACGACGCTCCGATCGGAACGCGTATCTTCGGCCCAGTAACGCGTGAACTTCGCTCTGAGAAGTTCATGAAGATCATTTCCCTGGCGCCTGAAGTGCTCTGAGACCCGGTTGCTATTTGACCGAGTACTTTGAAAACGCCATTCCCGAGAGGGTATGGCGTTTTTGAGCATGAGAGGGTTGCAGGAAACGACATAGGTATAACATGCGCAAGATTCGTCGCGACGATGAAATCATCGTCATCGCAGGTAAAGACAAGGGCAAGCGTGGCACTGTGCTGCGTGTGCTGGCTAACGATCGTGTGATCGTTACAGGCATCAACATGGTGAAGAAGCACACCAAGCCGAACCCTATGCAGGGTCAGGCCGGTGGCATCGTTGAGAAAGAGGCCTCCATGGCCGTTTCCAACGTCGCGATCTTCAATCCGCAGTCAGGCAAGGGCGACCGTGTCGGCTTCAAATTGCTTGAGGACGGCGCCAAGGTGCGTATCTTCAAGTCCACTGGCGAAGTCATTGGCGGATAAGGGGGTTGTTGTCATGTCTAGACTGAAAGCGCTTTACAAAGATACCGTTCGCCTGCAGCTCAAAGAAGAGCTGAATGCGCCGAACATTATGGCTGTCCCCCGCGTTACCAAAATCACCCTGAACATGGGTGTTGGTGAAGCACTGGGCGACAAGAAACAGCTCGAAAACGCTGTTGCCGATATGACGGCTATCGCCGGTCAGAAACCTGTCGTTACCCTGGCGCGCAAGTCTATTGCAGCGTTCAAGGTTCGTGAAGGCTGGCCGATTGGTTGCAAGGTCACTCTGCGTGGTCAGCAAATGTGGGAATTTCTCGACCGTCTGGTCGACATTTCCATTCCGCGTGTACGCGATTTCCGTGGTTTGAACCCGAAATCGTTCGACGGCCGCGGCAACTACAGCATGGGTGTCAAAGAGCAGATCATTTTCCCCGAAATCGATTACGACAAGGTGGACAAGCTGCGTGGGATGGATATCACCATCACCACCACTGCTCAGACCAATGAAGAGGGTCTAGCTCTGCTGGCTGCCCTGAACTTCCCGTTCAAGAAGTGATAGGGGGATACCATGGCTAAACAATCGATGAAAGCACGTGAAGACAAGCGTGCCGCGACTGTCGCTAAGTACGCTGTTAAGCGTGCAGAGCTGAAATCTATCATCAACAGCCCGTCTTCTTCTGAAGATGAGCGTTGGGATGCACTGGTTGCGCTGCAGAAACTGCCGCGTGACGCTAGCCCGGTTCGTCAGCGCAATCGCTGCCAACTGACAGGTCGTCCGCATGGTGTTTACCGCAAGTTCGGCCTTAGCCGCAACAAACTGCGTGAAGCCGCTATGCGTGGTGATGTGCCGGGTCTTAAAAAGGCCAGCTGGTAATCCACCACTGGTTTTACGGTAAGCATGGTGGGCAGGGCAGAACCTAGTACGTTCTGCTACCGCATCACGCTGCACAAGAGAGGAAGTTAAACGCATGAGCATGCAAGATACACTGGCGGATATGTTCACACGTATCCGCAACGGCCATATGGCACAGAAACAGGCCGTATCCATGCCGTCTTCCAAGCTGAAAGTTTCAGTTGCAGAAGTGCTGAAGGAAGAAGGTTACATTGCCAGCTACGCAGTAGAAGGCGATGTGAAACCGGTCCTCAGCGTTGAGCTGAAGTACTTTGAAGGTAAGCCGGTAATTGAAGAGATCAAGCGCGTAAGCCGTCCGGGCCTGCGCATCTACAAAGCTTCCAACGACCTGCCCAAAGTGGCCGGTGGTCTGGGTGTCGCGATCGTCTCCACCAGCAATGGTGTGATGACGGACCGCGCTGCGCGTACCGCTGGAGTCGGTGGTGAAGTGATCTGCACGGTATTCTAAGGGGTTAACAATGTCTCGAGTTGCTAAAAAACCCGTTGTTGTACCTGCAGGTGTAGATCTGAAGGTCGATGGCCTGACCATCACCGCCAAAGGCAAGAATGGTCTTCTGAGCCTGGATGTTCATCCGACTGTTGAAGTTAAACAGGAAGAGAACACCCTGCTGTTCGCCCCCCGCGACAAGAGCAAGCTCGCTAATGCTCTGTCCGGAACCACGCGCTCCCTGGTGAGCAACATGGTTTTCGGTGTTGCAGAAGGCTTTAAAAAGACTCTGGAATTGCAGGGTGTTGGTTACCGTGTTGCGCTCAAGGGCACATCACTGAACCTGACACTGGGCTTCTCCCATCCTGTTGAGTACGAACTGCCTGAAGGTATTACTGCAGAGTGCCCGAATCAGACAACGATTGTTATCAGCGGTGCTGATAAACAGCGTGTCGGTCAGGTAGCCGCAGAGGTGCGTGGCTTCCGTCCACCTGAGCCTTATAAGGGCAAAGGTGTTCGCTACGCTGACGAATATGTTCGCCGTAAAGAAGCGAAGAAAAAGTAAGGCAGGGTTATGAACGCTAAGAAAGAAGCTCGTATCCGTCGCTCACGCCGTTCACGTTTGAAAATGCGTGAACTGGGTGCCGTACGTCTGTGCGTCAACCGTACTCCGCGTCATATCTACGCACAGGTTATCTCTGAAGACGGTGGCAAGGTTTTGGCCTCTGCATCAACCGTAGAGAAAGTACTGCGTGAAGGCGCAACAGGTAATGTTGCAGCGGCCCAGAAAGTGGGTACGCTGATCGCTGAACGTGCTAAAGAAGCCGGTATCACCAAGGTTGCATTCGACCGTTCCGGGTTCAAATACCACGGTCGTGTTCAAGCACTGGCCGACGCAGCCCGTGAAAGCGGCCTGGAATTCTAAGGGGGTCGATTATGGCAAATCACGAACAGAAAGACGGCGATCTCCAGGAAAAACTGGTACAGGTCAACCGCGTCGCGAAAGTGGTTAAAGGCGGTCGGATCTTCGGTTTTACTGCACTATGTGTAGTTGGTGACGGCAATGGCCGTGTAGGTTTCGGTCGTGGCAAGGCGCGTGAAGTGCCGGTCGCGATTCAGAAAGCTATGGAACAGGCTCGTCGCAACATGATCAGCGTTGAACTGAATGGCGGTACTTTGCAGTACGCTATCAACGCTCGTCACGGCGCATCCAGAATCTACATGCAGCCTGCATCTGACGGTACCGGCATCATCGCCGGCGGCGCCATGCGTTCTGTACTGGAACTGGCTGGTGTCCATAACGTCTTGGCCAAGTGCTACGGTTCGACTAATCCGGTAAACGTTGTTCGCGCGACCATCAAAGGTCTGCAGAGCATGAACGCACCGGACGACATCGCGGCCAAGCGTGGCAAGACAGTCGCAGAGATCCTGGGGTAATCGACATGGCTAATACTTTGAAGGTAACTCTGGTTCGCAGCCCGATCGGCATTCTGCCGAAGCACAAGCTGTGTGTAAAAGGTCTCGGCCTGCGCCGTATCGGTCACACCGTTGAAGTGGAAGACACTCCTTCGGTCCGTGGCATGATCAACAAAGTCAACTACATGCTAAGTGTAGAAGGCGAGTAAGAGGAGTTCGTCACATGCGTCTGAACACTCTGAGCCCCGCCGCTGGTTCCAAGCAGGCTCCGAAACGCGTAGGTCGCGGTATCGGTTCTGGTCTTGGCAAAACCGGTGGTCGTGGTCACAAAGGTCAGAAGTCCCGCTCAGGCGGTTCTGTTAAGCCGGGTTTTGAAGGCGGTCAGATGCCTCTGCAGCGTCGTCTGCCGAAGTTCGGCTTTAGCTCCCGTAAAGCCCGTTACGTTGCCGAGATTCGTCTGAACGAACTCAATGCAGTCGTTGCGGACGTAATCGATCTGGCCGCGCTGAAAGCGGCGGATCTCGTTAACCACGATATCAAAGTGGCTAAAGTGATCCTGTCTGGTGAGATCGGCAAAGCAGTAACTGTATCCGGTCTGAAAGTGACCAAGGGTGCACAAGCTGCGATCGAGGCTGCTGGCGGCAAAGTCGAGGCGTAAATGGCTAAGCAAGGACAGATACCGGCGGGCACGCAAAGCGGTTTGGGCGAACTTTGGTCTCGTCTGCGCTTTGTGCTGCTGGCGATCATTGTGTACCGGATCGGGGCTCATATTCCCGTCCCCGGTATCAACCCGGATCGTCTAGCTGCATTGTTTGAACAGAATCAGGGGACTATTCTCAGTCTCTTCAACATGTTCTCGGGTGGTGCGTTGGAGCGTATGAGTATCCTCGCACTGGGCATCATGCCGTACATCTCTGCCTCTATCATTATGCAGCTGATGACGGTTGTGAGCCCCCAGCTCGAAGCGTTGAAGAAAGAGGGTGAGGCGGGTCGTCGTAAAATCAATCAGTATACCCGTTACGGCACGGTGATCCTGGCGACCATACAGTCGTTCGGGATGGCTGTAGGCCTGGCGAATCAGGGTGTGGCGTTCAGTGGTGACATCAGCTTCTATTTCGTTGCTGTCGTGACCCTGGTTGCAGGTGCAGTCTTCCTGATGTGGCTCGGAGAGCAGGTAACTGAACGTGGTATCGGCAACGGTATCTCGATTCTGATCTTCGCGGGTATCGTGGCTGGTCTGCCCAGTGCAATCGGTCAGTCCTTTGAATCGGCGCGTCAGGGGGATTTGAATATCCTGGCGTTGCTGGCGATCGCGGTCATGGCCGTGGCGACTGTTGGCTTTGTAGTGTTTATGGAACGTGGCCAACGCCGCATTACCATCAACTATGCAAAGCGTCAGCAGGGCCGTCGCGTCTATGCAGCGCAGTCGAGCCACCTGCCGTTGAAAGTGAATATGGCAGGCGTTATACCCCCGATCTTTGCATCCAGCATCCTGCTGTTCCCGGCGTCGGTTGGTCAGTGGTTTGGACAGACTGATGGCATGGAATGGTTGCAGGACATGGCGCTCGCGCTAGGCCCAGGCCAGCCGCTCTATATCCTGCTGTTTGCGATCTGCATCGTGTTTTTCTGCTACTTCTATACGGCGATTGTTTTCAATCCCCGTGATGTGGCAGACAACCTGAAAAAATCAGGTGCATTTATCCCGGGAATTCGTCCTGGTGAACAGTCCGCACGCTATATCGATACTGTGCTGGGCCGTCTGACATTGTTTGGTGCTCTATACATCACCGCGGTATCTCTGATGCCTCAGTTCCTGGTGGTTGCGTGGAATGTGCCATTCTACTTCGGCGGTACCTCATTGTTGATCGTGGTAGTCGTGGTCATGGACTTCATGGCTCAGGTGCAATCACACCTGATGTCTCACCAGTACGAGTCCTTGATGAAGAAATCTAACCTCAAAGGCGGTGGCGCAGGCTTCCTGCGTTGATACTGCTAATTGGAGTGGATCATGAAAGTACGCGCATCTGTTAAAAAGATTTGCCGTAACTGCAAGATCGTACGTCGCAACGGTTCCGTGCGCGTGATCTGCAAGGTAGAACCGCGTCACAAGCAGCGTCAGGGTTAATTCCTGGCCCTATAGGGCGTAGAAGGCGAGCGGCCTTGATTTAATTTTGATCAGGGTGTACTATTGCGCGCCTTCTACGAACGTATTAGAAATATTATGGCGCTCACCTAGAAGTCTAGTGAGTGCCTTATGACGGAGTAAATTGAATGGCCCGTATAGCTGGCGTCAATATTCCTGACAATAAGCATGCGGTAATTTCTCTTACTTACATTTACGGGATTGGCCGCACAACCTCGAAAATGATCTGCGATGCTGTTGGTATAGCCCACAGCACTAAAATCGCAGATCTGACAGAAGAGCAGCTTGATAACGTTCGTGGTGAAGTTACCAAGTTGTCTGTCGAGGGTGATCTGCGCCGTGAGGTCAACATGAGCATTAAACGTCTCATGGACCTGGGGTGCTTCCGTGGCCTGCGTCACCGCCGCAATCTGCCGGTACGTGGTCAGCGCAGCAAGACCAACGCGCGTACGCGCAAAGGTCCGCGCAAGCCGATCCGTAAGTAAGTGGTAAGCGATAGGAATTTCCGATATGGCTAAGCCAGGTAATCGCACACGCAAGAAAGTGAAAAAGACGGTAGTGGATGGCTTCGCGCATATCCATGCCTCTTTCAATAACACGATCATCACCATTACCGATCGTCAGGGTAACGCGCTGTCTTGGGCAACTTCAGGAGGCTCCGGCTTCCGTGGTTCGCGCAAGAGCACGCCGTTCGCTGCACAGGTAGCGGCAGAGCGCGCCGGTCAGGCGGCTCTTGAGTATGGTCTGAAAAATCTCGACGTGTTTGTCAAAGGTCCTGGACCTGGTCGCGAGTCAGCAGTGCGTGCACTGAACTCTTGTGGCTATAAAATTGCAAACATCACGGACGTGACGCCCATCCCGCACAACGGATGCCGTCCTCCGAAGAAACGTCGCGTATAAACTGGAGACGGTAAAATGGCCCGATATCTTGGACCTAAGTGCAAGCTGTCTCGCCGTGAAGGTACAGACCTGTTCCTGAAAAGCGGCGTTCGTGCACTCGACAGCAAATGCAAAGCAGAAGCTGTTCCGGGTATGCACGGCGCGCGCCGGGGACGTCTGTCCGACTACGGTCTGCAGCTGCGCGAGAAACAAAAAGTACGTCGTATGTACGGCGTGCTGGAACGTCAGTTCCGCAACTATTACAAAGAAGCGGCTCGCCGCACTGGTTCCACAGGTGAAAACCTGCTCCAGCTGCTGGAAGGCCGTCTTGATAACGTGGTGTACCGCATGGGCTTTGGCTCTACTCGCGCGGAATCCCGTCAGATCGTGTCTCACCGCCAGATCACTGTAAACGGTCAGGTAGTGAACATTGCATCGTACCAGGTGAAAGCCGGTGACGTGGTTGCAGTTCGCGAGAAGTCCAAGAACCAGCTGCGTATCAAGAGCGCTCTGGAGCTGGCTTCTCAGCGTGCTGCTGTTGAGTGGGTTGAAGTGGACGCAAGCAAAATGGAAGGTACTTTAAAGACCGTTCCTGAGCGTAGCGAACTTTCTGCCGACATCAACGAGCACTTGATTGTCGAGCTGTACTCCAAGTAATTCTTGAACTCTTTATTGGTGGAACTATGCAGCGTTCTGTAAACGAGTTTCTAAGCCCGCGTCACATTGACGTACAGGAAATCAGCAAAACTCGCGCTAAAGTGACTCTCGAGCCACTGGAGCGTGGTTTTGGCCACACGCTGGGTAATGCACTGCGCCGCATTCTGCTGTCTTCTATGCCGGGCTTTGCCTTCACAGAAGTAGAGATCGATGGCGTGCTGCACGAGTACAGCACCATTGAGGGCGTTCAGGAGGATGTTATTGAGATCCTGCTGAACCTGAAAGGCGTTTCGGTAGCACTTTACAATGGTGAAGAAGTTACCCTGACCCTGAGCAAGTCCGAGCCGGGTCCTGTGACTGCTGGAGATATTCAGCTGACACAGGATGTGGAAATTGCAAACCCGGAACACGTGATCGCTCACCTGAACGAAGGTGCGAGCCTGAACATGCAGCTGAAAGTAACCCGCGGTCGCGGCTACGTTCCTGCTGACACTCGTACCAGTGACGAGGATGAAACTCGTGCTATCGGTCGCCTGCAACTGGATGCTACCTACAGCCCGGTACGTCGCGTTTCCTACGTAGTAGAAAGCGCGCGTGTCGAGCAGCGTACAGACCTGGACAAGCTCGTAATCGACATCGAGTCCAACGGAACAATTGATCCGGAAGAGTGCATTCGTCGTGCTGCTACGATTCTGCAGCAGCAACTGGCGGTATTCGTGGATCTCGAAGATGCTGCGGACCAGGCCAAGGTCGAGCCAGCCGAGCCGGAGATTGATCCGGTTCTGTTGCGCCCGGTTGATGACCTGGAGCTGACTGTACGTTCCGCCAACTGTCTGAAAGCAGAACAGATCTACTACATCGGGGATCTGATTCAGAGAACCGAAGTAGAACTGCTGAAGACTCCGAACTTGGGCAAGAAGTCGCTGACCGAGATCAAGGACGTGCTGGCATCCAAAGGTCTGTCTCTGGGTATGCGTCTTGAGAACTGGCCACCTGCCAGCCTTAAGAACGACGATAAAGTCGCGTCCTAAGGCAGCGAGTTGAACTGACTTAAGTTGGTAAGGACTTAACAAATGCGTCATCGTAAATCTGGTCGTCATTTTAATCGTACCAGTGCGCACCGCAAAGCGATGTTTAAAAACATGGCAGTGTCTTTGTTCGAACACGAACTGATCAAGACTACTCTGCCGAAGGCGAAAGAACTTCGCCGCTTTGCTGAGCCGCTGATCACCCTGTCCAAGATTGACAGCGTGGCTAACCGCCGCCTGGCTTTCTCTCGTACACGCAGCAAAGAAGCCGTAGGCAAGCTGTTTAACGAGCTGGGTCCGCGCTACAACGCTCGTCCGGGCGGTTACGTTCGCATTCTGAAATGCGGCTTCCGTCCTGGTGACAATGCTCCGATGGCTTACGTAGAACTGGTTGGCCGTCCGGCTGGCCTGACTGCAGTCGACGAGTCTGCTGAAGACTAAACTCTTCAGTTGCGCAAAACACAAAACCCGGCCTATGGCCGGGTTTTTTTGTGGACGAATGAATAGTTTACAGGTGGGGGCTTACGTTTGTGGGAGCCCGCACCACGGGCAAATTGTCTCGGGGTATTATCCCGCGGCGTTGCGCCGATTCGCCCAGAGACCGGGCTCCCACGATCCTCTACAGCAGTGTCCTATTACTAACCCGCGGCGCTCTGTTGCGCCTGCTTGGCCAGCAGCGGTTTGAGGAAGCGGCCGGTGTGGGAGCCTTCGCAGGCCGCCACCTGTTCCGGCGTGCCGGTAGCGATGATCTGGCCACCCCCGGTGCCGCCTTCGGGGCCCAGGTCGATGACCCAGTCGGCGGTCTTGATCACATCCAGGTTGTGTTCGATCACCACTATGCTGTTGCCGTGATCGCGCAGGCGACTGAGCACGTTGAGCAACTGCTGAATATCGTAGAAGTGCAGACCGGTGGTCGGCTCATCGAGGATATAGAGCGTTTTGCCGGTATCGCGCTTGGACAGTTCCTTCGCCAGTTTCACGCGCTGGGCCTCACCACCGGAAAGGGTGGTGGCGGCCTGGCCGAGGCGAATGTAGGACAGGCCCACATCCATCAGGGTTTGCAGACGACGTGACAGGGCGGGGATGGCGTCGAAGAATTCGCGACCTTCCTCCACTGTCATGTCCAGCACTTCGTGAATGCTGCGTCCCTTGTATTTCACTTCCAGGGTTTCACGGTTGTAGCGTTTGCCCTTGCAGACGTCGCAGGGCACGTAGATGTCCGGCAGGAAGTGCATTTCTACCTTGATGACACCATCGCCCTGGCAGGCTTCGCAGCGCCCACCCTTGACGTTGAAGCTGAAGCGCCCGGGTTTATAACCGCGTGAGCGTGCTTCCTGGGTGCCGGAGAAGAGTTCGCGAATGGGTGTGAAAATACCGGTGTAGGTGGCCGGGTTCGAGCGCGGTGTGCGGCCGATGGGGCTCTGGTCGATATCGATGACCTTGTCGAACTGATTCAGCCCCTCAATGCTGCGATACTCAGCGGGATCCAGAGTGGTGGCGTGGTTCAGTTCGGTCGCGGCTATGGGATAAAGCGTGGCATTGATCAGGGTCGACTTGCCCGAGCCTGACACCCCGGTGATGCAGGTAAACAGGCCCACCGGGATTTCCAGGTTGACGTCCTGCAGGTTGTTGCCCCTGGCGCCGTTGAGCTTGAGTAATTTCTTGGGATCGAGCGGCAAGCGCTTGCCCGGCACTTCGATACGTCGGCGCCCGCTCAGGTACTGGCCGGTAATGGAGTTCTCATTGGCCATTACCTCGGCCGGGGTGCCGCTGGCGATGACTTCACCGCCATGCACGCCCGCGCCCGGACCTATGTCGATAACATAGTCGGCCAGCAGTATGGCGTCTTCGTCATGCTCCACCACTATGACGGTGTTACCCAGGTCCCGCAGGTGACGCAGGGTCAGCAGCAGACGCTCGTTGTCGCGCTGGTGCAGGCCGATGGAGGGCTCGTCGAGGATATACATGACGCCCACAAGACCGGCACCGATCTGGCTGGCCAGGCGAATACGCTGAGCTTCACCGCCGGACAGGGTATCGGCGTTGCGATCCAGTGACAGATACTCGAGCCCCACATTCACCAGGAAGGACAGGCGCAGGCGGATTTCCTTCAAAATCTTGTCGGCGATCTCGCCCTGTTTGCCGCTGAGCTCGAGCTGATCAAAGTAGCTGCAGCATTCACCGATGGGCAGGTGGGTGATTTCCGGCAGGGTGCGCTCGTCGATAAAGACATGGCGCGCCTCGCGTCTCAGGCGGGTGCCGTGGCACGAGGGGCAGGGCTGCATGTTGAGGTATTTGGCCAGATCATCCCGCACCATTTCGGATTCGGTTTCGCGGTAACGTCGTTCCAGGTTGTTCAGCACGCCCTCGAAGGGGTGGGCCTTTTCGACGGAATCGCCGCGGTCATTGACGTAGCGAAAGGAGATGTTGTCCCGGCCGCTGCCGTGGAGAATCACCTTGCGGTGCTTTTCGTCCAGATCAATGAAGGGCGTGTCCATGTTGAAACCGGCATGATTGGCCACGGCCTGCAGCTGCTGGTAGTAGTACAGGCTGCGCCTGTCCCAGCCGCGGATAGCACCTTCGGACAGGGTCAGGCTGTGATCGTGCACCACCTTGTGCGGATCGAAATACTGTCGCACGCCCAGACCATCACAGCCCGGGCAAGCACCGTGGGGGTTGTTGAACGAAAACAGCCGCGGCTCGAGTTCCTGAATGCTGTGGCCACAGGTTGGGCAGGCAAAGCGGGCCGAGAAAATCAGTTCCTCGCCATCGCCGTCCATGTAGCTGATCTTGGCCAGGCCATCGGTGAGCGCCAGCGCAGTTTCGAAGGATTCCGCCAGCCGGGTACTGAGATCGTCCCGTACCTTGAAGCGGTCAATCACCACCTCGATATCGTGTTTGCGGTTCTTGTCCAGCTCCGGCGGGCTGTCCAGATCGACGACGATGCCATCGATGCGGGCGCGCACAAAGCCCTGGGTAATCAGCTCGCTCAGTATATGCAGGTGTTCACCCTTGCGGCCCTGAACCACCGGAGCCAGCAGCATCAGCTTGCTGCCCTCTGGCAGAGCCATGACCTGATCCACCATCTGACTCACGGTCTGGGCGGCCAGGGGCAGGTCGTGGTCGGGGCAGCGGGGCTCACCGGCGCGGGCATAGAGCAGACGCAGGTAGTCGTAAATCTCGGTAATGGTACCCACAGTCGAGCGCGGGTTGTGCGAGGTCGACTTCTGCTCGATCGAGATGGCCGGTGACAGGCCTTCGATATGATCAACGTCGGGCTTTTCCATCACGGACAGGAACTGGCGGGCATAGGTGGACAGCGATTCCACATAGCGGCGCTGACCCTCGGCGTAGAGAGTATCGAAAGCCAGTGAGGACTTGCCGGATCCCGACAGCCCGGTGATGACCACCAGCTTGTCACGGGGAATATCCAGGTCGATGTTTTTCAGGTTATGCGTGCGTGCGCCGCGCACCAGAATCTTGTCCATATACCTTCCCGACGAAGAGACCAAAGCCGTTGATTATATAGCGTTCGCCGCCGGGCCAACACCGGTGCTGCGTTTGAATTCGTTTAGCCGCCCCGGCGTTCTTTGGCAGCTCTGTATTTTTAGCCTTAGTTCTCTGGCCGATTAAATGCCATTGCTGATAGCAGCTATGCTCAATAGTCGTGGGCCTGTGCTGGCTGGCGTTGCATTTTTGGCCCTGCGGGCAAGGGCCAGTAACCGGGCGCGGTCAGAGAATCAGGAGCGACAGCGGCGTCAATACATCAAAATAAACGGGATTATGATGTCTATGGATAATCAAGAACGGGTGATTCATGCGCCTGAGTTTACCCCGGGCAATGCCTTGCAGATCCCGATTTATCGGGTATTGCAGCAGGATGGTTCGATCATTCCCGGTGCCGTGGTGCCGGATCTGGACGAGGCCCAGGCCCTGAAGATTTACCGCGCCATGGTATTTACCCGCGTGCTGGATGAACGCATGCTGGCGGCCCAGCGCCAGGGGCGGTTGAGTTTTTATCTGCAATCCACCGGTGAAGAGGCCACCACGGTCGGGTTTGCCGCGGCGCTGGATGATGCCGACATGATCATGGCGCAGTACCGCGAACAGGGCGCGCTGGCCTATAGAGGCTTCTCGATTGAGGAGTTCATGAACCAACTGTTCGGCAATGATCAGGACTACGGCAAGGGTCGGCAGATGCCGATCCATTACGGCTCCCGCGAGCTGCATTACATGACCATTTCGTCTCCGCTGGCGACGCAGATTCCCCAGGCGACCGGCTACGCCTACGGCCAGAAGCTGGCCGGCCAGCAGCGCTGCACTGTTACAGTATTCGGCGAGGGTGCCGCGTCCGAGGGTGACTTTCATGCGGCCCTGAATATGGCGGCGGTGCTCAAGGTGCCGGTGATTTTCCTGTGCCGCAACAACGGCTATGCCATCTCGACGCCGTCCAGCGAACAGTTTGCCGGTGACGGCATAGCGCCACGTGCGGTCGGTTACGGCATGCAGTCCATTCGGGTGGATGGCAACGATGTGCTGGCAGTCTGCAAGGCGATGCAGGAGGCGCGCAAGCTGGCCGTGGAACAGAATGAGCCGGTACTGGTCGAGGCGATGAGCTACCGTCTGGCGGCTCACTCCTCCTCGGATGATCCCTCCGGCTATCGCAACAAGGCAGAAGAGGATAAATGGCGTGCCAAGGACCCGATACTGCGCATGAAAAACTGGCTACTGGCCCAGAACTGGTGGGATGAAGCCCAGGAGAAACAGCTGCTCGAAGAGCTGCGTCAACAGGTGCTGGCAGCAATGAAACTCGCACAGCAGCGGCCACCGGCGAAGCTCGAGGATTTGATCACCGACGTCTATGATGAGCCGCCGGCGCTGCTCAGGCAGCAACTGGAAAATCTCAAGGCCCACATCCGCAAATACCCCGCGGCTTATCCCAAGAGCGCCGGAGGAATTGATCATGGCTGAGATGAACCTGTTGCAGGCGATCAATAACGCCCTGGATATCGCCATGGCGAGCAACGACAAAGTCATCTGTTTTGGCGAGGATGTCGGCGTATTCGGCGGTGTTTTCCGCGCCACCAGCCATTTGCAGGAGAAATATGGCCGGGCCCGCTGCTTCAATACACCCCTGGTGGAGCAGGGGATCATCGGCTTTGCCAACGGCCTGGCGGCCCAGGGATCGGTGCCGGTGGCCGAGATCCAGTTTGCCGATTATATATTTCCTGCCTTCGATCAGATCGTGAACGAAGCCGCCAAGTTTCGCTACCGCTCCGGCAACCTGTTCGATGTCGGTGGGCTGACGATACGTACGCCCTACGGCGGCGGCATCGCCGGCGGGCTCTACCATTCCCAGTCGCCTGAAGCCTATTTTGCCCATACGCCGGGCCTCAAGATCGTAGTGCCGCGCAACCCGCATCAGGCCAAGGGGCTGCTGCTGGCCTCGATCCGTGATCCAAACCCGGTGTTGTTCTTCGAGCCCAAGCGGATCTACCGCGCCTCGGTGGGCGAGGTGCCGGAAGAGGATTACGAACTGCCTCTGGGGCAGGCGGAAGTACTGAAAGAAGGCACGGACATCACGCTGCTGGCCTGGGGGGCTCAGATGGAGCAGATTGAAAAGGCCGCGGAGCTGGCAGAGAAAGAGGGCATTTCCTGCGAGGTCATAGACCTGCGCAGCGTTCTGCCCTGGGATGCCGACACTGTGGCTGCGTCGGTCATGAAAACCGGCCGTCTGCTGATCAGTCACGAAGCGCCGCTGACGGGAGGCTTTGCCGGGGAGATTGCCGCCACTATTCAGGAGCGATGCTTCCTCTATCTGGAGTCGCCCATTAGCCGGGTTACCGGCCTGGATACGCCTTTCCCGCTGGTGCTGGAAAAGGAATACCTGCCGGATCATCTGAAGCTCTTCGAAGCGATCAGGCACAGCGTTAACTTTTAGTGGAGTCTTCCATGATCAAAGATTTTATTCTGCCCGATATCGGTGAAGGCATCGTGGAGTGCGAGCTGGTTGAGTGGCTTATCCAGGAAGGCGACCTGATCGAGGAAGATCAACCGGTGGCCGATGTCATGACCGACAAGGCGCTGGTACAGATACCCTCACCCTTTCATGGCCGGGTAGTGCGTTTGTTCTATCAGCAGGGCGATATTGCCAGGATTCACTCGCCCCTGTTTGCCGTTGAGCTGGCCGAGGAGCAAGCGCCGATTACGCAACCCCCTGTGGTGCAAGCGCCGGCGGCTGCGGAGCAACCGGCAGCGCAGGCCGCCGCCGAAGCGAAAGAAGAGGACTTTATCCTGCCGGACCTGGGGGAGGGCATTGTTGAATGTGAGCTGGTGGAGTGGCTGGTGAAAGAGGGGGACCTGATCGAGGAAGATCAGCCGGTGGCCGATGTCATGACGGACAAGGCGCTGGTACAGATTCCGGCCCCCCGGGCCGGACGGGTGACGCGTCTGTATTATGCCCAGGGCGAAATGGCCAAGATGCACTCCCCTTTGTTCGCCATTATGCCGTCCTATACCCACAGCACTACAACAGCCGCACCGGCCGCCGCTCCGGTCGCTGCTCCAGCTAAAAAGCCCGCGTCATCGATCAAGGCCCCTGCGGCCGCAGCCTGCCAGGCGGCTGTTCCGCAGGCTAGCGCCTCCCGCCCTGGTGGCAAGGTACTGGCAGGGCCTGCGGTGCGTCGCGTGGCCCGCGAATACGGCCTTGATCTTGCGCAGGTTCCCGGCAGTGGCAAGGATGGGCGTATTCTGAAGGAGGATGTGCAGCGTTATCGCGCAAGCCTTGAGCAGGCTCCTAAAGGTGCCGCCACCGCAGCCGTTAGCACTGAGCCTTCTGTTGCGGCTGTAGCGACAGAGAAGAGCGTGCGTATCGAGCCGATCCGCGGTATCCAGGCAGCCATGGCCAAGCGCATGGTGGAGGCGGTATCCAGTATTCCCCATTTCACCTACGGCGATGAAGTGGACATGAGTGCGCTGCTGCAACTGCGCGGCCAGTTGAAGCTCAAGGCCGAACAGCAGGGCGTGCGTCTGACATTGATGCCCTTCATCATGAAGGCGATGGCGCTGGCGGTGCAGTCCTTTCCCATCCTTAATGCGCGGGTGAATGACGACTGCACTGAGCTGCACTATCTGCCGAGCTGCAATATCGGCATGGCGGTGGACTCAAAGATCGGCTTGCTGGTGCCCAACGTCAAGGGGGTGGAGCGCCTCAGTATTCTTGATATCGCCCGTGAGGTGCAGCGCCTGACCGACGCCGCCCGCACCGGCAAGTTACGCCAGGATGACCTGCAGGGCGGCACCATCAGCATCTCCAATATAGGTGCTCTGGGGGGCACCTTTATGGTGCCGGTGGTCAACAAGCCGGAAGTGGCGATAGTGGCGCTGGGTAAAACCCAGACGCTGCCGCGCTTTGATGCAGCAGGCCAGGTGGTGGCCAGCAGCATCATGAACATCAGCTGGTCGGGCGACCATAGAGTGCTCGACGGCGCGACCATGGCGCGCTTCAGTAACCTGTGGAAAGCCTACCTCGAGGATCCGGCCTCAATGCTGCTTGAGCTGGCATAGTTGCCCTAGCCCCTGGCCCTGAGGGGCAGACATCTTGAGGATCCGTGAGCCGACTTGCCTATGCCCAATGATTACCTGCAACAGTTCTATATCCCGGAAGAGCAGTCGATTTACCTGCTCAGCCACCACGATGCCAAGAAACTCAAGGACTGGTTCCGGCTGTGCGAGGCGCAGCTGCAGCAGCTGGGCTATCGGGATATAGAGCTGATCGGCAAGGGGGCCTTCGGCTTTGTCTTCGCCGGCGTTTCTGGCCAGGGCGAGGCGTCGGTATTCAAGTTTTCCCGTATCACGCTGCCGCAGCATCTGCAGGACCGGCTGGAAGAAGAGGCTTTCATGCTGGGGCTGGTGGAGCACCCCCATGTGCCCAAACTGCTGGCCTTCCAAGCGGTGCATGGCCAGTCGATCCTGGCGATGGAGCGGGCGCCGGGGCGGGATCTGGAAAAAATATCGCTGGAGTGGGGGCCGCTGTCGCCGCGCCTGGTGGTGCGGATCGCGGCGCAAATGGCCGATATCCTGCGTACATTGCGCAGCCACGCGGGCAAGCCCATTGTGCACGGCGATATCAAACCCTCCAATATCGTCTTTGACGCCGAGACCGAAACCGCGGCCCTGATCGACTGGGGTTCAACGGTGTTCGCCCAGCTGGATGCAAACAACCAGTTTGTGGCCGCCAATGTGATGGAGCTGATGTCGGATAACATGCAGCAGACCAACGCCCGGCTGGGGGATGTCTACTTTATCGGCGAGGCGCAGCTTAACGGCGGCTTGTCGTCCCCCCGTTTCGATGAAGACGGTCTGGCGGGCACCCTCTATGCCCTGGCGTCGGGGCAATCCTGCCGTTTTGGTTACAAGGCCATTCCGCCCACCTCACTGGGTTTGCCGATCGAGTTTGCAAGGGTGCTGGAAGCCATGCTGGCGCCGGACCCGGTTGAGCGGGCCCGGGCCGGGGATTATTTTCTGGCGAACATGCACCGCATGGCCCGACTTGTGATGGAGGATCTGCCGACGCCAGCGCCGGTGCCCCAGGTGCCCGTGTGGGTCAGCCCGCGCTACCGCGATATTGATACCGTGGTCTATAGCTCGCGCAAGTCATTCCTGCGTGAAGAGGGTGCGCACGATGTTTTAAGTGCGCTGGATGACGCGCCGCTGGAACGCTACTACAAGAACTTTCTGCAGGGGATGGGGGAGACCGAAAAGGCCTTTCTGGCCGCGGTCAGCCGGCTCGGCAAGTACCCGATTGTGGGCGGCCTGGCGGTGCGCTGGGAGGCGAACGGCGTCTATATCGACTCCAGCCTGGCGCTGCACGATGAACGCCTGCGGGCCTCCTTTATTGCCTCGGTCAATAACATGGTGAGTCTGGCGCGGGCCATTTACCGACAGGGTGTCTTCAAAAGCTGTCTGTTCGATGCCCGTGACACCCTGCATATTGAGCGTGACAGCGAGACTGAGCCCTTCGTTGCCCCCGCCGGAATTTCCTTGCCCTATGAGGTCAGCGCGGCACCGGATCTGGAAAACCAGGCGCGGGTGCATTCGTACTTCGAGGATGGCCGTGACCCCGATGAATTCCTGGAATTGCCCCAGGACATCATGGACATCCTCTGGCAGCTCAACAGGATTCACCACACCGGTCTTATCATCTTCGAGAGCCTGCCAACGCATCTGAAGGTGCACAGTTATTACCGTTTGCTGGACCCGCGTCAGGAGCAGGAGTTCGCCCGTTGCCTGAATGCCATCCTGCAGCGCTTGCCGCTAATCGAAGGGTTGGGGGTTTCAGGCTTTATGAAACTGCCCTACAAGGACACGCGCTTCTTCCCCCATATCGAACGTCTCCCCGAAAGGTACTACCCCAAAAATCCGCGCAAGCTGTAGTGGCGCAACAACTTCAACCGCCGCCGGCTAACTTTGCAGACACTGCCGATTGGCCAGTTAATCGATGTACGCACGGCGCAGCCGATTCGTGCCTGAATAGCTTCTTGGTGAAGAGGTCAATACCGGTACCCGGGCTTAGGCTCAGCCAGTATTTAAACGCGAACTTTGCCCTCATATGGGTTGTTTCCCGCCCGTCGCAGAATTTCCAGAACGGCTTTGGCCGCAGGTGCGAGCAAGTGCTCATCGCGTACGATCAGCCCGTAAGGGGCCAGATTGCGGTCCAGGGCTTTTTGCACTCCTTGCGTCAGTGTGACCTGGGTTAGCATGTTGTAGCGCATGTAATGCTGCACCACGCCCTTGGGCAGCAGTGTGAGCATATTGTTCTGTTCCAGCAGGTTGGTGACCATTAACAGGTTTTCGGCGGTAACTACCCGTGTTGGCGGCAGCATTGCGGCACGGTAAAACAATGCTTCAAACTCCGCGCGCATCACGCTGCCATCGGGAGGCAGCACCCAGTCTTCATGCTGCAGGTCGGCAGGTGACAGCGCTCTGCCCGCGCGGATAAGCGGATGGTCGATACGGGCGCACACATGAATGGGTTCCTGGAACATGGGCTCATACTGAAAGCCATATCGGTCGTGCTTGTCGAAATAACGTGCCACCAGGATGTCGAGCTCGCCGTTATCCAGTGCTTCAAGTAGTTGCTCGCTGGAGCCGGTCTGGATGCTGATTTCCAGATCAGGGTGGGTCTGGCGAACCTTATTGAGGGTATCTGGCAGGAGATCTGCGCAGGGTGTGAGAATAGTGCCCAAGCGGACTCGGCCACTCTGCCCATGACGCATGGCACTTATTTCAGCATAGGCACCGTCAAGGGTGCTGAGCAGGTGATTGGCATGGCGAATCATCGTTTCACCGTAGGCGGTCGGGATAACGCCACGGGCTTGGCGCTCGAACAGGTGGACTCCCAGTGCGTCTTCAAGTTCCTTCAGCAGTTTTGATATTGCCGGTTGGGAGATGCTCAGCCCTTCCGCGGCGTGGTTCAGATTGCAGGTCTCACCCAGGGCGGCCAGCACCAGCAGGTGGCGTTGCTTCAGCCTTGCCCGGATAAACCAGTTTGAGTTCACTGACTTCAAGATATTCACTGCCTGTAGGGATAAGACATATTCAAGCTGATATGAATAATCCAATAATTGATATTTGTTAAGTATATCTAGGCTGGATAATCTTTAGCCACCTGTTTTTATTCATTTCGTCCGCTGTCTGTTGGCAGCTTAACAAGTGGAATAACCAGGGCGTGACTGTGCACAAAAACAACAAGCGGAGAATCGCATGAAATTGCTGAAGACATCCATGAGCCCCGGCCTGCTGGCCCTGATGGCGGCTTTTGCGCTGTGCCCGACGGCGGTAACCGCTGCTGAGGACTGGAAATTTCAGATCAACGTCAACGCTGGCGATGACGAATATCGCATTGCTCAGGAGTGGGCGCGTTCGGTGACCGAGAAAACCAGCGGTGAGATCAATATCGAAATCCTTCCGGGTGGCGCTATCGTTGGCAATAGTGAAACGCTGGACGCAGTAGGTGCAGGAATCCTGCAAGGTCACATCAGTGATCCGGGCTATTTCTCAGGCAAGAATCCGGCCTTTGCCATTTATGGCAATATGGTTGGCGCCTGGTCTGACCCTTATCAATTCCTGGGGTACATGCGCGATGCCGGTGGTGAAGCGCGCTACAACAAGCTGGTTGAGCCCTATAACGTTCATCTGATTCGCGCCGGTGCTGTTGGTGCTGAAGCCCTGATCAGCAAACGCAAGATCGAACATCTGAGTGACTTCAAGGGTCTGAAAATTCGGGCGCCTGAAGGCATGGTGTCCAATATTTTCGCGCTCGTCGGCGCAGCTCCGGTTAACCTTCCCGGCTCTGAAGTCTTCACCGCGCTGGAAAAGGGCGTGATTGATGCCGCGGATTACACAGTGTTCTCGACCAACTACAGCCAGGGCTATCACAGATATGCGCCTTTCGCGGCATATCCCGGGTTCCATTCGCTGCCGATGAAGTCAATCTCGATCAACAAGGCGATCTGGGATGGCCTGACTCAGGATCAGCAAACACTGCTGGAAAATTCGGTAGACGAATTCACCGATAATCTGATTAGTGAACTGAAGCAAAAGGATCAGGAGCAGGTGGCCAAAGCCCTTGACACGGGTGACGTCACTATCACGACCCTGTCCGACGAGGAGCTGGTGCAGTTTCGCAACGCCGCGCGCTCCGAGTGGGACACCTGGCGCGGAAAAAACGCCGATACCGCTGAAGCTGTGGATTCTATCCAGGCATATCTGAAAGAAAAAGGTCTTCTCTGATCTCTCCCGCGATATCAGCCTCGCCATTGGATGGCGGGGCTTGAGTCAGGAATAAGCACCATGAACGATAACACCTCACCGTCTGCCGAAAGTCAGACGCAGTCTGCCCTGCCGGTTACTGAGCAGGAAACCACAGGAATGGACAGGCTGGTCGACAAGGCCGGGAAGCTGGCTGCCTGGCTGGTGCTGATCGCAATGTTGATCAGCGTATTCGAAGTCATTTCACGTTACATCTTCAATGCCCCGACGACCTGGGTACATGAAACCACCATTTTCCTGGTGGCCTCTATTTTCGCCATAGGTGGCCCCTATGCGCTGGCACGCAACCGACATATTCAGATTAGGATCGTGCTGGATCTGCTGTCACCCCAAAAACGCCGCTGGCTGGAAGTGCTGAATCTGGTACTGGGCATCGGATTTTGCGTTGCCATTGGCTATGCGGCCTGGGTGCTGGCTCACGGGGCCACCCATACACCCACAGGTGACTGGCGTCTGGAGACATCAGGCTCATCCTGGAACTCCCCGCTGCCGGCGTTCACCAAGATTGTCATCCTCCTGTCCGTTGTGCTGATGGCACTGCAGTTGATTGTCCGCCTCTGCGGGTACTTCAAGAACAAGAAATAACCAGTTGCTGCTACGGGTATCGCTCCATGACTATTGAAATCGCAACCTATTTGCTCGTCTCTTCCATATTTGGCCTGCTGGTGCTGGGTTTGCCGCTGGCCTTTGTAACGGGGTTGGTCGCGGTGCTGTTTACCCTGGGTTGGTTTGGCACCAGTGCCATCCCGCTGGTGGCCAGCCGTATTTTTGGCTTTGTTACCGAGTATTCACTCGTGGCAGTGCCCATGTTTGTCTTTATGGCAGGCTTACTGGATCGCTCTGGGATGGCCAAAGACCTGTTCAACTCCATGCGAGTTTTCTCCGGCCGCCTGCCAGGGGGTGTCGCTGTTCAGACGCTGGTGGTGGCGTTTTTCCTGGCGGCTATATCGGGCATTATCGGCGGTGAAATTGTGCTTCTCGGTGTTATTGCTCTGCCGCAGATGCTCCGCTTGGGTTATAACAAGCGCATTGCGATTGGAGTGGTCTGCGCTGGCGGTTCGCTCGGTACCATGGTGCCGCCGTCTATAGTGCTGATTATTTATGGCCTGATTTCCAGCGTATCAATTGCCGACCTGTTCAAGGCTGCTTTCTTGCCCGCCATTCTGCTGATGGCAGCTTACATGTGCTACGTCGTGTTTATTTGCTGGCGCTACCCTGAAATGGGCGGCGCGCATATAACCGCAAGCAACGATCAGCCTAGGCTCAGTTTTCGTGAAGCGGTACAGGGTATGGCCTATCCGCTGGTAATTGCAGGGCTGGTGCTGGGCAGCATTTACGGAGGAATTGCCTCGGTAACTGAAGCGGCATCCATGGGCGCTGCCGCGGTGATGCTTGCCGTTAAACTGCGGGGTGAATTTACCCTTGGCATGCTCAAAGAGAGCCTGGGTCAGACGCTGGAAACCTGTGGCATGATCGTCTGGATTGGGATCGGAGCCGCCTGCCTGGTCGGAGTCTATAACCTCATGGGTGGCAACCGCTTTGTATCCTCCGCCATCATGGGGCTGGATGTAGCGCCGCTGGTGATCATTCTGGTGATGATGCTGATCTTTCTGATGTTGGGTATGTTCCTGGACTGGATCGGCATTGCCATGCTCTGCCTGCCCATATTTGTCCCTATAGTGCAGCAACTGGGCTTTGATCTGGTGTGGTTTGGCATTCTGTTCGCGATCAACATGCAGGTGTCCTATATCAGTCCACCCTTTGGTCCCGCCGCTTTTTATCTCAAGAGTGTGGCGCCGGCGGACATATCGCTAAAGGATATCTTTGGCGCGCTGGTTCCCTTCATTCTGATACAGCTGGTGGTATTGGGGCTGCTACTGAAATTCCCGCAGATTGCCACTTGGGCGCTGTAGCGCTGAGTGCATGTCGATACTGAATGTAATGCCGGGGATGCCGGCGTTTCAGTCGTGCGGCGTTATTCATTCCCACCGCGATTGTTATGCAAGCCTGTTGGGTTGCCGGCAGGCGCGCGGATCCAAAGACGAAGTAGCGGGAGGTTATCAGCGTGAGTTTGAGGGGCAGAAAACGGATAGCCTTAGCCCTGATCGGCGTATTCTCTGGCTGTGCAGGGCTCATGCGTAAAACAGCTTTAGTATCGTGTGCAGACGAGGTCAAAGCGCAAGCTCTATGTTATCCTTCACGGCTATAGAAAAGCTTGCCGGTGGTAGCGGCAAGCCCTGCAGAGCGAAGTGGAGAAACCGATGGCACGCGGCGTTAATAAAGTAATTCTGGTAGGCAACCTGGGCGGTGATCCGGAGGTGCGTTACATGCCTTCCGGCAATGCGGTGACCAACGTGACTCTGGCGACCAGCGAAAGCTGGAAAGACAAGAACACCGGGCAGATGCAGGAACGCACCGAATGGCACCGGGTGGTATTTTTCAACAAGCTGGCCGAAATCGCCGGCGAATACCTGCGCAAGGGCTCCCAGGTCTACGTTGAGGGCGCGCTGCGCACCCGCAAGTGGCAGGATCAGAGCGGCCAGGACAAGTACACCACCGAAATCGTAGCCAGCGAAATGCAGATGCTCGGTGGCCGTGGTGGTTCCGGTGGCGGCGGCGGTGCCGACGCAGGTGACAACTACAACCAGGATACGGGTGGTGGTTATTCTCAGCAGCCGCAGCAGCGCTCCCAGGCACCACAGCAGCGGCCGCAGCAGGCGCCACAGCAGAATTATCAGCAGCCCCAGGGTGGTCAGCCAGCACCCCAGCAGCGCCCGCAGCAGGCTCCGCAACAGCCGCAGCAGCCGGCGCCGGGCTTTGATGATTTTGACGACGATATCCCGTTCTGAGAGTTACCTTAGATATTTATGTAAAGAATACCTCTGGAGCCCCCGTTTTACGGGGGTTTCGCGTTTTGGCGGTTCTTAAGGAAGAACGCGGACGCGTCGCGCCGGCTGTCCAGGCGAGTCATACGGAATTTAAGTTGATTGATCGTTTAATTAAAATAGATTATGTTGGTGGCATCGCAAATTAACAGACGTCGGTCAGTGTATTGCAGTAACCCGGTTGCGGGTTGTCCAGAACAGCACTGTCGGTCACGGGAGAGCGCATGACACAGCAGAAGTACGACTACATCATCATCGGTGCGGGTTCCGCCGGCTGTGTGCTGGCCAATCGTCTCACCGAGAGCGGCAAGCATCAGGTGCTGCTGATTGAGGCAGGTGGCAGCGACAAGAGCATCTTTATCCAGATGCCCACGGCGCTGTCCTATCCGATGAATTCGCCCAAGTACAGCTGGCCGTTTGAGTCCGAGCAGGAGTCCGGTATCGACAACCGACGCCTGCATTGCCCGCGGGGCAAGGTGCTGGGGGGTTCTTCGTCCATCAACGGCATGGTGTATGTGCGTGGTCATGCCTGCGATTTCGATCAGTGGGAAGAGCAGGGCGTTCAGGGCTGGGGTTATCAGCAGTGTCTGCCGTACTTCAAACGGGCCGAGACCTGGTCCGGCGGTGCCGATGATTACCGTGGTGGCAGCGGCCCGCTGTCGACCTGCAGTGGCAACGAGATGCGCCTCAACCCGCTGTATCAGACCTTTATCGATGCCGGCGTTGAGGCCGGTTACCCGGATACGGCCGACTACAACGGCTATCGCCAGGAAGGTTTCGGCCCCATGCACATGACCGTCAAGGACGGGGTGCGGGCGTCTACCTCCAACGCCTATCTGCGCGAAGCGCTGAAGCGGCCGAACCTGCATTTGGTATCCCGCGCGACCACTCACCGGGTGCTGTTGCAGGGCAAGCGCGCTACGGGTGTGGAATACAGCGTCGGTGGCAAAACACAGACGGCAATGGCCGCTGTCGAGGTTATTCTGTCGGCGGGCTCTGTGGGGTCGCCGATGCTGCTGCAACTGTCGGGTATAGGGCCGCGTGAGGTGCTGGAAGAGGCCGGCGTGGCGCTGCAGCATGAGCTGCCGGGTGTCGGCGAGAACCTGCAAGATCATCTGGAAGTCTATTTCCAGTACCGCTGCAAGCAGCCGATATCACTTAACGGCAAGCTCGGCCTGATCAGCAAGGGCCTGATCGGCACCCGCTGGCTGATGTTCAAAAACGGCCTGGGGGCGACCAATCACTTTGAATCCTGTGCCTTTATCCGCTCGCGCGCCGGGCTGAAATGGCCGGATGTGCAGTACCACTTCCTGCCAGCGGCCATGCGCTACGATGGCCAGGCTGCCTTCGATGGTCATGGTTTCCAGGTGCATGTGGGGCCTAACAAGCCTGCGAGCCGCGGTCATATTCGTATTCGCTCGGCCAACCCCAAGGACACGCCGAGCATTCGGTTCAATTATCTGCAGGCCGAACAGGATGTTATCGACTGGCGTGCGGTTATTCGCCTGAGCCGCGAGATCATTGCCCAGCCGGCATTTGATGCCTACCGCGGTGACGAGATTCAGCCGGGCAAGGATATCCAGAGCGACGCGCAGATTGATGCCTGGGTGCGACAGAATGTGGAGAGTGCCTACCACCCGTCCTGTACCTGCAAAATGGGTGCGGATGATGATGCCATGGCGGTGCTGGATGCGCAGTGCCGAGTGCGTGGCCTGGAAGCGCTGCGGGTGGTGGACTCATCCATCTTCCCGACCATCACTAACGGTAATCTTAACGCACCGACCATCATGGTGGCGGAAAAGGCGGCCGATATTATCCTGGGCAAGGCGCCCTTGCCGGACGCCGGTGTGGATGTCTGGATAGATCCACAATGGCAGCAGCAACAGCGTTTGAACCCGCCGGCCTAGCTGACGGGTCTCCCAGCTTGGCGCTGCGTGACGTGGCAGGTCTTCAGGGCGCCTGCCAGCGCGCAATGATCTGATCGACAAGCTCGGTCAGATCCGCGGCGCTAAAGTCCGGCACCGGCACGCCTGCTGCCGGTAGCATCGCGTTGTGCGTGCGTGTCACCAGCGCGCCGTAACCGCCAGCGGCCTGGGCACCCAGCGTATCCCACAAATGACAGGCGACCAGGCACAGGTCCGACATCGCCACACCCATCTGCGTTGCCACAAGACGGTAGCTTTCAGGCGCCGGCTTGAATTTCTGCACCGACTCAACACTGAATGAATGTTCGAAAAACTCGCTAATCCCGGCGCGCTCCAGCGGCGTGGGTGAGGTTGCGCTGGCCGAGTTGGTCAGGGTCACCAGCCTGAAACCCGCATCGCGCAGGCGGCTGAGCGCTGGCACTACATCGGGATGGGCCGGCATGCTACTCATGCGCAGCTTAAGTTCATCGATGTCGCCATCGGTGATCGCTACCCCATGAATGCTGGCCAGCATGCGCAGGCTTCCCACGGCCAGTTCGCCAAAGGGTGTGTAGAGATTTGAAAGGGTCATTGCCTGGGAATAGAGGATAAGTTGCGCAAACCAGTCTCTGAATACCCGCCGGTCGCCAAAGAGGCGTTCAAACAGAGGCTCAAGGGTGGTGATATCCAGCAGTGTCTCATTCACATCAAATACGATGACAGGCGCAGCTGTGTCCTTGGGCATGGGGGGCTCCTCTTTCGGTGTGTTTGGCGGAGACGACTGCATCATGTCATGGTGGGCCGGTTCATGCGCTGCAGAGAGACATCCAGGTGCTGCTGGATCAGCTGTCTTCGTGCAGCAGGCGCGCCAGTGTCTGGTGCGCCAGGCGTCGGGCGGTGGTGGCGTCTGAGGTTGGGCTGGCCAGGGCACAGTTTATCCACAGGCCATCGATCAGGGATGCCAGCAGCAGAGCGGCATCCTGGGCTTCATTGGCGGGCAGCATTTCGCGAAAGTTGTGCAGCAGATTAGAGCGCATGCGGGCACCGCGGATGCCGGACAGCCGCTGCAGCGCGGCATCGTGGGGTGTTTCGGCCCAGAACGCCAGCCAGCAGGTCACTACTTCAGGCGCAAACTGCTCGGCGGAAAAGTTGCCATCAATGATGGCAGCAATGCGTTCCCGGGGCGAGTTGGCGCGGCTCCAGTCGCTGTAGATTCCATCGGTCAGCTGGCGCATCAGCTGACGCATGGTTTCAGCCAGCAGATCGTTCTTGCCGTCGAAATAGTGGTGAATAATGCCGGTGGAAACCCCCGCGATCTTGCTGATCTTCGCCACAGTGGTATTGGCGTAACCGTACTGATGAATGACGGCTGCTGTGGCTTCAATCAGCTGCTTGCGTCGAATCGGCTGCATTCCAACCTTGGGCATGTCGGTTCCTTGTAGCGAGTGACACCTGGGTCGGACATGATCGTTGTTTTTGGCGAGCGCTTCAACAGCGCAGTCCATGTCGGCCGGGTGCAATCGGATGTCGTTATATGGATGGCAGACGGCGTTTTTCGAGCAGCGCCTGGCACTGATTTACTGGATATTAAACTTAATTGATCGTTCAATAAAAATAAAACAGATGGCCGCGGTACAACAGGGCAGATAGAGGCGTGTGCCGCAAGGCGACGTCGGGGCGATGTCATGTCGCTCGTCGGGCTCGGGGTTGTGTCGCTCGCCGTCCTGAGGACTCGAGTATGAATGCTATTCTATCGGTCGCCATCATCGGGGCCTTGCTGCTGGTGCTGCTTATCCTGGTGCGCTGGGGACGCATGCGCTGTGAGGGGCCCATGCCCACGTCATTGTTTGCCTTTATGGCGATACTCTTCACCTCCGGGCTCGATGTCGGGCTGATCATGTTTCCCCTGGGCGAGTTTCCGGTCTATGCGAGCGAATCGGCCTACGCCTTTACCAACCCCCTGGCGATCGAGTTCGGCTTCTGGGGCTTCCTGGTCTGGGCTTTCTATTTTCTGACCACCTTTTATTTTGTGATCGTTGAACCGCGCCTCAAGCTGTTCGAAATTCCACTGATCAAGTTCGTCAATAATCTGGTGATTATCGGCACCTGTGCCTTTACCGGCTTCCTCTTCCTGAGCTACCTGCCGGACTATGCGCAGGGTATTTCCACACCGCTGAGATACGGCCTCACCGCACTGGTGGTACTGCTGGCGGTCTTCTCCAGCTCGGACGTACGATATGTGAAATGGCTGAGCATAGGCTCAACTTGGCTCTTCTTCGCCCTTATCGGGCTGCTGGCAGTGAATGCCGGCATGGAGCCGGCGGCGCTGTCCGTCAGCCTGGTGCTGATGGGGGATTACTTCGCCAATCTGCAGCACTTTGTGACACCCCTCAGCGACTATCACGCTTTCTATCTGTTCTGGTGGTTCTCCTGGAGCATCATGATCGGCCAGTTTGTTGCCCGCTTTGTCGGTGGCCTGCCGGCCTGGCAGTTGTGCCTGGCGATGCTGGTGATCCCCTCGATCCCCATCGCTATCTGGTTCTCGGTGCTCTATTTCTACTTCGAACAGGCATTGGTGATGAGTACACTGCTCAAGACCTCGATGCTGGTGGTCGGCGTCATCTTTGTGGTCAATTCGCTGGATTCCCTGATCCGGCTCTATACCACCAACCTTGATATCACCGTGGAGCGTTTCGGGTTCTACCCCTACCTCATCGGCAACTGGCTGCTGATGTATGGCCTGGTGCTGCTGTTTCAGTTCACGCCGCTGAAGATCGAGTGGATCGGGCTGGTGGTCATCGCACTTTACGCCGCAGTCTGCCTGCTGATGCTGCGGCCCTCGGCCCGCTTGAGCCTGATGCGCACTTGAGCGCGCAGCTATTGTCAGGGTGCCAGATGGGTGGGCGTTTTCTTTTGCTGTTGTCTGTGCAGGATGCTGGCCAGTATCACAATCAGCCAGCAGGCAAGTACAAAGGGCGCGGTGAAGGCTGGCAGTCCGATGATGCCGAACAGGGGCTGCAATGCTGTTGCCAGTACTACGCCGGCGATGATGATGGCCGGCTGGCGCGGGAAGCGCTGCAGCAGCGCCAGCGCGGCCAGGGCGCCGTTATAGCCGAACAAGCCGGCCGCAATATCCTGGGGCGAGAACAGCGGCGTGTCGGCAAGAACGTTGCAAAGGCTGGCTATGAGGCTGCCAAGCAGTGCGCCAGCCAGGCCCCAGAGCGCATTGCGCGGGGCCGATAGGGCCAGCGCCGCCAGTATCAGCAGCCCGGCGGGTAGCGACCCGAGGAAAAACACCTGGCCGAGGCCGCGTATAAGGCCCGCACTCCATTGCTGCAGTGATATCGCGCCCGTGGCTGCATCCGCCATTGCTGTATCAAGGGCTGCTGCGTGCGAGGTAGCTACATCCGGAATGGCAGCGATCGGCAACAACTCCAGCATTGACGCCAGCAGCCAGGCACTCCAGCTCAGCAGCACAAAGGCACTGGTATAGGGTGGGATGCGCCAGCGCCGGATCTGCAGCTGCACCAGGGGGGCGCTTAGGGCGGAAAACGCGAGGATACAGGCCAGGCTGAACCACGATAGCCCCAGCAAAAGATTCAGCGCCAGTCCCACCAGGGCACCGTTAAAACCGTAGTAGCCAGCGCGTATCATGGCGCTATCGGCCCTGATCAGGCGGGCACCCAGCAGGGCGCCGCCCCAGCCCAGCAAACTGCCGAGCAGCGCCGTGATGGATTCAAGGCCAATGGCCAGCAGAATCAGCGCGCCACAGCCGCGGTGCGACTGAAACAGGACCTGACTAAAGCTGTGCAGCAGCGTATCGCGCCAGCAGGCTGGGGTAAGTTTTGTGTTCACGATGAGTGTTTCCGACAAAAAGGCCGTTCAAACTGTGCCGGCGGTTGCCGCGTTGCGGGGCGCCGCAGTATAGCGCTTTGGCAGCAGGTAACCAAAAAAGGCCCTGTTGCCAGGGCCCTAAGCGCTATGCCAATTCATGAAGGGAATGCATGGCGGATCAGGCGGTTTCTATCCGCAGCAGGTTGGTGGAGCCGGCACTGCCAAAGGGCGCTCCCGCGGTAATGATCACGGTGTCTCCAGTCTTGGTCATTTCGCGGCGGCGGGCTTCCTCCAGTGCCGTGGTGGCGATCTCGTCGACGCTGTTGAAACGCTCGCTGACCTGGGAATAAACACCCCAGGCGACACTGAGCTGGCGTGCCGTTTTCAGGTGGGGCGTGAGCGTCAGAATGACGGCGCCGGGGCGCTCGCGCGAGGCTCGCAGGCTGGTGGCACCGGAGTTGGTAAAGCACACCAGTACCGCAACGGGCAGAATGCGGCTGATGCGCCGTACCGCACAGCTGAGGGCATCGGGTATGGTGGCCTGGGGTTCCGGACGGCTGACATCGAGCTGCGCCTGATAGGCGGGGTCGGCCTCCATGCGGCGGATGATCTTGCTCATCATGGCCACGGCTTCCAGCGGGTAGTCACCGGAGGCGGTTTCCGCCGACAGCATTACCGCATCGGCGCCTTCGGACACGGCATTGGCCACGTCCGTGACTTCGGCGCGGGTGGGCGCCGGCGAAAAACGCATGGATTCGAGCATCTGGGTGGCGACCACCACCGGGCGGCCCAACTGGCGACAGCACTTGATAATGCTCTTCTGGATGCCCGGTACATTCTCCGCCGGAACTTCTACCCCCAGGTCACCGCGGGCAATCATGATGGCGTCGGACAATTCGGCGATGGCATCCAGGTGCTCTACGGCCGAGGGCTTTTCGATCTTGGCCATCAGGAAAGCCTTGTCGCCGATCAGGCTGCGGGCTTCGATAATGTCCTCGGGCCGCTGCACAAAGGACAGCGCCACCCAGTCGACCCCCAGCTGCAGGCCATAGGCCAGGTCCCGGCGGTCCTTTTCGGTCAGTGGGCTCAGTTCCAGTACCGCTTCAGGCACATTGACACCCTTGCGGTCAGACAGCTCGCCGGCATTGCAGGCCTGTGCCAGCACCCCATCGGCACGGGTTTCAACGACCTGCAGGCGCACGCGGCCATCGTCCACGAGCAGCGACATGCCAGGCTTTAGCGCCTGAATGATTTCCGGGTGCGGCAGATTCACGCGCCTGGCATCCCCTGGCGTGCTGTCCAGATCCAGCCAGATGCGGTCTCCCAGTGCCAGCTGCACGGCGCCTTCGGCAAACTGGCCCAGGCGCAGCTTGGGGCCCTGCAGATCCATCAGGATACCCAGCGGGTAGCCGAGTTCGGTTTCCACCTCGCGAATCCAGCCGTAGCGCAGGGCATGATCTTCGTGGGAGCCGTGGCTGAAGTTGAGTCGGAACAGGTTTACGCCGGCTTCTACCAGGGCTCGCACGTCTGCCGCACTGCGGGTTGCGGGCCCCAGTGTTGCCAGTATCTTGGTTTTCTTGTCGGGTGCCATCTGCATATCCTCCAGCGGCGGTGATGAGGGCGGCCGGGCGCCGCAGGGTCATCAATGCTCTGGAATCGGGCTAACAACGATTGATGCGAGCCTGAGTCCGGAACACTGCGTATTCAAAGTATAGGGTGGCTGATCGACGTGGTTAAAAAATGGATCAGGGCTCAGAATCAAGCCGGCAACGGACGTCGACTTTTTCTGGCAGACCAGCCCTGATCCCAAGTAGATGAAGGGCTCCGGATACACCGGGTCCCTTCAGCCGTGAACGCTAACTCGGGGCTCTATTAGCCGCGAATGCTGTGGTTGGCCATGTGCTCCAGGGCCTTGATCATCGCCGAGTGATCCCAGTTTTCACCGCCAAGCGCTGCGCAGGTGCTGAAATTCTGCTGTGCGCTGGCGGTGTTGGGCAGGTTCAGCTTGAGTGCCCGGGCGCCTTCCAGGGCCAGGTTCAGGTCCTTCTGGTGCAGGCTGATTCTGAAGCCTGGATCGAAGGTACCCTTGACCATGCGCTCGCCGTGTACTTCCAGAATCTTGGAGGAGGCAAAGCCGCCCATCAGGGCTTCACGTACCTTGGCGGGATTGGCACCGGCCTTGGAGGCGAACAGCAGGGCTTCGGACACGGCCTGGATGTTCAGCGCGACTATGATCTGGTTGGCCACCTTGGTGGTCTGGCCGTCACCGTTGCCACCCACCAGGGTGATGTTCTTGCCCATAAGGTCGAACAGCGGTTTGGCGCGCTCAAACGCCGCGTCGCTGCCGCCCACCATGATGGTGAGACTCGCAGCCTTGGCGCCCACTTCGCCGCCGGATACTGGCGCATCCAGGTACTCTGCGCCTGTAGCCTTGATGCGCTCGGCGAATGCCTTGGTGGCGATGGGGGAGATGGAGCTCATGTCGATCACGACCTTGCCCGCCGCTGCGCCTTCGGCGACACCGTTTTCACGGAACAGTACGTCTTCAACCTGGGGGGTGTCCGGCACCATCAGGATGATGAATTCGGCTTCCTGGGCGACTTCTTTCGGGTTGGCCAGGGCCACGCCGCGCTCACCCAGCAGGTCGGTGGGAGCAGGGTCATGATGCTCCGAGAAAAACAGGGTGTGGCCTGCGTTCTGCAGGTTCTGAGCCATGGGCTTGCCCATGATGCCGGTGCCGATGAATCCGATCTTTGCCATTGTGTATTCTCCTGTCTAATTAAGCACTTAGACTATTAAATTGTTTTAACTGGAAGCTGCTTAAACGGCATTCATGTCTTTCAGCCAGCCCAGGCCCGCTTCAGTGCTGGTGGCCGGCTTGTATTCACAGCCGATCCAGCCGTCGTAGCCGATCCGGTCGATAAAACTGAAAATAAACCGGTAGTTCAGCTCGCCGGTGCCGGGTTCGTGCCGGCCCGGGTTGTCGGCCAGCTGGATGTGCTGGATGGCGCCCAGGTTGGCCTGCAGCGTCGGGCAGATATCGCCCTCCATGATCTGCATGTGGTAGATGTCGTACTGCAGATTCAGGTTGTCACTGCCCACCTGCTCGCGAATGCGCAGCGCCTGAGCGGTGTTGTTGAGGAAGAAGCCGGGGATATCGCGGGTGTTGATGGCTTCCATTACCAGGCGGATGCCGGCCTGCTTGAGCTTGTCGGCGGCATAGCTGAGGTTTTCCACCAGGGTGGCTTCGGCCAGAGCGTCATCTACGCCTGCGGGCTGGATGCCGGCCAGGCAGTTGACCTGGTCGTTGCCCAGCACCTTGGCATAGCTGATGGCGCGCTCGACGCCTGAGCGGAACTCCTCGATGCGATCCGGGTGGCAGGCGATACCGCGCTCGCCGGCATTCCAGTCACCGGCGGGCAGGTTGAACAGCACCTGGGTCAGGTTATTGGCATCGAGTTTCGCGCGGATTTCACTGGCATCAAAATCGTACGGGAACAGATACTCGACACCGCTAAAGCCGGCTTTGGCCGCGGCGTCGAAGCGCTCGAGGAAGTCGTGCTCGGTGAAGAGCATCGACAGATTGGCGCAAAAACGTGGCATTTCATTTACCTCAATGTTCGGTTGTGCGCAGGAGCGTCGCTCCTGCGGTATCAATCAGTCGAGCATGGAGATGGCGGTGGGCGCGTCTATGCCGCGCTCGGCCAGGTCTTCGAACTCGTTGATGGCGTTGATTTCGGTGCCCATGGCGATGTTGGTGACACGCTCCAGCATGACCTCAACCACTACAGGTACACGGTGCTTGTGCATCAGTTCCTTGGCCTGCTGCAAGGCGGCCTGGATCTGCTCCGGATCGCGCACGCGAATCGCCTTGCAACCCAGCCCTTCAACGACGGCGACGTGGTCAACACCGTAGCCTTCGAGTTCCGGTGCATTCTGGTTCTCGAACGCCAGTTGCACACAGTAGTCCATGTCAAAGCCGCGCTGCGCCTGGCGAATAAGTCCCAGATAGGAGTTGTTCACCAGTACGTGGATGTAGGGCAGGTTGAACTGCGCACCTACCGCCAGCTCCTCGATCATGAACTGGAAGTCGTAATCGCCCGACAACGCCACAACCTGACGTTCCGGATCGGCCTTGACCACACCCAGTGCCGCTGGAATGGTCCAGCCCAGCGGGCCGGCCTGGCCACAGTTGATCCAGTGGCGCGGTTTGTAGACGTGCAGGAACTGCGCCGCGGCGATCTGGGACAGACCGATGGTGCTGACGTAGCAGGTATCCCTGCCAAAGGCCTTGTTCATTTCCTCGTATACGCGCTGCGGCTTGACCGGCACATTGTCGAAGTGGGTCTTGCGCTGCAGGGTGCGCTTGCGCTCCTGACATTCAGCCAGCCAGGCGCTGCGATCCGCCAGCTTGCCGGCGGCTTTCCATTCGCGGGCGACTTCCAGGAAGCGATCCAGTGCGGCGCCTGCGTCTGAGACAATGCCAAGATCCGGCATGAAGACGCGGCCGATCTGGGTCGGTTCTATATCGACGTGGATAAAGCTGCGGTTTTCGGTGTAGACCTCAACGGAGCCGGTGTGGCGGTTGGCCCAGCGGTTGCCGATGCCCAGTACCACATCCGATGCCAGCATGGTGGCGTTGCCGTAGCGGTGGGATGTTTGCAGCCCCACCATGCCGACCATCTGTGGGTGATCATCCGGGATTATGCCCCAGCCCATCAGCGTCGGGATAACCGGAATGCCGGTCAGTTCAGCGAACTCGACAAACTTCTCACAGGCGTCGGCATTGATGATGCCACCACCGGCCACCAGCAGCGGGCGCTCGGCGGCGCTGAGCATGGTCAGCGCTTTCTCGACCTGCTTGCGGGTGGCTGCAGGCCTGGCCTGGGGCAGCGGCTCGTAGGTGTCGATATCAAATTCGATCTCGGCCATCTGTACATCGAACGGCAGGTCGATCAGCACGGGGCCGGGGCGGCCGGAGCGCATGATGTGAAACGCCTTCTGGAACACCCAGGGTACCTGGGCCGGTTCCAGTACGGTGGTGGCCCACTTGGTGACAGGGGCTGCGATGCTGCTGATATCCACCGCCTGGAAGTCTTCCTTGTGCATGCGTGCACGGGGGGCTTGGCCGGTGATGCACAGAATGGGAATGGAGTCGGCGGAGGCGGAATAAAGTCCGGTGATCATGTCGGTGCCGGCGGGACCGGACGTGCCGATACAGAGGCCGATATTGCCGGGGTTGGTACGAGTGTAACCCTCGGCCATATGGGAGGCGCCTTCAACATGGCGTGCCAGCACATGATCAATGCCGCCGAGTTTTTTCATGGCGGCGTACATCGGGTTGATGGCGGCGCCCGGCAGACCGAAGGCGGTGTCGATACCTTCGCGCTTGAGTACCTCAATGGCGGCTTCAATCGCTCTCATCTTTGCCATTACATTGTGCCCTTTATTGGTTATTAATTGTGTACAAAATAATTATGACTGATTCTATGCATTAGCCCTGCTTAAGGTCAAGCCCCCTTCGACTGAAGGCTAAATAGCGGACTATCTATTAAGTTGTTTTAAAACATAATGTTACGGACTAATACTTTAGTCTGTTATATTTTGTATACAAAAAAATATAACAAATGTATTGGATTGGTGGTTTTGTTGGGCTATAGATGGAGTCTGTTTCAGGTCGGTTTGTATTGTTTGACCTTTATTTTTGTAACCGATCTGTGGGGCGTCAGTGAGTACAACCTGGCGTGTTTTCACTACAGCTAACCGCTGGCGGTGTGCCTTGGGCACAGGCCAGCCCGATTTCAGGCGGGCAGGACAAAGAGCCCCAGACAGGGGCCTGTCCTGCAGCGCCAACCGATCTTGTTTAACCTTGTAAAACCTTGAGGAGATGTAAAATGTCGACAGTTAATCTGGCAACGGCACTGAGTATTAGCGCGGCCGCCCTGAGCAAGGGACGGGAGCTTGGAGCAGCACCCTTGACCGTGGCGGTACTTGATCAGGCCGGGCGTGTGGTTTCGTTACAGCGCGAAGACGGTTCCAGTCTGTTGCGGCCCGAGATCGCCACAGCCAAGGCCTGGGGATCGCTGGCGCTGGGCAAGCCTTCGCGCCTGATAGCGGCGGATGCGGAAAATCGTCCGGCCTTTATAGGCGCGGTGAATAGCCTGGCTCAGGGCAACATAATACCCGTGGCGGGCGGTGTGCTGGTGCGTGATGACGCAGGCGTTATCGTGGGAGCT
This sequence comes from Marinobacterium aestuarii, assembly GCF_001651805.1. NCBI lineage: Bacteria > Pseudomonadati > Pseudomonadota > Gammaproteobacteria > Oceanospirillales > Oceanospirillaceae > Marinobacterium > Marinobacterium aestuarii. The sequence continues at coordinate 4,842,703 of NZ_CP015839.1, read as the reverse complement.
GTGGGTATCAGTGGCGATACTTCGGATGTGGATGAGCTGTGCGCCATGGCCGGCGTGGCGGTGAGCGGCTTGCGGGGTGACAACGGCGTCTGATAGACCGCCTGTGAGCTTCTAACAGGCCCGCTGCCCCTGGCAGCGGGCCTGTTTGCGTTCTGGAGCGCCGATCAGGCCGCTAGACGCTGTTGTGCTCTGGCTGCACCTCGCAGCCCTTGAGCACCAGTCGGGTGATCAGCTCGGCGGCGGTATCGTAGTCCCTGGCCTGCAACTTCTTGCGGCCGGTCACTTCCAGAATTTGCCAGTCGAAATCGGCGTAGGTCTGGGTCGAGGCCCAGATGGTAAACATCAGGTGCTGCGGGTCTACCGCTGCCATGCGCCCATCGGCAATCCACTGTCGCAGCCGTTCGATGCTGCGCTCAGCTTCTGTTTTCAGCTGTTCCAGACTGTCAGCAGACAGGTGCGGTGCGCCGTGCATGATTTCGCTGGCAAAGACCTTGGAGGCATCGGCGTGTTCCCGTGATATGCGCACTTTGGCCTTGATATAGGCCCGTAGCGCCAGTTCCGGCTCTTCCTCGCGGTGAAAAGGCGCGTAGGCCTGCAGCAACGGCTCGATAATGCTTTCGAGCACGGCGCGGTACAGGGCTTCCTTGGATTTGAAATAGTAATAGATGTTGGCCTTGGGCAGGCCGGCCTTGTCGGCGATGTCGCTGGTCTTGGTGGCGGCAAAGCCCGTGTCGGCGAACACCTGGCAGGCGGTCTTGATGATCAGGCGTTTATTGCGTTCGCGAATGCTGGCCATTGAAGCCTGTTCCTTGCTGTGATGCGGGCCCGTGATGAGCCGTTGGACTGAGCGCAGCAGGGAGCTGAATCTTACCATCCCGTACTCAGGCGGCTCAAGGCGCGGCGCGGTGGCAACAGCAAGGCCAGAATGCATTGACGCCATAACGCAAAAGACCGGAAGCGCTGCAGGCTGCAGCACTCCCGGTGCTTGGTATTGGTCAGTTGTCAGATCAGGACGCTGTGCCGCCCAGAGGCTTGGCGCTGTCAGTCAGCGTATCCGCCCGGGTGGCCTGCTGGGTGTCCGTTGTTCTGGACGGGCTGGAGTCTGTCTCAAGGTGCTGGTCCGGGAGATCCTCCTCGGCGTGCTGGGCAGACTCATCCGGCAGGAACAGGCTCAGAATGATGGCGCTGAAGGCACCAATGCTGACCGGCGAGCCGATGATGTTCTGCAGCGTCTTGGGCAGTTCCTGGAGTACTTCAGGTACCGCAGCGACACCCAGGCCAAGGCCGATGGAGACGGCAACAATCAGCATGTTGCGGCGATTCAGTTCACACTGGGCGAGGATCTTCACGCCTGCGGTGGCGACGGTGCCGAACATGATCAGGGTGGCGCCACCGAGTACCGGTTTAGGCATCTGCTGCAGAATGCCACCGATGTAGGGGAACAGGCCGAGCAGCGCCAGTATGCCCGCGATGTAGTAGGCCACGCGGCGGCTGGCGACACCGGTGAGCTGGATCACCCCGTTGTTCTGGCTGAAGGTGGTCATGGGCAGGCTGTTGAGGGCTGCGGCCATGGCGGAGTTGAAGCCGTCGGCCAGAACGCCGGACTTGATGCGGTTCAGGTAGATGGGGCCATTGACCGGCTGGCTCGAGACGATGGAGTTGGCGGTCAGGTCGCCGGTGGTTTCAATCGCGGTGACCACATAGATCACGGCCAGGGAAACAAAGGCGGCGATATCAAACGAGAAACCGTACTTGAAGGGCTGTGGCACCGTCAGCAGCGGCAGGCTCGACAGGCCGCTGAAGTCGACGCGGCCCAGTACCCAGGCGACACTGAAGCCGACCAGCAGGCCGACGATCACGGCGCTGAGACGGATCATCGGATTTTTGAAGCGGTTCATGATGATGATGGTCGCGAGCACCAGGCCGCCGAGGCCGAGGTTCTCCAGCGAACCGAAATCGTCGGCGCCAAAACCGCCAGCCAGGTCGGTCATGCCCACCTTGATCAGCGACAGGCCGATGATGGTAATCACGGTGCCGGTGACCACGGGGGTGATAATCCGGCCCAGACGGTGAATAAAGCGGCTCAGGAAGACTTCGACAAAGGCGGCCAGAAAGCAGACACCAAAGATGGTGGCCAGGATTTCATCGGGGCCACCGCCGGCATTCTTGACGATAAAGCCGACGCTGAGAATGGTGCTGAGGAAGGCGAAGCTGGTGCCCTGTACGCAGAGCAGGCCGGAACCGATGGGGCCGATGCGACGGGCCTGGATAAAGGTACCGACACCGGACACGACCAGCGCCATGCTCACCAGGTAGGGTACTTCACTGCCCAGGCCCAGTACGCCGCCGACGATCAGGGTGGGGGTGATAATACCGATAAAACTGGCCAGCACATGCTGTAGCGCTGCAAAGAATGCCGGGCCGAAGGCCGGTGTATCCTCGAGATGATAGATAAGATCGTGATTGGTTTTGGGGCTTGCCTGTGCCCCGGCGTTTTTTGCTGTCATGGTAAGTGCCTACCCTAGTTATTGTTATGAAGAGCTGGTTGTGGCGAGGGCCGAAACCGCCGCGGGATAACGGGTTTTGACAATGCTGACTAGTTGGTCAGGTAGTGACCAATATAGGGGATGCTAAAAATAATGTCTATAATAATTCAGAATAATGTACACAATTTAAGCCTGTGACGTAATCACTCCCACGGGGCCGGTGGCGCGGAAATACTCGATCAGAAATGCCATTTTAGCAGCAGGGCGGCATTGCGCTCGTCCCGGTCCTGAATGCCAAACTTGTTGTTCCAGTGGGAATATTCCAGCCCGACGTACAGCGATGCTTTCAGCCCCAGGTGCTTGCCGGCGTTCCACTTCAGCTGGGGCGTGAAGTTCATCTCCGAGGCGTTGGTATCTGAGCTGCTGGACCAGTCGAGAAAGCCATCGAGGAGGAAATCGGCATTGCGGGTGCTGAACGGGTAAGCCCAGCTCAGGGTGAGTTGCTCGTCGTCATCCCAGTTGTCGTTGCTGGCCCTGTACAGGTTCAGGTTGAAATAGTGAAAGCCCGGTACATTCAGTGCGAAGCCAATGCCATAGAGCTGATTGTCGAAGCCATCGCCCATTTCCCAGGTGCCCGCCAGCAGTACATCCTTGAGGGGGCCTGCGCTCAGATCGCTGGCGCCGAGTGACGACAGGCTCAGGCGGGGCGAGAACTCGCCATAGAAGGTGCTGCCGCGCGCGTCCGGCATCAGGCGGTCAATGAACAGAAAGGTATCGCCCCAGCTGTGTCCACTGGCGTGCTCAAAGGTGACAGTCTCCATCTTGCCGCTGGGCGTTACCACTTCGTAGTTGCGGCCATTGAGGTAGCTGAGGCTGAAGTCGCTCCAGAGCACGTCGGCATGGGCGGCGCTGGCGAGGGAGCTGCAGAGGAACAGGGCCAAGAGAGGTTTTTGCGGTGTCATCCGGTATCCTTATTGTTGTTGTCGGTGGAGGCTTTTTCCTGACCGGTTAGGCAGGAATAGAGTTGTATGCTCGCCTTTGAATGGATACAAGATCAAGTCTTATTGTGTTCTTTTTAGTGTTGACGGCTGGATGCAAATGCCGGGTGTACGGGAATGGCATTGCCCAAAACGCAAAAAGCCGCCCCGACGGGTGTCGGGGCGGCGGGGAATGGCGATGCCTGCGCGGGCCTGTGTTACTCGGTAGGCGCGCCGGCGGCTATCCAGTTACCGAGCAGGTTGCGCTCTTCCTGCGTCATGTTGGTGATGTTGCCCAGGGGCATGATGTTGCTGGCCACGGCCTGTGCATGAATGCGATCCGCCAGCTGCTTGATCTGGCTGGGTTCATCCATGATCACGCCGCCGGGAGCCGTGCTGAAGGCAGGGCTGGTGGGCGTGGCGGAGTGGCAGCTGGTGCAGCGTTGCTGGATGACGTTGTATACGGCATCGAACTCAACACTTTCAACGGCGGCCGGCTGGGTGCTGCCTGCGGTCTCAACGGTGGCCGGGGCTGTATCAGGCCGGGTGACAAAGGCCAGGGCAACCATGCCCAGCGCAGCGGCAGGCAGAGTCCAGGCCAGTTTCTGGCTTTCGTGGCGGGTGTTGAAGTAATGACGTACCAGTACGCTCAGTACCGCCAGGGCTGCCAGGATCATCCAGTTGGAGGCGCTGCCGTAGGTGCTCGGGAAGTGGTTGCTGATCATGATGAACAGCACCGGCAGCGTCAGGTAGTTGTTGTGACGCGAGCGCAGCAACGCCTTGGCCGGCAGGGTTGGATCGGGTTCGCGCTTGGCTTCGATGGCCCCCACCAGGGCGCGCTGACCCGGCATGATGACGCGAAAGACGTTACCCACCATCATGGTGCCGATAATGGCGCCAACGTGGATAAAGGCACCGCGACCGCTGAATACCAGGCTCAGGCCCCAGGCGGCACCGATGAGCAGTACGAACAACAGGGCACCGAGCAGGGCCGGTTTTTTGCCAAGGGCTGAATCGCACAGGAAATCATAGATAAACCAGCCGGCGACCAGGGCACCTACGCCTATGGCGATGGCGGTGGTCGGGTTCATGTCTGAGCCCGGGGCGACCAGGTAGAGATCGGCATTCAGGTAGAACACGATGGTCAGCAGCGCCATGCCGCTGAGCCAGGTGGCGTAGGCTTCCCACTTGAACCAGTGCAGCTCTTCCGGCATTTTCGGCGGCGCCAGTTTGTATTTCTCGAGGTGGTAAATACCACCGCCGTGGATGGCCCAGAGATCACCCGACAGGCCTTCACGGGGATTGCTGCGGTCGAGGTGGTTTTCCAGCCAGACAAAGTAGAAAGATGCGCCGATCCAGGCAATGCCCACGATCATGTGTACCCAGCGGGCGGTCAGGTTGAGCCATTCGGTAATATGCGGATCCATAGTTCGCTCCTCAGATGCACCGGCCCTGCAAGGCCAGTGACTGAACCTGGGTTTTCTGCTCCCCGGCCCCAAATTGCTGCTAGTCGTTGTGGTTTATGGTTGCGCTTTGAGTACTTGTTTAGCTCAAAGCTCAGGGTTGAGCATGATTTCTTCGCTGTCGTCGAAGAAAAATTCGTCACAGTTGTTGCCGGGCCCGGCACGGTCGACCACCAGGAACTCGTCCTGATCAGTCAGTGCCAGAATCGGGTGGTGCCAGACGCCGGGCCGATAATTCACGCCCTGGGTGCCGTCGCTGTAAAAGGCGCGCAGCCGGGATGATGTCAGATCATCCCCCGGCGGCGCCACCAGAATCAGGAACGGCTTGCCACGCATCGGAATAAAGGCCTGGCTGCCCAGGGGGTGGCGCTCCATCATGCGCACCCGCAGGGGCATGGGGAGTGTCTGGGCCCGGAAAATGCTGATGATCGGGGTGCCTTCAGCGCCGGTTTCCACCTCGGCCAGACGGTGGTAGCGGCGTGTGGAGCCATTATTGATCATGAAAAAGTCATGACCCTCGCTGGCGATCAGGTCTCCGAAGGGGGCAAAGGCCTCCTTGCTCAGCGTTTCAATCTTTAACTTCAGCATGGCGCTATTGCCTCAGGCTTTCTTGGCGATGCGGCCGAGCAGGCGCAGCCGGCTTACACCACCATCGGGGAAGATGTTCAGGCGCACGTGGGTCACCGGGCCAAGATCCTTGATCTGGGCGGCGAAGCTGTGTTCCTGGTGCATTTCCAGTTTCTGGGAGGGCAGCAGTTCGCGCCAGTACAGGCTGCGAGCCTCGATCTGGGAGTCGGTGCCGCCTTCGACATAGGCTGCCTGGATGGAGCAGCTGTCCGGGTAGTTACCCTTGAAGTGGAGGGTATCGACCACGATCTGCTCGATTTCACCGGGGTGCCCCAGGGCGACGATAACCCAGTCATTGCCCGGTGTGCGGCGACGGGCGGTTTCCCAGCCATCACCCATGTTGATACCGCGGCCCGGGTTCAGGATGTTGCTCATGCGACCGAAGTGCTCGTCGCTGCAGGCCAGGGCACGGCCGCCATTCAGGGCCGAGGCCAGGTCGACCTGCTCGCTGCTGTTATGTGCACTCCAGTCGCGGTAGGGCACGCCGTAAACGCGCAGGCGGGCCACGCCGCCATCGGGGTAGATGTTAAGGCGCAGGTGCGTCCAGGCGCGGTCATCGGCAATGGCGTGCAGGTGATGGCTGTTACCCTGCAGTTCAACCGAAGTGAGGATCTCTTCCCAGTGGCTGTCTTCATTGGGTTCGCCTTCGGCGCAGAAGCAGGCATCGATGGAGGCCGACGGCGGGAAGTTGCCGGTAAAAAAGCTGGTGTCGATATCGAAACCCTTGATGGTGCCGGGTACGCCCAGACGGATCACGGCAGAATCGTAACCTTCAAAGCGCTTGCGGCGCGATTCCCAGCCGTCCATCCATTTGCCGTTGTCGTCAAATACACCTTCCTTCCATACCGCAGCATCCGGCTGGAACAGGCGATTGACGTCGGCAAACCAGTCGTCAGTCACGGAAATGGCCTTGGTGCCCAGGCGCGCGTCGGCCAGGTTGATGTACTTGTCGAAATTCTCTGTGCTCATAATGTCCTTGTCCATTGGGTCGTTGCCTGTCGCGGGTCAGCTCTTGGGACTGGTTCTTAAAGAGTCTGCAGCCGGAACAGCGCAATATTGTTGATTTCGGCCAGTGCCCGCGCGAACTCCTGTTCGGGGCTGTTATGGATGCGTTCTTCGAACGCCGCCAGTATCTGGTGCCGATTACTGCCTTTCACCGCCATGATGAAGGGGAACTTGAATTTGTCTTTATAGGCCGCGTTGAGCTCGGTGAAGCGGGCAAACTCTTGCGCATTGCACTCGCTGATACCGGCGCCGGCCTGCTCCGAGGTAGAGGCGGCGGTCAGCTCGCCGCGCACGGCGGCCTTGCCGGCAAGATCCGGGTGGGCATTGATCAGGGCCAGCTGGGCTTCGTGGGAGGCCTGCATCAGCTGCGCGGACATCAGTGCATGCAGCGACTCAATGCTGTCGAGCTCCGCCGTCCGGTGCTCGGCCTGTGCCTGATCGAAGGTCTGTTCAGCGACCCAGGCGGAGTGCTCATAGATATCACCCAGCAGCTGGATGAAAGCTGCGCGACTCAGCATGCTGGGGGTGCAGGTCTTGAACGGGCTCATTTGGACTCCCCGGCCTGGTACGGGTGGGTTTCATGCCAGTGGCGTGCGATATCGACGCGGCGGCTGAACCAGACCTTGTCGTGGCTGTTGGCGTACTTGATAAACTTCTCCAGTGCGGCCATGCGCGCCGGGCGACCGAGCAGGCGGCAGTGCATGCCGATGGACAGCATCTTCGGTGCCTCGGCGCCTTCTTCGTAGAGCACATCGAAGGCGTCTTTCAGGTACTGGTAGAACTGATCGCCGCAGTTGAAACCCTGTGCCTGGGAGAAACGCATGTCATTGGTATCCAGAGTGTAGGGGATAACCAGGTGTCCCTTGCCGTTATTGTCGGTCCAGTACGGCAGGTCGTCGTCATAGGTGTCGGAATCGTACAGGAAGCCGCCTTCCTGCATGACCAGATTGCGGGTGTTCGGGCCGGTGCGGCCGGTGTACCAGCCCAGCGGGCGTTCGCCGGTGATTTTGGTCAGGATATCGATGGCGCGCTGCATGTGGTCGCGCTCTTCGGACTCATCCATGTACTGATAGTCGATCCAGCGATAGCCGTGGCTGCAGATTTCGTGGCCGGCGGCATGCATGGCCTGAATGACTTCGGGGTGGCGCTCGGCGGCCATGGCGACGGCAAAGATCGTCAGCGGTATATCGTGCTTCTTGAACAGGCGCAGCAGACGCCAGACACCCACACGGCTGCCGTACTCGTACAGCGATTCCATGCTCATGTTGCGCTCGCCCTGCAGCGGCTGAGCTGACACCATTTCCGACAGGAAGGCTTCGGACTCCTTGTCTCCGTGCAGGATGCAGCGTTCGCCGCCCTCTTCATAGTTGAGGACGAAAGAGATTGCGATACGCGCGTCGCCCGGCCAGCGGGGGTGCGGGGGATTGGCGCCGTAGCCAATCAGGTCGCGTGGGTAATCATTGCTCACAGGGCGACTCCTTCTCGATATTCCGGTGCAGATTGTCAGGTTCGACTTCGTGCGGTTCTCGCAGAAGCCTTGATGCGTTTTATTGTATACAAAAAATATCAGTCATTGTAAATAAATTTGCCATTTGTTTGTGTGACAAAAGATCGATCTCGAGACAAACAGGGCGCTCTATCTGTGTGCTCCCCTGGTCTGAGTGTCTTGTCTGGCAGCGCTGTTGGGCTGATTGAGGTCTGAGATATCAAGTTGTTGCCAGTTTTGTGTACAAAAAAAATTAAAACTGTGTATATTATTTCTGAAACTGCCCTGCTCGCGTATCGCCGCGAGAGGGGTGTAACGTCAGCAGACTTGATCGAAGAGGAGGAGGAGGCGATACAGCATGGCGCCAGTGATCTGGCGGCCGATGCGAGAGGCCTCTTTAACTATGGGATACCTGACTACACACGTACTGGATGCCGCCCACGGCCGCCCAGGTAATGAAATCCGCATTGATCTCTACCGCATCAAGGGCCAGGAGCGTGAGCTGGTTCTGACGACGGTAACCAACGATGACGGCCGCTGCGACAGTCCGGTACTGGAAGGTGATGCCTTTGTTGCCGGTGTGTACGAGCTGCTGTTCCACGCCGGTGACTACTATCGCGCCCTGGGTGTGGAAATGCCCGAACCTGCTTTCCTTGATCAGGTTGTGCTGCGTTTTGGCATCTCGGCCGAAGACGATCATTACCATGTACCGCTGCTGATCTCGCCCTACAGCTATTCGACCTACCGCGGCAGCTGATCCGCCGCAGGCTCTTAATCGGCGCCATTTAATCGACATCATAAAAACCGCAGCGGCCGAAAAGCCCTGCGGTTTCCCCTTTCAGCTTGCCCCTTTTTCCCGGTGGCTCATTGTTTTAAGCCGTAAGCCGTAAGCCGTAAGCCGTAAGCCGTAAGCTGACAGCTTTAAGCTTACGGCTGAAAGCTCTAAGCACCTCTGGGAATTGGTAATTAGCCATTAGTGGATTGGCGGTACAGAGATACGGGCTCTCGCTCTCGCTCCCTTGCTCCTTGAACCTTGTACCTGCTCTAATAATCACGAATCACGAATCCTGGGTTACGGCCATTGTTGGGTTACGGCCCTTCGGGCCTGCACCTAACCTACATCTCAACTGACATCGTCATTTCCACTCCGGTCATTTTTCCACCCAGTAGGATGCGGTGCAGCGAAGCGAAACCCATCGAGGTGACCGCGGTGCTGGTAATTGGTAAACCGGCAGCTTTCAGCCGTGAGCTGACAGCTTTAAGCTTACGGCTGAAAGCTCTAAGCACCTAGCTCTTGCTCCCTTGCACCTTTCCCCTTACCTCCTTTTCCCTTAAAGCCCGCCATCACCGGCTCAGCAGCGCCGCGGTACCGGCGCTGGCGAAGATACCGGCCGTAAAACGACTGAACCAGGCGCGGCTCGATGCTGTTGTCATAAAGCGTGCCGCGCCGCGGGCGCAGAGGCCGTAGCCCAGCTTGCAGATCAGGTCGGCACAGGCCCAGGTGGCAATCATGATCAGCAGCTGCGACAGCAGGGAGCTGTCGGCGTTGATGAACTGGGGCAGGAAGGCGGCGAAGAACAGGATGTCCTTGGGATTGCTGGCGCCCAGGCCAAAGGCTTGCCAGAACATGGCCCTGAAGCCCGGGATGCGCTGATTTTCGGCCAGGGTGCAGGCATTCAGATGGCCGGCTTCGCGCCAGCTGCGCCAGGCCAGATAGAACAGGTACAGGGCGCCGGCCAGTTTCAGGACGCTGAACAGCTGCTCCGATGCCATCAGCAGTGCACCCAGGCCCAGAGCGGAGGCAGTCAGTAGCAGCACCGAGGCACTGACACCCCCGAGAAAAGCCGGAGTGGTGCGCAGTATGCCGTAGTTCAGGCTGTTGCTGACCATCAGCAGTGACAGGGGGCCGGGGATCAGAATCACCACGAATATCGCGGTGGTATAGAGCAGCCAGGTTTCCAGCAGCATCGGTGTGCCTCCTTACTAGCAAAAGACCCGCAGCGGCCAGGAAGCCGTTGCGGGTGTTGTGCCGGAGGCTGCGGGGTGGCAGCCTCCGGCCGGGGTTGGGGAGCCTCTGACGGCTGCCGCCGGCATTACCGGTCAGCAGCTCAGGCTCCTGGCATTACAGGAAGATGAACTTGGCGACGAAAATGGCACAGAGCACGTACATCGCGGCGGAGATTTTGCTCTGCTGACCGGTGCATACCTTCATGATGGTATAGGTCACAAAGCCCAGGGCGATGCCGTTGGCGATGGAGAAAGTCAGCGGCATCATCACCACGGTCACGATGGCCGGGATCATGTCGGTCTGGTCTTCCCATTCGATCTGGCTCAGGCCGCCCATCATCAGCATGGCTACGTAGATCAGGGCGCCTGCGGTTGCATAGGCCGGGATCATGCCGGCCAGGGGGGCCAGGAAAACAGCGGCAGCAAAGAGTACACCCACGGTAACGGCGGTGAGCCCTGTACGACCGCCGGCGGCGATGCCGGATGCGCTTTCAACGTAGCTGGTCACCGGCGGGCAGCCCACCAGAGAGCCGATAACGCTGGAGCTGCTGTCGGCCTTGAGGGCCTTGCTCATGTTTTCGATATAACCATCTTCGCGAATCAGGTTGGCGCGGTGCGCCACGGCCATCAGGGTGCCGGCAGTATCGAACATGTTGACGAACAGGAAGGCCAGGATCACGCTGATCATGGCGACATCAAAGGCTCCGGCGATATCCATGGCCAGGAAGGTGGGGGCAAGGCTCGGCGGCATGGAAACCAGGCCGCGATATTCCACCAGTCCCAGGCCCCAGCCGATGAGGGTCACGGCCAGGATGCTGATCAGCACGGCGCCGAATACACGGCGATGCGACAGCACGGCAATCATCAGAAAGCAGAGCGCGGCCAGCAGTACCGAAGGCTCGGTAAAGGAACCCATGGTGATTAGGGTGGCCGGGCTGTCGACGACGATACCGGCGGTTTTCAAGCCGATGATACCCAGGAACAGGCCGACCCCGGCGCCCATGGCAAAGCGCAGACTGGACGGGATGCTGTTGAGCAGCCATTCGCGGATATGCCAGAAGCTGAGGATGACGAACAGGATACCGGACAGGAACACGGCTCCCAGGGCGATCTCCCAGTTGTAGCCCATGTCGCCGACTACCGTGTAGGTAAAGAAGGCGTTAAGACCCATGCCGGGCGCCAGCCCGACCGGCCAGTTGGCATAGAGTCCCATCAGGAAGCAGGCCAGGGCAGCGCCTATGCAGGTCGCCACAAAGGCAGCGCCATGGTCGATGCCGGCGTCGGACATGATATTGGGGTTCACGAAAATGATGTAGGCCATGGTGACAAAGGTTGTCATGCCTGCGATCAGTTCGGTGCGGACGTTGGTTTTGTGTTCGCTCAGTTTGAAAAAGCGATCGAGAAAACCAGTGGCCTGGGGCTCATTCATGGAATGAGCGGCATCTTGTTCTTGTTGAATGCTCGCCACGACGCGTACTCCTTATTTCTTTATTGGTATTGAGAGCTGTCGGCTTTGGGCCTTGCTCATCGTTGTAATGGACTGGCTATCCCTGCGTTGCAATACCAGACTGATGCTTCAGCCGGCTGTATTCTAAAATTGTATACAAAAATATCAAGAGTTAGTGGGGGCTCCGATCGGTTACTGAATTCCATTATGAAGTCATAAAGGCGTGAAAATGGATTGCAGCTGGCGCCACCACTGCTGTTCCGGCTTTCCAAAACGCGCGGAGTGCCTGCCGGTGAAAATATCGGCCAGCCGGGCGTCTGTTGCACCGCGGGGCCGGCGGCCGGCGGGGTAAACGGCGAATTGTTCCCATGTCGCGTGTACAATTGTTCGCGCCCTGTGTACTATTCACGGCACTTAAACAATTTCTTTGTGTACTTGGCCGTAATGACGCCCGCATCCGCGGTGCCGCCGACGTACCAGACAGCAGAATGTGGTCACACCTATGAACGATCGATTGCAGCAGATCATCGGCCAGAGCGGCAATCCGCGCGAGGCGCGTACCGGCACCCAGGACGATGTGGTCTATGCGCATATCTTTGATGCCATCCTGGAGCAGCGCCTGGCACCGGGCACCAAGCTGAGTGAAGAAGCCCTGGGCGAGATCTTTGGCGTCAGTCGCACCATTATTCGCCGCGCACTGTCGCGCCTGGCCCATGAGCAGGTCGTTCTGCTGCGGCCCAACCGTGGTGCGGTGGTGGCCGAGCCGAGCCTGGAAGAGGCGCGGCAGATTTCCTTTGCAAGGCGCATTGTTGAGCGCGCCATCACGGAACTGGCGGTTGAGCATGCCACCGGCGAGCAGATTGCCAACATGAAGCGGCTGGTAAAGGAAGAACAGGCCTGTTTCGACAAGGGGGATCGGGGTTCCGGCATCCGCCTGTCGGGCGAGTTCCACCTGCAGCTGGCGCTGATGGCCAACAATGCCCCCCTGCTGAACTTCCAGCGCAGCCTGGTTTCCCAGACGTCCCTGATTATTGCCCGTTACGAAACCGGCAACCGTTCGCACTGTTCCTACGATGAGCACAACCAGCTGATCAAGGCGATTGAACAGCGCGACAAGACCCGCGCGGTCGAGCTGATGATGCACCACCTGGATCATATTGATCACAAGCTGAACCTGCAGGATGACGGCGCGTCCGGTGACCTGCATGCGGTGTTCTCGCACCTGATCAAGGATCGCAGCAAGGGCGCCAAATAAGGCCGCCGTCACACTGCTGTTCAGAGCCCCCTCGCCGTAAGGCAGGGGGCTTTTTTGTGGCAGAAGCATCATCATGGCCGCGGCCTCCGAGGACTTTTGATTAGTCGCGCTGGTGTACGCACTGGCCGGCGGCGAAGGTCGCACGCACGGCGCGGTCGTCACCCAGGGTCATCAGTACGAAGAGGCGCTCGTCCAGGGTGCGGGCCTGCTGCATGCGGTACTGCATCAGCGGTGTGCAGTGGTAGTCGAGCAGCACGAAATCGGCTTCGTTGCCCGGCGCGAAGCTGCCGATGCGGTCTTCCAGGCGCAGCGCCCGGGCACCGCCGAGGGTGGCCAGGTACAGCGACTTGAACGGGCTCAGCTTGGCGCCCTGCAGCTGCATGACCTTGTAGGCTTCATTCAGGGTTTGCAGGATCGAGAAGCTGGTGCCGGCACCGACATCGGTACCAAGGCCGACGTTAACGCCGTGCTGCTCCATCTTCGGCAGGTTGAACAGCCCGCTGCCCAGGAACAGGTTGGAGGTTGGGCAAAAAGCGATGGCGGAGCCGGTTTCGGACAGGCGCCGGCACTCGTCGTCGCACAGGTGAATGCCGTGGGCGAAGACCGAACGCTCGCTCAGCAGGTTGAAGTGGTCGTAGACATCCAGGTAGCCGCTGCACTGCGGGAACAGGGATTTGACCCACTCCACCTCGTCGCGGTTTTCCGACAGGTGGGTGTGCATATAGAGGCCGTCGTATTCGCGCAGCAGCTGCCCGGCGCTGGCCAGCTGTTCGTCGGTGCTGGTCGGTGCAAAGCGCGGCGTGACGGCGTAATGCAACCGGCCCTTGCCGTGCCAGCGCTCGATCAGTTCACGGCTGTCCTGGTAGCCGGATTCGGCGGTATCGGTCAGGTAGTCCGGTGCATTGCGATCCATCAGTACCTTGCCGCCGATCATGCGCAGGTTGCGCTGTTCGGCGGCGCTGAAGAAGGCATCGACCGAGGCCTTGTGCACGGTGCCGAACACCAGGGCGCTGGTGGTGCCGTTGCGCAGCAGTTCGCGGATGAAGACGTCGGCGACTTCGGCGGCGTGTTCCGGGTTTTCAAACTCGCGCTCGGCCGGGAAGGTGTAGTTGTTGAGCCAGTCCAGCAGCTGCTCGCCGTAGGCCGCGATCATGCCGGTTTGCGGGTAGTGAATATGGGTATCGATAAAGCCCGGCATCAGCAGGCCGTTGTCATGTTCGATCACCTCGGTGCCCGCCGGCAGCTCGGCCAGCAGGGATTCGGCCTCGCCCAGGGCTTCTATGCGGCCATCGCTGACGATCAGCAGGCCGTCGTCAAAGTATTCGTAGGACGCCTCGATACCCACCTCCGCCGGATCGGCGATGCTGTGGAGAATGGAGGCGCGGTATGCCGTGCGTGCTGATGTCATGGGGTCTGTCACTCTTGAAGCTTGAAAAAATGTTTGGGCCGGCTCAGGCGGGCCGGCAAATGCTCAGGGCCTGGGGCGCTTTGGCGTGTTTTTTCTGGGCCCCGAAGTCGGCGTTGTAATGGGCGATCACTTCGCCGGCGATGGCGATGGCGATCTCGGCCGGCAGCTTGCCCTTGACCTCCGGCGTGCCCATGGGGCAGATCATGCGGGCCAGCAGGGCATCGTCCATGCCCTTGGCACGCAGCCGGTGCTCGAAGCGCTTGCGCTTGGTGCGCGAGCCTATCAGGCCGAAATAGTCGAAGTCACCGCGCTTGAGGATGCGCTCGCTCAGTTCCAGATCCAGCTGGTGGTTGTGGGTCAGCACGATGCAGTAGCTGTGGGCGGGCAGGTCGTCCACCTCGTCGGTGGGAAACTCGCTGACGACTTTCTCGACGTTATCCGGAATCTGCGCCGGGAACTCGTTGTCGCGCGAGTCTATCCAGCGCACCCGGCAGGGCAGCGTCGCCAGCAGGTTTACCAGGGCGCGGGCGACATGGCCCGCGCCGAACAGTGCGATCTGTACGCCGGATTGCAGTACCGGCTCGAACAGCAGCGAGGTGGCGCCGCCGCAGCACTGGCCGAGGCTGGCGCCCAGGGAGAATTTCTCCAGCCGTACTTCGGTATCGCCATCGCTGAGCATCCGGCGGGCGATCTGCATGGCCTTGTGTTCCAGGTGACCGCCACCGATGGTCTCGTAGCTTTTCTGTGCCGTAACCACCATCTTGGTACCGTTGTTACGCGGCGTGGAGCCGCGCTCGTCCAGAATGGTGACCAGCACGCAGGACTCGCCCCTGTCCCGCAGCTTGTTCAGTGCGCTGATCCAGTCAACCCGGTTCATGGTCTGTTCTCCTACTGTGCCCTAATAGACTGAGCCGTTAAATGTTTTCCACCACCGGCGCTTCGGCCATGGCGGCTTTCATCTGCTCGACGCCCCAGAGCACCCGTTCGGGGGTGGCCGGTGCATCAACGTGCGGGCTGAAGCGGTAATCCCCGACGCTGGCGATGGCATCCTTGAGCGCACACCAGACCGAGATGCCGAGCATGAAGGGCGGCTCGCCCACGGCCTTGGAGTGGAACACCGTGTCTTCGGGGTTCTTGCGGTTTTCCACCAGGCGCACACGCAGGTCGATGGGCATATCGGCCACGGCCGGGATCTTGTAGCTGGCGGGGCTGTTGGTGGTCAGCTTGCCCTGGGGGTTCCAGTTGAGCTCTTCCATGGTGAGCCAGCCCATGCCCTGTACGAAGCCGCCCTCGACCTGGCCGATATCGATGGCCGGGTTCAGGGAGGCGCCCACGTCGTGCAGGATGTCGGTGCGCAGCATGCGGTATTCGCCGGTCAGGGTGTCGAGCAGCACCTCGGAGCAGGCCGCGCCATAGGCGTAGTAGTAGAAGGGCCGGCCGGCGGCCTTGTCACGGTCGTAGTAGATCTTGGGTGTACGGTAAAAGCCGGTACTGGAGAGCGAGATCTGGTTGAAATAGGCCAGCTGGATCAGCTCGTCGAACGGCATCACCTTGTCGCGGATGCGCACGTGGCTGTTGCGGAACTCGATATCCTCCTCGGATACCTTGAAGTGCGCGGCTGCGAAGCTGACGAGTCGGCCACGGATGGTGCGGGCGGCATTTTGCGCCGCCTTGCCGTTGAGGTCCGTACCGCTGGAGGCCGCCGTCGGCGAGGTGTTGGGCACCTTGTCGGTGTTGGTCGCGGTGATCTGGATGCGCTCGACTTCGACCTGGAATTCCTCGGCCACGATCTGCGCAACCTTGGTGTTCAGGCCCTGGCCCATCTCGGTACCGCCGTGGTTGAGGTGGATGCTGCCATCGGTATAGACATGCACCAGAGCGCCTGCCTGATTAAGGAAGGTGGCGGTAAAGGAAATGCCAAACTTCACCGGTGTCAGGGCAATGCCCTTTTTCAGGATTGTGCTGCCAGCGTTGAAAGCGGTAATGGCTTCACGACGCTGCTGGTATTCACTGCTGGCCTCGAGCTCGGCGGTCATCTCGTCGAGCATGTTGTCCTCGACGGTCTGGTAGTAGTGCGTGATGTTGCGCTCGGTCTTGCCGTAGTAGTTGTGCTTGCGCACCTCCAGCGGATCCTTGCCCAGGGTGCGGGCGATGTCATCCATGATGTATTCGATGGCGACCATGCCCTGGGGGCCGCCGAAACCGCGATAGGCGGTATTGGAGGCGGTGTTGGTCTTGCAGCGGTGCCCGGTGACCGTGGCATCGCCCAGGTAATAGGCG
Source organism: Marinobacterium aestuarii (assembly GCF_001651805.1). Taxonomy (NCBI): domain Bacteria; kingdom Pseudomonadati; phylum Pseudomonadota; class Gammaproteobacteria; order Oceanospirillales; family Oceanospirillaceae; genus Marinobacterium; species Marinobacterium aestuarii. The sequence continues at coordinate 4,826,262 of NZ_CP015839.1, read as the reverse complement.
TTGTCGGAATGGAACATGGCGCGGTCGACGATGGAGCCCGACAGGTCCGGTGAATAACCGCAGTTACCCGCCAGTACCAGGTCGATGCCGTGCAGTCGCCCCTTGTCGTCATAACCGACATCGTACTCGACATAGAATGGATGGCGCTTGCCGGTCATCAGCATGTCGTCGACCCGGGGCAGACGCATTTTGGTGGGCTGGCCGGTGAGGCGAGCGACCACGGCGCAGAGGCAGGCAGGGCCTGCGGCCTGGGTTTCCTTGCCGCCAAAACCACCGCCCATGCGTCGCATGTCGATGACGATTTTGTGCATGGGTACGTCAAGCACCTCGGCCACCAGTTTCTGCACTTCGGTGGGGTTCTGGCTGGAGGTGTAGACGATCATGCCGTCGTCTTCGGTGGGAATGACCGACGAGATCTGGGTTTCGAGGTAGAAATGTTCCTGACCACCGATATGCAGCTTGCCCTGCAGACGGTGGGGTGCCGCAGCCAGGGCACGGGCGGAGTCGCCGCGCTTGTGCTGGTGGCTGTCGAGCACAAAGTGTTTCTTCTTCAGCGCATCTTCCACGCAGAGCACGGCTTCAAGGTCTTCGTATTCGATGACTGCGGCCATGGCGGCGCGACGGGCATTCTCCAGGCTGTCGGCGGCAACGGCGATCACCGGTTGGCCGACATATTCCACCTTGCCATCGGCCAGCAGCGGATCACCCGGCGCCACGGCACCTATGTCGAGCTGACCCGGTACGTCCTTGCTGGTAATGGCGATGCGTACGCCCGGCATCTGGTAGCAGGGGCTGGTATCGATGCTGAGGATGCGCGCATGGGGCCTGTCACTGAGGCGGGCGTAGATGTGCAGCTGGTTGGGGAACTCCAGCCGGTCATCGATATAGACCGCTTCGCCGCTGACATGCTTGGCTGCGCTTTCATGGGGGATCTTGCGGCCGACGCCGGTGTGCAGGTCCTGGCGCACCAGCGCCATCATTTCGTCCTGAGTTCTGCTGATCTTGTTGTGGTTAGACATAATCGGTCACCCGTGTAGCCAGTTCCGGTGTGCTGAGTTCCAGAAAGTATTTACGCAGCAGGTTGGCGGCCGTGAGCGCGCGGTATTCCTTGCTGGCGCGAAAATCGCTGAGGGGGGTGAAATCTTCACCCAGGGCCTTGGCGGCCGCTTCAATGGTGGCCTGATTCCAGGGCTTGCCGATCAGCGCCTGTTCGCAGCGGCTGGCACGTTTTGGGATGGCGGCCATGCCGCCGAAGGCGATGCGGGCGTCACTGATCTGACCGTCCTTTATGCGCAGGTCGAAGGCGCCGCATACGGCGGAGATATCGTCATCCAGGCGCTTGGAAATCTTGTAGACCCTGAAGCTGTCACGGCCCTGCGCCCGCGGCACAATGATTTTCTCGATGAATTCCGCTTCCTGGCGCACGGTGACGCGGTAGTCCACGAAGTAGTCGGCCAGCGCAATGGTGCGGGTGCTGCTGCCCTGACGCAGAACGATCTGCGCGTCTAGTGTAAGAAGGGCGGGTGGCGAATCGCCGATCGGTGAGGCATTACCGATATTCCCGCCAAGGGTACCCTGGTTACGGATTTGCAGTGATGCGAAACGATGCAGCATGGCACCGAAATCCGGATATTCGTGGGTCAGAACGTCGTAGCAATCGGTCAGTGGCACGGCGGCGCCGATCTCGATGCGATCATCAAACGTCTCGACCTGTTTCAGTTCGGCCACATTGCCGACATAAATCATGACCGGCAAGGTGCGGTGCATCTGGGTGACTTCCAGTGCCAGGTCGGTGCCGCCGGCCAGCAGGCGGGCCTGCGGGTTGTCCTGGTACAGCTGGGCCAGATCCGCCACGGTAAGCGGCGAAAAGCTCTGCCGACCGGCACTGTTCAGCGTGCTGGTGGTATCTGGCTGAATGGCGCGCAGCCGGGATAGCGTCTGCTCGTGTTGCTGATCAAACTGATCCTGGGGTGCGGCGGTGCAGCTGCTGGCGGCGGCGTCCAGAATCGGGCGGTAGCCGGTGCAGCGACAGAGGTTGCCGGCCAGGGCTTCTTCGGCGGCGCTCTTGTCGGCCTGCGGGCTGTTTTTTTGCAGCGCAAACAAGGACATGACAAAGCCTGGGGTGCAGAAGCCGCACTGTGAGCCGTGGCAGTCGACCATGGCCTGCTGCACGCTGTGCATCTGTCCCTGGTGCTTGAGGCCTTCCACGGTGATGAGCTGTTTGCCATCCAGTGCAGACACGAAGGTCAGGCAGGAATTGAGGGTGCGGTAGCGAATACGGTCGTTCACCAGCTCGCCGACGACGACGGTGCAGGCGCCGCAGTCACCCGAAGCGCAGCCTTCCTTGGTGCCGGTCTTGCCGAGATTTTCCCGCAGATAATTGAGGACCGTGACGTTCGGGTCGAGATCGTTCTCTGTCCGCAGTTCCTGATTGAGTAAGAACCTGATCAAGGAAAACCTCCTGCTGTGTGTTTAATTATTAGCCTATGGACCGACTTTAGATTAAATCTGACTTTGAAGTCAACAAAAACTGACTCAGAAGTCAGAAAATAATATAAGGCATTCAGCCTTTAAATGCAGCTTAGCTGCATGGCTGCAACTGTGGGGGACGGAAGGGGTATTAGTCGCCGCGGGGCCTTCTGTTACCCGGGTTGCGGCCGCTGGCGCGGCGCCTGATCGGGGCAGGACAGGGGCTTAAAGTACAGCGCTGCGGCTGTATTGTCGGACAGGGTTCTGTGGTAAGGTGAAATTCTTTCATCGCATTCGCGTATTTCTGAATTTGCTGCTCCCAGTGGAGGTTTGTACATCGCATTATGGCCAGTGATTACTTCAGTCGGCCGGCACGTATTCTGATAACGGGAGCTAATGGTCAGGTCGGGCGTGAGCTGGTTGGCCAGGCGGGCGCGGATGTCTTTTTTGATGTGATCGGCCTGGCACGCAGGCAGCTGGATATCACGGACACGGCGAAGGTCCGTCAGCAGCTCGAACAGCATCAGCCTGACTATGTTATCAATTGTGCCGCCTTTAACCGGGCCGACGCTGCGCAAAAGCAGCGCGAGCACTGCATGCGTCTCAATGCCGAGGCGGTGCAGCAGCTGGCAATCGCCTGCGCCGAGCTGGATATTCCCCTCATCCACCTTTCCACGGATTATGTTTTCGATGGCCACTACGCCAGCGGATACCGTGAAAACGATGCCGTGCGCCCGCTGGGCGTCTACGGCGAAAGCAAGTGGCAGGGTGAGGAATTACTGCGTCGCGCCCATGCGAGGCACATCATTCTGCGGGTGAGCTGGGTCTTCAGTGGCAGTGGACACAACTTCCTGATTCGCACGCTGGAACAGGCGCGCACCGAGGCGGAACTGGTCTCGGTGGATGATCGCCGTGGCTGCCCGACGGCGGCGGCCGATGTTGCCCGCGTGGTGCTGGCGATCGTCAAACAGCTCAAGTGCGGTGCCGACGCCTGGGGCACTTACCATTACTGTGGCGCCGAGATCACCACCCGCTACGCCTTCAGTGAAGCCATCATCGCCACGGCGAGCCAGTACGAGGCGCTCAAGGTGGAGCGGCTGATGCCGGTTGCCAGTATAAATTTCCCCACCGAGGCTGAGCGTCCCGCCAGCTCGGTGCTCAAATGCACCAAGCTTCTCAGTACCTTCGGCATTCGTCAGCGTCCCTGGCGTGGCGAACTGGTTGCCCTGGTGCGCCAGCTGTACGAGCGTTTCTGATTCTGCTCCAGAACCCTGCCTGCCCTGGTATTAATGCCAGGGCGTCGGATCTCGCGTGACCGCAACCCAGGCGATATAGCCAAAGGTGACCAGTGCGGCACCAAAGGCCAGGGTGCGGCTGGTCTTGCTCCGGCCGCGCTTAAGGGCGATGATGCCGAGCACTATGTAGGCCACCAGGGCGAGCAGCTTGGCGCTGAGCCAGTCATTCACAAATGGATATTGCTGCAGCGTCAGGGCCAGGCCCGTGGCGCTGAGCAGCAGGACGGTATCCACCAGGTGCGGTATAACGCGCATCAGGCGCCTGTTCTGCCAGCCTGAACCGATCAGCATCCAGTAGCCGCGCAGCAGAAACAGTGAAATGCTCAGGGTGACTGCAGCCAGGTGCAGGTGTTTCAGGATCATGTACATGGCAGTGAGGCTCTTTCCTTATGGGTGGCTCTGGGTTGATACAGGAATAATTTTTTGTGTATCAAAGTGTTGGGCGCGCAGCGTCGGGCTTTATGTAGCACGGGCGCCATTGTTGCGCACAAGGGCGCGCCTGGCCAGCCCGGGCGCCTGCTGACAGAGATTCAGTTTCAACAATTTTCAGGAGATTTTTATGGGACGTTGCAGCGACGACGCAGATTTTGTTGCACTTAACATTGCTGTGCTGACCGTATCCGATACCCGCACGCTGGAGACGGATACCTCGGGACAGACGCTGGTGGATCGGCTGGAGGCGGTCGGGCATAAGCTGCAGGCGCGGACCATCGTCAAGGATGATGTCTATCAGCTGCGGGCCCAGGTGTCCGCCTGGATTGCAGACCCCAGCATCCATGTGGTGCTGAGCACCGGCGGTACCGGTTTTTCACACCGCGACTCGACGCCTGAAGCGCTGCAGCCGCTGTTTGACAAGCAGATCGAGGGTTTTGGCGAGCTGTTTCGCAGCCTGTCATTTGAGGAAATCGGCACCTCGACCATCCAGTCCCGCGCAGTAGCGGGTCTGGCCAATGGTACGCTGATTTTCTGCCTGCCGGGGTCGACCGGCGCCTGTCGTACCGGCTGGGATCGCATTATTGTCGAGCAGCTCGACAAGCGGCATCGTCCGTGCAATTTCGTCGACATGCTGATGCGTCACGCACAGGAACAGGTATAAGGCATGCAGGGCTCTGATGCTACGCCTGACGCAAAGCCTGGGCTGATACCGGTAGAGGAGGCCATTGAGGCGCTGCTGGCAGATGTTCAACCCATTACAGGCGTCGAACGGCTGTCATTGATGGATGCGGTGGGGCGGGTGCTGGCCGAGGACGTTATTGCGGCTGTGGATGTACCGCCGGCGGCCAACAGCGCCATGGATGGTTATGCCTGCTTTCATGGCGATGCGGCGAAGGCGGGGCTGCGTATCAGTCAGCGCATTCCGGCAGGTTCCGCGCCTGCACCGCTGGAGCCTGGCACGGTAGTGCGTATCTTCACCGGTGCTGAAATTCCGCCAGGCGCCGACACTGTGGTGATGCAGGAGCAGGCCGAGCTTGTGGATGGCCTGGTGCATTTTAGCGTGCAGCCAGAGGCTGGCGACAATGTACGCCCGCGCGGCCAGGATATAGCCGCAGGTGCCGTGGTGGTCGCGGCGGGAACGCGGCTGCAGCCAGCGGATCTGGGGGTGCTGGCATCTACCGGTGTTGCCACAGTGTTGGTCACGCGGCCCTTGCGGGTGGCGTTGCTGTGTACCGGCGACGAACTGGTAGAACCTGGTACTGCACTCAAGCCTGGGCAGATTTACAACTCCAATCGCTATCTGCTGACGGGCCTGCTGCGGCAGCTCGGCATTCAGGTGCTGGATCTGGGTCTGGTGGCCGATAGTGCTGCAGCGACCCGGGCGGCACTGACAAAGGCTGCGAGCCAGGCGGATTGCGTTATCAGCACCGGCGGGGTTTCGGTCGGTGATGAAGATCATGTCAAGGCGGCGGTGGAGTCCCTCGGTGAGCTGCGTCTGTGGCGCCTGCAGATTAAGCCTGGCAAACCACTGGCGTATGGCCGGGTGGGGCAGGTGCCCTTTTTCGGCTTGCCGGGAAATCCTGCGTCAGCGCTGGTGACGTTTTGTCTGCTGGCCAGGCCCTATCTGCTGCGCCTGCAGGGGGCACTTGTCGAGCCGCCGCTGATGCTGCAGGTGCCGGCGGGCTTTGCGCGGCCTCGCCCGGGTGGTCGTCAGGAGTATCTGCGTTCGCGGCTGGAGGGCGGGCGCGCCTGCCCATTTTCGAACCAGAGCTCCGGTGTGCTGTCTTCTGCCAGCTGGGCACAGGGGCTGGTGGTTGTGTCACCGAATACCCGGGTTGCCGAAGGTGATCTGGTGGGCTTTATTCCGTTCTCGGAACTGCTGGGTTGAGGGCGCTGCAAAAGCCCCTCTCAGCGGGTAAAATAGCGCCCAGCTGAACCCAATCACGATAATTAGAGAGCACCATGAGCGACGACAATACCGCGCTGCAGGATCCGTTTAAAGAGATCCGTCCGTACCGCGACACCGAAGTGGCAGAGGTGCTCAACCGGTTGTTGTATAACGAAGAATTTATTCGGGTTGTGACCCGTTATCAGTTTCCGCGCATGGCCGGAGCCTTTGGCTGGCTGTTGCGCCCGCTGGTGCGCATGGCGCTGGCGCGTGAAATAGGCGATGTGGAAACGATTCGTGATTTTCAGGCCCGCGTGGCGAAATATATGGAAAAGATGATCGTCCGCAGTACGACGCGCATGACCTGTTCAGGCATGGAGCGGCTCGATCCGGACGAGGCTTACCTGTTTATCTCCAATCACCGCGATATAGCGCTGGATCCTGCGTTCGTTAACTGGGTGCTGTACAAGGCGGGCATGAATACGGCGCGCATCGCCATTGGCGACAACCTGCTGCGCAAGGGCTACGTATCGGATCTGATGCGGCTCAACAAGAGCTTTATCGTCAACCGCTCGGCCCGTGGCCGCGAGATGATGACGGCACTGAACCAGCTATCCGCCTATATCGATCACAGCATTAGTGAAGGCGCCTCCATCTGGATTGCGCAGCGGGAAGGGCGTGCCAAGGACGGTAATGATCGCACCGATCCTGCCATTCTGAAGATGTTCTACATGTCCCAGCGCAAGCAGCGCTCTTTTGGTGAGGCCATTACCCGGCTGAATCTGGTGCCGGTGTCCATTTCCTACGAATACGATCCCTGCGATGCCGCCAAGGCGCGGGAACTGCACGCCAGAGCCAGCGATGGCTGCTATGCCAAGGGGCAGTACGAAGATCTGGACAGTATCGTCAAGGGCATCACGGGTCTCAAGGGGGATGTGCATGTCGCCTTTGGTGAGCCCATCAAGGGGGAGTTCGAGTCCCCCGAGGCGCTGGCAGCCCTGATTGACCGTGAAATCATTGCCAACTATCAGCTGCATTCCTCCAACCTGATTGCGGCGGATGCTGCCAGTGAGGTCACGGACGAACAGCGCGCGGCTTTCCAGCAGCGGCTGGATGAGCTGGAGCCCGGTGCTCAGGACATCATGCGACAGATGTATGCCAACCCTCTGATCAACAAGCGCAACCTGGAGGCGCCATGAGCAAACTTACGCACCTGGATGACCAGGGGCACGCCCATATGGTGGATGTATCCGACAAGGATGTAACCTACCGCGAAGCTGTGGCGCAGGCCTATATAGAAATGCTGCCGCAAACACTGCAGCTGATTATGGGTGGCGGTCATAAAAAGGGCGATGTACTGGCGGTGGCACGTATTGCGGGCATTCAGGCCGCCAAGCGGACCTGGGAGCTGATACCCCTGTGTCACCCGCTGATGCTGAGCAAGGTGGCGGTGGATCTGGTGCCGGTGCCGGAACATAACCGTATCGAAATTACCGCTACCTGCAAGCTGTCCGGGCAGACAGGGGTGGAGATGGAGGCGCTCACGGCCGCCAGTGTCGCGGCGCTTACGCTCTATGACATGTGCAAGGCGGTCGATCGCGGCATGATCATCTCGGGCCTGCGGGTGATGGAAAAGAAAGGTGGCAAGAGCGGGCACTGGAAGGTAGAGGAATAAGATGAAATTGCAGTTGGTTTATTTTGCCCGCGTACGGGAACAGCTTGGTTTGGATGCCGAGGAGCTGCAGTGTCCTGCGACGCTCGGTCGCGTCGATCAGCTGATCGATTATCTGGTGGCCGAGCGTGGCGAGCGCTGGCAGGCAGTGCTCAAGGCGCCGAACCTGCTGGTTGCAGTTAATCAGGAAATGGTCAGCGTATCGACCTCCCTGGCGGATGGCGATGAAGTCGCCTTTTTCCCGCCGGTTACAGGAGGCTGAAAATGCCTAAAGCGACACCGCTGCATTACCTGCGTGCGACCCTGTTCTATGCCGGCTTTTATCCGGTCACCATTTTGTATTCGGCGTTTTGCCTGCTGGTGGGTTGGGCATTGCCGTTCCGCCCCCGCTTCAAGCTGTTTACGGTGCTGAATTACTTTTACATGATCTGGCTGCGCATTTGCTGCGGCGTGCGTTTTGAAGTGTCGGGGCTGGAAAATCTGCCCCGCAGCGGCGCCTATGTGGTGGTGGCCAATCACCAAAGCGAATGGGAAACCCTGTATTTTCAGACGCTGGTGCGCCCCCAGTCGGTGGTATTGAAGCAGGAACTGCTCAAGCTGCCCTTTTTCGGCTGGGCGCTCGCCATGCTGCAACCCATTGCGCTGGATCGCAGTCAGCGCCGTGGTGCCTTGAAGCAGCTGCTGAGTCAGGGGCGTGATCGTCTGTCGCAGCAGGTGCCGGTGCTGATATTTCCCCAGGGAACCCGGGTCAAGGTGGGTGAGATGGGGCGATTCAACAAGGGTGGCGCCATGCTCGCGGTCGACAGCCAGGTGCCGGTTGTGCCCATAGTGCACAATGCGGGGCTCTACTGGCCGGGCAAGAGCTTTGTGAAGTTTCCAGGGGTAGTGCAGGTGCGTATCGGTGCGCCCCTGGCGACGGTGGAGCGCAGCGTCGATGACGTGCACCGCGAATCGGTGGCCTGGATTGAGCAGGAAATGCGCGAGATCGGTGCCTGAGTTGCTGTATCTATAGTGAAAGCACAAAAAAGCCGCTAAAAAGCGGCTTTTTCGTGGCTGGCAATTCAGGCAGTGCGCAGGCTTAAGCTCAGCCCTTGTACTTTTCGAACACCAGGGTGGAGTTGGTGCCGCCAAAGCCGAAGCTGTTGGACATCACGCGTTCCAGGTTGGCATTGTCGATGCGCGTGGTGGCGATCGGCAGGCCTTCGGCTTCCGGGTCGAGCTGGTCGATATTGGCAGAGGCGCAGATGAAGTTGTTTTCCTGCATCAGCAGGCAGTAGATCGCCTCCTGTGCGCCTGTAGCACCCAGGGAGTGACCAGTCAGCGACTTGGTGGAGCTGACTGTCGGCATTTTGTCGCCGAAAGCCATCTTCATTGCCTTCAGTTCCTGGATGTCACCGGCCGGTGTAGAGGTGCCGTGGGAATTGATGTAGTCAATTGGACCCTCAACCGTAGCCATCGCCTGCTGCATGCAGCGCAGGGCGCCTTCGCCGGACGGTGCAACCATGTCGTAGCCGTCGGAGGTTGCGCCATAGCCTACCAGTTCGGCGTAGATCTTGGCGCCGCGCGCCTTGGCGTGCTCGAGGTCTTCGAGTACCAGCATGCCGGCGCCGCCTGAGATGACGAAGCCGTCACGGTTGGCGTCGTAGGCACGGGAGGCTTTCTCCGGCGTGTCGTTGTATTTGCTGGACAGTGCGCCCATGGCATCAAACATCACGCTCAGGGACCAGTGCAGCTCTTCACCGCCACCGGCAAAGACCACGTCCTGTTTGCCCAGCTGGATCTGCTCCATGGCGTTACCGATGCAGTGTGCGCTGGTGGCGCAGGCAGAGGTAATGGAGTAGTTCACGCCCTTGATCTTGAAGGGCGTGGCCAGACAGGCGGATACAGTGCTGCCCATGGTGCGGGTGACACGGTAAGGACCAACGCGACGGACGCCCTTGGTGCGCAGAATGTCCGCGGTTTCAACGATATCGGCGGATGAAGCGCCACCGGAGCCGGCGATAAGGCCGGTACGTACGTTGGAGACCTGATCTTCGCTCAGGCCGGAATCCTTCACGGCCTGGTCCATGGCCAGGTACGCGTAGGCGGCGGCATTGCCCATGAATCGGAGCAGTTTGCGGTCGATCAGGGATTCAAGGTCAAGGTCGATACTGCCGGCAACCTGGCTGCGAAAGCCGAGTTCCTTGTATTCTTCCTGGAATTTGATACCGGAACGTCCTTCTTGAAGGGCGCTGAGGACGGAATCCTTGTCGGTGCCCAGACAGGACACAATCCCCATACCTGTAACAACGACACGACGCATGTGAGGCCTCTTGTGTTTCACTAAGGTAATGTTCTTTGCGGATATACAGACCGCCTATTCTCCGATAAAGCGCCTCTGAAGGCTACCTGAATTAGGTTTTATCGGGATTGGGCGGGGCTCAGGCCTGTGGCCTGTAGCCCCGGGCGCCTGCTAGAAGTTGTCGGTGGTGGTGAACAGGCCTACGCGCAGGTCCTTGGCGGTGTAGATTTCACGGCCATCAACAAACACGGAGCCGTCAGCGATACCCATGACCAGTTTGCGCTCGATCACGCGCTTGAGGTGAATGTGGTAGGTCACCTTTTTGGCGCTCGGCAGGATCTGACCGGTGAATTTTACTTCACCTGAGCCCAGCGCGCGGCCGCGGCCCTGGTTGCCACGCCAGCCGAGGAAGAATCCAACCAGCTGCCACATGGCATCCAGGCCCAGGCAGCCCGGCATGACAGGGTCGCCCGGGAAGTGGCACTGGAAGAACCAGAGGTCCGGATTGATGTCGAGCTCGGCAATGATTTCGCCTTTGCCATAGAGGCCGCCTTCCGAGGAAATGTTAACGACTCGGTCCATCATCAGCATGTTGTCGATCGGCAGCTGGGCATTGCCCGGGCCGAACATTTCGCCGTGGCCGCAGCTCAGCAGGTCTTTGCGATCGAAAGAAGAAGCTTTTGTCATATGGGAAAGTCTTATAGGTTTCAGCTAAAAATATCCGCCGATTATAGCGGGTCGGACGCCCTGAAGCACTGTTTGGGGCTTGTTTCTGCCTGGGTGGCGCTGTGGTGGGCGCGATCAGACCCGGCAGTGGCGCTGTCAGGACGCCCGATACCCCTGCGATTCAGGCGCTCGGGTCCTGCCTTGGGTGTCAGTGAGTGCGGTTGACCGCGATCTCGGCCAGCTGTGTCAAGGTATCCTTGAAAGAGCTGGCGGGCAGTGCTGCAAGCGCTTCGCAGGCGTTTGCGGCGGCACGCTGTGCGGCGGCACGGGTGTAGTCGATGGCGCCGGTGCGCTGCACTATATCCAGAATCGGCTGCAGGTCGTCCAGGCCGCCCTTGCGAATGCACTGGCGAATCAGCTGGCGCTCTTCGTCGGTGCCGGCTTTCATGGCCTGGATCAGCGGCAGGGTGGGTTTGCCTTCGGCCAGATCGTCGCCGACATTCTTGCCCATTTCCTCGGCGCTGGAGAGGTAATCCATCAGATCATCGACCAGCTGAAAGGCGATTCCCAGGTGGCGGCCGTAAAGCCGCAGCGCATCGCGTTCGGCGGTCGAAGCCTGGGCGAGAATGGCGCCGGTTTCGGTCGCGGCCTCAAACAGGGTGGCGGTCTTGCCGATAATAACCTGCATGTAGGCGTCTTCGGTGGTATCCGGATTCTTGCAGTTCAGCAGCTGCAGCACTTCGCCTTCGGCAATCACATTGGTGGCATTGGAAATGACGTGCATGATGTCCATATTGCCGATTTCGACCATAACCTGAAATGCGCGGCTGTAAAGAAAGTCGCCGACCAGCACGCTCGGTGCATTGCCCCAGCGGGCGTTGGCGGTATCCTTGCCGCGGCGCAGATCCGAATTGTCGACCACATCATCGTGCAGCAGGGTTGCCGTATGAATGAACTCGACAATGGCCGCCAGGGGAATATGCTGCCGCCCCTGGTAACCACAGGCGTTGGCGCTCAGTAATACGAGCAGCGGACGCAGGCGCTTGCCACCACTCTCAACTATATAGTGGCCAATCTTCTCGACCAGCGGGACCGTGGAGCCCAGATGGTTGAGAATGTAGTCATTAACGGCTTCGAACTGCGGCTCGATCGCCGGATTTAGCTGATGTGGCTGCATGTGGGGAGGGTCGTCGGCTGTACGAATGATAAGCGCGCATGCTAGGGGGTGCCTGCAAGGGTGTCAAGAAAGTGCCAGTCTAATGGCCTCGGACGCCGGCCTTGGGGCCCCAGGTTACGCTTTGCTGGCGGGCGCTATAATTCGCGGCCGTCGGGCTTGAGTTTGAGGTGTCTTTACTATAGAATCCCCCGCCCTGAGCTCATCCAAATTTGCTCCCTATCATAGGGTTCCGCCCTTAGAAGTAGGTTGTTATTCAACAGTAGCCGGATGGGCATGACCTGGAGAGAGAAATGTACGCAGTAATCGTTAGCGGTGGTAAGCAGTACCGCGTTCAGGAAGGACAGACTGTACGGCTCGAGAAGCTGCCTGCAGAACTGGGTTCCAATGTAGAATTTGACCGTGTGCTGCTGGTTGGCGCCGGTGATGACATCAAAATAGGTGCGCCGGTTGTTGATGGTGCCAAGGTAACTGCTGAAGTTGTTGAGCACGGCCGTGGCAAGAAAGTGACCATCCTGAAGTTCAAGCGTCGTAAGCACCACATGAAGCGTCAGGGTCACCGTCAGTCGTTCACTGAAGTGAAGATCACTGGCATCAGTGCTTAACGCAACCCAGATCAGGAGATAGAAAATGGCTCATAAGAAAGCTGGTGGCTCGACTCGTAACGGTCGCGACTCAGAATCGAAACGCCTTGGTGTGAAGCGCTACGGTGGTCAGGTTGTTGCTGCAGGTAACATCCTGGTTCGTCAGCGTGGCACCAAGTTCCATGCCGGCACCAATGTTGGTCTGGGCAAGGACCACACTCTGTTCGCGAAAGCGGATGGCGTAGTAAAATTTGAAATCAAAGGCGAAAAGAAGCGTAAGTACATCAGTATCGTACCTGCCTGAAGCGCACTTTGATGTTCGAAAAAGCTCCGCCTGTGCGGGGCTTTTTTCGTATAGGGCTGTGATTTACTGTATTTGCATGTGCAAAGCGGCGGTTGCGTCATTCATGACGGCGCCGGGTCTCGGGCCTGTTGAGGCTCGCGGTTGTGCGTGGTGTCGTGTGTGTGAGGCTATTCGGGCAGTGTTCGCGCTATATTCAGTGCAGGATCCTGACCCGTCGGGGAGGTTTTAATGAAGTTTGTCGATGAAGCGTTGATCTCGGTGGAAGCCGGTAAAGGTGGTAACGGCTGCATGAGTTTCCGGCGCGAGAAGTACGTTGCCAGAGGCGGCCCCGACGGTGGTGACGGTGGTGATGGCGGTTCGGTATTTGTTGAGGCGGATAGCAGCCTGAATACGCTGATCGACTTTCGTTTTACGCGTCACTACAAGGCGCAGAACGGTCAGAATGGCATGACGCGTCAGTGTACCGGCTCCAAGGGTGAAGACCTTGTGCTGAAGCTGCCGGTAGGTACCACGGTTGTCGATCAGGATACCGGTGAAGTGCTGGCGGATCTGACGGTTGAAGGGCAAATTGAAAAAGTGGCCCAGGCGGGCTTTCATGGCCTTGGCAACATTCGCTACAAGAGTTCAGTTAACCGTGCGCCGCGTCAGACCAGTAATGGATCTCCGGGCGAGGCGCGTAACCTGAAGCTGGAGCTCAAGGTGTTGGCGGACGTGGGTCTGCTGGGCTTGCCGAATGCGGGCAAATCGACCTTTATTCGCTCGGTGTCTTCCGCCAAGCCGAAAGTGGCCAACTATCCCTTCACGACTCTGGTGCCGAACCTGGGTGTGGTGCGTACCGAAAGTCATCGCAGCTTCGTGATTGCCGATATTCCGGGCATTATCGAAGGAGCAGCAGAAGGCACGGGTCTGGGTATTCGATTCCTGCGTCACCTGGCGCGCAACCGCTTGTTGCTGCATCTGGTCGATATGGCGCCCTGGGATGAGCAGGGCTCTGCGCAGTCGGCTTGTGTGGCGGTGGCTGAGCTGAAAAAATTCAGCGCGACGCTGGAAGCTCAGCCGCGCTGGCTGGTGCTGAACAAGCTGGATCTGGTGCCTGAAGAAGAGCAGGAAGAGCGCTGTCAGGCGGTGGTTGATGCGCTGGGCTGGGAAGGGCCTGTGTATCGCATCTCGGCGCTGAACAAGGAGGGCGTGCAGGTTCTGGTTCAGGATATTCAGGGCTTCCTTGATAGGCGTGCGCTGGAAATTCAGCAGGACCCGGACTTGCTCGATGTTGAGCGTGATACCCGTCTGCAGATCGATGCCGAGGCGCGTGAGTGTGTCGAAGCGATGCGTATGGCTATTCGGGCGCGGCGCTCGGGTGAAGATGATGACTGGGATGATTTCGACGATGACGAGTTCGACGTTGATGTCGAATGGGCTCGCTAGTAACTAGTTAGAGGATTCACGGGTGTCCACGGGTAGGAACAGGCTGAAAACGGGCGGGCGCTGGGTCGTAAAGATCGGTAGCGCGCTGCTGACCAATGACGGTCGCGGGCTTGATCAGGAGGCGATTTCTCGCTGGGTTGATCAGCTGGCCGCTCTGCGTGCTGCAGGCATGGAAGTATTGCTGGTGTCCTCGGGCGCGGTTGCTGAGGGTATGTCGCGTCTGGGGTGGGCTAACCGCCCGCACGAAATGTACCGTTTGCAGGCCGCGGCGGCCATTGGTCAGATGGGGCTGGTGCAGGCCTATGAGGCTAATTTCCAGCGCCACGGCACTCACACGGCGCAAATTTTGCTGACGCATGAAGATCTGTCCAATCGGCGGCGTTATCTCAATGCCCGCGCGGCCCTGGGTGAGCTGATTCGCCTGGGTGTGGTGCCGGTGGTGAACGAGAATGACACTGTCGTTACCGATGAGATCCGCTTTGGGGATAACGATACGCTCGGTGCTCTGGTGGTCAACCTGATTGAGGCGGATGGGCTGATTCTGCTGACGGATCAGCTGGGGCTGTTTGAGGCTGATCCGCGCTCCAATCCCGGTGCGGCCTTTGTATCCGAAGCGCGGGCAGAGGATGATGCGCTGATCGCCATGGCTGGTGGTGGTGGCAAGCTGGGTCGCGGTGGTATGGCGACCAAGGTGCGCGCTGCGCGCCTGGCGGCGCGCAGTGGTGCCGTGACAGTCATTGCCAGTGGGCGTGAGCCGGATGTGCTGCTGCGGCTCAAGGCGGGTGATGCTGTGGGCACGCTGCTGGTGCCTGAGCGCAGTCCTGAGGCTGCGCGCAAGCAGTGGATTGCGGGGCATTTGCAGGCGCGTGGCACTCTGGTGCTGGATGCGGGTGCTGTGGCGGCGTTGCGTGAGCGCGGTAAAAGCTTGTTGCCGGCCGGTGTGCGCAGTCTGTCCGGGAATTTCTCGCGCGGCGAGATGGTGGTTCTGCAGGATGAGCAGGGGCTGATCATCGCGCGCGGGCTGGCGAATTACGGTGCTGAAGATGCGCGCAAGCTGATCGGCAAGCCAAGCTCAATGATCGAGTCGTTGCTCGGTTATATGGCTGAGGTGGAGCTGGTACATCGCGATAACCTGGCGCTGGCCTGATGGGGCTGGTCGTCGGGCCCTGCTGGTCGGGGCGAGTATTGCGAGTAGTGTGAGCGTGTGCGGTCTCTATATCGCGGATTGCAGACATAAAAAAAACCGGCCTTGGCCGGTTTTTTTGTGGCAGGGCTTTATGGGCCCTGCGGTACATCAGGCGGCTGGTGTTTCGCCCAGTGCCTTGATGCGTGCGTTCAGGCGGCTCTTGGTGCGAGCGATCTGGTTCTTGTTGAACAGACCCTTGTTTACAGAGCCGTCCATGATCGGCTGGGCGGTTTTGAACGCGCCTTCAGCTGTGGCCTTGTCGCCACTGTCGATCGCTTTAACGACTTTCTTGATGTAAGTACGCACCATGGAGCGCAGGCTAGCGTTATGCTGGCGACGCTTCTCCGACTGGCGAGCGCGTTTACGAGATCCTGCGGAATTTGCCACAGTCCGGCTCCTTCAAAGTTGTTTGGAAAATCATCGGCAGTAAACGCCGAAAATTGAGACGCGAGATTATTCCTGTTTGACGTGAGACTGTCAATAAAGTAGCGGAATTATTATCTACGACGCAGTAAGATGCAGCGCATTGTACAGCGCCTTGCAGCTTGGGGATAGGGATCGTGGCAGACGAGGGTAGAGAAACCAGAAAGAGTGCGGGTTTGCTGCGCTCCAGCGGTCTGGTTGGGTTGATGACATTGTTATCGCGCATCCTGGGTCTGGTGCGTGATGTGGTGGTGGCGAGCCATTTTGGGGCCTCCGGCAGTGCCGATGCCTTTTTCGTTGCTTTCAAGATTCCCAATTTTCTGCGCAGGCTCTTTGCCGAGGGTGCCTTTTCTCAGGCCTTTGTCCCCGTGCTGTCCGAGTATCGTACCCAGCGCACGCTGTTTGATGTGCAGCTACTGGTGGCGCGGGTGGCGGGCAGTCTGGGTTCGGTGCTGATCTGCATAACGGTGCTGTCGGTGGTGGCAGCTCCCGTGCTGACGGCGATCTTTGCGCCCGGTTTCTATATGCACGACAGCGAGCGCTACGAGCTGGCGTCGGAAATGCTGCGTATCACCTTCCCGTACCTGGGGCTGATCTCCATGACGGCCTTTGCCGGGGCTATTCTCAACAGCTATGAGCGCTTCGCGGTGCCGGCCTTTACGCCGGTGCTGCTGAACCTCTGTCTGATTGGTGCCACGCTGCTGTTCAGTGAATGGTTTGAGCGGCCGGTTTTCGCACTGGCCTGGGGCGTACTGGTGGCGGGCTTCGTGCAGCTGGCATTTCAGCTGCCTTTTTTGTGGCGCATTCGCTTGTTGCCGGGCCCTGTGGTGGATTTCAGTCATCCGGGTGTGAAGAAGATCATGACGCTGATGCTGCCGGCGCTGTTTGGGGTGTCTGTGGCGCAGGTCAATTTGTTGCTGGATACGGTGCTGGCGTCCTTTCTGCAAATGGGCAGCGTGTCCTGGCTGTATTACTCGGATCGCCTGTCCGAGCTGCCGCTGGGGGTGTTCGGCATTGCCATTGCGACGGTGATATTGCCGGCGCTGTCGCGCAAGCATGCTGAAAAATCCCTGGATCAATTCTCCCATACGCTGGACTGGGCACTGCGCATGGTGCTGTTGATCGGTCTGCCGGCGGCGCTGGCGCTGGTCTTGCTGGCAGAGCCCTTGCTGATCACCCTGTTTCATTACGGCGCCCTGACCGAACGTGATGTCGATATGGCGTCGGGCAGCCTGCAAGCCTACGGCTGTGGCGTGCTGGCGTTCATGCTGATCAAGGTATTGGCGCCGGGCTTTTTCGCGCGGCAGGACACCCGCACACCGGTGCGCATTGCTGTGATAGCGATGGCGGTGAATATGGTGCTGAACCTGATACTGATCTGGCCGCTGGCTCATGTCGGCCTGGCGCTGGCTACGACGCTGTCGGCGTTTCTCAATGCGGGGCTGCTGCTGCGTGGCTTGCTGCGCGAAGGTGTATTCCACTGGCAACCCGGCTGGGGGCTCTGGCTGCTGCGTCTGGGCAGTGCCAATCTGGTGATGGTCGCGTTGCTGCTCTATCTCAGTCCTGCGGTGGTGCAGTGGTTCGACTGGGGGCTGGTGGATCGCGTCTGGCAGATGTCGTTACTGGTACTGCTCGGGGCTGGGGCCTATGCGGCGGTGCTGCTGCTGACGGGCTTGCGTCTGCGCCATCTGCGCGCCTGATGGCCTTGTTATAGCTTCTTGTGGCACTGCGGTACTCGTTGCGCTGCATCTGCGTTATAATTCTGCGGTTTATTTTCAGGCTGTGGCTAGCATTTGATGGAATTGATCCGGGGATTACATAATCTGCGCGACAAGCATCGGGTGTGCGTAGCGACCATCGGCAATTTCGATGGCGTGCACCTCGGGCATGTCAAGGTGCTGGAACAGGTAAAGGCCAAGGGGCGCGAACTGGGTTTGCCCACCGTGGCGATTATCTTCGAGCCGCAGCCGCGCGAGTTTTTTGCAGGCCAGGATGCGCCGGCGCGTCTCACTCGGTTTGATGAAAAAGTACGCCTGCTGCGTGACCAGGGGCTGGATCGGGTGCTGTGCCTGACCTTCAACGAGCGTCTGCGCAGCTTGCCGGCCGCAAGCTTCATCGAAGCGCTGCTGCTGGAAGGGCTGGCGGTGCGCCACTTTGTGGTGGGCGATGATTTCCGCTTTGGCTGCGACCGGGCCGGCGACTACGCCATGCTGCGTGCAGTGGGGGCAACCCAGGGCTTCTCGGTTGAAAACACCAGCACCTGTCTGGTTGATGGCGAGCGCGTCAGCAGTACCCGGGTGCGCCAGGCGCTGACGCTCAATGACCTGGATCTGGCCGAGCGCTTGCTGGGGCGGCGCTATCGCATCAGCGGACGGGTCATGCTGGGACAGCAGCTGGGCAGAACCCTGGGTGTGCCGACGGCGAACGTGCGCATGCACCGTTTTGCCGCGCCGCTGCGGGGTGTCTATGCCGTGCGAGCACAGCTGGACGATGGCCGCCTGATTCCGGGGGTGGCCAACATTGGCATGCGCCCGACCGTCAACGGCACTCAGCCTGTGCTGGAAGCACATCTGTTTGATTTTAAGGGTGATCTTTATGGTCAGCTGCTCAGCGTTGAATTTGCCGCCTTCATTCGTGAAGAGCGCAAGTTCGATGGCCTGGAACAGCTGAAACAGCAGATTTTCAACGATATTGATGTGGCCCGGGCGCTATTGGCCTGTTAAGACCCATAACCTCAAAGCGACTGACATGACCGATTATAAAGCGACACTGAACCTGCCGGATTCGGCTTTCCCGATGCGTGGCAACCTGCCGCAGCGTGAGCCGGCGCGCCTGGCGCGATGGGCCGAAATCGACCTCTACGCCAAACTGCGCGAAGCGGGCAAGGGACGTGAGCAGTTCATCCTGCATGATGGCCCTCCCTACGCCAACGGCAATATTCATATCGGTCATGCGGTCAACAAGGTGATCAAGGACATGATCGTCAAGGCCAAGACGCTGTCGGGCTTTGATGCGCCCTACGTGCCGGGCTGGGACTGTCATGGTCTGCCTATCGAACACAAGGTTGAAACCCTGATCGGCCGCGCCGGTGACAAGGTGCCCTATAGCGAGTTTCGGCAGAAATGCCGTGAATACGCCGCCGAACAGGTCGCCGGGCAGAAAGCCGACTTCATCCGTCTGGGTGTGGTGGGTGACTGGGAAAATCCCTACCTGACGATGAACTTCGACACCGAAGCCAACATAGTGCGGGCGCTGGGCAAGATCATCGAGAACGGTCATCTGGTCAAGGGTTACAAACCGGTGTACTGGAGTGTGGTGGGTCAATCTGCTTTGGCTGAGGCCGAGGTTGAATACCAGAACAAGACCTCCACGGCGATCGACATCCGCTTCACCTTTGCCGATCAGGCTGCGGCCAATGCCCAGTTTGGAAATCCTGCGGGTGAGGGGCCGCTGTCGGTGGTGATCTGGACCACCACGCCCTGGACCATTCCCGCCAACCAGGCGGTGTCGCTGAACGCCGAGCTGGATTACGCCCTGGTGCAGGTGGATATCAATCAGGGTGCCGAGCGCGTTGTAGTTGCCGCTGACATGGTTGACGAGGTGATGGCGCGCTGGGGTATCGAGCCCTACACAGTACTGGGAACCTGCAGCGGTACTGCGCTGGAGCACATGGCGCTGGCGCACCCGTTCTACGACAAGCAAGTGCCAGTGATTCTGGGTGATCATGTCACCACTGATGCCGGTACCGGCGCCGTACATACCGCGCCCGATCACGGCGTGGAAGACTTTGTGGTTGGCCAGCAGTATGGCCTGGGCACGCTCAATCGCGTGCAGGCCAACGGCACCTACACCGATGCCACCGGCGAGTTTGCCGGTATTCACGTCTACAAGGCGGATGGTCCCGTGGTCGAAGCGCTGGAGCGTGAAGGCAAGCTGGTACATCTGAAACGCTTTGAGCACAGCTACCCGCATTGCTGGCGCACCAAGACGCCGCTGATCTACCGCGCCACGCCGCAGTGGTTCATTTCCATGGACGAGAAGGGGCTCAAGACTCAGGCACTCGAAGCCATCAAGGGTGTGAGCTGGTTCCCCGAGTGGGGCCAGAACCGCATCGAGGCCATGGTCGAGCAGAGCCCGGACTGGTGTGTCTCGCGCCAGCGTACCTGGGGCGTGCCTATCACCGTCTTTACCCACAAACAGACCGGTGAGCTACACCCCAATACCTCGGGTCTGATCGAACAGATCGCCACGGCCATCGATCAGGGCGGTATCGATGCCTGGTTCGAACTGGATGCGGCTAGCCTGCTGGGCGCTGATGCCGATCAGTACGACAAGGTCACCGATACGCTGGATGTCTGGTTCGACTCAGGCGTAACGCACCAGGCAGTGCTGCGTGAGCGCAGCGAGCTGCGTTTCCCGGCCGACCTGTACCTCGAAGGCTCGGATCAGCACCGTGGCTGGTTCCAGTCGTCCCTGAAAACCTCTATCGCCATCAATGGCTGTGCACCCTACAAGCAGGTGCTGACCCATGGCTTCACGGTAGACGAAAAGGGCTACAAGATGTCCAAGTCCCTGGGCAACGTGATTGCACCGCAGGAAGTCACCGATACTTTGGGTGCCGACATTCTGCGCCTGTGGGTCTCGGCTACGGATTACTCCGGCGAAATGGCTGTGTCCAAGCAGATTTTGCAGCGTACCTCCGATGCCTATCGTCGCATTCGCAATACCGCTCGTTTCCTGCTGGCTAACCTGAATGGCTTTGAGCCGGCCCGTGACAGCGTGGCGCCCGAAGACATGCTGGCACTGGACCGCTGGGCTGTGGACGCGGCCTACCGTCTGCAGCAGAAGATCACGGCGGCTTACGACAGCTACCGCTTCCTGGATGTCTATCAGCAGGTGCATCACTTCTGCGCCCAGGAGCTGGGTGGCTTTTACCTCGATATCATCAAGGATCGCCAGTACACCACCCAGGCCGACAGTCTGGCGCGGCGTTCCTGCCAGACTGCGCTCTATCATATCGCCGAAGCCCTGACGCGCTGGATCGCACCTATCCTGAGTTTTACCGCTGAAGAGATTCACGAAGTGCTGCCGGGCGAGCGCGAAGACAGTGTCTTCCTGACCACCTGGTACCAGGGCCTCTTTACCCTGCCGGCCGATGATGCCTTTGGGGCGGATTTCTGGAGCCGGGTGCTGGGCGTCAAGAATGCCGTTAACAAGTGCCTGGAAGATGCCCGTAACGAGAAGTTGGTGAAGGCCTCTCTGGCGGCGGAAGTCACTCTCTACGCCGATGAAAGCCTGCAGGCGGATCTGGCGCGCTTGGGCGATGAGCTGCGCTTTGTGCTCATTACCTCCAAGGCCGCGCTGGCACCCTTGTCTGAAGGCACCGATGCCCGCGCCACCGAGATCAAGGGACTGAAAGTGGCGATTGGTGTTTCGGCCCACGCCAAGTGCGGCCGCTGCTGGCATCACCGCGAAGATATTGGCGGTCATGCGGCACATCCGCAGCTGTGCGAGCGCTGCGTCGATAACGTCGATGGTGCTGGCGAAACCCGCCACTACGCCTGATGACCATGAAACGCAGTTCACAGCGTATAGAAGAGCCGGCACTGCCGGGCTCTTCGCTGGTCTGGCTCTGGTTGTCGGTGCTCGTTGCAGCCCTGGATCAGGGCAGTAAATGGCTCGCCGAGACGACACTGGACTACGGCATCCCCAATCCGGTGATATCGGTGTTCGACCTCACGCTGCTCTACAACCGCGGTGCCGCCTTCAGCTTTCTGGCGGATGCCGGTGGCTGGCAGCGCTGGTTCTTTGCACTGGTCGCACTGGTGGTGAGCGTGGCGCTGGTCGTCTGGCTAAAGCGCACCTCCCGGGTGCACTGGTGGCTTGGCATGGGCCTGGCGCTGCTGCTGGGTGGTGCCCTGGGCAACCTCTATGATCGGGTAGTGCTGGGCCATGTAGTGGACTTTATCTCGCTGCATTACGCCGGTTACTACTTCCCCGCTTTCAATCTGGCCGACAGCGCCATTACCCTGGGCGCCGTGCTGCTGATTATCGATACGCTGTTCTTCGAGAAGAGCCGCTCCCGGAACTAAATGAGAGCCTTGCATGAGTGACAAGACAATCGGGCCCGGTACGACCGTGACCCTGCATTTCGCCATCAAACTGGAAGATGGCCAGTTGGTTGATTCCAACTTCGAGAGCAAGCCTGCGACCTTTACCGTGGGCGACGGCAACCTGCTGCCGGGCTTTGAGGAGCCGCTGATGGGGCTGGCCGAGGGCACCGAATCGACCTTCACCATAGTGCCGGAAAAGGCCTTCGGCATGCCGAGCCCCGCCAACGTACAGCGTCTGCCGCGGGCGCAATTCAAGGATATGGAGCTCGAACCCGGGCTGGTTGTCAGCTTTAAGGAGCCCGGCGGTGACCTGCCGGGGGTGGTCAAGTCATTCGATGACCAGGTGGTGCATATTGATTTCAACCACCCGCTGGCGGGCAAGACACTGCTGTTCGATGTGAAGATATTGCAGGTCGCCTGAGCCCACAAAAAAAACGCTGCTGATGCAGCGTTTTTTTATGTTCAGGAGGAACGGTATCCCGCGGGCGCAGGGACGCGCGAGAGCGGGGTGTTTATCTGGGCACCAATGCGCCTAGTAGTGGTGTAGCGGCCAGCTAGCGTTTCCAGCAGGCAGCAGGCGACATGACATTGCTTTGATCCAGTGTCATTACGGCACAGTTTGAGTCCTTGGTTTGGTCGCCAGTGGCAGTGGCTGTGAGGGTGTAGTGTGTGGCTGCCGACGCCAGCGATACAGCAATGTCGAAGGTGAAAAAGTCTGCTGTACCCATATTCAGGTTCTCGGTGGCAAGGCTGGTAGCGTTGCCATAGGTGTTGAAGTATGAGCGGTAGCGCTCTTCACCAATCTGGCCAGCCATAAGCACTTTTTGCGCTTCGGCCCGGCGGCTCTTGCGCACCTGATCCAGGTACGCCGGGTAGGCAAACATCGCGATGATGCCAATAACGACCATAACAATCATCAGCTCAATCAGGGTAAAGCCGCGTGCCGAATACTTCACTATACTTCCCTCGAGTTGCTATCCTTAACCATGCAGTATGCTACCACTCTAGCAGAAGGAATCTATCAAGCTATGGCGCGTGAGAATTCAGGAATGCGTACTGTGCAATTCAGGCATCATCTGGCGGGCGTGACTCTGATTGAGCTGCTCGTGGTTCTGGTGGTGCTCGCTGTCTTTGTAGCCTTGGGTATTCCGTCATTCAATTCTGTCTTTGACCGCCACCGCGTAACCGGTGCGGCCCAGGCTCTCTATGCCGACTTGCAGTACGCGCGGGCTGAATCCATCAAGCGTAATGTGGACGTGGCGGTGAATTTCAATAATACGGCTGGCTGGTGTTACGGTATCACCGATACGGCCCCGTTTGCGGCCTGTGACTGCAACGGCAGTGTCGCCAGTCAAGCCAGCTGCAGTGTGAACGGCCAGCAATATATAGTGACGGATGAACGTTTCCCAGGCGTATCGATGGTGACTAGTCCCGCCAATATGGCCGTAAGCTTTGATCCTACTCGTGGCACTCTCTCTCCGAATGGCAATATCAGCTTCACGGGCGATGCGGCAGAACAAGTGCGGGTGACGACCTATTTCATAGGACGTGTTCGGCTCTGCTCACCGACAGGTTATGCAGGTTACAAACCATGCTAGTGCGCCAGCGCGGTATCTCACTGGTCGAACTGATGATCGCTATGGTATTGGGCTTACTGGTTTCAGCCATCGTGATCGGCATGTTCAGCATGACGGTGGGCAGTACCAAACAGGCTGTGACCACTATCAGGCTGAACCAGGAACTGCGCACCGTGATGGATCTGATGGTGCGGGATATACGTAGAGCAGGTTATTGGAACGGAGCCCTGGCGGCCAGTAACCCTTATGCATCCATAACCGATGCTGGCGCCCCGGCCGCTGTTTATGCGGCGGCGGGTTCCGGAACATTTTTGAATACGACAACCGCGGGCGACAGCGGCCAGTGCGTGATCCTGGGGTACGACACCGATAACGCCGGTGCCAGTACGGCCACCAAGCTGATCGGTTATCGACTCGATACGGTGACCGATGCCGTTGAGGTGCTCTGGGCCAATACGTTTACCACCCCCGCTGACTGCAACATGGGTACTTGGGATAACCTGACCGACGAGCAGGCGATAAAGGTGACGGCGCTTGCGTTTACGCCGGATCCGACTCCGGCATCCTTTGCTGCGGCGACGGTACGCAATCTGACCATTACCCTGACCGCTGAATCCCTCAGCGATGCCAGAATCAAAACAACGATTACGGATCAGGTGCGCATCCGCGCCGATCTTTAGTTCCCAGATCGGGAGCCGGGAGGAAGCTATGAAAGGGCGTCAAACGGGTGCGGCGACGCTGTTTGTCACCATTATCATCTTGGCACTGCTGACCGTGATCGCGGCGGTCAGCGCCAAAATCGGCATGTTCGAGCTCAAGACCTCAGCCAATACGAACCGTGCCAAAGAGGCGTTTCATGCCGCCCAGGGCGGGCTGGATTTTGGCGCTGTGAACTACCTGAAGGATGCCAGCTGGGCAGGTGATAGTCTGGAAATGCCCTTTTTGGGGCCTGGCGCCAGCGTCTCGGTGTCCGCGGTGACGGGCACAAACTCGGTGGTACTGAATGCGGTAGGTGAGTCGGTCGATACCACTGGCTTGGCCCGGGTCGAGGAAAAATTCGCCCGTGTACCTATTCTTGATGTCGGCGAATTGCCGCCGCTGATGGCCAACGGTAACTTTCCTCCCACTGGATCGTTATCGATTATCACTAACCCAAACGGGGGAGGGACGGGGGTCCCCGTCTCAGGGTGGGTCGAAGGGGGTACCAAAACGGGGGGGGCGAGTTGGCAAACCTGCAATGTTGATGAGTGGCTGTATGAAGACCAGAATGCAGACAAGGTAAAGTCGCCGCAAACTGATGGGTTTGTGCTGTGTAATACTTGCAAGTGCTCCCAGGCAATCAACCCGATCTGCAAGGCACAGGATGTCTCTGATGCCGATGCCTGTCCGGATATCGTCGTGAATACAGCCGGTATTCCCAATGTATTTCAGAATCTTTTCGGAGTACACCCGGGTGACAGTGACTCTAGCGGAACCGACGACTGGGAAGAGCTTATGGAAGCCATTGCCAAGGTCAAGTTGGCTAACTGTACTAGCCTGGGGCCCACTTCCGGAGATCAGTTTTATTCTGGTGGTGTCGCCACCCGGCTGCCACTGATATGGGTTGAAGGTAATTGTACGATACCTGCCGGCACTGAAGTGGGCAGTTATGATTCACCTTTTATCCTGTTTGTGCATGGTGATCTAACCATGAGTGCGAATTCTGTATTTTATGGTATCGCCTTAGGTTTCTCAGATAAATATAGTAATCCACCCAATGCCGAATCTAACGCACTTGAAATTAGGGGCGGCGCCGTAGTCTATGGCGTAGTACTCACTACAAATACAGTTACGAGTCCTACGGGTAACTATACCTTGGTGTATGCGGAGAAACTGCTGGAAAAAATTTCGGGGGGTGATGATCCCTTTTACGAACTGGCGCGCTACCCTGGTAGCTGGACCGATACCAAATAGGAGCGGGTCATGAAGGCATCAACAGGTTACCCCCGTCGGCGGTATCTTCAGGGTTTTACACTGATCGAAGTGCTAATTTCGCTTATAGTCGCGGTGATCGGTATCGTAGCAATTTTGCAGCTGCAGGGCGTTTTCCTGAGTACCGCATCGGACTCGCAGCAGCGCGCCATGGCGACGGCTGTGGCGGAAAAGAAACTCGAGGAACTGCGTGGCTTTGATTCAATTGCAACAACCAGCACTAGCTTGGCGAGCTTTGATGCGATTGACAATGGCGCAGGGACTGAAACGGTTACCGCGGGTTCAACCAGTTACACCTATGATCTTGCCTGGACAGTCACGCCCTATAATGCGTCCGGCGCCGCAGCATCCATGGCGAATGCTGATTTCAAAAACGTAACCCTGAATGTAAGTTGGGGGAGTGGTACTGCGGAAAGTGTATCTTTATCCTCCATCATAGGTGCCATCAATCCTCAAATTTCAAAATTTATCGATATTTCTGGGCTTGGAGGCTCGTCAGCTCAAGTGAGTTACACGCCTGGTTTGGCGCCGGATATTATTGCGATTGACTTGGGTGATGGAACGAAGAAAGAAACCAGTAAACCCTTACCTGACGTCTCACAGAAAGGTACCAGTAACGTTGTAAAGTTTGAGGTAGTGACCTATGACGCGCAATATAGGGCGATAACTGAAGATTTTGCTACCCTAAATTGTGTATGTGAACTTGCTGGTACAGGATCAGGGTTGCCGCCGGCAAAAACGGTATACAACGCTACTACGAAGTCACTCGAGACAGATTATTCTTACACGGGCGTTACTAAAAATATCGGTGCTGTTTATAACAGCGGTGGGACTAATGATCAGCCGGACCTCTGTACCCGTTGCTGTCGCGATCATCACGACAATGATGGCGGTACGGATAACAGCTACCGTTGGTATTGGCCACGTAATAGCAGTTATTTTGACCCTTTGACTAAAGATCACTATCATTATAATTATGATGATTCAACTAAAATTTTTAGTTTGGCTACTTTAGCTAATCCTATTTATCGTGAAACCTGCCGATTTAAACGCGTTGATGGTATCTATCGCCTGATGCAGGACTGGAAATTACACGATATTACCGTGATGCCTTACAACTATCTGGCATCGGGCGCCACGGGGAATACGAAGTACAAAACTTATGTCACTAATTATCTTGATCAGCTGCTGACCAGTGGTGACTTTAGTACGCCGGTATCCGTGACCAAGCCGACAGGCCGGGATCTTGTTAGTGGAGCAATGGGTACAGTGACGCAGGGTTCAACAACCCAGCTCTTGTCACGGTCGATTTATGTCGACCCGTTGACGTCCGGAGCGGTGGCAGCTATTCAAAACATCAGGGCTGCGTCTGGGGCTTGGTTGAGCCTAGTGCCATTCTATGAAATTAACTCTGTGTTGTTGTCTAACTGGTCAAGTACGAATACGACTGCAGCGACTGTTGCGAACGAGGGTGTTGTCACAGTCGTGGATCCAGCCCTCGATTATTATGGCAGTTACAATCGTGGGCTTGTTTCCGCCATGGCGGCGGGCACGACTAGTGTGGCAGCAGCCTCCCTTGTCACTAATACAGGCGTGATTGGTCATCGCAATGCAGCCAATGTTACGCTTGCAACCGATGGGCTTTACGATACAGCGGCTAATCAGCGCACAGGCGGTATTACGGTGACGGTTGTCGGAGCTGGTCATATTTCAGGTACTTTCTCCTGTATTCGATCGGGGGGGGGCGTTTGCAATGGTCAGAACATTCCAGCCTATGCAAGTCTTAATATTACGGCCAATGGTACGGCTTGTACCAAAACCAAACAGGGGAATACTTGGACTTGGGACTGTCTGGTACCTACCGGGTGGGTTGGAAATGTCACGTTCAGTTACACCGGTTATACCTTTAAAAAAGTAGGGAGTACGGATACTGCTTCTTCACCTTACAATCTGTCTGCAACTGAACCTGGCTCGGGCTTTGATATTTTGATTACGATTCCCTGATCAGCCAGCCAATTATCAGCCTGCATCAAAAGCGTCCGTGCTTCGGACGTTTTTGGTTTTTGTTCATTGGAATCTTGCAAGCAATAGCGCTGGGGTATCAAGGCGAGGCTCGGCTGCACTGGTATCCTCATCTTTAACCCTTCACAATACGTGCTGCTTTTTACAGTGAACTGGAAGTAGCAGCATGGCGGATTTTTTGATTCTCGGCGGTGGCGTTATGGGTATGCTCACGGCACGTGAGCTGGCCCAGGCCGGTGCTTCGGTGACCCTGGTTGAGCGCGGTGTTTGCGGGCGCGAGTCCACCTGGGCCGGTGGCGGAATTGTTTCACCCTTGTATCCCTGGCGTTACCAGGAACCGGTAACGCAGTTGGCGACCTGGTCTCAGGGCAGTTACGTGCATCTGGCCCAGGATCTGCTGGAGGAAACCGGTATAGATCCGGAGCTGCGCCAGAAGGGCATGTTTATGGTGGCGGTGGATGATGCTGCCGAGGCCCTGGCTTGGGCGCAGCGTTATCAGCGCCCGATGCAGCAGGTCGATGCAGATTTCCTCTATCGCAAGGAATCCAGTCTGCGCCCGGGCCATACGAGTGCCCTCTGGATGCCGGAAGTGGCCAGTATTCGTAACCCCCGCCTGGGCAAGTCGCTGCGCCGTGCGCTGGAATTGAACCCCCGTGTTGAATTGATCGAGCAGGCCGGTGATGCCGCTCTGCTGCTGGAGTCTGAGCGTGTCTGCGGTGTGCGCACCGAGCGCGGTGAGTACCGCGGCGGGCAGACAGTGCTGGCCGCTGGAGCCTGGACGGCGACCCTGCTGGCACAGCTGGGTATAGAGCTGCCGGTGGAGCCGGTGAAAGGGCAGATGATGCTGTTCAAGGCGCCGGTTGGCTTGGTGAACCGTGTGGTATTGCAGGGTGGGCGCTACCTGATACCGCGCAGCGATGGCCGCATTCTGGTGGGCAGTACGCTGGAGCGGGCTGGTTTCGACAAAAAAACCACCACAGAGGCCCGGGAGTCGCTGTACCGCAGTGCGCTGGATATTCTGCCGGCGCTGGAAAACTATCCTGTTGAACATCACTGGGCGGGGCTGCGCCCGGGCTCACCTGAAGGTATACCCTATATAGGTGCGGTGCCGGGCGTGGACGGCTTGCATGTGAATGCCGGACAATACCGTAACGGCCTGGTGCTGGCGCCGGCATCGACCCGCCTGATGGCGGATCTGTTGCTGCAGCGCAGCCCCATCATTGATCCGGCGCCCTATAGCCTGTCGGCGCGGGATTGATCGCTGAGCCCTGAACTAACATCCTGATAGCGGATGCGTCTGTATCCGGAACACGAGACCAAATCGTCGATGAGTAATTCTATTCGGGTCCTGATGGCCCAGATCAATACCTTGGTGGGGGATATCCCCGGCAATACCCAGCGCGTAATCGATATTGCCCTGGATGCCCGGGATCGACAGCACGCCAATGTGGTGCTGCTACCGGAGCTGACACTGTCGGGTTACCCGCCGGAAGACCTGTTGCTGCGGCCGAGCATCCAGACCCGTATCGAAGCGGCGCTGACACGTCTGCGGGAAGAGGTGCGGGATATTCACCTGGTGGTGGGTTATCCGCGTTACCGTGATGGCGTGCTGTTCAATATGGCCGGCGTGATCTACAACGGTGAGCTGGTCGCCGAATATGCCAAACAGTGTCTGCCGAACTATCAGGTGTTCGATGAGATGCGCTATTTCACCGCAGGCGATCAGCCCTGCGTATTCGATCTCAAGGGGGTACCGGTAGCCCTGACCATCTGTGAGGACCTGTGGAAGAGCGGACCCGCCGAGCAGGTGCGCGAGCAGGGTGCGCGCCTGATGCTGAACCTCAATGCCTCGCCCTTTCATGTCGATAAATCGCAGCAGCGCGCCAAGCTGCTGAGCGAGCGGGCGCGTCAGGCTGGCTGCCCGATTCTGTATCTGAACCAGGTGGGCGGCCAGGATGAGCTGATTTTTGATGGCGGCTCCAAAGTGATCGCGGCCGACGGCACCCGTGTATTCCAAGGGCGCTTTTTCGAAGAAACCTTCTTTGTGGCGGAGTATAACGACGCCGATCAGAGCCTGGCGGTTCCGGGTGAAAACTCGGTGGCTTTCCCGTCGATCGAGCAGAGCGTGTATGACGCCCTGGTGTTGGGGGTGCGGGATTACGTCAACAAGAATGGCTTCAAGGGTGTGGTGCTGGGGCTTTCCGGCGGTATCGACTCAGGCGTGACGCTGGCCGTGGCGGTGGATGCCCTGGGTGCTGAGCGGGTGGAGGCGGTAATGATGCCGTTCCGTTATACCTCGTCTATGAGTCAGGAAGATGCCAGCGAGCAGGCGCGCATGCTGGGCGTGCGTTACAGCTCGATCTCGATTGAGCCCATGTATAGCGCCTTTATGGCGCAGCTGGCTGATGAGTTTGATGGTCTGGCGGCCGATACCACCGAGGAAAATCTCCAGGCGCGCTGCCGTGGTGTGGTGCTGATGGCCATTTCCAACAAGAAGGGCGTTCTGGTGCTCACCACGGGCAACAAGAGCGAGATGGCGGTGGGCTATTCGACCCTCTATGGCGATATGGCCGGTGGCTTCGATGTACTTAAGGATGTGCCCAAAACCCTGGTGTATCGCATTGCCGCCTATCGCAACGGACTTTCGCCTGCGATACCGCAGCGGGTGATCGACAGGCCACCCTCAGCAGAGCTGGCGCCGGATCAGACCGATCAGGACAGCCTGCCGGATTACGATGTACTGGATCGGTTGCTGGAGCTTTATGTTGAGCACGACTACAGCGCCCATGCGCTGATTGCCGAGGGCTTTGAGCCTGAAGTGGTGCAGCGCGTGATTCGGCTGGTGGACATCAATGAATACAAGCGGCGCCAGGCCCCTGTTGGCGTGCGTATTACCCAGCGTGGTTTTGGGCGTGATCGGCGCTACCCTATCACCTCGGGCTGGAAAGCTGGCGACTAGGCGTTCGGCGTGGTGTACGTTCGCTTGATTGGAATCTGGGCCTAACCGCTTATTTTACAATAGATCCATAACAAAAAAGGCGCCCAAGGCGCCTTTTTTGTTGCAGCCGTTATCGGCTCAGGGCTGTGCCGGTGCTGTGTCTTCCTCATCGGTGTCGTCGAAGGCACCAAAGGTCATAATGCTGAACCAGGAGCGTTCGGCGTCTTCCGTCGATTCTGTGGCCTTCTCGGTCGCGACGACAGAGTTGGGGCGCTGGACGGGCGCTTCGTCAGTGCTGCCCAGCAGGCCGAAGGTGGCGGTTTCAAGCAGGGACTTGTCGCGCTCCTTGGTGGATGTGTAGCGGAAGTCCGGGAAGTTGCTGCGCAGAACCTCGGCGGCTCTGGCGGCCTGGTCGGTTAGCCCAAGCTCCTCGTAGGCTTCGGCCATAATGCCCAGAGCTTCCGGCACGGCCGGGGTTTCCTGCAGGTTTTCTACCACGTAGCGGCCACGGTTGGCGGCGGCAATCCAGGCGCTGCGCTTCATGTAGTACAGCGCCACATGCACTTCATACTCTGCCAGGCGGTTTTTCAGATACTGCATGCGCTTGAGCGCATCGGGTGCGTACTGGCTGTTGGGGTAGCGTGAGGTGAGGGTCGCGAAACTCTCGAAGGACTCCAGTGCGGCACCCGGGTCACGCTGGGTTTCGTCGATCGGCAGGTAGCGTGATACCAGTGAGCGGTCTTCCTCGAAGGAGGTCAGCCCCTTGAGGTAGTAGGCGTAGTCGATGTTTTCGTGATTCGGGTGCAGGCGCACGAAACGATCGGAGGCTGCACGGGCAGCTTCAGGCTCATAGTTCTTGAAGTAGGCAAAGATCAGTTCCAGCTGGGCCTGCTCGGAGAAGCGCCCAAATGGATAGCGGGCTTCGAGCCGCTGCAGTTTTTCGACCGCAAGACCGTAGTTCTGCGCCTCCAGGGCTTCCAGGGCCTCGGAGTAGAGCTGTTGCTCCGGAACATCCGGTTCTTCTTTCTTGTCTCCGCCAAAAAACGAACAGGCGGACATCAGAGAGACCAGAGTCAGGATGCCAATGACTTTTACAAAGCGCATGTTGATGAGTCCCGATTGCCTACAGCGATACCGAGGACGGTTTCGGTTATACTGGGCCAGTTAATCCAAATGTCCGGCATATTTAAACACAACCGGAACTCAAGCCAAAACATCCTTCTGAATTACGTACCCCAGATGCCAGAACAGAAACCTGAACAGGTTCAATTACAAGCGCGGGTCACCGACGAGCTGGTCGGAAAACGGCTGGACCAGGCCATAGCGCAGCTGTTTCCCGACTACTCCCGATCCCGTCTGCAGGGCTGGATCAAGGACGGTTGCGTCACCGTGGATGGTGAACAAAAACGTACCCGCGACAAACTGCAGGGTGGCGAGCTGATCTGTGTCGAAGCGGAACTCGCACGTATCGAACACCACCAGCCAGAGGCCATGGAGCTGGATATCATCTATGAAGACGATGATATTCTGGTGATCAACAAGCCGGCAGGCCTGGTGGTGCATCCGGCGGCGGGTCATGCCGATGGCACCTTGCTGAACGCCTTGCTGCACCATGTGCCGGAAATCGCACAGGTGCCGCGCGCCGGCATCGTGCATCGGCTGGATATGGATACCACCGGTTTGATGGTGGTGGCCAAGACCATCCAGGCGCAGACCGAGCTGGTGGTGCAGTTGCAGGAACGTTCCATGGGCCGCGAGTATGAAGCGATTGTGACGGGCCTGATGACCGGTGGTGGCAAAGTAGATGCCCCTATGGGGCGTCACAAGACCAGCCGTCAGAAGATGGCGGTGGTGCATATGGGCAAACCGGCCCTGACCCATTACCGTCTGCTGCAGCGCTTTCGTGCCCATTCACATATCCGTCTCAAGCTGGAGTCGGGCCGCACGCATCAGATCCGCGTGCATATGTCCCATATCAACTATCCGCTGGTGGGTGATCCTGTCTACGGCGGCCGTTTTCGCCTGCCCAAGGGCGTTAGCGAAGGTCTGATAAAAACACTGCGCGGTTTTCACCGCCAGGCACTGCATGCCAAGAAGCTTGAGCTGTTTCATCCGGCTACCGGTGAACTGATGTCCTGGGAAGTGGATCTGCCGGAGGACTTCCAGCTATTGCTTAAAGCCCTGCAGCAGGACC
This sequence comes from Marinobacterium aestuarii, assembly GCF_001651805.1. Lineage (NCBI taxonomy): Bacteria > Pseudomonadati > Pseudomonadota > Gammaproteobacteria > Oceanospirillales > Oceanospirillaceae > Marinobacterium > Marinobacterium aestuarii. Next base: position 4,793,645 of record NZ_CP015839.1, on the reverse strand, counting down.
TGAGGCGCAACGACGATCTATGAAGCTGATTCATCCGCAGTGGCCGGTATCTGATCGGGTGCAGGCCTGTGTCAGTACCCGGCTGGGCGGGGTCAGCCAGGGTGTTTTCCAGGGGCTGAACCTGGGAGACCATGTTGGTGATGATCCTCAGGCGGTTGCACAGAATCGCAGGCGCCTGACCGAGCAGCTGGGGCTTGAGCGTCCGGCACAGTGGCTGCAGCAGGTCCATGGGACTGAAGTGGTTCAGGCGCTGGATGATGCTCAGGTGCGACAGGCGGATGCCTGCTGGAGTGACCAGTCGGGCCAGGCTTGCGTGGTGATGACGGCAGATTGCCTGCCGGTATTTTTCAGTGATGGTCGCAAGGTCGCCGTGGCCCATGCGGGCTGGCGGGGCTTGGTGGCCGGCATTCTGGAAAATACTCTGGCGGTGTTCGAGCAGCCAGGGCAAGTACACTGCTGGCTGGGACCGGCTATTGGGCCTGAAGCTTTTGAAGTCGGGGCCGAGGTACGGGCTGCTTTCTGCGCAGCGCAGCCAGACGCAGGCCAGGCTTTTCGTCCCCGGGACGGGGTGGCGGGCAAGTATTTCGCTGATATCTATAGGCTGGCGCGTCTGCGGCTTGAGGTTGAGGGTGTTGCATCGGTTTCGGGGGGGGATTTCTGTACCCTGCAAGATGCTGAAAATTTTTATTCCTATCGCCGCGATGGTGAAACCGGTCGAATGGCGAGCCTGATCTGGCTGCGTTGAATGCTATAACCTTCTGACTTTTCGATCAAAATCCTTCCTGTGACGGCTGCGGACCTGCGTGCTCGTGCGTGGCTGTCGCTGCGTGTTACCGCCTAAGAATTCTTGTTTTGCTGAATATGCATACAGGTGTGCTTGCCCGCGGAATTTTTTTCGATCATAGTACTGTATATGCATACAGTAGTTATGGGGTGAATCATGAGTCTGGAACAGTTGCTGGAGCGCGGAGCCGTATGGCGGGCAAGTGAGGTTGTTGCCGAACCTGTTGTAGCGGGGCTAGGGTGCGGACACGCGGAGCTGGATCAGCTGCTGCAGGGGCAGGGCTGGCAGCCAGGCAGCCTGGTTGAGGTGCCTTACGCTACCGAGGGTTGTGGTGAGCTGCGCCTGCTATTTCCGCTACTGACGGCATCGCAAGAGCGCTGGGTGCTCTGGGTTGATCCGCCGCATATTTCCTACGCGCCGGCATTGAAAGCGGCGGGGGTGGCACTGGATCGACTCCTGCTGGTACGCAGCAATAGCCGGCGGGATCGGCTCTGGTGTATTGAGCAGGCACTGAAAAGAGGCTGCTGCAGTGCTGTACTGGGTTGGCTGGGAGATGTGTCGCCACGGGCGTTGCGCCGCTTGCAGCTGGCCGCGGCCGAAGGTGAAGCCTTGGGGTTCATCTTCAGGCCTGCGGCCAGCAAGGACCAGGCTGCGGCGGGGCCCTGTCGCCTGTTGCCGGAGCCCGACCAGGCACCGGACAAGCTGGCGGTCTCTGTTCTGAAGCACAGAGGCGGCTGGCCGTTGTCGCGCCGGGTATTATCATTGCGTCAGCGCAGTCTTGGCAATAGAGCAGCCTCTCTGGCTTCGCAGCCAGCGGCTTCAGCTGCGCGGGTGCGTCCGGTCAGGTGAGCCTGCTGGTCTGGCACAATACTGCGGCATTCCCGGGATTTTCACGGAAGCTGTTGCCACGCCTTAAACTATTGTCACCGGGTATTCTTTTGACTTCACTGCGTCTAGCTGTCAGATTTGTGCAGTGCACAAAATTTGACCGGAGGCAGTTATGGGAGCGCGAAAGCTTAATCTTGCGCTGCAGGGTGGCGGTGCCCACGGGGCTTTTACCTGGGGTGTGCTGGATAGGCTGCTGGAGGAGCCAAAGCTGCAGTTTGAGGGTGTCAGCGGCGCCAGCGCCGGCGCCATGAATGCAGTGATGCTGGCCAGCGGCCTGCAGCAGGGCGGTCATGCAGGTGCCCGCGAGCTGCTGACGCGGTTCTGGCACGAGGTCTCCCTGCATGCGCTACCTGAATTGCCGAAAGGCCTGCCTGCCGCGGGTATTGGCGAGTCGATGGCAGACTGGATGCAGATGTTGAGTTATTACCTGTCGCCCTATGACCTCAACCCGCTGGACATAAACCCGCTGCGCTCCCTGGTTGAACGGATGGTGGATTTCGAACAGCTCCAGGCAGCCTCGCCCATTCGTCTCTTTATTGCCGCGACCGATGTGCAAACCGGCAAGCTGCGGCTGTTCCGAGAGACTGAGATCAGTGCGGATCATCTGCTGGCTTCGGCCTGCCTGCCGACGTTGCACAAGGCCATCGAGATTGACGGGCGCAATTACTGGGATGGCGGCTTCAGTGGCAATCCGGCAATTTATCCGCTGATTTTTGACTGTGCCAGTGATGATGTTCTGGTTATTCTGCTGCAGCCGCTGATGCGTGTCGGTACGCCCGTCAGTGCTTCCGCGATTCGCGAACGTGTGGCGGAGTTCGGCTTTCAAAGTACCTATCTGCGTGAAATGCGGGCCATCAGCTATATGCAGTTCGAAATTCGCAAGACCCCCTTTTCGCTCGGAGCCTTCGAGCGCAGGGTGCGCCGACTGCGTTTGCATCAGATAGAATCCGATGAGCTGCTGGCAAGTCTGGATCGCGCGAGCAAGTACGATACCCGACTACACTTTCTGGAGGCGCTGCGCGACCGCGGACGGGCACAGGCTGATCGCTGGCTGGAACAGAATGGGCATTGCATCGGGCGCTCGTCCAGCTGCGACCTGGGGCTCTTTCTGTAACGGCTCCCAAACGTCTGGTGACTGTCACTGTTTCCTGCAGATAGTGCCGCCCGTGTCAGGACATTCCCATGTAAGCGGCCATGCAACCGGCCATGGATGCACTCATGAAAAGAAGATCCGATCTGCGGCTGTTACTGATGCAAATCCGTACCGAGGCCAAGGTGTGCGATGAAGAGCACCGCAGCTTCGCCAGTTACAGTGGCCTTGCGCCTGAACAGATCGATATTCTCAATGTCTTCCAGACGCCGACCTTTTCCCCTGGCGCAGCCGCAGGCTATGACGCCCTGCTGGTGGGGGGCGCCAGCGAGGCCAATGTACTGGAGCCGGCGCGCTACCCCTTTGTTCATCAGTGTGAAAAGCTGCTGCGCCATGTAGTGACCACTTCGCTGCCAACCTTTGCATCCTGTTTTGGTTTCCAGCTCGCGGTGCTGGCGCTCGGTGGCCGGATTGAGCACCGGGAGGAGGGCTTCGAGATGGGCACCCTGGCGATCCGTCTGGCCGAGGCTGCGCGGGAGGACCCGTTGCTGCACGATACCCCGGACGGTTTTGCCGCCGTATCGGTACACCGGCAGTACGCAGCCCAGGTGCCATCGGGCTGTGAGCGCCTGGCCTTTACCGAACAGTGCGTGCATGCGCTGCGGGTCAGCGGCAAGCCTTTCTGGGCTTTTCAGTTTCACCCTGAGGTGGACAGAGCCACGCTGGTGGAGCGGCTCACCCATTACCGGGATCACTATACCGAGGACGCCGGTCACCTGGAACAGGTGCTGACAACGGCACAGGAGACTCCAGAGTCCAACGGTCTGATGCGAAAATTTGTCGACCGGATCCTGCTGTCGTAGTTGTCCTAGCGGAGCGGTGACAGCAGGGAGGGGGCACCTGTAGAATGAGCCCAACTGAATCGACCACTGAAGAGAGATGATGACGGACGAAAATGCTCAACCCTGTGATGACGAGCAGCCTCCCCGTAGTCGGGGCATTTACCTGCTGCCTAATCTGTTCACAACGGGTGCCCTTTTTTCGGGCTTTTATGCAGTAATCGCTGGCATGAATGGTGACTTCGTCAACGCGGCCATCGCCATTTTTGTTGCCATGGTACTCGATGGACTCGATGGTCGCGTGGCCCGCATGACCAATACCAGCAGCCAGTTTGGCGCCGAGTACGATTCGCTGTCGGATATGGTGTCCTTTGGTGTGGCGCCGGCGCTGGTGGCCTTCACCTGGGCACTGGACAGCGTCGGCAAAATCGGCTGGTTTGCCGCTTTTATCTATGTGGCCTGCGCAGCCCTGCGGCTGGCGCGCTTCAATACCCAGATTGGCTCGGTCGACAAAAAATACTTTATCGGCTTGCCCAGCCCAGCAGCAGCAGCGGCGGTGGCGGGTCTCGTCTGGGCCTGTTCGGAGTTCGAGGTAGAACCGGGGCCGCTGGCCTATGTGGTTGCGGCTTTTGTGGCCTGCTGTGGTTTGCTGATGGTCAGCAACGTGCTGTATTACAGCTTCAAGGAAGTGGATTTCAAAGGCAAAGTGCCTTTTATGATTCTGGCCGGCATTGTGCTGGTGATCGGGGTTATCTCCATCAGCCCTGCGACCTTCCTGTGGCTCTTGTTTCTGCTGTATATGCTGTCCGGCCCGCTGCTGTGGCTGTGGCGCAAGCGCAAGGTACTCTGACGCGGCCGTTTGGTTCTCTGACACTGTGATGATTGGCGCAACGCTGTGCTGGACTTCAACTGACTGCGGCAGCAAAGGCTGCTTTTCAGGAAAGGTTCAGCCAGGGGTTTTAGGCTCAGGGCTTACTTACCACAGTGCCCGCAGGGCCCGCCCATTTGCTGAATTGCACGCAGGGAACGGAACATGCTGATTAAAAGAAGATCCTCGATAAAATCGTCCGAAATCACGCCAGAGTCGGTGTACGTGAATCGGCGACGATTCCTGCAGGGCCTGGCTGGCACCACGGCGCTGGCATTGACACCGGGTGCCTCGGCGATTCCTGCCTATAGCCTGGATAAGGATCAGCCGCAGTACCCCGGGCCTGATTGGCTGCAGGGCGCACTGCGTGACAGTGTCCGCAATGAGGCTTTTTCCACCGACGAAAAGCCCGCGCCCTACGGCAATATCATTACCCACAATAACTTTTATGAATTCGGGCTTGGCAAACAGGACCCGTCGCAAAAGGCGCAGGCGTTCAAAACTGATCCATGGAAGGTCGAAATTGCCGGTGAGGTGAATAAACCGGGCGTGTATAACCTCGAGGATCTGCTCAGGCCCCATGCGCTGGAAGAGCGAATTTATCGCCTGCGTTGTGTTGAAGCCTGGTCCATGGTTATTCCCTGGATGGGTTTTTCACTGGGTGATTTGCTCAAGCGCTTTGAACCCACCTCCAAAGCCAAATATGTTGAATTCACCACGCTGCAGGATTCGGAGCAGATGCCCGGGCAGCGGTCGTTCTTCTCAACGCTGGACTGGCCTTATGTCGAAGGTCTACGCATGGATGAAGCCATGCACCCGCTCACGCTGCTGGCGGTGGGGTTGTACGGCAATGCGCTGCCGCCGCAAAACGGCGCGCCCTTTCGGTTGGTGGTGCCATGGAAATACGGCTTCAAGAGCATCAAGTCGATCGTCAAGATCCGCCTGGTGGAAGAGATGCCGGGTACGACCTGGAACCGTACCGCTTCGGGTGAATATGGCTTCTACGCCAATGTGAATCCGGCAGTTGATCACCCACGCTGGAGTCAGGCAACCGAACGGCGCCTGCCGTCATCTCTGTTTTCTCCCAATATCGTCGACACTAGGCCCTTTAATGGTTATGCCGACGAAGTCGCTGGTCTCTACAGTGGTATGGATTTGCAGCGATGGTTCTGACCGGCATCAGGGCTAATACCCTGAAACCCTATGCGCTCTGGTGGCTGGTGTTCCTGCTGCCGTTGCTGCCGTTGGTATGGCTGTTCGAGCAGGCATGGAGTATGAACCTGGGGGCTGATCCTGCCCAGGCGATTGTCAAGTTCACCGGGCTCTGGACGCTGCGTCTGTTGTGGATAACTCTGGCGGTGACGCCGCTGCGACGGATCTTTCACTGGGGCTGGCTGCAGCGCTACCGTCGCATGCTGGGCCTTTACGCGCTCTTCTATGCCATGGTGCACTTGCTTGCCTTCGCCACCTTTATTCTGGGTTGGCGTCCGGATCTGTTGTGGCGTGAACTGAGTGAACGGCCCTATATAGTGGTGGGCTCGCTGGCCTTGCTGTTGCTGATCCCGCTGGGGATTACTTCAACCCGAGGCATGCAGCGTCGCCTGGGTGCGCGCTGGGTCAAGCTGCACCGCCTGGTGTATGTGATTGCCTTGCTGGCCATGGTGCATTTCATCTGGCAGATCCGCAGTTCCTTTGAAGATCAGCTGTTTTATGGCGTCATTCTGGCCGCATTGCTAGGCTATCGCATCTGGATGCGACGCAACTCCCTAAAGCGCAAAAATCTGCTGAGGTAATCGCAGCGGTTTGTTCCTGGCGGTTCCATCGTTGATAGCCGCCTGTTTTTCCTCTTTGTCATTTCTTCCCCTTTTCGCACCTTATTGAAAGACGTGCCGTGGCCTGATTCAGGTTATGCACGGTTGTGCCCAGCCTGCGGTGGCCACAAATCGGTGGGCTTCGGCTATACCTTTAGCATCCATTGTTGATGTGAAAGGGAGGCGTCAAATGTCGGATCCTAAAAAAAATGGGCTGTTCAAGGCCGCATTAAGTGCGCTGGCCGCGATGTTTGGCGTCCAGTCGGAACGTAATCGACAAGAAGATTTTTCATCTAGCTCACCACTACGCTACCTGCTGACGGGCGTGCTGATGGTGGCATTATTTGTCGTCGGCGTCATTTTACTGGTGCGTTTGGCCCTTATGCTGGCAGGAGGCTGATCCAACCTTGCATTCCCGGGCAGGCTGCTATACTCACTCTTAACCAAGTGATCTGGTAGGGAAAATTCCGCATGATCGTAACACTTGGGCGGTTCTGCAGACCTTGTGAGAGGCCCGGTAATGATAAAAAGAGTCTGGCTCCTGCCATGGATAGGATTGTTTGTTTCCCTGCCGGCCAACGCCGCCTGGGAGGTGAATATCACGCCGGGAGCGACTGCGATCGCGCGTGAAGTTTACGATCTTCACATGATTATTTTTTGGATTTGCGTCGCCATCGGGGTAGTGGTGTTCGGCGTGATGCTCTGGTCCATTATCCACCATCGAAAATCCCGCGGCGCCGAGGCCCGCAATTTTCACGAAAATACAGCGGTAGAAATTCTCTGGACGTTGATCCCCTTTGTCATCCTTATCGCCATGGCGATCCCCGCCACCGCGACCCTGATCAAGATGTACGACAGTACCGATGCCGATATTGATATTCAGGTGACTGGTTATCAATGGAAATGGCGTTATCAGTACCTGGGTCAGGACATCGACTTTTTCTCGTCTCTGTCCACACCGCGAGAGCAAATCAATAATGAAGCCGCCAAAGGCGAGAACTATCTGCTGGAGGTCGATAACCCTCTGGTACTGCCGGTTGGCAAGAAGGTTCGTTTCCTGTTTACCGCTGCCGATGTTATCCATTCCTGGTGGGTGCCGGATCTTGCTGTAAAGAAAGACGCCATACCCGGCTTTATCAACGAGTCCTGGGCCATTCCTGAAGAGCCCGGCATCTACCGTGGGCAATGTACCGAACTCTGCGGTCGCGACCATGGCTTCATGCCCATAGTGGTTGAAGTCAAACCCCAGGCCGAGTTTGATCAGTGGCTGGCGGATACACGCAGCGCCGCACAGGCGCAGGCGGCTGCCGCAACCGAGGAATGGACGCTGGAGCAGCTGATGGAACGTGGCGAACAGGTCTACAACACCAGTTGTGCGGCCTGTCATCAGGCGAGCGGACAGGGTATTCCCGGGGCCTTCCCTGCGCTGGCGGGCAGCCCCATGGTGACGACTGATATCGATGCCCATATCAACATCGTTTTGCACGGCAAGGCGGGCACCGCAATGCAGGCCTTCGGGGCCCAGCTGAATGCGGTCGATCTGGCGGCTGTTATTACCTATGAACGTAATGCCTGGGGCAATGATACTGGTGACAGTGTCAATCCACAGCGGATTACCGAACTGCAGCAGTAGGAGATAAACATGGACACTACGCTCAGTCCGACTGTGGACACTACCGAACATGGTCACGGGCCTGCCAAGGGCCTGGGTCGCTGGTTCTTTACCACCAATCACAAGGACATAGGTACGCTCTATCTGTGGTTCAGTTTGCTGATGTTCCTTACCGGCGGCTGTATGGCACTGATGATACGGGCCGAGCTGTTCCAACCGGGGTTGCAGCTGGTACAGCCGGAGTTTTTCAACCAGATGACCACCATGCATGGTCTGATCATGGTGTTTGGTGCCGTAATGCCGGCCTTTGTCGGCCTGGCTAACTGGATGATTCCAATCATGGTGGGGGCGCCGGACATGGCGCTGCCGCGCATGAACAACTGGAGCTTCTGGATACTGCCCTTCGCCTTCTCGTTGATGCTCTCGACACTCTTTATGGAGGGCGGTGGTCCCAACTTCGGCTGGACCTTCTACGCACCCCTTTCAACCACCTATGCGCCGCCGAGCGTAACCTTCTTTATCTTTGCGATTCACATGATGGGCTTCAGCTCGATCATGGGTGCAATTAACATCATCGCCACCATCCTTAACATGCGCGCGCCTGGCATGACGATGATGAAGCTGCCGCTGTTCGTCTGGACCTGGTTGATCACGGCTTTTCTACTGATAGCGGTCATGCCGGTACTGGCCGGTGTGGTGACCATGATGCTGATGGATATCCATTTTGGCACCAGTTTCTTTAATGCCGCCGGCGGTGGTGATCCGGTGCTGTTCCAGCATGTATTCTGGTTCTTCGGTCATCCGGAGGTCTACATCATGATTCTGCCGGCCTTCGGCATTGTCAGTGAAATCATACCGACCTTCGCCCGCAAGAAACTGTTCGGCTATGCCTCCATGGTGTACGCGACCTCGTCCATCGCCTTGCTGTCGTTTCTGGTCTGGGCGCATCACATGTTTACGGTCGGCCTGCCGCTGGCTGGCGAGCTGTTCTTCATGTACGCGACCATGCTGATTGCTGTGCCCACAGGGGTTAAGGTGTTCAACTGGGTCGCGACCATGTTCCATGGCTCCATGACATTTGAAACTCCCATGCTATTCGCGCTGGCTTTTGTGGTGCTCTTTACCATCGGTGGTTTTTCCGGCCTGATGCTGGCCATTGCTCCGGCTGATTTCCAGTACCACGATACCTACTTTGTGGTGGCGCATTTCCACTATGTGCTGGTGCCAGGCGCTATTTTCTCGATCATGGCGGGGGCCTACTACTGGCTGCCTAAATGGACGGGACACATGCTCAACGAGCGTCTTGGCAAGGCGCACTTCTGGCTCAGCTTTATTGGCGTCAATGTTACCTTTTTCCCGATGCACTTCCTCGGTCTGGCGGGCATGCCCCGGCGTATTCCGGACTATGCGCTGCAGTTTGCCGACTTTAATGCCGTGGCCAGTGTCGGTGCCTTTATCTTCGGCCTCTCTCAGCTGCTGTTTGTGTACAACATCATCAGCTGTATCCGCAGCGGCGAGCGGGCCACGGATCAGGTGTGGGAGGGCGCCCATGGGCTGGAATGGACGCTGCCATCGCCCGCACCCTATCACACCTTTTCCCAGCCTCCGGTGATCAAGTAACAGCGGGAGGTTTGGCTGATGGATGCTCTGCAGCGCAAGAACAGGCGGCTGGTACTGCAGCTGGTGCTTGGCGGTATCTTAATGTTTGGCTTTGGTTTTGCTTTGGTGCCGCTCTACGACGTTTTCTGTCGTATTACCGGGCTTAACGGCAAGATTACCAATACAGGCCCTATTGCCGTGGAAGAGGCGGATAGCAGCCGAGATATACGGGTGCAGTTCCTCGGCGTGAATAACGAGGCCATGCCCTGGGAGTTTCGTCCGATGCTGAATACGGTGTCGGTGAATCCTGGTGAAATGCGCCAGATGGCGTATTTCGCCCGTAACCCGACGTCCAGTCGCATGGTGGCGCAGGCCGTTCCGTCGGTGACTCCCGCCGAGGCTGCGCAGTACCTGCACAAGGTCAGCTGCTTTTGCTTCGATCAGCAGGCGCTTGAGGCGGATGGGCGCATGGAGATGCCGCTGCTGTTTGTCATCGATAAAAAGCTGCCGGCTGAGATTCATACCATCACGCTTTCATACACCCTGTTCGATATCACTCCACAGCTGTCTACCGGGCAGATAAAAAAAGATGACACACAGAGGTCGACGCTATGAGTTCTGCTGCGTATTACGTACCGAATCAAAGTCGCTGGCCGATACTGGCCTCCATCGCGCTCTTTCTGATGGCCGTCGGTGCCGGGAACCTGATCAATGACCTGAGCGCCGAAACATCCGGCGGAGTGGGCGTCTGGTTCCTGTTACTGGGCGCCCTATGCATGATGGCGATTCTGTTTGCCTGGTTTCGTAACGTCATCAACGAAAGCATGTCCGGACTCTATAACGAACAGATGGATCGTTCGTACCGCTGGGGCATGAGCTGGTTTATCTTCTCTGAAGTGATGTTCTTTGCCGCTTTTTTCGGCGCCCTGTTTTATGTCCGTACACTGGCAGTTCCCTGGCTGGGTGGCGAAGGCGACAAGGGTGTTTCGAATATGCTGTGGGAGGGCTTTCAGGCGCAGTGGCCCCTGATGACGACGCCGGATATGGAAACCTTTCCTGGCCCGCAGGAGGTGATCGATCCCTGGCACCTGCCGCTGATCAATACAGTACTGCTGGTGTCTTCAAGCTTCACCGTGACCCTGGCGCACAAGGCGCTGAAAGTGGGTGAGCGCAGTCGTATCGTGCTCTGGCTGGCCGCTACGGTGCTTCTGGGCTCCGCGTTTCTGGTGTTTCAGGCCTATGAATATATTGAGGCCTATCATGATCTCGGCCTGACACTGCAGTCCGGCGTTTACGGTGCCACCTTCTTTATCCTCACGGGTTTTCATGGTCTTCACGTTACCCTGGGCAGTGTGATGCTGCTTATCATCTGGCTGCGGGTGTTGCGCGGGCATTTTGATGCCGACAATCATTTCGCTTTTGAAGCTGTCACCTGGTATTGGCACTTTGTGGATGTCGTCTGGGTTGGCCTCTTTCTGTTCGTCTATATCCTCTGATGTATCGGCAGCGGGGCCCTCAGCGATTAAGCCAGGGGGCATGGCTGCCGAGCTCGCCGGTGTAAAAGCCGTACAGCAGCACCAGAAGCAGTAAGGCGCTGAAGCCTACTCGAAGGAACAGTGAGTTGACGGTGCGGTTGGAACGGCCCCGGTCCGTTAGTAGAAAGTAGAGACCGCAGAAGAGGCTGACAAGAATTGCGATAAACAGGACGGCGATTATAGGCTTGAGAAACATTCAGGTTATCCGCAAAGAGTATGGCATGAGTAAAGGCGACAGACGATCAGGTTTCAAGTGGCTTTTGATACTCAGTGCATTCTTGCTCCTGCCGCTGTTGCTGTATCTGGGCAGCTGGCAGTTAGATCGTGCGGCAGAAAAGGAACAGCTGCTCAATGCCTGGAATGATGACAGCGTTGTCGTCACAAAGCTGTCGCAGTTGCATGACTTTGGCGACAGAAAGCTGCTGCAGGCACGGTTGGAGGGCGAGTTACTGCCAGGGCAGTGGCTGCTGCTGGATAATCGCACCCGTGGCGGATACGCAGGCTATGAACTGATTGGCTTGCTGCAAACGTCCCAAGGCTCTGCTCTGTTGCCGGTCAATCTAGGCTGGATACAGGCCTCCCCCGATCGATCCCGGCTTCCCTCCATTGAGTTACCCGAATTGCCATCCGCCTTTTCCGGCCGCATGCACCCTATAGAGCCAGCTTTCGTGCTGGCGCAAGACGCCTGGTCTTCTGGCTGGCCGCTCAGGGTTCAGACGCTGGATGTTGATCGGCTACAGTCTGTAATACAGCAGCCGGTACTGCCCTGGGTTCTGGAGGTGGTTGAGCCTGTGGATAAGCGTCTGACGACAGACTGGCCGCTGGCTTCATTAAAGCCTGAACGGCATTTGGGTTATGCAGTGCAATGGTTCGCAATGGCCATAGCGCTGTTCATTTTGCTGCTCTGGTATTGGCGCAATACGTTATGCAAGGGAGTGAATGATTGATGCGTAAAAGCACCTTTTGGTGGGTTTTTGTTGTGGCGGCAGGACCTATGCTGCTGGCCATGTTCATGTATTTTACCGGTGTAGGTATTCCTGTCGGGCGAACTCACCACGGGGAGCTTATCGCCGACGGCCGTTCGGTGAATGACTGGTCGCTGGCAACGGCGGCCGGGGAGCCATGGCAAATGAACGAACACTGGCAGTTAATGCTCACTCAGCCTGCAGGCTGCACCGGCTGTAGTGACTGGGCAGGAAAAATGCCTAATCTGCATACGGCTCTGGGCAAGGAGCGGGATAGGGTCGAGTGGCACCAGGTGCTGCCAGCCCCTGCCGACAGTGGTCTTGTGAGTCCGGATCTTTCTCAGCTGGGGGCGGCCGTGTGGGTAGTCGATCCACTTGGCAATCTGGTGCTGCGGTACGATCTGACGCAGGAGCCCCAGGCCGTGCTGGATGACCTGCGCAAGTTACTCAAACTCTCCAAACTGGGCTGACGCTGGAGGCTGACGATGCCGCAACGCTCCGCATCCGTTTTACTGGTTAATCTCGCCCTGGTACTCGCCCTGCTGGTAGTGATGCTGGGAGGCTGGACCCGCATTAACGATGCCGGCCTTGGCTGTCCAGACTGGCCCGGCTGCTATGGTCATATAGTGTTGCCAGGCTCTGAGCAGGCCCTGGCCCAGGCTCAGGCGCTGTATCCGGATCAGCTGCTGGTGGCGGGCAAGGGCTGGTTGGAAATGGTCCACCGCTACGCCGCCAGCAGCCTGGGATTGCTGGTCCTGCTGCTGGCCTGGCTGGGCTGGAAACGTCGAGCTGAAAGCAATTATCCCGTGGGGCTCAGTGTTGCGCTGCTGATTCTGGTCTGTGTGCAGGGGGCCTTCGGCATGTGGACGGTGACACTGAAACTGCTGCCCATTGTCGTCACCCTGCATCTGCTTGGGGGGCTCGCCATTTTGTCACTGCTGGTCCTGTTGCGTTTTCGCGTCCTGCGCTGGCATCGGGCTGCGCAACGGCCAGATGTGTTGCAGACAGTAGCGGTACGCCGGCGCCAAGGTAAAGGTTGGATCATGCTTGCGACTGCTGTGCTTTTTGGACAGATTGCACTGGGAGGCTGGACCAGCGCCAATTATGCCGGCTGGGCCTGTACCGACTGGCTGCAATGCGAGCAGGGTGGCGCTGTGTCGCTGGATTTCGCGGCCGGTTTTACGCCTGCGCTCGAGACGGGCCCCAACTACCAGGGTGGGCATATGCCGCGTGAGGCCCGCGCTGCCGTGCAGATGACCCACCGGGCGGGGGCTGTGGCGGTGCTGATTCTGATTGCGCTCATGATCTGGCGCTTGGGTAGAGCCGGTTGGCCCAGGCCCGCCCTGGTGACGGTCGCATTGCTCGTTGTTGTCCAGATTGGTCTGGGTATCGCAAATATCATCTATGCTGTTCCTATCCCGCTGGCAATGGCGCATCACGGTGGCGCTGTAGTTCTGCTACTCAGCTTGGTGTGGTTATCCCAGCAGGATCTCGTTGTTGACAAGGAGACTGTCTATGCCTGTGCGCAAAGTTGTTGAGACTGCCCATGCTCATGTGACCTGGCGGGATTATCTGGAACTATGCAAGCCCCGTGTAGTGGCGGTGATGCTGCTGACGGTACTGGTTGGCATGGGGCTGGCCCGACCCGAACTTCCCTCCCTTGGGCTAATTGTTGTGACTTTGCTGGGGGTCGCGATGGCGGCGGGCTCGGCTGCCGCCGTTAACCATGTGATGGATCGTCATATCGATGAAAATATGGCCCGTACCCGAGGGCGTCCGTTGCCTAGCGGGAAAATGAGCGCACAGCAGGCATTGCTGTTCGCCGCCACTATGGGGACTTTGGGCATTGGTGTGCTGGCGCTCTGGGTCAATCCGCTGACGGCCTGGCTTACGCTGTTATCCCTGATCGGTTATGCGTTTATCTATACGATGTTTCTCAAGCGTGCGACGCCGCAGAATATCGTCATAGGGGGTGTCGCAGGTGCGGCGCCGCCGCTGCTGGGCTGGACTGCCGTATCCGGGGTTATGGAACCCAATGGCTTGCTGCTGGTACTGATTATTTTTGCCTGGACACCGCCGCACTTCTGGGCGCTGTGCATTGCCCGCAAGGAGGATTACATCAAGGCAGGTATCCCGATGCTGCCGGTGACTCACGGCGAGAGCTTCACCCGACTGCATATCATGCTCTATACGCTGCTAATGATTGCCACTACGGCGATGCCTTTCCTGACGGGCATGAGCGGAATCCTCTATCTGGCGGGAATCTCACTGCTAAATCTGCGTTTCCTGCAATGGGCCTGGCGGGTCATGCATGCAGGCGATAATCGCCAGATTCCCATGCAGATGTTCCGCTACAGTATCAGTTACATCATGCTGCTGTTCGCGCTATTGCTGGTGGATCACTATGTCGTTTTTACCTATTAAATACTGTCACAAAGTATCGTAGTAGGATCTACACTGTCAGTGAGTTTGGAAAAGGGCTGCTCAGGATTGGCTTGAGGTTGGCCCATACGATATAGCCCCGGATTTCAGGGAAGGACGTTCAGGGCTAAGAAGAGGGGAGTGCCATATGTTCCTGCAACACATGATGGGTATGCTGTATCACCCTAAAGAAGAGTGGGGGTCGATACGCAAGGAGCAATACACAACACTGCACGTCTTTTTATCCCAGATCAGCATTCTGGCCGCTATTCCCGCTGTATCTCTGTTTATTGGTACGACCCAGGTAGGCTGGAGCTTTGCCGGTGGTAACTTCGTTAAGCTGGAAGTCGCCAGCGCCTTGCCGGTGGCGATAGCCTTCTATTTCGCCATGTGGGTAGCCGTTGGCTTTATTGCCTATGCGGTGCACTGGATGGAAAAAACCTATGGTGGCAATGTATCGATGGATGAGTGCATCGTACTCACCACATTTACTGCCACTCCGCTGTTCCTCTCTGGCCTGGCAGGCCTGTACCCGATGCTCTGGTTCAATGTAATTGTTGGCATGATAGCGTTGAGCTATACCGTATATCTGCTGTACACCGGTGTGCCTGTGATCATGCAGATACCGGAAGATCGCGCTTTCTTCTTCTCGTCCTCGATTTTGACCGTCGGACTCTGTGTACTGGTAGGTGTACTGGCCGCCTCCGCCATTCTGTGGGGAACCTATATCCCTCTCAGCTATACCTCTGGCTAGTCATTCTCATATTCGGAAAAGCTATACAGAAGAAGGCGCCTGAACCAGGCGCCTTCTTCTGTATAGGCGCTTTCTAGCCTGTGACTTCTGCCTCCGTGCTTGTAGCGCGAGGCGGTTTTTCAGCGAATGGGACCTGGCCTTGGTCGACCTCTGTATGCATGCCGCTCTATATTAGGCCCGCAGCCTGGGTTTTAAGCCCTAAAACCCCCTTTTTGGGTTTTATTACAGTTAATTACACAGGGGCTGTTGACTCTGATCGGGGGCAATGTAGAATGCGCACCTCGCTTAGGGAAAGCGGCTTTGAAAGCCACCGAACAGAGCGAGCAAGTCGGAAGTAAGTGGTTGATTTTCAAGTGTTTAGCTTGATGAATCGGCCGGCAGTATCGGCTTGTGAGTCACTCGTTTTTCTCCTCGGCTTCGGTCGGAAATGTTGAAAAAAAGAGTTGACTTAAAACGCCGAGACGCTAGAATATGCGCCTCACTTGAGACACGGGATCAGCGGCAACGATCCTTGAGTCCAAACGCTCTTTAACAGATTGATCAGATAATTCGTGTGGGCGCTTGTCAGGATAAGGCATAAATAGCTTTATCAAGGTAAGCAACCCTAATGTGAATTCATTTAAGTTGTTATAGCTTGAGTCAGAATTATCGATACTTCGGTATCTTGATTTAAAACTGAAGAGTTTGATCATGGCTCAGATTGAACGCTGGCGGCAGGCCTAACACATGCAAGTCGAGCGGTAGAGAGAAGCTTGCTTCTCTTGAGAGCGGCGGACGGGTGAGTAACGCGTAGGAATCTACCTGGTAGTGGGGGACAACATTCGGAAACGGATGCTAATACCGCATACGCCCCAAGGGGGAAAGGAGGGGATCTATTTATAGACCTTTCGCTATCAGATGAGCCTGCGTAGGATTAGCTAGTTGGTAGGGTAAAGGCCTACCAAGGCGACGATCCTTAGCTGGTCTGAGAGGATGACCAGCCACACTGGGACTGAGACACGGCCCAGACTCCTACGGGAGGCAGCAGTGGGGAATATTGGACAATGGGGGCAACCCTGATCCAGCCATGCCGCGTGTGTGAAGAAGGCCTTCGGGTTGTAAAGCACTTTCAGTGGTGAGGAAAGGGTAACGGCTAATAACCGTTACCTGTGACGTTAGCCACAGAAGAAGCACCGGCTAATTCCGTGCCAGCAGCCGCGGTAATACGGAAGGTGCGAGCGTTAATCGGAATAACTGGGCGTAAAGCGCGCGTAGGTGGTTGAGTCAGTCAGATGTGAAAGCCCCGGGCTTAACCTGGGAACTGCACCTGATACTGCTTAACTAGAGTACGGTAGAGGGCAGTGGAATTTCCTGTGTAGCGGTGAAATGCGTAGATATAGGAAGGAACACCAGTGGCGAAGGCGACTGCCTGGATTGATACTGACACTGAGGTGCGAAAGCGTGGGTAGCAAACAGGATTAGATACCCTGGTAGTCCACGCCGTAAACGATGTCGACTAGCCGTTGGGAGACTTGCTCTCTTAGTGGCGCAGCTAACGCAATAAGTCGACCGCCTGGGGAGTACGGCCGCAAGGTTAAAACTCAAATGAATTGACGGGGGCCCGCACAAGCGGTGG
Source organism: Marinobacterium aestuarii (assembly GCF_001651805.1). Lineage (NCBI taxonomy): Bacteria > Pseudomonadati > Pseudomonadota > Gammaproteobacteria > Oceanospirillales > Oceanospirillaceae > Marinobacterium > Marinobacterium aestuarii. The sequence continues at coordinate 4,776,864 of NZ_CP015839.1, read as the reverse complement.
AGCATGTGGTTTAATTCGACGCAACGCGAAGAACCTTACCTACTCTTGACATCCAGAGAACTCGCTAGAGATAGCTTGGTGCCTTCGGGAGCTCTGAGACAGGTGCTGCATGGCTGTCGTCAGCTCGTGTTGTGAAATGTTGGGTTAAGTCCCGTAACGAGCGCAACCCTTGTCCTTATTTGCCAGCACGTAATGGTGGGAACTCTAAGGAGACTGCCGGTGACAAACCGGAGGAAGGTGGGGACGACGTCAAGTCATCATGGCCCTTACGAGTAGGGCTACACACGTGCTACAATGGCCGGTACAGAGGGCTGCAAACCCGCGAGGGGGAGCCAATCTCACAAAACCGGTCGTAGTCCGGATCGCAGTCTGCAACTCGACTGCGTGAAGTCGGAATCGCTAGTAATCGTGGATCAGAATGCCACGGTGAATACGTTCCCGGGCCTTGTACACACCGCCCGTCACACCATGGGAGTGGGTTGCACCAGAAGTAGCTAGTCTAACCTTCGGGAGGACGGTTACCACGGTGTGGTCCATGACTGGGGTGAAGTCGTAACAAGGTAGCCGTAGGGGAACCTGCGGCTGGATCACCTCCTTAAACGACATGGCTTGTTCTGGCATAGCGTCCACACGAATTATCTGATCTTGAAGTTAAAGCGAGTGAGCTTTAAACAGTGTGTCCTGTTCACAGGGTGCATGATTTAAAGCTTCAATGCTTTATCGCTCTTTAACAATGTGGATTCGAATTAATTCGAGATATGTCTTGTACTGTAGTACAAGCGCCAATGGCGAAAAATCTTATCGAACTCTCGTCCTTACCAGACGCCTTCGGGTTATATGGTCAAGTGACGAAGCGTGCACGGTGGATGCCTTGGCAGTCAGAGGCGACGAAAGACGTGGTAGCCTGCGAAAAGCTTCGGGGAGGTGGCAAACAACCTTTGATCCGGAGATGTCTGAATGGGGAAACCCACCCAGTTTACTGGGTATCTTTTAGCTGAATACATAGGCTTTAAGAGGCGAACTCGGGGAACTGAAACATCTAAGTACCCGAAGGAAAAGAAATCAATTGAGATTCCCTTAGTAGCGGCGAGCGAACGGGGATTAGCCCTTAAGTTGGTTTGGTGTTAGCAGAAGGCCCTGGAAAGTGCCGCCGTAGTGGGTGATAGCCCCGTATGCGAAAACGCCTTATCAATGAAAACGAGTAGGACGGGACACGTGTTATCCTGTCTGAACATGGGGGGACCATCCTCCAAGGCTAAATACTCCTGACTGACCGATAGTGAACCAGTACCGTGAGGGAAAGGCGAAAAGAACCCCTGTGAGGGGAGTGAAATAGACCCTGAAACCGTGTACGTACAAGCAGTGGGAGCGGTTCTTGAGACCGTGACTGCGTACCTTTTGTATAATGGGTCAGCGACTTAATTTCAGTAGCAAGGTTAACCGTCTAGGGGAGCCGTAGGGAAACCGAGTCTTAATAGGGCGTTTAGTTGCTGGGATTAGACCCGAAACCGGGCGATCTATCCATGGGCAGGTTGAAGGTTGAGTAACATCAACTGGAGGACCGAACCGACTACCGTTGAAAAGTTAGCGGATGACCTGTGGATCGGAGTGAAAGGCTAATCAAGCCCGGAGATAGCTGGTTCTCCTCGAAAGCTATTTAGGTAGCGCCTCATGTCTCACCACCGGGGGTAGAGCACTGTTTCGGCTAGGGGGTCATCCCGACTTACCAACCCGATGCAAACTCCGAATACCGGTGAGTGCAATCATGGGAGACACACGGCGGGTGCTAACGTCCGTCGTGAAAAGGGCAACAACCCAGACCACCAGCTAAGGTCCCAAAGTTATCACTAAGTGGGAAACGATGTGGGAAGGCTCAGACAGCTAGGAGGTTGGCTTAGAAGCAGCCACCCTTTAAAGAAAGCGTAATAGCTCACTAGTCGAGTCGGCCTGCGCGGAAGATATAACGGGGCTAAGTGATACACCGAAGCTGTGGATGCCATTTATGGCATGGTAGAGGAGCGTTCTGTAAGCCGTTGAAGGGAAAGCTGTGAGGCATCCTGGAGGTATCAGAAGTGCGAATGCTGACATGAGTAACGATAATGGGGGTGAAAAACCTCCACGCCGGAAGACCAAGGTTTCCTATCCAACGCTATTCGAGGTAGGGTGAGTCGGCCCCTAAGGCGAGGCAGAAATGCGTAGTCGATGGGAAGCAGGTTAATATTCCTGCACCGGCGGTAACTGCGATGAGGGGACGGAGAAGGCTAGGCGAGCGCAGCGTTGGTTGTCTGCGTTTAAGGATGTAGGTTGGGGGATTAGGCAAATCCGGTCCCCCTTAAGACTGAGATCTGATGACGAGGTTCTTAGGAACTGAAGTCGTTGATGCCACGCTTCCAGGAAAAGCCTCTAAGCTTCAGGTTACCGCTGACCGTACCCAAAACCGACACAGGTGGTCAGGTAGAGAATACCAAGGCGCTTGAGAGAACTCGGGTGAAGGAACTAGGCAAAATGGTGCCGTAACTTCGGGAGAAGGCACGCTCCTGATGGTGACCCCCTCGCGGGGTGAGCTGTTGGGAGTCGAAGATACCAGGTGGCTGCGACTGTTTATTAAAAACACAGCACTCTGCAAACACGAAAGTGGACGTATAGGGTGTGACGCCTGCCCGGTGCCGGAAGGTTAATTGATGGGGTTAGCGCAAGCGAAGCTCTTGATCGAAGCCCCGGTAAACGGCGGCCGTAACTATAACGGTCCTAAGGTAGCGAAATTCCTTGTCGGGTAAGTTCCGACCTGCACGAATGGCGTAACGATGGCCACACTGTCTCCACCCGAGACTCAGTGAAATTGAAATAGCTGTTAAGATGCAGTTTACCCGCGGCTAGACGGAAAGACCCCGTGAACCTTTACTATAGCTTCACAGTGGACTTTGACATTACTTGTGTAGGATAGCTGGGAGGCTTTGAAGCGTGGACGCCAGTCTGCGTGGAGCCAATCTTGAAATACCAGCCTGGTACTGTTGAGGTTCTAACTCTGGACCGTAATCCGGTTCGAGGACATTGTGTGGTGGGTAGTTTGACTGGGGCGGTCTCCTCCCAAAGAGTAACGGAGGAGCACGAAGGTACCCTCAGCATGGTCGGAAATCATGCATTGAGCGCAAGAGTAGAAGGGTGCTTGACTGCGACACTGACACGTGGAGCAGGTACGAAAGTAGGTTCTAGTGATCCGGTGGTTCTGCATGGAAGGGCCATCGCTCAACGGATAAAAGGTACTCCGGGGATAACAGGCTGATACCGCCCAAGAGTTCACATCGACGGCGGTGTTTGGCACCTCGATGTCGGCTCATCACATCCTGGGGCTGAAGCCGGTCCCAAGGGTATGGCTGTTCGCCATTTAAAGTGGTACGCGAGCTGGGTTTAGAACGTCGTGAGACAGTTCGGTCCCTATCTGCCGTGGGCGTTTGAGATTTGAGAAGAGTTGCTCCTAGTACGAGAGGACCGGAGTGAACGAACCTCTGGTGTTCCGGTTGTCACGCCAGTGGCATTGCCGGGTAGCTACGTTCGGACGGGATAACCGCTGAAAGCATCTAAGCGGGAAGCCCCCTTCAAGATGAGATCTCACTGGGGCCTTGAGCCCCCTAAAGGGCCGTTTAAGACTAAGACGTTGATAGGCGGGGTGTGTAAGCGCTGCGAGGCGTTGAGCTAACCCGTACTAATTGCCCGTGAGGCTTGACCATATAACGCCCAAGGCGTTTGGTTGCCTGCTGTTGCCGCAAGGCCAGCAGGCGAAAAGCACGAGAGACGAGATTGACGCATTGGCAAGAGCTTGTGCTGCAGACAGACATAGAGTGAAAGCTCACCCTCGAATTAAGCTACGTCGCGACAGACCACACGCTGTCGAGGCCAGAATCCATATTGTACAAGTTTTGCTTGGCGACAATAGAGCTGTGGAACCACCTGATCCCATCCCGAACTCAGTAGTGAAACGCGGTATCGCCGATGGTAGTGTGGGGTTTCCCCATGTGAGAGTAGGTCATCGCCAAGCATTTATTTAAACAGAAAAGCCTCGACCTTCGGTCGGGGCTTTTTTGTATGTGGATTTTGCAAGAAAACAGTAAACCAGCAAAAGAGCCACCTGATCCCATCCGCTTTTTATCCGCCGCGGCGCCCAGTAGTGAAACCCAGTACCTCCAAGGGTAGCGTAGTGTGCTCCATGTGAAAGTAGGTCATCGCCAAGCATTTAATAACGGAAACCCCGGTCTCGATGAGGCCGGGGTTTTTCCGTATGGGGTATTGTTCAGCGATGACCCTCACATGGGGCAGGTAGACAGCGCCGCTCGCGGCCGCCCAGCCATGTGATAGTAGGGTCAAAACGGGACTTGTCGAAGCGCAGCTTTGACCCGTTTTGACGACCGCAGCATACTTGTCTGCGGGACGGCTCGCCTGCAAGGCGCCAAGCATTTATTCAACGAAAACGCCTCGACCTTCGGTCGGGGCTTTTTCGTATGTGGGGTTTAAAATAAAATAGTAAACCTGCACAAGCGCTACCTGATCCTATCCGCCCCAGCGCCCAGTAGCGCTCCGCTTCTGAGCATCCATGCTCACTGTAAACGGCCTCAAGTGTTTCGATCAATCTCAATAAGCGCTGTCGTGCCCTGTGCTTAGTTTTAGTTAAGTATCGAGCTCAAAGCCAGTAGCTTGACTGTGTTCAAGCAGCCGGCGGTCTCTGTCGCGAACGCTGGAGCAACGACAGCGTGGTGCATAACTGGATTCACCCGACCTCTCAGTAAGATACCGCTTTTGTTTGGATACGGGGTGGTTAGACAAAGCCGCAGTGTGGCTGCATCAGGGCACGTTCAAATGGGCAGATGCAGCAACGCCTGGGGGACTATTGATGAGAGCTATTGAGAAGGATGTTGCGGAGGCTTATAGGGAAGGGGACTGCGAATCGCCGGGATATCCCCGGAGCCGTTGGCTCCGAGGGGGCAGCGAGGCGGAAGCCTCAGGAACGTTTCCTGGCGGCGGCCTTTTCTTTGGCAGCTTCTTCCTTGTCTGGCAGTGGCACAACAAGGGTGGGGATTTTGGAGTGCCGCAGCACGCTTTTGGCTACACTGCCGAGGAAGGTATGCATGATGCGGCCTTTCTCATGGGCGCCCATCACGATCAGGTCGCACTGCAGTTCCCGTGACTTCTTGAGGATATTTTCCGCCGGATAGTTTTCCACAATATCGACGGAGACTATTTTTGAGCGAAACGCCTTTTCTTCCGGTGCCAGTACATCCCAAAAATAATCCTGGCGTTCATTCAGTCGCTCGCGGGCGTGCTGGATGCGGTGATGCAGAAAGTCATCCCGGCTCTTGTCATTAAGAACGTAGGTCTGTAACGCGAAGTGAGCATCGTCCGAGAGCTTTTCAATTACATGCAGTACGTGAATATCGGCGCCGGTGGATTTGGCTAGATAAACTGCGTACTTGAACGCAAAGGAGGCGTTCTTCGACAGGTCGGTACAGTAAAGTATCTTTTTGAATTCTGGCAGCATGCTATTTACCTCAAATTCTTCAATATGCCGCATGAAAGGCCCGTACCCATTAATGATGCGGGCCTGGTCAGGATCACTAATAGCCCAGCAACCTTGGCAGGAAGAGCGTCAGATCCGGGAAGAAGGCGATGATGAAGACGCCAACGATGGATGCAAACGCAAAGGGTAGAGCCCGCAGGGAAATCTCTTCGATAGAGGTGCCGGATATGCCAGACGCAATAAACAGATTTTCACCCAGTGGCGGCGTCTGAAAGCCAATCCCCAGACAGCAGACGACAACAATACCGAAATGAACGGGGTCTATACCCAGGCTGTAGGCGATGGGCAGCAGTACCGGCGTCAGTATCATGATGGCGGCCAGGGTTTCCATGAACATGCCAACAAACAGCAGGAAGGCGATAATCATGGTCCAGATCAGATAGAGGTTGTCGGTAATGCTGAGCATGGATTCGGCCACGATGGCGGGAATCTGGTTTTCAACCAGCAGACGCCCGAATACTGTGGCGGTGAACAGGATCAGCAGCACGCGCCCGCTCAGCCAGGTGGTGGTTTCCAGGGAGTGGAAAATGCTTTCTAGCTTGAGCTCCTTGTGAATGAACACACCCACGAACAGGGTATAGAAGATGGCGACGATGGCGGATTCGGTCGGGGTAAAGAAGCCGGTATATATACCCCCCAGAATCACCAGCGGCGCGAGTATCGACCAGAAACCCTCCTTGAATGCCTTCAATATTTGGTCGGATGACCAGCCATCGCTGGTGCCATGGTAACCGCGTTTTTTGCAGCTCACGTAGTTCATGATCAGCAGGGTGGTGGCGATAATCAGCCCCGGTGCGAAGCCTGCAATAAAGAGTTTGGGAATGGATACTGTCTGAAACTCGCCAAACTTGGCGATGGCTTCAGGTGGCGCGACCATGCCGATCGCTGAAATACCGAAGATCACCATGGGAATCGACGGCGGAATTATAATCCCCAGGCTGCCGGCCGATGCCGTAATCGCCGATGCATAGCCTTTGTCGTAACCGCGCTTGATCATGGCCGGAATCATCAGCATGCCCACCGCTGCGGTGGTTGCGGGGCCGGAACCGGATATGGCACCAAAGAACATGCACGCCAGTACAGCAGCGGCAGATATACCACCGGTCACAGGGCCGGCAAAGCTTTCCGCCAGATGCACCAGGCGGCGTGAAATACCGGCGGCCTCCATCAGGGCACCGGCCAGAATAAAGGCAGGCAGCGCCATTAGCGGAAAGGAACCGACGGAGGTAAAGGCGATCTGGACAAACTTGATCGGGTTCTCGTCCAGATAGAGAAATGACACAAGTGCCGATACGCCCAGGGCGACGGTAATAGGTGCGCCCATCAGCAGCAGGCCGATGAAGCTACCAAACAGAATTAATACGATGGATGATTCAACCATTACAAACTCCTGACCTAGACGGACTTGCTATTCTGATTGTCTGAGTCCATCAGCTTTTCGACTTCGAGCGACTCGGGATCTCGAATATCAATGCCTTTGATCAGCTTGTAATAATTAACCTGCAGAATGCGAATAGTCATCAGGGAAAATGCGATAGGCAGAATCAGGTAGATATATTTCATGGGGACGCCGAGCGTCTGAGATTTCCAGAACAGGTTCATCTTGTGGAATACAAAGTCGTAGCTCAGGTACACGAAATAACAGTTAAAGCAGACCCAAATAAGGTCAGAAATGGCTTCCATGACGACCCCTACCTTGGGGGGCAGGAGTTTGAACTGGAAGGTGACACGGTTGTGGGCCGATAGTTTGGCTGCATAGCTGGCGCCAAAGAATACGAACCAGACAAACATGTAGGTCGAAAGCTCTTCAGTCCATGAAAGAGAATGCTGGAACAGCTCCCGTGAAATGATCTGCAGGAACAGCAGTATGACGAAGACGGAGAGGAGAGTTCGGCAGATGTAACTCTCGATATTACCGAGAATCCTGAATAGAACCGTGGCTTTTGCCATAGTGAGTTCTCCTGGAAATGCGGGCTGGCCTACCCGACGGGCAGCAGCGTCATGCATTTTAACGTGCTGATATAAAGCCAGAAGGCTGCCGGAATAGGGCTGATCAACGTGCTCGGACCAGCCTGTCCAGACAGCCTTCTGGTGGAAACCGATTCATTGCGCGGCCACCGCAAGGGCGGCTGCTAACAAGGGATCAGATTTCGTCGCGGCCCAGCGATTTCAGTACGTTGTTCAGGACGTCCTTGCCGCCGATGCTGTCGACATACTTCGGCCAGACTTTGCTTGTGGCAAGGTCGATCCACTCTTTCTCATTATCGGCCGGATCCGCGATGACCATGCCTTTCTCGGTCAGCTCTGCCTTGATCTTGCTTTCCTGATCCCGCAGGAACTGAGCGCTGTGGGCAGTGGCAGCCTTGCCGGCTTCCAGGATGGCGGCCTGGTCTTCGGCGGACTGATCCTGGAACACGGACTCGCTGACAATCAGCGGCTCAATGGAGAACAGGTAGCGCAGGTTGGTGACGTACTTCTGCACTTCATCAAACTTCATCGCATAGACGGTGATGTACGGGTTGTCCTGGCCATCGACAACGCCCTGCTGCAGTGCGGTGAAGGTTTCGGACCAGGCCATAGGCGTGGCGTTGATACCCCAAGCCTTGTAGGTATCGATCATGATTTCGTTTTTGGGCACGCGAACTACAACGTCTTTCAGATCTGCCGGGGTGGTGACCGGGTGCTTGGAGTTGGTCAGCACGCGAAAGCCGGAATAGGCCCAGCCGATGATGCGTACGCCGGCATCCCGCAGGGTGTTCTCGACCAGTTGTTCACCGACAGGGCCCTGGGTCAAGGTGATGGCATCGTCCAGGCTCTGGATCATGTACGGCAGAGTGAGGGCGCCGACGCTGGGGGAGAAGGGAGTAACGTTGTTGATGGCCAGGATAGAGAAATCCAGGGTGCCGATTGCAGCGTCGTTCACGGTGTCCTGCTCGCTGCCGAGCTGGCCATTCATAAACAGTTTGGCGTCATGTTTGCCGCCGGTTTTTTCCATCAGAACTTCATTGAATTTCTTGCCCAGCTCATGCTGGGTGCCGCCTGCGGCATCACCGACCGCGACCTTGAAGGTTTTGGCCTGGGCCATTGTGCTTACCACCGCGGAAACAGCGAGGCAGAGTGACAGGGATAGAACTTTCGTAGCCTTACTTGTAAATTTCATTTGTAGCTCCGATTCTGGGTCCATCAGCGAGTGCTGGGTTGTTATTATTCTAGTCGGCTCTGCCGGGCGCGAGGTCTGGCAATGCCTTTCAGGGCATCAGTCCGCGCCCCGAACGCTCACCCTGCAAGGGTAGGCGGTCGTTTTATATTCAACTTTGCCAGTGGGAATGTTTAGGACCACTTCATATCCATGGCTGGGGCCAAGAGATAATGTGGCGAATTGACCAGCGTCAACGCAGAGAAATCGTGGTGGGAACAGCCCTGTGCAGGCTGCTTTTCTAGCGGGTTTCGGCTTGATATAAAAAGGGGCTGGCGCTCAAGGCCCAGCCCCTTTCAGGGGTGTGCAGTCGAGGCGGCAGGGCGCCTCGGTCGGTTCTAGTTGCCGCTGGCCAGCTGGGTGGCGTTGATCAGCATCGACTGACCCACGGTCACGTAGTCCGGATCGGCCATGGGGGAGTCAGGCTCCGCGGTCGCCAGCTGGTCTTCCTCAGCCTCGCAGGCGGTGATAGCGTGATCCACCAGCGCATCCGCCGCATCCAGTGCATTGGGTTCAAGGGTGACTGCGGCCGTGCCGATGGCCTGCTCTGCATCGGCCAGATCAGCGTCGCAATGGTTCGCCTGGGCGCTACCGGCCAACAGCAGGGCAAGGGTGGCGCAAACAGCAATAGTACTCTTCATGACAAGTCTCCTGAGCATCTCGATGCTAGTTAGTGTTTGCGCAAATGGCATAAACGCTGACATTGGCAGTCGTATTTGTACCCGATCTTGTCAGAGTGGCCGACCAGCTTCCATCGGTGGCTGGGTAACTGTGAATGACCACCCAGTTCGAATTCGCATTAAATAGTCCACCGCCGAGCACTTTTTTCCCAAGCGGACAAGGTGCGGTGCACGTGACGCTAGTTGTTCCAGCGACTGACGTGGTGCAATCCATTTGAATTCGCTCATAGTTGCTAAGCCCAGTTGGCCCCTGCGGTCCTGTGGCACCGGGTGCTCCGGTGTCACCCTTATCGCCTTTAGCACCATCAATACCGGTTGCTCCGGTGTCACCCTTATCGCCTTTAGCACCATCAGTACCGGGTGCTCCGGTGTCACCCTTATCGCCTTTAGCACCATCAATACCGGTTGCTCCGGTGTCACCCTTATCGCCTTTAGCACCATCAATACCGGGTGCTCCGGTGTCACCCTTATCGCCTTTAGCACCATCAGTACCGGGTGCTCCGGTGTCACCCTTATCGCCTTTAGCACCATCAATACCGGTTGCTCCGGTGTCACCCTTATCGCCTTTAGCACCATCAGTACCGGGTGCTCCGGTGTCACCCTTATCGCCTTTAGCGCCATCAGTACCTGCCGGTCCCTGTGGGCCTGCGGGCCCTTGCGGACCTACCGGTCCTCCGGTCGTTTCTAATATCAATACTCTCGCCGCAACAGCGCCTAGGCCACCCGCCAGGTTATCGGTGTTGGCTTTGAGTGTGTCAGTGTCCTTCTTCAGGTTATCCGTATTAGCCTTCAGGTTGGAGGAGTCCGTTTTCAGTTTGATAACATCGGTTTCCAATGCATCAGCGCCAAAGGTGGCCGCTGCAGGTAGCCCCATGGCGGCGGTAATGGCGATGGCCAGTAAAGACAGCTTTTTCATTTGCTAACACCCCTGCTGTTCAGTTCGTGGAGCAACCCTATCAATTGGGTTCTATCCATATAGCCCTTATTCCCGGGCGGAATTGATGACATGGGTCGGGCGCACCGCCGATCCGGTTGTGACTCTGTGCATAATTCGCTGGAAGCGCCATGCGGCGCTGATGGGGCTGACTGGGTTGGCGGGGTAGGGTGTACCGGTTCAGGCAAGTGGACTGTCAGTGCCTGTGGCAGGAACCAACGCCATCCTGTTGCGGTAACGCCCTGGGGGAGCTGTACCTGTTCGGGTACCATTACCGCCAGTTCCAGTCAGCGACCAGGATGGCGCCGACTACGCTTCAGGCAACCCGGCCATCTCGCTGAGACCCGTGGCTTTCCGGCTCCGCATCGCTGCGGGTGTGGCGTTTTTCTGATGTATTATTTCGCTTACAGGATCGCGCTGTCAGCGCGCCCGTCCGGGGTTCTTTTCACGCGATCTGGCACCAACAATAGGACTTGTTTCAGGCCGCGAACATGATGCAATTGAACTAGTCTGCAACTGTAAGGATGCTGTAACAGCGCTGGCACGGATGGCCCCACGAGCTGATAAAGTCCAGATGGGGAAAAACAGGTGGATACGCTCAACAGGCTGACGCTGGGGTTGTACCGGGTGGCGCGGGAGAAGGCGAATGCCGAATTTCAAACGGCCGCGCTGGGTCTGATCAGGCAGGCGTTGCCTTTCAACGGTTTTTTGTGGCGCACCTCCTTGCAGACGCTGGAAGGTCTGCTGTGTCGGCGGGAGTTTCGTTGTGGGGATGTGTCGGACCGGGCCGCCGCCCTGTCGTCGGATGAAGACGTTGCACAGCAGCTAAGTGGTCCGGCACCGACTCTGCGAATATCAGTTCCCCAGCCCGAGCTTGGGCTGGTGCATGAGTGTGTATTTTTTCGTGCTGGCGATGACGATAGCTTTGATCCGCAGGAGCAACTGCTGTGCGAGCAGCTGCTGCCACACCTGATCGAGTCCCAGGCGATCAACCGTCTGCTGGGTGTGGCGCGTCTGAGCAGTCAGCACCGCGGTCCGCACCGCAGTCTGGGTATTGTCGACAGCAACGGTGTGCTCCATTACCAGGAAGGCGAGTTTGGCGTGCAATTGCGGCGTGAATGGCCCGACTGGCAGGGCCCGCGGCTACCTGCCGCGCTGTGCCGGGCGCTGCTGGACGATAATCAGGAGTTGTTCGTCGGGCGCCTGTTGGTGCTGACGCGCCTGCTGGAGGACGATTTGCTGATACTGCGGGTACGGCCGCGTCTGGCTGTGGATAACCTTAGCGCGCGCCAGTTGCTGGTGGCACTGCAGGTGGCGCGTGGGCTCAGTCACAAGGAGGTGGCCCGGGCGCTGGGGATAGCGCCCGCCACGGCACGCAACCATATCCAGGCCATCCATGACCGTCTGCGGGTGCGTAACAGCGCCGAGCTGGTGGAGCAGCTGCAGCTGGCCGGTTACTGATTCAGGCCGCTGCTCAGCGGCGCCTGCCCCGGGCAAGCAGCTGCAAGACCTCCTCGAAAACGGCATTGTCGAGCTGATGCTCCATGTCCAGCGCCAGGTTATGGCGATAGTAGGGACTCAGGTCCAGCCCGACACCCAGGGCATAGAGCTCCATGTCGCCGCGGGCTTCAATCTGACTCACCACCTGGCGCAGATGCACATCCAGCAAGTCGTCGCTGTTGGAATGCAGGGTGGCGCTGTCCATCGGGCAACCGTCGGAAATGACGATGATGATGCGGCGTTCTTCCCGCCTTGCCTGCATGCGGCCCAGGGTCCAGAGCAGGGCCTCGCCATCCACGCCTTCGCGGAACAGATCCGGCTTTAGCAATGCCGCCATGGATGCGCGGGCGCGCCGCCAGGGCGTGTCCGCATCCTTGTACACGATATGGTTCAGCTCGTTCAGCCGGCCGGGATTGGCCGGCTTGCCACGTCCAAGCCACTGCTTCATAGGCCGGCCACCGTTCCAGTGCCCGGTGGTGAAGCCCAGTACCTCGGTGCTGGCACCGGCCTGCTCAAGGGCTCTTGAGAATACATCGACCAGCATGGCGATGGATTCGATATGGGCCTTCATGGAGCCGGAGTTGTCGATCAGGAAGCTGACCAGGCAGTTGCTGTGGGGCTGGTGGCGCTCCTGACGAAACAGCTGCCGGTAGCCGGGCGATGTGACCAGGCGGGACAGACGGCGGGCATCGAGGCGACCTTCTTCCAGGCCGAATTCCCAGCCGTCGCGCTCAGGCGCCGACAGAATGCGCGCCAGCTTTCGGGCCAGGCGAGGCACATTAAGCCCCTGGGCGCGGATGCGAGTATCCAGCTTTTCGCGCAGGTCGGTCAGCTGTTCGGCCCGCACCAGCTTAGCCGCAGGCAGCACACGATCGTACTGGGTAGTAAAGACGCGATAGCTATCGCCATCACCGGCATGCTCACGCTCGCTGGCGGCGACAGACTGGCCGCCGAGCTCACCATCATCACCTTCGAGCTCCAGCAGCAGGCTGAAGTTCTGGTGGCTGTTCTCGCTGATTTCAGAAGCATCGCGCTCTTCGTTCAGCGCCATTTCCTGATTCAGTTCATCGATCATGTCCTGAATCACCGCGGCTATGGCTAGGGCATGTTCGGCAAAGGCCTGCTGGTCGTGGCGGGTACGGCGCAACAGACCAAAGTGTGCGCCTATCTGGCGGCCCAGAGAAACCCGGGGCATTTCAATCAGCATTTCGGACTCTTCGCTCACCGGGTTGCCGCTGAGCAGTGCCCAACTCATCTGGGTGAGGGTGTAGAGCATAAGGCCGATATGGTTTTCGGTCTGGCCTGAGGCGTGGAATTGCGCGCTCCAGGCGCTGAATCTGTGGGTCAGATTGGCGCGCACGCCGGGGTGATGGTCTTCTACCAGGGATTCGACCCGCAGCTGCTCCAGCATTTCGAATATCAGCCGGGCAATGGGCGCGGCGGGCTTGAGTTTGTCATGCAGGCGGCGGTCATTGTGCCGCAGCCGCAGGGCGATACCATCGGCGGCGCCGCGAAAGGAGCGGAAGTCGTCCCGTTCCAGATCGGTGAGCAGATGAGGCACGCGCACCGGATAGGCGCGGCCGTCGATTTCCAGCCGCCGGCCGCGAAAGCGCAGGTTGCGGATGCCGGTCTCTGCGCGCATGGCGGCGCCGCTCAGCTCTTCGATCTGCTGCTGCTTGCGCTCAAGCCTGGGGGCATCGCTGCTCTTCTCCGCAGCCTGGGGCGCGAGCTGCGGTGCCTGCTCCGGGTTCCAGGCGGTGAGCGGTTTATTGAAGCCGCTTTGAGTCATGGCTACCTCAGCTGGATGCGTGCAGCAGATAGGATTCCGTCAGTTCCTGATTAAAGCAGCGCTGGAAGTACTCGGCGACAATGGGCCGCTCGGCTTCATCGCACTTGTTCAGGAACGACAAGCGGAACGAGCGGGCCAGGTCGTGGAAGATATCGTTGTTTTCGGCCCAGGAGATCACGGTGCGGGGCGACATCAGCGTCGACACATCGCCGCTGGCAAAGCCCTGACGGGTCAGCTCGGCCACGGCCACCATGGCGGCGACCTGCTTGTGTCCTGCTTCTGTGGCGAAGGAGGGTACCCGCGCCTGCACTATGGCGATTTCATCCTCACGGGGCAGGTAGTTGAGGGTGGCGACAATGTTCCAGCGGTCGATCTGTGCCTGGTTGAGCACCTGGGTGCCGTGGTACAGGCCGTTGAGGTTGCCAAGGCCGACGGTATTGGCGGTGGCGAACAGGCGAAAATAGGGGTGCGGATGTATCACTTCGTTCTGATCCAGCAGGGTGAACTTGCCGTCGCGCTCCAGAATGCGCTGGATCACGAACATGACATCCGGTCGGCCGGCGTCGAACTCGTCAAAAATTAGTGCCACGGGGCGGCGCAGTGCCCAGGGGACTATGCCTTCCTGAAACTCGGTCACCTGCTTGCCATCGCGCAGGCTGATGGTGTCCTTGCCCACCAGATCCAGGCGGCTGATGTGACCGTCCAGGTTGACCCTTATGCAGGGCCAGTTCAGGCGTGCCGCTACCTGCTCGATATGGGTGGATTTGCCGGTACCGTGCAGCCCCTGAATCATGACGCGCCTGTCCTGGGTAAAGCCCGCCAGGATGGCAAGTGTCACATCTTCGTTGAATTTGTAGGCCGGATCGATTTCCGGCACATGGTCGTCACGCTCGGTGAAGGCGGGCACACGCAGGTCTGAGTTGATACCAAAGCGCTCCCGCACAGAAACCATAGTGTCGGGTTGTTCAATGAGCATCGTCTCGGTCATCAGTTCTGCCTCAGGTTAAACACTGCAAATTAAACACAGCAAAGCCCCGGCGCGGCGCGGCCGCAGACGGACGCTGGATAAAAACAGTGTAAAGGAGGCCGCCCTCCCGGGGAGGAACCAGATGGTGGCTGTTGATGCAGCCAAGGGTGCCCCGTCGGGGTCAGCCGCACGGGGTGTCGCGGCGGCACTCGCTGAAGATGCGCGTGGTGCAGTTGTCGCAAGTGGGGCGATCGAGACGCTCGTAGATGCGTGTGATGGCGATGCCCTTGCTGATAAAAATATTCTCCGCCCCCAGTTCCTCAATATGGCCGTTCTTGTCGAGGTAGTGGGACACCCGGTCTTTCAGGTTGCTCAGATAAAGTGTGCCTCCTGCGGCACGACGGCGCCGGGCCTCGTGCACCAGCAGTTCGGCGCCGGCGATATCGATAAAGTTCATGCCGTTGCCCACGATCAGCAGGTTATTCTCCGGCAGGTCCTGCAGGTATTCCTTGACGTAGTTCACCGCGCCGAAAAACAGTGACCCCTCGATGCGGATAATCCGCAGCTGCGGGCATTCGGGCAGATCGCGGCCCTCGTTGCTGACGAAAAAGGGCGTGGGGGAGGTCGGGTCCGGCAGCACCTGGACGATTTTCGGCTTGGAAGTGGTCTTGAGGTAGAACACCAGCGACAGCATGACGCCTATATAGATCGCGAACTCCATCGCCATGATCAGGGTGGCGAGGAAGGTGATGATCAGCACCGAGGCTTCCGAGCGCCCGGCCTTGAGAATGGCGCCTATATGGTGAAAGTCGATCAGATTCCAGGACACCACCAGCAGAATGCCCGCCATGCTGGGGATGGGCACATAGGCGGTGAGATCCGACAGCAGCAGTACGATGATGGCCAGGGAAATGGCCGCGAACACGGCCGCCAGCGGTGTGCGTGCCCCCGAGGCGTAATTGACCCCGGTGCGGGTGAAAGAGCCGGAGGAGGCATAACAGGAGAAAAAGGAACCGACAATATTCGACAGCGCCTGGCCCATGAACTCCTGGTTGCCGCTGATAGTCTGATGCGAACGGCTGGCTACCGAACGGGCGATGGATACGGCTTCCACCAATCCCAGCAAACCGATGGCAAGCGCACCTGAGCCCAGCTGATGCAGCAGTGCTGGCGAGAAGTCCGGCAGGCTCAGGGGGGGCAGTGTCGCGGGGATCGAGCCCACCAGGGCAATGTTGTGCTCGGCGGCGCCGAGTACCGCGGCCAGGGTGCTGCCGATGATCATGGCCAGCAGCATGTTGGGCCACCTGGGTAACAGCTTCTTGATAATCAGGCAGCTGAACAGGGTGCATAGCGCCACGGCCAGGGAATACAGGTTGGTATCAGCCAGTCGCTCCAGCACACCCATCCAGGTGGAAACAAAGGTGCCATCGCTCTCTACGCTGACCCCCAGCAGGTTCTTCATCTGACTGGAGGCGATGACCACTGCGGCGCCTGCGGTAAAACCGATAACCACCGAATGGGAGACAAAATTCACCAGCACGCCCATACGCGCCAGCGCCAGCCCGAGCTGGAAGAGCCCGGCGAACAGCGTCAGCGTCAGCGCCAGTTGAATAAATTCGGCGGAGCCGGGCTCGGCCAGCGGGCTTATGGTGGTAAACACGACTATAGACAGTGCCGCCGTGGGGCCCGAGATCAAGTGGAAGGACGAGCCAAAGAGCGCGGCAATAATAGCCGGCACTATGGCTGCGTAAAGGCCGTACTGGGGCGGCATGCCGGCGATAAGCGCGTAGGCCACGCCCTGGGGCAGTACTATGACCGCATTGGTGAGGCCGGCAAAAAAATCGCAGCGCAGGCTTTCCCGGTTTACTAAACGCCCCCAGAGCAGGAACGGAAACAGCCGTGTCCAGAGTGTCTGTTTGGGTCGGGTTTTGAATGCGCGTGCCATGAAAGCCCCTGTGTCGGAACGGTCGAATGATCCGGGTTGCCCTGCAGTCAATGATGAAGCATCCCATGCTTCAAACCCGATAATTCAAGCCTAGTGACTTCAAAGGCTAGCCCATAGAGCCAGATAAACTGTCTTTGTCATGCCATGCGAGGTTGTAACGGCCAGGGCTCAGAGTTGCGCCCGGGCTCAGATTCAGCCCTGTAGCTGCCGGCTGGCACTATAAGTCCTTGCTGGTTGGCGTTTGTCGCCTGGCCGTGCAATCTTCTACACTGTTTAAATATAACCAGTTAATGTCAGCATATTCTTTTAAGTTATATGCAGCATCATGGTCCTTATGCCTGCGAGTTGCAGTGCCGTGCTCCAGTGGCGCTGTGAAGGATAATCAGGGTGTGGTCGCCTGTATTTTCAAGCGCGAAGATTCCAGGTTGCGGCACCGGTACCGGGTTGGAAAATAATAATGAATTCAGTAAAAGCTGATGTGCCCTGCAATCTTGATGCGCAGTTGCTGATCGATTCGGTTGAACTGCCGGAGTTCGAGGCGCACGACAAGCAGCAGATCAAATACACCACCTGCTATATGTGTGCCTGTCGCTGCGGCATCAAGGTAACGGTGGAAGACAATCAGGTTCGCTTCATTCAGGGCAACCCCAATCACCCGGTCAACAAGGGTGTGCTCTGTGCCAAGGGTAACTCCGGCATCATGAAGCAGAACTCCCCCGCCAAGCTCAGCGCCCCCATGCTGCGCAAACCTGGTACCGAGCGTGGCGCCGGCGAGTTTGAAGTCATTTCCTGGACCCGGGCACTGGATATCCTTGAAAAGCGCCTTTCCCATATCCGCGCCACAGATCCCAAAAAACTCGCTTATTTCACCGGCCGCGATCAGATGCAGGCCCTTACTGGCATGTGGGCGAGCCAGTTTGGCACCCTCAACTGGGCGGCCCACGGCGGCTTCTGCTCGGTCAATATGGCGGCCGGCGGCCTCTACACCATGGGCCACGCCTTCTGGGAGTTCGGCGATCCGGACTGGGACAACACCAAGTACTTCATGATGTGGGGTGTGGCGGAAGATCACAGCTCCAACCCGATCAAGATTGGTCTGAAGAAGCTCAAGGAACGCGGCGCCAAGTTTGTCTCCATCAACCCGGTACGTACCGGCTACCAGGCCATCGCTGACGAGTGGATCTCCATTCGGCCAGGCACCGATGGTTTGCTGGCGCTATCGATGGTGCATGTGCTGCTCAAACACCAGCTGGTGGATGAAGAATTCCTGATTCGCTACACCAACTCGCCGCAGCTGGTGGTGAATACCCCGGGCGTGCAAGGCGATGGCCTGTTCTATCGCAGCGGCGGCGAAATCCAGATCTGGGACCAGACGACCGACAGCTTCGCCGATGCCAGCCGTACCGATGTGGCGCCGGCCCTGTTTGGCGAATTCAAGGCCCCCGATGGCACGCCGTTGCGCACCGCCATGAGCATTCTGCTGCAGAAATATCTCGACGACGAGTACGCCCCTGAAAACGCGGCCAAAGGGTGTGGCGTGGACGCCGAGACCATCGAGCGTCTGGCGCTGGAGATGGCCCATGTGGCGTTCCGGGAAACCATTACCATCGATGTTGAGTGGACCGACTGGGCCGGCCGCAAGCAGGACAAGTTCATCGGCCGCCCTGTGTCGATGCACGCCATGCGCGGTATCTCCGCCCACTCCAATGGCTTCCAGACCTGCCGTGCCATTCATTTGCTGCAGATTCTGCTCGGCACCATCGACTGCCCCGGTGGCCATCTGGCCAAGCCGCCGTTTCCCAAGCATGTGCCACCGGGCATCAAGCCTGCGAAGGAGTGCGCGCCCAATACGCCGCTGAAATCACCGCCGCTGGGTTTCCCGACCTGCCCGGAAGATCTGGTCATCGATGCTGACGGCAATCCGCTGCGCATCGACAAGGCCTACAGCTGGGACGCGCCTATCTCCTGTCACGGCCTGATGCATATGGTGATCAGCAACGCGGTCAAGGGTGATCCCTACAAGATCGACACCCTGATGCTGTTCATGGCCAACATGGCCTGGAATTCCAGCATGAACACCGCCCAGACGCTGGAGATGCTCTGCGCCAAGGAAGACGACGGCGAGTACAAGATTCCGTTTATCGTCTGCTCCGATGCTTTCCACTCAGAGATGGTGGCCTACTCCGATCTGATACTGCCGGATACCACCTATCTGGAGCGCTACGACACTATTTCGATGCTTGACCGGCCTATCTCCGAGACCCATGCCGCCTGCGACTCGGTGCGTATTCCGGTGATCCAGCCCGATCGCGATGTCTTGTCATGGCAGGAAGTGATGATCGAGATGGCGGGCCGGCTGAAATTCCCGGCCTTCACTACCCCCGAGGGTGAGCGCCGCTACGAAGGCTACAAGGATTTCATCATCAACTTTCAGAAGGAACCCGGTATCGGTTTCCTGGCGGGCTACCGTGGTGTTGATGGCAGCAAATCGCTGCGCGGTGAGCCGAATCCGCGCCAGTGGGAGGCCTATGAAGAAAATGAGGGCTTCTTTGAATTCGAGCTGGGGCTGAACCAGCGCTACATGCGCCACGCCAACCGCGACTATATGGAGCTGGCGAAGGAGGCCGGTTGGGTGGGCTCTACCGATCAGATCCTGATCGAGCTGTATTCGGAAAAACTCCAGACCTTCCGCCTGGCGGGCCAGGGTCTGTACGACGGCCCCATGCCCACCGAAGAGCACCACAAGGAGCGGCTGGTCAAATATTTCGACCCACTGCCGTTCTTCTACATGCCACTGGAAGAGCAGCGTATCGATCGTGATGAATACCCCTTCCATGCGGTGAATCAGCGGCCCATGTTCATGTATCACAGCTGGGACAGCCAGAACGCCTGGCTGCGCCAGATCATGTCGCAGAACTATCTGTTCATGAACCGGGTGGCGGGCGAGAAAGCCGGCATCAAGGATCTGTCCTGGGTTTGGGTCGAGTCCCATAACGGCAAGATCCGGGCCCAGGTGAAATTGATGGAAGGCTGCAACGAGAACACCGTCTGGACCTGGAACGCCATCGCCAAGAAGGGCGGCGCCTGGGGCCTGTCGAAGGACTCAAACGAGGCGACCGATGCCTTCCTGATGAACCATTTGATTTCCGAACTGTTGCCCACGAAGGGCGACAAGCAAGACGGAGTGACCAACTCAGATCCGGTTACGGGGCAGGCCGCCTGGTACGACCTGCGCGTCAAAATCACGCCGGCGGCGGAAGGTGAAACCGGAACCTGGCCGCTGTTCTCGTCCCATGAGCCGCTGCCGGGAGCCAAGGCGTCGCCGCAGATGCTCAGCTACAGCAGTCACAAGAACGTCAACCTCAAGCGTCCGATGCTCGATATTCTGACGCGTGGCGAGAAATAACGGGAGAACAATAATATGAAACTCGGACTCGTCGTCGATCTTGATACCTGTGTTGGCTGTCATGGCTGCGCTACAGCCTGCAAGCAGTGGAACACTTCCGGCACCATAGGCCCGCTGTCGGACAAGGACCCTTACGGGCGTGATCCGTCGGGCACCTGGCTTAACCGGGTACGCACCTACGAAGTGGGCGATACGCCCAACAGCAAGACCGTTCATATGCCAATGTCCTGCATGCACTGCGAAGACGCCGCCTGCGTCACCGTGTGCCCCACCGGCGCCTCCTACAAGCGCAAGGAAGACGGCATAGTGCTGGTGGATCAGGACAAGTGCATGGGCTGCAACCTCTGTTCCTGGGCCTGCCCCTATGGCGCCCGCGAGCTGGATCCGCAGGAAGGCACCATGAAGAAGTGCACCCTCTGTGTGGACCGCATCTACGATGAAAAACTGCCGGAAGCCGAACGCCAGCCGGCCTGCGTGCTGACCTGCCCCACCAGCTCGCGGGTGTTCGGTGACTTTGATGATCCCGATTCCGAGGTCAGCCGCCTGACCCGTGAGCGCAGTGGTCAGCAGCTGATGCCGGAACTGGGTTACAACCCGGTGAACACCTATCTGCCACCGCGCAACAAGAAGGTGGTTGAAACCTACCAGCTCAAGCCGTCCCTGGGGGCGACCCTGAAGCAGTGGGTTAACAAGGTCATCACGCGCTGAGTTCAGCCGAACCGTTTCAGGAGTTCTTGTTATGCATCCGGCATTTTCTGTACTGATCTTTACCGTCACCTCCGGGGCCGGCTATGGCCTGTTCGCCCTGATGGTACTGGCACAGCTGGCGGGGCTGAATGCGCTGCAGGACAGCACCCTGCTGCTGTCCGGTGCTGTGCTGGCACTGCTGATGATCACCATCGGCCTGCTGTCGTCCACGCTGCATCTTGCGAATCCGAAGAATGCCTGGCGTTCCTTCGCGCGCTTTCGCACTTCCTGGCTGTCCCGCGAGGCGGTGTTCGCCGTGCTCTTCTATCCGGTGGCGCTGCTGTATCTGTTTGGCATCTACGTCCAGGGCAGTGAACTGGGCGGCTTTTACAGCGCCTGCGGTGTGGTGGCGGCGCTCTTGGCCATGGTCACGCTGTTCTGCACCAGCATGATCTATGCGAGCCTGAAAACCATTCGTCAGTGGTGCACGGCGCTGACGCCGCTGAACTACCTGTCTTTGGGGCTGATGTCCGGCGCGCTCTGCCTGGCGACCTTGCAGGCGTTGCTGCAGGATGGCCTGTCGCCGGTGCTGCGCAGCGCAGGGCTGGGCCTGATTGCCCTGGGTGCGGTGGCCAAACTGATCTACCTGTTCTGGATCGGCAAGCCCGCCGGTGCCACCATCAAGACCGCCACCGGCTTTACCCAGGCCAGCGTGCGGCTGCTGGATGCCGGCCACAGTGCCGGTACCTTCCTGACCAATGAGTTTGGCTATACAGTGGCGGCCAACAAGTTGCTGCGCCTGAGATTTGCCATGGTGGCACTGGCCTTTGTCGTGCCCTTCCTGCTGCTGCTGCAGGGCCATGCGCTGGCAACGCTGCTCGCCGCACTGCTGGCACTGGCGGGGTTGCTGGTGGAGCGCTGGCTGTTTTTCGCCGAAGCCCGCCATGTTGTGCGCCTGTATCACGGCGACCAGCGCACCTGAGACAGTACGACTTTTTCGTTAGTTCTGAGCAGCCGTGCCGGGTACCGGTGCTGCTGCTTTTGCGGGTAAAGGCTTTGCGAAGTGCCCGTTTCAACCTGATACACAAGGATGCTTTGAAATGATGTTTGAATCCCGTAATCCGGCCACCGCCGAACTGATTGAAGTCTTTGACCTGCTCAGTGGTGCCCAGCTCGAGGCGCGCCTGGACAAGGCCCAGGCGGCGAGCCTAGAGTGGCGTGCCACTGGCAACGACCAGCGTGGGGCTTTATTGCGCCGGATCGCGGCGGTGCTGAGGGCGCAGCGCGAGTCCCTGGCGCACACCATCTCGCTGGAAATGGGCAAGCTGCTGCCTGAAGCCCTGGGTGAAGTCGACAAGTGTGCCCAGTGCTGTGAGCACTACGCCGAGCACGCCGCGGCCATGCTGCAGGATGAGCTGATCCCGACCCATGCACGCCGCTCCCTGGTGAGTTTCGAGCCGCTGGGCACCATTTTGGCCGTGATGCCGTGGAACTTCCCCCTGTGGCAGGTGTTCCGCTTCCTGGCGCCGACGCTGATGGCCGGCAATACCGCGCTGCTCAAGCACGCGCCCAATGTGTCCCGCTGTGCGCTGCTGGTTGAAGACATACTGCGTGAAGCCGGCGCCCCCGAAGGTCTGTTCAGCACCCTGCTGATTTCCGTTGAGCAGACCGCCGCGGTTATCGCCGATGGCCGTGTGCAGGGCGTCGCCTTTACTGGCAGCGAAGCTACCGGGCGCAAGATCGCCGCCATGGCGGGGCAGAATCTGAAAAAAGTGGTACTGGAGCTGGGCGGCTCCGACCCCTTTATCGTGCTGGAGGACGCCGATCTCGACAAGGCGGTGGAATTCGCCATGAAACTGCGTTTTGGCAATGCTGGTCAGATCTGCATCGCCGCCAAGCGCTTTATTCTGACGCCCACCATAGCCGATGAGTTTGTCGAGCGCATGCTGGCGCGGGTGGCGCAGTTGCAGACCGGCGATCCGTTGCAGGCGGGTACTACTCTGGCGCCTATGGCGCGGGAAGATCTGCGTAGCGGATTGCAGCTACAGGTGGACGCGGCTATTGCTGGCGGCGCCCGGCTGCTCACCGGTGGCGCTGTGCAGGACGGCCCCGGCTGGTTCTATCAGCCCTCGGTGCTGGACAACGTAAAGCCCGGCAACATGGCCTTCGACGAAGAACTCTTTGGCCCGGTGGCGTCCATCGTACGGGCGGCGGATGCGGAAGAGGCCATTCGTCTGGCCAACGCCACGCGCTTTGGCCTGGGGGCCAGTATCTGGACCGCCGACAGCGAGCGGGGCGAGGCCATTGCCCGTCGCCTCGAAGCCGGTGCCTGCTTCGTCAATGCGCCGGTCGCCAGCGATGTGCGCATGCCGTTCGGCGGCACCAAGGCGTCTGGTCTTGGGCGTGAGCTGGCCAGCTACGGCATTCGCGAGTTCTGCAACATCAAGTCGCTGTGGATCGCCGACTAAACGGCGCGGGCCGCCTGATGGTTTCATTTGCCCCCAGGGGTAACGGCGAGGATGTTGCATGATCGTCTTTGGTGGCTCTGAACTGCTGTTGCTGCTCTGCCTGGCGCTGGCGAGTTATATTCAGGCCACCACCGGCTTTGCCTTTGGCCTTATAGTGATGGCTACTGTTACGGCGCTGGGGCTTGCCCCCATCGATGTGACGGCGCTGCTGGTCGGTGCCCTGACGCTGGTCAACGCGGCGGCGACGCTGCGAGGCGGCCGCTGGCGGGATGCGAACTGGCGGGCGCTGGGGCTGATGCTGGCAACCTGCCTGCCGGTCACCTTTGTTGGCCTGGAGTTGCTCTCTTACACCAGCGAGGGCCAGCTGGGTTTGCTCAAGGGAACGCTTGGGCTCTGTCTGATCGGCAGCAGCCTGCTGATGATGTACCGGGTAACACAGCTGGAAAAGCCATCTTCGGTGCCGGCCTTTGCTTTCTGCGGCGTTCTGGCCGGCCTGATGGGGGGGCTCTTTGCAGTCTTTGGCCCGCCCGCCACCTTTATGATGTACCGGCAGCCCGATCGTATCGCTGCCATTCGTGCAACCCTGATTTGCTTCTTCAGTGTGATGTCTGCATTGCGCCTGGTTGCTGTGCTCTGGACGGAGCCGGTAGGCGAGAGCTTTGTCGGCCTGGCACTGCTGGGGGCGCCGGTGGTAATGTTCGCGGCCGTGGCAGCGCGGCGTTTCCCGCCACCCTTGTCGAACCAGGCACTGCGGCGCTTTGCCTTTGGCTTGCTGCTGTTGTCCGGCATCAGCCTGACGCTGAAAGGCTTCTTTTGATGCCCAGGTGTTCGCTCTGGCAACCTCAAAGCCCCAGCCATTCGGGCCGGCGCGGGATGTCGGTGGAGTAGACGCGCTCCATGCGGATGATGCCCCGGTCGATCAGGTCCGCCACGGGCGCATCGGTCGGGCCCGTGACGTGGCTGCGATAGATCAGCACCCGTGTCACGCCGCGATGATCATCGGGCGTCCAGCTGGCCGGTGAGCAGACCCCCTCAAGCCCAGCCGGCACCCAGTCCCTGTGCTGGTAAATACCCTGGCGGATATTGGCGCCGCTGATGCCGCCGTTCCTGTCGGCCCACTCCATGGCTTCCTTGATAAGGAACATCGAACAGACGCCGCGGATGTAGTGCACCGGTCGGTACGTCTGGCCGCTGGGATCCGACATTTTGGAGACTTCCTGCACGGTATACATGCCCGGGACATCGTCGCCCCACTTGGCGGCGCCCATGACCCAGACCACGCCATCGGCAGCGCTGCCGGCTGCCTGCATCACGTTCTCGTCAAAGCCCCAGATATTCACCATGAACTGGGTGTGCACCTGCAATGCCTGGCACTGTGTCAGCAACACGGAAACCGAGGCGGTGGTGTTGGCCAGGTAGGCGTAATCGGCGCGCTCGGTGTTTAGGCGTTCGCACTGGGCGCTGAAGTCATCCGGGGCCATGGATACCGCTATGACCGGCAGTACCTCGAAGCCGAGCTCCCGGGCGTAGGCCTGACAGGCATTTTTCGGCGCATTGGGGTAGGGGTGATTTTCGCCCATGTGGACGAAGCGCGGCGCGGTGCTGTTACCCCGTGCTGTCCAGTCGTCCTTCGCCCACTGCAGCAGGCCACGGCAGGCGTCCGAGTAGGAGGGACCGTAGAAAAAATTGTAGGGCGCGGCCCGACCGCCGGCGCCCCGGCCTGTGGGGTCGGTCAGCGAGGCGGCGTAGGAGGCTGAAAAATAGGGTATTTCGTCCTCGGCCACAGCGCCGATCAGGGCCTCGGTGGAGGGGGTGCTCCAGCCATGAATGGCCAGTACCTGCTGTGTTTTCCATTTGCGATAGCCTTCGAGCGCCCGCGGAACCAAATAGGAGGTATCGATCGTATCCAGGTCGATCAGGCGGCCATTCACGCCGCCGTTGGCATTGATCCAGTTGCTGGCGTCGATCATCGCCTGGCCATAGATACGCCCGGTGCCGGAGGCTATGCCGCTCTGGTCCACCAGCTGGCCGACCAGCAGGTAGGGGGAGGGCTGTACAGGCGGCGGTGCCGCCGTCGGTGCCGGTGCGGGTGTTGGCGCCTCCGTGGGCGTGGCCGGTAACAGCAGCCAGACCAGCAGGGCCCCCGCGGCCAGGCCCGACAAGGTGCCCAGGGCGGGCAGCAACCAGCGGGGCCTGGATGTGCCGGGGCTGTCGGTTGTGTGCTGATCGTTGGCGCGCACCCGGTAGACGCTCACCGGTTTGGCGATGTTCTTGACGTGCTGTTCACCGAGGAAGTCGTAGCCGAAGTGCACCTTGCCTTCCACGGCGTCGTAGACGGAACTGGAGATACAAATGCCGCCGGGTTCCGCGAGGGCTTCCATACGGGCGGCGATATTGACGCCATCGCCGAAGATGGTGCCGCTATCGTCTTCGATAACATCGCCGAGGTTGACGCCGATGCGAAACTCCATGCGCCTGTCAGTCGGCAGTTCCAGGTTACGGCCTTCCAGCACTTTTTGAATCTCGACGGCGCCGTTCACAGCTTCCACGGCACTGGGGAACTCGGCCAGAATATTGTCGCCGGGAGCGTCGACAATGCGGCCCATATGGCGCTCGATCACCCGCCCAATGGCCTGCTGATACTCCTTGAGCGTATCGATGGTTGCCCGCTCGTCTTCGCCCATCAGGCGGGAGTAGCCGACGACATCGGCACTGAGAATGGCGGCAAGCTTGCGCTGGCCCTGGGACTGGCTCATGCAACTGTCTCACTGCGTAGAGTGTATCGTGGCCGAGGTTCCGCCGATTGCCGCATACCGCTGCAATGCGCGGGGTACTCTTCAGTGTAGACGGCCAGCAGTGCTGGGGGAGGCGCGAGGCCTGGGCTTCCTGCGGGGCCTTAAGCCCTGATATCCAGCAGGGTACCTATGACATTGTCAGCGGCCTGGATGACCTTGATACCGGAGAGAGCATAGGTTTCGGCCTGCTGCAGGCCGGTGAGAGATTCGATGTTGCTGGTGCGAGCTATGTTTGCCGAATGGCTGCCCGCCATCTGGGCCAGTTCACCGGCGCGCTGGCCAATACTGGACTGGGCTTGTTGCAGCAGTGCAGAGCCGGCCGATAGGGCGTTATTGATGGGAAACATATGGCGATACCTGAGCGTTTCAGTGCTACTCAGGCAGTGTAGCAAAGGCGATTGCTGAAGGGGCGCTCAAGGGCTCAGTGCCACTGTTTCAGGTTGAAGCGCATCTCTGCGATCTTGGCGCTGACGACCTTTTCGAGGTGGTTCAGCTCGCCCAGCAGCTGTTCCCGTGTGGGGGCGGGCTGGCCCTGGCGGGTAAGTTGCTGCAGCTCGTCCAGTGCGCTGAGCAACTCGGCGGCGGCGGTATTTGTGGCCAATCGCTGGAAATCGAATTTCATGCTGTGGGGCTGGCTGTTGCCCCCTGTGCAGTGGAAGTAGACCTTGAGTTCGTCGCTGTGGCTGCCTTCCTTGAGCGTATAGCGCGCAATGGACTCAACCTCGGTAATCCCCATGGCAGAGAGTGTCGGGTACTTGTGCATGAGATCTCCAGGTTGTCGGCAAAGGGTGGCGGCAGTTGGGCTGGGCGGCTGTCCTGTTCTGGTACAGAGAGAGCCCTGATGGTCCGTCTGACAGAGTAGGGGCTTTGGCGGCAATGCTCTAGCGCCAGTCGCCACTGAACGATGATGCCAGTCAGGAGGGGGATATGTATTAATCAGGGATGCTTGGTTCCACCCAAGCACCAAGGCTGGATCTAGCCACAGCGGGCCTTGCTGGTCATGATGAAATAATGCGCCCTGAATGGCGCCTCGATTTATAAAAGACACAGTTATAAAAAAAACGAAGGTGACGAGATGGCTGCAGCAAGCGTGGAAATCAAACTCAGCGAACAGGCGGCGAAGCTTTTTGCGGACTACGAGCGTTATACCAATGTAACGGCCGAGGTTTACATCAACGAGCTGGTGGACAAGACCCTGCCCACGCTGCAGGCCATGGTGTCGGCATTTGAAGAATGCCAGGACAATCCGGATGCGGTGATGGAAGTTTTCGGCCGCAAGATGGGCGAAATGATGCTGGAGCAAAAGCAGGCACAGCAGGAAGCCAGCGAGTCGCACTAAGTCGTTTCAGGTTCCGCGGGTACCTTGAGAGGTATCAGGTAGAGTAGCAGGCAGTGGCCGCTGGGCCACCGCCGGCAAAGCGCATTACTTCATGCTCTCGATCTGGCGACGCAGTTCGTCGATCTTTGAGTTCACCACGGTTTCGAGGTGATTCAGATCTTCCAGGAAGCGGGCTTTCACATCTTCCGGCGGCAGTGCGGCAGGCTGGGTGGTCAGCTTGTTCAGCTCAATCACGGCGCTCTGCAGCGTCGGGCTGCTGTCGGTCAGGCTGTCCCACTTTTCACCGCTGCGAAACTGCATCGGGATGGACTTGCGCGGCCGGGCAAAGGTGAATTTCTTGCTGCGTGACAGCAGCGAAGCCTTGGGGCGCTTGTAGTAAATTTTCAGCACATCCACATCGCTTTCGCGGCGCAGGCTGTACTTGGTGATGTCTTCGAAGGAGCTAATGCCCATTTCTTCGAGCGTCGGGTAGTCTGACATTAATCTGATCTCGCCAATAACAATGGATAAAGGGTCGTCTGGCTATAGCAGGATAACCGCAAAAGCCAGTATCAGCACACATGGGTGTGCCGTCTGTAATCGAGATTGTTGTTATTGTCGAAGCGGGCAGATTATAGAGCCTGCAATCTGCCCGCATAGATCCAGCGTGGGCTCCCATTGGGAGCCAGTCGAGCAGCCTTAAACCGCCGCAACCGAGTCCAGGTAGCGCACTATATCCGACGATTCATACATCCACTGTACATCGCCGTTTTCGCTTTCAATGCGCAGGCAGGGTACTTTCAGCTGTCCACCCTGTTGCAGCAGTTCCTGACGATAGTCGGCCTGTTTTTTCGCATCCCTTGTTTCAATCTTCAGCGACTGACGACGCATGGCGCGGCGTACCTTGACGCAAAACGGGCAGGCGGCGTACTGGTACAGTGACAGGCGCGAGGTCTGCAGATCCAGCACAGCCTGTTGCTCAGGTGCACGCTTGATGCCCCTTGGGCGGGTCAGGAAGTCGAGTAGCAGAATGATACGTCCAAGAATCCAGCGGATGATCGCCATCGTGTATTACCTTCAAAAAAGCTGATTCTGTAAGTGCGCCGCTTTATATCACAGATAGCGGTGTGCGGTCGAATTTTGATCAGTGTCAGGGGCCAGCCGCCTGCTGGCTTACAATCTTTTTACAACACCCATACGTTTGTCTGACCGCCCGGGAGCGCGGGCGCCCTAGAGTGCACACAGACAGTGACGATTACAGCGTGACCGGCACTGTATACACTCAACCGGGGGAGAACGATCATGCAAACTGGGATAAAACATCATTGCTGGCTGCGGCCACTACTGCTACTCGTGCTTTGGCTGCCGCTGGCGGTACAGGCGCGGGACGTGGGCCTTAATCTGAGTCTGGCCACGCCCGTGATGGACGCGGGCAGCACTCAGACGGCCTTTATCAAGATAGCCCTGCAGGGGTTCGAGCAGGAAAGCCTGGCGCAGCGCTCGCCGGTGAATGTCGCCATAGTGCTCGACAAGTCGGGCTCCATGAGCGGCGAGAAAATCGCCAATGCGCGTGAGGCGGCCATTATGGCGATTGCGAGCCTGGATGCGCGGGATATCGTCTCGGTGATCAGTTATGACTCCCGCGTCCAGGTGGTGGTACCGGCCACCCGGGTGGAAGATCGGCAGTCAATTTATCGTGCTATTCGCCGGCTGCAGGCCGGCGGCAATACGGCGCTCTTTGCCGGCGTCAGCAAGGGCGCGCGGGAAGTGCGCAAGTTTCTTGAGCGCCAGCAGGTGAGCCGGGTCATATTGCTGTCCGATGGCCTGGCCAATGTTGGGCCCCAGTCGCCCCATGAACTGGGCCGCCTGGGCCAGTCCCTGGCCAAGGAAGGTATCAGTGTCACCACCATCGGCCTGGGGCTGGGCTACAACGAAGACCTGATGACCCAGCTGGCGGGCTTTAGCGACGGTAACCATGCCTTTGTCGAAAATGCCGCGGATCTTGAACGTATCTTTCAATATGAATTCGGCGATGTGATGTCCGTCGTGGCGCAGGATTTGAACATCGAAATTCGCTGCCTCAATGGCGTGCGGCCGCTGCGTCTGATCGGGCGTGAGGCTGAGGTGATCGGCGACCGGGTGCGCACCCGTCTGAGTTCGCTCTACAGCGAGCAGGAAAAGTTCGTTATTCTCGAGGTGGAAGTCCCGGCCCACGCCGCCGGCAGTACCCTGGATCTGGCCGAGGTGCAGCTGGATTACAACAATCTGGCGCTGCGGGAAAAACGCCAGCTCAGCGGCCTGGTACAGGTCGCCTTCAGTGCCTCGGCGCAGGAAGTGCAGCAGGCGGTCGACAAACCGGCACTGGAGTCTGCGGTGGAACAGGTGGCCAATGAATACAGCCGCCAGGCGCTGGAACGGCGTGACCAGGGTGATATCGAAGGGGCCAGAAGTATTCTGCAGAAAAGTGCCAAGCTGCTGGGCTCCAAGGCCGACAGTCTGAGTTCACCGAAACTGGAGGCCCAGGAAGCAGAAGCGCTGCAGGACGCCGATGACATATCCTCGGAAGATGACTGGAACCGCAAGCGCAAGGAATTGCGCGAACGCCAGTACAAGCGCTCAACCCAGCAGACCTATTAACGGAGCAGGGAGACCTCTGAGCCTGTGAAGTATCGCGCCCCGCTACTGCTGATTCTACTGGTGCTTCTGCCCGTGCTGCTGCTGGGTTGGCTCGGCCTGCGCCTGCAGCACAACGAGCAGCAGCTGGTGGGGTTGCAGCTGCAGACGCTGATAGAGCAGCAGCTGCAGTCGGTGGATCAGCAGCTGCAGACGCATTTTCGTCAGCTCGAAGGCGTGCTGCAGCAACAGGCACAGCGCCTGCAGCGTCAGACGGACCCCGACTACAGCAGTGAAAACTTGCGCGCCTTTATCAAGGACTCGGTCTACGTGGAGCAGCTGTTTGTGCTGGGCGGCGACGGGAATAGCGAGCGGCTTTTCCCTCCGCGCTTCGCACCGCTGAGCCAGGCGGAGCAGCGTTTTGTCGAGCAGATGCAGCCGCTGTGGCAGTCGCCGGACCTGTTTCGCCCGGCGGCTGTCGATCCCGTGGATCAGCGGCAGCAGGCACCGGTGCTGGCGGCGGGTGATTCCTCCAGTTATCTGGCCAGTGGCCAGCTGCGGGCGCCGTCGGCCCCGGCCGAGCTGGCGCTGGATCTGGCGGACGCAGACCGTGTGGCAGCCAAGACCGAAGCTGCTGCCACCGCGCCTTCTGGCTGGATTGCCTGGCACGCCAACACCGGCCTGATGCAGGTGTACTGGTGGCGCGATGACCGGGGGCGGACACTGGGCTTTGTGCTTAACAGCGCACGCCTGCTGTCGGATCTGATCAACCGCTTGCCGGAGGGCGAGCTGGGCGACCAGCAGTTGGGCAATGCCGAAATTCGCCTGCTGGACAGCCGTGGCAGCACCCTTTACAGCTGGGGTGGTTACCGGGCCCAGGGCAATGCACTGCGCGTACTCTGGCTGAACCATCCGCTGGGCAGCTGGCGGCTTGAGTACCATGCTCCCGCCGGTACTCAGGCCGGAGCCCAGGGCGCGCTCACGCAGGTGGCGCCGCTGCTGCTACTGGCACTGGGGCTGGGCCTGCTGGGCTATCTGCTGTACCGCGAGCATGGGCGGGAGTTGCGCCTGGCCCGTCAGCGGGTCAATTTTGTTAATCAGGTGTCCCACGAGCTGAAAACCCCCCTGACCAATGTGCGCCTGTACGCCGAAATGCTGCAGGAACGCCTGGCGGACGAGGAGCAGGATCCGGGGGTGCTGCGCTATCTGAATGTTATTACCGGCGAGAGTCAGCGCCTGTCCCGCCTGATCGACAACGTGCTGAGCTTCTCCCGGTTGCAGCGCCAGCAGCTGCAGTTGCGGTTTGAATCCGCTGATGTGGATGAGCAGATTGACCGCATCCTGCAGACCTTTGTACCTCTGCTGCAGCAACGTGGTATCGAGGCCGAATTTGTCGCCGGGATAGGCGCCAGGCTGCGCTACGATGCCGGCGCGCTGGAACAGATTCTCAATAACCTGCTGAGCAACTGTGAGAAATATGCGCCCAACAGTGGCCGCCTGCGGCTTGAATCCTGGTTACAGGGCTCAAGCATTTACATCCGGCTACAGGACCAGGGCCCGGGGATTGAGCCCGGCGAGCAGCAGCGCATCTTCGAACCGTTTTATCGCAGCAGCAACAAGCTCACCGATGGCGTGGCGGGCACGGGTATTGGTTTGGGGCTGGCGCGCGAACTGGCCCGCGCCCACGGTGGTGACCTGACCCTGGAGCCCGGCGGGCAGGGCGCCTCTTTTCTGATTCGGCTGGAGCTAAAGCCATGAAAATACTGATTGCCGAAGATGATCTGAATATTCGCCTGGGATTGGCGGAGCTGCTGGAGGCCGAAGGCTATAGCTGCCTGGAGGCCGCCGATGGCGACCAGGCCTGGGCGCTGTTCGAGCAGCACAGGCCCGATCTGGTATTGCTGGATATCATGATGCCGGGGCAGGACGGCTACAGCCTGTGCCGGCGTATCCGTCAGCAGGACCAGCAGTTGCCGGTGATTTTTATCAGCGCCAAGTCGGAGGAAATCGATCAGGTGCTGGGGCTGGAACTCGGCGCCGATGACTATATCAAGAAACCCTTTGGCAGCCGGGAAGTGGTGGCGCGCATTCGTGCCGTCACGCGGCGCTGCCTGGCGCGGCGCATGCTGCCCGCCGAAGATGACAGCTTCCAGATGGCGGATCTGCGGGTGCTGCCGGCGCAGTTACGGGCCGAACGCAATGGCAGCCGTATCGACCTGAGCCTCAGGGACATGCAGATTCTGCAGTTGCTGCACCGCAATCCCGGCCGGGTACTGAGCCGTGACGAGCTGTTTGATGAATGCTGGGGGCGCCATTATCTTCCCAGCAGCCGCACCCTGGATCAGCATATTTCCAAACTGCGCAAAGCGGTGGAGCTGGACCCGCGCACCCCCGCGATTATCGTCACGGTGCACGGCGTCGGCTACCGCTATGATGGCTGATGGCACTGCGGCTATGCTTTGAGCTGAAATGCGCACAATGGCAACGGATGCTGTGCTGTAAACGCCAGACGGAGGACGAGCAAACCCCATGCGCTGCACTGACTGTGGCCAGGACAATATAACCGGCGCCCGCTTTTGCGAGCACTGCGGTACCCGCATGGCGCGCTGCTGCCCGGGTTGTGGCCAGTCCGTGAGTGCGGCTGCCCGTTTCTGCAATGCCTGCGGTATCGCACTGGAGGATGCTGCTCCCGAGGTACTGCCTGCCGCCACGACGGCGGCGCCCATTCAGTACACCCCGGTGCATCTGGCCGAACGGATTCTGGCCGAGCAGAGTGCCCGTCAGGCGCGTGGTGGCAATGGCGGTGAGCGCAAGACCATTACCGTGCTGTTCGCGGACATGACCGGCTCCACGGCGCTGATTCAGGACCTGGATCCGGAAGAGGCGCGCCGACTAATCGACCCTGTGCTCGAACTGATGATGGAGGCTGTGCATCATTACGAGGGCTATGTCGCCAAGTCCCTGGGGGACGGCATTCTGGCCCTGTTCGGGGCGCCCATCGCCCACGAAGATCATCCCAGGCGGGCACTCTATGCGGCGCTGCGCATGCAGGAAACGATTCGTCATCACAGTGATCGCCTGCGGCTGGAACAGGGCATCGCGTTGCAGGTGCGGGTGGGCATCCATAGCGGTGAGGTGGTGGTGCGGGAAATCCGCACCGATGATCTGCACACGGATTACGACCCTGTGGGCAATACCATCAACATAGCCGCGCGCATGGAGGGTATAGCTACACCCGGTACCATTCTGGTGAGCGAAGCGAGCCATCGCCTGACCGAGGGGTATTTCGACTTCAAGCCCCTGGGGGACACCCGAATCAAGGGCTTGTCCGAGCCGCTGGCCGTGTATGAGCTGCAGGGGCTCGGCGCCCTGCGCACCCGGCTGGAAGTTGCTGCACACCGGGGGCTGGCTCGCTTTGTCGGCCGCCAGGGCGAAATGCTGCAGCTGCAGCAGGCGCTGGACAAGACCTGTAGCGGCCAGGGCCAGATCGTCGGTGTGGTGGGGGAGCCGGGTGTCGGCAAGTCGCGGCTGTATTACGAGTTCAAGCACCGCGCACAGCAGCCCTGTCGGGTACTGGAGACCTTTTCGGTTTCCCACGGCAAAGCCTTCGCGTGCCTGCCGCTGATCGAGCTGCTGAAGAACTACCTGCAGATTGGGCCCAAGGATGATGAGCGCCAGCGGCGCGAGAAAATTACCGGCAAGGTGCTGACGCTGGACCGCAGTCTGGAAGGGAGCCTGCCTTATCTGTTCTACCTGCTGGGGGTCGCCGAGGCCGATTCTGCGCTGCGCCAGATGGATGGCCAGGTGCGGCGCCAGCGTACCTTTGAGGCGATCCGCCAGCTGCTGGTGCATGAAAGTCTCGATCAGCCGCTGGTGCTGATCTTCGAGGATCTGCAATGGCTGGATCGGGAAACCGAAGCCTTCCTCAGAACCCTTAGCGACGGCGTGCCCGCGGCCCGCATGCTGCTACTGGTGAACTACAGGCCCGAATACCAGCACGACTGGGGCCAGAAAAGCTGCTACACCCAGCTGCGCCTCGACCCGCTGGGGCCTATGGAAGCCGGGGAACTGCTCGCCGCCCTGCTGGGAGACGATGCATCCCTGGCGGCGCTCAAGCCTCTGATCATGACTCAGACCGAGGGCAACCCCTTCTTTCTGGAAGAGGTGGTGCAGACCCTGGTGGAGGAGGCCGTGCTCAGCGGCAGCGCGGGTGCCTATCGGCTGCAGCAGGCGCCGGCGGATCTGCATATACCCACCACAGTGCAGGGGGTGCTGAGCGCGCGTATCGACCGTCTGGCCATGGCCGAGAAAGCCCTGCTGCAGACCCTTGCGGTGATCGGCAAGGATTTCCCCTGGAGTCTGGTGGAGCAGGTGGTGGGGCCGCCGGAAGATGATCTGAAGCGGGGACTGTCGCGCCTGCAGGCGGGGGAGTTTCTGTATGAACGGCCGGCTTTTCCGGAGGTTGAATACACCTTCAAGCATGGCCTGACCCAGGAAGTGGCCTACGGTTCGCTGCTGCAGGAGCGTCGCAGCCGGTTGCATGAACGCACGGCCCAGGCGATTGAAACCCTCTTCAGCACCAGTCTGGACGATCGCTGCAGCGAGCTTGCGCACCATTACAGCTGCAGTGGCAATGCCGACAAGGCGGTGGAATACCTGCTGCGGGCCGCAGATCAGGCGATGCGGCGCTCCGCCAGTAAAGAGGCACTGGCACACCTGCGCCAGGCACAAAGCCTGCTGCCGGCACTGCCCGACACCTCGCGGCGTACAGAACTGGAGCTGCAGCTACAGATCAGCCTGGGCCATGTCTGGATGGCGGTGCGCGGCTTTGGCGCCACCGAGGTTGAAGCGTGCTTTACCCGGGCCGAGATTCTGGCGCGCGAACTTGGCGACAGCCAGCAGCTGTTTTCCGCGCTGGTGGCGCTGCGGCGTTTTTATACCCTGAGGGCCGATTTTGGCGCCGCCCAGCCCATGGCCGAACAGCTGCTGGTGATGGCGCAGGCGGCCGCAGACCCGGCTCTGCTGGTACAGGCCCATGGCGCTCTGGGGGCAACCTCGCTGTTTCGGGGCGAGCTGAATGCGGCCCAGCAGCACTGTGACCAAGTGCTGGCGCTCTATGATGCCACCGAACATGGCAGCCATACTTTTGTATACGGCATCGAACCGGGAATTCTGGGGCGGATTATAGGTGCCTGGACGCTCTGGTATCGCGGCTTTCCCGACCAGGCGCTAAGACGCTGCCTGGAGGCGCTGGAACTGGCGCAGCAGATCCCCAACCCTTATACCCTGGCGGACCCGATGATCTTTAGGGCCGAGTTGCATCATCTGCGCGGTGAGGTCACACAGGCGCGGGAGTGGGCCGAGTCGGTTATTGCGCTTGCGACCGAGCAGGGCTTTCCCTATTGGCAGGCCCGCGCCAGCATCCTGCGTGGCTGGGCCCTCGCCGAGCAGGGAGAGTCGGTCGAAGGCATCGCGATCATTCGCCAGGGCATGCAGGATTACCACTCCACCGGCGGCGAGTTTCTCAAACCCTATTTTCTGGCGTTGCTGGCCGAGTCCCTGGGTAAGGCAGGCCAGAAGCAGGAGGCGCTACAGGTGCTGGATGAAGCTCTGGCCTGCGTCAAACAGACCGGCGAAAACCTCTATACCCCCGAACTGCACCGGCTGAAGGGGGTGTTCCAGCTGGAACAGCCGGAAGTCGCACAAGACTGCCTGCAACAGGCCATCACTCTGGCAGCCAAACAGGACAGTCGCTCGCTGGAGCTGCGCGCCGCCGTGGATCTGGCCCGGCTATGCCTGCACGAAAAGCAGCATGGCAAACAAGGGGCCAAGCAGACGGCCCGGCAACATAAGGCCCACGAGTTGCTGATCGCCCGCTACAAGGCTTTTGATGAAGGCCTGGATACCGCTGATCTGCAGGCCGCCCGGGCACTGCTGGAGCAGCTGAAGGACAGCCCGAACCAGGGCTAGGCGGCGGATCGGCTCTCAGGCGTTTCTCTGGTCCATCTCACGCGAGGTTTGCAGCACAATACGGTTCAGTTCGCTGTCGCGGGAGTGGTGATACAGGCGTATATCGAAATCCAGATCCCAGTGTTCATCGCCGGCACGGCACAGCCGGCCGTCCCGCAAGTCCGTCAGGATGGACGAATAGGGGAGCCAGGCGAAGCCGAGTTTTTCCAGCACCATGGATTTGAGGGTATGGGAAAAGGGGTTTTCATAACGTCGCTGTACATAGCAGCGGTGGTCCTTGTCTTGCAGTAACTGATCAATGCTTTTGCCAAATAAGGCTTCGTGGGTGTAGGCGACAAAGGGCACCGGCTCGGCCGGGTTGCCTGGCAGCGCGAACAGCGGCTCTTGGGTCTGCCCATTGGGCACCGACACCGGAATCAGC
Organism: Marinobacterium aestuarii; assembly: GCF_001651805.1. Classification (NCBI taxonomy): domain Bacteria; kingdom Pseudomonadati; phylum Pseudomonadota; class Gammaproteobacteria; order Oceanospirillales; family Oceanospirillaceae; genus Marinobacterium; species Marinobacterium aestuarii. The sequence continues at coordinate 4,740,606 of NZ_CP015839.1, read as the reverse complement.
TTCTCACGCCCCACCAGGGTGTATTCAAAGCGGCTGTCGTCCAGTGGCAGGCCGATATTCTTGTGGGCATAACAGAACAGATAATCCACATGCCCCTGGGTAAACAGCTCAACACAGTCGATTAGTTTCTCCGATACCAGTCGAACATAGATGGATCCGAAATTGCGTTCCACCCGTTTTACCCAGTCGAGAAACAGGGTTTGGGCGATGGAATTTTGCGCTGCAACAGCGATTTCCCGTTCGCTGGTTTTACCCAATGCTCGAACTTCCTCGCGGCAATTATAGAGTTTGCGCAATATGACTTCGGCTTCCCGGTAAAACAGTTTTCCCTGGGGTGTCAGGGCCAGGGGGGTGCAGTCTCGGTTGACCAGATCTGTTCCTACCCACTCTTCCAACGCCTTGATTCGTCTGCTGAAAGCCGATTGAGTAACCAGCCGCTCGCGGGCTGCGGCGGTGAAGTTCTGTAATTGGGCCAGGCAGACAAAATCTTCCAGCAACTTCAGGTCCATCGGTTTTCCTTCTCGCGCGAAATAAAAACGCTCAGATGTTTAATGAGTTTGCGATTGCAGCACAAGAGTGTAGTTTTCCGACTTTTCCGAGTAATTACGATGCATGAGTATCAATACCAACACAAGTGTCAGGCACCTTGCGGAGCTGACGGACGCAATCGGACTAGCGTCAGTCGGAATTAGCATTGGGCAAAGGCCTCTATGGCGTTTGATACTGGCGCCAACACTAGCACAGGCTATCCCGTACTGGTGCACTATAAAAACAGCAGGAGAATTGCATGAAAAACCGGTTTACCGCCCAGGCATTACTGGCAGGATGTGTTGCACTCGGGGCCGCATTCAGCAGTGTACAGGCCGCCGAAACCATTCGCGTTTCGACCTACGTCAATGAGTCCGATATTCGTTACGAAGGCTTCAAACACTTCGCCGAACTGGTGAAGGAAAAGACCGATGGTGGCGTAAAAGTCATGATTTTCCCCTCATCCACGCTGCATGGCTGGAGCGAAGGTGTCGATGCCGTTCAGGGTGGTGTCGCCGACGTCAGCTGGATGCCCGCCGACACGCGGCTGGCTTGCTACCGCGTGACGTCACTTTACCCGGCTGCCATTGATCTGGAAAACCAGGTCGAGCTGGATGCCGAATATTCCGAGCTGATGCGTGAAGAGGCGGCCTCGGTCAATCTGATGCCCCTGATCAATTCCAACTACTCCTACGACCAGGAATGGTGGTTCGAAAAGCCGGTTGAGAGCCTTGGCAAGCTGGACGGTCAGCTGGTGCGTTCAATTGGACCCCTGGTCAGCATGATGATCGAAAACTGGGGTGGCAAGCCGGTTTTTGTTGCACCCAAGGAAGTCTTCCAGTCGGCCGAGCGCGGCGTGGTTGATGGCATCAACATGGGCGTTGCCACCTATAGCTCCTGGAAGTTGTGGAACGTGATGCCGCACATGGTTAACGCCAACCTGTTCTACGGCAATATCGTTTACATGATGAACAAGAAAAAATTCGATGGCCTGAGTGCCGAGCATCAGCAGGCCGTGCTGGATGCGGCGCAGGAGTCCGAAGCCTGGCTCAAGCCGCGCTATGAAGACTGGGTCGATGCCCGTGTCGGCAATGCGGTGATGAAAGGCGGTGGTTCTGCCGTCACGATCAGCAAGGATAAGCGTTTGAGCCTGATCAACGGTGTTCAGTCCAAGTGGGACCAGGAAGTGGATGCCGCCTGCGGCAAGCCGCTGGCAGATAAAGTACGCAGCCTGTTTGCCAAACACTCCTCCTGATATTCCTCCGGCGCGCCAATGCCGCTGCACGGATGCATTAGCATTGGCGCCAGACCCATAAGTCCCCAACACCAGGCATGTGTGAGCGCCTGCCTGGTTTTGTGGGAGTAGCCGCCAACCAGGCAAGGGAATCCTGGTGGTCGCCAGGTTAATCGAGGCTTGAAATCATGACACAGGCACTGGCAAAGATGCTTACCGGCGTCGCGCGCATCCTGCTTTATTGTGGCGGCATTATTGTACTGATACAGGCGACCTGGATCAGCTATGGCGTGTTCATGCGCTATGTGATGAATAACCCCGATGGGGTTGTGACTGAGGCAACGGCACTGCTACTGGTCCCCGTGGCATTTTTTGGTCTGGCCTATGCGTTGCACATGGATGCCTACCCCAAGGTCACGATCTTTCGCGATCTGATGCCGGTGAAACTGCAGGGCTGGGTTGATCGATTCAACCTGCTGATCATGACGCTGACAGGCGCCTTCTTTGCGCTGGCAGCCTGCAGGGCGACGCTGCATTCGTTCAGCTCCGGTGCTGCCTCTGAAATTCTGCTTTGGCCAAGGTTTTACTTCTGGGTGCCAGTGGCCATTTCCCTTGTTGTGTTTGTATTGACCGCAGCGGTGATGCTGCTGAGATACCAGCACCCCACCGCTCAGGAGACTCAGTGATGGAGTGGTATACAGTGGGTTTGGGCCTGATGGGGCTATTGCTGTTATTCATTTCGATCGGCTTGCCGATTCCCTTTGCCATGGCGGCGGCCTCAGTGCCCTTTCTGTTGAGCATTCAGGACTTCTCAACCACCCTGGTGACTGCGGAGCTCAAGCTCTGGGGCGTCTGGGTTGATTATATTCTGCTGGCGGTCCCGCTATTTGTACTGCTGGGTGAGCTGATCGGGCGCTCCGCCATAGGCCCCAATTTGTACTGGTTCATGCATAGCAATGTACCGGTACGCGGCTCGGCGGCCTATGGCAGCATTGGCGCCTGTGCGGGTTTTGGCGCCGTTTGTGGTTCCAGCATGGTCGGCTCCCTGACCATCGGTGGCGTGGCGTTGCCGGAAATGCTCAAGCTGGGCTACGGCAAGCGTTTGTCCAGCGGTGTGCTGGCCGCGGGTGGGACTCTTAGTGTGCTGATTCCGCCGAGCCTCATTCTGCTGTTCTACGGAATAGTCACGGATCAGTCGATCGGTGAACTGTTTATTGCCGGCGTGATTCCGGGCCTGGTGCTGGTGTCGCTATTCGGAATTATCGTTGCGATCTGGGGCTGGCTGAAACCGGAAGATGTTCCCGCCGGCGATGAGAGCACGCCGATTCCCTGGGGGCTTGCGCTGTCGGCGGTGCTGCCGGTGCTGATCATCGGCCTGATTATCACGGTGTCCATTTACACCGGTATCGCCACTCCGACTGAAGCGGCCGGTATTTCCTGTGTCGCCACCGTTCTTATGGCGTTCGCCGTAGGGGGCTTGACCTGGCAAGGGTTTCTGGCAGCGGTCCGTTCCACCATGCAGACCATGGGCTACCTGGGCCTGTTGCTGTCGGCGGGTGTTTTGTTCGGCTTCGTCATGACCTATTACCAGGTGCCGCAGCAGTTCACCGAACTCTTCGTCGAAATGCAGCTGTCGCCCTATATGGTGCTGGCCGCGATCATCGTGTTTTACATCGTACTGGGGATGTTCCTTGAACCGGTGTCCATGACCTTTATCACCCTGCCGACCCTGTTCCCGCTGGTGTCTGCCGCAGGCTTCGATCTGGTCTGGTTCGGCGTTATTTACACCATCACCATGGAAGTGGCCGTGCTGACGCCGCCGGTAGGTCTGAATCTGTTTGTGATTCAGGGGCTGGCCCGCAAGGACATCACCATTGGGGACGTGATCATGGGTTGTCTGCCCTTTATAGGCGCGCTTATTTTCCTGCTGATGTTGCTGGTTATGGTGCCTGATACGGCGCTGTGGCTACCGGGGATTATGGAGTAGGAGAACACTGATGGGTTGTATAAGAACCGGAAAGGGCCCTGTACTGGTACTGGTACATGGCTTTCTGAGTGGCCTGAGTTACTGGCACAAGCAGGTTGAAAATTTTAGCAGCCACTTTGACGTTATAGCGCTGGATCTTCCAGGCTACGGCGGGGAAACCCGCACAACGGGGCCTGCGCGCATCGAGGACTTTGCCGATTGCGTGCTGCACCAGCTCGATAAACTGGGCGTCGAAAATTTCTACCTCATGGGGCATTCCATGGGAGGGATGATCGCCCAGGAAATTGCCCTCAAGGCCCCGGATCGGGTGACGCGGCTGGTGCTCTATTGCACCGGCCCGAACGGGCGCCTTCCGGGGCGATTTGAACCGCTGGAAGAGAGTATCCGCAAGGTCTGCGAGCGAGGTACCGAAGAGCCGGCGCGCTATACGGTGCCCACCTGGTTCACCCTGGGAACTGAGGATCCCGATTGCCAGGAGGGAATCGAGATGGCGTTACAGGTGTCGCGTCAGACCTACATTAACGGCCTCAAGGCGATGGGCGGCTGGAGTGCCGAACAACGGCTGGGTTCCATCCGTGCCCAAACCCTGGTGCTCTGGGCCGATCGGGATCGTACCTACATGTGGCAGCAACCCGAGGCGCTCTGGAAGGGCATCAAGGGGGCTAATCTGGCGGTCATACCCCAGTGTGCCCATAACGCCCATCTGGAAAAGAGTCATGTTTTCAACCAGATAGTGTTCGACTTTATTAACAGAAGAGACGGTTGAGTCCGGGTAGCTGAGACAGAGGGTAGGATGGCTAGTATGGCCACGGATTCATGGCGCAAGGCGTTGATGTCGGCTGTGAATCCGGAAGTGCTGTCGGGCGGCCCAGGGGTTGCCTCGGCAGTAGCGCTTGAATAGGGGAAGTAGCATAAGTCGGGACAACACTGACGTATTGCCAGAAGGGGGGAGGTGAACGATTCTAGCCAGGCTTTAGAGAAGTTAATGCCGGTGGATAAAACCCGCGCAGGCGTCAGTAGACGGCTGCGCGGGGCTGCTCCGGTGGTTAGGCCGGCTTGTTGTTGTAAATGTCCTTATCGAGCTCGCCTTCGCTATGAGCAATGAAAACCGCGACCGCGGCATCGCCAGTAACGTTAATGGTCGTACGGGCCATGTCGAGAATGCGATCGATACCGGCGACCAGCGCAATACCTTCAAGTGGCAGGCCGACGGACGTCAGCACCAGTGACAACACAATAAGACCGCCGCCCGGAACAGAGGCTGTGCCGATGGAGGCCAGCACGGCCGTCAGCAGGATCATCACATATTCCGTCATTCCCAGATCAATACCGTATGCCTGCGCGATAAAGACCGCCGTCAGTGCCTGATAGAGCGCCGTACCGTCTAGATTGATGGTGGTGCCTACCGGCAATACGAAGCTGGCAATATCCTTGGATACGCCCAGGTTCTGGCGTGCGCAGGCCATAGTCACCGGCAGAGTTCCTGCCGCTGTGGTGGTACTGAAAGCGACCAGCTGGGCTTCAAAGATACCTTTGAAAAACTGAATGGGATTAAGCCGCGTCAGCAGCGCCAGACCACCCCCAAGGGTGACAACCGCATGGATGATACAGCCCAGATAAACGCCCAGTATCACTTTGCCCAGGGGCAGCAGGACTTCCAGGCCATAGGTGCCGGCGGTGGTGGCGATCAGGGCGAAAACGCCGAAAGGTGCGAACGAAATCACAATGTCGGTGAGTTTGTACATTACATCGGCAAAAGAATCGAACATCTTACGTACCGGCTCCGCTTTTTCGCCGACCAGGTTAATGGCGATGCCCAGCAGTATGGCAAACAGGATAATCTGCAAAACGTTGCCGGTGGCAAAAGCGGCAAAGGGATTGGTAGGAATAATGCCCAACAGCGTATCGATAATACTGGGGGCTGCACTGACTTCGATACTGGTTGCGTGTCCCAGATCCATACCCTTGCCGGGTTCGAGCCAGATGGCCAGGGCCAGGCCAATCGGAATCGCGAGGGAGGTGGTCACTATATAGGTAACGAAGGTTTTTACACCAATGCGGCCCATACGGGTCACGTCCTTGACGGCGGTGACACCGCATACCAGGGACACAAAGATCAACGGAACTACCAGCATCTTGATACTGGCAATAAACGCCTTGCCAATCGGCTGCAGGACAGTAGCGCTTTCACCCAGTATGACGCCAGTGATAGTACCCAGCACCAAGCCAATCATGACCTTTTGCCAGATATGGAGTTTTTTCCAAAAAAACACATTGCCAGTTTGGCTAATGGTAGTAGTCATTTTTTATCCCTTTTTCTGCAAGTGGAAGTTTATTTTTTTGGCAATGAACACTACAAATTTTGCTATTTATTATTTGTTATCTATTGAAACAGGATAAATCCCAGCACCAGCAGCGCGATAAAAAGCGTTTCGCTGACCACCAGCAGAACCGGCTTGATGCCCACGGTGAGAATTTCCTTCAGCGACGTACGTACACCCAGGGCAGCAATGGCGGTGAGCAGCAGCCAGGAAGCACTGTCGGCCATGGGCTCAACGATGACCTGCGGCATCCATCCCAGGCTATTAAAGATGAACAACACCACGAAGCCGATCAGAAAGCCCGGTACGCCGACGCTGCCGCCACCCACTTCCCCGCGGCTAGCCATGGAGCGGCGAATCACGACGCCTATCACCAGCACGATGGGGACAAGCATGGCGACGCGCAGCAGTTTGACAAAAGTACTCAGATCACCCACTTCGGCCGATACGCTGTAGCCTGCACCCACGACTTGGGCCACATCATGGATGGTGCCGCCGATAAAGAGTCCGGCTTCGGCCGGTGTCAGTCCCAGTTCATGACTGACCATGGGATAAAGCACCATGGCCAGGGTACTCAGCGTAGTCACGCTGATCACCGTGAACAGGGTGTCTTTTTTGGTCTGCGCATTTTGCGGCAGCACGCTGCTGATGGCCATCGCCGCCGAGGCGCCACAGATGGCGACAGAGCCGCCGGTGAGAGTGCCAAAGCCGTTACTGAAGCCCAGCATGCGTGCCATCAGAATACCGAAGCCGATAGTCAGCAGTACGGCGGAGCAGACCATCAGCAGCGGTGGCCAACCCAGGGAGAGTACATCGGAAAAGGTGATGCGCAACCCCAGCAGCGCCACGCCAAGGCGCAGCAGCGTCTTGGCGGCCAGCTCGATGCCGGGGACAACCCTGGGCTCGTCACTGAGAAAGTTAAACGCAAGGCCCAGCAGCAGACCCATCAGCATGGCCGGTGCGCCATAGCGCTGCGCCAGGAAGGTCGCTGCGATACCGATAGTCACGGCGACGCAGAGCCCCGGGAAGTAGCGCTGCTTGAGCTCACCCAGTCGGTCGATGGAATTCACTGCCAGTCCTTTCATGCGTTTATTTCTCGTGCTGGCCGGTTAGTCGTACTTGGGGAAGTCGAACGCGGTGCGGTAACCGAACAGCGCCTGGCTGCCGCCGGTATGCAGGAAGACCACGTTGTCGTCCTTGTCGAAGTGACCCTTGCGCACCAGGTCGATCAGGCCGGCTGCGCCTTTGCCGGAGTAAACCGGGTCCAGCAGAATGCCTTCGTGACGGGCGAACAGCTCGATCGCTTCCAGAGTACTGGCCGCCGGAATGCCATAGCCTTCACCCACGTAGTCGCAGTTGGCAACAACATCTTCACGCTTGACCGCACCCGGGATACCCAGTTTTTCACAGGTACGTTCAGCCAGGCGGAATACGTTGGCTTCCTGCTGTTCACGCGGTACTCGTACACCGATGCCCAGTACCGGAATCCGACTGTTGCTGCCACTAAAACCGGTAACCAGACCCGCCTGGGTGCCGGCGGAACCGGTGCCGTGCACGACGGTATCGATGCGCAGACCGGCCGTGTTGGCCTGAGTCAGCAGCTCGAGGGCGCAATCGACATACCCCAGGGCGCCGATTTCATTGGAGCCGCCGCCGGGCACGATGTAAGGCTTTTTGCCTTCGGCACGCAGCGTGGTTGCCAGTTCTTCCATGGCCGCATTCATGTCGGTGCCGGCGGGGAACTTGGTCAGGGGCGCGTCCATCAGCTGATCCAGCATGACGTTGCCGTTGTAGTTGTAATCCACTTCGCCGGAACCGGTACGGTCTTCCAGCAGGATGTGGCATTTCATGCCGAGCTTCGCAGCAATGGCTGCGGTCTGGCGGGCATGGTTCGACTGGGTCGCGCCCTGGGTAATGATGGTATCCGCACCCTGCTCAACGGCATCCGCCATCAGGAATTCCAGCTTGCGGGTCTTGTTACCGCCGCCGGCCAGACCGGTGCAGTCATCACGCTTGATCCACAGGTTCGGGCCGCCCAGGGCCTTGGACAGGTTGGTCAGCGGCTCAAGGGGAGTCGGAAGGTGGGCAAAGTGCAGACGGGGAAAACGGGCCAGATGCATGTAGTAGCTCCTGCAAGCGGTGTGTTGTTGATGTCTACCGATAGTAGGGACAAGACCCGAATCTGTACCAATGCTATATTGTCAGAATCCGGTTACTTTTCGGCATAGGTGCCGTGATTCGGGCGTTATGGGGCAGGTTCAAGGGGGCGGTGATGGAATTAAAGTGGCTTAAGGACTTTGTGGCACTGGCGGAAAACGGCAGTTTTTCCAAGGCGGCCGAAGCACGCTTTGTGACGCAGCCGGCGTTTAGTCGTCGCATTCGTTCGCTGGAAAACTGGCTGGGTGTACCTTTGGTTGATCGCAATCAGTATCCCACCACCCTGACACGTGTGGGCGCAGAGTTTGTGGTCGAGGCTAAACGCATGATCGCCGATACCTACTCAACGCGCGATCGCTTGCGGTTACACGATGAGCAGCGCCAGAGCCTGCAGTTTTTTGCCCAGCATTCACTGGCAGTGTCGTTCTTTCCACCCTGGGTTCAGAGCGTGGAATCACTGTTCGGAGATACTCTGGTGCGGCTGCAAACCGGTAACCTGCATGATGTGCTAGACGCTTTTCTGGCGGGCATGGGGGATTTTCTGCTGTGTTTCTCGTCGCCGGTGACCATCAGTCAGCTGCAACGTGAAGATATCGAAGCCTTGCAGGTGGGGTCCGACCGGCTGATTCCGGTGTCGGCGGTTGATGCCGCAGGGGAGCCCTGCCATGCACCCGTTGCCGGGCACCGCTTGAAGCTGCTGACTTATCCACAGGACAGCTTCCTTGGCGAGCTGGTAAAAAGTGAATGTCTGCCGCGCATGCAACCGGAACTGAATTATCAGCCCATGTTCGAGAACGCCCTGGCAGAAGGTCTCAAGGCGTTAACACTGCAGGGGCAGGGGGCCGCCTGGCTGCCCGAAAGCCTGGTACGTCAGGAGCTGGATGCGGGCCAGCTGGTGGAACTGGGCTCGCCGATGGTGGCGGTGGATCTCAAAATTCTGCTGTATCGCTTTCGCCAGGCCCGCACGCCTGCTGTGGACGCATTCTGGCGGGCGTTGCCGGTGCGGGATATTTGATCCCGCACCTGGACTCCAGCAGCTTAGCTCAGGGTTATAAACCCCAGCACCAGCAGCACGATAAAGAGGGTTTCGCTGACGACCAGCAGCACCGGCTTGATGCCCACGGTGAGGATTTCCTTCAGCGAGGTGCGCACGCCCAGGGCGGCGATGGCGGTGAGCAGCAGCCAGGAGGCACTGTCGGCCATGGGCTCTACGATCACCTGCGGCATCCAGCCCAGGCTGTTGAGGGTGAACAGCACCACGAAGCCGATCAGAAAGCCCGGCACGCCGACGCTGCCGCCGCCCACTTCACCCCGGCTGGCCATGGCACGGCGAACCACCACACCGATCACCAGCACGATCGGCACCAGCATGGCCACGCGCAGCAGTTTCACGAAAGTACTCAGGTCACCCACCTCGGACGACACGCTGTAACCGGCACCGACCACCTGGGCCACATCGTGGATGGTGCCGCCGAGGAAGAGGCCGGCTTCGGCCGGTGTCAGCCCCAGCTCATGGCTGATCATGGGGTAGAGCACCATGGCGAGGGTGCTCAGGGTGGTCACGCTGATGACGGTAAAGAGGGTGTCTTTCTTGGTCTGCTCGGTTTGCGGCAGCACACTGCTGATGGCCATGGCCGCCGAGGCGCCGCAGATGGCGACGGAGCCGCCTGTTAGGGTGCCAAAGCGGTTGCTGAAGCCCAGCAGGCGTGCCATCAGAATACCGAAACCGATGGTCAGCAGCACGGCGGAGCACACCATTAGCAGCGGTGGCCAGCCCAGGGTGAGCACATCGGAAAAGGTGATGCGCAGGCCCAGCAGCGCCACACCCAGGCGCAGCAGCGTCTTGGCGGCCAGCTCGATGCCGGGGACCACACGGGGCTCGTCACTGAGGAAGTTAAACGCCAGGCCCAGCAGCAGGCCCATCAGCATGGCCGGCGCGCCGTAGCGCTGGGACAGGAAGGTCGCGGCAATGCCGATGGTCACGGCGACACAGAGCCCGGGGAAGTAGCGTTGCTTGAGCTCACCGAGTCTGTCGATGGGATTTGCGACCAGCTGTTTCATGGGCGAGTAACTCGAATTTTATTGGGTTTATGAGCGTTGAGCGCAGCCTGTTTACCGGTTGCGGCGCGCCGCCCCGGATCGCAGCGAGATGCAGCGTCACGGGATTTGAGACCATTCTTATGGATCCAACCGGCAACTGTTAGGGCCAGATACCCGAATGATTAATGCCAGTGCGCCTGTAGCGCAGGCGCGGAGGGGTGGGGGCAGGGAGCCTCAGGAGTGGAACTGCACCACATTGATGGGTGGCAGGTGACTGGACAGGCAGAGCCAGCGATCGCCCTGATCCTCACTTATCCACAGGCCGCCGGTGGTCGAGCCAAAGGCCAGGGCATTGCCGCTGCTATCCACTGCCAGGGCATGACGGTAGGTCAGGTCATAGGCCGGTTCCGTTGGCAGGCCGCTGTCGAGTGTGGTGAAGCTCTGGCCGCCGTCCCGGGTGCGGGTGACGACCAGTTTGGCGTCCACCGGCACCCGGCACTCGTCTTTTACCGCCGGCACAAACCAGGCGCAGTCGGGGTCTTGGGGGTGTACGGCCACGGCGAAACCAAACACCGAAGGCCCGGCCTCGGTAACCTCGGACCAGTGGTGGCCGCCGTCGGTGGAGCGGAAAATACCATTGTGGTGCTGAATCCACAGATGATCGGGTGCTGCGGCGCAGCGCACCATGCGGTGCGGGTCCTGGCTGGTGGGTTCATAGGCCTGCTCTGGTGGCAGGAAGGCGGCACGCAGGCCCTGACCAATCAGCTGCCAGCTTGCTCCCCCGTCCAGGCTTTCCCAGACGCCGCCACAGGACACCGCCAACGTCAGCTGGCGGCTGTTGCGGGGGTGTACGCAGATGGAGTGGATGCCGGGGGCATCGTAGCCACCGCCAAACCAGAATTCACGCTCCGGTCGCGCCCAGAGGGAATCGACCAGCTGCCAGGAATCGCCTCGGTCGATGGATTTGAACAGCCCGCCGGGAATGGTGCCGGCCCAGAGAGTGCCGGGCTGATCGGGTCCGCCGGGGCAAAGTTCCCAGATTTGTTCGACGGTGGGGCCGTCGTCGGTATCCGTCCTGGGAAAGGCCGGGGTGCTGATTTCAATCCAGTTGTCGCTGCCAGGGTCGGCCCGGTAGAGTTTGACGCCAAAATGCCCCAGGTTCAGTGCGGTGAACTGGTCGCCGCTACGCGGGTCGGTTAACAGCATGGTAACCGGGTCCCCCAGCAGGATGGGGGACCGGGGCTGCCACTGGCTGGCTGCGACGCGGTCGAAAATGAACAGCCCCTTGCGTGTACCGACTCTGAGTTGCATCTTGCTGTCCCCGTGGTTGGGTGTTCGTTGCCAGGTGCGCAGGGCTGCATCAGCCGCCGGAGAGCGCCTGCAGGATATAGATTTCGGAGTCGGGCCTGAGCCTGTCGCTGAGGTGGCGGCGATCCCGGATCTGCTGGCCATCGACGAAAATGGCGACGTTTTTGCGCAGCCGCCGCTGATCATCGAGGATATAGCCCGCCAGGCGGTCATTGCCGGCAAAGGCCTGGCTGAGGGCTTCGCGCAGGGTACCTGCGCTGACATTCAGCGAGGGGCAGTCGAGATAGCGCTGCAGGTGGCGGGTGAAGTTGATGGTCGCCATGGGTGTGACGCGGCTGGCTGTGAATGGTCTGTTGATGATAGTACAGCCAGCTTCAGGGGGGGGCAGACTTGATCAGTCATCAAATCGGCTAGTGCTGCCGCAATCACTGCAATGCACGGCGTTGCGCACCGGGAACAGCGGGAAGTCGAGCCCCAGAAATACCAGAAAGGCCAGCCTGCGGCCCACCGGCTGGTAGCGGGTGTTACTGCTGCCACAGCAGGGGCAGATCAGCGGTTCTGAGCCTTCCTGTTCTTCCACATCCTGGCTGCGGTCCAGGGCGAGGATATCCTGTGCCCGCTGCAGTTGCTGCGCATCCACCTGCAGTCGCACCCCGCCCAGGGCATTGCTGTACAGCCACTGCATGCCGATGGTGAATTCGTCGGCGACCCAGGCGTCGATGCCTTCGGCTTCGAGCTGAGAACGGGCAATCTGGGCCTGATAGGGGAAATCGAAATGGGCGACGGTGAGCAGCATGGCTGTGTCCGGGCTGGCGACTAACGGCGGCAGCGCCTGGGGCGCTGCACTTGCCCTTAAGCATAGCCAATGGCTCATTCCCTGGGAACGCCTCAGTTCAGCTAAAGGCAAACAGCTTGATGGCGGCCAGGCTCGCCATGATGCGAATGAGCCATTTGAACTGCGACAGTTTCAGCCGGCGCAACAGCCAGTAACCGATGCTGGCGCCAAGAACCAGGGCCGGCAGGCCGTAGAGGCTGAGCCTGAGACTGTCCTGGGTGATCAGGCCCAGGGTCCAGAGCATCGGCAGTTTGGCACCGTTGATGATCATGAAGCCCCAGGCACGGGTGCTGACGTAGGCATCCTTGGACAACCGCTGTTCCAGCAGATAGAGGCTGAACAGAGGCCCGGCGGCATTGGCAACCATGCTGATAAAGCCCGCGGCAAGGCCGGTGATGTTGGCCGCCAGCGGGTGGCGCATGATGCCGGCGGGCTTGTGATCCAGCCAGAGCCCCAGTGCAAGCATGGCCAGAATCAGTCCACCGAGCATGGGCGTGAAGGCACTGGTATCCAGGCTGCCGAGCAGCCATGTGCCGAGCAAGACGCCGATCAGCGCCGGCGGCAGCAGCGCAATCAGCACCGCCCAGCTGATATCACGTCTGTACATGGCGATGGCCATCAGGTCGGTGGCAACATACATGGGCACCAGTATGGCCAGAGCTTGCGGGCCGGTTACGGCAAGCATCAGCACCGGCAGGATGAGCAGCCCCATGCCGCCCACGGAAAACTTGGAGAAACCGGTGATCAGGCCCGCGGCCAGTACGCACAAGAGTGTCAGATCCAACGCAGGGTGCTCCCAGGCTTGTCATGTTGCTTGAACAGGGTGCTAGAGTAGATCGATTTATGAACGTAAGATAACGATCTGTTTAGCTCATTATGATCGTTTTTATCATTCATTAATCGAGGCGTCGGCAGCATGACCAACGAGCAGCTAAGGGCGTTTATTGCCGTGGTGGAGCAGGGCAGTTTTCGCGCCGCCGCAGGCCAGGTGTTCAAGACCCAGTCCACGGTGAGTGCCGCGGTGCGGGCGCTGGAAGACGAGTTCGAGCTGCAGCTGTTCAGCCGTGACAACTACAGGCCAGCGCTGACACCGGCGGGCAAGTCGTTCTACCGTGAAGCCCGCAAATTGCTGGGGCAGGTGCAGCGCCTGGAAACCCTGGGGCACCATCTGGCCCAGGGCGCGGCGCCTTCGCTGGCACTGTCCCTCAGTGCCATGTGTGCCTATCCGCTGTGGCTGGAAACCGTAAAGGAGTTCTGGGGGCGCAATCCCCAGATGCACCTGAGCATCAATACCCAGCATCTGTCGGGCATAGTGGAATCCCTGCTGCAGGAAAAGGCGGATCTGGCCATGGGGCCCCATACGGGCCTGGATGAGCGCTTCGACTTTGTGCGGGTGGGTGATATCGACATGCTGACGGTGGCAGCGCCGACCTATCTGAGCGGTGCAGGCGAGCGCATTATCGGCCAGGCCGAGCTGCGGGGCTGCCCGCATATTTTGCTCAGCGACAGCGGGTCCCTGTCACCCTTTGACCACGTCCATGTGATTCCGGGCGGGCAGCGCTGGTATGTGGGGGATTATCAAATGAAAAAAGCCCTGCTGGTGGCGGGCATGGGCTGGGCGCGCATGCCGGCGCAGATGGTGCAGGCGCAGCTGGCGAACGGGGAGCTGGTGGCACTGGAAGTGGAAAACTTCAGCTCCCGCAGCCGGGTGCCGATTTACCTGATTCGGCTGCGGGACATGCCGCTGAGCGAGCTGGCGCAGGGTTTCTGGCAAGAAATGATCGCCGCACGGGGCTGAGTGGCCGCGGGTGTTTCAATCGAGACAGCCGCTGTCGATGGCGGTGATCTCTATCTCCAGGTCGCCAGCCGGGCGCTGCCAGCGCACGCAATCGCCAAGACTGCGACCCAGCAGTGCCTTGGCCAGCGGCGAGGTCCAGCTGAGCAGGCCCTGGGCTATATCCGCTTGGTCCTCGCCGACAATACGAAACTGGTGTTCGTTGTCCCGTTCGTCGACAAAGTGCACGCTGCAGCCAAAGCGTACACTTGTTGCCGCGGGGCTGGCAGGTTCCAGCACCTGGGCCGTTTTTAGCCGCGCGCGGTAATAGCGCAGGTCCCGCTCCAGTGCCGGCAACCGGGTACTGGCGGCCCAGTCATCGCCGGCCTTGAGAGCCGTGATCTCCTGTTCGCACTGCTGCAGTTGTGCCTGCATCCGGCGATGGCCCTCGAGGGTCATGTAATTGGGGTGCGGGCTCAAGGGCCGGTCGGGCAGATGCTCCGGCTGGTCGCTGTCTTCTTTTACAAAGGCTCGGCTCATGACAGGCTTCACTGGGTTAAAGTCTTAAGCTAATTCCTGGCGGACCTGTTGGCCAGCCGCAAAGCCCCGCAGGGCGCAATTGGCTACTTGGGTGTCGCTCATTAACCGCAACCTGGCACTCTCTGACATTGAGCGCCGGAAACCTTTTGGGGGCTGAACATATGAAAAAATGGCTGTTGCTGGTGGTGTTGGTGCTGGCTGGGTTCAGCGCACTGGAGCGCATCGCCCCGACTGGTCCTGTGGTTGACACCTCGGGTGCGAATGCGGCCCTGATGCAGGTGATCGCCAGGCGGCAAAGCGATACGCAGGTGCAGGGTGTTGGCCGGGTGTCGCGACTGCTGGCAGATGACCTCAAGGGCAGTCGGCATCAGCGTTTTATCCTGGATCTGCCCGGCGGTGGCACCCTGCTGATTGCCCACAATATCGACCTTGCACCCCGCATTGACAGCCTGCGCCAAGGCGATGAGGTGGAGTTTTACGGCGAATATGAGTGGAATGATCGCGGTGGCGTAGTGCACTGGACGCACCATGATCCAAGGGGAAGCCATGCAGGTGGATGGCTGCGGCACAAGGGCCGGACCTATGAGTGAGTCCTGCCGGCAGGCAGAGATTTGACCGTCAGGGTGGGTGCACTGGAGCTATCTCGATTATGATCCCCGAGGACGCCACGAGGGAGGATGGCTAAGGCACAAGGGCCGGACTTACGAGTAAATATCCAATGCCTACAGCCTACAGCCTACAGCTTACAGCTTACGGCTTACCGCTTACCGCTTACAGCTTACGGCTTATCGCTTTCCTTCCGCTTGGGCCGGTCACTGGCCCCAGCATCGGGCTGCAACTGGTTCTTCGGTCACCCGAACCCTGATCGTTATAGTGTTGACCCTCTGCTGGCCGGATGACCGCTTTTGCGGTGCTATCCGGTTTTGGGGCCTTAACTCCTAACAAGAACAACTTTCGGGAGCCAGCCCAATGGCCTTTACACCTGTTGCCTGTCGACAGGCGGGCGTTCGTGTCCGCCATATCAGATCTTTTCACATCATCCAGCCGTTCGGGCTGCTGCTCATGCTACTGGCGCCTGTATGCCGGGCCCAGGGGCTGGATGCCCAGGTCAATGCACTGCTTGCACCGCTGAGTGAGATGTTTTCCAGCCTGGTGTTCTACAGCGTTGAGCTGCTGGGTGTGCAACTGCCGCTGGTGGTGCTCTGGCTGGTGGCCGGAACCCTGTTTTGTACCCTCTATCTGGGCTTTATCAACCTGCGAGGCCTGCCCCATGCGTTGCGCCTGGTGCGGGGTGATTTCTCCACGCCCGGCGAGGCGGGGGAGGTATCCCATTTTCAGGCGCTGGCCACGGCGCTGTCCGGCACCGTGGGGATCGGCAATATCGGTGGCGTGGCGGTGGCCATTGCCATTGGGGGCCCAGGCGCCGTGTTCTGGATGCTGGTGGCGGGCTTTCTCGGCATGTCCACCAAGTTTGTCGAATGCACCCTGGCGGTGATGTTCCGCCAGCACAACAAGGACGGCTCCATTTCCGGTGGCCCCATGTATTACCTGCGCGATGGCCTGGCCCGACGGGGCTTGCCGCGCATGGGACGGCTGATGGGGCTGCTTTATGCCTGGGGTATCGTTATCGGTGCCATGGGAATCGGCAACATGTTCCAGTCCAACCAGGCCTTCGTGCAGTTTGTGGCGGCCACCGGTGGCCAGGAGCAGAGCTGGTTCAGTGACAAGGGCTGGCTCTTCGGTGTGATTATGGCCGCGGTGGTGGGGTATGTGATCATCGGTGGCATTCGCAGCATTGTGAAGGTCACCGAAAAGGTGGTGCCCTTTATGGCCGTGCTCTATGTGGGCTTGGCGCTGCTGCTGATCATCCTCAATCGTGAAGCCCTGCCCTTTGCGCTGCAGGCTATCTGGGACGGTGCTTTCACCTCGACAGGCGCCGCCTGCGGCGCCCTGGGCGCCATGATCGTTGGTTTTCAGCGCGCGGTGTTTTCCAATGAGGCGGGCCTGGGCTCGGCGGCCATCGCCCATTCGGCGGTGCGTACCCGAGAGCCTGCGACCGAGGGTTATGTCGCCCTGCTGGAACCCTTTATCGATACCATTGTTATCTGCAGTCTCACCGCACTGGTTATCATCACCACGCTCTATTACCAGCCCGGCCTGACCGACATAGAGGGCGGCGTGGCCATGACCTCGGCGGCCTTTGAGCGTCAGCTGAGCTGGTCGCCACCGCTGCTGGCCTTTGCCGCCATGCTGTTTGCGTTCTCGACCATGATTTCCTGGTCCTACTATGGCCTCAAGGGCTGGACCTACATCGTGGGTGAAAACCCGCGGGCGGATCTGGGCTTCAAGCTGGTGTTCTGTATGTTTGCGGCCCTGGGCAGCATGATTCAGCTCGAAGCCGTGTTGAGCTTCTCTGACGCCATGGTGTTTCTGGTCTGTGTGCCCAATGTACTGGGCATTTATCTGCTGGCACCGCTGGTACGGCGGGAGCTGCGTGCCTATCGGAGCCGGTTGCAGCAGCGGGCCGCCGAGTCTGCAGATACCGCGGCAACGGCGGTGCCGCTCTCGAAACCGCGCTAGGCTCCCGGTTGCAAGCGGGCAAGCTGGCGGTCGTGCAGGCTGCTGAGCAACCCCAGGGCGCAGATGGCCCCGATCAGCGCCATGAGCATGTCGGACTGGGTATCCCAGATGTATCCCTGGGTGCCCAGGAAAGACTCGGCGGCCTCTGCGCTCAGCAGCGCGACCCACCATTCGATCAGCTCGTAAAAGGCGCTGAACGCGAGGCAAAAACAGACGACAAGAAAGGCACGCCAGTAGTTGCCATTGACGACATCCAGGCGCAGCAATATCTCCCGCGCGGCTATGGCCGGCACAAACCCCTGGGCGAAATGCCCGACCTTGTCGTAGTTGTTGCGTGAACTGCCGCTCCATTGTGCGATCTGATCGAATAGCGGCACCTCAGCGTATGTATAATGCCCCCCTACCATCAGGATGATGCAATGTAGCAGGATCAGGCCGTAACACAGCGGCGTGAGGGGGAAGCGATCCCGTGTGGCGGCGAGCAGGGCCAGGGCGGCCAGCGCCGGCATGACCTCCAGCCACCAGGTCAGGCGATCCTTGGGCGCAATGGCCGACCAGAGCAGCACGGCGCCGAACACCAGCAGCCACAGCAGTGCCGGGGTCTTGCGCTGAAAAGCAGAATGCATAAGTGGCTCCTTGCCGGCAGGGCTCATAACAAGAGGGTGCGAACATGATAGCAGTCAATGGCGATATGGCCCGGCGTGTCCATATCCACACAGACGCCGAGCCCTGGCTGCCAAGTCCTGGGGGCGAAGTGCTGCGCAAGCGGCTGCACCTGGTGGGCACGGCCGAGGGCGGCGAGGTGACATCCCTGGTGCGCTACCCTGCGGGTGCAAAATTTCCGCTGCATCCCCATCCCGCTGGGGAAGAAATCCTGGTACTGGAAGGCGTCTTTACCGATCAGGAAGGCGACTGGCCGGCGGGCAGCTATCTGCTCAGCCCGGAGGGTTATGAGCATGCGCCTTCATCGAAGGAGGGCTGCCTGCTGTTCGTAAAGTTGCGTCAGTACGCAGGATCCAGGCACCATTTTTCGGTCACCACCAAGGCGCGTGACTGGCAACCGAAGGAGGCCTGCGTGGAGTTCAAGATGCTGTATCAGGAACAGGATTATGCCGAAACCATGCGGCTGGAGCGCTGGAGTCCGGACACTCTGCTGGCGCCGCGCGTCTATCCAGGCGGCGTTGAAATACTGGTGATCGAAGGCAGTTTTAACGACGAGCAGGGTGACTATCAACGTCATGACTGGCTGCGTTTGCCTGCCGGTGCCAAGCACAGGCCGGCCAGCAAGACCGGCTGCAAGCTGTATATCAAGGAAGCGGGCCTGGCGGCACTCACTTCGGTGCCGACCGTAGCCTAAGGTGCCAGCTTAACTTTCCAGCAGAAAGGTGACGGGGCCATTGTTGGTCAGGGAGACCTGCATATCAGCGCCAAAGCGCCCGCAGGCCACCTCGGGATGACGCTCGCGGGCCTGCTGCAGGAAGTAGTCATACAGCTGCTCGCCCAGCGCAGGGCTGGCACCTGAGGAAAAACCGGGGCGCAGACCCTTGCGGGTGTCTGCCACCAGGGTGAACTGGGAGACGACCAGCAGGCCACCGCCTGACTGGGGCAGATTCAGGTTCATCTTGCCGTCTTCGTCGCCGAAAATACGATATCCCAGTACCTTGCTCAGCAACTTGTCGGCCGCCGCCTGATCATCGTTGCGCTCAACACCCAGCAGTAGCAGCATGCCGGCACCTATGCGTCCGGTGCACTCGTCGCCCACCATCACCTGGGCCTGACTGACCCGCTGTATCAAAGCTTTCATCGCTGACTGTCCGTAAAAAGGCGTAAAAAAAGCGCATGCTAGCACGGCCGTGGCCACACCGTGACAGGCGCTTGCAGCAGTCCCCATTCTGCTTTCTTTCTACTTTCTACTTTCTACTTTCTACTTTCCCCTTTCCCTTGCTTCAGGCCAGGCTGCGGGCGAAGTCGTCAGTGGCTTCCACCAGGTTGCTGATGATGCCGGGCTCGAACGCCGAGTGACCGGCGTCGCGCACCAGGTGCAGTTCGGCCTGGGGCAGCGCCTTGTGCAGCGCGTGGGCCTGCTCCGGCGGGCAGACGACATCGTAGCGCCCCTGCACTATGACAGTGGGAATATCACGGATGATGTGGGTATCCCGCAGAATCTGGTCAGGTTCAAGGAAGGCCTGGTTGACGAAGTAATGTGCCTCGATACGGGCCATGGCCAATGCCACATGAGGGTCGGCGCAGTGATCGACAACCTGGCTGTTGGGGTCCAGCGTCGAGCAGCGACCCTCCCAGAGGGACCAGGCCTTGGCGGCGGACAGGCGGCCAATTTCGTTGTCTGCGGTCAGGCGGCGGTGGTAGGCCCGCAGCATGTCGCCGCGCTCGGCAGGCGGAATCGGCTGCTCGAAATGTTCCCAATAGTCTGGAAACAGGGCATTGGCGCCGCGCTGATAAAACCACTGCAGATCCTGATCGCGGCACAGAAAAATGCCGCGCAGTATCAGGCCACAGACCCGCTCCGGGTGGGTCTGGGCGTATACCAGACTCAGGGTCGAGCCCCAGGAACCGCCAAACAGCAGCCAGCGATCAACTCCCAGCAGGGCGCGGATGCGCTCCATATCGGCCACCAGGTGCGAGGTCGTGTTATCCACCAGGGATGCGTGGGGTCTGGAGCGGCCGCAGCCGCGCTGATCGAACAGAATGATGCGGTACTTGGTGGGGTCAAAGAAGCGTCTGTGGGTCGCGCTGCACCCGCCCCCCGGGCCGCCATGCAGGAACAGCACCGGTATACCCTGGGGGCTGCCACTTTCTTCCACGTACAGGTTGTGGATATCGTCGACCTGCAGACGGTGTTCTGCGTAGGGTGGAAAGTCGGGGTACAGGGTGCGCATGACCTGGCCTTTTGTTGTGTGTGGGACTGAGTCAGTCACTCAGTATAGGGTTGTCCACCGTCAGCTGCATCCGAATCTTGCGCTCTGTAATGGTGCCGGTGCAGACCTGCGCGGGAGCATCATTGCCATAAGCCAGGCGCAGTTCGTTCAGGCAGACTTCGCGCAACAGATTGGACTGGGCCTCATCGCGCCAGACGGCGTTAAAGGGGGAGTCGAAAAAGAACTGCTCGGGCAGGACGGGGCGAATCATGCCTTTCTCGGTCCATTGCCGCGCGTAGTGTTCGGGCAGGATCCCAATGTACTGGCCGCTGAGTATCAGGGTCGGGGTGCTGATTATTAAATCGCGGATTCCACTGGGGGTCTTTGATCTGGTAAAAATCTTTCTGGTAAGAACCGCGATTTCACCCCCCGTTATCGCGCTGATTGCCCATCTGGTCGTGTTTAGAACCTAGACTGAGGCGTCAGTTGGGGGTTAACTCCCGCTTTAGCTCTCGTTCAATTCAACCGGCGCCTCAACAGCGCCGGTTTTTCGTGTGAGCCCTGTTTCAGCTGCTGTGACCCGCGATAATAGCGTGCACCGCCTGAGCTTCCGCTTCGCTGGCGCCGGCGACCAGACCCTCCTCGATCAGGCTGTTGATACGCTCCTTGTGCAGTGCGAACAGCTCGTGCAGTGATTGGGTAATCTCCAGGCGCTGCTCGGGGTAGAGCTCGACCAGCAGCTGCATCAGGTGGCCAGACTGTTTGGGCAGGGTCAGCACCATCTTGGTGGCGACATCGCTGGGCTGCAGGTCGGCGCTTTCCAGGGTGACACGGATCAGTTCAGCCGGATCCCTGGGCTGCTGGCGCAGCGCGACCAGCAATAGCTTGAGGGCCGGTTCTTCGATCTGGGCGATGCTGTAGTCGACGCGCGGATCCAGCTTGGATGAGCCCAGGGAGGTGGGCTGAGTGGTCACGCGGTAGGGCGCACTGGCGCTCAGGCGTTCGGTGCGGATAAAGAACTTTCGTACCAGCAGGAAGACGATCACGGCGGCGTGGACAAGGATGAGGTAGTAGTACAGCCAGATGCTTTCGAAGGCGCTCATCAGAAAGCCCGCGGTGATCGGGCCTATGACGCCCCCGACACCCAGAATGATCTGCAGTGTGCTGGTGGCGGGCATGGCATCTTTAAGGTCGATATGATCGAACACCTGGGTTACCGCCAGCGGGAACAGGGCCACGCCAGAGCCGCCCGATACCAGGAACACCAGCACCAGCAGTCCGGTGGGCAGGCCAACAAAATAATCAAACACAATCAGCAGGTTGCTGGTGATACCCAGGGTCATCAGGCCCGCCGCGACTGAGCGCTTGTCGTAGCGGTCGGCCAGCCAGCCAGTAGGGTACTGGGTGAGCAGGCCGCCGAGCTGGTAGGAGCCCAGAATCAGGGATAGCCAGACGCCGGTAAAGCCGCGTTCATAGGCATAGAGCGAGATCAGCGAGACGCTGGCGGCGCTGATCAGGCCGGCACAGAAGCTCGACAGGGTGCCGGAGGGTGAGTAGGCCCAGAGCTTTTTCAGCGACATGGCGCGGGCGCGTTCGGTGGCTTCAGGTACCGGGATGCGACTCATGGACATGATGATCAGCGAGATGCACAGAAAGATGCTGATGATGCCAAACAGACGCGGGTCGCTGTCGACCGACAGGTTCAGCAGGAAGGGTGCGCTGCCAAACCCCAGGGCGATACAGATCTGGTAGATGCTGAAAATCTTGCCGCGGTTGGTGCTGTCGCTTAGCACGTTAAGCCAGCTTTCGAGGGTGATAAAACCGGTCACGAAGCTGAAGCCGGCCAGCAGGCGCAGCAGCCCGGTGAGCCAGATATTGGTGAGGTAGCTGTGGGCCACGGCAATGATGGCCAGGGTTGCGGCCATGCTGGCAAAGGCCCGGATATGTCCGACCCGGTGTACGGCGCGCGAGGCGAAGAGTCCCGCCAGTACGGCGCCGGCGGCATACATACTCATCGCCACGCCTATGTCTGAGGTGGCGATACCCTGATCGCTCATGCGAATGGGCAGTAGCACGAAGAAGAGGTTGAGACTGGCGGCGTAGGCGGTAATCGCGAACAGGATGGGGCTGATACGGTACAGAAGCTTTTGCTGCATGGAATACATCCTTTTATAAGCTGAAACACCCGCCAGACAGCCCTCTACGATACGCGAGAACCCTTGGCGGGCGTAGCCCTCAATGGCGCCTGGCCACGCAAATTAAAGCGGAGCCGCTCAGGCCTTCAGCGTGTTGCAGCGCAGTACCTCATGGCAGGCGCCCATGCTGTGGTAGTCACACTTGCCACCGGGCGGGCTCTTGATGTCGTCATAGCGCTGATTGTCGGCATCCAGCAGGCGGAACCAGGCGCCGTGGCGGTGATCGATCATATGCTCCCAGCTGTAGTCCCACAGGCGTTCATACCAGCGCCAGTAGTTGGCGTCACCGGTGCGTTCTGCCAGCAGGGCGGCAGCAGCCATGGATTCGGCCTGTACCCAGAAGTACTTGTCGTCATCGCAGATGCGACCATCGGGGGCAAAGCCGTAATAGATGCCGCCGCGCTCTTGATCCCAGGCGGTACTGAGCGCTGTATCGAACAGGCGTCGGGCGCAGGGCAGCAGCCAGTCTGCCGGCTGGTGGCGTTCGATCATCAGCAACAGCTTGGCCCACTCGGTGAGGTGGCCGGGCTGAAAGCCCCAGGGACGGTAGAGGTTTTTGGGATCGGCCTTGTTGTAATCCCAGTCGACCTGCCAGTGAGCGTCGTAGTGTTCCCAGATCAGGCCATCGGCCAGCGCGGCCTGACGCTGGCAGATAGTCTGCGCCAGGGTCATGGCGCGCTCGAGGTACTTCTTGTCTGAGGTCGCTTCGAAGGCGGCGATCATGGCTTCGCAGCTGTGCATGTTGGCATTCTGGCCGCGATAGGGCGCAACGGTGTTCCAGTCGGCGCTGATCTCGTCGCGATAGAGTCCGTAGTCGGCGTCCCAGAAGTGCCGCTCCATCAGGGCGTAGGTCTCTTCTATCCAGGGGGCGGCCTCCTGGATACCGGCCTTAAGGGCGCTGGAATAAGCCAGCAGTACAAAGGCCAGGCCGTAGCAGTGGTTGGTCGCATCAGCGGTTGTGTCACCGTCCAGCAGCCAGCGATAACCGCCGGTGGTTGGGTTCAGGTGTTTTTCCCGCAGGAACTTGAGGCCATGGCGCACCGCATCCAGATACGCAGAATTACCGAACTCGATGGCGGCCATGGCGTAGTTGAAGATCATGCGGGTGCTGCTGACCAGGTGGCGACTGCGGGCATCGTAAACGCTGCCATCATCACGAAATGCCTGATAGAAGCCCCCCTGCGACGTATCAATGCTCTGGGGGTAGTAAAACCCCATGATTTCGCGGATGTGGGTCTGCAGAAAACGGCGGGAGCGAAAGCCGCAGTCAGCCGGTGGCGGAGTATGAAAGCGAACGTCTTGCATAGGATCCTCAGATAAAAATATCGGAAATCATAGGGAAAAACGCTATGGCCAATAGTGCTGCGAGCATACCCAGTAGCATCGGCAGTGCACCGGTAAATACTTTGTGTACCGCTGTTTGACTGATCTGGTTGGCAATAAAAAGATTACCACCCAGCGGTGGTGTTACGAATCCAAGGCCCAGCCCCACGATTAGAATCATTCCGAAGTGATAGGGGCTGACACCATAAGGGGTTAGCAACGGATAGAGTAATGGCGTCAGGATAATAATGGAAGCCAGGGTGTCCATGATGCAGCCGACCAGCAACAGCAGTATCACTATCAGTACTACCGTTGAGATATAGCCACTCATATGGCTGGCCATCATCGCCGTTAATAATTCCGGAACCTGCTGCGATGACAATAATTTTCCCAGAGCAACGGCAAAGGGGATCAGGAACATGGCGACAACCGTAATAATGGCGGATGTGGACAGCACCTGATAGGTATCTTTTAACTTTAGCTCCCGGTGGATAAATACACCGACGATAAAGGCGTAGAGTGATGCGACTGCAGCCGATTCAGTGGGGGTGAAAACGCCTGAGTATATGCCGCCCAGTATAATCACCGGGGTGAGAATAGCCCATTTTGCATGTGCCAGCGCCTTGAGCCGGGTGGTTGCTGTACCGGCCTGTCTGTCTCCGCCCCAGTTGTTCTTCTTGGATATATAGTAGGCCGGAATAGCCATGCTGACGGCGACCAGGAGCCCGGGTATCAAGCCCGACAGGAACATGGTGGAGACCGATGTACCCGGTTGAGTGAGGGCGTAAATTATCATTGGATTGGAGGGCGGAATAATGATGGCAATAACACCGGAGCAGGCGGTGAGTCCGGCGGCAAAACCACGGCTATAACCCTGCCTGATCATCTCGGGGATGGTGATAGAGCCGATGGCCGCGACAGTCGCGGGCGCCGAGCCTGACAGGCCGCCAAACAGAACGCTGGCAAAGATGGTGACGATGGCCAGCCCACCGGGCAGGTGGCCAACAAACTCATCGGCCAGATCCAGAATGCGCTGAGCCACACCGCCGGTGGCCATGAGGGTGCCCGCCAGAATAAACATCGGAATCGCCAGCATCGGGAAGCTGTCCAGAGACTGGTATGAGTCAATGGCGAGCTCGATGTTGTCCAGCCCGAGCATTGAAAAGCAGGCAACCAATATAATGCCCAGTGTCACTGCGACAGGCACCTGCAAAAAAATAAGGACAAAAAATGCCAGGATCGAAAGGCCAACTTCCAGACTACCCACGGTGTGCCTCCTTCTCGATAGCAGTGTTGTTCTCTGTATAGGTACTGGTATTTTTTCGGTTTTTTCTGATAGAGCGTGCAATGCTTTGAACAAGTCTGACGATGGTAAGACTGAAAATCAGGGGCATCATTCCAAACAGGATCCAGTAAGGGATTCCAAGACCTTCAGTGGTTGATCCCAGCATGCGGTGGAAAAGGCTGGCGCGATAGGATGCCATAATAAATGCCACGCAAAAGCCAATGAACAGTATTTTAGACAGTATCTCTATTACGAGTCTTTTTTTCGCCCAGGACGCTGTGGTTGGCAGTATATCTATAATGACATGACGATCAGATTTAACGGCCCAGGGGACGCCGATAAATACAATAAAGATCATTAGAGTACGTGATACTTCATCAGTGTATGCCGATGGAGAATTCAGGATGTAACGGAAGAAAACCTCGGCATTTAGCGTTATTGCAATGTACCCTAACATGCAACTGCAAAGGAACTCTTCGAACCGATCTTCAATAACGCGTAATATCTTCAGCATTAGAATTCCTCGCGTTTTACCCGAGTTCACTCAAAGTCCCTGGAGGGCCGAGACCTGCCCAGACTTTGAGTGTACCCAGGTAAATTTTTACTTACAGCTGATTAGATAATTCACGTTTCAGGACGTTGACGAATTCCATCTCTTCACTGCTGAAGTCCTGGGTTGCAATTGCGGTCGCACTGTCTGTAATCAGCTCAGCAAACTGCTGCTGTTCCTCGGCAGTGGGCACATAGACTGTGACGTTCTGTTCCTGGAGCTTGGCTACAGATTTTTCCAGAGCTTCATCGTACAGTGGTCGCGTTGTCATGACCGCTTCGTCCGCAGCTTGCTGGACCTTGGCCTGAAGGTCTGCGGGCATTTTTTCCCAGATCTTCCGGTTGATGGTCATGAAAGAGCCGTGGGGCTGGAAGTTCAGCATGTTGAACTGCTTGCCAACTTCACCCAGTGCAAAAGCAACCGAGGTAATCGGGGGGATTGCCAGGCCATCGACAGTGCCAGTCTGCAAGGCGGTATAGACTTCGGAAATGCCCAGGGTTGTGGCACCGGCGCCCAGCTGGGTGATCATGTCCCTTTCCACGGCACTGGGTGTGACGCGGATCTTGAGTCCCTGCATGTCGGCAGGCGAGTGTACGGCCTTCTCGGTGGTCAGAATGCCGCGGAACTCGAAAGGCACTACGTAGAGCAGATGCAGGTTCTTCTTGGCCATGTGCTTTTGCAGTTCATCGACCACAGGGCCACCCAGCTGACCATTGGGGTAGAAAAGATCGAGGGACTTTTGTGCATCACTGACGATATAGGGGATATCGAAGGTCCGCATGACGTTCACAACAGAGCCCAGGTTCGCGCCCGAAGAGTAAGCGCCCTGAACCGAGGAGCCCAGCTGCGTCTTTTGCAGCAGCTGGGTATCATTGCCCAGGGCACCACCGAAGCTGGCGTTTATATTGACATGGCCATCGCTGTATTGGGCGGCAAGCTGCTGGAAGGTCTCCAGAGTCTTGGCCCAGTGCGAGGTGCTGGGTGTAGTAGTCGCCAGCATCAAGTCATATTCTGCCGCCCCACTGATGGCCGATAGAGGAAGCAGGCAGGCGCCGACCAAGAAATTTCTGAGTGCTTTTTTGGGAAACATATAAAATATCCTTTTATAGTTTTGATGGTGTATTTTACGGTTTGAACGCTTGTTTTTTACTTGTGCACTTTTACAGTTGTAATTTATTCAAAATTTCTTCCGTGTTATGGCAGGGCGTATCACCAATCTCACGCATTTTCTTGTCCAGTTCCAGCGTCATCTTTCGTACTATATTTGCGTACTCCGGATCCTGATAGCAATTGAACAGTTCCAGAGGGTCCTTTTCACAGTCGAAAAGCTCCCACTCTTTTTCCTCACCGCCGGGGCTTGTTCCCGGAAGATCAAAGTCTTCGTTATACCAGTAAATCAGTTTGTATCTTTTGTTGCGGATCCCATAATGGGCGTAGGCATTATGGTGTTCGTCCTTATGCATCCAGTAGCGATGATAGGCCAGTTGCTGCCAGTCTTGCGGTGTATTGCCTTCCAATAGCGGTCTGAAGCTGGTGCCCTGCATATAGCTGGGTTCGGTCAGGCCGGCATAGTCCAAAAACGTCTGCGCGAAGTCGACATTGCAAATAATGTCATCACACACAGTGCCTGCTTTTATTTCCTTGGGATAGCGCACAAGAAATGGCATTTGGAATGATTCTTCGTACATAAAGCGCTTGTCGAACCAGCCGTGTTCGCCCAGGAAGAATCCCTGGTCTGAGGTATAGATGACGATAGTGTTGTCGGTCAGGCCATTCTCATCGAGATAATCCAGCATGCGGCCGACATTTTCGTCGATGGAGGCGATGGTGCGCAGGTAGCGTTTGATATAGCGCTGGTATTTGAAGTGGCTGAATTCCTGCTGGCTGCTGAATGTAAAAACTTCGCCGCTGTCTTTGTCAATCAGCCTGATCTGTGACACATCATCAGGGTTGGGAATCTTGCGCACGCTGCCGCCTGCAACCGCGATCTCGCCTACCTCAGCGCCGCCTTCGGGTTGTACGAGACCAAGGTCGTAATAGGTAATGTCCGACTCGATACGCATTTTTGCCGCGGCGGCGGCTTTGCTGCGGTTCTTGTAATCATCGTTGAAAGTATCGGGCACCTTGATGTCGTCCTGGTACAGGTGCCTGTGTTTGGCGTTCGGTTCCCAGGAACGGTGCGGTGCCTTGTGGTGGCACATCATGAAGAATGGCTTCGCGGGATCACGCTGATCCAGCCAGTTCAGGCACTTGTCCGTGATGATGTCGGTGGCGTAGCCGGACTCATGTACCGTCTGACCCATCTCGATCATTTCGGGGTCATGGTAATCGCCCTGTCCTGGCAAAACAGACCAGAAGTCGAAGCCTGTGGGCTCGTGAGCCGCGCCTTCTCCCAGGTGCCACTTTCCGACCATTGAGGTCTGGTAGCCATCGGTTTTGAGATGTTTGGCAACATTGGGGATATGCTTGTTGATCTTGCTATCCAGCGTCACTACGCCATTAACGTGATTGTAGGTTCCCGTCAGGATGCTGGCGCGGCTCGGTGTACAGATGGAATTGGTGACGTAGCAGTGATTAAGGCGCATACCCTCCTGCGCAATTCGATCCAGGTTCGGCGTCTGATTTATTCCATAGCCGTAGCAGCTGATGGCCTTAGAGGCGTGATCGTCCGCCATGATGAATAGAATATTTGGCTTTGAATTCATTAGTTCCTCCGTCATGGGTCAAGGAGTTTTCAGGCTGTTCGCCGCATCGTGCAGTATTTTTTTGTAACGACTGATGTGTTTTTCTTTATCGGGAACCTGTAGAGCGGCTTCGGCGATACAGATAAGGAATAAGGGACTGCCGTTTGCATCAAGGATGAGTTTTGCGAAGCGTCTGATGCCCCGAACATTACCTTCGATATCATAAGCTACATCACTGATGTCCGTGGACTCTATGATATCTTTTGCTTCGCTCTCGGTAATGAATTCCCGTTCAGTACCGGTACGAAAAAATGCTGTTTTGTCGAATGTCTCACTGACTTTTTCCCAGCCAAGGGCTTTCAAATAAAGACGGGAAGGGGAGTCGAGTTCATACATTGCACGTCTAAAACCTGGTTGTGCGCGCAAGCGAATTGCCAGATCCTTGTATTCGTTTTTTGAATGCCAAAGCAGGTGGTCGCTATCAATTAGAATCGATTCAGCCGTTTGCTGAGAGCTGTCAGCAATATCATTCAGAACCTGTTCCAGCTTTTTAAGATAATCGCTGGACATGGGCAGTGATTTTTTAAATTCAAAGTTGCTTATATAAGTTGTGTGACTCTGTCGCTGTATATAACCCGTCTGTTCAAGGGTACTGACGATTCTGAACAGGGTTGCCATGGCTATATTGCAGTGCCTGGCGATTTCAGTGAGCGATACGGGTTGTTGCCCACTGGTGGCGAAAAACTCCAGCACCTTGAGTGTTCTTTTAACGGGCTCTGACATGGTGGTTTCTGTCTTTAGTCGCTTTTAGTTATGGAGTGATAGTACGCCCGACCCAAACAAAAAGTCAATAATGAAATATTAAAAGCCAAATATGGAATATCTTGAGTTTGGTGGAGGCATCTGGTGGCTGGTTGAGAGCTTTTGGAGCCTGTGTGCTCGGGCGGGAATGCATTTTTTGCAGGCGGTATAGGGTAACTTATTGATTTTAAGTGTTTTTTATATCAGGCATCTTCAGCCTTGAGAGTGACTTTGTTTCAGATAGGGTTTTCAAATATGAAATTCCAATACGAAAAAGGCCGCCGAGACAGAATTCGGGCGGACTTTTGCCGCGGGTGGCAGGCCCGGCCTGAATGTTGTCAGGCCTCCAGCGTACCTCATGGCAGGCCCCGTGGTTTGCGCTGTGGCGGCATACAGGCACAAAAAAGGGGAGTACCTGGCGGCACTCCCCTTTTTACAAGACTATTAAGACCGGATCACTGCAGCTGCAGCGACCCGCTTACTTCTTGTTGCGCTTGCGCTCGTTTTCTTTCAGCAGCTTCTTGCGAATACGCAGGCCTTTGGGAGTTACCTCCACCAGCTCGTCGTCTTCGATGAAGTCCAGCGCCTGCTCCAGGGTGAAGCGGATCGCCGGAGTCAGCTGAATGTTTTCGTCGGTGCCGGAGGCACGAACGTTGGTCAGCTGCTTGCCTTTGGTCGGGTTCACGGCCAGGTCGTTGGTGCGGCTGTGGATGCCCAGGATCATGCCTTCGTAAACATCGGTGTTAGGCTCGATGCACAGACGGCCACGTTCCTGCAGGTTCCACAGGGCATAGCCCAGGGCCTTGCCGGTGACCATGGTCACCAGTACGCCGTTCATGCGCGAGGTGACTTCGCCTTCCTTGATCGGACCGTAGTGATCGAAGGTCGAGGTCAGGATGCCAGTACCGGAGGTCATGGTCAGGAAGATGGAGCGGAAACCGATCAGACCACGGGACGGAATCATGAAGGTCAGGCGTACGCGGCCCTTGCCATCCACTTCCATGTTGGTCATGTCGCCTTTGCGCTTGCCCAGCTCTTCGATAACCGAACCCTGGTGCTGCTCTTCAACGTCCAGCATAACCAGTTCGTACGGTTCTTCTACCTTGCCGTCGACGATCTTCTGGATAACTTCGGGGCGGGACACGCCCAGCTCGAAGCCTTCGCGACGCATGGTTTCGATCAGTACCGACAGGTGCAGTTCGCCACGACCGGAGACCTTGAATTTTTCAGGGGATTCGCCCTGTTCAACCCGCAGTGCCACGTTGTGGATCAATTCGCGCTCGAGGCGGTCCTTGATGTTACGGCTGGTGACGAACTTACCGTCCTGGCCTGCGAACGGCGAATCGTTGACCTGGAAGGTCATGGAAACGGTGGGTTCGTCGACGCTCAGCGGCGGCAGGGCTTCTACCAGGGACGGATCACACAGGGTATCGGAGATGTTGAGTCCATCGATACCGGTGATGCAGATGATGTCGCCGGCCTTGGCCTGCTGTACTTCAACGCGTTCCAGACCCATGTAACCCATGATCTTCAGAACCTTGCCGCTACGGACCTTGCCGTCGTGGTCGATAACCTTGACCTGGGCATTGACCGCGATCCGGCCGCGCTTGACGCGACCTACACCGATGACGCCAACATAGCTGTTGTAGTCCAGTGCCGAGATCTGCATCTGCAGCGGGCCATCCATGTCGACATCCGGCGGGCTGACGTGCTCAACCACGGCTTCGAACAGCGGTGTCATGTCATCGCTCATCTGATCGACTTCAAGACCTGCGATGCCGTTCAGGGCAGAGGCGTAAACGATCGGGAAGTCGAGCTGCTCGTCGGTGGCACCCAGGTTATCGAACAGGTCGAAGACCTGATCTACAACCCAGTCAGGGCGCGCGCCCGGACGGTCAACCTTGTTGATGACCACGATCGGGCGCAGGCCCTGGGCGAAAGCTTTCTGGGTCACGAAGCGAGTCTGGGGCATCGGGCCGTCGACGGCGTCAACCAGCAGCAGTACGGAGTCAACCATGGACAGAACGCGTTCCACTTCACCACCGAAGTCGGCGTGTCCCGGGGTATCGACGATATTGATCCGGTAACCGTTCCATTCAATGGCGGTGTTTTTCGCCAGAATGGTAATACCGCGCTCACGCTCCTGATCGTTGGAGTCCATGACGCGCTCAGCGCCTTCATCGCGTCGGCCCAGGGTACCGGACTGCTGCAGCAACTTGTCGACCAGTGTGGTTTTACCATGGTCAACGTGCGCGATGATGGCAATGTTTCTAAGCTTCTCGATCACCAGTTCTTACCTTCAAGAAAATCGGAAAGGCGGCATTATACGGGAGCGAAGCCGAACAAGCGATCAGCATATGATCAAAATGTGGCCAGTTGGGCAACTGTTTCTGTTTGCAGGGGGCTTCGCACGAAAAATACTCCGAGGGCCCCTTTTTGAGGCAGACAGCTTTGGAAGGGTTGCAGTATGATTGGGCTCGCTGATGCTCGCATGGGCAGAAAATACTGTAAATGACCCGTAGTAGTGCGCTGGCGTTCTTTTGTGCTTCATGTTGGTGCGCCGCTGGGGCTTCGTCGGGTCTGGATTGACCGAAAATGAAGCACTTAGGGCTTTTGTAGTGCTGGCACGGAGATTGCTCTTGCTACAGCCAAGAGGTTGTAGGCCGTTTTTAGCAGGACTGCAGAACCACGGATCTGACAGTTTCAACAGAGTGGAGAAAGGCAAATGTCAGAGAATACTCTGAATCTGATTAAAGAAAGCGAAGCTCGCTGGATTGATATGCGCTTTACCGATTTCAAAGGTAAAGAGCAGCATCTCACCATTCCGGTTTCGGACATGGGTGATGAATTCTTCGAAGACGGCAAAATGTTCGATGGTTCTTCCATCGCAGGCTGGAAGGGAATCAACGAATCCGACATGATCCTGATGCCGGACGACAGCGCTTCCGTGCTGGACCCCTTTGCTGAAGACGCTACCGTTATCGTACGTTGCAACATCGTTGAGCCCATGACTGGCCAGGGTTACGACCGTGACCCGCGTTCTGTTGCAACGCGCGCCGAAGAATACCTGAAGTCTACCGGCATTGCCGATAGCTGCATGCTGGGCCCAGAGCCGGAATTCTTCGTGTTCGATTCTGTTGAGTGGCACGCCGGTATCGGTGGTTGCGGTTACAGCATCGGTTCTGAAGAAGCGTCCTGGTCGTCCGACAAGCAGTTCGAAGGCGGCCGTAACACCGGTCACCGTCCGCGCGTTAAAGGCGGTTACTTCCCGGTTCCGCCAATCGATTCCCTGCACGACCTGCGCGCCGCCATGTG
Source organism: Marinobacterium aestuarii (assembly GCF_001651805.1). NCBI lineage: Bacteria > Pseudomonadati > Pseudomonadota > Gammaproteobacteria > Oceanospirillales > Oceanospirillaceae > Marinobacterium > Marinobacterium aestuarii. Next base: position 4,708,273 of record NZ_CP015839.1, on the reverse strand, counting down.
CGATGCCATGGAAGCCATGGGCCTGACCATCGAAGTTCACCACCACGAAGTTGCCACCGCCGGCCAGTGCGAAATTGGCGTGCGCGGTAACAGCCTGGTGAAAAAGGCGGACGAAGTTCAGATCCTGAAGTACTGCGTGCACAACGTGGCCCACAGCTACGGCAAGACTGCGACCTTTATGCCCAAGCCGCTGGTTGGCGATAACGGCTCAGGTATGCACGTGCATCTGTCCATGAACAAGGACGGCGTGAACATCTTCGCGGGTGACGGCTACGGTGGTCTGAGCGAAACTGCACTGTTCTACATTGGCGGTATCGTCAAGCACGCCAAGGCTCTGAACGCCATTTGCAACCCGGCTACCAACTCTTACAAGCGTCTGGTACCTGGCTTCGAAGCGCCGGTCATGCTGGCATACTCTGCCCGCAACCGTTCCGCGTCGCTGCGCATTCCTTACACTACCAGCCCCAAGGGCCGTCGTGTGGAAGCGCGCTTCCCGGATCCTGCTGCCAACCCTTACCTGTGCTTCGCGGCACTGCTGATGGCGGGTATCGACGGTATCAAGAACAAGATTCATCCTGGCGACCCGGCTGACAAAGATTTGTACGACCTGCCGCCGGAAGAAGCGAAGCTGATCCCGACCGTTGCCGAGAGCCTCGACGAAGCGCTGCTGGCACTGGAAGCGGATCGTGAGTTCCTCACCGCTGGCGGAGTATTCTCCGACGACATGCTGGATGCTTACATCCGCCTGAAGCGTGAAGAACTGGCGCGCGTCAACATGACGACGCACCCGGTAGAGTTCGACCTCTACTACTCCGTATAAGCCGTTCCGTATAAGAAAGGTGCCGCTGTGGTGGCGCTGATCTGACGGCCCGCAAAAAACCTCCTTCGGGAGGTTTTTTTGTGCCTGTTTTTCGCCATCGGCACTGTCGCGGTGGCGATCAATTCGGGGTTACATCGGCCGCTGAGCAGGAAGTAAAAAAGCCGTTATTCGTTATTCGTTATTCGTAGCTAGCATCAGACCTTGCACCTTGCACCTTGCACCTTGCACCTTGGAACTGTGCTTCACAGCGGGCGCTGCGGATGTCGGAATTCGCTAGGCTCATTACCAACCTGCGAATGCCGTTGTAGCCGGGAAATGAGCTCCGGGCGAATTTCGAAGATATACCGGCAAATTCCGAGAAACAGGGTAAAACTGGCGGCGTTCGAGCAGAGGGTCTAACTGTGTGCCCACTTTTGTGGGGGCGCACAGTCATTGTGGAGCGCCATTCCAAGGCGCCATAGCAGAGCGCGTGGCTGTTGTGGTGCGGCTGGCTGTTATAGGGCGCGGGAATGCACCATAGTGGTGCATGTCCGCGCCCAAGGCTAAACTCTAGCAGGGCGCCGGGTTGCCCCATTATGGCGCCGGCCAGGGCATTCAGCCCGTTTTAGCGCTGTCAGCAAGTTGGCGCTGATCTTGCTACTACTTATAGAGTCCAGCAACAGAGTTCATTATGTTCAGGCCATCTCAGCACAAGCAGATACTCGATAACCTCAGCAAGGCTGTGATCATGCTCGATGGCGCGCTGTGCATCGTTTACATGAATCCGGCGGCCGAGATGCTGTTCGAGGCCACCATGCGCAGGCTCAAGGGCATGCGGGCGGAAGAATGGCTGGCGGCCAGTCCGGCCGAACTGCAGGTATTGCAGAACTCGATGGCGTCGGGGCATCCCTACACCAAGCGCGAGGCGCGCATGATCACCATGAGCGGGCATGAGCTGACCGTCGATTACAGCGTCAATACGATTCCGCAGTCCGGTGGTGGTCGCACCCTGCTGGTGGAAGTGGAAGCGCGTGACCGACTGATGCGCATCGAGCGCGAAGAAGAGTTGCTGGCCCGCCACGCCGCGGCGCGCAATCTGGTGCGTGGACTGGCCCACGAAATCAAGAATCCACTGGGGGGCATTCGCGGCGCCGCGCAATTGCTGGAGCGCGAACTGAACGATGCCGACCTGCACGAATATACCCGTGTCATCATCGAAGAGGCCGACCGGCTGCGCAACCTGGTGGACCGGCTGCTGGGGCCGCGCAAGCTGCCACAGCTGTCGGCGGTGAACATTCACGCCATCCTCGAACGGGTGTGCAGCCTGGTGAATGCCGAGAGTGGTGGCTGGATCAACATCCAGCGGGACTACGACCCCAGTATTCCCGAATTTACCGGTGACTCGGAGCAGCTGATTCAGGCGGTGCTGAACATAGTACGCAATGGCATGCAGGCGCTGCAGCGTGCCGGCACGCCTGAGCCGACGCTGCAGCTGCGCACCCGCGCCATGCGCCAGGTGACCCTGGGCACGGAGCGTCATCGTCTGGTGTGCTGTGTGATGATCAGCGACAACGGCCCGGGCATTCCCGCCGAAATATTCAACAACATCTTCTACCCCATGGTCACCGGACATGCCGATGGCACGGGTCTGGGGCTGTCCATTGCCCAGTCGATCATCAATCAGCACCAGGGGCTGATCGAGTGCGTGACTGAGCCGGGCGAAACCCAATTCAAACTCTTTATACCGTTGGAGCTACAGCATGAGAATCTCAGGTAACGTCTGGATCGTGGACGATGACCGGTCGATCCGCTGGGTGCTGGAAAAGGCGCTGGATCAGGCCGGACTTGAGACCCAGTCGTTCGACAACGCCGATGATCTGCTGCGCCGCCTGACGCGTGAGTGTCCCGACGCCATCATCAGCGACATCCGTATGCCCGGCACCGATGGTCTGGCCATGCTCGACAAGATTCAGGATACCCATCCTGAAATCCCGATCATTATCATGACCGCCCATTCGGATCTGGAAAGTGCGGTGGCATCCTACCAGGGCGGCGCCTTTGAATACCTGCCCAAGCCCTTTGATGTGGATGATGCCGTGGCACTGGCGCGCAGGGCCCTGGCCCACGCCCGGGAGCAGCAGCAGGGTGCGGTCATCGAGCCGGTGGTGGTGCGCGCCACCGAGATTATCGGCGAGGCGCCTGCGATGCAGGAAGTCTTCCGTGCCATTGGCCGGCTGTCGCAGTCCAATATCACGGTGCTGATCAATGGCGAGTCCGGCACCGGCAAGGAGCTGGTCGCCCACGCGCTGCACAAGCACAGTCCCCGCGCCAGTCAGTCGTTTATCCCGCTTAACATGGCGGCCATTCCCAAGGATCTGATCGAATCCGAATTGTTCGGGCACGAGAAAGGCGCTTTTACGGGGGCTGCGTCTGCACGTCGCGGGCGTTTCGAGCAGGCCGACGGTGGCACCCTGTTTCTGGATGAGATCGGCGACATGCCGGCGGATACCCAGACCCGGCTGCTGCGCGTGCTGGCCGAAGGCGAGTTCTACCGCGTGGGTGGTCATACGCCGGTGCAGGTGGATGTGCGCATTATCGCCGCCACCCATCAGAACCTTGAAAAGCTGGTGGCCGACGGGCGCTTTCGCGAAGACCTGTTTCATCGCCTCAATGTGATTCGCATCCATATTCCGAAACTGTCGGAGCGACGCGAGGATATTCCGCGTCTGGCGCAGCACTTTCTCGCCAGCTCGGCCAAGGAGCTGAGTGTCGAGCCCAAGGTGCTGAAGGCGGAAACTGAAAAGTTTATGAGTCACCTGTTATGGCAGGGCAACGTGCGTCAGCTGGAGAACACCTGTCGCTGGCTTACGGTGATGGCCTCGGGCCGCGAGGTGCTGATCGAAGACCTGCCGCCGGAGCTGCTGGAGCAGCAGGACCAGGGCACCACCGTCAGTTCCAACTGGGAGCAGGCGCTGCGCCTGTGGACCGATCAGCAGCTGGGCTGTGGTCGCCAGGGGATTCTGGAAGAGGCGGTGCCGGCGTTCGAGCGCATCATGATAGAAACCGCGCTCAAGCATACCGCTGGCCGCAGGCGCGATGCCGCCCTGCTGCTGGGCTGGGGCCGCAACACCCTGACCCGCAAGATCAAGGAACTGGGCATGGATAGCGGCACCGAGGTCGACGAGGACGAGTAACGGATGCGCCGGGTGAATGCAGACTTTTCATTGTGAATAGCGCCACCACAGGCGCAGTATCAGGAGCTGTTGGCGCAAGCTTGTGCGATGTTTTCAGGGTGGAGGCGGCTTCGTTCGGGTTGAGTAGATCAACCCAGTATCCGCCCTTTTAGTCCCTTATCCATGGCTGTGCCTGAACATGGGCAATTACCGCAGGTAATCAGGGATGAAAGAAATACCGGATATTATTCAACAGGTTGCGCCTACGCTGGGGTTGGCTCTCAAGGGGCCTTTCGCCGCCGTGGCACAGCGTTATATTCAGGATCATCTGCCGCCCGGCAGTGAGGGCAGCGAGGCCAGTCCGCAGGAACGCCTCTTAGCGCTGCTCGATGATGCGAAAAATCTGCACAGGATCAAGGATCTCGATCAGCCGTTTCGGCTCGAAATGCAGAAGCTGGGCGTCGATCTGCACAAGCAGCAGGGCGCTGGCCCTGATAACCCCAGAGCAAAAGCCGCCATTAATCCGCAGGTACTCATCAGTGTGCTATTTCTGATCGCATACTTCAGCATGCTGGCAGCAATCTTCTATGTCGAAATCAGCGATGAAATGAACATGCAGACCGGGGATAATTCCCTGATGGATCAGTTGCAGATCCTGTTTGGCGTGCTCACGGCGGGCGTGGTACAGGTGCTGAGTTACTGGTTTGGCGGCACCAGGGGCAAGCCGGCGCCCTGAGTCGGAGGCCGTCGCTGCTGTGATGCCAGCCCGGTCAGCGAACTGCGCAGCGGCGCCGGTCCCTCACCGGGCAGGCACGATGGTTACCGAACTTGTAGGCCGGGTTAGACGCGCTTCGCACCTGCTATAAGCCCTGTTCGCGCACGCTTTTGAGTGTCAGGTCGAAGCAGGTGCGCACCTTCTGACAGAGCTCATCCACCTCATCCCGGCTGATAATCAGCGGCGGTGACAGCACCATGCGGTCACCCACGGCGCGCATGATCAGGTTGTTTTCAAAGCAGTGATCCCGACAGATTTGCCCCGCGGCGCCGGTTTCTGCGAAGAAGGTCCGGCGGGCCCGGTCCTTCACCAGCGCTATGCCGGCAATCAGGCCGATGCCTTCGATATGTCCCACCAGCGGATGTTCCGCCAGGATTTGGCGCAGGCGCTGCTGGAAGTAGGGCCCTATGTCGTCGGCGACATACTCGACGATTTTTTCCTGCTTCATGGTGCGGATATTGGCGATGGCCACGGCGGCGGCCACCGGGTGTCCGGAGTAGGTGAAGCCGTGGTAGAACTCGCCGCCTTTTTCGATCAGGCTGCTGGCCACGCGGTCCCCCACGGCCACGGCGGATATGGGCATGTAACCCGATGACAGCCCCTTGGCCATGGACATCAGGTCGGGCTCGATCCCCAGCGTCTGGGAGCCGAACCAGCTGCCGGTGCGACCAAAGCCACAGATCACCTCGTCGGCCGCCAGCAGAATGTCGTATTTGCGGCAGATGCGCTGGATTTCCTGCCAGTAGCCCGCCGGCGGCATGATGACACCGCCTGCGCCCTGAATGGGTTCGCCGACAAAGGCCGCGACCCGCTCGGGGCCCAGCTGCAGGATGCGCTCTTCCAGTGCGGCGGCGGCCTTGAGGCCAAACTCCGCTTCGCTCAGCCCGTCACCCTCGCCATACCAGTACGGCTGGCGGATATGTTCGATATCCGGCAGGAAAGGACCACCCTGGCGGTGCATGGGGGTCATGCCGCCAAGGCTGGTGCCGCCGATGGTGCTGCCGTGGTAGGCATTGTCCCGGCTGATCAGCAGGGTTTTCTGTGGCTGGCCTTCCAGTGTCCAGTAGTGGCGAATCATGCGCATCAGCGTATCCACCGCTTCCGAGCCCGAGTTGGCAAAGAAAATGTGATTCAGATCCCCCGGTGTCACGCTGGCGATTTCCTGGGCCAGCACGGCGGCGGGGGCCGTGGTGGTCTGGAAAAAGTTGTTGTAATAGGGCAGTTCTTCAAGCTGGGTTTTGGCGGCGTCGATCAGTTCGCGCCGGCCATAGCCGAGGTTGACGCACCAGAGCCCCGCCATGCCATCCAGAATCTTGTTGCCCTCGGAATCCCACAGATAAACTCCTTCGCCGCGCACCATGACGCGAGCCCCTCTGCGGTTTAGCGCCGCGGTGTCGGTGAAAGGGTGCAGGTGATGGCGTGCATCAATCTGCTGCACGGACGTTGTGAGGTTGTGGCCGGGTTCGGTGGTGGCTGGCGTGATGATCTGGTTGGCGACGCTGGCTGACATGGGGTTCCCCCTGGTGTGCATTCGAACAGGACGCCGGCCGTGCTGTATGCGCGGTGACGGTGATGTCCCTGAGTTGCCTTATTTTGTGATCACAAAATTTAAAAAGTCAACGCAATAATGTGATCACGAAACAATGAGTCGCCAGGAAGGGGGTCGCGGTTTTTAACCCGGGCGGGTGTCGGTGGCGCAGGATGGGGGGCGCTGCAGAGCGGGCTCAGGCACGCGGCTCGATGACATCCTGAAACAGGCCTGAGGTGATGACAAAGCCAATGCCGTCGCGGATATCGGCGCTGATAGCCAGGCGCAGCGCAAAGGCGTCATGACGACGAATGGCATCCAGCGCTTCGTTATGGCGATCAATCTGGTAGTGGCCCGCCAGCTCAGTGGTGGCCAGACGCATGAAGGGGCCAAGCTGGAGCCACAGGCTTTCGATCAGGGTGAGGGTGACCTGGTGCGGGTTGGCGCTGTACAGGCGGCGGTGAAACTGCTGATTGCAGATGCTCACCTGGGCGTGATCGCCACGCTCATAGGCCGCATCAACCCGGGCATCCAGCTGTTCCAGCTCGGCCAGGCCCGCCTTGTCGATGTAGGGCATGGCGCGCTCGGCGGCATGGGACTCGAGCGCGACCCTGGCTTCGAGCAGTTCCTGAAATTTCATGGCCGTCATTTTCGGCACCAGCACCCGGCGGTTGCCCTGGATTTCCAGCGCGCTTTCGGCCGCCAGCTGTCGCAGTGCCTCGCGCACCGGCATGGGGCTCACCTCCAGGGTTGCTGCCAGTTCGCGGATAGTCAGGGCGCGCCCCGGCGGGATCTCGCCACACATCAGGGCATGGCGCAGGCTCAGATAAACCTTCTGGTTTACCGTCATGGCGGGATCGAAACCCTCGAGGGTCAGTTTCAGTGGGGCTTTGGATTTCATGTTGGCCTGATATCGATGGAATCTGCACAGCATAGTAATGAGATCAGGTCGAACTTTATACCCCCGAGTAGGTATAGCCAACGCCCTTGTCTCTGCGCTTACAATGTGATCACATTATGCCCCGTTTCTGGTATCCACTTCAGGATTGCCACGAATGCTCAAGCCTGGGCTGCGGTATCCGGTTTGGGGCAGAGCTCGGCACTCGATAAAAATAAGTAACGGAGAGAGTCCATCGCATGAACATGAAATCCGCCACACTTGCCGCCATCCTGGGGTGCACACTGTCTGTTTCGGCCGCCGCCGAACAGCAGGTACTGAATATCTATAACTGGTCGGACTATATAGCCCCCGAAGCCATCAGTCGGTTCGAGGCCGAGACCGGCATCAAGGTGAACTACGACGTTTACGATTCCAACGAGGTGCTGGAAGCCAAGCTGATGTCGGGCCACAGCGGCTATGACCTGGTGGTGCCGACCGGCGCCTTTATGGAGCGCCAGATTCAGGCCGGTATCTACGCGGCAGTGGATCGCAGCCAGCTGAGCAACTACGCCAATCTGGATGCGCAGCTGCTTGAGACCGTGTCCCGGCATGATCCGGATAACAGTCACGGTGTGCCCTATACCTGGGGCACCATCGGCATTGGCTATAACCAGGACATGCTAAGGCAGCGTCTGGGTGATATGCCCGTGAGCTCCTGGGATCTGATCTTCAAGCCGGAACTGGCGGCAAAGGTGGCGGACTGCGGCATCGCGGTGCTGGATTCCCCGGCCGAGGTGGTAGCCGTGGCGCTGAATTATCTGGGGCTGGATCCCAACAGTGAAGACAAGGATGACCTGAAAAAGGCAGAAGTGATGCTGGCGGCGGCGCAGCCGAGCATCAAGTATTTCCATTCATCGCAATACATCAGCGATCTGGCTAACGGCGAGATCTGCGTTGCGGTGGGTTATAACGGCGATATGCTGCAGTCCCAGGATCGCGCCGCCAGTGCTGGCCAGGGCGTAAAGGTGGCGTACAGCATCCCGGATGAGGGCAGCCTGGCCTGGTTTGACCTCATGGTGATTCCGGCGGATGCGCCCAACCCGCAGGCGGCGCACCGCTTTATTAACTTCGTGCTGCAGCCGGACGTGGCCGCCGGTATTTCCAACTTCGTCTATTACGCGGTACCCAATACCGGTGCCGAGTCGCTGCTGAATGACGATGTGCGCAGCAACCCCGGCATTTACCCGCCGGCGCAGGTGAAAGCCAATCTGTTTTCCCAAAATGCCCACAGTGCCCGTTTCGATCGTCTGCTGACCCGCTCCTGGACCCGCATCAAGACGGGTCGTTGAAAGCCGGCCGCCGCGCTTTCGAGGCGCGGCGGCGATCGCCGACGCAATTTGTGAGGATTTTTCGATGCAGCTCAATGACTCTCTTCTTCAGCAGGTTGATCAGTCGCCGCTTGAAGCCCTGCCGCTTTGGGCGCGCCCTGACGCCGAACCCTTTGTGCGCATAGAAAATGTTAGCAAGCAGTTTGGCGACTTTACCGCCGTCGACGCCATTTCGCTGGATATCTACCAATCGGAGCTGTTTTGCCTGCTGGGCGGGTCTGGCTCCGGCAAGAGTACGCTGCTGCGCATGCTGGCGGGCTTTGAGGCGCCGAGCGGCGGCCGGATTCTGATTGACGGAGTGGATATCTCGGCCATCCCGGCCTGGAAGCGTCCGGTTAATATGATGTTCCAGTCCTACGCGCTCTTTCCGCACCTGTCGGTGGAGCAGAACGTGGCCTTTGGTCTCAAGCGTGACGGCGTGCCCCGCGCCGAGGTGAAACAGCGGGTGGCCGAAATGCTCGAGCTGGTGCAGCTCGGGCACCTGGGCCGGCGCAAGCCCCACCAGCTGTCCGGCGGTCAGCGCCAGCGCATTGCCCTGGCCCGGGCGCTGATCAAGCGCCCCAAGCTGCTGTTGCTGGACGAGCCCCTGGGGGCACTGGACAAGAAGCTGCGCGAGGAAACCCAGTTCGAGCTGATCAATATCCAGCAGAACCTGGGGGTGACCTTTATGGTCGTGACCCACGATCAGGAAGAGGCCATGACGCTCTCGACCCGGATCGGCGTCATGGACCAGGGCCGCATCGTGCAGGTGGGCGAGCCCCACCAGGTCTATGAATATCCGCAGAGCCGTTTTGTGGCTGATTTTGTGGGGGCCATCAATCTGTTTGAAGGCCTGATCAGCGAAGACGAAGTGGATTCGGTACGTATCCGCTCGGAGCAGGCCGGCGCAGAACTCTTCGTCAACCATGGTATCAGCTGCACCCTGGGTCAGAAGGTCTGGGCGGCGGTGCGACCGGAGAAAATGCGCATTTCCCGTACCCGCCCGGCGGACGCTGACAATTGCATCAGCGGCAACGTGGATGAGGTGGCTTATATGGGGAGCCTGTCGGTATTTCGGGTGCGTCTTGCCAGCGGCCAGATGGTGCGGGTCACCAAACCCAACATGGCGCGGCGCTTTGATGAGCGCATTCAGTGCCGCGATCCTGTGTATCTGAGCTGGGGTGCCGACAGCTGCGTGGTGCTGACATCATGAACCGCCGCACGAGCGCATTCATACCCGCGGCTACCGGGGCTGTGTCCGGGCTATGGCGCCAGGCACTGCACGGGCTGAGCGCCCGATTGCAGCCCGGTAAAACCCTGGTGGCCTCGATCCCGACCTTCTGGCTGGCACTGTTCTTCCTGATTCCCTTTGTGGTGGTGTTCAAAATTTCCCTGGCGGAGCCCGCCATCGCGGTGCCGCCCTATACTGCACTGTTCGAGTGGGACGCCGACCTGGCCCTGGCCTCGCTGCAGCTGAACCTCGGCAACTATCTGTTCCTGTTCGAAGATTCGCTCTATCTGGAGGCCTACCTGAATTCCATCAAGGTGGCGGCCATTTCGACCTTTATTACCCTGCTGCTGGCCTATCCCATGGCCTACATGATTGCCCGCAGCAGCCCGTCCAACCGGGTGATTCTGCTGTCCCTGGTGATACTGCCGTTCTGGACCTCCTTCCTGCTGCGGGTCTATGCCTGGATGGGCTTTCTGAAAAAGAATGGCGTGGTGAACGAGCTGCTGCTGTCCATGGGGCTGATCGACGAGCCGCTGATCATGCTGCAGACCGACTTCGCCATCTATATCGGCATCATCTATACCTATCTGCCGTTCATGGTGCTGCCGCTCTACAGCACCCTGGAAAAACTCGATATCAGTCTGCTCGAAGCCGCCGAGGATCTGGGCTGCAAGCCGATGCAGCGCTTTTTTCTGGTGACGCTGCCGCTGTCGCTGCCGGGTATGCTGGCCGGCTGTCTGCTGGTGTTTATTCCGGCGCTGGGGGAGTACGTCATTCCGGCGCTGCTCGGTGGCTCAGATACGCTGATGATAGGCCGGGTACTCTGGGACGAGTTCTTCCTCAATCGTGACTGGCCACGGGCATCGGCGGTGGCGATTCTGATGCTGCTGTTCCTGGTCATGCCCATCATGTTATTGCGCAACGCCCAGGGGCGGCGGGAGGAGAGAACATGAAGAGGCGCAAACCGGGTTTTTTGCAGCTGTCGTCCTGGCTGGGCTTTGCCTTTCTGTACGCCCCGATTATTTCGCTGATCGTCTACAGCTTTAATGCCTCCAAGCTGGTGACCGTGTGGGGGGGCTTTTCCCTCAAGTGGTACAGCGCGCTGCTGGACAACGAGCAGATTATCGATGCCGCCATTGTCAGCCTGAAAGTGGCCGTGATCAGCGCCAGCCTGGCGGTGGTGCTGGGTACCCTGGCGGGTTTCTGCCTGTCGCGCTTTGGCCGCTTTCGCGGTCGCATGGCGCTGTCGGGCATGATTACCGCTCCGCTGGTGATGCCCGAAGTCATCACCGGTTTGTCCCTGCTGTTGCTGTTTGTGGCGCTGGAAGGCAGCTTCGGCTGGCCGGCAGGACGGGGCATCACCACGGTGATCATCGCCCATGTCACCTTTTGCATGGCCTATGTGGCGGTGGTGGTGCAGTCACGTCTGGCGACCCTGGATGAATCCCTGGAAGAGGCGGCGATGGATCTGGGGGCCAAGCCCTGGACGCTGTTTTTCCTGGTCACGCTGCCGCTGATATCGCCGGCGCTGATCTCCGGCTGGCTGCTGTCCTTTACCCTGTCGCTGGATGACCTGGTGATCGCAAGCTTTGTGTCAGGCCCCGGCAACAGTACCCTGCCGATGGTGATTTTTTCCAAGGTGCGTCTGGGCGTGACCCCCGAAATCAATGCGCTGGCAACCCTGATGATTCTGGTGGTGGCTGTCAGTGTCCTGGGCGCCACCTGGCAGCTGCGCCGCCAGTCACGCAGTGTGCGCAGCAATGCCTGAGATAGCGGACATTCGGGCTTTTGTGGCGTAGCGGGCAACGCGGTGCCCAGTGAATAACAGTGGAGTAGACAGGCAATGAAGATAGGCATTCTCGAAACCGGTACCAGCCCGCAGGCGCTGGCGGCACAGTACGGTAGCTATGCCGATCTGTTCGTGCGCATGCTGGGCGCGGCGGACCCGGGCTTGAGGTTCGAGCGTTACCAGGTGGTGGATGGGGTTTTCCCGCCCGCGCCCGACCTGTGCGATGGCTGGATCATTACCGGCTCGCGCCATGGCGTCTATGAGGACCTGCCCTGGATGCGCCGCCTCAGTGACCTGATCCTGGAGCTGGTAGCACAGCGCCGTCCGCTGCTGGGAATCTGCTTTGGGCATCAGATCATCGCCAGTGCGCTGGGTGGGCGGGTCGAAAAATCCGCCCGTGGCTGGGGGCTTGGCGTGCATCAGTATCAACAGGTCGGGCCCTGCAAGGGGCTGGGCGGACGCGGTGACACTCTGGTGCTCAATGCGCTGCATCAGGATCAGGTGGTGGAAAAACCGGTAACGGCTGAAGTGTTTGCCAGTTCCGATTTTTGCCCCTACGCGGCGCTGCGTTACGGCGATAGCGTGATTAGCTTCCAGGCGCATCCCGAGTTCACGCTCGACTATACGGCGGCGCTGCTCGAGGCGGTGAAAGGCGAGCGATTGCCACAGGCTCAGGCTGATGTGGCACTGAGCGGCCTGCGGGCAGCGGATGCGCTCAACGATTCAGGCCGGGTGGCCCGCTGGCTGGTGGAGTTCTTCCGACGACAGGGCCTGATGCCTGCGGACTGTACCGGCTCCGGGGCGAATGCGACGGCCTGCGCACCGCGAATAAGTGGTATTAACCCGCGGGTTAATACATGAAGCAGGGATGCTTCATCATTGGCCGCAGGCCAAGGCGAATGCCATACAAACAAGCATGTCCACGCACCTGCGGCCGTTTTTATGGCGTGACGGACAAATAGGGAGGGAACCTATTTGTCCGCTAGGTTAATAGCGTCGCTTGAGGTCATCTGAATGTACTGCGCAAATACATCTGAACTGAGTGCCGCCAGTGTCTGGTCGCGGGAAGTGGCTCAGCTGATCGATCACATCCGTCTGCCGGGCTTCCCCCAGGCACTGGCCAGCGCGCTGGGGCGGATGGTGCATTTTGATACCATGCTGCTGGCAGTCTACCGCGAGCAGGACAGACCGCGGGTGCTGCACCCGCTGGCGAGTGATCCGCGCAGCGCCGCCATGTGCCGTTATCTGAATGAAGCCTATATGCTGGACCCGGTGTTCAACGCCATTCGCCGCCAGATTCGCCCCGGCGTACAGCGCCTGGCCGATATAGCGCCCGATTCATTTGAGCAGAGTGATTACTATCGCAGCTGCTACCGCGAATTCGGTCTTATCGACGAGGTGGTTCTGTTTATCTATCCCGAACCTGGCATCGCTTTTACCGTTTCTATCGGTCGCCGGCAGGAACTCGGCTCAGTGACGCGGGCCGAGCGTCTTGGGCTTCAGGCGCTGTTTCCGGTGCTCAGCGCCCTGGTGAAACAGTTCTGGCTGGTGCAGTCGGGGCGATATCTGAACGAGCGCAAATCCGGCGGCGCCCTGGCCCAGGCGATGGAAACCTTTGGTTGCGGCATACTCACCGCGCGGGAGCAGGAGGTCGCGGGGCTGGTGCTGCAGGGCTTTTCCAGTGATGCCATCGCCGCCCAGCTGCATATCAGTAGCGGCACAGTGAAGGTGCATCGCAAGAATATGCACGCCCGCCTCAATACTTCGACCCAGTCCGAGCTGTTCTCCCTCTTTTTGGATCATCTGGCTAATCAGGCGCCCCTGTAAATGCTGGCTTTTGCTCCACACAGCAGATCGCCTGATAGCGCGGGTGGATATCTCGTTCAAGTGCCCTGCTGTTCTGGGAGTGCGCAGCGTCTTTCCCTGCGCGGGTCTGGCTGTTATAAACAGCGTTCATCCATGCCGATTTAAATGCTGTGCAGGGTTTTGCCCGGGCGCTACAGGCAGGTAACAGAACGAGGAAAGACGAATGCGATTGCAGGGACGCATCACGCGCTGGAAAGATGACCAGGGCTTTGGCTTTATAACCCCTGATGGCGGCGGCGAGCCTGTGTTCGTGCATATCTCGGCCTTTGCCAGCCGGCGCTTGCGCCCCTCTGTGCAGGATGTCGTGGTCTACACCCCGGGCACCGGTGAGCGCGGTCGCCCCCAGGCGCTGAAGGTCAGCTATCCCGGCGATAGGCGTCAAGCCCGTGTGTCCAGGCGCTCCAGTGGCAACGGGACCCTGGGGCTGCTGTTTGCCGGTATCTTTCTGGGCTTTGTCGCCGTTGCGGCCATGCTGGGCAAGTTGCCGTTGTTGCTGGCCGGCCTCTACGCACTGGTCAGCCTGGTGACCTTTGGCACCTACGCATGGGACAAGTCCGCCGCGCAGAAAGGGCAGTGGCGTACCCAGGAAAGCAGGCTGCATCTGTTGGCGTTGCTGGGGGGCTGGCCGGGCGCCATGGCGGCACAGCAGATCCTGCGTCACAAGTCGATCAAGGGCTCCTTTCGCTTTGTTTTCTGGCTGACCGTTAGCGCCAACTGCGCGGTGCTGGGCTGGCTAATGTCTTCCGCAGGCGCTCCCCTGATGAGTTTGATTGCCGGTTAGAGTGATGTGCCGCGCCCTTGCGCTCACCGCTGCTTTGCTGCATGTTGCATCACTGCCGTGGCGGCATCGCTGCGCATAATAAGCATAAGAATGCGGGGCGGCTGTGATGCGGGTGGGGGCTATTCCGGGGTTGAAACGGCTCGGTATTGGCGGGCGGCTGTTTCTGGCCTTTGTGCTGATTTCGTCCATTACGGTGCTGGCCAGCGGTCTGGCCACCAATACCTATCTGGACCTGAGCGAACGGCTGCTGGCGCTGAAAGAGCAGGATATTCCGGGGCTGGATGCGGCCGCGCGGCTGAACAACACGAGCCGGCTGGTGGTGGCCACGGCACCCCTGCTGGTGACCAGCGACTCCAACCTGGCGCGCCAGCAGGCGATGGGTGAACTGCGCGGGGCTATCCTGGATATGGACCAGCTGATGCGCAATCTGCCGGACTATAACCGCTACTTCAGCGAGCTGATCGTGCAGATCGAGAACAGTCTGGTGCTGCTGAATCAGAGCGTGGAGCGGCGTGAGCAAATAAGGCGCGAGCTGGCGCTGGAGTCGAACCGGGTGTTTCCGCTGTTTTCGCAGTTTATCCAGCGGCTGGAGGCGTCCCATCATGCGCTGTCCGGCGACGCCCTGGGAGCTGTGATCAGCCGGCTGTATTATTTTTCCGGCATGGTTGAAAAGGTGCGCAATGACGCCTCCTTCAATGACCTGGACTACACCTTTTTGCGACTGGAGCTGCTGGGTGCACAGATCCGACAGCAGTTGCAGGGCATTGCCCCCGATACTATCGAACCCGAGCTGATCGATGATCTGCACGAACTGCTGCGGATCGGTTCGCGCGCAGGAGCGCTCTTTGCGCTCAAGAATGAAGAGCTCGACCTGCTGTATCAGCAGAGCTTCTTTCTGGAAAACAGTCAGCAGCATATTCAGCAGCTGGCCACCCAGATTAATCACCATACCAACCAGACCAACGCCAGTATCAGTGACTCGCTGCAGGCGGCCATACTGTCGATCAATGTCAGTATTCGCAGCAGCCTGTTGCTGTCGCTGATCAGTCTGGTAGTGGCCTGCGCGATCTCCTGGTTTTACGTGCGACGCAACGTGCTGCAGCGCATTATTGAACTGCAGCAGAACATGCGTGCCATCGCCTCGGCGCAGCTGGATACTAATATCCGCATTCTGGGGGACGACGAGGTCTCCGCCATGGCACGGGATCTGAAGCATTTTCAGAAAACCGCCATCGAGGTGGAGCGCACCAATCAGCGCCTGGCCGCCGAAATCGACGAGCGCATCACCGCCGAAGCGCAGCTCAAGGCGGCCCAGAACGAACTGATACAGGCCGGCAAACTGGCGGCGCTGGGTCAGTTGAGTGTCGGTATTACCCACGAAATCAATCAGCCGCTCACCGCCATTGCCAGTCATCTGCATAGCGCCGGGCGCAGGCTCGACCGGCAGCAGCCGGAGCAGGCGCGCCTGAGTCTGAACAAGATTCGCCAGCTGCTGGACAAGATCGCCAGCATTACCCGCCATCTCAAGGCGTTTGCCCGCGAGGCCGGCACTGAGCTGAGTCCGGTGGATCTGGATGGGGTCATCCGGGAAGCACTGGAGCTGATGTCGGCGCGGCTGGCGGACGTGGACTGCGAACTTTGTTATGAACCTGGCCCCCCAGGGCTCAGGGTCGAGGCGGAGCCGATTCGGCTTGAACAGGTGCTGGTCAATCTGCTGAGCAATGCCATTGATGCGATGAAAAACAGCAAGGTCCGGCGCCTGAACATTCGGCTTGGGCAGGCGGCCGATACTGTCATGGTTGAGGTGCAGGACAGCGGTATCGGCATGGTGGCGGATCAGCTGGGGCAGATCTTTGATCCGTTTTTTACCGGCAAGGAGGTCGGCGAAGGCCTGGGTCTGGGCTTGTCGATCAGCTACAACATAGTGCAGGATTTTGGCGGGCATATTCGGGTGCAATCCCGCCAGGGGCACGGCAGCACCTTTACTCTGGTACTCAAAAGGGCGGGACAGCATGCATAGCGATATCCAGGTCGTCATCATCGACGATGATGCAGAAATCACCGAAGCGCTGACCGAAATGCTGGAGCTGGACGATTTCTGCGTGCAGGCCTTTGCGCAACCCGAAAAGGCGCTGGCGTCCCTGCACGCGGACAGTCCTGTGGTGGTGCTGAGTGACGTGCGGATGCCAAGGCTCAATGGCCTCGATCTGCTGGCCCGCTTGCAGCAACTGGATGCGGCAATACCGGTGCTGCTGATGAGTGGCCATGGCGATATTCCCATGGCCATCGAGGCCATGAAGGAGGGCGCCTACGACTTTCTGGAAAAACCCTTGCAGCCCGAGCACCTGCTGTCGCGCCTGCACCATGCCATCGACAAGCGGCGCCTGGTGCTGGATAACCGCAGCCTGAGGCAGAATCTGGAGGCGCGCTGCGGGCTCGAAGCCTCGATTATCGGTGAGTCCGCGGCCATCAAGGGCATTCGCCAGCAGGTGCTGGCCCTGGCCCAGGCGAATGTGGATACGGTCATTTACGGCGATACCGGTAGCGGCAAGGATGTGGTGGCCCGGGCGCTGCATCAGTGCAGTGCCCGGCGTGACAAGCGTTTCGTGGCCATTAACTGCGGCGGCATGAGTGAAAGCCTGATTGAAAGCGAGCTGTTCGGTCATGAGGCGGGCTCCTTCACCGGCGCCAGCAAGCGCCATATTGGCAAGATTGAAGTGGCCAATGGCGGTACCCTGTTTCTGGATGAAATCGAATCCATGCCGCTGTCGTTGCAGGTCAAGCTGTTGCGGGTGCTGCAGGAACGCAGCATAGAAAGGGTCGGCAGCAGCACGCCTATTCCGGTGTCGCTCACGGTGCTGGCGGCCAGCAAGGACGATCTGGCCCAGCTGGGGGAAGAGGGGCGCTTTCGCAAGGATCTGTATTACCGCCTCAGTGTGGCCAGCCTGAGCATTCCGGCACTGCGCGACAGGCCCGAAGATGTGCTGCCGCTGTTCCATCATTATGCCCAGCAGGCCTGCGAGCGTTTCGCGCGGCCCCTGCCGGAACTCAGTGCGGCACAAAGCACCCGTCTGCTGCAGCACGACTGGCCGGGCAATGTGCGTGAACTCAAGAATGCTGCCGATCGCTTTGTGCTGGGTATAGGCGAGAGCGCCATGGCCACGGATGAGGCGCCGGGCGGCTATGAGGAACGCATGGATCATTACGAGCGGCACATTATCCGCGAAGAGCTCAAGGCGGCGCAGGGACAACTCAATGCGGCGGCACAGCGTCTTAACCTGTCGCGCAAGACGCTGTACCGCAAGATGAAGAAGCATCGGCTGGACAAGCAACTGTTCAAGGCTGGCGAGGATGATGGGTCATAGCTGTCTTTTAGGGGCGGCTGGATGGGTCTGAAGTGTCCCGTTTGGGCGGGTACTTGACCCGATGATTAAATATAACTAGCTGTAAAATAAAGACTTTTAATTATTGGTTCTGATCTTGCTATCTATCCCGTCGACTAAGCCTGGCAGTGTCCGGGCTGCGTAGCACCGCCGCCGCAGGATATCGGGCGGCGCCAACACGATGAGCGACAAGGATAAAAACAATGCTAAGAAAATCCCTAACCGGCCTGCTTCTGACGGCTTCCCTGCTACTGGGTGCGAGTATCGCCAACGCCGATGAGTGCAGCCACCGTGGCGTGCTGGACGACAAGTTCTGCGACGAGAACAAGGATCTGGTGGCGGATTCGCCCAAGGATGCGTCCCAGTGGCGTGACCCCAGTACCCTGGTGTTCACCTACACCCCGGTGGAAGACCCAGCCGTGTACAAGGATGCGTTCCAGGAGTTTCAGCAGCATCTGAGTGCAGCCACCGGCAAAAAGGTGATCTATTACACCGTGCATTCCAATGCCGCTGAAGTGGAAGCCATTCGCTCCGGCCGGCTGCATATCGCCGGATTCTCCACCGGCCCGACCGGTTACGCCGTCAACCTCGGCGGCTATGTTCCCATTGCCGTAAAGGGCACCGCCGATTCCTTTCAGGGCTATAACCTGATTACCATAGTGCGCAAGGACAGCCCGATTCAGACCATGGCGGATCTGAAAGGCAAGCTGGTGGCACACACATCGGCGTCGTCCAACTCCGGTAATCTGGCCCCCCGGGCACTGTTCCCGGCGCTGGGCATTACGCCGGACACTGACTACACCGTTAAATACTCCGGCAAACACGATCAGTCGATCATGGGCGTGTTGAGCGGTGACTACGATGCCGCGCCCGTGGCCTCCGATGTGTTCGATCGCATGGTGTCCGCCGAGCGCATCAAGCTGGATGACTTCCGTATTATCTACACCAGCCCGCGTTTCCCGACGTCGGCCTTTGGCTACGCCCATGACCTGCACCCTGAGCTGGTCGAGAAGATCAAGCAGGCGTTCGCCAGCTTCCGCTTCTCGGCGCAAATGACCGAAACCTTTAACGGTGCCGATCGCTTCTACCCCGTGACTTACCAGGAAGACTGGAAGGTTATCCGCGATATAGCCCATGCCACAGGTACTGCCTATTCCAAGGCCGGCCTCAAGGCACTGGCTGAAAAGGATGCTGCCAAGGCGGCCAAGAAGCGGGCCGAGCAGGTCGCCGCTGAAGCGGCCAAGACAAGCAGCTGAGTTTCACCCGCCAGGCAGGCCGGCGTGCTGCTGCACTGCGGGTGACCGGGGCCGGACTTTGCCGGCCGCGTGCACCCTTATTGCAACATCGCAGCCGTACGCTGTTCCCCGGCCCTGTGGGCCCGGGGAGCGCTGTTTAGCACTCCGACTCTGTGGGCGTTGCTGCAGTCTGTGGTGGCGCCCGAACTCCTTGAATCGCATAACCGCAGGTCTCCCTCGTACGGGAACCTGCTAAGGATGAACCATGAAAAAACTGACCAAAAGCCTGCATGCCCTGGCGGGCATGACTCTGCTGGCGGGCATGGCCGGTGGCGCCTTTGCCGCCACGGCCACCGATGCGGGCGCCAAAGCCGAGATGGCGGCGGCGCAGCTGGGACCCCGGCCTTTCTACCTGATCGATGCGATGCAGGACAGCCCGCTGAAAGAACGCCTCAGTGCCTGCAAGGATCAGAGCTTCTCCCGCTCTGACCTGTCCATCGGCCACCGTGGCGCGCCCCTGCAGTTCCCCGAGCATACCCGTGAGTCCTACGTTGCTGCGGCGCGCATGGGTGCCGGCGTGGTGGAATGTGATGTGACCTTTACCAAGGATCGTGAACTGGTATGCCGCCATTCCCAGAGCGATCTGCACACCACCACCAATATTCTGGCGGTGCCGGAGCTGGCGGAAAAATGCACAGTGGCGCCGGACTACAGCAGCGACACGCCCTTCAAGGATGTGGAGTGTCGCACCAGTGATGTGACGCTGGATGAGTTCCTGTCCCTCAAGGGCAAGATGGACGCCGGCAACAAGGAGGCGAAAACGCTGGAGGAATACATGAATTCCACCGCCGCCTATCGCACCGATCTGTATGCCGCTAACGGCACCCTGATGAGTCACCGTCAGAGCATCGCGCTGTTTCAGCAGCTGGGTGTGAAAATGACGCCGGAGCTCAAGGGCGCCGCGGTGGAAATGCCGTTTGAGGGCGACTATAGCCAGCACGACTACGCCCAGCAGATGATCAATGATTACAAAGAGCTGGGCGTGGATCCGGCTAATGTGCTGGCGCAGTCCTTTAATCTGGAGGACGTGAAATACTGGCTGGCGAATGAGCCTGCCTTTGGCGCCCAGGGCGTGTATCTGGATGATCGCTATGACATCGAAGGCTTTGACTACAGTAATCCCGCCACCTGGTCGCCCAGCATGGGCGAGCTGCAGGCGATGGGCGTCAAGATCATAGCGCCGCCGCTGTGGATGCTGGTGACGGCCGAAAACGGCAAGATAGTACCCTCGGTCTATGCCACGGCTGCGAAGGATGCCGGCCTCGATATCATAACCTGGAGCCTTGAGCGCTCAGGGCCGCTGAACGGCGGCGGTGGCTGGTATTACCAGAGCATCAACGATATCACCAGCAATGACGGCAATACCTTCGACCTGCTGGACGTACTGGTGCAGGACGTGGGTGTGATTGGTGTCTTCTCCGACTGGCCCGCCACTGTGACTTACTACGCCGGCTGTTCCAGCTAAGCTTCCCGGCTTTAAAAGCGACGCCGGGGCCGGTTTAGGTCCGGGCGTCGCTACCCCTGTGCCTGTGCCCTGACTGGACCTTTCTGGCTCCTGCGCATTGGTGCACCCAATTTTCATGTTTACAGGATTTGGCTATGTCTTCTGCTCAGGCGTTTCTTGAGATTAAAGGCCTTAAAAAAGAATATGTGAGTGGTAACCCTATACTCAAGGGCATTGATATTACGATCACCGAACCCGGTATTATTGCCATTATAGGCCCCTCGGGTACCGGCAAAAGTACGCTGCTGCGCTGTATCAACCGCCTGATCGAGCCCACCGCCGGGCAGATCATGTTTGACCAGGCAGATCTGTGCGATGCCAGGGGTGGCGAGCTGCGCAAACTGCGCCGGCATGTCGGCATGGTGTTCCAGGAATACAACCTGGTGGAGCGCCTGAGCGTGATCGAAAATGTGCTCACCGGGCGGCTGGGGTATATGTCGGCCTGGCGTGCCTGGCGGCGCAATTTCAGCCAGCAGGATATCAATATCGCCTTCGAGTTGCTGGATGCGGTGGGCCTGAGCGAACACGCCACCCAGCGCGCCGACAGCCTGTCCGGCGGCCAGCGCCAGCGTGTCGGCATTGCCCGGGCTGTCATGCAGGATCCGCGCATTCTGCTGGCCGATGAGCCGACCTCCTCACTGGACCCCAAGACCGCCGTGGAGATCATGGAGCTGCTGGAACGCTTTGCACAGGAGAAAAACATTCCGGCGCTGGTGAATATCCATGACGTAACCCTGGCCCGGCGTTTTGCCAGGCGCATGATCGGCATGGCCGGCGGCAAGGTGGTGTATGACGGCAGCCCAGAGGGCATTTCCGATGCGCATCTGAAACTGATCTACGGAGGTGAGTCATGGCTGGCGTAAAGTCTGTTGCCGGGCAGGCAAGGCCTAACCCCTTTGCGCGCAACGGGTTCGTGACCGGCATCTGGCTGCTGCTGGCGGGCTATCTGCTGTATTCGGTCAATGCGCTGGGGCTGAGCTGGGATCGTATAAGCACCGGTATGGGCTTTGCCGGCAACCTGCTGGACAAGATGTTCCCGCCCAACTTCAGTCGCTGGGAACTGCTGCTTGGCGGCCTGATCGAAAGCCTTGAAATAGCCGTGATAGCCAGCTTTGTCGGCATAGTCGTGTCGCTGTTTCTGGGGCTCTTTGCGGCGCGCAATATGATGAGTGGCTGGGTGAGTAGCCCGGTGCGAGCGCTGATTGCACTCTGTCGTACCTTTCATCCGGTGATTATCGCCATCCTGTTCGTCAAGAGTGTGGGCTTTGGTGCCCTGGCCGGCATCCTGACCCTGGTGGTCGCTTCCATTGGCTTTATCGCCAAGCTGTTTGCCGAAGCCATAGAGGAAATATCTCTCAAACAAGTTGAGGCGATTCGTGCCACCGGCGCCAGTTTTGTCAGTGTCGTGCTGTTTGCGGTGATGCCACAGGTGTTCTCGCGCTTTCTGGGCTTTGCCACCTATCAGCTGGATTCCAATCTGCGCAACTCCACCATGGTGGGTATAGTCGGTGCCGGCGGCCTGGGCGGTACGCTGTTTTCGGCTTTCCAGCGCTTTGACTATGACTTTGTCGCCGCCATCCTGATCGTCATTATTGCCCTGATCATGTTTGGCGAGTTTCTTTCCAACCTGGTGCGCAGGATCTTCAAATGAAAACATCGACCGCGACCCCCCAGACCGGCATCGATCACCACTGGCAGCGCTTTACCCTGAGTCAGAAACTGTCGCGTTATGCGGTTTACCTGGTGCTGGTCATGGCGCTGGTGCTGTCGATGCAGACGGTGGAAGTGATTCCTGAGTTTTTCTATGATGCGCCCGAACAGATGGCCGACATGTTTACCCGCATGTGGCCGATAGACTTCGCCTACTATCCGGTTTCGGTGCACGATGCCATGCTCGAAACACTCAATATCGCGACCCTGGGTACGCTGCTGACGCTGATTTTTGCCATTCCGCTGGCGCTGATGAACGCCAGTAATGTGGTGGCATCGCCCTGGTGTCACTGGGTGGCGCGCTTTTTCCTGGTATCGTCCCGCTCTGTCAATTCTTTGGTGTGGGCGCTGCTGTTTGTGGCCATCTTCGGCCCGTCGGTGATTGCAGGCGTGCTGGCCATTGCTTTTCGTTCGGTGGGTTTTGTCGGCAAGCTGCTGGGTGAGGCCATCGAAGAGATCAATATGGGCCCCATCGAAGCCCTGACGGCAACGGGCGCTTCATGGGCGGCGATTCTGCTCAAGGGGTACTGGCCACAGATTCTGCCGGCGTTTTTCAGCATAGTGCTGTTTCGATGGGACATTAATGTCCGCGAGTCGGCGGTGCTTGGGCTGGTGGGCGCAGGCGGTATCGGCGTAGTGCTCAGCGACTCCATGAATCTGTTCGAATGGCAGCGGGTGGCCATGGCGCTGCTGGCGATTTTTGTCGTGGTCATACTGGCGGAAATCCTGGTGGTGAATATCCGCAAGCGACTTCTATGATGTCGGTTAGAGGCCGGGCAATGGCGGGCTTTTTTGGGAGGGGAGAGCAACAGTCGTGACGCAATTTAACAACAGCTACTACCTGATGCGCCATGGCCAAAGCGAAGCCAATGTGGCCGGGTTGATCGTCAGTGCGCCCTTTATAGGCACGACGGCCTACGGTTTGACTGAAGAAGGCGAGCGCCAGGTGCAGGCGTCGCTGGCGCACTTTGAGGGCCCGCGGCCGACGCGGGTGATCAGCTCTGATTTTCTGCGTGCCCGGCAAACGGCGGTGCTGGCCGCCCGTTATTTCGAGCTGCCATCGCCTGAACTGGATGTCGGCCTGCGGGAGCGATTTTTCGGGGGCTGGGAAGGTCAGGCGGACAGCGGCTACGGGCAGGTTTGGCAGCAGGATGAAGCCGACACCGATGGCAGCCTTGATAAGGCCGCAGAAGACGCAGGGAGCCAGGGGCAGGGCGCCGTTGAGCCGGTAAGCTGCGTTCTGCAGCGTGGGCTTGATACGTTACGGGCGCTGGATACGCGCCATGCCGGAGAAGTGTTGTTGCTGGTGTCCCACGGAGATCTGGTGCAAATACTGCAAACGGCCTTTGTCGGGCTGGCCGCCCGTGCGCACCGGCGAGTCCCCCATCACCAGACCGCGGAGATAAGGTCCCTGGTGAGCCGGGGTCAATCCTGGCCAATGATCTCCTGATCAGTACAGTGTTGGCTATTACCGCGGATGTCGGTTAATGCAAAGGCCCATGTATAATGGCTGCCTTTACGGCTGACGCTGGCTGACATTGCATGTTTCATATCGCACTTTATGAGCCGAGGGTTCCACCCAATACCGGCAATATTATTCGGCTGGCGGCCAATAATGGCTGCACGCTGCACCTGATTGAGCCTTTGGGGTTTGATCTGGAGGAAAAGAATCTGCGCCGGGCGGGGCTGGATTATCATGATCTCGCCCGTGTGCACCGGTATGAAAATTATGGCGTCTTTATAATCGCCATGCAGGGCCGGCGGATTCTGGCCTGTACCACCAAGGGCACCCAGTCCCACGATCAGATTGAATACAGGCCCGACGATGTGCTTTTGTTCGGCTCTGAAACCAGCGGCCTGCCGGATTCAGTGATGCAAGGCATTGCGCCGGATCAGCGCTTGCGTATTCCCATGATGCCGAATAACCGCTCGTTGAATCTATCCAATGCGGTGGCGATTATCAGTTATGAGGCCTGGCGGCAGCAGGGGTTCCACGGCGGAGCCTGATCCATAGACTGTGAGCTTGCCTGTGTTGCAAACGCAAAAAGCGCTGATCCCGGGAGATACAGCGCTTTTTAATAGCAGTTCGTTTAAAGCCGGTATTAACCGGCCTTAACGCCTGATTACTTCTGAATCAGGAAATCTTCTTTCTTGGCGCCTTTTTCAAAACGCTCCAGGAAGACACGCGGGGTACGGCCACGGCCGGACCATTCATGCGGCTTGCCTTCAGCATCGATCAGACGGTACTTGGCCGGTACAGAAGCCTTCTTGGTGGCAGTGGCGCCGCCAGCGGACAGATCGTCGGCAGACAGACCGAGTTCGGCCATCTGAGCCTGGATCTTTTTAACGGCTTCCAGACGAGTTGCATCAGCGGCTGCGCGTTCTTCTTCTGCAGCAACTTTCTCGTCGCGGATTTCCTGAAGGTCGGAAAGAACTTTTTCCAGTTCTGCGACGGAGATTTCAGATACAGCTTTACGCAGAGAGTTTTTGCGCAGCAGTGTAGAAGTGAACTCGTTTTCGCTCATTTAATAGTCACCTGTGTCATGTTGATATTGTGCTGGATTCTACAGAATAAATTTATATTAGCAAAGATAATGCAGAGGTAAAGTTTCAAATCAATCTGGATTGTAAAGTATCTGAGCGAATAGTCTAAGCGAGGGTGCCTATTTTAGGCGTTGGTCAGAATCCAGCCTTTGTCTGTTTTAAATGTCGCCACTTGTTGTCTTGCCGGAAATTCCCCTAAGGTTTGTAATGTCGATACGGCGAAGGCAAACGGAACTTTCGGGGCTATTAGTGAGTCACTGACCCTTGGGTTTAAGGGGGCTGTGAGCTGTGACTATGGGGTGAAGGCTGAGTTATCGTTGCAGGGGAGCTGTTTCAGGCCGTCTGTTTGTCAAACGGCCTGAGTACGCTGGCTATTTAACAGGGCTGGCCGATAAAGAGTTCGTCGAACAGGGCATAGGTCTTTTTGATCCAGACGCGGGTGCGCTGGCGTTCCATCAGACTGAGGTGCTCAAGGTTTTTGTCTTTGATGTTTTCAGCGCCCCAGAAGCTGAAACTCAGCTCGTCTATCTTGCGCATGGTTTCACGGTGCAGGGCGGGTAGCGCCGCATGCCGGGTGCTGCCGCCGGCCGTGGCAGGATCGCTGTGCAGTATGGCATCGATGGTGGCAAAGTTTGTACCGCGGCCCTCGTTCTTGATAACGGCGATATTCATTCGGCTGCCGTATTTGGCCAGAAAGGTTTCCAGCAGCGCGACTGAATCGAGACCGTCGTCGACGATATACCAGTACAGCAGCGGAATCTGCAGTTCAGCGCACATGTCGAGCACGCCGTTTTCATCGATCCAGCGATCCAGAAAGCGTTCACTCTGGGCTGGCAGGTCGATCAGAATCTGCTGCTCGCCTTCAGTGGCGAACTCCATTATCTGGTCGATGCTGTCGAATGAGTCCAGGTTGACCGGGCGCGTGTATTGCGGATAAAAACGACTTAGTGTGGCATGGGACTGATCGGCGTCCAGCCCGAGGTAGGGCTGGCCCCGGTCGAGGAAGTACTGCGACAGCAAGCGTGAAAGCACCGATTTGCCTACGCCGCCTTTTTCCCCGCCAATAAAATGGATACTGCTCATCAATAACAATCCTCGTTAATGTCAATCTGCAGGTACGATCGGAATCACAGTGGTTACAGCATACAGATCCCAGGCGCTGTATCGATCAGAGGTAACCTGGGTTCAAAGGCACGGATGCCCCCTCGGCGGTTATTCCTCAGGCGTAAAATGGCTTTTGCACCGCATTGGTGCGGCTTAGTCCTCTGCCCATTCCGCCAGTTCAGACACTACACCTGCTTTGTTTGCGCGGCTACCGGTGCGGCTCCCCCTTTCGCCGTTATTCACCCCACCGCTCAGTGGCTTGCCGGCGTGCCGAGTTGGGCTGCCACCGCGCCCGCTTTTTGTACGCTCGAGTGGGCGATGCAGTAATCGCACCAATCAGACGGCAGTGCCCTCATTGCTTGGTCGCTCGAGGTATCTGGTAGAACTGGCTCGGCAGGATAAGGTGGAAAATGCGATTGGGCACTCTTGTATCGGCGTCGCCGAGGTCGGTATGTTAGCGCCAGCAGGCTGTTGCTGCCGCGAATGAGGTGATTTCATTTTATATGGGCAGCTTTATCCGGGTGCCGTTGGCAGAAGACCCTAATGGGCTGTTCTGTTGGTTATTTTTGTTGGAATGTTGCCGGCTGGATTAATTTCATTCAGGCGTTCGGGTATTGCTACTGCTGCAGTGGGAAACGGATTCCGACTTCAGGTTGACGTACGCGTAAACCCTTATTAGTATGTCTCGACTTCGCGTCTCACAAGGACGCGATGCTGGAAATCAAATAAAGCCGGCTGGGGACAAACCCGCCGGACAATAACAACAAGATTTGCTGCCTTGCCGTGATCCGGCCAGGGACGAGGATTTTACATGAGTATCTGGCAACACCTGCTCAAGGCGCGCCGTTGTGCGCATCTCTCCACCGGCGGCCCGGCCCGCATATCTGCTTCACCATCACTGACTTCAGGCGCAGCGCCACGGTTCTGATTCCGTTGCAGCGCGCATATCCATTTTTGGCAGTTGATCGTCTGTAATAGCGGCACCCGTCACGGGTGCAGGTTGCTACAGGCGCAGGGTGAATCTGTATGAGTCATGACATCAGCCTCAATGACAAATGGGAGCTGGACGCAGGTCGCGTTTATCTCACCGGCAGCCAGGCGCTGGCGCGTCTGCCCATGTTGCAGGCACAGCGGGACCAGGCCGCGGGCCTGAATACTGCGGGTTTTATTTCCGGCTATCGCGGCTCGCCGCTGGGAAATTTCGACAAGACCCTGTGGGAAGCCAAGGCCTACCTGGCCAAACACCGCATTCATTTCCAGCCCGGCATTAACGAAGACCTCGGCGCCACCGCCGTCTGGGGCTCGCAGCAGGTGAACCTGTTCCAGGGCGCCAAGTACGATGGCGTCTTCGGGCTCTGGTACGGCAAGGGGCCGGGCGTCGATCGTACCGGTGATGTGCTCAAGCACGCCAATGCGGCGGGCAGCTCCCGCTTCGGCGGCGTGCTGGCGGTGGCAGGCGACGACCATGCCTGCAAGTCCTCCACTTTGCCGCACCAGAGCGACTATGCCTTCAGCGACGCCATGATGCCGGTGCTGCATCCCAGCGGGATTCAGGAAATGCTGGATTATGGCCTCTATGGCTGGGCCATGTCCCGTTTCAGCGGTTGCTGGGTGGGCTTCAAGGCGTTGGCCGAGGTGCTGGACTCGTCCATCTCCGCGGACCTGGACCCGCACCGCGTGCAGATCGTGCTGCCAGAGGATTTCCCGCTGCCGGAGGGGGGCCTTAACGCCCGCTGGCCCGACAAACCGCTGCAGCAGGAAGAGCGCCTGCATCACTACAAGCTCGATGCGGCTAAGGCGTTCTGCCGTGCCAACCGCCTGGACCGGACAATCTTCTCCACCTGCGATGCGCGTTTTGGCATTATCACCACCGGCAAATCCTACCTCGACGTGGTGCAGGCGCTAACGGACCTGGGCCTGGGTGAGGCCGAGTGCGCCGCCATCGGCCTGCGGCTGTACAAGGTGGCCATGCCCTGGCCGCTGGAGCCCGAGGGCGTGCGGGAATTTGCCGCCGGCCTGGAAGAAGTGCTGGTGGTGGAGGAAAAGCGCGGCCTGATCGAGGAACAGCTCAAGGAGCAGCTCTACGGTACTGACAAGGCCCCGTGCATCGTCGGCAAGCGGGACGAGCAGGGCGCCGAACTGCTGCCCTCCATCGCCGAGCTGACGCCGGCCATGGTGGCCCGGGTGATAGCCGCCCGCATCCAGAGCCGCTACAGCAGCGCCCGCCTGAGCGAACGCCTGAGCTTTCTGACCGGCAAGGAAGCGAGCCTGGCCGAGCCGCGGGAGCTGCTCGAGCGCACGCCGCATTTCTGTTCCGGCTGTCCGCACAATACCTCCACCGTAGTGCCCGAAGGCAGCCGCGCGCTCGGCGGTATCGGCTGCCACTACATGGCCACCTGGATGGATCGCGAAACCGATACCTTTACCCAGATGGGCGGGGAGGGCGCCACCTGGATAGGCCAGTCGCCCTTTACCCATGAAAAGCACGTGTTCCAGAACCTGGGCGACGGCACCTATTTCCATTCCGGCCTGCTGGCCATCCGGGCCGCCATCGCCTCCGGCGCCAACATTACCTACAAGGTGCTGTATAACGATGCCGTGGCCATGACCGGCGGCCAGCCTGTGGACGGCATGCTCACGGTGCAGCAGATCAGCCATCAGCTTTACGGCGAGGGTGTGCGCCGCATCGCCGTGGTCAGCGACGATATCGGCAAGTACCCGTCGCGGGCCGACTTCGCCGATCGCACCACCTTCCACCCGCGGGAGGATCTGGATGCGGTGCAGCGCGAGATGCGCGAAATCGAAGGCTGCTCGGTGATGATCTATGACCAGACCTGCGCCGCCGAGAAACGCCGCCGGCGCAAGCGCGGCACCCTGACAGACCCGGACAAGCGCGTGCTGATCAACCCGGCGGTCTGTGAAGGCTGTGGCGACTGCGGCGTGCAGTCCAACTGCCTGTCGGTGCTGCCGCTGGAAACCGAGCGTGGCCGCAAGCGCACCATCGACCAGTCTGCCTGCAACAAGGATTTCAGCTGCGTGCGCGGTTTCTGCCCAAGCTTTGTCACCGTCAAGGGCGGTACCCTGCGCAAACCCGCCGGCATCGGCACCGGGGTCGCCTTCCCGGAACTGCCGCAGCCGGTGTTTGCCGGTGAACACAGTCCCTACGGCATTCTGCTCACCGGCGTGGGCGGCACCGGCGTGGTGACCGTCAGCGCACTGCTGGGCATGGCGGCCCATATCGAAGGCAAGGGCGTGGCGGTGCTGGACCAGGCGGGCCTGGCGCAGAAGTTCGGCGCCGTGGTGAGCCATGTGCGCATAGCGCCCTCGCAGCAGGATATCCAGGCGGTGCGTATCCCGGCGGGGGAGGCGGACCTGATGATCGCCTTCGACCTGATGGTGGGCGCAAGCCTGGATGCGCTGGCCAAGCTCGACAGCCGCTTCTCCCGTGCCGTAGTCAACACCCAGAAAGCCATGCCGGCGGCCTTTACCCGCGAGCCGGACCTGCAGTTCCCGGGTGACGCCATGGAGCGCAGCATTCGCGAGTCCTGCCACCCGGATGGCAGTTTCTTCCTCGATGCCTCGGAGCTGGCGCTGGCGCTGATGGGGGATGGCATGGCGGTAAACCTGTTCACCCTCGGCTTTGCCTGGCAGCAGGGCCTGTTGCCGCTTCGGGCCGAGTCCATCGAGCAGGCCATCGAGCTTAATGGCGCGGCGGTGAGCAAGAACAAGCAGGCGTTCCTGTGGGGCCGGCGTGCCGCCCATGACCTGGCGCGGGTGCAGGAACTGGCCCACCCCACGGCGGTGCCGCTGAAGATCATCGAAACACCGGCGCAACTGATCGAGCGGGAAAAAGCCCATCTGCGTGACTATCAAAATGCCGCGCTGGCGCAGCGTTACGAAGCGCAGGTACGCCGCGTTGAGGCGCGTATCGGCGAGGTGGCCGGTCACGACAGCGCCTTGCTCAAAGCCGTGGCCCAGAGCTACGCCAAGCTGCTGGCCTACAAGGACGAGTACGAAGTGGCGCGCCTCTACAGCGATGGCAGTTTTCGCAAGCTCTTGGCCGAGCAGTTTGAAGGCGAGGTGGAGCTGGAATTCAACCTGGCGCCGCCGCTGCTGGATGGCCGTTTTCTCGGCACGCTGTTTGGCAAGGGCACCGCGAATGGTCGCCCGCGCAAACGCCGCTTCGGCCCCTGGATGGAATCCGCCTTCGGGCTGCTGGCCAGGGCCCGGGTGCTGCGCGGCACGCCGCTGGACCCCTTTGGCTACAGCGCCGACCGGCGCCTGGAGCGGGCGCTGATCCGCGAATTCGAAGCCGATATCGATGCCATAGTGCAGCACCTGAGCGGCGACAATCTGGCCGCCGCCCGGGCGCTCGCCAGCCTGCCCCAGCAGGTGCGCGGCTATGGCCCCGTGAAGGAAGCCGCCTGGGAAAAAGTACAGCCAGAGCGTGCACGCTTGCGTGGCCTGCTGTGCGCCCCGGTGCGCTCAGTCGAACCCCAGATTATCGATGCCGTCTCCGGCGCCGCCGTTTAATCCTTTGTGATGTTGCCCACAGGAAAAAGAATCATGTCTGTATTTAGTCATCCGGAATTTGATAACCATCAGCACCTGTCCTTTGTCAGCGACGAAGAAACCGGCCTGCGGGCCATAGTTGCGGTGCACAACACCAACCGCGGGCCGGCGCTGGGCGGCTGCCGCATGTTCCCCTACGCCAGCGACGAAGCGGCATTGCGCGATGTGCTGCGTCTGTCCAGGGGCATGACCTACAAGTCGGCTCTGGCCAACCTGGACCTGGGCGGCGGCAAGTCGGTGATTATCGGCGATCCCCGTGCCCACAAGAGTGAAGCCCTGCTCGAAGCCATGGGGCGTTTTCTGGAACAGCTCGGCGGCCTTTATATCGCCGCCGAGGACTCCGGCACCAGCGTGGCGGACCTGCAGGTGATGGGGCGCCATACCCGCCATGTGGCCGGTATTGCGGCGCGCCCGGGCTTTGATGGCCGGCACAGCAACGGTGATCCGTCACCGGCCACGGCCTACGGCACCTTTGTTGGCCTCAAGGCGGCGGTGGCGCATCAGCTCGGCCGCAGTGACCTGGAAGGTCTTAAAGTGGCGGTGCAGGGTATCGGTAATGTCGGCTATCGCCTGGCGCAGCTGCTCAGCGATGCCGGCGCCAAGCTCTGGGTGCACGATATTCACAGCGATGCGGTGGCCCGTGCCGTCGATGAACTCGGTGCCACCGCCGTGGCGGGGGATGAAATCCTTGGCCTCAACGTCGATGTGGTGGCGCCCTGTGCACTCGGTGCGGTGCTGAACGACCAGAGCATCGCCCGGCTGCAGGCCCGGGTGGTGGCGGGGGCCGCCAACAACCAGCTCGAACTCGCACGCCACGATCAGGCACTGAGCCAGCGCGGCATCCTCTATGCGCCGGATTTCGTGATCAACGCCGGTGGCATTATCGATGTCTGCTACGAGCGCAATGGCCATGATGCCGAGGCTGTGCGCCGCCATGTGGAAACCATCGGCGATACCCTGGGCGAAATCTTCGCCCGCGCCTCCTTGACCCAGCAGCCCACCGGCGTGATCGCCAACCGCCTGGCGGAGGAACGCTTCAAGCCGGGCAGGGAGAAAGGCGACCTGCAGGTGGCCTGATGCCCGACTTTTACAGCCCGGGTTCTTGGTAATTGGTAATTGGTGATTGGTGATTAGTGCCTGGTGCTTGGTTCCTGGTTTTTCAATCTTGAACCTTTCACCTTTCACCTTTCACCTTTCACCTTGGCCTTTAAACCGAACGAAAGCTCCTCCCTATAAAAACAGCAACACGGAGATTCACATGACTCAATCTGTCACTTCAGCGCCAGCACCGGGCGCAGCCTCTGGCGCAAACAGTGCCGCTTCGCCCAAACGTGCTTTCTGGTCGTCGCGCATGGCCTTTATCCTGGCGGCCACCGGCTCCGCCGTGGGCCTGGGTAACGTCTGGAAATTCCCCTATATCACCGGGGAGAACGGCGGCGGCGCCTTCGTGCTGGTGTACCTGCTCTGTATCGCCATCGTTGGTATTCCCATCATGATGGCGGAGGTGCTGATCGGCCGGCGCGGCGGGCGCAGCCCCATCAGCAGCATGGGTATCCTGTGCCAGCGCGACAAGCTGCACAGCAACTGGCGCTGGCTTGCCGGCATCGGTGTGCTGGCATCCTTCCTGATACTGTCGTTCTACTCGGTGATCGGTGGCTGGGCCCTGTCCTACGTGGGCACGGCGGGCAGCGGTGAACTGAGCGGCCAGAGCAGCGAAACCATCGGTGCGATATTCTCCGGCCTGCTGGCGGACCCCGGCACTCTGTTGATCTGGCATACGCTCTTTATGGCGCTGACCATGCTGGTGGTGGCCCGGGGCCTGCGCGGTGGCCTTGAGCGTGCGGTGACCATCCTGATGCCGGCGCTGTTCGTGCTGCTGTTGCTGCTGGTGGGGTATGCCATGACCACCGGCCATTTCGGCCAGGCGCTGAGCTTCCTGTTCCAGCCCGACTTTTCCAAACTGACCACCGAGGGCATCCTGGTGGCACTGGGTCATGCCTTCTTTACCCTGAGCCTGGGCATGGGCGTAATGATGGCCTACGGCTCCTACCTGCCCAAGGGCGTGTCCATCGCCCGCACCTCCATGCTGGTATCGGTGATGGATACCGGCGTGGCGCTGCTGGCGGGGCTGGCGATCTTCCCGCTGGTGTTCGCCAACGGTCTTGAGCCCGGCGCCGGCCCCGGCCTGATCTTCCAGACCCTGCCCCTGGCGTTTGCCCAGATGCCCTTTGGCAGCCTGTTCGGCACCCTGTTCTTCGTGCTGCTGGTGTTCGCCGCCTGGACGTCCGCCATCTCGCTGCTGGAACCGCTGGTGGAATGGCTCGAAGAACGCCGCGGCATGAACCGCATGATCAGCACCCTGGGTGCAGGCATCGCCGCCTGGCTGCTGGGCATCGGTTCCATCCTGTCGCTGAACGAGTGGTCGGACTTTGCGCCCCTGGGCATGTTCGCCATCTTTGAAGGCAAGACCATCTTCGATCTGCTGGATTACCTCACCGCCAACATCCTGCTGCCGCTGGGCGGCCTGCTGGTGGCAGTCTTTGTCGGCTGGTTCATGGCGCGCCAGGCGCTGGAGAACGAACTGTCCATGGGCCGTCGCAGCTTCGCGCTCTGGTACGGCGTGTTGCGCTACGTGACGCCGGTGGCGGTGGCCATCGTGTTTATTTATAACCTGGTGTAAAGCGACGGCAAGGCGCAAGGCGCAAGGAGCTAGGTAAAAGGCGCAAGGCGAAAGTAAAAAGTGAAAGCAAAAAGGCAGGGCGTATTGGCGGCCTGCCTTTTTTGTGTGGGAGCCCGCTCCGCGGGCGAATAGCGTTGTTTGCGTAGGATGATGAGATGGGAGATGGTCTCCTCCCCACTCCAACCGAGCGCAGTCCATCAAGGGCTGGCTACTTTGTCTCTCCGCTTGCGTGCTGTTTTTATGACCAGGCTAATCTGCAGTGGATATTTCTCGTTTCTCGCACAGACCGTGCTAATCTTCAGCGGTGCAGGGGAGGGCGCGGTCTTCCTTTTCCATTAGCAATCGTTGCCCTCGTTCCCCGCGCGACAGTCGCCAACGAAGGATCAATGGCGCTCGCAGCGCAGGCAGTCTGCACAACAAGGGGCGCCAGCTTCATCGGCTGACTTCCAGCAAGATCGCTAGCTCAGCAGTGGACACCAGGCTATGTGAAGGGGCCACCCGGCTCTGTTCGCTTTCTCCCCTGACTCCACTCCCGCAGCGTATCGACAATGGCATTCCCTTGTTGCCGGGGCGGTAGCGTGGTTTTTGGGGTAGAGGAGGCCAGAACTTATCTTTTGATTCAGCCTCGGCCTCTAATTGAAAGGGAAAAGGAAAAACTTGGCCCTTTAATCATTATTTTGCCTACATTCGTACCTGATTGGAGATTTAGCCAATGGGATTCTATCTGAGAAAGAGTATCAGTGT
Source organism: Marinobacterium aestuarii (assembly GCF_001651805.1). NCBI lineage: Bacteria > Pseudomonadati > Pseudomonadota > Gammaproteobacteria > Oceanospirillales > Oceanospirillaceae > Marinobacterium > Marinobacterium aestuarii. The sequence continues at coordinate 4,674,548 of NZ_CP015839.1, read as the reverse complement.
CGGACCGTTACGATTTAATCTTTCTAAGTCAGGTATAGGCATTTCGGCAGGTGTAATTGGCCTTCGCTTTGGCATCGGTCCGCGAGGTAACTACGTTCACATAGGCCGAGGTGGCCTTCACTATCGCGCGACGCTTCCTACTTCATCGTCCCTCCGTGACTCGCCAGCTCAGTTTCGCTTTCAATCGACAGCAGAAATACCTCTTGGAACCCATGCTCCGCTTGAGGAGATCGAGTCGGCGGATATTTCTACAATCGTCGATTCGTCATCCCGAGAGCTTTTAGACGAGCTGAACCGGAAGAGTACGAAGGTTCGCCTGTGCCCTTTCGTTGCGGTTTCATCTGTTGTATTACTGGCTTTTGGTGCATTTTCCGGCTGGTCCGCTTGGCTTGTAGGCTTACTCGCAATAGCATTCGCTGCGGGAACGTATGCCGCTCACATAAGAGACACCCTGCAGAAAACCGTTGTGATGTTCTATGACTTTGACGCCGATATGGAGGCTGCTTACGCCAAACTTCACACGGCTGCGAGCCAACTTTCCAATTGTGGGGCGGCTTGGCATATCGAGGCGTCTGGAAAAGTACATGATCGGAAATACCACGCGGGAGCCAGTGATCTTGTCCGCCGAAATAGCACTTCCATCCGAAGGGGCGAACCACCGTACGTTAAGACAAATATCGAAACTGTCGCTGTTAGTGTGGGCCGTCAAACACTGCACTTCTTCCCTGACCGCGTTTTCATATATGATCAGAACGGCGTGGGTGCCGTCGGTTATCAAGAGCTGCGCGTGGAAGTGGGCGTAACTCAATTTATTGAAAGCGAGTCAGTTCCCGGAGATGCAGAGATCGTCGGACGAACGTGGAAGTACGTCAACAAGTCTGGTGGCCCCGATAAGCGTTTCAAAGACAACACGGAATTACCCATCTGTCGATACGAGGAAATCGCTCTGTCGAGCCAGTCAGGGCTAAATGAGGTGATTCAATTATCCCGGTGCGGCGCAGGAAGGGGTTTCGCGGAAGCCATTTCGTCGCTGGGCAGGAAAATGCCCAAGGAAGTCGTCTGTGTTGCATAAGCGGTATAACTCCCTTTCCCCTTTCCCCTTTTTCTATAGTCAAGGTCCCAATAAAATGTCTCATTCAGAAACAAGCTGTCTTTGTGGTGCTGTGGAAATCGTTGTTGATAAAATCGATCCCAAGTTTAGCGTATGTCATTGCCAGTCATGCAGGACCTGGGGTGGGGCGCCATTTTTTGCTGTTAAATGCGGTACCCGAGTGGATATTAAGGGTGGTGATAAAGTCAAGATGTATGAGTCGTCATCCTGGGCGTCCCGCGGTTTTTGTACGGAGTGTGGCACTCATCTCTTTTATAAGTTCAAAGAAACGGGCGAATATAACATGCCCGTAGGGCTGTTCCCAAACCTGGAGGGGCTGGAGATGGATATGCAGTATTTCAGTGACATGCGCCCCGGTTATTACTGTTTTTCAAATAAAACAAAAGAAATGACTACGGCTGAGATAATGGCTTATTTCGCCGATAAAATGTAACAGTGAAAGTGGTAGATTACTCGGGTAATAAAGAGACTCTTTTGCTTTGGTTTCTGGTTGTTAGCAGGAAGTGAAGATCTGCCCCTGTGCTCCGTTATTTGGCCATCATCGAGTATCCGTAAAGATAAATCATGGAAGTCATAAAAGGTAGAGAGTTTACAGCGAGTCGAGCCTGGGGTTCAAAGTTGATCGCGAATATGCAGGGCATAACTACCAAATTACATTGGACCAACCAGCCCTACAAATGGCATATCAATGCTGGGGAAGAGGTCTTCGTGGTTATTGATGGCATTGTGCACATGCACTACAGGGAAAACTCCATTGAAAAGGTCGCTGTGCTGGAAGCTGGCGATATATTTTTTGCCTCAGTCGGCACGGAGCACGTGGCTCGTCCTCAGGGAGAGGTGCGGGTCCTGGTGGTTGAGAGCGAGGGCAGCGTATAACAAGGCCAAGCCGTTCGCTACAGGGCTTCGCCCTTCTGCGTTAGGGTGTGGGGTATTTTCTTTCACTTCAGCCTTTCATTCGAAGGTAAAAAAAAGAGGCCTGGGCCTATCCCTTTTTCCAGGTCGTACCAATGCAAGGGGATTTATATGAGATAAAAATACGTAGGTCGACTAGTTTGTTGTTCGCATTCAAATACTAAAGGATTAGTTTATGTCTACAATTACGATAACCAATAATACGAAATTGCCAATCCATGCTGCGACAGAATGGAATCATATCGTGCAGGAATACAGAAATAACATTGAACCAGGAGAGACCATTGAAATATCAGCCGCAAATTTTGGCTGGCAAGACTTAATGGTGATTACTGGCTTTGAGGAAAACAAAATAAGCCATTCCCAGGATTGGTCTCATGCGCTTGGCTTTGGCATAGTTATTGTCGGCGCACTCGGGACCATCGCCGGCACAGCGTTAACCATAGCAACGTTCGGAGGATCAACGCCGCTTTTGGTTGCAACTGCCGCGGCAACTGCTGCGAGTGCCTCGGCGCTTGTTGCAGATACGGCCGTAACGATTGCTAATTTTGTAGTTAATCCAGCAACAGTTCCCTCTTTATGGGGGCCTGATGGTTATACAATAGTTGTCTCCGGTGGAGACGTTAGCGGTACATTGGATAGTGCTTCAGGAAAGTTTACTGTGACTGGAGTATCACCACTGGTTGTGAAGTGGACTAATAAAACGTCGCATACTTCCGGGACCATAGGATCGACGCGATAAGAGGTTCAGGGGTCTTGCGTTTTGTCATATAAGGCCGCCTGTATATGCCGGCGGTAAAGGCAAGACCCCAGCCGTTTTCGGTCCCGATGCTTTTTTTTGACTTGGCGTATTGTGCCGCCCTTGCACAACCTTGTGCCAGGAAGCAGGTTTCAGTGGCAAAACAGCATGTTCGATTTTGCCGATATTTTCGGGCGTCAGCAGTTGCCGGCGGCCCGTTGCAACGAGCAGTATTGGCAGCGGCGTCCATAATGAATCAAGGCCGCTCTGCCGTTTTGCGCGAGCGTACCGTACGAACGATTAGACCCGTCCAGGAGGGCAAGACCAATGCGTTTAGCAGATATCGTACAGCGAGGTTGGGAGGCACTCGGTGCCGGAGACTTCGATACCCTGGTGGCCGACTACGTGGAGGACATGACGTTTATCATGCCGGGGCAGACCGATGTCCTTGAAGGGCGCCAGGCGTTCCGCGGGGCGCTGGATGGCCTTGGGAATATTCTCCCGCCAGGCTTTGAAATCACAGGGCTGCGTCAGATCGAAGGGGAAAACGAAGTCGTCTCGATCCTTGAGTGGAGGTCCGAGAAGGTCCCTGGCTCCCAGGCGTCCGTTCTGTTCAGGTTCAAAGGCGACAAAATTTACGAGGAGCGGTGGTTCCTCGACACCGAACAATGGAAGCACGCGTTCTGAGTTCTGTTTTTTGCTGGTTCATGGCGGCTTGAAACACGGGAACGGCAGGTTGCGAAACAAAGGTGTGCACGGACAGGGCCCGGCGAGCCCGAACGGGTGATACCGGGCGTTAGGCGGCTATGTCGGGTAAGGAGCAATCATGACTCCTGCCCTCGACTCGTGGACAGGTAGGCGCAGAAAGCCCCATCGACCCAGGATATCCCGGTCACACACCTGCCGAATCCGGCGGTCATGAATCAACGGTACTTATTGCTGGCCGCGACTGCAGCGTGGGGTTAGGCCGGGCTTGGATTCCAGCACCAGCGTGAGTGTGCCTGCATCATGGCAGTAGACAACATCATGGCCTCGCCAAAAAGAGCAGAAATCAATAATACCCATGCTGATTGCAGAGTTGCAGGATGGGTTTGTTTGGCGACAACCACAGTACTGCTTCCCTCTGTCTGCTAATCTTCACTTCCCCCTAAAGTCCGCGAAGAACACATCACCCCCCTTTCCCCTGCGCTTTACCTTGCACCTGCTCTACAGCCAGTCTTTGCGCTTGAAGAAGTAATAGGTGCCGAAGGCGCTGGCGACCATCATGCCGAGCGCCATGGGATAGCCCCAGCTTTGCTGCAGCTCGGGCATGATATTGAAGTTCATGCCGTAGATGCTGGCTATCAGGGTGGGTGGCAGGAAGACCACGGCGGCCACCGAGAAGATCTTGATGATCTTGCTTTGTTGCAGGTTGGTGAAGCTCATGGTGGCGTCGAGCATAAAGTTTATCTTGTCGAACAGAAACTGGGTGTGGGGCAGCAGGGACTCGATGTCAGACAGCATCTCCCGGATCTGGCGCTTGTTGTCCTTGCTCAGCTTGTCGATCTGATAGCGCTGCAGAAAGCGCAGGGTACGCTGGGTATCCAGCAGGCTCAGGCGGATTTTGCCGTTGCTGTCTTCCTGGCGGGTGATCATGCGCAGCAGTTCATCCAGGCCGTCGGTCTCGAAGACCTGCTCTGAGGCCGGTCCCAGAATCTTGTACACGTCTTCGATGGAGTCCGACAGGTAATCCACCTTGAGGGCAAACAGGTGCAGCAGCAGCTCCATCGGGCCCGCAGCGTGAATCCGGTCCTGGCGCAGATACTGGCGCAGCAGGCGGAACAGGCTGAGGTCTTCACCCCGCACACTGATCAGGCGGTCGACACGCAGGTTGAGGGAGACGTTAAAGCTGCGCAGTTCCTGACCGACCTTGTGGGGAAACAGCGAGTTGATATGCAGGCCGTCCTGGTCGGTAAAAAAACGCGAGGATGCCTCTATCTCATCGACCTTTTCCTGCCCGGGCAGACCACCGACAAAGTGGCCCGACAGCCAGTTACGCTCGTCCTCGTCCGGTTCCAGCGCATCGATCCAGATGGTGCCATCGGGGATGTCATCGTTGATGCTCAGGCGTGTCTTGCGCAGGTGATTGTGTTCGAGTTGATATGCGGCCAGCATGGGGCGGCGTACTCCCTGACAGTGATGCGCCAGAGTATAACGCCACAGCGAGGCACGTCTGTAGCGCGGCGGTGGGGTTTTACGGGGTTATTGTGCAAAAATTGCAGCGGCAGCGGGGCGAAAGACGAAAGGTGAAAGAGGGCAAGGCGAAAGGGAGCAAGGAGAAAGAGAGGACGGAGCGCCGCCGGAGAAACCGTGGCGGCGCTTTATCTGGGGTCGTGTAGTTACTTGCCCTGGGTCACGTACCGCAGGATCTCTACCACTTGCTCAGGTTGCTGCGCCCAGGCCATGGCGGCGGCGTCGACTTCTTTCAGCGGATGGATGATGTCGGCGTCGTGCAGGGTAATGAACGGGGTGCCCAGTGCCGCCAGGTAGCCAGCGTCAAAGGCGGCGTTCCACTGCTTGTACTGGCTGCCAAAGCGCACCACGGCGACATCGGCGCTCTCGATCAGGGTTTTGGTGCGGATGGCGTTAACTTTGGATGACTTGTTGTCGCGCCAGAAGGGCTTGTCTTCAGCGCCCAGGTGATCGCCGGCGGCATCGGAGGCATCGTGGTCGGTGACGGGGCCGACGAAAGCAACGGGCAGGTCCAGTGCCTGGCAACCGGCTTCGATGCGTTCACGCCAGTCGCTGTGAATCTCGCCGGAAAGGTAGACGGTCCAGATCATGGGGGGCTCCTTGAGTGTTTTTATGTATACAAAATGGGGTTGGCTTTGTGCATTGTCCCGAACAAGCGGCCGCGCTGCAAGTTGGCAGGCCGCGCTTGTTCCGCTCAGCGGGCCGTGGCAGTCTTATCGTTTGATGCTTTGACGGGGCAAACGGATGCAGTCCTTGCTGATCGTAACCGAGTTGTATGGCTTTGATGTAACCACCGGCTGCCTGCGCGGCCTTTGTCACGATGGCCGCTCCCTGCTGGTGCAGGCCGAACCCGGGCAGCAGGTTAACTGTGACCTGTTGCAGAGTCTGCCATGTCCGTTCTTCCTGCTCAGTGATCAGCCCGCCGAAGTCCTTGGCGATATGCTGATGCTGTCCCCCCGTACCCTGGTCAGCGTGCCGCCGTTTTCGACTATGGAGGTTGCCGCCATGCTGGATAGCGGCCAGGCAGAGTTGTTGCTGGAGCAGGCGCTACGGGGCTGATCTGCCGGTAGCCTTAGAGGCCGTAGCAGGCCTTCACGGCGTCGCTGCCCTGTTGTTCCATGTCCTGGTATTTGCGCCAGAATTCCGTATCGACCAGCTGGAGATGCCTGCTGGTACCAGCCCTGCGGTAACGGCTCAGGTGGCGTGGGCCGCCGTTGTATACGCCGTAAGCAGCACGGGCGAGAGCGCGGGGATCGCCGCCAATCTCATCTTCCTTGCGCTTGATGGCGAAGTCGACCAGGTAATGCACCAGGATCTCGTTGCCGGCCCGGGCGTTATAGCCGACATCGCGGCTGAGTGAGTCGATGTTGTACAGGCCGCGCCAGACATGGCGGTTGATCTGCATCAGGCCTATGGCACCGCCCGGTGACACTATGGTGCGTACCTCTCCATCCTTGCGGACGAACTGTCGCCAGCAGCTTTCTTGCCAGGCCGTGGTCCGCAGCAGGGTGGCGTAGATATCGAAGGCATCCCCCGGCACCTTGCCCTTGCGTCGCTCGGCTATCACCACCTGATCAAACAGTTGCGCCATGGTGCCGAGATAGTCATCAATCTCAGCGGTGGCCGGTACCCAGTTGGTGAGTCGAGCCACCAGGGTCGGGGTTATCTGGCCGGCATGGGCCGGCGGCATTAACCAGGCCAGAGGCAGGGGTGGATCCTCGGGTTCATCCATATTCAGTTCGGGGTCCAGCCCGAGCAGCCTGCGCAGCGCCGGGTCCACCTCGGTATCGTATTCGAGAGTGTCGTCGCTGACCGCGGGCACCAGCAAGCGGGCCAGGCTGCGCAGGCTGTGGCGGTCCAGCTGCATGCCCAGGTGCGGCGCGACCCTGTCCAGGGCGCTGAGGGCGTCGGCGGCGCTGATAAAGGTCGCGTATTGCAGAGCCTGAATTCCGGGAATGTCCAGGCGGGTGTCGTGCAGCAGCGGTGCCAGTCGCTCCCAGGTATTGAGAAAGAGGTCGCGGACCGGATCGCGGGCACGGTCATCATCCGCCAGGGCGTCACGCAGGTCGAAGCGGGCCTGCAGCAAAATATCGACCAGGGCATTTGCAAGCTCAGGCTCGGCTGTGCTGGCGAGGGTCTTGATCAACCAGGTGGCAAAGCTGTCCCAGGACTGCCAGGCGCTATCCCAGCGGGCCAGTTCCTCTGTGCTCAATACCCTGTCACTGGCCGGCTGCCACCCGGGGGGTGCATCCGGAACCTGAAGTCGCAGCAGTACATCCAGCCCGGCGGGAGTGGGGGTGACCGCTGTGAATGCGAGGCCCAGGGGCGGGCTGTCAGCAGATTGTGGGTCCTTTAGTGTCAGGCGCAGCAGATCTTCAAGGCCGGCAGTCACGGCGCCAAGATCAATGCTGATGGCATCGTACCTGGGCTGGATAAAGGTCTTGATCCAGTCCCAGATAACACCTGGCACCGCGCGCGCCTGCTCGTCGGACTTGAGGATGCTGGAGTTGATGGTCTGGATATGGATCGCCGGTCTGCGCTGGTCGATATAGGCCTGGTGCAGGGTTTCAACCACGCCTTTCCACTCCAGTGGCAGCATGCAGTGATTGCCGGTCGGGATGCCTGTCCGGGTGCTTACATCGGTGAGGATACGAATCTGGCCGCCGTCGGTACCCTCAATGCGCGGGTTGGACAGGCGCAGGCTGTTGCAGCCGCTGCTGTCTGCAAGGAGTTCCACCGTCTTGCCCGGGCCCGACAGCAGTTGTTCGTCAAGCGCCCTGTGCAGAATGCGGTAGTCCAGGGTGACAGGAAGGTCCAGCTCGGTGGCGAGCAGGCGCAGTGGCAGGGCCCAGAGCAGAGCGCCGAGTACGAGTGCCGTGGCAGAGCGAGTTTGCATGAACAGACCCTCTGGGGATCATGGCTGACACTGGATTTCAGATAGCCGTTACACAGGTGTTTGACTCGGCTGCACTGTAGCAAAGTTCCCGTTCGCCGGCTGCGGTAAAAGGGCCTGAAAAAGTTCATGGCACTGCATTTTGGCGTGCGGATTTTGTCTGGTTTCGCGCCTTATCCCCGAAAGCTGTGTGTAATATTGTGGATAACATATGGGTACTTGTCCCAGGCTCGGTGGTCATGCCGTCTGACGCCGCGCGGGTATTAATTGATCGGCGCAGAGGCTGTGGCTGCAGTGCTTTGCCGGCTGCGCAGGCAGATCTGAAACTTATCTGATTGAGGTTGATGTCAAGTGCCGCGGGGAAATAAAACGCTTGTGACAAAGCCGGTTGTCCACAGATAAGCAGGTGCAAGACAGTGGCCAGGCTGGACTAATACCCCTGGGCACCGGTTGGCGCAGATGCTCTGTGGTGATCTGCTTGTTGCGCAGTGGCCAGGGTGGCGCCCCGTTACCTGCAGTCAGAGTTCATCCCGTTGGGCTTTAGCCTCATTTGGACTGGTCGGTCGATTAGTATAATTAACGTGCTACATTGTGGCGTAGAATAGCCGCATGGCAGGGATAGCTGGCTATCAGGCTGAGGGTTTATGGAAGGGGGTTGTTCCGGTTTGTTCGTCTCGCCTGTCTCTATATTGCCTGGCTCAAGGTGCTGTGTGTTATAGGCTGTCCGATTAGCTAAAAATAAGTGTCTCTAAATAGATACTAAATAGCTGAGCTGACTTCAGTAATTGACAGCATAGTTTGCTAGGATGTGGCACTTGTTGTCACAACCGTCAGCTTTTATTAGCAGTGCAATGACTTTCGCCAGGGATGGGCAGGTTCACCATGGTTCAGTTCCACCGATCTAGCCGTGCTATCAGGCGAACAGCCGCCATAGGGGGATTCACCCTTATTGAGCTGCTCGTCACGCTTTCTATTGCCGCCATTCTGCTGACCCTGGGCGTGCCGTCTTTCCGTTATGTGATGGAGGACTCGCGCATGGACAAGGGGCAGTCCAGCCTGATTGATGCCATACAGTTTGCTCAGAGCGAAGCGGTCAAGCGCAATGCGGTCGTTGCCGTCGCGCCGTCTTCTGGCGCCGGCTGGACCCGCGGTCTGTCCGTGACTGTTGGAGCTGAGCAGTTGCGCAGCCTGGACAGCCTGTCTGGCGTTACCCTTAGTTGCGTTGGTGATTGCACCGGCTTGAGCTTTTCAGGTGCAGGTACCACCACGGCGCAGACGTTTCATCTGTGCAGCAACCGAGGCAACGGACGCCAGATGACGCTCTATGCCACCGGCAAGGTTAAATTGGGCAGCTGGAGCGGTTGTAATGCGTAGCTCTGGTTCAGACTCGGTTGGTTCTATCTCAACCCCCGAGCGGGGTTTCTCGATGATCGAAGTGCTGATTACCCTGCTGGTCTTTTCCATCGGCTTGCTGGGTATGGGGGCCATGTATGCCCAGAGCCTCTCGATCAGCCATAACACTTACCTGCGTTCCCTTGCCTCGATACAGGCCGCCGACATGGATGAGCGCATCCGCGCCAACCCCTGGGCGGCGGCCGATGCCTATGTGATGGATGGCACTCAGTGTCTTGGGCTGGGCTCAGGTGCAGCCTCGGTAGCGGTGCCTGTGGCTCCGGTGGATTGTGCTACCGCGAGCTGCGCGGTATCCCAGACGGTGAGCTGGGATTTGGAGCAGTGGTGCAGCGCCAATATAGACCTGTTTGGCGGGCTCTTTGCCTCGGCGGCGATCACTAGCACGTCGGGAGACTATCAGATCGACCTCAACTGGCAGGAACGCGTTTCAGAGCAGAATAATCAGCGCAGTATCGAGACCCGCGGATTCAGTTACCGCCTAACCCCATGATCGGCACGGAGCACCTCAAGATGCGAGCCAGACAACGCGGAATGTCACTGATCGAGCTGATGATTTCAATGCTGATCGGCCTGGTGCTGGTTATGGGCGTCGTACAGGCGCTGATGATCAGTCGCTCCGCCGTCGTCAGTCAGGCCAGCATGGCGGCAATTTCCGAGAATGCGCGGGTTTCTTTCGAGCTGATGAAGCGCGAGTTGCGCCTGGCGGGGCTGAACGCCACTTCCAGCAGCTGGCTCAGCTTTGCCCAGGTGGACGACGCCGACCATGCCAACGCCTGGGTGCTGAGCGCGGAAGGGGATGGCGCGACTGTTGAGTACTGGATAAATGCGGATAACGAGCTGGTGTATCGCCGTGACAGCGACAGTCCCCAGCCGCTGGTGGACGGTATCTCCGCGATGAATGTGACCTTTGGTGTGGGCGATCCGACTGATGGCAGTGTGCAATATGTGGGTCAGAGCGATATTGCCAGCGTCGCCCAGGATAATATCTGGGCGCTACGCATCGAACTGGCATTGAATGACCCCGAGGACAATGGCTCCGACCTGCATTTTGGCCAGCGTAGCATCAGCTCCACCGTGGCCCTGCGCAATCCGCTGCTGAATGCCGTGGCGGGTATCACCACGGCGCCTGCTGCCGGCAGCGATGACGATGATGATTCTGGCGATGGGGATGACGGCAGCGACAACGGGGGAGACGACGGCGATACCGGAGGGGATAACGGCGACACGGGTGGCAGTGATAACGGCGATAGCGGCGATGACGGTGGCGATAGCGGTGGTGATTCAGGTGGAGACAGCGGCGGTGACTCCGGCACTGTGGCCAGCTGTTTTGTGACGGTAATCGGGTCAAAAGATCATAAAGATTCCAGGGTTACCATAACCGTTGATGGCGCAAGCGCACTTGCCTGCGCAAGTGCTGGGACGAACCCCAACCCTACCTACAGCTGTATCGGTGGCCCTTACGCTGAAGGAATGCTGATCATGCTGAACGACAGTAAACATGACACTACTAAAGAATTCACTCTGTCGTGCGGCACTCAGTCTTCAGTGACAAAAACCATAGATTTTTAGAGTCAGCATATGCCTACGTTCAAGACATCCAGAAGCCGCGGCTTCACCCTGATCGAAGTCATGATTGTGGTGGTGATCGTCGGCATTATTGCCTCCTTCGCGGTGCCATCCTACGTACGCTACGTGCGTGACGGCAAACGCAGCGAGGGCCAGGTGGCATTGCTCAGCCTGTCGACACAGCTGGAACGCTGTTTTACCGAGGGTTTTTCCTATGTCAGCGGTTCGTGCCCGACCGGGCCGCTGGATAGCCAGAGCGGCTATTACAGCTTGAGCGTTTCGGCGGCGGCGACCAGCTATACACTCACCGCCGAATCCAACTTTCAGGACACTCAGTGCGGTGACCTGACACTGACACACACGGGTAGCCGGGGCTCCAGCGCAGGGGGCGCGTGCTGGAAGTAGCCCGCTGCCAAACAACACAGGATGTGGTGAATGAAGATTAATTGCAGCCTGCAGGTTCCGCGCGAGCGGGGTTCTGCGTTAATCGTCGGCATGATCATCATGATTGTGATGGCGATTGCCGGCCTGTCGATGATGAATACGACCCTGCTCGGCGAGCGTAAAAGCAGTAACGCCCGGGCGCAGTTGCAGGCATTTCTGGCGGCGGAAGCCGGCACCAGCAAGGCGCAGGACTACCTGATTCTGAATTGGGCCGGCTATAGCTGTGCCGTCAATGCGGCCTTGCCGGGCATGTCTGGCGTGGCCTACGGCAGTGCCCGCTATACAGTTACGGCGGTCACCTGTGGCACCGATGAAGTCACCCTCAGAAGCAGCGGCATTCAACAGGAAACCGGCGCCTCCCGCGATATAGAATTTGTGCTGCAGAGTGAATCATTGCGCGGCGGTGGGCTCGGCGGTGCGATCAATTTCGTCGGTGATGTAGTCACCTTCGACACCCCCAGCTCCAATGCCTTCGAAGTGGATGGTGTCGGCGGGCCGGCGATTACCGCCTCCACCGACGCTTATCGCGACGGTATTCTGGCGGCTATCCCATCGGACAGAATCGACAATTATATAGGTGGGGTGGAAACGGCGGATTTTCCTGAAACCTGGAGTACTGCTACCGGCCTGCAGGCACTGGTAAGCGCTATCGAAACCAGCCCAGATGCTCGGGTTTATAATACTGATGGCGATGTTGATGTCGATGACCTGGGCTCAAGCAGCAATATGAAGATCACAGTGGTCAAGGGGGACCTGTCGCTCAAGGGGAATGATACAGGGGCGGGTGTAATGGTGGTGTATGGCGACCTTTCATATCAGGGGACGCCAACTTGGGACGGTCTGATTATTGTACTGGGTGGTACCTTCGCTGTGGGTGGTGGCGGTAATGGTGGTCTGGGAGGCTCCATGTTTATTGCGGATGTAGATACCAGCCTGCCGGCCTGGACATTCACAGGCTCCGATTTGAAGTTTGACACCAACGGTGGCGGTACATCGGACTATACCTATGACTGCGATAAATTGTCCGACGCCCGGGATCTTTTGAACGTCGTCGGGAAAACCCTGTGGGACATGGATGCAGGGGATTGCAGCAGCCCAGGCAGTGGCACCGGCACCGGCGGCGTGGTGCTGACGCAGTGGCGCGAACTGATTGCCCGCTAAGACGTGTGCTCGCTCGTGGGGGAAAGCTGCGCCGTTCTTCTATACTGCAGACCATGGCCTTAGAGCGAACCTGGCGGCGGGGTGACAGCAATGGTGCGGGACGATGCGCGACAACGGCTGCTGGATGCAGCGACCGGCTACTTCGGCAGCCGGAAAATGGCGGAAGAATGGATCAATAGCCCGCATATGGGGCTCGAAGGCATGACGCCGCAGGAAATGCTGAATTCAGGCCCGAGCGTCGAACAGATCATGGATCTGGTGCATCAGCTGGAGCAGGGCGATGCGCCCTGACACTGCCCGGCTGTTGGCAGCCTCCGGTGCAGTGGGCCTTTCTCAGGCGCCTGTGAAGTTTTCATCAGAGTAAAATATGAACGCCTGACTGTAATTCCACTTTAGATAAACTCATCGAGTTTTTATCTTCCAGTCCACCTATTGGTGCTTTTAGGTCTGCTTATTAATTGGGTTAATATTCACAGGTTTTTATACCTGTCGTTTCTGTAATCTGCTGTTTTTAGCGATGTTTTAGTGTCTACTAGGGATAAGAAGATTCTTCAGTTTGTGCTATTTTTAATTGAATCACTCACTAAATAAATGGAATTAACGAGATGATATCGCCCCAGATCCCACCCGATGAAGCACAGCGCCTTGAAACCCTGCGGGCGCTCAAAATTCTTGATTCGGCTCCTGAAGAGCGTTTTGACCGCCTCACGCGCATGGCCAAGCGCATGTTTGGTGTGCCTATCTCGCTGGTCAGTATCGTCGACAGCGACCGGCAGTGGTTCAAGTCGGCCCAGGGGCTGGATGCAACCGAGACCCCTCGGGACATTTCCTTTTGTGGCCATGCCATTCTGGGTGATGATCTGTTTTTAATACCCAACGCCATCAAAGATGAACGCTTCCATGATAATCCGCTGGTCACGGATGCGCCTAACATCCGTTTCTATGCCGGCTGCCCGTTGCGGGTTGGCAGCGGCCACAAGATGGGCACCCTGTGCCTGATCGATGACAAGCCGCGGGAGATGGATGAGGAAGACAAGCAGCTGTTGCGGGACCTGGCGGTCATGGCCGAGCAGGAGATTGCCGCGCTGCAACTGGCGACACTGGATGAGCTGACCGCGATTTCCAATCGCCGGGGTTTTATCTCGCTGGCCAAGCATGCATTGGCGATGTGCCGGCGCCATGGGCAGTCGGCGACGCTGGTGTTTTTTGATCTGGACGATTTCAAGCCTATTAACGATACCTATGGTCATGCCGAGGGTGATATAGCGCTGATCGCATTTGCCAACCTGCTGCGGGAAAATTTCCGCGACTCCGATGTGTTTGCCCGCGTGGGAGGGGATGAGTTCGTGGCGCTGCTGACCGGTACCGGAGAAGAGTATGTACAGCAGGTACTTGAGAACTTTCAGCGGGCGGTGGATCAGTACAACACAGAAGCGGCCAGGGGCTATGACCTTAAGTACAGCGCGGGCTACGCCATCCGAAAAAGTGACGATAGCTGCGATATCGAAGCCCTGATGGCGAGGGCGGATGAGCTGCTGTATGAGCAGAAGACAGCGCGCAAGCGCTAGACGCGGGTTCTATATATTCGCCGCTCGCGGAGCAGCCGGTGGCCGAACCAGGATGTGTGACTTTGACCTCAAGACCCTACCGGGTGGCGAGATTTATCGAGGAGCCATTCATTTTTCGCGCGCTTCAATGTTTATGCCGGAAATGCTTTGTTAGCATGGGCGCATTATCCGGTCTGGGATCAATCTTATGTCCGCTCCATTTGACAGTAAGCAGAGTATCGGCCTCACCCGGGAGCTGATCGAAGTGCTGTTCCCAATTTTTGAGCAGGCCAGTGCCGGTGCTATTGCCGTGGACAGGGAAGGGCGCATCACCTGGATCAATACCCGCTATGCCAGCCTGCTGGGTATCAAGGATCCTCATACCCTGATTGGCCGTCCGGTGCGTGCTGTTATTCCCCACAGCCGGTTACCGGAGGTATTGCGAACCGGCCAGCCCCTGCTGCTGGACATCATGGAGCATCAAACCCAGCAATTGGTGGTCAGCCGGTTGCCGTTTTTTGATGATGCAGGCCAGGTCAGCGGCGCCGTGGCCTTCGTGCTCTATGACGATTTGCAGCCACTTACGCCTCTGGTCAGCAAATACCGCCAGTTGTACCAGGATCTGCTGGCCGCCAAAAAAGCGCTGGCAAATAAGGCCCGCAGCACCCGCTACAGCCTGAATGACTTTGCTGGCGCCAGCCCCGCAGCTCTGGAGGTTAAACGCCGGGCCAGGCTGGCCGCCGGGCGTGACATGCCGGTGCTGTTGCTGGGTGAAACCGGTACCGGCAAGGAGATACTGGCTCAGGCTATCCATTCCCTGTCGCCCCGGACCGCAGCGCCCTTTGTCGGCGTTAATGTGGCGGCGGTGCCTGAAAATTTGCTGGAGGCCGAGTTTTTCGGGGTAGCCCCCGGCGCATTTACCGGCGCCGACAGGCGCATGCGCAAGGGCAAGTTCCAGCTGGCGCACGGGGGTACCCTGTTTCTTGATGAAGTGGGCGATATGCCGCTGGCCCTGCAGGCCAAACTGCTGCGCGTGCTGCAGGAACGTGAAATCGAACCCCTGGGTTCGAATCAGGTGATCCCGGTGGATGTGCGGCTGATTGCCGCTACCAGCCGTGATCTGGATGCCATGGTGGCCGAGGGCAGTTTTCGCTCCGATCTGTACTATCGCCTCAACGTACTGGAAATTTCGATCCCGCCGTTAAGGGCGAGGCTGTCGGATATAGGTGTGCTGTGCGAGACGTTGCTGGAAGATATCTGCGCCGGGCAGGAAGTGCGAGCTGAGGTCACCGATGCAGCCATCAGTGTGCTGGAGTGTTATGACTGGCCCGGTAATATCAGGGAGTTGCGTAACGTGCTGGAACGCGCCTTTACCATGGGTGAGGGCAGCGGAACGCTGGATGCCGACGCCGTGTGCAGGGTACTTCCCAAAGCGGTCTGTGGTTCGAATACTCCCCCAGAGACAGCCGCCGCCCGACCGCTGGCGGAGGTGTTGGCCGAGGCTGAAGCTGTCGCCATAGGTGCGGCTTTAAAAAGCTGTAACAGTAATCGTTCGAAAGCGGCCCGGTTGCTGGGAATTTCCCGTTCTGCGCTCTATGAAAAGCTTGCCAGACTGTCCTGAATTTAAGACAACTGTCCGCCATACAGGACGATTTAAGGAGCATCTGCTAACAATCTGTCCAGATAACAGGACAGGCGTTCTTTTTTTGCAACAAAAATAAATTAAGTTATTGAATTATATCGATTTTTTAATTGAGGCATGATTTGTGCTCTTCCATATGGGCGAAACGCCGGCCAAGGACAGACAAATGACTGTCCGTCGGGCTGGCAGAGCAACGACCCCAGAAGAAGGATAACTGCATGTCGATTAATAAGAAATTTTCTAACCTGAGCTGTGGACTGACCGCCGCTGTACTTTCTGCCAGCCTGTTGAGCACGCCGGCCACGGCAACTGAAAAGGTGCGTTGGCAGGTGCCGCTGGCGTTTCCGTCTCACCTGGTGGGTCTGACCACCCCGGTCAAGCACCTGTCCGAGTCCTTAAGTGCGGTGTCAGGCGGTGATATCACGCTACGTTATTACGAGCCGGGTGAGTTGGTACCGCCATTTGAAATTATGGATGCGGTGAGCTCCGGCAAGTACCCCGCGGGCTATACCTGGGTTGGCTACGATCAGGGCACTATTCCGGCCCTGCCGCTGTATTCGGGCGCGCCTTTCAATATGGAGCCGCCGGCCTACCTGGCCTGGTATTACGAGGGCGATGGTAAAAAACTGCTGGAAGAGATCTATGATGCGCGCAATATCCACCCCATGCTGTGCAGCATCATAGGTCCCGAGGGCGCAGGCTGGTTTAAAAAGTCGATTACCGACCTCAAGGACTTCGATGGGCTGCGTATCCGTTTCGCCGGCATCGGCGGCAAGGTACTTGAAGAGTTAGGGGCTTCGGTCACCATGGTGCCCGGTGGAGAGATCTTCCAGGCGCTGGAACGCAACACTATCGACGCCACCGAATTTTCTCAGCCCGCCATCGACAAGATGCTGGGTCTCGATCAAATCGTGAAAAACTACATCATGCCCGGCTGGCACCAGACGCTGACTACTTCGCATCTGCTGGTGAACAAGGACGTCTGGAACAAGCTTGAGCCCGAAACCCGTGCGTTGGTAGAAATGGGCTGTGAATCCGCCACCCTCAAGGGCTTTGCCCAGAGTGAGTGGGCCCAGCCGACCGCCCTGCGCGATTACGAAAAAGAGGGCGTAAAAGCCCAGGTACTGCCCGAACAGGTGCTGCGCGAACTGCAGACGGTCACCGACAAGGTGATGGATGAAATGGCCGCCCAGGACGAGATGTTCAAGCGCGTACTCACCAGCCAGCGCACCTTTATGGAGCATCACTCCATCTGGCACGGCAAGGGCTACCTGCCGCGCGATTTCTACCAGTACGACTGAGTTAGCCTCCCAGCAGTCTGTCGGGCTTTTCCGCAGTAGATCAGTGTTAAGTCCGACAGGTTGCCAGTGGCAGGCCCGGCGTGGCCGGTGCCTGCCTTTCCCCTTATTACTGGTTTAGCGAGGTTAATGTGACTCAACACAGTAATTCTATCGAGGCCGGGCCCAGGGATCTGCCGACCAACCGTCTCTCTCGACTGCTGGACAGCGTTGTGGAGGCCGTGGGCCGGCTCAGTTCCTGGCTCTGGCTGGCGGTACTGGTCGTGGTGCTGACCAACGTTTTCAGCCGTTTCGTGCTCGCAGCAGGATCTATTGCGCTGGAAGAGTTGTCCTGGCACCTGTTTGGTATCGCCATGATGCTGACTCTGGGCTACGCGGTGGTGCGTGATGACCATGTACGGGTAGACGTGCTGCGGGAAAAATTCTCGCTGCACACCCAGGCGGTTATCGAACTGGTGTGCATATTGCTGTTGGCCCTGCCCATCATCTATTTGATGATCGACGCCCTTATCCCGTACGCCTACAAGGCTTACATTTACGATGAGCGCTCCCAGGCCCCGAGCGGCCTGCCGTATCGCTTTATCTTTAAAAGCGCCCTTCCCCTGGGGCTTATTCTGGTCGCCATAGCGCTGTTCTCCAGAGCCCTGCGTTGCATGACGCTGCTGTTCGGGTTTCCCCGTGCCACAGAGATGCCCGAGCAGAGCAGCAATAACGACCACCCCCACCCCTGAATCATGAGGTAGCTGTCCATGGAGTTGGAACCCCTTCTCGTTATGGCCATGTTCGCCAGTTTTATGGCGCTGTTGCTGCTGGGCTTTCCGGTGGCTTGGGCGTTGGCAGGCATCGGTCTGGTATTTGCGGCTCTGGGCCATCTAATGGTGGAGCAGTTTGACGCCAATCTCTGGTTTACCTGGAACGGCACCATTGGCGTGCTGGATGCGCGTATCTACGGCATAGTGGCCAACGAACTGATGGTGGCGCTGCCGCTGTTTATTTTTATGGGCATCATGCTTGATCGTTCTGGCATCGCCGAAAAACTGATGCACAGCCTGGTGCGTGTACTCGGCCCCTTGCGCGGGGGCTATGCCATTACCGTGGTGATCGTTGGCGTTTTACTGGCGGCCTCCACCGGCATAGTGGGCGCCTCAGTGGTGCTGCTTGGCATGCTGTCGCTCGGGCCCATGATGCAGGCGAATTACAACAAATCCCTGGCCGTGGGCACTGCCTGCTCGGTGGGTACCTTGGGCATTTTGGTGCCGCCGAGTATCATGTTGGTGCTGATGGCAGACCGCATGGGTACCTCCGAAGCGTCGGTCGGCAAGTTGTTTATGGGGGCGCTGATCCCCGGCCTGATGCTGGCGGCTATGTATATCCTCTACATTGTGGTGCTGTCCTGGCTGAAAAAAGACATGGCACCGGCACCGAAACATCACGAGCGCCTCGACGGCCGGGCGCTGCTGGGCGTGTTCCTGGCGGTAGTACCGCCGATGATATTGATCCTGGCGGTGCTGGGCTCCATTTTCTTCGGCATTGCCACCACGACCGAGGCTTCCGCCGTGGGCGCTGCCGGTGCCCTGCTGATGGCGCTGTTGAGTCGCAGGCTGAATCTGGAGGTCTTGAAAGAGTCCCTCTATCAGACCAGTCGCACCACCGCCTTTATTTTCGGCATTTTTATCGGTGCGACCGTGTTTGCCGCCGTGCTGCGTGGCCTGGGCGGGGATGATGTGATCCGTGACGCCATTACCGGTCTGCCGTTTGGTACCACCGGCATACTGCTGACCATTTTGTTTATCACCTTCCTGCTGGGCTTTTTCCTCGACTGGGTGGAAATCACCCTGATTATCCTGCCGCTGGTGGCGCCTGTGGTGTTTTCCTTGGGGGTTGAGCCTGTGTGGTTTGCCGTCATGTTTGCCATCTGCCTGCAAACGTCATTCCTTACGCCGCCGGTGGGTTTTGCCCTGTTCTACATCAAGGGCGTATGCCCGCCAGAAATCACCACCCGTGATATCTACCTGGGGGTCTTGCCCTTTATTGCTCTGCAACTACTGGGGCTGGCGCTGGTGTTCTGGTTTGAGCCCCTGGCCACCTGGCTGCCGAATGAAGTTTATGGCGGTCACTGACCCAGAACTTAACAAGGAGAAAACTATCATGCGTCTGAAAGATCAAATTGCGTTGATCACCGGCGGTGGCCGGGGCATAGGCAGAGCCATTGCCGAACATTATGCCCGCGAAGGCGCCAGGGTGGCGGTGGCCGATCTGGATCTGAGTAGTGCCGAACAGGTGGCGCTGTCCATCGTCACCGCCGGAGGTTCGGCGATGGCGCTGAAGATGGACGTGACCGATGAGCAAGCGGTGGAGCAGGGCGTCGCTGCGGTGGTCAGTCATTGGGGCAGGCTGGATATTGCCCTGGCCAATGCCGGTATTCAGCATATAGAACCCCTGCACAAACTGTCCTATGCCGACTGGAACAAGGTGGTGGAGGTGCATTTGGGGGGCGCTTTTCTGGTCACCCGGGCGGCGCTGCAACAGATGTACGCTAACGGCGGTGGCACCATGCTCTATATGGGCTCGGTGCATTCGCTGGAGGCCTCGCCGCTCAAGGCACCTTATGTGGCCGCCAAACATGGCATGCTGGGACTGTGCCGTACGGTAGCCAAGGAAGGCGCCGAGCATGGCGTGCGCAGCAATATCATCTGTCCCGGCTTTGTGCGCACGCCGCTGGTGGATAAGCAGATTCCAGAACAGGCACGTGAGCTGGGTATTTCTGAACAGGAAGTGATCCGTAACGTGATGCTCAAGGAAACCCTGGATGGCGAATTCACCTCCCTGGACGATGTGTCTGAACTGGCGGTGCACCTGGCAGCCTTTCCTTCCGCTGCCCTGTCCGGCCAGTCGCTGGTGGTCAGCCATGGCTGGCATATGCAATAGCCGCCATCCATTGATGTGGCAATCGCGGTCTGCTTCGGTTGGCTGCGGTCAGGGTGCCCAATAGTCGCCTGGCAGCCTCCTCACTGTCGGATTTCCTTGATTTGGTTCCAGCCCGTGCTCCGGCTTTACCGGTGGCCGGGCCGGCGCTGAACTCGTTTGCAAAGAGTAAGGGCGCTTTCCCACCTGCGGCAATGTACGGTCATGCACCGCGCATGACGAAAGTTCACTGTGACACAGTGGAATTCACTCGCTGGCGGCAAAGCCCGGCAGCAGCCATTGTCTAAAAGCGTTATGCTTGGCGCCCGACAAGCTGGTGACCCTTGCATGACCATAGCCCTGATCAATCTGCCCGAACCCACTGGCGCGGTGACCTGTGCCAGCTGCGCGGCCCGCTGCTGTCGCCTGACCGTCATGTTGCTGACCGATACCGGGGTTCCCGAGCGCTTTATCGAGTACGACGACTGGGGCGGGGAAACCATGGCGCAGGGGGATGATGGCTGGTGCCTGGCGGTGGATCGAAACACCATGCTCTGCACCATCTACGAAAATCGGCCACTGATCTGCCGCGAGTTCGAGATGGGGGCCTATGAGTGCCTGACCGAGCGCGCCGATACCTCTTTCTGACAGGGCTGCTGTTTGGCAACTAGTGTACTGTCCGGCAAACTCGACTACAGCAATGACGTTGTGGGTCCCTTGCGGCTGAGTCAGAACCGCAGTTATTACATCACCCATCTTTTGGTCAAGGAGGCACTGGATCTGGCTGTCGCCGCCGGCACGGATTTGAGCCGCTACGATTCCCGTGGTGAGGGAATCATGGATGCGCTCAATATAATGTACGCCGGACAGACCCAGTACGACGGTGACCTCTGGCCGCACAATTCCGACATCAACCTGCGTTACGGAAATATCTCCACCAACCTTTACCTGCTCACCAGCGCCGGGAGAAGCGCCTGGGATCTGAGCATTGGTACCTTCTGCCATGAGAACGGGCACCTGCTCTGCCGGTTCCCGGATATGTACGACTACGGTGCTGTGAACCGGGAAGGCGACGGTGTGAAGAGTGCCGGCAGCTACTGCCTCATGGGCTCCGGCAATCACCTCAATTCCGGGCGCACACCCGCACCTGTGTGTGCCTACCTGCGTGACCTGGCGGGCTGGTGCGACAATGAGACCCTGCTCAATACGGCGGCGGTCATCCAGGCCGTTCACGGAGATTACAACCGCGTGCTGAAATTCAGAGGCCGCACGCCTAATGAATACTTTCTGGTGGAGAACCGCTCCAAGCTTGGGCTCGACCAGCACCTGCCCTCCAGCGGGCTGGCCATTTATCACTGCGACACCCTGGGCTCGAACGAATTTCAGCAGGGTACTGGCCAGCGTCACTACCAGTGTGCGCTGCTGCAGGCGGACGGGAATACCGATCTGGAACACAACGTTAATCAGGGCGACGGTACCGATCTCTTCGGCGGAGTGAATGGCGTTGCCATATCCCACGCCACCACCCCATCCTCGCGTCTGTGGGATGGTTCCGATTCGGGTTTTGTCCTCTCGGACATTGCTGTACCGGACGAGAGGCTGGAGTTCCGCGTCGGGGTTGTTGAACCGCCCCCAGTCATTTCGGTATCGACCCTGGTGGGCGAAAACATGACATCAATGTCGATTCCGGACAAAAATACGGCCGGCATCAACAGCAAGATCAATATGGGTCAGACGGGGCTGGTGCAGCGCATCAAGGTGAGCCTGGATATCACCCATACCTATATCGGTGATCTGGTGATTGAGCTCATGGACCCTGCGGGCACCCGGGTTAAGTTGCACAACCGTGAGGGCGGCGCGGCGGACAATCTGTCCAAAAGTTACGCGCTGGAGTCGCTGGCCGCGCTCGCGGTCTTCGTCGGGCGGGCTGTGCAGGGCGATTGGATGCTCAGTGTAAAAGACCTGGCGGGTCGGGATCTTGGCACACTCAACCGCTGGAAACTTGAAGTTGAGGTCGAAAGGGTTGCTCAAATCGTCCAGGGTGAAATCGCCCCTAATCTTGCTATCCCCGATAACGATGCCGCCGGCGTCAGCAGCAGTATCGTCATCAGCCAGTCAGGCAGCGTCGATCAGCTGAAGGTGAGCATCGACATTACGCACATTTATATAGGCGATCTGCGTCTTGTACTCATCTCGCCCGCCGGGCGCAGTGTAGTGCTGCACAGCCAGCTGGGTGGAGGGCAGGACAATCTGGTCGTAACCTACGACTCAGCCGCGCCGCTCTCGCCGCTGTCTGGGCTGAGTGGCCAGCCCATCCAGGGCAACTGGACGTTAAGGGTCGCGGATCTGGCGCGCATCGATGTAGGTAGGCTGAACAGCTGGAGCCTGGAAATCGTGCCTGGGGGTTGATACAGATTGGTGTTCGCCGGAGCCGCTGAGCCGCGGGTGTTATCTTGCAATGCACCCTGCTGATCATGGGAGAGCATGACCCGGGCGTTAGATGGAGAGAGCATAGACGTTTTTATGCCCGGTCTCGCTGTCCAAATCGCCGCTGGCCTATTGGAGCCACGGGGTGAAGAGGCCGACACCCAGTGTCTGGCCCCACTATCGCCTGCACAAAAAAGGGACTGACGCCTGGGCGTCGGTCCCTTTTTTGTATTCCAGCCCTCTTTAACTATAAGCCGGGGGCTCAGTGTGCCTGAGGCTCGCTTTCGGCGGGCTGAGCGGCTTTCTGCTGCATCTGCTGCGCGTACAGGGCATCGAAGTTCACCGGCGCCAGCATCAGTGCCGGGAAGCTGGCCTTGGTGGCCAGGCTGTCGACCGATTCACGGGCGTAGGGGAACAGGATGTTGGGGCAGAAGGCACCCAGGGTATGGTTCAGTTCGGCGTCGGCCAGACCTGCAATCTGGAAGATACCCGCCTGCTGAATCTCGATCAGGAAGGCGTTGTTGCCATCGTTCTTGGCCGTTACGGTCAGGGTCAGAATCACTTCGTAGTGATTCTCGCCCAGGGTACGGGTACGGGTGTTCAGATCCAGATTGATTTCTGGTTTCCACGCCGACGTGAAGATCGCGGGTGTGCCCGGGGCTTCCAGCGATACGTCTTTCAGGTAGATCCGCTGTACCGAAAATTGCGGTCCTGTGGCTTGCTGTGCGCCGTTCTGTGCGTTTTCTTCAGCCATGTTGTGTGCTCCTTGTGTATGCGTGAGTT
The DNA here is from genome assembly GCF_001651805.1 of Marinobacterium aestuarii. Classification (NCBI taxonomy): domain Bacteria; kingdom Pseudomonadati; phylum Pseudomonadota; class Gammaproteobacteria; order Oceanospirillales; family Oceanospirillaceae; genus Marinobacterium; species Marinobacterium aestuarii. The sequence continues at coordinate 4,651,476 of NZ_CP015839.1, read as the reverse complement.
CACTGCCATCAAAACAGGGTCAGTGTATTGCTGTGCCCGAGTGGCAGGGAGGCTGGACGCCACCCGGGTTGATCAGGCCAGCAGCTTGTCGAGCTTGCCCTGTCGCTCCAGGGCGTAGAGCTCGTCGCAGCCGCCGATATGGTTTTCACCAAAGAAAATCTGCGGCACGGTGCGCTGACGGCTGCGCTGCATCATTTCGGCGCGCTTGGCCGGTTCTTTGTCGACATTGATTTCCGTATAGGTCGCGCCTTTGCCATCGAGCAGCATCTTGGCGCGAATGCAGAACGGACACCAGGCGGTGGTGTAAATAAGGATATCGGTCATGGTGCTCACTTTATGACGGGCAGGTTCTGGCCCTTCCATTCGGTCATGCCGCCGCTGAGGCGGGTGACCTGTTCAAAACCGGCCGCGGTCAGCTTCTTGGTAGCACTGCCGGCGGTCTGGCCCAGGTTGCACACGACTATGACCGGTCGCGACTTGTATTTGTTCAGTTCCCCGATACGGGTATCAAAATCGGCGATGGGCAGGTTGACCGCATCGGTGATGTGTCCTGTAGCCCATTCCTTTTTGGCACGGACATCAATGACAACGGCGTCCTGCTTGTTGATCAGCATGACAGCCTCATTGGGCGTGACAGATGTGCCGGACTTGCGGCTTTCATTCCAGAGTAGCATGGCCAGGGTCAAAACCCAGGCAGCGATCAGGTAGGGGTGATTGACAACAAATTCGAACAGGTTTTCCATCGTGAATTCCGTTAACTACGCCTGATTTCGCAAATGCTCGAGTCTGAATTTTGCAATTGCACTGAAAATTAGCGGCTAAGTATACAATGCTGACTGCGGCGGCATAAGGGGAAGGGTGATGATAGCCGCGATTGGCCTGCCGGGGCGCTCTGCTCAGTCGCAATAGGGGCTAATACACAGTAAAATGGCCGCTTCGCAAACCCGATCCGGACATCAGAACTTCCATGACTGCCACTCGTATCCCCAAAGCACTGATCATTCTCGACGGCTTCGGCATCGAGCACACAGCATCCTCCGCCATCGAAGCCGCACAGACCCCCACCTGGGATGCTCTGCTGGCAGCCAATCCGAATTCCCGCATCGAAACCTCCGGCCTGGCCGTAGGCCTGCCCGACGGTCAGATGGGGAATTCCGAAGTGGGGCACATGAATATTGGTGCCGGACGCACGGTTTATCAGAACTTCACCCGTATTTCCAAGGCCATCAGTGACGGCGATTTCTTTGACAACAGCGTGATCTGCGCCGCGATGGACAAGGCGATCAGCGCCGGCAAGGCGGTGCATGTGCTGGGGTTGCTGTCGCCAGGCGGCGTGCACAGTCATGAAGAGCACATGCTGGCACTGCTGGAAATGGCGGCAGCACGCGGCGCCAAGTCGGTTTATCTGCACGGGGTGCTGGATGGCCGCGACATGCCACCACGCTCGGCTGAACCCTCTATTGCCAAGGTCGAGGCCAAGCTTGCCGAAATCGGTGTGGGAGCGATTGCCACCCTGGTGGGGCGTTACTATGCGATGGACCGGGACAACCGCTGGGATCGGGTAAAGGTTGCCTATGATGCCATGACGCTGGGCCAGGCACCGCAGCGCTTTGAGTCCGCCCAGGCGGCGCTGGCGGCAGCCTATGAACGCGGCGAGAACGATGAGTTTGTCCAGGCTACGGTACTGACCGATGCCGCTGGCAAGCCCCGGGGGACCATCTGCGACGGCGACGCCGTGATCTGTGCCAACTTTAGGCCGGACCGCTCGCGGGAAATTACCCGCGCCCTTGTGGATCAGGACTTCGATGGTTTTGAGCGCAGCGCGCATCCGGCCCTGGCCGAGTACGTGATGATGACCGAATATGCAGCCTCCATCGATTGCGCCTGCGCCTATCCGCCGGCCAGTATCAGCAACGATCTGGGCGAATACCTGTCGGGCCTTGGCAAGACGCAGCTGCGTATTTCCGAAACCGAGAAATATGCCCACGTCACCTTCTTCTTCAATGGTGGTCGCGAGGAAGTCTACCCCGGCGAAGAGCGCATTCTGGTGCCCTCTCCCGATGTCGCTACCTATGACCTCAAGCCGGAAATGAGTGCGCCTGAAGTCACCGAAAAGCTGTGCGAAGCCGTTCGCAGTGGCAAGTACGACCTTATCGTCTGCAATCTGGCCAACGGCGACATGGTGGGCCATACCGGCAAGTTCGATGCTGCGGTCAAGGCCTGCGAAGTCATTGACGACAGCATTCGCCAGATTCTGGCGGCCATGCGTGAAGTGGGCGGCGAAACCCTGATCACCGCCGATCACGGCAATGTCGAATTGATGGTCAATCCCAAGACGGGTCAGCCCCACACCGCCCACACCAACTGGCCGGTCGCACTGATCTACGACGGCCCCCGTGTCGCTCAGGTGGGTCTTGCCGACGGTGCCCTGTGTGACCTGGCGCCCACGCTGCTGGCCCTGATGGGGCTGGAACAGCCGCGGGAAATGACCGGCAAGTCCCTGATAACAAGGGGCTGATCCTGCCGGGGCCGCCCCAGGAATCCCATGATGATGCGTATACTAATGTTGGTGCTGCTGGTTCTGCAGGGCAGCCTGCTGATGGCAGCGGACAAGCAGGCCACCGAGGCGCAGATTCAGCGGCTGCAGAAAGATATCAGTGCCCTGCAGAACTCTATCAAGGGGCAACAGGGCGAGCGCAAGACGCTGCAGCAGACCCTGCGCGACAGCGAAGCCGAGATCGGTCAGCTGGGCAATCAGCTGGCCGAGCTCGAGCAGAAGCTGGGCCAGCTGGGTAGTCGGGCCGGTGACCTGGAACAGCGCCGTGATGCGCTGCGCGCGTCTCTGACAGCCAGTACGGATCAGTTGCAGCGCCAGCTGCGCAAACAGTATCGCCTGGGTAATCAGCCACGCCTGCAACTGCTGCTTAACCAGGGTGATCCGGCCCAGATCGATCGTATGCTGCACTACTTCGACCTCATCAACGGGGAACTGGTGGCGCAGCTGACGCTCTATCAGCAGCAGCTGACGGAGCTTGAAAGCACCGAGTCGGCGCTGGATGACACCCAGGCCGAGTTGCTGGCAAGGCGCAATGAGCTGGAAAGCCGGCAGCAGCGCCTGGGAGCGGTGCGCGAAGAGCGCAAGGCCACCCTGGCCAAACTCGCCAAATCGATTGATTCCAAGCAGGGCAAGCTCAAGGGTCTGGACAGCGATCGCAAGCAGCTTGAGTCGGTGCTGGCACAGATCGAAAAGGCGCTCAAGGCGGCGAAAATGGCGCGTGAAGCCCGTTCGTTGCCGGATCTCAAGGGCAAGCTGTCCTGGCCGGTGGACGGGCGCCTGGTGCGGGCCTTTGGCAACACAGACTCGGGTGTCAGCTATGACGGCCTCCTGATCGCGGCCCAGGCCGGGCGGGAAGTGCGTGCGGTGCATCAAGGCCGGGTGGTATTCTCGGACTGGCTGCGGGGCTACGGCCTGCTGCTTATTATCGATCATGGCGGCGGCTACATGAGCCTCTATGGCCACAACCAGCGGTTGCTGAAGGAGCCGGGCGCCTGGGTTGATGCCGGTGACGCCGTGGCGACCGTGGGCAACAGTGGCGGCTATACTGAGCCAAGCCTCTATTTTGCGGTACGTTTTAACGGCAAGCCGACGGACCCGGCGCGCTGGCTGGCCGGGCGCTAGCGCCAGGGTCTTTTGTTAGAGCTGATCCATTTCCGGTGTGACTGAATTAAGGATGCTGTTATGAAGTTGTTGACTCATGCACCTGAACTGCTGAACAGGATGTTCGGTGCGCTGCTGTTGTCTGTCTTTCTGGCAGCGCCTGTCTTCGCTGACGACGTACCTCAACAGGATGGCGAGGATATGCTGGCCGAGGCGCCGACCTTGCCGTTGGAAGAGCTGCGCCTGTTTGCCGAGGTATTCGAGCGTATCAAGACCGCCTATGTTGAGCCGGTGGATGATGCCAAGCTGCTGGAAGATGCCATTCGCGGCATGATCGCCGGGCTCGATCCGCATTCATCCTACCTCGAGGCCGATGCCTACCAGGACCTGCAGGAGTACACCAGCGGCGAATTTGGCGGCCTGGGGCTGGAAGTGGGACAGCAGGACGGCTTTATTCGCGTGATTGCTCCCATCGATGATACGCCGGCTCAGCGCGGTGGCGTTAAGGCGGGCGATCTGATCATCAAACTCGACGAAACACCGGTGCAGGGGCTGTCGCTCAACGAGGCCGTGGCGCTGATGCGCGGCAAGCCGAACGAGCCCATCGTCCTGACCATCGTGCGCGAGGGGGTTGAAAAACCCTTCGATATCACACTGATACGCGATCGCATCAAGGTCGCCAGCGTCAAGCATCGCCTGCTGGAGTCGGGTTACGGTTACCTGCGGGTGTCCCAGTTCCAGGTGAATACCGGCAAGGAACTCGCCAAGGCGATCAAGTCGCTGGAAAGCACGACCCCGCTGCGTGGCCTGGTGCTGGATCTGCGCAACAATCCCGGCGGTGTGCTGCAGGCGGCCGTTGAGGTCAGCGACGCCTTTATCGACGAGGGTCTGATTGTCTATACCGAAGGCCGTTTGGCCAACTCTGAACTGCGTTTCAACGCCAGCGCGGCCACGGTGGCCCCCAGTGTACCTATGGTGGTGCTCATTAACGCAGGCTCCGCTTCGGCGTCCGAAATCGTGGCCGGTGCGTTGCAGGATCACAAACGTGCGCTTGTGCTGGGTACCGACAGCTTTGGCAAGGGGTCGGTGCAGACCATTCTGCCGCTGACATCGGACCGTGCCGTCAAGCTCACCACCGCACGTTACTTTACCCCCAATGGCCGCTCCATTCAGGCCCAGGGCATAGTGCCGGATATACGGGTGGATGAGGCCGAGGTACGCAATCTGGATAACGCCGAAGGGGTCAAGGAGAGCGACCTGAGCGGTCATCTGGAGAACGGTAACGGCGCCGCCAAGGCCATAACAGGGGCCAATGCCAAGCTGGTGGAACAGGACTTCCAGCTGTTTGAAGCCCTGAATCTGCTCAAGGCGCTGGTGATTCTGCAGCCACCGCTCAAGCAGGGCTGATGCGCCGACGCGCCTTGCTGGCAAGTCTTGCTGCCCTGGCGGGCGGGGCTGCTCTGCCGGCGCTGGCCCGGGTGCCGGGCCTGGGTAATGTTGAACAGCCGCGCCTGCTGCTGGTGATCGACGATGTGGGACACAGTCTCGCCTCCGGTCGCCGCACCCTGGCGCTGCCGGGCCCGCTCAATTGTGCCTTCCTGCCCCACTCTAACCACGGCCGTACCCTGGCGCAGGAAGCCCGCGCCCTGGGCAAGGGCGTGATGCTGCATGCCCCCATGGCCAACAGTCAGCAGCTGGCCCTGGGCCCGGGTGCTCTGACGCCGGATCTCGACAAGGCCGAACTGCAGCGCATTCTGCGCGATGACCTGGATGCGATTCCCCACGCCGCCGGCGTGAACAATCATATGGGCAGCCTGCTGACATCCAGCCGTGCGCCCATGGAGTGGGTGATGGAGGTACTGCGCGAACGCGGTCTCTGGTTTGTCGACAGCCGCACCACCGCCAGTACCCTGGCCTGGCAGGTGGCGCAGGAACAGGGGGTGCCTTCACTGATGCGTGATGTCTTTCTGGATCATGAGCAAACGCCGGAGTTCGTGCACCGCGAGTTCCGCCGCGGCCTCAAAATTGCCCGACACTATGGCTCCGCACTGCTGATCGGCCACCCCCATGATGTGACCCTGGATTATCTGCACGAGGCGCTGCCGCTGCTGGACGAGCTGGGTTTTCAGCGTCTGACGGTATCTGCGTTTTTGCAGCAGCAGGCGGATTTTCGAAGCCTCAATTCCGCCGACCCACGCTTGATAAATACCCACCGCCGTCACTGGGGCATGGGTTAGACGGCCGTGTAGTACTAGCGCTGGAATGGGTAGACGTTGCCCAGTTGCAGAATGCGGGTCAGCTCATCCAGTGCGGTGCGCGATTCCAGCAGTAGCTGCGGGTCGGCCAGATCCTTTTCGTCCAGCCGGTCGCGGTAATGCGCATCGACCCAGCTGTTGAGCATAGTGAACAGCATTTCGTTCATCAGTGTGCCGGGGTTGACCGCCGCCCGTTCGGCCTCGTTCAGCACCACCCGCAGGCGCAGGCAGGCGGGCCCGCCACCATTGCTCATGCTCTGTTTCAGATCGAATATCTTCAGCTCGTCGATACCGCTGTCGGTGTCAGCCACAAGCGCCTGCAGGTACTGCCAGACCGGCGCCATCTTCTGGCTCTCCTGGGGTATCACCAGCAGGGTGCGACCGTCGGGCAGCGACAGCAACTGGCTGTTGAAGAGGTAGGACTGCACCGCCTGCTGCACCGAAACCGCGTGGCTGGGCACCTCTATGATGCGAAAATTCCCCTGCATGGCCTGGGTCAGCTGCTGCTTGACGTCGGCCTGATCCATAAAGGCCTGCTCGTGGCAGAACAGCAGGTTGCGGTTACCGACGGCGATCACATCGTTGTGAAACACGCCCTGGTCGATCACCTCCGGGTTTTGCTGGGCATAGATGACATAGGGCGGGCTGAGCTGGTGCTTGCGCACTATCGCCTGGGAAGCTTCGAAGGTCTGGCGGGCTGGAAACTTCTGTGGCTCAGGTTGGCTGCTGTCGAAGGCATGGCGCCCGAACACGAAGAACTCGATACCGCGCTGGCCATAGTCGTGACAGAAGCGACTATGGTTGGCGGCGCCCTCATCACCAAAATGCTCGGCGCCGGGCAGCGCGCTGTGGTGCTTGAAGTGGCGCTCATCGGCAAAAGTGGCGGCCAGAATGCGCCCGGTGGTTTCGTGCTCGATGGAGCGGTGAAACTTGTTGGTGAGATTGGCCGGGGTGAAGTGCACCCGGCCATCCTGAGTATCAGCACTGGGGGACACAGTGGCGGCGTTGGCTGTCCACATGCTGGAGGCCGAGCAGCAGGCCGCCAGAATGCGGGGTGAGTGTTGGGCGGCCTGCGACAGCACCTGGGCATCAGTACCGCCAAAGCCGAGCCTGCGCAGGGTATGAATATCGGGCCGCTCCTGGGGTGCCAGTACGCCTTGCACCAGCCCCAGGTCGTGCAGGGTCTTCATCTTGACCAACCCCTGCCTGGCCGCGAGTCTGGGGTTGGATGCCTGGGCCCTGTGCTGGTCCGAGGCGATGTTGCCGAAAGACAGGCCGCTGTAGTTGTGGGTCGGCCCGACCAGGCCATCAAAGTTGGCTTCGCAAGCGGTCATGGAGCCCTCCTTCTGTTGAGTACCCTGCATCAGCGCGGCTTCCGGTATTTGCCGAGCGTGCTGTCGAGCGCGCCATCGGCCAGTTGCAGCAGTATCAGGGTGCTGAGTTTGGCGCGTGCAGTGAAGCTGCTGGCGTACATGAACTCGTCGCTGCTGTGAATCTTGCCGCCCTGGACCCCCAAAGTATCGATATTGGGGACACCGGCGGCGGCAAGATTGTTTCCATCGCAGCAGCCTCCGGTGGGCTTCCACTCCAGTGTCATGCCCAGCTGTTCACCGCAATCGCGGGCCAGCTCGAACAGTGCGAGGTTGGTGGCGGACAGTTGCTTGGGTTTGCGACCGAAGGCGCCGTGCAATTGCAGGCTGATGCCGTCGCGGCTGTTGATGCTGGCACTGAGGCGATCCAGCTGTTCGAGGCACCAGGCTTCGTCGTCGGCCTGGCCGATACGGATATTGAACCTTGCCATGGCCTGATCCGGCACTACATTGACGGCGCCACCACCATGGATGAATCCCGGGTTCAGCGTGATGCCTTTACGCTGGCCGTTGAGGTCGTCCAGCGCACTGACAAAGTCGCACAGTGCCCGCACGGCGTTGCGTCCCAGGTGATGCTCACGCCCGGCGTGGGCGGCCAGGCCCTGTACCGTGACGCTGAAATTGCCGCTGCCCTTGCGCTCGCCCGCCAGGTTGCCATCCGGCAAGCAGGGCTCGTAGATCAGCCCCAGATCGCAGCGCGAGGCGGCTTCGCTAATCAGCGGGGCTGAGCTTGGTGAGCCAATTTCCTCATCCGGATTGAACAGTATTTCCCAGCCAATACGGTCGCTATAGGGGCTGCGCTCCAGTGCCTCTATGGCTTTTAGCATCACCATCAGGCCGCCCTTGAGGTCCGCGACCCCGGGCCCATTGAGGGTGTTGTCATCAAGCCAGCGCACTGACTGGAATGGGTGGTCCGCCGCGAATACCGTATCCATGTGACCACAGAAAAAAACCTGCAGTGGTGCCTCGGGTCTTTTGCGGATGCGCAGCGCATCCCCCAAGGGGAATAGCTGCTCCTCGCCCTGGTCGGTGATGAGGCGATAGGGCGCCACCGGAAGCACCTCCACAGTGCCGCCGAGCGCACTGCAATAGCGCTGCAGGGTTTCGCGTACGCGGTTGACGCCGGCGTGGTTGAGGCTGCCGGAATTGATGGCGGCCAGCTCCAGGGTGCGAGACAGCATGTTATCGTGCTGGCTGTCGAGCCAGTCAATCCAGGGGCTGTGGGCAGGGTTGAGTTTCATGGTGGTCTCGTCCTGTGGAGTCTGGCATTGGCGTCACGGCGGTCGAGAGGGCGACCCTAAAAGGGTCACCCGGTTTGGTACGGGGTTACTGAGCGGCCAGTACCTGCTCGATAGCCGTTTCCAGTTTCGCCATGGCGGCGCTGATATCCTCATCGGGGATGACCAGAGATGGCGTGAAGCGCAGCACGTTGGGGCCGGCCATCAGGATCAGCAGGCCCTGGGCACGGGCCGCGGCGAGAAACTCACCGGCCTTGCCATGCCAGGCGTCGATCAGCTCGGCTCCGATCAACAGGCCTGCGCCACGTATCTGCTTGAAGATGCCCAGCTTGTCGCCGATACGCTGCAGCTGATCTGCAATAAGGGCATGTTTGCGGCCAACGTCGGCCAGCAGCGCGGGGTCGCTGACGATGTCCAGTACCTTGCCAGCCACGGCGCAGGCCAGGGGGTTACCGCCGAAGGTGCTGCCGTGGGCGCCAAAGCCAAAGCTGGCGGCGATCTCGGCGGTAGTCAGCATGGCTCCGATGGGGAAGCCGCCGCCCAGGCCCTTGGCGCTGGTGAGGATGTCGGGCGTCACGCCCATATCCATGTAGGCAAACAGCTTGCCGGTACGGCCAATGCCGGTCTGGATTTCATCGTAGATCAGCAACGCATTGTGCTGATCGCACAGTTCGCGCACCGCCCGGGTGAATTCCGCCGTGGCCGGGATAATGCCGCCTTCGCCCAGAATGGGTTCCATCACGACCGCGCAGGTACGCTCTGAAATGACCGCTCTGAGCGCCTCTATATCGTTGTAGGGCACGTGGGTAATGCCGCCGGGAGCCGGTTCAAAGCCCTGGCGATACTTGGGCTGGCCACCGACGCTGACGGTAAAGAGGGTGCGGCCATGGAAGGACTGTTCGAAGGCGATGATTTCGTGTTTCTGCGGGCCCACATGGTCGTAGGCATATTTGCGTGCCAGCTTGAAGGCCGCTTCGTTGGCCTCGGCGCCGGAGTTGGCAAAGAAAACCCGTTCGGCAAAGGTCTGCTGGGTCAGCTGCTGGGCCAGCGCCAGCGCCGGCTCATTGGTGTAGACGTTGCTCAAGTGCCAGAGTGTGTCGGCCTGATCCTTGAGTGCCTGCACCAGTTGTGGGTGACAATGGCCCAGCAGGTTGACGGCGATACCGCCGGCCAGGTCAATATAGTCGCGGCCTTCCTGATCCCACAGGTGCGAGCCCAGGCCGCGCACCGGAACTATGGCCTGGGGTGCGTAGTTGGGCACCATTACTTCATCAAAGGTTTGCCGGTTTACCGGGGTACTTGTCATGGCTGTCCTCTCAAATGATTCCATTACAGATTGCGCAGGTTGCTCAGTTCCCGCACGGCGACAGACAGCATGGGCAGGTCCGGTGTGTCGCTGTTGCGTATCTCACTAAACAGCTGTTGCAGGTGTTGCAGGATGGGCCTGCTCTGGGCCTGCCAGTGTTGCAGGCGCTGATCCAGATCATCGCAGTTTTTGATGCCGCTGAGTACTGCTGTGCAGGCCTGGGCAAGGGCGCCATCGACTTCCAGTGACAGGGCGCGGCGGGCCTTGCGCTGCCACAGGTCCCGTTCGGGCAGTGCCAGGATCATTTTGCGCAGCGGACTCAGTTCCAGATGCTGTTCCAGGGTGAAGTAGACGCGACTCGCCGTCTTGCTGTCCTGGTCACTTTTCAGGCAGAGCGCGACTATTTCCAACCCGCGGGAGAGGTTGGACAGGGTCGCCAGGCGCTGGGCCAGAGCGGCGGGCAGCCCTGCGTCCTGCAGGGTCTGGCCTTCGTGCTGCAGGTGCTCCTGCTCGGCGGTATCAAGGTAGGGCAGCAGCACATCGCTCACCTCTGTGACACTGTTGCCGTAGCGTGCCAGCAGGTCGGTGATGTCCAGGTTGTTGCCGTGGTTGCGTAGCACCCAGAGGCTGGTGCGTTCGAGCAGCGAATGGATGCGTAGCAGCTGGCGGCGGAACAGGCTGTCATCGAGCTGGCTTTCAAAGCACTCGAGCTCGCGCCAGATGGCGGGCATGTCCAGTAGCTGGTGGGCGACCATCCAGGCGCGCACCGCATCCAGGGCGCTGCAATGGGCTTCGCCCCGCAGGTAGGTGACCAGGGTTGAGCCCATGCGGTTGCAGATCAGGTTGGTGCAGTGGGTGGCGATCAGCTGCGGGTGCAGCGGGTGCTGCTGCAGCGCGGCTCCGAAGCGCTGCTGGATCACATCGGGGAAGTAGTTGTGCAGCTCCCGGGCCAGCCAGGGGTCGTCGCCGATGCCATCCTCGATCAGCTGGTCGCACAGCCACAGCTTGCTGTAGGCCAGCAGTACCGCAATTTCGGGGCGGGTCAGGCCCTGGCCGCTGCGTGCCAGTTCATCCAGTTGCTCGTCGCTGGGCAGGTATTCCAGTTCGCGGTTGAGACGGCCGGCCTTTTCCAGCTGCTGCATCAGGCGACGGTGGTCGTTGATGCGCCTGGGCGCGACCTGGTTGGCGGCGCTGAGAATCTGGCACTGACCGTAGTTATGCCGCAGCACCAGACGGGCGATATCCTCGGTCATGCTTTCGAGCAGTGGATTGCGCTCGTCTGCATCGAGGGTGCCGGCGATCACCTGCTGGTTGAGCAGGATTTTCAGGTTGACCTCGTGGTCGGACGAATCCACGCCGCCGGCGTTGTCGATGGCGTCGGTATTGATCAGGCCGCCGTGGCGCGCGAACTCGATACGTGCGCGCTGGGTCAGGCCCAGATTGCCGCCCTCGCCAATGACCTTGAGGCGCAGCTCGCTGGCGTCCACCCGCAGATTGTCATTGTTGCGATCGCCCACCTGATCATGGCTCTCCTGGCTGGCCTTGATGTAGGTGCCGATACCGCCATTCCAGAGCAGATCCACAGGCGCTTTGAGGATCACCCGGATCAGCTCGTTGGGCGTAAATCGCGTCTGTTCGGTGCCCAGCGCCGCTTTGGCCTCGGGGCTCAGGTCTATATGCTTGGCGCTGCGCTTGTAGAGCCCGCCGCCAGTGGAAATGAGGCTCTGATCATAGTCCTCCCAGCTGGAGCGCGGCAGTTCGAACAGCCGCTTGCGTTCCTGCCAGCTGGAGTCGGCATCGGGGGTAGGGTCGATAAAGATATGCTGGTGGTTGAAAGCGGCCACCAGGCAGATATGCCGTGACAGCAGCATGCCGTTGCCGAAGACATCGCCGGCCATGTCGCCGACACCCACCACGCTGAAATCTTCGCTCTGGCAGTTGCGGTTCTGTTCACGAAACAGGCGCTTGACCGACTCCCAGGCGCCACGGGCGGTGATGCCCATCTTCTTGTGGTCGTAGCCGTTGCTGCCGCCGGAGGCAAAGGCATCACCGAGCCAGAAGCCGTATTCGGCGCTGATGCGGTTGGCGATATCGGAGAAGGCCGCGGTGCCCTTGTCGGCCGCCACCACCAGGTAGGGATCCTGGCCATCGTGGCAGATGACGTTGGCGGGCGTGACGATCTCATCGCCAACGCGGTTGTCGGTGATGTCGAGCAGGCCGCGGATAAAGGTCTCGTAGCAGCGGATCACCTCGGCCTGGATGGCGTTGCGATCGCCGCCTGCGGGCAGCTGTTTGGGCACAAAGCCACCCTTGGCGCCGACTGGCACTATCACCGAGTTCTTCACCATCTGCGCCTTGACCAGCCCTAGCACTTCGGTGCGGAAATCCTCGCGCCTGTCGGACCAGCGCAGGCCGCCGCGGGCGATGGGGCCGGCCCGCAGGTGTACGCCCTCGACCCAGGGTGCATAGACGAAGATCTCGAACGCCGGGCGTGGCTCGGGGGCGAAGTTCAGCGCACGGGTATTGAGCTTGAAGCTCAGATAGCCTTTTTCCCGTTCTTCATCGGCCTGGTAGTAGTTGGTGCGCAGCATGGCGTTGACCACGCCCAGGTAGTGACGCAGGATGCGGTCCTCGTCGAGGTTGTCGACGGTTTCCAGCGCGGCCAGGATATCGGCCGCCAGCAATTGCCCCAGCGCCTTGCTGCCCGGCGGTGCCTGGGGGTCGAAGCGGGCAGTGAAGAGTGCCAGCAGCTGACGGCAAATCTGCGGATTGCGGTACAGCGCCTGCTCGATATAGTGCTGACTGAACGGCAGGCCCAGTTGCAGCAGGTATTTGCACAGGGCCCGCAGCAGTGTGACCTGATGGTAGGAGATGCCGGCGCGCAGAATCAGTTGATTGAAGCGATCGTCTTCCAGTTCGCCATAGTAGGTGCGGATAAAACTCTGCTGGAACTGTTCGCGCAGGGCGCTGTTGCCGAGGTCAAGTTCGGTTTCGCTGTCCAGGCGAAAATCGATGATCCAGAACGCCTGCTCGTCCTCCTCACCGATGGCGTAGGGGGAGGCATCCAGCACCCGAACACCCAGGTGCTCCAGGATCGGCAATACATCGGACAGCGCCAGGCTGTGGCCGCGCCCCAGCACCTTGAAACGTACGTGGCCTGTGTCGGGGCGGTACAGCTGGGTGGTCAGGGCTGCGTGCAGGGCGCTGAGCTCGCGAATATCAGCCACCGCGGTACGGGGGCTGTGGTCTTCGCGGTAGGCGGCGGGGAATAAAGGCCCAAAACGCTCAAACAGCCGATTGGCCTCGGCTTCGTCAAAATTGTGCAGCAGCGCCTGATGCAGCTTGTCCTGCCAGCTCTGGATGGCATCGGCGATCAGGCTGCGCAGCAGGTCACGGTTATACTCCTGGCGATGCGCCTGCTTGCAGTGAATGCTGAACTGGATCATGGCCAGCGGCTGCTCGCTCAGGCGCACGCTGTATTCGGCGCTGTGCCCCTGCAGCTGGCGCAGCAATATGTCCTGCACGCGGATGCGAACATCGGTGTTGTACTGGTCCCGCGGCACCAGCATCATGACGTTGATAAAGCGGCCGTAGGTATCGGGGCGCAGAAAGACGCCAAAGCGGCGTTGTTCCACGCACTCCAGCATGCCGTTGATAGTTTCATGCAGCTGTTCGTAGCTGGCCTGCAGCAGTTCGTCCCGCGGGTAACCGTAGATGATATGGCGCAGCGCCTTGTAGCCGTGGGTGTCGCTTGGCATGCCGGAGGCATCCAGCAGTCGCTGCACGCGCTGGCGAATGCGTGGAATCTGGGTAATGGGTGTGTCATAGGCCTTGCTGGAATAAAGCCCGAAAAAACGCCACTCACCTGTTACCTGGCCTTCGGGTGATGTCTTTTTTACGCCAATGTAATCGAAGTGCGCCTGCTGCTGCACGGTAGAGCGGGTGGATGACTTGGTCAGCACCAGCACCTCCGGTGCCTCCAGCTGACGGCTGAGGTGGTCGTCCAGCTCCAGGGTGCGCTGGGACTCGGAAATGGGATCGCGAAAGCAACCCAGACCGCTGCCGTCCTCGTAGTGCAGGCGGTAGCGTTTGCCTTCGATGGCCTCGACCCGGTAAAAGCGAAAGCCGACAAACAGGAAGTAGCCATCGGCCATCCAGCGCAACAGCTCCACCGCCTCCTGGTTGTCCTCGCACAGGTTGCAGGCATCGCTGTTCTCGCACCAGCTGGCGGCTTCTTCAACCCGTGCCAGCAGGGGTTTCCAGTCGGCTACGGTGTAGCGCACATCGAGCAGCACCTGCTGCAGGCGTGACTCCAGATGTTCCAACACCTGGGGGCTGGTCTGGCGATCGACTTCAAAACGCACCAGTGTTTCAACGATCTGACCGGGCGCATCGCCACTGTTGTCGCACAGCTGCAGCAGCCGCCCCTGCTCATCGCGTTCAACGCGGTATATCGGATAGATCTGACGGTGGATCGGCAGCCCCTGGCGGGCCAGCTCGGTGGCGCAGCTGGCGACGATGAAGGGCATGTCGTCCATGACAATTTCAATCACGCTGTGGGAGCTGTGCCAGTGATCCTGTTGTGGGTCCGGATTATAGGCGCGGATCAGGGTCTGCTGGGGAGCGCGTTGCTGCAGACTGTGCCAGATGTCGAGCAGGGCGCCGTAGCGGTCTTCTGCCGTCATGGCGCTGTTACCGGTGGCTTCATCGGCCTGGGGATGGAATACATGATTGCTGAGGCGTTGCAGCTGTGCGGCCTCGTGGGCGGTGTGTCGGGCACTGATCAGCGCCTGCAAGTCGGTTGTTACGCGGCTGTGGTGTGCAAAGTTCAGGGCCATGGCTCTCTGTCTTGTTATCCTGTGGGCCCGCTAAGTATCAGTCAGGATTGCGGACTTCGACAGGAGCCAGAGCGGATAAGTGTATTCAGCGGCCATTGCCGGGCTTCAAACCGGCCCACAGAACAGAGGAAACACCGCGCAGGGCCAGCGGGACCGGATCCCTGTGTGTATCAGCGGTTGCTATTGCCCCTGCGCGCACTGTCGGCCTGAACAAAGCCCGGGCGCCCGGCATACCAGCCGCAGCCAAACTGTGTCAGCTGCAGTAGCATCAGCAGCAGCAGGGCGCCGCTCCAGTTGTTCATCCAGTCATTCACCAGGCCCAGCATCACAGGCCCAGTGGCTGCCAGCAGATAGCCGATGGACTGTGCCATCGCCGACAGTGCGGTGGCTTCAACATGGCTTTGGGTGCGCAGGCCGAACAGTGCCAGTGCATAGCTCAGGGATGCCGAACCACTCAGCCCCAGCAGCGCGGCCCAGAAAATCGGTGCTGCGGTTGGCGCCAGCCAGAGGCCGCACAGTCCCGCGGTACCCAGCACAAACACCAGCAGTGCAAGCGGGCGCTGATCCTTCATGCGGGCGGCGATCATCGGTGTGAGCAGGTTGGCCGGGATGCCCGCCAGATTAATCATGGAGGTGGCGAAGCCGGCGTCCTGGTCTTCAAGACCCGCATCCATCAATATCTTGGGCAGCCAGGTGGCGACGGAATAAAAGAAAAAGGACTGCAGGCCCATAAAGATGGTGAGCGCCCAGGCGGTCGGGTCGCGCCAGAGTGTGACTCTTGCGCTGGGGCCTGGGGCTTCCTGGATCCGTACCCGTAGCATGTAAAGCCACAGCGGCAGGCACAGCAGGGGCAGTAGCGCCCAGAACAGTAGCGGTGCCTGCCAGGCATCAAAGGCGTCTCGCAGCGGGATGGCGAGATAAACACCGAGCCCGGCACCCAGGGTGAGGGCGACCGAATAGAGTCCGGTCATCAGGCCGATCTGGCGCGGAAAATAGCCCTTTACCAGTCCCGGAATCAGCACATTGAGCAAGGCGATGGCACTGCCCAGCAGCAGGGTGCCTGTGAGTACCATGCCGAACAGGCTGGTGGCGCGCAGGCTCGCACCTGCGGCAATGAGCAGCAGCGCCACTATCACCAGAATGGGTGCGCGAATACGCCGGGCCAGGGCTGGCACGCAGCCGGAGACCAGGCCGAAGCAGATCAGTGGCAGGGCGGTCAGCAGACTGAATTCACCGGCGGACAAATCGAGGCTGGCACGGATGTCGGCAACCAGGGGGCCGACGACCACCAGGCCGCCACGCAGATTGCCCGCCGCCACCAGAATGGCGAGGACGGCAAGAAAAAATGCCCACTTGCGGCCATCAAAGGGGCCTTTGAGTAATATCATCCATGTCTCCGCGAAATTGGGATGCTGCCGTGCTCAGAAGGATAGCCTGACGGGGTGAGGCAGGGCGCAGCGGGCCGGATTCTGACGCATCGGGATTGGCAGCAATTGTGCCATTTTGGTGTGCACCGAAACAGGGCAAAAATCGAACAGTCTGTTGTACTTTTTGTGCGTCTATTCAGTGACAGGAAACAGCTGCAGCAGGGCGAGTGCGTCCCCAGTCAGCTTGATGCCCACCAGAATGGTCAGCGTTTCGAAGGCGCGTTTGACCAGCTTGTTGCCCTTGGCGATGGACAGGTGGGCCCCGCAGTAGGCGCCGATAAGGGCACCGAGCAGCAGGGCCGGCAGCCAGGGCCATTGTGGCGCCTGCTGCAGACTGATCGTAAGGGCGCCCAGGCCGTTCCAGAAGAGTCCGACCAGTACCAGCACATAACTGACGGCGCGCTGATAGTCGAAACCGAACCAGCGCACCAGCCAGAGAGTCACGAAGAGCCCGGTACCTGAGGTCAGGGAGCCGTTGAGGATGCCGATCAGCAGCAGACCTATGCCGCCAATGATCAGGCCGCGGCGGTCACGGTTGCGGGGCTCGAATGTCATGCCGAGCTGTTTTTTACAGCCTGAGTAGATTCCCAGGGCGCAGGTGAGCAACCCCAGTGCCAGCAGTGTCCAGGCTTCGGGCAGCTTGAGTACGCTCCAGGCGCCCAGCACCACACCGGGGAGGCCGCAGGCCAGAATGTAGCCGCAGAAGCGCGGTTCCAGGTGACCTTCGCGCAGGTGGCGCAGGGTAGCGCCGAGCCCCAGTGCCACGCTGGCTATCTTGTGGGTCGCCAGCGCCACGCTGAAACTCAGTCCCAGAAACAGCAGTACCGGCAGTTGCAGCAGGCCGGCCCCGCCGCCTGCCAGTGCGGACAGACCATTGGCCAGCAAGGAGAGCACAAAGAGGCCTGTATGTTCGAGCAGCAGTTCGGGCGTCATGGCTCAGGTCGTTGCAGGTGACAGGGTGGAGCAGGCGTATTGCCCTGTGCGGCCACTGGTCTGTCCCAGTTCTCATGGGTCGCCAGCACTCTCAGGCTGCGGGGCGGAACAGGCCTGTGGCCAGGCGCGGCCACTGGTCGGACCAGAGTTCGGTCGGACGCTGGCGGAATTCGCTGCGCACGAACTGGCGGATACGGCCTTCGATGGTGGCCAGCATCAGGTTGGCGGTGGCGCCTGCGGTGGTGTGGGTGCGCAGACCTTCGCGTATTTCAGCTTCGCGCAGGATCTGGCGCAGCTGGGTTTCGAGGCGCTCGAACACCTGGTGTACCCGTGCGCGCAGGCGGTCGGTTTCGCCCGCCAGGGCATCACCGGTGAGGATGCGGGCCATGCCAGGATTGCGTTCCACGAATGCCAGCACCAGGGTGAGTATTTGCTCGCACTGGCGGATGGCGCCCTGGTCTGAGTCCAGAATCAGGCTGACACGGGAAAACAGTGTTTCCTCGATAAAGCTGATCAGGCCTTCAAACATGCGTGCCTTGCTGGGGAAATGACGGTACAGGGCAGCTTCCGACACGCCGACCTCCCGTGCCAGTGCGGCGGTGGTGATACGCTGGCCCGGGTTGCTTTCGAGCATATGTGCCAGCGCCTGCAGAATCTGCTCGCTGCGCGAAACCTTGGTTTGCTCGCTCATGCAAAGTCCTTTAAAGCGTGCGATTAGAAAATAGCAGTGCCTGCCACTGGGCGTGGCTGGCACTGTTGTAGCGCTGAGATCGATACCGTACTAGAGCGTGCGGTTGGTGATCAGGGTGCCGACACCCTCGTCGGTGAAAATTTCCAGCATGCAGGAATGCTCCACCCGACCATCGATGATGTGGGCGCTGTTGACGCCGTTTTTCACCGCACTCAGGGCGCAGTCGATCTTGGGCAGCATGCCGCCGTAGATAGTGCCATCTTCGATCAGGCCGTCGACCTGGCGGGTGGACAGCCCGGTCAGCAGTTTGCCTTCCTTGTCGAGCAGGCCTGCGATATTGGTCAGCAGTATCAGTTTCTCGGCTTTCAGCACTTCGGCGATCTTGCCGGCAACCAGGTCGGCGTTGATGTTGTAGGACATGCCGTCCTCGCCCACGCCTATGGGGGCTATAACCGGAATGAAATCGGAGTTGACCAGCATGTCGAGCACCTTGACATTGACCTTCTCGACTTCGCCGACATGGCCGATATCAAGGATTTCGGGCGCCAGCATCTCGGGGGTCTTGTGCTTGACGCGCAACTTGCGGGCCGTCAGCAGCTGGCCGTCCTTGCCGGTCAGGCCAATGGCCTTGCCGCCGTTGCTGTTGATCAGGCCGACGATCTGCTTGTTGACCATGCCGCCGAGCACCATCTCAACCACGTCCATGGTTTTGGAGTCGGTGACGCGCATGCCATTGATGAAATGGGATTCGATATTGAGCTTTTCCAGCAGGTCGCCGATCTGCGGGCCGCCACCGTGGACCACTATGGGGTTCAGGCCGACCAGTTTGAGCATGACGATGTCGCGGGCAAAGCTGTTCTGCAGTTTTTCATCGACCATGGCGTTGCCGCCGTATTTGACCACCAGGGTCTTGCCGACAAAACGCTGGATGTAGGGCATTGCTTCGCTGAGCACCTGGGCGGTGTTCATGGCTTCGCTGCGTGTCAGTGCCATTGCTGTGTCACTCCTCTATCGACGTAATCGAGCAGGCGTCCCTGCTTGATTGTTGCCCCTGCAAAGTGGGCTGAATTGTGTAAAATCCCCTGGCTCTCAAGGGGCCGCAGTCTGTCGGACCTAACACTGATGCTTAGTGTCGGCCCGAGGAGCCGAAACCGCCGTCGGCGCGCTCGGAGGCGTGGAATTCATCCACCATCTCAAAGTCTGCCTGCACCACCGGCACCAGCACCAGCTGGGCAATGCGCTCGCCGGGCTCGACCACAAAGGTGGTCTGGCCGCGGTTCCAGCAGGACACAAACAGCTGACCCTGATAGTCGGAATCGATCAGGCCAACCAGGTTGCCGAGCACAATGCCGTGCTTGTGACCCAGGCCTGAGCGCGGCAGGATCATGGCGCACAGCGACGGGTCTTCAATATAGATCGCCAGGCCGGTGGGCAGCAGTTCTGTCTGGCCGGGCTCAAGTGTTACAGGTGCGTCCAGGCAGGCGCGCAGGTCCAGGCCTGCGGAACCGGCGGTGGCATAGGCGGGCAGCGCAAAGTCGCGGCCAATACGGGGATCAAGAATCTTTACTTGCAGTTTCTTCATGGGGCTCGGTTATAGAGTTCGGCAATTTGACGGATCAGCTGGCTCGCCAGCTGGCGTTTCGAAGTTTGGGGCAGCACCAGTGCCGCATCGCGGCTGACCAGGGTAACGGCGTTTTCGTCGCTGTTAAAGCCGATGCCGGGCTGGGATACGTCGTTGGCGACGATCAGATCCAGATTCTTGCGTTCCAGCTTGCTGCGGGCATAGCTGAGCAGATCCCGAGTTTCGGCGGCAAAGCCGACAGTAAAGGGTTTGCGGGGCAGGGCGGCGACGCTGGCAACGATATCCGGATTCTTTACCAGCCGCAGCTCCATGATCTCCTCGGCACCCTTCTTCAGCTTGTGCTCGGATACCGCCGTGGGGCGGTAATCGGCCACGGCGGCAGCGGCGATAAAGATGTCGCAGCTATCGATTCCGTCCATGGCCGCCGCCAGCATGTCTTGTGCGCTTTGCACCTGTACCCGCTCCATGCGTGGGGGTGCTGGCAGGTTGACCGGCCCGCTGATCAGCTTGACGCGCGCGCCTGCATCCACCGCCGCCTGGGCGAGGGCGTAGCCCATCTTGCCGGAGCTATGGTTGGAAATGTAGCGTACCGGGTCCAGTGCCTCGCGGGTCGGGCCTGCGGTAATAAAGACGGTCTTGCCGCTCAGCAGGCCGGTGTCGAACTGGGCTGCGGTGAGCTGGGCCAGCTCTGTGGGTTCCAGCATCCGGCCGGGGCCGGTGTCGCCGCAGGCCTGTTCGCCACTGCCGGGACCAAAGATGCTGATCTCGCCGGCGTGCAGGCGGGCAATATTGTCCTGGGTATGACGGTTGCGCCACATGGCCTGGTTCATCGCCGGCGCCAGACAGATCGGTGCCTCGGTAGCCAGACAGAGGGTGCTGAGCAGGTCATTGCCCTGACCATCGGCCAGACGGGCGATGAAATCGGCACTGGCCGGTGCAATCAGGATCAGGTCGGCCCACTTGGCCAGCTCTATATGACCCATGCCGGCTTCGGCTTCAGGATCCAGCAGATGCTGGTGGACCGCATGGCCGGACAGCGCCTGCAGCGTCAATGGGGTAATGAACTCAGTGGCCGCAGGCGTCATGACAACGCGCACGTCGGCACCGGCGCCCTTGAGCAGGCGCGTGAGCTCGGCACTTTTGTAGGCGGCAATGCCGCCGGTAATGCCCAGAATGATTTGTCTGTTAGTAAGTCGTTGCATACCCGGAACCGATGAGTCGCCGTCGCCTGAAAAAGAGCGCCTAAGATATCACTTCAGGGCTGCTTTGCGTAGGCATGGACGGGCGGCCTCTGGGCGTTGCTCCTTTGTGGCTTGTAAGCCGTAAGCCATAAGCCATAAGCCGTGATTGGTGATTGGGAGCTGGGTGAGTCTATGGTTGGCGGTGGGGTTGGACTGCGCCAGTGCTACGCTCAATGAATGGTGGCAATAAACAGTGGCTATAGAGCGGTACTTACAAAGCTGCATCTATTAAACGATATTTATAGAAAGTAGCGACACAGGGAGGTGTCTCATGTCCATTTCAGACTGGCCGGCGCAGGAGCGTCCACGGGAACGCTTGCTGTCACTCGGTGCGGCGGCTTTGTCCGATGCCGAGTTGCTGGCGATTTTTCTGCGTACCGGTGTCAGCGGCAAAAGTGCGGTGGATCTGGCGCGCGAGCTGCTGGATCGTTTTGGCGGGCTGCGACCGCTGCTGGAGAGCAGTCGTGAGCAGTTCTGTCAGGGTTTGGGGCTGGGGGATGCCAAATATGCCCAGCTGCAGGCGGTGCTGGAAATGGCGCGGCGTCATCTGGAGGCGACACTGGAGCGGGGTGATGCGCTGGAAAATCCGGCAGCGGTTCGGCGCTATCTCACGGCACGGTTGCGGCATCAGGCGCGGGAAGTCTTTGCCTGTCTGTTTCTGGATAACCGCCACCGGGTGATTCATTTTGATGAGCTGTTCTTCGGCACCATCGATGCCGCATCTGTTTATCCGCGCGAGGTGGTCAAGCGGGCGCTGGCGCATAACGCTGCGGCGCTTATTCTGGCGCACAATCACCCCTCGGGTGTGGCTGAACCCTCGCTGGCCGATCAGCAGATTACACGCCGTCTGATCGATGCCCTGGCGCTGGTGGATATCCGGGTGCTGGATCATATGGTGGTCGGGGACAGGGAGGTCGTATCCTTCGCTGAACGGGGGCTGCTTTAAAGGGCTAATATTTGCACAAACAGGCTGGTATCGCGGCCCATGTTTGAGTATGATATGCGCCCTTCTGTCCTCCTGGTACGGGATTTTGTCCGGTTTTTGGACGCTCCGCCTGAGATAGCTGCTGCAAATGCTATCGATAAGTATCTGGACAGGGTTATATAAAATTTTCGAGAAGGTTTTCGAGATGTCTAAAGTTTGCATGGTTACCGGCAAGCGTCCGGTCACCGGGAACAACGTTTCCCACTCACAGCGTAAAACTCGCCGTCGTTTTCTGCCGAACCTGCATTGGCACCGGTTCTGGGTTGAGAGCGAGCAGCGTTTCGTTCGTCTGCGTGTATCTTCCAAAGGTATGCGTATTATCGATAAGAAGGGTATTGACTCGGTTCTGACCGAAATGCGTACCCGTGGCGAGAAATTTTAAGGAGTTAGGTCATGGCTGCTAAAGGCGCTCGTGAAAAGATCCGCTTGGTTTCCTCTGCCGGTACTGGTCACTTCTACACTACCGACAAGAACAAGCGCAACACACCGGAAAAGCTTGAATTCAAAAAGTACGATCCGGTTGTTCGTCAGCACGTTCTGTACAAGGAAGCCAAGATCAAGTAATTGATCTGAGCTTGCTGAAAGAACCGGCCCTAGTGGCCGGTTTTTTTGTGCCTGCGTTTTGCTTGGGTGGGGGGCGCAGTGCAGCCGTTGCTGGGGTCTTGGCTTCTGGTCTGTTTGATATGACAGCTATAGGCGAGCGCATGGGAATGCTGTCGTGATCCTGCTTCTATGTAAGTTCGCCCCCCAGGGTATAACGCGCTCTGTGGCCCGTTATTACTGTGTTTCTCCTGCTCAGGGCATCAGACTCATGAGCGGAATTATGGTTTAGTTAGCCTGTAGTCATTTTGTCACATTGATAAAAATGTGACCCACTTCTCATCTGTAACCGTATATTTTTTATAAGTCATAAACAGGCTGTCTGTAATAGGAGACGAATGTTAGGGTTTAGTCTACCTGTACCTCGGTACAATAGGTCTGCTTGCCCATATGGCCTATGGTGCGGACAACCTGAAAAAGATACGAATTCATAACAGAGGTGGTTCATGGCGATTACGGACGTTGCGGGTACTGTTAGCTCTATTACCGGGGCTGTAGTGGCCGTGAGCCAGGATGGCAGCGAGCGCGTGCTTGCGCTGGGTGATACCGTTTATCTGCACGAAACCTTGCGTACCGACGAGGGCGCGCGGGTTGAGATCAGCAGTGTAGCGGGCGACCGGCTGGTGCTCGAAGGCGGTGAAGAGCTGCAGATATCCCAGGCTGTCGCCGGGCCAGATGGCGCCGGCGACGCTCAGCCGCTTGTTGCCGCGACCGTAACGTCCGTTATCGGTACCGCCGTTGCAATTGCTGCCGACGGCAGTGAGCGCATTCTGAGTGTTGGCGATCCTGTATTTGAAGGCGATCTGGTGCGCGTGGCCAGCGGTGGCCGTATCGAACTGGCCAATCGTGCCGGTGAAGCGGTTGAGCTTGTGGCCGGGCAGGAAGTTCTGGTCGCACCGGAGTTTCATGCCGATAGCGCGCGTTTCGACCCGTCCGAGTCGGTGGCTTCCGGTGACAGTGTTGCCAAGGCGCTGGTGTCGGTAGGTGAAGTTGATGCCATTCAGAGCGCCATCCTGGCGGGTGAGGATCCGACGGCTATCGCCGAAGCCACCGCTGCCGGCCAGGCACCTGGCACCGGTGATACGGGTCCGGGGGATTCCGGCAGTCGGTTTGTACTGCTGGATCGTACCGGCCAGGAAGTCAGCCCCCAGGCGGGATTCAACACCAGTGGGCTTGATCGCAGCATCAGTGAGATTCGCACCGAGGATCAGGGTCTCGAGGTTGAACCGGTGGTGACTGTGACCATAAAGGATCCCGATGGAGCCTTCCCGGTAACCGTTAATGGCAACTCCGTCGTCGTGCCTGAGGGTACCGATAGCGGTGATGGCAGCCAGACCCGCAGTCTGACCTTCGTAGTGACGCTCGATCAGCCCCATGGACAGGACGTTACGGTTACCTACGAGCTGCGTTCCGGCACCGCGACCACACCGAGCGACTGGGTAAACGGATCCCTGACGAATACCGTGACCATTCCGGCAGGCCAGCTCAGCGCTGAGATCACTGTCGAAATCGTGATGGATCACTTCGATGAAGGCGATGAAACCTTTGAGCTGGTTCTGGTCAGTGCCACCAATGCCACTGTTGACGGTACTGCTGATCGTCTCGACATTACCATCGAAAATGATGACTCCACCCCTGTTGCCAATTCCGATACCAACGCCCTGACCGAAGGGCTGTCCGCGTCTACTGCCGGCAATGTGATTACGGGCGCTTCGGCTGGGGATGTCGCTGATACGGACGCAGATGGCGATACGCTGCAGGTTGTTCGCGTTGAGCTTGACGGCACCAGCCTGACCGTGACGGATGGCAGCGCTACGGTGCTGCAGGGACTCTATGGCAGCCTGACTCTGAATGCAGATGGCAGCTACAGCTATGTCCTGACCCCGGGTGAAGCTACTCCGGCTCAGGCATTGGATGATGGCGAATCGCTGACTGAAACGTTCACCTACACCGTTACCGATGGCTTTAACGCTGAGCAGAGTGCCACCCTGACTGTAACCATCAACGGCAGCAACGACGGTCCGGGTGTAAGCGTGGATCCGGGTAACGTGGGCGGCGGCAACGACAGCGTCAACGAAGCGGGTCTGGCCGGCGGTTCCGCCGCCGGCGATGGCAGCGATGTTGCGACCGGCACCTTCACCCTGTCCGACGCCGATGGCCTGGATGACCTGGTCAGCGTCACCATCAACGGTACCACCATCGCCATCGCCGACCTGGTCGGCAGCGTCATCCCCGGTGCCAACGGTCATGGCAACCTGACCATCGACAGCTACAACAGCGCCACCGGTGTGGCCGGCTACAGCTACCAGCTGAGCGGTCCGACCAGCGACGTTGACGGTGTTACCGAGCAGGACACGTTCAGCCTGAGCGTGTTCGATGGCAGCCTCAGCTCCGCTGACAGCACCATCACCATCGACATCACCGACGATGTACCGCTGGCGGTAGACGACGGCAAGAGCCTGGGCGAAGACGCCAGCGCCGCCATCAGCGGCAACGTGCTGGATAACGACCTGCACGCCAACGATGAAGCCGGTGCCGATGCCCCGGTGACCTTCGTGCAGTGGACCGGCAGCACCACTGGCCAGTACGGCAGCTTCACCGACAATGGTAACGGCGGCTACAGCTATACGCTCAACACCAGCAACGCCGCGGTGCAGGGGCTGGACGACGGTCAGAGCCTGACCGAGACGTTCAGCTACCAGATCACCGATGCCGATGGCGACACCGACACCGCGACCCTGACCCTGACCATCAACGGCAGCAACGACGGTCCGGGTGTAAGCGTGGATCCGGGTAACGTGGGCGGCGGCAACGACAGCGTCAACGAAGCGGGTCTGGCCGGCGGTTCCGCCGCCGGCGATGGCAGCGATGTTGCGACCGGCACCTTCACCCTGTCCGACGCCGATGGCCTGGATGACCTGGTCAGCGTCACCATCAACGGTACCACCATCGCCATCGCCGACCTGGTCGGCAGCGTCATCCCCGGTGCCAACGGTCATGGCAACCTGACCATCGACAGCTACAACAGCGCCACCGGTGTGGCCGGCTACAGCTACCAGCTGAGCGGTCCGACCAGCGACGTTGACGGTGTTACCGAGCAGGACACGTTCAGCCTGAGCGTGTTCGATGGCAGCCTCAGCTCCGCTGACAGCACCATCACCATCGACATCACCGACGATGTACCGCTGGCGGTAGACGACGGCAAGAGCCTGGGCGAAGACGCCAGCGCCGCCATCAGCGGCAACGTGCTGGATAACGACCTGCACGCCAACGATGAAGCCGGTGCCGATGCCCCGGTGACCTTCGTGCAGTGGACCGGCAGCACCACTGGCCAGTACGGCAGCTTCACCGACAATGGTAACGGCGGCTACAGCTATACGCTCAACACCAGCAACGCCGCGGTGCAGGGGCTGGACGACGGTCAGAGCCTGACCGAGACGTTCAGCTACCAGATCACCGATGCCGATGGCGACACCGACACCGCGACCCTGACCCTGACCATCAACGGCAGCAACGACGGTCCGGGTGTAAGCGTGGATCCGGGTAACGTGGGCGGCGGCAACGACAGCGTCAACGAAGCGGGTCTGGCCGGCGGTTCCGCCGCCGGCGATGGCAGCGATGCCGCCACCGGCAGCTTCACCCTGTCCGACGCCGATGGCCTGGATGACCTGGTCAGCGTCACCATCAACGGCACCACCATCGCCATCGCCGACCTGGTCGGCAGCGTCATCCCCGGTGCCAACGGTCATGGCAACCTGACCATCGACAGCTACAACAGCAGCACCGGCGTGGCCGGCTACAGCTACCAGCTGAGCGGTCCGACCAGCGACGTGGACGGCGTCACCGAGCAGGATACGTTCAGCCTGAGCGTGTTCGACGGCAGCCTCAGCTCCGCTGACAGCACCATCACCATCGACATCACCGACGATGTACCGCTGGCGGTGGATGACAGCAACAGCCTGGGCGAAGACGCCAGCGCCGCCATCAGCGGCAACGTGCTGGACAACGACCTGCACGCCAACGATGAAGCCGGTGCCGATGCCCCGGTGACCTTCGTGCAGTGGACCGGCAGCACCACTGGCCAGTACGGCAGCTTCACCGACAACGGTAACGGCGGCTACAGCTATACGCTCAACACCAGCAACGCCGCGGTGCAGGGGCTGGACGACGGTCAGAGCCTGACCGAGACGTTCAGCTACCAGATCACCGATGCCGATGGCGACACCGACACCGCGACCCTGACCCTGACCATCAACGGCAGCAACGACGGTCCGGGTGTAAGCGTGGATCCGGGTAACGTGGGCGGCGGCAACGACAGCGTCAACGAAGCGGGTCTGGCCGGCGGTTCCGCCGCCGGCGATGGCAGCGATGCCGCCACCGGCAGCTTCACCCTGTCCGACGCCGATGGCCTGGATGACCTGGTCAGCGTCACCATCAACGGTACCACCATCGCCATCGCCGACCTGGTCGGCAGCGTCATCCCCGGTGCCAACGGTCATGGCAACCTGACCATCGACAGCTACAACAGCGCCACCGGTGTGGCCGGCTACAGCTACCAGCTGAGCGGTCCGACCAGCGACGTTGACGGTGTTACCGAGCAGGACACGTTCAGCCTGAGCGTGTTCGATGGCAGCCTCAGCTCCGCTGACAGCACCATCACCATCGACATCACCGACGATGTACCGCTGGCGGTAGACGACGGCAAGAGCCTGGGCGAAGACGCCAGCGCCGCCATCAGCGGCAACGTGCTGGATAACGACCTGCACGCCAACGATGAAGCCGGTGCCGATGCCCCGGTGACCTTCGTGCAGTGGACCGGCAGCACCACTGGCCAGTACGGCAGCTTCACCGACAATGGTAACGGCGGCTACAGCTATACGCTCAACACCAGCAACGCCGCGGTGCAGGGGCTGGACGACGGTCAGAGCCTGACCGAGACGTTCAGCTACCAGATCACCGATGCCGATGGCGACACCGACACCGCGACCCTGACCCTGACCATCAACGGCAGCAACGACGGTCCGGGTGTAAGCGTGGATCCGGGTAACGTGGGTGGCGGCAACGACAGCGTCAACGAAGCGGGTCTGGCCGGCGGTTCCGCCGCCGGCGATGGCAGCGATGCCGCCACCGGCAGCTTCACCCTGTCCGACGCCGATGGCCTGGATGACCTGGTCAGCGTCACCATCAACGGCACCACCATCGCCATCGCCGACCTGGTCGGCAGCGTCATCCCCGGTGCCAACGGTCATGGCAGCCTGACCATCGACAGCTACAACAGCAGCACCGGCGTGGCCGGCTACAGCTACCAGCTGAGCGGTCCGACCAGCGACGTGGACGGCGTCACCGAGCAGGATACGTTCAGCCTGAGCGTGTTCGACGGCAGCCTCAGCTCCGCTGACAGCACCATCACCATCGACATCACCGACGATGTACCGCTGGCGGTGGATGACAGCAACAGCCTGGGCGAAGACGCCAGCGCCGCCATCAGCGGCAACGTGCTGGACAACGACCTGCACGCCAACGATGAAGCCGGTGCCGATGCCCCGGTGACCTTCGTGCAGTGGACCGGCAGCACCACTGGCCAGTACGGCAGCTTCACCGACAACGGTAACGGCGGCTACAGCTATACGCTCAACACCAGCAACGCCGCGGTGCAGGGGCTGGACGACGGTCAGAGCCTGACCGAGACGTTCAGCTACCAGATCACCGATGCCGATGGCGACACCGACACCGCGACCCTGACCCTGACCATCAACGGCAGCAACGACGGTCCGGGTGTAAGCGTGGATCCGGGTAACGTGGGCGGCGGCAACGACAGCGTCAACGAAGCGGGTCTGGCCGGCGGTTCCGCCGCCGGCGATGGCAGCGATGCCGCCACCGGCAGCTTCACCCTGTCCGACGCCGATGGCCTGGATGACCTGGTCAGCGTCACCATCAACGGCACCACCATCGCCATCGCCGACCTGGTCGGCAGCGTCATCCCCGGTGCCAACGGTCACGGCAGCCTGACCATCGACAGCTACAACAGCGCCACCGGTGTGGCCGGCTACAGCTACCAGCTGAGCGGTCCGACCAGCGACGTTGACGGTGTTACCGAGCAGGACACGTTCAGCCTGAGCGTGTTCGATGGCAGCCTCAGCTCCGCCGACAGCACCATCACCATCGACATCACCGACGATGTACCGCTGGCGGTAGACGACGGCAAGAGCCTGGGCGAAGACGCCAGCGCCGCCATCAGCGGCAACGTGCTGGACAACGACCTGCACGCCAACGGCGAAGCCGGTGCCGATGCCCCGGTGACCTTCGTGCAGTGGACCGGCAGCACCAGCGGCCAGTACGGCAGCTTCACCGACAACGGTAACGGCGACTACAGCTACACGCTCAACACCAGCAATGCGGCGGTGCAGGGGCTGGACGACGGTCAGAGCCTGACCGAGACGTTCAGCTACCAGATCACCGATGCCGATGGCGACACCGACACCGCGACCCTGACCCTGACCATCAACGGCAGCAACGACGGTCCGGGTGTAAGCGTGGACCCGGGTAACGGCCAGAACGGTGCCGCGGGCCCTGATGACAGCGTCAACGAAGCCGGTCTTGCCGGCGGTTCCGCCGCCGGCGATGGCAGCGATGCCGCCACCGGCACGTTCACCCTGTCCGACGCCGATGGCCTGGACGACCTGGTCAGCGTCACCATCAACGGCACCACCATCGCCATCGCCGACCTGGTCGGCAGCGTCATCCCCGGTGCCAACGGTCATGGCAACCTGACCATCGACAGCTACAACAGCGCCACCGGTGTGGCCGGCTACAGCTACCAGCTGAGCGGTCCGACCAGCGACGTGGACGGCGTCACCGAGCAGGATACGTTCAGCCTGAGCGTGTTCGACGGCAGCCTCAGCTCCGCTGACAGCACCATCACCATCGACATCACCGACGATGTACCGCTGGCGGTGGATGACAGCAACAGCCTGGGCGAAGACGCCAGCGCCGCCATCAGCGGCAACGTGCTGGATAACGACCTGCACGCCAACGATGAAGCCGGTGCCGATGCCCCGGTGACCTTCGTGCAGTGGACCGGCAGCACCACTGGCCAGTACGGCAGCTTCACCGACAACGGTAACGGCGGCTACAGCTATACGCTCAACACCAGCAACGCCGCGGTGCAGGGGCTGGACGACGGTCAGAGCCTGACCGAGACGTTCAGCTACCAGATCACCGATGCCGATGGCGACACCGACACCGCGACCCTGACCCTGACCATCAACGGCAGCAACGACGGTCCGGGTGTAAGCGTGGATCCGGGTAACGTGGGCGGCGGCAACGACAGCGTCAACGAAGCGGGTCTGGCCGGCGGTTCCGCCGCCGGCGATGGCAGCGATGCCGCCACCGGCACGTTCACCCTGTCCGACGCCGATGGCCTGGATGACCTGGTCAGCGTCACCATCAACGGCACCACCATCGCCATCGCCGACCTGGTCGGCAGCGTCATCCCCGGTGCCAACGGTCATGGCAACCTGACCATCGACAGCTACAACAGCAGCACCGGTGTGGCCGGCTACAGCTACCAGCTGAGCGGCCCGACCAGCGACGTGGACGGCGTCACCGAGCAGGATACGTTCAGCCTGAGCGTGTTCGACGGCAGCCTCAGCTCCGCTGACAGCACTATCACC
Organism: Marinobacterium aestuarii; assembly: GCF_001651805.1. Lineage (NCBI taxonomy): Bacteria > Pseudomonadati > Pseudomonadota > Gammaproteobacteria > Oceanospirillales > Oceanospirillaceae > Marinobacterium > Marinobacterium aestuarii. The sequence continues at coordinate 4,621,679 of NZ_CP015839.1, read as the reverse complement.
ATCGACATCACCGACGATGTACCGCTGGCGGTGGATGACAGCAACAGCCTGGGCGAAGACGCCAGCGCCGCCATCAGCGGCAACGTGCTGGATAACGACCTGCACGCCAACGATGAAGCCGGTGCCGATGCCCCGGTGACCTTCGTGCAGTGGACCGGCAGCACCACTGGCCAGTACGGCAGCTTCACCGACAACGGTAACGGCGGCTACAGCTATACGCTCAACACCAGCAACGCCGCGGTGCAGGGGCTGGACGACGGTCAGAGCCTGACCGAGACGTTCAGCTACCAGATCACCGATGCCGATGGCGACACCGACACCGCGACCCTGACCCTGACCATCAACGGCAGCAACGACGGTCCGGGTGTAAGCGTGGATCCGGGTAACGTGGGCGGCGGCAACGACAGCGTCAACGAAGCGGGTCTGGCCGGCGGTTCCGCCGCCGGCGATGGCAGCGATGCCGCCACCGGCACGTTCACCCTGTCCGACGCCGATGGCCTGGATGACCTGGTCAGCGTCACCATCAACGGCACCACCATCGCCATCGCCGACCTGGTCGGCAGCGTCATCCCCGGTGCCAACGGTCACGGCAACCTGACCATCGACAGCTACAACAGCAGCACCGGCGTGGCCGGCTACAGCTACCAGCTGAGCGGTCCGACCAGCGACGTGGACGGCGTCACCGAGCAGGATACGTTCAGCTTGAGCGTGTTCGACGGCAGCCTCAGCTCCGCTGACAGCACCATCACCATCGACATCACCGACGATGTACCGCTGGCGGTGGATGACAGCAACAGCCTGGGCGAAGACGCCAGCGCCGCCATCAGCGGCAACGTGCTGGATAACGACCTGCACGCCAACGATGAAGCCGGTGCCGATGCCCCGGTGACCTTCGTGCAGTGGACCGGCAGCACCACTGGCCAGTACGGCAGCTTCACCGACAACGGTAACGGCGGCTACAGCTATACGCTCAACACCAGCAACGCCGCGGTGCAGGGGCTGGACGACGGTCAGAGCCTGACCGAGACGTTCAGCTACCAGATCACCGATGCCGATGGCGACACCGACACCGCGACCCTGACCCTGACCATCAACGGCAGCAACGACGGTCCGGGTGTAAGCGTGGATCCGGGTAACGTGGGCGGCGGCAACGACAGCGTCAACGAAGCGGGTCTGGCCGGCGGTTCCGCCGCCGGCGATGGCAGCGATGCCGCCACCGGCAGCTTCACCCTGTCCGACGCCGATGGCCTGGATGACCTGGTCAGCGTCACCATCAACGGCACCACCATCGCCATCGCCGACCTGGTCGGCAGCGTCATCCCCGGTGCCAACGGTCATGGCAACCTGACCATCGACAGCTACAACAGCAGCACCGGTGTGGCCGGCTACAGCTACCAGCTGAGCGGTCCGACCAGCGACGTGGACGGCGTCACCGAGCAGGATACGTTCAGCCTGAGCGTGTTCGACGGCAGCCTCAGCTCCGCTGACAGCACCATCACCATCGACATCACCGACGATGTACCGCTGGCGGTGGATGACAGCAACAGCCTGGGCGAAGACGCCAGCGCCGCCATCAGCGGCAACGTGCTGGATAACGACCTGCACGCCAACGATGAAGCCGGTGCCGATGCCCCGGTGACCTTCGTGCAGTGGACCGGCAGCACCACTGGCCAGTACGGCAGCTTCACCGACAACGGTAACGGCGGCTACAGCTATACGCTCAACACCAGCAACGCCGCGGTGCAGGGGCTGGACGACGGTCAGAGCCTGACCGAGACGTTCAGCTACCAGATCACCGATGCCGATGGCGACACCGACACCGCGACCCTGACCCTGACCATCAACGGCAGCAACGACGGTCCGGGTGTAAGCGTGGATCCGGGTAACGTGGGCGGCGGCAACGACAGCGTCAACGAAGCGGGTCTGGCCGGCGGTTCCGCCGCCGGCGATGGCAGCGATGCCGCCACCGGCAGCTTCACCCTGTCCGACGCCGATGGCCTGGATGACCTGGTCAGCGTCACCATCAACGGCACCACCATCGCCATCGCCGACCTGGTCGGCAGCGTCATCCCCGGTGCCAACGGTCATGGCAACCTGACCATCGACAGCTACAACAGCAGCACCGGCGTGGCCGGCTACAGCTACCAGCTGAGCGGTCCGACCAGCGACGTGGACGGCGTCACCGAGCAGGATACGTTCAGCCTGAGCGTGTTCGACGGCAGCCTCAGCTCCGCTGACAGCACCATCACCATCGACATCACCGACGATGTACCGCTGGCGGTGGATGACAGCAACAGCCTGGGCGAAGACGCCAGCGCCGCCATCAGCGGCAACGTGCTGGATAACGACCTGCACGCCAACGATGAAGCCGGTGCCGATGCCCCGGTGACCTTCGTGCAGTGGACCGGCAGCACCACTGGCCAGTACGGCAGCTTCACCGACAACGGTAACGGCGGCTACAGCTATACGCTCAACACCAGCAACGCCGCGGTGCAGGGGCTGGACGACGGTCAGAGCCTGACCGAGACGTTCAGCTACCAGATCACCGATGCCGATGGCGACACCGACACCGCGACCCTGACCCTGACCATCAACGGCAGCAACGACGGTCCGGGTGTAAGCGTGGATCCGGGTAACGTGGGCGGCGGCAACGACAGCGTCAACGAAGCGGGTCTGGCCGGCGGTTCCGCCGCGGGCGATGGCAGCGATGCCGCCACCGGCAGCTTCACCCTGTCCGACGCCGATGGCCTGGATGACTTGGTGAGCCTCACCATCAACGGCACCACCATCGCCATCGCCGACCTGGTCGGCAGCGTCATCCCCGGTGCCAACGGTCATGGCAACCTGACCATCGACAGCTACAACAGCAGCACCGGTGTGGCCGGCTACAGCTACCAGCTGAGCGGTCCGACCAGCGACGTGGACGGCGTCACCGAGCAGGACACGTTCAGCCTCAGCGTGTTCGACGGCAGCCTCAGCTCCGCTGACAGCACTATCACCATCGACATCATCGACGATGTGCCGAGCATCAGTGTTGCCGCCGGCAGTCTTGATGGTGTCAGCCTGCTGACGCAGGACGCGGATACGGGGGATGATGCAAACCCTGATACGGCCACCAGTGCAGCGGCATTTGACGGCGTCTTCAGTGTTAGCAGTAGCGCAGGCGGGGCTGATGGTCAGTCCGGCGCCATCAGCTGGAATTATGCGCTGAGTCTGAGCGTCGTTTCAGGTACGGCATCCGGTCTTAAGAGTGGCGGCGTTGCTGTCAAATTGTATCAGCTGGCCGACGGCACCATTGTTGGCAGTACCAGCCCAACAGCCCCGGTGGTTATCGATGACGCAGTGGTATTCAGTCTGGGTGTGGACAGTGCAGGTGTCGTCACTCTGAGTCAGTATGCGGCGCTGGATCACGGTATTGCCGAGACCGAAGGCGCTTATGACGATGATGTACTGAGTCTTGCCAGTAACCTGGTGAACCTGACCGGTACGGCCACAATCACCGACAATGATGGTGACAGTACCAGCAATAGCCAGAGCGTCGACCTGGGGGGCACGGTCAGCTTCGCGGATGATGGTCCGACGGTCACTCTGACAATCGGCAGTGATAGCCGGGTAACCCTTAAAACGCAGGATGCTGACACGGTCGGTAGTCTGACCGATACAGCAACCAGCAATGCGGCCTTTGGGGTTGCCATCATTGCTTCGCTGAGCTCCGGTGCTGATAGTGTTCAGGCCAGCGGACTCAGTTATGTGCTGAGCCTGACGTCCCAGGGAGCCGACAGTCTGCTGACCAGCGGTTCCGAAGCGGTGTATCTGTACACCCTGGCAGACGGCACCCTGGTAGGTTCAACGGCGACCACCAATCCTGGCAGTGTGGATGCCTCGGTGGTGTTCAGTCTCAGTGTCGACGCTGATGGCAAAGTGACTCTAAGCCAGCATCAGGCGCTGGATCATGCTACGGCCAGTACGTCGGGTTTTGAGAGTGATGTGCTGATTCTGAGCAATGGTCTGGTGAACCTCCAGGTCACCTATTCGATCACCGATGGTGATGGCGATTCGGCGACCAGCACCAAAACCATCGACCTGGGCGGGAACGTCCAGTTCGCGGATGATGGTCCGTCGCTGGCGACGACTAACCTGGCGATCGCCAATGAGACCGGTACTTATAGCGGCACTTATGCGTTCGATGTCGGGGCTGATGTGCAGTCCTTTGCTGACAGCTTTGATGGCAGTGCGCTGCAGTGGACCAATGCAAGGCCCGGCTACAGCCTTGAGCATGATGCGGCGGGCTCGAATGCCAGCTACCAGCTGTACAAGGGCCTGTATGAAGAAGGTGGGGATTCATTCACCTTCTTTACGCTGCAGGTCAACGCCGATGGCACCTATGACTTCAACATGGTCACGCCGGACCCGGTGATCGAGAAGGAAACATCCAGCTTGCTGAGCGGCATTTCCGGGGGCTCGAACCTGGCCTCATACACCTTCGGCGCGGCCCAGTTCGGTGGCGAGTTTGAGATTGTGGTGACCGGGAAGTCGCAGGGGGTTGCCGATACGCTGACCATCTCGTCCACCGATCTGGGGGTGAGCGATAACGTCATGCATGGCAACAAGACTGATGTGCTGCGCTTTGACGTGCAGCAGGTGGCAGGCCGAACCGGGGTGCTGTCGGAACTGACCATCCAGATTTCCAACACCGCGGGCGTGAAGATCACTGATACGGTCGGTATCAGAATTCACTACACCACTGGCCCTGACGATACTTATGCTGAAGCGATCGGGGCTGATTACAGCATCACCATGGCAGCGGATCCGTCGCGGGAGGTGGAATATATGCAGCTGTTCCCGGCGAATGCTGGTGTCAGCTTCAAGATCACCGGCTTGTCCGGCAAGTACGTCACCAGCGAGTTCCCGGATGACTATGCGCTGGACTTCACGCTCAGCGGATCCGATTCGGATGGCGACTCGGCCTCGGCCAGCTTCTCGGTGAATGTGAACGCCACGGACAACGGTTCGGCGCTGATCGAGGGCACTTCGGGCAGCGATACGCTCTTTGGCACCGCCAGCAACGATATCCTCACGGGGCACGATGGTGCGGATCTCTTCGTCTGGAGCGATGGTGATGAGGGTGGCGTGGGATCAGGCCTGTTCGCCGAAGATACGGTGACGGACTTCAATCCATCGGAAGGTGATGTGCTTGATCTGTCGGATCTGCTGGTTGGTGAAACCGAGGCGACCCTGGATGCCTATCTGTATCTGGATGACAACGGCACCGACAGCACGCTTTACGTCAGCACCAGCGGCAATATGAATGCTGCTGATGCAAGCGAGGCGGCAACCAAGGCAGATCAGGTGATTAACCTGACCGACCTTAGCGGTACTGATATAGATGCGCTGATTGCCAGCGGCAATCTGACGGTGGACAACAGCTAGCGCCTGTTGTCTGGCCTGAAACCCAAAAGCCGGCTGATGCCGGCTTTTTTGTGTCTGGGCAGCGGGCTCAGTTGCCGACGATGGCATCCAGCTTGGCGGCACAGATAAAGTCGTTATCCGACAGGCCGTTCACGGCGTGGGTGCAAAAACGCACCGTACAGTAACCCCAGCCCATGCGAATATCCGGGTGGTGGTTTTGCTGGTCGGCCAGAAAGCAGGCGGCATTGGTGGTATATACAGCCTTGGCAAAGCCCTTGAAGCGAAAATCCCGTTCTATATAGCTGGCATCATCGGCCAGCTCCCAGTCCTGGTGCAGCTGGGGCATTAATGCCTTGGCTTCGGCAGCAGTCAGTGCCGCAATGCCACCTTCGCAGGGTACGCAGGTCTGGCCGGCAAGATCGCAGAATGAGTCGCTCATGGGGATGTCCTCCTTGGTGTTCGTGGATTGCCGCCGTGAAGAAGGCTGGCGTTACAATTGAGACTGCTGTTTTAGTGCATCAGTTTAGCGTGGCTTTGGGAGCGTAGCGGGGCGGATGCAGCCCCAGTGCCTGGGCATGGTGGATAGTCCCCAGTATGTCGGTGCTGATCAGGTCGCGTAGCTGGTCGATGCCTTCGAGCACAAAGTACAGGGGCTGGTGAATGTCGATTCGATAGGGCGTGCGCAACACATCCATCAAATCAAACGGCTGGCGCTGTGCCTGCGGGCTTTCGATGGCGTAGGGCAGCTCGCTGGCCGAAGACGCAAGCCCGGCGCCCAGGGCCTTGAGGCCGCCGTTTTCGCGAATCAGGCCAAACTCTACGGTAAACCAGTAGAGCCGGGCCAGCCAGACATGATCCTGAGGGCGGGCCTGGGTGCCCAGCACGCCTATGTGGTGCGAAAATTCGGCGATCTGCGGATGGGCCAGCAAGGGGGTGTGGCCGAAGATCTCGTGAAAAATATCCGGCTCCTGCAGGTATTCCAGTTCATCGCGCGAACGGATAAAGGAGGCCGCCGGGAAGATGCGGGCGGACAGCAGCTGATAGAAACGGTCGAAACCGATCAGCGCAGGGACCGGCGTGACGCTCCAGCCCGTTGCCTGCTGCAGGCGTTGTGATACCTCGACGCACTGTGGAATCCGCTGCGGGCTCAGTGCCAGCTGGGCCAGGCCCTCGGTGAATACCCGGCTGCAATAGCGCTTGGCCCGTGCCTGCTGAGGGCTGAACAGAATCTTCCAGACCGCGTCTTCCTCGGCGCTGTAGGGAATCATGCCCTGGGCGTCGGGTTGGTGAGCCTGGTAGCGGCTTGTGGTTTTCATGGTGGGCTCCTGAACAGCATTCCATACCTCATTAGAGTATCGAAGAGCGCGGGAAATTTGCTTGCGCTGTTGTACAAAACACCGCAATCTTTGAAAGGATATTGCCTATATATTTTATTTTGAGAAATAAAATGTCTGAAACAATTAAACTGGATAAAACGGATCGCCGTATGCTGCGCGAATTGCAGCGCAACGGCCGTATCAGCAATCAGGAACTGGCCGAGCGCACCAGTCTGTCCACCGCACCCTGCTGGCGGCGGCTTAAAAAGCTCGAGGACAGCGGCGTTATCAACCGTTATGTGGCCCTGCTGGACAGCCACAAGCTGGGCATGCAAACCATGGCCTTTATCCACCTGTCGCTGCTGGATCACAGCGACGCCAGCATTGCTGCGATTGATGAGTTTGTCGAGCAGTCGCCGGAGGTGATGGAGTGCTACGCCATCACCGGCAGTGAAGACTACCTGCTGCGCATCGTTGCCCAGGACATGGAAGCGCTGGAGCGCTTCATGATGCAAAAGCTGCTCAAGCTCAAGGGTGTCAAGTCGACCAACAGCTCGCTGGTGCTGCGCCAGAAGAAGTACACCACTGAGTTGCCGATTAGTGATTAGTGATTAGGGCAGGGGTTATAGCTGCTCGCGGATCAGGTCTCCCAGCGCTTCGATGGCCTGCAGATAGTAGGGCGTGGCCTCGAAGGTGCTGTAGTTCAGCCGAATACAGTGGCTAAAGCGACCGTCGCTGGCAAAGAGGCTGCCGGGGGTAATGCCGATACCGGCCTGCTGGGCTGCCCGGTACAGGCGGTCGCTGTCAAAGCCTGGGGGCAGTTCAACCCAGCAAAGAAAACCGCCTTTGGGGATCAGCGGCAGGGCGCAGCCCGGCCAGTACTGATAGATGGCTTCGAGCAGCAGGCCCAGGCGTGCCTGATAGCGCCGGCGTACCTGGCGCAGATGGCGTTCATAGCGATTGTCTGCCAGAAAGTCGGCCGCTGCATGCTGCAGTATGCCGGGGGAGGCCAGGGTGGTGACATATTTGAGGTAGTTGACCTGCTCATAGTAACGCCCCGGCATGATCCAGCCGATACGGATATCGGAATCCAGGGTTTTGGACAGCGAGCTGCACAGCAACACCCGTCCTTCGGTATCCAGGGCCTTGAGCGGCGGCGGTCGGCTGCCCTGGTGGCACAGCTCTCCGAAGACATCGTCCTCGATAACGGGCAGGTCATGCTCGCAGGCCAGGCGCAACAGTCTGTGGCGTGCAGCCGTCGGCATGCAGGCGCCGGTGGGGTTGTTGAAGCTCGGGTTGGTCAGTATGGCCTTCACCTGCCAGCGCGACAGCGCCTGAGCGAGCGCCTCCATATCCATGCCCAACTGCGGGTGCCCGGGGATTTCCAGCGCCCGCATGCCCAGGGCTTCGATGCACTGCAAGGTGCCATAAAAGCAGGGCGACTCCACGGCTATGGTATCGCCGGGGCGCGCCAGTGCCAGCAGCGCCAGGGTGATGGCTTCCTGGGCGCCGTTGGTAATGACGATATCGTCGGCGCCGGCCGGCAGCGAGGCTGAATGGAGGCGCCGCGCCAGTTGCGCCCGCAGCGCATTTAGCCCGGGAGGCGCCACGTAGTGGCTGTTGCCGCCGGGTGCTGCGGCTATATCCCTGGCATGACGCGACAGGCGGCGGTAGAAAAACTCGCGCCCGCTACAGCGGGCATCCGGGTCGGCGCTGCCCAGGGGAACCAGCTGGGCATTTTGGGCCGCGCCTATTATTTCCAGCGCCGTGGCGCCAAGCTGCACTTTGCGCGGCTCCAGTGCGGTGCCGGGGTTCGGGCTCAGAGGGCGTGCCCGCACGTAGTAGCCCGAGCGCGGGCGGGGCTCAATCAGCTGTTCGTCTTCAAGCATCATGTAGGCGTGTATCACGCTGTTGCGGCCGATACTGAGCCTGCTGGACAGCTCACGGATCGAGGGCAGCGGATCGCCAGGGCGCAACTGCTGCTCCAGAATCTGGTTGCGCAACAGCTCGGCGGTCTGTTCATATATTTTCATGGGCACAGTCTAGCTACATATGGTCTTGGATGTGCCATTGAATGCGACTGTACCCATCCAAATAACGGCGTCTTGTGTCTGTTTTGCCCAGGCGTAAACACCGTATGCTTGAACCCTTGTTCAACCTGGCGGCAAGCTAGACTCAGTCACCCAGAGGATTTATGCATGAGCGATTTTCAGGCGCGGCTGGTACGCTGGGTACCGCTGCTTTTCGTCCTGCTCTGGAGTACCGGTTTTATCGGTGCCAAGTACGGGCTGCCTTATATCGAACCCTTTTACCTGCTGTTCATCCGCATGCTGCTCACCCTGGTGGTGTTTGCACTGCTGATGCGCATCTTCCGTGCCCGGGCGCTGGGGCCGCGTCAGGCGATGCACCAGATGGTGGTGGGGTTGATGGTGCACGGGGCTTATCTGGGGGGCGTGTTTGCGGCCATTAGCTGGCAGATGCCGGCCGGGATTGCCTCGCTGCTGGTTGGCCTGCAGCCGCTGCTCACAGCGCTGATTGCCTGGCAGTGGCTCGGCAGCCGCTTGCGCAGTCTGCAGTGGATCGGTTTGCTGCTGGGCCTGTTAGGTGTGGCGCTGGTGCTGGCGGGGCGTGACTCGGGCGCATCCGGTGAGCTGGTCTGGCCGGCGTTGCTGGCACTGGTGCTGGCTCTGGTGGCAATCTCGGTGGGCACCCTGTATCAGAAGCGCTTTGGGCAGGGGGTGGACCTGCTGAGTGGCTCTTTCTATCAGTATTTGTCCACGGCCCTGCTGATGGGGCTGCTGAGCTTTGGGTTTGAAACCCAGGCAGTGGACTGGCAGCCAGAGCTGTTTCTGGCGCTGTTCTGGCTTGTGGTGGGGTTGTCGGTGTCAGCCATTCTGCTGCTGATGCTGATGATCCGCGAAGGCGAAGCGGCGAGAGTTGCCAGTTACTTCTATCTGGTGCCGCCGGTGACGGCACTGGAAGCCTGGTGGCTGTTCGACGAAAGCCTGGCCCCCGTTGCCCTGGGCGGCATCGCCATCGCCGTGCTGGGTGTGTACCTGGTGATCAGGCCCGCCCGCGTTACCGCGCCAGCGATATCAGCGACTGGGGCCGGGGTGAAAGGCTCGGGCTAAAGGGCCGTGCTGCAGCCTGCAGGGTTCTCAGTCGGGGTTTGCTATCATGGCGCCTCCTTTTTTTGCGTGGCGTGGAGTCTTTAACCGATGCCTGAGTTGCCTGAAGTCGAAACCACCCGGCGAGGTGTGGCGCCCTATCTGCAGGATCACAGTGTCCAGGCTTTGGTGGTGCGTCAGCCGCGGCTGCGCTGGCCGGTGCCGCCGGAACTGGCGGGGCTGATTGAAGGTCAGCCGGTGCGGGCGGTGTCGCGCCGTGGCAAATATCTGCTGATCGACTTTGACGCCGGCACAGTGCTGGTGCATCTGGGCATGTCCGGCAGCCTGCGGCTGGTGCCCGGTGAGCAGCTGCCCGGCAAGCACGATCATGTGGATTTTCTGCTGGATTCGGGTCTCGCCCTGCGCCTGACTGATCCGCGGCGCTTTGGCGCCGTGCTCTGGCAGGAAGCCGGCACCGAGCATGCGCTACTGGCGTCACTGGGGCCTGAGCCGTTGTCAGAAGCCTTTGATGCGCCGCTGTTGCAGCAGGCCTGCAAGGGGCGGCGCAGCGCGATCAAGCTGCGCATCATGGACAGCAAGGTGGTGGTGGGGGTGGGGAATATCTACGCCAACGAAGCGCTCTTTGCCGCCGGTATTGATCCCCAGCGGGCCGCGGGGCGGATATCTGCGCCGCGCCTGGCGCGACTGGTGGCTGAAATCAAGCAGGTGCTGGAACGCGCCATTGCCCAGGGCGGTACCACCTTGCGGGACTTTGTCGGCGGTGATGGCAAGCCTGGCTACTTCAAACAGGAGCTGTGCGTCTATGGTCGGGGCGGCGATAGCTGTGTCTGCTGTGGTACTGTACTTAAAGAAATTCGTCTGGGGCAGCGCAGTACTGTGTTTTGCCCGCGCTGTCAGCGCTAGCTACGGGCGAGTATGACTTATTACAGGGGTTTATAATCTATGACCGCAGCGCAATCCGCGTTGACTGACAAGGCGCTGCAGCGCAACAGCTTTCGCGAGCAGTTGCGGGATGGTTTGGGCATTCAGGAGCTATTGCAGGGCAGGGAAGTACTGCAGATTGAGGCGGATCCGCCGATTCATTGCGAGTTGTACGAGTTCGACAGTCAGGCCCCCGTACTGCTGTTTCTGCCGGGGCTGGGGACCTATTCCGAGCTCTATGCCGAGCTGCTCGCGGGCATTCGGGATCAGGGATTCAATGTTGTGGGGGTTGATCCCCGTGGCCACGGTTATTCCGGCGGCGAGCGCGGCTATTACAGTGTCGAGGATACAGTGGGGGATCTGCAGCGCGTGCTGGATACGCTGCAGGAACGCTTCAGCGGTCCTGTGGGCGTGTTTGGCTATTCCGGTGGAGCTGTGACGGGCCTGGCGCTGGCCGAAAAGGACAGCCGGGTGCAGGCGCTGTTGTGTGGCACTCTGTTGCTGAGCGAACTGGCACCGGATCTGCTGCATGGCCTGGGCTGGCAATGGACGAGTGCATCGGCCTGGATGTTTCCGCGCATGAAGGTGCCGCTCAAGGGCTTTATTGACTTCGAAACCCTGCTGGCCGGCCATCCGGCGGGTCCACTGATCAACGCCGACCCCATGCTGGTGTTCGAGTATCCGTTGCGCACCTTGGCCAGCCTGTTCAGTCGCAGCGCCGGCATTTTGAAGCAGGAGTATCCGTTTTCGCTGGTCATCATGCAGGGTACGCGGGATGAGGTGCTGGATGTGGACTATGCCCGCCGCGTCGTGGCGCAGTCGGTGCATCCCATTGAGCTGGTGCTGATTCCGGCCGAGGGGCATATGCTGCCCTGGGACAATGCCGCTGTGCTGGCGCAACGCTCGGCGCAGTGGTTTCATCAGCAACTGCAAAGTTCACACGCCACCCCCGCCTGAGTCGCTGTCATCCCGGTGTCATGGTCTGTTCATGTGGCTGTCACCGGCGGCATCGGACAATGCACCTGACTGCAATACTGTCAGGTGATGCCGATGAATACGCTGCAACAGAAAATCACTCAGCTTGATACGCTTGCGTTCCACTGGTGCCAGGGTCATGCCCGGGCACCGCAACTGGCGTCTGTCAGTCGCTGGGTGTCGAGACTGGGGGATGGCCTCTGTTACATCCTGCTGGGCGTTGCGCTGGCGCTGTTCGAACCCGAGGACGGGCATCGCTTCCTGCAGGCCGGCCTGCTGGCGTTTGGGATCGAACTGCCGGCCTATCTGGTGCTTAAAAACCTGATCAGGCGCGACCGGCCCTGCGATCGCTTCGATCATTTCTCGGCCTATATAAAACCCTCGGACCGCTTCAGTTTCCCCTCCGGTCACGCGGCGGCGGCCTTTACCTTTGCCGCTGTGATGGTGGCACATTATCCCAGCCTGCTGCTGCCACTCTACGGGCTGGCCAGCCTGATCGGCGCCTCCCGCGTATTGCTGGGGGTGCATTTCCCATCGGATATTCTCGCCGGCGCCTTGCTGGGCATCTGCTGCGCGCAACTCGGTATTCTGCTGTTCGGTCTGGGGTAAAGCGCCATGAAAATACTCTACGGTGTGCAGGCGACAGGGAACGGGCATATTACCCGGGCGCGGGTCATGGCCGGAGCCCTGGCAGCACAGGGGCTGGAGGTCGACTACCTGTTCAGTGGTCGACCCCCGGAGCAGCTGTTTGATATGGAACCCTTTGGCGATTATCGCTGTCGCCGCGGCCTGACCTTCCAGTATGGCGCCGGCGGGCGTGTGAATGCGCTCGGCACCCTGTGCAACAACAGCCTGTGGCAGCTGTGGGGCGAGATCCGCGGGCTGGATCTGAGTGGCTATGATCTGGTGATCAGCGACTTCGAACCGGTGTCGGCCTGGGCGGCACGGCGCCAGGGGATCCCCAGTATAGGTATCGCCCATCAGTATGTGTTCAACTACGACCTGCCGGGGCGGCACCAGGGGTATTTGACGCGCGGTGCCGTTCGTCTGATGGCACCGGTGGATACCGCCATTGGCCTGCACTGGCATCACTTTGACCAGCCCATACTGCCACCGCTGATCTCGCCACCGCGCTATCCGGTGACGCTAGAAATCGACAAGATTCTGGTGTATCTGCCCCATGAAAGCCGCGCCCAGCTGCTCGACTGGTTCAGCCGTTTTGCGGACTACCGCTTTGTGGTTTATTGCGATAGTACCGAGCCCGGAACACAGAAAAATGTGCACTTCCAACCCTTCAGTCGTGATGGCTTTGAACGGGATCTGGCCAGTTGTGCCGGCGTGATCAGCAACAGTGGCTTCGGGCTGGCCAGCGAAACGGTGCAGTACGGCAAGAAGTTGCTGAGCAAGCCCTATCGTGGCCAGGTGGAGCAGCTTTCCAATGCTGAAATCATGCAGCAGCTGAATCTGGCCTGGGTGATGAACGGCGACTGTGACCTGGGGCAACTCAAACGCTGGCTGCAAGAGCCCAATCTGTCCCCGGCGCCTTATCCGGACGTGGCCGGTGCGCTGGCGCGCTGGATTGCAGACGGTCATGCAGAGCCTGCGGCATCTCTGGCCAAACGGCTGTGGCGTCAGCATGCCGCCCAGCCCTGGGTAACAGCGGGCACCTGAGCGCCGCGCAATCCATTTTCAGTTGGGTTTTATCTGGGCGAGCTGCTGGAGTATGGTCAGACATCATTCCAGCGGAGAGCGTCATGCAGAACAGAACGGTGCTGATTACGGGGGCCGGCAGCGGTATTGGCCAGGCGGTGGCGCTGGTACTGGCTGCACAGGGGCATCGCATTATCGCCACCGATCTGATTGCGGCGACTGCACAGCGTACTGCAGACCAGATACTGGCCGCCGGTGGCCAGGCGCGGGCGCTGACACTGGATGTCAGTGCTCAGGCGGATATCGATCAGCTGGCGTCGCTGTTACAAGCCGAAACGGTGGATGTGCTGATCAACAATGCCGGCCTGCAGCATGTGGCGCCACTGGAATCCTTTCCTCCTGAGCGTTTTGACCTGCTGGTGCAGGTAATGCTGAACGGCGCCGCCATGCTTACGCGGGCACTGCTTCCCGCCATGCGGGCGTCGGGCTACGGACGCATTATCAATATCGGCTCCATTCATGCCCTGGTGGCATCGCCTTACAAGAGCGCCTATGTGGCGGCCAAGCACGGGCTGCTGGGTTTTTCCAAGGTGGTGGCGCTGGAGACGGCCGATACCGATATCACCATCAATACCATCTGCCCCTCCTATGTTCGCACACCCCTGGTGGACAAGCAGATTCAGGATCAGGCACGGGAAAACGGCATCAGTGAAGCTGAGGTAGTGAGCGAAATAATGCTCAAGCCCATGCCCAAGGGGGTCTTTATCAGTATTGAGGAATTGGCTGGACTGACGTTGTTTCTGATGAGTTCTGCGGCACGTAATATTACCGCCCAGGCGATTGCGGTGGATGGCGGCTGGACCGCGCGTTAATGTCGTTTTGAAAGGCTAAGGTGTTGTAAAGCGGGGATAAAATAAAAAGGGCGGGATGATCCGTCATCACGCCCTCTTGTCTGGCTTCCATTTTCCGTGCGCTTGAATTGCGTCCTGCGTGCTTCCGATTCGTCCTTTGCGCTTACCGAGGCCATCCTTGCTATTCGTTCCATGAACAGGAGATCCACCTGACTGATTATGGACGTTACCCAATTTATTAATATAGGAAAAAGTCCTAAAAGCTGTTTCATAAAGTTTACGGTTTTGGCGTGGCGACCGGATGCGCTCGAAAAATCGAAACTGTCACGAAATATTTACAGTTGGCTGCCCGGATGGCGCGGGGCCTGTCGAATGTTGACTGGCCCAATGCTCAGATCAATTTGGCCGTGGACATTATCCCTGTGAAACGCATAGACTAGATGCCTTCTTGTCGGGGTGCCTTAAAAAGCACCGAGCGCATATCGGTTCGCCGATGTTCTGCTCGGTCATTTGAGGGGCTGAGATCAAACCCGTTGAACCTGATCCGGTTAGTACCGGTGTAGGAAACCGAGATATGTCCCATATACTCTTTCCTCTGTTCTTCTGGTGAATCTTTGGCCGACAGCCAAATTTATCCGGAGCCGAACATGCAGCAGCGTTCCCCGCATGCCTGTCCCATAGCACTGACCATCGCCGGGTCCGATTCTGGCGGCGGTGCCGGGATTCAGGCTGATCTCAAGGCTTTTTCTGCGCTGGGCGTTTATGGCGCTTCGGTTATTGCTGCCCTGACGGCCCAGAACACCCGCGAAGTGCGCGCCATCCAGGATGTGCCGCCGGAATTTATTCGCAGCCAGATTCAAACCGTATTCGATGATCTGGCCATTGGCGCTGTCAAGATCGGCATGCTGAGCCAGCCGGCGGTGATTGCCGTGGTGGCCGAGGAACTGCGGCGCTACCAGGCCCGCAATATAGTGCTCGATCCGGTCATGGTGGCCAAAAGCGGCGACAAATTGCTGGCAGAAGCGGCAGTTGTCAGCCTGCGGACCGAGTTGCTGCCGCTGGCGTCCATTCTTACCCCCAACCTGCCGGAAGCGGCGGTGCTGCTCGATTGCGAAGAACCGACCTGCCGCGATGACATGATTCGTGCCGCCCAGGCATTGCTTGAATTCGGTCCCAAGGCGGTGCTGCTCAAGGGTGGGCACCTGCAGGGGCAGGACAGTGCCGACCTGCTCTGCACGGCCGAGCAACTGCTCTGGCTGCCCGCCAGGCGTATCGCTACGCGCAATACCCACGGCACCGGTTGCACCCTGTCATCCGCCATAGCCGCCGAGTTGGCCAAGGGGGTGTCGGTGCAGGCGGCAGTCGAGACGGCCAAGGCCTACATCAGTGCGGCCATAGAAGCGGCGGACAGGCTTGAGATCGGCAGCGGTCATGGGCCTGTCCACCACTTCCACCGTTGGTGGTGAGCGGCCGGATGCTCGGAATTGATGTACGCAACGCCAGTCTTGCCTGGCAGGGTCACAGTGTTTTCAGCGACCTGAATTTTCACTTGCCGGCCGGCGAGTGGACCTGTCTGCTGGGGCAGTCCGGCGTTGGCAAGAGTTCATTGCTGCGCCTGCTGGCGGGGCTGACCGAGCAGATGCAGGTGCGGGCCGAGATTGTTGCCAGCGATGGCAAGTCGCTGGACGGGCGCGTGGCCTGGATGGCGCAGCAGGATTTGCTGCTGCCCTGGCTGAGCGTGCTGGATAATGTGCTGCTGGGGCCGCGTCTGCGTCGCAGCCGTGTCACGCCGGCGCAGCGCGAACAGGCGCGCTACCTGCTGAACCAGGTGGGTTTGGCGGGGCTTGATTCACGCTACCCTGCGGCCCTGTCCGGTGGCCAGCGCCAGCGTGTGGCCCTGGCGCGCATGCTGATGGAAGACCGCCCGCTGGTGCTGATGGATGAGCCTTTCTCGGCGCTGGATGCCGTGACGCGGCTGAAGTTGCAGGATCTGGCGGCCCACCTGTTGGTTGACCGCACTGTGTTACTGATTACCCATGATCCGTTGGAGGCGCTGCGGCTGGGGCATCAGGTGCTGGTGCTGCAGGGCAGCCCGGCCCGCCTCACCGCACCGTTGCGCCCGCTTGATGCACCGCCCCGGGCGGTGGATCAGCCCGAGGTGCTGGAATTGCAGGGGCGTCTGCTGCGCCAGCTGATGGAGCTGTCGACATGAATGCCCTGCGTAGCCTGGGCATAGCGGCAGGGCTCTGCGGCCTCTGGCAACTGCTGGTGTGGTTAACCGATGCACCGCATTTTATCTTGCCGGGGCCCTTGCGGGTGCTGGCGGCGCTGTACGGCAATATAGGCCTGATATTGCAGCATGCCGGTGTGACCCTGGCGGAGATACTGCTGGGTCTGTTGCTCGGCGTCCTGCTGGGTCTTGGCAGCGCCCTGACGCTGATCTGGTTTCGGCGCCTGCGGCCCTGGATGCTGCCGATCCTGGTGATCAGCCAGTCGATCCCGGTGTTCGCACTGGCGCCGGTACTGATGCTCTGGCTGGGGTATGGCATGGCTTCCAAGGTCGCCATGGCAACGCTGATCATCTATTTCCCGGTGACAGCGGCCTGTTACGACGGTCTGCGGCATACACCGGCGGCCTGGCTGGAGCTGGCCCGCACCCTGGGGGCGGACAAACGCACCCAGCTGCTGCAGATTCGCCTGCCCTCGGCACTGCCGGCGCTGGGTTCGGGGCTGCGGGTCGCCGCCTCGGTGGCGCCCATAGGGGCGGTCGTGGGGGAGTGGGTGGGTTCATCCACCGGGCTGGGTTATCTGATGCTGCATGCCAATGCGCGCATGCAGGTAGATCTGATGTTTGCCGCCCTGCTGGTGTTGTCGCTGATGGCGGTGAGTTTGTATTTCCTGATTGACTGGCTGCTGCGGCGCCTGATGCCCTGGCAGTCCGAAACCCTGTTTGATGATGCCCGGGAGGCAGAATAATGAAAACAACAAAGCTAAAAGTCGGCGCCATGCTGGCCGCTGCGCTGCTGAGTGCGAATGTTATGGCGGCGGACAAGGTCACGCTGCTGCTGGACTGGTTTATCAATCCGGATCACGGCCCGCTGATCGTGGCGCAGCAGCAGGGCTACTTCAAGGAGCAGGGGCTTGATGTGGTGATGCAGGAGCCGGCGGACCCGTCCATGCCGCCCAAGCTGGTTGCGGCCGGCAAGGCAGACATGGCGGTGGCGTATCAGCCGCAGCTGCATGTGCAGGTCGATGAAGGTCTGCCGCTGAGCCGCGTAGGGACCCTGGTGGCAACGCCGCTGAATTCCCTGGTGGTGCTTGAAAGCAGCGATATCAAGTCGATTGAAGACCTCAAGGGCAAGAAGGTCGGCTATTCGGTCGGCGGTTTCGAGGATGCGCTGCTCAAGGCCATGCTGGCCCGTGAAGGTCTGGCGCTGTCGGATATCGAAATGGTGAACGTGAACTGGTCGCTGTCGCCGTCCCTTATTACCGGCAATGTTGATGCCGTTATCGGCGCCTACCGCAACTTCGAGCTGAACCAGATGGATATCGAGGGTCATCCGGGGCGGGCGTTCTACGTCGAGGAGCTGGGCGTGCCGGCCTACGACGAGCTGGTGCTGGTGGTGAACAACAAGGACCGCAAGGACCCCAAGTATGGCCGCTTCATGCGGGCGCTGGAAAAGGCGACCCAGTTTATCGTCAATCATCCGGATGAAGCCTGGACCAGCTTTGTCAGCTACAAGGCGGATCTGGACAACGAACTGAACAAGCGTGCCTGGGCCGATACCCTGACCCGCTTTGCACTGCGCCCGGCGGCGCTGGATAACGGCCGCTACGAGCGCATGGGGGCCTTTATGCAGGCCCAGGGCCTGACCAAGGCCAACCCTGCGGTATCGACTTACGCACTTGAACCCAAGTAAGACGTCGGAGCACTGATGAACATGTCATTTTCACAACAGCTGCGCAGCAATGCCGAGCCCTGGTGGAGCGGTGCCGTAGAGCACCCGTTCACCGTTCAGCTCGGTGACGATAGCCTGGCGGACGCGGTTTATATCCGCTACCTGCTGCAGGACTATGCCTTTATCGGCACCCTGGCCGATCATGCCGCGTTCAGCCTGGCGGCGGCGCCGGACATGGTGGCCAAGGGCAGGCTGGCGGGTTTTCTGGCGGCGCTGACGTCGGCCGAGAATGACTACTTCGAGCGCTCCTTTGCCGCCCTTGATGTAAGCCCTGCCGATTACCGGGCGCCTGAGCTGAACCCGGTGGCCCAGTTGCTGGCGCGGGAAATGCGCGATGCCCAGGCCTGTGGCTACGCCGACATGATAGTGGTGCTGGCCTGTGCCGAATGGGTGTATCTGAGCTGGGCCCAGCGCGAGGCGCAAAAGACGCCGCCGACGCGTTTCTGGCTGCGGGAATGGATCGATATCCACGTGTTGCCCGAGTTCGAGGCGTTTGTGATCTGGCTGCAGAGCGAGCTCGACAGCTTTGGCGAGCTGGATGCGGCGGACCGCAAGCGTCTTGAGCAGCGTTTTACCCGCATGGCCTGGCTGGAACAGGCGTTCTTTGATGTGTTGCTGACCGAGCAGAAATGATCATGTCCATCTATGAACAGCTTAAGCGCGCCGCCCAACCCGACTGGGATGCCTATATCCAGCACGATTTTGTGCGCGGCATGGGTGACGGCACCCTGGCGCCGGAATCCTTTGCCCATTATCTGAAGCAGGATTACCTCTTTCTGCTGCAGTTCAGCCGTGCCTGGGGCCTGGCGGTATACAAAAGCCGCACCCTGGAGCAGATGCGTTATGCCCAGCAGGGCATCAACGCCATGCTGGATATCGAGATCGGCTTGCATGTGCAGTACTGCGCCGACTGGGGTATCAGCGAAGCGCAGCTGCAGGCCTTGCCGGAGGCGGCCGCCACCGTGGCCTATACCCGTTATGTGCTGGACTCGGGTCTATGCGGTGACCTGGCAGATCTGCATGCGGCGCTGGCGCCCTGCATCGTGGGCTATGCCGAAGTCGCCCGCTGGCTGCTGGATCAGCCGACGACCCAGTTGGACGGAAACCCCTACCGCGCCTGGATCGAAATGTACGCCAGTGAGGAGTATCAGCAGGTCGCCGACGCCGAAATCCGCCTGCTGGATGAACTCTGCGCCGGCATGCCGGCACGGCGCCTCGGTGAACTGTCACACACCTTCCATACCGCGACCCGGATGGAAGGCGCCTTCTGGCAGATGGGGCTCGATCTGAGCGCCTGAATGAATTCCTGAAGTGAAACCCTGGCCCGCCAATCACGGCGGGGTTGGGGGGCCTATGCCCAAATTAAGCTCAAAACACGCTTTTCAATCATGCTGGCAGGATGCCGGCGCTAAACCGACCCAAGAGGATGAGAATAAAATGGCCGAGCAAAACAAGCCTTTCAGTCGTGGCGTTGTCGCTGACGTCGCCTCAGTGCAGCCGTTCCCCAAGTCCCGCAAGGTGTATATCGAGGGTAGCCGACCGGATATTCGCGTCCCCATGCGCGAAATCTCGCTGGACGATACTCCCACGGGTCTGGGTGGAGAAAAAAACGGTCCGCTCTATGTCTACGATACCTCAGGCCCCTACACAGATCCGAACACGGCCATAGACGTGCGCAAGGGTCTGCATCCGCTGCGTGATGCCTGGATCGACGAGCGCAACGACACCGAAATGCTGGATGGCATGACCAGTGATTACGGTCGCATGCGCGAATCCGATGCGAGCCTGGATGAGCTGCGCTTCGAGCTGACCCGCAAGCCGCGTCGTGCACGCCCCTTGAAAGACGGCCAGGCCGGCAACGTCACCCAGCTGCACTATGCACGCAAGGGCATCATCACGCCGGAGATGGAATACATCGCCATCCGCGAGAACATGAAGCTGGCCAAAGCCGAAGCCGAAGGCAGCATGGTTGACCAGCAGCACCCCGGACACAGCTTTGGTGCCCGCCTGCCAAAAGAAATCACGCCGGAATTCGTGCGCAAGGAAGTGGCCGAAGGCCGTGCCATTATTCCGTGCAACATCAACCACCCTGAGCTGGAACCGATGATTATCGGTCGCAACTTCCTGGTGAAGATCAACGGCAATATCGGCAACTCTGCGGTCACCTCCTCGATCGAAGAAGAAGTCGACAAGATGACCTGGGGCACCCGTTGGGGCGCCGATACCATCATGGATCTGTCCACCGGCAAGAACATCCATGAAACCCGTGAATGGATACTGCGCAACTCGCCGGTGCCCATCGGTACCGTACCCATCTACCAGGCGCTGGAAAAAGTGAACGGCGTGGCCGAAGACCTGAACTGGGAAGTGTTCCGCGACACCCTGATCGAACAGGCGGAGCAGGGCGTGGATTACTTCACCATTCACGCCGGCGTACTGCTGCGCTACGTGCCCATGACCGCCAAGCGCATGACCGGTATCGTCTCCCGCGGTGGCTCCATCATGGCCAAGTGGTGCCTGGCGCATCACCAGGAAAACTTCCTCTACACCCACTTCGAAGACATCTGCCAGATCTGCAAGGACTACGACGTGTCCTTCTCCCTGGGTGATGGCCTGCGTCCCGGCTCCGTCTACGATGCCAACGATGAAGCCCAGTTTGCCGAGCTGGAAACCCTGGGTGAACTGACCAAGATCGCCTGGAAGCACGATGTGCAGGTGATGATCGAAGGCCCTGGCCATGTGCCTATGCACATGATCAAGGAGAACATGGACAAGCAGCTGGAAGAGTGTCACGAAGCACCTTTCTACACCCTGGGCCCATTGACCACCGATATAGCACCGGGCTACGACCACATCACCTCAGGCATAGGTGCGGCCATGATCGGCTGGTACGGCTGCGCCATGCTCTGCTACGTCACGCCCAAGGAACACCTGGGCCTGCCGAACAGGGATGACGTCAAGACCGGCATCATCACCTACAAGATCGCCGCGCATGCTGCAGATCTCGCGAAAGGGCATCCGGGCGCGCAGATCCGCGACAACGCCATGTCCAAGGCGCGCTTCGAGTTCCGCTGGGAAGACCAGTTCAACATCGGCCTGGATCCGGACACGGCCCGTGCCTACCACGACGAAACCCTGCCGAAAGAGTCCGCCAAGGTGGCGCATTTTTGCTCCATGTGCGGACCCAAGTTCTGCTCCATGAAGATCAGCCAGGAAGTGCGTCTGCTGGATGCCACCCAGATCGAGGCCATCAACCTGGAAGCAGAATCGGGCATGCAACAGAAGTCTGAGGAGTTCCTGGAAACCGGCGGGAAGATCTACCACAAGGTGTGATCATTACACTGAGGTAACAACTTTCGAGTGAATAAAAGGCCGGCTATCCCCAAAGGTAGCCGGCCTTTTTCCTTTTTCTTTGAAACGAGTCAGGCGTACAGGACTTCGCCGCCCATCACGCCGGGCATGCAACACTCCTGAATACGCTGCGCAAGGCCGAGGAGTTCCTGGAAACCGGCGGGAAGATCTACCACAAGGTGTAATCTCTACACTCAGGTAGAAAAGCTTGAGTGACTAAAAAGGCCGGCAGTCTGTAAAGATTGCCGGCCTTTTTGTTTTTAGGGTACGAAAATAGGCAGGCACTGCTGAGTCGTCAGTCCCCCAGGGGCTGGCTGTCGTCGTGATCCCGGTATGCCACCAGGTGGTGCTTGATGCGGCGTACGTTCTCCAGCGCCCGTTCGCCGATGGCGATGGCAAGCTCCGAGGCCAGCACGTCGATCACTGCCAGCAGGGCATAACGCGAGGCGGTGGGCTGATTCACGAAGCTCTTCTCTTCGGGGATATCCACCGGCAGCAGAATATCCAGATGGGCACAGAGGGGGGCGTCGGGCCGTGTCATGCCGATAACGGTGGCGTCGTAGCCGCGGGCGATATCACAGGCGTTGGCCAGATCGGCGAAGCGCCCGGAGGTGGAGATGGCGAGCAGTACATCACCTTTCTTGAGTGTTGCGGCGACCATCTGCAGCATCTGACTGTCCTGGTAGGCATTGACCGCCAGACCCAGTCGAAACAGCCGGTGCTCGACATCCTGCGCCACTATGGTGGAGCCGCCGCCGCTGCCGAATACAGCAATGCGCCCGGCGTGCTGCAGGGCACTGACCGCCTGCTGGATAGTTTCGCTGTCCAGCAGCGCCAGCTGCATTTCCAGTGCCTGCTGGGCGCGGCGTACCACCTGCTCGGCGGCTTCAGAGTGGCTGCCGGACGAGGTCTGACCGGCCAGAAAACGCACCCCCACGGCGCGTGCCTGGGCCAGGTGAACCTTGAATTCACGCAGATTCTTGAAGCCCAGCTTGCGGCAGAATCGCGTCACTGTAGGCGTGCTGGTATCGGACCACTGTGCCAGTTCGGTGGTACTGGCATGCACGGCGCGATCGACGTCGGACAGTATCACCTCGGCCAGACGCTGATCCGCCTTGCTCATGGCATTGGTATTGTCCTTGAGCGCGGACACTATATCGGGGGCTGCCGGTGGCGTCATGATGGGGTTCACCCTTCCTTGATAGTCAGCAATGGGTCAGTAGCGCGCCGCCGCACCGGGTCTGAAAACACTGCGCTGGAGTATAACACCGCTTCACAAACCTCAGCGAGCCGGGGCCTGCGCCTGGGTATGGACGCGTTACCAAACCCAGGCGAGGCGGGTGTTACTGCGGATCCTTGTAGGCGGTGACGTCGATTTCCACCTTGGCGTCTACCACCAGCGGTGACACCACGGTGGAGCGTGCCGGCGGGTGGCCCTGGAAGTATTCCTTGAAGACGCCGTTGAAACTCCAGAAATCCCGCGGGTCGTCCAGCCAGGCATTCACCTTGACCACGTCTTCGAGCTCGTAACCGGCTTCTTCCAGTATGGCTTTGACATTCTCGATGGCCTTGCGGGTCTGGGTCACTATGCCGCCTTCCACCACTTCACCATTTTCCAGCGCGACCTGGCCCGAGACAAACAGAAAGCCACCGGCTTTGGTGGCCTTGGCGAAAGGCAGCTCCTGGCCACCGGCACCCTGACCTGCAAGGCGGAATCGTTCGATAGGCATAGATGTACTCCTGAATAAAATATGAAGAAAATCTTCTCTTTTTTAAATTTACAGTTGATTTTTACCCTGTTCAGGGTCATATTTCAATCACAAAGTGAAGATTGTGTTCATAAATAACAAAAACAGAGGTCTCCCTATGAGCCGGTGTCAGAGGCTGAGCAGCAGGCTCAGTGGCAGAATCAATCTGCTGAATCAGAGGGTTGTCGGCGTGCTGATGGCCGTGCTGCTGCTGGATGTGTGGATCGCGGTGCTCGATCGTTACCTGCTGCACTGGCAGATCAGCTGGGTCGAGGAGCTGGCGCGCTACATCATGATCTGGGCGATCCTGCTGGCGGTGCCCTGCTGTACGGCGGGGCGTGAACATATAGGCCTGTCTACGGTGGTGCAGCATCTGCCGGCGCCAGTGCAGCGCGGCCTGAGAATCCTGGTGGATCTGCTGTCGCTGCTGTTTTTCGGCTACCTGGCCTTCTCCGGCACTGAGCTGGTGGTCAAGGGGCTGCAGCAGGTTTCCACGGTCTTCGGCTTGCCCATGGCCTATCCCTACGGTGCTATTCCGGTGGCCTTTGGTCTGGCGGCGCTGCAAAGCCTGCTGGCACTGCTGCGGGACTGTGGCAGGGATAGGCTGGAGCCCGCAGCGGATTCAGAAAAGGCACTGCAGCTGCAATAACCCCCCAAAGTGCTGAGCGCGGTGTTTTGCCGCCAACCATAACAACAATACAGAGGAGTGACGCAATGACGATCGCCCTGATTCTGGTGGTACTGCTGATTATCGGTACTCCCGTAGGCGTTGCGCTGGGCCTGGCGGGCCTGGCCGGCATGTTTAGCATCGGCGGACTGCATTTTGCGTCGCTGGCGCCGGCCAAGGTCTTCAACGGCCTGAATATCTTCCCGTTCCTGGCCATGCCGTTCTTTATTCTGGCTGGCGAAATCATGAACCACACCGGTATTACCTCCCGCTTGGTACAGTTTTCCCAGGCGCTGGTGGGGCATTTTCGCGGTGGCCTGGCGCACTCCAACATGGTGGCGTCGGTGTTCTTTTCCGGTATCACCGGAGCGGCTACGGCTGATGCTGCCGCTTTTGGTCGTACCCTGGTGCCGGCGATGGTGGAGCAGGGCTACAGTCGCCCCTACGCCTGTGCCGTTACGGCGGCGGGCTCCATCATAGGTCCGACCATTCCGCCATCCGGCCTGATGGTGGTGTACGGATCCCTGATGGGAGTTTCCATCGGCGGCCTGTTCGCCACCGGCATTCTGCCGGGCCTGCTGATCTGTTTGGTGTGCATGGCCATTATTGCCGTCTTCGCCAAGCGCAAGAATCTGCCCAAGGCGGCCCAGCGCGCCTCACTGCGCCAGCTGCTGGGTCACTTCAAAGGCTCGCTGCTGGCACTGCTGATGCCCCTGATTATCCTGGGTGGCATTGTCAGCGGCATCGTCACACCCACGGAAGCGGCCTCAGTCGCGGTGGCCTATGCCCTCTTTATTGGCTCGGTGGTGTATCGCAACCTGAGCTTTGCCGCCCTGTTTCGCATGCTGATCAGTACGGCGCAGATTTCAGCGGTGATCTACCTGATTATTGGCGCCGCCTCGATCTTTGGCTGGTGGCTGAGCTTCAATCAGATTCCCCAGTTTATCGCCACCTTTATCAGCCAGCTGTCGGATAACCCCAACGTGATCCTGTTGCTGATTATTGGTCTGCTGCTGGTGGTGGGCATGATCATGGATATCAACGCCATGCTGATCATTCTGGCGCCGGTGCTGGTACCTCTGACCGAGCAGATCGGCATGGACCCGTTGCACGCCGGCATTATCTTCGTACTGGCGCTGAATATATCGCTGATGACGCCGCCGGTGGGCGCCTGCCTGTTCGTGTTGTCGTCGGTCACCGGCGAAAAGCTGGAACGCATTTCGGCTGAGCTGATGCCCTTCCTGATAGGCCAGCTGATCCTGCTGATGTTTCTTGCCTTTACCCCTGAAGTCACGCTCTTCATCCCGCGTTTGCTGGGTTACTGAGCCGGCTTGAATCCTGCGGCTACGGCCATTTATCCACCTGAAACCATAGAGAGACTGTCGATGAAAAAAATAATCACCTCCATCGCCGCTACATCCCTGCTGGCCACTTTGGCCGCCATGCCCCTGACGGCCAACGCCGAAAAGGTGCTGCGCTTCGCCCATGACAACAAGGCGGACATGCTGGAGAACCCGGCCCATGCCTTCACCGGCGTGTTCAAGAATATCGTTGAAGCGGCCAGTAATGGCGAGATCAGGGTCGAGATCTACCCTAGCAATCAGCTGGGCTCGGCGAAGGAACATATCCAGATGGTACGGGATGGCCAGATCCAGGGCACGCTGTCGTCTACCGGCGCCCTGGCGGGTTATTACCCCCGTATCGGTGTGCTCGATGTGCCTTTTGCATTCAACAGTAATGCGTCCACCTATGAGGTATTGGACGGCAGTTTCGGCAAGGCGCTGGCGGCGGATATAGACGCCAGCCTCGGCGACGTCAAGGTACTGGGTTTTCCCGATACCGGTGGTTTCTTCTCGGTGACCAACTCCAAGCGGGCGATCAATACCTTGGAAGACTTCAAGGGCATTCGCATTCGCACCATGACCCTGCCGACGCACCAGAAGATTATTCAGTCCCTCGGTGGCGAGGCCTATCCGCTGGCCTGGGGCGAGGTTTATTCCTCCCTGCAGACCGGCGTTATCGATGGCCAGATGAACCCGATTCCCACGGTGACCTTCGCCAAGTTTGATGAGGTGCAGGAATACCTGACCCTGACCAACCATCTGTTTGCGCCCTATACGCTGATGCTGAACAAGGCCTTCTATGACGGCTTGACGGACGAGGAACGCAAGATCATCCATTTTGCGGCCCAGTCGGGCATTGTCGCCGGCAGAGGTCTGTCCCGCGTGATCGAAGCCTCGGAGCGCGGTCTGGAGGGGCTGAAAAAGACCATGAAGGTTAACGCCCTGTCGGCAACGGAGCGCGAACGTTTCCGCGAGGCGACCCAGCCGGTGGTCATTGAAGACATTCGCCAGGTGCAGGACGGCAAGGGTGTCGAACTGCTGGATCTGTTTCTGAATGAAACCCAGCAGGCCAACGACAAGCTCTACCTGAACTAAGTCCCCAGGCCCCCGAGCCTGTGTTCGGGGCCAACCTCTCGAGGTGTTTTATGCGAGTTTTTGTAGCCTCACTGGCCACCGAGACCAATACGTTTTCGCCGGTGTTCACGGATCTGGCGTCATTCAAGGAAAGCTTTTATGCCCCGCCCGGCGAACATCCGGCCACGCCGACGCTGTGCAGTGCCCCCTTTATTGCCTGTCGCGAGAAAATCCCGGCGCTGGGCTGGGAGCTGATCGAAGGCACCGCCGCCTGGGCCGAACCCGGCGGCCTGGTGAACCGCAGCACCTACGAGCTGCTGCGCGATGAAATACTCGGGCAACTCAGTGCCGCCCTGCCGGTGAATGCGGTCATACTCGGGCTGCACGGCGCCATGGTGGCCGACGGTTATGACGACTGCGAAGGCGATCTGCTGGCGCGGGTGCGGGCTCTGGTGGGGCCGACGGCGACCATCGCCGCCGAGTTCGATCCCCACAGTCACCTGACGGCCAAGCGGGTTGAGCAGGCGGATATATTGCTGGCGTTCAAGGAGTTTCCCCACACCGACTTCGTCGACCGCGCCCGGGACCTGGTGGACCTGGCGGTGCGCCATGTGCAGGGGGAGATCAAGCCGACGGCAGCGGTGTTCGATTGCCGGATGATAGAGGTGTTGCCCACCAGTCTTGAACCCATGCGCAGCTTTGTGGATCGCTTGCATCAGCTGGAACAGGAGCCGGCAGTGCTGTCCATTTCCGTTATCCACGGCTTTATGGCCGGGGATGTACCCGAGATGGGCACCCGGCTGCTGGTGATTACCGACAACGACCAGGCCCGCGCGGACAGCCTGGCGCAATCCCTTGGCATGGAGCTGTTTTCCTTTCGCGGCAAAACCCGCCCGCCCTATATAGCGCCTGAGCTGGCGATCGCAGAGGCCCAGGCCTCGTCGCGGCAGCCGGTGGTCATCGCCGATGTCTGGGACAATCCCGGCGGCGGTGTGGCCGGGGACTCGACCCTGGTGCTGCAGAAAATGCTCGACATGGGGGTGACCGATGCGGCGGTGGGCACCATCTGGGATCCCATGGCGGTGCGCTTTTGCGTGGCGGCGGGAGAGGGCGCGAAGATCAGGCTGCGCTTTGGCGGCAAGGCCGGGGACAACGCCGGCGCGCCCATGGATGCCTGGGTGGAGATCCGCAGGGTGGTGCGCGATGCCGTGCAGAGCTTTGGCGACAGCGTGGTACCCCTGGGGGACAGCGTCTGCATACGCCTGGCGGATACGGCCATCGATGTGGTGCTCAACAGCAACCGCTCCCAGGCCTTTGCGCCGGACCTGTTCAGCAATCTGGGTATAGACCCTGCGGCCAAGCCGATCCTGCTGATCAAGTCGACCAATCACTTTTACGATGCGTTCGCCGCCATCAGCCAGCACATTATCTACTGTGATGCGGGGGGGCCTTATCCCAGTAACCCAGTCACCAGCAACTATCGCAAGATGACCCGTCCGATCTGGCCGATCGTGGAGAACCCCCACGCACTCACAGACGACACACTGGAGACACGCTGATGCTCTACCCACAACTGGACACGCCCTGCGTTTTGATCGACGAGGCGATACTCGAGGCCAATATCCGCGGTTTTCAGGCCTATTGCGACGAGCAGGGGTTGCGGGTGCGCCCGCATATCAAGACCCACAAGCTGCCCTGGGTCGCGCGCAAGCAGCTGGACGCCGGGGCTATTGGCATAACCTGCCAGAAGGTGGGGGAGGCCGAGGTTTTCGCCGCGGCGGGGTTTGACGACATCCTGATCAGCTACAACATCATTGGCGCCGCCAAGCTGGCACGGCTGCTGGCACTCGCAGGCCAGGTCAGGACCCTGGCGGTGGTGGCCGACAGCGAAGCGGTGCTGCAGGGGCTTTCGGCGACCTTCGAGGGTACGGGTAAAACACTGGATGTGCTGGTGGAGTGCGACACCGGCGCCGGTCGCTGTGGCGTGCAAAGCCCGGAACAGGCGGCGCAGCTGGCGCAGCTGGTGGCGCGCTTGCCGGGCCTGCGTCTGCGCGGGCTCATGACGTATCCGGCGGCCTACAGCGAAGCCGTGGTGCAGCAGTGGTTCAGCCGGGCGGCTGCATTGTGCGAGCAGCAGGGCCTGGCGCTCGAGGTGTTCAGCAGTGGCGGTACGCCCAGCATGTGGCATGCCCATGAAGCGCCCATCGTCAATGAGTACCGCATTGGCACCTATGTGTACCAGGACCGCTCCCAGGTGGCTGCCGGCGCTTGCGAGGCGGACTGCGCGCTGACGGTGTTGACCACCGTGGTCAGTGTACCGGTGGCAGGAAGGGTGATCGTGGACGCGGGCAGCAAGGCGCTGACGTCGGATCTGCTGGGACAGGACGGTTACGGTCAGGTGGTGGGTTATCCGCAGGCGCGGGTGATTGGGCTGAGTGAAGAGCATGGGGTACTGGATTTCTCCGCCTGCAGCCAGGCGCCGCTGGTGGCTGAGCGGCTGCGGATCATTCCCAACCATGCCTGCCCGGTTTCCAACCTGTTCGACGAGGTGCACTTCTGTCGTGACGGTGAATTCCGCCGTACCGAGGCGGTGCTGGCACGGGGCAAGGTGACTTGAGGAGCACCAGGTGAACAAGGCTTACGATATTATCGCGCTGGGAGAAACCCTGCTGCGCCTGACGCCGCCTGATCTGCAGCGGCTGGACCAGAGCGCCGGTTTCGATGTGCAGGTGGGCGGCTGCGAGTCGAACACCCTCAGTGCCATGGCGCGCCTGGGGCTCAATTGCGCCTGGCTGTCACGCCTGCCGGAGAACGAACTGGGTGACCGGGTCCGGCAATCGCTGCGTCAGCACAATGTGGATGTGCAGCATGTCAGCCCCGGGGGTGATGACCGCCTGGGGCTGTATTTTTACGAGCCGGGGCGGGCACCCCATCGCAGCCAGGTGATTTACGACCGGGCCGATTCGGCCATGGCCCGCATGCAGCCCGCAGACTTGCCGGTGGCCCTGTTCCAGCCGGGACGGGCGCGACTGTTTCATACCTCGGGCATTACCCTGGGGCTGTCGGCATCGGCCTGCGCCACGGCGCAGCAGGCATTGCAGCTGGCCCTGGAGGCCGGCATTCCCTGCAGTCTGGATATCAATTACCGCCAGCGCCTCTGGTCGCCACAGCGGGCACGCCTGTGTCTGGAGCCCCTGCTGGGGCAACTGGACCTGTTGCTGGTGGCGGAACGGGATATTCAGGCGCTCTGGCCCGAGGCCTGGGATGCCCATTGCCACGAGCGCACGCTGCGCCGCTTTCAGCGCTGGGCGCCCAATAGCCTGCTGGTCATGACCCGCGGCAGTGCCGGTGCCGCCTTGCTGACACCCGCCGGTGAGCTGCATCAGACCGATGCATTTAGTGCGCAGGAGGTGGAGCGTCTGGGGGGCGGTGATGCCTTTGCCGCCGGTTTTCTCAGCGCCTGGCTGGCGGGCAAATCCCATTCCGAGGCGCTGCGCCAGGGTGCCGCAGTGGCGGCATTCAAGTACGCAACGCCGGGGGATATTGCCTGGATCAACCGCAGCCAGCTGGATCGTCTGCTGGCCGACCCCGCAGCGACGGGGCTGTGTCGCTAATAAGCGTCTCGATAATCGCCCGGTGACGTAGCCTGAATTACTGCAGCCAGGTTATGAACGCCGGGCTCTGCTGCAGCGACTTCAGGCTGATGCTGTAGCTGTCACCGTCTTCAGTATGGCGCAGGCGCATAAGCTGGTAGCCGTTGCCGGGGCTGAACCAGAGCAGTGTTTCCTGGCTGGCATCGTTACCCTGCTTGTTGAGGCGCAGGGTATCGATGCTTTTTCCGTCGAGCTTCAGTTTTTCCTTACCCGCAATGTCAAAGCGGTAATCCTTGAGTTTGCTGCGGCTGACAAAGCGGTAGTGATAGTCGCCAGTCTGGCGGGCCAGGTCCTGCTGCAGCTTGAGCTGATAGAGCAGAGGGTCGAGGGTGCCGGGCGTAATGTTGATGGTGTTCTGGCCCTTTTTGTCGCTGTAGGTCACCTTTTTGCCGGCGCCATCAAAGCGCAGCTCGTACTTTTTCGAGATCCCCAGTATCGACTGACTGTAGCGATACAGCTCCGGAGTCCAGCGCCCTTTGGCATCACGGCTGAAGGTGCTGCTCTCCTCGATACGTGCGATCGAGCCCCGGGCTCTGGACTCGAACACAAAGCGGTTATTTCCCAGCGGCTTCAGAGTGCGCACCAGCGCCAGGTCAAAACCCTTGTACTGAGCGCCGTAGCTGGTGGTCAGCAAGGGTTCGGCGGCCTGGATGCGGCCGGCGCAGAGCAGAACGAGCAACAGCAGGGCAGGGGTCATGCGTTTGAACATTCGATCGATCCTCCACAGAGTCCAACTCAGTTATAAGGTAGCGCCAGTGTACGGCAAATGAATGTCAGTGCCCTGTTCTGCATCTGATTCCAGGCCTTACTTTCAGTCTCCTTTCAGAGAGCGCGCCTAGACTGGCTTCACCGGTTCGGGTTGCCGCAAACAATTTTCGATGAGGTGATAAGGATGAGCAAGCAGCGTTTTATTTCCGGGGGAGTACGTGCAGGCCTGTTCGGTTTGGCACTGGCGCTACCTTTCGCGGCTCAGGCCGAGGAGCCCCAGGTGATCAACCTGACCCAGACGGGATGCCAGTTCCTTGAAAGCGAAAATGGTGTTGATCACGGTTACAGCACCCGCAGCATGGCTGACTGCGAAGCGATCAATGCACAATCCGGGGAGGAGCGCCTGGCCGGGGCAAAGACGCTGGAGCTTAAACCGGGTCGCTATATTTTCCGGGTCAGTAACGAGAACGTGCCCTATGAACTGGGCTTCTGGTTGCGCGGCGCAACCCTGGTGGACCGCGCCCTGCTGCCCAGCGTATCGGGCGGTGGCCTGGCCCTGGGAACGACCCGCGACTATGAAATTGAGCTCAAGCCCGGCGAGTATGTCTACTCCTGCCCGCTGAACCCGACGCCGGATTACAGTCTGATCGTGAAAGGCTAGCGGAAGGCTCTATAAGCAGCCATGCAGGATTTTTAGTGGACATGTGAACGCAGCCCTCGCCGGCAGAAGACGCCGGCGAGGGCTGCCTGCGTACTGAGCGTGCTCTGCCGAGCGCTTGATAGACGAAAACTGTCTAAGCGGGGGCTAAAGTACTGCACTATTCTTCCTTGGTAGCGTCGGCCTTGCTGCGCTCGGGATACTCGGGGTCGTGGTGACAGTGATCTTCGGGTAGCAGCGGCAAACTGGGGTTACAGGTGCTTTTGGCTGCTGGTGCCTCGTGCCCGGTGAATAGTGACGCAAAGTTACGCATACCAGGCTCCGTTGTTTGAATGCAGTGCACCCGCCTGACGGGATCACGCTAGTGATATTGTCGTTTAATGCTGGAGAAAGGTGCAGGGAGAGACGCCGGCATTGCTGGAGACGCCGGATTGCTGTCAGCCAAATTGTGACACGGACGTCGCCTTTCTTTTTCGCAACCTCCATCTGTTGTCTTTGGCGCTTTCCGCTTGAACTTGCTGCGTTACCGTGCGCTTTCAGCCCCATTAGGCTGCGATATTCTATCGGGCACCTCGAAAAACCTCGCCGACCAGCGGTACCCTTGGGTAAAATTCACAGCGTCTGATACAGCCATGGACTGATACCGATGAAGAAGCCACGCAGCGCCCTCAAGACCGATTTGTTTGCCGCCGATCAGCACCGGGAGAAGATCGACCGCCTGGGCGATCCGCTGGCGGAGATCAATCTGCACATCGACTTTTCTGCCCTGGCGGCGGCCGTTGATCAAGTTGCGCCGCGTCCGGTCAGCTCGCAGGGTGGCAGGCCTCCCTTCCCGACGGAGACGATGGTGCGAATTCTGGTACTCAAACGGTTATACAACCTGTCCGACGAGCAGATGGAATACCAACTGCTGGACCGCATGAGTTACCAGCGCTTTTGCGGACTCACGCAGATCAGTAATATTCCGGACCGCACCACGATCTGGACATTTGAGAACCGGATCGGTGAAGCCGGCGCCAGAGCCCTGTTTGACGGTGTAGCGGATCAACTGATGCGCCGGGGCTATATTGCGCGCGGCGGTCAAATTATCGATGCGACCCTGGTCCCTGCGCCCAAACAGCGTATTCGCAGTCATGAAAAAGACATCATTGAGCAACAGGCTACGCCCGCCGACTGGAAGCCGGCCCAGCGCCGCCAGAAGGATGTGGATGCCAGCTGGACCAAGAAACATGGCAAGAGCCACTTCGGCTACAAGCTGTCGATCAATGTAGATAAACGCTATAAGGTGATCCGCGCTATTGAGACCAGCACCGCCTCGGTGCATGACAGCCGCCACTTCGAGCAGGTACTTGACCCCTATAACACCAGCCAGAATGTCTACGCCGATCGTGGCTATGCCAGCCAGGCGCGGGAAGCGGATCTCAGGCAGCGTGGCAATCGCCCTGAAATTCAACGCAAAGGGGCGCGTAACCGCCCACTGTCCGACTGCCAGAAACGACGCAACCATCGCATCGCCAAGATCCGCGCCCGGGTAGAACATGTGTTCGGGGCAATCGACCAGATGGGAGGCATGCTGATTCGAACCATCGGCCAGGCCCGGGCGAACGTTAAGATGACGCTGATGGCGACCTGCTACAACCTGAAGCGGTTGGTGTATTTACGCAGAGCCGGAATCGAAGCCTTCTGATGGCCACCGTAGGTCGAATCGCGCCCAGTAGGCCTGATTCGACCTAAGAGTAGGCATCAAACTGAGTAACTAAACTTTCACCTCGTCGAGAAATTGACCCTGCTTTTGTCGTCACCGTAGGGTCGTTACTCAATTTACCGAAAATCATCGGTTAATCGAGGTGCCCTATCAACGGTTTTTGTCCATTCGGTTAAAGTTGTCTTTAAATTCTCTGAATGCAGCCCTGAGCGATACAAAAATGTCCTTTTAATTACAAGGGGATTTGAATCCATTGTTTGAGTTAAAAATCAGAAAAAACAGATGACGGCCCCATTTTTGTTTTGTATGATCGAGTTTAAAGGAATTCAGCTAGCGTTCAGCGAAACCGACTCGTGAGTACCCCAGGGCAAACGCATGATCACATTTTGATCTCCCCAAGCACTTTGAGCATGTAGTCGAGGTCCCAGCCACAGGCTTTGCGCTTGTTCTTGATGCCCACCTTGTGCGTCGTATCCTGCTTGAGAAGATTCAAGACGATTTGCCGGGCCGTCGCCAAATTTTCGGCGGCAAAGCCTTGGCGGGCACGAGAGCGGTCTTCGTCGAAGGCTACATCCAGCACCCAGTGCAGACAGTTTTCGACCTGCCAGTGCTCGCGAGTAGCGGCCAAGACCTCCTGGGCCGTCAACGTGCGGCTGGAGATGTAATAACGGATCATGGTGTCACCCTTGCGAGCGTCCTGGCGGTCCAACTGCACGGCCGCCACCGTCTTGGCCTGCCAGCGCTTCGCGGTGGCCAGTGCCGACGGCTCGTTCAGAACCCAACAGCGACGGTGTTCCTGGCGGCCGTGCTGATGCTCTGCTCGCTCGGCAAACACGGGGCCCGGCGCGTCTTCAGGGGTGTTTTCCCAGTACCGATCGAAGTACTCGGCCACCTCTTTATGCAGACTCTTCTGGTTGGCTTTGACCGCCAGCAGATAGTCGGCACCGCGCTTGAGGATGCTATCGGCGATGCGCTTCTGGCACCCCATCGCATCCAGGGTGACCAAGCACCCTTGAAGCTCCAGCAACGCCAACAATTTGGGGATAGCGGTGATCTCATTGGACTTACCGTCCACTTTGTATTGCCCCACCGCCATGCCCAGGTCGGTGGACCAGGCATTGACCATATGAATGGCGTCCTTGCCCTTGTTCCAGGCGGATCCTTTGACCGTCTTGCCATCGATAGCGACAGTGCCTGACAGACCGCTACCCACCATCA
Source organism: Marinobacterium aestuarii (assembly GCF_001651805.1). NCBI lineage: Bacteria > Pseudomonadati > Pseudomonadota > Gammaproteobacteria > Oceanospirillales > Oceanospirillaceae > Marinobacterium > Marinobacterium aestuarii. The sequence goes on along the minus strand of NZ_CP015839.1, from coordinate 4,587,345 downwards.
CGTCCTGGACCCAGGTAATGAACAGGGTTCGGAAAGCTTTCGGGTCCAACAGGCTGAACATGCGATTGAAGGTATCGTGGGAGGGAATACCACCAGGCAACGTCAGGTGCTGACGGAACCAGCCCTCTCGAGTCTGGGCAAACAGGGCGATAGAGTTCCAGTCGTCGGCCCCACAGAGGATTCCGCAGATACTCATAAACATAACTTCGGCAAAATTGTGAGTGCATTTTGCGCTTTGTCGAGGGTCTTCAATCTCTTGGAGATGGCTGAGCAGAGAACGCTTTGACATAGGGTATTCGCGCCTGTCCTATGATGGAAATTCTCTGAATACCAGCCGGGCTTGTCGGTTGCAAGAGAGAAGTAAGATCCGTGCTGCGCTGTGCAAAAAACGTTCATGCGTTTGCCCTGGTGAGTACCCGAATATGGAATATAATCGGGAATAGGTCAGGTTTCGAACTCAAAGGACGCTTTAAACAAGGAAGGGACTATCATGACCAAACTCCACGTTTTTATCCTTCAGACTCAGTGCAAATTCGCCCGCTTTCTTCGCAATGAAGAAGGTGCCAGCGGTATAGAGTACGCGCTTTTAGCTGCTATGGTAGCTGTTGCTTTGGCTGTGGTTGTGCCCGACGTAAAGCTGGAAGTCGAGACAATCATGGACAGCATTCTTCAAGGCCTCAAAGGTGAAGCGCCTGCTGCCGGTTAATTGGTGCCGCTCTGGTGTGAGCTACCCCGGCTATTCTTTCTGGTCACGCTGCTGCTGATTGCGATCAGTGACGCCCGGCAGAGGCGTATTCCGAACCTATGGGTGCTCTGCTTGCTGGCGTTTGCGCTGCTGTCGTTATTGCTCTGTGACCGGGCAATTTCGGGCGCGAAGCTTGAGTGGTCGGGTATTGGTGGGTCGGCGCTGGCGGTATTGCTGCTGGCGCTTCCCGGTTATATCGGTCGTCAGCTTGGGGCCGGAGATATTAAGCTATTGCTGGTATTCTGTATGGTCTTTCCCTTAGGCATACTTTTATTGATCATGGTATTGGCCTTTGGTGGCTTGGCCGTCGCCTGTGTTATCGGGCGGCGCAGAAGCTTGCCGTTTGCGCCTTTTATGGCAGCTTTTTCCTGCATGGCAATACTGGGAAGTTACTGATGTCTGCGAATCGGTTTGAGCGCGGCGGTGCGGGTATCGAGTTTGTCCTGGTGCTGCCGGTGTTCTTTATGATTTTTTATGCCATCGCCAACTACAGCATGATTTTCTCGGCCAACCAGATGCTGCAGTATTCAGCGGAAGAGGGGCTGAGAAACAGTATATCTTTTGTGGATGAAAGCTGCTTTTTCAGTACCACTGAATGTGACTCCGCCGCGGTCCGGGCGCAGGTCGAGCTGGCCACCAAGGATGTGCTGGGGCAGGTGACGGGCAATGCTACCGAGTCGAGCCTGGGCAGTCTGTTTGGTCAGTCGCTGGATGCTGCGTTGCAGATTCGCACCGGGGATACGGCCAGCGGTGGCTGTTGCCTGGTAGAACTGGTGTACGACTATGCCGCTTTTCCCTTTTTGCCGGCACTGATGCTGCCGGTGCCTGAGCGCTTGAGCACCACGGCAAGCCTGAATCTCTAATACCAAGGAACGGGAAGCTTAATGCAAGGACGCAGTATGAAGATGATCGCCCTGACCCTGATTGGTCTGGCGTTAGTCGTGGCGGTCTATGGTCTGAGTCTGGGTAATGCTGATCCTGTGACTGTGAGGGCGGCGGAGCCTGAGCCTGCACAAACGGTTTGGACTTTTCGTACCTCCATGGTGCCTGGCACCGCGCTGGCGCCTGAACATCTGCAGCAAGCGCGGGTGATGCAGCGCAATGCGGCCGATGTTCAGGACGCCGAGCCCTATATGGGGCGCATTCTGGCCCGTACGGTGATGGGGGGCAGTCGCTTGCAGGAGGTGCTGCTGGAAACTGAACGCCCGATGCTGGACGCACTGCCCCCGGGATACCGTGCTCTGGCCATCAAGGTCGATGAGGTCACCGCCGTGGGTGGTCATCTGAGTACTGGTGATCGGGTCGATGTGCTGCTGTATATCAAGGCCAGCAAGGAACTGGGGCCTGATACCAGTGCCCGCAGGCTGCTCAGCAATGTGCTGGTGCTGGCCTATGGCGAAGAGTTGATAGGCGTATCTGATGCTACTGAGCAGAAACGGCAGGATCGCTCCCGCTCGGTCGTATTGGCCGTGCCCGATGCCCAGACGACGGCCCTGATGCTGGCTGAAAACGCGGGCGTACTGCGTCTGGCGGTGGTGGGCATGCAGGATAAACTGATTGATGCGACCAGCGACCCGAGTCGTAGTTTCAGCACACCGCTACGTACTCTGACGAGCAAGCCCAGCGCGTCCACCCTTCCCATTGCCAAACCGGTCGTCAAGCGGCCGGCGGCACCCTCCGTGGAAGTTTATCTCGGCGAAGAGAGAAAACTTGTCCGTACCGGATACTAGGAGTTCCAATGCCGTTTCGAAGTCTCATTGTGCTGCTTGTTGTGCTGTGCGGGTCCTGGCAGCTTCAGGCTGCGGAACAGCGGCTCTACGTGGGTGGCCAGAAGTCCATCACGCTGAATGCACGCATAGCCCGGGTCGCCGTGGGGGAACCGAGTATTGCCGGTGTCAGGGTGTTGTCGAGTCGCCAGGTTCTGCTGACGGGCAAAGCGGTCGGCGACACCAGCCTGCTGGTCTGGCTCAGTGGCCGTACCGAGCCCGAGCGCTTTGACCTGGCGGTGTATCCCGCCGGCAGCGAAACAGAAAATGTTCAGGTGCAGACCGATATAAAGGTGGTGGAGGTCAGCCGCCAGGCGCTGCAGTCGGCCGGGTTCTTTTTTGGCAAGAACACCGGTAACAGTATTTACGCCATAGGTAACGGGGGAACCCTTTCCGGGGTTGAGTCCGGCTCCGGCGGCTTCACCCTGAGCAGCAACTCGGGCTTCCTGTCGGATGGGAGTGCCTTTGGCATTATCGCCGGCAATGCGAGCAAGGGACTGCTGGGCACCGTCAGCGCACTGAGCAGTAACGGCTTTGCCTATACCCTGGCAGAACCCAGCCTGGTGTCCATGTCCGGCCAGCCGGCATTTTTCCTGGCAGGCGGCGAGTTTCCTTTCCCCAAAAGCTCCGATAACGGCGAGATCAGTGTTGAGTTCAAGGAATTCGGCGTGCGTTTGAACCTGACGCCCACCGTATTGCCGGGGGAACGCATCATGCTAAAGGTGGCGCCCGAAGTCAGCGAACTCGATTTCACCGGCGGCCTGCAGGCCGCCGGTGTTTCGGTGCCGGCTCTGCGGGTGCGCCGGACCGATACCACCATACAGTTGGGCGCCGGTGAGAGCTTTATCATCAGTGGCCTGGTCAGTCGCAATACCCTGAAAAGTGCTGACCGGCTGCCGTTGCTGGGTGACATTCCTATCCTGGGGGCTTTCTTTCGTTCCACCCGCCTTGAGCGCAGCGACAAGGAACTGCTGATGATCGTAACGCCTCACCTGGTCAGGCCGTTTGCGCGCACCGCAGAGTTGCCGCCGCTGCCGGGCGAGATTTATCGCGACTACCAGCCGAGCTTTTTGCAACAGCTGTTTATCGATCCGGCGCCGGGCACTGTCGGCGCCATGCCCTCGGGTATGGGATTTTCCGCCGAGGTGCGGCCGTGAAAGTGATCGCCTACAGTGCCGATCGCAGCCACTGTGCGTCTATCAATGCCATGGTGCCGGAGGGTGTCGAGCTCTCCTGGCTGCCGGAACCGACAGCATTAAGCGGTGTGGGTGAGGCGCGGGTGCTGGTGTTGCTGGCGAGCCGCGCGTCTGACACAGGACTCGAGGCGCTGATCAACCTGTTTGGCCCCAGGCCCGTTCTGCTGGTCGACCTGACGCCCGACGGGCACTGGTACAACGCTGAGCTGTCCGCCTGGGTGCAGCTGGTTGAATTAGACGACATGAATGCCACCTTGCACCGGCTCTGTTCTGCCAGGGCCATGTCGCCGGCGCGCAGCCTCGCGCTAATGTCGGCTCGCAATGAGTATGACGGCGCCGTACTGGCGGCCCATATCGCCTGGGCACTGCATCAGCGCAGCAACGAACGGGTGCTGGTACTGGATCTGGGCATGCCGCAGTCTGCTCTGCCTGCCTATCTGGACATGGAACCCCATATCAGTTTTCTCGACCTGGTTGAGAACAGCCAGGCGCTGGAGTCCGGCTGGCTGGATGACAAGCCAATCGAGGCGTTGCCCGGAATCGATGTTATCGGCATGGCGAGCGGCAAGAGTGACAGTCGCCTGAATGCGCAGGATCTGACCCGGACGCTGCAAGCGCTGAAAACCCGTTACGCGCATCTGATCATCAATCTGGTGGGGATGCAGCCTTCGGGACTGCTGAATCTGATGGCTGCCGAGGTTGAGCAGCAGTGGGTGCTGTCGGATCAGAAGAACCTGAGTCTGGCGAGCGCGCTCGAGCTGGCTGAACACTTGCTGGGCCTGGGCCTCAGGCCCGGTGGTGTTAACCTGCTGCTGGCACCCTACGTAAAATCCGTACTGCCGGCGCGGGATTCCATCGAGAGCAAGATTCCACTGCCACTGCGCGGCACTCTGCCCTGGATGCCGGAAATTCTGACCCAGATCAATGCCGGCACTCTGCTGCCGCCGGGATCTGATACCGCGCCGCTGTTGCAGGCTGTAGAGCAGGCGCTCTGGTTGCACGAGCCCGTCTCCTGGTGGCGAAAACTGTCCACAAGGAGCGCCTGATGCTTGCGTCCAACACCGATCTCCGGCTATCGAATAACCAGCTGGATGTGGCGCCCGAGGAAGAAAACCTGGGTCTGCGCGTTAGCCTGCATGCCAATATTATCGAACGCCTGGAAGAAGACGGGCTGATGTTCGAGATGGAGCGGTTTGAGCTTCATCCCCATGTGCAGGGCTATGTGCGTGCCTATCTGCTGGAACAGGACATTCGCAAGAGCGATTACGATATCGGTCAGCTGGTGGCCGAGTTGCTGGACGAAATGGTCGGCTTTGGTCCGGTGCAGGCATTGCTGGATGACCCGGCGGTGGACGATATCCTGATCAATGGCGCGCGCCAGGTGTTTGTCGAGCGCGGCGGCCTGCTCGAGCGGGTGCCACTGCGCTTCATTAACGACCAGCATGTGCTGCGGGTCATCAGACGCATGATTGCACCGCTGGGGCGGCGTATCGACGAGTCCAGCCCCATGGTGGACGCGCGTCTGCCCGATGGCAGCCGTATCAATGCGATTATCCCGCCGCTGTCCATCGACGGCCCCTGCCTGTCGATACGAAAGTTCAAACCCGAAGCCCTGACCATTGAAGACCTGATCCGGGGCGGCGCGCTCAATGCTGCCATGAGTCAGTTTCTGGCCGACTGTGTCGCTGGCCGCTTCAATATTCTGATCAGTGGCTCCACCGGTTCCGGCAAGACTACCTTGCTGAATATTCTGAGCCAGAACATTGGCCGGCGCGAACGCGTGGTGACCATCGAGGATGCAGCCGAACTGCAGTTGCGCAATGGCCATGTGGTGCGGCTCGAAACCCGACCGCCAAACAGTGAAGGCCAGGGTGAGGTGATGCCACGCGAGCTGCTGAAAAATGCCCTGCGCATGAGGCCCGACCGCATTGTACTGGGTGAAAGCCGCGGCGCCGAGGTACTCGACATGTTGCAGGCCATGAACACCGGCCATCAAGGCTCCATGAGCACAGTGCACGCCAACTCCGCCCGTGATTCCCTGGTCCGGCTCGAAATGATGGTGACGCTGTCGGGGTTTAATGCGTCTGATCTGCTGATCAAGCAGATTATCGCCACGTCCCTGGACATGATCATACAGGTAGCCCGCTTGCCTGATGGCAAGCGGGTCATCACCGATGTGGTGGAAGTGCAGGACCTGGCGGATGGCCAGATTCGCACCCAGCCGCTGTTTCGTTATGACGCCGGTCGGGATCAGTTTGAATCCCTCAATGGTCTTTCTGTCGGGCTGAGCCAGAAACAGGCGAGGTACCGGGGGTGCTGATTGGTATTTCGGTCGGCCTGCTACTGGCGGCGGGGCTGCTGTTGCTGCTTGCCAGCCGCACCGGTTCAGAGGCGCCTCCGGCTCCGGCACCGCGGGAACGACCGAGCCGGCTGTCCATGCTGGGGTCAAATCGTTCGCTCCTGATGCTGGCGGTGCTGATTGTCGCGGGTGTTGGCCTGTCCTACCACATGGGCGGGGCCTACTTTGCCGTGGTGGCCGCGGCGGTACTGCCGGCGCTGGCAATGCTGCTGGTGCTCTATCGCCGTTCGGTATTGCAGCAGCATCAACGCCGGCAGCTGCCGGGGTTTATCAATCAAATTGTGCGCCGCGTCACGGTGGGAGCGAACCTTAGCCAGGCGGTCGAGCGGGCGGCGAAAAGTATCGAGTCGCCGCTGGCCGATGTACTGCAGCGGGCACTGCACCGCACCCAGCTGGGCGACGAGCTCGCCGCTGCTTTTCATTTTGAGGCTCGCCGTACCGGGCTGAACGAGTTGGCGCTGCTGGCGACGGTTTTCAATATCAACCACCAGTACGGTGGCAGTGTGGTGACGGCGCTGGACAGCCTGGCCAAGCTGCTGCTGCAGCGCGAACGGGCCTGGCGTGAGCTGCGGGCCATGACCGGAGAAACACGCTTTACGGCGCTGGTGTTCGGTGCGGTTCCGGCGCTGATGGCGCTCTATTTGCTGCTGGTGAGCCCGGCTTACCTGCTGGGTATGTGGCACGACGAGGGCGGACGTCAGCTGCTGCTGGCCGGAGCCGGCCTGCAGATGCTGGGTGTGCTGGTGTTGTGGCGCATGATCAAGTCGATCTAGGGGGCGGGATGACGCAGAACGGCTTGTTGCTGTTAAGCCTGATATTGATCCTGCTCAGTCTTGGGCTCTGGTGGTGGACGCGCCGGGCGCGGGTTCGGCAGCGCGTTGATGAGCGCCTGGGGCAGTCGCTGCGCCGCCGATCCAGAGGAGACCGGCTTTTGTCCCAGGGGCAGGATATGTGGCGGCGGCGATCACGTCAGCGCAAGCCCCTGGCGGAGCTTCCACTGCTGCTGCGCCAGGCCGGCTGTATTGGCCATCGAGCCCAGTTGATTGGGCTGCTGCAAATGGTACTCATCTGGCTTGGCATTGTTGGGCTGACACTGGGCTGGAGCCTGGGGCGCGACAACGAACTGGGCGAGACGGTGGTGATGCTGTTTCTGGCCGGCTGTGGCGGCGCCCTGGGCCTGCTGCGCTGGCTGCGCTTTCGTGTGGTGGCCCGAGCCGCGCGCATTGATGAAGAAATGCTGCTGGTACTGCAGGTGCTGCGCATTCTCTGGGATGTCGGCATGTCGATTGAAACCATGCTGCGCACCCTGACGCGGGAGCTTGAAGTGCTTGCGCCTGAGGCCGTCAAGGAACTGCGGGTGGTATTGGCCAAGATCGAATCGGGAGGGGCGCGGGAACAGGCGCTGGCGGATATAGCCCGACTGTCGACGTCGGAGGGATTTCAGGATCTGATGACATTGCTGACCCAGGTATCGGAAACCGGCGGCGGCATGTCCAGTTCGCTTGAGGCGCTGGCGGAACTGCTGCAGGACCGGCGCCGTACCGGGCTGCAGGAACGGGTTAGCAAGCTGTCGGGCCGGATGTCGGCGGTCATGATGTTGTTGATGTTTCCGGCGCTGTTGCTGGTGCTGGCAGGGCCGGGCTTTCTTGCTCTGGTAAAGGCGCTGGAAAATGTGGGGTAGGCGATGAAATTTTTAGGTTTGATACTGGCGCTGTCACTGGCTGGCTGCAGTGGTACGCCGGAGATGTTTTCCGCAGTTTCAGAACAGCAGACGGTGGAACCTTCCCGGGGGCTCTGTGGCGAACAGATTTCGGCAGAACTGGGGGTCAAGTTGTCGCTGATCAGGCAGCAGCAACAACAGGGGCAGTACTACGCGGCTCTGGCCAGTCTCGATGCGTTGCCGACCAAGAGTCCGACTTACCAGCTATTGCGGGCTGACACGCTGCGTGCGCTGGGGCGCTTTGATGAGGCTAGAACCCAGTACCAGGGCCTGACTGGTGGCTGCCTTGCCGGGCGGGCCTGGTATGGTCTGGGCCGGATTCACCTGCACAAGAGCGAGCTGGGCCAGGCTCTGGCGCGTTTTCAGCAGGCCCTGACGCAGATTCCCATGGAGGCCGACCTGCACAATGATGCCGGCTTTCTGTTGCTGGCCTCAGGCCAGGATAACGTGGCACGAACGCATTTTCTGACCGCACTGGAACTGAACAATCAGCACCGCCAGGCTGCGCGTAACCTCTGGTTTTTACTGCTAAAAGGCGGGGAAGTCAGTGCGGCGCAATCGTTGCAGCAACGCTTTGACTGGTCTGATCAGGAGCAGCAGCGTTTCAGCATTGCGGTCGCACATTTCAAACCGACTACCCTGGACGTTTCCGATGAATAAAGTATTGATTCTGACACTGCTGCTAAGCGGTGTGGCTGTAGCCCAGGAACAGGAAGCGGACCTGCAGGGGGAGGTCGGATCCCTGACGCGGCACTGGCTCGAACTGCAGCGCAGTGGCCAAATGGCGACGACTCAGCCGGATCGGCTGACGCCCGCGGCAGCGCAGAAGGTGACCGAGCGCATGGTTGAATCCTTCAGCCATCCGATACCGGAGTATTTCGCCGAGGATAGCTTCGGAGAAAAATGATGTATCGCCGTACCCAAAAGGGGGCTATTGGTCTCAGTGCCGTACTGCTGCTGCTGAGTGTTGTCATGCTGGCGGCGGTGGTTATCGATACCGCGCGGCTGTTTTTTGCCCAGCGCGAGCTGCAGACCCAGGCAGACCTGGCGGCACTGGCGATGTCGCGGGGCGTTTGTTACGTCGATGGCGTCAATGCCCGGGCAGCTCTGGAGGCCGAGGCCCAGGCAAATCTGGTACTGAATGGCTTTGACCTCGAACAGGGCTCGGCGGCCTTCACCTACGGTGGCGTCGGTATTGAGGACAGTCACTGGACGCTGGATACCGAGGGGGTGGATTATCAACCGGGCGCCCGGGTGAGTCTGACGCGCGCGCTGCCGGCGAGCCTGGTAGCCGGTGGTCTCTGGGGTGGTCAGGTACAGCTGGGCGCATCGGCGGCGGTGTACAAGCGCATGGCCGTGGGCTTTGGCATAGGCTCAGGGCTGCTGGATGTGGATCTGACCAACTCCCTGCTGGGGGCGCTGTTAGGTGGCGAGCTCAATGTGCTCAGCTACAACGGCCTGGCCAGTAGCCGCCTTAGTCTTGGAAGCCTGCTGGCGGCAATGGATGCCAATGGCCTGCTGGCGGCAGACCTGGCGGTGGGAACGGTCGATGAAGCGCTGGCGTCCAATATCGCGCTGGCGGACCTTGTCGAGGCCTCCATCGATGCACTGAATGCGCAGGGTACGGCTGATGTGGAGGCGATCGACGCGCTGACGGAACTGGAAAATGTCGCCCGGGTCGGTGGTCTTAGCCTGACCCTGTCGGACCTGCTGAGGCTGTCCACGGCGACGGATGAGGGCATGGGTGGTGAGATAGAGCGCGCTGCGCTGGCCACGGAGATTAATCTCTATGGGCTGGTCAGCGGGGCTGTTATGGCTTCCAACCAGAATCATTTTATTGAGGTTCCGGGGCTCGACGTTGACCTGGGTATCGCCGGGCTCAGTGTTGGGCTGACCATCATTGAGCCGCCGCAGTATACCTTCGGGTTGCTGCCGGCTGCAGCAGATGATGACTGGGTCGCCCAGGTCGAGACGGCGCAGGTCGAACTTGATGTCAAGGCGGCATTGTTGCCGGGAGGACTGAGCCTGGGCATTCCCCTGCTGCTCAACCTGTCGCTGAATCCGGGTACGCTCGGTATCCATGTGGATGTCGCCAAGGCCCGCACCCGGTTGCTGGATGCGCCGGTCTGCAATTGGAGCGCGCCGCAGTTGCAGCTCGAGTTCGAGACGGCGCCGTCGGTGGCGAACCTGACCGTTGGCGACGACCCCGAGCCGGAAATCGAAGCTAGCGTCAATGTGCTCGGGCTTTTTGGCAGCTTGTTGACCGTTGGTATCGATATCGAGGCCAGCGTACCGGAATCATCACAGTCGTCGATCGAGCATTCCTTCACGTTGGGTGGGGAAGCGCTACCTTCCGATCCTCCTGAAAGGGTAAATGCTCCGCTAGGGAAGACCTTGGATGCAACCCTGGATGAGATGACGTTGGATCTGAACGTAATACTGCTAGACGGTGCCTTGAATTCTTTGCTGGGTTTATCGCTGGATTATGTGCTGGATGAGGTACTTGGATTGGTGAAAGAGCCTGTACTGGATGTCGCCAAGCCTTTGGTGGTTACGCTAGTCGGTGACGTTGTCGAACCCCTGCTGCAGGCGCTGGGTATCACCGTGGGCTATGCCGATGTGATCGTTGAGTCCGTGGATATGGGCAAGAGCAACCTGATTGAATAGGCTGGGCAGTGCAGGGGGCTAAATGCTAGCAGCTTGTCGGACTTGACCGATCGTAGCGAGGGAAAGTCCGTTTTGAAGCAGTTTTTGGGCTCTTTTGAGGCGAATAGTGGTTCTATTTAACAAAAAAGAGCGCGAAAAATGGCCAAAATCGGCTTTTCCGCAGTAGATTAGCGTTAAGTTTGACAGGCTGCTAGGCTGCGCGCTTTCGGGCTGATACGGATTTCGATTTCCCATGGCGGATTTACTTGGCTGGCAGTATGCCCTTATCGGGCTGATTTTTGTCTGGAGCGGTTTTGTGCGCTCCGGCCTGGGCTTTGGTGGCGCTGTGCTGTCGCTGCCCTTCCTGCTGCTGATTCTGGACGAACCCCTAGTATTCCTGCCCCTGATCGCGGTGCATCTGCTGGTGTTCTCCAGCCTGATTGCTTGGCAGGGTTACCGCCGCAATCGGCGTGAGCCTGCGGCGGCGGGGGGCGGCAGTATTGACTGGCCCTATCTGAAAAGCTCGCTGAAAGTCATGATCATCCCCAAGCTGGTGGGTGTCTTCGGGCTGCTGACGCTGCCGGCGGAAATAATGACCAGCATTATTTTCGGTATCGTTATCGTCTATGCCGTCGGCTATGTGCTGGACCGGCCCTTTCGCAGCAACAACCCCTATGTGGACAAGCTGTTCCTGATGCTCGGGGGCTATGTCAGTGGCACCTCTTTGATAGGTGCGCCGCTTATAGTGGCGGTCTATGGCACCCACGTAGCCAAGCATCAGCTGCGCGATACGCTGTTCGTACTCTGGTTTATTCTGGTGGTCATCAAGATGACCTCTTTTCTGATCGCGGGAGTCGACCTGCAGCTGATTCACCATCTCTGGTTGCTGCCCTGTGCCTTTGTCGGTCATCTGATCGGCGAGCGTTTTCACCGGGCGCTGGTCACGGCCGAGACGCCGCTGTTCTTTCGCGTGCTGGGGGCGGTGCTGATTGTGGTCAGCCTGATGGGCATGGCGCGGGGTTTCGGGTTGCTGTGAACCGAGTACTGCCAGGCTAGAGAGTCAGATCGGCGGGCAGGGCCTGCTGGATGATCCGCCGGGCGTTGGGGATATCGTTGCCCAGCGCTCGCTGCCGCGCGGCGGGTTCAGCCAGGCCCTGATCGCGCCAGCGCTCTATTAGCCGTGCTTCCAGTATCGCAAGGGGTACGTCCAGTCGAATCGACAGATCCCAGTAGCTGCGCAGTTGCGACCAGGGTTGCTCGTCGAGCAGCAGATAGTTGCCTTCCACAATCAGGATAGAGTGCTCCGGGCCTATACGGGCGGCGCCGGCGATGGCGATATCGCGGTTGCGATCAAACAGCGGCACAAAGACTTCAGGCTCGGTGGCCAGGCGCTGGATCAGGTGAAGAAAACCACTGGCATCGAAGGTTTCGGGCGCACCCTTGCGCGATTGCAGTCCGCGCTGCTGCAGGATTGCGTTATCGAGATGAAAACCGTCCATGGGCACCAGCGCCGCGCACGGGTGTTGGGCATTAATTGCAGTCGTTAGTTGCTGCGCCAGCGTCGATTTTCCCGAGGCCGGAGCACCGCTCAGTGCAACCAGGGTGCGACGGCCTTGGGGGCTGATGGCAAGAATACGCTTAATGAGTGGCGCTAGGTCGGCGGGGGTTGTGGTCGGCATTGCTGGGCTCCGGTTTTTCCTGCTAGGCGCCAATCAGGTCGCGCCAGGCTTCGAGCACGGCCTTGAAGTCGTCCAGGCCACAGCCGGCCTGGAGTTCGTCATCGTAAAAACTCAGTTCTGCCAGCTCTTCATCCGGTGCCGACTCATCCAGAATATGTGCCCGTACCTGAGCTTCCTCCCGGGTCAGCCAGAGGCAGTATTCGATGCCGCTGAGTTCGAACTCCGGAATCTGGCGCTGCTGCAGCTGGTCAATGGTGTGCAGCAGGCTGTCCAGCTGTTGCCGGTTCTGGCCCAGCTCCTCGTTCAGCCAGCGGCCAAAGGCTTCGTGACCCATCGAAAATTCGGCAAAGTAGCGACCTATATCGTCGCGACCAAAGGTATATTCCACAAGTGTTCTCTGCGCAGATCAAAAGGCGTCATAGTACCCTGTTTGGCGGGCGCCGCGGTAATGGCAACGGGCCCTCTGCGGCCTCGGGCCAGACGGATCTGCACTAAGCTGAAGTCAGGATGGATAGCGGGCTGAGCGCCACTTTTTTTTGCGGGGATGATTATTTATGAATACACAGGAAGAGGTGGCGTTTTATTGCCCCTACTGTGGCGAGCGCATCAGTGTGCTGGTGGACTGCAGTGAGGCCGAGCAGCAATACGTGGAGGACTGTCAGGTGTGCTGCAGCCCCATGGTGCTGGATATCCAGGTGGATGACTCCGGCATGCCGACGGTGGATGCCAGGCCGGAGAATGAATAGTCGCCTTTAGCAGCCTTTGGCGATGCGCTGCAGTAGCTGCTCGAAAAGGTGCAGGTGCTGCTCCAGCTCGGGTGTTGCCTGGCGGGCAAGCAGTTCGGCGCCGCTAGCTGCAATGGCGCCGATCAGCATCAGGTTGTCGGCCATGTCGAAGCGCTCTATCGTCATGCCGTCTGTATCTGTATCCGTTGCTGAATCGCCCGGGGTGACCCGGTCGGCGTAGAGGCGCCCGTCCAGGCTGTACCCCCACACCGGCTTGCCCAGCCCGGTCATAAAACCCAGTTCAAACGCCGTGCCCGCATCCAGGCTTGGGCCGCGAAAGGGCGTCATATTGGCGGCCAGCAGATCCGCTTGTCGCATCAGGCTGATATTGGCGCGATAAATCGCCATGCCCGCCTCACGCGGCGCAAGACCATCCAGTTGCAGCGCGCTATCCAGCGGAAACAGACCCTCAAAACCGTAGCGCGCACAGAGCTCGACCTTGGCGGCGCCGGCTTCAAGCGCATTGGGCCAGAATACATCGGGCCCGGCGATGTAGATTTTGCGTACAGGCATGGGACTACCTTAAAAAGACGTGGTGTCTCTGTATGATGCCGTGTCTGTCCACTGGGTTAATAGCTAAACCTCGTCCAGCACGGCTCCGATGAAGGCGCGCTGTAAATCACCTGCGCTGGGAATAACCCAGGTGGGTGTCTCATAGGTAAAGGCGTTATCGGGTTTTTCCTGGTAACGGGCACTGGCCCGCGCGCCCAGTTCAACATCCAGCGGTAGCTCCTTGCGGGCGATGTTCAGACGTTCGGATTCCCACAGATCGATGGAGCCTATCAGGACATCCAGTTCAACGAAGATTCGGCCGCCCAGGTCGAGGTAAACGGTCGGGCTGACTACGGCATCAAGTCGGGCTGTGACCGCAAAGCCGTTTCGAACATTCCAGGAGGGTTGAACCACGGCGTCGAGTTCGCCGTTCAGCATGGCGCCCACACTGAGCTCGATCTCGCCCCCGCCGCGTATCACCAGCACCCGGGCCGAGAGGCCAACCAGCAGCGAGCCCTCCAGCCCCGCCTGCGCATCCATGTGCAAACGGGCGTTGCCTTCAACGCTGGTATCGTTTGGGTTATCAAAGTTGTAGAAAACGTCCAGCCGCACATCCTGCAGGGTGAAGGGGCTGGTTCTGACGTAGGCGTTGAGTGAGCCCCCCAGGCGCAGGGCGACATCGGCGACACCGATGGACGCCAGGGGGATGTCGACATCGAAGGAGGGGCGGCGACTGCGGGGCAGTTCCAGATCCGGTGTCTGCTCGTCGCTGAGAATTTCGATGTCTTCGGTCACCTCGACCCCACCGCGCAGGCTGATGCCGCCATCGCGGGCGAATTCCACGCCGGCGGTAGCGTCCAGCCAGGGTGTCAGTGCCAGGGTGACACTGCCGCTGCCGTAAAATACCAGGGCCTCGGTCGTCTGCCCCTCTACCGGGTTACCTTGTGCATCAATCGCCTGGTTGGTAACAGCCAGGCTAACGGTGCCGCTGGCGATATCGCGTTCGAATGCACTGCGCAGGCTGGCGGTGAAAATGCCATTCTCCAGGGCGCCGCTGAAGCGGGTTGCGGTCAAGCCCGGTATCCGTGAGGTATCCAGGTCCGCTTCTATAGCCCCGCCCAGGGTCCATAGGCCCTCGGCGCTTTTGGTGACCAGGATATTGACGGTAGCGCTGTTCAGGCCCGGAACCTCTCCGGTCAGCTCGACACCGCCCCTGACCTCGAGTCCGCGCTCTGCGCCATAGGCCAGATTGAGGGTGCCGCGGGACAGCCAGGGATAGCTGAAGCCCACGTCGCCGTTGCCGCTGAGCACGCCTTCTGCCCAGTTGACACTCAGGGTGCCGTCACTGACGCCCGGTATCAGACCCTCCTCAAAACCGACTTCGCCGCCAAAGCTCCAGGCGCCAGCGCGGTAACCCACGCTCAGGGTGGCCGGGTTGAACAGCGTCGACTCAAAGTTGAATTCACCGGTTGCGGCGAGTCCGGTGTCCGGCAGCAGGCTGGCGGTAATTTCGCCCTGGCCGACATTGTCGATGCCAAAGTTGACCCGCCCCTCAAGGCTCCAGTCATTGTCCAGGCTGTAGGAGGCCCGCAGACTGCACTCGTCCACCGAGAAGGGGGCCGGCAGGGCGATGTCTTCGGTGCTGAATTCCTTGAACACCGAAACGGTACCGTCTGCGAGGCTGATGCCGATGGCAGTGGACTCGCTGAAAAACGGCAGACTGACGTTGATATTGCCCTGGGCAACGATACCCCGATCGCCCGCCACCTCAATGTTATTGAAGGTGATGGGGCTGAAAAAATTGGCCTTGAGGTTGCCGATTGTGGTGCGCCATGAATCCTGCAATATTCCGCCGTAACGGGCGCCAATAAACCGGTTCAGGGGCAGATCCACCGGCTCTGTACTTTCGAAGACCTTGTCCCGCTGGGATACGTGCACGCGCAGGTAGCCGAAATCCGGGGTTTCCACCACGGATTCAGGGTCTGTGCGAAAGTATTTATGGGTAATAACCAGGGGCTTGAGCCAGTAGCGCTCGCGCCGCAGCCGGGAGGGGACTTCCTGCTCTGCTGTGGTGTCGCCACTCCAGCTGAACTCGCGACTTACGCCCCCGTTGGCGCGGGAAAAAATCCGCGCCAGGCCCGGTCCGCCAATTTTCGTCGGGTCCGCCGCCACCAGAGCCCGCAGGTGGGCACCGCTTTCGATGTCGGCTCGAATCCAGAAGTCCGAGTTGCCGACACTGGGCCCACCACGGCCAACGGCACCCTCGAACACCAGAGTGAAAGCACTTTTGATGTCCCGTTCAGTGTCACCATAAGCGCCCTCGGTGGCGCGGATAAAGCCGCTGATCTTGTCGCTGATGGCCGTGCGAACCATTTGTCCCGAGGTGGTATTGGCATTGCCCTCCAGCAGTTCGTAGTTTTCCAGTGCGTTGCCTTCGGGGCTGTGGGGCCAGTTCGCCAGTTGCAGTTCGACTATGTGGTCGACATGGAAGAAGCGCGGCTCCGCCCTTGGGTTTTTGCCACCCCAGGTAGGAATCAGAAATTCGCTGGCCAGGCTGTCCAGTGAGCCCGAGTAGTAGCGGTTCTGGCCGGCCCTGGTGCGGACTTCAAACACATGCTGGTCACCTTCTGGCATTTCCCCGGCATTGGCGGTTTTGAGCTTGCTTTCAAGTTCTGTACGGATAGTGCTTTTATCCAGCGAGGTCAGCCAGTTGTCCCGTTGGGCCGGATCGTTTTCGCCGCTGCGATCAACCCGTTCGCCCTGTCCCCGGCGCAGAGGCGACAGCGCCTGGTAGCGGGCGCGGCGATGACCACGGTTTTTAAACGCGGGCAGGGCGATGCTGGTCCAGGTAATAGTGCTGGCCGCGGTATCCACCAGCCCGGTGGTTTTATTGCCAGCGACAGGCAGAGGTGCGGCAGCTTGCTCGGGGGCCGGCTCTGAACCCGTGAGCTCGCGCTGGATCCGCTTGTGCTGCAGCGCTGCGCTGCCACGGCGTTGCTGTACTACGTGGGTCAATTCGTGGGCCAGCAACTGCTGTCCCGCCGTGGTATGGGGCTGATACTCACCGGGGCCAAAGAAAACGTCCTTGCCGGTGGTAAAGGCCCGGGCACCAAGGCCTGAGGCCAGGCGATGGGCGGAGGGGGAGTCGTGGATGCGCGTGTCGGTAAAGCGGGTGCCAAAGCGGGGCTCTAACAAACCCCGGGTGCTGGCCTGCAGGGGCTCACCGCCACCCCGTGAGGCTGTGATATCCCGCTCAATATTGTTGCTGATGTCGCCAACAGGCCCATCGGCGCTGGCCTGCAGCAATTCCTCGTCTTCCTCGTAGGTGGAGGCAGTCCCCTCCGGCATTCTCTGGATGGCGCCGGTGTCCAGCGCGCTGATATTGACCGCTTGCGGGCTGTCTGCCGTGACTCGCTGGGCGACCTGGTCCGCCTCTTTTTCGTAACGGTCGTTGGGCTGGCCAAGCTGCATTTTTGTCTGCAGGGCAGGGCCTTTTGCTGATCGGTTCAACAGCGCTTTGACTGCACTGGCCTGAGTGGCGCCACTGCTGCTACCGGGCGCCGTTTTGCGGGGCGAACGCTGGGTGTAGGTATGCATCAGTAAAACGCCTTGCCGTAATGGGCCACCAGCCAGTCGGTCAGCGTCCTGTCTTTTTTACTGTCGCCCAGCAGGGCGCCGTAGGATCTGATGGCGTCGTTGATCAATCTGTCGCTGGCCTTTTGGATCTCGGATGTGTCTTTGGGTGTCAGGGCCAGTTTGATGGAGGCTGAATGATCGCCCATATCACTGACCACTCTGGCGATGCTCTCCGCCAGCACAATATCCAGTTGCGTTACGGTTTCATGGCCTGGATTCTGGCGGTGCAGGCTGAGATGCAGTGCCTTTGAAATTTTCTTCAGTTGTGGCAGATCCTTTTTGAACTTGGCGTCCTTGGATGCCAGCAGGTCCTTGCGGTATTTGACCAGTGCAAATTGCACCTCAATGGCGCCATCGGCCAGATGAGCCGCTTCGTGCACCAGGGTGGCAACGGATTCCTTGCTGTGGGTCACTTTGGCCACACCGGGCTCCAGATGGATAACCTGGTCATCGAAGTCCGCCCAGCCGCCGAGGTAAAGTGCGGCGTCATCGCGGTTGTAGTCCGTATTGACGCTTTTATTGAGAGCCGCGCTGCTGTCGACAAACAGCTGCAGCCGGTCTCCCGCCTTTTTATAGTTGCCGGCGGCATCGGCCTGTTTGCTGCCGAATACCCGCGTGAGCATGGTTTTTGATGTCTGCGCCTGGCGGATGATCTTGATGGCCCATCGCATGACCGAGCGCAGTTTAGGCCTGTCCTTGTCCTTGATCCTGGCGTTGGTATCGAGCACAGACCTGTAGATGAGGGTGCGATCACTGCTATCTACCGCCGCCTCAAAGGCACTTTGATCGATGCTGCCGGGCGCTGGAAAAATGGCATCCACAATGGCGTCCAGAGAGTCTTTGCTTTTGAGCCTGTTGTCTTTGTTCAGGCGGATCAGGGTGGTCTTCACCAGCGCTTTCAACTCGGCCTGATCGATTCCCAGGGTTTTGCTTTGGGTAATGTCCCTGAGGTCGCTGAAGCGGGGCAGGCGGTAGCGCCGCCGCCCGCGCCCAAAATAGTGTTGATGCAGGTCCTTTGGAATATCGAGCGCGACACGGCCTGCGCGGGCGATACTGGCGGGCGCACTTGCCTGCTGCACGCTGAGCGGTGGCGTCGGCGCGGCGACTGTTGCACGACGCTGAATGCGCATGCCATCAAACCTCCCTCAATTTGGCCTTGGCCGCGGTGTTTATCTTCTTCGCGGTAGCTGCGTCTATGCCGGCCTGGACCAGTTTTGCGGTCGTCACCTTGGACAGTTCCTCCACGGTGCGAATATCCAGTTGGCGTAACATCGTATCCACTTCGGGTGAAACCTCGGCAATGCTCTTCACGGGCCTGTCCCTGGCAATATCCCGGTTTATTTCGGTGCGCATGGCCTTGATCTCTTCCAGATCGCTGCGCAGGGCGCTAACGCCGCTGGTCAGCTCGAGATTCTGTGCTGACATCTGTGCCAGCAATGCCTGCTGCTGATCCCGTTCAGTTCGGGCCTGTTCGAGCTGTTGTTCCAGTGCGGTGATTTCAGCTTTGGTCTGACTCTTGCGGGTTTCCAGCGCCTGCAAATCCTGGCTGGTTTTATCCAGTTCAAGTGCTGCCTTGCGGGCCTCCAGGGCTTCCAGTTCTGCTGTGGGCAGCCGGACGTCCAGCGGCGCTTTTTCTATGTGGTAGAACTGCACAATGCCGTCTTTTTCGATCAGGGTTACCTTGCTGCCGGGCTCGATAACCTGGGGTGTGGCGGTAAAGGCGTTGGCGTAGCTGCCGGAATAGCGTGCGTCATAGGTTTCGATGGCACCGACCTCGATGCCTCTTTTTTCGAACTCGGCTTTGGTTGTCGGGGTGTCGCTGCCGATATAGCTCTGTTTGGAAACCCCGGGCTCTGTGGTCTGGGCGCCTCTGGCCTGCTGCATACCGGCGTCCATAAGCGTCTTGCCGTAAAAATTCAGGGATGTTTTCTGTTGCTCCCACAGGGCTTTCATATCGGTGCGGTTGAAGCTTCTCTGGTTTTTCTTGATGCTGCCCGCGTCTGTCAGCGCTTTTTTATCACCCTGAGCATCAGCTTTTGGCTGTGGCAACAGCATTGCTCGCAAGGCGCCAAACAGATCCGGCAGCACCGCGCAGCAGAATTTAGAGATGCCCTGTTTCAACAGCTGCAGCACGGGAATGAGCGAGGCCCAGTATTCCACCGTAGGGAAGCTTTTGACGGTTTTGCGCTTGTCGAAATTGCACACCTTGTACACCTGCCCGCCGCGCACTTCCACGGTCGCCAGCCAGAGCTTGCTGTCGTCATCGCAGCTCGGGCACTTCACCAGCAGGTGATGGCAGAAACAGTCCTTCAGGTATTGCAGCACATTGGCAATCAGGCCCCAGAAGGCCAGCAGAATGGCGTAGCGATAGTTTTTCAGGGCCTGGTTGAATTCGAGTGTCGGTGCCAGCTCGGAAACGGCGGTTACGGTAATGGTCTTGCTGACAAAGTTGAGTGTGTAGATGGAGTCGGTTGCCGCGGAGGCGGCCATGTCCGCCGGACCCACCTGCACGGGAATACGCGCGCTTTCGGTGGGGCCGGCATCCCGGTCCAGCGGCTGGAGGCGGCATTCGTTTTCCACGGCCACCAGCAAAAGCTCACTGGGTGCATGCCAGCGGAGCCAAAGATCCGAGTTGCCAAGCCCGGTGCCGCCAATTTCCTTGAGACCGTCCGCGCCCAGGGGTAGCTGATAGGCGGATACCCGTTTGGCGGCACTGGCCGAAACCTGGGTAATGCAGTAAAGCCGTGCCCCTTGTTCGCCGTTATCGTCGCGGGCATCCGCCGGGCTCATGGCCAGGTTGCCACTGCCGAGCAAGCTTTGCCCCTGGGGATTGCGCAGTGGCGTAGTGACCTGGGGGCTGAGATTTTCCCCGCTGGTGTTGAGGTCGCACTGAACGATGTTCCGATAGTATCCATCGCTGGAGATTTCGTCGCTGGAGCCGCACCAGGCGGTCTGGCTTTCGGGGTCCAGCAGGAGTTGTCCTGTGGCGTTAAAACGGTAGAAAGGTGTTAACTGTGGTTTGGTGTCCGTGGCAATGACATCCGGCTCAACGCGGTACAGGCCTTTATCCTTGCCAATGGCATAGATCAGATCCTTGTCCCTGGGGGCCATGACCATGTCGGTCACCAAAATATCGCACAGGACGCTCGATTGCTGCCATTCATGGGTTGCGCCAATGAAGGCCGCACCAAAGAGGGTATCGGTGCTGCGCACCGCCGCACAGGCGTAGAGTTTGCTGCCATCGTTACTGAAGCAGAGCGCGGTGATTTCGGCGCCCTGGGCGGCGGGCATCTGCAGCACGTCCACCAGCTTGTTGGATGCCAGGTCAAAGCGGTGAATGCTGTTGTCCGTGCCACCAAAGCTGTAGAGATGCTTCTGATCCGGATGCATGAGGACACGGGTGTGATCGCCGCGACTGAATATAGTGTCGATTTGGTTCTCTTTGAAGGGGTAGGGTGGAAACTCCTCATCCTGGAACATGGCGCAGAAGGTGCGGCTGCGCAGCAGTGCCCGCAAGCGGTTATAGAACGCCAGCAAAATCTGGTGCTCGTGCAGGGATGTCCAGACAAAGTGACCGTGATTGCCGAATAAAAACCAGGCGACAAGATTGAAGACACTGATGGTTTTTCGTCTCTGGTCGGAGATGAGTATTCCTTTCTCGTCTTCGGCGGTTTCCAGCGCCTCATCGTCCTGAAAGCGTACTTCCTCGGACAGTGCCTCGATCAGGTCTTTGACGCAGTGCTGGTAAAAGTCGAGCAACAGGGTGCCATCAAGCCAGGCGTATTTTTTGTCCTTGCTCCAGGGTTCCAGCACGAATTGGGGCTCGGGGTCGCCTTTTGCGATGCGCAGGCAGAAGGTGCCGTCGCCGTCCACCAGTAACGCCTCGTCTTGCGCCTGTTCCAGCGCACTGATCATATCCAGTATCGGAACCTCTTGTGGCCCCTTCAGTACCAGGTCCTCGCCTTCGCAGCTGAGGGCGTAGCCCGGGGTGACGCAAACGGAACGGCGATCGCCGGCGCTGCCGCCAGCTTCGTCCGCCGCGTCGCTATGGTTCTGACAACACTCGGCAATCAGGCCGCAAACGATGCCCCAGCCGTGCAGGTGTTTGTTGTGCCACTTGAGATCCCGTTGCTGGCACAGGTGATCCAGCGCCTCCTGTACCGTGTCCACGTCGGGCATGTCGCAAACGCCGTTGTCGTAGCAGACGTCTTCTGCGTGTATATCGGTCAGGGGCGGGAATTCAAAACGCCGGCATTGCTCGCCCTCATAGAGGCTCAGTTCATCGCCCACCACAGACCCTATGGTCATGTAGTGGTGTTCTATGCCCTGTGGTAAGGCTGCGTCCAGCAACTGTGGATCCAGAGCATGCACCGATTCACGCACCGCCACCTGCCAGTAGTCTCCCGCCAGCAGTGCATTGTCTTCCAGCGCCAGTGTCAGCGTGATCGCATCCAGCACCAGGAGGACGGTGTCGCCGTTGGTCACCCGGCCGGGGCTGTTGGCGCCCAGTGTGGTGGAGAGTGCGACATTGCGATCGAAACCGCTGTCGAGCTGCCACTCGCCCGCTACCCGATCAAAGGCGGCAAAGCCGTCCCAGCGGCGCACCAGTGACAGGTTGGCGGGCTCTGATCCTGATGCGGGGAAGCCAGCTACCAGTTCGCCATAGGTCGGTGTAAAACCCGTGGCGAGATGTCTGCCGGGGTGTTTCTCCGAGGCAAAGCCGGTGTCGGCACCGCTGAAAAATTCGTAGCACCATGCAGCGCTGGCAAAGCCGGGCGGCAGGCTGTTCAGGCTATGCTGCTCGGCGCCGTTTTCCGAGGACCACTTCAGCAAGACCCGGGACGGCTGCCCGGCGGCATCGTACTCGACCTGATGTACTTCCACCCGGAACAGGTAATTGCCGATCTTTTCCTGCAGGGCCAGTTCCTCTGCACAGGGATCGCAAAGGTCGGGCTCAGTGCTGCCTTCGCGCAGTTCCAGGCTGAGCCTGGCAGTGCCGGTTTTGGGATTAATCAGCGGATCTTGCGGGTCTGTGTCGGTGCTGCACCATTTGAGCTGACACATGACCTGGCGCCGGGTGCAGGTGTCGGCCCCGTTAAGGGCAGGATCTATGAGGTCGATATCCTCAAGCGCAGTGACGCTGCGCTCCCAGACATCGAGATAAAGACGGTGGTCGCCAGGGGGAAGGGGACAGGCGGGGAAATCCGCCTGATTCTGAATGTTATCGATGCTGCCATCCGCCGGTGCGGCGTTTATTACCGCGGGCAGCAGTCGGGCACTGATCCCCTCGATAACAGCCTCCCCGTAATAGAGGCCTGCTGTGTCGGATGCATCACGCCGGACAATACCGCTGTTTCTAGGGGTGCCGGTCAATACGCTGTGCAACAGCGCCTGTCGCACACGCTCGCCATCAATAAGATTGAGTTCATTCCAGTCGGCGTCGGTGAGCATGCGGCCCATCTGCTGGAAGACGCCGTTGTAGCGTTTGGTGGCATCGAAACTAGTGCGCGACAGTTGAGTTTTCATGGTCGTTCCATCGTCAATTCATGGCAGTTGCAGCAGTTGCGGATCGGGTATCAAGACCGCGTGCCGTCCCATGGGTAGAAAATCATCCAGCTTCTCGACCACGGCTTCGAACAGCCGGGTCAGGTAATAATCGTGGTAGCAGCCGGGCTCGGTGCCGTCTTCGGCGGCGTGTTTTACAGCATCGGAGCTCGCCGGGTGCAACACGGCGCAGCTGCGCTCACCGAAGCGGGCGCTGAAGAACACCGGTGTTTCTGTGGTGCAGGCGTGCAGCCTGAGATCGCCGGTGGGGGTTGCAGCGGGTAGGGCGCAAAAGCGCAGGCAGCCCGCTTTGGGGGGCTTGGCACTGATGTGGTCGCGCTTGAGCGGGCCCAGGAAGATGCAGTCGGATGCCTGCAGATGTTCGGTGAAACAGGTTTCCAGCACCGTGCAATATTCCAGGCGACTCAGCGCCCGGGCGCCCTGCAGGTTTTTGAACAGGGTGTTACGGGCGTAAATCACCGGCTCCTCGAGATCAATGGCGTGGACTTCCACCCGCCGTACGGCGCAGTCGATAAACTCCACCCGACCGGCATCGAGTTCCAGGCTGTTGTCCAGTATCAGCCCCTCGAAGCGGACGCTGAGCGCGTCGGCAGGTCCGACACCGCTGTCCTGCTGCAATAATTTGATCAGCCGCCGGATGCGCACTGGCCTGAAGTCGTCCTGACCATAGGAACGGTTGCGATAAATCCGCAGCCCCGGTTGCTCGATGATTTCAATGTGTTCCAGAAAGGCGGCGCCGGGTTCCGGCTGCCACAGCACGGTGGTGATCGGTGGCTGGAAGAAGCCCGCAGGCGGCGCCGTGTAGAGTAGGATATTGGCGGGGTGGTGATGGCCGTTTTGCCAGTCGGGGTTGCGGATATCAACGGTGCGGCGGGAGACGTCATCGAAGGCGCCAGGATGACAGGGTGCGCCGTGTCGGCTGGCCTGGCGCCAGACATGGGTTAGGTCGTCTACCGTGCTCTGCTGGCTGCCGGGCCCTTGTTCTGCCTTGATGGCAGCGGATGGTCGTGCAATGTCCGGAGTGACCGCCGGGAGTCCTGGGTGCAGTGCTGCGAATGGGGGCGGTGCGTCCGGTGCATCGTCGGCGTAGCCGTAATAGCGCGCCGATACCAGGGGAATGTTCAGTCTCGGGGTAGTGGCGACCCGCTGCCAGCCTTCGTGAACCACAACTTCCAGGCCTGCGATGGACTCGGCAATCGCCTCCAGGGTTTGCAGGCTGCCTTTGCCCTGGCGCCAGGTCACGGCATTGGCGACTTCGGCGCGGCGACCCTCGGCGGTGGGTGACACCAGGCGGACATCGAACAGGTCGGCGAAATAGGGGATAAGCCAGTCCTGCAGGGGAATCTCGCCCTGTTCCGGCTCGGCGATAAAATTATCAGCCAGGCGCTGGCGCAGGCTGTGCTCTATCTGATCCAGCAGCTGGCCTGCACCTGCGAAGAGTTGCTGCAAATCGCCGCTGTCCCGAGTCCGGTACACTGTCGGAACACTGTTGTACAGGGCGGCAGCGGCCCCTTCCAGCTTATTGTGCGGCATCACAGACTCCACTCATGGCTGTTGATCGCAATTTGGGACAAGGCTGCATCCAGGTGCAGCAGTTGCTCCGGGCGCGCGCTAATGCGACGGATGGATGAATCCGCCGCCCGCACAACCCTGGCGGCGGTGGCGGCGTTGCCTGCGCCATCCAGCAGCAGGGAGGCGATAACCAGACTGCAATTGCTGACACCCTCGACAGATTCCACCGCCGCCATGAGCTGTGATCGGAACAGGGGCTCGCCGAGCTTGCGCTGACTCAGGGAAAAGGTTTCCAGCAGGGCGTTGCGCACGGCGTCGACCACAAGCTCAGGCTGAAAGGCGCGGCTGTCCACGGCCAGGCTGACGTCGACGGAAAATATCAGCGGTTGCCAGGGCGCAATGTCCACCTGAACCTGGGGCTCGGCCCGTTGCTGCAGGAAGGTCTGTACATCTTCTTTCAGGGTGCCGAGCTGCCCACCCCCTGCCGGCAGGATGACGACCCGGACAATCTCGCCGGGCCGTCCGTCTGGCGCTGGCCGAAAGGCCCGGGCCTGCCAGACACCGGCCTGGCTGATGGCCAGGTGCTGGAAATCCACCAGGGATACAGCGCGTCCCAGTGTCAGGGTGGATGCCGGCGCGTTGTCCCGCAGAGTTGTCGAATCTTCCCGGTCGTTGCCGCCACTGGCGGCCATGGGTTGCAGGAAATCGTCTATCCAGGGATGGGGGCTTAGGGCCTTGACGAGCGCGCCTGGCGCAAGGTTGCCCGCGAGACCCGCGCCGCGCCTGTAGCGGGCGCGCACATTGTTGTTGCCGGTGGGCAGGCGGCGGCCATGGCTGCCATCGCCAAAACAGAGGGTCACATTGCCGCCCTCCAGCTGGATAACCGCGTACTGGTGCTCTTCCGGGCCGGCACTGTCCAGGCTGTCCACCTGTTGCCATCGGCGTCCGCCGACCCAGACTTCCAGGTCTGCCCTGACGCCCTGAACAAAGGCGGGATCCGGGACATGACTGAGGTCGTCGACCTTGAGTTCGAAGCTCTGATTGCTACGGCTGGCATCGCCCGAGCCCAGTACTTTTTCCTTGGCGGATTCGCCGTGCCCGGCGGCAATAGCATTGCCATAAATGACCGTGTTCCAGGCGGCAAAGCCCTGCACGGGAGGATGCAGTCGAATCTTGCCCTGTGCGCGGTCAACCTGGGTGACCAGTGCCTGCTGGGCCTGTTCGCCATCACTGACGATGACCTTGCGGCCGGGTTTCAAAGTCTCTGGCAGCATCTGCAGGGTTATACTGTTATCCCCATCCTGAATGGGGTCTGTGTTGCGGTCGAAACCCGCAGGATGCAGTTGATGTTTGAAATGGCCGTGGATCAAGGCCGCGCCGCCGAGGGACGGCACCAGTTCAAGCAGCACCGAGTCCGCGCCGGCTTCCAGTGATTCGAGACGTGCGGCTGACAAGGCACCATCCTGGTCCTCGATCACCAGCAGGTCGCCGGTACTGAGGGATTCCGCCTTGCCACTGAGCTCCACCGATTGCTGGCTGGCATAGGACACCGGGCCCAGGGCTTGGTCAGCGGTGCTGTAATAGGCCAGGGCGGGCTCTTCAAGGTAGTCATAGAGGCCGCTGATGCTTGTCACCGCGGATTCATTGATAGGGTTTAAACCAGCATTAAAGAGGGCGCCGGAGTGGCGGTCGGAGGCAAGCGGCAGGATGATGCGATGCTCGTCGGCGCCGTTGATTGAGTAAAGCTGGCGCTGGGCTGCCAACCCGAGGAAAACCTGGGTGCCTGCTGCGGGGCCGTTGCGGTCGAGCAGCAGGCGGGAACCCTGGGATATCGCAACGCGTGCGGCCTGCCAGGTACTGCCATTGGCCCATATTAGTATTGAGTTATCCGCCACCGGAATAGAGCTGGGGGACAGGCTAATGACATTCTGGCCGGTAATTTTCGGCACTCTGCGTGAGCGGGCCGTCAGCCATAAAACAGCGTCAGCCAGCGGCGGGGCAGCGGGCCAACCGGGGGCCGGATTATGAAGCCGAAGCTGCAACGCGTCGATGCTTATATCCACAAGGCTCACCGCGACCATGCCATCTGCACAGCTCAGAACGCCGAGGTCCCCCACCGATGTGCCCTTAAGGGGGCCCGCCAGCGCAAAGGTAGTGATATCGGCGTTTTGCGCGAGCACTGCCGTTGAGCGGTTCCAGTTCTTCGCCTTCAGCTCGTTCAGGGTGGCATCGAGATCAAGCTCCTCCAGGGTTTCAAAGATCACCGGTGGGGAGCCATCGTCGGGCTTGGTTTTTACGCCAAAGCCTTTTTCCAGCAGGCCGCTGACATTGTCAGTCGCCAGCAAGACCAGCGCGGTGCTGGCGGATGGACTGGGTGCCGGCCGGTAATTGAGCAGAGCCACGAGTTTTCGCAGACTCTCCCATTCGGTGGCGGTGGCGAGAAAGGTTTCATTGCTGTTGGCATCTATATGCTCGGTCAGCACGTGGGCGGAGCGGGCCAGGGTGCGCATGATCTCCACAGGTAGTCTCGCCTGGGCCCGTGGTATTGCTGGCGCAGGCGCTCATTTTCAGTGTTTGCCGCGCTGAGAGATGCATCGATTTCGAGTTCGGGCCACTGTGCCTGTGCTCCGGAATTGAAGGCCTGCACCAATCCCTGGCGCAGGGTTTCGAGGTGGGTGATGGCATTGCCGTCCACGTAACGCAGCCGCGACAGGCCAGCGCGGTTCCAGCGGCTGAGGTCCGTTTGTTGCAGGCGGTCTTTCATCCCCTTTGTCCTCCCTGTAGCTTGATGCGCAAGCTGCCCCGCTCAGGCGCCCCCGGGAGGCTGTCGCAGATGGCGATTTCGATGCCCTCGAGTCGAATCAGGCCAGCGCCGGACTGGTCGGGCCAGCGCTGGCCGACCCGCTTGAAGCGGTTGAGACAGATCGCTTCGATGCCGTCGAGCGCCATGACCCGTTTCACTATGTCGCTGGCGTGAATGTCTTCCCCAAACTGCAGTCGGCCCGGTGCAAAAAAGTCTCGAATGCAGTCCTCCACCGCGTGGCGGATTTCGGATTGGTAGTAATTACTGGCGGCGCGCACCGCCAGAGAAATATCGATACCAATGCGTTCGGCGTCCCGCAGGAACACTTCCTGGCCCGCCATGCGCCAGTGGTCCAGCAACGGGCGCAACAGGGTGCGGGCGCTGATATCCGGCGCCCACTGGGGGGGCAGGATCTTGTTGGCGCGATGAAAGGCCTCAACCTCGTACTGAAATCTTGCAAAGGCGGGCCCGAGTTCAGCCGCCAGGGCGTCCAGATCCAGCGGGATGTCCTCAAGCAATGTCACCGCCACATCAATGCTTTGCCAGGAACCGGACCAGCGGCTGCTAGCCTCTGCCCGCAGCACCAGCGGATGTTCGGCGAGGTTGGCGTAATCCGGCAAGGTCACCATGCGTCTCTGGCGATGGAGCTGTTTGGGGCCATCGCGGCGGGCCTGGTCCATGGCGCTGGGGTACAGGGTCCAGAAGCGGTCCAGGGTGTAGCGGCGACAATGACGGACGAAGTCCGGTGCGCCGTCCAGCAAATCCTGCACGCTGTTCAGTACGCTGTTATCGGCCGTCTCGGGCGCTGATAAAAATGCCAGCACCCGTTGCTGATCCGAGGGGGGGCGTGGCTGCAGTGCCTCTTCGAGCTGTGGCCTCAAGGCCCGAAAGGCGGGTAAAAATGCCGTCAGCCGGCGCAGTCGAAGCTGCAGGGTTTCGTTAAAACCCGGTACGGCTTCGGGTATGGCCGCCTGGGTCGGAGCCTGTGCCACGGCGTCGTAACCTATCATGGATAGCAGTTTGCGGACGCTGCTCGGGCGCCGCGCCGTTTCCAGATAAGCTTCGGCCTGGCTGCGGTCCAGGCGATCTGAATACTGATCCAGCAGCACCGAGAATGCTTCGACCAGCACCACTTCCATGTCCGCCGGCGTCCAGCGCCTGCGCTCCGGGAAACGGGCGGCCAGTTCTTCCAGCATGGCGAGGCGAAAGCCATCGTAATCCCGCTGCAACCAGTCGAAATCGTCACCCAGGTGCGGC
The DNA here is from genome assembly GCF_001651805.1 of Marinobacterium aestuarii. NCBI lineage: Bacteria > Pseudomonadati > Pseudomonadota > Gammaproteobacteria > Oceanospirillales > Oceanospirillaceae > Marinobacterium > Marinobacterium aestuarii. Next base: position 4,559,184 of record NZ_CP015839.1, on the reverse strand, counting down.
AGGGCGTCTGGCAGGACGACCTCGCGGTCGCCGCAGTCGCCACAGTGGTTGTGGAATTTCAGGTTCGATGCATTCGCCATCAGAGTGCTCCCCCTTCAGCAAAACGCAGCTTTTCGCTGTGGTTGATGGCGGCCAGGGTATAGGCGATGGTGATGATGAGTTTTTCGCCGTCGGGTTCGACGGAAACGTCCAGGCTTTGTGGCAGTACCTCGCCCTTGAGGGCGTCTATCAGGGCCGCGGTGAGCCGTTTGTTGGTGACCTCCGCCAGAGACTGATTATTGGGTTCGAAGATCAGCGCCCGCACACCTATGCCGAACTCCGGCCTGAACCAGCGCTCGCCGGGGTTGGTGAAGAGTATCTGCTCGATCTGTTCACGCACGTGCTGGCGGCGATCGCTGGTGACGCCGCCGCCCGCCGCAACCTTGAGCGGAAAGCGCAGGAAATCGTGCTTGTTCAGTTGTGTGCTCATGATGCTGTCGTCTTTAGGGTCATGACGGCGGGGGTGAGCGGCGGAATCGGTGGCCCTGAAGGGGCTCCCGGTGCGGTGCAGTTGTGTGTGTGGGAATTAAACAGCGAGAGGAAGGTCTGGGCCTTGATCAGGGCCTCCCCGCCGCTGCCGCCAACTGCGACCTGCTGGCCTTCAATGGTGATGCTGGTGCCCTTGATGGTGATCCCGGCGGCCGCCATCTCGGTGCTGTTGCCGTTACTGTCCCTGATCACAGTGCCGCTGCTGTCCATGGTGATGCTGTTGCCCGAGGCGTCGGTCAATTCCACCCGGTTGTTTTCCGCATCCAGGTGTAACAGGGCACCGCTGGCATCGGTCCAGTTAACGCTGCCCTGGGGGCTGACGGTCAGCTCGGTGCCCGCCGGATGGGTCAGGCGGAAGCTTTCTTCGCCGCTGGTATCGTCGAACTCCATGACATGGCCGGAGGACGTGGCGAACAGACGTTTCTCCGGGGGTGCGCTATGGGCACTGGTGCCCGGCTGCCAGAAGGTGCCGACCCAGATGGCCTGGTCGATATTGCCGGCTTCGAATTCGACCCAGACCTGGGCATCGATGTCGGGAATGCTGTAACAGCCCTGGCCGTCGAGGCCTCCGAAGGGCAGGCAGGGCAGGGCCCAGTTGGAGGTCTGGTTGCCAAGCACCGAGGGCACGAGCAGCTTCAGGCGGCCGCGGTATTCCGGGTCCTGGTTGTCGACCACCAGGCCCCTGTGTTTGCCGAAGACCTGATGCTGGGCATCTGTTGCCAGTCGTTGCAGTACGTCGTCCATCACAGCACCCCCGCCAGAACGCTGGCTGCTGCTGATTGCTCGTCGCCATAGGCGTTGCGCAGCAGTTTGAAGCTGACCCTGTAGCCGTTGCTGTCAAAGCGGTGGGTGCAAGCGTCCACGTACCAGCGGCCGCTGTAGCGCTCACCCGTGCCGTCGATAAGCACCGGCTCGCCGATGCGCAGGACATTGGCGTAACGGCTGCCATCCAGCTCCCCTGAGCCCTTGATGCGCATGGCGGCCCTGTTGGCGGCAGCCTGGGCGCTGACACGGGCTTGTTCATCCGATACCCGGCCGGTCCGCGGTACCTGCCAGGTAAAATCCCCTGCAGCCTCGCTGGTGGCCGGGCGGGTACCCAGCAAGGTGTTGTCGGGCGCAACGGTTTCCTCTTCTGGCTGGGTGCCGGTTTCTGCTGCCAGCTGGTACAGCACCTGATCGGGCTGGTGGCCGTCGTCGTCAACGGAGAAACTGATGCAGTTGGTGTCTGGGCCGGCATAGACCAGTACCGCGGGCTGAGGCTCCAGGTCGAGGCGCATGGGGCCAATGTAGAGGGCGTCTTCGAGAAAAATCATGTCGTTGCCGTTGGTGTCGGCCCGCTGCTTGAGGAAGCGCAGGTCGGTGGCGTTCTGGTTGAGGTTCTGGATGGGAAACACCGGGCCCTGGTAATTGATGGCCTGGCCGCTGCGCCTGGCGATGGCGCTGCTGATCTGGCTGTCATCGGTGGTGGCGTCATCCTCGGCCCAGACCTGGTTGATGTGGGTTCTGTCCAGCAAGAGCGAGGCGTCCTGGCATTCCACGGTGAGCTTGGCGGCGCCCTGGTCCTCGGGGCATTCCAGTTTGACCTGGCGGATGTAGCCGGCCATCAGGTACTGCTCCTGAGCGCCGAACACCGCCTTGATGTGAATTTCCCGCCAGGGCTTGATGCGCTCGTCGTCCGCCAGGGTCCAGTTGCCGTCCTCAATGCGGCGGGTGTCGAATTCCAGTTTGGCGGTGGTCCAGCTGCTGCGATCGGCATCGACCTCGACCAGCGCCAGGGCCGGGTAGAGGTCGTCGATTTCGCTGTTGTCGATAAGAACCCGGCATTCAGCCGGCCCCAGGGTGCTGCCGCCCAGCAGGTCTATGAGTGACATGGCTATTCTCCCACCCGGGGAATCAGGATCACTCGGCCCACCATGGCCTTGTCGAGCACTGACCGGGGGCAGGTGAATTCCGGGTTGGCATCGACAATGCGCCACCAGAGCCGGTCGTCCTTGTAATAGTGTTGGGCCAGTTGATCCAGCCGGTCGCCTTCTACCACCTCGTGTTCGATGACCCCGGTGGACGGGCCTATGGGGCGGGTCTGCAACCCCGGGAAAATGTCAGGGTCCGTAAAGTGGGGCGTGCTCTGGTAGCGGGACTTTTTACTCAACATGATTCATATCACCGTAGTCGCAATGGTGGGCACCGAGTTCAGGGCGGCGCCTATGGCCTGACGAATCTGCTCAACCTTGTAGAACGGATTGTCGCCCTCAATCACCTGAAAGCTGAGGGTGACGTTGGCTCTATAGGGTTGCAGTGAGGGCAGATGGGCGTTTTCCTCAACCTGCACACTGGTGAGGAATACCGGCAGAATATGTGTGCCCCAGATCAGCAGCAGCACTGAGGGGTGTGTATCGCGCTGGAATGCCCGGGCGCCACCGAGGCCCAGGGCAGCGAGAGTGGTAAAGCCCCCGGGACCCTGGGATTTGGGTTCCACCATGCTGCGCAGGGTATCCAGCTCCGGAGCTATGCCAAGGGTAATGGCGTTGGTATGGCCGATGGCGTTCGGGTCCGCCATGCGGTCGGTGGCATCGAGCAAAATGGTGAGATCGAATTTCTCCGGCTCAACGGAAACACCCTGGGCGACCCGTGGCGTGTCCATGGGTGTGGTAAAACCGTAGCCCCCCTTGGCGCCCGGGGCATTGCCCATGGTGATGTTGACGGTACGGGTCCGGGTGATGGACTGGGGGTTGAACTCGAAATACAGCACCAGGGGCGGCAGGTTGAAGCCGTATTCCATCAGAAAACCGTGACTGAGATTGACTGCCATGGTGCTACATCTCCTGTACGGATCTGGCGCGCAGCTGCTGACAGATAGCCGCGGCTATCTGCATCCCAAGACGTCTGTCGCTCAAGGCGGGGTTCAGGCGCAAGGGCGGCACATCCAGGGTTTCAAGGCTTGCTTCCAGACGGCCAAGCGTCAGGTCGCTGGCAAACTGCTGGCGCAGGCCCGCGCCAATCTCGCGGGCGATAGCGCTGGCACGATCCCGGAAAACGGGTGCCAAACGCAGGTTCATGCGGCCTATGCTGATATCAATCATCCCGAGGCCTCCGCGATCAGTTGGTCGGGCAGGTAGGGCGCCAGCTGCCCAAGGTCGCCCGGTTGCAGTCGTGTCCGCTCCTTGGATAGTTCACGCCAGATGGCGGTGGCGATGTGGGACAGGCCAATGGGACTGTCGTCGGCGGCGGCAAGATAGGCGGCATAGAGTGCTGCGTTGCGGATCTGCCCGCCGGTGAGGTTGACCGCCTGGGCCAGCTGTTCGAAATCGATGTTCTGGGCCAGGGGGGCACGGGGTGGCAGCAGCAGGCGCCACAGCCGAATACGTTCAGCCACCTGAGGTTTGGGGAACTCCACCACCAGGTGCAGCCGGCGCAGAAATGCCTGGTCCAGCTGTGACCGCAGGTTGGTGGTCAGTATGCAGGGGCCACTATGGGTCTCCATCCGCGTCAGCAGATAGCTAACCTCCATGTTGGCGTAGCGATCCCGGGCATCCTTGATCTCGCCGCGCTTGCCCATCAGGGCGTCGACTTCGTCAAACAGCAGTACCACGGTTTCTGGTGGGCGGCATCAAACAGGCGCGACAGGTTTTTTTCGGTTTCACCGATATATTTGCTCACCAGACTGGCCAGGTCGACGCGATACAGCGGCCAGCCCAGCTCGTGTGCCAATACCCGTGCGGCGAATGTTTTGCCGGTGCCCGAGGCGCCGCTGAAAAGCGTCACCGGGCCGCCCGAGTCACGCCCGCCCCAGCCGTTAACCACTGTCTCTCTGTATTTGAAGTGATAGGAAAATTCACGCAATAGGCAGATCCGGTCGGGGGGGAGCACCAGGTCGTTGAACCCGGCCTCAGTGTCGATGCGGGTCGCGCCAGGGATGGACGACACCTCCGGGCGCTGTAGCAGCCTCGACAGGGTACCGGGTTCGGCGCGAATGGCGGCGGTGACGTCCTCCTCGCTGACAGTGAGGAGCCGGTCCGGGCCGCTGGCGAGGCTCCAGATCAAGCTGTGCAGGGTTTCGTTCTCGTCCACCTCCAGTGCAAGCAGGGCGTGGATCAGCACGGCGCTGGCGTGGTGATGCTGGCCGCCGTTGAGGTCGCGGTATATCCAGGCCAGCGGCGGATGCGCCTGTGGACCTATGACGCAGGCAAGCAAATCCAGCGCCAGGGCTGGGGCATGGGGGCGCACCAGGCGGCGCCAGGGACTGAAGACCCCGTCGCGCAGTGCGCGCACCTGTGCCTGCAGCTGTTGCAGTTGTTCGAGGGCGTTACTGTCGGGGTTCCGTCCGTAGCGGCTGTCGAGCAGGCAGCGGCCCAGAACTTCCAGACGCTGCCATTCAACGTCCAGGGTCGGCGTGTTCTTCAGCACTGGCTGCGGCGTCGGGCTGTTCATCCGTTACTCCGGTACAGGTTGATCAGTAGCGGATTACTTTCCAGCCTGATGGGGGCGGCGCCGGCAAAGGGCGTGATTTCCCGGCTCGCCGTCAGTAGCCCCTGTGCCGCGCTCTGGTCGGGAGCAAGGGCAAAAGGCAGCGCAATTTGCAGTGGGAAGATGCCAGGTTGCGGGGCGGGAATGGCGTCCGGGGTGATCGCCGCGTGGCTGGGTGAGGCCGCCACCGGGGCTCCGTTGTCGCGCCATTGGGATCCGTCCCAGACTCTCCAACTCAACTGCACGGCTTCACCTGGTACGCCGGCCAGCCAGATTCTGGGCGCAAAGGCTGCGAATTCCGGACTGTCGACGTCGAAGCTCAGGGTATGGGCGCAAAGATCGTCCAGTAGCCAGCACAGCGCCGGTTGCCACTGGGGGTTGTCGACGTCTATGCGTACCGGATTGAAGACCGGCCGTTCCACAATGCCGGAAAAGCGGGCGTGGCGGGCGCTCATGTCAGCCAGGGCTTGCTGGCTGATGGCGGCGACCCGGGGTGGCTCTATAGCGGCTTCTATCGGTGTGATCACCGCCAGCGCCATTTCATAGATCAGTGAGGGTCTGTAGGTGGTGTCGCCCTGGGTAGACCAGACCTGGTTGATCTGCTCGTCGGTCACTGGGCTGAAAATGACCTGGAGACGAATTTCCTCACCGTCCAGAGCCACCGGTTGCAGCACCGGTGTCTGGCGGAATAGCTGCATAATATGCCCGAGAAAGCGCAGGTCATTCTCGCCACTGGCAATGGGATCCTCATCAATGGCAAATGAGGTAATAAGGCAGAAAAGCCGAATATGCCAGGGCTGGCCCGGTCGCAGTCCGGCCTCGAATCCGCCGGGCTCGAAGCGGTAGAAAAACAGGTTGACCCTGTGGCCGGGAGCCGCAGGCAGATCCGCCGGTGCGCCTATGCTAAGCGAGACCTCGTTGCCGCCGGCATTGAGACCGTTGCGCAGGAAATCTTCGACCTCTCGACAGATGATTGATAAGGATGAGGTCTGCGGCATTAAAGGCTCCTCAGGAAATAGCGGCTGCCGGAGTCACTCTCCCGCTCAAGCCCGCTGCGACGGTCCTGATCGGGTTTCGTTGATTCCACCACCACGTTGATCTGTCCGATCCTGAGTTGGGGTGCGCCGCTGGCGAGCGCCTGATGCGAGCGGGGTGGCGCTGATGTGTGCTGCCTTATAGGTGTATGGGCCGCTGCGGGTGGTGATTGTTGATCCCTGTTGATATTTTTGGCAGCGTCACGGTGAAGTGGTCTGTGCGGATGCGGGTCCTGTGAATCCTGGGTGGTCCGGGTGTCACCTTCCTGTGTCGTCCGGATGGTTGTTTGGGCTGGGGGTGGCGCGGGTTGCTTGTCCTGTACAGGCGGCACCGCAGATTTATCGGATGAGTCCACCTGTGTGTCTGTGTTTATTTTGGCTGCGGGAATTGGTGTGTTTTCGTGGCCGCCTGAGGATGGCTTTTGTTGTGCTGCGCGGGTGGGATTGGCGTCCGTCTTTGCCGTTGTGGGTGCGCTCGGGCTTTGCTGGCGGGTCAAAATTTCCTCGGATCTTGCCACCAGGGTTTGCTGACTCAGATGCTTTAAATACTGATGAAGAGGCGCTTGTGCGCTTTGCTGGGCGGCAGCGTCATGGGTGTCCTTCGCGCTCGCAGGTTCAGGCCTCTGTTCGCGGGTGGGCGGCAAATCAGGGGCTTGCGACTTGGCACTGTCCAGGGTATCCGGGCTCTGCTCGATGGGCAGCGAAGGCGTTCCGGGGTGGTTATTGTCGGGGGTAGTGGAAGGCTTGGGGTTCTCGCCCGCCAGGCTTACCTCAAGCACTTCTTCAGAATAGGCCGGGGCCGACTCACCCAAATGCCGCTCCCGGGCATCGGCCACTATATCTGCCAGATAGCCCATCAGTGTCCGGCCTCCATGGCGTCTGAAGGTCGGTTACTTTCGATGAGTTGCAAATAGTGATGACGCCGGCGCCGTGGCAGATCCAGGATTTCCCGCTGAGACCAGTGATAGCTGCTGGCCAGGCGATGAATCTCGCTGAGCAGGGCATCGGACGAAGAGTCCAGACTCTGATAAGGGTCCAGGTTTATGGTGTTTTCCACCTGGCAATGGGGGCAGGGCGCCAGCAGCTGCAGGGCGACTTCCGGCGCCATGGATTCCAGGGTCTGATCCAGTGTTGCAATATCCTGCGGTGACAGTGTCGAGACATCGGGGATCGGGTTCAGCAGCGAGGCCAATAACTGCAGCTGCTGTTCTTCAGGGCTTTTACGCTGATCCAGGCCCGACTGGTCGGCGCCCGTGGGCAACCTTAGCCGGTAACTCGTCTCATTGATCTGCACTGAACTTTCGGGGAAACCTGGCCCTGCACTTTTGACCGGCAGGCTGGAGGGTCTGTAGCTCAGGTCAAAAACGGCGTTGCAGTCGCTGCAGCGCGCCGACAGCCAGCGCAGGCTGTCATCCTGCAGTACGCTCAGCTGGCGCATCAGGAACTGGCGATCACCGACCACCAGTGACGCCACCAGCAGCCGGTCCGGCTCCTGTCCCGTGAGGGTTGCCAGAGCGCTGGCGAGCACTGCGGTTACCCTGTCTGCGGTGCAGCCATCCTCTGCGGCAGCTTCCTCCAGTGACAGTTCCAGCGCACCGTTCAGCGGATGGAAATGATAGTCCCGTCGCAATGTGCCCTCGATATAAAGGCCGCCGGGCAAGGGGGGGAGTTTCATCAGCTTTCCGTCGGTTCAGTGATCGCCAAATCCCGTTCCCAGCCCTCATGCTGCAAGATGATGGTCTGGATACCCACAGCGTTCATGGTGCCGGCGTCGAATTCCGGCAGTGCCTGGTATTCGGACACCCAGGCGCGGTGCAGCATGTAACTGATGACAGGAACGCCCTGCAGGTTGAGCACATTGAGGGTAATGTCCTTGCGGTAGTTGAGCAGGGACATGGCGGCGTTGCCCTTGAAGTTGTTCACCAGATTTGCCCAGTTCTCAAAAACAGGGTCGTGGGTCAGCCCCTGTTCAAGGGTCACAGGTTCGTAACTGGTACCGCCGGGCATCACCCGCTCGTGGGCAGGGTCGCCCGCCGAGCGCCATTTGACGGCTTCGGTGGTTTTCTTCAGAACACTCATTTTGCGCAGCCCTGCCACGACCTGGCCGTCGATCACGACCTGGAACATGAAGGTGCGATAGGGATCGTAGCGATGGGTGTTGACAGGAAAAATTGGTGCGGCCATGGGGTTTCTCCTCACTCAATCAGGATTGTTCGCCAACTTTCTGCTGGATGCGGATGATGACGAACTCGGCGGGTTTCAGCGGTGCAAAACCGACCTGAACGATGACCTGCCCGCGGTCTATATCGGCCTGGGTCATGGTGTCGCCGAGTTTGCAGCGAACGAAATAGGCCTGGTCGGAGGTGGCACCCTGAAAAGCGCCGGCGCGGAAGAGACCGTTCATGAAGGAGCCGATATTGCCCCTTAACGAACCCCAGAGCGGTTCGTCGTTGGGCTCGAACACCGCCCACTGGATACCGTTGTAGATGCTCTGTTCGATAAAGATTGCGGTACGGCGCACGGGCACATAACGCCATTCAGGCGAGGCTTTGGTTGCCAGAGTGCGACTGCCCCAGATCACCGAACTGTATCCCGGCAGACGTCGAATGACATTGACCCCCAGGGGATTGAGCTGATCCTGTTCCAGGTCTTCGGCGGCAAACTGCAGAGCAGCAACACCGTTCAATTGAGTCTCGACGCCGGCGGGGGCTTTCCACACGCCACGACGGGCATCGGTGCGGGCCCAGAGACCGGCCGCCAGGGAGGACGGTGCAATGGCCACCGTTTTTGGCGCGGTGGGATTGCGGTCGGCGTCATAGGCCGGGTTCGCGACGCTGACCCAGGGGTAGTAGAAGACGGTATAGGTGGAGGTCGGCAGCCCCAGCGATTTGACCGTGGCGGCCTGGTCCAGCTCCAGCCCCGCCGGTGGATCCAGTATCAGTATGCGATTGCGCATGGCTTCGCAGTGGGCCAGCGTTTGCGTAATGATCGGGTTGGTACCGCTCGCAGGCCAGGGGTTGCCCGGCAGCACGACAATGCTGACGTCCCTGACCTTGCGCAGGCTGTTGGCATAGAAGGCGCCGTATTCTGCTGCACTGGGGGCATTGGCGACACCACCGGTCAATGGCACGCCCTGTTCCAGCAGCCCGAGGCTTTGGATGGGGACCAGGTTGCTGATGCCCAGTTCTCGCTGACGCCCGGGTGTGGCGACGGGGTTGTCGGCGGCATTCATGCCGAGGATGTCGGCGAGGGCGCCGTCGGTAACCTGAATCCCCGACAGCCGCACCGCTGACGAGCCCGATGTGAAGCTGAACCGGGTTGTGCCGGCGTTATAGCTAGCGGAAAAAGCGGCCAGGGACTCACGGCCATTGGCTGCTGCCCGTACCGCGTTTTGGATGGCCAGAGCGATAGCCGCCCCTGAGGTATCGTTGTTGGCGGTGAGGTTTAATGCGGCTGTCGCCAGGGACAGGGTGACACTGTTGCCATCGACACTGAGCGTCAGGTCGGCCAGGCCTAGGGCGGAAACGCTGGTTGCGAAAGGCAGGTCCGCCGGGGAGACGACGGCCCCGGTGATGCGGGCGCTATCCTCGGGTCTCAGGCGCAGCAGTTCAGCAAGCCCACCCCCGAAGACCTCCACCACTGCCAGGCTTTCGTCCTCTGCGGCGGTGAGGGTGAAGCGATCCGTGGCGCCACTCCAGCTTGCGCTGAAGGTCTGGTAAGCGTCCTGTGGGCCCAGGGCCTGGATCGCTGCCTCGAGAGCGGTGGCGACATCGTCAGGATCGTCGCCGGGAGTAACTGTTACCGAGATCTGCTCGGTCTGCAGACCGTTGATGGCCAGGTTCATCAGTAGCGGACTACCGCTGGCGGCGGCAAAGGGGTTCGGATCCGGCAGGGCACCGCCCACCAGGGAGGCCGCCTGGTAATTGGCGGCCACTGCAGACCCCAGTGCAACAGATACCAGGCTGGATGCGCTGTTGATCCGGGTCAGGGCGTAGTCCGGCGAATCGGCATTCATCGAAAGATCGGTGAACACCTCATCCACGACCAGTTCACCGTCTTTGCGGTGCCCCGCCACCAGAGCGAACAGCTCGGCATCCGCATCCGGCTTTAGAATCTGCACAAAGATGTCATTGCCCCAGTCGCCGACATTTTTTGCACTGATTGCCAGTCCGCCATTGGCGAGAGGGCCTCCGCCGGCGACACCCTGGCCGTTAATGCCCAGAGCGGCGGGGGCGGAGCCTTCACCGCTCAGGCGGCAGACAAAAGCGGCGCCGCCACCATTGAGATAAAAGGCCTGTACGGCCAGCCCCATAGTGTCATCGGCGCCGGTGACACCGCCGAAGTCGCGTACATAATCGTCGAACTTGCCTATTAAAGTGGCGCCCGAGGGCCCTCGGGAAGAGGCCCCGACGAAGGCGGTGACGGACGTGGAGACGCCTTCAATGGGCCTTGCGCCACTGGGGATTTCTTCGATATAAACGCCGGGATGTAGATAGCTTGCCATGCTCAGACTCCTGAATGTGAAGTCCAGGTGAGGTCGGCAAGCGGGCGGGTACGAGACCGCAGGGCTTCCCAGCTTCCCCTGAATTCTTACTCCCTTTACTGCAACTGCGGGCGGGTTTCTAACGCTTGTTTTAATTTAGTTCAGGTAGTTGAGACGCCAAGATGAAAATCTTGCACGGTGTTTGCCAATGCGAGTGAATAGGTTTTGTTGTGGCTGACAGCTGGGTGTTTGTTGATCTATTGTTGGCGTTTAATTCTAAAAATCTGTTGTTAGCCGGAGTCAGTGGGCGCCCTGCTTGTCGCGCCATGGCTACAGATTTCTGGGTATTAAATTTATCTATCAGGCAGACGCTATCGATCGAGCTATAGCTATATTAACGGTCGTAGTGGCAGGATTTGGAGCGGTACTACGGTGTTACTGCCACCGGTAGTCTGTTGATGCTGCCGGTCATTATTCCAGGGGAATATGCGGCAGTATTGTACTGCGACAGAAGGGGCTGGGGCGGCCGTATATGCCGAACCTCGTGTCTGAAAAAGACTTGGCTATCAGCCTGCCAGTATCCAGGGATTCTTGCGGGCGGCTCTGGCGGTGGCGCGCTGTACCGGGCTCATCTGGGCATCGTTGTGGTCAAGGGTGCGCTGCAGAAAAGTCTTGGGCGTTGCCCTATGTGGCTGTCGAATCAGTCCGAGGTATCGCACTAGCTGCATCAGTCGGGTGGTCATCATGTCCGTACCTCTCGTTAGCTGAATCGAAAGGGTTCGATTCCAGGGCGGTTCCGGTCGCCGCTGTAGTCACTGTTACGCCATTCGCTTTGATTAGGATCACTGGGTGGTCAAGATAATCCATCTATGGCTGCCAGTTATAGCGTGGCTTTGTGAAACAGCGCTGAAACCGCACTGAAATCCAGGGAGCCTGCTGGGTACTTTTGAGAACCCTTGCCCGGCGTGACAGGCCGGGCAATATTTGAATCAAAGCTCCCAGCGGGCAAAGCGCCGGCGCAGGAGCAGCAGTCGCGGGCGGATGCGCCCACCACCGGACTCCAGCACTGAGGCGATCACAATGGCGAGCATGCCAAGCACGGCCAGGCTGATCCAGCCGCTGAGGTCAAACACCTGCAGCATCTGGTACAGCTGGTAGATCAGGCTCACCGCGGCCAGCACCAGGCCTGTGCCAAAGAGCGCAAGCTGGCGATAATGGCGCCCGATCAGGGCCAGTACCAATCCGATAGCCAGGCTCGTTAAAGAGGTCGCCAGCCCTTCGAACAGGATGAAGTTGACGATCAGGCCCAGGGACAGCATCAACATGACCATTAAGCGGTACAGCCCGGAAGCCATCTGGGCCCGGTGCGACACCTCATATAGCAAAGCGGCGCTGATAAGCGCTGCCAGCTGCAGCATCAGGGATTCTGTGAGGATGCCCTCCAGCAGCAGTACACTGCCCACGCCGATCATGGGGGTGAGCAGGCCGCTGCAGACTTCCAGCAGCCCTCTGGCGATTGACTGGCCCGGCAACAGCAGGCTGAGCTGGCGTGCGGCCAGAAAGAGTATCGCCAGGCTACTGGTAAACAGGAAAGCATCAGTGTCGTAGAACCAGAGGCTGCGTCCGGTCAGCACGACCAGTGGCAGGTACAGCAGCGCCCGGGCGATCAGTCCGTCGGGTGTGCGGGCAGCAAGGCTCTGTTGCTGCGTTTTTTCATTGCTCAGTAACATGCACAGAGCCAGTGGCAAGCTGAGTGCCGCCATGTACAGAGGGTCTCGCAGCGGAATCAGCAGCAGGGCATTGGACATCATGAAGATGATGCTCAGGCGTGTGCTCAGAACCCGGGCGAGGGTACGAAACCCCAGCAGCATGACCGGTATCAGCGCCGCGACGGCCAGAATGACGGTTGTGACGGTGGCGCCCTGGGAGCCAAGTTGCCAGAGCGCGTAGTCCGGATGGCTGAGGCTGGTCTGGGGCCCAAATGCCGAGTACACAAAGGCGCCCAGAATGGCAAAGTTGGCGGGCACCGAGGTCAGTGCCAGGGTGACCAGCAGGCGAGCCCCCTTGGCCTCCTGCAGCCAGTGGCCGCTGGCAAGCCCGACACCGCAGAGCAGCAGGCTGTGGCCAAGCAGCATGGCGTAGCGCAGCAAGTCGTTACCGTCCTGCCAGCCCTGCAGCAGAAAACTGTACATGGCCACCAGCAGTGCAGTGGCGCCGGCCATGCGCAGCAGCTGGGGCAGGCGTTGCATCAGGGGTGTGGCAGTGGCCGAGCCCTGATTCAAGGCGAGGTTATGAGCGCCAGTATCTGTATCGGGCGCTGCTGTATCTGCTGTTGCTATCGCGGGTGCTGCGGTGGGCAGCCAGGGATCGGGATGCTGGTTCATTTTGCGTCCTCCTGCAGCAAGGCATTGAGCTCGGCGCGCAGCCTTGCATCCTGCTCATCGCGGCTGAAGGCTTGGTCGAGGTTGTCCTCCAGGCTGATGTCACCCATGCGAAGTTCCTGCTCGCTAAGCCGCACATCCCAGCGCTCAAAGCTGGTTTCAAGGTCCCGCAGGGAGCTTTCGCTGTCTGGCGCGGTAGCGACGCGGGCTGCAGTACCGCTCTGGCGGGCACGCATGATCGAGTGACGATTGTTCAGTGAGTGCAGGCGCGTTTCGCTGTCGGTGACATCCCGGGACAAACGGGCTGCCGACTGGCGGTAGCTGATCAGCCCCTGGGCCAGGTGCTCGGCCTGGGACCTGCATTGCTGGCGGCGTTCGATACAGGCCAGGGCTCGGGTTGGATCTGTGCTGGCGCAGCTTTTGGCGCGTTCCGCCCAGAGCTGCTCATCCTCGTGCAGTGCGGCTATGCGCGATTGCAGTTGAGCCTCTTCGCGCTGCATCTGATTCAGCCGTGCCCGGGCCTGGGCCACCTTGTGACGCATTTCATCAATGCTGGTTTGCACAACGGCTTCGTGATCCTCGATTTCACCGACGATGCCATCCAGGCGGGCCATAAAGGTAGTGGACAAGCGCTTGATCAATGACATGGTGCAGGGCTCCGGCTATGGGTTCGAAGCCATTCTTTGCCTGAATCACGTATTAATAAACCGTTGCGTAAAAAGCTCCGTTTTTATCACTGTAAAGTATACTAATAAGATACTTTTCGGGTGAGTACAGCTGTGGCACAGACTGAAGCAATCATATCGACACTGAAGCGGGCGCTGCGCGCCAGTGGGTTGACCTACGCCGATGTGGCGCAGGGACTTGGCATGAGCGAGGCGAACGTAAAGCGTCAGTTCGCCAGTGAGCGTTTTACGCTTGCGCGAATTGAGGAAATTTGTCGGCTGATGCAGATGGATCTGTCGGAACTGTTTCAGCAGTTTGAAGCGGCGCGCCAGCGCATTGTGCATCTGAGTGAAGCCCAGGAGCGGGAGCTGGTGGCGGATCCATTGCTGCTGATGGTGGCGGTGTTTGTGCAGAACCACCTGGGCTTTGCCGATATCACCGGGCGATACAGTATCAGTGAAGCTGAGTGTATTCGTTGCCTGGCCAAGCTCGACCGATTGCATATCATCGACCTGCTGCCGCACAACCGCATCAAGCTTCGCATCGACGAGCACTTCAGCTGGATTCCGGGCGGGCCCATTGAGCGCTATTTCGAGCAGGAAGTGCAGCAGCAGTTTCTGCGTGGCAGTTTTCGAAAGTCCGGCGGCACGCGGCTGTTTTGCACCGGCATGCTGAGTGAGCATTCACGCCAGCTGATTGGCCGCAGACTGCAGGCGTTGAGTCAGGAGATCGCTGAACTGCAGCGCCAGGATGCGAGCCGCCCGCTGGCCGAGCGCCATAATACCGGGGTCTTGCTGGCGCTGCGGGAGTGGGAGTTCTCCGCCTCCCAGCCATTTCTGCGAAAGTAGTGGGGGGCTTTAGATCAAGGCCCGGTTGCTCAGGCTTTCAGCGGATGACCAGCGGGCAGCTGACGTTCTATCCAGAGGGCCAGCTTGTGCTTCATGTTGCGCTCGTTTTCCTGATCTTTTGCCAGTGGCTGAATCAGCTGATCTTTTACCAGCAGTCGGTACAGCGCCCGGGTTTTCTCGCTGGCGCTGTCGGTGGCTTCAAACTCGCCGGCACCACGTTTTTGCATGTAGAGTCCGCCCACGCGGATGGCTTCACGTACCAATTCGGCTTCCTGCTTCAGTTTACTCATGCTTGATCCTGCCTTTTCGGTGCGTTTTTTCTGGTTATGGTTGCCGTGCCAGGCGGCTCTGGTCTCTGTTGTCTGCAGGTCGCCTCGCCCGGATATCATATCGTCTGGCCCCCGTGGCTGTACACGCCCGCGGTGACGGGAGGACGCTGGAAGTGACTTTGTCCTTGAGTATACTGGGGTGACTTTTACCCAGGCAGGTTCATCATGAAGTACAGCATTATCCCGGTAACGCCTTTTCAGCAAAACTGCACCCTGATCTGGTGCGAAGAGACCAACAGGGCCGCGGTGGTTGATCCGGGCGGTGATCTTGAACTTATACAGGCGCGTATCGATGAGCTGGGTGTAGTGGTGGAAAAAATCCTGCTGACCCATGCCCATATCGATCACGCCGGCGGCACCCATGAGTTTTCCACCCGGCACAGTATTCCTGTTGAAGGGCCCCATCCTGGTGATCTGTTCTGGATCCAAGGGCTGGATCAGCAGAGCAAGATGTTCGGGTTTCCCCGGGTCGAGTCCTTTACCCCCGATCGCTGGCTGGACGACGGTGATGTCGCAACGGTGGGTAATCAGCAGTTGCAGGTGTTGCATTGCCCTGGGCATACGCCGGGTCATGTGGTGTTTTATCACCAGGCCAGCGAGCTGGCACTAGTGGGGGATGTACTCTTTCAGGGCTCGATCGGGCGCACCGATTTCCCCCAGGGCAATCATCAACAGCTGATCGATTCCATTCGCAACAAGCTGCTGCCGCTGGGGGATGAGGTTGCCTTCATTCCGGGGCATGGGCCCATGTCCACCTTCGGAGAAGAGCGACGCAACAACCCCTTTGTCTCAGACAAGCGTTACGGTTAGTTTTTAAATAGTTTAAGGCAATTGATTTCATTTGAATCGTTAATTTTATCTATCAAAAATCGGCTTCTATACTGGCTCTAGTTAAAAAGAACATTCAATCAGACAAGGAGTATGAGCATGAGTAATCAATCGATTCAGATCGGTATTGTGGAAGCAGCACGCAAGGCCATTGCCGATGGCCTGAGTGGCCTGCTGGCTGACTCGTACACGCTCTATCTGCAGACGCACAACTTTCACTGGAACGTGACAGGCCCGCAGTTTCGCGAGCTGCATCTGATGTTCGAAGAACAGTACAACGAGCTGGCGCTGGCGGTGGATGAAGTCGCTGAACGCATCCGTACCCTGGGTGCGGTGGCACCGGGTACCTACAAGGCCTACGCGAGCCTGAGCTCTATCAAGGAAGTCGATGGTGTGCCGCCGGCGGCTGACATGGTGCAGTTACTGACTCAGGGTCACGAGCAGGTGGTGCGGACCTGTCGCCAAGTACTGAAAGTGGCGCAGGCCGCAGACGATGAGTCCACCGCATCGCTGGTATCGGATCGCATGCGGATCCACGAAAAAACCGCCTGGATGCTGCGCAGCATGGTCTGATCCGAATTTCTGGCAATGTCGGCTTGTGTCTTAATTGCCCGGTATTGCCAGCTCCAGCGCCTCGAGGTCTCAGGTTTCAGGATTTTGAGGCGCTGGAAACGCCGCCGCTGAGCAGGAATGCGGTCACACTGGCGGCGGGCACATCAAGGCGCTGAATTTTTGTTTTCGGAACCACAATCAGATTGCCGGCAAAGTTATAGGATTGCGGCAGGTAGACCGCAACATCGTCCTCCAGACCGAAGTCGACCATCGACGCCTGGGTTACAAAGCCCATCAGGCGCACCGTATCATCCTGAGTCACGCTCACCAGAACCGGTGTATCAAAGCGTTTCTCATCCCCCAGAAAAGCCCCGAACAGATCCTTCAGTGAGCTGTAGAGCATTTTGACCACCGGAATGCGATCCAGCAGCGCATCGATGCGCCCAAGCAGGAATTTCCCCAGATAGTTGGATGCCACGAGCCCTGTCAGGATGATGATGGCGAAGGTCACTCCTATGCCGGTGAGCGTCACCAGCCAGCCGGACTCAAGCCCCGGAAACAGCCGGCCGGTAAGGGCGCCTACGGCGTAAAAGAGGGTTTCATTCAGTGCAGTGAAGATTAGAAAGACGAGGTATACGGTCAGTACCGCTGGCAGTAACAGCAGCAGTCCCTGGAAGAACAGGCGCATTACGTAGGTCATAGGGTGTTCCGTCGCTTCAATCCGTTGCGGTTGCCACACTATAAACGCTGATGACTGAACCGGTCATGTATGTGAATCCCTGGGTGGGACAGTCGTTTGCCAGAGCTGTTTCTGGCTCCACTCTATGCTCTGTTGTTACGGCTTACGGCTTACGGCTTACGACTCAGGGCTGATGGGGGCGGGCGAGGTAGCTGCCGGATTGCATTTCGATCAGCCGACTGAGGGTACGGCGAAACTCAAACTCGAGCTGGCCTTGGGCATAGAGTGCCTCCAGCGGTGCCTGTACCGACAGATAGAGTTTCACATTACGGTCATACAGCTCGTCAATCAGGCCGATAAAGCGCCGTGCCGGGTCGTCCATCGGCGACCAGCGCACCTGTCGGTTACCGGTGCTGGTGGGCGTAAAGCTGCCATCCTCGGTGCCCCGGGCCTTGATGCCTTCCAGAATCGGGCCGCGAAACACAGGCACATCGCTGAGCAGAACGGTATGAAAGCGTTGTGCCAGTTCTATGTAATCCAGCGACGAACGCGGCCCCAGGCACAGGGCTTCAAAACTGAGCCAGACAACCCCATTACCCTGTTTGTGTACCGGAACGGGGCGTTTGCACAGCTGGATGCAGTCTGTGCCCTGGGTGGCGGCCTCGATTACTGCGATCTTGCTGATGAAGGCAAAGCGCCGCGCCAGCTGTCTTTCGGCAGGGGCCTGCAAGACCACCTCGGCAACGGCCGCTGCATGGCGACGATGGTCCTGACCGCCATCCAGCGAATGCACTCGGGTATGTTGTTCCAGCAGGCGGATGGCCGGGACAAAGCGGTCGCGCTGCAGGCCATCGCGGTAGAGGTCAGACGGTGGCAGATTTGATGTGGCAATGAGCACGACGTCCTGCCGCAGCAGTGCATCAAACAGGCGCCCGAGCAGCATGGCATCGCCGATATCCGATACCTGCAGTTCATCGAAGCAGAGTACCCGGTGCTGCCGCGCCAGCCGCCGGGCAATCAGCTGCAGCGGGTCGGGCTTGCCTGACTCCAGTGCCAGCTCCCGGTGAACTCGGGCCATGAAACGGTGAAAATGCAGCCGCAGTGCGACGCCGGCCGGTAGCGATGCGTGAAACAGGTCCATCAGCAGTGTTTTGCCACGGCCAACCGGGCCCCACAGATAGAGCCCCTTGAGCGCAGGTGCGCGTCGCAACCTGCGGCTTTGCAGCAGCTCAGCCTGAAGCTGGTCCAGGTGGGTCAGAGCGGCTTGCTGTGCAGCATCTGCGACAAAGTCATCTGTTTTGACGCGGGTTTGATAACGCAGGCTGGGGGTCATGCTGTTCTCGATGTCCGGAGCCTGGTGATATTAACTCAAATAACGCCTATTTATGCAGCATCATCACCATTTCATAGAGCCGCGGGTCGTGCTTGCGCTGGCCGATAATATCGCCCAGCGGTGCCGGTATGAGTTCACGCCCGAGGGTGCCAACCATCACATCGGTATAGCCGGCCAGCAGATAGCTGATCGCCGTGGCGCCCATGCAGGATGCCAGTACCCTGTCATGCCCTGTGGGGCTGCCGCCGCGCTGAATGTGCCCGAGAATACAGATGCGGGGTTCTTCGCCGTGTTGCTGCAGCTGCTCGGCCAGGCGGGCGGTCAGGCCGGGCTCGGTGCCCTCTGCCAGTATGATAATGCCGCTAGAGCCGCGGCCCGCCTTGCGGTTGCTGGCCAGGGTATTACTGATTGATTCCAGCACGATGGGATATTCTGGAATCAGAATCATCTCGGCACCGCAGGCAATGCCGACCTGGGTGGCGATAAGACCCGAGTTGCGCCCCATGACTTCGACCAGGAAAAGCCGCTCATGGGACAGCGCCGTATCGCGGATGCGATCGATTGCTCCCAGTGCCGTGTTCACGGCGGTATCAAAACCGATGCTGTCATCGGAGCCGTAGATATCGTTGTCGATAGTACAGGGCAGGCCGATGACCGGAATCCCGCTCTCCAGTGCCAGCAGGTGTGCGCCGGTCAGGGTGCCGTCGCCACCGATGCAGATCAGTGCCTGAATGCCGCTTTCGCGCAGCACTGCTGTGGCCTGGCGGCGCCCCTCGGCTGTCTTGAAAGCTTCGCAGCGGTTACTTTTCAAAATGGTGCCGCCACGCTGAATGATATTGCTGACCGATGGCGACGACAGGCGGCGCATGTCGGCGTTCATGAGCCCTGTGAAGCCGCGCTCTATGCCATAGACTTTCATTTGCTGATTCAGCGCCGTGCGTACCAGCGCTCGAATTGCGGCGTTCATGCCGGGGGCATCACCGCCGCAGGTGAGAATGCCAATGGTCTTGAAGGATGTAACAGCACATAGGTCCGGTAATTTGTACATGGATGACTCCATAGTGGTCTGTCACAACTATAGAAGACGCCGGGCCTATACCCGGCCGGCCAATGTGCTGCTGTGGGAATCTGCCCTCTGTGGGCAATACTGTTCAACGGTATTGAGTCCGGATGCGCTTGGGTCGATAGTAGGGCAGGGCACAGGCTGTTAATGAAGGTATGGAAAATATGTCAGGTCAGTTTGCCGAACGTATCGCGGCGGCGGTGCTGGAAAAATTCGCCGATTACCGCACCCGTTTCCAGAATATTACCGCGGTGGCGCAGCTGCGTTTTGAAAAGGCCGACTGGCACGCGATCCAGCAAGCCGGTGCTGCACGGATTGATCTGTACGAAGACAATTTGCAGGAAGCTGCCAGCGGGATTGTCGAGCAACTCGGAGAGGTGGTATACGACGCACGCCTGTGGCACGACGCCAAACGCTGCTATGCGCTGAAAATTCAGCAGCGTAATGATCCGGAGCTGGCCGAGACTTTTTATAACTCGATTTACCTCAAAGTCTTCCGGCACCACGAACTGGATGATGCCCTAATGTTCATTCGCTCGGCCTATGAGGGTAAACCAATCAATTCCGGCGAGCAGTTTTGCCGCCTGTACTCAACGCAACAGGGGTTGGTGGCGCTGCTGGGAAAGCTGCTGGATGACTATGCCTTCAACATTCCCTGGGAAAACCGGCGGCGGGATATTCGCAACCTGGCGCGTCATGCCCGCAAGCACATTCCCTTCGTCGATATAGCCCGGGAGGAAGTGACGGTCGAAGTCATGCGCAGTGTGTTCTTTCGCAACAAGGGTGCCTATATCGTTGGGCGCATCAATTACGCCAGTGGCGCCATGCCGTTTATCCTGCCGGTTCTGCACAACGGTGCAGGCGCTGTCTATGTCGACACGCTGATACTGGAAGAGAATGATGTCTCGGTGATTTTCAGTTTCACCCGTTCCTATTTCATGGTGGATGTAAATGTACCGTCCGAATTCATCGGTTTCCTGCATACACTGATTCCGATGAAGTCCAGGGCGGAGCTGTATTCCTCCATCGGCTTTTACAAGCAGGGCAAGGCGGAGTTCTATCGCAGTTTTCTGGATCATCTTGCGATGTCAGACGACCAGTTTGTCATAGCCCCCGGCATCAAGGGGATGGTGATGACGGTGTTTACACTGCCCTCGTTCCCGGTGGTGTTCAAGCTGATCAAGGACCGCTTCTCCTCGTCGAAGAATGTCACGCGAGCCACTGTGAAAGAAAAGTATCAGCTGGTAAAACGTCACGACAGGGCCGGGCGCATGGCTGATACCCAGGAATTCGCCAACTTTCTGTTTCCGCGCAGCCGTTTTACCCAGGAGCTTATTGATGAGCTGCAAAAGGTCGCTGCCTCTTCCGTCGAGATAGAAGGCGACCTGGTCACTATCCGTCATCTCTGGGCGGAACGCCGCATGACACCCCTCAACATCTATATCGACAGGGCGCTGGCGAACGATGATGAACCGGACCTGTTCCATGTCATCAATGAATTCGGCAAGGCGATAAAGCAGCTGGCGGCCGCCAACATCTTTGCCGGCGACATGCTGTTCAAGAATTTCGGTGTGACACGTCACGGTCGGGTGGTGTTCTACGATTATGATGAAATCATGTACCTGACGGAGTGCAACTTCAGGCGTATTCCCGAGGCCATGTATCCTGAGCAGGAAATGTCGGGCGAGCCCTGGTACTCAGTCGGGGCCAATGATGTCTTTCCGGAGGAGTTCAGCATCCTGACGGCCTGCAATGCCAAGGTGCGTCGCATCTTCAACGAGCTGCACGGTGATCTGCTCGAGGCCGCCTTTTGGCAACGGATGCAGCAGCAGGTGCGGAATGGGGAAATTGTCGATGTTTTCCCCTATCGTCAAATTAAGCGCTTTGCCCGCGCAGGGGCTTCGCAAGGACGCGAATTCAACTAGCTTGCAGGTATCAGTGACGGCCCGATTAAATAAAAGTGACAGTTCTGTTGACACCAGATCTCCCATGGGTAAAATAGCCCCACTTTCGAGGCACAGCCAAGTAACAACGGCTGCAGCGCGAAAGGCAAGTCGGAAGTAAGTGGTTGATTTTCAAGTGTTTAGCTTGGTGAATCGGCCGGCAGTATCGGCTTGTGAGTCACTCGTTTTTCTCCTCGGCTTAGGTCGGAAATGTTGAAAAAAAGAGTTGACTTAAAACACCGAGACGCTAGAATATGCGCCTCACTTGAGACGCGGGATCAGCGGCAACGATCCTTGAGTCCAAACGCTCTTTAACAGATTGATCAGATAATTCGTGTGGGCGCTTGTCAGGATAAGGCATAAATAGCTTTATCAAGGTAAGCAACCCTAATGTGAATTCATTTAAGTTGTTATAGCTTGAGTCAGAATTATCGATACTTCGGTATCTTGATTTTAAACTGAAGAGTTTGATCATGGCTCAGATTGAACGCTGGCGGCAGGCCTAACACATGCAAGTCGAGCGGTAGAGAGAAGCTTGCTTCTCTTGAGAGCGGCGGACGGGTGAGTAACGCGTAGGAATCTACCTGGTAGTGGGGGACAACATTCGGAAACGGATGCTAATACCGCATACGCCCCAAGGGGGAAAGGAGGGGATCTATTTATAGACCTTTCGCTATCAGATGAGCCTGCGTAGGATTAGCTAGTTGGTAGGGTAAAGGCCTACCAAGGCGACGATCCTTAGCTGGTCTGAGAGGATGACCAGCCACACTGGGACTGAGACACGGCCCAGACTCCTACGGGAGGCAGCAGTGGGGAATATTGGACAATGGGGGCAACCCTGATCCAGCCATGCCGCGTGTGTGAAGAAGGCCTTCGGGTTGTAAAGCACTTTCAGTGGTGAGGAAAGGGTAGCGGCTAATAACCGTTACCTGTGACGTTAGCCACAGAAGAAGCACCGGCTAATTCCGTGCCAGCAGCCGCGGTAATACGGAAGGTGCGAGCGTTAATCGGAATAACTGGGCGTAAAGCGCGCGTAGGTGGTTGAGTCAGTCAGATGTGAAAGCCCCGGGCTTAACCTGGGAACTGCACCTGATACTGCTTAACTAGAGTACGGTAGAGGGCAGTGGAATTTCCTGTGTAGCGGTGAAATGCGTAGATATAGGAAGGAACACCAGTGGCGAAGGCGACTGCCTGGATTGATACTGACACTGAGGTGCGAAAGCGTGGGTAGCAAACAGGATTAGATACCCTGGTAGTCCACGCCGTAAACGATGTCGACTAGCCGTTGGGAGACTTGCTCTCTTAGTGGCGCAGCTAACGCAATAAGTCGACCGCCTGGGGAGTACGGCCGCAAGGTTAAAACTCAAATGAATTGACGGGGGCCCGCACAAGCGGTGGAGCATGTGGTTTAATTCGACGCAACGCGAAGAACCTTACCTACTCTTGACATCCAGAGAACTCGCTAGAGATAGCTTGGTGCCTTCGGGAGCTCTGAGACAGGTGCTGCATGGCTGTCGTCAGCTCGTGTTGTGAAATGTTGGGTTAAGTCCCGTAACGAGCGCAACCCTTGTCCTTATTTGCCAGCACGTAATGGTGGGAACTCTAAGGAGACTGCCGGTGACAAACCGGAGGAAGGTGGGGACGACGTCAAGTCATCATGGCCCTTACGAGTAGGGCTACACACGTGCTACAATGGCCGGTACAGAGGGCTGCAAACCCGCGAGGGGGAGCCAATCTCACAAAACCGGTCGTAGTCCGGATCGCAGTCTGCAACTCGACTGCGTGAAGTCGGAATCGCTAGTAATCGTGGATCAGAATGCCACGGTGAATACGTTCCCGGGCCTTGTACACACCGCCCGTCACACCATGGGAGTGGGTTGCACCAGAAGTAGCTAGTCTAACCTTCGGGAGGACGGTTACCACGGTGTGGTCCATGACTGGGGTGAAGTCGTAACAAGGTAGCCGTAGGGGAACCTGCGGCTGGATCACCTCCTTAAACGACATGGCTTGTTCTGGCATAGCGTCCACACGAATTATCTGATCAAACGTTAAAGAGAGCGAAATATTCGCGGGGATAACCTGTGGATAAAAGAGCTTGTAGCCGCAAGGCTAAAAGCTTGATGATGTAGGCTTGTAGCTCAGCTGGTTAGAGCGCACCCCTGATAAGGGTGAGGTCGGTGGTTCAAGTCCACTCAGGCCTACCAATTATTCGTCAGAATGATTGCTTGTAGCTCAGCTGATTAGAGCGCACCCCACTCTTTATGATAAAGAATGGGTGAGGTCGGTACCTCAAATCCACTCAGGCCTACCAGTTTTCCGGCAGGAAAGTTGTAGTAGCTCAGCTGGTTAGAGCGTACCCCACTCTTTATGATAAAGAATGGGTGAGGTCGGTGGTTCAATCCACGTTGACATCACAGCCAATCAAACGCGGTTGACGCTGTTACCTGGTTACTCTCTGTACCAGGAAAAGTTCTGGGGCTATAGCTCAGCTGGGAGAGCGCCTGCTTTGCACGCAGGAGGTCTGCGGTTCGATCCCGCATAGCTCCACCATTTAAAAGAAAGCTGTAAGTCATAAGTTGCACACCGATCACGGTTTGAAGCTTATCGCTTAAAGCTGTCAGCTCGAAGCTTATCGCTTCAAGCTTGCTTTATCGCTCTTTAACAATATGGATTCGAATTAATTCGAGATATGTCTTGTACTGTAGTACAAGCGCCAATGGCGAAAAATCTTATCGAACTCTCGTCCTTACCAGACGCCTTCGGGTTATATGGTCAAGTGACGAAGCGTGCACGGTGGATGCCTTGGCAGTCAGAGGCGACGAAAGACGTGGTAGCCTGCGAAAAGCTTCGGGGAGGTGGCAAACAACCTTTGATCCGGAGATGTCTGAATGGGGAAACCCACCCAGTTTACTGGGTATCTTTTAGCTGAATACATAGGCTTTAAGAGGCGAACTCGGGGAACTGAAACATCTAAGTACCCGAAGGAAAAGAAATCAATTGAGATTCCCTTAGTAGCGGCGAGCGAACGGGGATTAGCCCTTAAGTTGGTTTGGTGTTAGCAGAAGGCACTGGAAAGTGCCGCCGTAGTGGGTGATAGCCCCGTATGCGAAAACGCCTTATCAATGAAAACGAGTAGGACGGGACACGTGTTATCCTGTCTGAACATGGGGGGACCATCCTCCAAGGCTAAATACTCCTGACTGACCGATAGTGAACCAGTACCGTGAGGGAAAGGCGAAAAGAACCCCTGTGAGGGGAGTGAAATAGACCCTGAAACCGTGTACGTACAAGCAGTGGGAGCGGTTCTTGAGACCGTGACTGCGTACCTTTTGTATAATGGGTCAGCGACTTAATTTCAGTAGCAAGGTTAACCGTATAGGGGAGCCGTAGGGAAACCGAGTCTTAATAGGGCGTTTAGTTGCTGGGATTAGACCCGAAACCGGGCGATCTATCCATGGGCAGGTTGAAGGTTGAGTAACATCAACTGGAGGACCGAACCGACTACCGTTGAAAAGTTAGCGGATGACCTGTGGATCGGAGTGAAAGGCTAATCAAGCCCGGAGATAGCTGGTTCTCCTCGAAAGCTATTTAGGTAGCGCCTCATGTCTCACCACCGGGGGTAGAGCACTGTTTCGGCTAGGGGGTCATCCCGACTTACCAACCCGATGCAAACTCCGAATACCGGTGAGTGCAATCATGGGAGACACACGGCGGGTGCTAACGTCCGTCGTGAAAAGGGCAACAACCCAGACCACCAGCTAAGGTCCCAAAGTTATCACTAAGTGGGAAACGATGTGGGAAGGCTCAGACAGCTAGGAGGTTGGCTTAGAAGCAGCCACCCTTTAAAGAAAGCGTAATAGCTCACTAGTCGAGTCGGCCTGCGCGGAAGATATAACGGGGCTAAGTGATACACCGAAGCTGTGGATGCCATTTATGGCATGGTAGAGGAGCGTTCTGTAAGCCGTTGAAGGGAAAGCTGTGAGGCATCCTGGAGGTATCAGAAGTGCGAATGCTGACATGAGTAACGATAATGGGGGTGAAAAACCTCCACGCCGGAAGACCAAGGTTTCCTATCCAACGCTATTCGAGGTAGGGTGAGTCGGCCCCTAAGGCGAGGCAGAAATGCGTAGTCGATGGGAAGCAGGTTAATATTCCTGCACCGGCGGTAACTGCGATGAGGGGACGGAGAAGGCTAGGCGAGCGCAGCGTTGGTTGTCTGCGTTTAAGGATGTAGGTTGGGGGATTAGGCAAATCCGGTCCCCCTTAAGACTGAGATCTGATGACGAGGTTCTTAGGAACTGAAGTCGTTGATGCCACGCTTCCAGGAAAAGCCTCTAAGCTTCAGGTTACCGCTGACCGTACCCAAAACCGACACAGGTGGTCAGGTAGAGAATACCAAGGCGCTTGAGAGAACTCGGGTGAAGGAACTAGGCAAAATGGTGCCGTAACTTCGGGAGAAGGCACGCTCCTGATGGTGACCCCCTCGCGGGGTGAGCTGTTGGGAGTCGAAGATACCAGGTGGCTGCGACTGTTTATTAAAAACACAGCACTCTGCAAACACGAAAGTGGACGTATAGGGTGTGACGCCTGCCCGGTGCCGGAAGGTTAATTGATGGGGTTAGCGCAAGCGAAGCTCTTGATCGAAGCCCCGGTAAACGGCGGCCGTAACTATAACGGTCCTAAGGTAGCGAAATTCCTTGTCGGGTAAGTTCCGACCTGCACGAATGGCGTAACGATGGCCACACTGTCTCCACCCGAGACTCAGTGAAATTGAAATAGCTGTTAAGATGCAGTTTACCCGCGGCTAGACGGAAAGACCCCGTGAACCTTTACTATAGCTTCACAGTGGACTTTGACATTACTTGTGTAGGATAGCTGGGAGGCTTTGAAGCGTGGACGCCAGTCTGCGTGGAGCCAATCTTGAAATACCAGCCTGGTACTGTTGAGGTTCTAACTCTGGACCGTAATCCGGTTCGAGGACATTGTGTGGTGGGTAGTTTGACTGGGGCGGTCTCCTCCCAAAGAGTAACGGAGGAGCACGAAGGTACCCTCAGCATGGTCGGAAATCATGCATTGAGCGCAAGAGTAGAAGGGTGCTTGACTGCGACACTGACACGTGGAGCAGGTACGAAAGTAGGTTCTAGTGATCCGGTGGTTCTGCATGGAAGGGCCATCGCTCAACGGATAAAAGGTACTCCGGGGATAACAGGCTGATACCGCCCAAGAGTTCACATCGACGGCGGTGTTTGGCACCTCGATGTCGGCTCATCACATCCTGGGGCTGAAGCCGGTCCCAAGGGTATGGCTGTTCGCCATTTAAAGTGGTACGCGAGCTGGGTTTAGAACGTCGTGAGACAGTTCGGTCCCTATCTGCCGTGGGCGTTTGAGATTTGAGAAGAGTTGCTCCTAGTACGAGAGGACCGGAGTGAACGAACCTCTGGTGTTCCGGTTGTCACGCCAGTGGCATTGCCGGGTAGCTACGTTCGGACGGGATAACCGCTGAAAGCATCTAAGCGGGAAGCCCCCTTCAAGATGAGATCTCACTGGGGCCTTGAGCCCCCTAAAGGGCCGTTTAAGACTAAGACGTTGATAGGCGGGGTGTGTAAGCGCTGCGAGGCGTTGAGCTAACCCGTACTAATTGCCCGTGAGGCTTGACCATATAACGCCCAAGGCGTTTGGTTGCCTGCTCCGACTGAAAAGAACGAGCAGGCGAAAAGCACGAGAGAGACGAGATTGACGCATTGGCATGAGCTTGTGCTGCAGACAAGACATAATCGAATTAAGCTACGTCGCGACAGACCACCATCTGTCGCGGCCAGAATCCATATTGTACAAGTTTTGCTTGGCGACAATAGAGCTGTGGAACCACCTGATCCCATCCCGAACTCAGTAGTGAAACGCGGTATCGCCGATGGTAGTGTGGGGTTTCCCCATGTGAGAGTAGGTCATCGCCAAGCATTTAATAACGGAAACCCCGGTCTCGATGAGGTCGGGTTTTTCCGTATGGGGTATTGTTCAGCGATGACCCTCACATGGGGCAGGTAGACAGCGCCGCTCGCGGGCCGCCCAGCCATGTGATAGTAGGGTCAAAACGGGACTTGTCGAAGCGCAGCTTTGACCCGGTTTGACGACCGCGGCATACTTGTCTGCGGGACGGCTCGCCAGCGAGGCGCCAAGCATTTATTCAACGAAAACGCCTCGACCTTCGGTCGGGGCGTTTTTGTGTGTGAATTGCGGAATCCCGCGGTTATTAGCCAGGGCTTCTTATGGAAAACGGAGTAACAGTTCTGCGTGCAGTTAGTGCTCGGAAGTTAGGGGTTAGCCGTTGCTGGCAACTGGTATTGCGGTCAGAACTGCCAACGAAGGTTCAGATTATAAGTAGGCTCGTGATCATTGCTGTTTTGTGTCGGGTCGCCGGTAGGTTGGGCGTATTCAAAACCTACGCGATAGTATTGGATATCCGTTAGATCAAGGCCGAGGGCAACGGAAGATAATTGGTGTTGTATGCCCATGGCGTTGGATTCTGAATGCGCGGTGTCCAGCACTAGATAGGGTTCGATTCTTTTTATGATGACGGAGTCTGAGGGTATTAAATAACGTAGCTCTATCTCGGCCGCGTAGCCTTTGTCCCCCTGCGCCTGGGCGCCTGGATAACCCCGGCCAAAGTGACGACCTCCGTATCGAACACTTTCGGCTGAAGGCAGTTGGTCGTCCGACCAGAAAATATTTGTTTTTGTCTGTACTTGCCATTTAGGCGATAAACGTACTTTCCAGAGTGCATCCAGATTTATAAGGGTGAAGTTGAGGGACTCGGTGCCCTGAGTTGTCGTCCCGGACCTTGTGCTCTCATTCTTTTCATTACCAAGCTCTAAACCCTGCTTTATGCGCCCGTGAACCTGATAGGTCTGCTCCCCGGTTTTTTTGAGCCAATTCGAATTTATTTCTACAGCTGAGTAACGCAAAAGCTTGTCGACCTCTGTTGTGCTCGTGGAGTCGGAGCTGATAACGAAGTGGGAATCTTCATTAAGGTGCTGTAAGGATGCTCCGCCCCACCAGCTAGACGACCTGAAAAGAAGGAAAGGGTAATTAATTCCTAGCCGGAAACGGTTACGGTTTTTTTCTTCAGATATAGTGAGAGGTGAGCTGCCCGAGTAAATTTTATTTATGTCGGTGTTGTTGTAATGGTTGGCTGCAGCTTCTAGCTGCAGGCCGTTGGAATTCAAATCTTGGCGATATGTGATTGCGTAATAGCTATTTACAGTATTATTAGGGACCAGGGTTGATAGGCTAAGGCGGTCGGCATTCGAGGTGAGAGACTGGATATTGGCTGTTGCCAGAATTCTAGTATCGTCCTGGCTATTATTTTCCAGCCCCAGGTTTGACTCGAATTTTTTTGACTTTACCTCTTCTATCCGAATCGTGGTGGCTCCACTTATTGTTTTTGGTTTTGGTGCGCTGATGCGAAATCGATAGCCTGTGTGCTTTCTATTAGGGCTATGGCGCGGTCAAATGTTGCAGTCTTTAGTGGTCTCTGGTTCTTTATTTTTTCAATTAATGTATGTACTCGATGTTGTATATCTTGATCTTCGATCAGGATTTCACTGCGGCCAATGTACCCCTCTATTAAATATATTTCCAACCTTCCGCTTGATAGATCCTGCTTTGGAAGGTAAGCATAGGACAGCGGGTAACCGGCATCTCGATATTTTATATTAATGCTGTTAAGAACCGAACGTAAGTCGCCAGGCTTTACCGCTTTCCCGATGAGAGGGTTTACCAACTTCGAGATTTCTGAAAGTTCAAAGACAGAACCACCCCTGAAGCTGACATGCTTTATTGTATAGGAAGGTGATTTATCGATCTGTTCTGTTGTAGCGCTGTCGGGGTGTTCGAGTTTGAATTTTTCAGTTTCGTCGATGGATTGGAACTCTTCGTCGACGATAAAGGGAGGCTCTTCGGCGTAGGCTTGAGTCGACAGTAACTGGGAAAGAATGGATCCTGCCAGTAGGCATGATGGCATTTTGAAAAACATATTCGGGCTGCCTTGCTGAGTCCGGACGGACCGCTATTCACTTCTAGCTGGTCTGGTGAAACGCTAGAGACTAACGGCTGCTGAAAAAAAACCGACCACTCTGTACGAAACGGACAGGGTGATCGGTCCTGCTTATGCAGCCTGAGTTGGGGCGGCTATCGGATTACAGTAATCCACCGACCAGAGGATCCAGAAGTGTATTGTCAAGGGTATCTACCAGCCCCTCATTAGCAATAGTTTCCGAAGAGGGAAGGCCTGTACCCGTCAGGCCGCCCAGTATATCGGTTGCCGATCCCAGGAGGTCGCCGTCACCAGACTGGAGCCCATCAGTCGTGCCGGTTACAGGATCCAGCAGGCCTCCGTCACCGCCGAGCAGCCCACCGGTCAGTCCATCGACGGTATCGAGTAGAGGGTCGATCAGGCCGACATCAGTCCCCGTCAGTCCACCGCTGGTCAGTCCATCTACGACGTCAGTCACTGGGCTCAGCAGGCCGCCGTCAGTACCCGCGAGCCCACCGGTCAGTCCGCCTACGGCATCGGTCACAGGACTCAGCAGGCCGCCATCTGTGCCTGATAGTCCCCCAGTCAGACCCTCTACAGTATCAGTAACGGAACTGAGGAGGTTGCCATTGTCAGCGCCTAGTACGGAGTCGAGAGCGTCCAAGGGGCTGCCATTGTTATCCAGTCCGGCTAGCAGATTGTTAAGATCCAGAGCTTCACCGGTATCAGTGGCATCAGCCAGGGAGAGAAGTCCGCCGGCGTCAATAACCAGGCGGCCCACGCCCTGTACTGTTCCGCCGGTGCTGGCCAGAACGGCGTTGTCATTGTTGGCAAGATCACCGCCCAGTATTACAACTGCGGTACCTGACTGCTCCAGAAGGCTAGTGGCCACTGGGCCGACGACCAAAGCCTGACCGATAACCTGTGTGCCTCCTTCGGTTTCTGCGATCAAAGGACGAATCACACCTGTCAATTCTGTTGTCAATCCGCTCAGGGCGCCGTTCTCTTCGGTTAGCGCGAGGGTGAGGGTATCAGACAGGTCCGTACGAGGCCAAGTTCGGAGGCAGTACCGCCCAGCGTTGTGAGCAGGCCGGTCTGTGCATCCAGTTGGGCGAATACCGGCATTGTATTCACTGACTCGATGGTCGTGCCGAGTATTTCAACCCCGTTGCCGATCTCGGATGTCGCACCGGTAACGCCTGCCAGGGTAGTCCCCAGAGCGTTCTCGTTTTCGGTCAATGATCCCAGGCCATCATTCAGTCCAGTAGCCAGAGTGCCAACAGCGTCACCGGTGTTGACCAGGACTTCACCAGTTCCGCTGGTTATGGAGCCCACCATTGGCAGGTTTTGCTGGCTGATGGTTGTGCCTAGGGTTCTTACCAGGTTGCCGGTAGAATCCACAGTGTCGGCAACATCCGTCACGATCTTAGCAGTAAGAGTGGTTTTTCCCGGAGTCGCTGTCCCGCCGTCGGTGTCGCCACCATCAACAGGAGTGCCGCCGCCACCACCGTCTGATGTCTGAGTGACAGTTTGGTTGCCTTGGCAACCGGCCAGGAGGGAAGCTGCAAGCAATACGGACAGGTATTTTCGTACGTTGTTAATGGGCATGTTAATTCCTTTTAAAAGTAGTCCCAACTCCCTGGGCGTGCATGGATCTCATATACTCCCGGTTCTGGGAGTTGTGCTGTATCGAGTCAGGCGTCTCGATGGATTCGATCTATCGCTTACAGTATATGAGGTGTTTGGCGATACTAGTTCAATATTTGTGCGAAAGCTAGAATTTTGCCGTCTCAGTCTGTGGCTTGTTTGATCCAAAACATCATGAAAATTATTACAGATCAGTGTTGTACACGGCGGCTGCGGTCTGTGTTTCTGGCGCCAGAATTCCCTGTTTGTATCGTGCTTTTGGTACCGGACAGCCTGAGTACAACGTGATATCGTAGCTGCAACCCTGCCGGAGTTGTAGATGCTGATAATCAAGCCGGTAACCATGACAAGAAGATTTACATGAGGTGCCCTGTGGCGACTGAGCAGCTAATTGATCCTTTCGGACGCCAGATTACCTACGTACGGATGTCGGTGACGGATCGTTGTGATTTCCGTTGCGTCTACTGTATGGGCGAGGACATGACGTTCCTGCCGCGCCAGCAGGTCCTGTCGCTAGAAGAGATCCAGACTATTGCCAAGGCTTTCACGGAGCTGGGGGTGAACAAGGTTCGCCTGACCGGCGGCGAGCCTCTGGTGCGACGTGATGTCATCACTCTGTTTGATGGTATCGGCAAACTGGAGGGGCTGCGCGAGTTCTGTGTGACGACCAATGGCTCGCAGCTGCGCCGTTATGCCCGGCAGCTGAAGGATGCCGGTGTGAATCGTCTGAATATCAGTCTCGACAGTCTGCAGCCGGATCGCTTTCTGCGTCTTACCCGTACCGGGCGGCTGGAGCAGGTTCTGGATGGTATTGAGGCTGCAAGGGAAGCAGGATTCGAACGCATCAAACTGAATGCCGTTGTGCTCAAGGGGCGCAACGACGACGAGGTGCATGAACTGGTGCGCTATGCCCGGGATCGTTCCCTGGACATCAGCTTTATCGAGGAAATGCCTCTGGGGCAGATATCCGAGCATGACCGCGCCGAAACCTTCTGTTCCAGTGACGACGTACGGGCGCTGATTGAGCCGTACTATCCGCTGCTGCCGACGACCGAGTCCAGCGGTGGCCCTTCGAAATACTGGCGCATGGCGGACAGTAACAGTCGTGTCGGTTTTATTTCGCCCCACAGCCATAACTTCTGCGGAGACTGTAACCGGGTACGGGTGACGGTGGAAGGCCGCCTGTTACTCTGCCTGGGTAACGAAGATTCGCTGGATCTCAAGGCGTTGCTGCGACGCTACCCCGGTGACATTGAACGTCTCAAGGCCGCTATAGTGGAAGCCATTGTGCACAAGCCGGAGCGCCACCACTTCAGTAATGACGGCGACGTACAGATAGTTCGCTTCATGAACATGACCGGGGGCTAATAGCCCTGCGCGGTACATCTGCCTTCTTGCTCCTATTTACAAGATCAGTGCCTGCCTGATAGGCAGGCACTGTGTCTTCGTCTCTGCCTGAATGCTCTATTGGCGGCAGCCCCTCAAAGTACCCGGCGCTGGCGTCGATCGGTCTTGCTGTGTTTGACGCGCTTGCCGGTGCGTCTGTCTATGCCACTGCGTCTGTCCATGAAGCGTACCTTTTCATGCTTCCGGAGCTCTGTGAGCCAGCGAACGCCCTCCGGGTCTATGTGGTGTACCGCCGAGAAATCCACTACCAGCTCATCCTGTTGGCTTATGGCCTTGTGGAACAGGGATTCGATTACCGGCAGAGACCCATAATAGATGTTGCCCTTGATGCGCAGAATATTGCCGTCCATCGACACATTGGGGTGGGCTTTTTCCCATTTCGCATAGGCCAGCGCCAGCAGGGAACCACAGATTACCGCGCCAAAGAGCCCGAAAACATGCACCGATACAAAGGATGCCGAAAATACGATGGCTTCGGGGAGGTTGTGGAAATGCGGCTTTATATCCGACCACTTAATCATGTTGGCGCCGACGATCATGATGGTGGCGGCCATGGCGGGGATCGGAATAATGGCAATAAGGTCGGAGAAAAACAGCACCAGCAGTAACAGTATCAGGCCTGAAAAAACCGCTGCCAGGCGGCTGACGGCCCCCATGGCGTGCATCAGCCACATGCGGTTGAACGAAGCACAGGTCGGCAGCGAGGATATAAAGGGCAGCAGGCAGTTGCTGAGACTGTCGGCGAAGATGCCATGGCGCGCGCTGATGTAGTGTCCCTGCTTGCGATTCATGCGGCGCATGGCAGCCACCGTCTGAAACAGCCCCAGCAATGCCAGCGTGATGGCACCTGGAATAATGCTGATCAGGTCGGGCATGGCTTCCTGGGTGAACAGCGGAAGGGACGGGAACACAAAGCCAATGGCGGACATGTCGGCGGTCTGCTCGATCAGGGTATTTTCCAGGCCGTAGCGGCTGTTGAGGTATTCCGACAGCAGGGTGCCGGCGATGATCCCCAGCAGGATGGCGGCATTGCGAATGGGCTGAAACTGCCGCGCCAGTACGGTGACCACCAGGGTCACCAGGCCTATGTGGATGGCATGCATGTTGCCAATTTCGAGCATGGCAAGGAAGGTCTGCCAGGCTATCCACAGGGGCCATTCCACCTCTGTATTAATCGGCAGGCCGGCAAAGCCCGCAAAGGATTTGAAGATCAGAAACAGGCCTATGCCGCAGATCATGCCGTTAATCACAGGCTCACTGAGAAAGTCCAGCATGCGGCCGAGGGCGGGAATCAGCAGGAACAGCAGCTGGAAGACGCCAGCCATCAGAATCAGGCTCAGGGCGTAGCCGATATAGTCATTGCCGAACTGGGGTGCCACCGGCAGCAGGGTCACGCCTATCACCGCCGACATGGCGCTGTTCGGGCCGCCGTGGAATATTCGCGAGGGGTTGAGCAGGGCGGTGAACAGCACGCCCCAGATAGCGGCATAGATGCCGAAGTAGGGCGGCAGCCCTGCCAGGGTCGTGGAAAAGGCGATCGCCTGGGGCAGGACTACTACCGCCAGGGTGAGGCCTACCAGCAGACTGTTGCCGATCGCGTAGTCTTTGCCGCGGTTCATCAGGGAGGCGTGCATGCTGGATCCTTGGATTTACGGCTTGTTGGCGTGAAAGTTTTCAACGGCAGCCACCAGGGGTGGCATGACAAACATCATCACCTGCTGCCAGGCCGCGGCCAGCGGTCCCTGCTTGTCGCCGGCGGGTCTGGGCAGGTTGCTGATATAAAAGGCGATGTCGCGGCATTCCTGGGGCTCCAGGGTACCTTCCTGGCCCAGTGGCATATTGCGGCAGATAAATCCGGGCAGGATGGTCGAAACAAAGGAAAAGTTGTTGCGTGATTGCAGGTTGAAGGCATCGGGGCCGGCCACGGCGGGGAAGAGTACCTGCTTGTCCACCAGGGTGCCCAGCCCCTGCTGGCCATGGCACTGGGCGCATTTGTCCCGGTACAGCGACTGTCCGCGCACATAGTCGTCACCGCGCTTGTCGGTCATGGAGGCGGTGACCTCGTCGATACCCTGTTCGGGGTAGCGGTTGCCGATACGAAGATCCAGCGCGGCGGACAGAAAGCGGCTGTAAGCCGTCACATCGCCGATCAGATCGTCGGCGATATTGGGCTTGAAGCCATTGGATGAGTTGATATAGCACTGCATCTGGCGCAGTTCGTAGGGCAGCAAGATGCCGGTGAAGCGGTCATACATGTCGGCCATGACCCAGGAGGCCCCCAGGCTCAGGGAACCTATCTGGGGCTCGCCGTCGGGGTTCTGCTTGTCGCCGATCCCCTGGTGGCAGTGATCACAGCTGGTCTGGTTACCGCGTACAAAGCGGGTCGAGTTCCAGCGCTCGAGCCGATTGTCCTCGGCATGCTGGCCCTGCAGGTCGTCGATGATATTGCAGCCGCGCTCAATGGCGCGCACATCTTCTGCGCTGTAACCCTGCCTGACGACCTGCTGGCCGGTCTTTTGCTCGATGTAGGGCGAAATGTAGACGTCGCCGGGCTTGAGCCCATAGTCCGACAGCTTCGCCTCACAGCCGGGTGTGAGCGTGACCGCGCTCTGGCGAATCTGCGCCCGTTCGCCGTGATAACTCTGGGCCACGCCGTAGAGGCCTGCCAGCAGGGCGAGCAGCAGCCCTAACTGGGTGATTTTCAGGGTTCGCTGGGAGAGTTCCATCAGGGGGATACTCCCAGGCTGCCCTCACCGAGTTGCAGGTGATGGGCCACCATGCGGGCAAAGATGCGCACATCACGCACCGCCGGGTCGTAAATCGTCGGCACGAAGCCATCCAGGTGCTTGGCATAGCAGCGCATCACGCTTTCCTCAAAGGATACACGTCGGTCCAGCTCAGGTACGAATCTATCCCCGTTGACCAGGGCATAGGCCAGATCTTCATTGCTGTGGCAACTGCTGCAGCTGTTGTTGGCATCGGTGGCGGATTTGCGGGTAAAGCGCCAGGCATAGTCGGGTGTATGGTGCGTCAGGTTGTAGCCGTTTTGCACGGCCCGCACAAAATAGCCGTCGCGACCGAAATTGTCGACCTGGTAGGCCTCCCGAAAGTCGTCCCAGCCGGGCTCGGTGCGGGTCTGGTGCGAGAAGGTGGCAAGTCCAGAACCCAGATGTACCCAAAGCACAAACAGCAATAGCATGACGGTACACAATAGTGGTCGTACTGTAGCGCTCAGCGTCTCTTTGCGGGCGGCTCTGGCACGCAATACTGCAGGCGAATGGGCGGGTTGTTGCATGCTGACTTACATCTCCTTGTCTTTACTCAGTCGCGGGCAGACCTGGCTGGGCAGGGTTGCCTGATAGGCGTCGACCGTCATGGGCCGGGCCAGCAGGTAGCCTTGCAGGTAATCACAGCCCTGCTGTTGCAGGAAGTCACGCTGCTCGATGGTTTCCACGCCTTCGGCGACAACACGCAGCCCAAGGCGATGGGCCATCACTACTATGGCGCCGATAAGAGCACAGCCGTCCTGATCCTGTGGCAATCCCTGAATAAAGCTGCGGTCGATCTTGAGTGCGTCGAAGGAGAAGCGCCGCAGGTAACTGAGGGATGAGTAGCCGGTGCCAAAGTCGTCCAGGCTGAGCTTGAGCCCCATGGCCTGCAGCTGATCCAGTGTTTCGCTGATCTTGGCGTGGTCATCCAGCAGAATATTTTCCGTCATCTCCAGCTCGAGCATGTTCGCCGGAATGCGATGCTCTGTCACCAGATCCTGGATGACTGAAATCAGCCGTTCCTGCAGTTGCAGGCGGGATATGTTGATCGCCAGGGTACCGGGGGCAAGCCCCAGGTCGAGCCAGTGTCGCAGCAAGGATGTGGCCTGTTGCAGCACCCAGTCGCCGATGGGGATTATCAGCCCGGTGGCTTCAGCCAGGGGGATAAAGGTTGCCGGGTTGATAGTGCCATTTTGCGGGTGTTGCCAGCGCAGCAAGACTTCCGCCCCTATGGGCCGGCAATGGCCGGCCTGAACGATGGGCTGGAAGTAGAGCTCCAGCTCGCCGCGCTCGACCGCCAGGTGCAGGTCCTGCTCGAGCTGCAGCCGTTGGCGTACCTGCACGTTCATTTCCTGGGTGAAGAAACAGATGGGCAGGTGGCCCGGGGTTTTGGCCTGATACATGGCGTTGTCGGCGTTGGCCATGAGCTCTTCTGCGCTGATACCATCATCCGGGTAGAGTGCGATGCCGATACTGCAATGCACTATGACTTCACGGCTGTACAGCATCATGCGCTCGGAGGTGGCTTCGAGCAGTCGTGTTGCGATCTGCTTCACTTCATCAATATTCTGTATCCGCGGCAGCAGTACCAGGAATTCATCACCGCCCAGGCGTGCCAGGGTATCTACATCACGCAGACGGGACAGCAGGCGGGCGCCAAGCATGGCCAGTAGTTCGTCACCGGCGGCATGTCCCATGGTGTCGTTGACCACCTTGAAGTTGTCCAGATCAATAAAGATCACCGCAAGCAGCTCATTGTGGCGCCGTGCCTGATGCAGCTCGTGTTCCAGCCGATCGATGGCCATCATGCGGTTAGGCAGTGAGGTCAGCGCATCATGGTTAGCTTGATAGTGCAGCTTGGCCTGCTCCTCACGTATGGCGTGAATCATTGCATTGAAGGTTTCGGCCAGGCTGCCTAGCTCGTCGCTTGAGGTCACCGCCACTTCTTCCAATTCGCCAAGGCCGACATTGCGGGAGGCGGCCATCAGGCGGTTGACGGGGCCCATGACGTTGTAGCGGAAGACCCAGAAGATGGCACTGCACAGGAACAGGATGATCAGACCGTAGATCGAACTTTGAATCAGTAGCTGGCGCTGGGTCTGGGAGTGCAGCTGCTCGCGACTGATGCCGACCTTAAGCTGCCCCAGCGGGCGATCGCCATGGCTGATGGGAAATTCCATGGGCAGCAGGTCATAAAGGCTGGACGACAGGCGCGTCACCAGTTGGGCCGTTTTGGGCGGGGTCAAAGGAGCGGTTTCCAGATCCAGATCAAGCGCCTGCAGGGCATCCAGTACGCGGGGGTCCTGGCGATTGAAAAAGGACGTGAGGGGCGTGCCTTTGGCGTTGACGATAACGCCGTAGACGACATCGCGCTGGCGCGACACTTCGCGGGCATACTCGTTGAGGGTCAGGAAATCGAAGCTGAGCATGGCTTCGGGGCTGATCAGTGCGATCAGGTGGCCGAGTACGCGGCCGCGCTCGTTAAGTTGCTGTTCCAGCAACTGATTCTGGCTGTGGATAAAGTAGTAGGCATTGAGTGCGAGCGTCACCGACAGAATGCCACTGACAATAAGAATGAACCTGGAGGCTAAGCGCACTTCTATGCTCCGTCGTCAGGGACGATCCTGACTGGGCGGCATGACCTGATCAATGATACGCCTGTGGGGGGCGTAGCTGTCGTCATTGGCAATTCCTATGCCAGTCATTTGGGCCTGTTTAAGGATTGCCAAGCCTTCCTGGCTGGCTTCGAGACCGATCAGCAGCGCCTGAATTTGTGCCGCGTCTTCGTCCTCCATGGTGCGGCGTACTGCCCAGGGCAGGTGCAACAGCTGTTCTGTGACGGCAAGGTGGGTCAGCTGACTGGTGTCCACACTGTCCTTGACCACCTTGAGGTCGATCAGAATATCGCCAGCACCGCTGGCCTGGGCTTCATCATAGTACAGTCCGATCAGTGAGTTGGGTGGACTTTTGGCAAAAATTTCCCGGTAGTCACCCGGCTGCAGACCGGCCTGCATCAGCAGGTAGCGTGGCAGTATATAGCTCATCATGGCGTCCTGGCCGCCGCCAAAAATGATCGTCTTGCCGCGTAACTGTTCGACGCGGGTAATACCGCTATCTTTTTTGACATAGAGTGCGCCGGCGACAGTGCTGCGGTCGAACTCCCTGTTATGGGCGATGACGCGGTACTGCACGGATGAACGGACATAATGGAACTGGTTGTAGTGCACTATATCGAAACGCTCATCCTTTACGTCCTGCAGAAAACTGTCGAAGTCCTTTGATGTGACCAGTTGTATCTTGCGTCCGAGCGACTTGCTCAGGTATTCAACCAGGGGCGTAAAGAGTTCCGTTGTCAGGGTCGCGTTGCGCCTTGGCAGTATGCCGAGCGTCAGCGGCTCCTGGGTTGCGGCCCGGGGCGCCAGGGTCAGAGCATCGGCCAGCAGTGAAGCCACGACCAGCAGCAGGATAGCGGCCCATCGCAGCAGCATGACTGGGCGCGGGTGGCTGGAGACATGGGGATAGACAGGTGAATGCTGGTGGCGATATAACATCCTGTTGTCTCCCGAGTAATTCATACGTTTGTTTGGATGGCACCCGATACTAGAGTAGGTGCTGGAATCCTGTCAAACATCAATATATAACGCATTGAATTTATTGGCTTCTTTGTGCAGCTGCACAGCGTGGCTGGTCGCTGGGTGACAGCGTTGGATGCACCGTTTTTTACCATTAACGGGACGCATCTGGGTCTCACTTCTGGCCAAAGTTGACCTCTTTGCGGGGATGGGGGTAGGGTGGAAACATGACAAATATTGGATCTTTTACCTTTCAGTATGACCAGGGCGAAGATCGCATCCGGCTGATTGGCAATATGAACAACGGCCAGCCACGGGTCGATTTCTGGCTCACAAGGCGTCTGTGCCTGCGTATTCTGGGCGCCGCGGACGAGTTGATTCGCAGGACTTCAAAGCAGGTCAGTCGTACGGCGCCGGAACATCGGGAAGCCGTCGCGCAGTTTGAGCATGAACAGGCCCGTGAAGCACTGCAGGTGCAGGAGGCGCCGCTGCAGACGCGGGCGCCGGCCGCAGTGCTGCACAGGCTCGATGCCAGCTTTCGCGGCGGGCGCTATCAGCTGAGTTTCTTTACCGGCGATAGCGACGAGGTGGCTGCAGTCAGTGTGCTCAATTACGCCGAGCTGCATCAGGTTCTGCATCTGCTGCACCGTGGCAGCCAGTCGCTGGACTGGGGGGCGCCTGCGCAGCTGTTTGACACTCAGGTGCCGACCAGCCAGACGCTGCAGTAAGCGTTAGCCCCGTTGCATCTTGCGGGCGTCGGCGGTGCATGTCGTCGCCGGTCGCGGTATTATGCGGTGCCTGATTCCTGCCCCACTAGAGTCGACTTTCCTTACTATGTCCTTTTTGTCTGCGCCGCCGCGCAAGCCCTTCGTTGCCCGGGGGTTCCAGAGTTAGTCGCTGTGAGCGCTGCCTGCTGCCGCAGCTGCGCTGCATCTGTGAATACCGCGTTGAGATTGAGGCGCAGGCGCGCTTCTGGCTGCTGACACACCGCAATGAGGTCTACAAGCCGACCAATACTGGTCGGCTGATTCTGGATACCATCGCCCGGTCTCGCACCTTTGCGTGGAGTCGCACCGAGCCTGACCCCGACCTGCTGGAGCAACTCGCCAATCCGGGCCTAGACCCTTACCTGGTGTTTCCTGCAGCACCGGATTATGACCAGCGCATGGTGGAGTTCGAGCCCAAGCCCGGTCGCGAGCCGGTATTCATCATTCTTGACGGTACCTGGCGACAGGCGCGGCGCATGTTTCGTCACAGTCGTTACCTGGATCAGGTGCCGGTGATAGAGCCGCGCAGCCAGCGCCAAACCCGCTACGATCTGCGCACCCAGGCGCAGGATCATCATCTGTGCACCTGTGAAGTGGCAGCCGCCTTGCTGGAGCAGATAGGGGATGCGCCCAGCGCTGAGGTGCTGGACGCCTATTTCGAAGTCTTCAACGAGTACTACCATGCCTCCCGGCGTACGCGGCCAATGAGTGATCTAGCCGCGTCCAAGCAGCGCCTGGCCGAAGCACGGGCGCAAGCGCTGGAGAACTGAGTCTGCAGTTATTCTGCCAGATAACCCTGGCGGCCGGCCTGTACGGCAAAACACATGGCCTGGGCCATTAATACCGGTTCCTGGGCGTGGGCTATGGCCCTGTCTATTACCACCGCATCACACCCCAGCTCCATCGCCAGCGCTGCATCGGAGGCGCGGCAGATACCGCCGAGCAGCACCGGTATGCTGGCCTGATCAATGAGTCTGCGCAGGTTGCCGGGGTTGTACTGCGTCAGATGCGAGCCCGGCGGCGCGCCCATGGGCATCAGGGCGGCGGCGCCCATGGCTTCCAGGCGCCTGGCGATGACCGGATCGTCATTGCAGTAGACCAGCAACCGAAAGCCGTCGTTGATCAGTGTCTGTGCCGCGCTCAGGGTCGCCGGAATATCGGGGTAAAGCGTCTGCTCATCGCCGAGCACTTCCAGTTTTACCAGATTCTGGCCATTGAGCAGTTCACGGGCCTGGTGGCAGCATTCGATGGCATCCTCTGCGTTGTAGCAGCCGGAACTGCTGGGCAGGATCATGAATTCGTCGGGAGTGAGGGTGTCGAGCAGATTGGCTTCGTCGTTGCGCTGGCCAAGATTGTTGCGCCGTACCGAGACACAGAGGATTTCTGCACCACTGGCTCTGGCGGCAATCAGGGCGCGCTGTGGATCGCGGTAGTAGCCAATATCGAGCAGCAGGCGCGAGTCGAACAGCTGGCCGTCGATGGTAAAGCGATCAGATTCGTTTTCCGGGTCATGCATCTTGGCAGACTCCCTTTTCCGAAAGTATCCAGGCGGCGCTTTCAGCCCCCGCCAATGGCGTGGACGATCTCCACGCGATCGTTGTTATTCAGCGTCACAGTTGCATGCGCTGTGCGCGGCACTATCTCTGCATTCAGCTCTATTGCCAGGCGTCGTCCGCTAAGACCCAGCTGT
The DNA here is from genome assembly GCF_001651805.1 of Marinobacterium aestuarii. NCBI lineage: Bacteria > Pseudomonadati > Pseudomonadota > Gammaproteobacteria > Oceanospirillales > Oceanospirillaceae > Marinobacterium > Marinobacterium aestuarii. The sequence continues at coordinate 4,518,170 of NZ_CP015839.1, read as the reverse complement.
TCGATCAGGTCGGTAAGGCTGTGACCTTCAGGTATCCGGGTGGCCTGGCCATTGATGTGACACTGAATCATGCTGATCTTCCGCAACGCAGGTTAAGCTAGCTGCCTAGTAGTCTAGCCATGCCATAGTGGGCCTGAATCGATGGCGTCACTAGAGCCAGCCGGACTTGCGGGGTCGGTCCAGTTGGGTGCAGTCATTGTGCGGGTCTGGGCGCGCAGGCGTCTTTTTTTGCCGCCCAAGCCAGCTGTGGCGGGCTGGCATCATAGGTGGTAAACAACTGGTTCTAACCCGACCTGAGGGATAAATTTAGCTTGTTAGGCATCAACAGGACATTGGTGTCCGGAGCTTGCCCTTGTTGGCGTTTGCAGGATGTATCGGCACACGTCAACAGGATTCAGCCTCCTGCCCGTTCTCGCAAGTACTACTCCATACAGACAGGGGGTGAACATCATGAAGCACGATGTAAACGAATACGACGCAGTCGCCGTTATAGCCAGTGATCGCAAGCATGTTTGGCATCACATTACCCAGCACAAGCAGTTCGAGCAGAACGATCCGATGGTGATCGTGGAAGGCAAGGGCATGCGCGTCTGGGATGCCAAGGGCAATGAATATCTGGACATGGTGTCCGGGGGTGTCTGGACGGTGAACGTAGGCTACGGCCGCGAGTCCATCGCCGATGCGGTGCGCGATCAGCTGGTGAAGATGAACTACTTCGCCCAGTCCGCCGGCAACATTCCGGCGGCGCAGTTCGCTGAAAAGCTGATTGAAAAAATGCCTGGCATGAGTCGCGTTTACTACTCCAACTCGGGCTCTGAAGCCAACGAGAAGGCGTTCAAAATCGTGCGTCAGATTGCCCACAGGAAGTACGGTGGCAAGAAGCACAAGATTCTGTTCCGTGAGCGTGACTACCACGGCACCACCATCACTGCCCTGAGCGCCACCGGTCAGTTTGAGCGCAAGCATCAGTACGGCCCCTTTACCCCGGGTTTTGTTGAGTTCCCGCATTGCAGCGAATACCGCTCGCAGTTCGGTGATGTCGACGACTACGGTGTGCGTGCTGCGCTGGAAATGGAAAAGGTCATTCTGGCCGAAGGTCCCGATACCGTGGGTGCGGTCTGCCTGGAGCCGATCACCGCCGGCGGTGGCGTGATTACGCCGCCCCAGGGTTACTGGGACAAGATTCAGGAAATCTGCAAGAAGTACGACATCCTGCTGCACATCGACGAAGTCGTCTGTGGCCTGGGTCGTACCGGCAAATGGTTCGGTTATCAGCACTACGGCATCAAGCCTGACATGGTGACCATGGCCAAGGGTGTAGCGTCCGGTTATGCGGCTATTTCCTGCACCGTGACCACCGAAGCCGTGTTTGACGCCTTCAAGGATGATCCGTCTGATCGCATGAGCTACTTCCGTGATATCAGCACCTTCGGCGGCTGCACCGCAGGTCCTGCGGCGGCACTGGCCAACATGAAGATCATTGAGGACGAAAACCTGCTTGAGAACGCCACTCAGATGGGTGAGTACCTGATGGGGCGCCTGCACCAGCTGTATGACAAGTATGACGTCATTGGTGATGTGCGCGGCAAGGGACTCTTCGCGGGTCTGGAGCTGGTCAAGGACCGCCAGAGCAAGGAGCCGGTGGATGAAAGCCTGGCGATCGCCATCGCGGCAGACTGCATGAAGCAGGGCGTGATCATTGGCCGCACCAACCGCAGCTTCGAGCAGTTCAACAATACGCTGTGCTTCAGCCCGGCGCTGATTGTGACCCAGGCGGAGCTGGATCAGATGATCGATGCGCTGGACAACGCCTTCGCCCGTCTGGCCCCCAACGCCTGATTGGCTGCTGTCGGCCAGCCGGGTGGCTGGTCGATTTTTTCAACCCTGCGGGCATGCTGTGCATGACCGTGGGGTTTCTGCGTTCTGGGGCCGGAAGTCAGCTCGCTGGCCGGCTGAACGCCTTTTAATATCAGTGATATACTGATGTTTCCGGGTCAGACTCGGCAAGTGACAGAATGGCATAATAATCCTCGGCGCTTTGGCAGGAACACGGCTTTGGCGTCGGAAACAGGTATGGTCCGCGGATGTTTCAACTCTTTCACCTTTCTCCAGAAAAACCCGCCAGCCTGCAGCAACAGCTGCGTGAGCAGATTGCCGCCGGCATACTGAACGGCAATATTCCCCTGGATAGCCCGCTACCTTCCAGTCGCAAGCTGGCCAAGCAGCTCAATATTGCGCGCAACACCGTCGTGCTGGCTTACGAACATCTGCTGGATGATGGCTATCTGATCGCCCGCGAGCGCAGTGGCTACTACGTCAACCCGGACATCATGTCGGGCAAGGTGGTGATCAAGCAGAGCCCCGTGGCCGCGGTGGAAGGCACGCCGCCGGACTGGTCGAGCTGTCTCAAGCTGTATCCGTCGAATCAGCAGAACTTGAGCAAGCCGCGGGACTGGCAAAAATACCCCTATCCGTTTATCTACGGTCAGTTCGATCCGACGCTCTTTCCCACCAACAACTGGCGCGAGTGCTGCCGCGATGCCGTGAGTGTGCCGGCGATTCGCGACTGGGCGTCGGACAGGTTCGACAACGACGATCCGCTGCTGGTGGAACAGATACGTACCCGCCTGTTGCCACGCAGAGGTGTCTGGGCGTCGGCTGATCAGATACTGGTGACCGTAGGCGCCCAGCAGGCGCTCTACATGCTGGCGCGTCTGCTGCTCGACAAGGACAGCATCATGGGCGTGGAGGATCCGGGCTATCTGGATATCCGCAATATCTCGACGCTCAATCCGTCCCAGGTGCGGCCGCTGCCGGTGGACGGCGATGGTCTGATTGTGGATGACAGCCTGAACGACCTCGATTGCCTCTATGTGACGCCGAGTCACCAGTGCCCGACGACCGCCACCATGCCCATAGAGCGGCGTTACGAGCTGCTCAAGCGGGCCAACGAGCACGACTTTGTCATCATCGAAGATGACTACGAAAGCGAAACCAACTTCAAGTCCAACCCGATTCCGGCGCTGAAAAGCCTGGATAGCAGCGGGCGGGTGCTTTATGTCGGCAGTCTGTCCAAGACGCTGGCGCCGGGCCTGCGGCTGGGCTATCTGGTGGGGTCGGCAGAGTTTATTCGCGAGGCCAGGGCGCTGCGCCGCCTGATGCTGCGCCACCCTGCGGCCAACAACCAGCGCTCGGTGGCACTCTTCCTGGAACGGGGCTACCACGATGCCCTGATCATGACCATTATGCGGGCCTACGAGGAGCGCTGGCAGGAAATGGGCGCGGCCCTGAGCGAATTTCTGCCGGCATCGTCGCAGAAACCCAGCTTCGGCGGTTCCTGTTACTGGGTCGAGGGGCCCGAGGGGCTGGATGCGCGTCTGCTGCGCAAGGAAGCGGCTGACCGTGGCATCCTGATCGAGTCTGGCGATCTGCATTTTGCGGGTGAAAACCCGCCGCTCAACTTCTTCCGGCTGGGGTATTCGTCCATCGGTGCCGAGCGCATCCGCCCCGGTATCAAGGCGCTGGCCGAACTCATTTCGGACATGACCTGAGCCTGGCCCCGGGTGCACCCTGTGCGCCCGGGATAAAAACAGAAGGGTTCTTTTGAAATAAAAGTATCAAATGATTGTGTTTTTGATACTGAGTGCCGTGTTTTTTATCCTGATTTTTCGTGCTAAGTCCCGTCCCGGGCATCTTTTCTCCCGTCTTTGAACGCCGCTCTCATGTCTGTCTTGCTCTTCAAAAAACACCTGTTTCAGGCCTGAAAGGCCCGTGGTTCGGCGCTTCTCGTCGAGCCTGAGTGGCTGTTCGTTCTGTTTGGGCCAGTCTGGCGCAACATCTGTGCGGAAACTGGTTCTACCTGTCATTGCTCCTCCCTCCTAATCTACAACCAAGCTGATCTGAAACATTCAGCCTCTGATCACAGGCATCCAGGGTGAGAAAGTCTCTGGGTGTGAGCTCACAACCGAATACAAAAAAATAATGACGGGAGTGGTGACAATGCTAATCGGAGTCCCCAAGGAAATTAAGAACCACGAGTACCGTGTGGGCATGGTCCCGGCCAGCGTGCAGGAACTCACCTCGCGCGGTCATCAGGTACTGGTGGAAACCCAGGCGGGCACTGGCATTGGCTTTGCCGATGTTGATTATGTCGCCGCCGGTGCAACCATCGCAGCGACTGCTGCAGACGTCTTTGCCAGGGCCGAGATGGTGGTCAAGGTCAAGGAGCCGCTGGCGGTAGAGCGCAAGCAGCTGCGGGCCGGCCAGGTACTCTTTACCTACCTGCATCTGGCGCCGGATCTGGCCCAGACCGATGACTTGCTGGCCAGTGGCGCCACCTGCATCGCTTACGAAACCGTCACCTCAGAGCGCGGTGGTCTGCCGCTGCTGGCACCGATGTCCGAAGTGGCCGGTCGCATGTCCATCCAGGCCGGTGCTGCCTGTCTGGAAAAATCCCGCGGCGGACGCGGCATGCTGCTCGGTGGTGTTCCGGGTGTTGAATCCGCCAAGGTCGTCATTATTGGTGGCGGTGTGGTGGGCAGCAATGCCGCCCGCATGGCCATTGGCCTGGGTGCTCAGGTGGTGGTGCTGGATCGCTCCGTCGATGTGCTGCGCCGACTGGTATCCGAGTTCGGTACTCAGGTGCAGACGGTTTACTCCAGCAAGGCGGCACTGGAAGAGCATGTGCTCTCGGCCGACCTGGTGATTGGCGGTGTACTTATTCCGGGGGCTGCGGCGCCAAAGCTGGTGACCGCCGAGATGGTCAAGCGCATGAAGCCAGGCTCTGCGGTGGTGGATGTGGCGATTGATCAGGGCGGTTGCTTTGAAACCTCCCACGCCACCACCCATGAAGATCCAACCTATATCGTTGATGACGTAGTGCATTACTGCGTTGCCAATATGCCGGGGGCAGTGGCGAGAACCTCCACTTTGGCCCTCAATAACGCCACGCTGCCGCACATTCTTGCGCTGGCGGACCTGGGATGGGAAGAGGCGATCCGAAGGGATGCGCATCTGGCCAATGGCCTCAACATTCATGCGGGCGCAGTGGCCTGCAAGGAAGTTGCCCAGGCTCTGGGAAAAGAATTTGTCCCTTACAAGGCAAAGTAAATAAAAACTGGTACCCAACGGCCGGCGGCGGTTCCGTCGTCTGCAACAGCAAAGCAAAGGAAAACTGATATGGCTCGTATGACTCCAAGTGAGGCGATGGTCGAAACTTTGGTCGCCAATGGCGTTACCGATATGTTCGGTATCATGGGTTCTGCCTTTATGGACGCCATGGATATCTTTACGCCGGCAGGCATTCGTTTTATTCCTGTCGTGCATGAGCAGGGCGCCGGCCACATGGCTGACGGCTATGCCCGTGTCAGCGGTCGCCACGGTGTCTGCATCGCGCAGAACGGTCCTGGTATCACCAACTTTGTAACCGCTATTGCGGCGGCTTACTGGGCGCACAGCCCGGTGGTCTGCATCACGCCGGAAACCGGTTCCATGTCCAACGGCCTGGGCGGATTCCAGGAAGCGCAGCAGCTGCCGTTCTTCGAAACCATCACCAAGTACCAGGGCCACGTTGCCAACCCTGCGCGCATGGCTGAACTGACGGCGCGCTGCTTCGACCGTGCCATGCACGAAAACGGCCCGACTCAGCTGAACATCCCGCGTGACTTCTTCTACGGCGATATCGACGTTGAAATCCCGCAGCCCATGCGTATCGAACGCGGTGCGGGTGGCGAGCAGAGCCTGGCTCAGGCGGCTGAACTGCTGGCTGGGGCCAAGAACCCTGTCATCATCTCCGGTGGCGGTGTTGTTATGGCTGATGCCCTGGGCGAATGTCAGGCACTGGCTGAATTCCTCGGCGCACCTGTTGTTAACAGCTATCTGCACAACGACTCCTTCCCGGCGTCCCACGCTCTGTGGTGTGGTCCTCTGGGTTACCAGGGCTCCAAGGCTGCGATGAAGCTGCTGTCCCGCGCCGACGTTGTTGTCGCACTGGGCACCCGCCTTGGGCCTTTCGGTACTCTGCCGCAGCACGGTCTGGACTACTGGCCAAAACAGGCCAAAGTCATTCAGATCGACTGCGATGCCAAGATGCTGGGTCTGGTGAAGAAAATTTCCGTGGGTATCTGCGGTGATGCCAAGGCCGCTGCGACCAACCTGCTGCAGCGTCTGGAAAACACTTCAGTTGCCTGCGTAGCCACCAAGGACGCGCGTGCTGAAGAAATCGCTGCTGAAAAAGCCAACTGGGAAAATGAGCTGAACGAGTGGATCCACGAGAAGGACGAGTTCTCGCTGGACATGATCAACGAACAGGCAGGCGAAGAAGGCAGCTTCCTGCACCCGCGTCAGGTTCTGCGCGAGCTGGAAAAAGCCATGCCGGAAAACGTCATGGTGTCCACCGACATCGGTAACATCAACTCCGTTGCCAACAGCTACCTGCGCTTTGAAAAACCGCGTTCTTTCTTCGCGGCCATGAGCTTCGGTAACTGCGGTTACGCCCTGCCGACCATCATTGGTGCCAAGGTTGCTGCGCCGAATCGTCCGGCCATCTCCTACGCCGGTGACGGTGCCTGGGGCATGTCCATGATGGAAATCCTGACCTGCGTACGTGAAAACATCCCGGTCACCTCCATTGTCTTCCACAACCGTCAGTGGGGCGCCGAGAAGAAAAACCAGGTGGATTTCTACAACCGTCGCTTTGTTGCCGGTGAACTGGAAAACCCGAGCTTCGCTGAAATCGCACGCTCCATGGGTGCTGAAGGCGTAACCGTCGATAAGCTGGAAGATATCGGACCGACTCTGCAGGCCGCTATCACCCGTCAGATGGAAGAAGGCAAGACCACCGTTATCGAGATCATGTGTACTCGCGAGCTGGGTGACCCGTTCCGCCGTGACGCCCTGTCCAAGCCGGTGCGCTACCTCGACAAGTACAAAGACTACGTTTAAGCCCCAAGGCCCAAAGCGTAATTACCCGACCAGTGCGGCCCCAGTGGCAGCGCTGGCCGGGCCCCCCGAAGGCCGCGGGCCTTCGGTCTGTTTTTGCGGGAAGACCAGCCGGTTTTCCTGATCGTTTGCACAAGCGTTTAACCGTTCTCTGTTTCTGGCCCCTGCGTCCGGGTGCTGTCTTATGCAGCCCAGATTGCAGTGCGTGACCATGCAGAGCATGACGGAGGCTGGCCCAAAGGGCCCCGAGCGTCTGTGCAAACCCCGTCGGCCTTGGCCGGCACCCCGATATCAAACTGTGCAACGGATCTAGGTAAGCTGCCATGTTGAGCAAAACTCCGGTGGAGTGTCCCTCCTACCTGCTTGAGAAAGCCAGGGCCCTGCCCCGGGTGGTGACTGCCGTGGTGAACCCGGTAAACCGTGTCTCGCTTGAGAGCGCGAAAATGGCCACAGACGCCGGTCTTATCGAGCCTGTGCTGGTGGGCAAGGTCGATGTTATTCAGGCGCTGGCCAGGGAGCTGGACTGGGATCTGACGTCTATCCGGCTCGAAGATGCGGCGACTGAAGCCGATGCGGCCCGTATAGCCGTTGGCATAGTGGCAGCCGGTGAAGCGCACTCGCTGATGAAGGGGCATCTGCACACCGATACCCTGCTCAAGGCCGTGCTGAGCCGTGATGCGGGCCTGCGTACGACAAGGCGCCTGAGTCATGTGTTTCACATGACGGTGCCGGGCCATGCGCGTCCGCTGTGCATCACCGATGCGGTGATCAATGTGCAGCCCACTGTGGTCGACAAGGCCCACATCCTGCGTAACGCCATCGACCTGCTGCATGCGCTTGGCAAGACGCAACCCAAGGTCGCGTTGCTGTCCGGCACCGAGGAAGTAAACCGCGCCATGCCCTCCAGCGTGGATGCCGGCGAGCTGGTCAAGCTGGCGTCCCTGGGCGGCATGCAGGACGCCATTATTGAAGGTCCCATGGCGTTTGATAATGCCATCTCGCGTGATGCGGCCGATCTCAAGGGCATGACCAGCCAGGTGGCCGGCGATGTTGATCTGCTGCTGGTACCTAATATCGAAACCGGCAACTGCATGTTCAAGCAGATGGTGTACTTCATGAGTGCCACGGCCGCAGGCCTGGTGCTGGGTGCCCGGGTGCCGATCATTCTCACCTCCCGCGCCGATCCGCCCGAGGCGCGTCTGGCATCCTGTGCCCTGGCCTCCATTTACAGTCACTACCTGGCGCAGAAAACGGATTGAGTTAAGGGTGCGGTATTACAAAGGCTCCGGTTGTTCCCGGGGCCTTTTTTGTTGCTGGCGCGCAGTGGCCAGCCGGTGGTCCCACCTTTTTTAAGTCTCTGGCTCTAATCTCTTGGGGCTGCGCGGGCTTTAATGCATACATCATCCCCCGTTCATTCAGACAGGAGCAGCGCAGATGGCATTGGCGCGATATGGTTTTATCGTTAAGGGTCCGGATCTGGAAATCATCAAGCATCATGGCCGTATTCAGACCGAGCTGTTTGATATGGCGGTGTCCGGCGTGCAAACGGTCGATGAAGCCATTCTGGTGGCGCAGGAGCTGCTGACCAAGCATGTGCAGCTGATCGAGCTCTGTGGCGGCTTTAGCGCCGAAGATGCCGACCGCATCCGCGCGGCGACCAACGACATGGTTCCGATTGGGCGGGTGCAGTACACGCCGGAAGAGCGCGAACGTCTGGCCCGCGAATTTGGCTAAGGTTTGATTCGCGTTCAGGCTGCCAGCTTGCGGGCTTGGCAATCGGGCGCAGTGCGCTTAAGATAGCGCTGCTGCGAGTGATTCGCAGCATTTTATTGTTCTCAGGGCGGGGTGAAAGTCCCCACCGGCGGTAAAGGCGCAGCGTCGCCAAGCCCGCGAGCGCCCGGTACTGTCTGCATCCGTTGGGATACAGCGCAGCCGGGGTCAGCAGATTCGGTGCAACTCCGAAGCCGACGGTCATAGTCCGGATGAAAGAGAACGGTTCCAGCGCCAGGCGGTCGCCCGGCGCAAAGTCGTGTTCGAATGGCTATCTGGGTGCCGCAAGGCGCTGTCGGGTAGTGCACTTTCGAGTACGCCGAGGTTCCGCATGCCCTGATTCTGGTGACTATCAACGAGGATAACCATGAATCAGACGTACCCCCCAAAACTCAGCAATGAGACCCGCGCCCAGCGCGTTGCCTTTATTCAGGCGCAGTGGCACAGCGATATCGTCGGCCAGGCACGCGATGCCTTTCTTATCGAATGTACCCGCCAGGGGCTGGTGGCCGAACAGGTGGATATCTTCACCGTGTCCGGGGCCTATGAAATTCCACTGCAGGCCAAACTGCTCGCCAAATGTGGCCGCTACGGCGCCATTGTTGCGGCGGGTTTTGTCGTCGATGGCGGCATTTACCGGCATGAATTTGTGGCCCAGGCCGTAATCGAAGGCCTGATGCAGGTGCAGCTGGAGACCGAAGTGCCGGTGATGTCGGTGGTACTGACACCGCATCATTTCCATGAGCACAGCACGCACCACGATTTCTTCTACCGCCATTTCACCGACAAGGGTACAGAAGTGGCCCAGGCGTGCCTGAGCACCATGGAAAACCTGCAGAGTATTCGTCGTCTGACCGAGTGTTAATGCAGTGATTCGTGATTCGTAATTGGTGGTTAGTGATTAGTCACTGGTAACGGTTAGTTGATCGGAAAAGCCCGGGCTCCTAATATGCGGAACCCGGGCTTTTTTGTGTTCTCTGGTTGCGATAGGTAAAAAAACAGCACCCGCAGGTGCTGACAAAGGGCTGGCTTTCGCCGGAGTTGATCGCTTGCTGTCGGATAGGGGCGCGCGACGGTTTAGCGTTGCTGGGACAATAGCCGCCGTGGCCACCAGTCGGTCTGAGACAGCAGGCGGGTGATCAGCTGCTGCTCCTGCGCCGTACCGTAATGGGCCGACGGTGTGCTGCTGCAGGCTCGTGGCAGCAGAGGAATCAGGCGCTGACGGCAACTCTGGTGCCAGCCTGGGTAGTCGGTAGCAGGCTCAGTCTGTGCTCCCGGTGCCTTTGTATAGATAAAAACGGGTAGCTGCGGGCACAGGAAAAACAGCACAGTGGTAGCGGACTCCAGTTGGTCAGTACTCTGGAATACCTGTGCCTGAAGCTGTTCCACCAGAGCCTGTGCCAGCTCATGGCGGGCGTCGTGTTCAAGGCCGTCCAGGTTGTCCCAGCGTGGTTGCAGCTCTCGGCGGATAAAACCATCGAGACGCGAGGCCAGTTCATCGAAGCTGATACCTGTGGGCGCGAGCTGCTGGGTCATCCACAGAATGCGCAGATAGGTCTTGTCGACAAGGGTACGGCCCGCATTGAGCCAGCCATAACGCGCCGCCTTTTCCAGGCCGCCATACATCAGTACCAGCAACGCATTTTCGCTGCTGCGAGCGTCCTTGCCCGAGGTGAAGTCGGGGTGGGGTTGCTGCCAGTAGTGCAGTAATGCGGTGTGGGGTGCCTGAGGCGCAGGGGACAGGGCGTTCATGGCTAGGCTCTCTGTACTTGATAATGGTGGCGATAGCGCCGGGCTAGGGTTGTCTGTTTATTTCACAATGCCTGTTCACTATAGGGCGTGGCATTGCACAGGCGTAGCGCCAGCATCCTGGAATAGTTGGAGCCAGGCGGGAGGCGGATTTTGACGGTTGGACTCAGATGCTGTTTATATGCGTTTATGGTCTAAATATAGAATATGATATTCCATTACATGCTATGCGGTTCTGTCTATACTGGCCCCAGTCGAATTTGATAACTGGCTCCATAGGCCCCCCCGGGGGCGCTGCCAGTGAGATAGCCAAAGCCGCAGGAGGCCCGAGCATGAGTGCAAATCTGAACGTACGTCTGGAAAGATCCCAGCAGACTCCGAGCAAAACCGGAGTTCAGGTTCTGGCCCAGGCGCTTGAACAGCGCAATGCCCGCATGCAGCAGATGGGCAAGAAGCCGACTGAAGCCGCAGCTCCCCAGTACGACTTCGTTGGTATCGCCGGCTGATCACTGCTTGAACCAGGCGTCACGCCGCGAGGCGAATCAATTAGAGTTTCCAATTTATTAAAGCCCGTTACTGGCCAGTAACGGGCTTTTTTGTGCGCGGATTTTGGCAGCCGGGTTGCCGGGGCTCTGGGTTTCAGGTGGCGATTATGCATAATGGTTCACCTGACTAAACAGGCTGAATGACAGGGTGGCGGATGAGTGACAGTTTGATGTTTTGGGCAACGGCTTTGGGCCTGGTGATCATAGTGGCTTCGTCCTGGTATATCGTCGTTCACCTGCGTGCCCTGAGACAGCAAAGGCAACAGCGGGAAGCGCTGCAGCGTGAGGCAGAAAGCAAGGCCCGGGAACAGCGCCAGTATCTGATCGACAGTATCCGGGTGATCGCCCGTGCCATGTCGGAAGACGAAAAGATGACTCTGACCGAAGGCTCCATCCGCCTGAAGGTACTGCTCGATAACCTGATGCCGGAACTGCATCAGAATCCCGACTTTGAAATTATATCGGCGCATTACGAGGCCACCCGGCATATTCCCTACCTGAAGGGGTGGAAGTCGCTGGAGCGTGCGCAGCAACGGCGTTTCCGTCAGGAAATGGATGTGCTGGAACAGCAGCACCGGGAAGCGCTGCTGCAGGCGGCTGCCAAGCTGCATGTGTATCCGCTCGATCGGATGCACTGACCCTTGGCCTTCCTGGCGGCGTTTGCCATTACTCTGCTACTTCTGTGTTTGATGGCGGCGGCGCTCTATTTCGGCAGGGCGCCGACCTATCGTCCGTCCAGAGCCGAGATACTGGCGTTGTTGCAGGGCGTACTGGAGGGTACGACGACGTGGCAGCGCTGGGACCTGTATGTCGGTATGCCGATGCGACATGACCCGGAACTCGAGGCCATACGTCTGCGCTGCCTGGTACTGCAGGAAGGCGACGATAACGAGCCTGCGGCCGGCGAGGGCATTGATGGTTATCTGTTTGACCGCGCCGGCAGAGAACGCTTGCGCAGCATTGTCGACGACCTGACAGACCTGATTGCCAAGGATCCGGTTTACCGCGAATTCTGACGGCCTTGCCGCTCCCGCATTAGAACCCATGCATCAGCACGAAAACCAGCCCCTCTCATGTTAGCGGGCCAGATGGTTCGCAGCAGCTTGAGTATTGTCGGACAGGTTGTCTAGATCGGATCTGTGTCTGCCGTTGGCAGGGGCTGCTTGCTGAGTCTTTGCAGGCGCCAGAGGGACTGCCAGAGTTCACGCTGTCCGCGGCCGGCATCAACACACTGGTGGAAGTCGGCGGTAAGGGCCTCGAACTCCGGCCAGTCGTAAAGTCCGCTGATGCCCAGCAGCTGGTGTGCATGGTGACGCATTTTGGCGGCGTCGCGGCTCAGCACTCCCTGCTGGCAAGCCTCCAGCTGGCGCTGAATTTCCTGTTGTATTTGCGCGTAGCTCAGCAGCGCAGAGGCATCTTTGTCCGCCGCAGCCTGGGGCGCAGGGCGCGTAGGCGCGGGGCTGCAGTGGCGCTTTACCGCTGCGAGCAGTTCAGGTTCATTGATGGGCTTGAACATGATTTTGGTGATGCCTGCGTTCTGCAAGGCCTGGTGCTCCCGCGGCACTACATTGGCTGTCAACGCGATGATGGGAAGCTCTGGGCAGGTTCGGCGCAGGCGTCGTGTGGCTTCTATACCGTCCATCCTGGGCATGTGCACATCCATCAGAATCAGGTCCGGCACCTTGTGCGCGACCTGATCCAGTACTTCCAGCCCGCTGGTGGCCTGCCTTGAGCGGATGCCGGCGCGGCTGAGAATCTTCATGATCAGCAGGCGGTTCAGGTCGTTGTCTTCGGCAATCAGCACGTCAAGGCCGGTACAGGGGGCTGTCTCGGCGGCGGCTTGGGTTGCCCCTATAGTTTTATCGATCACCGGGCCTTGTGCTGTTGCGTTCAGCGCCCGCAGCAGATTGCGTGGCCGCACCGGCTTGTGCACGACCAGTGTCTGCGTGTCCAGCTGGGGCTGGCTGGAGCCGCTGGCACAGAGAATAACCAGGCGAGCATTGTAGCTCTGGCGCAGCCGTTGCAGCAGGGCGTTGAATTCCTTGGTGCTCATGCCAGGGCTGTCGCCCCAGATCAGGCAGTTATGCTGGCCTGCACGGCGGCAAAAATCATCGAAGCTCAGTGCCGTGTCGACGCTCAGGTGCTGGCGCTGCAACAACGCCTGCAGGGATTTGCGCATGGCCGGATGGGGCTCGTAGAGCAGTATTGGGCCGTGTTCTAGCCGGGCTCCAGGCAGGGGTCTGGCGTCCGGTTCGCTGTAGGCAAAGGGAATCGCCAGGCTGATCTGCGTGCCCTTGTTCAGCTCGCTGCTGAGCTTGATCGTGCCCTCCATCAGGCGGGTGAGTTTCTGGGTAATCACCAGGCCCAGCCCAGAGCCGCCGAAGCGGCGGGTGATGGAGGTATCGGCCTGGGTGAAGGCCTTGAACAGTTTGCCTTTCTGGTTTTCCGCAATGCCAATGCCGGAATCCTCCACCCTTATTCGCAGCATGCACTGATATTTGTCGAGGTTTTCGGCTTCCACGAACAGCTGTACTTCACCTTTTTCAGTGAATTTGATGGCGTTGGCGACCAGGTTGGTAAGGATCTGGCGCAGGCGGGTGGGATCACCCTGCAGTATGTCGGGTATTCCCTGAGCGTAGTGCAGAATGAGTTCCAGTCCCTTGCTGTGGGCCAGCGGAGCCTGCATTTCCAGTACGTCGAGCAGCAGGTCTTCGAGGTCCAGTGGGATCTGTTCCAGCCTGATGGCATTGGACTCGAGCTTGGAGAGATCGAGAATGTCGTCGATGATGCTGAGCAGAACCGTGGATGTCTGGTTGATGATGCGGGTGTACTCGCGCTGCTCATCGTTGGCGTCGGTTTCATCGAGCAGGCGGGCGAAACCCAGCACCGAGGTCATGGGGGTGCGCAGCTCATGGCTCATGCGGGCCAGAAATTCGTCCTTGGCACGGTTGGCGGTGTCGGCCTTGAAGCGTGCCAGTTCTAGCTCGTGGTTCTTGGTTTCCAGGTGGTTCAGGGTGGCGCGCAGCCGTTTGGTGGTGGTGTCCACCTTGGATTCCATCATGGAACTGGATTCCTGGATACGGGCCGCCATGCGGTTGATGCCACGGGCCAGGGTGCGCAGTTCGCCGGTCAGGGAGACTTCGGCGCGGGTATCGAGCTGGCCGTCCTGCAGGCGCTCGACCACATGGCTGAGGCCCTGTATGGGCTGTGTGATACGGTTGCCAAAGCGCAGCGCTATGATGGCGGTGATGCCAAAGGTGCCGATCATCAGCAGCAGACCGGTAATCAGGATACTGCGCTGGCGGGTGCGGGTCTGGTCGCTGGACAGAACGACGATGACCCAGCCAATGGTGTCCAGCCGGGCCTTGGCGTCGGGATATTCGGGAAAATCCTGGAAGGATATGCCGGTCACCTGTACAGGTTCTGCGAAGTACCAGTGATTGTTGTCCTGATAGACAAAGGGGCCCTGGGGTTTCAGGTGCAGATCGAAAGCGCGGGAGCGGGTAATGAGTTCAAAACGGTTATCCAGAAAGGCAACGTCGGCGACATCGGGCTCCTGACTGACGCCCTTGCCAAGATTGCGCAGCAGCTCGTGGTTGCCGAGCAGCAGGCCAAACTCGGACGCGGATGCCAGCAGACGGCTGATGGACTGACCGCGCTCCAGCAGTGAGAACTGGGTGTCATCGATCCGGGTGCTGATGAAGTAGCCGCCCAGCACCAGAGCAAAGAGGACCATCGGCAACAGCGAGATCATCAGCACGCGCTGGCGGATTCCCAGGGTTCTAAGGCGGCGTTTCATTCTGTGCCGTCCTCCAGCTGGCGGTGCAGCGCCAGGTCGTCAGGTTCAGGCAGTTCCAGGGTACGGGCCACTATAGGGTTGCTGCTGACATTGTAGTATTTCGGGTAGACCGGTGGCGGCAGGGGCCGGGACAGGTCGAGTTCGCGCAACAGCTCGCCGGTCTGCCGGCCGATCTGCGCGGGTGTTGAGTATACCGCGGCCAGGGCCCCGGCTTCGACATAGGTTTTGGAAAAGCCAATCACCGGTACTTTCTGCTGCAGCGTAATGTACAGCAGCCATTTGGCGGTCGCGCGGTTAAACAGAGCCCGGTCCGGCAGGGCGAGAAAGACGTCACTTTGCTGAATCAGTGGCGTCAGTCGCTCGATCGGGTTATCCGTTTCGTCCAGGGTGATGGAGAGGGGTGTCAGCTGTTCCCTGCGGGAAGCGTCGTCGAACAGTTGCTGCGATGCCGTGGAAAACGGGCCGAACATGGTGCCGATACTTTTTGCATCCGGCACCAGCAGGTGGGCAAGGCGCAACTGGCGTTGCAGCGGCTGATCCAGATAGACCGCGCTGAGGCGACGCTGTCCGTTGTCGTACAGGGTCGACAGGGATTCAAAGGTCGTGCGCGGAATAAAGGTGCAGATCAGATCGGCGTGGCCGTTATGCTGCAGCAGCTGTTCGCAGGCACGGGCACCTATGGCAATGTTGATCGCCTGGTCGAGCCGCTCCTGGGACGGCATGCTGTCAGTACTGTATAGCGCCAGCGGTTTCTGGGCGCTGAGCCTGATTTCTTCGGCTACCAGCCGATAGAGCGCACTGTCCTCGCTCATTAATGCCAGTGGCTCAGCGACGGCGCTGGTGCCGGTAAGCCACAAAATAAACATCAGCAACAGAAGTCCTGGCCGCCGAATAGTGGAGTATTGTCTGTTTTTAGGTGTATCCGATGCCTGCATTCAGCGTGTCCGTTCGCGTCGCTCGGTAATCAGAATTCGAGTTGCAGTTGCAGATAGGTCCGTTGGTCGAATTCATTATAAGGGTAAAACTCGGCGTACTTGTTGCCCAGCAGATTCTGAAAAATCAGCGCACCTGAGAGGCGCTGGCCGGCGGGCAGGTTCCATTCCTTTGCCAGGCGAGCATCGGTGCGGTTGTAGCTGTCCCGGTAACCGCCCTCACCCCACTGCACATCATCCATATAGTATTGTGCCAGGCTGAAATCCCAGCGTGGCGCGAAATTGTAGTTCAGCAGCAGGGAGGCCGTATGCTCCGGTGACCGAGGCTTCCGCTCCCGCACCAGCCCATGTCCGGCTGGACCCTCATCGCGCAAAAAGTCGGTGGTGTTGATATAGCTGTAATTGAGCAGCACCCACAGGCGCTCCAGTGGCTGCAGACGCAGCTGAAACTCGGCACCGTTGTTGCGCCATGAGGTAGCGTTGGCGCTATAGCGCAGGCGGCTGTCAAGATCCGTATCCGGGACTCGGTAGCTGCTGATCGCATTATCGATATCTTCGACAAAAATTCGCAAGTCGAAATGTCCGGAAATGCTCTGGAAAGCCCGGTAATAACCGATTTCAGCCGTTTTTATACGTTCGGGATCAATATTGGGATTCGGTATGACGATGGTATCCAGCACGTCGCCGGCCGGGTCATAAATGATCGACTGGGAGTTTTTGTCCAGCAGCGAGGGCATGCGATAGGCCTGGCTGTAAGAGGTGCGAATAACCGACTGCTCATCGGGCCTGTAGTTCAATGCAACTCGGGGGATATCTGCGCACCGTCGGCGTTGGTACTGCTGCTTTCGAGCATGGCGCCGAAGTTGAGGGTAATGGCGTCGGCCGGAACCAGTTCCAGGTTGCCGAACAGGCGCCAGCGGTCCTCATTGATGCGCCCCCGTTCCTGCAGCAGCGCACCACTCTGGGCGGTTTCCTGCCGATACCCCAGCCCCCACAGAAAGGTGGTCTGCTCGGGTATCCACTGCTGT
This sequence comes from Marinobacterium aestuarii, assembly GCF_001651805.1. Taxonomy (NCBI): domain Bacteria; kingdom Pseudomonadati; phylum Pseudomonadota; class Gammaproteobacteria; order Oceanospirillales; family Oceanospirillaceae; genus Marinobacterium; species Marinobacterium aestuarii. Next base: position 4,501,408 of record NZ_CP015839.1, on the reverse strand, counting down.
GTATGCTGCACTTCGATATCGTAGAGTTCGGTTTTGCCGTGCTCGCTGTCCAGCCGGAAATCCGGATTCTGTGCCAGCAGCGCTGCCGCAAAGCCGGCAGGCAGGCCCTCATATTTCACCAGGTCGGCAACGGTGGGGGCCGCAACGGAGAGGTTCAGGTAGTTGTGGTAGGCGGATACCTGGGTTTCGCTGGCGCTGTCGGTGACATGGTTCCAGCGCAGGTACTGATAGTTGGCCTGGGCATCACGGGGAATGACCGGCTTGAAGGTGCGGTCCATATCGCCGCGATCAGAATAACCGCTGCTGAAACCCGCCTGCATCAGTACGGTATCGGCCAGCGTCGGTGCCAGGGTGCCACTCAGGTTGAGGTACTCGCTGCGCGCGCCGTCCTGAAAGCGGTCGCTGCCATCATTCTGGTCATGACCTGCAGTAACCCGGAGCTGGGCGTTGCCCACAGGTACACTGAAACGGCCTTCCACACGTCGGGTATCCTGCGAGCCGCCCAGGACCTTGAGTGATGCGCCGGTTTCGCTGTAGGGCGAGCGGGTGACGATGTTGATGGCACCCAGAAAGGCGTTGGAACCGTAGGTTGGCACGTTGGAACCACGTACCACCTCGATGCGTTCTATGTCATCGAGGCTGAGTCCCAGGGAATTCCAGTCGACGGTGGACAGCAGCGGCAGATAGATCGAGCGGCCATCCACCAGTACCTCGAGGCGACGGGGAAAATCATCACTCACACCGTGGTAAGTGGCACCAAATTTGTTGGCGTTGACATGAAATGCCTGAAAACCGGGCACCAGACGCAGCAGGTCGGTAATGTTAAGTGCCCCTGAGGCGTGAATCATGTCCCGGTCGATCAGGCTGATGGAGGCCGGAGCCTCGGTCAGCTTTTGGGTGATACGGGTGGCCGAAATTACCTCCGGAATCACCGCATAGAAGTCGGATTCGCTGAACATGGCCTGACCCGGTTCATCAGGCTGCGTTGCGGCCATGGTGCACAAGGAGGGCAGAATCAGCAGTATCAATGTTGCTGTGCGCTGCTGCAGGCGTGGTTTGGTGTGTTTCATGGCGACTTTTCGCAATTATCATTAGATTGAATTTCAGCGTTGCGGATCAGATGCGTGTGCCGACATAAATCAGTACTGCAACCAGCAGCAGGGCTTCCAGAATGAAACCATTGGTTGTCAGTATCCAGTCCAGCATGGGTCTGTCCGAGTGCAGGCGACGTGAAAATGAGGACTTAACGTACCACAAACGCCCTATTCAGCCCACGGGTGCTGCATTGCAAAAAGAAATATGTGCGCCGGTCATGCCGGTTCCGGGGTGGGACTGTCCTGTTCAAGCTGCTGCAGTGCTGCCTTGAGGGCGTTAAAACAGTCGGCATCGATGGCGGTGCCAACCTCGGCCTCCATGATTTCCAGTGCGGCGGGGATGGGGATGGGGCCTCGATAGGGGCGATCGGCCGTAATGGCGTCAAAGATATCGGCGGTGGTGATGATGCGTGTTTCCAGGCTGATGTCGGCGGCGCTCAGGCCGCGGGGGTAGCCTTTGCCGTCGAGGCGCTCGTGATGGGCGCCAGCAATCCTGGCCAGGTGCGAGAAGGCACTGATTCTAATCAGGATCTCTTCGGTGAAGGCGGCGTGCTGACGCACCAGTGCCCATTCGCGGTCATCCAGCTTGCCGGGCTTGTCGAGAATACTGTTGCTGACGCCGAGTTTGCCAATGTCGTGCAGCAGGGCGCCGCGCTTGAGCCAGCGACGGTCGTTGGCGCTCAGCTCCAGTTGCTCGCAGATCATGTCGGTATAGAGTGCCACCCGCTCGCTGTGGCCCGCGGTGTAGGGGCTTTTGGAGTCGACCACCTGACCGAAGGCCGCGGCGATTTCGTCCAGGTAGTTTTCGTCCAGTGTGACCTCATGCTGGGCCGGTTCCAGCGTCATGACGGCCTGTTCCAGGTCGGGGTCAGACAGCATCGCCCAGAACTGCTGTTTGGCTGCCACGCGTTCAAACACCTTTACCAGTTGCGGGTCAAACCAGCTGCCGCTGCGATGCTGCACTTCCTGCAGCGCCAGCTCAGGGGTCGAACTGATCTGGAAGACGTCGATCACCTGGGCCAGCAGCGCGATGCGCGCATAAAGGGGAATTGCTTCACCGGCCAGCCCCAGAGGCTTGCCGTTACCATTCCAGTGTTCATCAAGGCCGCGTATGCCCGCGGCCACGCCGTCGCTGAAGCGCAGCTTTTTGGCGATATCCGCGCCGCGCTCGCAGCGCGTCTGGATCAGCTCCTGAGCGATTTCGGAGCCATCTCGCATGATAGTCATGAGTGCACGAAAGCGCTCGGCAAGGCTGCCGCTAAGCCCGGTGTGGCGCATGACAAAACGCAGCACCTGAGGCAGGCTGCCATCGACTGTCTTGAAGTCATGTTTGAAATTGAGATCGTCGGTGGCATAAAGCTGGCAAATTCGGGCAGCATTGCTGCTGCATCCCAGGTCCTTCAATAGCAGGGTGTAGTAGAGCTCCCATTGCTGGGCATCCGGCATGCCCAGCTCACGGGCGATATGCATGCCGATCCAGCAGCTGCGCACACAGTGGCCCTTGGGCTGGCCTTCGGTCATATCCAGGGCATGACTGAGGGCGCCGATGAGTTCTGACATTTTCAAGCCGGTGAGCATGTATCACCCTCTGTGCCTTGCTGAACGTACGGGGCTGCAGCGTGCGCAGCTTCAGAATCTTTACGTGAATGTTGACGCCTTGGGTTAGCATTCTAGCTTTTTTATGTGGCTGGCCGGGCTTTGGCCGCCAAAAAACAGGCTGCTGTGGTACTGAAGCGCTGATTCTTTCGCTTTGGGTCTGGCGTAGGCTGACGGTGCCGGGAGTATCGCGCCGGTGTTGACGCTCGCCCCCGGTTGCCTTGGACCCTTGTGGTTCAGTGACCGCTGGCGACTGAGTTGCGGCCCTGGATCAGATTCCGGCACATTCTGGCACAGGCGTGAGTACGCTGCCGTCCTGCAGAAACTGGATCAGGTTGTCCACCGTCAGTGCCGCCATGGCGGCGCGGGTTTCGTGGGTGGCACTGCCGACGTGGGGCAGCAGTACGACATTGGGCATCGCAAACAGAGCTTCAGGCACCCTGGGCTCGGCCTCAAACACATCCAGCCCTGCATATCCCAGGCGTTTCTCCTGCAGCGCACTGACAAGCTCAGCTTCATCCACAACAGTGCCGCGGGAGACATTGATCAGCATGCCCTCAGGGCCAAGGGCGTCCAGCACGTCGCGGTTTATCAGCTTGCGGGTAGACGGGCCTCCCGGGGTGATACAGACGAGTACATCGGCGGCCTGGGCCATGTCGGTCAGGTTTGCGTAATAGGGGTAGGGCACATCCTTGGGGCTGCGGCTGTGGTAGATGATGCGCGAGTTCAGGACCTGCAGGCGTTCGGCAATTTCCTGCCCGATACGGCCCATGCCCACAATGCCGACGGTACGGTTGTCGGGCTGTGCGACAGGGGCGCGGGGCCGTCGCTCAGCCAGCGACCGGAGCGGACATAGGCATCATTGCCCAGCAGGTTGCGATACGCCGCCAGCATCAGCATCAATGCCGTATTGGCCACCTCGGCATTCAGCACGTTCGGGGTGTGACTCACCAGAATGCCCCGCGCCACGCAGGCGGCGGTATCGATGCCGTCATAACCCACGCCGTGGCAGGAGATCACCTTGAGGTTGGGGCAGGCGTCCAGAATTTGCGGCTTCACACCGCTGTGGCCGTTGGTCGCGACGGCGCTTATCTTGGCGCCGTATTCGGTGAGAAATTCGCTTAAATCATCGATTTCAGACAGCTTGTGTAGCTGAAAATGTTCGGCCAGGCGCTGTTGCGTATTTTCGGTTGCGGCGCCAATAAGTAGCAGATGTTGCATGGCTCAGGGTCCTTTCCGTTAGGTGTTCAGTGACATCTGGAGTCGGGTGTCAGGTTGCGCCAGCCATCTGGGACACAGCCCCGGCAGGCGCTAACCGGATAGAAAATCCTCGGATCATAACGCGTACGGGCGTGATGATATATTGTTATTAGTTGTAATTTTACGCTGTTGCGTGCCTTTCAAATGGTGATCCGGGGGCCATATTGCGTCTTTTTGTCGATAAAACCCGGCTGTCTATCTGCTTTCAGTAGCGATGCCCGATGGCGAATAACGCTGTGTTCTTCTCGTTTACACCCTTCTTTTTTCACTTTAAATCCTTCTTAATATGATGATTTTAAAGGCCTTATACCTGGATTGGCTAATGCGTCGAGAATGTTGTAAATGTTGTGTAACTAACATAAATATTACAAATAATTACACATAATGCTTGACCAGTTACGTATATTCACGTCTTCTATGGGTGTCGCCGCCGTGCGCTGACCGGCTAAGGCGACCCACAATTTGCGCTGCTACAACAACAATAAGAGGAACATCATGTCTATTATCAATCACGCAAAAAACCTGCTCCAGGCAGCCGTGGTTTCAGCCGTTGTGCTGGCACCGGCGGTTCAGGCCGAAGCGATCACGCTGCGCGGTGCGAGCATGTTCGATAACGAGCATGCCTTTACCAAAACCATGGTGCGTTTTGGCGAGCTGGTGGACCAGTATTACGATGGCGAGCTGGTGATGGATCTGCGCCTTAACGGCGAGCTGGGAGTCGAGTCCGACTACGTGACCTTCCTGAATCAGGGCGTGGCAATCGACTACTCCATCATGGCGCCGTCCAATATGGCGACCTTCGCACCGGCAATTCCGCTGATGGACATGCCGTTCCTGTTCCGGGATCTGGAGCACTGGAATGCGGTGCTCTCCAGCGATGTGCTGGCGCCGCTGGAAGGCGAGCTCAAGGAGAAGGCCGATCTTGTGGTGGTGGGTTATTCCGGCGGCGGCACCCGTAACCTGATTTCCAGCAAGGCCATCGGCAATATTGATGAGCTTGCCGGTCACAAGATGCGAGTGATGGGCGCGCCCATTCAGGCGCAGATTTTTGCGGCCATCAAGGCGGCGCCCTCGGCAATTGCCTATAACGAGGTTTACAACGCCATTCAGACCGGTGTTGTCTCGGGGCTTGAAAACGAAGCGGCCAGCCTGCAGAATCTCAAGTTCTACGAAGTGGCGCCCCATGTCACCCTCACGCGTCACTCCATCACAGTGCGTCCGATTGTTTTCAGTGGCAAATCCATGCGCAAGCTCCCCGTTGAACTGCAGGCCGCGATTATGCGTGCAGGCAAGGAAGCCGGTGCCTTCGGTCGCGAACTGGAAGCGCGCGAAGACAGCGCCAAGCTGAAGGAAATGGCCGATGCCGGTCAGATTCAGTTGCAGGAATTCGCCAATCGCGAGCAGTTGCTTGAACTCGTAACGCCTGTACAGGATGAGTATGCAGCCGAGCTGGGTGCTACGGATCTTCTGGCCGCCATCCGCGCCAAGTAATCCCTGTCGGGCTCCGCGGCTTGCGGCCGCCGGAGTCCGATCTCATCCTGGCCGTTTTTACGGTCAATTGTCGTTCAGGATTTCACTATGCTGGGACAAGTGCTGGATAACCTCTGTCGGGTGTTGCGGTATTGATGGAGCCCTGGTGGGCGCTCTGGCGATTCCCGTGGGCATGCAGGTCATTTCCCGTTACACCGACATTCTCCCGGTCTATCTCTGGACCGAAGAGCTTTCGACTTTCATTTTTGTCTGGGTTGTCATGATCGGCTCCGCCATCGCGGTCTGGGATGGCAGCCACTTTGATGTGCGGGTGCTGCCCGATGCGATTAAGCCGGGCTGGCGTTTGCTGCAAAAGGGCATAGCGCTGGGCTTCGTACTGATCTTTGCGGTGCTCTTTGCCTGGTACGGCATCGACTATGCCAAATTTGGCTTCATTCAGCACTCAGTGATGATGCGTGCCAATCTGATGATTACTTATATATCAGTGCCAATCGCCGGTACGCTCTGGGCACTGTTCGCGGGCTATCGCTTATACGAGGCGGTTGTTGAATACCGTCAATCTTCCGAGGTTACGCCATGATTGTTTCGACCGCGCTAGCCTGTGCGCTTCTGGTGGGCGGTTTCATCCTGCTGGTTGCCATCCGCGTGCCCGTTGCCTTTGCGCTGGGTATTGCCACTATTCCTGTCGTGATGCTCGATATGCGCCTGACGCCCTTCATCATCATGGATCGGATGTTCCAGTCCTATAACTCCTTTATCCTGCTGGCGGTGCCGTTCTTCCTGCTGGCGGCAAACCTGATGAACTCCGGCAAGATCACCGATCGGCTGATCGAACTGGCGCGGGTACTGACTGGCTGGATGCCGGGCGGGCTGGGGCATGTCAATGTGGCAGTGTCGATGCTCTTTGCCGGTATCTCGGGGTCGTCTACCGCCGATGCCGCCGGTTGTGGCAAGATTCTGATTCCTGCCATGGCGAAGGAGGGCTACGACAAGCGCTTTGCCATTGCGATCACTGCCTGCTCATCCGTAATGGGGGTGATCATTCCGCCCAGCATCCTGATGGTTGTCTGGGGCGGTGTGATGTCGGTGTCGGTGGGCGCGCTCTTTCTCGCCGGTGCGATTCCGGGCTTCATGATAGCCGCAGCGCTGATGGCCACCGTTTACGGTTACGCCAAGGTGTATGGCTATCCGACGGCGGGGCGTCCGACCTTTGCTGAGTTTGTATCTGCCTTTAAGAGTGCAGCCCTGGCGATGCTGACACCGATACTGGTGATCGGCGGCATCGTTGGTGGCATTGTCACGCCGACCGAAAGCGCGATTATCGCTGCGGTCTATGCGCTGATTCTTGGCATGTTCGTCTATCGCACGGTCAGTGTGCGGGATCTGGGCGGAATTCTTTACGATACCGGGCGCTTTGCATCCATCTCGCTGTTCGCCATAGGCACGGCCTCGGCCTTCGGCTGGATGCTGGCCTTCTACAACGTGCCCCGGCTGATCGTTTCCACCATGACCAGCATGCAGTTCGGCACCTTTGGCACCTCGCTGGTGATAGGTGCGCTCTTTCTGTTTTTCGGGCTCTTTATTGATGCCATTCCCACCATCATCATCCTGGGGACAGTGCTGCTGCCGGTGGCGCTGGATGCGGGCATTCACCCCGTCGTCTTTGCCATTATCGGCATAGTGTCTCTGGCCTTTGGGCTGGTAACGCCGCCTTACGGCCTTTGCCTGCTGATTTCTGCGTCCATTGGTGGCATGAACGTGGTGCAGGTACTGCGGGATGTGGTGATTATTCTGGTGCCGATGCTGCTGATCCTGCTGCTGATTATCTGCTTCCCCGAGCTCGCGCTCTGGTTGCCGAAAATGCTGCTGCCGGACACCTTCAAATAAGACTGGGCACCAGTCATAGACCAACTTATCGTGCTGCGATTTTTTGCGCCCGGCGAATCATTCTCCGGGCGTTTTTTTATGCATGGGCGTATTTATCGTTATTTTCTCCTGCAATAACGACATTTCCACCCTCCCTGGCGGTCATACTGCCAGTACATGGGCGAGATTTTGAGCGGTTTAAAGCGAAAGCCTGGGCTGGAAAAAATCGAGAAAAGCGCTGATGCGTGCCGACAGTGCCGTGTTGCGATAGTAGACGGCGTTAACCTGCTCGCGCGGGTGGGGTGACTGTATCTGATCGGTGAGCAGCGGGATCAGGCGTCCTGCGGCGAGATCGTCGGCGACCATGAAGTGGGACAGGCTGGCGATGCCCTGGGATGCCAGGCACAGCTGGCGAATGACTTCGCCGCTGCTGGCCGAGACGGCTGCATTGATGGGCATACCGGTGCCCACCGGCCACTGATTGAGGCTGGCGGGGGAGGTGAAGCCGATACAGTCATGTTCGGCGAGTTCCGCCGCGGACTGCGGCGCCGGGTGAGCCGCAAGGTAGGCGGGGCTGGCCACCAGGTGCAATCTGGAGCGCCCAAGAAAACGGGCATGCAGGCTGGAATCCTGCAGCTCGCCGATACGGATGGCGACATCGGTGCGTTTTTCGAGCAGGTCGATAAAGCCCTCGCTGGTGGTGAGTTCCAGTTCGATCTGTGGATAAGATTCGCGGAATGCCCGAATGTGGGGCACCAGCTGATGCAGCATGAAGGGGCTGGCGGCATCGATGCGCAGGGGGCCGGCCGGTGCCTGGTGACGCAGGCGCAGCTGTTCCTCGGCACCTTCGAGCTGAGCCAGCCCCTGGCGCACCTGGGCGACAAAAATTCGCCCGTCTTCGCTGAGTTCAACCCGCCGGGTGGTGCGGTTGAGCAGGGTCGTGGTCAGCTGTTGTTCCAGCCGGGTCACTGCGCGGGAGGCCCGCGCCACCTGAATGCCCAGTAGCTCGGCGGCGGTGGAGAAACCGCCGCTATCGACCACGGCCAGCAGTATTTCCAGATCATCGGATCGGCTTATCATTGTTGTTTCTGCAAATATGTTTTGATATTTATGGCGTTTATTGAAAAAGTATTGCGCCGCACAATGCAGGCCGTCAAGTATTCATTCTGGAGACGGCTCATGCCCCTTGCCTTGCTGGCGCTGACACTCAGCGCCTTTGCCATTGGCACCACCGAATTTGTGATCGTCGGATTGGTGCCCACCATCGCCCAGGACCTGGGCGTTTCACTCCCTTCGGCCGGGCTGCTGATCAGTCTTTATGCGCTGGGCGTTGCCATAGGGGCGCCGGTGCTTACGGCCCTGACCGGACGCTGGAACCGCAAGACAGTGCTGCTCAGCATCATGGCGCTCTTTGTGCTCGGTAACCTGCTGGCCTGGATGGCGCCGGGTTACAGCTCGCTGATGAGTGCGCGCATTCTGACGGGCCTGGCCCACGGGGTGTTTTTCTCCATTGGCTCCACCATTGCCACCGGTCTTGTGAGCAAGGACAAGGAGGCGAGTGCCATCGCCATCATGTTTACCGGCCTGACCGTGGCGCTGGTGACCGGGGTGCCGCTGGGCACCTGGATCGGACAGCATTTTGGCTGGCGCGCGACCTTCCTGGTGGTGTCGCTACTGGGGGCTTTGGCGCTGATCGGCAGTGCGTTACTGGTTCCGGGCAATCTGAAGCAGCCGGCGGCGGCGACAGTGTCACAACAGCTGGCGGTACTGAAAGAGCCACGCCTGCTACTGGTCTACGCCATGACGGCGGTGGGCTATGGCGGCACCTTTGTGGCCTTTACCTACCTTGCGCCCATTCTGCAGCAAGTCTCGGGCTTTGAGCCCAGCGCCATCGGCCTGATCATGCTGGTTTATGGTGTCTCGGTGGCGGTGGGCAATATCTGGGGCGGCCGGCTGGCTGACCGCCTGGGGCCCATTGCTGCGCTGAAAATTATTTTCGCGGCGCTGGCACTGGTGCTGCTGGTCTTCACCTTCAGCGCGGCCAACCCGATTACGGCGGTACTGACAGTCCTGATCTGGGGCGGCTTTGCCTTTGGCAATGTGCCGGGCCTGCAGGTATATGTGGTACAGCTGGCGGAAAAATATGCGCCCCAGGCGGTGGATGTAGCCGCAGGGCTGAATATCGCCGCCTTTAACGTCGGCATCGCCCTGGGCTCGCTCATCGGCGGCGTTATCATTGCCGATATGGCACTCACGGATACCGCCTGGATAGGTGCCCTGATCGTGCTGCTGGCACTGCTGCTGACCCGCTGGTCGGGTGCGCTCGATGCGCGTGCGGCGGCGGCGGGTGTTTGAGCCTGGCCGCTGTCTGCTTCACGGCATAAAGGCGCGCTTTTGCGGTGCAATTGCAGCACTTGATGCACCTTTTCTGTCCGCAGGCGAGGGCTTGAGGCCCGCTGACAGGAGCAGGTCTGGGCGCGCTGCGGGCGCCAGAGAGGCTGTTTACGCGGCCTGTAACGCTGATGAAACAGCTTAGGCACGACTATTGCTCTATCCGGTATGAGTTTTAGGTGGATTGCCATTGGGCCGCCCCAGACTCCTACAGATTGCGTTTTACGGGCAACGGCGTCCTTACTGAACTGTTTTGGCTGCTCGGTTGTGGGCGCTTTTTTGCGCCTGTTCACACGCAAGTGTCGGAGGCTGCAGGCGCTGGCCAAGGGATTGGACACCAATGCGCAGTGACGTAATTTTCCTGGAAAGAGGCAATAGCTATGGCTTATCTGGTTCCGTCTGAGTTTGTGACAAAGATGGTCGATGCCGGTGAATCCAAGATTCACATGTCGACTCGCGATACGCTGATCAGGGCCTATATGGCTGGGGCTATTCTGGCGCTGGCAGCGGTGTTCGCCATTACTATCGCCGTGCAAACCGGCGTCTTTCTGATAGGCGCCATTCTGTTTCCGGTGGGTTTTTGCATGCTGTACCTGATGGGTTTTGATCTGCTCACCGGGGTATTCGTGCTGACGCCGCTGGCATGGCTGGATCGACGTCCGGGGGTCACCATCAATGGCATCCTCAGGAACTGGGGTCTGGTGTTCGTTGGCAACTTTGCCGGTGCCCTGACCGTGGCCGTGATGATGGCCTTTGTTTTCACCTACGGCTTCAATACGGATCCAGGTGCTGTGGGCGCGAAGATTGCCAGTATCGGTGAGGCCCGTACCCTGGGATATGCTGAATACGGTATTGCCGGCTGGTTCACCATCTTTATCCGCGGCATGCTGTGCAACTGGATGGTGTCCATGGGGGTTGTCGGTGCCATGATTTCCACCTCGGTGAGTGGCAAGGTCATCGCCATGTGGATGCCGATCATGCTGTTTTTCTTCATGGCCTTTGAGCACTCGGTGGTGAACATGTTCCTGTTCCCCTCTGGCATCATCATGGGGGGGGATTTTTCCATCATGGATTACCTCATCTGGAACGAAATCCCTACTGTGCTGGGTAACCTGGTCGGTGGTCTGGCGTTCACCGGGCTGACGCTCTATACCACCCACGTTCGCACTGGCAAGAAACGTGCGGTTCAGACTGTCTCTGTCTGATAGCCGCCAAGCTCCGGTCACTAAAGGTGGCCGGGGCGCCGGGGAATGCCTATGAGCAGTCGCTTGAAAGTATCAGTGGGTCAGTATGCCGATAAGGGCCTTAAGGCCTTCAATCAGGACTTTCACGGCTGTTACCTGCCCACCGAACCCTTGCTGAGTCGCAAGGGGATGGCCTTTGCCATGGCGGACGGGATCAGCAGTAGTGAGCTGAGTCATATCGCCAGCGAAACGGCGGTAAAGAATTTTCTTGATGATTACTTCTGCACCTCGGATGCCTGGTCGGTACAGCATTCGGTGGAGCGTGTCGTGACGGCCTGCAACGCCTGGCTGCACAGCCAGACGCTGAGCAGCCCCTACCGATTCGACAAGGATCGGGGCTATGTCTGTACGCTCAGTGCCCTGGTGCTCAAGGCGACACGGGCACATATCTTTAACGTCGGTGATACCCGTATCTACCGGCTGCACGGCAAGGGTCTGGAGCAGCTGACCCACGATCACCGCCTCTGGGTGTCGCAAACCCAAAGTCACCTCAGTCGCGCACTGGGAGTTGAAGCTCATATCGAATTCGATTATCAGACACGGCCGCTCAGCCTGGGTGATATCTACCTGCTGGCGACCGATGGCGTCTACGAATATGCCGATACGGCCTTTGTACTCGACAGTATTGCCGGCAGCAGTGACCTCGATAGCGCCGCCAGGAGCATCGTCGAACATGCGCTGGATCAGGGCAGCGGGGATAACCTCAGTCTGCAGATTGTGCGCATAGATGCGTTGCCAAAGCCAGGTTCAGCTTCGTTGCAACGGGATGCCGAGGCGCTGGAGCTGCCACCGATACTGGCGGCGGGGGCACGCTTTGATGGTTACAGAATCCTGCGTGAGCTTCATGCCACCAGCCGCAGCCATGTCTATCTGGCGCTGGATGAGGCCAGCAATAGCCGGGTCGTGCTGAAAACCCCGTCCATTGATCTGGGCGGCGACCCGGCTTATCTGGAGCGCTTTCTGATGGAGGAGTGGACGGCGCGGCGTATCAACAGTACCCATGTGCTCAAAGCTGCCCCGCAGAGCCGCCCGCGCCAGTACCTGTATACGGCAATGGAGTTTATCGAGGGCCAGACGCTGAAGCAGTGGCTGGTGGATAACCCCAGGCCCGGGCTTGAAACTGTGCGCGGCATTGTCGAGCAGGTCGCCCGGGGGCTGCAGGCGCTGCACCGCATGGAAATCCTGCATCAGGACCTCAGGCCCGACAACATCATGATCGACAACAGCGGTACGGTGAAGGTCATCGACTTTGGCGCTGCCCGGGTGGCGGGCTTAGTGGAGTCTGCGCCAGACGCACCGCAGGACGCGATTCTGGGAACGGCGTTCTATACGGCGCCGGAGTACTTTATGGAAGAAGTGGGTACACCCTGCTCCGATCTGTATTCCCTGGGCGTGCTGACCTATCACATGCTGTCGGGCGATTTCCCCTACGGTACCGAGGTGTCCAAATGCAGAACCGCATCGGCGCAGCGGCGACTGCACTACGGCTCGGTGCTGCATCATGAACGGGAAATCCCCGCCTGGATCGATGAAACTCTCAAAAAGGCCGTTCATATCAATCCGTACAAGCGCTATCAGGAACTGTCGGAATTCATGGCCGACCTGCGCCAGCCCAACCGGCAGTTCCTCAACCGGGCGCGCCCGCCCTTGCTGGAACGCAACCCGGTACGCTTCTGGCAAGGCGTTGCAGCCATTCTTGCCGGCATAATCGTGGTGCTGCTGCAGCGTTAATCCGGCCTTCAATGATTTCAGGCTTGTTTTAATCCGGTCTATTTCCCCCAAAGATAAAAGAGGACACAGCAATGATCAGCAATCGTGATGAAGTCACCCGAATGATTCTGAGTGCCAAGGTCGCAAAGGGCATTAAATGGACGGATGTTGCCGCGGCAATCGGCTTGTCGAAGGAGTGGACCACCGCTGCCTGTCTGGGGCAGATGACTTTCAACAAGGCGCAGGCCGAGATTATCGGCGAAGTCTTTGGCTTGTCCGATGAAGCCATGGCCTGGCTGCAGGTGACGCCCAGCAAGGGGTCACTGCCGACGGCAGTGCCGACAGACCCGCTGATCTACCGTTGGTACGAGCTGGTGAATGTGTATGGCAGCACCATCAAGGAGCTGATTCACGAAGAATTTGGCGACGGCATCATGAGTGCCATCGATTTTTCGATGGACCTGCAGCGCCAGCCGGATCCCAACGGCGACCGCGTCAATGTAGTGCTATCCGGCAAGTTCCTGCCCTACAAATCTTACTGACAGGTCTATTTTCAGCCAGAACGCCAATATTCTGCTGAGGTCCGGGCCCGCTTCTATTAGCATGGGCGGGCATTACCGCATCAGGCTTTTACAGCAGGGCAGACTCTCTTGATGGAATTATTGGACTGGCTGCGGCCCGCCGCGCTGGAACAGGGGCAGTTTCTTTTTCTGATCGGCCTCAGCGCCTTTACCTCGGCGATGACGGCCATGATGGGGGTGGGTGGCGGCGCCGTGCTGATCGCGGTCATGGCCAATGTGATGCCGCCCATCGCCGTGATTCCGGTACACGGCACCGTGCAACTGGGGTCGAACCTGGGTCGGCTCTGGACCATGCAGGAGCACATACGCTGGCCCCTGGTGGGCTGGTTTGCCCTTGGCTGCCTGGCTGGCAGCCTGCTGGGTGGCCAGATTGCGGTGAGTATTCCGGCGCACTGGCTCAAACTCATTATTGGCAGCTTTATTCTTTACAGCTGCTGGTTACCGCTGCGCACCCGGCTGGCGGGGGGCAAGTCCGGTGTACTGCTGGGGGCCATCACCGCTTTCGTGGCGATGTTTGTTGGCGTCACCGCCACCTTCATTATCGCGGCGCTGCGCAACAGCCTGTCCGAGCGCAGGGAGCTGGTGGGCACCATGGCGGCGCTGATGGCGGTGCAGCACGCCCTGAAAGCACTGGTGTTTGGTCTGTTCGGCTTCGCTTTCGCCGACTGGCTGGGGCTGGTGCTGCTGATGATCATCACCGGTTTTATGGGTACCCTGGTGGGCAAAAAGGTGCTGGATCGCATCCCCAACGAGCGTTTTTCCCAGGTATTGAAGCTCACCCTCACATTGCTGGCCCTGAAGCTGCTGTGGGACGGTATAAGTGTGTGGCTATGATTTTTGGGCAGGCTTTTGTTATCCGCAGCCGGCGCCAGCTATTCTTCAAAGGTGTACATCAGATTTCGAACGCTTTTCTATGCTCGAAACAGTGCTGTTATCCGAGGGATCGCTGATGTTGAGATTAAGCCGGCTGTGCAGGCTGTTCGTCCTGGTTTTGCTGATGGGGACGCCAGTGTCACTCTGGGCGCACAGCTTTGATATAGCGGTGATCGCGCCCTTCTCAGGGCCTGAGGCGACGGTAGGGGCCAGCCTGTGGCAAGGCATGCGGGTGGCCACCCGCGAAGCCGATGGCCATCCGCAGGAAACGTCGGACGGACACCTAGGGGGTGTGGATTCGAATCTGCGTCGGATCGACAGTCAGGCGGGCACCGCGCAGGTCGCGCAGCAGCTGCGGGCCCTGGCTGAGTCCCAGGGTTTTCTTATCGCCGTACTGGGCCCGAATCAGGCCTCTATGCTTGAGGCTCTGCCAGAGGAGATACCTGCAGTGGTACTGCTGGCTGCAAATGCAGCGGTCCAGGTGCCCAATCATTTCACGCCACCGACGTTGCCGGCAGCATCCAGGCTCGCCTTCAGTGACGCCTATCGCCAGTTCTACGGCAGCGCACCGGATACGGTTGCACAACGCGGCTATGCCATTGCTCGTCTGATCGACATCGCCGTGCGCCCGACCGACGGCCATTTCAGCAACAAGGCGCTGCTGCAACAGCAGTTTGCCGACGCGCTCTTGCTACAGCGGCAGCAGTAATAAAAATCACAGCAATAACCGTCAGGGGTTTGAGGCGGACTCGGCATCGACTTTGGTCGCCTGCCGGGCTGTCAGCTTGCGCTCGAACAGCTGCAGCAGGCGTTGGAAAGGTGGCTGCTTTCCAGGCTCTCATACTAAGATCGGTACCGGTTCTAAACCGGGCAGCCTTTCTGGCGCAGCAAGGCGTCGAAGCGATCTGGGTCCAGATTGTCTTTCGCTATACCCTGGCGCATCTGCTCTTCGCGCAGCAGAAGCTGCTGGCAGCGTGCGTACAGTGCCGCCAGTTCAGCGGGGCCCACCGCAACCACACCGTCGGCATCACCGACAACCAGATCCCCCGGGGTTACAACCATACCTGCACAGGATACGGGCACGTTGATTTCGCCACCGCCATCACTGCTGGGTCCGCGGTGGACACAGCCCAGGGCGTAAACGGGAAGGTTGCCCTCCATCCACTCGTCCCTGTCACGCAAGGCTCCATTGACGACCACGCCTGTCATACCGGCCCGTAACGCCATGGCGCGCATCAGGCCGCCGATGACAGCCCGGCTCAGGTCGCCGCCGCCATCTATAACCAGTACATCGCCCGGCCGGGCTAGCTGCAGGGCTTTCAGTATCATCAGGTTGTCACCAGGCCGGACCCGTACTGTCAGGGCGGTACCGCACATGGGTTTGAAGCCGTGATAGGGTTTTAGGCCCAGAGCGCCAATGTTGCGGCCCAGGCAGTCGCTGATAATCGACGATGGAATTGACGCGAATTCACTCCGCCAGTTTAGCGACACAGGGGTAGCCATCGGCTTGATCATGTAACCGGTGGGCCAGATCTGGTTTGAGTTGACGTCCAGCATTCGGTGCCTCTTTGCCGGTTTGTTCCGGCGCTGAATCAGGGGAGGGGATGCGTGTGTCATGCTAGCCATGGGTTTTCGCCCAGATGCTGTTGCTCAAACTGGCGTATCTGGTCTGCGCGTTGCAAGGTGCTGCCGATGGCATCCAGACCAGAGAGCAGGGCATTCCTGCTCAGGGCGTCGATTTCGAAACTGATAGAGTGGCCATCCTGCAGCTGGATCTGTTGAGCGCCAAGGTCAATACCGAGTTCGTTGCTATCCGGCGCCGAGATGGTTTGAGCCAGCTGCTGAAACTCAGCGTCGTTAAGTTTTATGGTTAATATGCCGTTACGTCGGCAGTTGTCGAAGAAAATACCGGCAAAACTGGTACCAATTAACGCCCTTATGCCAAGTTGCTTGAGTCCCCAAACCGCATGTTCACGGCTCGAGCCACAGCCGAAGTTGGGGCCCACGACCAGGAAGCGTGCTGGTTGCCAATCGGATTTATTGAGGATGAAGTCTGGGTTTGGATCGCCCGAGGACAGAAAGCGCTGATCGAAAAACACTCCTCGATCCAGACCATTGCGATCTATGCCCTTGAGAAATTGTTTGGGCATGATGACATCGGTGTCGATATTGGCGGCCAGCATGGGGGCGGCCTTGCCACGTACAGAAGTGAAGGTCTGCATTTAACGGGTCTCCAGGGACAGTGTGCGAATGTCAGCTAGTTGGCCTGTGATTGCGGCGGCGGCTACCATGGCAGGGCTCATAAGGTGCGTTCTGGCGCCGGCGCCCTGGCGGCCTTCAAAGTTGCGGTTGGTGCTTGATGCGCAGCGATCACCGGCATCGAGAACATCGTCGTTCATGGCAAGACACATGGAACAGCCAGACTGGCGCCATTCAAAGCCTGCGGCGATAAAAATGTCAGCCAGGCCTTCCGACTCGGCCTGAGCCCTAACGACACTGGAGCCGGGTACAATCATGGCGCGCACCTGAGGGGCGACCTTGAGGCCCTGCACTACCTGGGCGGCGGCGCGCAGGTCTTCAATGCGGGCATTGGTGCAAGAACCGATGAAGGCATGACTGATTGGTACGCCGGCGATGGGCATACCGGGCTCGAGTCCCATGTAGTGCAGCGCACGCTGAAGCGCTCTGCGCCTGTCGGCATTGGGTTCAGCAGCCGGGTCCGGTGTTATTCCATCAATAGGTAACGCCTGGTCAGGGCTGGTACCCCAGGTGATCATGGGGGCTATTCGGCTGGCATCCAGGCTAATTTCCCGGTCGAATATCGCATTATCGTCGCTTCTCAATTGCTGCCATTTGGCAACTGCCTGATCCCATTGCTCGCCTTTCGGGGCTCGGGGTTTGCTGCGCAGGTAGTCATATACCTTGTGATCGGGGGCCATAAAGGCACCGCGGGCACCGGCTTCAACGGCCATGTTACAGATGGTCATTCGGGCCTCGACACTCAGGGCGTCTATGGTCTGACCACAGAATTCGATAGCGTAGCCGGTGGCGCCAGAGGCACTGATCTCGCGGATCAGTTGCAGAACTATATCCTTGGATGTTGCGCCGTGGCTAAGTTGACCGGTGACGGTGACACGCATGCTTTTCAAGCGTTTGTACACAAGGGTCTGTGTGGCCAGCAGGTGTTCAATTTCGGATGTGCCTATGCCAAAACCAAAAGCGCCGAGGGCGCCATAGGTGGTGGTGTGGCTGTCACCAGCAGCAATGACCATGCCTGGCAGAATAAAACCCTGTTCGGGAGCCACCACATGTTCGATGCCCTGTCGGCTGTCCAGAATATCAAACAGCTCAATGCCGAAGTCTCGGCAGTTCTCTCCCAGGTAAGACACCTGGCGGGCACCGCCTTCATCGGGAACCAGAGCGATGCGATTGGCGGCAGTCGGGTTGACATGATCGACAACGGCCAGGGATGTTTCACTACGCCACACGCCGCGCCCGGCCTCGCGCAGGCCGCTGAATGCCTGAGGGCTGGTATATTCGTTCAGAACTTGGCGGTCAATATAGAGCAGTACATGGCCTTGGTCATCAAGGGAGCAGACTGTGTGAGAATCGATGTGTTTGTCGTAGAGGGTTTTGGCTTGGTTCATGGAAAGAGGCCCCGCTCGATGATAGGTTGCCAGGCTCGTATGCAATGCTGAGCCTGGCGAAATGTCACGACCAAGGATATTGGATTCGAAGTGTGAATCAATGCCGTATTCGTGGTCTTTTAGAACACGAAACGTGAACTATTGGCGGATTTTCCGATCATCGGATGACCGATAAAGGATGAGGAGTAGCTTGGGGCCGATTTAGTGCAGACCCCCGGTCGCCCAACTATACGGAGAGGGCTTTGAAGTGTTCTTCCATGAATTCGACGCAGACGCGCAGCTTGGCTGAGTGTGACAGTCGGGTTGGGTATACCGCCCATACATTGGCACTTTGTGAATATTCATGGAGCACCTGCACTAAGGTGCCCTGATCGAGCAGGGGTTTAACGTCCCACATGGAACGCAGCACTATACCGCGGTCCTTGAGTGCCCATTCCAGAACGATTTCCCCATTGTTTGATGACAGAGAGCCATTGACCTTCAGCGCCTGTGTGGACTCATTCCGTGTCAGATGCCAGATCCCGAATGGCGTGCTGCGCTCTTTCAATACCAGGCAGTTATGTGATTTGAGCTCGTCGAGGGTCTGAGGTGTTCCCTGGCGCTGCAGGTATTCGGGTGTTGCGCAGAGAATGCGTTTGTTGGATACCAATTGCTTGCAGATATGCTGGTCTGGCAGGTCATCCCCAACGCGGATTTCGAGGTCGAATCCTTCCCCTACAATGTCGATAACACGGTCGAAGACTTCGAGGCGTATTTCCAGTTCTGGATAGAGCTGTGCAAGCAGTGAGATCGCCGGCGCCACATGATTGCGGCCAAAGCCGAAAGTGCTGCAGATGTGCAGCAGGCCTCTCGGTGTCTTGCGTGACTGGGATAGGTCGTCAATCAGGTCGTCAAGATCCCCTAGAATCTGCAGGGCCCAGCGCTGCGCGCGTTCGCCGTCTTCGGTAAGCGCAATGCGACGGGTGGTACGGTGTAGCAAGCGTGTCTTGAGTGTGGCTTCAAGTATCTGAATGCGTTTGCTGACATAGGCGGGTGACTGACCCAGTTCTTCGGCGGCAGCGGCGAAGCCTTGTTTGCGGATGACAGTGAGGAAAACCCGCAGATCTTCAGGTAATGGCAATTGATCACGTTTCGTGACTTCTATGGACATAATTGGTGTCTTTATTACACGAAAGGTGAAGTATAGCATGTCAAACATCAGTGACCAGATCCCGGCATATCAGGCCGGTGGCAGACGCATTGCGGCAGCGGAGCCGTTATGTGGCTGCAAATTATCAATAGCATTGAGAAGGAGCGGACCTTTATGTTTGCCGGATTTACGCAAGGTACTTATCACGTAAACGGTGTCCAGATTCATTGCCGTATTGGTGGCGATGGCCCAGGACTTCTGTTGTTGCACGGGCATCCGCAAACTCACGTTATCTGGCACAAGGTTGCCCAGTCGTTGGCGAAACATTTTACGGTGGTGGCGGCAGACCTGCGTGGCTATGGCGACAGCGAAAAGGTGCCTGCGTCCGAGCATCACCTGGCGCATTCGAAAAGAGTTATGGCGCTAGACCAGGTTGAGCTAATGAAAGCCGTTGGTTTTGACTGCTTTTCCGTGCTTGCTCATGACCGAGGGGCCAGGGTCGCTCACCGGCTTGGGCTGGATCATCCGGATGCAGTAGAGCGAATGGTTCTGCTGGATATAGCACCGACATTGTCTATGTATGAACAGACCCATCTGGAGTTTGCCAGGGCCTACTGGCACTGGTTTTTTCTGATCCGCCCGGCGCCCCTGCCTGAGATACTGATCGAAACGGATCCGCAGCTTTATCTTCACAGTGTTCTGGGCGCCAGAAGCGCCGGTATGCGACCGTTCACTGAAGCAGCGCAGGCTGAATACCTGCGTTGCCTCCGCCTGCCTGGTACGGCTACAGGGATCTGCGAGGATTACAGGGCAAGCGCCAGTATTGACTTGGAGCATGACAGGGCTGACGCGGCAACTGGTCGCAAGCTGGGTTGCCCGCTTTTGGTGATGTGGGGCGAGCAGGGCACCGTTGGGAAATGTTTTTCTCCGCTGGCCGAGTGGCAGCAAGTGGCGCTGGATGTCCGAGGGAAACCTTTGCCTGCTGGACATTATATTGCGGAGGAAGTGCCAGAAATATTACTGGATGAGGTGTTAGGTTTTTTTACTATTAACTCGGCGGGTTAATACATGAAGCAGGGATGCTTTATGATTGGGTCTTAGGTTATTGCCCAATGTGAGTATCCCTTCACTCAAAAATTCAGTAAGCCTGTGCATCTGTGGCCATTTCTGGGAATAAATTAACATATGGCATAGTCGCCCATAATGGCTTTTGTCTGTGCAATAAAATATGTTTCTGTGAACTTTTTAATCGCCTTGTAAATTATAATATTTTCAATGTTTTTTGATTGGGCTGCTTTATCTGATCTTATATCGTAATAATATATATGCGAGAAAATAATAATGACGAGCGTTCGTTTCTTAAACTATGCCTGTTCCGGGATAGTGTATCCGCCTGTTCAAATAACTATAAGAGAGGAGTTTTGATCTGATGACTATGGTCAATATTAACCAAAACATGGAGCCTGCTGCTGGCGTGGCTATCGTAGCCCAGTCCGGCGCGTCGCAGTTACGTTTTATCGCGCTACTGGCGGGTCCGCTGGCAGCCTTGTTGCTCTATCTGCTGCCGGCCCCGGAGGGGATGAATGCACAGGCTTGGCATTTGGTCTCGTTGGCTGCATGGATGGTCATCTGGTGGCTAGGTGAGGCGGTGCCGATTCCGGCGACAGCGCTCCTGCCGATCCCGTTTATGCCTCTGTTTGGCATTGCTGATCTTAAACCCGTGGCGGCCAATTTTGCCAATCCGTTGATCTTCCTGTTTTTAGGTGGTTTTCTGCTGGCCGCTGCAATGCAAAAGTGGGGCTTGCACCGGCGTATCGCTCTGCGCATAGTGGCGATCGTTGGTACTACGCCGAGCCGTGTCATCGGAGGCTTTATGCTGGCAACGGGCTTTCTATCCATGTGGATATCAAACACCTCGGCGACGATCATGATGTATGCCGTCGGGCTGTCGGTGATTGACTTTGTAGCGCACAAAACAGCGGATGACAAAGCGGTCCGCAACTTCGGTGTGGCGCTCATGCTGGGTATCGCTTATAGCGCAACCATCGGTGGAATAGGCACGCTGATAGGTACGCCCCCCAATGCCCTGCTAGCCAGTTTTTTGTCGGTGACTTACGACATTCAGATCGATTTCCTGACGTGGATGCTGTTTGGTGTGCCAATAGTGCTGGTGATGTTACCGCTGAGCTGGCTAATGCTGACCCAAGTCGTTTTTCCAGCGAGTCAGATTCAAATAGGCGATGTTGGGCAGGTAGTTAAGGGAGAGCTGGCGGAGCTGGGCCCAATGAGCAAGGCGGAGAAAATCGTCGGCGGGGTTTTTCTGGCCGCAGCACTTGGATGGATCTTTCGCTCGCAATTGGCCGCGATGACCGGCCTACCCATCAGTGATACCACGGTTGCCTTGCTGGCAGCTCTGGCGCTGTTCGCCTGGCCGCTGTCGCGGGAAAAAGGCGAGTTCGTACTTGACTGGAGTGTGGCGAAGGATTTGCCTTGGGGCGTGCTGCTGTTGTTTGGCGGTGGTCTGGCGCTGGCGGGTGCATTTAGCAGCACGGGTCTGGCCGAATGGGTGGGATCTTCGGTTTCGAGCTTTGATATCAGTAGCTGGTTGCTAGTTCTTGTAGTCAGCGCATCGATTATTTACCTAACTGAAATTACGTCGAATACGGCATCCGCGGCGACATTTCTGCCTATTCTTGGCGCTGTCGCCGTTGGGCTCGGGCTGGATCCCCGAATGCTCGCAGTACCGGTGGCGGTCGCAGCGTCAATGGCATTCATGATGCCTGTAGCGACTCCGCCCAATGCTATCGTCTTTTCCTATGACAAGATGCAGCTCCGGGATATGGTCAAGGCTGGCTTTTGGCTGAATATTATCGCTGTGATGGTAACATTTATTGCCATGTATCTGCTTGCAGAGACCGTCTTCGGATTTTAGAAAAGAGAAGTATTCTATAAAAAATTAAGAAATGGAGCAGGGATGCTTGATTCCTTAAATAAAGTAGACTTAATAATTTACCAGTTCGCGTGCTTGCTTCCGTTTTTTCAGAGATGGCAGGTGGGTAGGGAATTTCATTGTTGTTCAGGTTGATAAAATAATAGGTCTGCATTTAAAGCTTTAAGCTGCTTTATAAAAGTAGTTGGCTGCCCGACGGCCATTTCAGTAACAAGGCGCTGCTGCAACAGCAGTTTGCCGACGCGCTCTTGCTACAGCGGCAGCAATAACAAACACAGCCGCAATAACCGTCAGGGGTTTGAGGCGGACTCGGCATCGACTTTGGTCGCCTGCCGGGCCGCCAGCTTGCGCTCGAACAGCTGCAGCAGGCGCTTAAAGGGTGGCTGCTCAAGGTCGGTGTTTTGGAAGAACTGCAGTAAGGCGTGCATCTGCTGCTGATCCTCCTCTTGCCAGTTGAATGCCACTAACTGCACCAGTGGGCGCTTGAATGCCGGTCGGCTGTTGTAGTCCGCTCCCGGAGGGCCGTCACGCCCGGGCAGCCGCCGGCGCTCACCGAGAAAACCGGCAAAACTGTAAAAGGCATCATCGGGCGGGATAAACGCCAGTTCATACTCGGCTTCCCGTACCGCTTCGGTTAGATCATATCCGGCGACCCAGGGTTTGGGGTTGCCTGTCACCAGATAGGGCAGGGTGTCGGGGTTCAAAAAACGCACTACCGGATGCTCTTTTATTCCCGGGTGCCAGGGATAAAGTTCGTTCGATCTTTTCGCCGCCACCAGGCGCACAGAAAAGTTGTCCGGTGTCGGCAGGTCGACGCCCAGTACATAGCTGCGCAGGTTGTTATGTTGCTGCAGCATCAGCGCCAGAGGTTGGGACTGCGGATCCAGAACCAGGGTGGCAGCGGTGTAATGATCCAGTTGGTGCCAGTCATCAGGGTCGCCCGCCAGTGGCAGCAACAGGGACTGCCAGCCGGGTAAGCCTGCGACTATGCCGGAGCTGCGAAACACAAAGTGGTAAGTTAAAAAGCTGAGCCTGCCAAGCGATGGGTGCTGATCATAATCGACGCGACCAAAGGCTTGGGGGTTAACGGGGCGGGACTCCGGCTGATGCCTAAACACCACCTCCGGGCTGGCTTTGTACTGGTTGAGTAACGGGCTGTCGACCTGACGGGAAAGCAGGGTTCCGTCCGCCGCACTCAGGCTGCCCTGGGCGATATAGTCAGCATAGAAACTGATCGGGCCTTCAGCGTCCTGATCCAGAAACAGGCGCGGGCGAAAGCGTTGCAGCAAGGCCTGCTCGGCGGCCGTCGCCGCCTGGGTGCTGCGCGGATTCTTGATGTAATAGTCATTAAAACCTGGATACTGCGAAAAATTGCTCCATGAGCGACTGCATCCCGTTACCAGGGCTGCCATGGCCAGCAGCGCCAGCAATACTAGCCCCGCTGTCACGAAACCTCCTCTTGTTCCTTTTGGCATGCGCAGCCGTCTCCGTGTCTGTTGCTGCATCTGACCCTGTATCGGGGCTGAGGCCGGATTGGTTTAGGTTGCAGAGTACCCCGCTCCGGGGCGCGATGATAACTTTCTCCTCATCCTCATCCTCATCCTCATCGGTATTATTTGCGCGATGGCTGGCTTTCGCTGTAAGGGCTGGCATTCAGAAAATGGCGGGGCTGTGGCATATTGTCATCGGCGCTGCTGGCAGGGCCTTACTGTTGGCGCTCTGGCGTTACCTCTATGTACACAGGACAAAAGGAATTCGCTGATGACCGATCTTTCCGCCTTTGCCGTGACCCGCAAGTGGCCCGCCCGTCAGCCCGAGCGGCTGCAGTTGTATTCGCTGCCGACGCCAAACGGGGTCAAGGTTTCCATTATGCTGGAGGAAACCGGCGTGGCCTATGAGGCCCATCGAGTGGATTTTGCCGCTAATGATCAGCTGTCGCCGGAGTTTTTGTCACTTAACCCCAACAACAAGATTCCGGCGATTCTGGATCCGCAGGGGCCGGGGGGCAAGCCTCTGGCGTTGTTCGAATCCGGGGCCATTCTCGTCTATCTTGCCGACAAAACCGGGCAGCTGTTGCCAGAGGATCCCGCTGAACGCTATGTGGCACTGCAGTGGCTGATGTTCCAGATGGGGGGCATCGGGCCCATGTTCGGCCAGGTGGGTTTCTTTAATCGTTTTGCCGGCAAGGAGTATGACGACAAGCGCCCGCGGGATCGCTACGTGGCCGAGTCCAGGCGTCTGCTCGGGGTTCTGAATCAGCGCCTGCAGGGGCGTGAATGGATATTGGGCGACAACTATTCAATCGTCGAGATCGCCACCTTCCCCTGGGTGCGTAACCTGATCGGCTTCTATGAAGCGGGAGATCTGGTGGGTATCAGCGACTTTCCTGAGGTTACCCGGACGCTGGATGCCTTTCTGGCGCGCCCTGCAGTACAGCGAGGGCTGATGATACCCGCAGCGCCTTGATGGCTTGAGCTTGTAGGGAGTGCCAGAACTGAGGCAAATGCCGCAGCCTTTTTCAGGCTGAGATCAGCAGCTCATGGCCGATCACTTCCTTGATAATGGGGTAGGGGACTTTGTATTTTTTGCCATCGTACTTGATGACGGCATAGTCCGTACACATGGTAACGACGGTGCAGTTAACGACTTTCTTGCCATCGGTGATGCGTACGATATTAAAGTTTCGAAGAATTACAGCCAAGGTCATCACCTTTTTGGTTGAGGCATGCAGTGTATTTTTAAAACGCAAAGCTGAGCGTATGGCAGCAGCTATGTTAGTGCTGCTGTAACAGCTTGGTCTTGCTGCGCCTAGGTTTCAATGCCCGATATCAAATTCTGTATGAGTGGCAGCGGCCCGGCTTGTTACTGCTCCGTACTCTCGGATGCCGCAGACGGCTGGCGAAACACCTGGGTATCCGGGTGAAAAGCCGCCCAGGCAAACCAGTAGAGCGTGACAGCCGGTAGCAGGCTGCCGTTGTTATCTCGGATACTGGCTGCGCCGTGCGCGGGATCGAAGTGCACCACAATGGGGGTATCACCGAGGCGGTCCTGCAGCGGGCTCTCAACTTTACCGAGCTCAACGAAGGGCCAGGCTTTGGCCTCGCCGTTCAGCGCCAGGCCGATCACGCGCTCCTTGGGGTGAAAGCCCAGCGCCCGGAATTTGACCGGGAAGTAGGTTGCCGCTGATTCGGCATAGCCGCCGTAGGGATTGGAATCGTAGTCGCGCCCAAAGCCGGTTTCGAAGCTCAGCACCTGGGTATCGGGGTGACGCTGGCGCCAGTCGAGCCAGCTGGTATGTTCGACGGCGATCTGTGTCAGGGGCTGACCGCGGTAGTGCCCCGTGAGGGCGCGGGCCTGGATCTGGGACCAGAGCGACTCGGTTTCGCGGTCGTAGAGCAGCACGTCGCTGTTGTAGAGCAGGCCTGACACGCCAAAGCTGAGCGGCTGACTTTTCACCTGACCCTCCACCTCAGGCGCCACCTCACGTAAAAAAACCATGCCGGAGCCGCACAGCGGGCAGAAGGTGATGGCCAGGGGCTCATCTCCAAAACGGTCGTTGACGATCTCATGCCAGTTGAGAATACGGATCGGGTAGGCCTTGCTGATACCGTTGCGGGTCAGCCCCATGACCCTGTCCGTGTCGTGCAGGGCTGCGGCCTCATGGGCTTGCACGAAGCGCGGTGCATCAATCGACGGGATGCCGTCCCGGGGCGGTCCGCCCCGCAGGATGTCGCTGCTCGGCACCAGGGCCCCTTCCAGGTCGAAGCCATTGAGCTGCTGTGCCGATACCGAGCAGGACAGCAGCAGCGCCAGCGTGACGGCAACCCCGGGACACAGCAGCTTCAGTGTTTTCATTGTTTTCCTCCTGTTCCGGCATGCATCGACTCCCGCCGGCGGCGCCGCCGAAAAGAGCTCTCTGAACGGTTTGACCGCGGTTTGGTCATTGGCTTCCATCCGGTATTCGGCTGCTGCATAAGTGTTCATTATCAAACCTATCAATCTTGTTGAGTACCTTATTCCGGGGCTCGGCGTAGGCTTGCTTTCACAGGTTTAAACATTGGGAAATAGCATGAAAGATTACCGCGTTGCGCTGCTGCCGGGGGATGGCATCGGCACCGAAGTGATGGAGGCCGCCTGGCCCGTGTTGCAGGCCGTTGCTGCCAAGCAGGGTTTCAGACTTGCAGGCACCTGGCTGCCCTGGTCCTGCGACTATTACCTTGAACACGGCACCATGATGCCGGCCGATGGTGTCGAGCAGCTGCGGGCTTTCGATGCCATTTACCTGGGCGCGGTGGGGTTGCCGGCGACGGTGCCGGACCATGTTTCGCTGCGTGAACTGCTGCTGGCGATCCGGCAGGGGCTGGACTTGTCGGTCAACGAGCGCCCGCACCGGTTGCTGGCGGGCGTCACCGGGCCACTGCGTACCGACAAGCCGTTCGATATCCTCTGCATTCGTGAAAACACCGAGGGCGAGTACAGCGGCGCCGGCGGCCGGGTGCACCAGGGCGGCGACCTGGAAGTGGCGGTCGAGACTTCCATTTTCACCCGCGCCGGTGTCGAGCGCGTGCTGCGCTACGGCTTCGAGCAGGCACCCTTCGCAGCGGCAAGCTGGCCTCGGTTACCAAGTCCAACGCCCAGCGCCACAGCATGGTGTTCTGGGATGAAATGACCGACCGTGTTGCCGCCGATTACCCGGATGTTCAGGTCACCCGCTACCACGTCGATGCCATTGCCGCTCGCATGATCACGAATCCCGAGACCCTGGATGTGGTGGTCGCCTCTAACCTGTTCGGCGACATCCTCACCGATATCGGCGCCGCGATCCAGGGCGGGCTGGGCTTTGCTGCATCGGCCAATATCAACCCGCTCAGCGCAGGGCCCGGGATGTTCGAGCCGGTGCACGGCTCGGCTCCCGATATTATGGGCAAGGGGCTGGCCAACCCGCTGGCGACCCTATGGGCCGGTGCCCTGATGCTGCAGCATATGGGTGAAACCGCCGGTGCCGCGGCGCTGATGACCGCTATCGAAACGGTGACCGGCGCCGGTGCTGGGACCCCAGACATGGGGGGAAGCCTCAGCACAGCGGAACTCGCCCAGGCGGTGCAGTCCGTGCTCTGACAGGGTTTTGTGGAAAGATAAAACGGTGCCATAAATGGCACCGTTTTTTTTTGCATGGATGCGTGTTATCCGGTGTTGCTGCAGGGGGCAAGTTATCGCGGATAACGCCCCTCGCGGGCGAGCACTAGACCGGACAGCCGAGTGAGCGTAATAACTCTGCGAAGCGCACCTCGTCACCGCCCTTCTCGCGGTTTACTTGGCGTATTTTATCCTCATGCTCAGCATGGGCTTTCACCAGCGGTAACAAGTCAGACAGAGCGTCCCGTGGGACCGATACGACACCGTCAGCGTCACCGATGATCAGATCGCCCGGCGTAACGGCCATGCCGGCACAGGCGACCGGGACGTTGACCTCGCCTGGGCCAGTCTTGCTAGGGCCGCGATGAACATGCCCGAGGGCATAGACAGGCAGCTCGCCTTCCGCCCATTCCGCCACATCGCGGATTGCGCCGTTGATCACCAGTCCTCCAATACGGCGGGTCAATGCGGTGGTCCGCATAAGGCCTCCCATTACCGCCTGGGTCAGGTCGCCAGCACCGTCGACGACGATTATGTCGCCGGGCTGCGCCATCAGCATAGCCTTGTGAATCATCAGGTTATCGCCCGGACGTATACGTACCGTCAGAGCCATGCCACACATCGTTAACCCAATGTCGTTGTGATAGGCGCGCAACCCCAATCCTCCGGTGAGACGACCCAGGCAATCGCTGGCGTGAGCGCTTGGCACCTTACGGTAGGCCGCCAGCAACTCGGGGTCGAGGGATTCCGGGCGTGGGTTGATCATGAAGCCTTTCGGCCAAACTGGGTTGCTCATGGTAATTGTTCTCGCTGAGTGTTGTTTCCGTCCAGTACATGGGTCGAATATTCCGTTCAGACCATGGGTCTTCCAAACGCTGAAGGCTGTCGGTGCCGCTAGGGATGCTGATCCAGGTATTCGAGGGCGTTGCGGACGGCTCCCTCGGCCATGGCGGCCAACGCATCCGGTGTAGAGCCGGCGACGTGAGGTGTAATCAGAACATTTTCAAGCTGTCGCAAAGGGCTGTCGGCGGGCAGCGGCTCACAGACAAAGGTGTCAAGCCCTGCTGCCGCCAGTTGCCCGCTTCTGAGGGCCGCTGCCAGTGCCTGCTCGTCTATCAATTCGCCACGTGCTGTATTGATCACTACTGCGCCTCGTGGCAACAGGGCCAAACGAGATGCATCCAGCAGTGGCGGCGCGCCGTGCTTGGCAGGGCAGTGCAGGCTGAGTACTTGACTGCGTGGCAGCAGTTTATCGATGGAGGAAATCCGCTCGACGCCCAGATTGTTCGCTTGCGCATCACTCAGAGCTGGGTCGAAGACCAACACCTGCATACCCATGGCGTTTGCAATCCGTGCCACTCCACGACCAATCTGACCAAAACCGACCAAGCCGAGCGTTCGTCCGGCCAGCTGAATACCTTTGTCGATACGCTCCCATTTGCCCGATTTCATCGAGCTATCGCAGAACGCAATAAAGCGAGCACTGGCGAGCATCAATCCAATGGAAAACTCGACGACGGACTGGGTATTGGCCCCGGGTGTCGAAAGCACTGCGATCCCATGGCCGCGTGCTGCTTCGAGGTCAATATTACTAACACCAACACCGTGTTTGGATATCACCTTCAGTGTCGAGCATGAGTCAATCATTGTGGACGTCAGCTGCATGGTCCTTGAAATAACAGCATCAATCCTGCGGTTGGAAAGGCATTCCTCCAGCCTCTTAACGTCAGCTTGATCCTGAATGTAGATTGTTTCACAGCCTCGTGCCTCGAGCAGCTGCCGACCGGCCGGCGCTAATGCCGGAGCCGTTATGAGTATTGTGTAGCTCATAGGTTTACCTTGTTTTTGTGGATCAGAAAGCGAATCGATTGTTATTGCGAAGTACCCCCATGGACGTCCCATGCATCGACTTCAGGCCCCTATACAAGGTTGAGTATTGATAGTTGAATTAATAAAGTCTATTTTCTTTTTTTGTAGAAGTGATAACTTTTAGGAATGTTTATATGAACGAACGAGATCTTCGTTATTTCGCCGCTATCGCTGAGTGCGGCAGTTTGCGACGGGCGTCGGAACAACTCCATATTTCACAACCCGCTCTGACTAAATGCATTGGTCGATTGGAAGAGCAGCTTGATGCGCGCCTCTTCGAGCGTCGAGGGCGGCAAATCGTTCTAACACCCGTTGGCAATGTGCTGGTTCGGCGCGCCCGTAATATCATCCAGAGCATCGATGAAACTCAGCGTGAAGTCGGCGACTATGCTAAGGGGCGAATAGGGCACATGCGCATCGGCGCAGCTGCGACGCTCACCGAGTTCTTGCTCCCGGATGCCCTAAGCGAGCTTGTCGAGTTAACACCTGAAGTCACCATGTCACTAACCATTGGCATGAGCGATGTGCTGCGTGAAGCCTTGTGCCAAGGCGATCTCGATTTGGTTATTGGTCCAGCAGCCGAAAGCGAAGAGTTTGACTGCCAGCCCATTGTTAAGGACCAGGTCGTGATTGTCGCCAGCCGACTGCATCCGCTGGCAAACCAGGTCGGCAAACTAGAACGGCTTCGCGATTACCGGTGGGTGCTGCCTGGCCTCAATGTGGAGACCCGGGTCTGGCTCGAGCAGACGTTCAAGCAACTTGGACTACCCGCCCCGCGGCTGCAGATCGAGGCGAACTCGCTCGCCTTGCTGCCACGCCTGATAGCCAAGACTCAACTGCTTAGCTTCATATCTCGGCGAAACCTGGCAAAAGGTGAGATCGGAGAACAGCTGGTAGAGATTCCGTTCAATGAGACAACCATGCATCGCCACTTTGGTCTGTTGACGCGGCATGACAGCTACATATCGCCCGCCTGTCACAGTTTCATGGCACTGCTCGCCAAGCGGAGTGCAGCCATTTTTCGCGGGTGAGTCGGCTGCCTTGTTGAGGGGGTTATAGATTCCTGAAAGTTATCATTGGAGAATTTTTATTCAATATTATTTTCAAGCCTACGCATGTTAAAACTGTTTTATCCACTGCACAGGCCCTGTGCTCACCCATGGATAACTCGTACATCTAAAAATGCATAACTCCTGCCACGGTCAATGTGCAGTAGTTAACCCTCAAGAGCGATAGATTAGAAAAATAAGGGAAATCCATCATGACTCGAAACATTAAGTTTTCCATTCTGACAGCCGCTATATTTTCAATGGCCATGCAGAACGCTTTTGCCTTTGAACCCGGTAACAAGGTCGAATGCATCGCCCCCAGTACCCCCGGTGGGGGCTGGGACTTCACATGCCGGAGCGCGGGTAAAGTGTTGTCGGAACTCGGCCTGGTTCCCCGTTCCGTCCAGACCGTCAATATGCCGGGAGCGTCGGGAGCAGTGGGCTTTTCCCATGTGATAAGTAAGCGCCAGGGAGAGGAAAACCTCCTGGTGGCCACTTCCACCGCGATGGCAAGCCAGATGGCCCAGGGCAAATATCCGGGCGGTCCCGACCAGGTGTCTTGGATTGGTACTTTGGGCAGCGATTATGGAATTATCGCAGTTAGCAATGATTCCAAGTACCAGAGTTTGAGTGAGTTGCTGGAAGCGCTCAAGGACGACCCCAATTCGGTAAAATTCACAGGCGGGAGTGGCGTTGGCGGCTGGGACCACCTCAAAGTGTTGATGACCGCTAGAGCAGCAGGGGTCGAAAATATCGCCAAAATTACCTGGCTCGCGAGTCATGGTGGAGGGAGTGCTATCACGCAAGTCATAGGCGGGCATGTCTCGGCGTATTCCGGCGATATTTCCGAAGCCGGAGGCTTTATAAAGTCTGGTGATTTACGCGTACTTGCGGTGCTTTCACCGGAGCGTCTGGAAGGCGAATACGCCTCCGTTCCGACGGCCAAAGAGCAGGGCGTCGATGTAATTGGCCCGAACTGGCGCGGTTTCTATATGCCAGGCGGCATCTCGGAAGAGGTAAAAGACTACTGGACCCATGCGATTGACACTCTCTATACCAGTGAGGAGTGGAAAGAAATGATGGCCAGAAACGGTCTTATGCCCTTTCATGTCAGTGGCGAAGGGTTTGAAATTTTCGTGAAAAAACAGATCGACGATATGCGCAGCCTGTCCAAAGAAATTGGGTTGATGAAATGAGGTTTAATGACCGGGCTTTAGGTCTGGTGGGGGTTGCCCTGGCCGTCGCGTACGGCTGGGGCGCCACCCGGTTTCCAGAGCCGTTTGGTGGGGCTGAAATCGTTGGTCCCGAAACGTTTCCGATTATTTTGTCAGTCATTCTCACTGTGACAAGTTTGTATTTGGTGTTTCGTCCTGATCCCGACCATCGATGGCCGGCAAGACGAACCGCAGCAGATATGGGCATTGCCATTGTCACGCTCATACTCTACACGGCTCTTATCGAGCCCCTTGGCTTCATTATTGCTACCACGCTGGCGATCGGAACACTGAGTTGGAGAATGGGCGCACGGGCAAAGTTATCCTATCTAATCGCTCTGGTGAGCGGCTCGGTAATATTCTTACTTTTTAATCAAGTCCTTGAACTCTCACTACCATTGGGAGTATTGGAGATCGGGAGTAGATATTAATATGCTCGACTTACTTTTACAGGGCTTCTCTGTCGCGCTGGCACCAGAAAATCTAATGTTCGGCGTTCTGGGAGCCTTTTTGGGAACCTTGATCGGTTGCTTGCCGGGACTGGGGCCATCCAATGGTGTGGCTATCCTAATCCCAATGGCTTTTGCCCTCGGTCTGTCCCCTGAAACAGCTCTGATCATGTTGACTTCGGTTTATGTCGGTGCGATGTATGGTGGGCGTATATCTTCAATTCTGTTAAACATTCCCGGTGACGAACCGGCGATGATGACCTGCATTGATGGCTACCCTATGGCCAGACAGGGACGTGCAGCCGAAGCACTGGTGGTATCGGCCGTTGCATCGTTTATCGGCAGCCTGATCGCAACCATCGGCATGATCATTCTGGCACCCTTTCTTGCAAAGTTCGCACTCAAATTCGGCCCGGCGGAATACTTTGCTCTGTTTGTACTGGCTTTTGCGACACTGGGCGGGATTACTGGAAAAAATGCGTTCAAGACGATCTTTTCTGCAACCATAGGTCTGATGATCGCGACTGTCGGCATGGATCATTCGACAGGCAGCGAGCGCTACACCTTCGGCATACTCAAGCTTTATGAAGGCATCGATTTTATCATTTTGATTGTGGGTCTATTTGCCATTTCAGAACTCATATTCTTCCTTGAAGAAAGGTTGAAGTCGTCCAATTCCCCTGTCAAACTTGCCAAGTTAAAAGTTTCTCTTAAAGATATTTTGTTCGTACTACCAAGCAGTATTCGTGGAGGAATACTGGGGTTCATTGCCGGTGTATTACCCGGTGCAGGAGCCTCCCTGGGGAGTTTTATAGCTTACACTCTGGAAAAGAAAATTGTCGGCCGGAAAGGCTACTTCGGGAAAGGAGATCCAAGGGGAGTTGCCGGGCCTGAGGCCGGCAACAATGGTGCCTCCTGTGGTGCCCTGGTACCCATGTTGACGCTTGGAATACCCGGTAGCGGAACGACCGCCGTCATGCTGGCCATGTTGATATCACTGAATATCACGCCAGGGCCCCTGATGTTTACTCAGAATGCCGATCTGGTCTGGGGTGTTATCGCGGCACTATTGATCGGTAATATCCTACTGTTGATACTTAACATCCCAATGATTGGAATTTTCGTACGGATTCTTTCTGTACCTACCTATTACCTGTTGCCCATCGTGACGATGATCGCCTTTGTCGGTATTTATTCGATCAGTAATTCGACATTCGATCTCTACTTGATGGTAGCCTTCGGGGTGGTTGGATATCTCCTGCGCAAGGTGGACATTCCGGTCGTGCCTATTATTCTCGGCCTATTGTTAGGGCCGGAGATGGAAAGCAACCTTCGTCATACGCTGAAGTTATCAGACGGAGACTGGACGGCGCTTTGGCAGAGCAATTTATCCCTCGGTATATGGAGTGTGGCTATTGCCGGGCTTGTTTTGCCGATGATTGTCGGGCCGATCCTTCGAAAGCGGATGAGTATGCAGCCTGTTGCTTCTGCGGCAGGAGAAAACGATTAGTGGGCTCCTCGAAAATCCTCGCCGTCCAACACCGGGAGAAGATCGACCGCCTGGGTGATCTGCTAGCGACCCTCTGGGCCGGTACCCCCGATATGGGGGGTACCCTCAGTACGGCCGCGCTCGCCCAGGCGGTACAGTCCGTGCTCTGAGTCGCGATGCTGGCGGTGTAACAACGGGGTCTGAGGGCCCCGTTTTTCTGCCGGTTGCTGCCCAAATACGCTGCGGATGCGCGGGCAAATCCGCAGGGTGGCGGTAGGGCCGTGCAGGCGGGAGCTACACCTCTTGGACGCAGGCTTTCGTTAGTCTGCCCTGAGCTGCAGCAGCAGTGCCTGAATCAGGGCGTTGTCGCGATTTTCCGGTGAACAGACCCAGGCAAAACGGCGGGTCAGGTTGAGTGAGGTGTCCAGCAGTATCAGTTGGCCGGCGGCCACCTCATCGGCGATGGTCAGGCTCGACAGGCAGCCGATACCCAGGCCTGCCCGTACAGACTGCTTGATGGCTTCGTGGCGTGTCAGCTCCAGGGCGATGCGAGGCTTTAACCCCTGCGCCTGCAGGGCGGCATCCAGTACCGCGCGGGTACCGGAGCCCGCTTCGCGCACTATCCATTCCTGGTCTGCCAGGAGGCTGGTATCCAGTGGGCTTTTGCGCGCCAGCGGATGTTCGGGCGCACAGAAAACCACCAGCCGGTCCGAGCGCCAGGGCACTATATCGAGGCTGGGGTGCAGGGCCGGGCCTTCGATCATCCCCAGCTGCGCCTGGCCCTTTTCGAGCCGGCTCAAGACGCCCTCGGTGTTGGTGATTTCCAGTTTGGCGTCGGCTTCAGGATGCTGGCGGCGAAACTGGGCAATCAGTTTGGGCAGCAGATAGCTGGCGATGGTGACGCTGGCTGCGATGCGCAGGGTGCCGGCGATGCGGCGATCGTCCGGGCGGGTCAGGCTGTCGCTCAGGCTGAGAATCTGGCGCACACGGGGCAGAATGGTCTGGCCGGCTTCTGTTACCACCAGCTCGCGGCCGATGCGATCCAGCACCTTGTAGCCCAGGGCGCGCTCCAGTTCCTTGATCGCCTGGCTAGCGGCGGACTGGCTGATGGCTTGCTCCTCTGCTGCCAGGCCGAGTCGCCCCAGGCGCACGGTGGCTTCAAACAGATGGAGCTGACGCAGGCTTATATTCATCGGTTTTTCTTAAGTTATATGTAAGTACAATCCAATATACTTACAGTATTGGCGATTATAAAGTCCTCCTTAATTGGAATAAGGGGACCAGGCCATGCTCATTCGACTGTTACTCATTGCCATTGCCGCCACGGCGCTGGCACAAACCGAATCCTTTAGTGCCATCGGCCTGAGTGCACTGCCCCTGGCCATTCTGATGGGCATTACCTATGGCAATGTTGCCAAGCCCGCGAGTAGCGGGCGCGATGCCGCCGTACTGGCATTCAGCCAGCAAAAACTGCTGCGCCTGGGCATTATTTTGTTTGGTTTCAACCTCAGTTTTCAGCAGATTGCCGCGGTCGGTTATCAGGCAATCCTGCTCGACATGATCGTGATTACGGTGGTGCTGTCGATGGGGATTTTTGTCGGTATTCGGCTGTTCGGGCTGCCACGGGAGATCGCCATACTGACCTCGGTCGGCAGCGCGGTGTGCGGCGCCGCCGCCATCATGGCGACGGAACCGGTGATTCGTGCCAAGGAGCAGGATGTGACCGTGGCGGTGGCAACGGTGGTGCTGTTCGGCACCCTGGCGATGTTCAGTTACCCGGTGATTTACAGCTTTGTCGGCATGGAATCGTCACTGTTCGGTATCTATATCGGCAGCACTGTGCATGAAGTGGCCCAGGCGGTGGCGGCGGGCCAGTCCATTGGCGGTGAGGCCATGCAGAATGCGGTGGTCGCCAAGCTGATTCGGGTGATGCTGCTGGCACCGGTGGTGATTGTGCTGGGCAGCCTCTATTTCCAGCGCGCCGCCGGCAGCAGTGAGCGCCGGCCCGTGCCCATTCCCTGGTTCGTCTTCGGGTTTATTGCCACGGCGGCCCTGAACAGCGTGCTGACCCTGCCAACCATTGTGCTGGAAGCTTTGCAGCTGGCATCTCAGCTGAGTCTGGCCATCGCCATGGCGGCGCTGGGGATCAAAACCCGCTGGGCCACCATCCGCCAGGCCGGTATCAAACCGCTGGCACTGTCGCTGGTGCTCTTTGTGATGCTGATGGTGGGTGGCTATGGTCTGAATGTGCTGTTTTACGGCTGATGTCTTACCGGGCGCCGCTTAGGCGGGCGCCCGGTGCAGATTCGGGACATACGCATTTAATACTCGGTCGGGAAAGCTAGAGGAAGATCAGGTATAACAGTGGTTGACCATGTGGTAAAAATGCTGCTATGTTTCTGGTCTCACAGCCTGCATACAATAATAAAAGGTTCTGATCATGGTGAGCATTCTGATGCAATATCATGCCTCCTGCTGCCGTCATTCATTCCAGAGGCTGCAGGCACTGCCTGCGAGCACTTGTCAGTTGGTGACCCTGCTTACGCAGCCCTTCGCCTTGATAACCTTGTTATACGCCCTGATGACGCAAAGCCTGTCTTTTCTCGGCGCAGCCCGTGCCAGGCATTTTCATGTTATTCCCCCCTCCTTGCTGTCCATCTATCTGTTCAACCAGAAGCAAACCAAGCTGTTTACCCTCGTTAACGCCTGATTTTCCGCTCACACCTTCACCTGCTTATTCGTCTGCCTTTGCGCTTTTTTGCATTGATTTTATATTGCCTGAGCTTTATCCGGCGATGCATCAACAGTGGCGGGCTCCATCTTATTGTTTGAATGCGGCAGTCGGCAGACCTTATATTTAAGACTGTTTGTGGTCGCGTATTTAAACGAAGCTCATTTTAGTCTGAGGATTCAAGCATGCTGGATATGCTCGTGCGTAATCTGAACTTGCCCGATGGTCGCAAGGGCATTGATATTGCCATCAAGGACAAGCGTATTGTCGAGATGGCGCCTGCCATCCAGGCGTCGGCCAGCATCGAGATTGATGGCCAGGGTCAGCTGGCATCGCCGCCCTTCGTGGACAGCCACTTTCATATGGATTCGGCCCTGAGCCTGGGTCAGCCGCGGCTGAACGCCAGCGGCACCCTGCTTGAGGGCATCGCCATCTGGGGCGAACTCAAGCCGGATCTCACCGTGGAGGCCATCAAGGCGCGGGCGCTGGAGATGTGCCGCTGGTCCATCGCCCGCGGCACTCTGGCCATTCGCAGCCATGTGGATATCTGCGACGATCGCCTGCTGGCGGTGGAGGCCCTGCTGGAAGTGCGCCAGCAGATGAAACCCTACATCGACCTGCAGCTGGTGGCCTTCCCCCAGGATGGTTACTACCGTTACCCGCGCTCCCATGAAAACCTGCTGCGGGCGCTGGACAAGGGCGTCGATGTGGTGGGCGGCATTCCCCATTTTGAGCGCACCATGGCAGACGGCTCGGCCTCCATCCGGGCGCTGTGCGAGATCGCCGAGCGCCGCGGGTTGCGGGTCGATATGCACTGTGATGAATCGGACGATCCGCTGTCGCGACACATCGAAGTGCTGGCCGCAGAAACCCAGCGTCTGGGGCTGAACGGGCGGGTCTGCGGCTCCCATCTAACCTCGATGCACTCTATGGATAACTACTACGTCAGCAAGCTGTTGCCGCTGATACGCGAAGCCGGTGTGCACGCGGTTGCCAACCCGCTGATCAATATTACCCTGCAGGGGCGTCATGACACTTATCCCAAACGCCGTGGCATGACCCGGGTGCCGGAAATGCTGGCGGCGGGGATTAACGTCGCCTTCGGCCACGATTGCGTGATGGATCCCTGGTACAGCTACGGCACCCACGACATGCTGGATGTGGCCCATATGGGCGCCCACGTGGCCCAGATGACGGGCTTGAAGCAGATGCAGCAGGCCTATGGGGCTGTGACCACCCACGGCGCCCGGGTGCTGGGGCTGGATGATTACGGCCTGGAGGTGGGCAAGCCCGCCGATATGGTGATTCTGCAGGCCAGCAGTGTGGTCGAGGCGCTGCAGCTGAGGCCCGCGCGGTTGTTTGTGATCCGCCGTGGCGAGGTTATCGCCAAAACGCAGCCGACCCGCACCCAGGTGATACTGAATGAGGGGCCGGCTGAGGTCAGTTTTTCGAGAGGCCTGTTTTAGCCGCCGGCGCTCTGCAGTTATTGAGTAATTAACAGTTTCTATCAGCGAACTTTATTTAAAGACGAGCAATTATCACACCCGAGGTGCCCTCGGTAGTCACCGATGGCGCCCATTATCCCAACAGGAGACATTCCAATGTCTGAACAGCACGAAAATAAAAACTATGCTGCTGAACATGATGACTATGCATTAACCCCGGTCCCCGAAAACGCCCGTCGCGGCCTGCTGTCCATGTCGGCGGTGATGCTGGGCTTTACCTTTTTCGCCGCCAGCATGTGGACCGGCGGAACCCTGGGGCAGGGCTTTAAACTCTGGCCGGATCTGATTATCGTCATCCTGGCCGGCAACCTGATACTGGGGGGCTATGGTGCGCTGCTGGGATATGCAGCAGCGAAAACCAATCTCTCTACCCATATTCTTTCCAGGTACGCTTTTGGCACTTTCGGCTCCAAGCTGCCCTCCATGATGCTGGCGATTACCCAGATCGGCTGGTTTGGCGTCGGTGTAGCGATGTTCGCCTATCCCATCAACAAGTTTATGGATATTCCCAACCTGCCGCTGATCGTCGGCGGCGGCATAGTGATGACCTACACCGTTGTGGTGGGGTTCAAGGCGATCGAATGGCTCAGCGCCATTGCCGTGCCCGCCATCCTGATTCTCGGCTTTACCTCCGTTGCCACGGCGATTTCGGATACCGAAGGGGGGCTCGATACGCTGATGAATCTGAATCCGGTGGAGAACATGAGCATGGCGGTGGGTATTGCGCTGGCAGTCGGCTCCTTTATCAGTGGCGCAACCCTGACGCCGGACTTTGTGCGCTATGCCAGAACGCGGCGCGTCGGCGTGATCGCGACCATTATCGGCTTCACCTTCGGTAACAGCCTGATGTTTATCTTTGGCGCCGTGGGGGCCACGGCTACGGGCATGTCCGATATCGCCGAAGTGCTGGCGCAGCAGGGCCTGCTGGGCGCCGGCATCGCATTGCTGGTGCTGAATATCTGGACCACCAATGACAACGCGCTTTACGCCGCGGGCCTGGGGCTGACCAATATCACCGGCCTGAAACGGGTGCATCTGGTGCTGGCGGCCGGCGCCGTGGGCACCATTCTGGCGGACTTCCTGTACAACAATTTCGTCAGCTGGCTGGTGTTCCTGAGTGTGTCCCTGCCACCGATTGGCGGCATCATCATTAGCGACTTCTACCTGCGCTGCAAAACCCAGTACCCGGACCCGGCAACACACGCCTTCAAGCATATCAACTGGGCCGCGATGGCCGCCTGGGCCACGGCCATCTGTGTGTCTGTGATCTCGCCGGCGGATGGTCTTTTCAGCATTGCCCCGCTGAATGCGATTATTACCGCCATGCTCGCCTATGTGCTGTTTTACAAGCTGATCTACCGTAAAGAAGGCGCTGCTCTGAGCCGCAGTTATCCGTAGATAAGATTCCTAAACAACAGAAGGGGGCCGGTGTGGGCGCATAGCTCGCGCCTGCTGTGCCCCGTTTTCCCCCTGGCTTCGGGTGTTGTCGGGAGACCGGGGTGACGTACACAGCAACATTCCGGCACTGAAACCGCTCTGGAGCGCTGAATTACCCAATCCTGTCTTCCCATGCCCTCCCGGGTTCCGCAGCTGCGACCATCGCAATGGCGTTGCTGCCATTGGCGGATGTCGCCAGGCACTGTTCGTTCGTTAATAAGTCATTACGCAAATGCCGCAGCCCTTTAGCCCTTCGAGGCGATACTCAGCGCTGCGCCGCCGCCAGTCTCAGGCATTCGATCAGCTGCGTACAGGTCGGGGTTCTGATGCGACCTCGCATGGTGATGATTCCCACCGGCGGTAACTCGACTGGAATTTCCAGCGCCAGTACCTTCAGCAAGCCCTGGGCTTCGAAATGCCGCGCGACGTCCTGCGCCAGATAGCCGATGGCCGGCCGTTGACGCACAAAGGTCAGGATGGTCAGAAAGGAGGCCGACTCGATCAGGTCGACCGGCGGATTGAGCCCATGCTTGTAGAACATCTGGTTGAGCTTGATGCGCGAGGATGCCCAGGGTGGCGGCACAACCCAGGGCAGGCTGGCGAGGTCATGCCAGTCGACACTGGCTTTGTGCGCAATCGGATGATCGGCGCAGGTAACGACACACATGGGCTCGTCATAGACGGCTTCGGTGTCGAGGTCGGGTGCAGCGTAGCCGGGTTCCAGTCGGCCGACCAGCAGGTCCAGCTCGCCCATCCGCAGGCGCGGCAGTAACCGCTTGAGGTCGCCTTCCTCTATCAAGGCTGTCGTTTGGGACGAGCGCGCCTTGAGCAGGCTAATGGCTTGGGCCAGCCACACCGGTGTCGCAACGACCATGGCCCCGATGCTGACCCGGCCGGCTGCGCCACTGGCGACTGCGTTGATCTCGTCACGGGTGCGGTCGAAATCGGCCTGGACGGAGCGGGCGAAGCGGATCACGGTTTCGCCGTAGGCGGTGGGCTCGGTGCCCCGCGTCGAGCGGGAAAAGAGTGCAAGGCCGAACATGCGCTCAATTTCGGCCAGCATCTTGGAAACCGCAGGCTGAGTCAGCGCCAGGGATTCGGCCACGCGGCCGATATGGCGGAATTCATCAAGTGCGACCAGCAGTTGCAGGTGGCGCAGCTTGAGGTTGGATCTGAGGACCCGGTCTATATCACTCATGGTGCTTCCTGGCTCTACATTACTAAATGGTTATGAATACAGTCGATAGTTTCATTTTATCCTTATGTGGCCCCGGCGCATACTGACCCCAGATTTCAGTTCCCAGAACGATAAAAGAATTTCAGGTCAGAGGCCCAGCATGCAAAATTCCTCCACCGTGTCGCCCCTGATCCGGCTGCACGCCAACGACAATGTTCTGATCGCCCGTGACCAGCTTGCTCTGGGTCAGGCGTTGCCTGAGCTGGCATTGCGGGTAGGTGCCCAGGTGCCGGCCGGTCACAAGGTTGCCGCGCAGCGAATTGCCGCAGGCGAGCCGGTGAAAAAGTACGATACGGTGATTGGCGTCGCGGCGCGGGATATAGACGCCGGCGAGCATGTGCATACCCACAACCTGGTGCAGGTCGACTACAAACAGGATCCGGCGTTCAGCCAGGATGTAAAGCCCGTTGACTATGTACCGCACGCGGAACGGGCCACCTTTATGGGCATAGTGCGGCCAGATGGCCGTGTCGCCACCCGTAACTTCATCGGCATCCTGGCGTCGGTCAACTGTTCTGCGACCGTGATCAATCATATTTCCGCCCATTTCACGCCCGAACGCCTGGCCGATTACCCCAACGTCGACGGTGTTGTGGCCTTCGCGCAGACCAGTGGTTGCGGCATGTCGTCGCCGAGTTATCACTTCGACGTGCTGCGCAGGACTCTGGCAGGCTATGCGCGTCACCCGAACCTGGCGGCTGTACTGATCGTGGGCCTTGGCTGTGAGCGCAATCAGGTCGCTGATCTGGTCGCGTCCCAGGGGCTTGAGGTTGGCAGCGAGGTGCGCACCCTGGTGATGCAGGATACCGGCGGTACCCGTGAAACGATCGAGGCAGGCATAGCGGCGGTCGAGTCGATGCTGGCGACGGCCAATCGCATTGAGCGCACGCCGGTCAGTGCCAGTCACCTGAAGATAGGGCTCGAATGTGGCGGCTCCGACGGCTTCTCCGGTATCTCGGCCAACCCGGCTCTGGGCGCGGCTATGGATATCCTGGTGCGCCACGGCGGCACCGCTATCCTGTCGGAAACACCCGAGATACACGGCGTCGAGTTCATGCTGACGCGCCGAGCCGTCAGTCGCGAAGTGGGGCAAAAGCTGCTCGATCGCCTGGCCTGGTGGGAGGAATACACCCGGGGCCAGAATGGCCAGTTCAACGGCGTTGTGGGCCCTGGTAATCAGGCCGGAGGCCTGGCAAACATCGTCGAAAAATCCCTAGGTTCAGCGATGAAGGGTGGAACTACACCGCTACAGGCAGTCTACGAATACGCCGAACCGATCGAGACCGCGGGCTTTGTGTTTATGGATTCGCCGGGCTATGACCCGGTGGCGGTAACCGGCCAGATCGCCAGCGGCGCCAACCTGATCTGCTTCACCACCGGTCGCGGTTCCATGTTTGGTTCCAAGCCGGCGCCGACCATCAAGCTGGCGTCCAATACCCCCATGTATCAGCGCCTGACGCGGGACATGGACATCAATTGTGGCCAGGTGATCGACGGTACCCTGGACATAGACGCGATGGGGCAGGAAATTTTCGAGCTTATCTTGCGGGTGGCCTCGGGCGATCGGACCTGTAGCGAGCTGCTCGGTCTGGGCGATCATGAATTCGTTCCCTGGCACGTCGGCATTGTCAGTTAAGGCTTATTTTGGGTCCCAGGCTGCGGCCTGGGGCAAGACCCGCTCGACGGCGCCGATTGAATAACAAGGAAATAGCTGTATGAACCTGAATCCGAGTCGCGGTGACCTGATCCGCTCGCAGAATTATGTTTCCGGCCGCTGGTTGGACGCCCACGATGGTGCCACTTTCGAGGTGTGCAACCCGGCGGATCTGAGCCGGATTACCGCCGTGCCGGACAGTGGTGCCAGGGATGCCGAGGCGGCGATCGAGGCGGCGCAGGCGGCTTTTGCTGGCTGGCGCGCGACGCCGGCAAAAGCACGCGGACAGCTGCTTAAACGCTGGCATGCGCTCATCCTGGCGAATCAGGAGGACCTGGGGCGGCTGGTATCGCTGGAGCAGGGCAAGCCGCTGGCAGAAGGTCAGGGTGAGGTGCTTTATGCCGCCAGTTATGTGGAGTGGTTTGCCGAGGAAGCCAGCCGAATCGAGGGCGACCTGATCGCACCGGCAGTTCCGGGCCGGCGCATGATGACAGTGCGCGAGCCGGTCGGTGTCGTGGCGGTGATAACCCCGTGGAATTTTCCGGCGGCGATGATAGCGCGCAAGATTGCGCCGGCGCTGGCGGCGGGCTGCACCCTGGTTGCCAAGCCTGCGGAGGATACCCCGCTGACCTCGCTGGCGCTGATCCGCCTGGCGGAAGAGGCCGGCGTACCGGCGGGAGTCATCAACATTGTGTGCGCTTCACGTGAACAGACGCCGGCCCTGGTCGATGTCTGGCTGGCGGACGCGAGGGTGCGCAAAATAAGTTTCACCGGCTCAACCCCGGTGGGCAAGCATCTGGCGCGGGCCTCGGCTGATACGCTGAAAAAACTGTCGCTGGAACTGGGCGGAAACGCGCCCTTTATCGTCTTTGACGATGCTGATCTGGACGCGGCCGTCGACGGACTGATGGTGTCAAAATTTCGCAACGGCGGCCAGACCTGCGTCTGTCCTAACCGGATCTACGTGCAGGACAAGGTGTTCGATAGCTTTGCCGACAAACTGGTCGCCCGTGTTGCGGCGCTGCAGGTGGGCCCTGCGACTGACCCGAAAGCCCAGATCGGGCCCATGATCAATGCCCGTGCGGTGGAGAAAATTCTGCACCATATAGATGATGCCGTCGCACGCGGTGGCCGTGTCTTGACGGGGGGGCAACGGGTGCACCCGGAATTGGGGCCCAATTATGTAGCCCCGACGGTTCTCGCCGACGCAGGACAGGATGCGCTGCTCTGTCATGAGGAGACCTTTGGCCCGGTGGCGCCGCTGTTCCGCTTCAGGAGCGAAGAGGACGTGATACGCCAGGCTAACGACACGCCGTTCGGGCTGGCAGGGTATTTCTATTCCGAGAATGTCAGCCGCATCTGGCGAGTCGCCGATGCTCTGGAAACCGGTATTGTCGGTATCAATGAGGGTGCCGTGGCATCCGAGGCGGCGCCCTTTGGCGGCGTCAAGGAGTCGGGCTACGGCCGTGAAGGCTCGAAATATGGCCTGGATGACTACATGCACATCAAGTACCTCTGCCAGGGCAACCTGCGCTGAGTCAAGAATCACACTTTTCCCCCAGGAGGCATCATGCCGCATTCCCAGGTCACGGGCCTGCAACCGGGCAACCCCTTTAAACAGGCGCTGGCAGACGGTCGGCCGCAGGTGGGTTTCTGGCTGTCGATGGGCAGCGCCTACAGCGCCGAAATGTGTGCCACGGCGGGCTTTCAGTGGCTGCTGATCGACGGCGAACATGCGCCCAACGATGTCCGCAGTACTCTGGCGCAGCTGCAGGCGGTCGCACCCTACGGGGGCCATCCGGTGGTGCGTGCGGTGCAGGGGGATCCTGCGTTGATCAAGCAGTTGCTGGATATAGGCGTCCAGACCCTGCTGGTGCCGATGGTGGACACGCCGGAACAGGCAGCGGCGACAGTGGCGGCGACACGTTATCCGCCCCTGGGCATTCGTGGTGTCGGTGCCGCCGTGGCGCGGGCGTCACGCTGGAACGGCCGGGCGGACTATGTGCTGCACGCCGCTGACGAGGTCTGTCTGCTGGTACAGGCTGAAACTGTCCGGGCGCTGGAAAACCTTGAAGCGATCTGCGCGGTGGACGGTGTCGATGGCGTCTTTATCGGCCCGGCGGATCTCGCCGCCTCAATGGGGCACCTGGGCAACCCGGGGCATCCCGAGGTACAGGCAGCCATCGAGCGGGCGATCGCGACCATTGTCGCCAGCGGCAAGGCTGCCGGTACCCTGACCGGCGACGTTGAGCAGGCGCGGCGTTTTCTGGCGCTGGGCGCGACCTTTGTTGCGGTGGGGCTGGACGTCAGTCTGCTGATGCAGGCGGTGCGACGGCGTGCCGCGGAGTTCGACCTGCAGGCGGCAGCGCCGGCGCCAGTGAACGGGCCCTATTGATAGTTTCGAGGGACGCCAGTCCCGTGCAAGGCGCCAGGACGGTGCAACCACAACTCAAAGTGCCGATCAGGGACCCCCGGGAACCTGATAGCTGCTTCAATTAACCCCATGCAAGCACCGATAACTATAAGGAAGCATCATGAATAAACTGACCAAGAGCTCCGTCATCCTTGCCGGCCTGCTGAGCGCCGGCATCGCTTTCGCCGAGTACCCTACCAAGGCCATCACTATGGTGATCCCCTATGGTGCCGGCGGTGGCACTGATGTACTGGCACGTGCGCTGCAGCCGGCGCTGGAAAAATCCCTCGGCCAGACCATAGTGGTCTCCAACCTGCCGGGTGGCGGGGGCATTCTCGGCTTTACCAAGGTGGCCAACGCCAAGCCCGACGGCTACACCGTGACTATTCCAAACAACGTTATCTTCGCCACCGAAGGCATGGGTAACGCGACCTACAAGCACACCGACTTCTCCTATCTGGGCAACGTTCTGACCGAAGACTATCTGGTGGCGGTGCGTGCCGATGGCCCCTGGCAGACCTGGGGCGAACTGGTGGAAGACATGCAGGCGCATCCGTCCAAGGTGACCTTCGGCTTCTCCGGCTTCGGCGGCTCAACCCATGTCGCCAGTGAGCTGCTGGCGGACGTCGCCGGTTACCAGGCCAAGCAGATTCCCCACGATGGCTCCTCCAAGGCGGTGCTGGCGGCGATGGGCGGGCATATAGACGCGCTGATGCTGAATCTGGGTGATTTGTCCTCGGGCCTCAAGTCCGGCAAGCTGCGTCCCCTTGTCAGCCTGGGTGACCAGCGTCTGGAAGAGTATCCTGATGTGCCGACCCTGAAGGAACTGGGGCATAACTTTGCCCTGACCAACTGG
Organism: Marinobacterium aestuarii; assembly: GCF_001651805.1. NCBI lineage: Bacteria > Pseudomonadati > Pseudomonadota > Gammaproteobacteria > Oceanospirillales > Oceanospirillaceae > Marinobacterium > Marinobacterium aestuarii. Next base: position 4,456,537 of record NZ_CP015839.1, on the reverse strand, counting down.
CGTGGCATCGCTGCGCCGGCCGGAGTCGATGATGAAGTCCGCGCGGCCTGGGCCAAGGCGATTGAGGTAGCGACCCAGGATCCGGCGTTCCGTCAAACGATCGCCGCCCAGGGCGCACAGGTCGACTTCATGGCGCCGGGCGAGGCGCTGGATCTGCGCATGACCGGCCTGGCCGAATCCTTTATTGCAACGGCCAAAAAGCTCAAGCAGTAAGCACTGCGCCGGTTCCGCAGTGGCGGGGCCGGCGTCACCATCCCGGATACAGGTAACGCCATGTTGCGGATCAATGAACGACAAATTTTCTATGTGCTGCTGATTGTCAGTGGCGGATTTTTCCTGAGCATGGCCCACGCGATTCCTTCGGCAATGGGCGTAGCGGGGGATCCCGGTGCCGGCTTTATGCCATTCTGGATTAGCCTGATCATTATGCTGCTGGTCGGTTACCTATTGGTCATGGAAACCTTTTTTCAGCGGGACTCAGGGGCTCTGGTGGGGCTAAGTCGCCATGAAGCCGTTGCGCTTGGGGTAACGCTGCTGTCGATACTGTTGTATCTGCTGTTGCTGTCCGTGGCCGGCTTTGTCGCCAGCACGCTGTGTTTCCTGTTCGCGTTCCGCCAGATCGTAGACAGGTTCGTCAAGCGCGCCCGGCCTACGCTGCGGTCGCTGCTGGCCTCGGCAGTCTTCTCGGGGGCGGCCACCGGCTTTATTTATTTAGTGTTTTCAGTTCTTTTCGAACTGTCGCTGCCCTGAGCTGAGTAGGGGATTTGAACATGCTTGCCAACTTCGCAGATGCCTCCAGTTTGTTTTTCAACATCAATATTTTCCTGGCGATTGCCTTCGGCACCATCCTCGGTCTGGTGTTCGGTGCCCTGCCGGGTCTGACCGCGACCATGGGTATCGCGCTGCTGCTGCCGCTGACCTTTGGCATGGATCCGGTTACCGGCATGGGTATGCTGCTCGGGGTTTACTGTGGCGCCATTTCCGGCGGTTCCATTCCTGCGGCGCTGCTGAATATCCCCGGCACGCCATCGTCGGTGGCGACGACCCTCGATGCCTTTCCGATGGCGCGCAACGGCGAACCCGGACGGGCCCTGGGCCTGTGTATAGTCTCGTCGCTGATCGGCGGGCTTATCAGTGTCGTCATCTTTGCCTTTATGTCGCCGGTGATCGCCGAAGTGGCGCTCAAATTCAGTGCCATCGAGTATTTTGCGCTGGGTCTGTTCGGCCTGACGATCATCGCCTCGGTGTCCGACAAATCCATCATCAAGGGGATAATTGCAGGCCTGATCGGTGTGCTGATATCGCTGATCGGTATAGATTCCCTCACCGGCGTGGTGCGCCTCACGGCGGGCGTTCCGGATCTGATTGGCGGTGTCGAGTTCATGCCGGCACTCATAGGTCTGTTCGCGTTGTCGCAGATCATCAGCGATGCCACTTCGGTCAATCCGAGCAACAATGTTGAGGCGCGGGTACGGGTCAGCAACGCCTATCCACGCTTTCGCGAGACCTTCAGACACTGGAAAATCTGGTCCAGCAGTTCGCTGATTGGGGCCCTGGTCGGTGCCATTCCGGGTGCCGGCGGCAGCATCGCTTCCTTCCTGGCCTATGATCAGGCGAAACGGATCTCGAAAACGCCGGAGAAGTTTGGCAGCGGTCATAACGAAGGCATCATTTCCTGCGAGTCGGCCAACAACGGCATGACCGGCGGCGCCCTGATTCCGATGATGACGCTGGGCATTCCCGGCGATGCTTCAGCAGCGATTCTGATGGGCGGGCTCCTGATTCATGGACTGCAGCCTGGCCCGATGCTGTTTGAAAGCCAGGCCAATATCGCCTACGGCATCATCATCGCGTTCCTGATCGCCAATATCTTCATGTTCTGTTTCCAGTCGATCGGCATCAAGCTGTTCGTGCGGGTGCTGCAGGTGCCGCGTTCCTACCTGCTGCCGTTCATTCTGGTGATGTGCATTCTCGGTTCCTACGGCATTAGCGGCACCCTGGGGTCGGCCTGGGTACTGTTGTTCTTCGGCGTCTTCGGCTATTTCCTTAACCGCTATGGCTTCAGCTGTGCCCCGGTGGTGCTGGGCATGATTCTCGGTTACATGGTGGAGTCCAACTTCCGCCGCGGCATGACGATGCACGATGGCGACTGGACCGTGTTCTTCAGCCGGCCGATCAGTCTGGGCTTTATTCTGCTGTCGCTGATCTCCATTGGCTTACCGATCTATCGTCAGTATCGCCAGGGGCGGGAGCGTCGTGCGCAGGCGGCGCAAGTTAAAAACTCGCATTAAATGGCTTCACTCTGATGGGCAGCGGTCGGGCGGCTTCGACCGGCAGTGCTGCATAATAGATCGTTATCCACCTGATAAGTTTTGTTGAGTTACCTTACTCAAAAGGCCTGCGTAAGCTAAGTATTACCTTTAAAATTACTTTGGAAAATTCATGAAAAACTACCGCGTTGCGCTGCTGCCAGGTGATGGCATCGGCACCGAAGTGTTGCAAGCTGCCTGGCCCGTACTGCAGGCTGTCGCCGACAAACAGGGCTTTGGTCTTGAGGGTGACTGGCTTCCCTGGTCCTGCGATTATTACCTGGAGCAGGGTGTGATGATGCCGGCGAACGGCGTCGAACAGCTGCGGGCTTTCGATGCCATCTACCTGGGCGCCGTGGGGTTGCCTGCGACCGTGCCGGATCACATTTCGCTGCGCGAACTGCTGCTGGCGATCCGTCAGGGTCTGGATCTGTCGGTCAACGAGCGTCCGCACCGGTTGCTGGCGGGCGTCACGGGGCCGCTGCGCACGGAAAAGACCTTCGATATCCTGTGCATCCGTGAAAACACCGAAGGCGAGTACAGTGGCGCCGGGGGCCGGGTGCATCGTGGTGGTGACCTGGAAGTGGCGGTGGAAACCTCCATCTTTACCCGCGCAGGTGTCGAGCGTGTACTGCGCTACGGCTTCGAACAGGCCCGCCTTCGCAGCGGCAAGCTGGCCTCGGTCACCAAGTCCAACGCCCAGCGTCACAGCATGGTGTTCTGGGACGAAATGACTGACCGCGTTGCCGCCGATTACCCGGACGTAGAGGTGACCCGTTACCATGTCGATGCCATAGCGGCGCGCATGATCACCCATCCAGAGACCCTGGATGTAGTGGTTGCCTCCAACCTGTTTGGTGACATCCTCAGCGACATAGGTGCCGCAATCCAGGGTGGGCTCGGCTTTGCCGCCTCGGCCAATATCAATCCGGTCAGTGGCGGTCCTGGCATGTTCGAACCGGTGCATGGCTCGGCGCCCGATATCATGGGCAAGGGGCTGGCCAACCCGCTGGCGACCCTCTGGGCCGGTGCCCTGATGCTGCAGCATATGGGTGAAAGCGCCGGTGCTGCGGCGCTGATGACCGCTATCGAGACGGTGACCGGCGCCGGTGCCGGGACCCCGGACATGGGGGGAAGCCTCAGCACAGCGGAGCTCGCCCAGGCGGTGCAGAACGCGCTCTGACAGGGTTTTGTGGAAAGATAAAACGGTGCCATAAATGGCACCGTTTTTTTTGCATGGATGCGTGTTGTCCGACGTTGCTGCAGGGGGCAAGTTATCGCGTATAACGCCCCTCGCGGGCGCGGCTGCACCGGCATCGGAGATAGGTGAGAGGGTCTGTGACCTGGTTAAGTCACCCTATTGCCGGGCATACAGGAGGAGACCATATACGGGTTAATAACAGCGGATCAGGTGGGTTGTAGCGTCAATCGCCTGAGCGTTTTCAGCTCTTCCATGTCAAGATTGCCTAGCAGATTTTGGTTGAACCCCAGCAGCAGTTGCCGGGCTTCCTTGCCGCGTCCTTGCCCGGTCATTAACTGATGCAGCGACAGTAAAGCACGCAATTCGAACAACCAATTGCCCTGATCCCGGGCGATGGAAGTGGCTTGCTGCAGACCGGTCTCAGCTCGAACGTGACATTCGTCGCTTGATGCTTCAGTGCCTGCCGATCGGATCAGCAATTCAGCCTCGAGCCGGAGAATGTCGGACAGGTAAACGCGCTCCCCATTTTTGTCCGCAAATCCTTTGGCCTCTTCAATGGCGGCTAGCGCCTGATCGATGTCGCCCGCCATACCAAGGGCTTCGGCCAGCTGCCCCAATAAGTGCGGTAACACCAACTCGGCCCCTGTCCCGCGGTACGCGGCCAACCCGCTGCGAATCTTGTCTATACCTTCAGCAGGCTGGCTGCTGACGGCCAGCGCCCAGCCAAGCAGCACGGTTCCGAAGGCCTGGCGGTAGACAAGGCCGTGCTCCTGCGACACTTCGATGGCGGCCTCGGCACAGGTCCGTACCCTAGCGGTATCTCGGTATATCTGGTAAAGCTCAGCGGCATATTCCAGTGCAAAGGCGAGAGAGACGGGATGAGACAGTTCGCGGCTCAGCGAGAGCGCTGCATCGCTGCGCTCAAGTGCCTGTGTTGTCTGCCCAGACATCGCCAGGATAAGCGCTGAAAAAGACAGGCAAAGCACACCCGAGTCAAGGCCATAGACAAACGCCAGTCTGGCATGTTTTTTTGCCTCGTAGATCGTCAATCCCTGCTCAAGCCGCGCCAGCGCAATCTGCAGCTCGCCCTGTTTGAACAGTACCGCTCCCAAGATCCCCAGGGCCTCGAGTTTTAGTACCTCATTCCGCGCCCGGTCGGCGAGACTTAACAGTTGTTCCGCCAGCCTTCGCGCCGTGGCGAGTTCCCCTTTGGCGACATAGAAGGTCACCAGCCCCGACAGCGCGGTAAAGCGCAGTGAATCGTCCCCGGCCTGGGCGCAGAGCTCCAGTGCACGAGAATAGGTCTTGTCCACCTCATCGGATGCATATCCCCTGCGGGCCATCCACACGGGTCCCAGGGATAGCCGCAGTTGCAGCTCCAGAAAGGTCCGGTCAACGCCCGGCGGCAGACGCTCAAGCCAGGCCAGGGCCTCGGTAAAGTGTTTGATAGCTTCATCGTGCGAGGATCGACGCACCGCCTGCAGCCCGGCACGTTGCAGGTAATACAGTGCCTTGGAGGCATGAGCGCCTAAACTGTAATGATGTGCCAAAGCACTGCATTGTTCATCGAGATGGCCAGCATGCAGGGTTTCGATAGCCCGGGCGGTACATTCGTGGAGTTCCCGGCGTCGCTCGCGGGGCACCGACTGGTATGACACTTCCTGTGTCAGTGCATGGGTGAAACCGTAAACCACTTCGGGAAAAGCTGGGCGCTGATAGAGAAATTCGGCGCCCTCAAGGCGGGTCAGGAGGTTGCGAAGCGTCTCTGGGGGCAGATCCACGATCTGTTGCAGCAGACTCCAGGGAAAAGTCCTGCCGATGACCGCGAGTATTTGAAGCAGGTCTTTTTCGGGATTTGGCAGTCGGTCGATACGGGCACTTAGCACCCCTTGCACAGTCCCAGGAATATTCAGCTCGGCAGGGCGCCCGACCGGTCGACGCCTGCCTGCAGGCCCCTGGATTTTCTGCTGTTCAACCAGTGCCTGCACCACCTCTTGCATGAAAAATGGATTCCCCTCGGTCAAGGCTCGGATTCGGGCCTTGAGTTCGTCGAGCGACGCATCATCGCCCAGCAGCGCCGATAAGAGTTGACCGGTCTCCTCCACGCCGAAAGGCGTGAGACGTATTTCCCTGCAGTTGATGAAGTTATCCCAGGTGTGTCGGTACTCCGGACGATGACTCAGCAGCAGCAGTATCGGCTCGCCGGTGATGCTATCGATCAGGAAATCGATAAAACCTTCGGTCTCCGAATCGAGCCACTGCAGGTCTTCGATGATGACAACCAGGGGCTGTGCGCGGCTTTCCCTGATCAGTAATCGCCGGATGGCATCGAAAGTGCGCTCGCGGCGCAGAGTGGATTCCATTTGCTCCAGCGGGGAGCCGGAGGCTGCCAGTCCGAGCATAAAAAGGATATATGATTTTTCTGCCGCCACCTCCGAGCCTTGAGCGTCAAAGGCGGCGTCGATTTTACCTCGGCGAACCGCATCGCCGTCGCCATCATCGAGCTTGAAATAATCCTGCAGCAGTTCGATCAACGGCAGACAGGCGAAGGAACGCCTGTGTGACAAAGCCGCCGCTTCCAGTATTCGGCACCGCCCCCGGAATGCATTCTTGGCTTCGAGGAATACCCTTGATTTGCCTACTCCCGGTTCGCCGACAATCCTGACGACCTGCCCCAAGCCACCACACGACTGCTCAAAGGAGCTCAATAGCAGCTTCACCTCGGCCTTGCGCCCGATAAACCGCTGCAACCCCCTGAGCGCAGCGACTTGCAGGCGTGTTCGCATAAGCCCCTCACTCTGTAGCTGATAGGCTAAAACGGGTGACGCCAGCCCCTTGACGGTAACAAGTCCGAGCTCACTGAATTCGAAATACCCGGTGGCCACCCTAAAAGTATCCTGGCTAACGACCACCGCACCTGGGGATGCCACCCCCTCCAGTCGAGACGCCAAATGAATTGCCTGTCCGACCGGGCTGTAGTCCACATGCAGGTCCGCAGCCGTGACAGCCCGGATCAGTACCTCGCCTGTGTGTATCCCCACCCTGATCTGCAGCGGCTTACTCTGCGCCGACTGACGGGGGGGCCTTTGCTGAATCCGCGTCTGCATGCGTAATGCCGCGTACAGCGCACGCTGGGGGTGATCCTCATGTGCCACCGGCGCGCCGAACATTGCCAGAATGCCATCGCCCAGGGTGTTTGCCACATAACCTTCGTAGTGCTGGACGGCCTCCACCATCAGTTCCAGCACAGGCTCAATCAGATGTTGGACATCTTCGGGGTCGAGCCCCTGGATCAGGGCGGTGGACCCCACGATATCGGCAAAAAGTGCAGTAATAATCTTGCGTTCGCCGCGCAATTCTCCTGCCACCCTGAGCGAGGGCGCAGAGTCGTCCGCTGGCTTTACGGGTGATCCAGGGGGGGCGGATAGCGTTTTAATCGGAGCTGTGTCCCCATGGCCATTAATGCCCAGGGCCTGGCCACACTGCTGACAAGATCCCGTCCCAATGTCGTTTTCATGGCCGCAGGATCGACAACGGCTTTTCAGGCGGGAACCACAGTGGCCGCAGAATCTGGATTCGTCCGGGCACTCAAAGCCACAGTCGTCACATTGCATGGACTTTGCTCACAGGCTGCAAATTCGTATCTAATACATAGAAGGATAGTTCGCAGGTAACGCGACTGCCTGCCGGCGCGATGGGTCGCAGATCGGGCATTCAGCACCTATATGTCAGGTAGTGATTCCAGGGCGAACAACCCTATTATCAGGACAATCTCTTCAGACTATGTGAGAATCTCGAGCCCGAAGGTCTGTGTGATGCGCCCAGAAGAGCGTCAAGGTGATGTTGTATCTGGGCTACGGGTAGAGCAAATCGCTTGCGCAGACAGTTAAGGGTGCGTTGTCTGCATGCGTGCGCGCCAGTTGCCGATGCAGGAGAACCTGAGGCTGCGGATAGCAGATTATATCCTGCAGGAGACCGGTATTGCAGGCAAGGCGTCAGCGGTCGAGGCGCAGCACATATGCAGTAATGATGCGTGGAGTGGAGTAACAGAATTCGGTGCTAGTGCCTCGGTGAGGCTCGGCGTCTTCCGCGAGTTCTCGGGGATGCGCGCTGAATTCCTGCAACTGATAGGAAAAAAATAAGATGAACAGGCTGGAACCCGGGCTTGCCCGGATAAATATAAAGAATCTGAGACTGCGTACCTTCATTGGAATCAACGATGAGGAGCTGCGAAAACAGCAGGATCTGATCCTCAATATCCGTATTCACTACCGGGTCGACGGTGCTCTGCAGCACGATGATATCGACCATGCGCTGAATTATCGTACCATCACCAAGGCTGTTATCCGGCATGTCGAGGAGGGACGCTTTTTGTTGCTCGAGAGCCTGGTCAACGAAGTGCTGCAACTGGTGATGCGCGAGCCGAAAGCCTGCTACGTCGAAGTTGAGGCGGATAAGCCGCATGCACTGCGCTTTTCGGACTCAGTTTCCATCACGCTGTCAGCCGCGCGCTAACACTGGCCACTGCAGTTCCCATGAACGCAAAAACAGTCCCGGCTCTCACCTAAGGGCACAAGCTGGCGCTGAACGCACCGAAATTGCCAGCATTGAGCTGCGTTATCCGGTAGTGCGCCAGCGCCCCTGCGCACTGCCGTTGAGGTTTTCGGGGCCCAAGGACGTTTCGTATCGCTGTGTACCAAAGCGGCGTGCGGTCCGGCTTCATGGGAAATGCCCATTCGGAGAGACCCAGATGTACGATGAAACTGAAATCAAGCTGCGTGTCAGCGAACAGACGATGAACGATCTGCGGCGTCACCCCCTGATCATCGCGCGGTTGTGCGGCGACTGGACGGGCGGGGTGATTTACAACCAGTATTACGACAGTGTCGACCGCCGGCTAAATGACGCGAGGGTGGCACTGCGCATGCGTCGCGATGGCGACCAGTGCATTCAGACGCTGAAGACCCGAGGCCAGAGTGTCGCGGGCCTTTCGGTCCGCACCGAATGGGATTGGTACTACGATGCCCCACAACTTGACCTGAGTGTGCTGGATGCCGCGTGCTGGCCTGCGCAGCTGAATGATCTGGACAAAACCAGGCTGTTGCCCGTTTTTACTACAGACTTCAGTCGCAGTCGCGCACGGCTGCTCTGGGACTACCGCGGGCAACCGGTGGAGGTGGAGGTCGCGCTGGATCAGGGAAAGGTCGTGGCGGGCAGCCGTGAAGAGGTGATCTGCGAGGTCGAACTCGAGATTCGCCAGGGTCCAGTCGAGGCTCTGCTTGAACTGGCTTGTGATCTGGCGGCTGAACTGCCGTTGATGCCCTGCGACATCAGCAAGTCGGAACGTGGCTACCGGCTGTTTGATGCCGCCAGTTATGAATTGAAGCCGGCCTTGCCTGACTGGACACCGATAACGCGCGTCGACTGCGTGATGGCCGACGCGGGCTGGTATCTTCTGGGTTACATACAGCGCCTCGCTGAGCAATATCGCTTTGCCCGGGATCCGGCTCTGCTGCGGGACCTCAGCGTCCAGCTTCTGCAACTGCGGGCCTTTTTCCTGTTGTTCGATCGAATAATCAGCCGGCACTCGGTGGAAGGGCTGCTGCCACCACTGGTGAGGCTCACGGATGCCCTGCAGTCCGGTGACGATCCGGCCCTGTTTGATGCCCGGGTGGCGGATCCGCAATGGGGACAGCTGTTCCTGAATCTCGCGGCCTGGCTGCACCGGGAAGACTGGAAAGCGGGACGTACGTCTGTTGCTAACGGTCAGGGAAGCCTGACGTTTGGGGGTTGGCTGCGGGATTCCGAGCCGGCGGCCGGTGCCAACATAGCGGACTCGCAACACCTGCTGCAGCAGTGGCTGCGCCGCACAGCGGGGATCTAGGCGCTGTATTCCGAATGCAACGGCAGCCGAGTTGGGTTGCCGTGGCGTCTGTGCTTTCAGCACGCCGGGCCATTCTCAACCTGCTGCTGCATCTATTATGGCGTGTTCTGGGGCATACTCTGCCCGGGAGCTTAATTGGGAGTTACGATGATCGACGAACCTAGAGTACTGATAACCGGCGGTGGGCAGCGCATAGGCCTGCACTGTGCGCGGCGACTGGTGGCCGATGGTTATAGGGTCATCATCACTTGCACTCACCTGAGGCCGGAATGGAAAACCGGGTCGCTTGCTGGCATAGAGGTGCTGCAGGCGGATTTTTCCACGCTTGAGGGCATCCAGGGGCTGATCGATACTCTGCGGGAGCGGAAGGTTCACCTGCGGGCCATCATCCACAATGCCTCGCTCTGGCTCAATGACCGCAGCGCAGACGACGCCTTTCAGAAAATGTTCATGGTCCACATGCAGGCGCCCTACATGATCAACCAGCAGTGCGCCGATCTGTTCGATAGCGGGATGCCAGCGGATATTATTCATATCTCGGATTATGTCGCGCAGCGGGGCAGTGCCAAGCACCTGGCCTATTGTGCGACCAAGGCCGGGCTCGAAAGCCTGGCGCAGTCCTTCGCCGCGAAGCTGTCGCCCCATATCAAGGTCAACACCATCGCACCGTCGATGATCATGTTCAACGAGGATGACCCGCAGGCGTACCGAACCAAAACCCTCGCCAAGTCGGCAATGGGAATTGAGCCCGGGCCTGAGGTGGTGTACGAGGCTGTGCGTTACCTGATGAACAGCACCTACGCCACCGGTACCTGTATGGAGCTGAACGGCGGCCGCGATCTGCGAAGGTCCTGAGGTTGCCGCCCGCGGCCACTTTTTAGCGACTATTCCGGCTCAAACCTGCAGTGATCTGCCCGCAGAAGTCTCCAGCCCCGTGCATGATGTTCAGCTGGATTGCATCCAGCTTGCGGTTATTCCCCATCTAGCAGCTTGTGTAATCCCAAACTGACACTGGCCGCCGTTGTGGCTGGGCCTGGAGAGCGATCCGCTGTTCAACCGGGTGTAGACACTGCAATTGGATTAAAAATATATACAAAATACTTAAAAGTGTTCATATTGTATCCGAGCAATAAGCGCCAACAACAAGAATTTGTAATGGAGGCAATATGCGTGCTGCAGTTATTACCGAACGTAACGCTCCGCCCGTAGTGGGTGAATTCCGTGAACCTGAGCCGCAGGAAGGCTCGGTGTTGATCGAGGTTGATACCGCCGGCCTGGGGGGATGGGATGTGCTGGGTGCCTATCGCCTGGGCGTGGAGTACCCTTGCGTGATCCGTGGCGAAGGTGTTGGTCGTGCGCCTGATGGCCGTCGTGTATATTTTGGCGAACGCTCACTGTTGCCCTTTGGCGCCTGGGCCGAGCGCACTGTAGTGCCGTCTGCGGAGGTTTGGGATCTGCCGGATGACGTCGATGACAGGACCGCCATCAGCATGGGCATCGCCGCCACTGGGGCCATAGTGCCGCTGGAACAGGCCGAGATTCAGAAGGGTGAGAAGGTACTGGTCCTCGGTGCCACCGGAACCCTCGGACAAATTGCCCTGCAGTTGGCGCGTGGCATGGGCGCCGGTAAGGTGGTGGGGGCGGCGCGCTCCGAGGACGCTCTGCTGCGGCTGAAATCCCGAGGCATCGCCGATGAGGTGGTGACACTGGGCGGAGCCGATGACGTGGCGGCACTCAAGGATGCATCCGGCGGCGGCTTTGATGTGGTGCTCGATCTGGTTTGCGGCCAGCCCATGCTGACCTCGCTTAAAGCGACCAACTGGGGCGCACGGATTATGACCATTGGTACCGGGGCCGGGCGTCAGCTCAACCTGGATATTGCCGATCTGCTGTTTCGTTCTCTGTCGTGCATCGGCACCGGCCAGCGTCCGCCAGCGGACCGCGAGCAAATCTGGCTGCGCCTGTTGCGGATCGCCAGGGAACAGCAGATCCAGGTCGATTACGTCGACTACAGTCTGGATCAGGCCGCCGAGGCCTGGGCTGCACAGCAGGCCGGCCCCCATGCCAAGATCACCGCACGCATACGCGGCTGATCCTGGTTTCCCTTTTTAAGCGGATACCCTGACGGGCGGTAACGGCTGGGTATGTTTAGTTGTTGCTGCATTGGTGAAAGGCTGTGATGCAGCTGCAGCTTGCTGCAAGCTGACTACTGAGTCACCCGCTTGGCCAGCAAACACTGGTCACCGCCGGGCGCATTCTGGCGACAAAAGCAGGTTGTGCCTGGCGCGGCTTGGTGTAGCCAGCTGAGGTCGTTCAGGTGCTCAGCCCCTGCCTGATCATGACCGGCATATCCCTAGGCGTCGCGCTACAGTCGGCCCGGGCACTCTAATCAGAGTGCCACAGGCCGTTGTAACCAAAGGGACGGCGGCCGAGCATGCTAAGCGCTGGTGCCTAGCTGTGCCTCTATCGCCTGGCGCAGACCTGGGTCCTGTGCTGTGATATCCGGCGCGAAGCGCCCGACGACCCTGCCACCGCGGCTGATCAGAAATTTCTCGAAGTTCCACTGCACGGCCGGTGGTTTTTCCGCTTCGATGCCATAGCCTTTCAGGCGTTCACGCATGGGCCCCTCACCGGTCGCCGTCGGACAGGCTGCAGTCAGCGCGCTGTAGAGCGGATGTTGCTCGACACCGGTTACCGCAATCTTGGCGAACAGTGGAAATTGCACCTTGTAGTTGAGGTCGCAGAACGCCTGAATTTCTTCGTCGCTACCGGGTTCCTGACCCTGGAAGTCGTTTGCCGGGAAACCCAGCACTTCGAAGCCCTGGACGCGCATTTCATCGTACAGGGTTTCAAGGCCGGCATATTGCGGCGTAAGGCCGCACTTCGAGGCGACGTTGACAATCAGCAGTACCTTGCCCTTGAACTTCTCAAGCGTAAGGGGAGAGCCTTCGATGGTTTTAAGCGGTATGTCGTATAGCGACTTAGTCATGGCGTTAATCCTGATTTATGGGACGGCTGGCTTTGCACAATCCGGCACTCCTGGCGTTTTTCTGCATTAGCGGGAGCACAGGTTGAATGTCTAGGTATTGCTGTTGCGTTCGCGCATCGCTGCGGCGAAGTCGCGTTTCAGCGTTGGGAAGTAGGCGATCTGCCCGCCCATGCCACCGGCAATATCAATTGAGGCGGCGCTGATGAAACTGGCATATTCGCTGGCCAGGAACAGGGCCATGCCTGCTACGTCTTCGGGCTTGCCGTAGCGTCCAATGGGTACCACTTTCATGACCATGGCGTCGAACTCTTCGCGGCTTACGCCTGGCCCCATCTCCCTGTAGTGGCGGTCCCACTGTCCGGTGTCGATCCAGCCCATGTTCAGACTGTTAACCAGTATGTTGTCCTTGGCCAGGGACATGCCCAGAGAGCGTGACAGGGCCACGCAGGCGGCGCGATTAATCACCGACGGTATGCCTTCCGGGGTCGGAATGGTACCGGCCAGGGCGTTGATCTCGATGATCCGCCCCCATTGCTGTTTGCGCATGTAAGGCACTACCGCCTGAGCAAAGCGGAAATGTCCCATCTGCAGGATGTTCGCATGCTCGAGGATGTCTTCCGGGCTGAGGGTATCCAGATTACCGCCTTTGCCCTGGCCGGCATTATTGACCAGAACGTCCACGCCGCCCCAGCTGTCTGCCACTTCCTTGACGAATGCCTGGACGGCTGGGCTGTCAGTAACATCGACCGCACGGGCGATAACGGCCTGGGCAGTGGCTTGCAGCGCCTGGCCTGCCTTGGCCACGGCGCCTTCTGTTCGCGCGCAGATAGCAACACATGCGCCTTCAGTAGCAAAGGCTTGGGCGATTGCCAGGCCTATGCCGCGAGAAGCACCGGTCACGATCACGCGTTTGCCGCTGAGATCAATATTCATGAATCCTCCTGTTGAATGGACGTGGGGCCTTTGAGAGGCGCACGGCTAGCCTTTTTGTGGTGCACAACCGCTTGGCTGCTAATCTTATTAAAGCCAATTCGGGATACAGAAGAAAGTTGATTATGAACATAATTTAAATATATGTTTTTATTTGTGGTCTGGGCGCCTGGGTGTGAGGCACACGCGCCGGGCAGCAGGATCCGCCAATTCCACTCCAAAAATCAGGTCTGTTTGAGATTAGCGGGGCATAATATTCTATATAAAGAATTGAAATCTTTATGTGGAATTATGTGTTTTTGTCCGCTATTGTATGTCTTAGGATAAGTGGAACGGTTATGTTGTATTTGTTCAGTTATTTCTGCCGCTCTGTGGGGTTCAGAAGGTGGAGAAGGCACAAATAGCTAGTCTTAAGTTGTTAAAACAAGAACAAAGAACAAAAAGAGCAAAAGGAGCAGATATGAAGATGATGAGTAATCTTGATCGCGTCTCGATGCCTCGCAGTGTCCTGGCGCTTATGATCATGAGCTGTGCAGGCAGCGCCACGGCGATGCAGATCGATGTCGGCAACCCCGATATCCGCATGCGCTGGGACAATACCGCGCGCTACAACCTGGGCTGGCGCATTGAGGATCAGGATCAGAATATCCTCAACAACCCGAATTTCGACGAGTCCGACGGCAAGTTCGATCAGGGCGATATCGTGACAAATCGTCTGGATGTGTTCTCCGAATTTGACGTGGCTTACAAGCACCATTTTGGCGGGCGCGTCAGCGCTGCCGGCTGGTACGACAACGCCTACGACGACACTTCGGTCAGTAGCAGCGTTGCGGGGATGGACACCAGCTATAACAATGATCGCTATAGCGGCGAGGTTGAGCGCTACGTCAAGGGCCCGTCGGGTGAGATCCTCGATGCCTTTGTCTGGACCAATTTCAATATAGGTGCGACGCCTGTAAACCTGAAAGTCGGCCGCCATGCGCTGTTCTGGGGTGAGGGATTGCTGATCGGTGCGCATGCGATGTCCTACTCGCAGGCGCCTCTGGATGCGGTGAAAGCCGTAACCAGCCCGGGTATCGAGACCAAGGAAGTGTTTTTGCCGATTGGTCAGATCTCGGGCAAGGCTCAGGTCACTGATAACCTGTCGATTGCCGCGCAATACATGTACGAGTGGGACAACACCCGTTTCCCCTACGGAGGCACCTATTTTGGCGCCGCAGATCCGTTCTTCGAGGGCCCTGACCGCTTGCCGGCAGCACCTGGTTTCAACCTCAGCCATGCCGAGTCCAAACGCGGCCGCGATGGTCAGAACTGGGGGGTGATGGGCAAGCTGGATATCGAGGCCATCGAAGCCACGGTCGGCGGCTACTACCGTGAATTCGATGACTACCAGGCATGGCTGGCGCCGCAGGTCGATATGGGTACTGGTGAATACCGCCTGGTCTACCCGCGTGACGTCAAACAGTATGGCGTGAGTATCTCAACCGCCGTTGGTGCAGCATCGGTGGGTGCCGACCTGTCCTACCGCAAGGGCGGAGCACTCAACGCCACAGGCGTTAGTCTGGTGGACGATGAAGGTCCGCGTGGTGACACCATACACTTCGTGGCCAACGTTATTTACGGCGTTCCACGTTACTGGCTGGCCGACAACTCGACGCTGGTGGCCGAGTTCGCCTATAGCCACCTGAACAAGGTTACCTCCCATTCGGAATTGTACAAGGGTGAGGGCTTCGCGGGTTGCAAGGATGTCCGAACAGGCGGGGCTGGCGACAAGTCCGATGGCTGCTCGACCAAGGATTACTACGGCATCGCGCTGAACTACACCCCGCAGTACGTTGAAATTTTCCCCTCCTGGTCTCTGGATGTCCCGCTGACGGTCAGCTACGGCCTGAGCGGCAACGCCGCCAGTGCGGGTGGTGGCAGCGAAGGCGCGCTCTCCTGGTCGGTTGGCGCCAAGATGACGTACCGCTCGCAGCATGAGTTCAGCCTGCGCTATGCCGATAGCTCCGCACAGGAAAAGAACTCCACCAACGTTAACGGTGATCCCATGGTCAACGGTAACGGCAACGTCGGCGGAACTGACCGCGGCTGGCTGGCCTTCACCTACAAAAGCTCCTTTTAATAATTACAAGACCGGGGGAACAGACATGAAATTCCAACTCGCATTTAGCATCATCCTGAGTGGTTTGTCGGCGTGCGCGCTGGCGGCCGTCAGCCCGGAAGAGGCGGCTAAACTCGGCAAGTCTCTCACTCCCTGGGGTGCCATCCAGGCCGGCAATGCCGAAGGTACTATCCCTGCCTATGAGGGGGGGCTGCGTGAGGCTCCCGCCGGGTTCAAGCCAGACAGCGGTTTTTGGATCGATCCCTACAAAGATGAGAAAGCGCTGTTCAGGATCAATTCGCAAAACGTCGATCAGTACGCAGACAAGCTGAGCGAGGGGCAGAAAACCCTGCTCAGGAAGTATCCTGAATACTACCTGGACATCTATCCCAGCCACCGCACAGCGGCCTACCCTCAGACCGTGGTGGATGCAACGGTGCGTAATGCCACTGGATGCAATATCCAGAAGGACGGCCTGGCGGTTGATCCAGCCTGTCGTGGCGGCCTTCCATTCCCGATACCCACCACCGGTAATGAGCTGATCTGGAACCAGCAGCTGCGATACAAAATCGGTGGTGGCTTTGCGACGACGGCCTCCTCCAATAGCTGGGTCATCGACACTAACGGCCAGGTTACCAAGAGCGCTGAGCAGGCAACTTTCGAGGAAATGCCCTATTACCAGGTCGATCAGGAGGATCGCGATCCGCTGATGTATTCACGGGTCTATTCCCTGAACATGTATCCGGCGCGACGGGCTGGTGAAGTAATAGTACTGGCCGATTACCTGGATCCGCTGGCCAAGCCGCGACGTGCCTGGAGCTATACGCCGGGTCAGCGACGCATCAAATTGGCGCCGGAGTTTGCCTTTGATACCCCGGTGGCCAGTCAGGGTGGTGTAACCCTGTTCGACGAGCTGCAGATGTTCTCCGGCAGCCAGGAACGCTTCGACTACAAGCTGGTGGGCCGCAAGGAGATGTATATCCCCTATAACGCCTACAAGTTCTATTTCGATTGCAAACAGGAAGAGCAGTTTAGCGCGAATCACGCCAATCCAGAGTGTGAGCGTTGGGAACTGCACCGTGTATGGGTGGTTGAGGCAACTCTTAAGCCGGGTATGCGCCACGTTTACAGCAAGCGTACCTACTACCTCGATGAAGACACCTTTGGTGTAGGCTTGTATGACGCCTGGGACAAGAATGACGATCTGTACCGCGCCATGTTCCTCAGCGGTGTGCAGCTCTACGACAAGGACATCCCTTACAACGTCAAGAACGTTATCTATGACTTCAACAAGGGCATGTACGCCCTGATCAACGACGGCTTGAAAGGCGGCTACAAGTTTGAAGCAGAGCCACGTTCCGAGCGTGAGATGAAGCCTGAAGCAATAGTCTCCCGGATAACCCAGCGCTAATGCGTTGAGGCGACACCTGGCAAAGACAGGTGTCGCTTACCGACGCTAACGTTCTCCAAACAGTGGTGTGGGCTCTCGCACGGTAACGCGCTGAGCGGGCCCCAACCTCTGGGCGGTTGAGGATAAAAATAATGATTGGCCGCGATACTCAATTGTTCCGCTTACTGCGGGATTCCTTGCTGCCATGTCGCTTGCGGTATGGCTCCTGGTTGCTAGGCACTGCGTTGATTTCCTGCGTGCTGGCAATGACTCCTGCCCAGGCTGCAGCGACAGCAGTGTTCGATCCGCTGCGCGAGCCGGCGCCCAAATTCGATCTGCAACTGCCGGCACCGGTCATCGGTGTGGCACGTGCCGGTGAAGATCTGATTAGCGTTGGCCCGCGCGGGCTTATTCAACGCTCCACCGATGCCGGTGTGAGCTGGGAGCAGGTGCCGAGCCCGGTTTCCAGCGATCTGGTGCAGGTACGCTTTCGTGACGCCCTGCATGGCTGGATCGTAGGGCATGACTCGGTCGTGCTGCACAGCAATGACGGTGGTCTCAGTTGGACGGTACAGCTGGACGGTCGCAGCCTGTTGAGTCTGCTGCGCAAGGTTTATGGCCAGCGTGCCGATAATGGCGATCTGGTGGCGCAGGACATGCTCGGCGAGATTAGCCTGGGGATGAGTACGGCGGCCAATCCGGATGTGCTGGCTGCACCGCTGCTGGATGTGTTGTTCGATGCGAGCGGCACCGGTTTTGTTATTGGTGCTTTCGGAATGATTCTGCGCAGCAGCGATAACGGTGCGAGCTGGGAACCCTGGGTCGAGCTGACCGACAATGATAGGCGCATGCACCTGTATGCGCTTGCCGAGCATCAGGGCGAATTCTTTATCAGTGGCGAACAGGGCGTGCTGATGCGCCAGGATCCGTCTTCCGGTCACTTTGTGATGTTGACTACGCCCTACAGCGGCACCTTTTTTGGTGTACGTGCATTCAGGGACTTGCTGGCGGTGTATGGCCTGCGTGGAAATCTGTTCGTTAGTCGCGATCAGGGGCAGGACTGGCTGCAGGTCGACACCGGCCTCAAAACCAGCCTGGTCAGTGCGGTCGAGCAGGGCGGTCAGCTGATTCTGGTCAGCCAGAGTGGCGCGATGGTCGGCATGGACCTCGGCAGCCTGGAGGTGACTTCCCTGCAAGTGGCGATAGCTGGAGAGGTGTATTCCGCCAGTGCAACCTCCAGGGCCAACGCGCTGGTTGTAACCCGTTTTTCCGGCGCCAACATCGTCGAGATCGCCGAGGCAAAATGACTCGCCGCCACGAATCTTTAATGAGTGAGCAGACATGGTAGAGCAAAAATACAACAGCGGAATGCCGGTGATTCAGGACCTTGCGGACTTTGACAAGTCGTCAGGTGGGCTCCTGGAGCGAATTATTTTCAGCAACCGCATGCTGGTGGTGATGAGCTGCCTGCTCGCTACGCTTGTGCTCGGCTTTTTTGCTACCAAACTTGAGGTCAACGCCAGTTTCGAGCGGATGATTCCCAGCGCCAGTCCTTACATCAAAAACTATCTGGCCTATAAAGATCAGCTGCCGGGATTGGGCAACAGTATTCGGGTAGTGGTGGAGAGCAAGCAGGGTGATATTTATGATCCTGAATACTTGCAGGCGCTGCAGGAGGTCAATGACACTCTCTATCTGATTCCCGGTATCGATCGCTCCTGGATGAAATCATTGTGGATGCCGATTGTACGCTGGAAGGAAGTCACAGAGCAGGGTATCGATGGCGGCGCGGTGATGCCGGCCGACTACGATGGCAGCGAGGCCTCGATCAGTGCCCTGCGCCGCAACATCGGTCGTGCGGGTATCGTCGGCAGTATGGTAGCCAACGACGCTACGTCGAGCATGATAGTGGCACCCTTGCTCGACATCCATCCTGAGACCGGTCAGGCGCTTAACTACGGAGAGTTTTCTACGCTTCTGGAAGAGCAGATCCGCTCACTGCAGAGCGACAAGATCAATATTCGCATCGTCGGCTTCAGCAAGCTGGTGGGCGACCTGATCGACGGGCTCTATGCGGTGATGCTGTTCTTCGGCATCTCTGTGGTGATTGCCGCGCTCTTTGTCTATTTCTATACCCGTTGCCTGCGTAGCACCCTTTTATTGGTCGGTATTGCGGTTGCGGGGGTGGTCTGGTTGTTGGGGCTGATGCAGTTGCTCGGCTACGAACTAGATCCGTACTCGATTTTGGTGCCGTTCCTGATCTTCGCCATCGGTCTGTCCCACGGCACGCAGAAGATGAACGGCATCCTGCAGGACATCGGTCGCGGGACGCACAAGTATGTGGCGGCCCGCTATACCTTCCGTCGCTTGTTCCTCACGGGGCTGACGGCGTTGCTGACCAATATTGTCGGCTTCGCAGTCCTGGTGATCATTGATATCCCGGTGATTCGTGACCTGGCCCTGACGACCAGCATCGGCGTTGCTGTGCTGATCTTTACCAAGTTGTTGCTGATCCCGGTGGCACTCTCGTACATCGGCGTGAGTAAAAAGGCTGCGCTCTTTGCGATCGAAAAGGATCGTGCCGGCGAACAGAACCGCAGTGCGCTGGGACATGTCTGGCACGGGCTCGATCGACTCACCGAGCGGCCCTGGGCCACTGGGGTGATTGCTGTCTCTGTGGTTGTGACTGCGGTCTGTAGCCTGGTGATGCTGGATCTCAAGGTCGGCGATCTTGATCCCGGTGCACCTGAGCTGCGCGCCGATTCACGCTACAACCGCGACGTTGCTTACATCACTGAACATTACGGTCTGTCCAGTGATCAGTTTGCGGTTATCGTTAAAACCAATCAGGACAGCTGCCGGCTCTATCAGACGCTCCAGTCCATGGATCGCCTCGCCTGGCAGCTGCAGCAGACCGAGGGGGTGCAGACGACCAGTTCGCTGGCCGAAACCGTGCGCTTCGTCACCTCGGGCATGGCCGAGGGCAGTCCGAAGTGGCTGACCATCAGTCGCGACCAGGCGATCACCAATTCGTCGGTGGATGCGGCAATGATTTCTTCGCCCGGCATCACCAACCAGCAATGTTCGGTCACACCGCTGATTGCCTATCTGACGGACCATAAGGCAGATACCCTGAATCGCGTACTTCAGGTCGCCGAGACCTTTGCTGACAAGAACAACACCGCGGCTGACGCCGAGCAGCCAGTCCAGTTTCTCCTCGCCGCAGGCAATGCCGGAATCGAAGCGGCTACCAACATCGAGGTGGAGAAGGGCATCTTTACCATGTATCTGGCGGTCTATGGCGCCACGGCACTGCTGTGCATGCTGACCTTTCGTAGCTGGCGAGCCACCGTGGTGGCGCTTATTCCGCTGATCATGACCACCATCATCTGCAAGGCGCTGATGGTCTGGCTGGGGATAGGTCTCAAGGTCGCCACCTTGCCGGTAATCGCAGTGGGTGTCGGAGTCGGTGTGGACTACGCGCTCTATCTGCTCAGTGTGCAGCTTGCGGTGCAGGAGCGTGGTGGTTCGCTGGCGGTGGCCTATCGCCGATCGCTCGATTTCACTGGACGGGTCGTCGCCCTGATTGGTCTGACCATGGCCGCCGGCGTTATTACCTGGGCCTGGTCGCCAATCAAGTTCCAGGCCGACATGGGCATTCTGCTGACCTTCATGTTTCTGTGGAACATGCTCGGTGCCCTGGTACTTATCCCGGCCCTGTCGCACTTTCTGCTTAATCCTGACAGGAATGTGGCACCGCCCGAATTCGCAAGCCGTGATCAGGTTGCCCCCGCTTTGGCGCAGAGGGCCAAAGCAGAAGTTTAGTGATTACCGTGCATTGATCGACCTGCCCGTGCGGCTGGGATCAGCTGACTCAGCGGTCATGCGTGTGTCATGGCCAGTTATTGGAGATGAGTGTTATGTTCGAACTATTGATGAGTGCTGACATGATGGTTCCGGATCCCGATGGGATGACGGAAAAGCTGGTGGATAAACTCGGCATCTACAAGCATGAGCGCTGGCGCCAGGCGTTTGATAACCATCCGTACATTGCGCATTTCCTGCGTGTGCACAAGTCGTTGGCAGTAGCTCCCACGCGGGTTGAACCGCAGTGGCATCTTGACAGGCCAAACCCCGGCGATCCGCTGTTCCATGATTTTCTCGAAAGCCTGAAGGATTTCCAGGGCCATCATCGGCCAATGATCACCCATTCGATTGTCCTGGCCCTGCATGGCGACAAGTTCGACGCCCTGGTAGACAAGCTGATGCGTCGCCGCTTGCCGTTTCGCATGGCTCAGCGTACGCCGGAAATGCCGTTTGATCGTCTTTGGCTTGGCGCCACCCCGGAACAACCTTACTACCAGCCCTCTGTAGACGGCGGTTTGTGCATCGAGATCATGCCGACCGAACCGCTGCAGATGCCGGCGGAAACCTATGCCCTGCCACCGGCCCAGCCGCGCGATTCTAAACCGGGCGATATGGTAAGGGTGACGGCACGCGGCTATCTGGTACGTGACCTGGATGAAACCCTGCGCAAGGTGTCGACCAACCTCGATTGGGAGCCCAGCGGTGCCGTGGAAAACATCGGCAGCGAGGGGTATCGCCGCGCGCGTATGGGGTTCACCGTCGCCAACAGCGCGACCCTGGACATCATCGAAGCAACCACCTGGAACACCGATGCCGGTCATTACCTGAACAACTGGGGGCCGGGTCCTTACTACATCCGCATCGGCGTCAACGATCTGGCCGCCAAGGCGGAAGACCTGCGCGCCCGTGGCACGGCCTTCCAGTGGATCGAGTCGTCCGAGGCGGTCGGTGGCAAGTCTCTGATCAAGATTGATCCCAAAGAGCTGGACGGCCAAGTCTTCGAGTTCGAGGAGTGTCCTGTATGAGTGCCGATATCAGCCAACAGTTTCCCCGGGTGATTAACGAGACGGTACGCATTGAGCGCGATGCGGCCGTTGGCTGGATTGTGCTGACTCGGCCTGGGCAGATTAACGCCATCAACGACCAGATTCGCCAGGGCGTGCCAGAGGCCCTGGCGCTGCTGGACAAGGATTCGCAGGTTCGAGTCATCGTCATCCGTGGCGAAGGTGAACGTGGCTTCTGTGCTGGTGCAGATATCAAGGAGCAGCGTGGTGATGAGCCCCCCCTGCAGGTGCGCCAGCGTATGCAGCGGGCGCGCTGGATTGAGTCGCTGGATCAGGTCGCCAAGCCAATCATTGCCGCGATCCATGGCTACTGCATGGGCGGTGGGCTTGAACTCGCGCTGGCCTGTGATATTCGCTTTGCGTCGCCGAACGCCATTTTTGCCCTGCCTGAAACCGGCCTGGGTCTGATACCGGGTGGTGGTGGTACCCAGCGTCTCGCGCGGGTTGTAGCCCCTGGACGCGCTGTGGATATGTTGCTTTCCGGTGACCGGATGGGGGCAGAAGAGGCGCGGCAGATCGGTTTGATCAGTCGCTTGGCCGCCGATGCTGCAAGCTTCCTGAACGAGGTGAGCGAGTTCGCCCAACGCATTGCCAGCAAGCCGCCGATGGCCTCGTTGTATGTCAAGCGGGCCGCCCGCGCATCGCTGGAATTGGACCTCAAGAGTGGTCTGGACCTCGAGCTTGATCTGTTCGCCTTGCTGACGACCACCCTGGATGCGAAAGAGGCGGCTAGAGCCTTCAGTGAGAAACGTGCGCCGCGCTTCACCGGTGAATGAAGGCTTTCCCCAGATGAACAACAAGAAAAGAGAATTAGCATGACAACAGGAAAACTGGATGGCCGCGTTGCCATCATTACGGGTTCCGGCGGCGGTCTGGGCGCAGAGTGCGCCCGCGTGCTGTCGTCCCATGGCGCCCATATTGCAGTCGTCGATATTAATGGCGAGGCGGCGCAGCAGGTCGCCGAGTCGATTGAGGCGCAGGGTGGCCAGGCAATGGGCCTGTGCACCGACGTGTCCTCCGAAGAGTCGGTCGAGGCCATGGTGGCGGCGGTGGTTGAGCGTTTCGGCCGCATCGACATCCTGCACAACAATGCGGCAGTGCTGGATGTAGGCCAACGTCAGAGCGACCGGGATATCTGCAACCTGGACATGGCCGCCTGGGATCGGGCGATTGCCGTGAACCTGCGTGGGGCCGTGTTGTGCTGCAAATACAGTATTCCCGTCATGCTCAAGCAGGGTAAAGGTTCGGTGATCTTCGCGACCTCAGGACTGGGTGTGCAGGGCGATCTTTCCCTGACCGGCTATGCCACCTCTAAGGCGGCGTTGATCATGTTGCCGCGGCTGGTCGCCGCGCAGTACGGCAAGCAGGGCATCCGTGCCAATGCCGTGCAGATTGGCCTGGCGCCAGCCGAGAACGCCCATGAGTCCATGCCCGCGCAATTGCTGGATATCCTGCGCGACAACCACATGACTCCTGAACTCGGGACGCCCCGGGATATTGCCAATGTAGTGGCTTTCCTCGCATCGGATGACGCGTCCTTCGTTACCGGGTCCACCCTGGTGGCCGACGGTGGCTTTAGCAGTCACACCCCCTCGTTGGTCGCGATGCGCGAATTCTTCGAGCAGTCGGGTAGGGGTGGCATGTAATTGGTTTTGTGCCGGCTGCTGGAGTGCTCCGGGTAAAGGCGTTTACTACCCGGTTGCCTGGGGCGGTTTACACCGGGGTGGGTGTGAGGCTGATGCTCGATATGATGAAGTCGGCAGAGTACTGCCGCCACAGCTGCATGCCCTGTGCTGAGCGCGTATCGACACCGATCAGCACCGATACGGAGTAGTGATTGGTAAAGCCGCCTGAGGTGAGCAGGGCGGCTGTTGCAAGAAACAGCCGCGTATCCTCCACGGTTTTGAACTCCCCGCATTGCGCGCCGCGTTTAAGAATATTGTCGAACTTTTCCGCCAGGGCAGGTGACCGGTCAGCAAAGATGTTGCGAGGCGTGTCATTGGCGTCATGGTAGCGAATGCCCTCCAGGGCCAGGGCGCCCAAAAACGGATCATCCCTGTATTGATCGAAGCAGCAGTTGAGTAATGCGCGCAGGGCTGCCGTCGGTGCCAGGTGTTCGACTTCAAGGGCGATGAGTTCGGCCATGATGCGTTGGGATGATTCATCCAGTACGGCACTGAAGAGTCGCTCTTTCGACCCGTAATAGTGATAAATGAGCTGTTTGGTAATCCCGGCTCCGCGGGCTATATCCTCAATACGTGCGCCGCTCAGGCCTTTTTTGGAAAACTCCTGACGAGCGACGTCCAGCAAGCGGTTCAAGGTATCGCGTTTATTGGGTTCGGTGCGAACTGAGGTTTTCTTCATTTTATTGGCTATGTCCCATTTAGCTGTCGCCTTGCCCTGCCAGAGGCTTCAATAAGGCACTGTTCGAGCGTAATCGCTCGGTGGCACTTAAGCATGCGCGGCCACCCGAGATACGTCTGCAGAGGGTGCATGTCAGCGCCATGATAATGGGTAATGCGATGGTGTCTGCACGGTGGAAAGTGTTTTTGCAGTGGCGCTTTCGATGCGCTGAAACCGAGATTGGCGCTGGCTTATTGAGCTGGGTGAACGGCTTTCCAGCAGCTGTATAAGTGTGTGGACGGCGTTATTCGTTAATAAGCGGTCCTCCTGCCAGGAGGTAGACTTCGCGTGAAATTATATCCATTCAACTCAGCCATAGCCATTGAATTGTGCGCCCTTTACCTAGGGCAGGCAGCGATACAGGCGCCATTGCTGGCAATTCCTGATGAGTCACCTTGATTGTGTAACCGGATCGATGGCGCTGATAGAAAATGTGCTTTTTGCCGGCCCGCGTATCAAGTGATTTTCGTTTTACTCAGGGTAAAACGGATTGGCTGCTGCTTTGGCTGCATATTCGCTAGGGTATTAGCTGGCAACCGCGGCGATCGGCGTTGCGAACTTCTCGAAAAATATAACAACGGAGATTGGCCTTATGAATTTTCAGCCAACTGTTTCAAGTTATCGGGCGCTCATCATTTTGATTGCGGCGACGGGGATAAAGATTCAGACCCTGAGAAACACATAGTGGCCAGCACAGCGTGGAAACACCGCGCTTCAAACGTGCGAGCCTGCTGTGCCCGGTTTTTAACCTCAGCGTGGACCCTTGCTGAACGGACACTTTTTACGCTGAGCGGCTTGTACCGGTCAGCGCAGATTACGCAGGAACCGGGTTGTCCGGCGGCGACCTTTGCGCCAGGCGCAGGCGGGACTGCCGCAATCCTTTGCATGCCATTGGTTCCTGACCATCGAATAAAGTGACCTGCACTTTGATTGCATGGCTCTGTGTCCACGCATGGAGGATCTGGCAACGGACCTCGTTATTGAAATGCACTACAAGTCGGCTGGCGTCCTATCGACCGGCCATGGAGAGAAGATATGTCGTTGAGTAATACCGAATTCGATGTCCTCGTTGTCGGGGGCGGACACAATGGCCTGACAGCCGGGTGCTACCTGGCTGCTGAGGGCAAAAAGGTGATGATATTGGAGGCTCAGGGCAAGGTCGGCGGCATGGCATCCTCTGGCTATCTGATCCCGGAGGCGCCCGAGCATCTGGTACACCCCTGTGCACTGGATATGATGTCGATGCGGGTGCATGCCCATGTGCCGCGCGAACTTGAGCTGGAACGCCACGGCTTTCAAGCGGTCGAGTACTCGCCTGGTTATGTCTATCTGCACCCGGACGGCACCTCGGTGGTGTTCTGGCGTGACGCCTACAGAACTGCCGAGGAAATCCGTCGTTACAGCCCTCGCGATGCTGACGCCTACCTGGAGTTCGTCAAGGTACTGGATGCCTTTATCGACATGGCACTGCCAATGATGCGGGCTGATCCGGCCCGGTTCAATCTGGGTACCAAACTCAAGGTTCTGGGTTCAGTGTTGCGTAATCGCAAGCTCAAGCCTGAATTGATGGCGCTGATGACCGGTTCTGCCTATCAGGCGGCGCTGGAGCGTTTCGAACACCCGGTGACGATTTCCGCCATGAGTGCCCTGACAGGCCTTGCCGGTGTAATCACAGCGGATGGCAGTGGTATTTACTACGCCCTGGTGGCCTTCTTGCACCGTTTTGGCGTGGGTCGGGTGATCGGTGGCATGCAGAAGCTCAGTGATGCCCTGCGTTCGCGCTTTGAAGAGCTGGGGGGCGAGGTGATGACCTCGGCATCGGTGGCAGAAATCGTCGCCGTGGACGGCAAGGTTCGTGGGGTTCGACTGCAGGATGGCCAGGAGTTCAACGCCCGGGTGGTGGTCGCCAGCTGCCATCCCAAGGTGGCGCTGGAGATGGTCACGCCGGGTGCGATTGAGCAGAAACTGCTGACCCGAGTGGCGATGGCACCGGCCAACGCCCATGGTGCAGGGCCGGTCAAGCTCGACCTGGCCCTGAACGGGCAGATCTCGGTGCCGCGTTTTGAGGCCAAGCGTGGCGACGGCGTCGACCTGCGCAAGGCCTGCCTGCTAATTGGTACCGCCGAGGCTGTGCTGGAAAACTTCGCGGCCAGTGCGCGTGGCGAGTTGCCAAGCTTGCCCTACATCACCTTTGCCGCCCCCAGCGCTGTCGACCCGTCCCAGGCACCCAGTGGCCAGGACGTTCTGTACATCTACCCGCCGGCCATGCCGGTCAATCCCGTCGAAGGCTGGGATGCACTGCGCGAGCGGGTCGCCGATCAACTGATCAGCCAGATCAGTGAGTACATTGAGGGCGTTAACGAAGACACCATCATTGGTCGCCGGCTTGAAGCGGCACCGGACTTCAGCGCACGTTTGAATACGGTGAATGGCTGTGTTGTGCACATAGACACCTCTACTCTGCGTTCCAGCAGGATGCGTCCGGCCCTGGGCTTGGGCGGCGACACCCTGCCGGTCGAAGGACTTTATTTCGGCAGTGCCGGTATTCACCCCGGCGGCGGTGTTAATGGCATGGCGGGGCGTCTTGCGGCCCAGCGTGTCAATCGATATCTGGGCAAGCGCACAAGTGCGCGTACCGAAACCTCAGAGGCTGCGAGCCAGAAAGCTGTTGGCCAGACCACACCAGGCACCTGAGCAGGCTCGTCCCGCTTTTGGGCTCTGAACCTTAAGCCGTGCCTAGATGATTCAGTGACAATGACCGCGAAAATAACAATTTTAACGAGTGAGAAATGACCATGAGTGACAAGCGTACCGAAACCGAGATTGATCTAAAGAGCGCCTATGCCGCGGTATCCAAGACCTACCTCGGTACTAGCCTGGATATCCATGCGGTGTGCCGTGAGCAGCGCCTGAAATCGCCGGTTTACGAAGGTGATTTCATCACCCAGTTCGGTGTACCGACCAATGCCGGAATCCAGCAGGGGACTCGGCCGACCTTCGCCCTGTTCAAGTACAAGGACGTGATGGCGGTGCTGCGCGACGGCAATACCTACACCAGTGGTTTTATCGCCGAGGGCCTGGGCGCCTTCTTTGATGGCCTGGTGATCCTGGCGATGGACGGCGAGCCGCACCGCAAGGTGCGCGCCCTGCTACAACCGGCATTCATGCCCGAGAACGTGAACAAGTGGCGGGGGCAGATCGACGAGGTGATCCGCAAGGACTTCCTGGAGCCGCTGGTGTCGCAGAAGAAGGCCGACCTGATGCAGTTCGGCCTGGAGTTGCCGATCCGTATCATGTACGCGCTGATGGGCTTTCCCTCTGATGACCCATCCAAGTACAAGCAGTACGCGGCCTGGGCGCTGGCGATGGTCGGCGGCAATCAGATTGATCCTGCGAAAATGGCCGAGGCCCGCCAAAACGCTGGGATCGCGGTAAAGGGTCTGTATGACGCCATTCAGGACGTAGTGGTGCGTCGCCGTGCCGAAGGCAGTCCGGGTGACGATGTGGTCGGGCGTCTGTTGCGTGCCGAATTTGAAGGGCGCACGCTGGATGATCACGAGGTGATTACCTTCACGCGCTCGCTGCTGCCCGCCGCTGGCGAAACTACCACGCGCATGTTCAGTTCGGTAATGGCCTTGCTGCTGACGACCCCGGGCCTGCTGGAAAGGGTCAGGAGTGATCGCTCGCTGATTGCCAAGCTGATGGATGAAACCGCGCGCTACGAACCAGTGGCTACCTTCAAGGTGCGCGAGACCGCCAAGGATGTGGAGTTCCATGGAGTGAAGATTCACAAGGGGTCCTTTGTACAGTGCATGGTGGTCTCCGCCAACCGCGATGAGGAAGCCTTCGACAACCCCGATGAGTTCGATATCGACCGCAAGCTCAAGCCTGCTTTTGGCTTTGGTTTTGGCCCGCACATGTGCATTGGCCAGTTTATCGCCAAGGTCGAGATCAGCTGCTCGATCAACGCCATTCTCGACCTGTTCCCCAACATTCGTCTGGACCCGTCGCAACCGACCCCTGTTATTGAGGGTGCACAGTTGCGCGGTGTCGCATCGTTGCCGGTGATCTGGGACTGAGCGTCGCTATCCCATCTGTCATACGTGACTGTCGACGATAACGATAAGAGATGATCCTGATGAAAACTTTCAAGACAATTCCCGAGCGCGGCGACTTCGGCTTTCAGCAACTGGTCGGCCCGCACCAGGTCAGCGGCGCGGCGATGGGCGGCAGCCGCGGCTTCTTCGGGCTGCAATTGAGCAAGTCCTCGCCCTTTGGTTCGGTGCGCGACGAGGACGGCAACATCTATTCGTTCGTGCGCTCGCTACTGGCGCCTGGCGGCACGCCTAACCCGACCAAGTTTTTCTACCTGAATAATCATGTCGATGGCGTCAACCTGCGCATGGATCACGCGAAAATGGCCCTGCAGGCACTGACCCCCATGCCGCAGCAGACCCTTGATGGCGACACCGTGCGCTGGGCCAGCCAGCCCGGTGAGGCCGGCAACGGCTGGGAGATCAGCGCCAACAGCGAGCGTCTGACATGGCGGGAGGAGGGGCTGTTCGAGCTGGAAGGCCGGCTGCTCGGGCCGGGCCTGCAGTGGTATTTGCCGGGGGTGGAGTGGGGCACCTTCTATGTGTCGCAGCTGTGGGAACTCTCCGGTGTCTGCGAAGGCAAGCGGGTGAAAGGGGCAATGGCGCTCGACCAGTTCTACATGGCTGAAGGAGGGGCCATTCACTTCAAGAAGGATCTGGTGGTCAACAACAACAAGCACGTCATCTGGTGGTCGTTCGTTACCGTGTACAAAGACGGCAGTTGGGACGCAGGGTCCTTCATGGTTGGCCATGATCACCTCGGTTACGCCATCTTCACCAACGATAAGGGTGACGTGCGGGTGACCACTGATATTGAAGGGCAGACTACCCACAAGGATGGCAGTTACTTCCTGGCGTCGGCGGGTATCCTGCTCGACGGCAAGGAAGAGTGGGAGTTCCTTCCTGACCCCAGGGGCGAAATGATCGACTTCGTCGGCGGCTTCCCGATCACCGCGCAGCAGGAAGGGCGCTGGCGCCGGGTGGGTGATACCCGCGAGCCATCGCACTGGCTGGGCTGGGGCGAGTCCGACCGGCGCAATGGTTCGGCACGCAATGTGCCGGGCCGGGATCTCTGAAGCCCAGCCTACTACCCGAGAAATAACGACGATGTGCCTCCCGTCGGTCTGAGTGCCGCGGGAGCCTTTAGCAGCAAAAAATAAGAGAAGGCTGTCGATGAGATACAAAGACAAGGTCGTGCTCGTCACCGGTGCCGGCCGTGGCATGGGCCGCGCCATCGCCTTGGCCTATGCCCGGGAGGGCGCGCAGGTGGTGGTCTCTGCCCGCACCGCAAAGTACGGCGAAGAAACCATCGCACAGATCCTGGCGCTTGGCGCACAGGCCTGCCTAGTGGGCGGCGATATCGCCGACCGCGCGGCGATCAAATCCATGATCGAGGGCGCGGTCGAGACCTTCGGTGCCCTGGATATCCTGGTGCACTGCGCGGCCGATACGGCTCGCGGCCTGATCAGCGAAATGTCAGATGACACCTTCGATCACATAGTGCGCAGCAATATTCAATCGTTGTTCTGGCTTGCCAAGGACGCGGCTCCGTACCTTTGCAGAGCACAGGACAAGGGGCGGATCATTTTTATTTCCTCCGGCGAGGCCAACCGCAAGTACACCCCGACATTGATCCCTTACGGCTCCAGCAAGGCATTCATGAATGCCTTTGCCCGTGGCCTGGCGGTGGAGTTCGGTGCACTGAATATTCTGGTTAATGTGATCGAACCTGGCTTAATCGGCACCGATCATATGCTGCATACCCTAGGTGATGACTTGCCACACAAGTTGGCGGCCCACTTTCCGGTAGCGCGACTGGGCGAGTCGGCGGACATCGCTTCGGCCGCACTCTTCCTGACGTCCAGCGAGGCGTCCTATATAACGGGCACCTCGTTGCTGGTCGACGGCGGCGCCACCATGGTTGCCATGCCAAAAGTGGACGACGTCCTCAAGGCGTAATGAACCCGTTTTGCGCAGCCGGTCCGCGGGCTGACCGGCCGCGTCAGGAGTTACTCTATGACTGACACATCCCCTTCGACAAACAAAGTCGCCATTGACCTCGGCGAGTTCAGGCGTGGCTGGCGCGTGCTCCTGCTCGGCCTGGCCGGTATCTGCACCAGCATCAGCGTGGGCCTGCTATACGGTTTCGGCACCCTGGTGATCCCCCTCGAACAGGCCTTTGGCTGGAGCCGGGGTGATCTGCAGGCGTCTATCACCTTTTTGTTCGCCGGTGTGGCCATCTCTACCCAACTGGTCGGCCCCCTCTACCGCCGCTTCGGCCTGCGGCGAGTGGCGATCGTCTCTATCGTGCTGCAGGTCATCGGCTATGCGGCGATCACCCGGATCGAGCATTCCATCGGCTGGCTGTACCTGGCGTACTTCGCCATGCCGCTGGTCTGCGCCGGGACCATCGCCATCAGTTGGACGCAACTGGTGAACCTGTGGTTCGAACGCAACCGCGGCCTGGCCCTGGCAGTCATTCTCTGTGGTACCGGACTCATGGCAGTGGTGCTGCCGCTACTGCTGGAGCGGCTGATCGCGCAGTTCGGCTGGCAGGCGGGCTTTTTCACCCTGGCGGCAATGCCGCTGCTGCTTACCCTGCCGATGGCCCTGTTCTGGCTGCGCTTGCCGAACGAACGGGCCTCAGGCTTGCCCATGGGCGCTGAGACCGGACCGCCGCTGGGGGGGACTTGCTACCGTCAGGTGCTGCGCTCGCCGCTGTACTGGAGTTTCAATATCGCCCTGATTCTGTCGGTGTGCCTGACCGTAGGCATGGTCACCAATATAGTGCCGATGCTGCAGAGCAAGGGGCTTTCCGCTCAGGCGGCGAGCCAGATTTTCAGCAGTTTCGGTGTTTCCATCATTGCCGGGCGCCTGCTGGTGGGCTATCTGCTGGATCGCTACAGGCCTATCCTGGTCGCGGCGGTTAGTCTGGCGCTGCCGGCCATTGGCTGTGTAATTTTCCTGTTTGGCGGCGTGCAGAGCATGGCGCTGCTGGTGCTCGCGACCCTGTGCATTGGTGCCAGTGCCGGTGCGGAATTCGACCTGGCGGCCTTCCTGATGGCGCGTTATTTCGGGCTGCGCGATTACGCGCGGATCTTCGGTCTGCACCTGGCGCTGGTCACCATCTGCAGCGGCCTGATGCCGATTTTTTTTGGCCGCCTCTATGAAGCCTACGGTGGTTATTCGGCGTTACTGCTGTGCTGCCTGGCCTGCGCCATCATAGGCCCGTCGATTCTGTTCTGGCTAAGGCCGACAGCAAGGGTGGTGGGCCAACAACAGCATGCCTAACGGGCGTGCGAGACCAATGTAAATCGAGGAGAGAGCTATGAGTGCAAAAGACGCTATTGAGCAGTTCCTGCATGGCCAGGTTGAATGCTGGAACAAGGGTGACAAAGAAGGGTTCTTCGCGCATTACCGCAGTGTGTCGCCCGCTGGCCTGAGCATCGAGTATGTCGGTCGTCCCTTGCCAACGGACCCCTGGCAGATTCTGGAAGGCATGTGGGAAAACCAGCAGCCGCGTTTTCGTGTCGAGGTCAAGGAAACCATCATTAATGGTGAGGAAGCCGCCTGTCATCATCGCAACGCCTTGCGCGATGGCAGTGGCGGTATTGAAACCATGGAACTGTACCGCTTCCAGGACGGCAGGCTCTGGGTGCGTTATTTCATCAAAGTCTGACAGGACACAGAGGGCGCGGTGATGGGCCGCGCTCGAGCGGTAAGGCCGCGGGGCCTTGCGGCGCGTGGCCCAACTTCGGGTAACTCCAGCTTGCTGGTGCGGGACACTAAAGCGTTAGCCGGGTGTTTTTAGGGTCTCTGCAGATTGAGCTGCGGGCTGACGCCAATGCAGGCTCAGCACCAGCGCACAACCCATGGCTGATAACAGGGCCGAGCAGAAGAACACCTGTGCCAGGCCGAATCCGGCAACGACCAGCCCCATCACCGGCCCCGCCAGTCCCACTGCCAGATCGAAGAACAGCGAAAGCGTGCTCAGGGCCGAATTGCGATTGGCCTCCGGTGTGCGCGCCAGGGTTTCCACCGCCAGTCCCGGATAGACCCAGGAAACACCCAGGCCGGTCAGTGCGGAGCCGAGGATTGCCACCAGGGGTGAGGGCGCCAGCCAGACGAGCAGCAGCCCCAGAGTCTGCACTGCCATGCAGACCCTGACCACCCGGTAGGCGCCAAAGCGCGGCAGCGCATTGGGTGAGGCCAGTCTGGTTAGGATAAAAGCGACACCGAAGGCGCTCAGGCAGTAGGCCGCGTTGTCCCACCCCAGGCTGTCGAAGTACAGGGCGATGAAGGCGGTCAAGCTGCCGAACCCCGCCGAGCTGCAGGCGACGGCGAGACCGTTGGGCAGCACAGCCATGAAAACGCTGCGAAAGGGTAGCCGCACGCCTGGCAGCAAGGGTGCCGGGCGTCTGGTCCGGGCGAACAGCAGGGGCATGAAACCGAGCAGGGTAATACAGACACCGATGCCGGCAAGCCCGAGGTGATCGCGTATCAGCACGCCCAGCGGTGCGCCTATGGCCGTGCCGCCGTAGGCGGCGATACCGTTCCAGGACATGACCTGCGCGGTGCGTGAGGGGCCATGCAGGCCTATGGCCCAACTGCAGCTGGGCGTGGATATCAGGGCCGACGCTATGCCCTGGAGGATCCGGCCGGCCATCAGGAGTGCCAGGCAGCCCCAGGGGGACGTCGGCAGAATGATCGCCACTGCGGTCAGCAGGCCGCTGCCCGTGAGGATGGCGAGCCCCGTCATCACAGTGCGCTTGGCGCCGAAGCGGTCGGCCAGCTGTCCGGCCAGTGGGCGCGAAAGCAGGGTCGTCAGGTATTGCACGCCTATCACCAGGCCGGCCATGGTGCTGCCGAATCCCAGGGTATTCAGTACATGACCAGGCAGCACGGCCAGCGGCAGCCCGTTACCTATATAGGAGACAAAATTGAAGCAGACGATCGACATAATCGACAGGCCGGCTGGAAGGGGTTTCGTACTGACATTCATCCGTCGTCGCCTTGCGGGTTCTGTATGTGTCCCGAGGCGCGCACCGCGCCCCGGTTACGGGCGCGGCGCCAGGGGGATCAATCGCGGTTGGCGGCTTCCCAGACCTTGAGCTCGAAGCCGGGCGCGGCGGCTTCCGCTGGGCCAAGTGCCGGCTGGCGGGACAGGATCTTGCGTGCCGCCAGGTGGTCCCCGGGGCGATTGCACGATTCGACCGCGATTAACTGCTCCCCGCGAAAGCACAATACCGAGACTTGAGCGTCCTCCACCGAGCCGATGACCACTGTGCTGTCATAGCCGATAGAAAGGCCTGCGATCTGTAGCTTCAAGTCACCCTGATCCGTCCAGAACCATGGCAGTGCGACATAGGGCGCCGGTTTGCCCATCAGCCGGGCCGCCACGGCCCGCCCGTGATCCACCGCGTTCTGCACTGACTCGAGGCGGGTCAGCTGTTCGTCATTCTGCAGGCAGGGGAAGCAGGCGACATCGCCGATGGCGGAGATATGGGGATCGGATGTGAGCAGGCGGGCGTCGACCTTGATCCCGTTGGCGATTTCCAGGCCGGCTTCGCTTGCCAGTTGGGTGTTGGGAATCACGCCTATGCCGAAGACCACCAGGTCGGCGTCCAGTATGCGCCCGTCCGATGTTTCCACACCGGTGACGCGGCCGTTTTCGCCGATTACCCGGGTCAGGCCCTGGCGGAAGTCCAGATGAACGCCCCAGCGGCGGTGAGCCTGACTGAAGAGTTCAGACATCTCGCGACTGATCGCGCGCGCCATAGGCCGGTCGCCCAGCTCCAGTACATGTACCGCGCAGCCCAGGGATGCGGCCACCGCAGCGAACTCCAGGCCGATGAAGCCGGCACCAATGACCACCACGTTGCGCGCCTGTTTGGAAAGCGGTGCCAGGGTGTCGGCATCGACCTTGGTCTTGATACCAAATACGCCCTCGAGCTCTGCGCCGGGGACCGGCAGAGGGCGGTTGTGCGCGCCTGTGGCCAGGATCAGGTGATCGTAACCCAGGGCTTCTCCGCCCTCGAGCAGCAGGCGTCGATTCTGTCGGTCGATAGCCGTCGCGCGATCATGCCGTAGTTCGATGCGTTGCTCTGTGTAGAATTTTTCAGGGCGAAATAGCAGGTTAGTGGCGCCGATCTTGCCGAGCAGATAGGCCTTGGACAAGGGGGGGCGCTGGTAAGGGAGGCCAGGTTCATCGCCAATCAGGCTGATGCGCCCTTCATAACCGGACTGCCGCAAAGACGTGGCGACCTGAAAACCGGCTTGGCCTGCGCCGACAATTACTACCGAGGCGAGTGACATGGAATCTCCTTCTTATTAGGGTGCCGCGACTGGAGTGCGGGATTTAATATTGTGACTCGGGCAGGTGCAACACCAGGCCCTCAAGCGCTTCGCTGATGACCAGCTGGCACGTCAGGCGGCTCGAGGCACGACGCTCGGATGCATATTCCAGCATGTCGGCCTCGGCTCCTTCGGCCTCAGCCACTTGTGCTTGCCACTGATCGTCGACGTAAGCGTGGCAGGTGGCGCAACTGCAGGCACCGCCGCAGTCGCCCTGGATTCCGGGAACCGAGGCAAACATGGCCGCCTGCATGACCGATTGGCCAATTTCGCCAGTTACCTGGTGTTCGGTACCGTTGTGTTCGACGAGCGTTAGCGTGGGCATTATCTGATTCCTTTTAAGCAAGGGCGGGAAGTGGCTGCGCGGAAAAACGTGGAGCGCGGCCCAGGGTCAGCAACAACAAGGGGCCGACAAGGCAGCAGGCCATGGAATACAGCAGCATCGCCGAGTAGGAGCCGGTGCGGCTGAGCAATAGGGCGAATAGCAGCGGTGCCAGCGCCGAGGCGACGGTGTTGAGTCCCTGATGAACGCCAAACAGCCGGCCGTATTCGCGCAGGCCGAAATAGCGGGCGACGAGAAAGGCGGCGATGTCGAACTCCGCGCCGGCTCCAAACCCCACCAGAATGGCGGCGCTTAGCAATAGCATGAAATCCTGGGTGCCACTGAGATAGATCAGGCAGCCGATGGCCGGCAGTGCCAGGCTAATCGCGGCCACGCCTGGAGGCCAGTGGCGATCCAGCAGATAACCGATCAGCAGGCGGCCGAAAATCAGTGAGACGCCAAAGCCGCTGAAAATGAGGCTGGCATCGCTGGCCGTCAGTCCACGACTCTGCAGCATCGGCACCGTACTGGTGACCATGCCGACGATGGAGGAGATCACCAGACCGAGCGCCAGGTTACAGGTCCAGAACTTGCGGGACGCCATGCCTTCCTTAAAGCTCATGCCCTGCAGCGCCGGCAGTTTGTTGCCCCGGTGTTGCTGATTTGACATGTCGCTTCCCGGTACCTTGAACCAGAGCAGCGTCAACGGCAGTAACAGCAGCAGGTTGAGCAGGGCAAGAATGACGAAGGCTGCACGCCAGTCCCATTGCTCAATGCCCCAGGCCAGCAAGCGCGGAATAGTGGCTGCGGTGAGGCCGGTACCCGAGAGGCCGATTGCCAGCGCCAGGCCGCGATTGCGTTCATACCAGAGGCTGAGCAACTGGGTCCAGGTTACGGCCAGCGCTCCCATGCCGACGATCGGTAGCAATGCAAAGGCCAGGTAGAGGGACCAGATCGATGGGGTTAGCTGCGTGGTTAAAAGGTAACCCAGCGACAGCAATATTAGCGAGATCACGGTGACCCGCTTCATGCCGTGACGCAGATTGAACCATCCGACCAGTTGCAGGGAAATTACGGCGCCACCGAAGAGGAAGGTGATCGAGACCTGCAGCTCGCTCTTGCTCCAGCCGAAGGCCTGCTCCAGCGGGAGCACCAGGGTGCCAAAACCGTACAGTAGTGCAGCGTTGATGCTAACCGCCACCCCGGCGACCGCGAGAATAAGCATTCTCCAGCCTTGCCGAAACTCAGTGAAATCAATGGCAGCGTCGCTAGTTGGATGGGACATCGGGCAGGCACCTGTTATGGGTCTTATTTTTGCCGAGCAGCTGGGCATTATCTCTTGGTTGCGCAGCTGATAGATATTCTGATATAAGAATAAAATCTCGTATGCAGAATATATCAGTGTGAGTCGCCTGTCTAGTCATGCTGCTCCGGTCTGCTTCAGAGTAAAAAAACAACTATAAAGGGGATGCGCCTGTGCTCTGGCGCGTACTGCAGGAGCAGGTTGCGGAGGGCGGGTAGCTGTGACGCGTCGCGTTGCACGCCTATGGCTGTCGACGGCAATGGGGTTTTTGTATGATCATAATTTTAAAAAATGTTCATATTATGTTCTTTTGTGAGCCTTTTAGCCCTTTTCCTGGCGATTTAATGCCAGTCCAGGCTGCGTCAAGTAACCCAGGGCTCCAGCTTGGCGCTCTATACTAGCGGTATCAGCTAGAACTTCCTGGTTGGATCGAAATATTTACAAATGAGTTAAAAGTGTTCATTATCTTGTTTGGTGGTACCTGATAAGGAGAATAATATGAGTTCCGAGAAAGCGCGATTTCAAGTAGTGGCCGACCGCAGCCGGTGCTGTGGTTACGGCTTGTGTGCCGCCATCTGCCCCAGCATTTACAAGCTGGATGCTGATGGTTTGGTCTACCTGGACGACAATATAGTCCCGCCCGAGCTTGAGGAAGAGGCTCGAGAAGGTGCGGCAGCCTGTCCCGCCGAGGCGATCTGGCTCGAAGACATCACACCTGAGACTGGCAAAGCCTGAGTTTTTTGTGAAACAGCGGTCGCAATCACAGATGAATGATGGAGGGGCGGATGACAGGTCGTTTGGAAGGTAAGGTTGCCCTGATTACGGGTACAGGCGGTGGTCAGGGCAGGGTTGCCGCACTGCAGTTCGCCCGTGAAGGCGCCATTGTGGTGGGGTGTGATTTCAATGCGGATGGGCATGAGGAAACGTCCGCCTTGCTACAGGCCGAAGGCTTGCAGCTGCATGGCTATGCCCCTGTTGATCTCGGCGATCATGAACAGGCCCAGGCATGGGTCGAGTCAGCCGCGGCCGAGCATGGGCGCATCGATATTCTTTACAATAACGCTTCGGCGGCGCGCTTTGGCCCCGTCAGCGAGTTTAGCGTCGAGGATTGGCGCTACACCATGCGCAATGAAATCGATCTGCTGTTCTACACCACCAAATACGCATGGGATTACCTCGCCGAGCAACGCGGGGTGATTATCAATGTGTCATCGACGGCTGCCTGGGGTGGCTCCAAGGTCGCCGGTATCGCGGCCCATGCCGCTGCCAAAGGGGCGGTGGTTTCCTTTACTCGTCAGCTGGCGGTGGAGGGTGCGCCTGTGGGAATTCGCGCGGTCAGCCTGAGCCCGGGGTTCATCGCCACGCCAGGCACAGCGGCATTTCTCGAGAACCCCGCGGCCCGTGCAGCCTTGCTTGATGGCGTGCTTATGGATCGCCCCGGCGAGCCGGAGGAAGTGGTCGCCATGGCAGTGTTTGTGGCCTCCAGTGAAGCCTCGTTTATCACGGGCTCCGATTTCGTTATCGACGGTGGCCTGTTGGCCGTTTAATAGATCTGGGCAGTGCTGCTGTGCAGATGTGCCAAATTACTACCGTCCGCGCAGGCATCAGCCTAAGCCCGGTACGAAAAAAATCGAATAAGAACAGGTGAACCGTCATGGACATCATTGGCATTGGCTACATGGGTTTCGAAACTGCGGACATCGAAGCCTGGCGTGAGTATGGCCCGCAGGTGATGGGGTTCGGTATTGGCCGCTCGCCCCAGAGCGATCCTGATTCCCTCTACTTCCGCATCGACGACCGGCGTCATCGCTTCGCCTTCCATCCTGGCAAGATCGACCGTATCGCCTACATCGGCTGGGAGGCTGTCGGGCGCATGGCGTTCGAGGATGCCTTGAAGAAGTTCACCGCCGCCGGTGTCGAATTTACCCGTGGTGATGCCGAACTCTGTGAGAAACGCGGGGTGCGCGAGCTGATTCGCTTCCGTGATCCGGTGGGCTATCAGCATGAACTGTTCTATGCGCAGAAATGGACACCGCGCTCCTTTCAGCCAGGCCGCCCCCACGGCGGCTTCCTGGCGGACGAGCGCGGTGCCGGTCATGTGGTGTTGATCACGCCCGAATACACGCCTGAGCTGGAGCATTTTCTCCTGGAAGTGATGGGATTTCACTGGTACGGCGCCGGTGCGGGTAAAGGGCGTACCGGATTCTTCCGCTCCAAGCTCAACACTCACACCAGCCATGATATAGCCTATGGACACGGGCCCGGTCGCATGGGGGTTCAGCATGTGGGCATCGTTGTGAACAGTATCCGCGATGTTGGCGAGACCTACGACATCGTCAGGAAACGCGAATTGCCGATGATGATGACCCTGGGGCAGCATTGCCAGGATCCGCATGTGTCCTTCTATCATTTCAATCCGTCGGGCTTTGCGTTCGAGACCATTGCCGAGATCGAACCCTGGCAGGGCGACCCCTATGAACTCAATCCCGAAGTGCTGAGCGTCTGGGGGCACGAGATGGTCGGGCCCATCCTCGGTCCGAGTGTACGTACGCCCGAGGAAGTGCTGGATCCCGAGTACCTGGTCAGCAAGCGCTAAGCATGCGTCTGGCGCGCGTTGACATTAGTGGCGAGGCATTCTGGGCTCTGCTGGAGTCGCCATCCGGTCCGCTGAGACGCATTCGTGCGCCTTTTGCTGAGTGGCTGGGCGTGCTGGCGCAGCGGGGGATTGCAGCGCTGGATCTGGCCGAGGAGCCTATCGAGCTGGCTCGCTGCCGGCTCTTGCCTCCGCTGCAGCCCGGTGCCCGGGTTTTTGGCGTTGGCTTGAACTACCTGAGTCATCTGCAGCGCCTGGGCACTGAGGCTCCGGCGCACACCTTGGCCTATATGAAGCCGGAGTCGGCGTTGCTGGGTGCGCTGGATGATATCCAGTACCCGGTACTGACGGCCGAGCTGGATTACGAAGTCGAACTGGTGGCGATGCTTGCCCGGCCTTTGCTGGATGAGCCACAGGCGAGCAGTTGCCTGCTCGGTTATACGGTGGGCAATGATATTAGTGCCCGCGACGCCGGCCGCCAGATCGGTCGCCTTGACCTGCTCACCCAGAAGGCAATGGATCGCACCACACCCCTGGGCCCCTGGATCACCACCCTTGATGAACTGGGCGGCAGCGGGCAACCAGCGCTGGAGATGAGTCTGAGCGTCAACGGCGAGCGCCGCCAGCAGGACAATACCCGCAACATGATCTTTCCCGTCGATGAATTGCTCAATTACCTCGATGCACGCATCGAACTGCGCCCCGGCGACCTGCTGTTCACCGGCTCGACCCATGGCGTAGGCCTGGAAAACGGGCGCTTCCTGAAGCCTGGAGACAGGGTCGAGGCGCACATCCAGGGCATAGGTGCGCTACGCAACCGCGTCGGCGCGTCACGTCGCCTGCATCCGGCGCGGGAGGTCGGGCGGCTGGGGCGGCCCGCATGAGCCTGAACAGGCAAGGCGCTCCGGTGAGCGTAACGAGACCCGAGTATGCCCCGTTCTGGGCGCCGCTGCGCCACAAGTTGTTTGTGGGGCTGTGGCTTGCCTGTGCGGTGGCCAATATGGCGATCTGGATGCAGACGGTCGGCGCAGCCTGGATTATGACCCTGTTGTCGGCCTCACCCTTGATGGTCTCGCTGGTGCAGACCGCGATCACCCTGCCGGTGTTCCTGTTCGGCCTGCCGGGCGGGGTGCTCGCTGATCGCATGGACCCGCGCCGCCTGCTGTTGCTCACCCAGTCGGCGATTCTCGGTGCTGCCGCGGTGCTCTGTCTGCTGGCCTGGTTCGACCTGCTGCAGGCCTGGTCGCTGCTGCTGTTCACCTTCGTCCTTGGCAGCGGCAGTGCGCTGGGCATGACGGCCTGGATGACCACGCTGGTCGGCGTGATCCCGCGCGAGCAGGTTCCGGCGGCGGTATCCCTCAGCGGCATCTCGATCAATGCCACCCGCGCCCTGGGTCCGGCTCTGGCCGGCGCACTGATTGCCTGGTGGAACAGCGCCTCGGTGTTCCTGGTCATCGCCCTGTGCATGGCCGCGGTCATTGTTTTCATCATTTTCCAGCTACCAGCCAAAACCCGTGTAGATGATCTGCCGCCGGAGACCCTGGTCGGCGGCATGCGCAGCGGCCTGCGCTATATCCGCCACTCGGATGTGTTGTCCAGCGCGCTCAAACAGGTGTTCGTCTTCACCAGTTGTGCCAGTGCGCTCTGGGCGCTGATGCCGCTGGTGGCCAAGCACGAGCTGGGCATGGGCGCAGGTGGTTATGGCCTGCTGATGGCTTTCATGGGGGCAGGTGCAGTGCTGGCCGCTCTCAGCCTGACCAGTGTCTATCGTCGTTTTCCGCTGCGCCGGCTAATCGTCGCCGGCGCTTTCGCGTTCGCGGCGGCAACGTTCGCGGCGGCACTGTCGAACAGCAAGCTGGTGGTCTGTGCGATGCTGCTGCTCGCCGGCATGGGCTGGATGGCGGTAAACGCGACTATCTCCACTGTGGTGCAGACTTATGCGGCGAACTGGGTGCGTGCCCGCGTCGCCTCGGTGTACCTGCTGGTGCTGATGGGCTCAATGGCTGTGGGTGGCGTCCTGTGGGGGGCGCTGGCGCAGTATCTAGGGCTGGAAAACAGCCTGCTGCT
Organism: Marinobacterium aestuarii; assembly: GCF_001651805.1. NCBI lineage: Bacteria > Pseudomonadati > Pseudomonadota > Gammaproteobacteria > Oceanospirillales > Oceanospirillaceae > Marinobacterium > Marinobacterium aestuarii. The sequence continues at coordinate 4,415,666 of NZ_CP015839.1, read as the reverse complement.
GTCGGCCACGAGCATTCTGCTGGGGGTGCTGTTGACCCGCGGCGGGACCATTGCCATGGGTCGGGAAGCTGATTTCGCCGACGCGCAGCAGACCGACAAGCCGGTGCTGGTGCTGGCGGGCGACGTGTCCCATGACGATGGGCCGGTCTGCGTGGAAATCAGTTATCAGGTAGGCGCTGAGGAGCGTGACGACTTCCTGCGCATCGTCTATGCCGTCGGCCAGTCGCGGCGGCGCAACGGCGCGCAGAACTGGCGACTTTATCGTGACCTCGCGCAAACCGATCATTACGTCGAGCGCTTTATTGTCGAATCCTGGCTGGACTACCTGCGTCAGCAGGAGCGGGTGACCCTGGCCGATGAAGTGCTTGAACGTAGCTTGTCTCGGTTTCGTTTCGAGCCATTGGCACCCAGGCGATATATCTATCAATCGCCGGTGGATGTGGTTTGAGTCGCACGCGCGGCTGGATATAAGATTTCCGTATTAAATTCGTGTGACTATTTTATTCTCGATATAGAATGATGCTTTGTCTTCAAGCCACATTACCCGAGAAACTCCTATGGACAGCACAGATGTCGACGCTCCCAATGATAACAACAAGGCCGCATCCGTCGTCACGGTGAAGCCGGTCGTCAATGCGGTGCGCATTCTCCGTCACCTGAGCCAGGTTGGTTCGCCGGAGCGTTCGGTCGACATTGCCCGGCAGTTGTCGATCAATCCGAGTACCTGCTTCAATATTCTGCGCACACTGGTGGTGGAGGATGTCGTCGATTTCAATCCCATGTCCAAGCGTTATTCGGCGGGTGCAGGGCTTGCCCGTCTGGTCGAGCAGTTGGTGACCCAGGGCCAGCGCGTGCAACTGGCCAAGCCGCTGTTGCAAAACCTGGCGGCCCAGCAGCGGGTGACGGTTACGCTGTGGCGACGGGTGGGACCTGACCGAATTGTTATCGTCAGTTCTGCCGCCAGCCCTGCGGATGTGCGTATTGATATGGCTGAAGGCCAGCGCTTGCCGATGCTGATGGGCGCCAGTGGCAGATTGTTCGCGACCCAGGTAAATCTCGACGATCCGGATATTCAGGCGAACTTCGAGCGCATTCGCTGGGCGCGGCCGCTGAGCTTCACAGCCTATCGCGAGGAGGTTCGCCTGGCCGCCGAGCGTGGCTGGGCGATGGACGATGGGCATTTCTCGATCGGTATTCTGGCCGTGGCTGCCCCGGTTTACTCCGCCTCCGGTTCCATCGACTTCACGGTGTCGGCAGTCATGTTTCGCGGGCAGCGAGACCCCGAGGGAATTGAAGAGCTCGGGGCCGCGCTTATCGAGTTCTGCGCTGAAGTGGCGACAGTGCTGTCCTGAAGGCTCAGCTCAGTCCCTGACCAGCAGCAAGCTGCCCCCCAGTGGTCCACCGCCCGCGGCGACCGCTGCAACATGCTGATTGGCGGCCTGGCGGCCATCAGCCCGGCCCCACAGTTGTAAACAGGCTTCATGAACATAACCCAGGCCATGGGTGCGCCCGCCGGACAGTTGGCCGCCGTTGGTGTTGATGGGCAGTTCTCCGTCCAGCGCAATGCGCTTGCCACCGGCGACGAATTCACCACTGTGCCCGACCGGGCAGAGCCCGAGGGCTTCCAGCCAGATCATGGTGAGTATCGAGAAGCCATCGTACAACTGTGCCGAGTCGACATCTTTAGGACCATAGTCAGTGCGTGACCACATCATCTTGGCGACATCGAAGGCGGCCATTTCGGTCAGTGATATCTGATCCCAGGACCAGGGCTGGTTGAGTGCCGCGCCCATTGCCTCGATACGAATGGGGGGCTGGCGTGTGTCGCGCGCCGCATCACGGCGCGACAGCACAATGGCCGTGGAGGCATCGCAATGCACGTCGCAATCGAACATGCGCAGCGGTGTGGAGATCATCCGTGATTGCATGTAGTCATCCATCGTCATCGGTGAGCGATAGATGGCCTTGGGGTTGCGCTGGGCGTTCTGCCGGCAGGTCAGGGCGATCTGCGCGAGTTGTTCCGGCTGAGTGCCATATTCATGAAAATGGCGCTGTGCATACAGGGCCATCAGGTTGATGCCGGACATGACATTGAAGGGCGTAAACCATTGCCAGGAAAAGCTGCTGTCGCGCCCCTGGGTCTTGTTGCTGAGTGCCCCCGCCTGCTTGTTATGTACACGTGCCGACGCCTCGGTAATGGTGCGAAAGACCAGCACGTGCTTGCACATGCCCGCCGCAATGGCCATGGCGCCGTTGATCACCCCGGCCAGAGGCCCGGGGCCTTCGTAGCCACCGCCAAACCAGTTGACGTTTAGCCCCAGGGCGTTTTTCAGTGCGCCGGGGCCGACCGGCGAGAAGGGGTCACCATTGTTGTTGTCACCCGGCCAGCAGGCCACGCCGTCGATGTCACTGCGCTCGAGCCCGGCATCGCTTATGGCTTCCAGGCAGGCATCCACGGTCAGGCGCATGGCGGACTTCGATGACGGCCGACCCACTTCTGACTGGCCGATACCGGTGATAGCGACGTCTTTCTCGTAGCGATGATCGAACATTATTGATCCCTCTCGAACAGTGGTAGCCAAACATCCTCGACGTTAAGAAAGCGCACCTTCACCGGCATGCCAATGTGCACCTCCATTGGGTCCATGTTAACGACATTGCTGATGAAGCGAAGCGACGGTTGGTCGGCCAGCTCGATAATCGCAACCACATAGGGAACCTCGAGCTCGGGGATCCACGGCTGATAGTTCAGTGTATAGCTCAGCACCGTGCCCTTGCCGGATACGGCTCTGGCATCGACCTCCAGGCTGGCGCAATCGGGGCAGATCGGCCCCGGCGGATGAAAGAAGCGCGCACAGCCACTGCAATAGTGGATCAGTAATTCACCCCGCTCGCCGCCCTGCCAGAAGGCGCGATTGTCGTCATTGAGGGCGGGCAGTTTTCTTGTCATTGGAGAACCCCGGGGTCTGGTTTTGACTCAGGTTTAACATTATCATTTGTACATATTTTTGAAAAGTGTCATATTTCTAGCGTCTGACTGGCCATGCTTGGCTATGGTCGAACTGAAAACAACAAGAGGATCTGTACCTATGTCCCAGTCTCTGCAAGGCAAGAATGTCATCGTAACCGGCGGTTTCGGCGTATTGGGCCGCGCTCTTGGGCAATCGTTGCTGGAGCGCGGCGCGCGCGTGGCGTTGCTCGACCGTGCCGAAGCCCCGAAATCCTTGCTCGATATGCAGAACCTACTGTCATTGGGAGGCGTTGATCTGACCTCTGCCGAGTCGGCCAAGGCTGCACTGGCACAGGTTGCCGAGCACTTCGGTCGCATTGATGGGCTGGTGAACGTCGCCGGTGGCTTTGCCTGGGAAACCCTGGAAGCCGGTAGCCTGGAAACCTGGGACCGGATGTACCAGATGAACGTGAAGACGGCAGTGGTCAGCTGTCAGGCAGCACTGCCGCACCTGCTGGCCTCACCTGCAGGGCGCATTGTGAACATCGGTGCCCTGGCGTCACTGAAGGCGGGTCAGGGTATGGGCGCGTACGCGGCCTCCAAGGCCGGCGTGGCGCGTTTAACCGAAGCCTTGGCCGAAGAAGTCAAGGATCAGGGCGTGACGGTCAATGCAGTAATGCCCAGCATCATCGACACCCCTTCCAATCGCGCCGACATGCCGGAAGCCGATGCCAGCCGTTGGGTATCGCCGGCGGCTTTGGCCGGCGTTATTGCCTTCCTGCTGTCGGACGAGGCCGCGGTGATCACGGGGGCCTGCCTGCCTGTGAGTGGGCGCGTATGAAGCGCGTATCCAGGTCCTGCTCGCTCGTTTTTATGGGAGTCGATAGCTGATGCGACTCGTAACCTTTGCTGATGACACCGGTTTCGAGCGAGCCGGTGTACTGATCGACAGCGACCAGGCCGTGCTTGACCTGCAGCAGGCCTACCGTACTTTGAAAGGCGGCGATAGCCCCCAGCTCGCTAGCGTTCTGGCGTTGGTGGAGTCCGGTGATGCGGCGCTCGATCTGGCCCGCTCCCTGGTGGCCCGGGCGCCGGCTGATGCCGTGCTGGAGCGTTCGGCGGTCAAGCTGCGGGCGCCGATTCAGCCTCCGCCGCAGATGCGGGACTGTTCGTGCTTCGAGTTGCATTTGCGCCAGAGCTTCGCCGCTGCACGCCGCGCCCGTGCGCTGCAGACGCCCGACCCGGAAGCGACCCTGAGGGCGATGAATACCCGGGCCGACGATCGCGTTATCGATACCTTCAATCGCCAGCCAATTTATTACAAATGCAATCGCTTCGCCGTTATCGGCGCTGATGATGAATTCCAGTGGCCAAGTTTCAGCAAGGCGATGGATTTCGAGTTGGAGTTCGGTTGCTACATCGGCAAGCGTGGCAAGGATATCCGTCGGGAGGACGCGCGCTCGCATATTGTCGGCTACACCATTTTCAATGACATGAGTGCCCGGGATGCTCAAGCCAGGGAGATGCCAGGGATGCTCGGTCCTGCGAAAAGCAAGGATTTCGACACCGGCAATATCATGGGGCCCTGTCTGGTGACAGCGGATGAGCTGGGTGACCCCTACGACCTGAATATGGTGGCGCGGGTTAACGGTGAGGAGTGGGGGCGCGGCAACACCCGTGACATGCGCTGGCAGTTTGAGGATGTCATTGCCCATGTCTCGCGCTCCGAAACCCTCTATCCCGGTGAGTTCCTGGGGTCGGGTACGGTTGGTAATGGCTGTGGCCTGGAACAGCTGCGCTACCTGAGACCCGGTGATCTGGTGGAGCTGGAAATCGACGGTATCGGCGTGTTGCGTACCCGCGTCTGATGACCCGAGCGCTCCCTGCTCTGGAATGCCCGCCGGGGCAGGCAGAGCAGGGGCCCAGGTGTGAGATCGCAAAGGTTCTCGCAGATGAAAAGCTATAAAGATATACATTATTGGTAAAAGTGTCTTATATTTACCCTGGCTTCATACACTCTGTGCCATTAACAGGAGACAATTATGCTAACAAAAAGCCCTGTGTTGTCCGACGGAACCAAGGTTTCGGATTTGATTTACCCCTCGACCCGAGAAGTGCAGATGCGTGTGCTGTCCGATCGGGAAATCTATGAGCTGGAGATGGAAAAAATCTTCGGCAAGTCCTGGATTCTGCTCGGACATGAGTCGGAGATCCCCAATTCAGGGGACTTCATCGTGCGCGATCTGGGCTCGGACTCGGTCATCGTCGCCCGAGGCAAAGAGGGCGAAGTCTTCGTATCCCTCAACGTCTGCCCGCACCGCGGCATGCGTATTAGCACTGCCGATTGCGGCAACACTCAGATCCACAAGTGCATCTATCACGGCTGGGCCTTCCGTACCAATGGCGACTTCATCGGTTCGCCAATCGAGCGCGAGTGCATGCACGGCAAGATGACGCCCAAGGAAGAACTGGGTCTGCGAAAGGCGCGCACGACGCTCTACGGAGGTCTTATTTTCGCCACCTGGAATATCGAGGGGCCATCCTTCGAGGAGTTCCTCGGTGACGCCAAATGGTATTACGACATGCTGTTCTGTCGCAGCGACAAGGGCATGGAAGTGCTCGGTCCGCCGCAGCGCTTTATTGTCAATGCCAACTGGAAAACTGCCGGAGAGCAGTCGGCTGCCGACGGCTTCCACACACTGACCTTGCACCGCTGGCTCGGCGAAGTGGGCAACTATGCCAAGAAAGGCGAGGGCGAGGGCGAGGGGACTGACCTGAGTCCGGAAATGATCGGTGTGGAAATCAGCTCGCCCCATGGTCATGCGTTACGTTGCATCGACCTGGCCCGCAAGATCAAGCGTCTCACCGGGCTTGACCCGGCCGAACTGTCGGTCCAGGAAAAGCTCGATGCCCTGCCTCCGGCCGGCATGACCGGTGAAATGGTCGAGCAGCTGGCACGCAATCTTAGTGATGAGCAACTACAGGTATTGACCACCATGCCACCGCAGGTTGGCGGTATGTTCCCCAACATACTCTTTGGTTTTGTCTATATCCCGCAGCCCGATGGTTCGGTGGTCGGTTCCATGACGCTGCACGCCTATGTGCCGCATGGGCCGGACAAGCTGGAATTCGTTAACTGGATATTTGCCGAGAAGGATGCGCCGGCCGAACTGCGCGAGAAGATGCTCAAGCAGACCATCCAGTTGTTTGGCACCTCGGGTATGGTTGAGCAGGACGACTCCGATACCTGGCCGCACATGACTTTGTCCGCCAAGGGCGCTATGGGGCGTAAGAGCACCTTGAAATATCAAGCCTGCTTTGAAACCGGTGCACCTGAGGGTTGGCCGGGACCAGGTATTGTCAACGAAGGCTTCACCAAAGACGATACCCAGTGGCACTGGTGGTTGTACTGGCATGAGCTGATGATGGCGGAAGATTGATCGCTCATTCCCCCCTTGTTTCTCTGTCATAACAATTAGCTTCAGGGAGTTTTCTTATGGCTCAAGTTCAAGAACGAGATTCCACGCAGATCCAGCCGGGTTCACCGGTTGGCATCAAGCGTGTCCCCGTGGGTTCGGATATCTACAACCAGGTCGTGACTTTTCTGTATGAGGAAGCCACGCTGCTGGATCAGATTCGGCTACAGGAATGGAGCGAGCGTCTGGCCACTGATCTGGTTTATACAGTACCGCTGCGGCATACCCGTGTGCAGGCGGAGCAGTCGGCCAGTATCGTGCGTAGCGTGCAGCATTATCATGACGACTATCGCTCAATCATGGGGCGCATACTTCGCCTGTCTGGCAAGAGCGCCTGGGCCGAGGATCCGCCGTCGCGCACGCGTCGTCTTGTGACCAATGTCTTTGTCGAGGAAACCGCCAAGGCTGACGAGTTTGTGGTGACCAGCTATCTGCTGCTGACCCGCAACCGCTTCAAGGATCACCACGTCGACATCATCAGTGGCGAGCGCCGGGATCTGTTGCGGGTCTGCGAGGACGGCTTCAAGTTGGCGCGGCGGGAGGTCATCATCGACCAGGCCGTATTGGGCACACCTAACCTGGCGGTATTCCTTTAACAGGAACGGCCTGCGCGCACTGCCGGAGCCGCCTTCAGGCGGAACCGGCAGGGCTCAGGGTCAACTGGCTGAGCCAGAGCTGGTCGTCGGCACAGAGTGTTGGCTGCCGCTCACTGAAGTTCCAGGTTGACCCTATTATTCTTGCTGCGATGGCGGCCCGATCGGGCTGTTGGCTGTAGCAGAGTCCGGTGCTGGACGCGTGTACCTGGGCGTCGAGATTTTTCTCCAGACCCAGGGATATGAGCGTGCAGCGTCGCAGCAACAATGCGGCTTCCGCCTCTTCATGAGGCAGAGTGTCCAGTGCCCATCGCGCCATGCCCTGGCGCAAGTTGATGTTGCAATAGGGATCGGGGGCCTGGACGACTGAATCCTTCAGCTCCCAGGTGAGCAGCTCGCAGCCATCTCGCAGCAACCTGGCGCTGGTGTGTCCGTCGACCCGCTGAGGAATCTGGATGTCGTACCGGCGCCGGGTTGTCTGCCTGGCGGCATTTGCGATAGCCAGCCCCGCCAGATCGAGCAGGTGAGTGCATTGGTGTTGTGCATCGACCTGTCGTGTTACCGAATGGGCAATTGCATCAAGTGGCATGCCGACCAGCTGTTGCAGCTGATCGGTGGCCTCTGGGCAGGCGGAGTAGGGGTAGCGCAAGGCTTCGCCGCCGATGGCGGTGAGCACTCGATCATAGTGGCGTACCCAGACACGAAAATGGTGGAAGTTGTCTTCCAGCGCGGCGCGCACTGTACCTGCAGTCTGATGCTGTAACGAGGTGATGTCCACTCGGCGGTGAAAGGTGCTCATTTCTAGTTACCCTTACAGTTTTCTATGCATACCTGGAACCTTAGGCTAGAGTGTATTTAAACATAAAAACAGAAACTGTATACATAAAACAAGAGGAAGTTCCCTATGGGACTGCTGAACGAGCAGGTGGCGCTGATCACGGGCGCCGGTGGTGGTATTGGACGGGGCGTAGCACTTAGCTTCGCCAAGGCGGGGGCGGCCGTGGTCGTTGCCGAACTTGATGTGGAAAGTGGCAGGGCTGTGGCCGCAGAGCTACAGGCACTGGGTGCCCGGGCGCTGTTCATAAAAACCGACGTTTCCAGCAAGCGTGATATAGATGCGGCGATCCAGGCGGCGGTCGATCAGTTTGGTGGTTTGGATATTCTGGTTAACAATGCCTTCGCGCCGACACCGAACGTACTGCTGGAGGACAAGACCGATGCCATGCTCGAGAAAACCCTGAACTCCACTGTCTGGGCGGCCTGGTGGACGATGAAGGCAGCATTGCCGCACATGCGGGCGCGCGGTGGTGGCAAGATCATCAACTTCTATTCGATCGATACCGAGGTGGGGGCCTGGTTGCATGGCGACTATAACGCTGCCAAGTCGGCCGTGGTGGGTTTAACGCGCAGCGCCGCGTCAGAGTGGGGGCGCTTCAATATCCGGGTAAACGCTATAGCCCCGACAGCCATGGGCGCGACCTTTCACAAGCTGGCCGCGGAGAATCCCGGGTTCGCTGAGCACTCGGCGGCGTTGCGGCCCCTGGGGCGTTGTGGTGAGCCGGAAGAGGATATCGGGCCGGTGGTGGTGTTCCTTGCGTCCGAGATGTCGCGTTTCGTGACCGGAGAAACCATCCATGTGGACGGTGGCTTGCATCTGCCGGGTTATAACTCGCGTCCTGCAGACGTTCCTGCCAGGGAGTACTGATCCACAGTTGTAGTGCGCGGGTAGAACCAAGCAGAACAGAAAAGGGTTGCACGCTAGCGTGCAACCCTTTTTGCGTATCCAGCGTCCTTACGGATCCAGCATCACATTTGCCGCGAGCTGCGTGCTCGCGGCATGGATACTGTCTTAGGTCTTCGCCACCTTGATGTCAGTATCTTCCAGGTCCCAGGTGTCGGCGGTTTTTCCTTCATCGCGCAACTGGTATTTCAATATGCGGCCCTGGGGATTTTTTGGCAGGCTGGTACGGAACTCGATGTATCGGGGCAGGGCATAGTAAGGCACCGAGTCGGTCGCCCAATGGAACAGCTCGTCCGGCGCGAGCTCTGCTCCATCGTGCAGTATGGCTGTGACCTTGACATCGTCTTCGCCTTTGTCCGAGGGCACTGCATGCACCGCAACTTCGGCCAGGGCGGGGTGCACAGCGAAGGCTGCTTCCATCTCGAAGCTGGAAATATTTTCGCCGCGTCTGCGCAGGTAGTCCTTCTTGCGGTCGACAAAGTAGAAGAAGCCCTCATCATCGAACTTGCCGATATCGCCGGTGTGGAACCACATGTTGCGCATCAGTTTCATTGTGTCTTGCGGGCGCTTCCAGTAGCCCTGGAACATGATGTCAGGGCGCAGCGGGCGAACTACGATTTCCCCGGGCGTGTTAGCCGGCAGCTCATGGTCGTTGTCATCGATGATGCGCACGTCGAAGTCAGGAATGCGCTTGCCTGACGAGCCTGGCGCGGCGTACTCACCCGCTGCCAGGGATGTTATGACACAGGCTTCGGTGAGGCCGTAGCCATTTCCGCCAACCAGCGGCGTACCGAAACGCTCGCGCCAGATCTTCTTGGTTTCCTCGGTATAGGGGTTGCCTCGGGCGGTGTGGATCTGGCCGACGCAGCGTTTCATGGCATCGTTGTCCGGCGCCTGGGCCAGAAGGCCACCCATGCCGCCGAGAATAGAGGCAATGGTGGCGCCGGATCGTTCGACCTCCGGCCAGAAGCCGGACACCGAGAAGCGCGGCAGTATCGCTGCTCGAGCGCCCACCATAATGCTGGCGATGATGCTGACGCACAGGGCATTCATGTGAAACAGGGGCAGCGGCGTGATGGTTACGTCGTCTTCGGTGGCCGGGCCAGCACGAAGCTGCAGGCGAGCCAGATTACACATGAAGTTGTAGCTAATCATGCAGCCTTTTGAAGGCCCGGTCGTTCCGGATGTGTAGATCAGGCAGGCGAGGTCCGACGGCTGCGGCTTGCTGGAGAGAGGCGTTGCATCGGTGCCGCGGTAGGCATCGAGGGCGGCGATCGGAATGCTGCAAGCAGCGGGCTGCTCCAGTGCGCCGCGGTGAAGTATCTGAGTCACTTCACTGAGCTGATCGGCGAGGGGGGTCATGCGTGTCAGGTAGCCTGCCTCGCATATGACTAGGTGCGTCCCTGTATCGGCGATCTGGTGGCGCAGGAACTCGCCTTTGAGCGCAGTGTTTATCGGCACGCTGACGGCGCATAGCTTGTTGATTGCCAGCCAGCAGATGACAGCATCGATGTTGTTGTCCAGCATGGTTAGCACAGTATGGTTCGGCTTAACCCCGAGGCTGGCCAGGGAGTGCGCCATTTTGGTCGATAGTGAGTCAACATCTGAATATGTGTACAGTTTTCCGCTAAAGTCCAGCAGGACTCTCTCTGGATGCCGCGCTACTGCACGATCTAATGCTGCGATAACCGTGTCATTTTCACCGACTGCCCATGTCTCCGGATTCCCGATACCATTCATGACTTGCCTCCTTTGGTGGCTCTCCCATCAATGGGATGCGAATATTATTTTGATGTTGGAATGCAATTCTAAATAGAAATTAGTCGAATGTCTTTAGGAAAAAGTTGAACAGAAAGTGAAAGATAGCCTCAAGTCATGTGATAGTCTGTTTTTTATTTAACTCTAGGGATTGCAATCGATGCCAAAATCCGCCGCCAGACCTGAAGAAACCGGGGCTGCTGCGCCTGTCAGCAAAAAGTCATCCAGGGCCGTAAAGGCGCTGCCAGCCGGCAAGAAAGTCGCGAAAAAAAATGCTGTGACATCGAGGAACGGCGGTCAGGTGAAACCGAATCGGCGCTCGGAAGAGACCATTGCCAATATTCTGGCGGCCACTGAAGAGGTGGTGCTGCGCTCCGGAGCTGACCGCATTTCGATCCTTGACCTTTGCCAGGTGGCCGGGGTTTCACGCGGAACTTTTTACCGTTATTTCTCTTCTCAGGACGACTTGCTGGATACCTTTTCCCGGCACAAGCGCGACAGCTTCCACAGCGCTCTGACAGAGGTTCTCGGTGATATCACCGATCCTGAGGCGCGACTGAACGCATTGATCGCCTATCTGGACACTTATCTTGAGCAAAGCCGAGCCCGGCGCCTTCTGGTGGTGGCGCCCGATTATGCACTGAGCTTCTTTAGACGCATCTTTCACGATTCAATTGTGCGCTTTCAGGATCAGCTCGACATCGTTTTCGACGAGTGGGATGCCCGTCTTGGCGCCAAGCTCGATCGTGAATTGATTTGTGAAATGATTATCCGCTATGTGTTGAGCGAATTGCTCGTGCCGGAAGGCGGTAGCCGGCGCCTTTTGCCGGTGAGGGTCAAAAAGTTGATCGTTGCTCTGACTGCAGGTTCCTCCTCCCGCTCGCGTCGCTGACGCTTTCTCCCGAGTGCGCAGGGCCTTCAGACACTGAGGGCCTCAAGTGCATTCCCGCTACACCTTTCCAGTCCTAAGCACGTTTTGATGGCAAAAAGCATCCCGGCCCCGCTGTGCCTGCGAGAAGGCTCAGGCATGTGATTTTGAGCATTCCACGAAATAAAATGAACAGAATTTTGATTTCTGATCAAATTGATTTTATGCTCTGGGTTAGATGCGGGTTTGGCAGGCGCATATTCAGTTGCTCTGGCCGTGTCTGCCGGGCCACAAAACCAGCATCCCATAATCACAAAAAGTGCCACTTTCCGAGGTTCTGAACATGCTTATCGACCTGCACGCCCATGCTCCCCATCCTGATTACTATGACCAGCATCCCTATTGGGGGCCGGCCTTTGAAGCCCAGCCCGATGGCGACATCAAGCTGCGTGTGGGTGACTGGATTTTGTCGCTTGGTGCCCCGGAGCGAAAAAAGGCGCTGCGCGAGGCGCATGCGCGCGGTGAGACACTGAACGTTGAAGAATACATGGCCAAGTGGCGTGACCCGAGCAACCGTCTGGCAGCGATGGATGCCGCGGGCCAGGATGCCCAGGTGCTGTCGGTCCCGAGCCACTGCTACATGTACTGGGCCGAGGCTGAATTTGCCGTTCCCTTTGCCCGCACGGTCAATGATGTACTGGCCGACTATTGCTCCAAGGCGCCCAATCGCCTGATGTTCTGGGCCCATGCGCCGTTGAACGTACCGCATGAAGCGGCCAAGGAAATTCGTCGCGCCGTTACGGAACTTGGCGCCAAAGGTCTGGTTGCCGGTGGCTCCAATTTCGGTGGCATGGAATACGACTCGCCTGAGCTGGATCCTGTATGGCAGGCGCTCTGCGATCTTGATGTGCCCATCTTCGTACATGGTTATAACCAGTCGGTGACCTGGGGCAAGGAGGCCAATACCGATCGTTACGAGACCACTGCTATAGTCGGCATGAACTACGATGAGACCAAGTGCTTCTGGTACCTGATCAATGGTGGTGTGCTGGATCGTTTCCCGAATCTGAAGGTGTACATTACCCACGGGGGCGGTTTCGTGCCTTACCAGCTGGGGCGCATGGCTCAGACCAACCCGAATCTGGACCTGTACAACAACAAGAAGCCATTCTTGGAGTATATGTCCAACTTCTACTTTGACGTGGAGCTGCACGAGCTGCCGATGCGCCAGGCAATGGTTGATGTAATCGGCGCCGACCGGGTGCTTTACGGGTCCAACTTTGGCGGCAGCGATGCCGTTCGCCATGACCTTACCGACGGCCTGCACCTGTCGGATGAAGATCTGCAGAAGATCCGCTGGAAAAATGCCTGCGAGCTGCTGCATCTGGATCCGGCAAAAGTAGGCAAGGTGGATGTCTGATGAAGCTTGCGCGTTGCTCATACAATCAGACCGACCCGTTCTGGGCGGTGGTCGATCCAGACAGAGATGAAGTGCACCCTATAGAGGGTGAGTTCTCTAGCTGGGCGCCCGCGGTTGCCGGCGGTGCTGGAATAAGCGCGTTATGCCTTTCCGATGTAACCCTGGCGCTGTCCAAGGTGCGGCTGTTGCCACCCATAGCGCCGGTGAACAGGGTGGTCGTGGCGGGCGCGAACTATGCCAAGCATCTGGCGGAAGATTTTGGCCTGTCTGCGCCGTCGCAACCGGTGGCCTTTCTCAAGGCCTACGGTGCCTTGATTGGCGCGAATGATCCGATTCGCTATCCACCGCTGACCGCAGAGCTTGATCATGAGGTTGAGCTGGTGGCGGTGATCGGTAATTCCGATGTGGATCTGGAAGATCCCCTTGCCTGCGTGCTGGGCTATACCGTGGGCAACGACGTCAGCGCCCGCGATTTGCAGCGCAGCGGCCCTGCGGGTATCGGCATGGATCTGTTCGCCGCCAAGAGCCAGGACAGAACTACCGGTGTGGGCCCCTGGGTTGTTACCAAGGACGAATTTCCGGCGGGTTCACCCGGCTTGCGCCTGACCCTCAAGGTGAATGGCGACATCCGTCAGGATGGTTCAACCACTGAGATGACCTGGGATGTGGGTCAACTGGTCAGCTTTGTCCAGCAGCGCTCCAGTTTCGCCTGCGGCGACATCCTCTTCACCGGCTCACCTGCGGGTGTGGGAATGGGCACAGGTCTGTTCCTCAACCCAGGGGATGTCGTCGAAGCCACAATCGAGGGCATCGGAACCTTGCGTAATGTCGTGAGCGAAAAGTCCAGCAGCCAACAGGGGGCGAAACATGACCACTAACAAACAAGAAAAAATTGTAGTCGTCGGTGCCGGTTTGATGGGCACCGGTATCGCACATGGCTTTGCCAGTGCAGGGTTTGATACGGTGCTGGTCGATACCAACGTCGAGTCCCTGGCGCGCGCCAGGGACGGCATTGAAAAAATTCTCAATGATGGCGTCAGGCTTGGCAAGATGAGCGCCGAGTCAGCCGGGGCTGCTCTGGCGCGCCTGGCCACCTGCAGCTACCTCGGCGAAGCGGCAACCGGCGCCAACTGCCTGGTCGAAACCGTGTCCGAACAGCTTGCCGTGAAAAAGGCGGTTGTGGTTCAGGCCGAGCCGCTGCTTGCGCCAGACGCAATCATCGCCACCAACACCTCGGCATTGAGCGTGACCGAGATTGCTGCGGCATTGAAGTGCCCCGAGCGGGTGATTGGCATGCACTTCTTTAACCCCGTGCACAAGATGAAGCTGATAGAAATGGTTCGCGGATTGGCCACCAGCGATGAGACCGTGGTGCGCACGCGAGCCTTGTGCGATGCCATGGGCAAGACATCTATTGTGGTCAATGAATCCCCCGGCCTGACCACCAGTCGCATGTCTGCGCTGCTGGGCAACGAAGCCATGTACATGCTGCAGGAAGGAACCGCCAGCGCCGAGGATATCGACACTGCTTTGCGCCTGGGCTTTAACCACCCTATGGGGCCGCTGGAGCTGGGCGATCTGACGGGCTGGGACACGCGTCTGTCAGTGCTGAAATATCTGCATCAGTCGCTGGGTGAAAAATTTCGCCCCTGTCCGCTGATCATCAAAATGGTCGCCGCCGGTCGCCTGGGTCGCAAATCCGGACACGGGGTTTACCGTTACGAGGACGGAAAGCAGGTGCCTGATTCCGGCCTCAAGGCGAGTGCGCTATGACGGGCGTCGTTATTGTTGATGCCGTCCGCACGCCTGTCGGCCGTTTTCGAGGCAGTCTCGCCGGGGTGCGTGCCGATCACTTGGGTGCCCTGGTGCTCCAGGCGCTGGTCGAACGCGTTGGCCTGGCGCCTGAAAAGGTTGACGATGTGATCTTTGGCTGCGTGACACAGATCGGTGAGCAGTCTGCCAACATCGCTCGCACGGCGTTGCTGGGCGCCGGTTGGCCGGTCACGGTTCCGGGGCTGACGCTGGACCGCAAGTGCGGCTCCGGTGAAGTGGCGGTACATGTGGCGGCCGGGGTCATCGCTGCGGGTGCGGCAGATATTGTCGTGGCCGGCGGTGCCGAGAACATGAGCCGGGTGCCCATGGGCAGCAATCGCGAAATCCATGGCGACGCTTTTGGCTGGATGGCCGCGGATAGGTACGAGCTTACCAGCCAGGGTGAGGCTGCCGAGCGCATTGCCGACAAGTGGTCCATCAGCCGCGATGAGCTGGACGATTACGCCTTCACCAGTCACCAGCGCGCGGCCCGGGCGGCAGACGCCGGCTACTTCGCCAATGAACTGGTACCCGTTCCCGTCGAGGCACTGCGGGAGAAAGCGCTGACTGAACCTGTGGCCGACTTGCTGGCGGACGAGACGATTCGCCGCGACAGTTCGCGGGAAAAGCTGTCGACCCTGAAGACCAGTTTTCGCCCTGAAACGGGGCGGATCACGGCGGGCAACTCGTCGCAGATATCCGACGGTGCCGCGGCCTTGCTGTTGATGTCGGCCGAGACGGCGCAGCGTCTGGGGTTCAAGGCCCGGGCGCGTATCCGTGCCTTTACCACTGTAGGCGCCGATCCGACGCTGATGCTTACCGGGCCCATCGCGGCGACCCACAAGGTGTTGGCCCGCGCCGGGCTTCGGCTGGATGACATTGATCTGTTCGAGGTCAACGAGGCCTTCGCATCCGTGCCCCTGGCCTGGATGCGCGAGACCGGCGTTTCGCACGAGCGGCTGAACGTGAACGGCGGGGCCATTGCCCTTGGTCACCCGCTCGGCGCCAGCGGCGCCCGCCTGCTGACGAGCCTGTTGAACGAGATGGAGCGCCGGGGTGCCCGCTATGGTCTGCAGGCAATCTGCTGTGCCGGCGGCATGGGCACGGCGACCATTATTGAACGGATCGACTGATAATGTCGGCGGGAGAGTATTGAGCATGGCCCGGGTTCCCCTGATACCGCTGGATGCAATACCACCGGAACTGCGTGGGGCAATCGAGCGTGGCCTTGGAAGCCAGATGCTGAGTTCACCCAGGCCGGTTCAGGCCTGGGCGAATCGCCCGCCCATCGCCTTGGCATGGCTGGAGCTGCTGGAGCGCTTCTATCAGGACAGCTTGTTGAGCGAGCGCCTGCGGGAACTGCTGCGGCTGAAGGTTGCCAGCATCACTACATGCCAGGCGTGTCAGCTGGCCCGCAAGTCTGACACTGTCAGTGAAGAGGACATCGCCTGCCTGTCGCTGGATAGCGATCGCTTCACGCCGGCAGAACAGGCGGCGCTGGTTTTCGCCGAACTTTTTGCCGGTAATTACCAGGCGATCGATGACCAGCACTATGCCCGTCTGGCGGAGTGTTTTACCCCCGCAGAGGTCGCTGAGATCAGCATGTTCTGTGGGCTGATGCTGGCTGGTGGGCGCCTGACCTATGTCCTGCAGGCCTATTGAGGCCGTGGCTTCTAAGCACTAGTTCCTTGGTTTTTCAGTTAAATGAGCATAGTTCTACAAAGTGTTCATAATCTTAAGGCCGGTGCTATGCCTTCTAGCACAGCGCAGGGCTCCGTGGGGCCGAGAGTGCGACCCCGTATAACAATAAGGAGACGACTATGTCCGCCCCAACTGATGATAATTTGGAGCAGGTGTTCGCCAACGTGGCGAGTAACTACCGTGGCAGCGATATTGATCTGCATGCCGTGTATCGCGAGATGCGAGAGAAGAGTCCGGTGCTTGAAGGTAATTTCATGGCGAGCATGGGGGTGCCGTCAATCGCGGGGCTTGATCCCAATAGGCCGACCTTCACGCTGTTCAAGTACGACGACGTCATGGCTGTTATGCGTGACGCCACCAATTTCACCAGCGGCTTTATTGCTGAGGGGTTGGGCTCGTTCTTTGACGGGCTGATTCTCACTGCGATGGACGGTGAAGCGCACAAGAGTATCCGTAACCTGTTGCAGCCCGTCTTCATGCCCGAGACCGTCAACCGCTGGAAGGAAACCAAGATTGACCGGGTTATTCGCGAGGAATACCTGACACCCATGGTCGAGAGTAAGGCTGCGGACCTTATGGAATTTGCCCTGCATTTTCCGATTCGGGTGATTTATTCGCTGATCGGCTTCCCGGAAGATCGACCGGAGGAAATTGAGAAGTATGCCGCCTGGGCTCTGGCGATTCTGGCGGGCCCGCAGGTGGATCCGCAGAAGGCCGCCGCCGCGCGTGGTGCGGCGATGGAGGCTGCCCAGGCGCTTTATGATGTGGTCAAGGTGGTGGTTGAGGAACGTCGCGCTGAGGGCGCTACGGGTGATGACCTGATCTGCCGGTTAATTCGGGCGGAACACGAGGGGCGATCACTCGATGATCATGAGATTGCCACTTTCGTAAGGTCCTTGCTGCCCGCCGCCAGTGAAACCACAACCCGAACCTTTGGCACCCTGATGACGCTGCTGCTGCAGAATCCAGCGGTGCTCGAGCGTGTGCGCAACGATCGTAGCCTGGTGTCCAAGGCCATCGACGAAGCGGTGCGCTACGAGCCGGTAGCGACCTTCAAGGTACGCCAGGCGGCCAGGGACACCGAGATTCGCGGGGTGGCCATACCCAAGGGGGCCATGGTTTCGTGCATCGTCACCTCGGCCAATAGGGACGAAGATGCGTTTGATAAGGCCGATGTATTCGATATCGACCGACGCGCTCGGCCCTCCTTCGGTTTTGGCTTCGGTCCGCACATGTGTATTGGCCAGTTCGTGGCCAAGACGGAAATTCAGTGCGCGCTTAACGCCATTTTGGATCTGATGCCCAATATCCGTCTCGACCCAGCCAAGCCTGCGCCTGAGATTGTAGGCGCGCAACTGCGCGGCCCACACCAGGTACATGTGATCTGGGACTGAGCCAGCGTCCGGGGCCTGTGGGGCTTTCTCAGTCTGCACGCGGGCTTGGTGCCGCCCGTCAGGGGCGGTTTGGGCTGGTGATATCCAAGCTCTCCGGATGCTTATTGAACATAAATTAAAAATGTGTTTATATTAAGTCTGATCGTGCTCTATGATCGAAGCACTTAAAGAAAACCCGTTAGCGGAGCGAATAATAATGAAGGTTGAAGATCTGATCCTGGTCAGCGTTGATGATCACGCGATTGAGCCACCAAATGCTTTTGCTCGTCATATGCCTGAGCGTTTCAAGGGGCGGGAGCCCCATGTCGTTAAGAGCGGCGAACGTGATGTGTGGGTTTTCGAGGAGCAGGCCACCGGTTACATGGGCCTGAACTCGGTCGTGGGTCGGCCCAAGGAAGAGTACGGCATGGAGCCGCTGGGCTATGACCAGATGCGCCGTGGTACCTGGAGCATCAAGGACCGCGTTGACGACATGAATGCCAACGGTGTGCTCGGCTCCATGTGCTTCCCGACTTTTCCCGGCTTTGCCGGTCAGCGCTTCCAGGTACACAGTGATCGTGATGTTTCGCTGGCTGCCATCCGTGCCTATAACGACTGGCACCTGTATGACTGGTGCAATGCAGCCCCTGGTCGATTCATTCCTCTGATGCTGGTGCCCTGGTGGGACATGCAGGCCGCCGCCGCTGAAGTCAATCGCCTCGCGAAGCTGGGCGTGCATGCTGTGTCCTTGTCGGACAATCCGGCTGTGCATGGCTATCCGTCGATCCACAGCGACTACTGGGATCCTTTGTGGAAAGCCTGCTCGGACAACAATGTTGTGATTTGCTGCCACATCGGCACCGGGGTTAAGGCAACTCATGCCTCAGACCTGTCGCCGATCGACGCCTGGATCACTACCATGCCGATCTCTATCGCTAACTCTGCGGCTGACTGGATCTGGGCGCCGATGTGGAAGAAATTCCCCAATCTGCGCATGGCCCTGTCCGAGGGCAGCATTGGCTGGATTCCTTACCTGCTTGAGCGTGCCGACTTCACTCACCGTCACCACAATGCCTGGACCAACTCCAACTTCGATGGGCAGATGCCCAGCGATATTTTCAAGAAGCACTTCGTCACCTGCTTCATCGAAGATAAGTTTGGCCTGCAAAACCTGAGCTTTATGAACGAAGACATGGTTACCTGGGAGAGCGACTACCCGCATTCCGACTGCACCTGGCCACACTCGCCTGAAACGGCCTGGGAAGGGCTGCAGCACCTGTCGAAGGAAACCGTCGACAAGGTGACCCACCTCAATGCGATGCGAGAGTTCTCCTTCGATCCGTTCGCCATTCATGGTCGCGAGAATTGCACCGTAGGTGCCCTGAGAGCACAGGCTGCCCACGTCAAGACCGAGCCTGCGCTGGGTCTGGGCGGTGCCGATCACGGACGCAATGACGGCAAGGCGGTCACCTCGGGCGACATCAATGCGATGTTCGAACAGGCAGACGCCGGTACTGCGCTTTAAGGCCTAATCCCCCCCGCTGTTTTGTGGCGGGAGAGCAGGTAGCCGCGTGCCCGGTCGCCCATGGTGACCGGGCTTCGTGCCCAGTTTAGAGAGCACTCATGTCTATCACTCAATTTACTTACAGCACAATTCCCGTCGAGGCAGAGTCACTTCGCCACGAGGTGCGGGCGTTCCTTCAGGACCATCTCGGCGAATACCCGGCCACCTCCAGGGCACAGTCCTGGATGGGCTTTGATGCAGCCTTCAGCCGCCAGCTCGGTGCACGCGGCTGGGTCGGCATGGCGTTGCCTCGGCAGTACGGTGGCGCGGCCGCCGGGCCCTTTGCCCGCTATGTGATCATAGAGGAGCTGCTGGCGGCGGGTGCACCGGTATCGGCGCACTGGATCGCGGACCGTCAGAGTGGTCCTTTGATTAACCGTTTTGGCACTGAAGCTCAGCGCGAGCGCTATTTGCCGCCGATCTGTCGTGGCGAAAGCTACTTCTGTATCGGCATGAGCGAACCCAATTCCGGTTCCGACCTCGCCTCGATCAAGACGTCGGCTAGCCGTAATTACGGCGGCTGGCTGCTTAACGGGCAGAAGGTATGGACCACCAATGCCCAGCATGCGCAGTTCATGATTGCCCTGGTGCGTACCGGCGAAAAACAGGCCGCACGCCACGAGGGCATGTCGCAGTTTATCGTCGATCTGAGCCTGCCGGGAATCACCATCCGGCCGATCCGGGATCTGGCGGGCGGTGAGCATTTCAATGAAGTGTTCTTTGACAATGTCCAGCTTGATGCCGATGCCTTGGTTGGCACTGAAGGCAAGGGCTGGGATCAGGTAACGGCGGAACTGGCCTTTGAACGCAGCGGTCCTGAGCGCTTCCTCAGTTGTATCGAGCTGCTCAAGACCCTGATCAGTGCCATTGGGCGCCATCCCGACGCTTTGCAGGGCCGTGAAATCGGCCGTCTCAGCGCCAAATTGCTGACCCTGCGTAATATGTCGCTGTCGGTGACGGCACAGTTGGCGGCGGGTGAACATCCGGCCTGGGCTGCCTCCTGCGTTAAGGACCTGGGTAACCTGTTTGAACAGGAAATTCCCGAGGTTGCGCAGCTGTTGCTGGAGGCCGAGCCTCGTCAGCAGGGCGGTACTGAGCATGCTCAGGTGCTGGCTTATCTGACCCAGATGGCACCGTCTTTTTCATTGCGCGGAGGCACCCGCGAAATCCTGCGCGGCATCATCGCGCGCGGAATGGGGTTGCGATAATTATGCGAGAAATATTCGAATCGACCATTGAACGTCTGTTGACCGACCTTGCCACGCCGGAAACCGTGCTCAGCTGTGAAGGCGGCGACTGGCCGGCCGAACTTTGGGCAGCTATTGAAGAATCCGGCTTCACGCTGGCTGCAGCGCCGGAATCCCTGGGAGGGGCCGAGATTGGCTGGGCTGATCTCTACGTGCTGGCCCGTGCGTTGGGCCGTTTTGCCGCACCTGTCCCGCTGGGCGAGGCCATGCTGGGAAACTGGCTGCTTGGCAAGGCTGGGATTGAGGCCCAGACCGGTATTCTTAGTTTCGCAGCTGAGGCCAACCTGAGCCTGCGTGATGGCGCCGTGGATGGGAGTCTGCATGACGTGCCCTGGGGCCGGCATGCAGCAACTCTGGTGACCATTGCCGATCGCAACAGCGCGACGCCGACCGTGGTGCTGCTTGCGACTGAAACTGCTGCCAGCCAGACATTGAGCCTCAATGTGGCCGGTGAGCCGCGCGACAGTCTGCACTTTAGTGGTGCCAAGGTTCTGGCCTGTGCGCCTCTGCCCGGGTCACTCTCGGTGGAGGTGTTGCAGTTGGGCGGTGCACTGCTGCGTTCGGCGCAGATCGCGGGTGCTCTGCATGCCCTGTTGGACATGACCTCCGGATACGCCAGTGAGCGCACCCAGTTCGGTCGCCCGATCGGGGCCTTCCAGGCGATTCAGCAGCAGCTGGCGGTGTTTGCCGAACAAGCGGCAGCGGCCAGTATCGCTGCAGAAGCCGCCTTTGCAGAATCGGATACGGACTTTGCTAGCTTCACCATCGCCGCCGCCAAGGTCAGCACGGCGGAAGCCGCCAGTGCTGGCGCGGCTATAGCCCACTCGGTGCACGGTGCCATCGGTTTTACCCAGGAATACCCGCTGCATCTGCTGTCCCGGCGCCTTTGGGCCTGGCGCAGTGAATATGGCTCGGCGAGCCTGTGGAGTCAGCGCATTGGTCAGATGGTCTGTGACGGCGGTGGCGAAGGCTACTGGGCGCTGCTGACCGGTCATGCGTGTCAGCAGCTGTCTGCTCCAGAGAGGAAATCAGCATGAGTTCCTTCCTGCAGATAGAGCGCGATGGCGGCATCGTCACCGTGCGCATGAACCACCCGCATACGCGTAACGCACTGACTTCTCCTGAGCAGATTCAAGAGTTCGTAGATCTCTGTGCCGAGCTGCGCCGTGATCACTCGGTGCGGGTGATGGTGCTCACGGGCAATGGCAGTGCCTTTTGTGCCGGTGGCAACGTCAAGGATATGCGCGAGCGCGGCGGTATCTTCGAAGGCTCCCCCTATGAACTGCGCAATAACTACCGCGACGGCATCCAGCGCATTCCACTGGCGCTGTACGAGCTGGATATCCCGGTCATTGCAGCGGTCAATGGTCCGGCAATGGGTGCAGGTCTTGACCTGGCTTGCATGTGTGATATCCGTCTGGCATCCAGCTCGGCGTTGTTCGCAGAAAGTTTCGTTCGCCTGGGTATCGTGCCTGGCGACGGTGGTGCCTGGCTGTTGCCGCGCATCATAGGTATTCCCAAGGCCAGCCTCATGGCCTTCACCGGTGACACCATTGATGCCACCAAGGCCCTGGACTGGGGACTGGTGGAGCAGGTTTGTAGTCAAGAAACCCTGCTGGACGAGGCACAGACTCTGGCCCAGCGTATCGCCAGCAACCCCGGCCACGCCCTGCGCCTGTGCAAGCGCCTGTTGCGCGAAGGCCAGCACATGCGTCTGGATTCGCTGCTGGAGCTGTCAGCCGCCTATCAGTCGCTGGCCCATCATGCGGAAGACCACCATGAGGCCGTCGTCGCCTTCATGGACAAGCGTAAGCCTGACTACCAGGACCGTTGAGTTAACCAACCGAATTTGGAGTGATAGCTATGCGTGCTGTTTTCCGAGAAGACCACAATATGTTCCGCGACATGGCGCGGCGTTTCGTAGATCGCGAAATTGTTCCGCATCTGGAAGAGTGGGAAAAAAATGGCATAGTGCCCAAAGACGTCTGGCTCAAGGCCGGCGAACTTGGGCTCCTGTGTTCGAGTGTGCCAGAGGAGTACGGTGGTTCAGGTGGTGACTTCGGCCACTCGGCGGTGATGATTGAGGAACTGGCCAGGGCTAACGCTACCGCTGTGGGTTTCACCACCCATTCGGAGATAGTCGCGCCCTACCTTGTGGCCTACGGCAGCGAAGAGCAAAAACTCAAGTGGTTGCCGCGCATGGTCAGTGGCGAGCTGATCGGGGTGATTGCGATGAGCGAACCAGGCATTGGCAGCGATTTGCGCTCGATGCGTACCCTGGCCCGCCGTGACGGTGATGATTACATTGTCTCAGGACAAAAGACCTTTATCACCAACGGTGGCAACGCCGGGCTTATGGTGACCGCGACCAAGATTGATCCGGCGGCGAAGGAACTGACCCTGATCTGCATCGAGGAGGAACGCGAAGGCTTTTCCAAGGGGCGTCTGCTGGAAAAGATCGGCTTGAAGGGCCAGGACACCGCCGAGCTGTTCTTCGACGAAGTGCGGGTGCCGGCGAGCAATCGTCTGGGAGAGGAGGGGAAGGGCTTCAAGTACCTTACACACCAGTTGGCCTGGGAGCGCCTGATCATTGCCATTCGTGCGGCGCAGTCGATCCATACCCTGCTGGACGAAACCATCGAGTACACCCGTGAACGCAAGGTATTCGGCAAGCCGGTGCTGGACTTCCAGAACACCCGGTTCAAGCTCGCCGAGGCCAAGGCACAAGCGACCATGTTGCGCGTGTTTGTCGACGACTGTCTGGACAAGGTAATGCGCGGCGAGCTGCCGGCAGATACCGCGGCCATGGCCAAACTGCTAGGCTCGGAAATGCAGGGCAAGTTGCTTGACGAGTTTCTCCAGTTGCATGGCGGCTATGGTTTCATGAGCGAGTACAAGATCAGCCGTGCCTGGGTGGACGCGCGGGTCGCCCGCATCTACGGCGGGACCTCGGAAATCATGAAGGAAATCATCGGTCGTAACCTTTAAAACACTATTCGCCGGCCCTGAACACAACGCCACAGGCAAGGTGAGCACTTGAGGACATATTATGTCGCTTGTTTTTCGCAATGCTTTACTACTGCTTGTGGGGCTGTTTTTTCTGCCGTCAGTTTTTGCCCAGGATGCGCCTGCAGAGGGCTACGCGGTTGAGGCTGAGCGGGCCAATCAGCTGTTGCACAAGGCCGTTGAGTTTTATAAGCAAAATGGCGATGCGGCTTTGGCTGCATTCAGTCGCCAGGGCGAGTTCATTGACGGCGAGCTGTACGTCTATGTTGTGGATACCGCGGGGGTGATGCTGGCCAGCGGTGGGCCCTCAGTTAATCTGGTCGGGCGCAATATCAGCAGCGCACTCAACGATGAGCTGAATACGGCTTTTCAGGAGGCGTTGAACCTGCCGGACAGCGATGCGGTGCACAGCGCCGAATACCGCTGGATGAACTGGCAGGACGGTAAGGTCGAACGCAAGCATGTGTTCTTTCGGCGCCTGGGAGAACGCGTCTTTGCCGTTGGTTATTACCTGCCGCGCGCCAGTCCGCAAGAGGCACAGCTTCTGCTGGATCGGGCTGCCGCTGCCGTGGCCGAGAATCCTAAGCAAGCCTTCAAACGTATCAACAGCCTGGATGCGCAGTTCGTTCGTGATGATCTGTATGTATTCGTCGCCGACCTGCGAACAGAACGCTATGTTGCGCATGGTTATAATTTGAGAATGGTTGGCACGGATTTTCGAGCTGTGCAGTCGGTCGACCATGCGCCTATAGGCGAACAGATGCTCGAGATCGTCAACGGCAAAGGCGAAGGTGAACTCACCTACCTGTGGGGGAACCCGATGACTGGGCGTAGCGAGACAAAGAACACCCTGATACGCAAGGTCGGTGATTATGCGGTTGCGGTGGGCTATTACCAAAAGCCGCGCTGAGCTGCGGCTGTCGTCCATCCGCTTACCCGTGCAGGCGCAACGCCTGCCGGATAAGGATTCAGTTTTCCAGTGAGCCATATCTCTCTGTGTTGACCTCGCTTGTTCGGGCTGACAGCAGCGTACTTAATCCCCTGGCGGTCGGCGGTTATGGTGCCTTGGCTATTTTCTCTGGCGCTGCTCGTTATTTTTCTGATTATCCCACTGTTGTTCTCATGCCCTCGCGTTTTTGACGCCGCGAAAATTCCCGTTACCGTCTGGTTATATCCTCCCTAAATGCCGCTGTTTTGCCTGTTTCTGTCTCATTGAGCCACTACTGCATATGCTTTCAGTAACCGCCTGATGGTAAAAGTTGCTATCGGCTGAGCAGAGGGCTTTGACTGCCAAGAGGCGCTTTTATTAACCCGGCGGGTTAATAACATGAAGCAGGGATGCTTCATCATTGGCCGCAGGCCAATGCGAACGCCAGAAAAACCAGCAAGTCCATGCACTTGCGCCCGTTTTCCTGGCGTGACGGACAAATAAGGAGGGAACCTATTTGTCCACCGAGTTAATAGTTGTGCCAGGTCGTCTCGCGCCTGAGGTGTTTAGCCGTGGGCGGTACTGTAGAGGTTTTCCCCTAGGAAGAGTGCATAACTGACGCTGATATCTGCGATTGTTAAGGGGTTTGCGCATAGACCATTGTGCTTGTCCTGACGGCTATCAAGCTTGCGAAGATAGGCCAGATATTGGCGATAGTCTTCAACGGCCTCAGGCTGCTCGGCGCTCCTCGGGGTTGCCTGCAGTGCAGCAGCAGTGTCCGGGGAAAGGTCAGGGTGGCCTCGCAGTGATCGAGCCCGTTGAAGTATTCACCCTGCTCGGTATCAGTGGATCGCAGGCCCCGGCCGGAGTCTTGATATTGGTCGAACCGCTAATGCGGGATCGCACCGGATGGGGTGAGAGTCGGTCGCCGTCGCGAAAGCAAAGCGGGATGCAGCAGAGGCTCAGCCGTAAAAAAGGGAAAAAAAAGCAGACTCTGGGGATCCATACAGTCTGCGCAAAGGGGTGTTTCAAGTAACCGAACCAAATGGTGCGACTGCCAAGGGGTCGGTCAGCGCCGCACTGTTTTCACGCGCTGCTTTATTGCAGCTGACGCGCGGGGATTTTTGTCGCTTGCAGCAGTGCTTTCAGCCGTTTCTGTTCCTGTCTGGCTGTAACAATGGCTTTTTCCTTGACGTGTCCAAAGCCGCGGATCTGTTCTGGCAGGCGGGCGAGGGTTACGGCGATATCGTGATTGTCACTGCTGTTGCGGCTGATCAGTTCAGTCATCAGCTGCTCGTAGTCGCTCACCAGTGCGCGTTCTGCACGGCGCTCGTCGGTATAGCCAAAGATGTCGAAAGGCGTACCGCGCAGGGCCTTGAGTTTGGCCAGCAGGCCGAAGGCCTTGAGCATCCAGGGACCGAACTGGCGCTTGCGAGGAACGCCTGTATGGGGATCCCGCTTGCTCAGGATCGGCGGCGCCAGATGGAATTCCAGCTGGTAGTTGCCCTCGAACTGGCTTTCGAGCTGGGCCAGGAAGGCGCCGTCGGTATAGAGTCGGGCCACTTCATACTCATCCTTGCAGGCCAGCAGCTTGAAGTAGTTTTCGGCCACGGCGCGCGTCAGCGGGAGCTCGGCATCGACGAAACTCAGGCTTTCTTCGTGGCGACGCACCCGCTGTACGGCCTGGCGGTAGCGGTTGGCATAGGCGCGATCCTGATAATTCACCAGGAAATCGGCCCGCCAGTCGATCAGTTCATCCAGGGTGCGGCTTTTGGGGGCGGGGGCCTGGCGCCGATTGACCAGATCCTCGACACTGGCCTGTTTCCAGGCGGCACGCCGGCCCCAGAGAAAGGCGGCCTTGTTCATCTGGATGGCGACGCCGTTGGTCTCGATAGCCTGCTCGATGGCGCTGGCCGACAGTGGCACCAGACCGCGCTGATAGGCAAAGCCGAGCATAAAGAGGTTGGTGGCCAGGCTGTCGCCCAGCAGGCTGCTGGCCAGATGCGTAGCATCGACAAAATTGCACTTGTCGCTGCCCGTGGCTATTTGCACGGCGTCGCGCATGGATTCACCGGGGAAGCTGAAGTCCCGGTTGCGGGTAAACTCGGCGGTGGGCGATTCGTGGCTGTTGATCACTGCATGGCTTAGATCGGTGCTGAGTTTGCCCAGCACCTCGTCACTGGCCGAGACCACCAGGTCGAAGCCCAGCAGCAAATTGGCCTCGCCGGCGGCGATGCGCACGGCATGGATGTCATCCTGGCGTGCGGCGATCCGCACGTGGGTGGTCACAGGGCCGAACTTCTGGGCCAGGCCCGCCTGATCCAGCACAGTGGCGCCCTTGCCATCAAGGAAGGCCGCCGTGCCCAGCAGGGCGCCCACGGTGGTCACGCCTGTGCCGCCAATGCCGGGCAGCAGTATATTGAAGGGGCGTGTGAGACCTGGCTGTACAGGCTCTGGCAGGCCGGCAAAGGCGCTGCCTTCTAAGGCCTGGGGGCCGGGTTTTCGCAGGGAGCCGCCCTTTACGGTCACAAAACTTGGGCAGAAGCCCTCGACGCAGCTGAAATCCTTGTTACAGGCGTTCTGGTCGATCTGGCGCTTGCGCCCCAGTTCCGTTTCCAGCGGCAGTATGGATAGGCAGTTGGACTGCACACCGCAGTCGCCGCAGCCTTCGCAGACCGCGTCGTTGATCATCACCCGTTTGGCCGGGTCGACCAGCTTGCCACGTTTGCGCCGGCGGCGTTTTTCGGTGGCGCAGGTCTGATCGTAGATGATTGCCGATACGCCCTTGTATTCGCGCAGCTCCCGCTGCAGGCCGTCGAGTTCGCGGCGGTGATGGAAGCGCGTGCCGGGGGCAAAGTCGGCCCGGGTCGGGTACTTGTCAGGCTCATCGGACACCAGCAGGATACAGCGAATGCCTTCGCCATATAATTGTTGGCTTAACTGCTGCACCGTCAGGGTGCCGTCGATAGGCTGGCCGCCGGTCATGGCCACCGCATCGTTGTACAGCAGTTTGTAGGTGATATTGACGTCGGCGGCGACGGCCGCACGAATCGCCAGTATGCCGGAATGAAAATAGGTGCCATCGCCCAGGTTCTGGAACACATGGGGCGTATCGGTGAACGGCGCCTGGCCGATCCAGGTGGCGCCTTCGCCGCCCATCTGGGTAAAGGTCTCGGTGCTGCGGTCCATCCACATGGCCATGTAGTGACAGCCGATACCGGCCAGGGCACGGCTGCCTTCAGGTACCTTGGTGGAGGTATTGTGCGGGCAGCCCGAGCAGAAGTGCGGCGGGCGCTGTATCACTTCGCCACGGTGGCTGAGGTAGTCTTCCTTGTCGGCGAGGAACTTGAGACGCTGCTCTACCTTGGGGCCTGAATACAAAGGGGCTATGCGCTTGGCGATGACCCTGGCAATCATGGCGGGGGTCAACTCACTGAGGTTGGGCAGCAAGGAGGTGCCGGCTTCATCGAATTCGCCCACCACCCGTGGGCGTTCATCCACCGGCCAGTTGTACAGCTGGCCAGTAACCTGGTCTTCGATAATGCTGCGCTTTTCCTCGACCACCAGGATTTCATCAAGGCCCTTGGCGAATTCGTGTACCGCACCGGGCTCCAGCGGCCAGCTCATACCGATCTTGAGTACCCGCAGGCCGATGCTGGCGCAGGTGCTTTCGTCCAGACCCAGATATTCCAGTGCCTGAAGCACATCGAGGTAGGACTTGCCGGTGGTGATGATGCCGATGCGCGGGTTGGGGCTGTCGAGCACAACGCGGTTCAGATTGTTGGCGCGAGCAAAGGCGAGGGCCGCGTAGATTTTGTAGGTGTTAAGGCGCTTTTCCTGTACCAGGGGCGGATCGGGCCAGCGAATATGAACGCCATCTGCGGGCAACTCGAAATCGGTTGGATAGCGCACCTGCACCCGCAGCGGGTTGACCTCCACCACGGCGGAGGAGTCCACGGTTTCGGCGATAGTTTTAAGCGCGACCCAGCAGCCGCTGTAGCGGGAAAGTGACCAGCCGAGTACGCCGTAATCGAGGATTTCCTGCACGTTACAGGGGTTCAGTACCGGCACCATGGCACCGATAAAGGCATGTTCGCTCTGGTGGGCAATGCTGGAGGATTTGCAGGCATGGTCGTCACCGGCCAGCAGCAGCACACCGCCATGGGGCGACACGCCGGCGGAGTTGCCGTGCTTGATCACATCACCGCTGCGATCCACCCCGGGGCCCTTGCCGTACCAGAGCCCGAAAACACCGTCGTAGCGGGCGCCTTCGAACATATTAACCTGCTGACTACCCCAGACGGCGGTGGCGGCAAGGTCTTCGTTTACACCGGGCTGAAAGTGAATGTGGTTGTCCTTCAACTGTGCGCGCTGTTGCCACAGTATCTTGTCCAGATTGCCCAGTGGCGAGCCACGATAGCCGGAAATAAAGCCCGCGGTATTGAGGCCGGCGGCTTGGTCGCGTTGGTGCTGCAGTAGTGGCAGCTGCGCCAGCGCCTGGGTACCTGTGAGGTATTGCTGCCGTGTATCGGCCTTGGCTACCTGGTTTGCGTAGTCGATAGACACCTTGTCACCTCTTTTATTCTTGCTTGTATGCCATTGGCATGCGTAGTCAGGCGGGTATTGGTTAACTATGGTACTGAGTTGGGGTCGCATTTTTTTGTCTATTCATGCAACATCTTGTGTGTTTAGTGCATGATATTTTCAATATATTGTTATTTTTTGAATAAATAATCTTATCCGTGTCTTTCTCTGCTTATGGTCAGTCCACTGGAGTCCATTGCAATGAGTGCTACCCTGAGTTCCCTGGATCGCCAGATACTGGCGTTGTTGCAAAGCAATGCGGACCTTTCGGCCGCCGAGATTGCGGAGCGGGTGGGGCTGTCGCAGTCACCCTGCTGGCGCCGTATCAATCGCATGCAGGAAGAGGGCGTGATCAAGGGCAAGTTCGCGGTGCTGGATCGCAAACAGCTGAATCTGGGGGTAGTGGTGTTTGCCGATGTGCGTTTGTCGAGCCACGGCTGGGAAAATCTCGCCGAGTTCGAGCAGGCCATGGAAACCTATCCCCAGGTGGTGGAGTGCTACACCATGGCCGGCGCCACCGATTATTTGCTGAAGATAGTGATGCCGGATATCCAGCAGTACGAAGTCTTTGTGCGGGAGAACATACTGCGCCTGCCCCATATCAAGGAGCTGCATTCCAATATCAGCATGTCGGAGATCAAGTGCACCACCGAACTGCCGCTGGAGTACTCGGTGTGAGGCTGGGGCATCTGAGTTAGCGCGACGAATAGGTATAAAAGCAACATGAGAGAAGCTCTTTTCAGCTGACCTGATTTCGCGGTGTGCGGCGTTTTACCGTATTCTTGCAGTATCTACCATGTGTCAATAAAACTCACATAGCCCTTCAGATTTTGCGGCTTTTAGCCTGTATTGCACAGCTTTGTGTACTTGACTACCTGTTCGACGATGGTGTCCGCAAACTGATGGTCGTTGATGTGGAAGTCGAACTCGCGCAGATCAAGGTTGGAAGGGCGGAGGGATTGCAAGTGTGCCGCGAATACAGGTGGTAGCGATGGGTCGTGCAAATGGCCGCGGGGGCTATCGTGCTCTGAGAAGCCCCGCAGCGGGATGAAGAAGGACACGGGGCCCGTTGCGTCGGGGATCAAGCGAGTCATGTGCTCTGCCAACGCCAGGAGTTCGCGGCGTTCGGTACGTACCGCCGTGAGCGCCGTGTTGTGCATGTGGCAGCGTTTGCCGGGAAAGAGGTGGCGGGCTTCAGCAATGGGGCCTGTGGAAATGAAGTCAGCGTTGCCTGTTCCCGGCCCGTATCGGCATCGTCCACTTCTTGGCGATAAGATGTAAGGCAGGCTAGAGCACCTTCATCACGGATGTCTCGGTCGGGAACGAGCGGCGGGGCTTGGTGGCCTCGCAGTCGCGATGATCTTGAGCCGGAAAAGACTACCTGGCTGCAACTACAAGGTTGCGGAGTCGTCGGGGGGCGCTGATTCGCAGTCGCTGTCCGTGGTGAGCTCCTCTTTGATATAACGCTGAACGTGACCCTGAATCTTGCGGCTGGTTATATATGCCCACAGACCCACCATAGTACCGGCTGCGCCGAAAATAATACGCCCTTCGGGTATGAGCAGCATCAACAGTAATGTCAGCGGAATAATAATCATTAAACCGTACTTGCCGCGTTTGCCTACGGTCTCTATCAGCTGCTCGGCATCGGCCCGGGTGGTGACGCCTGCGCCTGGCAGTTTCTGCCGTAGCGAGGCGTATTCGCGCTCGCTTCTTTTCGCCTGGCGTCCGAATGGGTCTCTGAAGTTCATCGGCTAGTCTCTGTGTTTGGTCATTGTGAGAGAGCCCGTTTTCAACTCGGCTTGCAAATAGCTTCTCGCTGCGCAAGCAAGGTGCGGGTGTATGCAGCACTTCTTCACTCACCCAGGCGTCTGTTGCCGCATCCCATTGTGCTGGCCCGTGATTGATTGGGAGCTTCTTGCCTGGCATCAGGACGTTTTCATGGGCCAGATACGAAAAAAGCCTGCATTGCTGCAAGCCTCTTCTGAGATGGTACCAGTGGCCGGACTCGAACCGGCACGCTTTTAAGGGCGGGGGATTTTGAATCCCCTGTGTCTACCAATTTCACCACACTGGCGTAGCGAGCACGTATTATAGGTACCTTTGCTGGCGGGTCAATCGCTGGCGGCCAAAACCGCTGAAAAAAACCTGTGCTTCCGGTACAATCCGCTCCCTTTCCACAAATATCTGTTCGAGCTGTGATGCAGGTTAAAGACTTTAGTTTTGAATTGCCCGATGAGCTGATCGCGCGCTTCCCGCTGGAGCGGCGCTCGGCCAGCCGCTTGCTGTGCCTGGAAGGTAACAGTGGTGCCATTGAACACCGTGCCTTCAGCGACATCCTTGAGTTGCTCAATCCCGGTGATCTGCTGGTATTTAATGATACCCGCGTGATCCCTGCGCGGCTGTTTGGCGAGAAGGCCAGCGGCGGCAAGGTTGAGGTGCTGATCGAGCGGGTGCTGGATGCCGGCCAGGCACTGGCCCATGTGCGGGCCAGCCGGGCGCCCAAGCCCGGTACCGGGTTGCTGCTTGAAGGTGCGGTGCGCGCCACAGTCACGGGTCGCCGGGGCAATCTGTTCGAGCTGAGCTTCGATATCGACCGCCATCTGGTGGAGGTGCTGGAAGAGTTCGGTCATATGCCGCTGCCGCCCTATATGAAACGGGATGACCAGCAGTCGGACCGCGAGCGCTATCAGACGGTGTATAACCGCAAGCCGGGTGCGGTGGCGGCACCCACGGCGGGACTGCATTTTGACAATGAACTGCTGGCGCAACTGGAGGCCCGCGGCGTACAGCAGGCGTTTGTGACCCTGCACGTTGGCGCCGGTACTTTTCAGCCGGTGAAGGTCGAGCAGGTGCAGGATCACCAGATGCACGCCGAGTTTATCGAGGTGAGCGAAGCGGTGTGCCAGGCGGTGCGTGACACCCGTGCCCGGGGCGGTCGCGTGGTGGCGGTGGGGACCACCAGTGTGCGCTGCCTGGAAACGGCGAGTCGCAGCGGCGAGATTGCGCCCTACAGCGGCGATACTGATATTTTCATCTACCCGGGGTATGAGTACCGCACGGTGGATGTCCTGATTACCAATTTTCACCTGCCTGAATCAACGTTGCTGATGCTGGTAAGCGCCTTTGCGGGCTACGACGGCATCATGCAGGCGTATCGCGAGGCGGTGGCCGAGCGCTACCGTTTTTTCAGTTACGGGGATGCGATGTTTCTGACGCGCCGTGGCGCGGCTTTGGAGGATAAGTGAGCAGAAGCTGTTTTATGAATTACGAGCGCCTGGCCGTTGATGGCAAGGCGCGCCGTGGTCGTTTGACCTTTCCCCGTGGTGCGGTGGAAACACCGGCCTTCATGCCCGTGGGCACCTATGGCACGGTCAAGGGCATGTTGCCGCGGGATATCGAGGCCACCGGGGCGCAGATGATCCTGGGCAATACCTTCCATCTGATGCTGCGCCCGGGTACCGAGATTATTCGTCAGCACGGCGATCTGCATGATTTTATGCAGTGGAAAGGCCCGATCCTCACCGATTCCGGCGGTTTCCAGGTCTTCAGTCTCGGCGCCATGCGCAAGATCACCGAAGAAGGCGTGGCCTTCCAGTCGCCGGTGGACGGCTCCAAGGTGTTTATCGATCCTGAACGCTCCATGCAGGTGCAGCGGGAGTTGGGCTCCGATGTCGTGATGATCTTCGATGAATGCACGCCTCATCCCGCTACCGAGGACGAAGCGGCCAAGTCCATGCGTCTGTCGCTGCGCTGGGCCGAGCGTTCCAAGCGTGCCCACGGCGACAGCCCGTCGGCGCTCTTTGGCATAGTGCAGGGTGGCATGTACGAGTCGCTGCGCGATGAATCCCTGGCGGGCTTGACCGAAATCGGTTTCGATGGCTATGCCATTGGCGGCCTGTCGGTGGGCGAGCCCAAGGAAGACATGATGCGGGTGCTGGATCATCTGGCGTGGAAAATGCCGGAAGACAAGCCGCGCTATCTCATGGGTGTGGGCAAGCCGGAAGATCTGGTGGAAGGCGTGCGCCGTGGTGTGGATATGTTCGACTGCGTCATGCCGACCCGCAATGCCCGCAACGGCTTTCTGTTTGGCAGCAAGGGCGTGGTGAAGATTCGCAATTCGGCCAACAAGACGGATATGCGTCCGGTGGACGACAAGTGCGACTGCTATACCTGCCAGAACTTCAGTCGTGCTTACCTGCATCATCTGGACAAGTGCAAGGAAATCCTTGGCGCGCAGCTCAATACCATCCATAACCTGCATTACTATCAGGTGTTGATGGCCAGTTTGCGTGCCGCTATCGAACAGGGTAAATTGAGCGCCTTTGTCGATGAGTTTTATGCTGAGCGAGGCCTTGAAACGCCGCCGCTTGCCTCCATATAAGTCACAGCATTTCAACGTTCTAAGGAGTAAAGCTAGATGAGCTTTCTGATTTCTTCAGCCCAGGCGGCAGAGACCGGCGTCGGCGGTTTGGATCCAGGCATTTTCAACATTCTGTTTCTGGTCGGCTTTGGTCTGATCTTCTACTTCTTCATGTGGCGCCCGCAGGCCAAACGTGCAAAAGACCACAAAGCCCTGATCGGCAATCTGGCCAAGGGTGATGAAGTGCTCACCGCTGGCGGCATTATCGGCAAGGTCGCCAAGGTCAGCGATGACTATGTGGTACTGGAAGTCTGCGAAGGCACCCAGCTGAGCTTCCAGAAAGCTCATGTGGCGGCGGCACTGCCCAAGGGCACGATCAAAAATATCTGATGCCCGCCTGACGGAAAACGCCACTGTTACAGTGGCGTTTTTATTTAACCACCGGATGTATTGCATGCCGCGTGCGCAGCTGGCGCAGGCGCGGTGCTGAACGAACAGGGCGACCTATGCTCAATCGCTACCCTCTGTGGAAAAACCTGCTGATTCTGCTGCTGCTGGCACTGGGCCTGTTGTATGCGGCGCCCAACCTGTACCCCGATGACTATGCCATCCAGCTGTCGGGCACGCGCGAAGTTTATCAAGTGGATGAGCCGTTGCTGCAGCGCATCTCCACTGAGCTGGAGCGTGAAGGCATCAGCGCTAAAGACGTTGAGCTGCAAGATGGCAGTGGTCTGGTGCGTTTCGCCGATGGTGAAAGCCAGCTGCGGGCCAAGGCTGTTATTGCCAAAGTGGTGGGCGAGCAGTATGTGGTGGCGATGAACCTGGCCCCCACTACGCCGGACTGGCTGCGCGCTTTGGGTGCAGGCCCGATGAAGCTGGGCCTGGATTTGCGTGGCGGCGTGCACTTCCTGCTGGAAGTCGACACTGTGCAGGCCGTGGCGCAGCGTCTTGATGTTTATGTCTCCGAGATCAAGACCAAGCTGCGACAGGAAAAGCTGCGTTACCGGCTGGTGGATCACCGTGCCGACGGCAGCCTTGAGGTCAAGTTTGCCGATGAGGCGATGCGGGATGAAGCCCGCAGTCTGCTGCGCAAGGACTACCCCGAATTTCTGTTGTCCGATGAAACCGTGGATGGCGCCTTTTTTGTCGTTATCAACCTGACCGAGCAGACGGTGCGCGATATCGAGGACTATGCCGTCAAGCAGAACCTCACCACCCTGCGCAACCGTGTCAACGAGCTGGGCGTAGCCGAGCCGCTGGTGCAGCGTCAGGGCCGCAACCGCATCGTGGTGCAGTTGCCGGGTGTGCAGGATGCCGCTGCGGCCAAGCGCATTATCGGCAAGACGGCGAATCTTGAGTTCCGCCTCGAAGCTTCGCCCCAGGCGACCGGCGTCACCACCGAAACCTACGAGTTCCGCAGCCAGCCGGGCCGGGATGCCACCATCGAGCGTGACATCATCATTACCGGCTCCAGCGTTGCCAATGCCCAGGCGGCCTTCGACGAGAACGGTCAGCCGCAGGTGTCCATTACGCTGGATGCCAAGGGCGGCCAGATGATGGGGCGTGTCACGCGCAACGCCATTCAGCGTCGCATGGCGGTACTCTTCGTCGAGTACAAGAGCCGCACCCTGACCGAAACTGTAGATGGTGTGCTGGAAGAGCGGCGTATTCCCTACGTCGAGAAGAAGATTATTTCGCTGGCGACCATCCAGTCGGTGCTGGGCTCGCAGTTCCGCATTACCGGCCTGGACAGTGCCACAGAATCGTCTGAGCTGGCGCTGCTGTTACGCGCCGGTGCCCTGGCGGCGCCGATCTACTTCGTTGAAGAGCGCAGCATAGGCCCGAGTCTGGGCGCCGAGAATATAGCGCTGGGTGTGATGTCGGTGAAGATCGGCCTGGCGCTGGTGCTGGTCTTCATGGTGCTTTACTACCGTGTGTTCGGCATTCTGGCCAACATCGCCCTGTCGCTGAACCTGGTGCTGCTAGTGGCGGTCATGTCGCTGATGTCGGCCACACTGACGTTGCCGGGTATTGCCGGTATCGTGCTGACGGTGGGTATGGCGGTGGATGCCAACGTGCTTATTTTCTCCCGTATACGGGAGGAGCTGAATAACGGTGTGCCGGGGCAGTCGGCCATCAATGCCGGTTTCAGCCGCGCCTTCACCACTATTCTGGATGCCAACGTCACTACGCTGATCGCCGCGCTGATTCTGTTCGCGATGGGTACAGGCCCCGTCAAGGGCTTTGCAGTGACGCTGTCGGTGGGGATTGTGACCTCGATGTTCACGGCGATTGTGGTCACACGGGCGCTGGTGAATCTGACTTACGGCGGGCGCAAGCTCAACCGCTTGGCGCTCTGAGGAACAGGTTATGGCAAAGCAGAACAAAATCATCAACTTTATGGGGCTTGGCAAGATCGCATTCGCGATCTCGGCCCTGCTGCTGCTGATCTCGCTGGGATCCCTGGCGACCAAGGGGCTGCAATTCGGCCTCGATTTCACCGGTGGTAGCCTGGTGGAAGTGGGGTATGAGCAGGATGCGGATCTTGGCAAGATCCGTCAGCTAATGAATGAAGCCGGTTATCAGGATGTGACCGTACAGAACTTCGGTGCCGCCACCGATGTACTGATCCGCATGGGTGAAACTCATGATCCCAAGCTCGGAGACGCCGTACTGGCTGCGCTGCAGGCGGGCGAAACCCAGAAGCTGGAACTGCGCCGTAACGAATACGTCGGTGCTCAGGTCGGCGAAGAACTGCGTGAACAGGGCGGTCTGGGCATGCTCATGGCGCTGTTCATGATCATGCTGTACATCGCCTTTCGCTTTCAGTTCAAGTTCTCGGTGGGCTCGGTGCTGGCGCTGGCCCACGACGTCATCATCACCCTGGGTTTCTTCTCGGTGATGGGGATAGAGTTTGATCTGACGGTGCTGGCGGCGGTGCTGGCGGTGATCGGTTATTCGCTCAACGATACCATCGTGGTATTCGACCGTATCCGCGAGAACTTCCGTCTGCTGCGCAAGGAAGACGCGGTCGAGGTGATCAACATCTCGCTGACGCAAACCCTCAGCCGTACCCTGATGACATCCTTTACCACCTTGCTGGTGGTACTGGCGCTGGCGATATTCGGTGGCGAGACCATCCACGGCTTTGCACTGGCGTTGCTGGTGGGCATAGGGGTGGGTACCTACTCGTCTATCTATGTGGCTGCCAATGTCATGCTGTTGATGGGGGTGAGTCGGGATGACCTGATACCGCCGCCCAAAGAAGACGACGTGGTCGACGAGTTGCCGTGATAGACTCCCCGAGCCGGCCTGAGAGTCGGCTCAATTTTTTGCTTGACCGGTCGGGCAGTTCAATAAGCTGCACGGGAGATGTGACAGGGCTCTGACGGAGCCTCCTCCTGTTGCCTGCGGGCACCGATCGCGCCGACACACTGTGTTGTCGGGTACAACCGGGTATTCAAGCGGACCGGGTACGTTCGTTCAGATCCATGCCTTTGCGCAGGGCTGTGGGCGCGGGCGCAACGTCGCAGGCGTCCCACTGCATTCGCATCTATCATGTTTCTGGGATCAAGGACCTAACTGGATTATTAATGACAAACGACTGGCTAAAACGTGACCCCCAGGCTCAGGCCGAAGCAGAAAAATATGGCAAGCCGGCACCGAGCCGCGACTTCCTGCTGGAATTCCTGCAGGAGTGGGGCGCGCCGATCAGCCACGGCCGCCTGTGCCGTGAGCTGGGTATCGATGATGAAGACTGTGTTGAAGCGGTGTCCCGCCGCCTGAAGGCCATGTGCCGTGACGGCCAGCTGATGAGCAACCGTCGCAGCGAATTCGGCATCATCAAGAAAATGGATCTTATCGCCGGCCGTGTTATCGGCCACCGCGATGGCTTTGGTTTTGTATCGCCGGACGCCAAAGGCGATGACCTGTTCATCAGCCCGCGTCAGATGCGTCAGGTATTCGACGGTGACCGTGTGCTGGTGCAGGAAGTCAGCATTGACTACCGCGGCCGCCGCGAAGGCAAGATTATCGAAGTGCTCGAGCGCGGTACCCGCACTCTGGTGGGGCGCTATAAGGTGCAGGGCGACCTGGGCTACCTGATTCCGGAAAACCAGCGCATCACCCAGCAGATCATGATCGCGGCGGACCGCACGGGCAGCCCACCGTTCCGTGATGGCCAGCTGGTGGTGGCCGAGCTGTTGCAGCAGCCGGGCAAGCACGAGATCCCTGAGGCCCGCGTGGTCGAAGTGCTGGGCGATCACATGGCGCCGGGCATGGAAATCAAGGTGGCCATCCACAACTACGAAATTCCCGATGAATGGCCCGATGCCGTGCGTCAGGAAGTGGCCAGTCTGTCGGCTGAGGTGGAGGAATCCGCCAAGCTGAACCGTGTCGACCTGCGCCATCTGCCGCTGGTCACCATCGACGGTGAAGACGCCAAGGATTTCGACGATGCTGTCTATGCCGAGCGCAAGCGCACCGGCGGCTGGCGTCTGTGGGTGGCGATTGCCGATGTGTCCTGGTATGTCCGCCCCGGCACTGAGCTCGACAAGGAAGGTATCAGCCGCGGCAACTCGGTGTACTTCCCCGAGTTTGTCGTGCCCATGCTGCCTGAAGTGCTGTCCAACGGCCTCTGCTCGCTGAACCCCCATGTGGATCGTCTGGCGATGGTGTGCGAGATGACCATCAGCGCCAGCGGCAAGCTGTCGGGTTACCAGTTCTATGAAGCGGTGATTCAGTCCCATGCGCGCCTGACCTACAACAAGGTCTCCACCATGCTGACAGAGCCGAAAAGCGCCCAGGGCAAGCAGCTGCGGGGTGAATATGCCGCCGTTGTGCCGCACCTTGAAGACCTGTACAGCCTGTACTTTGGGCTGCGCAAGGCGCGGGATGTGCGCGGTGCCATCGATTTCGAGACCACCGAGACCCGTATCCTGTTCTCCGCAGCGCGCAAGATCGAAGAGATAGTACCGGTCGTGCGCAACGACGCCCACAAGGTGATCGAAGAGTGCATGCTGTGCGCCAACGTGGCGACGGCGCGTTTCCTGGCCAAGCTCAAGGTGCCGGCACTCTACCGCATCCATGAAGGCCCGAAAGAGCAGAAGCTGGTGAGCTTGCGGGCTTATCTGGGTGAGCTGGGTCTGTCACTCGGTGGTGGCGATAAGCCGGAGCCGTCCGAGTACCAGAAACTGGCGGCGCAGATCGAAAAGCGTCCGGATCGTCTGGTCGTACAGACCATGATGCTGCGCTCCATGCGCCAGGCCGTGTACAGCCCTGAAAATCTGGGGCACTTTGGTCTGGCCTATGCGGCCTATACTCACTTCACCTCGCCGATCCGTCGTTATCCGGATCTGCTGGTGCACAGGGCGATTCGTGCCGCCATTCATGCCGAGGGTGATCGCTCACTGATGGATCGCCTCAAGTCGGCCTTCAGCAGCGGCTCGTCCAAGACCATGCGCCGGCCGGATGGCTTCAAGTCCAATCCGCAGTTTCGTTACCGCTACACAGAAGAGCAGATGGTGCAGCTGGGCGAGCACTGCTCCATGACCGAGCGTCGCGCCGATGATGCCACCCGGGATGTCATGTCCTGGCTCAAGTGCGAGTACATGCTGGATCAGGTGGGCGAGGAGCACGAAGGCGTGATTACCGCCGTGACCGGCTTTGGCTGCTTTGTCGAGCTCAAGCAGGTGTACGTCGAAGGTCTGGTGCATATTACTGCGCTGCCGTCGGACTACTATCACTTCGATGCCGCCAAGCAGCGTCTGGTGGGTGAGCGCATGCGCAAGACCTACAAGCTCGGCGATGCCGTGCGGGTGAAGGTGCTGCGGGTGGACCTGGATGAGCGCAAGATCGATTTCGAGCTGCTCGACAAACCTGGCTCCGGCAAGACCAAGAGCACGCGTGAGCGTTTGGCTGAAGGCAAGCTGGACGACCGCTCGAGTGCCAAGTCTGAAGGCGGCAATGCCGGTAACGGCGCCAAGCCCGCCGGCAAGAAGCCTGCAGGCAAGAGCCGTCGGCCGCGCTCGCGCAACCGCCGTCCGTCCTAGATCTTTACGACAGCCGTGACGCAATAACAGCTTCCTCTAATGGAAGCTGATCAACAAAACCGGGCTCCTGAGCCCGGTTTTGTTGTTTCTGGCCGGCGCGTTTTCTCCGCCCCTTTACTGTTGTTACCCTAGGCGCGGGCTGTTTTTCTGGTTCTGACCCGCTGTCGCTATGAGGTCAGGGCCTGGTAGTGCAGCAGCTGGGCGTCGAAGCTCCAGAACGCCAGTGCGCTCAGCAGAATCAGCAAGCCTGCAAGCAGCAGGCAGACGTCTCTGCCCGGTACCGGATGCAGTGCCCGTTGTGGGCGCAGCAGCCAGAGTCGCAGTGCCGCGGCGGCCATCAGGCCTTCACACCAGGCCGCCATGACATCCAGCGGCCAGTGTGCCCCGACCATAATGCGCGAGATGCCGATCAGGACCGCAGGCACCAGGGCGCTCAGATAGCCCAGACGGCGCCAGGCCAGGCGATGGCCGGTGCCGAGCAGAATAGCGAGCATGGCGAAGAAGGCCGCGCTGGTGCTGCTGTGGCCGCTGGGGAAGCTGAATCCCGCGATGACCGGTCCCATCTCTGGGCGCAGCGCCTGGAAGAGCCATTTCAGGGCGCTGTTGAGGGCTACGCAGAGCAACAGCAGGACGACAAAGCGCCAGCCATCGCGGGAGCGCCTGAGCCCGTGCAGGCTGATGGCCAGCAGCAATGCCGCCGGAATCAGGCTGCTGCTGTCGCCCAGCGCCGTGACAAAGACCCACAAAGGCCGGGCATGCTCCGCGCTCTGCCAGAGCAGTTGCTGGATATGCTGATTCCAGCCCTGGGCCAGCCCCAGATACTGCAGCAGGCAGAGTAGCAGCAGTCCGCTGGCGGCGGCGGCGAACAGCAGCAGTGCCGCCAGGCGCTCCGGCTTTAGACCCAGGCGCCTTGAGCCCCAGCGCGCCAGAGGCTGGTCGGGCTGCAGGTGCTGATGCAGTATGGTTGCCACCAGTACCAGAATCA
This sequence comes from Marinobacterium aestuarii, assembly GCF_001651805.1. Lineage (NCBI taxonomy): Bacteria > Pseudomonadati > Pseudomonadota > Gammaproteobacteria > Oceanospirillales > Oceanospirillaceae > Marinobacterium > Marinobacterium aestuarii. The sequence continues at coordinate 4,375,247 of NZ_CP015839.1, read as the reverse complement.
CCAGCCCAAGCGCCGGATAGAACAATGCCTGCCAGTGTCCGAGCAGAGCCTCGGCGGACTGGCCGACCCAGTAGCCCGGCAGTATGTTGGCCGGTGCCCAGAGCGCGGCCGAGAGGATATTAACGCCGAAAAAGCGCGCAGCGGGCATTTCAAAGGTGCCGGCCACAAAGGGGATAACGGGGCGGATAGGGCCGATAAAGCGCCCTGCGAGTATGCTGAGGGGGCCGTAACGGTTGAAGAAGCTGGCGCCGCGCTGGTGCCAGGCTGGGTAGGCATTGAAGGGCCAGCGGTGTTGTAGCCAGGGATTGGCGTAGCGCCCCAGGTAATAGCTCAGACCGTCGCCGGCCACGGCGCCGGCAAAGGCGCTGAACAGCAGGGGCTGCAGGGCAAACTGCTGTTCGCCGGCGACCAGCGCCAGGGCGAACAGCAGCGCGATACCGGGGATCAGTATGCCGATAAAGGCGAGGGATTCGCACAGGGCTATGGCGCCGATGAGCAGCATAAGGGAGGGCTGCGAGAGTTGTGCGAAGTCCATGGTCGTGATTCCTGAGTGGCGGGTACAGGCCTGCCGGCAAGCGAAAGCGGTGTCGCTGATGGGTAATTCGGGGGCGCCTTGTTATAATCCGCCGATAGTATCCTGTGGCTGATGCGTCTGTGAAGGCGTACTAGATGGAATCATTCGTGAAAGAGATTATCCTGCTAACCGTTTCCGGTACCGACAAGCCGGGCGTGACCTCCGCAATCAGCGCCATTCTGGCGCAGTACAACATCAGCATTCTCGATATCGGTCAGGCGGTGATTCACAATACCCTGTCGCTCGGTATTCTGGTGGAAGTGCCCGCTGCGGCCGAGTCCTCCGGTGTGCTGCGGGACCTGCTGTTCAAGGCCCACGAGCTGCAGATGACCGTGCGCTTTGAGCCGGTGGACGAGAGTGCCTATGAATCCTGGGTCGGCGTGCAGGGCAAGTCGCGGCATATCATTACGCTGCTGGCCCGGCGCATCACCGCAGGCCATATCGCCAAGGTGACCGAAATTGCCGCGCGGCACGACCTGAACATCGACAATATCAGCCGTCTGTCCGGGCGGGTGTCGCTGAATGCACCGCCGGGGGCGGGGGATCGCACCAAGGCCTGTGTCGAGTTCTCGGTACGCGGTGTGCCGGCGGATAACGCTGCGCTGCGTGAAGAGTTCCTCAAGACCGCCAGTGATCTGGATGTGGATATTGCCTTTCAGGAAGATAATATCTACCGTCGCAACCGTCGTCTGGTGGTGTTCGATATGGACTCCACCCTGATCGAGGCTGAGGTGATCGACGAGCTGGCCAAGGAAGCCGGCGTGGGTGATCAGGTGATCGCCATTACCGAGGCGGCCATGCGCGGCGAGCTGGATTTTGACGAGAGTTTCCGTCGTCGCGTGGCCCTGCTCAAGGGGCTTGATGCGTCGGTGCTGCAGCGTATCGCCGAGAACCTGCCGCTGACCGAAGGCGTGGAAGAGCTGGTATCCAACCTGCGGGCGCTGGGCTTCAAGACGGCGATTTTGTCCGGCGGTTTCAATTACTTCGGCCGCTACCTGCAGCAGAAACTGGGTTTTGACTACGTGTACGCCAACGAGCTGGATATCGTCGATGGCAAGGTCACCGGTGAGGTGAAGGGCGATATCGTCAACGGTCAGCGCAAGGCAGAGTTGCTGCGTGAGATTGCGGCCCGTGAGGGCGTGCGTCTGGAACAGACGATTGCAGTGGGGGATGGCGCCAACGATCTGCCGATGCTGTCCATTGCCGGGCTCGGCATTGCGTTTCGCGCCAAGCCGCTGGTGCGTCAAAGTGCAAAACAGGCGATCTCCACTCTGGGGCTGGATGGCATCCTGTACCTGATCGGTTTCCGCGATCGCGACACCCTGATGGCTGACAAGAAAGACTGACTAGCAAGACTAAGAAGCAGGGATACTTCATCATTGGCCTTTCGTTGAAACGAATGCGAACGCCATCTATTCCCTGAAAAGAGTCCAGCACGTCCGCGAAGCTGTGCCCATTCTTTCAGGTTAAAAAACAGAGCCCGCTGCAATGGCGGGCTCTGGGTATGCCGGGTAGGGGAGCCTCTACTGATCGAAGAAATCGTAGTCCATGCGCTCGCGTGGTGGCTGCAGATAATAGCCCTGAATCAGGTTGACTCCGGATTTCCACAGCTTGCTCATCACCTTGGTGCTCTCGACCAGCGGCGCTATGGTGATGCGGCGGTTGCCGTTGAGCTGCTCCACCATGCGGTTAAAGCTTTTATCCAGCGCATTGCTGTTGGCCAGATCCTGCACGTAGGAGCCGTCGATCTTGATGTAGTCGGCGGCGATGGCCTTGGCGACTTCGCGGTAACTGGTCGAGGTGCCGAAATGCTTGATGCAGATACGGCAGTGCAGTTCCTTGACGGCGCGGGTGAACTCAATTGCGGTTGGCAGCTGTGACGAGATATCGGTTTCGCTGAGCTGGAACACGATGCGATCCGCCGGCAGGCGGAATTCGCGCAATATATCCGACAGCCAGGGCACCAGGTCCTTGTCCTTCAGGGTGCCGCCGGTAATGGTGATAAAGAGTCGGTTGCGGTGGCCCTTCTCAAGCTCGGTACGCAGCTGCTGCAGACTTTCCCGGATGACCCAGCGGTCCATGGCGATGCTGAGGTCGGCATGATCCACCGTGGCCAGAAAGATATTGGGGGATATTTCCCGGTTCTCCGGGTCCAGCAGGCGCAGCAGTACCTCGTAGTGGTTGGCATCGGTTTCCTGGTGCAATGCCACAACCGGCTGATACAGCAGGCGGAAACGCTGTTCCTTGACGGCCTCGCGCAACATGCGCACGGTCTTGGAGTCACTCGCCTTGACGTGGGCTTCAACCGTGTAGAGCTTGACGCCATTGCCGCCGCTCTGGCGGTTGCGCAGGCTTTCCGATGCCATGCGGGCGCGGGCCACGACTTCGTCGGGCCGGGGTGAGTTGTCGTTGATGGTGGTGACACCAATGGAGCAGGTCACGTGCAACAGGGTGCCGTTGACGCTGGTGGTGCTGTCGGCGATGGCGCCACACAGCTTGCGCGCCAGGCGCACCGACTTGTCGGGGCTGGGATCACGAAAGATGACCACGAAGATGTCATCACTGGGGCGTGCAATCAGGTGGGCCTGGTTGACGTGCAGGCGCAGGATGTCGGCAATGTCCCGTGCGACCTGGTCACAGCCCTCAAAGCCAATCTCCGAACGTATGACGCTGTACTGGTCCACGCTGAGATACAACAGGTTGCAGTCGTAGCCGCCATCCAGGGCGCTCTGTATGGCGTCCTCCAGGCTTTGTTCCAGAAACTGGCGATTGTACAGACCCGTGACCAGTTCCTGCTGCGCCGCCTGCTGCAGTTCGCGAAACTGGCGGTCCGGACGGATGGTCAGCTGCACGCAGGGGCGGTCGTTATAGCGTGCCTCCTGCATTTCGAGATTGGCAACGAAGTTGCTGCCATCGGCGCGCTCCGCCGACAGCTGCATCAGCATGTCCTTGCGCCTGGCATCCTTGAAGGCACGCAGCTGCTCGGTCAGTTCAGCGCGGTCCTCCGCGATCATCAGATTCTCGAAAGGCTGGTTGATCAGCGGGCGTTCATCGTTATAGCCAAACAGGTGGCAGAAGCAGGGGTTGGCGTACATGATGCGCTCGCCATCGAGACAGACGATACCGTTGCTGGAGACGTCCATCAGCTGCTGGCAACGTCGTTCGGCATCGCTGAGCCTGGCTTCAGCCATATGCAGGCTGCGGCGTTGCTCAAGGCTGATGAGTTCCTGCTGCAGGGTCAGCAGTAGCAATTCGGTATCCTGCTTGCTTACAACGGCGCGCATGCCGTCCTTGAGTCCCTTGGCCATGCGGGCGCAGTCCAGCTCGTCCATCAGCTGTACCACCGGAATGTCCTTGTCCAGGCGCAGCAGGTGGTGCAGTACGCGGTTGTTTTTCAGTTCGCCTTCGTTGGGTGAGCAGATAATCAGATCCCAGGAGCGTTCGCTCAGGGCGCCGAGAAAGTCCTTTTCGTTTTCAATCTGGCGTCCGCGCGGGGCTATGCGTGCGGCGCGCAGCAGGTTGATGACGGGGTCGGTTTCACTGGGCCCCAGACCCAGAAAAAGTATGTGCACATTTTTGCGCAACCGGTGCGGGTCGCGGGCGACCTGGGAAGGGTCGGCAGGGGTGTTGGTGGTATTTGTAGCGGTTGAGTCTGACATGGGGCACCAATTGCCATGGATCCGTATGGGCGCACTGTGCAGCAAGTGTAGCTGCTTTGCCCGGGGCTGTCAGGAACGGGGCTGTTTGAGCGCTGAGCTATCGGAAGTCGCTGATCTATCAAGTTTGCAGGGTCTTGGGTGCCGTGCCTGGTGATACTGTGGATGCAAAGACAGGGTGCAAATGCAAAACGAGTGGTGGACGTGATTTACAGCCTGGGTGATCAGGTTGGGCTTTTTGAAACGCAGAGGAGGTGAATCGTGTGGGAGTAGCTTGAAGAGAGTGGCTGGGGTAGGAGGATTCGAACCTCCGCATACTGGAATCAGAATCCAGTGCCTTACCGCTTGGCGATACCCCAATACCGGAAGAGTGAGCCCGAGGGCGACTCCTGATACGCATCTTGCATGCGCAGTCTTGCAAATGAAACAACTGGCCATGACAGCCGGGACTTTTGATCCCTTATAACAATGGTGGCCATGACAGCCGGGACTTTTAATCCCTTAAAACAATGGTGGCCATGACAGCCGGGACTTTCGATCCCTTAAAACAATGGTGGCCATGACAGCCGGGACTTTTGATCCCTTAAAACAACGGTGGCCATGACAGCCGGGACTTTCGATCCCTTAAAACAATGGTGGCCATGACAGCCGGGACTTTCGATCCCTTAAAACAACGGTGGCCATTACAGCCGGGACTTTTAATCCCTTAAAATAATGGTGGCAATGGCGGGACTCGAACCTGCGACCCACGCATTATGAATGCGTTGCTCTAACCAACTGAGCTACATTGCCATATGGCAGGGGTAGGAGGATTCGAACCTCCGCGTGACAGGATCAAAACCTGTTGCCTTACCGCTTGGCTATACCCCTACAGCCTTCGACCTTTAATCTGCGATCTCCCCTGGGGGAGATCTCCATTTGCCAATACCGAAGTATCGAAAATGGTAGCCACGCCAACCGGGATTTTTGATCCCTTTATTCTCTGATCGATTTTTCAGTCGATCCGAAAATGGTGGCCACGACAGCCGGGACTTTTCCCCTTACATTTTTTGATCAATCCTTCTGGTCGATCAAAAAATGGTGGCAATGGCGGGACTCGAACCTGCGACCCACGCATTATGAATGCGTTGCTCTAACCAGCTGAGCTACATTGCCTTATCTGTCGAGGCGCGAATTATTCTCTGATTCTGCTTAGTTGTCAACAGCTTGGCCGAGGAAAAATCTATTTTCCCGGGTTGTCGTCAGACATTGAAACGGAAGTGCACCACATCGCCATCCTTGACGATGTATTCCTTGCCTTCCAGGCGCCATTTGCCGGCTTCCTTGGCTCCCTGTTCGCCGTTGAAGGCAACGAAGTCCTCGTAGCCAACGACTTCGGCGCGGATGAAACCCTTCTCGAAGTCGGTATGGATCACACCGGCGGCCTGAGGGGCCGTAGCGCCGATTTTGACGGTCCAGGCGCGAACTTCCTTCACCCCGGCGGTGAAGTAGGTCTGCAGGCCCAGCAGGCCGTAACCGGCGCGGATGACGCGGTCCAGCCCCGGTTCTTCCATGCCCAGATCCTGCAGGAACTCGAGGCGCTCTTCGTCGTCGAGTTCGGCGATCTCGGATTCCAGCTTGTTGCAGATGGCCACAACCACGGCGCCTTCGGTGGCGGCCTGCTCACGTACCTGTTCCAGGTGCGGATTGTCTTCGAAGCCGTCTTCGGACACGTTGGCAATGTACATGGTCGGCTTGGTGGTCAGCAGGTGCAGGCTTGGCAGCAGCTTGTGATCATCTTCGGTCAGGCTCATGGAGCGTACCGGCTGGCCTTCGCTCAGGTGCGGCAGCAGCTTTTCCAGCAGAGCCTTGGCGCGCAGGGCGTCCTTGTCGCCGCCCTTGGCGTTGCGGGTTACGCGCTGCAGCTGCTTCTCGACGGAGTCGAGGTCGGCCAGCGCCAGTTCCATATTGATGATTTCAATATCTTCCAGCGGGTGGATGCGGTTGGCGACGTGAATGACATTGTCGTCGTCAAAGCAGCGCACTACGTGGGCGATGGCATCGGTTTCACGGATGTTGGCCAGAAACTTGTTGCCCAGGCCTTCGCCCTTGGACGCGCCGGCTACCAGACCTGCAATATCGACAAATTCCATGGTGGTCGGCAGCACGCGCTGTGGCTTGACGATGTCGGCCAGCTTGTTGAGGCGCGGATCCGGCATGGGAACAATGCCTGAATTGGGCTCGATGGTGCAGAACGGGAAGTTCTCGGCGTCGATACCGGCCTTGGTCAGTGCATTAAACAGGGTGGACTTGCCTACGTTGGGCAGGCCGACGATACCGCATTTGAAACCCATGGTGCTTGTCCTGTCAGTTAACCTTGGAAGCTGTGGAGCCCATTCATGGCGCGACCCCATTCCCCGGAAGTGGCTTCGGGCAGGTAGCGCAGGGCTTCATCGGAGGCGGCGAGGGTTTTGTCCCGTTCGCTGCCGGGGGCCTTCTTCAACACGAAGGCGGCGACCTGGCTACTGTGGCCGGGGTGGCCAATACCTAAGCGCAGGCGATAGAAATTCTTGTCATTGCCCAGACGGGTAATGATATCGCGCAGACCATTGTGACCACCGTGTCCGCCGCCGTGCTTGAAACGGGCGACACCGGGGGGCAGGTCAAGCTCATCGTGAGCGACCAGAATGGACTGAGCTGGAATCTTGTAGAACGTTGCCAGAGCCGCGACGGCCTGACCGCTCAAATTCATGAAGGTGTGGGGGATCAGCAGGTGGACTGGCTGGCCGTTGAGAACGATCTTGCCGTAGCGTCCGTGAAACTTGCGATCCGGTACCAGCGTGCAGTTATGCCAGGCAGCAAGCTGCCCGACAAAGTCGGCACCGGCATTGTGACGGGTCTGATTATAGTTATCGCCCGGGTTTCCGAGGCCTACGATCAGTTGGATCCTGTCATTCATGCCGGTGCCCTAGCAGCCTGTCGGACTTGGCCGATCGTTGCGAGGGAAAGGCCGAGTTGAGTTAGTTTTTGGGCGCTTTTGAGGCGAATAGTGGGTCTATTTAACAAAAAAGAGCGCATAAAATAACCAGCTTCGGCTTTTCCGCAGTAGATCAGTGTTAAGTCCGACTGGCTGCTACAGTCTTACTTGGCAGCTTTGGCGCCACGCGGAGCGTAGACGTAACCGATACCCTGGTCGTGGTCACCGCCGCGACGCAGAGCAATGATTTCAACGCCTTCTGGCAGGCTGATGTCGGACAGGTGAAGAACCTTGCCGCCTTCAACAGTGCTCAGATCGATCAGCAGTGATTCCGGCAGCTGGCCGGCGTTGCACAGGATTTCAGCGGTGTTTTTCTCAACAGCGAACTTGGCAGACGCTTTGGAAGCGGCTGATTTTTCGAAGTTGACGAACTCCAGCGGAACCGTGATGCGGATGCGGCTTTCGTCCGTTACGCGCTGGAAGTCAGCGTGCAGTACCTGCGGGCGAGCCGGGTGGCGCTGCAGATCCTTGATGATGACTTTCTGCTCTTCGCCATTCAGCTTGATGGTCAGAATGCTGGAGAAGAAAGACTGATCAGTCAGCTGCTTGTTCAGTTCGTTGCCGTTAACGGAGATAGCAACAGGGTTCTTGTCGTTCTCGCCACCGTACAGGATGCCAGGCACGAATCCCTGAGTGCGCAGGCGGCGGCTCGCACCTTTGCCCTGATCCGCACGGGATACTGCTTCGATTACAAAGTTAGTCATGTGATTATCCTTCAATAAATAAAAGCTGCAGACCTCGCGACCAAGGTTCTGCAGCATCGCTATTGCCCTTGTGGGCATTAACACAGACGCATGTGGCGCCGGTGCGGTTCAGGCAGGGTCCGCTTAGCGGAACATTGCGCTGATAGATTCTTCGTTGCAGACGCGGCGTACCGCTTCTGCCAGCATCGGTGCCAGGGTGAGCTGACGTACCTTCGGGCAGTCGCGCGCAGCGGCGGACAGCGGGATAGTATCGGTTACCACCAGTTCGTCCAGGACGCTGTTGTTCAGGTTCTCGACCGCAGGGCCTGACAGTACCGGATGCGTTATATAGGCGTAGACTTTGGCGGCGCCGTTGTCTTTCAGCGCCTTGGCTGCCTTGCACAGGGTGCCGGCGGTATCGCACATGTCATCGACCAGGATGCAGGTGCGGCCTTCGACGTCACCGATGATGTTCATCACCTGGGATTCGTTGGCGCGTTCGCGACGCTTGTCAATGATGGCCAGATCGCAATCCAGCTGTTTGGCGATGGCGCGGGCACGTACCACGCCGCCGACGTCCGGGGACACGACCATGATGTTCTCGAATTGCTGATCGAGGATGTCGTCCAGCAGGACCGGTGAGCCGTAGACGTTATCCACAGGGCTGTCGAAGAAACCCTGGATCTGGTCGGCGTGCAGGTCAACAGTCAGAACGCGGTCGATGCCGACTGCAGAGATCATGTCCGCCACAACCCTGGCGCTGATCGCCACACGGGCAGAGCGCGGGCGGCGATCCTGGCGGGCGTAACCGAAGTAGGGGATTACTGCGGTCACACGGCTGGCGGATGCGCGACGCAGTGCATCGGCCAGCACTATGAGTTCCATCAGGTTGTCGTTGGTAGGCGCGCAGGTCGGCTGGATAATGAACACATCCTTGCCGCGGACGTTTTCCTGGATCTCTACGTTCACTTCACCGTCGCTAAAGCGACCGACGATGGCTTTGCCCATGGGGATATCAAGGCGCTCGACCACTCTCTGGGCGAGTTCCGGATTGGCATTGCCGGTGAAGACCATCATTCTAGACACGGCGAGCACCTTCTCGGTTGGTTCGGAGTTGGAATTCGAAGCTGACAGGGAGTATTTCATGAGTAAATGGCTGGGGTAGGAGGATTCGAACCTCCGCATGCTGGAATCAGAATCCAGTGCCTTACCGCTTGGCGATACCCCAGTATCTCTCCTTTGGAGTTGGCCTCCCGAAAGAAGGCGCATATTCTGCTAAAACCGGCTCGATAGGTCAAGCCCGAAGTGCAGTCAAAGGGAAACGAACAGCAAAATAACTGTCGTTGCCAGCTCAGGACGCGATCCACTCCTTGATGATCACCGTAATGGTCAGGTCTGCGCGCCTCAGCGTTACGCGCTGTGGCAGCACGTACCCATTGTCCGTCGAGTAGGCGGAATAATGGATCAACCACCCGCCCTGTTCAAGGGTCTCTAAGCGATTCTCGCGAAAGCTTGGGGTGTAGGCAAGGCCGGGTGCAGGCAAGCCGCGAATCCAGTAGGTCACCTGCTCAACCGGAAAGCTCCAGCCCAGCAGGGACTGCAGCAGGGCTTCCGGGCTGTCTGAGGCGTAACGGCCTTCGCCGGCGATATCGATGCTCACGCCGCGGGGATCACCTTCGATCAGGGCGCCGCCCTGGCCGAGGGGGCCGCTGATGGCGATGCGATAGCGCGGGGTCTGCTGCTGCCACTGCATGCGGGCGCTCTGGCTATCATCCGGAGTGCGAATGCCGACCTTGCTGTCCAGAGTCCAGTTTTGCAGCGCCAGCGCCTGTTGCTGGTACTGATCCCAGCTGCCGCTGGCGGGCGCCTGGGTCTGATCGGTTTTGAAACTGCTGCAGCCGGCCAGCAGGGTCAGCAGCAGGGTCAGTCCAAGCGCGCGCATCAGTGAGCCTCGAGTGCCTTGGCGGCTTCGCGCAGGTGTTCATTCTGCGGGTCTTCGCCCAGGTGCTGTTCCAGCAGTTCGCGGGCGCGGTTCTGGCGCCCATCGGCCCAGTAAGCCCGGATCAGGTGGCCGGTGACTTCTGGGTCCGGGAAGCTGTCGTAGGCCCGTTGCAGGAATTCGATGGCTTCGGGGTAACGCTCAAGGTTGAACAGCACCCAGCCCATGGAGTCCAGCACGGCGGGGTCATCGGGTTTTTGTTGCAGCGCCTGCTCGATCAGTCGATAGGCTTCATCGTAACGGTCGGTGTAGAGCGTCAGGGTGTACCCCAGGGCGTTCAGCGCACTGGCGTTGTCGGGCTCCATTTCGAGCACCTTGCGCAGATCCTGCTCGATCTGCGGGAAGTTGTTCGGGTCTATCAGCATGGCGCGGGTGTACAGCAGGGTCACTTCATTGCCGAGCTCCGCCAGGCCCTGGTCCAGAATGGCCAGGGCGGCATCCCGCTGCTGGTGCTGATTGAGCCATTCGGCCTGGAGTCCATAGAAACGCGGCGCAAGTTCCGGGTAGCGGGCGCGGGCATTTTCCAGGATCAGTTCGACGCGGGCCTGGTCGGCCGGCTGGTCCAGCAGGTTGAGGGTGCGGGCGTAAGACTGAAACAGGTTGGAGCCATCGGTGACGCGGCTGTAGTGTTCGATCGCCTCTTCATTGCGGCCCTCGGTCTGGGCGATATAGCCCAGATAAAAGTGGGGCTCGCTGTTGTCCGGGTTCTGTTCCAGCAGCTGTTCCAGCACGCTTCGACTCTGGCTCAGCTGGTCATTTTCCAGCATCAGCAATGCCAGGTAGTAATGCAGCTGGCTGTCGTCGGGGAAGCGCCTGATCAGCTCGCGGGAGGCGTTGGCGGCCTGCTTTTGCTGGTCGTTGAGAAACAGCAGCTGCAGATGGAGCACCTGAATCTGGCGGTTGTCGCTCTGGCTTTTCAGATAGGGGCGCAGCAGTTGCAGCGCTTCGGCCGAGCGGTCGTTAAGGCGCAGCAGTTCCGCCTTGAGCATCAGCGCATCGAGATCGTCCGGGTTCTGTTGCAGTACCCGGTCAAAGTCTGCCAGAGCGGCGTCGGTTCTATCGAGCTGCTTGAGCAGCTGGCCGTGGGCCAGCAGCAGATAGCTGTCGTTCGGGGCTTTTTCCAGCTGGCGGTCCAGCATGGCGATATAGCCCTCGAGCTGACGGGGGCTGATGTTGCTGGCCTGGCCCACGAGCAGCGCCAGCGCCTGGCGGCTGTCTTCGGCCAGGGCGCGCTCCATCAGAGGCAGCGCCGCCTCGTAGTCACCTTCGTGCAGCAGCAGGCCTGCGGCGAGCTGGTAAGGCTCGGGGTTATCGGGCTGCGCCTCTATCCAGAGTTGTGCCGCCTGCAGCATGTCGTCGGGGCGTTGCAGGTACTGGGCTATGCGGGTGGCGCGCTCGGCCACGGCCGGGTCGCGGGTCAGCTTGGCCTGCTGCAGATAGATGACGAGGGCGACATCGAACTGACGTCGCTGGCCGGCAATCTCGGCCTGCAGCAGCTGCAACAGGGATTCGCGGTTGAATTCGCCCGGCTGGTACTGCACCGGTTCCAGTACCACGGGGGTCAGAGATTCGGTCGCAACAGGCTGAAAACTGCAGCCAGCTACAGCGAGCGTGCTGATCAAAATGCCGAGCAGGGTTTTGTTCATGGGGCTTCAGGTCAGGTCCCTTGGGGTGTTGGCTCACTATAGAGGAAGCTTGGCGCTATTGTCATGCGTCAGTTTGGCGGCTGTTTGAATGGAAAGTTCCGGCGGGCGGATTTTCTTCTTGGCGCCAAGAAGGTGTATTATGGCGCGCCTGAATATTTCGCTGAGGTTCTGCAACGTCTCCATGGCTCTATTGGCGTTAGGTATCAACCACAAAACCGCCCCGCTCGAGGTGCGCGAGAAGGTGGCATTCGCGCCGGAGCAGCTGGTTGATGCCCTGGAGCATGCCCGTGCCTCCGGCCGCCTCAGGGAAATCGCCATTCTGTCGACCTGCAATCGCACCGAGCTGTATTGCTCGACCGACACCGCGGGGCTGGAGTCTCTGCTGCAGTGGCTGGGGGACTATCACCATCTTGCCCCCGCGATGCTGGCGCAGTGCATCTATGCCCACTGGGACCAGGACGCTGCGCGCCACATGATGCGGGTGGCCAGCGGGCTGGACTCCCTGGTGCTGGGCGAACCGCAGATTCTCGGTCAGCTCAAGTCCGCTTATGTCCTGTCCCAGGGGCAGGGGCTGGCGGGGGCAGAACTCGGCCGGCTGTTCCAGCAGACCTTTGCCGTTGCCAAGCAGGTGCGCACCGATACCGCTATCGGTCAGAACCCGGTGTCGGTGGCCTATGCGGCGGTTAGCCTGGCCCAGCACATTTTTTCGGACCTTGGCAGCAGCCGGGCGCTGCTTATAGGCGCCGGTGAAACCATCGAACTGGTGGCGCGTCACCTGAGTCAGGCCGGTGTGCGTTCCATGATCGTCGCCAACCGTACGCTGGGGCGGGCCCAGGCGCTGGCGGACTCCGTCGGCGGCCGCGCCATAGTGCTGGCGGACATTCCGCAGGTGCTGGCCGAGGCCGATATTGTGATTTCCTCCACCGCCAGCCAGTTGCCGATTCTCGGCAAGGGTGCGGTGGAAGATGCGCTGAAAAAGCGCAAGCACAAGCCGGTGTTTATGGTGGATATCGCAGTCCCGCGGGATATCGAGCCCCAGGTGGGCGAGCTGGACGATGTCTATCTGTACAGCGTTGATGATCTGAAAGATGTGATCGAGGAAAATCAGCGCTCGCGTGAAACCGCAGCCCTTGAGGCGGAAGAAATTATTGCCCGCGGCGCCCTGGCCTTTATGCGCCAGCTGCGCGAACTCGATGCCGTGGATACCCTGACGGCGCTGCGTTCGCGCGGCGAAACCCTGCGGGACGAAGCGCTGGCGCAGGCCATGAAACTGCTGCGCAACGGCAAGCCCGCCGACCAGGTACTGGAGCTGCTGGCCAACCGCCTGACCAACAAGCTGCTGCACTCGCCCACCATCCAGCTGCGCAAGGCCAGCGCGGATGGGCGTGAAGAGATGCTGCAGCTGGTGCAGGAACTGTATCAGCTGTCCGACAGCGCTGACGCCAAATAACATGAACGCATTCGGGTGCTCCATGCCAGACCGGCTCACCAGGTGCCCTAACACTGATGCAGCTCGTGCAGGAGCTCTATCAACTGTCCTTACGGTTGACTCTGAATAACATGAAAACCTCTATACGCAACAAGCTGGAAAGACTCGTCGATCGCCATGAGGAAGTGGCAGCCCTGCTGAGTGATCCGGGCACGCTCGCCGATCAGAACCGTTTCCGCGAACTGTCGCGCGAATACGCCGAGCTCGAACCCGTGGTGGAAAGCTTCAATGCCTACCTGGGCGCACTGGATGACCTGGCGGAAGCCGAGCTGATGCTCGATGACAGCGATGCCGAGATGCGCGAAATGGCGCGCGAGGAGATCGGCGGGGTTCGCGGACGGATCGAAGAACTTGAGGCGCAGCTGCAGATATTGCTGCTGCCGCGGGATCCGAACGACAGCCGCAACGTCTTCCTCGAAGTGCGCGCCGGTACCGGCGGCGACGAGGCGGCTATTTTTGCCGGCGATCTGTTTCGCATGTATTCGCGCTACGCCGAGCAGCAGGGGCTGCGTATTGAAATCATCAGTGCCAGCGATGGCGAGCACGGTGGTTACAAGGAAATCATCAGCCGGGTGGTGGGGCAGGATGTGTACTCCAGGCTCAAGTTCGAATCCGGTGCGCACCGCGTGCAGCGGGTGCCGGAAACCGAGTCCCAGGGGCGCATTCATACCTCGGCCTGTACTGTGGCGGTGATGCCGGAGCAGGACGAAGTGGCCGAAATTGCCATCAACAAGGCGGACCTGCGGGTGGATACCTTCCGTGCCTCAGGCGCCGGTGGTCAGCACGTCAACAAGACCGACTCGGCCATTCGCATTACGCATATTCCCACCGGCGTGGTGGTGGAATGTCAGGACGAGCGTTCGCAACACAAGAACCGCGCCCGTGCCATGTCGCTGCTGGCGGCGCGCTTGCAGTCGGCTGAACAGGAACGCCATGCCGCCGCCCAGGCCAGTACGCGCAAGAGCTTGGTGGGCAGCGGTGACCGCTCCGAACGTATCCGTACCTACAACTATCCCCAGGGGCGGGTAACGGATCACCGTATCAACCTGACGCTCTACAAGCTGGGGGAAGTCATGAACGGCGAGCTGAATGCCATCATTGATCCGCTGCAGCTGGAGTACCAGACCGAACAGCTGGGCGCGCTCTCGGAGGAATAAGATCGGATGAATAACGCCAGATCACACGAGTCAGCACAGGTGAGTCTGACCATCGCCAAAGTGCTGCAGAGCGCCGCGCAGCTGGTGGACAGCGACAGCCCGCGGCTGGACCTGGAGCTGCTGCTGTGTCATCTGCTGGACTGCGGCCGCACCTACCTGTTCACGCACCCCGAGCGAGTGTTGTCTGTGCAGCAGGCGGCGGACTTCGATGCGTTGCTGCAACGGCGCCTGGCGGGGGAGCCGGTGGCGCACCTCACCGGCCGGCGCGGTTTCTGGACCCTGGATCTGGAGGTGAGCGCCGATACGCTGATACCGCGCCCCGATACCGAAACCCTGGTGGAGCAGGCCCTCGAGTTGCTGCCCGATGGCGATTTCCGGGTGGCGGACCTGGGCACCGGCACCGGCGCCATCGCCCTGGCGCTGGCCAGTGAACGCCCCGGCTGGACACTGCAGGGCTGTGACCGGGTGGCGGGTGCCGTGGCGCTGGCGCAACGCAACGCGAAGCGTCTGGGACTGAGCAATGCTCGCTTTGTGCAGGGCAGCTGGTTCGAGCCGCTGGACGGGCGTTTTGCGATGATTGTGAGTAATCCTCCCTACATAGACCCCGCCGACCCGCACCTGGGGCTGGGGGATGTCCGCTTTGAGCCGCGCAGTGCGCTGGTGGCAGATGACAAGGGACTGGCCGATATTCGCCATATTGCCAAGGGCGCGCGTATCGTGCTGGAGCAAGGTGGCTGGCTGCTGTTCGAACACGGCTATGATCAGGCTGAGGCGGTACGGACCTTGCTGGATGAATTGGGCTATTGCGATACTGCCACGCGGCCTGATCTGGGGGGGCGTGATCGTGTCACCCTGGGGCGCTGGCTACAGGAACCTGCAAGGAGTGACTGAATGCTGACAGATGAGCAGTTGTTGCGTTACAGCCGGCATATCATGTTGCCGGAGGTCGAAATTGATGGCCAGGAAGCCTGGCTCGGCGCCCGGGTACTGATTATCGGCCTGGGCGGGCTGGGGAGCCCCGTGGCCATGTATCTGGCGGCGGCGGGGGTGGGTGAACTGGTGCTGGTGGATGACGATGAGGTCGACCTGAGCAACCTGCAGCGCCAGATCCTGCACAGTACGCCACGTATCGGTGAGACCAAGGTCGAGTCGGCGCGCCAAACACTGATGGCACTTAATCCGGATATCCGCATCCAAGCGCTGTGCGAACGGCTTTCGGATGAGCGTCTTGACGAGCTGGTGGCCAGTGTGGATCTGGTGCTGGATTGCTGCGACAACTTTGGCACCCGCTTTGCTGTCAACCGCGCCTGTGTCCGTCACAAGCGCCCGCTGGTATCGGGTGCCGCCATCCGGATGGAAGGCCAGGTCACGGTGTTTGACGCCCGCCAGCCGGACTCGCCCTGTTATCAGTGCCTGTACCGTGATGGCGAAGATGAAAATTTGACCTGTTCAGAATCAGGCGTACTGGCACCGCTGGTGGGCATTATAGGTTCTGTGCAGGCGATGGAAGCGTTGAAGGTGCTGGCCGGTATCGGTCAGCCGCTGGTAGGTCGACTGCAGCTGCTGGATGCCCGCAGCATGGAGTGGCGTACCTTGAAATTGAAGCAGGATCCCTCATGTCCGGTCTGTGGTCAGGCCGGCAAGGAGTAAAGGTTTTGAACGACGATAAAATAATTCGAAAGATTCTTGAGAGCAGTAAAACCATCGCCCTGGTGGGTGCCAGCCCAAGGCCGCACCGCGCCAGTCATCAGGTGATGGGGTACCTAATCGCCAAGGGTTATCGAGTGATTCCGGTCAACCCGACTGAAGTTGGCGCCAGCATTCTGGGTCAGCCGGTGCGGGCTTCGTTGTCTGAAATTGATGAGCCCATCGACATGGTGGACATTTTCCGCAACTCGGTAGATGCCGGCGATGCGGTGGATGATGCCATCGCCGTGCACGCCAAATCGATCTGGATGCAACTGGGCGTGGTGAACGAGCCCGCCGCCGAGCGCGCCCATGCGGCAGGCATGGACGTCGTGATGGATCGTTGCCCGGCACTGGAAATTCCGCGGCTGAATCTGTGACCGGCGAATTTTCGCTTTTAGTGCTGTTTACGCAGCATTTGCCTGCATAAGGCGGTTTTATAGTGGATTTTGCCTGGTTGTGTATGGCCGGGGCCGTAAAATAGGGGCTTTAATTCAGCCCAACGACAGGATAGACCGATGAGCCTTACCCGTATGGAAACCGGCCAGCGCATGAGCCGTATCGTGATTCACAATGACACTGTTTACCTCTGCGGTCAGGTTGCGGCCGATGCCAATGCGGATATCCGCGAGCAGACCAGCACCATGCTGGAAAAGGTCGACACCCTGCTGGCCCAGGCTGGCAGTGACCGCGAGCACCTGCTGTCCGCTACCCTGTACATCCGCGACATGAAAGACTTCGCCGCCATGAATGAAGTCTGGGATGCCTGGGTACCGCAAGGGCAGGCCCCGGCGCGCGCCTGTGTTGAAGCACGCATGGCGCGGGCTGAACTGCTGGTTGAAATCTCGGTGGTTGCGGCCCTGAAGAAGTAATTCTTTTATCCTGATCCACTGAAAGCGCCCCAGGGCGCTTTTTCTTTTTAAGGCCCTGAATGCAGCCCTCGATCCTTCACGAACGCAATTACCTTACCTACCTGTGCGGCAGCCTGTTTTCGACCCAGGGGGTCTGGATTCAGCGCATGACGCTGGGCTGGAAGATGTGGGATATGACCCACTCGGAAACCTGGCTGGGTCTGCTGGCCTTTTTGATGTTTTTCCCGGTGGTGCTGGTGGGGCCGCTGTTCGGGGTGCTGGTGGATCGTATCAACCGGCGCCGGGCGGCGGTGGTGATCAGCTTGGTGCTCAGCAGCCTGGGGGGCGGCCTGGCCGTGCTGGTCGGGGCCGGCCTTATCGAGCCTTTGGGGGTGCTGCTGTTTGCCCTGGTGATCGGCATGACCAACAGCGCCTATCAGGCGGTGCGGCTGTCGCTGGTGCCGGAGCTGGTCAGCGTGGCCAATATGTCCAGAGCGGTGGCGATCAATGCCATTCTGTTTAACAGCGCCCGTTTTATAGGTCCTATGATCGCCGGTGTGCTGATCAACCTCTATGGCGGTGCGGCGGCGCTGGCGGTGAGTGGGGCCTGCTATCTGCCCCTGACGCTGGTGCTGCTGTGCCTCAAACTGGACGAGCAGGCCCGCAGGGATGCCCGGGGGCCGCAGCGGCGCTTTCTGGCGGATCTGCTGGCCGGCGTGCGTTACGCCCGCAGCGAGGCGCTGATTGTGCGCCTGCTGCTGGTGATCTGCTGCTCGGCGATACTGGGCCGGGGTCTGCTGGAAATTCTGCCGGCGGCGGTGGATGTGCTCTACAGCCGTGGTGTAGAGGCGCTGGCCATGCTGACCTCGGCAGCGGGGCTGGGCTCTATCGTCGCAGGGCTGATCCTGTCGGCGCTGCCCCGTGCGCGCTTGCTGTCGGCGTTACGCCTTGCCGCCATCGGCGCCGGTGTGGTGCTGGTGCTGTTTGGGCTGAATGCGCGTTTCGAGGCGGGTCTTGCGCTGGTCATGCTGCTGAGCTTTTGCGCTACCGTCTGCGGGGTGGCGACCCAGTCGCTGATACAGGTTTCACTGGATGGGGCCTATCGCGGCCGGGTGATGAGTCTGTGGGGCGCGCTCAATGTCGGCGGCGGCGCTGTGGGGGGCCTGCTGTTTGGTCTGCTGACCGAGCACGGTGGCTACGGCCTGACGCTGGTGCTGCTGGGAGCCCTGAATGTGCTGTTGGCCGGGTATGCCACCCGCGGGCTAGCTGCCCTGGCCAGTCGCCAAGACTCGCAATAGGCCTCGGCGGCAGGTCAGGACTGTACATATCAGTGCAGTTTCAGACCAACTTTGGTGACAACATCGCCTTCCACTGCCTTGACCACCAGAGTGACCGGGCCCAGCATTAGGCTGTCGCCTACGACCGGATGGCCGTGCTGGTGGCGTGCGATGCAGGCGGAGAGCGTCTGGGTCGAATCTTCCTGCTCGACCTTGATGCCGTAGGCCTGCTCGACATCGGCCAGCTGCGCCTCGCCATTGAGTACAAACTCGCCGAAGAAGGCCATTTCCGCCAGGTGTTTGGGGCCATGGGGGGCGTTGAACTGATGCCCCAGGGCATCGATCATGTCCGGGCGCGCCATTACGGCCAGCAGATCGCCATCCTGCAGGGCGGTCTTGGCCTGGGGGCGCAGATAGCGGCCTTGACGAAACACCGCCGCTATCCCGGTATCCGCCGGCATGCGCAGATCACCCAGCGGGGCAGGGCGCTGCCAGCGCTGGCCCTGCAGCCGGAACAGCAGTAACTCGTGTTCGCCTACCGCCGGTACGTCTATGGGGATGCGCCGGTGCGCCTGCTCATGCCCCGGCACTTCAAGTTTCAGCCAGCGGGCCACCGGTGCCAGGCTGCTACCCTGAATCACCAGCGACACCATGACGACGATAAAGGCGATATTGAAGAACAGCGGTGCCTGCTCCACGCCGGCCATGACCGGAAACAGCGCCAGCACTATGGGCACAGCGCCGCGCAGGCCCACCCAAGCGATAAAGCCTTGTTCACGAGGCTTGAAACCGAAGGGCCAGAGGGTACTGAAGGTCGCCAGCGGACGGGCGATCAGAATCAGTACCGCCGCCAGCAGCAGCCCCGCTGGCGCGATCAGCAGTAGCTGGGATGGATCCACCAGCAGGCCCAGTATCAGGAACAGGCACAGTTGCGCCAGCCAGGCGAGGCCGTCGTGTACCTGCAAGATGGCCGGCATCATGCGTACCCGGGCGTTGCCCAGCAATACGCCGGCCAGGTAAATCGCCAGAAAGCCACTGCCGCCCAGGGCGTTGGTGCCGGCAAATATCACCAGCCCGCTGGCCGTGACCAGCAGCGGATAGAGCGCCGTCACCAGTTCGACCTTGTTGATCAAAAGGACCAGCAGCTTGCCGCCAAACCAGCCGAAGGCGACGCCGATAACAATCTGCTGCAGCAGCATCAGCGGGGCCGACCACAGCGAGGTGCCGCCGTCCTGAGTGATCAGCTGCAACAGTATCAGGGTGAGGAATATCGCCATGGGGTCGTTGCTGCCGGACTCTATTTCCAGGGTGGCGCTGACGCGGGCGTTGAGGTTCAGGCCGCGGCCCTGCAGCAGCGCGAAGACGGCGGCGGCGTCGGTGGAGGATACGATGGTGCCGATCAGCAGGCCGTCGAGCCATGAGAGGTCAAAGATAAAGATCGCGGCCACCCCCGTGACCAGGGCGGTGATCAGGACGCCCAGGGTCGCCAGTACCAGTGCGGGCCTGAGGCCAACCCGGAAGGTTTCGCCCCGGGTGCGCATGCCGCCATCCAGCAGGATGATGGCCAGTGCCAGGTTGCCCACCAGGAAGGCGGTTTCAAAATCGTCGAACTGGATATGGCCCAGGCCGTCTTCGCCGGCGAGCATGCCAACGCCCAGAAACAGCAGCAGCACCGGCATGCCAAGCCGGTTCGACAGCGGGCTGAGCAGGATGCTGAGCATCAGCATCAGGGCGCCGACCAGCAGAAACAGGGAGGTCATGACATCGATCCTTGAAGTTGCCGTGCGAAGTCCCGGGGGCCGTCATAGCGCTGGGGGCTTTGCAGGGTTAAAGCGCTATTATAAGGGCGCCCCCGGTGGCGGCCAATGCTCATTCGCAGCTAAAGCGAGCGTTGGCCTGAAGCTCAGGGCCATAACAGGGGGCTACAGGAGACTCATCAGGAGGCAGGCGAATGCGAGGTCAGATGGCGAAACTGCTGGGCACATTACCCCAGTGCGGTGTGCTGGAGCAGATACTGCTGCGGCCTTCCCGGCAAGAGCCCATGCAAAGCGTTACTGAGGCCAGCGTAGAGCTGGGGCAGGGCTTGCTGGGTGATCGCTTTAGCGGTCGGGTCGACAGCAAGCGTCAGATCACTCTGTTTCAGGCTGAGCACCTGGCGGTGCTGGCGTCCCTGTTGCACAGGGAATCGCTGGATCCTGCGTTGCTGCGGCGTAATCTGCTGGTGCGTGGCATCAGCCTGCATGCCCTCAGCGGGCGGCGCTTTCGCATCGGCGAGGTGCTGCTGGAGGGGGCGGGGCAGTGTCACCCCTGTTCGCGCATGGAAGCGGTGCTGGGGCCCGGTGGTTTTAACGCCATGCGCGGTATAGGCGGGCTCTGCGTGCGCATTATCGAAGGTGGACGCATCCGGGTGGGAGACAGAGTGCAGGCTGAGCCAGAGCCAGAGCCAGAGCCGCTGGCCAGGCTCTGAGTCTTGCCCTGTGTTGCTGGATCAGCTTTGCTCGCCACAGATGGATGTTTGCATCAGCTCGCGTATCCGTATGGGCGACTCCCCGGTGGCGACAAGAAAATGCAGCTTGGTGAAGGCCGCCTCTACGGTGAGATCGCTGCCCGGCACTACGCCTATATCATTCAGCTTGCCACCGGTGGCATAGGCGCCCTGGCTGACCTTGCCCTGCAGGCACTGGGTCAGGTTGACTACCACCTGGCCTCGGGCCGAGGCCTGTTCCAGTGCCTGCATCAGTTCACGGTTTTCATCGGGCGGGTTGCCGACGCCAAAACTGCGGATCAGCAGCCCCTTGAGTTGCGAATCCTCCAGCAGCTGGGCGGCGATGCGCCCCGGCATGCCGGGATACAGATGCAGCAGCGAGACGGCGCCGGGGTCGAAATGCGGTGCTTCAAAGCGCGGTGCGCCGCGTTCGAGTAGCAGGTGTTCCTGCAGCTCTATATGGATGCCGGCCTGGCCAAGCCAGGGGCAGTTGGGCGTATCGAAGGCATCGAATCCAGTCGCGCGCAGCTTGCAGGCGCGGTTGCCCCGCAGCAGTCGGCCATTGAAGTAAATGCAGACTTCGGGCACCGCATAATTACCGGCCAGAATCAGCGCCGTGATGAGGTTGTCCAGGGCATCGTTGCGTGGCTCGATCAGCGGAATCTGTGAGCCGGTCAGGATCACCGGCTTGTCCAGACCCTGCAGGATGAACGACAGCGCGGACGCCGTGTAGGCCATGGTATCGGTGCCGTGCAGCACCACGAAACCCTTGTAGTCGTCGTAATGCTCCATCAGGGTTTTGCCCAGGCGGGTCCAGTCGGATGGCTGGATGTTGGAGCTATCGATCAGCTGGGCGAATTCCAGTATTTCAAAATGCGGCAGGTTCTGTTGCGCCTGCTTGCTGAGCTTTTGCTGCAGCAGTTCGTTAAAACCCGGCACCGGGACATAGCCCTGATCCGAGGGGTGCATGCCGATAGTGCCGCCGGTGTGAATGATCAGAACTTTTGATTTCATTATTGTTGGCCTTGGGCGGTCTGGATGTGGGCGGCTAGCAGCCTGTCGGGCTTGGTCGCGGTAGATCAGTGTTCAGTCCGACAGGCTGCCGGGGTTTCAGGCGCCGAGAAATTGCTGGCGGATGCGGTAATCCTGCTGGCAGCGCTGGGCATAGCGCTGCGTCTCCTCGCTGATGTCTGCTGTGAGGCTGTCCGGCAAGAGGGCGCCTGAGTGAATCAGAAACTGGATCAGCTCGCGTCTGTCGCTGCGCAACGCCAGCAGCAGGATGCTGTCTCCAGCGCCATCCAGGCTATCGATGCGGGCTCCGGCTTCCAGCAGGCGACTGAGGTGCAGCATCAGCCGGACCGGTTCGCAGTGCGCAAAGCTGGCGTGCAACAAGGGCGTACCGGCATCATTAATGCTGTTGGGGTCGGCACCTGCGCGCAGGAGGGCTGCGAGCAACTCCAGGCTTTTGCCCGCCAGGCCATGGGTTGTCAGGCTGCGCCAGCTCAGTGGCAGGCCCTGGGCGCCGACGGCATTGGCATCGCAGCCTGCATTTAGCAGCAGCGTCAGCAGTTTGGGACTTTGTGCGTCTATCGCCAGTTCCGTTGCCAGGTGGCCGCTATCCACAGGCTCTGACAGCAGCGCCGGGGTTGCCTTGCGCAGCAGCTTGGCCAGGCCATCGGCATCATCGCGTTCGATTGCCTGGGCCAGCCGGGTAGCGGGGGAGCCGGTAAATAGCTTGAGCATATCTATTCAATCTCTGGGCACAGTGGCATCTATTTTGGCATTTATTCTGGTGTCTAGTCGTTTAGAATCATAGGTTCTGGAATAATTCATTACGCAGGAGCGGCGGATGCCGGCGCAGATATCCCTGGATGCACTCAAGGTGCTGGATGCCATCGATCGTCACGGCAGTTTTGCCGCCGCCGCTGAAGCGCTGTTTCGGGTGCCCTCGGCCATCACCTATACGGTGCAGAAACTCGAGGAAGAGCACCGCATCAAGGTGTTTGAAAAGCGCGGCCGGCGCATGGTGCTGACGCCGGTGGGGCGCATGCTGTTGCAGCATGGGCGACAGATTCTGCAGGCCACCGAGTCGCTGTCCGAGATGGCGCAGCGTATGGCCCATGGCTGGGAAGCGCAGCTGACCATTGCCATCAATGCGCTCTTTCCGGTTGAAGTGATCTATCCCCTGGTGAAACGCTTTCAGCAGGTACAGCCCGATATTCACATATTGCTGCGCTACGAAACCCTGGCGGGTACCTGGGACTGCCTGCACGATGGCCGCGCTGATCTGGTGATAGGCGCGCCGGGCCTGCCGCCTGAGGGGCGCTCCTACGATCTGCTGCCGCTGCCACTGATGACGGACAACGCCTTCTGCTATGTGGCGGCACCGGAGCATCCGGTCTGTCAGCTGGAACAGCCGGTCAAGCGGGAGTCACTGCGTCGCTTCACCTCGGTGGTCATTCCCGACAGCTCCCGCCGCCTGCCGGCCCTGACCTATGGTCTGCTGGAAAGTCAGCCGCGCATTTTTGTGCCGGATACCGATGCCAAGCTCAAGGCCCATCTGGCAGGCCTGGGTATCGGTTTTCTGCCGCGCTTTCGTGCCGCGCCCTACCTGGCACGGGGGGAGCTGGTGGAGATCGAGGTTGATATCACGCGCACCGACCATACCCATCACCTGGCCTGGCACAGCAGTAACCAGGGCCGAGCACTGCACTGGTTTATCGATGCGCTGCGTGAAGAAAATCCCTTCGCTGAAATGATGGAGCAGGGTCAGGCACTGCGTTAGACGGGACTGCGGTATACGGCGCCCTGGATGAGCTGTTCTCATCCAGGCCCTCCCTGTTGCATGTCTGGTTGTATCCGCTATTGGTGCCTTGTACTCGTGAATGGCACTGGCATCATTTTGTGCTCCCTTCGCGGCCGTGTCCGGCCATTCCTGATAGAGGTAAGAGGGGTGTGCATCTTATTTTGTACGATGTATGATTATTTGCGGTCATAGTGCCGCTACATTACCGATGTAGCCAAGACATACCGGTGGACAGGCTTGCTATTGAGGCTGGCACCGAGGTTTGAGCACTTTGCGCCACACTAGTTTGGTGGTGCTTTGAGCCCTGTTTTCTTTAGCCAAAACCTGCCTGACACCTCCCCCATGCCCAGACGATCCATAGAGAAAGCTCCTGAAGCCCCGCTTGATAAAACCCGTCCGACATCGGGCTTAACACTTATCGATGTGGCCAAAGTGGCCGGCGTTTCCCCGATTACCGTATCCCGGGCGTTGAACCGACCGGAGCTGGTGTCTGATCTGACGCTGGAGAAGGTTCGGCGTGCCGTGGCACTGGTCGGCTATATCCCCAATATGCAGGCAGGCGGGCTGGCCAGCAAGCAGAGCAAGCTGGTCGCCGTTTTCGTTCCCACCATTGCGCATTCTATTTTCTCTGACATGGTTCAGGCGCTCATGGATCAGCTTGGCGAGGCCGGTTACCAATCTATCCTCGGGGTGACCGGGTACTCGCTGGAGAAGGAAGAGTCATTGCTGGGCGCGATATTGGGACGTCGACCTGATGGCATTGTACTGATGGGGACTGAGCACTCTGCGCTGACTCGCCAGCGGCTCGTCTCATCCGGTATACCCGTGGTCGAGACATGGGATTTTTGTGAAGACCCTATTGATATCCTTGTTGGATTTTCCCACGAAGCCGTCGGCAAGGCCGTCGCGGGGCACTTGCATGACAAGGGGTACCGGCGTTTTTCTGTCGTATCTGCAAGTGATGCTCGCGGGATCAAGCGTTGCAAGGGGCTTGTGAGCGAGTTGAGTGAGAGGGGTATCACGGAGGTTCCCCAGGTGATCTTTACGCCACCGGCAACGCTTAAAGAAGGGCGAGCAGGGCTGAGTCAGTTATTTTCTGCAGGCTCAAATCCTGAAGTCGTCGTGTGCAGTTCGGATACGGTCGCGCAAGGGGTGCTGGCTGAAGCCGCCTCACGCGGCCTCAGGGTTCCGGAAGATCTTGCCGTCATGGGGTTCGGCGATATGGGCAGTGCGGCGCAACTCTATCCCGCCCTGTCTTCGGTCAGACTGGATGGCGAACGCGTCGGGGGCTTGATTGCAAAGGTGCTGCTGGAGCGGTTTCGAAACCAGGGTGATCAACAGACCCAGGTGCGTATCGATACGGGCTTCACATTGATCGATCGAGTCAGTGCATGATGGTGTGGGGATGCGTCAATGCATGGAAGGTGGCGCCATCAGGTTGATGCCTGTCTGGCTTTTCGCTCGCAGGGGCCAGCAGAAAGGCCAACAGAATCGAATCCGTATCTGCGATACCCGCGACCTCTTCTGATTACGACACCACTGGGCATGACCCGGCGCTGCTGTCTGTCTGAAGCACGGGCCCGCAAAGCGTGGGGGCTCAGTTGTCGATCAGCAAATAATGATTGCGCAATCATATGTATGATGTATGATTAATTGGGTCTGCTGCAGGGCTGGATCTTTACCGAAAATTCCGGTAGCTGTCTGTCCTGCGTAACAGTCGAATGAGCGGGTAAGCAACGATGGGCGTTCATCGTGGTGAGCGCTGACTTGTCCGAGACAAAACGGGTCATACAGGAATAATAAGATATGAAAGGTTTAGTATTAGGTTTACGTCTGAGCTTATGCGCGCTCACGGCAACGCTGGCTGCGCAGAGTTTTGCGGCCGATATTCCGTCGAATATCCGCGTTGTCATCGGCTCCAAGTCCACCGGTGGTGACACCTACCAGTCCAGCAGCATTGTGGCTGAGGCTCTGTCGGCCAAGCTGGGTGCCAACTTCAAGGTCGATGCAACCGGTGCGCCTTCGGCGTACAAGGCCGTGGAGCGTGACCGCAGCGCCGATGGCAGCACCATCATGGTGTTCCACGACCAGGCCTATCTGGGCGTGCTCTATGAGCAGAAAGGCTACTCAGACCTGTTTGAGAATTACCGTGTGGGGCCGACCTTCGCCATCAATCCGGGCAATGCCTACCTGGTCAGCAAGAACTCACCGTACCAGAGCGTGGATCAGATCATCGATGCGGCGGGCAGCGGCACGACTGTACGCGTAGCTATTCAGCCGGGCGGGGTTTCGGAGATCGGTTACAGCGCGCTGAAAAATGCGGTCAAGCTGAAATACCCGGGTAAGGAAGGCAACCTCACGCCGGTCAATACGGGCTCCCAGGATTCCAAGAACCAGGCAATGTTTGACGGTCTGGCCGATGTCATCAACGGCAGTGTGCAGTCGAACGAGCAGTACACCCGTTTGCCTGCGGACGACCAGAAAGCGATGAGCTTTGTCTGGCTGACCGCGCGTGAGCAGACCATCCAGCAGGCCCACGAGGAAGGTATGGGTAAGACCAGCCGCAATGATCTGCTGAGCTTCGTCGAACCTAACGTCAAGGTGCCGATGGAAGAAGGTCAGGACTTCACCTTCGACAAGGAGTTCTTCTTTATCTACAACAAGGATATCGATCCTGCCTTCGTTGCCGCGATCGACAAGGCGCTGGGCGAGATTTACGCCGAAGGCAAAATCCAGGAAGTGCAGAAGAAATCCTTCTTCATTCCGAACTTCAAGCCCTCCAGCGAAGCTCAGATCTACCTGAAAGAGAAAAACGACCGTATCTCCAAGGTGATCAAGGCCATCAACGGCTAAGGTCCAGGCGGGCGACAGCAATACCAGAGCCGTTCGCATTCAGAGCGGCTCTTCTTCCCCATGACGGGGGTGGTGGCCGCTATATGCTAGTAGGGCCATTACCCTCACTTAACCGTTCGGTGCAGTTATGAGCCAGACACTCACTTCGTTGCTCGAGGTCTCGATCGACTTCGATCAATCGCATCTGTTTTTTCCGAGGCTTGTACTCGGTTTGCTGGCCGGGATGCTGGTACTGATTGTTGCGCTCAATTATGGGCGCCTTGTTGAGATCGTCAGGACGCGGGGCGCAGGCCTGGCGTTCTTTGAAGAAAACGCCGACAAGTTCCGCCTTTTCAGTACCCTGGCGCTGGTGGTGGCGTACTTTATAGCCATGGATTATGTCGGGCAGCTCTTTCCCAATACGGGGCTCGGGTTCCTGTTCAGCTCCATGGCGTTCATGTTTTCCCTGTCTCTGGTGTATGTCCATGAAGTGACGCGCCGGGTGCTGCTGGTTATTAGCGCCAATGCACTGATTGCGCCGCTCGTGGCCTGGTACGTACTGGGCACGCTGTTCAATATCACCTTGCCGTAACGCCCCGGAGTCACTGCGATGGATTTTATTTCCCTGTTATCTCCCGAATATTTTCTGCTGGCGGCTGCGGGCTCGCTGGTGGGTATTATTTTTGGTGCCATTCCGGGCATGACCGCCACCATGGCGGTCGCCGTCTGCCTGCCGCTGACCTATTCACTGGGGCTGCATGAAGGCCTGGCGCTGCTGCTGGGGCTCTATGTGGGTGGCATATCGGGTGGCCTGGTGCCGGCGATTCTGCTGAATATTCCCGGTACGCCCTCGTCCATTACGACCACCTTCGATGGTCACCCCATGGCCAAGCGGGGCGAGGCGGAGCGGGCGCTGAAGATCTGCATTGTCTCGTCGCTGGTGGGCGGGCTCTTCAGTGCCGTGATTCTGTTCCTGTTTGCGCCGGTGCTGTCCGATTTTGCGATCAAGTTCTCCTATGTGGAGAAGTTCCTGATTATCTTCTTTGCGCTGACGGTGATTGCGTCGCTCTCCAAGAACATGCTGATCGGCATCTTCAGCGGCCTGATCGGCGTATTTCTCAGTCTGATCGGTACCTACGATGTGGGTGTCGGTGGCAATGGCGAATACCGCCTGATGGCCGACTTCATGGTGCCTTACCTGGAAGAGGGCTTTGCGCTGTTGCCGGTGCTGATCGGCCTGTTTGGTCTGGCGACCATCTTTCAGGAGGCCGAGAAGGGCATCAAGGAAGAGCACGGCGCGAATCGCATTCAGCTGGAAAATGGCACGCCCTTCAAACTCGATGTGTTTCGTGGCCAGTGGGTCAATTTGCTCCGTTCGTCGTCCATCGGCACCTTTGTCGGCATGCTGCCGGGTATCGGTGGCAGTGCGGCTTCGGTGCTGGCCTATACGCAGCAGAAAAACTTCTCCAAGGATCCGTCGAAAATGGGCAAGGGCGCCCCCGAGGGGCTGATCGCGTCCGAGTCGTCCAACAACGCCCTGACCGGCGGTGCCCTGATACCGCTGCTGTCCCTGGGCATTCCCGGCGACAGTACTACGGCGGTGCTGATCGGAGCATTCACCCTGCAGGGGCTGCAGGTCGGGCCTTTGTTCATCGCTGAAAACCTGGATACCTGGTATTCGATGATGATCGGTCTGGTGTTTGCCAACCTGGTGATGTTCGGGGTCATGTTCTTTGCCATCAAGCATATTGCCAAGGTCGTGATGGTGCCCAAGTACATCCTCTATCCGATCATCATCATGATGTGTGTGGTCGGCGCCTATGCGATCAACTACGGCATCATGTTCGATGTCTGGACGCTGCTGATCTTCGGCCTGGTGGGCTTTGTGGCGCAGAAAATCGGTATCGAGGTCGCACCGCTGGTCATCGGTTTTATCCTGGGCGGCTCGGCCGAGGTGTACTTCGTCAAGAGTCTGGAGTCCTTCGGCACCCTGAGTATCTTCTTTACCAAGAGTCCGATCGCGATTGTGCTCTGGTTGATGATTCTGGCTTCAGTGCTGTTTTCTGTCTTTCTGGCGCTCAAGGCGCGGCGCGACAACAAGGCCCGGCTTGCTGAAGTCTGATTTTTCCTCTGGCCTGGCGGGGCGCAACGCCCCGGCAGGCACTTCGATCTGTTTGAGGGTGCCATGAATACACCAAACGAAACCGCTATCACCATTCGCATGCACGAGGCCGACAATGTGGTCATCGTTGCCAATGCCGGTGGTCTGAAAGCCGGAACCTTGCTGGATGAGGGTACGCGGCTGCTGGACGATGTACCCCTGGGTCACAAGGTGGCGCTGTGTGATATCGCGGCCGAAAGCACCGTTGTGCGTTACGGCGAAGTGATTGGCTATGCGCTGGAGCCTATAGCCCGCGGCCGCTGGATCAACGAAAGCATGGTGCGCATGCCGGATGCACGCCTGCTGAGCGAGCTGTCCACCGAGGTGCGGCCGGCGCCTGAGCTGCCGCCATTGCAGGGCTATAGCTTTGAGGGCTATCGCAATGCCGATGGCACCGTTGGCACCAAGAACGTGCTGGCACTCTCGACCAGCGTGCAGTGCGTGGCCGGTGTTACCGATCACGTGGTGCGCCGGATCAAGCAGGAGCTGCTGCCGCGTTACCCCAATGTTGACGATGTTGTGGCCCTGAATCACAGCTACGGCTGCGGCGTGGCGATCAATGCCCCGGCGGCCATAGTGCCGATTCGCACGCTGCAGAATATAGCCCGCAACCCCAATTTCGGCGGTGAAGTGATGGTGATTGGCCTGGGCTGCGAGAAGCTGCTGCCCACACGCTTGATCCCGGAGGAGCAGGTGTTGCGCCTGGCTGAAAACGCCGCCGAGGCCACCGAAATCCGACCGTCGCCGATCCTGAGTCTGCAGGACGAGGCCTTTAACGGCTTTGGCGAGATGGTGGACGGTATTCTGCAACTGGCTGAATACCATCTGGAAAAACTTAATAGGCGCACCCGCGAAACCTGCCCGGCCTCGGAGCTGGTAGTGGGCATGCAGTGCGGCGGCAGTGATGCCTTCTCCGGCGTTACCGCCAATCCGGCGCTGGGCTTTGCCGCCGATCTGATCGTGCGGGCCGGCGGTACCGTGATGTTCTCCGAGGTCACCGAGGTGCGCGATGCGATTCATCTGCTGACCTCCCGCGCCAAGAGCCCGGAGGTGGCCCAGGCGCTGATTGACCAGATGGACTGGTATGACAACTACCTGAGCCTGGGGCAGGTGGATCGCAGTGCCAATACGACGCCTGGCAACAAGAAGGGCGGCTTGAGCAATATCGTCGAGAAGGCGCTGGGTTCCATTATCAAGTCGGGTACCAGCGCTATTGTCGATGTGGTGGAGCCGGGTGAGCGGGTCCGCAAGCGCGGCCTGAATTTCGCCGCGACCCCGGCCAGCGACTTTATCTGCGGCACGCTGCAGCTGGCCGCCGGGATGAACCTGCAGGTCTTCACCACCGGGCGGGGCACCCCCTATGGCCTGTCGATGGCGCCGGTCATCAAGGTCTCTACCAACAAGACCCTGAGCCGCCGCTGGCACGACCTGATTGACCTTGATGCCGGACGTATCGCCACCGGGGAGGCCACCATCGAGGATGTGGGCTGGGAGCTGTTCCACCTGATCCTGGAGGTGGCCAGCGGCCGTCAATTGGTTGCAGCCGACCGCCTGGGGCTGCACAACGATCTGGTGCTGTTTAACCCTGCCCCTGTGACCTGAGGCCGGCACCTTGCCTTTCGAGGCTGTTGTACGCAGGCCTTGAGTGCCGTGGCGCGTGGGCTGTAGATGCTCTGCTGTCCGGCTTTTCCTGCGGTTTTCAATGCTCGGTATTTTGTACGCGAATCAGTCGATTTAAGGCTTGCGCCTTTAAAAGTATGATGTATGATGAATGACGATTAAGGCGCGCTTTGGCGGCCTTGTGGCTTAACCGGGTGCTGGCCACGACTCCCGCCGCTGCAGCCTGCAGTTCGGGGGCAGGTTGCTCTGCCCTGGTTTGGATGACTTTGCTGAAGGCCCTGCTGCGGCTTTAATGAATGATGAGGATCAACACAATGGCGTTATCTGTAGAACGTATCCGTCAGTCCCTGAGCGATGGTCTGCTCTCCTTCCCGATTACTGATCTGGATGCCAACGGCAAGTTTGATGCTGCAACATACCGTGAACGTATCGAATGGTTCGTGCAGCAGGGTGTATCCAGTGTCTTTGTCGCCGGTGGTACCGGGGAGTTCTTTTCGCTGTCCATGGATGAGTACAAAAACATCTGCCAGATAGCGGTTGATACAGTGGCGGGTCGTGTTCCCGTGATCGCCAGTGCCGGCAAGAGCATTCCGGAAGCACAGGCCTACTGCAAGGCGGCTGAAGCAGCCGGTATCGACGGCATTCTGCTGATGCCCCCGTACCTGACCGAATGCCCGGCGGATGGTGTGGTTGAATACGCCAAGACCGTGATCAACAGCACCAAGCTGCAGGTGGTTTACTACAACCGCGGCAATGGCGTGCTGGATGCCGAAAGCGTCAAGCTGCTGGCCGGGGCCTGTCCGAACCTGGTAGGCCTCAAAGACGGTGTCGGTGATATAGCCGCACTGAATGACACCATCAAGACCGTGGGCGACCGCCTGGTGTACATCGGTGGTGTACCGACCGCCGAAATTTTTGCCGAAGCCTACCTGTCGATCGGTGTAAACACCTATTCGTCGGCGGTGTTCAACTTTATGCCCGAGATGACCATGAAGTTCTACAACGCCCTGCGTGGCGGTGATCAGGCTACGGTCACGGCCATCATCAAGAATTTCTTTATTCCGTTCTGCCGTCTGCGTGATCGCAAGAAAGGCTATGCCGTCAGCCTGATCAAGGCCGGTGCCGACATCGTTGGGCGTCCTGCCGGCGATGTGCGCGCACCGCTGACCATGCCGAGCGCGGCGGAGAAGGAAGAGTTGGCCGCTCTTATCAGCGCCTGCCGCTAAACCCAGGCACCCCGGAGGCTGGGTGACAGCGTAAATGCTGTTATCTGGCCGCTGGTTTACGAATGAGGAGACACTATGTTCACCACCATTAAAAAAATGACCGTGGTGCCGGTCGCCGGTTACGACGGCTTTCTGCTGAATCTCAGTGGTGGTCATGCGCCCTGGTTTATCCGCAGCGTGGTGATTCTGGAAGATACCGCGGGCCGTATCGGTCTGGGCGAAGTGCCGGCCACCCAGGGTATCCTGAATACGCTGGAAAAATGCCGCGAGCTGGTGGAAGGCCAGAGCGTGGGTCATTACAAGGCCATTATCAGTCGTGTGCGCCAGGCCACCTCGGGTCAGGCGGAAGATGTACGCGGCAACCAGACCTTCGACCTGCGCACCGCCGTGCATGTGATCACCGGTATTGAATCGGCATTGCTGGATCTGGCCGGCCAGGCGATGGATCTGCCCGTAGCGGATCTGCTGGGGCAGTTTGGCAAGCAGCGAGATGAAGTTGAAGTGCTGGGCTACCTGTTTTTGCTGGGCGATCCGAAGAAGACGGATTTACCCTACCCAGTCTGCGACAAGCCGCAGGACGACTGGGATCGGGTGCGTACCCAGGAGGCGCTGACGCCCGAGGCTGTTGCCAGCCTGGCCAAGGCGGCTTACGCCCGTTACGGCTTTCGTGACTTCAAACTCAAGGGCGGGGTGCTGGATGGCCGGCAGGAGGCCGAGTGCATCGCGGCCCTGTACGATGTTTTCCCCGACGCACGCCTGACGCTGGACCCTAACGGTGCCTGGACGCTGAAACAGGCGGTCGAATACCTGACGCCCATCAAGCACATGCTCAGCTACGCCGAAGATCCCTGCGGTCAGGAAGGCGCCTGGTCGGGCCGTGAAATCATGTCGGAATTCAAGCGCCAGACGGGCCTGAAGACCGCCACCAACATGATTGCCACCGACTGGCAGCAGCTGCGCAATGCCGTGCGTCTGGACTCTGTTGATATTCCGCTGGCGGACTGCCATTTCTGGACCATGCAGGGCGCCGTCGCCGTGGGCGAGCTGTGCCACGAGTGGGGTCTGACCTGGGGTTCGCACAGCAACAACCATTTCGATATTTCCCTGGCCATGATGACCCATGTTGCCGCGGCCTGCCCGGGTGAGATCACCGCGATCGATAGCCACTGGATCTGGCAGGACGGACAGCGCATAACCCGCGAGCCGCTGCAGATTCGCGACGGCAAGCTGCGGGTGCCGCAAAAGCCGGGTTTGGGGATCGAGCTGGACAGAGCCAAGCTGGAAGAGGCACACAGGCTCTATAAAAGCCTCGACGTCGGTCAGCGCGACGATGCCATGGCCATGCAATACCTGATTCCTGGCTGGCAATTCGATGCCAAGAAACCGTCGCTTGTCCGTTAGCGGATGAATCGGGGATAATAAGGCGATACTTCTTTCCTTGAATGACACCGGATATAGCTATGACCATGCAAAAGCCAGCAGGCGGCAGTGACACTTTTCAGATTGAACCCGTGCGTCAGCGTGGCAGTCTGTCGAGCCACGTGGCCGAACAGCTGGAAAAAATGGTCACCCAGGGGCACATCGATATCGGCCAGAAACTGCCGACCGAAGGTAATCTCTGTGAAATGTTCGGTGTCAGTCGTACCGTTATTCGTGAAGCTATCACGCAGCTGAAGTCACTCGGTCTCGTCGAGACCAAGAGGGGCGTAGGCACCACCGTCGTGCGTAATGTGTTGGCGGAGACTTTTTACGCCCACACCATCAATCCAACCGCGATCGAGGATATCCTGCATATCCTGGAACTGCGTCTGGTAGTGGAAGCCGCAGCGGCGGAATTCGCCGCCCTGCGGCGTGATGACGACGATATGGTACGGCTGGAAAACAGCCTGAACGCCTTTCACGAGGCACGTGCCCAGCACAAGCAGGCGCGAAAAGAAGATTATGAGTTTCACCTCAGTATCGCCATTGCCAGTAAAAACCCGTTTATTCAGAGTTTTTACGAGCAGTTCAACAAGAACATTATCCCCAGAACAAAAATCATTAACGCCAATATCGACCCTGTAGCTTCAGATACTTATCTGAGGCGGGTGGAAGATGAGCACGTGGAAATATTCGAGGCCATAAAGGCTCAGAATGGCGAGGCGGCGCGTGCGGCAATGCATCAGCATTTATTCCGCGCATTTCATTTGTACGAGAAGTACAAAAAAAACCAGTCGTTCGACTGAATATTTAAAGTTTCGGCGGGGTGGAAAACACCCTGCAGTAATGCCTGCTGCCATCTTTTACCGGCGATTTAATTGCTTGCTGGGGTGTATCCGTGCATCCGCGGGGGCGCCCATCGACAATCTCAAGGGGATAATTATGCAGATTAAAGGTGAAATGCTGATCGGAGCCCGTGCTGTACGCGGCCAGGGTCGTGTGATCCGGGGTATCAACCCGGCGACCGGTGAGGCGCTGGAGCCGGCCTTTGCCGGCGGCGCTCAGGCTGACGTCGACCAGGCCTGCGCGCTGGCGGCTGAGGCGTTCGATAGCTTCCGTGAAACCGGGCTTGAGGCACGTGCTGCTTTCCTCGAAACCATTGCCGAAAACATACTGGCGCTGGGCGACGATCTGATTGTGCGTGCCATGGCCGAATCCGGCCTGCCGCGGGCTCGGCTTGAAGGTGAGCGTGGTCGTACTATGGGTCAGCTGCGGCTGTTTGCCGCCGTTGTGCGCTCCGGCAACTGGCTGGATGTTCGCCTTGATCCTGCCATGCCTGAACGTGCGCCCTTGCCCCGTGCCGACCTGCGTCAGCGCCAGATTGCGCTGGGCCCTGTGGCGGTGTTCGGTGCCAGCAACTTCCCGCTGGCGTTCTCGGTGGCAGGGGGGGATACGGCTTCTGCCCTGGCGGCCGGTTGCCCGGTGGTGGTGAAGGCGCACTCGGCGCACCCTGGTACTTCCGAGCTGGTGGGGCGTGCGATTCAGCAGGCAGTGGCCGACGCAGGACTGCCCGAGGGCGTGTTCTCGCTGCTGTTTGGCTCCGGTACCGAAGTCGGTGCCAACCTGGTAGCCCATCCCGCCATCAAGGCGGTGGGCTTTACCGGTTCGCGCAGCGGCGGTACCGCGCTGATGCAGATCGCCGCCAACAGGCCCGAGCCAATTCCGGTCTATGCCGAAATGAGCAGCATTAACCCGGTGTTCCTGCTGCCGGCGGCGCTGGCAGCCCGCGGCGAGTCCATCGCCAAGGGGTTCGTGGGGTCGCTGGCGATGGGAGCGGGGCAGTTCTGTACCAACCCTGGGCTGGTGATTGCACAGGAAGGCGCCGCGCTGGATGCCTTCGTGCAAACCGCTGCTACGGCGCTGGCCGAGGTCGCAGCCCAGACCATGCTGACGCCCGGTATCCACCAGGCCTACAGCCAGGGCACGGATCAGCTGCAGCAGCACGCTGCGGTAAACCAGGCCGGCGTCGGTATTGCGGCCGCAGGGCCGAACCAGTGTCAGGCCGGGCTTTATGTCACCAGTGCCGAGGCCTTTCTGGCGGATGAACGTCTGGCGGAGGAGATCTTTGGCGCCAGTTCGCTGTTGATCAAGTGCCGCAGCACCGATGAGTTTGCCCGCGTGGCGGAGCATCTGGAAGGTCAGCTGACCGCAACCTTGCTGCTGGATGAAGCCGATACCGAGCTGGCTCGCGGCCTGCTGCCGGTGCTGGAACGCAAGGCGGGCCGCATTCTGTGCAATGGCTACCCGACCGGTGTCGAAGTGTGCCAGGCCATGGTACACGGCGGGCCTTTCCCTGCGACCTCCGATAGCCGCACCACCTCGGTGGGCAGTGCCGCGATCCTGCGTTTCCTGCGCCCGGTCTGCTACCAGGATCTGCCACCAGCGCTGCTGCCAGAGGCTCTGCAGGATAGCAACCCGCTGGGCGTGCGCCGTCTGCTGGACGGTCGCAATGGCGGCTGAGGTGCCGGCTGTTTTGCGGCAGGCTCTGCGGCATAGTTGCGCAAAGGTGGTCGGTTAATAGCGTTTGCACGGTGCTATAGATCAGCCACGAAAAAGGCCTCGCAAATGCGGGGCCTTTTTGTCGGTGCCGTCCGACGCTGGATATACAAAGCGCATTCAGACCTGCTTGCATACTGCGAACAGAGCCAAGGAGCAGGTGCCCGATGGAAACGTCCTTTACCCTATTGAGTCAGATTTTCGCCGTTACAGGTCCCGTGTTTATCATGGTGCTGGTGGGCATGCTGCTGAAGAAAATCGACCTGATCGATGATGCCTTTATCAATACCGCCTCGACCCTGACCTTCAGGGCCACCATGCCGACGCTGCTGTTTCTGGGCATTATCAAGGCGGACCTGGCGACGGCGCTGCAACCGAGACTCATCGGCTATTTTTGCCTGGCAACCCTGCTGAGCTTTGCCGGGGCCTGGCTCTGGTCGTTGCGGTTTGTCGCCGGGGAGGATCGCGGTGTCTATGTGCAGGGAGCCTTTCGTGGCAACTGTGGCATTGTCAGTCTGGCGCTGGCCGCCAATCAGTACGGCGCCTATGGGCTGTCCACCGGCGGCGTGATGTCCGGGCTGGTGATAGTGCTGTTCAACATACTCTCGACCATAGTGTTATCCATTTACAGCAGCAGCTACGAGGCCAATCTGCGCACTGTGCTGCGGGATCTGGCGAAGAACCCGTTGATTATCAGTGTAGCGGCGGGGTTGCTGATGGCCTCGCTCGAGCTGTCGCTGCCGCCCTGGCTGATGGTGTCGGGGGAGTATTTTGGCTCGCTGACATTACCGCTGGCCCTGGTCTGCGTCGGGGGATCGCTGTCGCTGGAAGCGTTTCGAGACTCCGGGCGGGTTGCCGTCAGTGCCAGTCTGCTCAAGGTGCTCTGGCTGCCGCTGATTTTCACGGCGCTTGCCTGGGCATTGGGGTTTGAGGGCCGGGAACTGGGGCTGCTGTTTCTGTTTCTGGCGAGTCCCACTGCGGCGGTTAGCTATGTGATGGCGCGAACCAGTGGCAGCAACGCCCGCTTGGCCGCCAATATCATTGCGCTATCCACACTGCTGTCCGTCATTACCATCATGGTCGGGCTCTATCTGTTGCAATACTGGCAACTTATTTAGTTCTGCTTGCAGGGCAGTAGATATTTGTCATGCAGGCAAGCCGATTCCCTGCTCAGTGGCCTGGCATTTAACGATTAACCTGGCGTGCAAATAGGTTCCCTACCTATTTTCCCGTTATGTACAGGAAGCACTGTCCCTTCACTTTTGCTCCTGCAGCGTAACGGTTTCCGCCACCGTCTATTTAATCTAAGAAATGGACGCAGGTGGGCGGACGTGCTGGATTCTTGCGGGAGGGTAGGTGGCGTTCGCATTGGCCCCCTGGTTTCAACGAAAGGCCAATGGTGAAGTATGCATGCTTCATGTATTAACCTGGCGGATTGAACAGGTTTTTTACATGGATTAACCCACAGTTATTAATAATAGTATCGTTCAACGGCCCTTAATTTTTTGGGTTTTTTCGGCTACTGCTGTTCTTAATAATTCTTTTTAGTATATAAATATACTTATATATCAGAAGGTTATGTGTTTGTTAAGAATGATTTCCATTGTTTTAATTTATTGAGTCAAAGGCTTGTTATTATGGTTGTATGATGTAATATCTATTGGCGGGCAAGCGATATGAGCAACCCAACTTGGCCGGTAAAGCGTATCTCTGGTGGGTATGGCGACAGGGTTTATCAGCCATTAGGTGATTTTCCTGTTCTGCTGCCGGTCACTTTTTATTGTGTGAATTAATCTCGCTTAGCCGATGTTTTATTGATCGATTTACATGCATTTCCCGTTTCACTATTGAACAACCCGGACCTTGCCTTGCTGGAAAGGGCTGAACTGTGACAATAAGTTTTTATAAAAATAACTTGGGGGTTTCAAATGCGACACGTTTTTAAAACGATCATAGGCGCTTCACTTTTGAGTGCAGCTGTTTCTTCCGCATACGCCGCCGGTGAGCACGACGTGCGTATAGTGCTGAACGAAGAGCTCGATGTTGTTGAGCCCTGCATGGCAGCCAGATCCAATGTTGGCCGAGTTATTCTGCAGAATGTTAACGAGACGCTGACCGAGTTCGATGCCCAGCAGGGCGGTCTTAAGCCACGACTTGCGACGGCCTGGGAACAGGTAAACGAGTCCACCTGGCGTTTCAAGCTGCGCGAAGGCGTAAAGTTTCACAATGGCGAAGCCCTTGATGCCAACGATGTTAAATTTTCTCTCGAGCGCACCGCTGACAAGTCCATGATCTGTGAGGTTGGGGTCAAGTATTTCGGTGGCACCGAAATGACGATCAATGTTATCGATGACCAGACGCTGGAAGTCATGACATCGCCGGCGCAACCCATACTGCCGCTGCTGTTTTCTACCGTGCCCATAGTCCCGGACTCAACACCCCGCAATGAATTTACCCGCGCTCCGGTGGGTACCGGGCCCTATAGCTTTGCCCAGTGGAACGTAGGCCAGAACATTGTGCTTGAGCGTAATGGCAACTACTGGGGCGAGCAGCCTGTTGTGGATACGGCGACCTACCTGTTCCGCTCCGACTCTGCGGTGGCTGCCGCCATGGTTCAGACCGGTGAGGCGGATATAGTGCCGAATATTGCGGTCCAGGATGCGACCAACAAGGACACTGATTTCAGTTATCCCAACTCGGAAACGGCCCGCCTGCGCATTG
This sequence comes from Marinobacterium aestuarii, assembly GCF_001651805.1. Taxonomy (NCBI): domain Bacteria; kingdom Pseudomonadati; phylum Pseudomonadota; class Gammaproteobacteria; order Oceanospirillales; family Oceanospirillaceae; genus Marinobacterium; species Marinobacterium aestuarii. The sequence goes on along the minus strand of NZ_CP015839.1, from coordinate 4,337,387 downwards.
ACGTTCAGATCAGTCCGCTGGATGACCGGCGTGTGCGTGAAGCCTTGAATCTTGCCATCGACCGCCAGGCGCTGCGCGGATCCATTCTCAGCGCGGACGTGATCCCGGCCACTCAGCTGGTGGTGCCCACGACCAGCGGTTACAACAAGGATCTCCAGGTCTGGCCCTATGACCCCGAGCGGGCCAGGGCGTTGCTAGCCGCCGCCAAGGCTGACGGCGTGCCGGTTGATGCCGAAATCAAGATGATCGGCCGCACCAATGTGTACCCCAATGCGACCGAAGTGATGGAAGCGCTGATGGCCATGTTGCAGGACGCGGGCTTCAATGCATCGCTGCAGATGTACGATGTCGCGGAATGGAACGGGTTGTTTATCAAGCCCTTTCCTGAAAATCGCGGCCCGACGCTGCTGCAGGCTCAGCACGACAATGCCAAGGGCGATGCGGTCTTTACGGCCTACGGCAAATACCATTCCCAGGGTGGCCAGAGTGTACTGGACAGCGTCCGGGTGGATGCACTGATCGGGGAAGCGACAGCGGCGTCCGGTGACAACCGCACCAGCCTGTGGCAGCAGCTGTTTGCCGAAGTCAATGACACCATTATTGCGGATATTCCGCTCTTTCATATGGTGGGTTACACCCGAGTGAACCCGCGGCTTTCGTTCAAGCCAACCATTGCGACCAACAGTGAACTGCAACTTTCGCAGATTTCCTTCAAGTAATACCTCAGCCTGAAGGGGCCGCTCGGCGGCTCCTTCATAACGACAATGTATAGCCGTTGTGTCCTGTTCAGGGCATGCATGAGGAGGTTCTGCGATGAACTCATTTATCGGAAGACGCAGTCTGTCCAGCGGGATTTCCCTCATCGGGCTGATCGTGCTGATCTTTTTTCTCTCCCGTCTGACCGGGGACCCAACCGGGCTTTATTTGCCGCTGGATGCCTCGCTGGAAGCCCGGGACAATTTTCGTGTCGTTCATGGTCTCAATGATCCGCTGATTCAGCAATTCGGCCGCTACCTGGTTGATATCCTGCAATTCGACTTTGGCGATTCGATCCGCAAGGCGCGGCCGGCACTGGATGTGGTGCTCGAGGCCTTCCCCTGGACCTTGTGGCTTGCCGCGGTCACCATGATTTGTGTGACGATTGCCGCCATTGTGATCGGCTCCCTGGCGGCCTTTAACGTCGGCGGCCCCTTTGACCGCCTGTCCGGCATGCTGTCCCTGGCTGCGGCCAGTGCGCCTGATTTCTGGATCGCTATCCTCGGCATCTTTTTCTTTTCGGTGTATCTGGGCTGGGTGCCAACATCCGGTACCGGCACCCTCTGGCACTGGGTGCTGCCAGTGTCCGTGCTCTTTATTCGGCCCTTCGGGCTCATCCTGCAGGTCGTGCGGGGATCCATGATCAACGCGCTTTCCTCCGCCTACGTCAAGACCGCCCGGGCTAAGGGCGTGCGCGAACGCAGCATCATCTTCGTGCATGCACTGCGCAACGCCATGCTTCCGGTAGTGACAGTCATTGGTGATCAGGCGGCCGGCATGCTTAACGGCGCGGTGGTCGTGGAAACCATTTTCGGCTTTCCGGGCATCGGCAAGCTGATGATTGACAGCATTCTGCAACGGGATTTTGCCGTTGTGCTGGCGGCCATCATGGTGACTGCCCTGGCCATCTTTCTTATGAACCTTCTGATCGATCTGCTTTATGCAGTGCTCGATCCCCGGATCAGGTACTGAGCCATGGTTACTTCTATTCTAAAGTGCGCACAGGCCCCTGCAACGGTACTGGCTGCGCCCCGGCACCCGGCCGCGGCCATGTTGCGGATGCTCTGGGCCGACAAGTTCGCGCTGGTTGCGGCAATCTTCCTGCTGTTTGCGGTGCTCTGTTCCGTTTTCGGCGCCGGATTTATGGAAGAGGCTGCCACCAAGCTGAATCTGCGCGGCCGCAATGCCCCTCCGTTTGATCTGGAGCAAGGCTGGCTGTTTATTCTGGGCGCTGACTCGCTGGGACGCAGCATTCTGGCCCGTATCGTCGTTGCGTCACAGAACACCCTGCTGATTGCGGCGGCGTCGGTTGTGTTCGCCATGCTGGTGGGGGGCACGCTTGGGCTGATCGCGGGCTATTCGGGGCGTCGTCTGAGCGATGCGATCATGCGTTTGGCCGATGTGATCATGAGCTTTCCGTCGCTGTTACTGGCGGTGATCGTGCTCTACATGCTGGAGCCGAGCATCACCAATCTGGTTTTTGTGCTGGCGATTACCCGCATCCCTATTTATCTGCGCACCACCCGCGCCGAAGTACTGGAGATCCGTGAGCGGATGTTTATCCAGGCGGCTCAGGTCATGGGGGCCTCTTCGGCCCGCATCATACTGCGGCATATTCTGCCGATCGTCGTGCCAACACTGGTAACGATCGGCACGCTGGACTTCGCATTCGTGATGCTGGCCGAGTCCTCGCTGAGCTTTCTGGGAATCGGTATTCAACCGCCGGAGATTACCTGGGGACTGATGATCGCGCAGGGCCGCGCCTATCTGAATCAGGCCTGGTGGCTGGCGTTCTGGCCAGGCATCGCCATCATTCTGACCACCATGTCGCTGAACCTGTTATCAGGCTGGCTGCGCATCGCGCTGGATCCATTGCAGCGCTGGAGACTGGAAATGGGAGCTAACAACAATGCCAACTGAATCAGCGCACGTGCTTGAGGTAAAGGACCTGGCTGTTGAATTTCATACGGTACAGGGGCGGGTCAAGGCGGTACGGGATGTCAGCTTTTATCTCGATCGTGGCGAGACGCTGGCGATCCTGGGCGAGAGTGGCTCAGGCAAGAGTGTCTCAGCATCCGCCATCATGAATCTTATCGATACGCCGCCTGGCTATATTACCCAGGGCTCCATTCAGTACCGCGGTCAGGATCTGTTGGGTATGAGTGCCGCGAAGCGGCGCGAAATAAATGGCTGCAAGATCGCGATGATCTTCCAGGACCCGCTGGCACACCTTAACCCGGTGTACCCGGTGGGCTGGCAGATCGCCGAGTTGCTGCGGGCCCACGGCGTTGACAAGGCCACCGCCAATGCCAAGGCGCTGGAATTGATGCAGCGCGTAGGTCTGCCCAATGCAGAAGAGCGCTTTGATGCCTATCCGCATCAGTTTTCCGGTGGCCAGCGTCAGCGCCTGATGATCGCCATGGCGCTGGGTCTTGAGCCGGACATTCTTATTGCCGATGAGCCGACCACGGCGCTGGATGTCACCGTGCAGGCACAGATTCTGGAACTGCTGCAGCAACTCCAGGCTGAAACGGGCATGGGATTGCTGCTCATTACCCATGATCTTGGGGTTGTCGCGGATATCGCCGACCGGGTGGTGGTCATGAATGGCGGCGAGATTGTGGAAGCGGGTAGTACTCGCGATGTGTTCAAACATCCGCGCCACCCGTACACGCAGAAGCTGATTGCCGCCGCGCCTGGGAAGGGCGAGCTGCACACAGGGGCGCCGCTGGATACAAACCAAACGCCGCTGCTGCAGGTGGACAATGTCGTTAAGTATTATGGCGGCCTGAAAGCGCTGAAAGGTGCCAGTTTCAACCTTATGCCGGGTGAAACCCTGGCCATTGTCGGTGAGTCCGGTTCCGGCAAGTCCACCCTGGCACGCACGCTGCTTCGGCTGGAAGAGCCCAACAGCGGGCGCGCGCTATACAAGGGCCGGGACCTGTTCGCGATGTCGCCCGCTGAGCTGTTTGAAATAAGGCGCGAGATCCAGATGGTGTTTCAGGATCCGACCCAGTCACTCAATCCGCGCATGCGGGTGGAGCAGCTGATCTCCGAGGCCTGGGCCATTCACCCTGACCTGCTGCCCCGGGCGCAGTGGTCTGAGCGGGTCGCCCAACTGCTGGTGCAGGTGGGGCTTCTGCCGGAGCACGCGCAGCGCTATCCACATCAGTTCTCCGGTGGCCAGCGTCAGCGTATCGCTATCGCCAGGGCGCTGGCCATGAGCCCTGAACTGATTATCTGCGATGAGGCGGTCTCCGCGCTGGATGTGTCGATCCAGGCCCAGGTCGTTGAGCTGCTGGATGATCTGCGGCGCAACCTTAACCTCTCTTATATCTTTATCGCCCATGACCTGCCGGTGGTACGGGACTTTGCCGACCGGGTCATAGTGATGCAGAACGGTGAAATCGTCGAAATCGGCACGGTGGAGCAGATATTCAATAACCCGCAGCAGGCTTATACCCGCGATCTGCTGGCCGCGAGCCTGGAGGCGGACCCCGATATTCAGGCCGAACGCCGGGCAGAGCGTGCCGCCACCCGTGCGACCTGTGCCGTGTAACCCCGCGTTGTCCCCCTTAATCCGCCGCAGACTGCGGTCAGTTGGAGAATGATGATGGATAAGCCCGAAGTGTTGGTTGTGTGGCCGAATCGGCCGGAGCAAATGCAGATCCTGGAACAGACCTATAGCCTGCACCGGCTCGATCAGGCGGAGGATCCGGAGGCCTTGCTGCAGCAGGTCGCACCGCGTATTCGTGCGGTTGTGACGTCCCATGGTGGTGGGCTAAAGCAGAGCCTGGTGGAGCGTCTGCCGAAGCTGGAGATTGTGGCGTCGTCGGGCGTGGGGGTCGATACCCTCTGTGTTGATTTCTGTCACAGCCGCGGTATCCCGGTGACCCATACCCCGGGTGTACTGACCGAAGATGTCGCCGATATGGGGATGCTGCTGCTGCTCGCCACAGTGCGACGATTGGTGCAGGGGGAGCGCTGGGTGCGAGGCGGCCACTGGCAGAGCAAGGGCATGATGCCGCTAAACACCAGCATTCGGGGCAAGAAGCTCGGTATCGTCGGCTTTGGTCGTATCGGCAAGGCGGTTGCCCTGCGGGCCGAAACTTTCGGTCTGGAAGTGAGCTATTACGGCCGTCGCCAGCAGCAGGATATCGCCTATCCCTACTACGATAGCCTGCCTGCTCTGGCCCGGGATGTGGACATTCTGCTGCTGGCCCTGCCCGGCGGCGATGAGACCCAGGGCATATTGGATGGCGCCGTGCTTGAAGCGCTGGGGCCGCGTGGATACCTGATCAACGTGGCTCGCGGCTCGGTGGTGGATGAACCTGCGCTGGTGGCTGCGTTACAGCAGGGCACTATCGCCGGCGCTGGGCTGGATGTATTCGCCGATGAACCCCGGGTACCGCCGGCACTGCTCGACATGGAAAATGTCGTGCTACAGCCACACTGCTCCAGCGGTACGGTTGAAACCCGCGGTGCCATGGCGCAGCTGGTGGTGGATAACCTGGCGGCACACTTTGCCGGGCGGGCGTTACTGACGCCGGTGTCCTGAACGAGGCGGTGGAGGCTGCACCATGTTTGAAATGATTACCCCAGATGTAATGTCGGCGTTTTTTCAGGTCGTGATGATTGATGTGGCACTGGCCGGTGATAACGCCATCGTCATCGGCCTGGCGGCTGCAGGTTTGCCTGCGGCGCAACGGGGCAAGGCGATCCTGGTGGGCATTATTGTCGCTACGGTACTGCGTATCCTGTTTGCAACTGTCACGACCCAGCTGCTCGAAGTGATTGGACTGCTGCTGGCCGGGGGAGTGCTGCTGCTCTGGGTGTGCTGGAAAATGTGGCGCGAGCTGCAGGAAATGCGACAGGCACAGCTGCTGCAGGCAGAAACCGCGAGTGGGGTGGAAGCCCCGGCGCCGGCTGCGAGCAAAACCTTTCCCCAGGCTGCCATGCAGATCGTTATTGCGGATCTGTCAATGTCGCTGGATAACGTGCTGGCCGTGGCGGGGGCCGCCCGGGAACACCCGACCGTTCTGGTGTTCGGTCTGGCGCTGTCGATCGGTCTGATGGGGTTTGCCGCGAACTTTATTGCACGGCTGCTGCAGCGCTATCACTGGATCGCCTACCTCGGCCTGGTGATCATTCTGTATGTGTCGCTGGACATGATCTGGCGCGGCAGTCTCGATGTGCTGCCCTACGTTGCAGCGGCAACACAGGGTTAACACTGCCGAAGAAGGAGTTTGCTGCATGGACGTTAGCGTACTGATGTATCCCCCGGCGATGCTGGTGGCGATCTTCGTGATTGTCACCTTCGGCACCATAGTGCAGTCCGGGCTGGGGATGGGCTTTGGCCTGGTGGCGGCGCCTTTTCTGGCGCTGATCGATCCGGTGATGGTGCCGGTGCCGGCGTTGTTCCTGGGCATGCTGACCTCGGTCTGGGCCGCGCTGCAGGAGCGTCCCTCGATTCGCTGGAACGAAGTGGGGGTTGGGGTGGCCGGGCGCTTTACCGGGGTGCTCGCGGCAACCCTGGTGCTGACCTGCGTGGCTGACCCGAAACTCTTCATGCTGGTATTTGGTGCCCTGATTCTGGCGGCGCTGTTGCTGTCGCTCAGTGGCTGGCAGCTGGCGTTTAGTCGCCGCAACCTGTTTGGCATGGCTAATCTGTCCGGTTTCATGGCCACCATCACCTCGGTTGGCGCGCCGCCCATGGCAATGTTGTACCAGGGGCGCCTGGCAGGTGAGGCCCGACCGACGCTGTCGGCCTTCTTCGCTCTCGGCGGCATCGTCTCCCTGGCGGGGCTCTATTTCAGTGGCTGGGCGGGGTGGCGAGAAACTCAGACGGCCGCGCTGATGGTGCCACCCATGTTGCTGGGGCTCTATATAGCGCGGCGCCTGAGAGGGCGTTTTGACAGCCGCTACCGCGGGGCATTGCTCTGGATGTCTGGTTTTGCCGCCCTGCTGCTGATTTTCCGCGGACTGAGCTAGAGCGTTCCAGATTGAACCGCGGCGACGACACTTTCGCGGTAACGAAATCGCATAACTTCGAGGTGACCTATGAACAAACCCACACTGCTGCAAATGGGCCCCCTGACCGACGCTTTCAATGATCGACTGAGTTCACTGCATAGAACACACCGCATCTGGGAGCAGCAGGACCGCGATGCCTTCCTGGCTGAGAATGGGGCCGAGGTGGACATTATTGTGACCTCGGGCCGTTTTGGCTGCAGCGCCGATGTCATGGCGGCCGTGCCCAAGCTCAAGGCCATCATCAGCTTTGGCGTTGGTTACGATCCGATCGATATAGATGCGGCCCGCGCCCGCAATATCCGCGTCAGCAACACGCCGGACGTGCTGAATGACTGTGTCGCCGATCTGGCCATGGGGCTGATGATCGCGTCGGCCCGGCGCATCGCCGAAGGTGATCGCTTTGTTCGCAGCGGACACTGGGGGCAGCAGCCGTTTCCTCTGGGCAGTCGCGTCAGTGGCAAGCGACTGGGGATTCTGGGTCTGGGGCGTATCGGCAACTGTGTTGCCCGGCGCGCCTCGGGCTTTGATATGGAAATCCGCTACCACAATAGGCGCGAGGATCCGACGGTCAGTTACGGCTATGAGTCTTCCTTGATTGATCTGGCGAGTTGGGCCGATTACCTGGTGCTGACCTGTGTTGGCGGCCCCTCCACCGAGGGGCTGGTCAACCGCGAAGTGCTGCAAGCCCTGGGGCCCAAGGGCACCCTGATCAATGTCGCCCGTGGCTCAGTGGTGGATCAGCCGGCGCTGGTGGAGTTACTGCAGGCCGGGCGTCTGGGCGGCGCGGCCCTGGATGTGTTTGCCGAGGAGCCGCAGGTACCGGCCGAACTGCTGGACCTGCCACAGCTGGTGCTGTTGCCCCATATCGGCAGCGGTACCCAGGAAACGCGTCAGCAGATGGAAGCACTGGTGTTTGATAATCTGGCGAGCTTTATCAGCCGTGGCGAGCTGATGACCCCGGTGCTCTGAAAGACCGCGGCTTACATTATCCAAATCTATGGATGCAGAGAATGATCAGAATACAGTTGGACGAGCTGGAACGCACAATTGAGCAGGCTCTGTTAAGGGCCGGGCTCAGTCCGCAAAAGGCACTGCAGTGCGCCCGGGTGCATGCATCCAGCAGCTGTGATGGTGTCAATTCCCATGGCCTGAATCGCGTGCCCCGTTTTGTCGAATACGTCGGTAAGGGCTGGATTGATATAGCCGCCGAGCCAACCCCTGTCAGTACCCTGGGGGCCATCGAAGTGTATGACGGCCACCAGGGCGTTGGTGTCACCAATGCGCTTTTTGCCACAGGGCGGGCGATGGAAATGGCCCGGGCCCAGGGGGTCGGTATCGTTGCGCTGCGCAACACCACACACTGGATGCGCGGCGGCAGTTACGGCTGGCACGCAGCGCAGCAGGGCTTTGCATCCATTTGCTGGACCAATACCGAATCCTGTATGCCGGCCTGGGGCGCGGCAGATTGTCGAGTGGGGAATAACCCGCTGGTGATCGCCGTACCCCGAGCAGAAGGCCCACTGGTGCTGGATATGGCCATGTCCCAATACTCCTACGGCAAGCTGCAAAGCACCCGGTTGCAGGAGCAGCAGCTGGCCTACGCCGGGGGCTACGACAGCGCTGGGCGTCTGACGCACGATCCCGGTGCCATCGAGGTCTCGCGGCGTATTCTTCCCACGGGCTACTGGAAGGGCTCCGGCCTGACCATCATGCTCGATGCCATGGCGGCCTTACTGTCCCAGGGGATGGCAACCAATCAAATCGACCAGATAAAGCAGGGCAGCGGCACCGGCGCCAGCCAGGTGTTCATGCTGTTCGATCCGCGTCAGCTTGGCGGTGCCGCCGTTGCCGAACAGATCGCCAACAGTGTGGCTGACTATGTGCAGGCCTCGCAGCCGGCCGAGGTCGACGGCAGGGTTTTGTATCCGGGCGCCTCCACCTGGCAGCGGCGGGAAGACAACCGGCAGCACGGAGTGCCGGTGGACGAGGCTGTCTGGGCGCAGGTGCAGGCGCTGGCTGAAGCCTGAGCCGGATCCCCCCGCAGGCTGTGCCACGCCGTTTGGCAGCGGCATGCGTTAATTCGAACTCAAACAACAAGCAAGAGGTGAAGGATGGTAGCGCAATGCGAGCAGACGCCGAAGATCGTCGATGTGAAAGTGATACCGGTGGCGGGGCAGGACAGCATGCTGATGAACATAGGGGGAGCTCACGCCCCCTACTTTACCCGTAACATCCTGCTGATTACCGATAGCTCGGGCAATATCGGCGTTGGTGAGGCGCCCGGTGGCGCCACCATTTTGCGCTCCCTCGAAAGCTTTGAGCCCCAGCTGATGGGCCAGTCGATCGGGAAAATGAATGCGATGGTTACGGCGGTACAGTCGGCCAGCCAAAACGCTGATTTTGAAGCCTTTGGCAAAGGTGCCTGGACCTTCGAGCTGCGCATCAATGCGGTGGCGGCGCTTGAAGCGGCTCTGCTGGACCTGCTGGGCCAGCACCTGGGCGTGCCGGTCGCTGAATTGCTGGGTAACGGCAAGCAGCGTGACCAGGTTGAGGTGCTGGGCTATCTGTTTTTTGTGGGTGATGCGAGCAAGACGCCGATTGACTATCGCACGAGCGCGGATGGCAAGCATGAGTGGTATCGCCTGCGTAACCAGGTGGCGCTGACGCCTGCAAGCATTATCGAGCAGGCCGAAGCCACCCGTGACCTCTACGGCTTCAAGGATTTCAAGCTCAAGGGCGGGGTCTTGCCGGGTGAGCAGGAAATCGAGGCCGTTACCGCGCTGGCAAAACGTTTCCCCGACGCCAGGGTCACCCTTGACCCGAACGGCGCCTGGTCCCTGCGGGAGGCGATAGAACTCTGTTCCGGTCTCAAGGGAATACTGGCCTATGCCGAAGACCCCTGCGGCGCCGAGCAGGGCTTTTCCGGCCGGGAAATCATGTCCGAGTTTCGGCGCGAAACTGGCCTTGCGGTGGCAACCAACATGGTGGCGACAAACTGGCGTGAAATGGTCCATGCCGTGGCGCTACGCGCGGTCGATATACCCTTGGCGGATCCGCATTTCTGGACGCTGTCCGGTGCCGTGCGTGTTTCCCAGATGTGCAAGGAGTGGGGCATGACCTGGGGTTCCCATTCCAATAACCATTTCGATATTTCACTGGCCATGTTTGCCCACGTTGGGGCAGCCGCAGTGGGCAAGACCACGGCGCTGGACACGCACTGGATATGGCAGGATGGCCAGCAGCTGACGCTGGAGCCGCACCGTATCGAAGGTGGCAGGATCACCGTCAGCGATGCGCCGGGACTGGGTATAGCGGTGGATATGGAACGCATTGCCAAGGCACACGCACTCTACAAGGCGCTGCCCTCGGGCGATCGCAATGACGGTGTGGTCATGCAGCATCTGATTCCTGGCTGGAAGTTCGACCCCAAACGTTCAGCGCTTGTGCGTTAGGACTGCGCAGGCTCGGGTTTAGGCGATGCCCTGGCGCCGCTTAGTCTCTGTTGCTTCTAATGACCCCATGCCCGCGCCTCTGGCGACGGGCATTTTTGCGTGTTGTCGGCTGCAACATCTCAGCTGAGCAGGTTACGCACCTGGCCGGCGACGACTGCGCCGAGAGTTCGGTGCGCCTCCAGGTCCAGATGGATACCATCGACGGGCGAGATTTCGATATGGCGGCCTGCATCCAGGAAGTGGCACTGCAGTTCTGCCGCTACCCTGGCATAGGTAGTCTTGAATTGCTGGGACTTGTGCTGCCCGCCGCTAAAGCGGGTGCCCGTCGCGCCGACTTCCCGTATGGGGGGCGGCGCGATCAGCAGCACGGCGGGGGCGCTATCCTGTAATCCGGCGTCGCTTTGCTGTACCTGCTGCACCAGTTTGCCGGCGGCGCGGGCGATATCATCCGGCAATACGCCGAAGCGGTGTTTAAGGTCATTGGTGCCCAGCATGATGATGACCAGGTCGATCGGCTTCTGGGATGCCAGGCAGGGCGTCAGGTAGTTCAGACCATTGAGGTGTGCGCCGTCGATGGGGTCGTTGAACAGGGTGGTGCGCCCACCCAGACCTTCCACCAGAACGCGCCAGCCTGCGCCCAGTTCGGTGGCCATTACCCCGGGCCAGCGTTCATCAAGCGCATGGCGCCCGGGGCCATCCGGGCGTTGTCCCCAGGTGTTGGAGTCTCCATAGCACAGCACAGTTTTCATCAATTCGGTCTCTTCAATCATTGCGTGCCGGCTAAGCTTTACGCCTACAGACGTACGCCTGTCGCAGCAGGGTCTTGAAACGTAAAAACCCCGCCGCAGGGGGCGGCAGGAGAGAGGTGACGCTCAGCTTTTCGTAATTAGCGCAGCCGTTGCAAAGGCTCCGCCCTGAAACTGGGGCTGGCTGTCCGCTTCCCCGCCTTGCGCCGTCGCCCTGGCTTCCACTTGGGCGCGGTATGCCTCTGAACTGTCTTTTGGTTTCCAGCCGAGATGATCGATTTCATGGTTGTCCCACCAGGCGTCCCTGTTGGCGGATACGCCGTAGATCACCGGGCAGCCGAGTGTGTCTATGGTGAACACGCGTCTGATCAGCGCCAGAAAATCATCCGGGCTGAACCAGGTGCTCAGCATGCGAACATCCTGGGGCTCGGGAAAACAGGAGCCAATGCGCACTATGGCGGTTTCCTGCCCTAGCTTGTCGTAATACAGGCTCGCCACGGCTTCCCCAAAACACTTGGATACGCCGTAATAGCTGTCGGGGCGCGTCACCGAGCTGGCGTCCAAGCGTGTTGATGGCGAATGGAAACCGATGGTGTGGTTGGAACTGGCAAACAGGATGCGTGGCTGGCCGTGTTGCTGGGCGGCACTGTAGAGGTTATGCACACCAATAATATTGGCGCTGAGAATCGCCTCGAAGTGATTCTCGACCGAGACGCCGCCCAGGTGCAGTATGCCATCGCAGCCTTCGACCAGCTGGCTGACGAAGGCCGCGTCGCTCAGGTCGCCGCACATGATTTCTTCCTGTGGCGATGTCGCCTGCAGCGGGCTGATATCGCTCAGCCGCAGGTGCTGCGCCAGGTCGCCCAGGTTTTCACGTGCCAGCTGGCCCAGGCCGCCGGCGGCGCCGGTAATAAGCAGTCGCTTTAACATTGGATCTCCTACAGGAACAGATTGGGCAGAGTGAGCGAAATGGCCGGCACATAGGTGGTGAGCAGCAGGGCCACCAGAATCGCCATATAGAAAGGCCAGATCGTCTTGAGCACGCTTTCAATACGCACCTTGGCAACGGCGCAGCCGACAAAGAGGCAGCCCCCCACCGGTGGCGTCGTCAGCCCCAGCCCAAGGTTCATCATCAGCACCATGCCGAATTGGACGGGGTCCATGCCGTATTCCCGTACCACCGGCAGGAATATGGGCGTGCATATCAGTATCAGTGCCGCCATATCCATGAACATGCCCAGAATCAGCAGGGCAATATTCACCATCAGCAGAATCATGATCTTGCTGTCCGAGATCGACAGCATGAGCTCCATGATTTTTTCCGGCACCTGGTAGAGCGCCAGGAAGTAGGCAAAGGCGGTTGCGGCACCGACCAGAATCATGACCAGCGAAGTGGTGCGAATCGACTGCGTCAGGCTCGTCCTGAAGGCCTCCCAGCTGAGGGAGCGGTAGATGATCAGCGTGACCAGCAGGGCCCAGATAGCCCCGATCGCGGCCGACTCGGTTACGGTAAAGATGCCGGATAGCACACCACCGATGATCACTACAGCGGTCATGAATCCGGGCAGGGCGGATGCCGCCGAAATCAGTACCAGGCGCCATCCCGGAAACTTGCTCGACGGGTAGCCTTCACGCACGGCGATCACGTAGGCCGCGAGGGCCAGAATGACGCACATCAGTATGCCCGGCACTATGCCGGCCAGGAAGAGCGCGGGAATGGAGATACCGCCACCGGCGGCGAGGGCGTAAAGAATCATGTTGTGACTGGGCGGAATCATGATGCCGGCAATCGACGAGGTGACGGTCACATTGACCGAGTAGTCGTCTGGATAACCCTTTTCGCGCATCATCGGGATCATCACCGATCCCAGTGCCGAGGTATCTGCGACCGCCGAGCCCGAGATGCCGCCGAACAGCATCGAGCTGAGCACATTGACGACCCCAAGGCCGCCGCGCACCTGGCCTACCAGGGTTTCTGCAAAGCGAACCAGGCGCAGTGCTATGCCGCCGTGCATCATCAGTTCACCGGCGAACACAAAAAAAGGAATGGCCAGCAGGGTAAAACCGCTCATGCCGGACACCATGCGCTGAAACACGATCAGCTCAGGCAGCCCTTCCATCAGGGCGGCGGCAAAGGCGGCAATGCCCAGCGCAAAAGCGATGGGTATGCCGGTGAGCATTGCCAGCATAAACACGCCCAATAAAACCAGCAAACCCATATCAGCTTTCCTCGTTCGAAGCGCGGGCCTTGGATAAATCCGCCAGGCGCTCGAGCATAAACAGAACAATCAGGACGCCGCAGATTACCAGCGGCAGGTATTTGAGGCCTTGGGGTAATCCCAGTAGAGGGATCTGACGGTTCCAGGTGCCGATCACCAGGTCCGTCGAGTACCAGGCCATGGCGCCGCCAAAGGCACACAGAATCAGTGTGTTGCTGTATTCGACGTAGCGCTTTAATTTGGGCGAGAGCCTGTCCAGGACAAAGGAAATGCCAAGGTGAAAGTTCTCGCGCAGCCCCAGGGCCGCAACCGGCAGTGACACCATCAGTACCAGTAGCAATGCCAGGCTTTCGGCCCAGGTGGGCGAGTCGTTCAGGACGTAGCGCCCCCACACCTGGTAGCCGATCAGGCCAACAAGGCCGACCAGCGACATAGCGCCTGCCACGACCACCGCCGCGGCGATACGGTCATTGAATTTCCAGCTCATAGCGGGTCACCTCTGTGCTGAAAGGTTTGCCGGGCGGCGAAGGCTGCCCGGTAAACCAGGGAGTGAATTTTGACACAGGGCTTTATTCGACCGCCTGAATCCTGTCGAGAATGCTGCGTACCTTAGGGTCGCTGGCGAACTGCTCGTAGACCGGCTTCATGGCATCAATAAAGGCGCTCTTGTCCTCAAGCTCGACGATGGTATTACCCGCTGCACGCACGAGTTCTTCGGACTTGGCTTCGCGTTCGGCCCAGAGTGTGCGCTGCAGCTGGGCACTTTCGAGTGCCGCTGTGCGGACAATTTCCTTGTCCTCAGCACTCAGCTTGTCCCAGGTGCCTTTATTAACCACAAAGACCTCGGGCACGATGGTGTGCTGGTCGAGGATATAGTGTTTCGCCGCCTCGTAGTGGCCACTGGACTCGTAGGAGGGCCAGTTGTTTTCGGCGCCATCCACCACACCCGACTGGATCGCCGTGTAGACCTCACCGTAGGGGATGGGCGTTGCGTTGGCGCCCAGCGCTTCGACCATGGCGACGTTGACGTCGGAGTTCTGCACGCGAATCTTCACGCCCTTGAGGTCCTGAATCGAGTTCAGTGGCTTGTTGGCATAGAAGGAACGGGCGCCGCTGTCGTACCAGGCCAGCCCCACCAGGTTGGCCGACTCCATGGCTGCGGCTATATCGGCGCCAACCGGGCCATCCATAACGCGGTGCATGTGCTCAACGGATTTGAAGGCGTAGGGTAGGGTGGTCGCCTGGGTTTGCGGCACTATGTTGTTCAGCGGCACCAGGTTAAAGACAGCGAAATCGATACCCCCGAACTGAATCTGCTCGATGGCGTCATCCTGTTCGCCCAGCTGGGCCGAATGGTAGGTTTTGACGCCAATGCGTCCGTCGGTGCGCTCGGACACCAGCTTGCCGAATTGATCCATGGCAACGGACACAGGGTAATCCGGTGGATGGCCGTTCCAGCCCTTAAGGTCGGCCTGAGCCGCACTGGTGAGAAGAAGGCCGGACATCAGCGTGGTGAGGCAGACGGCTTTGCCTGCAAAGCGTTTTATCATTGTTCTTGCTCCGGGTGAGAGTCGGTCGGGAAATCCGGCGCCCAAGGGGCATTTTGGTGCCCGCTGGTTGCGCCTGATCTGTTGCCATTATGTTGTAGCATGTAGTTGTATGATGAACAACAGTTATGTGATGTCATATTAACTTTATTTTCCGACTTGTTTAATTGTAATAGAGTGTTTTTATATGTTTGTTTTTATATAACTGCATGATTTTTATTTATTTAATGGGTTTTATGATGCGTCGGCTGATGTGATCTGGCCATTGGTAGTTATATTTTTGTTGTCATACAACTATTGACTGTTATCGGTGTTGTCGTAGGATGTCGTATGTCTTTGGTCTAACTCAACAACCTGTAACAGCGAGAGAGAACAGCATGACACACCCGAATCTTTCGACATTAGGACGCCAGGTCTGCCATGGCTGCAGGGCGCTTCGCGTTGCTGGCCAGGGGCTGGAAAACCGGTGGAACCACTGATGCGTATTACCGCCATCAAAACGCACCTGCTGGAGCATCCGCTGGAGCAGCCGTTCGAATCCTCCGCCATGCGGTTTGATGTACGCCGGCATCTGCTGGTCGAGATCCGCTGTGACAATGGCCTGGTCGGCTGGGGCGAGTGTCTGGGCAATGCGCAGATCAATGCCGGCATAGTGGCGGCGATGACGCCACTGCTGCTGGGGCGCTCGGCGCTGGATATAGAGCCGATCTGGCTGGAGCTCTACAACCAGTTCCGTGATCAGGGCCAGCGCGGGGCCACCATCAATGCCATCAGCGGCATCGATATAGCCCTCTGGGATCTGAGTGGCAAGTATTACCAGGTGCCGGTCAGTCAGCTGATGGGCGGTGCCTTTCGTACCTCGGTGCCGGCCTATGCCACCGGGGGCTTCAGGCAGGTCGGGCAGGATCGCATCAGCAGCCTCAAGCGCGAGGTGCAGGGCTTTGTTGATGCAGGTTTTGGCGCCATCAAGATCAAGATCGGCTTTGGCATTGCGCTGGATATAGAGTCTATCGCCGCTGTACGTGAGCTGATTGGCCCCGATATCAAGCTGATGATCGATGCCAATCACGGCTACGATGCCGTTGCTGCCAGCCGTATTATTCAGCTCGCGCAAGGATACGGTATCGACTGGTTTGAAGAGCCGGTGGTGCCGGAAGCGCTCTCAAGCTATCGCCGCCTGCGTTCGCTTAACAGCATACCGATTGCTGGTGGCGAAACCTGGCATACCCGCTGGGGCATTGCTGAGGCGCTGCGCGAGGAAGCGGTGGATATACTGCAGCCGGATGTGGCCGGTGTCGGCGGCCTCAGCGAGGCGCGGCGGCTGCTGACGCTGTGCGATATTTACGGCGTGCGCTGCGTGCCTCATATCTGGGGAACCGACGTAGCCCTTGCGGCGGGTCTGCATTTTCACGCCATACTGCCGCCTGCGCCGCCCGCTTTTGAAGCCGAGTGTGCACTGCTGGAGTTTGATCAGAGCAGCAACCCGATGCGGGACTGCCTGCTGGTGAATCCCATCCGTCTTGAGAGTGGACGGGTGCGGATACCGGATGGGCCTGGATTGGGTATTGAGATCAATCTGGATGCGCTGGAGCGTTTTAGTGCTAAATCCTGATTTAACCCTGCCGCGCTTGTCGGCCTTTTAGCAGCAAAGGAGTTTTAAATGCCACGCCAACTTGAAGGTTGCGCACCGCTAGTCCGCCTGCCGGCGAACAGTGTTGATACGCATATGCATGTTTATTCGCCCTTATATCCACAACAGACGCCGGGCCCGTTGATTCCGGCCGATTGTCCGGGGCTTGATGACTATCGCCTGGTGCAGCGCAGGCTGGGGCTGCAACAGGTTGTGATAGTGCAGGCCAACGCCTATGGCAATGACAACCGCTGCATGCTGGATGCGCTGGATATTTTGGGGGCTCAGGCCCGCGGTGTTGTTGTGGTGACGCCCGATACGCCTGAGTCGGAACTGGTCTCCATGCATGAGCTTGGTGCGCGGGGCGCGCGCATTATGCAGCTGACCGGCGGGGCGGTCGGCCTTGAGCACCTGCTGGCGGTGAATGCCCGCATCCGTGAATTTGGCTGGCACTGCATCGTGCAGTTCGATGGACGCGAGATACTGGGTCATGTCCCCTTGCTGGCACAGGTCGATAACCCCTTCGTTATCGACCATATCGGTAAATACCTGGGGCCTGTGACGCCCGAAAGTGCCGAGTTCAAGGCGTTGCTTAAACTGCTGGACAGGGGCAATTGCTACGTGAAGATTGCGGGTTGCTATGAGTCTTCCCATACCGGCGGGCCTGACTATGCCGACACGGCGGCGCTGACCCGGGCATTGATCGCCCATGCGCCCGAGCGTGTGCTCTGGGCCAGCAACTGGCCCCATGTGAGCCAGACTGTGGAAGGGGCACCTGATGATGCCGCGCTGCTTGATACCGTTTGTGGCTGGATGGGGGATGACGAGACGCTGCAGCGCGTCTTTGTACAGAATCCAAGGGAGCTGTACGACTTCAGCTGAGGGGATTGGGCGGCGGTGGTGCGCGGCACACTGATGATTCAGGCGTCGCGCGCGCCCCGATTCAGTTTCAGAAAACGTTCGCGGCTGTTGGTCAGGTGCAGGCGCATGGCCGCCCTTGCCGCGTAGGAGTCCTTGCGCGCGATCGCCGTTACCACCTCTTCATGCTCATGGTTGACGCGATCGGTTTCGATGCGCTTGCGCGGCACCAGGGAGCCGCCCAGGTGAAGCATGATGTCGCCAAAATAATGATTCCCTGCGGCTTCGGCAATGCGCAGATGGAACTGGAAATCGGCGCTGCTGGCCCCGCTTTCGTCCTGCTGTTCGCAGTTTTGCAGTGTCTGTAGCGCTTCCCTTATTGCCGTTAGCTGTGCGTCGGTGCGACGTTCCGCCGCGAGCCCCGCGGCTTCTATTTCCAGGCTCAGGCGTAACTCCAGTATTGCTACAGCGTCACGAATCGGATCGACCGTGACATCGAGCAGGGGAGCGGATTCGCCGGGTTTGGCGATAACAAAGGTGCCAACACCGTGGCGCGTCTCAACCAGGCCTGCGGCCTGCAGGCGCTGCAATGCCTCACGCACGACTGTCCGGCTGACGCCATGCTGCGCCATGATGGCGGACTCAGTGGGCAGTTTGGTGCCCAGTTGCAGTTCCCCTGTCGCTATCTGCCCGCGCAATTGCTGCACCAGTCCCTGGGCGAGGTTACGCGAACGCTTGCGCGGTTGAGTTCTGGTATCGGCATTGTCGGGTTGTTGCGGGCTGCTCACGGTGCTGTCTCACTGCTGAATTCCTCAGAGATCGTATCACACCCGCAAGCGTCGATTACACGTGATTAGTCACAAACGCTTGATATAGCGCTGTAATTGATCAGTGTGGCAGCCTGGATGTCGCCCGAGGTGCCACGGCTGCCCTGCCTGGGTTATGCGATGACATTGCAGTCTTTGGCTGGTGGCCCGCATGCTCAGATCACCGCCAGCAGGCGCAGTACGAAAATGCCGGCGGACAGGGTCAGGATTGAGCCCAGGGTGGTGGTGAGGATGATATTGGCAGTGAGCTGGGCGTTGGCGCCCATCGCCCGGGCCATGACGAATGCGGCGGCGGCGGTGGGGCTGGAGAAGAGCACGAACAGCAGGGTCAGTTCCGTACCACTGAAACCCAGGGCGGCTGCAACGGGTACCATCAGCAGTGGCAGAATCAGCAGCTTGGTGAAGGTGGCCCAGAATGCGGTCATGGAGCTGTTGCGCAGGCTTTTCAGGTCCAGTGCGCCACCTATGGCCAGCAGTGCCAGCGGCAGGGTGAGGTTGGCGAAATACTTGCCGGTGGTATCCAGCGCCGCCGGCAGGTGCAGGCCGTAGTAGGAAAACGGCAGCGCCAGTACCACGGCGATAATCAGCGGGTTCAGTGCGATGGCGCGCAGGATGCCGAGCAGGCTGACGCCGCTTGCCGTGCCCTGGTTTGCGGTGACGGTCAGCACCACCACAGACAGCACGTTATACATGGGAATCACCAGCGCCAGTATCATAGCCGCCTGGCTCAGGCCGCTGTCGCCAAACAGGTTGTAGCTCAGCGCCATGCCGATAATGCCGAAATTGCTGCGAAAAGCGCCCTGGACAAAGGCGCCCAGGTCCGCTGGATCGGTGATGCGGCGTGCCGCCAGCCACCAGATGACGAGGAAACTCAGCAGGGTGCCAAGAAAGACGAATCCCAGCAGAGCCGGGTTGAACACCGCCTGAAAATCCGTGCTGGCGATGGACATGAACACCAGCGTCGGCAGGGCCACCATAAACACCAGCCGTGACGAGGTATTGATAAAGGCCTCGTCGATCAGGCGTTGTCGGCGCAGCAGGAAACCCAGCAGCACTATTACAAAAATGGGGGTGACGATGCCGGCGGTGAACTGCAGCGATTGCAGATAGAGTTCCACTCTAAGCTCCGGATGGGTGGCGGGGCTTTAGTGTACCTCAGCAGCCTTGTGTATATAAGTTGCTGCACCTGCGTGATCAGTGGGCTTGGTGAAGTTTGGGGTAGTCGAACAGTTCCCTTGTACCGCAGGATTCGGCCAGCTCACACCAGCGGGTAATGCTCAGGTGAATGTGCAGTACGGCAGACGTCGGGAATTTTTGCAGCGCTTCGTGGGTCAGGTAGTAGGCCAGGCTGTCGAGGCCCGGGGAGTGGCCCACCAGCATCAGATGATGACAGTGATCGGGCTGCTGTTGCAGCACATGCAGCAGGGTTTCGCTGCAGGACTCGTAGAGGTCCGGCAATTCGTACAGCGCTTCGGAATCGAGTTCCAGGGTGTCGGCCAGGGCCTCTGCGGTGGTCAGGGCGCGGAGCGCGCCGCTGGTCAGGATACGGTCGGGGAAAAGGCCGAAATCGCGCACCCGCTTGGCCATCAGCGGCAGATCGCTTTCACCGCGCTTGTTCAGCGGGCGGTCGATGTCGTTCAGCAAGGGATCGGCCCAGCTGGACTTGGAATGCCGGATCAGCGTGAGCTTTCTCATGGTGATTGCCAGGTGGCGGGACTTCGTAGCAGTATTGGTCGAAAGTGGTGGAAATACCAGTCAGCCAGGGTGGTCTGAGGCCGGCCGGGCTGCGTATGAATGCGTTCGTGTTGCTGTGCTGGCACTTATGCCTGTAATTGCGCCGGTTGTTGTGCCCTCTTTCGGGGCGGTTTTTGCACAGCAAGACCCGTCGGGCGTTACCCCCACCGGCAAAACTCGGTAAGCTTGGACTCCTGTATAGTAGGCGCGGGTTTTCGCGGCGCGGCTTGAGTGAAAGATGACGATAAAGGCTAATCGAGTGATCACTAAAAAATTGCCAGGATGGCTGCTGCATAGCCTGCTGAGCGCGCTGTTGTACACGCCTGCACTGGCGACAGCGGCCCAGCATGAACAGGTTGTGGCAGAACGCACCCTGGCTGTGGAAGTTGAGGGGCTGAACGGGGATTTGCCCGGCGAGCTGGCCGACAATATCCGTGCCTTTCTGGCGATTGAGCGTATCAAGGGTGAAGCCGCGCCCATGGCAAGCCGGCTGCAGTATCTGCACCGCCAGGCCGAAGAGCAGATTCGTACTGCTCTGCAGCCCTTTGGCTACTACCAGCCCAGCATCAAGACCGAATTGATCGATGAGCCCAAGCAGTGGCTGGCGCGCTACCAGGTGGATCCCGGCGAGCAGGTGCGACTGGAAAATGTCAACGTCGTCGTCACCGGCGAAGCCGAAACCGACCCGCAGTTTGTGCTGGCGCTGGCGGATAACCGGCTGCAAAAGGGGCAGCCGCTGCGCCATGCCGATTATGAAGCTCTAAAAAGTCGACTGCAGTCGCTGGCCTCCGAGCGGGGCTATTACGAAGCGGTGCTGAGTCGGCAGCAGTTGCTGATCAACCCCGAACTGAATCAGGCCAATATAGAGCTGGTGCTGGATTCGGGCCCGCGCTATCGCATAGGCGCGGTTAATTTTTCCGAGGCGCCGGTGGGCGAGGCCTTGCTGTCACGTTATGTTCCCTTCAAGGAGGGCGACCCTGTTTCCAGCGGCCGGCTGCTTGAGCTGCAGCGCGGGCTGACGGAGAGCGACTATTTCAGCCGGGTGGAGGTGCAGCCGAGCTGGGACAAGGCGGTTGATCAGGTGGTGCCTATTGCGGTGGATCTCGAGCCCAACAAGCGCACCGCCTACCGCTTTGGCGCCGGGTACGGTACCGATACGGGGGCGCGTCTCAGTGCCAGTATTAACCGGCGCTGGATCAACCAGCGGGGCCACAGTTTCACGGGTGTGGCACAGTTGTCGGAAGTGGAGTCCACTGCGGCGGTGCAGTACAACATCCCCGGCCAGAAGCCGCAGACCGACAGTTACAGTGCCCGTCTGGCGTGGGAAACCGAGCTGACCGATAGCACCGACAGTGAGATTCTCAGCCTGGGCGTACTGTGGAAAAAGCAGCTGGGCCCCTGGCAGCGGCTGCTGTCGGTCGACTGGGAGCAGGAACGCTTCACCCTGGATGATGAGACCAGCAGTACCAGTTTTCTGATCCCCGGCATGCGCTGGTCGACCACTAATACCGATAACCCTCTCAATCCGACGCGCGGTTACCGGCTGTCGCTGGAACTTGATGCCGCCAGCGAAGTGCTACTGTCCGAGGCGGACTTTGTGCAGGCCCAGGCCAAGGGCAAGCATGTGCTGACGCTGAATAACCGCACCCGCCTGCTCACCCGGGCAGAAATCGGTGTAACCGCCATGGATAACTTTGACCTGATGCCCTCGTCGCACCGTTTCTTTGCCGGTGGCGACAACAGCGTGCGTGGGTACGATTACAAGCAGCTGGGGCCGACGGGCAGCAATGGTGATGTTGTCGGCGGACGCTATCTGCTGGTGGGCAGTGCCGAGGTGGATTATCGGGTTGCCGAGAGCTGGCGGGTGGCGGCCTTTTACGATGCCGGCAACTCGCTGGATTCTCTGTCCGAACCGCTGAAAAACGGGGTCGGGGTCGGGGTGCGCTGGCAGTCGCCCATAGGTCCTGTGCGGGTGGATCTGGCCAAGCCGCTGGATGATTCGGGCTTTCGCATTCACTTCACCCTGGGGCCTGACCTATGAAGCGCTGGATGCTGCGTATTCTGTTAGGTCTGCTGTTAGTACTGCTGTTATTGATAGCCGCCATCGCCGCCATAGGTCTGACCGAAAAGGGGACTCGCACGTTGTTCACTCAGCTGCAGCCCCTGATTCCAGGCCAGCTGAGTTACAGCTCGCTTAATGGTGCCCTGCTGAAGCAGCTCGAAATCCGCGATCTGAAATACCAGCTGGATGAGTTGCGCGTTGCAGCGGGGCGTATCGAGTTCGCCTGGCGTCCGGCGGCGCTGCTCAGTGGCCGGGTCGAACTGAACCGCCTGGGCGTGGAGGAGCTGGATCTCTGGCTGCCAGCCCCGGCTGAAGAGGAAGCCCCGGTTGAGCCTGCGGGCCCGTTCTCCCTGCCGGATTCGGTACGGCTGCCGCTGGCGATACAGATAGGTGAGGTCTATGGCCACGGACTGCGGATTCATCCTGCAGGCAGTACCGAACCCATCCTGATCGAGGCCGTGGCGCTGGGGGCGCACAACGAACTGGAGCGCGTGATACTGGATAGTTTCAGTATCAAGGCGCCCCAGGGCGAGGTGACACTCAGTGGTGAGCTGACCGCCGCCGGCAACTATCCGCTGGCGTTTCAGCTTGACTGGAGCGCACAGATTCCCGAGCGCGGTGCGATCAGCGGCAGCGGCACCCTGGGCGGTGAGCTGCTGGGTGATGCTGCAGTGCTGACGCTGGAACAGCAGCTGCAGGGGCTGGCGGATGCTGGGCTGCAGGCCCGGGTGTCCCAGCCTTTGGGTGAGATCAGCTGGCAGCTGGCGCTGGATCTGGCCCGTTTCGATCCGGCGCCCTTTGCCGCCGAGCTTGGCGGTCATCTGGTGAGCGGTACGGTTAACCTCAAGGGTGACCTGGCCTCGGCCGGCGGTGATCTTGCCCTTGCCGGCAGCCTGCCGGATGTAGGTCCGCTGACGCTCGACAGCACGCTGGCGGCCACCACAGAACAGTTAAATCTTGCGCGGGCGCAGATACAGCTGCCGCAAAGCGGCACGGACCTGAGCCTGTCGGGCACTGTGCTGGCGTTGCAGCAAACGCCAGAGCTGGATTTGACGCTGGGCTGGACAGGCCTGCGTTATCCGCTGTCGGCGCAACTGCCGGCACAGTTTGCCAGCGAAAGCGGCACCCTGAAAATCAGCGGCCCGCTGAGTGACTACAGACTCAGGCTGGATGGCAAGGTCAGTGGCGAAGGTCTGCCGGCCACAGGCGTGGCGCTGACAGGCGAAGGCAGTCTGGAGAGCATGCCGGCCCTGGCGCTGACCCTGGATACCCTCGGTGGCCAAGTGGTATTGGAGGGCAGCGCCGGCTGGACGCCGCAACCTGTGTGGGATCTGCAGGTGCGTGCCGACAAGGTCAACCCGGGATTGCAATGGCCCGACTGGAAAGGCGCCGTTGGGCTCAACCTTAAAACCCAGGGGCAGCTGGTGGATGGCGAGCCCCGGGCGCAGCTGGATATCACTGCGCTCTCGGGCAGCCTGCGACAGCAGGCGCTCAGTGGCAGTGGCCAGGTCAAGATCAAGGGCACGGCGCTGGATATCCGTGAACTCGTGCTGGGTTGGGGTAACGCCAAATTGAACGTGCAGGGGCAGGCGGCGGATAAGCTGGCGCTGGACTGGCAGCTGCTGGCCAGCGATCTGGCGGCGCTGCTGCCCCAGGCGGCGGGTTCCATCAAGGCCGGCGGCACCCTGGGCGGTACGCCCCAGGCACCCCAGGTGAATGCCAGTGTGCAGGGCAGCCAGTTGCGTTTCAGTGAATACCAGCTGGAAAAAATCGGCGGCACAGTGGCACTGGATCTGGGCTGGAAAACACCGGCCAAAATCGACCTCAAGGCCGAGGATCTGCTGCTGGCCGGGCAGCCGGTACGCAGCCTGAGTCTGCAGGGCAGCGGGCTGGAGAAAGATCACCGCCTTACACTGGATGTGGACGCCAAAGCCGCCCAGCTCAGCCTGGCGCTTAAGGGCGGGCTGCAGGACAAGCAGCAGTGGCGCGGCAGCCTCACGCAGCTGGATCTAACCCAGCCCGATGCTGGCGCCTGGGGCTTGCAGGCACCGGTGCCGCTGGAACTTGCCGCCAACAAGGCACGCGCTCAGGCGCTCTGTCTTGCGGCTAAAAGTGGCCAGGGTCAGCTCTGTCTGGATGGGCTCTGGCTGGCCGAGGGCAACAGCGAAGGCGGGCTGACGCTGCAAGGCCTGCCGCTGACGCTGCTGGCGCCCTGGCTGCCGGCCACCACCGAGATCACCGGGCAGATCAATGCCAGGGCCAGCGGCAGCCTGTCGGCCAAGGGTGCGCTGGCCTATGACGCCCAGGTATCACTGGATCAGACCCGCCTGACCCTGCCCGATGAAGGCCTCAAGCTGAGCTTTACCGATGCCCGCGTCAGTGCCAGCGGTACGGATAAAAAAGCGGCGCTGGATCTGAACCTGCTGATGGATGAAGTCGATGGCCGCGTGCAGGGCTCGGTAACGGTGGGTGATCTGGCCGGCGCCGGTTTGATCAAGGGACAGCTAGCGCTCGCCATCGAGGATCTCAAGTTTCTCTCCCTGCTGGTGCCGGACATGAAGGTGCGCAGCGGCAAGGTGCAGGGCAACCTGGCGATCGGCGGTAACCTGGCAGCGCCGCGGATTCAGGGTGAGCTGAACCTCAACAACGGCAATATAGAACTGCCGGCGGCGGGTATCGCCCTGGCCGATCTTAGTGTGCGGTTGCGGGATGACCCGGCCCGGCCGGAATACCTGTTGCTGGATGGCAGCATGGCCTCAGGTGGCGGCACTCTTACGCTTTCGGGCGAGTTTGAACCCCTGGCCCAGACCGGCTTGATCAGCATTAACGGTGAGCGCTTCCAGGCCGTGGGTACGCCGGAAATTCAGGTGTTTATCTCCCCCGACATGCAGATCAGCATGACCGAAGGTGCTATTTCCGTGGGAGGCGAGCTGAAGGTGCCGGAAGCGCTGATCAAACCGCCCAAGCTGAGCAATGCGGTGTCCGTCTCCCCCGATGCCCTGGTGGTGAATGCCGCCGGCGTGGGCGAGGCGCCGCTGGCAGGCCCAGGGCTGGATCTCAAGCTGCGGGTCACCCTGGGCGACAAGGTGCTGGTGGATGCCTTTGGTTTCAACGGGCGTTTGACCGGCGGCCTGGCGCTGCAGGAAGACAGCCGCCGTGGCACCCGCGCGACCGGCAATATAGGTGTGGCCGCGGGCAAGTACGAGCTCTATGGTCAGGAACTGGATATCTCCCGCGGCAGCTTCATCTATACCGGCGGCCCTGTGGATAACCCGGGTCTGAATATGCGGGTACAGCGCGAGGTGGATAACGTCACTGTCGGCGCCCGGGTGACCGGTACGCTGCGCGTGCCCAAGCTGACGCTGTTTTCCGAACCCGCCATGCCGGACACCAGCCTGCTGTCCTACCTGATACTGGGGCGGGCGCCGGGTACGGCCTCGGCCAGTGAGCAGGAGATGCTGGTCAAGCTGGCCCTGGCCATGGGACGCAAGGGCGGCAATGCTGTGGGCGAGCGCCTGGCCGATGCACTCAATGTGGATGAAGTCGGCGTCGGTGGCGGCGATACGCTGGACGACACCTCCTTCTATATCGGCAAGTATCTGTCCCCCAGGCTCTATGTGAAATACGGCGTGGGCCTCTTGTCGCCAGCGTCCAGTTTCCTGCTGCGCTACAAGCTCACCGACCGCTGGTCGTTCGAGTCCAACACCGGCACCGCCGGCAGCGGCGCCGATATCTTCTATCAGCTGGAGCGGTAACGGCAGGTGAAAGGTTCAAGGACAAAGGTGCGAGCTAAACGGAGCAAGGAGCAGGTGAAAGGGGCGAGGTAAACGCCAGTGCCAGCAACCTTCAGGTGGGAAGTGAGCGAAGAAAATTCCGGCATCCGCAGGTTAGCGCCTGGAACGCACATCAACGCTGCCAGGCCTGATGCCGCTACCAATCACCAATTACGAATAGCGAATAACGGCTCTTTAGCCTCCAGCCCAGCCTGTGCCACAAATAGTTGGCCCCGCAGAAGCGGGGCCGGTGCCAATCAACAATCACTCATACAACCATTTACGTTTTCAATGCGGTTTAAGGGTGGTTTGCCTCCTTGGGTTTCAGGTTGATGGCTCTTTAGCCTTTTACTTTCACTTGTCCCTTTCAGCTTTCAGCTCGCCCCTCGCCCTTAGCTCAGCGGCCAGGGGAGCTGCACCATTTCCTGTAGCAGTCCGCGAGGCATATCCAGCACCATCAGGTGTGACAGCATCACCAGGAAGGCCAGGGCCGCACCGGTCAGTGACAGGGTTCTGATCATCGAGGTGCGGGCTTTGAGCAGCAGGAAGATGACGAAGAACAGGCCAATGGCGATCAGGTAACCGAACAGGTAGCAGCCCAGCACCAGCCCGCTCAGCCAGTAAACATAGTGGGGCAGGCTGGTGATGCTGTTGTCGGTGCTGTAGCCCGCTTCCACTTCGTTGTCGAAGTTCACCGGGTCTTCGAGTCGACCGCGCAGCAGTTTGACCAGCACGATCAGCGACATCAGGAGCATGAAGGCGCACAGACCTGCGGTGAAAACGCCGCCCAGGAATGAATGCTGCAGCGCATCGTAGAGACCGTAGCCAAAGAGGCCGACCACGGCGATGGCGAAGACGATCTGCGGGCGCAGGTTGCTGGCGCGACGACGCGGAGCTTCGGGTGTGGCCCCAGTCTCGGTGTTTGCGTCTGTGTCATCGGTTTTGTCCGCAGGCTTGGTGCGCACGGCGAAGCAGATCGAAGCGACGGTAATCGCGGCAATGATCAACACGCCGGGCTTGGTCAGGAAAGACCAGCCATCAAACTGCACCGCCTGATACAGGTAGGTTTCCATGCCGCCGGCCAGTACGAAGCCGATCAGGAAGGCCGGGCGCGGCCAGTCAAAGCGTTTCATCACGACACCCAGCACGCCAATGGCCAGCAACGCGACCAGATCGCCGAGGCTGCGTGTCGCCTGGAAGGCGGCAAAGCAGATGACCATCAGCATGAAGGGCGCCATCAGCGCATAGGGAATCAGCGTCAGGCGAGCAACCCACTTGGACAGCAGCAGGCAGGAGCCAGCGCCGATGACGTTGGCCAGCGCCAGCGACCAGACGATGGTGTAGGTGGTGCCAAGCTCGGCACCCACCATGGCGGGGCCAGGTTCCAGGCCGATCAGTACCATGCCGCCGAGGAACACCGCCATGCTGCCGGAGCCGGGGATACCGAACAGCAGAGTCGGAATCAGACCGCCACCTTCCTTGGCATTGTTAGCCGATTCAGGCGCGATAACGCCGCGCACGTCGCCGTTGCCGAACTGGGGGTTATCCTTGGCCTTGGTGGTTTGCACCGCATGGCCATAGGCAATCCAGTCCACCACGCTGCCGCCAAGGCCGGGCAGGGCGCCAACCAGGGTGCCGAGTATGGCGCAGCGGATCGACAGCCATTTGTGCTTGATCACATCCTTGAAGCCTTCAATCCAGCCACTGCCAAGAGCAGCGGTTTCGGCGATGGCGCGGTTCTGGCGCAGCAGGTCGATAATTTCGGGAATGGCAAAAATACCCAGCCCCACCACAACCAGCGGGATGCCATCCATCAGGTAGGTATTGTCGAACGACATGCGGTATTCGCCGGTGGCGGGGGCTGCACCCAGGCTGCCCAGCAGCAGACCGATACCGCAGGCGCTGATGCCTTTCACCAGGCTGTTGCCGGCCAGCACGCCCACCATACTCAGGCCCAGCAGGGTCAGCATGAAGAGTTCAGCCGAGCCAAAGGCGAGAATCAGCGGCCGTGCAATCAGCACGAATACCGTCAGCATCAGGGCGCCAAACAGGCCACCGAACAGGGAAGCGGTGAAGGCGGCCGCCAGAGCGCGGGCTGCGTGGCCGCGCTTGGCCATCGGGAAGCCATCCAGCACCGTAGCCTGGGAGGCGCTGGAGCCGGGAATACCCATCAGCACCGAGGTAAAGGTGTCGGAGGTCGGGATGACCGCCACCAGACCGACCAGCATGGCCAGCGCGGAGATGGGGTCCATGCCGTAGAGGAACGGCAGCAGCAGGGACAGGCCGGCGATACCGCCAAGGCCCGGAAAGATGCCGATCATCAGGCCGAGAAAGACACCGCCGGCGAGGTAAAGAATATGTTGCATGCTGAGTACGGTCAGCAGCGATGTAATCAGAGTGTCGAGCATGGGAGTCACCACTTGGCAGGGTGCGAAAAGGGCGGGGTTAGCCGCCCTAGCAGCCTGTCGGGTTTAACATTAATCTACTGTGGAAAAGCCGATTTTGGTCATTTTTCGCGCTCTTTTTCGTTAAATAGAACCACTATTCGTCTCAAAAGAGCTCAAAAACTGCCTCAAAACGGACTTTCCCTCGCTACGATTGGTCAAGTCCGACAGGCTGCTAGAAGGTCCGCTTATTCTTGTGCTTCAAGACCGGCGCTGTATTTGGAGTTGAGCCAGTCGATGACCCAGGTTTTGGCGGCGTCATCCATGCTCACGGCTTCGGCGAACATCATGCTGGCCTCATCGCCAACGGCCTGTTCGTAGTCACCCAGCACGTCCTGCGCCTTTTCCTTGAAACCGGGGACGGCAATCACCTTGGCGGCGGATTCGCGGTACGCCTGGACAACATCGTCTGGCGTGCCCTTGGGCAGGAACAGGCCTTTCTGGGCGGCATAGCCGGCTATGAAGAAGGATTTCCAGGCGCGGAAACGTTCGCTGTCCGGCGTCTTGCCGTGCACCATTTCATAGGCTTCCACGAAGTGCGGCAGATCCGGGAAAGAGGGGTCGCGCTGGATCTTGCCATCCTTGCCCAGCACGCCCCAGCTGAACAGCGGTACGGCCTTGCCTTCGTCGACCAGCGGCTGCACTTTCTTGATAAAGCCGGAGGTGGTCTGGTCGTCGATATTGACCTCGCCGCGCTCAAACGCCAGGCGGGCTTCGCCGCGGCCTTTCATGCCAAACACGGCTTTGACATCCAGCCCCAGTACTTCGAATGACAGCAGTGTGATCAGGTCGAGACTGGTGGCACCCTGGCTGGCGTACTTGAGATCGGCATCCTTGAGCTTGACCAGGTCGGCGACGTTTTTCACACCCAGGTCGGAGCTGATATAGACCACGCCGCCGGTAGGAGACGCCAGAATTGCGGTCCAGTCCTTGTATTCATAACGCACGCGCTTGTCGCCCAGAATGTAGGGGAACATGGTGGAGCCGGATGAGGCGAAGATATCGCGGCCGTCGCTTTTGGCGCGCATCTGAAACTGGTTGGCACCGCTGGTGGAGCCGCCGCCGGGAATGTTCTTGACCACGACTATCGGCTGACCAGGCAGCTGCTCGCCAATCAGGGGGGCGTAGAAACGGCCCCAGGTGTCGGTGCCGCCGCCTTCCTTGAAGGGCATGGTCATTTCAATGCGGGCACCATCGAACTCCACCGCCAGGGTGGGCGTCGTTACGCTCAGTGCGCTGGCACAGGCGATGGCGGCAACCAGCGGGCGAATGGCGCGGGCGGAAAGGTTGAGCAGGCTAAGGTGGGTATTTTTCATTTTTATGGTCTCTTTTATTGTGATCCCGAATCCGTGCAGGCCCGGGTTATGAGTGAATCTATGCCCCCAAACTGTCACCAAGCTGTCATGGGAGTATTTTGAAAACTGTGCGTCTCAGGAGACTCTGGCGCGGGGGATACCGCTCCAGATGAAGCTCGGTACGTACAGCTCGCCGCTGATCAGCTTGCGGGCGGTGCGGATGACACCGGCGCTGCGCACATCGATGCCTTTGGCCGCGGGCTGAATATCCAGCACGATTTCGATCTGGCCGCTGGGGTGTTCGATGTGCAGGGTCGAGTCGCCAAAGACAGTGCCCAGGAAGGGCGCTGCTACTGAGCCCGGCACCATGGCACAGGTGCTGACGCAGATTGCGCCTGTAACGGCATGGCTGGCGTGGCAGTTGTCGGGCACAAAGTAGCGCGAACAGATGCTGCCGCCCTTGCGCGGTGCCGACACCAGCGCCACCTTGGGTATGACCTTGCCGCTGGCATCGCCCAGGCCCATCTTCCAGGAGGCCGCACGGCGGATGCTTTCGATGCGCGCCATCATGTCGGTGTCGCTATCCAGTTCTGCCTTGGTTTCGGCGCCGTCCTTGCCCAAAGACTCGGCGGCGATAACCACCATGGGGACGGCGGCGTCGATGCAGGTGACCGGCACACCGTCGATCATGTCCCAAGCATTGCCGGTGGGCAGCAGGGTGCCGGTCTTGCTGCCGGCCACGTCGAGAAAGTTGAGCAGCACAGGCGCTGCGGTACCGGTGACGCCGTCGATGGCGGTGTCGCCTTCGTATTCAACCTGGCCGTTGGGGGTTTTTACCCGCACTTCGATCAGCTTGCGGGTGTTGACGTTGAACACCCGTACCACGGTTTCCTCTGCGCCGGCTTTTACCAGGCCAGACTCGATGGCGAAGGGACCTACGCCTGCCAGAATATTGCCGCAGGAGGGCGCTATATCGACGGACAGCGTATCAATGCCGACCTGGGCAAAGAGGTAGTCGACATCGGCGTCTGGCCGAGTGGAGGCCGAGATGATGGCTGTCTTGCTGGTGAGGGAGGTACCGCCGCCAATGCCGTCGATCTGCTGGGCGCTGGGGGAGCCGAGTGCCGCCAGCAACACCTTCTCCTGGGTGGGCCAGTCTTCAGGCAGACTGGTTGCCAGGAAATAGGGGCCGCGGGAGGTGCCGCCGCGCATGATGGTGCAGGGGATGGATGTCTGCATGCTTGCTCTCCTGGTGGATGAAGGGAAAGTGGATTTAATTTTTCTATGTCATTTGTTATCGAGCCAGGCTTGTCTGGCTGATTTGTGAGCAAGATACGCCCGGCAGTTTTGCGCGACAAACCATATAATTTCGATTCTTGGTATAGAAAAATTAAACCTGTTATTTTTGTTGTTTAAAAATATGGCGGAATTTCATGCAGCTTTTATCTGTTCGTACTGGTGTTAAAAGGCGTTGAATACTTTGGTGAGCTAAAAGTGTTTTTAAGTTAAATATTTGTTATTTATATTTTTTAATTTAAATCCCCGACCCTTTTGAAGACCTTGTGCGAGTCTCATCAAGCGTTGATGTCGCACAGCCAGGCTTGCTCTAAATACGACGGGGGCTGGGCTATGAACGAGGCTAAGATGCTTCAGAATTAGAATATCTAAAACTTTCAGGTGCCGATTTTTTCGTGTTTTTATACGTCGGGTGTTTTGCAGCTATTGAAATAGTCGCTATTTGATATAGATAAACTACACTAAATGGCAATTGGCTCCGCTGGAGCTTAGTACTACCGGATCCAGGATCAGCATCATGCGACGATTACCTCCCCTTAAGGCGCTGCGCGCGTTCGAAGCCGCCGGGCGCCACGAAAGCCTGAAACAGGCGGCGGACGAGCTGCATGTCACCACCGGTGCCGTGAGTCAGCAGGTCAAGTTGCTGGAGGAGTTTCTGGGGGTGGATCTGTTCAAGCGCCTGAACAAGTCCGTGCGCCTGACGGAAGCCGGCCGGGCAGCGCTACCGCTGATCGAAAGCGGCTTCGAGCTGCTGAACCAGGCAGTGACGCGGGCACAGGAATTTGGCAACCAGAACCTGATTACCATCAGTGTGGCGCCGTCCTTTGGTGCCAAGTGGCTGCTGCCGCGTCTGGAGTTGTTTCGCAAGGCGCACCCGGATATAGACCTGCGGGTGGATGCCTCGACCCGGCTGGTGGATTTTTCCTACGAGGATGTGGATCTGGCCATCCGCTACGGGCCGCCGAAGGAGCGGGGCATGCACCTTGAGGCCCTCACCGATGAAATTGTTTTTCCGGTCTGCAGCCCGCGCCTGCTGGAACGCGGCAAGGTCTTCCGGCAGCCGCAGGATCTGGCCGGCCAGACGTTGCTGCACTTCGAGGGCCGGGCGGATGACCGTGAATTTCCCGGTTGGGGGCACTGGCTGGGGGCCGCAGGTGTAGCCTCGCTGGAGGTGGTGAACGGGCCGCGTTTTAGCATGTCGAGCATGGTGCTGCAGGCGGCGATGGACGGCCAGGGCATAGCGCTGGGCAGCAGCGTGCTGGCGGCGGATGACCTGCGCGCCGGGCGCCTGGTGCGGTTGTTCGATGTCAGCGTGCAGGCGCAGCACAGCTATTATCTGATCTGCACGCGCAATACTCTGAACCGGCCCGATATTCAGCGCTTTGTGCAGTGGATCAAGCAGGAAATGACTGCCGGGCAGCGTGACAGCAAGTGAGGCAGCATGCGAATTCTGATCGTAGAAGATGATCTGACCCTGGCCGAAGCCATAGGCCGGCGCCTGCTCAAGCAGGGCCACGCCGCCGATGTGGCGCCCGACGGCCGCCAGGCGGACAGCATCCTCAGGCATCAGGCGTTTGATCTGATTATTCTGGACCTGAACCTGCCGGGGCTTGGAGGGGAGCAGGTACTGGCGCAGCTGCGCCAGCGTGGCAGCACCACACCGGTGCTGGTGTTGACCGCCCGTGGCCAGATAGAAGACCGCATCAGCCTGCTGGATCTGGGGGCGGATGACTATCTCAGCAAGCCGTTTGATTTCGGTGAGCTCGAAGCGCGCAGCCGCGCCCTGTTGCGGCGCAGTCAGGGCCAGGCGCAGGACCGGCTTTGCATCGGCAATACCGAGCTCGACCGCCACGCCTGCACTGTTACCGTTGCGGGCGCTGCGGTAGAGCTGAAGCAACGCGAGTTTCGCCTGCTGGAAATTTTCATGAGCCGCACTGGCCGGGTACTGAGCAAAGAAGAGCTGCTGGATCATCTGTATAACTTCGATGAAACGCCGGGCGCCAATGCCATCGAGCTCTATGTGGCGCGCCTGCGCAAGAAGCTGCCGCACAGTTCAGTGCAGATACGCACCCTCAGAGGCCTGGGCTATGTGGTCGAAAATACGCCTGCCTGATGTCGGGCGCTGGTCGATCCGGCGCCGGTTGCTGTGCATGACCAGCCTGCTGCTGATTGCTGTGTCGCTGCTCGGCGTGCGCGCCGCCCAGAGCTATGCCCAGCGCTCGGCGCAACTGTCCTACGACCGCCTGCTCACCGGTGCCGCGCTGCAGATTGCCGAACAGATTTCACTGCGCCAGGGCCGGGTGGTGGCAGACCTGCCCCGCGCCGCCTTTGAAACCCTGGCGCTGGCGCCGGACGACCGTGTCTATTACCGCATCATGGGGCCGGGGGATGCGCACATTACCGGTTATGACGACTTGCCGGCGCCGCCCATTGGGCAGACCGCAGACAGCCATGCTGGTGATGCCTTCAGGAAGCAGTTTTTCGATGCCGATTACCGGGGTGAAGCGGTGCGTTTTGTGCTGCTGGAGCGGCTGCTGACCGAAACAGATTTTAGCGGCTATATTCGCATCCAGATCGGTCAGACCAGGCTAGCGCGCACGAGTCTGGCTGACGAAATCAGCCTGCGGGCGCTGCAGCTGATCGGGCTGCTGTTTGGCGTTGCCCTGCTGCTGGTTTCCTTAGGCATCTGGATGACGCTGCGGCCGCTGGATCAGCTCGACCGTGCCCTGGCCCGGCGCTCCTCCGTGGACCTGAGTCCGCTGGATATGGCGGTGCCACGGGAGATCTCGAAACTGGTACACACCATCAATCATTTCATGCAGCAGCTGGGCGGCACCCTTAATGGGCTGCAGCGCTTTACCAGCGAGGCGGCGCATCAGATTCGCACGCCCCTGGCAGGCTTGCGTTCCCAGGCGCAGAACGCGCTGGACGAAGAAGACACAACCCTGCGCCAGCAACAACTGGGCCGGGTACTGGAGTCGGCCGACCGCCTCAGCGATACGGTGAACCAGCTGCTCAGCCAGGCGGTACTGGCTCATCGCCTGCGCAGTCAGCCGGCGGAATCTGTGGCACTGGATTCGCTGGTACGCGATCTTTGTCGCGAGCTGGCGTTGCCAACGCTGGAGCAGGGTGTGGAGCTGGGGTATGAGGGTGATGCCAGCGTGCAGCTGCAGGGCAATGCCTTTGCACTGCGCCAGATGGTGCAAAATATCCTCGAAAATGCCATTCGCTACAGTAATCCGGGCAGCGAGGTGCGGGTGCAGTTGCAGCAGGATGAGCGCTCTATCAGCCTGGCGGTGGCGGATAAGGGCCCCGGTATCCCGGATGCGGAAAAGCCGCTGGTGTTCGAGCGCTTTTACCGCAGCCCCGGCAACAGCCGCACCGGCTCAGGCCTTGGGCTTGCCATTGCCAAGGAGGTGGCCAGTTACCATCGCGCCTCGCTTAAACTGAGCGACAATGAGCCCGCGGGCCTGGTGGTCACGGTGCGCTTTCACCGCCGGAGGGCTACCTGATGCGGTTGTTAAAGAGGTTGCCAGGCTATTTTTTGAGTTTGTTGCTGAGTCTGCTGCTGAACCTGTTTTTGAGTGTGTTTTTGGTTGGCACAGCGACGGCGCTGCGGGCCGAAACTCTGTGGGATCTGCCGTCCCGTGGGGCTGAAACATCGGTGCTGCAGGTGTATGGCGGCGCCGACTTTGTCGCCATAGCGCCGCTGCTTGAAGCCTATCAGGCGCAGTATCCATCGGTGCGGCTGCAATACAGCGAGTTCGGTACCCGGGAGCTGTATAACCGTTTCCTCGCCGACTTGCCTAAAACGCCGGATCTGGTGATGAGTTCGGCCATGGATCTGCAGTTCAAGCTGGTCAATGATGGTTACGCCCAGGCCTACAGTTCGGCCCAGACCCAGGCGCTGCCCGACTGGGCGCGCTGGCGCAACGAGATCTTTGGCATCACCTACGAACCTGCGGTGATGGTGATCAACAGTGGCTTTCTGGATAACGAAACGCTGCCCTCGAGCCGGGCCGAGCTGATCGACCTGATCCGGCGCAAGGGGGATCAGGTGCGCGGGCGTATTGGCACCTTCGATATTGAAAAGGTCGGTATCGGTTACCTGGTCTGGTCCCACGATAATCTGCGTACCGCCAGCAACGGCCGCCTGCTGGAGTCCTTCAGCCTGCACGACGCCAGGCTGTTCTCCAGCAGCGCCGCCATGCTGCAGCAGCTGGCCCAGGGCAATATCGTTATCGCCTACAATGTGCTGGGCTCCTATGCCCACGCCTGGGCGCGGCAATATCCGGTGCTGAGCGTCATCAAGCCCAGCGACTACACCACAGTGATAATGCGCAGCGCCTTTATCCCCGCCGCCGCCGCCAATACCACCGATGCCAAGCGCTTTCTCGACTTCATGCTGTCGCTGCAGGGCCAGCAGGTACTGGCCGACCAATCGAGCCTCTACCCCATTCGTGACGAAGTCTCCGGCGAAACCAGCGCCCAGGGCCTGCGCTTGTCCAATAACAGCCCGCTGCGCCCCATCCCGCTGGGTGTCTCCCTGCTGGTGCAGACCGATGCCATGAAACGCAGCCTTATTCTGGAAGAGTGGCGCCGGGCCTTCGGAACGTCCCCTGGGGCAGAGGCATCGTCTGGAGACGATCAGTAGTCCTGCAGGGGGCGGTCATCGAAATCCGCCACCCGCAGCACGGCTGCGCTGTGGTCGAGGATGAAGACCTGATCCAGCGCAACAGGCTGGCCCAGGCCGTTCTTTGCCTGGAATCTGAGCCTGACCCGATACTCCTTCCTGGAGCTGAAATCCTGACTGTCGATTTTTATCACCTTTAGCACGGGGCCCCATTCGATCACCTCAAGCGAACCTGGGTTGTGCAGGTTTTTCTTCAGGAAAGCGGCGACCTGTTGTACCGAGGCATCGCCTGGGTTATTGCTTACCGGGTCGAAGGTGCTGCCGGGCTCAACGTCAAAGGTGAGTCCCTGTTCCATGTTCCGCACCAGTTCGCCAGCCAGTTGCTCGGCGCTGGACTCTGGCTGTGTTACTGCGCTTGCCCCGCTTAGCGGGGCCGCCGTGCGGTAGACCCGCCCGGCCAGCTTTTGCATGAGCTTGTCATACGCATTCTGCGGTGTGGCGGCTTCGCCCTGGCCCTGTGCTTCGCGTTGCTGGCGGCCCTGTGATGCCGCCGCTGCTTTTTCCTCGGCGAGGCGGCGTTGCTCCCGTTCCTCGGCGGAAAGGCGCAGGTCGATCTGCTGCTCTTGTGCCGGGCAGGGCAGGCTGGAAAAGCTGAGTCGGCCATCCGGCCCCTGGCACTTGTAGATGCCGGCCTGCGCCTCAAGGGCCAGCGTCAAAATCAGGGCAGGAATCAGAGCCGGGATCAGGTGATAGGGTTGCATAACGGAAATCCTGTTTGCAGCTATCAAACAGTGTAGTTGCCCAGAAACTTGAGCAGCCACTGCGGTGCGATATCCAGGCACAGGTTTTCTGGTCACGCGGTACGACAGGTTGGATTCCATCAACTTAAGCCGCATAGGCAGCTTAGTAATAACTCCTACATTGTTGGCGTTATTCCGGGCCACCCACACGCTGCAACAATTGAAATTGGCTTAGTCGCTGCGCTTGCTAGGATGCGAGTAGCGTTTTTTATGGATAGATAGGTGCAGCGATAGTGGCAGCGTTTTTTATGGGTTTGAGGGCCTGGTGCTCCTGTGCTGGCCCGGTATTGGCTGTCTTTTGCCGACTGTTATTTGTTGGCTGTCGTTTATCGGATAGGGGGGAGTCTGTAAATGAGTGCCAATTTTTTGAGTGAGCTGACCGGGTCTTTCTCACAGCCGTCGGCGGAGAATCCGACGGTGGCGATGGTGGAGGCGGCGTACCGTCATCATGGGCTGGACTGGCGCTATATCAATTGCGAGGTGGCGCCTGCGGATCTGGAGGATGCGGTGCGTGGTGCCAGGGCCATGGGCTGGGCGGGCTTTAACTGTTCGATTCCGCACAAGGTGGCGGTGATCGAGCATCTGGATGGGCTGGGCGAGTCGGCGCGCATTATTGGTGCGGTGAATACGG
The DNA here is from genome assembly GCF_001651805.1 of Marinobacterium aestuarii. NCBI lineage: Bacteria > Pseudomonadati > Pseudomonadota > Gammaproteobacteria > Oceanospirillales > Oceanospirillaceae > Marinobacterium > Marinobacterium aestuarii. Next base: position 4,300,651 of record NZ_CP015839.1, on the reverse strand, counting down.
TGGTGCGTCGGGGGGATCGTTACGAGGGCGAGAATACCGATGGTCGGGGTTTTGTCGAGGCGCTGCAGCCGGTGCTGGATCTGCGTGGCAAGCAGGTGGTGCTGCTGGGTGCGGGGGGCGCTGCACGGGCGGTGGCGGTTGAGCTGGCGCTGGCGGGTGTGGCGCATGTTACGGTGCTTAATCGAGACCCCGGGCGAGGCGAGGAACTGGCGCAGCTGGTGAATGACAAGACCCAGGCCAGGGCGGACTTTGTACCCTGGGATCGCACTTTTGTGGTGCCCGCCGGCACCGATTTGCTGGTCAATGCCACCAGTATCGGACTTTACCCGGACGTGGGTGCCTGCCCGGATATTGATCTGGATTCACTGAATGCTGCCATGGTGGTGGCCGATGCGATTCCCAACCCGCCGCGCACGGCGCTGATCCGGGCCGCCGAGGCCCGTGGCTGCACAGTGCTGGATGGCCTGGGCATGCTGGTGAACCAGGGGCGTATTGCGATTCACTACTGGAGCGGCATCGAGGTGGATGCCCAGGTGATGCGTGATGCTTTGATACAGGCGCTTGAGCTGGATTGTTAGCCGCCAAACAGACGTTGCTGGACGTCCTGCACACTTTGTGTCGTGTGACTGCTTTCATGTACTAACCCGAGGGGATAATGCATGCAGCAGGAATGCTGAATCATTGAGCGTCCTTCATTTCAGGACCATGGCGATCGCCGCCCCTTTCCCTAAAAGTCCTGCATATCCGCGTATCTGCGCTTGCGTCTGTAACGTGACAGACGAAGTGGCAGGGAATCTGTTTGTCTGCCAAGTTAATAACAGGCGGCACGAATGTGGCTGAACCTGGGGCAGGCTCAAGCTGTGCCATCCGCGGCCGTCACCCGTCCGAGAATGGGAGCATGGCGATGGTTTTATGGCGATTGTGTGTCCTGTCGCTAGTGCTATGCGTGTGTACCGCAGCACTGGCTGAATCCGTGTACCGCTGGCGGGACGAGAAGGGTGTGCTGCACTTCAGCGATATCCCTCCCAAGGGAATCCAGGCTGAGCAGGTGAACCTTTCGAAAATCTCGGTAGTGTCGATGCCGAAAGTCGAAGTTCCCGATGAGGCGCTGTCACCGGAATGCGAGGAAGGGCCCGACGGTGAGCAGGTCTGTAAGGAGGCTGACAGGTCGTCTGCAGCAGCGTCTGGATCGGGCCAGCCCGGGGCCGGGCAGGATGCTGCAGCAGCGCCGGTCGTTTCGGGAAAGCAAGGCGCCGAGCGCAAGGACACGTTGGAAACCGGTTTGCAGGAAATCAAGGATTACGACAAGCGCAAGCGGATCGAAGAGATTGAAAAGGAACGCGATATTAAAAAGGTCCGACGGCTGACACCGGGTGAACGCAAACCGAAAGACCCGGATATGGATCCGGTGAGGAGGATTCCGAAAACCGTGAACGAAAAGCTACGGGAAAAAAACGTCGGGAAATCGGAAAAATAGCCTGGTGAACGACAGCCCCTGACCGACACTCAGGCATCCTGCCTGGGTGTCGGTCAGGCGACTATCAGCTGATCAGGCTGCTACATGCCGTGCTTGCGAATGGTGCGGGCAATGCGCGTCGCGTAGCGGTCGACGGAGTGTTCGACCAGGGCGGCGTTGTGGTCCAGAAAAGCCACCTTGTATTTCAGTTCCCTCAGCACGAAGGCCAGGGTGAAAAGCCCGTCGCGGCCGTTGCCGAAATCCCCGCGCTCAAATGCCTGCATGACGCGCTTGAGGCCGGGGTCTGCCGGCGTCAGCCGAAAGTCCAGCAGGGAATCGGTCTTTATAAGTAGCCTGGTAACAGCGGTCTGCACCAGCGGCATGATGATGGCGCCGGCCACGCTGAGGTTGGGAATATTCAGTGTCAGGCTACCATCATCCTGCAGGCTGATATCGTTGAGTGGGCGGTGGCCATTGGCGGTAAGGCTTTTATAGCGGTTGGCAGGACGGGCCTGGGGGCCGAAGTAGCGTTCCAGCGGTTCCTGATCACCGGACTCCAGCAGGTCGGAGAATTCGATCAGTCGATGTATATCCGTGGCGATCCAGCCAAGACTGTGCAAGTTGGCGAGATCGCCACCCAGGCAGAGACTAACGTGTTGATCCATCATGTTTCTCTAATGGTAAGCGACCTGCGATCAGGCAATGGCGAAGTGCAAGCTGGCGGTCGGGGCCTGTGCTTGAACGTTTTTGCCCTGCGTTGCATCCCGATGAACTCGGGTACGAAGTTTCTTCAGCAAGGATGAATACAATCACATTGGCTGGCTGCGGGCAACCGCTGCTGCATCTGCGTGGGGCAGGGAATGGGCAAAAGATGCGATTGTATTGGAACAGGTCCGAGGGTGCAGACACTGTTGGTCTGCACCTTTTTCGAATCAAGCTGTTATTTGGGTTGTGGCACTATGCGCAGATAGGGTTTGGGCGCTTTCCAGCCATTGGGGAATTTGGCTTTGGCGTCGGCATCGGATACGGCCGGCACTATGATCACGTCTTCGCCCTGTTTCCAGTTCACCGGTGTGGCGACCTTGTGTTTGGCGGTGAGCTGGCAGGAGTCGAGCAGGCGCAGGACTTCGTCGAAATTGCGGCCGGTGCTCATGGGATAGGTGAGCATGGCCTTGACCTTCTTGTCGGGCCCGATCAGAAACACCGAGCGGATGGTGGCGTTGTCGGCCGCGGTGCGAGCCTTGTCGCCGCTGGCATTGGGGTGAATCATGTCGTACAGCTTGGCGATATGCAGGTCCGGATCACCAATCATGGGGTAGTTCACGGCATGGCCCTGGGTCTCTTCTATATCGCCCATCCAGGCGTGGTGATCACTGACGGGGTCTATGCTCAGGCCTATGACCTTGCAGTTGCGTCGCTCGAACTCGGGTTTGAGTTTGGCCATGTAGCCAAGCTCGGTGGTGCATACAGGGGTAAAGTCCTTGGGGTGGGAAAATAGAATGGCCCAGCTGTCGCCAATCCAGGGGTGAAACTGCAGTGTGCCCTCGGTGGTGTCGGCTGTGAAGTCCGGGGCCTCGTCGCCAATTCTAACGGCCATGGTAATGCTCCTTGGCTTGGGGTTGATGGATAGGAATTGATGGGTACGGGTTTTAGTTAGCAGTGTTAGTTATAGCCGAGAGTCCGGCTGCGGCCCCGGTGCCGAAATAGGCTTTATGGTTATATCGATAGAAGTGGCGTTGCGGGGTGAGCCCGGCTCCCGGCGGCTTATACTCAGGGTACTTTGGCCGCCGGAGTGATTGGCATGCCCGATAATCCGAATGCGTCAGCCTGGCGCGAGCTCTTCGCAACCGATACCTGGCCCGATAGCCGCGCCTGGCCCGGGGTGCTGCTGCCGCTGCAACAGGCGTTTGCTGCGCTGGGTACGGACCCTGCGCCGGCACAGACCAAGGCCTGGCAGCCGCGCCTTGCCCGGGCACTGCTGCAGCTCGATCTGCCTCCCTGGCGTATCAGCCAGCTGCTCAGTGATCACAACGACTGGCTCTACAGGCGCGCCATAGGGGATGCGCTGGCGGAAATGGCGCAGCAGGGCTGGGGCGCACCGCCCTGCGGTTTCTGTGTGCTGTGCCTGGGCTCAGGGGCGCGGCATGAAAGCCTGCTGGGGCCGGATCAGGACAACGCCATGATCATCGAGGATTATCCGGATGCGCGTCATACGGCCATCGACACCTGGTTTCAGTCCCTTGGCGAGCGTTTTACGGCCCGCTTGCATGAATACGGCATCCCGCTGTGCAACGGCAATGTGATGGCGCGCTGGCCGTCGTGGCGCAAGCGCAGCCACGAGTGGCAGCAGCAACTGCAGCTCTGGACGGGCCGCCGGGTCGTCAAGCTGGTGCAACTGTCCAATATCCTGCTGGATTTTGCCCCTGTGTACGGTGATGCCGCGCTGGCGAGCGGCCTGCGCAGCCAGGCGCTGGCGCTGATGCCCCGAGCCGGGCTCTTTCTGCACGAAATGGCGACGCTGCTGGATGAAACACCGGTGGCGCTGGATCGATTTGACCGGCTGCACGGTGATGGCAGGGATGCGCCCCATGCTCGTGCACTGAACCTCAAGGCGCAGGGGTTGCTGGTGCTGCAGGGGGCGGCCCGCTTGCTGGTGCTGTTGCATGGCATCGCTGCGGTGGATACGCGCTCAAGGCTCAGGGCACTGGCCGAAGCCGGCGTACTGGATTTGGCGCAGGCGCAGCGCCTGGTCGAGGCGCTGAACCAGCTGCAGGCGCTGCTGTTGCGGGCACAGCTGGAGGCGGTGGCGGCCGGGCGGGCGCCGGATGCCTGGATCGACCAGGGGCGCTTGAATGAGGCAGATTGCAGCCGGCTGCGCCAGAGTTTGCAAGCCATTAGAGATTTTCAGCGCCAAGCTGTTGCCGCGATTTAGCAAAATCCCAAAGGGCAAGCTACAGAGCCCAATCTAACCCGTAGGAGCCCAATCTAACCCGTAGGAGATGCAATAAAGCGGCGGGTGCGTGGTCCAGCCACGTCAGGATCAGCCCCTCCAGCTGGTTGAGTGTCTAAGCACACAAGGTCGCTGAACGCGCCTTAAACCAAAAACAGGAGGGGCTGACATGAACTATTGTGGCATTGATCTGGCGAGTAGAGAAAGTGCTGTCGTCATCCTGGATAGTTCCGCTCTGGCGTTGCGTCGCGTAACTGTCGAGACGGATTTAGTAGGGTTTCGCAGAGCCTTTGAGGGGGTGGGCCCGTTAAGGGTCATTATCGAAGCCAGCCCATTGGCCGAGATGGTGGCGAACTATGTCGAGACACTGGGTCACGAGCCGGTGATCATCGACGCCCGCGCTGCGAAAAACTTGATGAATGCGAAGAAGAAAACCGACCCGCGGGATGCCCATACCCTGGCGGAGATCGGCCGCTGTGGCTGGTACATCGAAGTCCACCGCAAAAGCCCGGAAGCCCGGGAGCTGCGTAGCTTGTTGAAAGCGCGTCAGGCTTTGCAGAAGACCAGCAAGGCCCAGCTCAACAGCATCCGCGGTCTGTTGCGTGCCCAGGGGCTCCGCCTGGGCAAGGTCAGCAACGGCCAGTTTGAGGATACGGTCATGACCCTCGTTAACAGGGAGATACCCGGCTTGAGCGACGCCTTTGCCGGTATGCTGCAGGTCTGGGCGTTGGCGCGAGTAGAGGCGGCACGGCTCGAGAAGCACATCCGCCAGCGCAGTCGAACTGATCAGGTGACCCGGCGATTCGAACAGGTGTACGGGGTGGGCCCGCTGACCAGCGTGCTGTACCGGGCGACGCTGGATGATCCGCACCGGTTCCGGCACGCAGAAGAGGTGGCTGACTATCTGGGACTGGCACCGCGCGTCTCCCAGTCGGGTGATACGGCCTATCGCGGGCGGATTACCCGGGAGGGAGATCACTTGCTGCGCTGGCACCTGGTGGAATGTGCGCACGTTCTGCTCACGAAGGGCAGAGACTGCGCCCTGAAACAATGGGGCTTGCAGCTGCAGCGTCGCAAGGGCAGCGCCAAAGCCAAGGTGGCCGTGGCACGAAAACTGGCGGTTCTGCTCTGGCGGCTGTGGAAAGAGGAGAAGGACTTCGAGGCCTTCCCCCAGGCGGCATGATAGCCCGGTGTCTACCAGAGAGGCAGCATACCTGCAGCTCGGAGAACAGAATACAGAGAGGTTGAAACCTGCAACTGAGTTCGGTCACGCAGACCACGAGCGCGACTTGGGGCGAGAGTGCCGAAAGGCTCACAAGACCCCGTGTAGGAGGAGATGACAGGCTGCGTGCTCCGATTACATCCTGTCGGCGCCTTGAGCGACCCCGTAGAGAAGCCTGAAACTCAGTGGCAGTCCTACCGAGGACAACCAATTTGGTGGTTGACTTGGGATGCCGCTTTAGAGAAGGCGCGCCCCGCGACGAATGCCCCGAGGCAAATGGTTGCTGCCCCGGAGAACCCAGCCATCGTCCCAAAAGCTTCGCAGCGGGGTGCCGCTCCTACGGGCAGGGTGCCCGCCTGTCGGCTTTAACTTGCCCCTTTCACCTTTCACCTTGCCCCTTTAATCTCGCACCTCGCACCTCGCACCTCGCACCTCGCACCTCGTCTGTCGGCACGCCGCACGACGGAGCGCCGCCCGGAACAATTCGCTGTGGTAAACGGTGCGATTCGCTGCGCTCATCAGCACCCTACGGACACCCCACAGGCACCCTACAAAAGCACGTGCTCCGCACCAGTCCAGTGTCCGACAGGCTGCTGGGGCTGAGCCTGCAATTAGCTCGCGGTGAGCCACTCGTTGCCGTTATTCTGCTCCGGCGCCCGGGGCAGCTCGATCACGAAGCGGGCGCCTGTGAGGGTGCTGCCCGATTCTATCCACAGGCGTCCGCCCAGGTGGGCGATAATGCCACGGCTGATGGGCAGGCCCAGGCCCGTGCCCCGGGGGCGGCCACTGGCATCCTGACCGTTGTTTTCCAGCTGGTGAAATTTCTCGAACACCCGCTCGCGTTCCGACTCGGCAATACCCTCGCCGTTGTCCTCCACCGACAGGCGCCAGTGATCCTTGAACGGCTCCAGACAAAGCCGTGCCTGGCCCGCCTCAGGGGCGGCGAACTTGCTGGCGTTATCCAGCAGGTTGATGATGACCTGCTGCAGCCGGTCGGGATCGGCGGTGACGGCTGCGCTGTCTTCGGGCAGCTCCAGCTCCAGCTTCAGGCCCCGCTCGCTGCACAGATGACTGACGGCTTCGGCCGACTGGCGTGCCAGGCGGGTGAGATCCAGCCGCTGGGGTTTTAGCGTCATGCGGCCGGATTCGAGGCGCGCCAGATCGAGAATTTCCTCGATCAGGCGCGACAGCCGCTCGCTTTCGCGCACCACTATGGAAAGAAAATGACTGCGCTTGTCGCTGTCCATGTCTGGCGTGTCGCGCAGGATTTCGGCGAAGGCCCGGATCGAGGTCAGGGGCGTGCGCAGTTCATGACTCACCATGGCGACGAACTCGTCTTTGAGGCGATCCAGCTCGCGCAGTTGCTCGTTGGCGTGGCGCAGCTGTTCGCCAATGGCCACCAGCTCGGTGGATTTCTGCTCCAGCCGGCGGTTGTACTCCAGCGCCTGGGATGTGGTGTCCAGCAGGCTGAGCACCGCTTCCAGATCCAGGGCTTCGCCGCGCACCACCGAGTTGATCAGAATGCGGGCAGAAGCGCCCCCCAGGGCGCCTGCCAGGGCGTGTTCGGCCTGGCTGATCAACTGGGGTGATGCCGGCGTGGCGTCGTCCGCCGGGTTAGTGGCCGACGTCTCTGCCGGGCCCGGCGCACTTTGCAGTACACGCGCAGTTGCGCCGGCGCCCAGGTAGCGGTGCAGCAATCGGCGCAGCTCGCCGCGGCTGGTCTGGCCCAGCCAGAGCGGGGTCTGGATCAGGCCATCGTGCAGCGCGCCGGTAAAGAGTGCCGCCTGGGTCTGCTCCAGCCGGCTCTGGCGGCAGAACAGCGACACCAGCACCAGCAGGCCTATATTCACCAGCAGGCTCCAGAAAAGCCCGTGGCTGTAGATATCCCAGCCGTCGAGACCGAAGAGGGCATAGGGCCGCAGCCAGTGAATGCCCCAGGGGCCGTCGCTCAGCAGGCTGGCATCGAGCCAGCCGGATTGGGCAAAGCCCGGCAGCAGCAGGGTATGCAACCAGACGACAAAGCCCCCCAACATGCCGGCGGCGGCCCCCAGGCGTGCGGCGCCGCGCCAGTAGAGGCCGATCAGCAGCGCAGGGGCAAACTGGGCCGCGGCGGTGAAGGACACCAGACCTATGGTCACCAGGCTGTAGGATTCACCAATCAGGGCGTGGTAGAGGTAGCCCAGCAATAAAATCAGCACTATGGCGATGCGCCTGATGCCCAGCAGGGTGCCGCTGAAATCCTGGTAGTTTTCGATCTGCAGACGGCGCAGGTGTAGCAGGAGCGGCATGATCAGGTGGTTGCTGACCATGGTCGAGAGCGCTATGGTCTCGACAATCATCATGCCGGTGGCGGCGGAAAGACCACCGATAAAGGCCAGTGCCGGCAGCCAGCTGGAGCCGCCGACAAGCCCGACCGTGAGCACGAAGCTGTCCGGGGTCTGGGCGCTGTCACCCAACAGGGTGCCCGCCAGGGCAATCGGCAGCACGAACAGGTTGATGGCCAGCAGATAGAGCGGAAACAGCCAGCTGGCGCGCCTGATATGGCGCTCATCTACATTTTCCACCACCAGCACCTGAAACTGGCGCGGCAGCGTTAAAAAGGCCAGCGCTGCCAGCACCAGGGTGCTGACCCAGCCAATGCTGCCGCCGGGAACCGCCTCCAGCCCGAAATTGTCCGCCAGCCCCGGCACCTGTGCGGCGCGCTGCAGCATATGGCCGGGGCCATCAAACAGCCAGAACACCACAAAGAGGCCGACGGCACAGAAGGCCAGCAGCTTGATCACGGACTCGAAGGCGATGGCGGCCACCATGCCCTCGTGGCGCTCGCTGGCGTCCAGCTGGCGGGTGCCAAACAGGATAATGAATACCGACAGCACCAGCGCGACCCAGAGCGACTTGTCGGTCCAAAAGGGGGCTTCGGCCAAGTGCAACACCGGCGAGGCGGGAAACTGTGTCAGCACCGCGTAGCTGTAGGTGATGGCTTTAAGCTGCAGCGCGATATAGGGCATGATGCCGATCACGGCGATCAGTGTCACCAGGGCGCCGAGCCAGCCGCTCTTGCCGTAGCGGGCGCTGATAAAGTCGGCAATGGAGCTAATGCGCTGGGCGCGGGCGATACGCACCATGCGCCTGATCAGCAGCCAGCCCAGCAGCATCACCAGGGTCGGTCCCAGGTAGATGGTGAGAAAGGCCGGCCCGTACTGGGCGGCGCGCCCGACACTGCCGTAGAAGGTCCAGGCGGTGCAGTACACCGCGATCGACAGCGTATACACCAGCGGTGAGCCAATAACCGAACGCCCGGCCCCGGCGCGCCTGTCCGCCCAGGCGGCAATTACGAACAGCAGCCCCAGGTAGCCAAAAGCCACGGACAGCAGCACCCATTCGGACTTCATCGGTGGGCCCCGCGGCTGTGGCACGCCGGCCGACGGTGTTCGCCGCGCGTGGGCCAGCCGATCAAAAGCGCGGCGGTTTTAATCGTCATCGCTGAGCTCCAGCGTCAGCGCCGCGAGCAGAATAACAAAGGCCCAGGCCCCGAACAGGTACAGCGGCAGCCACGACAGGCCGCTGTCGCCGGCTTGATCAAACAGCCCCAGCAGCGGGGGCGTGAACAGCAGTGCGGCCAGCAGGGTAACGGCGATCAGGCGCGGTGGCAGGGGAGAGGGGCGCATCATGGGGCTGTTCTCCCGCGTTGGCCGCTGGCCTGGAACTGCAGCGCCTGCTCCAGACTGTGCACGCCGCGTGCCTGCAAACGTGGCAGCAGCTGCAACAGCAGCTCGGCGGTCACCCTGGCATCACCCAGCGCCGAGTGGCGGGTGCCGGGGGCAAAACTGAGCTGAAAGCGCTCGGCCAGGGCATCCAGACCGTGGCCCTCCAGGGTCGGGTCCAGGGCACGGGACAGCAGCAGCGTATCCAGCACCGGCATCTCAAAGCTGACACCGGCGGTTTGTGCATGCAGGTTGATGGCCAGCAGGTCGAAGGCCGCATTGTGGGCCACCAGCACGGCGTGGCCGACGAAGTCGCGAAACTGTGGCAGCACTACCGCGGCGGGCGGCGCCTCGGCCACGTCGCTATCGCCAAGGCCGTGGATCTGTGTGCTCTGGGGCGGCATGGGGCGGCCTGGGTTGATGAGCTGATCGTAGGCCTCCTGCGCCAGCAGCCGGCCATTGATAATGCGACAGGCACCTATGCTCACCAGGGTATCGCCCTGGCGCAGCTCCAGCCCGGTGGTTTCGGTGTCGAACACCACCATCTCCAGTTGTCCCAGCGGCCTGGCGCCGAGTTCTGCATCCGGTGGCGGCAGGTCGGCAATACTGAAATCGTGAAATTCGGGTCTTGTCTGGCGCGCCTTGGGCGGTGCGCCGACCCGCTCCAGCGCGGGCAGTGGCAGCCGCAGTCGGGCATGCAGGCCATCCTCGTCGGCCAGGGACCAGCAGTCGCTGTCGTGGCGGCGCAGTACATCCAGCAGGCAGGGAAAGGCACTGGCATCGGTCAGCGGTTGCTGCAGCCAGCGGGCGATGCGGCCCTGATCAATCGGCTGGCCGGGCCAGATAAGATCCAGATAAACGCGCTGATTGCCCAGGCGCAGCTCGGCCTCGAAGCGGCGCTCGCCGGTGGCTTCATGCAGCTGACCTAACAGTCGACACAGCAGTTCAAGCAGGGCGGGCCCATCGCTCCTGAGCCAGGCGGGAATGCCAATGGCCAGGAGTTCAAGCTGCTGGCGCTGCAGGCGTTCACTCAGCGCGCTCCAGAGATCGTTGGACCAGGTGTCCTGCAGCAGGCCCGGGTCCTGTTGCAGGCTGTCGAAGTGCCGGGCCAGCTGGTCTACCAGCGCGCCCAGGGCCTGGCTTTCCTCGCGCACAATGGTCTCGAGCCGGCCCTGCAGCTCGGGGGTGGCCTGGCCGCTGGCCAGCACTTCGCTGCTGCTGACAAGGCTGGCGCTGCGCCGTCGCAGATCCGGCAGCAGGTGTGCCAGCGGGGCGTGCCAGCGCTGATCCGCCGCCTGCTGCGCTGTGCTGTCCTGCAACGTGATCAGCGCCTCGCCCTGGTTGGCGGCGACACGGCGCAGATCACAGCGCAGCCAGTGTTGACCCCAGGGCAGCAGCAGCTGACGAGCGCGGCCGTCGCGGGGCAGGTCTTGCAAGGCATCCTGCAGGCCGGGCAGCGGCAGCAGCTCGGACAGGCGTCGTCCGAGGCCCAGGGCGGGCGACTGGGCAAAGAGTTGCTCTGCGGCCGGGTTAAACAGCAGCAGGCGCTGGTGCTGATCGCACAAGAGCAGCGGGGTGTGCAGCACCTGCAGCACGGCTTCCAGTTCGTGGCGAATCTGCAGGGCCTTGTGGGCGCCCTGTTCCGCAGCGTTGTGTAGCGCCTGGCGATCTTCGCGCCAGCCGTCGCGCAGGCGTTCGAAGTCCGCTGTCAGCGGGCGCAGCCAGCCTTCGGGGGCAAAATCACGGGTGGCATCGGGGTTGGCGGCCAGCCGGGCCAGCTGTACCTGCAGATGGCGCAGCGGCGTTAGCAGACGGCGCTCCAGTGCCGCACCTAGCAGCAGTATCAGTGCCCCTGGCAGCAGTGCCAGCAGCCAGAGCCCGGCGCGTTGAGCTCCAGCCGGTTGCAGCGTGCTGTCGAGCCAGAGGCCCAGAAAGATACCGCTGAAAAGGGAGGTGCCACTGAGCAGAAGCCAGCGACCCAGCAGAGACTGGAACGAAGGCACTTCAGTTGCCTTCCGTCAGCAGCGCCTGAACCTTTTCCACCAGCAGGCGGGTTGAAAAGGGCTTGGTGATATAGTCGTCGGCACCCAGTGCCAGGCCTTTCTCGCGCTCGACCTCGCGGCCGTGGGCGGTGAGCATGATAATCGGCAGGCGGGCATGTTCGGGCTGAGCTCGCAGCTGCTCGAGCACTTCAAAGCCGCTGAGGCCGGGCAGGCTGATATCCAGCAGAATCAGGTCGGGCCTTTGCTCGGCAACCCGCAGCAGCGCCGTTTCACCGTCATTGGCGGTGATCACCTCGAAGCCGGCCTGCTGCATCAAAAACTCCAGCGACAGCACTATGTTGGGTTCATCATCGACCACCAGCACAAGGGTCATAAGCGCCTCCTGATTGCTAGAGTCTGCAGGACCTGAAGTGGGTTCAGGACTGGCAAAGACCGGCAGGCTTTCAAACCGCTGTATGAGTTTAGCAGCCTGCCGGACTTAACACTGATCTGCTCGGCTTGGGCACGGCGTAACCCAACAATGAGCCGCTGCCTGTTGATGGGTTTCGCTGCGCTGCAGCGTATCCTGGGCGGTTAAAGTGGTTTGACAGGGGCGGTACAGCAGACATGAAAAAAGGGCGCTGCCGGTGGCAGCGCCCTTTTTATGGCGGCAAGTCATGTTCCTGCGGGGCTGGCGGATCAGCCGCCCAGATAGGCCTTGCGCACGTTTTCGTCGTCGAGCAGGTCGGCACCGCTGCCGCTGAGGACAACGCGGCCATTTTCCAGCACATAGCCACGGTCGGCGATTTTAAGCGCCTGGTTGGCATTCTGTTCCACCAGAAAGATGGTCACGCCATCATCACGCAGTTTTTCAATGATCTTGAAAATCTGCTGGATGATGATGGGCGCCAGGCCCAGCGAGGGTTCGTCGAGCAGGATCATGCGCGGCTTGCTCATCATGGCTCGGCCAATGGCCAGCATCTGCTGCTCGCCGCCGGACATGGTGCCGGCGCGCTGGGTAATGCGCTCGCGCAGGCGCGGGAAGAGCAGCAGCACTTCTTCCAGGGTTTCCTCGTACTCGGCCTTGGTGCGAAAGTAGGCGCCCATGTGCAGGTTTTCCTGCACCGTGAGACGGGCGAAGACCCGCCGCCCTTCTGGCACTATGGCCAGTCCCTGACGCATGATCTGCGCGGTGGGCATCCCGCTGATGGGCTGGCCATCGAACAGAATCTCGCCGCTGGTGGCCTGGGGATCACCACAGATGGTCATCATCAGGGTGGTCTTGCCGGCACCGTTGGCGCCGATCAGGGTGACAATTTCGCCCTTTTTGACCTCGACGGAGACATCATGCAACGCCTGTATGGGCCCGTAATGGGTGTTTACATTGTGGATTTGCAGCATGTCATTCCTCTCCGAGGTACGCCTTGATGACGTCGGGGTTATTCTTGATCTCATCCGCGTTGCCATCGGCCAGGGGCGTGCCCTGGGCGATAACGTAGATGTGATCGGAGATTCCCATCACCAGGCTCATGTCATGCTCGATCAGCAGCACCGAGATTTCATGTTCGTCACGCAGGCGCACGATCAGTTCATCCAGCTGCTTGGTCTCGTTGGGGTTGAGTCCGGCCGCCGGTTCATCGAGCAGCAGCAATTCGGGCTGGGTGACCATGCAGCGGGCAATTTCCAGCCGGCGCTGCTGGCCGTAGGACAGGTTGCCGGCTTCGCGGTTGGCGAAGGCCAGCATGTCGACCTCTTCGAGCCAGAAGGCGGCACGGTCCATGGACTCCTGTTCCAGCCGGCGGTAAGAGGCTGTTTTCAGCAGACCCGACAGCAGGTTGGTATTGAGGTGACGGTGCTGCGCCACCAGCATGTTTTCGATCACCGTCATGTTGGAGAACAGCCGTACATGCTGAAAGGTGCGCACCAGTCCCTTGCGGGAAATGTGGAAGTCTTTCAGCCCGGCGATCTGCTCGCCCTTGAACAGCACACTGCCATCGGAGGGAATATAAAACCCCGACAGACAGTTGAAAACGGTGGTCTTGCCGGCGCCATTGGGGCCGATCACGGATACGATCTGGCGGTTCTTGATCTTCAGATTGACGCCATTAACTGCTACCAGGCCACCAAAGCGCATGGTCAGAGCATTCACGTCCAGCAGTAACTGACTCATTACTTCAACTCCATGTGCGGACGCTTGCTCGGTAACAGACCCTGCGGGCGCCAGCGCATCATGAGCACCATCAGCAGTCCGAACAGCAGCATGCGGTATTCCTGAAATTCGCGGGCAAGCTCGGGCAGTATGGTCATCACTATGGCCGCCAGTATGACGCCAAGCTGTGAGCCCATGCCGCCGAGCACCACGATCGCAAGAATGATCGCCGACTCGATGAAGATGAAGGATTCGGGGCTGATAAAGCCCTGCCGTGCGGCAAAGAAGCAGCCGGCGAAACCGGCGGTGGAGGCGCCGATGGTAAAGGCCGAGAGCTTGATCACGGTGCGGTTCAGGCCCAGTGAACGGCAGGCGATTTCGTCTTCGCGCAGCGCTTCCCAGGCGCGGCCCACCGGCATGCGCATCAGTCGGTTGATGACATAGAGCACGGCCAGCACCAGCACCACGGCGATCAGGTAGAGGAAGATCACCTTGTAGCTGCTGGAATAGTCGATACCCATGAACTCATGGAAGGTGGTACCGCCCTCGCTGGCACGGCGGTTGAACTCCAGCCCGAACAGCGTGGGTTTGTCGATGCCGGAAATGCCGTTGGGGCCGCCGGTGATGGAGGTCCAGTTGTTCAGCAGGATACGAATGATTTCGCCGAATCCCAGCGTCACTATGGCCAGGTAGTCACCGCGCAGGCGCAGCACCGGAAACCCCAGCACAAAGCCGAAGAGCGCCGCCATCAGGGCTGCGATCGGCAGGCAGATCCAGAACGAGAGTCCGAAGTAGCTCGACAGCAGGGCGTAGGTGTAGGCGCCTATGGCGTAGAAGGCCACGTAGCCCAGATCCAGCAGGCCGGCGAGGCCGACCACTATATTGAGACCCAGCCCCAGCATGATGTAGATCAGCGTCAGGGTGGCCAGATCGACGGATCCGCGGGATACCATGAAAGGCCAGATGAGCAGACCGACAATGACCGCGGCGATCAGCCAGGGTTTGAGGCGCGTGCGCACGGACTCGGCGGGCAGTATTGCACCCAGGTTGGGGCGCGGAATGCCGGCGGTGGCGGCGCTGATCTGCTCACGGAACAGCTGCGATAGAAAAACGATGGCGATGCCACCGAATATCCAGGTCCACTGGGCGGCGGTGGCGCCGACCACGCGCAGCTCGGTGCCTTCGGAGGTGAGTTTCACGCCCACCATCAGGCAGGTGAGGATCAGGGTAATGCCGGCGGCGAAAAAGGCAGTGTAGAAATTCTGTCGCATCATACTTTCTCCACTTCCGGTTTGCCCAGCAGGCCGCTGGGGCGGAACAGCAGAATCAGTATCAGCAGACCGAACGACACCACGTCCTTGTATTCAGAGGGGAAGTAGGCGGAAGTAAGGGCTTCGGTAACGCCCAGAATCAGGCCGCCGAGCATGGCGCCGGGAATGGACCCTATACCGCCGAGCACCGCTGCCGTGAAGGCCTTGAGGCCGGCGATAAAGCCGACAAAGGGGTTTACCACACCGTAATACAGGCCCAGCAACAGGCCGGCCACGGCGGCCAGGGCCGCACCAATGATAAAGGTCATGGCGATGGTGCGGTTGGTATCAATACCCAGCAGGTTGGTCATGCCCTGGTCTTCAGAACAGGCGCGACAGGCGCGACCCATGCGCGAGCGGGATATGAACAGCGTCAGCGCGGTCATGCAGACGAGGGTCACAGCCCAGATCAGCAGCTGCATATAGGACAGCGACACTTCGAACAGCTGCGGATCACCGAAGGTCCAGCTGCCGCTGATCTGCGGTGCCAGGGCTACATCACGGGAACCCTGGGCCAGAACCACGTAGTTCTGCAGGAAAATCGACATGCCGATGGCGGAAATCAGCGGAATAAGCCGGTTGGAGCCGCGCAGTGGGCGATAGGCCACGCGTTCAACAGCCCAGCCGTAGGTGCTGGCCATGAAGACCGCAATCACCAGGGCGATAATCAGAATAACCGGGAGTGCGACCATCCCCATGCCGAGCAGGCCGGCGATGACGATGAATGAAATATAGGAGCCGATCATGTAAATCTCGCCGTGGGCGAAATTGATCATGCCGATGATGCCATAGACCATTGTGTAGCCGATGGCGATCAGGGCATAAGTGGACCCGATCGTCAGCCCGTTTATGAGCTGTTGCAGGAAATAGAGCGATGCTTCAGACATAGTAAAAACCAGGTCAAAGGATACCCGGGGCGTCGGTTAAACCATCAACAGACGCCCGACCCCGGATCGCGGAGCTGGGTATCGTGGGCAGCGACGGGCGCGGAGCCCGGGCTGCCTGATTATTGTAATTATTTACTGGGGAGCAGGTGTCTTGGAGCCATCTTTGTGCAGGCTGTAAACCAGGAAGGTGGACTCGGTCAGGTCCCCTTTCTCGTCATAGGTCACCTTGCCGATAGAGGTATCGAATTCGTTCTTGCGGATATAGTCGGCCAGTTTGACCGGATCGGTATCACCGACAGCCTTGATGGCGTCGCCCATCACCTGAACGGCGGCGTAGGCGGTAAAGACGAACGGGCCTGAGGCATCTTCGCCCTTGGCCGTAATGGCTTCAACGCGGGCCTTGTTTTCCGGGTTCTGATCGAAGCTTTTCGGTGCCGTTGCCAGCACGCCTTCGGTTGCATCGCCGGCGATCTTGGCCAGATCGGCGTTGACGATACCTTCAGGACCCATGAACTGGGCACTGAAATTTTTCTCCGAGGATTGACGCAGAATCAGCCCCAGTTCCGGGTGATAGCCACCGTAATAAACGAAATCGACGTTCTCTTTCTTCAGTTTGGCAATCAGCGCCGAGAAGTCCTTGTCGCCCGGCGTCACACCTTCAAACATCACCGCGGAAATGCCCTTGGCTTCCAGACCGTCCTTGACGGTCTGTGCCAGGCCTTCGCCGTACTGCTGCTTGTCGTGAATAATGGCCAGGGTCTTGGGCTTCACGGTGTTGGCGATGTAATCCGCCGCCATGCTGCCCTGCAGGCTGTCCAGACCTATGGTGCGGAAGATCAGCTGGTGACCTTTTTCGGTGATGGACGGGGAGGTGGAAGCGGCGGTAATCATCAGCACGCCTTCTTCTTCGTACACATCAGCCGCAGGTTCAGTGGAGCTGGAACACAGGTGACCGACCACATGGGTGATGCCGTCGTTGACGATCTTGTTGGCCACGGCCACGGCCTGTTTCGGGTCGCAGGCGTCGTCGTAAATAACGCCTTCAAGCTGCATGCCATTCACGCCGCCCGCCTTGTTGATATCGTCAATCGCCGCCATTACGCCGATTTTCTGCATGTCGCCGTACTGGGCAACCGGGCCTGTTGCCGGGCCTGCCAGTGCGATTTTGAGTGTTTCAGCCTGAACTGCAGCAGCTGAACCCAGAATGGCCAATGCGGTACCAATACTGAGCAGTGTTTTAGAAAACTGTTTCATTGCAGAGATTCCCCTTCGATTATTTTTCGTCTGGCGAGGGCCAGGTAATTCTTGTTATAGCTCGCCGCCTACGTTTACTTTGTCTGCGGCATAAAATCAATTGTAGACCGCGCAAATCGTACAGATGATCGATATTGTCAGGATATGTGGTGTCGATTGTTATTGAGCCAATGCGGGCAATCGCTGATGCTTCGATTAACTGCGGTCTAGAATGCATGGGCGACCGGGGTTGTAGTCTGGCACGTTGAACTGTCACTGCACCTGAACCTTCTGGTTCGGCTTCCCAGCATAATAAAGATAAAACGCGGAACGCTGTCAATCTGCCGCTGCGGCAGATCGGCGGACTGGAAGGGAAAACTATGGGATTCAATATTCAGGGCCGCAAGTGGCTGCTTTGTCTGCTGCTGGGTTATAGCCTTATCACGGCGCCGACATTCGCGGCGACCCCATTCGATCGTTTGCAGGTGCCGGCTCAGGTGACTGAGCGGGCGACTCAGTCGCTGCTGCTGGATATCGCCCGTGCCGG
The DNA here is from genome assembly GCF_001651805.1 of Marinobacterium aestuarii. Taxonomy (NCBI): domain Bacteria; kingdom Pseudomonadati; phylum Pseudomonadota; class Gammaproteobacteria; order Oceanospirillales; family Oceanospirillaceae; genus Marinobacterium; species Marinobacterium aestuarii. The sequence goes on along the minus strand of NZ_CP015839.1, from coordinate 4,283,211 downwards.
CGGGCGCCTGGTGGCGGTGGGCGAACAGGGGCTGGTGCTCTTGTCCGATGATGGCGGCGATCACTGGCGTCAGGCCGAGGTGCCGGTCAGCGTATTGCTGACCGCCCTGAGTTTCGCCGATGAGCAGCAGGGCTGGGCGGTGGGGCATGATGGCACTGTACTGCACAGCACCGATGGCGGTGCCCACTGGAGTCTGCAGCTGGATGGCAACCGCATCAATGCACTGCGGGTGGAACAGCTTGAAGCCGAGCTGGATGCCCTGAGCCTGGAGGCCGAGGCGGACCCGGTGGTGCAGGAAAATCTCGAATACGCGCTGGACGATGCACTCTTTGCGCTGGAGGATGGCCCCAACATGCCGTTGCTGGATGTCTGGTTCGCCGATCCGCTGCACGGCTTTGTGCTGGGCGCCTACGGTCAGCTGCTGCAAACCCGGGACGGTGGCAACAGTTGGCAAACCCTGGGTCACCGCCTGCCCAACCCCGATCGTTTTCATCTCAACAGTCTGCTGGCAACAAGTTCCGGTGATCTCTATATCGCCGGCGAAGCCGGGCTCTTGCTGCGCTCCAGCGACAGTGGCAATAGCTGGGAAGCGCTGGAATCCCCCTATGAGGGTTCACTCTTTGCCATGGCCGAGCTCGATGGCCTTTGGCTGATGGGGCTGCGCGGCAATCTGTTCCACAGCCCTGATGGCGAGCACTGGCAGGCGCTGGAACTGGATGCCACGGCGACCCTTAACGGCGCCCTGGCGGTGGACTACAAGTTGCTGCTGCTGGGGCAGGGTGGTCTGCTGCAGGTGGGTGGTCCCGCTGGCTTTGCGCCGCTGTTGCAGCAACGTTCGCGCCAGAGTTTGAGTGCGGCCCTGGTGGTCGGCTCGCAACTGCTGCTGGTGGGTGAAGGTGGTATTCAGCGCAAGGCCTTGCCAGCGGGAGCTGCACAATGAAAACACTGACCCTGTCGATGCTGGGCCTGGTAAAAAGCAGCGAGCATCTGATCGAGCGGGTGCTGTTTCACCGTCGTCGCACGCTGCTGGCACTCTTCGTCCTCGTCACCCTGGTGCTGGGCTGGCAGGCCAGCCAGATCAGGCCTGATGCCAGCTTCGTCAAGATGATTCCCACCGAACATCCCTACGTCGAGAACTATCTGACCTACCGCGACGACTTGGCGGGGCTGGGTAACAGCCTGCGGGTGGTGGTGGCCGCCACCGAGGGCGATATCTTCACACCGGAATTTCAGGACAGCCTGCGCAAGGTGACCGACGAGCTGTTTTTCCTGCCGGGGGTTGATCGCTCGGCGCTGGCCTCGATCTGGACGCCCAATGTGCGCTGGACCGAAGTCACCGAAGAGGGTTTTGTCGGCGGGCCTGTGATTCCCGATGACTACGACGGCTCGGCCGCCGCGCTGGAAAAGCTGCGCACCAATATCCTGCGCTCGGGGCAGCTGGGGCGGCTGGTGGCCAATGACTTCGGTTCGGCCATAGTGCAGGTGCCGCTGTTTGACCGCGACCCTGAAACCGGCGCCGGGCTGGATTATCAGCAGCTGTCTCATCTGCTTGAAAGTCTGGTGCGCCAGCCCTACGAATCCGACCAGATTAATATTCACATCACCGGTTTTGCCAAGGTGGTGGGGGATCTGATCGATGGTGCCCGTGATGTGGCCCTGTTCTTTGCGGTGGCCTTTGGCGTCACCCTGGTGCTGCTGTATCTCTACTCTGGCAGTGTCAGCGGCACCCTGATCCCGCTGGCCTGCTCGCTGGTGGCGGTGATCTGGCAGCTGGGCCTGCTGCGGCTGCTGGGTTTTGGGCTGGATCCCTACTCGATGCTGGTGCCCTTTCTGGTGTTTGCCATCGCCGTGAGTCACGGCGTGCAGATCGTCAATACCGTGGCCCAGGAAGAGGCGGAAGGTGCTGGCAGTCTGCTGGCGTCCCGCCGCGCCTTCCGTGCGCTCTATATTCCGGGCCTGACGGCGTTGCTGTCGGACGGGCTTGGCTTCGTGACCCTGATGGTGATCCAGATTCAGGTGATTCAGGATCTGGCCATAGCGGCGTCGATAGGCGTGGCCGTTATCATCCTGACCAACCTGTTGCTGCTGCCACTGCTGATGTCCTGGGCGGGCGTGGGGAAACGGGCCATCGCCCGGGCGAAGCGCAGCCAGGCGGCGGTGAGCTCGCGCTGGGCTATTCTCACGGTTTTTGCCCGTCCTCGTGGCGCTATTGTGGCGCTGCTGGTGGCGGCAGGCCTGGCACTGGCGGGGCTGCAGGCCAGTTCTGAGCTGAAGATCGGTGATTTGGATTCCGGTGCGCCTGAGCTGCGCAAGGATTCGCGTTATAACCTCGATAATGCCTTTGTTACCGGCCACTACTCGACATCCAGCGATGTGTTCGTGGTGATGGTGACCACCGAGGCCGAGCAGTGCGCCAGCTTCAGGACGCTTGAGTTGGTGGATCGCTTCCAGCAATACCTCACCAACGTGCCGGGGGTGCAGTCCAGCCTGTCGCTGGCGGATGTGTCCGAACGTGTCACGGCGGGGCTGAACGAGGGCAGCCTGAAATGGCGTTCGGTGAGTCGCAACCAGTTTGTGATCAACGCCTCCCTGGCCTATGTGCCCGGCGGGCTGATGAACGGCGACTGCTCTTTGCTGCCGCTGATCATGTTCCTGGATGATCACAAGGCGGCGACCCTTAGCCGGGTAACCGACAGCGTGAAGGCGTTCGCGGCACAGCATGACAGCGAGCAGATCCAGTTCCGCCTGGCGGCGGGCAACTCCGGCATAGAGGCGGCCACCAATGAAGTGATCAGCACCGCCCAGTACAAGATGCTGCTCTGGGTCTACGGGGTGGTGAGTTTGCTCTGCCTGCTGACCTTCCGCTCGCTGCGCACGGTGATCTGCATCATCCTGCCGCTGGCGCTGACGTCCCTGCTGTGTCAGGCGCTGATGGCCAAGATCGGCATAGGCGTAAAAGTGGCGACACTGCCGGTGATCGCACTGGGCGTCGGCATAGGGGTGGACTACGGTATTTATATCTATACCAAGTTGAACAGTTTCCTGCTGCAGGGACAGTCATTGCCTGACGCCTACCTGGCGACCCTGCGCACCACCGGCAAGTCGGTGGCCTTTACCGGCCTGACGCTGGCGATTGGCGTGGTGCTCTGGGTGCTTTCGCCCATCAAGTTCCAGGCTGATATGGGCATCCTGCTGACCTTCATGTTCCTGTGGAACATGCTGGGTGCGCTGATTCTGCTACCGGCACTGACCTGTGTGCTCTATCGCCATACCGGCTCCAAGGTGGAGCAAAAGGAAACCAGCGACCTGCTGTCCTGAGTCACTGCATAGGCGCGATTCGCGTCAACTAAAAGAGGATAGGCCAATGCCATTGGCGCCGAACAGAATACTGGTCCTGCTGGATGGCGGATCCCATTGCCTGGAGGCGTTAAATCGCGCCGGCCTGATTGCCGAGGTGACCGATGTGCCGCTTGATCTGCTGTGGTTTGGCAAGCGCCCGGCCTGGGAGGGCATGGATGATGCGCTGGCGCAACTCCACGTTGACCGCACCGTGCATCTTCTCGACCCCACGACATCGCTGTTTGACAGCCTGCGCAGCGAGTGGGCGCGTGAGCCTTACTCTCTGGTGGTCAAGGGCTGCGACCCGCGACACAGCAAGCCTGCGCTGACGGCACCGCTGGACTGGCGTCTGCTGCGCGAAGTGCCGGCGCCGGTATTGCTGGTCAAGCGCCTCGAGTCCTGGGTCGGCAAGCGGATACTGGCGGCGATCAACCCGCTGCATGATGCTGAGGTTCAGGGGGCGCTGGATGAGTCGGTGCTGCGCGCCGCCCATCTGGTCAGTTCCCTGGCGAAGGCCCAGCTGCATACGGTCATCGCCACCGAGCCCCCCATGCTGGGTGCGGCGGCAGAAGATCAGGTTGCCAGCCTGATCGACGCCAGGGCCAGTGCAGCGGCACAGGCGCTGTGTCAGCGGTTGGCGCTAAGCCCGCAGCAGCATCATATAGGCGAGGGGCCGGCCGAATTCTGGATCAGCCAGGTCAGCAATAATCTGAGTGCCGCGCTGCTGGTTATCAGTACCAGCGCCCGCGGCGGTGTTAGTGGCGCGCTCTACGGCAATATGGCCGAGGATATTCTGGATAGCACCAGTACCGATGTGCTGGTGATGCGCGCCGGTGGCGTGATGGTGGATCACAGCTAAGTATTGCTTTGTGTGCATTGGCAAGTTGTGCGCCCGTAGCCCGTGTACGGGCTTTTTATTGCCTGACTGACCGTAAATGTTATTTATTTATCAAGCTCTGATCACGGTGATATGGGTTTTCTTGTGGGGCTGGTAATTTTTGTCACTAAAACTGAGGGCATTTGTTATTGGTCGGGCGGGCGAATTCGGTGATCCTGTGGACTGCAGAATAACGAGAGCGTCCGGTGTGGCAGCCTGTCGGACTTACCACTGATCTAGTGCGGAAAAGCCCGACAGGCTGCCAGCCGGATGCCTGTGAATAGCCAGTTGAGGATAGAAATCATGCCAGAGTACAAAGCCCCGCGACGCGAGATGCACTTTGTGCTGAACGAGCTGCTGGATGCGGATGCGCATTACCAGGCGCTGACCGGTGCCGAGGATGCCACACCGGACATGATTGAAGCGATTATTGAAGAGGGCGCCAAATTTTCCGAACGCGTGCTGGCGCCACTCAATGGCGTGGGCGACCGTCAGGGTTGCCGCCTGGAAGGTGGTGAGGTGATCACGCCTGAAGGTTTCAAGCAGGCCTACAGTCAGTTCATCGACGGTGGCTGGTCTTCACTGGCGCACGACCCGCAATGGGGCGGTCAGGGTCTGCCGGAGTCCGTCGGCATTGTGATCAATGAAATGGTCGGCACCGCCAACTGGGCCTGGAGCATGTATCCCGGCCTCAGCCACGGCGCCATGAATACCCTGGAAGCCCACGGCACCCAGGAGCAGAAACAGCAGTATCTGACCAAGCTGGTGAGCGGCGAGTGGACCGGCACCATGTGCCTGACCGAATCCCATTGCGGTACAGACCTGGGGTTGCTGCGCACCCGCGCCGAACCTGAAGCCGATGGCAGCTACCGCATCAGCGGTACCAAGATCTTTATCTCCGCCGGTGAGCACGACATGGCCGAGAATATCGTCCATATAGTACTGGCGCGTCTGCCGGATGCACCCGCGGGCACCAAGGGAATTTCACTGTTTATCGTGCCCAAATTTCTGCCCGACGCCCAGGGGGCTGCCTGCGAGCGCAACAGCCTTGAGTGCGGTTCGCTGGAACACAAGATGGGCATTCACGGCAACGCCACCTGCGTGATGAATTTCGATGGCGCGACCGGCTATCTGATAGGCCCTGCCAACAAGGGTCTCAACTGCATGTTCACCTTCATGAACACGGCACGTCTGGGCACGGCGCTGCAGGGTCTGGCACACGCCGAGTGGGGCTTTCAGAACTCGCTCAGCTATGCCCGCGACCGGCTGCAGATGCGGGCGCTGTCAGGCTCCAAAAATCCGCAGGGCGCCGCTGACCCGATTATCGTGCACCCCGCGGTACGCAATATGCTGCTGACGCAGAAGGCCTTTGCCGAAGGTGGTCGGGCACTGATTTATTACTGTGCCCAGCTGGTGGATCGCGGCAAGCAGGGCGCTACTGAGGAAGATCGTTCAGAGGCCGATGCGCTGCTGGCCTTCCTGACGCCCATCGCCAAGGCCTTCCTGACGGAAGCCGGCTATGAGGCGGCCAACCACGGCATGCAGATTTACGGTGGTCATGGTTACATTGCCGAGTGGGGCATGGAACAAAACGTGCGTGATAGCCGTATCTCTATGCTCTATGAGGGTACAACCCAGATCCAGGCGCTGGATCTGCTCGGGCGCAAGGTGCTGATGACCCAGGGTGAAGCGCTCAAGGGTTTCACCAAGATAATGCACAAATTCTGCCAGTCTCAGGCCGATGATGCCGCCATGGCGCCCTTTGTGACACCGCTGGCGGAGCTGAACAAGGAATGGGGCGAGCTGACCATGAAGATCGGCATGAAAGCCATGCAGGATCGGGAGGAAGTGGGGGCCGCTGCGGTGGATTACCTGATGTACTCGGGCTACGTTGTGCTGGGTTACTTCTGGGCCCGCATGGCTCAGGTGGCACAGGCCGAACTGGCAAAGGGCACAACGGACAGCGCCTTCTACGAAGCCAAGCTGCAATGCGCCCGTTTCTACTTCGAGCGCCTGCTGCCCCGTACCCGCAGCCTGAGTGTCACCATGTTGTCCGGTGCCGACAATCTGATGTCACTGGATGCCGAGCACTTCGCTTTCTGATGTGGCTACTAAAATACAAACCGGGACGCGCTTTGGTGTCCCGCTTGCTGAAATTGCGCGCCAGGCGTTACAACAAACAGACGACAAACCCGGAGACAGGCAGCATGAGCGATATAAACGCACTTTTTTCCAAGATGGAACAGCAGTTTGATGCCACGGCGGCGGCGGGTGTAGAAGCCGTGTTCCAGTATCAGCTTGACGATGGCGGCCCCTGGTTTGTGGCCATTGCCGACGGTAGCTGCACTATTACCGAAGGTGAAAGCGCGGCCCCGACAGTCACGCTGTCGATGGACAGCCAGACCCTCGGCGAGATCATGAGCGGTGAACTGGACGGCATGAGTGCCTTTATGGGTGGGCGGGTTCGTGCCGATGGCGATATCATGGTTGCCACCCAGCTGGCGAAGCTGTTTCCGCCGGCCTGATGTTGGGAGGCAGATGGCTTACACTCACTGCATTCAGCTATTAACCCGGCGGGTTAATAGCTGAAGCATGGGGGCTTCATCATTGGGCCTTGCGTTGGATCTAAGGCCCGATGCGAATATTAGGTTAAAAACCGAAAACAATAACATTCAAAGGTAACGGCATGGCTCAGGCAAGAGGGCATTCAATTCCGCAAGAGCTCAATCCGCAGCAGCACGCAACGGTGCTGGATGTGGTGGCGCGGGCGTGCCGCGATTATCCGGAGCGTCCGGCTTTCACCAGTTTTGGTCGTACCCTTAATTATGCAGAGCTGGATCGCCTGGCGGATGCCTTTGCGGTCTATCTGCAGCGCAACACGGATCTCAAGCCCGGTGATCGTATCGCCGTGCAACTGCCCAACCTGATTCAGTACCCGGTGGTGTTGTTTGGCGCCCTGCGGGCAGGCCTGGTGGTGGTCAATACCAACCCGCTGTACACACCCAGGGAGATGGAGCACCAGTTCCGTGATTCAGGCGCAAAAGCCCTGGTGATCCACAAGAGCATGGCTCATAACGCCGAGAAGATTATCGGCAATACCGATATTAGCCATGTGTTTGTGACCCAGATCGGCGATCTGCACGGCTTTCTCAAGCGCACCCTGCTCAATGCCGCCATCAAGTACATCAAGAAGCTCGAGCCATCCTATTCGCTGCCGGGTTCCGTGTGCCTGCGTCATGCGCTGGACACGGGGCTGGGTCTCAAACCCGAGCCGGTTGAGCGGGCAACCGCAGACCCTGCGGTGCTGCAATATACCGGGGGCACCACTGGGCTTGCCAAGGGCGCGGTGTTAAGCCACGGCAATCTGGTCTCCAATATGGTGCAGGGCTGCGAGCTGATCAGCCGGGCAGACGGGCACTGGAGCCAAACGACGGTCGCGCCTCTGCCGCTCTATCACATCTACGCCTTTACCATCTCGCTGATCGTGATGGAAACCGGCGGCCATACCGTGCTGATTCCCAACCCCAGGGACATGGATGCCTTTGTGCGCGAACTCAAGCGCTGGCAGGTGTCCTGCTTTATCGGCCTCAATACGCTTTTTGTGGCGCTGTGCAACCGGGCGGATTTCCGTGCGCTGGACTTCAGTCATCTGATCGTTACCATTTCGGGCGGCATGGCCCTGACCCACGATGCCGCCGACAAGTGGCGTGAGGTGACGGGCTGCGAAATCATGGAAGGCTACGGCCTGACCGAAACCTCGCCGGCGGTCTCCATCAATCCGCCCGGGGGCGTGCGTGTGGGAACTATCGGTTGCCCGCTGGCGGGCACCGAAGTGCGCATTCTTGCCCAGGATGATACTGATGCGACACCGGGAGAGGCGGGTGAACTCTGTGTGCGCGGTCCCCAGGTGATGGTGGGATACTGGCAGCGGGAGAAGGAAACGGCGGATGCCTTTACCGCCGACGGCTACTTTCGCACCGGCGATATAGCGATTCAGGAGCCCGATGGCTATCTGCGCATCGTTGATCGTGCCAAGGACCTGATTATTGTGTCCGGTTTCAATGTCTACCCCAACGAGATCGAGGATGTGGTGGCGTCTCACCCGGACGTGGTGGAATGCGCCGCGGTGGGGGTTGCCGATGAAAAAACCGGCGAGTCGGTGCGCCTGTTCGTGGTGAGTCGCAACGATGCACTGACCGCTGCGGACATCAGGGTCTGGTGCAAGGAGCGCCTGACCGGATACAAGATTCCCCGTGAGGTCATGTTTACCCATGACCTGCCCAAATCGAACATTGGCAAGGTCCTGCGTCGCAAGCTGAAAGAAACCGACCAGGACGCCGAAGTAGCCTGAATCAAGGATTGGAGCAAGTCAGTATGCCGTTACCCAAACCCGCTCGTCGTACCCAGCAGCATCATCGCGTCGTCAATTGTGTGGGTTTCCTGCGCGCAGACGGCCTCTGGGATATAGAGGGCCGCATGACGGATATCAAGACCTGCGACGTCGACAACGAGGAGCGCGGCGGCTATGTGGCGGCGGGCGAAACCTTTCATGACATCAGCATGCGTCTGACCATCGATCAGAACTTTCTGATTCACCAGGTGGAGTGTGCCATTGATGCGGCGCCTGCACGCATGTGTGCCGGTATCGTCGGCGTGTTCAAGCGTATTGAAGGCACCCGTATAGGCCCCGGCTGGTTGCGCGAGACCCGCGAACGGGTCGGCGGCGTCAAGGGGTGTACGCACCTGAACGAGCTGCTGCAGCCACTGGCGACCACGGCGATACAGACGCTCTGGCCGGCGAAAAGCGGCGATGCAAAATCCGAGCGTCGCGGTGCCATTATCAATACCTGTCATACCTGGGCGCAGAATTCCGAGGTGGTGCAGCGTGTGTTGCCAGAATTCTATACCCCGGATCCCCCCTCGACCTGATGGCCTCCGGACGCCCGGCCTGATGGCACGGGCGGCCCATAACTATAAAGCCTGGAGAACAGCATGAGCTTACCCGAGTCCTTCCACGGGCGACTTCGCCTGCCCCTGATTGCCGCGCCCATGTTCCTGGTGTCGGGCCCGCAGCTGGTAATCGAGACCTGCAAGGCCGGTGTTATAGGCACCTTCCCGGCGCTGAATCAGCGCAGCAGCGAAGGCTTCGAGCAGTGGCTGGAGGAAATTAACGCGGCCCTGCAGGCCCATGAACGGGACAGTGGAGTGCCGGCCGCGCCCTTTGGTGTCAACCTGATCGTGCATCCCTCCAACCCGCGTCTCAAGGCCGACCTGATGCTGTGCGTGAAGCACCGGGTGCCGCTGGTGATTACTTCGCTGGGGGCGGTCAAAGAGGTGGTGGATGCCGTACACAGCTATGGCGGGCTGGTGTTTCACGACGTGACCAATATCCGCCATGCCAAAAAGGCCGCGGCGGCCGGTGTGGATGGCCTGATTGCCGTCTGCGGCGGTGCCGGCGGTCATGCCGGGACCCTGAGCCCCTTTGCCCTGGTCAACGAGATCCGCCAGTTCTTCGACGGTGTGGTGATATTGTCCGGTAGCCTTTCCAGTGGCCAGGATCTGGCTGCCGCCCGCATGCTCGGGGCGGATCTGGGGTACATGGGTACGCGCTTTATCAACACCCGCGAGAGCATGGCGGCGGATGACTACAAGGACATGATTATCGGCAGCCGTGCCGCCGACATCGTCTATACACCCAAGGTGTCCGGCATTCCCGCCAGCTTTATGCGCCAGAGCCTGGAGGCCGCCGGCCTGCTGGACACGGAGCACGATGCCTCCAAACCGGTGGATATGAGCGACGAAGCCAAGGCCTGGAAAACGGTCTGGTCGGCGGGCCAGGGCGTGGGCTCCATCGAGGATGTGCCAAGCACCGCCGAACTGGTGGCACGCCTGAAACATGAATATACCGAGGCCGGCCAGCAGTTTGCGGCCGACAGCCTGCAATATCGGGATTGAGGATTTGCCATGTCTGACTTGATTACACAACGGTGCCACGAGGGCGTGCTGGAGCTGACCCTTAACCGGCCACAGAAAAAAAATGCCCTGAACCGGGAAATGTACCTGGGCCTGACCGACATGCTGCAGCAGGCGGATAACGACGATGCCGTGCGGGTTGTGCTGCTCAATGGCGCCGGCGACAGCTTCTGTGCGGGCAACGATATCGCCGATTTTGTCAGCAGTGGCGGCAGTGCCGAGGCGGCCAGGGTGCCGCTGCGCCTGCTGCAGACCCTGGCAGGGCTCGAAAAACCGCTGGTCGCCGCGATCCATGGCCATGCGGTAGGTATAGGCACAACGCTGCTGCTGCACTGTGACCTGGTCTACGGCGCCGACAATACCCGCCTGCAGCTGCCCTTTGCGCGCCTGGGGCTGGTGCCGGAAGGCGGCAGCAGCCTGCTGTTGCCGCAACTGGCGGGGCACCGCAGGGCATTCGAACTGCTGGTGCTGGGGGAGGCCTTTGATGCCGACTGCGGCCTCAGCATAGGCCTGATCAACGAAGTGATCGCCGCCGATCAGGTGCTGGCGCGGGCGCGGGATCGAGCCTGTTCGCTGGCGGCGCTGCCGCAACAGGCGCTGCGCAAGAGCAAGCAGATGCTGCGGGCGCATCAGCAGGATTTGCTGCAGCAGGTGCTGGTGGAAGAAATTGATGCCTTCCGCGAGCGGCTGAATTCGGCCGAAGCCCAGGGCGCGCTTATGGCATTCATGCAGCGCGGTTAAATGCGCAGGCGTTCAGCCCCTAGTGCCGGCACTTGTGCCGGCCCTGTTGTATCCGGCGTTTGAACTCGCTGCCTGTTAGCTGCCGCACAGCGATGGGCAGGCGGCGGGCAGGGGGTTTCAAAAAGCTGATTTCAAACGTAGTGTTATTGAACGGTTTGTTTTTAATATTTTTAACTTATTGAAATATATAAATAAAAATTTTACTGAAATAAATTGTCAGTAATGCGGGCTGATTTTGTCATTGTTGCCAAGGCTGCTGAGACTACTATGGTCAACAGTAGCAAGATGTTTGAAGCCAGGGACTGCAACCCTGGCCCCGGCTTTCAGGCGGGACCGACTAAAGACTCCGGACAGATTCCGGTGGGGAGAACAAGAATGCAGTATGCAGGACAGGCGGTCAGCGTACGGGACGCAGGCGACGGTCTTTATGAGGTTGTTTTCGATCTCGCAGGCGATTCGGTTAACAAATTCAACCAGGCCACCCTGGCCGAGCTGCGCGATGCCGTAGCTGCAGTGCAGGGCACTGCCGGTGTGCAGGGTCTGTTGTTCAGCAGCGCCAAGGATGTCTTTATCGTCGGCGCCGATATCACCGAATTCACCCAGATGTTCGAGCGCAGCGAAGAAGAGATCGCTGCCGGCCTGCTGGAAATGAATCAGGTGTTCAACTCTATTGAGGATCTGCCGTTCCCTACCGTCAGCGCCATTAACGGCGTGGCCCTGGGTGGCGGCTTCGAGCTTTGCCTGGCCACCGATTACCGGGTGGCGAGCACGGCGGCCAAAGTTGGCCTGCCGGAAGTGAAGCTGGGTATCTATCCGGGCTGGGGCGGCACGGTACGGCTATCGCGCCTGTTGGGCGTGGATAACGCCAATGAGTGGGTCTGTGGCGGTGCTGAACACAAGGCAGAGGCGGCACTGAAAGCAGGGGCGGTGGATGCGGTGGTAGCCCCAGCCCAGCTACGCGAGGCCGGTCTGGACCTGCTGCGCAACTGCGTCGCCGGCAAGTTTGATTATCTGGCGCGCCGGGTCGAGAAGCAGAGTGCCATCAAGCTGAACCAGGTTGAGCAGATGATGGCCTTTGAGTCCGCCAAGGGCGTGATAGGCGCCCAGGCCGGGCCGCATTATCCGGCGCCCATGGCGGCACTGAAAACCATGCAGAAACACGCCAACCTCAAGCGCGATGCCGCCCAGGCGGTGGAGGCCAAAGGCTTTGCCAAACTGGTCAAAACTGATGTTTGCCGCGCGCTGATAGGCCTTTTCCTGAAAGACCAGCAGGTCAAGAAGGTGGCCCGCAAGCATGCGGCCGGTGCTGCGCCCGTGCAGCAGGCGGCGGTGCTGGGTGCGGGTATCATGGGGGGTGGCGTGGCTTATCAGTCGGCGTCCCGCGGGGTGCCGATCCTGATGAAGGACATCAACGAAAAAGCCCTGCAGCTGGGGCTGGATGAAGCCACCCAGTTGCTCGGCGGCCAGCTCAAGCGCGGTCGCCTGGATGCCGCCGGTGTTGCCAAAACCCTGACCATGATTCGCCCGACCCTGAGCTACGGCGACATCGCCAATGTCGACCTGGTGGTTGAGGCGGTGGTGGAAAACGTCAAGGTGAAGCAGGCGGTGCTGGCGGAAACCGAGCAGTACCTGAAGGACGGTGCCATTCTGGCCTCCAATACCTCGACCATCTCGATCACCGAACTGGCAAGGGCACTGAAAAAGCCGGAAAACTTCTGCGGCATGCATTTCTTCAACCCGGTGCACAAGATGCCGCTGGTGGAGGTTATCCGCGGCGAGAAAACCTCCGATGCCGCCGTGGCCCGTACCGTGGCCTATGCCCAGACCCTGGGCAAGACGCCGATCGTGGTCAACGACTGCCCGGGCTTTCTGGTGAACCGGGTGCTGTTCCCCTATTTCGGCGGCTTTAGCCTGCTGCTGCGCGATGGTGGCGATTTCCGTCGTATCGACAGGGTGATGGAAGGCTTCGGCTGGCCGATGGGGCCTGCCTACCTGCTGGATGTGGTGGGCATCGACACGGCGCACCATGCCGATGCGGTGATGGCGGCGGGTTTCCCGGATCGCATGACCCACGAAGGCGAGAATGCCATCGATCGCATGTACAGCCTGGAGCGCTTTGGCCAGAAAAACGCCAAGGGCTTTTATGCCTATGCGCCGGACCGTCGCGGCAAGTTGAAGAAGGCGCCGGATGAGACCGTAGCCGCAGCGCTGAAGGGTGTTGTGGGCGCGGCCCGGGATTTCAGTGATGAGGAAATTATCGAACGCATGATGATTCCGTTGTGCATCGAAACCGTGCGCTGCCTGGAAGACAACATAGTGGCTTCGGCCGCCGATGCCGACATGGGGCTGATATACGGCATCGGTTTCCCGCCGTTCCGTGGCGGTGCGCTTTACTACCTCGATCAGCTGGGCCTGGCGAACTTCTGCGCCATGGCGGCCAAATATGCCGACCTGGGGCCTTTGTACCAGCCCACCGAACGCATGCAACAGATGGCCGAGCGCGGCGAAACCTACTACGGCTGATAAGGAGGATACCTGGATGAGCCTGAAACCCAATGACGTGGTTATCGTCGATGCGGTGCGTACCCCCATGGGACGCTCCAAGAACGGATCCTTCCGCAATGTGCGTGCCGAAGCGCTGTCCGCTGCCGCCATGCAGGGCCTGCTGGCCCGGCATCCGCAGATCAACCCGGCCGAGATCGAAGATGTGATCTGGGGCTGTGTTAACCAGACCCTGGAGCAGGGCTTCAATGTTGGCCGCAACGCCGCCCTGCTGGCGGGTATTCCCCATACAGTCGCGGCCCAGACCGTCAACCGCCTGTGCGGTTCGTCCATGGCGGCGCTGCATACCGCCGCCCAGGCGATTTCGAGCGGCAACGGCGATCTCTTTATGGTCGGTGGCGTGGAGCACATGGGGCATGTGGCCCTGACCCACGGTGTGGATGTGAATCCGCAGATGTCCAAGCAGGTGGCCAAGGCCGCCATGATGATGGGCGTGACCGCCGAGATGCTCGGCAAGATGAACGGCGTATCGCGCGAGCAGCAGGATGCCTTTGGCGCCCGCTCGCACCAGAGGGCCCATGAGGCGACCCTGGCGGGTCGATTCAGTAACGAGATAGTGGCGGTTGAAGGTCATGATGAAAACGGCTTCAAGTCACTTCTTGAAACCGACGAAGTCATTCGCCCCGAGACCACCGCTGAATCCCTGGCGGCCTTGCCACCTGTGTTCGTACCCAAGGTCGGCACCGTGACCGCCGGCACCTCGTCCGCCTTGTCCGACGGTGCCAGCGCCATGCTGCTGATGTCCGCCGAACGCGCCCAGAGCCTGGGTCTCAAGCCCAGGGCGCGCATTGTCAGCATGGGTGTGGCGGGCTGTGATCCGTCCATCATGGGCTATGGCCCGGTGCCGGCGAGCCAGAAAGCCCTCAAGCGTGCCGGGCTTGGCATCGATGATATTGACTACTTTGAACTCAACGAAGCCTTCGCCGCCCAGGCGCTGTCGGTAATGAAGGGGCTGAAGCTGACGGACAAGATGGACCAGAAGGTCAATCTTAACGGTGGCGCCATTGCCCTGGGTCACCCGCTGGGGTGCTCCGGTGCGCGCATCACCACCACCTTGTTGAACGTGCTGGAACAGCAGAATGGCACCCTGGGCCTGGCCACCATGTGCATCGGCATGGGGCAGGGCATAGCCACTGTGATCGAACGGCTTGAATAGCTGACTGCGAAAAAGACTCTAGCGAGTAAAGCCCCTGGTTGCAGATACTGCAGCCAGGGGCTTTTTTGTGGGCTGGATGACGTACCGATGCGTTTAACTTGGACAATCATCGGGATGGGGTGCTTATCTCCCTGGACTCTCCGCTTGGAAAGCGCGTTTGTTGCGCACAGGGGCCAGCCTTAGATAAAACTACGACTTGTAGGGCAGGCTGCCCAGGTAGTCCTTTTTACCAATTTCCACGCCATTGTGGCGCAAAATGGCATAGGCGGTCGTAACGTGGAAGTAGATATTGGGAACTGCGTGCTGCAGAGCAAAATCCCGGCCGGTCAGGTACTTTTCCTTCCAGCGGGGCTGAGTGATGGTTTGGGTTTCAGCCGCGGCGAAGTCTTCGGGAGTAAAACCAGACAGATAATCCACTACAGACTGAATCCGTACCTGTAATTCCGCCAGTGTTGTTTCGTCATCTTCGTGTTTGGGGGCCGACTCTGCTTTGCCTGCCAGGCGTGCTACAGCCAGTTTGGCCGTATCGCAGGCAATCTGTACCTGACGGGTCAAGTTGAACTGATCGGGTGCCAGGCGTGAACTCAGCAGAACGGCAGGGTCAATTTTCTTTGTTTCAGCAAAGGCTTCTGCTTTATCAAGAATGGCGCTCAGGTTTTGTAGCATTTTACTGAATTGAACAACTGTTAAATCATACAGCATGGGGTATACCTCTATTAAAAACCGCTGGAAAACCCAGCTGACAGGGAGCGCATTTTCAAAATTAAACTGTCTTTTTTGCGACTAAAAAGCCATCGGGATCATCGTCAAGGGCCGGTCTTGCCGTTTCTGCTACCTGAGGGAGTCCGACAGGCTGCTAGTGTAGTCCAAAGTGATGCCACATTTTTACAAGAATTCCGTAGGCGCGGCGCCCCGCCGCGAACGGTCTAGCGCTTTATCAGCAGGTGCTTTAGAAACTGATGGCGGGCATTGAACAGGCGCCGGTACGCCAGAAGAATGGCGCCGAGCGAGCCCAGGGCCGCGGCCGAGGTAATCATGAAAATAATCACGATTTGATAACGCACCGCATCCACCGGGGCTGCGCCTGCGAGGATCTGGCCGGTCATCATGCCGGGCAGGCTGACCACGCCCATGACCAGCATGCTGTTGATGGTGGGTGTCAGGGCTGTGTTGAGCGCCTCGCGGATTTCTGTGCGTGCGGCTTCCCAGCGGGTCGCGCCCAGTGCCAGGCGGCTGTCGATCAGGGCGCTGCGATCGAACAGGCTGGTGGTGAAACGGTCGAGCCCCAGATTAATGCCATTGAGAATATTTCCCAGCACCATGCCGAGCATGGGAATCAGGTATTGCGGGTTGTACCAGGGTTCCACCTGCACTATGCCCGCCAGTGCCGCCCCGGTGACTATCATGGCGGCGCCCAGCACGGACACCAGGCTGTCCCAGTAGATACCGGCAAAGCGCAGCCGCGTGCGCCCGGCGGCGGTGATTCCGGCCAGGCTTGCCATCACCAGGGCGATACCGAGCACCGGCAGCGGCGAACTGAGCGCAAACACCCATTCCAGAATCAGCCCGACCAGCAGCAGCTGCACCGTCATGCGTGTACTGGCGATTAGCAGGGATCGGGTTAGCCCCAGCTGCAAGCCGATGGACAGCGCAACATTGACCAGTAACAGCAACGCGGCCAGCCCAACCTGGGTCATGCTCAGGGAGTAGTAGCCCTCCGTTGCCAGGCTGTTCATGGCAGTGTTATCCGGCGTGCGCACATGCGTGTGATTTGGTCGCTGTCATGGCTGCTCCACAGCCAGGCGCGGCCGGGTGTGTCCCGTTGCCAGGCGTCCAGCAGCTGTTCAACCGCGAGCGCGGCCCTGGGATCGAGTGCGGCCGTGGGCTCGTCAAGCAGCAGCAGGGCCGGCTGCAATGCAAGCAGGCGCAGCAGCGCTGTAATCTGCTGCTCACCGCCCGAGAGCGTCCCCACCGGGCGCTGCAAAAAGCCAGAATCGTGCCCCAGTTGGTGCAGTGCCTGCTCAATCAGACTGTGCGGGTAGTCTTGATTACGATGACAGCGGTAACTGAAAGGGGCGGACAGCACAGCCTGTACCGTATCACCATCACCCAGTTCCGGCCGCTGCGCCAGATAAGCGATACGGCTTCGATACTCCGGCATTGACCAGTGCTGCAGCGGGCGCTGCTCCAGCACCAGCTCCCCTTCGGTTAGTGGCACCAGGCCTGCCAGGGCCCGCATCAGGGTGGTTTTGCCACTGCCCGATGGCCCCGTCAGCGCGACCCGTTCGCCTGCGGCCATGGCCAGCTCAAGCCCGCGCCATATCCAGCGCCCCTGACCCTGTAGCCCGAGATTGCGGCCCTGCAGCAGGGCCGCTGGGCTTTTTGTTAAGGGGACTGTGTCTGCGGTGCGCGTGGCGGCGCTGGTAGCTACTGGCTTCACTCATCCTCCTTCGGGCACAGCTTTGATTGCTGTATCACTGTAGTACGCGCTTTGGATCCGCAGCGAGTAGAGCCAATAGCAGCGTCTGCGTTATTGCCCAGCGAAGGTATTCTGAGCACACAGGCATAGTTTTAATTTCTACAAGGTTTCGGCTTCAGTTTATTGACTATTCTTACCATTATTGATGGCTAGCTTGAGAATCATTGATGAAAGCAGAAGCGACGCGGGTGCTGAATCCGGCCCACTGTCTGTGCTGTGGCGGTGCTCTAAGCATCACGCGGCTGAGCTGCGCGGGCTGCGGTCTGGGGTACGAGGGTGAATTTCATCGTCCGCGCCTCGCCAGGATGGAGCCTGAGCAGCGGCGTTTCGCCGAGCAGTTTATTCTGGCCGGTGGCAACCTGCGCAAGATGGAGGAGCGCCTCGGTCTGTCCTATCCCACGGTGCGCAGCCGGCTCGACAAGCTGATGGACAGCCTGCAGCTGGAGCTGCAGCGCGACGACAGCCGCCGGCGCGAAATTCTGACTGCGATAGAGCAGGGCGATCTGAGCGCCGATCAGGGTATGCGCCTGCTGGATGCGCTGGAGGGGAGTGCCGCATGAACAGCCAGGAAGAAGACATTGCGCGCCTGTTGCGCGAGGGCAAGCTCACCCCGGCCGAGGCCGCACGACTGCGGCGGGTCTTTGCCCTGGCCGGCGATGCCGATGCAGCAAATGTGGCAGCAGGGCGCGCCGGGCGCAGTACATCGGCAGCGGGTGGCAGGCGGCGCTGGCCAAGGCTGATCTGGCTGCTGCCGGTCGTTGTGCTCTGTATCGCACTCTGGTTGATGGCGACCAACAATGCCGGCGATGTGCCCGCGGCGCTGCAAACGACCGATGTTACCAGTCGCCCGATTGATCTGGGTCAGCTCGATCAGGAAAGGAGTGAAAGCATGCAACGTACTGTTTCGGTATCTTTTGTGACATTGGGCCTGATTGTAGCGGCGCTGCTGATGGCGCTAATGGCCTGGCTGTACAACGGCCTGGTGGGGGCGAGGGAGCAGGTTAATGCCGGTTGGGCGCAGGTTGAAAATCAGTACCAGCGCAGGCTCGATCTGGTGCCGTTGCTGATCGACAGCGTTCAGGCCTATATGGACCACGAGCGCGAGACCCTCAGTGCGCTGACCGATGCGCGCGCCCGTGCCCTTGGAATTCTGGCCTCCGGCAGTTCTGCCGATACCCCGGATGAAACCGAGTTGCGGGCGCTGCAGCAGGCGCAGGGCGAAGTCCAGGCGGCCATGACGCACCTGCTGCTGGCGGTAGAAGCCTATCCGGATCTGAAGGCGTCACAGAATTTCCGCACCCTGCAGGATCAGATTGAGGGCACCGAAAACCGCGTGGCCATTGAGCGGCGCAGCTATAACGAGTTCGCCCGCTACTACAACACTCGCCTGCAGACCTTCCCCGCCAACATGGTGGGAAGCCTGGCTGGCTTTCGTTTCAAACCCTATTTCGAGGCCCAGATCCAGTCCTATGAGGGCATTCGTGATGCCTTCAAGCGCGAGCAGGAGTAAGGCGGGGTGGCCCGGCTCGCACGGCTGCGGCCATGGCTGCTACTGGTAGTGCTAACTGCAGCCCTGGGGCTGTTGTGGCAGCAACACCGCGCCGATCAGGCGGATCCGGCCTTTGCGCCGCTGGCTGAATTCAGTCTGGAAGCCAGGCCCAGGTCGGGGCAGTATCTGTTCGACTACGCCGGTCGCCTTGAGTATTACCGCGAAGGTGCCGAGCGCTACCTGGAGGCGCTGCGCCGGCAGCACGGCATTGAGGCCATGATCGTGACCTTGCCGGATCTGCCCCAGGGCTATGGCCTGGATACGCTGGCGGTCGATCTGGTGAATCGCTGGCGCATCGGCAGCGATTCCGGCGGGCGCGGCCTGCTGCTGTTGCTAATCGACAGTCGTCAGCAGGCGCGGCTGGAAGTGGGTTATGCGCTTGAACCCCTGTTTACCGATGCCTTCAGCGGCTATATCGAGGATGTGCAGCTGGGGGCCTATTACCGCGCCAATGATCTGGGCACCGGGCTGGTTGCCGTGATGGAGGAAATCGAGGCCCGGGCGCAGCTGCAGCCCATAGCCGATGAGGGCGCTACCGTTGCTCTGGCGGATAGCGCACTGCTCAGTGGCGGTGCCGGGGCACAGCGTGATCTGAATGCCTATCAGGATGATGCGAGGGTGACGCCCGCGGCGGCGACACTGGTACCGCCAGGCTCCGTGGGCGAAGCGGGTGCCGCAACACCGGATGACGCCTGGCAGTCGATGCTGCGTCAGTGGGCCGGCAAGCCCAGGGCCCGGGAGCCCGATATCTACAGCGCCATGACGCGCCTGGCGATGGGCGATCCGAAACATCCGGACCCGCGTGTCATTCAGGCTCTGGCACATTGGCAACAGGCTGACTACGAGGTGCTGCAGGACGACGACCATGCGCTGATCTGGTTTGGCCAGCGCAAGGGTTGGGACAATGCGCCTTTCCTGTTCTGTCGCGGCGCGACGGGCTGGCAGTTTGATATAGTGCATCAGCGCATTCTGGTGGTGATGGGTTCGGCCCCCGACTGGTATGTCGTAGCCGGGGACTACCCCTATCTGAACCTGTTGCCGGCGGTGAGTCTGTCGAGTCGCAAGGACATGCCGCCGCTGCCTGCGCTGCGTTATCGCTGTAGCGACGATAGCGCCATACTGTCGCAGATGGAGCAGTTGCAGCAGAGGCTGAAGCTCGCTCCCAATGATCCAGCCAGCCTGCTGGAATTGCTGCGCCTGCGCATCAGCACGGCGCAGCGACCCAACCTCGTGCAGCCCCTGCTGCAACGCCTGCTGGCGCTGGAATCGATACCGCCAGATGCGCTGCAATATGCAGCGGTTTATCAGATAAACGCCTTTCTGCAATACCGCACGGCACTGGATTTCGCCGAGCGTTATAGCGCACAACGCCCTGAGGACAGCTGGGGCTACAACATGCAGGGATTTCTGCATTATCGGCTGTCCCAGTTTGAGCAGGCTTTGCAGGCTCACCGGCAGGCGCTGGCGCTGGAACCGGCCAGCGGTTATGCCCACGCCCAGCTGGCGCGCATCTATACTCAGCTGTACCGCCGTGGCGAGACACAGGTGCAGCGCGAGCGTTATCGCCGCCTGGCCGAAGCTGCCCTCGGGCAGGCTCTGGTGACGGGGGAGGCGGGCCCTGTGGCGCGACTGAGCCGTTGGGTGCAGGCGAGACTGGGCTATTAACCTAGCGGACAAATAGGTTCCCTCCCTATTTGTCCGTCACGCCAGAAAAACGGGCACAAGTGCGTGGACATGCTGGTTTCTCTGGCGTTCGCATTGGCCTGCGGCCAATGATGAAGCATCCCTGCCTCATGCATTAACCCGCTGTGTTAATAAAACCTGGCTGAAAATACCGGAGTGCGGTTCGATGAATATCCGATACCTGCTGTTGTGCATGGTGCTTTTGACAGGCTGCAGCCAGAACGACTGGCGCAGCGCCAGCCGGGCATCCTCTGGCCTGGCACCTGATCCCGCGACCACGCCCGAGGCGGTGCTGCAGGTATACGGCGCCAGCGCCTACGGTTGGCGCGGCTGGTTTGCCATCCATACCTGGATCGCCGCCAAGCCTGCCAATGCCGAGCGCTATACGGTGTATGAGGTCATTGGCTGGCGCGAGCGTCGCGGCCTGCCGGTGCTGCGTATCGAGGCTGTCGACAGCCCCGACCGTTACTGGTTCGGTGCCAAACCCGAACTGCTGCTGGACAGGCGCGGGGCCGGCGTACAGGAACTGATCCTGGCGGTGGATCAGGCCGCCAGGGATTATCCGTGGAAAAACGAATACCGTGTCTTTCCCGGCCCCAACAGCAATACCTTCCCCGCCTGGGTGGCACAGCAGGTACCGGATCTGGAGCTGGAATTGCCCTTTAGGGCTATTGGCAGCGGCTGGGCGGATTGAATGGTTTTCTTTGTGGCCGAGGGATGAATTCAGAGTTATATCAATCCATAGGGTGGATTATTTAAAGGGTTTGTTGAAAAAAAAGACGCTAAATATTTCCAGTATTCACGGATGTTATCTATTTGACAGGGGTGTTTTCTGCGCCTATATATAATCTTTACCAAGGTTGGTAAGAACGCTAATCGTTCTTGAAGCAGGCGCCTGGTTATACACTCGTAAGGACACGAGGATAACCTTATGTATTTATTGTCATATGCGCGAGTTATCTGGCGTATCTCTATTTCATCTAAACTTCCACTGCTACTTCTATGTGGTGCATCGTCTATTGCCTCTGGCGCATCGTTTGATTGTGCAGGTAACCTCTGTGGTTTAAAGGGTGACGGCTCTTATCCGCATCTGGTGCTGGGGACCGTGAAGGCTGTGGCCAGTGATACGGATACAGAGGCTGTATATCGCTGGGCAAGGGACTACGGCTACTGGGCGGAACTTCCTGAGGATGAGTCGACATTTATTAAAACGATCCAGATAATGTCGATTGAATTTGATGGTGGAAACGGCAATGAAGAAATTACCGTTTTAATGAGTCGAACCGACTACGATGCCATTGCAATAAAACCAGGCGACCTGGTTCGTTACATCCCTCATGAATCGGACAACCCGCTACCGTCATACGCACAAGGTGTCGCTCAGCATTTCTGGAACCTGTTTGGTTGCATCGCTGTGCTCTGTCGTGAGGACGATATTAAGTGTAGAAAGCGCTATGTAACAGGTATCTATCGAGTTGCTGACGGTGTTGAACTGAATAGTCACGGGGATCAGTCTGAAGAGTTGGCTAAACGTATCGATCCCATAACCTATTTGCCACTTCAATCAAGGACGTATTGAGAGGCGAATAAAATTGGCGAGTATTAGGTTCGCAGGGAGATATTTCCATGGAATGGAAAACTTTAAGATTATTGTTGGGCGTGGTTTTTATTGTTCTGCCATCGATTTCTTATGCGAGTGAAAAATATAATAGTGATCAGAACGCTGCTGCGCCGCGCTACGGGGTTTTTCAAGAACCCCTGATAGCGTTTGAACAGGCTGCCCGCGAACAAAGTCTGACAATGGAAAAAGCGGTTACGGCCTACGCCTCTACCGGGATTCCATCAGAGATTGGGCCCTTGTCAGGCTATCTGAGCCGTTTCCCAGATTCGCCTTGGCGTGCGTCACTGCTACTCAATATGGCATTGGCCAAAGTACGGGCCGGCTACTTTTCTGATGCCCTAAGTCTGCTTGAGCAAGCTCGTGCTGCGTCTGAAAAAGCCGATAATCCGACAGAAAAAGCCGTTGCCGCTCGGGTATTGGGCGAATTACTTGAGTTACACACCCGTTTCGGTCATCGCGATGCCGTTGAGGCTCTGCTGGAGTCTGTAAGTCGATCACCGATAAATGGTTCTATCACTGAGAGCGTTACATTGGCGCGTGCCGGGCTTTGGCAGATGCAGAATGAGCCAGAGAAAGCACTGCGGTGCGGGATTGTAGCACTTGATGCACTGTTGGCGGTTTCGGTGCCAGAAGGGCAGGCAGGGCCTGGGCTCGAATACATTGACGCCGGTACCCATGGAACAACCTTGGCGCAACTGGAAGCGCTTGCTGCTGCTCATGGAACAGCGGCTGTGGCCATCCTGCGTCGCGCAGGCCAGCCGGTACCGGTGCCCTCTCTGGTTCACTGGCGCGTGGGGCACTACGCTACCATTCTCGAGAAGCAGGATGGGCGCTATCGGATTAAAGATCCGGCCTATGGTCAGGATTTTTGGATCTCACAGGCGGCGCTGGATGCTGAATCGAGCGGGTATTTTCTGGCGTTGAATGATGCGGACAGTGCTATGTCCTGGCTGCGGCTGGAGGCTGGCGAGGCCGGTCAGGTGCTTGGGAGCGGTTACACGTCTACCAACGAGCCTAACAACACCTCGAACGATGATCTTACCGAGTGCGATAACCCCTGCAGTACTCACAAAGGCATGCCGCAGTACCGTGTGCATTCGATGCTGGTCAGTCTGAATATCCGCGATACCCCGATAGGTTATACGCCGCCTGTTGGGCCAGCCGTGCCGATGACTCTTACCTATAGTCAGCGGGAGGTTAATCAACCAACGCACTTCACCTTCTCGAATTTGGGCCACAAGTGGACATTCAACTGGCTGTCCTACGTGCAGGATGATCCGCAGCGGGCCGGCAGCCGGGTGATGATCTATCTGCCCGGTGGTGGAAGTCGCAATTATGGGGGTTATAGCGCCGGTAACGGAGCCTTCTCGCCGGAACAGCGTACCGGTGCTCAGCTTGTTCGGGCATCAACGATGCCACTGCGTTACGAAAGGCGTATGCCAGATGGCAGACGCTACGTTTACGGGGAGTCTGATGGGAGTACCTACTATCCACGGCGTGTAATGCTAACCGAAGTCGTCGATCCTGCGGGAAATGCCGTTACGCTGCAGTATGATGCCCGCCAGCGCCTGATCAGCGTGACGGACGCCCTTCAACAAGTCACTCTTTTTGAATATGACCACATCTCCAATCCGCTGCTGATTACCGGTGTCGTCGACCCTTTCGGTCGCAGTGCGATCATCGGCTACGACGCAGTTGGTCGTCTGAATCGCATCACCGACAGCATCGGCATGACGTCCACATTCGCGTATGACAGTGGCACCTTTGTAAACGCAATGAACACAGAGTACGGCACCACCACGTTCAATTATGGTGAGAGCGGCACCCGCCGTTGGCTGGAAATTACCGATCCCCAGGGTGAGCGAGAGCGGGTAGAGTTTGCGCACGGTGCATCCGGGATACCGTACAGTGACGCACCGACGCCCGCGGGCATGAATCTGTTTAACCGCTACATCAATGGCCGCAATACCTTCTATTGGGACAAAGAGGCTATGAAGCGTGCTGCGGGTGATTATACGCAAGCACGCATTCGCCACTGGTATCACCTCAGGACCAACACCTCTTATACCGCTGCTGTGCTTGAAAGCGTTAAAAATCCACTCGAAAGGCGCGTCTGGTTCAATTATCCGGGGCAAAGCTGGGCTGGGGCAGAAGGTACTCTGGATAAGCCGTCCGTTGTCGGCCGGGTATTGCCGAATGGCACTACCCAATTAGTCCGCAAAAGCTATAACGTCTTTGGCAAGCTGACCCGGATTATTGACCCTGAAGGCCGTGAGCTGACATTCGATTATGCAGCTAATCAGATCGATCTGGTGAGTATCAAACGCAAGAGTGCATCGGGTTACGATGTGCTGGCGCACTTTACCTATAACGATCAGCATCAACCGGTAACCTACACGGATTCTGCTGGACAGGTGACAGAGTATGATTACAACCCGCTTGGGTTGTTGACTCAGGTGGCTAATCCGCTGGGCCATGTGCGACAGTACGAATACGATGAGCAGGGCTATCTGGTCGGCCTTATCGATCCGAATGAAAACAGGGTCTTAATTTACAGCTACGATGCCTATGGGCGCATCGCCAGCGCAACCAATGCCCAAGGGTACCGGCTGGAATATAGCTACGATGCTCTCGACCGGCGTATCCAGACCCAGTATCCGGATGGGACCGATGAGTTTTTAGACTGGGATCGTCTGGACCTGGCTCGCAGTGAAGACCGTTATGGCAATGTCACTCAATATGCCTATGATGCCGTGCGGAATTTACTCAGTGAGATCAATCCGTCCGGTCACGAAATGCAATACGGCTACTTTGCCAATGGGGCTTTGGCCAGCCGGCTAGATGGCATTGGCAATAGCATCACGATGGAGCGGGATATTCAGCGTCGCGTTACGCGTACGATACAAGCCGACGGCAGTGACAGCCGCAGGGATTTTGATTCCTCTGGGCGTTTGCTGCGAGAAATTGATGCACTGGGCGGTGAAACCGATTTCGGGTATGCAGCGGATGATCGTCTGGCAAGCGTCACCGATCCCAACGGTAATTCAACTCTATACCGCTACAGCAGCTATACCGGCGAACTGGCCGAACGAGACAGTCCGGATAGCGGCGTGACTGCATACAGCTACGACAGTGCCGGTAATCTGACTACCCAGGTTGATGCCAATGGTCAGACAACCGCCTATGCGTATGACGCGCTTAATCGCTTAACCCGAATCCTCTACGCCGACGGACAGGCAGTGGAGTATCAATACGACACTGCGCCCAATGGGATCGGGCGTCTGGCCGAAATTCGGGAAGCGGCCGGAAGCATCGTACTGGCGTATGACGTTGAGGGTAACCTTGTCAGCCGCACCCAGACATCGCCGGATGGCGTCGAGCTCAAGGTCAGTTACGCCTATAACGAGGCCAATCAGCTGGTTCGCGTGATTTATCCCTCAGGAGCTGTTGTTGACTACAGCTACGACCGAGATCGTCTGTCTGGGATAACGGCCAATGGCCAGGTCGTGCTGGATAACATTCGCTACGCTGACTTTGGTGCAATCAATGGCTGGAACTGGGGTAATGGCACAAGCAGCAGCCGAAGCTATGATGCGAAGGGCCGACTTGAGCGATTTTCCGTAGCCGCAGAAGAGCGTCAACTCGGCTATGACAAGGTGGACAATATTGTTGCCATTAATGGCGGGAGCCGCAATCGAAGTTTTGATTATGATGCTCTGGGTCGCTTGAGCGCCGCGTTGTCCAGCGACTTTGACCTTGGCTATGCCTATGATGCCAATGGCAACCGGGTGCACGAAAGCAGTGATGGAATATCTCGATACTACGAACTCGATCCTGCAAGCAACCGCCTGGCTGCAGCGGGGGAGATGTCCTATATCCACGATAACAACGGCAATATCCTGGCGGATGGCCGTCATAGTTATCAATTCGACGCCCGTAACCGACTCGAGGCCGTGGATGAGGGCTTTACCGGCTACTATCAATCCAACGCCTTTGGCCAGCGCGTCTATAAACTGGGGCAGCAGTCGTACCGGCTAACCGCCGACCTCAATGGCGACGGACAGGTTACGTCGGCGGATCTGCATGAGTTGAAGAGCTTTGTCCGCAGCGGACAGTCCCCGTTGCAGGCAGACCTGAATCAGGATGGGAATGTTGATATGCATGACAATGCCTGTATCGCTACCCAGATTGGCAGTGAAAAAGACGATCCTGGTCTGCCTAAAGATTGTCGCCTTGGTGAGTGGGTGAA
This sequence comes from Marinobacterium aestuarii, assembly GCF_001651805.1. Lineage (NCBI taxonomy): Bacteria > Pseudomonadati > Pseudomonadota > Gammaproteobacteria > Oceanospirillales > Oceanospirillaceae > Marinobacterium > Marinobacterium aestuarii. The sequence continues at coordinate 4,256,982 of NZ_CP015839.1, read as the reverse complement.
CGCCACAACCGAGACCCGTTTTGTCTATACCGGCCCGCAGTTACTGGGGGAGTACGATATCGACGGTTATGTCCGGCAGGAAATCATCTGGATTGGGACAATACCGGTCGCATTGTTACAGGATGGCGAGATCTATTTTATCCACAGTAATCAGATTAATGCTCCAGCAGCGTTGACCGACAGCCAGGGCACAGTGGTGTGGCGCTGGGAACCCAAGCCGTTTGGCGACAGTCTGGCCGACGAAGACCCCGATGGCGATGGTCAACGGTTTACGCTCAATTTGCGTTTTCCCGGACAGTATTTTGATGCCGAGACAGGGCTGTATTATAACTACTTCCGGGACTACGACCCGGCGACGGGGCGGTATATTGAGAGTGATCCGATAGGGCTTCAGGGTGGATTGAATACCTATTCTTATGTGTATTCAAACCCTCTAGTCAGGTTTGATGCGTTAGGGCTATGGTCGTTCAATATGGAGGCCTACTTAGGAATAGGGGGAGGAGTTAGTATCAATTATTCGGATGGGACTCTTGAAGTGCTAGGGAAGATTGGGGTTGGCATTGGAGGTGGTGCTAGCTACGACAAATACGGTATACCATCACCTCATGCAGAAGAGTGTGGATCAGGTTATATTGCACGAACGACCTTCAATGCTTCAGCAGGGGTAGGTGTCGGTCCATTTGAGCTTGGAGCGAATGCTACAGTTGCAACAGGTAATGTTGTAACTCATCCAGAAGGAGGGGGAGGATATACTTCAGTTTCTGATCCAGTGTCGCTCAACAAAGGAGCGGCAGGGGCAGGGGCTAGATTTGGAATTTCGGTAGCGGTTGAGGTTGGAAGCTATACTAACTGGTAGGTTCTATGAAAAAGCTACTAATTGTACTGTTTGTATCCACCCTGTTTATGGAGTTGTTATCTCAGGTTTTTTTTAGGTCTGATCCAATAGTATCTAATATTGAAGAATGGGCTGTTAAACAAGAAGAAGTAATATCTAATATCGGTATGAATATAATTTTTGATACTAGAGGTAAGACTACTGTAAATGCCTCTCGAACGAGACCTGAATATAGAATATATAAATTTTCTATTAGTGGGTCTAAAGGGGATGGTTTTTTGGTGGTCGAGGTGTTCGGCGAGGATAATATGGTAATTAAAAGTCTTATTGTTGATTGAAATAATAAAAATTTCATTAAATAAATAAAATAATAATGCGTACGTTTGAACAGCACTGCCTGCACACTATCCGGTTTTGGTGTGTAGGCTTAAGCTATTAACCCGGCGGACAAATAGGCATAGATAGAGTATAATCCGTGCATGAAAAAATTAGACACACGGAAAGTCTCTTCTGAGCTTCAGCAACACAACCGCGACTTGGCTATCCGGCTGTTTCAGCAAGGTCACAAAAGGGCAGAAATCGCGGAGATTATAGGTGTCCACTATACCGTTGCCTGCAGCTGGATCAGGGCCTGGAAGCTGGGCGGTGAGCAGGCGATAAAGCTTGGACAAAGAGGCCGGAGGCCCGAAGAGCAGCGGCGTCTAATCGGTGCTCAAGAGTCTATTTTGAAGAAGCTGATTTGCGACAAAAACCCGGACCAAATGAAACTGCCTTTTGCGCTCTGGAATCGCAAAGCGATACAGGCGGTAGTCAAGCAAATGTGGAATGTTCGTATTGCAATCCGCACCATCGGGGACTACCTAAAACGCTGGGGGTTCACGCCCCAGAAGCCCGCAAAACGGGCCTATGAGCGTAATCCGAAGGCGGTAAAAGACTGGTTGGATAGCACCTACCCGGGGATTAAAAAACGCGCATCTGTAGAAGGTGCAGAGATCTATTGGGGCGATGAAGCAGGTATCCGTAACGACTGCCAACACAGTCGTGGGTACGCCCCGAAAGGGGAAACCCCGGTCGTCGAAATCAACGCCAAGCGGTTTTCGACGAACATGATCTCAGCGGTCAATAACCGAGGCACCGTCCGCTTCATGATGTATGGAGAGAACATGACCGCAAAAGTGCTGCTTCGGTTTATGAAACGGCTGATTAAGGACGCTGAGCGAAAGGTCTTTCTCGTTTTGGACAATCTTCGAGTTCATCATGCGAAGCTGGTGAAGGCGTGGCTGGTTCGGCATGCAGACGAAATAGAGGTATTCTATTTGCCTACGTACTCGCCGGACCTGAATCCGGATGAGTACTTGAATGCTGACTTGAAAGCCGGGATCCGCAGTGCGGCACCCGCTAGAAATCAAGCGGATTTGGCGGGTAAGGTGCTGAGTCACATGCGGATGCTGCAAAAGATGCCAGAGCGAGTTGCGAAATACTTTGAGCATCCGGCGATCAACTACGCCTCCTGGAGGTATTTGCCCGCCGGGTTAATAGGAGGCGATGGGTTCACCCATTAGCCGACGGTGGTCAGGTCTTGTCTTTTGCGCTTTTTTCTCACCTAAGGGGCAAAAGGAAAGACTTGATAATCATCTAGCTGACTCCCCAAAACAAGTCGTATCGTTGATACGTAACCATCGGCTAACAGCCTGGAGCTCCAAATGGTAGGTTTTATTATATGATGATGAATAAAGAAAAAAATTAATTATTTGTAGAGTGAAATATTATCTTCTGGAGACGTTGACTTGGAGTATATTGATGTCAATTAGAGTATTGATACTTTACGCAATTATTGGTCTGCTAGTCACAGGTTGTGGTGGCGAGCAGTATTCTTTTCAGAAATTTGTTTATCCTGAAAAATATAAGCCACATGAATCCGGTTGGACATATGAAATAACAGTAACAGTGTCTACTAGAGATCGGGGTAGTATGCTTCGCAAAGGTAATAAGAATGTACTAATTGAATTAGTAGATTTAAATGGAGAAATTTTACTTATGGATAAGTATATATTTAACTCTTCAGGAATTAAATCTATAGTAGCGTGGGAATCAGATAAGATATTTTCTATTTCACTTATTGAATATGGTCGCTTAGAGGTTGATAATGAATTTTCAAATAAAATTTATTCTAAAGGGGAGAGGGTTATAAAGATTATTCGCTATTCTTATAATAATAAGACAGGACGATTTGAATGAACTACATATACAATATGTGAGGGGGTGCGGAATTCCGACGAAGCCCTCGATGACGATGGTCAACGGTTTACATTCAATCTGCGTTTTCCCGGACAGTATTTTTATGCGGAGACGGGGCTGTACTATAACTATTTTCGTTATTACAACCCATCAACCGGACGCTATATACTCAGTGACCAGATCGGTCTTGACGGTGGGTTGAATACCTATGGTTATTCTTATAAAAATATAATTTTTAATATTGATCCTGATGGTAATCTTGTTTGGTTTATACCTCCAGTGTATTGGGCTTCAGGTGCTGCTGCAGCGGCGGCAATAGTTTTAATTAACAATAGTATTCTTGGTAATGTCACAGATGATGTATATGTTCCAGGATTCCCTGATCCTATTGACCCGTGGAAAGATACCAGTACGGAAGAACGAGTTCCTATTATTAACCCGGCGGATAAATACATCGATCATGCGGCATACCGAATGTGTCCTGCCCGGAAATAGGTTTTTACCCGTTCTGGCCGACGTTGCAATGTGAGCATGCACGATCGAGTGCGTTTCTTCAGGTCGTCAATCGAACGAACCGCCGGACCGCTGTGCACCATGTTCTTCAAATCGCAGTTCAAGTATTCATCCGGGTTCAGTTCAGGCGAGTACGCGGGCAAAAAGAACACTTCCAGATAGCGCTTCACGGGCTTCTTTGCGAGCCAGCGCTTCACTATCTTGGCATGGTGGACGCGCAGGTTATCCAGAATCAGAAACACTTTGCCGGGCGTAGATTCGATCAGTGCCCGAAGAAATTTGATCAGAACCTTGGCGTTCATCATCGATTCGTACAGCATGAAACGCACGGTCCCCTGGTTGGTGATCGCCGAGATCATATTCAGTGATACGCGCTTGGCCGGCAGTGGCTGCACGGGCGTTTTGCCGATCGGAGCATAGCTACGGCCATGCTGGGTTGTATTCTTGATCCCGGTTTCATCACCCCAGAAAATCTGCGCGTTCTCTGCTTTGGCGCGCGCCTTGATTTGCGGATACTCCTCTTTTAGCCAAGCATCGACCCGGGCCGGGTTCTGTTCCCAGGCTTTCTTTAGCGGCTTCTGCGGCGAGAAGCCCCAGCGCTTGAGGTAGTCTCCCAGAGTCCGAACCGGAATGTCGATCCCCCAGAATTGCTTGATTAGCTGAGCGATAGCACGCCGCGTCCAGAGCGCAAAACCCAGTTTGTACTGATCCGGCATCTGGTCTTTAACCGCCTCAATGACACGCTGCTCCTGCGCCTCGGTCAGGCGACGCGGTTTGTTCTTGGGGCCCCGTTTTTGTACTGTCAAGGCCGCCTTGCCGCCGGCTTCATAACGCTGGTACCAGCGTCCAACAGTATCGGGGTGAACATTGAGCAGCTGCCCGATTTCACGGAAAGTTTTGCCTTTCAAACGGAGTCGAATGGCTTGCTGCCTGAGAAGTTCCTGTTGCTCTGTGCTGAGCTTGCGTGCGTCGGTATTCATGCGCACATTATATCAGACCTAAATTGCCGCCGGGTTAATAACCTACTTCCGCCAAATAGACCTGAACGATGTGAGAAGGATTTTAGGCGTGACCGCAATAGGTGTGATCTTAAGTGCAGTAGCTATTTTACAAAAAAAATATGTATGATAGGTGCGCGATTAAAACAATTTGTTTGTCTTGCGAAGAAACCAAAAGTGGATTGGGATGATTTTGATGATATGGGTGGTGATGGGCCTAATTATATGGGAGGGTTTTAATTGAAGGGAGAAAGTTTCGATGCCGATAAGCTATCAAATCAATTAATTATTGATGGGCGCGTTGAAGTTAAATTATCAATGTTAAAGGGGAGGTTTTTAGATCAGATGATAAAAACAGATTTACGCTTAGCGTATACGATGAATGATGGCCAAATACTAAGGAATATATTGTTAGCTAAAGGTATAGTACTAACGTTGTTCTCCAGTTTTTTTCTTCACGATGTTACGGAAGTGTTCGATTTTTATGTCATGAATAGGAGTAAAATTAACATCCGTAAAGAGCGAGTAGAAAATAGCTGTGCACAGTTCGTATTTGTACTTAAATGATGTGACTGCAGACTAACCTGAATCAGGATGGGAATGTTGATATGCATGATAATGCCTGTATCGCTACCCAGATTGGCAGTGAAAAAGACGATCCGGATCTGCCCAAAGATTGCCGCCTTGGCGAATGGGTGAATGCCACAACCGAGACCCGCTTTGTCTATACAGGCCCGCAATTACTGGGTGAGTATGACATCGACGGTTATACCCGGCAGGAAATCATCTGGATGGGTACCATGCCAGTCGCGATCCTACAGGGCGGGGAGGTCTACCATGTCCACACCAATCAGCTCAGCGCACCTATGGCTGTTACTGATAATAGTGCTGAAGTCGTCTGGCGATGGGAACCCAAGCCGTTTGGCGACAGCCTGGCCGATGAAGACCCCGATGGCGATGGTCAACGGTTTACGTTCAATTTGCGTTTTCCCGGACAGTATTTTGATGCCGAGACGGGGCTGTACTACAATTATTTTCGGGATTATGACCCGAGTGTTGGGCGGTATGTTGAGAGCGACCCGATTGGGTTACAAGGTGGTTTGAATACTTATACGTATGGTGGGGGAAATCCTCTAAGTTATGTTGATCCACTAGGGCTTCTTTGTGGGAAAGGATCTCACCTATTATTTGACTTTCGACGTGGATTTAGTTGTCAACTGGATCCACCACCACCCAACCCTGACGCAAGGTGCATAACCGTTGAGTGTGTAATGAGGAATGGGGATGGTCGTGATACCAGGAAAAGTCCTACATGTCCAATTGTATGCAGAGTCGTCGCTATGCCTTGTCAAATACTTGGTAGTATCATTTCTCCACCAGGTGCAGCTTGTAGAGGAACTATTGGTGTTGTGTGTAGTGCGGTGTGTAATGAAGAAAAAGATGAGTGCAAATGAAAATGCCCAGTTGCCCGGAATGTTCTAAGTCAATAAATATTTTTAAGGTTGAATCGAATGGGGATGTTCGGTGCTCAAACTGTGGGGCGCATCTTAAGGGAAAAGACTATCGTAGAAATAACATGATAGCTGGTTTAATTTTTTTTGTAATATTTACTCCGATAATAACGGCTTTGCTTTGGGGGTCTATATGGATTTGGCCAATAGATTTTCTTGCTGGTTTTTTATTGTATTGGTTTATTGTAAGTAAGGTAAACTTCGAAAGAAAAAAATAGCTTTATGACTAACTTGTTTTCGTATGGGGGAGCCATTTTTATTGGCGATGGTGGTGTGATTTTATGTTATACAAATTTCTATTTTTATCAGGGATTCCGGGGGATGTATACCTAAATCGACGAACTCGTCACTGCCATGTGATTTCGTTCACGAGTTAGCTGGGCTGAGTTACGATCGACGTCGGTAGTGCGTAGGTGGAAATAGGTATACTGTCCCCAAAATTGCCAGCTCCAGCTCCCTGGGAACTGCCTTCAAGCTGTGCATGTCTACTATGGGGGGGCAAGGCAATGAAATTAATAAGCGTCTTTGTTATTGGTTTGGTTGTTGGTGCGCTCAGTTTTTACGGATATTTTAACTATAATATTAAGATGGCTTCTTTTGATATGAATAGGGATGGTACTTCAGATGTACAGTATTTATATCGTTATAACTCAACACTTAAACAGATGAGAATAGATAGAAATCATGACGGAAAAGAAGACTCTGTGATTAATTATGATCGATTTTCAATTCCAGTTTATGAGCACGGCGATGATAATTTTTATGGTGTCTACGATACTGACATAGAGTATGAGGGGGGGGATAAGCAGGGTTAAAATTGATACGGATCAAGATGGTAAACACGACGTTAATCTGATTTATAGGAAGGGTATAATGGATTCAATTATTTATCTTGATGAGTCAGGTGCAGAAGAGTCACGAGATGATTTGATAAGGCTAAAAATTAAATAGCTGGATCGGTAGTGCAAATGCGTACTCATGCATGGCCGGTAATCTATTGATTCTAGTATGTTTTTTAAATTTTCGATTGTTCGTCTTTCTTTTTTGGGCACAATATTCGGGATCCGAGGGCAGTATACCTAAATCGACGAACTCGTTACTGCCATGTGATTTCGTTCACGAGTTAACTTGACTGAGTTGCGATCGACGTCGGTAGTGCGTGGGTTGAAATAAGTATACTGTCCCCGGAACTCCCCCAGAACCGGGAGATCGACGTAAGTGAGTTGCGTCCAACGGTGGCTGCATTTCATGGGTAATCAGGCATATATTTGTCATGTAACCGCTCGCGGACTTACTTGTAACTGAAATATAAGGATGGTATTACGATGAGCGCTAATCAACGTGTTTTTTTGGCTAACCTCACGTTGGCAGTTGTCTATTCCATATATCTTTGTATATTAGACATTTTGTTCGTATTTGAAATGCATGAACAGAAAACGATCATAAATGATCTGAGTATTTTGATTGTTACAATGCCGGTTATTGGTTAAATACTAACTTTAAAACTAACGAAGTTATGATTAAAATCAAGGCTAATTGCCAGTATTATTTCATTCGCGATATTAGCAATCGTTGGTTTTTTGGTTTTTTTTGGGTCGCGACACACTTTCATTCTATGCTGGGTGGGAAGATATAAAATATTTTGAGATGTGATCGGTTACCGTGAGAGATATCTGACACTGTGAATAAAAACACGAGGCTTAGTGCAACGGTCTGGTAAAAATTTCTGGATTAGGAGTGATTATGAATGTTACAGCTAATAAAATAACCAAAGGTTCAGTATTTAAAATTTATTTTATAGGATTGGCTGGTGGATTCTTTGTTATGTTTTTTATTTTCGGTGTTTTGGCAATATTTGGTGCTGAGACAGTGAGGTGGGAGCAGAAACCCATCACAGGTTTTATGGGATTTATACTTTCAATGATCATGTGGCCATTATTTAGCTTTTTCTTTGCTGGATTCATGTGGGTAATAAGCATATTAGGTTTGTGGCTGTATTCGTTAATAAGGCCTATAACCATATCCTTTAAAGGTGCTGTTTCCAATGAGACGGACAATGAATAGCAGTAATTGATTTTTGAACTGGAAGGAAATTTTTCCAGTCATCCTGGAGGTTTATTAAAAATGTTATTGATGCAATTACTTCATTAGATTTATTTCGAAAAACAGGGGTAGAGTTAAATAGGTACGCTGTGTGCGTTTAGCCATTGCAACGGTAGGGTATTTGCTTCGGGCCGGTGTTTGGATATGACGTCTGTGGACGTGATAGGGCTTGGAGGGCAAGAGCACGAAAGCTTTGTGATAAGTTGTTGTTGAATAATGTCCGCTCGGCGGCAGAGACTCTCGTTGCCACTTGGATTACGTCATAGGATGGGGAGCAGTGTTGTTTTTATTTTATTGCTAGCGGGGTTGTATGAGAGGTAATGCTTTAGATGCCAATTTACTTTCCAGTAAATTAATAAATGACGGATTCGTTGAGGTTTGTTTTTCGATCTCAAAAGGGTATCTATTAGATCATATGATAAAAACAGATCTGCGGTTGGCGTATGCTACTGGTGATGGATTCTTAGTAAGAAATATATTGTTAGCTAAAGGTTTTGTTTTTATTTTATGTGGCAGTTTATTTATGTCGGATGTTACAGAGGTATTTGATTTTTACGTTATGAATAGAAGTAATATTAATATTCACAAAGGGCGTGCGAAAAATGGTAATTCGAGATTCACTTTCTTTCTGAAATAATTAAAAATTATAAGCTCTTTTTTACGTGGGTTTTATTGTCGTTATTCTAATTGGTTTTTTTAGCTTAAAGGTGAAGTATAGATGGGGTAGTTCCAATTATATATTTTTTTTGTGCTTGGCTTATTTTATGTATTTTGTTTTGTTGGTTTATTATCTTTGGCTTTTGTTTAGATCTAATATTAATGTAGGTTGTGCCGAGGTCGCTCGCAAAATTTTAAAAATAAATATGTTTTTAGTGAATGTTGTTTTATTTGTTTTTATCGTTTCAAAAGAGACTATTATCGGCTACGGTTTTCTTATGTATATTGTGATAATGCTTTTTTCTATTGTTTTGTTTGTGTTCTTTTTTCAGAAAAAATTTATTATATTTAGTAGTGCTATACGCAATGGATACCGTAAATGAAAATCAAGTTTTGAGCCCTCGGGATTAATACAGGGCCCCGTTAGGATAGTATGGATATAGTCCAACTCTCTTTTGTGGTTAAAATTCAGGTCGATTATATGAGAATTATTTTTAAAGGCGCATGGTCACTTGGGTTTATGTTAATAGTTTTCTTTGTGGTTATCGGTGAATTTGCAATATATTTCCATGATTATGTTTATTATAGAATGGGATTTGATCGTGATTTAGTATTGACCATTTTATGGTTTTTACCCTTTCTTGCTTCATTCATAACTTCATATTTGGCTGTGTCTTATAAATTTTTATTAGGTATGTCGCATGCTATAATATTACCTTTCGTGGGTTCAATTGCGCATTTTATAAATGGTCAGCTTGGAGGTTTGATTGATTTTAATGGTATGCTTGGCGCGATCGTGGTCTTTAAAGTGTATTTTGTGGGAGGCGTTGTTTCAGCAATCGCAGGAGTAACGATAGGAATTCTTCTATCGAGAAAAATGGGTGATGGAGCCTGTGATTGAGCCGTATGGTATTAACCCGGCGGGCAAATACCTCTAGGAGGCGTAGTTGATCGCCGGATGCTCAAAGTATTTCGCAACTCGCTCTGGCATCTTTTGCAGCATCCGCATGTGACTCAGCACCTTACCCGCCAAATCCGCTTGATTTCTAGCGGGTGCCGCACTGCGGATCCCGGCTTTCAAGTCAGCATTCAAGTACTCATCCGGATTCAGGTCCGGCGAGTACGCAGGCAAATAGAAAACCTCTATTTCGTCTGCATGCCGAACCAGCCACGCCTTCACCAGCTTCGCATGATGAACTCGAAGATTGTCCAAAACGAGAAAGACCTTTCGCTCAGCGTCCTTAATCAGCCGTTTCATAAACCGAAGCAGCACTTTTGCGGTCATGTTCTCTCCATACATCATGAAGCGGACGGTGCCTCGGTTATTGACCGCTGAGATCATGTTCGTCGAAAACCGCTTGGCGTTGATTTCGACGACCGGGGTTTCCCCTTTCGGGGCGTACCCACGACTGTGTTGGCAGTCGTTACGGATACCTGTTTCATCGCCCCAATAGATCTCTGCACCTTCTACAGATGCGCGTTTTTTAATCCCCGGGTAGGTGCTATCCAACCAGTCTTTTACCGCCTTCGGATTACGCTCATAAGCCCGTTTTGCGGGCTTCTGGGGCGTGAACCCCCAGCGTTTTAGGTAGTCCCCGATGGTGCGGATTGCAATACGAACATTCCACATTTGCTTGACTACCGCCTGTATCGCTTTGCGATTCCAGAGCGCAAAAGGCAGTTTCATTTGGTCCGGGTTTTTGTCGCAAATCAGCTTCTTCAAAATAGACTCTTGAGCACCGGTTAGACGCCGCTGCTCTTCGGGCCTCCGGCCTCTTTGTCCAAGCTTTATCGCCTGCTCACCGCCCAGCTTCCAGGCCCTGATCCAGCTGCAGGCAACGGTATAGTGGACACCTATAATCTCCGCGATTTCTGCCCTTTTGTGACCTTGCTGAAACAGCCGGATAGCCAAGTCGCGGTTGTGTTGCTGAAGCTCAGAAGAGACTTTCCGTGTGTCTAATTTTTTCATGCACGGATTATACTCTATCTATGCCTATTTGTCCGCCGGGTTAATAGCCCCCGCAGGGGGGCTAAATTTAACAGGTAGGAGGCGCGCCAGGGCAAACGCATGAACACTATTTGATCAGCCCGAGAATGTGAAACAGGTAACGGTCACTCCAGCCGCACCCCTTGCGCTTGTTCTTGATCCCGACTTTGACAGTGGTGTCCTGCTTCAGCAGATTCAGTGCAATCTGTCGTAACGTGGCCAGATTCTCAGCGGCATAGCCCTGCCGCGCACGCGATTGATCCTCACCGAAGGCCACGTCCAGCACCCAGTGAAGGCCATTCTCCACTTGCCAGTGCTGACGCGTTGCCTGAAGTACATCATTGGCATCCATGGTCCTGCTGGAGACAAAATAGCGCACTAGGCTGGTCGATGTTCCGGCACTGCTACGATCCAGCTGGACGGCTGCGATCGTGCGGGCGTTCCAGGATGTGGCAACCGGACAGCTCTCCAGATCATGTAGCACCCAGCAGCGCCGCAGCTCCTGACGCCCATGCGTGTTACTGTGAACCTCTGCAAACGAGAGACCGGGCACATCATCCGGGTGCTCGGACCAGTAACGATCGAACCAGGTATCCGCCTCAGCATGGAGCTTGCGTTGATTGCGCTTGATCGCCAGCAGGTAGTCCGCTTCAGCCGAGAGAATCTTGTTGGCAATCTTCTTCTGGCATCCCATTGCATCCAACGTCACCAGGCAACCGCGCAGCATCAGAATATCCAGCAACTCGGGAATAGCTTTGATTTCATTAGACTTTTTATCAACCTTGTATTGCCCGAGCGAGACACCCAGCTCCGTCGACCAAGCGTTGACCATATGGATCGCACCCTGGTTGCCCGACCGGGATCCGCGCACGGTTTTACCGTCGATGGCAACCACGCCCGAGAGAGGCGTGTCGATCAGGACATCCTGCACCCAACGGGTGAACAGCTCTCGGAACTGAGCTGGATCAAGCAGTGAGAACAGGCGGTTGAAGGTATCATGTGAGGGTATGCCACCCGGCAGTTTCAGGTACTGCCTGAACCATTCCTCGCGTACTTCAGCGAAGAGTGCGATGGCGTTCCAGTCGTCGGCACCACAGAGCAACCCGCATGTTGCCATGAAGACGACCCCGCCGAGGTCGTGGGTGCATTTGGCGGCCTGACGGGGATCTTCCAGTGCCATCATACGGTCGAGCAGTGTTGGGCTGTTCTGAATCATGGTGAGAAATGGGCAAGTTTCATGGTGATCACATCAAAAATCAACCAGAAGTGATTCGTTTGTTCAAAAAACGTTCATGCCTTTGCCCTGCCTAAGGCCCCACCAGTACCTTCAGCGGAAGAGGTGTTGCTAACGGAGATACGCGATTTATTGAAGGCTAAATCGTAATAGAGCGCTCCGGGGCGGGGCTCCAGGGTCATCGATCATTTGCGCTTGTTTCTCAGCTGAGGGAAAAAGGCAAGACCTGGCCCCGTGAACGCAGAAATTCTTAGGTCCCCTGATCTGTCTAATGGATTATAGATCTGAACTCAACATCACCGCCCCGCCAATATAGCAGAACGGCCATTTTCCCCTTGTGAAGCCGGCGAGCACTGGGCCTATTTTTCGATCAGGCCCGGCAGGGGCAAGGCATGGACGCCGAGCCGCCGATGCGGCACAGGGACGTGACGTCAGCGATGCCCGGAAAATCGGACCAGCGCGCAGCGAAAAGACTTCATTGGGGCGTGCTTTCTTTTGCTTACTTTTATTTGCACGAGCAAAGAAAAGTGAGTCGCCGAGAGGCGAAATCGGGATTATCCGATAGCGATAACACTTACTGAATTTGGCAATCTTAGAGTAGTGCAGGTATTGGGTTTCGGTCCTTCAGGTGCTCACCTACCCGGTAATAAATATGCCGGTTACGGCAGGTGCTAAACCAATCCTGCAGTGTTCGCTTCGTGTCGTATACAACCCGTAAGCGACCATCATGGTCGCGACGGCCAGACGTCGAGTAGCCCGGCTGCTAGCTGATCAGGTTTCTCAGTATTACTTCTTGCGCTTTTTGGACGCTGACAGCAAGGACGGCCGCACCGCGCGGGTGTTGGTGTCGTCGACTTCGGGCATGGGTGCCGGGGCTGCTTTAACCGGTACCGGTTTCATCTTGGCGCGCAGGCGTGAGTTTTTCGAGGCGCGAAGGCTGTGGTTATCGTCGGCGGCATTGCTGCCCTGATAGGGCACAGGCTTGATCGACAGCGGGCGACCGATCAGGGCTTCGATGGCGACCAGGTAGCGCTTTTCATCCGGGGATACCAGAGATATCGCCTGGCCCTTGCCACCGGCACGTCCGGTGCGGCCGATACGATGAACATAGGCTTCGGGGACATTGGGCAGGTCGTAATTGACGACCCGTGGCAGTGAGTCGATATCCAGGCCGCGGGCGGCCACGTCTGTGGCGACCAGAATGCGGACCTTGCCCTGGCTGAAGTCGCGCAGTACGCCGACGCGCTCGCGCTGTGGCTTGTCGCCATGCAGTGCGCGGGCATCAATACCCTCGGCCTGCAGATAGTCGGCCACCATGTCGGCGCGCTTCTTGGTGCGGGTGAACACCAGTACCTGGGCCCATTTTCCACCCTGAATCAGATAGCTGAGCACGTCGCATTTGTCGGACTGATCCACCGCATAGGCGAACTGCAGCACGGTTTTGGCGGTGGAGTTGCGCTTGGTGACCCGCACCCAGGTAGGCTTTTGCAGAAATTCGGGCACCAGCTCTTCGATGGCCTCGGACAGGGTGGCCGAGAACAGCAGGGTCTGACAGTGGCGCGGCATTTTTTTGCGCAGCTGGCGAATATCTTCAATAAAGCCCAGATCCAGCATGCGGTCGGCTTCGTCCAGCACCAGCATCTGCAGCTGGCGCAGATCGAAGATGCCCTGGTGCATCAGATCCAGCAGGCGACCCGGCGTTGCCACCAGTATATCGGCGCCGCGCTTCAGCCGGTCGATCTGGCTTTCCACCCGGCTGCCGCCATAGAGTGCGATGGTGCGCAGGCTCAGGTAACGGCCGTAGGCGTCCATGCTTTCGGCAACCTGCAGCGCCAGTTCCCTGGTGGGGACCAGCACCAGGGCGCGTATCGGACGAATCTCATCAGAGGCGGGCTCGGCACTCAGGTGCTGCAGTATTGGCAGGGCGAAGGCGGCGGTTTTACCGGTACCGGTCTGGGCTTCGGCCACCAGGTCGGCACCGCTCAGAATGGCGGGAATTGCCTGGGTCTGCACGGCGGTGGGGCTGCGGTATTCGAGCTCCGCCAGTGCCTGCTGCAGGGGATCAATAAGGCCGAGGGCGTTAAACGTACTCATAGTTACCTGTGAGCCGCCAGCGCGACCCGGTTCGAATTGCAAAAAAGATGCGTAGCTTAACCGAATCGGCCGCTAACAGCGACTATCGTGCAGTCCAGGCAGGCGTGGTCGCCTGACCTCAGGTGACTGTTTTTGTTACCGCAAACATTGACCGGAACTCGTGGCAGGGATAGTGTCGAAGTCTGTACTTGTTGCCGTTTTGGATTCTGACTCACTGATGCACACCTGCTTGCCAGATCGACCGTCAACCGACAGTCGCCGCTGTACCACCTTGCTTCACCTGACTTTCCTGTTGCTGCTCGCAGGTTTTGTGGTGCTGTGGCCAAAATTGCCGGAACCAGAGGCGGTCTCGGTCGCCAGCTTGCAGACACTGGAAATCGCGGACAGCCGTGCAGACACCGACGGCTCCCGGCTGGACAGAGCCAATGATCTCAGTGGCGATGATCCGGGCCCTGCGGTATCCTCCTCAACGCAGGCGACAACCGCGTTACTGTATTCCCCCGTTGGCCCGATTCTGGGCTGGCAACCTGCTCCCTGTACCTTCAAGCATGCCCGAGCACCGCCTGCCGTAGCCTGATCCCTGAACCTGAGTATTTTTACTTTCCGTTTAATGATTATTCCTCGTATTTGAGGGAGGCTATTGCCATGCGTACTTACCGTGAACTTAAAACCCTGTCCCTGAGTGACTACAGCCGTTTGTCGACACCTGAGGGCGAAACGCTAAGCCTGGACAGCCCTGCGAGCAGTATTATGACCAGCTTTGAATTGACGCGCCCGCTGGCGCTGGAGCTGGATGTGGGGATCAACGACGCGCTGCTGATGATGAAAAAAGCCCACGTGCGCTCGGTCATAGTGATGGATGGCAGCGAGAAATTTCGCGGCATTATCAGTCTGATGGATCTGGAGAGCCGCAAGGTGCTGAGTATCGCCCAGAGCCAGGGGCTGCGGCGGGACGAGCTGAGTATTGCCGATGTAATGACGCCCAGTGCAAAGCTGGCCGGGTTGTCGATTCAGCAAATCAGCAACTGCT
The DNA here is from genome assembly GCF_001651805.1 of Marinobacterium aestuarii. Taxonomy (NCBI): domain Bacteria; kingdom Pseudomonadati; phylum Pseudomonadota; class Gammaproteobacteria; order Oceanospirillales; family Oceanospirillaceae; genus Marinobacterium; species Marinobacterium aestuarii. The sequence continues at coordinate 4,241,782 of NZ_CP015839.1, read as the reverse complement.
GCATTGGTGACGTGCTAAAGACTCTGCAGGATGTCGGGTCCCAGCACATGCTGGTCGTGCGGCCCGAAGATCAACAGATCTGCGGCATCATTTCGGCCAGCGATATTGCCCGCAAGCTGCATATACCCGTGGACATCACCGAGCGAGCTACCAGCTTTAGGGAAATCGTCGACGTCATCTATGGCAACCGCGGCGCGGCCTGAGGTACAGAGCGCCCAGACTGGAGTCTGAGCGCTTCGCTGTCTACGCTTTAGGGATGCCTTAAAGTGCAGGACGGTAATGGGACTCGAAATCGACAAGTCCAGTTTTACGCCGCAGGAGTTCAGCGGCTTCTACCAGCGCCTGGGGAGCAATCTGCAGGCGCTGAAGGCGTTGCTGCAAAGGCCCGGTTTTGGCGAAGGCCCAGGATCTCTGGGTGCGGAACTTGAACTCTGCATTGTCGATCGCAATGGACATCCCTTACTGGTTAACAGTGCGATTCAGGATGCCAGGGCAGATCCTCAGCTGACGCTGGAACTCAACCGCTATAACCTGGAATACAACCTCACACCGGTGCCCATTCAGGGCACCCCTTTTTCCCGCATCGAAGCCGAAATACGCGCCGCCGTGGCGGCACTGGAGCAGTCCGCGCTGGTCCACGGAGGCCATATTCTGGCGATCGGCATTCTGCCGACGCTGCGCCGTCGTGATTTCGGTCCCCATGTCATGACCGATCAGTGCCGCTATCAGGCTCTGACGGATGGGCTGAGTCGTATTCGCGGTGAACGCATCCAGGTGCGTATCAATGGTGACGAACCTATCTCGCTGCGGGCCCGCGATGTGACGCTCGAAGGCGCCAATACCTCGCTGCAGCTGCACTACCGCGTGCGGCCCGCTGACTTTGCCGATACCTACAATGCCATGCAGCTGGTAACGCCTGTCGTGCTGGCGCTCGCCGGAAACTCTCCCTTCCTGCTGGGGCATCGACTCTGGCATGAAACGCGGATTCCACTGTTCAAGCATGCCATCGATGGCGCCGGCAGCAATGGGCCCGGCGGTAACGGGCACAGCAGCCGCAGGGCCTCTCGGGTAAACCTGGGGACCGGTTGGGTGCGCGAGGGTGCCTACGAGCTGTTTGCCGAATCGGCGCTGCTGCATGACGCGCTCTTGCCGGTGTGTCAGGAGGGCGAGGATGATATGGAAATGGTGCAAAACGGTGGCCTGCCGAAACTGCATGAGTTACGTCTGCATCAGGGTACAATCTGGCCCTGGAACAGGGTTATTTATGACGATAGCTGCGGTGGCCATTTGCGGATCGAGATGCGTGCCTTGCCTGCAGGCCCCACGGCCTGCGACATGATGGCCAACGCCGCCTTTCTGATCGGGCTGGCAGAGGGGCTGCGGGGGGATATTGCCGAGCTGATGCCGGCGTTGCCCTTTGCCATGCTGGAGCACAATTTTTACCGTAGCGCAGAGGTAGGCATCAAGGCCCAGCTGTTGTGGCCGTCGTCCTGTAACCGCCGGCTGGAGGAAGTACCGCTTGCCAGGCTGGCGCATGAGCTTCTGCCGGTGGCGGCACAGGGGTTGAAACGCATCGGCATAGGCGCGGCGGAAAGCGGGCACTATCTTGGGATTATCGAACAGCGGCTTGAGCGCAGCTGTACGGGGGCGACCTGGCAGCTTGGCCAGGTGGGGCGCCTGAACCGCCGCCTCAGCCGGCACCGCGCGTTGAAGACCATGCTCGAAGGCTACCGTGTGCGTGCCGATCTTAACCAGCCTGTTGCAGAGTGGACGGATATGCACTGATGCCGGACGACAGTATTACAATTCTGCGCGATCCCGCCCCTGCGGACATTGCCCGTACGCCGCAGGAGTTTCTGCGCCAGCTGGACGGGCCTACCCTGATTATCGTGCAGGGGCGGGACCCGAGCCGCTGCCGGGCACTGAGTACGCTGCTGCACGGCAATGAGCTTTCGGGACTGAAGGCAGTTCACGGCTGGCTGCGCAATGGTGAGCAGCCCGCTATCACTTTGCTGTGCTTTATTCTGTCGGTTTCGGCGGCACTGGAGCCGCCGCTGTTTTCGTGGCGTCAGTTGCCCGGCGAGCGCGATCTGAACCGCTGTTTCCGCCCGCCCTTCGATGGCAAGCCAGGCCGGCTTGCCGAACAGACCCTGACGCTGCTGGATAAATACAGGCCCGAGTGCCTGATTGATATTCACAACACCTCTGGCATGAACCCGCCTTTTGGCGTGGTGACCCACGAGGATCCGGCCCATGAAGCCCTGGTGGCGCTATTTACCCGTCGTCTGATCATTACCGATATCCGCCTTGGCGCCCTGATGGAAATCAGCCGCCTCGATTTTCCGGTGGCAACCATCGAGTGCGGCGGTAATCGGGATCCGGCGGCGGACCGGCTGGCAGTGGAGGGTGTCTGGCGTTTTTTGCAGGCCGAGCAGGTGCTGCAGCTGCCGCCCGCAGGCCTGCATATGGATCTGTACCACCATCCGGTGCGGCTGGAGCTGGCGCCGGAAACCAAACTGACCTTTGCCGATGAACCAGATCCTGCGGCGGACATTACAGTGCCGCGCCACCTGGAGCGCTATAACTTCGGTCTGGTCGACAGTGGCACCTTCCTGTTCTGGCTCGGGCCGCGGGCGCGTAGCCGGATGTGTCTGCGCGATGCTGCGGGGGCAGATGTGCTGCCACAGTTTTTCGATGTACAGGGGCAGCGACTTTATGCCGCCCAGCCGCTGAAGCTGTTTATGGTGACCGACAATCCGCTGATTGCCTGCAGTGACTGCCTGCTCTACGCCGCGCCCGAAACGGGGCACAGTGTTATCAATGGTCCGGGACCCAGCGAGCTACCCGATAACTGAATCAGGCCTTAAGGTTGGCTGAAAATTGATCGCGCAACTCGCATTGCTGGCAGGGGTCTTAGAGGTAAGTGAGAATATGGGAGTTGTGTCATGAAGGTCAGATTATTAAGTGCAGGGGTGTTGGCATTGAGTCTGATCGCCAGTCCGTCCCAGGCGGATGTGGATGTCGGCATCTTCTTTAGTGGCGCCGCCATTCACGGTAACGGCTTTAGTCTGTACCTCGGCGGGCCCTACAGCTATGCGCCCTATGGCTACCTATCGGGTCGTTCGCGCCATTATCATTCCCGAGGCTATTCCGCGCCGCGCCGGCATTATTCTGCGCCAAGACACCACTACCGCCCACGCCACTACGACCGCTCGCCGAGTTACCGGCATGATTATTCGAGGCCCGGCTATAAAGGGCATAGTGACGGGCGGCGTCGGTTTGATGGCGATCGTTCATATCGCCGCAGCGGCGGGGGAGACTACCGTTATACCCGCTCAGGCAGTGGCAGGCACGACGGCCACCGGCAGTTTTTCCGCTCGGGCGACGGCCGTCGTCATTGAGTTCAGGGCGTTAAGCTTCTTGGGTTAAATCAGCAGTGGGGCCAGTTGCAAGGGCTGGCCCCGTTGGCTTTGTTCCGCCGCGGGCAGAATATCAATATTGGGCCAGAGTCCGCTGAGCAGTGCATCCTGATACCCCGTGGGCAGACCGGCAAAACGCATGGCGTCTACCGCCTCTGTCGCGGCATAGTTGAGCCGGTGCCAGCTCACCTTGAGACGTTCAGCGTCCGGTATCAGCAGCATGTACCAGCCGTTCCTGGTGCCATCATTCGCTGGCATACCAATCACACCCGCATTGAGCCAGGCTCCCGAGCCCCAGGCCTGACCGAAGGGCAGGCCACAGTGGCCGCCGATCAGCACGTCGGCCTGAGCAAGATCCAGCTGACGTTGTTTTTCGTCCTGGGGTGTGGATTCAAACACGAAGCGGTTGATCTGATCCGCAGCCCCATGCACCACCTGGATACGCCGCCCGTTAAGGCTAAAGCGTAGCTGCGCAGGCAGTGTACGCAGCCAGGCCCGGCTGTCATCACTGATGGTTCTGTCGGCGTAGCTATACCAGCTGTCGGACAGAATCGCGCAGCTGCTGCCCTCCTCAAAGCCACAGCCACAATCATCTATGCGATTGCCCAGCGACGCCTCACAATTGCCCTGAATCCAGTGGACGCCGGCATCGCGCAGCAGCCGGACGGTGGCCTCGGTATCGGCGCAATAGGCCACGGCATCGCCGGTACAGATGAGCTGGCTGGCAGAGAGTCCCAGTCTGTTGGCGGTCTGCAGCAGTGCCCGGGTGGCCTGCAGGTTGCTGTAGGGACCGCCAAAGATCATCACAGGTCCGGTCAGGACACCGAGGTCTTTTACGTCTGTCTGTGCGCTCATCCGACCTGTTCTGCCTGCTTGAACTTGGGAGTGCCGGCACTGAGGCAGCCAAGCCAGAACAGCAGCAGGCCGCTGGTCAGCAGGGTGGCCGAGATCCACAGCAACTTGGTGTATTTATGGACATCGCCCAGCAGGGCGCTGTAACCGGATGATTCGGTGAAATAGAGCACGGCACCGCTTATAGCGAGAACGAAACTGGCCAGATAGCTCCACAGCGGGACATCGGTGCGCCCGCCCCAGAGGGAAATCAGCACCACGGGCGCAAGGTACATGGAAGCGGTGCCGCTGACGGCGACCGCACTGAATAGATCCTTGTTGCCGAGGAAGACGCAGCACAGTCCCAGCAGCATAAAGACAACCATCACCAGGCGGCCGTTCTGCACCGTCGTTGGTACCGCTTTCATATCCAGCGCCACCAGCTTGGCGGAGCTCGACAGGGTGCTGTCCAGGGTGGACATGGCGGAGATCACCAGGGCGGCGTTAAACAGCAGTAGCGGGATCTCGCCCAGTATCCGCGCCAGCACTGTATTCATGGCCTCGCCAGCGGATGCCTGGGCGCCGGCGAGTACGCCCAGGCTACCAAAGGCGGTGATGCAGGCAATGCTGATCCAGCCGGCGTGGAAAAAGCTGCGGCGGGTGGTTTCACGGTCGGCCAGAAAGCCACGGTCCATCATGACCGGGTCATGCATGGGATAGCTCCACACCTGCAGCAATGCCACCAGCAGCAGGATGGGACCGGGCTGATCTAGCTCGAACGGCTTGAACAGCAGCATATCGAGATTCACGTCTGGGGCTCCGAACGCCACGAACACCAGCACCACCAGTACCAGCAGAAACAGCATCATCTGGAACAGGTCGGTGCGCAGGGATGCATGCAGACCGCCGAGCAGCGAATACGCCAGCGTAATGCCGGAAAACGCGATTATGGCCAGGGTATAGGCATTGCTGCCGGTGGTGCCGAACAAAATGCCGATGACCAGCAGGTTGGCAAAAACTTCACTGATCAGCCGGATGCCGATGACCAGGTTGTAACAGCGGGTGCCCCAGTTGCCAAAGCGGTTTTGCAGAAATGCCTGCACGCTGTCAAAACCCTGCTCAAAGCGCAACTTGTCGATGATGCGCCCACCAATCCAGAACGAAAGGTAATAGGCGGCGTAGGCAAGAGTCCCCCAGATTCCATAGAAAAAGCCGAGGATGGCCGCATTCATCAGGGAGCGGGCAAAAATCCAGGTCGTAACCTGGGAGAAGGTCAGCGTTAAGAGCCCGGGCGGTTCGGCGTTCTCGGACTGGCCGCGGAAAAAGGCATTGACCGAACGCGCAGGGCGGGACAGTCCCAGGGAGATCAGTGCCAGTGCGGCGACCAGAATCGAAAGGCTGTAGTCCATGGGGGCTCCGGATCTAACGGCTAATGGTAAGGGCGGGAAACAGGCTCCTGTTATTCGGGCGAGCCTACGCCAGGCAACTGAATCAAGACTGAAAGCAAGGCCTGCCGCGCTCTGGGCGGCGGGCCTGTCCGCCGCCGTTATTTGCGTCTCAGGCGCCCAAACTGGGCATGTACGCCGCGGCGCATGGCGGAGAAACTGTGTTCCAGCAGATCCACACCGACCAGCACGAGCACCACCAGCACCGCCAGTTTTACGCCCGTCAGGTGATGGCCCTCGCCAATGATGGCGCCGATGGCCGCCAGTGACCAGATGGCCGCCGCCGAGGTGACACCCAGAACGATACCGTCCTTGGCCAGAATCACGCCGGCCCCCAGAAAGCCGATCCCCGTGACTATCTGTCCCAGCACCCGGGAGCCATCGCCACCATCATAATGTGCTCCGGCGAGGGCGATAAACAGGTAGGTGCCCAGCACAATCAGGGAGCTGGTTCTTATACCGCAGGGTTTGCCCAGCAGCTGGCGTTCGGTGCCGACAATGCTGCCCGCCAGCACGCTGGCAAGAATGCCGGACCATTCAAAGGGAGCTATATCCAGTAGCAGTGTCAGGGTAGTGGTGTCCAAGGTGTTCAATAACCTGTGCAGGGGGCGCGATGGCCTCATCAAGACGAGGGATCTTTATCGCACTCTTTGGATATAAATAGAAACACTATTCAGTCGGCATGCTGACCTGGTACCGGTGTGTTCCTGGCCGAGCGAGTTCAGGCCTGGATAAGCGGCGAATGACTATATGCAAAATTTATCGAAGGTATTGTGTTAGTTAATTTCATTGTCAGTCAGTCCTTGAGTATTCTAGTTTCATTCCTCAAGCAGCCCAGGCTGCACGTCATCAGAATTCAGCAACAGGAGCTATATCAATGCAGCACAAAGAAGGACAGCGCGTACCTCAGGTTACCTTTCGTACTCGCGTGGGCAATGACTGGCAGGACCTGACCAGTGACGAGATCTTTGCCGGCAAGAATGTGATCCTGTTTGCCCTGCCAGGCGCTTTCACGCCAACCTGCTCCACTACTCACCTGCCGCGCTACAACGAGCTGGCGCCGGTGTTTCAGGCCAACGGTGTCGACAGCATTATCTGTCTGTCGGTTAACGATGCTTTTGTCATGAATGCCTGGGCGGAAGATCAGAAACTGGCGCACATTCAGGTATTGCCCGATGGCAATGGCGAGTTCAGCGACGGTATGGGCATGCTGGTGGACAAGGCGGACCTCGGCTTTGGCAAGCGCAGCTGGCGCTATTCCATGCTGGTGAAAGACGGTGTGATCGACAAGATGTTTATCGAACCTGACCTGCCGGGCGACCCGTTTGAAGTGTCCGATGCCGATACTATGCTGAACTACATTAACCCGCAGGCCCAGCAGCCCAAGCGCGTGACTATTATCACCAAGCCCGGCTGCCCGCACTGTACCCGTGCCAAGAAGGTCCTGAGTGAGCATGAGTTCCGCTATGAAGAGATCGTACTGGGGCAGGGAGGCGTCAGCTACTCCAGCCTGACGGCGATCTCCGGTCGCGGCACAACGCCACAGGTTTACATCGATGGCCTGCATGTGGGTACGGCAGACGAGCTGGAGCAGTGGTTGGCGGCCAACGCCTGATTGACCCGGTAAAGTCAGTTGCTTCAAGAACCCCCGGACGCCCTGCGTCGCGGGGGTTTTGTTTTTGGCCAGGTAGCTGCTGCATCTATCTTTTATCTATCGCTTTTATAGATAGTAACTGACTTACTTGTCTCGCTTTATGCCGATACTATGGCGCCATTGAGACAGATGACAGGCATGGAGCGGGGAACGATGAGAAACACGGCAGATCGGATTCGTCATACGGTGGGGTTTGAGCTGATTGGGTTGGTGTTGCTGACAGGCCTTGGCAGCTGGCTGCTGGATCTGGACATGCAGCATTTCGGCGCGCTGGCGGTGCTGTTCTCGTTACTGGCCATGCTGTGGAACTACTACTACAACCGCCTGTTTGACCAGTGGCTGTTGCGCCGCCGCGGTACCAGTATCAAGCGCCAGCGGGACAGGGTTGTGCATGCGCTGCTGTTCGAGGGCGGCCTGCTGCTGGTCACCCTGCCGGTTATTGCCTGGTGGCTGCAGGTCAGCCTGTGGCAGGCGCTGGCGATGGATGTCGGAATGGTGCTCTTCTACCTGGTGTTTGCTTACCTCTATAACCTGGCATATGACCGCGTCTTCCCCGTGGTCGAGGGGGCAGTACTGCCGCAGAGTTAAAGCGGCTGTTTAACGTGCCCATGATTGCCCTGATAAAAGCCCGCGCCTGCGGGCTTTTTCGTGTTTGGCGGTCTATTGAATCTGCTCTGTGCATAAGTGAACGCTGGCTGGGTTCCATTATTTGACATTTTTGTTGCAGCTGCGTGCTGTCAATATTGACAGCGCAGTTATTCCCAATCTTTTTCTGGCCCCTGATAGGGGTCAAGCCCACGTATTTCGGGCTCTTACCCTGTATGTCAAACACTATATTTTTTCTGTGCAGGCGGGCTGGACGAAGATTCACCAGTCAGGCACAGGCCCCGTCTTTACTGGGCTGAGAGCGGTGTATCGGAGGTTGTGTATATCTTTTCCATAGAGTTATCCACAGATTCCGTGGAAAAGAACGGGCTTGACGGCGTGCCACCCAGGCGTTCCGTTGAGGCTTTCATCGCGTTTCTGGCGAGAGGTCTGGATGGTGGCCATGGCAGTACCGCAGGCCGGGTATTGAAGAGAGTGTGCCAGCATCGTATTGCATTTGCGTAATCATTGTTTAGCGCCAGGCATCTCGCTATTCTGTTCCGGTAACAATTATTGTCGTGATACGAGGAGAGCCCCCAGCGATGCCCATCAAGATTCCTGACCAGTTGCCAGCCGCCGATTTGTTGCGAAGCGAGAATATCTTCGTGATGAGCGAAAGCCGTGCGATGCATCAGGATGTGCGCCCGCTCAAAGTGCTGATTCTCAATCTGATGCCCAAGAAGATCGAGACCGAAAATCAGCTGGTGCGGTTGCTGTCCAATACGCCCCTGCAGGTAGGGATCGAATTCCTGCGGGTGGATAACCGTGAAAGCCGGCATACGCCCGCCGAGCATCTGGACAGCTTTTACCGCAGTTTCGATGAAGTGCGTGGGAACAACTACGATGGTCTGATCATTACCGGTGCGCCCCTGGGGTTGGTGTCTTTCGAGGACGTGCTCTACTGGGATCAGGTGGAGGAAATCATTCACTGGTCGCGCCAGCATGTCAGCTCGACGCTGTTTCTGTGCTGGGCCGCGCAGGCGGGCCTGAAAGTGCTGTACGACCTGCCAAAGCGTACCCGCGATGAGAAGCTTTCAGGCGTCTATGAGCACCGTACACTGTTGGCCAGTGATCCGCTGGTACGCGGTTTCGATGACGCTTTCTGGGCGCCGCATTCGCGCAATGCCGACTTCCCGGTGGACTTTATAAGCGAACATACCGACCTGCGCATTCTGGCCAGCTCCGAGACGGCCGGCAGTTACCTGATGGCCAGCCCTGACCGGCGTCAGGTGTATCTGACCGGTCATCCGGAATACGACGCCCTGACGCTGGCCCAGGAGTATCAGCGTGATCTGTTGGCAGGGCTGAATCCGGCAGCGCCGCAGAACTATTTTCCCGGAGACGATGCCGAGCAGGCGCCACAGAACCGGTGGCGCAGCCACGGTAATCTGGTGTTTGCCAACTGGCTGAATTATTACGTCTACCAGATCACGCCATTCGATCTGAGCGTGATGGCGACCAAAATAGACGAGTAACAAGGTACAGGGTCGTGCGGCGTAAAGAGAGCATGCCTCTGGCCTGTGTTTCCAGGTCAGAGGCATGGCAAGGTGGGGCAGAGAGGCTGGTGTGATCAGTCGCCGTCGATCAGGCGTATGCCGTCCGGGCTGATGTCGATCAGGCGCTGCTTGTAGAGCGTGCCTATGGCCATCTTGAAGGCCTTTTTGCTGCTGCCGAACAGGCGGGTGATGACCTGCGGATCGGTCTTGTCGTTCACAGCCATATAGCCGCCTTCAGCCTTGAGGCGCTCCAGCACTTGGCCTGCCAGACCACTGACCTTGCCGTAGCCCGGTTTGTCGAGGCACAGATCGAGCTTACCGTCGGGGCGAATCTGCTTGATGTAACCCTGCAGGTTCTGCCCGAAATGCAGCCGGCGAAACAGGTCAGACTGGTGAATCAGACCCCAGTGGGTGCCGTTTACCACGGCTTTGATACCCAGGTCAGTGCGGTTGGCGATGGTCAGCTCGACGGCTTCGCCTTCCTTGTACTCGGCCGGGGTCCTGTCCAGAAAACGGTCCAGCTTGGTGGTGGCGACAATGCGGTTGGTGATGTTATCCAGGTAAATGTACACCAGATAGCTCTTGTCCTTCTGCATCCGCACGGGCTGCTCGGAGAAGGGTACCAGCAGCTGCTTGGGCAGCCCCCAGTCGAGGAAGGCACCGACGGGTGTTACATCGGCACAACGCAGCAGTACAAAGTCCCCCACCTGTGCCAGCGGCTTGTCGGTCGTGGCGATCAGGAAATCTTCTGAGTCCAGGTAGACGAAAACCTCCAGCGTATCGCCGACCTTGCAGTCGTCGGGCACATGGCGTGCCGGCAGCAGAATTTCGCCGAGGTTTTCGCCATCAAGGTAAACACCGAATTCTTTCTGCTTGATGACGCTGAGGGTGTTGTAACGGCCGATTGCGACCATGGGGCTGTCCTTTCATTGATGAGGCGGGGAGTGCGCTCGCTCAGGAGTGCTTGGCCAGAAACTCTTCGTCCAGCTTGAGCTGCTGGTTGCTGTTGACACCCACGCCGCGGCTGCGAATGTTTTCAGCGATCTGCTTGGCCTCATCCAGCGAGTGCATCGCGTAGGTACCGCACTGGTATACGTTCAGCTCGGGGATCTTGTTCTGATCCTGTACGGCGAGCACATCGTCCATGGCGGCAAGCCAGGCGGCGCCAACACGGGCTTCATCGGGCTGGCCGATCAGACTCATGTAGAAACCGGTGCGACAGCCCATGGGAGAGATATCGATGATCTCGACGCCCTGGCCATTGAGGTGATCACGCATGAAGCCTGCAAACAGATGCTCCAGGGTGTGAATGCCGCGTTCGCTGAGGATTTCCTCGTTGGGCACGCAAAAGCGCAGATCGAATACGGTAATGGTATCGCCGCCAGGCGTAGTCATGGTCTTGGCGACACGCACTGCCGGTGCTGCCATGCGGGTGTGGTCTACGGTAAAGCTGTCGAGCAGTGGCATCTTGTGTCCTCTGAAAACGTGTCGATGGAGTACCGAATACGCCTATTATCCCAGCCCTGCGCAGGCAATACCACCGCGGCGCAGCCTGTCTGCGGCATGTGCAGCGGGTAAGATGGGGAAGCTACAGCTTAGATTGGCTTCAATTGGTTGAGCAGGCGCTGCAGCGGGATACCCAGAGTCTTGCCCAGCTGCTTGGCCTGCTGCTGCAAGCGCCTTGGATTGTTCTGCGGCAGGCCGCCCTTGAAGGCGAGCACGATGAGGTTGCCACCATTGACCGGGCACAGCAGGCACTGGCCGTCGAACAGATCCTTCATGCGGGTCAGTGCCGAGCGGTTGCGGGCCTGGCCCTGATCCCACAGGTTCAGTACCAGCATGCCCTGATCGTTCAGCAGGCTGTAGCAGTCGGACTGAAAATCCTGCTCCAGTTGAATCAGCTGCATGCCATCATCCAGGTAAAGGTCGCTGAAGATGATATCGGTCTTGGTTGTACCACGGGCGGCGAAGGCTTCGGCATCGTCGATCAGCAGCTCAAAGCGGTCGGTTTCGGTCAGGGAAAGCCAGTTGCGGGCGATATCCACTACCTGCTGGCGCAGCTCTACAACGGTTAGCTGCATTTGTGTATCGTAGGCCTGCAGGCAGTTGCTGAGGTTGCCGCCGCCCAGGCCAAACAGCGATACATGGGCCGGATTCGGCATATAGAGCAGGGCCAGCAACATGGCCTGGACGTATTCAAACACCGGCAGGGCCGGGTCTGTCATGTCGATACAGCTCTGTTCGCCGCCATCGCCAAAGGACAGGTAGCGCCGCGGGCCGTCTTCCAGCACGCAGACCGGGCCCCACTCGTCGTAAGCACGGTACAGTTCCTGGCCCGGCAGGGAGTTGCGTATGGCCCGATGCGATTCGTCCGAATCGGTGGCGGCAAAGTATTCGAGCATCGAGGACATGGGTTTTCCTGACGAGGTGAAATTTTCAGCGGCCAATTGTACCTTGCCTGTGGTGACAGGGAAGCCTTGTCTGCACGCTGGGAATACAGCTGTGATTAAAAAATCCGAACAATTGTTTAATTTTTTCGCAATTGTCGGGAACCATCCGCCAGAACGCTGGGTCTTAACCCATGCAAGCGAGAAGTTCTCCAGCAGAGTTTCCAAGTTTCAGCGGCCCCAGTGGCCGCTTTTTTTGTCCCGATGAAAGTCCGCGGGCTGCAAGGCTCGGCAATGTCTGCCTTCTGTGCTGTTGGTGAGCGGGCAATTCTGGGTGGACAGCAAGGGCACAATAAAAAAGGGCATCGCGGCGCTTGTGGCGCCGCGATGCCCTGTGTTCCGCAGAACGTACGGTAGGGGGCTATTGAGTCGATCTGGCTAGCAGACTGCTAGCGTTTACCCATGCGACGTACCGCCTGGGGCGTAAAATCGCTGTGGCTAAAGCGCTGGCTGAAGTCGAAGCCAATGCCTTCCTCGTTGGTCAGGCTGCCCACCAGGTAGCGGCCGGACTGCAGGTCGTAGAGGGCTTCGGCCACCAGCCAGGGTACCTGTACGTCGCGGTACTGGAACTGGTGTGCTTCGGCGACGCGCCAGAGTTCGCCGCGACCGTCGTAGTGATCCACCACGCTGGCCTGCCAGCTGTCCTCATCTATATAAAACACCCGCTTGGCATAGATATGGCGCTCACCGCTTTTGAGAGTCGCCTCGACCTTCCATACGCGGTGCAGTTCGTAGCGGGTCAGGTCGGGGTTGATATGACCCGGCTGCAGGATTTGTTCGTATTTAAGGGCGCGGTCGGCCAGCTTGAAGCTGTTGTAGGGAATGTAGAGTTCCTGCTTGCCGATCAGCTTCCAGTCGTAACGATCCGGGGCGCCATTGAACAGGTCGAGGTTGTCGGTGGTGCGCTGTCCGTCGGTGGCGGTGCCCGGTGCGTCATAGGCCACTTCCGGGGCGCGGCGCACCCGGCGCTGGCCGGCGTTGTAGGTCCAGGCCTGGCGTGGCTGGCTGACCTGATCCAGAGTTTCATGCACCAGCAGGATGTTGCCGGTCAGGCGCGCCGGTGCCTGCACTTCCTGGACGAAATAGAACAGAATATTGTCATCCTTGGTCTTGTCGGCGCCGCCTTCCAGATAGGTCGGCCAGGTCATTTTCTCGTTGATTTTCACCGGCGTGAAGCTGCCATTGCTCTGTACTGGCACCTGCACGAAGGTGCGTTCCAGTGCACCGCCACGGTAGCGGGTCATGTGATTCCAGATCACTTGCAGACCATTTTCCGGCACCGGGAAGGCGCTGCCTTCCTGCAGGTTGCGCACACCGTAGCCGTTGTCCGTCAGGGTCGCCGAGGCTGCGTTCTGGCGGATCGCAGCATAGACCGAATCCGGGTAGGCCGCCGTGCGGTGAGTGGGGTACACGTTCATTTTGAAGCTGTCGGGATAGCGTTTGAACATCGCCAGTTGTCCCGGCGACAGCTGGTCGGCATAGCTGCCAACATTGGCTGCGCTGATGGTGAACAGCGGCGCCTCGCCGGCGTAGGGGTTGCTGTAGCGATCGCCACTGGAGGCGGGCAGGCCGCCGTCCCAGGCCGGAATGGTGCCGGCAGCATTACCGGCTTTCTCGGCGCCGACCGGGGTTAGCTCGGTGCCGAGGCGGGTCAACTGCTGCTCCGAGACGGCGGCGTAAACGCCGGCGCTCAGGAGGCTGCTCAGGGCCGTGGCCGCCAGAAGGGGAATCATTTTTATCGTCATGTCGTAGCTCCGCTTGCAGTCAGGATTCAGAACGCCACCGAGGCACTGAGCGATACAAAATCCCGGTCTTCCAGTTCGTTGTAGTCGCCGCCAAAGAAGTTGGTGTAGGCAAGCTGTACCGAGTACTGATTCAGGTATTCGCCGGTGAGGCTCAGGCTGAGTGCTTTCTGGTCCTCACTGAATGCGGCGCCAGGCTGAGGCCCGTAGCCTTTTACGCCGTGTTTGAAGCTGACTTCGGGTGTCAGGCTGATACCGGCGAAGGCGTTGGGGTATTCCAGCGAGCCCCGGGCCACATAGCCAAAGGAGTCGGCCGTTACAAAGCCGTCGTTGTCGCCCGGCGTATAGCCAAAGGCACCGTTGCGGCCATACTTGAGGGCGTCGGCGCTTTCGTCAAAGTTATGAATGTGCGTCCAGGCCAGTTCGCCCACCAGGGTAAGGCGGCTGGCTCCCAGTACACGGTCATACAGCTTTACGAAGGTTGTTTGCACCTGGGTCACATCAAATGCTGTGTAACCGTCGATTTCCGAGCCAAAGGGCACCGAGGCGCCGGTGTGCTGGTCGATGCCGCTGTTGCCGGTGCCACCGTTGGTGAGTATGCCGGCAACCAGCAGCGGGCCGTTGATCTGGATCGGCAGATCGCGTTTGTGGCTGATTTCGCCGGACCAGGCCAGGTCGCCCAGACTGGTATTGAAGCTCAGGCCCAGCAGGCGAATATCTTCCGGGTACTCGACGAAATACTCTGAGGCCAGGGTTGCTGGCAGGCCGAAGCCGGTGAGTGCGGGATTGAATTTCTTCACGCCGCTGCTGATCGGCAGACGGCTGTGGTACTGGGCTGCGTAGAGACCAAATTCGGTGCTGTTGAGCTCCTCGGCGAAGTAACGCAGGGCAAAACCGAACTGACCGTCATCGTCGGCGTCACGGTGGCCGTCGGCATTGCGTTTTACCACCAGCGGCAGAGCGGAATTGAAGTAGGCTTCGTCATCGAGGAAATTCAGCGCGCCGCTGTTGATCCGGATACCATCGCAACCTTCGGCACCAAAGTCGTTGGTGGAGAAGTAGGTGCCGCAGCCATCAATAGAGGTGGCTTCCCACTTGAACTGATAGAAGCCTTCAAGGCTGAGATTGTCGGTCAGGCCGATGGAGCCGAACGCCATATTGACCGGCAGCAGGCCTTCCTTCACTTCGGCACCGGCCCGGCGGAAGGCGCTAACGTCGAAGGGGTTGATGACATTGATGCCGCCCTGGATGAAACTGCTTTCGCCCCAGTTGACGACCTGACGGCCGAGCCTCAGGTCGACGGGCTTGCCGTCGATGTCATACTCACCGTACCAGTAGGCGTCGAGCAGCTCGATGCCGGAAAACTTGGCGAAGTCATTGAAGTTGGAGTCGTTTAGCCCGGCACCCGGTGCATAGCCGTTGGGGGCGTGGCCGTGGTCTCGGCTGCCGTTTTCCAGCTCCGCATCGAACCAGTACTTGCCCCTGGCAAAGAAACCCATATCACCGTAGCGCAGCTCCAGATCGTGTATGCCCTTGACGATCCTGGAGAAGGTTTCGCCCTGCTGGAAGTTTTGATTGCCATCATCGTAGCTGCCGGAGCCTTTGCTGGTACCACCGTTGGGCTCGGAGATCAGGCTCTGCTTGGCATCATTCAGACGCCAGCTGGCACCTACCGAAATCTGCGAATCAATGCGGCCTTCAATTTCACCAAGCTGAAATTCAACCGCAGCGGCCGGTGCCGCAGCGCCGGCCAGCAGTAGGGCACAGACGAGGGGGTGGAGCATGAATGCCGGGGCTTTCAAATTCACCACTGTACTAACCCCATTATTTATTGCCATTTCGTTCACCTTGGCTTCTTATTGTTGTTCGGTAACAGTGCTTGTCAAAGCCACAGTTTCTGTTCTTTCTATAAAAACGGTTACTTATAACCTGGCAGCTAAACTGTAGCTGTTGAATAGAGTACTTAGTTTTGACGAATTTGGTGTCGTTGAACAATGACATTAAACATCAGATTAACTGACAAATGAACGCGGCCTCTCGCTCCTTCGGGGCCTGTGCCGGCTGCATGCGACTGTAATTAATAAATAAGTTGCATTTTAGAGGTGTATTTATGGATCGCAAGGTCACCGTTCCCGCCGGCTACGCCCGTCATCTTTTGGCGCAGGCGCGGGCCCAGGGGCTGGATGTGGCGGGATTGCTGCAGCAGGTTGGCATTGGTGCGGAGGAAGTAGAGCAGGACGGGGGGCTTTCAGCCGTCAAATTCGGTGCTCTGTATCAGCACTTCATGTGGAGTGCCCAGGATGAGTTCTTTGGCATGCTCAGCTCCGGCAAGGTACCCAATGGCACCTTTCGTCTGATGTGTCATTGCATCATTCACTGTCGGTCGCTGGAGCGTGCCATCTGGCGCTGTGGCGACTTTCTGGATATTTGCCGTGGCACCCTGGCCAAGCCGGTGCTGGTGCGCAAGGGGCGCTATGCCAAGTTGTCGCTGTCGCCGGTTGATCATGTCGACCTGGAAAGTTTCAATGGCCTGCTGCAGGAGCAGCCGGCGGAGAAAGTGCGTACCTCGCTGTCGATGTGGCACCACTTTATCAGTTGGCTGATCGGCAACCGGCTGGAGCTGAAAGCCGCCTACTTCATGTTTGACGAGCCAGAGGGCGTGGATCACTACCGCACCCTGTTTCAGTCGGAGGTGAAGTTCAGTCAGCATGAGAACGCCATTATTTTTCCACAGCGCTTTCTGGATTACCCGGTGGTGCAGACGGAGGAAACCCTGCGGGGCTTTCTGAAAACGGCGCCCTATCAGCTGATTGTCATGGTGGATGATGACCAGAGTCTCAAAGCGCAAGTGGTGGCCATGATAGGCAAGGATTTCAGCCGCGAGCTGCCGGGGTCGGAGGAAGTCGCCAAGGCAGTGAACATGTCGGTGTCGACCCTGCGCCGGCGTCTGCTTGACGAAGGCACGTCCTATCAGAAGATAAAGGATGATTGTCGCAAGGCCGCTGCCATGAACTACATGAACTCGCCGCAGCTGGCCATCAACGATGTGGCGGCGCTGATGGGGTTTGACGAGCCGTCGGCCTTTTTTCGTTCTTTCAAGAAGTGGACCGGCATGACGCCGGGTGAATACCGCAAAAGCGACGCTTTTCGTGGCTTGTACGAGAAATAGTGACGGCCGCAAGGAGGGCCTGTTAGGCTACGTGGCCGTACGAAGCGGCACAGCTGGAGATTGCCATGAACGGCGACAAAAAGGTTATCAACTATCTCAATCAGGTTCTGACGACGGAGCTGACATCCATCAATCAGTACTTCCTTCACGCCAGGATCTGCAAAAACTGGGGATTCGGGGCGCTGAACGATGTTCTCTACCGCAAATCGATCCTGGATATGAAACAGGCCGACAAGCTGATCGAGCGGGTGCTTTTCCTTGAGGGACTGCCCAACCTGCAGAAGCTGGCTTCCCTGCGCATCGGGGAAAATGTCGAAGAAATCCTGCAATGCGATATGGCGCTGGAGTCCGAACAGCTGGAACTGCTGCGCCAGGCCATCGCTTGCTGCGAGCAACAGGCCGACTATGTCAGCCGGGAGTTGCTGGAAGATATCCTCGGACAGGAAGAAGACCACCTCGACTGGATCGAAACCCAGCAAACGCTTGTCAGCCAGACCGGCATCCAGAATTATCTGCAATCCATGATGTAAGGATATCCCGCGCATGAAAGGTGACGTCAAGGTCATTGAGAGTCTCAACCGTTTGCTGGCCAGTGAGCTGACGGCGATGGATCAGTATTTTATTCATTCGCGCATGTATCAGGACTGGGGCTTTAACAAGCTCTACGAGCGCATAGATCATGAGTTCGATGATGAGAAGGGGCATGCGGCCGCGCTGATCGAGCGGATCCTGTTCCTGGAGGGGAGGCCGGACATGTCCACGCGCGATGGGCTGCGCGTCGGCAAGGATGTTCCCGAGATGCTGGAAAACGACCTCAAGGTAGAATACGAAGTCGGTCAGTTGCTCAAGGATGCGATTGCACTCTGTGAGCAGAAACGGGACTACCAGACCCGGGAGATTCTTGAAAAGTTGCTGGCAGATACCGAAGAAGATCATGCCTACTGGCTTGAGCAGCAGTTGCGGCTGATCGGATTGCTGGGGCTGCAGAACTACCTGCAATCTCAGACCTGAGTCTGGGAGCAGGCGCTGGGCACTTGAATACATGCCGGCGTGGCCGGCAATTTCGCCTAATTTTAAGAAAAGCTAAATATTTATAAGAAACAGCCTCTTAGGCTGTTGACAGTGAAATTCATTCGGGTAATATACGCGCCACTCCTTCGGAGGGATGGCTGAGTGGCCGAAAGCACCGGTCTTGAAAACCGGCGAGTCGAGAGGCTCCCTGGGTTCGAATCCCAGTCCCTCCGCCATTGAAGGAGTATTGCTGTCGTTCCCTGATAGCTCAGTTGGTAGAGCAGTAGACTGTTAATCTATTGGTCGCTGGTTCGAGTCCAGCTCGGGGAGCCATAAGTGGGTCGTTAGCTCAGTTGGTAGAGCAGTTGGCTTTTAACCAATTGGTCATAGGTTCGAATCCTATACGACCCACCAGTTTTATCGTGTTATAGTTTTACCGCTTTTGGGTCGTTAGCTCAGTTGGTAGAGCAGTTGGCTTTTAACCAATTGGTCATAGGTTCGAATCCTATACGACCCACCAGTTTTGCCCTTTATGGGTCGTTAGCTCAGTTGGTAGAGCAGTTGACTCTTAATCAATTGGTCATAGGTTCGAGCCCTATACGACCCACCACTTTTCCTCTTTCTGAGGGAAGGTTCGCAGATTCTGTATTATCCTGTCTTGATGCTTTGTAGTGACGACTCTTAATTGAGTCTTTTCTGCGTTGTGTCCGTTTTTTATTTTTTGCTTACTGCTGCTTGTCTGGGCTGGAACCTGGCCGTCTGGCACGGGTCAGACTTTATCAAATCAGTGGATCATGGGTTAAGGAGATGACCTTGCGAAGGGGAAGCTTTGTGCGTGTTTTGGGGTTACTGCTGTTCACCTGGCTGCTGCAGGGCTGTGGTCAGTGGATTAAAGATGGGAGTGCGTCGCAGATCAGTGGTGAAGTGACCTATCGTGAGCGCATGGCGTTGCCGCCGGGCAGTCGGGCTCGGGTCTGGCTGGAGGATGTGAGCAAGGCCGATACGGCGGCGGTGTTGTTGGCCGAGCAAAGCATCGAGTCCGCCATGACCGTGCCTATCCCGTTCCGGCTGAGTTATGATCCTGCGGTCATTGAGCCCCGACATCGCTACGCGCTGCGGGCGGAGATCCGTGCTGCGGATGGGCGTCTGCTCTGGGTCACCACCGGCTTTCACGGCATTCTGGGCAGCAATCAGCCCAGGCAAGGGCTGACGCTGGTGTTGCAGTCGGCGGCGCGAGGGGCGGCAGAGCAAGCGCCGGTTGAGGCTAGGGTTGAGGCGGCGCGAACCTATGTCTATGAGTGTGGCGAGCTTGATGCTGTCGTGCATACCGAGCCTGGCAAGCTGACATTACTGGCTCAAGGGTTGGAAAGCGTACTTGAGCAGGTAGCCAGTGCCTCCGGTGTGCGTTATGAGGGCGAGGGGCGGCTGTTCTGGACCCGGGGCGAAACGGCGTTGCTGGAAATTGATGGGCAGCGGTATGAGGAGTGTCGCAGCAATGCGGCCAAGGCGCCCTGGGCGGATGCGGCTTATCGCGGGGTCGATTTTCGGGCGCTGGGCAATGAGCCCGGCTGGTTGCTGGAAGTGGACGAGGGCAGGGATATTCGCCTGGTGACTGATTACGGCGAGCGCAGTCTTTATCTGCCGGCGCCGGCGCCACGCTTTGAGGGCGGCATAGTGCGCTATTCGGTTACGACAAAGGCGCATGAGGTGCAGCTGGATATCGAGCCCAGGGTCTGCCGGGATAGCATGAGCGGTGCGGCATTCGAGGCCCGGGTGCGACTGCAGCTTGATGGGCAGGAATATCTTGGCTGTGGTCGCTATCTGTCGACTGCGCACTAGCAAGTGCCTCTTGCCAGGGACGGCCTCAGAGGCCGGTTTCGTAGGCCTGGTATTCCACTTTAATCACTTCGTACCAAACTTCACTGCCGTCCGGTTTCTGCAGTGATACTTCGTCACCGACAGATTTTTTCAGCAGCAGGCGCGCCAGCGGCGAGTCAACGCTGATGTAGCCCTGGGCGCCGTCAATCTCGTCGGCACCGACGATACGATAGCGATGGGGCTGGTCGTCTTCATCGGCCAGGGTCACCCAGGCACCGAAGAAAATGCAGTTCTGGTCCTCAGGAATGCGGTCGACCACGGTCATGTCATCCAGGCGCTTGGACAGATAACGCACGCGGCGGTCAATTTCGCGCAGCTGCTTCTTGCCGTAGATATATTCGGCGTTCTCGGAGCGGTCGCCCTGGGCGGCGGCTTCGCGTACCGATTCGGTAATGGCCGGTCGCTTGACGCGCCACAGGTATTTCAGCTCTTCGTTGAGCTTCTGGTAGCCTTCGGCGGTGATGTACGAGGCGCTGCGGGGCTGGGCGGGGCGCCATCGGCTCATGCTGGCGTTCCTGGTATTTTCACGACTGATCCTCAGGTGCAAGGTGGCGGATGAGTCACGAATTGTAGCCTGATGCGAGTCGAAAAGAGACTGTCTTGACTGACGTAGCCAGCAGGAGGCTCCGGCTGCCAAGCCTGAAAAACGGAGCCTGGCCGCCGGTGTAGCAGATTACAGCGGCTACTGGCGGCTGGCGGTGGAAACGTAGTGCGCGACGGCCTTGATTTGTTCGGCCGACAGCGTCTCTTCAAACGCAGGCATGATGCCCACGCCCCCGGTCACTGCATTGGCGACCTGCTCTGCTGTGGGTTTCAGGTCGTCCAGTTTGGGGCCGATCTCGCCGCTGGAGCCGGCATCATTCAGGGTGTGGCAAATGCTGCAGGATGGCTGCGCCAGCTGCTGAAAGACGTCCTTGCCCTGGTTGAACAGCTCATCCGCCAGGATGGGGCCGGACATCAGGCCTGCACAGGCCGCGAGGGTGAATATCATGCGCATGCTTGGGGTACTCGTGTTGCTGTTTGAAGGGGCCGCAGTGCTCCAGGGGAGCTCTGCGGCTGTGGTTTTCAGCTGACGGTCAGGCTTAGGCCATGATCGCTCCAGCTGGCATTGCCGTAGCCACGCTCGTTCTCGGTCCGCTCCTGTGGCTGGGCGTTGCCCTCAGAATCACTGGCGCGGCTGACGATGCGGTATTCACCCGGCGCCAGGTCAATGGCAAGCACGAAGGGGCGCCATGCGAAGCGGCCCATGTCCGGCCCGAGCAGGCGTGCTTCGAGCCAGTTGCTGCCACCATCAATGGATACTTCAACCTTGTCGAGCGGGTTGTTGCCGCCAAAGGCTACGCCGTGGATCATGTTGCGGCCGCTGCCTGCTTTTTCCAGCGGTGTGGTCACCCAGGATTTAACCGGCATTTCCCACATGGACGGCTGATCCGGTGCGCCTTTTACACCAACATCGCGGATACGGTAACCCGATGCCTGAATCTTGGCGTCTGTCTGGCTCTCGGTAAAGGCGACCTGCTTGACGTATTTGACGTTATTGACGCCGTAGTAACCCGGTATCACCAGGCGCAGCGGGCCGCCGTGGGTTAGGGGCAGAGCTTCGTCGTTGAGTTCCCAGGCCAGAATGGCCTGGTCCAGTGCACGGGTCGGAATGGAGCGCTCAACCATGATGGTCTTGGGATCAAGGCCTGCGGGCAGGGTTTCGCCGCCGGTACCGGTGATGTATTCCATGCCATCCTTGACGCCGCCGAGTTTCGCCACGACATCACGCAGCGGTACGCCGGTCCAGACCACGCAGCCAGCCGCGCCTACACCCCACTGGGTGCCGCCCGGGCCGTGGGTGAAGAACTGCCGACCGTTGCCGGAACACTGCAGTACTGCAGTCACGGACTCGATGCCGATTTTTTTCAGTTCGGCAAGCGTCAGGGTGGCCGGGGTGTTAACTCCTTCGATACGCAGTTCCCAGGCATCAGGGTCGGCTACGATCTCGTTGCCAGGCGCGGGCAGGTTGTTGCGCACATAAAGATGATTGCTGGGTGTTACCACGCCGCTGCCAATGGCGTCGCGGCGGGTTTCCAGGGTGTTTGCGCTGTGCACAATAACGGCGTTTTCGTCTTTCCAGCTGGCGTAATCCGGCAGCGCGGATTTGGGTTCTTCAGCGGCGATGGACAGCGGAGCAAGGCCCATCAGGCCCACCGAGGCGATGGCGCCGGTGCTGCCGACCAGCAGGTTACGGCGGCTCAGGCTGACGGCCGCTGCAGCGCTGTTGGCGTTTTTCTTGAATGTCGACATGGCATATTCCTTTGTTGTTGGTCTTACTGTCAAAACAGATATCACGGCGGATGTCCGTATCAAGCGTTGTATTCGATTAGCAGGTTAGCAGCCGGGAGCAGCTCTAGAGGATAAACTCGCGCCGGTGCGGCATGGCGCCGGCGGGTCCGACGACCAGCAGGCCGGCCCCCTTGAGCGGCAATGCCAGTACCTCCAGTTGCTGCTCGCGGATGCGGAAATCGCCGTAGTCCGTAATTGCCTGGCGTACATCCGGGTTGCGGTAGAAGACGTTTTCGGTGATGCGGTACTCGATAATCAGATGGTTACCCCGCTGCAGGGCGAAGGCTTCGGCGGGCTCGCCACCGACGCGGGTTTGCCAGCGGGCGACCAGTTTGCAGCCGGCGAGTCGGGCCGGCAGCTCTGTGCTGGCAGGGGGCGTTTCCTTGCGTGCCAGTTCGGTACGGGACAGGTTCTGGTACTCCTGCAGTACGTCACTCATCATGGGAATCTGGCCTGATGTCATGTTGGGGGGCAACAGCTGCACCACCATAAGCAGCAAGGCCACCGCCCAGCCAGCGGCGCCTATAAAGCCTCCCAGCGCTGCGGGTCGGCGCAGGTGTCTTGCCCAGGCGAGCCTGCGCAGCCAGGGGCGTGCGGCAGCATTTTGTACAGCGGAGTCTGGAGCTTCATCAAGCATCTTGTCGAGCCGCTGGTGTAATCCGGGTGACATGCGGTTGACGGATAGCTGTTGCAAGCGGCGGCTCAGGGTCTGCTGGCGCGCTATCTCGGCGCGGCACTCGCCACAGCCCGCCAGGTGTGCCTCGAACATGAGTGTTTGCTGGGCATCGAGTTCACCATCGACGTAGCCTGACAGCCAGTCCTGCAGCTGCAGATGCAGCTCGGACAGATGTGCGCTCATGTTATCGTGGCAACCGTCAGGCTTTTTCATCGCTACACTCCCGGCTTCCAGTGGCGCTTGTAGTTGGTGCCTCGGCGGCGCCAGTCTTTATCAGCAGGCCGGCAAGCAGGCGCCGGCCTCGGGACAATCGGCTCATTACAGTACCGCTTGGCAGGTCCAGTGCCAGACTCAGATCCTGATAGCTCAATCCTTCTATATCTCTGAGCATGATCACCTGGCGGAAATTTTCCGGCAGTGCCTGGATCGCGGCGATCACCTGCTCATCGCTGCGACTCTGCATAATCTGTTCGAAGGGCCCAGGGGCTGCGCAGGGATGATCGTGCAGAAAGTCGTCGCCGGTGATCATCAGCATGGGGGCCAGGCGATGCCGGCGCGCCTCGCGTCGGCTGTCATCGGTGATGACGCGGTTGAGAATGCGCAGCAGCCAGGCGTAGAGCGCCATGCTATCTGTGAGCTGCTCGAAGTCGCGCCAGGCGCGCAGCAGGGTTTCCTGGGTCCAGTCTTCGGCGATCTCCAGGCTGCGGGTCTGGCGACGGGCGACGCTGAACAGCCGATCGCGCCAGGGGCGCGTCAGGGACTGAAACTGCTGTTTTTGGCGGGCGTGATCCATGTGCTTTCCTGAGCCTGGCCATATATCTGTAACGCGTTCTGTCTTAGGGCGTCACCAGGCGCTGGTTTATTCCCGGTAAACCAAATTTTTCTATTTCGGAATTAGAAGTCTCACTTTGTACGTCAGCGCGCGGTTGGCTGGAAGGCCCAGCTGACTACTTTGCTTGGTGCCACTGTGACTTGCTGCTAAAGCATTCGGTGTTGTGGCCGATACAGGGGTTACCAGCAGCCGTTTGATGCCTCATGTATACCGACCCGATTCAGAGCCGTATTGAAACCTACACCTGCGGTCTTACGCCGGCGGTGCAGGCGGGTAATGGCGCCGAGTTCTCGTTGCTGCTGAGCCTGATTTCGGTCAATCAGCTGCAGTACCCTGCGTTACCGGCCCAGCCGCTGCTCGAGGCATCTGTGCCGGCGCGGCCAGGTTTCCCTGATCCCAATGATTTTTATACAGCTGAGCTCACCGGGCAGCTGAACCAGGCGGTCAGCGAGCACCAGACCGGCGAGTTTGCGATGTTGTGCAGTTATCTGGATACAGCCGCCCGCACGCCGGGCCAGGCACGCCAGGCGCAGGATCAGTTTGAGCAGGTGGCGCTGATGTCCAGTGGTCGCCTGATGCTGGATCAGATCGCCGGAGCCCGGGTGCAGTTATCCGCCTGAACCCTGTCCGGCGTCTGTTGAATTTGCTTCTGTGCTGATCCCGTTTAGACTGCCGGCCCTGGCGCAGAGTCTGAATCAAGGGAGTGAGGCACGCATGAGTACAAAGTCACAGGGACGGGCGCTGGTATTGGGGCTTGGCGCTGTCCTGTTGTGGTCCACGGTGGCCACGGCCTTTAAACTGGCGCTGGCGCACCTCACGCCTTTGCAGCTGCTGGCGGTCGCCTCGATGGTGTCGACCCTGGTGCTGATCGTCGCGGTCAGTATTCAGCGGCGCTGGAGCGAACTGGCACTTGCCTGGCGGAACAACCGCTGGCGTTATCTGGGCCTGGGGTTTCTGAATCCGTTCTTCTACTACCTGGTGTTGTTCAAGGCGTATGACCTTTTGCCTGCACAGCAGGCGCAACCGCTTAACTATACATGGGCGCTGACCCTGTCGCTGCTGGCGGTGCCACTGCTGGGGCAGCGTCTGTATGGACGTGATTTTCTAGCCATGCTGCTGGGCTATGTCGGGGTGCTGGTGATAGCCACCCGCGGGGATATTCTGTCGCTGCAGTTCGACAGTCCGCTGGGTGTGTCTCTGGCGCTGGGTAGCACCGTGCTCTGGGCGCTGTACTGGATCTATAACGCGCGCAGCGACGATGCGCCAGTGGTGGGCCTGCTGCTGTGCTTTCTGACGGGGCTGCCCTGGGTGCTGGTCACCGCCTGGTTTAACGATGGCGTGCCGGCAGGTTGGAGCGGTGTGGGAGCGGCGGTCTATGTGGGTCTGTTTGAGATGGGCATTACCTTTATGCTCTGGCTCTCGGCGCTAAAGACGGCAACCCATGCCAGTCGCATTGGTAATCTGATTTTCCTGTCGCCGTTTCTGTCACTGATATTTATTGCCCAGGTGCTGGGCGAGTCGATTCATCCATCGGTTTATCCCGGATTGGGGCTGATTATTGGTGGTGTGATCTTGCAGCAGTTCCGGCGCCGTTGAGGCGTCGTATTGGCTGGAGTTGTCGTAATATGGACACAGGGTCGTGCCCGTTTTGTTGAATATTTGCTAATTAAGGCTACAGTTTGGTGTGCAATGCAGGCTGCAGGCGTGGATGTTTTTTCGCTGTGGTCCACGGCTGGCAAGGACGTAGCAGTAGTCACCAGTTGTAGCTGGAGTAACTCGGGGCCCGAAAGGGCCACTGCGCGGCCTTTGCCGCTGATTTGAGACACTGGTTTAAGCCCGGAAAAGCTGTTTCACTGGGCCTCAGTGAAAAGGAGAAGCATAATAATGAAAATGAACAAGACTATTTTGAGCCTCAATGGCGTTGCACTGGCAGCGGCCCTGCTGGTTATGCCACCGATGCTGGATTCGGTGACAGGCCTTGGCAGCGGTTCCAGCGCCTTCGCCAAAAATGGTGAAGGTGGCGGTAATGGTGGCGGCAACGGCGGCGGTAACGGTGGTGGCAATGGCGGAGGCAATGGCGGAGGCAACGGCGGCGGTAACAGTAGCAGCGCCGACAGCAGTAGCTCCGGCAGCAGTGGCGGCAATAACGGTGGCAATAGCCAAGCTTCATCCCGCTCGGATAAATCCGACAAGGCTGACAGGAGCTCAAAAAATGAGCACAAGTCCCTGGGTAACAACCATGGTGCCATCGCCAGTGCCCTGGGTAGCCTGAATGCGGCCCACGCATCGGCCAATGCGCGTCTTAATGCCAACCCCAACTCCCGTGTCGGCCTGATCGCGCAGTATGAGCAGGCGGTACTGGCGGGGCGCGAGCTGAGCGCAGAAATTGCGGATCTAGATATCCAGCTGGCGGATTTGCAGGCCGAGCTGGATGGGCTGGAGCAAACCGATACTGCTGCTCTGGAAGCCGATATTGCGGCTTTGACCGCGGAGATCGAATCGCTGGATCCCGTCGCAGATGAGCAGGAAATAGCTGATAAAACGGTAACGCTGGGCGAATTGACCGCTGATCTGGAAGCGATCAATACCGCGAATGCCGAGGTCGAGGCTCAGGCCATGGCGCTTGAAGGTGAAATCGCGACACTGGACGCAGAGAAAATGGCTGCTGAGGCCGAGCTTGAAGCGGCGGCGGTGACCGAAGCTGAATCACTGGCGGCGGCGGCCAACAAGTATGACAGCGTGGAAGATATCCCCGATGAAGTTATCGCCGAGCTGCAATCACTGCTGGGCATCGCACAAGAGCAGGTTGCGGTACAGCCTTAGGCGGCTTGATTACCGGAACACAGCAGTCGGAAATAACGGCTGTAAAAAACAGTCGTAAAAACAGCGCCCTCGGGCGCTGTTTTTCGTTATGGAACACTATTGTCAGACCAGGTTAGTTGTCAGAAGCCGCCGCTCAGTTGGAAAGGGCGCGCAGGCGCAGCATATCGGCATTGTCGGGTACACCGCCTGCGGGCAGGGAGTGGGCATTGCGAAATGCATCCAGCGCCCGGCTGCTGGCGGGTCCCCAGAGGCCATCGGCCGGGCCCGGGTTATAGCCCTGCTGTTTCAGCTGCAACTGGGTGTAGGTTGTACCGGCCAGGCCCAGGGGGCGTTTTTGGGCGGAGGTCGCACGGGAGCTGGCGTTTTGGCGCTGGGCCGGGCTGCTGTCCCGATAGAGCCTTGCCGTAACGGTTTGTATCAGCGGGTTGCTGTCATTGCGCCCGGCCTGGTCGGCCCAGTACCAGGCAAGACCCGCATCCGCCGGCACACCAATGCCGGCGCGATAGCAGACGGCCAGCTCCAGCATGGCCTGGGAATGCCCGTTTACGGCGGCCAGCCCCAGTAGCAGGGCGCCCCAGGCTCTGTCCTGGTCGACCCCCTTGCCATTGAGATACAACTTGCCCAGCTGGAAGGTCGCCGGCGTGTGGCCGCCGCGGTTGGCAATTTCGAGCCAGCGGGCGGCGCTGGCATCATCCGCTGCCACACCTCTGCCGGTCAGGTAGCCCATGCCCGCCATATAGGCGGCATCGGCCGAACCCAGGCGTGCAGCCTGCTTGAAAGCCTGCATGCCGCGGGCGTAATCCTGACTGACGCCAACGCCCTGGGTGTAGCTCAGGCCTTCGCGGTACTGTTGCTCGGCCCGCACCGGGTCTGCCGGCAGGGTGCCGACAGGCAGGGGCAGGACGGAGCAGCCCGCCAGTGTCAGCAGGGCTGCACAGAGCAGGGTTCGGGTGCTGGGTGCTACTCGGTACGCCATTGAATTTTCTCGGGTTGACCGGTGGTTATTTCCCACCATTCATCGGGATCCTGACCATTACTCCAGCCGGCGGCGATGCAGCGAACCTCGGTTTCAAGCGCGGCGAATGCATCCAGTGCACAGTCCAGATCTTTGCTCCAGGGTGTGCGGTCGGACTTGAACCAGACGCTGGTCCAGGCCTTGCCGACCACCTTCTGGTGGATCATCACTTCAACCGGGGCGGAGTCCATGGTGCAGCCGTACTCATAGATCAGGCCCTGATTGAAGCGCCTTTCGAGGCCGGAACTGTGGGATTTAATCCAGTTTTCCAGTTGCTCGAGGGAGCAGTTTTTGACGTAGATCTCGATATCGGGGTGGCGTGGATCAGTCATGGTTTCGGTCGTCGTTGAGGAATCG
Source organism: Marinobacterium aestuarii (assembly GCF_001651805.1). NCBI lineage: Bacteria > Pseudomonadati > Pseudomonadota > Gammaproteobacteria > Oceanospirillales > Oceanospirillaceae > Marinobacterium > Marinobacterium aestuarii. Next base: position 4,214,011 of record NZ_CP015839.1, on the reverse strand, counting down.
GTAAAGGCGCAGCAGGCTCAGGCTGATATAGCCAATGGCTGCCAGTATGCTGCCCGCAACACTGAGGATCAACCCGAGCAGCGCCAGCAGTTCCTGTTGCCAGGATGCGGCGAGCAGGAATTCGGCCATTACAATCAGGCCAATGCCGGGGGCGAAAAGGCCGAACCCGAGCAGTAAAAGTAGCAGGTTTTGTTGCGGCCTGTCTGCGCGGCGCAGTAGCCAGCGTTTTATGGCAGAGGCTGTCACAGGCGCTTGAGTACCGCGAGATTGACATCCAGCGTCAGCTCCAACTGTGCCAGTGCTGCCAGATCCGCCCGCGCCTGCGCCGCCAGACGCTGGCTGTGGGGCGTCATGCCGAGCAGTGTCTGGATGCTGTCGCTGTCGCTCAGGGTGAAGCGATACTGCACTGCCTGTTGCTGCTCCAGACTGAAATACTCGCTCAGCTGGCTTAGCGGGTCGTAGTCCGAGGGGCGGATGTCGGCATAGATATGCCGGCGCAGCTCAATCAGGTGTTGCTCGCCGGGCCAGGCCAGAAACAGCAGGCCGCCGGGCTTGAGCGCCTTTGCCATGGGTTCGGGCATCAGGCGGCTGAACAGCAACGTGATGGCGTCCAGCGAGGCTGGCGGCAGCGGCATGTCGGCGCCGGATGCCACCAGCCAGCGTGCCGTGCGGCTGCGCTGACAGGCGGCACGTACCGCATGTTTGGAGATATCCAGCCCGGTCAGGGCGATATCAATCCCGGCGGATTGCAGTGCCTGCTCCATGCGGGCGCTGTAGTAGCCTTCGCCACAGCCCAGATCCAGCAGCTCGACAGCCGTGCTCTGCCCGGCAAGGGCCTGGCTCAGCAGGCCGTTAATCTGGTCGGACAGCGGCGCATAGTGGCCCTGGTCCAGAAAGGCGCGTCTGGCCTGCACCATGGCGGTATTGTCACCGGGGTCCAGCGAGCGCTTGCGCTGGACCAGCAGCAGGTTCCAGTAGCCCTGGCGGGCCTGGTCGTAGCTGTGGCCATTGCTGCAGCGCAGCTGAGGTGGCTGCTCGTCGAGCGGCTGGCGGCACAGCGGGCAGGCGAGTTGCATCATTGGGCCAGCAATCGTGCCAGGATGTTTTCGTACAGGTCCGACAGCGTATCCAGGTCCTTGGCGCTGACACGTTCGTTCAGCTTGTGGATGGTGGCGTTACAGGGGCCCAGTTCCACTACCTGAGCGCCTGTGGGGGCGATAAAGCGGCCATCGGAGGTGCCGCCGGATGTCGACAGCTCTGTTTCCAGCCCGGTGATGGCCTGGATGGCCTGCTGGCAGGCTTCCACCAGATCGCCGGCGGCGGTCAGAAAGGGATTGCCGGACAGAATCCAGTCGATATCCCACTCAAGCTGGTGCTTGTCGAGGATATCCCGCACCCGTGCCTTGAGCTCGTCGCTGGTGACTTCGGTGGAGAAGCGGAAATTGAAGGCCACGTCCATATGCCCGGGGACCACGTTGGTGGCACCGGTGCCGGCGTTGATATTGGAAATCTGAAAGCTGGTGGGCGGGAAAAATTCATTGCCCTGATCCCAGACTTCAGCCGCCAGCTCCGCCAGTGCAGGGGCTGCCAGGTGGATCGGATTTTTCACCAGGTGCGGGTAGGCCACATGGCCCTGCACGCCCTGAACTTTCAGGCTGCCGCTGAGGGAGCCGCGACGGCCATTCTTGATCACATCGCCGACCTTGTGGGTGCTGGAGGGTTCGCCAACGATGCACCAGGTAATTTTTTCATTACGGGCTTCCAGGTGGTCGATTACCCGGGTGGTGCCGTTAATGAAGGGGCCTTCCTCGTCGCTGGTGATCAGCAGGGCGATGGAGCCCTTGTGATCCGGGTGGTTGTGGACAAAGCGCTCCAGTGCGGTGACAAAGGCGGCCAGGCTGCCTTTCATGTCTGCCGCACCGCGTCCGCACAGCATGCCTTCACTGATCTGCGGCTCAAACGGCGGGAACTGCCACTGTTCCACCGGGCCTGTGGGTACCACATCGGTATGGCCGGCAAAGCAGAGCAGGGGGCCCGTGTCGCCACGGCGCGCCCAGAAATTCAGGGTATCTTCGAAATGCAGGCGCTCGATTTTGAACCCAATGGCTTCAAGACGGGCAATCATCAGCTCCTGACAGCCCGCGTCCTCGGGGGTCACGGAGGCGCGGCTGATCAGGTCGCTGGCGAGCTGGAGGGTCGGTGACAGTTGGGTCATGGCAGTCTGGGTCCGGAATCGAAGGAGGATTGCATCAGGTCTGGCGCCGATGCACAGCCCCGGTGGTTAGAGTCTGACCACCGGGGCTGGCGTGCAAGGCGGGCCTTAGTTGTGCTTGTGCAGCTCGGCGTTGAGTTCGATGGCGCTCTTGTTGGTCTTGGCTTCGATGCGGCCGGTCAGTGAGTTGCGACGGAACAGCATGTCCGGCTTGCCGGCCAGTTCCGAGGCCTTGAGTACGGCGACTTCGTTGTTCTGGTCGTCCAGCAGGGCAACCTTGGAGCTGCCGGTCAGGTACAGGCCCGCTTCGATGGTGCAGCGGTCGCCCAGCGGCAGGCCGAGGCCGGCATTGGCGCCCAGCAGGCAGTTTTCGCCCACGGAAATCACCACGTTGTTACCGCCGGAGAGTGTACCCATGGTGGAGCAGCCGCCCCCCAGATCCGAACCATTACCGACCACGACGCCAGCCGAAATGCGGCCTTCAACCATGGAGACACCCAGGGTGCCGGCGTTGAAATTGATGAAGCCTTCGTGCATCACGGTAGTGCCTTCGCCCACATGGGCACCCAGGCGGATGCGCGCGGCATCACCCACGCGGATACCGGCCGGCACCACGTAGTTGGTCATCTTGGGGAATTTGTCGACGCAGTGCACATCCAGCACACGACCCTGAGCGCGGGCGGCCAGCTGGCGCTTGGGCAGCTCATCCAGGGCAATGGCGCCTTCGGTGGTCCAGGCGACGTTGGGCAGCTTACCGAACATGCCGGCCAGGTTGAGACCGTGGGGCTTGACCAGACGGTGGGACAGCAGGCTGAGCTTGAGGTACACCTCGGCGGTGGTGGCGGGCTCTGCGTCGGTTTCCAGAATGCAGAGGACCAGCGGCTGGCGCGAGCCTTCGAGAACTTCGACAATCTCGGCCTGGTCTTCGGCGTCCACCGACAGGAAGGCCGCTTCCAGGGCCTTGAGCTGGGACTGCTCGACTTCCAGCGTCTGGTTGCCGCCGGTGTAGCCCACGGCGCTGGCAACGGCCTTGATCAGCTCGGCCGAGGCGTTAAGCAGCGGGGCGTTGTAGTACACCTCCAGCCATTCACCGCTGGCGGATTTGGTGCCAATACCCAGGCCGAATGCAAAATTTGTCATGCTGTTACTCCGTAATCGTTTAAAAAATAATTTGGGGTGCGGGATCAGCCCTGCAGCCAGGTCGCGTAATCGGCGTCTTTGAAACCCAGATGCCGTGCCGTGCCGGTATCCAGCAACGGCCGCTTGATCATGGCCGGCTGCTGCAGCATCAGGCTGATGGCGCTGGCTTCATCGATACTGTTCTTGACGCTGTCCGGCTGGGTACGCCAGGTGGTGCCGCGCTTGTTCAGCAGCGCCTCCCAGCCCAGCTCCGCGGCCCAGCTTTCCAGCTGGGCGCGCTCCAGGCCATCGCTGCGGTAGTCGTGAAAGCGGTAGTCGATGCCGTTGCTTTCAAGCCACTTGCGGGCCTTCTTGATGGTGTCGCAGTTCTTGATTCCGTACAGGCTGATCATGCGGGCTCCGGTTTTCTTCAGGCGTTCAGGCGTTCAGGCTTTGGACGTAGGCACGGATACGCTGCGCCGCTTCAACACATTCCTCAACCGTGGCGACCAGTGCCATGCGCACAAAACCTGCGCCCGGCAGGCGGCCATCGGCTTCGCGGGACAGGTAGCGTCCCGGCAGCACGGTAACGTTCTGCTGCTCGAACAGGCCCTGGGCGAAACGGTCGTCTTCGATGGGCGTAGGCGCCCAGAGGTAGAAGCCGGCATCCGGCATGCGCACGTCCATCACCGGGGCGAGGATTTCGATGACCTTGCTGAACTTTTCGCGGTACTTGTCGCGGTTTTCCAGCACATGGGCTTCGTCCTTCCAGGCGGCGATGGAGGCCAGCTGATGCTGCACCGGCATGGAGCTGCCGTGGTAAGTGCGGTAGCTGAGGAAGGGCATCATCAGGGCGACATCACCGGCAATAAAGCCCGAGCGCAGGCCCGGCAGGTTGGAGCGCTTGGACAGACTGTGGAACACCACGCAGTTGCGGTAGTCGTCCCGGCCAAGCTCGGCACAGACCTGCAGCAGACCCACCGGTGGCTCGGCTTCGTCGAAGTAGATCTCGGAGTAGCACTCGTCCGAGGCGATGATGAAGTCGTACTCGTCCGACAGCGCAATCAGCTTGGTCAGCACGTCGCGACCGATCACGGTGCCGGTGGGGTTGCCCGGCGAGCACAGGAACAGCAGCTGGCAGCGCTGCCAGACGTCGGCGGAGATGGCGTCGAAGTCCGGAATGAAGTTGCGCTCGGCATCGCAGTTAAGAAACAGCGGCTCGGCGCCGGCCAGGTAGGCTGCACCCTCGTAGATCTGGTAGAAGGGGTTGGGCGACAGCACCAGGGCATCGGCCTTGCGTTCAACGGCAGCCTGGGTAAAGGCGAAGATGGCTTCGCGGGTGCCGTTCACCGGGATCACATTGCGCTCGGCGCTCAGGCTGCCGGCGGCAAGCTTGAAGCGGCGGCTGCACCAGTCGGCAATGGTCTGGCGCAGTTCCGGCAACCCGGCGGTGGTCGGGTAATTCGCCAGGTAGCCGATGTTGTCGGTCAGCGCCTTGGCCACGAAGGCCGGCGACGGGTGCTTGGGCTCGCCGATGGACAGGGCGATATGGGCCTTGTCGGCGGGCGGCGTGACCTGCGCCTTCAGGGTGGCCAGCTTTTCGAACGGGTAGGGCTGAAGCTTGTCGAGATCCCGATTCATGGCAAATAATGTCCCTGCTGCTGTTGCGGCTTTGGAGTGGGCCGGGCAATGGATTAAAAAATGGTACGGGATTATAGCGAATCTGGCCCCGGCGATTAAGCCCTGTATCGCCGGAAGTGGATTTCATCCTACGAGCTCCCCACCATTACCACCTATATATCAGAACGGCTCCGATCCCCCTTATGAAGCCGGCGAGCACTGAGGTCATTCGGCGATCAGGTCTGAAGGGGCGCAACAGGGACTGATGCGCCTGCGATGAGGTACATGGATGTACCGTCAGCGCAGCCCGCCGAATGATCTCAGAGCACAGCGAATAGGCTTCATCGGGGCGTGCTTTCTTTGCATACTTTCTTTGCACGGGCAAAGAAAGTATGTCGCCGAAAGGCGAAATGCAGGCTCGAAAAAATCAGCAGAGCTTCCGCCTACAAGCGCGATCCAGGACGCAGGACTCTAGCTTTTTTTCACTATTGCGGATCCCTGCGAAGGATGCTCCTCCTGTCCCGATTTGCCCTTGAACATCAGCACGCAATTTTAGCTTGAGCCCTGAATGCCCCCCTGGGTCAGGCGTGCGGGATCCAGCAGCTGCGCCAATTCATCGTGGCTCATGCCGGTGACCTCTGCCGCCACATCAACCACGGGGCGGCCCTGGGCGTAGGCCTGCTTGGCGATGGCGGCGGCCTTCTGGTAGCCGATGATGGGGTTCAGGGCCGTTACCAGGATAGGGTTACGCGCCAGCGCTGCACTGATGTTGCTCTCGTTGACCCTGAAGGTCGCAATCGCCTTGTCGGCCAGCTGGCGGGCGGCACTGGCCAGCAGCGTCTCGCTTTGCAGCAGGTTGTGGGCAATGAGGGGCAGCATGACGTTGAGCTCGAAGTTGCCGTGTTGCCCCCCCACAGTGATGGCGGCATCGTTGCCGATAACCTGGGCGGCGACCATCATCACGGCTTCCGGAATCACCGGGTTGACCTTGCCGGGCATGATAGATGAACCGGGTTGTAGCGCCTGCAACTCAATCTCGCCCAGACCCGCCAGCGGGCCCGAGTTCATCCAGCGCAGGTCATTGGCGATTTTCAGCAGCGCACAGGCCAGCGCCTTGAGCTGGCCGGACACTTCCACCGCCGTGTCCTGGCAGGCAAGGGCGCAGAAGAGGTTGTCGGCCGGTTGCAGCGTCAGGCCGGAGAGCGCGCTGATATTTTGCGCAAAACGGGCGCTGAAGTCCGGGTGCACGTTAATGCCGGTGCCCACGGCCGAGCCGCCCTGGGCGAGCTGGTGCAGGCGTGGACGGCTGGCCTCCAGCCTTCGAATCGCCAGCTGTATCTGCCCCGACCAGCCCGACATCGACTGCGACAGTTGCACCGGCATGGCGTCCATCAGATGGGTGCGTCCGGTCTTGATCAGGCCTTCCAGGCTGTGCGCCTTGCTGTCGATGCTGACCTGCAGGTGGTGCAGGGCCGGCAGCAGGGATTCATCCAGCACCATAGCGGCGCTCAGGTGAATGGCGGTAGGAATCACGTCATTGGAGCTTTGCCCCATGTTGACATGATCGTTGGGGTCCACGGGCTGTGCGCAGTAGCCACTCGCAAGATGGGCGATGACTTCATTGGCATTCATGTTGGAGCTGGTGCCTGAGCCGGTCTGGAATACATCCACCGGGAACTGCTGCAGATGCTTGCCGGTGGCAATTTCCATGGCGGCCTGGCGTATGGCGGAGCCGATTTCGGCGTTCAGCAGCCTCAGCTCGACGTTGCTCTGGGCGGCGGCGGCCTTGATCAGCCCGAGGGCGCGAATAAAGGGCTCGGGCAGGGTCAGGCCGCTGATCGGAAAGTTATCCACAGCGCGCTGGGTCTGGGCGCCGTAGAGGGCGTCGGCCGGCACCTGCAGTGTGCCCATGCTGTCTTGCTCAGAACGGAACTGGCTCATGGAAGGTCTCCTTGCTGATGTACCGGATGCTGATGATACCGGGTGGGTCGATCATGTGCTGCGGCAGGCGCTGCTGCTATACCTAACTATAGTGCGCGCTCTGGTTCGCGTTATAGTTCGTGGGCCAAGCGTCCGCTGAGATGAGGGCGCGGGATTGAAGACCACAGAGGATAGCACCATGAATGTTGATATGCGGCTGCACCCCAGGGTGGAGGTGGATTTGCCAGCGGAGCTGGAACCTTTTCGCGGCGACTGTCTGGATGTGCGGGTGATTCACCTGAGTCTCAGCGGGGTGCTGGTCGAAGGCAATGCCGAACTGGAGGCCCTGCTGGGCGCCCGTCCAGGTGTAGCAGCCGGTGCACCGCTGGAGCTGAACCTGCATTTCGGACTGGAACAGGAGTCCGTGCACTGCCATTGCCGAATGATCCACAGCCGGCGCCTGGCGCAGGACAGGTTTCAGGTCGGCATGAAAATTCTCAGTATCCCTAACGCGAGTCAGGGCCTTCTGAGTCGCTACATCGCGGCGCAGATGAACTGAGATGTTGCTGTCATTGGGATCATGCTAACGTAATCCGACGTCGATCTTTGCGATCATGCACAGTGACCATGGAGGCCCTGTACGCACAGGCCCTGGTCGGCACGGGAGAAACAGGCAATGCGGACAGGATCAATCAAGGCGCTGAGTGGCACAGGTTTTCATCGGCTGGTGTATCACGAGTGGGGCAGTGCCGAAAACGACCGTGTGGTGGTCTGTGTTCATGGCCTGGCCCGCAACAGCCGTGATTTTGACGACCTGGCACAGGCGCTGGCGCGGGACTATCGCGTGGTGTGCCCCGATATCGCAGGACGAGGCCACAGTGACTGGCTGAATCCGCCGGCGGCCTATCAGATTCCACAGTACATGAACGACATGGTGACCCTGCTGGCACGGCTGGATGTCGACAAGGTCGACTGGGTCGGCACCTCCATGGGTGGCCTGATCGGTATCTGCCTGGCGGCATTGCCCAACAGCCCCATTCGCTCGCTGCTGCTGAATGACATAGGCCCCTTTGTCCCCAGCGCGGCCCTGCAGCGCATCGCCGCCTATCTGGAAGATCGCCGTTTCGACAGCATCGAAGCCTGTGAGGCCTGGCTGCGCCAAACCTATCCGGCGCTGGGTCACCTCAGTGCCAGCCAGTGGCGTCGCCTGGCACAGACCGGCAGCCGGGTACTGGCGGATGGCTCCCTGGCACTGCACTATGATCCTGCCATCGCCGAGAACCTGCGCCTGAACAGCGACGAGGATGTGGACTTGTGGGTGCTGTGGCAGCAGATCGCCTGTCCGCAGATGCTCATCTGGGGCGAGGAGTCGGATGTGCTGCTGGCCGATACGGTGGCGCGCATGGGGGCGGTGAATCCTGCCATGCAGCTGCTCAGTCTGCCGGGCATTGGTCATGCGCCGTCGCTGATGGACAGCCAGCAGATCGAGGCCGTGGTGGCCTGGCTGCGCACCCATCAGCATCTGTGAAGCCCAGGTTCAAGCCGTTACCCTGTCCCCCTGTTGCAAGTGGAGTCTGAATGAGTGTGCTCACCCGCTGGCCCGAGGATCAGCTGTGCCTGAGTGCGGTGCAGCGCCAGCATGCGGTGCAGGCGTTGCAACGTGCCTTTGCCGCCACCCTGGCATCGCTCAAGGTGGATATCGGCCTGGTGGAGATGTTTGAGGCCATCTATGTGCCGCTGGCCGCCTGGATTCTGTGTCATCACCGGCGCCAGGGCGCGCCGCTGGTGGTCGGGCTCAACGGTGCCCAGGGCGCGGGCAAGTCCACCCTCTCTACCTTGCTGGATATCACCTTGAGCGAAGGTTTTGGCCTGCGCGTGGCGAGTTTTTCCATTGACGACCTGTATAAAACCAGGGCTGAGCGCGAGCAGTTGGGCGCCGAGGTTCATCCCTTGCTGCAAACCCGGGGTGTGCCCGGCAGCCATGACGTGCAGCTGGGCATCGAGTTGCTGCAGGCACTCAAGCGCGGGGAGCACAATGCCGCGACCCGCATACCGGTGTTCGACAAATCCACCGATGACCGCTGTCCGGTGTCCGTCTGGCGCGAGTGGTCGGGCGGTGCCGATGTGGTGCTGCTGGAGGGCTGGTGCGTCGGCGCCCGGGCCCAGCACGATGCGGCCCTGCAGCAACCAATCAACGCGCTGGAACGGCTGGAAGATCCGCAGGGCACCTGGCGCCGTTACGTCAATGAGCAACTCAAGGGGCCCTACGCCGAGCTGTTTGCGCTGGTGGACGTACTGCTGATGCTCAAGGTGCCAAGCATGGAGGCGGTGTACGAATGGCGCTCGCTACAGGAGAAAAAACTGGCCGAACGCATGCAGTTTCTGCGCGAGGCCGGCGAGTCACAGGGGCATCTGCGGATTATGGGCGACGCCGAAATTCAGCGCTTTATCCAGCATTACGAGCGCCTCACAAGGGCCATGCTGGATGAGATGCCGGCGCGCGCCGATGTCACGCTACACCTGAACGACAACCACAAAATCTGCGATATCAGCATTAACCGCCCGTTGGTCGACTGCGGCGATTGAATCCGCCGGCGGCCTGCCATCTATCATGGCTGTCAAGGACGCCGCCGTGTCAGATGGGTAGCAGTACCGTAGACGTCATGCCGTGCAGCACCTTGTTGATGGTGCGGTTCTGGGTATCGGCGACGATGCGCGCCATCATGTCCTGTAAGGCAATCAGCTTGCCAAAGGTGCGGGCAAAGCTCAGGTTGCCCACACCCACCTCGCTTAAACCGTTGCTGTACAGAAAGGGCTCGCTATTGGCCTGGCGGGCGCTATTCAGTTGCCAGGCTATTTTCTCGAGGTTGCGGGCGCTGTTGTAGAGTTTCTGCTGGTCGATTTCATCCAGCAGGAAAAACTCGTCCTGGCCGTTATAGGCGCTGTGGATCATGCCGCTGATGCCCACCATCAGGGCCAGTACGCGGTCGCCCTCAAAGGCGGGATCAAAGGCCAGCGGCACGGCATGGATGCCGTAGCGGTTGTTCAGTTCGTTGAAACGGGTCTTGCGGGGAGATTCGAACAGCTGGTACATGCGCTGGGCGATCGTGGTGCCGGGGGGCGCCTTGGCGAGTTCGCGGGGATTGCGCCGGTAGAGTTTTAGCATCAGCTCGCGACTGAGGCGATTGACCTCGGCGATATGGGCATCGGTGACCATGTCGATATCCGACTTGGCCAGATTGCGCATCTGGAACGGGCGCTCCTGCTGTGGTGTGGCACAGGCACTGAGTAGCAGTGCCAGCAGCAGCGTCAGTAGAATGGGCGATCGCTTCATGGTGTCATTATCCGTTTTCCAGCTCGAGTTTAGTCAGATCGCCGGAGGCCGGCAAATGCGGCTGTGCCGCGGACGTCTCCGGCGCTGCTGCGTGGGGCGGCGCTGTCTCGTTGTCCCGGTGCTGTTTGGTTGCGTCGGGCTTTTGTTTCAGTAGCCTGTAACGGCTGCCGTTGAGGGCTCGCTCGCCCTCAGGCGGAGACTGGAAGGCGATACCCCCGCCCACCAGACTTTCCAGCGAGTCGCCGTCGATCTTGAATCCCCGGGTGAAACTGAATTCGGCGCTGAAGCCGCTGATATTCCAGAACTGGCTGCCCTGGCGCACCAGGTGAGCATGTTCGGCCTTGATATGGGCGAAGATATCCACCGACTGGCCATCGCCGGTGAGTCTGAAGCCGGTGACTTCCCCTACGGGTACCTGGCGGTAAAACACCCGACTGCCTTTTTCCAGGGTACCGAGCTGATCGGCATTAAGCACCAGGTTGAGACCGTAGCCCCGGGCGCCTTCGGGGGCGCTGGCGGAGGCGACAAAATACTGGCTCGGGTCTGCATCGGCGGGGCCGGCGCTGACTTCAACATGGTTGCCGAAGAGGATATCCGCCGGGTTGCTGATGGCGGAGAGCCGCACTTCGGGCTGCTCTATCCAGAAGCGACTGCCCTTGCGGGCCAGAAAGTGACCTTCGCTGAACAGCACGGCGGTGGCGTCTATGGTGCCCTGGGCATCGTACAGCCTGACCTGTTCGATGCGCCCCACAGTGAGGCCGCGGTAACGAATGAAGGCGCCGGCTGAAAGCGCGCGGTCGGGCGGGAACAGAATGCGTATCTCCAGCCCCTGCTCGACACTGCGCGCCTGGTCTGAATACAACTGAAAGCGCTGTGTGGCGCCGATGGCGACGCCGCCGTCGGGGGTATCAAAGGCAATGCCGCCGGTGACCAGGCTGGCGAGAGAGTCGGTTTTTACCTTCAGGCCCTGCTGCAGGTTAAAGTCCGCTGACACGCCGCTGGCGTTCCAGAAGCGCGAGGCGGTGGTAATCAGGTCGCGGTAGGGCTTGTCGATGAGCAGTTCAATTTCAACACTGTCTGCTGCAGGCAGCAGGCGATAGTGACTGACACGCCCGACGTTCAGCTGCCGGTACAACACTGGGGATCCCACGGCGATGGAGCCCAGGCTCTCGGCCTCCAGCTTTACCGTCAGCTTGTCGGCGCGCTGGGCATAGAGCAGCTTGCCCTGGCCGGAGGCCGTATCGAAATCGCTGTACAGCGTGAAGCGCTGGCCGGGCTTGGCGGCGCGGGCTTCACGCACATCGGGTGTGAAGAAGCTGATACCGCCATTGACCAGGGTATGCAGGGACTCGGTTTGCACTTTCACGCCCTCCAGACCCGCGGCAAAGCGAATGCCGCTGCTATTCCAGAAACGGCTGTGGCTCGCCACCAGGTCACGGTACTGCTCGCGGATCACGCCGTGGATCAGTACCTGCTGGCCCTTGTCGATCAGCTCATAGCCCACCACTTCCCCTACCGGCAGCTGGCGAAACAGTATGGGTGAGCCGCGGGAAATGGAGCCCAGCTGGTCGCTGGTCAACTCCACCGCCAGGCCTCCCTGCACCGTTGCCCGCAGAGGGGCTGAATCCAGCGCGGTAAAGCTGAATTGCTCGTTGCCGGTACCGGGCTCCAGATTGATATAGCTGCCTTTCACCAGTTTGCGCCAGTCGCCCAGGCTATCCAGTGTCAGTTCGGGGCGTTCGAGCCAGAAGCGGGTGCCGCTGCGCAGCAGGTTGCGGGCGCGGGGATCGATCAGCAACTGTACGCGCAGCTGGCTGAAATCGTCGCTCAGCTGCAGGCTGCGGATACGGCCGATGCGAATGCCCTGGCTCATGACGTCGGTGTTTTCGCTGATGGCCGTGGTGCCGGGAAACAGCAGTTCCACTTCTATGCCATTCTCCGCCGCCTCAAAGTCGGAATAGAGCTTGAACTGATCGCCGCTGCTGGCCTGGGGGGATTCGTAGTCGGCGTTGCTAAAGTGAATACCGCCGGCAATGATGGCTGCCAGCGAGCCGATGCGAATATCCACCTTGGGCAGATCCGCCTTCACCTGGATGCCGCTGGCGTTCCAGAAGCGGGAGTTCTTTTTCACCAGATAGGTGTAGCGCGGCTCTATATAGACATCGAGCTGGACGTCATCGGCCTCACCGGACAACCGGTAGTCCACCACCTCGCCGACATTGATGTGGCGGTAGTAGATGCGCGAGCCGCGGTTGATGGATTCGGCGCTGTCGGCGAACAGGGTGATATAGAGGCCATCGTCGTTCTTGTCCGGTGGCGGCAGATCGTTGCGGGCACGGAAAAAGCGCGCCGGTATGCCTTCGCCGGGCTTGATGCCGATGTAGTAACCCGACAGCAGGGTTTCGAGGCCGCGTACACCGGACAGCGACACCTGGGGTTTGACCAGCCAGAACTCGGTGCCCTCGCGCAGCAGCTGCTCAGCCTCGGGTGCGACCTCGATAATGGCGGTGACGGTCTTGAGGTCTTCGTTCAGACGCAGGGATTTCAGGGTGCCGCCGGGCAGGCCCTTGTACAGCAGCTTGGTCTTGTTGATTTCGAGCCCTTCGGCCGAGTCGAACACCACCTCGATCTGGATGCCGGCCTCGCGGTAGCTCTTGTATACCAGCCAGCCGGCGATCAGCGCCGCCAGCAATGGCAGTATCCACACGGCCGAGGGGCCGCGGTGGCGGCGAACGACGGCGGGCGTGGCGGGTGTAGCGTCGGTCATTGTACAGCCTCAATAGGGGTGTCGGTGCCAGGCTTAGTGTCGTGTCGGCTTTGTATCATGATCGCGGTGGCTCGCAAACGTCAGTTGTGGGCGGACTTTGGTCGCCGGTTGCATTTTCCAGGTGACGATCCCAGATCAGTCTTGTATCAAATTTCTGCGCCGCCATCATGGTGCAGATGACCACCGCGGCAAAGGCCGTGGCGCCGTGGTTGCCGATGATATGGGTCAGATTGCCCAGCTGCACCAGCGCCACCAGGATGCCGACGACAAAGATGTCCAGCATGGACCAGCGTCCGACCCACTCGACAAAACGGAACATGAGCATTTTCTGGCGCAGGTTGGTGGTCCAGCCAAGCTGCACGCTGAGTAGCAGAATGAGCATGCCGATCAATTTGCCGACGGGAATAACCACGCTGGCGACCAGTACCACCAGGGCGATCCAGAACAGGCCGTGCTGGGTCAGTTCGATCACGCCCTCGATAATGGTGCTCGGGTCGCCGCGGCCCAGGGTGCGAATGGTCATGATCGGCAGCAGGTTGGCCGGTAGCAGCAGAAACAGGGCAGAGGCCAGCAGCGCCCAGGTCCAGTTCAGGGAGTTGGGGGTGCGGGCATGCAGTTTGGCGTGGCAGCGCGGGCAGGGCGTGCCTTCCAGCGCCGGCGGACACAGCAGACTGCAGTCGTGACAGCAGATGGGGGCGGCAGCGGTTGCGTCATGCTGGCTGTAGTCGGGTTGCGGGTGCGACTGGCGTTCGCCAATCAGCTGCCAGAACAGATCCTTGTTGAGCAGGGTGGAGCTGAGCAGGGTCACCAGAATCAGCGCTACCAGGCTGTAGAGGCCAAGGCCGGGTTGAATGGCGGCAACATCAACCAGCTTGACCACCGACACCGCAATGCCGAGCAGATAGACTTCCAGCATGCCCCACTCGTCCAGGTGCTGGTAGCTGCGCAGCGCCAGCGCCGTACCGCGCCAGAATTGGCGCCCGTGCAGTGAGGCACTGACGTAGAGCAGCAGCAGCAGCTTGACCAGCGGCACCAGGATAACAAACAGCAGAATCAGCAGCGCCACCAGCCAGAGACCATCTTTGTACAGCGACATGGCGCTGGAAAACATCGTCTGGTTCTGGCGAATGCCGACGGCTTCCAGTGTCAGCAGCGGATACAGATTGGCTGGCACGAACAGAATCAGCCCGGCGATAGCCAGGGCCAGGGTGCGCTCGATGCTGTTAACGCTGCGAGCTATCAGGGTAGAGCCGCAGCGTGGGCACTGCGCCACGCTGCCAGGCGGCACCTCGGGCCGGGTCAGCAGCAGATCGCAGTCGTGACAGGCGATCATGTTTTCCATGGTATGAGTCTGTGTCTCCGTGAGATCGCTGTGTGTTGTCGCGCATCAGAGGCCCGGCAACAGCAAAGGTTCCAGTATGCCAGATTCCCTCCCGCTGCCCAGCGCCCGTTCTCTACAGGATGGCACTAAATTGTGGCAGCTATCATCTTTGCCTTGGCGCAAACCTTCGCCTATAGGCCCGTTTGAGCCCTTGTGCCTTGAGCCTGATCCGCTATAGTGCTGCGCTTGTGATTATCAGGCCTGCGCCTGCCGGCACGCGGGCGCGACACAGGGGATTTGCATGACCGACAATACAGGTGACTACAAGGCGCTGCGGCGGGAATATCAGGCCCAGGCGCTGGAGAGGGCGGATCTTGCGGCCGATCCGGTGGAGCAGTTTGGGCGCTGGCTGAGTGAAATCCGCGTGCTGATGCCCACGGATGCGACCTCCATGACCCTGGCGACGGCTGATGCCACCGGCATGCCGTCGGCGCGTATAGTGCTGCTAAAGCATTTCGATGCCGAGGGTTTCTGCTGGTACAGCGACTACCGCAGCCACAAGGGACAGGATCTGGTCGAGAACCCGCAGGCCGAGCTGATGTTCTACTGGCCGCTGCTGGAGCGTCAGGTGCGCATCTGTGGCGTGGTTGAGCGCCTGCCGGACGCCTCGGCCCAGAGTTATTTTGCCGCGCGCCCGCTGGGCAGTCGCCTCAGTGCCGCAGCGTCGCAGCAGAGTGCGGTGGTCGATAGCCGCGCGACGCTGGAGCAGCGGGTCGAGGCCTTGCGTGCTCAGCACCCCGATGGGCAGGTGCCCAAGCCCGCACAGTGGGGCGGTTATCGTCTTCAGCCCCTGGCCTTTGAGTTCTGGCAGGGCCGCGAAAGCCGGCTGCACGACCGCATGCGGTACCGCTTGCAGGACGCTGCCTGGATCATCGAACGACTTCAGCCCTGAGGATTGACCATGACGACCTATCTGCCCTGCCAAAGCCGCGAACCCGAAGGCCCGGTGCGTGCCAGCGTGATCTGGCTGCACGGCCTGGGTGCCGATGGCGGTGACTTTGTGCCCGTGGTGCCCTATCTCGAATTGCCCGCCGATGCCGGCGTACGCTTCGTGTTTCCCAATGCGCCGGTGCGTCCGGTGACGGTTAACGGTGGCATGCGCATGCCGGCCTGGTACGACATTCTGGAAATGAATATCGACCGCAAGATCGATCAGGCCTCGCTGGATGTTTCGGCGCAGCAGATCGGGGACCTGATCGAGCGGGAAATCGCCTGCGGTGTACCGAGTGAGCGCATCTTTCTGTTCGGCTTTTCCCAGGGCGGCGCCGTGGCCTACCACACAGCACTGCGCTATCCGAAAAAGCTCGGCGGTGTGGCGGCACTGTCGACCTACCTGGCCACGGCCGATCGCATGGCCGCCGAGATGGATGCCGTTAACGCCGAGCTGCCGATTCTGATCTGCCATGGCAGCCAGGACGACGTGGTGCCGCTGCAGCTCGGGCAGCGCGCCCGTGAAGCGTTGCAGGGCCTTGGTCTGGCACCGCAATGGCACGACTACCCCATGGCCCACGAAGTCTGCCTGCCCGAGCTGCAGCAGCTGGGCACCTGGTTGACACAGCATTTGTCTGAAGAGGAATAAACCCATGAAAGTGGCCGAAAATACCGTTGTCAGTTTTCATTACCGCCTGTTCGATGACGACGGCGTGCTGGAAGTGGATACCCGTGACGGCGATGCCCTGCCATACCTGCACGGGCACGCCAATATTATTGCCGGGCTGGAGCAGGCCATGGCGGGACATGAGGCCGGTGAGACCCTGCGGTTGAAAGTTGCGCCGCAGCTGGGCTACGGCCTCTATGACGATGACAAGGTGCGCACTCTGGAGCCTTCCTTCTTCGCGGGCCTGGAGGATTTTGGCATCGGCTTTAGCTGTCAGCTGGAAGATGACGAAGGCACGCTGGAGTTGGCCACAGTAGTGGATATCGATGATGAGGGCGTTACCGTCGATAGCAATCACCCCTATGCCGGCCGCACCCTGGATTTCGAAATCGAGATCGTCACAGTGCGCGCCGCGACTGAGGCGGAGATCGCCAGGGGACGGCTGGAAGAGACCGCCGCATGAGTCGGCTGCTGCGGGCTACATCGCTTGCAGCGCCCTGGCTGCGCCGACCGGCAGGGGGCGTCTTCTGGCTACTGTGTCTTGGCGTGCTGCTGGCGGGCTGCAGCCGGGAGCCGGAGTTGCCGTACTTTGCCCCCGGCACCCGGGTGCTGGCCTTTGGCGACAGCCTGACTTTTGGTACTGGCGCTACGTCCGATCAAAGCTATCCTGCGCGTGTGGCCGAGGCGACGGGCTGGGATCTGCTTAACGCAGGTGTGCCTGGAGAGCTTGCCGAAGACGGCTTGGTGCGCTTGCAGTCATTGCTGCAGCAAGATTCTGTTGCATTGGTGTTGCTGTGTCATGGCGGCAACAACCTGTTGCGCGGGCAGCCTGAGGAGCCTATCCGTAGCCAGCTGGCCGGCATGATCGAGCTGGCACAGGCGCAGGGCGCTCAGGTGGTCTTGCTGGGGGTGCCCAAACCGACACTGCTGGTGCGAACCGCGGGTTTCTACGCCGATCTGGCTGAAGAGTATGGCCTGGTGTATCTGCCCGACGCCATCGCTGAGGCTCTGTCTGATCCTGCGCTCAAGTCCGATCAGATCCATCCCAATGCAGCGGGCTACGCCGCTATCGCGGATCAGCTGGTGGCGCTGTTGCGCGACTCAGGCGCTCTGTAGGGCTCTCAGGCGTCGCTGAACCACCCTCGGTGCCAGGGCGACTCCACAGTATTTTCAGGCGTTAGGTGACAATAGTCGGCGGTGCAATGCCGCTGACTACATCTTTTCACGCCACTTTAAATCCCCAATCTGCACATTCAGCCATTCAAAGCCGATGCGCCGGGCTACGGCCGCCGCGCCATCCAGGCTCTTGAATTCACGTTCGGACTTGCTGCGCTGCAGATCCAGCGTCACCACCTCATTGTCCTTGGCGACAAATTTGAGCGTCCAGCCCCGGGCCATCGAGACCGGAATCGCCTGGCAGGAATCGAATACGCCCGCCTTGAAAAGAAGTTTTATCTCTCTTTCCTGCATTCTCTTAATTCCTATTTGATTAATCATTTATTGATTAGTGATAATTATATATACCTAAATGATTTATCGCAATTTTAAGGCGCTGTTAGGAAGCTTTTAAATTATTGTTTTTAAAAGGTTTTTAAATTATTTTCAGGGTTTGTTTGTCGTTGTCGAATGGGTCTTGTAAGTAATTGATTTATATAAATAAAATAAAAATAATAAAAACAGGCCTTTAGAACTTAAATGCATATATAGACTCATCAATTTAATATTTTTGATTAATCGTAATAATAATTTTGATTTATTGCCGTGTTGAAACAACGCAGCTACCCGCACAGGGGGGGGGGGCTCAAGGGACAGGCTGGGCGAAAGGACGGAAAACGCAGGCGCAATAGCAGGGGTATCAGGGGTATCAGGGGTATCAAGGGCAATAGAGGGAAAAGACGAAAAGGGGCCTGCACAGCCGGCCAGAAGGCGTTAGCCAGGTTCTGTATATGACGGGGTTGCCGCTAAGGCAGAAGGATAAGTATCGCTAGGGTACATACGGCCGGGTCTGGGCTACCAGAACCAGCCGCTAGTGCTGAGGTTGTCTTTGCACTGATTGTACTGGCTGGCATAGCGCTTGGAGCGCTGGTCGACCTTGTTGGCGACGCCGATCAGCCAGGCTTTGCGGTTGTAACTGCCACTGCGGTAACCGCCCCAGCCTTCGTGATAGGCCAGATACTGGTTGCGGGCATCCCACTTGGAAACACCGGTCTGTGACTGGGTTTTATGGGTATACCAGCCGACAAAGTCGATGGCATCGGCAAAATCATCCCGGGACGACCAGCCATTGTTGCTTTCCCGTTGATAATCGCTCCAGGTGCTGGTCTTGGCCTGGCTGTAGCCATAGGCGGAGCTGGCCCGGCCGTAGGGGACCAGACCGAGGAACCAGCGCATGGGCGGGCGGGCATCATGCCGAAAGCCGGATTCCTGGTACATGATGGCCATGGGTACATGCACCGGCGTGCCCCAGCGCTTGTTCATGTCTAGCGCGGCGGCGTACCAGTCAGTTTTTTCTTCGAAAATGGCGCACAGGTTATCGGGCTTGCGGGGCGGTGAGCTGCTGCAGCCGGCCAGAAGCGAGGCTGCGATCAGGCTGCACAGGGTGAGTTGTCTGGATGTCCGTGGCATTGGGCAGCCTTTGTCAGATGCTGATTGCTGCTAGAGATTACCAGATTATTCAGCGGCTTACCGGTTGCATCAGTGGCCGGACATGTTGGAAAACAGGTTCAGCACCATCACGCCTGACAGAATCAGGCCTATACCCAGTACTGCGGGCCAGTCGAGGCGTTGCTGATACAGGAACCAGGCGACAATGGTGACCAGCACCACCCCCACACCGGACCAAACCGCATAGGCAATGCCGACGGGCAGGGTACGCAGGGTTAGCGACAGGCACAGAAACGATATTCCATAGGCGATGACGACCAGCACCGAGGGGCCTGGGCGGGTGAAACCGTCGGCCGCCTTGAGCGCCGAAGTACCTATGACCTCGGCAATAATGGCAATTATCAGATAGAACCAGTGCATTGCGATCCTCGCCCACTGAAAAGGTTTTTATGGGTGTACGGCCCAGGCCGCCTGCAGGCTATTGAACCCGGCTGCCGGTAACAGGACAGGGGATACAGAAGCCAGTAAATAGAATCTGTCGGGCACTGTTAAGGCAGCTGTTTCCTGTGCGCGTGCGGCGCCGGACCTGCGACGCGGCCTGCATGCTACACCTGCACCTTTGTGTTCTGCAAATGCACAATCGTGGTGCAGCCCTAACAGGGCTGTAAGTCTTCGTCTGCTATCACACCAGTGTGTGAAGGTATTAAATTCATTTAAAACAATAAGTTATTATATCATGTAATTCATTATTCATAATTGGTATAGGCTTTGCTCTGTTCCCTGGCAGTCACGCAGACCGGCACAGGAGGTACAGCCGGGCTGCGTCAACAGAGTTGCTGTCGTACAGATGGCAGTACTTTTACGCATGCAGGGGACCGGACTATGAAAAAGACAGTTATCAGCGCCGCTCTGGCCGTTGGCCTCGCTACTACACCGGTGTGGGCGAGCGAAATCATTGAACTCAAGGTGCTGGGCCAGCCGGGGGCGACCGGGTTGATTCAGCAGGAAAAGGAAAAGCCGTTTTTTGAAAACCTCGCCCAAAGTACCGGGCTGCCACTGGAGGTGAATTTCAAGCCCCTCGATACCACCGGTATCAAGGATGTGGAGGAGTTGCGCACGCTCAAGTCCGGCTTGTTTGACATAGTTTCACTGCGATTTTCCCAGGTATCGCGGGACGAACCGACGATTCTCGGGCTTGATCTGGTCGGGCTGAACCCGACTTATGAAGCCGGACTTGCCACCACCAAGGCGTTTGGCCCTGTGGTGGATGCGCGCTTGCAGGAGCGCTTCAACACCAAATTGCTGGGCATCTGGCCCTTTGGCCCCCAGGTGCTGTTCTGCAATTCGCCTATCACTCAGCTGACTGATATCAAGGGATTGAAGGTGCGGGTCTATGACCAGAACCTGGCGGCGGTGATCGATTCGGTGGGCGGGATTCCGGTGCCGTTGAGTTTTGGCGAGGTACACCAGAGCCTGGCGCTGGGTGTGGTGGACTGCGCCATCACGGGCCCTAGCTCGGCCAACTCAGCCGGCTGGCCTGAAGTGACAACCCATGTCTTGCCGCTGGGTTTCCAGATGGCGATCAATGGCTATGGCGTCAACCTGAACAGCTGGAGCAAGCTCAACGCCGAACAGCAGGGCACGCTGGAGCAGGCGTTCAGCACTCTGACCGATGATATCTGGCAGTACTCCGAAGAGCTGTTTGAAGATGCCAAGCGCTGCAATGTCGGTCAGGAGCCTTGCCTGTACAACAACAAGTTCGATCTGGTCGAAGTGCCAGTAACGGCCGCGGACATTGCTTTGGTGAAGGATGCTGTGAAGGCCATTTCCTACCCAACCTGGGCCGAAATTTGTGATCAGTCCAACCCTGAATGCTCCAGCGACTGGCGTGCAGCGCTCGGTGCCAGAGTCGGGTTTTAGCCACAGGCGGTTTGCAGCCGAGGCGGCGTGGATGCATTAACGTCACCTCAGCTGCAGCCGGATTTCACTGGGAGAGTGAAGGATGAAAAACACGGAACGCATAGCCGCATTGCTGTTCGGCGCGATCTTTGTGGGGTTGTCGGTGATGATCACGCTGGAAACCCTGCTGCGAAAACTGTTCAGCACCTCGCTGCAAGGTGTCGATGAACTGGGCGGTTATGCCCTGGCGATCGGTTCGACCATCGCCTTTACCCTGGCGTTACTGGATCGCAATCATATTCGCATTGATCTGATTCACCGCCGCGTGCCCGCGGGTGGGCGGGCGGCGCTGAATCTGCTGTCGGCGCTGCTGCTGGCCGCACTGGCCGCGGTGTTGTGTTGGATGGCCTGGATCGTGATTTTCGAAACCCTGGATTATGGCAGCCGGGCCCAGACACCCTGGGCTACGCCGCTGATTTATCCGCAGTCGGCCTGGTTTGCAGGCTTGCTGCTGTTTGCCCTCTGTGCCCTGACGCTGGCGGGTCGGGCGCTGTGGCTGCTATTGGGAGGACGGGGGGCTGAATTCACCCGCGAGTTCAGTCCGCGGGGGCTGAATGAGGAACTGCAGCAGGAGCTGGCTGACCTGGCCCGGCGCAACGGCTCACAGGCCCTGGCCGTAGAACCCGCTTCGACAAAAACCGCGTCAAAAGTATCCGAGGTGGCTTCATGACCGTAATGCTGGTGTTCGTTGCCTTTGGTCTGATGCTGGGGCTGATTCTGCTAGGCATGCCCATTGCTGTAAGCATGGTGGCGGTGGGCGGTATATCCGGTGCCCTAGTGTTCGGCTGGCCCTTTATTCAGTCGGCCGGCGCTGTGATCTGGAGTGTGCAGAACGAAAATATTCTAACCGCCATTCCGCTGTTTATTCTGCTGGGTGAACTAATGTTGCGCAGCGGCATCGCCGATAGGATGTATCAGGCGATGGCCGCCTGGCTCGGGCGTCTGCCCGGTGGCCTGCTGCACACCAATATTGGTTGCTGTGCGCTGTTTTCGGCGACCTCAGGCTCATCCGTAGCGACCGCCGCCACTATTGGTACAGTGGCGTTGCCGCCGTTGCAGGCCCGTGGTTATCCCATGCGTCAGGCACTGGGGAGTCTGGCGGCAGGGGGTACCCTGGGGATTCTGATTCCGCCGAGCGTCAATCTGCTGGTGTACGGTTCCATGACCAACAATTCCATCGGCAAGCTGTTTATGGCGGGTTTGCTGCCTGGGTTGCTGCTGAGTCTGGCATTCATGGCCTATATCTTCTGGAGCAATCGCCAGCAGGGTGGCTTGCGCGAAGCCAGCCTGCCGCTGGCCCAAAAGCTCAGCGCCTCGGTGGACCTGGTGCCGCCACTGATTATCTTTGGCATTGTCATGGGCAGCATTTACTTTGGTATTGCCACGGCCACGGAGTCGGCAGCATTAGGTGTCGTGGCCGCGCTCCTGCTCACCTGGCGTGCAGGGCGCCTGAACGGTGCTTTTCTGGAAGCCTGCTTCATGCAGACGGCACGCATTACCGGCATGATTATGCTGATCATCACGGCGGCATTTTTGCTGAATCTGACGGTTAGCATTACCGGGGTGATTGACGACCTGACGCACTGGGTCAGTGGCTTCGGCTTGTCCCAGATCAGTTTGCTGTTGATTCTGATGTTGTTCTATTTGCTGCTGGGCATGTTTATGGATGTGCTGTCCATGCAAGTGGTAACCATCCCTGTGGTTTACCCGATCGTGGTGGCGCTGGGTATAGATCCGGTCTGGTTCGGTGTTTTCGTGGTGCTGATGTGCGAGCTGGGCATGATCACGCCGCCGGTGGGCATGAACCTGTTCGTGGTACAGAGCGTACGCAAGGACAATGGCCCCATCAAGGATGTGATGTGGGGCGCGCTGCCCTATGCCGGCATCATGCTGCTGTTTACGCTGCTGCTGATGGCCTTGCCGCAGATCGTTCTCTGGTTGCCGAACCTGATGTGGTGAGCCGTGCCTGGGCTATTCGGTGGCGAAGGTGCTGCGCAGGGCCTCGATACGTTCACGGTTGACGCCCAGATCGGAATAGCCCAGGCGCGAGGCCGAACGCAGCTGAATCCGCTGCTGTTCGGCATCCAGGCGGAACTCCACATCATCGATAAAGCGCAGCAGCTTACTGCGATAGGTCGCCCACATATAGATATCGCTGACGCTTTCAATCTGCCCGCCCTGGGCCTGAACGCGCGCTTGCAACCGCGCCCAGGCCTGGGGCGCCGGGTCTGAAAAGTTCAGCGGTGCAACCCACTCGGCACTATCGGGATATTCGCTGCCCACGCAGTTGGGTGTACCGGGGCAGGGCGCGAGGCGGCCGTCGTGCAATCCGAGATCGGAGGGCGCCTGTGAGCTGCAGCCCGCCAGGTACAAGAGCGCGGGGATCCACCAGGTTAGTCGGGAATTCTTTTTCATATTGGCCTTCTGTGGGCAGGGCGACCAAGGCGACCGGCTTCTATGCTTAGGGTTTGTTAAATCCTTATGAATCATAGCAGGCCGGCGGCTCTCGATGTCTGCCCTGGTTTGCGCAGGAGGTGAACATGGTGGTGGATGCCTACGGTGCGGTGGCGCCGGCGCAGATGACGCGATTGCTGGGGCGCAGCAGCGACCTGGGAGCCGGGCTGATAGTGAACCGGTTATTGCCGCAGCGGGCGCTGCGCATGGTGGGGCCCTGGTGTTTTCTGGATCTGGTGGGGCCGGTAACCTTTGCACCGGGCACGGGACTGAACGTGGGGCCCCATCCCCATATCGGCTTGCAGACGGTGACCTGGCTGGCAAGCGGCGCGGTGCTGCACAAGGACAGCCTGGGGTATGAACAGCGCATTGCGCCGGGCCAGCTGAACCTGATGACCGCCGGCGCCGGTATTGCCCATTCCGAGGAAACCCCGCCGGACAGCCAGGATCCCCTGTTCGGGGTACAGTTCTGGGTGGCGCTGCCGCAAAGCGCCGAGTGCTGCGAGCCTAGCTTTGAACATCTGAGTGACCTGCCAAGGTTTGAGCGCAATGGCGTGCAGGGCTGCGTGATTATGGGATCTCTGGATCATCTGATTTCACCGGCGCGCACCTATTCGCCGCTGCTGGCGGCCGAGTTTTTAAGCGATAGTGGCGGGGAACTGGCCCAGGAGCTGGATCCCGTGTTCGATCATGGACTCTGTGTGCTGACGGGTATGGTGACGCTGCAGGGGGAGGCCTGTTCACCGGAGCCGTTGGAGGCCGGAGAATTCTGCTTTCTCGGCGGCGGGCGCAGCACTTTGTCGCTGTCGCTCTCACCGGGTGCGCGCTGCGTTCTGCTGGGTGGCAAACCCTTTGCTGAGCCGGTTAAGCTGTGGTGGAACTTTGTCGGCCACAACGAAACAACCATTCGTGCCGCACTTGATGACTGGAATGCCGAACGGCGCTTCCTGCCGGTGCGGGCCTACCAGGGCCCGGCATTGAAAGCGCCGCCCTGGTCTGAAAATTCTCGTTTAAAATAATTCGGCTGAAATAGCCCCCACGACAATAGCCCGCCTGAACAAAACCGACGGAGCCGCTGCCCATGAATTCCCATTCCGAACTGCATGATATAGCCGCGCTGTTGCGCTCGCGCATAGCCCTTATTGTCATCAGCAGTCACGACGAAAAAGGGGTGCAGCAGCTGTTGTGCGATCTGGTACGTCACGAGCGCCGGCCGCTGTTCAAGTGGAGCCTGACGGAGGGGCTGGCGCGCCTGGATGTCGCAATGCCGGCACAGCGGCTGCATGCGCAGCCGGTGGATGCGCTGGGGCATATTCGCGCGGTGCGCGAGCCTGGCATCTATATGCTGGCCGACCTGCATCCCTTCCTTGATGACCCGCTGCATATACGCCTGCTGAAAGATATTGCCCTGGACGAGTGCCATACCCTGGTGCTGGTGAGCCATGAGGTCAGAGTTCCGGCGGAGCTGGAAAAGTTCACCGCCCGGGTGCAGCTGGCGCTGCCAGACGCCGCGGAGCTTGAAGATATAGTGCGTCAGGAAGCGCGTCTCTGGAGCCGGCAAAGCGGCACTCAGGTGAAAACCAGTCCCCAGGCGCTGGCGATGCTGGTACGTAACATGCGGGGATTGCCCCGTATCGATGTGCGCCGCCTGGCCCGCAATGCGATGGCGGATGACGGCGCTATCACCGCATCGGATCTGCCTCAGGTTACCGAGGCCAAATACCGCCTGCTGGGCAGCGACGGAGTATTGCAGTTTGAATACGACAGTGTGAGTCCGGCTCAGGTGGCGGGATTCACGCGCCTGAAACAGTGGCTCGCGACAAGGCGGCCGTTTTTTCTGGGCGAGGCCGGTGCGCCCGGCGGGCAGCGTCCGCGCGGGGTTTTGCTGTTGGGGGTGCAGGGGTGTGGCAAGAGCCTGGCAGCCCGCTCGGTCGCCGGCAGCTGGGGTGTGCCGCTGCTGCGCTTTGATGCCGGTGCGCTCTACGACAAATATATCGGTGAGTCGGAGCGCAATCTGCGCGAAGCCCTGGCGACCGCCGAGGTGATGGCGCCCTGCGTACTCTGGATCGATGAGATCGAAAAGGGCCTGGCTACGGGGGAGGGGGATCAGGGCACCTCGCGGCGTATTCTCGGCACGTTGCTGACCTGGATGTCGGAGCAGCGCGGTGCGGTCTTTCTGGTGGCCACGGCCAATGACATTCAGGTGCTGCCACCGGAGCTGGTGCGCAAGGGGCGTTTTGACGAGGTGTTCTTCGTCGACCTGCCCGGGGCCCAGGCGCGGGCTGAAACGCTGCGTATTCACCTGCGCCGCCACGGCGTGGAGCCTGCCGACGTCGATCTGGACGCGCTGGTGCAGCGCAGTGACGGCTTTTCCGGCGCCGAGATTGAACAGGCCGTGGTCTCGGCCTATTATGCCGCCCATGCCAAGGCCTGTGTGTTAGATACGCAAGTGTTGCTGCAGGAACTGGCGCAGACACGGCCGCTGTCGATATTGATGGCTGAACCTGTGGCGCAGTTGCGACACTGGGCGCAGAGCCGAACGGTGCCCTGCGACTAATTTACGCAGCTGAAACGTCTGTGATTTCTGCCACTGATGCGAGCGGATCTTTCAGGCCGTATTCAGGCGCACTTCGCGAGGATTCTTTATGAGCTCCGTCAAGCAGGGGCGCTGTCTGTGCGGCGCCGTGCGGTACCGTATCGATGGTCCCTTCAGGCGCTTTTTGATGTGCCACTGCAGCCGCTGTCGTCATGCCACAGGTTCATCCCATGCCAGCAATCTGTTCTGCAAACCGGATCAGCTGCAGTGGCTGGATGGAACCGAGCAGGTGCAGCACTTCAGGCTGAATGAGGCTGAGCGTTTTGCGCGCAGTTTCTGTCGCACCTGTGGCGCACCGGTGCCCCATGTGAGCGCCGACGGCCGCTACGTGCTGGTGCCGGCAGGTTCGCTGGATGATGAGCCGGGAATTATGCCCGAGGCGCATATCTTCTGCGCCAGCCGGGCCGCCTGGGATACATCGACAGAAACGCTGCCACAGTTTGACGATTATCCGAATTGAGTCTGGCCGGCAGCCCCTTTTCTGATGCTGTATTTTGCTGGTTGATAAACCCCACGGCAGAGTTTCATCTCTGGTATTTTAGCCGTGTCCGGATAGCCGGATTTTGACTCTGGGCGCCGCTATGGGCGCAAGGAAAGGTACAAGCTTGAAACAGCGCTATCTGGAGTTCGATTACCTGCGGGGTATCGCCATCCTGACCATTATGCTTGGGCATGCGGTGGTGAATGTCGACCGAACCCTGCCGCTGGCACTGCTGAATCTGATTGCCGGCGGTACGGCGGTGTTCGTGTTTATCTCGGGGTTTTTCTTTCACAACGTTTTCTATCGCCGTTTTGAATATGTCAGCTTTATGCGCAAGAAAGTGCAGAACGTATTTTATCCGTTTCTGGTGATCTCGCTGGTGGCACTGCTGCCGATGATGCTGGCGTGGCTCGCCAAGCCGGGCATGACGGTGGCGAAGTTTGTCGAGAATATCTACTGGCAGGTCAACGATGGCTATATTCTATACCCGCACTGGTATATCCCCTTTGTCATGACGCTGTTTGCGCTGTCGCCGCTGTACCTGTTCTTTATCCGGGCCAGCCTTGCAGCGCGCCTGCTGCTGCTGCTGGAGTTTGCGCTGATGGCGATGCTCGTGCACCGGCCTTTGGGCAATGCCAATGTGCTGCAGTCACTGGTCTATTTCACGCCCTATTACCTGGCCGGCATCCTGTATTCGATGCATTTCGCCGTGCTTAACAGGCATCATCGGCTGATTTTTGCCGTGTCTCTGCTGGGCGTCTCGCTGTTTGTGGTATTGCAGACGCTGGTCTTCCCGCACCTGGCCAATTATCACAAGGCGGCGCTGACCTTCAACGGTATTGACCTGATGTTCTGGCAGAAGCTGTTTTTGTGCATCGTGTTGCTGGAGTTTGCCAGTTGGCTGACGACGCGACCGGAAAAGCCCTGGCTGTTGCAGGTGTCCGCCGCCAGCTTCGCACTGTACTTTATTCACCCCATTGTGCTGACACAGGTCCATAGTCTGCTGGTGCCGGGCCTGAAAGCCTGGCACCCCGGCGCCTTGGTCAACCTGGCCGCGAGCCTGCTGTCACTGGTGCTGGCGACGGCGGGCAGCTACGCTGTGGCCTGGCTGGTGCGGCGCATCTGGCCGCGGCATAGCCGCATGCTGACCGGCTGGTGATGGCTCAGGTCTGCCAGTACTGAATCATTTCACCTGGATGGTGATTTTCTCCGACAGCACGGCAGGCTCGTGGGGGATGTGTTTCATGTCGCCGAGCAGCAGTTGCAGGCTGTGTTCACCGGGTTCCAGGCTGAGTTCAACTTCGGTCTGGCCGCCGCCAAAATGCTGCACAGTAGCATCCATCGGCATGCCGGCAGGCGGTGCTTCGGCTCGGTCAATCAGCAGGTGGTGGTGGCCGGTACCTGCCGTGTCGGTGCCGGCCGGCGCCACGCCCATGCCACTGAGGCCAAAGCGTACGGTAAAGGTCTGAGGCACAGTGTCGCCGTCGGCGGGCGAAATGATATAGACGCGGGCGCCTTCGTTTGAGGCGGTGGGGGTGTCGGCCTGCACCAGCGGTGCCAGCAGTGCGACACAAAAAAGTAGTGTTGATGTAACGAGCGTCGATTTAAATTGCATAGGATGCATCCATTTTTTTGGGGTTTGTCCGTTATCGGGGGGTGTCGGTCATTTGCTGCCAACCCGACTCAGTATGGATCACAATGCCTTGCTCAGGAGCGGTTAAGGCTCGGCGGTGCACATTGTGCGCACCTTTTGGGAACGGTGTCGGGGATTCGGGTTTATATTGAAGCTATCCGGGTTACCCGATATCGACTGCCCCCGATGCGGTGTCTGCTGCATTGCGGGCCACGATTATTCAACGACATGGAGTGACGATAGTTATGAAACTGCCCTATTTGCTTTGTTCTGCGGTACTGCTGACCAGCGTAGCCCTGACCGGTTGCGGCAACGATGAGGCTGACAAAAAGGCAGAAGCGCCCGCTGCCGCTCCGGCGGCAGAAGAAGCCCAGGTCGAGCCTGCGCCAAGCACCGTAGAGGTCGTTGAGGAAAAGGCTGAAACCATGCTGGAAGAAGGCAAGGACATGGCGACCAATGCCGCTGATGCCGTGACAGACACCGCCACCGATATGGTGGAAGGCGCCGAGAACATGGCCGCGGATGTGGCCTCAGAAGCTTCTGCCATGGCGAGTGCGACTTCCACTCAGATCGCCAGCGCCGCCGATGCCGCTATGGATATGGCCAAGGACGCGATGGGCACCGAGGAAGGCATGAAGGCCGAGGCTGAAGCTGAAGCTGAAGCAAAAGCCGCGCAATAAGCCGTCTTAACTGTAAGCCAGCCTTAAGCAAGCCCGAAGCGATGACCCCGGTGGTCAGCGCTTCGGGCTTTTTCGTTTTTGTCAGCCGCGCTGGTAAATCCATTCCAGCATGGCCTTCTCGAACGCCCGTACCGGATGCTGCAGCGGATCACGCCAGGACGCCCGTCGGTCGGCATCACTCAGACTGATTCCAGACACCATCAATACAAACAGATAGCGCTGGCCCGAGGCCCCGGTGATATAGCCGGCCAGGTTGCTGGTGCCATTGATGGTGCCGCTTTTGCCGCGCACGTTGCCCAGTAGCGGAGGCTTTCGCAGCGTGCTGCGATAACGCAGGGTGCCGGACTCGCCGGCCACCGCCAGCGCCTGATAACTGCTGGATGCCGGCGTGCGGGCTAGCTGGCGCAGCACGGCGGCGAGCTGGGAGGCCTGTAACAAATTATCCCGCGACAGGCCCGAACCGTCCGCCAGGGTGGCGGGTTCAAGGCGCTGTCCCAGTGTCTCTTCCAGCCGGTCTTTCATGACACGTACGCCATTACGGAAATTGCCAGGGCTGCCGGCCTGATTGCTCAGGGTTTTCAGCAGGCTGTCGGCAATCAGGTTATCCGAATCCTGCAGCATGGTGGTCAGCAGCTGCAACAGGGGTGCGGATTCGAGCTGCATCACGGCCTGCCAGTTGCTGCCGGCGTCATGGATACCGCGAATCTGCCCCTGCAGCTGAATACCGAGTTGCTGTAGCTGCTGGGCAATGACGTCGCGGGTGAAGGCAACGGGGTCATTGACGGCAAAATTCAGCGGTACGATCTTGCGGTTATTGGCCACGCAGCCGTGCAGGCGGTAATGGTTGCCGGGGCCTGTATCCATTTCCAGCTCGCACAGACTTTCCAGCTGTTGCTGCAGGGTGACGGTCACGACTTCATTGGTGACATCCAGCGGCTGGTGCGGCGGGACAAAGAAACGTGCTTCTGTGCCCGGTGCGTTGGGGGTCAGGCTTGCGGCCACGCAGTTGCCGTCCAGTATGATCGCCGCCGCCGGTGCGCTGTAGCAGACGCCGAGGTTGTTCCAGGGCCAGCCATTGCCGCGGTCGTAGCCATCGAAGGCGGAGTTGTCCAGCAGCAGATCGCCGCTGATCTGGGTAATGCCGCTTTGCTTGATCTGTTCCAGCAACTGGCTCAGCTGGGCCCGACTGAAGTCCGGTGCACCGCTGAATTCCAGTCGCCAGTCGCCCTGCCAGCGGTTGTTCTGCTGCTGGCCCCGGCGCCAGAGCCGCGTTTGATAGCGAAAGTCGGGCCCCAGCTGCAGCTCGGCGGCGTAGGCGGTCAGTAGCTTAAGTGTACTGGCCGGCGGCAACAGCAGATCAGACTGATAATCGATGCGCACATTGCCGCTGGCACCCAGCGGCTCGACGCGCAGTCCAATCTGGCTGCCGGTGGGTGCCAGCGCCAGCAGGGACTGCCAGCTCCCGGCGGGAGCTTCGGCACGGGCGCTGTTGTTGATCATTGCAAGGCTCACAAACAGCAGCAGGAAAAGTCGCAGTTTCATGGTAGTGGCAGAATCCTGGCCCAGAGGGCAGCGGTGTGGGTTGGTAATTCAAGAGCGTTGATGACTAAGGAGTGTTGGTCACTGATCAAGGATAACAGTTCAGGGGAATGTGACAGATGAGTGCGGTGGGATGCAGGTGGCTTGACGGTCGCAGGCGGGCCGAGCCCAGCCTGCGAGATGGAGGGGTGTCAGTCCTGGAGGCCGTCCAGGCGAATGCCCAGGGCAGCCTCCAGGGCATCGAGTTTGCTCTTCATGGCCTCAATGGTACTACTGCCATCACTGAGCTCGGGGGACAGGCGGATCATGTCCAGTGCTTCAACCAGAAAAGATTTCTCGTTCATCTTCGCCAGCTGTTCGGCTGTCCAGTATTTGGTTTTGTACATGGGGAAGCCTCGCAGAAACAGACACTACAGGTATGGTTTAGGTAGTTCACTTTTGCAAGAAGTTCCCCTGGCCTGGCCCGGGGATAAGGCCAGGCCAGGGCACGTTTGAACTGCTGCAGCCAGCGTTGACCGAAGCTGTTCACCAGCAGCCCCAGCATGACCAGTGCAATGCCGATCGCCTGCACCGCTGACAGACTTTCGTCCAGAATCAGCCAGGCGCAGAGCAGCCCGACTATAGGCACCAGCAATGTCAGTGGCGCTATGCGTGAAGCGGGGTGGTGCCGGAGCAGCCAGCCCCAGGTGCTATAGCCGAAAATAGTGGCGACCAGTGCCAGATAGGTCAGGGACACCAGTGACTTGATGCCCATTCCAGCAAGACTGGCGATGATCAGCTCCGGCCCTTCCATAAAATACGACATCAGCATAAAGGGCAGCGGCGGAATCAGGGCGCCCCAGATCACCAGGCTCACCAGATCGACGGAGCCGCGGCTGCCTATATGGCGATTGATGATATTGCCGGCACCCCAGCTGGCCGCGGCTGCCAGCGTCAGGCCGAAGCCCGCCAGGGTCATGGTGGCCGGGTCAGCCTGGCTGGCCAGAACGCCGAGCCCCAGCCCCGCGATCAGCAGTGCCCAGAGCTGCTGGGGCTGCCAGCGTTCGCCGAGGAACAGCATCGCGAACACCAGGGTGAATATGGCCTGGGCCTGGAGTACCAGCGAAGCCAGCCCCGCCGGCATGCCGACATGCATGGCACTGAACAGCAGGGCAAACTGGCCGAAACTGATGGTGATACCGTAGGCAAACAGCCAGCGAAACGGCAGGGCCGGCCGGCGCACAAACAGAATCGCCGGAAAGGCGACACAGATGAAGCGCAGTGCACCGAGCAGCATGGGCGGAAGTTCATCGAGTCCCCAGCGGATAAAAACGAAATTGCATCCCCAGGCCAGTATTACCAGCAGGGCGAGGGTCCAGGCTTTTCTGTTCATCGGTGAGGGTGTGTCCGGCAGGCGTAAAAACGCCATTCTAACGGCTTGTCCTAGCGTCAACGCCAGTTTTGGCGTCGACAGACAATTTTTGCAGCATATCGATCACAGGCCCCGCCGCGTTTGGCTGCTGTTCAGGCATCGACTGCTGTACTGCGACGGTGAAAATACGCCCTGCTGCCTGTGGCAGCAACGCTCGATTGCGGACGAGGATATGAATCAAATGCAGTGGTTTAACTGGCCAGTTCTGGTGGCTTTGGTGGTGTTGGCTCTGGTGGTACTGGTGCTGCGTCGTCGCAGGGCCCCAGCCGATGAAGAGATGGCGTCCTATGAGCTTGGCGAGCGGCTGCTGAACGATGAGCAATGCCGTTTTCTGGAGGTGCTGGAGCAGGCGGTGGGCACGGACCATCGCGTATTGGCGCGAATCGCACTGGCCGATGTGGTGACGGTGGACGAGACCCTGGAAGGGCAGGCTCTGGATGCGGCCATGGCGGGGCTGGACGGCCGGCAATTCAGCTTTCTGGTCTGTACCCGGGCGACGCTGGAGCCTGTCTGTGCGGTAGAGCTGGATGCGCCTACGCGGCGACACTCCAAAATGGCAGGCCGCGATCTGCAGCTGGATGCCATCTGTGAACAGGCCGGTTTACCCTTGCTGCGAGTGCCAGCCCAGGCCAGCTATCAGGTCGCGGATCTTGGCCTGCAGTTCGATGCGCTGTTTGAGCCGCTGGTGCTGGCGTTCACATCGGCACCGCAAAGAGCGGAACGTGAACCTCTGTTTGAATCGATAATCGAGGGCGGCCTGTCGCTGTCGGCGAGACAGGACAGAGGGTCGATGGACCCTTTTGCGACTGCCAGTGCCCAGAGTATGGAGTGTCCGCGCTGCGCGGCACCCATGCTGCTGCAGCGAGCACCCAAAGGCGCTGCGCCAGACAAGGCGTACTGGGCCTGCAGTCTGGCACCGAGCTGTCGTCAGCGCATGCCGTTGCAGGTAAAGCGCAGCGATGACGCCTTGAGTCAGCGACTCGAAGGGTTGGTACCCTGAGGGGCGATCCACAGGTTATTTACGGGCTCGACCAGCTGTCGGTGCCTTGCTACTCGACCGCAGCGTCATAGCCATTGGGAGGCGGGTACAGTACAATTTGGCGCAGTTTCAACTGTTAGCAAGGCCGGCTGTTTTTTTGCCTGAAAAGAGAAAAAGGCTTGTCATCGTGCATTGAGCGGGTTGGTGCTGTTGGGAATGTTGGTCGGGTGGTGTTTGTTTGAGTCGGCAGTGCAATAGCAGCGTTAGGGTTATTGGCAGGCTTGGGTTTATGGAGCATCCCCGACGAGCCCTGAAATGCCATTAATATTTTCTCTGATTATTGAATGTAGAGATGAAAAAATACTTATTCTTGACGCTGTTATTGCTGCAAAGCCCTATTACCCACGCTGACCTGATTTCGCTGTTCAAAGACGCTGATGGCAAAACCAATTGGCAGTACGTCGCCAACTGGTCGAGCGGTATCCTGATTATTCTGTTGTCTATCGCAGCAATCAATATGTTCGTTATCTGGCGCCGGGTGCAGAAGTCCAACCGCGCCCTCAAGGCCATTCGCAACAACCTCGAACAGCGGGTGCTGGAACGTACCGCCACGCTGGACGAGTCCAACCGGCTGCTCAGGGAATCCAATCAGCTGCTGGAGCAGGAAGTGCAGCAGCATGTAATTACCTCAGGCCTGCTGAAATCCTCGGAATCCTATATTCGCAATATCCTCAGCTCCATGCCGCTGATGCTGATTGGCCTGAACAGACAGGGTCAGATCACGCAGTGGAACAGCAAGGCCGAGAAAATCTCCGGTATTAGCGCCGCCGATGCGCTGGATAAAAACCTCTGGGATCTGTATCCGTCCATTACGGTATCACCGCGTCAGATCAGCCAGGCGATGGATAATAACGAAACCCTCACCTTCAAGCAGAGCCAGCCCGGCACCTACCATTTTGATATTACCGTTTACCCGCTGCAGGATCACAGCGAGAGCGGCGTGGTTATTCTGGTGGATGATGTCACCAAGCGGGTGTTGGCGGAAAACATGCTGATCCACCACGACAAGATGTCATCCATGGGCGAGCTTGCCTCCACCATGGCCCACGATATCAACAAGCCGTTGCAGGCTATTCTGTTCGACCTGAGCAGTTTTCAGAGCCTGCTGAATCAGGGCAAGGGAGCTGAAGAGGGAGTCGGGCGCGAGCTGGACAAGTTCGGCAGCCTGCTGGCGGATGCGTCGGAAAAAGGCCAGCACGTTGAATCCATTATCAATAACCTGCTGTCATTTGCCCGTGGCCGTACTGAAGTCAGCCAGTTGGCGCATCTGCCGGATATCATGGACCATACGCTGGAGCTTGCGAACGACGTGCTGAGTGCGCCGTCGCAGCTGCGTTTTCGGGATATCCGCATCGACCGGCAGTACGAGGACGATCTGCCGATGGTGTCCTGTTATGTGACCGAGTTGCAGCAGGT
The DNA here is from genome assembly GCF_001651805.1 of Marinobacterium aestuarii. Lineage (NCBI taxonomy): Bacteria > Pseudomonadati > Pseudomonadota > Gammaproteobacteria > Oceanospirillales > Oceanospirillaceae > Marinobacterium > Marinobacterium aestuarii. The sequence continues at coordinate 4,180,249 of NZ_CP015839.1, read as the reverse complement.
CTTTCTGAGCCTGTTCCGCCACGCCTGCAATGCTCTGGGTCAGGTGGAGACGGCAGACCATGAGCCCTGTATTCGCATTGAACTGAGCACCGAGTACGAGTCGTTCTGGATTCGCATTCATCACAACGGTGTAGCTCTGAGCAGTGATGAGCAGATGCACCTGTTCGAACCCTACTTCAGCGACTCTTCAGCAGATCAGGCCCTGGATGCCGGTAAACGACTGTCGTTCTCCTACTTTGTTATCACCGAACAGCATCAGGGCCATATGGCCGTGACCTCGGATGCCGACTCCGGCACGAGCTTTCATATCGAACTCAAGCTGCCCGAAGCCTGACGCAAAAAAGGCGGGTTTGTGCCTGGCAGGCTCAGCTCAGCAGCTGAATCTGCTGGGCTTTCAGGCGCGCACTCAAAGTCCCCGGCAGCGGCTGATCGCTGATCACCATATCAAAGTCACTCAGATGGCCGGCGACGCAGCTGGCCTGGCGGTCGAATTTGCTGCTGTCGATCAGCAGGATGCGCCGCCGGCACTGGCCGACCAGGGCCTCGCGCGCCATCATTTCGTCGTCGTTGTAGTCGTACAGGTTACCGTCACGATCCATGGCCCCCACGGACACCACCCCCGCATCGGCGCGGTAGCGCTGGAAGAAACGCAGCGCATCGCCGCCGATCACATCCTGGTCGCGCCGGCGCACGCGCCCACCCGCCATCAGCAGTTCGCAATCCGGATGATCACAGAGCGCCTGGGCGGCGTGCAGGTTATTGGTCATCACCTGTATTCCTTTGAGATCACGCAGCAACTGAGCAAGTCTTGCTACTGTTGAACCTGTACCGAGCATCAGGCGCTGGAAGTCGCAAAGCTGTTCGCGGCAGAGTTTGGCGATGCGCTGCTTGCCGGGGCTATTGAGTATCTGGCGCTGGTCGTAGCTGACATTGTCCCGGTGCGGAAAGGGCAGGGCTTCGCCGTGGCGGCGCAGTAGCAGACCCTGGTCGGCGAGGTGTCTGATATCGGTGCGAATGGTCTGGATCGAAACGCCGAAGCGGGCGCACAGAGTGTCCAGTGGCTGGCGTCCCTGGCTGTTGATCAGTTGCAGTATGGCCTGCTGTCGTTTGAACATGCCCGAGGTTCCTGTGGCGGTGAAAAAGTGATTTATGCGCGTAACGAAAGTCGCTGGCGTTAAAACGAAAGTATCCTGTCATCTTGTTGTAAATAGGTGACAGTAGAGTTGCAGCATCACCCACTGAGTTGGAGAAGCCCGATGCTGAAGCGAAATCTGAAACGCGGTGTTGCCGTCCTTGCCCTGTCACTGCCCCAGCTTGCGCTGGCGGCGGAAAAACTGGTGCTCTATACCAGCCAGCCGAATACCGATGCGCAACAGACGGTCGACGCCTTCAGCGCCGCCTATCCCGATATTGAGGTGGAGTGGGTACGCGATGGCACCACCAAACTGATGGCCAAGCTGCGGGCAGAGCTCAGTGCCGGTGTGGTCAAGCCGGATGTGCTGCTGATTGCTGACAGCGTCACCATGGAAGCGCTGGAGGCCGAAGGCCGGCTGCAGGCCTACCAGAGCCCGCAACGCAGCGCCTACGCCCCGGCACTGTATGACGCCGACGGCTATTACTACGGCACCAAGCAGATCACCACCGGCATTGTCTATAACACCGCGGCCGAGCTTAAACCCGGCAGCTGGTCGGATCTGGGCCTGCCGCAGTACAAGGGGCAGGTTGCGATGCCGAGCCCGCTTTACTCCGGGGCCGCGCTGATTCACCTGGCCATGATTACGGCGACGCCGGACCTTGGCTGGGATCACTATGCCAAGCTCAGTGCCAACCAGACCATGGCTCAGGGTGGCAACGGTGGGGTGCTTAAGGCAGTGGCGTCCGGTACCAAGCCCTATGGCGTGATCGTCGATTTCCTGGCTATTCGCGAGGCGGCCAAGGGATCACCGCTGAAATTTGTCTTCCCGGCCGAGGGTAGCAGTCTGGTGACTGAGCCTGTGGCCATTATGCAGGGCGCTCAAAATCCGCAGGCGGCGCAAAAGTTTGTTGATTTCGTGCTCTCCAGCGACGGTCAGCAGCTGGTGGCCAGCCAGGGTTACCTGCCGGCGCGCAACGGTATAGAGGCGCCTGCAGGCTTCCCGGCGCGGGATCAGATTCGTCTGCTGCCCTTCGATGCCGCTGCGGCACTGCAGGATGCCGAGGCCAACAAGCGTCGCTTCAGCGATCTGTTCGGCGGCTGAACTCGATGAATCCAGTGTCATTTGGCAGCCAGCCTCGCTGGCTGCTTATGCTGTTACTGCTGCTGATTACCCTGCTCAGCCTGCTGCCAAGCCTGCGCCTGTTGCTGGAGGCGTTTCGCCAGATTGAACTGGGCCTCGACTCGCCCTTTGCCGGTGTCATGCGGGCCTCCAGTACCTGGCGGGCGCTGGGGAACAGCCTGGTGACTGCGGGCCTGGGAACCCTGATCGCGGTGCTGCTGGGCAGTCTGTTTGCCTTCAGTATCAGCCTGACCAATATCCGCGCCCGCCAGTGGCTGGTGTTCTGCTTCATGCTGCCCATGATGATTCCGCCCCAGGTGACGGCGCTGAGCTGGCTGCAACTGTTCGGGCCGGCCAGTCCTTTGCTCAATACCCTGGGCCTGGCGCCACCACTGGGGTCGCCCCAGCCGCTCTATTCCGCCGCAGGCATTGCCCTGCTGCTGGGGATTCAGCATGCGCCGCTGGTGTATCTGGCGCTGCGTACCAGTCTGCTCAATATTCCGCGCGAACTGATCGAGGCGGGACGCATCAGCGGCGCCTCACAGTGGCGCCTGTGCCGTGACATGATCATTCCGCTGAGTCGTGGCGGACTGGTGGCGGGCACGTCTCTGGCGTTTGTTTCGGCGCTGGGAAATTTCGGTATCCCGGCGATGCTCGGTATTCCGGCCTCGTACTATGTACTGCCGACCCTTATCTACCAGCGCATGGCGGGCTTTGGCAGCCAGATGCTGACCGAGGTGGCGAGTCTGTCTGTGCTGATTGGTCTGCTGGCACTAGCGGGAGTCTGGCTGCAGCAACGTCTTTCCCGCGGTCGAGACTATGCGCTGATCGGCCACAGCGGCCAGGCGCAGAAGTTTCGCCTGGGGCCCTGGCGACCCTGGCTGGAGGCCATGCTGGTGCTGGTATTGCTGCTTATTCTGGTCGCGCCCCTGGTGGCGCTGCTGATCGGTTCAGTGGTGCCGGCGCTGGGTGTTGCGCTGAATGCAGACAGCTTCACGCTGGATGCCTATCTGCAGATGTTCAGTCGCCAGGGTGTGACGCTGCGGGCGATGGGCAATAGCCTGGTGCTGTCGATAGCGGCAGCATTGGTGCTGATGCTGCTAAGCCTGCCACTGGCCTGGTTTTTGCGCCAGTGTGCGCCGCGGCTGCAGACGCTGATCAGGAGCCTGATCGAAATCCCCTATGCGTTGCCGGGCGTAGTATTGGCGATCGCCTGCATCCTGCTGTTTGCGCGGCCCCTGCCACTGCTGGGCATCAGTATTTATGGCTCCCTGCTGGTCATTTTTGTTGCCTATCTGGCGCGCTTTCTCAGCGTGGCGTTCAAACCGGTGCAGGCGGTGGTGAGCCAGCTGGACCCTTCGCTGGATGAGGCGGCGCAGCTGGCCGGCGCCGGAGGCGTACGTCGGATGATCGATATAGTGCTGCCGCTGGTGGCGCCTGCGCTCTGTGCCGGTGGCCTGCTGGTGTTTCTGATCGCAGTGAATGAACTGACGGTCTCTGCACTTTTGTGGAGTACCGGCAACGAAACCCTGGGCGTACTGATTTTCAACCTTGATGAAAGCGGCGACACAGTGCTGGCCTCGGCGGTCTCGGTGGTGGTCGTGCTGATGGTGGCCGGACTCATGGCCCTGTTGAGTCTGTTGGGCAATCGTTTACCCAAAGGTGTTATCCCATGGCAGAGCTGATCCTTGATCAGGTGAGCAAACAATATGGCTGCGATACGGTTGTCGATCAGCTGTCGCTGACGATTCAGCAGGGAGCCTTTGTGGCGTTGCTGGGCCCCAGTGGCTGTGGCAAGAGCACCACCCTGCGCATGCTGGCGGGGTTTGAGTCCCTCAGTGGCGGCTCGATCAGCCTGAATGACCGTGTGCTGGCCGCTAACGGCATCCATCTGGCGCCGGAGCTGCGGGATATGGGCATGGTGTTCCAGTCCTATGCGCTTTGGCCCCATATGACGGTGGCTGAAAATGTCGGTTATGCGCTGCGCGTGCGCGGCATAAAGGGAGAAGCCCGGGCACGCAAGGTGCGCGAGGCGCTGGAGGTGGTGCGGCTGGAGCCCTATGCCGACAGTGCACCGCGGGATCTCAGTGGCGGTCAGCGCCAGCGCGTGGCCCTGGCCCGCTGTCTGGTGAGCGAGCCTGCGGTGGTGCTGCTGGATGAGCCTCTGGCCAACCTTGATCGCCACCTGCGAGCCTCGATGGAAGACAGCTTTCGTGAGTTTCACCGCCGTACCGGCGCCACTATGGTGTACGTCACCCATGATCAGTCCGAGGCTATGTCCCTGGCTGATCAGGTGGCGGTGATGCAGCACGGGCGTCTGGTGCAATGGGCCACACCGCAGCAGCTCTATGCCACACCGCGGACAGCCTGGCTGGCGGACTTTATCGGCGAAGGATGCATACTGGACGTGCCGGCGGTGACCGCAGGCCAGGCCGTGGACAGCGCAGCCCTGCATCAGGGCCTGATGCGCGCCGCGGCGCTGGAGGTGACGGCCCGGGCGCCGGTGCTGGTGCGGCCTCAGCATGTGCATATTTGTGGCCAGGGCGGTGGCGCTCAGGGCATAGCCGCGCGGGTGATCGACACCGCCTATAGAGGCGAGCGCTTCAGTGTGCGCCTGCGCCTGGCAGGAGAGCAGGAACTGCTGGCATACCATCCCCATGCGCTGGCGCTGGATCAGGAGGTACAAATAACACTGGAGCAGGGCTGGGCGCTGGAGCAGCACCCATGACATCCGCGGCCGATCACACCGCCTGCCGGGTCGAGGTCCTCAGCGGTCTGAATGCCAAGGCTCCGGCGGCGATTCTGGTTCACTGGTACGGGCGCTGCCTGTTGCTGGATGCAGGCGGTGCGCTGGAAGCCTGTGCCGACAGTGGCTGGGTGCTGCCGCAGATACCGGATGCGGTATTGCTGAGTCACGACCATGTTGATCACTGCGCGGCGCTGCACCAGGTGCCGGCGGATGTGCCTGTTTACGCCACGGCCCCAGTGGCCGCCGGGCTGCACGGCAGGCGGGATATTCGCCTGCTGCCGCTGCAGGGCTCGATCGACATTGCCGGCATTACCGTTACCACAGGCCAGGCCGGGCATTCGCTGGGCGGCGTCTGGCTGCATCTGGCCTTGGGGGATGGCGTTTTTTACAGCGGCGATTTCAGTCTGGAGTCGACGCTGTTTGCCTTAGATACGCCGCCGCCGGCCGCGCTGGCGTTGCTGGATGCCTCCTATGGACTCTATGACCGTGTCCAGCAGGTGTGTCGTGCAGAACTTGAGCCCTGGCTTGAGCGGCCCTTGCTGTTGCCGGTGCCGCCCTCGGGCCGGGCGCTGGAAATGGCACTCTGGCTGAACGACAGGCCCGAGTGTCCCTGGACTCTGGATGATCCCTGCCGCCGGCAGCTCGAACTGCTCCAACGCCTGGCGCCCGGGTTGCTGCAAGCCGGGGCCGCCGAGCGGCTGGCCCGGCTCAAGCCCCAGCCCTTCGGCGATGATGTGCCCATCATTCTTGCCGCCAACCCGGATGGGGTCGGTGGGGAAGCCGGACGCATTATTGCGCAGCAACCGCAGCGTGCCGTGCTCTACACCGGTTATATGCCTTCGGTGGCCCAGGCTCAGGTGGAGTCCGGGCGCGCCCACTGGCTGCGCTGGAATGTACATCCCAGGCTGACCGATGTGCTGCAGCTTGCCGGGGTGCTGGATGCCAGGCGCGTTGTACCGTTGTTCAGTCGTCTTGATCCCCTTGAAGCCTGGCAGCAGGCGCTGGGCAGCCGCTTGCTGATGCAAAACCTGATTGAGATATGAGCAGGAAGATAATATGCAACTGATTCGAAAACCCTTTGTGTTCATGCGCCATGGTGAAACGGCGCTGAACCGCGAGCAGCGCATCTGCGGCTCCACCGATATCCCGCTCAGCCCGCTGGGGGAAAAACAGGCACTGGCGGCGCGGGCGCTGCTGGCGCAGGACTGGAGCCTGGTGGCGACCAGTGGCTTGCTGCGGGCACAACAAACTGCGCGCCTGGCATTGCCCGACACCCGTTTGCTGATTGCGCCCGGGTTGAATGAGCGTCATTGGGGGGAGTTGGAAGGCGCACCCCTGAGCCAGTTGCTGCCCTATGGCAGTACGCCGGCGGGTGGCGAGAGCTGGTCCGAGTTCAGCCAGCGGGTGCTGCGGGTGCTGAATGCCTTGCTGGAGCAATATTCGCTGCCTTTGATAGTGGCGCACTCAGGCGTCTATCGCGTGATTCGCGATGCTATTACCGGCACGCCCGATGGGCCGCGGATTGAGAATGCGCGTCCCATGCGGATTGACCCGGTCGGTACTGGCACCGGCTGGGATCTGCAACTGTTTGAAAAGGAAGCTGTAAATGACTGATACGGTTATTGTGGATGTAGATGGAACCCTGGCTGAATTCGATCCTGCCAGTGTGGCGGATTGGGTGCTGGGGGATAGCAAACAGTGGACACCCTTTTTCCAGCATATGGCCAAGGCGCCGGCGATCGATGCGATACGCCGGCTGGTACGGATGCTGAAGGCCCAGGGGCAGATCATCGTCATCTGCAGCGGCAGGCCTGCCTCCCATAGCAGCGAAACCGAAGCCTGGCTGATACGCAACGAGGTGCCCTTCGACGCACTCTATCTGCGGGGGGAGGGGGATGATGCCGTGTCCGATGAGGATGTGAAAGCGCATTTGCTGGCGCAGATGCGGGCCGATGGCTTCAACCCCTGGCTGGTGCTGGATGACCGCTCAGCGGTGGTGGCGCGCTGGCGCGAACTGGGTTTGACCTGCCTGCAGTGCGCTCCGGGCGATTTCTAGCGCTTTGGCATCGCAAGAGCGGCCTGGGCGCCGTGCTTGCGATGCCACCTCTGTATCACCTGCCCATTTGCTGCGCTGATTGCGCGCTGCCGCTTTTCAAAAACATCACGACCATCAGTATCAGGCCGACCAGCACTGTGATGGACGACAGCGCCAGCACAGGCTCGAGCAGTTGCGGGTCCAGCACTTTGCCGTATACCAAAAACAGCGATACCAGCAGCACAATGGCACCCACCTGGTGCAGGCAGAACTGCAGAATGGCCAGTCCGCCGCGGCTATTGTGCAACCAGATCCGGTGCATGACCCCATAGATAAACGACAGCACAAAACCCAGCAGCATGATGTGGGCGTGGGTGACCAGCTGGCCGTGATCATGGGAGGCCGCCATGAAAATTCCCAGAAGCAGGCCGAGGACGGCGTAGGCCAGGGCGCAGCTTATGTATTGTCTGTCCATCGAAGTCTCCCAAAGTGTGAAGCCCCGCGGATCGCTCGGGGACGTCAGACAGTATAGGAGGCGCCAGAAAAATCGGATAAGTTACCGATCAGATAGTGCTTCAAGCGGCGATCATTCCCGCTCTCGAGCACCCTGGGCCCGAGAGGCGCCAGGCAGCATGCCCTGCTGCAGGGAGGCCACCAGTGGGCAGGCCATATCACCGCTGTGCTGGTGACAGGCGCCGACAAGGTCCGCCAAAGCCGCTTCAAGGCGCGTCAGATCCGCCAGTTTTTGCCGTACTTCCTGCAATTTTGCCTCGGCCAGCTCACTTGCCTCATCGCAATGGGTGCCGTCTTCGAGGCGCAACAGTTCGGCGACCTCATTCAGGCTGAAGCCCAGCCACTGGGCGGACTTGATAAACGCCAGCCGGGCCTGGTGTGCAGCGCCATAGCGGCGAATGCCGCCGTAGGGCTGGTGGGGCACCCTTAGCAGTCCCTTGCGCTGATAAAAGCGAATGGTTTCCACATTGACGCCGGCAGCCCTGGCCAGAGCGCCTATGGTCATGGAGGTCGCGTCTTTATTCACCGTCTTGACTCCGTACTTAACTACGGAAGTAACCTTAGCGCATCAACAGACCCCGCGAAAGGAGCTCACCCATGGTACAGCCCAGATCAATGGCGCGACTCGCTGGCCCGTTACCGTCACACTCAAAGGTGATGCCATGAATACGAAAACCCTGCTGTGTACCGGTGTTGTGGGCACGGTGCTGGTCATGCTGTGCTGCGTGACACCGATTCTGGTGATCCTGTTTGGCCTGGTAGGCCTGTCGGCGCTCACCGGCTACCTCGATTACGTGCTGCTGCCGGCGCTGGCGGTCTTTATCGCCCTGACGCTCTATGCGCTGTGGCGCAGGGGTAAGGGCTCGGGCTGCCGCTCGAAGTGCGCAACAGGAGACAAGCAGTGACTGGCATGAAGATGCAGGGGGTGGACGGCGACGGGGCCAGGCTGCATATCGCCGTTATCGGCAGCGGCGGGGCGGCGATGGCGGCGGCGCTCAAAGCGGTGGAGCGCGGCGCCAGGGTCAGCCTGATCGAGCGCGGCACCATTGGCGGCACCTGTGTGAATATTGGCTGTGTGCCGTCAAAAATCATGATTCGGGCGGCCCATATAGCGCATCTGCGCCGTCAGAGCCCATTCGATAATGGTATTGCGGCCAGCTCGCCGGCCATTCTGCGTGATCAGCTGCTGGCGCAGCAGCAGGGGCGTGTGGACGCGCTGCGTCACGCCAAGTACGAAGGCATTCTGCAAGGTACGCCCGCCATTAGTGTACTGCGGGGCGAGGCACGGTTCAGCGGTGAGCACAGTCTTAGGGTGAAGCTGCAGGACGGCGGTGAGCGGGGGTTAACGTTCGACCGCTGCCTGATCGCCACAGGCGCGAGCCCTGCCATCGCGGCCATACCGGGTCTTGCTGATACGCCTTACTGGACGTCCACGCAAGCCCTGGTCTGCGAACGCCTGCCGCAGCGGTTAGCGGTCATAGGCTCGTCCGTGGTCGCGGTGGAGCTGGCGCAGGCCTTTGCCCGCTTTGGCTGTCAGGTGACGATACTGGCGCGCAATCGCCTGCTGTTCAGTGAGGACCCTGCCATCGGTGAGGCGGTTACGGATGCCTTTCGTCAGGAAGGGATTCGGGTGCTGGAGCAGTGCCAGGCCCGGGAGGTGCGTTATGTCGAGGCTGAGTTCCTGCTCGATACCCCCGAGGGGGAGATCCGCTGTGATCAGCTGCTGGTCGCAACGGGGCGGGCACCCAATAGCGGAAATCTGGCGCTTGAGCGTGCCGGCGTCGGGGTTGATGCCCGCGGTGGCATTGTTATCGATGCACAGATGCGCACCCAGGCGGCCCATATCTATGCCGCCGGTGACTGTACCGATCAGCCGCAGTTCGTTTATGTGGCGGCGGCTGCCGGTACCCGCGCCGCCATTAACATGACAGGAGGCGATGCCCGCCTGGATCTCACCTGCATGCCGGCGGTGGTGTTCATCGATCCGCAGGTGGCTACTGTTGGCTACAGCGAAGCCCAGGCGCAGGGGCTTGGCATCAGGACGGACAGCCGTACGCTCAGCCTTGAGAGCGTGCCGCGCGCGCAGGCCAACTTTGACCTGCGCGGCTTTATCAAGCTGGTGGCAGACGCCGACACGGGCCGACTGATCGGAGTGCAGGCGGTGGCGCCCGAAGCCGGTGAGCTGATCCAGAGTGCGGCACTCGCCATCCGGGCACAGATGACGGTGCAGGATCTCGCCGACCAGTTATTCCCCTACCTGACCATGGTCGAGGGCCTGAAACTGGCTGCGCAGACCTTCAGCAAGGATGTCACCCAGCTGTCCTGCTGCGCAGGCTAGAGCTGGAGAGAGAGTAGAGCATCCAGAAGTCTCAGCCCTAAAACGAAAGAGGGCCCGCAATGGGCCCTCTGGGTGTCGCTATCATCAGCCCATCTGATCCATCAGTTCGCCGCACATTCGCCGCACAGCGACTCTTGCAGCGCGCTGCGCAGTGCATCTTGGCTCAGGCCGTTGGCGATCAGTACGTGCAGCTTGGCAAAGGCGGCTTCCAGCGTCAGGTCGCGGCCGGGAATCACGCCGATCCGGTTCAGGGCGGCGCCGGTGGCGTAGGCTCCCTGACTGACGCCCCCCCGGGCGCACTGGGTGATGTTGAGCAGCGTGATGCCGCGCTGGCTGGCATCTTCCAGTACCTGCATCAGGGCCTGGTTGGCGTCTGGTGGATTGCCGGCGCCGTAGGTCTGCAGCACCAGGGCGCGGATCGACGGGCCGGCCAGAATCGCTTCGGCGATGTGCGCGCTTATGCCGGGATAGAGCGGCAGCACCGCCACGGCATCGGCATCGAAGGGCGCCAGGCGGAATTCAGGCGTGCCCGCTGCCAGCAGTAGCTGTGGTTGCAATTCGAATTCGATACCGACGCGACCGAGCCAGGGAAAGCCGGGGGAGTCGAAGGCATCGAAGCCCGAGCTGCTGACCTTGACACTGCGGTTGCCCCGCAGCAGCCGGCCATTGAAGCAGATGCAGACTTCGCTGATGGCGGGGTTCGCCGCCAGCAGCAGCGCTGTGACCAGGTTATCCAGTGCATCGTTGCGCAGCTGCGCCAGCGGAATCTGCGAGCCGGTCAGGATCACCGGCTTGTTGATGCCCTTGAGCATGAACGACAGCGCCGCAGCACTGTAGGCCAGGGTATCGGTGCCGTGCAGCAGCACGAAACCGGCATAGTCGTCCCAGCGCTCGGCCAGCACCTGCGCCATCTGTTGCCAGTGGGCCGGCGTCAGGTTGGCGCTGTCGATCAGCTGCTCGAACTCGATCAGCTCGTAGGCCGGCAGCTGTCCGCTGGCGCGGTTGTCGAGCTGGCGCATGAGCTGATCGTGAAACCCGGGCATGGGCACATAGCCGTCGTGGGAGGGCATCATGCCGATGGTGCCACCGGTATAGATGATCAGAATCCGCTTGTTCATGAGACCTCTGCCTGGGGGGCGAGCATGGATTGCGGGCTCAGCAGCCGATCCAGCTGGGCTTCGTCCAGCAGGCCTTCTGCAATCACCAGTTCGCGCACTGTGGAGCCGGTATTGAGGGCGATGGAGGCAATGCGAGACGAATTGGAGTAACCGATATGAGGCACTAAGGCGGTAATGATGCCGATGCTGTTGTCCACATGACGCGCGCACTGTTCGCGGTTGGCTGTAATGCCGCTGATGCAGCGGGTTTCCAGCATGCGACAGGCCGAGCCCAGCATCTTCATGGAGTTCAACAGGTTGTAGACGATCAGCGGCTCCATGGCGTTGAGCTGCAGCTGGCCGGCTTCGGCTGCCAGGGTCACGGCCAGATCGCTGGCAATGACCTGATAGACGGTCTGGTTCACCGCTTCGGGAATCACCGGGTTGACCTTGCCGGGCATGATGGACGAACCCGGCTGCATCGCCGGCAGCTGGATTTCACCCAGCCCCGTGCGTGGGCCGCTGGACAGCAGACGCAGGTCGTTGCACATCTTGCCGAGCTTGACCGCAAAGCGCTTGAGGATGCCGGAGAAGAACACGAAGGCGCCCATGTCGGAGGTTGCTTCCACCAGGTGAGTGGCCGAGACCATGGGCAGACCGGAAATTTCGGCCAGGCGGCGTACGGCCAGGGCCCGGTAGCGCGGGTGGGCGTTGATGCCGGTTCCTATGGCAGTGCCGCCCAGATTGACTTCACACAAGAGGGTGCAGGCTTCGTTGATGCGGTCTATGTCCTCGCCCAGGTTTACCGAGAAGGCCTCGAATTCCTGCCCCAGGGTCATGGGCACGGCATCCTGTAACTGGGTGCGGCCCATCTTCACCACATCGGCGAATTCCAGTGCCTTGGCGGACAGCGCCCGGTTCAGGTTCTGGATGGCATCGATCAGGGGGCGGGCAGCAAACTGCACACCGACGCAAACCGCTGTCGGGTAGGCATCGTTGGTGGACTGGGAGCGGTTAACGTCGTCGTTGGGGTGCAGGTGCTGATACTGGCCCTTGTCGTGGCCGAGTTTTTCCAGCGCCAGGTTGGCGATGACTTCGTTGGCATTCATGTTGGTGGAGGTACCGGCACCGCCCTGGATCAGGTCCACCACAAACTGATCGTGCAGCTTGCCATCAATGATGTCGTTGCAGGCGGCGATGATGGCGTCGGCCTTGGCGACGGACAGCGCACCTATTTCGCGGTTGGCGGCCGCCGCCGCCGCTTTCACCATGGCCAGGGCATTGATGAGCTCGGGGAAATGGCTGATGGGCACGCCGGTAATATCGAAGTTGTCCAGCGCACGCTGGGTCTGGATGCCGTACCAGGCCTGGGCCTGAATTTCCATATCGCCAAGCAGGTCGTGTTCAGTACGTGTATTCATGGCAGTGCGTGACCTTCAGAAAAAGGACAGGGGGAGGCCCGCAGTCGGCATGGGCGCCTGCGGGCCGGAGGTAAGGTTGAAACCAGAGGTATAGCGCGGGGGCCGAAAAGCCCCCGTGGATCAGGTGTTAAATCAGGGTGTCTGCACGCTGGCGTTGCTGGCAGTTGGCAGCTGTCGGCTGGCGATCTTCAAGCTCGATTTCCCAGGCCGCCGGATCGACATTCATGTCGGCAAACTTGCTGGCATCGAAGACCGGCTGCTTGATACCGGCGCTGATCTGATCATCGAAGTCGCGCATGATGCGCAGGCCCGGCTTGATCAGCATGATCAGGGCGATCAGGTTGGCGACGGCCAGCAGTCCCATGGTCACATCGGCAAAAGCGAATACCGTGCCCAGGTCCGTGGTGGCACCCCAGCATACCAGGCCGATAATGGCGACACGGAAGCCGTTGAACAGATTCTGATTGTCGGTCTTGAAGAAGTTGATGCTGTTTTCGCCCAGGTAGTAGTTGTACAGAATGGTGCTGAAACCAAACAGCAGCAGTGCAACGCTGACGAAGCTGCGGCCCCATTCGCCGACATGATCGGCCAGGGAAGCCTGGGTCAGGGCAACACCGCCGATATCACCAATGCTGGCCGGGTCGTATACGCCGCTGAGCAGAATGATAAAGGCCGTGGCGGAGCAGATAATCAGAGTGTCGATAAAGACCGAAAATGACTGCACTATGCCCTGGTTGGCCGGGTGCGGTACATAGGCCACAGCCGCGACGTTAGGCGCACTGCCCAGGCCCGCTTCGTTGGAGAACAGACCACGCTTGACCCCCATCATGATGGCTGCACCAATACCGCCACCGATGGCAGGTTCAAGGCCAAAGGCGCTCTTGACGATCAGCATGAAGACATCGGGAATACGGTCCAGGTTCATGCCCAGTACCACCAGGGCGATAAGGATATAGCCCCCCGCCATCACTGGTACCAGAACCTCCGAGACTTTGGCGATACGCTTGACGCCACCGAAGATGATCAGGCCTACAACCATGGCAAGGCCAATGCCGGAATAGAACACAGACACACCAAAGGCATCCTCGATAGATGTGGCCACGGCGTAGGACTGCAGGGCGGTGAAGCCGAAGCCAAAGGTCAGCAGCAGCAGTATAGAGTACAGGCTGGCGAGCCACTTCCAGTTAGGGCCAAGACCCTTGGCGATGTAGTAAGCCGGGCCGCCGCGGTAGGTGCCATCGGGCTCGGCCTGCTTGTAGGCCTGGGCCAGGGTACATTCCAGATAGCTGGTGGCCATGCCCATCAGGCCGACCATCCACATCCAGAAGATAGCACCGGGGCCACCCAGGGTAATGGCGACGGCGACACCGGCGATATTGCCGCCACCGACACGGCCGGCGACAGACAGCAGCAGTGCCTGGAAGGAACTCAGGTGACCGTGCTTATCCTTCCTGAAGGCCTGGCTGGCGCTGAGGATACGGAACATGCGGCCGAAATAGCGGAATTGCACGAAGCGCGAGGCAAGAGTAAAACCGATACCGACGGCAATCAGCAGTGCAATCAGCACCTTGCCCCAGAGAAGGTCGTTGAGAAAATCCAGCATTGCGGGTCTCCGCTGTTTTGATTTTGTTATGGGTTATTTCACGGTGCCCATTTAAACAAGTGTCGAGGGCGCAGAAAATTTGACGCCCCTGTTAAATTTGGCGCACTATGGCGCGCCTTGGCGCAGTAAGTGCGTTAAAGTGCAACGTTAAATGCGGAATGACAGGCTGGGTGGGACCATGACGAATGACGATTTTCCCCGCAACCTGCGCCTGCTGTGCAGCTACTACAAGTCGATCGCCGAAGTCTGTCGGCGGCTGGAGATTAATCGCCCCCAGTTCAACCGTTACCTGAGTGGGCGTTACAAGCCCTCGGCCAGTACCCTGCGGCGCTTTTGCGATTTCTTTGGCGTGGAGGAGCACGAGATACTGCTGCCCCACGGCCAGTTCGAGCGGCTGATTCAGGTGCGGCCCCGCGGGCGGGCGGGCGAAACCCCGGCGCAACCTGAAACCGAGCACCTGGCGCGGCTGGCGAATCTGGGCACCGAGGGGCTGGAGCGCTATCTGGGGTATTACTTCGAGTATTACCTGTCCATGGCCAGCCCCGGCAAGCTGCTGCGCACCCTGGTGTGCCTGGAGCAGCGCGCTGAGCAGGTGTACTACCAGCGCACCGAGCGCATGGAGGCACACCCCGGCGCCAGACCGAGCCACAACTGCTACAGGGGCATGGCCTATTTCCTCGCCGGGCGCATCTTTATGGTGGATTACGAGTCACTGGGGTGCCATGAAGTAACCCAGACCATTCTGTTCCCGAGTTTCAAAAACCGCATTTCGCGCCTCACCGGCCTGAAACTGGGCGTTGCGGACAGCAGCGAGCGCATGCCCTGCTGCGCAAGGGTGCTGTACGAATATCTGGGGCCAGAGGTGAATGTGCACAAGGCGTTGGAGCTGTGCGGTGTTTACGAGCTGGAATCAGCGGAAATCGATGCCTCGATTCGTGAGGCCGTGCAAAACGATATGGCTGCAGACGAATGGCATTTCAGGGCGCGTTACTGAGGCGTCGCAGGTCTAGCGGTTATGCCTGACTCGCGATTCAATTCCCTCAGTGCAGCTCCTTGTGTTCGCGGGCCAGAATGCTGTCGGCATCAAGCTCGCGCAGCGGCACCCGGGGGCTGCGCGGAATGTCGCCGCTCATTTGCAGCCAGAGGTACCGGGTAGCGCAGACGCGCAGGAAGGAGGTGAAGTTGCCCAGGTCATGGCCGGCATCGATGGACTCGTGGTACAGGCGGGTGATCATCTGCGGCACGTTCATGTCATCGCGCCGGGCAACCTCTTCCAGGATGCCCCAGAAACAGTTTTCCAGCCGAACACTGGTGACCATGCCATCAATGCGCAGTGAGCGCGTGGAGCTGACCCAAAGCTGGGGATCAGCCTGGATAAAGAGTTTGCACATGGTGCTGTCCTCCGGTGTTCTCTTTCGCAAGAACGCCAGTGTAGCGCACCGGAGAACCTCCGGTGCGCGCTGTTCACGACTCAGGCGTTCAAGAGCGCCATGAACTGGGACAGCCAGGCGGGGTGCGCGGGCCAGGCGGGCGCCGTGACCAGGTTGCCGTCGGTGATGGCGGCATCGATGGCAATATCAGCATATTCGCCACCGGCTTGTTCCACTTCGGGGCGACAGGCGGGGTAGGCCGAGCAGGAGCGGCCTTTGAGCACGCCGGCGGCGCTGAGCAGCTGTGCACCGTGGCATACGGCGGCAACGGGTTTGTTGGCGCTGAAAAAGTGCCGCACCATGGCCAGTACTTCGGGGTTCAGGCGCAGGTATTCCGGCGCCCGGCCACCTGGGATCACCAAGGCATCGTAATCCGTAACAGCGATGGCATCGAAGCTGGCGTTGAGGCTGAAGTTGTGGCCGCGTTTTTCGGTGTAGGTCTGATCCCCCTCGAAGTCGTGAATCGCCGTGGCAACGGTGTCGCCGGCCTTTTTGCCTGGGCACACGGCATCCACCTGATGGCCGACCGCGAGCAGGGTCTGGAAGGGCACCATGGTTTCATAGTCTTCGGTGAAGTCGCCGGTAATCATGAGAATTTTCTTATTGTGCATGGCTGCGATCCTGCAATCTGTTTAATGGAGGCTCAGTTGTAACAGCGCCGCGGCCGCAGGTGGTATTAGCTGAGTACTACAGAGTTGCGAGACTGGCGTGGGGGACAACAAGCGGGGTTTTCACATTGGGCACAACAGGCGTATGTCTGGCTCTATTTCTGGCGCTGCCTTAAGGGGGGAAAAGCGCGCCGAATTTTTGCTCGCCTTTTGCGGATCCTTGCTCCAGGGCCCAATGCTGCTGAACGAAATTTGATCGACTATGCATTGGTCCGGGGAGTCTTCTATGGCACTGCTTGTGGTAAAAAGCGCGCCGAATTTTTGCTCGCCTTTTGCGGAACCTTGCTCCAGGGCCCAATGCTGCTGAACGAAATTTGATCGACCATGCATTGGTCCGGCGAGTCTTCTGTGGCACTGCTTGTGGTAAAAAGCGCGCCGAATTTTTGCTCGCCTTTTGCGGAACCTTGCTCCAGAGCCCAATGCTGCTGAACGAAATTTGATCGACCATGCATTGGTCCGGCGAGTCTTCTATGGCATAATATGCGCCGAATTTTTGCCATCTTTTGCAGATCCTGCCCCATGGGGCGGTAGCTGCGTTTCTATCAGCTCTCTACTCGGTACTAACCATTGCTGACAACTGCGAATATCACCATGCAGTTTGGCGCCAAGCCGCTGTTTGAAAATGTCTCCGTCAAATTCGGCGACGGCAACCGCTACGGCCTGATCGGCGCCAACGGCTGTGGCAAGTCCACCTTCATGAAAATCCTCGGTGGCGACCTGGATGCCTCCGGCGGTAACGTCTCCAAGGATGCCAACGAGCGCGTCGGCAAGCTGCGCCAGGATCAATTTGCCTACGAAGAGTTCAGCGTGGTGGATACCGTGATCATGGGTCACGACGATCTGTGGAAGATCAAGGCGGCGCGTGATGCGATCTACGCCAAGCCTGAAATGACCGAGGAAGACGGCATCATGGCCGGCCATCTGGAAGCGGATTTCGCCGAGATGGATGGCTACACGGCTGAGTCCCGCGCCGGCGAGCTGTTGCTGGGCGTCGGTATTCCGGTAGAACAGCATTTCGGCCCCATGAGCGAAATCGCGCCGGGCTGGAAACTGCGTGTGCTGCTGGCCCAGGTGCTGTTTTCAGACCCGGACATCATGCTGCTCGACGAGCCGACCAACAACCTGGATATCAACACTATCCGCTGGCTGGAAACGGTGCTCAACGAGCGTAACTGCACCATGATCATCATTTCCCATGACCGTCACTTCCTGAACAGCGTCTGCACCCATATGGCCGACCTGGATTACGGTGAGCTGCGTCTGTACCCCGGCACCTACGACGAGTACATGACCGCCGCAACGCAGTTGCGCGAGCGTCAGTACTCCGACAATGCCAAGAAAAAGGCCCAGATTGCGGATCTCAAGGCGTTCGTTAGCCGCTTTTCGGCCAACGCGTCTAAATCCAAGCAGGCGACATCCCGTGCCAAGCAGATCGACAAAATCACGCTGGACGAGATCAAGCCTTCAAGCCGCCAGAGTCCCTACATCATTTTTGATCAGGACAAGAAGCTGCACCGTACCGCGCTGGAAGTCGAAGGTCTGGCGAAGCGCTTTGACGAAGAGCTGTTTTCCGGCCTTAACCTGCGCGTCGGTGTGGGCGAGCGTATTGCCATCATAGGCCCCAACGGTATCGGCAAGTCCACCCTGCTGAAATGCATGATGGGTGAACTTGAGCCCAGTGCAGGCAAGATCAAGTGGTCTGAGAACAGCCAGCTGGGTTATTACGCCCAGGATCACGCGTCCGACTTCGAGAAAAAGGTCACGCTATTCGACTGGATGGCGCAGTGGGGCCAGAAAGGCGACGACGAGCAGTCGATTCGCAGCATTCTGGGGCGTCTGCTGTTTTCCCAGAACGACATTAACAAGACGGTGAAGGTCATCTCCGGTGGTGAGCAGGGTCGCATGCTGTTCGGCAAGCTGATGCTGCAGCGCCCCAATATCATGCTGATGGATGAGCCGACCAACCACTTGGACATGGAATCCATCGAGGCGCTCAACCTGGCGCTGGAAAACTACCCCGGTACGCTGCTGTTTGTCAGCCATGACCGTGAGTTCGTTTCCTCCCTGGCGACCCGCATCATCGAGCTGACACCCACAGGTATCGTCGACTTCCACGGCAGCTACGAAGACTACCTGCGCAGCCAGGGCATCTGATAGCACAGGCTCCAATGCCAGGGCTCGGACATTCCGCAGGGATGCCGGGCCCTGTTTCGTTCTGGCTCTGTTATTCTTGGCGCGGGAACGACGGGGGCCGGTCGCGGTCATCTGATGAGTGCCTGCTGTGTCTGTATCGCCAGGCAGGTGCTTGCGGGCTTACCCGGCAGCGGCCGGCAATACTATCGCAGGCTCCCCTGCAGCTCCCGTCTACACACATATGGAGGTAGCCTTATGACGTTCAACACACTGACACCCGAAGAACAGCGCGTTATTCAGGACAAGGGCACGGAACGTCCCTTTAGCGGTGCGTTCAACGAGCACTTCGAGAATGGTCTCTATCTATGCAAGCAGTGTGATGCGCCGCTGTACCGTTCGGAACACAAGTTTCCTTCTCACTGTGGCTGGCCGAGCTTTGATGATGAAATCGAAGGCGCCGTGGCGCGTCATGTCGATGCCGACGGGCGCCGCACCGAGATCGTCTGTGCTCACTGCGGCGGACACCTGGGCCATGTGTTTGAAGGCGAGATGCAGACCGCGAAAAACATTCGCCACTGCGTCAACTCCATCTCCATGAACTTCGTCAGCGCAGAAGAACTGGCGCTGGAAAGTGGCAGTGAACTGAAAAAGGCCTACTTTGCCGGCGGCTGCTTCTGGGGCGTAGAGCATCTGCTGCAGCAGGTACCGGGTGTTGAAGCTGTGGTGTCGGGCTATATGGGCGGCCCCTCGGAGAATCCGACCTATACCCAGGTGTGCAGCAAGACCAGCGGTCATCTGGAAGTGGTTGAGGTCAGCTATGATGCCGGCCAGGTGAGCTACGAAACCCTGGCCAAGCTGTTCTTCGAGATTCACGATCCGACCCAGTTGGGCGGGCAGGGGCCAGATCTGGGCCCGCAGTACGCCTCCGCGATCTTTGTTGAAAATGATCAGGAGCGCGAAACCATCGAGGGTCTGATCGATATCCTCAAGGGCAAGGGTCATGACGTTGTCACCAAGGTGCTACCCATGGCGCCTTTCTGGCGCGCTGAAGAGTATCACCAGGACTATTACGCCAAGACCGGCAAGACGCCTTACTGCCACAGTTACGAAAAGAAATTCTGAGATCCTGGCGCTTTTGATCCAGAGCCCCGGCCGCGCCGGAGCTCTGGTCTGGCGGGCAGGAACCTCTGCAACAATGAAGTGGGGTGGGTCATTAATATGAGGCTTCTGAAATAAGCAGTTGACGCCACCCTGTGGTCATGTATAATTCAGCCTTACCTGAAAGTACGACCTATATTTATGCACACATTTTCGATGTCCTGTTTTAGAACTTCGTCCTGTTTTTCATAAGTAAGCGCCACTTTTAGTCCAACGACCTTTTCTTATAAAGGTCATTAAATTACTCTTGAATTATCAGGAAATATTATTATGTCTACTACTACCGGCACCGTAAAATGGTTCAACGAAGCTAAAGGTTTTGGTTTCATCGAACAGGAATCTGGTCCTGACGTTTTCGCTCACTTCCGTGCGATCACTGGTTCTGGCTTCAAGACTCTGGTCGAAGGCCAGAAAGTTGAGTTCACAGTTACTCAGGGCCAGAAGGGTCCTCAGGCTGAGAACATCGTAATTCTGTAAATCAGAATCACGACTGACATCGTAGCGATATGATGTCACCCTCGACTCTCTGAGTTGAGCGATAAAAAAGGCGAAACCTTCGGGATTCGCCTTTTTTTGTGGGCGCTCGAAAATTTCCGGTAATTGGTAATTGGTAATTGGTAATTGGTAATTGGTAATTTGTCATTTGTAAGCCATGAGCTGTAAGCTGACAGCTTTAAGCTTACGGCTGGTATGAGGTGATTGGTAAATAGTGACTGGTCATTGGCAGGCGTAACCTGCACGCTGATCACGAATCACGAATCACGAATCACGAATCACGAATCACGAATCACGAATCACGAATCACGAATCACGAATCACGAATCACGAATCACGAATCACCTTTCCCTGCAGTATCTTGCCCCGTACCGGGCAGTAAAAAGCCCGCCGAAGCGGGCTTTGCCTGAGTGCGGATTCGTTAGCGACTGGCCTGACTCTCGCCATTCATTTTCATTTCGATCTGCAGCCGCTCCTGTTCTTCGTCCGCCAGGGTCTTCTTCGGCAGTATCAGGTTGAGCACTATGGCGACAAAGGCCGCGACCACTATGGGTGATCCGCCCACGACCAGCTTCAGCATCTCTGGAAATTGTGCAATGGCGTCCGGTACCGCGTAAATACCCATGCTCAGGGCCAGCGCCAGGCTGACGATGGTCACATTGCGCGACGACATTTCTTCCTTGGTGATCAGTTTGATGCCGGTCATGGTGATCATGCCGAAGACAATGATGGTGGCGCCACCCAGCACCGGGAACGGGATGGTGGTGATCAGGGCGCCGAACTTGGGAATAAAGCCCGCCACCAGCATAAAGCCCGCCGCCAGCGCCAGCACGAAACGGCTGATGACCTTGGTCATGGCGACGATGCCGACATTCTGACTGTAGGACGCCGTGGGCAGGGCACCGAAGAACGAACCCAGCAGGGTGCAGACACCATTGCCGAGCAGGCCGCCGGACAGCTCGCGGTCAGACAGCTCCCGATTCATGGCGCCCACGGTGGTGGCAGACAGATCGCCGATGGTCTGTACCGAATTGATCACGCAGATGATCACCATGGAGATAATGGCCGCGGTATGGAATTCCAGCTCGAACTGCATGGGGCTGGGTGCCGTAAACCAGGGAGCGGCGGCGATGGGGCTGAAATCCACCAGGCCGCAGAAGACAGACAGCACATAACCCACGGCGATGCCGCAGATAATGGAGGCCAGTTGCAGGAAGCCCCGGGCGAAGTGGGAAACACCCAGCACCACCAGTAGTGTAATGATGGCGATGCCCCAGTTCAGCAGTGAGCCGCGGCTGCTACTGGCCACGCCGCCGGCCATATAGTTGATGGCGATGTCATAGAGTGACAGGCCGATGACCAGCACCACAGTGCCGGCCACCACCGGTGTGAACAGGCCGCGAATGTGGCGAATAAAGACCGCCACCAGCATCATGGCAAGACCGCCTGCGACCTGGGCGCCAAGAATTCCGCTGATACCGTACTGGGCGCCAATGGCGGTAAGCGTCGGCACATAGGCAAAGCCCACACCAAAGATGGCGGGCAGGCGCGCGCCCATCCTGCCAATGCAATACAGCTGTAACAGGGTGGAGATGCCGGAGGCAATCAGGGCGATCTGAATCAGCGCCATTTTTTCGTCCAGGGATGCGTTTACCGCACCCACGACGATGATGGGCACCGTAACGGTCCCCATCATCATGGCCAGAATATGCTGCAGGGAGAGCGGCAGGGCCTTGAGAATCGGCGGCCGGCCGTAGAAATCGAACAGGGAGGTACTGCGGTTGCGCGTAGTCATGGCAAGAGCCCCAGGAAGGTCATTGTGATCGAGCGTCTAGTACGTCGGCGCGGATTGATTTCCTGCGCGGCGGGGCCGCTGCAAATCGCGAGTATCCACGGGGTCTGGGCGTCTGCTGACGTCTGTGCTGAGCGCTTTCATACTGTTCCTCTGGAGTCAGGCACGGCCTTGGCCGTGCCATTTTTATTGTTTGCGTCCCCGCATCTTCGGGACGCTTTGTCGTGCCCCGGGTTCAGGGCCTGGTTGCCTGAGTCTGGGGTGTCGAAATGCCTCGAGCCGTATTGTATACATTTTTGTCACAATATTTCCAAATTAAAAATTATGTTTTTGTAATTACATTCGCCTCTTGTTGGGTACATTTATACTTTTTGTCGTCACCACAGGCGGTCTGTTTCGGGGGCTGAGGCCCTGCGCTGCGGCGATTCTGACGGCCACTGCCGGCTCTGGTAAACTGGCGGGCCTGTTGCGCCCGGGGTCGGGTGCGTGGATCAACCGCTGCTGCGAACTGACGATGACATACCCGAAACTCTGTATTGGCCTGAACAATCCCAAGAGCCCCACCAACGTGGGAGCCGTTATGCGTGCGGCGGGCTGTTTCGGGGTTGATGCGGTGTTCTATACCGGCGAGCGCTATGCCAGGGCCCGAAAATTCAGTACCGATACCAAACAGGTGAGTCGGAGCATCCCACTTACCGGGGTGGACTCATTGCTGGAGGCGGTGCCAGAGGGGGCGGCCATCGTGTGTGTGGAACTGGTGGAGGGAGCCCAGCCGCTGAATGCGTTTCAGCACCCCGAAAATGCCTTTTACATCTTTGGGCCTGAAGACGGCACCCTGAGCCAGGGGCTGGTAGATCGTGCCCAGGCGGTGGTCTATATCCCTACGGTGGGTTGCCTGAATCTTGCGGCCACGGTCAACGTCGTGCTCTACGATCGGCTGGCAAAATCCGCCAATGCCACCCAGGGTGATGAGCTGATACGCAGCAGTCGTGACAAAAACAACAGGGTGAAGGTAAGGGGCGAGCCCTTGTAAATAGAGAGGTTTAAGGTGGGTCAGTGTAAATAAAGAGGTTAGAAACGCGGCCTCTTTATTCAGCCAGGTTAGTGCAGAAGGTCAGGCGTTCAATGTAATTGAAGCTGCCGGATCAGGAGCCAAAAACATTCTTGGAGTCTTTTTTCGACTGCTTGGCGGCCTTTTTCTCCTTGGGGGACATGGCGGGTTTCTTTTTCGATTCCTTGGACGTGCTTCTTTCTTTGGTCATGTTGTGTGCTCCGGCGATCGATTGTTATCAGGACAATGCGTTACGCATGTCCTGGCTGCTGTCGGGGTGCTGAAAGGTGACACCTTTCGACACCCTGCCATTGGGTGCACTGCAGAGCCTAGCCTCTGAAAAGTATGCGGGGCCGCTATTTGGGCTAAGTACACTCTAGCACGCAAGTATCACAAGACGGCGGATATAAAATCATCCTCCGCTAGGTCGGTACTTAGCCACCGCACCCATGCCTCTGCATGGGTGCGCGCCGGGTCGTGCAACGGGCGACATCAAGGCCTGCAATGCAGTAAAATGCCGCCTTTACTATAACCAGGTAACTCCGAAGCCGCCGCTACACCGATATGACCACAGCGCCTTGCCTTGCAGCTGGAGCGGGTCGCCGGTGGGTTCGATAGCGCGGTTTTTCTGCCGTTCGGGAAATGCACATGATTCGCCTGACCAATATCAAGCTGCCGCTGGATCACGACGACGCAGCCCTCACAAGTGCCATTCTGACGACGCTGGAAATCAGCGCAGATCAGCTGCAGAGCTTTGAGGTGCACCGCCGTGGCTACGATGCCCGCAAGAAATCCAGCATTGTGCTGATCTACACCCTGGATGTGCAGACCTGCCAGGATGCGGCCCTGCTGGAAAAGTTTGCCGGCCATCAGCTGATCAAGGCTACGCCAGACATGACATACCAGTATGTTGCCCAGGCACCGGCGGTGCTGGCCGAGCGCCCGGTGGTGATCGGCTTTGGCCCCTGCGGTCTGCTGGCAGGGCTGGTGCTGGCGCAGATGGGTTACAGGCCCATTATTCTTGAGCGTGGCAAGGAAGTGCGTGAGCGCACCAAGGATACCTTTGGCTTCTGGCGCAAGAAGGTGCTGAACACCGAATCCAACGTGCAGTTTGGCGAGGGCGGCGCCGGCACTTTTTCCGACGGCAAGCTCTATAGCCAGATCAAGGATCCGAAACACTACGGCCGCAAGGTACTGAGCGAGTTTGTGTCCGCCGGTGCGCCGGACGAGATCATGTATGTCAGCAAGCCCCATATAGGCACCTTCCGGCTGGTGACCATGGTGGAGAAAATGCGCGCCCGCATTATCGAACTCGGCGGCGAAATCCGTTTCAGTGCCCGGGTTGATGATCTGCAGATCGAGGATGGCCAGGTAACGGGCCTGACCCTGGCCGATGGCGAGCAGATCCGGTCAAAGCACATCGGCCTGGCGGTCGGGCACAGTGCCCGGGATACCTTCCAGATGCTGTACGACAAGAATGTGTACATGGAAGCCAAGCCGTTTTCGGTGGGCTTTCGTATCGAGCATCAGCAGTCCCTGATCGACGAAGCCCGTTTTGGCGACAACGCCGGCAACGAGATTCTCGGCGCCGCCGACTACAAGCTGGTGCATCACTGCAAGAATGGCCGTTCCGTCTACAGCTTCTGCATGTGCCCGGGCGGCACCGTGGTGGCGGCGACCTCCGAAGAAAACCGCGTGGTCACCAACGGCATGAGCCAGTATTCGCGCAACGAGCGCAATGCCAACAGCGCCGTGGTGGTAGGCATCGATCCCTCGGACTACCCGGGGCATCCCCTGGCGGGCGTCGAATTCCAGCGCCAGCTTGAAAGCCTGGCCTATGAGCTTGGCGGTGCCAACTACGATGCACCGGCGCAGAAGGTCGGGGACTTCCTCAAGGGCGTGTCATCTGAACAGCTCGGTAGCGTGGAACCCTCGTTCAAGCCCGGCATCAAGCTGACGGACCTGTCCCAGGCGCTGCCGGAATTCTGTATCGAGGCCCTGCGCGAGGCGATCCCGGCCTTTAACCGCAAGATCCGTGGCTTTGCGCTGGAAGATGCCATCCTCACCGGCATCGAAACCCGCACCTCGTCACCGGTGAACATCAAGCGCGGCGATGACCTGCAGAGCCTCAACACCCGCGGGCTTTTCCCGGCGGGCGAGGGTGCAGGTTACGCCGGCGGCATTATGTCGGCGGCGATCGATGGCATTCGCATCGCCGAAGCCATGGCGCTCAGCATTAATAACAGCCAGTAAGTAGGATGCAGTCCAGGTTTTCACGTCTCGATCGCTTTATCAGCGTGCAGACCGGCATCAAGCGCAAGGATGTGCGGCTGCTGCTGGCCCAGGGGCGGGTGCAGGTGGACGGCGTAGCGGCCACGGATATTCAGCTGTCGGTGGGCGAGTTCAGCCAGGTGCTGCTCGACGGCCAGGTACTGCAGGCCAATACACCGCGCTATGTGATGCTGCACAAGCCCGTGGGGGTGGTGAGCGCCACCCGGGATGACGAACACCGCACGGTGATCGATCTGCTGCAGGCCGACTACCGTCACAGCCTGCACATTGCCGGTCGGCTGGATCTGAACTCCTCGGGCCTGCTGCTGCTGACCAACGATGGTCGCTGGTCACGGGGCCTGAGCGCGCCTGATTCCGGCGTCTGCAAAAGGTACAGAGTTACCCTGGCCAACCCCATAGGCGAGGAATATATCCAGGCTTTCGCCGAGGGCATGTATTTCGATTACGAAGGCATCCGCACCCGGCCCGCGGGCCTGCGCATACTGGATACCAGGGTCGCTGAAGTGACCCTCACCGAAGGGCGTTATCATCAGATCAAGCGCATGTTCGGCCGCTTTCGCAACCCAGTGCTGGCCTTGCACCGCTGTGCGATCGGTAATCTGGTGCTGGATGCAGCGCTCGCGCCCGGGCAGAGCCGCGAACTGAGCGCGGCGGAAGTCGCCGATCTTAGAGGCCAGAGCAGCGGGCTAGCATAAGGGGCGAGGTGAACGAGGCGAGGTGAAAGGTTAAAAGGGGCAAGGGGCAATTCGCAGGCTCATTCCAGGTTACAACGGCACCGTAGGTTGGTAATGAGCGTAGCGAATTCCGACATCCGCAGCGAAGCTGTAGAGGCAAGGGTAAGGGCTTCGCGTCTGAATCTTGCCGTCATGCCGCGCATTTTTTTCTGGAGTCTTCTGTGAAGAGTTTCTCAACTTTTTTCCGTGAACTGGGCCGCGAGATCTACAGCGTTTCGATCACCCTGTTCAGACTCATGATCCCGGTGATTCTGGTGGTCAAACTGCTGGAAGAACTCGGCGGCGTCGAGCTGCTGGCCGCGGTGCTGGGACCGCTGATGGGCATGATAGGCCTGCCGGACAGCATGGGGCTGGTGTGGGCGGCGACCCTGTCGGCCAATATCTATGCCGGCATGCTGGTGTTCTTTACCCAGTCGCAGCAGGAAGCGCTCAGCGTCGCCCAGGTGACGGTGGTGGCGGGTCTGCTGCTGATGGCCCATGGCTTGCCGATTGAAGCGCGTATCGCCCAGAAAGCCGGCGTTCGCCTGGGAGCGACTTTGCTGCTGCGCATCGGCGGCGGTCTGCTGTTCGCCGCTGTGCTGAACCTGATTTACAGCCAGGGCGGCTGGCTGCAGAGCCCGAACGAACTCTACTGGCAACCAGACCCGGTGGACAGCAGCCTCGGCGGCTGGGCGCTGGCACAGGTCAAGAGTCTGCTGATGATTCAACTGGTAATAGTGCTGTTGCTCAGTGGTCTCAAGGTGCTGCGGCTGCTGGGTATCGAGCGGCTGATGACCTGGCTGCTGCAGCCGCTGTTGCGCCTGCTGGGCATAGGCCGGGAAGCGACCTCCATCACCATTATAGGTGTGACTCTGGGGTTGTCTTTTGGCGGCGCCTTGTTGATCCGCGAAGCTCAGGCGGGGCATGTATCAAAGCGGGATGTGTTTGCCTCAATGGCGTTTCTGGGGCTCTGCCACAGCCTGATCGAGGACACCCTGCTGGTGATGCTGCTGGGTGCGCATCTGTCCGGCGTACTCTGGCTGCGCCTGGCCTTCTCACTGATCAGCATCGCCCTTATGACCCGCTGGATGGACAGGCGCAGCGCCGCTTTTCATCAGCGCTACCTGGTGCATCCACCCGGTTGATACTGTGGCTTTTGGCTTCGCTGGCCTGATTTTGGCGCCCAGTTTTCGCATCCCGTTTTGTCATTGAAAGCCACGCAGTGATATAACCAGCTCTTATCCGCTGTTTGCGCAACTGCACATGAATGATGACATCACCATACTGGTGCACGGCTTTAACCGGGGTCGGCGGGATATGGCCTACCTTGAGGCAGGCCTGCGCCGCCAAGGCTGGCATACCCGCGCCCTGAATCTGCCGACCCTGTTTGGCGACATGGACGACTGCGTCGCCGCCATGTCCGCGCAGCTGAATGACATCCAGGGGCGCTACCGCCGTGTGCACTATGTCGCCCACAGCCTCGGTGGGCTTATCACCCTGAACTTTATCCGTGAGACCCAACCGCAGAATATCGGCCACTGTGTCTTTATCGCCACGCCCCACGGCGGCTCGCACCTGGCGCAGATCGCCAGCTGGATTCCAGGTTATGCCCGCATTTTCAAACCTGTCGCCGAGCTGCTGCCCACCGGAGCCTATGATAACTGCCATGCGGAGTCCGGCCTGAGCCTGGGTGTGATCGTCGGTTGTCGTAACAGCGGTCTGCTGGGCAAGCTGTTCCTGTCTGACCAGAGTGATGGCCGCGTGGAAGTGGCGTCGGCCTGTGCAGGCGCTGCCCGGGAAACCATACTGCTGCCCTTTGGCCATCAGGAGATTCATCACCGGCCTGAAACCTGTGCCCAGGTGCTGGCGTTTCTGGCCCAGGGCCGTTTCAGTCGCTAGGGTGGCTGTTGTTGAGCCTATGTTGAGAGCCCAGTTTTGAAACCATCTGAACAGGACGCAGCCAATTTACACTTATCCCAATCCGGGAACAGGAAGAGGCATGAACGCAGAAATCAGTTTTGATGACAGCCAGAACGGGCGTCTGGACGAGGCCGAGGTGCTGGAGCTGTACCGGGCGAATCAGTGGTCGGCGGCGGATAAGCCCGCGGCACTGGTGGCGGCGCTGCAGCACTCCCACAGTCTGGTCTGTGCCCGTATCGACGGCCGGCTGGTGGGGTAAGTGTACTGCTTTGCCCTAATGGGTGCTTATAGAGCCCGCCAATTCGTGTCCGGCAAGGCGCCGCTCGCCGGTAATAGTGGGGCTCTTGCCTAGAGCGGCAACGCAGCAGGGCGCGAATTGGCGAGCTCCCTGCGGGCGAGCCGCCAGGAGGCCGTCCGCGGTGTTGCATTCCCTCGAAATAGGCCCACTATGCCTTCGAAAATGCGCCTTGCGGCCAGCCTCCTGGCGACTCGCTAAAAGCGCCTCTAAGGGCGAAGCAGTGCACTAGCAATGCCTTGTCTGATGGCTATCTGGTGGTGTATTACCCGCACCTGCTGGTACATCCCGACTTTCAGGGGCGGGGTATTGGTCGCCAGTTGATGCAGGCAATGCAGGCTAGATACGCGGGTTTTCATCAGCAGATGCTAACGGCGGATGGCGGGGCCATCGAGTTTTACCGGGCGCTGGGGTTTGAGCGTGCCGGGAAAACGGAGCCTATGTGGATTTATGCGGGGACGGATCATTAGGGGCGCTAAAGTTCACCCACATGGGTAACAGTGCAGTTCAATTACATTGGTAACACTTGGGGCTTGTAAACAAGTCGTGATAGAAGGGCTGGGCTAGTTCGCCACGGTGCAGCCGGGTGTCTCGGCGCGGTTTGATGATTCGGGTTGCGCCTTGCTGGCGTGCACGCGCAAAGAAAGTATCCAAGGCTCTTTACCTTGAAGAATGCGCCCCCGAAGAAGCCTTTTGCTGCGCTCTGACATCATTGTACGGGCGCCGCAACGGCACATCCCTGTGCCGACGCGGCGGCTCGGCATCCATGCCTCGCCCCTGTCGGGCCTGATCGAAGAATAACCCCGATGCTCGTCGGCTTAGAGGGGGAGGAGGCCGTTCTGATCGTACTGCAGTGTGGTGATGTACGTTTTTGGCTTGAAGATATTTAAGCTCGGGGGATCAGAGTTCGCTGTTGGTGAGATCTGTTGAAAGCAGTGATGCGGTAGTCGTCGTAGAAGTCGCGCCCCGCGACGAAGCTTTTCGCTGCGCTCTGTTGTCCTGGTGGTCATGGTGTTGAGCACGGCGGCGCATGAAATGAACGCTGGAATTGCTGGGTCTGCGTTGCTTGTACGCCGTATGGATTGGGAGCAAACTGGGTGACTGTCGTGCCAGCCAAACGGCTGATGGGCTTGTCATTGATACGCAGGGATTGAGCTATGGAAGGTTTTGTTCTTGTTGGGCTGCTGGTTCTGGCAGTCGTGTTTTTTCTGAAGTTCCTCGCTCGCAATCGCACCAGTGCGGCGCCCGCTGATCAGCTGCGCTATCGCCGCCGGCCAGCGCTCTTTACGCCTGCTGAGCGTTCTTTCGCAGGTGTGCTGGATCAGGTACTGGATGCCCGCTACCGCGTTTATGGCAAGGTGCGTGTGGCCGATC
The DNA here is from genome assembly GCF_001651805.1 of Marinobacterium aestuarii. NCBI lineage: Bacteria > Pseudomonadati > Pseudomonadota > Gammaproteobacteria > Oceanospirillales > Oceanospirillaceae > Marinobacterium > Marinobacterium aestuarii. The sequence continues at coordinate 4,150,917 of NZ_CP015839.1, read as the reverse complement.
TTATTGAGCCGCTGCCAGGCAAAGATCGCCGCATCTGGCAAAAAGCCTTCAACCGCATCAGCGCCAAACATTTCGATTTCGTTATCTGCAACAGCAGCGACCTGGTGCCCGTCGTGGTGATCGAGCTGGATGACAGCAGCCATCAGAAGGCCAAGCGTCAGCAGCGGGATGAGATGCTGCAGCAGATCTGCCAGCAGGTACAGCTGCCGCTGATTCGTGTGCCGGCACAGAAAGGCTACAAGCTGGTGGAGGTCGAAGACTATCTAAAACCGCTGCGGGATCTTGAAAGTACGGCTGACTCTGAAACAACGGGGCAGGCTATACCGCTGCGGGCAGTGCGGGATGATACTGGCTGGGCGGGCGGCGTCTGAGCGGGTTTTTCGCCGTGCAGTGCCTGAATCCAAAAGCGGTTGCCTCTGCAACTGGGCTTTCCAACCGCCTGCGAAAGCAGGAAAAGGAGTTTTAATGGAGTTCAAGCAACAGCTGGAATTACTGGCTTCCTACAACGCCTGGATGAACCTGAAGACCTACGAGGCTGCGGCGCGTCTTGATTCGCGGGAGCTTGCCAGGGATAGCGGCGCCTTTTTCGGCTCTGTGCTCGGGACCCTGAATCATATCGTTGTCGGGGATACTATCTGGCTGCAGCGGTTCGCGACACACCCCGCATGCGGTCTTTCACTGCGCCAGGTCGCCGATTTACCGCCGCCGGTGTCCCTGGATCAGCTGCAGTTCAAAGATTTGCCCGCTTTGACAAAGCACCGTGTCTGGCTGGATGAGCAGATCAGCCAATGGATAGCCGGGCTCACGGAAAACGATCTGGAACATGTGCTTCATTACCGCAATACCAAGGGCATTGCCGCCAACAAGCGCTATGCCAGCCTGATTCTGCACTTTTTCAATCATCAGACCCACCACCGGGGCCAGGTCTCGACCCTGTTGCACCAGGCGGGGGAGGACATAGGGGTGACGGATCTGCTGGCGTTGATTCCGGATGAGGTGGGGGTGTGACTTTGGGCTATGACTTTGCGATGGGGTCTGGACGGTGGCAGGCGTGCGCGTTGGGCTGCACCGAGTGAAAGGCAGAGTTGGCTGGTACAGTTTAACCACATAGGTAAGGGCACCTCGATTAACCGATGATTTTCGCTGAATTGAGCAACAGCTCTACGGCGACGACAAAAACAGGGTAATTGCCCCGGCAAATGAAGGTTTATTTCATCAGTTTGATGCCTATCCGTGGTTCGAATCACGCCTGCTGGGCGCCATTCGAGCCACGGCGGCCATCAGAAAGCCTCGATTCGGGCTCGGCGTAAATACACCAACCGCTTCAGGTTGTAGCAGGTCGCCATCATCGTCATTTTTACGTTCGCCCGTGCCTGACCGATGGTGCGTATCAGCATGCCTCCCATCTGCTCGATGGCCCCGAACACATGCTCTACCCGGGCGCGGATCTTGGCGATGCGGTGGTTGCGCCGTTTCTGGCAGTCGGACGGTGGACGGTTACGCGCCCCTTTGCGTTGAATTTCAGGGCGATTGCCACGCTGCCTGAGATCCGCCTCCCGCGCCTGGCTGGCATAGCCGCGATCGGCGTAGACATTCCGGCTGGTGTTATAGGGATCCAGTACTTGCTCGAAGTGACGGCTGTCATGCACCGAGGCGGTGCTGGTCTCAATTTCGCGGATCACCTTATAGCGCTTGTCTACATTGATCGACAGCTTATAGCCGAAGTGGCTCTTGCCATGTTTCTTGGTCCAGGTGGCATCCAGGTCCTTCTGACGGCGCTGGGCCGGCTTCCAGTCGGCGGGCGTGGCCTGCTGTTCGATGATGTCTTTTTCATGACGGCGGATATGTTGCTTGGGCGCAGGGACCAGGGTCGCATCGATGATCTGACCGCCACGTGCAATATAGCCCCTGCGCATCAGTTGATCCGCCACACCGTCAAACAGGGCTCTGGCGCCCGCTTCACCGATCCGGTTCTCAAACGCCCAGATCGTGGTGCGATCCGGAATGTTGCTGACCTGCGTGAGTCCGCAAAAGCGCTGGTAACTCATGCGGTCCAGCAGTTGGTATTCCATCTGCTCGTCGGACAGGTTGTATAGCCGCTTGAGCACCAGAATCCGCACCATCGTTTCCGTCGGGAAGGGAGGTCGGCCACCCTGCGAGCTGACTGGACGTGGCGCAACTTGATCAACGGCCGCCGCCAGGGCAGAAAAGTCGATGTGCAGATTGATCTCCGCCAGCGGATCGCCCAGGCGGTCGATCTTCTCCCGGTGCTGATCGGCGGCAAACAAATCGGTCTTGAGGGCGCTGCGTAGCTTCTTCATCGGTGTCAGTCCGTGGCTGTATCAGACGCTGTGAATTTTACCCAAGGGTACAGCTGGTCGGCGAGGTTTTTCGAGGCGCCCGTAACAGTGCAGTTCAATAACAGGGGTAACACTTGGCGGTGCTTGGAGCGTTTTGGTTCGACAACAGAGATTAGCGGAAAGGACCATATAGCTGCGGTGCAGCCGGGTGTATTGGGGTGGTTTGATTGTTTGTATTGCGCCTTGCTGGCGCGTTACTTTCTTTGCACGCGCAAAGAAAGTAACCAAAGAAAGGCGCCCCCAGAGAAGCCTTTTCGCTGCGCTCTGAAGCCATTGTGCGGGCGCCGCTAACGCACATCCTTGTGCTAATCGGCGTCGATACAGTCCCTGTATCGACCCTTTGGGCCTGATCGCACACTGACCACAGTGCTCGCCGGCTTCATAAGGGGGATTGGAGCCGTTCTGTTATTCCGGTAGTGGTGGTGTAGAGCGCAGTAGTGGCTGAGCTTACTGGGCCTGTCTAGGCTTGTACGCCGCCGAGATTCGTAGCAAACTGCATCAGTATAGTGTCAGCGAAGTGACTGATGCAGTCGTCATGGATACTCAGGGATTGAGCTATGGATTATCTTGTAATCGATGTATTGTTCTTTGTGGCAGTGCTGTGTTTCCTTCAGCTTCTCTCCCGAAACCGCAACGGTACGGCCCCTGTAGGCCTACTGAAATACTGCCGCCAACTCGCGGTTATTGTTCTTTTACCAGCATACTGGGCTAGGTCGTCTACGGCAAAATATGTGGCCGGCCTTATTGAGCCGCAACCTTCAAAGAGTCGATATCTCTGGCAGAAATTCTTAAATAGTATCAGCGTAAAAAAGTTCGATTTCGTCATTTTAACTGCAATATTTTAATAATCATCTTTGCTATTAACCCGGCGGCAATTTAGGTCTGATATAATGTGCGCATGAATACCGACGCACGCAAGCTCAGCACAGAGCAACAGGAACTTCTCAGGCAGCAAGCCATTCGACTCCGTTTGAAAGGCAAAACTTTCCGTGAAATCGGGCAGCTGCTCAATGTTCACCCCGATACTGTTGGACGCTGGTACCAGCGTTATGAAGCCGGCGGCAAGGCGGCCTTGACAGTACAAAAACGGGGCCCCAAGAACAAACCGCGTCGCCTGACCGAGGCGCAGGAGCAGCGTGTCATTGAGGCGGTTAAAGACCAGATGCCGGATCAGTACAAACTGGGTTTTGCGCTCTGGACGCGGCGTGCTATCGCTCAGCTAATCAAGCAATTCTGGGGGATCGACATTCCGGTTCGGACTCTGGGAGACTACCTCAAGCGCTGGGGCTTCTCGCCGCAGAAGCCGCTAAAGAAAGCCTGGGAACAGAACCCGGCCCGGGTCGATGCTTGGCTAAAAGAGGAGTATCCGCAAATCAAGGCGCGCGCCAAAGCAGAGAACGCGCAGATTTTCTGGGGTGATGAAACCGGGATCAAGAATACAACCCAGCATGGCCGTAGCTATGCTCCGATCGGCAAAACGCCCGTGCAGCCACTGCCGGCCAAGCGCGTATCACTGAATATGATCTCGGCGATCACCAACCAGGGGACCGTGCGTTTCATGCTGTACGAATCGATGATGAACGCCAAGGTTCTGATCAAATTTCTTCGGGCACTGATCGAATCTACGCCCGGCAAAGTGTTTCTGATTCTGGATAACCTGCGCGTCCACCATGCCAAGATAGTGAAGCGCTGGCTCGCAAAGAAGCCCGTGAAGCGCTATCTGGAAGTGTTCTTTTTGCCCGCGTACTCGCCTGAACTGAACCCGGATGAATACTTGAACTGCGATTTGAAGAACATGGTGCACAGCGGTCCGGCGGTTCGTTCGATTGACGACCTGAAGAAACGCACTCGATCGTGCATGCTCACATTGCAACGTCGGCCAGAACGGGTAAAAACCTATTTCCGGGCAGGACACATTCGGTATGCCGCATGATCGATGTATTTATCCGCCGGGTTAATATGTTGATGATCATGGTTTTTTTGGAGATGAAAATATTTTTATATAGTGTGACTTTATGGTGTTAGATATCATTATAAATAACTGGTAAAAGAAGAAATATATATGGCTGAAACAGTTAATGTTGGAGAAATAGCAAATAGATTGTCGTTGGATATCTTTCGACATTTTAAATGGAATACCCATCCAAGGAGGGACGAAAATTTCTCGTGTATTAATGAAAATCATAAAAGTTCTGGTGATAAACCTAAAATTTCTCATCCTGGTGATGTTGTGTTTTCGTATGATGATCCTTACTTAGGAAGTACTATTTATTTGCATACTGATTTGAAAAGCTATGGGAAGAGTTCTATAAAACCAAGTAGTATTAGAAGTGCAATTAAATCACTTTGCATGACTGTGGAGTGCGCTCAATATTCCGAAGAATGGCGAGAAATTTATTCTGTAGATCCTTCTGAGACATATGAAGTAAGAGGTTTTTTGTTTCTTCATAATCACGATAATGGATATGAGAAAGACTTCTATGAATCTATAGGAAAAGTTCGGTTGGATTCTCTTCCAATACCGATTAATACGTACTTTCACTATCTGGGTCCTAAAGATATTCAGCGGCTATATAGTATCGGAAATGATATTATCCGACTTAAAGATGCTGATGAACTCCCAAAAGATTATACGTTTTATTATCCGGATCTTGTAATGTCGAGGCGTCATGGTGATGTGTGGAATCAAGCTGCTACAATTGAGGTATTAACAAGTCCATATATGATAATCAAGCACAAGGGGGGTGATAATTCAAAACCTGGATATATTGTATATTACAATAGAACTGGTGAGTCAGTGCAAGAGTTTGAATATCTTATCGATATATTACTTCGTTTTCAAATGCTCGATTCTGATGAGCATTTAAGGATAAGAGTAACTTCGGAGATGTGCAGTGATAGTATAAGGAGTAACTTTGTTTCGGCAAAGAAAAAATATTCAAGAGCATGGGGATTTGATCCTGTCAGAGAGAAAACTTTAGAACGAATTAAAATTGAAGAAGTCACTGCTGTTACAAGTACATATAACCCTGGGAATATGGGGTGGAGAGAATGAGTAAGAAACCTTTTGGACCCTCTTTGTATTATGCGTCTGATAAAAACGTGTTTGAAGCTTTGACGCAGCGAAAAGTTGATGTGCAAACTATTTATAAACTTTTTGAAAGTAGAAACATACTAATTTCTAAGAAAACTTCAAGAGATGAATTAGCAAAATATTTTGCTAGACTTAATCATGATTATTATGATCATAGAGATATATCATCTAAATTGGGGGTGGTTCCTCGTAGAGAACGTATAACATCAATGGATATCATAGGAGATGTCTCGGTCGAAACAATTAAAATTTGCGCAGACGCTTTAAAAAAGGAAATGCAGCAGATGGGCGATGTTGTACAGATTAGTCGGAATGGAGATAATTTGGCAGTAAACATTCAATATTCGTCGTTCAATTATAAATTGTCGGAATTTAGCCAAGTTCAAGTCAGAGACGGTGTTATTGAGTTCATTAAAACTGATGCTGGTTATATAATTAGGAATACGCAGAACGACTTTATAAACTCAACGCGGGATTTGTTGGTAATTAAAGCGGAGAAGTCTAATGGAGTTGATTTTGAAAAAAATAAAGTATCTCTTTTTGATATAACATCACATAAATTGCGAAATAAGTTTTTCTATAATTTAATTAATACGATACCTGAACATCCTAAGGTAGACGTAACTGATGTGTATGTTTATAAAGCAAAGCCAGATATGGATGAGAATGAGACGAATGAACTTGATCAAGAGTTTAATGATGTCCATATAGAGAGAGTACTGCTTCGTGGGAGAGATGTTACTAGGTCAGAATTACTGAATGAACTTGTTGATGATGATACGTACTATATTATAAAGGCTGGTTGGAATATTGAAGATAAACTAGGTACTGGCAACGTTTATGCAGTTGAAGCAGTCTTTTCTGATCCTGTAAATTGCACAGGTTTTTCATTTTTGTTACGACGGGTTTATCCCAGTGAAAGTGGGAAGGTTAGCAGTCGTTTTCGAGCTCCAAGTAAAGGAGAAGTCGATCTGGTTTCACGGATTATAGAGAATAGGTCGCGCGATCTTGTTTTAGAGTTGCGTGAAGAATTCTTTGGTAAAAAATAATAGGTGTGATTATGATATCTCGCTTCCGCTGGTATAGAGTTAAATTTCCGAATGGCTACCATTTTTTTTCTGATAGTATAAGGGACGCGAATATTAGTGTTGATAGAGAAAATGGTTTCCATATAGTCAATGAAAGTAATGAGGAAATTGATTTTAAATTTTATTGGAGATCAAAATTAGTAGCTACCAATATTGATGTTGACGGCAATGCGGCTTATCACGAAATTTCTACTTTGAGTGATCAAGATGTCACCTTGACTAATTTTGAAAGTGGTTGCCTTTTGAGATTGAATAATCCTAATAGAAATTTTCGTGAACTATTTAATGCTATGGAAAAAATAGTTGGAATGGGTTTTTCTATCAAGCCGTTGAGTGTGTCCAGTAGTGAAGTGGATTCAATCCTATCTCGTATGGATGTGTCAAAATTAAATAGAATAAGACTTTCTGGATCTCTAAAAGAAAACGAAATTGTTGCTAGAATTGAATTGGCAGCAAAGGAAGGAATAGAGTTGTCGAAAGTTAAGCTATTAGATGATGTTAAATATAACTCTGAATCTGCAAGTTATGAGCTAATGTTTAAAGGGGTTAAAGGAAGCCTTTCATATAGTTCAACAGGACTGGTAAAGATAAGTGGTGAGCTGTCTTCTTATATATTACATCTTCTAGAGGATACGATTAAAATAAGATTTTTTTCCTGATGCTATTTTTACGGTCGCCGGGCTAGGTCTTGCCTTTTTCCCTCAGGTTATAAGTTAGAGTAAAGGCCTGATCCTGCAATTTCTGAGCCCGGTACACTTTAAGTCCCGCACAGTCGCTTGATCCCCTACCCACGATTGCTGGATATAATAATCACCAATCACCAATCACCAATCACCAATCACCAATCACCAATCACCCCAGCCACCCATCACACCACGAATCAACCAAATCAGACTCAGGTGTAGCGAGGGCGGGGTCAGGTCCTTGCCTTTTGCCTTTATATTGAGAGGCAGAAGCAAAAGACAAGAGCTGCCCCCCGGTGCCGCTAGCTCGTTCAATCCCGCACTGTAAGAGTTTTCAGAGCACTCTCATCGCATCTATATGCCAGCAGACGCGTTCGAACACGGTTAAATCCCCGGTACTGATCAGTTCCAGGGGAGACTTCCCTTCGTAATAGGGGTCGTCATGAGGGCTGGACATATAACCGGACCGGTCCTCGGGGGCGTCGAAGATTGTGCCAAGGTCTGAATGGATATTGAGCACGAAGGTCATGCGCTCACACTGTTCCTCACTGAGGACCTCGGGAAATGGCAGGTCAGGATCCAGCTGCAGGATAGCGAGCGCCTGATTTGGCGTGCTCTGCCATTGGACCAGAACACGCAACGCATCGGAGAGACCGGTGCTCATATGTTTAACCCCCGCATACAGTCTTTAGGGTGTCCCGCCGGCACGAAACCGGCCAACCGAAAAAATAGGAAAATCACAGTATAGATGCCGCCGCCGTATACTTCGCAAGGAACAGGTGTCGGGTGCAGGGCCTGCCCCGCTGTCTATAATTCCAGTCTTCAAGGGTGCATGTAAGGTTACATCACTATAAAAAAAGAAAGTCGGCCAGCCGTGCAACCGCTCGGCCGAGTCCCGCAAACAGGAAAAATCATGACAGACTCATCACCTGACAGTGGCGAAATCGAAACTGATTTCACGGTTGGACAGGACAATATAGACGGTAATCTTGGCCCGATCGGGTTCGATATTCATAATCCGGTATTCGTTATTTCCGGATTGACCGCCGTCGGTTTTGTTCTCCTGACATTGATTTTCCCGGACCAGGCCGGAGCCACCTTTGCGGCTGTGCGTGACTTTACGATCACCAAGCTCGACTGGTTCTTCATGATTATCGTGAATTTCTTCGTGATATTCTGTATCGCGTTGATTTTTATGCCGATATCGAAGGTGAGGCTGGGCGGGAAGGACGCCGTACCTGAATATTCCTACCTTGAATGGTTTGCCATGCTTTTCGCCGCGGGCATGGGTATTGGTCTCTTGTTCTTCGGTGTTCTTGAGCCCGTTTACCACATGAACGTTTCGGGGCCCTTGGGTGTTGCCTCACCCATCGCTGCAGATGGCAGCATTATCGGGGAGAACGTCGAGGCGGCGCGGGCAATGGGACTGGCGGCAACCTTTTATCACTGGGGCCTGCACGGCTGGGCGGTCTACGCCATTATGGCCCTGGCGCTTTCACTTTTCACTTACAACAAGGGTTTGCCATTTTCGATCCGTTCCTGCTTTTACCCAGTTCTGGGTGATCGCGTTTGGGGTTGGTGGGGGCACATCATTGATATCCTGGCGGTTTTTGCCACTCTTTTCGGTTTGGCAACGTCTTTGGGACTGGGAGCACAACAGGCCAATGCGGGTTTCAACTTTGCTTTCGGACTGGGAATCTCGACCAATGCTCAGGTGATTATCATCATTCTGGTGACGGCGGTTGCCCTGGTTTCGGTGTGGCGCGGTCTTGATGGCGGCGTAAAAATCCTCTCTGAAATCAACATGGGGATCGCGGTACTTTTCTTCCTCTTCGTTCTCTTGGCCGGACCGACACTGGTGGGTTTGAACGGCTTCTGGACAGGGCTTGTCGCCTATACCCGGGACATTATCCCGCTCTCAAACCCCTTTGGCCGCACGGATGACGCCTACCGCCAAGGCTGGACCGCATTCTACTGGGCGTGGTGGATATCATGGGCGCCTTTTGTAGGCATGTTCATCGCCCGCGTTTCGCGCGGTCGCACGGTGCGTGAATTCATCATCTGTGTATTGCTGATCCCGTCCCTGATCATCTTTGTCTGGATGGGTGTATTCGGCGGCATCGCGATTGATCAGATCCTCGTCAGCCCGGAAACCTCGCTGGTGAAAGCCAATGTGATCGACAGCTATTCACCCGAGCTTTCTCTTTTCGGCATGCTAAATGAATTGCCGTTCACCAGGACAGCATCGACGATAGCCATTTTTCTGGCGCTCGTGTTCTTCGTTACCTCGTCGGATTCCGGATCACTCGTCGTCGATACAATTACGGCTGGAGGCAAAATTGATGCACCGGTGCCCCAGCGCATTTTCTGGTGTGTTATCGAAGGCTTGATTGCGATTGTGCTCTTGATTGGTGGCGGTTTGTCGGCACTTCAAGCGGGTGTAACCGCAACCGGACTGCCATTCTCTGTGCTCATGCTGGTAATGTGCTACACGGTGTTCCAAGGCTTGCGTAGCGAACCACGCTAGGAGGCTGTCCGACAATACTCAGCCTACTGCGAGCCACCTGAGTTTGGCTGTTTTTTGTGGGCGCGGGGTCAGCTCTTGCCTTTTGCCCTTCGAGGTTAGCGACTGAAGCAAAACTGGGCCCTGCTATTCCAGTCCGGCAAGTTATAAGCGCAAGCGCCGCACAGTCGCTTAACTCCCTCCCACGATTGCCGGATAAAATTACCCTCAATCACCAATCACCAATCACCAATCACCAATTACCCCATGCCGCCTACCAGATCACGAACCAGCCAGATCAGGCCCAGATGCAGCGGGTAGTAGGCGTAGAAGAACCAGCGCAGGCGGGGTAGCTGCAGGTTGAGGCGTGTGGCGCCCAGGATCAGCGGGACAGCGGCCAGTGCCCAAAAGTTGCCATTGCTGAGCCAGAGGCCCGCGCAGGCGAGCAGGGTCACAGCTGCCGCGGGCACTGAGGGTCTTTTGCAGTAGATCCAGACGGCCACACCAAGGCTGAGCCCCAGCCAGCTGTATTCGATCAGGCTGCCGCCCACCATAAAGAGCACAGCGGCGGCTAGCCGGTCGTTGCGCTCGAGCAGGTACAGGATGGTGGTCAGTACCAGCAGTGAAAATAGAATGTTCAGCGGCCACCAGCCGGCGTGCTGCAGGTCCCCCAGGGCGATGAAGGGTACAGATGCAAGGGCACCGAATAGCGCCAGGCGCTGCATAGTGCGCGGGTAGCTGCCGCGCTCAAGCTGGCCCGGGCGAGCCAGGTTGCAGGCCAGTACAAACACGAAGATCGGCAGGGCAAGGCGGCCGAGTTCAAACAGAAACGGCACTGTGCCGTCGAACAGGAAGCGGTTGAGGTGATCCCCCGTCATCAACATTAGCGCGATCCATTTCAGCGCCTCGACGCTACCACTGGACAGGGCAAGGGAGGGCAGGGAAAAGTTGCGGCTATGCTGGGTGGCGCTGTCAGTCATTGTCTTTTCGGGGCCCTTAAGTTTTAACTCTGAGCTCATTGCAACCCTGGCTGCGGCGCCTGTGTCTGTGGGGTGAAACAGTAACAGTTTTGGTATTCGTGCGTCTGGCCTGTCCGCGACTCTTTGAGTCATTTCAGCACCTTCGACAATGTCTGGGCCCAGGGCGACTTTGCCGAGCGGATCAGACCCGCGCATTAGGGCTTCAGTCTGTGCAAAAGACCAGAGGGCTGTTACTTTCAGGCTGATGCTTGTTTGGGGCCTGGGCTATGCCTTGCCCGCGTCACCTGAACTTTAGAAGTAGAGGAGCCTGTATGGATATCGCGGTAACAGCGCTGGAACCCGGCGACAGGGGTCTGTTTGAAGGCCTCAATGATGCGGCCGCCGCACAGGGCTGGCCCTTTGTTCGCTGGGTCACCGCCGAGAATAATTACCGCGGGCGGGGCCTGTATGACCGGCTGGCCGAAAAAACGCACTGGGTAACCTATCAGAAGAACACGGCGACGGATTAGTGTAAGGCGTTGCTCGATCAGGGGATGGAGGGAGCAAGGATGAATGTTTTGGTGATTGGCGCCAGCGGTGCCACGGGGCGCTTGCTGGTGGCGCAGTTGTTGGATCAGGGAATAAGGGTCAGGGCGATTGTGCGCTCCGCCGGTGCGTTGCCTGAGGATATCCGGCAACAGGCACTCTGCAGCCTTATCGAGGCTAGCGTGCACGATATTGACGTCGCAGAGATGGCGCAGCACCTCCAGGGCTGCGATGTGGTGGCACTGTGCCTGGGACACAACCTGACCTTCAAGGGGGTCTTCGGCCACCCGCGCATGCTGGTGCGGGATACGGTACGCACCCTGTGCCAGGCGATCAGGCAGAATGGCGCTGCGGCGCCGGTGCGCCTGATTCTGATGAACACCAGCGGCAACTCGAATCGTGATCTGGCGGAGAAAACCTCCTTTGGCCAGAAGTCTGTTATCGCGCTGCTGCGGCTGTTGTTGCCGCCCCATCTGGATAACGAAAGGGCCGCGGACTATCTGCGTATCGAGGTGGGCCAGTCGGACCGCCATATCGAATGGGCGGCGGTCCGGCCCGACAGCCTGAGCGATGAAGATCAGGTCACTCCATATGACCTCCATGCCTCACCCATCCGGGATCCCATTTTTGATTCCGGCAACAGCAGTCGCATCAATGTGGCGCACCTGATGGCGGAGCTCGCCAGTAACGATAGCCTGTGGCGCCAATGGAAGGGGAAGATGCCGGTTATTTACAATGCCTGCTGAGTGCGCTCGCTCAGCTTTTGCCGTTTCCTTTCACCTTTCACCTCGCCCCTTTTTACCGGCTCCTGCCCGCAGTTTTAATCCGTTGAGGCCTCCATCGGATAACCGGCTTCCAGCCAGCCTTGTTTGCCTTCGACGAACTCCATCACGTTGCGATAGCCCGCAGCGGTCAGGGTGCGGGCGGCGATGCTGGAGTTCTGGCATTCGGTGCTGGCGCAGTACACCACTATGGTGGCGTCCTTGTCGGGCAGTGCGCTGGGGGCGAGCAGGCGGATTTCGTCATGGGGCAGATTGATGGCGCCGGGCAGGTGTTCGGCGTCGTAGTAGCGCGCAGGCAGGGCTTCGACGATCAGTGTCGGCTCGCCTGCATCCAGACGTGCCTTGAGGGCGTCACGCGTAATAGTGCTGTAGCTGAGTTCGTTCATGGGCTTGTTCATAGGTTAGTCCCCCGCTGGGTTATAAAGTGCTTTAGTCCGATTGGTTGCAGTTGCAACCTGATTTAATGCTAGGCATTAATAGTTGTAGATGCAACCGGATGTGACTAGACTTGTTTTCATGAAGCCACGACTGCGCGAACACACCGTCACGACCTGGGCCCGGCTGGTACGCACCGAAACGACGCTGATCGATCGGGTGCAAAAGGCGCTTAAGGCCGCAAAACTGCCGCCCCTGGGCTGGTACGATGTTTTGCTGGAACTAAAACGCGCGCCGGGGGGAGAGCTGCGCCAGTATGAAATTGGTGCACAGACGCTGCTGACGAAGTACAACCTGTCACGCCTGGTGGATCGTCTGCAGCGCGAAGGCCTGGTGGAGCGTCATGCCTGTGCCGAAGATGGCCGCGGCAATCTTGTGCGTATTACGGCGGCGGGTGTCGAGTTGCTGCAGCGCATGTGGCCGGTGTATGGCGCCGTGCTCGAACAGCAGTTTGAAAGCCGGCTCAGTGCCGATGAAATCCTCGCGCTGGACAATATCCTGCAAAAATTGGATTAGTGCCCCTTGCCCCTTGCCCCTTGCCCCTTGGGACGGGGCAGTGATCAGGTTCGGGGGATGGGACCTAGACTGTAAGTCGAACACTGACTTCATTGGGTCTCAGGCAGGCAACAGAATAGACAACAGGACAGGTAACAGGGCAATGACCGACTCACCACGCGACGCCTGGGATCAGCCCGTGCAGTCTGCGCCGGAACAGGCTCCTGTCGTTAATCCGCAGGATGACGACGGCGCCCTGCCCGATACCAGGGCGCTGAATTCCCCTGCGCAAACGCAGCCTGGGCTGTTTCATGCCTTGGGGCTGAATCTGCGCGCCGGTATCAAGCTGGCGCTGGGGCACACGCCTGCGCCGGCGGAGCTGCACAGCGGGCTGGAACAGTGTCTGTTACTGGGCACGTTGTTGCTCGGGCTGGAGCTGGGCGGCAGCTTCCTGAGTACTGAAGCGCCGGCGCTGTTCGATGCCTATGGGCTCAACTATCTGGGTGCCAGCTGGCTGCTGAGCCTGTTTATGCTGTTGCTGGTGACGCGCCTGGCGGGCGGTACGCGGGCGAGCTTTGCGCCGCTGCTGGTCGCCTTTCTCAGCGCCGCCCTGTGGATAACTCTGATCTCGCAACTGCTGTGGCAGGCCCAGCAGTATCTGGTGCTGTCGGAAACCCTGACCTGGGGGCTCTTTGTCGTCCTGCTGCTGTGGCAATGGCGGGTTCTGGTGCGGCTGCTGCATGGCTTTGCCGGGGCCAGGCCGCTGCGGGCCTTTGTGCTGGGCGGGTTTTACAGTCTGGTGCTGCTGGCGAGTCTTTGGATTCTGCCCCGCACCGAGCTCTGGTATACCGATGAAGCCACCGAGCAGGCGACACAGCCACCGGGGGCCAGGCTGGACGTCGAGACTGTTTTCTATGCTCAGCCCGGCCTGATGCAGCAGAGCCTGGCGGCGCTGCAGCCACAACGCCCCGGGGTGACAGATCTGTATCTGCTGGCGCTGGGGGGCTTTGGGCTGGAGGATGTGTTCCTTAAAGAGGTGGAGTTTGTGCGCGAGCAGTTCGATCGCCAGTACGACACCGCCGGTCGTTCCCTGATACTGGCCAACAATCCTGCCAGGGTGAGTCAGTACCCGCTGGCCAGCCGGCCCAACCTTGCCCAGGGGCTGCAGGGCGTGGCACAGAAGATGGACACAGCCGAGGATGTGCTCTTTCTGTTTATGACCTCCCACGGCAGCCGTGATCATCGCTTTTCGCTGGAATTCGGCGCCATCGAGCTGAATGACCTGACACCGCAGCAGGTACGCCAGGCGCTGGATGATGCCGGTATCCGCTGGCGCGTTATTCTGGTGTCGAGCTGCTTTTCCGGTGGCTTTATCGAGGCGTTGCAGAGTCCTGAAACCCTGGTGATTACCGCGGCGGCGGCGGACAGAACCTCCTTTGGCTGTGGTGTCGACAGCGACTTTACCTACTTCGGCACCGCCTATTTCAAGCAGGCGCTACCGCGGCAGCCGCGCTTTATCCAGGCGTTCGATCTGGCCAACAGCTGGGTGAGCGACAGGGAGCAGCAGGAGGACATCAGCGCCTCGCAGCCGCAGATCTTTGTCGGGGATGCCATCGCCAAGAAACTGGATAACCTCTATCGTGAACCCAAGCTGCAAACGGCCTTCAGCCTCGCCATGCCGGATGAATCGTCGGCCTGTGATGGTGATGACAGCCAAAGCGCTGCCTGTCAGCCCTGAGCTGATTGCGGTTAATATCATCGATTGACCGTTCGGTCAAAAAACTTTCATCTGCCTGTTGTCTGGCGTTCATTTAAGCGGCCTATCCTCATCGATTTGCACCCCAGGGGCAGATAGATGAAAAGACGTAATTTTCTGCAGGGTTCAGCCCTGTTTGGTTGTGGCTTGCTGATGAACGCGGCCCAGGCATCCGCGGCGGACGCCCGACCTTTGCTGGAACAGGGCATTCAGGTGGGTGATGTACTGAGCGACCGCGCCATCGTCTGGGGCCGCAGCGACCGCCCCGCACGCATGTGGGTTGAGTGGGCCCGCCGTGAAGATTTTTCCGATGCTGTGGCGGTGCGCGGCCCCTGGGCACTGCCGCAGGGGGACTTTACCAGCCAGGTCGAACTCGTTGGCCTGCCCGCAGGCGAGCGTATCTTTGTGCGCGTGGGCTACCGCGATGCTGAAGACGACACAATGTCTGACTGGGTCAACGGCAGTTTTATGACGGCACCGCTGCTGGCGGCACCCGTGCGTTTTCTCTGGTCCGGCGATACGGCGGGGCAGGGGTTTGGCATTAACCCCGAAATTGGCGGCATGAAAATCTACCGCACCATGGCGGACCAGGCGCCGGACTTCTTTGTTCACAGCGGCGATACCATCTATGCCGACGGCCCCATCCCCGAATCGATCGAGGTGGAAGACGGCAAGCTGTGGAAAAATCTGGTGACGCCGGAAGTCAGCAAGGTGGCCGAAACCCTGAACGAATTCCGTGGCCGCTATCGCTACAACCTGCTGGACGAGAACGTGCGCCACTTCAACAGTCAGGTGGCGCAGCTGTGGCAGTGGGATGATCACGAAGTCGTAAACAACTATTCGGCCTCCAAGGACCTGTCCGGCGATGAGCGCTATCAGGTCAAGAGTGTGGGCCTGCTGCAGGCACGGGCCAGCCGCGCTTTTTTTGATTACGCACCGCTGCGCCAGACAGGCCCCCAGGGCAGTGATCGCATCTACCGGGCGCTGCCTTTTGGCCCCTTGCTGGATCGTTTCATGCTGGATCTGCGCTCCTACCGCGGTCCCAACAGCGCCAACATGCAGGTGGCTGCGGGCGCCGATACGGTACTGCTGGGGCAGGATCAGCTGCAGTGGCTGCTGGGTGAACTCAAAGCCTCGAAGGCGACCTGGAAAGCAGTGTTCTGTGATATGCCCATCGGGCTGCATGTGGCGGACGGCGACAACTGGGAAGCCGTGGCCAACGGTGATAACGGTGAAGCCCGCGGCCGTGAGCTGGAGATCGCCTGGCTGCTGAAGGCGATCAAGGCCGCCGGTATCGAAAATGTGGTCTGGTTTACCGCCGATGTGCATTACACCGCCGCGCATTATTATGATCCTGCCAAGGCGCGTGAGAAAGATTTCTCGCCCTTCTGGGAATTCGTGTCCGGGCCGCTGAATGCCGGTTCTTTCGGGCCCAATGCCCAGGACGATACCTTCGGCCTGCAGGTGAAATACCAGAAGGCACCGGAACAACCCAATATGTCGCCCTTTGCCGGGCTGCAGTTTTTTGGTCAGGTCGATATAGATCCAAAAAGCCGTGCCATGACCGTGACCCTGAAGGATCTGGAGAACGCGTCCCTCTTTACCCAGGTACTGACACCGGCCTGAAGCCTGAAGCCTGAAGCTTTAAGCCTTAAGTGAAAGACGCGAAAGACGGCCCCGGTTCATCCCCGGGGCCGTTACTGTCTCGAGTGCGTCGCGCCCGGCTCCTGTCCGCGCACTGGCCCGTTATGTCTGCCGTGTCTTTCGATGTGCAAAATCCGCTTGTCCGTAGAGATATGCTGATACACTATCGCGTCATTCCGTGTACAAATTGTTACGCATATTGAGAGCCTTATGGACGAGAACACCCGCAAAGGTGTGATTTACGCACTCACGGCCTATACGATCTGGGGCATAGCGCCGGTCTATTTCAAGCAGATGCAGCATATAGCCGCGCCCGAGATATTGGCGCACCGCATTGTCTGGTCCTTTGTGCTTACGCTGGGGCTGATTGCGCTGTTTAACAAGCGCGAACTGCTGCTGACAACCCTGCGCAATGGCCGTGCCCGCTGGGCGCTGATGGCTTCCACCACCCTGATTGCGCTCAACTGGGGGGTGTTTATCTGGGCGGTGAACAACAATTACATGCTGGATGTGAGCCTGGGATATTACGTTAACCCGCTGATCAATATCCTGCTGGGCATGCTGTTCTTTCGTGAGCGGCTCGACAGGGTGCGCACTATCGCGGCGATTCTGTGCCTGCTGGCGGTGGTGTTTGAAGTGGTGCAATTTGGCCGTCTGCCCTGGATTGCGCTGGTGGTCGCCTTCAGCTTTGCGTTTTATGGCCTGGTGCGCAAGAAGCTTGGCGTCGACAGCTTTACCGGCATGGCGCTGGAAACCGGTCTGCTGCTGCCGGTGGCCATGGGGTATCTGCTGTTCACGACCAGCCCGACCAGCGATCTGCTGGTCAATCCCGCCTGGACCAATCTGCTGCTGTTTGCCGCCGGCCCCATCACCATGGTGCCGCTGATGTGCTTTGCTGCGGCGGCCAACCGCATCAGCCTCACGGCACTGGGATTCTTCCAGTACATAGGCCCCAGCGGCATGTTTCTGCTGGCGGTGTTTGTCTATGACGAACCCCTGAGCCCGGAAAAGCTGGTGACTTTCGGCCTGATCTGGCTGGCGCTGATCCTGCTGAGCGTCGACTCGCTCTACAAACTGCGCCGCAGGCGTGCCATCGCACAGGCCTGAAATCGCAGGTTCAGGATACCCGTTCAATATAAGCCCTAATCCTCCAGCAGGTGCCGGGCAGCCGCCGCTGCGCTCGCAGCGGCTCAATATCGGCAGGAATAGTGCGTTAGCCGGTTTGTGGTGAAATTAATAACGGGGCCTTAATCGTAACTATTAATTTCGAAGTGGCCTGTTGTTATGTTTTTATGAGTTCCAGTTCAGTTCCGGTAGTTTGTCGAGGGAACCGAGTGTTGCCAGAGGGCTGGATCTCAGCCAGTTCTGAAGTTTTGCGGCAATATCCGGATTCCCCATGACCTTGATATCACCTTTTTTGACCGCATCGCTAAAGCTGTATTCGCATGTCCACACAGCGGTCATGGTTTTCAGGGAGCATTTGATCAGGTTGTCAACGTCATAGCCGTTATCGGTCAGACAGAGATCAATTTCATGGTTTTCGCATACCAGCCACCAATGACGTGCACCTTCTGGTGCATCACTGTATTCAAACTCAATCACAATTCGATGCGCGGGAAAAACTGCGGAGTCTACGGTACGGCGCATATCCCACATGAGCAGGCCGGCATCCAGATCCCCTGCTTCCAGGCTGGAACGACCCCAGCGATGTCCCCAGACGCCGAGCAGTTCAACGATGGGGCGTAATTCCAATCCTGCCGGGGTAAGGCTGTAGTCATAGTCGCCTTTTTTCCCATCCACTTTTATTATTCCGGCTTTCAGCATGGTCTTGAGACGTGCCGAGAGCAATGTCGGTGACATAAGCGGAACACCTTTTTGCAACTCGCTGAAACGGGAGCTGCCGGCGAGTAATTCGCGGGCAATCAGCAAGGTCCAGCGTTCGCATAACAGCTGGGTGGCCTGCGCCAAAGGGCAAAACTGGCCGTATGACTTCATGCTTAATCTCCAGTTTTTCGGCCAGTGCAGGGTTAAATAACCGCTACAGATTCTGTAGTTCTCAATGTGTTTAACCACTGCTAGTTTGTAGGGGCTTAAGAAATATAGCATCTAACCCCAGCATCCGAGCAGAGCAGGGCACTAATATGAGCGATCTACTTTTTGACAGGCTAGGCGGCATTGAAGGGGCTACCCGGATAGCCCATGATCTGGTCGATAATCATTTGAAAAATAAGGCTATTTCTACAAGGTTTGCTGATTCTGATATTGCCGCACTTAAAAATGCGGCAGCCACCTTCCTGATTGCCGGTACCGGAGGCCCCGATGTCTATAAGGGCAAAGACATGCTGGCCGCCCACAAGGGGATGAATATATCCGCGCTTGAGTTTATGGCCGTGCTGGATGATGCACTGGTGGCACTCGGAAAAAACAATGTCGGCCAGCGCGAACAGGAGGAAGTACTGTTCGCGCTATACAGCATGCGCTCCCAGATTGTGCTCGTGTAGTTGTCCAGGCGTGGGCTTGGGTGACAGGTCAGGATAGCGCCGGCGCCGGCTAAAATTCAGGCTCAGGCCGCCTATGACCTTGCCATGCATGGATACCAAAAAGCCCGCTCTCCTTGTGGAGAGCGGGCTTTTTACAGCCTGCTGATCACGAATCACGAATCACGAATCACGAATCACGAATCATCATTCAGCATTCAGCATTCAGCATTCAGGTCGCTCCGATACTGGCGCATCTGCAAGGGCATATCGCCTGTGACTTTTTTGCATGGCTGACTGCAAAATTGTAGTTTGCCGCGATAGGCGTATTTGTTTCTGATAAGGCGAGGTTCTTTCGCTTTATTCAGGACAGTAAAACACTATGACGAGTCACAGCCTTCGTATCGAACATGACCTTATCGGCGAACTTGAGGTGCCTGCCAGTGCACTTTTTGGTGTGCAAACCCAGCGGGCCCTCAATCTCTACCCGCTAAATGGGGAGAAACCACTCTCTGCCTATCCTGAATTACTGCGGGGGCTGCTACAGGTTAAAAAGGTGGCCGCGCGAACCAATATGCTCACCGGTGAACTGGAGCCTGAGCTGGGTCAGGCGATCGTCGACGCCATAGACCTGCTGCTTGAACAGAGCCCGCCTGAGTACTTCCCGGTGCATGCCTTTCACGGCGGCGGGGGCATATCCAGCAACATGAATGTCAACGAGGTCATCGCCAACCTGGCCAACCTCAATGCCTTCGGCAAACCCCTGGGGACTTACGCTCCCATTCACCCCAATGGTCATGTGAACCTGAACAACTCCACCAGTGATACGCTGAGCACGGCCTGTCATCTGGCGGTGATGAGTCAATGGCAAGCGCTGGAAGCGGCGCTGGGTCACCTGGCCGAGACTCTGGATGCACAGGCGCTGCGGTGGCAGCAGGTGCTGAAAATATCCCGCACCTGTTTGCAGGATGCCGTTGAAATCAGTTTTGCAGATATGTTCGGCGGTTATTCATCCCTGGTGAAGCGCAACTGCAGGCGTCTGAAAGCGGATGTGGACGCGCTTTATGCGGTCAATCTGGGGGGCAATATTATTGGCCGGCGGGGTGACTGTTCGGAGGCATTTTTTGAGCGCTGTATCGCACAGCTGAATCGGCTGATGGCAAGCGAGCGCTTTGTGCACAGTGACAACCTGTTTGACAGTTCGCAGAATCACGACAAGCTGATACGCGTTTCAGCCGGGCTGGATCAGCTATCCCGGGCTTTGTTAAAGATCGCCAAGGATTTCAGGCTGATGGCCTCCGGGCCTCAGACCGGTTTCGGTGAAATCTCGTTGCCCGCGGTGCAGCCGGGCTCCTCGGCCATGCCTGGCAAGGTTAATCCGACCATCGCCGAGTACCTGGTGCAGTGCTGCATGCAGACCTGCGGCCGCTGCTATTCGGTGCAGATGACCCACGACCACGGGGAGCTGGATTACACGCCTTGGCAGTCCATCGTGATCAACAACCTGCTCGATAGCATGTCCTGCCTTGAAAGCGGTATTAGCGCCTTTACGCAGCACTGTCTGCACGGGGTCGAGCCCAATATTGAGCGCAACGCTGCGAATGTTAATAGCCTGATTCCCACCGTCATGCGCCTCAAGAAGGCCCGTGGCTATTCATATGCCTCCCGCATTTATAAGGAAACCGGCGGCGACCTGGAGCTGATTCGCCAGCACCTTGATGAATAAGGCAGTCGTGGGCCTGGGGTCGGCTGCAAGGATGAGTTTTTTGCAGCCTGGCATACCCTAATGTCAATTGTGCTTAATCCCCCTCACTTTTATGCTCCTTTGCAACGATAAGGGGTATCGACAGACACCGCAGGGCGGGTCCTGATGCCTCTGATTTTCGACTCTCCTGGCCACTCTGGCGGGAGCTGCTCGACCGAGCCTCTAAACGATCGATAGTGCTAAGCGGAGCATCAGATGGACACTACAAAAAGCATTCCCCTGTCCTGGGCCAATGACTGGCTGCAACAGGCTAAACATCAGTATATCGACGGACAATGGGTGGCCGGTGCGAGCCAGGACAGCTGGGTCGTCAGTAATCCTGCGAATCGCCAGACGCTGTGCGCCTTTGCCATGGCCGATGCCGAACAGATTGAGTACACCGCGCAAGTGGCCCATGAGCGTCACCTGGACGGTGTCTGGTCTAAGGTCAGCCGCACGCAGCGCGCCAACATGCTGCGTCAGATTGCCAGCCTGATTCGTGAAAATACCGAAAAGCTGGCGGTGCTGGAAACCCTGGCCAACGGCAAGCTGTTTACAGAGTCCATGGCGGATGACATTCCGACCTGTGCGGATATCTTCGATTACTACGCCGGCTGGACCGACAAGTATTACGGCGAAACCTCACCGGTTGATGATGGTTTCCTGAACTACACCCTGAAAGAGCCCGTGGGCGTATGCGGTCTGATCGCGCCGTGGAACTTCCCGCTGTACCAGGCGAGCCTGAAAATAGCGCCGGCGCTGGCCATGGGCAATACCGTTATTATCAAGCCTTCCGAATATACGCCGCTGACGGTGATTTATCTGATGGAGCTGATTGATCGTCACCTTAGCTTCCCCAAAGGCGTGATCAACATGCTGCTGACAGACGGCAAGATGGCGAATCAGCTGACCCTGAGCGATAACGTGCACAAGATCTCCTTTACCGGCAGCACCGGTGTGGGGCGCAAGATTGTACAGAACTCCGGCGGATCAAACCTGAAGGCCACAACGCTGGAACTGGGTGGCAAGTCCCCCTGCATCTTCTTTGAAGATACGCCTGATCTTGAAGGTGCCATCGACCGCGCTTTCACCGTGATGTTCTCCCACAAGGGCGAGAAGTGTTCTGAGCCGACCCGCTTCCTGATCCACGACAGCCTCTACGACCAGGTGCTCGCGGCACTGATTGAAAAAGCCAATGCGGTGAAATGTGGTAACCCGTTTGATGCCGGCGTTACGCAGGGCCCGCAGTGCAACGAAGCCCAGTTCAACAAGATCATGGACTACATCGAGATCGGCAAAACGGAAGCCGAGCTGGTGGCCGGCGGTTATGCGGATACCGAGGGTGATAACGCCAACGGCTACTTTATTCGCCCGACCATCTTTTCCAATGTGGATCAAAACGCGCGTATCGCCCAGGAAGAGATCTTTGGGCCGGTGCTCTGCTGTACAAGATTCCATACCACTGAAGAAGCGGTCGCCATGGCCAATGGCACGGCCTTTGGTCTGGCCGCAGGCATCTATACCGCCAATGTTGGCCGTGCCCATCGTGTGGCGGAACAGATTGACGCCGGCATGCTGTTTATTAACCGTTATGGCTGCTACGGGCTTAGCAGCCCCTTCGGTGGCTTCAAGCAGAGCGGCTGGGGCAAGGAAATGGCGATCCACTCGCTGTCGTCCTACACCAAGACCAAGTGCGTCTGGGTTTATTTCGGCGACGCCTGAAACCGGAGTTGAAAGGGCGCTTCGGCGCCCCATCAGGGCCCGACATTATAGTCCGGCAAACCGGCTGTAGGCATTCAACCGAGTGCGGCTGAGTCATGCGCGCTTTATCCGGCACGGTGATAGCAGCCGGGCCAAATGTACTGCAATGCCAGCGTGCTTTTGATGATTACATTTTGTCATGGTGACAGGCGTTTATGTCATTTTTGTTTCGGCAGCGGTTGCGCCAATATGGCCCCGATTCAAAAAGTACCGGACGTCAGCCTCTCTGACCTACAACAATAACTCGGGGGAGATATGAAAAATATCCGACCAATAACGTTCTGGCCCGCATTCATATGTCTGGCCCTGACGATCATCTATACGATTATGGATGAGAAGAATTTCATTGCCGCCACTTCGGCCCTCAATGATTTGATTATTACCAATCTGTCCTGGCTCTTTAACCTCAGCGCCCTGTCGATGGTTTTTGTGGCCGCCTATGCTTTTTTTGCACCGGTTGGCCGGGTGCGTATCGGCGGCGAAAGCGCCAGCCCGATGCTGAGCCCGTTCCGCTGGTTTGCCGTATCCCTGACCACCGTTATCGCCATGGGGATTCTGTTCTGGTCGGTGGCTGAGCCCATTTTGCATTACTACGAGCCGCCTCAGTCCCTGGGCATTAGTGCGCAAAGCCCGGAAGCGATGCGCTTTGCCATTTCCACCACCTTCGTGCACTGGACCATCACGCCCTACAGCATTTATACAGTCGCAGGGCTGGCCTTTGCGCTGGCGTTCCATAACCTGAAGCTGAGTTTCTCTATCGGTTCCATGCTGCGACCCTTGCTGGGGCGCTGGGTGGACAGTGTCGGCGGTCAGGTGATCGATGGCCTGGCGCTGTTCTCGGTGGTGCTGGGAATGGCGGCAACCCTGACGTCGGGTCTGCTGGTTATTGGCGATGGTCTGGAGTCGGTGCTGGGGATCGAAAAGAGTTCGCTGGTGTATGGCATCATCGCGATCAGCATTATCGGTTCTGCCATTATCTCCGCCGCTTCAGGCCTGCACCGTGGCATTCAGACGCTGGCGCGTATTAATACCTGGTTGTATTTCACCGGTGCCCTGTTTATTTTTATCGTCGGTCCTACCGCGTTTATTCTGTCGCTGGGCGTTGAGTCGCTTGGGGTATACCTGTCTGATTTCTTTGCCCGCAATCTGGTCACGGGTGCGTCTGGCAACGATCAATGGCCAGGCTGGTGGACGGTTGCATTTTTTGCCAGCTGGTTTGCCTGGGCGCCGCTGAGTTGCTTGTTCCTGGGCAAGATAGCCCGTGGCTATACGGTGCGACAGTTCATTATCGTTAACCTGCTGTTGCCCTCGGCGTTCGGCTTCCTCTGGTTCAGCATCTTCAGTGGCTCGTCCCTGTTCTTTGATACGACTCAGGGCGGGATCATGTACGCCGCGTATCAGGAAAGCGGCTTTGCGGCGGTGATCTATGTGCTGTTTGATCAGCTGCCCGGCAGCACGTTACTCAGCGGCCTGTTTATCTTTGCCTGCCTGATCACCTTCATTACCGCGGCGGACTCCAATACCGATGCCATCGGCGGTCTCTGTATCAAGGGTGTCGATGCGCAGAATCTGACTTCGCCTTTGTGGATCAAGGTGTGCTGGGGCAGCGCTATCGGTTTCGTGGCCTGGATCAGTGCCAGTTATATCGGCGTCGATGCCATCAAGATGCTGTTTAACCTCTCAGGGGTGCCCGGCATGCTGATTGTCATCGGAGCGGCCTTTGCACTGTTAAAACTGGCGGCCCGGGTTGAAATTAACGGCCGGACCGTGGAACTCAAGTCTGACGCCCTGGGCGTGGCGCACACCACCGCGCCGGCACGGCCACTGGCCAAGCCTGCCGCTGTCTGATCACTCTTATTCACTGCGGTTCGTTGCCCGAGGCGCCGGACCGTAACGCAATTTCGTTGCAAGGATGAGCCGGTGGCTGCCGGCTCTGATTTAATATTTGAGGGGTTCACATGCAATATGTACGTCTTGGCCAGTCTGGCCTGAAGGTATCCCGCCTTTGTCTGGGTACCATGAATATGGGCTCCAAAGAATGGAAGCCCTGGATCTTCGACGAGAAGGAGAGCGAACCCATTATTCGCCACGCGCTGGATAACGGCGTCAACTTTATCGACCTGGCAGATTTTTACTCTATCGGGGCCGGTGAAGAAGTGGTGTGCAATGTACTGCGTCGTATCGGTCGTCGCGACGACATGGTTATCACCACCAAGGTGGGCTATGCCATGAGCGATGATATCAATGCTCAGGGTCACTCGCGCAAGAACATATTCAACGCCATCGACAACTCGCTCCAGCGTATGGGCATGGATTATGTCGATATCTATATGCTGCACTATTTCGATACCGAGACTCCGCTGGAAGAGACCATGGGGGCGCTGAACGATATAGTGCTGGCAGGCAAGGCGCGTTATATAGGCGTGTCCACCATGTATACCTGGCAGCTGGCAAAAATCCTGCAGGTCTGCGACAAGAACGGCTGGGCGCGCCCGATCAATATGCAGCTGCAGCTTAACTGTGCCTACCGTGAAGAAGAGCGGGAAATGATTCCGTTCTGCATGGACCAGGGCATAGGCGTTTCTGTGTTCAGCCCGCTGGCCCGCGGTATCCTGACCAGTGATCTGCAATCGACCCGTAACAAGACGGATTTCTTTACGGCCGAGATGTATAACGATCAGGCCTCAAGGGATATCGCCCATTCGGTGGCCAAGGTGGCCGATGCCCGTGGTTGCCTGCCGGCGCAGGTCGCCCAGGCCTGGGTACTGAACAAGCGCGAGGTTTCGTCAATGCTGGTGGGTGCCGATACCACGGCGCAGTTTGACAGCGCGCTGGCGGCGCTGGAAATGCAACTCAGCGCCGAAGAACTCTATGAGCTGGAGCGCAACTACACCCCCTGTGATCTGATCAATGATTACACGTCCGGCAAGCGCATCGCCCGTACTGCGCGCCAGGCCATGGCGCCCTTTACCGGCTGATTGCAAAGCCTTGCTCAAGCATCCTGCTTAAGTGTTAAGTGTTGCACCCGCTGTCTATTTTGGCCCCGCTGTTGCGGGGCTTTTTTTTGAGCGGTGAAAGGGTGGCAGCTTTAGTCTTGTGGACGACGGCCGGGCTCAGTGAGCCTGGGTTGGCGACTCTGCGGTGACTTCGCGCAGCCATTCGCTAAAGCGAATCACCTTGGCCAGCCCCTGTCTTTCTGCGTTGATGTCCAGCCAGTAACCGCAGGGGCCGCTGACCTCTATGTCACTAAAGGCGACCAGAGTGCCGGATTTCAGTTCGCGGGTAATCATATGCCGGTCGATGATGGCAAAGCCGGCTCCGTTAATGGCGGCGTTGATAACCTGATCGAGGGTGCTGAACTCCATGCCGCGGCTTACATCGACCTGGTCGCTCATCCCGGCGGCCTGCAGCCAGTTTTCCCATACGGGAAGCCGCTCCCCCTGATCCAGGATATGCAGCAGGCTGGCGTTGGACTTGGCCAGCTGCTGCGCCTTATCCACCATATCGGGCGCGCAGACCGCGAGATGCTGCTCCAGCATAAGCAGTTCGCTGTAGTGACTGGGTTTGGCCGTGTGGCCAAAGCGGATGCTGCAGTCGAAGAGGCTGTGTTCGCTTGCGCTGTTGTGAATCGACAGCTCCAGCTCTGGAAAGCTGCTGTGAAAACTGGCCAGGCGAGGCGCGAGCCAGCGCGTGGCAAAGGTCGGGGGGACAAGCAGGTTCAGTTTCTGACGCTGGTTCGGGTCGCGTAATTCCTGTACCGCCACTTCCATCAGGTTAAAGGCCTGTTCCAGCTTGGCAAGCAGCTGTTGCCCGGCGTCGGTCAGCTCCAGTTTGTGGTGCAGGCGTACAAAGAGGGGTACACCCAGGTAGTCCTCCAGCTGCTTGACCTGCCGACTGACGGCGCTCTGGGTCACATGCAGCTGCCTGGCCGCATGAGTAAAGCTCAGATACTTCCCCGTGGTTTCAAAAACACGCAGTGCTGTCAGGGGAGGGAGTGAGCGCATAAGGATTCCGGGGGATAAGGGCGATGCGGGCTGCTGAGTCGCCAGTATAATTCATTGCTCTGGCAGCCAGTAGAGTGATCGCTCACCTATAGGGGCCTGGACGGTTCGGTAACGAAAGGCAGAAAAAAGCCCGCCTCCCTGATAGGAGGCGGGCTTTTTTACAGTCAGCTGATTGTTTTCTAGCAGTCAGTCATCAGCCTTAACCAATCACCAATCACCAATCACCAATCACCAATCACCAATCACCAATCAGAGCGCTTCGATCTTGGCGTACTGCTCGCTCAGCTTGTCGAAGGCGGACTGGGATTCGGCGATCTTTTCCCGTTCCTTGGCCACGACTTCGTCCGGCGCGTTGGCGACGAACTTGGCGTTGGACAGCTTGCCGACAACCCGCTTTATCTCGCCCTGCAGACGGTCGAGTTCCTTCTGCAGCCGGGCCAGTTCCGCATTCTTGTCGATCAGGCCGGCCATGGGCACCAGCACTTCCATGTCACCCACCAGTGCGGTGGCAGCCATGGGCACTTCGTCGCCGGGGTTGAGCCAGGTGATGGAACTGAGCTTGGCCAGCTTCTTCAGGAAGGAAGCGTTGTCGGCCAGGCGGCGCTGGTCTTCGCTGCTGCCGTTGGTGAAGAGCGCATCCAGATCCTTGGACGGCGGAATCTTCATTTCGCCGCGAATGTTGCGGATGCCGGTGATCACGCCCTGCAGCCATTCGATATCGGCTTCGGCCTGGGTATCGATCTTGCTGTCTTCAGCCGCGGGGTAGGGCTGCAGCATGATGGTGTCGCCGTCGCGGCCGGCCAGGGCCTTGATGGACTGCCAGATTTCCTCGGTGATGTAGGGCATCAGCGGGTGCGCCAGTCGCAGCACGGCTTCGAGTACGCGCACCAGGGTGCGGCGGGTACCGCGCAGGGCTTCGGGGGATGCATTTTCATCCCACAGAACCGGCTTGGACAGCTCCAGATACCAGTCACAGTACTGGTTCCAGATGAAGTCGTAGATGCTCTGGGCGGCCAGATCGAAACGGTAGTCGTCCAGCTGCTTTGTCACTGTGGCTTCGGTGCGTTGCAGCGAGCTGATAATCCAGCGATCTGCCAGGGACAGCTCGACAGGGTTACCGCTCTGGCCACAATCCTGATCTTCGGTGTTCATCAGCACGTAGCGTGCAGCGTTCCAGATCTTGTTGCAGAAGTTGCGGTAACCTTCGAGGCGCTTCATGTCCCAATTGATATCACGCCCGGTGGAAGCCAGGGCCGCCAGGGTGAAACGCAGGGCGTCGGTGCCGTGGGCGGAGATGCCTTCGGGGAACTGCTTTTCGGTGCGCTTGCCGATTTTCTCGGCCTGCTGAGGCTGCATCATGTTGCCGCAGCGTTTTTCCAGCAGCTCGGGCAGGCCTATGCCGTCGATCATGTCCAGCGGGTCCAGTACGTTGCCCTTGGACTTGGACATCTTGTCGCCGCTCTCGTCGCGGATCAGACCGGTCACGTAGACGGTCTTGAACGGTACCTGGGGCTTGCCGTCTTCATCCTTGATCAGGTGCATGGTCATCATGATCATGCGGGCGACCCAGAAGAAGATGATGTCAAAACCCGTCACCAGAGTGTCGGTGGGGTGGAAGGTTTTCAGGCGTTCGGTATTCTCGGGCCAGCCCAGGGTGCCGAAAGTCCAGAGCGCGGAGCTGAACCAGGTGTCCAGTACGTCGTTGTCCTGATGCAGTTCAAGGTCCAGGTCTAGGTTGTATTTTTCCCGGGCGCCGGCGGCGGAGTTGGATACGTAGACGTTGCCGGCATTGTCGTACCAGGCGGGAATACGGTGGCCCCACCACAGCTGGCGGGAAATGCACCAGTCCTGAATGTCGCGCATCCAGGAGAAATACATGTTTTCGTACTGCTTGGGCACAAACTTGATGTCGCCGTTTTCCACCGCTTCAATGGCGGGCTTGGCCAGGGTCTTGGCATCGCAGAACCACTGGTCGGTCAGCATGGGCTCGATAACAACGCCGCCGCGATCGCCGTAGGGCACGGTCATGGCGTTTTCTTCGATTTTTTCCAGCAGGCCGAGTTCTTCGAAATCAGCGATTATCTGCTTGCGTGCCGCAAAGCGTTCCATGCCCTGGTACTTGGCCGGCAGGGCAGTGTCGACGTCGGTGTTGACGCTGCCGTCGGCGTTGAACACCTGGGCCTGGTCGCGGACATCGGCGTTGAGGGTGAGGATATTGATCAGCGGCAGCTGCTGGCGCTTGCCGACTTCGTTGTCGTTGAAGTCGTGGGCCGGAGTGATCTTGACGCAGCCGGTGCCCTTTTCCATGTTGGCGTAGTCGTCGGCCACGATGGGGATGCGACGGCCCACCAGGGGCAGCTCAACGAACTTGCCGATCAGTGCCTGGTAACGCTTGTCCGCCGGGTTCACCGCCACGCCGCTGTCGCCGAGCATGGTTTCGGGGCGGGTAGTGCCGACAACGATGTAGTTCTTGCCATCCAGGGTGGTGGCGCCATCGGCCAGCGGGTAGCGCAGGTACCACATCTTGCCCTTGATCTCGCGGTTCTCGACTTCAAGATCAGAGATGGCGGTGTGCAGTTTGGGGTCCCAGTTGACCAGGCGCTTGCCGCGATAGATCAGCTTGTCGTCGTACAGGCGAATAAAGACTTGCTGCACGGCCTTGTAGAAGCCGTCATCCATGGTGAAGCGTTCGTTCGGCCAGTCGACGGAGTTGCCCAGGCGGCGCATCTGTTCGGTGATGGTGCCGCCGGACTCTTCTTTCCATTCCCACACTTTATCAATAAAGGCATCGCGACCCAGGTCATAACGGGTTTCGCCGGTCGTGGCCGCCAGCTTGCGCTCTACCACCATCTGGGTGGCGATGCCGGCGTGGTCGGTGCCTACCTGCCACAGGGTGTTGCGACCCTGCATGCGACGGTAACGTGTCAGCGCATCCATGATGGTGTGCTGGAAGGCGTGGCCCATGTGCAGGCTGCCGGTGACGTTGGGCGGCGGAATCATGATGCTGTAGGCATCGCCTTCACCCGAGGGCGCGAAGTAATTGCGTTCTTCCCAGGTCTTGTACCAGGATTTTTCGATGTCGTGGGGCTGGTAAGTCTTGTCCATTACGATTGGCGTCTCTGGAATTCTTGGGAGTCGCTGTATCCGGTTCGCAACCGGGTCAGGCTCGCTGGCATCTGAAAGAATCGGCCGATTATACCCGCTGCCCCCGGATCAAGGTAGGGCGTATCGGCGATCCCCGGCACAAGCGGTGATCGTGGCCTGCCGCTATTCCTGCTGCAGTGCATCAACCGGGTTCAGCCCGGCGGCGCGCCAGGCCGGGGATACGCCGGCCAGCAATCCGACGACGGCGGCGAGCAGCAGAGCCAGCAGCAGGTAAAAGGGACTCAGGCTGATTGGCAGGGCGGGAATGGCCAGCGCCAGCACGCCCAGCAGCAGGGCCATGAGCAACAGTCCGAACAGGCCTCCTGCCAGGGCCAGCAGCAGGGCTTCACCGAGGAACAGCAGCAGAATCTGCCGTCTTGTGGCTCCCAGCGCCCGCAGCAGCCCGATCTCGGCGCTGCGCTCCTGCACCGTGGTGACCATGATGGTGACGATGCCGATGGCGCCCACCAGCAGCGAGATGCCACCCAGTGCCCCGACCGCCACAGTCAGCAGACTCAGAATGCGGTTCAGGCTGCTGAGCATTTCATCCTGGGTGGTGAGGCTGAAATCCTCCACCCCGTGGCGCTGTATCAGGCGCTGGCGGATGCGCTCGGCTACCTGCTGGGCGCCGGTGCCGGCACGGTAGGTGATATCGATCTCCATCAGGCCGGGGCGATTGAACAGCGACAGGGCGCGGTCGATCGGGATATAGACGATATCGTCCAGGTCGAAACCAAGCATCTGGCCCTTGCTGGCCATGACGCCGACCACCCGATAGCGTTCGCCGCCGACCCGGATAAAGCGACCGAGCGCACGGGCATCGCCGAACAGTTCGCGCCTTACCTTGGATCCGAGCACGGCCAGCGGCTGGGAGTTGCCGCTGATGACCGGCAGGAACTGGCCCTGGGCGAGCTCAAAACGCCAGGCCGCGGCCATTTCGCCATTGCCGCCGATGATATCAGTGTGGCGCACGCGCCGGCCAAACTCGATCGCGCCGCTGCCCTGTACCACGGGTACGACCTGCTCGACGAACGCCAGCGAGCGCAGGCTGTCGGCATCGTCCAGCGACAGCGGCCTGGTGCTGTAGAGCAGGCCGCCGATACCGCCTGTCTGAGTTTTGCCCGGGTTGACGGCGACGATGCGACTGCCGAACTGGGAAAAATTATCCAGTACATAGAGCTGCAGGCCGGCGCCAAGGGTGGTCAGCAGGCTGACGGCGGCGATCCCCACGGCAATGCCCAGCATGGTTAAAAAACTGCGTAGCCGGGCGGTCAGCAGGGCTCGGCTGACCAGGCGCAGGGCATCAGCCAAGCGCATCAGCGGGCCTGCCCGTGTAACGCCAGCACCGGCGGCATGCGGGCAGCGCGGGATGCAGGCAGCCAGGCGAACACCAGGGCCGTTGCACCGGCGACCCCCAGGGCCGCGCCCAGGGCCCAGATCGACACCACAAAGGGCAACAGCGGAAAGAACCAGTGGCCCAGTGCCAGCAGACTATAGCCCGTGGCGGCGCCGAGCACCGAGCCGACCAGGGCCAGCTGCAGGGCCTCGCTGATAAACAGCAGCCGCACGGTGCGGGCGCTGGCGCCCAGCGCCTTGAGCAGGCCGATTTCGCGGGTACGCTGGCTGACGCTGATCAGGGTAATGTTCATGATCAGAATGCCGGCCACCAGCAGGCTGATGGCGGCGATGGCCCCGACGCCCAGCGTCAGCAGCTGCAGGATGTCATCGAAGGCGCCGAGCAGGGCATCCTGGGTAATAAGGGTGACATCCCGCTCGCCGCCGTGGCGCTGCTGCATCAGTGCCTGAATATCGTTGCGCGCCTTAGGCATTGGGCTGCCAGGACGGATCTGCAGAAAAACGCGGAACATGCCCTGGGTATTGAAAATCTGCTGCGCGGCGGCAACGGGAATCAGGATGCCATCGCTCAGGTCCAGTCCGAGGGATTGGCCGCGATCATCCAGAATACCGATCACCCGAAAGCGCCGGTCGCCGATACGCAACCAGGCGCCCAGGGCCTTTTGATGGCCAAAGAGTTCACGGCGTGCGCCGGAGCCGATAACGGCAACCGGTTCCGCCCGTTGCAGCGGTATCACCGGCAGCGCCTGGCCCTGCCTGACCGCCAGCTCGCGCAGGCTGAAAAAGACGGCGCTGGTGCCCACGGTCAGCAGCTCGCGGCTGCGTCCGCCGACATGGGTCTGGGCATTGCCGACGATCAGCGGCGCGACACGCTGCACCGAACTGAGCCGTTCCAAAGCCTGCGCATCCTCGAGGGTAATATCGCGGGTGCCTTCGCCGGTCAGTGGCGGGATGCCGCCGCTGGTCTCCTTGCGCCCGGGCAGCATGATCAGTACGTCGCTGCCCAGCAGTGAGAATTCGTTCAGCACGAACTGGCGCGCGCCCTCGCCAAGCCCTGTCAGCAGCAGCACGGCGGCAACCCCTACCGCCATGGCCAGCAGGCTCATCAGTGTTCGAAAACGCTGGCGCAGCAGCAGGCGCAGATTGAACTGCAACAGGTCAGAGGTGCGCATGGCGGCTATCCGCTGAAGGGGCAGGGGCACCGCTGTCGTCGGTAATTCGCCCGTCCTCCATGCGCAGGCGGCGTCCGGCACGTTGCCCAATGGCGGAGTCGTGGGTGACGACCAGCAGGGTGATGCCATGGCCGTTGAGCTCCTCGAGCAACGTTATGACCTCGGCGCCGGAGTGGCTGTCGAGGTTGCCGGTCGGCTCGTCGGCCAGCAGCAGCGCGGGTTTGCGGATCACGGCCCGGGCAATGGCGACGCGCTGGCGCTGGCCACCCGACAGCTGACGCGGCAGATGGCCGGCGCGACTGTCGAGATCCAGGCGTCTGATCAGCTGGTCGACCAGCGGGCGGCGTTCGGCGGGCGCCATGCCGGCGAGTACCAGCGGCAGTTCGATATTTTCCCGCGCGCTAAGGCGTTCAAGCAGGTGGTAGGCCTGGAAGACAAAGCCGATGCGGCGGTTACGCTCGGCGGCGCGGGCCTCTTCGTTGAGCGCGTTCATCTCCCGCCCGGCCAGGAAGTAGCGGCCGCTGTCGGGTGTGTCGAGCAGGCCGATCATGTTCAGCAGAGTCGATTTGCCGGAGCCGGACGGCCCCATCACCGACAGGTATTCGCCGGCCTCAATAGCCAGATCCACCTGATCCAGCGCTTTCACCGGCTGACCACCCAGCTCATAGGTCTTGCTCAGATCCTGGAGACGGATCATGCCGCGTTGATCTCTGTTTGGTTGCCAATATCAATTTGCTCCCGATCCAGTTGGACCTGCACCGGCTGATCCCCCAGCTGATAGGTCTTGCTCAGAGCGTCGAGGCGGATCATTCAGGGATGACCTTAGTGCCGTCGCCCACCCCCTCGCGATCGAGGCTCTGCAGGATACGCTGCCCGGGGTCGAGGCCATCCGTCACTTCGATCCAGTTCCAGTTGGACAGTCCCGGCGTTACCTTTTGCTCGACCAGGGTCCCGCTCTTGGGGTCATACCGCAGTACCCGGTTGCCATCAAGCAGGGTTTCGGTGGGGATGCGCGTTGCCAGGGCGCGCTGATCCAGGATGATTTCAACATCGGCGCTATAGCCCACCAGAAAGTTGGCGTTTTCGGGCAGGGGGGCAAAGAGCACGTCGATATCCACTGTGCGGGCCTGCTTCTCGACTTCTGTCACGAAGGCCGCGATGCGGCTTATCCGGCCCGGAAATACCTGGTCGCGAAAGGCATCCAGCGAGATGCGGGCAGGCTGGCCGACGGATAACCTCGCCGCCTCTATTTCATCGATGGGGGCCCGTACATAGAGACAGCTGTCGTCTATCAGATCCACGGCCGGCGGTGTCGGAATGCCGGGTGGGGAGGGGGTCACGAACTCGCCGGGCTCGCCATTGATCTGGGCGACGATGCCGGCGAAGGGCGCCCGCAGCCGTGATTCATCCAGCATGATCTGTTGCAGGCGCAGTTCGGCGCTGGCCTGGTCGGTGGTTGCGCCGGCCTGGTCACAGCTGAGTTTGCCAAGACGGGCGTCGGTCTCGCGCTGATCGAGCCGCTCGGCTGATGCCAGCTTGCGCTGGGCCAGAGGCTGGGTGCGCAGGTATTCCCGCTGTGCCAGGTCGGCGTTATCGCAGCTGCGCTGCTGCTCGATCTGCCGCACCCGCAGTGTGGCCCTGGCCTGTTCGACCCGAACATCGAGATCCTGGTGCCAGAGCTCCAGCAACACTTGGCCGGCTTTGACCCTGTCACCCTCGCTGACCAGCAGCCGTTCGACGCGTCCACCCTGGGGCATGGACAGGCGCGAGCGCTGACAGGCCCGAATGGTGCCTGCCCGGCTGTTGGCGGCGATCAGCTCCACCGTGCCGCGCTCGACATCAAACAGCGCCACGGGGACGGGATCTTCGCGCTGCAGCCAATAGATGCCTGCGGCAATGAGCAGCACCAGCGGTATCAGCAGCAAGCTTTTAGGTATTCCCATGTCGGCTTCCCTGTTTACTGCCTCTCAGTATAGGGAGGCTTTCTGTCAAAACAGGCTTTGGACGCAGTGCGTTGATCTAGGGCAGGGTTTGGGGCGCGATAGGCTAGAGAGGAAGCCTGAAATTGTGGGAGCCCGGTCTCAGGGCGAAACCAAGGGGGATTATTCGCCCACTAAAGTGGGCTCCCAGCGCTGATTACCTCCGCATGTCGCGACGGTGCAGTTCCAGACCCTGGTCCTTGCACAGACGGTAGTTGTTGCGGCTGGCCTCAAGGATGGCATCGTCCTGTACCACGATTTCAACGATGCGCTTGAACTGCAGCGCCTCGGGTGGAAGCGCCAGTCTGAGGTTAACGTAGACATCGCGGTGCGCGGGCAGCTCCAGGCCCCAGCCGATGGTGATCGGTGCCTCGGGCGTTGCGCCCTGCAGGGCATGGGGTACGAAGCTGTCGGGCCGCCAGGACCAGAGCTGTTCGTCGAGTCTGCCGGCGCGGATTTCATCCGGCACCTGCACAAACACCTGCAGCCCGAGGCCGAGAATTTTCTCGCTCAGGCGGCAGAAAAACTGCTGGCGGCTGTCCTCGTCGGACGCCGCCAGTATGTAGAAGTCAGCGCGGTTTTTAGTGCTCATGCTCGCTGTCTTCGATCTGGTCCAGCAGGTACTGGCTCAGGAGCGGTACGCAGCGCCCGGTGGCGCCCTTTTCCTTGCCCTTGCTGTTCCAGGCCACGCCCGCGATATCCAGGTGAGCCCAGCGCAGGTTTTTGGTGAAACGGGACAGGAAGCAGGCCGCGGTAATGGTGCCGCCCGCCGGGCCACCGATGTTGGCGATATCGGCGAAGTTGGAGTCCAGCTGTTCCTGGTACTCGTCCCAGAGCGGCAGGCGCCAGGCGCGGTCGGCGGCGAATTCGCCGGCTTCCAGCAGCTCGTTGGCCAGGGCATCATCGTTGGCCAGCAGGCCTGATGCCTGGTGACCGAGCGCCACTATGCAGGCGCCGGTGAGGGTGGCGATATCCACCACTGTCCTGGGCTTGAAACGCTCGGAGTAGGTCAGGGCGTCGCAGAGTACCAGACGGCCTTCGGCATCGGTGTTGAGGACTTCAACGGTCTGCCCCGACATGGTGGTGATAACGTCACCCGGCTTGGTGGCCCGGCCGCTGGGCATGTTCTCGGCGGCGGCGATGATGCCGACCACGTTGATCGGCAGCGCCATTTCGGCCACCGCGCTCATGGTACCGAGCACGCTGGCGGCACCGCACATGTCGAACTTCATTTCATCCATGCCGGCGCCGCCCTTGAGGCTGATGCCGCCGGTATCGAAGGTAATACCCTTGCCCACCAGGGCATAGGGCTGGGCGTCTGCGTCGGCGGCACCCTTGTATTCCATCACGATCAGCTTGGAGGGCTGGTCACTGCCGTGGCCGACCGACAGCAGCGAGTGCATGCCGAGCTTTTCCATCTCGGATTCGTCCAGCACCGTGGTGCTGATGCTGTCGTATTCGTCGCCCAGACGGATCGCCTGCTGAGCCAGGTAGGTAGGGGTGCAGATGTTGCCCGGCAGGTTGCCGACATCCCGCGCCACCGATACGCCGTTGGCAATGGCAACGCCGTCGACCAGGGCATGTTCGCCGGTTTCGACATCGTCGTCGGCCAGCAGAATGTGCAGGTGTGCCAGCTGCAGCGGTTCGGCCTTCTGGCTCTTGGTTTCGTCGTACTGATAGAGCTCGGCTGTGCCCCATTCCACCAGCTGACGGGTCTGGCGGTACAGATCGTTCTGCTGAGTGGCGGGCACGTCCAGCGCGAAAGTCACGCTGCTGGCACTGATGCTCTTGATGCTGCCAAAGGCGGCCTTGACCAGTTTGCGGTAGCTGCGTTCGCTGCGCTCATCGCTCTTGCCCAGACCCAGCAGCAGCACGCGCTTGGCGGCAACGCCCGGGACGCGCTGCAGCAGCAGGCTTTCGGCCAGTTTGCCCTGGATGTCGCCACCGCCAAGGATGTCGCTCAGGTAGCCGTTACTGGCACTGTCCAGACTGGCCGCCGCGGGGGTCAGGACGTTGTCGGCTTCGACGCCGACGATCAGCAGTTCCGTTTCCAGCGCCGCGATGGCGCCGCTTACAATCTCGAAATCCATGATGGCTCCAAACAAGACTTTAAAGTCGTATTTATGGATAATGCCGCAGCACTCCAAAGTGCATTGCACTATAAACTATTTAAAACTATTTGAATTCATTGAACTTAGGATGCGCTGACTTATTCACAGACGGTGTCCGCCATGCCATTGGGGTCTGCCGCGCCTGCGCGCGCGACCCACAGGCCTGTGCCGGAGCCTGTGAATAGCGCAGTGTGTCCTCTGACCAACAGGGTAAAACGTCTTGATCGTTTTCCGATACCTGACCCGCGAAGTACTGATCAGCACGGCTGCGGTAAGCACAATCCTGCTGATGATCATCGTAAGCGGGCGCTTTATCAAGTACCTCGGTGATGCGGCGGCGGGCAAGCTGGCGCCCGAGTTGCTGAGCCAGATGCTGCTCTATCGGCTGCCGGGTTTTCTGGAACTGATACTGCCGCTGGGGCTGTTTCTGGGCGTGCTGCTGGCCTTTGGACGCCTCTATCTGGAAAGCGAAATGGTGGTGCTGCGTGCCTGCGGCATAAGTCAGAAGCGGCTGGTGCTTTATGCGCTGGGGCCGGCCACAGTGGTGGCGCTGGTGGTGGGGTTGCTGAGCATGCAGCTGTCGCCGCTGGGGGCACAGCGCACGGCGGACCTGTACCTGCAGCAGGACAACATCAATGCCTTTGATACCCTGGTGCCGGGGCGTTTTCAGCAGCTGCCGGGCGGTAACCGCGTGACCTATACCGAATCGCTGGATGCGGCGGCGGGTGGGCTGGAGCGGCTGTTTATTTCCGACAGTAGCCAGGGTGGCGCGCCTGTTGTTGTGCTGGCAGAGCGCGGCTATCGCTACGATACCCAGGACAACGGCCGCTTCCTGGTGTTGCAGGATGGCGTGCGCTATGAAGGCGTGCCGGGGGATGCCAACTACCGCCGCATCCAGTATGGCGAGTACGGCGTGCGCCTGCCGGATGCCGCGGCAGAGCTGCAGAGCGCAGAACTTGAGGCGATGCCGACCCTGGCGCTGCTGGCCGATGGCAGCAACGCGGCTATGGCCCAGTTCCACTGGCGCCTCTCCCTGCCGGTGCTGGCGCTGGTGGTGACGCTGCTGGCGGTACCCATGAGTCGCACCAATCCGCGCCAGGGACGTTTTGCCAAGCTGATCCCCTCCATTGTGCTCTATCTGCTTTATTTGACGCTGCTGGGTGCGGCCCGCGGTGCGGTAGAGGATGGTAAGGCACCGGGGCTAAGTCTGTGGCTGGTGCATGCTGGCTTTTTGGCGCTGGCGCTGAATCTTATTTTTGCCGAACACTTCTGGGAGCGGCTGGGCCAGCGCTTGCCGAGTCTGTTGAGTCTTAAACGGGGACGCGCATGAGAAAGCTCGACTGGTATATTGCTCAGCACGTACTGGGCGCCATTATGGTGGTCATGCTGGTGGTGGTGGGGCTGGATCTGTTGTTCGCGCTGGTGGATGAGATGGACTCCTTCAACGAGCGCTACGACATACTGGAGGCGCTGCTCTATCTGGGCATGACGGTGCCGCGTCGCATCTATGAGTTTCTGCCGCTGAGCTGCCTGGTAGGCTGCCTCATCGGGCTTGGCATGCTGGCCTCCCACAGCGAACTGACCGTTATGCGCGCGTCTGGCGTGTCCACCGGACGCATAGTGGCTGCGGTGATGAAACCGGTGCTGGTGCTGGTGCTGGCGGCGCTGGTGCTGGGGGAGTACGTGGTACCCCAGACCGAGCAGATTGCCCAGAGCCGCAGGGCCCTGGTGCAGTCCGGTGGCGAGGCGCTGCAGTCGCGCTATGGTGTCTGGCATCGCGAAGGCGACAGCTTTATTCATATCAACGCCGTGCAGCCGGGTGGCGTCATCTTCGGCGTGACCCGTTATCAGCTCAATGGCGAACGGGATCTGGCCTCGGCGAGCTATGCGCGCCGCGGCGAATTCGTCGACAACGCCTGGCAGCTGGAAGACATCCGTGAAACCCGCTTTCTGGGGGACAGCACCGAGGTGCAGGAGCGCGCAAGCGAAGTCTGGAATTCGGGCCTGACGCCAACCCTGCTGTCGGTCATAGTGGTGGAACCGGTGGATCTGTCGATTACCGGCCTGAGCGCATTCTCGGCCTACCTGAGCGAGCAGGGGCTGAGCAGTGTGGATTACAAGCTGGCGTTCTGGGGCAAGCTGCTGCAGCCGCTGGCGATACTGGCGCTGGTACTGATCGGCATTTCGTTTATTTTCGGACCTCTGCGCAGCGTCACTGTGGGGCAGCGCCTGATTGTCGGTATCCTGGTGGGCCTGACCTTCAAGTTCGCCCAGGATCTGATGGGGCCGGCCAGCAGCGTTTACGGCTTCGCGCCCTGGCTGGCGGTACTGGCCCCCATTCTGCTGTGTCTGGCGCTGGGTGGCTGGATGCTGCAGCGGGCTAAATAACAGCGAAAAGGGGCAGGGTGAAAGGGGCAAAATGCACTTTCTACTTTCTACTTTCTACTTTCTACTTTCTACTTTTCCCTTTCACCTTTTTAAGTCTTCTTCAGTTTCTCGAGCTGCACCACGCGGGTATCCGAGAAACGGTCATTCCAGCTGAGCTTCTCGTCGCTTAGCAGCATCCACCAGTAACCGGCACCCAGCAGTAATACCGAGGGTATGGCGGCCATGAAGCGAATCAGCGCCTGCATCCAGCTGATGCGCCCGCCCGCCAGGGTTTCAACGCGCAGGTTCCAGGCGATCATCCCCAGCGTCTGGCCACTGCGGGTCCAGAAGTAGGCGAAGAACAGATAGCTGGCAATAAAGAGCACTGATTTGAACACTGGGCCTTCCACGGCCTCGCCGTGGTTGATGGCCACGCCGATACCCCCCAGCACCATCCAGAGCGCGAGAATCAGCAGGCCGTCGTACAGCATGGACAGCAGTCGGCGCACCAGGGTAGCGGAGCGTATGGCCTCGCGACTGTCGGAAAATGGGATATGCATAAGGTCTCCGGGAGCGGCCAGCCGGCATCAGGACGCAGCGAGAGTCGATGCGGCCTGATGTCAGACAGGAGCCTCCTAGGGGTTAATTACTTGAAGGGGCGCACGTACTGGTCGAGGTATTCTTCGGCCAGCGCCTTGGCAGCCTGGGTCTGGGGCTCGTCGAGCTTCATCAGCAGGCGCTTTTCGATGGCCGCCGCGGTGGCGTTGCCCAGCTGTGCCGAGTTGTGCATCCAGGCGTAGGCCATGACGTTGGTATCGATGCTCTGGTCCTGGCCGTGATTGTTGGAGTAGAGGGTGCCAAGGAAAAACATCGCATCCATGTGACCCTGTTTGGCGGCCTTGCGGTACCAGGTTTCGGCCTGGGCAAAGTCCTGGGCGACGCCGGTGCCAAAGTTGTAGCAGCGGCCGATGTTGTGCTCTGCCGCCACCAGTTGCTGTTCTGCGGCGCGCAGGTACCAGCTGTAGGCCAGGTTGGGATCACGCTCGATGCCGTAACCGAACTCGTACATCTCCCCCAGGCGGTTCTGGGCGCTGGCATCGCCGGCTTCGGCGCTCAGGCGCACGCTGTTCAGTTCCTGGCGGTACTCGATGTTCTTCAGCCGGCGCAGACCGTTAACGCTGCCCAGGTGGCCCTGGTTGGCACCGCGCTTGAACAGGGCGGCGGCCTTCTCGAGATCCTTGTCCACACCCCAGCCGTTTTCATACATCTGTCCGAGCATGCTCAGGGCCTCGGGATTGCCTTCCTTGCTCAGGGACTCCAGGGCGTCGAGTGCAGCGCTGTAGTCCTTGTTTTCAAAGTCGCGGCTGGCCTGGCCCAGGTCTGCCGCCAGCAGTGGGGTGCTGGACAGGGCCATTAACAGACCGGCGGCTGCAAGGAGTGTTCTTTTGCTCATTGGAAATGGTGCTCCATTGGATCGCGGAGGTACGTCAGAAGTCAGAATGGCGGCCATTATAACGGCGCACAGCCGTGGATAAAACGTGTGCAGACGCAGCTGGGTCAATGTCTGCCGACAAAGAGACCCGCAGAGGACGGGAATGTTCAGATAAAACGGGGTAGCTGTGCGGTGCTGGGCACCGCGTGGCGGGGTAGTGCGGCAGCTTAATCGAGGCGTTTTGGATCCAGCAGCTCGATCATGTAGCCGTCGGGATCTTTGACGAAGGCCAGAATGCTGGTGCCGCCTTTCATGGGGCCAGCCTCGCGCACGACCTGGCCACCGCGGGTCTT
This sequence comes from Marinobacterium aestuarii, assembly GCF_001651805.1. Classification (NCBI taxonomy): domain Bacteria; kingdom Pseudomonadati; phylum Pseudomonadota; class Gammaproteobacteria; order Oceanospirillales; family Oceanospirillaceae; genus Marinobacterium; species Marinobacterium aestuarii. Next base: position 4,110,672 of record NZ_CP015839.1, on the reverse strand, counting down.
GATGCTGTCGCAGGCGGCGTAGACATCGTCTACTTCAATGGCGATATGACCGTAGGCGGTGCCCAGCTCGTAGCTGGAGGTGTCCCAGTTGTGGGTCAGTTCCAGTACTGTAGTGTCCTTCTCATCGCCGTAGCCGAGAAAGGCGAGGGTGAATTTGCCTGCCGGATAATCCTTGCGGCGCAGCAGGCGCATACCCATCAGCTCGGTGTAGAAGGAGATTGACTTCTGCAGGTCCGTAACCCGCAACATGGTGTGTAAAATGCGCATAACCACTCCTGATTGATCGGTTGGGCTCGGCGCTTAATGCCGCTCTGTGCTTGCCCAAATCCGGTTCGAGTGCTGTATTATAGAGACTTGTGAGGAATCATCGTATTACTTCCTTTTATGAGTTTCCTGCAGGCCTGTAGCGACTTTGTTCCCGCGTCAACAAGGGTGACCGCCATGTTTCAAGACTTTACCAAGCAGTTCGGCACATCAATGGAACCGTTCAAGGATCTTGTCAACATTCAGACCAAAATGCTCGAAGAGTTGACCCGCCAGCAGATGGAGTGCACCAAGTCCTGCGTCGAGGCGACGATTCAGCAGACCCGGGAAATGCAGAAATGTCAGAACGCCACCGATCTGATGGAGCTGCAGAAAGCCTACGCCAAGGAGCTTGAAGACACGCTGCGCAGCGTGGGCGAACAGAACCTCAGGGCGCTGCAGGATGCGCGCTCTGCCATCGACAAAATTACCCAGAGCAGCTTCGAATCTTTTAATCCCAAGTAATTTCCGCGTTGCCGGCTCTGCCGCAGTCCTTTGGGGGCGGCAGAGCCGGCTTGAATTGTCCCGCCTGGCTTTTCACTTCAGCGTTTTACTTCAAAGTTTCACCTCAGGGCTTCACTGCGGGTTTTCATGGCTGCACCTATCGGGCTTTTCTACGGCTCCACCACCGGCAATACGGCGCATGTCGCCGAGCGCCTCTTCCAGCTGGCGGGCCCGGGCCTGATTGATCTGCATGACATAGCCGACACCGCGCTCGCGGCTGTGGATGATTACAGCTGCCTGATTTTTGGCATCTCCACTTGGGACTTTGGCGAACAGCAGATCGATTGGCAGGATCTGTGGCCGGCGCTGGATGCGCTGGACCTGCAGGGACGTCGCTGCGCCTTCTTTGGGCTGGGGGACCAGCTGGGATATGGCGACTGGTACCTGGATGCCATGGGCCTGTTGCATGAGCGCCTGCAGGCCCGGGGCGCGCTTGTTGTCGGCGCCTGGCCCTGCACGGAGGACTATGACTTCAGGGCGTCGCTGGCGCTGAACGACGCCGGTGACTGCTTTGTTGGCCTGGTGCTGGATGAAGACAGCCAGCGCAGCGAGACCGATGCCAGGCTCGAGCGCTGGCTGCCTCAGGTGCTCGCGGCCTTCGACCTGTCGGATTGAGCCTTCCTGGCGCAAAACCCATACCAGAGCAGCCCGGCCGCCGGGATCAGGCTGGCGATGCCAAAGGCGACGCGGTAGGCCATGGCCGGATACTGGCCGGTTTCGCTGGCGGGCCACAGCTGAATAATGCCGCCCAGGCCCCACTGCATCACAAAGGCACCGACGAAGATCCCCAGGTTCAGGCTGGTACTGACCCGGCCGCTCTGGCTGGGCGGAAACTGCTGGGCCAGGCCTGCGAACATCAGCGTGCCCGAGGTGCCGAAAAAGCCCAGCAGCCCCCACAGCAGCAGGTTGGGGGCGCCTTCGTCCAGCTGCAGCAGAAGCAGCAGGCAGACAAAGGCACCGATGCCGCCCAGGCTCAGGTGACGCGGGGCCAGGCCCAGGTGTTGCAGCCGGTCGGCGATCAGCCCCATCAGCAGAAAGCCCGCCACCATGCCGGCGGCACAGATGAAGAGCACATCGGCGGCCTGGGCATCGGGCAAAAGCATCAGGTCCCGCAGCCAGGCGCCGACCCAGAGCGACTGCAGGGCGATAAAGCTGGCCTGGGACAGTACGCAGGCCGGCGCCACGCGGTAAAAGCGCGGGTCAAGCATGACCTGTATAACCGAGAGCTTGGCCGGGGCTTCGTCGCCCTGGGCTGCGACCGGTCTTTTGGGGACCAGCAGCCAGAGCAGCAGGGATACCAGCAGGCACAGCAGGGCCATGCCCAGAAAGAGGCTGCGCCAGTCGGTGATGCCCAGCAGCCATTCCACCGGTGAGGTCGCCGCCAGGGCACCGAGGCCACCGCAGGCCAGTTGCAGGCCGTTCACCAGCGGCAGGCGTGCCGGTGGCAGCCAGATGACATAGGCCTTGAAGGCCGCCATCAGGCAGGCCGACACGCCTATGCCGATCAGTCCCCGTCCAATAAGCAGCCCCAGGGCCGATTCTGCCTGGGCGAACACCAGGCTGCCGGCAGCGGCAAACAGCAGCAGCGCGGCGGCAAGCTTGCGCACCTCGATCCGGTCGAGCAGCGTGCCCAGGGGAATCTGGCAGGCGGCGAAAGTGAGAAAGTAGCTGCTGGAAATCAGCCCAAGGGTGGCGGCATCCAGTTGCAGGTCCGCCGTGAGCGCCGGCGCCACCACGGCGCTGATCACCCGGAACAGGTAGGACAGGAAGTAGCCCAGGGCGAAGGGCAGGAACAGGCGTAGCAAGGTACTCATCAGGTTGCGCTTATCCACAGGTGGCAGAACACGCTCAGGGCATAGCCCAGGGCAATGGCCCAGGTCCAGCGCAAATGGCTCATAAAGGTATAAACGCCGTGGGCCTGGCCCATCAGGGCGATACCTGCGGCCGAGCCGATGGACAGCAGCGAGCCACCGACACCGGCGGTGAGGGTCACCAGCAGCCACTGGGCCATATCCATGTCGGGCGCCATGCGCAGCACCGCCAGCATGACCGGAATATTATCGATCACCGCCGACAGCACACCGACGGCGATATTCGCCAGTGTCGGCCCCAGGGTGCCATAAACGTGCTCCGAGGCCAGGCTCAGGTAGCCCAGCTGGGCCAGGCCGCCCACCGCCAGTACCACGCCGTAAAAAAACATCAGCGTATCCCAGGAGGCACGCTCCACCACGTGGAAGATATCAAACCGGCGTACCACATCGGTGTGATCACCCTGGGTATACTCCATGCTGGCGATGTTTTCCGCCTGGTGCTGGCTCAGGTGGCCGGTATCGCGCAGCGCAGGTTCGCGCTTTGCCAGCCAGTAGCCATAGAGTTTCAGAATACCCAGGCCCGTCATCATGCCCAGCGCCGGGCTCAGGTGCAGGCTGCTGTTGATCAGCACCGAGAATACTATGGTGCCGAGGAAAATGCCGATTATCGCCAGGGCGCCACGGCGCATGCGGGTCTTCCCGTGCTGGTCGGCCGCAGGCGGTGCCTTTTCGACCACGCGGTACATCAGCAGGGCCGGCACCAGCCAGTTGACCAGGGAGGGCAGAAACAGGCGGCCAAACTCGGCGAAGGGCACCAGGCCTTCCTGCCAGACCATCAGAGTGGTGATATCGCCGAAGGGGCTGAAGGCGCCGCCGGCATTGGCCGCGATGACGATATTGATGCTGCCCACGGTGACGAACTGGCGATTGCCGTTGCCGACCGCCAGCACCACGGCCCCCATTAGCAGGGCGGTGGACAGGTTATCGGCCACCGGCGACAGCACAAAGGCCAGGGCGCCGGTAATCCAGTACACCTGACGCAGGGAGAACTGACGCACGATCAGCCAGGAGCGCAGAGCGCCAAACACCTGGCGCTCCTCCAGGGTGGTGACAAAGGTCATGGCCGCCAGCAGAAAGAGGAACATCTCGGCGTATTCCAGAATATTGTGCTGCAACGCCGGGCCCGCGGTCTCGGTATCGCCGTTCACGGCGTAGGCGAGGCCGGTGAGGAGCCAGATCAGGCCGGCGGCGACGATCATGGGCTTGGATTTGCGCAGCAGGAAAAATTCTTCGCCGATAACGAACACATAGGCCAGCACAAAGATGATTACGGCCAGCACGCCATACAGGCTGGTGGTGAGGTCGGGCATGACAACTGCTGCAGTGGGCGTAGCCGCGGCAGTGGCGGCGATCACAGGCGAGGCGCCGAATAAGCCGATCAGACTCAGCAGCAGGGCGGGGACCATTTTCAGTATAAGAGAGCCCCTGAGGCCACAAGCAGATGCTGTGCGTCTGTTGTCACTGCGTATTCCCATATGGCGTTCCCTCTGCGCTGGTACTGCTGTTAGGCCTTGGCTTGTCTGACCTTGTCCTGACTTTCTATCCTGGGTGACGCTGGCATTGTAATGCTTTGGTGGTGCCGCTCGATGGCGCAAGTATACTTCCAAATTAATACGTTAGCTGTGCTAACCCGCAACCGGGAAGGCTGTCTGGCCTGGTTTCGGGCGCCGCCTGAGGATGCCTGTTGTGTGTCTTGAGGCTGATCCGCGGTGATTTATTTGAGCGGTTTTGGCGTTGGATAACGGCGGTCCGGCGGCGCCTGGGAGCAGGATACTGCGGCCCATGCCACAGACAGCGGTAAAGATCATTTAAAGCCACCGGCGGATCAGTTAAAATACGCCCCTTTTCTAATCTGCGAGTATTGAACGCAAGCGATGGAAATTAACCCGATCATCAACGCCTTGAAGGATATCGGCGAGCGCGCCGGCTCCCTGCGTGTTTATCTCGACTATGACGTCAAGAAAGAGCGTCTGGAAGAGGTGTCGCGCGAACTTGAATCTCCCTCCGTGTGGGATGATCCTGCCAACGCCCAGAAACTGGGCCGCGAGCGCGCCCAGCTGGAAGACGTAGTGCAGACGCTGGATGCGCTGGCAAGCGGGTCTACCGATGCCCGCGAGCTGCTGGAGATGGCCGTCGAGGAAGATGACGAAGACACAGCGGCGGAAGTTGAGAAGGAAGTCGCAGCCCTGGTGGCGCGGCTGGAAACCCTCGAGTTCCGTCGCATGTTCTCCGGTGAAGCCGATATCAACAACGCCTTTCTGGATATCCAGTCGGGCTCCGGCGGTACCGAGGCGCAGGACTGGGCCAATATCATGCTGCGCATGTTCCTGCGCTGGGGTGAGGACAAAGGCTTCAAGACCGAACTGGTGGAAGTCTCAGACGGTGACGTTGCTGGCATCAAGAGTGCCACCATCCGCTTTGAAGGTGAGTACGCCTTTGGCTGGCTGCGCACCGAAACCGGCGTGCATCGCCTGGTGCGCAAGTCGCCGTTCGATTCCGGCGGCCGTCGCCATACCTCCTTTGCGTCCGTGTTCGTGTCGCCCGAGATTGACGATAACGTCGAGATCGACATCAACCCGGCGGATCTGCGGGTCGACGTCTACCGCGCCTCAGGTGCCGGTGGTCAGCACGTTAACCGAACCGAGTCGGCGGTGCGTATCACGCATATCCCGACCAATACGGTGGTGCAGTGCCAGAGTCAGCGTTCGCAGCACCAGAACAAGGACTTCTGTATGAAGCAGCTGCGCTCCAAGCTGTATGAGCTCGAAATGCTCAAGCGCTCGGAAGCCGCCCAGATTCTGGAAGACTCCAAGGCCGATATCGGCTGGGGCAGCCAGATCCGCTCCTACGTGCTGGATGACAGCCGCATCAAGGATCTGCGCACCGGTGTGCAGACCTCCAACTGCGACCGCGTACTGGATGGCGACCTGGACATGTTTATCGAAGCCAGCCTCAAGGCCGGCTTGTAAGTCTGGCCCGCTACGGCGGGCCGGATTGACCCGCATTCAACGTATTACAGATTAAGGTTCCCCCCGATGTCCGAGACTACCCCAGCCGTCGCGCAAGACGAAAACCGCCTTATTGCCGAGCGCCGCGACAAACTCAACGCGTTGCGCGAGCAGGGCAATGCCTTCCCCAACAGCTTTCGCCGTGACAGCTATGCGCAGGATCTGCAGCAGGCCTACGGCGACAAGACCAAGGAAGAACTGGAAGAACTGGGATATCGGGTATCAGTTGCCGGCCGCATCATGCTTAACCGTGGCGCCTTTCTGGTGCTGCAGGACATGACCGGCCGCATTCAGCTGTACGTCAACAAGCCGGCGCGCCCCTTCGCCAAATCGCTGGACCTGGGCGATATCGTTGCTATTAGCGGTGTGCTGCACAAGTCCGGCAAGGGCGACCTTTTTGTCGATATGGAAGACTGCCAGTTGCTCACCAAGAGCCTGCGTCCGCTGCCCGACAAGCACAAGGGTCTGCAGGACACCGAAATGCGCTACCGTCAGCGCTATGTCGATCTGATCACCAATGATCAGTCACGCCGCGTGTTTGAAGTGCGCTCCGGCATCGTCTCCGGCATTCGCCGCTTCCTGACCGAGCGTCGCTTCCTGGAAGTCGAAACGCCGATGCTGCAGGCGATCCCCGGTGGCGCTTCGGCCCGTCCGTTCGTAACGCATCACAATGCGCTGGATATCGGCATGTACCTGCGTATCGCGCCTGAGCTGTATCTCAAGCGTCTGGTGGTGGGCGGCTTCGAGCGCGTGTTCGAGATCAACCGCAATTTCCGCAACGAAGGGCTGTCCACGCGGCACAACCCCGAGTTCACCATGATCGAGTTCTACCAGGCCTATGCCGATTACAAGGACCTGATGGATCTGACCGAAGACATGCTGCGCACGGTCGCGCAGGAAGTCCTGGGCACCACCACCCTGGTCAACACCGTACGTAACGAAGAAGGCGAAGTACTGGAAAGCTTCGAATACGACCTGTCCAAGCCCTTTGCCCGGCTGTCGATATTCGACTCCATCCTGCACTACAATCCGGAGATCACCGCCGCGGCCCTGGCCGATGACCACGCCGCCCGCCAGATCGCGCAGCGTCTGGACATCAACGTCAAGGACAGCTGGGGCCTTGGCAAGGTACAGATCGAGATCTTCGAGAAGACCGTCGAGCACCGTCTGGATCAGCCGACCTTTATCACCGAGTACCCGACCGAAGTCAGCCCGCTGGCGCGTCGCAACGATGACAATCCCTTCGTCACCGATCGCTTCGAATTCTTTGTCGGCGGTCGCGAACTGGCCAACGGCTTCTCCGAGTTGAACGACGCCGAAGATCAGGCAGAACGTTTCCGCGCCCAGGTCGCGGAAAAGGATGCCGGCGACGACGAAGCCATGCACTACGATGCCGATTACATCAACGCGCTGGAATACGGCCTGCCGCCGACGGCGGGCGAGGGTATAGGTATTGACCGTCTGGTCATGCTGTTCACCGATTCGCCGTCTATCCGCGACGTTATCCTTTTCCCGGCCATGCGCCCGGTAAAACCGCAGGCATAAGCTTCGGTTTAGGCTGAGCGCGCCGACCATGGGAGTCACGGATAAGGCCAAGGGCAGCCTGCTGTTCCCGTCGCCCTCACGCAGGGTGCCGGGCAAGCGCTATCTCAACATAGCGCTGCGCAGCCTGCATCTGGTGGGGATCGCCGGGCTTGCCGGCCATTTCCTTTACCAGCTGCCCACGGCGCAATGGCTTGGCTTTCTGTGGCTGGGCCTTGGCGCAGGTCTGGCCATGGTGCTGATCGAACTCTACTGCGACGGTATCTGGCTGTTGCAGCTGCGCGGCCAGGCCATTCTGCTGAAGGTATTTCTGCTGGGGCTGGTCATACCCTGGCCGGTACTGATGGCGCCGGTGTTCGTGCTGGCCATTCTGATCTCGGGCTTTTTCGCCCATGCTCCCGGCCATCTGCGTTACTACTCGCTCTATCACGGCCGGGTGGTCAAGGCGCTGCGTGATGCCAGTGGAGCTATCAAGGACAGCGGACAACTCTGATGACCCTGCAATGGCTTTCCCTCGACAAAAAGCAGATGCAACTGTCGTTGCCGCCGGACTGGCAGGCACTGCTGGGGCCCGAGCTTGAGCAGCCTTACATGCTGCAACTGCAGCGTTTTCTGCAGGCCGAGCAGCAGGCGGGCAAACAGATTTATCCGGCCCCGGAGCACTGGCTGCATGCACTGCAGAGCACGGCGCTGGAGGATGTGAAGGTGGTGATTCTGGGGCAGGACCCCTACCATCAGCCGGGTCAGGCTCATGGCCTGAGCTTCTCGGTGCCCCCCGGCATCAAGGTGCCGCCATCCCTGCGTAACATCTACAAGGAATTGCAGGCGGATCTTGGCATCACGCCGGCACAGCATGGCTGCCTCGAAAGCTGGGCACGCCAGGGGGTGCTGTTGCTCAATGCGGTATTAACGGTGGAACAGAGCCAGGCGGCCTCCCACCAGAAACGGGGCTGGGAACACTTTACCGACAAGGTAATTCACGCCGTTAATGCCCACTGCCATGGCGTGGTGTTCATCCTCTGGGGCAGCTATGCCCAGAAGAAGGGCGCCTTTGTCGATACGCAGCGTCACCTTGTGCTGCACTCCCCCCATCCGTCGCCACTGGCGGCGCACCGGGGCTTCTTCGGCTGCCGCCACTTCAGCCAGGCCAATGCGTTTCTCAAGGCCCGGGGGCGCACGCCCATCAACTGGCAGTTGCCAGAGCTCGATACGGACTCAGATCCAGCTGAACACAGGTAGCAACGAAAGCTGTGCAATAATGTCCGCAGAGATTGTGCTACGGCAGGGGTCTCAGGCATTGTTAAACATGGTGTGCCACTGCTATCTCGCACTATTGTTACCGCTGTCGTGCAATGACTGCCGATGGCCTATTCGCATCAAGACATCTGATATACAAACATGACCAAAACCAGCATTCGTAAAAGTGACAGCAAGCCCGGCGCAGACGACGTATACGATCGTATCTGGTCTGCCATCATGGAGCGCAAGCTGCAGCCGGGTACTCGCCTCAAGGAAGAGGACCTGTGTGAGGTTTTCCAGACCAGCCGTGGCGGTATCCGCAAGGTGCTGTTGCGCCTGGCACACCATAATCTGGTGAACCTGGTGCCCAACAGTGGCGCCTATGTCGCCAAGGTCACGGTAAAGGAAGCGCGGGAGGTTTTTCAGGCCCGGCGTCTGATTGAAACCGAGCTGGTGCGCGAGCTTGCGCTGAATTTCTGCGCCGACAAGCAGCGCGCCCTGACCGAGCATGTGGAGCTGGAAGAACAGGCCCACCACGAGGGTGACCTCAATCGCCGCATCCGCCTGTCCGGTGAATTCCACCTCAAGATTGGCGAGCTGGCCGACAAGCCGGTACTGACCCAGTTTCTGCGCGAAATCATTTCCAGAACCTCACTGATCATCGCCCAGTACCAGCGCGCCAGTGCCCGCCATTCCGAGCAGACCGCCACGCACCCGTGCTGCGAGCACAGTGGCCTGATCGAGGCATTTGAACAGCACGACGCCGCCCGGGCCGTGGCGTTGATGATCGAACACCTCAATCACCTGGAAGAACAGCTCGACCTGACTTCAGGCAGCCACAGCGCCATCGACCTGCAAAGCATTTTCAGCTGAGGCTTATGCCGTGACGCTGCCACTTTGAGCAGTGGCTGCCTTTGTCTTTGAGCATGAAAAAAGAGCCTGCCAGCGGCAGGCTCTTTGTTTTGGAGCAGAATGCGCAGCGGTATTTATAGCAGAGTGTTGGGCAGCCAGAGCGCGATTGCGGGGAACAGCGTCAAGACGCCAACGGCAAACAGCAGAATCAACCAGTAGGGTAAGGATGCCTTCGCCGCCTGGGCGACATTGACTTCATTCTTGGTGATCGAGCTGAGTACAAAGAGGTTGAGGCCGACGGGGGGCGTGATCATCCCGACCTCCATCAGCAGGGTAACCACTATGCCAAACCAGACGGGGTCGAAGCCGAGGCTTGTGATCATCGGGAAGGTGATCGGCAATGTCATGAGCAGCAGCGAGATACCGTCGAAGAAACAGCCCAGCAGCAGGTAGACCAGTACAACCATCACAAGCACGCCGTAGCGGTTGAAACCCAGGTCGCTAATCATCTCGACCGCGGCGCGTGGCAATCCCAGCAGGCTGACAGCCTGAGCCAGAATAACGGTTCCGACCAGAATGAGTGCGATGGCGCTGAACATGAAAGATGCGCGCGTGAAGGCTTGCCATAGTTTTGTCGGTGTCAGATCGCCCCAGCTAAATCCGATCACAATGGCGGCGGTAACACCCAGAGCTGCGGCCTCTGTGGGTGTTGCGATACCCATGTAAATGGTGCCCAGCACGAAGAAAATAAGAATGGGCAGTGGCCATACCTGCATCAGGCCGAGGCCGACCTCTTTCCAGCTGAAGGGTTCATTCACGGGCGGTGCCACGGGGGTACCGAAGCGCGACCGGACATAGATCCAGGCTGAAAAGCCAAAGGCGATCAGGGCACCGGGAATGAGCCCCGCCATAAATAGCTTGCCAATGGATACGTTCTGAGTGGCGCCGTAGATAAGCAGGGCCAGGCTCGGCGGGATCAGCAACCCCAGAGTACCACCGGCTGCCAAAGTGCCTACCACCATGCTTGGGGAGTAACCGCGCTGGCGCAGTTCGGGGTAGCTTACCGAGCCGATGGCGGCTGCGGTTGAAGTGCTGGAGCCACTGACCGCGCCAAAGAGCGTACAGACGGCAATGTTTGTATGCAGTAATTGTCCGGGAATACGGCGAAACAGGGGGGTCAAACCGTTGTAGACGCGGGTGGAAACACCGCTGGCCAGCAGGATATCACCCAGAATGATAAACAGTGGCACTGCGCTCAGGGTGAACTCCGTCAGCAAATTCCAGGCGGAATTGATGGCCAGGGCGGAAGCTCCGTTGGCTTGAAAATGCAGCAGGATAAAGCCGGTCAGCCCCAGAGCGGCCCCCAGCAGAGCGCCTGTGCTTAGCAATACCGCAAGACTGGTACCCAGAATAAGCCAGCTCATGATGTGGTTTCTCCCGCAGTGTCACCGTCATTGGGGCCAAGCTGCTTTCTTATTTCAACCGCGATACACAGAATCATTGAGATGGGCATCAGGGCCATCCAGGGCCAAAGCAGAATGCCACTGACATCGGTACGGGAACTGATCAGTCTGGAAAACTCCATGAAATTCCATGCCTGGTAACTGAAGGTTATTGCAAACGCAATAAAGATTGCCCCGGCAAACAGGCTGCATAGTTTTCTCATGCCAAATGGCATTCTCTCGGTCAGAAGGTCCAGGCTGATATGGCCAGATTTATTCAGTACATGGGGGAAGGTGGTAAAAGCCATCGCCAGGAAAAGCAAGCCTGCCAGTTCGTCAGAAAAAGAAATAGGCTGGCCTGCAAGGTAGCGCAACAGGGTGCTAATAAAAATTATTAACGTCATAAATATACCGGATAACACACCGGCGTAGAAAAATGACTTTGCTATAAAGTCGATACTTTTAAATAATTTGTCCACTCTAGGTTTTCCTTGTGTGGATTATTAATTTCATCTGGAAACTTTAACTATTAACCTTCCGGGTTTTTGCCTATAAAAAAGCCCCCGGGAAGTATCCCGGGGGCTGAAGTTGGCTATTTAGTGAGTGAAGACACCGTTTTATAGTAGCCGAGGCCTTCTTCGCCGGATTGTTCGGCCATTTCGTGCCAGGCCTTGCCGGATGCTTCGACGAAGGTTTTTACGTCTTCAGCGCTGAACGCCGGCAGTACAGTGATGCCCAGTTCGGTGCGCTCTTGCCGTGCTTTGGTTTCCCGCTCATCATCAACGGCCAGCTTCTCGGTTTCGTTCCACACCTGGTTACCCGCCTCAGTCAGTGCAGCCTGCTGTTGTTCAGTAAGTGAACTCCAGGTCTTATTGCTGATGCCGAACATCCAGGGAGACGCCGCCCAGGGGTGGAGATAGGCTTCGTATTTCGTGACTTCCTGCAGGGAAACGGTCTTTGCGACTGTCGAGAGGTAGTAGGCGCAATCGACTACACCCGTCTGGAGGGCGAGGTACATATCATTTTGCGGTATGACCTGCGCGGATATATCCAGATTTTTAAAGGTGTCCACAAGGTGTCCAGACCATACCCGGACCTTTTTGTCCTTGAGTCCTTCCAGGCTATTTACCGGCTCCTTGCAGTGCAGCCCGACATCGAACACAGGTGCGACAACGCCACCGACGGTTTTGATATCCCACTTGGCATAGGCATCCTGATAGATGTTACGCAGGGTCGGCAGCACTTCAAGATGCTGGCTGCTTTGGGTGATGGCTCCCTGTGCATAAACGGATGCAAGCGCCGGTGCGTCGCGTTTGTAGTACTCGCCGTACATCAGGGCTGCATCAACCAGGCCCGCCTGGAGAATGCGCAGCATATCGGCTTCCTTGAGCCCCAGTGAGCCTGCGTGGTAAACATCGACATTCAGGCTGCCCCCCGACTTTTCCTTGACCAGTTCAGCGAAGTGCTCAATATGCGCAGCTTCAGGCCGGGATTGGGCCAGGCCACTGTGGAATTTTAAGGTTCTTGTTTCGTCTGCCGTTGCACTGGAAATAAACCCCAGGCTGCTGGCTGTAATCAGTGCGGATATAGCTGTTTTTTTCAATAGACCAGTCATCATTACCTCTGCGTATTGGCGGATTAGATAGTTATTATATTGGCTCAGCCTAGCTATCGAAGGTCTATTCCTGGTCCTGTGGTAGCTAGAGTCCTGCGATGATTGATGGACAATAATATTATTTTATCGATGTTCAAATCGTGTTGACGTCGATTTTGCGTGGGTCATGGTTGCTGGTCTCGGAATAGGCGGACCAATAAAAATTTGTGACGGCTTAAATATAACATTGAAGCCTTAGTATCATGTACTTTAGTCAAACTAAACCTGTCTGGTTGCGACCTCTATCTGCTAATGCGCGACATCGACGGAATAGTTTTTTGAACTGTTAACCCAGTGGGAAAATAGGTTAATAGTACTGGGGCATTCTTAGAGTGAATGGATGTAGGAAATGCAAGCAGGAGCAATGCACTGGCATTGCTCCTGCTTGGTTTAACCCGTCAGCTGTTGTGGCAGCCACAGGACAATATCCGGGAAAATGCTCACCATCAATGCCGCTATGCACATGAGTCCAAAGAATGGAATCGCGGCGTAGGCAATGCGACCAATCCGCTCGCCGGTTAATCCCTGCAGGACGAAAAGGTTAAATCCTACCGGTGGTGTTATTTGTCCGAGCTCCACCATTATTACCAGGAAAATGCCAAACCACAGAGGGTCAAACCCGCCCTGAATAACGATGGGCAATGTGATTGGCAGGCTCATGACCGTGATCGATATCCCATCAAGGAACAGGCCCAGCACAATGTAGAACAGCGCCAGTGCCAGCAGCAGCATGGCGGGCGACAGCTCCAGGCTGGCAATATAGGTTGCCAGCTCCCGCGGCAGGTGCAGATACCCCATTGCGGTTGATAGCAGGGCTGCCGCCACCAAAATACTGCACACCATGGTGGCACTGAGAACGGTGCCAGTCAGGGCTTCGCGAAACATGTCCCAGCTAAGTTGCCGTTCGACACCCAGCAGGATAATTGTCACGGCCACCCCTACTGCAGCAGCCTCAGACGGTGTTGCGACGCCGCTGTAGATGGATCCCATCACCAGTGCAATGAGCAAGAGTACCGGGGCAAGCAACCCCAGGCTTTGCAAAAAGGTCGTGGCTACGTCCTGGCTGCGCGGCGCCTTGTGAGGCTGTCGCAGAGTCACTGCGACTATATAGCCGGAGTAAAGCAGTGCGATCAAGATGCCAGGGATGACACCTGCCATAAAGAGCTGGCTGATAGACACCTCGGCCTGCACGCCATAAACGATCATTACGATAGAGGGCGGAATCAGCAGACCCAGGCTGCCTGCGCCTGCCAGCGAGCCAATGGACAGATTGCGGTCATAGCCGCGTCGGGCCAGCTCTGTTGTCGTAATCTTGCCAATGGTGGCGGTGGTGGCGGCGCTTGAGCCACTGACCGCCGCAAACAGGGCGCAACCGACAACGTTGGTGTGCAAAATGCCACCGGGAATCCGGTTCGTCCAGGGCTCCAAACCCCGGAACAGTCGTTCGGAAATATTGGAGCGGAAGATGAGTTCGCCCATAAATATAAACAGGGGAATGGCGGAGAGCTCCCAGGAGCTTCCCGCCCGGAATAGAATGCGGCTCAGAATAAGTCCTGCACGGTCCGAGCTGAAGTCTCCGAGCCAGACAAGCGAGCCCAGAGCGACGATTGCGAGACCGGCAAACACCCAGGTTCCAAGACCCAGCACGAGCAGAATCAGGCTTATGACCCCGACGGCAACAAATACTGTATCCATCAGCTCACTCTCGTATTGGGGGGTATGGCACGCTCGGACATCAGGCGTAATGCGCGGGACAGCAGTGTTAAGCACAGCAGCAGCATACCAACCAGTACCATGCCCTCCGGAATCCACAGCGGGGTTTCAGCCAGGGTTTCACTTAGGGTTCCGCGTTGGTAACTGCGCCACACACTCTGTCCCCAGAACCAGGCAAGCCAGGCGAAGGCGGCCAGAGCCGCCAGTGTTGATATCAGATCCGGCAGCCAGTGCCAGCGGGCCGGCAACCGATCCAGCAGCACATTGACACGTACCAGAGAGCCGCGTTCCAGCGCATAGCCCAGCCCCAGGAATGTCATGCTCGCCACGGCATAGCCAATGAACTCGTCCAGCACAAAGGTCGAGGTGCCGAACAGGCGCATAACGATTTCAAGCAGAATATGCCCGGTTATGTAAACAATCAGCAGCATCGCCAGCAGCCCTGCCAGCCGGTTGGCTGGGCTAATGCAGCGACAGATCAGTCGAATCATTGAGCGCTGCCGTTCTTCTCGAACTGGGACAGGATCGTTTGGCCGCGCTCACCCGCAGCCTCTAGCCACTGGCTGATTGCTGGTTTTGCGGCGCTTTTGAGCGATGCCGAAAACTCGGGGGACACCGGGTTCTGGATAGTGACGCCATGCTCATTCAGGTCCTGGTAGTTTTCGGCTACGCGGGAACGTACTTCCAGCCAGTTATGCTCATCGGTACGTTTGGCAGCCTCCAGGATGGCCTGCTGCTGCGCCTGATCGAGACCGTCAAACTCATCCTTGTTCATGTGCACCATATTGAGCGGGACTGCATACTGAATAGCGCTGTAGTGATCCAGGTGTTCCCAAAAGCTGCCATTGGCACCGGCTTCTGCTGAAGTGAGTACAGCTTCGATACCGCCTGTCGAGAGCTGCGGTACTACATCGGCCCACGAAAGCTTGACCGGTGATGCCCCGGCTTCACGCAGTGTGATGGTGCCATTTTTGTCATAGGTGCGAATCTTGAGTTGCTCCAGATCCGATGCTGAGGCGACCTGTTTTTTGGCCCAGATACCGCTGGCGGGCCAGGGGGATGCGTAAAGCAGAACCTGATTGTTATCGGCAAATACCTGCTCGTAATAGGGGCGCGCTATTTTGTAGAGTGCCTCAGCTTCATCTTCGTTTTCCGCCAGAAAGGGAAGCGAGGACAGCAGGAAAATGGGGTCTATACCGCTCAGCGTACCGGCCAGGGTATCTGCAATCTGAATGGCGTTGTCGGATACCGCATAAAAGTGATCGGCAGACTTGAAGCCCAGTGCTCCACCGGTGTGTAGCGTAATATCGACCTGGTCCTGCGTCAGTGTTTTGACCTGTTCAATAAAGTAAAGGTCGCCCTCCGCATGTATGGACGTGGTGTTGTATTCGTTGGAAAAGTCCATGCGGGTTTGGGCCTGTGCACTCAGGGACAGCAGACTTGTAACGGTTAAGAACGCGGCGGCAATAGGCTTTAAATTCATGATTTCCATCTTATTTTATTATGTAGATCAAACAGTATCCTCTCCCGACGAAGCCCCGTACTGTCTAGCTGCGACTTGAAAGTGCTGTGCAGCGACCCATTCAATGTCTCTAAAGGCTGCAAGATAAAATCCGTGCTGCTGTTCATGGCTGGTTTTATTGTTAACGAAAATTGGGATTTCCTGCGTATATCTTCCATCGTCAAGGCGGCTATACAGCCACTGCCAAGCAGCATCTACGAATGCTGCCTTTGATGGCTAGCCTTTGGTTTCTGCTTGATTTCGCTGAATTTGTATCAACCTGACGGTTTTTTGTCCGACTTTATGGGCTTTTCCTCCTTCTGCGAACTGTCCTGCCTGATCTCGGCTGTATGCGGTTCACTCAATTGAATGTCATGTATACATTAATGTGAACATTAATGTTTTATCGCTGCTCGATATATGTTCTATTGGCAGCGTTAGTCATCACGCTTTCAATCGCGTTGGGGCAGAACGGTCGGGGATGATGGCTCAAGTTCGCTACGTCGGTGCTGGATGGTCTGGGTGCGGTGCTGGCGCTACGGCTGGGTCATTGGGGCGCTGCTGGGTGGCGCTATTCACTGGCTGCTGATGCGCGGCGCCGCTGTTCCGGCCGCACAGCGGGCCTGATTCAAGACCGCATATATTGCAAATAACAAGTTCGCACCTCCTCGGCCCGCAGTAATGCGGGCCTTTTTTTATGTACAGGAAGTGCGGTACGCCGCGGGCGCATGGATGCGCGAGAGCGGCGATGTACAGGAAGTACGGTTCCTGAAAATTGCTCCTGCGTTTTCAGGATTTCCGCCATCCCTGGCGGTCCCCTGAAAAGTGCTCCTGCGTTTTCAGGATTTCCGCCATCCCTGGCGGTCATGCCGCGGGTGTGGCTGGGTCGGTTGGGCGCAGCACGGCAATGGGCAGAGTAATGAACTCATCGGGTGATGGACTTAGTTGCGCCGCATCCCGGGTGTGGCAGGAAATTTCGTTGGGTACTGGCAAAAAATGCATAGCCTTAGCTCTATAACTCATAACTAAAAATATTGAATTATGAATTATATGGTGGCAGTATCATGAAAAACACCCGCTAAAGGGGCGCCTATGAAAATCCTTTTGCTCAACCCCAATACCTCGGAAGTTCTCACCACTCAGCTTACTGAAGTGGCAACACGCTATGCCGCAGTGGGGACCGAGATCGTACCTGCCACCGGAGCCTTCGGTGTGCCCTATATCGCCAACCGGGCTGAAGCGGTGATTGGCGCCAGCGCTGCGCTGGAGATTCTGGCGCAGCAACATGATCAGGTGGACGGTGCCATTCTGGCGGCCTTCGGAGACCCTGGGCTGGGGGCGGCGCGGGAGCTGTTCGATATCCCCATCGTTGGTCTGGCGGAGGCCGGCATGCTGACCGCCTGCATGCTGGGTAAAAAGTTCGCCATAGTGACTTTTTCCACCGCCCTGGGCGCCTGGTACCAGGAATGTGTCGAGTGGAATCAGCTGCAGGATCGCTGCTGCGCCATCCGCATGCTGGATCAGCCGTTCAATTCCATAGGGGCGGTGCGGGATGAAAAGGAAGACCTGCTGGCGGAACTGGCGCTGGCGGCGGTGCGGGAAAACGGTGCTGATGTGATAGTACTGGCCGGTGCACCGCTGTCGGGGCTGGCGGATCGTATCCGCCACCGCGTTCCTGTGCCGATGATTGATTGCTGCGCGGCGGCCATCAAGCAGATTGAGGCACTGGTTAGCCTCAATCTCAAAGCGCCGGAAACCGGCACCTATTGCCGTCCCGGCGCCAAGGACACGACGGGGCTCAGTGCGGCCCTGGCCGCTCGCATCGAGCACCGCAGCTGATGAGTAACCTTGCCCAGAGTCTGCCAGCGCTGGATGCCGCGAGCCTTGCGGCGGTCATCGCCCGGGGGGAGCTCAGCCTGGCTGAGGTGGCCGAGGCCTTTATCGCAGCTGTGAACGAGCGTAACCCGCAGATAAATGCGCTGATTCGTTTCGATGCCCAGGCGGTCCTTAGCCAGTTGCCAGCGCTTGAAGCATTGCAGCGCTCGGGGCAGCCAGCACCCTTGCTCGGTGTGCCCTTTAGCGTCAAGGACACTATCTGGGTACAGGGGCAAAAGGCCACTCAGGGCTCCCGGTTGTTCGCCGGCTTTGTGGCGCCTGCCGATGCCGTGGCGGTTGAACGCCTGCGTCGGGCCGGCGCGCTGATCCTCGGTCACAGCAACAGCTCGGAATTTGCCTGCAAGGGCGTGACCACCAATAAACTCTACGGTCCGACCCGTAACCCCTGGAATCTCGATATGACGCCTGGGGGTTCTTCCGGCGGGGCGGCGGCGGCGGTGGCGGCGGGCCTCGGGCCTTTCGCGCTCTGTACCGATGGCGGTGGCTCCACGCGCCGCCCGGCCTCCCATACGGGCGTGGTGGGGTTCAAGCCTTCGGCAGGTCTGATTGCGCACCCGGTGGGTTTTCAGGAACCGCTGTTTGGCAATGGTGTCATCGGCCTGATGAGCCGCTCGGTGGCGGATCTGAACCTGCTGCTGCCGGTGCTGGCCGGCGCTGATGCCAGGGATTCTGATGCGCCTGCCGGTCTTCCTGCCTATAACGCGGCGGCGGCTCTGGTATCGGTAAAGGGGCTGCGCATCGCCCTGAGCCCGCGCTTTGGGCTCGATGTACCGGTAGAGCCGGAGGTTGCGGCGGCGATACAGCAGGTGGCGGTGCTGCTGCGTGATGCCGGCGCCATCGTGGAAGAACGCGATCCTGTCTGGCCGCCCGGTGCCGGCGAAGCGGCCTTTGCCACCTTGCAGTTTGCTGGACTCGCTGCGCTCTACGGTGAGCAGTGGCGCCAGAATCCCGATCAGTTCGATGCTGATATAGGTGCCCAGATAGAGCAGGGCATGGGGCTGTCGGGGGCTGCGGTGGCGGCGGCGTATTTTGACCGGGCGCAGCTGCAGCGCTCACTGGCCCAGCTGTTCGAGCACTGCGATGCGGTGCTTACGCCCACCACGCCCTGTACCGCCTGGCCCTTTACTGAGCTTGGCCCCAAAACCATTGACGGCCAGGCGGTATCGCCCCGCAGTCACGCGGTCTTTACGCCGATCATCAATCACAGTTTCCATGCCGCCCTTTCGGTGCCCTGTGGCCTGGCCAGCAACGGCCTGCCGATGGGGGCGCAGATTATCGTGCCACGTTTTCAGGATGCCAGAGCACTGGCGCTTGGCAGCCTAATAGAAGCGGCGCTGGGCCATGCCTTAGCCGCGCCCAAATGGCCTTTCGGCTGACGTAAGTGCTAACGAAGAACCCGATGGCCTGCGCCATCTACACTGAACGCAACAGGAGTAACACCATGAACGTAACTCTGAAACAGCCAGGTTTTAAACCGTCTCGTGTGAAAAGCCTGCTGGCGGCGGCGGTGATCACCGCCGGTGCTCTCTGTGCCGCGGGTTCCGCCAGCGCTGCGACCATTCGTCTGAGCACCACAGTGTCGGATTCGTCCAACTGGGTGAAGGCGGCCAACAAGTTCAAGGAGCTGGTTGAGGAGCGCAGCGGCGCCAAACACAAGGTTGAAGTCTATGCCAACGGTACCCTGGTCAGTGGCAACGACCGCGTGGAGCTGGAAATGGCCCAGGCCGGCGCCATCGATATCATCATGAAATCGACCCCCTGGCTGAGCCAGCTGAATCCGGACTTTGTGGTGGTATCCATGCCCTGGATTTTCCCCGATACGGATGCGGCCATGGCGGTGATGGATGGCCCGGTGGGCGACAAGCTCTCGGCAAAACTCGAATCCCAGGGGATTCGCACCCTGGCCTGGGGGTCCGGCAGCTTCTTTCAGCTCTATACCAACCCAGGCCCGATCGAGACCGTGGATGATATCAGCGGCGTGAAGATCCGCACGCCGGGATTGGAGCTGTACCTCGACTCCTGGTCTGCCATCGGCTCGGTGCCGGTGGCCATGAGCTTTGCCGAGGTGTTTACCGCGCTCCAGGCCGGCGCCATCGATGGCGGTATTTCTCCGATTCCGCTGATCTATTCATCGCGCTTCTATGAGGTCAGCAAGAACATTGCCATGGTGAATTATTCCTTCGAAGCCATCGGCATGCTGGCCAGCAATGTGTTCTGGAGCCGTCTGTCGGCCGAAGACCAGACGCTGGTGGGCCAGGCCGCCAAGGATGCGATGATCTATCAGCGTGAGGTGGCCGCCAGCGAAGAGGCGGATCTGGCCAAGGTGATGGAAGAGGCTGGCGTCAAGATCCATACCCCGTCCGCCGAGGCGCTGGCGGGCTTCAAGGCCAAGGTGGCGCCTGTCTATGCCACCTTCAAGGAGAAGGTTGGGGCTGAACTGGTTAGCGAAGTCGAGGCGCAGGTACAGGCGCTTAACTGAGGCGCCGTGCTGAGCCCGACAGGCGAGCAATGCCCGCCTATCAGGCTGCGTTCCTTCCGGTATGGCTAGCAGCCTGTCGGCTTTTCCGCAGTAGATTAGCGTTAAGTCCGACAGGCTGCTAGGCGCATCCACTGGAGACTGATGATGAAATATGTCGCTGCAAAAGCTACCAGCTGGCTCGACAGGCTGGAAAAATTTACGGTCGTCACGCTCTGCGGGTCTATTGTCGTGCTGATCTTCATGGGGGTGCTGTCGCGCTTCTTTTTCCACTACTCCATTGCCTGGTCGGAGGAGCTGGCCCGCTACATGTTCCTGTTGGGGGCCCTGTTTGGTGCCGCTGCGGCCTGCAAGACCGGCCAGCATGGCGGCATTCCGCTGCTGGTCGACAAGCTGCCACCGGCCTGGCAGCGCGTGACCGAGGTCATTGTCGGCATCTGCATGCTGGTGTTTATCGGTTTTCTGGCCTGGCTCAGTTACGGCACCACCCTGCGGGCCCTGGCCAGCGGCCAGTCCAGCATGACCACCGGCATCCCTGTCTGGGTAATCAACGGCGGCATGTTCATGGCGTTTTCGCTGGCCTTCCTGCGCACGATTCAAGGTCTTATTCTGGGCGCCTACCGAGTCGACAAACCGTTTGTGGATGAACATGAATGATGTGTTGTCTGCAGGGGCTGGCTCTTGAATCCTATCGGATCGACAAGCCGATCTGTTGTCTAGATGAGCGTCTGCACGGGCCGGTTCTTTAATCCTGTTGAAGGGACAATAGAGCCGACAAGCCGCAGCTTGCGAGTGATTGAATTATGCAGTTACTGACTAACCCGGCCATTATCGGCCTGATGGTGTTCTTCGGCTTTCTGGCCCTGAACGTCCCTGTTTTTGTATCCATCGGCCTTGCTGGCCTGATGGCCTTTGTGGTGTTTGAGATCGCGCCGCTGAGCGTGGTGCCCTATATCTTCTCCGGCTCGCTGGATTCCTTCCCGTTGCTGGCAACGCCGCTGTTCATTATTGCCGGCAACCTGATTACCCGTACCGGCATCGCCATCAAGCTGGTGCGCCTGGCCGAGATGATGCTTGGGCCCTTGCCGGGCGGTCTTGCACTCACGGTGCTGGTCACAGGCGCTATGCTGGGCTCAATGTCCGGCTCCAACATCGCTACAGTGGCGGCGCTGAGCTTTCTGGTCGGACCCATGGTGGAGCGCGGCTATGACCGTGGTTTTGCCGTGGCGGTGGTCGCCGCCGGCTGCACCTTTGGCGTGGTCATACCGCCGAGCATCGGCTTTATCATCTATGGCGTTATTACCGAAACCTCGATCCCCAAACTGTTCGCCGCCGGTGTCGGGCCGGGCCTGACCATGCTGCTGATCCTGGGCGGCTATGTACTCTTTATATCCAAGAAGCGGGGCTACAAGGGCGCGGATGTAGAGGAGCGTAACCTGGCGACATTTTTTGCCGCCTTCAAGGATGCCTTCTGGGGCCTGATGGCGCCGGTGATTATCCTGGGCGGTATCTATACCGGCATCTTCACCGCGACTGAAGCGGCGGCGGTGGCCGTGGTCTATCTGTTCCTGGTTGATCGTTTTGTGTACAAGCAGATTACCTTTGCCCAGCTGCCCGATGTGATCTTCGAGTCCGGCCGTACCATAGGCGTGATAGTGCTGCTGATTGCGACCTCGGCGGTCTATGGCTGGGTGATGCAGACCCAGGGCCTGGCTACCATGCTGAACGACTATATTCTGGATATCAGCGGCGGTAACGCCATTCTGATTCTGCTGTTCTTCAACCTGGTGCTGATCGTGTCCGGGGCCTTCCTTGAGCCCATTGCCGCCATGTACCTGCTGGTGCCGCTGTTCAAGCCCACTCTGCTGGCGATTGGCTTTGATCTGGTGCATTTCGGTGCGGTGCTGACGGTGAATCTGTCCATGGCGCATCTGACACCGCCTGTGGGTGTGGGGCTCTTCCTGGCCTCGCAGCTCGGCAAGGTGCCCTTCGCCACGGCGGCGCGCTTCGCGATACCCTTTGTTATCTGCGAGGTGATCGTGATACTGCTGGTGACCTACGTTAAACCCATCTCCATGTGGTTGCCGTCCCTGGTCGGTTAGCCGAGCGCAATCCAATCCATCGTTAAGGGCGCTTCACTCAACGCCCCCGGTTCTGGCCGGGGGCGTTCTTCGTTTGGCTGCAGCAAAGCTGGGCGATGGGCTTCAGTGTATCCGGCTTGTTGATGTTGTCGCCTGTCAGGCAATGCGGACCAGGTAACGCGGTAAATCCGGTTCGGGAAAGACCGACAGCACTTTTAGGCGGCGTTTGGTGCGCTCAGCAGCGGACCTGAGGTGGGCCTCCAGGCTTGCTGCTGCGGCGTCTATGGCATTGTGCAGCAGGTGATCCAGCACCAGTTTGTGTTCCATGAAGATGGGCTCCTGGCAGGTGGCACCCAGGGTATTGAAAAAAATTCGGTTCACCATTATGGGTAACTGGCTTTGGCGAATGATGGCAGCTGCCTTGCGATTTTTGGCGTGCTCAAGGCAGCGCTCATGCAGGTCTGCCTCGATTAGGGCGATGGCGCTGGTTGTGGGTGCTTGAGGGCCTGCCATCAGGCGTTCGAGTCTTTCACGCATGGCCAGGAGCGTGTCGTGATCCAGGTAGGGTGCTGATTCCTTCAGTGCCGCGGGCTCCAGCAGGGCGCGTATGGCGTAATCCTCTGCCACGGCTCTGGCGGTCAGCGGGCCTGCTACCCAGTTTGAATGCGGGTTTTTTTCTATCAATCCGCGGTCTCTGAGCCGGCTCAAAACTTCGCGGGCAATGGTGCGGCTGACACCAAAGTGTTCGCTAAGCTCGGTTTCATATATCCGGAAATGGCCGAAGGCGATACAGGTTGCGACGGCCTCTTCGACCTGGGCAAAAATACGATCTGCAGACGGGCGGGTATCGACGGCCGTTGTTGCCTGATCCAGCCCCAGGGATGTCTCCGACAGGGTGAGGCGCACAGGCTCCACAGGCGCGTCTTGCCGGGTCGCAAGATAGCCTCGGCCTTCAAACCGGCATATGAGTCCTTCGTCGTGCAGCAGCTCGAGCGCGCGCCTAACCGGTGCGCGGCTGGTGCCGAATACCTGGGCGATGGGCTCTTCAAGCAAGACCAGGCCAGGCGTAATGCGCCCCTGATTCAGGGACGTGCGCAGGCTGTCCCGGATTGTCATGTAGCGGGGGCGGGTGGAGCCGTCCTTGTCTGGCTTTTTCATATCGTCTTCTCGCCTGCTATGGGCCATTGGGTCCTGTCCCCGTCGCGCTGAATTTTATTTTTTACGGTCATTACATAAAAAAGACATTATTTGTGTCGGCTTTTAGCCGCTGACGGATGCGTCTAAGCCTGTTGCTTTCTCGCCGGCGAGGTCGGGGTTCTATGCCCCGGGGCCGCTAACCCGTGCAGTGTACAGGTCGGCGTTGCGGACTTCACGGCTTGGGCACCAGGATGGATGGATGAATGTTCTTCAACCCCAGCCAGCAAGGACTCTGTCTGGGGTCTGGCTGGCGGATGACCGGCTTATGGCGGATGCGGGCCGTACTTTGGGTGATTGACGGGTCTGACGGCGGTTGCTCACTTGAGGGCGGTGCCGGCTGGAAGCCTGATGTATTTTCATGATCATATAAACGTATGTTGAATTCAATGTACGTTTATATTAGGTTTGTTGGTATCTGCTTGTCTTGTCCCGCTGTGCGACGCCTGTTCCGGTCCCGGCAAGAGAGCTTGAGGGTAGAAGCAATAACAATTACAACGCGGAGAAAGTGTTATGACTGGCGTAACTAATGTAATCGGGCAAAGTCCGGACCTGGCGGCCGAAGGCAAAAGCCACCTGCTCGAGAAGTCGATACTTCCCGTCCGGTTTGACCAAAGAACCATAGGTTTCTTTGGGTTTATTGCGATGTGGGTTGGCATGGCGGTAATCATCGCCACCTTTCAGCTCGGGGCCGGCGGGGTCTCGGGCCTGCCGCTCAGTACCGTGATCATCACTATCCTGCTCGCCAATATGGCGCTGGGCATCGTAATGACCCTGACGGCAGATATTGGCACCGAACACGGGCTGTCGTTTGCTGTGTACCTGAGGGCGCCCTTTGGTGTTTTTGGCACCCATCTGCCGGCGGTGTCCCGCGGTATTGTTGCTGCGCTCTGGTTTGGTATTCAGACGTACCTGGGGGCCCTGGCGCTGAATGGCATCGTTGAGTACCTGACAGGCTTCAATAACTGGTTTGTCTGGTATGCCGCCTTCGCGATTGTGCAGGTCATCAATACGGCAATGGGTATCCGGGCTGTTGAGGTGCTGGCCAGTATTGCCGCGCCAGCCATTATCGGCATTTCGGTGTGGATGTATTTTATGCTGGATAACCTTGCTGTGGCCCAGGGGCTGAATATCTGGACCTTCCAGGGCACCGGGCAAGTCTCTGTGCTGGCACTCTTTATCGCCAATATGTCTTTCTGGTCGGCGCTGGCCGTTGATATTCCGAACCTGACCCGCTATCTGCGCACCCAAAGTGGCGCCCGCAGCTTTATGCGCCGTAACCGCAATGTGTTCGTGGCCCAGTTTATTGCACTGCCCTTTACACAGGCCTGGATTGCGCTCATTGGCGCCGCCTCCTTTATTGCGGCGGGTGACTGGAACCCGGTGACGGTTATTCAGCAGCAGGGCCAGGGGGCCAGCCTGATCGTACTGCTGGTCATGGTCATCCTGGCGCAGTGGTCGACCAACAACTCAGCCAACCTGATTCCGGCCGCGCTGACCTTTGTTAACGCAGCGGCTCCGCGCCTGTCCTATGCCTACGGCATTGTGCTGGCCGGCATCATCGGAACCCTGGCCATGCCCTGGCTGATTCTGGATAACCTGTTCACCTTCCTGGGTTACTACGGTGCGCTGCTGTCAGCGGTGGGCGGCATCATAGTTGCGGATTACTACGTTGTTCGCAGACGTCGACTGAATGTTCCCGCGCTGTATAGCGCGGACGGTCAATACCGCTTTATGGCGGGTGTGAACCCGGCGGCCATGATCGCCTGGATTCTGGGTGGCGGGCTGGCGCTCTACTTTCTGACCTATGCCTATGTTGTTGGATTCGGTGCTGCCTTTGTCATTTACCTGATTCTGATGAAAATCTGGATTCTGCCCAGGTACCCCCAGGCCGAGATCGACTCCGGTTTCAGCGACAACTACCTGGCCACCTCGGTGGGTCTGGACTGGGTGCATGAAGGCAATGGCGAGTTTGTACGCCGGCCCCCGGGTGAGACTGCGACAGCGACGGCCGGGAAAGCGGATGCTTGATCTTTCCTGACGCCATTAACCCGGGGCGGGATCTGCCTCCCCGGCTACCACTTTGTGCGGTTTACGCATTTCCACTTACCCAGGAGCCAGGACCATGACGCAACAATTGCCTGAATATCCTTCTGCCCTGGCGCTGGGGCTTTCCATTGCCGCGCTGCAGCTTGATCCGGTGGATCTGCTGGAGTGCTGTTTGCAGCGGGCGCGGGAGTCATCCGGTGTCTTTATATCGCTCACAGCCGACAGGGCCCGTGCCGAAGCTGAAGCTGCACGACTCAGGGCCCGCGCTGGATGCCGTCTGGGGCCTCTGGATGGTGTGCCCGTGGCCTGGAAAGACCTGTTCGATATACGCGGCTCCATCACCACCGCAGGGTCGCGGATTTTCGCCGAGGCAGAACCGGCCCCTGCCGACGCCACTGTGGTACGCCAAGCCGCGGGGGCGGGGGTTGTTTCAATGGGCAAAACCAACCTGACTGAGCTGGCCTATTCGGGGCTGGGGCTCAACCCCCACTTCGGTACGCCGCTCAACCCCCATGATGCCAGCGCCCCCCGCATACCGGGGGGCTCGTCTTCAGGTTCAGCCGTGGCCGTGGCGACCGGTTGCGCGGCCATTGGGGTGGCCACCGATACCGCAGGCTCGATACGGATCCCGGCCGCATTCAATGGGCTGGTGGGATTTAAAACCTCATCCGCCCGGCACAGTCGAGCGGGTGTCTTTGCGTTGTCCCAAACCCTGGACAGCCTGGGGCCTATCGCCAGAACGGTGCAGGACTGTGTGCTGTTTGAAGCCTGCATGTCCGGCCGGGCGGGTGATCTGCCTGAGCCGGCCTTGCCCGGCGCCTGCCGCATTGTTCTGGATGAGACGGTTCTGGACGAGACGGTTCTGGGTGAGCCTGGCGTGGCGCCTGCGGTGCGGGACAACCTGGAAAAAGCAGTGGCGCAGTTGCAGCAGCAGGGTTTCATTGTGCAGCGACGCCGGCTGCAGTCGGTGGCTATGGTGCGGGACCTGATCGCCAGTGCCGGCTGGCTGGGGGCCGCTGAAGCCTACACCGAGCATCGGCTACTGTTACAGAGCGACAAGGCCGCGTTGCTGGACCCCCGGGTTAGAGCCCGCCTGCTGGCGGCGGCTTCGATGCCGGTGGAGGCGGTGGTGTCACTTTATCAGCAGCGTATTCGGCTGCAGCAACAGCTGGCGGCGGAACTGGACGGGGCGGCGCTGCTGTTACCGACGGTGGCCCATACCGCGCCTTTGCTGGCGCCACTGCAAGCCAGCGCCGATGTATTTGCACGGGTCAATCTGGCGACATTGCGTCTGACCATGATTGGCAGCTATCTCGATCTGCCCACTTTTGCGCTGCCCACCGGTACTGATGCCGACGGCCAGCACAGCAGTATGCAGATATCTCTACCGACCGGTGAGGATGATCGGTTAATTCGCATGGCGCTGGGTGTTGAGCGCGCACTTAATAATGAATCTCGAGGAAAATAAAATGGCTAAGGAAATTCTCTGCGCTTTTGGGGTGGATGTTGATGCTGTCGCAGGCTGGCTCGGCTCCTACGGTGGTGAAGACTCCCCCGACGATATCTCCCGCGGTCTTTTCGCCGGCGAAGTGGGTAGCCCGCGACTGCTCAAGCTGTTCGAGCGCTATAACCTCAAGACGACCTGGTTTATCCCGGGTCACTCGATTGAGACCTTTCCCGAACAGATGAAGGCCGTGGCCGCCGCAGGTCATGAGATCGGCCTGCATGGCTACAGTCACGAAAACCCCATTGCCATGACGCGGGAACAGGAAGAAGCGATTCTGGATCGCAGCATTGAGCTGGTGACGGAATTGAGCGGCAAGCGCCCGACCGGTTATGTCGCGCCCTGGTGGGAGTTCAGCCCGGTGACCAATGAGCTGTTGCTGGAGCGGGGCATCAAATACGATCACAGCCTTATGCACAACGACTTCCATCCCTACTACGTACGGGTGGGCGACTCCTGGACCAAGATCGACTACTCCAAACATCCCCTCGAGTGGATGAAACCGCTGCAACGGGGTGAGGAAACAGACCTGATCGAGATCCCCGCCAACTGGTACCTCGATGATCTGCCGCCGATGATGTTCATCAAGAAAGCGCCCAACAGCCATGGCTTTGTCAATCCACGGGATGTTGAAAGCATGTGGCGCGACCAGTTCGACTGGGTATACCGGGAGAACGACTACGCGGCCTTCACCATGACGATACACCCGGATGTGTCGGGCCGGCCCCAGGTGCTGATGATGCTGGAACGCCTGATTGAATATATCCAGTCCCATGAGGGTGTGCGCTTTTGTACCTTCGATGAAATTGCGGATGACTTCAAAAAACGCCAGCCCCGCAATGTCTGAGCATTAGCCCGGCGGCTTACATTGCCGCAGGTGGAGGCGTGATGTGCTCGGCATCACGCCCTTTCATGATGAGTGGAGGTATCTATGTGCGGATTATGCGGCACTTTTGGCATTGAGGAACACTGGACGGTTGATAAGACGGCGGTAGCTCCGGATCCTGCGTATCGGCGGCGAGAACGGTTTCGCCGTATTGCCCAGGCCAACCGGATTCTGAGTTTCTCCCGCCTCAAGCTGGAAGACTTTCAGGGCGCGTCTTACGTCCTTTGCAGCGCGACGGGCAAGCAGGAAATGGTCTCGGATCTTGGAGCGCTGTGGCAACTGGCCGATACGCTGTCCAGTGTTCGTCTGGACCCGCTGGATCCGGCGTTGCTCAGGCATGTGCAGCAGGCTGCATCGGCATGACCGGGGTCACGGATTTTGATGTCATACCGGTGCATGTTGTCACCGGTTTTCTGGGCAGTGGCAAAACCACGCTGCTGACACGGCTGCTGGCCAGCGAGGAATTTGGTGACACCGCGGTACTGGTGAACGAGTTTGGCGAGGTGGGGCTGGATCATCTGCTGCTGGGTGAAATTGCGCCCAATACGGTGCTGCTCAAAAGTGGCTGTGTCTGCTGTACCGTGCGCGGCGAGCTGGTGGATGCCCTGCGTGATCTGTTCTCTCGCCGCCAGCGCGGTGAAATCCCTGCCTTCAAGCGTGTCGTGCTGGAGACAACGGGGCTGGCTGAACCGGCGCCCATTGTTGCGACCCTGGCGGCGGACCCCGTAATCCGGCATCACTTCAGGCTGGGCGGGATTGTCACGGTGATCGATGCCCTGAATGCACTGGCGACGCACAGCGCTGAGCCTGTGTGGATTGAGCAGCTCAGTGCTGCAGACCGTTTGATACTGACCAAAACAGATTTGCTGCCCGAGGGCGAGGTGCAGCAGGTACTGGCACAGCTGTCGGCGCTGAACCCGCTGGCGCCTGTCACTCTGGCGACTGAGCAGGCATTGCCGATAGACGAGATACTGCCGCTCACCCAGGCCACCGATGGCCCGATGTCTGTGCGCTTGGCGCCGGCGGTTAACGGGGCGGCCAAAGCTGTGGGCAGCCATCTGGGCCAGACGCAGTCATTCTGCCTGGAGTTTGGACAGCAGATCGACTGGACCGCCTTTGGTCTCTGGCTTTCGCTGTTGCTCAATAGGCACGGCCGAAATATCCTGCGGGTTAAAGGTCTGCTGAATATTGCGGGATTTGCGGCGCCTGTGGCCATTCAGGGCGTGCAGCATCTGGTGCATGCACCGGTTCACCTGCCCAAGTGGCCCGACGATAAGCGGCGTTCATGCCTGGTGTTTATTACCCGGGAGCTGGATGCGCGTACCATAGAGCAATCATTTTCGATTTTTGTGCAGGGCCTGCGGCTATAGGACGTTTTCCAATGACAACAACAGACTTAATGCCAGCGGCCTCTGAACCCAGAGCGCCTGCCATTAAGCGCAGTACTGTAACGCTACGCATTCTGGGGACATCGGTGACCCTGCTGGAGCAGATCCGGCAGCAGGCCCGACAGGACCTGGGCATCAAGATAGAATTCAAAATTCTGGATGGCGTCGCAGCCCAGCGCGTGGGCGTGATGTCGCCGGATTCCTTCGATGTCTATGACCAGTGGTTCCACAACATCGACTTTGTCTGGCCGGCCCGCGCCATCCAGCCGATCGACACCCGCCGTATCCTGTACTGGGACGAGATCAACAGCCTGCCCAAAACCGGTCGATTGCTTGCCGGCACCAACATGGGGCTTGGCGGGACGCCGGCGCAACGGTTGTTCGTGCAGCCGGACGGGAGCCTGGGGGCGCGCCCGAGCGAACGCATCAGCATGTTGCCGGTCACCCATAACGCCGACAGTTTCGGCTACCGGCTTGACCGTTTGCCCAGGGGCATGGCGCAGGAGGAGGAAAGCTGGGCATGGCTGCTGGATGAACGCTGGCGTGGCAAGGTGGGCTTGCAGAACGACAGTGCCATTGGCGCGATTGATGCGGCACTGGCGGTTCAGGCCGCCGGGCTGGCCGAGTTCAGCGATATCGGCAACCTCTCGGTCGAAGAGATCGATACCCTGATCGACATTCTTATCAAGCGCAAACGGCTGGGCCACTTCAAGGCCTTTTGGGGTAACTACGGCCAGGCGGCCGAGCAGATGGCGCTGGGGAATGTGGGTATCGAGAGCCTTTGGTCACCCGCCTTTGGCGAGCTGAGAAAGAAAGGCATAGACGTCAAGAGTGCGGCACCCAAAGAGGGCTATCGTGCCTGGTACGGCGGCATGGCGATATCCACCCATGCCCGTGGCCGGGTACTGGACGCCGCCTATGAGTACATGAACTGGTGGATGTCGGGCTGGGCCGGCGCCGTGATTGCCCGCCAGGGCTACTACATATCAAATCCTGACCGGGCCAGGCTACAGCTGACGGATGCCGAATGGGCCTACTGGTACCAGGGCCTGCCCGCATCTGAGGATCTGTGCGGGCCTGATGGCGAGCGCATGATTCGCCAGGGGGAAGTGCGCGATGGCGGCAGCTACGAAAATCGCATGAGTCGCGTGGCGGTCTGGAATTCGGTGATGGACGAGCACAATTATCTGGTACGCCGCTGGAACGATTTTATGTCCGCCTGAAGCCCGTAAAAATAGCTGCGTTAGCGAGGAGAGTGGCTGAGCTGCTGGCGCAGGAACTGGCGAAACAGCTGCAGCGGGTAAGGCCGGTGGGGCATTTTCACCATCAGCGCATAGAGATGCAGCGGTGGGCTCTGGTGCTCCCTCAATACCGGGACGAGCCGGCCGAGCTTTATGTCCTCGGTCACCAGAAATTCGGGAATCAGGGCAATGCCTTCACCGGCCACTAATGCCTCACGCAGCAGCAGGCTGTTGTTTGATTGCATGCGTATTGGCGGATAAACAACCTGGCCGCTGTTAAAGCGCCAGGGCGAGATCTGGGTCCCGCGGCAGAAGACCAGGCACCGGTGCCGGGCAATGTCTGTTGGTGTCGCGGGCTGGCCGTGGCGTTCGATATAGGCCGGCGCCGCGCAGGCAATATGCTGGTAAGTCGCCAGCCGCTGGCAGATAAGTGAGCTGTCGGCCAGTTCGCTGGCCAGGCGCAGCACCAGATCGTAGCGCTCCTCCTGCACACTGACGAACTCATCCCCCAGCTGGGCATCCAGCTCAATATCGGGATACTGCTGCATAAAGCGTGTCGCCATGCCGGTGAAATGGCTCAGTCCCCACGACATGGGCATGCTGATTCTGATCTTGCCCCCATGACCCGCGTTAGCGCCGGCGCCGATGGCCTGGTCACCCCCCAGATGATCGACTACTACCTTGGCTTTGCCGAAGGAGGTTTTGGTCTGATCATTACCGAGGGCCTTTATACGGACCGGGTCTACAGCCAGGGTTACCAGGGCCAGCCGGGGCTGACCTGCCAGGCACAGGCTGAAAGCTGGGCGCCGCTTAA
Source organism: Marinobacterium aestuarii (assembly GCF_001651805.1). Taxonomy (NCBI): domain Bacteria; kingdom Pseudomonadati; phylum Pseudomonadota; class Gammaproteobacteria; order Oceanospirillales; family Oceanospirillaceae; genus Marinobacterium; species Marinobacterium aestuarii. Next base: position 4,079,514 of record NZ_CP015839.1, on the reverse strand, counting down.
CCAGGCGCTGCATGCCGCTGGCGCCCGCAGCATTGCACAGCTGATGCATGCCGGTGCCCTGTCACAGTTCAATGGCTTTAATACCGACACGGCGGGCCCTTCGGCGGTTAAGCCCCGGGGACAGCAGATGGGCTTCTACGATGGCGAGGGTGGCTATGCAATCCCCAGGGCAATGACCCAGTCCGATATCGATGCTGCTATTGCGGGTTTTGCGGGCGCTGCACAGCGGGCGCAGGCTGCGGGCTTTGATGGTGTTGAGGTCCATGGCGCCAATGGCTACCTGCTGGATCAGTTTCTGTCGGCCGGCAGCAATGAGCGTACCGATGGCTATGGCGGCACCCCACAAAATCGTGTGCGCCTGATCCTTGAGGTTATCGCTGCGGTGCGCGCGGCGACAAGCGCAGACTTCGTGATTGGCGTACGTATTTCACAGAAGAAAGTAAACGACGATCAGCACCTCTGGCCAGAGGGGGAGGCAGCTGCTGCGGCGATCTTTGGCGCTATAGGCCAGGCGGCACTGGCCAACCCCGATTGGGTCCTGCGTGCACGCAGCGGCACCGCGCTGCGCGAGTTCGAGTTTGCCATGCTGGCACCGCGGGCAGATCTGGATAACGCCCAGCGCTACTTTGCCGAGCGCGCCTCTGTGGTCAGCGCCTGAACGCAGTCTCAGCAGCCGGCCTGGCGATATTTTCAGCCTTGAGCCTGTGTTGTGAACTGATAAACACGGCTGGTACTTCAGGCAATCCCTCCGACTCTGGATAGGCGGGATAGGCGGGATAGGCTGGATTTCTGGTCATAAACAGCAAAATGCCGCAGGCCTGTGCCTGCGGCATTTTTTTGCGTATCTGAACCCGAAGCGCTACGCGCTTAGCTTTCAGCTCTAAGCCTTCAGCTTTAAGCCTTCAGCTCTAAGCTTCCAGCTTCCGGCTGGCTCCTTGGCGACTGTCAGGCCCGGGCCGTTTCAGGGTGCTGCATCATGCTGCGGATGGTATCGCCGGTCTTGTTGACGTGGTCAAACAGAATGCGGCCGGCGCGCAGACCATCCCGGGCCAGCAGTGCCTCGACCAGCGCCCGGTGTTCCTGCACCGATTCATCCCAGTGGGCGTCCGACAGGGTGGAGAAGTAGCGCCCGCGGCGGGTACGGCCGCTAATCAGGCTGTGTACTCGCTGTAACTGGCGGTTGCCCGACAGGTCTATCACCTGCTGGTGTACCTGCAGGTTAAGGGCGAAGTAGGCGCGGGGGTCGCGGGCACGGTAGTGCGCTTCCATCTCCAGATTCAGCAGCCTGAAGGTGTCAAGTTCTGCATCGCTGGCACGCTGGGTGGTCAGCTCTGCGGCCAGGCGTTCCAGCCCGCTGAGAACATCAAACAGCTCGCTGAGTTCGGCTTCGCTTACTGCAGTAACGCGGGCACCCCGGTGGGGTTCGATGCTGATCAGGCCTTCGCTTTGCAGCACCTTGAGCGCTTCGCGCAGCGGCGTGCGGGAAATATCCAGCAGGGCACACAGCTCCACCTCATCCACCCGGCTGCCTTCGGCCAGGGTTTCCTCGGTGATCATGGTCCGCAGATGTTCGGCAACATCCTCGTGCAGCAGGCGCCGCCGGACGCTGTGTGTGAGCCGGACGCTTTGATTCATGCCTATCTTCCTCTGTTCTGTGACGCGCGGACCGGCCGCGGTCAAAGGCGGCAAAGCGCCTGAAAACGGGCTCTTTCGGTTCCTGTCAGCCTGCTCTGGGGCTTGCCAGCGGCGAAAATCTGTTGCTGCGCCGCCTCGAAACCATGACTGACAATATTTAATTCATAATTATGTTGATTCTAGTGATGCCTTAGGGGCAGGTCAATCTGTCTGTGCTTCAATGGGGTGCGCCCACCGCTTTTATGGTTTTTTATTGTTTAATAACAATAGCTTGAAAATAATATGGGAATTAAAAATATTGAATTATTAATATATTCTATTCTTTGTGCTTGCCTCTGTGCTCATTTCTGGTGCAGATCGTGAACGAGGGAAGAAGGGATCTGGCCCCGAAAAGTGGGCAGACAGGTTATAAGCTGAACCCTGTAGGTTGGTAATGAGCGTAGCGAATTCCGACATCCGCAGCGTCGCTGTGGAGCACAGTTCAAAGGTGCAAAGTCTGATGCTAGCTACGAATGACGAATGACGAATAACGAATGACGGCTTCTTTAACCTCCTGCTCAGCGGTTGATGTGACCCATAGACGTGGGCACAGCTGGATCGCCCGCTCGAACTCAGCTGGATCGCCCGCTCGAACTCAGCTGGACCTACTTGGTACCCGGGGGTTCGCAGGTTCCTTCCGACATCCGCAGCGCTCCGCTGTGGAGCACAGCTCAAAAGAACACTGATGCTCGCTACAAATTACAAATAACAAATAACAACAGCCAGCGCGCAGCCGCATTCGTTGAGGCACGGATGTTGCTGAAAAGTACCGCGAAGGAGGCCAGCCGCGCAGGCAAAAGAGAGGCGGCGCAAAAGCGCATGGCGGCTTGTCATCTCTAAATCTCTGGTGTATATATTGTTCATAATTAGAAATTCATAATTATATTTTTAAGAGTGGCTGCTGATTGATCCGGCCAGTGAGCCCCCTGAGCCCAGCAAGTGAAGGGGGATTCTGACCGGTAAGATCGGCGGCAATAGGCTGGAAACCAAGAGGAAACATGATGCGAAACAATAACAAGGCGCCATCCCGACTGGATAACCTGGCACGGGCCTGTGTCCGCACGACATTGGCGACCGGGCTGGTGGCGGCAACGCTGTTCTCGGCCAGCGCCATGGCGGAAAAAAACCTGCGTTTGGCGGGCAACTTTGCCAGCACCCATTCCAGCAGTGTGGCGATGGAGCAGTTCAAGGCGCGCCTGCCGGAAGTCTCCAAGGGGGCGCTGACCGTGGACGTCTTCCCGGCCATGCAGCTGGGCGGCGCCAAGGAGAATATCGATCAGGTGCGCTCCGGCGTGCTGGAAATGACCTGGGTGGGCGCCTCCTACCTGTCACGCATAGTGCCGGAACTGGAAGCGGTGAGCCTGCCCTTTGTCTACGCCAACCGTGACGAAGCCTTCAAGGTGGTGGATGGCCCTGTGGGGACCCTGCTGAACGAAAAACTGGCGGACAAGGGCTTTGTCGCCCTGGGCTTTATGGAACTGGGGTCGCGCCAGGTTACCAACAGCCAGCATCCGATCCGCACCCTGGCGGATTTCGAAGGTCTCAAGATTCGCCTGCAGCCCAACGAAACCCACCTCTCTACCTTCCGCGCTTTGGGCGCAAGCCCGGTTTCAATGGGCATCAACGAGGTCTACTCAGCGCTGCAGCAGGGCGTGATCGATGGCCAGGAAAACCCCTACAGCGTGATCGAGACCCAGAAGTTTAACGAGGTACAGACCTATCTGACCGATACCTCGCATTTCTTCGACTTTATCGTGGTAGTGGCCAACAAGCGCAAGTTTGACAAGCTCGATCCGGCGGAACAGCAGGCCCTGCGCGATACCATGGGCGAAGCCGTTGCCTGGCAGCGGGCCAAGGCAGCTGAAGAGGATAGCGCCGCGCGGGACAAACTGGTGGCGTCCAATATGGAGCTGGTTCAGGTTTCCCCCGAGCTGCGTCAGCAGATGCGTGAGCGTACTGCACCTGTGATCGAGGCGCTGAAGGAACGTATCGGCTCTGATGTGATTGATGCCGTACTGGCGGAAGTGCAGTAATGACGGACCGGGTTCTTGACGGAGCCCCGGTGGCGGAGGAGGCCGTAGCGGTCTCCCCGCTGGTCCGGCGCTATCAGCAGATGCTCAAGGCCGCCGACGGGCTGTCGTACGGGCTCATTGCCCTGACGATGACCCTGATGACGGGGCTGGTAACGGCCCAAGTGGTGCTGCGCTACTTCTTTGGTGACTCGCTGGACTGGGCCGATGAAATGTCGCGCCTGGCCTTTGTCTGGTCGATCTTTCTGGCCTTGCCCCACGGCATCAAGAAAGGCATTCACGTCGGTATCGATATCCTTATCAACCAGTTTGGTTCGCGCATCCGCGAAGGCCTGATGCGGCTGATGCTGGCGTTCAGCGGCGGCTTGATGCTGCTGGTGCTGTGGCAGGCGGTGCTGGTGGCCCGGGAAGCCTGGGGCGAGATGATGCCCACGGTGGAACTCAGCGTTTCGGCCTTCTATGTGGCGGTGATTATCTCCATGGCCCACGCCTTTTTGCATCTGGCGTTTCTGGTCTGGCAGGGCACCCATGTCTGGGGGGATGAATAATGGTTGTTGTATCCATTGGCATATTCTTCGTGCTGGCGCTGCTGGGCATGCCGCTGGCCTTTGCGCTGGGTTTCTCGGCGCTCGGCGCCTTTGTTTTCGGTGATATCGATCTGGCACTGATGCCGCAAAGCATGATGCACGCGGTCAATTCCTTCCCGCTGATGGCGATTCCGCTGTTTATGCTGGCGGGCGAATTTATGGTGGGCGGCCAGATCATGCAGCGCGTGATCGACTTCGCCAACGCCGTGGTGGGGCGGGTGCAGGGCGGGCTGGCCCATGTGACCATTCTGTCCGGGCTCGGTCTGGCCTCGGTCACGGGAGCTGCCGTGGCCGGTGCCAGTGCGCTGGGCACCACCATGATGCCGTCCCTGCGCAAGCACTACGACAATGGTTTCGGCTCCGCCGTGGTGGCCTCGGCATCGAACCTGGGGCCTATCATTCCGCCCAGTGCCGCCATGATCGTTTATGCCCTGATGGCCGGCTCCAGCGTTTCGGTGGGCGGGCTCTTTATGGCAGGTGTGGTGCCGGGCATTCTGCTGACCGTGGGCATGATGGGTCTGGCGACCTGGATGTCGTACCGCAGTGGCTATGAGCCCACCGGCGAGCCCTTCTGCTGGCGCAATGTGCTGCTACAGAGCCGCCGTGCCGGGGTTATTCTGCTGATGCCGGTGCTGGTGATCGGCGGTATCGTCGGCGGGGTTTTCACCGCCACCGAGGGTGCGGCCATCGCCGTGATCTACTCGCTTCTGGTGGGCCTGTTCGTGACCCGTAAGCTGAAAATCGCCGCCATTCCGGGCTGCATGTTCCGCGCCGCCCTGACATCTGCGGTGGTGGGCGCGCTGATTGCCTTCGCCAAGCCGGTAACCTTCGTCTTCACGCTGGATCTGCTGCCGCTGCATCTGTCGCAGTTTATTCAGGGCTTTACCGCCGATCCGATGGTATTCCTGGCGCTGGTCATGGGCATGCTGCTGGTGGTGGGGATGTTCCTGGAATCGAACGCGGCCTACATCATGCTGGCACCGCTCTTTGCCCCCATAGCACTGGCCTATGGCATAGATCCGCTCTACTTCGGCTTCCTGTTCGTGATGAATCTGGTGGTGGGCATGATGACACCGCCTGTGGGCGTGCTGCTGTTCGTGATGTGCGGTATTTCCAAGATCTCCATCGGTGAACTGCTGAAATCGGTCTGGCCCTTTATCGTGCTGCAGTATCTGGTGCTGGGGCTGTGCTGGATCTTCCCCGATATCGTTACCGCGCTGCCCAGGGCCCTCGGCTATTAACCCCACGGCTGCTTAATGACACTGATCCCGGAGCGCCCGCGGGCGTTCCAGGCTGACTATATAAAGAAGAAGGACAATAACGATGAACCAACGTACCTTGCTGGGTGTGCTGACGCCCTCGTCCAATACAGTGCTGGAACCCTTGACCGCCGAGATGCTGCACGGCGTGCCGGATGTCAGCGCCCATTTTGGCCGTCTCAAGGTCACTGAAATTTCCCTGCGCGATCAGGCCCTGAGCCAGTTCGACAACGAGCCTTTTCTGCGCTCGGCCCGCCTGCTGGCCGATGCGCGGGTGCAGTCCATTACCTGGAGCGGCACCTCGTCGGGCTGGCGCGGCTTTGGGGATGACGAAGCACTCTGTGAAGTGCTGCAGGCCGAAACCGGCATCCCCGCCTGTACTTCGGTGCTGGCGCTGAACGAGATCTTCCACAAGACCCGGGTGAAGAACTTCGCCCTGGTGACGCCCTATCTGGAGGATGTGCAGGAAAAAATCATCGCCAACTACCGCGAGGCGGGCTTCAACTGCATCGCCGAGCGTCATCTGGGGGACAAGGGCAATTTTTCCTTCTCCGAGTACAGCGAGGAAACCATTGCCGATATGGTGCGGGCCGTGGCGGCCGAACAGAAGCCTGATGCCATCACCATCTTCTGCACCAACCTGCGCGGCCCCCGCGTAGCGGCTGCGCTTGAAAAGGAGCTGCAGATTCCGATCTACGACAGTATTGCTACTGGCCTGTGGAAGGGCATGAAGCTGGCCGGTGCCGATACCCGTCGCATCAAGGGCTGGGGGTCACTCTTTAGCGAGGTTGATTGAGCCGCTTGCCATGATGGGTTTCACCGCATTAACAGATGGGTAGCATGGGTGCAGTGGCGTAACTTATCGGACATTAGACAGATACTGCGAGGCCGGTACGCCACCTAACCCATCATGGGTTTCGGGCGGCTGGTATTGTCTGATACTTCCTGATGGGTTGCACCGCCGCGCCACCTTGGCGCCGGCCGTTGATGGGTGCACCCCTGGCGAGCGGTTGCACCGCGTCCTACGCTTTGGCGCCCATCATCGGATTAGGGCGGCGCTTGCTGTCCGGTACTTCCCTGATGGGTGACACCGCCTTACACTCCGGCGCAGCTGATCAGGCAAGAATGCCTGTGCGGCTTCCCCCATCCTGCTGGTGCCAAGGAGCTTTGTCATGGTCTGGTTTTTGCCGCTGGGGTTATGCCTGGCCATAGTGGCGGCACTGTTGTTGCCGGGGCCTGGCGTTGCGCTCAATCAGCTGGGCCTGCCGGCGCTGCTGGTGGCGCTGATCTTCCTGATCAATGGCATGCAAACCAGGCTCTCGGGCCTGCGGCCCGAGCCGCGCTTTGGCGCTACTTTTGTCGCCGCAGCTCTGATCAGCCTGCTGCTGTCGCCGCTGCTGGGTTGGTTTATTGTGCGGGGCAGCGGGGTGGATGCAAGCCTTGGCCTGGGTCTGCTGGTGATGGCGCTGGTGCCGCCGACCCTGTCGTCCTGCATAGTGCTGACCCGGGTCGCCGGTGGCAAGGCGATCTGGGCGCTCTTCCTGACCCTGGGGCTGAACTTTCTTGGCATACTGACGATTCCACTGCTGCTCAGCACCCTGGTGGGCAGCTCCATCGAGCTGTCGCCCTGGCCGCTGCTGTTCAAGCTGCTGCAAATCGTGCTGCTGCCCTTTGTGCTGGGGCTGCTGCTGCGACCCCTGCTGGGCGCTCTGATACAGGCGCCCTGGCTCGGGGTGGTACCGACGGTCAGCGTAATAGCGACTGTCTGGATCACCCTGTCCGCCAGCGAGGCCTCGCTCTATCAATTATCCCTGCTGGCACTGGCCGGCATCGCGGTGCTGGCGTTTGTGCTGCATGGCCTGCTGTTGCTGCTGAGCATGCTGGCGGCACGGTTGCTGAGTCTTCAGGCCGCCGAGCGCAGCGCCCTGATGCTGACGGCCTCACAGAAGACATTGCCCGTGGCGGTGTCTGTGCTGGTGGGGCTGGGATCCTCCACTGGCGTGGCGGTGATCAGCTGTATTCTGTTTCACTTGCTGCAACTGCTGTTTGATTCCCTGTTGGCGCCACGGCTGCGGCGCTGATTTCGGGTCAGTTTCTGCTGACCCTTCTTTCTGGCTGTTTCCTGAGACTCTGTGCATTGCGGTGCTGCAGAGCGTTCTGCTGTCTTCTGATTCGTGATTCGTGATTCGTCATTGGTCATAGCATTGGTGATGCGTCATGTGCATTCGGCCCGGTCTTACCCTGAAAATAGCCGGAAGAGGGACATGTTTTTCCGTATTGATACGCCGAAAAACCACACTTAAATCGGTAAATATTCTTTTAAATCAGTCTGTTGGTTTGATTGTTACCGCTATCTTTATGCGGAATAAAATATATTGCATTCATAATTATATCGGAGGTAGGATAGTTTTAACGCTTAACGAACGGGAAGCGGGTCCGGCGCCAGAGCCTCTGGCTGTTGCTAGCAGAGGCGGGCCGGATAGCCGCCTTCGAGAGAGGAATCACCATGTCTGAGTTCCCTGCAACTGACGCTTCATCTTCACAGTCCCAGCCCCAGTTTGATCTGGTAATCCGCAACGGCCAGGTTGTGACCGCCGCCGATACTTCCTACTGCGACATCGGTATCCGGGATGGGCGCATTGTCGCCCTGGGTGAAAACCTGGCCGCCGGGCATGAAGAGATCGATGCCAGCGGCAAGCTGGTGCTGCCAGGCGGCGTGGATGCCCACTGTCACCTGGATCAGCCGATGCCGGAAGGCATGAAGATGGCGGACGACTTTACCAGCGGCACCCGCTCCGCCGCCTGTGGCGGCACCACCACCCTGATTCCCTTTGCGGCCCAGGAAAAAGGCCAGTCGCTGCGTGCCGCGGTGGAGGACTATCACCGCCGCGCCGAGGGCAAGGCACTGGTGGACTACGCCTTTCACCTGATCGTTACCGACCCCACCGAGAAGGTGCTCAAGGAAGAGCTGCCACAGCTGATCCGCGAGGGTTGCAGCTCGTTCAAGATCTACATGACCTACGACGACCTGAAACTCGATGACGGCCAGATCATCGATGTACTCAGCGTGGCGCGCAACGAAGGCGCCATGGCCATGATTCACGCCGAAAACTCCGACTGCATCAGCTGGCTGACCAAGCGCCTGCTGGCGGCCGGTCATACCGAGCCACGCTATCACGCCGCCGCCCGCCCCATGCTGGTGGAACGGGAAGCGGCGCACCGCGTTATCGCCTATGCGGAGCTGGTGGATGTGCCGATTCTGATCGTGCATGTCTCAGGTGCAGAAGCCGTGGAGCAGATCCGCTGGGCGCGGGGTCAGGGGCTGAGCGTCTTTGCCGAAACCTGCCCGCAGTACCTGTTTCTTACCGCCGAAGACCTGGGCATCGATGGCTATGAAGGCGCCAAGTGCGTCTGCAGCCCGCCGCCTCGGGACAAGGCCAACCAGCAGGTGATCTGGGACGGGCTTAGCGATGGTCTCTTCACGATATTTTCGTCCGACCACGCGCCCTTCAATTACGAGGATCCGCTGGGCAAGAAGCCGGGCGGCAAGGAAGTAGATTTCCACTATATCCCCAACGGTATTCCGGGGCTGGAAACGCGCCTGCCGCTGCTGTTTTCAGAAGGCGTGGGCAAGGGGCGCATCAGCATCAACCGCTTTGTCGAACTCACCTCCACCAACCCGGCCAAGCTCTACGGCCTCTATCCGCAAAAGGGCAGCATTGCCGTGGGGGCCGACGCCGACCTGGTGATCTGGGATGCGCAGCGTGAAGTGACCATCCGCAACGAGCAGCTGCACCACGACGTGGATTACACCCCCTACGAGGGCATGCAGATTACCGGCTGGCCCGAGACCACCCTGTCCCGGGGCGAAGTGGTCTGGGGTCAGGGCGTACCCAGCGATGCGGTGGGCCGGGGGCGCTTCCTGCACTGCGGTCGGCCTGAAATGGCCAAGCCGCGGGTGCGATAGCGCTGTTTCATCTATACCTGCTGGCCGGGCCTGTGCCCGCGCCTGTGCCAACTTGTCATCGAGCGTTTTAAATAACAACAAGGAGATCGCGAATGACTTACCGAAGTGGCCGCCACTTTTTGCAGATACCGGGCCCCAGCAATGTGCCGGATCGCATTCTGCGGGCGATGGACAAACCCACCATGGATCATCGCGGGCCGGAATTTGCCGAGCTCGGCAAAACGGTGCTGGCCGGGATGAAACAGATCTTCAAAACCGAGAACCCGGTGGTGATCTATCCGGCTTCAGGCACTGGAGCCTGGGAAGCGGCGCTGGTGAACACCCTCAGCGCCGGTGACCGGGTACTGATGTGCGAAACCGGCCAGTTCGCCACCCTGTGGCACGGCATGGCGGCGAAGCTGGGGCTGGATGCCGAGTTTATCGGCGGCGACTGGCGCCATGGGGTTGACCCCCAGGCGGTACAGCAGCGCCTGAGCGCCGACAGCGATCACCGCATCAAGGCGGTGTGCGTGGTACACCACGAAACCTCCACCGGCGTGACCAGCGATGTGGCGGCGGTGCGCCGTGCCATTGATGCCGCTGGCCATCCGGCGCTGCTGCTGGTGGATACCATTTCCGGGCTGGGCTCGGTGGATTTTCGTACCGATGAATGGGGCGTGGATGTCGCCATCACCTGTTCCCAGAAAGGCCTGATGATGCCGCCGGGGCTGAGCTTTAACACTATCAGCGCCAAGGCGCTGCAAGCCTCCAGAACGGCCGGTCTGCCGCGCTCCTACTGGGGCTGGGACGAAATGCTGCAGCACAACGCCCGAGGCTACTTCCCCTATTCGCCGGCCACCAACCTGCTGTACGGCCTGAAGGAAGCCATCGCCATGCTGCTGGAAGAGGGGCTGGATAACGTCTTTGCCCGTCATGCCCGCTACAGCGAAGCCACCCGCCGGGCAGTGCGCGCCTGGGGGCTGGAAGTCCTGAGCCTGGTGCCCTCCGAACACAGTAATGTGCTCACCGCCGTACTGATGCCCGAAGGCGAGAGTGCCGACCGGCTGCGGGCGGTGATTCTGGAACACTTCGACATGTCGCTCGGCACCGGTCTGAACAAGCTGCAGGACCGGGTGTTCCGCATTGGCCACCTGGGTGACTTCAACGATCTGACCCTGATCGGCACCCTGGCGGGCGTCGAGATGGGGCTGAGTACGGCCGGCATTGCCCATAACAAGGGTGGTGTACAGGCGGCGCTGGATTATCTGGCCGAGGTGGCCGCAAGCGGGCAGCGCAGCCAGCAGCAGCGGGTCGCCTGATGTATACGGACGTGGGCGCTGGCGCCCACGCCCACCCTTCGTCATTCAAGACGAAATGCTCGACCGCATTCCGCGGAGCAGCTTGCAGGCCCTTGTCCTGAGAGCTCGATTATAAAAATAAGGAGTCATTGTCATGAAAAAAACCTTACTGGCCGCAGTACTGGGTGCCTGTGTTATAAGCGCACCTGCGATGGCAGAAGAGACGGTGAAACTGAGGGTTGTGGGTCAGCCCCTGGCTACCGGTCTTATCCAGAAAAACGTGGAGCAGCCGTTCTTTGAAACCCTGCAGGAAAAAACCGGTCTGCCTCTCGAGGTGAACTACAAGCCGCTGGACACCACCGGCATCAAGGATGTGGAAGAACTGCGGGTACTGAAATCCGGCATGTTCGATCTGGTATCGCTGCGCCTGTCCCAGGTGTCCCGTGACGAGCCCACTATCCTGGGTCTCGATCTGGTAGGCCTGAGCCCGGACTACAAGTCCGGTCGCATTGTGGCCGACAAGTACAGCAAGGTAGTGGATGCGCGTCTGCAGGAACGCTTCAACACCAAGCTGCTGGGCGTATGGCCCTTCGGCCCTCAGGTTCTGTTCTGCAATCACCCCATTGCCAGCCTGAGTGATGTGAAGGGCTTGAAGGTGCGGGTCTATGACCAGAACCTGGCGCAGTTCGTCGAATCCGTGGGTGGCATTCCGGTGCCGCTCGGCTTTGGCGACGTGCACCAGAGCCTCGCGCTGGGCGTAGTGGACTGTGCCATCACTGGCCCGAGCTCCGCCAACTCCGCCGGCTGGCCGGAAGTGACCACCCATGTGCTGCCGCTGGCCTTCCAGATGGCGCTCAATGGCTACGGTGTCAACCTCGATACCTGGAACAAGTTCACGCCTGAGCAGCAGGTTACGCTGCAGGGCGCGTTCGATACCCTGGTGGATGATATCTGGACCTACTCCGAAGAGCTGTTCGACGATGCCGGACGCTGCAACGTGGGTGCTACTCCGTGTGACACTGGTACCAGCTACAAGTTGGTCGGTGTTCAGGTCAGTGACAGCGACAAGGCGCTGCTGAGCAACGGTGTGAAGGAAGTTTCCTTCCCAACCTGGTCGGAAGTTTGCGACAAGACCAATGCACAGTGCTCGGCTGACTGGAAAAAGGTACTTGGCGAGTCCGTAGGATTCTAACAGACCGACCGAACGGGCAGAGGTGGCAGCCGTCATCTCCTGCCCGTTTTTCCAACTTTAAAGCCTTAATGGCTTGAATACAGACATTGCACGCGCAATTTTCTGTGAATGAGGTGTCTTGATGAAACGTATAGAGACGATTGCCAGCATGCTGTTCGGGGCGGTGTTCCTGCTGCTGTCAGTGCTGGTTTCGGTCGAAACGGTTCTGCGTAAGTTTTTCAGCATGTCCTTGCAGGGCGCCGACGAGCTCGGTGGCTATGCTCTGGCCATCGGCGGAACTCTGGCGTTTTCCCTGGCGCTGCTGGGCCGTACCCATATTCGTATTGACCTGTTCCATGAGCTGCTGCCAATCAAGCTGCAGTCTTTTCTCAACTGGTTGTCGTCGGTCCTGATGGCCGTATTTTCTGCCGTCCTTTGCTGGACCACCTTCAAGGTGATCGGTGAAACCCAGTCGTATGGCAGCACGGCGGCCACGCCCTGGGCCACCCCCCTGATTTATCCGCAGGGTGTCTGGTTTGTAAGTATTTTCACCTTTGCACTGGTGTCCACCGGCTTTGCACTGCGGGCCAGCTGGCTGTACTTCAAGGGCGATGTCGATACTCTGAATATCGAGTTCCACCCCAAGGGTGTGTCCGAAGAAGTGAAGGAAGAGCTGGAAGACTTTGAGCATCGCTCCCATGCACAAGAGGAAGCGCAGGCACAGACAACCCACCCGGATGCCGAGTCGGTTGTTACCAAAAACGCCCACACGGGGGCTGTGAAATGAGTTTATCCATCGTATTTTTGACCTTTTTTGCCATGCTTGGCATGTTGTTAATGGGCCTGCCCATCGCCGTGACCATGGCGATGGTCGGCATGATCGGTGGCGGCATCGTGTTTGGCTGGCCTTTCCTGGAGTCCACCGGGGCTGTCATCTGGAGTGTGCACAACGAGAATATTCTTACCGCCATTCCGTTGTTTGTACTGCTGGGTGAGCTGATGCTTCGCAGTGGCATCGCCGATCGCATGTACGTGGCCATGGCGGCCTGGCTGGGGCGCCTGCCGGGCGGGCTGATCCACACCAATATTGGTTGCTGCGCGCTTTTTGCCGCCACCTCGGGCTCGTCGGTGGCCACAGCGGCCACCATCGGTACCGTGGCGCTCCCGACTCTGGGGGAGCGCAAGTATTCGATGAAACAGGCGCTGGGCAGTCTGGCCGCCGGCGGTACTCTGGGCATTCTGATTCCGCCCAGCGTTAACATGCTGATCTACGGCTCCCTGACCAACAACTCCATCGGCAAGCTGTTTATGGCAGGTCTGATACCGGGTATCACGCTGAGTCTGCTGTTCATGTGCTATATCGCCGTGACCAACTGGGGTCCGGAAGGCAAACGTGAGGAAAAGGTATCACTGCAGGACAAGATGCGCCTGTCGGTCAACCTGATTCCGCCCGCGGTGATCTTTGGCATCGTCATGGGCAGCATCTATTTAGGTATAGCCACGGCCACCGAGTCCGCAGCCCTGGGCGTGATGGCAGCACTCTTCTTTGGCTGGAAGTCCGGTCGGCTTAACCTGGAGTTTTTCCAGAACTGTTTCGTGCAGACGGCTCGAATCACCGGCATGATTCTGCTGATCATCACAGCAGCCTTTATTCTTAACCTCACCATCAGCCTGACGGGCGTGGTGGATGATCTTACCGCCTGGGTGGTGTCCTTCGGGTTGTCCACTACCGGGCTCCTGCTGGTGCTGATCCTGTTCTACCTGTGCCTGGGCATGTTTATGGATGTGCTCTCCATGCAGGTGGTGACCATTCCCATTACCTATCCCATCATGATGGCCATGGGCGTGGACCCGATCTGGTTCGGTGTCTTTATCGTGCTGATGTGCGAGCTGGGCATGATCACGCCACCGGTGGGCATGAACCTCTTCGTGGTCCAGAGCGTACGCAAGGATGGTGGCAATATTAATGAAGTTATGTGGGGCGTACTGCCGTATATGCTGATAATGGTTGGCTTTACTGTGGCGCTGATGATCTTCCCGCAGATCGCGCTCTGGTTGCCTAATCTGATGCTGTCGCCCTCCTAGAGTCAGACAGTGGACTGCCCATCGGCTTTCAGCGGGTGGGCAGGTATGGCCAGGGGCGGGCACTGCGCGATCTTGCGCGGCCGCCAACCCTATTGCCCGCGCTCAGCTGGCCGGCAGTGCCGGCAGCGGAGCGCGGGCAAACCGCTTTCTAAACCTCTCATCTAAAAAGGATGCCCTTATGTCGCTCACCCAGTCCCAAGTGGAACAGGCCGCCGATCTATTGTTGCAGGCGTACAGCAGCGGACAGCAGATCGAACAGCTGCCGGATGCACTGACGCCCCAGAGTAAGCAGGATGCCTATGCCATTCAGGCGATTGTGGCCAAGGCCCGCTGCAGTCAGCCGATCAGCACCTGGAAGGTTGGCGCTCCCAATCTGGACACCGAACCCTACGCTGCCCCCATCTTCCAGTCGGTGGTTAGCGATTCACCGACAAAGATCCCGGCCAGCAGCCTGCACATGATCGGTATCGAGGTGGAACTGGCGTATCGTTTCAACCAGGACCTGCCACAGCGGGAACAGCCCTACAGCGCTGACGAAGTCGCCGCCGCTATCGAAGGCGTCTACGTGGTGGTAGAGGTGGTGGATACCCGCCTGAAAACCTGGGAAACCTGCGCCGAAATGTGGAAACTGGCCGACAATCAGATCAATGCCGCGCTCATCGTTGGCAATGGCACCCAGGACTGGCGCACGCTGGATCCGGCGAAGCTTGCCGGTGAGCTGATCGTCGATGGAAAAGTGCTGGTGCGCGGTGAAGGCGCCCATTCGGTGGGTGATCCCATGCACCTGGTGAACTGGACGGCAAACCACCTGACCGGCCGCAATGGCGGCCTGAAACAGGGCGACCTGGTGACAACGGGTACCTGGACGGGGATGGTGTTTGTGGAGCCCGGCGCCGAGGTGGTAGGACGGTTTGAGGGAGTGGGGGAGGCGAGGGTGTCGTTTCCGGTTTGAGGTTTTCTGCCGGCTGCTAAGCTGCCCATATAACGCTTTAAAGACTAAAGCTATAAAAACTTTTCTGACAGGGCTGGTTGAAAAAGCGGTTTTTCCTGAATACTTCGGCAGCGTGCAGACAAGTCCACCGGCAGATCGAACCATTGCTCGAAAATGGCGCTGTATTTCTCCACCTACAGCCAATAAAAACCTTTATTGGAGATCAAATAATGACCAATAAATCTAAATTGTGGTCACTCACGGCACTCGAGTTGAGCAAACTTCTCACGTCCGGTGAGTTATCGCCTGTCGAACTGCTGGAGGCGACTCTTGAGCGCATTGAGCGAGTCAATCCCGCTATCAATGCCATTATCGAGATAGATTATGCCGGTGCGCGGGCCGCGGCACTGGATAGCGAACAACGCTTGCGTTCAGGTCAGGCGCGCAGCCAGCTGGAAGGTATTCCTCTGACCGTCAAGGACCATATCCTGGTCAAGGGTGTGAAGGCTTGCTGGGGCACCAGGCTGTTTAAAGATTTTGTACCTGAAAAGGATGAGTTACCCGTGGCGCGGTTAAGAGAGGCCGGCGCTATTATTCTCGGTAAAACCAATGTGCCTGAGTTTACCCTGGCCGAGTACACCGACAATCCGATTCACGGTGTTACCCGCAATCCATGGAACCTTGAATTAACGCCCGGAGGCTCAAGCGGCGGGGCCGTTGCCTCGGTGGCAGCCGGCTTGGTCCCGATTGCCATTGGTACCGATGGTGGCGGTTCCATACGACGTCCGGCTTCCCACACGGGCCTGGTGGGTTTCAAGCCTTCGATCGGCAGTGTGGCTCGCAGTGATGGCTTTCCGAAGATTCTGCTGGACATGGAAGTCTGTGGCCCGTTTGGCCGGACGGTAGCCGATGCCAAGCTGGTCTTCGACGCCATGGCAGGGCCGTCACGGCTCGACAGACGGTCCAGCAATGTGACTTCACGGAACGCGCCTAAAGAAAAACTGAACATACTCTATGTTGAGCGATTTGGCGATTCCCCACTGGATCCGGAAGTCGCTGCCAGCGTCAATGAGGCTGTCGAGATCCTGTCCGGTCTTGGGCATGAGGTCGTCCGCGGTGAGCTACCTTTTGATCTGACGGACGTCATGGCCGCGTGGCCCAAGGTGGGCGCGGTCGGTATTTCCTACATCTTTGACTTGCATCCGAATGCGCCTGAGCTGGTCTCTGAACGCTACCTGGAACTGGCCGCAGAAGGGGCAGCAACGACGTCCGCGCAGTTTGTCGATGTTATTGAAACTCTCGACAAGTTCCGTGCCCAGGTCGGGGTTGCCTTTGAAAATATCGATATCATCATGACGCCGACGGCCGCCGCGCTACCATGGCCGGCTAACATACCCTTCCCGGATGTCATCGATGGCCAGCCCGTCGGTCGCCGGGGCCATGCCGTCTATACCGGCTGGGTCAATGCCTGCGGTCACCCGTCGATCAACTTGCCGACAGCGCACTCGAAAAGCGGCCTGCCGATCGGCTTTCAGCTGGTGGGGGATTTCGGAGACGATCAAATGCTGTTTGAAGTCGCCGCACAGTTTGAGAAACAGAGCCCCTGGTTTAACAAATTTCCTGAATACGCAGAAAAATCGTAAATCTGCGGCCTCTTTCCCTGCCTGATGGGCCGGGAAAGAGGCATCACTACGCCCGTGTACTGATGTGCGATGGCAAGATCCGTTGTTCCGGTCAGGATACCGCCTTTTCCACACTCCCCCGACAGCCATCACCCGCGCGCAGTTAGCGACCTCGCCCGATAATCCCCGCTTTTAGTGACGTCATCATGCCAGACAACCCAGGGCCAGGCCTATAGCGTCGATGAGGTGGTCGCCGCCATTGAGGGCGTTTATGTCGCCATCGAGGTGGTGGATACGCGCATCAAACAGTGGCAGACCTGCGCCGAACTATGGAAGCTGGCGGATAACCAGATCAATGCGGCACTGATTATTGGCAGTAGCGTGCAGGACTGGCGCGGGCTGGACCCGGCCAAGCTTGCCGGTGAGCTGGTGGTGAATGGTGAAGTGCTGGTGCGCGGTGAAGGCGCCCATTCGGTGGGTGATCCGATGCACCTGGTGCACTGGACGGTGATGGTGTTTGTGGAGCCTGGGGCTGAGGTGGTGGGGCGGTTTGAGGGCGTGGGGGAGGCGAAGGTGAGTTTTCCAGTTTAATGGCGGTTGTTGGAAGCTTGCGGTGTTTGTCAACGTAGTTGTCGCGCAGACCATTCTGTTATGCAGCCTTATTCTGAGTCGTTTCCTGCTTCTCCGGGTTGAGCATCACCATCCCAACCGGCTGCCAGTTACGCGTGTTGCCTGACCAGCGTTCCGGTCGTTCAGAACGGGCTTGCTGGTACAGCGCATCTCGCCGAGCCAACACTTCATGATCCTGTCCACGATGCCGTTCGGCCGGCGTGACGAAGCGGATGCGACTATGACGATGTTCGTGGTTGTACCAGCGTATGAAGTCTCTCACCCAGGCCCGTGCCTCATCTAGGCTGGTGAAGCCATTATGTGGCCACTGCGGGCAGTATTTCAGCGTTCTGAACAACGACTCCGAGAAGGCGTTGTCATTGCTGACCCGCGGTCGCCCACGCGACGGTGTGATCCCCAGGTCGTACATTTTGCTTAGCAGTGTGACGGACTTCATCGGCGCGCCGTTATCCGAGTGCAGTACCAGCGGCTGATGCAGGCACTGCTCGCTGAGCACGCTGCGTTGCAGCAGAGCTGCGGCCTTATCGCCGCATTCCTGTTCATGCACCTCCCAACCCACGCCCTTGCGACTGTAAAGGTCCTCGATCAGATACAGATAGTAATACTGGCCCCGCACCGGCGAGGGTAAATACGTGATGTCCCAAGACCAAAGCTGGTTCGGCCCGTTCGCAGCGTGCGTCGTGGGTGCCGGATGCCTTTTCGGGCGCTGAACGCGGCCCCGGCGATGCTGCTGATCGGCGGCATGCAGCACCCGATAAAAGCTGCTTTCAGATGCGAGATAACGGCCCTGATCGGCCAGCCGGGGCACGATCTGGCTCGGTGGAAGATGCGCGTATTCCGTGCTGTTGCAGAGCTGCAAGATCGTCTCGCGTTCAGCATCAGTCAGGGCATTCGCCGGCGTGGGCCGCGGCGTGGTCGTGCGACCATCGGCTTTCGGCGCGCCTTCCTGTGTCCAGCGTTGCAGCGAGCGCAGACTAATCGCCAGTTCCTTGCAGGCGACTTGTTTTCGGGCGCCGGCGGCCATGGCTTCAGCAATCCAAGCGACATAGTCCTGCCGGACCGACAGCGCCGTTAGCTGTCCTCGCTGTCGTCCCCCCAGTAGGCATTGAGCTTTTTTCGCAGCACCAGGATCGCGGCCGCCTCGGCCAGTGCCTTGTCCTTGCGTCTGAGTTCACGCTCCAGTTCGCGGATACGTTTCTTGTCGGCCTTGGCCTGTTCGCGATCGAGCTGACGTTGGGCCTTGGCCGTCTGCTGACCCGACAGACAGGCGTCACGCCACGCTTTGACCTGTTGGGGATACAACCCTTTACTGCGGCAGTATTCGCTCAGCTCGATTTCAGACAGCGCGGCGGTCTCAATCACCACCGCCAGCTTGGATTCAGCTGACCAGTTATCCGTTAACTTTTGATCTCCGGGCACCGCAGCACCTCCCGCTTTGGCCTGTTTTCGCCAAGCATACAGGGTTACATCGGAGATGCCTTCCTGGCGGGCGAGCTCGGCCACAGACATATTGTGGGGCGGCAAAAGCTTCTTCAGCAGCGCTTCTTTACGCTCGGGTGAATAACGTCGCATCGCATGACTCTTTCCGTCCCCGGTGCTTTGATTTAGGTGAAACTGATCAGGCGACAACTACCCTGACACCGGGGGCTTGGGTGCTAAACGGGTCGGTTAGTGGTTTTGATTGAGTCTGTATTTCGCCTCTCGGCGACCTACTTTCCTTGTTACGCGACAAGGAAAGTAGGCAAAGGAAACGCGCCCCGATGAAGCCTTTTCGCTGCGCTCTGAGGCCATTTTTAGGGCGCAGCTAACGGAACATCCTGTTCCTAATCTGCGGCTCGACAGTCCCTGTCTCGCCCCTTCGGGCCAATTCGAAAAATGACCCCAGTGCTCGCCGGCTTCATAAGGGGTGGGAGCCGTTCTGAGGTTTCGGCGCCAGAACTACTTAATGAGTCAAAAGGCAAGACCTGCCCCCTGCGTCCCGTGTGCTTGCCGGCTTCCTGGCTTTTTTCTGGATATATATTAAAGCGAACTAAGCTTTACGAAGGCACTATTTGATAGGAAAGGGGCAAAAGGAAAGACCTGACCCCGCCTATGACCTTGCCTCAAAAATAACTTCATAAAATTTATAGCCACCAAATATAACCACTAAAAGGAAGAGACACTTATAGATTTGATTTAGCACCGAACCCTCCTTGTATGTTTAACGCTGAGCTTAGCGGCGCCCCTGTAATGGAGGCGAAGCCGCAATGAAAAGGGCGTCCGGCGGCCATCGGCCGCGCACTACAGCGACTTGTTAAAGCTTTTTCCCACACACGGATACAACCCCATAAAGTCGTCGATCTACAGAGCTTCCATTGGGGTTTGGCTGGGCCTTCATCATCGCGTCGTACTCCCGCATTCCAAACTCTGACTCCATTCCATTTGCAAGACACGTACAGTACGACCGTGCCATAGATCCTGGTAGTCCTTGAGACTGCATGCTTTGGGCGCACCGATCTATATATGATCTTTTGGAACCTTCGGGCCAAGAATCATTCGCCCAGAGACTGGCTGAAAACAAAAAAGTCATAACGAAAAGGAATAATTTCATGAAACCTACCTGTGGCTTTAACGCCTCAAGCAGGGGCGCAGCTTTGCTACGTCCCTTGGCTCGATTTGTTATGTTTTAGTTTCTCATTCATAGCCTTTAACCAATTTAGTGTACTGCTTCGTAATTATGCGAACTTAAATAACACCTTTCGGTCTGAGCTTATTCTGCCCAGCCAAGAGCACAAAAATGCGCGTAGCCCCGGGGCCAGAAAAACGAAGTTTTTCGACAACAGTGCCTTGTTATGAGTTTTATTCAAATTCTAGATACGCAGGTAAGTTATTCGTTATTGAATACCAACTTGCTTTCTGAGAAACCCATATATGATTCTTTTCACTAGACATTGGGTCATCATCTAGAGAGCCCAACCGCAATATTATATACTGAGCATTATCTCTCTTTGCATATATTTGGGTGCCACAGTTAGAGCAGAAGTAGCGCTTTTTACCTTTGGAAGACTCGAAAGATTTTAGGTTTTTACTTCCAATTAGCTTGAACTCAGCCTCATTTACAGCTGCGACACTAGAAAATGCTGAACCATGCGCTTTCCGGCAAGTAACACAATGACAGTGAACTATGTCACCTACCTTACCCGATATCTCGTATTTCACATTCCCGCAAAGACAGCTACCAGTGATCATTATTTCCTCGATACTTATTACTCATAACGCCGCCGTAACGGGCCGAAGCTGCGTAGCAGCGAAGGTCCGAGCCCAACGCAGTTGGGCTGAACGTTGACGGCTTTGTTAAGTGTTTTGCTTTGCATAAGATTTGATATGAGTTGCAGCCGCAGTTTCAGGTTTTAGGCCACCCGTAAGGAATGTGCTTCTCGTTGAACCATCTGGTAAATAGACCGTAAGTTCGTCACCGATTACAGAATACTCAGCAGTGTATATTTTTCCTTGATATTCGACGGAAATTTCCTCGTTCATTTAGGACTCTCCGTTCTGTATAAGTGTATACATATACATTCCTGTTTCCTTCCAAGAGCGCATTAGTTCGCCGCACTGGCAATGAAAAC
Source organism: Marinobacterium aestuarii (assembly GCF_001651805.1). Taxonomy (NCBI): domain Bacteria; kingdom Pseudomonadati; phylum Pseudomonadota; class Gammaproteobacteria; order Oceanospirillales; family Oceanospirillaceae; genus Marinobacterium; species Marinobacterium aestuarii. The sequence continues at coordinate 4,058,673 of NZ_CP015839.1, read as the reverse complement.
TATCTTTGTCTTTCAACGGTAACTCTTTGTATCGTACGGAATACAGAGCACCACAACTCGGGCACTCTTCTTCTTCAAGGTCATACTCATCCCAGGTTGCCATATCTATCTCCTTTAGTGATGTGGCTATTGACGCTTAACGCTTTGCTCACCGGAAAGTTGGGAGCGCAGCGAGTAACTTTTCCGCGTGCAGCAATTTGTTAGGTGCTTTTTTCACTCGGAGCATGCGATTTCCACTGTTCTTTTACGTAGTCATAGAAACCTTGAACACCGGGAACTTTAACGATTTGAGCGAGCTCCTGCCCTGCCTGGGTAAGCAGAATTTGTCCAATAGATATCTGGTTTTCTTGGCCTTCTTTTATTACCAATTGCAAAGGTTGTCCGCAATACGTCACCGCAAAACTTTTTGGTAACCCTGTCCTACTAAATCCCGCAAGTGAATTAAACTGAATGAGCCCTAAGCTATCCAAATGAGATAAGCTATTAAAATTAATCCCTAAGTTATTATAGATTGGGGCTTGGCTATCAAAGATTAAAGGGGTGAAATTTCCAACAGCCCAGCCGAACCTGCATAAAGTCTGAAAAAGCTCAGCATCTCTTTTATCAAGGTCACTGAGTAGGTTAACAGTCCTTCTAGAAAATGAGCCTGGCTTGTTTGCTTCGCCTGCAAGAACATTAGCCCATAAAGCCTGCATATCTTCATCAGAAACAATCCTAGACTTATCAAAGAAGTTTGTGACCCAATCGTCTTCCATTTTTGCAGGATCAGATTGTTCCTCAAGGAGAGGAATAGATTTTTTGGTGATTTCCTCCATATTTTCTTGGCGATTAGCTTCTTCTTCGACAAAGCGGTGCATAGCTCTGCGATGCAGGTCAGTAATTTGTATCTCTGATTCTGCTTTAATCAAATTTGCTTCTGCCTCTGCTTTTGCAATACGTTTTATTTGCCAAGGTTCAAATACACCACCAATTGCTGATGAGACCTTTTCAATTAATGTATTGGCAGGCTTAGAAAGCTCACCAAGGTTAACTAATGATGTGGAATTATCGTCTGACATTATTTACACCTAACGCCAGCAACAGGGGCGGCCAAATAAGCGCAGCGTTTTGGGCGTCCCGCGACCGAAGGGAGCATACTGGTTGCTCTTGTTATACATCAGCTACCTACTTCGATGCCATTTTCTTGTGCGTATTGGACTTTTGGGTCTTTAATCATATAAATCACGCCGCCTTGGCTAGATTTATCTCCAGTTTTCTTTATTAGCCCCATATTTTCCATGGCAACTACATAGTTGTTGGTAGAGCCGCCTGTCTTGGCCATCTCGTTCAACTTGTTTTTGGTAAATCTATCCGAGTCCAACTTCATAAGATGTTTTATATACGAGTACACATCCATAGAATCCGCGCGGGCTTTCGCTTTCCTTGGATAGTACTCGTAGTAATTAAATTGTTGAACGAAATCCCTAATACCGATGCTCACCGCTTGGCTAGATATTTTGCTTGAGTGATCTATTTCGTATTGGGATTTTATTGATTTGTCAATTAAGTGCCATAGATCGCGAGGGTTCTCATTGCTCATAGCAACAAGATCGTTAAGAACCTCAACTCCATCAGGTGAAAATAGTTCTTCGATATGATTCACTTTTTTATTAGAAAACGCAGAAAGCCTTTTCCCAGTCGCTTCTTTCAGCGCTTCTGGGGTCCATGAAAGCGGCTGAAATATTAACTTTTGTGTTCTTACATTTGACTTTATTGAATTAAATGGAGTTGACCAAACAAAAAGTACTACTTTGAATAAGTCATTAACCATAACCTTATTGTTGGAAGCAATACCTTCTAAGTAATTAGAAATTGATTCTGAATCATTTTTAAATCTAGGATCTTCATCAAGTTTATCAATTATTACTACAATTTCTGATATCTTGGACTTTCTTATCAGAGAGCACAGTTTGCTTAAATAAAAAAAGCTCCGTTCCTCATCTGTAAAACTCTCATCTACTTCTGATTCTAACTTCTTAAAATACTCTGAATCTCCTGAGTCGAACTCAGGCAATGCTGAAAAATGTTTAGTAAGTGCATCACTAGCAACTTTAGTTGCTGCTTTTAGCCCATAATTAAGTGCAACTCGTGTAGTGTTATACAGACCTATAGCCGTACGTTTAAGTAGCCCATTTTGTATTTTTTTAATCTGCTCAGTTAATTGTGCTTTTGTAGAGGATTTAACAAATCGATGAAGATACATCGACAGATCTATCCGCTCATCCTTATTATATTTCCAGAGGCTAGCTGGATTAAAGCTCATTGCGTGAAAGAATTCACCAGCAATAGATTCTATTAAAAATTCATATAATCGTTCAGGAGTATAGCTCTCTTCTAATTTTGAAAATTCTTCGATTTTTACTAGCAGGGTTCCTACAGTTTTCTTTCTCCGGCTTATATCTAGATTCAGTGCAGTTTTACCAGTTCCTCTCTCGCCGGAGATAATTATTGAGCTACTCTTAATTCCTTCATCAATTACAGAGTAGTTTTGAGGCTTTTTATAGATGCTATCACCTTTCTCCGTTTCCGATTCTGCTGTATAGACCGAAAAAGGGTAAGTCTCTAAACCTAGTGATTTGTAATATTCCTCAAATTCCAAAGAAACTCTCCTTATGATGTATAACGCCCGCATTTGGGGCCGTAGTGAAGCGCAGCGGAACGGAGGTCCCAGCCCCGCAGGGGCGAACAACATGCGCTTGTTAAGGTGCCCGGAGCTAGAACAGTGGCAGACATAGGATGAGCACCAATGAAAGCATGCCAAACAGCAATGTGATTGCCCCAAGCCATGAAAGCTGCTTGATACCAACACCTTTATTAATTTTTCTGAGAACGGTACCAGCAATTAGCCATAAACCGGAACCCAAATAAATTGTACTTAGCAACCTTGCCTCTAACCCCTGGAAAGTCACAAATGTTCCCATTGGTGGATTCCCGCGCCCCACAACAGTACAGCTCGCAAACATTAAAGCGTAAATGCCATAAGCAAGAAGCATTAATCCAAAAACAAAACCCAATATCATTTGGACTTTTTCATATCTCGGCATTGATGCCACTTCGATGCTCATTCGCTTTTGCACCTTAACGCCAAAAGCAGGCGCGCCGCTTTCTGGCGTCGCCCTGACTTTTCTTGTTAGAGCTATACCTGCTCAAAGATTTTTCTATCCCTGATAACATTACTTTCTAGAAAGAACTCGTAATCGGATATCCATTTATCAGCCGACGCCGATTCAATCTGATACTTCCTCAATACTGACCTTATTTGGTTTGGAGAAGGACACTCCCAACTTTCAAAATTCATCAGGTCATTTATTTCCTTTCCTGCCTTCTTTTGCTCATCAGATGCATTTACATTAATTTTGCTGGGCTCTGGCCTTTCTTCGACAGCATCTCGTATTGCACGCTGGTAGATTACCGATATACCTTTCTTCCAGTCTTTCTCTGCGAGCGCTAGTTGGGCCTCAGTTGCACCAATCTCCCTCAACGCCTCAATGATGTTGTCGTGAAGTTCCAGTCGCTTTTTTAGCGACATTCCACCCATAAAGCTGCCTGCCATGAGGTCAGTGAGAGTAGCTTCAGATGTAGTGGTGGCAACCTGTCTTAGTTGATCAATTGTTGCCGCCGCCCTTTCGATTTGCTCCTTCATTTTTGCTTTCACTGGTCCAAGCGAAAGCTCCGCCAAATCGCCGATCTTAGCCATAAAGGTTGCGAACGCTCCACATAGTGCCGCTACCCAGCTTGTCGATTGGTCATCGAAATGTATGCCAATTAAAAGTGGCGCAACTAAAGTGAATGCTATTCCGAGCCAAAATAAAACGTTCACTCTTTGCTCTCCCTGACTCACCGCTCTAACGACAAGGTAATGGGCAAAGTGCGCAGCACTTTGTCCAGCCGTAGGCGACATTGACCGCCTTGTTATGTGTTGCTACTTGCGCCATATTTTTCCTTTGCCAGTGCGCTCGAAAGTTTAGATAACTTTGGAGGGCCGCCACCATGCATATGACTAGAGGGATAACTCATTTCCCAGTACGCACCATCTTTTGGATTTTGATACAGAATCTCCCAGCTATCTCCGTTAACGGAGATTTCCTTTAGTGCATATTTTACAAGCCAATCTATACGCTCACACGAATGGTTCGCAACGACCTTACCAGCCGACTGCTCAATCCATTCCCCGACAATTTCGCTTTCAGTGCTATCTATATCCATATTCTCAAGAGTACACATAACGCTTTGCTAAGCGGCAATAAAATAGCTGGCTATAATTAGTGAGGAACGAACAAAAGCCAGCTGTTTTTTCCGTTTAAGCAACTTGTTAAATTTTATCGCGCCAAGCCTATTTTAAATAAGACTTCATCACCCGACATCTTTTCTTTATATTTAATACCAATCTGGTTTGCTATATCAGAATCAACATAACTCAAATTACCATCAATCATGCTAGAATCAATTTCTTTGATAGTATCTACCAAAGTTAAATCAATTATTTTATTACCTTTGGCTAGCCAACAATGAATATTGTACTTTTCCTTTTTCTCGCCTTTTATCCACGATTTAAGTGTCTTATCCGAAAAAAAGAAACGAGGTTGCCCCTGAAAGTGAAACCAACCTATGACCAACCTCACATCATTCCCTAAAAGCTTCCGAGCTTCACCTAACATCCCATAACTGATAGTTGTACAGTTTCCTGCTAGCTTTGATCCGATCTGAGGCGAGTGTATAGCCATTTCTTTTGCTCTGTTATATAGAGCTTCCATTTGCAGCTTAGTTGGCACAGTATTCCCTTATAAATTTAACATTTGTATCGTAGCCTCGGAGGCCGATTTGCCCGAGGGCAGTATTCCCTGATGGTTTTTCGTCAAAAACGGGCTCAAAGCTAGGCAACATGAGCCATTGAGGCCATCTGCTCAATCGACCTGAATCTTACAAAACGATCACCAAGCCTCATATCCACTTTTTTACTATGCCTTGTAACTTCATGATTTAAAATAAGTATCCGCAAATTTTTAGTCACACACCAGGATACTGGCCTCCAAGGCTGTTTATCCGAGGTGCAGGGTCTTGTCTTTTGCTTTTTACCACAACAGATCTCGATTCACGAATCACCATCAAGTCGAAAAACCACGCTACCGCCCGTCCTGTGACGGAATACGAGAGGCGCTGGGCGCGGGTCAGGGAGTGTAGAAGAGGGGGAGTGGGGTGAATGAGAATGATCACCCAGCCTGGCTTCCGTGCTCAGCTGACGATTGTGGTGGTGCTTTACCATGTATGCCGGGCGCGGGGTTCTTGTTGCGCGACGCGGCGGTGTTTTGTGGCAGGGCGCATCCGCTGCGATGCCTGCTGACCGTCTACTGGGTACTTACCAAATGGTGACGGACTCATTGAAGTTACAACAGGGGCTGCCGGCTGTACAGGCGTTAGTATCGCCTGGCGACCAAATATCAGAACGGCTCTCATCCCCCTCAGCAGCCGACGAGCACCGGGATTTTGCTCCGATCAGACCCAGAGGGGCGAGACAGGGACTGTCGAGCCGCAGATTGAGGACATGGATGTCCTCTTAGCTGCGTCCGGAGCAAAGTTCCGGCGCGCAGTGAAGCCGTAGGCCGGCTGATGGGTGGTGCGCTTCCTTTGCCTACTTTCCTTGTCGCATAACAAGGAAAGTAGGTCGCCGGGAGGCGAAATACGCACTTCACCAAAACCACATATCGACCTTTGTATCGATAATCATTCAGGTAGCCGCCAAATCACCATTTAACGTCATCCCCTTGAGCGCATCGAGCACAACGATGCTTGCCGACAATACGCCGGCAGCAAGGTGCCAGAGCGTAGCGAAAATGCTTCGTCGCGGGGCGCGACTTCTACGGCCATCGCGAAGCTTTCGCAGGGAATCAGGCTGCGCAAGTTTCATTAGATCACTCAAACTATCAGAACGGCTTTCATCCCCCTTATGAAGCCGGCGAGCACTGGCGTCATTGTACGATCAGGCCCGCAGGGGCGGAGACAGGGACTGTCGAGCCGCAGATTAGGCACAGGATGTGCCGTTAGCTGCGCCCGTACAATGATGTCAGAGCGCAGCGAAAAGGCTTCATCGGGGGCGCCTTTCTTTGGTTACTTTCTTTGCGCGTGCAAAGAAAGTAACGCGCCAGCAAGGCGCAATCCGGACAATCAAACCGCTTCGATACACCCGGCTGCACCGCTGCTATGCGGCCCTTCCCACCAGTCTTTGTTCACAGACCAACCGACCAAGCCCGCCAAGTGTTACCCATGTTGTTGAACTGAACTGTTACCTATGTGGGTGAACCGTACCCCACTCTTGACCCTGATAGAAGGTGCAACAGCGAACCGTCGGATGTGCCGGCGTTTGCGGGGCAGGGCGGCTAGCTGCAACGGAGAGATTTTAACTCCGGCAGGGGCCAGCTTTGCAGGCACCGGACCGACCGTTTTCGCCACTTCAGACCGCGTCGGTGGGCCTGACTGACGGGCGAAAATTACGCCTGGGAAGGGGCCAGAAGGGGTACGGAAATTGCTTCGAAAACGAGGGCAAAAAGAGGTTTTTTCCCTGGCTAGAATATTTTTGCGCTCTTTGCAACTATTTCTGTTTTTGGCTATTGACGCACTGCACAAAAACTCTATAATCGCGCGCCTCAAGTCGTGACACGCCTCGCTCCAGACGGCATATGCCGCCCCAGTTCGTAGCTCCGACCTTCTTAAATTTAACTCTAACCGACAGGACTAAAAGGCCTCATGGCACACATGCAGCACCCATTTCACCTGGATATCGAACTCGTGGAAAAGCTTATTTACGGTGCCACTCTTATTACGTTTGGCATGATGCTGGTTCGCTGAAAGGCGCTACCTCCGTGCAGCTGTACCTCTGAGTCTTCTTCGGTGTGCCTTCTTTGACGCTAGCTGCTAGCGTCATCGGCGCCGCTGTCTGTCCTGCCGCGGTTCGCGTTTGGCCTGTCTGTCGCCTGTTCGGCTGATGGATGTTGGTGCGGGTGATTGGTGAGTCGTTATTGGTAATGGGTTATTAACCCGGCGGCAATTTAGGTCTGATATAATGTGCGCATGAATACCGACGCACGCAAGCTCAGCACAGAGCAACAGGAACTTCTCAGGCAGCAAGCCATTCGACTCCGTTTGAAAGGCAAAACTTTCCGTGAAATCGGGCAGCTGCTCAATGTTCACCCCGATACTGTTGGACGCTGGTACCAGCGTTATGAAGCCGGCGGCAAGGCGGCCTTGACAGTACAAAAACGGGGCCCCAAGAACAAACCGCGTCGCCTGACCGAGGCGCAGGAGCAGCGTGTCATTGAGGCGGTTAAAGACCAGATGCCGGATCAGTACAAACTGGGTTTTGCGCTCTGGACGCGGCGTGCTATCGCTCAGCTAATCAAGCAATTCTGGGGGATCGACATTCCGGTTCGGACTCTGGGAGACTACCTCAAGCGCTGGGGCTTCTCGCCGCAGAAGCCGCTAAAGAAAGCCTGGGAACAGAACCCGGCCCGGGTCGATGCTTGGCTAAAAGAGGAGTATCCGCAAATCAAGGCGCGCGCCAAAGCAGAGAACGCGCAGATTTTCTGGGGTGATGAAACCGGGATCAAGAATACAACCCAGCATGGCCGTAGCTATGCTCCGATCGGCAAAACGCCCGTGCAGCCACTGCCGGCCAAGCGCGTATCACTGAATATGATCTCGGCGATCACCAACCAGGGGACCGTGCGTTTCATGCTGTACGAATCGATGATGAACGCCAAGGTTCTGATCAAATTTCTTCGGGCACTGATCGAATCTACGCCCGGCAAAGTGTTTCTGATTCTGGATAACCTGCGCGTCCACCATGCCAAGATAGTGAAGCGCTGGCTCGCAAAGAAGCCCGTGAAGCGCTATCTGGAAGTGTTCTTTTTGCCCGCGTACTCGCCTGAACTGAACCCGGATGAATACTTGAACTGCGATTTGAAGAACATGGTGCACAGCGGTCCGGCGGTTCGTTCGATTGACGACCTGAAGAAACGCACTCGATCGTGCATGCTCACATTGCAACGTCGGCCAGAACGGGTAAAAACCTATTTCCGGGCAGGACACATTCGGTATGCCGCATGATCGATGTATTTATCCGCCGGGTTAATAGCAGGCTTGCGTGCTGCATGCCTGCTTCATCTGGTCGATCGTCATAATCAACCCGCTATCTGATTAATAGGCGCCGGCGCCGTAAATCAGTTCATAGCTGTGGCTGTAGATTTCCAGAATGTTTCCAAACGGGTCTTCCATATAGATCATGCGGTAGGGCTTTTCGCCGGGGTAGTAGTAGCGCGGTTTTTCCATGCGCTTTTTGCCGCCGGCGGCGACGATGCGCTCGGCCAGTTCTTCGACGTTCGGGTCCTGCACGCAGAAGTGGAATATGCCGGTCTTCCAGTATTCAAAATTGTTTTCAGGGTTAACCTGACCCTTGAATTCGAACAGCTCCACGCCTATGCGATCACCGGTTGAAAGGTGGGCGATACGGAATCTGTCCCAGTTGCTGCCGAACACATCGGTACACATCTCACCGATGGGACTGTTGTCTTCAACGATTTCGGTGGGTTTCATAATCAGATACCAGCCCATCACCTGGGTATAAAACTCGACGGCTTTTTCGAGGTCCGGTACGGATATGCCTATATGGGAGAAATTGCGCGGGTAAACATTACTCATGGGGTGCTTCCTGTTTTGAGTTCCAGCACAGGTTACAAATACCGATTGATTATGTAAAATTATCAACTATTATAGTTTGAGTATTTTATGTAATGATTAATCCTGTCTGGCTTAACAGTTTCTGCCGGCTGGTTGAGGTCGGGCATTTCACCCGTACGGCCGATCAGCTGCACATGACGCAGTCGGGCGTGAGCCAGCATGTGCGCAAGCTCGAAGAGCAGCTGGGGCGCCCGCTGCTGCTGCGTCAGGGCAAGCAGTTCACCCTGACCGACGAAGGGGCGCGGCTCTATCATGAAGGCCGCAGCATTATTCGTTCGCTGTCCGATCTGGAAGAGCTGGTCTGTGCCGATTCCGCGCACGAGGGGCTGGTAAAGCTTATATCGCCGGGCAGTGTGGGGCTCAAGCTCTATCCCCATTTGCTTGAGTTGCAGCGCCGCCACCCTGGGCTATCCATCGATTATCGCTTCGGGCCCAATTCCGGCGTTGAAACGGCCATCGCCGGTTTTGAGGTGCATATCGGCTTTATGACGCGGCCATCCTCCCTGGGGGAAGTCAGCAGTACCGCCGTTGGGCGCGAAGCCCTGTTGCTGGTAACCCCCGCCGAGGTAGAGGTGCCCAGCTGGGATGCATTGCTGGCGCTGGGGTTTATTGACCATCCCGATGGCGCCCATCACGCCGCTTTGCTGCTGGGCGCCAACTACCCGGAATTTCAGCACACCGAGCAGTTCCGCCAGAGCGGTTTTTCAAATCAGATCAACCTGATCCTGGAGCCGGTATGCCTGGGGCTGGGCTTTACCGTGCTGCCAGCGCACGCGGTGGATGCTTTCCAAAAGCCCGAGCAGATTAGGGTGCACCCGCTCGTCAACCCGGTAAATGAAACCCTCTACCTGTGTTATCACCGTAAAAAGCCAATCCCCAACCGCGCCAAAACCGTGATAGCCGAAGCAGAGAAGTGGATTTAACGGCGGGTAGCGCAGCGGTTCCACCATTCCCGCCAAACCGCGATGCATAAAAAAGCCCGGCATCATGGCCGGGCTTGTGTGTATAAAACGTACTGTGTATCAGGCGGGTGCTTTGGCGCGGGACTTGTATTCGCCGGTACGGGTGTCGATTTCGATCCAGTCGTCGGTGTCGCAGAAGTCCGCGACCTTGATTTCGGTGCCGTTGGCGAGGCGGGCGACTTTCATCACTTTGCCTGAGGTGTCGCCACGGGCGGAGCCTTCGGTGTAGGTGAGCTGGCGCACTATGTTGGTGGGCAGGTCGACGGAAATGACCTTGCCTTCAAAGAAGACGGCGGCGCAGATGTCGGTCATGCCTTCAACGATAAAGGGCAGCACAGTTTCCAGGTCTTCGGCATTGAGTTCGTACTGGTTGTAGTCTTCGTCCATAAAGACATAAACCGAATCGCTGGAGTAGGAGTAGGTTACGTCGACGCGATCGAGTATTACCTGCTCCATTTTGTCGTCTGCCTTGTACACGGTCTCGGTGGACGAGCCGGTCAGCAGGTTTTTCAGCTTCATTTTTACAATGGCGCTGTTACGACCCGATTTTGTGAATTCGGCCTTTTGTATCAGCCAGGGCTGGCTGTCGATCAGAGCCACACTATTGGGTTTCATTTCTTGTGCGGTTTTCATGGGAATGTCCAGGACAATGGAGGTGGAGATAATTCAAGAAGCCGCATCATAGCCATTTTCGAAAAAACTGCACTAGGGCCGTGGAAATATTTATCTGGCTACTTAGCTGAGTACACCAGGCATCGCTATGGGCCTCCAGTTCCGGCCAGACTTGCCGTAATGCCTGTTCGCTTTGCGCCATGTTCTGGCCGCTGTTCCAGGCGTGCCACTGAGCCTGCAGCGCGCTGCCTGTGGCCTGGCTCAAGCCCTGGCAGTAAATTTTCAGGAAGGCATCAAGCTTTTCCATATGGGCGTTTTCCTGCTGTGGATAAATATGCCAGAGCAGCGGTTTTGCCGCCCACTGGGCGCGAATAAAGGAATCTTCGCCGCGCACTACATTTAAATCACAGCTCCAGAGCAGGCGGTCGTAATCCGGCTGGCTTAAAAAGGGCAGCAGCTGCACTTTTAAAGCCCCCCGTTGGTGTTGATCCTTTTCCGATAATTGTTTTACGCCGAGCCATTCTTGCAGTTCAGCAACAATTCGACCCTGGGGCACCAGCAGGTGGCTGGCTTGGGTCGCGGCAGCCAGAGTATCCAGCCAGCTGAACAGGCTTTTGTTTTCATAAGAGAAAAGCGACACCAGGCGGCTATTATTTTGCGGGAAGACACCCAGTGTATTTAAAAAGTGCTGGCGCGCGACCGGGCTCTGCTGAAAGCGCCGGCGCTGTTCAATCAGCCTGGCTTCACGCAGAAGCCCACCGGTACCCTGCGTGAAGCCTGGAAAGAAGAAGTATTTTTGCAGTCCGCGGGGCTGGAGTGAGGGCAGGCCATGACAGCCGGCGACCCAGTCTTCGGCGCTGAGGTATTCCAAATTCAGCCAGAGCGAGGGGCGGGTACGCTGCACCATGGCTTCTATATAGTCCTCGGGCAGCTGGCAGCCAAACGCCTCGATCACCACATCCGCAGCTTTTACCGGAGAAAGGCTCTGCGGTGCGCACCTCAATGGAGCAGAGCCATGCACCCAGTGCTGCACTACTACGCCCTGGTGAAGCTGCAGCGCATCCTGGTCGTTCGCCTCGGGACACAGGCGACAGAAGCTCTGCAGATCATCGATCCACAGACGCACGCTCTGGTCGTGCTCGGCCACCAGTTGCCGCGCCAGGCGCCAGGTAACACCGATATCACCGAAATTGTCGATAACGCTGCAAAAAATATCCCAGCTCGCGCGCATGCCGAATCCGCCGTTAAAGGCTCAATGAAGTGGCGTCATTATGCCCGATGCGCGGCTGCAGGGCTTAGAGCAGATTGACGGGGACCTTTATGTAACTGACACCGTTGTCCTCCGGCGCTGGAAAGGCCCCGGCGCGGATATTGATCTGTACCGAGGGGACCATAAGCTTTGGCGTGGGCAGCGTCTTGTCACGGGCATTACGCATCTGCACGAAGTCAGCTTCGCTGATGCCCTTATGAACGTGGATGTTGCTGCGCCTTTGCTCCGCGACGGTGCTTTCCCAGCAAATGCTGTTGCGCCCATCAGGCAGGTAATCGTGGTTCAGGAAGATGCGGGTGTCTGGCGGCAGCGCAAAGACTTTCTGGATGGAGCGGTACAGCGCCTGGGCGTCGCCGCCGGGGAAGTCTGCTCTGGCGGTGCCATAGTCGGGCATAAAGAGGGTGTCGCCGACGAAGGCTGCATCGGCGATAACATGGGTCATGCAGGCCGGTGTATGCCCAGGCGTATGCAGGGCCCTGGCCTCAAGTGAGCCGACCCTGTAGTTCTCGCCATCCCTGAAGAGGTGATCAAACTGGCTGCCGTCGGTACGAAAGGCGGCTTCAGCGTTAAACAGTTTGGCGAATATCTTCTGCACCTGGGTGATCTGCTCGCCAATACCGGTGCGCCCGCCCAGCTGGGTCTTCAGGTAATGGGCCGCAGACAGGTGGTCGGCGTGTACATGGGTGTCGATAATCCACTGGGTTGTCAGACCCTGGGCTTTCACATGTGCGATCAGCCTGTCGGCGGAGGCCGTCGAGGTACGGCCAGAGGCGGCGTCATAATCCAGCAACGAGTCAATAATCGCGCAGCTGCGGCTGTCCGGGTCCGTGACTATGTGGCTGACATTGTTGGTGGCTTCATCAAAAAAGGAAGTGATATCAGGCTTTTTCACGGGAACATCCTTTTGTAAATCGAGTGGGTTCCGCAGTAGCTAGCAGATCGCAGGCTTCAGGCCTTGGGTCTCAGGAGCGCTGCAGCATGCGGGTGGCAAGCATGCCGGCCAGCATGGCGACGACGAAAATTGCAGCCTGCCCGGGGGCTGCGCCAAGTGCCGCGATGGCAGGGCCTGGGCACAAGCCGACCAGTCCCCAGCCGATACCGAACAGGATGGCGCCGCCAACGAGCTTGCGGTCAATCACGGACCCCTTTGGCAGGGAGAAGCTGGCTTCGAACAGGGGTTTTGGGCGCTTAAGGACAAAGCGCAGGCCGATGGCATAAACAAGCACGGCGAAGGCCATAACAAAGGCCAGAGACGGATCCCAGTCGCCGAAAACATCCAGAAAGCCGATCACCTTGGCCGGGTTGATCATGCCGGAGATCATCAGGCCGGCGCTAAAGAGCGCTCCTGTGAGGAAGACCATTAATAGGCGCATGACTTAATTCCCCAGAAGCTGTGTGTTGATGGCGACGGTCACAATGGCGCTGGCCATAAAGAGTCCCGTTGCAACCAGTGAGCGTTTAGACAGGCGTGAAACCCCGCAGACGCCATGGCCGGAGGTACAGCCATTGCCCAGGGTCGTACCCAGGCCAACGATGGCGCCGGCGATGATCAGCATGGGGGTGCTGGCGCTGATCTCTATGGCCGGCATGGTGCCGGACGCTGCGCGCCAGGCCAGAGGCGCGGCGATAATGCCAGCGACAAAAGCTAGGCGCCATTGCCAGTCGATGGCCAGCGGAGGCAGCAAGCGGCTGACAATGCCACTGATGCCCATAATCTTGCCGTGGCTGGCCATCAGGAGCAGGGCGGCGGCGCCGATCAGGATGCCGCCTATAGAGGCGGCGATATAGTCATGCATGGGTCAGGCTCCTGTTTTATCCTGGCAAAAGGTGCTGTAGAGAAAGGCCATGATTTGCCTGACGTCTTCGTCGACGATGCTGTAGTAGATGGTTTGGCCATCCCTGCGTGCCGCAATGGCACCCTCGCGGCGCAGTATGGCCAGCTGTTGCGACATGGCCGGTGGCTTCATGCCCACGGCATCACAGAGCGCCCCCACGGACTTTTCGCCCTCCACCAGGTGACAGAGCGTCATGAGTCGCTGTCGCGTTGACAGCAATTTCAAAAGTCCGGCGACGCGGTCGGCGGTGTGTTCCATCTGAGTAATTTGCATATTTCATAATATATGCAAGTATTGAAGTGTATGGCAAGTGAAATAGTTGGCAGTTGAAATAAGTAACCAGTCTGCCGGCAGGCGTCTGCTGTGAGGGCAACAAGGGGGAGCAAGAAGACAAGGCCGGTGCCTGCCTTGTCTGCCTTGCAAAGGCTTAACTGCTTGTTAGCTGTCTGCTTAGTTGCCGGCTGCAACCTTGATCATGATGTGGGCGTAGGGGGTGCCTTTCCACATTACATAGACAGGGTCAGCCGGGTTTGTTGATATGCCCTCCAGCATGGCGGGATCGGGTACAGCTATCATCAGGTGCGGCCCTTCCTTTACCCAGTCGTCACTGCTGGCGGGATCCGTCGCATAGGGATCGCTGTTGCTTACGCCGGCGGCCGTTCCTTCGCCGGCCAGCATGTAGGACACGCTGAGGCTGTCGGGCTTGAAATCCTGTTTGCCCATCATGGCGCCCATCATGGAATCCCATACGGGTTCGTTGCACATGGGGCCGGTCATTTCCTGTTGCGGGTAGCAGGTATAGTTGTTGGAGCCTTGGCGCAATAGAGTGCCATCGGCTGCCTTGATGGTGGCGTTTGCGGTTACGGCGGGCGGGCCTGCGCTTTGGGCGCTGGCAATCATGTCGGCCTTTTCGTCTGCCAGCGCCAGGCTGCATCCGAGCAGGCCGAGGCAGGCACAGGTACGTGTGAGCTTGCTGTACATGGTAGTCACCTTTAGGGTTGTTTTTGTATACGTGGGTACAGCGAAAGCACCCGTTCAAAGTATAGGTGTGCGGGGGACCCTGGAAGGGGATCTGAGGTTGCAATACGAGGTTGCGAGACCGGGCCTGCGCAAAGTTTGCGTGACCTTTGCTTGTATATTGGGTCGCCAGCTCTTACATTGCCGTCTCTTTCTACTTACATTGCTGGCGCCCCATGAACCGACGCAAAAAAATCAACCAGATCCTCGGTAAAAAGGCCAAGAAGGCCAACCTGAGGGAGAACCCAAGCCATCACAGGCCGCGTTATATCTCCAAGGCCGAGCGTGAAAAGGCGCAGGCGGCGGAAGCTGCTGCACTGGCTGAAGTGTCGCAGGATACCGGTGCTGAAAACGGTGCTGAAGATGCGGGTACTGAAGAGGGTACTGCTAAAGGCGCAGGCGCTGAAGGTTAAAAGCCCGCGTTGTTTCAGCGCCAGAGCGGGCATAGGGCGGTGCCGGGGCTCTGGCTGGAAGAGCCCGCGACGCTTTAAACTTTGATACGACGGGACGGTTAGACAGCCTTTCTGAGTTTCAGTGCATTCACCGCGCAGTCGCCGGTGTGGCGCACGTGTTCCAGCATAATCTCGCCGGCTTGCACGCTGTCTTTTGCCTGCAATGCGTCAAGCAGTGCCTGGTGTTCCTGTACCGATTCCTCCCAGCGATCTTCAGTGCCTATCGCCATGTAACGGCCGCGGCTGGCGCGCATCAGCAGCTGTTCATGCAGGCTGGTAAGGGTGCTGTTGCGGGACATCGCAATGATCATGCGATGAATGTCTTGGTTGAGCTCGAAGTAGTTGTGGCGATCGCCTGCGCTGTACAGAGACTCCAGGCGGATCTGCATCTGTGCCAGCTTTTTCAGTTCGCTGTCGCTGGCGCGGCTTGCCGCCAGTTCCGCTGCCATGCGCTCAAGCCCGCCGATCAGCTCGAACAGCTCGGCAAATTCTTCAGGTGTCAGTACCGCCACGCGGGCGCCACGGTTGGGCTCAATCGAGACCAGGCCTTCGGAGTGCAATACCTTGAGGGCTTCGCGCAGCGGGGTGCGGGAGATTTCCAGCTGTTCACAAAGGGCGCTTTCGTCGATACGTTCGCCTTCGGGCAACTCGCCTTCGATAATCATCGAACGCAGATGATCGGAAATTTCCTCATGCAGCGAGCGTCGTTTCATCGACGTTTTCTTGCGGGGCAGGTTGCTCGTGGTCATGTCAGCCGTCTCTTGTTTTGGCCTGTGGCCTGCCAGGGGCCGCAGTATCGGGCAGCGCAGTTTACGCTGTCAGCCAGTATCAGGAATACATAATTATAACGACTTCGCTGCCGGAAAGCAGTGTGAACAGGGGATCTTGCCGCAGGAAGTTCAGGCGCAGGTGTGGCCAAACGGTGGCGAGAGAGCATGGGGCCTGGCTGCCTTCGGCTTTTGTGCACTATGGCATGGATGCAGGAGCTAGGGCGAAGCAGGATACCCGAGTAGATCAGTGTTAAGTCCGACCGGCTGCTTAGCCCAGAGTTGCGAAGGCAAACTTGAGGGCGCCGGTGGTCACCAGCAGCAGCGCCAGGCCTGCGCCGTAGCACAGGGCAAAACCACGCCAGCCTGACGCTGGCTGTTGGCCGTGGGTCGGCTGCGGATCCGGGGTATTGCTTGCAGTGTTCGTTGAGGTGTTAGCAGGGATGCTCATGGGTGATGGACCTTTTTTGCTGTCTATTCCAAAACTGTTTGTTTAAAAAAACCGTCAGCCCAGGCGTAATGGCGCTGACGGGTGCTTAACAAAGACAAGCCAGGGTGCAAACCGTGAATACGGCTTAATAGCCTTCCTCGAAATCCTCTACCTTGCCGCTGAAAATGCGGTAGCCCCAGAAGGTATAGGCGCAGATCAGGGGTACGAAGATCAGTACGCCCGGCAGCAGGAACTCGAGGCTGGATACCGGCGCCTGGGCCTGCATAAAGGTCAGCTGGCGTGGCACCAGGTAGGGGAATAGCCCCACCACAAGCCCGGCAAATCCCAGTACGAACAGGGCGACCGCGAGAAAGAAGGGTCGCTGCTCATGCTGCGTATCCCCCAGGTCATGGAACAGCAACCAGCCGGCACCCAGGCTCAGCAGTGACAGCGGGCTGAGCAGCAGCAGGTGGTAACCATCGAACCAGCGGGCGCGGATTTCAGGCGCTTCCACCAGGGTCCAGAGGCTGACCAGTGCCATGGCAACCAGTACGGCGACCACCAGACGACGGCCGAGGCGCGCTGCTCTGTCGCGTATCTCGCCGCGACTTTTCATCGCCAGGTAGCAGCTGGCCAGCAGGGCGTAGCCGGCCATGACCGAAAAGGCGGTGAGCACCGCGAAGGGAGACAGCCAGTTCAGGCTCGAGCTGTCGATGGCATTGGCATCCACGCCCTGTACCAGCGCGCCCAGCATCAGGCCCTGACAAAAGGCCGCCACGGTGGAGCCAATGGCAAACGCCTTGTCCCACCAGGGCTTGGAGCGGTGCGCCTTGAAACGGTACTCAAAGGCCACACCGCGAAAGATCAGCGCGATCAGCATGATCATGATGGGCACATAGAGGGTCGAGAGTATGGTGGCGTAGGCCAGCGGAAAGGCGGCGAACAGTATGACGCCGCCGAACACCAGCCAGGTTTCGTTACCGTCCCAGACGTGGGAGATGGAGCGCATCATGTGATCGCGCTGGGACTCGTCATCAAACCAGGGGTACAGGATACCCAACCCGAGGTCGAAGCCATCCAGCACCACGTACATGAGGATGGCAAAGCCCAGCAGCAGGAAGTAGAAAAAAGCCAGTTCCATCAGTGCACCTTCTCGTGAGCATCAAGCTGTTTGACCCAGGCCAGGGCATAGCCCGGGGCATGAGTGCCAATCAGCTGTTCCGGCAGGGAGGCGAAGTCCGGCGGCCCCTTGCGGATCAGCTTGCGCATGAAATACAGGTATACGCCCAGCAGCAGGGTATAGGTGATCACAAACAGGCTGAGGGAAAACAGTACCCGTTCCGCCGGCAGTGGCGACACTACCTCCATGGTGCGCACCAGGCCATGCACCAGCCAGGGCTGACGACCGACCTCCACCACATACCAGCCGGCGAGGGTTGCCAGCACACCGGCGGGTGTCAGCAGGATGCAGGTCCGCAGCAGCAGCGGCGAGCTGTAGAGACGATCCCCGCGACGCAGCCAGAGGCCGTAGAGTGCCACGGCGATCATCAGCACACCCAGGCCCACCATGATGCGGAAGCTGAAGAACACCACGGCCACGGGCGGGCGATCTTCCGGCGGCACGGATTTGAGTCCCTGCAATTCGCCGTCCAGTTCGTGGGTCAGGATCAGGCTGGCAAGCTTGGGTATGGCGATCTCAAAGTGGTTCTCTTCGTCTGTCTTGCTGGGCAGGGCAAACAGCAGCAAGGGTGCGCCGGTTTCGGTTGCGGGCCAGATACCTTCCATCGCCGCCAGCTTGATGGGCTGGTGCTCTTTCACATTCAGGCCGTGCATGTCGCCGACGAAGGCCTGCAGCGGGGTCAGTACCAGGGCGAACCAGAGCGCCATGGAAAAGCCCTTGCGGGCCATGGGCTGGTACTGGCGCTTCAGCAGATAGAAGGCGCTAACGCCGGCCACCACAAAGGTGCCGGTGATCAGGGCGGCCAGCAGCATATGGGTCAAACGGTAGGGCATGGAGGGGTTGAAGATCACCTCCGTCCAGTTGGCGGCATGAAAGACGCCATCGACGATTTCATAGCCCGCCGGGGTCTGCATCCAGGAGTTGGCGGCGATAATCCAGAAGGCCGAAATCCAGGTGCCCAGTGCCACCACGCAGGTGGCAAAGAAATGCAGCTTTTCGCTGACCCGCTGCCAGCCGAACAGCATGACGCCCAGAAAACCGGCTTCAAGGAAGAAGGCGGTCAGTACTTCGTAGGCCATCAGCGGGCCCAGCACCGGGCCGACAATACGGGAGAACTCGGAGAAGTTGGTACCGAACTCGTAGGACAGCACTATCCCCGAGACCACGCCCATGCCAAAGGTAATGGCAAAGGGCTTGATCCAGAACTTGGCCAGCTGCAGATACACCGGATTGCGGGTTTTCAGCCAGAGCCCTTCCCAGATGGCGATAAAGGTCGCCAGACCAATGGTCACGGACGGGAACAGGATGTGAAAGCTGATGGTGAACGCGAACTGCAGCCGCGACAGCAGGGCGGCATCAAGCTCCATGGCTGCGCCCCGCACGCGTGCGCAGATGCTGCATGACGGCCGGCGCACAGGCGATGCCGAGGACGGCGGCGAACATCAGAAACTCGGACATCAGGGCGGGCAGGTTCATGGGTGTATCTCCGTCAGTGAGGGGTGGTCGCTATTATTCCTATGGGTGTGTCTATGCAGGAGGCGTGCCAACACCTAAATGGCTGAAAATGCCTTGATTTCGGTCAATCGAGGGGCGAATATTGCCCGCAAGTGTAAACCTTGTAGACAGTATGTGTCCTTTACCTGTAAACGGTGTTGACGGTTGATGAGCTGGGTAATCGCGTTTGAACTGATGATGCTGGTCACCAGCGGCTGCGCCCTGGTGGTATCGGGCTGGCTGCTGCTGCAGGCCCGTAAAAGGCGCAGCCTGCAGGCGCTGGCGGGCTTTGGTCTGATGATGGCGCTCTGGTGCGGGGGTCATATCGCCATCCAGCAGGGCTGGCATGATGCCGGGGTGCTGCTGATCTTGGCCAACCCGCTGATGCCGACCTTCTTTCTGCACTTTGCGCTGCGTTTCGTGCGCCCGGAAAGGCCCCGGGTGCCGGCCTGGCTGCTCTGGCTGAGTCGCCATATAGTCGCTATTTATGCCACCAGTGTGGCGGTCATACTGCTCAGCTGGGATGGCCCCGGCGGCACAGTGGTGGCGCTCGGGCCTTTCGTCGATTTCTTCGTATTCCGCGGGCTGGGCTGGTTCAATATCGCCTATACGGTGGTGGTGGGGATACTGGCACATCTGGTGCTGGTGTGGGGCCTGAGCGTACACCAGGGCAACCTGCGCCGCTCCATAGTGGCGATGTTTGCCGCCGGCGCCTGGGGCCTGCTGCTGGCCACCAGTTTTATCTTTCCCTCCCTTGGGTTCGACTGGTACCCCTATCCCATGCTGCTGCTGCCCAGCTACGTGGTGCTGCTGGTCTATGGCGTGGTGCGCTATCAGATTCTGGAAGCCAATGACTTCGCCAAACGCACCTTGCTCTGGCTGGTGCTGATGGCGGTGCTGCTGGTACTGATGGCGCTGCTGGGTGTGCTGGCGCGGCACTTTGGTCTGGTGCAGCTTGCCGCCGTACCCCTGTGGCAGTTGTGGATCTGCGCCTTGCTGGCGGTGGCCGTGGCGCTCTTGCTGCGAGGCCCGTTGACAACCCTGTCGGGGCTGCTGATTTACCCCGGCATGCGGCTGGATGAAGCCCTGCTGGAGCGCTGGCTGAGCCGGCTCAAGGCCGAGGATAGCTGGCAGGGGCTGCAGGCCCGTGCCGCTGAGCTGATTTCGGCCCAGGTACGCCAGCCGGTGCATATCCAGCTACAGCACGAGGGGACAGGCGCACCGCTGCGCTGCGAAGGTGAGCTGAGTATTCTGTGTCAGCATCAGGCGCGGGGCTGGCGTTTTCGTCTGCAGGGCTGGGAGGATCTCAAGCCCGGCTTGCGCCTGACCGGCGAGGTATTCGGTTCTCTGTTGTCGACCAGCTGCGGCCTGCTGGAGCGCTCCTTGCAGCTGGCGGAGGCTGAGCGCCGCCGCCTGGCCAGCGAACACCTGGTGGAGCTGGGCAGTCTGTCGGCGGTCATGGCCCACGAACTGCGCAACCCCCTGAATGTGATCTCCATGGCCACGGCGGACTTGCCGGCGGAGCGGCGCAGTCTTATTCAGACTCAACTTGCGCGCGCCGATCGCCAGATCTCGGATCTGCTGCTCTATTCCGGCCGGCTGGAGCTGCACCGCCAACCGGTACAGTTGCAGGCGCTGCTGGACAGCCTGGCGCCGCTGTTCGACTGGCAGCAGACCCGCTTTGAAAGCGAGATACCGCCGGGGCTGATGCTGTCCGCCGACCCCCATCGCCTGCAGCAGGTCTTCACCAACCTGATCGAAAATGCCCTGAGCTTTGTGCGCAATCAGCCCGGCAGTCTTATCAGGGTCGAGTACGATGCCGATGGCGGTTATGTGCGTATTCACAACAATGGCCCGGCGATTGACGCTAGTCTTCATGCGACCCTGTTCCATCCCTTTGTCAGTCGGCGTGCCGGTGGCAGCGGTCTGGGGCTGGCCATAGTGCGCAGGATCATGGATACGCACGGCGGTCATGTGGCACTGCGGGATGACCTGGGCTGGCCGGTAACCTTTGAGCTGGCCTTTGAGCCGAACCCAATACAGGATCTGACATCATGAGCAAGCCCCGTATCCTGCTGATAGACGATGAGCCGGCTTTTCGCTCACTGTGCGAGCAGTGGCTGAGCAACAGCGGCTACGAGGTGCGCGGCGGCGCCAGCCTGGAGGATGCGCGGCTGCAGCTGCAGTCGTTTGATCCGGATCTGCTGCTGCTGGATCTGTCGCTGCCACCGCAGTTTGATCCGGCCCATACCCTGGCGGCCTTGCCGGAGTTTGCCGACCGGCCTGTGATCATCATGACCGGCCATGCCGACCGAACCCTGGCGCTGGAGGCCATTCAGCAGGGTGCCTGGGATTTTCTCGCCAAGCCGCTGGATCCGGACATGCTGGCGGTGGTGGTCAAACGAGCGGTGACCAAGCACCAGCTCAGCCGCGAACTGCAGCAGCTCAAGCAGGCGCCGCGCGAAGCCACGCCGCTGGCCCGGTTGATTGGCAGCTCGGCGTCCATGGCGGCGATACGGGTGCTGGTGGAACGCATCGCCCCCACCGATGCCAGGGTGCTGGTCACCGGGCCCTCAGGTACTGGCAAGGAGGTCATCTCCCGTGCGCTGCATGATCTGAGCCTGCGGGCGAGCGCTCCATTTATCTCGGTACACTGCGGTGCCATTCCGGCGGACCTGCTCGAAAGCGAACTGTTCGGCCATGTGCGCGGTGCCTTTACCGGGGCGGACCGGGATCGCGATGGCCTGCTGAAGCTGGCCGATGGCGGCACCCTGTTTCTGGATGAAATCGGCGAAATGCCGCTGCCCATGCAGGTGAAGCTGTTGCGGGTACTGCAGGAGGGGACCTTCTATCCGGTGGGCGGGCGCAGCCAGCAGCAGATTAATGTGCGGGTGATCTCGGCCACCAATGCCAACCTGCCCGAGCGGGTATTGAAGGGGGATTTTCGCGAGGATCTTTACTACCGCATCAAGGGCGTCACCATCGAAACGCGGCCTCTGGGGGAGCGCGCCGAGGATGTGCCCCTGCTGGTGCGTCATTTCCTGCAGCAGCAGGCCAGTGACTCAGGCGCCACGGCGCTGTTGCTTGATCCCGCCGTGCTCGACTGGCTTATCCACAGGCCCTGGCCCGGTAATGTGCGGGAACTGCGCAATACACTGGAGAGCATCTGTGCCCTGAGCCGTGGTGGGCGGGTTACGCTGGAGGATGTTGCCCTGCTGCACCCGGGCGTACAGCAAGTGGGAGCTGCGCAGCCGGCTTCGGATGCTCCGCTGGATGAACAGGTGAGGGCGCTGGAGATTCGCCTGATTCGTGCGGCTCTGCGTCGCCATGACGACAACCGTACCCATGCGGCGGTCACGCTGGGGTTGTCTCGCCAGGGCTTGCTGAAGAAAATAGAGCGCTATGGACTTCTTTAGCCTTGTGGACAAATAGGTTCCCTCCCTATTTGTCCGTCACGCCATAAAAACGGGCGCAGGTACGCGGACATGCTGGTTTTTCTGGCGTTCGCATTGGCCTGCGGCCAATGATGAAGCATCCCTGCTTCATATAACGAGCCAGCAGGAATAACAGAGTGAGTGCAATTTCAACCAATAGTCATAGCAAACTGATGGGTTACATACTCTGGATTTTGGGGTTTATGGGCGCGCATCGCTTCTATTTCGGGCGTCCGGTCAGCGGTACCCTGTATTTCTTTACCCTGGGGCTGTTCCTGATCGGCTGGATCGTGGACCTGTTTCTGATTCCCTCCATGGATCGCAGCGCCGATATTCGTTACCGCGAGGGCGATACCAACTACAACATCGCCTGGATTCTGCTGACCTTCCTCGGCATCTTCGGCGCGCACCGTTTTTACATGGGTAAATGGCTCAGCGGCCTGCTTTACCTGCTCACCGGCGGCCTGCTGCTCATTGGTGTGATCTACGATTTCTGGACCCTGAACGATCAGGTCAGTGAAAATAACGGCCAGGCACCGGCGACGGGTTTGCGTTAAGCCCCGTTTAGCATTGCCCTTGAACCTTGAACCTTGAACCTTGAACCTTGTTCCTGCTTTTCACCGTCGATTAATGGCAGGTTCATGGGGCAAAACGGACAATCGGCGCCTAGTATTCTGTCGTGCTTGGCCGGTCGTAGTAGATCAGTGTTAAGCCCGACAGGCTGCGAGCTCGGCGGGATCACTCGCCGAGCGTTGATTCGCGGCAATGCATCTGCGAAGCTGCGCATACGATTGGGCACAGGGCCTGATCGCTGTAACGGGGAAAGAGACCTGATGGACGTCAAGTATTCAGAACATCCGGCGATGTTCAAAAACAATCCGCTGGGCTTTCTGTTGTCGATACTGCTGATCCCGGTCGGGGTTGGCATCATTATTCTGCTGGCCTGGTACCTCAAGTGCAAATCCACCCAGCTCGAACTGGTGGGTGATGATCTGGTGCTGGAACGTGGTCTGTTGAGCAAGGATCGCACCGAGCTTTCGCTGAGCAGTGTGCGTACGGTGAATGTTTATCAATCTTTCTTCAACCGTATCTTCGGTGTTGGCAAGATCGCTATCTACACCGCCGGCGACGAAGCCGAAATGGAAGTGGCCGGCCTGCCGGATCCGCACCGTTTGCGTGAACTGATCAAAGAACGCCAGGACGCCTGATATCTATGGCAGGGGATACGGATTCAAAGGACAAACGCGAGGCCCGCACGCTCGCTATCGCGATTGTCGTGCTGTTGGTCCTGTTGCTGGGGGCGGCAGTATTGCTGCTGCCCCAACTGGCGGAGATCAGCCGCGTCAGCCTGGAGCCGGGTCTGGGCCTCAAGGATGCGGCGGTTATTTCCTTCTTTGTCACCATCGCCCTGATGGTGGTATTTGCCATTGCCGCCGGTGATGGTTTTATCGGTGAAATTCAGTTTATGCTGGCGGGCTTTGCCAGCTTCTTTGTGATCATCTGGCTTATGCTGGCCTGGATCTTCTAGGCCAGCAGAAATTTCCTCTAAGTACATGATAAACAACTGTGTTTTTTGCCAGCCTGTGGGCCTTTGCGCGCCCCATCAGCGTGGCTGTGCTTGGACAGTAATAGTTGAAGCAGGTAGACTCGGACGGCCTGTATGGATGTATTTGAGTGCCAAACAGCAGCCTGGGCTTAGTGCCGATACAGGCTGATCAGGCACCCAAATCCGCCGCAGCCATCGCCGACCAGTAGGTAACCCTGTTTTTATATGACAAATAATAATTTGCCGGCGCAAGACTTTTGCTACGAGTCCCTGCGCAAGGTTTCGCGCAGCTTTTACGTCAATACGGTGGCGCTGCGCAACCCCATCCGGGATTACGTCTGCGTGGCCTATCTGCTGTGCCGCATCGCCGATACCATCGAAGATGATCCGGGTTTGTCGGTGGATGCGAAGGCGCAGGGTTTTGTACTGTTCAAGGATGGTCTGAGCCAGGGCGCACCTGTGGCGGCTTGGTGCGATTTTGTTGCAACACTCGATAGCAGCGATGACGAGCAGGAGCTCGCGCTCAATTTTCACACCGTACTGGCACAGTTTTCGGTCTTCCCGCAAAAAATTCGCGACATTATCAGCAAGCATGTGGTCATCATGGCCGATGGCATGCTGCTGTACTGTAACAAGCTGGAAGGGCGACGGGAGTCGATCGAGGACTTCAGTCAGCTGGATGATTACTGCTATTACGTCGCCGGTGTTGTGGGTGAACTGCTGACGGCGGTTTTTTCCGAAGAGATGGATATTCCCCCGGCTGCGCTGGTACAGCTGCAGAAAAATGCCGTGGCCTTCGGCCTGGCGCTGCAGTACGTCAATATCATTAACGACTACTCCACCGACAATGAGCGCGGCATCGTTTTCTGGCCCGATTCCTGTGTACATGATGGCGCTGATGCCCAGAAGCCGCTGCGGGAAATGTCCCGGCGCTGCCTGGGTTACATCGTCGATTCATTCGAATACGTGCGCTACATCCCGCGGAAGGAGCGCTCGGTGCGGGGTTTTTGCCTGTTGCCGCTGTTCTTCGCAGTGGCGACCCTGAAGCAGATCAACCAGGACCGCAGCAGCCAGGGGCATCGACAGAAGGTAAAAATTTCACGCAAGCGCGTGCGCTTTATCTTTTTCTTCGTGATGGCGTTTTCACGTTTTGACTTCATTCTGGACGCTTATTTCAGACGTAACGTCGCCTTCCTGCGCAAGTATCTGGGTGCCTAGTGCCTGGCAGCGCAATTGGACGTACTTCACTTTCCCCTTTGTCCTGAGGTGCTGCCCATGAGTATTTTCGACCAGCCCAAGATCGACTGCCATAACCATATTCTGGATCCGGCGGGCTTTGCCTATGGCACCGATACCCCCTATAGCCCCAGCGGCCACGAGATTGGCACCGCCGCGCAGTTTGCTGCTGTACGCGAGGTCTATGGTGTCAGGCATGCGCTGATTGTGGGGCCCAATTCCGGCTACAACGAAGATAACCGCTGTCTGCTGGATGCGATTGCACGCAGCAATGGGGGTTGCCGTGGTATTGCGGTGGTGCCTAATCAGGTGAGTCGGGCAGAGCTTGAAAGGCTAAAGGCGGCGGGGATCGCAGGGGTGGCGTTTAATGCTACCTATCACAGTGTCGCGCATTATCTCGATACCACAGCACTGCTGCAGATGCTCGCAGAACTCGATCTGTTTGTGCAGGTACAGGTGGAGGGAGATCAGCTGTTGGAGCTGGCGCCATTGTTGCTTGCGTCCCGCGTACGCATCCTGATCGATCATTGTGGACGACCGGTGCCGGAATTGGGGCTGAATCAGCCAGGGTTTCAGGCGTTACTTTCGCTGACAGATACGGGGCGCTGTTTCGTTAAGCTGTCGGGGCAGGCCAAGTTTTCGCGTCAGAGCTATCCCTGGGATGACACCAGGCCTTTTGTACAGGCGTTGCTGCAGGCCTTTACGCCGGATGCCTGTATCTGGGGCTCGGACTGGCCCTTCCTGCGTGCGCCTGAGCGCATGGACTACGGGCTGTTACTGAAACTGCTTGAAGAGCTGATTCCGGATACCGACGATCGGCATCGTGTGCTGTGGCAGACGCCACGGCAGCTGCTGGGCTTTTAAGCGAGTGCTGAAAAGCAGCTTGTTCTGTGTTTTGGCGTAGTAAAGTACGCCAGGGGGCTAGCCAGCGCCTGATTAAGCGTGGCTAACGTCCGCAGTGGTAGTAGTGGTTTTGCAGGCGCAAAACAGTGATTTGACCTTGCCGAACAGCTTGTGCAGAGCTTCGGAGATGTATTCGGCGCGGGCGGCTTCGGCACGCATGCGAATGACTTCGGTTTCGCTCATGCTGGACAGGTCAAGGCGATCCAGCAGTTCAACCAGGCTTGGGTTTTCGATATCGCGGCTCATGGTGTCTCTCCGGTAATAGTGCGTCTGTGTATGGAGCCATAATAGGTGTTATGCCGCACTGCAACAAACGACAACTATTAACTAGAAGGATGAATTTAATTCACTTATGTTTGCCTGATTTAAGCTATGTCGATGTTTTGTAATAAGAAAGGTGTGAATTAGTCATCAAGTGAGAGGGTAATGCCTTCCCTGTCATGACGGGATTGCCGCACGGCGGTAAGCGGGCTTTGCTTGAGCGGCGTGCTTTGCAGGCCTGGGTGTTGGCGTTACTGCCGGGGTATTACTGAAGTTGATGCCAGGAGTGTGAGGCCGCAGAAAGAGCAACGGGAGCTTGGTCGGGTGATCGGTATTCGAGATGCAGAAAGAGAGAGCGGGGATGGGTCAGGTAGCAGCAACCGGATCAGGGCGCTCTGTGGCGTCCTGATCCGGCAGGAGCTTTAACGCTTGCTTTGAAACAGCTCGGGGTCGAGCTCATAGGGCAGATCCTGCAGCGTCAGGGCAGGGCCGCTCTGACTGCCGAGCAGAATGGGCGTGCTCTCGGCCAGATCCTTCACGATCACGGCCAGCAGTTCGAACTCACCCTCAGCGGCGGGCGCTGCCAGCACGACCTTGCCGACATTGTCCTTGTCGGCGCTGTACAGCATTGTGCCTGGCACAGGGCGGCTGTCGCACTGCACGCAGGCTCTGTACATTGGGCGCTTGAGCTGGCCGCGGTGCTGCAGGCGGGTAACGATTTCCTGCCCGGTATAGCAGCCCTTGGTAAAGCTGACACCGTGCAGGGCCTGCAGGTTGGTCATCTGGGGGATAAAGCCTTCAACGGTTTCGGCGCGCAGATCCGGAATGGCGGCGCGAATTTCGTCCAGCTCCCAGCGATCGGTAGTGCCCAGCGGGGCGAATTCAATCAGCTCCGGCAGCAGCGCCAGTGCCTTGTCTTTTGGCAGCCAGATTTCAAAGCGCTTGCCGGGCACGCGCACCGCCAGGATGCCTTCACTGGCATAGACGCCATCGACTTCGCTCGGCACCTGGCCCAGTACCTTCTCTACCAGCACGGCGGCGCCCGGGCCGCTGCAGCCAAGCCCGACCAGGTCATCACTCAGATCAGTGGCCTGGGCCTTGGAAAACACCATGTATTTCTTCAGCAGCGTCTGGGTGTTTGGCAGCAGCTCACGCTGACCGCGCAGCCAGAAGCCGTCCGGTGCACGCATCACGCGCACCAGACTGTGCATATGGCCCTTGATGTTGCAGTGGGCACCCAGACGGCTGCCCAGGGTGCTGACATCCTTCAGGTCGCAGCTGAGCTGGCCCTGCAGGAATTTTTCGGCATCGGGGCCCAGCACGCTGAATACGCCCTGGTGTACCAGGGGAGTGAGTCTTGTATCTGATTCCCGGTCGGCGACATGCAGGATACGATCACCGCTGTCGTTGAGGGTTGCGCCCAGGGCGCGAATTTTATCCAGCCATTCACTCATCGGTTTCGGTCTCTTGTTGTTCAGGCGCGCTCTGGCTGCCGATCTGCTGGCCAAGACGCAGCGCGTGCTCGGCGGCAAGCCCCTGGCTCCACTGCATGGCCTCTGGGCCAAACAGCAGTATCACCGTGGAGCCCAGTTTGAAACGGCCCATCTCGGCACCCTGCTCAAGGTGGATATTGGCCGCAGGCTGAGCATTGAAGCGGGTATGCAGCGGCGTCTTCAGTACCGGTGCCACCTGACCTGCCCAGACGGTCTCGATGCCGGCGACGACCATGGCGCCCACCAGAATCATGGCCATGGGGCCTGCCTCGGTATCAAAAATCGCCACCAGACGTTCGTTGCGGGCAAACAGCTGGTCAACATTGGCCGCCGTGGTCTGGTTCACCGAGTACAGATCCCCCGGGATATACAGGGTTTCACGCAGGGTGCCGGCGATGGGCATATGAACCCGGTGATAATCCTTGGGTGCTAAATAGATGGTGGCGAACTGGCCATTTTTAAAGGGCTCGGCCATCGCCAAGTCGCCGCCAAGCAGGGTGCTGAGGCCATAGCCGCGTCCCTTTGCCTGGAAAATTCGGCCATGGTCAATGGAGCCCAGCTGGCTGACAGCACCGTCGGCCGGGCTGATGATGCCGCCGGGGCTTGTGTCCAGCACGCGGGCGTCGGGCTTGAGTGCGCGGGTGAAGAAGGCGTTGAAATTGGGGTAGGCGCGCAGGTCTTCAATCTGTGCTTCCTGCATGTTGACGCCGTAGCGCTTGGCGAACCAGCCGATAAAGGTGTTCTTGATCCAGGGTGTGCGGCATTCCGCCAGGGCGCCGGTGAGGCGTGACAGCAGATGCTGGGGCAACAGGTGTTGCAGCAGGATAAACAGCTTGTCTTTCAACGTTGAAACGTCCTTATAGGGATGAAATCTCAGGATTCTGTGGGTGTGTCGTCGCGGTTGCCCCACTCGAACCAGGAACCGTCGTAGCAGCGCACCTGCTCAAACCCCAGGTGCCTGGCCACCAGATAGGTGAGGCCGGAACGGCGGTGAGTCTGGCAGTGGGTGATCACCTGATGGTCGGGGGTGATACCCCGGGCGCGCAGGGTTGCCAGCAGCTCGGCATCGGGCCTCAGGCGGGTGTCGTTCGGGCTGATCAGGCTGTCGGTCCATTCGAACCAGCGTGCACCGGGAATATGGCCGCCTTTTTTGGCGTTGACGATTTTTTCGCCGCGGTATTCCGCTTCGGTGCGGGCGTCCCAGATGCGCAGATCCGCATCGCCCAGGTGCGCCAGTATGTGCTCCACATCGGCGACGAGGGAGCGATCGATCGCCGCCTCGAACTGGCTGGCGCTGGCCGTGTTTACACCGCTTTCAAGCGCCTGGCCGGCCTGTGTCCAGGCCTGCAGCTGACCGTTGAGAAAGGATACACGGTTGTGGCCGACGCAGTGCAGCGTCCAGACCATGCGCCCGGCCAGTGCGCCCATCTGGTCGTCGTACACCACCACATGGCGTTCGGGTGTGAGGCCCAGGCTCGAAAACAGTGCGCTGAGCTGCTCGCGGCTCGGCAGCTTGTTGGGCACGGGCGCCGTGCCGCACAGCAGCAGGGCTGGGTCCACATGCAGGGCATGGGGTATATGCCCTTGCTGGTAAGTCGCGACTTTGGACAGGTCGAGAATCAGCAGTGACGGGTCGTCCAGGTTTGACGCCAGTTGGGATGCATCGATCACGAGTGGGAGCGGGGTCATCTGTGCCTCCGTAAACTCTGGGGATTGGCGATCATATAGGTTTCACGGGGATTTTACATGCCGTGGCCCCAAATTGGGATTAGGCGCCGCAGGGCTGCCGCCGCAGTGGCGTTTAGGCCTGGCCTAGCATGCGATCCAGCGCGCCGCTGGCGGCGGTGCACAGGGCGCGGAACTGGTCGCGGTGAAAGCTTTCCAGCGTCGAGGTTGCGTTGCCAAGATCGCCGTAGAGCAATGCCACCGGCTTGCCGTGGGCAAAGATGCACATCATCAGGCCATCCTGTTCGCCCAGTGCCGCGCGGTAGGATGTCGGCAGCATGGGCAGCAGGCGCGGGCGGGTGCTGGCACTGAGCCAGATGCAGCCGGGGCGGGTGCAGAGCTGTTTGAGTAGCAGTGAACGGTCGAGCTCGGCTTCCAGTCGGGTGATGGGGTCATCATCATCGATACCCATAACCTGGGCGGTCTTGAGCTGCTGTTTCGAGCGTACGACCTGCAGTGCCAGCCGGTTAAGCCCCAGGCCCTGGGAGAGCCCGAGCAGCAATCCCTGCAGGATATGCCCCGGGCGCGTGTAGAGGTTGTAGCCGTGCAGCAGGCGCTGATTGATCTGCTGATAGGCCTGGGCATCGGCAAAGGTCGCCGCTGGCGTCTGGCTGGCAAGGCTGGGGTCGGGCAAAGGCGCCGGTTCCGGATATCGGCCGCTGTAACGCTGCAGCTCGCGCTCGCCCAGGGTCTGGTCGAGCTGGCTGTCCGATGTAATGAAAAGCATCTCGGCAGCCGGCGCCAGGGTGCCGGGTACATGGTATTGCTGAGCGGCCAGGGCACAGTTCTGATGGATTAGCGCTGTGGTTTGTTGCAGCTCCTTGCCCAGATAGTCGTTGACGATGTCGTACATGCCCAGCGCCCGGGTGGTACTCCAGCCCAGCTGAGTGGTCTGAACCAGCCAGTTGGCCAGCTTGACCGGGAAAAAGTGCTGCTGCAGCAGATGGCTGAGGCTGCGCAGGTCATCCTTGTTGAGGCGCGGGTCACTCAGGCTGCGCTGGTGCAGTTTGTCCAGAGTGCGGCGCGAGGGTGAGGTTTCATTGTCCAGCGCAGCGATAATCAGCGGGGGCAACTGCCAGGCCTGGGCCAGCCCCAGTGATATCTGCTGGACGCTGCAGCCCAGGGTTTCGATCTGCGCATCAATGGGGTCCAGCCCTGCGTCACGGATACGGCAGTGGATGCGGTGCATGTGCAGCGGCGCGTGGCGCCACAGGGACCAGAAACCCACGCCATAGCACAGGGCCGCGACCCAGCCTTTTTCGGCGTAGGTGGCATGGCGTGCCCGCAGCCACTGGACACACTGGGTGGCGGCGTGATGGCTGTTGGCGATGGCGCGAAAATACTGCAGTTCGGCGCTGCAGCTGGCATGCAGGCGCAAGGCTTCGCACTCCTTGGCCAGCTGCCCGAGGCGCTCCATGCCCAGTGAGCCGATGGCGTGGTCGATACCGGTGACGTCCGAGCCTTTGCGGGCATGCAGCGCCTGGGCCAGGCGTACCACCTGCAGGCAGAGCACGGGGTCGGCCTTGATGATGGCGGTAATGCTCATCAGGGTGCCGCGATCGGATGCCGTTTCGCGCTTCAGACGCTGCAGGCTGGAGAGCCGGGTAGGCAGTGGGCGGTCGGCCAGGTATGTGGTCCAGGCGGTGGCACTGAACAGAGGCTGCTCCAGTGCTTCAGTGCCGTCTGCGCTGTCGTTGGCGTTGTCGTCTGCTGCGTCGCTGGACGGATCATGCATCGAGAGGCCCTGTTGTCAGTGACTGCTATTCGGTGCCAGCAAGGTCTGGCGGATATGCTGAAAGCTGCGTACCCGGGTGGCGCTGATTTCGTTCTGCTCGATCGCACCCTTGATGGCGCAGCCCGGTTCCTGTTCGTGGCGGCAATCCCGAAAACGGCACAGGCCCAGGTAGGGGTGAAACTCGCGAAAGCCTTCGATCAGGCGTTCCGGTTCCAGATGCCAGAGGCCAAATTCGCGGATGCCGGGGGAGTCGATCAGGTCGCCGCCATCGGGGAAGTGAAACAGGCGCGCCGTGGTGGTGGTGTGGCGGCCCTTGCGGGTCTGGGCGGAGAGCTCGCCGACACGGATATCGACACCCGGCAACAGGCTGTTGATCAGGGATGACTTGCCCACGCCCGACTGGCCGACAAAGACGCTGACGCGGCCGTCTAGCATTGCCTTGAGCTCGGTCAGGGCGTCGTCGCCATTGGCCGAGGTGGTCAGTATCTTGTATCCGATGCGCTGGTAGGTATCGAGCATGGCCAGGAGTTCGTCGCGATTGCCGTCGTGCAGCAGGTCGGACTTGTTGAGCAGAATCACCGGTTCGATACCGCTGAGCTCAGATGCCACCAGGTAACGGTCAACCAGGTTGGCAAAGGGGGTGGGTTCCACCGCGATAGTGACGACGATAAAGTCGATATTGGCCGCCACCGGGCGCAGTTCGCCCTGGGGGTTGGGGCGTACCAGCTCTGTCTGGCGTGGCAGTTGTGCCACCACGACGCCGCCTTCGGTGCCGGCGCGCCAGATGATGCGATCGCCGGTGACCAGCTGGCCGAGGTTGGTGCGCATATGGCAGCGGGTAATGATGCCGGCCTGTTCACCGTCCAGGCCTTCGACATCCACCTGACGGCCGAAATGGGAAATGATCAGGCCGTGCTGTTCCTGTCCCAGCTCGCCACCTTCCAGCTGCTCGTCCACGACATCGTCGCGTTTGCTGGCGCGGGCGGTACGCTCCTGCTGGATCTTTTCTACCCGCCAGGACTGGCGGCGGGTCAGTTTGCGCTTAGACATCAATCTCCCGGCTGCGCCCTGTGGCACGGACAAGGATTCGTGGCCTGCGGTGCAGCGCTTTCGTAGGTATTCGGATAGGGCGTAAGGTATTCTATTCCGGATCAAATTAGTAGTGGCCAGCGCAGGAGAGCGGCGTCCCATGAGCAATAGTAATCAGTCCGACAGTACCCCTAACGACAGTAATTCACGCAGCACCAATCTTATCTGGATCGACCTGGAAATGACCGGCCTCGAGCCTGAGTACGACACCATTATCGAGATCGCTACCATAGTGACGGACGCAAACCTCAATCTGATTGCCGAGGGCCCGAGCCTTGCGGTGCATCAGAGCGATGCAGCGCTCGAGGCCATGGATGAGTGGTGCACACGCCAGCATGGCCAGTCGGGTCTTACCCAGCGGGTGCGCGAAAGTGTGTTTGGCGAGCGCGACGCCGAGCTGCAGACGCTGGAATTCCTGCAAAAGCATGTGGACCAGGGAGCCTCCCCCATGTGCGGTAACAGCATCGGCCAGGACCGGCGTTTCCTGGACAAGTACATGCCGGAACTCGAGGCCTTCTTTCATTACCGCAATCTGGATGTCAGTACTCTTAAAGAGCTGGCCAGACGCTGGAAACCCGAGGTACTGGAGGGCGTTAAAAAGAAGGGTTCGCACCTGGCGCTGGATGATATCCGCGATTCCATCAGTGAGCTCAGCCATTACCGGCAGCACTTTATCAAGCTCTGAGTGCTGCTTGCATTGGCAAAACGGGATCAGTCCGCCAGCTTGCGGGCACGGGGGTGATCCAGGATGGGGTGTGCAGGGTGCATCCCAACAGCGCGCGCCACCTCTGTGGTGTGGGTGGCTGCGCGCTCTTGCAACTGCGCCAGCGCCCACTGCACATGCTCCTGCACCAGGGGCGAGGGGTCGGATAGCCTGGCCTGGAGCGCGGCTATCACCTCTGCGCCACCGTTGCTGTTGCCCAGCGCTATGGCAATATTTCGCAGCCAGCCCTGGTAACCGGTGCGCCGAATGGCCGAGCCTTCGGTCTTGTGCAGAAACTGGGCTTCATCCCAGCCAAATAGCTCGGTCAGGTCTATATCGTCCAGCTGGTGGCGGGGCTTGAAGTCCGTTTCAGTGCTGTGGCTGGCAAAGCGGTTCCAGGGGCAGATCAGCTGGCAGTCGTCGCAGCCAAAGATGCGATTACCCATCAGCGGGCGCAGCTCGGGGTCGATGCTGCCCTTGTACTCGATGGTCAGGTAGGAGATGCAGCGCCTGGCATCCAGTACATGGGGTGCCGGAAATGCCTGGGTCGGGCAGACGTCCATGCAGGCGCTGCAGCGGCCACAGTGATCCTCGGTGTAGGGCGCATCCACCGGCAGCGGCAGGTCGATGAACAGCTCGCCCAGCAGAAACCAGGAGCCGGCTTCGCGGTTGAGGATCAGGCTGTGCTTGCCCTGCCAGCCGATACCGGCTTCGCGGGCCAGCGGGCGTTCCAGCACAGGGGCGCTGTCGACAAAGGCGCGATATCCCAGGGTTTCGCAGGCCTCCTCGATGCGCTGGCCCAGGCGGGTCAGGCGCTTGCGCAGGGTCTTGTGGTAATCACGCCCAAGGGTGTAGCGGGCTATATAGGCCTTGTCGGGCTGCTTTAGGATTTTCAGTGTCTGGGTGTCGGGGGGCAGGTAGTCCATGCGTACCGAGATAATGCGCTGCGTGCCCGGCACCAGCAGTGACGGGTCCAGCCGTTTTTCGAAGTGGTTTTCCAGATAGCCCATGTCGCCCTGATAGCCCTGATCGAGCCAGGCCTGCAACTTGGGGCCTTCGGCTGAAAGGTCGGTGCCGGTAATGCCACACTGCTGAAAACCGAGTTCCTGCGCCCAGTTTTTAATCTGCGCGGCCAGTTGGCTGAGCTGTTCAGGTGAAAGCCGGTTCATGACGTGTATCGTCCGCCGGACGATCCTTTATAATGTGGCCAATTCAAGGAGATACCTATGCCTGTCATGAGAGCGGAACTGCCGGCCACATTATACACGGCACAACAAAGTCGCGCGCTGGATCAGACCGCCATCGAACAATACGGCCTGCCGGGCTTCAAGCTGATGCAGCGTGCCGGCCATGCGACCTTCGCGACCCTGCTGCATCATTGGCCGCAGCTGCAGTCGCTGACCATTCTGTGCGGTAGCGGCAATAACGGCGGCGATGGCTTTGTGGTCGCGGGTCTGGCGCATCAGCGTGGGCTAGATGTGCAGCTGCTCTGTGTGGGTGATGATGATTTTGAACGCAAGCTGCGGGGTGAGGCGCTGGATGCCTGGCGCTGGAGCCAGGCG
This sequence comes from Marinobacterium aestuarii, assembly GCF_001651805.1. Classification (NCBI taxonomy): domain Bacteria; kingdom Pseudomonadati; phylum Pseudomonadota; class Gammaproteobacteria; order Oceanospirillales; family Oceanospirillaceae; genus Marinobacterium; species Marinobacterium aestuarii. The sequence continues at coordinate 4,024,198 of NZ_CP015839.1, read as the reverse complement.
CTGGGCGTGGAAGCTCAGGCCTATACGTCTGAACTAGAGCTGCGCGGTGAGGTGCTGGTGGACGCCATGCTGGGTACTGGCCTTGCCGGGCCGGTGCGCGGTGCAGCGGAGCGGGCGATTCGGCACTGCAACCGCAGTCCGCAGCCGGTGCTGGCGGTGGATATTCCTTCCGGGCTGTGCAGTGATACAGGCGCGGTACTCGGAATGGCAGTTCGGGCTGCGGTGACCATCACTTTTATTGGTCTCAAGCAGGGGCTCTTTACCCATCAGGCGGTGGATTATACCGGCCAGGTGGAGTTTGACGGCCTGCTGGTACCGGAAGCTGTGTATGAGGATGTGCCGGTCAGTGCTTTTCGCACCCAGACCGAAGATCTGGCCCAGGCGCTGGGGCCCCGTCGTCGCAGCAGTCACAAGGGCGATTCCGGTCATGTCATGGTCATTGGCGGTGATCTGGGGTTTGGTGGCGCGGGTATTCTCGCCGCCCAGGCGGCGTTGCGCAGTGGCGCAGGCCTGGTTTCCCTGGCCATCAGGCCTGAATATGTGTCGGCCGCGCTGGCGCGTCAGCCCGAGCTGATGGTGCACGGCGTGAATTCCGGTCAGGATCTGGAGCCGCTACTGGAACGGGCGGATATTCTGGTGATAGGGCCGGGCCTGGGGCGCAATGCCTGGGGTGATCAGCTGCTGCTGCAGGCCCTGCAGAGCGAAAAACCCATGGTGGTGGACGCCGATGGCCTGAATCTGCTGGCTGAGAAAAACTGGCTGCACAGCGCCCGGCGCGCCAACTGGATACTGACGCCGCACCCGGGCGAAGCCGCCCGCCTGCTGGCCGATGATGCCGCTGCTGTGAACCAGGACCGATTTGCCTCCGTTGAGCGACTGCAGGCAAACTGCGGTGGCGTGGCGGTGCTCAAGGGCGCCGGAACCCTGAGCTGCGATGGCGATGCGCTGCATCTGTGCGCGGCGGGCAACCCCGGCATGGCAGTGGGTGGCATGGGGGATGTGCTGGCCGGTATCATCGGCGGTTTATGGGCGCAGGGGCTCAAGCCCGTCGATGCGGCGCGCCTGGGGGTTTATGTACATGCCCGTGCAGGCGATATGCAGGCCGCGGAGTGCGGTGAGCGCGGTCTGCTGCCGGGAGATCTGTTGCCGCGCATCCAGGCGCTGGTGAGCGGACTGCACGAATAAGTTTATCCGGGCCGGATGCCGGTTCAGCTAGCGGATCAATACGATGACAGAACGATTTGTATACGGCGCCAGGCATGAAGACGCCATGGTGAACTTTGGTGAGGTGCTGGGGCGGGCCTGCGCCGGGCGCGGGATCCTATTCCTGCACGGGGATCTGGGGATGGGCAAGACCACGCTCTGTCGTGGGATCTTGCGTGCCTATGGCCACCATGGTTCGGTCAAAAGTCCGACCTATACTTTGGTGGAACCCTATGATCTGGGGGGGCGCAGGTTGTATCATTTCGATCTGTATCGTCTGGCAGACCCTGAAGAGCTTGAGTATCTGGGGATCAGGGACTATTTCGAAGACGACGACCTCTGTCTGATTGAGTGGCCCCAGCGGGGCGCGGGCTGGTTGCCGCGACCGGATCTGGAGGTGACAATCTCGGTCGAAGGTCAGGGGCGCAGTATTGAGTGCCATGCACAGACAGCACGGGGACAGCAGATTCTGGCGTCTTTGCTAGCGGACAATGACCGGATCGCAAAACAGGGGTAACGCGGTTGAGGGGCAGGATGAAGGGGATTTTGGGGGTTCTGGCAGCACTGCTGCTGGGCACTCCGGCGATGGCGGCTGAAATCAAGAATGTGCGCATCTGGCTCGCGCCGGACCATACACGTCTGGTGTTTGATCTCTCGGGACCGGTGAAACACAAGGTGTTTAGTCTGGATAACCCTGATCGCCTGGTGGTGGACATGGAAGACTCGCGCCTGCTGGCGAATCTTGATCGATTGGGACTGCAGGACAGCCCTGTCAGCAACATGCGCGAGTCGCGCCAGGCCGACGGTACCCAGCGTTTCGTGCTGGATCTGAACAGCACTGTAAAACCCCGCAGTTTTACGCTGGCGCCCAATGATCAGTACGGTCACCGATTGGTGCTGGATTTGTTGAAAACCGGTGCCGACAAGCCCGCGCCTGTGCCGGTGCAGCAACCTGCCGCGGTGGCCGCTGCAACGGGTACGCTGCGCGACGTAGTGGTGGCCATTGATGCGGGTCATGGTGGCGAGGATCCCGGCGCGCTGGGGCCCGGCGGCCTGCGTGAAAAAGATGTGGTTATCGCCATCGCCAAGGAAGTGTACCGGCGCCTGGATGCGACGCCTGGCTACAAGCCGGTGATGGTGCGCAAAAGTGACTATTACGTCAGCCTGCGCGGGCGTACCAAACTTGCCCGTGAACATAACGCCGACCTTTTCGTGTCCATTCATGCCGATGCCTTCAAGGATTCCCGAGCCAATGGCGCGTCCGTCTGGGTGATTTCAGACCGTGGCGCCACCGGTGAGGTCGGTCGCTGGCTGGCCCAGAAAGAAAACAGTGTGGATGCCATCGGTGGTGTGGTCAGCCTGGACGACAAAGATGAAGTCCTGGCCGGTGTGCTGCTGGATATGTCCATGACCTTCAGCATGGAAGGCAGTCGCCAGGTGGCAGACCGGGTACACAAGAACATTGGCAAGTTTGCCCGCATGCACAAGCCGTTTGTTGAGCAGGCGGGTTTCGTGGTGCTGAAGTCCCCTGGCATCCCGTCGATTCTGGTGGAAACCGGGTTTATCTCCAACCCGGACGAAGCCCGCAAGCTGAAGTCGAGCAAGTACCAGAGTCAGATGGCCGTGGCCATCACCGAGGGTGTGAAAGACTACTTCTGGCACCGGCCGCCGGCCATGACACATCTGGCTCACCGCAAGAACGGCGGTGGCCAGCTGGCGTCCCTGTCTGATCGCACGCACAAGGTGTCCCGCGGCGATACGCTGTCGGTGATTGCCGTGCGCAACGGCGTGTCCCTCTCGGCGCTGCGCGCCGCCAATGGCCTGTCCAATGACAAGATCCGTATTGGTCAGGTACTCAAAATTCCGTCAAGCTAAGGAGCTGCGCGGATCAGGCCACAGCGCTCTGTTGTGGTCTGATCCGGGGCTCCCTAACCGGTAATACATTTGTCTATGTCACGAATACAGTTGCTGTCGCCACGTCTGGCCAACCAGATTGCGGCCGGCGAGGTGGTCGAACGTCCGGCATCGGTGGTCAAGGAACTGCTGGAAAACAGCCTTGATGCCGGCGCCACCCAAATCGAGATTGATGTCGAGCAGGGCGGCATGAAGCTGATCCGCCTGCGGGATAACGGCGGCGGTATCGAGGAGCAGGATTTGCCGCTGGCCCTCAGTCGTCATGCGACCTCCAAGATACTGGTGCTCGAGGATCTCGAAGCGGTCAGCAGTCTGGGCTTTCGCGGTGAGGCACTGGCCAGTATCAGTTCGGTATCCCGCTTAACGCTCACCTCGCGTCGCAGTGATGCGCCCAGCGCCTGGCAGGTGCAGACCGAGGGTCGGGACATGGAGCCGGTGGTCAGCCCTGCGGCGCATCCGCAGGGGACCTGTGTCGAGGTGCGGGATCTGTTCTTCAATACGCCGGCGCGGCGCAAGTTCATGCGCACCGAGCAAACCGAATTCAAGCACCTGGAAGAGGTGGTCAAGCGCCTGGCCCTGAGCCGCTCCGATGTGTCTTTCCAGCTGCGGCACAATGGCCGGGTGATCCATCAGCTGAGACCCGCGCGCACCGAGCAGGACCATGAACGGCGCATATCGTCGGTGTGCGGACCGGCCTTTATCGACCAGGCCCTGTCGCTGGACATGTGCGCCGAAGCCAGCGGTCTGAGGCTCTGGGGCTGGATGGGGTTGCCGACCTTTTCCCGCAGTCAGACGGATCTGCAGTACTTCTTTGTCAATGGCCGCATTATTCGCGACAAGCTGGTGGCCCATGCGGTACGCCAGGCCTATCAGGATGTGCTCTTTCACGGCCGTCACCCGGCCTTTGTGCTCTATCTCGAGCTGGACCCGCGGTTGGTGGATGTGAACGTACATCCCACCAAGCACGAAGTACGCTTTCGAGAAGGCCGGCTGGTGCATGACTTTATCTTTCGCACGCTGCACCGGGTTATCGCCGATGTGCGCCCCGAAGGCGCCGTACCACCTGCCAGCACGTCGCTGAGTGGCGATCAGGTGTCGGCAGGTGAACATTCAGGTATCCCGGGCTCAACTGCGCAGCAGTTCGAGCAGGGGCGCATGCCACTCACTCAGGCGCCGTTGGGTGGTGCTGTGGGGGGCGCGGCTTCTGCGGCAGCCGGCTTTCAAAACGACTATCGCCCGGCGGGTACTTCGCTGGGAGCGGTGCGGGATCAGATCAGTGGCTACGGCGCCCTGCATGTGCCGGCCAATGGCGCCGGTGGCTTTGGTGCACCTGGTGGTAATGGCATGCAGGATGCGGCGCTGGCTGCCGCTCAGGCTCAGGGTGAGGTCGCGCCGCCGCTGGGCTATGCCCTGGCCCATCTGCACGGCATTTACATTCTGGCTCAGAACGAACAGGGGCTGGTGCTGGTCGACATGCATGCAGCCCACGAACGTATTGTGTATGAACGCATGAAGCAGGCCTACGAAACCGAGGTGGTGCGCTCGCAGCCGCTGCTGGTGCCGCTGAGCATGGCGGTCAGCCAGAACGAGGCGGACTGTGCCGAGGAGCAGGCGGCGGTATTTCAGCGCCTGGGGTTTGAGTTGTCCCGTATGGGGGAAGAGAGCCTGGTGGTGCGTCAGGTGCCGGTGTCGCTGGCCAGGGGCAATATCGAACAGCTGATCCGGGATGTGCTGTCGGACATGATCACGTATGGCCAGAGTCAGCGTATTGAAAACCATATCAACGAGCTGCTGGGGACCATGGCCTGCCACGGTGCCGTGCGCGCCAACCGCCAGCTCAGCGTGCCTGAGATGAACGGTCTGCTGCGTGATATGGAAATTACCGAGCGCAGCGGGCAGTGCAACCACGGTCGTCCGACCTGGACGCAGCTGTCGCTGAGCGAGCTCGACAAGCTGTTTTTGCGGGGGCGCTAGGCATGATCGAACACCTGACTCAGGCGACAGCGCTGCCGCCGGCCATCTTCCTGATGGGGCCGACCGCCGCGGGCAAGACCGCCCTGGCGATGGAGCTGCATGATCGTCTGCCCTGTGACATTATCAGTGTCGACTCGGCGCTGATCTATCGCGGCATGGATATAGGCACCGCCAAGCCCAGTGCCAATGAGCTGGTGCGATACCCGCATCGGTTGATCGATATTCGCGGGCCCGAGCAGAGCTATTCGGCGGCGGAATTTCGCGAGGATGCGCTGGCAGAAATGGCGAAAATTACGGCTGCCGGGCGTATTCCGCTACTGGTGGGCGGCACCATGATGTACTTCAACGCCCTGCAGCAGGGGCTGGCCAAAATGCCGGAAGCCGATCCGGTACTGCGGGCGAGGCTGGAGGAAGAGGCGCGGCAGCAGGGCTGGCCCGCCATGCACAAGCGTTTGGCTGAGGTTGACCCGCAGGCGGCTGCGCGCCTCAAGCCCAATGATTCCCAGCGGGTGCAGCGGGCACTGGAAGTGTTTGAGTTGAGCGGCAGGTCCATGAGTGAACATTGGCGCGAGCAGGAAGAGACCGTTTTGCCCTATCAGGTGCATTCCTTTGCCGTGATGCCGCCGGAACGGGCGGAACTGCACCAGCGCATTGAGCAGCGTTTTCGGCTTATGCTGGAACTTGGGCTGGTGGATGAAGTCGAACGCGTGCTCTGGTCGCGGGGCGATCTTGAGCTGTCGCACCCGTCGGTGCGTTGTGTCGGTTATCGCCAGGTATGGGAATATCTGGCCGGGCGCTGGGACTATGAAACCATGGTATTCAAGGGTATCGTAGCCACCCGGCAGCTGGCAAAACGCCAGGTTACCTGGCTGCGCAGCTGGAATGATTTGCACTGGCTGCAGACGAATGATCGGCAGTTGGTATCTAAAGCCTTGAAATTAGTGGAGTCAGCCATTATATAATGTTCGGCTGGCGCGCAATTGCAGTAGTGTGGATGGCGGTCGGAAGGCGGGGCTTTGGAGGGGATCTTTACGAAGTCCCGACCCGAATAAACTATAACGATTTTCTGGAAGGAGTTTGCAATGTCAAAAGGGCAGTCTTTACAAGACCCTTATCTAAACGTTCTGCGCAAGGAGCGTGTGCCGGTTTCCATTTTCCTGGTGAATGGTATCAAGCTGCAGGGACAGATCGAATCTTTCGATCAGTTTGTCATCCTGCTGAAAAATACCGTCAGCCAGATGGTCTATAAGCATGCGATATCTACAGTCGTTCCTGCCCGTCCGGTGAAACTGCCGCAGGCCGACGAGAAACAGCCGGACTGAGGTCATATTGTTTTTTGAACGACCCAAGTCTGGAGAGAAGGCCATTCTCGTGCACATCGATTTCGGTGACGAGAGCAAGGCTGAGAGTCCCCAGGAGCTTGAAGAGCTCGCACTCTCGGCAGGCGCGGATCCGGTGGAGTTTCTCATCGGCAGTCGTGCCAAGCCGAGTTCCAAATTCTTTATTGGCACTGGCAAGCTGGCCGAGCTGATTGAATTGGTGGTGCTGCATGAAGCAGAGATCGTCATCTTCAATCATTCTCTGTCGCCGTCCCAGGAGCGCAACCTTGAGCAGCAGATCAAGTGTCGGGTGCTGGATCGAACCGGCCTGATACTGGATATCTTTGCTCAGCGCGCCCGTACCCACGAGGGCAAGCTGCAGGTCGAGCTGGCGCAGCTCGATCATATGTCGACCCGTCTGGTGCGTGGCTGGACCCACCTTGAGCGTCAAAAAGGCGGCATAGGTCTGCGTGGTCCGGGTGAGACTCAGCTTGAAACCGACCGCCGCTTGCTGCGCGCGCGGATGAAAAATATCGTCAAGCGGCTTGACCGAGTACGCCGTCAGCGTGACCAGGGGCGCCGTGCGCGACAGCGCGCCGAGGTGCCGACTGTATCACTGGTGGGCTATACCAACGCCGGCAAGTCGACGCTGTTTAACCGCCTGACCGAGTCCAGCGTTTATGTGGCCGATCAGCTGTTTGCGACTCTGGATCCGACGCTGCGCAAAATTCAGCTGGCGGATGTGGGGCCTGCAATCCTGGCGGATACGGTGGGATTTATCCGGCATCTGCCACACAAGCTGGTCGAGGCGTTTCGTGCCACCTTGCAGGAAACCTCTGAGGCGGATCTGTTGCTGCATGTGATTGACTGCTACGACGATGAGCGTGGCGGGCACATTGAACAGGTCAAGCATGTGCTGCAGGAGATCGGTGCCAGCGAAGTGCCCGTGCTGGAGGTCTACAACAAGATCGACATGCTGGACGGGCAGGAAGCGCGCATCGACCGTGACGACGAAGGGCGGCCCTGGCGCGTCTGGGTGTCTGCTGTCACGGGTGAGGGCAGCGAACTGCTCTATCAGGCGGTGAGTGAGCGGCTGTCGGATGATATTTTCCATCAGACGCTGAGCCTGCCCGCCAGTGCCGGTCAGCTACGGGCGCAGCTTTATGCGCTCAATGCGGTATTGCGTGAAAGTGTTGATGCCTCCGGGCAGATGCAGGTTGAAGTCCGATTGCAGAAGAAAGACTTGTTGCGGCTGCTCAGTCGACTCGGGATTCCATCCGAATCGTATCTGATGCAGGCTGTGTCTTGAGAAACTTGACTCAGGCTTGCGTGAGCCCTTGTGGCTATCTACAATTTTTTGAGTTGAATCAAGCGTTTTCTAACGGAGAGCACTATGGCTTGGAATGAGCCCGGCGGGAATGGGGACGGTAAAAACCATGATCCCTGGAATGGCGACAAGCGCGGCGGACCTGGTGGTCCTAAGGGTGGTGGGGATCAGGGGCCTCCTGATCTCGACGAGGCGCTGCGCAAGCTGCAGGACAAGCTGAACAGCATCTTCGGCAAGGTAAACACAGGCGGTGGCGGCGGTGGCGGTTCTTCGTCATCCGGCTCCGGCTTCCTGTGGGTGCTGCTGGTTGTGGTTGTGCTGGGTTGGGCGGGTATGGGTTTCTATACCGTCGATCAGCAGGAGCGCGGCGTAGTGCTGCGTCTGGGCAAGTACTACGACACGGTTAACCCTGGTCTGCAGTGGAACCCGCCGATGATTGACGAAGTCACCAAGGTCAATGTGACCCGGGTGCGTGCGCTCGATCATCGCGCCCTGATGCTGACTGAAGACGAAAACATCGTCGATATCGATGTGACCGTGCAGTACCTGATCATTGATCCCAAGGCGTACCGGCTGAACGTGCGCGATCCTGAAGGCAGCCTGGCAAATGCGTCCGAATCTGCGCTGCGCCAGGTCGTCGGTAGCTCGGAAATGCACTCCTTGCTGACCGAAGGTCGTGAAGCCCTTGGCTTTGCGGTACTGGACCGCCTGCAGGGTTACATGCAGAGTTATGGTACGGGGTTGAGCATCTCCAAGATCAACGTCAAGAATGCCCAGGCGCCGAGTCAGGTGCAGGATGCCTTCGATGACGTGATCAAGGCACGGGAAGACGAGCAGCGGGTCAAAAATGAGGCTGAATCCTACGCCAATGGCATAGTGCCGGAAGCGCGCGGTGAAGCGCAGCGCATGCTTGAAGAAGCCAATGCCTACCGTGAAGAAGTGCTGGCCCGGGCGGATGGTGAAGCCAAGCGATTCATCGCCCTGCTGGGCGAGTATCGCAAGGCGCCGGACGTTACGCGCGAGCGTCTGTATCTGGACATGATGCAGTCCGTGCTGGAAAACAACCCGAAAGTCCTGATCGACGTTGAGGGTGGTAATAACATGATGTATCTGCCGCTGGACAAGTTGATGCAGAACAGCAACGAGCGTCGCGACTCAAGCCGCGGTGCACGCCTGGATGATCAGAGTCTTCGAGAGCTGACAGACAAGGTGGCTGATGAAATGCGTGTACGCCAGAGTACCGTTACGCGTAGGGAGGGCCGGTAATGAAGCCTAGATCAATGCTTGTACTGGTCCTGCTGTTGCTAGTGTTCATGGTGGGATCCAAGTCGGTGTATATCATCAGCGAAACCGAACGTGCGGTCCTGCTGCGCTTCGGTGAAATCGTCAACGATGATGTCACCCCGGGTCTGCATTTCAAGGTGCCTTTCGTCAACGTGGTGCGCAAGTTTGATGGTCGCCTGCTGACGCTGGACGCCCGCCCGCAGTCCTTCCTGACGCTGGAGAAAAAGCGTCTGATCGTGGATGCCTTCGTCAAATGGCGTATTCAGGATGTGGGCAAGTACTACACGGCGACCTCGGGTGACGAGTTCCGTGCCGGTGATGTCTTGCTGTCCCGTGTGGAAAACGAACTGCGTAACCAGTTTGGTGCCCGTACCCTGAACCAGGTAGTGTCCGGTGAGCGTGAAGAGCTGATGGATCAGGTGATTCAGCAGCTCAGTCAGATTGCGCAGAATGAGCTGGGTATTAATGTTCTCGATGTGCGCGTCAAGCGTGTCGAACTGCCGGCCGAAGTCTCGGAGTCGGTATACCAGCGCATGCGTACCGAACGTGAGCGTGAAGCGCGTGAGTTGCGCTCCCGTGGTAAGGAGCTGGCTGAGGGTATTCGGGCTGATGCGGACCGTCAGGTGACTATCGTCAAGGCAAACGCTTACCGCGAAGCCGAGGAGACGCGAGGCGAGGGTGATGCGTCCGCTGCCCGTGTCTATGCCGATGCCTTTAATCGGGATCCGGAGTTCTACTCCTTCTCACGCAGTCTGACGGCCTACAGGGCATCATTCGGTGGAGAGAGTGGTGACGTGCTCCTGCTCAAGCCTGACAGCGACTTCTTCAAGTATCTGTCCAAGCCAACAGGGCCCTGATTCGACCCTGATAAGGCTGTAATGCAGCGGAACGGGTGCAAATTTGCACTCGTTCCGTGCTAGAATCCGCACACCGGGCCAAGACCCGGTTTTTTTGTGGCAGCGGGCTGCCTGGGACGGGATGCTTTATGTCTTCTGGGTTATGGCGCGAGCTGTTAATCGGCTTCTGTTTGATGCTGGTTCTGGAAGGTGTGCTGCCCTTTTTATACCCGCAGCGCTGGCGCCTTATGGTGCAGCAGCTGTCACTGATCAATGATGCAACGCTGCGTGTATTTGGCCTGCTGAGTATGCTGGCCGGTGTGGCGTTGCTGTATTGGATCAACTGAATCAGATTACCAGGATTGTATTGGAGTACTGCATGGCATTGGCAGATCGCTGGTTGTTGCCGGATGGCGTAAAAGACATATTGCCGCCACGGGCGCGCCAGATCGAGGCATTGCGCCGTCGTCTGCTCGATCTCTATGACAGCTGGGGCTATGAGCTTGTCATGCCGCCGCTGATGGAGCATCTGGAATCGCTGCTCACAGGTGTGGGGCGAGACCTGGATATGGTTACCTTCAAACTGACCGATCAGGTCAGTGGGCACTTGCTCGGCATTCGGGCAGACATTACGCCCCAGGTCGCGCGCATTGATGCGCACCGCATGCGTACCGAAGGTGCCAGCCGGCTGTGTTATTGCGGTTCGGTGTTGCAGACGCGTCCGGCCAATATGTTGGCCTCGCGCAACCCGTTGCAGGTGGGTGCGGAGCTTTATGGTCACGCCGGCATTGACAGTGATGTTGAAGTAATCAGCCTGATGCTCGAGACGCTGCTGGCGTCCGGTATAGAGGCACCGCTAAGTCTGGATCTGGGGCACGTCGGGATTGTGCGCAATCTGATGGCGGCTGCGGGTCTGACGGCGGCGCAGGAAAGCCTGTATCTTGAAAAGCTGCAGTTGAAGGCATTGCCGGAAATTGAAGCCTTGCTGGCTGAACTGGATCTCGATGCGCCTACGCTGGCGTTGCTGACCGAATTGCCACGTTTGCATGGTGGTGCCGAGGTGCTGCTGCGTGCTCGCGAGCTGTTTGGCGATGGGCAGGCTGCGGTGCTGGATGCGGTGACTTATCTGGAAGAGATCGCGCGTCAGGTGAGTCTGCGGTATCCGCAGGTGCGTTTGTACTTTGATCTGGGCGAGCTGCGTGGCTACAACTACCATACCGGTATTGTGTTTGCCGCCTATGCGGCGGGCTTTGGTCAGGCGATTGCCAAGGGTGGCCGCTATGACGAGATTGGAAGGGATTTTGGCCGGGCACGCCCGGCAACAGGATTCAGCGCTGATTTGAAATGCCTGGAAGATCTGGCGATTGCAGGGCTTGCAGCCCGTGGCAGCGCCATTCTTGCACCGGCGGGGCAGGCCCCGTCGCTGCTGGCGCGGATCAGTGAGCTGCGTGCTCAGGGAGAGCGCGTTATGCAGCAGTTGCCGGACGTAACGCTGGCCAATGCGTCCAGTTGCGACCGTCAGTTGCTGCAACAAGGGGATACCTGGGTCGTGACGGCCCTGTAAGCGAATTTTTCGATTAACGCTAGACATCACTAGAGACAACAATGGGTAGAAACGTAGTTGTTTTAGGCACGCAGTGGGGCGACGAAGGCAAAGGCAAGATTGTCGACCTGCTGACCGAGCGAGTTGCAGCGGTAGCACGCTTTCAGGGTGGGCATAATGCCGGCCATACACTGGTTATTGATGGCAAGAAGACGGTTCTGCACCTGATTCCGTCCGGCATTCTGCGCCAAGGCGTACAGTGTCTGATCGGTAATGGTGTTGTGCTGTCGCCGGAAGCGCTGCTCAAGGAGATCGAGGGTCTTGAGCAGGCGGGTGTGACAGTGCGCGAGAGTCTGCGCCTGAGCCCGGCTTGTCCGCTGATTCTGCCATATCACGTGGCGCTGGATCAGGCGCGTGAGCTTGCGCGTGGCGAATCCAAGATCGGTACCACCGGTCGTGGCATTGGGCCTGCGTACGAGGACAAGGTTGCCCGTCGCGGTCTGCGTCTGGATGATCTGATGCATCCTGAGCGTTTTGCCGTCAAGCTGAAGGAAGTGATGGCCTATCACAACTTCGCGCTCGAGCATTACTACAAGGTTGATCCGATCGACTATGACACTGTATTGCAGCAGGCGCTGGAAATGGGTGAGCAGCTGCGGCCTATGGTTGCCGATGTGACCTCTATTCTGCACGGTCTGCGCAAGCAGGGTGCCAGCATCATGTTTGAAGGTGCGCAGGGTTCATTGCTGGATATCGACCACGGCACCTATCCGTTTGTGACCTCGTCCAACACCACGGCCGGCGGCACCTCCACAGGTTCTGGTTTCGGTCCGCTGTACCTGGATTACATCCTGGGTATTACCAAGGCTTACACCACGCGTGTGGGCGGCGGTCCCTTCCCGACGGAGCTGGGTTGCGATGTAGGTCGTCGTCTAGCCGAGCGTGGTCACGAATTCGGTGCCACCACGGGGCGTGCGCGTCGTTGTGGCTGGTTTGATGCGGTTGCGCTCAAGCATGCGATTCAGATCAACTCGATTTCGGGTATCTGTCTGACCAAGCTGGATGTGCTGGATGGTCTGGAAACGATCAGCATCTGCATCGGCTACCGTGATCAGCAGGGCAACCTGGTTGAATCCCTCAGCGGCAGCGAAGATTACGACAAGGTCGAACCGGTCTACGAAGAGATGCCGGGCTGGAGTGATTCCACTGTCGGCGCTCAGTCCATTGATGCGCTGCCGGCGAATGCCATTGCCTACATCAAGCGTATTGAGCAGTTGATTGAAGCGCCTGTAGATATCATTTCCACCGGTCCTGATCGTGCTGAAACCATCGTGCTGCGTGACCCCTACGAAGCCTGAGTTCTGAGGGCTTTGCAGGCAGGTTGAGAAAACCCGGCATCCGCCGGGTTTTTTGTGTCTGCGCTATGGGGCCCTGGCTGTCGAGCCTGGCGTCTCGGCGCACATCGGCGGCAGTTGGAGAGGCGCAGTAACTCGGCTTTCGCTGCAGGCGCAGCTGTTTTATATCCTGGGCTTGGCGTATAATGCCGCGTTTAAATTTTGATCTATTCATACTTGGGGAATTTCCATGGCTGTTGAACGTACTCTGTCCATCATCAAGCCTGATGCCGTTGCAAAAAATGTCATCGGTCAGATCGTTGCCCGCTTCGAAGAAGCCGGTCTGAAGGTTGTTGAAATGCAGATGAAAAGCCTGTCCAAAGAAGAAGCTGAAGGTTTCTACGCTGAGCACAAAGAACGTCCTTTCTTTGGTGATCTGGTTGCTTTCATGACGTCTGGTCCTGTTGTTGTACAGGCGCTGGAAGGTGAAAACGCTATCCTGGTTAACCGTGAGCTGATGGGCGCTACCAACCCGAAGGATGCTGCTGAAGGCACTATCCGTCGTGATTTCGCTGAATCCATCGATGCCAACGCTGTACACGGTTCGGATTCCGCTACCTCTGCTGCACGTGAGATCGCTTACTTCTTCGGCAAGTAAGCTGTAAACCTGTGCCGGGGTTGCGGCTGCGCCACAGCCCTGACACAACGATTTAATACTGAGTGACTTTGATGACTGAATCCATTACCAAAACCAATCTACTGGGGTTGTCTCCTGCCAAGCTTGAGGCGTTTTTTGCTGAGCTTGGGGAAAAGCGCTTTCGCGCCACCCAGGTATTGAAATGGATTCATCAGCTGGGTGCCGAAAGCTTTGATGAGATGACAAACATCAGCAAGGCGCTGCGCGAGAAGCTTAATGCTGTCGCGGAGATCCGGCCGCCCGAAGTGGTCTCTCAGGATATTTCCAAGGATGGTACGCGCAAATGGGTTATCCGGGTGGAGGGCGGCTCCTGCGTGGAGACTGTACTGATCCCTGAAGGTACCCGCCGTACACTCTGTATTTCCTCCCAGGTCGGCTGCTCCCTGAACTGCAGTTTCTGCTCAACAGGCAAGCAGGGTTTTAACCGTAACCTGACCGCGGCTGAAGTGATCGGCCAGGTTTATATCGCCATCAAGTCTTTCGGTCCGATGGATCCCAATGGCGAACGCCAGGTGACCAACGTAGTACTGATGGGCATGGGCGAGCCCCTGATGAATTTTGACAACGTCGTCGACTCCACTCAGTTGATGATGGATGACAACGCCTACGGCCTGTCCAAGCGACGTGTCACCCTGAGTACGGCCGGTGTTGTACCGGCAATAGACAAGCTGCGTGAAGTCAGTGATGTATCCCTGGCAATCTCGCTGCATGCACCCAACAACGAGCTGCGCGATGTACTGGTGCCGATCAACCGTCGCTATCCGATTGATCAGCTGATCGACGCCTGTAACCGCTACCTCGAAGGTCTGAGTGACAAACGCGTCATTACTATCGAGTACACCATGATGGCGGGCGTGAACGATCAGCCCCATCAGGCCCGTGAGCTGGTCAAGGTGCTGCGGCGCTTGCCCTGCAAGCTCAATCTGATTCCGTTTAACCCCTTCCCCAATTCCGGCTACGAGCGTCCGTCTGATGCGGCGATTCAGGCGTTCAAACAGATCATGGTGACGTCGAATATTATTACCACTGTTCGACGCACCCGTGGCGACGAGATTGATGCTGCCTGCGGGCAGTTGGTCGGCCAGGTGCAGGATCGCACTCGCCGTAGCCAAAAAATCATTCCCGTGGTACAAGAGGAGCCGGGTCTATCCACGGATCGAAGAGCCTAGGAGGTATAGCTTGAGCGGAATTCGCGCAGCACTATGGACGCTTGTCATGTTGTTGGTGGTGGGCTGTTCCAGTTCGCCGGGGCGTCAGAATTCAGCCGAGGTGTCGCCAGAAAAGGCACTCGAAGCTTATACCCAGCTGGGCTTGCAGTATCTGCGGGCCGGTGATCTGGTCAGTGCCAAGGATGCGCTGCAGCGGGCGGTGGAAATCAGCGATAGCTATGCCGGTACCTATAACGCGCTTGCGCTGGTGTTTCAGGTGGAGCAGGAATACGCCCTGGCGGAACAGCATTTTCGCAAGGCTGTGAGCCTGGAGCCGGAGACGGCGTCCTTTCACAATAACTTCGGTGCCTTCCTCTATGCGCAGGGTCGCTACAGCGAAGCCTGCACGGAGCTGGAGCGGGCGACGGAAGATCCATTTTATACCCAGCGTGCCCAGGCGTTCGAAAACCTGGGGCGGTGCTTTCGCGTCATTCAGCGTCCGGATGCGGCGCAGCATGCTTTTGAACGAACTCTCAGGCTGTCCCCCAACCGTCCGCAGGCCCTGCTGGAGCTGGCGGCAATACAGCTGGAAGCCAATCGCTTGCCCGAGGCGCGGCAGTCTTTCGACAAGTTCTCGCAGCTGATTGATTCGCGTCAGGTGGAGCACAGCGCCCAGAGCCTCTGGCTTGGGATTCAGCTGTCGCGCGAGGGCGGCAGCAGTACCAGGGGTGCCACCTTTGCGCTGTTATTGAAAAATATTTTCCCGCAATCCGCGGAATATGCCAATTACAAGGAGTCGCTGCAGTGAACCAGGTGTCCCAGGCTGAGTCTGAATCGAGTGCGGCCGCGTTGTCGCAGTTCAGTCTTGTTCAGATGCGTGAGGGCCAGGGACTGTCACTGGAACAGGTGGCAACATCATTGCGATTGCCCGCCGCGCAGGTAAGGGCACTGGAAGAGGGCGACTATAGCAAGTTGCCCAGCGTTGTCTTTGCCCGCGGCTACCTTAGATCCTATGCTCGTTTGCTGGGAGTTAATGGCGACGACCTGGTGCTTGAGTTCGACAGGAACTACGGTGGGGCACAGACGTCTGCGTCTATCCGCTCAATCAGCCGGATACAGCCTTCAGGTGCATCGGGTCCTGGTGTCAGCCTGTCGATGTTGCTGCTCGTTGTGGTTATAGTCGCGACCACCTTCTGGTGGTGGAAGACCCAGTATGGACATGAAGTCGCCCTGACCAGTTCGCCGCAAAGCACGGTAGCGGTGGATACGGCTGATGGTGAAACCCTGGTGTTGTCTGCCGGCGAGCCCGAGCCTGAAGCGGGTCTGGATATCGCAGCGCCGCAGCTGTCGCCTGAAGAGGCTATGGCAATCAGTGCTGAAGGTGCTGGAGAGCAGGCCGAAGCTGCAGTGGTAGCCGCTCAGGTCGATGCCGCTTTGACTGCAACCGGCGTTGCGCCTGTGGTTACAGCAGCAGATGCAGCCACGGACACCGTAGCGGCTGCTGCAACGACCGCACTGGCTGCGCCTGCGTCAGACGTGGCTGCTGCCTCTGAGTCAGATGCGGAGGGCGCAGTATCGCTTGCCACAACCGGGCTGCTGGTTCGTTTTAGCGATGATTGCTGGGTCACGGTCAAGAGTGCCACGGGCAAGACGCTGTTCAACAACCTGCGCAAGGCCGGTGAAGAGCTGCGTATCGAACAGGCGGGACCTTTGAATGTGTTACTGGGCCGCACCAATGCAGTCAGTCAAATCAGTTTCGACGGCGCTGTGGTTGACCTCGCGCCCTTCAACAACAAGAATGTTGCCCGGTTAACGCTTCCGCTTAATTAATATGTCGCCGTTCAGATTTAGTAGGGTTTTATTTTGGCCAAGATCAAAGCCATTCGTGGCATGAACGACATCCTGCCGCAAGCAACTCCGGTGTGGCAGTACCTGGAACAGCATGTGCAGACAGTCCTCGGTGCTTACGGTTACGCTGAAATACGCATGCCAATCGTCGAGCAGACCGAACTTTTCAAGCGCTCTATCGGTGAAGTCACCGATATCGTCGAAAAAGAGATGTATACCTTCGAAGACCGCAACGGTGACAGCCTGACGCTGCGTCCTGAAGGAACGGCGGGTTGTGTGCGTGCCGGTGAAGAAAATGGTCTGCTTTACAATCAGGTGCAGCGCCTGTGGTACAAGGGGCCCATGTTCCGGCATGAACGGCCGCAAAAGGGACGCTACCGCCAGTTTCACCAGATCGGTGTCGAGACCTTTGGCATGCAGGGGCCGGATATCGATGCCGAGCTGATTCTGCTGACAGCCCGTCTATGGCGCCAGCTGGGTCTGCTGGATGCGGTCACGCTGCAGCTGAATACCATCGGCAGCGCCGAGGCCCGTGGCCGTTACAAGGACGCGCTGGTGCAGTACCTGCAAGGGTGCAAGGAGCAGCTGGATGAGGACAGTCTGCGCCGCCTGGACACCAACCCCATGCGCATCCTCGACAGCAAGGATACGACAACCCAGGCATTGCTGAACGATGCGCCGGATTTCCATGAATATCTGGATACGGAGTCCCTCGAGCATTTTGAAGCGCTGAAGTCTGTGCTGGATCGCGCCGGCCTCGCCTACGAGGTTAACCCGCGCCTGGTGCGTGGGCTTGATTATTACTGCAAGACGGTTTTCGAATGGGTCACCGACAAGCTCGGTTCTCAGGGCACTGTCTGTGCGGGCGGTCGTTATGACGGCCTGGTAGAGCAGCTTGGTGGCAAGGCGACACCGGCGGTGGGGTTTGCCATGGGCATCGAACGCCTGGTGTTGCTGCTTGAAACCCTTGACGTTGTGCCCCTGTCAGCCCGTCAGACGGTTGATCTGTATATCGCCTCAATGGGGGCTGGTGCGGCCAGCGAGGCCTTGCTGTTGGCGGAGCGTCTGCGCAACGAGACCGACCTTCGAATTCAGCTCCACTGCGGTGGCGGTAACTTCAAGAGCCAGATGAAAAAGGCCGATCGCAGCGGTGCCAGCGTCGCCCTTATTCTGGGTGATGATGAGGTTGCACAGCAGGTGGCAACTCTCAAGCCGCTGCGCAGCGACGCGGCACAAAAACAGGTAGCCTGGTCGCAGCTTGCGGCTGAGCTGACAACTATTATCAACGTTTGATCGACAGGGCATAGGGAGTCGTACGTGGCTGAGATGCGCACAGAAGAGGAACAGGTAGAAGCGCTTAAGCGTTGGTGGCAGGAAAACGGCAAGACCTTGCTGTTGACCCTTGCTATAGCGCTGGCGCTGGTGTTTGGCTGGCGTACCTGGCAGGACCGCCAGGCGACAGAGGCCGCGAATGCCTCGGCGATGTATCAGAGCCTGGTAGAGGCCGTGAGTCTGTCCCTGGCCGCCGAAGGCACCGACGCTCAGGTTGCGACGGCGGAGCATCTGGCGGCAGGCCTCAAGGCTGACTACGAAGGCAGTGCCTATGCAGCACTGGGTTCCCTGCTGATGGCTCGCGTGGCGGTCGAGCAGGGCCAGCTGGATGAGGCTCTGGTTCAGCTTGAGTGGGTATTGAGTCATGAGCCGAGCGATGCTCAGCGCACAGTTGCCATCATGCGCAAGGCGCAGATTATGGGGCAGCAGGGTCAGGCGAGCGAAGCGCTGGCATTGCTGGATGCACTGGAACCTGGCAGCTTTGAGGCCAGCTACCAGGAGCTGCGCGGTGACCTGCTGCTGTCCTCCGGTAAAGCGATAGAAGCGCGGGATGCCTATCGTCTGGCGGCCCAGGCCGCGGAAACCGCGGGTGTGCGTCCGCTGCTAACCATGAAGCTCGAAAATCTCACGGCTGAGGAAGGTTAAATGAACAAGCTGTTCCGTGTTCTGGCGGCGGGTGCGCTGGTTGCGTCCGTGAGCGGCTGCAGCCTCTGGAGTTCGAATGATGAAGTCGAACCTAATGAGCTGGTCGATTTCAAATCCGAGCGTTCGGTGGATGTCGTTTGGAGTGCTCGCGTGGGCTCTGGCCTTGGCAAGAAGTACCACCAGTTTGCACCGGCGTCCGATGGTGTGCGCATCTATGCGAATGACGCCGAGGGTACGGTAGCGGCGTTTGATCTTGCGACCGGCAAAAAAGTTTGGGAAGTCGAACTCGAAACAGCGCTGGGCGCGGGTACCGGTGTAGGCCCTGCCTCTGTGGTAGTGGTCACCGAGTCGGGTCTGGTTATCGCGCTGGACAGCAGCAGCGGCCAGGAACTCTGGCGTCGTCAGGTGTCCTCCGAAGCCGTGGCGCCGGCGCAGCTTAACCGTGATCTGGTGGTGGTACAGCTGGTCAATGGCAAGGTGACAGCGCTGGATACGACCTCGGGCGAGCATCGCTGGACCTACGACAGCCAGGTGCCGAGCCTGAGCCTGCGGGGTACGGCGGCGCCTATCGTTGCGGCGGATGTCACTTTCGCAGGCTTTGCCAGCGGCAAGCTGGCGGCGCTGACCAACAGCAATGGCAACATGCTGTGGGAACAGCGCATTGCCGAGCCGCAGGGTCGTTCCGAGCTGGAGCGCATGGTAGACATCGATGGCCGCCCGTTACTGGCTAATCAGATGCTCTATGTGTCGAGCTACCAGGGGCGCCTGGTGGCGATCAATCCGTTTGATGCGCAGATTCAGTGGGCCCGCGACAGCTCAAGCTACCGCACGCCGGCTGCAGGCTTCGGCAATGTGTATGTCGTAGAAGCCAATGATCATGTGCAGGCCTACGATGCGAGCAGCAGCGCCAGCGTCTGGTCTCAGCCGGCGCTGGAAAACCGCACTGTGTCAGCGCCTGCGGTGCTGGGAAATAATTTGGTGGTAGGCGACGTGGAAGGTTATCTGCACTTCATGTCGCAGGTTGATGGCCACTTTGTCGCACGCTATCGCGCCGACTCAAAAGGCGTAGTGGGCGACATGCTCGCGATTAATGATGTGCTCTATGTATTGGGTAATGACGGCCGTTTGCTGGCATTACGCTTAAACTGAGCATGAGTGATTTTCACAGGCGGCTATTTGCGTTTGCGACTAGCCGCCGTTTTCGTTGTGGTAAATAGAGAATGGTACCGGTTATAGCGCTCGTGGGCCGACCCAATGTCGGCAAATCTACACTTTTTAATCGACTGACACGCTCGCGGGACGCATTGGTGGCCGATCTGTCGGGCCTGACCCGTGACCGCAAATACGGCGAAGGCAAGGTCGGTGGTGCACGGTTTATCGTTATCGACACCGGCGGCATCAGTGGCGACGAGGAGGGTATTGACTCCCTGATGGCCAAGCAGTCCCTGATGGCGATCGAAGAGGCAGATATCGTTCTGTTTCTGGTGGACGGTCGTGCCGGCCTGAACCCGGCCGACGAGATGATTGCCGATCATCTGCGCCGCTCCGAGAAGAGCTGCTACCTGGTGGTCAACAAGACCGATGGTCTGGATCCCGATGTCGCTATTTCTGACTTCTTTGGTCTGGGTCTGGGGCAGCCGTTGCCGATCGCGGCGTCGCAGAACCGCAGCGTGACGCTGCTGATCGAGGAAGTGCTCAGCGAGTTGCCTGAGCAGGAAGCCGACGTACTGCCGGAAGAATTCAAGTTCAGTACCCGGATCGCGGTGGTCGGACGGCCCAATGTGGGCAAGTCAACACTGGTGAACCGCATGCTGGGTGAAGACCGTGTGGTGGTCTTCGATCAGGCTGGTACCACCCGCGACAGTATTTATATTCCCTACGAGCGTGATGGTGAGCCTTACATCCTGATCGATACCGCCGGTGTGCGTCGGCGCAAGAATATCACCGAGGCGGTAGAGAAATTCTCGATCATCAAGACGCTGCAGGCAATCGAAGATGCCAATGTGGTGGTCTGCGTGATCGATGCCCGTCAGGGCGTGACTGATCAGGATCTGCACATGCTGGGTTTCGTGCTCGATGCCGGCCGCTCGCTGGTGATTGCACTGAACAAGTGGGATGGCATGCTCGAAGAGCAGAAGCTCAAGGTCAAGGAGCAGATTCAGCGTCGGCTTGAGTTCGTCGACTTTGCCCGTTTTCACTTCATCTCGGCGTTGCACGGCAGTGGTGTGGGTGAGATGTATCGTTCGGTTGATGAAGCCTATGTCAGTGCCATGGCCAAGTGGCCGACGAACCGCCTGACCCGCCTGCTTGAAGATGTGGTGGCGGAGCATCAGCCGCCCATGGTGAATGGTCGTCGTATCAAGATGCGTTATGCCCACCAGGGGGGCTCGAACCCGCCCATTATTGTGGTCCACGGTAATCAGCTGGATAACCTGCCGGCGTCCTATAAGCGTTACCTGCAGAACAAGTTCCGTCAGGTACTTGGCATCAAGGGCACGCCGGTGCGATTTGAGTTCCGCGTCGGTGACAACCCGTTTGAGGGTCGCCCGAATCAGCTGACTCCTCGTCAGCTCGCCAAAAAACAGCGCTTCAAGTTGCATGTGCAGGACTTGAAGAAAGAGAGCAAGCGCAAATCGCGCAAGAAAAAATGAGCGAACAGGAAGAGCGTCGGCGTCTGCCTATAGGTGTGTTTGATTCGGGTGTCGGCGGTCTGACGGTGCTGAATGAGTTGCGCCGCCAGCTGCCCTGTGAAAATCTGATCTATCTCGGGGATACCGCGCGGGTGCCCTATGGCACCAAAAGTTCGCTTTCGGTTACGCGCTATGCGGAACAGGCGGCGCGGTTGCTGATCGAGCGCAAGGTCAAACTGCTGGTGATCGCCTGCAACACCGTATCAGCGGTGGCAGTGGAGCCGCTGCGTCTGCGCTTTCCCGGTGTTCCGGTCATCGGCGTGGTTGAGCCGGGGGCTGAAGCCTGCTGTGCGCAAACCCGTAACGGTCAGGTGGGGGTCATCGCCACCGAGAGTACCGTAAACAACCAGGCCTATCAGAAGGCGATCATGTCGTTGCGCCCGGATATCAGAATCCGGGCCCAGGGCTGTTCACTCTTCGTGTCTCTGGCCGAAGAGGGCTGGCATGAGGGGGGGTTGGTCGAGCAGATAGTCGCACGCTGCCTGGCGCCACTGCTGGATGAGGCGCAAGGGGATTCGGGCATCGATACTCTGGTGTTGGGGTGTACGCACTTCCCGGCACTTAAGGGTGCAATTGCCAAAGTGGTGGGGCCGGATGTCAGTCTGGTGGACTCGGCGGTGACGACCACGCGTGTGGTCAAGCAACAGTTACTGGAAGCTAACCTGATGCGAGAGGGTGATACGCCTGGGCATGTGTCCTTTCTGGTCACCGATGGGCCTGAGCGCTTTGTGCGCGTAGCGTCCTACTTCTTTGAAGGGCCCGTGAACGCGGCGCAGGTTGAGCTGGTTGATCTGCAGCATTATGTTGTCGCCTGAGGGCGGTTCTGTGAATGCAATGTTTCTGGTCTTCGAAATATGCACTTTTCCTGCTCTTGGGCTGCCGGATTAATAATAGCCATGAGTCTTGGGCTCTGATTGTCTGTTTATCAATCAGCGCGTAATGATTTAAATGTACACAGCTGGTTATTGAGTAATCTATATCACCGTCGATAAGCCGGTTTAAGCTTTAATAAGCCCCTTTTTGCACTTATTCGTTATTAATTTCAAAGGGGCTGTTGACTCTGATCGGGGGCAATGTAGAATGCGCACCTCGCTTAGGGAAAGCGGCTTTAACAGCCACCGAACAGAGCGAGCAAGTCGGAAGTAAGTGGTTGATTTTCAAGTGTTTAGCTTGATGAATCGGCCGGCAGTATCGGCTTGTGAGTCACTCGTTTTTCTCCTCGGCTTCGGTCGGAAATGTTGAAAAAAAAGAGTTGACTTAAAACACCGAGACGCTAGAATATGCGCCTCACTTGAGACACGGGATCAGCGGCAACGATCCTTGAGTCCAAACGCTCTTTAACAGATTGATCAGATAATTCGTGTGGGCGCTTGTCAGGATAAGGCTGATAAATAGCTTTATCAAGGTAAGCAACCCTAATGTGAATTCATTTAAGTTGTTATAGCTTGAGTCAGAATTATCGATACTTCGGTATCTTGATTTAAAACTGAAGAGTTTGATCATGGCTCAGATTGAACGCTGGCGGCAGGCCTAACACATGCAAGTCGAGCGGTAGAGAGAAGCTTGCTTCTCTTGAGAGCGGCGGACGGGTGAGTAACGCGTAGGAATCTACCTGGTAGTGGGGGACAACATTCGGAAACGGATGCTAATACCGCATACGCCCTAAGGGGGAAAGGAGGGGATCTATTTATAGACCTTTCGCTATCAGATGAGCCTGCGTAGGATTAGCTAGTTGGTAGGGTAAAGGCCTACCAAGGCGACGATCCTTAGCTGGTCTGAGAGGATGACCAGCCACACTGGGACTGAGACACGGCCCAGACTCCTACGGGAGGCAGCAGTGGGGAATATTGGACAATGGGGGCAACCCTGATCCAGCCATGCCGCGTGTGTGAAGAAGGCCTTCGGGTTGTAAAGCACTTTCAGTGGTGAGGAAAGGGTAGCGGCTAATAACCGTTACCTGTGACGTTAGCCACAGAAGAAGCACCGGCTAATTCCGTGCCAGCAGCCGCGGTAATACGGAAGGTGCGAGCGTTAATCGGAATAACTGGGCGTAAAGCGCGCGTAGGTGGTTGAGTCAGTCAGATGTGAAAGCCCCGGGCTTAACCTGGGAACTGCACCTGATACTGCTTAACTAGAGTACGGTAGAGGGCAGTGGAATTTCCTGTGTAGCGGTGAAATGCGTAGATATAGGAAGGAACACCAGTGGCGAAGGCGACTGCCTGGATTGATACTGACACTGAGGTGCGAAAGCGTGGGTAGCAAACAGGATTAGATACCCTGGTAGTCCACGCCGTAAACGATGTCGACTAGCCGTTGGGAGACTTGCTCTCTTAGTGGCGCAGCTAACGCAATAAGTCGACCGCCTGGGGAGTACGGCCGCAAGGTTAAAACTCAAATGAATTGACGGGGGCCCGCACAAGCGGTGGAGCATGTGGTTTAATTCGACGCAACGCGAAGAACCTTACCTACTCTTGACATCCAGAGAACTCGCTAGAGATAGCTTGGTGCCTTCGGGAGCTCTGAGACAGGTGCTGCATGGCTGTCGTCAGCTCGTGTTGTGAAATGTTGGGTTAAGTCCCGTAACGAGCGCAACCCTTGTCCTTATTTGCCAGCACGTAATGGTGGGAACTCTAAGGAGACTGCCGGTGACAAACCGGAGGAAGGTGGGGACGACGTCAAGTCATCATGGCCCTTACGAGTAGGGCTACACACGTGCTACAATGGCCGGTACAGAGGGCTGCAAACCCGCGAGGGGGAGCCAATCTCACAAAACCGGTCGTAGTCCGGATCGCAGTCTGCAACTCGACTGCGTGAAGTCGGAATCGCTAGTAATCGTGGATCAGAATGCCACGGTGAATACGTTCCCGGGCCTTGTACACACCGCCCGTCACACCATGGGAGTGGGTTGCACCAGAAGTAGCTAGTCTAACCTTCGGGAGGACGGTTACCACGGTGTGGTCCATGACTGGGGTGAAGTCGTAACAAGGTAGCCGTAGGGGAACCTGCGGCTGGATCACCTCCTTAAACGACATGGCTTGTTCTGGCATAGCGTCCACACGAATTATCTGATCAAACGTTAAAGAGAGCGAAATATTCGCGGGGATAACCTGTGGATAAAAGAGCTTGTAGCCGCAAGGCTAAGAGCTTGACGATGTAGGCTTGTAGCTCAGCTGGTTAGAGCGCACCCCTGATAAGGGTGAGGTCGGTGGTTCAAGTCCACTCAGGCCTACCAATTTTACAGGTTTGAAAATTGATGTAGATCGATGGATTAGAGCGCACCCCACTCTTTATGATAAAGAATGGGTGATGTCGGTACTTCAAATCCACTCAGGCCTACCAAATTTCCGGCAGGAAAGTTGTAGTAGCTCAGCTGGTTAGAGCGCACCCCACTCCCCATGATAGAGAATGGGTGAGGTCGGTGGTTCAAGTTCACTCAGGCCTACCAGTTTTCCGCAATATTGCGAAAACTTGGTGATCTGTACGGTGGTCAAGTCCGCCAAAAGCCAGTGGCCTAGTCTTCTGGTGTATACCCGGTTCCGGGGCTATAGCTCAGCTGGGAGAGCGCCTGCTTTGCACGCAGGAGGTCTGCGGTTCGATCCCGCATAGCTCCACCATTTAAAAGAAAGCTGTAAGTCATAAGTTGCACACCGATCACGGTTTGAAGCTTATCGCTTAAAGCTGTCAGCTCGAAGCTTATCGCTTCAAGCTTGCTTTATCGCTCTTTAACAATATGGATTCGAATTAATTCGAGATATGTCTTGTACTGTAGTACAAGCGCCAATGGCGAAAAATCTTATCGAACTCTCGTCCTTACCAGACGCCTTCGGGTTATATGGTCAAGTGACGAAGCGTGCACGGTGGATGCCTTGGCAGTCAGAGGCGACGAAAGACGTGGTAGCCTGCGAAAAGCTTCGGGGAGGTGGCAAACAACCTTTGATCCGGAGATGTCTGAATGGGGAAACCCACCCAGTTTACTGGGTATCTTTTAGCTGAATACATAGGCTTTAAGAGGCGAACTCGGGGAACTGAAACATCTAAGTACCCGAAGGAAAAGAAATCAATTGAGATTCCCTTAGTAGCGGCGAGCGAACGGGGATTAGCCCTTAAGTTGGTTTGGTGTTAGCAGAAGGCGCTGGAAAGTGCCGCCGTAGTGGGTGATAGCCCCGTATGCGAAAACGCCTTATCAATGAAAACGAGTAGGACGGGACACGTGTTATCCTGTCTGAACATGGGGGGACCATCCTCCAAGGCTAAATACTCCTGACTGACCGATAGTGAACCAGTACCGTGAGGGAAAGGCGAAAAGAACCCCTGTGAGGGGAGTGAAATAGACCCTGAAACCGTGTACGTACAAGCAGTGGGAGCGGTTCTTGAGACCGTGACTGCGTACCTTTTGTATAATGGGTCAGCGACTTAATTTCAGTAGCAAGGTTAACCGTCTAGGGGAGCCGTAGGGAAACCGAGTCTTAATAGGGCGTTTAGTTGCTGGGATTAGACCCGAAACCGGGCGATCTATCCATGGGCAGGTTGAAGGTTGAGTAACATCAACTGGAGGACCGAACCGACTACCGTTGAAAAGTTAGCGGATGACCTGTGGATCGGAGTGAAAGGCTAATCAAGCCCGGAGATAGCTGGTTCTCCTCGAAAGCTATTTAGGTAGCGCCTCATGTCTCACCACCGGGGGTAGAGCACTGTTTCGGCTAGGGGGTCATCCCGACTTACCAACCCGATGCAAACTCCGAATACCGGTGAGTGCAATCATGGGAGACACACGGCGGGTGCTAACGTCCGTCGTGAAAAGGGCAACAACCCAGACCACCAGCTAAGGTCCCAAAGTTATCACTAAGTGGGAAACGATGTGGGAAGGCTCAGACAGCTAGGAGGTTGGCTTAGAAGCAGCCACCCTTTAAAGAAAGCGTAATAGCTCACTAGTCGAGTCGGCCTGCGCGGAAGATATAACGGGGCTAAGTGATACACCGAAGCTGTGGATGCCATTTATGGCATGGTAGAGGAGCGTTCTGTAAGCCGTTGAAGGGAAAGCTGTGAGGCATCCTGGAGGTATCAGAAGTGCGAATGCTGACATGAGTAACGATAATGGGGGTGAAAAACCTCCACGCCGGAAGACCAAGGTTTCCTATCCAACGCTATTCGAGGTAGGGTGAGTCGGCCCCTAAGGCGAGGCAGAAATGCGTAGTCGATGGGAAGCAGGTTAATATTCCTGCACCGGCGGTAACTGCGATGAGGGGACGGAGAAGGCTAGGCGAGCGCAGCGTTGGTTGTCTGCGTTTAAGGATGTAGGTTGGGGGATTAGGCAAATCCGGTCCCCCTTAAGACTGAGATCTGATGACGAGGTTCTTAGGAACTGAAGTCGTTGATGCCACGCTTCCAGGAAAAGCCTCTAAGCTTCAGGTTACCGCTGACCGTACCCAAAACCGACACAGGTGGTCAGGTAGAGAATACCAAGGCGCTTGAGAGAACTCGGGTGAAGGAACTAGGCAAAATGGTGCCGTAACTTCGGGAGAAGGCACGCTCCTGATGGTGACCCCCTCGCGGGGTGAGCTGTTGGGAGTCGAAGATACCAGGTGGCTGCGACTGTTTATTAAAAACACAGCACTCTGCAAACACGAAAGTGGACGTATAGGGTGTGACGCCTGCCCGGTGCCGGAAGGTTAATTGATGGGGTTAGCGCAAGCGAAGCTCTTGATCGAAGCCCCGGTAAACGGCGGCCGTAACTATAACGGTCCTAAGGTAGCGAAATTCCTTGTCGGGTAAGTTCCGACCTGCACGAATGGCGTAACGATGGCCACACTGTCTCCACCCGAGACTCAGTGAAATTGAAATAGCTGTTAAGATGCAGTTTACCCGCGGCTAGACGGAAAGACCCCGTGAACCTTTACTATAGCTTCACAGTGGACTTTGACATTACTTGTGTAGGATAGCTGGGAGGCTTTGAAGCGTGGACGCCAGTCTGCGTGGAGCCAATCTTGAAATACCAGCCTGGTACTGTTGAGGTTCTAACTCTGGACCGTAATCCGGTTCGAGGACATTGTGTGGTGGGTAGTTTGACTGGGGCGGTCTCCTCCCAAAGAGTAACGGAGGAGCACGAAGGTACCCTCAGCATGGTCGGAAATCATGCATTGAGCGCAAGAGTAGAAGGGTGCTTGACTGCGACACTGACACGTGGAGCAGGTACGAAAGTAGGTTCTAGTGATCCGGTGGTTCTGCATGGAAGGGCCATCGCTCAACGGATAAAAGGTACTCCGGGGATAACAGGCTGATACCGCCCAAGAGTTCACATCGACGGCGGTGTTTGGCACCTCGATGTCGGCTCATCACATCCTGGGGCTGAAGCCGGTCCCAAGGGTATGGCTGTTCGCCATTTAAAGTGGTACGCGAGCTGGGTTTAGAACGTCGTGAGACAGTTCGGTCCCTATCTGCCGTGGGCGTTTGAGATTTGAGAAGAGTTGCTCCTAGTACGAGAGGACCGGAGTGAACGAACCTCTGGTGTTCCGGTTGTCACGCCAGTGGCATTGCCGGGTAGCTACGTTCGGACGGGATAACCGCTGAAAGCATCTAAGCGGGAAGCCCCCTTCAAGATGAGATCTCACTGGGGCCTTGAGCCCCCTAAAGGGCCGTTTAAGACTAAGACGTTGATAGGCGGGGTGTGTAAGCGCTGCGAGGCGTTGAGCTAACCCGTACTAATTGCCCGTGAGGCTTGACCATATAACGCCCAAGGCGTTTGGTTGCCTGCTCCGACTGAAAAGAACGAGCAGGCGAAAAGCACGAGAGAGACGAGATTGACGCATTGGCACGAGCTTGTGCTGCAGACAAGACATAATCGAATTAAGACACGTCGCGACAGGCCACAATCTGTCGAGGCCAGAATCCATAGTGTACAAGTTTTGCTTGGCGACAATAGAGCTGTGGAACCACCTGATCCCATCCCGAACTCAGTAGTGAAACGCGGTATCGCCGATGGTAGTGTGGGGTTTCCCCATGTGAGAGTAGGTCATCGCCAAGCATTTAATAACGGAAACCCCGGTCTCGATGAGGCCGGGGTTTTTCCGTATGGGATAATGACTGGCGATGACCCTCACATGGGGACGGTAGACAGCGCCGCTCGCGGCCGTCCTGCCATGTGATAGTAGGGTCAAAACGGGACTTGTCGAAGCGCAGCTTTGACCCGGTTTGACGACCGCAGCATACTTGTCTGCGGGACGGCTCGCCAGCGAGGCGCCAAGTATTTATTCAACGAAAACGCCTCGACCTTCGGTCGGGGCTTTTTTGTATGTGGAATTTGAAAATCCGTGATTTTCGCACAGGACATTTAAAGGCATGGGTTGCTGCCTTGTGACTTAAGTGATAAAACGCCTGCATCATTCACACTAAGAGTATTTAGAGCCCTATGTACAGTGACGAGGATATTCGACGTCTGAGATGGCAGAGTCGGCGCGGCATGCTTGAACTGGACGTTCTGCTGGTGCCTTTTGTTGACGAGGCCTTTAGTCAGTTGCCGCTGGAGGATCAGCTAAGGTTTGAAAAGCTGCTCGCCTGTGAAGACCAGGATTTGTTTGTCTGGTTTATGCAGCGTGAGGTTGCGGCCGACCCTGAGATTGCCCGGATGGTGAAGATGATTCTGGACCGTGTTCAGCCCGCTTGAAGTTACGCTCAAGCCGTCGCGCATGCTCTGGTGGCTGCAGCTATCAAGCCACCTCACACTTGTCGTGCTGCTTGCACTTTCGGTACTCCCGTCCTCTCTGATTCTGTGCCTGGCTGTTGTTGCAGGGCTGAACCTCTGGCTGAGTTACCGTCAGCGCAGGGATGCTGTACAGGCACTGCGCTGGGATGCGGACCTGCATACTGTTGCGCTCTATGAGGCGGAGCAGGGCTGGGTGACGGTCGATACGCTGGAGTCGGTGCTGGCCTGGCGCTGGCTACTGATATTGAGAGTTCATGCCGGTGGCCGACGGCGGCGGCTGGTACTCTTGCCTGACAGTGTAACTGCCGATGCCTTCAGGCGCCTGAGTGTGATCGCCAGGCTTGCGCCTTTGCAGCTCAGTGCACCTGATCAGGCCACTCGTAGTTAACCGGCGTCAGAATGGTGTCGCGTGCCTCGGGGGCAAGATCCGGATAATCGAGGGTGTAATGCAGGCCCCGGCTTTCGGTGCGCTGCATGGCTGAACGAATAATCAGGTCTGATACCAGCGCGAGATTGCGCAATTCCAGCAGATCCCGGGTGACGCGGTAGTTGCTGTAATACTCGGTGATTTCCTGCTGCAGCAGATCGACGCGGTGCTTTGCCCGCTGCAGTCGCTTGTTGGTTCTAACAATACCCACATAGTCCCACATGAAGCGACGGAGCTCTTCCCAGTTATGGGAGATGATAACGTCTTCGTCGGAGTCGGTGACCTGGGATGAGTCCCAGGCCGGTACGCTAATGCTGCTGTCCGGCGATATCGTCTGGCTGGCGGCGATGTCGGTCGCAACCGCGCTGGCGAACACCAGGCATTCAAGCAGGGAGTTGGAGGCAAGCCGGTTGGCGCCATGCAGGCCGGTGAAGGCCGTTTCGCCGATCGCATAGAGCCCGGGGATATCGCTGCGCCCGCGGATATCGGTCACGATGCCGCCACAGGTGTAGTGGGCGGCGGGCACTATGGGAATGGGCTGGCGTGTGATGTCGATACCCAGCTCCAGACACTTGGTGTAAATGGTCGGAAAGTGACCCTTGATGAAGTCGGACGGCTTGTGGGAAATGTCGAGGTAAAGGCAGTCACAGCCCAGGCGCTTCATTTCGTGGTCAATGGCTCTGGCGACGATATCGCGCGGTGCCAGTTCGCCGCGCTCATCAAAGCGCAGCATAAAGCGTTCGCCATCCGGCAGCAGCAGGTGACCGCCTTCTCCGCGCACAGCTTCGGAAATCAGAAATGACTTGGCCTGCGGGTGGTACAGGCAGGTGGGATGAAACTGATTGAACTCCATATTGGCAACCCGGGCGCCTGAGCGCCAGGCCATGGCGATACCATCTCCGGAGGCTCCGTCCGAGTTGCTGGTGTAGAGATAGGCCTTGGATGCGCCACCGGTGGCGAGTACGACCTGACCGGCCCGGAACAGCTGTACCTCGCCGGACCCGCTGTCCAGGACATAAGCGCCAACACAGCGATTGTTTGCCAGGCGGAGCTTTTCACGGGTAATAAGGTCAACCGCGATGCAGTTTTCAAACAGCGTTATATTGCTGGCAGACTGGGCCTGCTGAATCAGGGTTTCCTGTACTGCTCTGCCGGTTGCATCGGCGGCATGGATAATGCGTCTGTGGGAGTGGCCGCCCTCCTGGGTCAGGTGCAATTGGCTGTCTTCGCGGGTAAAGGGGACGCCCTGCTCAATCAGCCACTGGATGCTGCGAGTGCCCTGGGTCACCGTATATTCGACCGCCTGCTGGCGACTCAGGTCGGCGCCGGCGATCATGGTATCAGCGTAGTGGGCCTGGGTCGTATCGCCTGCATCGAGCACGGCAGCAATGCCGCCCTGGGCCAGCCAGGTAGAGCCGGAGGTCAGCTGTCCCTTGCTCAATACAGCGACGCTCAGGTGCGTGGGAAGCTGTAAAGCCAGTGTCAGGCCAGCCGCTCCGCTGCCAATGATCAAAACGTCATGGATATGTTCGCTGGTCATGCTTAACCCTGAGAGCCGTAGTGCGGGATGCCAAACAGCAATTATGCAATGCAGGGGCTGCCTGCGTGAACCTTTTGTGTCGTTTGACGGGAAATTTTTCCGATTCGGTCGGAACTAACCATTCACCCCAGGTTCATATTGTTTAGCTTGCGATACCCGGCTCTTGAGAGGTTGCAATGACGTAGTCGGCACAGCCATACTCACGTCATTAAATCCCCTGCAGTAGGGGAAGTAGTACCTTGGAACATAAGGATCTGGAGTGTCAAACGAGAGTCAGAGCGCGATTGACGGGCAGCTGGTGAAGCGTGTGCAGGCGGGTGACAGTCGAGCTTATGATCTGCTGGTAAAAAAGTACCAGCACAAGATCATTGGCCTGATTGGGCGTTATGTGTATGACCACCACGAAGCGCTGGATGTATCCCAGGAAGCTTTCATCAAGGCTTACCGTGCCTTGCCGAAATTCCGTGGTGATAGTGCCTTTTATACATGGTTGTACAGAATTGCCATTAATACGGCCAAAAATCACCTGGTTGCCAAAGGGCGCCGTCCACCGGATGTTGATGTGGCGGTGGAGGATGCACATTATTTTGGTGGAGACAGTCAGCTCAAGGATATCGAAACGCCCGAGAACAACCTTTATCGGGATGAGCTTGAAGCCATCGTTAAACGTGTGTTGGATAAATTGCCCGAAGACCTTCGGGTTGCGCTGACGTTACGCGAGTTCGATGGTTTAAGTTATGAAGATATCGCCAATGTCATGGATTGCCCGGTGGGAACGGTTCGTTCCCGTATTTTCAGGGCGCGAGAGGCGATCGATAAAGAGATAGTGCCTTTTCTGGCGGAGTGACGGAGAGCTGCCGGGAACATGACGAGAATGTGTTTGAGGGAAAACCATGAGTGATGAGTTCAACGATACCCTGTCGGCGCTTGTGGACGGTGAAGCCAATGACTTTGAAACGCGTCGGCTGCTGTCTACGCTGGATGAGAAGCCGGCGATGGGTGAAAAGTGGCGCCGTTACCACCTGACACGCTCAGCCCTCAAGGGCGAGCGCGATACGGTGATTACTGATATCAGTGCCGGTGTGATGGCGCAGATAGCCAGTGCTGATGTGGGGCCGCTGCTGGATACAGGAGAATTCGATGCCGAGCAGGAAACGGCTCCCCGCAAGATCGAAGCCGGGCGTTACTGGAAGCCGCTGATCAGCATGGCCACGGCCGCCTCCGTGACGGCAGTGGTCATTTTGGGTGTGCAGGGCTTCAATGCTGAGCCGATAAACACGGTTGCCAGCAGCCAGCCGCAATACCTGTTGCCGTCGGTGAGCAGTTCCGCCGATTTCGTGCGGGCCCGCTATGGGCACGAGAGTGGTTATGCCGCCCAGGGAGCTCCGCAGGCGGATGTGATTCGACTGTCACGCGGGCTTGAGCGCTACATCGATCAGCATCAGCATATGCTTGGCGTCAAAGAACCAGGCTGGCGAGCTCAGTGGTTGCCGGATGGCTTTACCAAGGTGCGTCATGAAGTGATGCCCGATGCTGAAGTGATGCTGTTTTCCGATGGGCGTCATTCGGTATCCGTTTGCATCGAACCGTTCGGGCGTCAGACGGTTGCCGCCGGCGCTGCGCAGTCCAAGGACATGATCGCGGTCGGAAAACGTCGCGGTGATGACTTCGTGACGGTTGTGGGTGATGTGCCGCTGATGATTGCGGATCGTATTGCCGCTTCAGTTCAGGTCAGCCAGTAAATGCTGCAGGAAGATGCTGTTGTGGTGGCTGTGGATGGCGAAGGTATCTGGGTTGAGTCCGATCGCACAGGCACCTGCCAGAGCTGCAGCGCCAGCAAGGGATGCGGCCAGCGTGTACTGGCAGAATATGCCAGCAAGCGCAGCGAACGTCTGCTGATTGATAACCCGCATGGCCTTGTGGCGCGCGTAGGTGACAGGGTCAGTGTCGGCATCGAGGAAGGCAGTTTTCTGCAAGCCTCGGTGCTGCTCTATACCCTGCCTCTTGTCCTGCTCTTTCTGGGTGGATACCTGGGATCCTTTTACGGTGTGTCCGAGTTGCCCTCGGTTATTGGCAGCTTCTTTGGTCTGGCAGCGGGTTTGTTGCTGGTCAGGGGCGCCGGGCAACGTCTGGCGCGCTCCTGTCGTTACCAGCCTGTACTGATGAATATTATCTAGTGTGCCCTCAAAAGGTCTGAATCCATGCAGTCAATGAAAGTAGTACTCAGCATTCTGTTGTGTCTGGTATGGTTGCCTGCGCATGCCGAATTGCCTGACTTCAAAAGTCTGGTGAAGGAGGCGGCGCCTGCAGTGGTCAATATCAGTACGGTACCCAAAGAGAAGACCGGCCAGGCGTCTGCGCTCAATCCGTTCGAGGGGCCTGATGCGGAGCAGATTCCTGAGATGTTCAAGCATTTCTTCAAGCAGTTGCCGGAGCTGGGCGAGCAGCCGCGTCCCGCGCCGCGCTCGCTGGGTTCCGGTTTTGTCATCAGTAAAGACGGTTACATTCTTACCAATCATCATGTGGTCAAGGGAGCTGGCAAGGTGCTGGTACGCCTCAGTGACCGGCGCGAGCTTGAAGCCCAGGTGATTGGCTCGGACGAGCGAGCGGATGTGGCGGTGCTGAAAATTGATGCGACCGGGTTGCCCTTTGTGCGTATTGGTTCGTCGGAGGCGCTGGAAGCGGGTGAGTGGGTTCTTGCCATTGGCTCGCCCTTTGGCTTTGACCATTCAGTGACCGCAGGGATCGTCAGTGCCACCGAACGTGCACTGGCCAACGAGTCCTACGTACCTTTTATCCAGACTGATGTGGCGATCAATCCGGGTAACTCCGGTGGTCCGCTGTTTAACCTCAATGGCGAGGTTGTCGGCATAAACTCACAGATTTACACCCGCTCAGGCGGTTTTATGGGGCTGTCGTTCGCTATTCCAATTGATGTTGCCATGGATGTTGCCGAACAGCTCAAGACCCAGGGTCATGTCACTCGTGGCTGGCTGGGTGTGATCATTCAGGAAGTAAGCCGAGATCTCGCTGAGTCCTTCGGTCTCGACAAGCCTGCCGGTGCCCTGATTGCAAAAGTATTGCCGGGTAGCCCCGCCGAAAAGTCAGGCTTCATGGAAGGCGATGTGATTTACCGCTTTGATGGTCGGGATATCGATTTGTCGTCGGACCTTCCGCCGCAGGTTGGTCGCATCAAGCCCGGGGAGTCCGTACCTATTGATATAGTGCGCAACGGCAAGCATGAGCGGCTGGATGTCACTATAGAGGCACTGCCTGAAAACAGCGATCAGCTTGCCGCATCCGGCCGTGCCGATGAGCTGGTGAGCAATCGCCTTGAGCTGGTTGTCGGCGAGCTGGATACCGAGCGCAAGGAAAAGTGGAATCTGCGTTCAGGCGTGGTAATACGCGCGGTTAACCCTGGCGCCGGCGCGGATGCGGGGCTCGTGGTTGAGGACGTCATTACCATGGTAAACGGAGAGGTGATCGAGAGTGTGACTCAGTTTGAACAGGCGCTGGAAAAGCTTCCAGTTGACCGGCCGGTGCCTCTGCGCATCGTGCGTCGGGGAAGCCCGATGTTTATTCCGCTCAAACTCGAGTAAATAAAGACAGGGGGCCATCCGGCCCCCTGTTTCGTTCTGGCTGTCGATTAGAGCTCTGAGCACAGAGCACTGTGCCTGTGCAGGGCACTTCCCTGGCGCGTGCATTCGATAGCCGCGCTGCGGTAAATACGGTAAACTTCGTCGCTTTGAATTATCGCCCTAACATCCAGGGTCAGCTGATCCCGAGTATCCTACACGTGAGCAATCTCGATCATATTCGCAACTTCTCCATCATCGCCCATATCGACCATGGTAAATCGACCCTGGCTGACCGCTTCATTCAGACCTGTGGTGGCCTGGCTGAGCGTGAAATGGCCGCGCAGGTTCTGGACTCAATGGACCTGGAACGTGAGCGAGGCATTACGATCAAGGCCCAGAGCGTTACGCTCAAGTACAATGCCCTGAACGGCGAGACCTATCAGCTGAACTTTATCGACACCCCCGGACACGTTGACTTCTCGTACGAAGTGTCCCGTTCCCTTGCTGCCTGTGAAGGTGCACTGTTGGTAGTAGACGCAGCTCAGGGTGTGGAAGCGCAGTCTGTGGCCAACTGTTACACCGCGCTGGAGCAGGGTCTGGAAGTGCTGCCCATCCTGAACAAGATGGACCTGCCCCAGGCCGAGCCTGAGCGTGTGCGCGAAGAGATCGAAGAAGTCATCGGTATTGATGCCAGTAATGCTGTTGCCTGCTCGGCCAAGAGTGGCATGGGCGTTGGTGATGTGCTGGAAGCCCTGATCACACATATTCCGCCGCCGGTTGGTGACCTGGACGCACCGTTGCAGGCGCTGATTATTGACTCCTGGTTCGACAAGTATCAGGGCGTGGTCTCCCTCGTGCGGGTCAAGCACGGTGTGCTGAGGCGCAAGGAAAAGGTACTGGTCAAATCCACCGGGGTGTCCTACCCGGTTGATCAGGTGGGTATTTTTACCCCCAAGCAGACACCGACAGATGCGCTCAAGGCGGGTGAAGTGGGTTATATCATCGCCGGCATCAAGGACATCCACGGCGCGCCGGTCGGCGATACCCTGACCCACGCCAAGACGCCGGATACGCCAATCTTGCCGGGATTCAAGAAGGTTCAGCCGCAGGTCTACGCCGGGCTCTTCCCGACGGATGCGGATGATTACCAGGATTTCCGTGACGCCCTCGACAAGCTGACGCTCAATGATGCCTCGCTGTTCTTTGAGCCTGAAACCTCTGATGCCCTGGGCTTCGGCTTTCGCTGCGGCTTCCTTGGCATGCTGCACATGGAGATCATTCAGGAGCGACTGGAGCGTGAGTACGACCTCGATCTGGTCACCACAGCCCCCACGGTTGTGTACGAGCTTGAGCTCAACACCGGTGAAGTCGTACACATCGACAGCCCGTCCAAACTGCCGGATCCCGGCTCAGTGCGCGAAATGCGTGAGCCCATCGTTGAAGCCAACATCCTGGTGCCGCAGGAATTCCTCGGCCAGGTTATCGGCCTCTGCGTGGAAAAACGCGGGACTCAGAAAAACATGCATTATGTCGGTCGGCAGGTGCAGGTGAAATATGAATTGCCCATGGCGGAGGTCGTACTCGACTTCTTTGACCGACTCAAGTCAGTCAGCCGTGGCTATGCATCGCTCGAGTACAACTTCATTCGCTTTGAAGCAGCCCGCCTGGTGCGCATGGATATTCTCATCAACGCCGAGAAGGTTGATGCGCTGGCGGTGATTCTGCACAAGGATAACGCCGAGTATCGTGGCCGTCAGTTGTGCGAAAAGATGAAGGAGCTGATTCCGCGGCAGATGTTCGATGTCGCGATTCAGGCGGCGCTCGGCGGCAAAATTATTGCCCGCAGTACGGTGAAGGCGCTGCGCAAGAACGTACTGGCCAAGTGCTATGGCGGCGACGTGAGCCGCAAGAAAAAACTGCTCTCCAAGCAGAAAGAAGGCAAAAAACGCATGAAGCAGGTCGGCCGGGTCGAGATTCCGCAGGATGCATTCCTTGCCGTACTGAAAGTTGACAGTTAAGGACAGACGATGAATTTCGATTTTGCTTTGGTACTTGTGGTTGCGACCTTTCTGGCCGCGATTGGCTGGTGTGTGGACAAGTTCTGGCTGGCGCCGGCGCGCAGTGCCAGGGTACAGAAAGCACAGCTGCAGCTGTCGGCGGCTCTGCCGCAGGAGACACTGATCAAGCTCAACCAGGTGCCAGGCTGGATCGATCTTTCCCGTTCGCTCTTCCCGGTGCTCTTTGTGGTGCTGGTCCTGCGCTCCTTTCTGGTTGAGCCGTTTCAGATTCCGTCGGGCTCCATGCTGCCGACGCTGAAGATTGGTGATTTCATTCTGGTGAACAAGTATCACTTCGGCCTGCGACTGCCGGTGCTGAATACCAAAGTCGTCGATTTTAATACGCCCGAGGCGGGTGATGTTGTCGTCTTTAAATACCCGAAAGACCCGTCGGTTAATTACATCAAGCGCGTCATTGGTCTGCCGGGTGATCGTATCCGCTACCAGAACAAGACCGTATTTGTGAATGGAAAGCCGCAGCCGCAGCAGCTTCTGGCCCAGCTTCCGCCCCTCAAACCACAGCAGTTGCTGCTGGCGGAGAATCTGGACGGGGTTCAGCACCAGGTCTACCATGATGTTGCCGCCAGCGGAATTGTCGGTGAGTGGGTTGTGCCACAAGGGCAGTACTTTGTCATGGGCGATAACCGCGACAACAGTAATGACAGCCGTTACTGGGGCTTCGTGCCGGACGAACTGCTGGTGGGCAAGGCTTTCGCCGTCTGGATGCACTGGGAAACCTTCTTCAGTCTTCCGTCGTTCGGCGATGTGCGTCTGATTGAGTAATCATGTAGCTGCCTGGTGAATAGGGGATTGAAATGATTAATGCTGTGAAAAGGGAACAGGGCGCGTCTTTCGTTTCCATCCTGATGGGGATGGTCGTTGTCGGCGTTTTTCTGGCGGTAGGCTTTAAGCTGTTTACACCGTACAAGGAGCACGCGACCGTTAAATCCATTATTGAAAATGTGATTAACGATCAGGATCAGGTGTCCAAGGAATTTCGTTCCATTCGGCGCACGATTTACGATCGCGCCATTATTAACCAGGTGCGGGCCGAGCTGTCGCGGGAAGATTTCCTCAAAATTGAGAATATAGACGGCAAGATCCATTTTGATCTTGTCTATGAAGAGCGGGTTCCGATGTTTTATAACGTCGATGCCGTGGTTAAATTTAACGAGCATTACGAAGTCATAAAACCTTGATCAAACCGACCGCAGATCTTAGCCGACGTCTGGGCTATAGCTTTAACGATCCATCTTTACTGGAACTGGCACTTACTCACCGCAGTTGCGGCAAACGCAATAACGAGCGGTTGGAGTTTCTCGGTGATTCCATCGTTAACTTTGTTATCGCCGATGCGCTCTTCCGGCAGTTTCCCCAGGCGCGTGAAGGTCAGCTGAGCCGCCTGCGGGCGCGCCTGGTCAAGGGCGAGACCCTGGCCGAGGTGGCCCGCGAGCTTGATCTGGGCGAGTATCTGCGCCTGGGCTCCGGCGAGCTGAAAAGCGGCGGTTTCAGGCGTGACTCGATTCTGGCCGATGCGACCGAAGCGGTGATGGGAGCCATCTATCTGGATAGCGACCTGGAAGTCTGTCGTGGCTTTATCCATCGCTGGTTCAAGGAGCGTCTGGAAGAGCTTGATCTGAACGAATCCCTCAAGGATGCCAAGACCCGGCTGCAGGAACATCTGCAGTCTCGACGTCTGGCACTGCCGGACTATGAATTGATTGCAGTCGACGGTGAAGCCCATTCCCAGACTTTCTTTATCCGCTGTCATGTGACCGGCTTGACGGTGCCGAGTGAAGGTGAGGGCAATAGCCGCCGCCAGGCGGAGCAGGAAGCAGCAAGGCTTGCGCTGATCGGACTGCAGGTGGAGAAAGCCGAATGAGCGATGAATTTGAAATGCCGGAAATGCCACCAGTACCTGGCGCTGAACCCTACGAGGGCGAGCAGCGCTGCGGCTTTGTGGCGATTGTCGGGCGCCCCAATGTGGGCAAGTCGACGCTGCTGAACCATATACTCGGTCAGAAGCTGAGCATCACATCGCGCAAGCCCCAGACCACGCGGCACCAGATCCTGGGCATCAAGACCGAAGACGACCTGCAGGTCATCTATGTCGATACTCCCGGGCTGCACCGTGATCAGGGCAAGGCACTGAACCGCTACATGAACAAAACAGCCGCCGATGCGGTGCGCGATGTCGACCTGGTGGTGTTTGTGGTTGACCGGACCGCCTGGACCGACGAAGACGACCTGGTGCTGGAGAAGCTCACCTGGGTACCTTGCCCGGTGGTACTGGTGGTCAACAAGGTGGATCAGCTTAAGGACAAGTCTGAATTGCTGCCGCACCTGGAGATGGTGACCGCCAAGCGTGAATTTGCTGAAGTGATCCCCATTTCCGCCAAGAACGGTCACAATGTGCCGCGCCTGGAGGAACTGGTGGAGCAGCATATGCCCGCCGCTGAACACTATTACCCGGAAGATCAGATTACCAATCGCAGCTCGCGTTTTGTCGCTGCAGAGCTTGTGCGTGAAAAATTGATGCGCAATCTCGGGGAGGAAATTCCCTACGGCACCACCGTCGAGATTGAACAGTTTGTACAGGACGAGTATGGCCTGCTCACCATCAGTGCGCTGATACTGGTTGAGCGCGAAGGGCAAAAACGCATTGTGATCGGTGACAAGGGCGCACGCATGAAAACCATCGGCCGGGATGCCCGGCTGGACATGGAACGCATGTTTGACAGCAAGGTCATGCTCAACCTCTGGGTCAAGGTACGCAAGGGCTGGGCGGATGACGACCGGGCACTGCGCAGTCTGGGTTATGACGACTAAGGCGGGTGCTCGCTGCATAGCCTCCGCACCCTGGGTTGCGGCGCCGCGATGGTCGGCCTGATCAGCACTTCGGAAGCCGTCATGCATACTGAGTATTTCTGATGGACTATCGTGTCGATGGGCAGGCGGCTTATGTGCTGCATGCCCGTCCCTACCGAGATACCAGCCTGCTGGTGGACTGCTTTACGCTGGAACACGGCAAGGTCAGCCTGGTCGCCAGGGGCGCGCGCCGTCCAGGTTCGCGTTCCCGCTCCAGTCTTCAGGCGTTTGTGCCGCTGCAGCTGAGCTGGTCTGGGCGCAGCGAGCTGAAAACCCTCGGTCAGGCCGAGGCCGTGGCGCCACCGGTCTTTCTGCAGGGGCGGGCTCTGCTCTGTGGCCTCTACCTCAACGAGCTCTTGCAGCGCCTGCTGCAGCCCATTGATCCCCACCCCAGATTGTATGTTTATTACCAGTACGCGCTGACCGAACTGCTCTCGGGGCAGGATATCGAGGGTGCACTGCGCACGTTCGAGCGGCATTTGCTGAGTGAGATCGGCTATGCGCTGGAACTGAGTGATCTGGATGCTCAGGCGGTGTATTTTTTGCGACCCGAAGGCGGACTTCAGTCTGTCACCGCGCTGCGCGACACCGATCGGCAGCGCTGCTTTGGTGGTCAGCAGCTGCTGGCCATTGGCGAAGATGATTATTCGGAGCCACATACAAGACGTGCGGCCAAAAGGCTGATGCGCCTGGCACTGGATCAGATGCTCGGTGGCAAGGCCCTGCGCAGTCGTGAACTTTTTCAGCGCCCTGCCGTGCCTGCGGGCATTGTGGCAGGGCACTCTTGAATGAAAGGAGATAAGTGTGATTGAGCCAAGCCGCTTGTTGCTGGGAGTCAACATCGATCATATCGCTACCCTGCGTCAGGCCCGGGGCACCCGTTACCCCGATCCCGTGCAGGCAGCGCTACTGGCTGAAGAAGCCGGTGCCGACGGTATCACGGTGCATCTGCGCGAGGACCTGCGTCATATTCAGGAGCGTGATGTACGTCTGCTGAAAGAAACCCTGCAGACCCGCATGAATCTGGAAATGGCGGTTACCGACGCAATGCTGGCTTTTGCCGAAGAGATTCGGCCGGCACACAGCTGCCTGGTGCCGGAAAAGCGTGAAGAGCTCACCACCGAAGGCGGCCTCGATGTGGCGGGGCAGGAAGGCAAGATGAAAGCGGCCTGTGACCGTCTTGCTGCCGCCGGTATTGAGGTGTCGCTGTTTATCGATCCCGACCGCGCCCAGATCGATGCGACGTTGCGCTGCGGTGCACCGGTCATTGAGTTGCACACCGGTGCCTACGCCGATGCGACGACTGCCGCTGCACAGCGCACCGAGCTTGAGCGCATTCGTGATGCTGCTTGCTATGCCTGGGAGAAGGGTCTGATCGTGAATGCGGGCCACGGGCTGCACTATCACAATGTCGAGCAGATTGCTGAAATCCCCCATCTGAATGAGCTGAATATCGGCCACGGCCTGATCGCCCGCGCCGTCTTTGTCGGGCTCAAGGATGCGGTTGCCGAGATGCGCCGTCTGATGCTCGAAACCCAGGCGCGGGTGCAGCCACAGCGGGATGCGCTCAGCCGATGATCGCCGGCATCGGTACCGATCTGGTACAGATCGACCGTATTGCCGCAGCTCTGGCGCGCACGCCGCGCCTGGCGCAGCGTATTCTCAGGCCACAGGAGCTGGCGGGCTTTGAGGCCAGCCAGGATCAGGCGCGTTATCTGGCCAAGCGTTTCGCCGCCAAGGAGGCGGCGGTCAAGGCGCTGGGCACGGGTATCGGCCGTGGTGTGAGCTGGCAGCACCTTGAAATCGCGCACGATGCTCTGGGCAAACCAGGCCTGCAGCTCAGTGGTGGGGCTCAGACGCGCGCCCTTGAACTGGGCATCAGCCGATTGCACCTGTCCTACAGCGATGAGCAGCAGCTGGTGGTCGCCTTCGTGGTGGCCGAGCAGGATAGCTGAGGCTTAAGCGCCCTTGTTTCGTCAAATTACGTATTAGTCACCGGTGACAGACATGACTCCAGAATTTCCAACCATCGAGCACTATGTCGGCAAGACGCCTCTGGTGCAGTTGCAGCGCCTGCCGGGGGAGACCTCGAATATTATTCTGTGCAAACTCGAGGGCAATAATCCCGCGGGCTCGGTCAAGGACCGCCCTGCGCTGGCCATGATTCAGCAGGCCGAAGCCCGTGGTGATATTCAGCCGGGGGATACCCTGATCGAGGCGACCTCGGGCAATACCGGCATAGCGCTGGCGATGGCAGCGGCCATCAAGGGTTACAAGCTGATCCTGATCATGCCGGACAACTCCAGTGCCGAGCGCAAGTCCTCCATGACCGCCTACGGCGCCGAGTTGATTACGGTGACACCGGAGCAGGGTATGGAAGGTGCGCGGGATCTGGCGCAGCAGATGGAAGCCGCCGGCAAGGGGCGGGTGCTGGATCAATTCGCCAACCTCGATAACCCCGATGCGCACTACCTGGGCACCGGGCCTGAGATCTGGCAGCAGTCCCATGGTCGCGTGACCCATTTTGTATCATCCATGGGCACGACCGGCACCATCATGGGGACTTCACGCTACCTCAAGGAGCAGAACCCTGCGATTCAGGTCATAGGTCTGCAGCCCAGTGATGGTTCCCAGATTCCGGGTATCCGGCGCTGGCCCAAGGCCTATCTGCCGAAGATCTTTGATCCGGCACGGGTGGATCAGGTGCTGGATATCGAACAGCGTGAAGCCGAAGACTGCATGCGGGCGCTGGCGCGACAGGAAGGCATCTTTTGCGGTGTGTCCTCTGGTGGTGCTGTGGCGGGCGCGCTGCGGCTTTCGACTCAGCTGGAGAATGCGGTGATCGTCTGCATTATCTGTGATCGCGGTGATCGCTATCTGTCGACCGGCGTTTACAGCCCGGCCTGAAGATTGCAAAGCGCACTTCCATGCAGGGGCCTGGCAGGCGCTGGCTTCGGGTGGTGGCACAGGCATTCCCTGTGCATGGAACTTGCTCGCGATCACCGGTCATAACGACTAGAATGTGCCGCGTGTTGGCAGGGGAGGCGCCCGTTTTGAATTATTGTCAGTGGCGCTCGCAGCCTGTCGGGCTTTTTCGCACGACTGCATGGATGCAGAAGATAGAGCGAAGCAGGGTGCCCGAGCCGAGTAGATCAGTGTTAAGTCCTGCAGGTTACTAGGCCCCGAAGAATAATAATAGAAAAGGAAGTATGGCAGACCGAAGATACCGGGACAGGCTCAGCAGTTCGCCCGGAACCCTATCCTCGGTGCCCGGAATTTAGGAGTGGCTGTGCCGTGGTGAAAGTTAGAGAAGACCATCCGATTCGTGAGGATGGTACCGTGGATCTGGACCTGTGGCTGCTGAACTTGCAGCAGCAGGCCGACATTACCGATCTTGCTCAGATCCGTCAGGCCTGTGAGCTGGCCAAGGCGTGTGAAGAACGCGCCCATGCGGTGAACGAAGATGATATCTGGTCCAAGACCAGCCTTGGCAGCTATCGTACGGGGCTGGATATGGCCAGCATTCTGGCCGAGCTGCAGCAGGACTCGCTGACCCTGATCGCGGCCATCCTGTACCGTGCAGTGCGCGAGAACAAGCTCGGCCTCAAGCAGGTGAGTGATCAGTTTGGCGCCGAGGTGGCGCAGCTGATTGACGGCGTGCTGCAGATGGCGGCTATTGGTACCCGCAAGAATCCCCGTTTCGAAGAAGCCGTGCTGGGCACCGGCACGAACCAGGTCGACAACGTCCGCAAGATGCTGGTGGCGATGATCGACGATGTGCGTGTTGCACTGATCAAGATCGCTGAGCGCACCTGCGCCATTCGTGGCGTCAAGACCGGTACGCGCCGCAAGCGCTATCTGGTGGCCCGTGAAGTCTTTGATATCTATGCCCCCCTGGCACACCGGCTGGGCATCGGTCATATCAAGTGGGAACTTGAAGACCTGTCGTTTCGTTACCTCAAGCCCAACGACTACAAGGACATTGCCACGCTGCTGGATGAAAAGCGGCTGGATCGGCAAGACTTCATCAATACCGTCGTTGCCAAGCTCAAAACGGATCTTGGGGCCGTCAATATTGACGGCCAGGTGATGGGGCGCGCCAAGCATATCTACAGCATCTGGCGCAAAATGCAGCGCAAGAACATCGAATTCAGCCAGGTCTACGATGTGCGGGCGGTGCGTATTCTGGTGCCCGAAGCCCGCGACTGCTACACAGCGCTGGGCATTGTGCACGGCCTGTGGCGCAATATTCCCCACGAGTTTGATGACTACATAGCCTCACCCAAGCCCAACGGTTACCGTTCGCTGCATACGGCGGTGATAGGCCCGGAAGGCAAGGTGCTGGAAATTCAGATCCGCACTCAGGCGATGCACGATGAAGCCGAGCTTGGCGTATGCGCGCACCATCTGTACAAGGGCACTGACCTTAACAGCCGCAGCTCCTCCTACGAAGACAAGATTGCCTGGCTGCGCCAGGTACTTGAATGGCACGATGATCTGGGCCAGAGCGAAGCCTTCGGCGACATGCTGCGCGGCGATGTGACCCAGGACCGGGTTTATGTATTCACGCCTGAAGGCCATGTGCTGGACCTGCCCCACGGTGCTACCGCGCTGGATTTTGCCTACCGGGTGCATACCGAGATCGGTCACCGCTGTCGTGGTGCCAAGGTCAACGGCCGCATCATTCCCCTGACCCGGGCGCTCAAGACCGGGGATCAGGTTGAAATCATGACCGCCAATGAGGAGCGGCCCAGGCGAGACTGGCTCAACACTAACCTGGGCTATGTCACTACATCCCGGGCGCGGGCCAAGATCGCGCACTGGTTCAAGGAGCAGGCGCGGGATCAGAATGCTGAAGCCGGTCGACATATCGTCGAGCGGGAGTTCAAGCGCCTGGCGCTGAATATCCGCGAGATCAATCTGGAACAGATTGCCCGCGAACTGAATTACCGCCAGGTGGATGAAATGTTTGCCGGCCTTGGTGCCGGGGACCTGCGCCAGTCACAGATCATCAATGCGGCCCAGCGCCAGGTTGAAGTTGAGCATGTCGATGAACAGCTTGATCTGGCCCTGCCGGCGATCAGCCGCAGCAAGGTGAGCGGCGGCGGCAGCATCCGGATTCGCGGTGTTGGCAGCCTGCTGACCAAGATGGCGACCTGCTGCAAGCCAGTTCCGGGGGACCAGATTGTCGGCTATATCACCCAGGGCCGGGGCGTATCTGTGCATCGCGAAGACTGCAGTAATGCGTTGGCGTTACGTCAGCATGAACGCGAACGCATGATCGAGGTCGACTGGGGTGAGGAGGGCGAAGCCACCTACCCGGTGGACATATTTATCGAAGCCTACGACCGTTCAGGGCTGCTGCGTGACATCATGATGGAACTGGCCAACAGCAGCCTCAATGTGCTGGCGGCCAACACCCTGACGGACCGCAATAGCAATGTGGCGCGCCTGACGATCACGGTGGAGATTTCCCGCCTTGAGTTGCTCGGGCGCATCATGGACAAGATCAACCAGATACCCAATGTGATTGATGTGCACCGCCAGCGCAGTGGGTCCGCCTGATGGCTGAATACGACCTGGATGATCTGCTCTGCCTGATGGCGCGACTGCGTGACCCCGCGGACGGTTGTCCCTGGGA
The DNA here is from genome assembly GCF_001651805.1 of Marinobacterium aestuarii. Taxonomy (NCBI): domain Bacteria; kingdom Pseudomonadati; phylum Pseudomonadota; class Gammaproteobacteria; order Oceanospirillales; family Oceanospirillaceae; genus Marinobacterium; species Marinobacterium aestuarii. The sequence goes on along the minus strand of NZ_CP015839.1, from coordinate 3,979,294 downwards.
TCTGAAGCAGGATTTTGCCAGCATAGTGCGGCATACGCTGGAAGAGGCCTACGAGGTGGCGGACACCATAGAGCGACAGGACTGGCCCCATCTCAAGGATGAGCTCGGTGATCTGCTGTTCCAGGTGGTTTTCTACGCAAGGCTGGGTGAGGAAAGCGGTCGTTTCGACTTTGCCGACATCGTCGATAATCTGGTGCGCAAGCTGCTTCGACGTCACCCCCATGTGTTTCCGGCCGGTACTCTGGGGTCCCGCGCCGGCGATATGCAGCGCAGCGAGCAGCAGGTGAGCGAAACCTGGGAGCTGATCAAGCAGGAAGAGCGTGAGGGCAAGGCGAGCCTTGGGGTACTGGATGATATTCCGGCGGCGCTGCCGGGCCTTAGCCGGGCGCTGAAGCTGCAAAAACGTGCCTCCGGGGTGGGTTTTGACTGGAATGATCCGTTGCTGGTACTCGACAAGATCGAGGAGGAAATCGGCGAGCTGCGAGAAGCCATCCGCCGCGGCAAGCAGGACGAGATCACCGATGAAATGGGGGATCTGCTGTTTGCCCAGGTCAACCTGGCGCGGCATCTGGGGGTGGATCCTGAAACCGCTGTGCGCAGCACCAACGCCAAGTTTGTGCGTCGCTTTGGCTATATCGAAAGTGTCGTCACCGCCTCTGGGCGTGACTGGGACAGCTTCAGCCTCGATGAACTCGATGGCTTCTGGAATCAGGCCAAAAAGCTGGGTCTCTGAGGCCGCTAAACGCTGCCGATGCAGCTCTTTTTGCACCGCTCTGGTGCGCTCCATGCTCCCTGTTATGGCCTGATGCGGCCACCGCTTGAAGCATGGGCGACGCAGCACCTGGCGGGTGTAAGAAATTTACCAAAATCAGCATTTTTCTGTGTTTTGAGTTTACCTTCCTGGCCGAGAATCCATTATGCTCGAAGAGCCGATGTGACTCCGGGCATTGCGCCCGGCTGATTTTCATCTAAGGGAGAGAGTGGATGGCTGATCTGCACGAAGCGTTGCGTGATGATGTTCGAATGTTGGGGGACTGCCTGGGGCAGACCATCGAAACCCAGCTTGGCGAGGCTTTTCTGCAAAAGGTAGAGCGCATCCGCAAGCTGGCCAAGGCCGGACGCCAGGAAGACAACAGCGAGTATCACGAACTGCTGAGCGCCCTGGGCGAACTGAGCGAAGATGAAGTGCTGCCGGTGGCCCGCGCCTTCACCCAGTTTCTGAATTTGGCCAATATTGCCGAAGAGCACCACCGCGTGCGCCGGCGTCTGGAAGACAGTGGCAAGGACGCCCCCGAGTCCCTTGGCCAGCTGTTTCGCCGCCTGAGCGATCGCGGCTTCAGCGTGCGCGAGATTGCCGGTGGGCTGGGCAAGCTGAGCGTGGACCTGGTGCTGACCGCGCACCCGACCGAAGTGAACCGCCGCACTCTGATTCACAAGTTTGACGATATTGCCGATTGCCTCAAACGGCTGGATCGAGGCGAAAAGGTGCAGCATCGCCTGCGTGAACTCGTCAGCCAGATCTGGCACACCGACGAAATCCGCCAGCAGCGCCCGACCCCGGTGGAAGAGGCCAAGTGGGGCTTCGCCGTGATCGAAAATTCCCTCTGGCAAGCCGTGCCCAAGTTCCTGCGCAGCCTGGATGAACAGTTGCAGGAAGTGCTGGGTGAAGGTCTGCCACTGGATTGCTGCCCGGTGCGCTATTCCTCCTGGATGGGCGGAGACCGTGACGGCAACCCCAACGTGACCGCCAGGGTTACCCGTGAAGTACTGTTGCTGTCGCGCTGGATGGCGGCGGATCTGTATTACCGCGATATCGACCAGCTGCGTGCCGAGCTGTCCATGAACCGCTGCAATTCCGAGCTGCGCGAACGGGTCGGCGATGTGCCTGAGCCCTACCGTGCACTGCTGGCTGATGTGCGCGCGGCCCTTGGGCGCACCAAGGTGTGGATCAAGGCGCAACTCGATGGCAATCCGATTCCGGCCGAGGGCGTGCTGCTGCACGAACAGGAGCTGCTGCAGCCGCTGCTGCTGTGTCACCGATCCTTGCAGGACTGTGGCATGCAGATCATCGCCCAGGGACGGCTACAGGATATGCTCAGGCGTATTGCCTGCTTTGGCATGACACTGGTCAAACTGGACATTCGCCAGAATGCCGATCGTCACGCCGGCGTTTTTGATGAGATCACCGCGTTTTACGAGCTGGGCTGTTACAGCGACTGGGATGAGCCCCGTCGGCAGAAATTCCTGTTGGCCGAGCTGAACAGCCGCCGCCCGCTGTTGCCCAGAGCCTGGCAACCGTCTGCCCTGGTGCAGGAAGTGCTGGATACCTGCAAGGTAGTCGCCAGCGCCGAGGAGAACTCTCTTGGCAGCTATGTGATCTCCATGGCCAGCCAGCCCTCCGATGTGCTGGGTGTGATTCTGCTGCTGCAGGAAGTGGGTATCGGTCACAACATGCGGGTGGTGCCGCTGTTTGAAACCCTGTCGGATCTGCAGGGTGCCCACGGCTGTATCGATGCCCTGCTGTCGCTGGACTGGTACCAGGATTATATTCAGGGCCAGCAGGAAGTCATGATCGGTTACTCGGATTCCGCCAAGGATGCCGGCCAGCTGGCCGCCGCCTGGGGTCAGTTCCAGGCCCAGGAGGAACTGACTGCCGTCTGTCGCCGGCATCAGGTGCACCTGACCCTGTTTCACGGCCGTGGCGGTACCGTGGCCCGTGGCGGTGGTCCAAGCCATACCGCCATCCTGGCCCAGCCTCCGGGATCGGTGGATCATGGTCTGCGGGTGACCGAGCAGGGTGAGATGATTCGCTTCAAGTTTGGCATTCCCGAAATAGCCATCCGCAACATGGAGCTTTATACCGCCGCGGTGTTGCAGGCAACCCTGGATCCGGTACCGGGTCCGCAGCCGCAGTGGCGCAGCCAGATGGAGCGCATGGCCCTGCGGGGCTTGAAGGAATACCGCGCGGTGGTGCGGGAAGATGAGCACTTTGTGCAGTACTTCCGCGCCGCGACACCGGAGCAGGAACTGGCCAAGCTGCCACTGGGATCGCGCCCTGCCAAGCGGCGTACCGACGGTGGCATCGAGAGTCTGCGTGCCATCCCCTGGATCTTTGCCTGGACCCAAACCCGTCTGATGCTGCCGGCCTGGCTGGGCTCGGACAGTGCGCTGCAGGAGGCGGTGGCGGATCAACTGCCGCTGCTGCACAGCATGTACCGTGACTGGCCGTTCTTTCGCGCCAATATCGACATGCTGGAGATGGTGCTGGCCAAGAGTGATCCGGATATCGCGGCCTACTACGATGCCCGCCTGGTGTCTGAAGAACTGCGGGTGCTGGGTTCGAGTCTGCGCAGTCGGCTGCGTGACAGTGTTGAGCTGGTGAAGCAGATCAGACAGCAGACGCAGCTGCTGGCCGAGAACCCGGTGATCCGTCAGTCCATCGAAGTACGCAATCCTTATATAGATCCACTGCACTTTCTGCAGGCCGAACTGCTGCTGCGTGACCGTACTCAGCCCGACAGCCGGCTGGAACGGGCACTGATGGTGAGCATGTCCGGAATCTCGGCGGGGATGCGCAATACTGGCTGATTTTTGATCAGAATACTGGCGGGGTTGATGACAACCCCGCTTTTAGCTTACCCTCAATACCCTTTTGCGTGCGGGCAGCCCCTGCGCGTATATCAAAAGGCGAGTGTGCTGACGAAAAATCGCGTGCCTGGCATCGCCACAGGCGGCAGCTTTCCGGGCTGTTGCGCTGCTTTTTCCTCAGTGCGTTAGTGCTAATGTCGCATTGTCCCCCCGTGCCGGACTCGTTACTGTCCAGAGCATGGGATATTGGGCGCTGACTGCCGCACAGCCACGCGAAACAGTTTTTTAGTTTTTTGTTATTACAAGAGTAGGAGCCAACCTCACAATGCGTATTATTCTTCTGGGCGCCCCCGGCGCCGGCAAGGGCACACAGGCACAGTACCTGACCGAAAAGTTCAAGATTCCGCAGATCTCCACCGGCGACATGCTGCGCGCCGCCGTCAAGGCCGGTACACCGCTGGGTGTGAAGGCCAAGGCTGTGATGGATGCAGGCCAGCTGGTATCCGATGACATCATCATCGGTCTGGTGCAGGAACGCATTACTCAGGACGATTGCGCCAACGGCTTTCTGTTCGACGGTTTCCCGCGCACCATTCCCCAGGCTGACGCCCTCAAAGATGCCGGTGTGCAGATCGATGCCGTGATTGAAATCGACGTCGACAACGAAGAAATCATCAAGCGCATGAGCGGACGCCGTGTGCACCCGGGCTCTGGCCGTACCTACCACCTGCTGTTCAATGCCCCCAAGGTGGAAGGCAAGGATGATGTCACCGGTGAAGAGCTGATTCAGCGTGTGGACGATCAGGAAGAGACTGTCCGTGCCCGTCTGAAGGTATACGATGAGCAGACTGCACCGCTGATCAACTACTACAAGGGCTGGGGCGAGACCAACGCTGCTACTGCGCCGCGTTATGTCTACATTCCGGGTGTCGGCTCGGTTGAACAGATCCGCGACAATATCTTCGCCGCGCTCTGATTCTGCACCCTGCCATGCAAAAGGCCGCTGATTTCAGCGGCCTTTTTGTGATAGGTCGGTTGACGGTGCCTGATTGCAAAAGCTGTCTGGGCCCGGTCTTTAAGGTATTCTCGCCTTTGAGACCAAAACGCCACGGAGTCCTTTGATGCAACGGCGACTGTTTGTTCGACGCCTGGGAGTCGCCACGGCTGCGCTGTTGCTGGCGCCGCTGCACGCTCTGGCCAACTGGAATCGGCGGGCGTTCGAAAGCCCGGCCATTGATGCTGCGCTGACCGAAGCCTTTGGCCGCAGCGATACGATTACGGCGCTGGAGATCGAATTAAAGCTGCCTACCACCGCGCATCTGGGCGAACTGGTTCCGGTCATGGTGCTGACCCATCTGCCCAAGGTGTCCCGTCTTGCGCTGCTGGTGCACGAAAACCCCCGGCCGCTGGCAGCCCTGTTTGAGCTTGGGCCCAATACGCTGCCAGAACTTGCTGCCCGTATTCGTTTATCTCAATCCAGCGAGGTTTCAGTTGTGGTGGAGTCGGATGGGCAGCTGTTCAGAAATAGCCAGCCGGTGCAGATTGTGCTGAGCGGTTGTGGCCCAGGCAATGACAATGACGAGGCTGCATCTTGAGAGTCGAGACGTCGATCAAGGACGATATCATTACCGTACGTTTGTTTCTGGAGCATGGTATGGCGGCGCAATCGGGCTGTATCGCCGATGCAGCGGACGCCCTGTTTATTCGAGAGCTCAGCGTGCGTTACCGGGGCGAGAAAGTGTTCGGCGCCGCGCTCTCGCCGGCCATGTCGGCGGATCCCTTTCTGCGTTTTCGTTTTCGGGGCACCGGCGGGGCTAGCCTGGTGATCAGCTGGAATGACAGCCAGGGCGCGGATGACTCTTACAGCCATGAGATCGCCTGAGCGGTCTTCAGCGCAGGATTAGAGCACTTTCACCTTACATCGACCCATTGCGATAGTTGAGACGAGATTAAGGTGACTGTGTTGGAGCCTGTTGGACCCTGTGCAGGCTGGGGTATTGGAGCTACTTGATGGCTCATGTTGCGCCTTGCTGGCGCGTTACTTTCTTTGCTCGTGCAAAGAAAGTAACCAAAGAAAGCACGCCACCCATCAGCCGGCCTTCGGCTGCACTGCGCGCCAGAATCATGCTCCGGACGCCGCTAAGGGGACATCCATGTCCCCAATCGGCGGCTCGACAGTCCCTGTCTCGCCCCTTCGGGTCTGATCGGAACATAATCCCGGTGCTCGTCGGTTTATGGCCATGGATGGCCGGTAGCCAGAAAATGCAGGAGCAATTTTCTGCTGCTGAGGGGATTGAGGGCCGTTCTGATCGTTATGTAGTGTAAGCCTGCGATGTGGCGGTCGTAGTCGCGCCCCGCGACTAAGCCTTTGCGCTGCACTCAAAGCAACCTCAATCGACAGATAAGTGTTTCGTGAAAATGCTAAGCACCTTTTTTGATGGGTCACTCTATACAGGGCCCAGGGCGCTGGGTTTTTAGGTCCGAGTTGGGGATAATACGCGCCCGTCCGGCACCGGGCTCTATCAAGCCAAGGGTCATGTCAGGCGTCCTGCATGATGACGCTGGTGACTGCGCCGCGGCACATACGATTAACCCGAGCGGGATCTGGAATCCTGGCCCGGCCTCCCGGTCTTTGACCGGGTACAGGAGCATATCCATTGGAAGACGAAATTCTGTTCGGTCAGCATGCGGTGCGTACGGCGCTGAAACGCGACTCCAAGCGCATCAAGCGTCTGCTGGTGCAGCAGGGCCGTAACGACGAGCGCATTCAGCAGGTGATCGATCTGGCGGCGCCTGTGCATGTACGTCCGGAGCGTGTCAGTCGTCAGGAGTTGGATCGACTGTCCGATGGCGGTGTGCACCAGGGGGTGTTGGTCCTGTGCGATCCGATTCTTTCCAAGGATGAGGCCTTTCTCGATCAGTTGCTCGATGACCTCGAGACAGCGCCCTTTTTACTGGTGCTCGATGGCGTTACGGATCCCCACAATCTGGGGGCCTGTCTGCGCACCGCCGATGCCGCCGGTGTTCAGGCGGTCATAGCGCCCAAAGACAAATCAGCGCCGCTGAATTCCACCGTCTCCAAGGTCGCCTGTGGTGCCGCCGAGGTGGTGCCCTATGTGCAGGTAACCAATCTGGCGCGTACGTTGCAAATGCTGCAGGAACGCGGCATCTGGATTACCGGCACCGCCGGGGAAGCCGAGCAGATGGTGTATGACGCCAGTCTCACGGGCCCCATGGCGCTGATCATGGGCGCTGAAGGCAAGGGCATGCGGCGCCTGACCCGTGAACACTGCGATCACCTGGTCAAGATTCCGATGTCCGGTGAAGTCAGCAGCCTGAATGTTTCTGTGGCCGCCGGCGTCTGCCTGTTTGAAGCGGTACGCCAGCGCAGCCTGGCCTGATAAGCCGACCTGGCGCCGCCGTCAGGCGTATAGCTCAGCCCGGCATCTCGTGGCAGTACTGGGCGATCATGGCGCCTTCATGGGTCGGAATCACCAGCACCTCGATGCGGCTGTCCGGGTGGCTGATCAGTGTATCTCCTGCGGTGTTGGCTGCGGCGTCCAGTTTTACGCCGAGCCACGCCAGGCGCTTGCCGATGCGGCCACGGATATCGGCATCGTTTTCACCCACGCCGCCGGTGAAGACGATGCGATCCAGGCCTTCCATGGCAGCGCTAAGGCGGCCGGCCTCAAGTGCGGCGCGATAGCAGAACATGTCGATCGCAAACCCGGCCGCATCGCTTGCGCTGCAGTGCAGCTCGAGCATGTCTGAACTGATCCCCGAAACCCCCAGCCAGCCGCTTTGCCTGTTTAGAATCTGCTCCAGTGCCTCTATATCCAGCCCATAGTGGCGCTGCATGTACAGCAGCACGCCAGGGTCTATGTTGCCGCAGCGACTGCCCATGGGCAGGCCATCGACGGCGGTAAATCCCATGCTGCTGGCCACCGAGTGGCCATCCTTTACCGCGCACATGCTGGCGCCGGAACCAAAGTGACAGATCAGGCTGTGCCCGAGGCCTAGACCCTGTGTCGCCAGCTGGTGCTGAATGAAGTCGTAGGACAGACCGTGGAAGCCATAGCGCTGAATTCCATCCTGCGTAAAGCGGGCGGGGATAGCGTACTGGCGTTCCAGGCTGGACTGGCCGGCATGGAACATGGTGTCAAAACAGGCTACCTGTTCCAGCCCTGGCAGCCGTGCGCGACAGGCCTGGATAAGCTCGATGTTGAAGGGCTGATGCAGGGGCGCGAGAGGGCTGAGCTGATGCAGGGCCTCAATAAGTTCGTCATCGACTCGTACCGGGGCTGAAAAAAGCTGACCGCCGTGCACAACCCGGTGCCCCACCATTTCGATGCTGCAATCGGGCAGGTTTTCATCGATCCAGTCGAGTACCAGCGTCAGTGCCATCAGGTGGCGCTGGCTGGACGCGATCTGGCTAAAATCGGGGTGGAGCAGGGCGAGTTTTTCACCCTGGCCGCCGGTAATGGACAGTTCCGGTGTCCCCAGAGCATCACCCAGCTTGAAGCGGTAACGCAGCTGGGGGACGCTGGTGCCGGGCTCGTACAGGCCGCACTTGAGGCTGGAGGAACCGCCATTAACCGCCAAAATACACTTCATGGATCCAGTGTTCCTTATCGCTTCAGATTGAGAGCGTTGCGTTGATGCACAATATGGGAGGCCAGGGCACAGGATGCCATGCGGGTCAGGGTGTTGTCTGAGCGGCTGGTCAGAATGATTGGCACCCGGGCGCCGAGGGCGATGCCGGCGGACTCGGCATTGGCAAGGTATACCAGCTGCTTGGCAATCATGTTGGCGGATTCAAGGTCGGGCGCCAGCAAGATATCGGCCTCTCCTGAAACCTCTGACTCTATGTGCTTGTCGAGCGCAGCCTGGCGTGAAATGGCATTGTCGAATGCCAGTGGGCCGTCCAGTATGCCGCCGCTTATCTGCCCCCGGTCGGCCATCTTGCACAGCGCAGCGGCGTCCAGTGTACTTTGCATGCTCGGAACTATTTTCTCGACCGCTGCCAGGATGGCGACGCGAGGGCTGGGAATCCCCAGAAGCTGGCAGAAATCGATGGCATTCTGCACTATGTCCCGCTTGATCGACAGATTCGGCGCCACATTGATGGCGGCATCGGTAATCACCAGTGGCTTGTGGTAGTTGGGAATATCAAACACAAACACATGGCTGAGGCGGCGCTCGGTTCTGATGCCCAGGGTTTTGTGCAGCACGGCGCTCAACAGCTCGGAGGTGGCCTGGGCGCCTTTCATCAGCGCTTCGACGCGGCCCGTCTGAACCAACTCGCAGGCCTTTTCGGCGGCGGCATGGCTATGGGCTACATCAATGATCTCGATACCCCTTAGGTCGAGCTGCTCCTGCGCCGCAAGGGCCCTGATACGCTCCTCGGGCCCTATGAGTATCGGTTCGATCAAACCCTCTGCAGCGGCGGACAGGGCGCCTGTCAGAGAGTTGTGATCAACCGGATGTACCACCGCGGTGCGGATGGGGCGGGCCTGGCGGGCCTGCTGGATAAAAAACTCCAGTTGCTGCTGTGCGGGGGGCTGTTCAATTTTGATCATGCGGCGAGGGTCCTGTCGTTTTCCAGCGGTCGGAAGAGCCGGCTATTATGCTGCAGATTAAAAAAGCCTTGGCTGATCTGGATCATATAGGAGGCGTCAGGGGTGTGTCAGGACAGGGTGGGCGGAAAAGGGTTCAAGCAGCTTTTCCGCGCCCCGCAGCAGGGTTTCAGTCAGGCGCCGTGCCAGCGGTGTCTTCAGGTTCCAAACGTGCCAGTACAGTGGCACGGCCAGATAATTCCCGGGGGCCAGGTCCACCACCAGCCCCTTGGCCAGAAAATGGCGGCTTTGCTGATCCGGCACCATGCCGGCGCCAAAGCCGCGCACGATCAGGTCAATAAAGGCATCAGGGGAGGGGACTCGGTGGCGCGGAAAGTCACCGGCTGCCAGGCCGTAAAAACGTTCCAGATAGCGGCAATGCAACGCGTCCTTGTTGTTATATTCCACCGCCGGCGCCTGGCGCAGCCCTTCGGCGGTTACCTTGCCGGCGAGGTAGTGCCTGATATAGGACGGTGACACTAGGCAGCGATAGGGCATGACGCCCAGGGGAATACAGTTGCAACCCTGCATGGCCTGCGGGCTGGCGGTGATGCAGCCAATGACTTCGCCGGTGCGCAGCAGATGGTGGGTCTGATCCTGGTCATCGACCTTTAACTCCAGCAGGATTTTTTCCTGCTCCAGCAAGGGTTGCAGCGCCGGTAAAAACCAGCTGCTGAGACTGTCGGCATTGAGCCCCAGAGACAGGCGGGTAAAGCTGCTGTCTTCGCCATCAACGACCTCCCTGAGCAGTTCCTTTTGCAGCAGGCTGACCTGACGGTAATGTTTGAGTACCTGTTGACCCGCCGGTGTCGCGCGCACCGGGCTGGAACGGATCACCAGCGCCTGCCCAAGCCGTTCTTCGAGTTGCTTGAGGCGCTGTGACACAGCCGATTGGGTTATATGAAGTGAGGCGGCGGCGCGCTCGAAACTTTGCTCTTCGATCACGGCGGCCAGTGCCTGAATCTGTCGATAATCCAGCATCATTAATTCTGCTAATCAGTTATAAAAAATATAAGTTTTACTTACTTGTCGCTGCCGGTCAATATCGCGGCCATCTTTAACGTGCAGCCCGTTGCGGGCGGGCTTTTATAACGGGAAATGGTTTGATGAACAGTGCACTTCAGTCCAGCGTCATGTTGCAGGGATTTGTGACCGGCGGCGGTTTGATTATCGCCATAGGTGCGCAGAACGCTTTTCTGCTGGCCCAGGGGGTACGACGCCAGTATCACTGGCCCATTGCCCTGCTGTGCAGCCTGAGTGATGCCTTGCTTATCTGCCTGGGCGTACTGGGCATGGGGGCTCTGATCAGCGAGTCGCCGATGCTACTGGAGTTGGCACGGATATTCGGCGCGTTCTTTCTGTTTTACTACGGTTATAGAGCACTGTGCAGTGCGTTGCAGCCGGCGGGGCTGGATATGGCCAGTCGTGGGGCCGGTTCCCTCAAGTCGGCGTTGCTGACGACCCTGGCGGTCAGCCTGCTAAACCCCCACGCCTATCTGGATACGGTGGTGCTGGTGGGGAGTATCGCCACCCAGTACGGTGACAGCCTGCGCTACTGGTTTGGTGCCGGTGCGGTGCTGGCATCCTTTACCTGGTTTCTTATGCTGGGGATGGGCGCGCCGAAACTTGCCCCGCTGTTTCGCAATCCGCGTGCCTGGCGCGTGCTCGACAGCCTGGTATGTCTGATGATGTGGGGCATAGCCCTGAGCCTGGTGCTCTGACTGCTATTATTGAGGGTGTCTGATTGGTCGGGAAGCCCATGATACATATACGCGAAATTGATCATCTGGTGCTGCGGGTACAGCAACTGGAGCCCATGCTGGACTTTTACTGTCGGGTGCTGGGCTGTGAACTCGAGCGGGTCAAGCCGGAGCTTGGGCTCTATCAGCTGCGCGCAGGACGGGCATTGATTGACCTGATCACGGTCGATGGTGAGCTGGGGGCGGCCGGTGGCAGGGCTGCTGGCAGTGAAGGGCGCAACCTGGATCACCTGTGTCTGCGGCTGGAGCCGTTTGACGCAGAGGCGATTCGTGCCTATCTGAAGGCCGAGAATATCGAGGTTGGTGCTGTTGAGGCGCGCTATGGGGCCGAGGGCATGGGCCCTTCTTTCTATATTCAGGATCCGGAAGGCAACACCCTGGAACTGAAGGGCCCCTCGCAGTCCTGTTGAACCGCGTTTTAATGTGAATTGCCGACGAAATCTTCCCGTCTGACCTGAACGACAACCGGCTTCTATTGTCGGTTAGAGTGGCAGTGGCTAAAACGAGGGAGTGGTTATGAGTAATAGCTTTGGCGCACGGGATTCGCTGGACGTGGGTGGCAAGACCTATGAAATTTTCCGGCTGGATGTACTGGAGGCGCAGTACGGTGTCAGTCGATTACCTTACTGTCTGAAAATTTTGCTGGAAAACCTGCTTCGCCTGGAGGACGGGCTAAACGTACGGCCATCCGATATTGAAGCGCTGTGCCGCTGGAGTCCGACAGCTGAGCCCAGCGACCAGGTAGCCTTTACCCCGGCGCGGGTGGTGCTGCAGGATTTTACCGGCGTGCCGGTGGTGGTGGATCTGGCCGCCATGCGCGACGCCATGGTCCGCCTCGGCGGTGACCCTGAGCTGATAAACCCGCTGCAACCGGTGGACCTGGTGATCGATCATTCGGTGATGGTGGATCACTACGGCACGGCCCAGGCACTGGATCTCAATACCCGCATCGAATTCCAGCGCAATGCCGAGCGCTACCAGTTTCTGCGCTGGGGCCAAAAGGCCTTTGCCAATTTCCGCGTGGTGCCACCCGGCACCGGGATTGTGCACCAAGTCAATCTCGAATACCTCGCCCAGGTGGTGATGACCAAAGAGCACGAGGGTGCGCTGCAGGCCTATCCCGACACCCTGGTAGGAACCGATTCTCACACCACCATGATCAACGGCCTGGGTGTGCTGGGTTGGGGTGTTGGCGGCATTGAAGCGGAAGCCGCAATGCTGGGGCAACCGGTCACGATGTTGTTGCCCAGCGTTGTTGGCATGCGTCTGAGCGGGCGCCTGTCGGAAGGTGCCACGGCGACGGATCTGGTGCTGCGGGTGACCGAAATGCTGCGCAGCCACGGGGTCGTCGGCAAGTTCGTCGAGTTCTTCGGCGCAGGCCTGGCCGAACTGCCGCTGGCGGATCGTGCCACCATTGCCAATATGGCGCCCGAGTACGGTGCGACCTGTGGTATTTTTCCGATCGATAGTGAAACCCTGCGTTATCTGGAACTCAGCGGCCGCAGTGCCGAGCAGTGCGCGCTGGTGGAGGCCTATGCCCGCGAGCAGCGACTCTGGCATGACGACACCAGTGCCCAGGCCGACTACAGCGAAGTACTTGAGCTGGATCTGGCTTCAGTGGTGCCGAGCATCGCAGGGCCCAAACGCCCTCAGGATCGTATTGCCCTGACCGATGCCAAGCGCGCCTTCCTGAGCGTAATGCGCGAGCATCAGGGGACGTTAGACCCGGACGTGCCAATGCAGGACGGTGGCGTCGCCTTTGAGCTGGATGGTGAACAGCATTTGCTGCGCAACGGGGATGTTGTCATTGCAGCCATCACGTCCTGTACCAATACCTCCAACCCCGCGGTCATGCTGGCGGCCGGACTGGTGGCTAAAAAGGCACGGGATCTGGGGCTGAAAACCAAACCCTGGGTGAAAACCTCGCTGGCACCGGGCTCTCAGGTCGTGAGCGCCTATCTGCAGGCCGCCGGGCTGATGGAGCCGCTGGAGGCACTGGGCTTCAATCTGGTGGGGTTTGGCTGCACCACCTGTATTGGCAACTCGGGGCCGCTGCGGCCCGAAATCAGCCAGGCGATCAGCGATGGCGGTTTGATGGTGTCGTCGGTGTTGTCGGGCAACCGCAATTTTGAGGGGCGGATTCACCCCGAGGTAAAAACCAACTATCTGGCCTCACCGCCGCTGGTGGTCGCCTATGCACTGGCCGGCAGCATGACCCTGGATCTGTATCAGGACTCCCTGGGCCAAAGCTCGACCGGCAAGCCCGTCTATTTGAAGGACATCTGGCCTGGGCAGCAGGAAATACAGGCGCTGTTGCGCACCTGCATTAATGCCGACATGTTCCGCAGTCGATATGCCGATGTCTTTGAGGGGCCTGAATTCTGGCGCGCGCTACCGTTGCCCGAGGGCACCACCTATCAATGGCCAGACTCCAGTTACATCAGACATCCGCCGTATTTTGATGATATGAGTGCCGAGCCGGTGCCACCGCAGGCCGTGCAGGGGGCGCGCTGTCTCGTTCGGGTGGGGGATTCAATTACCACCGATCATATCTCGCCGGCGGGCGCCATCAAGGCTGATAGCCCGGCGGGGCTCTATCTGCAGCAGCTTGGCGTGCAGCCGGCCGACTTCAACAGCTACGGTTCCAGGCGCGGCAACCATGAAGTGATGATGCGTGGCACCTTTGCCAATATTCGCCTTCGCAACCAGCTGGCGCCCGGTACCGAGGGCGGCTGGACGACCCATTTTCCTTCCTGCGAGCAGCTCAGCATCTTCGATGCGGCAATGCGTTATCAACAGGAGGCGGTGCCGCTGGTGGTGCTGGCGGGCAAGGAGTATGGCACCGGTTCCAGCCGGGACTGGGCAGCCAAGGGCACGCGGCTACTGGGGATTGGAGCTGTTATTGCCGAGAGTTTCGAGCGTATTCACCGCTCCAACCTGGTCGGCTTTGGCGTGCTGGCGCTGCAATTCAGGGACGGCGAGTCGGCAGACAGCCTCGGGCTGCATGCCCAGGCGCAATTTGATATAGACCCGGTAGACGATCAGCCGGCGGAGGTTGGGGTGCGGGCGAGCGCGCCCGATGGCAGTCAGGTGAGCTTTAGGGTAACAGTGCGCATTGATACGCCCGTGGAGTGGGAATACTACCGCCACGGTGGCATCTTGCAGTATGTGCTGCGCAATCTGGCCGGCGCAGGCCGGCCAAAGGCCAGCTGAGCCACAGCACCGCAGGTTCGTCAGGCGGCCTTGTTAACCGGGATATCGGCTTTTGCGTCAAGCGCCGGTTGACCGGCCGCCAGGAAGGACATGATGGCCAGAATGCCGCACACCGCCATGACCGAAGTCATCGGCAATGCGCTACCGTCGTGGAAGAAACCCACAGCGGCGCCGCCGAATGAGCCGACACCAAAGCGCAGTGAGCCGCCGAGGGCTGATGTGCTGCCGGAAATCTTGGCAAAGCGATTCATGACTTCAGACAGGGTGTGCGCGCTGATAATGCCGTAGGTGCCCACAAAGAGAACACAGGCCAGTACGATCAGCGCCAGTGGCGGTTGGGACAGGGTGCTGAGGACGGTCAGCAGTACGCACACCAGGCCTATCAGTAAAAACGTCAGCTGCAGCACGCGCTTTGAACTCAGGTGTGTAAAGCGATTGGCCAGGGTCGTGAGGGCCATCAGGGCGATGATATTCAGGCTGAACAGCAGTCCGTAGTATTGTTCGGCCACGCCAAACAGCTCGATATAAACGAATGGAGACGCCGCCACGAAGGCCATCATGCCGGCAAACATGAAGCCTGCGCTCAGCATGTGGGCGAGTGCGTGTCTATCCCGCAGCAGGCTACCGTAGTTGTGCAGCAGCACCGCCGGGCGCAGCGGTACACGCTGCTGAGCAGGCAGGGTTTCGTCGACCTTGAGGTGAAACAGGATCATCCCAACGACGGCAATCAGTGCCAGTACCCAAAAAATCAGACGCCAGCCTCCGACAACCAGCACCAGAGCACCCAGCATGGGGGCGATCAGGGGCGCGACCGCCATGACCATCATGATAACGCTCATGGTGCGGGCGAAATCACTGCCCTCGAAACGATCCCTCACCAGTGCCGGCACAGTGACGGCCATGGCGGCAGCACCGGCCGCTTGCAGGGCGCGGGCCATCAGCAGCCAGTGGATATCGGCAGCCAGAGCACAGAGAATGCTGCCGAGGATAAACAGCAGCACGCCGGTAATAATAACGAAGCGTCGACCCATGGCATCGGACAGCGGACCGAAAATAAGCTGTGGCAGGGAAAATCCGATCAGGAACACGGTCAGGCTCTGCTGTACCGCTTCGGTCGAGGCATCAAGCCCGCTGGCGATGGCGGGCATACTGGGCAGGTACATGTCGATTGCCAGCGGAGAGAGTCCGATGAGCAGGCCCAGAATGATAATAAAGGCTTTGTCCGTGGTCATAAATAGGCGATCTGCAATGTAAAGGTGGTGATACAGACGTGAAATACCATGGCGATAACGCGGGGAGCCGAGACAGTCCACAGCATAATGGTTCTGGTGTCGCCGCAAGAGCGACGCGGGTAATCACGCAAACTGAAATAAACTGACGCCAGTCGAACTAGACTGCACAGGGACACCGATTTTAGCACTCATCGGGTGCCTTTGCCGGCGGTGTTTTACGAACTTACTGTTGCAATAATTGCGCTAATTCGGGTTGGTTCTGATTCGATAAATGCACAGAGGAACGGACATGACAGACACTCCCTTGGCTGATCGTCTGGTTGCGCACCGCGGCTATGCGGCGCGCTATCCTGAAAATACCCTGCTGGCGGTGCGCGAGGCGCTTAATGCCGGCGCCCAGTTTGTGGAGGTCGATATCCAGCTCAGCGCTGATCATGTTGTGGTGGTATTTCACGATGATGATACCCAGCGCTTGTGCGGCCAGGACGGTGCTGTACAGGCGCTGCAACGGGCAGATCTCGCCGCGTTATCCTGCCATTACCCCTCCCGCTTTGGTGAAAACTACAGGGGCGAAACCCTGGCAACCCTGGCAGGGTTGAGGCTGCTGATGCAGCAGTTTCCCGATGTGGTTTTCTTTATTGAGCTCAAGCGCGGATCCATCGAGCTCTTTGGCCGGCGCGCATTCCTGCAGGCCGCAGCTTCGGGGCTGGCGGCGGTGCGTGATCAGGTTGTGTTGATCAGCTATGACCGCCCGATTCTGCAGCAGGCGGCAGAGCTTGGCTGGCGTATCGGTGCGGTACAGGATCACTGGCCCGAGGCAGATGATCAGGTGCTGCAGCAGCTCAAGCCTGAATTTCTGTTTCTGGATGTCAAGGCTCTGCCGGCCGGACCGCTGGCGTGGCAGGGCGTGCGCCTGGCAGTGTTTGAGGTGGCGGATGCCGACCAGGCGCAGGCGTTGATGTACCGGGGCGTCGAGCTGGTGGAAACCTTCGAGATTGGCGAGATGCGCTATGCGCTGACCTGTCGACAGGAGGCATTAGACGCGCAGTAAATATACGCAGTAGACAAATCGAGGGGAGGGACCGGCACCGTTCGCCGGCCGCTATTCAGGCGCAGGCCGAACCCCCGGGTGCAGTTGTGGTCTGCTGCATCCGAAGACTGTCAGGGGTGAATCAGAGCGTCTTGAGTTTAGCCTGGTAGGGCGGCCATCCCATGGCCTTGCCACCCAGTATGTGCAGGTGGATATGGTAAACGGTCTGGCCTCCGTGGTTATTGCAGTTCAGCACGGTACGGTAGCCCTCAGTGGCAAAGCCCTGTTCCTCTGCGAGTCTTGCCGCCACCATGACCATATGGCCGACGACCTCGCGGTCCTGCGTCGAAATGTCATTCAATGTGGCGATGTGCCGGCGCGGAATCACCAGGGCATGGAAGGGCGCCTGTGGGTTGATATCGTTAAAGGCAATCACCTGGTCGTCTTCGTAGATGATCCCCGCCGGGATTTCCTTTTGCAGTATTTTGCAGAACAAGCAGTCCATATCAGCCCTCGTGGCGCCGGAGTTGAGTTGTCCGCCGCCATGGGGTCAGAGTGTTTCGAGTACTTCCCGTGGCGGACAATGGTATTGCGCACAGACGGTATCGTCGGCCTTGACGGACTCGAGATGAACGTCAAAACCCCAGAGCCTGTGCAGATGCCGGAGGACCTCTTCGGAGCTCTCCCCCAGCGGCTGATTATTATACATGTAGTGGCGCAGGGTCAGGGAACGATCACCGCGTACATCGACGTTGTATACCTGAATATTGGGTTCGCGGTTGCCCAGGTTGTACTGCGCCGACAGGTCTTCGCGGATGCGCTGGTAACCGGCTTCGTTGTGGATAGCTGATACCTTGAGCGTGGGGCTCTCGGCATCGTCGTAAATTTCGAACAGCTTGAGCTCTCGAATCAGTGCCGGTGACAGGTATTGCTGAATGAAACTCTCGTCCTTGAAGTTCTGCATGGCGTAGTGCACGGCATCGAGCCAGTCGGTACCGGCCAGTTGCGGGAACCATTCGCGGTCTTCATCCGTGGGGTGCTCACAGATACGGCGGATGTCCTGCATCATGTGATACCCCAGGGTGTAGGGGTTGATGCCACTGAAGTAGGGCGAGTCAAAGGGTGGCTGATAGACCACGCTGGAATGGCTGTGCAGAAACTCCATCATGAAGCCGTCGGTGACCAGGCCTTCATCGTACAGGCCATAGAGCAGATTGTAGTGCCAGAAACAGGCCCAGCCCTCGTTCATCACCTGAGTCTGTTTTTGCGGATAAAAGTACTGTGAGATCTTGCGCACTATGCGTACGATTTCCCGTTGCCAGGGTTCCAGCAGTGGGGCGTTTTTCTCGATGAAATAGAGGATGTTTTCCTCCGGGTCCTTGGGGAAGTGTGAAACTCGGGCGGTTTCATGTTCTTCCTTCTGCGGGATTGTGTTCCAGAGATCATTGAGGTGACGCTGGATGTATTCTTCGCGGTCGCGCTGGCGCTGGCGTTCTTCCTCGGCGGTCAGCGGCTGCGGGCGCTTGTAGCGGTTGACGCCATAATTCATCAGGGCATGACAGGAGTCGAGCAGTTCCTCCACCGCTTCGGCGCCGTAGCGCTCTTCGCAATCGGCGATGTATTTCTTGGCAAACACCAGGTAGTCGATAATGGCGGAGGCATCGGTCCAGGTCTTGAACAGGTAGTTGCCCTTGAAAAAGGAGTTGTGACCGTAGCAGGCATGGGCAATGACCAGCGCCTGCATGGTCATGGTGTTCTCTTCCATCAGGTAGGCGATGCTGGGGTTGGAGTTGATGACGATCTCGTAGGCCAGCCCCATCTGGCCGCGCTTGTAACGCTGTTCGGTCTCAACGAACTGTTTGCCGAAGGACCAGTGGTTGTAATTCAGCGGCATGCCGATGGAAGAATAGGCATCCATCATCTGCTCGGAGGTAATGATCTCGATCTGGTTGGGGTAGGTGTCCAGGCGAAACCCCCTCGCCAGACGGGCTATTTCCTTGTCGTATGCCTCAATCAGCTCAAAGGTCCACTCCGAGCCGGTCGACAGTGGTGCTTTTTTCTTCGCTGGACGACTCGTCATGCAGCACCTTCCATTTTCCGTGCAAACAGTTTGCGAAAGACGGGGTAGATGTCGGAGGCTTCCTCGATCTGATGCATCGCAAAGGTTTCCGGGTAGGCTTCACGCACCCGCTCATATTCCAGCCAGAGGTTCTGGTGCGGCCCGGTGGTGATTTCGACGTAGGCATAATACTGCACATGGGGCAGCACCTTGTTGATCAGGATTTGGCGACAGGCATCGGAGTCACCATCCCAGTTGTCGCCATCCGAGGCCTGGGCGACATAGATATTCCAGTCACCGGCGGGGTAGCGGTCGCGAATGACATCGCCAGACAAGGTCAGGGCGCTGGAGACGATAGTGCCGCCGGTTTCCCGGGAATAGAAAAACTCCTCTTCATCCACTTCCTTGGCGTGGGTGTGGTGGCGGATAAAAACCACTTCTATCTGTTTGTAGTTTCGAGTCAGGAACAGGTACAGCAGAATAAAGAAGCGCTTGGCCATGTCCTTGATGGCCTGGGTCATTGAGCCGGACACGTCCATGACGCAGAACATGACCGCCTTGCTGGAAGGGACCGGCACGCGCACCAGGTTGGTGAACTTGAGATCAAAATCATCGATAAAGGGCAGCTTGCGGATTTTCTTTTCCAGCGCCTCTATTTCTGCCCGCAGCAGCTCGCGGAGCTTGGCATTTTCAGGGTTGGAGGGGGCGTCTTCCAGTTTCCAGAGTTCTTTCTTCAGTTCCCGCACCTGGCGCCTGTCCTTGCCGGACAGCGCAATGCGTCGCGCATGGGCGGCACGCAGGGAACGAACTATATGAAGCTTTTCCGGTGAACCCGATGTAGTGAAACCTGCGCGCCGGGTTTCGGTCTGGGTCGCGTCGCGCAGCTTTTTCTTGACCATATAGGGCAGTTCAAGGCCTTCAAACAGGAAATCGAGGAACTCTTCCTGATTGATATTGAAGGTGAACTCGTCCAGACCTTCACCCTGGTTGCTGGCCTTACCCTTGCCACTGCCACCGCCGCCACCGCCCTGGGGCCGGCGGAACTCGTCGCCCTCCATATATTCCTTGTTACCGGGGAAAATACGCTGCCGCTGGCCTCCATCGCCATGGTGAAAAACGGGCTCGGAAATGTCGCGATTGGGAATCGTGACCTGACCGCCCTGTTCTATTTCCTTGATGGATCGCTGATTGACCGCTTCTTCTACCGCTCGCTTGATGTGCTTGCGGTAGCGACGCAGGAAGCGCTGCCGGTTTACGGTGCTCTTCTTCTTTGCGTTAAGGCGACGATCAATAATGTAACTCATACCCTGCTCCTTAGCCGGCATCCTTCGCTACAGTCGCTGTTGCGATGTGGCGGGGAACGCCGAGCCCGTGTTGGGGGCGACAGCAATCAGTAACAGGCGCGGAGCCGTTACTGGGACTTACGTACGCGGATATACCATTCGCTCAGCAGGCGCACCTGCTTCTCGGTGTAGCCGCGATTGATCATGCGTTTGACAAACTCGCCATGCTTGCGCTGATCGTCCGACGAGGCCTTGGCATTGAAGGAAATGACCGGCAGAAGATCTTCGGTATTGGAGAACATCTTTTTCTCGATCACGGTGCGCATTTTTTCGTAGCTCATCCAGGTGGGGTTGTTGCCGTTGTTGTTGGCCCGGGCGCGCAGCACAAAGTTGACGACTTCGTGACGGAAATCCTTCGGATTGCTGATGCCCGCCGGCTTTTCGATTTTTTCCAGTTCCTCGTTGATGGCCTGGCGGTCCAGAATATCGCCGGTCTCAGGGTCACGGTATTCCTGATCCTGAATCCAGAAGTCGGCGTAGGTGCAGTAGCGATCGAAGATGTTCTGGCCGTACTCCGAGTAGGACTCGAGGTAGGCGGTCTGAACTTCCTTACCGAGGAATTCAATGTACTTGGGTGCGACAAATTCTTTCAGGAAGCCAATGTAGCGTTCCTGGGTTTCTGTCGGGAACTGTTGCTGTTCTATCTCTTTTTCCAGCACATAAAGCAGGTGTACCGGGTTAGCGGCGACCTCGCTTGGATCGAAGTTGAATACCTTGGACAGAATTTTGAATGCAAAGCGGGTCGAGAGGCCATTCATGCCTTCATCCACGCCGGCGGCGTCCTTGTACTCCTGTAATGATTTAGCCTTGGGGTCCGTGTCCTTCAGGTTTTCGCCATCATAGATGCGCATTTTCGAGTAGAGGCTGGAATTTTCCGGATCCTTGATGCGGGACAGGGTGGTGAACTGGGCCAGCATGCTCAGGGTGTCCGGGGCGCAGGGCGCCTTGTTGAGCGAGCTGTTTTCCAGCAGCTTTTCGTAGATTTTGACTTCCTCGGAAACCCGGGTGCAGTAGGGCACCTTGACGATATAGACACGGTCGATAAAGGCTTCGTTGGTCTTGTTGTTCTTGAACGTCTGCCATTCCGACTCGTTGGAGTGGGCCATGACAATGCCGTCATAGGGAATGGCGCCCATGCCTTCGGTGCTGTTGTAGTTGCTTTCCTGGGTGGCGGTCAGCAGCGGATGCAGCACCTTGATCGGCGCCTTGAACATCTCGACGAATTCCATCATGCCCTGGTTGGCGCGGCACAGGGCACCGGAGAAGCTGTAGGCATCGGGGTCGTGCTGCGGAAATTCTTCCAGTTTGCGGATATCGACCTTGCCCACCAGGCTGGAAATGTCCTGGTTGTTTTCATCGCCGGGCTCGGTTTTGGCCAGGGCGATCTGGTTCAGGATGGAGGGGTAGAGTTTGACCACCCGGAACTGGCTGATATCGCCGCCGAACTCTTTCAGTCGCTTCACGGCCCAGGGGGACATGATGCCCTTGATGTAGCGCCGGGGAATACCGAATTCCTGCTCCAGGATCTCGCCGTCTTCTTCCGGGTTGAACAGCCCCAGGGGGGATTCGAATACCGGTGAGCCCTTGATGGCGTAAAAGTGCACGTGTTCCAGCAGGTGTTTGAGCTTTTCCGCCAGGGACGACTTGCCGCCACCCACGGGACCGAGCAGGTACAGAATCTGTTTGCGTTCTTCGAGGCCCTGGGCGGCGTGCTTGAAGTAGGAGACGATATTTTCGATCGCTTCTTCCATGCCATAAAATTCGTTGAAGGCGGGGTAGCGCTTGATTAACTTGTTGGAAAAAATGCGACTTAAACGTGAATCTCGGGAGGTATCGACGGACTCGGGTTGTCCGATTGCCTGAAGCATGCGTTCCGCCGCGCTGGCATAGGCCGTTGGGTCTTCCTTGCACATAGCAAGGTACTCCTGCAGGCTCATTTCTTCCTGCTGCGTCGAGGAATAACGCGCTTTGAAATGCTCAAAAATACTCATATCGGCTACCTTCTCTGTCTCATTACCACTTGATTGGTAAGGTTTTTAGTCGTTTGACCTGTCCTGTTGCCTGCTGTTGATTCAAGTGTAGCCCACCTTTGGTGTGCCGGTGAATGTTCCTGTGAATTTTGCCAGACGCCTGTCCGTCACCCCTTTGATAGCGCCACTCTGAGCAAGTTCAGGACTGTTAAATAACCATTTCAAGACGTCCTGAATCCTTCATTTCAAGCAGGAATCGGGCCGCTTCGTTATCTTCTTGTCGTGGCGCAGCCCATTCTGGATCTGGCGCGGGTCTTCGCTGTTGCGATTATCGATGTCGCACAACACCGGTATAAACATTTCTTGCTTGTTTTCCCTGGGCAGCTCCAGGGTGTACGACTTTTGGCCTGCGCCGGTTCAGGTGCAGACCGTCAATAGGCCTGACGGGAGCAACCTGGGGGGCAACGGCCCGCATCAACTGCTGCGCGATCTTCGTTGCTGCACTATTGAGTATTCGCAGCTGATTCTCTACATTCCCCGGCTGTTTGGACGCCTGCCGCGATAATGGTCTCGGCTCGCTGGTCTGCAAGCAGGCTGGTGGCCGTATCAAGGGCGTCAGCCTGGCGGAACAGTGCCTGGAGTTCGGCGCCGATTTGGTGCACCTTGGCACTAATGTCCTGCGCCGGTGCCCGGGCATGGTTCAGGGCAACAAACACAAGGCCACCGGCGTTGATCAGGTAGTCAGGCGCATACAGAATCCCGCGCTGATGCAGCATCTCGCCGTGGCGCTCTTCCGCCAGCTGATTGTTGGCCGAGCCCGCGATGATGCCGCTGCGCAGCTTGGGGATGCTGTCGTCATTGAGGACGGCACCCAGACCGCAGGGGCTGAAAACATCGGCCTCGACCCCATAGATATCGCCGGGATCGACACGCCGGGCGCCGAAGGCCTGCACCGCCCTGGCACAGCGTTGCTCATCCAGGTCGCAGACGGTCAGTTGGGCGCCGGCTTCATGCAGCAGCCGTGCGACCTCGAAGCCAACATGACCAAGACCCTGCAGCGCAACCCGAATGCCGCACAGGGAGTGGCGGCCGAGTTTGTGGCGCACGGCGCTGCCGATACCCTCGAAGACGCCAAGTGCCGTGGACGGTGACGGATTGCCGGTGCGGCTGGTGCAGCTGACCCAGTGGGTGCGGGTGGCGATGGCGTCCATGTCCTGTACCTGGGTGCCACTGTCCATGGCGGTGATATAGCGCCCGCCCAGCTTGTCGATAAACTGCCCGAAGGCGACCATCAGGGCACGGCGGTCATAGTCCCCCGCAGGCTGCATAATGACCGCCTTGGCACCGCCGTGGGGCAAGCCTGCCAGGGCGGCCTTGTAGCTCATGCCCCTGGCGAGGCGAATGGCATCGGTGATGGCGTCCGCATCACTGGCATAGGCAATCAACCGGCAGCCGCCTATGGCCGGACCCCGGACGGTGGAGTGGATGGCGATAATGGCACGCAACCCTGTATTCGGATCCGTGGCAAAATGAAGGTCCTCGAGACCTGCGCTTTCCATCTGTGCAAACATGACCAGATCCTCCTTGCAGCGGCTAGGTATCAGCGGCTTTTTTGCGTGGGCAACGGCCTGCCCGGTACCTTTTGGATAGCACAGGTTTTGCTAAAGTTCAGGCATCAAAATTAAAATAAGTGTTTGATTTTGCAGGTGCGTACAGGGTGATCGGTAACGCTGGCGGGGGCTGTGGCGGTTTTGCCACTAATCTGCGAAGACGTAAAATAAAACGCACCCCGGAAGGGTGCGCAGAGGCTGAGCTGAGTGTGACTGGATTGGTGCAGGCGGCGCTTACTGTTGCAATGGCTGCTCGGCGCTGATGAGCCAGGTTGAATTCATGCGGATAAGGCTCAGGACGCGCTGCACCGGCTTGCCTTCCTGCGACGGCAAGGGACCCGCCTGCAGAGTCACCTCAACCCAATCCGGGGTCATCAGGGCGAGCTCATAGGCCTGCAACTGCAAAGCTGGCGCGGGGCTGACCAGTGACTGCAGCCACTGTGCATGGTTAATTTTGCTGCTGGGGCTAAAGCCCGGGATATAGAGCGCGGCGCGCTGCTCGGCGGCATAGGTCGGGCTTTTTGCCCAGGATTCCAGTGTATGCCCGACCTCGGTGGTGATCGAGCGGGCGGCATCCGCATCCTGGCCTGCATCCAGAGTGTCGAGCTGCGGGGCGGGGCGGTTGCGGCGCAGGCCCAGAGCATCGCTGTAGGTGTTACCCGCCAGCGCGCCATACAGGCTGCGCAGGTTGGCGTGAATGGTGGCGTAGTAGGGGTGGGTTGAAAGCGCCTGCTGCAACTGGCTGATGGCCTCGCTGTACTGGCCTGTCTCCGCCAGCATGACGCCCAGGTTGTTATAGGCTTCGGGGCGCTGGGGATAGAGTCCGATCAGCTGAGTCAGCTCCGCCTGGGCATGCTGAAAGAAACCCTGGCGGTAGAGCGATTGAGCCTCATCCAGACTGTCCCGGTACTTTGCATCAGCCAGTAGCCTGGGCAGCGGCGGAGCAGGCTCAAGCTTTGGGGCATCCTTTGGTACTACTGGAGGTGACAGTACGACATCGGACTCATCGCTGCTGGCGGTACTGTCGGCCCGGACGTTTTTTTCGTTGTTGAGCCAGTTTTTTATCTCGGCCAGATCCGCATAGAGGGCATCGTCTGTCGGGTTGTCATTGCTGCGGG
The DNA here is from genome assembly GCF_001651805.1 of Marinobacterium aestuarii. NCBI lineage: Bacteria > Pseudomonadati > Pseudomonadota > Gammaproteobacteria > Oceanospirillales > Oceanospirillaceae > Marinobacterium > Marinobacterium aestuarii. Next base: position 3,954,756 of record NZ_CP015839.1, on the reverse strand, counting down.
GGGCTGCCGGCGCAGGTTCTACCTTGGCCTGCACGCTGGGGTCGCAGCTGAAGGATTCGGTATCACCGCCACGCAGGCAATAGGGCGAGTCGGGTCGAGCTATATCCTGCTGTGCGGGCCTGCTGCTGCAGCCGGCCAGGATGACTGTCAGCAGGGTGCCGAGCATCAGCGTCGTTACGGTGCCTTGTGCCAATCGTACTCGTCGTAGCAAATACATAGATAGGTCCATCTTCCTGACAAAACTCCTGTGAAAGCCTGCGCCGCGATCGATACCGCCGTTATGCTGTCAGTGTTGTGCGCCCGAGAGCACCAGACCCGCGCCTATGAGCGCACTGCCGGTGATACGGTTCTGGGTGCGGCGGGCTTTGGCATCCTGCATCAGATGGCGCAGGCGTGATGCCAGCAGACTATATCCGGTCATGACGCACCAGTCGACGGTCACCAGGGTGGTGCCGATGATCAGCAGTTGCGGTAGCTGTGGTTGTGCGGGGTCGAGAAACTGCGGAATCAGCGCGAGCAGAAACACCAGTCCCTTGGGGTTGGTGATATTAATCAGCAGGCTCTGGCCGAAGGCGCGGCGCCAGTCGGACGGCCGGCCCTGGTTCAGGTCCAGCTCTGCCCTGTCACGCCATTGCTGGATACCCAGCCACACCAGGTAGGCAACGCCCAGCCACTTTATGGCGCTGAACAGGGTCACGGAGGCGGCAACCAGACTGCCCAGCCCGATTCCCACAACGATGATCTGGATGCCATAGCCGCCGATCAGTCCGAGGATGGCGGGTTGAGCTCGGCCCAGGCCCTGGCTCAGACCGTAACTCATGGCGGTAACGGCGCCGGCGCCCGGCGACAGGCTGATCAGGGTCGCGGCCCCAAGCAGTGTAAGCCAGATACTTAACGTCATTCGATTAACCTGTTCAGTGGGAAGCAGTTGCGCTCAGTGGCGCAGCCTGCCGGATCAGCGTTGCTCATCATAAACAAAAACAGCCGCCCGGGGGCAGCTGTTTTGGTGCTTAGGCTAAAAGCTTCTAGCTTCTAGCTTCTAGCTCTTGGCTTGTTCCCGTGCAATTGCTCGGTAAGCAATGTCCGTCCGATAGTAGGCACCTTCCCAGCTAACCTGCTGCAAGAGTGCATAGGCACGCTGCTGTGCCTCGGTGACGCTATCGCCCAGTGCCGTGACGCAGAGTACCCGGCCGCCGGCTGTCACCACCTGGCCATCGCGCAGGGCGGTGCCGGCGTGAAAGACCTTGCTGCCTTCCGGGGTCTGGGCGGGCTCGGAAATGACATCCCCCTTGCGGTAGTCGCCGGGATAACCGCCCGCGGCCATGACCACACCCACGGCAGGACGCGGATCCCAGTCAATGCTGACCTGATCCAGGCGACGCTCGATGGCCGCCATGCACAGGTCCGCCAGGCTGGACTTGAGTCGCAGCATGATGGGCTGAGTCTCGGGGTCGCCGAAGCGGCAGTTGTACTCGATCACCTTGGGGGTGCCATCGGCCATGATCATGAGGCCGGCATAAAGGAAACCGGTGTACTCGTTGCCTTCCGCCGCCATGCCGCGCACCGTGGGCATGATGACTTCGTCCATGGCGCGCTGGTGGATCTCTGGCGTCACCACGGGGGCAGGGGAATAGGCACCCATGCCGCCGGTATTGGGGCCGGTATCGCCGTTGCCGACACGCTTGTGATCCTGGCTGGTAGCCATGGCAAGTACGTTTTCGCCGTCCACCATGACAATAAAGGAGGCTTCTTCGCCGTCGAGGAACTCCTCGATCACGACGCGGCTGCCAGCATCGCCAAAGGCATTGCCCGCCAGCATGTCACGGATGGCGTTTTCGGCTTCTTCCAGCGTCATGGCAACGATCACGCCCTTGCCGGCGGCAAGACCGTCGGCCTTGACGACGATGGGCGCACCTTTTTCACGTACATAGGCCAGGGCCGGCTCTATTTCGGTGAAGTTCTGGTAGTCGCCGCTCGGAATCTGGTGCCGTGCCAGGAAGTCCTTGGTGAAGGCCTTGGAGCCTTCGAGCTGCGCAGCGGCGGCGCTGGGACCAAAAATGGCCAGGCCTTCGGCGCGAAAACGGTCCACCACGCCTGCCACCAGTGGTGCTTCCGGGCCGACGATGGTCAGGTCGATAGCGTTCTGGTGGGCAAAAGCCACCAGAGCATCCTGATCCAGTACGTCTATGGCGACGTTTTCGAGCTTGGCTTCGTTGGCAGTCGCGGCGTTGCCGGGTGCCACGAAGACTTTCTCGACACCGGCGTCCCGTGCAACGCTCCAGGCCAGGGCGTGTTCACGCCCGCCGGAGCCGATGATCAATACTTTCATGGAATCTCCTCGCACGCCTTAGTGGCGGAAGTGACGCATGCCGGTGAAGACCATGGCGATGCCGGCTTCGTCGGCAGCCTTGATCACTTCGTCATCGCGCATGGAGCCGCCGGGCTGGATCACCGCGGTGATACCGGCCTTGGCTGCATTGTCGATACCGTCGCGGAACGGGAAGAAGGCGTCGGAGGCCATGACCGCGCCCTCAACCTGCAGCCCGGCGTGTTCCGCCTTGATGCCGGCGATGCGGGCGGAGTTGACGCGGCTCATCTGGCCGGCGCCGACACCGACGGTCTGACGGTTCTTGGCGTAGACGATGGCGTTGGACTTGACGAACTTGGCCACTTTCCAGGCGAAGATCAGGTCGTGTACTTCAGCTTCGCTTGGCGCGCGCTGGGTCACGATCTTGAGGTCGGCGGCCGTGATCATGCCGGTGTCACGGCTCTGTACCAGCAGGCCGCCGTTGACGCGCTTGTAGTCCAGATCGTTGATACGCTCGGCGGACCACTGACCGCATTCCAGCAGGCGTACATTGGCCTTGGCGGCAACCACGGCACGGGCTTCCTGGCTGATGCTGGGGGCAATGATGACTTCAACGAACTGGCGGTCGACGATGGCCTGGGCCGTGTCGGCATCGAGCTCGCGGTTGAAGGCGATAATGCCGCCGAAGGCCGATTCGGTATCGGTGGCGTAGGCCAGTTCGTAGGCCTGGCGAATGCCGCCTTCGGGGCTTACGCCCACACCGCAGGGGTTGGCGTGCTTGACGATAACGCAGGCCGGCTTGACGAAGCTCTTGACGCACTCAAGGGCGGCATCGGTATCGGCGACATTGTTGTAGGACAGTTCCTTGCCCTGCAACTGACGGGCGGTGGCAATGCCAACATCCGCCGGATTGGCTTCAACGTAGAAGGCCGCTTTCTGATGCGGGTTCTCGCCGTAGCGCATGTCCTGTGCCTTGACGAACTGGGTGTTGAAGGTACGCGGGAACTCGGCCGGCGCCTCTTCAGTACCATCGACGATGGCGCCCAGGAAGTTGGCAATCATGCCGTCGTAGGCGGCCGTGTGTTCGAAGGCCTTCACGGCCAGATCGAAGCGGGTCTTGTGACTCAGACTGCCGGCATCTTTCAGTTCCGCCAGGATGGCGTCGTAATCGCTCGAATTAACGACGATGGCAACATCCTTATGATTTTTGGCAGCAGAACGCACCATGGTGGGGCCGCCGATATCGATATTCTCGATTGCCATTGGCAGATCGCAATCCGTCCTGGCAATGGTCTGGGCGAAGGGGTAGAGGTTGACCACCACCATATCGATTGGCGCTATGCCATGGTCCTGCATAACGCCATCATCGATGCCGCGGCGGCCCAGAATGCCGCCGTGAATTTTCGGATGCAGGGTTTTGACGCGCCCGTCCATCATTTCGGGAAAGCCGGTGTGGTCGGATACTTCAACGGCGTTGATGTTCTGCTCGCGCAGCAGCTTGAAGGTGCCGCCGGTGGAGAGGATTTCGACGCCCTGGGCCGCGAGGGCCCGTGCAAATTCGACGATGCCGGTCTTGTCCGACACGCTGATCAGTGCGCGGCGAACCTGGGTGCTGTGTTGCTCTGCCATGGTAGTTCGGGTTTCCGGTTTCCGGTTAACGAAGTGAATCTATTACAGCAGTCCGTACTGCTTCAGCTTCTTGCGCAGGGTACCGCGGTTCAGACCGAGCAGCTGGGAAGCCTTGGTCTGGTTGTCCTTGGTATAGGCCATCACGGTTTCGAACAGCGGTGCTTCGACTTCCGCCAGAACCATCTGGTAGACGTCGGTCACCGGCTGGCCGTCCAGCTGCTTGAAGTAGTGCGTCAGAGACTGGTGCACATTGTCACGCAGCGTTTGATTGCGCGTGTCCTGTGGCTGTTGCGTGGCAAGTGTCGGCTGTTTAAGTTCTTTAATATCCACTTTGCGTGTCTGTCCATTGCCTGTGATCAGGCCGCTGTGCCGCTTTGTGCCCACTGGGCAAAAAAGTCGTCAATAGCGGCGAACTGGTCGTCTGCTGTTTCCAACTGATTGAATGCTTGTCTAAAGCAACTGCCACCCTGTTCGGCCTGCAGGTACCAGCCCACATGCTTGCGTGCGATGCGCACGCCCATGTAGTCACCGTAAAACTGGTGTAGTCCCTGCACATGCTCGAGCAGAATTCCCTTGATTTCAGCCAGGCCCGGCGCCTCCAGCCTGCGCCCAAAGCGCAGGAAGTGATCGATTTCGCGCAGTACCCAGGGGCGACCCTGGGCGGCGCGGCCGATCATCACCGCATCGGCACCGGTATAGTCCAGCACTTTGCGGGCCTGTTCCGGGGTGCGAATGTCGCCGTTGGCGAATACCGGCAGTGATACGGCCTGTTTGATGTCTCTGATGGTGTCGTATTCGACCTCGCCCTTGTAGCTGCAGGCGCGTGTTCTGCCGTGCACGGCCAGGGCGCTGATACCTGCATCTTCCGCGATCTTTGCCACATTGAGTCCGTTGCGGTTGCTGGTATTCCAGCCGGTACGGATTTTCAGGGTAACAGGTACATCAACGGCCCCGACCACGGCATGCAGGATACTGCGTACCAGGGGTTCATCCTGCAGCAGGGCGGATCCCGCCGCCTTGTTGCAGACCTTTTTGGCCGGGCAGCCCATGTTGATGTCGATGATCTGGGCACCGCGCTCCACGTTCATGCGCGCTGCCTGCGCCATCATCTCAGGGTCACCACCGGCAATTTGAACCGAACGGGGTTCGGGTTCACCGGTATGATTGAGGCGGTTGATGGACTTGCGGCTGTTCCATAGCCTTGTATCGGAGGTCACCATTTCGGACACCACCATGCCGGCACCCAGTCGTCGACAGAGCTGACGAAAGGGTCTGTCGGTAACACCTGCCATTGGTGCCAGAATTACCTGACTGTCAATGGTATAGGGGCCGATTCGGAACATGGAGGACCTTTTTTCAGAGAAAAAAACACCGCAAAACCCAAATGGGCTTCGAACCTGGTTCACTCAAGGAAGGTGGGCAATGATACCGCTTCAGGCGAACGCGTCCAACCCGTATCTGATGAAAAAATGAACAAAAACGCGCTTGCGCTAAAGCTGGGCTGGTGCTAGCTGAACCTCATAGCTGACGGCGCGCCGGCCCGGATCCAGTATCGCCAGATTGACCTGGAATGGCTGCGAATTCGGCATCTTCAGCGGGTCCAGTATATCGTCCAGATAGTCCTGCGGTTGTAGCACGCGACGGGCGACGGTACGACCGCGAATGTCGGAAAAGCTCAGCTCGATGGCGGGGAAGGGCTGGCGGAAACTCGCGGTGTTTTCCAGCAGCAGGTCGATGCTGAGGGCATCCTCATAGCGGGGGTGAGCCCGCACGACCAGCTGACGGTTGTGAATCAGCTCCACCGCCTGGTAGGGCGGTATGGCACACTCAAGCTGATGACACAAAATGTCATAGGCGTCTGCCAGCAGCGGTTCGCGGGACCACTCGATACGATTGAACCAGGCCAGCTGTGAGGTCAGCAGTACAGCGGCTGCAAGGCAGCCAAGGCTCCAGCCGAGCACGGCGCCGGGGGTTGTGGGCGTTACCGGGTGCCTAAGCTCCAGTGGTTCGGCGTGCAGATCCTGCAGTGCGGCCAGCCCCTGTGGCTGGGGCGTCGAGTGTGGTTGCGGTGCGACCTGTGGCACCGGCTGAAATTCAGTCTGCACGGGCGCTGCGGGGGGCCTGGGCTGTGCATGTGCAGGCGGGCTGTCGGCTTCGGTCGCCGTAATGATGGCAGGCTCAGGCTGTGTGCTAGAGGGAGCAGGCTGTTCCTGTTCCTGTTCCTGTTCCTGTGAACTGTGAGCAGGCATAGGGGGGGCAGAAGCCAATTCCACGACAGGCTCAGGCTCAAGTTCAGCAAGAGCGACCTTCTCGGCCGGCCCGCCCTGGTCACAGGCGGGTTCGCCAGCTGCAATGGGGGCAGACGCGGGTTCGGTGATACTGTGCGGGCCGTATTCGCCGGTGGCTGGGGGCTTGTGCGTGCCTGGCTGCGTGATGGGTGTCTGTTCAGGCAGCTCTTCAGATGGAGCATCCTGTGCCGGTGTGCGCAGAAAGCTGGCGATCGGAATGGGTGTCGAGGGCTTCTGGGGGGCAGTCCTGCGCCAGTTGCGCTGCGGTCGATCCTGTGGAGCTTCGGCGGGGCTGCTGACTTCCAATGGTGCATCGGGGTCAAAGACGGCCGGGTCGTCCACCGGATTCACCGGCTCTGCTGGACGCTGTGCTTGTGCCGCCGAGCTGACCTTGGGAGCTTGCGCATAGCGCACATGCAGCGAGTATTCCTGCGGCGCGGGTCCTTCTTCGGCATTACCACCGCTGCTGGTGTCAGGCTGTGAGTGTTGTGTCCCGGTGTAGGGTTGGTGTGCCCGGGCATCGAATACCCGCAGGCAGGCACCGCATCGAACCTTGCCATCGGCCAGCCTGAGCTGGCCATCGCTGACATTGAAGCGTGTTTCACACTCCGGACATTCGGTGACGATGCCGCCGTTCATGGGTTATAACCTCGTGCCGGAGATCCTGATCCAGCCTTCGCGTTCAGCAACCGGATCCAGTTTGAACCACTGACCGTAGGCGGCGCCAATATCGCCGGCCTGACGTTCCAGCAGACCTGAAAGCGCGATGCGTCCGCCGCTGCGCACACGTGCGGCCAGTGTCGGTGCCAGTTCGACCAGCGGGCCTGCGAGGATGTTGGCGACCAGCAGGTCGGCTTCGAGTTCCGGTGCCGCAGGTGGCAGACAGGTGTGCAGGCGCGCGGGGTCGAGCTTGTTGCGCTCCAGATTGCTGTTGGTTGCCTGCAGCGCCTGGACGTCTATATCGACCGCCAGCACATGGCGTGCACCCAGCAGCAGGGAGGCAATGCCCAGAATGCCGGAGCCGCAGCCGTAGTCGATAACCTGTTTGCCTTCCAGCGGCTCGCCGTCCAGCCATTCCAGGCAGAGTGCCGTGGTGGGGTGGGTGCCGGTTCCGAAGGCGAGGCCCGGGTCCAGCATCATGTTGACGGCATCGGGATCAGGCGCTTCGCGCCAGCTCGGGCACACCCACAGGCGCTGCCCAAAACGCATGGGGTGATAGTTGACCATCCACTCCCGCTCCCAGTCCTTGTCTTCAAGGATTTCAGCCTTGAGCTCTGGCATGGGGGTGCCGGCGAAGAGCTGCTCATGTGCCTGGTGCACGAAGCGGGTGGTCTCTTCCAGGTCATGTTCGGTAGCGAACAGGCCTGTGATGGTGGTGTTCGACCACAGTGGCGTAGTGCCCAGGTCCGGTTCGAAAATGGGCTCGTCGGCCGAGTCCTGGTAGGTGACGGCGGCGCAACCGGCGGCCAGCAGAATGTCCTCATACTGCTCGGCGGCGTCCGGTTCGATGGAGAGCTTGATTTGTAGCCAGGGCATGGCGGATCCGTATTCGTAAGTGTTATAGCTGAGTATGGCTGATTCATGCGACACAGGAAACCTTGCGGCTTTCCCGTGCTACGCATTGCACCGCAAAGATGTTGCGCTCTATACGCAAAAGCCCGCGAGTGCGGGCTTTTCGGGCCTGCCGGGATTCGCGCAGGAATTCCGGCAGGCTGTGGTCCTGGGACTTTACAGACCCAGTTTCTTCTCCAGGTAGTGAATATTCACACCACCCTGGGCGAAGTTGGTGTCGCGCACGATCTCCTGATGCAGCGGGATGTTGGTGCGAATGCCTTCTACCAGCATTTCGTCCAGTGCATTGCGCATGCGGGTCAGGGCGATTTCACGGCTGTCACCGAAGGTGATCAGCTTGGCGACCAGTGAGTCGTAGTGCGGCGGCACTGTGTAGCCGTTGTACAGATGCGAATCGACCCTGATGCCAAAACCGCCCGGCGTGTGAAAGTGCTTCACGGTGCCGGGGCTTGGCAGGAAGGTTTTGGGGTCTTCGGCGTTGATGCGGCATTCAAAGGAATGTCCGCGTACGACTATATCTTCCTGCTTGTAGAACAGCGGCAGGCCGGAGGCGATACGCAGCTGTTCCTTGACGATATCGACGCCGGTGATCATTTCGGTGACCGGATGCTCAACCTGAACGCGGGTGTTCATTTCGATAAAGTAGAAGTGACCGTTTTCATACAGGAACTCGAAGGTGCCGGCGCCGCGGTAGCCGATGGTGATGCAGGCATCCACGCAGGACTTCAGCACGCGCTGGCGCGCCTCTTCGTCGATATGGGGCGCGGGCGCTTCCTCAACCACCTTCTGGTGACGGCGCTGCATGGAGCAGTCGCGGTCATACAGGTGAATCGCATTGCCCTGGCCATCGGCCAGAACCTGGACTTCCACGTGGCGCGGGTTCTCGAGGAACTTCTCCATGTAGACCGTATCGTCGCCAAAGGCGGCGGCAGCTTCGGACTGGGTAACATGGATGGAATTCAGCAGTGCCGCTTCCGTGTGGACAACGCGCATGCCGCGACCACCACCACCGGAGGCGGCCTTGATGATCACCGGGTAGCCGATACGGCGGGCGATGGCGTGAACTTCATCGGCGTCTTCGGGCAGCGGGCCATCGGAGCCCGGCACTGTCGGTACCTTGGCCTTTTTCATGGCCCTGATGGCTGAAACCTTGTCGCCCATCAGGCGGATGGTTTCGGAACTTGGGCCAATGAACTTGAAGCCTGACCGTTCAACCTGTTCGGCGAAGTTGGCATTTTCCGCCAGGAAGCCGTAGCCGGGGTGAATACCGCTGGCATCGGTCACTTCGGCGGCGCTGATGATCGCCGGAATGTTCAGGTAGCTGTTTTTGGACGGAGCCGGGCCAATGCAGACGGCCTCGTCTGCCAGGCGCACATGCATCAGGTCACGGTCAGCAACGGAGTGCACCGCGACGGTTTTGATACCCAGCTCTTTGCAGGCTCGCAGAATTCGCAGCGCAATTTCGCCTCGGTTGGCGATGACGACTTTTTCAAGCATCGGGTAAATTCCTTGATCTGGCGAAGAGGCGCTTAGACGATGGTGACGAGAGGCTGGTCGTATTCGACCGGCTGGCCCTCTTCAACCAGAATGGCTTCGATCACGCCGGACTTGTCGGCTTCAATCTGGTTCATCATCTTCATGGCTTCAACGATGCAGATCACATCACCGGCCTTGACGGTCTTGCCCACTTCAACAAAGGGTGGCGAGCTTGGTGACGGCGAACGGTAGAAGGTGCCGACCATCGGCGAGAGCACAACGTGGCCGTTAAATTCTGCCGCGGCAGGCTCAGCGACAGCAACGGGTGCTGCGGCAGCAGCAGCAGCAGGCGCAGGCGCCATGGCCATCTGCGGGTAGCCGGCCGGCATCATCATCTGGGCAGGGACGGACTGAGCCATGCGGCTGATGCGCACGGACTCTTCACCTTCCTTGATTTCGATTTCGTTGATGTTGGACTCTTCCAGCAGTTCGATCAGTTTTTTGACTTTGCGGATATCCATTATGATCTCTTTTTAAATTCTTGAAGTGGCGGAAGTGGGTTCAGGAGCCTGTCCGGCGACGATCAGACCCCGCGTGAGTTATGCCAGACCGTCTACGACAGCCTGCAATGCAAAGTTGTACCCCTGGCTGCCGAAGCCGCAGATCACGCCCCTGGCGACATCCGAAAAATACGAATGGTGCCGGAATGCCTCGCGTGCGTGCACATTGGACAGGTGGACTTCGTAAAACGGAATATCCACCCCCAGCAGGGCATCGCGCAGTGCGACACTGGTATGGGTGAATGCCGCCGGGTTGATAATGATAAAGGCGACGCCTTCATCCCGGGCAGCATGGATGCGGTCGATCAGCTGATATTCGGCATTGCTTTGCAGATGGCTCAGCTGGTGGCCGGCGGCCTGTGCCTGCATTTCCAGCGAACGGTTGATGTCCGCCAGCGTGGTAGCACCGTAAATTCCGGGTTCCCGGGTGCCGAGCAGGTTCAGGTTGGGGCCGTGCAGCACCAGTATTTTTGCCATCAATAAAGCCTCAAAAATCAACAGACTTGCGACATACAGGAGGTTAGATCGCATAGTTTGCATGAATCCGGAGGCAGTGTCTATCGCAAGCCATAATTTGCGGCGTTAGCGGCTATTTCAACGAAGTTAACCTAGATTTCCCGGTCTGTTGTCCATCATTGGTGATGTTTTTTTGTCCATTGAGCGCTTTTTGCGCCAGAACCCAGCCGGGGTGCCGGGGGCCGGGCGTTGACGCTGTTGGGCAAATCAGTGATAGTGCGGTGCAGCATTCAGAGCACATCCAGGTTATTAAGGGAACGGCATTGGAAAAACTGCAGCGTTGGTGGCTGGGCATATGGGATCGGATAGCGGCGGGCCCTGGGTCTTCGGCCTGGCTCAAGGGGATAGGCGTATTGCTGGGGCTTTATTTACTGAGCGCACTGGTGGTGGGCCTGTACTGGAGCTGGGAACCGGCGCGTTTTGATGTTGAGGCCAAGGCCGTGCCCCATGAGGGTGCCGCGCCTGCGGTGGGTTCGCACACCAGTGGTGCACTGATCGAAATTGTCGAAACCCTGCTGAACAAGCCGGGCGGCTACCTGAGTAACGACAGACTGCCGCCGGGTATCTGGCTCGATAACGTGCCCAACTGGGAGTTCGGTGTGCTGGTACAGGCGCGGGATCTGAGCCGTGCCCTGCGCAAGGATTTCAGTCGCTCGCAGTCGCAGTCAACGGAAGATGGGGACCTGGCGAAGGCCGAACCGCTGCTGCACTTCAACAACAAGAGCTGGCTGCTGCCCTCCACCGAGGGTGAATACCGCAAGGCGGTCAAGCACATGCGCCAGTATCAGCTGCGCCTGGCTGACCCGGCCCAGACCCAGTCACAGTTTTATGCCCGTGCCGACAACCTGAACAACTGGCTGGGGGATGTTTCCACTCGCCTGGGGAGTCTGTCGCAGCGCCTCAGTGCCAGCGTCGGTCAACGCCGTCTGAATACGGATCTGGCCGGTGAAATCGATGCGCGCCAGTCGACCCAGGGCATGGCCGAACAGGATATACAGACGTCCTGGCTGGAACTGGATGATGTCTTCTATGAGGCTCGCGGTACAGCCTGGGCGCTGATTCATATTTTGCAGGCGGTGGATGCTGATTTTGCCGTCGCGCTGGAGAAGAAGAATGCCCGTGTGAGTCTGGAGCAGATCGTGCGCGAGCTCGAATCCACCCAGGAAACCATCTGGAGTCCGATGGTGCTGAACGGCAGCGAGTTCGGTCTGGTCGCCAACCACTCTCTGGTGATGGCGTCTTATATTTCCCGCGCTAATGCGGCCATCATCGACCTGCGCAAACTGCTGTCGCAGGGATGATGTCGATTTCGGAGAACAGGATTCGATGAAACGAGTTGTCTTTAACCAGAAGGGCGGTGTGGGCAAATCCAGCATCACCACCAACCTGGCCGCCATCAGCGCGACCCGGGGTCTGAAAACGCTGGTGATCGACCTGGATCCACAGTGCAACTCGACCCACTATCTGCTGGGCGAGAACGCGGCCCACACCCAGACGGATATCCGGGACTTTTTCGAGCAGATGCTGAGCTTTCAGCTGAAGACGGCCGGGCCCGATGAGTTTGTGCACGAAACGCCCTATGAAAACCTGTTTCTGATTCCGTCCAACCCGGATGTTACCGATCTGCAGGCCAAGCTCGAGTCCAAGCACAAGATCTACAAGCTGCGCGATGCCCTGAGTCAGCTGGACGACTACGATGCCATTTACATCGATACGCCGCCGGCGTTCAACTTCTTCACCCTGTCTGCACTGGTGGCGGCGGATCGCTGCCTGATCCCGTTTGACTGTGACGAATTTGCCCGCCAGGCGCTGTACAGCCTGATGGATAATGTGCGCGAAACCCAGCAGGACCACAACGCTCAGCTGCGGGTCGAGGGCATAGTGGTGAACCAGTATCAGCCGCGGGCAACCCTGCCGCAAAAGATGGTGGCGGATCTGATGGCGGAAAATCTGCCAATGCTCAGCAGCAAGATATCATCCTCGGTGAAGATGCGTGAGTCCCATAATGAGTCGCGCCCGCTGATTCATATGGCACCCAGTCACAAGCTGACGCAGGAGTTTGTCGCCCTGTTCGACGAGCTGCACCCCTGATACTCAGACGGTTGTCGTAAAAAAGCCGGCGAGGGCAGTGTTGCCCATCGTCGGCTTTTTTGTGTTCAGGCTCCCAAGCCCGGGCGGAAACTTCCTTGCCCCTTGATTACATGCCCTTGACGGCGAAGATGCCCGGCGCATTGCGCCAGTAACCGTGATAATCCATGCCAAAGCCAAACAGGTAGCGGTCTTCGGCGTTGAGGCCGACGAAGTCTGCCTTCATGCCCGGGCGCGCCTTGCGGTCATGCATCTTGTCGACCAGTACCGCGGTATAGACCTCGGCGGCGCCTTCACGCTCAAAGTGGTCGATGATTTCCGCCAGGGTGTGACCTTCATCCAGAATGTCGTCGATGATCAGCACCGGGCGGTCCTTGAACTCCACCATGGGCGGGACCTTCCATTCCAGCCCGAAGCCGCGGGTGCTGTTGCGATAACGGGTCGCGTGCAGATAGCTGGCTTCGAGCGGGAATTCGAGCCGTGTCAGCAATTTGCCGCCAATCACCAGGCCGCCGTTCATGATGCTGAAGAGAACGGGGTTGCGATCGTGCAGGGTCAGGCTGATGGCGTCGGCCATGGCGTCGATGGCGGCTTCCACCTCGCAGGCGCTGTGCAGCAGGTCCGCTTGGGCGTAAACCTCGCGGATATGGTCCAGGTCGGTATTGGGCATGGGATCAGGCGTCAGAATAGATAAAAGTGTTCAGGCGCCGGGCGATGGGCCCGGTGCGGCTCATCGGGCTCACAATACTGACTGACCGGTCAGATGGCAAGCCGACCGGCGGATGACAAATTCCCGCCTTTTGGCTAGGATGCACCCACATTTTCTGACCGGCACGACAATTGCTGTATAAATCGGGGCTGGGACGGTATTCGCAGGATGCCGCCTTTGTGTTCGATGCCGGTGGCAGCCCTGGTGCTGGCACGGGTTTCAGGTCGCTGGTTTAACATGGGGTCCGGCTTGCTGAGCGGATTCTAACTGTCGTCAAAGAGGTTTGTGCATGAGCGTTCACGAAATCCGCCACCCACTGGTCCGCCACAAGCTGGGTCTGATGCGGGCCGCCGGTCTGAGTACCCGCAGTTTCCGGCAGCTGGCGTCTGAGGTTGGCTGTCTGCTGACCTACGAGGCGACCAAAGACCTGGAGCTGGAAACCTATCAGGTGGACGGCTGGTGTGGCGCCATGACGGCGGAGCGCATCAAGGGCAAGAAAATCACCGTGGTGCCGATTCTGCGCGCCGGCATCGGCATGCTCGATGGCGTGCTGGAACTGGTGCCCGCCGCCAAAATATCCGTTGTCGGTCTGTACCGTGACGAGACAACCCTGGAGCCGGTGCCGTACTTTGAAAAGCTGGCCAACGATATTGAAGAGCGCATGGCGCTGATCATTGATCCAATGCTGGCGACGGGCGGTTCCCTGATCGCCACCATCGATATGCTGAAGAAAGCGGGTTGCACCAGTATCCGCACGCTGATTCTGGTGGCAGCACCTGAAGGTCTCAAGAAGGTGCAGGAAGCACACCCGGACGTGGATATCTTCACGGCGTCCGTTGACAGTCACCTGGATGAACACGGCTACATCATTCCGGGTCTTGGTGACGCCGGTGACAAAATCTTCGGTACCTGAGGGGAACTGAACCATGTCTCACCACGGTGAATATCACCTGAGCGGATGGCGCGGTGCGCTGGCCGGTTCGCAAATGCTGTTCGTGGCCTTCGGTGCCCTGGTGCTGGTGCCGCTGTTGACCGGGCTGAATCCGAGCGTTGCTTTGTTTACCGCCGGTGCCGGCACGCTGCTGTTTCAGATCGCCACCAAGCGGACGGTGCCGGTCTTCCTGGCGTCGTCCTTCGCCTTTATCGCGCCCATCATCTACGGCGTCCAGACCTGGGGCATTCCCGCCACCATGGGCGGGCTTATGGCGGCCGGGATGCTGTATCTGCTGCTGTCGCTGGCGGTGAAGCTTCGCGGTGTCGGTTTTATTCATCGGCTGATGCCGCCGGTGGTGACGGGCCCCATTATCATGGTGATTGGCCTGGGGCTGGCGCCGGTGGCGGTAAACATGGCCATGGGCAAAAGCGGCGATGGCGCTTTCGAGCTGTTCCCGTACGCTGATGCCATGCTGGTGTCCATGGCGGCGCTGCTGTCCACCCTGGTAGTAGCGGTGTTTGCCCGCGGTATCTTTCGCCTGGTACCTATCCTCTCCGGCGTACTGGTCGGATACCTGCTGGCCAACCTGATGGGCATGGTGGATTACACGCCGGTGCAGCAGGCGGCCTGGTTCTCGGTGCCGGCCTTTGTGGCGCCGGAACTCAACTGGCAGGCGATCCTCTTCATGCTGCCGGTTGCCATAGCGCCTGCGATTGAGCATGTCGGTGATGTGCTGGCCATCAGCAGCGTGACGGGCAAAGACTACCTGAAAAAGCCCGGCCTGCACCGCACCCTGCTGGGGGACGGTATCGCAACCTCTACCGCCGCCATGCTTGGCGGACCGCCGAATACGACCTATTCGGAAGTGACAGGCGCGGTCATGCTGACCCGTGCATTTAACCCGGTGGTGATGACCTGGGCTGCGGTCTTTGCTATCGCTCTGGCCTTTATAGCCAAGATCGGCATTTTGCTGCAGACCATTCCAACCCCGGTGATGGGGGGCATTCTGATCCTGCTGTTCGGCTCCATTGCCGCGGTGGGCATGAATACCCTGATCAAGGCGCAGGTTGATCTGAGCGAGCAGCGCAATCTGGTCATTGTTGCCACTGTGCTGGTGTTCGGCATTGGCGGCATGGTCGTAGGCCAGGGTGAAACGAGTCTGCAGGGCGTCGCGCTGAGCGGTTTTGCGGCCATTATTCTGAACCTGATATTGCCGCGCAGCACTGCCGATACGGACGATCTGGGCACGGAAAAGGCGATGGTGGATGAGATGCTGGAGCGCGGCCACTAAGCCTTTCTTCGGTAGATGACGGGGCGGCAGGCTCGAAGGTTGCAGCCCTTCCTTTTGGTCGCTGCTTGGGTATTGCAGCTTAAACGTCGCGGCTGTGGCCGACTTGACGCTTCAGGCACAAGCCGGTAACGTAGCCGCGCTTTGTGCACATGCAAAAAAAACGGTTGCTCTGGCCGCGCTGTGTCGGCACTTTTTCTGCGTTTTACAGCTGGTTCTGCGCGAACCACAGACCGCGAAGGTCGCAGGCTCAGCCGGCACCTTTCGCACCTCTTCTATTCCCGGTGACAGCATGGCGGTGCTGTTCCAAGCTTGATGACCTGACGGATAACGGATGATTAACTCTTTGCAACGGCACTGGTTCTCCAACACGCGTGGCGATCTGCTGGCGGGCGCTGTGGTAGCGCTGGCCCTGATCCCCGAGGCGATCGCTTTTTCGATCATCGCCGGTGTAGATCCCAAGGTGGGTCTGTACGCGTCCTTCTGTATTGCGGTGGTGATTGCCTTTGTGGGCGGCCGTCCCGGCATGATCTCGGCGGCGACCGGTGCCATGGCGCTGCTGATGGTGACTCTGGTACGTGATCACGGGCTTGAGTATCTGCTGGCCGCCTCCTTGCTGACCGGGGTGCTGCAGATCGGGGCCGGTTATCTGAAGCTCGGCAGTCTGATGCGCTTTGTGTCCCGCTCGGTGGTCACAGGGTTCGTCAATGCATTGGCAATTCTGATCTTTATGGCGCAGTTGCCCGAGCTGATCGATGTGACCTGGCATGTCTATGCCATGACTGCAGGGGGGCTTGGCATTATCTATCTGTTTCCCTACGTGACCCGTGCGGTGCCGTCACCGCTGGTGTGCATCCTGGCGCTGACTGGCCTGTCGATGTATCTGGGGCTGGATATCCGTACCGTCGGTGATATGGGCGAGCTGCCCGATACTCTGCCGATCTTCCTCTGGCCGGATGTGCCGCTGAACTTTGAAACCCTGCAGATCATCTTCCCCTACGCCGCCGCCATGGCCGTGGTGGGTCTGCTGGAATCCATGATGACCGCCACCATCGTTGATGACCTGACCGATACCTCCAGTGACAAGAACCGCGAGTGCAAGGGGCAGGGCGTGTCCAATATTGCCTCCAGTCTGCTCGGTGGCATGGCGGGCTGCGCCATGATCGGCCAGTCGGTGATCAACGTGAAATCCGGTGGCCGCACCCGCCTGTCGACCCTGACCGCGGGTCTGTTGCTGCTTGTCATGGTGGTCTTCCTCGATGAGTGGGTAGCACAGATTCCGATGGCGGCTCTGGTGGCGGTGATGATCATGGTCTCCATCGGTACCTTCAGCTGGGATTCGATCCGCAATCTCAAGCAGCACCCGCTGTCGACCAACATCGTCATGATCGCGACCGTGGTGGTGGTGGTGTTTACCCACAACCTGGCCTACGGCGTTTTCGTTGGTGTGTTGCTGGCCGCCATGTTCTTCGCCAGCAAGGTCGGGCACTACATGCGGGTGGATACCCATGTGGATGAAACCCAGTCGCTGCGTGAATACCGTGTCTCGGGGCAGGTGTTCTTCGTCTCGGCGGACAAATTCATCGCTGCGTTCGATTTCAAGGAAGTGCTCGACAAGGTGGTGATCGATGTCACCCATGCGCATTTCTGGGATATCACCGCCGTCTCGTCCCTCGACAAGGTGGTCGTCAAGTTCCGCCGCGAAGGTACCGAGGTGGAAGTCTGTGGTCTGAATGAAGCCAGCCGGACCATCGTTGACCGCTTTGGCCAGTACGACAAGCCTGGCAATGTGGATGAACTCATCGGGCACTGATGCCCTCGGTTGCAGGCTGATTTAACAGCGTAACAACTTGACCCTGGGGGCTTTTCTGCTCGCACAGGCATGCTATGGTTGAACTCTGCGGTGTGCCACAGGCAGGGCGACCGCGGGCAGATTATTAGCCCGGCGGGTTAATGGGTGATGCAGAGATGCTTCATTCTGGGTTCTTTCTCTGGAACCAGGGCCCAATGCGAACGCCAGGTTAAGAGCCCCGTCCAATGCTGTACAGGGAGTGACCATGTATGAATAAAGTATTTGCCTGTATCGGTGCCATGCAGTCTGCGGCGGCGGTGTGCGACAGCGCCAGCTGGGCCAGTCGACGTCTGGAGGCGCCGCTGGTGCTACTGCATGTACTGGACCGTCCTGACAAGGCGGCTGAAGTGGATCTCAGCGGCAATATTGGTCTGGGCAGTCGCGAGCACCTGCTCGAAGAGCTGGCCTCACTGGATGAAAAGCGTGGTCGCCTGGCGATCGAAGCCGGCAAGGCCATGCTGGATGCCGCCGCAGAGCGGACCCGTAACAGCGGCGTTGAGGCGCCCGCCCTGATGCAACGCCACGGTGACCTGGCCGAAAGTCTGGGTGAGCTCGAAGCGGACATCCGCCTGCTGGTACTCGGTCTGCACAGTACCCACAGTCATAGCCCCGGCATGCCGGTAGGGAGTCATGTCGAGAGTGTGATTCGCACCATGCACAGACCGATTCTGGCCATTCCCGGCGAATTTTCCGAACCCAAAAGCTTTATGCTCGCCTTTGATGGCAGTGCCACCACCCTCAAGGGCGTCGAGATGCTGGCGGCCAGTCCGCTGTTTCGGGGACTACCCTGTCATCTGGTGATGGTGGGGGCGGACACGGCGGAACATCGTCTGGCGCTGGATGGTGCGCGCAGCACGCTGGAAAAGGCTAACTTTGCGGTGACTGCAGTATTGAAAAGCGGTGATGTCGAGCCGGTACTGCACGCCTATCAGGCCGACAACAACATCGATCTGATCGTGATGGGGGCCTACGGTCATTCGCGTATTCGCCAGCTATTGGTGGGCAGTACGACCCGCAACATGCTTAACAATACCCGCAGCCCGCTACTGTTGCTGCGCTAAGCCTTAACGGACGCAGCGCTTTGGCGCTGCGTTGCTGTTTTATTCCCGCTTCAATTCTTTCGCCTTTCGCCCGTCTCTCGTTCTCTCTTTTTTATTTTCCCCTTTCTCCTTTCCCCTTGCTCCCGCCTTAATCTGCAGCGCTCATGTCCTGAATCAGTTGCGCCAGAATGCGGATGCCGGGCTCGATGGCCTCGGGGGCTATGGCGGAAAAGCCCAGCTTGATGCAGTTCTGCGGCAGGTCGTCGGCGTAGTGATAGCTGTCGCCGGAAATGATCAGAATGCCTTTTTGCGCGGCGACTCGCTTGAGCTCGGCGGCATTGATCCCGCCAGGCAGAGTGCACCAGAACGAAGATCCGCCCGAGGGCAGAATATAGCTGCCGGGCAGGTAGGTGTTCAGCGCCTGGGCCATGATCTCACTGCGCTGGTGGAATTTTCGGGCGAGCTTTCGCAGCAGAGCATCGTGATAGCCCTGGGCCAGAAAGAGCGCCACGGCGCGCTGATTGTTCAGTGGTGGGTGGCGCAGCATCAGCTGGCGCAGGTTGCGGGCTTCCTGTATCAGGGCCTTGGGGCCGACCATGAATCCCATGCGCAGTCCCGGTGCCAGGGTCTTGGAGAGGCTGCCGATATAAAGTACCCGGTCGTGCTTATCGAGGCTTTTCAGCGCCGGTGTCGGGTTGGATTCAAAATTGATCTCCATTTCGTAGTCATCTTCCACCACGATGAAGTCGTGTTGCAGTGCCTTGTCGAGCAGGGTGCGCCGCCGTTCCAGTGGCATGGTAACGGTGGTGGGGCATTGATAGCTCGGCGTGATGTAGAGGGCATCGCAGCTGTCCAGCTGCTCGTCAACGACCAGGCCGTTTTCATCCACTGCGAGACTTTTCACCCGGGCGCCAAAGAGCGCGCCTATGTGCCCGGCACTGGTATAGCCCGGGTCTTCGATACCGAAGCAGGTACTGTCGTCCAGCAGCAGCTGGGCCAGCAGGTAGAGCGCCTGTTGGGAACCGATGGTGACCAGTATTTCGTCCTTCTCGGCCTGGATGCCACGGCTCGGCAATATGCGCTTTTGCAGCTGTTCGATCAGCATGGGGTCATCGCTGTCATAGCGATCCGATGACCAGTCGCGAATCGCCTGCACGCTGACGGCATCGCGCCAGCACTTGCGCCAGTTGTCGATCGGGAACAGGGCTGAGTCCAGCTGACCGTAAATAAAGGGGTAGGGGTGGGAGTGCCAGGCATGGGCCAGGCTTGGGTTTGCCTGTACTGCAGGTTTGACCTTGAACCGCTTTGACCAGTCGACCTTGTCGCAGCTGTCGCTTTGGGGCGCGTTTTTGCTGTCCTTTTCCAGCTTGCCGGCGACAAACTGCGGATTGACGAAATAGCCGCTGCGCTCCTTGGATGTCAGGTAGCCGTCGGTGGCCAGCTCATCGTATACCAGCACTATGGTGTTGCGTGCGACATTGAGTGTTTTGGCCAGGCTGCGGCTTGAGGGCAGTGGCTCATCCAGCGGCAGGTAGCCCCCCAGAATGGCGGTGACCAGCTGCTCGCGGATCTGTTTTTGCAGCGTGGCGTTGTTGTTTCTGTCCAGGTGAAAGAGTGCTGACATGTGCATACCCGCCATTATTTTTAGTGATTATATACGCCTGGCTGTGCTGACTGCTGCCAGGCGTCTTGCGGAGGGTTAATCCGAAAAGTCGCCAGGGGTCCTGGGCTCTGGGCTCTGCGGCGAGCCCGTCTGCGACCCAGGTCTATATCCGTCCTATAACTGGGTTACCGGATACTTAACCCATACTAAGCCAATAAATTACATAAATCATTAATTATGAGACTCTAAATTTCACTTTTTAATAAAAGTGTTGATTTGTTTCTTTGTGGAAACGATACTCCAGTTATCGAAACGGGTAATCAGTGATCATTTTTTGTCAGTTTGATGCCTGCTCAGATTCAGGATTCTCACCCAACAGGTCGCGGAAATACGCGTGTTGGCTGGGTAAGTTGTTGATTAAAAATAAAAATGGATGGTATGACTGATGTCTCTAGATTCTGCCTATGACTACATTGTGATCGGCGCAGGCTCCGCCGGCTGTGTAATGGCAAGCCGTCTGTCGGAAAACCCTGAACATTCTGTACTGCTGATCGAAGCGGGGGGGCGGGATACGAATCCCTGGATTCATGTGCCGATCGGCTACTTCAAGACCATGCATAATCCCAAAACCGACTGGTGCTACATGACCGAGCCAGACCCAGGCCTCAATGGCCGCCAGTTGCAGTGGCCGCGGGGCAAGGTGTTGGGAGGCTCCAGTTCGCTCAATGGCCTGCTGTATATTCGCGGTCAGAAAGAGGATTACGATGACTGGGCGGCGCAGGGTAATGAGGGTTGGTCTTACAAGGAGGTGCTGCCTTATTTCATCAAGTCCGAAGATCAGGAGCGCGGTGCCGATGCTTATCATGGCGTGGGCGGTCCGCTGTCGGTATCCAATATCCGCGTAAAGCGTGAAATTTGTGACAAGTTTATCGATGCCGCCCAGCAGGTGGGTATTCCGCGCAACGATGACTGCAATGGTGAAACTCAGGAAGGTGTGGGTTACTTCCAGTTGACCATCAAGCGCACCGGTACCCGCTGCAGCACGGCGGTGGGCTTTCTGCGCCCGGCGCTGAAACGTCCGAACCTGCATGCGGTGACCCGGGCGCTGGTGCACCGCATCGAATTTGAAGGCAATCGGGTGGTGGGCGTAACGGTGACCATCAAGGGGCAGATGCACAGTATTCGCTGCCGGCGGGAAGTAGTGCTGTCGGCCGGTGCGATCAACTCGCCGCAGACGCTGATGCTTTCAGGCGTTGGCGACAAGGGTGAGCTGGCAAGGCACAAGATTCCGCTGGTCAAGCATCTGCCGGGCGTGGGCCGCAACCTGCAGGACCATTTGCAGATCCGTACCATCTACAAGGTCAACAAGCCCATTACCCTGAACGATGAGGTTAATAACCCGCTGCGCAAGGTGATGATGGGGCTCGAGTACGCCATGTTCCGTACCGGCCCGCTGACCATGGCGGCCAGTCAGGTGTATATCTTTACCAAAACCCCGCTAAGCCCGCAAAGACCCGATATTCAGTACCATCTGCAGCCGCTGAGTGCCGACAAGCCGGCCGATGGTACGCACCGCTTCTCGGCCTTTACGGCTTCTGTGTGCCAGTTGCGCCCGACCAGTACTGGTCATATTGCGCTCAAGAGCACGAACCCGGCGGACTACCCGGCGATTCATCCGAATTACCTGGCCACCGAAGAAGATCAGCGGACGGCCATAGAGTCGATAAAGATCACGCGCCAGATCATTAATGCGCCGGCGCTGGCACCGCTTATCAAGGAAGAGCACGAGCCCGGCATGCAGCATCAGACCGATGCCGAGCTGCTGGAGTACGCCCGTAACCGTGCCACGACCATTTACCATCCCACGGGTACCTGCAAAATGGGTCACGACGATATGGCGGTGGTGGATGCGCGCTTGCGGGTGCATGGCATTGAGGGGCTGCGGGTGGTGGATGCGTCCATTATGCCGACTATCGTCTCCGGCAATACCAATGCCCCCACCATCATGATCGCCGAGAAGGCGGCGGACATGATGAAAGCGGATGCCATGGCGGCAGTTACGCTGTCGGCGTCAATGGGGTAGGGGATTGCTGGCACTGGTATTAGCGGGCCTGCATGCGGCTATGCAGGCTGGTGCAAGCCTGCCACTAAGGGTCAGTTACAGCCTTTAGCGAGAGATCTGCGGTATTGCCACGGCTGGAAACAGCCGTGGCTTTTTTATGGCTGCTCTCAGTCGGTGTCTGTGGCGCGCTCGTTTTGCTCTTCGTCCATCAGCAGTGCCAGTTCGGCGGCGGCCTCACGGATCGCGGGCACGTGTTCCTGTGCTTGGGCAAGGGAGAGGCGCGCCGTGGGGGCGTGCATCGCCAGCGCGGCGTAGAGGCGGCCTTCGCTGTCCCGGATGGGCACGGCCACCGCGATCATGCCCTGCAGAAACTCCTCGTTATCAAGACCGACGCCGTTTTGGCGGATCTGGCGCAACTCCGGTTTCAGGGCTTCGGCGGAGGTCAGGGTGTTGGGGGTGTGGCTGTCCAGCGGCAGGCGTGCCAGCAGGCGGGAACGTTTGATGCTCGACAGCTCGCTGAGAAACAGTTTGCCACTGGCGGTGCAGTGCAGCGGTACCCGGTCGTTGATCTGCAACTGAACCCGCAACGGCCAGTGAGTTTCAACGCGGTCGAAGTAAATCATTTCGCCGCCGCTGGGGATGGATATGTTGCAGGTTTCGCCGAGCTTCTCCGACAGGCGCTGCAGGATCACATGGCGCTGTGTGCGCAGGAAGTCGTTGTTGCTGAGGACGCCCAGGGCAATCTTGTTCAGCTTGGGGCCTGGCAGCAGACCGCGGCCATCCAGACGCGGCTGCAGAAAGCCGGCCTCTTCCAGTTGGCTGCACAGGCGGTGGATGGTGGGCTTGGGCAGCTTGAGGGAGCGGTTGATCTCCGCTGGCGTCATCGGCTGTGGTGTGTTGGAGACAATCTCCAGAATGTTCAGTGCGCGCAGGATGGATGACCCTGTGTCCTTGCTGGTTGAATCGGGCATGCTTTCGATCCTGTGCCTGGTTGCAGTGTTAGGCGACATCATAGGCCGAAGAAAGTCTCAATAATATTGTTAATTGATACTATTTTTTGCACTGCCCCAAGTGTGCCCGGTTGGCGAATCTTCTCTGTACTCAGATTCTTTATTGCAAATCACTGATTATGCGGCGATATGCCGGGAATGTGGGGGTAGTGACGTGCCTCAGTCGAGGTTCTTTGATGAAATAAAGCATCTGGCTCGGTTCAAGGCAGTAATAAAAATAACAAAAATTATATATATCGAGACTAATCTTATCAAAAAGTATTGCTTGTAATGGTATTTTGTGGTCTATTGGGTGCATGGTCAAAGGCTGACCAGTGCAATCCGGAAACTAAAAAATATAATTCAGGATGTCTATCATGGCGAAAGCAAACCCCTTCTCAGACAAGAAGCCCGACAGCGTCTCGCGTCGGGATTTTTTCCGTGTGGCGGCGACCTATGGCATGAGTTCCACCATGCTGGCGGCCACCGCGCTGGGCAGTTTCACCCTGCCGCAACTGGCGCAGGCTGCAGAGTCCACTGCCAACCGCCGTAATAAAAAAGAGGCCAAACATACCCTGAAGTTCGGTGCGTCTGGGTTTAACGAGAATAACCTGCTGATCGAGCGTGCCGGTTGTTTGGATTTTGCCCGCGATATAGAAGACCGTACCGATGGCGAGATTCGAGTCGAATTTATCGGCGATAACCAAATTTGTGGCCAGCTGGACTGTGTCAAGAAGACCCAGCAGGGCATCATCGAGATGTTTACGGCGTCTACCCAGAACTCTGCCGGTGCCGCTCCCTATTTGAATGTGCTCGATTACGCCTATATGTTCCCGACACGGGCTTCGCAGTACCACTTCCTTTACCATCCCGACAGCCAGCGCCTGCTACGTGACCCGCTAAAGAAAAAGCATGGGCTGCAGTTCCTGTTTTCTCATTGTGAGCTGCGTGGTTTGCAGATGGGACTGGGCTGGAAAGACAGGCCTCTGATTACCGATATCGATGTGTTAAAAGGTACTAAGAACCGTGTTACGGGTACCCAGCTTGGTCGTATCGCCATGCAGTTGCTGGAACTCAATCCGGTGCCT
The DNA here is from genome assembly GCF_001651805.1 of Marinobacterium aestuarii. NCBI lineage: Bacteria > Pseudomonadati > Pseudomonadota > Gammaproteobacteria > Oceanospirillales > Oceanospirillaceae > Marinobacterium > Marinobacterium aestuarii. The sequence continues at coordinate 3,930,754 of NZ_CP015839.1, read as the reverse complement.
ATCGCCTGGTCTGAAACCCTGGATGGCCTCAAGTCGGGGCTGATCGATGGTGCCGAGACTTGGGCGGGTGCGGTGGGTTACGCCAACATGTCACCGGTAATCTCTCAGTCGGTCGACCTGCGCCTCTTCTGTGGCACCGAAGCCACCATGATGGATGCCAAGGTCTTCGATAGTATGAGTCCGGCGCTGCAGGAAGCGGTGATGGAGTCTGCTTATCTGACCCAGGTTAAAATCCAGGCGGCCCAGGAGGCGGCACTGGTGAATACCGTGGGTGCAACGGTACCGTCGCTGCCGGGTACTCTGTTCGCCCAGCACGGCGTGCGTGTTGCGCCCCTGTCGGATGAAGTGCGTGCTAAAGCCGAACGTATCTGTGCGCCTGAATTCAACCCTGAGCCCTGGGTGGAATGGCGCGAACGTCTCGACAAGTGGGCTGGTGGTATCGATACCTATACCGAGATCCACAAGATCGCTCGTGAAATTCCTCTGGACACACTTGCCGAGAATGTCGAGCCCCGTCGCTGGTGGAAAAACGCCTAACCCCTTTTGTCTTACTCCTTTTAGGTGACTAAAGATGCCGGTTTATCTGAGGGTAACCGGCGTTATGTTCGCGGGCCTATGTTCGCTGGTATAGAGTTAAAGGTGGTTGGGTTATGGCGACGTTAGAGTCGAATGCAAAACAGGGCGCTATCTCGCCAGACAGCGGGAAGACCCTATCGGGTGAAGCCAAAGGGAGGGTGCATATGAAAGTGGGCAAGGCACTTTACTGGGCTTTTCAAAATATCGAGAGATTTTTAATCATAGTCTCCTACGGGTCAATGACAGGTATTATCTTTGTCGAGGTCATCCGGCGATTTTTGTTTAATGAGCAATCGGCCTGGAGCACTACGATACCGATCTATCTGTTCCTGTGGCTTGCTTGGATGGGGGCCTCCTACAATACGCTGAAACGCTCCCACCTGCGCTTTACCGAGATGCGAGAACGGCTGTCTTATGGCGCCCAGTTCGGATGTCTCATTCTGGATGCCGTGCTCTGGTTCGTTATGGGAGCTGTGGTGATCTTTTTCTCTGTTGAACAGGTCTATATCGCTTACGATAACTTCTCGATTGTCCAGGGCACCGATAATGTGATGCAGTGGTGGTTCTATCTCGCCACGCCGTGCGCGTGGGCGCTACTGTTGGTGCGCGTCACCCAGAATCTGGTGAGTGACTACCATGACTTTAAAGCGGGCCGGCCTTTAGCTGTGCAAGCCGCCACCTTTGGTGATTGAGGAGCTCGGTAATGGACGGATTATGGATTGGTTTGATCAGTTTGGGCATCACCGGTTTTTTTCTGCTTGGTGTGCCTATCTTCCTGGTGATCTCCTTTTGGGTGATCGGTGTCAGCTTGGTGATCGACTTCACCCTGGCCAATGTCGGTGTGACCCTCTATGAGGGGCTGAACTTCTATGGGCTGCTGGCGTTACCTTTGTTTATCCTCACCGGAGACCTGATAAACGCAGCCGGTATCGCCAAGCGTTTGTCCGACTTTGCTTACGCCTGTCTAGGCTTTATGCGTGGGGGATTGGGGATGGCGGCTCTGGGTGCCTGCGGCATGTTTGCGGCGATCTCGGGATCAAATTCTGCCACCACCGCAACCATAGGCAGCATCATGCACCCTGAGATGAAGAAGGGTAATTACAACGAAGAGTTTGCCGCAGCTACGGTGGCCGCCGGTGGCGTTGTGGGGATTATTATTCCCCCCAGTATTATCTTTATCGTTTACGGCTTTATGATGAATCTGCCGATTGGCGAGCTCTTTATGGCGGGCATGATCCCTGGTGCGCTGATGGTTTTCGCTATGATGGTCACCTGTTATTTTGTGTCCTGGCGCAATGGATGGGGGGATCTCATTAAGTTCAGTCCCAAACGTATCGTCAAGACCGGCGCCAAGGCGTGGCTTGGGTTTATGGCGATGGGGATTGTGCTGCTTGGTCTCTATACCGGCTCTTTTTCGCCGACCGAAGCGGCAGGGGTCACCACCGGCTTCTGTCTGATTGCCGGGTTGTTGGTTACACGGAAGTTCGGTATCAAAGACTTGCCGAAAATCATGATGCGCTCGGGCCAAATTACCGGTATGTTGGCGCCCTTGATCGCGGTCTCGGTGGTCATGCAGCAGGTGCTGTCACTGCTGGGAGCCAAAGCCTTTTTGACTGAAGTGATTACTTCATTTGGCGGCTTTTATCCCATATTGTTTGCCTGTATGGCAATAGTCTTTCTGGTCGGGGCGGTACTCGAGAGTCTGCCCGTCACGGTGATACTGGCGCCCATATTGGCGCCCATAGCGGCCTCGATCGGTGTTGATCCGATCCAGTTTGCAGTGATCTTCCTGGTGGGTGCTTCCATTGGCTTCATTACACCGCCCTATGGTTTGAATCTTTACGTGGCCAGTGGCATGACCGGTATTCCCTATTTGCGAATAGTGAAACATGTGGTGCCCTATCTCATTGCGCTTGTTTTGACCTGGTTCGCCATTGCGTTAATTCCTGGGATCTCTCTCTGGATCCTTTCGTAAATCCGGCCGCAATCCCCTCTTCCTGACGAAGAGGGGATCTAAGCGTTGCACACTTGAGGTATTACGTTGAGGCGCTGATGCAGGCGTAACAATGCCGGACCGGTCTGGTGCGCGAGATGTATGGCGTCCATTGCCTGACAGGAATGCATAAAAAATCCGGAACCCTTGATGTGGGTTCCGGATTTTTTTGTCTGACCAGCAAGCGAAAGGGCTTAACCGCTTGGCATCAGGCGTCAAGACCCTATTTTTGCCTGTGTCGGGAGCTACCGCCTTGCGGTAGCTCGCCCTAAGGTCAGCGCGACAGCGCCTTGATACCGCGCTCCAGCCCCTCCAGTGTCAGCGGGTACATCCGGCCGCCGAACTGCTGGTGAATCATCTGGGTTGAGCGGGTGTAGTTCCAGCTGGACTCCTGCATGGGGTTAAGCCAGATGCATTTTTCCCAGGTGTCCAGCACCCGCTGCAGCCAGGTCTGGCCGGCTTCCTCGTTCATGTGCTCGACGCTGCCAAAACGCTCGCCCAGTTCGTAGGGCGACATGGCGGCATCGCCGACAAAGATCACCCTATAGTCCCGTCCGTAGGTGTGCAGCAGGTCGAGGGTGGGGATGCGCTGCTCGAAACGACGGCGGTTGTCGCGCCAGACGCCTTCGTACAGGCAGTTGTGAAAGTAGAAAGACTCCAGGTGCTTGAACTCGCTGCGTGCAGCGGAAAACAGTTCTTCACAGGTGCGTATAAAGGGGTCCATCGAGCCGCCCACATCCAGAAACAGCAGTACCTTGGCGGCATTGTGCCGTTCGGGCACCATTTTCAGGTCCAGCAAGCCTGCGTTGCGGGCGGTGCAGCGAATGGTGTCGTCGAGATCGAGCTGGTCGGCGGCGCCGGTGCGGGCAAATTTGCGCAGTTTGCGCAGCGCCACCTTGATATTGCGGGTGCCAAGTTCGAGGCTGTCATCCAGATTGCGAAACTGGCGCTTTTCCCACACTTTCACTGCACGCTTGTGACGCCCGGGGCCACCGATGCGAATCCCTTCGGGGTTATAGCCGCCGTGGCCAAAGGGGGAAGTGCCGCCGGTGCCGACCCACTTGCTGCCGCCGGCGTGGCGTTCGCCCTGTTCTTCGAGGCGCTGGCGCAGGGTGTCGAGCAGTTTATCCAGCCCGCCGAGCGCTTCGATCTGGGCCTTGTCGGCGTCGGACAGCTGGCGCAGAAAGTCGGCCTGCAGCCAGTGCTCGGGAATCAGCGCATCACGCAGGTCTTCAGCGCCGGGCAGGCCACCGAAATAGGCGGCAAAGGCACGGTCGAAGCGATCGTAGTATTTTTCATCCTTCACCAGGCAGGCGCGGGCCAGCAGGTAAAAGTGATCTATATCACAGCAGGCCAGGCGGGCATCCAGCGCCGCGAGCAGGTCGAGCAGCTCGCGCAGGCTGACCGGTATCTGGGCCTGGCGCAGGCGGGTAAAAAAGTCGATCAGCATCAGCGTGAACCGCGGCGTGCCATAAAGGCCAGGCGTTGCAGCATGTGCACATCCTGTTCGTTTTTCAGCAGGGCGCCGTAGAGGGGCGGCATGGCGCTGGAAGGGTCCTGTTCGGCCAGGGTTTTGGCATCGATGCGATCGGCCAGCAGCAGCTTGAGCCAGTCGATCAGCTCGGAGGTGGACGGTTTCTTCTTCAGGTTGGGCACCTCACGCAACGCAAAGAAGATTTCCAGCGCTTCCCTGACCAGGTGCTGTTCGATGTCGGGGTAGTGCACGGCAACGATTTTTTGCAGGGTATCGCGATCGGGAAAGGCGATGTAATGGAAAAAGCAGCGGCGCAAAAAGGCGTCCGGCAATTCTTTCTCGTTGTTGCTGGTAATGATCACTACCGGGCGTTTGACGGCCTGAATACGCTGGCCGGTTTCGTAGACATCGAACTCCATCTTGTCGAGCTCGGTCAGCAGGTCATTGGGAAACTCAATATCGGCCTTGTCGATTTCATCGATCAGCAGCACGCATTTCTGTTCGGCCTCAAAGGCCTGCCAGAGCGTGCCCTTACGAATGTAGTTGCCGATATCATGCACCCGCGCATCACCCAGCTGTGAGTCCCGCAGACGGGATACGGCGTCGTACTCGTAGAGTCCCTGCTGTGCCTTGGTGGTGGACTTGACGTGCCACCGCAGCAGCGGCATCCCCAGCGCACTGGCGACCTCTTCGGCCAGCAGTGTCTTGCCGGTGCCGGGTTCCCCCTTGATCAGCAGCGGGCGCTGCAGCGTGATCGCCGCGTTGACCGCCATCTGCAAATCCTGGGTGGCGACATAGCGTTCGGTACCTTCGAATTTCATTCTGCATCCTCGGTGGTGCTCGTGATCAAGACTCCCGAGTCTAGCAAAGGAGGTTCATGGGTCGGAATAACGAGAGTGGCCAAGTCCTTGACTCAAGGGGCCAATAACAGCGGAAAACCAGGCGCTTCCCGGGAGACATGCGGTGTGTGCCCGGCACCGCAATGGCGGCTATTGGGGAGGATGCCCCGGCGGCCTGTGTGCGCCGGGGCCTTTTGCGAGTTTAGCTTGGCAGGTACTCACTGGCCCAGCCGAGGCTGGCGATATTGCGCTCGAGCATCGACTCGATTTCGCCTGCGCTGTAGCCGGCAGCGGCCAGCACTTCACGGGTGGAGTGGCCCCAGCGCTCCGGCAGGCTGGCGGCCTTGATGCTGGCCTCGCTGGGGCGAATCGCCAGGTGGTCGATCTGGGTCAGGCAGTGGCCACTGGGGTGGTCGCGGTGGATCGAGAAGGCGAAGCTGCCCTTGTCGATGCCCACGCTGCCATCACCGTCACGGCTGTATTGCTCGCGCAGGGATTCAATGGACTGCGGAACGGCAGCGGCGATGTCGGCCGCCTGCAGCATGTCCGCCCAGTAGGCGGCGGGTGCGGCTTGCAGTGCCGTGCGCAGGAATTCGCCAATGTCATCCGCGCGGCTGATGCCGCTCAGGCCCTCGATCTGCTCCAGTTGTGCCAGCTCTGATGCGTTGGCGTCCAGGTAGATCCAGCCATCGGCGGCCCGGTAGAAGTGCGACAGGGCGTTATGCCCCAGCACGTCGCGACCAGAGGGCTCATTAAAGGGCGCACGCCCCTTGTAGTCGAAGGCGAACGACAGCTGCGCCAGATTGGTGATGGCCGACAGCGAAGTACGTGAGCGGGTCGGCTGGCCGGTTCTGAGCTTGTGGTAGATCGATACCGCCATGCCCAGGCCCGCGGCGAAGCCGCAGTTGACGTCCAGGGTGCCGAGGTGGGCGTGCTCTTCCGGCGTCTGGGGGCCCCCGAAACGGCTCATGATACCGCTGTGCGCCTGGATGATGTCATCGTAGCCGATGTAGTTGCTCTTGGGCCCGGGCAGCGGGCCGCCGAGGCAGTCCAGACGGCAGAAGAGTACGCCGGGGTTCACCGCCTGCAGGCTGTCGTTATCCAGCCCCAGGGCCTTGAGCTGACGTTCCGGCGCATTGATCACCACCATGTCGACCGAGCGCACCAGGCGGTTGAACACCTCGCGGCCTTCGTCATTCATGATATCGACCAGCGCGCTTTGCTTGCCCATGCCGGTCTGGAAGGTGAACAGGGTGCCGATCAGCGGGTCGTACAGCGGCTTGACCGGGTCGAGCTTGATCACTTTGGCGCCAAAGCGGGCCAGGAAGGCGGTGGAGTGGGGACCGGCGATGACGTTGGTCAGGTCGAGCACGCGGAAACCGTCGAGCCAGCCGGCGTTGGAGGCGGGGGCGATGGCGCTGCCGACCGGGCGGGTCAGGGTTTCTGCACTCGCCACTTCGCGCAGCTCGGTCAGGGCCTGCTCGAAGCTGACATTCCTGCGTGGACGCGGCTTAACCATCCGGGCGGCGCTTTCTTCCAGCCAGGCGAAGGGGCCAGGTTGCTTCATCAGACCGTATTCGGGATCCATGACCTCGACAATCAGGCCGGCGGCGTTGGTGTGTTCGTGGTTGACCCACTCCTGAGTCGTGCGGTGGGGTGCACCGGGAATCTGACCTTCGCCGAAGATCTGTCCCCATTCCTCCGAGGTTTTGGTCAGGAAGGCCTGCTTCATTTTGACGGAAATAATATAGGCCCATTTCTTGGGCAGCGGGTAAACGCCGATGGAGGTTTCGCCGTCCCACTGGCTGATCGGGGCATGCAGATCCTGCACTTCCGGCAGGCCTTCGGCCACCAGCTCGTCATAGATACCCAGCACCGTCAGGGCGCGCTTGGCATGGTTGCGGTGCGACGGGCAGACGCAGTAGAACATGCGCCCGTCGGCGCACAGGTAGGTGCGGTAGAAGGGGTCCAGGTATTCCTGCAGGTCGTCGTAGCTCAGGTCCATCGGGATGTTGTTGGCCTTGCGGTGCTCGATTTCCAGCTCACGCATGGTCTTGTAGCGCTCGGGCAGGCCTTCGATCACGTAGGAGTTGTACGACAGGCCCTCCATCAGGGCGGAGATGACCGGTACTTCGATAGCATCGCCACGGCCGCTGCGCTCGCGCGCCTGCAGCGCCAGGACAACGGAGGCGGCCGCCAGCGTTGTGGCATAGGCGGATCCCAGTGGCAGCGGTGAGAAGCTCGGGTTCAGGCCCAGCAGCACGCGGTTAAAACCCATATCGGTAAAGGCGCCTGCGGTGGCGGCAACCACGGTCTCGCTGGCTTTCCATTCGCGGCGCAACGTATCGTTGCTGGCAAAACCGGGTACCGACAGGGTGATTAGTTCCGGCCGTGCTTCGCGCAGCTGGGCAAAGTCGACCCCCAAGCGCTGCATGACGCCGGGCCTGAAACTCTCGATGACGATATCGGCCTGTGCAATCAGCGCCAGTGCCTGTTCCAGTCCGCTGTCGGTTTTCAGATCCAGCTGCAGGCAGCTCTTGTTACGGTTCAGCACGGCATTGGCCGGATGATCCCACTGGGGCCCGCCGGGAGGGTCTATATGCACAACAGTGGCGCCCAGATCTCCCAGTGTCATGGCAACTGCGGGGCCTGCGATCTGCTGGCCGAAATCAATGACACGAACACCCGCCAGTGGCAGTTGATTATTATTGTGCATGTCTATTCATCCTTAGCGAGAGGAAATTACCTGGCTTTTTTCTGGGCCGGTATTCGGGTTTAGGTAAATTGGTTTTTAATATTCTAAAAGCATCTGGCTGGAACTCAGTCAGACGCAATATTTAGATTAAATAGATGCTGTCTTGCTACGATCCGAATACTAAAAATCTGCAGCCCCGATCACCAGCAATAAAAAAAGGCCCTGAGGCCTCATTTTTTTTATATGTGTTTCTGAGCGTTCGCTCCGGTACTTGCGCGTGCAGGATATCCGTTCGATACAAGTGGGGTAGCCTGTATGTGGGCGTCTCAGGCGACTGTGGCTCACCAGGTCTGCCATAAATTTTTTGAGGTCTCAGGGTGTTTTTATATTGCTTTTAAAAATCAGGCCGAATCCTGACAATGGCCCTCGTGTCGGTGATGGCTGCTCGCTCTGGGTATTTAATCTGTTGCAGTTAATGCTTTTCGATAAGGTTTTCGGGTAGTAAAACTGTAACTATTTTTATGCGTAAGGTGGGTTGTCGTATTAATCAAACCTGATTCGGGCACCTAAGTTCGGATTAAATAATAAAGAAGACCTTCACCATGAATAATAAATACAACGACGACATGCCGCCAGGGCATGGCGCGGTTTATAACGGCCAGGTTTCCGACTTCGCGGTCTCTGGCCGCTTGCGCAGGGGTGTCTTATGAGCAGCGTAGATTCTGCAATCCCGCATAGCAGAGCGCCGGCGGCGGGTCATCCGGTCATGGTGGTGGGCGCCGCCGTACTGGTGCTGGCCTTTGTCCTGTTTACGGTCATGAATGCTGAATACGCGGCAGCTCTGTTCAACGGTGCCAAAAGCTTTATCGCCTCTGATCTGGCTTGGTACTACATCGGCGTTGTGAGTTTCTGTCTGTTTCTCTCCGTCTGGCTCATTTTCAGCCGTTACGGTGATATCCGCCTGGGCAAGGACAGCGACAGGCCGGAATTCAGCAACTTTTCCTGGTTTTCCATGCTGTTTGGCGCAGGTATTGGTATTGGCATCCTGTTCTGGAGCATTGCCGAACCTATCTATCACCTGCAGGGCACGCCCTTTATCACCGAGGCGCAGCAGGGCACGGTCGCAGGCGCCCAGGTGGCGATGCGCGTATCCATCTTCCACTGGGGTCTGCATGGCTGGGGACTCTTTGCCGTTACCGGCCTGGCACTGGCCTACTTTGCCTACCGCAAGGGGTTGCCACTGTCGATTCGCTCCAGCCTTTATCCGATCTTTGGCGAAAAGATCTATGGCCCCATTGGTCACGCGGCGGATCTGCTGGCGGTATTCGGCACTGTCTTTGGCATAGCCACATCCCTGGGGCTCGGCGCCCAGCAGATGAACGCAGGCCTGGCGCAGCTGCTGGATATAGAAGTGTCGATCAGCAATCAGGTGATTCTGATTGCGGTGATTTCGGTGATCGCCACGGCCTCGGTGCTGTCGGGCATCAACAAGGGCATTCGCATTCTCAGTGAGTGGAACATGCATCTGACGGTGCTGATTCTGGGCTGCTTTCTCGTCTTTGGGCCTAGCGCCTACCTGCTGGGCGCCTTCGTCACCAATATGGGCGATTACCTGGTGCACGCTGTTGAGCTTGGTTTCTGGGTGGATCCCGATCCCAAGGGGCAGTGGCAGGGCTGGTGGACCATTTTTTACTGGGGCTGGTGGATCGCCTGGGCACCTTTTTGCGGCATCTTCATTGCCCGTATCTCCAAGGGACGCACGCTGCGTGAGTTCGTACTGGGTGTGCTGGTTGCGCCCCCTGTACTGGCGGGGTTCTGGATCACGGTGTTCGGCAATACCGCCATGTATATCGAGCTTTTCGGTGACGGCGGCCTGGTTGCCGCAGTGAATGAAGATGTGACCAGTTCACTGTTCAAAACCATGGAGCTGATGCATATGGGCTCCCTGGTGACGCTGCTGATGACCATCATCTGTGTGGTGATGCTGGTGACCTACTTTGTGACCTCGGCCGATTCCGCCACCCTGGTGGTCTGCACTCTGGTGTGCATGGGGAATGACAACCCGCCGGCCCGTTACCGGGTGTTCTGGGGGCTGGCGATAGGCGCAGTGGCGGCCGTGTTGCTGTTCGCAGGCGGGCTCCAGGCGTTGCAAACCGCCTCCATAGTCGCGGCCTTGCCTTTCTCGGTGGTGCTGTTGCTGGCCATCTACGGTCTGCTCAAGTCGCTGCGTGAAGAGAAGGCCGCGGCATCCATTGCCAGGCACAGCGCGCTGCACCGCAGGGTAGAACTGCCTGGCAGTGAAGAGCCCGCTGCCACTGTGCGCTGAGTACTAAAGCAGCATCCTGTTAACCCTTCGCAAGGCCACGACACCGCAGCGTTCGCGCTGCGGGGCCTTGCGACGCCCTGATCCTAGAATTTGGAGTCGCCATGTCTACTCAAATCATACTGCCGCGCATCCTGCAGGTCGGCGCCGGCGCCAGCGAAGAGATCCCCAACATCCTCACCAGCCTGACCTGTTCCAGGCCCCTGATTGTAACGGACAAGATGATGGTGGAGCTGGGCTATGCCAGCCGCATCCAGAGCAGCCTCAGTGCCCACGGTATCTATGCCGATGTATTCGACAATACGGTACCCGAACCCACGGTTGCCTCCATTCAAGCCGGCGTCGAGCAGGCCCGCAACGGCGACTATGACTGCATCGTCGCCCTGGGCGGCGGTAGCCCCATCGACAGCGCCAAGGCCATTGCGATACTGGCCAAACACGGCGGCCAGATGCGTGACTACAAGTTCCCGCGCATAGTGCTGGAAGCCGGACTGCCCATTATCGCCGTGCCGACAACCGCGGGCACCGGCTCTGAAGTCACCCGCGTCACCATCATTACCGATGAAACCAGCGACGAGAAAATGCTCTGCGTCGGTATCGGCTTTATGCCGCTGGCGGCGCTGATCGATTACAACCTGACCCTGAGCGTACCGCCGCGCACCACGGCGGATACCGGTATTGATGCGCTTACCCATGCCATTGAAGCCTATGTCAGCAAGAAGGCCAGCCTGTACTCCGATAGCCAGGCCCTGGCAGCCATGAGCCTGCTGGCCCCCAATCTGCGTCGGGCCTATCACAATGGCGCCGACCGCGAAGCGCGCGAGGCCATGATGCTGGGTTCGACCCTGGCCGGGGTGGCATTCTCCAATGCCTCGGTGGCGCTGGTGCACGGCATGAGCCGACCCATAGGCGCTGCCTTTCATGTACCCCACGGGTTATCGAACGCCATGCTGCTGCCCTGCGTCACGGCCTGGTCGATTCCGGCCGCGCCCGAACGCTATGCCGATTGCGCCAGGGCCATGGGCATTGCTACGGGGCAGGACAGCGATGCCCAGGCCAATCAGAAACTGCTGGATGAGCTGCATGCCCTGAATGACGAGCTGCAGGTGCCAAGTCCGGCGCAGTTTGGTATCGATCGGCAGGCCTTCTTCGATCTGCTGCCGGTGATGGCCGAGCAGGCGCTGGCGTCCGGTTCGCCGGGCAACAACCCGCGGGTGCCGAATGCGGCTGAAATTACCGAGCTGTACCAGCAGCTCTGGTAAGCCCGCCGAATAATCCAATTCAAATAACGACATCCGTTGCGCGCCCCTGGGCGCCGCGGGCTTAACCTTGAGGGCAGGAACCATGCAAACACTGGGACATTTTATCAACGGCCAGATGCTGGCAGACGATACACGCCGCCAGGCCATCTTCAATCCGGCGACAGGCGAGGCCAGCCGTGAGCTGGTACTGGCATCGCGGGAAACCGTGGAGCAGGCCATAGCCGCGGCCGAGGCGGCCTTTCCGGCATGGCGTGATACGCCGCCGCTCAAGCGAGCGCGCGTCATGTTCCGCTTCAAGGAGTTGCTGGAGCAGAACGCCGACAAGATCGCGGCCCTGATCGGTGAAGAACACGGCAAGATCAGCCACGATGCCCTGGGCGAGCTGCAGCGTGGCATCGAGAATGTTGAATATGCCTGTGGCGCACCGGAGCTGCTCAAGGGTGAGCACAGCAAGAACGTAGGCCCCAATATCGATTCATGGAGCGAGTTCCAGCCGCTGGGTGTGGTGGCCGGCATTACGCCGTTCAACTTCCCGGTGATGGTGCCACTGTGGATGATGCCCATGGCGCTGGTATGCGGGAACTGCTTCGTACTCAAGCCGTCGGAACGCGATCCGTCCTCGACCCTTTACATTGCCCAGCTGCTGCAGGAAGCCGGTTTGCCGGATGGCGTGCTGAACCTGGTCAACGGTGACAAGGAAGCGGTGGATACGCTGCTGACGGATAGCCGGGTCAAGGCGGTGAGCTTTGTCGGTTCAACGCCCATCGCCGAGTACATCTATGCCACGGCTACGGCCAATGGCAAGCGCTGCCAGGCACTGGGCGGCGCCAAAAACCACGCCATCGTTATGCCCGATGCCGATATGGATAATGCCGTGAATCAGCTTCTGGGTGCGGCCTTTGGTTCCTCCGGCGAGCGTTGCATGGCGCTGTCGGTGGCGGTCGCCGTGGGTGATGCCGCAGCCGATAGTCTGATTGAAAAAATGACGGCGGCCATGGCGGGGCTCAAGGTCGGGGCCTGCAACGACAGCAGCAATGATTTCGGCCCGGTGATTACCCGCCTGCACCAGGAGAAGGTCGTCGGTTATATCAACAGCGCCGAAGCCCAGGGGGCCAAAATCGTTGTGGATGGGCGTGATGTCACAGTGCCGGGTTACGAGAATGGCTTCTTTGTCGGCGGCACCCTGATCGATCAGGTGACGCCGGAAATGCAGAGCTATCAGGAGGAAATCTTCGGTCCGGTACTGCAGGTGATGCGCGTTAACAGCATGCAGGAAGCCATGGATCTGATTAATGCCCATGAATACGGCAACGGCACCTGCATCTTTACCCGAGACGGCGAGGCGGCGCGCTACTTCAGCGATAATATTCAGGTGGGGATGGTGGGTATCAATGTGCCACTGCCGGTGCCCGTGGCCTACCATAGCTTTGGCGGCTGGAAACGCTCCCTGTTTGGTGATCTGCACGCTTATGGCCCGGATGCCGTGCGCTTTTACACCAAGCGCAAGACTATCACCCAGCGCTGGCCATCCGCCGGTGTACGCGAAGGGGCGCAGTTCGCGTTTCCGTCCTGAGGTGAAATAGAAAGCGGCGCCGCCGGTGGCGCTTTTACACCAGGCGCAAGACCATGCTGTTAAGCCACGCGCTGGCCGTCGGCCGGTGTGCGTGAAGGTGCGCGTTTCGCGTTTCCATCCTGGTAGCTCAGTCGCAGGCTCTGTTGTGAGGGCCTGCGACTCCCGCTATTTTGATCGCTACGGCGGGTCGTGATCCGCGTTTTCGATGTCGCCTCGGTGGTGGTATTTGTGCCACTGATCAGTGACACTCTGGCGCAAAACACCTATTGCTCTGTGAGCCGTTTATGAACAAAAAACGATTGCCACCGCTGAACTGGCTGAGATCTTTCGAGGCCTCGGCCCGTCACCTCAGTTTCACCCTGGCGGCGGCCGAATTGAACCTCACCCAGGCGGCCATCAGCCAGCAGGTCAAGGGACTTGAAGGCCAGCTGGGCATGGCGCTGTTCAAGCGTTTGCCGCGCGGGCTTGAGTTAACCGACTCCGGCCGCGCTTATCTGCCGCCGGTGCGGGACTCCATCGAGCGTCTGGCCGCCGTGACCGATGAAATTTTCGGCCAGGGGCGCGCCAAGTCACTCACCATCAAGGTTAACCTGGTTTTTTTTACCCTCTGGCTGGCGCCAAGGCTGGAGCGTTTTCGCGCCTTGCACCCCGAGGTCGGGCTGCGTTTCAGCAGTAATATCTGGGTCGACGAAACCAAGTGGGATGCGGATCTGGAGATCCGTTATGGCGAAGGGGTATGGCCGGGCCTTAGCGCCGACCGCCTGACCTGGGATGAACTGGTGCCGGTCTGCAGTCCGCAGCTGCTGGATGCCAAGGCGCCGCCGCTGTCACCGCTGGATCTGTCCGAACAGACGCTGCTGCACGTTATTGGCTACAAGGAGGGCTGGAGCTACTGGCTGAACCAGACCGGTTTCGGGCAGGCGGATACCGCCCCGGGGATTCAGTTCGATACGCTGATTTCCGCCCTGGAAATGGCCACGCGCGGCCATGGTATCGCCCTGGGGCGCAGCTCCCTGGTGGCGGATATGATCGAGAGCGGCCGCCTGATTGCCCCTTTCCCGCAGCGGATTGCAACCCAGGAGGCCTTCCACCTGACCTATCCGTCGCACCAGTATCTGCACCCCCACGCCGAGGCCTTTCGCAGCTGGATCGTGAGCGAGGCGCAGCAGACCGGAACCGCGCTCGCGGGTTGACTGGATCAAGCTTCAGGGCTCGAGGCGAGCCGTCAGGCTATTGTGCGTCACTTTTGCCTGGGTCTTTGGCAACCCAGAAGCCGGAAAGCTGCAGCTCCTTTTGCAGCCGCAGGGCTTCCTCTTCGGCGGCTTTGCGGTCCGGCAGGCCGGTGATGCGCACTCGATAGAGTGTTTTGCCTTTCAGGTTAACAGACTCAGTGGTCGCGCTCTGGCCTAGCGCCACCAGTTTGCTTTGCATTTGCTGCGCAGATGTCTGCTGGGAAAAGGAGGCAATATTGATAAGCCACTTGTCCTGCACCGCCTGCGCGGGGGCCATTATATGTTCGCTGGCGGCAACCACAGCTGTTTCCGGCTGCGCCACTTCTACCTTTGCATCGACCGCCTTGGCTTCTGTCTGGGGTACTGGGCCAGCCCCACTGACGGCCGCGTCTGCATTTATGGAGGTGGCCTCCAGCTCCTTGCCTGCGTCTAACTGCGCCCGGAGTTCATCCAGTGCGGCTTGCAGCCCGTCAAGTCGGTCATTGACCTCGTTGATGGCCGCTATCTGGTTGCTGTTGTCGGCGGGCGCGGGTGGCACCGAAAGCAAAGCAATCCGTGCGTCAAGGCGCGCCTCCAGATCGCTGACGCGTGAGTCTGTCAGCAGAAAAAGCCCTACGGCTGTGATTACGAATGCTATCAAGACCGCGGAGAGGGTGTACTGATAGCGGGCTATCGCTGTTGCGGATACAGGGGGGGTGGCGCTTTGCGCATTGCTCCTGCGGCCGCTCCCTGCCCCAGACGCTGGTTCAAATTCATCAGCCTGCACGGTATCTATTCCCTTTATGCTTCATGGCGGTGTCTCTCTGATTTGTCAGTAACAATATATACAGAGCGGTCTGTTGCTGCATCGTTCAGCTGTGCCCCCGGAAATATTCAACAATGTGAGTCAGGTTGAGACAATGTCAGCACTGTTTCCTTAGTTTAAGGGTCCAGTTGATGTCTTTATTTGGCGGTGAACCTGCAACTATTCATCCGATCTATCCCACAGATTCATGACCTCGGCGTTGGCATAGCCGGAGATAAAGGGCTGCTGGGCGCTGCTGCTGGGATCGTAGAGGTTGCGGCGCTGGGCACCGATATTGGTGCCATAAACATGGATACTGACGGAGGGGGCATCACTCAGTCCGTTGGACACCCGGTGGATATCGCCGATGCGCGGAGATACCAGATCGATGCTGCCGGGATGCAGCTCGTGACTGCCCAGCGCCAGCAGCTTGCCGCTTTGCGGGTCGGGCGCGAACTCCTCGCAGCGTTCCAGCCCGCGCAGCACACCGACCATGCCCCAGACCTTGTGGTCGTGTATGGGCGTGCACTGGCCCGGGCCCCAGACAAAGCTGACCACCGAAAAGCGCTCCAGCGGATCGCAGTGCAGCAGAAACTGGCGATACTCGGTGAGTCCTGGCTGGCTATAGGCTTCCGGTAGCCAGTCGTCGTGGCGGATCAGGTCCGCGAGTAGCAGTTCACCGGCATCCAGCAGGTAGGCTTCATCGTCCGATTCGTTTACCAGCGCCGTGAAGGCCTGGACAAAATCACGCAGGCGGGCGGTGTTATGCATGGCGGTCTCCTGGAAGGTGGGCTTCTACTTAAAGCCTATCAGAAGGTAGCGCATTTGCGTCTTCGGCGAGAAACTGCGGTCAACGAACTGATATACAAAGACCTTTTTACAAGGTCTGAACGTTGTTTGAGTGCGCTCCTGCGTTTTTCACGAGTGATCTGAAGCCGCGTACAAATTAATTGCGCATTTAGCACATCCATTGCCGGGTTCTCTGCGTAGAAAAGAGAAACTCAAGGCAGTGGAGGTTTCCATGGGAAGCGTCGGCAAGCGGGTTTCCGTCTCGTTGTGGGCCCTGATACTGCTGTCCGGCTGTGACAGTGGCACCGATCTGTCTCGCTCTGCAGCCATCCCACCCCAGCCAGGCAGTGCCACGTCTGTGGCATCCTCTGCGACAGCGGCGACTGGCGTGACAGGTGGCCAGGGGCGCCGTCCGCTTGCCTGTGAACTGGTGCAGGCGCAGTTTGAGACCGATCGCGCCGTGCCGGATATCGGGCAGATGCAGCAGCAATTGCGCGGCGACGAGCTCAGCGATTCGCGCCGGCTGGAGCTGCTGGAGCGCCTGGGCTGGCGTCACCTGGCCCTGGCACGGGAAACCTTTGACGCCGGTTATCTGAAGCTGGCGGAGCAGGCCGGCAATTGCATGAACGCTCAGGCAGCGGGCAGCCCGGCTGCACAGCTGCTGCTCGCGCGCTCACTGCACCAGCAGCACCGCTTTGCCGAAGCCCAGGTTCTGGCGCGGGAGCTGGTGGCTTCGCGCGGCGGCTGGTTTGACTATGGCCTGCTGGGTGATCTGCAGCTGGAACAGGGCGATCTCGATGCCGCTGCCAGTGCCTACCAGCGCATGATGGATTTGCATCCAGGCCCCCAGGCCTACAGCCGCGCGGCTGAATTGCGCTGGCTCAGCGGGGATAGCGATGGCGCCATCGAGATGATGGCGCTCAGTGCCCGTTCTACCAGTGCGCGGGAGCCCGAAGCCAAGGCCTGGGCCCTGTCGCGCCTGGCAAGCTTCGTGTTTGCCCAGGGCGATGCCGAGACGGCGCTTACCCTGGCGCGGGCGGCGCTGAAAATCCGCCCGGACTATCCGCCTGCACTGCTGGTATCGGGCCGCCTCTGGCTGGCGCGGGGCGACTACGCCCAGGCGATTGACCAGCTAGAGCGGGCTGCCACACAGGCGCCGCAGCCCCTGTATCAGTGGCCCCTGCTGGAGGCGTTGCAGCAGACAGGCACAGATGAAGAACAGGCCGCGCTGCTGGCAGAGCTGGCACGGCGGGGCGCAGACGCCGACAGGCGCACCCATGCGCTCTATCTGGCGTCCACCTCGACCAGCACTGCGGCACTGACAAAGGCGCTGGTCCTGGCGCAGCAGGAATATGCAATCCGCCAGGACCCTCACACACTGGATACCCTGGCCCTGGCGCAATATCGCCAGGGTGATCTGGAGGCCGCCTGGAATCTGATATCGAGCGCACTTGAATCCGGCCTGCAGGATCCGCGCGTGCAGCTGCATGCTGGAGTTATCGCCGCTGCCCGCGGTGACTGCCAGCAGGCACAGAACTGGCTAAACATGGCCCGGCAGCCGTCTTATCGGCTCTTGCCATCCGAGCAACGCATGCTGGCGCAAGCCCGCTGTGGCGCAAGTGAACAGCAGCTTTCAAATGCTGTACCGAGCCGCAAGGCTCAGCTTCGCCCGTAAGGGCAACTCCAACACTGGAGATACACCATGAAATCGCGAATAGAACGGATCTGGACGCCCGGCGTGCTGCTAGCCTGTGTGGGCGCCGCCAGCCTGGCACTGGCATCCAGCCATATGGATGCCCCCCTGATCACTCTGGATGATGCGGCCAATACCGCCGATGTGTATGCCTTTCGCAGTAACAGCGATGGTATGGCCTACCTGACCACCGCGCTGAGCGTTTACCCGTTTGAGGAGCCCGGTATCGGGCCCAACAAATATAACTTTGATGACCGCGTGCGCTACTCGATCCATGTCGCAACCGGTGATGACCTGGCTGCCGGCAGGCCCACGCTGAGCTATCACTTTCGTTTCAGCACCGGCTACAAGACCAACCAGACCATCCTGCAGTCCTACCTGGGGGTGATCGGTACGGTAGGGGACGCTGCCCAGAACCTGACCCAGAGTTACCGGTTGACTCAGGAGAACCACCGCACCGGCACAGTGACGGACCTGACGCCGCCGGGCTACAAAATGCTGGTACCGCCCAACAACCAGGGCATCGCGACACCTCTGTACAACATTGATAACGATGGCGAAAATCCGGCCCGTGACGGTGTGGCGCTGGCAAGCTCGCTCGATGCCTATACCGCCCAGACTATTTACAGCCTGCCGGGCGGTTATCGCACCTTCGCCGGCCAGCGCGATGATGGCTTCTACGGCGACATTCAGTCGATCTTCGATTTGCTGCAGCTGCGCAGCCCAGGCATTGATGCCCAGGGCGGCTACAACGTGCATACGGTGGTGCTGGATATACCGCTGCAGGCCCTCGGCGGTGCCGACCAGGTGGTGGGTGTTTATGCCAGCACCAGCCGGCAGAAACAGACCGTGCTGCGCAAGGACGGCCCGAAAGAGTCCGGTGATTGGGTGCAGGTGGCCCGTCAGGGTAATCCGCTGTTCAACGAAGCCCTGGTCGCCATTGCCGACAAGGACCTCTACAACCGCTCGTCACCCGAGGTGGACGCCGCGCTCTTTGCCAAATACGCCGAGGAGCCGGAGCTGGCCGCACTGCTGAATGATCTGGTGTTTGGCGGTGATATGGTGGCGCTTGAAACCGGGCGTACAGACATCGCCGGGATCTTTATTCCTGACCTGATCAAGGTGGATCTGTCCACCGGGGCTGCGCGTCTGGCAGGTGGCGGTGCCGACGATGTGGCCAATCCCGATGATGCTGGTTTCTCGCGCCTGAGCGTATTCGGCGGTGATGCGCTGAGCAGCACTGTGCAGGCCGGCCTGCCCGGCTTTGCGGCGGGTACTATTCCTGGTGGCTGGCCCAACGGACGGCGCTTTGGTGATGATGTCGTTGATATTGCGGTCACGGCGCTGATCAGTGATCTGCGCAATGATCCACTGGTGATCAACGGACCTGCCGGCGACAGCGTCGACGCCAATGATATCGCCTATAACAAGGTGTTCCCCTACGCTGCGACGCCCCTGAACGGGCGTAATCATGGTCATGGACACTAGGCTCAAACCCGTCCTGTGGCTGTTGCTGGGGCTGCTGTTGCAGCCCTGGCACAGCGCACTGGCGCATGACCCGGGCATCAGTACTGTCCGGGTCATGCCTGATGCGGCGGGTTTATCGCTGTTGTTCAGTATTAATGCCAGTGAACTTGAACGTTTTGTCAGCCTCGATAGCGACCGCGATGCGGCGGTAAGCCTGGCGGAGGTTGAGGCCGCGGCCGCGCAACTGCGTGAGCTGGCCACTTCCCTGGTACGGCTTGAACCTGCGAATGGATCCCGGATGCCGCGCGCAGGCCCTGTTGCACTGGGTGCACAGCAGACTATCGAGCTGGGTGTACGGTTCGACGGCGCTGTTGTTCCCGTTGACACCCAGCTGGTTTTTCTGCGGCTGGACGAATTCCCTCCCGATCATCGCCTGTACGTATCCCTGGAGCAGGATGGGGCGCTGCTGGATGCGCGCATTCTGTCGGCCCGTACGCCGCAGCTGACCGTGCCGGCGCAGGCAATCTCCACCCTGCGGTTACTGCAGACCTACATTGCCGAGGGTGTGCAGCATATCTGGAACGGATTTGATCACATGCTGTTTCTCATCACGCTGCTGTTGCCCGCGGTGCTGGTGCGCAGGGGCGCAGGCTGGATGCCGGCCGAGGGTTTGAAGCCCGCCACGCTCGAGCTGCTCAAGGTGGTCACGGCCTTTACAGTGGCGCACTCCATCACTCTGAGCCTGAGTGTGCTGAATATCCTGAGCCTGCCGTCGCGCCTGGTCGAGAGCCTGATCGCGCTGTCGGTGATACTGGCGGCGCTGAACAATCTGTGGCCGCTGGGGCGAGGCCTGCGCTGGCCGCTGGCGCTGGGTTTTGGGTTACTGCACGGCTTTGGCTTCGCCAGTGTGCTGTCGCTGCTCGGCCTACCGGCCGGTGGGCAGCTGGCGGCACTGGCCGGATTCAATATAGGCATAGAACTCGGCCAGCTGGCGCTGGTCGCCCTGCTGTTTCCACCGCTCTACCTGGCCCGGGCGCGGGTGTTTTTTCAGCCGCTGGTGCTGCGCGCAGGCTCGGTACTGGTGATTCTGGTGGCCGGGGTCTGGCTGTGGCAGCGTGTACTGCCTGGCGCGGCCTGATGGCAGGGTTTTGAAACACCGTATTGAAACAGGGGGTTAAGACCGCCTGATCCTTTGTGTACAGTGGCTGCATGACGCGTACCGCGCTCTATACTGAGTGCGACGGCAGGATGCGGATGGCGATGACGGAACCGGTGATACAGGCGGATGGGATTTGCAAGCACTATGGCCGCGGGGAAACCCGGGTCGAGGTGCTGCGTGACCTGTCGTTTGAACTTTGCGCGGGGGAGTCCCTGGCCATTATGGGGCCGTCGGGCTGTGGCAAGTCGACCCTGCTCAATCTGCTAAATGGTCTTATGCAGCCCGATCGGGGCTCGCTGGAGGTGTTCGGCCTGCCATATCAGCGTCTTGGCGACAACGGCTGGGCGCGCTGGCGTCGCCACCGCATAGCCACCCTGTTCCAGGATGGCAATCTGATTCCAACGCTGAGCGTCAGCCGCAATATTGCCTTTCGGGCCGGGTTGGCGGGGCTCAAGGTCGAGCCGCTTGAGCTGTTGCAGACGCTGGGTATTGGTGACGTGGCGCAACGCTACCCCGACCAGCTGTCCGGCGGTCAGCGCCAGCGCGCAGCCCTGGCCTGCGCCTTTGCCATGCAGCCTGAACTGATTCTGGCGGATGAACCCACCGGCAGTCTGGATGAGGCCAGTGCCCGACTTGTCATGCCGCTGTTCTTCAAGGCCATGCACGAACGCGGCCTGACGGCCCTGATCGTGACCCACAACCCGGTGCTGGCACAGTGCTGTGATCGGGTGCTGCACCTCAGCAAGGGTGCTCTGAGTCCATGAGCCCGGCAGCCTATCTGGCGCAGGTGTATCTGAGTCACTACCGTCGTCATCCGGGGCAGCTGGTTGGCCTGCTGCTGATCCTCGCCTGTGCCGCCATGCTCTGGAGCGGTGTGCAATCACTGACCAGTCGTGGCGCCGCCTCCATTGAAGCCACGGTGCAGGCTCAGGCGCCGCAACTGTCGCTGCAGCGGCTCGACAAGCGCCTCCTTGGGGTGGATGACTTCGCGCTGCTGCGCCGTGCAGGTCTGTGCGTGACGCCGCGCCTCAATCTGCAGCTTGAGTTCAAGCAGGGCGATAGCCCGGGTGCCGGCAACCCGCAGAGCACGCCATCTTCGGCCCGCCGGACGAGGCTGCGCCTGCTGGGCGTCGATCCTCTCACGGCGGACTGCCTGCCTTCGCTTCCCTGGATGACGGCGGTGCTCGACGCAGCAACGCCGGAGCTAATGGCCGGGCAGTCGACCGCACAGGGGCAATCACCCTTGAATGCACTCTGGGGCTCGTCGGCCGCCTTGCTGCTGTGGCAAGGACAGGGACAAAGTCAACTTCAGCAAAGCCGCGATCAAGCAGCGGCCACTGAATATGCGTTGCAGCAGATGCCGGGTCTGCCGGCTGATCTGCTGCTCGGCGATATCGCCACCATAGCGACTATTGCCCGGGAGATCGGTCACGAGACCCGGCTTGAGCTGCTGATGCCGGCGTCGCTGGTCAGGATGCTGCCGCCAGGTTACGAGGCGCTGCTGCAGGACTACGGGGTTTCGTCGGCGCCGCTGGCGAACAGCTTTCTGCTCAGTCTGGAGGCGCTTGGCTGGCTGGCCTTGCTGGTGGCGGCCCTGCTGGTACGTGCGGTCTATCTGTTTTCGATGCAACAGCGCCAGCGCAGCCTGGACATCCTCTATCGCCAGGGCGTTGAGCTGTGGCGCCTGCGACTCTATCTGCTGCTGGAAATGCTGTTGTTGTGCGTGCTCGGCGGGGTTCTCGGTGTATGGCTTGGGCAGGTGCTGGCGGGCCTCTTGGCCGAGGGCTTTCGAGGCACTCTGGCGGGGTTGTTCAGTGTGGAGGGGCTGGGTGCCGGCCTGTCGGCGGCGGAACTTTGGCTGCGGGCCGCCTTTGTCCTGCTGGTACTGCTGGCCTGGGCCTGCAGCGATATCTTGCTGCTGAGGTCCGGCATTCAGACGGGCGAGGATAGCCGCGTTGAGGGACTCTGGGGCTGGCTCGCCGCAGTGCTGCTGATGCAGGCGGGTATTCTGGGTCTGGCGCTGGATACGCCGCTGTGGCTGATTTTTGCCGCGACCGCTGCCTGCCTGCTGGGTGCCGGGCTCTTATTGCCGCGTCTGCTGTCGCTGCTGCTGGACGGGCTGCAGGTCTTGGCGCAGCGAAGACCTGGCACCGTGCTGCTGGAGTGGTCCTGCTCAGAGATGCAGGCGCTGTGCCGTCTGCTGCGCCTGCCATTGCTGGCGCTGGCGTTTGCCATTGCCTCGGCCATTGGTATCCAGGCCATGGTGACGGGCTTTGAAAGCACCTTCGCGCGCTGGCTCGATCAGCGCCTGCAGGGGCAGCTCTATCTGGATCCAGGGCAGCCGGTGGCGTTGCAGGACTGGGTTGCGCAGCTGCAGACGCTGCCCCAGGTGGTGGCGGTGCTGCCTCAGGTACGCGGACGGGCGCTGGTGGAGCAACAGGCGGTGGATGTGCTGGGGGTGGATCCTGGGTCCGCGCTGGTGTCGGGCTGGGATTTTATTGAGTCGACGCCGCAGCCCTGGCTGGCGCTGCGGGGGCAGGGCCTGATGGTCAATGAGCAGCTGGCGCGGCGCCAGCATCTCAAGCTCGGTGACTGGATCAAGGTGCGCATGGGCGCCATGGAAAAGCTGTACCAGGTGGCGGCCATCTATGCCGATTACGGCCGGCCGGATGGCGAAATTCTGCTGGCGTCCCGCCATATGCCCGCGGCGCTGCCCGGGCGCTATACCACCTTTGTGTTGGGGCTGGCGCCGGGCCCTGCGCCGGATTGGCAGCGCTGGACGCAACAGTATCCCTGGCTTGGCGGCAGCCGGCTGCGCGATCAGGCCGCGCTCAAGGCGGGGGCCCGGGCGGTGTTTGGCCGTACCTTCGATATTACCGGCGCGCTGAGCGGCCTGACGCTATTGTTGTCCGGGGTTGCGCTGATGCTGATGGCGCTGACGCTGTTTCGTTTGCGTCAGCGCCTGTACAGCTGGATCTACGTCTGCGGCCTGACCCCTGCTCAGTTGCGCTGGCGCCTGTGCGCCCACGCCATGCTGCTCACCACTGTGCTGGGGATGCTGGCGACACCGCTGGGGGTTTTTCTGTCCTGGGTGCTGGTGGCCAGGGTCAACCCGGTGGCCTTTGGCTGGGCACTGCCCTTTAACCTCTATCCGGCGTACTGGCTACAGGTGTGGCTGGCCTGTCTGCTGGTCGGCGCCGTAACCGGTTTGCTGATGGCAAGCCCGATACGGCTCGAGACACTGAAAAATGAATAGCCGCCTGAGCTGCTGGCGACCCTGTGTGGGCATCTTGCTGTTGCTGTTGCTGGCAGGCTCTGAGCCTGCACCGCCGCCAGCAGCCGATGCGAAGGCTGGGCTGAGCGAACTGACATCGCCCGAGACGGGCTTTACCCAGGCTCGGCCCGGCATGACGATCTCCTTGCCCCAGGATATGGGTGCGCATCCGGACTATCGGCTGGAATGGTGGTACCTCAATGCCAACCTGCACAGCGAGGCAGGCGAGGCCTTCGGTGTGCAGTGGACGCTGTTTCGCATGGGCCTTGGCGGGCGCAGGGGGGAGGATGCAGTAGAGAGGCCCGGTGCCGCCGGCTGGTATAGCGATGAGTTGTGGCTGGCGCACGCGGCGCTGAGTCAGCCGGGAAAACATCAGTTCGCATCAAGGTTGGCACGGGGTGGCAGTGGCCAGGCCGGGGTCAAAGCTGCGCCTTTTGAGGCCTGGATCGATGACTGGCAGTTGGGTGCCGTAAAACAGGGTGCCTGGGCGCTGCAGACGCAGGCGGATGATTTTGGCTACCGCTTGCAGCTGATGCCGACCCTGGCTGCGGTACGTCACGGCGATCAGGGCTTTAGCGCCAAGTCGGCAGTGGGCGGTGGTTCTATGTATTTCAGTTATCCAGCCCTGGAAATCCAGGGAGAGATCACTCTGGAGGGCAAGACGTATAAGGTCAGCGGCCAGGGCTGGTTTGACCGTGAATGGAGCAGCCAGCTGCTGCAACCGGATCAGCGCGGCTGGGACTGGCTGGCGCTGCACCTGGATGATGGCCGTCGGCTGATGCTGTTCCGGGTACATGGCGCAACGCCGTATTATGCCGCCAGCCTGATTCAGGCCGATGGCAGCAGCCAGGCGTTGAAGCCCGATGAATTCAGTTTGCAGCCGCTGGCTTTTCGCGACAGCACGCGTGGCCAGGTGCCGGTGCGCTGGCAGGTGAATGTGCCTGCAGCGGGTATCGAACTTGAGGTGGCAGCCTGGCCTGGAGACTTCTGGAATCCGGGCCGGCTGAGTTACTGGGAAGGACCGGTGGAGGTAAGCGGCAGTCATACGGGTGAAGGCTACCTGGAAATGACCGGCTACGGCGACTGAGGCTGCGCCCGCCGCGGCTTCGGGTTATGCTGGCGACCTTTCGTTATCGACTGTCAACCCTGCTCCGAGACCGGTTTTTCCCATGGCGTTATTTTTTCAGCTTGGCTGGTTTTTTCGTGAACACTGGCGCACCTACAGCCTGGCGCTGCTGATGCTGGCGGGTGTGGCTGTGCTGAACATGAGCGTGCCCTGGCTGATCGGCCGCGCCATCGATGCGCTGCTGCAGGCGCCGGCCGACACCGACAACACCACACCGGGCGCGCATTATCTGCTGGCGCTGTGCGGGCTGGGGTTGGCGGTCTATCTGCTGCGCATGGGCTGGCGGCTTATTCTGTTTGGCACCTCCTATCGGTTGGGCAATCTGCTGCGGGCGCGCTTCTATCAGCGCCTGACACGTCAGGGGCAGGCGTTCTACAACGTCCACAACACCGGCGATCTGATGGCCCGCGCCACCAACGATATCGATGCCATCGAGCTTGCGGCGGGCGAGGGCGTGCTGTCGGGCTTTGATGGCCTGCTGACGCTGTTGCTGGTGCTGCTGATGATGTTTGTCGTTATCGACTGGCGTCTGGCACTGGTGGCGCTGATTCCGTTTCCCTTTATGGCGCTGGCGTTCTATCGCATCTCCAGCGCCGTGCACCGTCATTTTCAGCAGGCGCTGGAGCAGTTTTCCCGCCTTAATGATCGCACCCAGGAAGCCCTGGCCGGCATTCGGCTGGTCAAGGCCATGGGGCGTGAAAGGGTTGAAACCAGTGCTTTTTGCACCATCGCCGAAGAAGCCGCGGCAAGCAACTTCAAGGTGGCGCGCAGCGAGGCGCTGTTCGAGCCGGTGATCTTCCTCTGCATGGCGGCGGCGCTGGCGCTGAGCGTGGGCTTTGGCGCCTGGCTGATTGTGCAGCAGGCGCTGACGGTCGGCGCCCTGGCCAGCTTTATCATGTATCTGGGGCAGCTGATCTGGCCGATGTTTGCCTTTGGCTGGCTGCTGAACATTGTCGAGCGTGGCAGTGCCGCCTTCAAGCGGGTAGACAGCCTGCTGCAGCGCCCGGACAGCATCGATGCCAGTGGCACCTCGCAGCCAGCGGGGGCGGATATTCGCCTGCGCGGGCTGACCTTCAGCTACCCCGATAGCCCGACGCCTGCGCTGGGGCAGATCGACCTGAACCTGCCCCAGGGGCGGGTGCTCGGGATTGTAGGCCCGACCGGCGCCGGCAAGAGCACGCTGATTCAGCTGCTGATGCGCTACTGGGATGCGCAGCAGGGGGCTATTGAGTTGGGCGGCGTTGGCATCAGGGAATTGCAGCTGGCGGCGGTGCGGGGCACTTTCGCCTATGTGCCCCAGGATGCTTTCCTGTTCAGTATCAGCATCGCGCAAAACATTGCCCTGGCCAGGCCCGATGCCTGTCGGGCGGACATCGAAGCCGCTGCCCGCATCGCGGCGGTGCACGAGGATATCATGGGCTTTGAGCACGGTTACGATACCCCGGTGGGCGAGCGTGGCGTGACTCTCTCGGGTGGGCAGCGTCAGCGTCTGGCGATAGCCCGGGCGCTGCTGACCCAGGCGCCGGTACTGGTGCTGGACGATGCGCTCTCGGCGGTAGATGTGCATACCGAGCGGCATATCCTGGGGCATCTGCGGCGCAATATCGGTGCCCAGAGCTGCATTATCATCAGCCACCGATTATCTGCGGTACAGCATGCCGACGAAATTATGGTGCTGTCCCACGGCCTTGTGCTGGAGCGTGGCAATCATGCCGCCCTGCAGGCGGCAGACGGCTGGTACAGCCGCATGCAGGCTTATCAGCAACTCGAGGCGTCACTGGAAGCCAGGGATCAGGAGCTAACGCTATGACCGCCGATACTAAATCCGAGCAGTCCGAGCAGCCTGCAGACAAGCGCGGCGCCTTTCGCCTGCTGAGTGAGTATGTGGTGCGGGACAAGCCGCTGCTGATCAAGGCGCTGCTCCTGTTGCTGCTGGCCACGGCGGCGGATGTGGCCGGCCCGATTTTGCTTAAAATATTTATTGACGATCACCTGCTGGTGGAAAATTTCGAGCTGCGGGCGCTACTGACCCTGCTGCTGGTCTATCTGCTGACTCAGATCTCGGCCGCCTGGCTGCGCTATCAGCAAACGCTGCGCTTTTGCGACATGGCGCTTGGGGCTGTTTTGGATATTCGCGAGCGGGTATTCGCCCATGTGCTGCGCCTGCCCATGGCCTTCTACGACCGCGCCATGACCGGTCAGCTGGTCAGCCGCATCACCAACGATAC
The DNA here is from genome assembly GCF_001651805.1 of Marinobacterium aestuarii. Lineage (NCBI taxonomy): Bacteria > Pseudomonadati > Pseudomonadota > Gammaproteobacteria > Oceanospirillales > Oceanospirillaceae > Marinobacterium > Marinobacterium aestuarii. The sequence continues at coordinate 3,904,267 of NZ_CP015839.1, read as the reverse complement.
CGAGGCGATCAAGGACCTGTATGTGCAGTTCCTGTCGGTGGTGCTGACCAACCTGATTCTGCTGGCGGGCATCATAGTCGCCATGGGGCTGCTCAATGTGCAGCTGATGCTGATTGCACTGACCCTGGTGCCAGCGGTGGTGGCGGTGATTTACGTCTATCAGCGTCTCAGTGGCGCGGCTGTGGGGCAAACGCGCCAGCTCCGCTCCGAGATTAACGCCAGTATTAGCGAGTCCATCGCTGGCATGGGGGTAATTCAGGCCAGCAATCAGCAGCAGCGTTTCAGTGCCCAGTTCGAGGGCCTGAACAGCCAGTACTACCAGGCCCGCATGCGCACCGTGCGGGCCGGAGCTTTCCTGCTGCGCCCGGCCATCGATCTGCTCAGCGTACTGGTGCTGGTGGCGGTGGTCTGGGGCTTTGGTCTGCAGCAGGTCGCCGGTGTGGCGGAAATTGGCGTGCTCTACGCCTTCCTCAATTACCTGAGTCGCTTCACCGAGCCCCTGGCCGAAATCACCCAGCGCTTTAATCTCTATCAGCAGGCCATGGTTGCGGGCAGCCGCGTGCATCAGCTGATTCAGGAGGGCGAGCAGCAATACTCGGCCGGTGATGCACGGATCAGTGCCGGTGCCATCAGCGTGCGCCAGCTGGATTTCCAGTATCAGCCGGGCAAACCGGTGCTGAAACGGCTTTCAATCGAGGTGCCGGCGGGTGGATTCTTCGCCGTGGTGGGGCATACCGGCAGCGGCAAGAGTACGCTGCTGAACCTGCTGCTGAATTTCTACAGCCCCAGCGGCGGCGAGATACGTCTGGACGATCAGCGTCTGTCGCAGCTGGGCCACGAGGCTCTGCGCTCAGGCATAGGCCTGATTCCACAGGAGCCCTTTGTACTGGCGGCCAGTCTCTACGACAACATCGACATGGGGCGGGGTCTGGGTCAGTCGGCGGTCGAAAATGCGGCGCGCCAGGCACATCTGCACAGTCTGATTGTGTCCATGCCGGATGGCTATGAGACCCTGCTGGGTGAGCGGGGCACGCGCCTGTCGACCGGCCAGCGCCAGCAGCTGATTATTGCCCGGGCGCTGGCTGCATCGCCGCGTATTCTGCTGCTCGATGAAGCCACGGCCAACGTCGACAGCGAAACCGAGCAGGTGGTGCAGCAGGCGCTGAGCGAGCTGCATGGCAAGGTCACGCTGATGGTGGTGGCGCATCGATTGTCTACCATCCGCCAGGCTGACCGTATTCTGGTGCTGTCCCACGGCGAGATCGCAGAAGCGGGTACTCACACTGAACTGCTGGCTCTCCCCGACGGCCTGTACGGCTCCATGTATCGGCTGCAGCAGCAAGCACAGCGGGTGGCAGAGGCCGAAGACGCCTGAGGAGTGGGCCAAAGGTCTAGCCGCTGCTCAGTCTGTCCGCCAGTTGGCGCAGGCGCAGCCGGTCCGGCTCGAAGCGCAACTCCTGTTCGGCGCGCGCCAGCGCGCGGCGGGCATGCTCCAGACTGATCCGCTGCATTTCAGCGTGACCGGTGGTGGCGAGGCTTTCAAAGGCTTTTTGCAGTCGTATGGCCACTTCCAGGTTGGCGGCGCCATCGCGGGCAATCGGGTCGAAGGCATCGTCGAACAGATCCTGCAGTGCGAGTGTCGGTACGCCGATCCGGTCGTACAGGGTGCTGCAGCGCTCGTCATCGCCGACAGGCGTAGCCCAGAGCGCAAACAGCCGCACCAGCGAGCCGATTACATCGATGGCGGTCCCGGGATCATTCACCGCCGGCGACAGCGCCCGGCTGGCGATTTCAGCCAGTACGATCAGGCCAAAGCGAGGGTCTTCATCGAAGGTGCGTTCGGCCTGAACGCGAAAGGCGGCGGCAATTTCAGCGCCGTCCCAGGGCTCGGCAGCGCTGTCTGGCGGGAGTGTGCCGGATTCTGGATCTGGTACAACCTGGGCCAGGGGCCTGCCCGGGCCTATAAAGCTGCCGGGAAGGCAGGTCAGGCTGATATGCAGACGTGACTTTTCAGCCAGCGCCTGTAGGGCAGCCAGATCTACAATCTGCACATAACCAATGTGTTCGCTGAACACCGCTTGTGCGCCTGGCTCAAGCGGCGTCACCGCAATGCCTCTGAGGGTAGGGGAGCAGCGACGGCGTTGCAGTGCCGTGGCGGCGGCCTTTTCTGCCTTGTGTACGGTGCTGCCCAAACGACCCAGGCGGGCGATGGAGTCCACCCAGCGCACGAAGGTGATGATAACGATGGCAAACACCAGCAGGGTCAGAATGAAGAGGGCAAAATAGCCCGTCTTGCCGTAGTAGCCATTTTGCAGGGCAATGAGGGCGACGATGCTGAAGATAAAGGCACTGATAAAGGCGGAGAGTGCGTTCTGGGACCTGTCGTCCGCGATCACCAGGGCAAAGGTACGTGGCGTGGCGGTACTGCTGGCCGAGGCGTAGGCCGACACCATGGAGGCAACGGCGAAGGTGGCGATGACCAGCATGCTGGAGGAAATAATGCTGAGCAGTGTTTCGATCGAATCCGGTGTAATGCTCGGCACTATGGCCGCAAGGCCCGTGTAGTCGGCCATCTTGGCGACGAAGACCCAGAGGATCGACAGCACGCAACTGAGCAGCGGCTTGACCCAGAGGCGCTCGCTGATGCGGTTGAACATAAATCTCAGGCGATCATTCATGATCAGTCATTTTGCGGGAACCTGTTGCAACACAGCTACCCGCAAAGCGTAGCACTCAGTTACATGCTTGCCGGCCCATTAGTCATCCTGTTTTGCAGCAACGGCCGGAATCGCCTTGAGGTAGGCCGCAATGGCATGCCGGTCGCTGGCTGCAAGCCTCGCCGTATTCTCCACCACCTTGGCCATGGAACTGCCGACCACGTCGTAGTCGGGGGTAAAGCCGGAGGACAGATACTCGGCGATATCGGCCTTGTCCCAGTCGCCAAAGTCTCCTCCGCCTGGGCTGATATCGGGAATGCTACCCTCGCCATCCGGGTTGGCGGCGCCACCGAGCCAGCGGCTGTAGTCAGTGCCACCCAGAGCACTGCGTGGCGAATGACATTCACCGCAGTGTCCCGGGCCTTCGACCAGATACTGGCCGCGCAGCAACTCAGGGTCTGCAGTGCTCAGGTCGATCACAGGTCCTGCGCGCAGATAGAGTTGCTTCCAGAGTCCCAGGGCTCTGCGCACGGAAAACGGGAAATCGAGATCGTGCACCTCATTGGGCCGGTTGACGGCCGGTTGAGCGTCGAGAAAGGCCTTGAGATCGGCCACATCCTGCAGGGTCATGCGGCCGTAGGAGCTGTAGGGAAAGGCCGGATAGTAGTGTTGCCCCTGGGGTGACACGCCTTTTAGCAGGGCGGTGGCAAAGTCAGTATCTGACCAGGTACCGATACCGGTCGTCTTGTCTGGAGTGATATTGGGTGCGACAAAGGTGCCGAAGGCGGTGCTGAAGCGCATGCCGCCACTGAGCGGCGGAACGCTGTCGGTATCCGGCTGTTCGTAGCCAGGCGGCATATGGCAGGAGGCACAGCCACCGATATGAAAGATGCCGGCGCCGCGCTCTGCATCACCGACAGCGCCTGTGGCCAGGGCCTTGGCCGAGATGGCGGGCTCGGGTGCGCTGAGCATCCAGAGTCCGGCGGCAATGCCCGTTGCGGCCAGCATGGCCACTTTCAAGCACAGTTTCATGGGATGTCCTGAATGTTGGTCGTGATTTTGCGGCTGTTGTCAGGCCTGGCAAAGATACCCAGGGAAGGGGCCTGGACATCTCGCCTGAGCAGCGCGCTTATCCTGAGCTACTTGTCTTCTTTCTTGGCGCGGAAGTCTTCGTGGCAGCCCTTGCAGCCGTCACCGACCGCCTTCATGCCACCCCTGAGGCTGGCAAGGTCCTTGCCCGCCACTGTGGCGAAGGTTTCCAGCGCCGTGGTGAGGTCGTCCTGCTTCTCAGCTATTTTGGGGTAGGTGGTCCAGATTTCCGGCAGGGCGCGGGTCACTTCTTCGAGCCCGGTATCGGCCTTGCTGCTGCCCTGGGGCCACATAGGGCCTGTGTTCATCTTCGCCAGCGCCAGCAGGTTTTGTGCGGCATTGGCGGCAATTTCGGCGTCGTACTCGGTCTTGCCCTTGGCCATTTCACCGACCAGACCCAGGTTAAAGGAGTACAGCTGCATAAATGATTGCCGGGCTTCAATGACCTTCTCGACTTCCTCTGCGATAACAGCGCCGCTGCCAAGTGCCGATACAGTCACCAGCGTTGCGACAATTCCCTTTAGTTTGATCATTAAGGCTCTCCAGTGGTTTGGGGCATAGGGCCCCATGGCGTAAACAAGTGCCAAATTACCCTGAAACGGAACAAAAGTCCCTATCGGGTGTGTCTTTACTGCGTCTGATCTTTGGCGTGTTGCGAGTCCGGATCTGTGTAGTCACTGCTGGAGCTGAGGGAGCCGGGCAGAGGGCGCAGCGGGAGCAAAGGGAAGGGCGGGCGCTGATACTGTCGGCTCAGCGCTCGCGGAACTAACGGGGCTTATCAGGGGGCAGTCCACTGCTTGATTCTGTCCTGGGATATCTTTACGGCGTCGTCACTGAAGGTTTCCGGGTAGCGGATGATCACGGCTTCCAGCGCATAGTCTTCCAGGCCCATGTCGACGAGGCTGATGTAGCCTTCGGGCTCGGCCGGGCGGTTGATGGCGCGGTCAACGGCGCTGATGATACCGTGGCGCTTGATCAGCTGCCAGGTACTGGAGGCGCGGGTTTTCTTGCCGTTTTTGGCGCTGAGGACTTCTTCATAGGCATAGATGGCGCTGATGGCCTCTTTTTCTGCCTCCGACTCGGTGTCGTAGGCGTCGGCCCGCAATTGCACGGCCCGCTGCTTGGCTTCCATCGCCAAATCATCTCTGCCACGGTCGGCGCAGTTCTTGGCAAATATTTCACATTTTTCCGGTGTTTTTATATTCCTGACTCTGTCGTCCATATTTGTTTTCACCCTGTGTTGGCAGATGCCGACAATAACGTCGACAGAGCACGTTGCTCGCTGACGTATATCAGCCTGTATCGCATTATTTCCCCTAGACACTTTTTTCACTATACGGAGATTAATCGCGCAATGCAGCCAAAGGCCTGAGTTCTGCAAGATTAACTGCCGCAGCGATAGGGGAGTAACGGCAGAATTCTGTGGCTGGCGCCCGGCTTTTGGGGCGGCCAGGGCGAAGCGCATAGTTGCGCGGGCAAGTTTTCGTTTGTTTGGCGCAGAACTAAATGCGATTCGTGCAATCTATTGAAACTGCACCGGTAATTAACCTGATGTACGGAGCCTGGAACGGACGTGAAGGCATTATTCTATACTCTGACATTGCTGCTGTTTTCGCTGGGCGCATCCGCATCCGAGCATGCTCATGATGAAGCGCTGCCGGCGAGCCATGCTGATTTCAGCACGCTGTCTGCGGTTATTGATCCGGCGCCTTGCAGCGGTGCGGATCGTATTTTTGCCGCCGCTGTATTAACCAGCCTGCTTGATCTGCCGCCAGCTAAGCCTGGGTTCCAATGTCGGCTTGGCTATGGCTCATCGGTCAGTGGTCTCCAGTCGATCCGCGCCCCCCCTGCCTCTCTTGTGTCCCGTTCGAGCGTTTAACAACTGCATTGTTATTTTTATTGATTCCATTTATTTGGGGTGGCATCTGCACGTCTGCAGCCTGTGGCCCCCCGGGGGATTGCATGATTACTTCGACTCTTTTTCGTCACGGTGTGAGCGATGCGCCCGCCAAACAGCAGATCAGCCACCGGCTGCAACGGCTCGCCGCAGCGGCGCCGCAGATTACCCGGGTGGATATAGTGCTGGATCAGGTACCTTATGGAGGGCGTCCCAAGCACCTGTATCAGTGCCATATTTCGATGCGTTCCGCCGGGCGCAAGCAGTGCGATGTCTACGTGAACAATGGCTCCATTGATCTTGCGGTCGCGGATGCTTTCGATCAGATAGGCAGTTTTATTCGCTACAAAAATCCCGAAAACCGGGCGCTGAACCGATAGCCCCGAGAGTACGTATGAACACTTTAATGCACAGGAGTACCCCTACAATGGCGCGTAAATTCAGGTACATGCTGATTCTGGTGCTTGGCACCCTGTCGAGCCTGAGCATGGCGGGCTTGCCGATGGCCGATGGTTCGGGGCGCGAGCTGCCGTCCCTGGCGCCCATGCTGGAGCAGGTCAATCCGGCGGTAGTGAACATCTCGACCTATACCAGCAAGGAGCAACAGCAGAATCCCTTGCTGCAGGATCCATTCTTTCGGCGCTTTTTCAATATTCCCGATGAGCAGGCCCGGCCGCGCCCGCGGCGCCGTCAGACCAGTGCTGGCTCCGGTGTTATCGTTGATGCCGCCAAGGGCTCCATTGTTACCAACTTCCATGTCATCAAGGGCGCGGATGAAATTCAGGTTTCGCTGGTCGATGGCCGCACCTTCGAGGCGCAGCTGGTAGGTGGCGATCCCGAGGTGGATATCGCGGTGCTGCAGATCCAAGCTGACGCCCTCACAGCTGTGTCACTGGCGGACTCGGACAATCTGCGCGTAGGTGATTTCGTGGTGGCCATTGGCAATCCCTTTGGTCTGGGCCAGACCATTACCACCGGTGTTGTCAGTGCGCTGGGGCGCAGTGGGCTTGGAATCGAGGGCTATGAAGACTTTATCCAGACCGATGCCTCGATCAATCCGGGTAACTCCGGCGGTGCGCTGGTGAACCTGCGCGGCGAGCTGGTGGGGATCAATACGGCCATTATTGCCCCGGGTGGCGGCAACGTGGGTATCGGTTTTGCCATTCCGGTCAATATGGCCCAGGCCAGTGCGGCGCAGATTCTGGAACACGGCGAGGTCAAACGGGGCCAGATCGGCGTTGCGATTCAGGACATGACACCTGCGTTGCAAAAGGCCTTCAAACTGCCCAATGGCCAGAAAGGCGTGCTGGTGACCGATGTGAAGAAGGATTCTGAAGCCGACAAGGCAGGATTGGAAGCCGGTGACCTGATCATGGCCGTTAATGGCCAGGCAACGCCGAGTACCGGTCAGCTGCGCAACAGCATTGCTTTCAGCGATATTGGCGAAACCCTGATATTGAAGGTATTGCGTGATGGCAGAATCCTGATGCTTGAGGTGGATGTCGGTGAGTCGGCGGACTGGGCGCTCAAAGCTGGGCATCCGCTGCTGCAGAACCTGACGCTGCAGCCCAACCCCCAGGGGCCCGGTGTGCAGATCAAGGCGCTGGCGCCGGACTCAATGGCGGCGGCCAATGGCCTGCGTGCCAATGATATCCTGCTGAGCGTTAACCGGGTCAAGGTCGCCTCGGAGCAGGATATCGCCCAGGCGCTGCAGAAAAGTGACGATCCCGTACTGTTGCAGGTCGAGCGGGGCGGTGGTGTGTTTTTTCTGGTGATTCACTAATTTAAGTCGGCAACACTGAAGGACAAACAGGCGTCCTGCCTGTTTGTCCTTCATTTCTCCTGCAATATGAGGGTTAGCGCAGTGCCTGCCTGTCGTACCAGGCACGGTGATGAGCGAGTGACCCGACTAACTACTTCCAGACTTCCTGCTTCTAAGGCGTTATGTCGCTTCACTGCGACCGCTTTCTGTGCTTCCATCGGCGGTCTATTAACCGAACAGGATTTTCTCCCATGCCTCTGGCCATTAGTCTGCATCTGCTTGCTGCCGTTATCTGGGTGGGAGGCATGTTTTTCGCCTACCAGTGCCTGCGCCCGGTGGCTGCCAAAGTGCTGGAACCGCCACTGCGCCTGACGCTCTGGTGCCATCTGTTCAGCCGCTTCTTCGCCTGGGTCTGGGGTGCAATAGTCACGCTGCTCGTTACCGGCCACTGGATGATCGGACTGATGGGCGGCATGGCCGCGGTGGGGATGCATGTACACGTCATGCTTGCCACTGGGTACCTGATGGTGGCGCTCTTCCTGCATCTGTATTTTGCCCCCTATCAGCGCCTGAAAAAGGCAGTGGGCGCGTCCGACTGGCCGCAGGCGGGCGTGCAGCTCAACAAGATTCGGCTCTTTGTGGGCATTAATCTGCTGCTGGGGCTGATCACAGTGATCAATGCTGTCGGCGGGCGAATGCTCTACGCTTAAGGCGGGAGCGGGATGTTAGTGGGTCGGCGGCGCTGTCGCCAATCGGTCTTCGCAAGTGGTAACAGGTTGTCGCATGAAAACCATAGATGGCCAGGCACTCTGGCATTCATTGGGAGCGAGTCATTTCAGGGAGATGTCTACATTCGGCGCCTTGCCGGACAGTACGGTGCAACGCCTGCTGACAGAAGGTAAGGTGCGGCAGCTCGACAAGGGGGAGGTGCTGTACCGGGCCGGTGATCGGGTCTACAGCTTCTTTGTGGTGATTAGCGGCAAGCTGGCGATGTATATCTGCGCCGAGGATCAGTACGCTTTTTCGCGCCACCATATTAGAGGCGAAGAGCTGGGTTTTGTCGCCATGATTGGCTTGCATGACAGGGTCGGAACGGCGGTCGCGGCTGAGGAAACCCTGGTGGCGGAAATATCGTCCGATCAGTTTCTCGAATTGCACATCAGCGAGCCCGAAGCTTTCGGCCTGCTGTTGCTGAACCTGTCGCGGGAAATGGCCCGGGGCATTCGTCAGCTGAACAACATCATTGTTCAGATGAGCATGCAGCAAAACACGGGCAAGGCCGGCTGATTCGCGCAGCCTTGTACGTGCTTTAATCGAGCTGCGCGCCGGCGACACCGCTCTGGTGCCGCCGTCACTTATCCGCTTACTCGGGTGCGGCTTCAAGATCCAGGTGCAGGGACACTTCATCGCCGATGGCGGGCAGGCCGTAGCCCATGCCGAAGTCGCTGCGCTTGATGGTGCCGCTGGCGGAGAAACCGGCCATCGGTGCCTTGGTGAAGGGGTGCGGGCCAATCTTGTTGATGGTCATGTCCAGTACCACCGGCTTGGTAACGCCCAGCAGGGTCAGATCACCTTCAAGGGTGGCGGTATTGTCACCGGTCTTGGTGATCTTGCTGCTTTCGAACGTCATTTCAGAGAATTCGGCAGCATTGAAAAAGTCCGGCGAGCGCAGGTGCTCGTCACGCTTCTCATGGAAGGTGGTAACCGATTCAGTGTCGATGACCATCTTGATGCTGGAGTTTTCGATATTGTCGGCGTCCAGCATCAGGGTGCCGTCCAGCTTGCCGAAGCGGCCGAACATGGTGGAAAAGCCCAGGTGGTTGATGTTGAACACGGCACTGGTGTGAGCCATGTCGATCTTGTAGTTGGCAGGCGCAGCCAAGGCTGCACCACTGGACAGGGTGGCGGCAATAACGCTGGCGGTGAGCAGGGATTTCAGGGTCATGGTCAGTTCCTTTCGGTTGTTGGTTTTGTACTGCATAAAGCAAAGTGGAATTAGTAACCCGGAGGGTTACTACATGAAGCAGGGATGCTTCATCATTGGCCGCAGGCCAATGCGAACGCCAGAAAAACCAGCATGTCCGCGCACCTGCGCCCGTTTTTATGGCGTGACGGACAAATAGGGAGGGAGCCTATTTGTCCGCCAGGTCAATAGTAACCTGAGGCGCTGTCGGCGCTCAGCAGCAGTGCCACGGCAATGGCCAGCGCGCAGATCAGGGCGCCAAGCGTGGCCAGACACAGAGCCCGGGGTCCGGGCTGGGTGACATTGCGCAGGCCCGGCAATCGGGCCTGCAGCAGGTCGATCAGTAGCAAGGGGGTCAGCAGCAGCAGGGCCCAGCCGCTGGCCTTGGTGAAAAACAGCAGCTGAGCACAGAGGGCTGTCAGTGCGGTGATCAGTACATAATGGCCGCTGGCCCCCAGGGGAAAGCGAACCCGGGGCCAGTTCCACAGCAGGAAGCCGCCGCAGGCCGCCATCATGGCAAAGCCGGTTTGAGCGATGGATGCCGAGGCGCCGATCAGGCTGATGGCGCCGACGCCGCCGCTGGCAAAGAGCAGCATGATGCCGCCATCAAGGCGTTCCCGGGTCGCGCTGCTGCGCAGGGTGGCGAGCAGGGCGACGGCGATCAGCAGCAGTATCAGAACCCAGCCTGCCAGGTCGATGCGCTCGATGCGGCTGCCCAGCAACCAGCCCAGGGCAATGAGGGAGAGCACAAAGCCGATTCCCTGCCGGAGGCGGCCGCGCAGATTCAGAGCGTCGATAACGAGTCCCAGTACCAGTGCCAGTGCGACCAGGTAGGGCAGCTTTTGCGATGCCGAGCGCGGTGGAAACACCGGTATCTGGATAAGCAGCAGGCTGGCAAGAAAACCAATGGCAATGGCGGCGCTGGCAAGCCGGGCGCCGGCGTGGGGGCCGAATGCCAGGCGGATCAGCCCGCTCAAGCCCAGGGCCAGCAGCAGGGGCAGCAGTGAGCTTTGTATGGCGGGGTTATTCAACAAGGATGACATCCGTGCGCCTCGGCCTTTATATCGATGGGTTGCGGTCAGGGCTCTATTAAGCCGGTTAAATGTGTACAAAGTTTTTCAGTCAGCGGCTGAATTGTCGCGCCTTGTCGCAAGTGGCTCGCCTGGCATACTTTGATACACTTTGCTGTTCGCCCAGGGCCTGCACAGCAGTTAAGCTGGCCAGATTCCCACACCGACTGAGATCCCATGAATTCGACGCCCCACATACTTGTTGTTGACGACCATCAGGAGATTCGTGATCTGGTGGCGCGCTATCTTGAACAGTACGAGATGCGGGTCAGCACGGCGCGGGACGGTCAGGAAATGAAAAGGCGCCTGGCAGGCAGCGCCATCGATCTGGTGGTGCTGGATCTGATGATGCCGGGGGAAGATGGGCTGGCGCTCTGCCGTCATCTGCGTGAACACAGCCAGATTCCCATTATCATGCTGACCGCGATGGCGGAAGAAACCGACCGGGTGCTGGGACTTGAAATGGGCGCCGATGATTACCTCACCAAACCGTTTTTCCCCCGCGAGTTGCTGGCGCGCATCAAGGCGGTGTTGCGACGCACCGAGGCGCTGCCACCGCAGCGCGAGGCGCCGGCGGTGGAGCAGCTGCGCTTTGCCGGCTGGCGGCTGGATGTTGCACGCCGGGAGCTGGTGGGGGCCGATGAGGTGGCGGTACCCCTGAGCACCGCTGAATTCAAGCTGCTGTCGACCTTTCTGGCGCATCCGCAGCGAGTGCTGAGCCGCGAGCAGCTGCTGGATATGACAAGGGGCCGCCAGGCTGAGGTATTCGATCGCAGTATCGATAACCAGGTCAGTCGGCTGCGCCGCAAGATCGAGCAGGATCCGGGTAATCCGGTACTGATCAAGACGGTGTGGGGCGGTGGCTACATGCTCAGCGTCGAGGTAAGCGAGTAATGCTGCGCTACCTGCGCCAGAGCCTGCCCGGCAGGGTGATTGGTCTGCTGATCGTGACGCTGGGGATTGTGAATGCCACGACGGTGTATATCTTCTTCGAGGAGCGCAGTCGCGCCGTGCGGCACAGCCAGATGGAAGACCTGGTCTCGCGCAGCGCCGCCATGGAGCGTCTGCTCGGCGACACACCGATCGAGCTGCATCAGCAGATGCTCAGCTCCGTGACCAGCACCCGTTTTCGCTTCGCCATTGAGGACGATGCCGCCGCCAGCCCCGCTGAGCGCACCGCGCCTGATCATCCGCTGTATCAGCGTTTAAGCGACCTTTCCAGCACGGCGCCGGATCAGACCCGGCTGTCGATCAGCCCGCGTTACTACTGGTGCTACAGCTGGGTACAGAATCTGCTCAGGCCCAATTTGCTGTTCGACTCCGCCGACGGTGGCCTGCCCCTGGCCACGGTATCGCTGCAGCGTGGCGACGGCCAGTGGCTCAATGCGGTGCTGCTGTCGCCCACCAAATTGCCGAGCTGGATAGGCCCGCTGCTGGTGGCGCTGGGGCTCTTTGCTCTTACGGTCATAGTGGTGGTGCTGATTGTACGCCACGTCACAGCGCCTCTGGCGGCGCTGACCCAGGCGGCGGACCGAATAGGGCGCGGCGAGGCAACAGAGGTTATTTCCGAGCAGGGCCCGCAGGATATGCGCCACACCATGCGGGCCTTCAACCGCATGCGTGAGCGCCTCGAGCGCTTCGTGCGCAACCGTACCCAGATGATGGCGGCCATTTCCCATGACCTGCGCACCCCGCTGACGTCCCTGCGCCTGCATGCCGAGTTTCTGCCCCAGGGGCCGGAGCGGGACAAGATGCTGTGCATCCTGGGGGAAATGCAGGACATGATAAATGCGACCCTGGCGTTCACACGGGAGGATGCGGTGCAGGAAGACTCACGCAATGTGGACCTGGCGGCCCTGACCGGCAGTCTGTGTGACGACCTGCAGGCGCTGGGACTGAATATCAGCTATGACGACAGTCGGCGAATTCCGTTTTTGTGCCGGCCTGTGTCCCTGCGCCGGGCCCTGAGCAACCTGCTTGAAAATGCCTGTCACTATGGCGGCAGTGCCGAGGTCGAAATACGTCAGGACGCCCAGCAGCTGCAGATATTTGTGCGTGATCAGGGGCCCGGTATAGCGGCGGCGGATCTTGAACGGGTGTTCGATCCCTTCGTGCGGCTGGAAGGGTCACGCAACCGGGATACCGGCGGCATAGGCCTGGGGCTCTCCATCGCCCGCAGCATTGCCCACGCCCACGGTGGCGAGATTCATTTGCGTAATCGCACCACTGGCGGTCTCGAAGTCGAGCTGCAACTGCCGCGCAGCTGAGCACAGTAGCCCTGGCGCTATTGAACACAGGGAGTGTCGCCTGGCCGCTGGTTTTGCCGGGCTGGCGGCTGACAGATTTCCGTTATATAGTTCCGCCTGCGCTCTGAGACTAAGGTTGCGGGGCCGAAAACAATAACAAGGGTGCGATGAATGAAAGCTTTTCTGAATGCTTGTGTGCGCTCACTGGCGAAATGCAGTGTCTATTTCACCTATGTGGAGTCCCGGCCTGACCTGCTCGAAGGCGCTCGGATCGTCAGACACTGAGGATTGAGGCTCGGGCAGCCTCCTGAAACGCTTTGCAAGGATCGCTTCAGAAAAAGCACCGCTGGCCAGGTCAGCGGTGCTTTTTTGTCATTGGGCCTGCTTTTCCTGAGTTGCCGGACTGGACCTTATGCGCATAACCCTGGTCACTCTGATACTCGCCACCCTGGGCGGTTACCTGGCGTGGCTGGCCGAGATTCCGTTGCCCTGGATGCTGGGGTCCATGTGCCTGACCGGAGCCCTGGCGGTCGCGGGCAGGCCCGTGGCGGTGCCGGCGGGATTGCGCAGTCTGTTTCTGGCGGTACTGGGGGTCTATCTCGGTTCCGGCGTCTCATCGGACCTGGTGCAACAACTGCTGGGCTGGCGCTACTCCCTGGCACTGATTCTGCTTTATGTGCCGCTGCTGACGCTGATTCTGCTGATCACGGCCAGTCAGTACCTCTTTGCCCGTGAGCGCGCCCTTTAAGGGGGTGGAGCTAAGGGCTCAGCGTAAGAGCTTAGAAAGTTTCGGTATCGACTTCCTGCAGGGTAGCGTCGTTATAGCGCGCGCCCTTGACCGTATGCTGGTTAATCAGCTCCCCCAGCCGTTCCATTGTTTCCTGCGACAGCTCGACCTCGGCGCTCTGGCTGTTTTCGATCATATGGTCGGCATTGCTGGTCCCCGGGATCGGAATGATGTGATCTGCCTTGGCCAGTAGCCAGGCCAGCGCCAGTTGCGCCATGGAGCATTCCGCCTGCCGTGCGATGCGGTGGTATTCGCGCAGCAGCGCAAGGTTGGCCGGGTAGTGCTGCTCGCTAAAGCGCGGCATGCTGCGCCTGAGGTCACTTTCGGCCAGTTGCCGCGGGTTGTTCAACTGGCCGGGCAGAAAGCCCCGGGCCAGCGGGCTGAAGGCCACGAAGGCGGCTCCTATGTCCTTGCAGGCCTGCAGCACGGCAATTTCGGGCTCGCGGGTCCAGAGTGAATACTCGCTCTGCACGGCACTGATCGGATGTTCGGCGTGGGCACGCTGCAGGGTCTTCGCCGATACTTCGGACAGGCCCAGGGCGCGGACTTTGCCCGCACGCACCAGATCACCCAGGGCGCCAACGCTTTCCTCGATGGGCACCTGCTTGTCCCAGCGGTGCAGGTAGTACAGATCAATGGTGTCGGTATTGAGGCGACGCAGGCTGTCTTCACAGGTTTTGCGCAGCACCTCGGGGCGGCCATTGATTTCCCGCGTGCCGGCCTCGTTCCGGAAAATACCGCACTTGCTCGTCAGCACGAACTCATCGCGCCTGTGCATCACCGCCTGGCCGAGCAGGCTTTCATTCTGCCCGAAACCATAGAGGGCGGCGGTATCGAGCAGGGTATGGCCTGCGTCCAGCGCCTGATGCAGCAGGCGGATGGCGCTGTCTTCATCGGGCCCAGGGCCATAGCCGTGGGACAGGCTCATGCAGCCGAAACCAATGGCCGAAACGTCGAAGGGGCCGAGTGTGCGCCGCTGCATAGGGTGCCTCTGGTACTGTTCGTGAAAAGTGAAAAGTAAGTGTTAAGCCTGGTCGCGAATAAAGACCCAGGTATCAGCCTCGGACATGGATTCAGCGAAGCGGTAACCGTCGCTATCGAAAGCGCGCAGCTGTTCGGGGTCCTGGATGCGGTTCTGGATAATGTAGCGCGCCATCAGGCCGCGGGCCTTCTTGGCGTAAAAACTGATGATCTTGTACTGGCCGTTTTTCCAGTCCTTGAATACCGGAGTGATCAGGCGTGCATCCAGTTTTTTGGGCTGCACGGATCGAAAATACTCATTGGAGGCCAGGTTCACCAGTACCGGTGTAGCGCCCAGTGCCAGTTCCTGATTCAGGGCTTCGGTCAGGCGCGGGCCCCAGAATGTATACAGGTCCTTGCCGCGGCTGTTACCAAGCTTGGTGCCCATTTCCAGCCGGTAGGGCTGCATCAGATCCAGCGGTTTGAGCAGGCCATACAAGCCCGACAGGATACGCAGTTTGGACTGGGCAAAGTCGAGATCATCCGCCGACAGACTTTCGGCATCCAGCCCCGTATAGACATCGCCCTTGAACGCCAGCAGCGCCTGCTTGGCGTTGTCGGCACTGAAAGGCGTTTCCCAGCTGGCATAGCGCGCCACATTGAGGCTGGCCAGTTTGTCGCTGAGCTTCATCAGCTGGGCCACATCCTGCACCGCCAGGGTGCGCAGCTCATCGATCAGCATTTGCGACTGCTCAAGGTAGGCCGGCTGGCTGTGCTGCTCGGTACCGGGGGGCGTTTCGAAATCCAGTGTCTTGGCGGGGGAGATGACTGTCAGCATGGGTACGGGATCTTTGGCTTCAATTCGACCCCGATCATACGCAGGTTGGGCCAGCAAAAAAAGCATCGCAGGCAGCAGGCCTGCGGGGGCTGCCCGTGATGCAAATAATGCAGCCTGACAGCCTTGGGGCTGCCAGCCACAGGCGCTATTTGTGCTAAAGTGGGCGGCACTTTATTTGCGAGCCGGATATGCAATATACAACGGGAAAGGAAGCCTTTTACGCCGGGGTTCGGGCGCTGTTGCCAGCAGCGCCGGGGGTGATCCCCTTTGGGCTGGTTACAGGCGTTACGGCTATCGAACAGGGATTGTCGCCACTGACCACCATCGGCATGACGGTGTTGTTCTTCGCCGGTGCCGCCCAGATGGCAGCGCTGCAACTGCTGCGCAACGATGCCTTCCCGCTGGTCATTATTGTCACGGCTCTGGTGATCAATCTGCGCTTTCTGATGTACAGCGCCTCCATGGCGCCGCATTTTGCCCGCTTGCCCAAACGCTGGAAATGGCCATTGTCCTATGTGCTGTCCGATCAGGCCTATGTGCTGAGCATCCTTAAATTTACCGATGGCAAATCGGCCTTGTATGGCCACTACTTTTTTGCCGGCGCAGGCTTCAGCATGTGGCTGACCTGGCAGCTGGCGGTGATGGCAGGGGCGTTTCTGGGGGCTGAGATTCCGGCCAGCTGGTCGCTGGACTTTGCCATTCCGCTGGTCTTTCTGGCGCTGCTGGTGCCCTCGGTCAGAAATAGCGCCTGCCTGGCAGCCGCCTGTGTCGGCGGGGTGGTAGCGGTGCTTGCGGTGGATATGGCCTATAACCTGGGTCTGCTGCTGGCGTCTGTGTGCGGTATTTGTACGGGTCTTATGGCGGAGCGTTTTCAGCGCCGCAGGCCTGGCCGGGCCCTGTCTCCGGCGGTTGAGGGTGATGCATCCGAGGAGATCGTACCCGAAGCTAAAGCTCCCGAGGAGAAAGTAACTGGGGAGAAAGCACCATGAGTGAACTGGAACTCTGGTTGCTGTTTCTTGCTGTGGGGCTGGGGACCTTTTCCCTGCGGCTTTCGTTTATTCAATTTCACGGTCAGTTGCGCTTGCCGGCGGTACTGAACCGGGCCCTGGTCTATGTGCCGGCCAGCGTACTGGCCGCTCTGGTGTTGCCATCGGTGGTCAACTCTGGCGCCGATGCTGAGCTGTCACTCCTGAGCCCGCGCACCCTTGCTGCGCTGGCGGCGGCGCTGGTGGCCTGGAAGACGAAAAACATTCTGCTAACCCTGGGCACTGGTATGGGGGTGCTCTGGCTGCTACAGGCATTTGGCTAAAGTAATAAAGCTTTGGCGGTAACGGCGGGTCTGGCGCCTGAGTTGATTCAGTTGCGCAGGCGGGTATTGAGCTCGTCGACCACCTCGCTCCAGTCCGAGTCATCGTCGATGGCTTCGCGCAGAAACGCCGCCTGTACCGGCGTCCAGAACGTGGCCTGGTCGAGTTGAATGTCCTGGCTGAAGAGCCGGTGGATGCGAATAAACTGCTCGACATCCTGCTCACTGCTGGGCAGACCGAGCTGCTCGAACAGGTTGTGCATACTGTGTTGCGAGGTATCCATGCTGATTTCCTGCCATGTGTTGCGGTGGTGCCCAGGCGCGACGCGTCTGATTCTGTGCCTGCACACTGGAGTCTTGTTCAGGTATGGGGGAAAGTCAAAGCGCAGGGTCGCGCCTGACCTGTGCTTCAGATCAGTGTTGCAGCCATAGCCCCGGCGGGGCTGTTCAGGGGCATAGGCGTGCCGAATTGTGTATCATGGCGCTCAACCTTTTCTGCAGGCTTGTAAAGAGTTCATCACAGAGCCATGACCAAAAAAACAGTACTTACCGGCATCACCACGAGCGGCACGCCGCATATCGGCAACTACCTCGGCGCCATCCAGCCGGCCATCGAAGCCAGCCGCAATCCGGCACTGGACAGCTATTTCTTTCTGGCCGATTTCCATGCCCTGATCAAATGCCATGATCCGGAGCGTGTGGCGCGTTCGACCCGCGAAATCGCCGCCACCTGGCTGGCCATGGGGCTGGATACCGATGCGGCGACTTACTATCGTCAGACGGACATCCCCGAGATACCCGAGCTGACCTGGATCCTGACCTGCATGACCTCCAAGGGTCTGATGAATCGGGCCCATGCGTACAAGGCGTCCACCGATGCGAACCGGGACGCGGGCAATGCGGATCTGGATGACGGCGTCACCATGGGGCTGTTCAGCTACCCGATTTTGATGGCCGCCGATATTCTGATGTTCAATGCCGACATTATTCCGGTGGGCAAGGATCAGATTCAGCATATTGAAATGGCGCGGGATATTGCCGGACGTTTCAATCATAACTATCAGCCGCTGTTTAACCTGCCTGAAGCTCAGGTGGATGAGCAGACCCAGCTGATTCCGGGGCTCGACGGGCGCAAGATGTCCAAGAGCTACGACAACACCATTCCGCTGTTCAGCTCCACGGATGAACTGCGCAAGCTGATCAACCTCATTACCACCGATCTGCGTGCGCCCGGCGAGCCCAAAGATCCGGATAGCAGCACACTGTTTCAGCTCTACAACTGCTTTGCCGATGAGGCCCAGGCCCAGGCCATGCGGCGTCAGTTCCTCGAAGGGATTGCCTGGGGTGAAGCCAAGAAGCAGCTGTTCGAGTTCCTGGATGCCAAGCTCAGCGCGCCGCGCAGCCGTTACAACGAGCTGATGCAGGATCTGGGTCATGTCGAGCAGGAGCTGCAAAAGGGCGCCGAGAAAGCCCGTGCCAAGGCCGCGCCTTTGCTGGAGCAGGTACGTATCGCCGCCGGTATTCGTCCGCTGACTTACCAGGCACCGGCGGCCGCGAACGACGCCAAAAAGAAAGCAAAGTCGGCTGAAGAGCTGGCGCGGGTGGACGAAGGCCGTCGCCGGGCTATTCTTATGCAGCTCAAGCCATTGCTCGATCAGGTCACCGGTGCCGACGACAAGGCTGCAGCTGCGGCCGATATCATTGCGCAGAAAAGCGCCGAAGTGGATGGGCTCAAGAAAAAGGCCCGCCAAAAAGCCCAGAACGAACTCGATGTGCTGCACGAAGAGCTGGCGGAGTTCCTTAACGCCTGATCCCAGCAGCCAAAAGGTGAAGCCATGTTGAACAGCCCGTTCAGTACAATTGTCAGTCCGCAGCAGCTGCAACAGTTGCTGGCGCAGAACGCCTCGCAGTGCTGCCTGCTGGATTGCCGCTTCAGCCTGGCGGACAAGGGCTATGGCCGGCGCCTCTATGGCGAGGGTCATATAGCGGGCGCCCATTACCTTGATCTGGATGATGATCTGGCTTCGCCGGTGGCGCCAGGCACGGGGCGTCATCCACTGCCGGACATGGACGCGCTTATGGCGCGGCTGCGCGCCTGTGGTATCGATGCCGCCAGGCAGGTTGTGGTGTACGACGATTGTGGCGGTGCCATGGCGGCCCGTGCCTGGTGGCTGCTGCGCGGTCTTGGGCTTGCGTCCGTCGCCGTGCTTGATGGTGGCATCGGGGCCTGGGTTGCTGAAGGCGGTGCCCTGAACGCAGAGATTCCCGTCGCTGCAGAATCCTCCTGGCAGGGTGAGTGGTCCGCTACCGGGGTGCTCGATAGCACCGCGGTGGAGGAAAACCTGCTATCAGATCAGTTAATACTGGTGGATGCTCGCAGCGCAGAGCGCTTTCGGGGTGAGCAGGAGCCGATAGACCCGGTGGCAGGCCATGTGCCGGGTGCGCTCAACCGTCCATTGGGCGACAACCTGCAGCAGGGGCGATTCAAGAACCCGCAGCAGCTCAAGGACGAGTGGAATTCGTTACTGGGTGGGCGCAATGCCAACCTGGTGGTGCACATGTGTGGCTCAGGTATAACGGCCTGCCATAATCTGCTGTCCATGCAGATTGCCGGCCTTGATGGCGCCGAGCTCTATCCCGGTTCCTGGAGCGAATGGATTCAGGATCCACTGCGGCCTGTGGCCACAGGCCCCGCCTGAGGCGCTTTCTTCGCCTGCATTCAACCCTGTTACTGTCATGAATCTGTTGGCAAACCGGCACAGGGCTGTCATCTGCCGTCGCTATCCTTAAAGTGCTATCCGGGTGGTTAGGCTAGACTTAATGGTTAAGACAATAATAACGGGAGAGTGGTGAATGCAGATCAAAGAGCAGATCAGAAAGATCGCCGTGCTGGATGTGGACGGTGAAAGTTTTGAAGTCGATGGTCATTACAGGGGGCATGCCCGCAAGGCGAGCTGGTATACGGTGACCCGCGCCAGCACCCGCAAGGTGCATGCGGATCATCTGGCAAGCTTCCCCAGCTGTGAAACGATACGCAGCCTGACCCACTAAGCGTCGGTCATGATAAAACGCCAGGGGCATGCCCCTGGCGTTTTTGTTTACTGCACCAGTTCGTTGTCGCTGAACATGCCTTCAAACAGTGCGGTCGACAGGTAGCGCTCGCCCGAGTCCGGCAGAATCACGACTATATGCTGGCCGGCGAAAGCCGGATCATTGGCGATGCGCAGTGCTGCACAGACCGCTGCGCCACAGGAAATCCCCGCCAGAATACCTTCCTTTTCCATCAGCGCCCGAGCGGTGGCGATGGCGTCGTCATTGCTGACCTGCTCGACCCGATCGATCAGTGCCAGATCCAGGTTGCCGGGTACGAAGCCTGCGCCAATGCCCTGGATCTTGTGCGGTGAAGGCTTGAGCTCATCGCCCGCCAGTGTCTGGCTGATAATGGGTGAGTCCACCGGCTCCACCGCCACGCTGGTGATGGCCTTGCCCTGGGTCTGCTTGATATAGCGTGATACGCCGGTAATAGTGCCGCCGGTACCCACGCCTGCTACCAGTACGTCCACCAGACCGTCGGTATCCTGCCAGATTTCGGGGCCTGTTGTCTTTTCGTGGATCTGCGGGTTGGCCGGGTTTTCAAACTGCTGCAGCATCAGGTGGGTCGAAGGGTTGCTTTCCACCAGTTCTGCGGCCTTGGCAATAGCGCCCTTCATGCCTTTGGCCGGTTCCGTCAGTACGATCTCGGCGCCCAGGGCTTTCATCAGCTTGCGGCGTTCAATGCTCATGGAGGAGGGCATGGTCAGTACCAGCTTGTAGCCGCGTGCCGCAGCAACATAGGCCAGGGCAACGCCGGTGTTGCCGCTGGTGGGTTCAACCAGGGTCATGCCGGGCTTGAGCTGGCCGGACTTTTCCGCCGCCCATACCATGCTGGCGCCGATACGGCACTTGACGGAGCCTGCCGGATTGCGGGATTCGATCTTGGCGTACAGCCGGGCGTTGGGGGCCAGCTGTTTGAGTTGTACCAGCGGTGTATTGCCAATGGATAAAGAGTTGTCCTCGTATATCTTCATGGTGATCCTTGCGTTGTGGGCGGTGGTAAAATCCGTTGCACAGTTATAGCGAACCCAGAGGCTTTGTGAAAGGCTGCGGGGGCTTGATGACAGAACAAGGCAGGATTGCCTTTAGCATTAATGATGAAAGAGAGGTAAAGGATGCGCTTGTTGATGAGAGTCCTGTCCCCAGTGGTGTTCTGGCTGGCCTATGGGCTCTTCAGAATGCGCTGGCTGAAGTCGTCACGTCGCCGGCATCTGCTGGCCATGAAGCTGTTCCGGCTGGCGGCGGATAACGGCCATCGCCGGGCGCTGTCGGTCTATGGTCATCTGCTGCACTTTAGGGGCGAGGGCATTGCCAACCGTATCCAGGGTGCGATCTATCTGCAGCTGGCCGCCGACAAGGGTGACAGCAAGGCCTGCTATCAGATGGGACGTATCTGCGAGCAGGGTTTTGAACACCGCTTCCCCGTCGATGAGGCCCGGGCACTGCATTACTATCGCCTTGCCGCCGAACAGCTGCACCCACTGGCCGTGCGCCGTCTGGCGGATGTCTACCGTGACGGCGAACTGGGGCAGAACGCCGATGGCCAGGCGGCAGAGCGCTGGGAACTGAACCTCTGACCGGAACAGGGGCAGTGGCTAATCTCGTCTTTCCCCTTGCCCCTGGTTTCCCCCTGAATCAGGGCGTTGGGTTCTTCAGCTTGACGCGAAAGCGCAGCATGGTTTTGTCCTTGGCGGGAATATCCAGCGTCCAGTGCGCCCGGCCTCCAAGACTCTCGCCCATGGGCTGGCTGGCGTGTTCCAGCGTCCAGGGCTGGGTGAAATTGACCGCCAGATTCAGTTGCTTGGCGTCACTGCTGCTGTTGCGCACCAGTACTTCGTACTCGGCCAGGTAGCTGTCATATTCCTTGCTGAGCAGCGTTTGCTGGCGCTCAACGCTCAGGTCAAAGGCCTCGCCAAGCATCAGCTCCACCGTCTGACCGGTGGCGGTATGATCAATCTGGCTGCCGCCGATAAACTGCAGTCGGCCGTCTTCATCCGGTGCAAAGGTGCGCACGGCGCCGCCCGGCAGCGGCGTCGTGTCGCCATTCTGGAAACTGAGCCAGCTTTGCGGTGCCGAGCGGTGGCGCTGGTTGTCCGGATGCGGCATGGCAAGAAATTCGTGGCGGTATTCCCGTGTGACCGGCAGCGCGGCTGTACTGACCAGTGGCAGCTGTTTTTGCTGCTGATCCAGCAAGCTGGTGCTGTTGGGCAGGGTGTAGAGCTGGTAGTCCTCAAAGGCGGCAGGTGCCGCTCCGCTATCGGCGGCCATGGACGCCATGGCGAGGTTGGCCTTGCGGTAGGACTCAGGTGCGGGCTGGTTCAGGGTGCCAGCCATCAGCTGGAAGTGGGCATTTTCAAAGTCAACGCCGCTGGAGTTGTGCAGCGTGGCAAGACCTTCAAGCGACATCTGGCTGCCGCCTTTATTGAGGGTCATGACATAGTCCATCTGCCAGCTCAGGCCACCGGTCAGGTAGCTGAATGTACCCTCGGCGGGGCTGTCGGTGCCCTGGCTGCGAAACTCAAGGCTTGGCTTGCTGCTCAGGTGCGCTGGCAGTGACGGGAAGATAAAGCGCCAGTCGGTGTTCAGCGGGATGCTTTCAATCTGGCTGTCACGTCGTACCAGGGCGCGATCTCCCTCAATGCTCAGCAGGGTGACAGGGGTGATGCTTTCGTCGCCACTGGCGGGGTTACGCCTGGCCAGCTGCAGCTCCTGGCCCAGGTAATATTGCAGCAGGGATTGATGGGACAGCAGGTTGGTGTTGAGATTCTGCTCAAGGATCTGACCTGCGCCCTTGATGGACAGGGTTTCGGTCTGCATTTGCCGGCTGACATCCTGAATGATAACCGCCTGGCCGGGCGCCAGAGCCGGCAGGGCTCGACTGTCCCGTACCAGCCCGAGGTTCTGGGTATAGACGGTCAGCGTCACGCCTTTCTGCGCGCTGGCATCAATGCTCAGCGGTGAGGGTGTTGCAGCGTACAGCTGAGTGCTCAGGGTCATCAGCAGAGCGACAGGGGCGCTATAGCGGGCTTTCATTAAACATGCTCCATGTTTTTGGGCAGGGGCGGGGATCTCCCGCCAGCCTGGCCCTTAGTGTCTTTGTCAGCGTAATTAGGGGTTATTGTTGCGACGGCAGCTCCGGCAGGTCCAGGGCAACTCGAAAACCCCAGCTGGATCTAGATCCTGCTGGGGGGTTGCGGTAACGGCTGGACGATCGCACCAGGCGACCTATATCAAACCAGGAGCCCCCGCGCATAACGCGGTACTCGCAGCCGCTTTGCTGGCGCGCAGACCCGTTGTTGGACGCATCCTCATGGTTGTCTGCATAACAGTCCTGCACCCACTCATCGACATTGCCATTGAGGTCAAACAGTCCCCAGGGGTTGGCATCCAGGCTGCCGACCGGCGCCGGCTGTTTGCCATCCCATTCGCTGCCGCACTCGTCACAGACCGCAAAACTGCGGCCAAGTTCATCCCCCCACCAGTACGGACCCTGGGTCCCGGCACGGGCCGCGTATTCCCATTCGGCTTCGCTGGGCAGGCGGTAGGGCTGCCCGGTTTCGCCGGCGAGCCACTGGGCATAGGCACTGGCATCCGACCAGCTGACATTGACCACAGGCTGGCGCCCCCGGCCCCAGCCATTGTCATCGGGCAGGGTTCGTCCGGTGGCAGCGGCAAAGCGGTCGTAGTCTTCAAACGTGACTTCGTGGCGGGCCAGGGCGACGCCGTGGCTGATGGTGACTTCGTGTACAGGCTTTTCATTGTCATCACTCTGGCGTGACTCTGAGCCCATCAGAAAGCGGCCGCGGGGCAAATGCACCATTTCAGGTCCATAGTCACCCTGTTCGAGCGCATCGAAGAAGAAACCGCCAGGCGTGGTGCGATCGCCGCGAACACGATCAGCAGCGGGCTTGTCCGCTGGCTGCACAGTACTGTCGCTCGACGCTGGCTGAGGACTGACGGGCGACTGATTCTTCAAGGCCTCGAGCGCCGTGGATAGCTCGGCGTTTTGTTCGGCCAGGCGCTGCAACTGCTGTTGTAGCGGATTAACGGCAGGTTGGCTCAGCCAGAGCCCGAACCAGATGCCAAGTACCAGTCCGCCCGCAAAGAGTGCGCCGCCGGCCAGGCGACTGAGAGTAAAGCAGCCTCTCAGGCGCCGGCGCAGGTTTTCAAAGCGGCTGCTTGTCGTTGTGCTCTCGGCGCTTTGCTGGGGTGTATTGGTGCTGTCCGGTCGCAGGGCCGCCGAAGGCTGTTCCGGCGGATTGAACAACTGCTGCACCCAGCGGGTGGCGCCCTTGGGGCGCTCGCCGGGCTCGGTTGCCAGCGCCTGCTGAAATAACGGCCACTGGGCTGGGGTGATTTTGCCGGGCCTGGTCTGGCTTTCGATATCAAGGAACTCTCCCGGAGCCTGCGCCGGCAGATTGCCGCTGAGCAGTTGCAGGCTGATCAGGGCAAGGGAGTACTGATCCGAGGGGATGCTTAGCCGGCTTGGGATATCGGTTTCGGGGGCCTGGAAACGCCTTGACCTGTCATCCGGGTTGCCGACAGCCTGCAGGGCTTCCTGGCTGGCGAAGCCGAACAGTTTCACGCCGCCCTGGCGATTGATAAAGACCTTGTCCGGACTCAGAGCGCCGTGGGGTTGTCGCAGTATCTGGTGCCCTGCGTCCAGGGCCTGCGCCAGCTGGCCGAGCAGTGCCCGTTGTTTCGCCTGCGCGAGCTTGCGTGCCTGACCGCGGGCGAACAGCTGTGCCAGGGTGAGACCATCGACGGCTTCATGGGCGCTGAACAGTTGTCCGCTTTTATCCAGAAAGTAGCCATAGCTCGCCAGTACATGGGGATGCTTCAGCGCCTTGCTCAACAGAATTTGCTTCTTGAAGGCATTTACAAAGGCGCTGTTGCCCAGCAGTGCCGGCTCTATTAATAGCAGGGTAACAGAGGTTTCCGGGCGGGTGCTCAGATCCCGGGCCTGCCAGAGTTCGCCCAGCGGGTGGGCATCAAGGCGTGCGCTGAGTTGAAAGCGATGATGATCGGGACCCAGTGTCAGGCCTTGTGTCAGCAGTGGATTGGATCTGTCCAGGTGCGCCTCCGTTTCGCCATTCTGTGCCGCGTGCCATGCCAAACTATGCCAAATGTCAGCTACCCATAATAGCGCAGGTTGTGTACTCGAATTCAATAGTTCAGTCGGGCGCTCGGCACTTGTCTTTAGGCATTGTGCCTATGCCGGCCAGGCAGCCGTTGTGGTATTGTTCCTCGCATAGATAGAGGCAAGAAACCCTGCTGGCAGGGAGCCTTATTTCGATATCGGCACATTGAGGTGCCGGTGTGTATTCACTCCGGTGTCCGAAGGGCTGCTATTGCAGTTGCCCGCCGGGGTTACAGGGATGTAGCGTAATGAATCACATCTGTTCCGGCATTTTTCCGGGGCGCTCTTTGCGTGCTTCGGTGCGGGGTTTCAACACCCTGCTGTCCATATGGTGTTCATGGAAAGCGTTAAATCCCCATGGACTCCATACGCCGCAGCGGCCCCCTGAAAATTTCCTAGCTGCGCGTAGCCTGAACCTCTGGCAAAGGGGGGGCTATGGCTAAGTTATATATGGTCTGTATCCCCATAGCGCTGTTTTTTTCAGGTCTGTTCTATTTTAATGTGCCCGATAGTTTGGTTGGCATTTACGGTCCGTCTTCGGCGGTCAGCGCGCTGGAACAGGAGTATGCCCAGGCGCTGGCGGAAACAGAGACTCTGCAGCAGCGGCTGTTGCAGGATGCGCTGCTTGATCCGACCGACGAACAGGAGCCTGCGGCGGCGGGGGCTGCGCTCTATGAGTGTGATAATTACAACATAGTGGTGCTCAATAACTGCCATTTCGCCAAGCAGATGGCCGATACCGGTGTCATCTACACCGTTTTCCCGGGAAACAGTACGACCTATGGCGTAGTGGATGTGGCTGACGCCATCATTAACTTTTTGCCGCAGGACGAACTGCCGATAGCCGTCAGGCGCAAGCTGGACGGCTTTCTGCCGACGCTGGAAATGTGTCGCCGAACACCCAGCACTACTACGGCACAGAGTCCCTATCTGTTAAGTGCGACCTTGCAGGATATGCTGCAGCGCAATCTCTAGGTTGCAGAGCAAATAAAAAAGCGTCCATCAGGACGCTTTTTTATTTGCTCTGCTTCCAGTCCCTGGCGGGTGACTCAGGCAGAGGTGTCCAGTGCCGCGAAGCTTTTGACCAGATCGTCCACGGCCTTCATCTGTGCCAGGTAGGGCTCGAGCTTGGCCAGGGGCAGGGCGCAGGGGCCATCGCACTTGGCTTTTTCAGGGTCGGGGTGGGATTCAAGAAAGAGCCCGGCGATACCCTGGGAGAGGCCGGCGCGGGACAGCTGGGCGACCATGGCACGGCGGCCATCGGCGGAGTCGGCACGGCCACCCGGCATCTGCAGCGCGTGGGTAGCATCGAACATCACCGGATAGCCGAACTCCTTCATGATGGTAAAGCCCAGCATGTCGACCACCAGATTGTTGTAGCCAAAGCTGCTGCCACGCTCGCACAGAATCAGCTGATCATTACCGGCTTCTTCACACTTGTGCAGAATGTGCTTCATTTCGTGGGGGGCCAGAAACTGCGCTTTCTTGATATTGATTGCAGCCTGGGTTTTGGCCATGGCGCTGACCAGGTCCGTCTGGCGTGACAGGAATGCCGGTAGCTGGATAATGTCGCAGACTTCTGCCGCCGGAGCCGCCTGATCGGGCTCATGGATATCGGTAATCAGCGGAACATTGAAGGTACTTTTTATTTCCTGCAGGATTTTCAGGCCTTCATCCAGACCCGGGCCACGGAACGAACCCAGGGACGAGCGGTTGGCCTTGTCGAAGGACGCCTTGAATACATAGGGAATGCCGAGCTTGGTAGTGACTTCGACGTAGTGCTCAGCGATTTTCATCGCCAGGTCGCGGGATTCCAGCACATTCATGCCGCCGAACAGCACCATGGGCTTGTCGTTGGCGATCTCGATTTCACCTACGCGAATGACTTTCTGCTGCATTGTTTCCTACCGTAGCCGGAGTTCTTTGGAAGACGTTACTGATCCGTGTAGCCGTAACCTTTTGAGGAGCGCCTCAATAAGACGCCAGGGATCCGAGTTTGATCAGTCTGCCTGAAAGGCCCGATTATAAGTTATTCGATGGGAAAAGTGCGGCATATTTGGCGATCCATTCCAGGGCGGCTTCGTCTTCGCTCAGGCTGCGGCCCTGCTGCTCCTGTACCCATTGGCGGTAACGGCGGATATGGCAGACCTGCTCGAACATGCGCATGCGCTGGGCGTGTTCGTCGCTGGTGAAGCGGATATGCAGCTCATAATGGTCCAGGTGGGCGCGGCACCATTCGATTTTGCCGGTTATGGCTGCGGCATGGGCAAGATCACCGGTACTGATGCTGACCTGCTGTCCGGTTGCGAGCATGGCGGCCGAGCGGCACAGTAGCCCAAGTGGCATGGACAGGTGTGCGCTATCGCAAACGGCTTCGACGACCTGAAGCTCGAGGGGGATCTCGTCGGGGTGGCGGATAAAACGTTGCTGGTTGCGCATAACAACCTCCGCAGATCAGATGACTCAAGGCCCTTGTCTCACCACTAAGGGAGTCTGTGTTCCCTTGTGCTTGTCCAGTGGCGCCCTTGTACCTAGAGTATATCGGCCAGGGTGAAAGTAACCTGAACAGAGTTTTGTAGCTTTTATTCAATAATGTCGGGTAGTCAGATGGACTCAATACAACAGCAGGCGGAAGCAGGCTGCGCGGCCCTGATCGATTCTCAGGCCACGCTATCACTGGCTACGGTGGCCAGCGATGGGCGGGCGGATATCAGTTATGCCCCCTTTGTGCGGGACGGGCAGGGGCGTTTCTGTATCTTCGTCAGTGCGCTGGCGGCCCACACCGGCAACCTGCTGCGCGAGCCTGCGGCCTCGGTGATGCTGATTCAGCCGGAATCTGAGGCGAGCAATCTGTTTGCCCGCGAGCGTTTGACGTTACGCTGTTGTGCCGAAGAAGTTCAGCGAGGAACTGTCGATTACGAGTCGATTTTGCAGCAGATGCAGGCGCGTTTCGGGCCGCTGATCGCGCAGCTGAGAGGTCTGGGGGACTTCCATCTGCTGGCGCTGGTACCGCAATCAGGCACCTACGTTATGGGCTTCGGGCGTGCCTATGAGCTGGATGTGCACAGCGGTGAGCTGCGCCATATTGATGCTGACCGGTTGCGCCAGCGCTTAGCAGGGGAAGCGGACTAGCAGCCTGTCCGAGAATGCTGGCCGTAGCGAGAGACGGCTGATTTGAGTGGTTTTTTGCGGTGTTTTAAGGTGATAAATCACAGGGTAGCCGCTTACCAAAGCGTTAGTGCGTCCACAGGGCAAGCTACAGGGATGGAGTGGCTCACTTCTATGTATATAGCGATCAATGAAACATGGCGGCGAACCGCCGCCTGGTGCAATTCGCTTGGGTAAACGGTGCGATTCGCTTCGCTCATCAGCACCTACAAAAGCCGCGGGTTCCAGGCCTGGAGATCCCACCGATATGGCAGCGCGGCTCTTGCTTCCCCCTTATGAAGACGGCGAGCACTGGCGTCAGTGTGCGATCAGGCCCGTAGGGGCGAGACAGGGATTATCAGAAAGTCACTGTCGTTAGCTGTATTGCGGATCTCGGCGAAGGATGCCCCTCCTCCTCGATGGCTAGGGCCAGAAAGTGTTACTCATGTCATTGAACTGAGTATTGTCAGAGAGCCTCCTAGTCACGCATCAAGCGGCTGCGTTACAGCGCCTGCAGCATTTCGCCGGCGATCCAGCTGGCAACAAGCAGGGCCACAAAACAGCCGTAGGCGAACCAGCGATAGCGTTTGGCCAGTTTTTCTTCATCGTAGCTGGAAAGCAGGTAGGGTTGATCCGACTCGTCCGGGCGCATCAGTACATGCACCGTGGGCAGTGTCTGCAGTTCTTTCTGGCGTTGCATGATTTGGTTACGGGCCTGGATTTGTACTTGCTGCCATTCATCCGCCTCCAGCTGGCCGTTGCAGTTGCCGTCAAAGCGCGCCAGTAGCTGCTGATAGTCGGCTTTCCACTGGCGAATAAGCTCGCCGACTTCCCGGGTCTGATCCAGCTGATCGCGCCCGCCCCCCAGGCTGTGGAACCGGCCCAGGGCATAAATGCTTTCGTATTCCAGTATCAGCTCTTCCAGGTAGCGGTAGCGGCTGCCGCCAAAACTGATATTAAAGCGCATGCCGGGGTTGTGCTGCGGTGGCCCGCCTGTGGGCATGGGGGTGCGGCCATGCCAGCGCTTGCGCACCTGCGCCTTGATTTCGGCCCCTTGCGGGTCTATCTGACAGATACCGCTGCGATCATCCAGCTGGAACCATTCGTCCGAGGTGCCCTCGCGCTCGCACACCCAGCGGCGGTTCTTGCCGCTGCCTTTTTCCTTTTCCACCTTGTAGTGATACCAGACGCATTCACGCCCGGTGAGAGGGGAGTGGAGCAGACCGCCGGGGCTTGGCAGGGCCTGGCCCTGCAGTTCGACATACCCCTGGTGGGCTGACTGCACCCGGGCGGTTGGGGTGTCTGCGATCAGACGGTAGCGTTTGAGAAAACGAAAGCCAAACCAGAAGCCAGCCAGAATAACGCCACAACTGATCCCCAGAGATATCAGGACTTCGTGCAGTTCCAGCGAGCTTGTATCCAGCAGCATTAGCCGAACAGTGCCTTGATATTGACGTCGGCTTTCTGCTCGTCTTCGAATTCCAGCAGGTCCGCGGCCTTGAAGCCGAACTTGCCGGCAATCAGGGTATCGGGGAACTGCTCGATGCGGATGTTATTGAGGTTCACCGACTCGTTGTAGAACTCGCGTCTGTCGGCAATGCCGCTTTCAAGTCCGGTGATGCGTGCCTGCAGGTGCTGGAAGGACTCGCTGGCCTTGAGGTCGGGATAGGCCTCGGCCACGGCAAACAGATTGCCCAGGCCGAAGCGCATCTGGGTTTCGGCCTTGCCCACGGCCTTTATATCCTGGGCTTCGCGCGCCTGGGCCACGGCGTTGCGGGCCTGCATCACGGCTTCCAGCGTCTGCTGCTCGTAGCCCATGTACTGCTTGCAGGTTTCAACTAGCTTGGGCAGTTCGTCATGGCGCTGCTTGAGCAGCACGTCGATATTGGCCCAGGCCTTGGAAACATTGTGCTTGAGGCGAACCAGGTTGTTGTACAGCGAGATGCCATACAGCACCAGCAACACGGCGGCGGCCAGCAGAATCAGGGTAATCGGATCCATGAACGTCTTCCTTGCTTGATGACCAGAACACTATAGCGCACGAGTTTGCCGGATTGGGCGCTGCGGCTTGGGCGAGTCCGGGAGCGGACTCAGATA
This sequence comes from Marinobacterium aestuarii, assembly GCF_001651805.1. Lineage (NCBI taxonomy): Bacteria > Pseudomonadati > Pseudomonadota > Gammaproteobacteria > Oceanospirillales > Oceanospirillaceae > Marinobacterium > Marinobacterium aestuarii. Next base: position 3,874,215 of record NZ_CP015839.1, on the reverse strand, counting down.
TGGCCACCGCCCATCATCTCGACCACCAGCGTCTTGACGAGAAAGGCGGCCAGCCCGAGGCCGAGGGCGCCAAAAAGTATGAAGGTGCCAAATTTGCCGGCGTTGGACTTCTTAGCCAGGTCATAAATGATGAAAAATACAAAGGCCGCGAACATAACCAGGCCAATGTTCAACGCAAGAGATTCCATTTCAGCCAGACGCACGTATTTGCTCCCAAGGCCAGGGCCATAATTTGGTCGCAGATTGTACAGCATGAAAGGGCGCCAGAAAACGCATGGATATCTGGTTTGGTACGGGCTTGGGCCGCGCTGCGCCAAGGCGAAGGAAAAGGGCTCAGAAAGGGTGCAAGGCTGGGGTGAGTGCGGCGCACTTTTGCTGTGAATGGGCCTGGCCCTGTTGTGGGGCGCGGCCGCCGTGCGGTGTGCTTCTTTGTGGTGCGAAGCTTCGCTGGTGCGTAAAACCGTGCGCGATGAAGACGCATTGTGGCACAGGGATGCCGCTTTTCTGGATGTGGTTCGAGTTAGGTTGTGGGCCGCCCGGTCCCGTATCTGGGCGTTATTTAAAAACTGGCACCACCTTTGCAGTAGGTCTGGTCGCATGTTTCAGACTGACACACTTTAAATGGCAAGGGGTGACTGTAGATGAAAACCAAGGCTTCCAAATCCGCCGTGATCGGGACTCTGTCCGCGCTGGCGCTGTCTGTGTCCATGAATGTCGCGGTTGCGGCAGAAGACACGATCAAGGTCGGTATCCTGCATTCCCTGTCGGGCACCATGGCGATCAGCGAAACCACGCTCAAAGACACCATGCTGATGCTGATTGAAGAGCAAAACAAGAAAGGCGGCCTGCTGGGCAAGCAGCTGGAAGCGGTGGTGGTGGATCCCGCGTCCAACTGGCCGCTGTTTGCTGAAAAAGCGCGCGAGCTGATCGAGAAAAACGGTGTGGATGCCATCTTCGGTGCCTGGACCTCGGTGTCACGCAAGTCCGTACTGCCGGTGGTGGAAGAACTCGACAGCATTATGTTTTACCCGGTGCAGTACGAAGGTGAAGAGTCTTCCAAAAACGTTTTCTACACGGGGGCTGCGCCCAACCAGCAGGCCGTGCCTGCAGTGGATTACCTGATGAACGACCTGGGCGTCGAGCGCTGGGTACTGGCGGGCACCGATTATGTTTACCCGCGCACCACCAACAAGATTCTGGAAGCCTACCTCAAGGCCAAGGGCGTGGCGGCTGAAGACATCATGATCAACTACACGCCTTTCGGTCATTCCGACTGGCAGTCCATCGTGTCTGATATCAAGAAATTCGGCGCCGAAGGCAAGAAGACCGCCGTGGTGTCCACCATCAATGGTGATGCCAACGTGCCGTTTTACAAGGAACTCGGCTCCCAGGGCGTTGCTGCCGGCGATATCCCGGTTGTTGCCTTCTCCGTGGGTGAGGAAGAGCTGTCCGGTATCGACACCGCGCCTCTGGTCGGCCATCTGGCGGCCTGGAACTATTTCATGAGCGTGGATAGCGACACCAACGACAGCTTTATTGACGGCTGGCATGCCTACACCAAGGATGATAAACGCGTCTCCAACGATCCGATGGAAGCCCACTATATCGGCTTCAACATGTGGGTCGAAGCCGTGAAAAAGGCGGGCACGACTGATCCTGCGGCGGTGCAGGAATCCATCATTGGTGTGGCTGTGCCTAACCTCACCGGCGGCTACTCCACCATGATGCCCAACCACCACATCACCAAGCCGGTGATGATTGGCGAGATTCAGGATGACGGTCAGTTCGAAGTGGTTTGGCAGACTTCAGGCACTGTGGCGGGCGATGCCTGGTCTGACTACCTGGAAGGCTCCAAGGACATCATCTCCGACTGGCGTGCACCGCTGTCCTGCGGCAACTACAACACCAAAACCGCCAAGTGCTCGGGTCAGAATTTCTGATTTGAGCTGAAGTGCCGTGACGGGGCCTGGCACTAGCCTGGCCCCGTTTGACTGAACTGTTGGGAGAACAGCATGCCCGTCCCCAAGACTGTGGTCAGACTGCTACCGTTTATTGCGCTCTGGATGCTCGTGACACTGGTGCTGACATTTTCGCTGGATGCCAAATCCGCCGAAAACGACACGACTCTGGCAGAAGTCAGTACGCTGCTGGTGAAAAAATTCGACGACAAGGCCCGCGCGGTAGCGCTGCTGGTCGAATCGGCTCATCCGCGCACCGAAGAAATCCTGCGTCTGATCCAGGAGGGCGAGCTTTACTACCGCAAGGACGACGATCGGCTGTTCAAGATCCCGGTGGCAGAGACCGGCGCTCAGGCAGTCGATCTGCTGGATGCATCGACGGTCACAATCGAGAAAACCCGCGATTTCAAAAAGGTCACGCTCAACAATCTGATGCGTGGCCAGATAGGTCTGGCACTGGCGGAGATCAGGCTCAAGTCTGCGGACCCGGCCCAGCGCGAGGCTGCCGTGCGCATGTTGCTCGGTGAGCTGAGTGATGACTCCGTGGCGGTGCTGCGCAAGCGCATCGGTGCGGAGCCGGTTGCCGCCGTGCGTGACCTGATACAGGTTGCCCTGGCGGTGAATGACCTGAAAAACGGTGATGAAGCCGCCCGTCTGCAGGCGGTTGGGCGCGTTCAAGGATCGCTGGAGTCGCCGGTACGCACGGCCCTGACCCAGGTAGCAGAGTCTGACGTCAGCCCCGTGGTCAAGCAGAAGGCGCAGCTGGCGCTTAACGGTATAGACGAGCAGATTCGCCTCTATGGCATGGTTGAAACCCTCTATTTCGGCATCAGCCTGGGCTCGGTGCTGGTGCTTGCAGGCATAGGCCTGGCCATTACCTTTGGCGTCATGGGTGTGATCAACATGGCGCACGGCGAGCTGATCATGCTGGGCGCCTACACCACCTACGTTGTGCAGCAATTGATGCCCAATCATCTGGGTGCCTCCATCCTGGTGGCGATTCCGGCTGCCTTTATGGTATCGGCACTGGTGGGTGTCGCTATCGAGCGCGGTGTCATTCGTTTTCTGTACGGCCGCCCGCTGGAAACCCTGCTGGCGACCTTTGGTATCAGTCTGATTCTGCAACAGGCGGTGCGCTCGGTGTTTTCGCCGCTGAACCGTTCCGTCTCCACGCCTGAGTGGATGAGCGGCATGGTCGAGATCAACCCGGTGCTGTCCCTGACCCTGAGCCGGCTTTACATCATCCTGTTCTGTCTGCTGGTGTTCGTGGCGCTGGTGATGGTGCTCAAGCGCACCCCGCTGGGGCTGCAGGTACGGGCTGTATCGCAGAATCGCGCCATGGCGCGGGCCATGGGTGTGCGCTCCAAATGGGTTGATGCCATGACCTTTGGCCTGGGTTCGGGCGTGGCCGGCGTGGCCGGTGTGGCACTGTCGCAGCTGACCAACGTGGGGCCCAACCTCGGCCAGGCCTATATCATCGATTCCTTCATGGTGGTGGTGTTTGGCGGTGTCGGTAACCTTTGGGGCACCCTGGTGGCGGGCTTGAGCCTGGGTATCGCCAACAAGGTACTGGAGCCCTGGGCCGGTGCCGTGCTGGCGAAGATTCTGGTGCTGGTGTTCATCATTCTGTTTATACAAAAACGACCGCGCGGGCTCTTTCCGCAACGCGGCCGTGCGGCGGAGGGCTGATGGCGATGTTTATTATGAATGCTCTCAAGGGTGATCGGGGTGGCCAGATACTGCTGGGTGTACTGCTGGTGCTGGCCATCGCGGTGCCGCTGCTGAACCTGATGGTGCCGGCGGGCCATGCGTTGCATATTCCCACCTACACAGTGACGCTGATGGGCAAGTATCTGACCCTGGCGCTGCTGGCGGTGGCGGTGGATCTGGTATGGGGTTACCTGGGGATTCTGACCCTGGGCCACGCGGCCTTCTTTGCCCTGGGTGGTTACGCCATGGGCATGTACCTGATGCGCCAGATTGGTGACCGGGGTGTTTATGGCAACCCCGATCTGCCGGACTTCATGGTGTTCCTGAACTGGGACGCGCTGCCCTGGTTCTGGAGTGGTTTTGATCAGTTCTGGTTCGCAGCCCTGATGGTGCTGCTGGTACCGGGTCTGCTGGCCTTTGTGTTCGGCGCCCTGGCGTTCCGCTCCCGGGTGTCGGGGGTCTATCTGTCGATCATTACCCAGGCGCTGACCTATGCGCTGATGCTGGCGTTCTTTCGCAATGAAATGGGCTTTGGCGGCAACAACGGCCTGACCGATTTCAAGGAGCTGCTGGGCTTTGATCTGCAGTCGGACCAGACCCGTATAGGTCTCTTTGTCGCTTCCGCAGTGGCGCTGATGCTGGGCTATCTGCTGTGCCGCGTGCTGATGAACGGTCGCCTTGGGCGCGTCTGTGTGGCGGTGCGCGACGCCGAGTCCCGTGCGCGCTTTATCGGTTACCGGGTCGAGAACGTGAAACTGGGTGTCTTTACCGTATCCGCCATGCTGGCCGGTATTGCCGGCGCCCTCTACGTGCCCCAGGTCGGCATTATCAACCCCGGCGAGTTCTCACCGCTGAACTCCATTGAGGTGGTGGTCTGGGTGGCCGTGGGGGGCAGGGCAACCCTGTACGGCGCCGTGGTGGGGGCTCTTGCGATCAACTACGCCAAAACCTACTTCACCGCCGAATTGCCGGAAGTCTGGCTCTTTGCCCTGGGTGGTCTCTTCGTGCTGGTTACGCTGCTGTTGCCGCGGGGTATCACCGGCCTGCTGCGTCGCAAGGAGGCCAGCGCATGAACGTGACAACCGTATTCGAGCAGATACTGGACCGCGAACATGTCTATCCCTTTATGCAGGGGGCGCAGTATCGCAACATTGATGTCAGCCACAATGTGCTGCTGTATCTGGAAGGTATTTCGGTCAGCTTTGACGGCTTCAAGGCCATCAATGACCTGAATCTCTATATCAATGACGGTGAGCTGCGCTGCATTATCGGCCCCAATGGCGCCGGCAAGACCACCATGATGGATATCATCACTGGCAAAACGACGCCCGACAGTGGCTCGGCCTGGTTTGGTCAGAACATCAATCTGTTGGCGCTGGATGAGCCTGCGATCGCCCAGGCGGGCATCGGACGCAAGTTCCAGAAACCCACGGTGTTCGAGTTTCTCTCGGTGGTGGAAAACCTGGAACTGTCGATGGAGGGCGACCGCGGTCTCTGGTCGATTATCAGCAGCAAGCTGAGTGGCGAGCAGCGCGATCACCTCGACAAAGTGGCAGAAATGATAGGCCTGGTCGAACAGCGCGCGCTGCGTGCCGGCAGTCTGTCCCACGGTCAGAAGCAGTGGCTCGAGATCGGCATGCTGCTGATGCAGCGCCCGCGTCTGCTGCTGGTGGATGAGCCTGTGGCGGGCATGACGCACCAGGAAATGGACCGCACCGCCGAGCTGCTGGTCTCCCTTGCCGGCGCGCATTCGGTGGTGGTGGTGGAGCACGACATGGACTTTGTACGCAACCTGGCGGGCAGGGACCGTACCGTGACAGTACTGCATCAGGGCTCAGTACTGGCCGAAGGCACCATGGAGCAGGTGCAGAATAATCGCAAGGTTGTCGAAGTTTACCTCGGGGAATAAGGCATGCTCAAAGTTTCAGGTCTTAACCAGTTTTACGGTGAAAGCCATACCCTTTGGGATGTGGAGCTGAACGTTCCCAGGGGCAAGTGCACGGTCTTGATGGGGCGTAACGGGGTGGGGAAAACCACCCTGTTGCAGTGCATCATGGGGCACCAGGCGGTGAAAAGCGGCCAGATCGAGTTGGCCGGCCAGGATCTGCTGGCACGCTCGGTAGAGCAGCGTCCGCGTCTGGGCGTGGGCTACGTGCCCCAGGGGCGACAGATCTTTCCGTTATTGAGCGTGGAAGAAAACCTGCAGCTGGGCTTGCCGGTGCGCAAGCGCGGTGATCGCAAGATACCGGACTACATCTTCGAGCTGTTCCCGGTGCTCAAACAGATGCTGAACCGGCGCGGCGGTGACCTGTCGGGCGGCCAGCAACAGCAGTTGGCGATAGGCCGGGCGCTGGTGGTGGACCCGCAGCTACTGATACTGGATGAGCCCACCGAGGGCATTCAGCCCAATGTGGTGCAGGAAATCGGCGATATTATCCGTCACCTGAATCGCGAGTTTGGCCTGACCGTATTGCTGGTGGAGCAGAAACTGCCGTTCGCCCGCAAGGTCGCGGATCATTTCTGTATCCTTGATCGTGGCCGCAGCGTCGCCACCGGCGCCATGGACACGCTGGATAATGGCCTGATCCGCAAGTATCTGACGGTCTGACGGAGGGAGCCTTCATTGAACATGCAATCGGCGGTACAGGCTGAGCGCGGTTGGCAGGCCCGGCTGGAGCTGGGGTATGAGTCCCGCGGTGGCAAAACTCGCTTGGTGCATCGCAGCATGCATGGGCCTTTGGCGGTGCAGCGGCCTTTCTATCCCCAGGGCGGCATCTGTCACAGTTACCTGTTGCATCCTCCCGGTGGCGTAGTGGGCGGCGATGAGCTGGAGATCGATGTGCGGGTTGGGGGTGGCGCCCATGCGCTGCTGACCACGCCCGGTGCCACCAAGTTCTATCGCTGTGCCGGGCTTACGGCACATCAGTGCCAGCATTTCTGGGTCGAGGATGGCGGTATTCTGGAATGGTTGCCGCAGGAAAATATCTTCTTCCCCGGCGCCTCGAGCCGCCTGCGCAGCCGTATTGATGTGGCGGCCGGCGGACGCTTTATTGGCTGGGAGTTCCAGTGTCTGGGGCGGCCCGCCAATAATGAAACCTTCAGCTTTGGCAACGTCGACAGTCGCTGTGAGCTGCGTTTGAATGGCAAGCGCGTGCTGATTGATCAGTTGCAGGTACAGGGGCTGGATCAGTTTGGTGCCGCCGCGGGTATGCGCGGCCATGCCATGGCGGCCAGTCTCTATGCCTTGCCGGCCACCGAGGCCGTGCTGGGCAGGGTGCAGTCACTGATTGATGAGCGTTTTGCTGAGCATGCCATCGGGGCAACCCTGGTGGATTCGGTGCTGGCCGTGCGTATGCTGGGGCAGAATACTGAAGATATTCAGGCGGTGCTTATCCCTTTGTGGGAGCTGTTGCGCCGCGAGTTACTGAAGCTTGAACCCTGCCCGCCGCGGATCTGGTCGACCTGAAGGCGGCGGGATATCGGTTGTTGATGGCGCAGCCTCGGGTGTTTGCCCGATCAGTTGCCACGATCATTGTGTCGCAGCCAGCGCAGGTCTCTATCGCTGCCTGCCTCGTTTTCGCCTCGGCGCCTGACGGGGCCTGCTTCCTGCCGGTCTGCCCGTCCATCTGCCCGTCCATCCGTACGGCGGGCCCTGTCTCTATCCTGCCGTGCTTCTTCCCGTACGGCCTGGCGCCTGTCGTCTCGTCGCTCTTCCCTTCGTTCTGCACGGCCTGAGTCCCGCTTAGCCCTGCCGTCGGACTGGCGACTCTCCTGCTCGCGTTTTATCTCCTGGCGGCGCAGTGCATCCTGATACAGCCTCTGGCGTTTCTCAAAGGTGTTAGCCTCCTTTATCCGCCGGGCGCTCTCCGCCTTGCGCCGATCCTCGGCTGAACGTTCGATGCGCTCAATGCGTTCGGTACGCTCGCGGTTGCGCTGAAGACGCTCGACCGCCTGATCCTGCCTGCGCCCGTCGTCCTGCCGGTTGCGCTCGAAGCGGCGCGGGCCGCTTTGGGCATCAATGGATGAGTGGCGATCTTGCCGGTCGCTGCGATCGTTCCGATCATTGCGGCGGCGATCCCCGTCCCGGTCACCCCGGCCGTCATTGCGTCCATCACGCTGACGCCAGCGGTCGCTGTCGCCGCGGTAACGCTGGCTGTGTTTCTGGTAGTCGCGGTAGGGCTGGTCGCGGTGGGCTTTCATGCGCACCCGGTGATCGGGGTGCAGCCGATAGTGCCGCGGCAGGGTGCGGGTGCGCACCCAGCGATGCTCGTGCTGATAATAGTAGTAGCCGGAGTGGATATGGAAATAGATACCCACGCGCGGATAGTAGTAAAAATCATCGTAGTAGCTGTCGCTATAGCCGACGCCGGCATAGCCGTAGTCGTAGTCTCTGACTGCGCCACCGCTATGGTAGGGGGCGTAGGCACAACCCGCCAGCACCGTGGCTGCTAACAGCGTCAGTACCTTTAAAATCCTGGCTGACATGGGCCACCTCCGGTGTTATCAGTTGGGTGAAGGAACCTCCACTTGTTCCGGGAAACCGGGCGCCTCCCTGGGCCAGATCTTTTGCATCAACCCGCCACTGGCAGGGTGCTGCCAAGCGTAAAAGGGCATCACGCCGCCTTGACGGGTTATACCCATTAAGACAGCGGGCAACTGAATCAATGCTGAAAACGCGAATTTCGATACGGGCGGGGCATGTTGGAGTCTATCGGCAGGCCGTTGGCGGCGCAGGGGAAATTGCTTGGACCCTGGGGTCAGAACGCATGCCAGAGCACGGCGAAGTAGTGGCAGGTGGTGCCGGCCATGACAAACAGGTGCCAGATGAAATGCCCGTACAGCAGGCTGGAATCAAGCACGAAAAATACGACCCCGACCGTATAGGCCAGGCCGCCGCCCAGCAGCCAGGCAAGGCCGGTGCCGGACAGGGCTTCGCTCAGTGGCTGGATCATGAGCACAATCAGCCAGCCCATCAGCAGGTAAAGCCCGGTGGAGAGCGCTGGGCGCGACAGCCGCTGGGTGATTTTCAGTACAACCCCCATGCCCGCCAGTAACCAGATGGTGGTCAGCAGTATCCAGCCGCCGGGGCCATCGAGGACCCCCAGCATAAAGGGTGAGTAGGTGCCGGCAATCAGCACATAGATCGCGGAATGTTCGATGATGCGCATCAGGCGTTTGGTGCGGCCCGTGGGCAGGGCATGGTAAAGGCTGGAGCTCAGGTAGAGCAGCACCATGCTCAGGGCAAAGAGGCTGGCGCCGATAATGATGCCGATATCGCCGCGCTCAATGGCCTGCGCGATCAGCACGGGAGCTGCGATCAGGGCGGCGACGAAACCCAGACTGTGGCTCAGGCTGTTGACGAACTCCTCCCGGCGCGACTGAGGCCTGCCGGGAATTCGGGGTGGGTTGCGCATGGCCGTCACCTTGTGTGAGGGCGGGCAGGAAGTGCCGCCCGCTGCCGAACCTTGTTATGCATTCTAGTTGAGCTTGCCCGTTTGCTCCTGCAGTGCCGCGAACAGCCGGTTGCTCCAGGCTGTCATTTTGGTGCAGGGGGTGCACCTGTCCTGTGCGCTGTGTGACGGACTGCACATCCGTGGTGCGCGTCCCCGCCTGGGGTCTGCACCTTTGTGGACGCAAGCCCCGTGCGACAGCGTCTGTTCGGCGAAGTGGCAAGGTTGGTCTGGGTATTGCATTCATAATTTCACACTTTAGGCAGGCAGCGATCAGTCGCCGTTTTTATCGGCCTCGCTGTCCAGTACCAGCATTGCTGACGGGGTTCTGCATGGAATTGACACCACGGGAAAAAGACAAGCTGCTGCTGTTTACCGCCGGCCTGCTGGCAGAACGTCGCAAGGCGCGGGGGCTGAAACTGAACTATCCGGAAGCGGTGGCTTATATCAGTGCAGCCATTCTGGAAGGCGCCCGCGATGGCCGTACTGTGGCGGAGCTGATGGACTACGGGCGCACCCTGCTCAGTCTGGACGATGTTATGGATGGGATTGCCGAGATGATCCACGATGTGCAGGTCGAAGCGACCTTTCCCGATGGCACCAAGCTGGTCACGGTGCACGATCCTATTGTCTGAGGGGGCTCCTATGTCAGCAGATGAAATGAAGACCGAAGGTTGCTGTATTGAATTCTGCGTGTGCGGCCCAGCCCTGCCAAAGGAGGAAGCGTCATGATCCCGGGTGAAATGAAAGTGATGAACGGCGATATTGAGCTGAACGTCGGTCGCCCTGTGGTCACGCTCAAGGTGGCCAATACCGGGGATCGCCCCATCCAGATTGGTTCCCACTACCACTTCTATGAAGTCAACGATGCATTGCAGTTCGAGCGTGAGCTGGCGCGGGGCTTTCGTCTCAATATTGCCGCCGGCACCGCCGTGCGCTTTGAGCCGGGGCAGAGCCGCACCGTGGAGCTGGTGGCCTATGCCGGTAATCGCAGGGTTTACGGCTTTCAGGGCAAGGTGATGGGGGACTTGTAATGGCACGGATATCAAGACAGGCCTATGCGGAGTCCGTTACGAGAGCGGCCCACGGGGGGCTTTTTGCCGCGTGTAATTCAGGGAGGTGTAACTGATGGCCAGAATCTCACGACAGGCCTATGCGGAAATGTTCGGGCCCACCACCGGCGACCGGCTGCGGCTGGCGGATACCGAGCTCTGGCTGGAGGTCGAGCGGGATTTCACTGTTTACGGCGACGAGGTGAAGTTCGGCGGTGGCAAGGTCATCCGTGATGGCATGGGGCAGGGGCAGTTCCCCAGCAGCCAGACTATGGATCTGGTCATCACCAATGCGCTGATTCTGGATCACTGGGGCATCGTCAAGGCGGATGTGGGCATCAAGGCCGGGCGTATCGCGGCCATCGGTAAGGCCGGTAATTCCGATGTGCAGCCGGGCGTCGATATTCTGATCGGCCCTGGCACCGAGATACTCGCCGGCGAAGGCCAGATTCTCACCGCTGGCGGCATCGACTCCCATATTCACTTTATCTGCCCGCAGCAGATCGAAGAGGCGCTGACGTCCGGCATCACTACTATGCTGGGCGGCGGCACCGGGCCTGCTACCGGCACCAATGCCACTACTTGTACGCCGGGGCCCTGGAACATGCATCGCATGCTGCAGGCCGCCGATACGCTGCCCATGAACATCGGCTTTCTGGGCAAGGGTAACGCCAGCCAGCCCGAAGCACTGCGCGAGCAGGTGGCGGCCGGCGCCATTGGTCTCAAGCTGCATGAAGACTGGGGCACCACACCGGCCTCGATCAACTGCGCGCTCAGTGTGGCCGAGGAAATGGATGTGCAGGTGGCGATTCACACCGACACCCTGAACGAGTCTGGCTTTGTGGAGGAAACCCTCAAGGCCATCGGCGGGCGCACCATCCATACCTACCACACCGAGGGCGCCGGCGGTGGCCATGCGCCGGACATCATCCGGGCGGCGGGCTATGTCAATGTGCTGCCCTCATCCACCAATCCGACGCGGCCCTACACCGTCAATACGGTGGATGAGCACCTGGACATGCTGATGGTCTGCCATCACCTGGACCCGGGCATCGCCGAGGACGTGGCCTTTGCCGAGTCGCGCATCCGCCGCGAAACCATCGCCGCCGAAGACCTGCTGCACGACCTGGGGGCCTTCTCGATGATCTCGTCCGACTCCCAGGCCATGGGACGGGTGGGGGAAGTGATTACCCGCACCTGGCAGACAGCCCACAAGATGAAGGTGCAGTTCGGCAGTCTGGCCGGTGATCCGGCCGGGCACGACAACACGCGCCTCAAGCGTTATATCGCCAAGTACACCATCAATCCGGCGCTGGCCCACGGTATTGCCCATGAAGTGGGTTCTATCGAAGTCGGCAAACTGGCGGACCTGGTGCTCTGGCGGCCGGCGTTTTTTGGCACCAAACCCAGCATTATCCTCAAGGGTGGCCTGATTGCCGCGGCGCCAATGGGGGACCCGAATGCGTCCATCCCCACGCCGCAGCCGGTGCACTACAGGCCCATGTTTGGTGCCTATGGCGGTGCCTGTCAGGCGACCTCCATGCTGTTCATGTCCCAGGCGGCCATTGCCGCCGATGTGGCAGGGCAGGTGGGGCTCAAGAGCCTGATCGGCGAGGTGCGCAACTGTCGCAGCGTGACCAAGAACGACATGGTGCACAACAGCTATCAGCCGGTGATCGAGGTGGACTCGCAAACCTACCAGGTGCGGGCCGATGGTCGCTTGCTGATCTGTGAGCCTGCCGCGGTACTGCCGATGGCACAGCGCTACTTTCTGTTCTGATGGCCTGGCCAATAACAAGACACAGGGGATACCCATGATTCATCTGATCAAAGTGCTGGATTCGCCCCGGCCCCACAGCGCCGAACTGCGGCTGCCCATCGATAAGCGCATCAAGAGCCGGCTGCGTGCCGAACTTGAAGATGGCCGCGAGGTCGGGCTCTTTCTGCCCCGGGGGCTGACGCTGCGCAACGGCGATCTGCTGCAGTCCGACGATGGCCTGGTGGTGCGCATAGAAGCGGCGCCGGAACCTGTGTCCACCGTGCGCAGCAATAACGCCCTGGCGCTGGCGCGGGTCTGCTATCACCTGGGCAACCGCCATGTGCCGCTGCAAGTCGAGGCCGGCTGGGTGCGCTATCTGCATGACCATGTGCTGGACGACATGGTGCGCGGTCTTGGGTTGGAGGTGGCTTTTGAGGAGGCACCCTTTGAGCCCGAAGCCGGTGCCTATCAGGGCGGGACCCATGCTGGTTCACACAGCCATTCACACAGCCATTCACATGCGAGTGATGGCAATGACGAGAGTGCTCATGCCGGCCACAGCCACTGAACTGTATTTTTAAAGGAGTTTTACCCATGAAGATCACCCACAAGGCAGCCGCAGCGACCCTGCTGACACTGGCATCACCCCTGGCTCTGGCCCATACAGGGTCAGACATGGCGGGTTTTGCCGCAGGCTTCCTGCACCCGCTGACCGGCCTCGATCATTTGGCGATGCTGCTGGGTGTCGGTGCCCTGGGGGCGAGCCAGGCGCTGCGCGCCCGTGCCGGCATCTATGGCGCAGCCTTGATCGCACTTTTTGGTGGTGCGCTGCTGGGGCTGGCCACCGGCTGGGCTTACGGCATCGAGCTGATGATTGGGCTGTCGCTGTTTGTGGTGGCGGCGGGCCTGTGGTTCGGGCGTGGCAAGGTCCTGGCGCTGATGGCATCGGTCGTGCTGGTGCTGTTTCATGGTTGGGCCCACGGGCTTGAAGTGGCCCCTGCGCAGATGGCGCTGTTCCTGCCGGGCATGTTGCTCATGGCCTGTGGCCTGCTGGGTGCGGGTTACGGACTGGGCCGCTTTATGGCGCCAAAGGCATTGGGTGCCAGCAGTGCGCTGACCGCCATCGCGCTCGCACTCTTTGCCTGAGTCCGGTTGATGCTACCGGATTTGCGCCTGTATCAGCTCACCAGCCCCTCGTTGCCGGTGGGTGGTTTTACCTACTCCCAGGGGCTTGAATGGGCGATTGAGCGTGGCTGGGTCACATCAATCGAGAGCCTTGGCGACTGGCTTGAAAGTGTGCTGAATCACAGTCTGGTGACGCTGGAACTGCCACTGCTGAGCCGGCTTCATACTGCCTTTGGGCAGCAGAATTGGATGCAGGTGGATGACTACTGTCAGTGGCTGCTCTGTTGCCGTGAAACCCGTGAGTTGCGTCAGGAAGAGCGCCAGCGCGGGGCCGCTTTGGCAACGCTGCTGCCGAGCCTGGGGATCGAAATTCTGCCTGAGCTGGCTGAGTCAGTGCGCAGTACTCAGCTGGCGGGCTTTGCACTGGCGGCGGTGCGCTGGGACATAGCGCCACGGGATGCGCTGCTGGGGTTTTGCTGGAGCTGGCTCGAAGCCGGTGTCATGGCGGGGGTCAAGCTGGTGCCGCTGGGGCAGACGGCCGGTCAACAACTGCTGCTGCGCCTGTCCGAGCGTGTGCCGGCGGCACTGGAGCAGGCTCTTTGTATTGATGACGACCATATCGGCAGCTCGACACTGGCGCTGGCGATTGCCAGCAGCCGACACGAAACGCAGTACACGCGCCTGTTCAGATCCTGATTGGAAGGCTGCGCTCCTGATTGAACGGCTTCGGTTCTGGCTGGATTTACGAATGTTTGTTTCCTGAGGTGAAAAATGAACGATTACAAATCTCCGCTGCGTATCGGTGTAGGCGGCCCTGTAGGCTCCGGCAAGACGGCGCTGCTGGAAGTGCTGTGCAAGGCCATGCGCGATCAGTACAACATCGCGGTGGTCACTAATGATATCTACACCCAGGAAGACGCCAAGATACTGACCCAGGCTGAAGCTCTGGCGGCGGATCGCATTATCGGCGTCGAAACCGGCGGCTGCCCGCACACGGCGATCCGTGAAGACGCCTCCATGAATCTGGCGGCGGTGGAAGAGCTGGCGCGGCGTCACAAGACGCTGGATCTGGTCTTCGTCGAAAGCGGTGGTGACAACCTCAGCGCCACCTTCAGCCCGGAACTGGCCGACCTGACCATTTATGTTATCGATGTGGCTGAAGGCGAGAAGATCCCGCGCAAGGGCGGCCCCGGCATTACCCGTTCCGATCTGCTGATTATCAACAAGATCGATCTGGCACCCTACGTGGGGGCGGACCTGAATGTGATGGATCAGGACACCAGGCGCATGCGCCCCAACAAGCCCTATGTGTTTACCAACCTGAAGTTGGGCACCGGGGTGGACGAAATCATCGCCTTTGTGATTAAGCAGGGCATGCTAGACGCCGCCTGAAACCAGGTTTAAAGCGCGCCTGCAACTTACGCCTGTAAAAAAATGCCGGGCCAGGAGTACATCCCTGGCCCGGCGTTTTTTGTGCTCGACTTACCAATCACCAATCACCAATCACCAATCACTATCCTTCTTTCACTTTCACTTTCACCTTCACGTATCACCGTGACGCGGGCTTCTCGCTCGGCGCGGGCTGTGATTTCGCAGGCGTCTGGTTGCCGCGCATCCAGCGGTGGTAACGGCCGACCCACTGCAGCAGCTTTTGCGGGCTATGGGCGCGTTTCCATTCGCCGGCGGCGTACTTGTTGGCCTCACTCATGGTGGGGTAGATGTGGATGGTGCCCAGGATCTTGTTCAGCCCCAGTCCCTGCTTCATGGCCTGCACGTATTCGGCGATCAGCTCGCCGGCATGGGCGCCGACGATGGTCACACCCAGAATGCGATCCTTGCCCGGTACGGTTAGCACCTTCACGAAGCCCGCTTCCTCTCTTTCGGTGATGGCCCTATCCAGCTCCTTCATATGGAAGCGGGTGACTTCAAACGGCACCTGTTGCGCTGTTGCTTCCTGTTCGTTCAGGCCGACACGGGCAACCTCCGGTGCGGTGAAGGTGCACCAGGGAATCACGCGGTTGTCGACACGAAAACTGCGGAAACGGCCGAACAGGGCGTTCACGGCGGCGTACCAGGCCTGGTGGGCGGCGGTGTGGGTAAACTGGTAGCCGCCGGTCACATCGCCAACCCCGTAGATATTGGGAATGTTGCTGCGCAGGTACTCATCCACCTGCAGGGCGCCACGCTTGTCGAGCTGGACGCCGATTTCCTCCAGCCCGAGCCCCCTAGCATTGGGCGTGCGACCGAGTGCCAGCAGCAGGGTGTCGAACTGGATGGCCACTTCCTCGCCCCGGTGGTCACAGATCAGGCGGTGCTGGCCGTCACTGGTTTCAAAGTGGCGCATGTCATGGCCGGTCAGAACCTGGATGCCGTCTTTTTCGAAGTGCTGGGCGACCACCGCCACGGCATCTGTGTCTTCCCGGGGCATCAGTCGCTCGCCACGCAGCACCTGGGTAACATCGGCGCCCAGGCGGGCAAAGGCCTGGCTCAGCTCGCAGCCGATAGGGCCGCCACCCAGCACCAGCAGGCGGCCTGGGTGTGAGCGCAGCTCCCAAATGGTATCCGAGGTGTAATAGGGAATATCTTCAAGCCCCGGAACCTCGGGTACCAGCGGGCGGGCGCCGGTGGCGATAACGATATTGCGCGTGGTCAGGCGTTCGCCATTGACCTCCACCTCGTAGGGCGAGATGACTCTGGCTGTGCCGCTGATGCACTCGACACCCAGGCCGCTGTAGCGCTCGACGGAATCATGGGGTTCTACCTTGCGAATAATATCCTGTACGGATTCGAGTACGCGCTCGAAATCCACCTCGGGGGTGACGCCCTCAATACCCACCTCGCCCGCCTCGCGCATATCGTGCACTCGCTGGGCCGAGCGGATCAGCGCCTTGCTCGGCACGCAGCCGGTGTTCAGGCAGTCGCCCCCCATGCGGTGCTTTTCAATCAGCGCCACCCGAGCCTTGACTGCCGCACCTATGTAGGTGCTCACCAGGCCACCGGCGCCGGCGCCTATGGCCACCAGGTTGTAGTCATACTGAGCGGGTTTTTCAAAGTGGTTCAGGGCGCGGCGCTGTTTGACGATATCAATTAGCTTGCGGGCCAGCAGCGGGAAGATGCCCAGCAATACAAAGGAGGTGAGGATCGCCGGCGACAGTATGCCGGACAGGCTTTCCAGCTGACCCAGCTGGGTGCCGGCATTAACGAACACGGCGGTGCCGGCCAGCATGCCGACCTGGCTGACCCAGTAAAAGGTGCGGGCCTTGATGGGTGTCAGGCCCATCAGCAGGTTGATCATGAAGAACGGAAACAGCGGTACCAGGCGCAGGGTAAAGAGGTAAAAGGCACCGTCCCGTTCCACACCACGGTTAAAGGCGCCGAGCTGATTGCCAAAGCGGCTCTGCACCGCATCCTGGAACAGGTAGCGGGACACCAGAAACGCCAGGGTGGCGCCAATGCTGCTGGCGAAGGACACCAGTACCAGGCCGGTGGCAAGGCCAAAGAGTGCGCCGGCGGCCAGGGTCATGATGGCGGCGCCGGGCAGCGACAGCGCCGTTACCAGTATGTAGAGGCCAAAGAACAGACCCAGGGTCTGCAGCGGATTATCCTGGTAGTAGCTGTTGAAGTCGGCCTGGCGCGCTTTAAGTTCGGCCAGGCTCAGGTACTGCTGCAGATCGAAGGCGAAGAAGAGCGCGATAAGCGCGGCAAGGACCAGAAGGATGATCAGTTTGGTATTTTTCATGACGTGTGCCGTCCTCATGCAACAGTCCATTCAGTATGGGGACCTATTGTGCAGAGTAAACTGAACTCAGGGTGAATACAGGCATTGCCGCAACCTGCAGCGGCCTTGATGTAGGGCAAGGTCGGCGAAAAATACCGGGTTTATACTGTAAGGCACTGTCAACGACTGGACTGGCAATGAACACAGAGCAGCTGTTTGATCAGAGTCTTGCGCGGGTGCTGGCCTGTCAGCGGGACGGGCGGGCGTTTTTCGAGGCTTTCTACGATGCCTTTGTTGCGGCCTCGCCCGAGGTGGCGCAGAAGTTTCGCAACACCGACATGGCCCGTCAGCAGACGATGTTAAGCAAATCCTTTTATCACCTGCTGAGCTTTTACGCCTCCAGCAATGCAGATTACTACCTCGACCGGGTGGCGATCAGCCACAACCGCAGTCATTACGATATCCAGCCATACCTGTACGACCTCTGGCTGGAAACCCTGATCGCCACCCTGTGGCGCTTTGACTCCGGCTGTGACGATGCCACTGAACTTGCCTGGCGCCTGGTGATGGCGCCCGGCATCGTCTACATGAAGTTTCATTATGGGCGAACAGGCATTGTCGGTCTGGATAGTGGTACGGTTTCGGGTGACGCCTGAGGCGTTGTTCGTAATTCGTGATTCGTGATTCGTAATTCGTGATTCGTGCCGGCGGGCACCGTCTTTTCACCTTTCACCTTTCACCTTTCCCCTCGCCCCTTGCCCCTTGCCGCTGCTGGGCATTCACTCCTTTATCAGCAATATCACCAGGGTGCGCGGACCATGGGCACCCATCTGCAGCTTTTGTTCGATATCGGCGCTGCGCGAGGGGCCTGTAATCAGGTTGACGGTACGTGGCATTTGGCCTGCGGTGGCGCTGCGCAAGCGCTTCCAGGCCTCCTCATAGACCCCGACAATGCGCGATTCATGCAGGATCACCAGGTGATTGTCCGGCAGAAAATTCAGTGTGGTCGGGCTACTGGCGCCTGAGTACAGCATCAGGGTGCCGGTTTCGGCGATGCCGGCAAAGCTGCCGGTGAGGCTGGCCATATCCCCGGCCTGGGCGACGCGCTCAATCCGGTTGACAGAGCCCAGTGCCGACCAGTCGAGGGCCTGCAGTGCCGCGTCACTGGCGCACACCAGCTCGGTTATCTGCTGCGCTGCCAGCCAGTCGGCGATGGCGGCTGGTGCTTGTTCGATCCTGTCGAGTTCAATCAGCTCGGCGGCGGCTTCCAGCGCCATGGTCTTGAACAGTGCTACCTGCTCAGGCCGGGGCAGTTGAGCCCTTTGCGGAATCAGGTTGTCGGCCCGCGCGTCGATGCGCGCCAGCGCGGCAGCGCGCTGCTCGGGGGAGGCTTCGCCACGGCCGAGGCCCCGACGGATATTGTTCATAATCTCGGCCCGGCTCATGACTGCTGCTCCTGTGGCGACTGCTGTTGTTTTTGTTGTGCCTGCTGTTTGGCCTGCCACTGCTGCATAAAGGTTTTGCCGCTGGGGGCCGGCATGTCGCGACCGTCCGTCCAGCCCGCGCCCAGGGGCAACCGGTGGATCAGTCCCTTTTTGCCGCCTAGCAGGCGCAGCGCCAGGTTGGAGGCCTGGCTCAGCAGGCGGTAAAGCCTGGGTCTTTTTGCAAAGAAGGCCCAGCCGCCGATGCCATAGCGCACCGCCCTGGGGCTGAGATGCTGCTCGAATTCCCGCTCGCGCCAGTGACGCATGAGTTTGGGCAGGGGAATGCGCACAGGGCAGACGGATTCGCACTTGCCGCAGAAGGTGGAGGCATTGGGCAGCAGCGCGGCCTTGTCGATGCCCACCATCTGGGGCGTGAGCACCGAGCCCATGGGGCCGGGATAAACCCAGCCATAGCTGTGGCCGCCGACTGCGCCATAGACCGGGCAATGGTTCATGCAGGCCGAGCAGCGGATGCAGCGCAACATGTCCTGCAGCTCGCCGCCCAGCATGTCGCTGCGACCGTTGTCGATGAGCACCACGTGGAAATTTTCCGGCCCGTCCTGATCGCTCTCGCGGCGCGGCCCGCTGGACAGGGTGTTGTAAACGGTGAATTCCTGACCGGTGGCTGAGCGGGCCAACAGGCGCAGAAACAGCGTCATGTCTTCCAGCGTGGGCACCACCTTTTCGATGGAGGTCACCACTATGTGGGTTTTCGGCAGCGTCTGGGTCAGGTCGCCATTGCCTTCATTGGTGACGATCAGGGTCGAGCCGGTTTCGGCCACCAGGAAGTTGGCGCCGGTAATACCCACATCCGCCGCCACGAACTGCTCGCGCAGTACCTCCCGCGCTTCGCGCATCAGTACCGCGGGATCATCAGACTTGGGGCGATGATGGTGCTGGTGGAAGGCTTCGGATACGTCTTCCAGATTAAGGTGTATGGCCGGGGCTATGATGTGGCTGGGGTGGTCGCCGCGCAGCTGCAGTATGTATTCCCCCAGGTCTGTTTCCACCGGCGTCACACCGTTCTTTTCCAGGTAGTCGTTGAGGTTGATCTCCTCCGACACCATGGATTTGCCCTTGGTGACCGTTTTGGCGTCCACCTGCTTGCAGATATCGAGGATGGTTTTGCAGGCATCGTCGCTGCTGCGGCACCAGTGCACCTGGCCGCCCTGCTGCACCACCTTGTTCTCGAACTGTTCCAGGTAGATATCGAGATTTTCGAGGATATGGTTTTTCAGGTCGCGGGCTTCATCGCGCAGCGCGTCGAACTCCGGCAGCCGTGCCACGGCCTGGGCGCGCTTGACCGGGAAGCCGGCCTTGAGGTTGCCAAGGGCCTTTTGCAGGCTGGCATCCTTGAGCGCGATACGGGCGTTTTGCTTGAACGCGGGACTGGTTATTTGCATGGTCTGGGCTCCGCGTCAAAGTTGCTTGGCAAGGTCGTAGGGGGATGCCGTCGCCCGGGTGGGTTTTCGGGCTTCGGACTCGCCGATAGCCGCCAGGTCGCAAGTGCCTGCGAGAATCTCTACCAGGTGGCGGGTCTGGATTTCGTGTCCCTGGCGCTTGAGTTTGCCGGCCATGTTCAACAGACAGCCAAGGTCTCCCCCCACCAGGGTACCGGCGCCGCTGGCGGCGGTGTTGGCGGTCTTGTTTTCCACCATGCGGTTGGAAATGTCCGGGTACTTCACGCAGAAAGTGCCGCCAAAGCCGCAGCAGGTTTCGGACTCGTCCATTTCGCTGAGCTGCAACCCGACCACCTGGCTGAGCAGGGCCCGTGGCTGGGTTTTGATACCCAGTTCGCGCAGGCCGGCGCAGGAGTCGTGATAGCTGATTTGGCCGTCGAACTCACTCTGGATGCCGCGAAACTGCAGCACATCCACCAGAAAGCTGCTGATCTCGAAAGCACGAGCTTTGAGGTCCTGGGCTCTGGCGTGCCAGGGGTCAGTGGCCTCGAACAGTTCGGGGTAATGGTGCAGCATGCCGATGCAGGACCCGGAGGGGCCGACCACATATTCATAACCATCGAAGGCCTCGATGGTCTGACGGGCAATGTCCTGGGTGCTGGCACGATCGCCGGAGTTGAACGCGGGCTGACCGCAGCAGGTCTGGCGTTCGGGCACTTCGACGCTGCAGCCGGCCTGTTGCAGCAGACTGATGCTGGCAAAACCTATTTCGGGTCTGAACATGTCTACCAGACAGGTGACGAACAGGGCGACCTGGGGCGAACGCTCGGCATTGGGCATGGATTTACCTGTTGTTTTTTATACGCGGTGGCGGGGTTGTTCCCCGCAAGCTGGATGAACAATAGAAGCCGGTGGTGAAAAAGGAAATGCTACAGTACCCACTGGTCTGACCAAGCGTGAAAGAGCAGGGGAAAGGTGCAAGGTGAAAGGTGAAAGGTGAAAGGTGAAAGGTGAAAGGTGCCCGCCGGTACGAATTACGAATTACGAATCACGAAGATTGGTCATTGGTCATTAGTCATTGGCGGTGCACCGAAATTCGAGCTCCTTATCCCGGAATTCGTAAACTCCCCTGAAAACCGCTCCTGCGTTTTCAGGATTTCCGCCATCCATGGCGGTCATTCCAGGCCACGGGTTGCTCTCCCTTGCCCCTTTTACCTTGCCCCTTGAACCTGCTCTCATAATCACGAATCACGGCTCCTTGAGAGGGGATACCTGCGAATTGGGCGAGGCAAAATATGAAAGATGAAACGGACAAGGCGCAGCAGCTGGTGGCGCAGCTCAGTCGCGGCATCGTCGAGGGCCGTTTTCTGCCGGGCGAGCTGCTGCCCTCGCAGCGTACTCTGGCGCAGGACTGTGGCGTTTCCCGCGCCACGGTGCGCGAGGCCATTACCCAGCTGGAGCTCGGCGGCCTGATTCAGACCCGCCAGGGCGATGGCAGCCGCTGCCAGAATCTGCTGGAACCGCACTTTGAAATGCCCGCCGCTGGGGCGGGGGATAACCTGGCCTTTCAGTTGCAGGTGCTGGAAATGCGCGCAGCTCTGGAGGGGGAGGCGGCCTACAACTGTGCCCGGCGTGCCAGCGCTGCAGAGCTGGCCGGCATAGAGCGGGAATACGCGTGTATGGTGCAGCGCAGTGAGGGCCAGAGCACCCTGGCCAAGGCCAAGGCGGATTTGAGGTTTCACATGATGATTGCGCAATCGAGCCACAACCTCCTGCTGATTTCCTTCAGTCAGCTGTTCTATAGCCGCTATTTCAATGCCATTTACGGTGTGCTCGATCGTACCCTCAAGCGGTATGGCCGCTACCCCGATGGCATTCGGGCGCAGCACGCCGGCATTTATCAGGCGCTGATGGCGCGTGATGCCGAACAGGCCCGGCGCCTGGCCACCGAACACATCCTGTTTACGCATCAGCTGCTAGAGCAGAGCGACTCTTAACCTGGTGGACAGAAGCATCCATGCTGCATGTATTAACCTGCCTGGCTTTTCACTAGGCGATCTGTCGCCGTGAACTTTATGACCACAATGCCCGCAAAGGTTTGAAAACCCAGTATCTCCGCAAACTGGCCACTTTGGCCGCTACCACCTAGTCTGCATCTGTCCCTGTATAGGTCGTGCTGTAGCGTTATTCAGCTCGAAACAGCAGGCGCAGAATTCACAACACAGCGGTGCCGCCTGGTACGGCTGATTACAAAAAGAAAGACGGAGAGTGCAGAATGAAATTCCCTGTAGCCAAAACCCTGATCGCGACAGCGACCTTCACGCTGGCCGCCCAGGCCGGCGCGTTTGAACAATCACGTACCGCTGAATGTATCGCTCCGGCCAACCCCGGCGGCGGCTGGGACTTCACCTGCCGCAGCGTTGGCAAGGTGCTGACCGATCTGGGTTACATCACCGGCAATGTTCAGACCGTTAACATGCCAGGTGCCGGTGGCGGTGTCGCTTTTGCGCATACCATCTCCAAGCGTGGCGACGACAGCGCGCTGATCGTTGCAGCCAGCACCGCGACCACCACCCGTCTGGCCCAGGGCCAGTTTGTTGGCATGGATCAGGACATGGTCCGCTGGGTCGGTGCTCTGGGGGCTGACTACGGTGTTATCGCCGTATCCAAGGACTCTCCGTTCCAGTCGCTGAACGACATGATGGATGCGCTCAAGGCAGATCCGAACTCGGTCAAGTTTGGCGGCGGCAGTGCAGCCGGCGGCTGGGATCACCTCAAGGTGCTGATTGCCGGTCGTTCCGCCGGTATCGAAAAAGCCAACCTGCCCAAGGTTAAATACCTGGCCTTTAACGGCGGTGCCGAGGCTATTACTCAGGTTGTGGGTGGTCATCTGGATGCCTTCACCGGCGATATTTCTGAAGCCCAGGGCTTTATGGAATCCGGTGATCTGAAGGTTCTGGCTGTTCTGTCGGAAGAGCGTCTGCCGGCACCGCTGGACAATATTCCGACAGCGCGTGAGCAGAATATCGATGCCGTTGCCCCCAACTGGCGCGGTTTCTATGTACCCAAGGATGTGTCCGACGAAGCCTACCAGTGGTGGGTTGAAACTGTAGACAACGTTTACAGCAGCGACAACTGGCAGGACGTGATGCAGAAAAATGGTCTGATGCCGTTTCACAAGACCGGTGCTGATTTCAGCACCTTTGTGAAAGGCCAGGTCGACAGCATCAAGGAAATTTCCACTGAGATCGGGCTGATTAAATGATAGGGGATCGAATCCTCGGTGTAGTTCTGCTCCTTCTGGCCGTAGTTTACGGCTGGGAGGCTGCCATGTTTCCAGAGCCCTTTGGTGGATCCGAGGCTGTCGGGCCGGAAACATTCCCGCTAATACTGGCGGTGATACTGGGATTGAGCAGCATCTATCTGCTGGTGCGCCCGGATGAAGACGAAGAGTGGCCGCATATGAAAATGCTGGCTGAACTCGGCTTCGTACTGCTGATACTGGCGATCTTTACCCTGATGCTGCAGCCGGTGGGCTTTATTCCCGCCACTACCCTGATGGTCAGCGTGCTGTGCTGGCGCATGGGTGCCAAGCCGTTGCCCTCTGTTGCTACGGGTGTCGGTAGCGCGGTTGTGGTGTACGTGCTGTTCAATTTCCTGCTGGAGCTGCACTTGCCGGCCGGACTCTTGAAGCTGAGCGGGGGCTGATCTAAATGGAAACATTGAATTTTCTGCTGCAGGGGTTTTCCGTCGCGTTGACGCCGGAAAACCTGATGTTCGCGGCCATCGGCGCCATTCTGGGCACCGTGATCGGTGCGCTGCCGGGCCTGGGTCCTGCTAATGGCGTCGCCATTCTGATTCCGCTGGCCTTCAGCCTTGGGCTGCCGGCGAGTTCTGCCCTGATTCTGCTGACCTCTGTGTATGCGGGTGCCATGTATGGCGGTCGTATCTCCAGTATTCTGCTGAATATTCCGGGTGACGAACCCGCGATGATGACCTGCCTTGACGGCTACCCCATGGCCCTCAAGGGCAGGGCGGCCGAAGCCCTGGCGATCTCCGCGATTGCGTCCTTTATCGGCAGTCTGCTGGCGACCATCGGGTTGGTGATTCTGGCGCCGATACTGGCCAAGTTTGCACTGCGTTTCGGCCCGGCCGAGTATTTCGCGCTCTTTACGCTGGCGTTTGCGACTCTGGGTGGTATTACCGGCAAGAACCAGGTTAAAACCGTCGTGGCGGCCTGTCTGGGTCTGATGATTGCCACTGTGGGGGTTGATATCACCACCGGTAATCAGCGTTATACCTACGATATTCTGGAACTGTACGAAGGGGTGGATTTCATCATCGCCATCGTCGGTCTCTTTGCCATCAGCGAGCTGCTGTTCTTTATTGAAATGCACGCCGGCGAAGGCTTCAAGAAGGTCGCACTGAACAAGCTCAACCTGAGCATGAAAGACATTATCCAGGTACTGCCGACCAGCCTGCGTGGCTCAGTGCTGGGCTTTATCGCCGGCGTTCTGCCGGGTGCCGGTGCATCCCTGGGCAGCTTCCTCAGCTATACGATGGAAAAGAAAGTCGTCGGCAAGAGTGGCTATTTCGGTGAAGGTGATCCACGCGGTGTAGCGGCGCCTGAAGCTGGCAATAATGCGGCGGCAAATGGTGCTCTGGTGCCGATGCTGACCCTGGGCGTACCGGGCAGTGGCACCACGGCGGTGCTGCTGGCCATGCTGATCTCGCTGAATATTCAGCCAGGCCCGATGCTGTTCACCCAGAATGCGGAGCTGGTATGGGGCGTGATCGCGGCGCTGTTTGTCGGCAACCTGATCCTGCTGCTGCTGAACATCCCGATGATCGGTATCTTCGTCAAGCTGCTGAGCATTCCGCCCAAGTATCTGATGCCGGTGGTGACCCTGGTGGCGTCAGTGGGGATCTTTGCCATCAGCAACAGCCCGCTGGATCTGTACTTCATGATTGGTTTTGGTCTGCTGGGCTACCTGCTGCGCAAGCTGCATATCCCGCTGGTACCGGTCATTCTCGGCATGCTGCTGGGGCCTGAAATGGAGAAAAGCCTGCGTCATGCCCTGACCCTGTCCGACGGTGACTGGACGGTGCTCTGGAGCAGCGGCCTGTCAGTAGGTATCTGGGCGGTGGCGATTGCCGGTCTGGTGCTGCCGTATCTGATCGGTCCGGTCTTGCGCCGTCGCATGGCGGCCGCCCAGGACAAGGACCACAGCATCGTAGACTGATCTGTCGATTGACTGGTTGCGGCGCAGGGCCCTGGTGGTCGGGCGCCGCAACCCAACCCCCACCCCGGCAGGAAGGGCCTTCCTGCCAGTGTGTTTCCACCGCCTTCGGGCGGTTTTTTTGTACATGGATGTACGATATCGGGGTGGGAGTGGAGCCGGTTGGAATGTAGGTGGGTGCAGCCCCGAAGGGGCGTAACCCAACGGTGGCCGTAACCCAGCAATGAGCCGCCGGTTGGAGTGGGGAGGAGACCATCTCATCATCCTACGGTGTCTGGCGTGGCAGGCGGTAGCGCCGTTCGGGGCGGCCAACGCTGCCGTAGGCGACATCGGCGGTCAGTTCCTGGGCGCCGACCAGATATTCTAGGTAACGGCGTGCCGTGGTGCGGCTGGAGCCGATACTTTCGCCCACCTGCTCGGCGCTGAGGGCCAGGCTTTGGTCGCTGCAAAATACCTTGCGGATTTTTTCCAGCGTCAGCATGTCGATGCCCTTGGGCAGGGTTGCCGCCGTGGTTTTGGGTGCGGCTGAGCCGGTGCGAGGCAGCAGGCCGTCGACTTCCTGCTGCGACAGGCTTTGCAGCTGCAGCAGGCGTTGGCGGTGCTGGCGGTAGTTGCTCAGCGCCTGTTGCAGGCGATCGAACACCAGCGGCTTGAGGATATAGTCGAACACACCCCAGCGCAGCGCCTCGGTGAGGGTTTCAACCTCCTTGGCGGCGGTGACCATGACCACATCGGTGGCGCTGTTTTCGGTACGCAGGCGCCGCAGTAACCCAAGGCCACTGCCATCGGGAAACTGTATGTCCAGCAGTAGCAGGTCCGGGCGCATGACTTCCACCAGATCCGCTGCATCCTGGGTGCTATGGGCGATGCCACGTACTTCGAAGCCCTCGATACGTTCAACGAAACGGCGCTGGATTTCTGCGATCTGCGGGTCATCTTCGGCGATGATAACGCTGATTTTAGGCGTCATGCTGTGACCTCGTCACCGTGGGGCTGCCGGAATGCTGTTGTCTGGGGGTCATACTGCGGCCTCCTTGGGAATGTAGGCGGTAAAGCGTGCACCGCCGTTTGTCGCTTCAGATACGGTGATCTCGCCGCCGAGCTGGGTCAGCGTCTGGCGTACCAGGTGCAGGCCTATGCCGCGATCGCCGGACTTGCCGCTCACGCCGCGCTGAAAGATGCGTTCGCGTTCGGCCTGCGGGACGCCGACGCCCTCGTCTTCGACTTCAAATATCAGATCCGACCCCAGGTCCGTCATCGACAGCTGCACCTGCTTGCCCCGGGCGGCCAGGGTCGCCTCAAAAGCATTGTCCAGCAGGTTGCCGAGCAGGGTAACGATACTTTCGGGGGCGACATGGGAGGGCAGGGCGCCCATATGGCTGTCGGGGTCTATCAGCAGCTGCAGGCCCAGTTCGTGGGCGCGATTGTACTTGCCCAGCAGGCAGCCGGACAGTACGGGTTCAGTCACTGAGGCGACCAGCCAGCGCAGCAGTGCCTGGTGCTCCCGGGTTTCCTGGCCAATGATGTCCAGCGCCTGGTCGCTGGCGCCGAGCTGAATCAGGCCGGCGATGGTGTGCAGTTTGTTGGCATATTCGTGGGCCTGGCTGCGCAGGGTTTCGGCGTATTGCTGAATCTGGGTGAGCTGGCGGCTGACCTGATCCAGTTCATCCTTGCGCCTGAAGCTGGCAACGCCGCCGATGAGTTTCTGACCGTCGCGAATCGGAATGCGGTTAACGATCAGGGTCTGGCCCCGCAGCACCAGCTCGCGGTCGAATTCCGGCTCCCCGCTGGCGAGCAGGTCAGGCAGGCGGCTATCGGGCAGTACCTCCTGAATCGGTCGGCCGATCAGGGACACCGTATCAGACAGGCCCAGGGTTGATGCCGCCGCCTTGTTGACGGTACTGATCAGGCCTTCGGTATTGACCGCAATGATGCCCTCGCGCACCGACTCCAGGGTGGCGTTGCGCTCTTCAAACAGGCGCGCGATCTGGTGTGGTTCGAGCCCGAAGATGGCGGCCCTGAAGCGGCTGGAAATCCACACGGCCAGCAGCACGGACAGTGCCAGCAGCGCCAGGGTGACGCCGATCACGATGCGCTGATAGCGGTGAATCACGTTGTCCAGGCTGATGGTGAGATAGCCCACCGACACCACGCCTAGGATCTCGCCTTCCTCTGAAAAAATCGGCGCCTTGCCGCGCACTGAGGGCCCGAGACTGCCGATTGCTTTGGATATGTAGCTCTGGCCCTTTGCCAGCGCGCGCTCGTTGTCACCGCCAACCATCGGCAGGCCTATGCGCTCCGGCAGTGGGTGCGCCAGGCGGATCCCCTGCTCGTCGCCGACCGCAATGAAGCTGGCATCGGTGGCCTCGCGCAGTTCCTCTGCCAGCGTCTGCATGCGTACGCTGTCGTGCGCACGGGCGGCCTCGCGGACCGCTGGTGTCTGGGCAATCATGGAGGCCAGCTGCAGTGCCCGCAGGCCGATCTGCTCCTCCAGTGAAGACGCCAGATAGCGCAGCGCAAAGCCGCCGAGCAGCCCGGCCTGCAGTAGCACCAGCAGGCACATCATGAGCATCAGCCGGGTGCTTATCTTGAATTTGGTCATGGTGTTTCCGGGGTCGGATGTTGCTGTTTTTATGTCGAGCCCAGCCGTTTCAGGCTTAGGTGTCAGTGTAACGCGAATTGACGGTAGTCGCTGCTCTTCGGTTGGAGTATAATTTCACCCCTTTTATGCTGTGCGTCGTCTGTACAGCTTTATTTTCACGACATTTTTTGATCACTTAAGTGGCCTGTCGTAAGGGTCACCACTGAGACTACTAGGGACTTTCATGCCTGTTATTACACTCCCGGATGCCAGCCAGCGCAGCTTTGAAACTGCGGTTAGCGTACATGACGTTGCGGCGTCTATCGGTGCTGGTCTTGCGAAGGCCGCACTTGCCGGCAAGGTGAACGGTACTCTGGTGGATACCAGCTACCTGATCAGCGAAGATGCACAGTTGGCAATCATCACGGCACGCGACGAAGAAGGCGTGGAGATTATCCGCCATTCCTGCGCGCACCTGATGGCCATGGCGGTGCAGCAGCTGTACCCGGGTGCCCAGGTGACCATTGGTCCTGTGATCGACAACGGTTTTTATTACGACTTTGCCTACGAACGGCCCTTTACGCCGGACGATCTGGTGCTGATCGAAAAACGCATGCAGCAGCTGTCCAAGGAGAACCTGGCGGTAAGTCGTTCTCTGATGGGACGTGAAGACGCCGTCGCCATGTTTGAAAAAATGGGCGAGCAGTACAAGGTGCAGATTATCGAAGCCATTCCCGGCGACGAAGATCTGTCGTTTTACGGTCATGGCGACTTTATCGACTTGTGCCGTGGTCCGCACGTACCGGCGACCGGCCATATCAAGGCATTCAAGCTGATGAAAGTCGCCGGTGCCTTCTGGCGTGGTGATTCGAACAACGAAATGCTGCAGCGCATTTACGGTACGGCCTGGGGTGACAAGAAAGACCTCAAGGAGTACCTGCACCGCCTCGAAGAAGCGGAAAAGCGCGATCACCGCAAACTCGGCAAACAGCTGGATCTGTTCCATCTGCAGGAAGAAGCGCCGGGCATGGTGTTCTGGCATCCGCCGGGCTGGATTCTGTATCAGGAAATCGAGCAGTACATGCGCGCCAAGCAGCGCAAGCATGGCTACCAGGAAATCAAGACACCGCAGGTGGTGGAGCGCTCCCTGTGGGAGAAATCCGGTCACTGGGACAAGTTCTCCGAGCAGATGTTTACCACGCACTCGGAGCACCGCGACTTTGCCATCAAGCCGATGAACTGCCCCTGCCATGTGCAGGTGTTCAATCAGGGTTTGCGTTCGTACCGCGAAATGCCGCTGCGTCTGGCCGAGTTCGGTGCCTGTCACCGCAATGAGCCCTCGGGCGCGCTGCACGGCATCATGCGTGTGCGTGGCTTTGTGCAGGACGATGCGCACATCTTCTGCGCCGAGGCGGACATCCAGAGCGAAGTGGCGAGCTTTATCGACTTCCTGCACGAAGTCTACGCCGACTTTGGCTTTACCGAGGTTATTTACAAGCTGTCGACCCGGCCTGAAAAGCGTGTTGGTTCCGATGCGAGCTGGGACAAGGCGGAGCAATCCCTGGCCGAGGCGCTGGATGCCGCAGGCCTGAAATGGGACCTGTTGCCGGGTGAGGGTGCCTTCTACGGACCCAAGATTGAATTTTCTTTGAAAGATTGTCTCGGTCGCGTCTGGCAGTGCGGTACTATACAGGTCGATTTCTCGATGCCGGGCCGTTTGGGTGCCCAGTTCGTGAATGAAACAGGTGAACGTGAGACACCGGTCATGCTACACCGTGCTATCCTCGGCTCGTTCGAGCGATTTATCGGCATACTGATCGAAAACTATGCCGGCGCATTGCCGGTCTGGTTGGCACCACAGCAGGTTGCGGTACTCAACATTACCGACAAACAGGCTGAATATAGTAAAAAAGTGGCGCAACTTCTTGAAGATAAGGGCTTCCGAGCACAAGCGGACTTGAGAAACGAGAAGATCGGCTTTAAAATCCGCGAGCGCACATTGCAGAAGGTTCCATATCTTCTGGTAGTGGGCGATAAGGAAGTAGAATCAGGTTCCCTGGCAGTGCGAACTCGCTCGGGCGAGGACCTGGGTACCTTGTCAATCGAAGAGTTCGTAACCCTCCTGTCACAAGACGTGGCTCGGAAGGGACGCCAGCATTAATCTGAGCAGGAGATAGCACCATCAGGCGCGATAATAGACGCGGCGAGAAACGCCCAGCGATCAACGACAATATTCGAGCTAACGAGTGTCGGCTGATTGGCCCAGACGGTAGCCAGATTGGAATAGTAACGATTAAGGAAGCTCTTGAGGCAGCTCAGGAAGCGGGCCTTGACCTTGTACAGATCGCGGACTCCGATCCCATCGTTTGTAAGGTGATGGATTACGGCAAGCATCAGTACGAAGCTAAAAAGCAGCAGAACCTGGCCAAGAAAAAGCAGGTTCAGATGCAGGTCAAGGAAGTGAAATTCCGTCCTGGGACGGAAGAGGGGGATTACCAGGTAAAACTGCGCAACCTGGTACGTTTCCTAGAAGCCGGAGACAAGGCGAAAGTGACCTTGAGATTTCGTGGTCGCGAGATGGCCCATCAGGAACTGGGCATGCAGCTGATGTTACGGGTCGAAAAAGACCTGGAAGAGCTGGGTGTCGTTGAACAGCGTCCTAAGATGGAAGGCCGTCAGATGACCATGGTCATTGCTCCGAAGAAGAAAAAGTAGTCTGAACGATGCAGCGCCCGTGATTGCTTCTGTATTGAGGCGGTTGCGGGTTTTGCGGTTGTTCAGGTGAACACAACTTAACAATGCGTGGGGATTTTGGAAATGCCTAAGATCAAGTCAAACCGTGGCGCTGCCAAGCGCTTCAAGAAAACTGCCAATGGCTTCAAGCACAAGCAGTCCTTCAGAAGTCACATTCTGACCAAGAAAAGCACCAAGCGTAAGCGTCAGCTGCGTCCGATGCTGCAGGTTCATGCAGCGGACAAGGCACTCGTTAAGCGTATGCTGCCGTACATCTAAGTCTTTTTTAGACTCTTGGTATTAACAGAATTTTAGGAAGGTATTGCAATGGCTCGTGTAAAACGTGGTGTGCAAGCACGTCGTCGTCACAAGAAGATATTGAAGCAGGCAAAGGGTTACTACGGAGCGCGTAGCCGTGTATTCCGTGTTGCCAAACAGGCCGTCATCAAGGCAGGTCAGTACGCGTACCGCGACCGTCGTCAACGTAAGCGTCAGTTCCGCGCTCTGTGGATTGCCCGTATCAATGCGGCAGCCCGCATCAACGGCGTATCTTACAGCCGTCTGATCGCCGGTCTGAAAAAAGCTAGCATCGAAATCGACCGTAAGGTCCTGGCTGATCTGGCTGTACACGAGCAGGGCGCGTTTACTGCTATCGTCGAAAAAGCGAAAGCTGCTCTGGCGTAAGGCAAACCCGCCTCTTGTAGGTAATTGATCGAATCGAATAGGGGAAGGGTGCAAGCTCTTCCCCTATTTTCTTTTGGAGCCGGTAATGGAAAACATTGAGCCCCTGTTGGCACAGGGCATTGCTGCTGTAGAGCAGGCAGCGAGTACTCAGGATCTGGATCAGGTCCGTGTTCAGTATCTCGGTAAGAAAGGTCATCTTACTCAGCTGCTGAAAGGGCTGGGGCAGTTGTCCGCAGAGGAACGTCCGCAGGCGGGCGCACTCATTAACGAAGCCAAGCAGGCGTTGCAGGATGTTCTGAACGCACGTAAGGACTCGCTCGAAGGCGCGGCGCTGAATGCCAAGCTGGCGGCTGAAACCATAGACGTGACCCTGCCCGGTCGCGGTCAGGAACTTGGCGGGCTGCACCCGGTCACCAAGACCCTGGAACGGATTGAAGCTTTCTTTGCCAATATCGGTTACAGCGTAGCCGAAGGGCCTGAAATCGAAGATGACTATCACAACTTCGAGGCGCTCAACATTCCGGCGCATCACCCCGCGCGGGCGATGCACGACACCTTTTATTTCGACGCTCACACCCTGCTGCGCACCCATACGTCGCCGGTGCAGATTCGTACTCTGGAAGAGCAGAAGCCGCCGGTGCGCATCATCTGCCCTGGGCGCGTTTATCGCTGCGATTACGACCAGACGCATTCGCCGATGTTTCATCAGGTTGAAGGCCTGCTGGTCGACAAGAACATCAGCTTTGCTGACCTCAAGGGCACGCTGGAGCAGTTCCTGCGCGAATTCTTCGAAGAAGACGTCAAGGTGCGTTTCCGCCCGTCCTACTTCCCCTTCACCGAGCCCTCGATCGAAGTTGATATCGATCGCGGTGACGGCAAGTGGCTCGAAGTACTCGGTTGCGGCATGGTGCACCCCAAGGTATTCGCATCCGTGGGTATAGATCCGGAAGAATACACCGGCTTTGCCTTTGGCATGGGCGTTGAGCGCCTGGCCATGCTGCGCTATGGCGTGAATGACCTGCGCCTTTTCTTCGAAAACGATCTGCGTTTCCTCGGCCAGTTCAACTAGCGCGCTGCCAGGTTTGGCTGCGGCCGGGCTTGGCGGCGTGTGCGAGCGTGCTCGCGGTGTGGAAGCGATTTTTAACAGATTTGGCAGGACAGCAGAATGAAATTCAGTGAACAGTGGTTGCGTGAACTGGTTAACCCGGCGATCGACACCGACACCCTGGTGGCGCAGATCACCATGGCGGGGCTTGAAGTTGACGACGTAGTGCCGGTTGCCGGCGCTTTCTCCGGTGTGATTGTGGGCGAAATCCTTAGCGCCGAGCCCCATCCCAACGCCGACAAGCTGCAAGTGTGCGTCGTGTCCGACGGTCACGAGCAGATTCAGGTTGTGTGCGGTGCACCGAACGCCCGTGCCGGCCTGAAAACCTCCTTCGCCAAGGTCGGTGCCGTTCTGCCCGGCGACTTCAAGATCAAGAAGGCCAAACTGCGCCAGGTCGAGTCCTTCGGCATGCTGTGCGCCGAAGACGAGCTGGGTCTGTCGCAGGATCACGGTGGCATCATGGAGCTGGCAGCCGATGCGCCTGTGGGCCACTGTCTGCGTGACTACCTGGGTCTGAACGACAAGATTATCGATGTCGACCTGACCCCCAACCGCGGCGACTGCCTGAGCATCACCGGCCTGGCCCGTGAAGTCGGCGTACTGAACAAGGTGGCGGTGAAGTTCGTTGAGCCCGCCCCGGTTGAATCCGTCATCAAGGATGCGTTCGCCGTTGTGCTGGAAGCCAGGGCTGCCTGCCCGCGCTACGTGGGGCGTGTGATCCGTCGCATCAACCCGCAGGCCGTAACACCGCTGTGGATGGTCGAGAAGCTGCGTCGCGCCGGTATCCGCTCCATAGACCCGGTGGTGGATGTCACCAACTATGTGTTGCAGGAACTCGGCCAGCCGATGCATGCCTTCGATCTGGCCAAGCTCAGCGGCAGCATTCTGGTGCGCGAAGCCCAGGACGGCGAAAAGCTGACTCTGCTGGATGGCCAGGATATAGAGCTCAAGGCCGGCACCCTGCTGATTACCGACGAGAAAGGCCCGCTGGCCATGGCCGGTATCATGGGTGGCCAGAGCAGCAGCGTGACCTCTGAAACCCGCGATATCTTCCTTGAGAGCGCCTTCTTTGCGCCCCTGGCTATCGCTGGCCGTGCGCGCTCCTACGGCCTGCACACCGACTCCTCACACCGCTTCGAGCGCGGTGTCGACTGGCGCCTGCAGCGCAAGGCGATCGAACGCGCCACTGAGCTGCTGCTGGAAATCGTCGGCGGTGAGCCGGGCCCGGTTACCGAAGTCAAAAGCGAAGAGAACCTGCCTGAAGTCGCCCGTATTCGCCTGCGTCACGCGCGGGTCAATCAGCTGCTGGCATTCGACATGCCCGCCGCCGAGATCGAAGAAATTCTTAGCCGTCTGGGGCTGCAGCTGAGCGCGGGCGACGCCGGCGTCTGGGATGTATCTGTGCCCTCGTACCGCTTTGATATCGAGATCGAAGTTGATCTGATTGAAGAGCTGGCCCGGGTCTACGGTTACAACAACCTGCCGGTGAAAACGCCGATGGCGGCGCTGCCGATCAAGCCGATTGTCGAGTCCCGCGTTGAAACCCGCACAATGCGCCGTACCCTGGTCGCGCTGGGTTATCAGGAAGCGATCACCTACAGCTTCATCGAAGCCGGGCTGCAAAAGCAGTTTGACGACCAGTACGATGCCATTGCTCTGGCCAACCCGATTTCGGCTGAAATGGCGGTCATGCGCACCAGCCTGTGGCCGGGCCTGGCCAAGGCGCTGCAGTACAACCAGAACCGTCAGCAGGATCGCGTACGTCTGTTCGAGAGTGGCCAGCGCTTCCTGCCCCAGGGCGGCGAGCTGGTACAGGAAAACGTGATTGCCGGTGTGATTGCCGGTAGCCGCGAACCCGAAGGCTGGACCGGCAAGGCGCAGAAGGTCGACTTCTATGACCTCAAGGGCCATGTCGAATCCCTGCTGGCCCTCGGTGGCGCCGCGCAGCAATACAGCTTCGCGTCTGCCAGTCATGTGGCGCTGCATCCGGGGCAGAGCGCAGCGATCCTGCGTGCTGGCAAGGTTGTGGGCTACATGGGTGCGCTGCACCCCAGCCTGATCAAGGCGCTGGACCTGGACGGCCCTGTCTACCTGTTCGAGCTCAAGCTTGAAACACTGGCTAACGGCCGCCTGCCGCGTTTCAGTGAGCTGTCGAAGTTTCCTGAGTCGCGACGCGACCTGGCGCTGATCGTGGATGAGAAAACCGCCTTTGATGCACTGCGCACCGTGGCACTGAAAGAGGGCGGTGACTTCCTTAAAGAGGTCACCCTGTTCGACGTTTATCAGGGCCAAGGCATTGAAGCAGGACGAAAAAGTCTGGCCATCGGCTTGACCTGGCAGCATCCATCACGCACTCTTAATGACGAAGAGATCAACGGAACTATCCAGGCTGTAGTCGGCGCGCTCAAATCCGGGTTCGGCGCGACATTGCGAGAGTAATGACAGAGGTGAAAGGCATGGGCTCTTTGACAAAAGCTGAAATGGCAGAGCGTTTGAACGAAGAGCTCGGTCTTAACAAGCGTGAAGCCAAGGAAATGGTCGAATCCTTCTTTGACGAGATTCGTGCCAGTCTGGCGTCAAATGAGCAGGTGAAGCTGTCGGGTTTCGGCAACTTCGACCTTCGCGACAAGCGACAGCGGCCCGGCCGCAACCCCAAAACCGGTGAAGAGGTCCCTATCTGCGCACGGCGGGTAGTGACCTTTCGTCCGGGCCAGAAACTCAAGGATCGAGTAGATACCTATGCCGACAGCCGGGCCGAGTAACCCCCGGCTGGAGCCCATTCCCAACAAACGTTATTTCACCATCGGCGAGGTAGCAAAACTCTGCGACCTCAAGACCCATGTCTTGCGTTACTGGGAACAGGAATTCGACCAGATCAGCCCGGTCAAGCGCAGCAACCGCCGCTACTACCAGCGCCAGGATGTACTGGTGATCCGCCAGATACGCAGCCTGCTGCACGAACAGGGCTACACCATCAGTGGTGCCCGTCAGTGGCTTTCCGGTGAGCAGGCAGGGGATGACGCCGCCCGCTACAAGCAGCTGGTGCGCCAGACCATTACCGAACTTGAAGAACTGCTCGGTACCTTGAAAAGTTTTTAAGAAAAAACTTCACAGTATCAAAACCTTAGGGTATATTACCCACCACTTGAAACGCAGCAGCAATTGCCGCAGTTCAGGTACAGTCGGGGCGTAGCGCAGCCTGGTAGCGCACTTGCATGGGGTGCAAGGGGTCGAAGGTTCAAATCCTTTCGTCCCGACCAACATTCAAAAGACAGAGGCCGGTTTGCGAAAGCATCCGGCCTTTGTTGTATCTGGGTTTTGGTGATTAAGGTTGCCAATTGAAATTTGCTATTCGCATTGCTTTCCCTAGCCATACACTACCTGATCAATATTCCTGCGATACCTCGGCCTGAGTGCATCTAGTCATACTACAACGATAACCTGCGCGGCCTCATTGGATTCGAGTTAAATCGAGCTATCAAGCAGAGTATCAGTAATCAGGCTAGTTCCACTACTGAGCCTGGATAGCACATCTGCGGTAGGTACAATGATGCTTCGCCATCAGTTCACAGGAAATTGAAATGACACAGGATACATCGTCGAAGTCATGGGCCGTCACTGGTAGCGTTGGCTGGCATAACAGCCAGGCATCAAGCTACTGGGACCGTATGCTGTCTATCGAAGAGGTTGCCTGTGTCCTGGGCGTCAGGATCACCGAGTTGAAACATGCGGTGCAGCATAACCTGCCGCTGAAGGGGAAGAATCCGCCGGCCCTGAATCGTGTGACGAAAGGGAAGATGTACTTTGAAGGACGCGCTGTTAAAGCCTATATCGATAACTGATCAGGACTATGTATTCGCAGACCGCCAAACGGCGGACTGAAGTGTACTCCTCGCTCAACATGACGGATCAGCTCACAGTGAGTGGCAGCAACTTCACAGAGCCACCCCAAGGCTGCCGTCATCAGCCTCAGGGTGTCTCGTTCGCCTGGTAAATGTCAAAAAATTAAAAATCGAAAGTCTTCTGTTTTCAGTTCCCCTGTCCCTGGGTACGTCGCAGTACGCGCAGGCGGCTTCTGAACTCGGTGCGGTCGACGTAGGTGCCGCGCAGGTGGCGCAGGCCGGTACTGGGGTCGAACTGGCGGCGGCCGTGCAATACGCGGCGGTTGTCGAATACGACCATGTCACCTCCACCGAGGCGCAGCTGGATCATGTAGCGGGGATCGCGCAGCTGGCGCATGAGCAGGCGGTAGGCCAGGTAGTACTCGTGCATTACGTCTTCGGGCAGATCGAAGATGTCCGCCAGGTGCGCGTTGTACTTGAGCTCGGTTACTTCACCCAGGTAGTTCAGGCTGATGACGGGTCTGTGCTCGCGGATATCGTAGTCATCATCATGAAAACGGAAGGGGATCTGCTGGTTTGCCAGCAGTTCGAAGGCCTCAGGCGCGTTTACACGAATGTCCTCAAGCACACGGAAGCCATCGACGAAGATGGATTCGCCTCCGCTGCTCTCGTTGTTCAGGCAATGCAGAAACTGGTAGCCCGGCGGTGTCTCGTGGTTGGGCAGGTCTGTGTGCAGTGGCAGCGCGTCGGCGGTGTAGGCCTGGTTGCTGGGTTTGGGCACTGAGCGGACGTCGAAGGTGAGGCCGAAATTGGTGCGCCTGAGGTAGCCAATGCGTTCGGCAGTCTCGACCACGGCTTCGTTCGTCGCCGGCATATTGCGCACCAGCGCCAGGCCGTAGCGGGCCAGGTCTTCCATCCATGTCAGTAATGCGGCGTCGCTGTGCATGATGGCTTCATGCTCACCCTGGGGGATAACGTCGACAAAGCGCTTGTCCCAGCTCTCGACGCGGCCGGAGCGGTCCTGCGCGAAATCCACCGAGTAGGCGTACTTGCGCAGCCAGTCGAAACTGTAGCTGCTGCGATGGTCGCCTTCGGACCAGTCGATATGCAGCTTGTCACCGTCGATGCTGACCGCGGTGGGCCTTATATCATCGCTGACACTCAGCAGGTCGAATGTGCGCTCTTCGGTAATGGCGTGAAAGGCACTGGAGCAGTTGTCGCGCAACCACAGGTAATGGTACTTGGAGCGTTTGCCGTCGGACCAGGTGATATGCAATACCTGTTCGTCCAGGTAATGGTCCTGAATACCGATGGTGTCAGAGGATTCCGGTCCTTCCACTGCTGCTGTTGTCATGGCGTCGGTCTCGTTTAAGCTCAAATTTTCTGGTTACAGGGTTTGCGTGTGGTGTTTGGAACTATTCAGGTACTTTCATTATTTTTTATAATTTACCCCTCTGCATTTGGTCTTTGCAGCAGGGGTTTAACGCGAGCCCCTGAATATCAGGGGCTTTTACGAAACGCTGGCGGTTTTTCAAGCACGATAATCAAGGGTCATGATGTCACAGGACCGCAAGGCCTATGTCATCGCCAGGTTATCAGTAGGGCGCCTCGACCCTGCCCATCTCGACGTAAACACTCTTTAGCTGAGTGTAGTGCTCTATGGCCGCCAGGCTGTTTTCCCGGCCAAGCCCCGATTGCTTGTAGCCGCCAAAGGGCATTTCAATCGGCGTGATGTTGTAATTGTTAATCCAGCAGGTGCCGGCCTTGAGTTGGGCCACAACACGGTGGGCGCGCTGCAGGTCGCGGGTAAAGACGCCGGCTGCCAGGCCGTATTCGGTATCGTTGGCCCGTGCGATGACTTCCTGTTCGCCATCAAAGGCGAGCACGGACATCACCGGGCCGAATATCTCCTGCTGCACTATGCTCATGTCGTCGCGGCACCGGGCGAAGATGGTTGGTTCGACGAAATAGCCCCGGTCACAGCCGTTTGCCATATGGCGACGGCCGCCCAGGAGCAGTTCGGCGCCGGCATTTTTGCCGTTTTCTATATGACCGAGCACCTTGTGCATGTGGGCTTCGGATATCAGGGCGCCGACATGGGTGTTCGGGCTCATCGGGTCGCCAATGACCATCTTGCGGGTGCGGGCGACCAGGCGTTCCAGAAAATCCTGCTCTATGCTGCGCGCGACGAACACCCGGGTGCCATTGCTGCAAATTTCGCCCTGGGTGTAGAAGTTGGCCATCAGTGCGGCGGACACGGCGTCGTCGAGATCTGCATCGGCAAAAATGATCAGCGGTGACTTGCCGCCGAGCTCCAAAGTGACATGTTTGAGCGTTGCAGCGGCGGCGGCCATCACCTTGCGTCCGGTTGCGACATCACCGGTCAGCGATACCTTGCTGATGCTCCGGTGGCTTGTCAGCCATTGGCCGACGCGGGCATCCCCCTGCACGACATTGAAAACACCGGGCGGGACACCGGCTTCGGTGTAGATTTCCGCCAGTTTCAGGGCCGTCAGCGGCGTCATTTCCGACGGTTTGTAGATCATGGCGTTGCCGCAGGCCAGGGCTGGGGCTGATTTCCAGCTGGCGATCTGGATGGGATAGTTCCAGGCGCCTATGCCAGCGCAGAGCCCCAGGGGCTCCCTGCGTGTGAACGCGAAGGAGCCGCCGAGGTCGTAATGATCACCGTGCAGGCTGGGTGCGACGCCGGCGTAGTACTCGATGGCATCGGCCCCGCTATGGATATCCACCGCCAGTGCTTCCTGGATGGGCTTGCCCGTGTCCATGACTTCGAGTCGTGCCAGTTCGTCATTGCGGCTGCGCAGGATATCGGCTGCGCGCTTGAGAATGCGGCCCCGTTCACTGCCCTTGAGCGCGGCCCAGTCCGTTTGCCCCTG
The DNA here is from genome assembly GCF_001651805.1 of Marinobacterium aestuarii. Classification (NCBI taxonomy): domain Bacteria; kingdom Pseudomonadati; phylum Pseudomonadota; class Gammaproteobacteria; order Oceanospirillales; family Oceanospirillaceae; genus Marinobacterium; species Marinobacterium aestuarii. Next base: position 3,835,477 of record NZ_CP015839.1, on the reverse strand, counting down.
CCGGGCACTCTCGATGGCGAGTTCGAGCACGCTCTCGCTGGCCTGCTGCACGGTGCAGATAAGCTCGCCGGTTGCCGGGTTACGGGTTTCGAATCGCTCGGCATCGACGTCGTCGATATAACGGCCGTCGACGTAGCTCTTCTGTTCGGTGAGGCTTGGCATTGTGTATTCCCGTACGAGTCGCGTTTGAATTAAATCCCACCATCTGATGGCGTTGGTTTCGGGGCCTGGGGCCCTTGCGGCCGAGTTATGTGCGCTGCCTGCTGGCAAGGGGGTCAGGCAATAGCGCCATGTTACCGAAGCACTAAATGAACAAATAGCGATTTATAGTTGTTGTATCAATCGGTAAAAGTGATTGAATTATTGAGTTTTCCCTTCGCTGAAACCCGTCTTCTGTTATTGCTGCTGGACTGTATTACGACGCTTATTTAATAAATAAATCGGATTGTATTGATTCTAATAATTCGCTTTAGCGATTTAATTTCCGGGAGTAGAGTGCGCCGTCATAGCCTTGTACCAGGTCAACGGAGACTCGCATGAAACGAAATCGCTTTCGTCGCATTAAAACAGGCTGCCGTCTGCTAATCCTGGCGCTGCTGCCCGTTGCACAGACGCCTGTGGTGGCGGCTGAAGCGCAGGATACGCGCCTGCAGGTGGTGACAACCTTCACCGTCATTGCCGATATAGCGGCCAATGTTGCGGGCAATGCAGCTGTCGTCCATTCGATTACCAAGCCTGGTGCGGAGATTCACGATTATCAGCCGACCCCCCAGGATATAGTCCGGGCGCAGTCGGCCGACCTGATTCTCTGGAATGGCATGAATCTCGAACGCTGGTTTGAGCGCTTTTTGCAGGACGTCAGGGCGGTGCCGAGTGTGCTGGTTACCGATGGCATTGTGCCGCTGTCGATCTACGCCGGCCCCTATGATGGCAAACCCAACCCTCATGCCTGGATGTCGGCGTCCAATGGGCTTATCTACGTCGACAATATTCGCCAGGCGCTGGTGCAACATGACCCGGACAATGCCGCTGTCTACAACGCCAACGCCTCCGCCTATTCGATCCGGATTGCGGCTCTGGGAAAGGCGTTGAAACAGCGCATGGCGGCCGTCGCGCCGCAGCAACGCTGGTTGCTGACGAGCGAGGGGGCCTTCAGTTATCTGGCTCGGGATCTGGACATGAAGGAAGTCTACCTTTGGCCTGTCAACGCCGAGCAGCAGGGAACGCCGCAACAGATTCGCCGGGTGATCGACAGGGTCCGACGCCAGGGCATACCGGTGATCTTCAGCGAAAGCACCATTTCTGATCGTCCGGCCCGCCAGGTGGCGCGGGAAACCGGCATTCGCTACGGCGGCGTGCTCTATGTTGATTCCCTGAGCCAGAAGGATGGCCCGGTGCCCAGCTATATCGACTTGCTGGAGGTCACGTTAAACACCATCGTCGATGGCTTTCTGAACGAATAAGACCCGCGCGGTGACGCTGTTTCTGTCAAACAACAACGGGGTGTGACTCGATGAATAACAACAAGAATAAGAATGCGGCGCTGATTCAGGTACGGGATCTGTCGGTGCAGTACGCCAATGGTCAGCGAGCGCTTGATAGTGTCAGTTTCGAGCTTGGGTCGGGGACTCTCTGTGGTCTGGTCGGTACCAACGGCTGCGGCAAGTCGACGCTGTTCAAGTCCATCATGGGCTTCCTGAAACCGACCCAGGGCGCCATTACTCTCAATGGTCAGGAGATTCGACGGGCACTGAAAATGAACCTGGTGTCCTACGTGCCCCAAAGCGAGGAGGTGGACTGGGACTTTCCGGTACTGGTGGACGACGTCGTCATGATGGGGCGTTACGGGCACATGGGCTTTCTGCGCCGCGCATCGCGCGAGGATCGCTTGCGTGTCGATGCAGCGCTTGATCGTGTCGGCATGTTCGAGTACCGCAAGCGCCAGATCGGCGAGCTGAGCGGAGGGCAGAGAAAACGCGTGTTTATGGCCCGGGCGCTGGCGCAGGGCGGCCGGATTATCCTGCTGGACGAGCCTTTTACCGGCGTCGACATCAACACGGAAAAAGCCATTATCGAGTTGCTGCAGGCCTTGCGTGACGACGGGCATCTGTTGCTGGTCTCGACCCATAACCTTGGCAGCGTGCCGGAGTATTGCGACCAGGTAATTCTGCTAAATCGCACCCTGGTGGCGGCGGGGCCGACGGCGGAAGTTTTTACCCGTGAGAACCTGATACGGGTGTTTGGCGGCACCCTGCCGAACCTGTCGCTGGAAACGCAGGAGCGTGAGTGCACTTTACCCCGGTTATCGCCAAGCCCGGGCATGACCGCCGCTGCGGCGCTGTCCCGCGGGGGCTACTGAGATGCTGGAATTGCTGCTGCAACCCCTGGGCTACGAATACATGGGCCGCGCCATCTGGGTGAGCGCCCTGGTCGGAGCCGTGTGTGCCTTTCTGTCGTCTTTTTTGATACTCAAGGGCTGGTCGCTGATGGGGGATGCGCTGGCACATGCGGTTGTGCCGGGTGTGGCGCTGGCCTATGCGCTGGCGCTGCCTTACGCGCTCGGTGCCTTAGTCGCGGGCATGCTGGCTGCCGTGACTATGGCTCTGCTGCGCCAGCGCACCCGGCTGCGCGAGGATGCGGTGATCGGGGTGGTATACAGCAGTTTTTTTGCCGCCGGTCTGCTGATCCTGTCCCTCAATCCGACCTCTGTGAACGTCCAGAGCATCATTCTGGGCAATATTCTCGCCATCAGCGATGAAGACCTGCTTCAGGTCGTTATCATTGCTGCCGTTTCCCTGACGATCCTGGCGTTGAAGTGGCAGGATCTCAAGGTGGTATTCTTTGATGCCAGTCACGCGGCCAGCGTCGGCTTGCCTGTAACCGGTCTGCATATCCTGTTCTTCACTCTGCTCAGCGCGACGACGGTGGCGGCGCTGCAGACCGTGGGCGCCTGTCTGGTGATCGCCATGGTGGTGACGCCGGGGGCGACGGCCTACCTGCTGACCGACCGCTTTGGCCGGCTGATACTGATCGCCATGGCCCTGGGGGGCGGGACGAGCGCGGTCGGGGCTTACCTCAGTTACTATCTGGATGGCGCCACCGGCGGCATTATCGTCATGCTGCAAACGCTGATATTTGTCCTCGTTTTCCTGCTGGCACCGAAACATGGCCGGCTGGCCCAGCGCCGCCGTGCTCGCCGCAATCCGGTGGAGGTCTGAATGAATACGCTCTTTTCCCTGGTGCTGGATCCACTGGCGTACGAATTCATGCAGCGGGGCCTGATCGCCGCCTGCCTGGTCGGGACTGTCTGCGCGGTGTTGTCCTGTTTTCTGGTGCTCAAGGGCTGGTCGCTGATGGGCGACGCCATCTCCCATGCGGTCTTGCCGGGATTGCTGCTGGCCTATCTGGCTGGATTGCCCCTGGCCCTCGGCGCTTTTGCCGCCGGTACTGGCTGCGCCTTTGCCACCAGCTATCTGAAAGTGCACAGCCGCCTGCGGGAAGATGCGGTGATGGGGATCGTGTTCTCAGGCATGTTTGCCTTTGGGCTGGTGTTACTGACCAAGGTGGAGTCGGACATACATCTGCTGCATGTGCTGTTCGGCAATGTGCTGGGGGTCAGCTGGCAGGAGATTGGTGAAACCGCACTGATCGCCTTGCTGACGCTGGTGGTGATTCTGCTCAAGGGGCGGGATTTGCTGCTGTACTGCTTTGATGAGATTCAGGCCCAGGCGACGGGGTTGCCGGTGCGCCTGATCCAGTCGGGCTTTATGCTGCTGGTCGCCCTGACGATTGTAGCCTCACTGAAGGCGGCGGGGGTCATACTGGTGGTCGCGATGCTGATCGTGCCTGGGGCGACGGCGTTGCTGCTGGTGAATCGATTTCAGTCGATGCTGATCATCGCCGTGGCAGTCTCCGTCACGTGCTCCGTGCTGGGGACTCTGATCAGCTTTCATATAGATGCGGCGACGGCGCCGCTGATTATAGTGCTGCAGGGGACGCTGTTCATACTGGCATGCGTGCTGTCACCCAAAACCGGTCTGTTGAGAACGCGAAGGACATGACAGCAGCATCGGGATAGTCCCGTTGCCTTAAGTGGACGTCACTCAGCCAGGTTCCTGCCTGAATGCGAGTTCATCGATTATCCATTCCATAAAGGCATTGCTTGCGCTGGATAGCGGGCGTCCTTCGGTGTAGGTCAGGTGGTAATTATCCTCCGTCTCTATCCAGATATCGAAGGGTGCGTGCAGCTTGTTGCGCAGGCCAATGGTGTTAATCAGGTCTTCATATCCCAGGAATACTCCGAGGCCAGACTGCGCCATGCTGATCGCCATGGCGACGCTATCGACTCTGTGCTTGAGCGCGCCTGAGTCATCGACACCCACGTTAAGGAACCAGTCTGTCCAGCCCTGGTGATTACCGATTACGTCGATCAGGGGTAATGACAGCAGGTCTATCGGTTCATGCACCAGTCTGGACAGGGACGCGGCGCAGTATGGCTTGAGGCGAGGCGTCAGCAGGGGCCTGCTCGTTTGCCCGGCCCAGCCGCCCCGGCCGTGTCTGATGGCAATATCGACCGGTTCCTTGTCAAAGTCGTATTCCCAGTTTGAATGCCGGATCTCCAGCCTGAGACCGGGATAGCGGGTACAGAAATTATTCAGTCTGGGGGCCAGCCAGCCCCAGGCGAAGGCCATGTTGACTTCGATAACGAGCACGCCGCTGGAGACGGGCGAGAAAATATCGGCCGTACTGCGCTTAAGGCCGTTTATGGCACTCTGCACTATGGGGAGATAGGACAGGCCTTTATGGGTGAGGAAGACCCGCCTGTGCTTGCGGTTGAACAGCGGTGTGTCCAGGTGGTGTTCCAGCAGACGGATCTGCTGGCTGACCGCTGACTGTGTCATGTTGAGTTCCCGCGCGGCTGCACTGAAATTGAGCAGTCGTGCTGCAACTTCGAACGTTTTGAGCCAATTCAAGGGTGGGAGGCCTGATTTCATATGATCTATAAGCTCTACTTATTATTATTGCCAAAATAAGTTGTTAGAATAACTTTTCATGACAACCTAGGATAGGTTTGCGCTGAGATTAAGGTCAGGGAGCCGGTTGTGCTCCCATGGGTTTATTGGGTTTATTGGGTATCGGGGCAGAAATCACACCAGGGAGTTGGCCTTCCATCGCCCCCGAGCCAGGCAGTCGAGTTCGGGGTAAAAAACAGCGCTTAGCCAAGAGGGGTTGTCAGGCCGAAGTATTGGCAGGCGGCTCAACTATTGGGGGCGCTTCACAACGGAAGGCCCAGTGCGAACGTCATAAAATTAAACATGTTTGCATATCTGCGCCCAGTCTTTTGAATTCAAGAGCCCATGGGTGATGGACAAGCCGGTAGGAAGCCTGTTTGTTCGCCAGATTAATAATAAAACAATGAATAAATGAGGTGACTGTATGCTGAGAGCTGATCAATTAGACGCTCTTATAGAACGAAGGGGGGTGTTGAAGGGACTGAATTCAACGCTTGGCATCGCGGCGATTGCCATGGTTGTGTTCTTTATTCTGTATGCAATTCTGTTGGGGAAAACAGCCAGTGACCAGTTCCTGGGTCTCAAATCCTGGATTGAGAGCACCTTGGGCTGGTACTACGTGCTGATCATGTTCTCGACTTTCGTAGTGTGCATGTATGTCATGTGCTCCAGGGTAGGAAAAATCCGCCTCGGTCGTGATGATGACAGGCCTGAATTCAGCAATTTTGCCTGGTTTTCAATGCTTTTTGGCTGCGGTACCGGGGCCGGGATGCTGTTCTTCTCGATGTCCGAACCGATGATTCATTTTGCCAGCGGCTGGAGTGGCGGTAATCCATTTCTCAGTGCAGACGTCAAGGCGGCGGTCGCGGCCTTCTTCGAAGCCAAGCAGCTGGCGCTGAATAATGGTCTGCTGCCGGGCGATACAGGCTTTCCTGTGCCAAGCAGTCAGGTTGCAGAGGCGGCGGCCGGCGGGCTCAAGCTAACCATTTTCCATTGGGGCACCGTCGCCTGGGCCATGTATGGCATCGTCGGTCTCTCACTGGCGTACTTTTCGTTCCGCAAAGGTCTGCCGCTCTCGATGCGTTCAGCTCTCTATCCGCTGATTGGCAACAAGATCTATGGCCCCATAGGACACACGGTCGATATTCTGACCGTATTTGGTACCATTTTCGGGATAGCGACAACGCTTGGGCTCGGCGTCGAGCAGATAGGTTCAGGCCTGATTTCGCTGGGCTTGCTGGAAGAAAAATCCCAGACCGTCACCGTTGTATCCATCGTTCTGATCAGCGCTATCGCCACCGCATCAGCCACCAGTGGTGTTGCCCGCGGCATCAAGGTGCTGTCGACCCTCAACACCTGGATTTGCATTGCCATACTGGCGTATTTCCTGGCAGCCAGTAATACCAACTATATGATCTCAAGCACGGTCACGGCCCTGGGCGATTACGTTTCAGATGCCGTGTCCATGTCACTCTGGACGGCGCGCAGCCCTGAAGAGCGGGTGTGGCAGGGTGGCTGGACGATATTCTACTGGGGCTGGTGGATTGCCTGGGCCGGATTCGTCGGCATGTTTATCGCCCGAATTTCCCGTGGCAGAACGATCCGTGAGTTCATGCTGGGCGTGATGGTCATACCGTCCATGGTTGCGCTGCTCTGGTTTGGCGTTATTGGGTCGGCGGGTATTTATGAATCCATTTATGGCGCCGATATGCAGATATATAACGCCGCCGTGAATAACTGGGATTATGCCGGCACCATATTTCGCTCCTTCGATGTACTGACGCCTGGGCCTGTTGCAACCATCGCCAAGGTTGCGGCATTGGTTGTAGTGGTGATTTTCTTCGTGACCTCCGCAGACTCAGGCACTCTGGTGCTGGGGCGCCTGCTGGCCTTTGGACAGCGGCCTCCGGTACAGCAGCGGATCATCTGGGGCATGGTACTGGGGGGCGTGACCCTGGTGGTACTGCTGCTGGGTGGAGACCAGGCACTGAAGTCCCTGCAGGCCGCTTCGATTGCGGGCGCCTTGCCTTTCAGCTTCGTGTTGATTGCGATGATGGTCGGGCTTTTGAAATCCCTGCGCAAGGATGGGGAAAGTGTGATTGATAACGAGGAGCAGGTTAAGAAACTCATCGAGCGGGAAATTCGCGATCTTTCGTAGCAACCTTTCGGGCTTGACCTGAGGAAAGGCCTCTACAGGATTTGTAGAGGCCTTTCTGTTCTTGGGCGCTTGATCAGTGGTGTCACTCGAACACAACCGGAGATCTAGATGAATATTGCCCAGATCGAAACATTTCTTGATGTGGCCAACAGTCAGAATTTTAACCGCACGTCTGAGAACCTGTCGGTCACCCAGTCGGCCGTGAGTACACGCATAAAGTCACTGGAGGAAACCCTGGGTGTCACGCTTTTCACGCGCGGGCGTTTTGGCGCAGAGCTGACCAGTTCCGGTGCCAAGTTCCGCCAGTATGCGCTGCAGATCAGCGAGGTCTGGCGCCAGGCGCGCCAGGAGTTGTCGCTGCCACGTGGCTACGAAGGCGTGTTGCGGATGGGGACCCAGTTCAGTATCTGGGAAAAATTCGTCAACAGCTGGATTATCTGGATGAGTGAGCGCTATCCCAATATAGCGTTGCACGTTGAGGCCGATTACTCGATATCGATGATGGAGCAAATCGTGCAGCGGATGCTGGATATCGCTGTGATGTACCAGCCCCGGATCCTGCTGGATATCGAGATCACCAAGCTGTTCGACGATGTTTTTGTGCTGATATCGACCGAACCCTGTGATCTGGCGGGGCTTGACCGGGACAAGTACGTCTATATCGATTGGTGCCTTGGGTTCCGCCATGCCCATGCCCATGCGGTCCCCGAGCTGAAGGCGCGCAGGGTGACCATGGGCCTGGGTACCATGGCCATAGACTATCTCAATACCAAGGGAGGATCGGTATACCTGCCGGCCTGGCGTGCCCGCAAGCTGATCGACGATGGGAGCTTCTTCCGCGTTCTGGATGCGCCCGAAATCGTGCAGCCCGTGTATGCGGTGTATCGAAAGGAGGTAGCCAGGAGCGAAATTTACGAAGGGGCCATTGAGAGTTTACGGGCTTTTGCTCCCAGCTACAGTGAAATGATGGCGTCTTGTTTATCGAAACCTGAAGGGCTTTAATCACTTTCCAAGGCCCGCTATTAGCCCTGATTTACACGGCCGCATACTTGGTTTTATCGATACTAGATACTGCCAGCACACCTGTGTGCTGGCAGGTTTACGATGTTATTTAAGCGTGTTTTATTGTCTTCCAGTGCAGGGCAAACGCATGAACGTTTTTTGAACAAACGAATCACTTCTGGTTGATTTTTGATGTGATCACCATGAAACTTGCCCATTTCTCACCATGATTCAGAACAGCCCAACACTGCTCGACCGTATGATGGCACTGGAAGATCCCCGTCAGGCCGCCAAATGCACCCACGACCTCGGCGAGGTCGTCTTCATGGCAACATGCGGGTTGCTCTGTGGTGCCGACGACTGGAACGCCATCGCACTCTTCGCTGAAGTACGCGAGGAATGGTTCAGGCAGTACCTGAAACTGCCGGGTGGCATACCCTCACATGATACCTTCAACCGCCTGTTCTCACTGCTTGATCCAGCTCAGTTCCGAGAGCTGTTCACCCGTTGGGTGCAGGATGTCCTGATCGACACGCCTCTCTCGGGCGTGGTTGCCATCGACGGTAAAACCGTGCGCGGATCCCGGTCGGGCAACCAGGGTGCGATCCATATGGTCAACGCTTGGTCGACGGAGCTGGGTGTCTCGCTCGGGCAATACAAGGTTGATCAAAAGTCTAATGAAATCAAAGCTATTCCCGAGTTGCTGGATATTCTGATGCTGCGCGGTTGCCTGGTGACGTTGGATGCAATGGGATGCCAGAAGAAGATTGCCAACAAAATTCTCTCGGCTGAAGCGGACTACCTGCTGGCGATCAAGCGCAATCAACGCAAGCTCCATGCTGAGGCGGATACCTGGTTCGATCGTTACTGGTCCGAGCACCCGGATGATGTGCCCGGTCTCTCGTTTGCAGAGGTTCACAGTAACACGCATGGGCGTCAGGAGCTGCGGCGCTGCTGGGTGCTACATGATCTGGAGAGCTGTCCGGTTGCCACATCCTGGAACGCCCGCACGATCGCAGCCGTCCAGCTGGATCGTAGCAGTGCCGGAACATCTACCAGCCTAGTGCGCTATTTTGTCTCCAGCAGGACCATGGATGCCAATGATGTACTTCAGGCAACGCGTCAGCACTGGCAAGTGGAGAATGGCCTTCACTGGGTGCTGGACGTGGCCTTCGGTGAGGATCAATCGCGTGCGCGGCAGGGCTATGCCGCTGAGAATCTGGCCACGTTACGACAGATTGCGCTGAATCTGCTGAAGCAGGACACCACTGTCAAAGTCGGGATCAAGAACAAGCGCAAGGGGTGCGGCTGGAGTGACCGTTACCTGTTTCACATTCTCGGGCTGATCAAATAGTGTTCATGCGTTTGCCCTGTCTTCCAGTGCGGTATTAATTCCTTTTTTAAACTCTATTCCTTGATGAAATACGCCTGCCTTTTAAATTAATGCGTCGGGATTATTTTCAATCTTAATATTCGATTATATGGATAAAAATAAAGCGTTTTTTTTATTGAATCAGCTTCGTTAGTATCTCCTTCGCAGCACAACAACAGTACAACAATAACGCTTGCACGGAGATATAACATGATCATCGACGTCGACTGCCACAATTACTGGAGCTCGGCTGAAGTCCTGCTTCCCTATATGGATCCTTTCTTCAAGGACTACTTCGTTCGCGGTGAACAGCCAGGGCCCAGAGGCGCTTTTCCGCATGCTCACAGACCCTGGCTGCATCCTGAAGGCTTCAAGCGGGCAGATATTAATCCGATGTGCGAGGAAGACAATTACGCCATTATGAAGTCCAAGCACCTGGATCACTATGGCATCGATTATGCTGTCCTGACGGGCGATGAAGCGCTGGAAGCCTCGACCCTGGCAAACCCCTATTACGCGGCGGCTCTGGTGCGTGCCTATAACGATTACCAGGTTGAAGAGTGGCTGCCCCGCGATGAGCGCTTTGTGGGCAGTATCGTTATCGCACCTCAGGATCCGCAGCTGGCGGCGAAGGAAATCCGCCGTCTGGGCCATCATCCGCGCATGGTACAGGTGCTGGCATCCCACGGTGCAGCCCGTCCCTACGGTGATCCGTTCTACCACCCGATCTATGAGGCCTGCGCCGAGGTTGGACTTCCCTTTGCCATACATCTGGGTGGGCAGGGCGGTATTAACTCGAACCCTATCGGGGCCGGCCCGACCACCTTTTTCTGGGAAACCCACGCAATTCTGCCGCAAAGCGCGATGACCCACGTCGCCAGCATGATTGCCCAGGGCGTATTCGAAAAATGGCCGAGCCTCTACTTCGTCGTTATCGAGTGCGGCGTGGCCTGGGTGCCCAGCGTGCTCTGGCGTCTGGATGCCAACTACAAGGCGCTGCGCAAGGAAACGCCCTGGCTGAAACGTTTGCCCAGCGAGTACTTCAAGGACCATATCCGTTTCACGACTCAGCCGCTTGAGCGCCCGGATAATCTGCAGCACCTCTGGGCGGTACTTGAGGCCATGGATGGCAAGAATACGCTGATGTTCGCCTCGGATTATCCGCACTGGGACTATGACGACATCAACAGCCTGCATATACCGCCGCAGTGGCGTGAAAGCGTGCTTGGTGGCAATGCCTTCCAGGTATACAAGCGCCTGCAGACGATTGAAGCCAGTAAAAAAGTGGCCTGACGGAGGAGGTTGAAGATGTCCCAGAACAAGATCGTCGCATGCAAAACTCATGAGGTCGCACCGGGCCAGCAAAAGATTGTGCAGCTGGATCGCTTCAGTGTCGGTGTATTCAATCTCGGTGGTGAATTTCACGCTTTGCTGAATGTTTGTCCGCACAAGGGGGCCGCGCTCTGTGAAGGCCCGGTGTGCGGTACGGCCGCGCAGACCGATGAGCGGGATTTCATCTACTGCAAGGAAAACGCGCTGGTGCGTTGCGCCTGGCACGGGTGGGAGTTTGATATCAAGTCGGGTGAGTTTCTGGTCGATCCGAGCATCAAGGCCAAGACGTTTCCGGTCAGCGTTGAGGGCGAGGATGTAGTGGTGCATCTGTAGTTCCTGATGCCTCGGTCGTGACCAGAGCCGGTGTGGGTGCGCGTTCGCCCACGCCGGTTTTTTTACCGAAAACGGAGATAACGCCATGAATATGCCACTTGCAATCGAACACGCTGTTGAATGGCAGACGGGCGTAAAAGCGGTTCGCTGTCTGGGAATCGTTGATGAAACACCTGATGTGAAAACCTTCAGCTTTGGCCTGAAGGGTGACGAGTCGCTGGAGTTCAAGCCAGGACAGTTTCTTAACATGACGTTTACGATCGGTAGCCAGGATGTGCAGCGTTGCTACTCCATTGCCTCGTCCCCGAACCGGCCCCGTCAGTTTGCTATCACCGTCAAGCGGGTGCCTGATGGCAAAGTTTCGAACTGGCTGCACGACAGTTTCGGTGTCGGTCATGAGGTCAGGATCGGCTTGGCTACCGGTCACTTTAATTGCGTCGATATAGAGGCGGACAAGTATCTGCTGTTGTCCGGAGGCAGCGGTATTACCCCCGGCATGTCGATGGTGCGCTGGATGCTGGAATCCGGGCAGCAGCGGGATCTGCACTTTATTCACAGTGCGCGCAGTCCGGTCGATATAATTTTTCATGACGAATTACTGAGTATTGATCGCCAGTGGCCCGGCTTTCAGCTCTCGCTGTTGTGCGAGCACAAAAGCAGCGCGCGGGGCTGGGGTGGGTTTAGGGGGCGCCTGTCTGCTGACCTGCTTCAAGCGATCTGTCCTGACTTTCTTGAGCGCAGAGTATTCTGCTGTGGGCCCGCACCCTATATGCAGGCTGTGCGGAGGGTACTGGAGGCACTGGACTACCCCATGGATCGGTATGTTGAGGAATCATTTGGGGGTGCACCACTGACTCCGGGCTCTGCAAGTCCTGTACCGGGCGAGGCGACAGTGTCGACGCAGGTGAACTTTGCCCGTATGGGTACGCAGGGGTGCGGGAATTTTTCTCAGTCCCTCCTGGATACGGCCCTGAACTCGGGTGTCTGGATTCAGTCTGCCTGTCGCACCGGTATATGTGGAAGCTGCAAGGTGCTTAAGCTGGAAGGCAGTGTGTCGATGGACGCTGCCCTGGCGCTCAGCGAAGCCGAGGTCAGTGGGGGGTACGTTCTGGCCTGTTGTGCCTATCCCCAGGGCGACGTAACACTGGATCTGTAACCGTCGCCAATCCGGCTGTCGAAGGAGGGTGGAGAGCGCGCAGATGGCGGGCTGGTGTTCGAATACCCAGTATAAAGCCGCGTGACCTTGTAAAGTCACGCGGTGATCGCTGTTTTTGGGATAGTGCTGCTGCTGATGGACAGCAGGCTCGCAAAAGCATCAGATGCTTTTCAGGTAGGTGCCGGCCTGTTTCAGCATGCCGTAGCCACTCACCAGCACAATACCGCACATCACCAGCAGGGAGCCGAACAGGAAACCGGGCTCCAGAGGTTCGTTCAGCAGCCAGGCGCCCAGCACGACGCCGAACAGCGGCGTGAGGAACGAAAAGCTTCCCAGGCGCGAGGCCAGGTAATGGCGCAGCAGCCAGAACCAGACCAGGAAGCTGGCAAAAGACACGATTACCGACTGGAACGCCAGGCTTGCCCAAAGTGCGGGGGTCGGGTTGACGCTGGTCTGGCCCTGGGCGGCGGCAAAGACCAGCAGCACGACAAAGGCGATCACCAGCTGATAGAGCAGGGTCTGGGTGGCCGGCAGCTGCGAGAGGCTAGTGCTTCTGATCAATACGGTTGTTGTACCCCAGGCCGCACCCGCCATGAGTGCCAGGGCGTCGCCCCAGAGCATGGATAGCAAGTCTGTGTTGTTGTTTGTATCCCGTCCCAGAAACGCCACCGCGATGCCGCCAAATGCCAGCGCAATGCCGAACCATTGCAAAGGCGCAAGGCGTTCAGATGCGACCTTCCAGTGCAGCCCCAGGGCTGCAAATACAGGTGCGCTGTACATGAAGGTGATCACATGGGAGGCGCTGGTGTGGCGCAGACTTTCCCCCATCAGCAGATACTCGGTGGCAAACAGGGCACCAATAAGGAGGCCCGGCTTCCAGCTGCCATCGGCAAGGCTCAGGCGCTCGCCGCGAAGCTGCATAAACAGCCAGACCAGCAGGGCGCTGATACCGGAGCGCAACGCGATTTGCAGCACCGGCGACATGTCCTCGGCCGTGGCCTTGAGGGTGATTTGCTGCAGGCTCATGATCAGGCAGAACATGAGCATCAGGCTGGTGGCTTTGGTATCAAGCGGCTGTCGAGCGTCCAAGAGTGGCTCCCGGTTAAATATCTGTAATGAAAGGTGCTGGCCGAGCCCGCGTTTTTACCACGGGTTTAAACGGAGCGGGTAATACCGCCGTCGACGCGCAGGTTCTGGCCGGTGATATAACCACCGCCATCGGAGGCGAGAAAACCGATAACATCGGCGATTTCCTCTACCTTGCCGTAACGCTGCATCGGAATGCGATCACGGAATGCCTGCTTTTCGGGCAGGCTGTCGATAAAGCCCGGCAGTACATTGTTCATGCGAATATTGTTGGCGGCGTACTTGTCGGCAAACAGCTTGGTAAAGGCCGCGAGGCCCGCCCGGAACACGCCCGAGGTCGGGAAAACCGCATCCGGCTCAAAGGCTGCGAAGGTCGAGATATTGATAATGACGCCCGCGCCCTGCTCAAGCATGATCGGGGTTACCAGTCGGGTGGGGCGCACGGCGCTGAGGAAATAGACGTCCATGCCGCTGTGCCAGTCGTCATCGCTCAGTTCGAGTACCGGGGCGCGCGGACCGTGGCCTGCGCTGTTAACCAGTACATCAATGCGGCCCCATTCGGCGATGACCCTGTCGATGAGCCGTTGCAGATCGTCATTGCACAGATTGGATCCGGTTACACCTATGCCGCCCAGCTCTGCGGCCAGGGCTTCACCCTTGCCGGACGATGAAAGAATGGCGACGCGAAAACCGTCTGCAGCCAGTTTACGTGCTGCCGCTGCGCCCATGCCGCTTCCGCCCGCTGTTACAATAGCTACTTTCTGGTGCGACATCTTGATCTCCCGTGCTTGTTGATGTTTCCTATCTAGCCTGACTCTCGGAAGATCCACCAATCATGATTGGGCAACCAAGGCAGTAGGAAAATTACAGGATGAGAAGATGGGGAACAGGTCGCGGACTCTTGCCAACGCTGAATCACCTGATCGCGCTTGAGGCAACCGCGCGCCTTGGCAGCTTTCGTGCCGCGGCCGAGGAAATGTCACTGACTCAGGGCGCGGTGGCGCAGCAGGTGCGGGCGCTGGAAAAGGAGTTTGGCTGTCTGTTGTTTGAGCGCTTGCCCCGCGGGTTGAGCGCAAACCGGCAGGGGCGCGAATATATCACCCGCCTGCGTCTGGCGCTGGGCATTATCGACGAGGCAACGCGGGAGCTGTTGCAGCAGGAGACGCCGGAGGAGGCCGGGCGCCTGATCGTCAGCACCACATCGACCTTCGCCAGCCGCTGGCTGATTCCGCGCCTGCCGGAATTCTCCCGCGCCAATCCGGATATTGCCGTGATGATTGACGCCTGCGATACCGCCCGACCGCTCAGTGGCAAGGGCGGCGTCGATATGGCGATTCGCTGGGGCGCACCGCCTTTTGCCGAAAGTCATGCCCGCTTCCTGCTGCCGGCCAGTTCCATTCCTGTCTGTGCCCCGGCTCTGCTGAGCCGCCGCGGGGTGCTGAGCCCTGACAATCTGGATGTGTTGCCCCTGATATCAGACAGTCACAAGAACTGGCAACGCTGGTTTGAATCCTGCGGCCGGCCGGGCGTGAAAATATCAGGCCCGGTGTTCTCCCAGACGAGCCATGCGATAGAGGCGGCGGAGCAGGGGATGGGGGTTGCGCTGGTGCCCTCGCTGTTTGTTGAGGCGGCATTGCAAACGGGCACCCTGGTGCATGCGCTCAAGCATCCGCATCGACTCGATACGGAGGCGGGTTTTTACATTATTACCGCCCAGCCCATCGAGCCTGAGTCAGCCTGTGGCCGTGTGATTGACTGGCTGCTGACTCAGGGGAGGCTGGTTGATCCTGCTGGCTTTATACCTTAATGGGGCCTGTGGATAGCTCCATGTCCTTGTCGAGCGGGAAAATGGGCCGCGGTACGTTGCGATAAGGCAGCAGGTCATAGCGAGGGGTGCAGAGGGCGCCGCTGTCGCACACGATCACTTGTCCGGCAATGGGGTCGAATGCGGCGCGAAAGTGCTGCATCGACTTCAATGCCACTACCCGTTTGTGTTGCGGGTCTATACCGAAGGCCTTGAATTGCTGCAGATCGAGTATCTGCCGGGCGATGCTGACCACCAGAATATCGATTCCGGCTACTCGCAGCACGGCACTGGGGCCAAAACTGCCGTGCAGCCCATGGATAATGGGACCATCGCCGATAAAATGACCATCGCTGATGGACACCAGCTGGCCTTCCAGGGACAGGGGACCGCCTCCGAAGCGGGGGTCTGTGGCGCCCCCCAAAGTGATCTGAATGGATTGACCGACCCCGGTGTCGTGCAGTATTTGTACGGCGCTGGCGTCGACCAGGGGACCAAAACAGGCGTTACCGACATCCGCGTCAAGCAGCGCCCGCAGTAGCTCGGTGGCATCGCCGTAGCCTCCAGCGCCCGGGTTGTCGGCATAGTCGGCGATCACCAGCGGACCCTCGGTCGGCATATACTGGGCGGCGATCGTTGCGGCTTCTGTCACGCTGAGGTAATCGTTCAGCACCTCGAAGCGGCGGTTCCAGATATCATCGGCCAGGGTTTCGGCGAAGGCACTGTGGGCGCTGAAATCGCCCTGTGCCGTCACCAGCACCGTGGGCCCGACCTCCACCACATCGGCACTGGCAAAACCTGCATTAATGCTGACGGCGAAAACATCGTCCGTCTCTTCATAAGCCCGTGCAATTGCCATGCGCTCGATCATGGGGCCTATATCGGTGCGCCCGCCATTGACCTCCTCCAGCATTGGCCGGCTCACGCGGATCGTACGGGGGTGAATTTCGCCGGCCATGGTACGTTGCAGAATTTCGCCGGCATGGCGACCGGCTTTGCGCATATCAATATGCGGGTAGGTTTTGAAGGACACAATAATGTCGGCGAGCGCGCACATCTGCCGGCTGACATTGGCGTGTGGATCCAGGGTGATGGCGATGGGCAGATCTGGGCCGACCAGACTGCGGATACGCGCAAGCAGCTCGCCTTCACCGTCTTCGCAGAAATCGAGCCCCATGGCACCGTGGAGCCCGAGCAGAATGCCGTCGAAGCGCTTGAGCCTGATGGCCGCGAGTATGGGTTCGCAGAGCCAGTCAAACGCCTGGCGCCTGACCTTGCCGCTGGGCCCTGCCGCCGCGCTCAGCACATGATTGACCTGCCATTGGTGCGCCAGCCCGGCGTCGAGAAAGCCCGCGAGTTCAGTGTTCTCATTGCCGCGCTCGGCGAGGGCGGCTTCGCCCATCAGTACATAACGGGCCATAAAGGCCTCTCTGCCGGTTTTGTGCAGGCTGAAAGAGTTGGTTTCGTGGGAAAACTCAGCCGTAAGAACGTTGAAACTCATGCGATCTTCCGTGGGTTATTGGTCGTGGGGCTCGCTGTTGCAGGCGCTGTCACAGGGATTGCAGTGCCGCCTGGGCGAGATGCGTGCAGTACCTTGGTAACAAAGGGTGAGGTCATGCTGCGCACAGTTGCGCTGTAATTGAGCTGAAAGCGCACCTCGGCACCGACGGCCAGGGGATGGTCGCCGCAGTCGATGATGAGGTGATCGCTGCTGGCGTCGATGATATCGATCCCTGCGGGGCTACTGAGGCCGTCGGGGTCCACGTCCTGTCGGCCGATGGCCAGAATTGCCTGGGCGATATCACCCCGATCCGCTGGTGGGGCTTTTTCGCCGAAGGCGGTCTGGGCGATCTCTCCCCAGGGCTGCGTTGGCTTGATCTTCGATTCGATCACTTCGGCGACCAGGGTAATGGCGTCGGTATAGAGGCCATCAATTGGCTGGCGGTGCAGGGGTTCGCACCCCAGCAGAATGGACTCACCCAGGCGCAGGTTGTTGATACGGCCGGTGTCGGCACCGCTGAAGGCCCAGTTCAGGTTGGCTGAGTTACCGCCTGTCACTATATCCAGGGAAATGCCGAAGGCGGCTTCCACCGAGTGTGCCAGTGCGGACAGCTGATCCATATTGCGGCTGTCCGGCGACACACCGCAGTGACACGCCAGATTGGCGCCTATTCCCTTTAGTTTGATATTCGGCATATCAAGTACCAGGCCCGCGGTGTGCAAAAGGTCGGCCGGCATAATCCCTTCGCGCAGGTCGCCAAGTTCCACCATCAGCACGACTGCGTGTGTCTTTCCGGCAGCGTTGGCTGCGTCTGAAAGTTGACGGATGACGTCGAGCTCACTGTTGAGGCTAATGTCGGCGTACTGAATCACCCGCGGCACATCGCTGATCATGGGGGCACGTATCAGCATCATCGGTGCCCTGATGCCTGCGCGGCACATGGCTTCGATGTTCTCCATGCGCGAGTCGCCGATCATGCTCACGCCCGCCCGCAGCATTGTGCGGGCGATTTCGGGTGAGCCGAGGCTTGCCTTCATTACTGCGGTAACCGAGATACCGCGGGCGGCTAGCCGAGAGACCAGTGTGCGGGCATTGTGATGAATCTTGTCGAGATCGACTTCGAGGCGCGGCGCACTCATTGTGCGTGCGCGGTGAGCTTTTCCCCAAGTTCGGGAAATGCCCTCAGCACTATGTCTACAAGGTGATCCGGTGAGCGGGTCAGCGCATCGGTAGCAGGGATACCCAGTTCACGTTCGTAGGCATCGACGGCCGTGCTGACTTCAGCATCGGTCATGTTTTCATGGTTGAGAGTCAGTCCAATAACCCGGGTATCGGAAAAGGTCTGGATCAGGTTGATCTCGGCGGCCGGCAGCGGCATGGGCATCCGGTCAAAGTCACAGCGGTAGGTACGGCCCGGTGCATGCTGCAGGATGACGCCGTTGGGACAGCTGCCGCGCAGGATAAATGAGGTGGTGGAAAATGCAGGGTGGCTCAGCGCTCCCTGTCCTTCAATAATGATCACATCGGGCTGTTCAGCTTCAAAGGCATCAAAGATGATGGCTTCCAGTTCGCCGGCGCAAAACTGCGAAGGCACTGCATCCAGGGCGATACCGTAGCGTGCGCCCTGGATCAGGCCGGTTTGACCTGTACCGACCATCACCACGTTCAAGCCACGATCTCTCAGCGCGCGGGTGAGGATGGTCGCCGTGGTGCGTTTGCCGATGGCGCAGTCTGTGCCCAGCACCGCGATACGCGGGCAGGTTACCTGTGCGATGCGGCCGCTGAACATCCGCAGGTCTTTACTCGCACGGGGACGGCGGACATCCAGAATCGTTACGCCACTGGCGCCGCTTGCCGCGACAAACTCAGGGTCGTCGTTCAGAAACTCATGCAGGCCGTTGACGATATTCATGCCCAAACCAATGGCATCGAGCACCAGACTGCGCTCAGCGGCCGACAGCATGCCGCTGGACGGCGCCATCCCGAAGATGAAAAAGTCGGGTAATGTCTCGGTCCGTGAAAGGGCGTCGGCCAGGTCACGGCAAATCGGGATGGCATTCGCGACTCCGTCAAGCACCATACCGGCATCCTGCCCGGCCTTCTGGCTGTCAATGATCGACAGGATCTCGTATTTTTCCGAGTGCCGCACGAGGCCGTTGGCGGTTTTGCCGTCGACGGCACCAAAGTTCGCTTCACAATAGACAATGGCGGTTGTGAGGCGCTTGGGTTCATTAGGTGATTGTGAGGGTGCTGCACGCTCAAAGGTGGCCGTGGCGGGGGAGGCCAAGTGTGCAGACGTAGGTTGGAAAGAGGAAACTCGGGTGTCGTTCGGGGCAGTGCTGGAAAATGGTGTGTCTGGTGAAGGGTGAAGCGGTAAAGCGGACCTTGGCGTGGCTAAGGCTTGGTCATCAGTGGCGGGCGGGCCCTGGGGTGAATAGAAGCGGGCCTGTGGGGGAAGTTGCGGAATATCAGACATGAAATAACCTCTGTATGACGGAGGCTCAGAAGGGCAGCTGGATCGTGCCGACCTGGGTCGGATGTCAACAAGAGGTCCCCACTAAGCGGTGGGGTGAAAGTACATACTAACATAGCTGGGCCCTCCACAAGTAGGATGCGGTGTAGCGAAGCGAAACCCATCAAGGCGACCGCCACGGTACCGGTAATTGGTAAGCCGGCAGCTTTCAGCCGTAAGCTGACAGCTTTAAGCTTATGGCTGAAAGCTCTAAGCCACCGAATCACGAATCACGAAGGTTGGTAAGTAGTCATTGGTGGATTGGCGGTGAACCGGAATTCGTCGGCACATTCTCGATGGGCCCCGGACCTTCACCAAGTAGGATGTGGTGTCGCGAAGCGAAACCCATCAACCCACGTACGCACGCTTTCTCTATCTTTTTCTATATATAGAGAATAGAGAAAGAGAGTCCGCAGCATGGTTTGTCTATTTATTGATCAGCTTGTAATGGTTTAAATGTGCACTGCTGGTTATTGAGTAATCTATATCGCCGTCGATAAGCCGGTTCAAGCTTTAATAAGCCCCTTTTTGCACTTATTCGTTATTAATTTCAAAGGGGCTGTTGACTCTGATCGGGGGCGATGTAGAATGCGCACCTCGCTTAGGGAAAGCGGCTTTAACAGCCACCGAACAGAGCGAGGAAGTCGGAAGTAAGTGGTTGATTTTCAAGTGTTTAGCTTGATGAATTAGCCGGCAGTATCGGCTTGTGAGTCACTCGTTTTTCTCCTCGGCTTCGGTCGGAAATGTTGAAAAAAAGAGTTGACTTAAAACACCGAGACGCTAGAATATGCGCCTCACTTGAGACACGGGATCAGCGGTAACGATCCTCGAGTCCAAGCGCTCTTTAACAGATTGATCAGATAATTCGTGTGGGCGCTTGTCAGGATAAGGCATAAATAGCTTTATCAAGGTAAGCAACCCTAATGTGAATTCATTTAAGTTGTTATAGCTTGAGTCAGAATTATCGATACTTCGGTATCTTGATTTAAAACTGAAGAGTTTGATCATGGCTCAGATTGAACGCTGGCGGCAGGCCTAACACATGCAAGTCGAGCGGTAGAGAGAAGCTTGCTTCTCTTGAGAGCGGCGGACGGGTGAGTAACGCGTAGGAATCTACCTGGTAGTGGGGGACAACATTCGGAAACGGATGCTAATACCGCATACGCCCTAAGGGGGAAAGGAGGGGATCTATTTATAGACCTTTCGCTATCAGATGAGCCTGCGTAGGATTAGCTAGTTGGTAGGGTAAAGGCCTACCAAGGCGACGATCCTTAGCTGGTCTGAGAGGATGACCAGCCACACTGGGACTGAGACACGGCCCAGACTCCTACGGGAGGCAGCAGTGGGGAATATTGGACAATGGGGGCAACCCTGATCCAGCCATGCCGCGTGTGTGAAGAAGGCCTTCGGGTTGTAAAGCACTTTCAGTGGTGAGGAAAGGGTAGCGGCTAATAACCGTTACCTGTGACGTTAGCCACAGAAGAAGCACCGGCTAATTCCGTGCCAGCAGCCGCGGTAATACGGAAGGTGCGAGCGTTAATCGGAATAACTGGGCGTAAAGCGCGCGTAGGTGGTTGAGTCAGTCAGATGTGAAAGCCCCGGGCTTAACCTGGGAACTGCACCTGATACTGCTTAACTAGAGTACGGTAGAGGGCAGTGGAATTTCCTGTGTAGCGGTGAAATGCGTAGATATAGGAAGGAACACCAGTGGCGAAGGCGACTGCCTGGATTGATACTGACACTGAGGTGCGAAAGCGTGGGTAGCAAACAGGATTAGATACCCTGGTAGTCCACGCCGTAAACGATGTCGACTAGCCGTTGGGAGACTTGCTCTCTTAGTGGCGCAGCTAACGCAATAAGTCGACCGCCTGGGGAGTACGGCCGCAAGGTTAAAACTCAAATGAATTGACGGGGGCCCGCACAAGCGGTGGAGCATGTGGTTTAATTCGACGCAACGCGAAGAACCTTACCTACTCTTGACATCCAGAGAACTCGCTAGAGATAGCTTGGTGCCTTCGGGAGCTCTGAGACAGGTGCTGCATGGCTGTCGTCAGCTCGTGTTGTGAAATGTTGGGTTAAGTCCCGTAACGAGCGCAACCCTTGTCCTTATTTGCCAGCACGTAATGGTGGGAACTCTAAGGAGACTGCCGGTGACAAACCGGAGGAAGGTGGGGACGACGTCAAGTCATCATGGCCCTTACGAGTAGGGCTACACACGTGCTACAATGGCCGGTACAGAGGGCTGCAAACCCGCGAGGGGGAGCCAATCTCACAAAACCGGTCGTAGTCCGGATCGCAGTCTGCAACTCGACTGCGTGAAGTCGGAATCGCTAGTAATCGTGGATCAGAATGCCACGGTGAATACGTTCCCGGGCCTTGTACACACCGCCCGTCACACCATGGGAGTGGGTTGCACCAGAAGTAGCTAGTCTAACCTTCGGGAGGACGGTTACCACGGTGTGGTCCATGACTGGGGTGAAGTCGTAACAAGGTAGCCGTAGGGGAACCTGCGGCTGGATCACCTCCTTAAACGACATGGCTTGTTCTGGCATAGCGTCCACACGAATTATCTGATCAAACGTTAAAGAGAGCGAAATGCTTATAGAATTTTCTGTAAGCAAAAAGCGTAAGGCTGAAGAGCAAACGCTTATATGTAGGCTTGTAGCTCAGTTGGTTAGAGCGCACCCCTGATAAGGGTGAGGTCGGTGGTTCAAATCCACTCAGGCCTACCAACTTTCCGGCAGGAAAGTTGTAGTAGCTCAGCTGGTTAGAGCGCACCCCACTCCCCATGATAGAGAATGGGTGAGGTCGGTGGTTCAAGTCCAATCAGGCCTACCAATTTTCCAGGTTGAAAATTGATGTAGATCGATGGATTAGAGCGCACCCCACTTTTTATGATAAAGAATGGGTGAGGTCGGTACCTCAAATCCACTCAGGCCTACCAGTTTTCCGGCAGGAAAGTTGTAGTAGCTCAGCTGGTTAGAGCGTACCCCACTCTTTATGATAAAGAATGGGTGAGGTCGGTGGTTCAATCCACGTTGACATCACAGCCAATCAAACGCGGTTGACGCTGTTACCTGGTTACTCTCTGTACCAGGAAAAGTTCTGGGGCTATAGCTCAGCTGGGAGAGCGCCTGCTTTGCACGCAGGAGGTCTGCGGTTCGATCCCGCATAGCTCCACCATTTAAAAGAAAGCTGTAAGTCATAAGTTGCACACCGATCACGGTTTGAAGCTTATCGCTTAAAGCTGTCAGCTCGAAGCTTATCGCTTCAAGCTTGCTTTATCGCTCTTTAACAATATGGATTCGAATTAATTCGAGATATGTCTTGTACTGTAGTACAAGCGCCAATGGCGAAAAATCTTATCGAACTCTCGTCCTTACCAGACGCCTTCGGGTTATATGGTCAAGTGACGAAGCGTGCACGGTGGATGCCTTGGCAGTCAGAGGCGACGAAAGACGTGGTAGCCTGCGAAAAGCTTCGGGGAGGTGGCAAACAACCTTTGATCCGGAGATGTCTGAATGGGGAAACCCACCCAGCTTGCTGGGTATCTTTTAGCTGAATACATAGGCTTTAAGAGGCGAACTCGGGGAACTGAAACATCTAAGTACCCGAAGGAAAAGAAATCAATTGAGATTCCCTTAGTAGCGGCGAGCGAACGGGGATTAGCCCTTAAGTTGGTTTGGTGTTAGCAGAAGGCGCTGGAAAGTGCCGCCGTAGTGGGTGATAGCCCCGTATGCGAAAACGCCTTATCAATGAAAACGAGTAGGACGGGACACGTGTTATCCTGTCTGAACATGGGGGGACCATCCTCCAAGGCTAAATACTCCTGACTGACCGATAGTGAACCAGTACCGTGAGGGAAAGGCGAAAAGAACCCCTGTGAGGGGAGTGAAATAGACCCTGAAACCGTGTACGTACAAGCAGTGGGAGCGGTTCTTGAGACCGTGACTGCGTACCTTTTGTATAATGGGTCAGCGACTTAATTTCAGTAGCAAGGTTAACCGTATAGGGGAGCCGTAGGGAAACCGAGTCTTAATAGGGCGTTTAGTTGCTGGGATTAGACCCGAAACCGGGCGATCTATCCATGGGCAGGTTGAAGGTTGAGTAACATCAACTGGAGGACCGAACCGACTACCGTTGAAAAGTTAGCGGATGACCTGTGGATCGGAGTGAAAGGCTAATCAAGCCCGGAGATAGCTGGTTCTCCTCGAAAGCTATTTAGGTAGCGCCTCATGTCTCACCACCGGGGGTAGAGCACTGTTTCGGCTAGGGGGTCATCCCGACTTACCAACCCGATGCAAACTCCGAATACCGGTGAGTGCAATCATGGGAGACACACGGCGGGTGCTAACGTCCGTCGTGAAAAGGGCAACAACCCAGACCACCAGCTAAGGTCCCAAAGTTATCACTAAGTGGGAAACGATGTGGGAAGGCTCAGACAGCTAGGAGGTTGGCTTAGAAGCAGCCACCCTTTAAAGAAAGCGTAATAGCTCACTAGTCGAGTCGGCCTGCGCGGAAGATATAACGGGGCTAAGTGATACACCGAAGCTGTGGATGCCATTTATGGCATGGTAGAGGAGCGTTCTGTAAGCCGTTGAAGGGAAAGCTGTGAGGCATCCTGGAGGTATCAGAAGTGCGAATGCTGACATGAGTAACGATAATGGGGGTGAAAAACCTCCACGCCGGAAGACCAAGGTTTCCTATCCAACGCTATTCGAGGTAGGGTGAGTCGGCCCCTAAGGCGAGGCAGAAATGCGTAGTCGATGGGAAGCAGGTTAATATTCCTGCACCGGCGGTAACTGCGATGAGGGGACGGAGAAGGCTAGGCGAGCGCAGCGTTGGTTGTCTGCGTTTAAGGATGTAGGTTGGGGGATTAGGCAAATCCGGTCCCCCTTAAGACTGAGATCTGATGACGAGGTTCTTAGGAACTGAAGTCGTTGATGCCACGCTTCCAGGAAAAGCCTCTAAGCTTCAGGTTACCGCTGACCGTACCCAAAACCGACACAGGTGGTCAGGTAGAGAATACCAAGGCGCTTGAGAGAACTCGGGTGAAGGAACTAGGCAAAATGGTGCCGTAACTTCGGGAGAAGGCACGCTCCTGATGGTGACCCCCTCGCGGGGTGAGCTGTTGGGAGTCGAAGATACCAGGTGGCTGCGACTGTTTATTAAAAACACAGCACTCTGCAAACACGAAAGTGGACGTATAGGGTGTGACGCCTGCCCGGTGCCGGAAGGTTAATTGATGGGGTTAGCGCAAGCGAAGCTCTTGATCGAAGCCCCGGTAAACGGCGGCCGTAACTATAACGGTCCTAAGGTAGCGAAATTCCTTGTCGGGTAAGTTCCGACCTGCACGAATGGCGTAACGATGGCCACACTGTCTCCACCCGAGACTCAGTGAAATTGAAATAGCTGTTAAGATGCAGTTTACCCGCGGCTAGACGGAAAGACCCCGTGAACCTTTACTATAGCTTCACAGTGGACTTTGACATTACTTGTGTAGGATAGCTGGGAGGCTTTGAAGCGTGGACGCCAGTCTGCGTGGAGCCAATCTTGAAATACCAGCCTGGTACTGTTGAGGTTCTAACTCTGGACCGTAATCCGGTTCGAGGACATTGTGTGGTGGGTAGTTTGACTGGGGCGGTCTCCTCCCAAAGAGTAACGGAGGAGCACGAAGGTACCCTCAGCATGGTCGGAAATCATGCATTGAGCGCAAGAGTAGAAGGGTGCTTGACTGCGACACTGACACGTGGAGCAGGTACGAAAGTAGGTTCTAGTGATCCGGTGGTTCTGCATGGAAGGGCCATCGCTCAACGGATAAAAGGTACTCCGGGGATAACAGGCTGATACCGCCCAAGAGTTCACATCGACGGCGGTGTTTGGCACCTCGATGTCGGCTCATCACATCCTGGGGCTGAAGCCGGTCCCAAGGGTATGGCTGTTCGCCATTTAAAGTGGTACGCGAGCTGGGTTTAGAACGTCGTGAGACAGTTCGGTCCCTATCTGCCGTGGGCGTTTGAGATTTGAGAAGAGTTGCTCCTAGTACGAGAGGACCGGAGTGAACGAACCTCTGGTGTTCCGGTTGTCACGCCAGTGGCATTGCCGGGTAGCTACGTTCGGACGGGATAACCGCTGAAAGCATCTAAGCGGGAAGCCCCCTTCAAGATGAGATCTCACTGGGGCCTTGAGCCCCCTAAAGGGCCGTTTAAGACTAAGACGTTGATAGGCGGGGTGTGTAAGCGCTGCGAGGCGTTGAGCTAACCCGTACTAATTGCCCGTGAGGCTTGACCATATAACGCCCAAGGCGTTTGGTTGCCTGCTCCGACTAAAAAGAACGAGCAGGCGAAAAGCACGAGAGAGACGAGATTGACGCATTGGCAAGAGCTTGTGCTGCAGACAGACATAGAGTGAAAGCTCACCCTCGAATTAAGCTACGTCGCGACAGGCCAGACGCTGTCGAGGCCAGAATCCATATTGTACAAGTTTTGCTTGGCGACAATAGAGCTGTGGAACCACCTGATCCCATCCCGAACTCAGTAGTGAAACGCGGTATCGCCGATGGTAGTGTGGGGTTTCCCCATGTGAGAGTAGGTCATCGCCAAGCATTTATTCAAACAGAAAAGCCTCGACCATCGGTCGGGGCTTTTCTGTTTTATCTGTTCAGCGATGACCCTCACATGGGGACGGTAGACAGCCCCCGGTGTCAGGGTAGTTGTCGCCTGATCAGTTTCACCTAAATCAAAGCACCGGGGACGGAAAGAGTCATGCGATGCGACGTTATTCACCCGAGCGTAAAGAAGCGCTGCTGAAGAAGCTTTTGCCGCCCCACAATATGTCTGTGGCCGAGCTCGCCCGCCAGGAAGGCATCTCCGATGTAACCCTGTATGCTTGGCGAAAACAGGCCAAAGCGGGAGGTGCTGCGGTGCCCGGAGATCAAAAGTTAACGGATAACTGGTCAGCTGAATCCAAGCTGGCGGTGGTGATTGAGACCGCCGCGCTGTCTGAAATCGAGCTGAGCGAATACTGCCGCAGTAAAGGGTTGTATCCCCAACAGGTCAAAGCGTGGCGTGACGCCTGTCTGTCGGGTCAGCAGACGGCCAAGGCCCAACGTCAGCTCGATCGCGAACAGGCCAAGGCCGACAAGAAACGTATCCGCGAACTGGAGCGTGAACTCAGACGCAAGGACAAGGCACTGGCCGAGGCGGCCGCGATCCTGGTGCTGCGAAAAAAGCTCAATGCCTACTGGGGGGACGACAGCGAGGACAGCTAACGGCGCTGTCGGTCCGGCAGGATTATGTCGCCTGGATTGCTGAAGCCATGGCCGCCGGTGCCCGAAAACAAGTCGCCTGCAAGGAACTGGCGATTAGTCTGCGCTCGCTGCAACGCTGGACACAGGAAGGCGCGCCGAAAGCCGATGGTCGCACGACCACGCCGCGGCCCACGCCGGCGAATGCCCTGACTGATGCTGAACGCGAGACGATCTTGCAGCTCTGCAACAGCACGGAATACGCGCATCTTCCACCGAGCCAGATCGTGCCCCGGCTGGCCGATCAGGGCCGTTATCTCGCATCTGAAAGCAGCTTTTATCGGGTGCTGCATGCCGCCGATCAGCAGCATCGCCGGGGCCGCGTTCAGCGCCCGAAAAGGCATCCGGCACCCACGACGCACGCTGCGAACGGGCCGAACCAGCTTTGGTCTTGGGACATCACGTATTTACCCTCGCCGGTGCGGGGCCAGTATTACTATCTGTATCTGATCGAGGACCTTTACAGTCGCAAGGGCGTGGGTTGGGAGGTGCATGAACAGGAATGCGGCGATAAGGCCGCAGCTCTGCTGCAACGCAGCGTGCTCAGCGAGCAGTGCCTGCATCAGCCGCTGGTACTGCACTCGGATAACGGCGCGCCGATGAAGTCCGTCACACTGCTAAGCAAAATGTACGACCTGGGGATCACACCGTCGCGTGGGCGACCGCGGGTCAGCAATGACAACGCCTTCTCGGAGTCGTTGTTCAGAACGCTGAAATACTGCCCGCAGTGGCCACATAATGGCTTCACCAGCCTGGAGGAGGCACGGGCCTGGGTGAGAGACTTCATACGCTGGTACAACCACGAACATCGTCATAGTCGCATCCGCTTCGTCACGCCGGCCGAACGGCATCGTGGACAGGATCATGAAGTGTTGGCTCGGCGAGATGCGCTGTACCAGCAAGCCCGTTCTGAACGACCGGAACGCTGGTCAGGCAACACGCGTAACTGGCAGCCGGTTGGGATGGTGATGCTCAACCCGGAGAAGCAGGAAACGACTCAGAATAAGGCTGCATAACAGAATGGTCTGCGCGACAACTACGTTGACAAACACCGACAGCGCCGCTCGCGGCCGCCCAGCCATGTGATAGTAGGGTCAAAACGGGGCTTGTCGAAGCACAGCTTTGACCCGTTTTGACGACCGCGGCCTCTATTTAATGGGTAAATGGGCCCGCGGGACGGCTCGCCAGCGAGGCGCCAAGCATTTATTCAACGAAAACGCCTCAGCCTCTGGTTGGGGCTTTTTTGTATGTGGGATTTGAAAAAGGTACAGCTGCAAAAGAACCACTTGATCGCATCCGCTTTTTATTCGTCAGCGTATAGCCCTATGGCTATTTTGGAACTTCAGCCAGGGGTTTGGGCCTGCAGAGAAAGAACCCTTGGGCCATGGCGACCTTTAGCTGTCGTAATGTATTTATTTCCGCCTGGGTTTCGACGCCCTCTGCGACTATCTTGCTGCCGGTTTTTTCGGCAAATACAATTAATGCAGCCGCCAGAGCGATGCAGCCTTCATTGTGGTCAATGCCGCTGATCAGACTGCGATCGAGCTTTATGATATCGGGCTTGAGTTGCAGGATATGGCGAAAACTGGCGTATCCGGCACCGGCGTCGTCTACTGCCAGTCTTAAGCCCTGTTGCCTGAGGGGTTCGAGTATCTGGGTAATCCGGGTGTAGTCATCGATCGACGCATGCTCGGTCAGCTCCAGTACGATGCGCCGGGGATTGGTGGCCAGGAGGGTTAGAATGGTCGCGCAATTGAGTACCGTTTCGGGGGTAATATTCACGGCAACATAGCTATCGGCGGGCAGCTGCGACAGCCCGGCAATCGCCTGGCTGACGGCGAAGCACTCGAGTTCAGCGAGCAGGCCTGTGGCTTCGGCTTCAGCGAACCACTTATCGGGCGATCGCAGCGGCTCGGCATGAAAGCGGCTAAGGGCTTCATAACCAATAATGGCGTTTCTGGTCAGACAGTAAATCGGTTGATAGACGATGCTCAGTTTCTCTTTGCGCAGCACCGACTTGATACGCCTTACTTTAATATCAAGGTGGCGCTCATCCAGTGTAATCCGCTCGAGCAAGGTGCCGCAGAGTTGGGCATAGAGGCGCATGTTGAGAATATCCCGTTCACCGAGAGATTCGTTGGGCCTTGTACTGAAACAGCAGAAAGAGCCAAAAAGGCTGCCGTCGCGAAAGCGAATCGGTACGCTCAGGTGGGCGCCAACCGGCAGTTGAGTGGTTGCAGCCAGTGTTAAGGCTTCAGGAATATCGCCTGCATTGCGAATCAGTTCCGGGAGCCTGCCATCAACCACACGCTGGCAGTAGCTCTGCTCCAGTGGGCCTGAGCCACCGACTGCGATAGGACATGTCGTCAGGTTGTCGGCGTCGACAAAGCGAAAGCTGCGTTGCCCCTGGTCAAACTCGGAAATAAATGCGACTTCCATACCGAGGTTCAGGCGCACTGCATGCAATATTTCTGACAGTATGGCATCGATCGAAATATCGTCGGGTCCTTCCAGCATCCTGGACTCCTGCGCCTGAAGTGCTTCCAGACCTGGCGGTTCGATGAGGGTATCTATGTGATTGGTCATCTGGGTCGCCATCCTTAGCTCCTTGGGGCAGGTTCGGAGCTGCCCATGAGGTTCTGAGTCCTATAAGACGCCAAAGGCATCTGTACTTCATCCGTGTCTGTGTTGAGCGCATAGCCGCCAACAGGCGGCGAGTTGAACTGACTGAGTGCCAGGTTGCAGTGTCACGACAAGCTCTATTTTAGTGCATTATTAAAAAGAGTGTCGAGCAGGCGCGGGCGAGCCGCCAGGTGCTGCGAGGCTAGGGTGCGAGTGTCGGAACTCGGGCCATGCAGGGCTGGCGGCAGCTTTTGTTGCGGTATGTTGAACTGGTGTCGCTTTTAACTTAAAGGCGCCCAGTAACTTTGCTGCCACTCGTCCTGTAGTTCGGGTGTGAGAAAGCTCCAGGCGATAAAGCGGCTGATCTTCTGGCCCTGAGCCATTTCCACCACGCGCACCTGCTGGGCACCGGCATGGCTCAGTTCCCGCCGGATCGCGGCAAGGCTGGATTGCTTCGCGACCAGGGATGTAAACCAGTAGCACTGTTCGCCATAGGCTTTGCTTTCCTTCACCATACGACAGATAAAGCCTTCCTCACCGCCGTCGCACCAGAGTTCGTCTGGCTGGCCGCCGAAGTTTAACTTAGGGGTGGCCGCTGGCTGCGAGTCCTTTTTAAGGCCGCGCCATTTACGCTCGGATTCCGCTGTCATGGCGGCTTCCGATGTATGGAAGGGCGGGTTGCACAGGGTGACGTCAAAATGGTCGTCGGCTTTCCAGATGCCGTTAAAGATGCAGTTCTGCTGGCGCTGCAGGCGAGCTTCAATCTTGCCGGACAGGCAGCGGTTGGAGCGCACAATACTCTGTACCGTGCCCACGGCCATGGCGTTGATGTCGGAGCCGACAAACTGCCAGCCGTATTCGCGGTTGCCAATAATGGGATAGACGCAGTTCGCACCTATGCCGACATCCAGTGCTCGCACCATGCGCCCGCGGGGAATCACGCCGTTGTTTGAATCGGCCAGCAGGTCCGCCAGGTAATGCACATAGTCGGCTCTGCCGGGGATCGGCGGGCACAGGAAACCGGGGGGAATATCCCAAAAGGCGATGCCGTAAAACTGACTCAACAGGGCCTGGTTCAGCGCTTTCACCGCCTGGGGGTCGGCAAAATCGATGGACTCGTTACCATAACGGTTCAGCTGTACAAACCCCGCCAGCGCAGGATTCGCCTTGCTCAGCACGGCAAAGTCATAGCGGCCCCGGTGCGGGTTGCGACTGTGCAATTCGGCCTTGTTGGTGCGTACAGCGTCAGTTTTCTTCATGGCATCATCGGTGTTCTGTAGGTAGGCGGGCAGTATACCT
Organism: Marinobacterium aestuarii; assembly: GCF_001651805.1. Taxonomy (NCBI): domain Bacteria; kingdom Pseudomonadati; phylum Pseudomonadota; class Gammaproteobacteria; order Oceanospirillales; family Oceanospirillaceae; genus Marinobacterium; species Marinobacterium aestuarii. The sequence continues at coordinate 3,804,982 of NZ_CP015839.1, read as the reverse complement.
GACAACGACTTTGCTGTGCCCGAGGGGCCGGGCAACCGCTGCCAGCAATTTGGAGAGGCGATGGTTCTGTTGCCTGGTAAACTCTACCGATGCCCGCCATATAAGTTGCATGAAAGGATTCAGCATTGAGTAACGATACCATCCAGTACTACCACCTGAACGCCAAGAAGTTTGTGGCGCAATATGACTCGCTGGCTGCGCAGCTGGTTCATAGTCTCTGGATAGATCAGCTCGCCCAAACTCCTTTGGGCAGTGCACTGGATATAGGTGCGGGAAGTGGGCGCGATGCCCGCTGGCTGGCATCCAAAGGTTGGCAGGTAACGGCGGTAGAGCCGGCTGAGGCGTTGCGCAGGGCGGCGCAAAGCCGTGAGGCTGTGCAAGATACTGAGCGGGCCATTGAGTGGGTCGATGATCAATTACCGCATCTCGCCAAGGTTCGGTCGGGAAATCCAACCTTTGATCTGATTCTACTTTCAGCGGTCTGGATGCATATAACGCCGGATTCTCGCCGGGTGGCGTTGGCGGCGCTGGTCAGCTTACTGGCTGAAGCTGGCATGATGGTTATTACTCTGAGGTTTGGGCCCACTGATCCGCTGCGACCTATGTATCCGGTGAGTGCGGATGAGGTGCAGGCCATCGCAGCTCCCCTTGGTGTAAGCGTTGAGGTGATGTCTGGCGCTGCGCTTGATAAAGACCAGCTCAATAGATCTGAGGTTCACTGGCAGACGCTGCTGCTGCGCCATACAGCAACGGAGGGCTGCGCATGAGCGGCCAGCGCCTCATTACGGGCGGAGCAGACCAGCCCTTATTGAGCTCCCTACGCCATGCCATCAGCCATGCGACCGAAATTGAGATAGCTGTCTCCTTTATTAAGGTCAGCGGTCTGGAGCTGATTTTCAAGGATATTGAAACCGCGCTCTTATCCGAGCGACAGGTACAGTTGAGGCTCTTGACCAGCGATTATCTCTGCGTCACGGATCCTCGGGCACTGCGAATGCTGATGTTGCTGGCGGAGCGCGGCGCTGATATTCGTATTTTTGAGGTGGGCTCCGCCGATAGCTTTCACCTTAAGGCCTATATATTTGTGCGTTCAGAAGGCGGCGAACTCAGCTGTGCCGATGCTTTTGTGGGGTCGAGTAATATCAGCAAGATTGCGCTTACCGATGGGCTTGAATGGAACTACCACATCGATTTCCCCAACGATGCAGATCTAAATGCTGCCGCTCGCATCGCCGAGATCCGGGGCAAGTTTCAGAGCTTATTGCAGTATTCCCAGGTACGGACATTAAGTTATGACTGGATCGAGCAGTATGAAGGGCGCTATGCACAGCGTCGCAAGGTAACACCCATACTGGCGGTCGCCCCCGGCTCAGACGAACCAGAGCCCGCCATTCCTGAGCCGCATTTGCACCAGCAGGAGGCGCTACTCGCGCTGGAGGCTGCGCGCAGTCGAGGTGCCCGCCGGGGCCTGGTGGTGTTGGCAACCGGGATGGGAAAAACCTATTTGGCGGCCTTTGATGCCAGCCGTTTCGCCGCGGGTCGGGTGCTGTTTGTCGCCCACCGTGAAGAGATATTGCTGCAAGCCGAGGAAAGCTTTCTGGCGGTGCTGCCGAAACGGCGTATCGGCCGCTACACCGGTAAGCAAAAGGATACGCAGTTCGATCTGCTTTTTGCCTCAGTACAAACCTTGGGGCGCAGCGAACACCTGCAGCGATTTGCACCCGATTACTTCAGCTACGTCGTGGTTGATGAGTTCCACCATGCGGCGGCCAGCAGCTATCAGAAACTGATTGATTATTTCACGCCACAGTTTCTGCTTGGCTTAACGGCAACGCCGGAGCGCACCGATAATTCTGACATTCTAAAGCTCTGCGATCACAACCTTGTGTACCGTATGGATCTGTTTGATGGCATCAGCGCCGAGCAGCTCTGTCCGTTCCGCTATTACGGTATCTATGACGCTGAGGTGGATTATGAACATATTCCCTGGCGCAATGGCCGCTTTGATCCTGCCAAGTTGTCGAATAAGTTAGCCACCCTGGGCCGCGCACGCCATGCCATTAATGAGTGGCGACGCCTGGCGGGGCAGAAGACCCTGGTGTTTTGTGCCTCCATCGCCCACGCTGATTTTATGGCGCAGCAGTTCGAGCGTGAGGACATCGCCGCGGTCAGTGTTCATACCGAGTCTGATATCACCCGCAGCGAGGCCCTGGAGCAGCTCAGGGATGGGCGGGTTAACGTCTTGTTTTCCGTCGATTTGTTCAGCGAAGGCGTGGATGTACCCAGCATCGATACCGTGATGATGTTGCGGCCAACCGAGTCTAAAATCCTCTTCCTGCAGCAACTGGGCCGAGGGTTGCGCCGTGCGGCGGATAAGCCCCACCTGGTGGTGCTGGACTTTGTTGGCAATCATCAGAGCTTCTTGAACCGACCTGAGCTGTTGCTCGGTAATCTGTTCGATAAAGCGCCTAGTCGAAGCCAGTTGATAAAGGTTCTGAAAGATAAAAGCTGGTTGTTACCCGATGGCTGCTTTATTCATTACGATTTGCAGTTTATCGAGTTTCTGGAATCGTTGGCGGCGAATAATTTAGTTAATGACTATTTCAAACTGAAAGAAAGCCTAAAGCGCCGGCCTACACTGACGCAGATGTGGCGCAGCGGCAGCAACCTTGCCAAATTGCGCCAGCAGTACGGCAGTTGGTGGGAATTTCTCGATGAGCTGGATGAAGCTGAGTTCGACGAGCGCGCTGCGATTGAAGCCTACGGCCAGTGGTTTCGGGATCTTACGAGTACGGCAACCGCCAAAAGCTACAAGCTGGTGTTGCTGCAGACCTTACTGGAGCATAGGGCTATTGCTAACCAGAGCAGCGTGGGGCAACTGGCCGATTGGGCTTACCAGTGGTTTATGGATAGACCCGACTGGCAACAGGATCTGCCTGCAAGTTTACAGCCGCTGCATGAGGTCAGTACGCCCGCGTGGCTTGCGCACTGGCGCAAGATGCCCATCAAGTTTTGGTGCACGGCGGAGCGTTCCGGCGAGCGCTGGTTCCACGTTGACGATATGAACTTTGCGTTCCAGCAGACCATCAGCGTTGATGCCATCGGCAGCTTTATTCGCATGACCCAGGAAATACTCGATTGGCGCTTTGCTCAATATGGCAGTGATCGAATGGCGTTGGCGCCCGTTACCGACGTCGCCAGTACCGAGGCGGGCGAAGTTGAGCCTGCACGCTTGGCGTATTTTCCGGATATTCAGATTGCCTGCGGTCACTTTAAAACAGGCTATGCCGATACGGATGAGTCGGTGGCGATGCCCAGGGGCTTTGGCCAGTTGAGCTCGGATAGGCACTTTATCGCCCGGGCGTCCGGTAATTCGATGAACGGTGGCAAGAGCCCGATTTATGATGGCGACTACCTGTTGCTCGAGTACATCACGACTGAGAATGCCGGCAAAATCAGTGATCAAATCGTTGCCATAGAACGGCAGGACTTTGGCGGCGATAACCAATATCTGCTGCGAAAAGTGCTGAAAAACGGTTCAGGTTATAGCTTAAGGGCCAGTAACCCGGACTATGAAGATATCCCCGCAACCGAAGATATGGTCACCTTCGCACGCTTTAAGGGCAAGGTGGACCCGCTTGAGCTCTTTGTCGGCCGCGAGTTTATGCGTGAAGATATCCCGCCGCTCTTTGGTGTTGAGTTCAATCCGGGTAACTGGCAATCCGGTCACGTCGTACTGGCTGATCAGAATGCCCATGTGCTGCTGGTGACCTTGAACAAGCGCGGTAAAATGGAGGATCACCGTTACCATGATTATTTTATGGATCAGGATCAGAAGCACTTCCATTGGCAGTCGCAGAACAGCACAGCTCCAGATAATAAACGTGGCCGCGAGCTGATTAATCACGCACAGCTGGGGATCAAGATTTACCTCTTTGTGCGTGACGATAAACTACGTAACAAGAAAGCCGCGCCCTTTAAGTTCCATGGCGCTGTGGTCTATAACCGCCATGAAGGCAGTAACCCCATGAGTATTGAGTGGGACTTAGTGGATCTGTGATGTCAGTTGATAAACCTCCTTCAGTAACCTACGGCAGCCCGCACTCTGGAGACGCCGAGCCCATCACCTTCGTGCATATCAGGCGCAGGTTCGATTTTCGCTCGATACAGATCGGGCGCTGGGTTACGCGGGATGAGCAGGTGCGGGCGGCGGGGCTGTTTTATGGGGCTTTGGTGGATCTGATGCATATTCTGCAGGGGCCTGAAACGCTGATATCGCTGCGCGGCGCACTGTCGCTGCAATACGGCATTGGCGGTCGCCCTGGTGTGGCTGCGCACTATGACCCGGCGCAGCGCTGTTTTGCACTGGCAAAAAACGCAGGCCCCGGCAGTATTGCCCATGAGTGGTTTCATGCGCTGGATCATTATCTTGGGGACAAGGCGTTCAGTGATGTGCCCGCCAGCATGTTTGCCTCCAAAGCCTGGCTCAGTGATGCAACCCCGGTTGCCCATCCGCTGAATGATCGGCTGTCGGAGTGCTTTCGCTGCATTCTACTGGATGAGCTAGGGGACGGGCCGAGTGAACTCTTCCGGGTATCGGCGCTGGAAGATAGAGCACTGGGCACGGTCTATTACAGCCAGCCGGAAGAGCTCTGTGCCCGGGCTTTCGAAGCCTTTGTGCAGGATTCAGCTATTCGCAATAACTTCCTGGTGAAAGGCACCCGGGCTTCGGCCGAAGCGCGCCGGGGTCTGTATCCCCAGGGCGCGCAGCGCGAGCGAACCAATGCCGCCTTTGGTCGCTATTTCAGCCAGCTTGGGGCGGCATTGGGTCGGTAATGTGTTAGGTGCCGTTGTCGGTCTCGGCATTTTCAGCAGGGCTTAAAATCTATCCTGCTGGCGGTACTGCAGTTCGCGCTTGAGATCCTTGAGGGTACGCAGTTCGTCGAGGACGCCGGGGATCTGCAGGCGCATCAGGCGGATGCGATCCAGCAGACGGTCGAGGTTTTGTGCCTGTTTGCGGCGGCTGTCAGCATAGAGGTGGTAGTGCACAAAGGCGCGCTGCGGATCTGATTGTATGTAGTCGTTTTTTTCCAGCTGTACGCGCTGAATTTGCGCCTGCACCGACAGGCACAGCGCCTCGAAGGCGGATTCCGGAATCTGCAATGCGTCTGAGGCGACGTGCTGCTGATACAGCGTCATGACAGCCATCATGTCGTTGTTGTCCCGCGCCTGCAGCAGTTCGGTCATCAGCTGCTCCTTGTGCTCCCGCTGTGCAGGGTCTTGCTCCCGATCTGGATGCAGCGCCTGGGCGGCGCGCCTGAACAGCTGCCTGAGCCACTTGTGGTCCACGGCTGGAACCTGCTCCGCGTTTTGGCGCTCCGGTGCTTCGTCGCCAGCACCGGCTGCATCAGCCTCTGGCGTGTCCTGCTTTGCGGCCTTGTCTTTATCCGATTCAGGTGCTGCATGATGGCTGTCGTCAGCACTGTCGTCATCATCTGCCTCGGCGTCTGCATGCGAGTGCGGCTGCGGAATATGGCTCGCGGTACCAAAGATTTCCAGCTGGGTGCGCATGTACTGCTGGGCGATGGCGGCGGCTTCCTTGCGGTCGTATAGCGCGACCTGTTCCAGCAGTTCGTACAGCCAGGCTTCCAGGGTTTCGCGGTGGCCTTGGCGCAGGTTTTTACGTTCTGAAAAGTCGATCAGGCGTTGCAGCAGGGTTTTCAGCATGCGGTGATTGTTTTTCAGCCGCGGCAGTACCTGCTTGGCATAAATATGACCGAGTTCATCCAGCTCACGCACGAGTTTCTGGCGCCTTTTCTCTTCGCGTTCGAGATTCTTGCGCAGACGGTCAAAGCGTTTTTGCAGTGCGGAAGTCGGGGCCGCAGGGCTGGCGGGCTGCTCGGGCTGCTCGGGCAGGGTGTCAATATTCATGGCTGCTTTGGCCGGACTCGGGGCTGCTGAGAAGGGGCGCATACTACAGGGCTAACGCCTGAATTGGGATAGCAGGCGTTAGCCCCGCGGCAGTGGGGGGAAAGCGCAGCAATATACCGGCGGCCTGCAGATTCGCATCGACGGGTCAGTGCCGCAATGCGAATCAGTAAAAATCTACCATCTGCTCGGTCATGAAATAATAGCGCTCTTCCTGTCGGTTACGCAGTTCGCGCTTCAGGTCATTCATGTTGCGTAGCTCATCGATGATTTCCGGGATCTGCTGTCCTATCAGGTGGATCGCTTCCAGCACGTCTCTGAGGTTTTGCTGCTGTTTCTTGCGGGTGCCGGCATAGAGAAGATCATGTACACGGGCCCGGTGTGGATCTGAATAGATGTGAATCATTTTCTCTTGCTGCAGCCCTTGTATCTGATTTTGCAAGGACGTACACAGGGCCTCGAAGGCGAATTCCGGAATCTGCAGGCTGTCATCGTTGACGTGCTGCTGATACAGCGTCATGACGGTCATCATGTCGTTATTGTCACGTGCGTGCAGCAACTCAGTCATCAGCTGCTCCTTTTGTAATCGCCGGGCGGGATCGCGCTCCCTGTCTGGATGCAGGGCCTGAGCGGCGCGGCGAAACAGCTGTTTGAACCATTTTTCGTCGAGCACTGCTGCAGCCGGTTGTACCGGCGGATCAGCGTCGAAATCATCGAAATAGCGGGAGTTTTTCTGTGAATCAGAGTCCGGAATGTCGTCAAAACCGAAAAAATCTGACTGCGCCTCGTTATCCGGTGCCGTTTGATATGCCTGTTCCGATGCCCCGCTGGTGAAAGGCTCATCGGGGCCAAACGGATCGAATTCATCGAACTCACCGGGGTCAGGAACCTGTGTTCGCTTGCCAAACGCCTCATACTGGCTATCCATGTAGAGTTCGGCAATGGCTGTGGCTTCGATGGGGTCGTATTCGGCAACCTGTGCCAGTAGCTGATGGATCCAGGCCTCCAGTTCTTCCCGGTGCCATTGACTGAGACTCTTGCGCGTAGAGAAATCGATCAGTCGATTCATGAGGAGTTTTAGTATCCCATGATTGTTTTTCATCTCAGGCACCACCTGTTCAGCATAGGTGTGACAGAGCGCGTCCAACTCCTGAACAAATTTTTGCTGTTTTTTTTCTTCCTTCGCCAGCTTTTTGCGCAGTTGGTTAAAGTGCCGCTGCATCGCAGGAATGTCGGCTGCGGCGTTGTCGGGGTGTGCGTGCAGTATTTCGATGTTCATGGTCTGAATGGCTGCGCTCATGTGCTGGGTTGGACGGTGAATTCTACCGGGGGCCGCCCTGAATTGTGAAGATTTATGGTGGTTATACCTGCGTGCCGAGGTTGTTAATCTCAGCCTCCTATAGGGAGATAAGCTCGCGCAGTTGCTGGTTCGAGAGTTCGGTGATCCATTGCTCGCCGCTGGCGACGCTGAGATCCGCCAGTTCCTTCTTGCTCTGGATCATGGCGTCGATTTTTTCCTCGAAGGTGTTTTCCGTGATCAAGCGGTGTACCAGTACCTTGCGCTGCTGGCCGATACGGTAGGCGCGGTCTGTGGCCTGGGCTTCCACGGCCGGGTTCCACCACAGATCGTAATGGATCACCTGGCTGGCGGCAGTGAGGTTGAGACCGGTGCCGCCGGCCTTGAGTGACAGTATCATGGCGCGCACACCGCGCTCGTTCTGAAAGCTTTCGACCATCTCGTCACGCTGCTTGCGGGACAGCCCGCCGTGCAGGAAGGGGACTTCCCAGCCGAATTGCCGGCGCAGGCTGTCGGCCAGCAGATCCCCCATACGGGTGTACTGGGTGAAAATCAGCGCCTTCTCGCCGCAGCCATCCAGCTCGGTCATGATTTCCATAAAGGCCGCCAGCTTGCCGGAGTCTTCCACCAGGGCCTGGTCCTGGCTGAGGAACTGCGCCGGGCTGTTGCAGATTTGCTTCAGGGCATTGAGCAGCTTGAAGATAATGCCGCGCCGCTCGATCCCCTCGCTGGCCTGCAGATCTTGCATGATTGCATCCACGGTGCTTTGGTACAGGGCCGCCTGTTGGGTGCTGAGGGCGCAGTAGCGGTTGCTTTCGATCTTGTCCGGCAGGTCGCTGATAATCTGTTTATCGCTTTTAAGTCGCCGCAGAATAAAGGGCGCGGTGATTTTGCGAAAACGCTCCAGCCGGCCCTGATCGCGATCGCGCTCAATCGGGTTGGCGAACTCGGCCTGAAAATGCTTTTGGTTGCCCAGGTAACCCCGGTTGCTGAAGTCGAACAGGCTCCAGTATTCCAGCAGCCGGTTTTCCACCGGGGTGCCGCTCATGCCGATGCGGATATCCGCCCGTATTTTCTTGATGGCCTTGGTCTGGGCGCTGCCCGGGTTCTTGATGTTCTGGGCCTCATCAATCACCAGCGCGCGCCAGTCGGGCTTGCCCAGCACTTTGGCGTCTGTGCGCACCAGGCCATAACTGGTGAGGATAATGTCGTGCTCAGCCAGTGCCAGGTTGCGGGCACCGCCGTGGTAGATCTGTACGCGCAAATCGGGGGCAAAGCGCGTGATCTCGCGGCTCCAGTTAGTCAGCAGGGAGGTAGGCGCCACCACCAGAGCCTTTTGTGTGTCGAGCTGGCCGGTTTCTTTCAGATGCAGCAGGGCGGCGATGACCTGCAGCGTTTTGCCCAGGCCCATATCGTCGGCGAGCAGCGAGCCAAAGCCGATGCGTGCGTTTTGCACCAGCCATTCATATCCGCGCAGCTGGTAAGGGCGCAGGCTTGCATTGAGTCCTGCGGGCAGCGGGGCGGGTTGGCGCTGCTGCAGCTGATTAAACAGTGACTGGGCACCGCCCACCAGATCCACCCGGGTATCATCCAGTTCTTCGGCCAGCCCGGCCTTGAGCAGCTCGACGCGCGACAGCGATTCGGGCAGCGCATCCAGGCGGGTCATCAGACGCTGCAGCTCGGTATCGTCGACCAAAACGTACTGATCCAGCAGCCGCACTATGCCGGAGGAGGCCTGCACCAGCTGCCGGAATTCACTCAGCCCCAGGCGTTGATCACCGATGGCGATCTGCCAGTCGAACTGCAATAGCTGATCCAGATTCAGATAGTTGACGGCGGCCTCGGTGCCCTCGCCGGACAGCGCCAGGCTGAGACGAGGCTGGGCCAGGTCGCGCAGGGCCTTGGGCAAAATGACCTGAATGCCGAGCATGCGCAGCGCCGGCAGGGTCTGGCGGAAGATGGGGGTGAACTCCGCCAGGCTGAAGTCGAGCTCGGCAAGCCGGTCCTGCTGGCGGTAAAGCTGCTCGATCTGCGGCAGGTAGTCTGCCAGTACCGCAAGGTCGGCCAGCACCTCTACCCGGGTTTGCGACAGCTCGGGCGCGGCCAGCAGGCTGTCCAGAGTTTGCAGTGGACCGTCTGCAGCGGTCGCTGTGGGTTGGTGGGTGCCGTTGCTGCGCTGCTCAATGCGGATATCCACGCTGAGGCGATCATCGAGGCGCTCTTCAACCTGCAGGAACAGTCTGTGGCTGCGCTCGCTCAGGGACAGGCGGTTGAGCCAGTGGCGGATAACACGGGGCGTTTCGGCGCTTTCAAAGCGCTCGAATCGTTGCGCTTTGCCGCCGAAAAACAACTGCTCGATGGGCTCGCAGGCGACGGTCGCCGACGCCGGGCTATAACCCCGGGCGATAAAATGGGAAAGGATCAGCTGTAGCGCCGCCTGAATCTGTGTCTGTGCATCGCCATACAGCTGCACTGTTGTGCGACGCCCTTTGGGCTTGTGCTGCAGCTGTATCAGGTTGGGTGGGCAAAGTGATTGCAGGGCACTTATCAGTGCCAGAACCGGGGCACTGCTGGTGGCGGGGCGCCAGTGTATCAGGGTCTCATCAGCACTATTATTCAGCACCGCCGGAACATAGGCACGCTGTTCAATCAGCTTCAGTGCGACGCGTAGCAGCAGGCGCCAGAGTAGCAGCGGGTGCGACAGATAGGGCTCAAGACCCGGCGGCAGGGCATTCAGACGCTGCAGCCAGGTATCCAGCGATGTATCGATCGTATCGGGTGCGGCGGCCGTTGGGCGCTGGGTCTCATCGTTGTGGTTGAGCGCGTGCAGGAAGTGGCCGTTTTCATCAATGATGAATGTTAGCCCCCGCAACTGATCCGCCGCCATCCAGGGTTCCTGAGCTTCGTCATCAAAGCGGCTGGCTTCGCGGGCCGTGCGCTTGTACTGGCTGGCGAGGGTGGCGCGAAAATCTTTCGGGTAAAACAGCGGCTTGCCAGACAGTATGGTCAGGACTTTGTCCTGCAGCGGCGGTATTCCGGTCAGGTCGATGGCATCAAACTGACAGGCCTCGGCCGGTGTCCAGCCTTCAACAGCCGGCGTCTGAGCCCAGAATGTTAGCGGTGTAGGCAATGCCTCCAGGGTTTCCAGCCGCATGCCCACTCGGGCTTCCAGCTCCGCGGCCAGATCCAGCCCGTGAAGCTCAAACACCCGGAAGGGGTTCTTGTCGATTTCATTGGCAATCAGATAGATCACGGCGGCGATGTGCTTGCAGGGCATGGCCCAGTCGGGGCAGGAGCAGTTGGCCCTGATGTCATGCCAGCGCCTTGGAAACAGTTGAATATCGAGCGCCCGGGCAATATCCAGCACCGGCTGCGGCAATTGTCGGTTCAGCAGCCGGGACAGTATTGCAGGGTCATCACTGATCGCCACTAACAGCTGCTGGCGTTGTGCTGCGTTAAAGGCATCCAGGCTAATGGCCACTCTATAGGGTGTGCGCTGGCTGCCCCGTACCCTTGCGTCCACGCGGGTGCCCTGGATCTCAATGCGCAGCACTGAGCCGTTGGCGGCATAACGTCGGCCGCGGGGCAGTCGGTTAGTGTCATCGATGCCGTTGAAGGCGCTGAGCCATTGCTCGCCCCACCAGGTGTGGCCGAATGTTGCCATGTGTGGAAGCTCGGTCGGTAAAGTGCGTCAAGGCTAAAAGGTGTCAATCCCAAAAGCCAGAGCCTTTTGGCAGGGCCAGACCAGATAGCTGCTTTTGGTCGGTTGGAATGAGCTTGCGAATTCCGACAACCATCGCGCAGCGGTGGCGTTATTGGCTTGAGTCTCGCAGCCGCGGTGCGGCGGGGGTTCAATCGGCCGGGCTGCAGCCAGGCTCTGCCAGGGTTTTGAGGGACAGCAGCCAGGCCAGCACGAGGCCGATGAGGGCACCTGCCAGTATGCGCTGAAAGCTGATGTCCCAGTCGATCAGAAAACCCAGCAGCGCCGGTGCAATACCGGTGGCAAAGACCATGCAGGCACTGAGGGTGGAGCGCACCCGGCCGAGGTTTTCACCCCCCCAGAGGCTGACCAGCAGGCTGTTGACCACCGGTTCCTGCATGCCCATGGTCAGGCCGCCGCCAATCAACAGCAGCCAGATGCCGAGATCGCCGCCAACCAGCAGGGCGAGTATCAGCGCCAGCGCAAAGGGCAGAATAAACAGCCGGGCGATACGCTGCGGACCTATCTGGTCCACCCAGCGCCCCGCCAGCAGTGCCCCTGGCAGTCGTGCTGCGCCCATGGCGGTCAGGGCCAGGGCATAGGTGGTGAGGGAGGCGCCAAAGTCACTGGTCATCTGGGCCTGGTAGATGAAAATGCCGGTCATGGTGATGGGCAGCGTCATCAGCAGCGGCAGCAGGCGCCAGAAACGCCGTTCGCGCAAAGGTCTGGGGCCATTGTGGCGCTGGTTGCGATCAGGTCTTGCTGCCGGGGCGCTGGGCCAGGGTAACAGTGTCATCATCGTCAGCCAGGCCAGCAGCAAGACGCCGATAAAGCTCCACCAGAGCGCCTGCCAGCCAAGCACCAGCAGTACCAGCGCCACCAAAGGCGGCAGCAGCATTTCCCCCATGGGCACTCCCAGGCTCACCAGCCCCAGGGCTCTGCCGCGGGCGATGGTGAACTCACGCCCGGCCAGGGTATTGCCCAGGTGCGTAAAAAGCCCCTGGCCACAGAGGCGCACCAGCCCCAGACCCAGTACTGCCGGCAGAAACCAGGGTGACAGCGTCAGCAGCAGGATGCCGCCGGTCATGCCGGCCAGTACCATCAGGGCAAAGCGTCTGGGGGGAATCCAGTCCAGGGTCGGACCTATATTCAGCACCAGAAAGCCGGCGCACAGGGTAACAGCCGCATAGGCGCTGCCAAATTCACCGGCGCTCAGACCGAGCTTTTCAGCCAGCGGTGCCTGAAACAGGCCGATAAAAAAGCTTTGCCCCAGGTTACCGGAGAACACGGCCAGCAAGGCAATGCCCAGCAAACCCTTTTGATTTTGCAGCAGATATCCGTATCCCGGCGTGCTCATTCAGGTTCCCTGTGACGGCTGAACAGAAATAGTGTGGCAAATTGGGTGCCCGGCCACTGTGATGCTGGTCTTTGATGCCGGGGCGGGTACTATTCTATGCCAAGCAACAGCGCGCGTTGACCGCTTTTTGCGTTCGCTGCATCAAAGCTCGTTTGAACCACATTTTTTAGAGTTGCGCCCGCCCGCAAGAATGGAGTCACAACATGGAAACCACGGCGATATTTCTCACCATCATTCTGCCGGTCTTGGCGTTTATTGCTGCCTGGGCCATCGCCCGCTGGCGGGCCCAGGGTGACACTCAGCAGCTGCACAGGGATCTGGATATGGCACGGGCGGAACTTGCCCGCGTGCAGCAAGTGCAGAGCGAGCAGCAGACTGCGTTGGCGGCCCTGACCCAGGCCAAGGCCGCGCGGGATATGGACGCCGTGAGGCTGGAGTCGGAGCGTGACAGTGCCCTGAAACAGCTGGCGGCTCAGGAGCGAATCAGCGCTGAGCAAAAAGCGGAAATCGGCCAGCTGCGCCAGTCCGAGCACCAGGCGCGGGAGGCACTCAAGGGTGCTCAGATCCAGGTACAGGAAAAACAGCAGGCGCAGGACAGTTACCAGCGCTGGTGGGAGGAGGCCAAGGCGGAGCTCAAAGTACTGGAGGCACGCTATGGTGACTTGTCGAATCAGCACAGTGAGCTTAAAACCTCGCTGGAGGAAAAGCAGCAGAACTTCGCCGCGCAGCTCAAGTTGCTGCAGGACAGCCGTGAGTCTCTGAAAAAGGAATTTGAACACCTGGCCAGCGAAATACTCGAGCGCAAGGGCAAGGCCTTCAAGGAGCTGAATCAGGAAAGCATCAGCAATCTGCTGAGTCCGCTGCATACCGAGATGAAAGGCTTCAAGGCCAAGGTGGAGGATATCCATGCACGGGATGCGGAGCAGCGCGTGCAGCTGCGTACTGAGCTGCAGAACATGCAAAAGCTCAACCGGGAGATCACCGATCAGGCCGACAAGCTAACCACGGCGCTGCGCGGGCAGAAGAAGGTGCAGGGCAACTGGGGTGAGCTGATGCTGGAGAACGTGCTGGATAACTCCGGTCTGCGCCTTGGCATCGATTACAGACGCGAGGTCAGCTTCAACACCGACGAGGGCCGGCAGCGCCCCGATGCCATCGTTTATCTGCCGCAGAACAAGCATCTGATTATCGACGCCAAGACATCGCTGGTGGCTTACACCGAGTATGTGAATGCTGATACTGATCTGGTGCGCAACCAGGCAATTGCCGCCCATGCCCAGGCGGTGGGCGATCGTATCTCCGAGCTGGCCGACCGGGATTACTTCAAGCTGCCAGGGCTGAATTCACCGGAAGTGGTGGTCATGTTCATTCCCATCGAGTCCGCCTATGTTGAGGCGCTGAAGTACGACGACACCCTGTTTCAGCGCGCCATCGAGCGCAATGTGCTGGTGGCCACTCCGACCACCCTGCTGACCAGCCTGAATATAGTGCGCCAGCTGTGGCGCTTTGAAGACCAGAACAAGCACACCGCTGAGCTGGCGAGCCGGGCGGAAAAATTCTACAGCAAGCTTAACGGCTTTCTGACCAGCATGCAGGGCGTCGGCAACCAGCTCGACCGCGCCCGGGCCAGCTACGACAAGGCCTTCGGCCAGCTCTACAGCGGCAAGGCCAACCTGATCAAGCAGGCGTCCGAGTTCAAGGACCTGGGTGTTTCGGTACAAAAGGAGCTGCCGGCCGAGCTGGTGGAGCGGGCCAACCTGGAACTGGGGGAGGAGTTGCAGGAATTGCAGGGCGTGCAGGTGGAGTAAGCGGAAAATCGGCGCCGATACAGTGGTTGTATCGGTATGCAGGTTGGGTGCAGGCCCGAAGGGGCGTAACCCAACAAGGGGCGTAACCCAACAATGGGCGTAACCCAACAATGGGCGTAACCCAGCACCGAATCTGCCACCGATTGATGGGTTTCGCTTCGCGGCACCACATCCTACTGGGTGGGAATACTCCGTGCGGGGCTGGGCGCAGTATTTGAACGGCCGCGTTTACCCAAAGGAGCCTATTTCATCGGTGCTGAGATAGCGCCATTGCCCCACGGCAACATCCAGGCCTATCTGGCCGATTCTTTCACGGTGTAGCGACAGCACGCGATTGCCCACGGCGGCAAACATGCGCTTTACCTGGTGAAATCTGCCTTCGGTGATGGTCAGCAGCACTTCCTTTGGGGTTACCACTTCCAGCACCGCAGGCCGGGTCAGCTTCTGTTCGCCCTGTAACTGCAGGCCATCGGCAAATCTTTGGGCAACATCATCGGCAATGGGGTAGCTCAGCCCCACGCGGTAAACCTTTTCACAGCGCCTGGTGGGCCTGATGATATCGAAGGACCAGCGGCCATCGTCGGTGACCAGCACCAGCCCGGTAGTATCAGCATCCAGGCGCCCGGCCACATGCAGCTCTGCGGGGTTCTCAACGTCTATATGCGTGAAGACGGATGGGTAGACTTCGTCCACATTAGAGCAGATGGTGTTGGCGGGCTTGTGAAGCAGGATATAGCGAAAGTCCCGTGCCTTCAGAATCTGGCCATAAAGGCTGATGCGGTTGTTTTCATGCACCTGAGTTGCGGCGTCCAGAACAACGTTGCCATTAACGCTCAGCTCCCCAGCATTGATAGCCCGGGTGGCTTCAGTTCTGGTCAAGGCAGTGCTTTTACAAACAAATTTATCCAGACGCATGGCAGGCAGCATTTCAGGGTGTGAGGGTGGAGGCTCATTATCCCTGGCTTGCGGCTGGAAACAAGGGCCGGATACGCCAGGGTGACGTCGATCTGTGCAGGGAAACTCTCTTTGCGCTGGCGGGACGCTGGACATTGGTGCTGGGAGCTACAGCTGCGCGCTGTTAGCGGGCAGCGCGAACCATCAGGGAGCATTGTTTCGTCAGGGGGCAGGTGGTACAGGCTCGCTTGAAGGGCCCCGAGTGTCACTCAGGCAGGCATTTTTCGGGCCACCAGCTGCATTGCAGGCCCCGCTGGCCTGCGTTTTGCTGCCTTTTTCAGACGATGGCGCGGCGCCGGCGAGTCTGGCGATGGCCGTAATCAAAGTGGCGGTATAGGTGATTGATAATCAAATCTCAACGCACCGAGTCTGTTTGGGTACAATGTGCGCCCTCGGTGCCCGGGATTTGAACATTAACAGGAGCTTGGAATGACTTTTAATCTGACAATGATGCCGACGACTCTGGATGCGGGGCACCTTGGCCTTGCGGTGCTGGCATTGATATTACTGCTTCTGTGGCTGGCCAAGGGCACCGGCGGCGCTACGGATTCCGCTACCGAGCAGGCTCCGGCTGCTGCGCCTGCGGTAGCAGCCAAGGCCGAAAGCGCGCCCGCGTCTGAGCCCCAGGTGCCGGCGCAGGCCAAGCCCGCGCCCCAGGCTGCGGTACAGCTGAAGGAAATCACCCCGGATACGGCGCTGCAGCTGTTGTCGCTGTTGCAGCAGGAAGCGCGCTTTGTGGATTTCGTGCGTGAAGACCTTGGCAGCTTCTCCGATGCCGATATTGG
This sequence comes from Marinobacterium aestuarii, assembly GCF_001651805.1. Taxonomy (NCBI): domain Bacteria; kingdom Pseudomonadati; phylum Pseudomonadota; class Gammaproteobacteria; order Oceanospirillales; family Oceanospirillaceae; genus Marinobacterium; species Marinobacterium aestuarii. Next base: position 3,789,153 of record NZ_CP015839.1, on the reverse strand, counting down.
CGCCGCCGCCCGTGTAGTGCACGAGGGCAGCCAGAAAGCGCTGAACAGCTACTTTAGGCTGGAGCCGGTGCGTACCGAGGATGAAGAGACTCGCGTTACCCTGGCCGAAGGCTTTAACGCCCAGGAAGTGCGCCTGACCGGCAATGTCGTGGGCACGGCGCCCTTTACCGGCACCCTGGTACACCGTGGCTGGAAAGTGACCGAGGTTAAATTGCCCAAGCTGGCCTCCGGTCATGATACCCGCGTTATAGCCCCGGCAGAGGTTGAGCTATGACCACCGAGCAGAATTCAGGCGCCAGCCGCTATGCCGTCGGTATAGACCTTGGCACCACCCACTGTGTGCTGTCCTATGCCGACCTGCAGTCCGATACCGCGCAGCCGGATGAAGCCCCGCGGCTCGAAGTCATGCCGATTCCGCAACTCACGACTCCCGGTACCATAGACGAGAAATGGCAGCTGCCATCCTTCCTGTATCAGGCCCATGAGGCCGAGCTGTCGGCCGATGAGATTCGCCTGCCCTGGGCTCAGGCGCCGGTGATCGTGGGTACCCTGGCGCGCGAGCTGGGCAGCAAGACCCCGATCCGCCTGGTCTCCAGCGCCAAGAGCTGGTTATGCCACGGCGATGTCGACCGTCATTCCGCCTTTCTGCCGCTGAACAGCCCGGAGGAGGTGCCCCGCGTATCACCGCTGGATGCCACCGGCCTCTACCTTGAGCACCTGCGCGAGGCCTGGGACTACTGGTATCCCGAGGCGCCGCTGAGCGAACAGGATGTCACCCTTACGGTGCCTGCGTCCTTTGACCCGGCCGCACGGGAGTTGACCGCCAAGGCTGCCAGCAAGGTCGGCTTCAGGCATCTGACCCTGCTCGAGGAGCCCCAGGCGGCGGTATACAGCTGGATTGAAGCCAGCAACGGCAGCTGGCGTGACCAGGTGGGCGTGGGCGATATCATCCTGGTGGTGGATATAGGCGGCGGTACCTCCGACTTTTCCCTGGTGGCGGTAACCGAAGACGACGGCAACCTGGTGCTGAACCGTGTGGCGGTGGGGGATCATATACTGCTCGGCGGTGACAACATGGATCTGGCGCTGGCCTATCGCCTCAAGGCGAAGCTGGCCCAGCAGGGCACCCAGTTGCAGCCCTGGCAGGTTCTGGGTATTACCCAGGGCTGCCGCGATGCCAAGGAAGCGCTGCTGGCAGATCCCGAGCTTGCCTCGGTCGCCATCTCGGTGCCGAGCCGCGGCTCGAAATTGCTCGGCGGCACCCTGCGTACCGAACTGACCCAGGAAGAAGTACAGCAAACTCTGGTGGACGGGTTTTTCCCCCAGGTGTCCATCGCCGAGCACCCGGCCCAGCAGACCCGCAGCGCCCTGACCCGCATGGGCTTGCCCTATGCGCAGGATGCCGGCATTTCGCGCCATCTGGCGGCTTTCCTGAGCCGTCAGCACGCCGCGGCCGATGAGCTGTTCGAGGCGGTAGAAACGCCTGAACAGGGCGACGACTTTATTCGCCCCACCCGGGTGCTGTTCAACGGCGGTGTGCTCAAGGCGCCGCTGCTGGCCGATCGCATGATGGGCATTATCAATAGCTGGCTGGATGACGCCGCTGCCCCCAGGGCAACCTTGCTGCCGGGGCTGGATCTGGACCTGGCGGTGGCCCGGGGTTCGGCCTATTACGGTGCCGTACGCCGTGGCCAGGGCGTACGTATTCGTGGCGGTATCGCCAGTGCCTTCTACGTGGGTATCGAGAGTTCTATGCCGGCCATTCCGGGTATGGAACCGCCGTTGCAGGCGCTCTGTGTGGCACCTTTTGGCATGGAAGAAGGTACTGAAGTAAGCGTGCCTGGGCTGGAGTTTGGTCTGGTCGTGGGGGCGCCGGTGCGCTTTCGCTTCTTCGGCTCCACCACCCGGCGTGACGACGCCGCCGGCATGTTGCTTGAGTACTGGGAGCCGCAGGAACTGGAAGAGCTGCCCGAGGTGCAGGCGGAGCTGCCGGTGGAAGGGCGTACGCGCGGTGAGGTGGTCGCGGTGACGGTGGCCTCAAGGGTGACGGAACTTGGCACTCTGCGCCTGGAAGCCATTGCGCTTGACGGCGGTCAGCGCTGGCAGGTTGAACTGGATGTAAGGGAAGGATAATTACACGGATGCAGTCTCCCCGCTTTATCGTTGGCATTGACCTTGGCACCACCCACACGGCGGTGGCGTTTGCGGATATCAGCCAGGGCGCCGCTGCGGCGCGGCCTTTGATTTTCGAAATCGAGCAGCTGGTAGCACCCGGTGAAGTGGCGAAAAAGCCGCTGTTGCCGTCGTTCCGCTACCACCCCACCGAGGGTGAACTGGTGGCCGAAGACCTGCTGCTGCCCTGGCCCAAACCGGCATTGCCGGGCGAGCTGGATCAGCTGGTGGTGGGGGAGTGGGCCCGGGAGCTGGGTTCAAGGGTGGAGGGTCGGCAGGTCAGCAGTGCCAAGAGCTGGCTGTCCCATACCCAGGTCGATCAGAGTGCGGCCATTCTGCCTTGGGCGGCGGCCGAAGGTGTGGCCCGGGTTTCCCCGGTGCTGGCCAGTGCCAGTTACCTGAGTCACGTACGCCAGGCCTGGAACCATGAATATCCCGCCGATCGGCTGGAGCAGCAGGAGGTTGTTATCACGGTGCCGGCGTCCTTCGATGAAGGCGCGCGGGCGCTGACGGTCGAGGCCGCGACCCTGGCGGGCTTGCCCGACGTGCTGCTGGTGGAGGAGCCCCAGGCGGCCTGTTACGACTGGCACGCGCAGAACCAGCAGCAGGCGGTGGCGTTGCTGGATAAGGTGCGCCTGCTGCTGGTGTGTGATGTCGGCGGTGGCACCACGGACCTCAGCCTGATCAAGGTGGCGGTAAAAGACGGCGCCCTGACACTGAACCGGGTCGGGGTGGGGGATCACCTGATGCTCGGCGGCGACAATATCGATCTGGCGCTGGCCCATACGGCTGAGCAGCGCATTACCCGCGGTGGCAAGAAGCTGCGCGCCGCCAGCCTGTCACAGTTGATCCAGCAGACCCGCAAGGCCAAGGAACGCCTGCTGCAGCAAAATGCCCCCGACAGCGCCGCCGTAACGGTACTGGGTGCCGGCGCCTCCCTGATTGGCGGTGCCAAGAGCTGCGAGCTGAGCCGGGACGAAGTGCGCGCGATTGCGCTTGATGGCTTTTTCCCTATCGAAGCCTTCAGTGCCCGGCCGCAACAGCGGCGCAACGCCGTGGTGGAATTTGGTCTGCCCTATGCGGCGGACGCCGCCATCAGCAAGCATATCGCCGAGTTTCTGGGTCGTCATGGCGCGGCCTGTCGTGACGCCCTGGGGCTGAGTGATGTGAATGCAGCTGCGGTGCCCGATGCCGTGCTCTTTAATGGTGGCGTCTTTAACAGCGAAGCCATCAGTACGCGGTTGCTCGAAACGCTGAATCTGTGGCGCGGGGAGGCGGTGCAGCAGCTGTATAACAGCCAGCCGGATCTGGCGGTGGCCTGCGGTGCCGTGGCCTATGGCCTGGCGCGGCGCGGCGCTGCGTTGCGTATCGGTGGCGGTTCGGCGCGCAGTTATTTTATGCGCCTGGATGATGCTCAGAGTGGTGCTGCCGAATCCCCGCAGGGGGTCTGTCTGTTGCCAAGGGGGGCTGAAGAAGGGCAGGAAATCGTGCTCAGCGAGCGTCGCTTTGCGCTGCGCCTCGGTCAGCCGGTGCGCTTTCATTTGCTCTCCTCCAGTGCCGATACCGCATTTAAAGCGGGCGAGCTGGTCGGGCTGACGGATGACAGCTTCGTTGATCTGCCGCCGCTGATGGCTGCGCTCGAGCACGATAAGGCCGCGGGCAAGCAGGCGGTCGACGAGGTCGAAGTCGAACTGGTGACCCGCCTGACCGAGGTCGGCACCCTGAAGATCGAATGCGTCGCTCTGGCCGACAGTCGCCAGCGCTGGAATGTCGAGTTCCAGATCAGGCGCGACCTTGCACGCCAGCGTGCCGGCAAGAGCGCGCTGGCCGAGCTGCCAGCGGGCTTTGAGGCGGCCAGGGCGCTGATCGAGGGCGTATTTGGCCAGAGCAACAAAGAGTTCGACCCCAAGGCGGTCAAAACCCTGCGCAACGATCTGGACAAGTTGCTCGGCAAGCGCGACAGCTGGAGCACGCCGCTGCTGCGCGCCCTGTTCGATAGCGTGCTTGAAGGCCAGGCGAAGCGTCGCCGCTCCGAAGCCCATGAGCGCGTCTGGTTTAACCTGGCCGGCTACGGCCTGCGCCCGGGATTCGGCTATCCGCTGGACGACTGGCGCATTCAGCAGGCCTGGCAGCTGTATGACCAGGGCCTGCAGTTCGACAAGGGCAATCCGGCCTGGAGCAACTGGTGGGTGTTCTGGCGCCGCGCCGCCGGTGGTCTGGATCAGCAGCAGCAACAGCAGCTGTTCGATGACATGGCCCGCTACCTTGACCCTGCGGTGCTGCGCAATCGCAAGTTGCTGGCCGAACTCCAGACCCGCAGTTATGACGATATGGTGCAGCTGGTGGCAGGGCTTGAGCGCCTGCCGGTGGACACCAAAATTCAGATCGGCAACTGGCTGCTCAAACGGCTGGAGAAAAAAGGTGAGCCTGGGACCAGCTGGTGGGCGTTGGGGCGTATAGGTGCGCGAGTGCTGTTTCACCGCAGCGCCCATAACGTTATCCCGGCGGAGGTGGCGACGACCTGGTTGCAGCGTCTTTTAAAAGAAGACTGGAAGAAAAACCAGCAGATCGCCTTTGCCGCCGTGATGCTGGCGCGCATGAGCGGTGATCGCAGCCGCGAGCTGGAGCCGGACGACCGACAAAGAGTGATCGCAAAACTGCAGGAGGCCAAAGCCCCGGCGCTCTGGATTGAGCTGGTGGCCGAGGCCCGTGAACTCAACGATGCCGAAACTCAGCTTATCTTCGGTGAAAAACTGCCTTCCGGGCTTAAACTAATCGACTGAGGGGCATAAGTGACAGGGAGGCCCTAGTGTACTGCTTCGCTCTTAGAGGCGCTTTTAGCGGCGCATTTTCGAAGGCATAGTGGGCCTATGTCGAGGAAATGCAACACCGCGGACGGCCTTCTGGCGGCTCGCCCGCAGGGAGCGCGCCAATGCGCGCCCTGCTGTGTTGCCGCTCTTGGCAAGAGCCCCACTATTACCGGCGAACGGCGCCTTGCCGGACACGCATTGGCGGGCTCTATAAGCACCCATTAGGGCGAAGCAGTACACTAGCAGCCTGTCTCGCAGTGGTGTGTTATCGACGCAGTTTGTTGCCAAGATACTCAAGGGCTTCGGCTGCCTTTTTAGCCTTGTCAGAGCCCTTGTCGGTACCATTGATCGAGGACGTGGTCATCGCGAAGGTGTAGATCGCGTGGGCAGCGGCATCGGACATTTGATCCAGCGCTTGCAGGCTGATGTTGTCATAGGTATCGCAGGCCAGGTGATAGCAGGGATCGTACTGCTCCCCGGCGATACCGCCGTATAGTGCGGCTTCTTCTTCGGATTTGATATCTTCGGCGCCAGTGAAGAGGCCTCCTGCGGGTATGCCGGCGGCAATGAAGGGTCCATAATCGGAGCGGCCGTCGAAAGCGGTGGCCTCGACCGGCAGAGCCTGGGCGGCAAAGTAGTCGAGGAATACCTGTTCGATATTGCTCGAGCCGTTCGGGCCTGCGGCTTCGGTGGCCGATCCGTCGCCGTCGTATACAAAGCGCACGAAATTGGGCGAACCTATCATGTCGAAATTGAGATTCAACGCAATGTTCTTGATCTCGCGCGGTGTCAATCCGTCGACGTAGGCCTGTGAACCCTGTAGTCCGGACTCTTCAGCGCCCCACCAGGCAAAGCGAACCTTGTTACGAGGTTCTGTGGTCATGGCCGCCATCTGCAGTGCAATCTCGAGGATCGCCGCCGAGCCGCTGCCATTATCCTGAATACCAGGGCCTTCGGGTACAGAGTCCAGGTGGGCACCGACTACAACAACTCGGTCATCCCGGCCACCCAGGGTTTCGGCAATTACATTATCAGTGGTACGAATCTCAGATACGGCGTCGACGCTGAGTTTAGCCATCACGCCTCCGGCAGCAAGGTCCTCCCCCACGGAGAAGGCGGCGCCCACGACAGGTATGCCAACCACAGGGTCTGACAGGGTACCGTTGAAGGCGTCTGTTCGCCCTGGCTGACCTTCATTAAATATCACGACCCCAACTGCACCGGCGTTTTCGGCATTGAGTGCCTTTAGCTGAAAGCTGCAGCTGCCCCGCTGAATCACTGCAATATTCCCAACAGGGAAGCCGGCGAAATCTGTCGCTTCACAGCCACTTGTTGAATTGTTGGCATCAGCGCCGGGTGGCAATTGCAGATCAACGCCTGTGGCCGTTGCCGTTACGTTACCGCCACCGGAATACGTCATGGTGACAAAACCACTGATATCGGCATAGGGGTATACCCTGGGGACAGGTGCTGTCTGCTCCAGTTTTGCAGGCGAAAACTCCTCGAAATATGGAAAGTCAAAGGGTTCTATCGAGACATCATAACCGGCGTCCAGCATCATTTGCGCAACATAGGTGGCTGATGCGTCGTAGCCCACGGTCGTGGCAGCGCGCGTGCCTCCATTGGCGTCGGCAAAATCCTGGAAGGCCAGTTGATGGCTTCTCACGCCTTCCACGGTGACGGCGCTGCGCAGAGTCTCGGTGTCGATCGGCACCGCGGTCCAGCCAGTTGGGCTAGCGGCTGCTACAGCGGCCATCAGCGCATATCTGATACTTTTCATTTAGTACTCCTCTACGGATATTCCACCGAAGACGGCGCATTGAGCACTTCAGTGAGTGTCAAACTAAACGGGTATTGTGACCGGGGGCACCAAGTATCAAACAATGGTTTCATACACTGGGTTGCCTGGCGGTCATGAAAGCGTAGAGCAAATTTGTAGTATTGGCCTGGCGGACAAAAAGGATCCTTCCCAGTCATCCGTTCTGTAGAGGAAGTGTGGTCTTTTAACTTTTATTCCTGAGTCGTCTATTAACCCGCCGGGTTAATAGCGCGAAATGATGATATAGCGTAGCCATCGCATGCAAACCGGCATTCCAGAGAAAAGCGTCGCTGAGCAGCGGATGGGTTTCGGCGATCAACTCTCCGGTGGCATGGTGCGCGGCCATGGGCGGCGCAATCCGAATGTCGAACAGGAATGTCAGGGCGCGCCCGTCAAACCAGGTGTCCTGCGATAGTGCTGAGCCGCACCATTAGGCAAAGTTTCCTGGCTGAGCGGATGGCTTTGCTGATTGCGGCGGTGCCAAGCTAAGGCACGGCAGATGAGAAGCTTCCGGCGGCGATTAGAGTACGAAACACAGGGAGCTGGGGTGAAGTTATTGGTTACCTGGATGGCAATAAAACGTTTATCGCTTACGCTTGTTTAACGGGTTTCATACTAGACTAAACCAACCGGTACGTATATTATTGCGTGTCTAACGATTTTAGATTCTATCTTGGCAAGGAGCTAGACCTTCATGCATTTCAAACGTACCGCGATCGCCGCCGCTGTCCTGGCGTCTACAACCCTGAGCCTGCAGGCGACTGCCGCCGGTTCTGGCCTGTTTGAAGACGACAGCCTGACGGCCAGTTTCCGTACTTTCTACTTCAACCGTGACAAGGATTCCGGCAACGCCGATTCCGAAGCTCTGGGTCAGGCCCTGCGCCTGGATTACCAGTCCGGTTATGCCAACGGCCTGATCGGCTTTGATGCTTCCCTGTTCAGCGTCGCCAAGCTGGCGGGCGATCGGGGTGAAGGTGGTACAGGCGTACTGCAGACCAACGCTGACGGCTCTCAGAGCGGTTACACCAAGCTCGGTCAGGCGCTGGTCAAGCTGAAACTGGGTGAAAACGCGGAACTGCGCGCCGGTCGCATGGTGCTGGGTACGCCGCTGTTTAATGATTCTGATTCCCGTGCAACGCCCAGCGCTACCCAGGCAGTCATGGCGACCGGTAACTTCAACGGTGTCGATCTGTACGGTATCTGGTCCGACAAAGGCACTTCCAAGACTGAAGACGATTTTGAATCCTACACCGATAACACCGGCAACGATTACGAAGTTGCGGTGATCGGTGGTGGCTACAGCTTCGACAACGGCCTGGCGGTACAGCTGGCCTATGGTGAAGCCGACAACGTGCTGCAGCAGACCTACGTCAATGCCAGCTACCCGATACAGCTGTCCGGCGATGCTGAGCTGATGCTGGACCTGCACCACTACCACGGTGAAGCCGATGGCGCCGGTGCGCTGGACTCCGTAGGTTCGGATTACGAAAGTGATCTGACTAACCTGGCAGCCCAGCTGAAGATCGACAATGCCAAATTCACTCTGTCCTGGCAGAACGTCGATGGCGACGAGTATGAAGAGTCCTGGGATGGTTTCAATCACGACGACAACGGTCTGAGCAGCTGGAACTCGGTTCAGCGTCTGGACTTTGATCGCGCCAACGAGCAGTCCTGGCAGGCACGTGTTGACTACGATTTCGAGGCGGTTCCGGGCCTGTCCTTCATGACCCGTTACACCCGCGGCACCGATATCCGTCGCAGCGATGCCACCGAAGGCAAGGAGTGGGAACGTGATGTGGAGCTGAAGTACAGCTTCCAGGCCATCGAAGGCCTGTCCCTGCGCCTGCGCAACGCCAGCGTTCGCTCCAGCGAAACCTACAACTCGGACGAAAACCGTCTGATCCTGAACTACACCATCGCCGTGCTCTAACCGCATGACGCTCCTGTAGAGCAGCTTTTTCAGGCCTGTGACGCTATTTCCCCGGCGCACAGGCCTTCTTCGTTTCTGGCCCCGGCTTGGTTATTGGCCATTAGTCATTATTCATTAGTGGGTTGGTAATTGATAAGTGGTTATTGGTAAATAGTTATTGGTTATTGGTAGATTGGCCCTGCACGCTGATCACGAATCACGAATCACGAATCACGAATCACGAATCACGAATCACGAATCACGAATCACGAATCACGAATCACGAATCACGAATCACGAATCACGAATCACGAATCACGAATCACGAATCACGAATCCAGGCTGCCTTTTACCTTTTACCTTTTACCTTTTACCCGCACCTTGCTGTTGCCACTTGCCCCTCTGTGGATGAATGATTTGCACCGGTGCCTGTAATGGGTGCAAGCTGCAGGCTCACTGTTACACGCAAGGAACTGTTGCATGCCTGAGCTAATCCCCGGCGAATATGATGTCGTTTTGAATGGCAGCCGCATTCATTACAGCGTGCGGGGTCAGGGGCCTGCACTGATCGCGCATTCCGGTGGGCCTGGCTGGGATGCACGTTCCTGGGATGATCTTGCCGGGATTGATGCTTTCGCGAGCGTTATTGTTATGCATCCGCGGGGTTCAGGCCTGTCGGCAGCGCCCGTCAATGGCGCCTACGGACTGGCGGATTATGCCGCCGATCTGGATGGGCTGCGCCGACATTTGGAGCTGGAAAAACCCGTCATCCTGGGTTGGTCCCACGGTGGCATGGTGGCCCAGGAATATGCCAGTCGGCACCCCGATGGGCCTGGCAAACTCATTCTGTACAGTAGCAGCGCCTGCTTTGGTGCCAGCCTCACGGATCCGCAGCAGATGCTCAGTGCCCTGATGGCATATCAGAATCAACCCTGGTTTGCGGATTCAATGGCGGCACTGCAGGATTGGTGGTCGGGCCGCTGCACGACCGATGAGGAAGCCAGCAAGTTGTGGTCGCGGATGGTGAAGTTTTATTTTAGCGCCTTTGATGGCAAGGCCGAGCAGTATCTGCAGCGTACCGCACAGCTGCCTCTGCATATTACGCCGCTGCTGACCTTTATGGGCAGTGAGGCCGCCAGCATGGACCTGAGGCCAGCGCTGAAAAAACTGCAGATTCCGAGTCTGGTGATTGCCGGACGCCAGGATTGTGTGACGCCCCTGGCCATGTCCGAAGAGATAGCCGGGGAAATCCCCGGCGCTCAACTGGAAGTGTTCGAGAATTCCGGGCACTTCGCCCATGTGGAAGAGCCGGAGCGATTTTGTGAAGTGCTGCGGCGCTTTCTGAGCGAGTAGTCGCCTGTAGAGAGATACGCCCAGGCGTTACTGACGCCGGTACAGGCGCGTTATAGCCAGCCCATGAGCCAGTGGTCGTCGTTCTGCAGGGCCTGCCAGGGCAGGCGCTGGTTGCGCCTGGACAGCACAGCCTGAAGCTCGATGTCCAGCACAGTGCCTTCATCATCCCGATACAACTGAGTCACCATGAAGTGCTTCTCGCGCTGCGCAGGCCTTGCTGCGGTCCACTTGGACAGCAGCAGCTTTTGTGGATTGAGTGAGTGCATTGATGATCTCCAGCGGGCGCTCGCCCTTGTCAGTGCTCGTCGTCAGCACGCAGATGCAGGCTTAGGCAGCTGCGATACGAAATAGCCTAAGCGCCCATGCGTGTTCTCAGGGTGGCTAACGGGTTCCAGAGGGGCATACGAGAAAAATGCGAATTTGGTCTGATTTGCAGCGGTATTCGTATGTGGAGGTGGGCAAGGTTTCCGGCACCTCGACGCTGGGGGCGTTCAGGTCGTGATGCTGTGGGGTTATACTGGCGCAGTTTTGTGAATCGGGCCTTTGGCGCCCGGGGGCATCGTAATATTGCGGCAACCGGCAGTAATCGGGGGTGGCACTGAAACAGGATATGACATGAAGGATCAGGCGTTACTGTTGGTTAACCTGGGCTCGCCGGCCTCGACCGAGGTGGCGGATGTGCGCCGTTACCTGAATCAGTTCCTGATGGATCCTTATGTGATCGATCTGCCCTGGCCGGTGCGCCGGCTGCTGGTGTCGCTGATTCTGATTCGCCGGCCCAGGGATTCGGCCCATGCCTACGCCTCCATCTGGTGGGAGCAGGGCTCGCCGCTGGTGGTGCTGAGCCAGCGCCTGCAGCAGGCCATGGCAAATGCCTGGCGGCATGGCCCGGTGGAGCTGGCGATGCGCTATGGCGAGCCGTCGATCGAAACCCAGCTGTGCAAACTCGCCGATCAGGGGATTACCCGGGTAACGCTGGCGCCGCTCTATCCACAGTTCGCCGACAGTACCGTGACCACGGTGATAGAGGAGGCGAGGCGGGTACTGCGCGAGCGCAAGCTGGCGCTGGAGTTGTCGCTGCTGCAGCCTTTTTATGACCAGCCGGAATACCTGGATGCACTGGTGGCGAGCGCCAAGCCGCACCTGGCGCAGGATTATGACCACCTGCTGCTGAGCTTCCACGGCCTGCCGGAGCGGCACCTGAAAAAGCTCGATCTGACCGGCAGTCATTGCTGCGGCGCCGCCGATTGCTGTGCTACAGCGCCCGCCGAGGTATTGCAGCACTGCTACCGTGCCCAGTGCATGCACAGTGCCGAGGTGTTCGCCGCCCAACTGGGCTTGCCCGCTGATAAATGGTCAGTGTCCTTTCAGTCCCGCCTGGGGCGCGCCAAATGGATAGAGCCTTACACTGAACAGCGCCTTGAAGAGCTGGCCCGCCAGGGCGTAAAAAAGGTACTGGTCATGTGTCCGGCTTTTGTCGCGGACTGTATCGAGACGCTGGAGGAGATCGGTGACCGGGGCAGCGAACAGTTTCGCAGCGCCGGTGGCGAAGAGCTGGTACTGGTGCCCTGCCTGAATGATCACCCCGACTGGGTGGCGGCGCTGAACAGCCTGTGCGAGCGGGCACAGCCGCTGAAATAACCCGCAGCTGCGCTCTGTCGCAGACATTACGCCATCGTGACCCATATAAAAACGGCTCTGCTTTTGCAGGGCTGTTTTTATATGGGGCTGCTCCAGTGGGATCTTGTCTTCTGAGAGCCTGGGCAACCCGCTGCCCGATTACAGGCCTGCCAGGTGCTCAATAGCAAGAAAGTGAAGTTACTGGCCTTGTCCAGATGCATACCAGGTACTGGGCCAGAAGGCGAGCTTTGCTTCTGTCGGCATTCGCACCTTTCAGTGCTCCCTTAAAAAGCGCGCGCTTCAGGCCGCTGAGTAGCCAATATTGAGTATTTCTGCGCGATTTTTACCGCGCTTGTGCTGCGCATTACATCCTGAAAATGAGCAAGAATTCAAACGTCGATACCGGTCCTGCCTGATTAAATATGCACTATCCGCTGGCAAGGTTTGATAGGGCATTGCACTGCAGGCTGATTGTCGTGCCGCATCCAGGGCCAGGCCAGGGCAATCCGTGTTACCCAATTCGAGGCACACTAATGAGCATAAAAATTTCCAGTGCACCCTGCTGCTGGGGTGTCGACGATCCCCGTAACCCCCACCTTCCGCCCTGGCAGAAAGTGCTCGATGAAGCTGCCATTGCTGGTTACAAGGGCGTAGAGCTGGGCCCCTATGGCTACCTGCCGCTTGATATCGAAACGGTGAGCGCGGCGCTTGAACAGCGGGGGTTGAGTATCGTCGCAGGCACCATTTTCGACAACCTGGTTGACCCCGCCAATCTCGACAGTCTGCTCCGGCAGACCCATGAGATCTGCGCGCTGCTCTCGAGCCTGCCGAAGCTGGCGCAGGAAAAAGGTCAGCATTATCCGGCGCCCTACCTGGTGCTGATCGATCATGTGCACGCAGAGCGCAGCCTGGCGGCCGGGCACCCCGAGGCGGCGCCGCGCCTGAGTGCGGAAAAATGGGCGCAAACCATGGCGCATATCCGTGCCATTGCCGAGCTGGCCCGGGACGAATACGGCATCCGCGCCGTGGTGCACCCCCATGCCGGCGGCTATATCGAGTTTGAGGACGAAATTCGTCAGCTGCTGCGGGATGTGCCCTACGCTATCGCGGGCCTGTGCCTGGATACCGGCCATCTGTACTACTCGAAGATGGATCCGGTGGCGTGGATTCGTGAACACAAGGATCGCATCGACTACCTGCACTTCAAGGATATCGAGCCTGGGATCTATAGCGCCGTCATGGGCCAGCCCATCGACTTCTTTGCCGCCTGTGCCAAGGGCGTCATGTGTCCCATCGGCCAGGGGGTGGTGGATTACGACGCCATCTATCAGTTGCTCAGGGATATCGATTATCAGGGCTATATCACCATCGAACAGGAACGTGATCCGCGCAATGCCGCCGGCAGCCTTGAGGATGTGACGGCGAGTCTTGCGTATCTGCAGGGCAAAGGTTTTTAACCAACAACAATAAAAACGCTGAGGTAAACAACATGATCAATGGTGAACTGAAAGTCGCACGCCCGATTCGCTGGGCCATGGTGGGGGGCGGCCGCGCGAGCCAGATAGGCTACATTCATCGCTCGGCTGCACTGCGAGACAATGTCTTCAAACTGGTAGCCGGAGCCTTCGATATAGACCCTGAGCGTGGGCGTGATTTTGGCTTGCGCCTGCAGGTGGAGGCTGAGCGCTGCTATGGCGATTACCAGGCCATGTTTGACGCCGAAGCGAAAAGGCCCGATGGCATTCAGGCCGTCTCGATCGCGACGCCCAATGGTACCCACTTCGCCATCTGCAAGGCGGCGCTGCACGCCGGGCTGCATGTGGTGTGTGAAAAGCCGCTCTGCTTCACGCTGGCAGAAGCCCAGGAGCTGCGCGCTCTGGCAGAGGCAAAGGGGCGAATCGTCGGCGTCACCTATGGCTACGCAGGGCACCAGTTGATCCGCCAGGCCCGGGCGATGATCGCCAATGGCGACCTGGGCGAGATTCGCATCATTAATATGCAGTTTGCCCACGGTTTTCACAGCGAAGCGGTGGAGGGGGCCAACCCCAGCACTCAATGGCGGGTCGATCCCCGCTTTGCCGGGCCCAGCTATGTGCTGGGGGATGTCGGTACCCACCCGCTGTATCTATCGGAGGTCATGTTGCCTGCGCTTAAAATCAAGCGCCTGCTGTGCAGCCGGCAGAGCTTCGTCAAAAGCCGGGCGCCGCTGGAGGATAACGCCTTTGTGATGATGGAGTACGAGGGCGGCGCGGTGGGCACGCTCTGGGCGTCGGCAGTTAACGCAGGTTCCATGCATGGCCAGAAAATCAGGGTAATCGGCTCCAAAGCCAGCCTGGAGTGGTGGGATGAGCACCCCAATCAGCTGATCTACGAAGTGCAGGGCAAACCCGCTCAGGTACTGGAGCGTGGCATGGATTACCTTTATCCCGATGCGCTGGAAGATGACCGTATCGGTGCCGGTCATCCTGAAGGTCTGTTCGAGGCCTGGTCCAATCTGTATTACCGCTTTGCCCTGGCCATGGAAGCCATGGACAAGGGGGATGCGGCACTGGCCGGTACCTTGGGTATTCCGGATATCGAGGCTGGATGCGAGGGGGTGCGCTGGGTCGAGAACTGCGTGCGTTCTGCAGATCTGGGGGCCACCTGGGTCGATTACGCATAGCGCCCTGGCGCGAAGGCGCACAGGGTTGCGTCATCGGCGGGGCTCTGCGAGCATTGGCGCAGGCGGCATGGCGCCGTCGCCGTCGCCTGCGCCGTCCGCCACCTGGCGGTGATCCTCAGGCTCTGTTGTTGCGGAGACAGGCAGTATGATGCAGCGGTTCGCAAAGCGGAAATCCCGCAGTCGGCTGGAGATCGAAAGCCAGGCCGAGCTTATGTACATGTGCGCCGCCGACGCCACTCATACCCGGCTGCCCCGTGCCATGCACCGGCACGAGGATTGTATCGAGATTCTGTTTATCCGCGAGGGTAGCTGTTCTCATATTATTGATGGGCGCCAGTATCAGACCCGCAAGGGGGATGTGCTGATCTACAACAGCGGCGTGCTGCACGACGAGTCCGCCAGCCCCTATGCTGATATGAGCGTTTTCTGCTGTGCTTTCAGAAACCTGAAACTCAAGGGCCTGGGCAGGAACCGCATAACGGAACCGGGCGATAGTGTGGTGCTGCAAAGTAGCACGCTCTATGCCGAATTCGATCAGCTACTGCAGGTGCTTTATAGCCGGGTGTGCTGGGAGCACAGGTACGGGGGCGAGTTTTGCAATCAGCTGCTGCAGGCACTGATCGTGCTTGTGCTGAGCCTGATTCGCGATAATGAACCGAGTGTCGCTTCGGAGCATTTTGATATCGGGCAGCAGGTGAAAAACTATATTGACGAACATTACCGCGAAGCCATAGGCTTGAAGTCAATGGCGGCGGATATGCGTATCAGTCATTATTACCTGGCGCATAAGTTCAAAGCAGCCGTCGGCTGCTCCCCCATTCAGTATCTGATCAGACGGCGGATTGGCGAAGCCCAGTCGCTGCTGATCAATACCGATCTGAGCGCGACCGAAATCGCTACCATGGTCGGCTATGATAACTCGAATTATTTCATTACAGCCTTTAAAAAGGTGGTTGGCATTACCCCGAGTAATTACCGGGTGCAGTGCCTGAAATAATATTTTTATGGAGATCGATATTACCGTTTAATTTTTTCACCTTTCACCTTTCACCTTTCACCTTTCACCTTTCACCTTTCACCTGGTTTCTATTCATACCTCACTTTCAATCTCGTCCTGCAGTTTTTCCAGTTCATCCAGAATGCGCACAAATTTTTCCCCAAAAGGTGTGACCTGGTATTCAACGCGCGGTGGCGCTTCGTTATAGGTCAGGCGCTGAGCTCGGGAGCGGACTTTCTGGAAAATAATTTATCCTGATTTGATCGTAGGTGGTTCCAGTGGCATGGGCCAGGCAACGGCGCGCCAGTTACTGAATCGCGGTATTGATACGCTGATTATCGGCAGTTCCGGTGCCAGACTAGTGTACTGCTTCGCCCTAATGGGTGCTTATAGAGCCCGCCAATGCGTGTCCGGCAAGGCGCCGTTCGCCGGTAATAGTGGGGCTCTTGCCAAGAGCGGCAACACAGCAGGGCGCGCATTGGCGCGCTCCCTGCGGGCGAGCCGCCAGAAGGCCGTCCGCGGTGTTGCATTTCCTCGACATAGGCCCACTATGCCTTCGAAAATGCGCCGTGCGGCCCACCTCCTGGCGACTCGCTAAAAGCGCCTCTAAGAGCGAAGCAGTACACTAGACGCCGCTAAAAAATCCCTCGTCGATATCGGCCAGGTTGAAACTCTGCAGGCCGATTTATACGACGCGAGCGATATTCAGCGTGTCATTGATTATGTCGCCAATGAACAGCGCCATATAAAGTATCTGGTGAATGCGGCGGGCAAGTTCAAACCCACCGCTTTTCTGGAGCATGGCCACGAAGATTACGATGCCTATATGGATCTGAATCGTGCCACTTTCTTTATCTCCCATGCCGTGGCACAAAATATGGCGGCACACCAGGGAGGCTCAATCGTGCATATTGGTTCCATGTGGGCCAGGCAGGCAATCAAGGCCACGCCCTCGTCCGCATATTCAATGGCCAAGGCCGGGCTGCACTCGCTGACACAGCATATGGCAATGGAGCTGGCGGAGCACAATATTCGGGTGAATGCAGTCTCTCCGGCGGTTGTGAAAACGCCCATCTATGAAGCCTTTATTAATCCGGCCGTACTGGATGCAACTCTTGCGACCTTCGATAGCTTTCACCCCATTGGCCGTATCGGCACATCGGATGATGTGGCCAATGCGATCCGTTTCCTGCTGGGGGAAGAATCCAGCTGGGTCACCGGTGCCATCTGGGATGTCGACGGCGGTGTGATTGCCGGACGCAACTGATATTAAGTCTGGGGGGCTGAGTTTTCAGATCCTGGTGCCGCGATTCAATTCGGCGCTGACAAGGGCGCGCAGGCGATTGGCGATGGGAGAGAGCTGGCGGCCTTTTACCAGCAACAGGTAGTAGGGCGACAGCACTATGGGCCTTTTGATCGGCAGCACGCTGAGTTTGGCACCGACGCGATTGCCGACCAGCAGGTCCGAGACTTCGCTCGCCAGCGGTGCTATGGCCGAAGTGGATACCAGCACGGCAATCATGGCCAGCAGGGAGGTGGTGTTGATGATGTTGCTGGGCGGCTGTGCCCGCGCCTCCAGAAAGGCGGAGTCCACGGCTTCGCGGATGGGGGCGCGGTGGGTCTGCATGACCCATTCATAGTGCGTCAGGTCGCCAATGGCGACTTCCCGTGCCCGCGCCAGCGGATGGTCACTGCGCACCACCAGTTTCACGGTTTCGGTGCGCGCCGGCATCAGCTCGAATTCATTGGCGTTGAAGCCGGGCGGCAGTCGTGCCAGTACGAAGTCGTTCTTGCCGCCGATCAGGTCTCGCACCAGTACCTCGCTGGCCTCGACATTCACATGGATGTCGGCCCTGGGGGAGGTGGCCTTGAGCTGGTTGATCGCCGGAATTACAAAGCCCACCGCGGCACCGGTTACGGCGCCCACGGTGGCGATACCGCCTTCACCGCTTTTCAGTTCATCCAGATCCCGCGACAGATCCCGCAGCTCAACCAGCATGTTATGCGCCCGCTGGGCCAGAGCGCGGCCGATCAGGGTTGGCACCATGCCCTTGGGGTGACGCTCGAACAGTTTGGCCCCCAGATGCTGTTCGGTGTCGGCCAGCATGCGTGATGCCGCCGGCTGGGTGATGGCCAGCGCATCGGCGGCCAGGCGTATCTGGCCGTGTTCGGCGATGGCGCTGATCAGGCGCAGCTGGCTGATCTTCAGGTTTCTGGCGACGCCGAGTTCCATAAAGCACCTGTCATATCAATATTGGTATGTATTTAGACATAAAATGAATTTGATTGGTATGCCTTTGGCGCACTATCTTGAGGGGGCTCGCAGCCTTTCGGGCTTGGCCGATCGTAGCGAGGGAAAGACCGATTAGCGGCAGTTTTTGAGCTCTTTTGAGGCGAATAGTGGTTCTATTTAACAAAAAAGAGGTCGGAAAATGACCAAATCGGCTTTCCCGCAGTAGATCAGTGGTAAGTCCGACAGACTGCCAAATTGGCTCAACGATAAAAATAATGTGTGCCCGGCAGCCCGGATTCAGATTCGGCGGCGGGTGCAACACTGGAGAAGCTAATGAAACACTTCAAGAAACTCATGGCGAGCGTTGCACTGGGTACCGTCATGCTGTCTGGCGCCGTAGTTGCCGCCGAGAAGGGCTATGTGGGTATTTCGATGCCTACCAAGTCGTCGGCACGCTGGATTACCGATGGCGACTCCATGGTCAAGCAGCTCGAGGCCGCGGGTTTCAAGGCGGACCTGCAGTATGCCGAGGATGATATTCCCAACCAGCTGGCCCAGATTGAAAACATGATCGTCAAGGGCGTCAATGTACTGGTGATCGCGGCGATCGACGGCACCACCCTGTCCAATGCGCTGGAAAATGCCCATGCGTCCGATATCAAGGTCATTTCCTATGATCGCCTGATTCGTGAAAGCGCCTACGTGGATTACTACGCCACCTTCGACAACTTCAAGGTCGGTGTACAGCAGGCATCCACTCTGGTTGAGGGCATGAAAAAGCGCGGCCAGGGCCCCTATAACGTCGAGCTGTTTGGCGGCTCGCCGGATGATAACAATGCCTACTTCTTCTATAACGGCGCCATGTCGGTGCTGCAGCCACTGATTGATTCCGGTGACATAGTGATAGTGTCCGGTCAGATGGGCATGGATACCGTAGGTACGCTGCGCTGGGATGGCGCTGTGGCCCAGGCACGCATGGATAACCTGATGTCGGCGCACTACACTGATAGTAAGGTGCAGGGTGTACTGTCGCCCTACGATGGCCTGTCCATCGGCATACTGTCGTCGCTCAAGGGTGTGGGTTATGGCTCCGGCGATATGGCGATGCCGGTTGTGTCGGGCCAGGATGCCGAGGTGCAATCGGTTAAATCCATACTGGCCGGTGAGCAGTATTCCACCGTGTTTAAGGACACCCGCGAGCTGGCTCGCGTCACCGTGGGCATGGTCGAAGCCGTACTGGCCGGCACCGATCCCGAAATTAACGACACCACCACTTACGACAACGGCGTAAAAGTCGTTCCCGCCTATCTGCTTGAACCGGTACCCGTCGATGCCTCCAACTGGGAAGAAGTCCTGATCGGCAGCGGCTACTACAGCATGGATCAGATCAAGTAAGTCACTGCAACTGCACGTAACTTGGCCCGCCGGCTACTCCGGCGGGCCAGCATGATCGGGTTATTTCTATGCAAGATATCATTCTGGAGATGCGCGGCATCACCAAGAGTTTCCCGGGTGTGAAGGCGCTGAGCGACGTCAGCCTCAAGGTTAGACGTGGTGAAATCCATGCACTGTGCGGCGAAAACGGCGCCGGCAAGTCCACCCTGATGAAGGTCCTCAGCGGCGTTTATCCCCACGGCAGCTATGATGGCGATATCGTCTATGAAGGCAATACAGTGGCCTTCGGCGGTATTTCCGATAGTGAAGACCAGGGCATCATCATTATTCACCAGGAGCTGGCGCTGGTGCCGCAGCTCTCGATTGCGGAAAACATTTTCCTGGGCAACGAGATCGCCCACAAGGGCGTTATCGACTGGCCCCAGGTGTATGCCACCACCGCAGAACTGCTGCGCAAGGTCGGGCTGAGCGAATCCTCTTCCACCCAGATCGGCAAGCTGGGGGTGGGCAAGCAGCAGCTGGTGGAGATCGCCAAGGCGCTGTCCAAGAAGGTCAAACTGCTGATTCTGGACGAGCCCACGGCGGCACTGCAGGAAAACGACAGTCAGAAGCTGCTGGATCTGCTGCTGGAGTTCAAGGCGCAGGGCATAGCCTCGATTCTGATTTCCCACAAGCTCAACGAGATCAGCCGCGTTGCCGACACCATCACGGTGATCCGGGATGGCATGGCCGTGGCCACGCTGGATTGCCACGCCGAGGAGATCAGCGAAGACCGCATTATCCGCGGCATGGTGGGGCGGGACATGGAGCATCGCTATCCGCAGCGTATACCCAATATAGGCGCCACCCTGCTGGAAGTGTCGGACTGGAACGTCTGGCATCCCGAATCCGCCGAACGCCAGATGATCAGCGATATCAATCTCAAGGTGGCGGCGGGGGAGGTGGTTGGCATTGCGGGCCTGATGGGCTCCGGGCGCACCGAGTTTGCCATGAGCCTGTTCGGCAAAAGTTACGGCCAGAACATCAGCGGCACTGTGCAGCTGCGCGGTCAGCCGGTGGATGTCTCCACGGTGCGCAAGGCGGTGGCCAATGGCCTGGCCTATGTCACCGAGGATCGCAAGGAGCTGGGGCTGGTGCTGGATGAAAGCATACTGCGCAACACTACACTGGCGAACCTTGGCGGCGTATCGACGCGCGGTGTGATCGACGATACGCAGGAGCGGCGTGTGGCCGAGGACTATCGCAAGGCGCTTAACATTCGTACGCCCAGCGTGTTTCAGAAGGTCATGAACCTGTCCGGCGGCAACCAGCAGAAGGTGGTGCTGAGCAAGTGGCTGTTCACCGAACCCGATGTACTGATTCTGGATGAGCCGACCCGGGGTATCGATGTAGGCGCGAAATTCGAAATCTACAGCATCATCAACCAGCTGGCCGACGAGGGCAAAGGCGTGATCGTGATCTCGTCCGAGATGCCAGAGTTGCTGGGTATTTGTGATCGTATCTATGTCATGAACGAAGGCGCTTTCCTGGGTGAACTGGCGGCGGCAGAGGCCAGCCAGGAAAAAATCATGTCCATGATCGTGACGGCGTAAGCGGAGTAAACAAGATGGAACAAGCTAAACCCCTGAACGAGACGCGCCCGGAGCCACAGGCTCGGCCGTCGGTTGGTGCCTATTTGGCGAGTCATCTGCGCGACTACGGCATGTTGCTGGCGCTGGTGGTCATCATGGCGCTGTTCGAGTATCTGACCGACGGCACCCTGATGCGCCCGGTCAACCTGACCAATCTGTTCCTGCAGAACAGTTACATCATCATCATGGCCATCGGCATGCTGCTGGTCATCGTCGCCGGGCATATCGATCTGTCTGTCGGCTCAGTGGTGGGTTTTATCGGCGCCCTGGCGGCGGTGATGATGGTGGAGTGGGAGCTGCCGCCACTGGTGGTGGTGCCGGTCTGCCTGCTGGTGGGCTTTATGATCGGGGCGGCCCAGGGCTACTGGATCGCCTACTGGAAAATACCCTCCTTTATCGTCACCCTGGCCGGCATGCTGGTGTTCCGCGGTCTGACCCTGGCGCTGCTGGAAGGGCAGTCGGTGGGGCCTTTCCCGAAAAACTTTCAGCTGCTGAGCACCGGTTTCGTACCCGATCTGTTTGGCGCCGGCAAACCCAATGTCACCGCCATTCTGCTCGGCGTGATCGCGGCCTCGGCCATAGTGCTGCTGGCGGCGCGGGCCCGTTCCCGGGCGCTGAAGTTCGGTATTGAAGATGAGCCCTTCAGCTTCTTTGTTGCCAAGAATGCACTGCTGGCCGGGGCCATCATCTTTGTGGCCTACCTGCTCGCCACTTACCGCGGCCTGCCGAACGTACTGATCACCATGGCGGTGCTGATTTCGGCCTATACCTTCCTCACCAACAGCACCACTCTGGGGCGGCGCATCTATGCCCTGGGTGGCAACGAAAAAGCCGCCCGGCTGTCGGGTATCAATACCGAACGCCTGACCTTCCTGACCTTTGCCAACATGGGCATGCTCGCGGCCCTGGCCGGGCTGATCTTTGCCGCCCGGCTGAATACCGCGACGCCCAAGGGCGGGGTGGCGTTCGAGCTGGATGTGATCGCGGCGGTCTTTATCGGTGGCGCCTCCATGTCCGGTGGTGTTGGCAAGATTATTGGCGCCGTGGTCGGTGCTTTCATTATGGGTGTCATGAATAACGGCATGTCGATTCTGGGAATTGGCATCGACTGGCAACAGGTCATCAAGGGCCTGGTGCTGCTGGCCGCCGTTATTTTCGATGTCTACAACAAGAACAAGTCCAGGTAAGGAGATCACAGATGCATTTGTCTCAGTTAAAGGGCGGCGGTGTGATCTGCCGCCAGGGTGAAAACGCACGCCTGGTTAAAGATGCGAACAGCACCTACGACCTGGCCATGGAAGCCATAGCTGCGGCATGCCGCCTGGCCGATATTATCGAGCGTCATGGTCTGGGTGAGTCGGTTGAACTGCTGGCCCTGGCCGAACAGGGCCAGCTCGACTGCCCGGTGCGCCATCCGGACAGCGCGCACATGTTTCTGACCGGCACCGGCCTGACCCATTTGGGGTCGGCCTCTACCCGCGATGCCATGCACGCCAGCGGCGAGGGCATGAGCGATTCGATGAAGATGTTCCGCGCAGGGGTTGAGGGTGGCAAGCCCGCCCCGGGTGAAATCGGCGTGCAGCCGGAATGGTTCTACAAGGGCACCGGCGCCGTGGCTGTGGCGCCCGGGGAGGCGCTGACATCACCGTCCTTTGCACTGGACGGTGGCGAAGAGCCGGAGATCGCCGGTGCCTATGTGATCGGGCCCGATGGCAGGCCCCATCGCATTGGCTTTGCGCTGGCCAACGAGTTTTCCGATCATGTGACCGAGCGGCTTAACTATCTGTTCCTGGCCCATTCCAAGCTGCGCCCGGCTTCTTTCGGTCCCGAGCTGTTGATCGGGGATTTGCCACGGGACATTCAGGGTACCTCGCGCATTGTGCGTGATGGCTCCGTGCTGTGGGAAAAGCCGTTCCTGTCGGGGGAGGACAACATGTCCCACACGATTGCCAACCTGGAGTACCACCACTTCAAGTACGGGCTCTTTCGCGAACCTGGAGATCTGCACCTGCACATGTTCGGCACCGCGACCCTGTCGGTGGCCGACGGCATAGTGACCCAGGAAGGGGACAGGTTCGAGATCGAGGCGCCGGACTTTGGCCTGACGCTGCGCAACCCGCTTAAGCGCGCTGCAGCGCAGACTCCCGAGGTACGGCCCTTATGACGGCGCAGACAGGCCCGGAGCGCGGGGCCAGAAGCGGACTTAAGGCGCTGTACCCGGATCTTGAGGGGCGCACGGTCCTCATTAGTGGCGGTGCTACCGGTATAGGTAAAGCCGTGGTTGAGGGGTTCGCTCGCCAGGGTGCGCGCACCGCCTTTGTGGATCTGGCCGAAGCTGCGGGCCAGGCGCTGGAGCAACAGCTGCGGGCCGAGGGCTGCGAGGCGCAGTTCTGGTGCTGCGATATCACCGATACGGTGGCCTATCAGCAGCTGATCCAGCAGGTGGCAGAAGAGTACGGTCCCATTACCGTGCTGGCCAACAATGCCGCCAACGATGTGCGCCATTCGCTGGATGGGCTTGGGCTTGAACAGTTTGATGCCCTGGTTTCAGTGAATCTCAAGCACGCGATGTTCGCCGCCCAGGCCGTGGCGCCCATGATGCGCAAGGCCGGCGGTGGTTCGATTATCAATTTCGGCTCGGTGGGCTGGATGATGGCCACCGCAGGTTATCCGGTCTATGCCGCCAGCAAGGCGGCGGTGCACGGCATGACGCGCGCTCTGGCACGGGAGCTCGGAGCGGATCATATACGCGTCAATACCCTGGTGCCCGGCTGGGTCATGACCGAGAAACAGCTGCAGCTGTGGGTCGATGAGAGCGCCAGGGAGCTGATCAAGCGCAGCCAGTGTCTGGCAGGCTCAGTGATGTCTGACGATATTGCCGATATGGCGCTGTTTCTGGCGTCCGATGCGGCGTCCATGTGCTCGGCACAGAATTTCATAGTTGACGGAGGCTGGGTATGAGCGAATTCAAACCTGCAGCATGGCCGCGCAAATTGCGCTCCACCGAATGGTTCGGCGGTACCTCGCGGGATCATATCTATCATCGCAGCTGGATGAAGAATCAGGGCCTGCCGGCGGATCTGTTCGACGGCCGCCCGGTGATTGGCATCTGCAATACCTGGTCCCAGTTGACGCCCTGCAATGCCCATCTGCGCGATCTGGCGGAACGGGTGGCCCACGGCATCTATGAAGCCGGCGGCCTGCCGCTGGAGTTTCCGGTGTTCTCGGCCGGCGAGAGCTCGCTGCGTCCCACCGCCATGATGTACCGCAACCTGGCGGCCATGGATGTGGAGGAAGCCCTGCGGGCCAATCCGCTGGATGGGGTGGTGCTGCTGGCGGGCTGCGACAAAACCACACCGGCCCTGCTGATGGGCGCAAGCAGCGTGGATATTCCGGCCATCATGGTCTCCGGTGGCCCTATGCTCAATGGCTGGTTCCGTGGCGAGCGGGTCGGCTCCGGCACCGCCCTGTGGCAGATGTCGGAAGAGATCAAGGCCGGCACCATGTCCCAGGAGGACTTTCTGGAAGCCGAGCAGGCCATGTCCCGTTCGTCGGGGTCCTGCAACACCATGGGTACGGCCAGCACCATGGCGAGCATGGCCGAAGCGCTGGGCATGGCGCTGTCTGGCAATGCGGCCATTCCCGCGGTGGACAGCCGGCGCAGGGTGATGGCGCATCTGACCGGGCGGCGCATCGTGCAGATGGTGAAGGACGACCTCAAACCGTCCGACATCCTGACCCGCCAGGCGTTCGAGAATGCCATTCGCGTGAACGGTGCCATCGGCGGTTCCACCAATGCCGTGATTCACCTGCTGGCCATTGCCGGTCGTGTGGGGGTTGATCTGACGCTGGATGACTGGGACAAACTGGGGCAGGACATTGCCACCATCGTTAATCTCATGCCCTCCGGCAAGTACCTGATGGAAGAATTCTTCTATGCCGGCGGCCTGCCGGTGGTCATGCGCATGCTGGGCGAGGGCGGCAAGCTGCACAAGGATGCCATCAGCGTATCCGGTCAGCCGATCTGGAACGAGGTCAAGGATGTACGCAACTGGAACCAAGATGTCATCCGGCCGGTCGACAGGGCGCTGACCGCCAAGGGCGGCATTGCCGTGCTGCGCGGCAATCTGGCACCCAGGGGGGCGGTGCTGAAACCCTCAGCCGCCTCGCCGCATCTGTTGCAGCACCGTGGCCGCGCCGTGGTGTTCGAAGGCATCGATGACTACAAGGCGCGCATCAACGACGAGAGTCTTGATATCGACGAACACTGCGTCATGGTGCTCAAGTACTGTGGCCCCAGGGGCTATCCGGGTATGGCGGAGGTCGGCAATATGGGCCTGCCGCCCAAGGTACTGCGCAAGGGCATCAAGGATATGGTGCGCATTTCCGATGCCCGTATGTCCGGTACGGCCTACGGCACAGTGGTGCTGCATACCTCGCCGGAAGCCGCCATGGGCGGGCCTCTGGCCGTGGTACGGGATGGCGACATGATAGAGCTGGATGTCGAAAACCGCCGTTTGCACCTGGATATTTCCGATGAAGAGCTGGCCGGCCGGCTGGCGGACTGGTCGGTACCCCAGGAGCCGCCTGCCAGTGGTTATATCAAGCTGTTCCACGACCATGTGCAGGGCGCGGATACCGGTGCGGATTTTGATTTTCTGCGTGGGTGCCGCGGGTCTGCCGTACCCAGGGACAGTCACTGAAGCCTGAAGCTGCAACAGCGGGCTTTCTATTTCCAGCAGTAACAGGAGTTAAGTATTTAATGACGTTAACTGGCAAGCACTATCTGGCAGGAAACTGGGTGTCCAGCGACAGCCACTTCATGTCCACTCCGGCCTTTGGCCCGGCCCATCAGTTTGCCGTCGGCACGCCCGCCATGGCGGATACCGCGGCCCGCGCCGCAGAAGTGGCATTTGAGAGCTACGGCTATTGCAGTCGTAGCCTGAGGGCGGTTTTTTTGAACCGCATCGCCGATGAAATCGATGCCCGTGGCGATGCCATTACTGAGATTGGCTGTCAGGAAACCGGCCTGCCCGAAGCCCGCCTGATCGGCGAACGTGGCCGTACCGTGGGCCAGCTGCGTCTGTTCGCACAGCATATCGAGTCCGGCGACTACCTGGAGCGCAAGCAGGATGGCGCCTTGCCCGGGCGTGCATTGCCGCGGCCTGATCTGCGCCTGATGCAGCGCCCCATCGGCCCGGTGGCCGTGTTTGGTGCCTCCAACTTCCCGCTGGCCTTTTCGGTGGCAGGCGGCGATACGGCGGCAGCATTGGCGGCGGGTTGCCCGGTGGTGGTGAAGGGGCATGGGGGCCATCCCGGTACCGGCGAAATCGTCGCCCAGGCCATTGCGGCGGCGGTCGAGGCCTGTGAGCTGGATCCCGGCGTATTCTCGCTGATTCAGGATGGCGGCCGCGAGCTGGGCCAGGCGCTGGTGCAGCATCCGCTGATTCGGGCGGTGGGTTTTACCGGCAGTCTGGCTGGGGGGCGGGCGCTGTTTGATCTCTGTGCGCAGCGCCCAGAGCCCATTCCGTTCTTTGGCGAGCTGGGGTCGGTGAATCCGATGTTCCTGCTGCCGGGCGCGGTGTCGGCCCGTGTCGCCAGCCTTGCGGCCGGCTGGGCCGGTGCCCTGACGATGGGGGCCGGGCAGTTCTGTACCAATCCTGGTCTGGCGATTGTGATTGACGGGCCCGAAGCCGATGCCTTTGTCGCTGCGGCCCGGGAGGCGCTGTCCGGCGTTGCCCCCCAGACCATGCTGACCGACGGCATTGCCCAGGCGTATCGCAGCGGTGCCCACCGGCTGCAGACCAGTACCGGTGTACAAACGCTGCTGGCCAGCGACACTGGCCTGCGTGACGCGGGGCCCTGGCTGTTGGAAACAACGGGCCAGGCATGGCTGGCGAACCCAAGTCTGGCCGAAGAGGTGTTTGGCCCCCTGGGGCTGGTGGTGCGGGTGGCGGACTTTGAGGAAATGCTGACCCTTGCGCGATCTCTGCAGGGGCAACTGACCTGCACCCTGCAGCTTGATAGCAGCGACAGTGAACGGGCTCGGGCGCTGTTGCCTATCCTTGAGCGCAAGGCCGGCCGCGTACTCGCCAATGGCTTCCCTACCGGGGTGGAGGTCTGCGACAGCATGGTGCACGGTGGTCCATATCCGGCCTCCACCAACTTTGGTGCGACCTCGGTGGGTACTCTGTCGATCCGCCGTTTTCTGCGCCCGGTGTGCTACCAGAATATTCCGTCCGACATACTGCCGGCGGATCTGCGCTAGGGTATTCCTCTTTCGTTTTTATGAGTCCCTGCAATAACCCTGTGCCCGGAGTATCGCCTGTGTGCGATGCCTCCGGGGTGTTTTACGTCTGTATTTTCTGTATCTGAAACGCCTTCGTTCAACCCCTTTCCCTAATATCTGCCAGGCGCAGCTACCGCACGACTATTCCTCTGGACCCACTGCCTATAAATCCGCCTGCGTTTCCGTGTTTCAATGATTAAGCCCGATTATTTCTTGTGCGCAGAATAGTTTGCTGGCGCACTCTATTGAGCTAATCAGCCATTAAGGCTGCGTTGGTGCGCAGGGCTCGCTGTAATATTCCAGCGCCGCTTGAGGCTTGGAAATAATATAGGTATTGGATGCCTGTTTTACTGGTGTGCGCTGGGTTTACCCGCAGCCTGTGGTATAGGCGGAGTTTGCCGTAATGAACCCGGTTGTATGGCGGTAACTACGTGGAAAAGGCGTAATTTTATTGACAAAATTCAATAAGTAAACAGGGTTGTCTGTTGCTGTTTTTGTGTTCAAAAAGCGTTGCGCCTGACGTGCCAGAGCTATAAAGTTGGACCTGATGCAAAACGGTTCAGCGACTGTTAACGCAAGCGTAAGGTGCTGCTGATATTTGAGTCGAGCAGGAAAGCGCGGCGCTAAAGCTGAAACGGCTGTATTGGATTATCGGCCTATTTACACCGACCCGGTGCGACCGATAGTCCGGCCCCATTATCTTGGGTGCAGGGAGTGCTGAAATATTGGCCTGAGTGTCAATGTTTTTTTAGTCTCCACAGGGACGTCAGGACAGGTTTTGTACAGGTTGTTGCCTTATGTAAGTGATCAGACCTCTTTGGATCTGCCGGTATAGGGAATTTTGTGCAGACTCTGTTTCTCGACCGATAACATGACCGCCTGTAGCTATTGTACGCTGCAGGCGCGTTTTACTTTGCCAGATTGGCTGTGCCCCGAGGCGTTACAGGGGATGTTTAACAGGACAATGGCTGCGAACAGCGCCAGGGGAATAACAAGAATGCGACTTAACAAGCTGGTTCGATTGTGCGCAGGGACGGGTGTTTTGTGCTGGAGCGCGTCGGCGTCGCTGGTTCAGGCCGAAAACCTGCTGGAGCTTTATCAGTCGGCGCTGCAGTCCGACCCGCGTCTGGGCAGCGCTACCTATGATCATGCCGCCGGTGCCGAGGTCGTCACCCAGGCCTGGGCCGGTTACAGGCCGGTGATCACGCTGGATTACGACAGCATCGACACCACCCAGGATATCCTGCGCAGCGACAATGCGGCTTTCGAGCAGGGTAGCACGACCTTCCCCACTACCAGCTGGACCCTCAGCGTAACCCAGCCCATTTTTCGCTGGGCCAACTACAAGCGTATCGGCCAGGCCAAGGACGAGTTGCTGCAGGCCGATGCCGAACTGGTTCAGGCCGAGCAGGATCTTATTCTGCGCGTGAGTGGAGCCTACCTGACGGCACTGTCCGCCGCCGATGAACTGGGCTTCCTGGATGCCGAGCGCAGCGCCGTTGCCAAGCAGCTGGAACTGGCCCGCGGCCGTGAGCAGGCGTCTATCGGGCGTGCGGTGGATCGCTACGATGCCGAGGCCCGCATGGCGTCGGTGGAAGCCGATTACGCGGTGGCCGAAGTCGCGTTGCGTGACTCCTATGAAGCGCTCTATGAAATGGCGGGCCGTGATCCTGAAGTGCTGGCGACCCTGCAGGATGATATCGACCTGCAGCCACCGCAGCCAGCGGACGATCAGTACTGGATCACCGCGGCCATGAAGAACAACCCGGCCCTGGTAGTACAGCGCCATGTGGTCAGCGTCTCGCGCACCGAAATTTCCCGCCAGAACGCCGGCCACTTCCCGACCCTGGATGCGGTACTGCGCCAGAACAACCGCGATACCCAGGGCACCCTCTTTGGTGGCGGCAGTGAGGTCGAAACCCAGGAGCTGATGCTGCGCCTGAGTGTACCCATTTACGCCGGCGGCTCCGTCAGTTCGAAGAAGCGCGAGGCGGTTGCCCGTTACCAGAGCTCCGAGCAGGAACTGACCCGCTTGCTGCGCGAATCGCGCCGCCAGTCCCGTGATGCCTACTGGGGTGTCATGAATGCGGTGAAACGTACCCAAGCGCTGAACAAGGCGGTGACCGCACAACAGGCCACGCTGGATCTGCGCCGCGCGGCTTACAAGTCGCGCCTGGAAACGGCCATCAGCGTGCTGGACGCCGAGCGTGATCTGTATTCGGCCAAGCGTGATCTGGCCCAGGCCAAATACGATTACCTGCTCAACAGCCTGCGCCTCAAGGCGCTGGTGGGCGTGCTGACGCAGGATGATCTGAATCTGGTAAATGACTGGCTGCAAGGCTGATCCATAAAAACACAGGCACGTGGTGTTTTTGCCCGATGTTTCGGTAAAGGCATAGCATGAGTGACTGACGCGGGGGCGTTGCTATGAACAACATTTTTTACCAGGGCAAAAAGGCCAAAAAGGCCGGCAAGAAAAAGCAGAATCTGCAGTTTGAAGCGCTGGAGAACCGGGTGCTGCTGTCGGCGGACCTGGGTATTACCGCCGCCGACCTGCAGCAGCCGGATGAGTCCTCCACTGGGGTTATCGAATCCGAACTGCAGCTGAGCACGCTGGAAAGTGCCGAGTTTGAACCCGCCAGCATCGCTGTGGACGACAGTCTGACGCGGCTGCTCGGTGAGGGTGCCGCACTTGATATGAGCGCAGCTGCGGACGCAGACCCAGACGCAAAGGCAGAAGCGGATGCTGCCAGCCCCGACGACCTTGTGCCCGCTGACGCGGCTGAGCAAGACGCGGGTCCCGTGCTGAGCGCGGGTGAAATTTATCTGGTCGAGCGCATGATGGCGTCCCAGATCGTGATCCTGGATGCCGGCATCCCCCAGCTGGAATCCGTGATCAACGAGCTGTTCAACAGCGCTGACACTCAGCTTGTCGCCACCCTGGAATCCCTGCAGGGCAGTCCGCTGACGCTGGCGCCTGCGTCTGTATCCGGCGTTGATCAGCCTGCCACCGATATGGGTGCTCAGCTGGCCGGGGCCGATCTGCAGCAACAGTTGCTGCTTAATGCCGATCGGGACATCAAGGTGTTTGTGCTGGATGCCGAGCGGAACGGTGTTGAGCAGATCAGCAGCATTCTGGACTACTTCGAGAACGTCGCCGCCATCCACCTGCTCAGCCACGGCGCCGCCGGTGCCCTGTTCCTGGGCAACACCAAGCTCAACAGTCAGCAGCTTAAAACCAATCAGCAGCAGCTCAAGCGCTGGGGCAATGCCTTGTCCCCCGACGGTGATCTGCTGCTGTACGGCTGCGATGTCGCCGACGGTGAGCTGGGGCTGGCGTTTGTCGAGCAGCTGTCTGATGTGACCGGCGCCGATGTGGCCGCCTCCCAGGACGATACCGGCAATCTGCCGGGCGCCGACTGGGACCTGGAAAGCACCACCGGTGTCATCGAGACCCAGAGCCTCAGCATTGCCGCCATGCAGGGCGTACTGGCGACCACGCCGACCGATGGCAACGATACGCTGACCAACCCTACCGGCACCATCAAGGGGCTCAAGGGTGACGATGCCTATGTGTTTAGCAGCAACACCTTTGGTGTGGTTACCGTCACAGAGCTGAAAAACGAAGGCACCGATACCCTCGATTTGTCGGCCCTCAGCGTCGATCTGACCTTCACCATCAAGAAAGATAATGTGGTTGTGGTGACCTACTCCAGCGGAGGAAGCGCCCACAAAATTACCGCCACCCAGATCGAAAACATCAAGGGTGGTTCGGGTAACGATACCTTTATCGTCCAAAAGGGGGCTGAGCTCAAAGGCACTCTGGATGGCGGCGGCGGTATCAATACCCTGAGTTATACCGACCCCGCTGCCAGCCTTATCTTCGACAAAAGCTATAGCGGCGCCGTCGCGGTGGATTTCACCGTAGGCAGCGCCGCTGACAGCGCCAGGGCCACCGCCATTGCGGGCTTTGCCGTGGGCAAAGTGACCAATATCCAGCAGGTGATTGGCGGCAACGGCGATGATTTTCTCAAGGGCTTTAGCGGTGCCGATGATCTTTCCGGCGGCAAGGGTGCGGATACGCTGCAAGGCGGCGCCGGCATTGATCTTCTCAAGGGTGATGCCGGAGATGATCACCTGGATGGTGGTGCCGATACCGATACGCTGGAGGGCGGGGCTGGCAATGATACCCTGGTGGCCAGTACCGGCGGCGATACGCTTAAAGGCGGCGCCGGCGATGATCTTTATGAGTTCAGCGATACCGCGGACTGGAATGGCACCACTGTCACCGAGCTTGCAGGCGAGGGCACCGATACGCTGGATTTCAGCGCCGTTAGCGCGGACCTGGTCTTTACCATCAATGATCTTGCCCTGACCGGGCTTGCGGTGAGTGCCGGTGCCAGCAGCCTCAGCGGCGCACTTTATATTGAGCGCATTGTTGCCGGCAGTGGCATCAACACATTCAATTTCAAGAACAACTGGGCCGAGCAGCTGGTGATCAGCGCCACCGCCGGTGCCACTGTGACGGCGGATTTCAGCGCCGTGACCACGGACCTCTACTTCACCATCAAGGCCGATGGCACCCTGGTGGTGGCGGATACCAGCAATCGCAGCGGTGGTCATAGGGTGACGCTCAGCAATGTCGATAACCTTGTCGGCGGCCAGGGCACCAATACTTTCAGTTTCGCGGCAGGCGGCTCCATCAGCGGCAACCTTAACGGCGGCAGCGGTACGGGCATTCTGGATTACAGCCAGTTTGATCTGACCGTGGTAGTGGATCTTGCCAATGCGGCGACAGGGGTACCGGGCGTCGGTGGCACGCTCAGCAACATTGATGAACTGGTGGGGAGCGAGAAACAGGATCACCTGAGCGCGGCCGACAGTGGCCAGAGCCTGTCGGGGGATCGCGGTGACGACTTCCTCTTCGGTGGCAGCGGCGCCGATGTGCTGGCCGGTGACCAGGGCGACGACATCCTTGTTGGCGGCGCTGGCAACGACAGCTTCAGCGGTGGCACGGGCGACGATACTTACCTGTTCAGCGGCAGCTGGGGTCAGGACGCGGCCGTGACCGAGCTGGCCAATGGTGGCAACGATAGCATCAGCTTTGCCGGCCAGGATCTGCAGGCGGCCACGGCGTCCATGCCGCAGATCGATGCGATAGCGGCGGTCAGCGCCGATTTGACCCTTACGTTTAACAGCGACGGCTCACTCAATGTGGCCGACGACAGCGCCACGGCCAACACCCTGGCGGTGGCCGCCAGCAGCCTGCCTGAAATAGAAAGTCTGCTCGGTGGCAGCGGCGCCAATGACTATGTGTTCCAGGATAACTGGGGCAACGGCAGCGGCACCTCTATTCTGCTGGATGACACCGCCTCTACGGCGGGTACGCTGGATTTTTCCGCCGTCAGCAGCGATCTGAAATTTGTTATCACGGATGACAACGGTGTGACGGTGATGACCGTCACCACAGCGGTGAACGGCAAGGTCTATAGCGTGACGGCCCGTGGCGTCGAGAACCTGATTGGCGGCACCGGCGACAACCAGTACCGCTTCGAAGGTGCGGCGGTGCTGGGCGGAAGCCTCACGGGCTTCTCCGGTGCCGGCGCCAATGCCGGCACGGCGACGCTGGACTTTTCCGCCTACGATGGCGGCAGCGGCCATGGTGTGAAACTGGATCTGACCGCGGCCACGGCCAAGGCCATCGTCGATCCAGCGGACGCCGCCCAGGATACCGCGCTGATCGCAGGTACGCTTAGCAACATCAATGACCTCATCGGCAGCGGCTTTGACGATGAGCTCACCGGGGATGCGCAGGCTAACCGTCTTGATGGTGGTGCCGGTGACGATACCCTCAAGGGCGGCGCCGAGAGCGACACCCTCATCGGTGGCAAGGGCAGTGACAGCCTGCAGGGCGAAGCGGGTGACGATACCTATACAGTGGAGTCCAAGTGGACGTCCCTGGACCTGAGCCTGTCGCCCACCCAGACCGATACCATCAGCGACAGCGAGGGTGCCAACACCCTGGATTTGTCCGACATCAGCAAGGATCTGCAGGTCACCTTCACCGATGTGGCTGCCGGTGGCACCAATGTGTCCGTCAAGGTGGCGCTTAATGCTCTGCTCAGCAACAAGATCAATATCGACAATGCCGGCAATGGCACCGATAGCTGGACCCTCAAGACCGGTGACGGCGACGATACCGTTGTCATCAAGGATGGCGTGGATTCCACCGTCAGCATTGAGGCGGGCGAGGGCAGCAATACCCTGGATTATTTCAACGGCAGCGATATCAGCGGTGGCTACAAGTCCTCGGTGAGCGTCGATCTGGATGCGGGCACCGCTACGGGTCTGGCCGGCATCAGTGACTTCCAGCACATTTACGGCTCCTTCTTCGGTGGCGCCGATCAGCTGACCGGCGATGCTGGCGATAACAATTTCTATGTGGGTATCTGGGGCGAGCTGGACGGTGCGGCCAACCGTAATCACGTGATCGACGGTGGTGATGGCACCGATACCATCAGCTTCGTCAACTTTGATCAGTCCGATTTCGATCTGGTGCTGGATCTGAGCAACAGCATCGTCACCCATGAAGATGCCCTGAGTACGGTGATGACCGTGGCGACCCTGGCCGGCATCGAAAATCTTGTCGGCGGCGCCGGCAATGACCGACTCATTGGCGATGCGGCGGCCAATGTGCTCAATGGCGGTGGCGGTGACGACAGCCTTGAAGGTGGCGACGGCGATGATACCTATGCGTTTGATTCCGACTGGGGGCTGGACAGCATCGTCGAGAACCTGGTCGAGGGCACCGATGTACTGGATTTCTCCGGTGTTACCGAGGCGCTCACCTTCAGTAATGGCTTCACGACTGACACCACCGCAGTGGATCTTGCTACGGCACTGACACGCGCGGTTACCGTCACCGATGGCAGCAGCATCCTGACGGCTGACTTCAATGTTGAGACCTTCGCCGGCGTCAAGGACACCGATACGCTGCTGCAGGCCAATGTCATTCTTACCACGGCGGTGCAGGATGAGATGATCAGCGGCCTGGAAGCACTCAAGGCCATGGCCGAGGGGCTCTCCACGGGGTACTCGGAATTCGATGCTCTGCTGGACCTGCAGCTGCCACTGGTGGGGGAGACCCTGTCGGGCCTGCTGGTGGACGACAGCGGTGTGGCGGTGAACATCGCCGATCAGCTGGCGCTGCGCATTCAGGCCCAGATAGATGCGCTTAAAATCCTGTTCTGGGGCAGCACTACCGAGCCTGATGCGGCGGATAAAACGGACTCCAATACCGATGCGCTCTTTGCCCTGACCGATGCCGGCGGCGAGCCGTTGTTCTTTATTACCGAAAATACCCGCCTGCTGGAATTTGGCTCCAGCCTGGAGCTGTTTACCCGCACTCAGTCGCTGGGGATTGATTTTGGCGGTACCCTCAGTGAGATACCGGGTGTCGAGGTCGAACTGAATCCTGATGTCACCACTACGCTCAAGTTCGATTATGCCTTTGGTGTCTTGCCTAGCGACCCTGCGGACCCTGCCGCGGATCTGGCGTTCCATGTCTCCAATCCGGGGCTGAACTTCGCCGTTTCCCTGTTTGATGATGCCATCTATGCCGGGCTCGATTTTGGCGTTATAGCGGCGTCCATCGGCGGCCCCGCCATCGATGATGCCAAGGGCATGCTGGCGCTGAATATCGACCTGACGATAGGGGCCCAGGGCGATCTGAGCGAGCAGATCCTGCTGGATACGGTGACCAACAGCAGCTACGACAGCCTGTTCAGTCTGCAGGCTGACCGCAATACCGGCGTGAGTGCGTCCCTGCCGGTGGTGGTTGATGCCGCCGGGCTGGGGCTGGATATTCCAAGCCTGCCCACCATTACACTCAACACGCCGCAATTGCCCGAACTGCCGAGCCTGGGAGACCTGAGCACGCTGTTCGGCAACCTGGACTGGAGCCTGCCGGATCTGTCCGAACTGTTTGATCTGGGCTCCATCAGCCTGGACCAGATTTTCGAGATGATGCGCAGCGGCCTCAACTATCTGGTCAATAATTTCGACTTCAGCCTCAATATTCCGGGGCTGAACCTGTCACTGGATGACATCTTCAAGAACCTGCCGGGCTTTGATCTGGGGCTGGAAGATTTCCTCTCCGGCCTGCTGGAGCCGCTGAATAACTTTGATGTATCCCTCGGCTTGCAGGGGCTGGAAGACTGGCTCAATGCCCAGCTGGCGGACCTGTTGCCGGATCTGTGGCCTGACTGGTCACTGCCGAGCTTTGACTTCAGCTACGATGGCTTTGATCTGGGCATCGATTTCGACTTCGATCTGAATCTGGGCGATCTGTTCGGCGCTCTGGGCCTGCCGCAGCTGGAACTGGGGTTGGATTTTGACCTGGCGGATCTGGCGGCCTTCCTTAACCTGCCGGCGGGCTTTGATCCGGCTCAGCTTGGCATCACCATGGCGGCCGATGGCACCCTGCTGGTGGATGCCGATCTGGATATAGCGCTGGAACTGGATCTGGCGCTGCAGGAATATGCCCTGGCGGTGATCGGCAATGCCGGCCCCGCGGGTCTGAATGTGCAGGATTACGCTTTTATCGGCGACGACACCCAGGTCTCGCTCGCCGTGCGCGCCGGTGCCGACGACATCGATGTGGAGGCATCCCTGAGTATCAGCGACAGCCTGCCGGACATCGGTTTCTGGATCGAAAACGGCAGCGCCATAGTCGAAGCCGTGGCGGCCATCACGCTGCCCCAGGTGGGCAACGGTCGCTATCAGCTCAGCAGCTTCGATATCAGTAATTTCAGTTTTACGGCCGGCGGTGAAGCCAGCCTGGATCTGCCCATGTTCCTGGGCACCGGCAGCCTGCCCATGGGCGGCTCGGAGCTCGATCGCAACGGCGACAGCTACGCGGATAACGTGCTGCACGCGGGCTTTGATTTCGATCTCTCCGGCCTGTCGACACCTGAAGTCATAGCCCCCAACTTTGCAGGCTTCAGCCTGATTGCCTTCCTGAACGACCCGGCCACTGTACTGGCGGGCATGGAAGGCATGTTCGAGGGCATCAAGTCCCTGATGGTCGGTGAGCTGGGCCGCCTTGGCCTGCCACTGGTGGGCGATGTACTTAACCAGTCCGGCGCTTTCGTTGATCAGCTGCGCGACAGCCTGCTGGGGGATAAAAGCAGCGGCAGCTACGTTGATGGCCTGGGCAAGGAACTCACCGATGCCGCGGCCAATGGCGATGATGTTATCAGCCTGATCCGTGATGCGCTGTTCAACGCCCTGGGCGCCTACTTGCAGGTGGCCAAGACCGATGCCAATGGTGACCCGGCCTACGATGAGCTGGGCAAGCTGATTTACGGCGATGTGGAAAGCGCCGACGACATTGGCCTGGTACTGACCGCCGAAGGCGAACTGACCTTTAACGTCCTGCTGGCCGGCAGCGTGTTCGAGGGGCTGGACGACTATATCGAGCGCATGGGGGATACCGACGGTGATGGCATCGATGATGCGATCATCAAGCGCTTCCTCGAAGTACCTATCAATTTTGATCTTTCAGCGCCGGGCCTGGGGCTGAAAACCGGGCCTACCGATACCATCGAAGTGAGCCTGGACTACTTCTTCGGGCTGGGCTTTGGTCTGGATACCAGCGGTTTCTTCCTGGATACCGCCGGTGTCACCGAAGCCGGCGAAGAACTGGGTCTTACGCTGGATGCCTCTCTCAGCGATGGCGCCAGCCTGCTGGGTACCCTGGGTTTCCTGCAGATGCGCATGACCGAAGTCGACGACGACGATGGTAACAGCGGCCTGCGCGGCAAGATCGCCATGGATTTGAAGGCCACGGCGGATCGCTGGCGCATCGGTGAGGCGCTGACCATGTCGGCGCAGATCTCGGCCGAGGCCAATGTCGATCTGTTCGCTACCCTGGAAATGGATTTTGGCGACGATATAGCGCTGCCCAATGCCTTTACCACTGTGCATTACGATCAGCTGCTGGCGGATATCACCTGGGAGAGCGGCAGCAGCTTCAGCGCTGATTTCCTGGCACCGCCTGAGGTGGTGCTCGAAGACGTGACCCTGGATGTGGGTGACCTGTTCAGCGGCTTTATCGGCCCCATAGCGCTGGAACTGGATCCCTTCCTGGGCGCGGACTCCGAGCTGCGCCGGGTTATTGATATTCTCACCACCGATATTGATCTGGGTGTTGACCAGATCAACCTGCTGGATATCGCCGTACTGGCGATGAACGTCAAGGCGGCGGGCACCGGCGATATACTGCGCACCACCATAACGGCGCTGCTGGAGGTATCGGACTTTATCACCCTGGCGGCGGACGCGGCGCGGGACGGTGGCTCCATCGAGGTCAACTTCGGCACCTTTGTGCTGGGTGCAAGTCTGATGACCTCGGACAGCACCGAAATTTCCAATGCGGATCTGAACCAGACCGGCGGCCAGTCGGCCACCGATACCGTTGCCAACGACCCCAATGCCTCGGCGAATCAGAAAAACCTGGTAGCGAACCTGGGCACCAGCCCAGGCTCCATCATGTTCCCGATTCTGTACGACCCCATGACGGCGGTCGGGCTGCTGCTGGGCAAGGATGTTGACCTCTTCATCTACGATACGCCGGATATCGACTTCTCGATTCTGTACGAGCAGTCGTTCCCGATCTTTGCCGGCCTGAATGCGGTTATCAAGGGCGAACTGCAGGCCTACAGCGACTTCTACTTTGGCTTTGATACCACCGGTATTCGCAGCTGGTTCAATGAGTTCGAAGCCAACGATTACGACTTTGGTGCTTCGGTCAGTCATCTGGGCGATATATTCGATGGCTTCTTTATCGCCGACTGGGCCGTGTCCGACACCGGCCAGCTGATCCAGGGTGATGATGTCCCCGAGGTCACCCTCAAGGTGACCTTCGCCGCAGGGGCGGCGCTGGGTATCGGCGGCCTGGTGGAAGCCGGTGTGCTGGGCGGCATCGAGGCCGAGATTGGCCTGAACCTGCATGACTTGCCCAAGACAGGGACCGGTGGCAATACCGGTATCGAGGCCGTTTACGATGGCAAGATCCGCTTCGAGGAAGTGGCCAGCATCCTGCAGGAAAATCCGCTCTGCCTGTTCGACATGGAAGGCACCATCAAGGCCTTCCTTGAAGGCTACCTCTGGGTCGGGGTCAAGGTATTCGGCTCCAAGATCACCCTGTTCGAAGCCAGCAAGCGCTTCGTGGAAGTGACCCTGGCGCGCTTTGAATGGATCTGCCCGGATCTGCCGGACCCGACAGTGGCGACACTGAACGAGGATACTGGCGTGCTGACCCTGGCCTACACCGATGCCGATGGCAACACCCAGGCCAACCTGCCGGAAATCTACAAGGTGTACCTGGATAATATCGACGTCACACCCAGCGATGGCATCGATAACGAGGTTGAGCGCATCTTCGTCACCGGCAACGGTCATACCCAGGTATTTGACCCGACCCTGGTAACCTCGATCCGCGCCGCCGGTACTGCCAACAACGACGAGTACGAAATCAGTACCGAAATTGTGGCCAACCTGGAAATTCACGGCGCTGGTGGCAATGACATCATCACCCTGACCGGTAACAGCAACGCTGACAAGAGCCGTCGTATCTACGGTGAAGACGGCAACGATACCCTGATCGGCACCGCCATGGCGGACCTGATCGTGGGTGGCGATGGCAACGACAACATCAAGGCGCAGGACGGCGCCGATGTGATCTTCGGCGACAACGAAGATGGCACCGGGACCGGCAGTGACTTTATCTGGGCCACGGGTACGACCCTGGGCACCAGTGGCCTTGCCAATGGCTTTGCCAACTATATCGATGCCGGCGCTGGCAGCGACCAGATCCTCACCGGTGAGGGCAATGACCGCATTCTGGGCGGGGCGGGCGATGACTTTATCAATGCCGGCGGCGGCATTGATACCATTGATGGCGGTGCCGACGCCGACCATATCATTGCCGGTACAGGCGCCGATATTGTGCTGGGCGGCAGTGGTGACGATACCCTGAGCTGGGAAAGTGGCGATGGCGCCGACAGCTTTGACGGTGGCCAGGGCAATGATGAAATCTTCATGGCCGGCTACAGCGTCAATCCGGACGAGTTCTACAAGGCCGATACCAGTAACTACATCGTCGATGATGGCGCTGTGGATACCGTGGTCGTATCGGCCAGCGGCGGCGATACCCATATCAACTGGCAGCACGGCGCCAGCGCCGGCATCACGCTCAGTGGCAGCGGTGTCGAGATCCTCAGCATGGATACCGGCATGGGCGCCGACGATATCGTCATCGGCAGCCTGGCGACGACCAGCGTGGGCAGCGTCAAGCTCAGCACCGGTACCCAGCGCTCGCTGGTGGTGGAAAACCGTTTCGTGAAGGAGCGCAATGACGCCGGTGATCTGGTGGATACCGCCCAGACGCTGGACTTCAAGATGCTGCAGGTGGCCGATGACAATGCCATCGACAGCGTGCGGATCGAGGGCACCCAGGGTGCTGACGATTACCTGGTCAGCACCGTGGAGTCCACCGGGGTTGATGGCAATACCCAGACCGCCATGCGCTACGAACAGCTGGATGGCAACACGGACATTGCCGGCAATCCGACCAGTCATGTCATCGTTGATGTCTATGATCTGGAAACCGCCGACAAGACGCGCCTCAATACCCTGGGCGGCAACGACTCCATCGATGCCCTGGGCGTAACCCAGGCGCTGGTATCGCATATTTACCTGGACGGCGGCGCCGACGATGACCGCATCATCGGCACCAACCTGGCCAGCCTGTCCGATGTCATTATCGGCGGCAGCGGTTCCGACCGCATGACCGGCGGTGCCGGCATCGATCAGTTCTACGAGCAGTCCGATACCGGTGCTGATGACAATATTGACGGTGATGTCGACGTGCTGGTGGAAAGCCGCGACGCCGACTTTATCCTCAGCGATACCCAGCTGGTGATCGATGATTCCGAACCCCTGCGCGCAGCGGGTGATCCGCAGCGTCTGTCCAACACGTTCGGCAATGAAACCGAAACCTTCACGAACCTGTTCGAGAATGCAGAGCTGTCTGGTTTTGACAGCGCCAACTGGTTTGAACTGACCGGCTGGTCCGGCGGCGGCCTGCTCGATGGCGGCAAGGGTGGCGACAGCTATACGCTGGAACTGGCCCAGCTGGCCAGCGGGCGCCAGTACCTGAATATTGCCGACTCCGGTGGTACGGCCGGCATGGATACCCTGATCTACAAGGGCAGCGCAGGCCAGGACACCATTCAGCTGGATACCGTCTACAAGCGTGCCGAAGATGTCGAGAAGCGCTTCACCGATGATCGCTGGAGCAGCTACGGCAACCATGGCGACGGCCTGCTGATTGCCCACTTCGATGCCAGCGATACCTTTGGCAAGGTGGATCTTGATGACGAAGAATCGCTGATGCATGTGCGTGAAGCCAGCCTGTCCGAAGGCGCCGACTACCAGGTCGTCAACTACCACTCCGTCGAGCAGGTGACGGTGTTCGGGGGTGAAGAGGCTGACAAGTTTATCTCCGACAGCACCGAGTCCCAGATTGATGTTTACGGTGATGCCGGCGATGACCAGTTCTATATAGGCTCGGTGCTGACAACCGATACCGTGCTGGTGGAAGGCCAGGAAGTCACCATAGTGCTGGAGATTACCGACGGCGCCAACGTCAACAATTCCAACTTCTTTGGTGGTGAAGGCGATGACTACTTCGAGGTGAACCACAACGTTGCCGATATCGGCCTCTATGGCGACAACGGCAACGACACCTTCTTTATCAAGGCGCTGCTGACGCTGGATGACGATGGCGAACTGCTGGATCTGGATTCCGGCGTGTCCTCGGTCAGCGGTGTGTCCCAGGACCCCACCGCGGACACCCGCGAAGTGGATGTTGATACCCTGGTCTATGTCGAAAACGCCAATATCATTATTAACGGCGGGGCAGGCTTTGACAGCGTAGCCCTGGTCGGTACGGTGCTGAGCGATACCTTCTACGTCTTCGTAGAGCGGGACCCGGTGACCGGCGATAGCGTGCAGCGCATCTACGGCGCCGGCGTCAAATTGCAGAAACTGCTGAATATCGAGCGCCTGCAGCTGCTCACCGGCGGCGGCGACGATACTGTCTACCTCTACGGTGTGGATATGGGGCTGATCGGCGATATGGTGATCAAGACTGGTTCCGGCAGCGACCTGGTGCAGATCGGCGGCCCCGAGCAGGTGATCAACCTCAATTACCCGAAAAACCGCGACCAGTTCTACGCCGCGGTGGAAGGCTACGAGGTGGATCAGGATGCGCTCGGCAACTTCCTCTCCGTCGATACGGTCAGCGGCATGCCGTTCTACCAGATCGATGAGACCGGTCGCATTGTCGGCTTCCAGGTGGAAAACCCGGCGGTAACCCTGCAGGTCACCATGCCGGAATCCACCGATATTGATGCCTTCGTATCCCCGGTACTGATCGACGGCGGTGAAGGGGCCAACGACCGCGTTATCGTCAATAACCAGGCCGGCAACAACCGTATCCGTTTCGCCAACGTCGAGCTTGAGCGCAAGGAAGTGGTGTTTGATTACACCGATTTCACGCTCACCAGTACGGCCACCGACTTTGTCGATACGGTCCTGGGCAATGCCACCACCGGTGCCATTGCCCAGGATCTGCTGGCCAGTGCCGCCGGCGATTACCTGCGTTTCCAGGATCGTTACTACGATACTGAACTGCTGAACAACATTGCCAATGGCAGCCAGACGGAGCTAACGATTCCGGCGGGTCTGAGCTACTTCAATATTCAGAATACGCTTAAGGCCGATGGCACCATCAGCTATGCCCGTGCCGAGCTGGAGCAGTTTGCCTCCGACTTTGGCCTGGTGCTGGATACCACCATAGTGGCGCACCCGGATCCGTCCCGCGCCGGTGAAACCCTGTACCAGCTCAATGGCATCAGCAAGAACGGTGTGGCCGTGGCCTTCGAGGCGCAGCACAAGGAAACCGTGGTCTATGACCTGGGGGGCAATCGCATTGTCTTCCAGGACCTCACAGCCCTGACTCTGAAAACCACAGCGCCCCTGCGGGTGCAGTTTGGTGCCAGTGCCATCAGCAGCATCGAAAGCGTTCGCAGCGATGCCATGGATACCCTGCACGGGGTTGATGCGGCCGCCGCCTTGCACTTCACCGGCATGGATGAAGTCACCCTCAACCTGACCGACGAAACCGGCGGCGTGCAGGGTTCTGAACTGCATATAGACAACAGTCTCTTCACCGGACGCCTGCAGGTGCAGGGCGGCATCAATAGCGACCGCATCTTCGTGGAGCAGACACAGGCGGTGACTACCGTGCACGGCAATGCCGGCAACGACGAGATTATCGTCGGCAAGAACGGCATGCTCGATCAACTGGGGCAGTCGATCTACCTGTTTGGCGATGAGGGCACCGACAGCATTGAAGTGGATCGCGCAGGCGATGCCAGCGCAGCCGACGTCAGCGTTGATCAGAACCTGCTGGAACACAGCACCAGCTTTGAGCAGCTGAGCCGCATTACCAGCGCCATCAGCCTGCAGGGCATTACCGACGACGAAAACGATCTGCTGGAAGCGGAACTCAAGAGCGCGTCCGAGGCTTACGCGGACGCGGCCTTTGCCGTCAGCCAGGGTGACCTGGGCACAGCCCTTGGTGAAATATCCGAAGCCACTCTGGCACAACTGCTGGATGTCCTGAACAGCAGCAAGACGCAGCTGGCCACCTCGGTGACCGAGGCTGCCGATACCCTGCGCCTGAATGACCAGCAGCTGCTGGAAAACCAGATCAAGCTCTACACAAGGGCGCGCTATTACGAATCGAACGCTATCGACGATGCGTTGCTGGATCGAATGTCGGCGCTGGGGCTCAAGGCCCAGTTTAGCGTCACCTATTCCTACGAGATCTTCGGTATCACCTTTGATGACATAGTGGCCCATTCCGCTGTTACTGGGCTGCAGAGCGGTTTCAATGTCGCCGAAGACTGGCTGCGCAACTTCGGCAGTCGGGTCAATATTACCGATGATGATGGCAATGCCCAGGACATCACCCTGGATGCCAGCGGCAACCGTAGTGCCCTGCAGCAGTTGCTGGAAAATGCATCGGGCCAGAGCGATATCTACGACCTGATCAACGGCGCCCTGAACCAGAATCGCCAGACCGTCTTCACCGCCACCGAGGATGATGGCGGTTGGCTGGATGTAACCTTCAAGCTGGAACTGGTGTCCACCAATGTACACCAGGCCAATGACAGCAATGTCCGGGCCCTTGCCCAGCTGTACGACACCCTGGTGAACGATTACCTGGGCAGCCAGGACATCTACGCGGACCTGCTCAAGGCGCGCAGCTATAACGGCAGCTATATCACCCAGGCCGATCTGAACAGTTTCTACAATAGCTACCAGAGCAACGCGGATATTCGCGGCTTTAATGTCAATGACCCGCTGGCCGGTGGCAAAACGCTGTCCAGTGAACTGATTGCCTCGGTGGATGCGGTCAACCTGGACCTGTCGGCATCGGTACTGGCCAAGCAGAGCGCCACTGTGATCGCGCAGCTGCAGCAGTTTGACCTGACGCGCAGCAACAGCTTCGCCGATATCTACGATGACAAGCTCGATGTCCTGATCGCCCAGGTCAGCGCCGTCCTTGGCAGTGATGATTACAGCCAGAGTACTCTGGCCA
This sequence comes from Marinobacterium aestuarii, assembly GCF_001651805.1. Classification (NCBI taxonomy): domain Bacteria; kingdom Pseudomonadati; phylum Pseudomonadota; class Gammaproteobacteria; order Oceanospirillales; family Oceanospirillaceae; genus Marinobacterium; species Marinobacterium aestuarii. Next base: position 3,745,528 of record NZ_CP015839.1, on the reverse strand, counting down.
GTATCAGTGCCGATCTCGATACATTGCTGGCCCAGTTCAACCCTTATGACGCCGGCAATGGCTTTGCTGCCGACAGGCAGATGGTACTGGCGCCGGTGTACAACGCCCTGGCGGCCAATACCAGCAATGGCTTGATCGAGGTGCTGGCCGGCATTAACCAGCTGCACACCGATCTCGTTGGCGCCGATTTCGCCGCCATTCTGAACGCGGCCGCCGCCGCCGCGGGTTACGATGATTTCGAAACCCTGTTCAACAGCGCCGGCTACACCCAGGTGCGCGCGGCCTATGCCACGGCGTCCGAGCTGATCGACAGTTTCCTGATCTATAGCGCCGGTCAGCCGGACATGGAAGATCTGCCGGTTGTGGTTACCGATACACTGCGCGCTATCAAGGTGCTGGATCGCGCCGCCGAGCGCTTTGAAGCCTTCGTGGATGCGCTGGAGCCGGGCTTTGACTTTGCCACTTTCCGCGCCAGCTACCTGGCCAATCAGGCGGCGGTGCAGCAGTTTGTCGCCAATAACCCAGAGTACATCGCCTATCTGCAGTCCGAGGCCCGCTACGAGGCCATGACCGCGTCCCTGACGCGGGACGCCAATGATGTCGTCACCCTGGCGGCACTGAATGAGCAGCAGTACCAGCTGCTGGTGGCGGCACGGGACGCGGCTGTGGCTCAGTTCGCCAGCCTCAAGACAAGCCTGTATACGCAGTACACCTTCACGCTCAACTACTGGTGGTTCACCCGCACGGTGCATCTGGATTACACCGTCGATTTCCGCTATGTACAGCAGCAGGCGCTGGTGGCAAACCTGGAGGCTCAGGTCACCGCCGCTAAGGCCTACTTTGATGGCAGCGAATCCCAGACCGACGAGCTTCTGGCACTGCGCCAGGCCTACAGCGATCAGGAAGAGAACTTTGAAGACCTGATCGATACGCTGGGCAGCACCTACGAAGCGCAGAAAAAAGCGCTCAATGCCCAGTACCTGGTACTCAAGGAAATCAGCGGCCTGGCGGTAGAGATCATCAAGGCACGGGGGCCTGATCAGGATATCGAGGGCTTTGCCGATGACAGCAGCCTGATCTCCGAGATCATCAGTTTCAACGATGAATATCGCATCCTGGATGAAGATGCGGCTCAGGATCCGCTGGATCTGACCCAGTTCGCCAGCGTCAGTGCAGACGGCAGCCGCGAAGCGACCAAGAGCTCGGTGATCTTCCAGACCGAGCAGCGCGACTACACCGCCGTAACCTCGGTGGCGGGCATGACAGGCGCAGATGTGTTTATTCACATTGGCTACGACGATGTTGAAAGCCTGACCCTGAACCTGGGCGACGGTGCCGACAACGTGCAGGTGCTGGATACCCTGGGTCAGGCCAGCGCCGAAGTGTTTGTTAATACCGGCGGCGGCAACGACAGCATCACAGTCAGCGATGAAAACGGCACCACCGATGGCATAGTTTCAAGCCTCATCATCGATGCCGGCAGCGACAGCAACTTCCTGCATATCAACGATATCAATGATGCCAGTGCCGACAGCATCCTGATGACCAATGGTGCTCGTGGCGGCTACACCTCGGTGACCGGTATCGCCGCCGGCAATATTCACTACCGCGGCGCCTTCGGCCAGGGCGTGCTGCTACAGGCCGGCATGGACGCAGACAGCATCCGTATCGAAGCGGTGATCGACGACGCTCATACCACTGTGCAGGGCGGGGAAGGGGATGACGACATGACTGCCGTGCAGGCGCTGGCCAACAATGCCAGCCTCACACTGCGCGGTGAAGACGGTCTGGATCTGATCGACGCCAAGCTGGCGGGTTTTGGTGTCGCGCTTGAGGGTAACCTCGGCAACGATACTATCTACGGCTCGATCCACGCCGATACGATCGACGGCAACGAAGGCGATGACCTGATCATGGCGGGGCTTGGCGGCGATACCGTGCGCGGCGGCGCCGACAACGACCTGATCTTCGGCGATCTGGGGTCGGTACAGGATGCGGCCGGCAACGAACTGACACGCCGGGCCGGCATTATTGCCAAGGTCGAATCCATCGCCGGTGCCGGTGAAGACAACCTCGATGGTGGCAGCGGCAACGACACCCTGATCGGTGGCGGTGCGCTGGATATCATCACCGATACGGGCGGCAATAACCTGGTGTTTGGTGACCACGCCCTGGTGACCTACCTGGCAGGCTTTGCGCTTGGCGCCTCCACGCTGCATATTGCCGATGCTGCGGCGGACCGTATCAGCCTCAGTGACAGCAACAACTGGATCTTCGGTGGTGCAGGCGGCGACGAAATCACCACCACCACAGGTACCGATTATGTGATCGGCGACCTGGGCAGCCTGAGCTTTGCGTCAGGCCAGCTTGTCAGCATGACCAGCGATCAGCTGACCCTGGGTGGCAACGACATTATCCATCTGGGTGATGGCGTCAAAACGGTGATCGGCGGACGTGGCGCGGACACGATCAGCAGCGGCAATGGCAAGGCACTGATCTTTGGCGACAATGGTCTGCTGAGTTACCAGGCCGGGGTACTGAATCGTCTGGAAAGCATCGATGTGGATGCCAGCACCGGCGGTATCGATGATATTGACAGCGGTAATGGCGATCACATCATCATGGGCGGCACCCACGGAGACTTCATCGACTCCGGCATTGGCAACAGCATACTGCTGGGGGACAACGGCACGGTGCAGCTGAACCTGGCCGGCGACAAGCGCGTGCTGGTGGTCAGCGAGCTCAGCACCCTGGGCGGTGCGGACTTTATAACCGCGCTGGGCGGTAACAACCTGGCCTTCGGCAGTGTCGGCGATGACCGTATCGAAACCGCGGCCGGCGATGACGTTATCTTCGGCGACAATGGCCGTGCCGAATACATCAAGGGTCTGGCGGATCGCTATCTGACCACCGATACCAGCCTGGATACCTCCGGCAACGACACCCTGATCAGCGGCGCGGGCCGGGATCTGATCTTTGGTGGCCTGGGCAACGAGCTGATCGAGGCCGGTGCCGGCAATGATGCCGTGGTGGGGGATCTGGGTGTGGCGCTGTACAACAGCAACGATACCGATCCGCTGACGCTGGATCAGCTGGACAGTGTTTCGTCGGACATCGGCGGCAGCGACGAAATTCACGGCGGCGACGGCGATGATGTGCTGATCGGCGGTGGTGGCGACGACTTCCTGTTCGGTGATGCCAACAACGACTTCCTGTCCGGTGACGGCGGCCGCGCCACCTATGTTGAAGGCGTGCTGCATATCGCTGAAACCACCGAACTCTTTATCGGTGGTGATGACGAGCTGGATGGCGGCGCTGACAACGATATCCTGCTCGGCGGCTTTGGCAGTGACCTGTTCTTTGCCTCACTGTCCGAGGATGTACTGGCCGGTGAATATGCCTACATCGAGAAGGACCTGTCCCAGACCGATACCGGCAAGATACTCTTTGTCACACGACTGGCCCAGGGCAGCCTCGATCTGCTGGCCAGCACCCAGTTCACGCTCTACGGCGAATCGGAAAAAGGTCAGGTATACGCACCTGAAACGGCCGCAGATGAGAGCGATGATGGCGGCCTTATCGCCGATGGCAGCAAGAGCCTGTTCAGCACCCAAAGCGAGCCCAGGCACCACAGCAGTGCCTCGGCCGGCACGGCGGGAAGCTCGGGTAACGGAGATACTGGCGAGAACGGCGACATCCCCGAAGACGAGTGCTACGACGAGCTGGGCCAGCCGATGGCCTGTGCGCCCGAAGCAGATCCGGATGCCACTGAGGATGCGCAGGCTACAGCGGACGATACAAGCGAGCAGTCGGTGGCACCGACTCAGCCTGTAGAGGAAGAAGTACCGCTTGAGACTGCACCCGCGGAAGAAGCCCCGGCCGCTGATGGCGCACAGCCGAGTGCTGACACTGGAGCGGGCGCCGCAGCCGCTGCCATTGCCGGTTTGGCCGGATGGAAGCTGGCAAGCGGGGAGCGATCTGGTACTGTGAAGCTTGCACGCCAGAGCTTTGAGTCGCTGCGCCACAAGCAGCGTAATCTGATGCACTGGGATGAGGCCAAGCAGTGCTTCGTTGGTGACGACAATATCAAACAGGCGGCTACCCTCGATTGGGAAAAGGCCGCCGGTAATATCCGTACACACTGATCAATTTAAGGAAGAAACATGGACAAGCCCAAGCAGAAAGTTGCAACACCCACTATCAAGTGGGATGACTCTCGCATGAAAAGTACCTATGCCAATGTGTGTAATGTCTCCAGTACCCGGGAAGAAATTACCCTGCTGTTCGGCCTGAACCAGGCCTGGAATGCACAGCAGAAGGAACTGTCCATCGAACTGTCGGATCGCATCATCCTTAATCCCTTTGCCGCCAAGCGCATGGCAACCCTGCTGAACAATGTGCTGGCACAGTACGAAGAACGCTTTGGCGAAGTGGGTGAAACCGCTGCAGTACCGGCCGCAACCGAGGCTGAAACTCAGCCCAGCCACTAAAGCTGCACTGTTACACGCAAGGCCCTGGCGGACACTGTCCGTTCAGGGCTGTTTTCGTCCTGCCCGCTCTGGTTAATGTACCCCATTGATGCAAACAGATTCCGATACCGCCCAGGATGGCCTGCGCCAGGCCTGGGTTCAGTTCAGCGCCGCCTCCAGTCATCAAGAGTACTGCCAGCACTGGCTGGCATTGATCTGCACCCGCATCGGCAATGTCGATCTGGCCGCCCTGGTACTGGACAGCGCTGAAGCAGGCTTTCAGCCCACCGCCATCTGGCCGGAAAAGTCCCAGCCCGACGCCGACTTTACCGCCCTGATAGAGGAGGGCATCGAAGAGGCTTCGGGCCTGGTGCACTCCCTTGGCAGCGGCGCCTTTGGCGTGGCTTTCCCGGTGCGCCTGGATGGCGAACTGGTGGGCGTGGTGGCCTTGTCGCTGCGCGTGCCCAGTGCGCGCCTGCCCGCGGTGATGGAACAGGTGCAGTGGGGCAGCGCCTGGATCGAGTTGATGCTGCGTCGCCACCGTGGCCAGGAGCAGGGTCTGCAGTTTGAACGCCTGTCGGGCGCGGTGGACCTGCTGGGGGCCGTGCTGGCAGAGCCGGATTTCAATGCCGCGTCCATGACCTTCGTCAACGAGCTGGCCAGCGCCCATGGCTGTGACCGCGTCAGTTTTGGCCTCTGCAAGGGGGCCCAGGTGCAGATCAGCGCACTGTCCCACAGCGCCCAGTTCGGCAAGAAAATGAACCTGATCCGGCGCCTGAGTGGTGTCATGGATGAGGCGGTGCTACAGCGCGGCCATATCAATTACCCCGGCAGCGGCGACAGTGGCAACATGCTGGTGCAGCGCGAGCACATGCAGTTTTCCCTCAGTTATGGCAATGCCCGCCTGCTGACGGTGCCGCTGCATTCGGGGGAGGATTATTTTGGTGCCGTGACCCTGGAGCGCGAAGCCGACAGGCCTTTTCTTGAGGACGAGGTGGATCGTATCCGCAGCATAGTGGCGCTGTCGGGCGAGGCGCTGAAGAACAAGCATGGCCAGGATAGGCGCTGGTATCAGCAGCTGGGCTCGGCCTGCCTGACCCAGTTCAAGCGCCTGTTCGGCAAGGGCTACCCCGGGCGCAAGCTCAGCCTGTTGCTGCTGATCGCCCTGGTGGTGTTTTTCAGCCTGGCCACCGGCACTTACCGGGTGGCGGCGGACAGCGTGCTGGAAGGCTCGGTGCGCCGCGCCATAGTGGCGCCGTTCGAGGGCTATCTGGACACCGCCGCCGTCAAGGCGGGGGAGCGGGTGACGGCGGAGCAGGAAATGAGCCGGCTGGATGACCGCGACTTGACGCTGGAAAAGCTCGGCTTTCTCAGTGAGCAGGCCAAGCTGCAGCGCCAGTATGAGGAGGCGGTGGCCAATCGCGACCGCTCCGAAGCCAAGGTGGTGCAGGCCCAGCTGGAACAGAACCGGGCCGAGCTGGACCTGGTGATCAGCAAGCTGTCCCGCACGCGGCTGCGGGCGCCCTTTGATGGTCTGGTGGTCAGTGGTGATCTGAGCCAGCGTCTGGGCAGTGCCGTGGAGCAGGGCGAGGTGCTGTTTGAAGTGGCGCCGCTGGACAGCTACCGGGTCATTCTGTGGGTCGATGAACACCGCATGGCGGATATTCGCGAAGGTCTGCAGGGCCGCCTGGTGCTCAATGCATTGCCGGAAACAGCCTTTGATTTCGACCTAAGCCAGGTGACGCCGGTAACCGAGGCGCGTGATGGCGGCAATTTCTTTCGGGTCGAGGCGGCACTGACGGCACCCTTGCCGGAGCTGCGCCCGGGCATGGAGGGTGTCGGCAAGATAGATGTGGATGACCGCAAGCTGATCTGGATCTGGACCTACCCGCTGCAGCAGTGGCTGCGCCTCAAAATTTGGGCCTGGTGGCCCTAAGTGGCAGAATCGCTTTTCAGTGCCTCCTGGCACCGGGTGGCGCAGCTAAAACCCCGGCTGCGCTCCCATATCGAGATCAATCGCCATGTCTATCGTGGTGATGTCTGGTACGTGGTGCAGGACGATGCCAGCGGGCGCTACCACCGTTTTACCCCACAGGCCTATTGCCTTATTGGCCTGATGAATGGCCGTCGCACCCTGGATGATCTGTGGCACAGCGCCGGTGAGCAGCTCGGCGATGACATGCCCTCGCAGGATGAGGTGATCCGGCTGCTGTCGCAGCTGTATCGGGTGGATGTTATCCAGACCGATGTGACCCCCGATATCGGCGAGTTGAGCCAGCGCCGCCAGCGCGACCAGCAGAACCGCCTGCTGGCCATCTTCAAGTCGCCCCTGGCGATCAAGATCCCGCTGCTGGATCCGGAACCCTTTCTCAACCGCACCGCGGGCCTGAGCCGCTGGCTGTTCAATCCGGTGACCGCGCTGCTGTGGCTGTTCTGCATTGGCTGGGCGCTGAGTCAGGCGGCTTATCACTGGCCGCAGTTGACCGAAAATCTGGCCGACCGGGTGCTGGCGGCGGAAAACCTGTTTCTGATCTGGCTGGCCTATCCGGTGGTCAAGCTGGTGCACGAGTTCGGCCATGCCTATGCCGTCAAACGCTGGGGCGGCGAGGTGCACGAGATGGGGGTGATGTTCCTGATCTTCATGCCCATCCCCTATGTGGACGCATCATCCTCGGCGTCCTTTCGCAGCAAGTATCAGCGCATGCTGGTGGCGGCGGCGGGCATTATGGTGGAGGCCTCGATTGCAGCCCTGGCCATGTGGGTCTGGGTCCATGCCGAACCCGGTGTGGTGCGCAGCCTGGCGTTCAATACGCTGCTGATCGCCGGCGTCTCGACGGTGCTGTTCAACGGTAATCCGCTGCTGCGCTTTGATGCCTACTATGTGCTGGCGGACTGGCTCGAGATACCGAATCTGGGGGCGCGCAGCACCCGTCAGGTGGCTTATCTGTGCAAACGCTACCTGCTGGGGCTTAGCGATGAGACCTCGCCGGCCTACAGCCGCAGGGAGGCCTGGTGGCTGTTCTGCTATGCCCTGGCAAGCTTCGTGTACCGGGTATTCATTACCCTCACCATAGTGCTCTTTGTGGCCAGTGAGCTGTTTTTTATCGGCATACTGCTGGCCATGTTGTCGCTCTACAACATGTTCGGCAAACCCCTGCTGGCCATCCTCAAGTATCTGACCATGGATAGAAGCGTGTTACATAAAAGAGGTCGTATTCTGGCTGTGACTCTGGGCCTCGGTGGCCTGCTGTTTGCGCTGCTGTTTGTTATGCCCGTGCCCAAAATGACCCTCGCCCAGGGGATTTTCTGGGCGCCGGAGGAAGCCCAGGTCCAGGCCCGCAGCAATGGTTTTCTGCAACAGATCGAGGTTGCCTCCGGCCAGTCGGTGGACGCAGGCCAGGTGCTCTTTGTCAGTGACAACCCGCAGCTGGAGGCGGATCTCGCCCAGGCGGTAGGGCGGCTGAAGGAGCTGATGGTGCTGTACCAGACCGCCATCGCCGATGAACGTCGCAATGAAACCGGCATGATACTGGAGGAAATCACCCAGGCCAGGGCGACGCTTGCGCGTTACGCCGATGAACAGCGTGATCTGACGCTGCGCAGCCGTGCCCAGGGCGCCTTTCAGCTGGCGCTGCCGGTCGATCCGCTGGGGCGCCTGATACCGCGTGGCACCCTGATGGGCTACCTGCTGCAGCCGGGCGATTACCGCGTACGGGTGGCGGTGGGGCAGGATGATGTGGAGTCCATTCGCAACGACCTGCAGGGCCTGAACGTGCGTTTGTCGGAACAGGTCGAGCAGGAACTGCCGGCCCGCATGCTGGCCGAGGTGCCCAGTGCCCAGAAGATACTGCCAAGCCCCGCGCTCTCGGTCACAGGCGGCGGCCAGTTTGCGCTTGATCCCGGCAACCAGGAGCAGCCGGAAGCCTTCGATACCGTGTTTCTGTTTGATGTCGGTGTGGACAACCTGCCGATTCAGAAAATGGGTGAGCGTGTCTATGTGCGCTTTGAGCACACACCCGAGGCCATCGGTTTTCGCATTTACCGCAACCTGCGCCGCGTGCTGCTGCGCGAGCTGGAGTTTTAGGTGAGCTGCGCCTCCCATCCGCCGGCGGATTACCGCCACCGCCCCGAACGCGCACGTCCGCAGCTGGGCTGGCTGCAGCGTCTCGGCCAGCGCCTGCAGGGGTTGCTGGAACAAAGCCCCAGGCGGCTGCACGGGCGCCAGCAACGCTTTGTGCGCCAGGTGGCCCTGTTTGCCGGCGGTACCGAAACAGATGATGACGACAGCCTGATAGAGCAGGCCCGCCTGCTGGGTGAGCGCCTGCGCGTCACGGGCTTCGAAGATGCTCCGGTCGCGCAGCTGTTCGCCATTATCCGCGAGCTGTCGGGGCGCACCCTGGGCATGCGCCACTTTGACAGCCAGTTGGTGGGCGGCTGGATACTGTTGCAGGGGCGCGCGGCCGAGATGAAAACCGGTGAGGGCAAGACCCTCACGGCGGTGTTGCCGGTGATCACCGCGGCCCTGGCCGGCTTGCCGGTGCATGTGATCACCGTGAACGACTACCTCACCGAACGTGATGCCATGGATATGCAGCCGCTGTACCAGCGTTTTGGCCTGAGTCTCGGCCTGATCACGCACGCCGCAACGCCCGTGCAGCGCCGCCAGGCCTATGGTTGCGATATCGTCTACGTGACCGGCAAGGAGCTGGTGTTCGATTACCTGCGCGATCGCATGAAAATGCCCCAGACGCACCCGCTGCGACTGCAGGTGGAATCGCTTAAAAGCACCCGGCTGGAGAAACAGCTGCAGCTGCGCGGGCTGCACTTTGCGCTGGTGGACGAGGTTGACAGCGTGCTGATCGACGAGTCCCGTACGCCGCTGATTATCTCCGGCAATCAGGGAAATGCCGAAGAGCAGCAGTTTATCGAAACCGGCTACCAGCTGTCGTTTCAGCTGGGTGAGGGCACGGATTTTCAGCTGGATATCGATAGGCGCAGCATCGATCTGACCGAGCAGGGCTGCGAGTCTCTGCGCCGGCTCAGCATAGGTCTTGGGCCGCTGTTTCGCGGCGCCATCCGGCGTGAGGAGATCGTCCACAAGGCCTTGCTGGCGCGGCTGATCTACCGGGTGGACGAAGACTATCTGGTGCGTGAAGGCAAGATCGAGCTGATAGATCCGCTCAGTGGCCGGGTGATGGAGGGGCGCTCCTGGGAGCGTGGGCTGCATCAGATGGTGGAACTCAAGGAGGCCTGCGAGCTAACGCAGCAGCGTGTGACTCTGGCCCGTATCAGCTATCAGAATTTCTTTCGCCGCTACCTGCACCTGTGCGGCATGACCGGTACCGCCTGGGAAGTGCGCAAGGAGCTGTGGCGCGTCTATGGGCTGGCGGTGACGCCGGTGCCCACCCATAAGGCATCCAGGCGCGAAACCTGGCCTGCACGGGTGTTCGCCACTGATGCGCAGCGCTGGGCCGCCGTTATCGAGCGCTGTCAGCAGTTGATCGCCGAGGGGCGGGCGGTACTGATCGGCACCCAGTCGGTGGCCAGTTCCGAGTGTGGCAGCGACTACCTGCGCCAGGCCGGTATTGAACATCAGGTACTCAGTGCCAAACAGGATCAGGGCGAGGCCCAGATCGTGGCGCGGGCGGCAGAGCCTGGGCGTATCACCCTGGCCACGCACATGGCGGGCCGTGGCACCGATATCAAGCTGGATCCGGTGGTGGAGCAGGCCGGTGGCCTGCATGTCATCCTCACCGAACACTACGAGTCCGGGCGGGTCGACCGGCAGCTGGCCGGGCGCTGCGCGCGCCAGGGGGATCCCGGCAGTTTCGAGACTCTGCTGACACTGGAAAACCAGCCGCTGCGTACCCTCAAGGCCAAAAGCCTGCTGGCCACCGCCCAGTCCCTGGGCCTCACAACCGCCGGTGGGCAACGCATGGCTTTGTCCGCGTTGCGCACTGAACAACAATATACCGAGCGGCAAAACTACCTGGCCCGCCAGGTTACGCTGGAATACGATCTTCGGCTTAATGAGCTGCTCGCTTTCTCGGGATCTACCGACTGATGACCAAGACCCTTATCTCTATCGCCCTGCTGAGCTGGGCCGGCAGCAGCCTTGCCGCCAGTCTGGATGAAGTTGAACATCTGCTCAGTGTGCCCCTGGATGCGCCGGCAACCATGCCGGCCGACAGCCCGAATCTCGCCACCGATTGCCTGCTGACGCCCAGTATCGATGCGAACATTGCCAGCCCCGTGGTGGGGGTACTGGACACGGTGAAGGTGGAGCGGGGTGATCTGGTGAAAAAAGGCCAGGTGCTGTTCAAGCTGCGCTCCGATGTCGAGGAGGCCACGCTCAAGCTCAACCGTGCCCAGACCGAATACGGCAAGCGCACCATCGCCCGCAATACTGAACTCTATGAGCGCAACTTGATTTCGGAGCAGGAAAAGGACGAAATCGTTATTACCAACCGCCTCTATGGCTATGAGTTGGGCCAGACCCAGGCGTTGCTGCAGCAGAAGACCATCAAGAGCCCACTCACCGGTGTTGTGGTCGAGACCTTTCTGGATCCCGGCGAGTACGTGGGTGAAGAACCCATACTGCAGGTAGTACAGCTGGATCCGCTCTACGTCGAGGCGGTGGTACCGGCGGAATATCACGGCAAGATCAAGGCCGGTGCCACCGCCATGGTGACCCTGGCGGCGCCGCTGAACAGCAGCCACCAGGCGCGGGTCCAGATCGTTGACCGCGTGCTCGATGCCGCCAGCAGCACCTTCGGCGTGCGCCTGCAACTGGACAACCCCGACTACCTGCTGCCCGCGGGCCTCAAGTGCAGCGTCAACTTCGAGCTCAATCAGGTCGTCAGCAATTAACAGCGGTGCTTAGCCTCGGTAGCGCGGATGCGCTACTGGCGCTTCAGAGCGCATCGCGCGCGCGGCCATTTTGCACTCGCAGAACGTCTGCCAGTACCGCCAGGGCTATTTCGGCGGGGGTTCGGCTGCCGATTGCCAGGCCTATGGGCATCCGAATCCGGCGGACCTGCATCTCGCTAAGTCCGCCGGAGCGCAGCAGGCGTTCGGCCCGGGCGGCAGATGTCCGTTCTGAACCCATAACACCGATATAGTAGGCATCGGTCCTGACGGCCTCAATCATCGCCAGGTCGTCAATGCGCGGGTCATGGGTCAGGGCCACCACCGCTGTTGCGCCATGGCAACCGCCATTGGCGATGTAGACCGAAGGCAGCAGTGGCAGTACTTCAACACCCTCGACGGCGAAGCTTGCCAGCGCCTCTTCCCTCGGATCACAGACGATGACCTCAAACCCCAGCGATTTGGCGAATTCGGCGCAGATCACCGCAATCGGTGAAATGCCGGCGATCAGCAAACGCTGACTGGGCCCCAGTCGCAGCCTGATCACAGCGCCGTCCCGCTCCACCCGCTGGCCCTGGCCAGGGTCTGGCTGCAGTTGATGTTCGGCGCTGTCCAGGTCGATAACGCGCATCAGGCGTTGCTGGCCCTGTAACGCCTGGACCAGGCGGGTCAGCTGTTGCCGGTTGGCCGAGTTCGGCTGCAAGCGCTCAATCAGAACCTCAAGAATACCGCCGCAGGGCAGACGCAGCCGCTCCCGCTCATCGCTGGATTCGCCATAGCGCAGAACCTGAACCGCGGTATTAAACTCGCCGTTGTGCAGCCGTTGCAGGAAATCTTCCTCCACACAGCCGCCGGACAGTGAGCCAATACTGCGGCCATCAGGCAGCGCTGCCAGCATGGCGCCCGGCGGGCGGGGCGAAGATCCGTAGCTGGCCAGCACCGTGCAGAGCCACAGGGTTTCGCCGGCCCTGCACCAGCTCAGTGCCTGTTGCCAAACCTGCTGATCAAGGTGCTGCATACTGTTGATCTTCCCAGCTGCAGATACCGGCCTGGGCTAACTGCGCCCGCACCCGCTGCGGGGTAAAGGGCGTCTGGTAAAAACGTACCCCGGTGGCATCGAAGAGTGCATTGGCGATGGCAGGAGGACCGGGCAGGGAGGTTGACTCACCGACCCCCAAAGGAGGTTCATCCGGGCGGTCGATCAGCAGCACCTCAATCTCGGGCAACTCGGTAAACTCGAGTATCGGATAGCCGCCCCACTCGAGGCTGGTCACCGCCTGCTGATCAAAGCTGACGTCTTCCTTCAGGCTGCGGCTGAGAGCCTGGGTAACGTTGCCATGCACCTGGTGGCGAACCCCGGCGGGATTGACCATCAGGCCTGCGTCCTGCGCCACCAGAATCCGCTGCACCTGTATATGCCCGGTGGCGGGGTCAACCTCCAGCTCGATCACCCAGGCGGCCATGGCGGCGCCGAAGCCGGGAAAGCGACTGTGAACATAATGCGCATAGGCGAAGCCGCGCCCCTTGAGTCGACCATTGACGCACAGCTGGATTTCCTGTCCGGCGGGCCTGGGTCGCCAGCCGGCCTGTTGAGTCACCGCTTCGATCAGTGCCTTGACGCGGGGATCACTGAGGTGACGCAGACGGAACTCGACCGGATCAGCCCCGGCGGCGCTGGCCAGTTCATCGATAAAACATTCATGGGCGAAGCTGTTCGGTAATGCCGACACCCCCCTGAGCCAGGAGGATCGCACGATGGGGGCGGTGTCGTCGCAGGCAATATCAAGGTTGGGGTAAAGGTAGGGTGGCACCGAGGTGCGATCGCCCATCTCGAATACCCGGTTGCTGGCATCGACCTTGCCGGTCAGCACCAGCGCCAGTGTGGGCGCGTCGTTGGACGGATAGCGGGTGCGAAAGCGATAGGCCGCGGCCTGTTTGTCGGCGCAGAGGCCACCGCTGACATCCATCAGCTGGGCGGTGCCCTTGGGCTCCCAGCCATGTTCCTGCTCGCGGGTCAGCTGTACCCGTACCGGCCGGCCAACCGCACGGGACAGCAGTACCGCATCGGCGCAGACATCATCGGCGCAGTTGCGCCCGTAGCAGCCCGAGGCTTCCATGCGAATGACCTCGATCAGGCCCTCATCCATATCCGTCAGCTTGGCTAGATCGGCCCTAAGGCTGTGGGGGTTCTGAGTGCCGGACCATACCTTCAGGCCGCCGTCGCGGACATCGGCCAGGGCGCAGGACGGCCCTATGGAGGCGTGCAGGTTGTAGGAACACAGGTAGGTTCGGTGCAGCGTTGTGGCGCAGTTCGCCAGCGCCTGATCAACATCACCGATTTGTTTCAGGCGTCGCTCTGTGGCCGGGTTGGCGCGCAGGGTGGCTTCCAGATCCTGCATGTCGGGCAGGTCGGGGATGGGCTTCCATTTCACCTTGAGCTGGCGGGCGGCCTGGGCGGCCTGTTCTTCGCGTTCGGCCACAATGCCGATAAAGTCACCGAGCACCACCACCTCGACAATGCCCGCGATATCCTTGATGGAGTCATGCTGCACCTCGAGCAGGCTGGTGCCGACAAAGTCGCCACTGTCGCGGCCAACATAGGGCGGGCGCACCACGCGGCCGTGCAGCATCTCTGGCAAGCGCATGTCGTGTACAAAGGTCAGGCCGCCGGTCGCCTTGGCCGGGATATCAACGCGGCGGCTGGAGCGGCCGACGATCCGGTAGGACGCCGGGGACTTGAGCGTGACCTCATCGTCCAGACGCAGATCAAAACGCTGGCCGGCCAGCAAAGTGCCAAAGGAAATGCTGTGCTCGGGCGCGGCACTCAGGCGGATATGACCCTTGTCTGTCTCCAGTGCCTGGGTGGATACATTGAAGTGCGCCGCTGCTCGGGTCAGCAGAAAGTGCCGCGCCTGGGCGGCAGCCTTGCGCAGCGGAATGGCGGAAATCTGGATAGACGCACTGGCGATGGTCGGGCCCTGATTGGGTACATCCCGCGGATCACCCAGCACCATCAATACCGACTCCGCACTGACGTCCAGCTCCTCGGCTACGATCTGTGCAAGAGAGGTGCGAATGCCCGTACCCAGATCAACATGGCCATTGAAGGCGATGATCCGGTTGTCATCCAGTATTGCGAGAAAGAGCTCCGGTTCTGTCGGCACGAAATCGGAATGGGTGCCGGGCTGGCCCGGTGCGGGTTTGGGCGGGATGAGTGGGTCCCGGTAAATGGTCAGTACACCTGCGTCGTGCAGCAACTGCTGGCGGGAGGGTATGAGGTGGTGCCTGTCGGACATGGTATTTCCCCAGGATCAGTCCTGATGTAGTCGGACCTTTGTGTTGCGTCATGGCGCCTGGAATAACGCCGCGTTGGCGGAACAAGGGTGGACATGACGTAATTGCGCGAGGCGAAGACTGGTCGTGTCGAACGAAGTTAATTATAATGTATACACTATTTTTCTCGGGCAAGTACAGTGTTTGAAAGCGTACTTGTTCACTAATTAAGGCTTTTGCGACGGCTCAAGGCCGCAGCTTTAAAGGAACAGGTACGGCTTTATGAACGATAAAATATCGGACCCGCTCAGTGTGGGCGAACTGCCAACGCCGGCGCAGGAAGGTTATCTGGTCGCGGAGCAGGTCGGCCACCTGATTCGCAAGGCGCATCAGCGCCATACCGCCATTTTTCAGCAGCTCAGTTGCGACAAGCAACTGACGCCGATTCAGTTTGCCACCCTTTGCACGGTCATCGACCGGGGCCCCAGTTCACTCACCGACATCGTCAAGGCGACGGCGATCGACCAGGCGACAATTCGCGGCGTGGTGAATCGTCTCAAGGCGCGGCACCTGATCGAGCTGGTGTCCGACAAGGATGATCAGCGCAAGGTGATCGTGTGCCTGACCGCGGAGGGTCGTGAGGTTGTTGCGAACATGATTCCCTGTGCCAAGGATATTACCGAGCAGACGCTGAAAAACCTTAACCCGACCGAGCGGGTGGCGTTGCAGTTCCTGCTGCACAAGCTGAATGAGTAACCACGGGGATCTATCGCTTTAAAACCTGGTGTGATGTTACTGGAACGAGAAAGCCCTGGCCGCGAAATGCGGCCAGGGCTTTTTTGTCAGGCGCCTTTGGCTGCCAGGTTGGCAGCAGAGGACTCTGACTGGGTCGCTTTGCGGCTGTTATTGGCTACATGCAGGAACTCGTCGGCCACTGCCGTCGGGGCCTTGGTCAGCAGGCTGGTGCCGATGAACAGCAGGGTCGAGAGCGGCACGCCCCAGATTCCAGCGGGTATCCCCAGGAATTTGCCACCGTTCAGGTACACAAAGAGAATGAACAGACCGCCGCCGACCACGCTGACCAGCACGCCTGCTGCGGTACCGCGACGCCAGTAGAAGGCTCCGATGATCGCAGGAACGATGACCGCAAGGCCAGAAGAAGCGGCAACAGACAGGACCGCAATCAGGTTGAGTTCCAGCTGGGCGAAGGCAAAGGCCATGATTGCGATAATCGGAATAACGATTTTACCGATGGTGAGCTGGCGCTTTTCGGTGGTCCCCGGCTTGACGTTGGCATAGACGTCACGTGCCAGCATGGACGACAGCGTCAGCATGATGGAGTCGATGGTCGATACCGCTGCGGCCATGATGCCGATCATGACGATGACGCCCAGTACTGGTGGCACCAGACCTGAGGCGAGCAGGGTGGGGGTTGCCAGGTCAGCCTTGGCAAGGTCCGGAAAGGCGGCCAGTGCGGTAAAGCCCCACAGAATGGACACCAGGGTGTAGATGAAGCCGAATACCAGGAAGCCGATCAGCATCTGGCGCATGGCCTTGAGTGATGAAGGCATGAACAGTCGCTGGCTGACCTGGGGATTGGACAGGGCGAAGAAGAACCAGGGAATGGTCAGGCCAAGGAAGGTCACGAAGCTGAACAGGCCGCTGCCGGGAACCGAGAGGGACTGCGGGTGTTCGGTTTCAAGGGTATGAAACAGCGCCTTGAAGCCGCCCAGTTCCGAAATGGCCAGCAGCGCCACCAGGGTTGAGGCCACGACCATCATGACGGCCTGCAGGGAATCGGTCCACATAACCGAACGAATGCCGGCGACGTAGGAGAAGAAGATCGCCAGAGCCGTTGCCACCAGAATACCGGTGGTGAAGGAAATGGCGCCATCGGTCATCCCCTGCAGCAGGTAGCCGACACCGGTCAGCTGCACGGCAGCGTAGGGAATCAGGAACAGGCAGCTGGCGAGCGCGACGGCGACGGCAACAGCCTTGCTGTTATAACGGTGACCCAGCATTTCGCTGGGTGTGACGAAGCCAAACTTCTTGCCGACAGACCAGAACTTGGGTCCGAAGATGGCCACCAGTGAAACACCGGCGAAGTAGACAATTTCGAACCCCAGTGCGCCCACACCGCCTTTGTAAGTGAGGCCGGCGAGACCGACCATCATGAAGGCGCTGTAGGTGGTGGCGCTATAGCTCAGCGCGGAAACGAAACCGTTCATTTGCCGGTCACCGAGGAAGTAGCTCGACATGTCGCCGGCCTTGCCCTGGCGTGACAGCACGGCGATGGCGAGGGCGATAATCAGGTAAATTCCGACTGACCACCAGATCATTGATTCGCTCATGCGCTTTACTCCTTGAAGTCTTGAGTCATGAAAATGTTAGCGACTATGACCAGCACACCGATCAGGGACCAGAACAAAAAGCTGCCGTACCAGGTTTGTACATCGGTTAGCACGCTGTAGGGAACGACGTAGCTAAGTACGACCAGTAACCAGACAAACCATATCCATTTGCTCGTTTTCATGGATTACCTCACTGTTGAATTGAGTCAACATAAATTGTTTTTATGTGTTGCGTTCATCGCCAGGCCAGGGGCTTTTTTGGGCCCCCGCGCCGGCATCCATTGGCAATGGATTGAGTTTCGTTATGCCTCAGCTGCCGAGGTAGTGCAGGTAGTCCTCTGCATTGATGACATCGCCATATTTACTGTCGATATCAAACAGGTTTGCCTCGTGCGGCGCGCTGTGGCGGTCGCCGACACAGTCGCGCAATACCATGACCCTGAAGCCATGCTGGACGCCGTCGACGGCGGTGGCACGAATGCAGCCGCTGGTGGAACAGCCGGTCAGCACCAGGGTGTCGATGCCCTGGGCGGTCAGCGTTGCGGCCAGAGTTGTGCCGAAAAAGGCGCTGGCGTACTGCTTGCTGATGACCAGCTCGGAATCCAGCGGCCTGACCTCGTTACAAAAGTCGGCCAGCGGGTTGCCCTCCACCATGGCTTTCATGACCGGTGCCTTTTGCACCCAGATACCGCCATCCAGAAAATGTCCCGGGTGATAGCGGATATTGGTATGCACAATCAGTGCCCCGGCGTCGCGGGCGGCCTGCAGCACAGACTGCGCCCGGCCGACGGCCTCGACCACGCCGGGCGCATAGAGCGGAGCGCCCTCGGTGGTGTAGCCTTGCATGAAGTCGATCGACAGCAGCGCAGCCTTGCGGCCGAATCCTATGCGGTTGCCCCAGACACCCTTGTAGTTGTCGGCAGCGTTGACGTCATCTTCATTGGACATCATGCGATCCCCCTAGTAAGCGCCGGAAAGCAGCGCACCGGCACCGGGAACGACCGGTTCCAGGTCCAGCGCCTTGAGCAGCTGATAGCTGGTGGCAATGGCTGCGGTGATGACCGGCTTGCCGGTCTGGGCTTCGACCCGGGCGACCGCCGGCAGCGAGGGCATCTGAACGCAGGCCGACAGTACGATGGCGTCAACGCCTTCCAGGTTCATGCCGGCGACAATGCCCGGCAAGTTCATTGGGTCGTGGCGGGCCACATCCAGGTTGTCGGAGATTTCGAGTGCCCGGTAATCAACCACCTCGAAGCCTTCTGCACGAATGTAGTTCACCACCATCTCAGTCAGCGGCTTCATGTAAGGCGCCACCAGGGCGATTCGTTTGGCACCGATGACCTTGAGACCTTCCACCAGGGCGCCTGCGCTGGTGACTATGGGTGTATCGACACCGTTTTCCTGGGTGCGCTTGGCCAGGCGGGCTTCAGACTCGCGATGATACCCCAGCCCCATGGCCATGATGGCCACCAGGCAGGCATAGCCCATCACGTCGACGCGGGCATCGCTCAGTTCCAGCGCGCAGCGGTCGGATTCTGCATCCATGGCAGCCAGTTCTTCCTGGCTGACTTTTTTCATGCGCATGCGGCTGGAGTGGAAGGTGAAGCGCTCCGGGCGAATCAGCTGACGCGCGGTCAGCATCGCCGGGATCTCGGTTTCCATGGTGATATTGGAGCTCGGTACTATCTGGCCGATACGGTAAGTCTTGCTCATGTTACAACCTCTAGTAGTCATATCCGGCGACCCCTCTGGGTAGCGCTGAGTCGTGGGATGTCTGTGGGTCAGACGGGGGCGCCAAGAAAGTCTTCAAAGCCTTCAAAGAAGCCGTCGAAGTCATCCCAGGGAATCATGTGACCGGCATTGGCGACATGGCTGATACGCAGTGATGGCAGTAGCTCGCGCATTTCGGCTTCATCTTCGGCCAGGATAACCCCCCCTTTGCCGGCCACCATCAGCAGGGTCGGTACCTGGATGTTGGGCAAATCACTGTGGATGTCGTCTTCGTGAAAGCCGTTAAAGGTCGTCACTATGGCGTCCGAATAGCAGGTATGCAGCCATTCTGCGCGCAGTTGCAGCTGTTCATGGGTCCAGCTGGCGCAGTAACCGCGCATGTGGTCTGCATCGCAGCCAAGGCTGGCATCGCGAATGGAATCGACATACCAGGGCAGCTTGCTCGGGTACTCGCGACGCCCAGGTCCGGACACCGGTGGATCCAGCAGCACCAGCCTGGCCAGGCCCTTGGCGCCGCGCACGCAGGCTCGGATGCCAAAGCGGGCGCCCATTGAGTGTCCGACCAGGATGTAGTTATCCAGCCCCAGGGCTTCGGCGAAGGCGATGATGTCGTCGGCACAGGTATCTATGTCATAGGCGAGCTCCGGCCCCGTCGATGACAGGCCACGGCCGCGCACATCCAGCACATAGGTATCGAACTGCTGGCCCAGCCGCTCCGCAACGAAGCCCCAGGTGATTGCCGGGCTGGTGATGCCAGGCACCAGAATCAGCGGCTGCCCCTGGCCGCCGTAGCGCAGGTAGTGCTGGCGGATACCGTTGGCATGCACGTTGGCGCCATACTGGTAGGTGCTGCTCATACCGGGTTACCGCTTTTCAGAGACTGCTCATAAAGGTCGTAACCATAAACCCAGGCCGGGTCTTCCTGGGTGCGCAGCCAGGTATTGTCGTTGGATACCTGCTGTACCCTGGATGCACGTTCCTTGCGGTTGGCTTCATAGAGTTCGAACGCGGTGCGGTAATCACTCAGTCCCGTTTCCTGCAGGCAGCGGGTGAGCATGGCGGCATCTTCAATCGCCATGCCGGCGCCCTGGGCCATATGCGGCTTCATCGGGTGGCAGGCATCGCCGAGCAGTACCAGACGTCCCTGGCTCCAGAGCGGCAGCGGGTTACGGTTTTTCAGCGGCCACTTGGTCACGCTGTCGGTGGACTCTATCAGGGCCTGCACCGTGGGGTGGTAGCCTTCGAAGGCTGCGAACATTTCCTCGCGGCTGCTATCGACAAAGGAGCCTTCGAAATCCAGTTCGGGGTGGGGGACGCCGGTGACGTAGTAGTACTCATCGCGCTTGCCGGTGGTGTAGTAGACCATCATGTGGCGATCTTCAGTCCACCATTTAACGCAGTCTTCAAATTTCAGATCGTATTTCGCCAGTTTGTCGCCGGTGATCAGCGCGCGGTGCGCTACCCAGCCACTGTAGGTGGGCTCTTCCTGGCCGAGCAGCACTTCGCGAATCTTCGAGTTGATGCCATCGGCACCGATGACGATATCGGCGCGCACACTGGTGCCATCCGAGAAGGTCAGGTTCACGTCGTCACCGGAGTCATCCACCGATTCCAGGCGCTTGCCAAAGTGTACAGTGTCTTCCTGAATGCTATCGATCTGCAGTGCATGCAGGTCGCCGCGGTGTACGGTGATGTAAGACGCACCGTATTCCTTGCGGGCAAACTCGCCCAGCGGGATGCGCGACATATAGTCACCGGTCTGGCCGTCACGGCTGAACCAGAAGTCGGGATGGGACCCCATCTGGTTCAGTCGGTCTTCGATCCCCAGGCGGCGGAACACCTTCATGACGTTAGGGCCCATATGGATACCGGCGCCCAGGCGGGAAAATTCAGCCGATTGTTCGTAAACGTCAACCTTGAAGCCTGCCTGCTGCAACAGGGCTGCTGCGGCAGCGCCTCCCAGTCCTGCGCCGACGACGGCAATACGCGGGGTAGATGTTGTGCCCATAGGGTGCCTCCAGATGTTCCAGTTTGAGTGTGCTCATGACTGACCAACACGTTTGCTGTGCCGGTGCAGCTGATTGATAATGAGTGTATACGCTACAAATGATAAAAGTAAAGAGTGGTGTGTCCGCTATTCTATTCTTGTTTTTATCTGCTTTTGTTCTCTTTAACGTATTGATATAGGGTTGTTTATTTGAGTGCTATAGGCATTTTTCGTGATGTTCAGAGGATATGGCGCTGTAAAAAACATTTTAATTACGCCTGTTTCTAGAGTGGGTTTACTTTCATGTAATAGCGTATACACTGTTTATCTGTGCCTTCGCCTCTATCTTCTGGAAAGGTTGAGGCGTTCATTAGTCTAGAGAAGGGGGTGAGTGGCGCTGACCGTTCACCGGACCTGGGTTGAGGAGCGAGAAATGCCTGTAAGTGATACTGAACTGACGCAGATGTTTGAGCATGTACTCAGACTGTCAAAGGTCGACGAGACCCAGAGCGTGGCGGTGCTCAAGAGTCATTATTCCGATCAGCGTACCGTGCGCGCAGCCATGGATGCGGCGCAGCGACTCAAGGCCAAGGTCTATGCCGTGGAGTTGCCGTCTTTTAGCCACCCGATTGCCATGGGCAATGATATGACGGCGTACTGCGGCGATACGCCGCTGACCGGCAATCTGGCGGCGCAGCGGGCGCTGGAAGCGGCTGACATGATTATCGATACCATGATGCTGCTGCACTCCCCGGAGCAGGAGCAGATCCTGAAATCAGGCACCCGCATTTTGCTGGCTGTAGAACCCCCCGAAGTGCTGGCGCGCATGTTGCCGACCCTGGCGGACCGAGATCGGGTGCTGGCGTCCAAGACGCTGCTGGAGCAGGCATCCTCGATGCGGGTGACCTCGGCTGCCGGCAGTGATTTTCGCGCCCAGCTGGGCCAGTATCCGGCCGTTGCCGAGTATGGTTTTGTCGATGAACCGGGGCGCTGGGATCACTGGCCCAGTGGTTTTCTGTTCTCCTGGCCGAATGAAGGCACGGCTGAAGGCGTGCTGGTGCTGGATGTCGGCGATATGATTTTGCCTTTCAAAACCTATACCCGGGAGCGGATTACGCTGGAGATCCAGGCGGGTTTCATTACCGCTATCCACGGCGGCTTTGAAGCTGAGTACCTGCGCGATTACATGGCATACTTCAAGGATCCCGAGGTCTACGGCATTTCCCATATCGGTTGGGGTCTGCAGCCCCGCGCACAGTGGACCGCCATGGGGCTGCATGACAAGAACGATGGCATGTGTATGGATGCCCGGGCGTTTTACGGTAACTTCCTGTTCTCGACCGGGCCCAATACCGAAGTGGGCGGCACGCGCAAGACGCCTTGCCATCTGGATATTCCACTGCGCAAATGCAGCGTTTACCTGGATGATACCGCCGTGGTGGTTGACGGCGATGTGGTTGCGCCGGCCGAGTCGGTTGTTAAATAGACTGCTGCCAAACAGGTTGTTAAATAGAAGGCACTAAGCCTGCGCCAGTAAGGACCTTTCAATGAAGACTCCGCTCACCCTTACCGTCAACGACCGGACCCATGTTCTGGATCTGCCGGCGCAGACACCCTTGCTCTACGTGTTGCGCAACGACCTTGAATTGAACGGCCCCAAGTTTGGTTGTGGTTTGGGTGAATGCGGTGCCTGCACCGTACTGGTGGATGGCATGGCGGCGCGGGCCTGCGTGTTACCCATAGGTCGGCTCGCGGGTCGCCGGGTTACAACGCTGGAAGGGTTGGGGACGCTCGAGCATCCGGACCCGGTGCAGGAGGCTTTCATCCTCGAGCAGGCGGCTCAGTGTGGTTATTGCCTGAACGGCATGATCATGACGACCAAAGCCCTGTTGATGCATTGCCCCTCACCGACTGAAGCACAGATCAAGGCGGCGCTAAAACATAATCTGTGCCGCTGTGGCACCCATGTTGAGATCGTCCGTGCGGTGCAGCGCGCTGCAGGTCTGCGCCAGGATGAGGATACGTTGTGACAATAAATCAATCCATGGTGAGTGGGGCTAAGGCCGTGCGCCCCAAGTACCCGTCTGCCGATACCCTGCTATACGCCGAAGTTATCCGACCGCCGGAATATCGCCTGCGCAATGGACTCTTCACCTGCCGGGCTTTGGCAGCGGTTGACGAGAACTCGGTGGCACAGATTAAGGGCCTGGTGCAGCTGGTGGTGCGGGGCAATTTCGTTGCCCTGGTCGCGCGGGATATCCAGAGCGCCCGCCTGGCCGCCCGCAAACTGGCGCTGGTGTGGGCTGACGAGGCCGCTGCGGATGCGGCCGCTTCTTCCTCCAGCCGCGCCCCGGCGGCGTGCAATGCAGAGTCGGCGCTGGCCGAGGTCGCGGATGGCAGGCAACGCACGGCGCGTACCTATGGCTGGCCGAACCGGCTGCGCTGGGGGAACAGGCCCGGCTGGGTGATGGCCGATGCCCGGCCAGACTGCTTGCAGGTCTGGGCGCCAAGCCAGACGCCGGGGTTACTGCAGCGCGACCTTGCCGCCTTGCTGAGCTATGACACTAAGCAGATTGAAATATTTGATGGCTCCCGTTCCGACGGGGTGGCGCGCAGCTGCGCCGATGATGCCGCTGCCGATGCTGCGCTGCTGTCGCAGGCGGTGGGGCAGCCGGTGGCCGTCTGGCTTTCGCCGGCTTATCAGCCGGTTGTGGCTGCGCTTGGACAGGCCCAGCGGATCGATGCGACTGCCTGCTGGTCGCCGGCGACCGGCGTGGATGAATTCGAATACCAGCTGCAGAGTGCGGCGAACAGTGCGCCGGTACTGGCAATGTTGCTGGTCAATGGCGGTTTGCAGCCCCTGCAGGCGGTCGGTGCGAATGCCAGGGCGCTGTATGACTTTGGTCAGAGTAAAGTGCGACAGCCGGGTGCAAGCACCCAGGCTTATCGCGCGCCTGCTCAGGCGCCGCTGCAGGATACCTTCGCGCGGGAGTCCTTTGTCGATGAGCTGGCCCGGGATCTGGGTGCCGATCCGGTGGCGTTTCGTCGCGATCACCTGACGGATGCGCGCGGTCGTGCCCTGATCGATTCGGTGGCACAGCAGGCGCAATGGACCCCGGAGCCGGATCATGGCCTGGCCGCGGCTGAACAGGGGGATATTCTGCGCGGGCGTGGCTTCGCCTATGCCCATAGCCCGGCCGATAACGGTGATGCAGAGCAGGGTACCCGATCGGCCTGGGTCGCGGACATCGAGGTCAACAGGGTGACCGGAGAGGTGCTGCTTAACCGGATCGTCGTCGGGCAGGATTCCGGCGCAGCCATTGATCAGGAAGCGCTGCGTGAGCAGTTGCAGCGCGAAATGCTCGAGGGCAATGAGCCGCTGCTGCTGGGGCAGGAAGGTTTCGATCAGTGGGGGCGAGCTGAGGCGCCGGACGGGACGCCTGCAATGGCTGGGCTGCCCGTTGCAATTGATCTGGTTGCGCCACCTGCGACGCCCGCATCGGGACCTGTCGCAAAGCCCGGTGCATCGATGCCGCTGCGCTATGATGCAGGCGTGCTGCATCCGGCGGTGGCCGTGATTGCCAACGCGCTCTATAACGCCACCGGTATTCGTTTTCGTGAACCGCCTTTTGCGGCGGATCGGATCCGGGCTGAACTGGCGCCGGTGAAGCGGCAGTACGCAGCACCCGACAAATCGCGCTGGCGTTCGCTGGCGACTGTGGCTGTTGCGTCTTCGGTCGGTGTGCTTGCCATCGCCTGGCCCTGGAAGGGGGCTATCGAGCCCATCTCCAGGCCCGCCGCCAATCTGTACTCGGCGGCCACCATTGAGCGCGGCCGGCTGGTCGCCGCCGCAGGCGACTGCGTGGTTTGTCATACCGATCTGGAGGGGGCTGAGAACGTGGGTGGTCGAGCCTTTGATACCCCCTTCGGCACCCTTTACAGCACCAACCTGACGCCCGACGAGGACACCGGTATCGGTCGCTGGTCCTTTGAGGCGTTTGATCGCGCCATGCGCCAGGGTATCAGTCGGGATGGCCGCAACCTGTATCCGGCGTTCCCCTATACCGCTTTTGCCAAGATCAGCGAATCGGACATGCAGGCGCTCTATGCTTATCTGATGGCGCAGCCGGCGGTTCGATCCGAAACGCCCCAGCCTGAGATGAGCTTCCCCTTCAGTTACCGGCCGCTGATGGCCGGCTGGAATACGCTGTTTCATGACCCCAGTCCCTTTCAGCCAGACCCCGCAAGGTCTGAACTCTGGAACCGGGGCGCTTATCTGGCGGAAGGCCTGGGTCATTGCAGTGCCTGCCATACGCCGCGCAATGCCATGGGTGCCGAAAAGTCGGGTGCTGATTATTTTAGCGGTGCTCTGGTGGATGGCTGGGAGGCGCCTGCGCTCAACAGTCTATCCAAGGCGCCGGTGCCCTGGACCGAAGACGCACTCTATGACTACCTGCGATTCGGTGCATCGGATATGCACGGTGTGGCGGCCGGTCCGATGGCGCCGGTGGTGGCGGGGCTGGCTGAGTTGCCGGAGCAGGATGTGCGGGCCATCGCGCACTATGTGGCGTCCTACAGCAATGCAGAGCCTGCGCCTGAAACGGCCTTGCAGGCCCAGGCTGAACTGTTGAAAAGCAGGGCCGCGGTCAGCCCCTCAGCCCTGGACGCCGGGCAGAGGGTTTATGAAGCGGCCTGTGCTGCCTGTCACACTGAAAGTGATTTCCCGTCCTTCACGGACGCCCAGACATCCCTGGCGCTGAATTCGAACCTGCACAGCAGTACGCCGGATAATGTGATCCAGACCATCCTCTATGGCGTACAAGCCAAGCAGCTGGAATTACCGAATATCGGCGCCATGCCGGGCTTCAAGGACAGTCTGAGTGATCAGCAGATTACGTCTCTGGTCGAATATCTGCGCCTGCGCTTCGGCGCCGGCCAGCCCGGCTGGCAGGACATTGCCGGCAAGGTAGCGCATTACCGGGCGCACGCCGGCACGCATTGATATCCCATTCCCACCCGGGTCTCCGGGTGGTGCTTTTTCGTTACCTTCATGCTTTCTTCTCTTCTTCTTTTTTCTTTGCGCCGATTTGAGCGTGTCTGTATGCGAGCGGTTGGCGTCTATTCGTATTTGATATTCAGTGCCCCATCTAGAGCATTTTCACGAAACACTTATCTGTCGATCGAGGTTGTTTTGAGTACTTCCTTACTTCGAGGCGGCCGGATATGGTCGAGGTAAGATGAACGTGCTCTAGTGGCCTACTGCCACCGAAACATCAGAGCGGCTCTTGCTTCCCCCTTATGAGCAAAAAATTGCTCCTGCATTTTCTGGCTACCGGCCATCCATGGCCATATGCCGGCGAGCACTGAGGTCATTCGGCGATCAGGCCCGAAGGGGCGCAACAGGGACTGATGCGCCTGCGATGAGGTACATGGATGTACCAACTCCTCACCTTGAAAGCCGCAGCCCGCTGAATGATCTTAGAGCGCAGCGAATAGGCTTCATCGGGGCGCATTCTTCAAGGTCAAGAGCTTTGGTTGCTTTCTTTGCCAGTAACGCGCCAGCAAGGCGCAACATGAGCCATCAAACCGCTCCGATACCCCAGCCTGCACAAGCTCCAACACAGTCACCTTAATCTCGTCTCATCCATCGCAATGGGCCGATGTAAGATGAAAATGCTCTCGCCTGTCATCAGGCTTGGTGTGGCCGCCCTGAGCGCGATGCCGGTGCCGGATGATTCTGCCGTGTTTTGATGGGTGTTGAGGCTGGCGTTTCAGACTCTCCGGCCAGTACGGATGCGCGCCTGAGGCGCCATAGTGCGGGGTAGCCTCAGTCTGCTGGCTACGATGGAGGTAAGCAAACTCAACAGCGGGAAAGGAAGCAGCGCCTGGCGAATGATTCGGCAGGCGCTGCTTCCTTTAGAGAGGACTGTTTACTGTTTGCTCGGGTTGCTCAGGACTCAATTGCGGGGGTGGCGCGGGCCTTGCGGCGCTTGTCCCGCAGACGTGTCAGGTACGGCAGCAGCAAGGGCAGCAAGATTGCCGCAATCGACAGCAACAGCAGCGAGCAGGCGATGGGGCGCTCGATAAAGACCGACAGGGAGCCGCGGCTCAGCATCAGGCTGCGTCTGAGATTCTCCTCCAGGATGGGGCCCAGAATAAGGCCGAACGCCAGTGGGGCCGCCGGCAGTCGCAGCAGATAGAGCAGGTAACCGACGGCACCGAAGAACAGCATCACATAGACATCGGACAGATTGTTGCGGATCGCAAAGGAGCCGATAACGCACAGCACGGCGATGCCGGCCAGCAGAATACGCTGTGGTACCCGCATGACGACGGCGATCCATTTCAGCATCATCAATCCGATAATCAGGGTCAGGATGACACCCATAAAGAGCGCGGCGTAAACCGAAGAGACGAACAGCGGATTTTCACTGAACAGCAGCGGTCCGGGTCTCAGGCCATGGATCAGCAGTGACCCCATGAGGACCGCCGTCATGGCATCGCCCGGGATGCCGAGCGTCATCATGGGCACCATGGCGCCACCGATACTGGAGCTGTTAGCCGCTTCCGGGGCGACGATGCCCTCGGGCGCACCCTTGCCAAAACGCTCCGGCTGGCGGGCAAAGCGCAGCTCCTGTGCATAGGCGATCGCGACGGCGATGGCGGAACCGGCGGCGGGTATGGCGCCGACAAAGGTGCCGATAAAAGAGCCGCGCAACATCGCCTTCCATTGTCCGCAGAGCTCCCGCCAGGGCGGAAACAGGCTTGTGACCGGCGGCACCGGATCCATCTTGCCGGAGGAAGACGGGGACAGGTTGCGCATCACCTCGGCCAGCCCGAACAGGCCCACGGTCAAGGGAACCAGGTCGATGCCGGCCTGCAGGAAGCTTGTTTCGAACACAAAGCGCGGGGCATCCGTCACCCTGTCAAACCCCACCATGCCGCAGATCAGGCCAATGGCGCCCACCAGAATGCCCCTCAGGGTTGAACCGCTGGATGCATAGGCCAGCAGCACCAGGCCGAAGACCGCCACCATCGCAAACTCCGGGCTACGAAAGTTCATGGCAGCGGATGCCACCATTGGTGCGAGCAGCACCAGCAGCAGCAGTCCCATTAGCCCGCCCAGGGTTGATGCAATCAGGGCATAGGTGAGGGCGTGGCCGGCGCGTCCTGAGCGGGTCATGGGGTAGCCATCGAGCTGGGTTACGATCGCGCCGGGGGTTCCCGGTATGTTAATCAGAATCGCCGATATTGAACCGCCATAGACGCTGGAGACGAAGACCGCGATCAGAAACAGAATGGCCGATGCCGGCTCCATGCTGAAGCTCAGCGGCAACAGAATCGCCAGCGCCATGGTCGAGCTGACGCCTGGCAGGGCGCCCAGAATAATACCCACGGCGACGCCTATGATGGCGAGCAGCAGGACGTTGGGATCGGACAATATGGCGAAAATAGATATGGCGAATTCATGTAACAACATGATTGGGCCCTCCTCAAAGCCCGGGAAACGGAACCCGGATTAAAACGACGAAGCCAGCGTAAAAGGCCCCTGTTATGACGGCCGAACTCAGCAGGGCAATCAGGGCGATGCGCCAGCCAGGTTGCGACTGCTTGAGGCCCAGCGCCCAGATCCAGCTAAACAGGGTGAGGAAAACCGCGGCGGCAAAACCGATCCATGACATCAGTGACGGCAGTGCAGCCAAACTTGCGATCAGCGCCACGGCCAGCCGGTGTCGGTGCCAGGCCACCAGGCAGGGGCCAAACCGACCGTAGCTGCGGTAAAGGCTGTGACCGACAATGGCCAGGCCACCGACAGACAGCAGTGTCAGTACCACCACGGGGAGCAGCGCCGGGCCGGGATCAGGCCCTTTGCCGAGGGTGGCCGTCAACTCGGGCGTGCCCAGCAGTGACAGCCAGCCGAGCAGGGCCCAGGCCAGAAAGAACAGACCGGCGCCCAGATTGAGCCAGCCCGGCGGCGGTGACAAGGGTGCGGAGGTTGCAGGTTCGTTGGTCGCTTTCATGTTTGATACCGGCAGCGGATGAGGCTGCCGGTCCTCCGCTGGTTATTTTTGACGCGCTTTTACCAGTCCGGCGCTCAGCAGAATGGGGTAGACCTTTTCGTCTTGCTGGGCCAGAAAGGCCTGGGTGTCGACACTGTTCCGGGGGTCGAGAATCAGGCCCGCCTTGTGTGCCGCCTGCTGAAAGGCCGGGTCGAGCAGGGTTTCATAGAGCGCACTTTCCAGGCGGCTGCGGCGTTCTTCAGGCACCTTCTTGGGCAGGTAAAAGATGTAGTAGTCTCCGGCGATGAAATCGAACCCCTGCTCTTTGAAGGTCGGCACATCGGGTGCGAAGAAATGGCGCTGTTCAGCGGCCACACCGAGGATTTTCACCTGTCCGGACTTGTGCTGTTCGGCCAGCTGGGGCACCGGCAGCGTCGAAGACATGACTTCGCCTGAAAGGATGGCGGCAACGGTAGGCGCAAAGCCCTGATAGGGCACCTTGGTCAGTTTTACATCCAGTGCGCTCTCCATCATCGCGGCCATGACGTAGGAAAAGCCACCGGGGGAGTCGTTGCCATTGATGATGGAGCCTGGCTCCTGTTTCAGGGTATCGATCAACTGGGGCAGCGATTCGATGCCGGAGTCCGCACTGACCTGAATCGAGCCGGGCTCCGGGCCCAGGTAGGCCAGGGGGTCAAGGTCGCTGAGCGCGGTAGCATTGGGGTTCATGTAGTTCTGTGACAGGGCGTGCATGCCCATCAGCCCCAGGGTGTAGCCGTCTGGATCGGCCTGCTCGACATGGCGCACGCCGGTGGAGCCACCGGCGCCGGTCACATTGGTAACGATTACCGGGGTCGGCAGCCGCTTGGCGAGGTGCTCGGCAACGATGCGCGCAGCGGTGTCGTGGACACCGCCGGCGGGCCAGGCCACGACCACCGAAATGGGTTTTGCGGGGAATTCATCGGCAGACGCCAAAGGTGCAAGACCAAGTTGGGCCCCCAGTATGGCCGAGTAGAGCAACAGGGTTTTGGTAAAGTTCATTCGAGCACACTCCATGGATCATATTGTGGTTATTAGAGTCCGGTTAAGGACTGGCATGGTGATGTGAAGGAGACGCCGTTGGCACTGAAAGAGTGCTTATGGGCATTTCGGCTATCAGGTGGTAAATACCTCAGTAGATGGGCAGTGCCTGGGTGGGGCCTGCCTCGTTTTGGGGAATAGGGTACCGCTACGCATGCAGTAACAAGGGCTTCCCGTTCAGAGACTGAAAATTTCAGGCGAGGCTGGAAAGCCAATAAATAGCGTATACACGATTAATATCGGGGTCAACAGCGTTAATTGGAGATTTCCATGCAGATTTTTGAGGGCGAATGACGGTGTTTTTTGTGCTTATTGTTTAAAAAACATTTGTATAATAAGTGCTTGGGTGTATTTTCTATTTTCAGCGAAGGCTAAGGCTTCCTGAATAATATTTACTTTTTGGCGTATGCATTGTTGTTGCTGGACCTGAGTAACCCCCCGTCAGTGATGAAAGGCGGCAGGTGCTCAGGGTTGACAGGGTGTAACCCCAGCCACAAAAACGGCCGCTAGCCGTTCTTGTTGCGGTCGGCAGAATGCATGTGAGTCACACCAGCAGGGCTTTCAGCGGCGGGCCTTCGTGCAGCAGCTCCCTCAGGCGCTCCAGCGCCACCCTTAGCTGATCACGGGTTGGCGGCGGGGTGAGGCAAATTCGTACCGCTTGGGGTGCGGGTTGGCTGCCGACGCAAAAGGGCTCGGCGCCGATCAGAGTGACGCCGCGTTCGGCGGCACGCTGGACAAAATCGCCCGCCCGCCAGGGGGCCGGCAGTGCCATCCAGGCGTGCAAACCGCAGGGGTGGTAGTGAAGTTCATATCCTTGCAGGCATTCGCGCATAAGTTGCTGGCGAGCCGCCAGTTCCTGCCACTGCCAGTCAATTAGCGTTTCGGCCATGCCGGATGCGAGCCATTCGCAGGCAATGGCGCCCGGCAGGCTGGAGCTGGCCCAGCACTGGGCCCGCAGGCCGGCACTCAGCTGGGTGATCAGGCTGGCGGGGGCGCGCAGGGCGCCAAAACGCAGGCCACCTGCCAGAATCTTGGACACGCTGAAAATATAGAGCGCGCGTTCCGGCGCCAGCTGGTAGAACGCCTGGCCGCGATGCTCAGGCGCAACGTACTGAACCCCATCCTCCAGCAGCAACAGATCGTAGCGCCGCGCAATCTCGACTATGGCTTCACGCCGGGCCTGGCTCATCTGCGCCCCGGTGGGGTTGTTGTGCTCGGGCATCAGGTAGAGCAGGCGGATGCGCTGTTGCTGGCAGAGCCGCTCGAGGGCATCCGGTCGCATGCCTTCGCCATCCATGGGCACGGGCAGATGTTTCAGCCCCAGCTGGCGGGCGGCGGCAATCATGCCGGGGTAGGTCAGCGCATCTGAGGCCACGGCTTCGCCGGGGCGTACCAGCACCTGCAGCGCCAGAAAGTCCGCATGCTGCCCACCCTCCGTCAATATCAGTTCGTCCGCCGCCATCGGCAGGCCCTGGGCGCTGAGCCAGCGGGCAAGGCTGCTGCGTTGCGCGCTATTGCCCTGCTCGGGCTGATAGTGCAACGCCGCCTCGACCACATCCGGCCTGCCGGCCAGGCGCTCCATCAGCGCGGACAGTTGTTGCTGGCGCAGAGGCGTCTCGATCGGGGTGCTCAGGGACAGGTCTATGCTGTCTTGGCCGGCGGCGGAGAGGTGACGGAAGCCGGGAGCCTCAGTCTGTTGCGCACGCACCCGGGTACCGCTGCCGATCTTTGCTTCCAGCAGGCCGCGGCGTTCTGCTTCGCGGTAGGCGCGGGTGATGGTGCCCACTGTTACCTGAAGCGCATCCGCCAGCAGGCGCTGGGGTGGCAGGCGATCACCGGGTTTGAGGTTGCCATCGGCGATATCCAGGGCCAGTTGATCGACCAGCGCCTTGTACAGCGGGCCGCTGTGGCGTTCCAGCTCTGGCAGCCAGTGGCAGCGCGATTGTGCACGTTGCTGAACAGTCATTTTCTTCTCCGGCCGTGCGGCCCTCTGCAGGGTTTGTCGGGGTGATAATCAATTGTATGCGTGACAAAACTACAATTGAACCCTCTTTGTTGGCGGATAATACTGTCTTCTATCGATATTGTTTAACCTAAATCGCGAATTAACGCCTGATTGTACCCATACAATTAGATAGGTTCGCCGTCGTATTCAAAACAGCTATGCGCAATTGCGATGCACAAGAGCGGGGGAGGGAGAGTCATGCCATTGATCAAAAGACCGAGCGCTAAAAATATATTCCAAGGGCCATCGGGTGCGGCCTCAGCGTGTGGCCGAGTTGCGCAATTGTCAGCAGGGCTTTCAACAGGAGAAGGGGCATGAGCGCGCCCGTAGCGGAATTGCTGGCGCTGGTGGGTCCGATGATGCTGTTTGCATTCAGCATGTCGGCGACGCCCGGCCCTAACAACATGATGCTGACGGCCTCGGGTGCGCTCCACGGCTTTCGCCGCACTGTGCCCCATATGCTGGGAATTTCGATTGGGGTCATGGTGCTGATGAGCGCGGTTGCGCTGGGGCTGAATGCGGTGTTTCAGCAATGGCCGGTGTTGCAGCAGGCTTTGAAGCTGGTGGGCAGTGTCTATCTGTTGTGGCTGGCCTGGAAGATCGCCAGTGCACCGCCGCCCAACAGGGTTCGGCTTAATGGCGCTGAGGCGAGGCCCATGACATTTATGCAGGCGGCGGCGTTTCAGTTTGCCAATCCCAAGGCCTGGGTGATGGCGATCAGTGCGATAGCGTCTTTTACGCTGGGTGGGGATGCTTTCACCGCATCTGTGATCGTGGTGATAGGCGTGATGGGGCTGGTGAACCTGCCGTCCATTGCACTCTGGGCCGGCTTTGGGGTGGCGCTAGGGCGCCTGCTGAAAACCGCGGGTCACTGGCGGCTGTTCAACCTGCTAATGGGGGCGCTGACCGCCGGCTGTGTGGGGCTGATTCTGCTCTAGAGCATTTTCACGAAACACTTATCTGTCGAACGAGGTTACTTTGAGTACTTCTTTGCTTCGAGGTGGCCAGATATGGGTCTATGTAAGGTGAAAGTGCGCTAGTTGTCTACTGTCACCGAAACAGCAGAGCGGCTCTTGTTCCCCTTATGAAGCCAGGCGAGCACTGAGGTCATTATGCGATCAGGCCTGAAAGGTTGATACAGGGACTGTATCGACGCCGAATAGCACATGGATGTGCACTCCTTGCCTTGAAGGCAGGCCGCCCGCACTCTGGAGTCAGGCGCAGCAAGACGGCTTCATCGGGGCGCATTCTTCCAGGTAAAGAGCTTTGGTTACTTTATTTGCACGAGTAAAGAAAGTAACGCGCCAGCAAGGCGCAAAACGAGCTCTCAAACCGCTCCGATACTCCAGCCTGCACTGGCTCCAACACGGTCACCTTATACTCTTCTCAACTATCGTGATGGGTCGATGTAAGATGAAAGTGCTCTAGCAGCTTGGTACGGCGAGAGCACCCCCGGCGCAAGGGCGCGCCGGGGCGAGCTACGCGGGGGAGGGTCAGTGAATCGGCTGGCCGACCCGCACCACCTTCAGAGTGTTGGTGCCGCCGTGTACATTCATGTAATCCCCCTTGGTGATCAGCACCAGATCACCGTCGGCCACCACATCCAGTACCTTGAGCGCATCCACCGCCTGCTGGTTGATCTGGTCATTGGACAGACCGGATAGATCATAGGCCAGCGGATTCACACCGCGGAACAGAGCCACGCGACGCAGGGTTTCGCCGCTGGGCGCCAGGGCGAAGATCGGCAACGCCGAGCTCATGCGGGACATCAGCAACGGCGTGGCACCGGTGGCGGTCATGCAGATCAGCGCCTTGACGCCCACCAGGTGGTTGGCGGCGTACATGGCAGCCAGACCGATGGTTTCGTCGATCTGGGTGAATTCCTGGTTGATGCGGTGTTTGGAGCTGTGCATGCTGGGGTGCTTTTCGGCGCCATTGATCACCCGCACCATGGCTTCCACGGTTTCCACCGGGTAGTCGCCGGCGGCGGTTTCGGCCGACAGCATGACCGCATCGGTGCCATCGAACACGGCGTTGGCCACGTCCGAGACCTCGGCGCGGGTCGGCATCGGGCTGCTGATCATGGACTCCATCATCTGGGTGGCGGTGATAACGATCTTGTTGCGCTTGCGGGCGCGTTCGATGATCTGTTTCTGCACGCCAATCAGCTCGGCATCGCCGATCTCCACGCCCAGGTCACCGCGGGCCACCATCACACCGTTGGATGCATCGATAATGCCATCCAGCACCTCGGTGCTGCTGACCGCTTCGGCCCGCTCGATCTTGGCGATGATGCCGGCCTTGCTGCCGGTGGCTTCGAGCAGTTCGCGGGCATAACGGATATCGTCGCCGCTGCGGGGGAAGGACACGGCCAGGTAATCCACGCCTATCTTCGCCGCTGACAGAATGTCGGCCTTGTCCTTGTCGGTCAGGGCCTCTGCCGAGAGGCCGCCACCCTGGCGGTTGATGCCCTTGTTGTTCGACAGCTTGCCGCCGATCTGCACCCTTGTGTGAATCTCGCGGCCCTGTACGCCGCTGACTTCCAGCACCAGGCGGCCATCGTCCAGCAGCAGGATGTCGCCTGCGCTGCAGTCATCCACCAGTTCCTTATAGTCGATACCGACTCTTTCCTGGTTGCCGGCGTCTTTCGCCATTGCAGCATCCAGAATAAAGCGGTCACCCGTGGCCAGTGTTACAGGGCCATCGGCAAAGCGGGAGATGCGGATCTTGGGGCCCTGCAGATCACCCAAAATAGCGACATGACGGCCCTGGGCGCGGGCGGCTTCGCGCACCCGGTCGGCGCGCAGCTGATGCTCGTCGGCGCTGCCGTGGGAAAAATTGAGCCGCACCACATCGACGCCGGCTTGTACCAGGCGGGCAATCTGTTCCGGAGTTTCGCTGGATGGGCCTAGGGTCGCAACTATCTTGGTTCTTCGCATTAGAGCACCTGCGCAGTGGGATTCGGACTGCAGCCATTATCATCCCGCAACTGTTACAGGGCTTCGTTCAGACGACGGAAAAAAGTCACCCCGGCGTCTTGTTTTTTGTGCAAGTGAACAGTCATGATGCTGGCAGGGAACAAGTGGCACAGCAGAGTGAAAGCGATGTTTATAGACCGACAGATGGCACAGAAAATCGTTGATCGGGCGATGAAAATCACCGGCGTGAACGTCAACGTGATGGATCACCACGGTGTCATCATCGGCTCCGGCGACCCTGCGCGCATTGATCAGCTGCACGAAGGCGCGCTACATGTGCTCAGCAGCCAGAGCGAGGTGGATATTGCCCGCGATCAGGCAGGGCGGCTCAGCGGTGTGCAGGGTGGGGTGAATCTGCCGATCCGCAGCAGCGGTGACATTATTGGTGTGGTGGGCATTACCGGCGAGCCACAGGAGGTGCGCCGCTACGCCGATCTGGTGGTCATGACCGCCGAACTGATTGTGGAGCAGGCCGCGCTCACCGCCCAGGTGCAATGGGACAGCCGTCAGCGCGAGAGTGTGTTGCTGCGCCTGATCGAGGGCGGCACGTCGGATTCACTCTTCGATGATCGCGTGGCCCGGCTGCAGCTGGATCTGAGTCTGCCAAGGGTGGTGGTGGTGCTTGAGCTGGTACAGGCCGCGGACGGCGCCGATCTTCCGCTGCCACAGTTGCAGCAGTTGCAGCATCAGCTGACAGCAGCCAGTGCCGGCACCTTGCTGGCCATTACCACGGCGCGGCAGATGGTAATGCTGGTGCCGGTGTCACTGGGCGGCGCGGATGCTGTCAGGGCTGGGGGCAGGGCAAACATGGACAAGGCCCTGTTCCGGCGTCAGATGGACGCCCGCCTGCGGCCATTGCAGCAGCACGATGGGGTGCATTATCGGGCCTGTGTTGGCGGTTATTTTTCCGGACCCCAGGGCCTGGCCCAGTCCTATCGCAGTGCGCTCAAGGCGCAGGCGGTGACGCGGGGCAGGGCGGTGCCCGCAAGCTTGAGCTTTGCCACCGAATCGGCGCTGGATCTGCTGCTGCTGGATGCCGCAGAGGGCTGGGCCGGTCAGCATCTGCTGCGCGAGTTCGAAGCCTTTCTGCTGCAGGACAAGAACGGCAGCCTGCAACAGACACTGGAGGCCTATCTGGCTGAAAACATGGACCTGGCACGGACGTCTGCGCGGCTGCATATCCACCGTAACACCCTGCGCTACCGGCTCGACAAGATAGGCACCCTGTTGCAGCTCGATCTGGGGTCTGTCGATCAGCTGCTGCAGCTGTTCGTGACCCTGCGACTCTACAGCCTGAGCCATAACCCGGGCTGAAAAGTTGTCGGGCACAGGCCTAAATGCTGGTTATTGTGCAACTGTACAAAAAGCCGCAGTGCGCGCTGGCGTTATTTGTTGCCCTGGCCAAAGCGTCTTTGCCGCGCGCTGTGCCACTATGGTTTCAATCCCGACCGATGGAAAACCCACATGAAGATTCTGATCGCACCTGACTCATTCAAGGAAAGCCTGTCCGCTGAAGCTGTAGCCCAGGCTATTGGCCGTGGCTTCCAGGCGGTGTTCGCTGATGCCGAACTGGTATTGCTGCCGGTCGCCGATGGCGGCGAAGGCACCACCCAGGCATTGGTGGCGGCCACCGGCGGTGCGCTCTTCAGTGCCGAGGTGACTGGTCCCATGGGTAAGATCGTGAAGGCCAGCTGGGGCACCCTGGGGGATGGCACCACGGCGGTAATCGAATCGGCGGCCGCCTCCGGGCTCGATCTGGTACCCATGGCGCAGCGCAACCCCTGGCATGCGACCACGCGGGGCACCGGTGAGCTGATCATGGCGGCGCTGGATGCCGGCGCCCGGCATATTATCGTCGGCCTGGGCGGCAGTGCCACCAACGATGCCGGTGCCGGCATGTTGCAGGCGCTGGGCGTACGGCTGCTGGATAAAGAGGGTAATGACATAGCTGCCGGTGGCGGTGCGCTCCAGGCGTTGCACAGTATCGATGCCAGCGGCATGGACCCGCGCCTGGCCGATACCCAGTTCGAGATTGCCTGCGATGTGGATAACCCGCTCACCGGTGAATATGGCGCCTCGGCGGTATTCGGCCCGCAAAAGGGTGCCGATGCCCGGATGGTGAAACAGCTGGATGCCTGCCTCGGGCGTTTTGCAGAAGTGGTGCTGGCCTGCCACGGCAAGGATATAGACGCCACACCCGGTGCCGGTGCTGCCGGTGGCCTGGGCGGTGCCTTTCTCGCCTTCACCCAGGCGCGGCTCAAAAGCGGTATCGATATAGTGATGGATGCGGTGGAAATCGACCGCCACCTGGAAGGCACTGATCTGGTGATCACCGGGGAAGGGCGTATCGACAGCCAGACGGTACGCGGCAAGACGCCAGTGGGCGTCAGCAAGCGTGCCCAGCGCGCCGGCGTGCCGGTCATCGCCCTGGCGGGCTCGGTCAGTGAGGACTCGGACCTGGTGCACGCTCATGGTATCGATGCGCTGTTCAGCATAGTTCCGGGGGTCGTCACACTGCCCCAGGCGCTGGAAGATGCTGACAGTAACCTGTATCGCACGGCCCGCAATATCGCCGCCACCTGGAAGCTGGCGCAGGCGCTTGAGGCCAGGCGTCGGTAGCCTTTGGTTACCGGCTGGGCGCCGAGGGGGGGCATGACCCGTAATTCGCAGGCTCTTTTCAGGCTACGGGCTCTATGTAGGTTGGCAATGAGCGCAGCGAATTCCAACATCCGCAGCGAAGCTGTGGCAGGTACAGTTCACCCACATAGGTAACAGTTCTGTTCAATAACATGGGTGACACTTAGCTTCAGAATTTGAGGTTGCGGGTTCTGGTAACTACCGTGCTGGTGGGCGTTTATGGGTTTTCTGCGAGGGTGTATTTCGCCTGTCGGCGACATACTTTCTTTGCTCGTGCAAAGAAAGTATGCAAAGAAAGCCCCGATGACGCCTTGCTGCTGCGCTCTGACGCCATTCGACGGGCGCCGCTGACGCACATCCATGTGCTAATCGGCGTCGATACAGTCCCTGTATCGACCTTTCAGGCCTGATCGCACAATGACCTTAGTGCTCGCCGGCGTCATAAGGGGAATTAAAGCCGCTCTGTTATCCCGGTGGTACGAATGGCACCGTGCGGCGGTACGTCGCCATGATGAATCACGAATCACGAATCACGAATCACGAATCACCAATCACCAATCACCAATCAGGCTGTTGCTTTTTTAACCTTTCGCCTAGCCCCTTTTTTCTTGATCTAGCCCTTGCTCTCAAGCCCTTGCCCCTTGCTCCCGCTTTCGGCATTATGCTGAAGGCACCAACGGAGTACAGGTGCCTGAATTTTGATCAAAAATAAAGCAAATCGTCAGCTGAGCAACGGACGCCAGGCTGGGTGAACTCTCCCTCCCCAATCTCAATCCCTCCGTTCTTCCTGGCTCTGCCTGCATCGCAGGACTGCATTTCGTCATTGTCAGGGCGGTAGCGTGGGAGAACAGTAGCAAAGGAGCAAGGCGAAAGGATCAAGGGAAAGGAAAGCCGACTATCTTCAAGGCGTGGAGGTTGGTCTCTTTACCGGGTCGGGTTGATTCTGGGAATGGGTCGGGTTGGTTTGTTGGGGCTGTTATACAAATTCCTTGAACGCAGAGGACCGACGGATGCTGCTTTTCGCTGCACAGAATAAAGAGCTTGATCCAGTACAGGAATCAATCGTTCGGTGACTATAGCGTTGAGCCCGCATGAAATCCTCGACGGATTGGAGAAAAGGAGATTTTGCCATCTTTAACACCTCGTCCTGGAAATGTTCAGAAAGCCTATGCTGATACCTTTTGGACGGGCTGTCGTCGATAAAAATACCTTTTTTGCAACTCAACAGGATCTTTGATGAGGTGGTTTTTATATGAAAATCAATGTTATACATGGCATGCTGGAGTTGACGGGAAAAATCAAAAGGTATACCTTCTAATAATTATAATTAGGCTGAAGGCCTCATTAACAGACTGTTATGTGCCCAACAAGATGGGAGTTTAATTTTGGATTTGAACCCGAAATTCAAAAGCGAAAAGTTTCAATGCCCACATTGCCAAGTGGCTTCACAGCAAACTTGGTTTGATGTTGGCAGTTCTAGCAGTGCCGCCAACAAAATCCTGAACCATGTTTTTTATGACTACAGAACGCAAATAACGGATTATCATCAAGAAGCTATAGCCAAATATATCCGTGTAGTAGAGGAAGCGAATAAAAAGCATATGTCAGAGTTTGTACCAAAAGACTTCTCTGTTGCTACTTGTTCTTCGTGCGAAGATATCTCCCTCTGGGTAAATCAAGAAATTGTTTATCCTAAACAAACCTCTGTTGCCCCACCGAATGAAGATATGGAGCAAGAGATTCAAGATCTATATGTCGAAGCATCGTCAATTGTTGTTGATTCACCAAAAGGCGCTACAGCCTTACTGCGACTAGCCCTTCAGTTACTTCTTAAGCAGTTAGGCAAGTCAGGGAAAAACATTAATAACGATATTAAAGAACTCGTCACTGATGGATTGAGCCCAAAAATTCAGAAAGCACTAGACCTGCTTCGTGTCGTCGGAAATAACTCAGTCCATCCAGGTCAAATAGACCTGGATGATGGCCGAGATATAGCTCTCAAACTTTTTCATGTGCTTAATTTTATCGCTGACGAAATGATTTCAAAACCTAAAGAACTCGAGCTTTTGTATTCGGATGTTGTGCCAGAGGAAACTCAGCAACATATAAAAGAACGGGATAAAAATTGAGGTCAGACATGGTGCTTGCACATAACAAGCGCATGTTGTCGGACTGGTTTTACGCTGCGCTCCAAACCAGCCGCAAATGCGGGCGTTAGAGCAATATATCAACAACGGAGTGTAAGTTGAATAATAAAACCAATTATTTTGTTAGAAGTCTAATTGTTTTAGTAGCTATAGCTATTTCAATTATGGCTTTTCTTAGCTTTTTTTGGGCAGAGCCAAAATACCAAATCACAGCAGGAATCATTACCCTGATTTCTCTGGTTGTTGTATTAATTTTATCTGAATCTTTTAATAATTTGAGTATTGGTAAAATACTTACTTTAAGTAACGAAGTTAAAAAGAAAGAAGAAGAAAAAACTACAGTTAAAACTGAAAATAAAGAACTGAGGCAAGAGCTATTTAAAATCGTTTCCAACATACAGCAATCTCAGGTCAATAATACTTTTAACGCTCCGTCAGATGAATGGCTCAAAGCTCTGAATGTTGTAAAATCTGAGGACGAAAGCGAAGATGATACTGAAGAAGATCAAGATGAGATTAAAAAGGCATCTCAATTTTTAGCTGAGCGAGAGAAAAACAGAGGAAGATCAAGAGAGCGAATGCAAACACGTAGACGTGCAGAGGATGTAGCTTTGCACAAATACTTTTCTCATTCTTCTACACCCCAAAGTGAATTAATTCAAAATGTAGAGTTTTCAAATTCATTTGATGAAATAGATCCAATCATGAGTAGAAAAATAAAATTCGATGGCTATTTAAAAACAATATCAAATGAAAGGTTCATTGAAATTATTCCCAACTACATGACTCACCGAAGCTATCAGGATTATTTGTATGTAATGCTAAATAAAATCCATTGTTACCGTGAAGCTAAAGGGATTAGTGCTGACTTGCTATTAATAATCCTTGATATTGAAGAGGTTGATGAAGATTCCAAAAGACCCGATAGAACTGCTAATTTATTTGAGTACTTTCAACCAGCGATTGCTAATAAGCTCCTAAAAGTGGAACATTTTACAATCTCACAGCAAGAGATTAAGGACTTTGAGACCCATGGTCAGCAAAGTTTGCTCTAACAAGACCTTTAAACGGACAAAAAACAGTTTGCTGTTTTCACTTCGTTCAACATTTTAGCAAACAATTTTTTGCCGCTTAAGGTGGCGTTAGTGCGTCAAGCGAAGCTTGATGCATCTTGCAGGGTGAAAGTCCCTGTCGGGTAAGGTTTAACCAACCACCCGTATCGAGTGTTGCGCCTGAGGCGGAGCAGTTTCAAGTCGAGGCTGCGAACAAGACAGGTGAAGCGTACACAGAGAATCATGTAGGCCACAGGGGATACCGTGTCCCTGAAGTGCTGGTATCGCTCCGATAATAAAGAAAGCTCTGGTTGACGAGGCTTGTAACGCAGTCGAAGTCCATGCAAAACAACCGTATCTGGTGAGGTTGTGGCGAACCAGCGGGGTTCTCAAGCCGTGGCATGCATGAAGAGGTGGATCAGGAACTTGAGAGATCCACGTTTGCTCCCCAGGGACGGGGAAGTAAAGCCTGATGGCGAAACCAACGATGGCAACGTGGAAGTCGGATCAGCTCATAGTAGTCCGAGGTCAGGAAAGCTGGCCACATGGCGAAGGGGCTGACAGTTATATCCGCTGAGGTCCGGGGTCAGGTTTTGTCTTTTTCTCCGGCTTCTTGTCTGAGGGGCAAACAGCAAGATCTGATAATCATCTAGCCGACTCTCCCGCACCAGTCGTATCGTTGATACGTATTAACCCGGCGGATAAATACATCGATCATGCGGCATACCGAATGTGTCCTGCCCGGAAATAGGTTTTTACCCGTTCTGGCCGACGTTGCAATGTGAGCATGCACGATCGAGTGCGTTTCTTCAGGTCGTCAATCGAACGAACCGCCGGACCGCTGTGCACCATGTTCTTCAAATCGCAGTTCAAGTATTCATCCGGGTTCAGTTCAGGCGAGTACGCGGGCAAAAAGAACACTTCCAGATAGCGCTTCACGGGCTTCTTTGCGAGCCAGCGCTTCACTATCTTGGCATGGTGGACGCGCAGGTTATCCAGAATCAGAAACACTTTGCCGGGCGTAGATTCGATCAGTGCCCGAAGAAATTTGATCAGAACCTTGGCGTTCATCATCGATTCGTACAGCATGAAACGCACGGTCCCCTGGTTGGTGATCGCCGAGATCATATTCAGTGATACGCGCTTGGCCGGCAGTGGCTGCACGGGCGTTTTGCCGATCGGAGCATAGCTACGGCCATGCTGGGTTGTATTCTTGATCCCGGTTTCATCACCCCAGAAAATCTGCGCGTTCTCTGCTTTGGCGCGCGCCTTGATTTGCGGATACTCCTCTTTTAGCCAAGCATCGACCCGGGCCGGGTTCTGTTCCCAGGCTTTCTTTAGCGGCTTCTGCGGCGAGAAGCCCCAGCGCTTGAGGTAGTCTCCCAGAGTCCGAACCGGAATGTCGATCCCCCAGAATTGCTTGATTAGCTGAGCGATAGCACGCCGCGTCCAGAGCGCAAAACCCAGTTTGTACTGATCCGGCATCTGGCCCCCGGTGTCAGGGTAGTTGTCGCCTGATCAGTTTCACCTAAATCAAAGCACCGGGGACGGAAAGAGTCATGCGATGCGACGTTATTCACCCGAGCGTAAAGAAGCGCTGCTGAAGAAGCTTTTGCCGCCCCACAATATGTCTGTGGCCGAGCTCGCCCGCCAGGAAGGCATCTCCGATGTAACCCTGTATGCTTGGCGAAAACAGGCCAAAG
Source organism: Marinobacterium aestuarii (assembly GCF_001651805.1). Classification (NCBI taxonomy): domain Bacteria; kingdom Pseudomonadati; phylum Pseudomonadota; class Gammaproteobacteria; order Oceanospirillales; family Oceanospirillaceae; genus Marinobacterium; species Marinobacterium aestuarii. The sequence goes on along the minus strand of NZ_CP015839.1, from coordinate 3,703,248 downwards.
CGGGAGGTGCTGCGGTGCCCGGAGATCAAAAGTTAACGGATAACTGGTCAGCTGAATCCAAGCTGGCGGTGGTGATTGAGACCGCCGCGCTGTCTGAAATCGAGCTGAGCGAATACTGCCGCAGTAAAGGGTTGTATCCCCAACAGGTCAAAGCGTGGCGTGACGCCTGTCTGTCGGGTCAGCAGACGGCCAAGGCCCAACGTCAGCTCGATCGCGAACAGGCCAAGGCCGACAAGAAACGTATCCGCGAACTGGAGCGTGAACTCAGACGCAAGGACAAGGCACTGGCCGAGGCGGCCGCGATCCTGGTGCTGCGAAAAAAGCTCAATGCCTACTGGGGGGACGACAGCGAGGACAGCTAACGGCGCTGTCGGTCCGGCAGGACTATGTCGCTTGGATTGCTGAAGCCATGGCCGCCGGCGCCCGAAAACAAGTCGCCTGCAAGGAACTGGCGATTAGTCTGCGCTCGCTGCAACGCTGGACACAGGAAGGCGCGCCGAAAGCCGATGGTCGCACGACCACGCCGCGGCCCACGCCGGCGAATGCCCTGACTGATGCTGAACGCGAGACGATCTTGCAGCTCTGCAACAGCACGGAATACGCGCATCTTCCACCGAGCCAGATCGTGCCCCGGCTGGCCGATCAGGGCCGTTATCTCGCATCTGAAAGCAGCTTTTATCGGGTGCTGCATGCCGCCGATCAGCAGCATCGCCGGGGCCGCGTTCAGCGCCCGAAAAGGCATCCGGCACCCACGACGCACGCTGCGAACGGGCCGAACCAGCTTTGGTCTTGGGACATCACGTATTTACCCTCGCCGGTGCGGGGCCAGTATTACTATCTGTATCTGATCGAGGACCTTTACAGTCGCAAGGGCGTGGGTTGGGAGGTGCATGAACAGGAATGCGGCGATAAGGCCGCAGCTCTGCTGCAACGCAGCGTGCTCAGCGAGCAGTGCCTGCATCAGCCGCTGGTACTGCACTCGGATAACGGCGCGCCGATGAAGTCCGTCACACTGCTAAGCAAAATGTACGACCTGGGGATCACACCGTCGCGTGGGCGACCGCGGGTCAGCAATGACAACGCCTTCTCGGAGTCGTTGTTCAGAACGCTGAAATACTGCCCGCAGTGGCCACATAATGGCTTCACCAGCCTAGATGAGGCACGGGCCTGGGTGAGAGACTTCATACGCTGGTACAACCACGAACATCGTCATAGTCGCATCCGCTTCGTCACGCCGGCCGAACGGCATCGTGGACAGGATCATGAAGTGTTGGCTCGGCGAGATGCGCTGTACCAGCAAGCCCGTTCTGAACGACCGGAACGCTGGTCAGGCAACACGCGTAACTGGCAGCCGGTTGGGATGGTGATGCTCAACCCGGAGAAGCAGGAAACGACTCAGAATAAGGCTGCATAACAGAATGGTCTGCGCGACAACTACGTTGACAAACACCGCTGGTCTTTAACCGCCTCAATGACACGCTGCTCCTGCGCCTCGGTCAGGCGACGCGGTTTGTTTGCGTATTCCGGCGAAGATGAACACCGATTCCGGACGAACGTGAACACCTGATTTCTCAACGCATCACGCCCTGGTGTTTTTAGCCCAGGTGTTCATCTTCGGTCAACTGCCCAAGGAGTTTTCGCATCGACTCGCCCTTCAGCGGGAGCCGGTGCGCGTTGTGCATCAGCCGGTCCAGGATGGCGTCCGCCAGGGTATTGTCGCCGATGCTGGCGTACCACTGGTCGGTCGGCAACTGGCTGATCACCAGCGTCGAGGTCTGGCCGTGGCGGTCGTCCATGATCTCCATCAGGTCGTTGCGGTGAGCCGGCTTCAGCGGCTCCAGTCCCCAGTCGTCGATCTGTAGCAGCTGAACCTTCGCCAGCTGCTTGAGCAGCTTGTGGTAGCTGCCGTCGGCCTTGGCCTGGGTCAGCTCCAGCAGCAGACGGGAGAGCCGGTAGTAGCGGACGCTGTAGCCCCGCAGGCAGGCGCTGTGGCCCAGCGCGCAGCCGAGGTAGGTCTTGCCGCTGCCGCAGGGCCCCGTGATCAGCAGGTTCTGGGCCCGGTCGATCCAGTCCCCCTGTGCCAGCCGGGCAACCTGGGTCTGGCTGACGTTGCGCGGGTGCTGGTAGTCGATGTCCTGCACGGTGGCGCTGAGCTTGAAGCGCGCCTGGCGGATCAGGCGCTCGTGCTTGCGGTGCTCCCGGCTTAGGCTTTCCTGCTCGACCAGCAGACCGAGCCGCTCGATGAACGACAGCGCCTCATAGGTGCCAACCTGTTCCAGCTGGGTTTGCAGGGCGCGGGCCATGCCGCCGAGTTTGAGGTGGCGCAGCTGCGCCAGGATCTGGGTGCTCATAGGGGTTGTCCTCGGGTGTGTCGAAGGCGTCAGTGGAAGCTGTGGGGACCACGGATGTTCTCGTGCTGCTGGGGCAGCTCGGCCTGGACGCTGAGCGTCTCGGGCAGCCGGTCGCGGTTGCTGAGCAAGATCGACTTGATCTGCTTCAGGCGGATCAGGCCCTCCCGGTTGGCGATGCCGCAGGCCGCATCCAAGCGCTCGGCTGGATAGTCCCGACTCAGGTTCAGCAGTCCCAGGCAGATCCGGTAGGCCTGCTCGGGATGGGCTTTGGCGGCCAGTTGCTCCGCCACCCAGGTCAACACCTCGGGCCCGATGTCCTTGGCCCAGTTCTTGAGCCGTCCCGGCGTCCATTGCTGCTGCTTCTGGTGGCGCTTGGGCATGTGACTGGCCTCAGTCGTGGTGCCGGGCCGGTGCTTGCGCGGGTGGGAGGCGACCGGCCGTTGCCGGAAGTACAGGGTGATCAAGGTGTCGCTGGCGTGCAGCTCCAGGGTCTCGCCGACATACTGGTGCGGCACCGAGTAGTGATGCTGCTGGTACTGGACGTGGTAATCGATGTTGACCTTGACCCGCTTGATCTCGACGTAGCGGTAGGGGTGGCTGGGCAGCGGTCGCAGTGCTGGCCGGTCGAGCTGCTCGAAGGCCTGCCGGCGGTTGCCCGGCAGTTGCTTGAACGGCTTCTCGTTCAGCTCCTCCAGAAGGGCCCGAATACACTGGTTGACCTCGGCCAGAGAGAAGAAGCTGTGGTGGCGTAGGCGGGCCAGGATCCAGCGCTCGACGATCTGCACCCCAACCTCGGCCTTGGCTTTGTCTTTCGGACGATAAGGGCGCGCCGGTACCACCGCGACCTGATAGTGCTCGGCCCACTGCTGGTAGCTCGGGTTCAGGTCCGGATCGTAGCGACAGGCCCGGCTGACGCCGCTGCGGAGGTTGTCGGGCACCACGATTTCGGTCGACCCGCCAAAGTACCCCAGCATCCGCACATGACTGCCCAGCCAGTCCGGCAGCGACTGGCTCAGAGTCGCCTCGGCGTAGGTGTAGTTCGATGCCCCGAGCACCGCCACGAACACCTGCGCCTGACGCACCTCACCAGTGCTGGCGCAGATGATCGGTACCGTCGGCCCACAGTAGTCGACGAAGCACTTCTCGCCGGCCCGGTGGGTCTGGCGCATCGAGCGCTTCTGCTGGCCGCACCACTGGCGGTAGCGGTCGCAGAACTGGGAGTAGCTGTAGCAGCGGTTGGGATACTGCTGGGTGTACTCCTCCCACAGCAACTGCTTGGTCATGCCCTTGCGCTTGAGCTCCTGATGGAGGGCGGACCAGTCGGGGACTTGGTAGCGGGTGAAGGGAGCGGTATCGGCACCGGGGTAGAACAGCCGCGCCAACTGGCTGTCGTCCAGCTCGTCGGGCAAGGGCCAGACAAGCCCGAGTTCATCGGCTTTACGCAACAGTTTCTGGATGGCGCCGACACTGATTTTGGTGCTGTCCTTGATCTGACGGATCGACAGCCCAGCGGCTAGCCGCAAGCGGAGAACGTCTCGGATTTTACGCATTGGAGTCCTGTTAGCCGGCATAGCCTCTCCCTAAAAATGAGGAGAGGTTACCAAATAAGTTGAAAATCAATGCGTTAAGAATGATTCCGGACGAACGTGAACACTTATTCCGGGAATATGAACAGTGATTCCGGTGCCGTGAACGGCGATTCCGGAAATCCGACAAAAATGTTCACCTTGGGCCGGAACAGGTGTTCACGTTGAATCAGAATGGGTGTTCACGTTCCGCCGGAATGGCTGTTCACGATGGGCCGGAATATGCATTGTTCTTGGGGCCCCGTTTTTGTACTGTCAAGGCCGCCTTGCCGCCGGCTTCATAACGCTGGTACCAGCGTCCAACAGTATCGGGGTGAACATTGAGCAGCTGCCCGATTTCACGGAAAGTTTTGCCTTTCAAACGGAGTCGAATGGCTTGCTGCCTGAGAAGTTCCTGTTGCTCTGTGCTGAGCTTGCGTGCGTCGGTATTCATGCGCACATTATATCAGACCTAAATTGCCGCCGGGTTAATAACCATCGACGAATAGCCTGGAGAGAGGAGTCGCCTTATGAAACTTTATGCCGACATTCGCGAGTGAACTGCCACTAACAGCAGTCACCCATTTTCTCATTTATCCCCCAGCAAGGAGCACTGCATGCCTTCTCAAACTTCGGTTAACGATCAGATCACCGACGCAGTTACCCAGGCCAACATCAAGGTTATTGCCGAAGCCCCGGCAATGGCGATGGGTGCGATTTACCAGGCCGCGGCCCATGCGATCGGCACCCTGTTCGAAAACGCTGTCTCTTCTCAACAGCAGCAGAACGCCCTGATGCAGGCTGCGGTGAATCAGGGCGTAATACAGCTTTACTCGGTGGATACCCAGGCCAGTGCCGAAGCCTTGCAGAGCTTACTTCTGCAAGGCACGGCGGAGCTAAACGCCGCGAGTGTGGGCGGGGTCAACCAGCAGATTGTGGACGCGGTGAAGCTTAGCCTTCGTAGCGTGCTCGACAGTGCCGGCGACTTTTCCTTCGCGGTACGCAGCGCCGCCGAGGCGATGCAGGCCACACTGGATGGCATCAGCGCTGCCAGTCATCAGGATGCCATGCGCTCGCTGCAACTGGCTGCGACCGCGGCCTGCCTGCGCGCGATGATCGCCGATCCCGGCCAGGCCGATGCATATAGTAAAGTGTTGAACGAAATTAGCCGCCTGGCCTGAGTGCTGCGGGGACACTCGAGAAGCGAATGGTCTTGCCGATTCCTGCTGCTATACATCAGCAAGGCAGCAGGCAAGCCCTGACGCTTTGATTCCTCTTTTGGCTCCCCTGATGCCGAACATCGCGCGCGGCTCAGCAGACTTCAGTCCATCAGGTCGAGCGACAGGAACAGGCGTCCCGCGCCATCCGTAACCTCGGGTGACCGGTGGACGAGGCCACGGCCTTCGTTGCCGAACCAGCCTTCGCCCTTGAGCAAGGCAACCTCGCCGGCTTGCAGCTGGCGGAAATCCCTTTCATTGCCGGGCGTGCTTTGGCGTTGCTCATGGCTGATCCAGTGTGTGCCGGGACCGAGGTAGGTTGTCACCAGGCGGCAGGGCAGGCGATCCACATGAAACTTCGGGCACATGGCTCGATGCAGCCACTCCAGCCGCATTCCCACCTGCTTCTGCTCAAATAGGCAGGCAAACATGTCGGTCAGCAGCTCGATATCGGCGATCAGGCAATCCTGGCCCGCCCCCGGCGGCAGCTTGCGTTCCAGTTCGGGGGCGGCTTCATCCGGGCGCAGCACGCAGCGCAGGCTCAACCCGGGAGGCTGCTGGGCCAGCTGCTCGAGATAACGCCGCAGGCTTGAAGATAACGGCCGTTGCCAGATCGCCAGGTTGCAGCTCGCTGCATAGAAACGGGACAGCACCCGAGGGTCGTCCCCCGCCGCGACGCTGAGCTCTGGCAGCACAGCACTGTTGTGCCGGTGCCTTGGCGGATTGCTGATTGCATTCATCAGGGTCCTGCTTTCCTTTGCTGCATCTATGTTATTTGTGTAATGTTATATTGTAACTATAGCGAGCACAATGGCTGCACTGCCTCGCGCCCAGCAGGCAGTGCGGCGAAACATCAAAGGCATCGACCAAGGATTTCTGTTGCATATGAACACCGCCTCTCTCGGCCCTTTCGCTCCTTTACCCGATGTGACAACGTCGCCCCGTGCTTCCATTGGCGGCACGCTGGATGGCGTCGGCATGTCCGGGCTCGCGCTTCCCGTCACGCTTGCGGAATCGGATCGCAGCCATGTTGCCGTTCAGGCAACGGCAAGCCTGTATGTCAACCTTCGCGATCCGCAGGCGAAGGGCATCCACATGTCGCGTCTGTATTTGCTGCTGGAAGCCTTCGCCGAACGCGAGGCACTCAGGCCCGCTATTCTCTGCCAGTTTCTGCAGCAGGCGCTTCAGAGCCATCGCGATATCAGCGATACCGCATCGCTGTCATTGAGTTTCCAGTATCTGAGTCGCCGTCCTGCACTGAGCAGCAACCACCAGGGGTGGAAAGCCTATCCGGTGGTGCTGAGTGCCCGGCGGGCCCAGGGGCATACCACTATTGAGCTTGGTGTGAGCGTGCCCTATTCAAGTACTTGCCCGTGCTCTGCGTCCCTGAGCCGCCAATTGATTGCCGACGCGTTTCGTGATGCCTTCTCCAGTCGATCCAATCCGCCCATAGACGCGGTTGCCCGCTGGCTGCAAGAGGAGGGTGGAAGCTGGGCTACCCCGCACAGCCAGCGATCCTACGCCGATGTTCGGGTCCGGCTGGCGGAATCGGCGGCCTTTCCGATCGAAAAGTTGATCGGCACCCTGGAGGAGGCGCTGCAGACACCGGTACAGACGGCAGTCAAACGCGAAGATGAACAGGCGTTTGCCCGGCTGAATGGTCAGAACCTCATGTTTTGCGAAGATGCCGCCCGGCGCCTTAAGGCGGCACTGAACGCGACGCCCTGGCTGGACGATTTCCAGATCCGTGTGGAGCACCAGGAAAGCTTGCACGCCCATAATGCCGTCGCCATGGTCGCTAAGGGGCTTGCCGGGGGATACACGGCTGACGCGCCAGGGCTGTGGCGATAACGGCAGGCCGCAACCAAGGCCGGGAAAGAAGGCCGGGAAAGAATGTCTTGTCTTTTGGGCTATTAACCGCAAGAAAAACAGGTTGTATAGCTGCTCTTCCTTCACCCCACAGGGAATCGTATCGATGCGTCTGAGGTTAAAACGCGTGGCTATGGTTATGGCCATTTATGTCAGTAGTGCAGCGGCGCTGGCGGGGTTGCCCGGTGTCGCAACTTTGCAGGTGGATGCGCCACAGCGCGCGCAGCCGCTGAGTGTGACGCTCTGGTATCCGGCGGCGCAGGGCTCGGAGGTGGTGTCCATCGGCGACAGTGCGGTGCTCGAGGGTACCCCTGGGCTGCTGGATGCACCTGTGGCCGAGGGGACTTTTCCCCTGGTGCTGGTTTCCCACGGTGGCATGAGATCCGCGCCCCATCTGGGGGAGTGGATCGGGGCGGCTCTGGCGCAGCGGGGCTTTATTGCCCTGGTGGTGCCTGCGCCGCGCCTGGGTTTGCAGGATGCGGCTATCGCACCCGCCGAGCTGTGGAAGCGCCCGGCGGATATTTCGGCAAGCCTTACGGCGCTGGAGCACCGTATTGGTGCAGCACTGATTGTGGATCCTGAGATAAGTAGTGCTTTCTCCGCGGCAAGCCTTGCGTCTATCAAGACCCCTGTTTTGGCCCTGAATCAGGGTGAGGCCAGCGATATCCTGCCGGGGCTGGATGCGTCGGGCCTGGTGGGGGCTGTACCTGCGCTGGAATATCACACTATGGTGCAGGCTCGGCGTTGATATGAACTGTCGTCGGTGGCGGCTTGATGCCGCGCGCCCCTCAGTTCGGCCAGAAGCGTGACCCAATAGCGTGCACGGGCTGGCGTATCACTCATTCAGATATGAAAATGCACCAATATGGTGCTTTTAATTCCTGCTTGCGGTCTACTTTGGTGCGTTATTGCCAGGTTTGTGCGCTTATTTGAGGCGGTGGCTCGGGTTTTTTCTGTTTTAGTATTGGGTGATAAAAAATAATTTCTTTATTTTCAAGTGCTTATACTTATTTTATGTGCCTTTTTGAAAATTTGGATCGTATTTTGCTTATTAAAACGTCATTGGGTTTCTTCGGCTTGATGGCACTGGGTTTGGACCCGTGTCTGTGCACCAAAAAGAGGCCCCAGGATAACAACACAGGCGCAGCCCTCGAGAGGGCTGCCTGTCCACACAATTTCACGGCATACAGGGTATAAACATGAGTGGCAATGCATCCAGGCTCGCAGCAATCAACACCATCACTAATGGCAAGGCCATCAGTGTTGAGATGCCGGAGCCGCTGAGCAAGATCTGGGCCTGCGATGTTTTCAGTCTCTCGAAGATGGAAGAGTCGCTGTCCAAGAATGCCTTCAAGGCGATAAAAAACACCGTACAGACCGGTGCACCGCTGGATCCTGCCACCGCCGATGTTGTTGCCGCGGCGATGAAAGACTGGGCGCTGGGCAAGGGTGCCAAGTTTTTCTCCCACATCTTTTACCCGATGACCAACGCCACGGCGGAAAAGCACGACGGCTTTATCGTGCCCAACGCTGAGGGTGTTGCCATAACAGAATTCACCGGCAGCCTGCTGATCAAGGGCGAGCCGGATGGCTCTTCGTTCCCCAACGGCAGCCTGCGCATGACCAACGCTGCCCGCGGTTACACCGCCTGGGATCCGACCAGCCCCTGCTACATCATGCATACGGCGAACGGCCCGACGCTGATGATCCCCAGTGTCTTCATGTCCTGGACGGGTGAGGCGCTGGACAAGAAAATTCCGTTGCTGCGCTCCAACTCAGCCATGAACAAGGCGGCGCACAAAGTGCTGTCCCTTATGGGTGAAACCAATATCGCCACCCTGAATGCAAGCTGCGGTGCCGAGCAGGAATACTTCCTGATCGATGAGAATTTTGCCGCTGCCCGGCCTGACCTGCGCCTGGCAGGCCGCACACTCTTTGGTGCGCCGCCGGCCAAGGGTCAGCAGTTTGATGACCATTATTTTGGTGCTATCCCTGAGCGTGTACAGGTCTTCATGCAGGATTTCGAAGACCGCCTGTATCGCCTGGGCATCCCTGCCAAGACGCATCACAACGAAGTGGCACCTGGGCAGTTTGAGATCGCACCTTACTTTGAGTCGGCCAATATCGCGGCGGACCATCAGCAGCTGCTGATGACCGTGCTGAAAAACACCGCCAAGAAGCATGGCCTGCACGCCCTGTTGCATGAAAAGCCCTTCGCCGGCGTTAACGGCTCTGGCAAGCACGTGAACTGGTCTGTCGGCAACTCGACCCAGGGCAACCTGCTGGATCCTGGCAGCACGCCGGAGAAGAACCTGAACTTCCTGCTGTTCTGTGGCGCCGTGATCCGTGGTGTGCATCTGCATGGTCCGCTGCTGCGCGCTGTTATTGCATCGGCGTCAAATGATCACCGTCTGGGTGCCAATGAAGCGCCTCCGGCCATTCTGTCGGTCTATCTGGGCGACCAGCTGGAGAAGGTGTTCACGGATATCCAGCAGGGCAACCTGGCGCCGAGCAAATGCGGCGGCGTGATGGACCTGGGTCTGGCGGAAATTCTTACCTTTACCCGTGACCCGGGCGATCGCAACCGCACCTCGCCCTTCGCCTTTACCGGCAACCGTTTCGAGTTCCGCGCCGTTGGTTCGTCGCAGTCGGTCTCCGGGCCACTGGTGGCGATGAACGCCATGATGGCCGATTCCCTCAACTGGATTGCCGGCAAGCTTGAAGCGGCGCTGAATTCAGGCCTGGATCAGGGCTCGGCCGTGATTGCCGTACTCAAGGAACTGATGGATGCGCATGGCAATGTGCTCTTCGGTGGTGACGGCTACTCGTCTGAATGGCACACGCAGGCGGTGGACGAGCGTGGCCTGGCCAATAACCGGACCTCCGCTGAAGCTCTGCCTGCCTTGCTGGAACAGTCCGTGCAGGACCTGTTCAAGAACACCGGTGTGCTGTCGCCCGTTGAGCTGCAAAGCCGCTACGAGGTGTATTCCGAGCAATACATCCTGTCGATAGAGATGGAAGCCAAGCTGACGATGGATATGGCGACCACCTCCATCTATCCGGCAGCGATGACGTACCTGTCTGAGCTGTGCAGCTCTATCTCCGGTGCTGCCGCCATGGGTATTGGTCTGGATAACGGCGTTGCGAAAAAAGTTGCCGCCGAAGCGGATGCCATGATGCAGACCGTGGCTGCGCTGGCCACCGCCACGGAAAAACACGACTTCGCATCCATCGAAGCTCACATGCAGTTCTGTGCCCACGAGATTCGCCCGCTGATGGACAAGGTCCGCAGCCATGCCGATAGCCTGGAAATGACGGTATCGGATGCTGCCTGGCCGCTGCCGAAGTACTCCGAGATGCTGTTTATCAGATAAGCACCAGGATAGAAAAAGCGGGAGCTGCGGGCGCGGTGCCGTTAAGGCACTGGCTGCAATCTTCTGAATAACACAAAAGCCCCGGCTACCTTTGCATAAAGGTAGCCGGGGCTTTTTTACGTCTGGTTGTTATTTGCCCAGCGCAGCTAGCAGTGCCAGGGCCGTGGCTTCAGATGAGCCCGGGTTTTGCCCGGTGATCAGCAGGCCGTCGGTTTCGACGTGGGAGTGCCAGTCCTCTGCTTTGGTGTACAGGCCGCCGTTGGCATTGAGCATGTCTTCCACCAGGAAAGGCACGATTTGGGTGAGTCCCACGGCCTCTTCTTCGCTGTTGCTAAAGCCGGTTACTTTTTTGCCGTTTACCAGGGGCTTGCCGTCCGCTGTTTTAGTGTGGCGCAGCACGGCAGGAGCATGGCACACGGCGGCGATGGGTTTGCCTGCGCCGTACAGGGCTTCGATCAGGGTAATGGAGTCGCGATCCTCTGCCAGATCCCACAGTGGGCCATGGCCCCCAGGGTAAAATACGGCATCGTAGTCGGCGGGGTTGATGGTGCCGAGCTTGAGGGTCGTGGCCAGTTGCGCCTGGGCGCCGGGATCCTGCTCAAAACGGCGGGTGGCATCGGTCTGAAAGTCCGGCACATCGCTTTTGGGGTCCAGCGGTGGCCGGCCACCGGCGGGGGAGGCCAGGGTCAGGGTCGCGCCGGCATCCTTGAGGCTGTAATAGGGTGCTGCGAACTCCTCGAGCCAAAAGCCGGTTTTTTCGCCGCTGTCGCCCAGGCGATCGTGGGAGGTCAAAACTATCAGGATATTCATTGTATGCATGTTCCTTGTCGTGAAGAGGTTGGGGGCAGGTTCAGACCCGTACGATCAGCTTGCCGAAATTGTGCCCCTGTAACAGACCGATAAGGCCCTCGGGCGCCTGCTCCAGGCCGTCGATAATGTCTTCGCGAAACTGGATGCGACCGTCCTGCAGCCACTGGTTCATCTGGGTGAAGAACTCGGGGTAGCGATGGGCGTAGTCATCAAAGATGATAAAGCCCTGCATGCGGATACGCTTCACCAGCAGTGTACGGGTCAGCAGGCCCAGCCGATCGGGACCTGCGGGCAGTTCGGTGTCATTGTAGTGTGCAATCAGGCCGCACACGGGTACCCGGGCACCGGTATTGAGCAGTGGCAGTACTGCATCGAACACGGCGCCGCCGACGTTTTCATAGTAGACATCAATGCCATTGGGGCAGGCGCTGGCCAGTTGGGCGGCGAAGTCCGGGTCGCGTCGATCGATGCAGGCATCAAAGCCGAGCTCGTCGGTGACGTAGCCACATTTGTCGGCGCCGCCGGCAATGCCCACCACACGACAGCCCAGGATCTTGCCGATCTGGCCGACCACTGATCCCACGGCACCGCTGGCCGCAGCCACCACCAGAGTTTCGCCGGCCTTGGGCTGGCCTATGTCCAGCAACCCCATATAAGCGGTAAAGCCCGGCATGCCCAGCACACCCAGTGCCTGTGAGGGTTGCTGCATATCAGGCGCGAGCTTGACCAGGGCGGTGCCATCGGACAGCGCATAGTCCTGCCAGCCGGCATAGCCCTGTACCCGATCACCGACCTTGAAGTCCGGATGCATCGATTGCTCGACCCGGCTGACGGTGCCGCCAACCATGACCTCACCCAGCGCCACGGGCTCTGCATAGGAGGGACCATCGCTCATGCGACCGCGCATGTACGGGTCCAGCGACAGGTATTCGGTGCGCAGCAATACCTGGCCTGCGGCAGGTACCGGGATAGCGGTTTCTTCCAGCTGGAAGTTTGCTGCCGTAGGCGCGCCCTGGGGGCGTGAGGCCAGTACGATGCGACGGTTGCTCTGTGTATTCGTGGTCATTGACGTTTTCCTTAAAATTTTTTGGTGGGGCCGGGGTCTGATCAGAGCGCAGCGTTCAGAATGCTGCGGCTGACATCCAGGTTGATGTTCTTGTGTTCACCCAGGGCTGTCAGGCCGTGCTTGTCGAGTTGAGCGACCACGGCATCCACCGCTTCGGGGCCCAGATCGTAATCGCCCAGGCGCGTGGCGATACCGACGCTTTCGAAAAACGCACGGGTGTGCGCAATGGCCTGGTCGATGCGGGCGTCGTCGTCACCTTCGGTGATATGCCACACCCGTTCGGCGTACTGCAGCAGCTTGCCGCGCTTGTCTTCTCGCTGCACCTGCAGCAAGGACGGCAGCACTATGGCGAGGGTGCGGGCATGGTCGATATCGTAGAGAGCTGTCAGTTCGTGGCCGATCATGTGGGTTGCCCAGTCCTGCGGCACACCGGCGCCGATCAGGCCGTTGAGTGCGAGTGTTGCCACCCACATGAGGTTGGCGCGGGTCTCATAGTCCTGCGGCGTTTCCAGTGCTCTGGGGCCAATCTCGACCAGGGTCTGCAGCAGGCCTTCGGCAAAGCGATCCTGTGCCATGCCGCCGGCAGGGTAAGTGAGGTACTGCTCGGTAATGTGCACGAAGGCATCCACGACGCCGTTGGCGATCTGGCGCGGCGGCAGGGTATAGGTCTTGGTGGGGTCCATAACCGAAAACTGCGGGAATACATGCTGGCTGCGGAACGGGAGCTTGTCCTGGGTGGCTTTACGGGTGACTACGCCGCCGTTGTTCATTTCCGAGCCGGTGGCGGGCAGGGTCAGCACTGTGCCAAAAGGCAGCGCCCGTTCGATGCGCTGGCCACCGCTTTCAAGGATGCCCCAGGGCTCGCCGTCAAAGGGCACGGCGGCGGCGACAAACTTGGTGCCATCGATCACCGAACCGCCGCCGACGGCCAGCAGGAAGTCCAGCTTTTCACGCCGTACCAGGGCGACGGCTTCCATCAGGGTCTCGTAGCTGGGGTTGGGCTCAATGCCGTTGAATTCAAACACTGTCCGCTCGCCAAGGGCCGCGGTGACTTCGTCCAGAGTGCCGTTGTGGCGGGCGCTGTTGCCGCCCAGCAGAATCAGCACGCGGGCGGACTGGGGGATCTGGCTGTCCAGCTGGGACAGGCTGTCCTGTCCAAAGATGATGCGGGTCGGGTTGTAGAAACTAAAGCTGTTCATGCTTGCTCCAATTAGACCGGTCGTCTAATGATAAGGTAAAAAATAACCGCCAGCGGTATAAGGTGGCGGTGCTCTGTATTTTTAAGGGCGTGTTTATCGCGTGTTGTCGGCCAGCAGCCTGTCGGGCTTGGCCGGTCGTAGCGAGGGAAAGTCCGTTTTGAGGCAGTTTTTGAGCTCTTTTGAGGCAAATAGTGGTTCTATTTAACACTTGGAACGCAGTGTAAAGAACCGCTTTAGCGGGGTCGAAGACCGAGGAGCCTGCGACGAGTCAAAAAGAGCACGAAAAATGACCAAAGGCGGTTTTTCCGCAGTAGATCAGTGTTAAGTCCGACAGGCTGCCAGCCCCAGGGCCGCGCGGGTTGAGTGCATGGCGGTTTTAAGGGCGCTGTCATCGCGGCGGACCTTGGTCAGCAGGGTGGCGCCCAGCCACATCTGGTACAGGGCTTCCGCCAGCTGGTTGGATGACAGGCTGCTACTGACCGAGCCATCGATGCGGCCCTCTTCAATGCAGCGTGAGAGGCGCTCGACAATACGGCTGGTACCCTTGTGCAGGGCGCAGCGCATGGCTTCGGACAGATCCGACACCTCGCCGCTGAGCTTTACCGCCAGGCACTTGCCCACCGGATCCTCGGCCAGCTGTGTTTCCATCCACAGCGACCAGTAGCCCATCAGCCGCTGGGCGGCAGGCTCACCGGTATCCGTCAGCAGGCCATCGAGGCGGGCCAGGTAATCGCTGAAGTAAGCCTCCAGCATGGCCTCGCCAAACAGTTCCTTGGATTTGAAGTAGTGATAGAACGAACCCTTGGGAACGGCGGCACAGCGCAGAATTTCACTCAGGCCGGCGGCGGTGAAGCCCTTGTGCAGGATCACGGGCCTGGCGGCATCAAGAATATGCTGTCGGACGGTGCTTTGGTCGGTCATGGCGGTGATCCTGTAGTCAGTGGGGCGAGTCTACGTGTAATTAGACCGGTCGTCTAGCGCTGTTTTCAGGCAAGGTGCAGGGCGCAGGCGGGTGCCGGCAGGCGCTATTGCTGCGCCGAATCGCCTTCTGTGGCACGGCTAATGACTGGACTCTGTGCCACACTGATTCAATGAGTCGCGCTCCTGTGTGCAGCAAGATAGAGGGTGCGTATCGCGCAGGGACGCGGGTTACCGGGAGCAGGCCTTGGGTCCGCTTAGGCCCCGGGGCAGCTGTGTTTATTCTGTTTTTAAATGATATAGTGTCTGCTCGTGACGACAGGCAGAGTGTTTGTTGTCGTCAATGAATATGTTTGTAACTTGTTGTAAATGTTTGATTTTTGTTTATTGTCTAAGCTTATAACAATAAAACCGTCAGGCGCATTGTTGCTGATTTGGAACTAATCTGGGTGTGAGATTCAGGCTGTTCAGTGACGAGTGCTAATTGATGAAACAGGAGTCCGCCATGAAGAAGTCTCTCGCAGCAGTCGCGCTTATGCTGGCTGCATCCACCGGCTTCGCCGCCGAAGATTGCGGCAAGGTCACGATCGCAGACATGAACTGGAGTTCGGCGACACTGATCGCCAATATAGACCGTTTCATACTTGAACATGGTTTTGGCTGTGCCGCAGAGCTGGTGCCCGGCGATACCATGCCCACCACTACTTCCATGATGGAGAAGAGGGAGCCGGATATAGCGCCTGAGCTCTGGACCAACTCATTCCAGGCCGCGCTGGACAAGGCCGTGGCCGAGGGTCAACTGCAGGTAGCCGGCAAGGTGCTGTCTGAAGGTGGCGAGGAAGCGCTCTGGGTGCCCAAGTACATGGTCGACAAGGACCCGAGCCTGGCCACCATTGAAGGCGTAAAAGCCAACGCCAAGCTGTTTATCCACCCGGAAGATCCGGATCGCTCGGCCCTGATAGGCTGCCCGGCGGGCTGGGGTTGCCAGCTGGTGGTGAATAACCTGTACCGCGCCCTCAAGCTGGAAGACGCCGGGTTTGAACTGATTGATCCGGGTTCGGCGGCGGGGCTGGATGGTTCCATTGCCCGTGCCTATGAGCGTGAGGAGGCCTGGCTGGGCTACTACTGGGCGCCAACGGCTATTCTCGGCAAGTACGACATGGTGAAGGTTGATTTTGGCAGTGGGGTCGACAAGGAACATTTTCTGAGCTGCACCACCAAGGAAGACTGTCTTGAGCCCAAGGTGACCATGTGGCCCGAGTCGCCGGTGTACAGTTACACCACGTCGGATTTCGCCAAAAGCCACCCCAAGGAGTTTGAATACCTGGCCACGCGATCTTTCAGCAACGGCGATCTGAACAAGCTGCTGGCCTGGATGGAAGACAATCAGGCCGATGGCGAAATCGCCATGGAGCACTACCTGATGGAGAATGAAAGCAGCTGGTCCGCCTGGCTGGAGCCCGAAGTGGCCGCCAAGGTCAAGGATGCGCTCGGCAAGCTGTAATCACCTGAGTAACCGCTAAAGACCGCAGGCGCAGGGAGGCTGCCTGCGATGTCGCCTGATCCACAGCACAGGATATCCTTTATGGCCAGTGAATCTTGGCTAACCGAATTTCCCAAAATGAGTCGCGAAGGCCTGCTGGCTATTCGCAAGTCCCTCGACGCTACCTACCGCGACTTTTCCCGCGAGTATGGTGAAAGTATCGAAGCCATCTTCGATCCGCTACTCACCTTTCTTATCTGGTTTGAAAAACTTCTGCTGAATACGCCCTGGCCGCTGATTATTATCGCGATCACGGCGCTGGCGTATTTTGCATCCCGCTCCTGGAAGCTTTCCCTGGGGGTTGTTGTGTCCTTTCTGCTGATCGGCTATTTCGGCATGTGGGAAGACACCATGCGTACCCTCAGCATTATTACCGTCTGTACCATGCTGTCGATTGCGTTGGGCATTCCGGTGGGCATCATGATGGCGCGCTCCGATCGGGTGCAGTCCACGGTCACCCCCATGCTGGATATCATGCAGACCATGCCGGCCTTTGTGTACCTTATACCGGTGGTCATGCTGCTGGGGATTGGTCGTATTCCGGGCGTAATCGCGGTAGTCATCTATGCCATTCCACCGGTTATCCGACTCACCAACCTGGGCATTCGGCTGGTGGATCGCGAAGTGCTGGAGGCGGCGACATCCTACGGTGCCAGCCCCACTCAGCGCCTGATGGGCGTGCAGTTACCGCTGGCGATGCCCACCATCATGGCGGGTATCAACCAGACCATCATGATGTCTCTGGCCATGGTGGTTATCGCCTCCATGATCGGCGTCAAGGGACTGGGGCAACCGGTGCTCAAGTCCATCACCAACCAGTACTTTACCCTGGGTCTGTTTAACGGCCTGGCGATTGTGGCGCTGGCGATCATCTTCGATCGTGTTTCCCAGGCCTACGCCAAGCGCACGCAGAAGCACATGGAGGGTACTGATCATGGCTGAGCCTCTGGTTAGGATAGAAAACCTGTTCAAGGTGTTCGGTGAGAAGCCGGAATCCGTGATCCCGATGGTGGAAGCCGGCCAGAGCAAGGATGAAATTCTCGCCGCCACCGGTCATACCCTAGGGTTGCAGAACATTAACCTGGATATCAACAAGGGCGAGATCTTTGTCATCATGGGGCTGTCGGGTTCCGGCAAGTCGACCCTGATTCGGCATTTTAATCGCCTGATCGACCCCACTCAGGGTCATATCTTTGTCGATGGCGTGGATGTAATGAAGTTCTCCGCAAGAGAGCTGCAGGACTTTAGGCGCCACAAGATGTCCATGGTGTTTCAGCGCTTTGGCTTGTTGCCGCACCACAGCGTGCTGGAGAACGTCGGTTATGGCCTGAGCATTCAGGGGCTTTCCAAAGACAAGGTGCGGGAAAAGGCCATGCACTGGCTTGATGCGGTCGGCCTTGGCGGCTACGAAGATCAGTATCCGTCGCAGCTCTCCGGTGGTCAGCAGCAGCGTGTGGGCCTGGCCCGGGCGCTCTGTACCGATGCCGAAATACTGTTGATGGACGAGGCCTTCTCGGCGCTGGATCCACTGATTCGCCGCGAGATGCAGGATCAGCTGATCAGCCTGCAGCACAAGCTGCACAAAACCATTATCTTCATTACCCATGACCTGGATGAAGCCCTGCGCCTGGGGGACAAGATAGCCATCCTGCGCGACGGCAAGCTGATTCAGGTGGGCAACCCTGAGGATATACTGCTGCACCCGGCGGACGACTACGTTGAGGCCTTCGTGCACGACGTTAACCGTACCAAGGTGCTTACGGCCGCCCATGTGGTGAACAAGACTCTGCTGACCCTGACCGGGCGCACGTCGCCGCAGCAGGCACTGGATAAGATCCGCGAACGCCATGCAGATTATGCCTGTGTGCTCGATGGCAAAAGCCTCAAGGGCATCATTACCCTGGGCGAAGCCGAGCGGGCCCTGAGCGAAGGCGCGGGGAATATTGCCGATTACGTCAGCGATGTGAACTGTGTGCCCGACAGCGCAGAACTTGAAGCCCTGTTGCCGCGCCTGCTGGTGGGCAAGGAGGACCAGCCAATCGGCGTAACCAACGAGGAAGGCGAGTTCACCGGCATGGTAAGTCGGCGCCGGATGGCGGAGTTTGTGTCTTAAAAGGCAGGTTCAAGTTAAAAGGTAAAAGGGGCAAGGTAAAAGGTAAAAGTAAAAGGGGCAAGGGCCAGGATAAAAGCTGAGACAGGCGCACAAGCCAGTACTGGTATCTGAAATAACGCCGACAGTGTGGTGCAAACGCCATGCTGTCGGCGTTTTTGGTGAGGGGCTCAAGGCTCTGTTTTTACTGCAATCCAATGACGTACACTGCTGGGCGAGGGGCGAAAGCTAGAGTGCAGGAAGGTATCGCGCAGCTCCACCCGGTTCCACCAACATAACAGCGACAACAGACCAAAAAAAAGAGGTGAAGGTGACTAATTTGATCAGCGCGCTGGAGCAGCAGGAGCAGGCTCTGGTATTGGGCGGTTTCGATGAAGATACCGCCTTTGAAATAGGTAATGCGTTGCGGGAACGGGCGGTGGCGAGCAAGGCCCCGGTAGTGATCGATATCCGCACGGCTAACCGCCGGCTGTACTTCGCGGCCCTGCCGGGTTCGGCGCCGGACAACGATGAGTGGGCGCGTCGCAAGGGTAATATGACGCTGCGCAAGCAGTGCTCGTCCCTGCTGTGCGGTGAGCGCCTGAAGGCATCGGGCCAGAGCGTCGGGCAGGATATGGGGCTAGATCCGCTGGACTATGCCGCCCACGGCGGCAGCTTTCCGGTGCGAGTCACGGGCGTCGGCGTTGTTGCGGTCATCACCGTATCGGGCCTGCCGTCCCGTGATGATCACGAGCTGATCGTCGGTGTGCTGGCCAGGTATCTGGATGTACAGAACATCAGTCTGGATGCGTTTCTGGAGGGGTAGACGATAGCGCAGTGCCTGGGTGTCGGAGCATTCCCCGGCACTCATCATGATCTACGAATCACGAATCACGAATCACGAATCACGACTTACCCAGTTGATTACCTTGCGGCCATTGCTTGATATACAGATCTTGCTTGGCGTAGGGAATTTCTACTGCGTGTTCTCTAAACAGTTTGTAAATCGCCACATTCAGGTCATGGGATATGCGACCTCTGTCCTGGGGGTGTCGAATCCAGCACATCAGGTTGAAGTCGAGGCTCGAGGCACCAAAGCCGCGCAGGCGCACTCGCGGCTCCGGCGAGGTGCAGACCTCAGGGTGCGCCAGGCCCGCCTGCATCAGCAGCTCGCCCACCTGATCGACATCGGAGCCATAGGCCACCCCCACCACGATGCGAATGCGGACATTCAAAGGCCCGCCGCTTTCATTGATGATCTTTGCATTGGCGATGACGCCGTTGGGGATGGTGATTTCCACATCATCGCGGGTCAGCAGGCGGGTGCTGCGCAGGCCTATGGCGCAGACCTTGCCGCGTTCGCCGGTATCCAGGTTGATATAGTCGCCGATCTTGTAAGGGGCGTCGGCAACAATGAAAAAACCGGAAAACAGGTTGGCCAGCGTATCCTTGGCGGCAAAACCCACGGCGATACCGACAATACCGGCGGACGCCAGCCAGCCCACCGGGTTGATACCCCAGATCAGTAGCAGTATGTAGCTGCCGATCATGATGATGACCAGCTTGCTCGTGAGGTCGAATAGCGGCACGGTTTTGCTATCGACGAGCTTGAAGCGGTTCTCGCCGCTCAGGGCTTCGAGCAGCAGGGTGGATATGCGAAACGCCGCCGTCATCCAGCTGACGGTGATCAGTGAGAACAGCAGGTTGACGATGCCATTGCCCAGCGGCATGTTGAGGACGCTGACGGCCAGCGACAGGCCAAAAAAGAAGACGGTCACAAACACGGGTTTGCGCAAATACTGCAGCGCGGTGTTGTCCACCGGGGATCTGTCCAAACCGATGACGCGCCCGATGACATTGGTCAGCAGGGAGCGAAAGCACACCCCCAGTACATAAAACACCAGCGCGATCAGCAGCGACCCCAGTACGGGGTTTTGCGAAACCAGTTCCCAGGCTGGCAGGGCCGACTCCGGCAGGAAGTCCGTTATTTCCCGCAACAGCTTGCTGAGTGATATTTCAGGCGCACTCGCTTGGGTTGCTGCCGCAATGTCTTCTGGCATGATCCGGTCTCTGTCTGGCGAAAATACGTATTGTTATAGAAAGATTTTTTACCGATTCGCTCCGCGGCTTTTCTGCCGACGCCGCTGCGGATTCTGTCGACTGGATTCTACAGCAGTCCTGCTGCCATAAGGAGCTAACCTGAGTGGTGACGACCATAATGAATAGCCGGGGAAACCGGGCTGTCCGCCAGGTTAAAAAGCACGAATTCCCATGCTGCAAGACGGGCCATGCAGAAAGACTATCGGATTGATCAGGATAAGCAATTTCAACCAATGGCACTGAGTTGGTATACCTTGTTAACACGCAGTTGGACGAGTCAGTGTCACAAGACAACAGGAGAAAAACATGAGCGCAAATAATAACGATAGCGGTGCCGCAGGCAAGTGCCCGGTCATGCACGGATCTCGCACCAGCCTGGGTGACAAGGGCACCGCAAACCTCCACTGGTGGCCGAACCAGCTGAACCTCAGAATTCTCCACCAGAACACATCTGAAATGAGCCCGATGGACGAGGACTTCAGTTACGCTGACGCCTTCAGGAAGCTCGACCTGCAGGCGGTGAAAAGCGATCTGCAGGCGCTGATGACCGACTCCCAGGACTGGTGGCCGGCGGATTACGGCCACTACGGCCCCTTCTTTATCCGCATGGCCTGGCACAGCGCGGGGACCTACCGTATCGGTGATGGCCGTGGTGGTGCCGGCAGCGGTTCGCAGCGATTTGCGCCGCTGAACAGCTGGCCGGACAACGGCAACCTCGACAAGGCGCGTCGACTGCTCTGGCCGATCAAGCAGAAGTATGGCAACAAACTGTCCTGGGCCGACTTGATGATCCTGGCCGGCAATGTGGCGCTGGAATCCATGGGCTTCAAGACCTTTGGTTTCGGTGGTGGTCGAGTCGATATCTGGGAGCCGGAAGAGGATATCTACTGGGGTGCCGAGACCGAATGGCTGGCGACGAGCGACAAGGCCAACAGCCGCTACGCCGGTGACCGCGAGCTGGAAACCCCACTCGCCGCCGTGCAGATGGGGCTGATCTACGTCAACCCGGAAGGCCCGGACGGCAACCCGGATCCGCTCGCCTCCGCCCGCGATATCCGTGAGACCTTTGCCCGCATGGCCATGAACGACTACGAGACCGTTGCACTGACGGCCGGCGGCCACACCTTTGGTAAAACCCACGGTGCGGGCGATCCGGAGGTCCACGTAGGCGCTGAGCCAGAGGCCGCCCCCATGGAAGAGATGGGCCTGGGCTGGAAAAACAGCCTGGGTACAGGCAAGGGTGAATATGCCATCACCAGTGGCCTGGAGGGCGCCTGGACCTCGACCCCGACCCAATGGGACATGAGCTACTTCGACACCCTGTTCGGCTACGAGTGGGAACTGACCAAGAGCCCGGCCGGTGCTCAGCAGTGGACGCCCAGGGATGAAGCCGCAAAAGATACGGTGCCGGATGCCCACAATCCGAGCAGGCGCCATGCGCCTATGATGTCCACCGCGGACATGGCCATGCGGGAGGATCCGGAGTACCGCAAGATCGCCCAGCACTTCCATGCGAATCCGCACGAGTTCGCGGATGCTTTTGCACGGGCCTGGTACAAACTGACGCACCGCGACATGGGCCCCATCGCGCGTTACCTTGGCCCGGAGGTACCGGCAGAAGAACTGATCTGGCAGGACCCGGTGCCGGCGGTGGATCACGCCCTGGTGAACGCGCAGGATATTGTGGATCTCAAGGCCCGGGTGCTGCAGGCAGGCCTGTCGGTATCCGAGCTGGTTGCAACCGCCTGGGCATCGGCGTCTACCTTCCGCGGCTCTGACAAGCGCGGTGGTGCCAACGGTGCGCGTATCCGGCTGGCGCCGCAAAAGGACTGGGAAGTGAACCAGCCTGCGCAGTTGACTAAGGTGCTCCAGACCCTTGAGGGGGTCCAGAAAGCCTTCAATGCCCAGTCTGGCAACAGGCGGGTGTCGATAGCGGACCTGATAGTTCTGGGGGGCTGCGCCGCTATAGAGAAGGCCGCGAAAGACGTAGGCCATAGTATCGAGGTTCCGTTTACGCCGGGCCGTACCGATGCCACCCAGGAGCAAACCGACGTAGAGTCCTTTGCGCCGCTCAAGCCAGATGCCGACGGTTTTCGTAACTACCGCCGGACCCAATTCACCGTATCGGATGAGGCGATGCTGGTGGACAAGGCGCAGCTGCTGCAGCTGAGTGCCCCGCAAATGACGGCGCTTGTCGGCGGCATGCGGGTACTGGATGCCAACTATGGCCAGGCCCAGGAAGGCGTGTTCACCCAACGCCCTGGCACCCTGACCAACGATTTCTTCGTCAACCTGCTCGATATGGGCACCGACTGGAAACCGGTGTCCGAGGATACCGACCTGTTTGAAGGCCGTGACCGCAAGACCGGCAAGGTGAAGTGGACCGCCACCCGGGTCGACCTCGTCTTCGGTTCCAACTCTCAGCTGCGTGCCCTGGCGGAAGTCTACGCTCAGAGTGATGCCGGCGAGCGTTTTGTGCGCGACTTCGTCGCTGCCTGGACCAAAGTGATGAACGCAGATCGGTTCGACCTGGCCTGATCCGGCCCCGTTCGGTGGCCTGGCCATGCACCCACCCGGGTGTGTGGCCTGGCCACCGCTTCCCTGATCAGCAAGGCCGGGTGCCGGGGTTGCCCTGCCCGCAGAGGGTGCGGAAAAAGGGGGGCGTATGGGCCAGGCTATTCAATGCAAGGTTAGCTGCAGGAGTGAGTCATGAACTACGTCGACGGTGATGTGATCGCAGTGCCACGGGAAAACAAGGAAAAATACATCGAGCTTGCCCGCAATGTTGCAGCGGTATTCAAAAAGCATGGCGCGCTGAATCTGGTTGAATGCTGGGGCGACGATGTCCCCGAGGGCAAGGTGACCTCCTTCCCGATGGCGGTACAGTGCAAGGAAAACGAGGTCGTGGTGTTTGCCTGGATTACCTGGCCCTCGAAAGCCGTCAGGGATACAGGCATGGCAGACGCGATGGCTGACCCGCTGTTCGCAAACCAGGAGGACCCCATGCCCTTTGACGGCAAGCGCATGATCTTCGGCGGCTTTCAAATGATCGTAAACGAATAGGCCCGGCTGCCTGAGCCGGGCACCGAGGATGGATGCCCCTGCCTGTGTTGAACGAGGTTCAGGTGCCGGTATCGGCCGGCAGGCTCTCGGCCCTGCGTTCTTCCCGCGGGGTTCTGTCGTACTGTTTCTTGTAGCAGCGCGAGAAGTAGGACGTGGCGTTAAAGCCGCAGGCGGTGGCGATCTGCAGTACCGACATCGTGGTTTGTTGCAACAGATGGCGGGCCCGCTCCAGGCGTAGCTGCATGTAGTAGTTCGCCGGTGACACCCCCAGGTGCTGGTGAAACAGCCGCTCGAGCTGGCGACTCGAGATGCCCACGTACTGGCTGACGTCCTCGCAGGTAAGGATTTCTTCGAGGTTTTCGCCCATCAGCTCCAGCGCCTGAACCAGGCGAGGGTGGCTGGCATCAAAGCGCAGTTGCAGTTTCATGCGCTGCTTGTCGTGGGCGGGACGGATATTGGGGTGAATGCACTGCTCGGCCACATCCCGGGCGAGTTTCTCGCCATGACTCAGGGCGATCAGCTGCAGGATCATGTCCAGGCCCGCCAGCCCGCCGGAGCAGGTGATGATATTGCGATCGATTTCATACAGCTCGCCACTGACGTTAAGGTCAGGAAATTCCTCCTGCATGCTCTGCTGGTTTTCCCAGTGAATGGTGCAGGTGCGGCCTTTCAGCAGTCCCGCCCGCGCCAGCAACAGGCTGCCGGTCGAGGTGGCTCCGAGCCCGACCCCCTGGCGTGCGAGGGTACGCAGCCATTTGAACAGTGGCTTTTCGTCAATCAGGTGGGCGCGAATGCCGGCCACAACGATCATCCGGTCGATGCCCTGGATATCACTCATGGTGCGCGTCGGTTGCACGGTCACGCCATTGCTGCAGGGCACCGCCGTGTCCTGCAGGCCGTAGAAGTGCCATTGATAGAGCGTTTTGCCACTCATGCGGTTGGCCATGCGCAGCGGATCCACCACGGCGGCAAAGGAAATCATGGAAAAGTCCGGCACCAGGAAGAAGCCGATATGCTCGGGTTGCCGTACTGGGTCAGGGGTTGTCATGGATGCTCTGTCGTGTGTCGGATTAGTGCCTAATAATGTCGGAAATTAATGATTTTGTCAGCCGCTGTTTCGCCATTATGGACCCCGTGCAAGACAAACCCATTCCCAGCCAGTACGGTATAAAACAATGATCGAACAAAAAATCTCCTTCCAGAGTGACGGCCTGAAACTCGATGGCGCCTTCTTTACCGACGCGCAGAACAACGACCCCAAGCTGCCTATCGTGATTGTCTGCTCGGGCTTTACCGGCCAGAAGAACATCCACCCGGAGCGCTATGCCCGTGCCTTTACCCCCAAGGGCTTCACTGTATTTGGCTTTGACTACCGTGGTTTCGGGGAGTCCGAAGGCATCCGCGAGCGGGTGATTCTGGAAGAACAGGTGCGTGATATTGCCAGCGCCGTCGCCATTGTGCGCCAGCGTGCCGATAGCGAAGGCCGTAAGGTTGTACTGGCGGGCTGGGGCATGGCCGGTGGCCTGATTCTGGATGCGTACCGTCTCTGTGAAGGCCAGGTGGATGCACTGGTGTCGATGAACGGTTTCTTCGATGCCGTACGGGTGCAAAAAGCGCTGCGTGGCGAGCACGGCTGGAAGGCCTTCAAGCAGTTCATGGCTGAAGAGCGCCTGCGCCTGGCCGAAGGTGGTGAACCCAGGGGTATTGACCCGTTTGATATCTACCCGCTGGACCCGGTCAGCCGTGAGTACGTTTTCTCCGAGCTGGTCAAGGCGCCGGGCTACGGCGTGACCTCGAGCTTTGATTTCGCTGATTCCCTGATCAGCTTCAACCCTGAAGCTCAGCTGGATGCGCGTTTTTCCAGCGTCCCCCTGCTGATCGCCCACGGCGCCGAGAACGACCTGCACCCGGTGACCGAGCCCAAGTCCCTCTATGCGGCTTATCCGGGCCCCAAGGAACTGTTCCTGCTGGCCGGTGGCGGTCATACGGAGTGGATGCTGGATGAGAACCCGCTCTTTATCGAGTTCTCTGGTCATGTGGCCCAGTGGATCAAGACAAGCGTCTGATCGCCTGGGTGCAATACCCGGGGCTGGTGCTTTGCGCCGGCTCCGGGTTTTTGCGTTTTAGAGCCTGTGGAGTGAAAACCATGAGCGAGCCTTTATCTGTAATGTCTGACAAGCCCGGTAATTCGATACCTGTCTGTGATGCCGCTGATCCCTTTCCCCGTGCCCCCGGATTTGAGGTTCCGGCCGGCGCCTGTGATACCCATGCCCATGTGTTTGGCCCCGCCGGTGTGTATCCCTATAGCCCGAACCGCAGCTATACGCCGCCCGATGCACCCGTCGGCGCCTACCTGCATCTGCACCAGCGCCTGGGTATTGAGCGCGGTGTGCTGGTGCAGCCAAGCGTCTATGGCACCGATAATCGATTGCAGCTGGATGCGCTGGCCTACCTGCGTGGCCTGGGTAAAAACTACAAGGGCGTGGCGGTGGTTGATGCCGACATAGCGGAAGCCGAACTGGATCTACTGCAGGCGGGTGGCCACTGTGGCGTGCGCATGAATCTGCTGTTCAAGGGGGGCATCGCCTGGGGGGATGTTGAAGCCCTGGCCGAGCGCCTGGCGCGACGCCGGTGGCATCTGCAGTTCCTGATTGATGTGTCGACCTTCGATGACCTTGAAAGCCGCATCCGCGCCTTGCCGGTTCCGGTCGTGATTGACCATATGGGTCACATGGCCTGTGACCAGGGGCTGGATCATCCGGGTTTTCAGGCGTTGCTGCGCCTGCTGCAAGATGGCCAGGCCTGGGTCAAGCTGTCCGGCGCCTATCGCCTTAGTGCCCAGGAGTACCCGCCCTACAGTGATGTGGTGCCCTTTGCCCGGGCGCTGATTGAAGCGAATGTCGAGCGCTGCGTCTGGGGTTCAGACTGGCCGCACCCGCACTTTTCGCGGCCAATGCCCAACGACGGCGATCTGCTGGATCTGTTGGCGGACTGGGCACCGGACGCAGCTGTGCGCCAGAAAATCCTGGTCGATAACCCGGCGCGGCTGTACGGATTCTGATATCCGGGGAGCTCGAGCGCTTTACGCTTGAACGCCGAACGAAAGAACCCGCCATCAGGCGGGTTCTTTTTATCTGCAGCTTATCAGCAACGGATGGCTTAGCGCGGGCTGCCTGTTGATGGCAGCAGTGGCGAAGACAGCAGTTTGATGAAACCGTTTAAGGCTGCGCGATCCAGTGTTTGCAGGCTCAGCGATTGCTGTTGAATCTGTGTGCGCAGACCCGCCGGCAGCTGCGGGGCGCTGAGGCTGTGGAACTTGTCGATCAGCTCATCCAGTGTCAGCGGGTTTTCCGGGTTGCCCCTGGCGATGGCGGGTTTCGATTCCAATATGCTGCCATCGTCCATCACCAGGCGCGCATGGGCCCAGCGCTCGGCCGGGAAGAGGGCATTGTAATCGGCGTTTTCGTGCATGCGAATCATGCCGGCAAGCGCCCGGCGTCGGGGGTGAAACAGCCCCGCATCGGTCTCGGCGATGGCCTGGGCTGAAATGGTGTCGTCCAGCAGCGCCGAGGCGACGGAGAACGGCAGGCTGTACTGGGCGTGCTCGGTGGTTTCGGGATGTACCTTGTGCAGCCGGGTGGCTTCGTGAAAGCTGTGGATATGAATTTCGCGAATGCGCTGGACGTCAAAGCCGGGGTATCTGCGCAGTTCACGCACGGCCTCTACGGCAGGTTGGGCCCAGCGGCATACCGGGTAGGCCTTGAAGTACTGTTCCAGAATGTACCAGCGCTGCCCCAGGTCCTCCCAGATGTCCGCTACCGCCGCATCACTCAGTGTCAGCGCCGGTGATCCGGTAAAGCCGGCTTCTGCCAGCAGTGCCGCGCTCATGCCGCCCATCGCGCCCCAGCCCGAACCGTCCTTGAGCATGGTGGGATGATCGATACAGCGCATCATCTGGCTGCGCGGCCCGTAAAATTCGGCGGTGCCCAGGGCCTCCTGGGTCTGGCTGGCGTCCAGCCCGCGCAGCCGTGCGACCACCGCAGCGACGCCGATACCATTCCAGGCGCCGGAGGTGTGATAGTCGCAGGCGGTACGGTGCAGGGCGATGCCGGCGCGGGTGGCGATCTCGTAGCCCAGCACCAGGCTGGCGATGAATTCGCGGCCATCGATGGCCTGGCCCTGCTGTTCGCGCTCATGGGCGGCGGCCAGCAGCGCCGGCAAAATGGCCACGCCCACATGCCCTTTGGTCAGCACCTGTCCATCGTGGGCATCGAGGCTGTCGATCAGCATGGCGCCAAACAGGGTTGCACCGCAGGCGCTGGCGCTGCGGTTGCTGAACAGCAAGGGCACATCTCCCGGATACTGACTGCAGACAAAATTTTCGAGGATCTGGCTAAGGCGGGTCGCGTGACCGGCCACGGCAACACCCGCCAGATCGAGCAGGCAGTGCTGCGCCTGGGTAATGACGTCGTCGGGCAGGTCGTCAAACGTCAGGCGGTGAATAAAATCGATAACAGGCTGCATGATGGCTTCCATGGGGTGCAGGATTCTTTGCCGGATAAAGGGGGCCGGCGGGTTCGGGGCAGCAGTGTGGAGTGGAGAGGGCGGTCGGATCAGGTATCCAGCAGCCGTTTGATCAGTGGCGTGTTGGCGTCGCGCATGGCCGGGTGGTCGAAACGGGCCGCGGCGATTGAGGGCAGGTCAAGGGTAGCGCTGATCAGGCATTCGCGATCTTCGGCCTGGGCCAGTACTTCGCCGCGGGGGCCAAGAATGCGGCTGCCGCCCCAGAACCAGGCGTCGCCTTCGGCGCCGTAGCGGTTGGCCATCAGTACCGGCACGCCGTAGAGCATGGCGTAGAAGCGAATGTTGGTTTCCCAGTTCTGCTCGTTGGAAAAGTCCTGGCTGACAATACCGCTGGCGGAGTTCACCGGTGCCAGCAGTAGCTCGGGCCGGCGCAGCATGGCGCAGTGCACCAGCGCCGGGTTCCACAGGTCGGCGCAGATCAGGCCGCTGGCTTGCCACTGGGGTTTGCACTCGACCTGTGCCAAGTCCTCCCCCGGGTGATACCATTTACCTTCTTCGAGACCGCCATAGGTCGGCAGGTTGATCTTGCGATAGACCTTGATGACCTGGCCGCCCCGCAGGTAGGCGATGGCGTTGTAGTACTCGCCAGGGCTCGCCTGTTCGACGAAGCCCAGTACCAGGGTCATTTCCGGCGCTATACGCGCCAGTTCGAGCAGGCGTGCATCGTCCCGCCCCATGGCGGCATCGGGCGTCTGGCGGCCCAGCTGATAGCCGGTTAGCGAGAGTTCCGGAAACAGCAGCAGTTCCTGGTCGTCGTGCTGTGCCTGACGAATAAGGTCGGCGTGCCTGGAGAAGTTTGCGTCTATTGCCAGCAGACCCGGGTTGTATTGCGCCACGGCGACGCGCAGGTGTTCAGAGGTGCTCATGGGTCACTCCGTGGGGTGCCAAGGCTGTGCCTGGCACCCGTGTAATGGGTTACATCAGGCCGGTGCTGCGCAGGAATTCTTCGGCCACCTGTTCGATGCTGGTGCGTTCGACATCTACCCGTGCATTAAGCGCCGAGACGATATCGTTATCTAGCTTGGCAGACAGGGCATTGAGCTGGGCTGTCATCTGCGGATGCTGGCTGAGGGTTTCCTCCCGTACAACCGGTGTGATGGCGTAGTTGGGGAAGAAGCCCTTGTCGTCCTGCAGCAAGATGAAGTCAAATGCCGGAATGCGGCCATCGGTGGCAAATACCAGCGCCAGGTCGACCTGCTCATCCTGCAGTGCGATATAGGTCAGGCCCGAATCCATGCGTTTGACCTGGTCGCGGTCCATCTTGAAGCCATAGGCTTTCTGCATTTGCTTGAAGCCGTCATCACGGGAGTACCACTCGGCGTTGGATGCCAGTACCAGTGGTTGATCTGCATTCACCGCCCGCGCCAGGTCACTGAGGGTCGCAATGCCTTTTTGGGCGGCATCGCTGCGGCGCATGGCCAGGGCATAGGTGTTGTTCGCCCGGGAGGGATTCAGCCAGGTCAGGCCCACCTTGGCATCGAGTTCACGCACGCGCTCATAGACGGCTTCGGGGGTGCTGAGCTTTTCCTTTACCTTGTTGTAGACCAGCAGCGAGGTGCCGGTGTATTCCCAGTACAGGTCGATCTGGGCGTTTTCCTGGGCCTTGCGCAGCACGGCACTGCCCATGCCGCCGCGGCGTTCCACCTCGTAGCCCAGGTGATCAAGGTACTGCGCTGTCATTTCGGTCAGCAGTTGCTGTTCGGTGAAGTTCTTGCCGCCGATAATCACCGGTTCTGCCAGGGCGGCGCTGCCAATGCCCAGTGCCAGTACTGCGGTGCTCAGTTGTTTGATCAGTTTGCGCATGAGTCTTTGCCTCTGTTTTTTTGTTGTTGTCACGTGAAGGTTGGGTCAGGTTCTCTGGGGGTTGACGCCCCTGGGAACCAGCAAAAATGCGATCAGCGCGATCAGGATATCGACAATGATCGCCAGCAGAGCCGTCGGAATGGCACCGGCCAGCATCATGAAGGGTTCGTCCAGATCGATACCGGTGAAAATCAATTCGCCCAGACCGCCACCGCCGATCAGAAACGCCAGGGGCACGGTGCCGACATTGATCGCCAGGGCCGTGCGGATACCGGCAAAAATGACGTAGAGGGCATTGGGGATTTCGACCCGGAACAGCATCTGTAGCGGGGTCATGCCGATACCGGCGCCGGCTTCCCTGAGGTGGGCCGGTATTTCCAGCAGACCGGTATAGGTGTTGCGCACGATGGGCAGCAGGGAGGCGATACAGAGCCCGAATACTGCCGGCGCCGTGCCTATACCCAGAAAGCTCATGGACAGAGCCAGTATGGCCAGGGTCGGAACTGTGGTGCCGATATTCAGGGTCTGCATGGCGCCTTCGGCCCCTTTGGCGAAGCGTGGGCGACTGAGAATCACCCCAAGTGGAACGCCGATCAGGATGGCAGCGATGCCCGACATCAACACCAGTTCAATATGCTGGCCCACCAGGTAGACGACATCTTCCTGGTACTTGAGCAGCCCTTCGAGCACGCCACTTTGTACGCTGATGGCCCCCAGAGTGAACACCGCCAGCAGCGTCAGTACGCGAAATAATCGAGCGTATGCAGGCTTGGTCATAACAGTCTCCAGGGTCAGGCGCTGACGGCGGGCGCAGGGCTGAGCGCAGCATCTGCGCTGCTGCTCTTGCGGTAGGTCGCGCCCAGATGATGAGTGATACCACGCTGCGTGACCTGACCTGCCAAGACACCATTTTCATCGACACAGGGCAGCCAGGTGGCATCGTGGTTGAACATCAGGGAGGCGACCTTGCGCAGGTCATCCTGGGGCTTTACGCAGGCCTTGAGGCCAATATAGTGCTCGCCGCAATAGCCCTGCAGGGTCTGGCAGATGCTTTTGGCGACATAGCCTACGGGCTGCTTGCGATCGTTCACCATCAGGATGGCGTGACTGTAGCCATGCTGCTCCATGCGTTGCAGAGCCGTTTGCAGGGAATCACCCGGTTGTACATGGGGCGGCCTTGGCTCCATCACATGGCTTACCTGGACCAGTCGCAGGCGTTTCAGTGCCCGGTCGTCACCGACGAAGTTTTCCACGAACTCATTCTTGGGGTGAGCCAGAATATCGTCGGGCGTATCGTACTGCACCAGGCGACCGCCGCGGAAAATCGCGATCTTGTTAGCCATCTTCACGGCTTCGTCTATATCGTGGCTGACAAACATGATGGTCTTGCGCAGCGCCTGCTGCATCTTCAGAAACTCGTCCTGAATTACCTCCCGATTGATCGGGTCTATGGCACCGAAAGGCTCGTCCATCAGCATGACCGGTGGATCCGCCGCCAGGGCGCGGGCCACGCCGATGCGCTGCTGCTGGCCGCCGGAGAGTTCACGCGGGTAACGCTTCAGGAAGGTCGACGGATCCAGCGCCACCATGTCCAGTAATTCGATGGCGCGAGCCTTGTAGCGGGCGGCGGGCCAGCCCAGCAGTTTGGGCACTATGGCGATGTTTTCCTCGATGGTCATGTTGGGGAACAGGCCGATCTGCTGAATCACATAACCAATATTGCGGCGTAGATCCACGGTATTGAGCCCAGTGGTGTCTTCGCCATTGATCAGCACACGGCCCGAGGTAGACGGGATGATGCGGTTGATCATTTTGAGGGTGGTGGTCTTGCCGCAACCTGAGGGTCCGAGCAGGACGCAGATTTCCCCCTCGGGGACTTCCATGCTGATCTGGTCGGCGGCGGTGACAGGGCCGTTGGGTGTATCGAAGATTTTGGTGAGATTTTCTATTTTTATCATGGTCGTTTTCCGTAATGCAGCGGCGGGGAGGTCGATCAGGCGGCGGCAAGCCCGGCCGGTGTGAGTCTTTTCTGCAGCCGAAGCAGGCCGTAGTCGGCAATCACGGCCAGGATGCTGACCGCAAGGGCGCCGGCAATCAGCTGGCGCGGGTCGCTCTGGGTAATGCCTCGGCTGATAAGCACGCCCAGACCGCCGGCACCGATATAGGCGGCGATGGCCATCACGCCTATATTCATCACCACCGCGGTGCGCACGCCCGCCATGATGATGGGAATGGCCAGCGGAATTTCCACCAGGCGCAGGCGTTGCAACGGGCTCATGCCGACACCGCGTGCCGCCTCGCGCAACGCCGGGCTGACGTTGTTAATGGCGGTATGGGTGTTGCGGATAATGGGCAGCTGCGAGTAGAGCAGCACCGCAATCACCGCCGGCAGATAACCAATGCCCTGGCCTATGGTGGAGAGCAGCGGGATCATGATGCCGAACAGCGCAATGGACGGGATGGTGATGATGATGGAGGCGATATAGAGCACCACCCGGGCGGCATTTTCGTTCTGGGTGATGGCAATACCGATCGGCACCCCGGTGACAGTGGCAAGCCCGACCGCAACGGCAACCAGGGAGATATGCTCAAGCGTCAGCTTGAGGATGAGGTCGACATTTTGAGACAGGAAATCCAGCAGTTCCACGGCGCTACCTCTGTCGTGACGGTGAGTTGTTGTTATGGCAGACCACACCGTTACCGGTGTCTCTGCAGGTCGATGTCTACAGTACTGCCGCGGGCAGGCAAGATATGAGAGATATCCGACATAAGTAGATACTTATCCGACAATCATGGCGGCAGTGTGGTGGGAGGCTAAAGCAAAGCGGCGTTGTCTGAAAGCCTGACAGGGGTAGGACGGGACAGTGGCGCTGTTATCGCGGATTGAAGCGGCTGAGCGAGATGAACGAGCCAGGCTGGGCCCAGAGCGACTTGAACAGGGGTATCGTTATTGCAGGAGCAAATAACTGCCCATGCGCCCGCGGCATACGACCGCCATGGATGGCGGAAACCTTGAAAGCGCAGGAGCCGTTTTCAGGGGGCAGCCATGGATGGCGGAAGTGCAGAAAATGCAGGAGCATTATTCTGTCGTTCATCCTGAACATCGCCGTTCCTGCGCATCCATGCGCCCACGGCATACCGTTCATCCTGAACATAAACCCTGCTTCTGCACATCCCTGTGCTCGCAGGATAAGTACATCCATGTACAAAAAAGGGGGGCGAACTTGCGTTCGCCCCCGGGTCATGTGCACTGGGTAAGTGCTGATGAAACTTGCTTGCATCAAGCCAGCTTGGAACGTGCAATTAGTTACGCTGCAGTGCGTACAGCTGCAGCCAGAACAAAGCCCCGGTCACATTACTGTGGCCGGGGCTTTTGGGTCTTAGCCGAACTGGTTCATAGTGTTGTCTTTACCACCGGCCTTGAGTGCGGCTTCACCGGCGAAGTATTCCTTGTGGTTGTCACCGATGTCGGAGCCGGCCATGTTCTGGTGCTTGACGCAGGCGATGCCCTGACGCAGTTCCTGACGCTGAACACCCTTGACGTATGCCAGCATGCCTTCGGCACCGAAGTAGCCCTTGGCCAGGTTGTCGGTAGACAGCGCGGCTGTGTGGTAAGTCGGCAGCGTGATCAGGTGGTGGAAGATACCGGCTTCAGCCGCGGCGTCGCGCTGGAAGGTACGGATCTTCTCGTCGGCAACCTGTGCCAGTTCGGTTTCGTCGTAATCAACGCTCATCAGGTTGGCGCGGTCGTAGGCGCTCATGTCCTTGCCGGCTTCAGCCATGATGTCGAAGACCTGCTGGCGGAAGTTCAGCGTCCAGTTGAAGGACGGGCTGTTGTTGTACACCAGCTTGGCGTTAGGCACGACTTCGCGGATGCGGTTAACCATGGCTGCGATCTGGCCAACGTGGGGCTTCTCGGTTTCGATCCACAGCAGGTCGGCGCCGTTCTGCAAGGAGGTGATGCAGTCCAGTACGCAGCGGTCTTCGCCGGTGCCTTTCTTGAACTGGAACAGGTTGCTCGGCAGACGCTTGGGACGCAGCAGCTTGCCGCCGCGGTTCAGTACTACATCGCCGTTTTTCATGTCGGCAGTAGAGACTTCTTCGCAATCCAGGAAAGCGTTGTACTGATCACCCAGGTCGCCCGGCTCATTGGTCACGGCGATCTGCTTGGTCAGGCCAGCACCCAGGGAGTCGGTACGGGCAACGATAACACCGTCGTCGATACCCAGCTCAAGGAAGGCGTAGCGAACGGCGTTGATCTTGGCCAGGAAGTCGGCGTGGGGCACGGTGACCTTGCCATCCTGGTGACCGCACTGCTTCTCGTCGGAGACCTGGTTTTCCAGCTGGATGCAGCAGGCACCGGCTTCGATCATTTTCTTGGCCAGCAGGTAGGTCGCTTCCGGGTTACCGAAACCGGCGTCGATGTCGGCGATGATCGGCACTACATGCGTTTCGTGGTTGTCGATCTTGGCCTGAATTTCGGCTTCCAGGGCGTTGTCGCCAGCGGCGCGGGCATCGTCCAGTGCAACGAACAGCTGATCCAGTTCGCGGGAGTCAGCCTGGCGCAGGAAGGTGTAGAGCTCTTCGATCAGGGCTGCAACCGAGGTTTTCTCGTGCATGGACTGGTCAGGCAGGGGTCCGAACTCGGAGCGCAGTGCAGCAACCATCCAGCCAGACAGGTAAAGGTAGCGCTTGCTGGTGGTGCCGTGGTGTTTCTTGATCGCAATCATTTTCTGCTGGCCGATAAAGCCGTGCCAGCAACCCAGGGACTGAGTGTAAGAGGCGCTGTCGGCGTCGTAGTCAGCCATGTCCTGACGCATGATGGCAGCGGTGTACTTGGCAATGTCCAGACCGGTCTTGAAGCGGTTCTGCGCTTTCATGCGGGCAGCGGATTCAGGGTTGATGGCATTCCATGCAGTGCCCTGAGCAGCACGAAGGTTGGCGATAGCGTCGATGTCTTTGTTGTAGTCTGACATTGTAGATCCCTCGGAGTCCTGACAGCCCGGTTGCAAGGCTGTATGTGTTTGCTTTCGAAATCAATACTATGCGGATTGATTTTATAATTGAAATAAATGGGTTCTATTTGTAACATTCACTCAATGAATGTTAGTCCGAAACACCTATAGTTGCTGACTTTGCGCGGGTTAACTTGCCATGAACCTTGAAAGGCTCGACCTCAATCTTCTCGTTTACTTCGATGTTTTACTGCGCGAGCGCAACGTCACCCGTGCCGCCAGCCTGCTGGGTATCACTCAGCCTGCGATGAGCAACGGCCTGCGACGCCTGCGCGATACCTTCAGCGATCCGCTGCTGGTGCGTACCAGCGAAGGCATGCTGCCCACCGAGCGGGCGCTGACGCTGCAGCCCATGATACGCCAGGCACTGGCCACGATAGAACGGGCAGTTGAGCCCAACGTGCAATTTGATGCCGCCAGCAGCGCTCGGGTGTTTCGCATTATGACCAGCGATTATGGCGAATCGACGTTGATTCCGTTACTGCTTGAGCGTTTAAGCCAGGAAGCGCCCGGCGTGGTGCTGGATATCCTGACCCCCAGCGACATGAGTTTTCTGGATGTGGAGCAGGGTCATGTAGATCTGGTGATTAACCGCTTCGACAGCATGCCCCAGGCGTTTCATCAGGTGACCCTGTGGCGCGACAGTTTTTCCTGCCTTTTCAGTGCCGACAATCCCATCGCTGCCGACTTTAACCTGCAGACCTATCTGGAGGCCAACCATGTCTGGGTCAGCAAAACCGGCATGGGGGCAAGCCTTGGCATTACCCCGCAGGATACCAAGCGCCTGGGCTGGGTCGATGAAGCCCTGAAGCGTATCGGTCATCAGCGCCATATCTCGGTCTTTACGCGCCATTACCAGTCGGCGGTGCATATGGCACAGCAGAAGAACCTGGTGGTGACCATTCCGGCGCGCGCTGCACTCTCCAAACGCAGGGATGCGCGCCTGATCATGCGCCCGCCGCCGTTCGACATTCCGATGTTCGAGTTGAAGATGGCCTGGAGTCCGCTGCTGCAGCACAACAGTGCCCACGAGTGGATACGTCGGCTGGTGGTGGATGTCGCCCAGGGCAGCAGCGCCTGATATTTTGGCTTGTGAGTAAATTGTGTGCCCCACGGGGGAGTCTGTTCAGGGAGGTCTGCAGTGGTGTCTTCTAACAGCAAGGATATAACAGCCGATACGGGCTCGGCCTGGGCGCCCCTGCGCCATCCGGTGTATCGCATGCTCTGGTGCGCCTGGCTCACGGCCAATCTGTGCATGTGGATGAACGATGTGGCCGCCGCCTGGCTGATGCTGTCGTTAAGCGACAAGCCGGTGATGGTGGCACTGGTGCAGGCGGCGGCCACCCTGCCGGTGTTTCTGCTCGGCGCACCCAGCGGAGCCCTGGCTGATATTCTGGATCGGCGGCGTTACTTTATTGCCACCCAGCTCTGGGTGGCCGGTGTCGCGGCGGTACTCTGTGTTGTGGCGCTGCTGGGCATGCTGACGCCCACGCTGTTGCTGTTGTTGACCTTTGCCAACGGTATTGGCCTGGCCATGCGCTGGCCGGTGTTTTCCGCCTTGCTACCGGAACTGGTACCGCGGCAGGAGCTGGGCCGGGCCATGGCACTCAACGGTGTATCGATGAACGGGGCGCGGGTTATAGGGCCCATGATCGCCGGTGCCGTGATTGCCTGGGGCGGCACTGCCTGGGTGTTTCTGATCAATGCCGTGCTGTCGGTGCTGGTGGCTTTGGCGCTGCTGCGCTGGCATCGGGAGCGCAAGGTCAGCGCCTTGCCGGCGGAGCGGTTTTTTGGCGCCATGCGGGTGGGTTTTCAGTATGTACGCCAGTCACCGGAGATGCATGCGGTGCTGCTGCGTGCCTCGACCTTCTTTATGTTCTCCATCGCCTCCATTGCGCTCTTGCCGATAGTGGCCAAGCAACTGCCCGGTGGCGATGCCAGCACCTATACGCTGCTGCTGGCAACCATTGGCGTGGGCGCAATACTGGCGGCTTTTCTGTTGCCGCGCCTGCGACAGCGTATCGGGCGCAGTGACATGGTGAATTACGGCACCCTGGCCAATGCCCTTGCCACTTTGCTGCTGGCCTATGCCCCCACTATCTGGGTCGCCATGGCGGCGCTGCTGCTGGCCGGTGCCTCCTGGCTGGCGACGGCTAACTCCCTGTCGGTGAGCGTGCAGCTGGTATTGCCTGACTGGGTGCGGGCCCGGGGCATGTCGGTGTATCAGATGGCGATGATGGGTGGCACTGCACTGGGGGCGGCGCTCTGGGGGCAGGTGGCTACCCTTGCCGATACCCGCGTCAGCCTGGTGGCGGCGGCGCTTTGTGCCATGCTGGCGCTGGTGGTGTTGGCGCGGGTGCGGATTGAAACTGAGGGGGCCCAGGATCTGACACCGCTGCAGTTCTGGAACGAACCTGAGCTTGCCGTGCCGCTCTTGCCCCGCCAGGGACCTATCATGACGCAGCTGGAATACCAGATTGATGTGGCCCGGGTGGATGAGTTCATGCAGCTGATGCAGGAAAGCCGGCGCATGCGCCTGCGCAATGGAGCCCTGTCCTGGGAGCTGTTCCAGGATGCCGCAGATCTGGGGCACTTTATCGAGTACTTCGTGGATGGCTCCTGGGTGGAGCATCTGCGACAGCACGAACGGGTGACGGCCCACGATCAGGCACTCTGGGAACAAAAGCTGAGCTTTCACCAGGGGGACCAAGCCCCCAAAGTCTCGCACTATGTGGCGCGGCGGGTAAAGCGCGCCTGAATTGAGAGGCTAGCAGCCTGGCTTGGGTTTGCAGACTTTTGCGCAGGAGTAAGGGGCGCAGGAGTTGGATACGCAGGAGTGGGGTGCAGAGGTTGGGCAGCCCAGCAAAGCTGGCTGTCAGCTTTGCTCCTGCCCCAGAATACCGGCCAGCAGCTTTTCGATAACACGCACCACCTCGGCGGATTTTTCTGCATTCAATGCGTCTGGGTGGGGCGATGCGAAGCTTTTTGAATCATTGTCGAAGTACAGGCCGCTAGCTGCTTCGAACTTATCGGACAGGGCCGCGTCGATATCTGCCTGGTTGAAGCGCAGGTTCAGGGCAACATGGTTAACGCCGATCGCCTCCAGTCGCTTCCCTTACGATTAAAAAAAGGCCCTTAGCTTGAAAAACCAAGGGCCTTTTTTCTATCTGTCGCGTCTTTGCCAGAAGACTCACTGGGAGCTCTGGCGCCGGAATCAGAGCGCTTTCAGGGCTGCGTCGTAGTCCGGTTCGTCGGCGATTTCAGCGACCTGTTCTGCGTGCAGAACCTTGCCGTTTTCATCAATCACAACCACGGAGCGGGCCAGAATGCCGCTCAGCGGGCCTGTGGTGATGGTCTGGCCATAGGCTGCGCCAAAATCGGAGCGAAAGCTGGAGCCGGTGGCAACCTTGTCGATACCTTCAGCGCCACAGAAACGTGCAGCGGCGAAGGGCAGGTCGGCGGAGACGCAAAGAACATTGATGCCGTTGTCGGCGGCGCGCTTGTTAAAGGTACGCACAGAGGTGGCGCAGGTCGGGGTATCGACCGACGGGAAAATGTTGAGTACCAGCTTGCTGCCGCGATAGTCAGCCAGCGTGGCTTCGCTGAGGTCGGTTTTCACCAGGGTAAAGTCCGGCGCCTGGCTGCCAACAGCCGGCAGGTTGCCGCTGGTTTCAACCGGATTGCCTTTCAGGGTAATGGTAGCCATGTGATGCGTCCTGTGTTTTGCGTGAGGGTTCTAAAAACCCACTGAGGATACCACCTGCAGCGGGAATTAGAACAGCCGCCACGGCGATTGCTGCAGCGGCTGACTGCGCCTTTGCAGGCTCTGGCGCAGTGGCAGCTTGTCAGACCTGTGCGAGCGCCTCGGCCAGCAGTTCGAGCCGGTCCTGGCCCCAGAACTGTTCACCGTTCAATACATAGGAGGGCGCGCCCAGGATACCCAGGGCAACGGCCTGCTCAGTGTTCTGATCGTAAGTGGCAGCGGTTGCGTCGGCGCCTGCAGCGGCGAGAATGGCATCGGCATCGAAACCGCAGGCCTCCAGGGCTGCGCGAATCACTTGGCTGTCGGCAATGTTCTTGTCGTCCACCCAGCAGGCGGCCATGACGCGGCCTGCGAATTCGGCCGGATTCTGCCTGGCCGCCAGCAGTGCAATCACGCAGCTGTCGGCCAGGGCCGGATCGGAGGGGAAAAATTTGGGTTGCAGATTCAGCGCCAGGCCGCGCTTCTTGGCCCAGCGCTTGAGCTCCACCAGACGATAGGCCTGGCGGGCCTGGGGCCGTTCACCCAGCGGCTTGGCGCCGGAGTTTGCAAACACAGGCCCCAGGCGGGTCGGCAGGAAATTAATCTGCGCGCCGGCGGCTGCAGCGGTTTTGATCAGCAGCTCATGGCCCAGAAAGGTAAAGGGCGATATGCAGGTGAAATAGTAATCAATCTTGGCAGTCATGGGAGTCTCGGTCTGTGCACTGATGGAGTCTATGATGCTCATACTAACAGGCTGTTGAAAATCTACCCGCGTCAAGACCGTTGCTGCCCGCTATGGCTATGGCAGCCAGGCAGCGCTGAGCCATGCCTACCGTCAGCATTTCGGCCAAAGCCCGACGCAATCGAAGCTGGAGGACTATTAACCCGCCAGATTAAGGGTAGTCGCGGTGGTTCGGCCCTGGTTGGGTCTGGTAGGGGAAAGCCGGGCGTGATGCGCCGGATGATTGGGCAGGGGGGAATGACTGTTTTTTCTGTGCTGCGGTGAGTGTCCGGTAGGTGCCCATAGCGACCTCTCGCTCTTGACCTAAAATACTATCAAAACTCGTATGTTTCAGTCGCAATTCGTCTGGGGAAAAGTTACTGGCTGTTCCCCAGCGACTTCCAGAGAGCTGACGTTGCCACCCGGGTCCCGTTAGGGCAGGCAATTGCTCCTGCATCGCCTGCATACAGGGCATCCATACCCATAAACCGACGAGCACTGGGGGTATTTTACGATCAGGCCCGGCAGGGGCGAGGCATGGATGCCGAGCCGCCGATGCGGCACAGGGACGTGCCATTTCTCATCTTGAAAGCCGGTGCCCGGAAAATCGGTCCAGCGCGCAGTGAAAAGGCTTCTGCGGGGGCATTCTTCAAGGTAGAGAGCCTTTGCTTACTTTACTTCGGCCGTTCGAAGAAAAGTGAGTCGCCCAAGAGGGCGAAACCGGGATTATCCGACAACGGTAACACTTCCTGATACTGGCAATCTTAGAATAGCGCCGTGTAACCCCACTGTTGGGTTACGACCCTTCGGGTCTTCATCAACCTACAAATGCGCCGGTGACGGCAGGCGTTACACCCATCCTGCAATACCCGCTTCGTGCGAGAAAGCGCTCCCCCGTGCTCTAGCTGTCTCCAAATCTATTGTTGTCGCAAAAATCAGCATGCCATAGGCGTGCTGGTTTTTGGGCCCGGTAATCAAGTAAGGCAACCTGCAGTCCTGCGGGTTAGTGTGGCGCCCCACCGCACTGTTCAGTTTTACTGATCCTTTGCCTCAAAATGTTCCGGTTTTTTGCGGTCGCGGCTGTGCCTATAGTGGTTTCATCAAACGGGGCAGCAGCTTGCAGCCTTGCGCTTTGGAACCCGAGGAGAGCGTCATGAGGCTGATAAACCGCATTATTAACCCTGGTGCACACTGGTCCGGTTTGGCGTTGCTGGCGGGCACGGTGTCGCTGCTGCTCTCAGGCGGCGGTCGTCTGAGCCTGGATGGAGTCTTTGCGATGTCTGATCGAGAGGAGGCAGCATGATCACTGTACGTTCAAGCGAGGCCCGTGGCCGGGGTAATCACGGCTGGCTCAAGAGCCGTCACAGCTTTTCCTTTGCCGACTATTACGACCCCAAGCATATGGGCTTTTCGGCCCTGCGTGTTATCAACGAGGATCAGGTTGCGCCGGGGGCTGGGTTTGGCACCCACGGCCACAAGGACATGGAAATCATCAGCTATGTGCTGGATGGCGTGATCGCTCACAAGGACAGCGAAGGCAATGTGCAGCAGCTGCCCGCCGGCGAGTTTCAGCTGATGTCGGCTGGCAGCGGCATTCGGCATAGCGAGTACAATG
This sequence comes from Marinobacterium aestuarii, assembly GCF_001651805.1. Lineage (NCBI taxonomy): Bacteria > Pseudomonadati > Pseudomonadota > Gammaproteobacteria > Oceanospirillales > Oceanospirillaceae > Marinobacterium > Marinobacterium aestuarii. The sequence continues at coordinate 3,662,604 of NZ_CP015839.1, read as the reverse complement.
CCTCGCAATCCAATGGACTGCAGTTTCTGCAGATCTGGATTCAGCCGGATAAGATCGGTGGCAAGCCTGGCTATCAGCAGAAGAATTTTGGCCGGCGCAATGGCCTGACGCTGGTGATCAGCCCGAATGGCGAAGCGGGGAGTTTAACGCTGCGCCAGGATGCCAGCCTCTATCAGCTGCTGCTGGATTCCGAGCAGACACTGACCCAGGCGCTCAGGCCTGGCCGGCGACAGTATGTCCACCTGATAAAGGGGGCGTTGACGATCGGCAATACACCGCTCAAAGCGGGCGATGGCGCCAGTATCGAGGGCCTGGCGCAGTTGGCATTGCAGGCCGGCAAGGCACCGGTGGAGGCGTTGCTGTTCGATCTGCCCTGATACGCGCAGCTTATCTTTTACGGCACAACAGATACCGGCCAGGTTTATAAGACCTGGCCGGTTTTTATGTTTAGTGCTGCTGATACAGGAAGAGGCTGGGGCTTGGATACAAAGAGCCAGGCTAGTTTTGCGCCGCGCCCGCAGGCCTGTACGCCTGAGTGCCCCACAGCGGCACGGTGGACAGGCTGTGCTTGAAGCTGCCGGAGGTTTCCTTGGTGGAATAGGACAGGTACATCAGGGTTTGGGAGTCGGCATCGAAGATGCGGCGAATCTTCATGGTCTTGAAGAAAATGCTTTTTGATTTTTTGAACACAATGTCGCCATCGGGGGATTTGTCGATGGCGGCGACCATGGCGGCGGTGATTTCGCCGGTTTGCCTGCAGGAAATCGATGAATCACTCGGATCGGAAAAATCCAGGTTGGCCTCAATGCTGGCCACATGACAGGTGACGCCTGGAATCAACGGGTCGGTCAGGACATTGAGTTTAATATCTTTGGTGGTCAGCAGGCCCAGGGATACATCCCCAACTTCATTATCAGAGCAGCCCGTCATCAGTACAGACAGGGCGGCAAAGCCCAGTATCCAAAATCGTTTTCTCATCTACAGAATTCCTTGTCGGGCGCATTGCCCGCTTTTATAGCGTCGTAAAAGTATCGCTCGCAAAAATATCAATCGCACAAAAAATCGGTCGCCAAAAAGCAGTATTGCAGATGTGCCCTGGTGAATACATGGCGGGACAGGTTCGCGTGGGCGCAGCGAATCCTTTAAGTTAGCTACAGCAGGCCAAAGCCGGTCGGCGCAGTTGCTGATATGGCGGGTTTTATGGGGGCAATCCAAGGGAGGCGAGCAGCATGAACAGGTACAAAACAGCCCGGGCTTTTGTGGCCGGCGTGCTTGGCTTTGCCGGCCTGAGCATAGCGCAGGCCTGTGAGGTCGAGATTCTCGGGGCAGAATTCCAGAGCAGCGGTGCCGACCGCTGGTCGGTCAGCGTAACGCTGCAACACGCGGATAGCGGTTGGGATCATTACGCCGACAACTGGCGTGTTGTGGATGAGGCGGGCGCAGTGCTGGGGGACAGGGTACTGTTCCATCCCCATGTGGATGAACAGCCCTTCACCCGTGCCTTGAGCGGCGTTATGGTGCCCGAAGGCACCCATCGGCTGTTTATCGAGGCCCACGACAAGGTACACGGCTGGTCGGCGAAGCGTCTGGCTGTCGACCTGGCCGAGGCCCGCGACGGGCGCTTGCAGGTCAAGGCCCGATAGCGTCTGGCGCTGGCCCGCCTGGCGGTTAAAGCGCCCGGGTCAGAAAGGTCGTCGGCTGGGTGCTGTGGATCCCCTGGCCCTCGAAGCTGAACTGCAGCTGTGTGCGGGACTGTTCTATATCCCGGCCGCAGACCCGGTACGGCAGCCAGGTTGAGCTGCTCTCGTTCAGGTCGATGCTGGGCGGCCCGAACAGCTTGAAATCTCCCGGGCCCTGCACCGACAGGGCAATCAGCGACTGATCTTTCGCAAAGCCTTCCAGCTTGATGCGATAGCTGTTGCAGATGGTGTGATCGTCCAGCTGGGTGAACAGGGTGCCGCGGTCGCGGCGGATTTCGACCAGCAAGTCGGTGGTGGTGGTAAAACCCCAGGCGACGGCACCGATTGAGCCCAGCAGCACGGCGCCGTAGCAGGCCAGCAGCGGTCGCTTGAGCGGCGAGGGCTGGCCAGCCAACTGGGCTTCGGAGGCAAAGCGGACCAGGCCCCGTGGGCGCTTGAGCTTGTCCATCACCTCATCACAGGCATCGATACAGGCGGCGCAGTCGATACAGGCGGCCTGCAGGCCGTCGCGAATATCGATGCCGGTGGGGCACACCTGCACGCAGAGGCCGCAATCAACACAATCACCACTGTCGGCGCCGGTATTGCGGAGGTTGGCGCGGGGCTCGCCGCGGCCCGCATCATAGCTGACGCTGCGGGTATGGCGGTCGAACATCACGCCCTGGAAACGGGAGTAGGGGCAGGCGTGCAGGCAGATTTTCTCGCGCACCAGGCCTGCATTGGCGTAGGTTAGCGCGGCCATGATCAGCAGCCAGCCCCAGAGGGCCGGCGACATTTCCCAATCCAGCCCAGCCCCCAGTATCTCGCGAATCGGCACGAAATAACCGGTGAAGGTAATGGCGGTGGCCCCGGCCAGCAGCATCCAGAGCAGATGCTTGGTGATACGGCGCAGCAGGCGAGTGGCGCCCAGGGACTGGTCCTCCTGGCGTGCCCGCTTGCTGGCTCGGCCTTCGGTGAACTGTTCGATGCGGATAAAGAGCCAGGTCCAGATACTTTGCGGACAGGCAAAGCCACACCAGACACGCCCCCAGGCGACGGCGAGGAAGAACAGCAGGCTGGCACCGGCGATCATCAGGCCGGCCAGCAGCGGCAAATCATGCCAGGACAGGGCCTTGCCAAACAGGATAATGCGGTGCTGTTCGAAGGAGAACAGCAGCCAGGGCTGGCCGTTGACCTGCACCCAGGCCAGGCCGAAGAAGAGTGCGATCAGTGGCCAGGTACTGAGTCGGCGCCAGTTCTGGAAACGCCCTTCGGTGAGACGCACGTGGAACTTTCCATCCCGGGCAAAGGGTGGTGTGTAGTCTTGTACAACGGGGATCTGTTCCATGGCTGGCGTCCGCAGGTTTCAAATTGGCTGCAGATTAACCTTGTGTTGCGAATAGGATCAGGTATAAAAAAATTAAAGATAATAGGTACAGATTCCTGGTGCCCGGGCTTATCCTGAGGGTTCGGTGCTGACCGGGTGCCGCCGTAACGACAGTAAGGATGATGGAGTGACCCAGACGGAGTATCGCTATCAGCAGCTGGAAAACTGGCTGCTCCAGGGCATTACCGAGCAACGCTGGCGCCTGGGGGAGCGGTTGCCGTCGATTCGTGCCCTGTGTGAGCAGCAGGGGTTGTCCAAGGCGACCGTGCAGCATGCCCTGCAGCGCCTTGAAGCCCAGGGGTTGATCGAGGCGCGCCCCAAGGCCGGTTACTTCGTGGCCTTGCTGCCCCATGCCGCCAAGACACCCCGCAGCCTGGCCCGGATAGAGGCGCCGCGCCCGGTGACGGTGAGCGAGCTGTTCCTCGATATCATGCGTCGCAGTGCAGCCTTTGATCTGTTGCCGGATCTGCATGCCGGCGATTCGCCGCCGGGCATAGTGGCGCTGAACCGCGCCATCGGGCGGGCGTTGCGACGCCAGAAAGGCGACGATCATCAGTACTACGATGCGCCGGCCGGTGATATGGCGTTGCGCGAGCAACTGTCGCTGCATGCCGCCAGACGCGGCTGGCAGGTGCTGCCGGAGCAGCTTTGCATCACCTCGGGGTGCCAGCACGCGCTCTTTCTGGCACTGATGGCCTGTTGTCGCAAGGGCGACGTGGTGGCGGTGGAGTCGCCCGGGTTTTATGGCGTGCTGCAGTTGCTCGAACAGCTGGAGTTGCAGGTGGTTGAAGTGCCGACCTCCAGCGAGACCGGGCTCGATATCGATGCTCTTGACGCGGTGCTCAAGCGCTGGGATATCAAGGCCTGCGTGGTATCGCCGGCCTTTGCCACGCCGGGCGGTGCATTGATGCCGCTGTCGGCCCGCCAGCGTCTGCTGGCGCTGGCTGAGCAGTTCGATCTGGCGATTATCGAAGATGATATCTACGCCGATACGGCCTTTTCCCAGGTGCCCGATCCGCTAAAAGCGCTGGACACGAGTGACCGTGTCATTCTGTGCAGTTCCTTTTCAAAATCCCTGTCCCGAGACCTGCGCCTGGGCTGGGTGGCCGGTGGCCGCTGGCATGATCGCATCCTGCACCTGAAGCTGGTGACTCAGCTGGCCAGCAGCCGTTACCTGCAGCAGGGGCTGGCGGACTTCATGCGCGACGGCAGCCTGGCCGCGCACCTGCGGCGTCAGCGCGGCGAGCTGCGCACCCGGCGGGACCGCTTGATTGCATCCCTGCATGCCTGGCCCGGCGAGATCCGAGTCAGTACGCCCCAGGGGGGCTTGGCGGTCTGGCTCGAGCTGCCGGAGTCCGTCGACACCCTCAGCGCCTACCCGGTGGCGCTGAGTCAGGGTCTGGTGATTACGCCTGGGCCGCTGTTCTCGGTTTCGGGTCAGTTTCGCAACTGCCTGCGGATCAGTTTTGCGCACCCCTGGGATACGCGTCGCAGTGAAGCCCTGGGGCGCCTGCCTGAGTTGCTGTTGCCGGGGCTTTAGCCGGAATCTGTCCCTATCATTATTTAAAAAGTTGAGCCTGCCCCTGCATGCGTGGCGTCTTTAGTCTGGTGGCTTCCCAAGCAGTCAGGTCAGGTGCGCCAAGGTGTATAAATACGACGAGTATGACCGTGCGCTGGTACAGGCGCGGGTTGCGCAGTTCCGTGATCAGGTATCCCGGCGTCTCAGTGGCGAGTTGAGCGAAGAGGAGTTTGTGCCGCTGCGGCTGCAGAACGGCCTCTACCTGCAGCGCCATGCCTATATGCTGCGGGTGGCGATTCCCTACGGCACCCTGTCGTCGACGCAACTGCGTACGCTTGGGCGTATCGCCGAGCAGTATGATCGCGGCTATGGCCATTTCAGTACACGGCAGAATATTCAGTTCAACTGGATTGAGCTGGAACAGGTACCGGATATTCTGCAGCTGCTGGCGGATCAGGAGATGCACGCCATTCAGACCTCGGGTAACTGCGTGCGCAATATCACCACCGAAGCCTTTGCCGGTGTCGCCCGCGATGAGTTGCTCGACCCCCGCCCACTGGCGGAGATTCTGCGCCAGTGGTCCACCGTTAACCCCGAATTTCTCTACCTGCCGCGCAAGTTCAAGATAGCGATTTCGTCATCGGAAGCCGACCGGGCGGCGCTGCGTGCCCATGATATTGGCCTCTACCTGTATCGTGGCGACGAGGGAGAAATGCTGTTGCGGGTGATGGTGGGCGGCGGCCTCGGGCGTACGCCCATTCTTAATGAGCAGGTGCGCGAGGCGTTGCCCTGGCGTCATCTGCTCACCTACGTTGAGGCGGTATTGCGGGTCTATAACCGCCACGGCCGGCGCGACAACAAGTACAAGGCGCGCATCAAGATACTGGTCAAGGCGCTGGGCGTGGAGGCTTTTGCCCGGGAAGTGGAGGCGGAGTGGGAGCAAATCCGCGATAGCGCAGGTCAGCTGACGGTGCACGAATATCAGCGGGTGGCACAGGGTTTCAGGGTGCCGGATTATGAACGCCTCGATGCGCTGGACCCCGATTTTGGTGCCTGGCTGGCGCGCGATGCCGCCTTTGCGCGCTGGGTGCAGACCAATACCCGGGGGCACAAGATCGCCGGCTACAGCTCGGTAGTGCTCTCAGCCAAGCCTGCCCCCACGGCGGATCACAGCACGGCCCCCGGCGATCTTGCGGCCGCTCAGATGCACAGCGTGGCGGATCTGGCTGATCGCTATGGTTTTGGCGAGATCCGGGTGGCGCACGAGCAGAACCTGGTGCTGCCGGATATCCGCAAGTGCGATCTCTATGCGCTTTGGAAAGCGCTTGGCGCCATTGACCTTGCGACACCCAATATAGGCCTGCTGACCGATGTGATTGCCTGTCCCGGCGGGGATTTTTGCAGCCTGGCCAGTACCCGTTCGCTGCCGGTGGCGCGGGCGATTCAGCAGCGCTTCGAGAATCTTGACTATCTGCATGATCTGGGCGAAATCAGTCTGAATATATCCGGCTGCGTGAATGCCTGCGGTCATCACCATATCGGCAATATCGGTATCCTGGGGGTGGACAGAAAGGGAGAAGAGTTCTTCCAGGTCACTATTGGCGGTGCCCAGGGCAGAGATAGCAGTTTGGGTAAGGTTATCGGGCCTTCTTTCAGGGCCGAGGATATTCCCCGGGTGATCGAGCGGCTGTTGGAGACCTATGTGCGCTACCGCGAAGTTGAGGAGCCCTTTATCGAGACCCTGGGACGCATTGGCGCGGGACCCTTCAAGGAAAATGTTTGCGCAGGCCCTGCCAGCGCAAGCCAGGCTCAGCCTGAAACACCGGAGGCGGTGGCATGAATAATCTGATTACCCTGCACAAGGGTGCTGCGGCGGTAGCCTTGAGCGATCCCTGGGAACTTGTCGACAGCCTGGAGGGCGACGCCGCAGCCAGCGGCAGTGGTAGGGACAGCGCCTATCGCATTCTGCCATTGAGTGATTGGCGGCAATTGTCCGAGGTTGCCACGGAACTGACAGAGGTCACAGCGAAGGGATCAGAGGCCGCAGAGCCCCTGGGCGTGCTGCTGCATCCCGATGATGACCCCGCGGAACTGGCCCCCTGGATTGATCGCATTGCGCTGATTGCACTGGAGTTTCCGAGCTTTAGGGATGGGCGTGCCTACACCCAGGCTTTCGTGCTGCGCAGCCGACTGGGGTTTAGCGGTGAGCTGCGTGCCATTGGCGACGTGTTGCGTGACCAGCTGGTGGCCATGCGCCACTGTGGCTTCAGCTCCTTTGCGGTGCGTGAAGACCGCTCGGCCGAAGATGCACTGAAAGCGCTGGCGGGCTTTGATTTGATCTATGCCCGCTCGGTGGCCTGCCCGGAACCGCTGTTCCGGCGCCGTTTGGGTGCGGAGGCGCCTGGCGCTTCAGGCCCAGAGCGGGCATGAAGCGCTGTCGCTGCATTGAGTTGCCGGACGCGGGCGTTTAGCCGCGCAGTGACCTGACCTGCTCCAGAGCAGCGCTGCGGCCACCGCGGTTAAAGGCATCCAGCAGGCCAGAACCCACCACGGCGATATCGGCCAGGCCATACAGCGCCTTTACCTGGGCACCGGTGCGGATGCCAAAGCCAACCCCCAGGGGCAGAGGCGTCGTGGCGCGGATGGCGGCCAGGTAGTCCTCCAGTGGCACTTGCTGGCTGTTGCCGCTGTTATGGCTGTCGGCGCCAGTAACGCCGCGCCGGCTGACACAGTAGAGCATGCCGCTGGCGGCGGCGCAGATCTGCTGCATGCGGGCCGGTGGCGTTTCCGGTGTCAGCATCCAGATGGGTTCTATCCGGGCCTCAACGCAGCTGTGGCGAAAGTCCGCTGCCAGCTCCAGCGGCAGGTCGGGGATGATAAAGCCTGCGATACCGGCTGCGGCCGCATCGGCTGGCAGGCGCTCCAGCCCGTAGCGATAGAGCGGGTTGAGGTAGCTCATCAGCAGGATGCGGCTGGCGGGGAAGGCCGTGGCGAGCTGCGCAATATCTTCTAGGCAGCGCGCCAGGGTCGGGCGCTGCTGCAGTGCCTGGTGGCAGGCATGCAGAATGGAGGGGCCATCGGCGGAGGGATCCGAGAACGGAAACTGCACCTCCAGCAGCTCAACTCCCTCACTCAGCAGGTCGCGCATCAGTGCGAGACTCTCATCGATACTGGGGTAGCCGTAGACCACATGGGTCATCAGCAGGATGGGCTTGTCTTTGCGCTGCTGCTCGATAAACGTCTGAAGCTTGCTCATGCCTGTAACTCCCGCGCCAGGTAGCGCTGCAGGAAGGGGCCGAATTCGGCATCTTTCACCGCGCTGGCGACGTTGAAAATATCCTTGTCGCCGCGCCCGGAAATATTAATCACCACCTTCTTGTCCGGCGACATGGCGGGGATATCCCGCAGCGCACCGGCCACGGCGTGGGAGGATTCCAGCGCCGGGATAATACCCTCGAGGCGCAGCAGAGCCAGGAAGGCGTGCATGACTTCGTCATCGTTCGCCGCCGTCATGCGTACCCGGCCGGTATCATTCAGGTGTGCCAGGATCGGGGACACGCCGACATAGTCCAGCCCTGCGGCAATGGAGTGGGTTTCCATCAGCTGGCCCTGGTCATCCTGCAGGAACATGGTGGCAAATCCCTGGGCGATGCCGGGGCTGCCGAGATCGTCGGACAGGCGAATGGAGTGATCCCCCGGTGCCGGTCCGCGTCCGCCGGCCTCAACCCCCACCAGTTCAACGCTCTGATCGTTGATAAAGGGCAGCATGATGCCGGCGGCGTTGCTGCCGCCCCCCACGCAGGCGTAAATGGCGTCGGGCAGGGCACCAAACTGTTGCAGGCTCTGGGCGCGCACTTCGCGGCCGATCACCGACTGAAATTCGGCCACCATCTCCGGATAGGGCGCGCAGCCACAGGCCGTGCCCAGCAGGTAATGACTGCCGGACGGGTCCGCCGACCAGTCGCGCAGCGCCTCATCGAGCGCATCGCGCAGCGTCTGTCCGCCACTGGTGACCGGCACTACTGTGGCACCGAGCTGCTTCATCCAGAACACATTGGGATACTGACGTTCGATATCCCGGGCGCCCATGTAGATGGTGCATTCAAGCCCCAGACGGGCGGCGATAAGCGCGGAGGCCACGCCGTGCTGGCCGGCACCGGTTTCGGCGATGATGCGCTTCTTGCCCATGCGCTTGACCAGCAGGCCCTGGCCGATAACGTTGTTCATCTTGTGGGCGCCGCTGTGGTTCAGATCCTCGCGCTTGAGAAAGACCTGAGCGCCACCGAGCTCACGGGTGAGGTTGGGGCAGGGGGTTAGCGGCGTGGGCCGGCCGGAGTATTGCTGCAGTTCGCGGTCAACATCGGCCAGAAAGTCGACATCGACACGGGCCTGATTCCAGGCGTCCAGCAGCGCCTGCTGGCTGGCGTGGAGTATTTCAGGAATGTAGCTGCCACCGAAGCGGCCGAAGAAACCCTTGTCACTCTGCATGACGCACCTTGATTTATTAACTATACCGTTTAGTTAAAATAATAGTAAAATTCCCTGCAGTCAACGACATTTTAAGGACATGAACATGGCCCGGGGCCGACCTTCCAAAAAGCAGCTGATTCTGGACACGGCGCAGCGTCTGTTTAGCGAGCGAGGCTATCAGGGCACGACCATTGATCTGGTGGTGCAAAGTGCCGGGGTGTCCAAGCCGACGGTCTATAGCCATTTCCCCAGCAAACAGGCGCTGTGGCAGGCCATGCTGGAGCAGGCCATTGCGGCCTCCGAGGAATTGCGGGCGACACTCGATATCGAGGCTGCTGGCTGGTGTGAGCTGATTCCGGGCGGCTTCGCCCAGCTGGCGGCGCAGCCGCAGATGCTGGCCATCTATCGCATCATGCTGGGGGAGCAGCACAAGATGGAGCCGGAGTCGCAGGCACTCTTCAGTGCTTTTGAAGAGGGGTTCGAGCGCTGGTGTGATCGGGTGCTGCAGGCCCAGGCGGTCAGCCTGACGGCAGAGCAGCGCTTTATACTGCGGGCTCTGTGTCGTGAGGGGGTGTTGCAGCCAGCGCTGCGACTGCAGTGCGTCCCAGCCATAGATGACCTCTCAAACCTGATTCGGCGTGCGCTGGGAAAGCTGGGTTAATCGCCTGTAAAACGTCGACCCTGGCCTGGCGGGGGCTGGCAGAGTTTCCGGCGAACTGTGCATTGACGGTTAATAGGAGGGGCGTATACACTCGATTTTGTTAATTGATCGTTCAATTAAAAATCTCATAACGCGCGAAAGGCCCAGAATAATGATAAAAGCGTTCCGTAAGCCCTTTATGTCCAAGGCAATTATTCTCATATCGATACTTGGCGCGGCCGCCCAGAGCCATGCAAGTGTCTCCATTAGCCACGGCAAGACCCTTATTCCGGCGGGCACGGCGCTGTCCGACCAGGACCTGACCATCAAAAACGACAAGCTGGCGTTCTCCCTGGCCGTGGGCACGCCACCGCCATGGGGTGTGGCCCGCGGCTGCATCATCGATATGGCGAACGTCAAAGCTGACGGCTCGCTGAGCAACGACAGGGTCGCCTTCGCCGACTTTATTCCCAATAACTGGTCGAGCTGGCCGAACACCTATCAGAAAGTTGATATTGTCAAAGACAGCCCGGAAGAGGCCGTGGTTAAAGTCACGCGTGACTTTGGCAAGGCGGTGATCAGCACCGAATACAGCCTTAAGGCGGGTTCTGATCGTATCCATGTGAAAACCACCATGACCAACGAGGGCGAAGACCTGATTGATCTGCAGTCGGGCTATACGCTCTGGCCTGAAGGCGGCTACAAGTTCGCGGTACCGGGTTATGCGGGCGAGGAAGAGGCGACTGTCGACAAGCCGATCGCGGATCGCTTCGTCGGCTACGATGAAGACTGGGCGATCGCCCTGCACGCGCCTTACTTTACCGAGCTGAAATACAAATCCCGCGACCTGTACCTCAAGCACAGCCTGAAAAATTCAGAGTCCATCTCGTTTGAAGGCGAATACCAGGTGCTGGGCAGCGGCGATATCTCACCGGTGGTAAAAGCGGAAATCGAACGCAAACAGCTGGATGCGGGTTCGTTGTCTGGCAGCGTGAAAACCCAGGATGGAAAGTCCGTCGAGGCACCGGCGGTTGTGATCCTGAAAGACGGAGTGCCCTACATCTGGGCGATCGGCAAGGAGGGTAGCTACAACCTCGATCTGCCTGTCGGCGACTATCAGGCCTATGCAACGGCCAAGGGCTATTCCGAAAGCAGGAAACATGATATTCGCATCGAGAGCAAGAAAGGCCTGAGCCTGTCGTTCGACGATCTTCTCGCCCCGGGCGAGGTGAGCATGCAGGTGACGGACGCCCAGAGCAAGGCGCCGCTGGACGCGAAAATCCAGATTGAAAGCGGCAACAAGCCCCTGATCGAGTTTCTTGGCGCCAAGACCTTCTTCACCGAGCTGGATGAGATAGGTCAGGCGCGCTTTACCCTTGCGCCCGGCGACTATCAGCTCAAAGTCTCGGCCGGCGCCAACTTTGTGTCCAAGCCGGTGCTGGTGGACGTGGGCATAGCGCCGAACAAGACGACCGACGTGACCAGCGAAGTGCCGATCAGCACTTATCCGACCCAGCACGGCTGGTACTCAGGCGATCTGCACCATCACTCCGATGTGCTGGAAGGATCGACCCCGCCGAAGGATCTGGTGATTTCGCAACTGGCCGCGGGCCTGAACGTCACCTTCGTCAGCGACCATGACTCGACGAAAAATCACGTTGAGATCAAGGCGCTTTCCGACAAGCGTGGCGTACCCTTTGTGCCGTCTATCGAGTTTTCGCCGTCCTGGGGGCATTTCAACCCCTTCCCCCTGGATATAGGCGCAGAGCTCTCCGTTGATCCTGGCGTTGACGATATCCATACCCTGCTCAAGGACATGCGGCGCATGGGCGCGACAGTGGTTGCCTCCAACCATCCGTATATCCCCTACGGCTATATGAGCAGCCTGGAAAAGAACACCGTGCCCGGCGGCTTTGATCCGGCGATCGATCTGATCGAGGTCAACGCGGTGGTCGATTACCAAAAGGCAGTCGAAAAAGCCCGCCAGCTCTGGACTGAGGGCCTGCCGTACTACTACACCGCAGGTTCCGACACTCATGATGTGTGGAACGAAACCACTGGCCTGGATCGGATGTTCGTCTATACCGGTAGCAAGCCGGACGCCCATGCCTTTGCCCAGGCGATGAAAAATGGCCGCGCCTATGTATCCTTTGGCCCGGTTATCTACCCGAAAAACGTGATGTTCGGTGACACCCTGAAACTGGCGAAAGACCAGCCGCAGACTCTCAGCTTCGACCTGCTCTCGGTCAATGGCCTGAAGTCCGTGCAGTTGATCGGCAAGCAGGGTCTGATCAGCGAACAGACGCTTGCCGGCGAGACCGCCTCGGTACAATTCGATGTGCCCCAGGAGTCCGGCTGGGTTGGCCTGGTGGTAGAGGACAGCCAGGAGAACAAGGCCTTTACCAATCCGGTATGGCTGAAAATGGTCGAGGAGCAGCAGTTCTGACCAGGGTGTTTTCGTTGTAAATCACCGGGGCCCAGGCCTCGGTTTTTTTTGTGTGCGCCGGGTATGGCTCAGTTCAATGACATAGGTAACACCTTGCTGGTAACCCGTATATTGAAGTGGCTATAGTTTCCCGGACACACAGACGCAGGTAAGATCACCTGCCCATAAAGGTGTGTGTCATGAATCAGAACAAAACCAATTCTTATACAGCTGAGTTCAGAGAAGCCGCCGTCAAGCTGGCGGTAGAGTCGGATCAATCTATCAGCCAGACCGCCAGAGAGCTCGGTGTCAACGTTAACACGCTGCATACCTGGATCCGCAAGTATCACGGTAAGCAGGATGTCAGTTCCGGTAACCAGGTGGATGATCAGCATCTGTATGATGAGTTGAAAAAACTGCGGCGAGATAATGCCCGACTCAAAGAGGAGCGTGAGCTGCTAAAAAAGGCGGCCGCCTTCTTCGCCAAGGAATCTCGCTGAGGTACGCCTTCATTGAGGCTCAACAGGGTGCGTTCAACACTGCCCTGATGTGCCGGGTGTTTGAGGTATCCCGCAGTGGCTATTACGAGTGGCGGTCAAGGCCGCCCAGCCAAAGAGATCAGCAGGACGAGGCGTTGAAGGCCAAGATACGTGAACAGCACGACGTAAGCCGCGCAACCTATGGAACACGACGTATCCAGCAGGCTCTGGCTGGAGCGGATGAGACGGTCAGCCGTCGCCGGATTGCCCGATTGATGAAAGAAGAAGGCCTTGAGTGCAAGACACGGCGAAAATTCAAAGCGACCACGAACTCGAAGCACGACAAGCCGATCGCTCCGAACCTTCTGAATCGCAACTTCTCAGCTGAGAAGCCGGATCAGGCCTATGTCGGCGACATCACCTACAGTGTGCCCGGAGTTCGGGGCGAGCAAGGATGCTTAAACGAACCACGAGTCTATCTGGAATGTTAGGCGGAAATATCAGGACAGTAATTTTCGCGTTACCCCATCGACTGTGACGGTGGTGAGCCTGAGCGGCAGTGACCTGCGGTATGCCCGCAGGGTGATGTAACCCGCTGACAACGGGGATTGAGGCGAGATCACTAAGCCAAGATGATCCTCAAGGCTAAATGTTGAAAGGCTGAAGAACATGAACCCATTCATCCGCCTCTGGGGGTTGAAATGTCACCACGGCTTACGTGATCTGATAAGCCGTACAGAAAGGGAAGGCAGTTTGACATGTAAGCGCTGCCGACCGAAGGAACCGTACAAATATGACGGGTTCCGGGACAGCAGAATCCATCACAGACGGGACTGCTGCTTTCTGTCAACTTGCAGCACGCAAGGATAAAGAGTGCGATGGGCAGCCTCCTCAACATGTTTGAGTCCAGATAGATGAACCGGGGAAGGTCAATGTCGGATGCCAAGGTGGCATGACGCCGATGCCGCATTGACTGACGGAGCTTCCGTAGTAGTCCGCGATGGGGAAAGCTCATTACATGGCGAAGGGGAGCAGTTTGAATGTGTTTGCCAAGCAAACTACCTGACCTAACAGGGTGAAGACCTTTGATAATCAGCGAAATGCAATGCAAGCTGGCCACATGGACGACAGCGGACCCCACTCGACGAGTTGACCGTTTGTTGCGCCTGATAGCACAGCCTGGCTGGTTGGCTGAAGCCGCCCGTATTACCCTGTCTTCCAAAGGCGCACATACGCCTGGCGTTGATGGGGTGGGCAAAGCGACGCTACTTGCCACGCTGCCAGAAATCCTGGAGACACTTCGGGGGGAGCTCCTCTCGGGTGCCTACCAACCGCTACCGGCCCGCCGGGTTTACATTCCCAAGGCCAATGGTACGCAACGGCCACTGGGCATCCCAACCCTCAGAGACCGCATCGTTCAACGAGCGATGCTCATGGCGATGGAACCCATCTGGGAGAGTGATTTTCATACGCTCTCGTATGGTTTCCGACCTGAACGCAGTGTCCACCATGCCATCCGTACTGTGAAATTACAGCTCACAGACAGTACCGCGACAAGGGGGCGCTGGGTCATAGAGGGTGACCTGTCCAGTTACTTCGATACCGTGCATCATCGCCTCCTGATGAAGGCTGTACGGCGCAGAATCAAAGATAATCGGTTCTTAGTGCTGCTATGGCGTTTTATCAAAGCTGGGCACATTGATGCCGGACTCTTTCGGGCTGCCAGCGAAGGGGTACCCCAAGGGGGCGTTATATCGCCGCTGTTGTCGAATATCATGCTACATGAGTTTGACCAGTATCTGCATGGACGCTACCTGAGCAAGAAAGCCCGCAATGACCGATTGTACTGGAACCGCAGTATCCAGATCGGTCGAAGTACGGCCATCCGGGAGAATTGGCACTGGAAACCCGCTGTTGCTTACTGTCGTTATGCCGATGACTTTGTACTCATTGTCAAAGGGACTAAAGCACAAGCTGAAGCGATCCGGGAGGAGTGCCGGAGCGTGCTCGAAGGGAGGCTGAAGCTGACACTGAACATGGACAAAACCAAGATTACCCATGTGAATGACGGCTTTGTCTTTCTGGGACATCGAATCATCCGTAAACGCAGCCGTTACGGTGATATGCGGGTGGTCTCGACGGTCCCTCGAGAGAAGGCTAAGAACTTCGCGGCATCGCTGACGGCCATGCTGTCAGGCAATTATAGTGAAAGTAAAATCGACATGGTTGAAGCTATCAATCGTAAACTGAAAGGCTGGTCGACGTTCTATAAGTTCGTTGATTTTAAGGCCAAAATATTCGGTCACATTGATGGTGTCGTGTTCTGGAAACTGGCCCACTGGCTGGGCCGCAAGTACCGTTCTCGAATCAAGCCACTGATGCGCCACTGGTTCAAGCGCCCGGCACCCGGTCAAAGCAAGACCTGGGTACTGTACGGTAAAACGAATCATGGCAACCTCTGTGGTGCCGTCCTGCACCGACTTGTTGGACAGGGCAAGAAACGGTTCCTGTGGCGTCTTCCAGAGGGTAACCCCTATCTGAGGACAGCGCCCAAGAGCACGTATACCTCGCGTTTTACTGAAGTGGCTATGGCGCTCGCCAGCAGTTGAACGGAGAGCCGGATGCGCTGAAAGGTGCACGTCCGGTTCGGAGAGGAGAGGCAGGGAAATAGTTTGACTACGCCTTGCCTCTTACTCTACTACCGACACGGGAAGGATGGCTCTATCTGGCCGTCTTTATTGACCTTTGCTCGCGCGCTGTTGTGGGTTGGTCGATGGGTAAGCGGATGCCGGCATCGTTGGTGAATGACGCCCTGAAGATGGCGATCTGGAAACGGCGGCCAAGTGCCAAACTATTGGTCCATAGTGACCGAGGTAGCCAGTATGCCTCTGATAGTTTTCAGCGCTTGCTGAAGAAACATGACTTCCGGTGCAGTATGAGTCGCAAGGGAAATTGTTGGGATAATGCCCCAGCAGAGAGCTTCTTTCACACCCTGAAGACCGAGCTGATCTATCACGAGGACTTCAAGACACGGGAAGACGCGAAGCAGGCCATCTTCGAGTACATCGAGGTGTTTTATAACCGGGTGCGACTGCACTCCAGCAATGATTACATGAGTCCTGTGGACTATGAATCAGCGCTACGAGCAGCCGCTTGAAAATGTGTCCGGAAAACTGTTGCCAGATCAATATCTTGGAACTTGGATCTGCAGTGCTGGCGGGCACTTTGAGGGTGTTTGACAGTCTGTATTTCGCCTGTGGGCGACATACTTTCTTTGCTCGTGCAAAGAAAGTATGCAAAGAAAGCACGCCCCGATGAAGCCTTTGCGCTACGCTCTGAAGCCATTCTGCGGGCGCCGCTAACGCACATCCATGTGCTAATCGGCGTTGATACAGTCCCTGTATCAACCTTTCAGGCCTGATCGCATAATGACCTCAGTGCTCGCCGGCTTCATAAGGGGAAGTAAGAGCCGCTCTGCCATATTGGTGGGATGCTGGCGCGTTACTTTCTTTGCTTGCGGATAAAGTAACTCAAATCGGTCTTTCCCTCGCTAGGGCCAGCTAGGCCCACCAGGCTGTTAGCGTTCATCCCTGTCGCGTTTGGGGAAGAGCCAGAAGGCCAGCAGTTTGGTCAGGGCCGGCATCAGTACGTAGGTCATCAGCAGAGTGATCGGGATGGTCATCAGCAGGGTGCGCGGCAGCAGCGGAATATGGCCAAGTGTGCTGCCGAACAGCCAGCTGACCAGGGTGATCAGGGGGAATATTGCCAACCAGGCCACCACGGCCATCTTGTATTTGGGGGGCGGTTTGACCGGGTTCTGGCCCGGCAGGGAAAACCAGGCCACCAGTCCCGACAGTACCTCGGTACTGTCGGGCGCATCGAGGCAGTCTTCGATCGCATCCAGGTGCTGGGTACGCTGCGGCGAGTGCTGCCAGCGCTGCAGATCTTCCCGGCTGCTGAACTTGAACACGATACGGTACTCGGGGTCGGCGCTGCTGGCCGGGCGAAACAGGGTCGATCCCAGAAAACCGCTAAAGTGCACGGCTTCCCGGCTGAGGGCGCTGTTGAGCTGTTCGAACGCTTTTTCCTTGCCGGGCTTGATGCGTCTTGAGATCACCACCGTGACGGCATCGCCGGCGGCGGCGGTGGTGTTGAGGCTTGGGTCGGACGGTTGCGGTGTCTGGTCCATGCCGGCGGCTCCTTCGGGCTGGGAATAGCTCCATGATACCCGAAGGTGTTGTTCTTTAGAGGTCCTTGAATTCCTTGTTGAAACGGTAGCGACTTGAGGTGACGTAGCGCTCCATCGACTGCAATCTGCGATCTACCGCCTGCATGCGCTCATTCAGCTGACGCAGACGTGTACTCATGGGTCTGCCGTAGTCGAACGCCGGCTTGCGGGCGCTTTCCTTCACGGCGGGGCCCTGGCGGCGATCCAGCAGGAAAATACCCGCCAGATAGAGCAGCACGGCCAGGCTGCCGCTGAACAGGAACAGGGTGATGAAAATAATGCGCGCCAGCCAGACGGGCTGACCATAGCTTTCGGCCAGGCCCGCGCAGACGCCGCCGAGCCAGCCCTTGTCGGCGCTGCGGTAGAGGTTGCGGTTATAGCCATTGCGCTTGCTTGGGTGATTCATGCGGGGCTCCTTGTACTTTCCAGATTGGCTCAATGGGGGCGCGGCCGGTCGTCGTCCCGGCTGGTACGCCAGCCGGCGTGTTCGCTGTCCAGAATGGTTTCCAGCGTCTGCACCCGTTGCTCCAGACGTTCGGCCAGGGCGAGGGTTTCTTCCAGTTGCTGGTGCTCATCGCCCGACAGGCCCTTGTTGAGACGGGCGCGGGTCCAGTAATGCAACATGAGCCACATCGGCACCACGACGGCGAGGAAAATCACCGTCGGCACGAAGAAAAACACCATGGTGGACATCAGTCATGGCTCCGCTCGGTGGATTTCATGCGGGCCTTAAGCGCGGCCAGGGCATCCTCGACCTGATCATTGCGTTCCAGGTCCTCGAACTGCTCGTTAAGGCCGGGGTTGCGGCCCAGATCCTGGGACTCAATTTCGGCTTCCATGTTATCCATGCGTCTCTCATAGGCCTCGAATTTGCGAAAGGCATCTTCCAGCTTGTCGCGGTTGCTGGCACGGCGCATATCCAGACGCGAACGGCTGGTTTGTTCGCGTACCTGCAGAGACTTCTGCTTGGCCTTGGCATCGTCGAGCTTTTGCTGCAGCTGGCCAATTTCCTCGTGCAGCACTGTCAGCTGCTCCTCTATTGTCGCCAGTTCCTGCTGTGCCTGCTTCAGGGTCTCCTCAATGGCCTGTTGCTCACCCAGTGCGGCCCGGGCCAGATCTTCCCGGCCTTTGTTGATGGCCAGGCGGGCCTTGCGTTCCCACTCGGTGGCTTCGTCTGCAAGGCGCTCCAGGCGGCGCTGCAGGGATTTTCGATCGGCAATCACCCGGGCGGAGGTGGTACGCACTTCCACCAGGGTGTCTTCCATTTCCTGGATCATCATGCGGATCATCTTGGCCGGGTCTTCGGCGCGATCGAGCAGGGCGGTAATGTTGGCGTTAACGATGTCACCAAAGCGTGAAAAGATACCCATGATCTGTGGCTCCCGATGGTTGGTTTCGAACAGGTTACTGCGATAGCTGTGCCAGAACAGGCTATGCGGCTGAAAATAAAGGTTTTTATATCTCAAGGTAGCAAGGGTGGGGTAAATACGGCTTGTGATTTTGGTTAATTTGGCTAAGTTATAGCTAAATTAACCAGTAGTCTTGGTGTATATGGCTGAGTCAGTGCCGGCGTTAATCGGCAGTTCCGAGTTATTCCATCGTGTATTGAATCAGGTGTCCGGTCTTGCACCACTGAACAGGCCCGTACTGGTGATTGGTGAGCGCGGCACCGGCAAGGAGCTGATCGCCGCGCGGCTGCACTACCTGTCCGGGCGCTGGCAGCAGCCCTACCTGCAGGTGAACTGCGCCGCCATGAGCGAATCACTGCTGGAATCCGAGCTCTTTGGCCACGAGGCCGGTGCCTTTACCGGCGCGACCCGTGCCCGCGCCGGCCTGTTCGAGCGGGCGGAAGGGGGCACCCTGTTTCTCGATGAGCTGTCGACCGCTTCGGTACGAGTGCAGGAGAAACTGCTGCGCATTATCGAGTACGGTCGCTTTGAACGCCTGGGGGGCAGCAGGCCCTTGCAGGTGGATGTGCGGGTGGTGGCGGCCACCAATGAAGACCTGCTACAGGCGGTGGCGGCGGGCCGGTTTCGTGCCGATCTGCTCGACCGGCTGGCGTTTGATGTGGTGAACCTGCCGCCGCTGCGTTTTCGAAAAGACGATATAGCGGAGCTCGCGGAACACTTTGCCAGGCGCATGTGCCGCGAGCTGGGGTATGACTGGTTCGCGGGCTTTGATGCGGATGCGCAGGCGCAATTGCTGCAGTACGACTGGCCGGGCAACGTGCGCGAACTCAAAAACGTGGTGGAGCGCAGTATTTATCGCAGTGGCAACCCGGCTGAGCCGGTGCGGCATATAGTGCTGGACCCCTTTACCACGCTCTGGCGGCCGCAGGTGGCAGTAGAGGCCCGGGCAGATACTCCATCAGAGGCCCCATCAGGCACAGTGCCAGAGAGCACCGATGAGGCCATCGGCCTGAGGGCTCGAATGGCGCTGATCGAGCAGCGCCTTATCCGCGAAGCCCTGGTGGCGGCGCAGTACAACCAGCGTGGTGCCGCCAAGGCCCTGGGGCTCAGCTACCATCAGCTGCGGGCGGCCCTGCGCAAATACCCGGATCTGCTGGCAGGGCGTGGCTGAGTGGCATGAGTTGACCTCTCTGGTACTGGTGGGCATCTTTGTGCAGATTGGACTGGTGCCCAATACCGAGTGGCTCAAGGGCGATATCGCGCTGAGCCCCAGTGGCGAGATCGAAATCGGCAGTCGGGGTGAACCTCAGTGCGCGGCGTCTTTGCCGCCGGTGATGTCACTACTGTGCCGTTCAAGCAGATCGTTATTTCCATGGGCAGCGGCGCTACCGCAGCGCTCGGCGCCTTCGATTACCTGATACGCGAGCCAGTCAGTGGATCAGAAAGTGGATCAGAAAGTGGAGCCGCTGGCGAGGAGCAGGCCGCGGCTTGATAGCCGCAATTAGAGCTTGATATGTGCGTCTGGAAACCAAAAGCGTGCCTTAGTGCACGCTTTTGTCGTTGTATTAGGTCCGTTGAGTGTGCAGGATGCACGCTCGCACTTGTGCGCAAGCGACTGTGTAAGAATGCCAAGAAGGCACACCCAGCTGTGGAGGGTGTTGTCACAGGCAGCAGTTATAACCCGGGCTGAGGCTTTGGGGTATTATTCTGGGCTGTGTTTATCGACCCGCGGGATTGGGATAAGCCGCTGTTCGAAGCGGTTTTGGGCGGCAGCACGTAGCGAATGTGCATTCAAACGGGACGTCAGGGAGCAGGAGCCCTCGTACAATGAAGTCAAAAACCAAGTCAGAAAACGCCAAACTTACCTTACGGGAGATCGCAGCGGAGCTTGGCATGTCGAAGGCGACGGTTTCGCTGGCGATCAACAATAGCCCGCTGGTGGCGGCGAAGACCCGCGAGCGGGTGCTGCAGAAAATTGAAGAGCTGGGATACGTTTACAATCGTCGGGCAGCCAGTTTGACAACGGGGGAGTCCAGAACCGTTGGTCTGGCGGTGCATGATATTACCAACCCATATTTTACCGCCATCTGCGCGGCCATTGAGTCGGTATTGAGCACCGGTGGACGCATGTCCTTTCTGTGCAACACGGGTGAGTCCATTGAGCGCCAGGCCAAGTTTGTCGGTGCACTGATTGAGCACAATGCCGATGGCCTGATCCTGTGTCCGGCAGCGGGTACCAGTGTTGAATCGTTGCAGCCACTGATAAAGCGCAAATTGCCGACGGTGCTCTTTACCCGAAATGTTGTGGGCTCGGGGCTGGATTTTGTGGGTAACAATGAAGTGGCTGCCTTGCGGCTCGTGACCGCCCATCTCATCGGGCTTGGGCATAGGCGCATCGCAATCCTGGGCGGCAATCAGCTGGCTCTGGCAGCCCAGCAGCGTCGGGATGGTTTCTTTGCCGCGATGGCCGATGCCGGGCTCAGTGTGGCGCCGGAGCTGGTTGTCGATTGTGACAACAATCCAGGGGCGGGTGCTGATGCGGCCAGGTCGCTGCTGGCGCTCGAGCAGCCACCTAGCGCTATAGTGGGCTATTCCGATCAGGTTGCTCTGGGGGCCATGTCCGGTCTGCTGGAAGCGGGTGTGACACCGGGGCGGGATATTGCCGTGGTCGGTTGCGATGACATTGAAGAAGGGGCCCGTTCCTATATTCAACTGACGACCGTTCGAGTGCAAAAAACGGCGATAGGTCAGGCGGCGGCTGAGATGCTGTTACGCCGGTTGACTGACCCTGACCACCCGGCGGAATATCAGCTGTTTGAGCCTGAACTCGTTGTCAGGCGCTCCTGTGGCGGCCCTTTTGCAGGCTGATGAGCGGACTAGATCGGTGCCGTCCCCTGGATGGGTGGGGTGTGAATAGTGCTAGAGGACTGTATTTCAACAATAGAATTAAACCGGTTTAAATTGTTTGATTACTTGCCATGGTTGGGTTATTGTGTGTTTAAACCGGTTTAAATTATGTTTTACAACACTAAAGCAGTGCCTCACGGGTGAGCATTGGCTGTGACCTGGTTTTGTGTCAGCTGTTGTAGCATGAAATAAACATACAATTACAAGAGTCGGGAGTGAGTTATGAAAATGCGCAAGGGTCTGTTCACTGCGGTGCTGCTAGCCGCTACAGCGGTTTCGGGGCTGGTCGGCGCCGGCGAGAAAGTGCGCTGGGCGCATGTGTATGAGCCTTCGGAGCCTTACCATCAGTGGTCCGAGTGGGCGGCACAGGAGATTAACAAGCGCTCCAACGGCCGCTTCGAGGTTGAGGTGTTTCCGGCCTCGACGCTGGGCAAGGAAGTCGACCTGAACCAGGGTCTGACCCTGGGGACTATCGACATCATCTACACCGGTCAGAGCTTTGCCGCCCAGACCTATGGGCCCCTGGCCCTGTCGGATGCACCTTATGTGTTTCGCGACTTTGATCACTGGCAGAAATACACCCGCAGTGACCTGTTCGCCGAGTTTGCCGAAGGCTATCGCCAGGCGTCGGGGGGCAACGTCATTCTGGGGGATGCCTACTACGGCCTGCGCCATGTCACCTCCAACAAACCGATCACTAAGCCTGCAGATATGGAAGGTCTGAAAATTCGCGTGCCCAATGCACCCATGTACCGTCTCTTTCCGGAAGCCGCCGGCGCCCATACCAGCCCGATAGCCTTCGCCGAGGTCTACCTGGCACTGCAGCAGGGTGTGGTCGATGCCCAGGAAAATCCGTTGCCGACCATCAAGGCGAAAAAGTTCTACGAAGTGCAGAAGTATATCGATCTGACAGGTCATGTTACCGGGTCGAACCTGCTGGTGGCCGGCGGCATTTTCTGGAACCGCTTGTCGGAGGAAGACCGCGAGCTGTTTCGCAGCGTGGCGCAGGAGTCGGCGGATCGGGTGAGCGCCGATATCGCGAAATCCGAAGCCGAGCTGGTGGAGTGGTTCCGCGGCGAGGGTGTCGAGGTTTTGGAGGTGGATCGTGCGGCCTTCAGGGCGGTAACGCTGCCGCTGCTGAATGGCGAGGTCGCGACCTGGACGCAGGATCAGTTTGATCGCCTGCAGGCTATCCGCTAACGCTGGGCAGTTGATTACGGAGAATTGCAGAAATGGGCGATTATGATAGTGCCAAGGCGCTCGACAGTAACGAGGTGTCCAGAGTCATGAAGATTGAAGCCGATTTAACCGAATCCGGAGGCACGCAGGGGGCAGGTGAGCATGCCTTTGTTATCGAAGATGACGATACTCCGCTGAACTGGCGTGACTACGGTGTCGAGGATGTTGTCGTATTCGTTGCTTTCTGGGTGTTGGCCATCGTCGTTTTTGGGCAGTTTTTTAGCCGCTATGTGATGGACTCCCCGCTGGCCTGGTCCGAGGAAGTGGCGCGCTACCTGCTGGTGTGTGTCGGTTTTCTGGGTGCCATCATGGGCGTGCGCAGGAACAGCCATATTTATATTGAGCTGTTTCACCGTTATTTACCCGCCCGAGTATCGAACGCAGTGTTTCTGGTGGTCGATGTAATCCGTATTCTGTTTTTCGTTGCGCTGGCCTGGTCGGCCTACAAGATATTGCCGATGATGGGGCGCCAGACCATGACGTCGATACCTGTGCCGGTGAGTTATATGTACGACGTCATCCTGTTCAGTCTTGTGGTGATGTCGTTGCGCAGCGTGCAGCAATTTTGGCTAAGGATTCGAGCGACAGTTTTGAGCGCCCGCGCCCTGTCCAGTCACTGATCCTGTTATAGCCGGATTTAGATAGAGGATATTCAAATGGTTCTTGCAGTTTTATTTGGCATGCTGGCTGTGTTGCTGGTCATTGGTACTCCGGTGATGATCGCGCTTGCCGGTTCATCCCTGGTCGCCATTTTGGTTGATGGGCGTATACCGGACTTTGTTGTCCTGCATCGCATGGTGGGGGGGATAGACAGTTTTCCACTGCTGTCGATACCGTTTTTTATTCTGGCCGGCAGCCTGATGAACTCGGCCGGTATTACCAATCGCATTTTTGATTTCGCCAAGGCGCTGGTCGGCTGGATGCGAGGTGGCTTGGGCCATGTAAATATCGGTGCTTCGGTTATTTTTGCCGGCATGTCCGGTGCCGCTGTCGCCGATGCCGGTGGTCTGGGCGCGATCGAGATCAAGGCAATGCGCAATGCGGGCTACGACGCGGGTTTTTCAGTGGGAGTCACGGCGGCCTCATCGACCATTGGGCCTATTATTCCTCCGAGCCTGCCCATGGTTATCTACGGGGTTATGGCCTCGGCATCCATAGGGCAGCTGTTTGCGGCGGGCTTTGTGCCGGGTTTGTTGATGGCCGTCGCGCTCATGCTGATGGTGGCCTGGTATGCCAAGAAGCGTAACTATCCCCGCGATGCGCGTTTTTCGATCGCCAATATAGGTTCCACTTTCAGCCGCGCCTTTCTGTCGCTGATGACCCCAGCGATCATTGTGGGCGGTATTTTGTTCGGTATCTTTACCGCGACTGAAGCGGCCATAGCCGCCGTTGGTTATGCACTGATACTGGGGACCTTCGTGTACCGTACCCTGACATGGCGCAAGCTGGTCAAGGTGTCGATGGAAACCATCGAGACGACAGGCATTATTCTGATGATTATCGCCGGTGCTGCTATATTCTCCTGGATCCTGACCAGTAACCGTATAACCGAAGACTTTGCTGCCTGGATTCTCGGCTTTACCGATAGCCCGGCCATGATTCTGCTTATGATTACCCTGCTGCTGTTTGTGGTCGGCTGTTTTATGGAGACCATCGCGGCCATTACCATTCTGGTACCGGTACTGCTGCCAATCGTCACGAGCCTGGGCATTGATCCGGTGCATTTCGGTGTGGTCATGGTATTGAACCTGATGATCGGACTGCTGACGCCGCCGGTTGGGCTGGTGCTCTATGTGCTCTCCCGGGTATCCAATGTGCCATTTGAAACCTGTGCGGCTTCGACCGCGCCCTTTATTATTCCGCTCTTTGTCGTGCTTATGCTGGTGACCTTCATCCCGCAGATATCCATGTGGCTCCCCACGCTTTTGTATCGTTGATAGCGGGGTTGGCGACAGCACGAATACGGGTGTTTTTAACCATAGAATTTAAACCGGTTTAGTGGCTTGTTTCAGGTTAAAAATCCCAACTGCAAGATACATAAAATCTGAGTTTTCCAGGAGAGTCCTTCGATGAAACCATCGAGTATTGCCCGCATCGATGCGCGTCTCTATGCCGTGCCTTTAGCGGAAGTCTTGTCGGATGCGAAGCACGGTGACCATACCCATTTCGAGCTGGTAACTGTCACAGTGACGCTTGCGGATGGCCGTGAGGGCACAGGCTACACCTATACAGGCGGCAAGGGCGGGCGTTCCATTCATGCCATGATTTGCCATGATCTGGCACCAGTCCTTGCAGGTCGTGATGGCAGTGATATTGATGCGATTTACGATTTTATGGAATGGCATCTGCATTATGTCGGTCGGGGCGGCATCGCGGCTTTCGCGGTATCGGCTATCGATATCGCCCTCTGGGATATCCGTTGCAAGAGCGCCGGCAAGGCATTGTGGGAAATGGCCGGTGGGGCCTCTAATTCGACCCGGGCCTATTGTGGCGGTATTGATCTGAATTTCTCGCAGGAAAAACTGTTGGGGAATATTCAGGGCTATCTGGATCGTGGTTTCAATGGCGTCAAGATCAAGGTGGGTCAGCCAACTCTGGCTGAGGATATTGAAAGGGTAAGGGCGGTACGGGCGTTGATTGGTGACGATACGACCTTCATGGTCGATGCCAATTACTCGATGACGGTAGACCAGGCCATAGAGGCGGCCAATGGATTCAAGCAATACGATATCTGCTGGTTCGAAGAGCCAACCATTCCGGATGATTACCAGGGCTATGCGCGCATCGCCAGGGCCACGGGGATGCCGCTGGCCATGGGTGAGAACCTGCATACGGTGCATGAATTCGGCTACGCCTTTGAGCAGGCGGGCCTCTCATATATTCAGCCCGATGCGTCCAACTGCGGCGGCATCACCGGCTGGCTAAAGGTAGCGGAGCTGTCCAGAAAATACGGCCTTGAGGTCTGTACCCACGGCATGCAGGAACTGCATGTCAGCCTGCTGTCGGCGCAGAAAAATGCCGGCTGGCTTGAGGTGCACAGCTTCCCCATTGATGAGTACACCACGCGTCCGCTGATTGTCGACAACTGTCGTGCCATCGCGCCTGATGTTCCGGGGACCGGCGTTACATTCGACTGGGACAAGTTACAGGCCTTCCAGCTGCTTGCCGTATCGGTTGGCGCCTGACAAGTCTGTCAATGAGAGGGTTCAGGCCTGGCGGCGGCGCCTGAGCCTGTTGGGGGGTATAAAAGATTGGGTTGTGACCGTTTAAAAAGAATTTAAACCGGTTTAATTTTATCTTTTTTGATGCTACTCTCGATGTCAACTCCTGTTCGGTGAGGTATCCCGAGATGGATCGGGTACTGATTAACAACAGCAATAAACAATGATCAGTGGAGTCTTTATGAAAATTACCAAAGGTCTGTTAACTGCGGCACTGATGGCGGCAACAGCGGTTTCGGGGCTGGTCGGCGCCGGTGAGAAGGTACGCTGGGCGCATGTGTATGAGCCTTCTGAGCCTTACCATCAGTGGTCCGAGTGGGCGGCGCAGGAGATTAACAAGCGCTCCAACGGCCGCTTCGAAGTTGAGGTGTTTCCGGCCTCGACGCTGGGCAAGGAAGTCGACCTGAACCAGGGCCTGACCCTGGGGACTATCGACATCATCTACACCGGTCAGAGCTTTGCCGCCCAGACCTATGGGCCCCTGGCCCTGTCGGATGCGCCCTATGTGTTTCGCGACTTCGATCACTGGCAGAAATACACCCGCAGTGACCTGTTCGCCGAGTTTGCCGAAGGCTATCGCCAGGCGTCGGGGGGCAACGTCATTCTGGGGGATGCCTACTACGGTCTGCGCCATGTCACCTCCAACAAGCCGATCACTACGCCTGGGGATATGGAAGGTCTGAAAATCCGCGTGCCCAATGCACCCATGTACCGCCTCTTTCCGGAAGCCGCCGGTGCCCATACCAGCCCGATAGCCTTTGCCGAGGTCTACCTGGCACTGCAGCAGGGTGTGGTGGATGCCCAGGAGAACCCGTTGCCGACCATCAAGGCGAAGAAGTTCTACGAAGTGCAGCAGTATATCGACCTGACGGGCCATGTAACCGGGTCGAACCTGCTGGTGGCCGGCGGCATTTTCTGGAACCGCTTGTCGGAGGAAGACCGCGAGCTGTTTCGAAGCGTGGCGCAGGAATCGGCCGACCGGGTGAGCGCCGATATCGCGAAATCCGAAGCCGAGCTGGTGGAGTGGTTCCGCGGCGAGGGTGTCGAGGTGCTGGAGGTGGACCGTGCGGCCTTCAGGGCGGTAACGCTGCCGCTGCTGAACGGCGAGGTTGCGACCTGGACGCAGGACCAGTTTGATCGCCTGCAGGCTATCCGCTAAGCGGCGGCGAAATATTACTAGGGGGAACGAGAAAGATGTTGACCAAACGACTGGCGGGAAAGACCGCACTGGTAACGGCCGCGGCCCAGGGCATTGGCAAGGCCACCGTGGAGCTTTTTGCCGCCGAGGGCGCCCGGGTTATTGCGACCGATATCAATGCCCAGGCACTTGAAGCGCTGCAGGGTGTGGCGGGTGTCGAAACACGGGTGCTGGACGTAACGGATGCCGATGCCGTCGCGGCATTGGCCCGGGATATCGGTGCGCTGGATGTGCTGTTTAACTGTGCCGGTTTTGTCCACAGCGGCAACATTCTGGAAGTGTCAGACAAGGACTGGGATTTCTCCTTTCAGCTCAATGTCACGGCGATGTTCCGCATGATTCGTACCTTTCTGCCGACCATGCTGGAGCAGGGCGGCGGCTCCATAATCAATATGGCATCGGTCGCAGGCAGCCTAAAGGGTGTGCCGACGCGCTGTGCCTACGGTGCGACCAAGGCGGCGGTGGTGGGGCTGACCAAGTCGGTTGCCGCTGACTTCGTCCAGCAGGGTATTCGCTGCAATGCAATCTGCCCGGGCACCGTTGAGTCGCCGTCGCTGGAAGGCCGCATGCAGGCCACCGGTGATTACGAAAAAGCCCGTGCGGACTTCCTGGCGCGTCAGCCCATGGGACGCCTGGGTCGGCCGCAGGAAATCGCCGAGCTGGCCCTTTATCTGGCCTCTGATGCCTCGGCCTATACCACCGGCCAATCCCACGTTATCGATGGCGGCTGGCTCAACTAATTGTTCATTTTTTAGTGCAGGAGAAGAGTATGAAACTGTTACGACACGGTGCAAAGGGTCAGGAAAAGCCCGGCATTCTGGATCAGGATGGCAATATTCGCGACCTCAGCGGAATTGTTACTGACATTTCTGGCGATGCTTTGCTGCCGGCGAGCCTGAACAAGCTGGCTGCGCTGGATCTGAGCACGCTGCCCCTGGTGGACGGCTCAAGCCGTCTGGGCGCTTGCGTATCCGGCATCGGCAAGTTCATCTGCATCGGCCTGAATTATTCCGACCATGCCGCCGAGGCGGGCCTGGAAGTACCGGCAGAGCCGGTGATCTTCATGAAGGCGACCAGTGCGGTCTGCGGCCCCAATGATAATGTCGAGATTCCGCGCAAGTCCGAGAAGACCGACTGGGAAGTCGAGCTCGGTGTGGTCATCGGCAAGACCGCCAAGTATGTCAGCAAGGAGCAGGCGCTGGAGCATGTTGCCGGTTTCTGTGTGGTCAATGATGTGTCGGAGCGCGAGTTTCAGACAGAGCGCAGTGGTCAGTGGACCAAGGGCAAATCGGCGGACACCTTTGGCCCGCTCGGTCCCTGGCTCGTGACCCGGGACGAGATTACCGATCCGCAGCAGCTGGACATGTGGCTGGATGTAAATGGCGAGCGTCGTCAGACCGGCAATACGCGCACCATGGTGTTCGATGTCGCCACCATAGTGTCCCACCTGAGCCAGTTCATGACGCTGCAGCCGGGTGATGTGATCTCAACGGGTACACCGCCTGGCGTCGGGCTTGGCATGAAGCCGCCGGTCTATCTGAAGCCGGGTGATCGTATTGATCTGTGCATTCAGGGCCTGGGTCAGCAGCGTCAGAGCGTTGTACAGGGCGACTAGCAGGCAATGATGCCGGCGTTTGAGCGGCATCGCTGAACGGTTATTTTTCAGGCTTGCTCTCCTGCGACAGGAGACCAGGCCTTTTTTTGAACAGGCTGCGCCGGCTTTGAGGGCCGGTGCTGGCAAGAGTCCGGGCGACAGGTTGTCGCGCCCACGGGGTCTGTGCCCAGGTTTCGACGTGCGAGGTTGCCATGATTATCAGTAATGTGAAAAAAACAGCGCTACTCAACGAAAACGACAACGTGGTGCTGGCGCTGGAGGATATTCCCCGTGATGCGCAGCTTTCAAGCCGCGAGGTTACGGCAACCGCCAATATTCCCCGTGGGCACAAGGTGGCCGTTGCCGCGATCAAAAAGGGCGAGGCTGTCGTCAAGTATGCCCAGGTGATTGGTTTTGCCACCACCGATATTGCCCCAGGCGATCACGTTCACAATCACAACTGTGCGGTGGAAGAGTTCGATCGCGACTATGCCTTCGGCACCGCGGTGCAGGAAAAGACCGTCGATCCGACCCTGGCACAGCGTACCTTCAAGGGCTTTGTACGCACGAACGGCGAAGTGGGGACCCGTAATTACATCGGCATCATTACCAGCGTCAACTGCTCCGCCACCGTGGCGCGGCTGATTGCTGACCAGGTGAAAAATGGCGGCCTGCTGGATAAATTCGACAATGTCGATGGCATAGTGCCGCTGATACACGGCGCCGGTTGCTGTATCAAGTCCGACGGTGAAGGCTACCAGAACCTTCAGCGCACCCTGGCCGGCTATGCCCGGCATGCCAATTTCGCCGCGGTGCTGATCGTCGGGCTCGGCTGTGAGGTGATGCAGATTGCGCGCCTGATGGACGAAGCGGGTCTCACTGAAGACGAGCGCTTCCAAAAACTCATCATTCAGGACGAGGGGGGCACCCGTAAAACAGTAGCTGCTGGGGTATCGATCATCGAGTCCATGTTGCCGGCCGCCGATGCCTGCCAGCGCACCGAGGTGCCTATCTCCCACCTGACCGTAGCGCTGCAGTGTGGCGGCTCCGACGGCTACTCCGGCATTACCGCCAATCCTGCACTGGGGGTTGCCGCCGATATGCTGGTAGCCGCAGGCGGTACCGTTGTGCTGTCTGAGACGCCGGAAATCTATGGCGCTGAACACCTGCTGACGCGCCGCGCGGCGAGCCGTGAAGTGGGGGATAAACTCATCAGCCTGATTCACTGGTGGGAAGACTATGCCTCCAAGAATGGCGGCGAGATGGATAACAACCCGACGCCTGGCAACAAGCTTGGCGGCTTGACCACCATTTTCGAGAAGTCCCTCGGCGCCATCGCCAAGGCCGGCACGACGTCGCTGAATGGCGTCTACCATTACTCCGAAAAAATCGACACCAAGGGGTTCGTGTTCATGGATGGGCCCGGCTATGACCCCTGTGCGATTACCGGCCAGGTGGCATCGGGTTCCAACCTGATCTGTTTCACCACCGGACGCGGCTCGGTGTTTGGCTACAAGCCGGCGCCGTCCATCAAACTTGCGACCAACACCGACATGTATCTCAAGATGGAAGAGGACATGGACATCAACTGCGGCGATATCATCAGCGAGCAGGTATCCCTCGAGGCCAAGGGCCGCGAGATTCTGGAACTGATCATAGCGGTTGCGTCCGGTGACAGATCCAAAAGCGAGCTCAATGGCCTGGGCGATCACGAATTCGTGCCCTGGCAGCTCGGCGCCCAGATGTAACCGGGTTTGAGCCTTTGGCGATAAATTGTCGCCGTAAACAGGCAAGGCCTGTCGTTCCTGACAGAATGACGGGCCTTTTTTATGTGCAGGTTTTAATGTGGCTTGAGCCTGATTCAGGGCAGCAGTTGCATGGCGTCTTTGTCGTCGATCATCTGGCGGGTGAGTTGATACCCTAATTCGCGATAGGCCTCGAACTGACGTTCGTCGAAGAACTGATCGACGGTGGGCTGGTTCGGATAACTTGGGTTCTCCAGTTTATAGGCGTAAAGGTCGCCTGGCAGATTACGCGTCAGACAGGCCTTGATGAAGACAAAACGACCGACGAAGGCTTTTTCTCCGACAGCGTCGGGGTAGACAACATCGCCAATCGCGAAGCCGCGGTCAGCCAGATGGTATTTTTCGTCATAAATTCGGGCGCGGCTTTCACTGGATGCCGCGCGGCTGCCCGGTAGCATCCCGGACAGGTCAAAATCGGCATCGTGAAAACGAATGGAAACGCCGAAATCCACCCGGATTCGCTCTATGGCATTGCCAAAGTCATCGAAGGTGGCGTCGGGGTCGGCGCCGCCATCGGACAGTATGATCACCGGTGTGCGGCGGCGCACCAGTTCGTACAGGCCGGTATTGTCGAAATGGCCGCCATCGGACAGTTCGACCAACACGCTGTCTTCGGCATGACCGTAGTCGAGCAAACTGCGCAGCCCAGGCCAGAAGTAATTGGGTCGCATTACTTTATGCAGTAACTTGCTCGTGCTGGAGGGGTTGTACGCCCAGTAGCCGAGTCGCAGCCCCAGAAAGGTCAGGATGAACGACATTAAGGGAGTGGTGGAATCACCCGCGCCCGACACACCGGCATGGGGGTTTTCAGCCGCACCTGAAATAGACATGGCTGTCGCCAGTGTCATGCCGCCACTGGCAAAACTGGCGGTTGTGGTGTACTGCGTGGCATCGCTGCCACAGTAGCGCGGAGACAGCAGGAAACTGTCGCCCAAGCGGCCCCGGTAGCGTGGCGTTTTGGCGTTGTTGAGGATGACGTTGCAGTTAATCAGGTGATAGGGCGACCAGTGATCCGAGGCGGCGATATCGACAAGGGTGGTTGTGTTGGCCTCGGCCCCGCGCTGGCACAAGGGTGCGGTTGGCTCTATGTCAGGTGTCTTGAGAAAGGTTTCCATCAGGCGATCGCGATACATTTTGTGGGGCGATACCTGGTTGATACTGACAAAAAAAGGCACGATGAGGGCGCAAAGAACAAACAGCAGCGGCCAGTAGGAGTAGGTGTCGCTGCGCAGTTGCTGGTGCACGCTTTCAGCCAGAATATAGGCGGCAATGAAGATAAAGAAGATGAATAGCAGCGTGATGACCAGGGTGACCAGGCGCGACAGCCAGCCCGGGATATTGCGCTTCTCATTGCCGGCCTCGGTGTTCATGCGAAATTGCCGTATGGACAGCAGGATACCGGCAATACCGGAGGCCATGGAGCTGAAAAATCCCGGATCTGTCACTTTGAATTCGGCACCAAATACCAGCAGCGCCGCGAGGGGAATCGCCGCGAAGAACAGCGAAAACGCAATGCCTTTTAACAGCAGACCCAGCGTGCGCTGTATCTGTACCCGATAGCAGTATGACTGTGAAAAAAATTTCTGAAAAAAGCTGCTCAGACCGTAGATAAAGACGGTAAACAATAGAGTGGCGATCATGGCGATCGTAGCGGTCAAAAAGAACACCGAAAACGCGATTCTGTGCGGACTGAGAAGCTCGTCCTCCTGCTGCAGGGTGGCGACACCGCGTGGCACCTTTACCAGTAGTGACTCAAGATTGGCTGTATTGGCGATCGTAAGATTCATTAATGGGTCGAGCACACCGGTCGTAATGAGCAGTGACAGCAGAAACAGGACCAGACTGATCAGCAGGGTATAGGCCACCACCGAGTGAATGACGCTCAGAAGTACCGAACCCGCCAGGGAGGCCATGCCCAGCTGTGCCGGTGTCAGATATTTGCCGTGCTGGCGCATATAACTGAGAATCTTGTTGCCGGGTGAGTGGCTGTGTTTGCTGCCGGCGTAGCTGTCGATATCGCCAAAGGGAAAGATATTGAACAGTTTCTGATACCAGCTCAGTGCAGCACCTGTATAACCGCCGCCCGATACCGTAGACAGATAGGCCAGTTTTTCGAACGGTGTTGGTTTGCCGCTTTCTACCAGAAAGCGGTTGCGCAATGCCTGAATCACGCCTATGGCAAAGGCGGCGGAACGGATACCGCCACCCGACAGCGCCAGCCCGTACCAGGGGCGTTTCTTGTGCGGGTAGTCGCCGGGGTCCATATACGTATAATGCTCGCGGACATACTCCGGGTAAGTCTTTTCCACAAAGTGGCGGTAATCCTCGTCGAGATAGCCGCGGTGCTTCTCGTCAAAGGCTTCGGACAGCTTTGCCTCGATATGGATTTTTTCATCGGCTATCACCGCTTCGGCTCCGATCGGATCGGGGCCGAAGCCAAATTTGGCGAGCAGTTTTTTCACAAAGTTCATCTAGAGGCGTCCCCGCTGGTTTTAGCGACTCAGAATCACATCGGCGGCCTTCTCTGCCGCGGTGTAGATTGCGGTAACGATAAAGAAGCCGGGAATGCGCGGAAACACCGATGCATCGACCACCCGCAAGCCAGTGACACCCCGCACGCGGAACTGGCTATCCAGCACGGCCATGGGGTCGTCGTCGGCGCCGATCGGGCAGGTGCAGGAGGCGTGGTGGCCCCAGGCCTGGTTGCGGATGAATTCGCGTATTTCTTCGTCGGTTTGAACGCTGTCACCGGGCAGCTCCTCCGCGGCGATCAGCCCCTTGTCCTTCAGCGGCTGGGTGAGGCTGCGGATGAACTTGACGCCCTGGACCACGGATTCCAGGTCTTCGCCACTGGCGTCGTTGCCCTCGTCGAAGTAACGAAAATTGATATGGGGCTTGTCCCTGGGATCACTGGAGCGCAGCGTTACGCTGCCTGCGGTGTTGTTGGTATGGGCCTTGAGGATGGCCCAGGTCAGATAGTTCAGGTGTTCGGCCAGCAGCTTTGAATAGCTGGGGAAATAGCCCTTGAACAGCCCCAGCAGGGCAAAGCAGAACAGGTCTGGCAGCGGGCGCTGGGGCATGGAGCGCTTGATTACCGCCAGCACGGCACCGTTGCTGGTATAGACGCCTGAGCGTTTCTTGTCCCATTCCTTGTACTGTGGGTCGCCCTTGGCATATTTGGCGCCTTTGAGTACCTCCCAGTGATCGAAGTTCATGCGATTGACCACACCCACCTCGTAGCGATCCTGCAGGTTCTGGCCGACGCCAGGCAGATTGTGCCGCACGGCAATGCCGTGGCGCTGCAGTTCGTCCTGCGGGCCTATGCCGGACAGCATCAGCAGCTGGGGTGTATTGAAGGCGCCACCGGCCAGAATAACCTCTTTGCTGGCGAAGGCCTGACGCTTGTCG
Source organism: Marinobacterium aestuarii (assembly GCF_001651805.1). Taxonomy (NCBI): domain Bacteria; kingdom Pseudomonadati; phylum Pseudomonadota; class Gammaproteobacteria; order Oceanospirillales; family Oceanospirillaceae; genus Marinobacterium; species Marinobacterium aestuarii. Next base: position 3,628,996 of record NZ_CP015839.1, on the reverse strand, counting down.
GTGCTCTCGCCGTGGGGCTGGCAATGTGCCCGGTAGAGGCGAGCACCCTTGAGGTATTCGACACCAATGGCGCGGTTATCGTCATCGAACAGAACGCGGGTCGCCAGGGCATCCAGTTCGATATGCAGTTTGTCGGGGTGGGCCTGCTGCACATCAAGCAGACGCTCCCGCGCGCCCATGCGCTGGTGGTTTTTGGTCGCCAGCGGCGGATAGCGCAGCCCGATGGCATTGTCCTTCACCAGGCGCCAGTCGTTGGGGTCGCCGCTGCCCTGGCGCAGCCATTCGCCGCGCTTGAAGGGTTCGGACAGTTGCGAGAAAGCGCTTTCTACCGAACTGACCAGGGTTCTGACCAGGTCGCCATCGCCCAGTGCGCTCTTGGGGATGGCTTTCTCGGTGTGCAGCCAGCCCTTCCAGCCGTGCTTGCTGGGATTGGACAGGCGGCTTAACAGGCGATGATCCGGGCGGTGGTGACAGTTTTCGAGTGTCTGGAAGTAGCCCCGCATGTTGCGGGCGTTCCATGAATCGTCGCCGGTGATGCGGCCTATATGTTCCCAGTCGTCATTGTGGGGGCAGACGGTGATCATGGCGTTGTGGGTCGTACAGCCCCCAAGACAACCGGCGCGGGGGTAAAGTACGCCATCGACATCTTCGCCTTCGTAGTTGGCGGTGTATTTGGGGTCCTTTTTCTGCTGGGCATCATCGCCATAGTGACGTACGAAGAAGTCCCACTTCATGGCACGATTTTCACTGGCAATGGCGTGAAATACCGGTACGTCGTAGTCCTCCGGCAGGCGGTTGTCGTCGCTCAGGGCGTCGCCGCCACTCAGGGTACGTGGGTCACCGCCGGCTTCCAGTACCAGCACAGTGCAGCCATTTTCCGCCAGCCGGGCGGCGACGGTGCCGCCACCGGCACCGGACCCCACCACTATATAGTCATATTCAGTGCTCATGGTTCGCCACTCCGGGATCAGAAGGTTTTCAAAAAGGCGATCAGAGCCTGTTTGTCGCTGTCATCGAGACCCTGCTCATCCACCAGGTAGTCGGTGCCGAAGTAGTGGCCCTTGTTGACGACGTAATCCGGGCACTTGCTGACGTCCAGCAGCGGATCAACCAGGTTGGCAAAGACGCGGCGGGCATCTGCGTCTGTGGCGTTTTCCGGCAGAGCCTTGAGGTCCCTCTTGGCCTTGAGCAGAATTTTGAGAACCTTGCTGCGCTCCTCCATGTCGATATTGGACAGCAGGTTGATGGGCGTGCCGGCCGGGATGGGCCCTATCTCTACGCCGGCTTCACCAAACAGCCAGGGCAGCCAGCGGCTCAGCGGGCCCTGCAGGGTCTGCAGGAAGTCCGGCAGGTAGCCGGTGTCTACTCGCAGGTAACTGGAGGCCGGCGTTCTGTCGATCATCCCGGGGTGGGTCTTGCCGGAGCGGGTGACAACGCTGAAGTCGCCTTCACGTTTTTCCGGCCACAGCAGCTTCTCGATGGCATCGTCAAAGGAGGCCATGCGGTCTTCCACCGATCCTGACCACTTGAACTCGCCCAGGCTGTTGTTAAGCAGGAAGGGTGCACTGGACCAGGCACTGACCAGGGAGGCGGGGCGGGTGTAGCCGCGACCACCGTCTGGCATCACATAGTCGCGCACCTCGCCGCTGTAGGGGTGCTGTACCCGCAGGGTGCCGACGGCCGGCAGACCCTTGTAGGACTCGGAGGTGAAGTTGTCCCAGATGTTGCCGTCCAGGCCGTTGGTGGCCAGCGGGCTGCAGGCGTTGGTTTCCAGCTGCGTGACCGGTACGCGCATTTCGCTGGAGAGGAAGTTGTTGTCCAGGAAGTCGTCGGACTGGACGATGGGGCGCATCAGAGACTTGAACTCCATGCTCTGGGTCCAGGTCCAGTAGCGGCTCCAGCACTGCAGGTAGTTGCCGCTGACACAGCCCTTGTCAGGGAAGAACTCGGCGGTTTTCTCCGGCAGCTTGCTGGAGTGACAGCGGGCACAGGTATCGGCAAACACGGTTTTACCTCGCTCCAGCTGATTCGCATCCTGGCTCATATGGTCCGCGCCACCGGGGGCATTGGCCAGGTAATCGGGCTGGGCCGAGGCGAGGAAGAACAGCGCTACATCAGGCGTCTGGGCTTCGTTGGCGTTCCAGTAGCTGGAGTTCTTGCGGGCCACCTCGATCTCGAACGGGGTGATTTTCTTGCCGCCCAGTAGGGCACGGAAGTGCTGCAGCCACTCTTCACTGAAGAGGCCGATATTGATATAGACCCGGTTCAGGGCACCCAGCGCCCCCACCGAGTCGGCCCCGTCCTTGAGCACCCGGGGTGTCAGTACCTGGTCCGGCGCCTGGTAAAACTGTTGCAGCGGGCTGGAGGCTGGCACAACCGCCAGGTCGTTGAACTGGCGGTTGTTGAGACCACCGCCGGCGAGCTCTTCATGGCCGTAGCGGCTGGCCACATCCATGCGTGCGCCCAGGTTGTAGATGGCGTTCATGGTGCGCGGGTTGTTGATGTAGTCGGAGGAAATCAGCGAGGTATCCAGGGCGCCGGGGCGGGAGGTGTGGAACAGCTGATAGGCGAAGCTGCTGGGGTCTGCGTCCCACATGAAAATGCGGTCAACCCAGAAATACTGTGCGCCGGGGTTGGAGTTGAGGTTCTCCCACTTCGGATGTTCCGGGTCCGCCGGCGGGTTGGAGGGGTTGGGGCCCACATGGCAGAAGCCGCAGGACATGCCGACGCGATAGGGTTTCACCAGATCCTTGCTGGCATAGTAGCTGCGGTCATTGTAGTAACGCTCCGGATCCCATTTGGCCTCGGCCTGGGCGTCGAAGTCGGGGTTGGGGAAGAGGCGCAGGCCGACAATGCCGGTGCCGTAGCCATAGTAGGAGCCGGCCGGGATATTGTCGCCGCGGGCACCAATCTTGACACCGGGGTACCTGTCTTCGTTTTCAAACGGGTCGGGGCCACAGGATGGGTCGCGCCTATCGAGCCAGAGGCCGTAGCGATCCTGGCGTGGCGCATCGCCCTTGATGTAGCAGGGCTCGTTCACCACGCCCAGGTACTGCCAGCGGTTGTCGCGGCTGAACTTGAGGCTGGGGTGGTTCGATACGGTCTTGAGAAAATCCAGATTGCCGACGCTGATGTTGGATATCTTGTTCCAGAGGGCATCGTTGCCTGCCGTCCAGACCACCCAGTTGTTGCGCCCGCGCACAATGGCCTGTCGGGCTTCCTCAGGCGAAATGCCGGGTACATAGGGGTCGAGCCGGCGGGCGATTTCCACCGGATCCTTGCTGATGCCGTAATCCATGTCGGCGTAGTAGTCTTCCGTCGCACCCTGCAGGGAGTCGGCCGAGCGGCCGACACAGAGTGCCTCGTCCCGCACCTTGCCGGCGCCTTCGCCGCAGAGGCTTTGCTGGGTTGAACAGGACGATACCAGCAGTGCCAGCATGCCTAAAACAAAGGGGGTTCTGATCGACTTCATGTCAAAAACTCCGTGTTGATACGGGTAGCGCAGCACAGGGACAGGTTGCACGGCGATGGGAGCTCAGCCGGGCAGGGGATGCTCTCGCCGGTGCTAAACCGGCGCACAGGTATTTGAAGAAATTGCAGAATAGGGGCTGACGAACGGGATCCATCCCTGCCTCCGTGACCTTCGTTCATTTGAATAATGAGGCAAGTATAGTTGCAAAATATAGAGCAAATCCCCCCATTGCTGGGAGAAGCAACGGCTTGATTATAAAAGTTCAATAAAAATCATCTATAGGTGAAGTTTCTTGTGTTAATAATGATTTAAACAGCTGTTTTAAATGGGTTTTGTCATTATTGAACGCAGTGCCTGATGTTGAATTAAAATTAGATAAATTCATGAAAATCATTCAGTCTTTGGATGCTTTGGTAAAGAGGTATAATCATGCTTGTTTTTCAAGTATTTGTTTTTTATGGGTAAAATTATTCTATCAGGCGGGCTTGTTAGTGGCGCTACGATGGTTTAGATGAGTTTTGTCTTCGATTAAATATTGGCCGGTACGACACTTTGCAGGCTGAGTGTCATTAACGTCGAGGCGCGAGCGAGCAAGGTATCGGCATCTGTTGTGGTTTTGGGTACGAAAGAAAACGTCTGAATTTTCCATTTTTAGATTGTTTCTCAGCGCGCAGGAGTCTTCAGGTACAAGATTACCTCTGGGTTCGTAGCTAAATAGAGACAGCGTTGATTAGGTCGAGCCGATTCAAGAAAAAAGACAGACCGGGTAACTGAAGTAAAGGGCTGTGGGAAGGCTGGGACATTAAAATATGACATGGCTGGGTAATGTGGCCCGCTACAGTGTGTACATACTCTGTAGCGGGCGGGCAGTGCGGACAGCTAGCCGAAGATCAGTTTAGTTTCAGGTATTCAGCCATATTGGCGGGGGTCACCAGCTTGAAGGGCACCCAGACTTTCTGGTCGACGTCCTCATTGCGGGCCAGCTTGATGGCCGCATCAATGGCGCCACTGCCCTGACCGGCGGCATCCTGGAAGACGGTGACGTCCAGATCCCCGGCTTTCATGGCCTGCAGGGCATCCTGGGTGGCGTCAATACCGGCCACCACAACCCTGTCCATATCGGTGCCGACCGCTTTCATCGCCTGGATGGCGCCTATGGCCATTTCATCATTGTTGGCAATCACCGCATCAAACTCGACACCGGATGACAGCCAGTTGGTCATGATGTTGTTGCCCTTGGTGCGCTGCCACTCGGCGGTTTCTTCCGCCACGACTTCCATGCCGGAGCACTCGGGGGTGGCGATGACGTCATGGATGTCCTTGGTGCGCTGAATACCGGCCTGATCGGTGAGTGCTCCCATCAGTACCAGGACTTTGCCCTTGCCGCCGAGCAGACGGCAAACCTCCTGGGTTTGCAGGGTGCCGGAGTCGACTTCGTTGGAGGCAATAAAGGCCTGGTTATCGGGCAGCATGTCGACGTTGATCGGCTGGCGGTTGACGTATACCAGCGGAATACCGGCGGCGGCGGCATCATCGCTCATCGCCACGGTTGCATCGGTATCCACCGGGTTGACGATAATGGCATCCACACCGGAGGCGATGAAGTTCTGAATCTGGTTCAGCTGGGTGCCGACCTCGTTCTTGCCGTCTTCGATCTGCAGGGAAACGTCGGCGTCCTTGGCATGCTGTTCCATGCCGGTACGCAGCACCGTCAGGAAGTTGTCATCGAAGGTCGACATTGCGACGCCGATATTCAGTTCGGCCGCGGCAACAGAGCCCGCAAGCATGCAGGCACCGAGGGTTGCGAGGGTGAATTTTTTCATTTTATTGTTTTCCTTGTAGTCATTGGGGTGCTTTAGGCACAGAGGCAGCTGCCTTTTTTGTCTTGGTATGACCGGCGAGAGGTCTAAACCTGCCGGTCATCCTGCAACTGTGTTATCGGCTGATGGTCTGCTTCAGGGCATCGATTGACGACTGGATACCCGCCTCGGTCGACATGGTGAAGTCTTCCATTTCGAGGCTGACCCAGTCGTTATAGCCCACCATGCGTACGACGGAGAAAAACTCCTTCCACCACTGCAGGTCGTGACCGGCGCCGACGGCGACGTAATTCCAGGCGCGGTTGGCGACGTCATCAACACCCTTGAGCTCCAGCAGACCATTGACCTCGGCCAGGCCGCGCTCGATGCGGGTGTCCTTGCCATGCACATGGTGGATAGCCTCGCCCAGCGCCCGGGCCCCGGCGATGGGGCAGGCGCCCTTCCAGAACAGGTGAGACGGATCCAGGTTCATGCCGACCTTGGGCCCCACTTCATCGCGCAGGCGGAACAGGGTCTCGGGGTTCCACACCAGCATGGCCGAGAAGTTCTCCAGCGCGTATTTCTCGACACCGGCCTCGTTGGCGAGCTTCACCAGGCGCTGCCAGAGCGGGAAGGCGCAGTCTTCCCACTGATAGCGGTCACGTTCCGGCATCTCGTTGGGCCAGCTCTTGGTGTAGACGAGCCAGTTTGGCACGCTGTCACCCGGCGCTGCGGCCGGAAGTCCGGACATGGTCACGATCTTCTTGACGCCGATTTCGCCGGCCAGGCGGACGGTCTGCTCCATTTCCCTGAGGTGACGTTCGCCCATGGGGCCTGGATCGAGGGGATTGGCCGAACAGTTCAGCGCCGCGATCTCGAGGCCGCGGGCTTCGATTTCATTCAGTTTTTTCTTCAGCAGGCCCCGGTCGGCCAGCAGTTCATCGGCACGAAAATGCGGTCCTGCGGACCAGCCGCCCCCGGTCATCTCCAGGCCTTCAACGCCCAGCGCTACACATTTGTCGAGCATGTCTGTGAAAGACAGGTCGGCCATTACATCGGTACAGATGGAAAGTTTCATACTGGGTCGCTCTCTTGTTATCGATTGTTATGGGTGCGCGGCTGACTGAGTGCTTAGTTGTACTCGACCCATGCCGCCCCTGCGTCAGCCGAACGCACGCAGTTCTCGAGCCAGCGCACGCCTTCGGTGCCGGCTTCAATGCCTGGGTAATGGTGTGTTTGCAGGAAGGCTTCGTCGCCGCGCATCCTGGCGTCGATGGCCTGGGCAATCCACAGATAGATGTTGGCCCAGCTGTCACCGAGGCCTTCGGTGTGCAGCGCGCCCATGCGGTCGGCCGCGAGGCTTTCGTCCTCAAGGTAGGGCATGCCGTGGTGCAGGGTGCGGTTCGGTTCCCCCTGTACTTCGTAAATCAGCTGGTCGGGGTGGGCATCGGACCATTCGAGGGAAGCCTTGGAGCCGACGAAGCGGTAACGCTGGGAACCCATGTTGCCCGCGTTCACCGACGACGCCCAGAGGCGGCCGCGGGCGCCGTTATCGTAGTGGGTCAGCACGGTGGCATGGTCTTCGAGCGGGGCGCGGGTGGCAATGAAGGCCTTGCGGTCGCAGAGCAGTTTTTCGATCTTCATATGGGGCAGCACCACCTCGCTGAGGTAGTAGAGGTGCGTGCCGATATCGCCCAGCACAAAGGTCGGGCCGGCCGTTTCGGGGTTGGTGCGCCATTTCACCGCCTCGCCCGCCCCCACATCGTCGCCCGAATTGAAGCCGTGGGTATATTGCATATCGACGATACGGATGTCGCCCAGCATGCCCTTTTTGACCATGGCGGCCATCTGGTGCACCAGTGGGTGGCCGGTAAAACCGTAGGTTACGCCCAGGATCAGGCCCTTGTCCGCGGCCAGCTTCGCCACCGCGTCGCACTCGGCGACGCTGAAGAACAGCGGTTTTTCGCAGATTACATGCAGGCCCGCCTTCAGGCACGCCATGGTGATCTCGAAGTGGGTGAAGTTGGGCGTTGCGATCGACACCACTTCGACGCCGTCTTCCCGTGCAGTCTCGCCTGCAATGAAGTCCTGGTAGGTCGCGTAGCAGCGATCCTCGGCCACACCCAGGTTGGTACCGAAATCACGGCCGCGGTCTGCATCCAGATCGAAGGCGCCGGCGAGCAATTGGTAGGTGCCGTCTCGCAGGGCACCGGTGCGGTGCTTGTAGCCTACCTGGCCGGTACGGCCACCACCCACCATGCCCCAGCGCAGCGGCCGTGCAATTTTCTTTTCGCCGTTCAACATGTCTAAACCTCTTCTTGTTATGTCGCTGATGCTGGCTTCTGGATGCCTGCAGTCAGGCTATCCAGTCTTCTTGCACTCGGGTGCAAAGTTTTTCCTGAAAATACCGAGGGGTAATTTTGTCCCCCCCGGACCGGTAATGCACCCGGTTGCAAATCAGGAGATTAAAAATGCCCGATTGTTGTGATCGAGCATTGTTTGCAACCGGGTGCAACGCGCTGCCAATAAAAAGGTGCGATTGCACCCGGTTGCAAGTAAAATACGACAACTCTCGAAAGGATGTCAACGGTGTCGTCTGCAAATGCCAAAAAAATCCTCTGTGCCCGCCGACCGCAAGGTCACTGCAACTGATGTCGCCGAACGGGCCGGTGTCTCAAAATGGACCGTGTCCCGGGCCTTTACGGACGGTGCGTCCATATCGCCCCGGGCTCTGGAGCGGGTGCTCGGGGCTGCCGAGGCGCTGGGCTACAAACCCAACTTGCTGGCGCGCAGCCTTTCCAAAAAGCGCACCAACATGGTCGGGCTGGTGGTCGACGAGATGGAAAACCCCAACCTGTTGCAGGTGCTGAACGAGGTCAGCGGCCAGCTGCAGCGGCGGGGCTACATGCCCATGTTGCTGAACATCACCTCGGAGTACAGCTACAAGTCAGCGCTGACGCTGGCGGATCAGTTCCAGATTGACGGGCTGATTTTCCTCGGCACAGTGCTGACCGACGAGCTGGTGCGACTGGCGCAGGATATTCGCCATATTCCACTGATCGTGCTCTATCGCAACAGTGACAACCCCGGTATCCAGGTTGTGTCTACCGATGGCTATCGTGCGGGGCATGAAATTGCCATGCTGCTGGCCGATCAGGGCTATCAGCGTATTGGCTACATGGCAGGGCCGGTGAGCGAGTCCACTCAGCTACAGCGCGTGGATGGTTTCGAGGCAGGTCTGCGCGAGCGCGGGCTGGTGCTCAGCACAGTACTGGATGCCGGGCATTATGCGCGTGAAAATGGCTACAAGTCCCTGAATCGGTATCTGGACAGCGTGGCGCCGGATACACGGCTAGAGGCGCTGTTCTGCGAGAACGATATCCTGGCCATAGGTGCGCTGGATGCGCTGCGCAGCCGCGCTGAGGCCATACCGCTGGCCGTGGTGGGGTTTGACGACATTGAACTGGCCGCCTCACCGAGCTATGGCCTGACGACCTACCATCAGCCACTGCAGCAGCTGGTGGACGAAGCCATTCGCAGGCTAGGCGCCGGGGACTCCGCAGTACGGCAATTGCTGCTTCCGGGGCAGCTGGTGCTGCGCTCGTCGCACCTGAGCAAATCATAGTCAGATAGCGCCTGGTGCCCTCACACATTCTCGGCGATATGGATATCAAACGGCAGCAGATGCTGTGTGCTCTGCTCGCTGCCTGAGCCGCCAGAGGATCGACCCTCCAGCGCATCGATCATGGCCTGCACGGCGGTGGCGGCCAGGCGTTCGCGGGGGTGTGAGATCACCAGGTCGATAATACCGTCCACCAGGGCGGATTGCGTCTGTTCGGTCAGCTCGTTGCAGACCGTAATGATGCCGCGGGTGGCCGGGTTGTCCCGCAGTGCAGCAATCACCCCCTCGGCACCGCCACCGGCAACATAGATGCCGATCAGGTCGGGGTGGCGCTGCAGCAGATCGAAGGTGGCTTCCTGCGCCAGGGCCGGGTCTTCCAGGCTGATCAGGTCTTCTACGATCTGAAATTTTGGCGCATTTTCCCGGAAATAGGAGCGAAAACTCACCTCGCACAGCTCCTGACACTGGTAGCGGTGGCTGCCCACCAGAATCGCGACCTTGCCCGGTGCCTTGCTCAGGCGGCTGATGGTCCAGGCGGCGGTACGCCCGGCACGGCGGTTGTCGATGCCGATATAGCTGACACGGTGCGTCGCACTGAGGTCTGTGAGCAGGGTGATCACCGGAATACCCCTGGCATGCAGTTGCTCGATGGCGTCCCGCACCTTGGGATGATCGGCCGCAACCAGGGCCAGGGCATCGACCCGAGACCCCATTGATAGCAGCGCCTCGGATACCGCCTGGGGTGTCAGCTCGTTGAGAAACTCCACCACGGGTTGTCCCTGGATTGCGCTGCAGGCGTGCGTGGCATCGGTGAGTGCGTCTGCCAGCAGGGAATAGAAGGGGGCGCTGCGCCGCTGCAGGATAAAGCCCAGTTTGAATTGCCCGGCACGCTGATCAATGCGTGCGCGGATCAGGCCGGTGGCCCTGAAGCCAATGGCTTCGGCCGCTTCCAGCACACGCTGCGAGGTTTCGGGGCGCACCCGCGCCCGGCCATTAATGACCCTGTCGACGGTCGCGACGCCGACGCCGGCCTGGCGGGCTACATCGGAGAGTGTGGGGCGTGACATCGATAATCTCCCTGCAGCATAAATGATAGAGCTATCATTTATGCTGCAATCATGTTTGATACGTTTTGATGTAATGTATCTTGGTGATATTGTTTTATCAAGTGTCGGGTGCTTAAATCAATACAGCTTCTCAGGGAAAAGAGCTGCAACAAATCCTGTATTGATTCTGTCATTGTTATCGTTGAATCAGTCTCTGTTGCCAAGTAAGGATCTATAACGGCCTTGCGGTCCATAAAAAATAATAACAGGAATGAGCACATGATCATCTCACGGCATTTATATGTGTTTTCATCTACGGCTGTCATTCCTGAATGTATTCTGTCGATGGCGCAGTATTTTACGGCACAGCTTGCGTTATTGTGCAGCCCAAACGCTCCATATCAGTCATGTCATGCAGTAATCCTCACTTCAAGTACCCCGGCGTTTTCGGTGGGAACTGGGAAGCAGGGCAGCCGGCGCATCGCTCTTCTCTGACGCCCAAATGTATTTTTTAAAGATGCTGTATCAAATAGTATCTTTTAAAGATGTTCTAAGTTTTTACTGAAAGTAAATCAAATGTACTCGCTGTTATAGATGCGGAATTTAAATGCTTTCTCGAATTAAACTCTCAATCATAAAACTCTAACCAATAAAAATCCTACAGGTCTTATCATGACGTTGAAAATAGGCGTTATCGGCACCGGTGCCATCGGCAAGGATCATATCAGACGCATCAGGCGTAACCTCACCGGGGCGCGGATTGTTGCGGTGACTGATGTGAACGCCGAGCAGGCGCACGGGGTTGTGCAGGGCGAGGGCATCGAAGCCCGGGTATATGATACGGGTCTTGATCTTATCAATGCGCCTGAAGTCGATGCCATTATTGTAGCGTCCTGGGGGCCAACCCATGAGGAGTTTGTGCTGGCCGCCATTGCTGCGGGCAAGCCGGTACTCTGTGAAAAACCGCTGGCCGTGACCGCCGAGGGTTGCCGCAGGATCGTCGATGCCGAAATAGCCGCAGGTCGCTCGCTGGTGCAGGTCGGTTTTATGCGTCGTTACGACCGCTCGTACCGGCAGCTGAAAAAAGTGCTGACAGATGGCGCTATCGGTGCGCCACTGACGCTCAACTGTGCTCACCGTGCACCCGAAGCGCCGGGGTTCAGCGGTGATATGGCGCTGACCGACTCCTGTGTGCATGAGTACGATGTGCTGCGCTGGTTGCTGGATGATGATTATGTCAGCGCCCAGGTTATCATGCCGCGCAGCTGCCACCTGGGTGAACAGGAAGGCTACCAGGATCCCCACGTGATCCTGCTGCGCACCCGCCAGGGTGTGCATATCAGTATCGAAAGCTTCGTCAACTGCCAGTACGGCTACGACATCCAGTGCCATGTTACCGGCGAGAAGGGTATCGCCAGCCTGCCGGAGCCGGCGAGTGTACACCTGCGCCTTGAGGCCAAATCCAGCGATGGCATTCTTGTGGACTGGAAAGACCGCTTTGTCGATGCCTTTGATGTCGAGTTCCAGGAGTGGATCAATGCCACGGCCAGGGGCGAGATGGACGGCCCCAGTGCCTGGGATGGCTATGTGGTTGCCCTCACCGCGGATGCCTGCGTCAAGGCCAAATACAGCGGCCTGATTGAGCCGATCAGCCTGCCTGAGTGCCCGGCGTTTTACGGGCGCTGATAGTGGCACCCTTGATGTAATAGTCACAACGTCTCTAGTTGAGTGAAGCCGCATGAAACTTTCGATCTGTACCGATGTAATGGGAGACCTGTCTTTCACAGACATGCTCGACAAATGTGTAGCGCTGGGCGTTGAAGGCCTGGAGATGACCGGCGGCGGCTGGTCCGCAGGGCCGCATTTTCGTGCCGATGAACTGCTGGCCGACCGGGGCCTGCTGAAGAAAAAACTGAATGAAATCGAAGCCCGCGGCCTCGAGATCGCCGCGCTGAACTGTTCGGCCAATCCCCTCGATCCAGGCGCAATGGGCGAACGTCACCTCAGGGAAATGGAGCAGACCGTCCGCCTGGCCGGCGCAATCGGCGTCAAGAAAATCGTGACCATGTCCGGACTTCCGGCCGCAGCGCCGGGTGACAGCGTGCCAAACTGGCTCGTCTACACCAAGAGCTGGCCCAACGAGATGCCGGAACGTGACCGCTATCAGTGGGAAGACTGCGCCTTTCCGCTCTGGCAGCGCCTGGTGAAGCTCGCCAACGAGGCCGGTGTCGAGAAATACGCGCTGGAGAACTTCTCGGCCATGCTGGTATGGAACCCCGAGACCCTGTTCCGCCTGCGCGATGAAGTCGGCCCCAAGGTCGGCATGAACCTGGATCCGTCGCACCTGTTCTGGAAAGGGGCCTGCCCCATCGCCGGGGCCCGGGCGCTGGGCGAGGCGATCCACCATGTGCATGGCAAGGACACCCGCATCGAGCGCGGCCTGGCCGAGATCAATGGTCTGCTGGAGCTCAAGGGGGTCGATGATGTCGCCAACCGCGCCTGGAATTACGTCGCCGTCGGCGCCGGTCACGACCTGCAATGGTGGAAAGAGTTCTTCTCCGTCGTACGCATGCAGGGCTACAACGACTGGGTCAGTCTGGAGATGGAAGATTTCACCATGTCGACCGAGGCAGGCATCCAGTCATCGATCGATGCGCTCAAGCAAAGCATCAGCCGGTAATAGTGGATCAGGCGCAGGGGTTGAAACCCTGCGCGCTGTCCAGTTTGAAATCGGGGATAAACCCCGTACAAGGTTAATCACGAGTGTCACTGACGCTCATCCACTCGTTCGAGGATAACAACAATGAAAAAAATACTGTTAACCGCAATCGCCGCCACACTGCTGTCGGGCTCGGTGTTTGCTGCCGACATCAAGATCGGTGTGTCCCTGTTCAGCTTTGACGATAACTTTCTTTCGGTGCTGCGCAACAGCATTGAAGCCTCGGCCAATGAGGCCGGCGTGGATGTGCAGATGGAAGATGCCAAGAACGAAGTCGGAATGCAGCTGAATCAGGTGCAGAATTTTATCGCCTCGGGCGTGGATGCCATCATCGTTGATGCTGTGGATTCCGATGCTACCCAGGCCATTACCGATGATGCCGCCGCGGCGGGCATTCCACTGGTGTATGTGGGTCGACGTCCGATCAACGTCGACATGCTGCCTGATGGCCAGGCGTTCGTTGCCTCCAACGAAGACGAATCCGGCACCCTGCAGACCCAGGAAGTCTGCCGGCTGATGAATGGCAAGGGCAAGGTTGTGGTCATGATGGGCACCCTGGGCGACAACGCCGCGTTGCAGCGTACCAAGGACATCCATGATGTGATCGCCACCCCCGAGTGCAGTGGCCTGGTCATCGTTGAAGAGCAGACCGCAGATTTCATGCGCACCGAAGGCAACGACCTTATGACCAACTGGCTGACCGCGGGTCTGGAGTTTGACGCCGTTATCGCCAACAACGATGAAATGGCCATAGGCGCCATTCAGGCACTTAAGGCATCCGGCCGCAGCATGGACAGTGTGATCGTGTCCGGGATTGATGCTACCGCCGATGCTCTGGCGGCCATGCAGGCCGGTGATCTGGATGTCACCGTATTTCAGAACGCAGAGGCCCAGGGCCGCGGTGCGCTTGAAACCAGCCTCAAGCTGATCAAGGGTGAGCCGGTCGACAAGAAAGTCTGGGTGCCATTTGAGCTGGTAACACCGCAAAACATGGACCAGTACATCAAGCGCAACTGATCGGGTACAGCTTCACACTGCGGATTCTCCTGTGTCACTTTTACGGTCCTTCCCTTAGCGGGGCAGGGCCGTTTTTTTGTCTTGCTGGTTCCTTGCTCCCCGATTGTTCCCTGGTTCAGCGCTGAGCTTTGAGTGCAAGGTGCCGCCGCCGTGACGTTTCAGCTGCCGGCAGTTTTATGCCGTCTGGGGATTGACCACATACCAATCGGTATGGTTAAATTCACTTCAAGCATACCGACCGGTTTGTTTCGGCTTGGCCGACACAGACTCACAGATCCGGTGACGGGTTCCAAGTACCCAGCGTCACCTAATACGCACAGCGGAGGCAAGATCCATGAAACTCATCCCCGGCATTCAGAAACTGTTCCGTACTCTGCGCCAGGGCTGCGCTGCAGCGGTATCCATTGACCGTCATACGCTGCGTGATATAGGCGCCGACCCCATGCGCATTCATTATCCGGTCAGTCGCGCTGATAGCGACGCCAAGGCTCAGGAGCTCTGGCGCCAGGCCTGCTGAGCCAGATTAACCCGACCCGCCCTTAACCTGCGCCGGAAACTGCCGGCCTGTTCATTCCATGGAGATACTCTGTTATGCCGTCATTATTTGATCCGGTAAAAATTGGTGCGATCGAGCTGAACAGCCGTATTGTCATGGCGCCACTGACCCGGTGCCGGGCAGAGGACGGTCGGGTCCCCGGTGATCTGATGCTGGAGTATTACAGCCAGCGCGCCAGCGCAGGACTTATTATTTCTGAAGCCACCGCCGTGACGCCCATGGGTGTGGGATATCCCGATACGCCCGGGATCTGGAACCAGGCTCAGGTTGCTGGCTGGCGGCGCATTACCGATGCGGTGCACGCCAAGGGTGGCAAGATAGTGTTGCAGCTGTGGCACGTAGGGCGCGTGTCTGACCCCATGTATCTTGATGGCGCCTTGCCGGTAGCCCCAAGCGCCATAGCGCCGGCCGGACATGTCAGTCTGGTGCGGCCCGAGCGGCCCTTTACAACGCCACGGGCACTGGAAACCGAAGAAATATCGGACATAGTAGAAGCCTTCCGCCAGGGTGCGGAAAACGCCCAGGCCGCCGGTTTTGACGGTGTGGAAATTCATGCTGCCAACGGCTATCTGATAGATCAGTTCCTGCAGGACAGCAGCAACAAGCGCAGCGATGCTTATGGCGGCTCGGTGGAAAACCGCGCCCGGCTGTTGCTGGAAATTACCGATGCAGTGCTCAGCGTCTGGGACGCGGGCCGGGTGGGCGTACATCTGTCGCCCCGTGGCGATGCCCATGATATGGGCGATTCGGATCCTGCGGCGATATTTGGCCATGTTGCCAGCGCACTGTCGGCGCGGAATATCGCCTTTATCTGTGCCCGCGAAGCCGAGGGTGAAGACAGCCTGGTGCCGACAATAAAGGCGCTGTTCAGCGGCGCCTTTATTGCCAACGAGCGCTTTACCGGCGAGAGCGCCAATGCCTGGATCGAGGATGGCCGGGTGGATGCGGTGGCCTTTGGCGTGCCCTTTATTGCCAACCCGGACCTGCCGCAGCGCCTGCGTCAGCAGGCTGAGCTGAACACGCCGGACAGCAGCACCTTTTATGCATCAGGTGCCGAGGGCTATACCACCTATCCGGCTATCTGAGGTATCACCGGCAAGAGCCGCGCTGCGGCTGCCAGCACCTATACTCACCGACAGGCGTAATCAGGCAGGTTGGGAGGGTACATGAACGCAATGGTGCTGGGGTTGGCGTTGTTTTTCGGCGTGCATGCACTGCCGCTGTTGGCCGGTGTGCGGCAGCGGCTGATCGAGGTGCTCGGGCGATGGTTCTATCTGGGACTGTTTTCGCTCGGTTCGCTGACCGGGTTAAGCCTGGTGGTGCAGGGGTATCAGCAGATCGGGGCCCAAAGGCTCTGGCCGGCCGTGGAATTTGGCCGCCCCCTGGCCATTGCGCTGATGCCCTTGGCACTGATCCTGATCATCGCGGCTTATCTGCCGACCTTTATCAAACGCAAAGTGCGCCACCCGATGCTACTCGGTGTGGCGCTCTGGGCTGCAGTACATCTGCTGGCCAATGGCGACCTGGCATCGACCCTGTTGTTCGCTCCCTTCCTGGCCTACGCGCTACTCGACATGCTGCTGAGCAAAGTGCGCAAGACACTGATACCGGTCCGCAGTCCGCAGTTGGTCTACGACATTCTGGCGGTGATCTTCGGTCTGATGGCGTATAGCGCGCTATTGCTCAGTCACGGCCGCCTGTTCGGTGCGGCGCTGCTTTGACGCTCAGCGGGTGACCCCGGCGACTTAGCCAGCTGTCACCCATCCTGTTACAGGGTGCCCGGGAAGGCGCCACCGTCGAGCAGAATATTCTGGCCGACGATAAAGCCCGCCTGGGTGCTGCACAGAAACGCACAGGCGGCGCCGAATTCGTCCGGATCGCCAAAGCGCTTGCTGGGGTTAGTATCCTTGCGCGCCTGGCGTACCTGTTCCAGCGACTGGCCGCTGGCCTTGACGGCACCGGCCAGGGTGGCATTGAGGCGGTCGGTTTCAAACGGGCCTGGCAGCAGGTTGTTGATGGTGACATTGTGCTCGGCCACCTGGCGCGAGAGGCCGGCAACAAAACCGGTGAGGCCGGTACGGGCGCCGTTCGAGAGTCCCAGCGCGGGGATGGGCGCCTTGACCGCGCCCGAGGTGATATTGACGATACGGCCAAAACCCCGCTCGATCATGCCATCGAGAACCGCCTTGATCAGCTGAATCGGGCTGACCATGTTGTTTTGCAGCGCCTGGTGCCAGTCGCCATCATCCCAAGAGCGAAAATCACCCGGCGGCGGGCCGCCGGCGTTGTTCACCAGAATATCCGGTGCCGGGCAGGCGGCGAGCACCGCATCACGTCCTTCGGTGGTGGTAATGTCGCCGGCGATGGCCGTGACCTGCACGCCGTAACGGCTGCGAATGTTGGCGGCGGTCTGTTCCAGTACATCGCTGGTGCGGGCATTGATCACCAGATTAACGCCTTCGGCGGCAAGGGCTTCGGCGCAGGCGCGGCCAAGGCCTTTGGATGCGGCGCAGACAATGGCGGTGCGACCGGCAATATGCAGATCCATGGATGTGTCTCCCCTGAAAGTGTGTTCGCCATCATAAGCCGGTGCGGCCGTTGTGGCGAGCCGGTGAATTGTTATTTGTGATTGGTGATTGGTGATGCGTGGGGAAGCCTGGACATTCACGCGATCAGGCCTTGTTGGCGCAGTCGGTGACAGTCCTCGGCCGATAAACCGAGCTGCAGCAGCACCTGGTCGGTGTGCTGGCCGAGGGTGGGTGGGGCGCTATTGGCGTTCAGCGCCTGGCCATTAAAGCGGATAGGGTTGCCCACCATGGGTGCGGTGCCGCCAGACGGGTGGGGCAGGTCGAACTGCAGGCCACGGTGTTGCACCTGAGGGTCGTCGAACACCTGTTGCAGGTTGTTGATCGGGCCGCAGGGCACGCCGGCGGTTTCCAGTGCGCTCAGCCAGTCGGCGGTAGTGCGTGTTGCCAAGCAGGCCTGCAGCAGCGGCACAAGGCTGTCACGGTGCTCAACCCGGGCCTGGTTGCTGGCAAAGCGCGGGTCTGCGGCTACCTCCTGGCAACCTGCGGTAGCGCAGAAGCGGCCAAATTGCACATCATTGCCCACCGCCAGAATCAGGTGGCCATCCAGGGTGGCAAAGGCCTGGTAGGGCACTATATTCGGATGGGCATTGCCCAGGCGTGTCGGCGGCTGACCGGAACAGAGGTAATTCATCGACTGGTTGGCCAGTACCGCGACCTGCACATCCAGCAGGGCCAGGTCGATATGGGTGCCTGTGCCACTTTGCTGGCGCGCAAAGAGCGCCGCCATGATGGCATTGGCGGCGTACATGCCGGTAAAAATATCGGCGAAGGCGACACCCACCTTGACTGGCCCGCCACCGGGCTGGCTGTCCGGCTGGCCGGTGAGGCTCATAAGCCCGCCCATGCCCTGAATCATGAAATCGTAACCGGCCCTGTGGGCGTAGGGTCCGTCCTGGCCAAAGCCCGTGATTGAGCAGTAGATCAGATCCGGCCTGTCGGCCTTGAGGCTGTCGTAGTCCAGGCCATAGCGCTTCAGGCCACCAACCTTGAAGTTCTCCAGCAAGACGTCGCAGTCCTGCAGCAGCTGTTTGATCAGCTGCTGCCCTTCGGGCCTGGCGATATCGATGGCGACCGATGACTTGCCGCGATTGGCGCTGAGGTAATAGGCCGCTTCAGTGCTGCCTTCGAGCCAGGGCGGCCCCCAGGCGCGGGTATCATCGCCGCGCCCGGGCCGCTCGATCTTGATCACCTCGGCCCCCAGGTCTGCCAGCTGCTGGCTGCACCAGGGGCCGGCCAGCACGCGGGACAGATCCAGTACGCGGATACCTTTGAGGGGCTTCGGGCTCATGCATGTGGCTCCTTGTTCGCAGGGTGGAGGTTTAGCAGAACGCCTGAATACCGGTCTGGGCACGGCCCAGGATCAGGGCATGCACATCGTGGGTGCCCTCGTAGGTGTTCACCGACTCCAGGTTGACCATGTGGCGAATAACGCCAAACTCGTCGGAGACGCCATTGCCGCCGTGCATGTCCCGCGCGACGCGGGCGATATCCAGTGCCTTGCCACAGTTGTTGCGCTTGATCAGCGATACCATTTCAGGCGCACCCTGGCCTGCATCCAGCAGACGGCCGACCTGTAGTGCGGCCTGCAGCCCCAGGGTGATTTCGGTCTGCATGTTGGCGAGTTTCAGCTGAATCAGCTGGTTGGCCGCCAGGGGCCGGCCGAACTGAGTGCGATCCAGGCAGTACTGGCGCGCGGCATGCCAGCAGAATTCCGCCGCGCCCATGACGCCCCAGGCGATACCGTAGCGCGCCTTGTTGAGGCAGCCGAAGGGGCCGCTGAGACCGCTGGCGTCGGGCAGCAGGTTTTCGTCCGGTACAAAGGCATCATCCAGCACTATCTCGCCGGTGACTGAGGCCCGCAGGCTGACCTTGCCCTGGATCTTGGGCGTGCTGAAGCCCTCGGTTTCACGCTCGACGATAAAGCCACGGATCTTGTTGTCGTGGGCGTCGGACTTGGCCCAGACCACGGCCAGGTCGGCAATGGGGCTGTTGGTGATCCACATTTTCTGGCCACTGAGGCGGTAACCGCCCTCGACCTTCTTGGCCCGGGTAATCATCGAACCCGGGTCCGAGCCATGGTTGGGTTCGGTCAGGCCGAAACAGCCGACCCATTCACCGCTGGCGAGTTTGGGCAGATACCTCTGCTTTTGTGCCTCTGAGCCATAGGTTTCGATGGGGTACATCACCAGGGAGGACTGCACGCTCATGGCCGAGCGGTAGCCGGAATCGACGCGTTCGACTTCTCGGGCGATAAGACCGTAGCCCACCTGGCTCAGGCCGCTGCCGCCGTACTGTGGATCGACGCAGGCGCCGAGCAGCCCCAGAGAGCCCATTTCCCGCATGATCTCGCGCTCAAAGTGCTCGTGGCGAAAGGCTTGCAGCACCCGCGGCTGCAGCTGCTCCTGACAGTAGTCATGGGCCATATCGCGGATCTGGCGTTCTTCTTCATTAAGCTGCTGATCGATCAGCAGAGGGTCCTGCCAGTTGAAGCTGCTGTGCTGTGCCATGGTATCGCTCTCCCGGGTCAAATATCTGCGTTGCTTGGGTAGCATAAAACTATAAAAGTCTATTTATTGCAATAAATAGGTTAATTAAACTTTTATGCTCAAGCCGGGTCGACCGTGGCAGAATAGACGGCCACCCACAAAGACACCTTTATGAACAACGATAGTGCAACTTTCACCCCGAGCCGACGCATCAAGCGTGCCGATCAGATCGTCGATTCGATCAAGCGCTGGGTCGTGGTCAATGGCAAGCAGCCCGGCGAGCGGCTGCCCAACGAGCGCGAGCTGATGGCTCAGTTCGATTGTGCCAAGGGTACGGTGCGCGAAGCGCTGAAGTCACTGGAAGTGCAGGGGCTGATCAGTATCCGCACCGGGCCCAACGGTGGCGCTGTGCTGGTGTCGGTGCCCTACGATCTGGCCAGCCAGCTGCTGCGCAATTTCCTGCATTTCGAGCAGCCCAGCGGGCCGGACATCTATGCACTGCGCACCTTGGTGGAGCCGGAAATTGCCGCTCAGGCGACGTCTTTGCTGAGCGAGGATGATCTCGATCGGCTGGATGCACTGGTAGAGCGCTGTGCACAGCCTGCGGCGGACTTTGATGAGCGCATCGAGCAGCGTATCGCCGAACTTGAGTTTCATGTGGTACTGGCCGAGCGCTGCACCAACCCGCTGCTGGCCTTTATCGGCCGCTTTCTGAATGATCTGATCCGGGATCTGGTGATCTTCAAGAAGGCGCGCCTGCCGGAGCAGCGCGAGTTTTCCTGCGCCAATCTGGACTACCACCGCCAGCTGATGGGGGCCTTTCGTGCCCGGGATGCAGAACAGGCGAGGGCGCTGATGCTGCAGCACATGCGCTCGGCGGAGCACTTCAATATTGAACTGCAGGGGCAGCTGGAGCAGCGAATGCTGATGATGGAGTAGCCGGCGAAGGCGTTCGCCGCGGTGGTGCTGACGCCTCTGCAAAAGTGCCACGGGGGGCCCTCGCGCCTCACTGTCGCGGGCGCAAGCGACTAAGCTGTGTCGAACAGACAGGGAGAACACTGTGGCGCAGAAAATTCCCAACCCCGTGAGTTACGATGCGAAAAAGGACGCCTTTTGCTGTGGACAGCGTCGTTTCGGGCTGGGCTATCAGAAGCGTTTTTCCACCGCAGAGGATGCGCTGCTGTTCGTGCGCGAAAATGCGGCTTCCTGTCCTGTGTTGCAGCCGCATCTGCTGCAACTGAACGATTTCCATTACGGCCACTGGGCGCGACAGCTGGAGGCGGTGCAGCGTCATCCGCGGCGGCTAACACCCAGCCCGCTGGTCTGGCTGCTGCATGCCCTGGCGGTATTCCTGTGTGTGCCGCTGGCGCGCAGCATCACCGCGAATCAGCTGTGGCATCCACCTGGCTGGCTGCTGACACCGTTGCAGTCGCTGTCGAATCAGCTGTCTGAGTTACTGTCACTGAGCTGGCGCTGGCAAGTCGAGATTCGCGTGCCGCTGTTCTGGCTGCTGCTGGTGCCGCTCATGCTGCTGGCGCTTCTGCTGTCCCGCGCCCTGGTTGAGCGTATCCGTGGGGCGGATCTGCGCCTTGAACTGCGTGCTCTACTGCTCTGGCTGCTGCCGCTGCTATACGGGGTTATTTATCTGCTGGTGTATGTAATCGCGGCCCTGCTGCTGCGCAGCTAAGACGGTGTTTACAGTGAAATGCGCAGGCCGTCCCTTGCAATGGACACCGTTGCCGGCAGGTCGCCACGGTCGGATTCAAGCCAGTCATCGAATTCATGGCCAATATGGGTCAGCAGGGTGCGGCCTGGGGTGAGCAGATGATGGGTGTGTAGCGCTCGGGTCAGATCGTTGTGGTTGCGTGGGGGTGTTTGTCGCGGTGGCTCACTGCAGTCGAGTACCAGCCAGTCGAGCCTTGGCTGTTGCTGTAAAAAATCCTGGGTGACGCGCGGCAGGCCGAGGGTATCGGTGAGCCAGGCGAGCCGGGTACGGGGGGTTTCAATCAGCAGTCCCTGGGTTGGGCGTGAATGGAGCAGTGGCAGCGGGGTCAGGTTAAAGCCTGGGAACTGCTGGCGCTCAAAGGCCGGGCAGGGGGGCTGGAACTCGAATACGCCGGGGTGCCGGTACAGGTCGTCTGCTCCCTTGGGATCATCGGGGCGGTAGACCGGAATTTTACTGCGGCACTGGCCCCAGCGCAGGTGAAACAGCCCCTGTACATGGTCCATGTGGAAGTGGGTCAGCAGTACCCGGCGGATATCATCGAAAGCGAAACGCTCGGCGAGGTCAGTGCAGCCGGCGTCAATCAGGGTCGTACCCTCCTCAGTATGCAGCGCGGCGCTGCAGGGCCTGCGTTTGCGGGCCGGATCCAGGCGTGCCCGCTGGCAAGCACCGCAGTCACAGCCCCAGCGCGGGACCTGGCCAGCATCACCGGTACCGAGAAACTCCAGTTCAGGCATAGAACCGCCGCCTCCAAGGTGTTAGTGCCATCATGAGTCGCCGCCCCCGTTTATCGTGTCAGGCGTTGTCAGCAGGCGGCAAAGCGCATGGGCGGCCTGATCGATGGGGCCGTCGTTATTAATAACGCTGACCCCATTATTTATACCCTTAGCGTACTCCCGGGCCCGCAGCAGGCGCGCGGCGATAGCGGCCTCGGATTCCCGACCGCGCGCCTCCAGTCGCCTGCGCAGCACCGCTTCGTTTACCTGCAGCAGCACCGGCAGCAGGGCGGCCCCAAAGCGCTGCTGCGCCTGCTGCAGCTGAGCGCGGGATCCATTCACCAGAACATTGCAGCCGGCTTCCAGCCAGGCCTGGGCTTCAACGCCGATGCCATAGCTCAGGCCGTGGGCCTGCCAGTGCAGGCTGAAGAGCCCGAGATGCTGGCGTCGGTCGAACTCCTGCTGGCTGAGCTCGATATGATTTTCGCCCCCGGCGTGCCAGGGACGGGTGATATAGCGATGGGCCAGCAGCAGCCCGGCCGCATCGGGGGCCTGGGTGCGCAGCGTTTGCAGCAGCGTGTCCTTGCCGCTGCCAGAGGCGCCCATCAGGTAGACCAGACGACCGCGAATCATGGGTTCAGAAGACACGGCGGCCATCCTTCCAGACATGCTCGACATGCACCTCGCGCTGGGCATCCTGGCGTGCCCAGACCAGATCGGCGCGGGCCCCCTGTTCGATGCGGCCGCGGTTCGTCAGTCCCGCCGCATCCGCCGGGCGCCGGGTCACCAGGGCGATGGCGCGGGCCAGATCGTAGTCATTGCTCTCAAGATCAGCCAGTTTAAAGGCGCCCTCCAGCAGGCTGGCGGGGTAGTAATCGCTGGACAGCACATTGAGCAGGCCTTCGCTGGCAAGCACATGGGCTGCGATATTGCCGGAGTGCGATCCGCCGCGCACCACGTTGGGCGCGCCCATCAGCACCGCCATGCCGCTTTTGTGTGCGGCCTGTGCCGCCTCCAGCGTGGTGGGGAATTCAGCGATCGCCATGCCCAGTGCAACAGACTCCTCGACATGAGCGCGGGTGGCATCGTCGTGGCTGGCCAGGGCGATGCCCTGTTGCCGACAGTAGTCGCAGATGTCCCGGCGATAGCTGTCGCTGTAGCGGGCGCTGGCGTCCTGCTGGCGCTGGATAAAGGCTTCGAGCTCTGCATCCGAGAGCTTGTACTTGCCTTGGTAGTACTCGCGGTATTTTGCCAGGTTGGCAAACTGACGCTGGCCCGGCGAGTGATCCATTACGGATACGAGTTGTACGGCAGTGCGTTGCATCAGAGAGTGGAAGTTGTCCAGCGTATCGGCGTGGCTGACTTCACAGCGCAGGTGCAGCAGGTGGTCGGCGCGCATCAGGCCGCGCCTGCGGGCCTCGCCCAGTGCGTCCACCATGCGCGACAGGTTGGCCAGGCGCTCGCTGCCTTCAATGACATCGCCAATGGAGACGGCATCGAACACGCTGGTAATGCCGGCACTGATCATCTGCGCATCATGGGTCTTGACCGCAGAGACGCCGGGCCAGGTCACCCCTGGGCGGGGCGTGAAGTATTTTTCCATATTGTCGGTATGCAATTCGACCAGCCCCGGCAACAGTAGGTCGCCCTCGCAGTCGATGGCGCCCGGCAGGGATGAAAGGCCCTGATCGACGGACTGGATAACACCCTTTTCGATGTGCAGGCTGCCCTCAACCACTTCGTTGGAGAGGACAATTCGTGCGTTGGTCAAAATCATCTCTGAATCCCTTGTCTGGGGTGGCTGCTGTCTGTGACAGGCGCTGTATCAGGCGGCCGGGCGGCGCAGATCGAACAGGCGATCGGCGACGGCGTGGCGTGCAGTCTGGTCGTGGAAGATGCCAACGATGGCGGCGCCGCGATCACGGGCGGCAGCGATCAGCTGCACCACGACCTCGGCGTTGCGGGCATCCAGTGAGGCGGTTGGCTCATCCAGCAGCAGTATCGGGTACTCGACAATAAAGCCGCGGGCGATATTGACCCGCTGCTGTTCGCCGCCGGAAAAGGTGCCCGGTGCCAGGCTCCAGAGCCGCTCCGGTACATTGAGTCTGCGCAGCAGCGCCGCTGCGCGGACTTCGCATTGCTCCCGCGGGATGCCCAGTTCGCGCAGCGGCTGCATCACCACGTCCAGTGTCGATACCCGCGGTATAACGCGCAGAAACTGGCTCACGTAGCCCAGGGTGCGGCGACGCACCTGCAGCAGTTCGCGGCTGCTGGCGCGGGTCAGGTCCAGCAGTTCGCCATCGTGGCGCACCTGCAGGCTGCCGCAACTGGGCAGGTAGTTGGCGTAGAGGGTGCGAAGCAGCGTGCTCTTGCCGGCGCCACTTTCCCCGTGCAGTACAACGCATTCGCCGGCCTGTACGTTGAGGTCTACTCCCTGCAGCACCTCCAGCCGTGTGCCTTGCTGGTTGTGCAGAGTGAAGGTCTTGGACAGCCCCTCCAGCTTGATCATGGTGTTCATTGTTGTTTCCTTGTGCGGCGCTTGTTCGACCATAGTGTTTTCACCTTTCACCTTTCACCTTTCCCCTTGCAGGGCTCAGGGTGTCAGAACGGATGACACCAGCAACTGGGTGTAGGGGTGCTGGGGATCATCCAGCACCTGGTCGGTGAGTCCGGTTTCCACGACCCGGCCGTGGCGCATCACCACCAGACGCTGGGCCAGCAGCCGGGCCACGGCCAGGTCATGGGTGACGATTACAACCGCCAGGTTCAGGTCCGTGACCAGGCCGCGCAGCAGATCGAGCAGCCGCGCCTGCACCGAGACATCGAGGCCACCGGTGGGCTCGTCCATGAACACCAGCCTGGGATGGGTCACCAGGTTGCGGGCAATCTGCAGTCGTTGCTGCATGCCGCCGGAATAGGTTGCGGGCTTGTCGTCGATCCGGGTGCAATCGAGTTCAACGTCGGCCATCCATTTGAGGCTGCGCTGGCGGATAGTGCCGTAATTGCGCTCGCCCACCGCCATCAGCCGTTCACCTATATTGGCACCGGCCGAGACGCCCATGCGCAGCCCGTCGCGGGCGTGCTGGTGGACAAAACCCCACTCGGTGCGCAGCAGGCGGCGGCGCCGCGCTTCGGGCAGGGCATAGAGATCAAGCCAGCGGTTCTCCTCATCACGATAGGACACGCTGCCTGCGGTTGGGGTCACCCGGCCTGACAGGCTGGAGAGCAGGGTCGACTTGCCGGAGCCGGATTCGCCGACAATGCCCAGTACTTCACCGGGGTAAAGATCAAAGCTGACGTCCTCGCAGCCCTTGCCGGGGGCATACAGCATGGACAGGGCATTTACGCGCAGCAGGGGCGTGTCGAGATCGGTATTGTTAAACGCGGTATTCAAGCTGTTCATGCGGCGTTTTCCTTGGCGGCCTGGTCGACGGCCTGGCTGCGGCTGCGGCAGTAGTCCGTGTCTGAGCAAATAAACATTCTTCCGCCTTTGTCATCGGTGATGACTTCATCGAGAAAGCTTTGATCGCTGCCGCAGATGGCGCAGCTCTGTTCCCAGCGCTGAATCTCGAAGGGGTGGTCCTCAAAATCCAGACTCTGGACATCGGTAAAGGGCGGCACCGCGTAGATGCGTTTTTCACGCCCGGCGCCGAACAGTTGCAGCGCGGGGGAGTGATGCATTTTCGGGTTGTCGAATTTGGGAATCGGTGACGGGTCCATGACATAGCGACCGTTCACCAGCACCGGATAGGCATAGGTGGTGGCGATATGGCCGTGCCGGGCTATGTCCTCGTAGAGCTTGACGTGCATGACGCCGTAGTCTTCCAGCGCGTGCATCTTGCGGGTTTCCACTTCGCTGGGTTCGATAAAGCGCAGCGGGTCCGGAATGGGCACCTGGTAGATCAGTATCTGGCCGGCTTCCAGGGGCTGTTCCGGGATGCGGTGGCGGGTCTGGATCAGGCTGGCATCCGCGGTGCGCTCGGTGGTGGCAACGCCTGTGAGGTCGCGAAAGAACGCGCGAATGCTCACGGCGTTGGTGGTGTCATCGGCGCCCTGGTCTATGACCTTGAGCACATCATCGGCACCGATGACGGCTGCTGTGACCTGCATGCCCCCGGTGCCCCAGCCATAGGGCATGGGCATTTCACGGCCACCGAAGGGCACCTGATAGCCGGGAATGGCGATGGCCTTTAGCAGCGCGCGGCGAATCATGCGCTTGGTCTGTTCATCGAGATAGGCGAAGTTGTAGCCATCGCGGACGGCGTGCGCGCTCATGCGGGTATCTCCTGGGGGGCGCCGGCGGTGCGCAGTTTTCGCAAAAGTTCCAGCTCGGACTGGAAATCGACGTAGTGGGGCAGTTTGAGGTGGGATACGAATCCGGCGGCCTCGACGTTGTCGCAATGGGCCAGCACAAACTCCTCCTGCTGCGCTGGCGAGCTGCGTTCCTCGTCGTAGTCATCGGCCTGCAGGGCACGATCAACCAGCGCCATGGACATGGCCTTGCGCTCGGCGTAGCCAAAGGTCAGGCCGTAGCCGCGGGTAAAGCGGGCGTCTTCGCCCGCGCTATGGGTGAAGCCGTTGACCAGCTCGCACTCGGTGACCTCGATATCGCCAATGCTGACGGCAAAGCCGAGTTCCTCTGGGGCGATCAGGACCTCAACCTCGCCGACGCGGATCTCACCGGCGAAAGGATGGTTGCGGCCATAGCCACGCTGGGTGGAATACCCCAGCGCCAGCAGGAAGCCTTCATCGCCGCGCACCAGGGATTGCAGCCGGGCGGAGCGATCGGAGGGAAAGCTGGGCGGGTCGCGGGTGATGTCGGCGGGGGCGGCACCATCATCCTGTTCGGTCACGATCAGGTCTTCGCGCTCCAGAATGTGCAGTACGCGGGACAGGGTCTCGGGGTCTGCGGCTTCGGCTTCATCTGCGCCGGCGGGCACTGAGCCCTGAGCCCCGGCATCGTCTGCAGCGGCCATAAGGCTGAAGTCCAGCAGGCGGTGGCTGTAGTCAAATGTGGGCCCCAGGCGCTGGCCGCCCGGCAAATCCTTGTAGATGGCGGAGATGCGCCGATTCACCTGCATTGCCGTGGTGTCCAGCGGCAGGCTGGTACAGAAGCGGCTCAGGGTGGTGCGGTAGGCGCGCAGCAGGAAGATGGCTTCGACCAGATCGCCCCCCGCCTGCTTGATGGCCAGTGCCGCCAGAGTCGGGTCGCAGATGGAGCCTTCGGTCATGACCCTGGCCACGGCAAAGGGCATCTGCTGCTCGATTTGCGCCACCGACAGCTCCGGCTGGGCGCGGTCGCCGCGGCGGCGCTCGGCCAGGCGCTGGTGGGCGTTTTCGATGGCTTTCTCGCCACCTTTGACTGCAACGTACATTAACGGACCTCCGTGGCTGCGGTGCTCAGGCAGCTGCTGACGCGGGTGGTGCGGGGAATGCAGATCAGCTGATGCTGATCGATCAGCATCAGGTCTATCCCCTGGGGGAAGCTATCCTGACGGTTCAGCAGCTCGTCCAGTACGGGGCCTGTCAGGCCGCTGACATGAATCTGGCGCTCGCCGTCGATGCCGGGGCCGCTCAGGGTCAGGCAGTGGCTGCTGCGGGGGCCCTCCAGGCTGACTTCCAGCAACAGGGTCACGCCGGTTTCGGGGTATTCGGGGCTGCCACGGCCAAAGCCCTCCAGCGTTTGCAGCTCGTCCTGGCGGGCGAGGGCAAAGTGCGCCTCTTCGCGCTGCCTGGTCAGACTGAGACCGCAGTGAAAGTGCAGGTTGCGCTTGATGCCGGGGCGATCAAATTCCGGCGAGAGCCAGAGCCGCGTATCGCTGTCGAGCAGCGTCTGGCAGAGCGCGAAACTGGCCGGCGCCAGCCCCTCGGGGGTTGCGGGGCTGCAGAGCTGCACCAGGGTGCCGGGTTCGCTCATGGCCCGCAGAATCTGGCGAAAGCATTGCTGGCTGTCGTGTACGCTATCGTCGAAGCCGCGTATCAGGGTATCGGTGGACATCAGTCTTCTCCGCGGACCAGGGTGAAAAAATCGACTTTGGTGCTGTCTGCCTCGGCGGCACGGGCGCTGCGGGCGGCACGCTGCTGCCGGGCCAGGGGCTCGATGACGTCACTGAGCAACTGCGTCTGCCGGGCCGACTCCTGCAGCAGGGCATCGAGCTCGGCGGCCAGGCGAGCCTGCTGCCTGTCACGCCCGGCCACAAAGGCATAGCCCAGATGGCCGGCAGGGGATCGGACGACACAGCGGGTCAGGGTCATGTCGCCGAGGTTGAACTGCGCGCCTGTGCCGCCACTGCGGGCGCGTACCTGGGTCAGGCCGGTTTCAGGTGCCCGGATCAGCTCAAACTCGGTGTCCGGTTCCGGTCGGTACAGGGCGCAGAGCTGGGCGCGGGGGGCGCGGGCAAGGATGGACATCCAGTGCTGACGCGGGGTTGGGTTTTGCATTATCAAGGCTCCAGACTGTATTCAAACATGTCGCTGCGGCTGAGGCTGAGGGAGTACTCCTTCAGTGCCCCGGTCGTGGCGTGAAAGTTTTGGGTATGTACTTCGAGCACAGGTACGCCGCGGCCAAGCTGCAGCTGGTTGCACTCCTCAAAGTTGGGCATGCGTGCCCGCAGCCGGGTATTGCCGCGTTTGAGCGGGCAGTTGAATTGCTGCAGCAGGAACTGGTGCAGAGAGCCGCTGTGGAACGCCTGCATTTTTTCCAGTTCGACATCAAACAGGTGATGGCGAATCAGGCAGGCGGATCGGCCATCGATCAGGCGGCAGGTGGTCAGTAGCACATAGGCTGTATTTGCGGGCAGCTTAAGCCGGTCGGCCAGGCCCGGGCGCAGCTTCTCGAGCCTGCAATTGAGCACCCGGGTTTCCAGGCTCAGACCAATGCTGGCCAGGTTGTGGCTGTAGCTGGCACGGTCATGCAATACATAGTCGATCTTGGGTTTGGCGATCTGGTTGCCAATGCCCTGAAAACGGCGCACCAGGCCGTCCTGCACCAGTTCATCGACCGCCCGGCGCAGGGTGTGCCGGTTCACATTGAAGCGTTCTGCCAGCTGCTTTTCCGGCGGCAGAAAGTCACCGATCTGATACTGGTGGCGGATCTCGTCGCGCAGCTCGGTGGCGATTTTCAGGTAAACAGCCATGTTGTCTATACAAGTCCGTGAGTGAGAAAAAAAGGCCGGGTCATATGAAGGCCTTGCGCAGTTGCTGCGATGACAGATCGATCAGGGTGACGCACAGAATGATCATGATCATCAGGGCGCAGGTCTGCTGAAACTGAAAGCCGCGAATGCTTTCCCACAGCACCACGCCGACACCCCCGGCACCGACCATTCCCACGACGGTGGCGGAACGCACGTTGGACTCGAAGCGGTAGAGCGAGAACGAGATCCACAACGGCAGCACCTGGGGGATCACGCCGTAGACGATTTCCTCCAGCGGGTTGGCACCGCTGGCACGCACACCTTCAACCGGGTGGGGGTCTATGGCTTCTACCGCCTCGGAAAACAGCTTGGCCAGCACACCGGTGGTGTGGATAAACAGCGCCAGCACACCGGCAAAGGGTCCCAGCCCCACGGCCACCACAAACAGCATGGCGAAGACCATTTCATTGATGGCGCGGGCTGCATCCATCAGGCGTCGGGTGGGCTGGTAGACCCAGGCGGGTACCAGGTTTTCCGAACTCATGAGTCCCAGGGGGATGGCGCAGACGATTGCCAGCACTGTGCCCCAGAGGGCGATATGCACGGTGGTGATCATTTCGCTCAGGTAAAGGCGCCAGTCACGAAAGTCCGGCGGGAAAAAATCGGCGGCAAATTCGGCCATGTTGGCGCTGTCCCGGAACAGTTGCAGCGGATTCATTTCCGCCTCTTCCCAGCCCCAGCCGAGCATGAGCAATAGCGCGGCCCAGGCGAGGCTGGCCTGCCAGTTAAAGCGCTGCCGGGGCAGCTGGTCGATGCGAGTAGCCGTAGTCATGCGGTATGTCGTCTTGAAGTGACGGGGCGGCGGAGTGCCGCCCCTGGGGTTAGCTGTTAGGTCGGTATCCGTTGAGCATTAGCGTGCAGCGGCGTCCAGCGCCGCCATGCGACGGTTCAGTGTCGCCAGCTGGGTGTCGATCTCGGCAAGTTTTGCCTGCCTTTGGGTGTCATTCAGGGTGGTGTCGCCAACCAGCGCGAGGCGCTCCTTGAACAGCACGAGCTGGCGAATAGGCAGCAGTTGATCATCGCTGGAGGGCTTGAACGGCGCCCAGCCAAGGGCCTTGAGCACAGTCAGGTGCTGCGCGTCGCCGTCGGTGCCGTAACCCATGATGAAATCATAGATTTTGCTCTTGTCGGCTTCGGGCAGGTTTTTGCGCCAGACGATGGGGTCGGACGGAATCAGCGGTGACGTCCAGATGACCTTGACCTTCTCGACCTTGTCCGGGTGGGTCTTGGCGATACGGTCGACGTTCTCGGTGTTGTTGGTGGCGATATCCAGCTGACCATTGGCCACCGACAGGAAGTTGGTTTCATGGCCGGCATTGGTGGTGCGCTTGAAAGCGACCTTGGGATCGACACCGTTGCGGGCGAACACGTAATAACCGGGTACCAGGAAGCCTGAGGTGGAGTTGGGATCGCCATTGCCGAAGTTCAGCTCGCCGGCATGCTTGAACATGTCATCAATGTTGTTGATCCGGTCGTTGCTGGCCTGGGTGATCAGCACGCTCCAGTAGCCGGGGTTGCCGGTAACATCAATTGTCTGGGCGAAGATCTCGCCACCGGCACGATCGACGGCTTCCATGGCGGATTTGTTGCCGAACCAGGCCACGTCGACCTTGTCGAAGCGCATGCCCTGAATGATACCGGCGTAGTCGGAGGCGAAGAAGGGTTTGACCTCGACGCCAAGCTCGCGCGACATGTCGGCCAGGAAGGGTTGCCACAGGGTTTTCAGGTTCTGCGATGATTCGGTGGAAATGATGCCAAAATTCAGCGCCCTGGCGGCGTCATCAGCCAGTGCCGTACCGGCAATGCCAAGGCTCAGGCCAAGGCCTGCGGCCAGGCCATTAAGCAGTTTTTTCAGTTTCATGGGAGGAGCCTCTGTGTGCTTGAATGCCATCAGGCGGGGGACAGTGTGAAAGTGGCTGGAGTACGAGCGGCGAGGTGCGGCTGTGTGTCCGGCAGGCCGCGATACAGCTGTGCCAGCTGATCGGCGCCCAGGTCCTGCATGGGGCCGTCGAACTGTAGCTGGCCGTGGCGCAGTGCCACTGCGCGGTCGCAGTAGCTGCGGGCGTAGTCGACCTGATGCAGCGTCACCACGACGGTGATGCCGTCGTCCTGGTTGATCCGGCGCAGGGTTTCCATGACCAGGCGGGAGGATTCCGGGTCCAGCGAGGCAATGGGTTCGTCGGCGAGGATGATTTCTGCACGCTGCATCAGGGTGCGGGCAATGGCGACCCTCTGCTGCTGGCCGCCGGACAGGGTGGAGGCCCGCTGTCTGGCAAAGTCCGCCATGCCGACGCGCGCCAGCGCATCAAGGGCATCCTGTTGTTCGGCCTGGGTAAAGCGGCCTGTCAGGCTGCGCCAGACAGGCATGCGGCTCAGCCCGCCGATCAGTACATTGTTGAGTACGCTCAGCCGACCTATGAGGTTGAACTGCTGAAAAACATGACCAATGCGGGCGCGGGATTGACGCACACCGGGCTGCAGTCGGCCGTTGCGCTGAACATCACGCCCCAGCACCTGTACATGACCCTGGCTCTGGCGATCGGCCAGGGTCAGGCCCGAGATGTGGCGCAACAGGGTGGACTTGCCCGATCCGGAGGGGCCTATAAGGGCGACCATCTCGCCCTGGCTGACCTGCAGATCGACATCGCACAGAGCCCGCTGACTGGGGGTGAACGACTTGCGAACGGAGTGAATATCGATAACGTGCATGAGGGCCTCTGTTGTTGTCCCGACGATGGAGGCAACTTTAAACAGGCTTCGTGACAGTGCAGTTATCTAGACATGTACGACAGGTGTCGGTTTTATGACCCTTTCAAGTCGGGGGCGAGAGTGCAGGCTCAGGCGGCGCCGTTGAGCCGAGGCATCAGTTCGCTGTGACAGCTGTCGCTGCTGCCCAGGCGTTGCGGTGCGCTGACATCGACCAGCAAGACACGGCGGTTGTCGAGCGCCAGGCTCAGGGTGACGCAGCGCTGGCCGGTGCTTATATCGAGGTAGGGCGCCGAGCGCAGGATGCGCCGCTGATAGTCGGTGGAGCCGATCAGCTGGTAAAAGTACGGCCGCCAGCTCCAGTTATTGCCGATGACACTGCTGTCGGTCTGCCACTGGCCCTGGTGGAAGCTGTAGTTGGGGGAGGTCTGATCGCCTTCGCGGTTGCAGATATAAAGACGCTGGATGTCCGGGCTCGGATGATAATTGTCCAGTGCCGCGCTGCCATCGCCGGTGAGCAGCAGGTCGCGCAGCGCCAGCAGGCTGCTGTGCAGGCGCTTTTCATTCCACTGGGCCCGGGCCGTGTGTTCCACCGTCATGTCGAGGCGTTGGTTCAGCAGTTGCCGCACCCGCGCCTTTGTCGAGTTGGCGTCGACAAACTCGGGCAGTGCCGGGGCAAAGACAAATCCCTGTACGTAGCTGGCATTGCACTGCAGTGCCAGATAAAAATCCTCAGCCGTTTCAACGCCCTCGCAGACAATCTTGCTACCCAGCTGAGCGCCCATCTGGCCGACCATCTGCAGGATCGCCTCTTTGTGGGCACTGCATGCACCATGATGGAACATGCGCAGATCCAGCTTGATCAGGTTGGGCGTGAAGGCGAGCAGGCGGTCGAGCTGCTGAAAACCGGTGCCGAAATCGTCGTAGGCGATACCGATGCCGGCGGCACGGTAGCGGCTGGCCTGGCGCTGGATCTGCTCGATCTTGCCGTTATGTTCGGTGATTTCCAGTATCAGCCGGGCCGGGTCCAGCCCGAGCTGCCGAATCATCGACAGCGTGGGCTGGTCATCACGGGCCTGCAGGTTGTCGATCCATTCCGGCGACAGGTTCAAACTCAGGAACTGCGGGCCCGCCAGGGTGCTGAATTTCTGCAGTGCCTGATAGCGTACGCTGCGATCCACGTCGAGGCGTTCCGCGGCCGAACGGGCCGGGTCGCTGAAGATGTCTGCAGCGGACTCGACCTCGCCCGTGGGGCCCCGGCGCCGGGCCAGGGCTTCGAAACCTGCAACCCGGCCGCTGGCGACTTCGACAATGGGCTGGAACCAGGGAAATACCGTCTCGCTCATGCTGACCTCCTGTTGTTGCCTGTGCGCTTCTGGGCAAGGTGCAGGCAAGCGCCGTGCCAGGCTGAGATGCAGCAGGGGCGCCGGCTGGATATTCACCCAGGCCGGGGCGTGAAAATGATATCTTCGCTTTGGCATCACCGCCGGATGGGTAATAATAAGCGCTGTTTTTGTCGTTATGAGTCAGCGCCGCGAATGCTTTCAGGGAAACGCGTTAACCGTATTACCGACCCCCTCCCGCCCAGTTGGGCGCCGGATCCCCAGCGGCTTGATTTGTTCGCAGGGGATCCTGCCGCTGGCCCGCAGTTGCTGTTCTTCACCGGCGGTTCTGCGCTGGACAGCACCAGCCGTGCCCTCAAGCGTTTTACCCATAATTCGGTGCACCTGGTGACGCCCTATGATTCGGGGGGCAGCTCGGCCATCCTGCGCAAGGCCTTTTCGATGCCGGCCATCGGCGACCTGCGCAGCCGGCTGATGTCGCTGGCCGATGAACGGGTGACGGGGCATCCCGAAGGCGTGCGACTGTTTGCACATCGCCTGTCCAAGAGCGCCGCTGGCCCGCAGCTGCGGGCGGAGCTGGACACTATTGTCGCCGGCGAACATCCGCTGGCGGCGGTTGTCGATCAGCAGACCCGGGGGCTGATCTGCATCCAGCTTCAAGCCTGTCGCGAGGCCATGGCAGAGGATTTTGACCTGCGTGGCGCCAGCATCGGCAACCTGGTGCTGGCCGGCACCTATCTGCGCAATGCCAAGAACCTGGATGCGGCCATCGCCGAATTTGCCCGTCATGCCCAGGTGCTGGGCGAGGTGCATACCGTGACCAACGACAACTACCACCTGGTGGCGCATCTGGATGATGGCTCCCGGGTGATAGGTGAGCATTTGATTACCGGTTTGGATTTGGCGGCCAGGCATGCGGTGATCGAGCAGCTGAGCCTGAGCCACTCGCCGGATGAATGGCAGCCGGTACAGTCGGTGCTGCCCGAGTCCCGCCAGCGCATGATTGCCGCCGCCGAGCTGATCTGTTTTCCGCCCGGCAGTTTTTATACCAGCGTGCTGGCCAACCTGTTGCCCCGCGGTGCCGGCCGCGCGATTGCCGCCAGTGCTGCGCCCAAGGTCTATGTGCCGAGCCTGGGGACGGACCCGGAACAGCAGGGTATCAGCCTGACGGATGCCGTACGGCGTCTGCTGGCGGTGCTGCGCCAGGATTGTGAGCCGCCGGTGCCGGTGGTGCAGCTGCTGAACTATGTGATGATCGACAGCCGCAATGGGTGCTACAACGGCGGTATCGATGTCCCGGCGCTGCATGCTCTGGGCGTGCGGGTACTGGATCTGCCGCTGGTCTCGGTGCAGAGCGCACCCCTGGCCGATGCGCAGCTGCTAAGCGAGGCGCTGCTGTCGCTGGCCTGATGCTGCGTATTGCGCCTTGCTGGCGCGATACTGTCTTTGCTCGTGCAAAGAAAGTATCCCAGACTTTTTACCTTGAAGAATACGCCCCCATCAGCCGGCCTTCGGCTGCAGTGCGCGCCGGATCTTCACTGCTCCGCCGTCAAGGTGCCTCCTCCAAAAAACTGCTATAAAATTCCGCCCGGCACTTCACCTGCAGCAAGCGTCTAAATGCGGCTTCGTTTCCTCCCTGTTTTTCAGTACCCCTCCATCGTGGCCCCGCTGCGGTGGCTGAATTTACTTCAGCTATAGTTGTGCTAGCGCCTAGAGCTAGACATCAGCGTTTTTATTTGAATTAGAAAGGCGCGCACTTCAGCCCCGTGAAACCAACACACCCGGAGGAGAGGTCCATGTCGGTAGCCGTTGCGTCGCGCATGGAGCACCTGGACGACAGTGCGCTGGGCCAGGCGCTGGTCAGGGCCGGGCGTTTGTCGGAAGCAGACTTGCTCAGAGTCGAGCGCATGCGTGGCAGTCAGCCAGAGGCGGCGCCGCTGTCGGCACTGCTGGTAAAGCTCGGGCTGGTATCCGAACGCAATATGGCGGCCAGTCTGGCCGAGTTGCTGCAGCTGCCGCTGGCGCAGGCGGCGGACTATCCAGAGGTTGCGGTGCTGGATGCTGGCCTGTCGTACCGCTTTATGAAGGAGGCACAGCTGGTCCCGCTGCGCCGGGATGATGACACCCTGGTGCTGGCCATGGTCTGCCCGCAGGATGCATTTTCCCGGGATGCGGTGGCACTGGCGGTGGATGCGCCCATTAGCGTTGTGGTGGGTGTCGGCTCCGAAATCGATGCGGCGCTGGAGCGACTGCACGGTGAGGGCCAGAGCCAGATGGGGGGCATTCTGTCCGAGGTGGCGCCGAGTGAGGATGCCGAGGAGAGTGTTGAACTGCTGATGGACATGGCCAGCGGCGCCCCTGTGATACGGCTGGTCAATCTGATTATTCAGCGAGCGGTTGAGGCGCGGGCGTCGGATATTCATATCGAACCCTTCGAAAACAGTCTCAAGGTGCGTTTTCGCATCGATGGGGTGCTCAAGGAGGGCGAAGCGCCCCCGGTGAAAATGTCCCCGGCGGTGATTTCCCGTATCAAGATCATGGCGCGGCTGAATATAGCCGAGCGGCGTCTGCCCCAGGACGGTCGCATAGAGCTGCGGGTGCAGGGGCAGGATCTGGATGTGCGTGTCTCCACCGTCCCCACCATGCACGGCGAGAGCGTGGTGATGCGTCTGCTGAACCGCGAAAGTGTGTCGCTGGACTTTGCCGAACTGGGTTTTTCCGAGGACATCCGCCGGGACCTGGAGCAGCTGCTGAAAATTCCCAATGGCATGATCTTGGTGACAGGCCCCACCGGTAGCGGCAAAACCACCACCCTTTATACGGCCATGCACCGCCTGAATACGCCGGAGCGCAAGCTGATCACGGTGGAAGATCCGGTGGAGTATCAGCTCGAGGGTATTAACCAGATCCAGGTGAAATCGGCCATCGGTTTGAATTTCGCCAACGCGCTGCGTTCCATCGTACGGCAGGATCCGGATGTCATCATGGTGGGCGAGATGCGCGATCTGGAAACCGCCCGCATCTGTATTCAGTCGGCCCTCACCGGTCATCTGGTGCTTTCAACCCTGCACACCAACGATGCCGCCAGCAGTGTGACCCGTTTGCTGGAAATGGGCGTAGAGGACTATCTGCTGACTTCGACCCTGAATGCGATTGTCGGTCAGCGTCTGGTGCGCTTGCTGTGCACTCACTGCAAGGAGGTCTACGAACCCCTGGCGGAAGTGACCCGGGAGCTGAAGCTCGAGGCGCTGAACGCAGGCCGGCCGGTGCGGCTGTACCGGGCCCGGGGCTGCGAACACTGTCAGGGCACCGGTTTCCATGGCCGGCTGGTGATCCATGAGCTGCTGATGATGAATGATGAAGTGCGCCGTCTGGCGCTGCAGCATGCGGACTCCGGGCGGATTCTGCAGGCCGCCCGCGCTGCCGGCATGCGCACCCTGTACGAGGATGGTTGCCTGAAAGCCCTGGCGGGCCTGACCAATCTTGAAGAAGTCATTCGTGTCACCCAGGAGTCCTGAACCATGGCGCAGTTTCAGTACCGGGCGGTCACGGCAGAAGGCGAGGAGCGCAGCGGTGCGCTGGAAGCCGCCGATCAGGCCCTGGCGGTGCAGCAGCTGCAGCGCGGCGGTCTGATCCCCATCTCGGTGGAGGAGGCGGGCAGCGGTACAGGCTTGGCCTCGCTACTGCAGTTGAAACTGACCCTGGGGGCATCGTCGCAGCGCCAGGTGCTGCAGTTCAGTCTGGATCTTGCGACCCTGATGCGTGCCGGCGTCACTCTGGACCGGGCGCTGGATATCATGCGCCGGGTTGCCGGTGACGAGCAGTCGCTGGCGCTGCTCGGAAGGATTCAGGACGGCGTGCGCAAGGGGCAGGCGTTGTCGGTGGTGTTGAAAGAGCAGGGCGGGCGTTTTTCGCGCTTTTATATCAGCATGGTGCATGCCGCCGAGATGTCCGGCAGTTTGGCGGATGGCCTGGGTGATCTGGCACTCTATCTTGAGCGCAGCCGCGAATTGCGCGAAAAAACTCTGTCGGCGCTGCTCTATCCGCTGATCCTGCTTTGCGTGGCCGGCCTCTCGCTGCTGGTGATTCTGACCTATGTGATCCCGCAGTTTCAGCAACTGTTCGATGATATGGGCAAGGCGCTGCCGCTTTCGACCCAGATCGTGATCGGCCTGGCCGAGCTGGTGCGCGATGGTGGGCCCTGGGTGCTGTTATTGCTGATCCTGTTTGTGCTCTGGTTTCGCCGCCGCTTGCAGGATGCCAGTGTGCGCCTGCGCTGGGATGCCTGGCTGTTGCGCCTGCCGCTGCTGGGCAGCCTGTTGCAGCGTCTGGACACGGCCCGCTTCAGTCGCAGCCTGGGGACCCTGGTACGCGGTGGCGTACCCCTGCTGAGTGCGCTGCAGATTGCACGGGAAACGCTTTCAAACAGCATGATGGTGCAGGGCGCCGATACCGCTGCTGCGAGCCTGAAGGAGGGCCGTCGTCTTGCCGAGCCACTGCAGGCCACCGGTGTGTTCCCGACCCTGGCGTTGCAGATGATCCAGGTGGGGGAAGAAACCGGCCAACTCGATGACATGCTGCTCAAGGTGGCGGATGTCTATGATCGCGAGGTGGCCAATGCCCTGCAGCGCATGCTGACCATTCTGGAGCCCGTACTTATTGTGGGATTAGGGCTCATGATCGCCGGCATTATCATGTCGATCCTGGTTGCGATCATGTCGATCAACGAACTGCCACTTTGACCCCTGTCACTTGACATCTGAGGACTGCAAATCGTGAGTATTTTTCCCACCCATGCAAAGCCCTCCACTGCCTCTGCCGGCATTCGCCATGGAGTCGCGGGCTTTACGCTGCTTGAACTGCTGGTGGTGCTGGTGATCCTCGGGTTACTGGCGAGCCTGGTGGGCCCGCAGGTGCTCAAGCATCTGGGCACCTCCAAAACTAAAACTGCGGCGCTGCAGATCGAAGAACTGAGTGCGGCGCTCGATCTGTACCGGCTTGAAGTGGGCCGTTATCCGACGGGGGCCGAGGGGCTGGATGCGCTGATCAAGAAACCCTCCAGTGCGCCGAACTGGAATGGCCCCTATCTGAAGAAAACCGTGGTGCGCAAGGATCCCTGGGGCTATGACTATGTTTATGTCTTTCCGGGTCAGCACGGCGAATTTGATCTTTATTCTCTGGGCGCTGATAACCGCGACGGCGGTGATGGGGAGAACCAGGATGTGCGCAGCTGGGAGTAATGGCGGTGTCTGCGTGAAAGCCGCCGCCCAGGCCGGTTTTACGCTGCTGGAGCTGCTGGTGGTACTGGTGCTGGCCACCCTGATGCTGAGCCTGGTGGTGCCGCGCTTTGCGGCTGTAGTACCTGGGGTTGAGCTCAAAAGCACGACCCAGAAAACGGCCTCCTTGCTGCGCCATGCCCGCAGTCGGGCGATGGCGGAAAGCCGTCTGATCGCCATTGACCTTGATCCCGATGTCCATGCCCTGCGCCTGAGCCATCGCGAAGGTCCCGTTGTTCTGCCGGACAGCATAGCGCTGAGCCTCAGCGATGCCGGCAGCCTGGCGTTGGGGCATGAAATTCTAGCTCCACTGAGCCTCGAAGCCTCGGCGCCTGGGCCCAGCATCCGGTTTTATCCCGATGGCAGCTCCAGTGGCGGCAGTCTGCTGCTGAGCGGCCCGTCCGGGCGCTACCGGATCGATGTCGACTGGCTCACCGGTCGGGTGCATATCGATGATGGGACCCCGGTGGAGGCTGTGCCCAATGGCTAGTCCATTCAACGCCCGATCCTGTGGCCAGGGTGCGGGCCGCCAGCACGGCTTTACACTGCTCGAAGTGTTGGTGGCCTTCGTGATTCTGGCGTTGTCCCTGGGTGTCATTCTGCAGATATTCTCGTTGACCATGCGTACCACCGGCAGCGCCAGTGCGCAGCAGCAGGCGCTATTGCTGGCCGAGTCGCGTCTGGCGGAACTCTCGACCCTGAACGAACTGCGCTCCGGGCGCGATCAGGGGCCTATTGATGAGCGTTTTGACTGGTCCTCGCGTGTTGAACGCTTTGCGTTTCCGGACCAGGAACTGGCCGTCGAGTCCTTCTGGGTACCCTATAAAATCGATGTGACGGTGCACTGGGATGGTAATCAGGAACTCACCCTGACCACGCTGCGCCTGGTCAACGAGCAATGAACGGCCGCCAAAGCCAGGGTTTCACCCTGGTAGAGCTGCTGATCGCATTGCTGCTGACCGGGCTGGTGGCCATGCTGGTGTTTGGCGCCTTTCGCATCGCTACGGGCAGCTGGGAACGGGTGATCCGGCAGCAGGAGCGGGCGCACGAAAGCTATCTGGTGCAAAGCTTTGTGCGCCGCCTGCTGGAGCAGGCGCAGCCCTTGCGGGTGCGGGATACTGAAACGCGACTGTCGGTTGCCATGTACGGTGACGCACAGCAGCTGACCTTCGTTACCGAGCTGCCCGCGCGCAGGGGTTCGGCGCAACTCTACTGGTGTCAGCTGCGCGTGAAGGGTCCGGATAACGGCCAGCCCCGCCAGCTGATCATGACAACGCGGGTCTATACCGAAGGTGAGGTCATCGACTGGCAGAACCCGCTTGAGTCGAGCGGCGAGGGTATCAACGGCGAGCAGATTGCCCTTACTGAACCGCAAGAGAGAGTGCTGCTGCAGGGCGTCGCCGAACTTGAACTTGAGTATCTCTATTACGATGAGAGTGATCAGCCGGAGTGGCGCCGGGAATGGCAGGACCAATCCGTATTGCCCTATCTGGTGCGTCTGCGTGCGTTGCCTGAGGATGACAATGGCCTGGCGGGCGAGGCTGTTACCGCCTTCTGGCCGCAGCTGACGGTGTCACCGACGGAGTACCGCTATGGCGGCAAAACCCTGTTGTAATCATTCCGGGCCTAGTCGTGCTGGCTGGCAACAGCGGGGCCTGGCGCTGGTCGCCGTACTCTGGGTGCTGGTACTGCTGTCGCTGCTGGCGGCCAACCTGTCCCAGGGCAGTCGCAGCAATGCCCAGCTGGCGCAGAACCTGGTGGCGGCGACCCAGGGCAAGTATGCCAGCGAAGCCGGCATGCAGTGGGCGCTGTGGAATCTGCAGCAACCGCCGGATGAACAGTGGCTGGCCGATGGCAGCGTACAGCGGCTGTTGCTGGATGATATCCCGGTGCGGGTGGCGTTGCAGGATGAGAGCGGCAAGATTGATCTGAATGCGGCGCCAGTCGAGCTGCTGAGTGGGCTCTTCCTGGCAGCAGAGCTGGACGCTTCCACGGCTGATGCATTGGCCGATGCGATTCTGGATTGGCGTGACGATGACGACCTGCGTCGCCTCAACGGCGCTGAGGATGATGACTATCTGGCAGCGGGTCGGGAAGACGGGGCCAAGGATGCGTCCTTTGAAAGGGTCGAGGAGCTGCAACGGGTGCTGGGTATGACGGCGGACATCTACCGCCGCGTCAAGGGCAGCCTGACCGTTTTCAATGGCCTGCCGGCCATCAATCCACTGTACGCGCCGCGGCTGGCGTTGCTGGCATTGCCCGGCGCGGATGAGGGCACGGTCGATCAGTATATCGAACAGCGGCGGCGTAACCGACTCGATGGTCTGGATGCGCCGGAACCGCCGTTGCCTGAGTCTCAGTACATGACTGCCGGGCGCGAGGGGGTTAACTACACAGTGCTGGCCGAAGCCGAGGTCGGGCCGGTGGTGCGGGCGCGTTTCAGTGCCCAGATTCAGCGTCGCGGCCGTTCGGCTCAGGGTGGGCTGAGCCGAGTTCAGCGCGAAATGGAACCGCTGTTTGAAGAAGTCGGCATGTAAAAAGCCCGTTGTGGGAGCCCCCGTGAGAATGGCGCTGATATAAAACCCTGCACCTGGGAGTATTCGCCCACCGAGTGGGCTCCTGCGCCTAATATGAACTAGGCTCAACAAATAATTATTTTAGTAAATAAGGAGATACCGGTGATCGAGACAACCGGTAGCCGATTGCAGCGTTGGCGAGAGGGGCTTTTTCAGCTTCTGTCCGGTTTTTGGTATTGGTGGAGCGCCGAGCTACGTGGGCTGCTGCCGGCCAGCTGGCGCCGGCGCTTCAGTGTTATGGCACTGGTGCTGCGTATCGAGCAGCCGGAAGATCCGCAGCTGGTGGTGCTGGATCATGACGAAGAAGCCTATCGCGTGGCGCTGGACAGCGTCCCTGCGCCGCAACTGCGGCAGCAACTGATGCAGATGGCACGTGATGCCGGCCATACCCTGCTGCAGCTGGATGCTCGCAGCGTTTTGCACAAGATGTTGACCCTGCCGGCGGTTACCGAATCACGGCTTGAATCGGTACTGGGATTCGAGATGGATCGCCATACACCCTTTCGTGCCGATGAGGTTTACTACGGTTACCGGGTTGCCCGGCGCGACAGCGCGAATCAGCGCATCCTGGTGGATCTGTATCTGTTGCCGCGCAGCCGTCTGGATAGGCTGCTGCAACAGCTGCAAAACTTTGGCATCGTGCCCACTGCAGTCTTCCCCATTGATGTCATTACGCCCAGCGCATTTGAAAGCCAGACCCTCAACCTGCTGCCCAGGCAGCAGCGCTCCAGCGCCGGTCAGCAGCGCCAGCGTTCACTGCGTAACCGCATTCTGCTGTCGGTCGTCTTGCTGGCGCTGCTGGCAGGCTTTCCGTTGTATGAGCGCTCGCAGCGGGTGGCCAGCCTCGAGGCTGCGCTGGAGCAACCCCGCAGTCAGGCACAGCGTGCCCAGCAGGTGCGCGCAGAAATCGATACGCTGGTCGATGGGCGGCAATTTCTGGGGCGCAAAAAAGCGGCTCAGGTGCCGGCATTGATTATCCTTGATGAGCTGACGCGCCAGCTGCCGGACAATACCTGGCTGAGTCGCTTTGAGCTGAATGGCCAGGTTCTGCGAATTCAGGGCGAGTCGGGCAGTGCTTCATCGCTTATCGGCTTGCTGGAGGGGTCCGAGTTGTTAATGACGGTGGATTTCACCTCCCCGGTGACCATCAATCCGCGCAGCCGTCGCGAGCGCTTCAGTATAGAGGCGCGACTGGAAACCGGCGCCGCTGCAGTAATTCCAACCGGGCCTGAAGTGGAAGCCGCACCATGAATCGCCTGAGCCCGCAACGCAGTCGCCTGCTGGCGGTGGGGCTGCTGCTGATACTGGTGCTGCTGGTGGCGCTGCTTGTCAAGCCGGTGCTGGGCAGCTATTTGAGCTACGGTGAACGCATCGAGTCGCTGGAAAATCAGCTGTCGATCTATCAGCGTCTGGCGGCTGGGCTGGCCGATGACGAGGCGCGCCTGGCAACCTTGCGGGCGGCGGAACCGGTTACCGATCTTTACTTGCCGCAGAACAAGCCTGCACTGGCGGCGGCGCATTTGCAGCAGTATCTGCACAGTCAGGTCGGCCGTGGTGGTGGCCAGGTCATCAGTACCCAGATTTTGACATCGGCCGAGGCGGGGCCTTTGCAAACCATCGCCATTCAGGTGCATATGCGCGGCGAGCTCAATGATCTGGTCAACCTGTTTTATAGCCTGGAGTCCGGCAAGCCGGCGCTGTTCGCCGAGAACATC
The DNA here is from genome assembly GCF_001651805.1 of Marinobacterium aestuarii. Lineage (NCBI taxonomy): Bacteria > Pseudomonadati > Pseudomonadota > Gammaproteobacteria > Oceanospirillales > Oceanospirillaceae > Marinobacterium > Marinobacterium aestuarii. The sequence goes on along the minus strand of NZ_CP015839.1, from coordinate 3,586,440 downwards.
ACGGTACTGGCCAATCCGCGCCGACAAAGCCGGGTGGCGCGCAGAAATAACCGCCGGGTTGAAGTACAGGCCGTGCCGGCACTGGATATTCGCTTTGACCTGACAGGCTTTGCACCGCGGGAAAAAACACCATGATCATGTGGCGCAGTTACCTTAATGCTCTGGCGCCGGCGCTGTTGGTAGTGCTGGTATCGACGCCGCTGAAAGCCGCGCAGGAGACAGATAAAGCACTGCCGACTGCGGTACCGCAGCCTCAGCAGTCAGAGACCCAGCAGTCAGAGGTCGATCCGTCTGAGTTCATGCCGCTTGAAAATGACCAGGCGAAAAACGAGCAAACTGAAACTATGCAGGCAGAGCCCGAGGTGCTGGAAGGCGACGCCGTCGCACTGCCGCCGTTTGCGCCGCGCAGTCAGTTTGACGAAATGCTGGAGCGCCCCCTGTTCCATTCCAGCCGCAGACCCCAGGGGGGCGAGCCCAGCGGTGGTTCGGCCCAGGAGCTGCGGGAAACCTGGAAACTGACCGGCATAGTGCTGGTGGGCGACGAGGTGCGTGCGCTGTTCAAGGAGCGCAATGGCGAACGCCGTCTGCGGCTGGGTACCGGCATGCCGCTGGATGCCAACTGGGTGCTGGATGAAATTAATCTGGAAACGGTTGTCATGGGCTCGGGGGACGAGCAGGTGACGCTGGATCTGCTGGAGCCCAGAGACAGCACACCGGCGGCCGTGCCCGAACAGGCGACGCCGGCCCGTGCTGATAGCGAGGCTGCGCCGCTGGATGAGCGCACCCGCGAAGCCTCGCGCCAGCTGGAACAGCAAGCCGAATCCGTGAAGGAGACTCTGAATGAGTAATGCCATCAAAACCGCGCTGCTGCTGGTCTCCTGTCTGGCACTGAGTGCCTGCGCCCTGAAAGACATGCAGAATCCGGACGCGCTCGATAATCCCTGGCGCAATCCGGATGCTCAGCGCGACGCCGGGCCCAGCGGGGCCAGTGCAGTGAGTCGCAAGGTGCTGGATAGTTCGGCGGAACCGACGCGTTTTGCCGCCGAGGCCGGTGTCCCGCAAGGCCAGGATGCACCGCGCACCGAGCTGTATGGCGGCAATGGCGTGTTTTTTGATATCGGCAGCGACGACAAGGGGGCGCCGGCGGAGGGGGATATCACCTTTAACTTCCAGGGTGCCGAGATCAGCGAGGTGGTGAAAACCATTCTGGGGGATATTCTGCAGGCCAATTACATTCTGGATGATCAGGTGCGCGGGGTCGTCAACATGCAGACCAGCCGGCCGATCAGCCGCGATGCGCTGGTGCCGACGCTGGAAAAGCTGCTGCAGGTTAACGGTGCGGCCCTGATTGATCGCAACGGCTTGTATGAAGTGGTACCCATCGACAGCGTCAACGGTGGCGCCATCAGCCTGCGGGGCAATCTGAGCGCGGACCGAGGCTACCAGATACTGGTGGTGCCGCTGCGCTATATCGGTGCCCAGGAAATGCTCAAGATACTGGAACCGCTGAAACCGCGCCAGGGCATGATGGAGGCCGATGAACGGCGCAATCTGCTGGTACTGGGCGGTACTCAGGGCGAGCTGGTGAGCCTGCGCGATACCATTAAAACCTTCGATGTGGATCAGCTGCAGGGCATGTCGGTGGGCCTGTTCCGGCTGCAGTCGGTGGATGCCGAGGTGCTGGTGGCGGAGCTGGGCGCCATCTTTGGCGATGCTGCCGACGGCCCTCTGGCAGGCATGGTGCGTTTTATGCCTATCGAACGGCTGAATGCGTTGCTGGTGATTACCGCCCAGCGCAAATATCTGTCGGATGCCAGGACCTGGATCACCCGGCTGGATCGCAGCGAAGGCGCCCAGGGGCTGGGCATGTATGTGTATTACGTGCAGAACGGACGGGCTGAAAACATGGCCGATATGCTCGGGCAGCTGTTTGATGGTCAGCGGCGCAACCGTCAGGCCCGCGAGGCGGATGCTGCACGCAGGCCTGCCGCCGCCACAACGGCGGCGGCGGACGCTGATGCAGACGGTACCGTCACAAGGGCTGAAGCCAGCGCAGGGCCCGCCAATATCGATGTGGGTGAGGTGAGCATTATCGCCGATAACGAAAACAACGCCCTGCTGATCATGGCGTCACCCGGCGATTACGACAAGGTGCACAAGGCCATACAGAAGCTGGATGTGCTGCCGCTGCAGGTGCTGGTTGAGGCCACCATTGTTGAAGTCTCGCTGGAAGATGAACTGCAGTACGGCCTGCAATGGTTCTTCAAAAACCATCTGGGCAGCGGCACCAAGGGCTTCGGTACTGTCGGGCAAAGCCCGATTTCCTCGGCGGCCGATGTGATCGGCAGCGGCAGTTACGAAGTGATCAGTGGCGCCAGTACCCGGGCATTGCTGAATGTACTGGCGACGGATTCACGCCTCAATGTGGTGTCTTCGCCCACCCTGATGGTGCTGGATAATCACACCGCCGAGATCAAGGTGGGTGATCAGGTGCCGATTCAAACCTCATCGACCACCAATACCAGCAGTGACCTTGGGAATACCACCAGCACAATTCAGTACCGTGATACCGGTGTACTGCTGGAAGTAACACCGCGGGTGAATGCCGGTGGCATGGTGGTACTGGATATTACCCAGGAAGTGAACGATGTCGATCGCACCACCAGTTCGGGTATCGACTCGCCCACCATTATCCAGCGCCGGGTGAATACCAGCGTTGCCGTGCAAAGCGGCGAAACCCTGGTGCTCGGCGGCCTGATCAAGGAAAACCGCACCTACAGCGGGGAAGGCATACCCTATCTGCGGCATGTGCCACTGCTGGGCTGGGCCTTTGGCAGCCGCGGCAAGAGCACCCAGCGCACCGAACTGGTGGTCATGATTACGCCCACGGCCGTCACCGATACGGCGGATGCGCGGGAGGTCACCCGCGAATACCGCAACAAGCTGCGCGGCCTTGAACTGCAGTCCAGACCCCTGGATAGAGGCGCGAGGGTCAACTAGGCCTGCGCGCCCTGTCTGGTACGGGCGCGCTCAGTTTTGTTGCACCGTCGATAATATTAAAAATCCATAAAGTACAATCACCTACCGATCGAAGAATCCTGCGTCGGCTCCCCGCTGTATTTGTGTCCTGTCAAAGCTGCCTGTACAGGCATGTATCGTCACGCTTACAACCGTATTTTTAATTATTTTGTTTAAATACAATGCCTTAGGTGATTTTTGCGTATTTATGTAAGCCCAGCTTTACGGTCTGGGTTCAACAATACACATTGAGTGGCAATTATTTTTTTTATTTTCAATGGCTTATGGATATGGCCCGGCCCTTGCCTAAGTTAGTAACGAACAGCACCTGTGATGCAGTTCGCTGACTACTAGATAGAGTAAGTTATGTTTCTTAACAACGTAATTAATGGCGCCGACAAGAAAGCTGGGAGTTACTCCGGTTCTACTCAAAGCCATCTAATCGATGTGTGGGATCTGCTGGGTCTGATTCTGGTGGCCGGACTTTCGATATATATCTGGTTTGATCAGGCTGGCGCACCGGGCCCAGATACTCTGCTCCACTCAGATGGCGATTCGGCAGCGGCTTCCGCCACAAACATCCGGAGCTCGCAATCGACAACGACAATATTGCCAGCGCCGCTGGGACAGAAACAAGAGAGTAGGAGTGCGTCGCACCGCTACCTTGATACCGAACTGGCAGACAACTCAGGACAAAGCCGTACTGCGGATAAGGTAATTGAGCGTCTTGCGTTGTTACAGCAACGCCCTGCGTGGACCCTGACTTCTTTTGATTTAGACAATTTAATGAAAGACCTGGATCTGCTGGTCGACCAGGGCAGTACCGCTATTGAAGCAATACGTCAATTCTTGAGGCGCTCTTTGGATGTGGATTTAGGGGCTTGGGATGGAGCCGAAAAACTCGAGCCTCCGTCCCTGCGCCTGGCACTGTTTGAGGTACTGCATCGTATTGGTGGCAATGGGGTGGAAGCTATCTGGTTTGAGGAATTGCGTGCCACGACCAATCCACTCGAAATACAAACCTTGGGGCGGTACCTGGATGAGTACAGGCCCGGGCTTTATGACAGAGAAATCCTGTCATCTGCACGTGAAGCCCTGTCACTGGCAACGGCTCAAGGCAACAGTGACCGGGATATCGCTCCATTGTTTCAGGTATTTGAAAATTATGGCGACAGCAGTCTTATACCCGATCTTGAGCAAGTGCCGGAAATGTGGTGGGGGCGTTATGCCGCCGTGACACTGGCTGGATTGCCAGACGGTACGGGACTATCCAGTCTTCGGGATCGTCTGGCACTAGATTCACCCCGCACAAATCTTGGCGCCCGTTTTGCGCTGCAACTGCTGGCGCAGTCTGCCGAATACCCCGAGGCTCAGGTGGCACTGATGGACACTGTGCATCAACAACAGATTCCCGACGCGCTTTGGCGGGAGATCGCCTGGACGATCGCCGGAACCTATCAGGTTCAATTCAACAATCCAAAAGCCAAGGTTAAAAACGAGCCACAAAATACGTCGCCGGCCGCTATTTATTCCGTGAACAAATTCATCTCCTTTGGGCCGGGTGGAAACCAGGTTCTCTTCGGGGTGCGTTACGCGATGCCACAACTGACCCGTGAGCAGATGGCTCAGCGTTTGGATTTGATTGATACCTTGCTGCTGGAAACGAATAGTCCGGTAGCTCAACAGGTACTGCAGCAGGCCTTTGAAACGATCTGGTCTGCCTATAACGAGGAGGGGAAATGGTAAGAAATCAAGGCTACATACGTCGTATCCATACCTCTCAACTAGCCGTAGTGAGGTTTAACGATGATGCCCAAATGAAACTTGGAGGGCGCGGAAATGAAACTACTTCGAAGCGGAAATAAACTGACGCGATCTTTGCTCGGTGCGGTAATTGGCCTCGGCGCATTATCGACGGTGGTTTGGGCGGCGCATCCGCTCGTAACACTGACAGGCAGCGATTTTGAAATTGAAAGATCGTTTACAGCTGGAGACCCCGGCGCGAATATCAAGCTGGACGATATGGGGAGGATCGACTGGACGGATGCCGGTGGAGTATTGACCAGCGGCGTTACCGTAGTTCCGGACGAGGATATCACTATCGGTAACAAGACCGATGACAGTGCCTTCGGTCAGGGAACCTCCGAGGACACTGCAGTGCCGAGCGTTGTTGCAGGGGGTGTTCCACCGAACAAAAGCGATCTGAAAAAATTCGGGATCTATGTCGAAGAGGATGGTGATACTTTCGTCAACGTATTCTGGACCCGAGTACAGGACCCGAACGGCACCACGAACATGGACTTCGAGTTCAACCAGTCGGATGTTGTATCAGCCAATGGCGTAACGCCGATACGTACCGCGGACGACCTGTTGCTGCAGTACGACCTGGCAAATGGCGGGACCAAGCCTGAGCTCTTCCTGTCCCAGTGGATAACGGCAGCCAGCGCTGGTGGCGCGGCGGCAAGTACAGTATGCGAGGCGACCAACAAATTTCCTTGCTGGGGTAAAAAACAAAACCTGTCTGCGGCCAATCTGGCAGCGGGTTCGATTAACAATGTCTCCATTCTGCATGCTGACGCCGACGGCCTCGATGAGGGTGCCGGGCTCGATGCGCGAACCTTTGGTGAGGCACAGTTTAATCTGACCGGGATAGTGGGTTCAGAAGAGTGTATAAGCTTCGGTAGCGTTTATCTGAAGAGCCGCTCGTCCGACTCTTTCACCGCGGCCTTGAAAGACTTTATTCCGCCTGAATCTGTCGATATTACCAACTGCGCTACTGTAAAAATTATCAAGAAAGATGATGCTGGTACCGTATTGGAAGGTGCCGAGTTCACCATCTATAACGACAATGCGCCGACGGGAACCTTCAATCTGGACGGTGCAACGCCTGACACTGTACTTTTGGATGGCGCTGGCGAGACAGTCAAATGTACAACGCTGGCTAATGGTACATGTCAAATCACCGATATCTTTGCCGGGCTTTATTGTGCGAAAGAGACAGTGGTGCCGCCCAACTATATCGGATCTGACCCGCAGTGTTTCGAAGTTGATCCTGCGATCCCGGTAACTGAAGTGGAATTCACCAACCGGCGACTGGGTTCCATCCTGGTGAAAAAGGCAGATGATGACGGTGCTGCGCTGGCTGGGGCTGTATTCGAGGTGATTTCCGACACTCCCGATCAAAGTGATGTTTCATTACCGGTTACTTTGACAGAAAGCCCGACGGGTTATCACTGTGTTGATGGCCTGCCGATCAAGAATGCTTCGCTGGATGTCGTCAGTTATACCGTAAGTGAAACGACGGTGCCTGAAGGCTATTTTGGCGCTTCTGACGCCTCGACATCTGCGGTATTCGAAACCTGTGCCACCCGCACCGAGACAACGCCAGCCGATGCTGATGTCAATCTGATTTTCGAGAACGAGCGGAAACCCGGAGCTATCAAAATCACTAAAACCACGAAGGACGTTAATGGTGACCCGACAACGATTGCGCATCCTGGCGTTACCTTCAACATCTATGACGACGAGGACCAGCTTGTGGGTACGCAAGTCACGGATGTAAATGGCGTAGCTTGCCTGGCTGATCTCAATGTCGGTGACACTTACAAGGTTGAGGAAACCGCGCCAACTGGTTATGCCGGTGAAAGTGCCAAGAATGTGGAAGTGACCGGTGATGCCACCTGTGGTAGTGGTGACGAGGATACCGTAAGCTTCCACAACACCCCGCTTGGCAAGTTCACCATCAGCTATGATTCGTTGCCAATGGATGGTCATGGTGCAACCAAAGCGACCGTTAGCTGTACTGGCGAAGGTGTCGGTACCGTTATCGCTGAAACCGATCTGTTCGATGGCGACAGCGAGACTTCCAGCAGTCTCAACTTCGAGACTCAGGCGACCTATACCTGCACCATCGTAGTTGACCCCTAAAACAAAATAGTTTCAGGGTGATATTAAAAAGGGCGGGATAATCCCGCCCTTGTTCAATTCTGTCAGTTTGCCGAGACAACAAGTCCGTCACTGGTCGATACATTTCCCGCCGCGTCATAGACCCTGATCGAGAGTTCATATAAACCCTGTCGTTTGGGAACGTCCCACCAGCAGGTATGGAACGCAGAGGTGTAGCCGAAGCTGGGTACCGGGTCGGTAGCGGAGCACAGAACTCGTCCATCAACCAGATACTCGACCTTTGTTACGGCGGCGTTGTCCCAGACGTGACCTTTGATCTGATAATAGGTGCCCTTGGGAACGCTGCCGCCTTCCGGTTCCATCACTCGTCCAGTCGGCACGATGACGTCCTCACTCATTGGCATTGGGCGTCCCACCAGTGTCAAGACGATATCGATGTCGGACTGCCCGACATAGCCATCACCGTCCACATCGTAGCGGCGCCATTCCCGGGCGTTGGTCCACAGATAGCCAGGATTGCTGGGGTTAGGGCTGATCTGGCTTTGGGGGATGCCGTTTCCTTCGCCGAGATACCAGCTGATCTCTTCGACATCGAGGTTGTTTATTACTCCGTCGTCATTGAAGTCGACGGGAGAGCTGTCGACTTCGTCATCCGCTGCACTGGTATCAGCTTTGGCTTTCAGATAGTTGCTGCCCCAGAGGATGTAAGGCTGGTAGACGCCATCGACATAACCAACCGAGTACAGCAGCGTTGAAATGGAGTGTTCGAGGCTGTCGTTCCAGCCGTCATTGTCGGCATCGGCATTCATGCAACGATTGTAAAATTTGATGGCCCAGTCATTATCGCTACGACCGTCTAGCACGATGTTGTTGGCGTTGGACGTGCCAACATTGGTTACGGTTACGCTGTAAAACTCGTCGTTCGAGCTGTACGTGGGGAACATGCACAGCTGTGCCCGGTTGGCCACCGAGGGAGCGATAATTTCCCTGCCTTTTTGGCCCGGATCCTCGCTCTGCATGTCTGCATCCGGCGCTGCGCTGGACAAGACGAGTTCGGAACCCTCCCAGGAGAGGTTGACCGTGATTGCAGCCGGGTGGCTCTGGCAGCCGGGGTATTGTGGAGTGAACGTGAAGCTTTCACCTGGCTTCAGACCGCCGATCGCTTTCCAGTCCAATTCATCGTCTTCACCCAAGCAATTTTCTGGTCTTGGGCCGTAGCGGAAATAGTAGTCCTCTACTGTGAGGCTCAGCGGCGTATAAGTCGCCCCCGTTGTGTCCTGCTTGCCCTTCGTTGTGGGCTTGCCCGCCTGTACAGGACTGGTGAGCATCAGAGCCATGGTCGCTAATGTCAGCGGGGTCCACAGCAATCGGCGCCGAGCAACGTTCGCTGTTGCCTTAGTGCGAATGCCGCCCAGGGCACTATGATTGCATCGGTGAGTAGCGTTGAGTAAACGCTGATTTTGTTTTGATTTACTAAGCCACAGCTTAGTAAACAGAAGCCTGGAAAGGCGCATAGATCTCTCCTGAAAGTTAAAAATTCAGCAAAGATCCTCTAGCGGCCAATCCGTAAGTGGTTCTCTCCTTCGGCGGTCCGGCGATCCTGATTCGCATTTGAAAACACAAACAAGGACCCGTAACTTTGCGCCGCCTGATTACTCAGGCTTTGCCTTTGTCGGGAGAGGATCTTTTCAATATAAATCTGTTGCCGCGGTACTGTTTTCCCGTGGGTGAAATATTTTTTCGGCATGTGGTAGCCACATTTTCTGTGTTCCATTTACGCACATCCGAGCATCCCTGTTAAAAGTACTGTCCGCCATTTTCTGGCGATTGTTAAAAATTTGATACGTTTTCGGAGCGATTAACGGGCTCCGTAATATGGGTAAGAACTATAACATGCTGAATCGAGTGTTATTTATACAGATGTGGAATATAGGCGCAGGGTAATGTCTCAAATTTGATCGATTTTGTGAGTATCCGTTGCCAAGGGGAGACAAATAGTGATTATGGTTACGCGGGCTGTAAGGTACGTGAAACAGTTCGCGGTTCCGGCACAGGTTTTGAGTTTTTGATTTTCTGGGAGAGAGCTCCTGGGCCTGATCACGGGAGTGATGGCGCAGAGTCGCGAAGGGGAATCAGGGGCATGGTTTGGCAAGGAAGCGCTCAAGTGAGGATAGGCTCAGGCATTTTCGTCCCAGAGTACAACCCTGGGATAGCGGCCTTGGTCGTCGCTGAGGAAATCGCCGTCGGGTGCGGGCGGAGCGTGGAAATAGTCGGGCAGCGCAAAGGCGTCATCGGCGTTTGCACGCCCTGTTGTGGCAGGCGGTGTGGCCTGGGCGCCTTCGTCCTTGCGAATCCGTTCCCTTAGCAGTCGGCTGCGGTAGTAGTAGTTCTTGGAACGGCTCATGTTAGGGCTCATGTTGGTCAGGTTGCGACCTGTGCAGCCTGAGGTGTCAGATCTGGATAACGGTTGATCCGGCACCGATTTATCCCGTTTACCTTTTTGTTGGATTCCGGTTGTTCGGAAAAACTCCCGAGCAGGTCTTGTGGTTAACGCAACGGGGCGCGGAATTTAGGCCCTATCAGGAATGTGCACATTTCACGCCATTTTTTTAACCGCTTGATCAGTATTGGTTTTTATTGCAACGCTATTTTGAAAGCGATAAATCTGTAAATGAACTGAAACACTTTGGCCGAATGGCTGTTTCGTTTGAGTAGCATTAATTCCAAGGCTCGCACGCTTGTGTGCGTCGGATTTGCAGCGGCTGTGGATTTATTGCGACGTTAAAGGTTTTTTCAGTGGTGCAGTCGCGGCGCGCTGTTATCGCAACTGATATTTTTCCATCAGGCGATAGAGGGTGACGCGGGAGACGCCGAGCATGCGGGCCGCCTTGGATACGTTGTTGTGACTCAGCTCCAGGTTTTGCCGAATGGCCTGAGTTTCTGCGCGGTTGCGTGCATCTTCCAGCGTGATTTGCTGGCCGCTGTTGCAGACGCTGTCGTCCAGCCCCAGGTCGGCCGGTGTCACCAGGCGGTTGTCGCTCATGACCATGGCGCGGCGGATACGGTTGATCAGTTCGCGCACATTGCCGGGCCATTCATAGGCATTGAGGGCGGACAGCGCCTGCTGGGTAAAGCCGCGCACATGGCAGCCCTGTTCATTGCGAAATTTCTGAAAGAAAAACCGTGCCAGCAGTTCGATATCGCCGTTGCGCTCGCGCAGTGGCGGCACCTTTACCGTGAGTACATTAAGCCGGTAGTACAGGTCCTCCCGAAAGTTACTGACTTCAACGGCCTGCTCAAGATCGATATTGGTGGCGGCGATTACCCGTGCGTTGACATGGATGCTATCGTTGCTGCCCAGGCGTTCCAGTGTCTGTTCCTGCAGAAAGCGCAGCAGGTGCACCTGCATGTCGAGCGGCAGGTCGCCGATCTCATCCAGAAAGACGGTGCCCTCGGTGGCGGCTTCCAGGCGGCCAATTTTGCGTTTGTAGGCGCCGGTAAAGGCGCCTTTTTCGTAACCGAATAACTCCGAGTGCACCAGGGTGTCGGGCAGCGAACCGCAGTTGACGGCGATGAAGGGGCCCTTGCGGCGTGACGAACGCTGGTGAATGGCGCGGGCAATGAGCTCCTTGCCGGTGCCACTTTCACCGGTGATTAGCACCGGCGCCTCGGCCGTGGCGACCTTGCGGATCTGCTTGAATATTTCCATGATGGCGGGGCTGGCCCCCACCATGTGAAATTCATCCAGCATGGAAAGCTGCTTGTCTTCCAGCTTGCGCAGCCGGCTGATGCCATAGGCATGACCCAGGGTGGCCTGCAGATAACTCTGGTTTGGGTCCAGCGGCAGGGTGAAGTAATCGTAGAAGTTTTCAAACAACATGCGCCTGAAGGCGTGATCACGCATGACGTCTGGCGTCGTCAGGGCTATCCAGTTGGTGTACTGGTCCTGGTGGAAAAAATCTTCAATTTCATCCCGGTCCTGGATGGAGGGCCAGTCGAGCTTTACCAGACCGACGTAGTAGTTATGTTCGCGCAGGGAATCGCGGGCGCTGTCGATATTGGTCACGCGCTCTAGCGTCCAGCCATTAAGGTTAAGGTTGAGGCTGGGCGCGCGATTACTATCGTAAATATCCAGAAAAAGTGCTGTGCGGGCGACCGTGCCCGTTGATGCAAGGTGTCGTCCCTGATCCTCTGTGACAGTTGATAGGGTCATCATTTTTCACAGGGTAAGTGAGTTTTATAGAGGGCTCAGTGCAATTCTGTTTCGCTTTTGTAACAAGTATAGGATGGGCCACCTTGGGACAACTGGAAATTGATGCATTGGTATCAGGGATTCAATGCTTGCTTTTCACGCAGCTGAGTCATTTCTGGCGTCTGCTCTACATTTTTTTGCGATGGCAATTTTGGGCACTACCAGTCGGTAAAAGGCACAGGCAACATCTATAGTTACTCCATGTCAGGCCGGGATGGTAACGCAGATGTACAACAACTATTTTGGTTTGAGTGAATCGCCGTTCTCGATAGCGCCTAATCCGCGTTATCTTTTTCTCAGTGAACAGTATCAGGAAGCGCTTGCCCATCTGCTGTATGGCATTGGCAGCAATGGTGGTTTTGTCCTGCTTACCGGAGAGGTCGGCACCGGCAAAACCACGGTGTGTCGGCGCCTGCTGGAGCAGATGCCGGCAAACACCGATGTCGCGATGATTCTGAACCCCAAGGCCAGCGTCGAGGAGCTGCTGGCAGCGCTCTGTGACGAACTGGGCATAGCTTATCCGTTGGGCGATCAGGTGCGCAGCAAAACCTATATCGACCTTATCAATCGTCATCTGCTCGATACCCATGCCCGGGGCCGTAGCACCGTACTGATCATCGACGAGGCGCAGAACCTGGGTGTCGTGCTGCTGGAACAGATTCGCCTGCTGACCAACCTTGAGACCAATGAATGCAAGCTGCTGCAGATTGTACTGGTGGGCCAGCCGGAGCTGCTGGAGCTGCTGGCCCGTCCTGAACTGCGCCAGCTATCGCAGCGCATCACGGCTCGCTATCACCTGGGCGCGCTGTCGCTGAAAGATCTGGAAGCCTATATCGTCCATCGTCTGGCGGTTGCGGGCCTGAACCGGCCGATCTTCCCGGCCTCGACGCTAAAGCGCCTGTATCGACTGTCTGGTGGTATTCCACGGGTGGTGAATATACTCTGCGATCGGGCCTTGCTCGGCAGCTTTGTGCAGCGGGACAACCATGTTGAAGTGGCGACCCTGGTCAAGGCGTCCCGCGAGGTCTTCGGTGATGAGGCGGCGCTGCGACTCTCGCCTAGAGACAGCTGGCGCTGGTTACTGGCGCTGGCGGTTACTGCGGTACTGGCTGCCTGGCTGGTGGGCTTTGCGGTGGCGGCCTGGGTCGCCGATGGCACCAGGGTGTCGGCGCTCGAGCTGCCATCGCTGGAACGGCTGTCGAGCTTCAGTCTGTTTGATACGCAACCCGGCGAGACCGCTGTTACCGAGTTAAACGCCATGGCCGCGCCGGCTGAAACACCAGTCGCGGCTGCTGTCGCGCGTCCAGTTGCTCTTTCTGGGTCAGCAGCCAGTGTGCCCATAGTGCGGCCCACCTCGTCGGTCATGGCAACAGCGGCTGCCGCCTCCAAGGTATCTCAGTCTGCACTGTCTCCACAGAACAGTCAGGTTCAGGCGCTCGCTCAGCCTCTGCCTGATGTACAGTCAGATTCTCCGCCTGGCGTACAGGAAGAGGACAGAGCGCCGAATCGGGTATCGGCGCAGGGCTTTCGCTGGCAGGCGCAACCGGATGCGGATCTGGCATTGGTTCAGGCCTACCGGGCGCTCTTTGCGGCCTGGAAGCTGGATTACGACCCGCGCCAAAACCCGGTGGTATGTCGCTTTGCCGAGACTCAGGGGCTGGGGTGCCTGGTGAGCGGGGGTGATCTTATTTCGCTGCAGCAGCTCAATCGCCCGGCTGTGGTTAGCCTGAAAACCGAGGCAGGGCTCGTGCACGCGACGGTGCTGGAACTGAATGATGAGGCCGCGCGCCTGATAGTGTCGGGCAGGGTCATGGATGTGCCCTATGATGAATTGGAACGGCGCTGGCCTGGCAGTTATACCCTGCTGTGGCGTGTACCGGCGCAGTACCGCGCACCCATATGGCCGGGTGCCAGAGGCGCCAGTGTGGAGTGGCTGAGCCAGCAAATGGCGCGTCTCAACGGCGGTGTGCAGCTGGTGGCCGGCGATCGCTATGACGAAAAACTGGTGGAACAGGTGGGGCTGTTTCAGATGCGACAAGGCCTTAGTGTGGATGCCGTGGTGGGGCCCAAGACCGCGATTCATCTGAATACCCATACCCGTAACGATCTTCCCCTGCTTGCACCCAGGCGGGAGCGTTAACCATGTCCTACATCCTGGATGCACTGAAACAGTCCGAAGGTCAGCGCAAGCAGGATGCGCCACCCCAGGCGCAGCCGGCACCGGCGTTCACAGCGCGCAGGAACCCACCGCAGCGTTCGGGTCGCCTGCCGCTGGCTATGCTGCTGGTCGCGGGTGTGGCTGTGCTGGGCTGGTGGACCCTCGACAGAACGGACAGCTCCGCGGTATCTGCGGTTGCAACGACTTCTGCGCCCGCTGAAACGCCGGGTACAACGCCCGGCACAGGCTCCACCCAAGCCGCGCCTGAAGCCCGCACGGGGGTGGCCGAAATGATCGTCGCGGCCATCGGCAACGATAACTTGAAGGGCGTTCGGATCCAGCTGCAAGAGCCCGCGCCTGTCGTCAGCCCGCGCCCCCGTGCGGACGCTGCCCGCCCGGACGCTGCTAGAGGGTCCGCGGATACAAGCCGTGCAGCACAGAGTCAGCCAGGTGCAAGCGCGAGCATGCAAAACGATGTTGATCCCTTTGCCGGTGTGCCATACCGGCGCCAGTTGCCGGTGGATGTACAACGCAGCCTGCCGGAGCTGGCATTCAGTGTGCATATCTATTCAAAGGACCCCGCATCGCGCCGGGTCAAGGTTGGCGAGCGCATGATGCGCGAAGGTCAGAACATCACAGCAGAGGTGCGACTTGAGGAAATAATTCCCAAGGGCGTGATCCTAAGGTACGAGGATTACCGCTTTCGGATGAGTGCACTCTGACGGGCAGCTCTGGGCGCAAAAGGGCAGTGCCTGCGGGCGGCTTTGTTGTCTATGCTAGTCAGCAGGCCATTACCTCTTTTAGCGCCCATCGAGTTCAGGCCGATATAGCTCAGCCGGCAGAGCAGCTCATTCGTAATGAGCAGGTCGGAGGTTCGAATCCTCTTATCGGCACCATAAATCAAAGGCTTAGGCCGTCTGCTAATGTCGGGCTTTCCTTAAAAATGGGGTTTTTCCTATATTTTCAGGACGCCAGCGACTATTTCTTGAAGGTCTCGCTCAATACGTCGATCAAGGCCCTTGCGGCGACGGACAGCTGGTGGTTGCTGCGGGTCAGGATACCGACGCGGCGGGAAATGGACGGTTCGGCCAGAGATACGCAGCAGGCGCCGAGTTCCTGCATCTGCTGGCGGCACAGGGCGGGTACGGCGCTGACGCCCAGGCCCGTTGCGACCATGCGGCCCACGGTGGCCAGCTGATGCGCTTCGAAGGCGACACGCGGTGCCATACCCTGTTCGGCCAGCTGGCGCTCCATCAGCAGGCGCAGGCTCGATGGGCGCTGCAGGGTGATGAAGTCGTGCTGCAGCAGTTGCTGCCAGGGCAGCGGATTGCGGTTCGCGTCCGGGTGGCCGGGAGGCAGCACGGCGATAAATTCATCGCTGAACAGCGGGCGAAACAGCAGGTCGTCGCTGGCGCCGGGGTCGAAGGTCACGCCGACCTCGACCCGGTTCTGGCGCACCATGTCCACAACCTGTTCGGCGATGACGTCGTGTACTTCGATATTGATGCGCGGATAGAGCTTGCGATAGCGCAGCAGCGCCTGGGGCAGCAGTGAACTGGCAAAGGAGGGCATGGCGGCAACGGCGATCTTGCCCAGCTGCAGGGCAAACCGCTGGTGCAGTTCTTCTTCTACACTGTCCCATTCGGCCATCAAGCGTTCAGCGATGGGCAATAGCACGTCGCCTTCGGGCGTCAGCGCGATGGTGCGGGTGGTACGGTTAAACAGACGGCCGCCCAGGGACTCTTCCAGCTTCTTTATCGCCAGGCTCAGGGCCGGTTGCGACAGGTGAACCCGAACGCTGGCCTCGGCAAAGCTAAGGGTACGGGCGACGGCGATAAAGGCGCGCAGTTGCTTGATGGTCATGTTGTAGTATCAGGGTTGGGGTTTATTGTTTTACAAAGTAAATGAATAAATAAAAAAATCAAACTTAATAAATATATTGAGTTGCGGCACACTGGCTAGCAAGTGAGGCACAGTGGCTAACAATAATCAGGAGTGGCGAAATGGCCGGTTTCGATAAAGTTGTAAATACCTATGAAGAGGCACTGGCTGGCCTCGAAAGCGGAATGACCGTGATTGCCGGCGGCTTTGGCCTGTGTGGTATTCCGGAAAACCTGATTGCGCGCATCAAGCAGATGGGCGTAAAGGATCTGACCATTGTGTCGAACAACTGTGGCGTGGATGGCTTTGGCCTTGGCGTGCTGCTGGAAGACCGCCAGATTCGCAAGATGATCTCGTCCTATGTGGGTGAAAACGCCCTGTTCGAAAAGCAGCTGCTGGCCGGTGAACTGGAGGTCGAACTGACGCCCCAGGGAACCCTGGCCGAGAAAATGCGTGCCGGCGGTGCCGGTATCCCGGCGTTCTTTACCGCCACAGGCTTCGGTACACCTGTTGCCGAAGGCAAGGAAGTACGCGAGTTCAATGGCCGCTCCTACATCATGGAAGAGTCGGTTACCGGTGATTTCGCCATCGTCAAAGGCTGGAAGGCGGACCGCTACGGCAACGTCATGTACCGCCACACCGCACAGAACTTCAACCCCATGGCGGCGACGGCCGGCAAGATCACGGTGGTGGAAGTGGAAGAAATTGTTGAGCCGGGCGAGCTGGAACCCAGCCAGATTCACACGCCGGGCATCTACGTTCAGCGCGTGATCAAGGGCACTTTCGAGAAGCGGATCGAGCAGCGCACCCTGCGCCAGGCGTAAGCGCCCAAGGTTTTCATCAATAACAAATTCAGTGAGAAACCGGCCAGTGGCCGGTGGCTCCAGCGCAAGAGGCAGAATAATGGCACTTTCTCGCGAACAGATTGCAATGCGCGTAGCGCGCGAACTTCAAGATGGCTTCTACGTGAACCTGGGCATCGGTATTCCGACCCTGGTGGCCAACTATGTACCCGAGGGCATGGAAGTCATGCTGCAGTCCGAAAACGGCCTGCTCGGCATGGGGGCTTTCCCCACCGAGGCTGAGCTGGATGCGGACATGATCAATGCCGGCAAACAGACAGTAACGGCGATTCCCGGCGCCTCCATTTTCTCGTCGGCGGAATCCTTTGCCATGATACGCGGCGGCCATGTTGACCTGACCGTACTGGGTGCTTTCGAGGTGGATGTGCAGGGCAATATCGCGTCCTGGATGATTCCCGGCAAGCTGATCAAGGGCATGGGCGGCGCCATGGATCTGGTGGCCGGTGCCGATAACATTATCGTGACCATGACCCACGCCTCCAAGCACGGCGAATCCAAGCTGCTGGACAGCTGCACCTTGCCGCTGACGGGCGCCGGTTGCATCAAGAAAGTGCTGACGGATCTGGCCTGGCTCGAAATTGAAGATGGCGCCTTCATCCTGCGTGAACGTGCGCCCGGTGTATCGGTTGAGGAAATCGTGTCCAAAACCGCCGGCAAGCTGATAGTGCCGGATCATGTACCCGAAATGACGTTCTAGGGTTTTCCCCCGCTTTACCGTTTGATGCTGTCAATCCCTTTGGGCCCGGCTGGAGTTTCGACTCCCGCCGGGCTTTTTTTCGTCTGGGGTGCACGATTATCTTTGCTGCGCGCAGCAGGCGCGGAGGGCGTTTTGCTGTAGAGTAGGGCGCCTGAGTGACTGTGCCGTTTTAGCGGCTCTTTATCGATATTGACTGACCGGATTGACGATGACGAACAACGATGTACTGAAAAAACTGCGCATTGCCCTGGACCTGAAAGAAGCGGATCTGTTTGCGGTCTTCGCGCTGACTGAGCACAGCGTCAACAAGGCTGAGCTGTCGGGCTATTTCCGCAAGCCAGGTCACAAGAACTACAAAGAATGCAGCGACGAAGTGCTGGAAGCCTTTCTGGATGGTTACATCCTGTTCCGTCGCGGACCCAAGGATGCACCGGCGGATGTCGACGGGGCTGAAGCCGAGTAAGGCGCACTCTAAGGGCTAGGCTTCGTCTTGCTACTTGCTACTTGCTACTTGCTACTGCCAGGCAGTCGCTGCGGCGCGTGGGGCCTGGCGTCGCTTAGTTGTCCACCCAGACGACGCGTAGCGGTTCGCCAAAATCGTCGTAGATAACCTGCCGGCGCGGTGCGCGTGGGCGGGGTTTCTGTGCTGGCGCCGGGCTTTGCCTGCGGCGCGAGTCGATGGCAACCAGAACTTCAGGCACCGCGGTGCGGGTCTGCTTGGGCTGGCTGATACTGAACTGGTGCTTGTTGTAGGTGCCGTTGTTCAGGCCACTGGCACCCTGTTCTACAGACGTAATATGGCCGCCCTTTTGCAGGTAGTCAGCCATCTGCTTTTCCATTTCATGGCGCAGGTCGGATTTTGTCGGGCGTTTAATCATCGGCATATTGTGCCTGAAAACTGGACGAAAAGTAACCGCCAGAATGCCGAGCCCCACTGGGCCAGGGCTTGTCGCTCCTATGCCTGCCGCACTGTCTGACAGGGCTGTCTTCAGCCTTGCTGCCAGCTCACTTCCGTCATCAGCATGTAGCCTGCACCGTAGATGGTCTTGATAATGGCCGGGTTCTTTGGGTCGGCTTCGATCTTCTTGCGAATGCGCGACATGCGTACATCAATGCTGCGATCAAAGGGGTCGGCTCTGTCACCGAGCAGCTGCTCGCGGGACAATATTTGTCGTGGTGCGCGCAGCAGCGCATTGAGCAGCTGTGCCTCGGCGCTGCTCAGCACCTCCGAATGGCCGCGCTCATTGCTGAGCGTCAGGCTGGCGGGGTCGAAGGTCCAGTTGCCAAAGGCGGCGCGGCGCGGGCGGCTATCGGCCGCCGGGGCATCGATCTGCTCGAGTCTGCGCAGCAGGCTGTTGGCGCGGGCGACCAGCTCGCGTGGCTCGAAGGGCTTGGTGATGTAGTCATCGGCGCCGAGCTCCAGTCCCAGTACCCGGTCGGGCGTGCTGTCGCGCCCCGACAGTATCATGATGCCAATACCCTGCAGTTCTCCGAGCTGGCGCACCAGCGCCATGCCGTCCATGTCGGGCAGGCCGAGATCAATAATGCACAGGTCAGGCCTGCGCTGGCGAATGGCCTGGGCGGCCTGGGCGCCGGTTCGACAGATGCGGGTTTCATAGCCGAAGCGTTCCAGCTCCTCGCTGACCAGGGTGCAGATATCGGCCTCGTCATCGACGATGTAAATCAGGCGGTTCTGTTTCACGGTGTTTGGGTGTCCTTTCTTATTATGTAATTAATTCAATTTATGTAAGAGCCGGTGGCGCCTGGGGTCTAAGGTGCCTGCTTGGCGAGGGCTTCGCGCCGCAGGGCCGCCTGCAGCGCGTCCTGCTCAAAGGGCTTGGGCAGCATGGTGAAAAAATGATCGCTGCTGTCACCGGGATCCTGTTCATAGCTGTAGCCGCTCATTAGCACGATGCGGCTGCACGGCTGCCTGTTGTGCAGCCGGCGGGCCAGTTCAAAGCCATTCAGTGTGCCCGGCATGATGATGTCGCACAGCATGCCATGGAGGTTGTCCAGGGAGTCAATCAGCTGGCAGGCCTCGTCGGCATCCTGGGCTTCAATCACGTTGTATTTCAGGCTGATCAGCTGCTCGCGCACGACCTGGCGCACATCAGCGTTGTCTTCCACCAGCAGGATCAGTTTGCCTGTGGTGTCGTTGAGGTCCTCGGCTGGGTTGGCGATGCCATCTGGTGCCTGCAGCTGTGGCATCGCCTGGGATGCGGGCAGCAGCAGCGAGATAACAGAGCCCTGGTCGAGCGCGCTTTGAATCTGGATATAGCCTTTGGACTGCTTGACGAAACCGTACACCATGCTGAGGCCCAGACCCGATCCGGCGCCGCCGGTTTTGGTGGTGAAGAACGGCTCGAAGGCCAGGCTCACAGCCCGGGGTGAAAAGCCGTGGCCGGTGTCGCGCACGCGGATCTCGACGTAATCGCCCGGCAACACCGGTTCGTCACAGGTCAGGGGTTCGCTGACATGACGGCGGCTAATTTCAAAGCTGAGGGTGCCGCCGTCGGGCATGGCATCGCGGGCATTGAGGGCCAGGTTGACCAGGGCATCTTCCAGCTGGCCGGCATCGACAAAGGGTTGCGGCGCATCGGGGGCGCACTGGTAGTCGATGCGGATGCTATTGGGCAAGGGGCCGGCCAGCAGTTCGGCGATCTCGCTGATCAGGGTCGGCAGATGGACGGGGGAGGGCTTGAGGGGCTGGCGCCGTGAAAATGCCAGCAGACGCCGGGTTATATCGGCGCCGCGCCGGGTTGCCCGAATGGCGGGGTTAAGGTAGCGCAGCAGGGCGTCGTTCAGCGCCGGGTTGTCGCGCATGGCCACCAGGTTGCCGAGCAAAATGGACAGCAGATTATTGAAATCATGGGCCAGGCCGCCGGCCAGCTGACCCACGGCACTCATGCGCTGGGCCTCGTTAATGTGCCTTTCCGCTTCCTTTTCCGCGGTGATGTCCAGTGACAGATTGAGCAGGCCGTTAACCTCGTCGTCGGCGGAGTGGAAGGGGATCAGAATGCGCTTGGTGATCATCTCCCGGTCTTCACGCTGTATGCGGTATTCGTACACCGATTCTTCGCCCGCCAGGGTGCGTTCAATCTGCTGGCGGATGTCGGCGAACATCTGCTCACCCAGTATCTCCGCTGGATGACGGCCGACGATATCATCCTTGCTGCGATTGAACACATCAGCGTAACCCTGGTTGACGAAGATGTAGCGCATGCTGGTGTCGATATAGGCGATCTGGGCTGGCAGGGCATCCAGAATCAGGCGCTGGCGCGCTTCGTGGACCCGCAGCTCTTCCTGTGCCTGGCGCAGTGAGTCGACGGCGCCGAGCAGCTGGCTGTTGGTCGCCTCCAGGTCCCGGGTGCGGGCCTGGACCTTGGCGTCCAGGGTATGAATATTGCCACGCAGCTGATCCACCATGCGATCGAAGGAGTGGGCCAGCAGGCCGAGCTCATCGTCGCGGCGAATGCCACTCTTGGCGCTGAGTTCGCCGTCGCTGACGCGCTGGGCGGTTTCCGACAGGCGCCGTATGGGTCGGGTGACCCAGTTGACGAAGATAAATGCCAGCAGTATCGCCGCCAGCATGGCGACCAGGGCCATGGTGAGGATGCGGTCGGTGAGGACTTGCGAGCTACTGCGCAGTTCGTCCACATAGACCGAGGAGCCGATGTACCAGTCGAAGCCCGGCAGGTAACGCACCAGTGCGAGCTTGTCGTAGACGTAGTGGCCGGGGTCCGAGGGCTTGTCCCACTTGTAGTACAGCTCCTCACCGCTTTCGGCCACCTCCATCAGTTCGGTGGAGATGGGGCGGAGTGTGACCGGGTCCTGCAGGCCAAGGAAGTTGGTGCCATCCAGGTTCGCATTGGGGTGGATCAGCATATTGCCGTCACCATCGAAGATATACATATAGCCGGTCTGGGCGATGCGCAGTTCGAGCAGGCCCGAGCGCAGCTTCTGCAGCGCCTGGGCGGTTTGTTGCTGCACTTCTGCGTCTATGTCGTCCAGATAGACGCCGGCGCCGACTACAAAGCCCCAGTCGGGAAAGTTCTTCACATAGGAGTACTTGTCGAGGCTGCGGCTTTCCCCCAGACGGTGCCACTTGTAGCGGTAAAAGCCTTCGCCTTCCTGCGTGGCCAGGGCCACGATTCTGGGAATGATGCTGTTGCCGTCGCTGTCGCGCAGGTCGAGTGCGCTCTGGTTGTGCAGGGCCTCTTCGGGGTGGGACAGCAGCACCGAGTCATAGTCGGCGATCCAGATATAGTCGCCGCGCCCATAGCTGAAACTGCGCAGGCGC
The DNA here is from genome assembly GCF_001651805.1 of Marinobacterium aestuarii. Classification (NCBI taxonomy): domain Bacteria; kingdom Pseudomonadati; phylum Pseudomonadota; class Gammaproteobacteria; order Oceanospirillales; family Oceanospirillaceae; genus Marinobacterium; species Marinobacterium aestuarii. The sequence continues at coordinate 3,565,365 of NZ_CP015839.1, read as the reverse complement.
TCGAACAGGCGGGCGCGGGCCTGATCGGGCGGAATGTTCAGCTGTCTCGCCTGCGCCAGGCTTTCGTCGATGTGCATGGCGGTGAGGGCGACCACGGCCTTGAGGCGTTGCTGGTGTGAATCCAGGGTGCGGTTGCGGTAGTCCTCCACGCTGACATGCATCTGGCTGGCCAGCTCAAAGATGTTGTTCAGGGTGGTGCGGCTGTTGTTGCGCTCGATCTCGAACACCTTTTTCTGAATCAGCGGCACCGAGTAGGCATAGAAGGCCAGAAAGATTGCCGCAATGATCAGGGCAATCACGGTGAAGAAGCGTCGTGTGAGCTTGGAGCCTGGCAGCATGGTGTTTCCTGCTCTGAAGGTGCCCCATCTTAACCAACTTAACTAGGGAAATCCCTTATATCACGGCCGTTGTTACATTTCGTTAGATTTGCGACAAACTCCGGCAACGGTCCTGGCCTAGATTGAGTGCAACCGGGGGCTCTGGCCCCGATCCCGAATACAACAATAAGGCTGTGCCGGCTTCAGGTCGTGGCAGCGGGGACGTGTTGCATGAGTCAGGATCTTATTCTTGAAACGAAAAATCTCATCAAGGCATTCAAGGGCTTTACCGCCGTGGATGATGTCAATCTGCAGATCGAACGCGGCGCCATCCATGCGCTTATCGGCCCCAACGGTGCCGGCAAGACGACAGTATTCAACCTGCTGACCAAATACCTTACCCCCACCAGCGGTGCGCTCCTGTTCAACGGCAAGGACATTACCGCCCGCAAGTCGGCGGATATCGCTCGCCTTGGCATTGTGCGCTCGTTCCAGATATCGGCGGTGTTTCCCAATCTCAGCGTACTGGAAAACGTGCGCGTGGCGCTGCAGCGCAAGGAAGGCAACAGTTTTCATTTCTGGAAGCACGAGCGCGTGCTCGATCGCCTTAACGACAAGGCCATGGCATTGCTGGACGACGTCGGCCTGACCGACTTCGCCCACAGCAAGACGCTGGACCTGCCCTACGGCCGCAAGCGGGCGCTGGAAATTGCCACCACCCTGGCGCTGGATCCGGAACTGATGCTGCTGGATGAACCGACCCAGGGTATGGGCCACGAGGATGTTGAAGTGGTAGCCAATCTGATCAAGCGGGTATCGGCCGGGCGCACCATCCTGATGGTGGAGCACAACCTGCATGTGGTGGCCAAGCTGGCCGATCGCATCACGGTGCTGCAGCGTGGCGCCATCCTGACCGAGGGCGACTATGCCAGCGTGTCGGCGGACTCAAGGGTACGCGAAGCCTATCTGGGTGTTGCCGATGACGAACCCGCTGCGCCTGTAGCCGCGGTTGGGGTGCATTCCAGTGTTGTTGCAGGAGCCCAGGCATGAGTACGTCTTCTTCGCGTGAAAAAATCCGCATCAGTGATCTGCACGCCTTTTATGGCGAGTCCCATATTCTGCATGGCATCGATCTGAGCATTCGCCAGGGTGAGCTGGTGACACTGCTGGGCCGCAATGGTTCGGGGCGCAGCACCACCTTGCGCGCGATCATGGGCATGGTGGGGCGACGCAGTGGCAGCATCATGGTGAACGGCAGCGAAACCCTGAATCTGGCGCCGCATCGCATTGCCCACCTGGGGTTGGGGTATTGCCCGGAAGAGCGCGGTATTTTCTCGAGCCTTAACGTCGAGGAAAACCTGATGCTGCCGCCTGCGGTACGTTCCGACGGCATGAGCGTGGAGGAACTGTACGAGATGTTCCCCAATCTTTATGAGCGCCGTTATAGCCAGGGCACACGCTTGTCCGGTGGCGAACAGCAGATGCTGGCACTGGCCCGTATTCTGCGCACCGGCGCCAATATCCTGCTGCTGGACGAAATTACCGAGGGGCTGGCACCGGTCATAGTGCAAAAACTCGCCCAGGTGCTGCTCGGGCTCAAGCAGCGTGGTTTGACCATCCTGCTGGTGGAGCAGAATTTCCGCTTTGCCGCCCCCATTGCCGACCGGCATTACGTTATGGAACACGGCCATATAGTCGAAGAAGTCCATGCCCATGAACTTGAAGCCAAAACCGATCTGCTCAACACCTACCTGGGCGTCTAAACGATAGATGGCTGCTCTTTAGAAAAGAGAGGGGCGGAAAACGCAGGAGCAGTTTTCTGTCCAGGCGTCCGGGCGCTACAGACTGATCACGAATCACGAATCACGAATCACGAATCACGAATCACGAATCACGAATCACGAATCACGCAACATGACTCACGCAACATGACTCACGCAACAACAAGAAAAACTGGAGTGTATTACATGAAAGCAATGAACAAGACCCTGCTCGCGGTGGCCGTTGCCGCCTCCACGGCTATCGGTGGCGCCGCACTGGCCGGGCCTGTCAGCGATGACAAGGTCAAGATTGGCGTACTGGCGGATATGGGCGGCGTCTATGCCGATATCTGCGGTCCCGGTTGTGTGACGGCCATTGAAATGGCGGTGGAAGATTTTGGTGGCACCGTGCTGGGCATGCCCATCGAGGTAGTCAGCGCCGATGATCAGCTCAAGCCTGATGTGGGTTCGGCCAAGGTGCGCCAGTGGGTTGAAAGCGAGCAGGTGGATGCAGTGGGGGGGCTGGTGTCCTCCGCCGTGGTGGGTGCGGCCACCAAGGTGCTGACCGACAACAAGAAGATCGCGCTGATCTCCACCGCCGCATCCAACGCCTTTACCACCAGTGCCTGCTCGCCGTACAACGTGCACTGGACCTATAACGTGGCGGCGATGGCGAACGGCACCGTCAAGCCGATTGTGCAGTCGGGCAAGAAAAAGTGGTTCTTCATCACTGCCGATTACGCCTTTGGTCATGCGCTTGAGGGCGTTGCGACTGAAGTGATTGTCGAAAACGGCGGTGAAGTTGTCGGTGGCGTGCGTGCGCCGCTGGGCACTACCGACTTCTCGTCCTATGTGCTGCAGGCCCAGGCCTCGGGTGCCGATGTAGTCGCGCTGGCCAATGCCGGTGGCGACACCGTTAACGCCCTGAAAACCGCCGCCGAGTTCGGCCTGACCCAGACCGCCGATGTGGCCGGCCTGCTGGTCTTTACCCCCAATGCCCAGGCCATGGATCCTGCCACCGCCGGCGGCATGACGCTGACCACCGGCTTCTACTGGGACTACGATGACGCCACCCGTGCCTGGAGCACGCGCTTCAAGGAACGTCACGGCGCCATTCCCGCCATGGGCCACGCCGGTGCCTACTCCATGACCATGCATTATCTGAAGGCAATCGAAGCCGCCGGCACCGATGAGTCCGATGCCGTGATGGCGAAGATGAAAGAGATGAAGCCGGACGACTTCTTCGCCCGCAATGCCACCCTGCGTGCCGATGGGCGCATGGTGCATGACATGTACTACGTGCAGATCAAGACGGCTGAAGAGCGTCGCGACGCCGACGATATCTTCAAGGTGCTTGACGTGATTCCGGGTGATACGGCCTACGCCCCCATGCTGCCAGAATGTAACTTCGTTAAATCATGATAACGAGCCCGGCGCCGGATCTGTCCGGCGCGGGGCTGGCGTTAGTCGGGGTACCTTATGGCCACTTTTCTTGGCATTAATCTGTTCGGGCTCTTTGGTCAGCTGCTAGTCGGCCTGATCAACGGCTCCTTCTACGCGTTGCTGAGCCTGGGACTGGCGATTATTTTCGGTCTGCTGAAAATCATCAATTTCGCCCAGGGCGCGATGTACATGCTGGGCGCCTTCGCCGCCTGGATGGCACTCAACTATCTGGGCATCAATTACTGGCTGGCACTGATTGTTGTGCCGCTGGCCGTGGGGGCTGTGGGCATACTGATGGAGCGGCTGCTGATTCGTCCCATCGCCAAGGAAGATCACCTTTACAGCCTGCTGCTCACCTTTGGCATAGCGCTGATGCTGCAGGGCACCTTTACCCATGTGTTCGGCTCATCCGGCATGGCCTACGCCATTCCTGAGGCGCTGCAGGGCGGTTTCAAACTGCCCTTCATGTACCTGCCGGCCTACCGGGCCTGGATCGTTGTCGCCTCTATCCTGGTGTGTGGCGTGACCTGGTGGATGATCGAGAAGACCCGTCTGGGGGCCTATCTGCGCGCCGGCACCGAGAACGCGCAGTTGATGCAGGCCTTTGGCATCAACGTGCCGCTGATGGTCACCCTGACCTTTGGCTTTGGCGTGGGTCTCGCGGGTTTTGCCGGTGTGATGGCCGCGCCTGTGTATTCGGTGTCACCGGACATGGGTTCCAATCTGCTGATTATCGTCTTCGCCATCGTTGTTATCGGTGGCATGGGCTCGATCGGTGGTGCCATTCTGACCGGCCTTGGCATGGGTGTCGTGGAAGGTCTGACCAAATACTTTTACCCGGAGGCCTCCAGTACGGTGATCTTCCTGGTGATGGTTATTGTCTTGCTGCTCAAACCTGCGGGCCTGTTCGGCAAGGAAGCCTGAGCCGGCATCGCGGAGGAAACGTCTATGAATACGTCAATCTTTACCCATTCAAAGTTGAACCTGGTGTTACTGCTGCTGGCACTGGTCGCACCCTTTGTGCTCTATCCGGTGTTTCTGATGAAGGTGCTGTGCTTTGCACTTTTCGCCTGCGCCTTTAACCTGCTGCTGGGCTTTGCCGGGCTGCTGTCCTTTGGTCATGCGGTGTTTCTGGGAACGGGTGGCTATGTTACCGGTTATCTGATGATCAATACCGGCATCACGCCTGAACTGGGCATTCTGGCCGGCACTGTGGCGGCGGGCCTGATAGGCGCGCTCTACGGCAAGCTGGCGGTGCGCCGCGAAGGCATTTACTTCGCCATGGTGACCCTGGCGCTGGCCCAGCTGGCTTTCTTCTTCTATTTGCAGGCGCCTTTTACCGGCGGGGAAGACGGTTTGCAGGGTGTGCCGCGCGGGCATCTGTTTGGCGTGATTGATCTGTCTGACAACCTGCAGATGTACTTCTTTGTACTGGCCATTTTCCTGTTCGGCTTCTGGCTGATTCAGCGCACGGTGCATTCGCCCTTTGGTCAGGTGCTCAAGGCGATTCGCGAAAACGAGCCCCGCGCCATTTCCCTTGGCTACAACGTCAATGACTACAAATGGGTGGCCTTTATCATCTCGGCGGCGCTGGCAGGGCTGGCAGGCTCCACCAAGACACTGGTGTTTCAGCTGGCATCGCTGACCGATGTGCACTGGCATATGTCCGGCGAAGTGGTACTGATGACCCTGGTGGGCGGCATGGGAACCCTGTTCGGGCCCCTGGTGGGCGCGGCAGCCATCGTTACGATACAGAACTATCTGTCCGGCGGAGAACTGGGGAATTATATCCATATCATCATGGGGGCGATTTTCGTGATCTGCGTACTGGCGTTTCGCAACGGCATTGTCGGCCAGTTCCGCAAGGTGCTGAAGCAGAACTTCTGAGCGCGCCCGGGGGAATCCTGATCGCTATTTTATCCTGAGCCGAGGGGCCTGTATGTCAGAACAACATCCTTACGAACAGGGGCTGGCGCGGACGCCGGCCAACTTCAGCGCCCTGACACCGCTGAGTTTTCTGGAGCGTGCGGCCATTGTTTATCCTGATCGCACGGCGGTGGTGCATGGAGCGTTGCGCCGCAGTTGGCGGGAGACCCATGAACGTTGCCTGAAACTCGCCAGCGCGCTGCGCCGGCGCGGTGTGCAGCCCGGTGATACGGTATCCATCATCGCACCGAACCTGCCGGAGCACTTCGAGGCGCACTTCGGTGTGCCCATGTGTGGCGCCGTGCTCAACTCCATCAATACCCGCCTGGACAGCGAGGCTATCGCTTTTATCCTGCAGCACGCCGAGGCCCGGGTGCTGATCACCGAGCGGGAATTCTCAGGCGTCGTGGCCAAGGCACTGCAAGGCATGGCCCATCCGCCGCTGGTGATCGATATTGATGATCCGGGCTGGCAGGAGGGGGAGCTGATTGGCGAACTGACCTACGAGCAGTTGCTGAGTGAAGGGGATGATAGCGAAGCCTGGACCCTGCCAGATGATGAGTGGCAGGCCATTTCGCTGAACTACACCTCCGGCACCACCGGGGATCCCAAGGGGGTGGTGTATCACCACCGCGGCGCCTATCTGAATGCCACCAGTAACCTGGTGTCCTGGAACATGGGGGATAATCCTGTGTATCTGTGGACGCTGCCGATGTTCCACTGCAATGGCTGGTGTTTTCCCTGGACCCTGGCGCTGGCGGCCGGCACCGCTGTGTGTTTGCGCCATGTGCGGGCCGAGCCCATTTTCGACGCCATCAGGCGCGAGAAGGTGGATCACTTCTGTGGCGCGCCCATAGTGCTGAATATGCTCAACGGCGCGCCGGATGCACTCAAGCAGGGTATCGAGCACGCGGTCAAGGTCATGACCGCCGGGGCGGCGCCGCCGGCGGCGGTGATCCAGGGGATGGAGGAACTGGGCTTCAAGGTGACCCATGTCTATGGCCTGACCGAAACCTATGGCCCGTCGGTCATCTGTGCCTGGCATGAGGGCTGGAATGAGCGCCCACTGGCGGAGCAGGCGCGCCTCAAGTCACGTCAGGGCGTTCGTGCCCCCATGCTGGACGGGCTTATGGTGGCGGACCCGCAGACGCTGCAACCGGTGCCACAGGATGGCCAGAGCATCGGCGAGATCATGATGCGTGGCAATCTGGTGATGAAGGGCTATCTGAAAAATCCTGCCACGACTCAGGAGAGCCTGGCCGGCGGCTGGTTTCATTCCGGCGATCTGGCGGTGTGGCATCCCGATGGCTATGTCGAGATCAAGGACCGCTCCAAGGATGTGATTATTTCCGGTGGCGAGAATATCTCCAGCATCGAGGTGGAGGATGTGTTGTACCGTCACCCCGCTGTTGCCGAAGCCGCCGTGGTGGCGCGCCCGGATGATAAGTGGGGTGAAACGCCCTGTGCCTTTGTGACACTCAAGGCCGGGGCTGTTGCGTCCCAGGATGAGATAATCGCGTTCTGCCGCGAGCATATGGCGCGCTTCAAGGTGCCCAAAAGCGTGGTGTTCTGCGAGCTGCCCAAAACCTCCACCGGCAAGATTCAGAAATTCGTGCTGCGGGCCCAGGCCAGGGAACTCCCCTAGCCGATGGTTTGATGCCAGTACTCTGAGTGCATTCTGGGCTTCCTGCGGGAAGCCTTTTTTGTGCGTGCCTTGTACGTGTTGTGTGAAAAGCAACCTGGGGCGCGGCGGATAGGGTGAAGTACGCTGGGGGAGGCGCCCAAAGCCGCGACAAAAAGGCTCAGGTTTTGTTTATCATAAGTGATCAGACGATTTCGGAAGGTCACTCCATGAAGTTCAATTGTGATATGGGCGAGAGCTTCGGCAGCTGGGTCAAGGGCAATGACGCGGCGGTGATGCCCTTCGTCGACATGGCCAATATTGCCTGTGGCATGCACGCATCCGACCCGATGACCATGGCGCGTACCGTGATGCTGGCCTGTCGCTATGGCGTCAGCATAGGCGCACATCCGGGTTATCCCGACCTGCTGGGGTTCGGGCGCCGCGAGTTTGCCCTCGAGGGAGAGGAGCTGGAAGCCTGTGTGCTGTACCAGATAGGTGCGCTGGACGGGATCTGCCGTGCCCAGGGGCGGCGGGTCGAATATGTTAAGCCCCATGGGGCGCTCTACAACAAGATGATGCGCGATGAAGCAACCCTGGACAGCATGATCGCGGCCGTACGGCGCTACGGTGTGGACTTGCCGCTGGTGGTGCTGGGGGCGGGCGAAAGTGCCAATGCTGCACTGCGCGAACGGGCGGCGGTTCAGGGCGTTGAGCTCTGGTTCGAGGCCTTTGCGGATCGCGCCTACGGCGCCGACGGGCGACTGGTGCCGCGCATCAAACCCGGCGCCGTGCATACCGATGCCGAGCGGGTGATTCAGCAGGTGCGCGAGATTGTCGAGCAGGGGCAGGTCAGCACGCTGGAGGGCGGCACTATCCCGTTACAGGCCGATACCCTGTGCCTGCATGGCGACAACGAACAGCTGCTGGCCGCGGTCGGGCGCATACGCGCGGCCTTGTCGTGATGCGGATCGAACCCGCCGGCGAGTCCGGTTGCATGCTGTACCTGGGCGAGCAGATTGAACCTGCTGTCTGCGCCCGGGTTTGCCGTGCCGCCGCGCTGATACGCCACCGTTTAGGGGCCTGCGTCACCGACCTGGTGCCATCCTATGCCAGCATTTTTATAAGCCTGGATCTGTCCCGCACGGGCGTGATGGCGTTTTGCGCCTTGTTGCGCGAAGCGCTGCATGATCTGGACAGCGTTGCTTATGAGAGCGAGGCCAGTGGCGAGGTTATGTCTGTCGGCGTCTATTACGGCCCCGAGGTGGCACCTGATCTGGATGAGGTCGCGCAGCTTGCAGGCTTGTCCCGGGATGAGGTCATCGCTCTGCACTGCGGCCAGGAGTATCTGGTGTACGCCATTGGTTTCAGTCCCGGTTTTTGCTTTATGGGCAATACGGATGCGCGCCTGAAGGTGCCGCGCAAGGCTTCGCCCCGCACCCGGGTGCCGGCCGGCAGTGTGGCACTGGCGGACCGGCAGACAGCGGTCTATCCCTGCGTGTCGCCGGGGGGCTGGCAGATTATCGGGCGTACGGCGGTGGATATGCTGGCGCTGTGCCAGCGCAGTGAAAGTCCGCTGCAGGTCGGAAGCCGGGTGCGGTTCGAGCCCGTAAGCCTTGAGCACTTTGTGCAGGCCGGGGGGCAAATCTGATGGCATTCGAGGTTATCAAACCCGGTTTCCTGACGCTGCTGCAGGATTATGGCCGCTACGGCATGCAGCATCTTGGCATGGCCAGCGGTGGGCCGCTGGATGAACATGCCTTTCTCTGGGCCAATCGGTTGCTGGAGAATCATTACAACTGTGCGGCGCTGGAGATTACTCTGGGCCCAGTGCGCCTGCGCGCGCTCCAGCCTACCCAGATCGCCATTACCGGGGCTGATTTTGCGGCCCGTATCAATCAGCAGCCAATTGAGCCCTGGGGCAGTTACTGGCTCGAGGCCGGGGATGAGTTGAGCTTTGCTGCGGCGCGCAGTGGCATGCGCGCCTACCTGGCGGTCGGCGGCGGTTTTGAGGCACAGCTGCAGCACGGCAGTTGTGCCACTGTGATGCGTGAGGGCTGTGGTGGTCTGCAGGGGGACGGCCGGCGCCTGGAGGCGGGTGATCGGCTTGAGTACCGATCGGCACCGCGAAAACGGCCGCGGCAGGTGCCCCCGCGCTATGTACCCGATTACAGCGCGCCGCTGTGTCTGCGGTTGCTGCCGTGCTATCAGTACGATCAGTTCGATGCGGCTCAAGTCCGGCGTTTTTTCAGTAGCGACTATCAGGTATCGCCCCACAGCGATCGCATGGGCTATCGGCTGTCGGGGCCTGCAATTCACTCGCGCCTGGACGGTATTATTTCCGAGGGTATTGCCTATGGCGCCGTGCAGGTGCCGGGGGATGGTCAGCCCATAGTGCTGTTGCGGGATCGCCAGACCATCGGTGGCTATCCGAAAATCGGCTCTGTGGCGACACTCGATGCCGCGCAGCTGGCCCAGCGCGGGCCGGGCGCGGTGATTCGATTCACACCTGGTGATGCTTGGGAGGTTGAAACCGAGCGTCTGGCCTTTAATCGCTTTTTTTGCATAGGCACGCCCGGGCGGTGACGGAAAATCAGTCGCAGGGGCTTTGGCGCTAGTGCTATCTTAGGCAGCCGGGTGCGAATCCCGGCAAGCATGTTAAGGCCGCAAGGCCTTGCGCATTTATTTCAGTGTCAGTAAGGACTCGGCAGATGTCAGAAAACGAATTCAGAACGGTCAAGGCATCCCAGCAGGTGCTCAAGGAACTGATGGTGCCCTCCTATGCAAACTTCGGTGGCAAGGTACACGGCGGCATCATCCTGTCGCTGATGGACAAGATTGCCTACACCTGTGCTGCGACCCATGCGCGCTGTTATTGCGTCACGGCGTCGATCGATTCGGTGGATTTTCTTAACCCTGTGGAAGTGGGGGAGCTGCTGACGCTCTATGCGTCGGTCAACTACGTCGGGAAATCCTCGATGGAAATCGGCATCAAGGTCGTGTCGGAGGACTTTCACAAGGGCATCGTGAAGCCGACCAATACCTCCTACTTCACCATGGTGGCGGTGGATGAGGAAACGCGCCTGCCGGTGCAGGTACCGGGCCTGGTGCTCGAGGATGATGTTGAGGTCAAGCGCTTCCTGGAAGGGATTACGCGGCGCAAGTTCAAACGCACCTACAAGGACGAACTGCGTCAGGCGCGGCGGGAGCTGGATGTGGAGATCGACCTTGGGCGTCTGGACGGGGAGAATTGCCGCCTGCAGCGCTAACCGGCTATTGACGGCCTTTTCTTGGGGTCAAGAAGCTTGGCGTTGAGAGGCCTGGCTAGAAGAGCGCGGCTCTAGTCGCCCTGCGCCTGGGAAACGTTCAGCCGGCGCTCGAGCTGCTCCAGGTGGGTTTGCAGGTTCTGGATCTGGGGTGCAGTATTTTGCATGGCGCGAATGGCCCGCAGCTTGCCCAGGCAGCTGCGGTACTGATGTGCGGCCACCTGGGCCCGCCCGCCGGCTTCCATTGCCTGGGCATCCATGATGGCTAAGTCGCAGCTCACGCGGTGGTAGCCGCTCTTGATATGACGCAGGCACAGTTCCGCCATTTCGCTCGGCAATTCCTGGCGTTGCTGTTGCAGGCGCAGCAGCTGCGCCAGATCGCGCAACAGGGCGCGTACGCGGCGGGCGCTGTGCTGATCCGGCAACCGTGTCAGTGCCCCCGGGGGCAGGTCGGGCTCGTCAGGTGTTTCCTCCAGGTGCTGTACCAGTGTCAGGCGCTCCTGCTCGCTGCAGGCGCGCGGCGCCAGCTGCTGCAGTTCTGTGAGTGTGAGACTCAGGCTTGCCGCCAGTGCATGGCGGATATCGGTACTCTGGAAGGGGGCGGGCAGGTTGTCCGCAAGGTAGGTCAGGTGACGTATGTTCTCCTGCAACTCGGTGCTGCGTGCAAGGCGCAACTGGCGCCGGTTAACAAGGTGCTGGGTTAGGCTTGCGGCCAGGGTACAGAGCAGTATGGCGGCAAGAATCAATAGTCCTGTTTCGGTCGGGCTCATGGCTATCCTGACGAGTTAGCTAAAAAATGAACATATTGATTTTATAGGAAAAAAACCTTAAAAAACCCTTGACCTACGCCGGCGTCGGAAATAATATACGCCCCGCATTTGGCGTTAAGCCAAAGCGAAATGTCCCATTCGTCTAGTGGTCCAGGACACCGCCCTTTCACGGCGGTAACAGGGGTTCGAACCCCCTATGGGACGCCATTTTCTGACAGTCGATCGGCTGGCGGGAAATTAGCGGGAATAGCTCAGTTGGTAGAGCACGACCTTGCCAAGGTCGGGGTCGCGAGTTCGAGTCTCGTTTCCCGCTCCAATCCTCGAAAGAGGGTATGCCTCGCAAGAGGTGTTAGTAAGTCCCATTCGTCTAGTGGTCCAGGACACCGCCCTTTCACGGCGGTAACAGGGGTTCGAACCCCCTATGGGACGCCATTTTCTGACAGTTGATCGGCTGACAGAAAAATTAGCGGGAATAGCTCAGTTGGTAGAGCACGACCTTGCCAAGGTCGGGGTCGCGAGTTCGAGTCTCGTTTCCCGCTCCAGATCACTCCGTACTTTCATCTGTCCCCTGTTACGCTTGCATGCAGTCACCGCTATTTTCCGGTGTACTATCTGTCGACTCATTTTTCTTTATCGTCTGCGTTGTGCGACGCTGGGTACTATAGTTAGCCGGTGCAGCACTGTCGTCGGCGATCTTCGGGATCGAAATATTCTGCTCTATCTGAATGCTTGCAGGTGCGGATGAGGGTGATCCAGGGTGCTCGGTTTTAGCGTAACGGATTTACTGTGTACAGACGACGTCAACTGTATGTGCAAGCATTGTCCGATTGTGTAATCTGCTTTGTGCGGTTGCGAGACCATTTTCATAACGGGCGCTATATTCCTGTTATCGAACACGGATGCTTGACACGCTGTCTTATATGCGAAGACGGTGGTAGTGCGAGGAAGTGAGTTCTTCATTCTGTGTCTGGGATGGGGTTACAGGGAGAGTTCAAATTGCTGCATGCTGAAACGAGTTCACTTTGTCGTGCATTGTCACTGGCGCCCTGTGCAGTCATGGTCGTCTCGCCTCGGGGAGAGGCCCTCTGGGTCAATGAGGCATTTTGCTCCTTGTCCGGCTGTCAGCCGCAGGACGCCTTGCGTCGTGCGGCGCTATCCTATTTCGAGGGTCCAGCCTCGGACCCTCAGCAGCTGCATCAAATCGATAGGGCGCGATCCTGCGGGGACCCTCTTGATATTGAAATTCTCTTTTATCCGACCGCGGGTGCTGTGCGCTGGGTGCATCTGCAGAGTCAGCCTCTGCACGAGAGCGAAAGGCCGCCGGAGGCCTTTGCGTGGTTTTTCACCGATGTGACGGATGAGCGGCACAGGCGCGGGCTGGAACAGCTGCGCGCCTCGCTGCTGGACCCAGTAGCGCTAGCCAGGCCGCTGGCAGGTCAACTCCAGTCATTGGCCCGCGGTGTTTTGTCTCTGTTGCCTGAGTCGGCTGTCTGTATTCTCCTGCTGCAAGATGATGGGTATCGGCTAGGCTGCGGTGCCACAGCAGGGCTTTCTGATCGCTACCTGGAAGCTTTCGAGAATATGACGCCGGGCGATATGCCGGGGCCTGCATCCCTTGCGATCAGCCGGGCCGAGCCGGTGCAGATCGACGACATCGCAACCAGTGCGAGCTGGCGTCAGCATGGGGATGCGCTGGTATCACAGGGGTTCTCGGCGAGTCTGTCGCACCCGGTGGTCAGTGCCGGCAAGATGCTGGGGTGCATCGATATCTATTATCGCCAGGGGGCGCTCTCGCAGCTTGTTGTCGATGAGGTCGCAGCGGTCGCAGCAAGTATTACGGCTATTGCCCTGCAGCTGCGCGGTGATCGCGATCGGCTGCGGACACTGAGTTGCGGGATGAATCAGGCAAATCTCGCCATTGCAATTCTGGATGCGCGCGGTCATGTGACGGAGATAAACGACTGTTTTGAAGCCCAGACAGGTTTTGGGCGTGCCGATATAGTAGGGCGGCATCTGTCGGAGCTGAATTGCAGTGATGAAGGGGAGGAAGGTTGGGAAAACTGGTGTCAGGAATTGCTCTCATCCAGCGGTTTTGACGGCGAGTTGACGCTGCGACGCAAGAGCGGCGGCGATTATCTGGCTGAAGTGACTTCAACGGTACTGCGGGACTCGCGGGGCACTATTACCCATTATGTGTCTGTGCTCAAGGATGTGACCGAGCACAGGGAAAGTGAAGCCATGCTGCACCAGATGGCCTTTTTTGACCCTATGACGGGGCTGCCAAATCGCCGCTTGCTGCTGGATCGGCTGGAGATGGTACTGGCATCCGGACGCCGTCATCGTCGGGTGTCGGCGCTGATTTTTCTCGATCTGGATCAGTTCAAGCGTGTCAATGATGTCTTCGGGCACAGTGTGGGCGATGCCGCATTGAAAGTGCTGTCGCGGCGGCTGGAAGCGCTGGTGCGCGAGCAGGATACGGTGGCAAGGCTGGGGGGGGACGAGTTTGTGGTATTGCTGCCGGATCTGGACGCCAGTATATCGCCTGATGTCTCACGTACGGTTCGGCGCCTGGCGGGCAAGCTGGCACTGGCAGTGCGTGAGCCGTTTGAGATAGACGGTCATCAGCATCACCTGCAGGCATCCATGGGCATTACGCTGTTGCCCAAGGGGCTGGAAACGGCGGAAGACTTGCTGCGCGAGGCGGACATAGCGCTCTATCGCAGCAAGGCTGCAGGGCTGGGGGAAGTCACGTTTTTCGAGGCGGGTATGCAGCTGCAGGTGCAGGAATTTGCGGATCTGGAACGCGATCTGCGCCATGCGCTAATGCACGGTGAGCTGTTTATATTCCTGCAGTCACAGGTCAACGGTGATGGCCGCATGGTTGCGGCTGAAGCGCTGACACGATGGTGTCATCCCACACGTGGTTTTATTCCGCCGGTGCAGTTTATCCCGGTGGCCGAAGAGTGCGGGCTGATTATTGAGCTGGGAGCCTGGATATTTGCCGAAGTGTGCAAGCTAAGCGTACGGGTTAATGCCTCTGGCCCTGTGCTGCCCCTGTCGATAAACGTCAGTTTAAGGCAATTTCAGCAGGAGGGATTCGTACAAAGCGTCAAGCATATCCTGCAGCAGACAGGTGCAAACCCCGCGAACCTTGTACTGGAAGTTACCGAGAGTCTGCTGGGTGATGAAATGGGCGATGCTGTGGGTGTCATGGCTGAGCTGTCGCGCCTGGGTTTGCAGTTTTCGATTGATGATTTTGGTACCGGCTATTCCAATCTTGCCAGGCTCAAGCAGATGCCGCTGTGCGAACTCAAAATCGACAAGAGTTTCGTACAGGATCTAGCCGAAGGAAGTAATGACGCCGCCATCGTCGAGGCGATTCTTGGTATTGCCAAGAGTCTGCACCTGTCGGTTGTGGCGGAGGGGGTTGAGACCCGGGCGCAGGCAGACTTTTTGCGCCAAAGGGGCTGTGATCGTATGCAGGGATATTTTTTCGCAAGGCCTGAGCCCGCCGAGGTGCTGCTCCGCGAGTGGCTCGAGCCTACTGTCGGTGGCGCCTTGTGCGCTGAGTCCAAGGTTCATTGACGGGTGTGCATATGAATACTGAAAAGACGATGGACGTTCTTGCGCTGGCGTTTCTGGAAAAATTGCCTACGCGATTGCAGGCAATCTGCATGCAGGCCGGACGGGTCGGGCCTGGCTACTGGCAGTCGGGTCCGGTACAGGAGCTGTGTCGATTGTTGCATAGTCTGGTGGGTGCGGCGGGTACCTTTGGTCAGTCAGGGCTTGGGGGCAAGGCACGCTGTCTGCTGGATTTTATTGAAGGCTGGAGTGAGGATAAGGCGGGGCCCACACAGGCGGAGTGGGCTGTCTGGACGGGCTTGCTCGAATCCATGAAAAGCGTGCCACTGTCGAGCCCGCAGCAGCGACGCTGGGATGATGGTGTTGTATTTGACTTGGGTGTGGATCAGGCGCCGAGCCTGGCTAACACGCTCAGGCCTTCCATTGATGTGCTGGAAGATGACCTGGAACAGGCTGCCGTGTTGCAGACACTGCTCGAGTCCCATGGCTACGATGTGCGGGTGTTCGAGGAAACCGCTGACTTCCGGGATGCCTGGCTGGGGGGGCACCGGGCCGATCTGGTGCTGGCTGACATGGTCTTTGCCGAGCGGGTGCAGGCCGGGGCCGAAGTGGTGGTTGAAGTGCTGGCCACGGTGGAAAATGCGCCACCGGTGGTGTTTCTGTCTGCCCGCGATGATGTGCCCGCGCGCCTGGCGGCCTTTCGTGCCGGTGCCTCCCGCTATCTGACCAAGCCGGTTCAGCCGGCCCGGCTGTTCGAGCTGGTGGATGAACTCTCCCTGCGCCGCCCGGCCGAACCCTATCGCGTGATGGTGGTGGATGATGATCCGGTGCAGGCCGAGCTGACGGCAAAACCCCTGCTCGATGCCGGCATGTGTGTTCAAGTGCTGCATCAGCCACTCGAAACCCTGGACATGCTGCGCAGTTTCGGTCCGGACCTGTTGCTGCTGAATATTTCCATGCTGCAGGCCAGTGGTCCGGAGATCGCGGCGATCCTGCGGGAAGAAGATCAGTTTGCCTTCCTGCCGATCCTGTTTCTGTCCGCGGAAAAGAGTGCGGCAACACAGCTGATGGCGCTGGGCTTGGGAGGTGATGATTTTCTGCTCAAGCCCATACGTGCCGTTGCATTGCTCGCGGCAGTGCGTGCCAGGGCCTGGAGGGCCCGGCGCATGCGTTTGCTGGGGGCGCGTTATCAGGCGTTGTCATATGAACATGAGCGCCTGCTGGATGGCGTTAGTCATGGCATCGCCCTGGCACGTGCTGATGCGACAGGCAGCCTGACAATGACAAACGGGCGACTGCGCGCACTGCTTGGGTACGACAGTGCCCAGGCCTGGCGCCAGGAGGGCCTGCCGGCGCTATCGCAGCAGCTGCATGACCTTATCGTCATGTGCCTGGCAGTGGGTGAAACCTGGCAGGGGCAAATGACTTTGCAGCATCGCAATGGGCGGGCCATTACTGTAGAAAGTACCATTACGCCATTTGGAGATGCGGACGGGCGTTCCTATAAGGCATTCGTGATCGTTCAGCCCGAGTGAGTGTTGTTTATCAAGCAAGTTTGAGGTGTAACACAATGGTTCAGCCCTACAGGGATGATGCCGGGGCTGGAGCTCGCTGGAGCCCTGTCTGGTTCGTGTTTTTGGCGGTGGCGGTGTTTGGCGGGTACCTGTGGCTCTTGCTGTCTGGCAGCTGGGGTGTTGGCAGTGCGGCGACCCATACGCTGATGGAACTCGTGGCGACTGTGCTGGCACTGGTGGCCGGGGGTATTGCGCTGGTGCGTTTCTACAGTCGCCCCGAAATTGGTTTCCTGGTGCTGGGCGCGGGCCTGGTGGGCGCGGGGCTCCTGGATGGCTCCCATTGTCTGCTGAGTGCCGCAGGGTTTGAATCAGACGCGCCCTCATCACTGGAGCGCCTGGCGCCCTGGAGCTGGTTTGTCTCGCGTTTTTACTTCGCTGTCTTGCTGTTTATGTGGTGGTGGTTGCGCAAAGCACCCTGGGCTATGCAGATAGACTCGAAACAGCTGGCCTCGCCGGTATTCATCATGACCGGTGTTGTGGCGGTGGGCTGTTTCCTCTTCTTTGCCCTGGCACCCTTGCCCCAGGCGCATTTTGATCTTGCCCTGTTATCCCGCCCTGAAGAGTTTATTCCGGGCACTTTCTTTCTGCTGGCGTTGGTCGGTTTATGGCGCGATCGACGCTGGTCCGAGGATCGCTTCGAGTATTGGCTTGTCATTACACTGCTGCTGAGCAGTCTTTCGCAGTGGCTTATCATGCCTTTTTCGGCGACCTTGTTTGATGTCTCCTTTGTCAGCGCTCATCTGGTCAAGATTCTCAGCTATCTGGCGTTGATGGCGGGCCTGTTCTGCAGCATGTATCAGACGTTCAAGCAGAAGGAGCAGGAAACCTCCCGGCGTCGCCAGGTTGAAACCCGGCTGGGTGCGACCGAGTCCCGCTTGCAGCTGTTGTTTGATCTGTCGCCGGTGGGTATCGCCATGACGGATGTCGGCAGTCGGCGTTTTCTGGACGTTAACGATGCCCTGCTAACGGCGACAGGCTACAGCCGAGAGGCGTTTCTCGAGCTTGACTATGAGGCTGTGGCCGCACGGCCAGGCGCCCAGACTGAGCAGGATATAGAGACCAGCCTGGCTGAAACGGGTCGATACGGGCCCTTTGAATCCGCCTTTATCCGCCAGGATGGTAGCCGCTTTCCAGTGTTGCTCAGTGGCGTAAAGCTGGCGGATGAAGCCGGGCGAGAAGTGATCTGGTCGATCGTGCAGGATATCAGCACGCGCAAGCAGGCCGAACAGGCGCTGGTGAAGGACCGGGAGTTTCTCAAGACAGTGCTGGATAACCTGAGCGACGGTGTTGTCGCCTGTGACGAGACGGGTACCCTGACCCTGTTTAACAATGCCGCGTTTGAGTTTCATGGTTTACCGCCTGAACCGCTGGCCCCCGAGCGCTGGGGGCGGCATTACAGCCTCTATGCCGCGGACGGACAGAGCATTCTGAGGCAGGATGATATTCCGCTGTTTCGGGCACAGAAGGGCGAGGTGGTACGGAATGTCGAGGTTGTGATTGCACCGGTCGGGTTGCCCCGGCGCACCGTTGTCTGCAGTGGTCAGCCGATATTGAGTCCGGAAGGCCAGCAGCTTGGCGCTGTGGTTGTCATGCATGATGTCAGTGAGCGCAAGCAGGCAGAGCGTCAGGTGCAGCAGTTGAATACGCGCCTCAAGCTGGCAACCCAGGCGGCCAAGGTGGGTATCTGGGACTATGCCTTCGCTTCCAGCGAGCTGATCTGGGATGCCAATATGCATGACCTTTACGGCTATGCAGAGGGCGAGTTTGATGGCCGTTACCGCAGCTGGATTGATCAGGTGCATCCGGACGACCAGCGGCGCGTGCAGCAGACGCTGGATGGGCTCTTGCTCAAGAGCGACCCGGTTGAGTGTGAGCTGCGCATCATCCTGCCTGGAGGTGAGATTCGCTGGCTGAAGGCGTTTGCGATCCTGAGTCGTGATGAGTCTGGGCGTCCGCTGCGCATGACCGGCACCAATTGGGATATCTCGCAGACCAAGCACAATGAACAGATGAAAAACGAGTTCATTTCAACGGTCAGCCATGAATTGCGTACGCCCCTGACGTCGATTTCGGGTTCGCTGGGCTTGCTGGCCGGTGGTGCTCTGGGGGACATGCCGCTTAAGGCGAAGCCGTTGCTGGATATTGCCCAGAAGAACAGTCAGCGTCTTATTCATCTGATTAACGATTTGCTGGATATCGAAAAGATCACTGCGGGCAAGATGACATTCAATTTCCAGACGCTGGACATGTCGTTCCAGCTTGAGCGCGCCTGCGAAGTCAATCAGGGCTATGCCGAGGCCCATAGTGTCGAACTGATGCTGGCTGGCGGCGGCGTGGGGCATGCGCTTGTCCGGGCCGACGAGCAGCGCCTGCAGCAGATTCTGGCCAACTTCATCTCCAATGCCATCAAGTTCTCACCCTCTGGCGGGGTGGTTGAGCTTGCGGTGCAGGAGCTGGATGGGCGTGTGCGCGTTACTGTGCGGGATCAGGGGCGAGGTATTCCGGCATCCTTTCATGCCCGCATTTTCCAGAAGTTCGCGCAGGCGGACGCGTCTGATACCAAGTCGACAGAAGGTACCGGCCTTGGGTTATCGATCTGCAAGGAGCTGGCCGAGTGCATGGGTGGCGGCGTAGGTTTTGATTCGATTGAGGGGCAGGGCAGCTGTTTTTACGTCGAGTTTGACGATCTGAAGATTGAGAGCAGTGAGCCGGACCCGGATACGCCGCTGCCAGAAGGTGCGCCGCGAGTACTGGTGGTGGAAGACGAGCCTGATATTGCGCGCCTTATCAGTCTGATGCTTAAGCGCGGCGGGGTCGCCAATGATGTGGTATTCAATGGCAAGCAGGCACTGGCGCAATTGCGGGTAGCGACCTACGACGCCATGACGCTGGACCTTATCTTGCCTGATATTGCCGGCAGCAAAATTATCCGCAAAGTGCGGGAGTGGGAGCAGGATGAAGGTCGCGAGCCACTGCCTATCCTGGTGGTTTCGGTCGTGGCCGAAGAAGGCCGGCTGGAAATTGGCGGCAACTTCCCCGTGGTCGACTGGATGAGCAAACCGATTGATGAAATGCGGCTGCTGGCAAGTCTCAGGCATATGCTGCCCAAGGGGCTGCCGGCATCGGTGCCACGGATTCTGCATGTCGAAGATGACAAGGACCTGTGCGAGGTGGTCAACGTCATGGTCAGTGAACTGGCCTCTCTCGATCGGGCCGGATCGCTTGCCAGCGCAAGGCGCAAACTGGCGCAGGAAGCCTATGATCTGGTGATTCTGGATCTGGGGTTGCCAGACGGGTCTGGCTGGTCCTTGCTGCCGGAGCTGAAAGAATTGACCCAGCGGCCGCAAATTATGCTGTTGTCGGCGACCGAAGTCAGCTTTGCCGAGGCGCAGCAGGTTGATGCGGTGTTGCTCAAGTCCCGGGTCTCACAACAGGATCTGCTTGAGCAGTTACGCGCTCTGCTGGAGCAAACCCGGGCCAGACGCGTGATAGCGACGGCGATTGAATGCGAGACCGCAACTCCTTTGGATACGGGGGCTAACTGATGCAGGCGCCTGACATTCCCGATAATGAGGCGCAACGGCTGGCGGCACTTCAGCGCCTGTATATTCTGGATACGTCGGCGGAGGAGCGGTTTGACCGCCTGACTCGCCTGGCGAAGGCCCTGTTTCAGGTGCCGATAGCGCTTGTCAGTCTGGTGGATGCTGATCGGCAATGGTTCAAGTCGCGCCAGGGACTGGATGCCTGTGAAACACCCCGCAACATATCCTTTTGTGGTCATGCCATTCTGCAAGACGGTGTCTTTCATGTGCCTGATACGCATGCCGATCCGCGTTTTGCCGACAACCCCCTGGTTGAACTGGCGCCGAACATTCGCATGTACACGGGCGCGCCGCTGCGTACTCTCGAGGGTTTGCGCATCGGCACCCTGTGCATTATCGACGACAGTCCCCGCGCTCTGGATCAGGCGCAACTCAGTGCGTTGCGGGATCTGGCCGACTGTGTCGAGCGCGAGCTGGCACAGGCCGAGTATGAAACCCTGATGCTGCGCCTCAGTGAGGCCGAGTCCTACAGCCGTGCCGTCATGAACCATGTTATCGATGGCATCATGACGCTGGACGCCAGGGGGATTATCTGTGATCTGAATCAGGCGGTATCGCAGATGTTTGGTTATGATCGCGATGCCTTGCTGGGACAGAGTCTGGACTCGCTGCTGTTTTCGCCGGTCGATGGGCACAGCGGCCTGGGGTCCGCTGCGGAGTTCGAGGCGTTTACTCAGCGGGCCGACGGGCGCGAGATCGTATTGCAGGGGCAGCGCAGCGATGGTGGTGTCTTTGCGCTGGAGGTGGGGCTTTCGGCGGTGAACCGCCGCGGTGGCAGGCAGTTTGTGCTCCTGCTGCGGGATATCAGCTTGCGCCACGGCGCCGAACAGGAGCAAAAAAAGTACTCCGTTGCGCTGGAACGCCTGCATACAATCACGACCTCGTGCTGGTCCTTCGAGCGCAAGGTCGAGCAGCTGCTGCAACTGGGCAAGGATGTGTTCGAGCTGCCGCTGGCCATCGTCAGCTGTATCGAGGCGAATGATTACCGGGTTGAATTTATCAGCGGCCCGCAGGGAGCTCCTGAGCCGGGAAGCCGTTTTTCACTGGGCTCGACCTATTGCGTGCACTGTTTGCAGGCCGATTCACCGCTGGGCTTTCATCATGCCGGTGAGAGCGACATCAGTGAGCATCCCTGTTATCAGAATTTCGGGCTTGAGGCTTACATAGGGGCGCCCCTGCTGGTGGATGGACTGCGCTATGGAACGCTGAATTTTTCCGGCCCGGATGCGCGTACACACCCCTTCGGCAAGATCGACTTCAACCTGATTCAGCTGTTCAGCCGCTGGGTGGGCAATGAGATTAGCCGCAACAGGACCCAGCTGGTGCTGCAGCGAGAAATAGCCCACCGGACCGCAATCCTGGACAGTGCCAACTTCAGTATCATGTTCTGCGATCAGGAAGGTGTGGTGCGGTCGTTTAACCGTGGCGCGCAGCGCATGCTGGGTTATCGCTCGCAGGACGTGGTGAACCAGCAGCGGCTGACCTTTGTACATGACGCGCAGGAGCTGGCTGCCAGTGCCGTGGCACAGGGGCTGGAGTTTGCCGCTGAGTCCGGTGTCGAGGTGCTGGTCGGTCGCTCGCGCAATGGTTCAGCCGAAGAGCATGAGTGGACCTACGTGCGGCAGGATGGTTCGCGCTTTGCGGCCCAGGTATCCATCACCTCGGTGCGGGACGAGCGCGGCCAGATCGGCGGTTATGTGTGTATTGGCGCCGATATCAGCGAGCGCAAGCGCATTGATGCAATGAAAAGCGAGTTTATCGCCACCGTGAGTCACGAGTTGCGTACACCCCTTACATCCATTGCCGGGTCCCTGGGGTTGATCTGCGGCGGTGTGCTGGGAGACGTGCCCGAAAGTGCCAGGCCCTTGCTGGCTATAGCGCTAAAAAACAGCGAACGACTCATCCATCTGATCAATGACTTGCTGGATATTGAAAAAATTACCGCCGGCAAGATGCAGTTTGATCTTCGCACCCAGGATGTGGCCGAGCTGGTGAGCAAGGCGCTGGAGGGCATAGCCGGTTACGCAGAACCCTATAAGGTGACGGTGACGCAGGGCCGTGTGCCTGATGAGCCGCCCCGCATCTGGGTGGATGAACAGCGCGTGCAACAGATTCTGGCGAACTATTTCTCCAATGCAGTGAAGTTTTCACCACTGGGGTCCGAGGTAGGGGTGCATGTGGATGTGCTGGGCGCCTGGGTACGGGTGTCGGTAGAGGACAGTGGCATGGGTATTTCCACTGAATTTCGCCCCTACGTGTTTGAGAAATTTGCCCAGGCCGATGGCTCTGATACCAAGAAAACCGCCGGTACCGGGCTGGGTCTGGCGATCTGCAAGGAGTTGGCCGAACATATGGGCGGGCGGGTCGGTTTTGAGTCTGAACCGGGTTGTGGCAGTGTGTTTTATGTGGAGTTTCCCCGCGCAAATCGCGATGGGGTGGCGTCGGCCAATGTGCGACAGGACAAGCAGGGGCGGCCCTTTGTTGAGCGTCGTCGCAGTGTGCTGTCCAGTCGCAGCCAGCTGGGGCTGGATGCTGCGGTGGCGGGGAATGGGCGAGTCCTGCATGTGCGCGATGCGCAGGATCAGACCCTGCACCGCCTGGCTGAGCGCCTGGCGGTGGATGTCGAACAGGCCTACAGCATTGAAGATGCCAGGGCCAGGCTCGAAAACCGCGCCTACGATCTGGTCATACTGGATGTCGGGATTGAGGATAACCGCACCCGCACCCTGTTGCCGCATATTCAGGGGCTCAGGGATTCGCCCCGTGTACTGGTGCTGACGGTGGAGGATACGTCAGCCCAGTGGCTGGATGACGTCGACAGTACGCTGGTCAAGTCGCGCATATCTGAACAGGATCTCAGCCAAAGTGTTAAAAGCTTGTTGCATTTGGCACAGCATACTCAGGGAGAAAAAGCAGAATGACGGAATTGGTCAGCCCAGTGGCTGGATGACGTCGACAGTGCGCGGGTTAGAGCGCGCATAGCTGAACAGGATCTCAGCCAAAGCGTTAAAAGCGTGTTGTATTTGGCACATATATAGTCAGGGAGAAAAAGCAGAATGACGGAATTGGATCGCGTGCTCTATGTCGAGGATGACGAGGATATCCGGGTCGTCGCCCAGGTGGCGCTCGAAATGGTCGGTGGACTCAATGTGAAGGTGTGCTCATCCGGCGATCAGGCGCTGGCCGAGGCAGAGGCGTTTGCGCCCCAGCTTATTTTGCTTGATGTCATGATGCCGGGGCTGGATGGCCCTATGACGCTGGCGGGGCTGCGCCAGATACCCGCGTTGGCGCAAACGCCAGTGCTGTTTATGACGGCCAAGGTGCAGCCCTCGGAAGTCGAACACTACCGGTCTCTCGGTGCTGTGGATGTATTGAGCAAGCCTTTTGATCCCATGAGCCTGGCTGATCAGTTGAAGTCCATCTGGGGTGGCTTGAATGACGGCTAAAGACCGTGCAGTAGAAACGTTAAAGTTGCAGCGTCAGCGCTATCTGGAGCGCCTGCCGGCGACCGTTGCCTACCTCGGCGAACTGGCGCTGGCCTGGGGGAAGGGGCGTCTGGATACTGAGCGTTTTG
Organism: Marinobacterium aestuarii; assembly: GCF_001651805.1. Classification (NCBI taxonomy): domain Bacteria; kingdom Pseudomonadati; phylum Pseudomonadota; class Gammaproteobacteria; order Oceanospirillales; family Oceanospirillaceae; genus Marinobacterium; species Marinobacterium aestuarii. The sequence goes on along the minus strand of NZ_CP015839.1, from coordinate 3,541,930 downwards.
ATGCTCTGAAGCAGGGGCTGCACCGTATTGCGGGCTCCGCTGGCATTTTCGGGCAGGAGGCGCTGGGGCTTGAAGCCAGCCGGCTGGAGCAGGCAATCCGTGGCGGTCAGTTGCTTGAGGGAGACGCCCGTCAGGCGCTGGTGCGGGACGTTCTGGCACTGGGCGAGCGCTGGCTCAATTCGACTGAGCATCTGGCCGCGCCGGTCAGCACGCTCGAGACCCCGTCCCAGGGCGTTATGCCAACGATCTGGCTGCTGATGGGCGCGGTTACCCGTGAGCAGAATTTATTGCGCTCACTGCGTCAGTACGGTTTTGCAGTTAAACCACTGGATGGGCTCCAGGCGGCGGAAGATGCGCTGGTGTTTCCCGAGCCCACGCAGGGTGTGCTGATACTGGATGCCGAGCGGGTAACGCTTCCAGAGTCGCTTTTGCAACGCCTGTCTCTTGCCGGTGTGCCCTTGGTGTTCATTTCACAGCAGGATGACTTTGAGTCCCGACTTGAAGCGGCAAGATTGGGCGCGGCGGCATTTTTCGTGCGGCCACTGAATGTGATGCAACTGGTTGAAAAGGTCGATTCGCTGGTGGGGGATCATACGGAAATACCCTATCGCATTCTGATTGTGGACGATGACGAGATGTTGTCGCTCAGTTATCAGCAGGCGCTTCTCAATGCGGGAATGCGGGCAGAGATCGAGCCTGACCCGACCCACCTGCTGCGTCGGCTGGAGGATTTTCGGCCGGACCTGTTGTTGCTCGATATCCACATGCCGGGCTATAGCGGTGTCGAGCTGGCCGCGGCGCTGCGCTACTACGACGAATGGACCGGCTTGCCGATCATTTATTTGTCGGCGGAAATTAACCGGGAGCGGCAGTTGCACGCGCTGAATCGGGGCGGGGACGATTTCATTACCAAGCCCATCTCCGAGCAGTATCTGGTGTCGGTCGTTCGAGTGCGGGCAGAGCGTATGCGTCGTCTTGCCAACCTGCGCGCCTGCGATGGTCTGACCGGGCTGTTGAATCATGTGCATATCAAGGAAGCGCTTGCTGCCGAGTGCCTGCGCGCGACACGGGAGGAAAGCTGCTTCAGTGTGGTCATGCTGGATATCGATCACTTCAAACAGGTGAACGATACCTATGGCCATGCCCGGGGCGATACCGTGATTCGGGCTCTGGCGCATTTGCTGAAAACCCGTTTGCGGGGCACGGACAAGGTCGGGCGTTACGGCGGCGAGGAGTTTTTTGCCATTTTGCCCAGTTGTCAGGAAGAGGGGGCGGAACGCCAATGCAACTGGCTGCGCGAAGCCTTCGCGGCGCTTGAGTTCGAGCATGAAGGTGAAACCTTCGCTTGCACGCTAAGTGCCGGTATCGCCTGCAGTGAAGATTTTGAACTGCTGCACGCCGATCAGTTTATTGAATGCGCTGACCAGGCGCTCTATGCGGCCAAGGACGCTGGGCGCAACTGTGTGGTGGGCTGGCACGGGAAGCTGCCGCCGCGAAGCGAAGCCGGGTTCGGCGTAGCGCGCCAATAAAATTCCTTGAGGGGCTTTACAGCTCCTGATCCTGGGCATAGAATACGCGCCTCTTCTGGTGAAGAGGCCGCAGCGTCCCATTCGTCTAGTGGTCCAGGACACCGCCCTTTCACGGCGGTAACAGGGGTTCGAACCCCCTATGGGACGCCATTTCATGCCAGGCACAGCCTGCGGAAATACGGCAAGCGCGCAAGCGTTCAGCGGGAATAGCTCAGTTGGTAGAGCACGACCTTGCCAAGGTCGGGGTCGCGAGTTCGAGTCTCGTTTCCCGCTCCAATCCTCGAAAGAGGACATTCCTCGCAAGAGGAGTTTTATCAGTCCCATTCGTCTAGTGGTCCAGGACACCGCCCTTTCACGGCGGTAACAGGGGTTCGAACCCCCTATGGGACGCCACTTTCTGACAGCCGCTCGGTTGGAAGAAGAATAAGCGGGAATAGCTCAGTTGGTAGAGCACGACCTTGCCAAGGTCGGGGTCGCGAGTTCGAGTCTCGTTTCCCGCTCCAATCCTCGTCCGGGGATTCAGTCAGTCCCATTCGTCTAGTGGTCCAGGACACCGCCCTTTCACGGCGGTAACAGGGGTTCGAACCCCCTATGGGACGCCATTTCGACCAGCTCCTGCTTTTGACTTACCTCAGGCTTATTCTTTCCTATACTATTCATCGGATTGACAGGAATATCAGGGGGTAGCAAGGGATTGTGGGATATTTTCTGCGTTATGGGGTGCTGACACTCGTGCTTGGCGTATTGCCGGTACAAAGTCTGTGGTCCCAGGTTGTGATTGCCCATCCCGGGGTTCAGACCGACTCCCTCAGCCCAGCCTACCTTTTTTCTCTCTTCTCACTGCGCAACCGTCACTGGCCCCAGGGGCAGCCCGTCTCGCTGATCGTATTTGAGGATCAGCATCCCGCCCACGTTGACTTCGTCAAGCAGGATCTGGGTGTGTTTCCCTATCAGCTGCGCAGCATCTGGGACCGCTATATTTTTTCAGGCGCCGTGCAGGCACCCAGAGTCGTCGGCAACGCTGAAGAGATGCTTTATTGGGTCAGTCATACCGAGGGCGGGATTGGTTACCTTGAGTCTGCCGTTGGCGATATTCAGGGGGTGCGCGTCATTGAAATCAAATAGCCTGGCTTGTCTAATGGGAGTCGCAATGCTCTTTGCGGCTTTGGCGGTGCGAGCCGATGGCACGGCGTTGCCATCTAACCTGCGCATGAACGGCTTTGTCACCCAGGGTTACTTTCTCACCGATCACAACAATATTTATGGCAACAGTGAAGACGGCAGCTTCGACTTTCGTGAGCTAGCGGTCAATGCGTCCTGGCGACCTAAGTCTGATCTTCTGGTGGCCGGTCAGCTGATGTCCCGTCGTGCCGGCAACGTCAATGACGGTTCACCGCAAGTGGATTATCTGCTGCTGGACTGGCGTCTGCAGGACAGTCTCGAGACCCAGAGCGGCCTGCGTCTGGGGCGACTCAAGGTGCCCTACGGCTTTTATAATGACACCCGGGATGTGGCTTTTACGCGGCCTTCCATTCTGCTGGCCCAAGAGATCTATTACGACATGTCCCGTGATCTGGCGCTGTCCGTTGATGGCGCAGGCTTCTATCGCCAGGGGATGGCGGCTGGTCTCCATCTGGATCTGGATCTGATGCTGGGGCTCCCCAAGACGGATGTGGCGGTCGAATATCCCTATCTTGGAGGGGATATGCCCGGCGAGTTTGACTCAGGCCTGGCTGTGATTGGCCGCCTGATGCTGTCCGACCCGCAGGAGCGTTGGCGTGCCGGCGTCTCGCTGCTGAGCTTTGATCTGGATTACGAGGCTTTCGATGATCCGGTGCCCGTGATGTTGCCGGGGGATGGTCAGCTGCATGTGGATATTGCCGTGCTGTCAGGGCAGGCGCGATATAAGCGCTGGCTGTTTACGGCCGAATACATGCTGCAGCATATTGACTGGGGCGAGCTCGGCGGGGTTGTGGCGCTTAAGCCCGAGGTCGATCTGGAGGCCTACTACCTGCAGGCGCAATATCGTTTTTCTTCGCAATGGGATCTTATCCTGCGCTATGGCGAAGCCTATCTTGATCGTGACGACCGGGACGGCCTGGATTACCAGGCGCGACTCGCTGATCTGGGCATCGCTTCGCTGCCCGCCGTGCGCTACGCCAGGGACCTGACCCTGGGGGTTGGCTGGCAGCCGTCGCCGGCCTGGCTGCTGCGGGCGGAATGGCACCGTGTGCGGGGTGCCCTCTGGCTGCCGGTACAGGACAATCCGGACCGTCTGCAGCTGGAGCGCAGCTGGAATCTGTTTGCGCTCCAAGCCACCTACCGGTTTTAGGGGGCGCCATGAGTACCAGGGCGAGCAGAAGCAGTACCTTTATCAGTCTTAAATGGAAACTGATGCTGATTCTGCTGATGACGTTGTCCCTGGTCTATGGTCTGGCTCAAACCCTGTCCTATTCGCGTCAGCAGCGGGAGCTGGCGGCCGAGCTCAGTGCGCGCAGTCAGCAGCAGGTCGACATGCTTAATGCCACGGTGGATACGAGTTACAGGCGTCTGCTGGATATAGCCCAGGTTATGCTGTTGCCGCGAAATGACGCCCTGGCTGCACCGACCGATGACCCCTGGTCGCAACAGGCCCAGGACATGGAGAGTCGAGCGACGAACATCCTGATGCTGGGGGTGGTGGATCTGGTGCAGCTGTACAGCGCCGATGGTCAATTGCAGCAGGCCTGGGGGGAGTCACTGGCTATCAAACCGGAGATTGTCCGGCGGGTGCTTGAGCTTGAACAGCCGCAACAGAGTATTTCATGTCAGAATAACTGTCTGCGTTACCTGGCCATTCCGGTTATGTTCGAGGGTGGCACGACCGCGGTCCTGCTGGTGGGCAGCCTGATGCATGATGTGGTGCTGGAGTACCATCGCCAGAGCACCGTGGATATCGGCTTGCTGTTGATGCCCTCAGGGCGCGGTGATGGCTTGGCGCCGCGTCTGATGGCGCTTACCAACCGTGACCGCTATGAGTCAATGCTCAGTCATATGAACCTGACGGCGCGGCTGCAAAGCCCCGGCTCCAGCTTTAGGCTGACGGTGGATGGGCGCGAGCTGGAGCTGTTGTTGTCACCCCTGGTTCAGGATATATCCGACAGTCGCGCCTACTGGCTGATTATCAGTGATATCACGGCACCGCTGGAGGCCATGCATAACCGGCGCCTGTTCGATATGAGCGTCGCGCTGAGCGGCATTGTGCTGGTCCTGGTACTGCTGGCGCTGATGTTGCGCCGCCCGCTGGGCTATCTTGGGCGCCTGGCCGAACAGCTGCCACAACTGGCCAGGGTCGGCGGCCTGCGCAAGCAGGAGTTGCAGCAATTGCCGGCAGGTCTTGGTTCCAGAGCCTTTAGTGACGAGCTGGATGTGCTGGCGGACAGCGCCGGTGAGCTTGCCAGTCGGCTGGATGAGCTGGAGGACGCCGTGGCTGACCACACCCTGCATCTGGAGCGGCGCAGCGCGGCACTGCAGCGTGAGCGTGATTTTGTCACCAGTCTGTTTGATACAGCGGAGGCCGTGATTCTGACGCAAAGCCGCGCCGGGGTTATTCAGTCCATGAACCAGCATGGCAGTCGTCTGCTGGGGCTTGCCCTGCCGTTGCAGCCCGGTTATCGCTTCGAGGATATCGGGCTGCTGGCAGAAGGCGAGGATGCACAGGCGCAGTTGCAGTCGCTTTATGAGGGCCGCAATCCGCGGTTGCAGCTGGATACGCGCTTTGTCGCCGACGATGGGCGCGAGCTGCACCTCTCGTGGCAGCATTCGCGGCTGCGCGACGCAGGCGATCGCGATGCCTATATTCTCTCCATCGGGCTGGACATGACCGAGCGGCGCCACGCTGAAAGCCGCCTCTACTGGCTTGCCAACCATGATCCGCTGACCCGACTGCCCAACCGCCAGCTGTTTTTCGAAGCGCTGGTACAGCGGTTGAAAAGTGCGGCGCAATCCGGTCGGGAGCTGGCCATGCTCTGTTGCGATATTGACGATTTCAAAGGCGTTAATGACAGCCTTGGGCACCATGTTGGCGATCAGCTGCTCGAGGCGGTGGCGCTGCGTATCGGCGAAATCACTGTTGAAGAGCATCATCTGGCACGCCTGGGAGCGGATGAGTTTGTACTCATGCTGGAGTGCGAACGGGACATAGCGTCGGCGGCCAGTTGTTTGGCCCAGCGCCTGATTGGTGCTTTTGTCGAGCCGTTTCATCTGGGAGGCTACGAAATTTACAGCACTCTCAGCATTGGTATCAGCCTGTTCCCGGAGCATGGCCAGGACGCCACCGACCTGGTTAAAAGTGCAGACCTGGCAATGATCGAGGCCAAGGAACAGGGCTCGGGGCGCTACCGTGTGTACCACGCGGCACAGGGCAGTGTGCGGGTAGAGCGCTTTGCGCTGGGCAACGAGTTGCGTCGGGCAACGGATAGGGGCGATTTTACCCTGCAGTATCAACCCAAGGTGGATGCCCTCAGTGGCCTTGTCTGTGGCATGGAGGCGCTGGTGCGCTGGCAGCATCCCGAGTTTGGTGCTGTGTCCCCCGGGCGCTTTATTCCGCTGGCCGAGGAAATGGGGCTGATTGTGCCGCTGGGGCGCTGGGTGTTGAACGAGGCCTGTCGGCAAATGGCGCAGTGGCAAGGTGAGGGCATGATTCCGATTCGCCTGGGGGTGAATCTTGCCGGTCCGCAAATAGCCCACGAGGGTCTGTTGCAGGAGGTAGACGCTGCGCTGGCGCATTCAGGTTTGCCGCCGACCCTGCTTGATCTGGAAATCACTGAAAGCTTCGTGATTCGCCAGCCGGAGCTGACCATCAGCAAGCTGATTCAATTGCGCGAGCGGGGTATCAGCCTGTCGATGGATGATTTCGGCACCGGTTACTCCTCACTGAGTTACCTTAAACGCTTGCCCATCAACACCCTGAAAATAGATCAGAGCTTTGTACGCGACATAGGCAAGGACAGGGATGACGAGGCGATCGTCAAGGCGATTATCGTGATGTGCCGCAGTCTGGGCATTGGGGTGCTGGCCGAAGGTGTGGAAACCAGCGAGCAGCTCGACTTTCTGCTCAAGCACGGCTGTCACCACATCCAGGGTTATTACTACAGCCGCCCGCTAGACCCATTGGCCCTGTGGGACTTCGTGGATCAACACGGGAGTTCGGAATAGGCGTCGCCGGGGAATTGGATGATACCGGGGGTCGTCATTATGCGCCGCAGATCAATACAGGCCCGACAAGCATCCGTCCGCTCCCCGTTTCTCAGGCGGGTTCCATGATCTCCCGGGCGTCCGGGATGCCGGCGAAAATGCTTGGTTTGAGCCAGTGCTCGACATGCTTGGTCAGCTCGGAATGCCCCACCAGTTGCAGCCGTCCCTCGGAAATAGCCCTTTTGTAGCTGATGTCGCCCATCCACAACTGGCACATGGTTTTCAGGCCGACGTTGAAATACACATCCACCTCTTTGCCGGGATCATGCACACAGACATCGACATCCGCTCCCTTCACGACTATCCACCAGCTGGGGTACTCCTTGACGTCTTTGAAGTTGAAGCGAATAACGGTTTCATTGCCGATCAGCCGGTCTGGACAGATGCTGCGTTGCAGATAGATCATCAGCAGTTCGAGGTCATAATCCTCTTCGATGAGCTGATTGCGCGCCCAGCGCATGCCCCAGTGACCGATCTGTTCGATGACGGGCATCAGGTCCCTGCAGGCCTCGGTCGGAAAATACTCGAATCCCCGCTGACCTGGAATGCGTTTGCGCACTATAAGTCCGGCTTCCTCAAGGCTTCCCAGGCGCTTGGTCAGCAGGCTCGGTGACATTTGACAGAGTCCGCGCTGAAAGGCGTTGAACCGGGTCGAGCCCATCAGCAGTTCCCTTACCAGCAGCAGAGTCCAGCGTTCGCCCAGCACTTCCATGGCTTTGGCAATGGGGCAAAATTGGTAATAGCTCACGGTGTACCCCTTGTTTAGACAGCCTGGCAGGTCAGGTTTTCCGGTAGTCAGCTTTATCTACAGTAGTTAGTTGCTACAAAAACTGTAGCTGGTTCCTGCTGTTTTTGAAGCATTATAAAAAGCCCCGGTGGATTAACCTGAACAGCATGCAAGTTACAGAGTAAACCGGAGGCGCCATCATGTGCAGAATAATAAAAAGGCCTATTGATAGCAGCGATCTACGCAAGACGCTGAGCACCTATCCAACCGGCGTATCGGTGGTAACGGCCACGGGTCTTGATAAACAGCCCAGGGGCATGACGATCAACAGCCTGGTTTCAATCTCTCTTGATCCACCGTTGCTGGGCTGGTGCCTTGATCTGAAGGCTGCCAGCTTCGCTGATTTTGCCCATTGCCGCTTCTTCAGTCTGTCGGTGTTGAGTCTGCAGCAGGCTGCACTGGCAAAGCGTTTCGCTACTCGCGGCATAGACAAGTTTGCCGGCCTTGATTGTCGGCCAGGGCCTGAAGGCGGTGAGGACGCGCCGCTGTTGATCGCCGATGCCTGTGCCTGGATTAGCTGCAAGCTGTACCGTTTTGTGCCCTTGGGCGACCACCTGATGCTGGTGGGTGAGGTGCTGCATGTTGAGCAGGGCGATGCGCATCCGCTGGTTTTCGCCGCCGGGCGTTTCACTAACCTGGACGCTGAGCAGCAGCTGGCCTGACGCGGGCTGGACGATCCAGCCGCGCGGGCAAGACTCTGGCGCTATTGTGTAACGACTCTCTTTGGCTGACGCGATCAGTCCTGCAAAAGAAAAACAAATCGAGGAGATAATCCGATGAAATCACTAGCACTTAACCCCCGTCTGGCTGAAACACTGGAACGAATCGGCGGACAGATTGCGGAAAATGGTGAGGCGGCAGAGCAGGCCGAGCGGTTTTCCGAGGAAAATTACGCACTCTTGCAGCAGGAAAAAATCTTTTCGGCGCTGGTGCCCGAGGCGCTGGGCGGGGCTGGCCACGGCTACCGGGATCTATGCAGCTTCCTGAGGGAGCTGGCCGCACTGCATCCCTCCACGGCGCTGGCCTGTTCCATGCACCAGCACATAGTGGCGGCCAATCGCTACAACCACCTGAATGGCCGTCCGGGTCAGGCGGTGCTTGAAAAGGTGGCTGCCCGGGAGCTGGTGCTGGTCAGTACCGGCGCCGGGGACTGGCTGGCATCGAACGGTCAGCTCGAGAAAACGGAAGGCGGTTTTATCTTCAATGGCGTCAAGCATTTTGCCAGCGGCTCGCCGGCCGGCGATGTGCTGGTGACGTCGGCGCCCTACGAGGACCCTGCGCAGGGCTGGCAGGTATTGCATTTTCCGGTACCGCTGGGCACCGAGGGGGTCAAGGTGCTTGATAACTGGACGCCGCTGGGCATGCGCGGTTCGGGTTCGAACAGCGTCAGCCTGGAAAATGTCTTTGTTCCTGAGGCCAGTATAGTGGTGCGCCGTCCCCGGGGGGATTTCCACCTGATGTGGTGCGTGGTACTGCCGGTGGCGCTGCCTCTGATCATGTCGGTGTACTACGGCACGGCCCGCGAGGCGGCAAGACGTACGCGTGATCTGTGCCGCAGCAGCCTGGATCCGGTAACACCCTATCTGCTCGGTGAGATGGAGAACGCATTGACCTGCGCCGAGGTCGCACTGAACAGCATGATCGATATCGTCGACGAGTTCGGCTTCAGTGCGGACCTGGCAACCGTCAATGAGGTGGTCAAACGCAAAACCCTGGTTGCCGAGGCCTGCAAGGGGGTGACCGCCAAGGCTCTGGAGGCCAGTGGCGGCCGGGGCTTTATGCGCGGCAATGGTATCGAAAACCTGCTGCGTGATGTGATGGCATCCCATTTCCATCCGCTGCAGGAGAAACGCCAGCATCTGTTCACCGGCTCACTGGCCATGGGAAAAGAACCCCCCACTCAGGCATTCTGAAATCTGACTGGCCTGACAAGCGTCCCTAGAGGGGCAGGGCAAGTGACCTGGTCATGAGTCCAGCCCCTGACACAACTAGTATCGGGAGACAGTTATGAAATTTCTCAAATCTGTTATCCAACACTTGAAATCCTGGCATCAGCCTCGGTGCTGGGCCAGGCATACGGCAGTACCGTTACTGGATCGGCATACGCTGAAAGATATAGGTGTCGACCCCATGGCGCTCGAGCTTCAGCGCAATGAACGTCTGTGGCAGGAGCTGGCGTCATGAAGTCTGCTGTTAGATCCGGGGTCTTTGGTGGCAACCGCTAGCGCTTGCGCGATACCGGTTACCTTCGAACAGCGCTGCCGATGTTTGATTTTCCAGGGCGCGAGACGGTGTCAGCTGGAGGGTCGCAATAGTGCTTTGCCTGTTTATTCCCCCTGCGGTGCTCTATCATCAGAGGCCTGTGAACAGGGAGTTTCAGCTTGAATTTTGAACAGTGGCTTATCTCCGCCATCCTGCTGGCGACCTTGGTACTCTTTGTCTGGGGGAAGTATCGCCATGATGTGGTGGCTGCGATCGCACTGGGGCTGTGCGTGCTTGCCGGCCTGGTGACGGCTGAAGATGCGTTTGCAGGTTTCGGCCACCCGGCGGTGGTAACGGTGGCGGCGGTGCTGGTGATCTCCGATGCACTGCGCCGCTCCGGTGTGGTGGACCTGATCGTACAGAAAATCCTGCCCTATACCGAGCATCCGCTCAGCCATATTCTGATTATGACCTCGGTCGTGACGGTGGCGTCCGCCTTTATGAACAACGTGGGGGCGCTGGCGCTGATGCTGCCCGTTGCGCTGGCGACCTGCAGCAAGCATCAGCGCTCGCCGGCGCTGATACTGATGCCGCTGGCCTTTGGCAGTATTCTGGGGGGCATGACCACGGCCATAGGTACGCCACCCAATATTATTATTGCCATGATGCGGGCCGAGGTGAGCGGAGAATCATTCAACATGTTTGATTTCTCCCCGGTGGGGGTGGCCATCGCCATCATCGGTGTGCTCTTTATCACGCTGCTGGGCTGGCGCCTGATACCGGCGGCACGCCTCAAGCGCAGCTCGCCCGAGCAGCTGTTTGCCATTGATGAATACCTGACCGAAGTGATAGTGACCGCAGATTCCGGTTTGGTGGGCCGGCCGGTGGAGGATATCGACGGTCTGGATGACGGCAGCATCGAGGTGGTAGGTGTGGCGCATCGCCATGGCAAGACGCTGTCGATGCGTCCGGGACAGCGGCTCAATGCCGGCGATATTCTGATTCTGCAGGCCGATCCGTCGGAGATTCAGCCTTTGCTCGACAAGAACGATCTGGAGCTGATCACCAGTGCCGACAAGAAATTTGCCGAGCTGACCCAGGGCGACCTCACCCTGGTGGAGGGGGTTATCAAGAGAGGTTCGGTGCTGGAGGGGCGCGATGTGCCCTTTTTGCGCAGGCGCAGCGGCAGTTCCCTGGCGCTGGTCGGCCTGGCCCGGGAAGGGCAGCAGATTCGCAGGCGGCTGCGGCGCGAGCAGTTCCAGGCCGGCGATATTCTGCTGTTGCAGGGCGCTGCCGATGATGTTGATGAACAGCTCAGTGAACTGGGCATGATTCCGCTGGCTGAGCGGAATCTCAGTCTGGGGCAGCCGAAAAAAATTGCCATCGCACTGACCATCTTTGCCGTGGCCATTGCGCTGGGCGTTGCCAAGGTGTTGCCGCTGGCGGTCGTGTTTTTTCTTGCCGTTGTGGTCTATCTGCTGCTCGAAATTCTGCCGGTGCGCAATCTGTATGATGCCATCGACTGGCCGGTGATCATCCTGCTCTCGGCCATGATTCCGGTGGGCTCGGCACTGCAGAGTACGGGGCTTACGCAGTTGCTGGCCGCAGAAGTACTGGCCCTGACCGAGGGTATTCCGGTGTATCTGGTCATCGGCCTGGTGCTGGTGGTGACCATGTTCCTGTCGGACATTATCAACAATGCGGCCACGGCCGTGATCATGGCGCCGCTGGCCTACGGTATCGCCATGGGGCTGGGCGTCAGTCCGGATCCGTTTTTCATGGCCGTGGCCGTAGGTGCATCCTGTGCCTTTTTGACCCCGATCGGGCATCAGTCCAACACCCTGGTGCTGGGTCCCGGCGGATACGCCTTCGGGGATTACTGGCGCATGGGGTTGCCGCTGGAAATTCTGATTGTGCTGCTGGCGGTGCCGCTGATATTGCTGGTCTGGCCGCTCTAGTGTACTGCTTCGCTCTTAGAGGCGCTTTTAGCGAGTCGCCAGGAGGTGGGCCGCACGGCGCATTTTCGAAGGCATAGTGGGCCTATGTCGAGGAAATGCAACACCGCGGACGGCCTTCTGGCGGCTCGCCCGCAGGGAGCGCGCCAATTCGCGCCCAGCTGCGTTGCCGCTCTTGGCAAGAGCCCCACATTACCGGCGAACGGCGCCTTGCCGGACACGAATTGGCGGGCTCTATAAGCACCCATTAGGGCGAAGCAGTACACTAGCCGCAGGATCGCGGCCGTGGAACAATGCCGCCTGTCGGGAAACGCGGCGGCTCTTTTGCACCACCTCGTATGGTTACAGTTTTGATCTATAACGCTGAAGTCTGGCGCTGAATAAAAGGGATTTTGAGTATGCATATCTCAGATGCCGCAACTGAGCCTTCGGTCCGGTCTGCAGCGCCGCAGTATAGGTTGCTAGGTACCGTCAAGCTGACCTGTATTGTATTGATGCTGGCGATAGCGACGCCGGTACTGCTGGGCTGGCTGCTGCCCTGGGTGGGCGCGCAGTTGCCCGGTGACTGGTTCCTGATGAAGGCCAACACGGCGCTGGCGTTTCTGCTGTGCCTGGGGAATTACCAGCTGGGCGGGCTGCACCCCAATCGGTTGCGGCGTGGCGCGGCCTGCCTCTGTGCATTTTTGGTGCTGCTACTGTCCGGCACCGCCTTGCTGGGGCACCTGAGCGGACGGACCTTCGGGCTCGATACCCTGCTGGCGGCCGATACGGCGGCCGATCTGCCGGGGCGCATGTCCCTGCAGACGGCCCTGCTGTTTCTGGTTGTCGGGCTGATACTCGTTGCCGAGTCCAGTCTGCGGGGCCCTTGGCGCAACAGAGCCGCTGATAGCCTGAGTATCGCCATGGGCGCCATGATACTGATCATTATTGCCGGCTACAGCTTCAAGGCGTCGCAGCTGTTCAGCCAGTCCTCCTTTACCGTTACCTCGCTGCAAACCCTGGTCTGTTTTGTCCTGCTGGGCACTCTGGTGATTATCAGGCGCACGGATTCAGGTTTCTTTTCTTTACTGGTAGGTGAGGGTATTGGCAGCCTGATCGTCAGGAAGGCCATTCCATTGGCGCTGCTGTTGCCTTTTATACTGGTGGGCGGGGCTGTCTACGCGATCTCGGCCGGCTGGCTGCCCAGAGCCTATGCGGCGGCACTGATATCATCTATCACCTCGGTCATGCTGCTGGTGCTGGTGATGCTGCTGGCCTGGCGCATCAGTGAATCGACCCATGCGCTGCAGGCGTCCGAGCGGCACAATCGCCTGCTGCTGAATGCCGTCGGTGAAGGCATTTACGGTCTGGATCTGGAGGGCTGTGTCACTTTCTCGAACCCGGCTGCCTGTCAGATTCTCGGATACGGTGCCGAGGAACTGCTGGGGGCTCATATGGGTGCGCTGATTCAGCCAGGCGTGCCGGCCACCAGGGCTAAAGGCTCAGGTACGGAGCCCCTGGACGAGGTGTACCGGGTGCAGGGTGAGCAGTTCTGGCGCCGGGACGGTTCAAGCTATCCGGTGGAGTACACCCGCACACCACTGAAAAAAGATGGCCTTGTGGTGGGCTCTGTGGTTGTTTTCAATGATGTCAGCGAGCGCAGGAAAGTCGAGCGCATGAAGGATGAGTTCATTTCCACGGTCAGTCATGAGCTGCGTACGCCCCTGACGTCCATCAAGGGGGCGCTTGGCCTGATTGTCGGCAACAAGCTGGGCGAGGTGCCGGCGCCGGCACAGCGGATGCTGCAGATCGCCTATGACAACAGTCACCGGCTGGAGCAGCTGATCAATGACCTGCTGGATATCAACAAGCTTCAGCTCACCAATAACAACTTCCAGCTGCATCCGCTATCGCTCGAAACTCTGATCGACAAGGCTGTCGCCTCCATGCAGGGCTATGCGGGCAAATATGGCGTGCACATCCTCTGGCACCCCGGCGAGGGTGCTGACACCCGCGTGCTGGGGGTTGAGAGCCGGCTGATGCAGGTGATGTCGAACCTGCTGTCCAATGCCATCAAGTACTCCCCCGACGCAGGAGAGGTTCGGATTGAAAGCCGTGTGCTGGCTGAGCGGGTGCGGGTCAGTGTGTCCGATAACGGCCCCGGGGTTGCGCTTGAGTTTCAGGCGCGCATTTTTGAGAGATTTTCCCAGGCGGATTCCTCCGATACGCGGCAAAAAGGCGGCACCGGGCTTGGGCTTGCGATCACCAAGGAAATTGTGGAAAAGCATGGTGGCACCCTCAATTGCATCAGTACGCCGGGAGAAGGTGCCTGCTTTAGCTTTGAGCTGCCGCTGAATCCCGCGACTGAGCTTGCATGAAACAGCCAATTACGGGCTATCACCTGGATGAGCTCGGTGACTGGGTGGCGCAGCTGGCCTGCGGACATTTTCAGCACGTACGACATAACCCGCCCTGGGTAAGTCGCCCCTGGGTAATCACCGAACAGGGGCGGGCGTCAAAGCTGGGCTGCGAACTGGAGTGCAAAAAATGTGATCAGGGCGCGCCGGTGGACCGCTGTGACTAAGTGCGCGCCAGCGGACTATCCTTGATGTCGCCGCGTCGTCGTCGCCAGAAGGGCGCGTTCCAGAAGCGTGTCTCGCCGTGATATAGCTGTCGCCGAACCCCGGCATACTGATTGAAATCCGCAAACACCTGGTCCTGGTAGTCGGCCAGGGCTGTGCCTTCCCCCGATTGCGCGTACTGCACCATGGCGGCAGCGGCCTGCTGTCCCTGCAGCAGGGCCTTGGTGATGCCGGCGGACGAGATCGGATCATAGCAGGCGGCGGCATCGCCCACGGCCAGCCAGCGGTCGCCGGCGACGGCGGACAGGATCGACGAGAAGGCCGGCCGCAACAGTATATCGAGTGTTTCGGCCGCCGCCTGGCTAATGCAGGCGGGAATCTGATGGCGCAGCCAGGTTGTCTGCTGGAGTGCGTCGAGCCAGGCCCAGGGTTGCTGATACCGCTGCTGCTTGATCAGCGCGCGGTCCGAACAGAGTGTCAGGATCATTTGATTGTCCGGCAGCCGTGCCCCATACCACCAGCCGTTTGCGGTCGCTTCGATAAGTGAATGCTGCAGGCCAGCGCTGTTGTCGGGCAGGGTAAAGCGCGCGCAGGCAAACAGCACTTCATCCAGCAGATTCCGCGCGATGCCTGTTTTGCGCGCAAACACCGACGCCGGGCCAGTAGCATCGACCACGAAGCCCGCCCGGACGCTTTCCTCGCGCGCGTCCGGGGTGCGAAACACCAGGTCGTAGCCCGGTTCCCGGGATTCTGCGCGCAGCAGGCGGTATCCCTGGTAGTGTTCTATGCCGCGCCAGTCCACACCCTGGCTGAGCTGCTGCTCAAACAGGGCCCGGTCCAGGTGGTAACCCTGGCCTGACAGATCATACAGAAAGTCGTTGTGCCCCGGCTGTTCGCTGTTCCAGACCGACATGCTGCCGGGGCAGACCAGGTGCCGCGCCAGATGCTGCGCTGCCGCGGGGCCCAACAGGTCTTTTAATGGGGGTGTCGCTGCCGGCGGGATGGATTCGCCTATTCGGGGGGACAGTCCCCGCCCTGCATCGAACAGCAGCAGGGGGCACGGATAGCCTTGCTGCTGCAGCGAAATCGCGGTGGCGAGCCCGGCGGGCCCGGCGCCTATAATGGCGGTGGGTAGCCGGGTGCTATCGCGCGCGTTCATGCTGCCATCGCCCCCCTGATGCACTCAGGCATCCGGCTTTGTCGGTGTTACCGACGTGGGCCAGGGCTGCACTATATCGCCATTGGCGCTGTACAGGCTTGCGACTTCGAGGAACTTGTCACTGCCGTAGTCGCCGCCCTGGTCGTCCTTGATCTGGCTGCCCTGGATGATAAAGCCGGTTTTGTGCCAGTTATGCATGAAGTCGATATATTGCTGATAGCGCCCCTCGTTCTGCGGCAGATTGGTGTGGGTGCCGTTCTGTGCGCCCTCGCCGTCGCCCCGGATGCTGAACACCTGTCCGCCCAGGTTCCAGACCTTGCGTTGCGCATCGAAGGTGCAGGCGCCCACGGGATACACCTGCACCGGCCGCTGCGCAGGCCATGACCAGTACAGGGTATTGTTGTCCGACGGATTGGGATCCGGCGTGTGCACGGCGCAACTGTTGTAGTCCGTGTGCCAGGGCTGGGACATGAACTTGCTCAGATCGCCGGGCTCGACCTGGGTGCTGCGCAGCGGTATATAGCCGACATCCAGAAAGGGCTGGCCCTGAGTGCTGGTGGCATAGTTCAGCGGCTTGCGGTTGATGCGCAGTGGCCCGGTGCTTCCCTGCCACTGCTGCTGGTACAGGTTGATATCCCGCACGATGAACGTAAGGTCGATACCGGGGGAGTAGCGCCCGCCCAGGCAGTTTTCCAGCACCACCCGGTCGAGCTTTTCGCCGGCCCCCAGCGGTGCACCCGATTCCAGGCTTTTGCCGTTGTACCACTGCATCATCAGAAAGTACTGGGTGCGGGTGAGTGACAGAAAGCTTTTCTGCGCATCGCCCAGGGCCAGGGGCATCTTCACGCCCTGGCTGTCTTCTTCGCTGGCGTTGGGGTCGCGAATCAGCGACTGGAAGTTGGGAATCTTGGCTTTAGGGTCGTCGGACGGCTTGATCGCGGCGACCCAGTTGTGGCCCTGTACGCCCTGTGCCGGGAGGCTGGTATTCCAGCGCTGCAGAAAGGCGCCGTGAAATACCGGCAGGATATCCTGATTGAAGGAGGCCGGGTAATCGGCATTGTACTGGCCATTGCTGAACAGCGAAGGGATCAGTGCCAGCTCCTCGACCCAGGTGCTGAAGACATCGTCCCAGGTCGACACCACGTTGCGGGTTTGCGGCGCATAGGCAGGGTCCGTGGAGACGAACCAGGCGCCGGTGGCGCTGACCGCGGAGCCGTCATCAAACAGGATCACGGCCTCCACCGGGCCATCCGCGACATCGTCGAACCAGCCGTCGTTGTCGATGGCATCTTTCAGTGTGGGTTTTTCGCCGCTGGCATCGACAAAGGAGAAGGCCTCGCCGAAGCCGCCGGCCACGATCAGCCGGCCGGTACCCGCCTCTATCCTCAGATCGCCGAGCGATTTGATGCAGCCCAGTTCAGGATTGAGGTTGTCGAAATGATCGCCCGGAAAGCTTAGCGGGTAGTCGGGCAGCGGCTGAATGGTTCCCTGGGCGTCGGCATGGCTGCAGGGCGAGTCCGCGCTGAACCTGATCACCTGCTGTGCATCCGTCGAACGGATGGCGCGGGGGCCTGCATCGATCACCAGCCGGGTACGCCGGGTTGCATCGCCCAGGTCATTGCCGTAGCTGGGGTTTCGCAGCGGCGGGGTAGCGTTATCCTGGTAAGCATCGATACCTTCCTCCTGGCCATTGCTGCTGGTGATTTTGAAGTTGTTGTTTTTCTTGTTGGCCAGATGAACGGTCCAGACAATATCGGTGATCGTCTTGCCGTCGATGCAATCGCCTATCCGGATTTCGCGCCCGGGATCCTCGGACGGGTAGCGCTGTTGCAGGGCGTCGTAGGCATAGATGCGATAGCGCGCGGCCTGGCGCACGACATTCTGGCTGGCGTCGCGAAAGGCCTGGGCGTCGATGGGCGTATCTTCAGTCCCGGGCTGGATCGGCAGTCCGCCAAAGAGTCCGCTGGTTTTGTCCAGCACTTCACCGGCGGCGGTTTCCGGTGCCAGGTAGTAGTCATCGCTGTTGCCGACACGGCCGAAATTGATGGCGGGATGAATTCGAAAAATGCTGTTGCTCATAAGGGTACACCCTGTAATTCGATGAAGATGCTAAGGCCCGGTATAGGCGCAGGCGATGGGTCTAGTTGGTGCCGGCCTTTTTCTGCTGTGCCAGCTCCTGAGACCAGAAATACAGATTCACGAACGCGTGGCTGATATTCAGGTTGAGACCCGGCAGCGGGTCGAGGGAGGTGTTCGGGGGAAAGCGGTGCAGGGTGTTATGGCAACGAAAGCAGTTGTTCATCGTGCTCTGGGACTGGGTGAAGGTTTCGACCGCCGCATTGGACAGCTTCAGCGAGCCGGTCAACAGCTGCTTGCCGCCCTCGGTATCGGTCGCCAGGGCCATATTGGGTTCAAGCGTGGCACCGGGTGCAAACCAGATGGCGCCTACCTGGAAATAGTTGGACCAGACATCCTCGCCGGACAGTTGCGACAGCACGCTGCTGTTCAGGCGCTTGACGTCGGCAATGTTGGTCGGGACGCTCTGCGTCGTCTGGTTGGGGTCGTTGCCAAAGGCATAGCGGCGGCAGACCTGGGTGATCGGCGTCAGGGTCTGGGTGGCCTCGTCCAGCTTGAGTTCGACGGATTTGGCGGGGTTGATGTTGCAGCCCGAATAGGGCGTGTTGGCCTGGTAGAAGGTCCAGTCCCGGTCGGATATCAGGGTATTGGCATCGAATGTGGCCGGTACATCGGGGGCATTGTCCTTATGCTCGAAGGTGGCCCAGATCATCTCCGGATGGTCCTTGACCACGCCGCCGATATGGAAACCCACCAGTGCCAAAGTGGCGTCGATCGGCTGGGTGTCGTCGACAACAATGACGCCATCCTTGTTGACCAGTTTATAGACGGACGATGGCATGGTGAAAAATCCAGCCGTGCTTTCACCCGGCATCACGACTTTCCAGGATGCCTTGAGTTCCAGTGTTTCAACCGGGAAGGGAGTGTGCGGGTCGAACTGCCGGACGACGTCGGGATCGAGCAGCTTCTGGTCCTGAATAAAGGATACAAAGGTGTCGTTCAGGTACTGGGAATAATAAAGCGCCCGTCCATTCTGATCGATCATGATGCCTTCGGTGCCGGCCTGGAGATATTCATCCAGCGCTCTGGGCGAGCCCGATTTTTCCAGCCGGGGCAGCATGCTGGTGCGGTTGTCGAGGTTCAGCAGTGTGTAGGGCGACTGGAAAGAGAGGAAGCGCGGCTTGCCCTCGACCTCCTGCGTCAGCCATAGAAACATCTGCCAGGACCAGCGGTGAAAGGAGCAGGCCGAATCGGCGGTGAAATCTGCGCTGTCGGGCTCAGGTGTCTGGTTATGGGGAAACCAGCCGTCGATGGCGCTGCAGTTGTCGTCCGGGTGGGAGCCGGATTGCGCCGCGGTGGCTGAAAAACTGGTCAGTGACAGCAGCACAGCGACGCTCAGTATCCCAACTGAAAATCGGTTTTTCATATTCAATTCCCTTTGAAGTTATTGTGAATTATCAGACGTGTATTTTCTGTTTTTTCACATTTTTCTATTTTGCGGATGGCTGTCCATGGCTATTGAGTGGGGTAAAGACTAGTCGCAGAGGCAGGGGGGTTCAAATATTTAAACAGATGTTTGAACGGGTGGGCTTCAATCTGTTGATACAGGTGAAGGTCCTGGGCAGATAATTGCGCTGCGCAGGGGCAAGGAAAACCAGGCAGCATGGTGCAGGTCGTACGCGGGAGCTGTTTTTGATCACCCAGGCAAGACCATGCCCGGGTTCGAACTCAAATGCCATAGTGGCGCGCTGGGTCCGTTCCGTCGCGCCGCTATTTTCCCGAGCCTTGCTGGGATCGGTTGTTGTCGGTCTTTCCGTCTGTCAGTTCAGGCCCAGCAGCCGTGCGCGGGACTCTTCGTAATTGAAGCTTTCACCGGCGGTTTCTGCGGCGTAGCGTTGTTCATCCAGCTGCTGGAATATCTCGATTTCGTCGTCCGGCATGAAATGCAGCAGCTCGCCACCAAAGAGCCAGAACAGGTCCCGGGGCACCAATGGCACCAGGTCGGGGTAATGTCGTACCAGACGGGACAGAATTTGCTGGCCGGATTCGATATAATCCCCGCGCATGTGCTCAAGGTCTGCCACCAGGGCGATCAGCTGCTGCTGAAACTCGATCTCGTTTTCCCCCAGCTCTTCCAGGTTGAATGGCGCCTGGCGCAGCAGGTTGTTGCTGGCGACTTTGAGCAGATTGAGCTGGAACTGGTGATAATCGGCAATCATCGGTGGCTACCCTCGGTTGAAGGGGCGCTATTTTAGCAAAGGATGGGGCCGGGGCGAGCATTCTTCAGCGCGATTTTGCATGGCGTGGCAAGGGTATGGGCCTCTTTGCAAGGCGTTTCGAGGTTGAAATTGAGCCCCTTTGGCCGCATATAGAGAGCCTCTGAAGCCGTCGCACCTGCAGCTGCAAGGCGCATCCAGGCCCCATGGGCCTGTCGACACCCCATCAGCGGCTCCCGCAGGCCGAACAGACAGGATGAATACATGACCGCTGCGCTATCGATACGCAATCTTTGTAAAACCTACGGCAACGGCTTTGAGGCGCTCAAGGGCATCTCACTGGAAGTGCAGCAGGGCGACTTCTTTGCGCTGCTGGGGCCTAATGGCGCCGGCAAGTCCACCACCCTGGGCATCGTATCCTCGCTGGTCAACAAGAGCTCGGGGGATGTGGAGGTCTTTGGTCACAGTCTGGACAAGGCCCACGCCCAGGCCAAGATGTGCCTTGGCGTGGTGCCGCAGGAGTTCAATTTCAACCAGTTTGAGAAGGTGATGGATATAGTCACCACCCAGGCGGGGTATTACGGCATAGCGCCGCGTCTTGCGCGGGAGCGGGCGGAGTACTATCTGAAAAAGCTCGGCCTCTGGGACAAGCGCAATCAGGTATCGCGCATGCTTTCCGGCGGCATGAAGCGCCGCCTGATGATTGCCAGGGCGCTGGTACACGAGCCCAGGGTGCTGATTCTGGATGAGCCCACGGCGGGTGTGGATATAGAGCTGCGTCGTTCCATGTGGGCCTTCCTGCAGGACATTAACCGTGCCGGCACCACCATCATTCTGACCACCCACTATCTGGAAGAAGCCGAGAGCCTGTGTCGCAACATTGCGATTATCGACCATGGCCGCATCGTCAAGAACACCAGTATCAAGGCGCTGTTGCAGCAGCTCAATACCGAGACGTTTATTCTGGACATAGACCCGCCCCAGGGCAGCCTGCCGGCACTGAACGGATATGAGGCACGGCTTGAAGACGATCATACGCTGGTGGTGGATGTGGAAAAAAATCAGGGTCTGAGCGGGCTCTTCGCCGAGCTGTCGCAGCAGCGCATTGAAGTGCAAAGCATGCGCAACAAGGCCAACCGGCTGGAAGAGCTGTTCGTCAGTCTGGTGGACAAAAATCTCAAGGACGAGAAAAGCGCCTGAGCCCTTTTGAAATGTCCGCCGCTGCAGACTTGGGGCGCTGTTAGTAATGCACGCCCAGGGCGAGTAATCGATTCACGTTTAATCAGGAGAGTGCATGAAACCGCGGGAGCTATTAATTGCTTTCTGGACGATAGTCGTCAAGGAAATACGCCGATTCATGCGTATCTGGCCGCAGACGCTGTTGCCGCCAGCCATCACCATGACGCTGTATTTCATTATATTCGGCAACCTGATCGGCAGTCGCATTGGTGAGATGGGCGGCTTCGATTACATGGAATACATAGTGCCAGGCCTGATCATGATGTCCGTGATCACGAACTCCTATGGCAATGTAGTGTCGTCCTTCTACGGCACCAAGTTCCAGCGCAATGTCGAGGAATTGCTGGTATCACCCATTCCCAACTGGATTATCCTCTGTGGCTATGTGGTGGGTGGCGTTGCGCGTGGGGTCGGCGTGGGCCTGATCGTGACCCTGCTGTCGCTGTTCTTTACCGACCTGCAGGTGCATCACCTCTTTGTGACCATCAGTATCGTGCTGATGACCGCGGTGCTGTTTTCGCTGGGCGGCTTTATCAATGCGATCTACGCCAATTCCTTCGATGATATTTCCATAGTGCCGACCTTTATACTGACACCCCTGACCTACCTGGGTGGCGTCTTCTATTCGATTCAGCTGCTGCCGGAATTCTGGCAGGGCGTGTCGATGCTGAACCCCATTCTGTATATGGTGAATACCTTCCGCTACGGTATTCTGGGCGTCAGTGACATCAACATTGTCTTTGCCTTCAGCATGCTGCTGGCGGTGATCGCAGTGCTGTTCAGCTATTCTTTGTACCTGTTGCAAAAAGGCAAGGGGATCCGCTCTTGAGTCATGAAGATCAGGTTTTGTACCAGTCCCCGCTGGGGCAGGGCACCGCCTATGTGAATACCTACGACGCCGGTCAGCTCTACCCGATCGCGCGCAATCTCAACTGGCAAAAGCGGGGCATCGATCAGACCAGCCTGCCGTTTGCCGGCGAAGACATCTGGAATGCCTACGAGGTGTCCTGGCTCAATGGCCGGGGCAAACCGCTGGTGCGTTTGGCGGAGTTCCGTATTCCCGCCAGTTCCAGCCATATCATTGAATCCAAGTCGTTCAAGCTCTATCTGAACTCCTTCAACCTGAGCCGCTTTGACAGCGAGGCCGAGGTTGCTGCGCTGATGGTGCGGGATTTGTCCGCCGCGGCAGGCGCAGCAGTTGGAGTGCGACTGATTGAACCCGATGCCGCTGCGCCGATCGGCGCTTTCGAGGGCCGCTGTATCGATGAGCTGGATGTGGAGATCGAGCATTATCAGCCTGCGCCCGAGCTGCTCTGTGCCGGCGAAAATGCAGTTACCGAGAGCCTCTACAGTCATCTGCTCAAGTCCAACTGTCCGGTCACGGGCCAGCCAGACTGGGCCAGTATTCAGGTGAGCTACACAGGCCCGCAGATCGACCGCGAAGGCCTGCTGCGCTATCTGGTGTCGTACCGCGAACACGGAGATTTTCACGAGCAGTGCGTCGAGAATATCTTTATGGATATCTGGCAGCAGTGTCGCCCCGAGTCGCTCAGTGTGTATGCCCGCTATGTGCGCCGCGGCGGGCTGGATATCAACCCCTATCGTAGCAGCCAGCCGGGCGAAGCCCCCAACCTTAGGCTGGACCGGCAGTAACCCCTTCGCGCCCCTATTAGGAGAACTTATTCCATGGATGCACTGGATGCATTGATCAACCGCGTATCAATTCCGCTGCTTGAGGCGCCGGGCCCTACTGCCGAGCAGCTGGAGCAGATGTTTCGCGCCGCGCTGCGGGCACCGGATCACGGCGGTATCCAGCCCTGGCGCTTCCTGGTGATCGAAGGCGAAGGGCTGGAGCGTCTGGGAGCGCTGTTTCTGGCAGGCGCCAGGGCGCAAGATCCGCAACTGGCACCGGAGCGGGGCGACAAGCTGTTCAAGGCGCCGTGCCGTGCTCCCATGGTGGTGGTGGTCATTGCTGCCACCCGCGAGCACCCGAAGGTGCCGCAGATTGAACAGCTGATATCCGCGGGCTGCGCCGCCAACAATATCGTCACGGCTGCCCATGCCTTGGGCGTCGGTGCCATGTGGCGCACCGGGAGCCCCGCCTATGATCCGCTGGTGTTGCAGGGTTTGGGGCTGGCCGAGCACGAATCCCTGGTGGGCTATGTCTACCTGGGTACGCCGAGCCGCCAGCGCACCACCCAGGCGCTGGAGCCTGCAGATTTTGTGCATCGCTGGGATGGCGCCTGAGATGAAGGGCCCGACAGACATTGCTGATTTTCAGCACTGGTTGCTGGGCCAGATACCGCTGCTCAATCATATGGGGCTGGGGTCGTTTGATTACGATGGGCAGCAGCTGGTGATTCCGGCGGCACTGGGGCCCAATGTCAACGACAAGGGCACCGGCTTTGGCGGCTCCCAGGCGACACTGGCGACCCTCTGTGGCTGGTCACTCATTACACTGCTGCTGAGTGAGCAGGGGCTGGACTGCGATCTGGTGATCGCGGACAGCCAGCTGAAGTACCTGTTACCGGTGGATGCGGACTTTATTGCCCGCACACAATTGCCGGATTCGCCCGCTATTGATGCTTTTCTTGACAGGCTCAGATCGCGGGGTCGGGCGCGGCTGGATCTGGCGATTGAAGTCTGCCAGGGTGAGCGTGTGGCCATGCGCATGACCGGCGCCTATGTAGCGTTGCTGCGCTAGGCCGCAGGCCCCGTCCTGTCTGCTCATATATTCCTGTTCCTCGCTGTTTTTTGCTGGTTTTCCTGTTGCCGCTCAAGCACCTTCCTCCGTCTTTCTGTTCAGCGCTTGCAAGATTAATTCGCCGTTTTGAGTGTGGTGTTGTTGGCTGGACTGCGTTTATTAAAAAGTGTGCCTTGAGTCTTGACTCTGTAGTTGGGTTTAGGGTTTATGATGTCTTCGAAGGTCATCCATACTGTTAATAACGCGAGGTTCCCCATGACACACGAATATCACTTTAATCTGGTTGGCGTTTCCTGTGGGGGTTGCGTAAAAACCATCGAAACCCGTTTTGCCGCCTCCGGTGAAGTCGCCTCGGCAGAGTTCGACCTGGCAAGCAAAACCGTTATCGTGCGCACCGCGGCCAGCAGTGAGGCGATCATTGATCTGATCCAGGATGCGGGCTACAACGCCAGGCTGGAGGAATAGCAATCATGAGCAGCATTCACCAGTTCGCATTGCAGGGCGTGTCCTGTGCGGCTTGTGTGCGGACTATCGACAAGGCGCTGCAGTCTGAAGAGGGCATTCAGGCTTTCGCCATCAATTTTGCTGATCGCAGTGCCACGGTGCAGGCTGACATCGAGCCTGGCCGCATTATCGACTCCATCCGCGCAGCGGGTTACGACGCCATGCTGGTTGAGGATGAAAACGATCAGGAGCAGGTGCGCAGGGCCGAGCAGCAGCACTATCGCAAGGTACTGCACCGCAGTCTGATTGCGCTGGCGCTGGGCAGCGCCATGATGGTGGCGGGCCTTCTGGGCTGGATGCCGGATATCACCACCACGGCCGGGCGTATTGAAGCCCTGGCCATGGGGCTACTGACGCTGGCGGTGATGGTGTTCTGCGCCGGCAATATCTACCGTGGCGGCTGGCGTTCCATCGTACAGCGCAATCTCAATATGGACACGCTGATTGCCCTGGGTACCGGGGCGGCCTGGCTTTATTCCAGCATATTGCTGATGGTGGCGGTTATTGCGCCCGAGCTGCTGGTGGCCGAGGCGCGGCATCTGTATTACGAGGCCGCGGTGATGATTCTGGGCTTTATCCTGCTGGGCCAGGCGCTGGAATCCCGTGCCCGTGGCCAAACCTCGGATGCCATTCGCAAGCTGCTGGATCTGCAGCCCCGCACCGCGCGGCGTGTGCGTGATGGCGAGGAAACCGAAGTGCCGGTGGCGCTGCTGGTGCCGGGAGACCAGGTGCGGATCTTCCCGGGTGAACGCATTCCGGTGGATGGCAAGGTCGTCGATGGCAGCAGCCGAATCGACGAGTCCATGCTGACCGGCGAGCCCATACCGGTGAGCAAGGCCGCCGGTGATACTCTTGTCGGCAGCACCCTCAATGGCAATGGCAGCCTGCTGATGGAAGTCACCCATGTCGGCCGCCAGACGGTACTGGCGCAGATTGTCGATACCGTGCGTCAGGCGCAGAACAGCAAGCCTGCGCTGGGCCGGCTGGCGGATCGCATCGCCGGGATCTTTGTGCCGGTGGTGATTGTGCTGGCGCTGGTGACCGGGCTGGTGTGGTGGTGGTTCGGTCCTGAGCCCCGTTATACCTATGCACTGGTAACCCTGATGACGGTGCTGATTGTCGCCTGTCCCTGTGCCCTGGGCCTGGCAACGCCGATGTCGGTGATGGTCGGCGTCGGCCGTGCCGCCGGGCGCGGCATCCTGATCCGCAACGGTGAAGCCCTGCAGCGGGCGCAGGATATCACCACCCTGGTGCTGGACAAGACCGGCACCATTACCGAAGGTCACCCGGCGGTGACGGATGTACTCATGCTGGATGAGTCGCGCCGCGATGAACTGCTGCGCTGGGCCCATGTGATAGAGCGGCGCTCCGAGCATCCGCTGGCACAGGCCATGGCTCGCTATACCAGCGAGCAGGCCGGCACAGCGGCGCGGGGCATGGAGCCCGAGGCGTTTGAAGCCGTTTCCGGCGCGGGCGTGCAGGCCCGCATCGACGGGCATGACATACTGCTGGGCAATGCGGCCTGGCTGGCCCAGCTGGGCATTGATTACAGCACGCTGGAGGAAAAAGCCGAGCACTGGAGTGCCCAGGCTCGCTCCCTGGTGTTCATGGCGGTGGATGGCCAGGCGCAGGCGCTGTTTGCGGTGGCGGATCCCGTCAAGGCGGGGTCGGCAGAGGCCATTGCCCAGCTGCGCGCCATGGGGCTGCGGGTCGTAATGCTGTCGGGAGACAACCAGCGCAGTGCCGAGGCCGTGGGGCGGGAAGTGGGTATCGACCAGGTATTCGCAGGTGTCAGGCCGGAGCAAAAGCAGGCCAAGATCAGCGAGTTGCAGGCGGCCGGCGAGATCGTCGCCATGGTGGGTGACGGCATCAATGATGCGCCGGCACTGGCCCAGGCCGATATTGGCTACGCCATAGGCACAGGTACCGACATTGCGATCGATACCGCCGATGTCACGCTGATGAGCGGGGCGCTGTCCGGGGTGGTGGAAGCCATAGCGGTGTCCCGTGCCACGGTGCGCAACATCAAGCAGAACCTGTTTGGCGCCTTTGTTTACAACAGCGTCGCCATTCCGGTGGCCGCCGGGCTGCTGTTCCCCTTTACCGGCATGCTGCTCAATCCGGCAATCGCCGGTGCCGCCATGGCGCTGTCATCGGTGACCGTGGTCAGCAACGCCAACCGGCTACGCTGGATCAAGCTGTACTAACTGTCTCGCTTAAGCTCAGCCTATTGCGCCCCGGTATCCTGTTGCCGGGGCGTTTCTGTTTCTGTTTCTGTGGGCAGGGGTTTTATGCCCAGAATAACGATCGGTGTCGTGGGCACATCGCGGTGTGACGCGCGCACAGTGGTGGGGGTGTCACTGATATCGCTCACCACATCCATTCCCTTGACGATCCGGCCAAAGACCGCATAGCCGTGCTGGCTACCCCGGGCATCAAGTCTTGGGTTATCGACGCTGTTGATGAAAAACTGTGCGGTGGCACTGTGCGGGTCATTGGTACGGGCCATGGCGAGGGTGCCGGCAAGATTGCTGAGACCGTTATTCGACTCATTTTCGATGGGGGCGCGGGTCTGTTTTTTCTGCATGTCTTCGGTAAAACCGCCGCCCTGGATCATGAAGCCTGGAATCACGCGGTGAAAGATGGAGCCGTTGTAGAAGCCTTCCTCGACATATTGCAGAAAGTTGGCCACGGTTTTTGGGGCCTGGTCTTGAAAGAGTTCGATTTCCAGATTACCGGCGCTGGTTTGCATCTGTACCAGGGGGCCTGCCTGTACCGGCAGCACGCTGAGGCCGGCGATCAGGCTGCAGCACAGGGCTGTATTACGCAAAAACTGTTTCATGGTTGCTGTCTTTCCGTTGCCCGGGACGGCAAGGGCGGGGCTGCGGTCCCGATGTGTCTATGGGGGCGGTGCTTGTGTCACGCCGCTGTCTAAGCAACCGTATTGAAGCCTGTGCTGCAGTGCAACGTCAAGGGCGCTTATTTATAAGGCCGCGGCACAATGGTGGGCATGAATCCGATGGCGCCTGTTTTGCGTATGCACAACCGGACTTACAGTTGGAACAGGTTATGAACGGGCGTGCAGTACGGTGGTTGGACAAAGCGGGTTGGTTACTGGCGCTAATGCTGCTGGGTGCAGCGGCCCAGGCGCAGGCGACAATGACCCAGACAGCGGGGGTGCCGGCGTCGCTGGCATTTGAGGTAAAGCGTAACGGTGCTGTCATAGGCACGCACTGTGTGGCCTTCTCCCGGGAGTCGGAGCGCCTGCGGGTGGATATCATGATGGATTTGCAGCTGCCCATTGCGCTCTGGTTTGACTACCGCTATCGCTACAGCGCCATCGAATGGTGGCAGGCCGACAGGCTTGATGCGCTGCGGGTGCAGATTGAGGATGGTGCCGAACAGTCGCGCATTGATGGCGATACAAGGGCGGGCCGGCTTGAAGTCGATGGCCCCCAGGGGCTGCTGCGTCTGACCCGCAACCTGCTGCCGAGCAATCACTGGAATGTCGCGGTGCTGCATGAGTCACAGCTGCTCAATACCCTCACCGGCGGTACCAGTGCGCTTGATGTGACCCTTGAGGGCCGTGACAGCATCCCGCTGGCGGGCGGCGAGGTCGAGGCTGATCGTTATCTGCTGGGTGGCGACCTGGCCGACACAAGGGTCTGGTATGACACTGAGGGCCTGTGGCGCGGGCTGGAATTTTCAGCACGGGATGGCTCTGTTATCCGTCTGTACCCCCGCGACCTTGCGGCGGTGTCGACCGCCACCACTGAACCTCTCTGGAGCAGGAATGCTGTATGTCAAAAACTGACTGGTCCGTTGTCTGGATAACAGGCGCCTCCACCGGCATAGGCGCTGCCCTGGCGCTGGCGCTGGCTCGCAGGGGCTGCACCGTTGCCATCAGCGCCCGCGGTGTCGCAGCACTCGAGAATCTGGTGCACCAGGCTCAGGGGCTTGCGGGCGAGCTCTGGCCCTATCCGCTGGATGTCACCGACACGGCCGCCTGTGCCGCAACTCTGGCGCAGATCGAAGCCGAGCGCGGCCCTGTTACTTTGGCGGTACTGAATGCCGGCAGCCACCGTGCCCTGGCGCTGGAGGCATTCGAGGTGGCGGCGTTTGAGTCCCTTATGCGGCTGAACTACATGGGGGTGGTGAATATCGCCGTACCCCTGCTTGAGCGCATGCGCAGGCACGGATCGGGTCAGCTGGCGATTACCGCCTCGGTAGCGGGGTATCGGGGCCTGCCGACGGCCAGTGCCTATGGTGCCAGCAAGGCGGCGCTGATCAATTTCGCTGAAGCGCTGCAACTGGACCTCAAGGGCACGGGCATAGCGCTGAGTCTGATAAATCCGGGTTTCGTGCGCACCCCCCTGACCGATCAAAATAGCTTCCCGATGCCATTTCTGCTGGAAGCGGAGGATGCTGCCGGGCGCATTATCCAGGGCCTGGAGAAGCGGCATTTTGAGATCGCCTTTCCCTGGCGCTTTGTGTTCGGCCTCAAGCTGTTGCGCCTGTTGCCATACTCTGTTTACTTTCCACTTGTCCGATGGATTACGCGTCTATGACACCTGCCCAGACCTGCGCCCGATACGTGGCACTGTTCGAACAGCTGAGCCCTGACACTATCGCGCAGCTAGAGCCCTTGCTCAGCGAATCAGTGCGTTTTCAGGATCCCTTTAATGATGTGCGGGGTGTGGCGGGGGTAAGGCAGGTGCTTGAAGACATGTTCAGCCGTGCCACGCAGCCGCGCTTTAGCGTGCAGCACTGGTCGGTGGACGATAACAGCGGCTATATCCTCTGGACCTTCAGTGCCGGTTTGCCGGGCCTGGGCCTCTGGCAGGTGGAAGGGGTCTCGCGCCTGGTGTTCGACACGGATGGGCGTATTGCCAGCCATGTCGATTACTGGGATGCAGGCGCCTTGTATGAACGCCTGCCATTGCTTGGCCGCCTGTTGCGGCTGATTAAAAAACGCATCTCTGCCAGCGGTAGGGGCGCCTGACATTTAAGCCGGGCAGACGTTAACGCAGGTGCGGATCATGGCGATAATGTCTTGCATATAACACCCTCAGGCAGCTTCAACTCCCTCCTGGCGCCGGGCGAGGCGCCTTTGTATGGCCTGATGGCGTCGCTGACTCAGCGGAAAATTCCATAGCAGGGCTATGGCAATGGCCTTGCAGGTGCAGGGTACAAGGGCATAGAGCAGCGCCAGCAGCCACAGCGGCTGGGCGCCGCTTGCAGCCGCGTCGAAACCGCCCGCGCCCAGCAAGACGAAGGCGCAACCCGCCGAGAGTCCCAGCGCCAGCTTGGTTGCCATGTTCCAGCAGGCAAACAGGCTGGCATTGCGTTCGGCACCAAAGCGATAGCGATCCCAGTCCGAGACTTCTGCCTGCATCACATGGGGCAGTGTCAGATCGGCCCCCAGTGCCGTGCCGGTAATCAGGCAAATAGGAATAAACCAGAGCGCGGTGTCGGCAGACAGCAGCGGGGCACACCCAAATGCGAGGATGGCGGCCAGCATGGCCAGACACCAGAGCCGTGCCCGCGAGACCTTTAGGGTCAGATACTGCCACAGCGGCAGCGACAGAATGGCGGCGGCAAAGTACAGCAGTATATAGAGCGCCCGGGCCTGGTTGTTTGCGTCCAGATAGGCGGTGACGAAGAGCGGAAACAGAATGGCGGGAAAGCCATTGGCCAGGCCGTTTATGAACCAGCTCAGCAGCAGGCGCAGCGCCAGCCGATTGTCGCGAAACAGTGATGGCTGTCGTGCACAAAGGCTGTCCGCCCTCGCTTTGTGTGAGGCTTTCAGCGGTACTTTAGGCAAAGCCTGGGTTGGCACCCGGGGCTGGGCCAGGCCACGCAGCGCCTGCAGGGCGACGAACCCGGCCGCTATGGCGAGTATCACCAGGGCATTGAGGGATTGCTGCAGGCCAAGGCCTGCGAGTCCCAGCAGTACGGGCAGGGCGGCTGAGAGTACCAGCCCGCACAGGGCCAGAGCCTCACGATAGGCGGTGGCGCGGTTGCGCTCCCGGCTGTCGGGGTGCAGCCGCGGCAGCCAGGCCAGATAGGGGATCTGTATCAGCGTCCAGCCGGCGTAGAGCAGCACCAGAGAGAACAGCAGACTGGCGGCGGGCTGGTGCACAAAGGGGTTGACCAGGAGCAGCAGCGCAGGGGCGCAGATCAACCCGCCGGTGAGTGTCAGTGAGGTCAGGCGCACCCGGGGGTGGCGGTCCATGAAGATGCCGACCAGCGGGTCTGTGATCACATCGAACAGCCGTGTCAGCAGCAGGATAACCCCGATCTGAACCAGGCTCAGGCCGACCTCTTCGGCGTACCAGGTTGGCAGCAGTACATAGACCGCGACCGTGGGCAGGGCCTGCGGCAGCCCCAGGGCGCTGTAGCGCCAGAGGGTCGCCTGTGTCAGTGGCGGGCGGGCGTTCATGCGGCCGCAGTAGCGTCCTGTTCTGCGCGAATCAGGTAGAGGCCGACATCAATGGCGCCGTGGCGAAAGCCGCCTTCGCAGTAACCCAGATAATAGAGCCACATGCGTTTGAAACGCTCATCGAATCCCTGCGCCTCAATCTGTGGCCACTGCTGCAAAAAGGCGTCGCGCCAGAGCGTCAGCGTCAGGGCGTAGTCCTCACCGAACTGCTCCTGCTGTACCAGCTCGAGCCCGGCGTGGCTGATCTCCTGCTGCAGGCGGGCACGGCTTGGCAGCATGCCGCCGGGGAAAATGTAGCGCTGAATAAAGTCGGCACTGCGTCTGTAGCCATCAAAGCGATCATCCTCAATACTGATGATTTGCAGCAGTGCCAGGCCGCCGGGTTTGAGGCTGCGCTTTATCTGGGTGAAATACTCGGGCCAGTTTTCCTCACCCACGGCTTCGAACATCTCTATGGATGCGATGCGATCGACCCGGGTATCGAGGTCGCGATAATCGGTCAGGGAGAAGCTGCACTGTGACTCCAGCCCTTGTTTGGCGATGCGTTCCCGGGACCAGGCCAGTTGCTCCTGGGACAGGGTAATTCCACTGACCTGGCTGCCATAGTCCCTGGCGGCGGTTTCGGCAAAGCCGCCCCAGCCGCAGCCAATTTCCAGCACCTGCTGGCCGGGCTCAAGCTGGAGCAGATCACAGATGCGCCGGTACTTGTTTTGCTGCGCCTGCTCCAGGCTCTGCTGCGGGTCGGCAAAGAGGGCCGAGGAATAGGTCATGCCGGGGTCGAGCCAGAGCCGATAGAAGTCGTTGCCCAGATCATAGTGGTAGGCGATGTTGCGCCGGCTGCCACGACGGCTGTTACGCCTTGTCAGGTGTGACAGGCGGTGCAGCCCGGCGCTCAGGGCAAAACCCTGGTCAAGTCGGCCAAAGTTGGCCTCGTTGCCCAGTGCCCAGAGTATCAGGGCACTGATGTCCGGGCTGTCCCACTCGCCTGCCATGTAGCCTTGGGCCCAGCCTATCTGGCCACCGCGCAGCAGTCGGCGCAGCGGGCGCAGGCTGTGCAGGCGAACCTCGGCCCGCACCTGGGGGTTGTCCTGGTTGCCAACGCGAATCCACTGACCATCGGGCAGCACCAGATCCAGATGGCCGAACTCCATGCGTGCCAGCCAGCGTGCCAGAATGCGCACGCACAGCCGATTGAACCAGCCGGTCTTGACGGAATCGGCCAGGTGGGGCAGTTCAGTCGCAAGGCGAAACTCAGTGGGTTTCATGGGCGTTTTCTCCCTCATTACGCTTTTTTAAGCTTAAGGCTGTGGTCTGTGCCGCGGCGCTGTCCGGCACCCAGGCCCGCGTCAGGCTATGGGTGGGGGGCGCCGGTTTGGGCTGAATGCGCAGGCCCTTGCACCACAGGCGTAGGGCTTCCCAGTGGATGCCTGCTACAACTTTCAGCGTCATCAGCGGATAGCGCAGGCAGGCCTGCAGCAGGGTGCGGTCGCTCAGGGGACGGCGTGCACCGCTGAAGCTGGCGCGAAACGTCAGTGCATCGGCATGACGTTGTTCGATATGTACACCGATGCGCGTGTCGGGCGGCTGCATCCTGAAGCGGTAGCGACAGTCCTGCGGCATGAACGGCGATACATAGAAGCACTTGTCGACCTCGTGCATAAGCTGGGCGCTGTTGCTGACTGGCAGCAGATAGCTGTGGCGTTCGCCAAAGGTATTGCTGACCTCGTACAGAATGGCCTTGAGCTTGGCCTGGGCGTCGTAGCAGTAATAGACACTCAGCGGGTTGAACACGAAGCCCAGAATGCGGGGGTAGCACAGCAGCAGGATTTTACCGCCGCCCAGATGAATGTCCTGGTGTGCGAGCAGCTGCTGTATCTGCGTTTTCAGGCCCGTGGCTGTGCCGTCGCCGTGATCGCGGTCGTAAAAGGCGTAGAGGTTAAAACGGTTGTGGGAGAACAGGCGCAAACGCAGGTGCAGTACGTCAAGCTGGTCCAGATCCAGCAGCAGCGCCATCACGCCATAGCGAAACCGGTGCACACGCGGCAGCAGGCGGTGATGCAAGACATGGCCGAAATAGAGTGCCGACAGGCTCATGCAGGCATGCCCTGACGGGCTTTTCGGTTCACGTGGATACGGTGATTGGGCGTATCCAGTGTCCAGGGGCGCGGACGCCCGCCCAGCTCTTCCGCCACGGCAAGACCGGCCTGCAGGCCGTCTTCATGGAAGCCGTAACCAAAGTAGGCGCCGCAAAACCAGGTGTTTTGCTGGCCCTGCAGATCCCACAGCTGTTTTTGTGCGTCCAGGGCGGCCAGCGAGAAGGTGGGATGATCGTACAGGAAGCTGCGGTGCACGGTGCCGGGCTCGGGTTCGCGCAGCGGATTCAGCGTCACGTACAGCGGCAAGGTATCCGGCAGATGCTGCAGCCGGTTCATCCAGTAGCTTACGGAGACTTCCCGCTGGCCGCTGTGCTGCTGTGCCGCCAGGTAATTCCAGCTGGCCCAGGCGGCCTTGCTGCGGGGCATCAGGCTGGAGTCTGAATGCAGCACGGCGCGGTTGCGCTGATAGCTGAATGCACCCAGCAGTTTCTGCTCCAGGGTGCTGGGGGCGTGCAGTAGTTGCAGTGCCTGATTGGCATGGCAGGCCAGGACGACATGGTCGAAGGTTTCCCGTTCACCGTGCAGGAATTCCAGTACGATTTTACCTTCACTGCGCACAATACGGCGGATATGGCTGTTGAGGCGCACCTCGCCGCGTCGGCGCAGGCCGGCTTCGATCTTGCTTACATAGCTGCGGCTGCCGCCCTTGACGGTGCGCCACTGGGGGCGGTCGTTGAGCTGAACCAGGCCATGGTTCTGACAAAAGCGCAGGAAGGCCAGTGCCGGGTATTGCAGCATCAGGTCCACCGGCGTTGACCAGATAGCGGCACCCATGGGCAGCAAGTGATCCTGGATAAAGGCAGTGCCATAGCGCTCGCGTTGCAGCAGTTCGCCCAGGGTCAGGCTGGCGGTGTCCGGGTCGTCGCAGTAGTGGGGCGCTTCGCGGTAAAAGCGTGACAGGTCCAGCAGCATGGACCAGAAACGGGGGCGCGCCAGGTTGCGTTTTTGCGCCAGCAACCCAGGCAGACCGGTGCCGCTGTATTCGAGCCGGCCTTCATCCAGCGAGACTCCGAAGGACATTTCGGTTTCGCGGCTTTGAACACCCAGGGTGTCGAAAAAACGCACCAGGTTGGGGTAGTTGACCGGGTTGTAGACGATAAAGCCGGTATCCACGGCAACACTGCTGCTACCCTGGGTCACATCGATTGTATTGGAGTGACCGCCCAGGCGGTCATCCTTTTCGAACAGCGTGACCTGGTGTTGCTGGCTGAGCAGCCAGGCGCTGGACAGCCCCGAAATGCCCGAGCCTATGACTGCGATCCTGAGTGGGCGTATCGCCTGAATGTTCATGGCCTGTTCCTTTGCATCTTTGAGCTCCCTGTACGAAGATGGCCAGACATTCAGATCAGCGGCGGTTGGTTTTATCTGTCCTTTTTTGCACTGATCCATCCACACCGCATCTACGTATAGCAGGACAATGAACAATCAAAAACGTCCGGAGGCGATGTGGCTGCAGTCATCTCTTTATTCAAACAGGCTCCCCCTGTGAAAGAGGAGTGGAGTGCCTGCCTGGCGGCGCTCGGCCAGTCGCGGGACAAGGCCGAGTATGGCCGGCTGTTCGAGCACTTTGCTCCGCGGGTAAAAGCCTACATCATCCGTTTGGGCATGACGCCTGCGAATGCCGAGGAGCTGGCGCAGGAAGCCCTGCTGTCGGTGTGGCGCAAGGCCCACATGTTCGATCCGGCCAAGGCGAATGCCAGTACCTGGATTTTCAGGCTTGCGCGCAACCTGTGCATTGATCGCCTGCGCCGCGAGAAGATTCAGTTTTATGAGCTGGATGTGGACGAGCCCGACCCGGATGAGCAGCATGCCGGCGAGCATGCGGTGCTGGCAACGCGCATGGCCGAATCCATTCGCACCCTGCCGGAGGCCCAGGCCCAGGTGTTGTATCTGTCTTACTACGAGGGGCGCAGCCATTCGGAAATTGCCCAGGCCATAGGGATACCGCTGGGCAGCGTCAAGAGTCGGCTGCGCCTGGGATTCGAGAAACTCAAACAGGTATGGGGGGAGTCATCATGAACATTCGTCACCATCTCGATGATGCGACCCTGCTGGTGTATGCGGCGGGCTCGCTGTCTGAAGGCATGTCGCTGCTGGTTGCCAGTCATATTGATCGCTGTGCTCATTGCCAGGTGCGGGTACGCCAGGCGGAAGCGGTGGGCGGCGCCCTGCTTGAGGAGCTGACACCGGTTGCACTGGCGCCGGATGCGCTGGATCAGGTGCTGGCATTGCTGGAAACCGATGCCGGTGTACCGCAAGCGCGGACGCCGCGGCCCGCTGTGCTGGACGCAGACATACCGGCGCCGCTGGCGCAGTACCTGAAAAAACCGCTGGATGAACTGGACTGGCGTACCCTGGTACCGGGTGTGCGCCAGCTGGATTTGCGCCTCGGCGGCCCCGGTGCCACGCGCCTGCTGCGCATCGCGCCCGGCCTGTCGGTGCCGCACCATAGCCACCGTGGCAATGAACTGACCTTGATACTGCGCGGTTCTTACAGTGACGAACTGGGGCGCTTTCAGGCCGGCGATGTGGCCGATCTGGATGAGCAGATCTCACATCAGCCGATCAGTGACAGTGGCGAGGACTGCATCTGTCTGATCGCCACGGATGCGCCCCTGCGCTTCAGTGGGTTAATGGGCCGGCTGGTACAGCCGTTTATCGGGCTTTAAGAGTTTAAGAGGGATCAGGCATGAGTGACGTGGCAGTCGATACACAAGCGCAGCGCATTCCCATTGGCATTAGCGCCTGCCTGATGGGCGAGAAGGTGCGCTATAACGGCGGCCACAAGCGCTCGCTGTACTGCCTGGATGTGCTGTCTGATTGTTTCAGCTTCAAGCCCTTTTGCCCGGAGCTTGCCGTCGGCCTTGGGGTGCCCCGAGAACCCATTCGCCTGGTGGGCGATGCTGCGCGTCCACAAGCCCTGGGCACGAAGGATCCGTCGCTGGATGTAACAGCGGCGCTGGCCGAGCAAGGCCGCTCGGTCGCCGCGGCATTGCCGGACATGTGCGGTTATATCGTTATCAAGGGGTCGCCCAGCTGTGGCATGGAAAGGGTCAAGGTGTATCACCCCAACGGCATGCCCAATGGTGCCGGGCGCGGTATTTTTATCGATGCGCTGATGCGGGCCAACCCCTTGCTGCCGGTCGAGGAAGAGGGACGCCTGAATGACCCTGTGCTGCGGGAGAATTTCATTGCCCGGGTGTTCGCGCTGCACCGCTGGAAACAGCAGGTGGAAACAGAGCAAAGCTACCATGCGCTGCTGCAATTCCACAGCCAGAGCAAGTACCTGCTGATGGCGCACAGCTATGAAGGCTACCGCATTCTGGGGCGTTACCTGGCGCAAGCCCATAGCGAGCCCATCGAGGTCGCCATGAAGACCTATATCAACGGCTTTATGGAGCACATGAGTCACTGCGCCACACGCAACAGTCAGGTTAATGTGCTGATGCACGTGTTTGGCTACCTGAAAAAGGCCATAGACGCTGAGTGCAAGCAGGAGATCCTCGACAGCGTGGCCGAGTATCACCGTGGCGAGGTGCATCTGGTGGTGCCACTCACGCTGCTGCGCCATTATCTCAAGCGCTACGGCTCTGATTACATCAAGCAGCAATCCTACCTGGATCCCCACCCCTACAAGCTGGGGCTGCGTAACTACATATGAACCTGATCTGGTTTCGCAATGATCTGCGCCTGACGGACAATCAGGCGCTGCATGGGGCGGCGGCTCTGGGTCAGCCCCTGCTGGCGGTGGTGGTATTGACACCGGTGCAGTGGCAGCGCCACGGCGATGCGCCGCGCAAGATCGCTTTCTGGCGCGATGCGCTGCAATCCCTGGCCGATGATCTGGCGGCACGCAATATTGCGCTGCGGGTACTCAAGGTCGATGACTACGGCGACTGCCCCCAGGCCCTGCTCAAGCTGTGCCGCGAGGTACAGGCACAGGGGCTTTATTTCAATTACGAGTATCCGCTCAATGAGCGCCGCCGTGATCGCGAGGTCAAGCGTGTGCTGCGTGGTGCCGGGCTGCGCTGTGAAGGCTGCCATGGCGATCTGCTGCTGGAACCAGGCTCGGTGCAGAGCGCCAAGGCTGAGCCTTTCAAGGTGTTTACGCCCTTTAGCCGTGTCTGGCGCAGGGAGATGCTGCGGCGTGATCTGGCGTGCCTGCCGGCGCCTTTGCGCCAGCTGCCGCTGGATATTGTCAGTGATCCGATTCCGTTGCTGGGCGAACCTTATGACCGGCAACTCTGGCCCACGGGCGAGGAGCAGGCTGCGGCGCGCCTGTACCGGTTCGCTGAGACAGATCTGGGTCTCTATGGCGAGCAGCGTGATTTTCCGGCGCTGGCGGCGACCTCGTCACTGTCGGCCTATCTGAATACCGGTCAGCTGTCGGTGCGCCAGTGTCTGAACGTGGCGCAGCGGCGCCTGGGTGAAAGCTGGCTCGAAAGCCAGTGGGTGACTGAGCTGATCTGGCGCGAGTTTTATCGGCATCTGCTGGTGGCTTTCACCGACCTTAACCGTCTGGCGCCTTTCAGGCCCGAGGTGGAGGCGCGGATTCAGTGGCAGGCGCGGCCCGAACGCTTTGCCGCCTGGTGCCGCGGCGAGACCGGCTTTCCTATCGTCGATGCCGCCATGCGCCAGCTGCTGACCACCGGCTGGATGCATAATCGCCTGCGCATGGTGACAGCCTCCTTTCTCACCAAGTTGCTGGGGGTGGACTGGCGTCTGGGGGCTGAGTTTTTCATGCAGCAGCTGATTGACGGTGACTTTGCCTCTAACCTTGGCGGCTGGCAGTGGAGCGCGTCTGTGGGGGCGGATGCGGCGCCTTATTTTCGTATTTTCAGCCCGCTGCGCCAGGCGCAGCGTTTCGACCCGCAGGACGAGTTCGTCTGCCACTGGCTGCCGGAGCTTTCACCGCTGCCGGCGCGTCAGCGCCAGGATCCGGTGAGCAGCAGTGCCGCGCGGGGCTTAAAACCGATCATCGATTATCCGCAGGCACGCGCAGCCGCGCTTGCCAGTTACAAGGCGGCGGGTTGATCTTACGGGTTGAGGGAATCACCCGCCGTGGTGATATCCGGCGGCAGTGCGAAGTGGGTGATCCAGCGGCGGGAGATCAGCGTGCTCAGGTGCTGATTGATGTCCGGCACGGCGCGCCCTAACTGGTACAGGGTGTCACCACGCAGGATGCCGTTCAGCAGGCATGCCTGTGTATCGCTCAGAGGCTCCGCTCGAGGGCTGTCTAGCTGTCGATACACGCACAGCCATTGCGGATGATGATTCAAGTGCAGCTCGGTGCTGTTGCCGTGCTGATAGCTGTGCCAGATTTCCAGCACCGGCCAGCTGCAGCGTAGCAGCCGCAGTGCCTGGCTGGGTACCAGGCGCAGCCGGTACTGCTCGGACTCAGGTACATACACCAGGGAATCGAAATTCAGCGGCGGGTCATCGCCGGCGCACCAGGCAAGGTGCAGTGTCCATTCCAGTGTGGCGAGCTCCGGCAGAAACTGCAGATGTTGCAGGTTGTCCTGCCGTTGTGTGTACTGCTCCAGG
Source organism: Marinobacterium aestuarii (assembly GCF_001651805.1). Lineage (NCBI taxonomy): Bacteria > Pseudomonadati > Pseudomonadota > Gammaproteobacteria > Oceanospirillales > Oceanospirillaceae > Marinobacterium > Marinobacterium aestuarii. Next base: position 3,503,621 of record NZ_CP015839.1, on the reverse strand, counting down.
CGCTGTGCAAAGCCGCTGCCGAAGTCCTCGTTGTTGTCACTGTTGGCCAGATGCTGGCCATATTGCTGGCTCAGGACAGCAAAGAGGTGCGGCCCCAGCAGGCGTGCGGTGACCGGGTAAAGTTGCTGCAGAGCCTGAGCACGAGCACGGGCCAGCAAGTCCCGATAGAGCTGCAGGCACTGCTCGGGCGCAAGGCTTGAACTGGTAACGAGCTGGCGCAATTCGGTATTGGGTGTGCCATCCATTTCAGCCCTCAGCGCCGCCTGCAGGTCGGCGAGCCGCATCAGTATTGCCTTCGAGCATGGATGCATTGCTGCATGATCTGCTGGGCGCGACTGACATCAGCCAGAATGACGGGCAACGATGGGATATCGTGCTCCCATTCAATCAGGGTCGGGGTGGCGGTAAAAAGCTGCTGGGCCTGTTCATACAGCGCCCAGACCGGCTCATGCACCGGGCTGTTGTGGCCATCCAGCAGATAGGTATCCCGGTCATCGAAGCCTGCCAGATGAATTTCACGTACCCGGCTGGCCGGCAGCCGCGCCAGGGTTTGCTGCGCATCAATCCCCAGGTTGTACTGGGTCACATAGCAGTTATTAATATCCAGCAGCAGGTAGCAGTCGGCCCGTTGCGCCATTTCGGCCAGAAACTCGCCTTCGCTGATGGTGGAATGGCTAAAGCTCAGGTAGCCGGCGGGATTTTCCAGCAGGATGCGCCGGCCGAGGAATTCCTGCACCTGACGGATGCGCGTGCAGATATGATCCAGTGCTTCCTCGGTGTAGGGCAGGGGCAGAAGTTCATGGCTGAAGCAGTGCCCCAGGGGGCCGAAGGAGACATGGTCGGATATCCAGCTGGCATCCAGGTGATTGGCCATCTGCTTGATGCGGCTGAGGTAGTGCATGTCCAGCGGCGCACAGGAGCCCAGGGCGAGGCCGGCGCCGTGCAGGGTTAGCGGGTAGTTGCAGCGCAGGCGTTCGAGGCTGTGCAGTGCCGCGCCACCCTTGACGAGGTGGTGGTCCAGCAGGATTTCAAGCCAGCGAATATCCTCGCCTGCGTTGATGATGTCATCAAGATGGCAGCTTTTCAGGCCTACTCCCGTGCCGGCAAGACTCCAGTGGATAGTCTCACGCATAGTGGTGTTGTCCCTGCGCTGTGGTGCCCGTCCCTGAGGAAGTAGCGGCTCCTGCTGACTGCTTTAGCGGGCTGCATTCGAACGCCGATCCTGAGCCGCGCGGCCCGCAAACCCGGTCTGTAACGGCCGTTATTCGTCCGGGGGACGGGTGAACGCCTGATTTATCTCAGGTTCAGCTGTTGGAAACTGCTGTTTGAATTAAGTTCCGTGCAAGGCTTTCGAATGTGTCGGCGGGCCACGCAGGACGCGCAGGCCTGGGCGCCGGGGTATACTCGATAGATGTGCCGCCGGCCGCGCTTGTATCCAGGCTTGGGGCCGCGGCGCTATCGGGGGAAGAAAGGAGCGGGGAACAGCGAACCATGGAATCTTTGGAGGCGTGCGTAATGACAATGCAATGGGACCGACTCTTGACCGCGCAGCGTTATGGTCATGAGCAGGTAAGCCCAGAGGAGATCGGGCGCAGTCACTTTCACAAGGACAATGACCGCATTGTTTTCTGCAGTGCCTTTCGTCGTCTGGGCCGCAAGACACAGGTGCATCCGCTGGCGCTGAACGACCATATTCATACTCGCCTGACGCACTCCATTGAAGTCGGCAGCGTGGGGCGCACTCTGGGAATTCGTGTTGGCGAGCTGATCGCGGATCAACTGCCGGCCTGGATCAGTCCCCATGATCTGGGCACCATAGTGCAGTCTGCCTGTCTGGCCCACGATATCGGTAATCCCCCCTTCGGGCACGCTGGCGAATATGCCATCCGGGACTGGTTCCGCAGTCAGACCAGCCGTGATCTGACCCAGTCGCTGGCCCCGGCCGAACGCGCCGATCTGGAAACCTTCGAGGGCAATGCCCAGGGCTTTCGAGTGGTTACGCGGATCGAGAATCACCTGCTGGATGGTGGCCTGCGCTTGACCTACCCGACCCTGGGGACACTGCTGAAATATCCCTGGACGGTGGAACGTGCCACGGCCAAGGGCAAGTTCAGCAGCTTTCAGAGCGAGCGGGTGATCCTCGACAAACTGGGGCAGTCGCTGGGGCTTATACCTCTGGGGGAACACTGGTGGAGTCGCCACCCGCTGACCTGGCTGATGGAGGCGGCGGATGATATCTGCTACGCCATTCTCGATCTGGAGGATGCTATCGAGCTGAACATTCTCAGTTTTGACGAGGTCAAGCCGATTCTGCTGCAACTGTGCGGGGAGCTTGAATACGACGATAGCCTGTTTGCGACCCAGGCATCGGCGCGGCGCAAGATCTCGGCGCTGCGCGGTACGGCGATGGAAAACATGATCGACTCGGCGTTGAGCGCCTTTAGTCGCAACTATGCCGCCATCATGGCCGGAGACTACCGCGGCGAGTTGCTGGCCGATGGCGATGCCGGCGTGCGCGAGGGTCTGCAGCGCGCCAAGCAGCTGGCGAAAACCCGGGTCTTTCCCGACACCCGCAAGACGGAACTTGAGGTGGGTGCCTACGGCAGCCTGGGTGTGCTGCTCGAAGCCTTCTGCCGGGCGGTGCATGATCAGCACTTAAAGGGTGCCAGTGGACTGGGCTATCGTAGCGAGAAGATCATCAGCCTGATGGGGATTCATGCGCCCTTGCCGCAGTTGCCGCTCTACGATGCCTACCGCCGTGCGCTCGATTTCATCGGCGGGATGACGGACAATTACGCCACTTATCTCGCCCGTCAGGTGGGCGGCCTGAATCCATAAAGGGGATCTGTTCATGGCTTCACTGCGCGACCAGCTTAGCGGACTGGTATATTCAACCGAACATGGCGATAGCTGCCCTGGCTGCCGCAAAGCGGTCGCTGACTGTATCTGCGCAGAGCTGGAAGACGCCCAGCGTCTGGCCGCCCTGGATGGCGTAGTGCGCATTCGCCGGGAAACCTCGGGCCGCAAGGGCAAGGGTGTGACCACGGTAACAGGCGTGCCGCTGGCCGAGGCTGAACTCCGGCAGCTGGGCAAAAAGCTGAAAAAGCTCTGCGGCACGGGCGGCGCCTGCAAGGACGGTGTTATCGAAATTCAGGGCGATCATCGCGAACGCCTCAAGCTGGCGCTGGAACAGGATGGCTTTAAGGTCAAGCTGGCCGGCGGCTAGGCGGCGGAGCCAACACCTAACGCCTGGAGGGTGAACTATGCAGGTTTACAGTAAAAGGCAGGCGGAGGTTAGGGCTGGTCTTATAGGCATGGCGCTGATGCTTGGGGCCCTGCTGTCGGCTGCGGTGCAGGCCGAAATCTACAAGTATGTGGATGAGCGCGGGCGCCAGGTCTTTGTCGACAGCCTTTCCAGGGTGCCGCAACAGTTTCGTGATCAGGTGGAAACACGTCGCCAGGCGGTGCCGAGTCCTGAGGAGGCGCCAGAGCAGTCCGCAGCCCGGGCCGAGCGGCAACGGGATGCGGATATTGGCCGTCAGCGCAGCACGCTGGAGAAGTTGCTGCGCGAGAGTGAAACACCGGTCAAGGTCGGCAGCAACCGTGTGGTGGTGCCGGTGACGGTGGTCTATGGCGGGCGCAAGGCCAAAACCGAGATGGTGCTGGATACCGGCGCTACCAATACGGTGTTTCACAAGAGTGCGCTGGCGGGGCTGAACTATGCCACCCAGCCCGGCGGTCAGGCGCGAGTGGCGGGCGGTGGCAGTATCAATACGGAACTGGTGAGCTTTGACCGCATTGAGATCGGCCCCTATAGGCCGACCAATGTGCGCGCCATGGTGATTGAGCACCAGGGCCCGGCGGTTGGGTCGGATGGCTTGCTGGGCATGGATTTTCTGATGAGTGTGCGCTATCGCATCGACTATGAGCGCCAGCTCATCCTGTGGGAACCTGAACGTTATCAGGAACTGCAGACGCTGCTGCAGCGGCTCGACAGCGAGGCCGCCGCCAGTAGCGCGACCCCGACGCCGCAGCAGTAACTTCTCAGAGCTGCTGTTCGGCCAGTTTCAGGTCCAGCGTGGCCTTCAGCAGCTTGAACAGACGGATGGACGCATCGATCTCGTCCTTGCGGTTGGTCAGGCTTTCGATGTTCAGCCCCAGCGGAATGCCAAGGTCCGCCACGGAGTCCAGAATCTGGTCCAGGTTACTGCGACACACCCGGATGGACTCGGCCAGGGGGTTGGTGGCATCCAGAATGCGCCAGCGGGTTGCATCGGGCACCGAAATGCCCAGCCATTGCATAAACTCCAGCGTCTTGGCGCTGCCGCAGGGCGTGAAGGTCAGGATAATGCGTTGCGGAGCCACACCGCGGCTGCGGCATTCGCGGGCATAGCTGCTGAGCAGGTCGATCGTCGCCTGGGCGTTGTAAACCGCCTGGGAGATAAAGAACTGGCAGCCCTGTTCAGTCTTGGCCAGCAGTCGCAGGTGTTCGTTGCCCTTGCTGGCGTGGCGCTCGGCGATGGTGACGCCGCCCAGGTGAAAGTCCAGCGGATGCTGTTGCAGCGCTTCATAGGCCTTGGGCAGGGACAGCTGAATGTCACCGTCCGATGAGGGGCTGCCAACCAGTACCATGTCCTGCACGTCGTACTGGTTGCGGGACTCTTCGAGCCAGCGCTCGAAATCGGCGCGATCGCGCTGGGCGACGCTCTTGTAGGTGATGATGGCGTGGTTGGAGCGCGTGCGCAGCAGGCTTGAGTATTCGCGCGGGTCCAGGGTCTGCATATAGGGGAACGGGCGCGGCTTGCTGGTGCGGCTGCTTTCATCCTGAATGTCATAGACAATCAGGCCGTCGTAATCGATCTGGCGCAGACGGGCGAGCAGCTTGTCGGCGATATCCGTCACTTTCTCAGGCTCCGTATTGTCCCGTGGCGGCGTGGTTCCGACGAAATAGACGCCTCGGCTGGGATCGGAGAACTTCTGTTGTAAGGATATGCTCATAGCGCGTTGGGCCGTATGTTCTGTCAATTAAGTGCGGATAAGTCTAACAGTGAGTGAATTTCATGTAATTAGGTTATAAGGTGAAATCTTTTACACTGATGTTGAATGATATTAATCTGCAGTCCTATTAGCCCTTTTTGTAGGCACTTTAAAACGCCGGGAGCCCCTGCCATGACTGGATTTGACCTCAATGAAGCCCATCGGGCGCTGCAGCAACAGGGTGACGGTATCGGTCCGCTGGAACGCTGGAATCCTGACTTCTGCGGCGACATCGACATGCGTATCGGCCGCGATGGCACCTGGTATTACATGGGTACCCCCATTGGTCGGGCGCCTATGGTGCGGCTGTTTTCCCGCGTACTCTGGCAGGAAGAAGGGCGTTATTTCCTGAAAACGCCAGTCGAAAAAGTGGGCATTCAGGTGGATGACCTGCCGTTCCAGTTCGTGAGTCTTGAGCAGGTTCATACCGACGCAGGCCCTGAACTTCACTTCACTAGCAAAACGGGAGATCAGATTGTGGCGGGCCCCGCTCACCCGTTGCGTGTGCTGTCGTGGCCCGGCAGCGATGAACCGGCGCCAGAGCTGGAAGTACGTTTTGGTATGTGGGGCCGCGTCGGACGTAATCTGTTTTATCAGCTGGTCGAGATGGCGGCGACAGAGTCCGCCGCCGATGGGGGTGAAGAGTTGGTGGTGTACAGCTGTGGTGAGCGTTTTTCCCTGGGCCGGCTGTAGCAGGAGGCTGCCAACCATCAAGCGCTGTCCAGTTCGCGTCTCAGTTGTTGCTCGAACGCCGGGATGGCTAGCAGCCAGTGGCGCACATGATGGGTTTCACAAAGAGCAATGAGGCCACGCTGATGCAGGGCTTCAATGGCCTCTTCGCTGTCGTCTTCGTCTCCGCCGAGCAGCATCACCAAATCGTCCTGATACAGTTTGCCGCCACAGAGCGCCGCCAGAGCACGAATTTCAAGGGTGCTGGCGGCAAAGGGGAGGTTAAAGCGGATGCGCTCAGCCATGCGATCGGAGATCAACGGCAGGCTGGAATGGGTGTTGTTGAACGGGCAGCGATAGGGAATGTTTACCCATTCGGCGCCGGGATGGGTATCCAGGGTGCGCAGAATAGTGGTGGCGGTGAGTCCGGAAGTTTTGCAGTCCATGTAAAGGCCCTGTCAACGAATTGAGTAAGTCGGAATACCCGGCGGTCTAGGGACGCGCGCAGTCCCGGTCGTGTTCGCATCGAACATCCTGTGTTTTTGATGTAACACTTTGAGAACGCTGTCGGCGCAAGTGCACCGGGCTAGAAGCAGCCGGGAAACTGCATTGGATAATCAGTTGCGTACTGGAGCGAAATGTCCCTGCCTAGCTGAGCAAAGTATAGACAATATCGGCACTGCTGCTTGGTGCGAAAAACGCCATGCAAAGGGCTGCAGGAAGAGCGCAATCCGTGGCTCAAAAGGATTATACTGGTGGCAACTTTACATGGGCCTGATCGGGAGCCTCGGACAGTATGCGCGCGAAGAAGTTTGAGACCTTGACGGCCATGGGCGTTGAAGACTTTCAGGATATCGAGCGTTACAGCACCCGCATAGAGGGTGATGTGGATATTCTGAAACTCTACTTCCACCGCCATCAGGGTGAGTGGTTTGCCAAGAGCAAGAAATTCAAATTCAAGCGTCTGCACAAGAACGTAAAGGTCAGCGACGGCCTGGTACCTTACCGTGCTACAACCGAATCCTCGCCCTACTACCTGCGCGCCGTTGCCGAGCTGGATCAGCTGGTGGCCCAGGAAAAGAGTTCACTGGACCGCAAGGAATTGCTGCTCGAAGAGCTGGATCACCTTGAAAAGGTTGTTGCCCGCAAGATTGAAGACCTGAAACGCCAGATCGACGAACTCTGATTTTTCGCGTTGCCCAGCAGGCCGTTGCCCGCCATCCGCCACTTGGGCGCGTGACGTCCTGCTGCTATCGGGCGAGGTGATCGAGTGAATAGGCCGTACGATCCACGGGCTGGCGCAGCACGAAATTCGAAATGATCGACCGCACACCGGCAATCGCAGTCAGTTCATTCAGCAGCAATTGCTGATAGTGATCCAGGTCCGGTACCACCACCTTGAGAACATAGTCCGCCGTGCTGCCGGTAATTAGGTAGCACTCCATCACTTCCGCCAGTTCGCTGACGGTGGCTTCAAAACTGCGCAGTTTTTCCTGTGTCTGGGCTTCCAGCGATATATGCACCAGCACCGTCATGGGCAGGCCAATTTTGGCCGGGTCCAGAATAACGACCTGACGCGCCACATAGCCGCTGTCTTCCAGGCGCTTGATGCGTCGGCTGCAGGGCGTCGCCGACAGGCCGACCTGCTCGGCAATGTCGGCCACCGACAGACGTGCATCCTGCTGCAGCAGTTCGAGAATTCTGCGATCGGTGCGATCCAACTTGTGTACTGACATGCTGTCTCCGGGGGCAGCGGTGCTGGGTCTCGCTGTCGTTGCTGACGCAAGGCGCGCTCGGTATTGAGTGTTGTGTGTCATTATAGAGTTGCGTGAGGGCAAAAGAGTGCAGCTTTTTCTAATTTAATGCACGTATTTATTATTAATATGCTTTTAATTGGTTTTTATTTGTTCTGGTCGCCAGCATCCGCACGCCGCAAGTGGGTGTAATAGGGTTCGAACAGCCTGGCCGCCTCAGGGCTGTGCAGCGGATGTTCGGTATAGAGGGTTAGTTGCTGCGCGGTGCAGGGGCCTGGCTGTTTTTCCAGCTGCAGTATCACCCGGTGCGGGCTGTCTCCCGTGCAGGAACTGACCCAGAGCCTGTGTCTTGGGTGGAGCTGCGTTGCAGGCAGTGCCGCTATCAGCAGCTCGCATTCGGGCAGGGGCAGCAGGAGCCAGGCGCGGCCATCCTTGCTCAGCAAGCCGTCGATGGCCTGTATCAGGTCGGCCAGTGGCAGAGCGTCATTGTGGCGAGCCTGGGCCAGGCGCTCACAACTGTTGCGGGTGGAGTCGCTGAAAAAGGGCGGATTGCAGAGGATGGCATCGTAGTCCTGGCTCGCGGGCAGGCTGCGGATGTCCGCTTCCCTCAGGTGCAGCCGATCGGACCAGGGGGAGGCTGCGAAGTTAACGCGTGCCTCCTGCGCGGCCGCGGGGTCCAGTTCGATGGCATGGATCTGTGCCTGGCAACGCTGGGCGGCGAAGAGGGCAAGCAGGCCGGTCCCTGTGCCAATATCCAGCAGCCGCCGCGCCCGTTCCAGCGGTGCCCAGGCGCCCAGCAGGCTGGCGTCTGTCGTGACCTTCATGGCGCAGTTGGCCTGTTCAATACGAAATTCACGGCACTGAAAATAGCTGTTGCGACGGCGGGCCATGGGTGTCCTGTGGGGGTTCTGCCGGGGGAGCGGGCATGATAATTCATTCGCGGGCTGCTGGGCAGGCGCTGGCTTGAATAGTGCCGACGATTTCACAACAATGGCAGCTGCCAATGAAAGGGGATGCTGTCTTGAGCGAGTCGTGCTGGTTTGTCTATATTCTGGCCTGTGCCGATGGCAGCCTCTATACAGGTGTAACCACGGATCCGCAGCGTCGTCTGCGTGAGCACAATGGCGATAATCGCCTCGGGGCGCGCTACACCCGTGCCCGTCGCCCGGTAGAACTGCTCTGGCATGAACAGCTTGAAGGGCGTGCCGAAGCGCAGCGCCGGGAGTGGCAGATCAAGCGCATGGCCCGCAAGCGCAAGCTGGAGCTGATTGCCGGCTGAGGTCGCCGGCTTTTATCCAAAGCGACGAGCGCTATCGCTGTGCGATGGTTGTCGGAATGTGCAGGCTCATTCCAGCCTACCCGGCCAAGCCCGACAGCCTCTTAGCTGCCTTTCGTGCCCGTAAAGCGTTGCTTTAGTCGCTCGATCAATGGGCGCAGCAGAGTGCGCAGACCCGGTTGCTGGTCCGGGGCAAAGGGCAATGGGCGCAGCGCTCGCATGGCGGCCAGCCCCAGTCTCGCCGAGAGTATGCCCGCGCCAAGGCCCTGACCTGCCCGGGCGCTGACAACGCCGGTCAGAGCGGCACCGCCCAGATCCCCCGATAGCTGATCAATGGTGATTTCGCTGGCGCCGACAAAACTGAGCTGCTGCAGCACCTGGCGCAGCAGTTTGAGTCGAGTGGGCAGGGAAGGCGCCACGCCGTATACCTGGGCGATGGCGTCAATCATGCTGATACTGCGCCACAGTGCCAGCAGCATATCGAGCGCAGCCCAGGGGCTGATCGCAACGGCGGCGCCGGTCTGGGCGCTGTAGCGCGAGACTATCTGCATGGCGCTCTGGTCGAGCTTTTGCACAAAGTGCTGATCCAGGTGCCTCAGGGCTTCGACGTCATCGCTGTAATCCGGCAGTGTTGTCAGAGCCTTGTCGAGCAGGGCGGCCTGGGGCTTGTTGCTGTAGAAGCCTTGCATCGACTGCAACAGCGCCTTGCTGCGGCCGTTACTGCGTCGCCCCGACAGCCGATCAGCCAGCTGGCGCAGGCCGTTGAGTCGATCCAGGCTCCTGCGTGCGCCCAGGAAGGAGAACAGCGAACGCAGTGCCAGCAGTCCCACGCCAGCCATCAGTGCGCCCAGTGCGGTGGCGATGAGCCAGTGGGCCTCACGCGCAGCACTGAACAGCTGTATCAGTTCGGCGCCGGCGATGACCAGTACCAGTGCCAGCAGGCCGAGCCCCAGGGCACGCAGGCCGCGTACCGGTATGCGCTCGAGCTGCAGTTGCGCAAAATCAGGCGCGCCGTCGCGGGTTTCGGTTGCGGTAATGGCGCTGGGAACGGCGTCGAGCTGGGCCTCTGCCTCGGGGACGAACTGCCGCGCGCGGCGCGGCGGCGCTTCGGGCTCAGCTGAGGGGTTCTCTGGCTGAAACTGTCGGGCCGCGCGGGCCTCTGGGCTATCGGAGTTGCGGTTCACAGGCATTTGTCTCCCAATAACAGATTAAGCACGGTATCCAGGCGTATATGGGGAATGGCATCGCCGTTACGTGCAGACAGGCCGACCGGGGGCTGCAGTGCAGGAATGCGCCAGTCCATCAGTTGCTGCCAGTGCTCGGGCTCAGGCAGGCGGCTCGGAAAGCGCGGATGTACATAGCCGATGGGCTGGCCCTGCGCATTCAGACCCGAAATGGCGCGATCGCCGCCGGCATCCACTTCACGGGAACAGCGCACCGCCGAGGTGGCCTCGCAGGATGGCGCTATGCCGTCGTATTCGGCGTGGCGATAGGCGTCGCTGACCAGACTTGCCAGAAAGCTGCGCACCGCCTCGTGATCATCCGAGATGACCTGGTCAATCTTGGTCGCGGCATAGAGTACGCGGTCGATGCGGGGGCGAAAGAGTTGCAGCAGGCGGCTCTGCTGGCCGTAATGAAAGCTGTCGGTGATGCGGGTCAGGGCGGCGCGCATGTCATCGATGTGGGCCGGCCCGCCATTGAGCGCCTGCACCACGTCGACCAGCACCAGCTGGCGGTCGATGCGGCTGAAAAAGTGCTTGTAGAAGGGCTCGACCAGTTCACTGACATAGCGTTGATAGCCTTTTCGCAGCATGGCGTACCAGCTCGTTTTGCTCGCGCCTTTGAGTTGCTCGTCACTCAGGTCTGTCAGGTTGAGCGCGGGCACAAATGCCAGCAGCTGCGGGTCATCATCGCGCCCTGGCAACAGAAAACGCCCCGGTTGCAGCTGGCTTAGCCCCTGTTCCTTGCAGGCGCCGAGAAAGGCGCAAAAATCCCGTTGCAACTTTTCCAGCTGTGCCGGGATCATATCGGCCAGCGGATCCAGTTTTGCCAGTGCGGCGAGCAGCTGTGGCGCCAGAGACGCACGGGGTTCCTGTGCATATAAGTGGGCGCATTCCAGGCTCCAGTCGCGAAAGCTGAGTTCGCGCAGGGGCAGGTCCAGCAGCCACTCGCCGGGATAGTCGCGTATTTCGAGCCAGAGGGAAAAATGATCCCGGGCGAAGGGATTCAGGCGTCCGGCCTTTTGTTTCAGGCGCAGTTCCAGCAGGCAGCCACTGGTGTCGCGGGTGGGCTCGGGCCAGGCCGGGGGCTGGCTGCAGAGCCGATCCCAGCCGCCCTGATACGGGAAGGTGGCCAGGCCTTCTGTTTCGAGCGGATGCAGGCGCACATCTATCAGCTGGCCGCTCAGTACCGGTGAAAACCCCGGTAAACTGGCGTTTTTGTGCTGCAGCAGCTGATTGGCCAGGCTGGTGATAAAGGTGGACTTGCCACTGCGACTCAGGCCGGTAACGCCAATACACAGGCGCCGATCGCGCAGGCGGTCCAGCTGGATGCCGGCCTGGCGGCTGAGCTGCTCGCTGCGCGCGCGAGTGCGGCGGATAAAGGCGTTCGACATGGTGGCGGAAGCTTCCTGCAAGGCGCGGTTGGAGTGGAGTCTGTCAGGGCCTAATACTGCCACCGGCGGCGTCTGGGGTACAGGCGTATGCCGGCTAGATTATTGTTTTGTTATATCGTAACATTTGTCGAAATTTAACACCGGTTTGCCGTGGCGACCGGAGACGGGCTGGAATCGGATATACAGATGAACAGGAAAAACGGGATACGGACAAGGCTGGGGTTTGTCATGGCGGCGGCTGTTGCGGGACTTGTGCCGAGCATGGCTGTGAGCGCGGCAGACGGCACGAGTGTGAGTCATGCGGCGGGGTTTGAACAGCAGTACGACGGTCATGCCCATGGCGCTGCGCAGCTGGACCTGGTGCTGGATGGGGCCGCGCTTATGTTGCAATTGTACTCACCGGCCATGAACCTGGTGGGCTTTGAGCACCGCGCCCGCAGCGCTCCTGAGCGTCTGGCGGTGGAAACAGCGCTCGAAGGTCTGCACCAGGCAGAGCAGATGATCAAGCTTGACGCGGCAGCGGGTTGCACGCTCAGACATGCCGAGGTAAAGCAGGCGCTACTGGATATAGGAGGGCGGTCCGAAGCTGCGGAGCATGATCACGCAGAGGAACATGTCCGCGAAGATGAGCACGGCCACGACGACACACACGCACATGAGCCCGAAGGGCAGGGTGAAGCTGGGCGAGCGCACACCGATTTTGAGGTCAGCTACGCGTTTCACTGCACGGCGCCGGAAAAACTGACGAGCATCAGCCTCGCATTTTTTGCCCGCTTTCCCGGCCTTGAAACCCTGGATGTCCGCATGATTACAGCGGATGGCCAGCGGGCGCTGACACTGGATTCCCACAATACCGACATCGGACTGCGCTAGTGCAATCACCCGCGATTGAAATTGACCGCCTTGGCTTTGCCTGGCGCCAGGGCACGGATGTGCTCGATATTGCCGAGCTTACCGTGCAGCGCGGCGAGAGGCTGTTCGTGCAGGGGCGCTCCGGCAGTGGCAAGAGTACGCTGCTGAGCCTGATGGGGGGCATTGTGGTGCCAAACCGGGGGCAGATCCGGCTGCTGGGCCAGTCGATGCAGGAGCTGGGGGCTGCGGCCCGTGATCGCTTTCGCGCCGATCATCTGGGCGTGATCTTTCAGCTGTTTAATCTGCTGCCCTATCTGTCGGTGCTGGAAAATGTGCTGCTGCCCTGTCATTTCTCCAGCGTGCGCCGGCAGCGGGTACTGGCGCGGGCGCCATCGCTGGAGGACGAAGCGGTGCGGCTGCTGCAGCGCCTGCAACTGACGCAACCGGAGCTCTGGGGCCGCCAGGTATCGCAGTTGTCTATCGGGCAGCAACAGCGGGTGGCTGCGGCGCGGGCGCTCATGGGTGGGCCTGAAATCATCATCGCCGATGAGCCGACCTCGGCACTGGATGCCCACAGCCGGGATGCCTTTGTCGACCTGCTGTTGCAGGAGTGCGCCGGGCAGGGCACCACGCTGCTCTTTGTCAGTCACGATGCGGCCCTGGCGCCGCGTTTTGATCGCACCCTGGTGCTGGAAACAGTGCACCCGCGGGAGGCCCTCTGATGGCGATGTTGTCCCTGGCGCTGAAAAGCCTCAGAAACCGTGCTGGCAGTGCGGCCCTGACGGTGCTGACGATCGCCATCAGCGTGATGTTGCTGATCGGCGTAGAGCAGATTCGCACCGAGACGCGCACCAGTTTTGCCAATACCCTGTCCGGAACCGACCTGATTGTGGGGGCGCGCACCGGGCAGACGCAGCTGCTGCTCTATTCGGTGTTTCATATCGGCAATGCCAGCAACAATGTCGGCTGGGACAGCTACCGCAGCATAGCGGCACATCCGCAGGTGGAATGGACCATTCCGCTGCTGCTGGGCGATTCGCACCGCGGCTTTCGCGTACTCGGGACCAACGGCGATTACTTTCGTCATTACCGCTACGCCCGTGACCGTAGCCTTGCCTTCAGTGCCGGTCAGTCGTTTGACGACCTGTTCGAGGTCGTGCTCGGGGCCCAGGTGGCGCGTGAACTGGGCTATCAGCTGGGCCAGGAAGTCGTGATCGCCCATGGCATGGGCAATACCAGCTTCGTGAAACATGACGACAAGCCGTTTCGCGTTGTCGGTATTCTGGCGCCCACCGCAACCCCCATAGACCGTACCCTGATGGTCAGCCCGCAGGCGATCCAGGCGATTCATCTGGACTGGCAGGCGGGTGTCAAACTGCCGGGGCAGACGGTGTCCGCCGAGGACGCCCGTGAGCAGGACCTGACACCCACCGAGCTCACGGCCTTTATGGTGGGGCTCAAGTCCAGAATGTCGACCTTCGCGCTGCAGCGCTCGATCAATAATTACCGCAAGGAGCCGCTGCAGGCGATCCTGCCCGGGGTGGCGCTGGCCGAACTCTGGAGTCTGATGGGTGTGGCCGAGCAGGCGCTGTTGGTGATTTCCGTGGCCGTGGTGTTCAGCGGCCTGGCCGGCCTGCTGACGGTACTGCTGGGGAGCCTGAATGAGCGTCGGCGCGAGATCGCCATTTTGCGATCCCTGGGGGCGCGCCCCTGGCAGCTGTTGTCGCTGCTGACCTTCGAGGCGACCTTGCTGACGCTGCTGGGATCGGTGCTGGGCATGGCGCTGCTGTATCTGGGTATTGCGCTGAGCCAGCCGCTGTTTGCCCAGTGGCTCGGGCTGCAGCTGGACCTGTCGCTGCCCAGCGCCCGGCAATGGATTTTCCTCGCACTGGTGCAGGCAGCCGGTATACTCACGGGCCTGATTCCGGGCTGGCGGGCATACCGCTATTCGCTGGCCGATGGCATGACTATTCGTATATGAAAGGCGTTCTATGAAAATCGTTGTTACGGCGTTTGTGGCGTTGTTGCTGACCCTGAGCCCGCCGCTCTGGGCGCTGGAAACCCTCAATGGCCAGGAGGTCGAGGCGCTGGAGTGGGACGCGCTTATGCCGCCGGATTTCACCTTCGAGCAGGTGTACGGCAATCAGGACTTTGGTGATCTGGAAGATTTCGATCCCCGGGCGCAGCAGAAGCTCGACGACATGATGCAGGCATTGCAGTCGGCACCGGTGGTGCCGGAACTCGATGGCAAAATGGTGCGCATTCCTGGCTTTGTGGTTCCGCTGGACGGGGTAGGGCAGAAGGTCACCGAGTTTTTCCTGGTGCCCTATTTTGGTGCCTGTATCCACACCCCGCCACCGCCTTCCAATCAGATCATCCTGACCCGCTTTGAACCCGGTACCAATGTGAGAAACCTGTTCGATGCGGTCTGGATTACCGGCACCCTCAAGGTGGAGAGCTTCGCCCACGAGGTCGCAGCGTCGGGCTACAGCATAGAGGCTTATCGCATAGAGCCGTACACCGAGTAAACCACCAGTGGCGTTGGTCCCGCGAGCGGGCAGCATGATCAGGGGCTAAGCATGGATTCAATAGTCAGCGTCATTATGCAGGCCGGTCGTACCGGTATCGAGCTTGCACTCTATGTTCTGCTGCCCATCATGGTGGTGATGCTGGCGCTGATGAAACTGCTGGAAGCCCGCGGCGTACTGGCCTGGGTGGCCAATGCGTTGGCGCCGGTGCTGCGTATTTTCGGTCTGCCGGGGCTGGGCATCTTTGCCATGGTCAAATTGCTGCTGGTGAGCTTTTCGGCCCCGGTGGCGACACTGGCGTTGATGGACCGCAATGGCACCTCGTCGCGCCATATCGCGGCCACCCTGGCCATGGTGCTGACCATGTCCCAGGCCAATGTGGTGTTTCCGATGCTGTCGGTCGGGCTGAACCTGCCGGTGATCATGGCGACCTCAGTGATTGGCGGTCTTTTCGCCGCCAGTGTGACCTACTATCTGCTGGCGCGGGCCTCAGCTTCTGAGCCTGCGGTGGAAGTACCGGTGATAGTGCCCGGTGAGCGGCGCGGCACCATTGAAATTCTGGCCGAAGGTGGCCAGGAGGGCATGAAGATTGCGCTGGCCTCACTGCCGATACTGATTCTGGCACTGTGCTTTGTGTATACACTCCAGGCCAGTGGCGCCATTACGCTGATCAGCGCGGTGCTGGCGCCGCTGCTGGCCTTGCTGGGGTTGCCGGAGGCCGCGGTTCTGCCCATCGTCACCAAGTTCATCGCCGGCGGCACGGCCTTTATGGGGGTCGTGCTGGATCTGATGAATCAGGGCCTGATCAGTGCTGCCGACCTTAACCGCATGGCGGGCTTTGTCACCAACCCGCTGGATCTGGCCGGCGTGGCTATCATGACGGCGGCGGGAAAGCGTGTCGGGCGCGTGGCACGGGCGGCGGTCTGGGGTGCGCTGGCGGGTATGCTGTTGCGCGGCATGCTGCATCTGCTGATTTTCTGATGTGCTGATTGATTGAGTAGCGACGCAGGCTGAAGGTTGGTCTTGTCGGTGACGCTGGTCGCTGTCGGGGCGGCTAAGGTACACTTCGCTGCAATTTCCGTCGCCACAAGAGCCTGAACAATGCGGTATCCCGAGACCAAACTGCCGAAGGTCGGAACAACCATCTTCACCGAGATGTCCCAGCTGGCCAATGCCACCGGCGCCATCAATCTGTCCCAGGGCTTTCCCGATTTTGATGCCCCCGCTGCCCTGCGTGAACGGGTCACCCACCATATCAACAGCGGCGCCAATCAGTATGCGCCCATGACCGGCGTGCCGGCGTTACGCGAGGCCATCGCCCTCAAGTGCGAACGCCTCTACGGTCACAGGCCCTGCATGGACACCGAAGTGACCGTGACCTCCGGCGCCACCGAGGCCCTGTTCGCGGCCATCAGCGCCGTGGTGCGGCGCGACGATGAAGTCATCCTGTTCGATCCCTGTTACGACAGCTATGAACCTGCCATCGAACTCAATGGTGGCAAGGCGGTGCATCTGCCACTGGATGAGCAGGATTTCAGTATCGACTGGAACCGCCTGGCGGATGCGATCAACCCCCGTACCCGCATGATCGTGATCAATACGCCGCACAACCCCACCGGCAGTGTGTTCGGTAGCGAAGACCTTGAGCGCCTTGCCGCGCTGGTGCGCGATACCGATATTCTGCTGATTGGCGATGAGGTCTACGAGCACATTGTATTTGACGGTGCTGCCCATCAAAGTCTGCTGTGTCATCGGGAGCTGGCGCAGCGCAGTTTTGTGGTGTCCTCGTTCGGCAAGACTTACCATGCCACCGGCTGGAAACTGGGCTACTGCATTGCGCCTGCGCCCCTGAGTGCGGAGTTTCGCAAGGTGCACCAGTACCTGACGTTCAGCACCATGACGCCGGCGCAACTTGGGCTGGCGGATTTTATGCTGGATGCGCCCGAGCATTATCTTGAGCTGCCGGCCTTCTACCAGGCCAAGCGCGACCTGTTCAGCGAATTGATGGCACCGAGTCGTTTCGGCTTGAGCCTGGCACTAGGCACCTATTTTCAGCTGGCGGATTACAGCGCCATCAGCGATCTGCCCGATACCGAATTTGCCAAATGGCTGACGCGCGAAGCCGGTGTCGCGAGCATTCCGGTCTCGGTTTTCTGCCAGCAGCCGATGCAGCGCAGGCTGGTACGCTTCTGTTTTGCCAAGGGCGAGGACACTCTGCGGGAGGCGGCGACGCGGCTATGCAAAATCTAAGCACTACGCACGGTGTGAACCCAGTGCAGGACCTTCGGATCAGCCTGGTGCAAACCGAACTGCACTGGCAGGACCCCGCCGCTAACTGGCAGCTGTTCGAGACGCTGCTGGCGCCCCTGGCCGGCACGACCGACCTGGTGGTGCTGCCGGAAATGTTTACCACCGGTTTTACCATGGCACCCGAAGGCCTGGCCGAACCCGAGCAGGGGCCGACTCTGAACTGGATGCGCCAGCAGGCGGCGTTGCTGGGTGCGGCTCTGTGCGGCTCTGTGGTGACGCAAAGGGCCCAGGGGTATGTGAATCGGCTGCTGTTTGTCACCCCCGAAGGCCAGGTGCATCAGTACGACAAGCGGCACCTGTTTCGCATGGCCAACGAGCATCAGCACTATGAAGCCGGTGCCTGCCGGGCACTGATCGAATACCGCGGCTGGCGGATTCTGCCCTCGGTCTGCTATGACCTGCGCTTCCCGGTGTTTCTGCGCAACCGCAATGACTATGACCTGTTGCTCTGCGTGGCCAACTGGCCGGCGGCACGACGCCATCCCTGGCGCGTGCTGCTGCAGGCGCGTGCCATCGAAAACCTCTGTTACGTGGCCGGCGTCAACCGGGTGGGTCAGGATGGCAAGGGTTATGACTACAGCGGCGACTCCATGCTGGTGGACTTCAAGGGCCAGGCGGTGCTGGATAAGCCCGCCGGTGAGTCTTTCGTTGCCACTACAACGCTGAGTGCTGCGGCGCTAACGGCATTTCGCGAGGCCTTTCCGGCCTGGGAAGACGCCGATGCTTTCGAGCTTGCGGACCTGTAGCGAAAAAAGGCTGACGGTGTGGGGTTTGAGGTACTTGGCGGAGTGCTGTGGGGCGATTAAAACGCCTGCTTGAAAAGGTTTCACGAACGGCGCTGAGGGTGGCGCTATACTGGAACCATGTCTGTGGCGCCTGTACGAATTTTGATCGTTAATAGGGCGACTTCACAAGGCAGGTGTACCAAACACCAATTGCCCTTTTATGGGCCTTTTGCCGGCATTGTTCCGGCTTGAAGGGGTAGGCCGAGCGCCTGCCCCTTTCCTTGCCTGCTGCCGAAAAGCGATCTGCGTTGCTCTGCGCAGACGTCTTGTGATCTGTTCCTCCGCCGATTTATATCCTTGCTGAGGCGGTGCCTTATTCAGGCTTCGTTCCATCGTTCAAATCCCTTACACTAGCGGGCCTGTCAGGCGGGGCGCTGCAGCCTGTGCGCTGGTGCGTGCTATCCCGCTGTGTTCAATCCCTAATCACAGGCCCGCAATGAGCAATAGTCACCCCCAGAGTATCATTGATGCCGGTCGCTGGATCGACGCCCAGGGCTGGTGCCCGGCCACCGGCGGCAACTTTTCACTGCGCGATGGCGCCGGCGAGGTGCTGATCACCGCCTCGGGGCGGCACAAGGGACATCTGTGCGAGGCCGATCTGCTGCGTGTAGATCTGGCCGGTGCCGCACTGGATTCGACCCTCAAGCCTTCTGCCGAAACCCTGCTGCATACCCAGCTGTATCAGCTCGACTCGAAGATAGGTGCCGTGCTGCACACCCATTCGGTCAGCGCGACTGTACTGTCGCTGACAAGCCCTGGCGACTGGCTGGGTATTGAACAGCTTGAAATGCAGAAGTCCCTCAGCGGCAATCAGACCCATGATGCCGCCATTCGTATCGCCATCTTCGATAACACCCAGGACATGCAGGCACTGGCGCAGACAGTGGCGCAGCGCTGGCAGCAGGGCGCGCTGTCCTGGGGGCTGCTGGTGCGGGGTCACGGGCTCTATGCCTGGGGACGTGATATGGCGGAGGCGCGGCGTCACCTGGAAGGGCTTGAATTTCTGTTTGCCTGCCAGCTTGAACTGAAGCGTCTGGGAGTCGCACCATGACCATCAAAGCCATACTGACCGACATTGAAGGCACCACCACCGATATCGCCTTCGTGCATCGGGTACTGTTTCCCTACGCCTATGAACGTCTGGCGGATTACCTGCGTGCCCACGCCGATGAGAGCGCGGTACAGGCCATTCTGGAGCAGGCGCGCGGCGAACTGAAAGATCCTGCAGCCGATCTGGAAAGCCTGATCGGCGCCTTTCGTCACTGGATTGAGCAGGACCTCAAGGTGACGCCGCTCAAGGCATTGCAGGGGCTGATCTGGGTGCAGGGCTATCAGCAGGGGGATTTCCGGGGCCACCTGTATGAGGATGCTCACCGCCTGTTGCAGCAGTGGCACGGCCAGGGAATCGAGCTCTATGTATTCTCCTCTGGCTCGATCAAGGCCCAGCAGCTGATTTTCGGCTACAGCGACTACGGCGATCTGACACCACTGTTCAGTGGCTACTTCGATACCACCACGGGCCCCAAGCGCGAAGCCCAGTCCTACAGTGCCATCGTTTCCCGTATTGGCTGTGCTGCGGATGAAATCCTGTTTCTGTCCGATATCGAACAGGAGCTGGATGCCGCGCGCGCGGCCGGCATGCACACACGGCTGGTGGCCCGCGCCGAGCGACCTGTGGCACCGGGCCACGAGTGGGTCTCCAATTTCGACGATATTTCCCTGTAAACTTTATCTGCAAACCTCTCTCTGCAAACAGCGGTAAGGAAAACACCATGAGTGCCATAACGGTCTATGCCGACGACAATCCGCAGCAGGTGCTGTTGCACAGTGTTCAGGGCGAGCGCATCAGCGAGATACTGGCGGGTATTGGCGTCAATTTCGAGCGCTGGCAGGCGGCCTGCGAAGTCACTCCGCAGATGAGCGGTGACGAGATTATCGCTGCCTATAGTCGCCAGATCGATGACCTCAAGCGCAGTGGCGGCTATGTCACCGTGGATGTGGTCAATATGTCAGCCGATCATCCGCAAAAGGATGAGTTCCGCCAGAAATTCCTGGCCGAACATACGCACAGCGAAGACGAAGTACGCTTCTTCGTCGCCGGTGAGGGCATGTTCTATCTGCATGTCGATGCCAAGGTCTACCAGGTGCTGTGCTGCAAGGATGATTTGATTTCAGTGCCGGCCAATAGCACCCACTGGTTCGATATGGGGCCTGAACCACGCTTTTCCGCCATTCGCCTGTTCAATGATCCGGCCGGCTGGGTGGCGAACTTTACCGGTTCGAGCATCGCCGAACAGTTCCCCAAGTTTGACTGAGCATCTGGCTGTCTGAATAGCCGGCAGCCACCGGTAGCATCTGCGGATGCCGCCGGTGGCTTTGCCCGGCGCTGTGCGTCTTCCCCTGGCTGAAAATATCCCTGGCGTTGCCGCTTGTGCAGCCCTGTGACTACACTGTGGGCTGTCCGTGAATGCGGACCCGCAGAACAGTAGTCATTCAAGGATGTTCATATGCACCTCCCCATCAGATTAAGAAATTCAATGTCCGTCATTCAGGGCCGTGTCGCCCTGGCTTCATTGCTGCTCGGAGCCTCGGTGTGCCTGTTGCCGACCGCCGCCGTTCAGGCCGCAGCCATTCTGGAGGGCGATCGCAGTGTGCCGGTCGATGCCCGCAACGGCATGGTGGTGACGAGCCATTACCTGGCCACAGACGAAGCCCTGAAAGTACTCGAAAACGGCGGCAACGCCATTGATGCCGCCGTTACGGCGGCCTTTGCGCTGGCGGTCACACAGCCGCGCTCGGGCAATATCGGCGGTGGCGGCTTTATGCTGGTGTCCTCTGAAACGGCTGGCGAGGTTGTGGCGATCGATTACCGCGAAAAGGCGCCCGCGGGCGCCACGCGCGACATGTTTCTGGACAAGGACGGCAATGCCGACAGTGAGCTGAGCCGTTACTCCCACAAGGCGGCCGGTGTGCCGGGCACAGTGGCGGGTCTGGCGCTGGCGCTGGAAAAATACGGCACTTTGTCACTGGCTGATGCGTTGGCACCGGCGATCCGGCTGGCCGAGGACGGCTTTATAATACCGTCGCGATTCAGCGACGGTATCGGCGAGCGGGCCGACAAGCTGCGTCAGTTCGAGTCCAGCGCCAAGGTGTTCTTCAAGTCGGATGGCAGCTTGTATAAAGCCGGTGAGCGGTTTGTGCAGAAGGATCTGGCGGCCACGCTCAAGCGCATTGCGGCCCAGGGTGTAAAAGGTTTTTATGAAGGTGAAACCGCCGATCTTATAGTGGCGCAGATGCAAGCTGGCGGTGGTCTGATCAGCCTTGATGATCTGAAAAACTATGCCCCGGCGATTCGCAAGCCAGTGCACGGTAACTACCGTGGCTATGATGTCTACTCCATGAGCCCGCCGAGCTCCGGCGGTACCCATGTGGTGCAGATTCTTAACATGCTGGAAGCCTACCCCATCGCAGAAACGGGGCATAACTCGGCGGCGACTATTCATCTGATGGCCGAATCCATGAAGCGCGCCTACGCCGATCGCTCCGAATACCTGGGCGATACGGACTTCGTCAAGGTGCCGGTGGCGGGACTGACGTCTAAGGATTATGCCGCCGAGCTGCGGGCCACCATTGACCCGCAAAAAGCCACTGACAGCGCCAGCCTCAAGCCCGGCAATCCGGTGCCCTACGAGAGCAACGAGACCACGCATTTTTCGGTGGTCGACAAATTTGGCAATGCGGTGTCCAACACCTACACCATCAACTTCAGCTACGGCTCGCACATAGTGGTGGATGGCGCCGGCTTTTTGCTGAACAACGAGATGGATGACTTCAGTGCCAAGCCCGGTGTACCCAATGCCTATGGGCTGCTGGGGGGTGAGGCAAACAAGGTTGAACCTGGCAAGCGCATGCTCAGCTCCATGTCACCTACCATAGTGCAAAAGGATGGCAAGAACTTCTTGGTGACCGGCAGCCCCGGCGGGTCGCGCATCATTACCACCACGCTGCAGGTGCTGATGAATGTGATCGACCACAACCTCAATATTCAGGCGGCGGTGAACGCGCCGCGGGTGCACCACCAGTGGCTGCCGGATGAAATCCGGGTGGAGGAGGGCATCAGTCCCGATACGGTGAAGCTGCTCGAGGGTATGGGGCACAAAGTGTCGCAACAGGCCGCCATGGGGGCAATTCAGAGCATTATGGTAGCTGAGGATGGCACCTTCTATGGTGGTGCTGACCCCAGGCGCAGTACCTCGTCGGCGCGGGGATTCTAATCTTTCGCGCAGGCTGTGCTGATAAATATTAGGGTTTTACGCGGCGCCCGTGACGCCGCTAGCTCCTGGCTGGTCTATGCTTGAGACAGACTTTTTTACAGGGGGATACGGTGATGTCCCGCGGACAGGAGAGGTATCATGAGCGGCAGCACGGGCTGTCGGTCTTTGGCAAGGATCTGGTGCGACGCTGTGGCGCTCATTGCGAGTTGTGTGACCGCCAGGGCGTCAGGCTCAAGGTATTCGAAGTGCCTCCGATGGAGGCGCAGGCCAATTTCGAACACTGCGTCATGCTGTGTGAAGCTTGCATGCACCAGATTATTCACCCCAAAAAACGCGACCCGCATCACTGGCGCTGTCTCACCACGGCCGTGTGGAGTCAGACGCCGGCGGCCCGTGTGCTGGCCATTGCGCTGCTGGATACCTTTATCGGCCGCGAAGACTGGGCCATGAAGCTGTATGAACAGTTGTATCTGGATCCCGAAGAGCAACTCTGGGTGGATTCAATCGACTTTTAGCGGGCCATCGCATCAAGTTCATCCCCCGATTCTGTTCAGCTTCAAGCGCATAATCGCCGCCTGTCACACAGGCGTGTCGGGGCTCTGGCGCCTTGCCGGGGCGGCTGCGATTTTGCTAGCAGGCTAGCTTTGGGCCCGGGGCGTAACGCCAAACTCGAAGGGCGACAGATAGCCGTCCTGATTGGCGTCAAGGGAGCTGAAATAGGTTTTCAGATCCGCATAGGTGATGGATTCCTGCCAGCTGAGCTTGCCATCCTTGTCCGCATCCAGATCATTAAACAGCTCTTGCACCGGGTCTGCATGGATAGTGCTGGATGCTGCAATCAGGACCGCTGTGAAGGTCATGGCTAGGCTGTGTGTGGCCAGACGGTGCATGGACATCTCCTTTCCTTTTGATAAGTCTCCCATGTCTTTGGCGATATCCGTGCCAGAAAAATAAATACTTTATATAACAGTGGTTTAAGTAAAGCCTCTAGCTGCGGTGGCCCTGGTTGTTAGCGTATTGCGAGGAATGCTTCAGTTAACTGTTGCCGATTGGAGACGGGTAGCTCGTCTGGTTTCGTTAAACTTATATAATTCAGTGACTTGCGGTGTTTGCTATTGGCGACAGGCGAGCTGGGGCGCGATAGAGGCTCAACACGCGGGGGAGACTGACCGGCAGGGACTAGACAGTAGGGGAGCAGCTAGTTGGGGGATACGCAGTGGGAGACGAAGCCGGTATGTTCGAGCGAATAATCAGCTGCAAGTCTGACCGGCCGCAGGGGCGGTCAGACTTGGGGTATAGGTATCTGTCTAGAGGCGGCTGAGGGCGCCGGCCTCAACCTGCTGTGGCGACAGTACCTCTGTATCCAGAATCCAGCCGGTGACCAGTTTGGCCGGCGTCACATCAAAGGCCGGGTTGTATACCTGGGCGTCTTGCGGGCTCCAGCGCACCTTGCCAAAGCTGCCGCTGACGCCCTGAACTTCCGCTGCAGGGCGCTGCTCAATGGGAATCTGGCTGCCGTCCGGGCACTGCGGGTCAACAGTGGTATAGGGCGCGACCACGTAAAACGGCACCCGGTGATACTGGGCATTGACCGCCAGCGAGTAGGTGCCCACCTTGTTGGCAAAGTCGCCGTTGGCGGCAATACGGTCGGAGCCCACCAGAATGCAGTCAATCTTGCCCTGTGCCATGAGCATGGCGGCCATGCTGTCGCAGATCAGCGTATAGGGCACCTGTAGCTGACGCATTTCCCAGCAGGTCAGCCGGCCACCCTGCAGCAGCGGCCGGGTTTCATCCACGTAGACATGAATGCCCTTGCCCTGGCGGTGAGCTTCACCGATGACGCCAATGGCAGTCCCGACGCCGGCGGTGGCCAGGCTGCCGGTGTTGCAGTGGGTCAGGATGCGGGCGCCCGGTGCAATCAGGGCGGCGCCATTGCGGGCCATGTTCAGGCACAGCTGTATATCTTCCTCGAAGATGCCCTCGGCGCAGCCGGTCAGTGCGCTAACGCCGTGCTGTGCCAGCGCAGCCAGCATGCGGTCCATGCAGTTCATCAGGTTTACCGCCGTGGGGCGGGCGTCGCGCAGGGTGGCTGCGGCCTGCTCAAGCGCGGGTGTATCGCAGCCTTGTTCGGCCAGATGAGCCAGCAGCAGGCTGGCGCCAATACCGATCAGGGGGGCGCCGCGAATCTGCAGCTTGCGGATCATGTCCACCATGGCCTCCACCGAGGTGCATTCCAGCCAGTTTTCCTGGTCCGGCAGCTGGTGCTGATCCAGTACCCAGAGCTGCCCCTGCTGGTATTTCAAACTGGTGGAAATAAGGTCTTTCATGGCGAGTCACAACTGGCTGTCTTGAGGAGTGCGATACGATAGCAAAGTGGCTGCGATGAAAATAGATGAAATTGCTGTAAGCAAATCGCCGGCGTTTTTGCCAGAATAGGCGCTTTTACACTGTATTTGACGGGCAGAGACCATGACCGACTGCAAGTTTTCCAGCGACGCCGAAGTAATTGCCTTTGCGCGGGACAATTCCGGCGTGTTTCAGGCCGGAGCTACGCTGGGCGTCGAAGAGATCGGCGACGGCAATATCAATTTTGTGTACCGCGTTTATTCCGACGACGGTACCAGTGTGATCATCAAGCAGGCACTGCATTATATCCGCATCATCGGCGAGGGCTGGCCGCTGTCCCAGGACCGTATCCGCATCGAAGCCGAAGCACTGCAGCAGGAAGCCGCGTTCTGTCCCGACCTGGTACCCCGGCTGTATCATTTCGATGCCGAGCGTTTTGCCATAGTGATGGAAGACATAGGCGCCCATGAAAACCTGCGCCATGCGCTGATCGCTCGAACCCGCTTGCCGCTGCTGGCCGAACAGCTGGGACGCTTTACGGCGGATACCCTGTTCCACACCTCGGATCTGTACCTGGATGCGCACCGCAAGAAAGAGTTGGTGGGGCGCTTTATCAATCCGGATTTGTGCAAGATTACCGAAGATCTGTTCTTCTGGGATCCGTACTGCGATCACGAGCGCAACAATATCAACCCGTTGCTGTGGGACGAGGCCGAAGCCCTGTGGCAGGATACGCCCCTGAAGCTGGAAGTGGCGCGGCTTAAATACCGCTTTTTGACCTGCGCCGAAGCCCTGCTGCACGGCGACCTGCATTCCGGATCCGTGTTTGCCTGTGCCGAGGGCACCAAGGTGATAGATCCGGAGTTTGCCTACTTTGGCCCTGTCGGCTTTGATGTCGGTAGCCTGCTGGGCAACCTGTTGCTGAATTATGCCGGTCAGGCACAGCTGCCGGGTTCAGCTGCCGAGCGCAGCGCCTATCAGGACTGGCTGCTGGAGACCATTGCCGGCTTCTGGAATACCTTTTCCGGTCGTTTTGACTCCCTGATGACAGAGAAGACACAGGATCCGTCGCTCAATCTGCCACTCTATCGCGAGTCCTACCTGGCGGATCTGCTGGCCGACAGTATTGGCTATGCGGGTACCGAGATGATTCGTCGTACTCTGGGGCTGGCCCATGTGGCCGATCTGGAGTCCATTGAGGATCCGCAGCAGCGCGCCCTGGCCGAGAGTCAGGTGCTCAAACTCGGCCGCGCCATGATCATGCAGCGGGGCCAGTTTGGCACCATTGATGCGTTGATTGCGTTTGTGCGCGCCAACTGAGACTTAGCGGCGGGAACAGCGGTGGTCCAAGGGCTGCCGCTGTCACAATACGGCTGTGATGCGGATAGTTTCGAGGAACTCCTTAGCGGCCCTCAGACATGAAATGATGATAGATCTGCACCAGCTCGTCTTCGGTGAAGGTCACCACCACCAGTTGCTGGCCCGGATGTATCAGGTCGGGATTCAGCCCGACTAAACCCTGCTCATAGTTGTAGATATAGGTTTCGCGGACCTTGTTATCCAGCACCTTGCCCAGAAAGGAGCTGCGCCTGTCCTGCAGCCGTTCGTCGGCATCCTGGGGAATGGCGACCTGGATTGAGCCGCCCGCCCGGGGCAGTTCCAACCCTTGCGCAAAGGAATTGATCAGGCCGCTGTTAAGGATTCCCCAGAGTCCTTCCTTGTCGAATTCGTTCACTGAGTGGATGTAAAAAATCTTGCCATTGGCCAGTTCCGGATTGCTGAGCAACTCCTGCAGCGTCACCTGTCCTGCGAGCTGGGGCAGGGTGCCGCTGGAAAGTGCCTGCTGCTGGCTACCGGCATCATCGCGCTTGATGGACGGACGCACGTCTACGGCATAGGCCGTCGCTGCGGCGGCATCAATCAGGTCTGCATTGAGTTCCATTTCCAGTTCTATGTTGTCCGACAGCACCTGGTTTTCAGGTAGCAGCAATAGCTGGTTGGCGCTGACAAAGCTGCTGGCGCGGCCTATCTCTATCGGCTGGTCGGCATTGGCGGTGAGCTGCTCTATATGGGATTGGGCCTGCTGGCGCTCCTGATCGCTGATAACGACCTCGGTGGGCTCGGTGGATTCCTGGGGTGCAAGAAACAGCCAGGCGGCGGTAATGGCCAGCGCTACAGTCACAATCAGTAGCAGTCGTTGCATCGGTGGGGTTCCCCTCTTTGCTGACAGACAGGGTTACTGGCAGACAAGGTTACTGAACAAATAAGGGCGCAGTACGCCGCGACCACTGTAGAACAGATCAGGGTGGGGGGAAAGTATCGCAGCAAGGCTGATAATCCGGCTGCGCTCGCAGCCTGTCGGACTTGGCCGGTCGTAGCGAGGGAAAGACCGATTTGTTCAGCACATCCCTGTGCTTCACCCCTTCGGGGTTTGCACGTTCAATCGCTCCCGGCGATTGAATGAGACAGTTTTGGAGTTCTTTTGAGGCGACAAATCGGCAGGGTAGCCGATTTGCACAGCGTTAGCTGCCCGCAGGGCAAGCTACAGGGATGTAGATTGTGCATAGTGGTTCTATTTAACACTTGGAACACAGATTACAGAACCGCTTTAGCGGGGTCGCAGACCGAGGAACCTGCGACGAGTCAAAAAGAGCTCGAAAAATGCCCCCTCTTTAACGGAAATAATCGGCTTTTCCGCACGACTGCATGGATGCAGGAGGTAGAGCGAAGCAGGATGCCCGAGCCGAGTAGATCAGTGGTAAGTCCGACAGGCTGCTTGCCCCGGGCCCCGCTATACTTTTGAGTCCAGAGACTGGCTGTGGCAATAAGGTGGAGTAAGTCATGACGGAGAAGATCGAGGAGGTGCTGTTGTTCTGGTTCGGGCCGCTGCAAAACGGTGTTGCCTGTGAATCAAAACAGCGGCTCTGGTGGGAAGGGCGTGAAGAGGATGATCGCCAGCTGGATGAGCTCTTTGGTGCTCTGGTGCGCCGCGCCATGCGGGGCGAACTTGACGCCTGGAGCAGCAGCCCGCGGGGGCGACTGGGGCTGATACTGCTGCTCGATCAGTTCAGTCGCAGCATCTACCGGGGTACGCCCGATGCCTTTGGCGGTGATGCCCGGGCGCTGCAGAACTGTCGCCAGGGCATTACTCTGGGTCACGACCTTGCGCTGGAAACCGCTGAAAGGCTGTTTTTCTATATGCCGCTGGAGCATGCCGAGTCGCTGGAAGCGCAGGACCTGCATGTGGCTCAGCTGGAGTCCCTGCGCCAGAGTCTCAATGGCGCGCACCGCAGCCTGATTGATAATGCGCTGGATTTTGCCCATCAGCACCGTGACCTGATTCTGCGGTTTGGCCGCTTTCCCCACCGCAATATTGCCCTTGAACGGGTCTCGACGGAGCAGGAACTGGCCTATCTCAATCAGTCGCACCGGCGTTGGGGTCAGTAGAACGCTGCCGGGGGAGTGGCTCTGTACATTTCAATATGAATTTTATTCAATAAAATCAAAAAATACATCAATTTAACTAATTGTCATGCTTCGTCATAATGGCTGCCACTTCAACGGCTGCATTAAGGGATGAATTCAATGGCAACCACTCATACACTCGGTTTTCCCCGTATTGGCGCTCAGCGCGAGCTCAAGTTCGCCCTCGAATCCTACTGGAATGGCAGCAGCACGCGGGAGCAGTTGCTGCAGGTGGGCAGTCGCATTCGCCAGCAGAACTGGTCGCAGCAGCAGCAGGCGGGTCAGGCGCGGGTGACCGTGAATGACTTCTCACTCTATGACCAGGTGCTGGACCATTCCTGCCTGCTGGGTGTGATTCCGGCGCGTTTTCAGGATGGATCAAGCGATGGCTTTGATACGGCCTTTCGCATGGCCCGCGGCCGGGCGCCGTCGGGTACGGCGGTACGTGCCTGTGAAATGACCAAGTGGTTCGATACCAACTATCACTACCTGGTGCCGGAGCTCGAGGCGCAGCAGCGTTTTACTTTGTCGCCTGACACCTTGCTGGCGGAAATTGCCGAAGCCAGAGCCGGTGGCTTTGACGTCAAGCCGGTGCTGATCGGGCCTGTGACCTACCTCTGGCTGGCCAAATCCGCAGGCGAGAGCTTTGATCGTCTGCAGCTGCTGCCCGCATTGCTGCAGGCCTACGGCGAGCTGTTCACTATCCTGGCCCGCGAGGGCGTGGAGTGGCTGCAGATTGATGAACCCATCCTGGTGCAGGAGCTGGAGCCGGCCTGGCAGCAGGCGCTGGAAACGGCTTACCAGGCGCTGTCTGGGGCCGGGCCTAAACTGCTGCTGACCACCTATTTCGGCAACTTGGGGGATAACCTCAGCCTGGCGCTGTCACTGCCGGTGCAGGGGTTTCATCTGGACGCGGTGCGCGGCGGGCTTGAGTATCGCCGTGTGCTGGCCGAACTGGGTGATGACCAGGTGCTGTCGCTGGGTGTGGTGGATGGGCGCAATATCTGGAAAACCGATCTGTCGGCGCGGTTGAACGAGTTGCAGTCTGTATCAGAACAGCTGGGTGATCGTCTCTGGCTGGCGAGCTCCTGTTCGTTGCAGCATGTGCCTGTGGATCTGGCCCAGGAGACGGCCTTTGATGCACAGCTGCGCAACTGGATGGCCTATGCGGTGCAAAAGCTCGAAGAGCTGCAGCTGCTGGAAGCGTCACTCAATGGCGGCAATGTTGCGGCGGCGCTGGCGGACAATGCCCTGGCCCTGGCGGGGCGGCGCAGCTCTGACCGGGTACACCGCGAGAGTGTCAAACAGCGCTGTCAGCGTCTGTCGCTCAAGGATGGCGAGCGGGGTCTTGCATATGCGCAGCGGGCGCCACGCCAGCGCGAACGCCTGCAGCTGCCAGCCTTTCCCACCACGACCATAGGTTCTTTCCCGCAAACCCCGGCCATTCGCCAGACCCGGGCGGGCTTTCGCCGCGGCGAGCTGAGCGAGGCGGACTATGTTGCCCGCATGCAGGCTGAAATTGCCGACTGCATTCTGCGTCAGGAAACGTGCGGGCTGGACATGCTGGTGCACGGTGAAGCCGAGCGCAACGACATGGTCGAGTACTTCGGTGAATTGCTGCAGGGCTACGCCGTCAGCCAGAACGGCTGGGTGCAGTCCTACGGCTCACGCTGCGTCAAGCCGCCGGTCATCTACGGTGATGTCTACCGCGATGCCGCCATGACGGTGCAGTGGAGCCGCTATGCTCAGTCGCTGACTTCCAAACCGGTCAAGGGCATGCTGACCGGGCCTGTGACCATGCTGCAGTGGGCTTTTGTACGGGACGACCAGCCGCGGCAGCAAACCTGCCTGCAGGTGGCGCTGGCACTGCGAGACGAAGTCTGCGAGCTTGAATCCGCCGGTATCGCCGCCATTCAGATCGACGAGCCCGCCATTCGCGAGGGTCTGCCCCTCAAGCGCAGCGAGTGGGATCACTACCTCGACTGGGCGGTCTATGCGTTTCGTGTTTCGGCCTGTGGTGTGGCGCCTGAAACCCAGATCCACACCCATATGTGCTATTCGGAGTTCAACGGCATTATCGAGGCGATTGCGGCCATGGATGCGGACGTGATTACCATCGAAACCAGTCGCTCGAACATGACGCTGCTGGATGCCTTTATCGACTTCGAATACCCCAGCGAGATCGGGCCTGGTGTCTACGACATTCACAGCCCCAATGTGCCTGAGGTGGCGCAGATGGAAGCGCTGATGAAAAAGGCCGCCGAACGCATTCCAGCCGAGCGTTTGTGGGTCAACCCCGACTGCGGCCTCAAGACCCGTGGCTGGGAAGAGGTCGGGCCTAGCCTGGAGAACATGGTGGCGGCGGCAAAGCGTCTGCGCGCCGGTCTCTGAAGCCGATTTCTGACCACTGGCTGGCAGCGATGCGGGGGTAAAATCGGTACACTAGGGGACCCGCGCCAGGCGGCCAAAGACAGCCGGCGCTTCAGTCCCCTGTTTGCCGGAGCCCTTGATGTCCGAATTGCTGCAATCCCCGCCAGATGTCAGTGCCCGCGCGTGCTGGCGCCAACTGGTATGGCTGCAGGGTGAGGTACTCTGGGCGCAGCAACAGGTCGCTGCACTGCTGGCGGCCACAGAGGCGCAGCAGGTGCTGTGGATTGGCCAGGCGGCGCCCGCGCCATTCGAGGCAACAGCGCCACCCCAAGTGCAGCGCTGGCTCGGGCGCGAAACCGATGCCGTGGTGCTTGATGCTTACGCGGGCTTCAATCCCAATGCCTTTGGTCAGAGTGTCGGTACCCTGCGAGCAGGTGGAGTGCTGTTTTTGCTGACGCCTGCGGCCGCACACTGGTGCCGGTTTGATGACCCTGAACACCAGAATCTGGTGACCTTGCCCTATGAGTCCACTGACGTAGGGAACCGCTTTGTAACGCATCTGATTCGGGTGCTGCAGGCAGACGGCCAGGTCCTGTCTCTGCTACAAGATGCCCCCCAGGAACTGCCTGGGGGGCATTTTTCGTCTGTACATAGCCTGTCTGCCAGGCTGCTTGCCCTGCAGGCGAGCGCGTCCTCTGAAATGTCTTCTTTGAAGTACTCTGTAGCGCCTTTTCGCAGTCAGGATCAGCAACAGGCTGTGACCGAGATCCTGCAGGCGCTGAACGATGCCGTACCCCTGGTGCTGACAGCGGATCGCGGGCGTGGCAAGAGTGCGGCCCTGGGGCTGGCGGCAGCACACTGGCTGCAGCAACACGGCGGTGACATTCTGGTAACGGCCCCATCCTTGGCTGCGCTGGATGCACTTTTTGAACGCGTGCAGGCGCAATTGCCGGGGGGGGAGGTCAAGGCGGGCTGTTACAGTCATGTACGGGGTTCGGTGCGCTACCTGGCACCCGAGCGCCTGCTGCAGGCGGATGCCACGCTGTGCGCCCAGGCTGAGCTGCTGCTGGTGGATGAAGCCGCTGCTATTCCGGCGCCGGTGCTCAGCGGCTTGCTGGCGCGTTTTCGCCGCATTCTGTTCGCTTCCACGGTGCATGGATATGAAGGCACCGGGCGCGGCTTTGCGGTGCGCTTTAGGCGTGAACTTGAGCGTCGGGCGCCGGGCTGGCGGGCGCTGAGCATGACAGAACCCGTGCGCTGGGGGGCCAATGATCCGCTGGAGGCGCTGTCATTTCGCATGCTGCTGCTGGATGCGGAACCCGCCGAGGCTTCAGCGGTGCGCCATTTGACGACGGCACAGCTGGAATATCGGCGCCTGGATCGGGATCAGCTGCTGCAAAAACCAGCCTTGCTTGAGCAGCTGTTTGGCTTGCTGGTGCTGGCGCATTATCGTACCACGCCCGGCGACCTGCGCATCCTGCTGGACAGTCCGAACCTGTCGGTCTGGGTTGCCTGCGGGGAAGGGCAACTGGTGGGGGCCCTGCTGGTGGTTGAGGAAGGCGGCTTGCCGGCAGACCTTGCCGCAGCGATTCACGACGGCTACCGGCGCCCGGCAGGACATCTGATCCCCCAGGCACTGATCGGCCAGGAAGGCCTGCTGGCGGCGGCGCCGCTGCGTTGCTTAAGGGTGATGCGCATCGCGACCCATCCGGCGCTGGAGCGCCGCGGCATTGCCAGTGCCCTGCTGGGTGAGCTGGCGGCCTGGGCGCAGGTGCAAGGTGAAGATAGCGGGAGTGCCGTCGATTATCTGGGTACCTGCTTTGGCATCAGCCCGGATCTGCTGGGCTTCTGGCGTCACAATGGCTACGAGGCCATCCGTCTGGGTATCACCAGGGATTCGGTGGGCGGCACCTTCGCCGGCATTCTGGCGCAGCCGGTCAGCGAGGTTGGGGCTGCGCTGATTCGTACGGCACGTCAGCGTCTGCGTACCCGCCTGCTGCATCAATTGCCGGCACAGTTGAGGCAGCTGGAGGCGGATCTTGTGGTGGCTTTGTTGCCCGGTGTCGACGTTGAGCTGGCAGACTTCGAGCGTGCCGAGCTCAATGCTTTCGCTGTGCACAAGCGCGCCTTTGAAAGCTGTGAGCCTGCCCTGTGGACGCTGTGCAGTGCAGGTCCCGAGCACTGGCAGCGCGCGGGCCTAAGCCCGCAGGCGCAGCGCTTGCTGGTGCGCAAGCTGCTGCAGCGTCACAGCTGGGAGGCCATCGCCGCAGACAGTGGTGGCGGGCGCCGCCTGCTGGTACGGCAGCTGCGGGAGGTGACGGGGCTGTTGCTCTGTGCGCCACCGATGGGCATGATGAGGTAACTTGAATCCGGGCCTGTGCATTGCGGTGGCAGTCACGGGTATAACGGGAATCGGCAGGGCGGGCAATGCTTGCCTGTCAGGAGAGGTGGATGCGGCCAGGCGTGGTGCGGGGATTCTATCTGGTGGCCGGGATGCTGGCGTTGCTGCTCGGTGCCATCGGTGTTGTGTTGCCGCTGCTGCCGACCACGCCTTTTGTCATTCTGGCGGCATTCTGCTTTTCACGCAGTTCCGAGCGGCTGCACCAGTGGCTGCTGAATCAGCGCCTGTTCGGGCCGCTGATTCGTGACTGGGAAACCCATGGCGTTATTCCGTTGCGCATCAAGTGCCTGTCCACGACCATGATGCTGGTGCTGGTCAGCTATCCCATGCTGTTTCGTGATTTTGACTGGCGCCTCAAGGCACTGGCCGGCCTGTCTATTCTGGGTGCGCTCTTGTACATCTGGAGCCGCCCGTCGGTGCCGGCCCCGAATGCGTCCCGTCAGAGTGCCTGATCAGGCGTCCACAGTTCCAATATTTCAACCTCCATGCCGACCTCCAGTACGGCTTCGTTCTGCGGTACCAGATTCTGCCCGAACAAGACCTGGCCCTTTTCGCCACGGCGGTATCTGGCCAGGGTACGCAGCGGTTGCTGCTGCGGGTTGGCAAGCGCGGTTTGGGTATCCAGGTTGACCATCACGCAACGGGAGCAGGGCTTGATGAACTCCAGCTCCAGGCTGCCAATGCGAATGCGCTTCCAGTGATCTTCGGCATAGGGCTCGCTGTCGGCGATGACCAGGTTGGGGCGAAACTGGCCCATGCTGAGGGGTGTCTCGCAGCGCCCGGCAAGATCCTGCAGTGAGCCCTGGCCAATCAGCAGCAGCGGATAACCGTCGGCAAAGGCAACAGGGGCGTCGGGCTTGAGTGCGGTCACCCGCCTGGATGCTGCGCCGAAGTAGAGCAGCTGGCACGGCAGACCGAGGTAGTCGCTGAACCAGCGATCCGCCGCCTCGCTGCACTGCTGGCCCTGCACCTCGTCGTCCCAGACCTGAACCGGCTGGTAGCGGGTCGGGAACTGCTTGTAGCTCAAGCGCAGATCCGGGCAGTCTGCGGCGCTCAGTATCAGGCCGTCGACCCAGGGAGTGGCGCGTACACGCAGCAGGGCGGGGTGCTTGCGGGCGGTGAGAAAGCGGCCGCCGGTGTCGGCCAGTACAAAGCGCCGATCGAAGGCGAGCCCTGCGCGTTCCACGAAAGCGCGCTCAAGGCGCAGACCTGCGGTCGATTTAATGGGATAGATATGCAGGTCGGACAGATAAGGCATCGGGCTTCCTTGGGCTGGCTTCAGTAGGGTAGCTTGCTGATGATGTGATCAAGACGGATACGCAGCGGCTCGCCGTGACTGGATCTAGCGATAAGATATTCCTCGCCCCTGGGGGATTCAAGGTCGACAAATTCGATGCGATCCTGCATGAGAGTGCCATCGGCATGGCGCCAGTGCACCTCGTAGCGCAGCCGGCGCATGCAGGCGAGCTCAAAACCGTCGTGCACTTCACAGTTGATGGGCTTATAGCTATGCATGGGGTGACCCTCCTGTGCCGACAGTATAGGCTGGCGCTGCCAGAACCAATATTGCCAGCACTGTTGCAGTACCGCTATCGTCAGCGCCGCTGATCCGGATGGCCCGTCACAGGCGTAAGACAGTATATGATCGCTCTGGTTGCGGGCTTTAAGGTACTGTCGACAGCAGATTTTGCCGTACGGCTATAATTGACTCTGATTTGCAGAGTCACAGGAATACTATGAATCTTGATCCGCAACAGTTGGTAAAGATTGCCAATATGAAGATGCCGTTTGGCAAATACAAGGGGCGGGTTCTGCTGGATCTGCCAGAACCCTATATGGTGTGGTTCGCCCGTCAGGGCTTTCCCGGCGGTGAGCTCGGCAATCTGCTGCGCATGCTGTACGAAATCAAACTCAATGGGCTGGAGGCGGTGGTCGAACCACTGCGCCGACAGCACCGAGGAGAAAAATCATGAAACTTCACTACCTGTTTATGCCGTTGCTGTGGCTGATGCTGGCGCTGCCGGCCCAGGCCGCATCGAGCCAGGAAATCGATGCCAAAGTGGCCGAAGCCATGCAGCGTTTCTATCAGCACAGCAGCGCCGGGCGTGAGCTGGCCGGGCGTGCCGCAGGGGTACTGATGTTCCCCGAGGTGTACAAGGCCGGGGTGGGTATCGGCGGTGAGTATGGTGAAGGTGCTCTCCTGGTGTCCGGCGCTACGGTCGATTATTACAGTACCGCCGCGGCCTCCATCGGTTTTCAGCTGGGTGCCCAGATCAAGAGTCAGGTGATTCTGTTTATGACGCAGGATGCGCTGAATCGTTTTCGCCAGGGTGAGGGTTGGGAGGCCGGCGTTGATGGCAGTGTTGCCATTGCGGATATCGGTGCCGGTGGCACTATCGATTCCAATACGCTGCAGTCGCCCATTATCGGATTTATCTTTTCCAACAAGGGGTTGATGTACAACCTTACGCTGGAAGGCTCAAAATTCACACGGATGAACAAATAATGCGAATCAAGTCAGTCGTGCCTGTCGCTCTTTTATTGACTGCGCTTTCCGTATCCTTCTCGGGCGCGGCACTGGCGCAAAAGCCGGAGTCGGAAGACGGCAAGCAATACGATAAAAAGCACGACAAAAAATACGACAACCAGGGTGATAAAAAATCGGATAAAGCGGCGGGTAACAAACACGGGCGCGCGGATGAAAAAAGGCTCGACGTACAGGGGGTCGGTGAAAGTGCTCACGACGGCGAGCGCCTGCATCTGTTGGCGCCTTTGGTGCGTGAGGATCGGGACCATATTCGCCAGTATCTGCGTACCGGCGATGCCGGCTTTTCGGGCCAGCCTGGGCAGGGCAAGCACAAGCCGCTGCCGCCTGGCTTGCAGCAAAAGCTTGATCGCGGTGGTGACTTGCCTCCCGGCTGGCAAAAGAAGGTCGCCCGGGGTGAGGTGCTGGAGCCCGATCTGCGTCGCCGTGCACAGCGGCTGCCCGCCGATCTGAATCGGGGCCTGCAGGGCTATGGTGCCGACACCGAGCTGCTGTTGCTCGAGGATCGCGTTCTGAGGGTGGCTACGGGGCAGGGTACGGTGCTGGATGTGATTGATATTGCTGATATATTGGTGCGCTAGCCACCTGTCCACCTGTAACGGAACGCGTCATGACACCGGCGATCAATGCGGCGAAAAAGGCCAAAGTCAGTTTTCAGATTCACGAGTATACTCACGACCCGGCGGCGCCGTCCTATGGGCTGGAGGCGGCGGATGCGCTGGGTCAGTCGCCCCTGCGAGTGTTCAAGACCTTACTGGTGGCGCTCAATGGTGACGGTCGTCGCCTGGCGGTTGCTGTCGTACCTGTATCCGGTCTGCTGGATCTAAAAGCGCTAGCCACGGCGCTGGGCTGTAAAAAAGTTACCATGGCCGAGGCACCGGATGCGGAGCGCACCACCGGTTACGTCGTGGGGGGAATAAGCCCGCTCGGGCAGAAAAAACGCTTGCCAACGGTGCTGGACGGCAGCGCCCTGGCATTTTCCAGTATCTACATGAGCGCAGGCCGACGCGGACTGGAAATCGAAATGGCGGCCACAGATCTGATTGCGCTGACCGGCGCGGTCACGGCGCCTATTGGCCGGGATTGATAGAGGCTGTGCGGTTTTTGCTGCACGCTTTCTCTGTTTTAAGGTTCAGTATTCTGAACCTGCTCCGCACACCAAAATTTATAATGTACTAGAGCACTTTCATCTTGCCTCGACCCACAGTCGGCCGCCTCGAAGTAAGGAAGTACTCAAAGCAACCTCGACAGATAAGTGTTTCGTGAAAATTCTTTAGCTGATTTTGCGAGTTGAAACCCGGGCGCTGTCGCGGCTCTCTGCCCGGTTGCTCATATCGCCAGGCTTGAAGTCACTGGCTTCCAGACTGTGGCGGTTAAGCAGCTTGTAAAAGTCGGTACGGTTGCGCTGTGCTATGCGTGCCGCGTGGGTCACATTGCCTTCAGTGATACGCAGAACTTTGATGAGGTAACGGCGTTCGAAATCGGCCCGGGCCTCGTTGAATGAGGGTACCACGCGCTCCTGGTTGGCCAGTGCCTGGGAGACCAGGCCTTCGGACACAATGGGGCTGTTGCTCAGTGCGACGACCTGTTCGAGCACGTTTTCCAGCTGCCGCACATTGCCGGGCCAGGCGGCCTGGGCCAGCAGATGAATGGCACCGGGTGAAATGCCGCGTACCTTGGGATTGTGGCGATCCGATGCCTTGCTTAGAAAGTGTCGTGCCAGCAGCGGAATATCTTCCGGGCGCTCGCGCAGCGCCGGCAAATCCAGATTGACCACGTTCAGGCGGTAATAGAGGTCTTCCCTGAACTCCTGCGCCTCTATGGCCTGCTCCAGATTGCGGTGCGTGGCCGAAATGATGCGCACATCAATAGGCACGCTTTCGGTCGAGCCCACGGCGCGAACGGTGCGCTCCTGCAGTGCCCGCAGCAGTTTTACCTGCAGCGGCTGGGGCATGTCGCCAATTTCATCCAGGAACAGGGTGCCGCCGTGGGCGGCCTGAAACAGGCCCCGGTGCTGGGTAATGGCGCCGGTAAAGGCGCCCTTGTTATGACCAAAGAGCTCGGATTCCAGCAGTTGTTCTGGCAGAGCGCCGCAGTTGATGGCGACGAAGGCTTTGTTGGCGCGGCGGCTGGCCTTGTGGATGGCCTTGGCAAAGCACTCTTTGCCACTGCCGCTGGCACCGGTAATCAGCAGGCTGACATCGGATTCGGCGACACGCTGGGCCTGCAGTAACAGGGATTCGATGGCCGGGCTGGCGCCAATGATGCCGGCACGCCATTCCTGATCCTGACGCCGTGCGCTGGACTTGAGCGCGGCGCGGACAGTGTCCAGCAGCTGGTCACGGTCAATGGGTTTGGTCAGAAACGCATAAACGCCACGCTGAGTCGCCGATACGGCTTCGGGAATCGAACCGTGGGCCGTCATGATGATGACTGGCAGATCCGGCCGTCGGCGCTGCACCTGCTCAAACAGTGCCATGCCGTCCATATGATCCATGCGCAGATCGGTGATGATCAAATCCACAGTATCACCGGACAACAGTTGCAGGGCTTCCTGACCGCTTTCGGCGGTGCTTATGCGGTAGTCCTGTGCCTGCAGGCGCATCTTGAGCAGCTTGAGCAATGCGCTGTCATCATCGACGAGCAGGAGGTGTGGGGTTCTGTTCATGATCATAAATCCTTGCGTTGTCGCGTGATCTCTTGTTCCAGATCCGTGAGCGCTTCTATCTTGCGTTTTAATTCCGAAATTTGGGCATTTTGCTGCTGTATCCGGGCACTCTGCTGCTGTATCAGGGTGAGCTGCTGCTGGCGTGGTTCCAGCTGGCTTTTCTGAATATCCAGGTAGCGGTCTGCGGTGCAGTCGGCACTGGGGTACAGCGGCAGGCTGGTCAACAGGCTGCGGCCCTGGTCGAACTGTTCGGCACTGGCCATGGGGCTGGTGAGCAGCAGTGCCTCAAGCGCCTTGTCGTTGCTCTTAATGACCTGTGCCAGTTGCTGCCTGCGGGCCTGGTCGCTCTGGTTCAGGTAGCGTTGCTGCTGCAGCAGCAGGCCGGCCAGGGCGTCATTGCTGACGTAGCAGGCAGGGCCCCGGTTGCTGGCTATTGGCTGCAGGGCGTCGGGTATCTGGCAGCCGAGCAGACTCAGCAGCAGGGGGGCGGCCAGCAGATTACGTGGCATGGCTGTCATTCACCGCGGGTAACATGATTCGGAACACCACTTTATGATCGGCATTATGGGCAAGGGAGAGTGTGGCACCCAGGGCGACGGCGGCGTCATGCGCGACGCTCAGGCCAATGCCAGAGCCCTTGAGGGGGCCCCGGCGCCGATTTTTGCCCTGGAAAAAGGGTTTGAAGATCTGATCGATTTCGGCAGCGGGAATCGTCGGACCTATATTGCCTATATCAATGTGCATCTGGCTGTCCTGTATCTGATAGCAGACACTGAGTTTGCCCTGTTCATCACCGTAGTAAATCGCATTTGAGATCAGATTGCTGAGAATTCGATGCAACATAGCCCGATCGGTGGACCATTTGGCGTCTTTTAGCGGTCGTTCCAGCCGAATCTGTTTTTGTTCCAGCAACAGCTTGTGCGGGTGCAGGGCTGCATTGAGGCAGCTGTCCAGACTGGTGCTGCGCACATCCAGTGGTCCGGGTTGCTGCAAACGGTTGTAGTCCAGCAACTGCTCAATCAGGGTTTGCAACTCAAAGCTGTTGCGTTGAATCAGTTCAACGATCTCGCGCTGGTTGTCGGTGAGCGGACCTGCGACTTCTTCCGCCATCAGGTCTGATCCTTCGCGCAGCGTGGACAATGGCGTTTTCAGTTCATGTGAAATATGGCGCAGAAAGCGCTGCTTTTCCTCTTCGAGCTCGTTCAGATGATCACCCAGCCAGTCGAGCTGGGCGTTCAGGTCAACCAGTTCGCGCGGCCCGCGCAGCGGTTTAGTGTTCTGTGGCTGGCCGTGACCGAGGGCGCGGATGCGGCCAATCAGCTGGCTGACCGGGCGACTGATGCGCAGGCTGAAGAACAGCATCAACAGCGCCGAGACTGCAATCAGAATCGCCGCCAGCAGCCAGAGTGCCTGCTGTGTGGCGCGGGCCTGGCGATCCAGTTCGGTGAGTCGCTGCTCCAGCTGGCGGTTGCTTTCGCTAATCAGCTCGCCGGTCAGCAACGCCAGCTGTTCCAGCAGTGGCAGGCCGATTTCACCGTTCTGCGCCTGTTCGATCAGGCTCAGCGTATCCTGCAGTGAAGGTATGACTGGATTGCCTCTGAGCAGGAAGCTCTGAATATCCAGCTGATTGCGGTAATGACCTATCTGCTCCTGCTGGCGCGTGCGGATGTCGCTGCGCTGCAAAATGGCGTATTGGCGCGCCGAGCGCAGTATGTCCTCCGCCAGCACGTCGAGCTGCAGGTTGCGTTGACTGATCTCCAGCGACAGACGCGCTTGCTCGCGGCCCTGGCGAGCCTGTTCGACAAGCTCGTTGCTGGCTTGCAGCAGGAGTACGCCCAGGGGCGTGACGACCAGCAAAAACGCTAGCAAGATCAATTGCCTCAGGGAACCGGCGCGCCAGCGATGTGTTGGGGTCATAAGGCGGTTCCCAAGACTGAACGAGAAGGCAGTATTATCTATCAAATGAAATCTGTCGTTAAGCGCAGACGCTGCTGCCAGAGCTATTGGCGACCCATCGCTAGAGGCGTACCTAGACGCGGACCGAGTCCAGCTCCTGCGGGCTCAGATAGCCATCCAGGTCCAGGTCCATGCGATAAAACGCCAGCCCGAGGGTTTTGTCCTGGCGGGCCTCGATAAAGCTGAGCTTGCCATCGGCATTGCGATCAAGCTGGTAGAACACCGGCATGGAAATACGCGGCAGACCCGCGGGCATCCTTTCGGTGGCTGCGGCGGGGTTTAGTGGTAGCCAGAGTGTCAGCAGTGTCAGGGCTCCGGCCCCAAGGGTGGTGGTGATTTTCATTCAGGCTTTCCCTGTCGGTGGCATGAGTCGGTGCGGCAATACAATATACATGCCGAAGATCAATAAATATAATAAAAACAATAAGTTGTGATTTCTCTTCGGATTTTTATCGCCATCCGGGGGCGATGCTGTCGATAGTTGCCTGGATTGATGTCTCCATATGCAGACCATTGCCTGCAGTAGAGGTTTAATTTATTAAATATCAATTACTTATGGTGTATCCTTGTGGCGACAGTGGGTGTCGATTGGCTCATGCCGGGCACTGTCGAACAGCGCTGAGCCGCCAGGGATAGGCGCTGCCACCTCAGGCAAGGTTGTGCGGAATCGGACTGGCTTCGCCGCGCTCGTCGATGGGAAAGGTACCCGGCGGCGGCAGAAGGATATGTGCCGTATCGTCGCCCAGGCGGAAAGGGGCGTCGCCCAGATAAGAAGGGGCTGACAGAGATTCGGCAGGCTGGTCGGGTAGCGGCGAGGCGGGAATTCGGGATTCAATATCCACCGGCTGAACCGGGCCCGGTTTCAGGGCCTCATTGGCGGCGCCCAGAGTCGCGGCGGCCACAATAATACCGCACAGCAGCAGGACAGATTTTTTCACGGTTGAACTCCTTGTCAGATAGGTCGGGGCTGGTGTTGCCCGCGTTTAACTATCTCCTATCAAGAGTCATGCCATCTTATTTTTTATGTTTAAAAACATAATCTTATGATTGTTTGTCGCGTGTTTTTCAGTGTGTCTGTATCGTTTGGGTTACTGTGGCGAACGAAACTGTCACTTTTTGGTGACGGTTTCGTTTTTAAATCCTAAAAATACAATAAAAACAGTAGATTAGTGGTCGCTTGGCGGCGACGGCAGGGGCTGGCGTTGAGCGCGGCAGGCAGGTGGAAATAGTGCCGCGCCGGGGATACCGGCACGGCTGTGTTACTGCGGTTGTTACGACAGGGGGGCGGGCAGTATCAGTCGAGTCGAAAACCGATTTTGACGACAACCTGGTAGTGCGCGACCTTGCCATCCTGGATGTGGCCGCGCATTTCCTTGACTTCGAACCAGTCCAGATTCTCCAGCGATGCAGCGGCCTTGGTGACCGCTTTCTGAATGGCATCGTCATAACCGACGGTGGATGAGCCCGCGACTTCTATCAGCTTGTAGACATGTTCCGACATGGGGGTTCCCTCGCTATTGGCGGCCG
This sequence comes from Marinobacterium aestuarii, assembly GCF_001651805.1. Classification (NCBI taxonomy): domain Bacteria; kingdom Pseudomonadati; phylum Pseudomonadota; class Gammaproteobacteria; order Oceanospirillales; family Oceanospirillaceae; genus Marinobacterium; species Marinobacterium aestuarii. The sequence goes on along the minus strand of NZ_CP015839.1, from coordinate 3,462,244 downwards.
CACCAACCGGCGGCTGTCCTTAATTAATAGCAGCGGGTGTCCGGTTCTTCGATGATGGGGTTGCACAATTCGCCAATTCCTTCAATTTCTACCCGCACCCGGTCACCCGGCTTCATATAGCCCCGCGGCTTCATGGCGACGCCCACACCGGAGCTGGTGCCGGTGGCGATGATATCGCCTGGCTCCAGCGTGCAGACGGTGGAAAGGGTTGCGATGAGCTGATAACAGTTAAAAATCAGGTGGCGGGTATTGCTGTGCTGGCGTAGCTCGTCATTGACCCAGGTACGCAGCTCAAGGTTGTGCGGGTCAATCGAGTCGCTGGTTTCAATCCAGGGGCCAATGGGACCGTGGGTATCGAAGGATTTTCCCAGCGTCCAGGTGGGGGATTTGACCTGCCAGTCCCGCACAGAAACATCATTGGCAATGGTATAGCCGGCAATTACGCTGGCGGCCTTGTCCAGTGGTACGTGGCGGCAGCGCCGGCCGATGACGATGGCCAGTTCGCCTTCATAGTCGAGCTTGTCGGAGATGCGGGGCTTGTGAATCGCCTCGCCCGGCCCTATAACGCAGCTGGTTTGCTTGTTGAATATGGTGGGGAATTCCGGTGTGGCCAGGCCCGTCTCGCGAATGTGGTCGGCATAATTGAGGCCCACGCCGAGAAATTTGCCGGGGCGGGGCACCGGGGCCAGCAAGCGCACCTGATCCAGCGCGATGGCGGCGCGGGGATCTGTAGCAAGTTGTTGCAGGCGCTGCAGGGCGGGTGCTCCCGCCGTTAGCAGTGCAATCATGTTGCCGGGTAACTCTGGGTCCGCGGCGGCGTCGATAATGCGGTCATCAATAAGGGCGCCGACGGACTGACGGCCCTGGTGTTCAAAGGTGATCAAGCGCATGAGTGGGCTCCAAGCTGGACGGGTGACTTTGGCTAAATGGCTGTCGCCGGTACTTCGCTGTTCTCCACACCGGGCCTGGGTGATAAGAAAGCAAGCCGTAGAGGTCAGGCGTGGAGGGCGTCAGTGTGCGCAGTGGAGGCTGTAGATGCAATACTGGCGGGAGTACGGGCGGGGTTCAGTACCAGCAGCAGCTGATGGATAATGCCATCGTATACCCTGGGCTGAGGGCGTTTTTTGCTCATGACGCGCAGTCCCCAAATGCCGCTCATCAGAAACTGACTTAGAGTCGAGGCGCTGGTATCGGTACGCACCTCGCCGCTGTCGATGGCGCGCTGAAGGGTTGTTGCAAAGTGCTGTTCGATGCGGTTCAGGTGCGCACTGATGCGTTCGCGAATCTCGTCATCCTGGGAACCCATTTCCAGCAGGGTATTGACCATCAGGCAGCCGCGGCCGTCCCTGTCCTCGATCAGCTCCTGGCGCAGGCGGCTGAACAGGGCTTCAATGGCGGCCAGGGGCGAGGCTGCGGCCATGAGTTCTGCCTCAACCCGTGCCAGGCGATTGCCGGCGTAGGTATCGATAATTTCGAGAAAAAAATCGCGCTTGCTGTGAAAGGCGCCGTACAGAGAGCCGGGCTTGAGTTTGGTCGCCTGGACCAGGGTATGGATGGAGGTCGCGCCATAACCGGAGTGCCAGAATACGTTCATCGCGGATGAGATGACATCGGCGCGAACAAACTCAACCGGTCTGGCCATGGGTGTATTCTCCACATCAAATGCAGCTATTATCGGTAACCTCGTGGAACATTCAACCTAAAAGTAACATTTAATATGCGTATTTTACATGCAGGCGCGGTCTGCCTGCTGCCGGTGGTCGTTTTCGTTACAGGCTGTGCCTTGAAGCCGGAGCCCGCAGATAACGTCGAGCTGCAATTCTACCGCGGAGAGGTGTCTCCCAAGGGTGACACTTGGGTGATGAAGCCCTGTTATTCCCGTCGCAGCCGTATATTGAGCGACCCCCAGGGTGCGCTGGCGGCACGCTACGCTGAGCTGGCGGTATTACCGGGGCTGCCGCTCTATATGGAGCTCAGGGCCCGTGCAAACGGTGAGGTTAAGCAGCTGCTGCTGGTCGGTGGCGATAGCCGCGCCTGTGCCGCGGAGCTTGATGGCATTTCGCTGCGCGCGGCGGGAGTGGCGCCGGACTGGGCGGCGGACCTGTCGGGTGATCGGCTGGAAGTGCGGGATCAGAGCCGGCGCGTGCGCTTTCGCTTCACTGTGGAACAGGGCACAAGCTGGCGTGGTGATCGACTCTGGAGTGGCAGCCTCAAAACTCCGGATGGCAAGAGTCGCGATCTGGAACTGCGCCTGACGGAATTCCACGGCAATGATTCCGGCTGTCGGGATGAATCCGGTGTCTGGTATGGCCTGAGTGTGGACATGCGGCTGGACGGGCGGCGTTATCGGGGCTGTGGTCGCTACGGTGACCTGACCCGCGCGGCCCTGGCTGGGCGCTATTCCCAGGTGCTGGTGTCCGGTGGCGGGCTGCAGCGCAGCACCGCCCTTGAACTGAGCGCAGAGGGGGACGCCAGCCTGACGGAGGACATGCACGATGGCACGCCCGCTGTGCGTCGTGATGGCAGCTGGCGCTGGCTGTCTACGGGCAAGCTGATGCTGCATTTTATTCAGCGCGATAGCCTGGATGAGCAGCTGGTACGGCTGTTCAGTCGCCAGCCTGATGGCACCCTGGTGCTGGAAGGCCGAGTGCCCGAATATGGTCCTGTCGGGCTGCGGCTTTCGCCTGATTACGCATTGCCGGGCTCGCCTGAATCCACAGCTGAGGGCGCTACTGAATAGTCACCAGCGCCGTCGCCTGCATGGTGGCCTGTGTCTCACCTGATAAGCTTCGCCGCTCGCGGCGGATTGCTGCCACTCGAACGGAGGCTCCATGCAATTGACTGAAATCCTGCTCGATGCGGTTGAACAGATCGCCCGTGACGCCGCCTGCGCCATCCTTGAGGTCTATCAGCGCGACTTTGAGGTAGAGCACAAGACGGATAGCTCACCGCTGACCGAGGCTGACAGGGCGGCCCACGCGCTCATCGTCGCGCGGCTGGCGAATCTGACCCCCGCGCTGCCGATTCTGTCGGAGGAGGACACAGCGAGTTTTGCCGGCGCAGATGCGGCCGGGCGTTACTGGCTGGTGGACCCGCTGGACGGCACCCGTGAGTTCATCAAGCGTAATGGCGAGTTCACCGTCAATATTGCCCTGATCGAGCGGGGTCAGGCGGTGCTTGGCGTGGTGTGCATCCCGGTACAGAACCAGCTGTATCGGGCGGCCCGCGGGCTAGGTGCATTCAAGGTGGACGCCAGGGGCGCGTGTCGACGTATCAGAGTGGCGGAACATGCCCCGGGCGCGCCCTGGAAGGTGGTGGGAAGCCGCTCCCATTCAAATGCCGCCACCGAGCGCTGGATGGCGAGGCTTGGGCCCTGCGAGATTGAGGCCATTGGCAGTTCGCTCAAGCTGTGCCTGGTGGCGGAGGGGCGCGCCGATGTCTATCCGCGTCTGGGCCCTACCTGTCTGTGGGATACCGCTGCCGCCCAGGCCGTGGTAGAGCAGGCCGGCGGCGCGGTTATTCAGCTTGACGGTACACCGCTCAGCTATGCTGACACCTCTCATCTGCTCAATCCTTTCTTTGTCGTCCATGGCCGCAGCCAGATGCACTGGCCTGCATTGGCTGAATAGGCCCACCGCATTCTCAAAGAGCGGTTTGCGCTGTAGCAATCGACGGGTATCATTGGCGGCGCTGTTGCGGGCGCCAGCGATACAGTTGCGAATTGGCAGTTGAGGCCCGTGATAGTGAATCAGTGGTGATATAACAGGGAGCAGGCAAAGGTCTGTCTTGTCGCGTGCCGGGGGTGGCTTTTTCAGGCCCGCAGCCCTGGCGGCAACGGTTTATTAAATTACGGGTGCGCAGGCGTACCCCTGAGGAGTCATTGTTGAACAGTGATACTGCCTGGCAGGCGCTGGAAGCCCACGCCGCCGAACTGCAATCTCGTCATCTGAAAGACTTGCTGGCGGATTCCGGTCGTTTTGAATCCCTTAATTATGCCCACGAAGGCCTGTTGCTGGATCTGTCCCGTCAACGGTTGTTGCCACAAACGGTCGACCAGCTGATGGAGCTGGCCCACGCCTGTGATCTGCCGGGCTGGATCGAAGCGCTGTTCCAGGGCGAGGCGGTGAACAATACCGAGCAGCGTCCGGCGCTGCATACGGCATTGCGCCTGCCGGCCAGCGCGACTCTGCAGGTCGCCGGTGAAGATGTGGTGCCCAAGGTACATGCCAATCTTGCGCGCATGGCGCAGATGGTCGATCTGCTGCACAGCGGTCAGTGGCGCGGCTATACCGGTGAAGCCATCGATACGGTGGTGAATATCGGTGTGGGCGGCTCGGATCTGGGCCCGATGATGGCGTGCCGGGCACTGGATGAATTTGAGCCCGAGCAGGCCAAGAGCATCGAGGTGCATTTTGTATCCTCCATGGACGGCAGTCAGCTGGCGGCACTGCTTGAGCAATTGAACCCTGCCACGACTCTCTTTATCGTTTCGTCCAAGTCCTTCACGACCATGGATACGCTGGCTAATGCGGCCACGGCAAGGCGCTGGTTGCAGGAAGCCAGCGATCTGCGCGACGAGGTGCTGGTCAGCCGGCACTTTATCGCCGTCACAGCGTCGCCTGACAAGGCTCGCCAGTGGGGCATTCCGCTGGCCAGTCAGCTGCACTTCTGGGACTGGACCGGCGGGCGCTATTCCATGTGGTCAACGATTGGCCTGCCGATTGCATTAAAAATTGGTATCGAAAACTTTCAGCAGCTGCTGGCCGGCGCCCACTCCCTGGATGAGCATTTCCGCCATGCGCCGCTGCAGCAGAATTTGCCGGTATTGCTGGCGATGATAGGGATCTGGAATATCAACTTTCTGGATATTCATGCCCACGCGATTCTGCCCTATGACGGTCGTCTGGCACATTTGCCGGCCTATCTGGAACAGCTGGAAATGGAGAGCAACGGCAAAAGCGTGTGCCGTGACGGCTCCGCCAGTACGCACCGCACCTGTCCGGTGCTCTGGGGCGAAGTCGGCCCCAACGCGCAGCATGCGTTTTATCAGTTGCTGCATCAGGGTACAGAGCCTGTGATGTGTGACTTTGTGGTATCGGCGCGGCGTTATACCGGCCAGCGCGAAACCCTGCAGCGCCAGCATCAGCTGGCCCTGGCCAACTGTCTGGCCCAGGCGCGGGTACTGGCGCTGGGGGATGCGGCGCTGGGTGCTGACCAGGGCAGCTCCCAGCCCTGGCAACGCTATCGCGGCAATCAGCCGAGCACGGTGATCTTGCTGGACGAGCTGACACCGCGGGCGCTGGGGTCACTGATCGCACTGTATGAGCACAAGGTGTTTGTGCAGTCCGTCATCTGGGGGATCAATCCGTTTGACCAGTGGGGGGTGGAGCTGGGCAAGACCATGGCGACCCAGTTACTGCAGGTGCTGGATAGCGGCGATCATCCGCGGGCATCCTTTGATCAGGCTACGAACGGCTTGCTGGCCGCCATCGGTGCGCGCAGGAAGGATGCGGGTGCATCATCATGAGGCAGGCCAGCGTCATGCAGCAGAATCGACAGCTATGGAGCAGGGCAGTACAACGGATGGAAATGTATAAATGAAAATTGCAGTCTGGGGAGACGAACTCGCCGCCTGGGTTGCCGGGGCACAGCTGGCCGCTTTCGGCAATGATGTCTGTGTATCGTTGCCGCATACTGATGCGGCCGCTACCGATATTCGGCCCGGCCAGAGCAGCGTGCGGGCGGAGCCTGGCCTGATGGCGCTGCTTGATACTGCGATGGTACAGGGGAGTCTGAGTGCAGCGCCGGCATTGCAGAGTCTGGAGGCCAGCGTGTACTGGCTGGCCATGGCGCCGGATGAAGAAGACCAGGCCATAGCGCTGGTAACGCGTCTGGCGCAGCGCACCGATGCGCCGCTGCTGCTGATCAATCAGAGCAATTTTGGCATAGGTGCCAGCGACAGGCTCCAGGCGCTGCTGAATCACGGGGCAGGCCAAAACGTAATCTGCCTGCCCGACACCCTGCAACAGGGCAGCGCCCTGAGTCAGTTTGGTCGCCCGCAGAGCCTGCTGGTGGGGTGTGAAGACGAGGCGGCACTGGCGCTGCTAAAGGCATTATTGCGGCCGTTTTCCGGCGGCGTGCAGAGTCTGCAGCTGATGACCCGGCGCGAGGCTGAATTTACCAAATTCGCCATTACCGGCATGCTCGCGCTGCGACTGGGCTATATCAACGAGCTGGCCAACCTGGCCGACCTGCTGAGTGTCGATATCGAAGTCGTGCGTCAGGGCATGGGGTCGGATGAGCGTATCGGGCGGCATTATCTGGCGCCGGGCTGCGGCTTTGGTGGCCAGCATTTTACCCAGTATATCGAGGGGCTGGCCGGGCTCTTTAGCGAGAAGCGCCGCTCGACCCTGCTGGACACAGTGCTGACCGAAAACCAGCGCCAGATGGAACTGCCGTTTCGCAAGCTCTGGCAGCACTACGAATGTGACCTGCAGGGCAAGACGGTGGCGCTCTGGGGGCTGGCCTTCAAGCCGGGGGTGGCGAGTATCGACAATGCACCGGCGCTGCGCATCATAGATGCGCTGCTGGCCCAGGGCGCCCGGGTGCGGCTGCATGACCCAGAAGCGTTGCCCGAGGTGCGTGAGCGCTACGGTGATAACGCAAGGCTGCAGTATTGCGCCGACAAGTACGACGCGGCGCAAGGGGCCGATGCCTTGCTGCTGCTGACCGAGTGGCCGGAATACTGGTCGCCGGACTTTGCCCGTCTGGCGCAGACGCTCAGCGCCCGGGTGATTGTGGATGGGCGCAATATCTATGATCCGGCGCTACTGCGGGCCCAGGGATTCGACTACTACGGTATTGGTCGTCTCTGATGCCGTTTTTGTCTGCCAGGCCCTGCGGGGGCGGCGGCGCTGATTTTTAAATTTTTGGACAATTGGCTGGGGTTTTAACGTGACAAAACTGACCTGTTTCAAGGCGTATGATATCCGCGGTCGCCTTGGCGATGAACTGAACGACGATGTGGTGTACCGCATCGGACGTGCCTTTGCGCAGCAGTTTGCGCCGCGCTCGGTGGTGGTGGGCGGCGATATCCGGGAAACCTCGGACGCGTTGAAAATGGCGCTGTCGCGCGGGTTGCAGGATGGCGGTGTCGATGTGGTTGATATCGGCATGGTGGGGACCGAGGAAATCTATTTTGCCACCGTGCATCTGGGGCTGGATGGGGGCGTGGAGGTTACCGCCTCGCACAACCCGATCGACTACAACGGTCTCAAACTGGTGCGCGAGGGCAGCCGGCCGATTTCCGGTGATACCGGTCTCAAGGAAATGCAGCTGATCGCAGAAGCGCAGCAGTGGCCGGCAGCGCCTGCAAAACGCGGCAGCTACAGCCAGCTGGATCTCAAGGATGCCTATGCGGCCAAGATGCTGTCCTACATAGACGTTAAGACACTGAAACCGCTGAAGCTGGTGGTCAATGCCGGTAACGGTGCGGCCGGTCCTGCGCTGGATGCCATCGAGCGTCAGTTGCAGGCACTGGGTGCACCGATCGAGTTCATCAAGGTGCACCATACACCCGATGCCAGCTTCCCCAATGGCATTCCCAACCCGATTCTGCAGGAAAACCGCGCCCAGACCGCCGATGTCGTCATCGCCGAGGGTGCCGACATGGGTATCGCCTGGGATGGCGATTTCGATCGCTGTTTCCTGTTCGATGAAAACGGTCAGTTTATCGAAGGTTATTACATCGTTGGCCTGCTGGCCGAAGCCTTTTTGCACAAGCAGTCCGGCGCCCGTGTGATCCATGATCCGCGCCTGACCTGGAATACCATCGATCTGGTAGAAGCTGCCGGTGGCGTACCTGTGCTGTCCAAGACAGGCCATGCCTTTATCAAGGAGCGCATGCGGCTGGAAGATGCGGTCTACGGCGGTGAAATGAGCGCCCATCACTATTTCCGTGACTTCGCTTACTGTGACAGTGGCATGATTCCCTGGCTGCTGGTGGCCGAACTGCTGAGCAACAAGGGACAGTCATTGTCGTCCCTGGTGGCGGAGCGCATTGCCGCCTTCCCAAGCTCCGGCGAGATCAACAGCAAGCTGACGGATCCGGCGGGCGCCATCGCCCGGGTGCGGGCGGCCTACGAGCCGAAAGCCCTGTCGGTGGACGAAACCGATGGTATTAGCATCGAGTTCGCACAGTGGCGCTTTAATCTGCGCAGCTCCAATACGGAGCCGGTGGTACGGCTGAATGTCGAAAGCCGGGCTGATCAGGCGCTGATGCAGGAAAAAACCGCAGAAATCCTGGCGCTACTGCTGCGCTGAGGAGGTATTAAGGCGCCTGCGCGAGCGGGGCCGCCTGTTCAGGCGGAAATATCAGCTGAGCAGGCGGTCCTTGGCTTCGTTGATGCGTGCGGCCAGATAGTTACTGCCACCCCGGTCGGGGTGCAGCTTTTGAATCAGGCGGCGGTGGGCACTGATAATGTCGCTTTCGCTGGCGCCGGGTTCGAGACCGAGAATATCGAAGGCTTCATTCTCACTCAGGGGCCCTGCCTGATTGGTGTGGCTGTCTTTGCCGGCGCCGGGGTCATCTTGGCGCCAGCTGTCACCAAAGCGCTTGTCGAGATAGGCTTCCAGCAGCTGGGTCGATTCCTGATCATGATCGCGGCAGTACTGCAACAGTTCAATAAACTGCTTTTCACTCAGGCCACCCAGCGTTTGTCCGGTTAGGGGGCCCTGCAGTACGGTGCCATGCATGGCGCCAGTATCGTGATCAAGGCTCATTTCCAGAATGGCGCTCTGCACGCGCGAGCGGTTATTGCTGCTGCCCGGTGTCTGTTGGCGGCGCTTGTAGAGCTGGTGCAGGAAAGGCAGATAACGCAACAGCGGGATAAGCCTGCGGCTGAAGGGCAGCATCACCGCCACCAGAGCTCCGAGCCAGTGCAGGCGCCCGGTGACGCTCAAGTAAAGCAGGAACAGGGCGCACAGGATGATGATGAGCTGCCACTTGGCGCGCTCGCGCAACTGCGGCGGCCGCGACTGGATCCACAATATGCCCGCCAGGGCAACCGCACTCAAAATGATCAGGCCAAAAGGATTCAACGCTTACCTCGTTCGTGTCTGGTTTGATTTCAGCTTCGCAGCTGCCGGGTGAGGCGCAACAGTGCCGCACTTTTGCCCTGGCTGAAGTGCTCCAGCGCCCTGTGGCCCCCGGATGCATAGACCGCGACGGCCCCCAGCAGTTCGCGCATCAACTGTGGACTCTGTTGATCGAACTGGCAACAGGCACCACCTGATAGCTGGCTGATCTGCTTGAAGGCCCGTGCAGCGGTGCTTTCCTGGCCTTCGTGGAAGATGAACACGGGGACCTGCAACAGGCCCAGTTCACCGGCCAGTGCGCAGAGATCATCCACGGATTCTTCGACGCAGTCGCCGATAAAGATGACCGCCTGGACCTTCTTGAGCCGGGTTTCCTGGCGGACATGGGTCAGCAGCCTGGCAATCTGGGTGTGGCCGCCGAGACAGCGCACGGCGTTCATCTGTTGCATCAGACGATCGGTATTGCACAGCCAGTCGGTGGCGTGGAACTCGCGGTAGCCGCGGTAGTAGCACAGCTGGACGGAGAGTCCGCCGAGGTTGCGGGTCTGCTCGAACATTTCGCTCTGCAGCTGGCAGGCATGATCCCAGGTGGGCTCCCGGCTGGCAGTGGCATCCAGCGCGAACACCAGCCGACCGCCGCCGCTGGCCGGTGTTTTCGCCAGCTGCTGCAGGAACTGGTCAATTTCCCGATGGCTGGAGCGTTGGCTGAGAGATTTGTGTTCGTCACCCATGGTGCACTCCTTTTCCGCTCAGTATAGGAGAATACAGCGTTGGAGTGCGCGGGCCAGAAAAAGTTGACGCCGGCGTGCCTGATTGCTTCAGGCGGCGCCGGGTTGGGGCAGGGTTGGCACCTGGGATGGGGCGGCTGACAGGCCCAGATAACGTTCGCGCTTGCGCGGCTTGAGGTAGTCCAGATCCACCAGAACCAGGCCGTCAACACAGTAGTTGAAGGCGGCATCGACGCCAAAGTCGAGAAAGCGCACGCCACCGTCTTCACAGACGTCGCTGTACTGTTTGTACAGCGTTGGCACGGATACGCCGATGAATTCCAGCTGCTCCTTCAGGATGCGAAAGTCGCTGCTATAGTCGCTGCCACTGAATAATTGGCTCAGGTGCTCCTTGCTCGCGGCATCAATGGTGAAGGGGCTCAGGGAGCGGCCCAGGTTGTCATTGTCCGGGAAATAGTGGCTGTAGAACCAGACGATGAGGTCTCGGGCAGCCTTGGGGTAGCTGTTGCTCAGGCTGACCGGGCCAAACAGGTAGCGGATCTCGGGGTGGCGGCGCAGGTATGCACCTATGCCGTACCAGAGGTAGTCCAGGCTTCGCCGTCCCCAGTAGCGTGGCTGCACAAAGCTGCGGCCCAGCTCGATGCCGCGGGCAAACACCGGCGCCATGGCATCGTTGTAGCGAAACAGACTGGCGCTGTAGAGCGCATTGTCGCCCATGCCGCCCAGAGCAAGACCCGCGGTTTCGGCCAGCCGGTAGGCGCCGGCAATTTCCAGATCCTCCTCGTCCCACAGAATCAGGTGGCGGTAGCTGCGGTCATAGCGATCCAGATCGCGCTTTTCACCGGTACCCTCGCCAACGCTGCGAAAGGCAATTTCGCGCAGACGCCCGACTTCGCGCATGACGGCGGAGTCAGGGCGGTAGTCGAACAGATAGATTTTCTTGCCATCGCCGGTTTCGCCCAGCAGTTCGGAGGCCTTGAGTTCCTTTTTCAGGCTGCCGCGGTCCTGCGGGTGATCGATGGTCTTCTCGGTAATGAACAGTGGCGACTTGTTGCGGGCGATGCGGTACAGGTGCTTTTTCAGAATGCGGGCTTTTTCGCGGGTCGACAGTGGTAGCGCGTCTATCTGGCTGAAGGCAATGGGCTCGCCCACCCGCACCTCAATGGTGACCGAGCGCTTGTTGAACATCTCCCGTGCCAGTAGCAGGGTCGACAGCGAACGGTTCAGTGCGGACACGCTGTAAAACAGTGACGAGTTCTTGCCACCCACAAAGACCGGCAGTATGGGGGCGTTGGCCTTGCGGGCAAAGTGCAGAAAACCGCTGTTCCATTTGCCGTCGCGGATGCCGGTGAGTCCTGCGCGGGACACTTCGCCGGCGGGGAAAACAATGACCGCCTGGTCATCCTGCAGGGCCTGGGTAATGCGGGCTATATCCTGCTTGCGGGTGGCCTTGCCGAGATTGTCCACGGGCAGAAGCAGAGGCTCTAGCGGGTCAAAGCTGGAGAGCACATCATTGGCGACGATACGCACATCACGCCTTATTTCCCCCACCAGCTTCAGCAGCGCAAGGCCATCCAGCGCTCCCAGCGGATGATTGGCGACGATCAGCACACGTCCGGTGGCCGGGATGTTCATGCGATGCTGATGGCTCAGGGCATAGCTGAAGTTGAAGTAGTCCAGTACCCGGTCAATAAATTCGAAGCCGGTGCTGGCACTGTGTTCGGCCAGGAAATGGTTGATTTCCCGCTCCCTCACCAGATGGCGCAGGCAGAACAGGGTTGAGCGTTTTACCGGCGCGGGTTTGGCAATAAAGGCGGGGAATTTCTGGGTGACGACCTGTTCGACATTCAGCTGCATCAGGGGTGTCCTCTATCGGAGGACTCACACTTTATGGCTGCAGTGTGACCGGGGCTTGAATGCAGCGTGACAACAGTGTGACAGTCAGGCGCAGGACAACCAGGCCAGGAGCTGCGAAGGACTGAGGCGGTATTTATTCGGGCGGGGAGCCTGAAGAAGCTCCCGGGAAGGTTTTCAGGCGGGTTCAGACGTTGCCTTTGCTCCAGGGATCCTGATCCGGCTCGCGGCGGCCGCGGTTCTTGCGCCGGTCCGGCTTGCCAGGTTCGAACCTCACTTCGTCACGGCGGTCGTTTTTCTTGCGTCTATCGGTACCTGAGCGCTGTTCATTTCCATTCCAGTTGTTTTTATCTTCATCCGTCATTGTAGGCTCCGTGACCGGGATGCTTTATGAGTATTCGGGTTAAGATTAGCAGTCAGACGCGATATTGCATTGGGCTTTGTCTCAAGGCGTTTCCTCGGGGTATTTCCTTTGGGGAGGGCATCAGGGCAATAACGACAGGCCTTCGCAGCGAACTATGCGCACAGCGCTATGGACAGAGAATTCAACGTGGATCGAAAAATCATTCATTGCGACTGTGACTGTTTCTATGCCGCGGTCGAAATGCGCGACAATCCGGCCTTGCGCGGTATTCCGCTGGCCGTGGGTGGTCGGGCCGACCAGCGTGGCGTGGTGGCCACCTGTAACTATGAGGCGCGGGCTTTTGGTGTGCATTCGGCCATGTCCACGGCCAGAGCCCTGGCGCTCTGCCCAGACCTTGTAGTGGTGTCTGGCAGTATGGAGAAATACCGTGAGGTGTCGGCCCGTATCATGGCGATCTATGCCGACTACACCCGGGTAATAGAACCCCTGTCGCTGGATGAGGCTTATCTGGATGTGACCGGTACAGAACGCTGTCAGGGCAGTGCCACGCGCATGGCCGAGGAAATCCGCCGGCGAGTGTTCGACGAGGTGGGCATCCGGGTGTCGGCCGGTGTTGCGCCCAACAAGTTTCTGGCCAAGATCGCCAGTGACTGGAACAAACCCGATGGTCTTTTTGTGCTGCGACCGGAGCAGGTGGAAGCCTTTGTACAGGCGCTGGCGGTGAAAAAGCTGCATGGCGTGGGGGCCAAAACGGCCGAGAAACTGGAACACATGGGGGTGCACAACTGTGCGGATCTGCGGGAGCAGGGGGCTGCTGTGCTGATCAGTCGCTTTGGGCGCTTCGGTCAGCGTCTGTGGGAGCTGGCCTGGGGGCAGGATGATCGCCCGGTACGCACCAGCCGGGAACGCAAATCGGTCAGCGTTGAGCACACCTATTCCCAGGATTTGCCCGACCTTGAGGCCTGCCTCGAGCAGTTGCCGTCACTGCTTGAGTCCCTGGCGGGGCGCTATGGCAGACTGTCGCGCCCGGCGGATATCGCGGGGGCTGTGGTCAAACTCAAGTTCCACGATTTCAGCCAGACAACGGTGGAACAGGCGACCCGGGTTCAGGCTGCGCTGGCACCGGATATAGTGCTGTACGAACGGCTGGTGCGCGAAGCCTTCGGGCGAGGCTGCCGGCCGGTGCGGCTGCTGGGTGTTGGCTATCGCCTGAACGAGCACAGCGACAGTGCACAGCCTGATCAGCTGGCACTGTTCTGAGTCGCGTTATTTGGCCTGGTGGCGCCCGAGTCGGTGCCGCATCAGCCCTTGGGCGTCAGCTTTTTCGAGTCAGGGCCTCGGCATCGAAGACCACGCCGTCCCAGCCGGTCGCCATAAATGCACGAATGTTGCCGTGGTCGGTGCCCTGGGGTGCATTCAGCACATCGCGGTAAAAACTTCCGAAACAGGCCAGTGCCTGGGCTTCGCTCAGACCATTGAGTTTGGCGAAGGCGAAAATCTTGCAGCTGCCTTCATTCTGGCCGGCTTCGTTACGCACCTTGCCATTGGTGAAGCCGCTGGGCTGATAATCATAGTGGGCCTGAATCACCTCCATGCTGTGTTTGAAATCCAGGCTGTCGTCCTGTCCGATAGCGGCGATAAAAGAATCCAGATCCATTGTTGTAACTCCAAAGATAGGCAAACAGGCTTTCTAACATCTGTCATGCCGGGGGTAAAGCCTAGCAGCCTGCGGGCTTGCGGGAATCAAGTGTGGGAAAGGGAGCGGTTAAGAGAAACCGGTGAGCTGAGCGCCCGTTAAATGCGCTGTGATCCAGGCATGTAACGGGCGGGCTTGTGCGGCTTAGTGTTGCGTATCTGACTCAGGAGCAGCTGGGAGCCTTCGTCATGTTGAAGGTTATCGACTCTAGGCTCCCAAGAGTTAAATTCTTAACTCAGTGTTGCAGGATCTGGCTCAGGAGCAGCTGGGTGTGTTCGTCCTGTTGGAGGTTATCGAGTCTAGGCTCCCAAGAGTTAAATTCTTAACTCAGTGCTGCAGGATCTGGCTCAGGAGCAGCTGGGTGTGTTCGTCCTGTTGGAGGTTATCGACTCTAGGCTCCCAAGAGTTAAATTCTTAACTCAGTGCTGCAGGATCTGGCTCAGGAACAACTGAGTGCGCTCATGCTGCGGGTTATCGAAGAACTCATGAGGATTGTTCTCCTCGATAATCTGCCCGGCATCCATGAAGATGACGCGGTTGGCCACGGTTTTGGCAAAGCCCATTTCGTGGGTTACGCACAGCATGGTCATGCCTTCCTGGGCCAGCTCGATCATGACATCGAGTACTTCCTTGATCATCTCCGGGTCCAGTGCCGAGGTGGGTTCATCGAACAGCATCACATCGGGGTTCATGCACAGGCTGCGGGCAATGGCCACGCGCTGCTGCTGGCCACCTGAAAGCTGCCCGGGGAATTTCTTCGCCTGCTCGGGGATGCGTACGCGCTCCAGGTATTTCATGGCGTTGGCTTCGGCCTCCTTGCGCGATTCCTTGTTGACCCAGATGGGGGCCAGGGCGCAGTTTTCCAGTACCGTCAGGTGCGGGAACAGATTGAAGTGCTGAAATACCATGCCGACATTGCGGCGGATATTCTCGATCTTTTTCAGATCCTCGGTCAGCTGTATGCCGTTGACAATGATGTCACCCTGCTGATGCTCCTCGAGCCGGTTAATGCAGCGGATCATGGTGGACTTGCCGGAGCCGGACGGACCGCAAATAACGATACGCTCGCCCTTTTGCACCTCCAGGTTGATATTTTTCAGGACATGGAAATCGCCGTACCATTTATTCAGGTTACGCAGTTCGACGGCCAGGCCGGCTTGCTTGATTTGTGGTTCAGTCATGGTATTTCGTCTCCAAGCGCATTAGTTGCGGCCGCCGTGACCGGTATGCAGCAGATTTTCGAGGTGCTGGCTGTAGCGGGACATGCCAAAGCAGAAAATCCAGAACATCAGGGCGATAAAGATATAGCCTTCGGTGGCGTAGCCTATCCAGTCCGGGTCGTTGCTCGCCGCCTGGACAATGGCCAGCAGATCGAACAGACCGATAATCACCACCAGACTGGTGTCCTTGAACAGGGCGATAAAGGTGTTAACGATGCCCGGGATCATCAGCTTCAGCGCCTGGGGCAGAATGATCAGGATCATCTTTTTCCAGTAGCTCAGACCCAGCGCGTCGGCGGCTTCATACTGACCCTTGGGGATGGCCTGGAGCCCGCCGCGTACCACTTCGGCCATATAGGCTGACTGGAACAGGATGATGCCGATCATGGCCCGCAGCAGCTTGTCGAAGTTGATGTCTTCGGGGAAGAACAGCGGCAGCATGACTGATGCCATGAACAGCACTGTGATCAGCGGCACACCGCGCCAGATCTCGATATAGACCACCGACAGCGAGCGCACGATCGGCATCTCGGAGCGCCGGCCCAGCGCCAGCAAGATGCCGAACGGCATAGCGGCGACTATGCCGACAACGGCCAGTACCAGGTTCAGACTGAAGCCGCCCCACAGGTGGGTGTCCACCGAGGGCATGCCAAAGGCGCCGCCGGTCAGCAGGTAAAAGGCAATGATCGGATAGATCACCAGGGTGATGAAGGACACCCAGCCCTTGAAGGGCAGGTTGGGGATCATCAGCCAGGCGATCAGAACCGCCATCATCCCAAAGGCCAGATTCAGCCGCCAGTATTCATCTGATGGATAGAACCCATACAGAAACTGATCCATGCGGGTGGAAATGAATACCCAGCAGGCGCCGCCGCTGGTGCAGGCTTCACGGCTCTCGCCTATCCAGTCGGCATCAATGAACATCCACTGCAGCACTGGCGTCAGCCAGTAGATGGCCAGAAATCCGATGACCAGAGTGGCCACTGAGTTGATCGGGCCGTTGAACAGATTGCGCCGCATCCAGCCAATGACACCGACCATATTGGGCGGTGGTGGCAGGGCGGCTTCGATAGCATATTTCATAAAGGGGTGCTCTCCGGCAATTGGCTAGCGTTCAACCAGCGCCATGCGCTTGTTGTACCAGTTCATGAACAGCGAGGTGAGCAGGCTCAGCGTCAGGTAGACCGCCATGGTCATGGATATAACCTCGATAGCCTGGCCGGTCTGGTTCAGCGTGGTGCCGGCAAAGACGGATACCAGATCGGGGTAGCCGATGGCGGTCGCCAGTGACGAGTTCTTGGTCAGGTTCAGGTACTGGCTGGTCAGCGGTGGAATGATGACGCGCATGGCCTGGGGAATCACGATCAGGCGCAGGGTGCGTGTCTTGGCCAGGCCCAGTGCCGAGGAGGCTTCGAGCTGCCCCTTGGGCACGGCCAGAATACCGCCGCGAACCGTTTCGGCGATAAAGGCCGAGGTGTAGATGGTCAGTGCGAGCCAGAGGGCAACCAGTTCAGGTATCAGTGTCATGCCGCCGACGAAGTTAAAACCCTTGAGTTCCGGCGCGTCAAAGGACAGGGGTGCGCCCATGGCCAGGAAGGTCAGCAGTGGCAAACCAATGATCAAGCCGGTGTTGGCCCAGCCGCTGGGAAAGATTTTCCCGGTAGCGTCCTGGCGCCGGTGGGCCCAGCGCACCAGTATCAAGCTCAGCACTATGGCGACAACAAAGGCCCAGAACACCATGCCCAGACCCTCTTCCGCCACCGGGCGTGGTACGGACAAGCCGCGTACGTTCAGAAAGCTGCCAAGGAACTCGATGCTCTGACGCGGCGAGGGCAGTGCGCGCAGTACCGCGAAGTACCAGAAGAACATCTGCAGTAGCAGCGGTATGTTGCGAAAGGTCTCGATATAGATGGTCGAAAGTTTGGCGATCATCCAGTTGTTGGACAGGCGTGCCACCCCGAGTACGAATCCCAGCAGTGTGGCGGCGATGATGCCCATTACTGACACCAGCACGGTGTTGAGCAAGCCGACGAAAAAGGTGCGGCCGTAGCTGTCGGCGGCGGTGTAATCGATCAGGGAGAGGGGAATGCTGAAGCCGGCTTCTTCGGTCAGAAAGCCAAAGCCGGTAGTGATGCCGCGGGTTTCAAGGTTGTTGAGGGTGTTGCTGACGACGGAAAAGAGGAAGAAGCCAATAATGCCGAGCAGTAAAGCCTGAAAGATCAGCGCGCGCTTGGCGGGGTCATTCCAGAAGCTGGTCCCGCTGGCAGGTGCGCGCTTGTGGCCCGGCTTGTCGGCCTTGGGTGTGTCATCGGACATAGTGTCCTCCGTGGGAGCCCGGCCGGCATTGTGCTGTAACGCAATACCGATGGGCTCAGGGACCGATAGGTGTTAATCGCCGGCTAGGCCGGTGACCTTCAGTGCCGGGCCCGAGGACCCGGCGTGTCTGCGGCTTGATTAACGCATCGGTGGCGCGTACTGGAAGCCTCCCTGGTTCCAGAGTGCGTTGATGCCGCGGTCGATTTTCAGCGGGGAGTCTTTGCCGACGTTGCGGTCAAAGGATTCAGCGTAGTTACCCACCTGCTTGATGATCTGGTAAGACCAGTCATCAGCGATGTCCAGACCCTTGCCCTTGGGACCATCAACACCCAGCAGGCGCTTGATGTTGGGGTTTTCACTGGACTTCATTTCATCGACGTTGGCTGAGTTCACACCCAGTTCTTCGGCGTTGAGCATGGCGTAGAGCGACCACTTGACGACGTTGAACCACTGGTCGTCACCCTGGCGTACCACTGGGCCCAGGGGCTCCTTGGAAATGACTTCCGGCAGTGCCACCACGGCATCCGGATCGCTCATGCGGGTGCGCAGGCCATAGGCCTGGGACAGGTCGGTTGTGAAGGAGTCGCAACGGCCGGTATCAAAGCTGGTGGCCGCCTGTTCATTGGTATCGAATACTACCGGGGTGAAGGTCAGACCGTTGGCTCGGAAGTAGTCGGACAGGTTGAGCTCGGTGGTGGTACCTGACTGAACACAGACGGTGGCGCCATCCAGTTCCTTGACGCTGGTCAGACCCAGTTCTTTCTTGACCAGGAAACCCTGGCCATCGTAGTAGGTCACGCCGGTGAAGTTTAGGCCCAGCTGAGTATCGCGGGTCTGGGTCCAGGTGGTTACACGGGAGAGTACGTCGATTTCGCCGGACTGCAGCGCAGTGAAGCGCTCCTTGGCGGTAAGAGGAATATATTTAACCTTGCTGGCATCACCCAGAGTCGCGGCTGCGATACTGCGGCATACATCAACATCCAGGCCTTTCCAGTTACCCTGCTCATCCGGTACGGAAAAGCCGGGCACTCCGCTGGTAACACCACACTGCAATACGCCGCGCGCCTTGACGGCTTCGAGCGTACCTTCCGCCGCAGCCAGTCCCGAGATAGCGGTAGACATGACTATGGCTGTTGCGAGAGTTTTCTTCATCATGGAATGATCCTCCTGAGATCAGGCATGTAATTCTTATTGTCTTCTGTGGATTGCTGGACGCCATCTTCAATGATAGCGCTATACTTCCAAGGTTAAGCAACAGGCGTGCCACAATATGCCTGTATAACCCCTCGAATTTGTGCCGCGACCCTCCAAGCGTCGCTGGATTTATATACTGAATCGTTCTAACGATAGACCATGCGTTTTGGCCTGTACATCGACTTACAGTAAAGAATTAAGGTCAGGGGTACAATTATTTGTTGATCGGTTAGTCAATAAAAAAGCGGGTGATACTGACGTGCCAGGGGCGCGTAAATTGGTTACCTAAACCGTGGTATTTCTGCCAGCAGCCTGCCGGGCCTAACACTGTTCTACTTATTCGTCGCGGGGCGTGCCTACTATCGTTAGATTTGGCAACGGGGGCAGTCCGTGGCCCCGGTGTGGCTTTGGTCGGTTGGCAATGAGCGCAGCGAATTCCGACAACCAGCGCGCAGCGGTGGGCTTGTGGAGAGCACAGCAAGGGGCAAGGGTTATACAATGCCCCGGAATTCGCAGACACGTCCTCGAAATTCGCCTGAGGCTCATTTCCCGGAATTCGCTGCGCTCATTCAGGCTACGGACTGCGAAGCTTTTGAGGGCAATGGCAAGGTTCTCCGGGGCAGCAGCCATTCGTCGCGAATTTTGCGTGCATACGCCGGATGGATTGGCTGAAAGCCTTATGAGGTGGGATGCGCGTGGTGATGCCGGATAGGGTTTTGAGGCGGCAACAGGCTGCGCAGGAAAGCGGGATTCAGCAGAAGGTAGCAGGCGGCAGGCCCTGCAATTTTTGAAACTTGCAGGGCCTGTGGGTAGAAGCTACTTAATGCGCATGCCGGGCTGGGCGCCTTGGTGGGGCTCCAGAATCCACAGATCCTGCCCGCCGGGTCCTGCGGCCAGTACCATGCCCTCGGAGACGCCGAACTTCATCTTGCGCGGTGCCAGGTTGGCCACCATGACGGTCAGCTTGCCTTCGAGCTGTTCGGGCGTATAGGCGGATTTGATCCCGGCGAAGACATTGCGGGTTTCACCGCCCAGATCCAGGGTCAGGCGCAGCAGCTTGTCGGCGCCCTCCACATGCTCGGCCTTGGCGATCTTGACGATGCGCAGGTCAACCTTGGCAAAGTCCGGAAACTCGATGGTATCCGCGACAGGTTCAGCCGCCAGGGGGCTTTTCACGGCCGGTGCTGTCGGAGCCGCGGGTGCCGGCATGGACTGTTTCGAGTCTTCCACCATCTTGTCGATGGCCTCAGGCTCAACGCGCTGCATCAGCGGCTTGAACTTGTTGATGCGGTGGTTCAGCAGCGGCGTCTGGATGTCATCCCAGGCGAAACCGTCAATGTTGAGGAAGTGCGCAGCTTCGTCGGCCACCTGAGGCAGAATCGGTGCCAGGTAGCTGAGAATAACGCGGAACAGGTTAATGCCTAAGGTGCAGCTGTCCTGTACGTCCTGCGCCCGCTCTGGCTGCTTGGCCAGCACCCAGGGTTCGGCAGCATCAATGTACTGGTTGGCCCTGTCGGCGATATGCATGATTTCACGCATGGCGCGGGCATATTCACGCTGCTCGTAGGCCTGGGCGATGGTCTCGCCCATCTTGACGGCATCCTTGTAGAGTTCGGGCTGAACCAGGCTGGCGCCAAGCTGGCCGTCAAATTTCTTGGCGATAAAACCCGCGCAGCGGGAGGCGATATTCACCACCTTGTTGACCAGGTCGGCGTTCACGCGCATGCGGAAATCATCCAGGCTCAGGTCGATATCGTCGATGCCCGAACCCAGCTTGGCGGCAAAGTAGTAGCGCAGGTATTCGGGGCGCAGGTGCTTGAGGTAGCTCTCGGCCATAATAAAGGTGCCGCGGGATTTGGACATTTTCTGACCGTTGACGGTCAGGAAACCATGACAAAATACCTTTGTCGGCGTGCGGAAGCCCGCACCCTTGAGCATCGCCGGCCAGAACAGGGTGTGGAAGTAAGCGATATCCTTGCCGATAAAGTGGTACAGCTCGGCCTCGGAGGATTCACCCCAGTAGTCGTCAAACTCGACGTCGTTGCTGTCGCACCAGTTCTTGAAGCTGGCCATGTAGCCGATGGGGGCATCCAGCCAGACATAGAAATACTTGCCCGGCGCATCCGGAATTTCAAAGCCCCAGTAGGGGGCATCGCGGGAGATATCCCACTGCTGCAGGCCCGACTCGAACCATTCGTTGAGCTTGTGGATCATGTGCTCCTGTACATGATCGTCCGTATTAACCCAGGTACGCAGGAACTGTTCGAAATCGCCGAGCTTGAAGAAGAAATGCTCGGAATCCTTCTCGATCGGCTTGGCACCGGAGACGGCGGAGTAGGCATTCTTTAGCTCGACCGGGCTGTAGGTCGCGCCACAGGCTTCGCAGGAGTCGCCATACTGATCGGCAGCGCCGCATTTGGGGCACTCACCTTTGACGAAGCGATCCGGCAGGAACATCTGTTTTTCGGGGTCGTAGGCCTGGGTAATGGTGCGGCGGGCAATATGGCCACCGTCATTCAGGCGCTTGTAGATCAGCGCAGCGAAGTCGCGGTTCTCGTCCGAATGGGTGGAGTAGTAGTTGTCAAAATCCACCATGAAGCCCGCGAAGTCGCGCTGATGCTCGGTGCTGACCTTGGCGATCAGTTCCTGCGGGCTGATGCCCAGCTGGTCGGCCTTGAGCATGATAGGGGTGCCGTGGGCATCGTCGGCACAGACGTAGGTGCACTGATGGCCGCGCTGCTTTTGAAAACGCACCCAGATATCGGTCTGGATGTATTCCACCAGGTGGCCCAGGTGAATGGGGCCGTTGGCGTAGGGCAGGGCACTGGTAACGAGGATCTTGCGCGGATTCTGGGTCATAAGTCGGCTAATGGAACCTGGTAGACTGAAACGAAGTTGTCGGATTCTACGCTTTTTGGCGCTGCATATGAACCGACCGCCGGTCGACAAAGCACGTTTTTGCGACTAAAAAGAGTGGATCACCGTGCATCCAGAGGGACGTTGAATGAGCGCGGCAGCGGGCAGCAGTCAAATCTGCAGGATTCTGTTCTGCGACTCCAAGCTCAGTCATCGCGGCGCGGCCCACGAAGTGGGCAGTCATCCAGGCTGGGATGTCATGTGCCTGGATGACGAGGGTGAAGTTCAGTCGCGGCTGAAATACTACGACTCCCAGGTTCTGATCGTGGTGGCCTATCAGCAGCCCTACAAGGCGCTGGAGTTGCTGAAAAAGATTGCGGAGGAGCGTCCTGGCATCGTACGTATCCTGATCAGCGGCCACCTGACACCGGCGAGTTCCGCCAGAGCCCTGGAAGTGGCTCACCAGACCCTGCCCGACAGCAGTAATGGCGCCCAGATTATCGCGGCAGTCGAGTATGCACTCAGAATAGAAGGCCTGGTTAACAAGTCGGCCATTCGTGACTACATCAGCGGTCTGGGGCGGCTGCCCACTCTGCCCACCGTCTACCGTGCGCTGAATGAGGCGCTGAACTCCGATGTGTCCGACGCCAAGAGCATTGCCAAAATTATTGAGCAGGATCCGGCGATTGCCGCCAAGCTCATGCAGCTGGTTAACTCGGCGCTCTTTGGTCTGAGGCGCCAGATCAGTCGCATTGATGAGGCGGTGACCATTATTGGTGTGCGCATGATCCGCGACCTGATGCTGGCGACACACCTGTTCAGCCGTTATCGTCAGCGTGATACCTGGACCGCCTTTTCATTCTCCAAACTGCATCAGCGCTCCATGCTGGTGGCGCGCCTGGCACAGCAGATTGGTGCTGATGCCGGGCTGGATCGCAACCAGCAGGGGCAGGCGTTTTTGGCCGGCCTGCTGCATGATTTCGGCATTTCGGTACTGGCCAACAAGAATCCTGAGGCCTATCAGGCCCTGATGGATGAGTCCGTGCGCATGGGGCAGCCCATGTATGCCATGGAAAAAATGCGCCTGGGCCTGACCCACGCCGAGGCTGCCGCTTATTTACTGGGGTTGTGGAACCTGCCCTTCAGCGTGGTCGAGGCTGTGCTGCTGCATCATTTTCCGAGCGCATCCCCCAGCATCCGCTTTGAACCCCTGAGCGCGCTGCATCTGGCCGATGCGCTCCTGCCGGCGCTGGCCAATGCGCCTGGCGCCGATCTGTCATGCAAGCTGTCGGAATCCTATCTGGAGCGTCTGGGGGTGATGAAAAACCTGCCGCGCTGGAGGATGATGGCCAACGAATACCGCCTCAAGCTTGAGCCTGGTCAGGTGCCGCACTAAACCGGCTGTAGCGCCGGTGTAGCCGAAGGGCGTCGGTGCTTTGATGGCGACGGCGGGGCTGTTAGAATGCCGCGCTTTCCCGACAGATCCCGGATAGCACTTTCATGGCCATACCCAACGTTGACCCGACCCTCTACGAGGCGCTGCTGCGCGAAAAGTGCGCGTCTGTGCGTGACGACTTCGTCGACTTTGCGCTGCCCGAGGTTGAAGTCTTTGCGTCGCCGCCGGAGCACTATCGCATGCGGGCGGAGTTCCGGGTCTGGCATGATGGCGATGATCTGTACTACGTGATGTTCGAGCCCGGCGACAAGAAGATTCCGGTGCGTCTGGACACCTGCCCCATGGTGTCGCGCCGCATTCATGATGTCATGTTCGCCATGCTGGACGTGATCAAGGCCGACCCTGCGTTGCGCTTTCGCCTGTTCCAGATCGATTTTCTCAGCACCCTGTCGGGTGAGCTGCTGGTGACGCTGCTGTATCACCGCCCCATTGAAAATGAGTGGGAAACGGCGGCCAGAGCGCTGGCCGAGCAGTTTGATATTGAAATTATTGGCCGTTCGCGCAAGAGCAAGAAAGAACTGGGGCGTGATCATGTGATTGAACGGCTGGATATTAATGGCCGCGAGTATCGCTACAAGCAGGTGGAAAACTGCTTTACCCAGCCTAACGCCGAAGTCTGTCGCTCCATGATTGGCTGGGCGCTGGATGTGACCAAAGGCGCCGGTGGCGATCTGGTCGAGCTGTACTGCGGCAATGGCAATTTCACGTTGCCGCTGGCACAGAATTTTGGCCGCGTGGTGGCCACAGAAATTGCCAAGGTGTCGGTGCGCGCCGCTGAATTCAATATCGCCGAGAACGGTATCGACAATATTGATGTAGTGCGCATGGCATCGGAGGATTTTTCCCAGGTGCTCAAGGGTGAGCGCACAGCGCGGCGTACCGCGCATCTGGATCTGGCCAGCTGCAACTTCACCACAGTACTGGTGGATCCGCCGCGCTCAGGGCTGGATGCCGATACAGTGGTGCAGGTCAGCGAGTATCAGCATATCGTTTATATTTCGTGCAATCCCGAGTCGCTGAAAGCCAATCTGGCGGACTTGACCCAGACCCACCAGATCGAGCGCTTCGCGATTTTTGATCAGTTCCCCTATACCCATCACCTGGAATGTGGCGTCTATCTCACCCGCAGATAACCAGCCCTGACTCGCTTACCGGTACGGCGGTACCGCCGTACCGGTAAGCGAGTCATTGCCAGCCGAACCCTGCTTCATTTCACCGAGACATCAGAGCGGCTCTTGTTCCCCCTTATGAGTGCCGGCGAGCACTGGCGTCAGTGTGCGATCAGGCCCGCAGGGGCGAGACAGGGACTGTCGATCCGCAGATTCGATAAAAAGACGTGCCAACTCCTTACCTTGAAGGCCGGCGCCCGAAAGATCGTCCGAGAGCGCAGCGAAAAGGTTTCATCGGGGCGTATTCTTCAAGGTAAAAGGCCTTGCATACTTTCTTTGCACGAGCAAAGAAAGTATGTCGCCCACAGGCGAAATACAGACTGTCAAACACCCTCGAAGTACCCGCCAGCACTGCAGATCCAGGTTCCAAGACATACTGGTTTTCAGCAAAGTGTTACCCATGCGATTGAACTGTGTTGTGACGTTCTATTTAACGCAAAGCAGCACGCAAACCGGCCCCTCTCATTGTTAAAGAGTCAGGTGGTTCGCAGTAGTTTGCGAGTCTCCTAGGGGCTGCATCAGAGCAGTCCCTGTATCAGCACCAGCACAGCCCCGAGCAGCGAAATCGACAGCAGCAGCGGCTTGGCGCTCTGCTTGTCGACGTAGCGGTCGATGCGTCGAGCGACAAAGACGCCGGCCACCAGGCCTGGAGCCATCTTCAGCGTTAGCAGCAGTGACTCCATCGGCAGGCTGCCGGTGATCGCCAGCATGATAAGTGTGATGGGCAGACCTGCCAGAAAAAAGGCTGCCAGCTCGCTGCGGGCCGTGAGTACATTGGATTCCTGATACACCAGTGCCATGGGTGGGCCGCCCACGGAGGTCGCGGTGCCGATAAGGCCGGAGAAAAAGCCGGCGATGGAGAGCGAACGTGTCGACATGGTGATGTTGAAGGTATTGCGCCAGCTAAGTGCGACGGACAGCAGCAGTGTGCTGCCCAGAATCAGGCTCAGGATGGCAGGGGATACCGAGGCCAGTAGCAGTGCTCCCAGCCAGGAGCCCGGCACCCGGGCGATCAGCGCCGGCATCAGGCGGCGCCAGGACAGATGATGCCGCCCCTTGGCGACCATGTATCCGGACAGCAGAGCACCCAGAATAATCAGTGATACCGGGATATAGAGCGGGTCTATCAGAAACAGCAGCGGCGCTGCGACCAGGCCAAAGCCAATGCCGACAACGCCCTGCAGAGCAATGCCGACGGTTACGATAAGCAGGGCCAGCAGGTCCCAAAGGCTATAGATCATTGCAGGTCCTGTGTACCGAAAGTCATGAACGCGACGCTGCGGGTCAGCGGGACCCGCAGCAAGGGGCGACATTATAGTCCAGCGCACGCCTCTGCGCGCCTGCCAGTTCTCGGTTCTGCATGGTCCAGGTCGCGAGTTTGCTTAGCGCCCGCCTGCGCCCTGGCGCGAGGCTTCGGTATTTTCGACCAGCACCTTTTCGCCGAGCTGGTTAAAGGTCTGCCACAGGGCTTCGCTGATCTCGATGCCGCTCTCCAGAGTGGCCAGACCGGTGGCGGCGAAGGTGGCGGGCTCCACGCTGCGACAGCTCACCCGGTCATTCGGGCTGGACATCAGCTGCGCCGCTATATTGACCCGGTCGCTGCAGATCAGCGTCATGGTCTGTTTTTCCAGCGGGCTGCAGTCGGCCTTCAGCACCGCTTCGCTGTAGCGCGGATACTGCTCGCCGGCGCTGATGCTGGCAACGTGTTCGGTGGCCGGCTGAGTGCCGTTCTGCCAGTAGGCCATCATGCTGATGCCGCGCCGGCCACAGTCGGCCAGCAGCTTGAGAATGAACTTGCGGTTGTGACAGTGTTGCACCTTGAGTGTGGCGATGCCGGCCTTGAGCGCTTTGGCGTGGGCCAGATCCAGCACCAGTGCCAGGCTGTTCAGTGCGCTGCGGCCGTGACAGTCGACGATGGCGGAGCTGGCGTCTTCGAACAGCAGTTCCACCGGTGCCTTGTCCTCATCGTTGACGTAGGCCAGGGCGCGTTCGAGTTCACCGAAACCCTGTTCACCGTGCATTTCAAGCCAGCTGACCATCTGGGCGGCATCTTCATAGGTGCCGACGAAATAGTTCATGCCCTCGAAGGAACGCTTGAGGGTCGCATTCAG
Organism: Marinobacterium aestuarii; assembly: GCF_001651805.1. Lineage (NCBI taxonomy): Bacteria > Pseudomonadati > Pseudomonadota > Gammaproteobacteria > Oceanospirillales > Oceanospirillaceae > Marinobacterium > Marinobacterium aestuarii. The sequence continues at coordinate 3,436,184 of NZ_CP015839.1, read as the reverse complement.
TTCGTTCAGTGAAATACGCATCAGCGGGCGTCCTCGGTGTCGATGGCCGGAGTCAGGGGCAGGAACCAGTCGTCGTCAAATGGCTGGCCTATATCATCCAGCAGCGGTGCGCCCTGGAACATGGTGTTGCGCACCCACAGGCGGGAGCGGGGATCGAACTTGCTGACCCCGAAGAACGCCAGCTTGCAGCGCAGCAGGTGCATGGGCAGCACATCCTGATCCAGCAGGTTGGCCTGAATATCGCCATAGAGGCTGTGGCGCAGACTCTGGATACGGCGCACTATGCCGCGGTATTCCGGCTTCAGAAACAGGAAATAGGCGCAGCTGTGTTCGGGGTGCTGCGCGGCATAATCGCACAGGCCCTGGTAGCACTGCACAACGCGCAGACCAATGCCCAGGGGCATCTGTTTGGCGCGGCCGCAATCGAGTTCGCTGCCGCCCAGGCGCGGCTCCTGTTTTTCCTGCGAACGGTACCAGAAGGTTTCGGTGGCGCTTGGGGCGCTGAAGTCGATATCCAGCGCCCAGCGATAGCGCTCTTCAATCAGCGCTTTCAGTTCCGATACCGACATGCCGGGCGCCAGATCCTGATGCTCACCGACGCAGGTGTAGTCTTCCAGTTCGTCCACCAGATCCGGGTAGACCTCAAGCAGGATGGAGTTGACCATCTCCTGGCCCTGCAGGCTGCAGTGCTGCTCGGCCCAGGCGATCAGGCTGTTCCAGTCACGCAGCGGCTGTTTAGCCAGGTGGCTTTGTAGCGCTGCCAGATCCTCAATCACCTGCTGGTTCTTGCCGGTCTGCCAGGCATCTTCAGTGACGATTTCCAGGGTGTGCTGGTGTGCTCGGGCGGCCAGGGTCTTGAAGCGCGCCAGGCGCTCGGTGCCGGGCACGCCAAAGGCGCGGATGCGGGCCAGGGCCAGTTCGCGCATCTCGATCCAGCGGCTGATCAGTAGCGGATGATTGATGAGGTAGGGTGCCATGCCAAGGCCCGTAGAGTTGCCGATGCCGAAATAGCGCTTGATCTGTGGCTGCATGGCCACGGCCTGCTCGGGCGCACGGGCTCTGGCAATGTGCTCGACCTGGGTCAGGCTGAAGTTGCGCAACATGAAACAGGTAAACATTTCCGCCGCAAAGGGACGGGCGAAGTCACTGTGGCGCGCTGCAACCTTTTGCCAGTCGGCCATGCCCAGCTTGCCGCTGCCATAGACAGCCGTGGTGCGATACAGATAACCGACCTGGGTAATGCGCTTTAGGTCCGGCTGTTCACCTTTGGCGAGCTGATCGACCACATAGTCGAAGTTGCGGGCGCTGCGGTTGGCTCTGGACAGAACAAAGACGCGGGCATCGACGCGACCGGCCTCCTGTTTGGGTACGTTCTGGCGCAGCTGCTCAACGTAGGCCTCATCGACGTCGCCCTCGCACAGCGCCATGGTCAGATCCCACTGGGTGGCGATTACGCGGTCGTTGCGATCTTCAGGCGCCAGGTAGCTGGAAAACAGCACAAAGCTGTAGAGACAGGTGGGAGTCTGAATACGATAGACCACGGTGCCGTAACCGTCGTTGTCCAGCTCCAGCCGCACGGCCTCGATCTTCCAGCGCTCGCGCATGATGCGTCGCACCAGGGTACGCATAAAGCTCAACCGGCTCTGATGCAGGCTGCCCAGACGCTCCAGATCCATGACCTGGCTGGCGGGTCTGAGGGCGAGTGCGCCGGGGCCCTTGAGTTCGGCCTGGATGACAGCAGGATTGATCATTGTTGTTATCCTCGTACAGCTGAAAATGGTGCCCCGGCAATCCCGCTAATATGCGGTTATAGGCCTGTGCGCAGAAACAGATGCCCGCCAGGCTGGGTGGCGGCAATATCCGTTTGATGGTGAGTGAATACTCATCCGTTTCAGCTATCCGTACAAATCAGTTCGTTCAATCATTTGATAAGATTTTCAAATAACGTCCGCTAAAATGACGAATAACACTTATTCGTTCCTTTCGCTTTTTCTTGCCCCTCGTACCTTTCTCCTTGCAGCTGCCTTTATTACTGCGCCAGCCGCCCCTCGCTATCAAGGATAAAATCCACCAGGGCCTGGGCCGGCGGTGTCAGGGACCGGTCGGCCTGGCTGAGGATGCCGATCTGGCGTATCACCTCTGGATCGGCCAGCGGAATGAATTTCAGATTCGGGTTGTCCTGGGGAAAGGCGAACCAGGGCAGGGTGGTGATCCCCATGCCGGCATCCAGCATGGCAATCAGCGAGATCATGTTGGAGATGTAGAACTGGGCGCTGTCGATCAGCTCCTCGGCGGCGCTGTTGGCCAGCAGCCGAGTGGTGCCGTTGCTGATCTGGCGGTGGCCACGCAGCTGCTTCCAGTTCAGGCGGGTTTCATTGGCCAGCGGATGGTCACAGTGACAGACAACGCCGATGCGATCTTCCCACACGGGTATAAAGGTCTTGTCGCTTTGAGTCTCCCACAGGCTGGCAATGCCAAAATCCACCTGCCGGTTCTCCACCATTTCCAGCACCGTATCGGAGTTGGCGTCAAAGATGCTCAGGTGCAGCTCCGGCGTATTGGCCATGAAGCGCTGCAGAATGTCGGGCAGCATGCGGCTGGCGATTGAGGGCACCGCAGCGAGGCGCAGATGTCCGGTCTTGTGCTGTACCAGCAGCGCCATGTCCTGGGCGATACGGTCATGGTGGGCAATCAGTTCCTTGGCCTGGGGCAGGAAGTGTTGCCCGAAGGGCGTGAGCTCCGCCTTGGCGGTCTTGGCGTTGCGTTTCTCGAACAGGCCTTCCCCCAGCTTATTCTCCAGGTCCCGTATCGACAGTGAAATGGCCGGCTGGGTGCGATGGGCCTTTTCGGCGGCGGCGTGAAAGCCTTTCAGCTCGGCCACCCAGACAAAATGGCGTAGCTGCGCAATCTTCAGTTCGGCCAGCATGGTAAGTTTTCCTTATCTAATGATATTTACTATTAATTTTTATTATTAATCTACCCGGTCTAGTATGCAAGCAACGAATAGGAGGTGCATATGTCTGACGCAATTTACGGTAACTACATCGATGGCAACTGGGTTGAGGGTAGCTCAAGCGTTGCCAATATCAGCCCGTCCGATATCAGTGATCTGGTTGGGCACTATGCGCAGGCCGATGCCGCTCAGACTGAGCTGGCGATTGAAGCCGCCGTGCGTGGCCAGGAAGCCTGGGAGCAGAGCGGTCTGGAACAGCGTTATACGGTACTGATGGCCGTTGGCGACGAGCTGATTGCCCGCAAGGATGAGCTGGGCCGCCTGCTGGCCCGCGAAGAAGGCAAGACCCTGGCCGAAGGCGCGGGTGAAGTCTACCGCTCCGGTCAGTTCTTCCACTATTACGCCGCCGAAGTGCTGCGCCAGATGGGCGAAACCGCTGATTCTGTGCGCCCCGGCGTAGAAATCGAAACCCGCCGCGAACCTGTTGGCGTGATCGGTATCATTACCCCCTGGAACTTCCCGATGGCCACCGGTGCCTGGAAAATTGCACCGGCGCTGGCCTTTGGTAACGCCGTTGTCTTCAAGCCGGCCAACCAGGTTCCGGCCAGCGCCTGGGCGCTGACCGAAATTATCTCCCGCCAGGGCCTGCCCGCAGGCACCTTTAACCTGGTCATGGGTCCGGGCTCTGCGGTGGGCGATACACTGATTCACTCCAGGCGTATCAACGCCCTGACCTTTACCGGTTCGCTGGAAACCGGCCGCAAGGTCGCCGCCGCCACCGCGGTGAACCTGGTCAAGTGCCAGCTGGAAATGGGCTCCAAGAACGCCCTGGTGGTACTGGATGATGCGGATCTTGAGCAGGCGGTCGAATGTGCCGTCAGCGGCGCCTTCTTCGGTACCGGGCAGAAGTGCACCGCGTCCTCGCGCCTGATCGTGACCGAAGGCATTCATGACCGTTTCGTGGACGCTGTGATCGAGCGTCTGAAGCTGATTCGCGTCGGCAACCCGCTGGAAGAGGGCGTGCATATAGGTGCTGTGGCCGATGCCCGTCAGCTGGAGCAGAACCTGCGTTACGTTGAGCTGGCCAAGCAGGAAGGTGCCCGTCTGGTGTTTGGTGGCGAGCGTATCCAGGCGTCCACCGAAGGTTACTACATGCAGCCGGCGCTCTTCGTCGACAGCACCAACGCCATGACAGTTAACCGCGAAGAGGCCTTCGCGCCCCTGGCCTGCGTGATCAAGGTGAAGGATTTCGAGGAAGCTCTGGCGACCCTGAATGACACTGAGTTCGGCCTGACCGGCGGCATCATGACCCAGTCACTGAAATACGCCAGCGAATTCAAGCGCCGCGCCAAGACCGGTTGCGTGATGGTGAACCTGCCAACCGCTGGCACCGATTACCACGTGCCCTTCGGCGGTCGCAAGAATTCCAGCTTTGGTCCGCGGGAGCAGGGCAGCTATGCCCGCGAGTTCTACACCGTCGTCAAGACCACCTATATCCGCGCCTGATCAGGCGGTGAAGGCGTGCTCACTGCGGCTCCGGCCGGGGTGAGTATCGCCCCTAATTAGCTGTTTTTTACCTTTTTGCGGGGGCCATCCGATGCATAACGAACTGATAGTGATCGACGGTCTGCAGTATTCCCACTGGGATCGCGGCATTTTCGAACAACTGCGTGAAGGCGGAGTGACGGCGGTACACGTGACTATCGTCTACCACGAAAACGCCCGTGAAACTCTGACCCGTCTGGGAGAGTGGAACCTGCGTTTCGAGCAGCACGGCGATCTGATCATGCCGGTGCGCAATGCCGGTGATATCAGACGCGCCAAGGCGCTGGGCAAGGTCGGCATTATATTCGGCGCCCAGAACTGCTCCCCGATCGAGGACGAAATTGCCCTGATTGAAGTGTTCCGCGAACTGAATCTCATGATCATGCAGCTGACCTATAACAACCAGAGCCTGCTGGCGACCGGTTGCTATGAGTCCGACGACAGCGGTTTGACCCGCTTCGGCAAGCAGGTGGTCGGCGAGATGAACCGCGTCGGCATGATTGTGGACATGTCCCACAGCGCCGAGCGCAGCACGCTGGAGGCTATCGAGTATTCGCAGCGCCCGATCGTGATCTCCCACGCCAACCCGGATTTCTTCCACGAAGCCAAGCGCAACAAGTCCGACAAGGTGCTGCAGGCGCTGGGCGAATCAGGCGGACTGCTGGGCTTCAGCCTGTATCCGTTCCATCTGAAGAACGGCTCGGACTGCAGCCTGGATGATTTCTGCGACATGGTCGCACGCACCGCCGACATCATGGGCATCGAGCAGATCGGTATAGGTACCGACCTGTGTCAGGACCAGCCGCTGTCGGTGCTGGAATGGATGCGCAATGGTCGCTGGTCCAAGGTCATGGACTACGGCGAAGGCTCCGCGGCCAATTCGCAGTGGCCGCAGCCGCTGTCCTGGTTCCGTGACAGTCGCGACTTCCCCAATATCACCGCAGGGCTGCTCAAACGCGGTTTCAGCGCCGAGGATGTGGCGCGGATCATGGGGCTTAACTGGCTCAACTTTCTTGATCAGGGGTTGCAGCCCCAGGGCTGAATTCGACTGATCAGGTGATTCTTTCCCATATGGGAATATCTCAGGAGGCTAGCATGAATAACAACAATCCGGCCCCGGCAGCGCACGCCACTGCGTCGCTCCCCAAGCAAAAACTGCTGGCAGATGTGGATCTGCCGGTGTTCTGCCTCAGCGGCGGCGCTTTGCTGCTGTTCGTGGTTTTCGCGCTCTATGACATCGATCTGATGTCAGCCTGGGTCAACAGTGCCTTTGCGGCCTCGACCAAGCTGTTCGGCGCCTATTGGCAGGTGCTGTTGCTGCTGACCTTCGTGGTTGGCCTGTGCCTGGCGATTGGGCGTACCGGTGCCGTGGTACTGGGCGGCATCAAGGTGCCGGAGATATCCACCTTCAAGTGGATCTGCATCATCATGTGCACCCTGCTGGCAGGCGGTGGTGTCTTCTGGGCCGCGGCTGAGCCCATGGCGCACTTTACCTCGCCGCCACCGCTGTTTGTCGGTGCCGGCAATGAGACAGGTACTGCGCAGGCGGCCTATAACGCCCTGGCCCAGAGCTTCATGCACTGGGGTTTTCTGGCCTGGGCTATCCTCGGCAGCCTGACCGGCATCGTTTACATGTACCTGCACTATGAGAAGGGGCTGCCGCTCAAGCCGCGTACCCTGCTGTATCCGGTGTTCGGTGACCGTGTCATGACAGGTCCCTTCGGCACCCTGGTGGATTCCTGCTGTGTGCTGGCGGTGGTGGCCGGCACCGTGGGACCGATCGGCTTTCTCGGTCTGCAGGTCAGCTTCGGGCTGGAAAAACTCTTTGGCATTCCGGATACCTACAGCACCCAGGTCGCTATCCTGGTGGGTCTGATGGCGATCTATACGCTGTCCGCTGTCAGTGGTGTGACCAAGGGTATTCAGTTGCTCAGTCGCGCCAACGTTATTCTGGCGGTCATTTTGATGGCCTTCATCCTGTTCTTCGGACCCACGGCCTTTATCATCGACGGCTTCCTGCAGGGTTTTGGCCTCTACCTGGACAAGTTCATTCCCATGGCGACCTTCCGTGCAAGCCCCGGCTGGCTTGACTGGTGGACGGTGTTTTTCTGGGGCTGGTTCCTGGGCTATGGTCCGCTGATGGCGATGTTCGTTGCACGCATCTCCCGCGGCCGTACCATCCGCGAGTTGGTGCTGCTGATCTCGGTGGTGGCGCCGGTGATTACCTGCTTCTGGTTCACCATTGTCGGTGGCAGCGGCCTGGCATTTGAGCTGGCCAACCCCGGCGTCATCTCCGAACCCTTTACAGGATTCAACCTGCCGGCGGCCTTGCTGGCGATCACCGAACAGCTGCCCATGGGCTTCGTTATCTCGGTGCTCTTCCTGATTCTGACCACCATCTTCGTGGCCACCACCGGCGACTCCATGACCTATGCGGTGTCCATGGTCATGACCGGCACCGATCATCCGCAAAGTGCGGTGCGGGTCTTCTGGGGCATCATGATGGGTGTAGTGGCGGCGCTGCTGATCTCCATCGGCTCCGGCGGTATCTCGGCGCTGCAGTCCTTTATCGTGGTGACCGCTGTGCCGGTTTCCCTGGTGCTGCTGCCGTCCTTGTGGACGGCACCCAAGATTGCCCTGCAGATGGCGCGTGAACAAAAGCTGATTGATTAAAAGCAGGGGAGTGGGGGCGGCTGTTGCTGGCCCCGCATCCCTGTGTGTGTACTTTAAAATACGACTCGGGAGCCCCAGGGCCTATGAAACAGATTGTCAAAACCGACCTGTATGCCTCCAAGGCGCCGCTGGAATGGGCGGTGATCGGTAACGGAACTCTCTACACAGCGCAGATTCCCATCGACACGGCCGGCCAGGTTGTCGAGGGTGGTATTGAAGCCCAGAGCCGCCAGACGATGGATAACCTGAAGCACACCATCGAGGCTGCCGGCCTTGGCATGCAGGATGTAACCCAGGTGTTGATCTATGTGACGGATCGAGCCTTTCTGCCGGTATTCAATCAGGTCTACGGGCAGTATTTCAATGCACCTTATCCTAACCGGGCAGCCATGGTTATTGCAGGTCTTGCCCGGGAGGAAATGCTGGTCGAAGTGGTGGCCTATGCGGCCGTTCCCAGCGTCTGATCAGTAGCGTTAAATGGTTGGCGATATTGTGATCATTTTTGCGTACCGCCGCTCCCCTGGGGAGCGGCGGTTTTTTCGTTCTGGAGTTGAGTGTGCTGCTTAGCGCCGGCCATTGCCCGAGTTATGCCCCGAGCCGGTTTTGGGCTTGGGTTTGGGCTTTTGGGCTGCCTTGCGGGCGATTTCATTCATCAGGCCACTGATATCCAGACCCTGGCTGGCCGCCAGCTGATCGACACTTGCGTACAGGTTGGTGGGCAGTGGCCGGACACCTGGGGTGGTTTTGGCGCGCTCTTTCGCTTCCTGCTCCTGACGTTCCTGGTGCTCCTTGTCCAGGCGCATTTGTTCCAGGCGTGCCTGTTCAAGGCGTTCTTGTTCTGCGGCTTTTTCCTGCGCCATTGTCTTTATTTTCGCCTTGAGTTTGTAATCAAGGTCGAGAAGTTCTTCCATGCTGAGTGACATGAGCCACTCGGTTATATTGTCATTGCTCATCAATGTCCGGTTTTTTTGCGTAGCAGCGAGGGGCGAAAATGCCTGTCGCCTATTATGGAAGGGTTGGGCAAAAAATACAGGCTTTTAGCGCCTAAAATCAAGCGCGGATTTATCAGGGTCCCAGCATTGGGTCGTCCTTCGCCATGACGGGTGATTTCGAGGGGTGCCGGTTTTTTTGCGGGTCTGTGTTTACTTCCTGAACACTGTTTAGTAATCTCGCCTTTATTCCTGAACACTGTTTATTAAACAATTGATCTGCGGAGGCAGTCATGGCCCGACGCCGAGAACATTCCCGTGAAGCGCTCACCGAGCTCGCGCTCTGTGCCGCCGAGCGCCTGCTGGACGAGCAGGGCATAGCGGTACTGAGCACCCGTCGCATCGCGGCGGAGATTGGCTATTCGGCCGCAACCCTCTATTCGGTATTCAGCAGTCTTGATGATTTGTGCTGGCAGCTGAATGCCCGCACCCTTAAACAGCTGCTGGATGAACTTGATGCGCTGGGCGAGCTGGCGCCGCGCGAGGCACTCAAGGCCTATGCGCTCTGTTATGTCGCCTTTGCGGCCCGCTGGCCCGAGCGCTGGAGTCTGCTGTTTGAGCATCGAACACCCGAAACGCTGCAGGTGCCGGCCTGGCTGAATGAGTCTATTGGGCGGCTGTTTTCGCAGTTGGAGCTTTGCCTTGGCGAGCTGGCGCCAGAGGTCTCTGCAGAGGAATTGGCACTGACCGCCCGTACGCTCTGGAGTGGCGTTCATGGTGTGGCGGTTCTGCAGCTGCGGGACAAGCTGTTTTTGCCGCCCCAGGGCAAGCAGGAGCAGATGCTGGTAACCCTGGTGGATTACCACCTGGATGGCTGGAGATTGAACAGGGAGAGCCGGACATGAGTGAACTTTTCAAGCTGCGCGGGTTTCTGGCCTTTGTGTCGGTGGCCTTTATCAATGCCTTTGTGGATCTGGGTCACAAGATCATTATCCAGAATACCCTGTTCAAGACCTTTGACGGCCAGCAACAGATACTGCTGACCGCCGTCGTCAATGGTCTGATCCTGCTGCCTTTCATCATGCTGTTCACGCCTGCGGGCTTTATCTCGGACAAGTACCCCAAGCACCGGGTGATGCGCTTTTCTGCCTGGGCCGGGGTGCTGGTGACACTGCTTATTACCCTGTGTTATTACCAGGGCTGGTTTGTTGCGGCCTTCGGCCTGACCTTTGTGCTGGCGTTGCAGAGTGCGTTTTACTCGCCGTCCAAGTACGGCTATATCCGCGAACTGGTGGGAACCAGTCGTCTCAGTGAGGGTAACGGCTGGATTCAGGCGGCTACCATGGTGGCGATACTGTCGGGCATAGTCGTGTTCTCGCTATTGTTTGAGATGCGCCTTGAAGGGCTGCTGCAGTTGCCGCAGGACCCCGCCGAAGTGGTGCAGAAAATTGCGCCGCTGGGCTGGTTCCTGGTGGCGGGTGCGGTGCTCGAAACCGTGCTGGCGCATCGCTTGCCGGCGCTGACGCAGACCGATAACAGTCTGCAGTTTGACTGGCCGGCGTACAGACGTGGCCGTACCCTTGCGAACAACCTGTCCCATATCGCCGGTATCAGGCCTATCTGGCTGTCGATCATTGGCCTGGCGACCTTCTGGTCCATCAGCCAGGTCATGCTGGCGGTGTTTCCGGCCTTTGCCAAGGAAACCCTGGGCGAGCAGAACACCTTTGTGATTCAGGGCACCATGGCGCTGGCGGGCATCGGCATCATGGCAGGCTCCATGCTGGCCGGGCGCATGTCGCGCCACCATATCAATACCGGCCTGATTCCGCTGGGTGCCGGCGGGGTGGCGCTGGGGCTGGTGCTGTTGCCCCATGCCGCGTCCCTGGGCTTCTCGGCGCTGCTGTTTCTGATGATCGGTCTGTTCGGTGCCCTGATGATCATTCCGCTCAATGCCCTGATTCAGTTCAATGCCGATCGTCACGATAGCGGGCGCATTCTGGCGGGCAACAACTTTATCCAGAATGTGGCCATGCTGAGCTTCCTCGGCCTGACCGTGCTCTGTGCCTATGCCGGCATTTCCGGACTCTGGCTACTCTACGGTCTGGCGCTGCTGGCCGTGGCCGGTGCCGTGTTCGCCATCATTACCCTGCCTGAGGCGCTGATTCGCCTGATAATGGCGGCAGTACTCAAGCGCAAGTATCGCCTGCAGGTGCTGGGGTTCGAGCATATCCCCGAGGATGGGCGCGGCACCCTGCTGCTGGGCAATCATATCAGCTGGCTCGACTGGGCCATGGTGCAGATGGCCTGTCCGCGGCATGTGCACTTTGTAATGGAACGCAGTATTTACGAGCGCTGGTACCTGCGCGGCTTTCTCGATCTGTTTGGCGTTATACCGATCTCCGGTGGCAACAGCCGTGCGGCGCTGGCGCGGGTCAGCGAGTTGCTGCAGGCGGGCAAGGTTGTGTGCCTGTTTCCCGAGGGTTCCATCAGCCATACCGGCCAGCTGGGGACCTTCAAGAAGGGTTTTGAGCGCGCCTGCGAAAGCATTGCCGCAGATGCAGGGGCGGTGATAGTACCCTTTTATCTACGCGGTCTTTGGGGCAGCCGCTTCTCGCGCTCAAGCAGTCGCTTGCAGGCGAGCCGCCGCAACGGCCTGAAACGGGATCTGATTGTTGCTTTTGGCGCGCCGGCACCGCTGCACAGCACCGCCGAGCAGGTGAAAAAGCGCGTGTTCGAACTGTCGATCCATGCCTGGAACTGCTACACCGATACCCTGGAAACCCTGCCCAAGGCGTTTATCCGCACCGCGCGCCAGGCGCCGGCCGAGTGGGCTATCAGCGATGTGCGCGGCACGCCCATGGGTTATGGGCGTCTGCTCTGTGCCTGTGCGCTCTTTAGTCGGCGCTTCAAGCGCACAGCGGGAACCAATATCGGCTTGTTGCTGCCGACCTCCAGCGCCGGTGCCATTGCCAATATGGCGGCCCTGATGGCCGGCAAGGCGCTGGTGAATCTGAACTTTACCGCCTCGCCCCAGGCGCTGCTGGCTGCGGCTGACCAGGCGGGGCTTGAAACTATCGTCACGGCACGGCAGTTTCTGGTGCGCCTCGAAGCACGGGGCATCGATACCCAGGCGTTGTTTGCCGGGCGTACGGTGCTCTATATGGAAGACCTGAAGGAGTCCTTCGGCAAGTGTGAGTCGCTGGCCATGCTGGCGGCGGTGCAGCTAATGCCCGTAACGCTGCTGCAGGCCTGGTTGTGCCGGCGCGCCAGGGTCGATGATACCGCGGCGATTCTGTTTTCCTCCGGCAGTGAGGGCGCGCCCAAGGGGGTGATGCTGAGTCACCGCAATATTCTGTCCAACATCAAGCAAATTGGGGACGTGCTCAATGTGCGTGATGATGACTGCTGGATGGCGACGCTGCCGCTGTTTCATGCCTTCGGCCTGACGGTCACCTGTCTGCTGCCGCTGATCGAGGGGATTCCGGTGGTGTGTCATCCGGACCCCACGGATGCGGTGAATATCGGCAAGGGAGTGGCGCGTTTCAGGGCGACCCTGATGTGCGGCACCTCGACCTTCATGCGTCTGTATGCCCGCAATCGCAAGCTGCATCCGCTGATGTTCCAGTCTCTGCGGCTGATGGTGGCCGGCGCCGAACGGCTGGATCCTGCGGTGCGTGATGCCTTTGAGGCGCGCTTTCATGTGCCGGTGCTGGAGGGTTATGGCTGTACTGAAACCACACCTGTGGCCACGGTGAATCTGCCGGACCATCTGGATACCCGCTGGTGGACGGTGCAACACGGCAGCCGCGATGGCACTGTGGGGCTGGCATTGCCGGGGTCCACCGTGCGTATTGTGGATCCGCAAACCCTGGCGGAGCTGCCCACCGGTGAGGCAGGCCTGGTGCTGATCGGTGGCACCCAGATCATGCGGGGCTATTTGAATGATCCTGAGCGCACGGCGGCGGCTATTATCGAGCGCGACGGGCTGCGCTGGTACAACACCGGCGACAAGGGCCGGCTGGATGAGGAAGGCTTTCTCAATATCCTGGATCGCTACGCCCGCTTTGCCAAGATCGGCGGTGAGATGGTCAGCCTGCAGGGAGTGGAAGATGCCGTAGCCGCGAGCCTCGATACCCAGGACTGTGCCCTGCTGGCCGTGGCGCTGCCCGATGCCCGCAAGGGCGAGCGTCTGGTGCTGTTGATGGCGGCTTCGGAGCTGGAGCCCGAGCAGGTGCGCAGTCAGTTAATGCAGACAGTGATGCCGCTGATGCAGCCATCCGAAATCTATGCCGTGGACGAGATCCCGCTGCTCGGCAGTGGCAAGCGTGACTTTGGTGCTGCGCGAGCGCAGGCGCAGCAGCTGAGTGAGGCGGCCGGCAATGCAGTAGCGGCAGTCGGTTAGGCGCGGTTGTGGCCCTGTGGTAATTGGGCATTGGTTCCATGGCTGCACTGGACGGCAGCGTTTAAAACGTGAATAATTCCCGAGCAAAAGAGTAGGGTATAGCATTGTGTTTGATAAATTATTTGGTCGCCGTCAGGCGACAGGAGCGGAGTCCCCCATGCAGCAAACCCGCGCACGCATTGAAGCAGTCCTGAGTCAGCATCAGGATCCCTACCTGGGCACGGATCTGGCCAGTGCCGGCGCCCTCAGTGGCGTACGCGAAGAGGGCGAGCGTATCGTCGTTAGCCTCACGCTGGGCTACCCCTGCACCGATATCCGCGCGGCTCTGAGCACCGAGCTTGAACTGCGCATCAAGACAGAAACGGGCCTCGATGCCAAGGTCGAAATCCAGCAGGATATTAAGCCGCACCAGGCGCAGCGCAATCTGCGCAACCTGGATGGCGTGCGCAACATTATCGCCGTGGCTTCCGGCAAGGGTGGGGTGGGCAAATCCACCACCACGGTGAATCTGGCGCTGGCGATGGTTCAGGCCGGTGCACGGGTGGGCATTCTTGACGCCGACATCTACGGTCCGAGTCTGGGACTGATGGTGGGCGTGGCGCCTGGCGTGCACCCTGATTCCGATGATGAAAAATACTTCAAGCCGATTCAGGCGCTGGGTATGCAGACCATGTCCATGGCCTACCTGATCGATGAAAACACGCCCATGGTATGGCGCGGCCCCATGGTCAGTGGTGCCCTGCAACAGCTGCTGACGCAGACGCTGTGGGATGATCTGGATTACCTGTTTATCGACATGCCCCCCGGCACCGGTGACATTCAGCTGACCCTGTCGCAGAAGGTGCCGGTTACCGGTTCCGTGGTGGTCACCACGCCGCAGGATATTGCCCTGCTGGATGCCAAGAAAGGTATCGAAATGTTCCGCAAGGTCGATATTGCGGTGCTGGGTGTGGTGGAAAACATGAGCACCCATGTGTGCAGCAACTGCGGTCATGAAGAGCATATCTTCGGTGCCGGTGGTGGCGCCCGCATCGCCAGCCAGTACCATACCGAACTGCTCGGCGCTCTGCCGTTGTCACTGCAGATTCGTGAGCAGACCGATGCCGGCAAGCCGACGGTTATGGCTGATCCGCAGGGACAGGCCACCCAGACTTATCTGAAGATCGCGCGGCGCGTGGCCGGCAAGATAGCGCAGCGCAATGCAACCCAGGGCAGCGCCTTTCCGAATATATCGGTGCAGAACGACTGATTCGCAGCCGGTAAAACCGGGGCGGCGGCGGGTTACAGCGACAGCGAACCCGCGGTGCTGCTCCTACTGGCCTGTTCAGCCGGCTCGCAAACCGGTAGAATACCGCGCCATTCAGATTTCACGACATACGGACAACCTATGGGAATCAAATCCGATCGCTGGATTCGCCGTCAGGCGCAAGAGTGCGAGATGATTACACCGTTCGAGCCAGGTCAGGTGCGTCATACCGACCGCGGACCGATCGTCTCCTATGGCACCTCGAGCTATGGCTACGACGTGCGCTGCGCCGATGAATTCAAGATCTTTACCAACATCAACTCCACCATCGTTGACCCCAAGGACTTCGATGCCGGCAGTTTTGTTGATGTAAAATCTGATGTTTGCATTATTCCGCCCAACTCCTTTGCGCTGGCGCGCACGGTTGAGTATTTTCGCATTCCCCGCGACGTGCTGACGATTTGCCTGGGCAAGAGCACCTATGCCCGCTGTGGCATCATCGTCAATGTCACGCCGCTGGAACCTGAATGGGAAGGGCATGTGACCCTGGAGTTTTCCAATACCACGCCGCTGCCCGCCAAAATTTACGCCAATGAAGGCGTGGCGCAGATGCTGTTTCTGGGTGCCGACGAAGTGTGCGAAACCTCCTACAAGGATCGCAACGGCAAGTACCAGGGGCAGACCGGCGTAGTAGTACCTCGAACATGAATACCGGCAGTGCGGTCGATCCGACTCAAATCATGAAGCACAATCGCGAACAGATTAATGACTTCTGGCAGCAGGTTGAACAGACGATCGACCTGCTGCTGCACAGTCAGCAGGAAAGCCATTTCGAAGCCGATATGCTGCTGAATCAGTACAGCGATATCCTGCGCGAGATTGATTCGAACCTGACCTTTCACTTCGAGCGTGATGAAGATGAAGGTCCGGTGGAAATGATTTTCGGCTGTGATGGTTATCCCGAATCCATCGGCATGGTGCTGAGCCTGGTGGGCGCGGCACCCAAGCTCAGTGGCATTCAGTTCAAGGCATTCAATCACCGTTATGATCCGGTACCCGGGTTTATCAATGTCGGTGACGAGTACTGCGAGCTGACCGACTACTGGTTTGCCCTGCGTCTGGTGGATGCCAAGCTGCGCCTTGAAGTTTACATGGATGACGTGCCCAAGGAGCTGGATCTGGATCCGCGGGTTGAAGCGGTGATGATCTTCCTGGATGCGCTGATCGGCGAATATGAGCTCATGACCCGCATCTGGAGTCTCGACTGGCTCGAGCGCCCGGCTGATCCGCGCGATTATGGCCTGCGCCCGCTGAGTGAGTTGCGTGAAGTCTTTGATCGGAACAAGACCGCTGTGGCACCTATCGGCATGACCATGCACTAAGTCTGTTTGCCTTGGTGCCAGTGCGGTGCCGGGTTCTGCGAATAACATAAAGGCGCTGTACCTTTCGGGCAGCGCCTTTATTGTGTCTGCTCTACTGTGAGCATGGGGGTATTTCTATGTGCGCATATTTATACCGTTATCTAAATACTGGCTAGCGCTAAACCCCGCTCATCACCAGGTTCTGATCCTGAATTGACGTGACCCCGCAAAAGTGGACACATGCTTAGACCACCTGCTCGAACGTCGCAGACATTGCACTGTTTCCCTAAACTCGCAGGCATAGCCTCGAAATTCGCCTGGGGCTCATTTCCCGGAATTCGCTTCGCTCATTTCAGGCTGCGGCCGTGCTGGTTGGCGCCAATCACTGGTCTTCAGCATGCTCTGATCACGAATCACGAATCACGAATCACGAATCACGAATCACGAATCACGAATCACGAATCACGAATCACGAATCACGAATCACGAATCACGAGTCACGAATCACGCCTTGCTTCTTGTCCCGCGAGTTCCGCAGCCCCAGCCTGACTTAATGCAGCTGGGGCTGTGTCTGGTTTTCATCCGGCAGGATAAGGTGGCCGCTGCTGTCCCGGGCCAGGGCGCCGCGTTCAGACGCCAGCTCCAGCAGTTGCTGCAGCAGCATGTGAGTCAGATGGCTGCTGATAATGATGCCCGCCGGTGGGTCGCCGTCGAACAGGTCGGCATCCACCATATCGTCGGGCCTGAGACCCAGCAGGAGCGGATTCTCGGCGACCAGCGGTGCTATGTCGTCGGGTGCAAACACAGAAAATTCCGATGAGGTCTTCAGGGCCAGCTGGTAGGCGTCGTGGACTTCGTTTTCAAGCAGTCGGCTGTATTCGGCTTCCGCCGCCTGGAACAGCTGTGTCAGGCTACTGACACCGGGCTTTCCGGCGTTTTCCAGTGCTCTTGGCGAGCGGCTGTAGTCGACCACCGGTGTCTGGGCGCTCTGCTGACCGAGTTCATCGTCATCCACCAGGATGTTGCCGCTATCGTCGACATTCAGCCAGTCGTTTTCCACCGCTACTGTCAGCAGCCCATCGAGGGCCGCAGCCATGATATTGCAGCAGATAATGACGCCCACGGCGGGGTTGTCGCGCTCGCCGGGATCCTGCACCAGATCGCTGGCTCGGGCGGCCAGCAGGGTGGGGTCCTCATCGATAATGCGCGCCAGGGCATCGCCATCAATATGCAGTTTTTCGTGACACAGGCGCTCGGCAGTGAGGTACGGCTGCTGGCAGCCGTTGTCCTTCATTTCCTGCACATAGGCTACCCGTACTTTTTCCAGAATTCGGGTTAGCAGGTTGCTCATGTCGCTTCTCCGGTGGCTGGATTGCGTAATCCAGCGGTTGCGCTAATGTTTTAGTACGCGTGGTCGATTGCCTTCAGTATGCACTTCGCCTGTGCTGAGTGCGATATATAGCAGGAAGGGGCTTAACATGAAAACAATAGAGGGCCCAGCGCCCGATGATGACGGAGACGGCAGTGTTTATGTGCTGTCTGAAAACTGATTAGCTGCATGATACCGAAAAACCGGCGCCCAGGCGCCGGTTTTACGTTCAGTCTCTGGCTCAGCCCTTGGGGGCTTCGAGCCAGGCATCCAGGGTGTTCAGGTCGTCCGGGCTCAGGGTGCCGAGCTGCTGCTTGAGGCTGAACAGGTTGGAGATGAAGTCCAGGCGGGCATTGGCGTAGTCGCGCTGGGAAGAATAGAGAGTGCGCTCGGCGTTCAGCACATCGACCACGTTACGGGTGCCGACATTGAAGCCTTCCTGTGTGGCCTGCAGTGCGGTTTCGCTGGAGCGGATGCTCTGTGCCCGCGCCTTGACGCTCTGGACGTTGGTGCTCAGGTTGCGCAGCAGGCTGCGGGTTTGCTGAGTGACGGCCAGCAGGGTGTCCTGGCGGTCCTGCATGGCCTTGTTGAGCAGGGCTTCGGCTTCGCGGGACTGGGAGCTGGTCAGGCCGCCCTGAAAAATGGGCACCCGCAATGCCAGCCCGATGGTACGGGTGTCACCGGTATCAAAGCCCGACACACTGCTGGTGTCGCTGTCGTAGCTGGCGTTGAGGTCCAGCGTTGGGTAATGACCGGCGCGGGCGGATTGTGCCGAACGCCTCGCTACTTCAATGCTGTTGTCGGCGATCATCAGCCCCAGGTTGTTCTGCCAGGCTTTTTCCAGCCAGGGCTGGGGATCGGCCGGTGTCGGGTTTTCCACCGGGTAATCGGGCTTGAGGGCATCGACGCTGCGAAACGGCGAGCCCGCCAGACGATCGAGGGCTTCGTAGCTGTTGTCCAGCTCGCCTTCGGCTTCGATCTGGCGCACCACGGAGTTGTCGTAGCTGGCCTGGGCTTCCTGCACGTCGGTGATGGCGATCAGACCGACTTCGAACTGCGCATTCACCTGGTCGAGCTGGCGCTGAATGGCGCGCACTTCGGCCTGGGCGCTGTCGAGGTTGTTGATGGCGCGCAACACCGCAAGATAGGCGCTTACGCTGCGCAGCACCAGGGTCTGCTGGTCCTGATCGAATACCAGCCCCGCCTGCTCAGACAGCACTTCACCGCGGCGCAGGTTATACCAGCGTGCCGCCGAGAACACTGACTGGCTCAGGGTCAGGGTAACGCCGGTGCTGTCGTTGCTGCCGGCCTTTTCAGTGTGAACCCAGTTGGCGTCTGCCCCGGCAATCACTTCAGGCAGCAGGGCGGCACGGGCCTGGGGCAGGGCTTCCTGGCCGGCCTGCAGGGAGGCGGCGGCCGATTTCAGTTGCGGGTCGTTTTCCAGTGCCCGCTGGTACAGATTGGCAAGGCTGCCGGCCTGTGCCTGGGCGCTGATCAGGCCCAGAGCCAGTGTCAGAAGCAGCGGGCGACTTGAGTTTGAGAGCGATTTCACAGAAAGCATCCTTTGTTACAAATGAGACAGCGGGGCAAGGTCCTTGAAGGTGCGCTTGCCGAGAAAACTGTAGACAGTGGGAATGACGAACAGCGTTAGCAGAGTGCCGAAGGTCATGCCGCCGACGATAACCCAGCCGATCTGCTGGCGTGATTCGGCGCCGGCACCAAAGGCGATGGCCAGCGGCAGTGCCCCCAGCACAGTGGCGCCGGTGGTCATCAGAATGGGGCGCAGGCGCAGACTGGCGGCCTTGAGAATGGCGTCGCGCAGGGTCATGCCCTGATCCTGCAGCTGGTTGGCAAACTCGACGATCAGAATGCCGTGCTTGGTGACGAGTCCAACCAGGGTGATAAGGCCGATCTGGCTGTACACGCTGAGGGAGCCGCCACTGTAGTAGAGCGCCAGCAGGGCGCCGCCGAGGGCCGGCGGCACCGACAGCAGTATGATCAGCGGGTTCTTGAAGCTTTCGAACTGGGCGGCCAGCACCAGGAAGATAAAGCACAGCGCCAGCGCAAAGGTGACCTGCAGGCTGCTGCTGGATTCCTTGAATTCCCGCGACGGGCCTGTGTAGTCGAAGCTCGCCTCGGGGGCTATTTCGGCCAGGTTCTGTTGCAGGAACTGCAGTGCTTCGCCCAGGCTGTAACCCGGTGCCAGCAGGGATTGCAGTTTAACCGCGCGCACCTTGTCGAAGTGGTTGAGCTCCTTGGGGGCCACGGTTTCGCTCAGCTCCACCAGGTTGGCCAGCTGTATCATGTCGCCTGCGGGACTGCGTACATAAATATTGGTCAGGTCGTCCGGGGTGCGTCTGTTGGCATCCTCGATCTGGACAATAACGTCGTACTGTTCGCCGTCGCGCTTGAAGCGGGTGACGTTGCGCCCGGCCATGTAGGTTTCCAGTGAGCGACCGATGCTGTCGACCTCCAGGCCTATGTCCGACACCTTGTCACGATTGACCACCAGTTGCAGTTCTGGCTTGTTGAGCTTGAGGTCACTGTCGGCCTGGACAAAGCCCGGGTTCTGCCGTACCCGGTTGAGCAGTTCGTCGCTGATGCGCTTGAGCTCGCTGTAGTCGGCCTGGGACTTGATCACGAACTCCACCGGGCGGGAAATAATGCTCTGTCCCAGGGAGGGCAGGTTCATGGCAAAGGACAGGGTACCCGGCACGCCGCCATAGAGTTGCGGCGTGAGAGATTCGACGATCGTCTGCTGTGTGCGCGTGCGTTCTTCCCAGCGGCTCAGGCCGATAAAGGTAAGGGTGTTGGTTTCGGTGGGGAAGCCCACCACCGTGAAGAAACGGTTCTGCTCCGGCACGCCGCTGATGATGCCCTCGATCTGGCGTGCATAACGATCGACGTAATCCGGTGTGGAGCCCTCGGGGGCGATGGAGAATGACATTATGGTGCCCCGATCCTCGTAGGGTGCCAGTTCCTCCGGTAGCTGCAGGTAAAAGAAGCTGCCGGCGCCGATGCTCGCCAGCATGATGAGCAGTGTCAGCAGACGGGAGTGCAGGGTGCGATCCAGCAGGGTCTGGTAACCCGTCGTCAGCGCGTGCAGCCAGCCTTCGATCAGGTTGAACAGCGCCGAGTGGCGGGTCTCGTGGTGCAGCATGCGTGAGGCCATCATGGGCGACAGGGTCAGGGCCACAAAGGTGGATACCACCACGGCACCGGCGAGTGTCAGGGCGAACTCGGTAAACAGCCGGCCGGTACGCCCTTCGGTGAAGGCGACCGGCGCAAACACGGCCACCAGGGTGAGGGTAGTGGCAATAACGGCAAAGGCGATTTCCTTGCTGCCCTTGAATGCCGCCTGGATCGGGTCCAGACCATCCTCTACATGGCGGTAGATGTTCTCCAGCATAACGATGGCGTCATCCACCACCAGGCCGATGGCCAATACCAGGGCCAGCAGCGTCAGGGTGTTAATGCTGAAACCCATCAGGTACATCATGGCAAAGGCGCCCACCAGGGACAGCGGAATGGTGACAACCGGAATCAGGGTGGCGCGCAGGTTGCGCAGGAAGAAGAAGATGACCAGCACCACCAGGGCGCCGGCCTGCAGCAGGGTCTGGTACACCGACTTGATGGATTCGGCGATAAACACCGAGGAGTCGTAGGCGACCTCGACCCGCATGCCGTCGGGCAGGCTGCTTGCCAGTTGCTCGAGCTCATCGCGGATACCCTGGGATACATCCAGCGGATTGGCGGTGGCCTGCTTGACGACGCCCAGTGCTACGGCGCTTTCACCGCGAAAGCGGGTGATGATGCGCTCGTTCTGCGGCGCGATCTCCACTCGCGCCACATCGCGAATGCGCACCGGATAGTCGTCTATATTGCGGATGATAATGCGCTCGAACTCATCCACCTCGTTGGTATCGGTACGGGTCAGGATAGTGAACTCACGGTCCTGGCTTTCGATGCGCCCGGCCGGAATCTCGATATTCTGTTGGCGCAGTGCCGCTTCAATATCCTGCGGAATCAGGTTGTAGGCCGCCATGCGGTAGGGATCCAGCCAGATGCGCATGGAATAGCGCCGTTCACCGAAGATGAGCACATTGGCCACCCCGGCGACGGTCTGCAGGCGATCTTTCACCTGCTGATCGGCGATGCGGGTAATTTCCATCGGGTTGTGGTGGTCGGAGGCGAAGGACAAATAAATGATGGGCTGGGCATCGGCCTCGGTTTTGGATACCACGGGTTCGTCGATATCCTCCGGCAACTGGGCCCGGACGCGGCCTACGCGATCGCGCACGTCATTGGCTGCCTGGTCGGGATCACGTTCGATCTTGAACGTAATGGTGATCTGGCTCTTTTCGGTGCGGCTGATCGAGTTCATGAAATCGACCCCTTCGATGCCGGACAGCGAATCCTCGATGATCTGGGTCACCTGGGACTCGATGATGGAAGCACTGGCGCCGGGGTAGGTGGTTTCAACGGTGACCACCGGCAGGTCGATCTTGGGGTATTCGCGCACCGTCAGGCGGTCATAGCTGATAAAGCCGATCAGCAGAATCAGCAGGCTCATGACCGTCGCCAGGACCGGACGTCGGATACTGAGGTCGGGCAGGATCACTGTGCGGCTTCCTGCGGGCGGGCGGCATCACTGGAGCCATCGACGAACACGGGTGTGACTGGCATGCCGGGGAAGAGCTTGAGGTGCCCGGCGGTCACAATGGTATCGCCGGCGGAGGCGCCGGAGAGGATCTGTACCTTGCCAGGGCGTCGTTGGCCCAGGGTGACGGGCACGATTTCAACCATGCTTTCACTGTTGACCCGCATCAGACTGAAAGCACCCTCCTGCAGCATGACGGCCTGCTCGGGAACCAGCAGGGCCTGATCGTCGGCATTGCCGTGCAGTTCAATGCGGGCAAAGAGGCCGGGGCGCAGCATGTCGTCGCTGTTGTCGATGCGGGCGCGCAGTTCCAGGTTATGGGCCCTGGCATCGCTGCTGGGGGCAAGGGCGTAGATCTCGCCACTGAAAATGTGTCCGGGGAAGGCATCGACGGCGACGCGAACCGCCTGGCCAGGTGCAACGGCGGGCAGGTAAATCTCCGGAATGCGAAAGTCCAGTTTCAGGCTGCTGGTATCGATCAGCTCCACCAGGTCCTGGCCGGTGCTGACATAGTCGCCCGGGCTGACCTGGCGCAGGCCGGTGATGCCGGCGAAGGGCGCCCGCAGATTCATCTTGTCGATGCGGGTCTGCGCCAGGGAGACTTCGGCTTCATCGACGCGCAGCTGTGCCAGAGCTGCATCACGGTCATTCTGTGAACCGACCTTGCGCTGCAGCAGGCTCTGCGCACGCTGGTACTCCTGCTGGCTCAGACTGACCCGGGCCTTCGACTGGGTCAGGGCGGCGTCGTAGAGCGCCGTATCGAGCTGAAACATCAGCTCGCCGGCCTTGATGGCCTGGCCTTCGAGAAAGAGTATTTTGCGAATCTGACCGCTTTGCTCCGGGCGTATGATGACGCTTTCGTTGGCCTGCAGATTGCCCACGGCCTGAATAACCGGTGTCAGTGGCTGGGTCTTCAGTAGCACCACTTCGGCGGGCAGGCCGCGGGGCTGTTGTTGCTCTTCTTCGCTGGCCCAGGCGGAGCCGGGTAATGCCAGCAGCAGCGGCAGGATCAGATCGCGTGTTTTCATGGTGTTGGCTTCGCATCCTTGTCGGGGCTTGGCTGGGGTGGCAGCACCCGCTCCCACAACAGTTGTACCATGCTGCTGAGGGGGGCGGTGGATTCCTCCACCTGCACGCGCAGCAGTGCGCCCTGCCAGCAGTTCCAGATCAGTTCGGCCAGCGCTCTGGCGTCCAGATCCGTGCGTACCGAGCCTTCCTGCTGACATTGCAGCATATCCTGCTCGAGGGCATCAAGGATGCGATGCGTGGCGCCGAGAATGGCGTTGCGAAATGCATCCGAAGCTGCGCCTATTTCGCCGGACAAATTGGCCAAAAGGCTGCCCATGCGAAAGCAGTGCGCCTGGCTGGTTTGAATCTCGGTTTCAATCTTGTGCCGCAGGCGGGCCGCGTGACAGCCCGGTGGCTGGTCGGCCTGCAGGTTCCAGCAGTCAAAGGCTCTGGCCTGGAAATGACGGATAATTTCGATGGCAAAGTCTTCCTTGCTGCCAAAAAAATTGTAGAAGGATCCCTTGGAAACCTGACAGGCATCGAGAATTTCTTTCAGGCCGGTACCGTGATAGCCATTGCGATCAAACAGTTCCATGCCCATTTCCAGAATGCTGTCGCGGCAGTGTTCGGGTTTGCGTCCGCGGTTCATTTTAACTAGACCGGTCAGGCTAAAAATAAGCTGGCATTCTAGCGCGCTGCGATCCGTATTAAAACCGTAATTGATTGCGCCAGGGTTGCAGGGGCCTAAGGAGCGAGGAAAAAGGGGACAGGTGCGAGGGAAAAGGAACAAGTGAAAGTAAAAGGGAGTGAAAGGAGCAGGGCTGGGGGATGCGAAAACGGGCCCCGCAGGGCCCGTATGTTGTGCAGTAGTGATTCTGCGATCAGCGTGCCAGAGCCTTGCTGATGCGGCTGATGGCATCCTGCAGGGTTGCAAGGCTGGTGGCGAATGACAGGCGCATGTTACCCGGTGCGCCGAAGGCGGAGCCCGGCACCAGGGCAACGCCGGCTTCGTTCAGCAGGAACTCGGCCAGATCCAGATCGTTCTCGAAGCGCGGATCGGCGTCTATTACGCCCTGGAAGCTCGGGAAGGCGTAGAAGGTACCATCCGCTGCAATGCATTCCACGCCGTCGATGGCGTTGAGGGCTTCGAGCACATAGTCGTGACGCTGGCGGAACGCCTTGACCATCTCGGCGACGCATCCCTGATCACCTTCAAGTGCGGCCTGGGCTGCAACCTGGGCGATGGAGGTCGGGTTCGAGGTGCTCTGGGACTGTACCTTCTTCATGGCGCCGATCAGCTTGGCCGGGCCTGCAGCATAACCGATACGCCAGCCCGTCATGGAGTAGGCCTTGGAGACGCCGTTGAGCACGATGGTGCGGTCGTAGAGTTCCGGACAGGCGTTGAGAATGTTGCAGAACGACTGGTCGCCGAGCAGGATGTGCTCGTACATGTCATCCGTGGCAATCAGTACATTGGGGTACTTTTTCAGTACCTCGCCCAGTGCCTTGAGTTCTTCCAGGCTGTAGGCCACGCCGGTCGGGTTGGACGGGCTGTTCAGCACCACCAGGCGGGTACGCTCTGTCATGGCGGCGTCCAGCTGGGCGGCCGTCATCTTGAAGCGTTGTTCCTGGGTGGTGGTCACGATCACCGGCGTGCCATCGGCGACCAGTACCATGTCCGGGTAGGAGACCCAGTAGGGCGCCGGAATCACCACCTCGTCGCCGGCATTCAGCAGCGCCAGGGACAGGTTGAAGAAGCTCTGCTTGCCGCCACAGGACACCAGAATCTGGTTGGCTGCGTACTCCAGACCGTTATCCTGCTTGAACTTGTTAATAATGGCTTTTTTCAGACCCGGGGTGCCATCGACGGCGGTGTACTTGGTGAAGCCTTCGTTCAGGGCGCGGATGGCGGCCTGCTTGATATGATCCGGGGTGTCGAAATCGGGTTCGCCGGCGCCCAGACCAATAATGTTCTTGCCGGCCGCACGCAGTTCGGCTGCACGGTTGGTAACCGCAAGCGTCGGGGACGGTTTGATACTGTTTACACGGTCTGAAAGTTGAACGTCCAAGCCACAATCCTCTATTAGTCGGTACTGGATTTGCTGCTTTTTCAAGCCGATCAATGATAGCGGAATCCCTTGCCAGTCTGAATCCTTGTACCGAAAAAATGCAGTTTTTGACGCAGAAAATCCGCAGCTTCGCGACTTTTGCGCGCAGGACCCGCGCCTCAGGTGAACATTGGGGGCGGCCGAGCAGCGGATTGGCCGTTGAATGCCTTGCCTAGTAGGGCTTGGCGGTCAGGTAGGTTAGTATATGCGGTCGCGTTGTCAGGCAGGTGGGTTAATGAAACAGCGATTTAAACTTCAGTCCAGCTTTAAGCCCTCGGGAGATCAGCCGAGCGCTATTGCCACCCTGATCGATGGCATTGAATCGGGCCTGGTGGCCCAGACTTTGCTGGGTGTTACCGGATCGGGCAAAACCTTTACCATTGCCAATGTGATTGCGCAGATTCAGCGGCCCACCATCATTCTGGCCCACAACAAGACGCTGGCGGCGCAGTTGTATGGTGAGTTCCGCGAGTTCTTCCCCGACAACGCCGTCGAATACTTCGTGTCCTATTACGACTACTACCAGCCTGAAGCCTATGTGCCGTCCTCCGATACCTTTATCGAGAAGGACGCCTCGATCAACGATCATATCGAGCAGATGCGTCTGTCGGCCACCAAGGCGCTGCTGGAGCGGGACGATGCCATTATAGTGGCCACGGTCTCGGCCATTTACGGTCTGGGCGATCCGAAGTCCTACCTGTCGATGATGCTGCACCTGGATCGGGGCGAAGAAATCGACCAGCGTGACATTCTGCGCCGCCTGGCGGAGCTGCAGTACAAACGCAACGATGTCGAGCTGCACCGTGGCAACTACCGGGTGCGCGGCGACGTCATCGATGTGTTCCCGGCGGAATCCGAAACCGAGGCCGTGCGCATCGAGCTGTTCGACAGCGAAGTGGAGCAGATCAGCTTCTTCGATCCCCTGACTGGCGCGGTGCTGCGCCGCGTGCCCCGGGTCACGATTTACCCCAAGACGCATTATGTGACTCCCCGCGAGGTGCTGCTGGGGGCCGTCGACAAGATCAAGGATGAGCTGCACCCCAGGCTCAAGCAGCTGCGCGATCATGGCAAGCTGGTGGAAGCACAGCGGCTGGAGCAGCGCACCCTGTATGACATGGAAATGATCATGGAGCTGGGGTACTGCTCCGGCATCGAGAACTATTCACGCTACCTGTCCGGCCGCGAGCCGGGCGCGGCGCCGCCGACGCTGTTCGATTATCTGCCGGACAACGCCCTGGTGGTGATCGACGAATCCCATGTCACAGTGCCGCAGCTGGGCGCCATGTACAAGGGCGACCGCTCACGCAAGGAAACCCTGGTGGAGTACGGCTTTCGCCTGCCGTCGGCGCTGGACAACCGGCCGCTGCGCTTCGAGGAGTGGGAGGCGCTGGCGCCACAGATGATCTTTGTCTCCGCCACGCCGAGCAAGTATGAAGCGGCCAATGCCGGACAGATCGCCGAGCAGCTGGTGCGGCCCACGGGGCTGATTGATCCTCAGGTGGAGGTGCGTCCGGCCCGGACTCAGGTGGATGATCTGCTGTCCGAGATTGGCAAGGTCACGGCCAACGAGGAACGCGTTATCGTCACTGTGCTGACCAAGCGCATGGCCGAAGACCTGACCGACTATCTGGCCGAGCATGGCGTACGGGTGCGCTACCTGCACTCGGATATCGACACTGTGGAGCGGGTCGAAATCATCCGCGATCTGCGTATTGGCCAGTTCGATGTGCTGGTGGGCATCAACCTGCTGCGCGAGGGCATCGACATGCCGGAGGTGGCGCTGGTGGCCATTCTTGATGCCGACAAGGAAGGTTTTCTGCGCTCCGAAACCTCGATGATCCAGACCATAGGCCGGGCAGCCCGTAACGTTAACGGTCGCGCCATTCTCTATGGCGATCGTATTACCGGTTCTATGCAGCGTGCCATCACCGAGACTGAACGACGGCGGGAAAAACAGGTCGCTTATAACCTGGAGCACGGCATAGTGCCGCGGGGTATCTACAAGTCGGTAGCCGATATAATGGAAGGCGCCAGTACCATTCCGGGCCGCAAGGCTACGCGCGGTGCCAAGAAGGTGGCGGCCCAGGCCAGCGATACCCAGTTCGATCCGGCCACCATGACTGCCAAGCAGCTCGCCAAGGCCATGAGTCAGCTGGAAGACAAGATGTACGAAGCGTCTAAAAACCTGGAATTTGAACTGGCGGGTCATTACCGTGACGAGTTGCAGCGCCTTAAACACTCAGCTTGAGCATTCTTCTTGCCCCTTGCTTTGCCAGGCCCGCCGGGGGCGGTTTCACTGGCTGCTGCTGGGGAAGCGGTGTGCGTAGCGCGCAATCCACTCGATGGCGGCTTCTTCACTGCTGTAGTTGCGGCCTGTGTCCCGGCAGGCCCGCTGCCGGTAGCTCTCTATATGGCAGACCTGCTCCACCATGCGCACCGCAAAGGCGGTTTCTTCGTCACTAAAGCAAATACCCAGTAGCGCATCCTCCAGCGCATGGTAATGACACCAGCGTACCCGGCCGGAGGCACTGAACTGTGGCATCAGCAGCGGAATGCGAATAATGATATCGGTATTATCGGGCAGGCAGTGGCGGGTGTGGACACAGATCCCGCCCAGGCTGATGTTCGACATCTTGTGCTCATGGGGCTGGCCCGCCAGCACAATCTGAATGGGGATCTCCGAGGGGTGGCGGATATAGTGGCGTGACATGGGCGAGTCCTTTTTCCACGGCGGCACTGTGGCCTGCAGTATAGACGCTGTACCGATGTTACCGCCCTAATCGGGCACTCAAAACCAGGGCCAGGTCCCGGCGCCTGTTAAATCTCCCCGGTGCGTATTTTCTCGGCCCGGGCCCGCAGATATTCAATGGTCAGCAGCATTAATGCCGACAGTACGACCAGCAACACCGCCACGGCGAGAATAGTGGGGTTGATCTGCTCACGCAGCCCCGAGAACATCTGCCGCGGGATAGTGCGCTGCTCCGGGCCCGCCAAGAACAGGATAACTACCACTTCATCGAAGGAGGTCACAAAAGCGAAGAGGGCGCCTGAGATGACGCCTGGGCGAATCAGCGGCATGATGACGTTGAAAAAGGTGTAACCGGGCGTCGCACCCAGACCCAGAGACGCACGCATCAGGGAATAGTCAAACCCCGACAGTGCCGCATTGACGGTGATAATCACAAAGGGTGTGCCGAGGGCGGCATGGGCGATGATCACACCCAGGTAGCTGCCGGACAGCCCCAGCTGGGTGTAGAAGAAGTACATGCCGGCGGCGGTGATGATCAGCGGCACTATCATCGGCGACAGCAGCATTGCCATGATCAGGCGCTGAAAGGGCATTACCGGGTTTGACAGCCCTATGGCCGCGAGGGTGCCGAGCACCGTGGCGATAGCCGTTGCACAGAGGCCGATAATAAAGCTGTTCTTGATGGCCAGCATCCACTTGTCATCGTTCAGGATCTCGGCGTACCACTTCAGCGAGTAGGCATCGGCATCCAGCGACAGCATGCCGGCGGTAAAGGTGAAGTAGGGTTCGGCGTTAAACGACAGCGGCACTATGACCAGGATCGGAATCATCAGGAAGGCCAGCACCGCCCAAGCGGTGAGGCGCAGACTGTGCATGCCGACCTTCTGCCAGAAGGTGAAATACTTTGGAAACTGCATGCTGTTATTCCCCGTACTGCCTGGCTGAAAGAATCCGGGATGGCTTCATGGTGTTATCCCAGCTTGATGTTGCTGACGCCGACCAGACGGTCGTATATCCAGTACAGCAGCAATATCAGCCCCAGCAGCAGTGATCCCAGGGCCGCGGCCAGTTCCCAGTTGTTCGATGACTGCATGTGAAAGGCAATGATGTTGCTGATCATCTGGCCATCGGTGCCGCCCACCAGTGCCGGAGTAATGTAGTAGCCGATGGAGATAATAAACACCAGCAGGGCGCCTGCACTCAGCCCCGGCACTGTCATGGGCATGTAGATGCGAATAAAGGCCGGTATCGGCTTGGCCCCCAGTGACAGGGCGGCGCGCAGATAACTGGGGTCAATGCCTTTCATGACGCTGTACAGTGGCAGGATCATGAAGGGCAACAGAATATGGGTCATGGCAATGACGGTGGAGAACTGGGTATAGAGCAGTTCCAGTGGCTCGCCAATCGCATTAATGGACTGCAGAAAGCTGTTTATCACGCCGTTGGTTTGCAGCAGGGCAATCCAGGAGGTGGTGCGTACCAGCAGTGACGTCCAGAAGGGCAAGAGCACGAACACCATCAGGGTGTTGGCGGTGCGGGCTGGTGCCGTGGCCAGGTAGTAGGCCAGCGGATAGCTGATGATGCCGGTGAGTACAGTAATCAGCAGCGCGATCCACAGGCTCTTCATGTACAGCTTGACGTAAATCTGGGTATCCCGCGCCACTATGTCGCCCTGGGCATTGTGCATCAGGTCCAGCGCGGTGAGATAGAAATCATTGGTAAAGACGGCGCCCGCCAGTTTCATTTCCCGCCAGATTTCGACCTGTTGCCACTTCGGCTGCATGGCGAGCAGCTTGCTGGCACCCTCACGGGACAGTATCTCGCTATCGAGCTTTTTGATTTTTCGGGCTGTGGACTTGATCAGGCTGGAACTGCCGGGCAGGGCACGGTTGATCTCCTCGGCAAGCTTGCCTGAGTCGCGGTCGTCCGCGAGCTGTTGCAGCTCGACGGTAAAAATATTCAGGATACTGTCGCTGGGCCGGGTTGCGCTGGTTTCGTCCCAGCCGCTCAGCGCGACAAGCGTCTCGGGAATCAGCTGCGCCACGGTCGGATGATAGACGCTGCGATACAGCATGGTGCCGATGGGGGCCACGAAGGCAATCAGCACGAAAATAATGAGTGGGGCCACGAAGGCCAGGGTCAGTAGCTTGCGTCGGCGCAGAACCCTGCGACTTTGAGATTTTTCCGCCGCACTCAGCCCTGCGTGGGGTGGCAACCCGGAGGTTGCATCACCGCCAGGAGCCCCGGGAGAGGCGGCAGAAAGCTCGGCTTGATGCATGGATAAAACCCCTTCTTCAGACAGCGCCGGGACCGGCAGGCCCCGGACATCGGTTGGGCGGGTCGCCGGTGGCGGGTGTCGCCGCCGGCGTTCAGGTCAGCGGCTGTGGCTTACTTCAGCAACCACTCATTGAACTTTTCACCCAGGGATTCGCCGTAGTCGGCCCAGAATTCACCGGATGCCTGCAGGCCTTCGTCCAGGTGAGCCGAGGGCAGCTTGGGCAGTATGGCTTCGTCTACATAGGCGTAGGACGACTGGCGCGTGGGGCCGTAGGCGACTTCCTGCATGCCACTTTCAGGCTTGGAGCTGGTGGCGAAACGAATGAAGTCTTCGGCCAGTGCCTTGTTCTTGCTGCCCTTGACGATGGCCCAGACATCCAGGTCGAAGATATGGCCGTCCCAGACCATTTCAAACGGTTTCTTGTCGCTCTGAATGGCATCAAAGATACGACCGTTGGCTGACTGCACCATCACGGCACCGCCATCATTCAGCAGCTGCGGTGCCTGGGACCAGCTATCGAACCAGACCAGGTCGTCCTTGATGGTATCCAGCTTGGCGAAGGCGCGGGCCTGGCCTGCATCGGTAGCTAGCAACTCATAGACTTCCGCAGGCGGTACACCGTCTGCGATCAGGGCCCATTCCAGGTTTACCTGGGGACGTTTGCGCAGGGCGCGCTTGCCAGGATAGGTACTGGTATCGAACAGGTCGCCGATGGTGCTCGGCGTGCCGCCCTGAATGGTATCGCTGTTGTAGGCGTAGAGCACCGTCCAGACGATGTTGCCGACACCGCATTCATTGGCGAGCGCCTGGGGCGAAAAGTCTTCGCTGGCGGGAGTGCCGTCATCACCGGGGGGCAGAGTGTCGTGGGGGAAGACTTCGAGCAGACCTTCAGAGCAGGCGCGCTCAAGGTCGATGACCTCGATGTCCACCACGTCCCAAAGAATATTGCCGCTTTCTACCTGTGCCTTGAGTTCGGCGATGCCGCCGGAGTAGTTTTCAAACAGGATCTTGTGACCTGACTGCGCCATATAGGGGTCGAGCATGTGCTTTTGCTGGGCGGCACCGTAGGCGCCGCCGAACGAGACCGCGGTGAACTGGTCTGCCAACAGCGGGCTAGCCGCTGTGCAGAGTGCGAGTGCCACGCCTAGTCGCTTGAGAGTATGCATTGTTATTCTTCCTTCTACGCGTTGTGGTGTGTACTGCTGTGAATGCTTGAGTCAGACGGCCCGGTCCAGCGCCAGGCCGCCGGCCAGATCCCAGGTCAGGCGCGTCAGAGCGCCGGGCGCAAGGACCGGGGCCTGACTGTCGTTGAGTGCCTTGACCATGAGTTCTGCGCCGCTATTCATCTTGAAGAAGTAACGGATGGAGTCACCGACATACAGCCGGGTGGTGAAACTGGCCTCAATGCAGTTATCGCGCAGGGTGTCGCCGGCGATAAACAGGTTTTCAGGGCGAATGGTCAGCATGCAGGGCTCGCCCGGTTGCGGGCAGTTGGGGTTCAGCGTGGTGGCGCTGCTGCCATCGTCCAGGCTGATCTGGGCCCGCCCGCCTTCAATACGGGTGACGGTGCCGGGGATGCGGTTGTTCTCGCCGATAAAGTCGGCCACAAAGGAGTTGGCCGGGCGCTCGTACAGCTCTTCGGGGGCGGCGCACTGCTCGACGATACCGTCGTTGAATACGGCGATGCGATCGGACATGGTGAGGGCTTCGGTCTGATCATGGGTGACATAGATGGCGGTAAAGCCCAGATCTTCGTGCAGGCGTTTGATCTCGAATTGCATCTGTTCACGCAGGTTTTTGTCCAGCGCACCCAGGGGTTCGTCCATTAACACAATACTGGGTTCGAATATCAGCGAGCGGGCCAGGGCGACGCGCTGTTTCTGACCGCCCGACAGCTGGCCGGGGTAACGCTTGCCAAAATCCGCCAGTTCGACCAGCGCCAGGGATTCCTTGACGCGACGCTTGACCTCATCGGCGGATTTTTTGCGGACCTTTAGCGGGTAGGCGAGGTTTTCACTGATCGTCATGTGGGGGAAGAGAGCATAGTGCTGGAAGACCATGCCAATATTGCGGTGATAGGGCGCAATATTATTGACCGGCTCGCCGTTAATCAGAATGCTGCCACTGGTAACATCTTCGAACCCCGCCAGCATCATCAGACAGGTGGTTTTGCCTGAGCCGGACGGTCCCAAAAGGGTGACGAACTCGCCTTTGCGGGCATCCAGATTAAAGTCTTTGACTACCAGGTTGTGCTGGTCGTAGCTTTTCTTGACGTTGATAAAGCGGACATACTGATCATCGGAGGAAGAGGCCTGGCCGGTGGTCGTGGTATCTGTCATTGAATGCTTTACTCCAAGCCTGTTTTTAACGCAGTGCTGCCTGATGCCATGCCAGTTCAATACTGAAGCTGATTTATGCTGCACTGAGTGTAGATGCTAATGGCGGAATATGCCGCCATGGAATAAATCTTGTTAAGCCGACGGGTTAATAGATGAAGCCGGGAGGTTTCATTATTGAGCCGTCTTCGGAAACAGTGACCCAATGTGGATGCCAGCTTAATAAGCCGACGAAGGCGCTAGACGGCGGACCTGATAATACATGCATGCTGTCGTTTCCGTTTTTATTATTGTATCTGTGTTGTCGGTTTTATCCGCAAGCGGTGGCTTGTGACCTGACCCCGGGTCTTAATATAGATCAGTGTTCGCTCCGCCTATAGGTCCAGCAGCAGTGGGCGCTGGTTCCAGCCCTTTATGTTATAAACACATTTTTTATTAGAGCTTTTTATTCGGTCGTACTCAGCGAGCCGCAGGGGTGTTAGTTCGTGCCGTCATGACCCCGAATCGCAGGCGGCTGCCAGCGGTTCAGGGGGCTTCTGGAGTACTGCTGCTCGGTCGTGGCCTGTAAACGGCTATAGCCGCTCAGGCCACTTCAGCTCAGCTGGCGACGCAGCTGCGTACGCTGCTGTCGGTCGTTGTTGCTGCGGCTGGCGCCAGGCCTCTGGGGTCAACGACGCGAATCGTTGCGACCTTGCTCTGGGTAAAGAAGTCGATGGCATCCTTGCCCTGTACCTTGTTGTTGCCCACCAGAGAGCCCTTGATGCCGCCAAAGGGCAGATAGGGGTGGGGGGCGCAGATACCGACGTTGACACCGACCATGCCGACATCGGCCTCGTTGATGAATTTCTCGGTGTAGAAGCTGTTCTGGGTAAAGATGCAGGCGCCATTGCCCAGCGGGTGGTTGCGGATCATGCGCAGGGCGCCGTCGATGCAGCCCACCTTGATGATGTTGAGCACGGGGCCAAAGATCTCTTCCTGGGCGATGCGCATGCAGGGGGTTACATCGGTAAAGACAGTGGGGCCAACGAAATAACCGTCCCGGTTGGCTTCGGGCAGCTGCGGATTGCGCCCATCGAGTGCCAGGGTAGCGCCTTCTGCCAGGCCAATGTCGATATAGTCGTGAATGCGTTTCCTGGCGCTGGCGGAGATCACCGGGCCCATGAAAATATCAGGATCCATGGCATCGCCCAGGGTGATCTTGCGTGAGGCTTCCAGCAGCCGGGCGAGGAAGTCGTCGTAGATTTCCGGCACCACGGCAATATTGGATACCGCCAGGCAGCGCTGACCGGCCGAGCCGTAACCCGACATCAGGATGTTTTCGATCAGCAGATCCATGGGGGCGTCTTCCATGGCGGCGAGGAAGTTCTTGGCTCCGCCCAGCAGCATGGTTTTCTTGCCGCCGCGCCCGCAGCCCTCGCCGATGGCCTTGGCGGTGGGGGTGGAACCCACCAGGCAGACACCGGCGACATTGTCGTCTTCATACCAGGCTTCAACCACTTCGCGGTCACCGTGGACTATATTGACGACCCCGTCGGGCAGACCAGTATCACACAGCAGCTGCATCATTTTTTGCATGAACAGCGGCGATTCTGTGGAGGGCTTGTAGACAAAGGTATTGCCCGTGCCTATGGCAAAGGGAATGAACCAGCCAAACACCAGAGCGGGGAAATTGAAGGGCGCCACGCCGCAGAATACGCCCAATGGTGCCTTGATCAGGCGGCCGTTGATATTGTTGGCAATGGCCTGCACTGTGTCGCCCTGAATCAGCGCTGGAATGGTGCAGGCCATCTGCAATATCTCGATAACGCGGCCGACTTCGCCGCGGGCTTCGGCTATATGCTTGGCCTGGTCGATGGCGATGGACTGGGCCAGCATTTCCAGGTTGTCTTGCATGGCACGGTGCATCTTGAAAATGAAGTCCATGCGCTTGGGCAATGGCATTGCGCTCCAGCCAGGGTAGGCGGCCGCCGCCGCCGCTGTGGCCTCGCGGGAGGTGGCGGGGGACGATAGCGGTACTTCGCCGATTACGTGCCCGGTGGAAGGATTGCGCAGCGGCTCGTACTGTCCGTTGGATTCGTCCAGCCAGGCACCGTTAATATGATTTTTGATTTTGATGTATTCGGTGCTCATCGTCGAACTCCTGCTTGGGTTAAATAAAATCGCGTGGCGTTGCCTGTGGATTGATGGGGAAGTAATTCCCTGCCGCAGCAGTTAAGTGGCTGCGGCTGTCGTGTATTTATCAGTTTGTTTTTTGCTGATTTAGCTGTACGCCTTTAATCGGCGTCACACGCAAGGGGGTTCACAGGTTAATTGGATGCCGGTTTAAAGCTGCTACTGAAAGTGGGCTCTACAGGCTGTCTGGTTAAAGGCCCGGCGGGTTCAGCCCAGACCTTGAGACGGACTATAGGACAGTGCCGAGCGGGCACTGTAGACCCAACACTTATAGCGCTCTGGATCCAGCGTCAATGTTGGGTTTTCGAGTGTTTCCCTGGCAAATTCACCGCGATCCTGAAACCCAGGGGCAGTCTGCTAGCTGATAAGCCGGATCAGTTTGGCCACGCGCTCCAGTCCCGGGCGTATGCGCTCGGTGGCGATGGAGGAGTAGCCCAGGCGGAAAAAGTTTTTCGCCTCGGACTGATAGAAATATATGTCGCCGGATTCGAGTACCACCCCCTTTTCCAGTGCCAGACGCTTGAGTTCCCGCGCATCCAGAGTAGCGGGGCCTTTCACCCAGTAGGAGGAGCCGCCAAATACCGGCGGCTGGGTTGAGTCGGGCAAAAACTCGTGCAGCGCATCACCGACTTCCTTCCAGCGTTCCTCATATACCTGCACCAGTCGGCGGATAAGGGAATCGTGGTAGCCACGGGCTAGGAACAGGCCCACCGAGCGCTGATTATTCATCGGTGGGTGGCGCATCATCATGCGGCGATATTCCCGTACCTCCCGTATGAGTTCCCGCGGGCCGACCATATAGCCAATGCGCAGCCCCGGTGACAGGGTTTTGGACAGGCTGCCCAGATAAATCACCCGATCGTGCCGGTCCAGGCTCTTGAGTGCCGGGGAGGGGTGGCGGGCGAAGGTGGTTTCACACTCGTAATCATCCTCGATGATCAGGAAATTGTGTTTTGAGGCCTGTTCCAGCAGGGTGCGCCTGCGGGCCATAGGCATGGTCACGGTGGTGGGAAACTGATGGCTGGGCGTGGTGAACACAAGATCGCAGCCCTTTAGCTGTTCCCCGGTCACCAGGCCTTCGCCGTCGATCTGCAGCGGGCGGATCCGCGCGCCGGTACAGCCAGCGATACGGGTGAGATCCGGATAGCCGGGCTCCTCCAGACCGAAGGTGGAGCTGCTGTCCAGCAACAGGCGCAGCGTCATGTAGAGCGCATGCTGTGCCCCTACGGTAATAAGAATTTCCTCAGGGTCCGCCCAGACACCGCGCCGCGGCAGCACCCGGGTATGGATCTGTTCGATCAGCAGGGCATCGTCGTCATCGTAACGGTCCCCCGACCAGTCGCGGATGGACTGTACCGATACGGATTCGCGGCAGCACTCGCGCCAGTGATTGGTCGGGAACAGGGTTGGATCGAGCTGGCCGTAGATAAAGGGGTAGGGATAGTCCTGCCAGCGGTGCAGCTTGTTGAGCTTGTCGCGGGTCGGGGTGAATTTCAGACTCTGCGACCAGTCGGGACGGGTGCCTTGCACGGCGTCATGGTCGCCGTCTTTATTATTGTCGCTGTCATCCCGGGCGAGGCTCTTGAGGATGTCTGCGTTGACGTAAAAGCCTGCCCTTTCCCTGGAGATCAGGTAACCGTCATCGATCAGGTGTTCGTAGGCGATGATCACCGTATTGCGCGAGACCCCCAGGGTTTCCGACAGCTTGCGGGTCGAGGGTAGCGGCACATCGACCGGAATATGACCGTCGATAATGGCCTTGCTGATCTGCTCGCGAATCTGCTGCTGCAGGCTGGAATCGCTGTGCGGTGACAGCTGAAACAGGTGACTTAACATCGATACCTTCTAGTTTGATCCATCACAGGCGGGCTCCATTTGCCATGCCGTTTGTACGCCGGCTTCCCCAGTAGCGTCAAGTCGGGACTTTTTGCGCACAGGCGGCTGGTGGAGAAATCAGTACTAAAGATATAACGTGCGGGCTGGGCAGTTCAGGCCTGCGCCGCT
This sequence comes from Marinobacterium aestuarii, assembly GCF_001651805.1. Lineage (NCBI taxonomy): Bacteria > Pseudomonadati > Pseudomonadota > Gammaproteobacteria > Oceanospirillales > Oceanospirillaceae > Marinobacterium > Marinobacterium aestuarii. Next base: position 3,400,391 of record NZ_CP015839.1, on the reverse strand, counting down.
ATGCTGAGCCGGATCCATAAATGAGAGATCTGCATCAACAAAGGTTAGCAGCATGAAGCGCGAGCCGAATAACAGTGGCGCCCTGCAGCGTGATCCCGCCGGTTGCTGGTGGGGGCTGACAGTATTGGCAACGGCGATGTTGCTGGCCATGACCACCTGGTTTTCGGCCACCGCGGTGGTGCCGCAACTGGTGCAGCACTGGGGCCTGGTGGATGGCCAGGCCGCCTGGTTGACCATCGCCGTGCAGCTGGGCTTTGTGGTGGGTGCGCTGGGGTCGGCGCTGCTGAGCCTGGCCGATCGCATCGCGCCACGCCGGCTGATGCTGCTGGGTGCCGTGCTGGCGGCGCTGGCCAATGGCTTGCTGTTGCTGGCGCCTGGCCTCTGGAGCGCTATCCTGTTGCGGGTCATCACCGGTGCCTGCCTGGCGGCGGTGTATCCGCCGGCCATGAAGGCCATGGCGACCTGGTTTAGATTCAAGCGCGGTACGGCGCTGGGCATTATGGTAGGGGCACTGACTCTTGGCTCGGCGGCGCCCCATCTGGTGAACGGCCTGGGCGGGCTTGAGTGGCAGCGGGTGATCCTGGCCACCTCCTTGCTGACCCTGGCGGGCGGGCTTATTGCCGAGTTTTTAGGCAGTGATGGCCCTTTCCCGTTTCCCCGTGCGCCCTTTGATCCGCGTAAGGTCTGGCAGGTATTTACCGATCGCAAGGTACTGCTGGCCTCCCTGGGGTACTTCGGTCATATGTGGGAGCTGTACGCCATGTGGGCCTGGTTTTCTGTGTTCTTCGCCAGCACCCTGGCGCTGCACGGGGTGGAGCAGGCCGGCCGCTGGGCGGCCTTTGGCACTTTTGCCGTCATCGGTGCCGGCGCTGCGGGCTGCCTGGTCGGTGGCCTGCTGGGGGATCACTGGGGGCGCGCCAAAGCGACGGCCCTGGCCATGGCAATCTCCGGCGGCTGTGCGCTCATTATCGGTTTCATGCAGCAGGCGCCGGTCTTGCTGGTACTGCTGGTGGGGCTGGTGTGGGGCTTCTGGGTGGTGGCGGATTCGGCGCAGTTTTCCACCCTGGTGACCGAGGTGGCGGACCAGAGTTATGTCGGCACGGCGCTGACGCTGCAACTGGCGATCGGCTTTATCCTTACGGTGCCCACCATCTGGCTGATACCGGTTGTTCAGCAGGCTGCCGGCTGGGGCGTCGCCTTTGGACTGCTGGCACTGGGGCCTGTGGCCGGCATCATTGCCATGCGGGCGCTGGAGCGGGACAGTGCACAGGGGGTTGGCGCCCGCGGCTAGGAGGCTTTTAGTCGATCAGCAGGGTGCTTACCTTTAGCGGGCCTTCGAGGGTCTTGTGAACCGGGCAGCGGTTGGCGATTTCCAGTAGCCGCTGACGCTGCGCCTCGGTGAGGTTGCCCTTGAGGCTAATGCGCCGCTCCAGTATATCGATACGTTTTTCAGCATCGCTGCAACCCTCGCAGTCGGCGCCGTGCTGGCGGCTGTGGCTGAGGGTAACGCTGACGTCATCCAGCGGGATTTTCTTGTGGTTGGCGTACATGCGCACTGTCATGGAGGTGCAGGTGCCGAGCGCCGCGAGCAGGTGCTCGTAGGGGTCTGGGCCCAGATTATCACCCCCGGCCTTGAGCGGTTCATCGGCGAGCCACTCATGATGGTCACTGTTGACCAGGCGGGTAAAGCGGTGGTTATGCTCGCGGATATCCACTTCACCGTTGCGCGTGCCCGCGTCTACAGCGGCAATCAAGGGTGCCGGCGTCAGGTACTTTTCACTCCAGGCGCCAATGACGCTGGCGGCATAGGCGGTGTCTTCCTTGCTGCTGAGCAGATGGTCGGCCTTGTCGAGGCTTATAAAGCTCTTGGGATGTTTGGCGCGGCGGTAGATCTGCTCGGCCTGGCTGATGGACACGGTGCTATCCAGCGGCGAGTGCATCACCAGCAAGGGTATGCGCAGGCGCTCAATGTCATCATTGTCCTGCTTCAGGTCGTCCAGAAACTGTTTGCGAATGGTGAAGGTGCGCCCGCCAAGGCTGACTTCTGCCTCGCCGCTGCTCTCGATCGCATCCACATGGGCACCGAACTGCCTGATCACATGCTGTGCATCGGCCGGTGCGCCTATGGTCACCACGGCGGCGGTTTCCGGGATACGGTGTGCCGCCGAGAGTACGGCGCGCCCGCCCAGGCTGTGACCGATAAGCAGGCGCGGCGCTTCATAGTGGTCTCGCAGATAATCGGCCGCCGCCACCAGGTCGTCGACATTGGAGGAGAAGTTGCTGTTGGCAAAGTCGCCGTCGCTGTTGCCAAGGCCGGTGAAGTCGAACCGCAGCACGGCGAATCCGCGCCCGGTCAGCTCGCGGGCAATACCGGATGCCGCCGGAATATCCTTGCTGCAGGTAAAGCAGTGGGCAAAGAGGACAAAGCCCCGGCTGCCCTGGGGCGGGATTTCCAGCAGGCCGGACAGTTCCACGCCCTTGCTGGTAAAGCTGAGTCGGGTTCGCTGCGCTGCCATGCTGTATCTCCGTAGGAGCATTGGGTGTCTGAAACAGAGTCACTACACCATAGACAGTTTTCCGGGCTCTGGAGCTGGCAGGCCATTTCCCTCGCAGTTTTCGCCACTTGCGTTTATCACTATTTTCCTGTGACAGCTGGCTTCGTGCCCCGCGCTTCAGCCGTTGCTTTGCGCACGGTTCAGCCAGCAATGATTGATCAGCTGCATGACAATTACCCCCAGCAACAGCAGGCCTCCGTAGGCCAGCAGTATCTGACTCCAGTGGGCGCTGAAATTCAGCTCCTTGCAGGCACCCAGCGCAAGAGGTGTCAGCCAGGACACCACAGAAACTACCGAGGCGCTCAGCATGGCCATCTGTCGGTGTCGGCTGCAGCCATGGAACAGAGTCTTGCCAATCCGGGCTTCTATATGGGGCAGGATGAAGTGGTGAATCAGCATGCCGTTCAGGGTCAGAATGGCGACGATAATGATTTTCGCCCAGACCTTTGGGTTCTGCAGACCCTGTTCGAAATAGGCGAGATAGTGCAGCAAATAGCCTATGCCTGACACCCAGAGCAGGGCCAGTCCCAGGCTTACGACGCGGGTTGACTGGCGCAATATATCGAATTTTTCCCGGCTTATGCTGCGCCTGTGGAAGAAATTGAAAATGATCAGATCCAGCAGCAAGGCGCCGCCAATGCCCAGAGCCAGGCCAAACAGGTGGGTGATCTTGATCAGGGTTTTCAGCTCGAAATGGATATCAAACATATCTGCCTTCTGTGCTTTTGCGCTTGCTATTGTTTTTTTAAATGGACTCAGCGCTGCCAGGTGCGGCTCGTCCATGAAGGCGGCAGCAAACTAAGGCGGGAAAATATACAACAATAAAAGAATAATGCAAATCGTTATCGTTTAGATTCAATATCAATTTAATCCTTGGTTATAAGGCTTGTAAGTTGATTGTGACCGTTGCAGCGCAATAGGCGGATTCGCTGTCAACTACACTGACAAGATCAGTGTTATCACAAAAAAGTACATTCAAATGGCCGACAAACAGCCTGGTAATACACCGTCAGGAATGAGCCCAGTGCTGGGGCCGAGTTCCGGTGCGCGCCTGATCATCTGGTTCCTGACGGCCTTGTTGCTCTCCTTTTTCTGGCTTGATACGGCAAAACGCCAGCATCAGGCCGATCTGTCCTATACCGCCTTCAAGGATAGGGTGCGGGCTGAGCAGGTGGTCAGCATTACCTTGCAGGGGCAACAGGTCAGCGGCACCTTTAGAAAACCTGAGCCAGGCTCGCAGGCGACGGGAAACCGGACGGTGAAGCAGTTCGTCACGACTCTGCCACCGATTGACGATCCCGAATTGATGCCATTGCTGGAGCAATATGATGTCGAGGTGCGCGTGCGGTCGGAGAGCGGCAGCTGGTGGGTGCGATTGCTGATCGGGCTGGTGCCCTGGCTGCTGATTATAGGTCTGTTCTGGTATGCCAGTATCAAGATGCAGGAGCGCATGATGGGTGGCAGCGGTGCCGGCGGGATTTTTGGCTTTGCCAAGTCCAGGGCCAAGCGGTTCGAGAAAGGGCAATCCAGAGTGACCTTCGACGATGTTGCCGGACTGGAAAATGCCAAGCAGGATCTGTGCGAAATCAGTGACTATCTGCGCGATCCCAGCCCCTATCGACGCCTGGGCGCCAAGATTCCGCGGGGTATTCTGCTGATGGGACCGCCAGGCACCGGCAAGACATTGCTGGCCAAAGCTGTGGCCGGCGAAGCCAATGTGCCCTTTTTCAGCATAAGCGCGTCCGAATTTATCGAGATGTTCGTGGGGGTCGGGGCATCGCGGGTGCGGGACATGTTCCAGAGCGCCAAGAAAGAGGCGCCTGCCATCATCTTTATTGATGAGATTGATTCGATCGGGCGCGCCCGCGGCACGGGGCTCGGCGGTGGCCACGACGAACGGGAGCAGACACTGAACCAGATTCTCAATGAGATGGACGGTTTCGAGCCCCATGAAACGGTCGTGGTGCTGGCGGCGACCAACAGGCCCGACGTGCTCGATGCCGCCCTGATGCGACCGGGGCGTTTCGATCGCAAGGTGACGCTGGACCTGCCCGACAGGCCGGCGCGCCAGGCCATTCTGAATATTCACGCCCGCGGGGTGCCGCTGGCGGGCGATGTGGACCTGGTGCGCCTGGCGGCACTGACCGTCGGTTTTTCGGGGGCGGACCTGGAAAATCTGATCAACGAAGCGGCGCTGCTGGCCGGGCGCAAGGGCAAAAGCGAGGTCGATATGCAGCTTATGCTGGCAGCGCGGGACAAGGTCGTGCTCGGCGGGCTGCGCGAGATGCTGCTGAGCGACGACGAGAAGCAGCTGGTGGCCTTCCATGAAGCCGGTCATGCGGTGGTGGCCAGCCTGCTGCCCCATGCCGATCCACTGGACAAGGTCACTATCATTCCCCGCGGGCACGCGCTGGGCGTGACCGAACAGATTCCCGCAGCCGAGCGGCACAATTTCAAGCAGAGCTACCTCTATGACCGCCTTGGCGTGATGCTGGGCGGTCGCAGCTCCGAAAAACTGGTCTTTGGTGAAGTGAGCTCCGGCGCCGAGGAAGACCTGAAGCAGGCCACCCAACTGGCGCGCCATATGGTGACGCACTGGGGCATGAGCGAGAAGATCGGCCCGGTCGCCTTCCATCGCGGCGAGGAACATATATTTCTGGGACGTGAAATGGCGCAGCAGCGGGACTTCAGCGAGCACACCGCCGAAGTGATCGACGACGAAGTCAGCATGCTGCTGAAGCATCGCGAGGTCGAAATCGGGCAGTTGCTGAAGAATAACCGTGCCCTGCTGGATGCCGTGGCCAAGGCGCTGCTGGAAAAGGAAACCCTGGAATTTGACGAAATCCGCGCCCTTATTGATGCCTGCCCCAAAGCGACTCCTGGGGCAGGAAAATAGCCCCGGTTGCAGGGCTGAAGGCCGGGCGTTTGCCGCCGGGAACACAGCCATGTGATCCGATGTCATCAGTAAAGAGAAGGCATTGAAAATCCAAAAAATATCCCCTATCAGTTAAGTAAAGGAGGTTAATTGGATGTCGTAATGACCGTTGAAAAGGGACGGATAATTTCAGGATCCAATGGAACCGATTAACGCGTGGGAGGTGTTCCATGAATATCGAACAGTTCAAGGCACATTGGCGTGACTGGCTGATGTTGCTGTTTGGGGTCTGGCTGGTGATATCACCTTTCGCCCTGGGCTATGGCGCAACGGATGCCATGATGGTGATGTGGAATCCGGTGATCGTGGGCGTTGCCGTTGTTGTTTTCTCCATTGCCGTACTCAGGAAAACACAGGTGTGGGAAGAGTGGGTACTGCTGGCACTGGGTGCCTGGCTAATTGCCGCCCCCTTCCTGCTGGGATACGCCACCATGCCGGCTGCGATGTGGAATAGCATCATTGTCGGCCTACTGGTAGGCGCAGACTCGGTATGGTCTCTGGTGGTCATGCTGGGTCGCAGTGGTCATAAGACAGCCTGATTATCCAGCCTGGGTGCAAGATCGGCCTATGGCCGGCCATCGCGGAACCTGCAGGGCGGCAAGGGACGCCCCCTGCAGGTTCCGCAACCTGAATGTGCGCTTTTATAGCGCGCGCCAGTTGATTGTTATTTCTATCTTCCATGTAGCCGTCTGTTCAGGCTGAGAGGCGTCAGCGGGGCTCGTCCTGCAGCGCATCAATCAGGTCTCTGAACAGCGCTTTATTGCTGTCGTTCACTTCGCTCAGAATGCGATGGGCTTCCAGTATGGTGGCTGCCATGGCGTCCGCGGAGGTGGTATCCGCGGATAGCTGTTGCAGGGGGGCCGCGTCCTCGGGGCCTTGCTCGCAGATGGTAAAGATACCGTAGAAACCCAGGCTGTCCAGCAGCTGGTTGATATCCGGATTGTTACAGACCAGCACCGCCTTGCTGTCGAAACGCGCGTGCATGAAACTGGCGATCTTGGCCAGCAGCCCGAGCATGGTGCTGTCGATGGATTCTGTCTCGGTCAGGTCAATCAGAATGTTATCGAAGTCCTGTTGCTTGAACAGGCGTTCGAGAAAGGCATTGAAGCTTTCGCTCAGGGTATAGCGCAGCTCGCCAACCAGTTTCAGGACGTAGGTGCGCTCGTGTCTGGCGTAGAAGATAGTGCCTGTAGCCATCTCAACTCCGCTTTTGGATCATCAGGAAGGTTATATCGTCCGGCAGGCTGTTCTCCTGGGTCAGTGCCAGCTCCCGGACCAGGGCGGCGATAGTCGTCGAATCATTGCTGATTAAGGATAGCAGGAACCCTAGCTTGTCCCTGAGCCGAGGCTGGGGCAACACCTCCAGAATGCCGTCCGAGATCAGGGCCATGATGAAGCCTGGTGGCAGTTGCAGCTCGACGGTGTCGTAGCTGGCAAACTCGAACAGGCCCACTGGCAGACTCTTGATGCCGACAAAGTCAGCCCTGGTTCCGTCGAAGAGGATGGGGAAGGGAAACTGGCCGCCCTGACTGTAGCGCAGCCGGTTGTCGTCCAGGCCGAGTACGCCGAAGAACATGGTCATGTATTTATCCAGGTGCCCGCCCAGGAGCTTGTGATTCAGGCGGTCGAGGATTTCGCCAGGACGCAGTATGGCACTGTCACGCCCCTCCCGGTGATCCTCCAGATAGCGGGCCATGTAGCTTTTGAGCAGCACGGTGACAAAAGCCGACGAGACCCCGTGCCCCGATACATCCGCCATGTAGAAACCGAGGTGTCGATTATCGATGGAAAAATAGTCGACGAAGTCGCCACTGAGATAGGCCGAGGTAATCAGCCGGTGGCTGAATTCGTAAGGACCGATGTGCTTGTGGTTTTCGGGCAGCAGCTGGAACTGGAGGTGGCGGCCGCCTGATTCGTCGTCCTTCATGCGTTGCAGGTTCTTGTGCAGTCGGGTATTGACAGCTTCCAGTTCCAGTGACAGCTGGCGAATATGCAAAAGGTTGTCCAGCCGTACCACCAGTTCCATTTTCTCGACCGGGCTGGCGATGAGTTCGTCGACGCATTGCCGGCGCAGACCTGTGATCAGGTGACCGTGGCGTTGCGAGATGACCACGAGAAAGGGCAGGAACAGGGGGCGTTCCCGTGCCTTGCGGGATTCGACCTGCTGCCAAAGCCGGTTCAGGGCGGTGGCGTCGAGAATACAGAGGTCAAAGTTGTCGGCCAGCAGCACCTGGGCATCACCCGCGAGTACCCGGTAGTGGGGCTCTAGCCATTGGGCCAGCAGGCGCCGGTTTTCCTCATGGTCCAGGATTAAAAGAATCTGCTTCATCGCGATGCCTGCAACAGCCGTTCAGGATCAGGCGCAGTGTCTTTTTTGTCGTCGGTTTGGCCAGCACATAGCGGGCGCCATGGTCGTATCCCCGGTGCTGGATGCCGGCGGCCTCCCAGCGGGAGGCGAGGACGAGGTAGGGGAGCTGCTTGCGCCGCATGTGGTCGCAATGACGCCAGATCGATTGGTCAAAACCGGTGATGTCCACCACCGCCATTTCAATGCGCTGTTCAGCGCTTAGCGCTCGATCGAACTCTTCCAGGCTGGTGACGGCCAGGATTCGATAGCCATCCTGGCTCAGAAATTGTACCAGCAGATCCAGGTTGCGTCGGTTGTGATTGACAGCCAGGATCAGGGGCGCGTCTTCAGAATTCATTCAAACCGCCCTCCGGCTAGGTCAGTTGCACCTGGCTGCTCAACAGGCCGCGCAGGCGGGTCAGCGGCTCGCTGAGTTTGAGGCCATCGGGAGTGATCTGGACTTCACGCAGGGTTTTTTCGAAGTCTCCCACGCGTTTTTTGATAACGCCAATGGCTTTGCGCAGTTCGCCGTTGAGCTCCAGGTAGCGCAGGAAGATGATGTCGTCGGCCAGGTAACTGATACCGATTTCGGATATATGGAAGTCTCCACTGAGGGTCTTCAGTTCGTTGATCAAAATGGTGCTGACACCCTTGCTCTTCAGATAGCGGGTCAGGGCATGCAAGTGGCTAATGAGGTCTTTGCCCCGCAGGCTCATGCGATAGCCGGCCACACTGTCTATCATCACGATGCGGGTATTATTTTGCTCCAGATCCCGACATACCAGGCGGGAGAACTCATCTGCGGTAAAGCTCAGTGGCTCGATCGGTACCACCGACAGCATCTGACTTTCTATCAGCGGGCGCACCGCAAGGTTGATGGCCTCACAGCGTCTGAGCAGCGACTCCAGGCCTTCCTCGAAGATATAGACCACGGCTTTTTCCTGCCGGCTGGCCGAGGCTTTCATGAACTGCATGCCGACGGTGGTTTTGCCCACGCCGCTGGGGCCGGTCAGGACGGTGGTCGTACCCCGGTCCAGGCCGCCATGCAGCAAGGCATCCAGCTCCGCAATGCCTGAGGCCGTCAGTTCGCCGGTAAAAATCGGGGCCAGTCCCTCGCGCTGGAGATCAGGCACCAGTACCGGTGAAACCTCCATGCCCCGGGGGGTCAGGCGAAAGCTATGGTGACCCATGCGGAAACTGGAGCCGCGCATCTTGGTGACGCAAAGGCTGCGCTCCATGTCATTGCATTCCAGCTGAATAATGCCGTCGCACATGAACTGCAGGTCGTCATCGGGTGCCTGTTGACTGCTGTCCGACGTGAATACCACAGTCGCGCCCGATTCACTCAGGTAGCGCAGGAAGGAAAACGCCTGTTTGTGGAATTCCAGGCTGTCGGTTGACAGGTAACGGAACTGGGTCAAGGCATCGAGAAAGACACGGGTGGGCCGGATTGCCTCGACCTGCTCTATGATTTTGCGGGTGATCGGCTCGCGTTCCACCTCGGAGGGGTGGAAGATGTCGTAGCTCTGGTCTTCGGTAAAAAACTCGGGCGCCGGGCTCAGGTCCAGAAACGAGATGCCCTCAAGGTTGTAGCCGAGCGAGGCGGCATTGCTGCGAATCTGCTCCTCGGTCTCGCCCAGGGTGACAAACAGGCAGGGCTCGCCCTGCAGGGCCCCGGCGGTTAAAAAGTGCAGGCCCAGAATGGTTTTGCCCGTGCCGGGGGCGCCCCGTATCAGGTAGGCGCGCTGCGCAATGAAGCCTCCGCCCAGTATTTCCCCCAGCCCGGGGACCCCGGTGCTAAGGCGTTCGATTTGCGCCTCAGTGCATTCAGTGAAATTCGCGACCTTGTCTTCCATTTTAATCCAGCTCCAGCTTGATTAAACAGAGACCGCCCTGTCCGGCGGACCCCTATTCACTGGTTACAGCAAGTACCTCGCTATGCCTTGCCAAAGCCCTGTTGAGGGTCAGCAAGTACCCATAAATTAGAACCGGGCGACCGGGCGCGGTTCCACCGCCGTAATGTTCTTAATTGGCTGCAGGCGGTCGACGTTGCCTATCCGACCTTTTTCGCCAGGGCGTCCTGCAGGCAGGCGAAGAAGGCATCCACTACCAGGTTGCGTTCGGTGCGGGGCTTGGTAATGGCGTAGAAACTGTTGCTGTAGCTCAGTTCACTTTCCAGCAGGGGCTGCATTTCCGAGCCCCAGCCCCAGTTTTTCACCAGATGGCGTGGCAGAAAACCCAGATAGTGGCCGGTCAGAATCAGGGTGGCGCGGGCCTCCTGGTGGTGGGCACTGACCTGCTTGTTCCAGCCGCTCATGGCCGGGTGCAGCTCACGACCCGGCAACAGGCGAGGGGACTCCACAAAGCGGTAGGCCTGCAGATCTTCCAGCCGGATATCCGCCTCACTGCGGCCGTGCAGCGGGTGGCCGCGGCTGCAATAGAGTGACATCTGTTCATCATACAGCTTCAGGCTTTTGAGCCCCGGCATGTCGCCATGCAGCACAGTGATACCGATCTGCACCCGGCCATCCATCACCGCCGGCACCACATCGTCTGAGGCCATGGTGGCGATACGCATGCGCACATCCGGGGCCTTGTCGGCGAAACGGCCCAGGGCATCCACCAGAAAGCTGCGCGGCAGCCCCAGCATGTGTTCGGCGCAGCCCAGATCCAGCTGACCCATGATGCGGTCGTGGGACTGGTTCACCCGGTTGCGAAACTGATCCAGCGCGGACAGCAGCTCCTGGGTTGCCTCGTACACCACCTTGCCCTGTTCGGTGAGGCCAAAGCCTGCACGGCCCCGTTCACACAGGCGCATGTCCAGACGTTTTTCCAGATCCGCCATATAGTTGCAGATGGTGGAATTGGCCAGATTGAGTTCAACCTCGGCGGCGGTAAAGCCGCCACAGTCAGCTACAGTTTTAAACACTCGCAGCAGCCGCAGGTCCATGTCGGCCAGCTGGCCGCTGATTGCTGTTTTGCGCTTGCCCATAGTGTATTCGGCCTGAGTTAATGTCTTTGCATATATAAATGTATGATTCTTTAAATCATCATATTAAGCAAGGCTAGCCTGTCCTATAAATGAAACCCTGAATTTGCCGGCGCTCCCCAGGGCGCCTGCCAGCCACACCATGAGGCGACGATAACATGAGCATTACATTGCAAGATCCCAGCCTGCTGCAGTCCCAGGCTTACATCAATGGTCAGTGGGTTGACGCCGACGATGGCGCTACCTTCACCGTGACCAACCCGGCTAATGGCGAACACCTGGCGGATGTGGCATCGGTGGGGGCGGCTGAAACCCGCCGTGCCATCGAGGCGGCAGAGGTTGCCATGCAGGACTGGAAAGCCCAGCCGGCCAAGACGCGTTCGGCTGTGCTGCGTCGCTGGTTTGAGCTGATCATGGCGAACCAGGAAGATCTGGCGCTGATCATGACACTGGAGCAGGGCAAGGTACTGGCGGAATCCCGTGGCGAAATCGCCTACGGCGCTTCCTTTGTGGAGTGGTTCGGTGAAGAAGCCAAGCGCGTTTACGGCGATGTGATTCCGTCACAGAGTGACCGTCGCTCCATCGTTGTTAAGCAGCCGGTGGGTGTGGTTGCGGCCATTACGCCCTGGAACTTCCCCAACGCCATGATTTCGCGCAAGGTTGCACCGGCGCTGGCGGTGGGCTGTGGCATCGTGGTCAAGCCTGCGGCCGAAACGCCCTTGTCTGCGCTGGCCATGGCCGTGCTGGCGGAGCGTGCCGGTGTGCCGGCGGGTCTGTTCAGCGTGCTGCCGGGTGCCGATGCACCCGCCATCGGCGGCGAGATGACCTCCAACCCCATCGTCAAGAAAGTGACCTTTACCGGCTCCACCCCGGTGGGCAAGCTGCTGATGAAGCAGAGTGCCGATACCGTCAAGCGCACCTCCATGGAGCTCGGTGGCAACGCGCCTGTGATAGTGCTGGATGATGCGGATCTGGATGCTGCGGTGAATGGCGCCATTGCCGCCAAGTATCGTAACTCCGGCCAGACCTGCATCTGTGCCAACCGCATTCTGGTGCAGAGCAATATCTATGATGCCTTCGTGGAAAAATTCACCGCCAAGGTGAAAGGATTCCGCCTGGGCAACGGTCTGGATGCAGACGCTACCCACGGTCCGCTGATCACCGCCAAGGCGGTGCGCAACGTGCAATCCCTGGTGGATGATGCCGTGGCCAAAGGCGCGCGGGTTGAAACCGGCGGCCAGGTCGATGCCCTGGGCGATCACTTCTATCAGCCCACGGTGCTGAGCAATGTGGTGGCGGGCATGCGTGTGGCGCGGGAAGAAATCTTTGGCCCGGTGGCGCCGATCTTCCGTTTTGACACTGAAGCCCAGGCCATCGCCATGGCCAACGATACCGAATTCGGTCTGGCGGCCTATGTCTTTACCCGCGATGTGGGCCGTGTATGGCGCGTCAGCGAAGGTCTGGACTTCGGCATGGTCGGCGTCAACGAAATCGCCCTGGGGTCGGATGCCACGCCTTTCGGTGGCATGAAACAGTCCGGCCAGGGCCGTGAGGGCTCCAAGTACGGTCTGGACGATTATCTGGAAGTTAAATTCATCTGCATGGGTGGACTGGACCGCTAAAGGCCCAGAGTAGGAGCACAGACATGAGTTCAATTATTTACCCAACGACCAATTTCACCGCCACCGAGCAGCTGACTATTGAGCGCGGCGAAGGGGTCTATGTTTACGACACTAATGGCAAACAGTACCTCGAAGGGCTTTCAGGACTCTGGTGTACCTCGCTGGGCTACGGCAACCGGGAACTGATCGATACCACGGCGGAACAGATGGGCAAGCTGGCCTTTTCCCATATGTTTGGCGGCAAGACCCACAAGGTCGGCATGGAGCTGGCCGAGAAGCTGACCGCAATGGTACCTGTCGATAACGCGCGGGTGTTTTTTGGCAGCTCGGGCAGCGATGCCAATGACACCCATATCAAGATGCTGCGGTACTACTTCAACGCCATCGGCAAGCCGCAAAAGCGCAAGATTATTTCCCGCGAGCGCTCCTACCACGGCGTGACTGTGGCGGCGGCATCCCTCACCGGTCTGCCGGTTAACCAGACCAATTTCGATCTGCCAATCGATGCGCTGGGCATCCTGCGCACCGATGCGCCGCATTATTACCGCGGCGCCCTGGCCGGCGAAAGCGAAGCGGATTTCGTCACCCGTATCACCAACAATCTGGAACAGCTGATTCTGCGCGAAGGGCCCGACACTATCGCGGCCTTTATCGCCGAGCCGATCACCGGTGCCAGTGGCGTAATAGTGCCACCGGCCGGCTACTACCAGAAGGTGCAGGCAATTCTCGACAAGTACGACATCCTGTTCTGGGCCGACGAAGTGATCACCGGCTTTGGCCGTACCGGCAATGATTTTGGCTGCACCACCATGGGTATCGAACGCCCGGCGCTCATGACCTTGGCCAAGCAGCTGTCATCGGCCTACATGCCGATCAGCGCCTCGGTGATTCGTGGCGATCTGTACGATGCCATGGTTGAGCCGAGCAACAAGCTGGGTGTGTTCGGGCATGGCTATACCTATTCAGGCCATCCGGTCGCCTGCGCCGTGGCCCTGAAAACCCTCGAGATCTACCAGCGCGACGATATCTTTGGCCGTGCCGCCCGCATGGGTGAGTATCTGCAGCGCCGTCTGGCGGAGTTCCGTGATCATCCGCTGGTGGGTGAGGTGCGCGGCAGCGGCTTGATAGGCGCCCTTGAGTTGGTGGCCGACAAGGCCAGCGGCAGGGCCTTTGACGGCGGTGCCGTGGGTGCCTTTGCCCAGCGTGCCTGCGAGCAGCACGGTCTGATTACCCGGGCGGTAGCCGGTTCCAGCATTGCCTTCTGCCCGCCGCTGATCATCAGCGAAGCCCAGATCGACGAACTGATCGAGAAGTTCGGCAAAGCCCTGGCCGATACCCAGGACTTCGTCACCCGCGAACGGCTGGTGGCTTGATCACCTCAGCCTGAAAGGTTGAACCGCACCCGACGCCTCCGGGGGCGGTTATGCTGTCAGATCGGTTTTGCATCCCGATCATCCTTTGCCGCCGAACGTCCGTTCGGCGGTTTTTTTATACAGGGACGTATTTATCCTGCGAGTGCATGGATGCACAGGAGCAGGGGTACAGGATGTACGGTATGCCACGGGCGCAGGGATGCGCAGGAGTGGCGATGTACAGGATGTATTGACCACTGCCACGTTGTATTACCTGCCTGATACTCCTTTTGCGCCTTTTTGGCGCGTTACTTTCTTTGCTCGCGCGAAAGAAAGTAACCAAAGAAAGCGCGCCCCAATGAAGCCTATTGGCTGTGCTCTGAAGCCATTGTGCGGAAGCCGGCCTTCAAGGTGAAGAGCCGGCACATCCATGTGCTAATCAGGGGCGATACAGTCCCTGTATCGCCCCTTCGGGCCTGATCGCAAAATGCCCTCAGTGCTCGCTGGCTCCATAAGGGGTAGCTGGCCGTTCTGCTATATTGGCGGGTCGGTGATGTTGAGTTCCTACTGGGCAAGTCAAGACATCGAAACATTTCTGCGGCACCAGCAGTGCCAGAGGCGGAAAACAACTTCGACCAAAAGTGACTCCCATTCCTTGAACCATACAGGTGACTCCATAGGCCCAATAAATAGGTATACTGTCCCCGGAACTGCGCTGATTTCTTTAAGAACAGCACTACAGCCCATTTTCAATAGCTTGTTTGATTACTGGTGCCACAGTTTCGGGCGTAATGCCTCGTTCTTTGCAATATGTTGTTTTCAGCCAAGCTGACAGTTGTTTCTGGCCCTTACTTGCATTGCAATCACAACAACAGAGTGCAATGTTATCTCTTGTGATTATGCTGGCATCATTGATGATATGCTCCCAGCTTGCCGTAGATTTTTTTGAGACTTTTATGGATTTTAATTCACTACCGCAATAGACGCAGACTTTATCTATTTCACGGACTTCCATTTCCAGCCAGTCAGGAATATTCCAATTATTCGCCATCGTGAAGGTCGTCCTCTTGCCACTTAACGACCAGTTCAGCGGATCAAAATTGGCGCAGCCAATTTTGATCCGATGCAATTATTTGTTATGCCGTTTTCACGGCCACTTTCTCTTTCTAAGCACGTACTGGCGATCATCCCACAACCACTCCAAAAATTCTTGCATTTGAGGAAATGCAGGAAATTGTCCTAGGCCATAAGCACCATAGCTGATCTGTGCCAGCAGATCTCTGAGTGGTGCAAGTAGCTTAATGATGCGTAACACAGCAAAACGGGTCGATTGCTCATGCAGCCCTGGCAACGAAAGCGCGTCGGATGTAGACAGTGGGCGCTGGTCAAGTCCATGCATGAGCGTGAACGTAATATCATCAATTTGACTCACGATGAGCCCTGCTTGGCTGAGAATCTTATCCTTCTGTCTTTGCGGTACATCTTGCGCAAGGATAGCAACGATCAGTTGATTCAATCGAACCAATGGATCAGGGCTTGTGTGTGATGCGCTTAAGGCATCCAAATTGTGATAGCGCGTCGCACGTGCGAAATCGCTGAGCAATCGAAGGAACTCGTTATCTATTGCGTCCAATTGTGTTCGACCGGGAATTAGAGAGTTCGTACTGACTCCAATCCGCTCACACTCGTCGTAAAGATCAACGATGTGATGCCCTCTAGCCTGTAATTGCTTTTTGGTTGGGACGGCCAGTTGATGATTTAGCATATGATCGATAATCACAATCGCTTTAAGCAATCGCTCGAAACCAACTGATAGGTTAAACAAGGACGTATAAAACGCGCCTTTATTATGCACATGAGCTGAGCGTAGTTCCGTCAGCCCATTCGTGAGCGATGAACTGATTAGGTAGCCCTCTTGCTGCAACAACAAAAACGATGGAGGGAATTTTGGCATACTCGAATTACTCACAGTAAGGTATAAAAGCCTCTTTAATGAGGTATACGACCTAATAATATCTATAAGGTATATCTTTCCTTAATATTTCAGACCAAAAGGTATACCAAAAATTGGTTGTATCTGCACGACCATTCTCTTGATTCTTATACAAACGCGAGGTAATTACCAGCGGTCAGGGTAAGGCTGCACAGATTATGCAGTAGAGCTACTGACTGCTGGCGTTCTAGAGCAGACAATGTCCGCTTTGGGTCGAAGGACTAAACCGCTCAATACACTCACCGCCAAGCCACTTTTGCCCGGCTATCTCTGTGCTGATCGGTCAGACCAGCGAGTTTTCGCTTCCGTGCGCAGCACAGCGGCGTGATGCAGGAGAGGGTGGCGACCAACCCCGGCAGTTCGATTGCGACTGGGGGTAGCGATGGCAGGCTAAAAATCGGGCCCATCGCCACGACGATGATGGCCTGCCTGCCGGGCTCCCTGGATTCCGTTTACGGCCAGGCATTGGAGACGGTGGAAAGCTTTAGCGTCGAAGGCGGTGAGCTGTTGCTGGGGCTTGAAGGCGAGGGAGGAAGATTGCGTTTCAGGGCGGCGCCCTGAGTACATCACTGGCTTCCCCGGCGGGGGAGCCAGTGATGTACTGGCCTAATTCAGCAGTACAAAAAAGCCTGAAGTGATCGCAAACAGCATCACGAAGTTGCGCAGAAAACGGCCGTTGATGGATTTGTGTACCCAATGGCTCAGTAGCATGCCGGCCAGCAGGGCGGGCAGCAGCCAGAGCATGGGGGTGATGCGGGCCGACTCCAGGTGACCGCTGCCGGCCAGCACGGCCAGGGAAACGACCTCGCCGATCAGGAAGCAGAGCGCGACCGAGGCCCGCAGCGTTGCCACCGGCATATGCTGATACACCAGCGCCAGGGGCGGGCCGCCAATGCCGGTTGCCGTTTCGGTGATACCGGTGATCACGCCGGTGGAGACGAAAGCCCGCTTGCCGGGGGAGAACACTGGTGCCAGCCAGGTGGCGACCGAGGCGGCAATGGTCGATACACCGATCAGAATATTCAGGTAGTTGAGTGGCAGTACGATCAGCACCCAGAGGCCGCCAAAGGTCCCCAGTACCCGTCCGAGCGTAATCCATTTGGTGCCCATCAGATCAATGGCCTCGCGTTCGCGCCAGGCAACGGCGGCATTAAGGGGCAGCATCAGTACCAGCAGGCCGACCGGCAATAGCGATGGCTGCAGTATGCCCAGCACCGGGGCGACGATAAGCGCAAAGCCCATGCCGGTGCTGCCCTGTATAAAGGCGCCGCTGGCCACCGCCAGCGCCAGCCAGCCAAAAATGTCCGGGTTCATAGGAGGCATTTATCCTGTGTTGCAGATTGAGGAAAGCATCTGAGTATCAGCCGCTGCATGCTGCGGCAAGGGTCTCGCTCGGGCCTTGGCTGCCCGGGTGCCGGCGGCTGCGCTCGGCATGCTGTTGCCGGTGCTGATCCGAGAAGCTGTGGATTTTCTGGATCGGGGCGCCGGCAACACCGGCTTTGGCTTCTGCGCTGACCTGGCGCATCAGCGCCCGGGCGTCCCAGTCCAGTGGCCAGCCCTGCCATAGCCGCAGTTTGCCATCGACAAAGACCCCCTCGATCTGGTCGCGGTTGGCCAGGCGCACCAGCTCCCAGCTCAGGTCCCAGGAGGGCACCATCTCCGGCACTTCCAGGTCGATCAGCAGGAAGTCGGCCGCCCGGCCGGCGGCAATTTCGCCGGTTTTGCGGCCCAGTCCGAGGACGTCGGCGCCGCCCAGAGTGGCCTTCTCCAGCCAGGGCCAGCCACCGCCGCAGGATGAGTCGCCGGCGGCCATGCCGAAGGCAAAGCGCTGGGCGGCCTCGGCGTAATCCATCAGGCGAAAGCCATCACTGCGGGTGCCATCGGTGCCCAGTCCCAGGCGGATATTGAAGGCGTGCATCAGTTCGGCCTGGGCCACGGCATTGCCTTTCCAGGCACTGGCCACCGGGTTGTAGGAGACGGCGGTATCGGTCTGCTGAATCATGCGGATTTCTGTCGGCGTCAGCAGGGTGGCGTGGGCCAGCAGTGTCTGGGGGCCCAGAGCGCCGGCGTGATACAGGTGTTCAACGGGACGCTGGCCGCGCTGCTCCAGTGAGCGTTCAACCGCCACCAGGTGTTCATTGGCATGGGTCTGAAAGATGATGCCGGCTTCACGGCACAGGGATGAAATGGCGTGCAGCATCTCATCCGTTGCAATCTCGGGAATGGGAATGGCCAGGGAGGGGCTGACCAGCTGGCCGGATCCTTGCCAGGCACTGATATGCCGGTCAGCCCTGGCGAGGATGCTGCTCTTGTCCAGCAGGGTCGTGCCCTGCTTGTCATTGCAGACCATGCCGAGCACGCAGCGAATGCCGGCTTCCTCGGTGGCGCGGGCAATGCTGCTCAAGGCTGCGGCCGAGCGGGTGCCGGCATCGCAGACGGTGGTAAAGCCGCCGCGCAGGGCTTCCAGCGCCGCCAGCTTGCTGCTCAGATAGAGGAAATCTTCATCAAGGCTGGCTTCCAGCGGCACCCAGATACGGCGAAATATCTCCGACGGTTCGCCAAACACCAGCGCCTTGCCAAAGGCCTGGGTCAGGTGGTGATGGGTATCGATAAAGCCGGGCATGATCAGGCGGCCAGGCAAGGACAGCAGCGGTACACCGGGCGCCTGGCGCTGCAGCTCGGCGACGCTGCCGACGGCGCTGATGTTCCCCTGGCTGACGAGGAGGGCCTGACCCTGTACCGGCTTGTCCCTGAGCAGAAGCCACTCGGGGGCCAGAATCTGTTCGGGCGCGTTAAAATTGTCGGGGGAGTAGGGGGCTGTCATTGGCATTCCACCAGTGTGTTCATTGAAAGTATGTAGCGGGCCGGGCGCCGACGGGACCTGGGTCCCGCCGGTGCCTTGGCCCTGCGGGTATCCGAGCGGGATCAGTTCTGCGACTGTATGTTCTTGTCCAGCGGCGCCAGCTCAGGTTCAGACTGCGGCGCAGACTGGGTGTGATGAAAGATCGCGTTGAGTACCGCAGCCGTAATGGCACCGGCGGCGACACCGTTGCCCAGGAAGGCGGCGATGCCGGTCGGGAAGTTGCTGTAGGCGCCCGGCACCAGGATGGGAAACAGGCCTACCGCCAGGGCAACCGCGACCACGTACATGTTGCTGCTGTCACGCAGGTCGGTACGGCGCAGCATTTCAATGCCCATGACGCCAACGATGGCAAAGAGCACCAGCCCGGTACCACCAATCACGGCATCGGGGATGACCTGAATCGCGCTGGTAAAGGGGGCCAGAAACGAAATAACAATCAGCATGCAGCCGGCCGCCACAGTGACCCAGCGTGAGCGGATGCCGGTTGCCTGCACCACACCGATATTTTCGCCGCTGGTGATGATCAGCGAGGTACCAAAGAAACCGCCCAGAAAGGAGATAATGGCATCACCGCGGATGGTGCGGGCAACGTCCCGTTCCTTGTCGAGCTCCTTGCCGACCACTTCGCTGATGGCCACGGTCTGACCGGTGGCTTCCACCATGGAGATCATGCAGAAAATCATCAGCGGCAGGGCGGCGATAATATCAAAGGTGGGCATGCCAAAAGGCAGTACCTCGGGTACGCCGACCAGGGGTGTCAGGCTGAAGTTCTCGGTATGCATGGCGCCGATCAGGAAGGCGATCAGGGTGCCGCCGATCAGGCCGCCGAGAATGGCCAGCTGCTTGAATATGCCCGTCAGAAAGCGCGCCATCAGTACCGTCAGTGCGATGGTTACAAAGGCCAGGAAGATATTGCCGGGATCGGCAAAATCAGCCGCTTCAGGGTTTCTGCCGACGATCAGCAGGCCCAGAATTTTCACCAGGTTGACACCGACCAGCAGCAACATGGTGCCTATGACCATGGAGGGGAAGAACCTCAGCAGGCGCTTGAACACCGGCAGCACGATAAAATAGAAGAGCCCGGTCAGAATGACCGCGCCCGATGCGGTTGCGGCGTCATACTGCTGTGCAATCTGAATAAACAGAATGATCGGGGCGCCCCCCGGCAGCATGATAAATGGCAGACGGGAACCAAAGCCCGCGTAGCCAATGGACTGCAGCAAGGTGCCCAGGCCGCAGATCAGAAAGGTGGCGCTGAGCAGGCTGGCGGTGAGGTCGGCATCGAAGCCCAGGATTCTGGACATCAGGAAGACCGAGGCGATGGGGGAGGCGGCCATGACCAGCACGTGCTGCAAACCGAAGGCGAGCAGTGTGCGTAATGGCAGCTTTTCATCCACGGGGGCGGTCTTGCCCACGGTATCTGTGTTTAACATTTTGATTTTCCTTTGTATTTATTGTCGGTGTTAAGGCATCAAAGCATGTGGCTGCAGGGCACTGACCAAATCGATTTGGGGTTAAGATAAAAAATTCCCCGTATCTCTTTCCGGCAGAAAAGCAGATACGGGGTCCTGAAACCCGGAAACCTAAAGGCTAGGCATGCATAAATCGATTTGGGTTGCATATTGTCGTGGCCTAAATCGATTTGGTTAACGTAACTCCCTTACTCACTTCTGTCAACTGCTTCTGTTTCAAGGCGAGGGAGTATCGAATCCTTCTGGGGCCCAGGGATTCCAAATCGATTTAGAACGGCCGCGGCTTCGAGTATACTCAGACGCTGTGCAGCCTGAGTTCGAGTGCCCCATGTCTGAATCCCCCCTGCGGGCCCCGGCCCGTTTGACCATTGCCGATGTTGCCAGGGCGGCGGGCGTTTCCCGTACCACCGTCTCCCATGCGCTGAATGATCGCGGCCAGGTGGACCCCCGGACGCGGGAGAAGGTGAAGCAGATCGCACAGCAGCTGGGCTACCGTCCCAACCTGCGGGCGCAGCGATTGCGCACCGGCAAGGCCAACTCCATTGCGCTGGTATCGTCTATGCCCTTTTCAGTGGCCGGTGGCCCGTCGCGGCTGGGTTTCATGATGGAGATCGCGGGTTCTGCCATGGAAGCTGCGCTACGGCAGGGATTGGCGCTGGTGCTGGTGCCGCCGCTGGATGCGGCAGAGGCGCTGCTGGATGAGCTGGATATCGATGGCGCCGTGGTGATTGAGCCGGCGGCCCATGATCGCAATGTGACCCAGCTGCAGCGTCGCGGCGTACAGGTCGTGTCCATCGGTCGCCAGCCGGAGGGGGATCAGGCCTTGCCCTATATCGACCTGCAGGGCTACGAGACCGGTCGCATCCTGCTGCAACACCTGGCGGAGCAGGGGGCCCTGAAGACCGCGTTGCTGATTGGCACCCAGCCGCGTCATTCCTACGTCGATATGGAGCAGGCGTATCGGGATTTTGCCGGCGCACGGGAGATGCCTGTCATCATCGTACGCGCCGAAGAAGCCGGCGGCGAAAGCGCCGGTCGCGAGGCATGCCGGGCGTTACTGGAGAATCACTTAGGTATTGATGCGATCTGTGCGCCTGTGGATGCCTTTGCCGTCGGTGTGGTGAAGGAAATTCAGGCCAGGGGGCTGCGTGTGCCCGAGGATATTCGCGTGGTAACCCGCTACGACGGCCTGCGGGCCCAGAGTTGCCAGCCGCCCCTTACCGCGGTCAATCTGCATCTGGACGAAATTTCCGTCCTGGCCATTGACCTGCTGTTCGAACATATCAATGGCCAGGTAAAACGCAGGGTCGTCACCGGCCCCGCACCCAGTCTGGTGGTGCGGGCATCCTCGAGTACTGCGGCTGGCGCTTGAGTTCTGTCCTGCAGTCATATGTCCTGACATTTAATGATCTTACCCAGCAACCCACTGCGACCCGCAGAGGTGAGCTAACCCAAACCGTACTAAGGTGCTTGTGTAGTGAGCCGGCCCGAGTGCCGCTTTGTGGAAACTCAGTGAAGGAGTCAGACGTATGTTAAACAGCGTGACGCTAAGAGCCTTTGGTTTGGCAGCGGTCATTGTGTTGGGCGGCGGTTGTGCGCAGCACAGTGGCGTGATGGAAGAGGGCGTGATGCAGCAGGAGACCTCGACTGATCCCGCCAGTGCCCAGGGCGTCAGCTGGCAATGGCTGTCCAAGACCACTCACAAAGAGATGCTCGAGGTGGCGCAGCCGGAGCGCTATACGCTGGTGCTGCAACCGGACGGCCGGGTGCAGGCGCAGTTTGACTGCAACAAGGGTCAGGGTAGCTACGAAATGAGCGCTGGCAGGCTCAATTTCGGTCCTATCGCCACGACCATGATGGCCTGCGTGCCGGGCTCGCTGGATTCGGATTTCGGCCGGGCGTTGCAGCAGGCCGAAAGCTTCAGGGTTGAAAACGGTGAGCTGCTGCTGGGTCTTGAAGCTGAGGACGGTACGTTGCGCTTTAGAGCCGCGCCCCTCCACTAATAGTGGCGCAGCGTTGTTCAGCTGTCAGGCGGCCAGCAGTGTCTTGAGTACCTGCGCGAAATGAGCGGCGCTGGTTTCTTCCCGCGGGTGATGGCCCTCTTTTACTACCCATTGCCCCGCGACCATCACATCTTTCACCAGGTTGCTGCTGCTGGCGAACAGCCAGCGATTGAGCAGTGCATCGCCCTGGGCGCTTGCAAGGTACGGATCCTTGCCATCCAGCACGATCAGATCGGCGCGTTTGCCGACGGCCAGGGTGCCTATGGCCTGTCCGGATGCCTGAGCGCCGCCGGCCAGGGCGGTATCGTAAAGTGTGCGGCCAATCATGGGGGTGTCCTGGCGATACAGACGGTTGCGCTTCTGGTCCCGCAGGCGCTGCCCGTATTCCAGCCAGCGCAGCTCTTCAACCACGCTGAGGGAGACATGGCTGTCCGAGCCGATGCCCAGGCGCCCGCCCTGGGCCAGGTAATCCGTCGCCGGGAAGATACCATCGCCCAGGTTCGCTTCAGTCGTTGGGCATATGCCAACCACCGCCTGGCTGCGGGCCATCGCTGTGACTTCTTCCGCTGTGGCATGGGTCGCGTGCACCAGGCACCAGCGTGCATCCACAGGTGCGTTCTCGTACAGCCATTGCAGCGGCCGGCGCCCGCTCCAGGCCAGGCAGTCGTCGACTTCCTGCTGTTGCTCGGCGATGTGTATATGGATAGGGCAGCTTGTGGTGTCGGCCGCCAGCACCTGGGTGATCTGCTGCGGCGTGACCGCACGCAGCGAATGAAAACAGAGGCCGGCGGACTGGGTAGGGAGCGTCGCCTGGTGTGAACGAATGGATTCCAGCAAACCGAGGTAGCTGTCGCTATCGTTGATAAAGCGACGCTGCCCGGCGTGGGGCGCCTGGCCACCGAAGCCTGCATGGCTGTAAAGCACCGGCAGTAACGTCAGGCCGATACCGCTGCTTTGCGCCGCCCGGCTGATCCGCAGGGCCAGTTCCGCCGGCTCATTGTAGTGCTGGCCCTGCGGGTCCTGATGCACGTAGTGAAACTCGGCGACGCTGGTGTAGCCGGCTTTGAGCATCTCGATATAGAGCTGACAGGCGATGATCTCCAGCTGTTCCGGCGTGATGCGGCCCACCAGTTTGTACATCAGTTCGCGCCAGGTCCAGAAGCTGTCCTGGGGGTTGCCGGCCACTTCCGCCAGGCCGGCCATGGCGCGCTGGAAGGCATGGGAGTGAAGGTTGGGCATGCCCGACAGTACGGGGCCTGTGAGGCAGTGGGCCCCGTCAGCGCTCGCCTGGGTCTGGATATCGCGGATAAAGCCGTCGGCTGCAACCTCAATGCGTACGGCATAGGCCCAGCCCTGGGGCAGTAATGCACGTTCGGCGTAATAGGTAGGCATCATGATTCTCACAGTGTCAATGTATATACATAGATATATACAGATGTTTTCGAGGTGCGTAAACTGCTATGTTTTGCGCTGTCATCCGGTGCTTGATGATACCGCCGCTCCATCTGTATCGGCCTTGCTCAGGGGCATTTCACTGTCTGGAAGGAAGCTTTGCAGCATGATTAAACTGTTACGCATGGCGGATTACCCCCGCATGCCCTGGAAAAATGGTGCCGGCACCACACTGGAGATCATGCGCGATGCGGGCGCAGATCTGGATGGGTTTGGCTGGCGCGTTTCGATCGCCGATATAGGCGCGGCGGGGGCCTTTTCGTCGTTTGCCGGCTACCAGCGCATTATCAGTGTACTCGAGGGCCAGGGCATGTGCCTGAACGTCGACGGTGTCGATTCCCGCCCCCTCGGTGTCTTTGATCCCTTTGCATTTGCCGGTGACAGCCAGGTGGACTGTCGCCTGCTGGAGGGCGCAATTCGCGATTTCAATCTGATCTATGATCCACAGCGCTACAGCGCACGCCTGCAATGGCTGCGCATCGAGCAGCCTGAGAGGCTGTTCAGCTCGGCGGCGACCCTGCTGCTGTTGAGTGCCGGCGAGGGGCTGCGGGTGAGCCGACAAGGAGAAGCCTGCGGTGCTCTGGCCCGCTACGATTGTCTGTGTATTGCCGGCGAGCAGCAACTGTTTGAATTAACGCTGTCGGCACAGGCCGCCGTGAATTGTTGCCTGATTGAGCTCAGGCCTTTGTAGGAGGCTTGTCACAGAATGCAAAGGGGGTTGTGTATTTCCTGGGTGGAAACCGGCAGGCTCTCGCAGGGCCTGTTGCGTGCATGTCTTATTGTATATACATTTAATCTTTGAGCGCTGGACACAGCCGGCGGCAGCATCCTGGCGCAGTAACATCCGTATTATTGGGGAGCTATTCCATGGATAACGTTTTGAATTTTACCCCTGGTCGTGTGCCGCTGCTGATCAGCATGCCGCATCCGGGCACCTGTCTGACGCCGGCTGTTGCGGCGGGGCTGGTGCCGGAAGCGGCTTGCCTTGCCGATACCGATTGGCATATCGCGCAGCTGTACGATTTTGCCGCGGAGCTGGGTGCCAGTGTGCTGGAAGCACGTTATTCCCGCTATGTGGTCGACCTTAACCGTCCGGCGGATGACACGCCCTTGTACGCTACGGCCACCACCGGGCTTTTCCCGGATACGCTGTTCGATGGTCGCCCGCTGTTCCGGGAGGGTCTTGCGCCGTCGGCACAGGAGCGCAGCCGTTATCTGGATGACATCTGGACCCCATACCACCAGACTCTGAATGACGAACTGCAGCGCTTAAAGGCTGAATTTGGTTATGCGCTGCTGTGGGATGCGCACTCCATTCGTTCGGAGGTGCCGCGTCTGTTCGAGGGCCGGCTGCCGGACCTGAATCTCGGTACCAACAGTGGCACTAGCTGCGATCCCGCACTGGCGGCACAGCTGCAGGCCTTGTGTGCGCAGCAGAAGGATTACAGCCACGTATTCAACGGTCGCTTCAAGGGCGGCTATATCACCCGTCAGTACGGCGATCCCCAGGCGGGCATCCACGCCGTTCAGCTGGAGCTGGCGCAATGTACCTATATGGATGAAACCGAACCCTTCGGCTTTCGCCAGGACCTGGCGGCCCCCACCCAGCTTCTCCTGAAAAGTTTGCTGCAGGCAGCGCTGGGCTGGAAAGGGCGCTGAGCCTGGAAAAATTTGGCGGCCATGTACCGGGTCTTGTGCCGAGTGGAGGTTTGGCGGGTGATACCGGTCGAGTATCAGCCAGCCTCCGGGGCATCGAGTCCAGGCTTGTGGGTCAGGCGCGCCCTGGTAGACCTTCTGTCAGTGCCCCGTGGGCGTCAGCTTGCGGTAGTCCGACGGCGTCATGCCCTTGAGTGCCTGAAAGCGGCGATTGAAGTTGGAAATGTTGCTGAAGCCCACATCGAAGCAGATCCCGGTGATGGGCAGGTCGCTGTGGGCCAGCAGATCGCAGGCCCTTGTAATGCGCAGGCTGTTGATGAACTCCACGAAACGCCGTCCGGTGGCCTGGCGGAAAAACTTTGAGAAATAGGTTGGCTGCATGGCCAGATGCTCGGCAACTTCTTCCAGACTCAGATCCCGCTTGTAGTGCTCGACAATGTAATTCACCGCCTGGTTGACCCGATGCTGATTCTTCTCGCCGCCCAGGCGCTGGTACTGATCGCTGGACAGCAGGTCGTACTGATCGGATTCTGCCAGCAGGCTCATTAAACTCAAAAAGGCCGCCAATCGTCTGAGGCCTTCGGTTTGCGATATTTCCTGCATAAGCGCACTCACCTGGTTGATCAGCGCCGGGCCCTGAAACTGAATGCCGAATCTTGAGCGCTGCAGCAGGGCATCCAGGGAGGTGATCTCCGGAAAGACCCCGCGGGCGGACTGAATCAGTTCCTCGGTAAAGGTAACGACCCTGTCGCGTTCATCGAAGGTTTCAGCGTTTTCGGTCTGGCTGATCCAGTTATGGGGCAGGTTGGGGCCGGTCAGTATCAGGTTGCCGGGGTAGAAATTACCAATGTAGTCACCCACAAAGACCTTGCCCGAGCTGTGCGTGATCAGGTGCAGCTCATACTCGTGATGGTAATGCCAGCGCACCAGCGGATGGGGAAAGCCATGCTGGCGGTACAAAATCGAGCTATGTTCATTAGGGGTAATTAGCTCATAGGCAGGAGCGACCTTGCGGACGGGGCTTTGTTGGGGCATGGCTTGATCGGGCCTCCTGCGGTGCTGTTCTGAACGAGAGTCAGGCTACTTTAATGTGATTAACCTGTACACTTTTAAGTGGCGTATGTTTGAGCAGTATGTTTTTAATTTGTTGATAATAATGACTATATTTTATTTATTGGCTTTGTTTTATCCGGAGTTAAAATAAACAAAGTGCAAAAAAGTATAGAAATTGAGTGGTTTTTGCATTTGTTTTGATCGGCACTCAGGCGTGTAATGGACTCACCCTCGCTCCCCGCTGTATCGGTTGCAGATACAGGGGGAGAGTACACAAGAAAGATAATAACAAGGCTGATCAGTGCATCAGCTCAGGAGTGTAACCGAATGAAACAACGTCTTATTCCCAGCCTGCTTGCATCCTCCATTGCCCTGGCATCCCTGGGCGCCAATGCGGCCACTGTGACCATCGGCACCGTCAACAACGGTGACATGATTCGCATGCAGGAGCTGTCCAGCGCCTTCGAAGCAACCCATCCGGACATCACGCTGGAGTGGGTGGTACTGGAAGAGAACGTGCTGCGTCAGCGCCTGACCACCGATATCGCCACCGGCGGCGGTCAGTTTGATGTCATGACCATCGGCATGTACGAAACCCCGATCTGGGGCAAGAAAGGCTGGCTGGCGCCGATGGACAATCTGCCGGCGGATTACGATGTGGCGGATATTTTCCCGTCCGTGCGTAACGGTCTGTCGTCCGAAGGCACCCTCTATGCCCTGCCGTTTTATTCCGAAAGCTCCATGACCTATTACCGCACCGATCTGTTTGAAGCTGCGGGCCTCGCTATGCCGGAACAGCCGAGCTGGGATCAGGTGCGGGACTTTGCCAAGGCGCTGCACAAGCCTGAGCAGGAGCAGTACGGTATCTGTCTGCGCGGCAAGGCGGGCTGGGGCGAGAACATGGCGCTGGTCAGCACCATGTCCAATGCCTTTGGCGCACGCTGGTTCGATGAGCAGTGGAAGCCTGAGTTCGACGGCGCAGAGTGGAAAAACACCGTCAGCTTCTATGTCGACCTGCTGGGCAACTACGGTCCTCCAGGCGCGTCCTCCAACGGCTTTAACGAGAACCTGGCGCTGTTCAACTCCGGCAAGTGCGCCATCTGGGTTGATGCCACTGTGGCAGGCTCCTTCGTGACCGATGCCGCCCAGAGCAATGTGACCGACAGCGTCGGTTTTGCCCTGGCGCCGCAGCAGGTGACGACCAAGGGGGCCGGCTGGCTCTGGTCCTGGGGTCTGGGCATTCCCGCCAGCTCTGATGCCAAGGACGCCGCCACGGCCTTCGTGACCTGGGCGACCTCCAAGGAGTACAGCCAGCTGGTGGCTGAGAAGTTTGGTATTGCCGCCATGCCGCCGGGCAGCCGTGCATCGACCTATGCCAATGCCGAGTACATGGCCGCCGCGCCTTTTGCGGCCAGAACCCTGGAGTCCATGGACCGTGCCAACCCGGATGACTCGACGGTCAAGCCTACGCCTTATACCGGCATTCAGTTCGCGGCCATTCCTGAGTTCCAGTCCATTGCCACCCAGGTCGGCAAGCTGGTATCCGGTGCCCTGGCGGGCAGCATGACGGTCGAAGAAGCCCTGACCAGCTCGCAGTCTGTGACTGAGCGCGAGATGAAGCGCGCCCGCTATTACCAGTAAATGGTTAAGCTTTAAGCCTTAAGGCGCAGGACCCCGCAGGCAGGCACCGCTCGGTGCCCGCCTGCCCTGTCGATCCTCCGAATAACTACAAAATGAGCACTTCCCATGAGCATCTCAAGTCTGCAAGCCGAGGGGACGGCTGACGCCTCGGCGTCGCTAACCGTCAAGGCGGAAAAACGCCGACAGAGCCGTCTCAGCCTGGCCATGGTGTCACCGTCGGTGCTGGTCCTGCTGGTCTGGATGGCGGTTCCGCTGGCCATGACCCTGTATTTTTCCCTGATTCGCTACAACCTGCTGTACCCGGGCGATAACGACTTTGTCGGCCTGGAAAACTTTACCTTCTTTCTGACCGACGAAGGCTTTAGCGCCGGCATGACGAACACCCTGCTGCTGGTGTGTTCGGTACTGATTATCAGTGTCGTCGTCGGGGTCCTGATTGCGGTGCTGGTGGACACCCCCTTCTGGGGCCGCGGCATCGTGCGCGTGCTGCTGATTTCACCCTTCTTCATCATGCCCACCGTGAGTGCGCTGGTGTGGAAGAACCTGCTGCTGCACCCGGTGTCCGGGGTCTTTGCGGCGGTGTGGCGCTTTTTTGGCGCCCAGCCCATTGACTGGTTTTCCACCTATCCGATGGAAGCCATCATCATGATCGTGTCCTGGCAGTGGGTGCCCTTCGCCGTGCTGCTGCTGATGACCGCCATGCAGTCACTGGACCAGGAACAGAAGGATGCGGCCCGCCTGGATGGCGCCGGCCCCGTCTCCATCTTCTGGCACATCACCCTGCCGCACCTGGCGCGCCCGATTGCCGTGGTGGTGATGATCGAGACCATCTTCCTGCTGTCGATCTTTGCCGAGATCTTTACCACCACCGGCGGTGGCCCGGGCTACGAGACCACCAACCTGGCCTACCTCATATATAGCCAGGCACTGCTGCAGTTCGACGTCGGCCTGGCCTCGGCCGGTGGTCTGGTGGCGGTACTGCTCGCCAATGTTGCTGCCTTCATTCTGATAAGAATGATTGGCAAGAACCTTACAGACAAGGCTTAGGAGGTCGTGATGCTGACATTAAAACAAGGTCGCCAGCTGCAGACCGTTCTGCTGGGTGCGCTGGCCTGGCTGGTGGCGCTGTGCATCTTCTTCCCGATCTTCTGGATGATACTGACCAGCTTCAAGACCGAGATCGATGCCTTCGCCACACCGCCGCAGCTGTTCTTTACGCCGACGCTTGAGAACTACCTGGAAATCGACCAGCGCAGTGACTACTTCCACTTCGCCTGGAACTCGGTGGTCGTATCCTTTGGGTCGACCCTGCTGGGCATGCTGCTGGCCGTACCTGCAGCCTACTCAATGGCGTTTTTCGAAACCAAGCGCACCAAGTCGACCTTGCTGTGGATGCTGTCCACCAAGATGCTGCCGCCCGTCGGCGTGCTGGTGCCCATCTACCTGCTGTTCAAGGATGCGGGCCTGCTGGATACCAAGACCGGGCTGGTGATCATCTACACCCTGATCAACCTGCCGATCATGGTCTGGATGGTGTACACCTATTTCAAGGAAATTCCCAAGGAAATCCTCGAAGCGGCCCGCCTGGATGGTGCCACCGCGCTGCAGGAGATCTACCGGGTGCTGCTGCCGATCAGCAAGGGCGGCCTGGCCTCCACGGTACTGCTGTCCCTGATCCTGAGCTGGAACGAAGCCTTCTGGTCGCTCAACCTAACCGCCTCGTCGGCCGCCCCGCTCACCGCCCTGGTGGCGTCCTACTCCAGTCCCGAAGGGCTCTTCTGGGCCAAGCTGTCCGCCGTATCGACGCTGGCCTGTGCGCCTATTCTGATCTTCGGCTGGCTGAGTCAGAAACAGCTGGTGCGCGGTCTGTCCTTTGGCGCCGTGAAATAAATAACAACAACACGCTGAGCAACGCCGCCGTGACGATCCCGGCGGCGTCCAGAAACACGAGGATTTTCCCATGTCTGATCTGACGATTCGCAACCTGAAAAAAAGCTTCGACGACATCCACATCATCAAAGGCATCGACCTGGACATCAGGGATCACGAATTCGTCGTCTTTGTCGGTCCCTCGGGCTGTGGCAAGTCGACCCTGCTGCGCCTGATCGCCGGCCTGGAAGAAGTCACCAGCGGCCACATCCACCTGGACGAGCGCGACATCACCGACGTGGCCCCGGCCAAGCGCGACCTGGCCATGGTATTCCAGAGCTACGCCCTCTATCCCCACATGACGGTGCGCAAGAACATGTCCTTCGCCCTGGACCTGGCCGGCATCGACAAGGCCGAAGTCCAGCGCAAGGTCGACGACGCCGCCAAGGTACTGGAGCTTGGCCCCCTGCTGGAACGCAAGCCCAAGGCCCTGTCCGGTGGCCAGCGCCAGCGCGTTGCCATAGGCCGCGCCATAGTGCGTAACCCCAAGGTGTTCCTGTTCGACGAGCCGCTGTCCAACCTTGATGCCGCCCTGCGCGTACTGATGCGCCTCGAACTGGCGCGGCTGCACAAGGAACTCAACGCCACCATGATCTACGTCACCCACGACCAGGTCGAAGCCATGACCCTGGCCGACAAGGTGGTGGTCCTGAACGCCGGGCGCGTCGAGCAGGTGGGCTCGCCGCTGGAACTCTATCACCACCCGGTGAACCAGTTCGTGGCGGGCTTTATCGGCACGCCGAAAATGGCCTTCCTCAAAGGCACCGTCAAGGCGGTCAGCAGCAGCGACCTGACGGTAGCCCTGGAGTGCGGCCCGGAGTATCAGCTGCCGCACCAGAGCACCCGCCTCAAGGTCGGTGATGACATCACCATGGGCATCCGCCCCGAGCATATCGACGTGGTCGCCAGCGATGCCAGCCCGTTCAAGGTACGCCTGGATGTCACCGAACACCTGGGCGCCGATACCTACTGCTACATCAAGCTGGGCAATGGCGAAATGATGACCGTGCGCGCGCCTGGGGATTTCAGCGCTGACTACGGCCAGCACGCAGCCCTGATCCCGGACCTGTCCCAGGCGCACCTGTTCGATGCCGATGGCAAGACCATCCCGCGCCCGCGCACCCAGACCCAGGTTGCCTGAAAAGGCTTTAGCCACAGGCATAGCGACAAATCCGTCCGGGTGCTGGGCGTGACTCCTGCCGCCCGTACAGCCGAATTCTGCTTAGCCGAGCTCTGCTGGCCCGAACAGGGCCGCCCTTGGCCTGAGGTAACCCATATCATGAAACTGAATGCTGAAAATCTGTCATCGCTGCCTGCCAAAGTACTGCGCCCAGGCTATGAACGCAGCCTTGTGCGCCAGGGCATAGTGCACATAGGCGTGGGCGGCTTTCACCGTGCCCACGAGGCGGTATATACCGAAATGCTGCTCAACCAGGGGCAGGCGAATGACTGGGGAATCTGTGGCGTGGGTCTGCGCGCAGAAGACAGGGCCATGCAGGCGGCGCTGGCGTCCCAGGATTACCTCTACACCCTGGTCGAGCTGAGTGATGGTGCCGATACCCCAGTGCAGGTCATAGGCGCCATTGGTGACTTTATGCTGGCCGACGAGGGCTGCGATGCCCTGATTGCAAAGCTGGCGTCCCCCGACACCCGCATTGTCTCCCTCACCATTACCGAGGGTGGCTATTGCACCGATGACAGCAGCGGCCAGTTCAATGCCCGCTTGCCACAAATTCAACACGACCTTGAGCATCCCCAGGCGCCAAAGACAGTGTTCGGCTTTTTGGCAGCAGCGCTGATGCGTCGCCGCAATGCCGGTATCGCCCCCTTTACCCTGATGTCCTGTGACAATCTGCCCCATAACGGCGATGTTGCCCGCAAGGCGCTGCTGGGGTTCTGTGCCCTGCGTGACAGCGCGCTGCACGACTGGGTGGCCGCCAATGTCAGCTTTCCCAATGCCATGGTGGATCGCATTACCCCCATGACCAGCGATGGTCACCGTGCTCAGTTGCAGGCGGATACCGGTATTGAGGACAGCTGGCCGGTGGTGGCCGAACCTTTTCTGCAATGGGTGCTGGAGGACAAGTTCTGTAATGGTCGCCCCGAGTGGGAGCGGGTCGGTGTGCAGTTCACCGATGATGTGACGCCCTACGAGGAAATGAAGATTGGCCTGTTGAATGGTGCTCACCTGGCCATGGCCTATCTGGGTGCACTGCTGGGGCATGAGTTTGCCCACGAAACCATGCAGGATACGCAGCTGCGTGACTATGTGCGCCGCTATATGGATCAGGATGTCACGCCGCTGCTGGCCGCAGTGCCGGGCATTGATCTGAACGACTACAAGGATACCCTGATAGAGCGTTTCTCCAATACGGCCATCTGTGATCAGGTCAGTCGGCTTTGTTCCGACGGCTCGTCCAAGTTTCCCAAGTTTGTGCTGCCGACCCTGCTGGGGCAGATCGCACAGGGCAGGGCGCTGGATCGAACCGCGCTGATCATCGCCGCCTGGTGTCATTACCTGGGCGGTGTGGATGAAAAGGGCAAGAGTTATCCTATTCCGGATCCGCGCGCGGCCTGGCTGGCCGAGGCCATCAGTGATGGGGATAAACTCACCGACAACTTTCTTGCGCTGGAAGACGTATTCGGCCAGAAAATCCCGCAATCCGCGGCCTTTAAAGAAGCCTTCCAGCGTCAGCTGGAGCGGCTGCAAACTCTGGGTGTACGCGCCACCCTCGCAAAAGTGATGGCGGAGTGATGATGCAACAGCAATTTCGGGCTTGCGCGATCTTTGATATGGATGGCTTGCTGATCGACTCAGAGCCACTCTGGCTAGATGCCCAGCAAACCCAGCTGCGCGAACTCTATGATCTGGAGCTTCCCGACGCTGAGCTGCGGGCGTTTCAGGGCACCAGCACGGTGGCATTTTGCAGCGTCATGGCAGAACGCCACAGTGCCCGGGGCGTCGATGCAGACAGGCTGCTGGCAGCGATGCTGCAACAGATGCAGAGCGCCATTGTCCGCGCGCCTCTGATGCCAGGGGCGCTGGCGTTGCTGCAGCGCCTGGCACAGCTGGATATTCCCATGGCAATTGCCTCTTCATCGCCGCTGGCGTTTATCGAGGCGGTGGTACAGACCCATAAGTTGCCCGTAACGGTGCTTGCCTCAGGGCTTGAGGTGCCGCGCTCCAAGCCCCATCCGGCGGTGTTCGAACTGGCCGCCACACGTCTTGGTGCCCGTGAGCCTGGGCACTGTCGCGTATGGGAGGATTCGGTCAATGGTGTTATTGCTGGCCGCGCCGCCGGCATGCGGGTGATCGCCGTGCCGGATCAGGCTCATCCGCAGCCGGACCAGTTCGCCATTGCCCACCACGTTCATGCATCGCTGCACGACAGTCTCGACGCCGATGGCCGCGTGCCTGTGCTGTACGACGCACTCTAATAGCTAGCGACTCAACCCAATTCATGAGGGCCCCGATGGCCAATTTGCTGCAACAACTCAAACAACAGAGCACCGTGGTGGCCGATACCGGCGACCTGGACGCCATCCGCCGTTTTTCACCCCAGGATGCTACGACTAACCCCTCGCTGATTCTGCAGGCCGTGCAATCCGGCAACTACGATGCGCAGGTGCAGGCCATTTTGCACCAGGTGCGTGATCATGCCGGCAGTCTGGATGCGGCGGTAGACGAAGCCTGCGACCGCCTGGTGGTGGCGCTGGGGGCCATGATCCTGGCCCAGGTGCCGGGGCGGGTTTCCACCGAAGTGAATGCACGGCTGTCGTTCGATACCCGGGCCAGCCTTGCCAAGGCGCGCCGGCTGGTCGAACTCTATGCAGAGGCGGGCATCCCGCGTGAACGCATCCTGATCAAGCTGGCGTCCACCTGGGAGGGTATCCGCGCCGCCGAAGTGCTGGAGAAAGAGGGCATTCAGTGCAACCTTACCCTGATCTTCAGCTTTGCCCAGGCCCGCGCCTGTGCCGAAGCCGGTGTCTATCTGATTTCGCCCTTTGTTGGCCGCATTCTGGACTGGTACCGCAAGGATGATCCGGCTCGCACCTATGCCCCGGCGGACGAGCCGGGTGTGCAGTCGGTACAGCGCATCTACCGCTATTTCCGCCAGCTTGCATACCCCACAGTGGTAATGGGGGCGAGCTTTCGCAACAGCGGCGAGATTCTGGCGCTGGCAGGCTGCGATCGTCTGACCATCAGCCCCAAACTGCTGGATGAACTGGCCAGCACCGAGGGTGATCTGGTCGTGGCGCTGGCCGACAGTGGCGCGCGCGCCGAGCGTCCGGCACCGCTCACAGAAGCAGATTTCCGCTGGGACATGAACGAAGATGCCATGGCCACCGAGAAACTGGCCGAGGGTATTCGCGGCTTCGAGGCGGACCAGCGCAAGTTAGAGGCCCTGCTGCGTGATCAGCTGGCGGCCATTCAGACGCTCGGCCGTGCGGGAGAGCAGGCATGAATATGGCGGCTACAGAGCTGAATCGCCGCACACTCGCCAATGCCCTGCGGGTGCTGAGCATGGATGCGGTGCAGCAGGCAGGCTCCGGTCATCCCGGTGCCCCCCTGGGGATGGCGGATATCGCCGAAGTGCTGTGGCGTGATCAGCTCCGGCACAATCCCGCCAATCCCGCCTGGCCCAATCGCGACCGCTTCGTGCTGTCCAACGGCCACGGTTCCATGCTGCTGTACAGCTTGCTGCACCTGAGTGGTTATGACCTGCCGATTGAAGAGCTGAAAAACTTCCGTCAGTTGCATTCACGCACCCCAGGCCACCCCGAATACGGTTATACACCGGGGGTCGAGACCACCACAGGCCCGCTGGGGCAGGGGCTGGCCAATGCCGTGGGCATGGCGCTGGCTGAACAGATTCTGGCGGCGCAGTTCAACCGCCCTGACCACGACATCATCAATCATCACACCTATGCTTTTGTCGGCGACGGCTGCCTGATGGAAGGTATTTCCCATGAGGTCTGCTCCCTGGCCGGTACCCTGGGCCTGGGCAAACTGGTGGTGGTCTATGACGACAATGGCATCTCCATCGATGGTGAGGTTGAGGGCTGGTTCAGCGACGATACGCCAGCGCGCTTTCGAGCCTACGGCTGGCAGGTAATTGAGGCAGTGGACGGCCATGATGCCGCGGCCATAGCGCGCGCGCTGGTTGTGGCGCGGCAGGAAACCGCAGCCCCCACGCTGATCTGCTGCAAGACCACCATCGGCTTTGGTGCGCCCAACAAGGCCGGCAGTCATGAATGCCATGGTGCTCCCCTGGGCGCTGATGAAATCGCGGCGACCCGCGCAGCGCTCGACTGGCCCCATGGGCCCTTCGAAGTGCCGGATTCGGTCTACGCCGACTGGGATGGCCGCGCCCGCGGTGCTGCGCTGGAGCAGGACTGGCAGCAGCGACTCGAGGCTTATCGGACCGCCAACCCTGCGCTTTGCGCAGAATTGGAGCGGCGCCTGGCCGGTGATCTGCCGGCGGACTGGGATCACTTGCGCAACGATTTGATCGAGCGCACCCAGCAGGCCGCCCGCACCCAGGCCAGCCGCAAGAGCTCGCAGTTGCTGCTCGAAGCCCTGGGGCCCGTATTGCCGGAATTGCTGGGGGGCTCGGCTGATCTGGCGCCGTCCAACCTGACCCAATGGGCGGGTTCGGTGGCGGTCACGGCGGATGCGCCTGCAGGCAACTACATCCACTATGGCGTGCGCGAGTTTGGCATGAGCGCCATCATGAACGGTTTGGCGTTGCACGGCGGCTTTATCCCCTACGGCGGCACCTTTCTGATGTTTACCGAATACGCCCGCAATGCCGTGCGCATGGCGGCGTTGATGGGGTTGCGCACTGTCTTTGTCTATACCCACGACTCCATTGGTCTGGGAGAAGATGGCCCGACGCATCAGCCCATTGAGCAGATTCCGAGCTTGCGGCAGACGCCGAATCTGGATACCTGGCGCCCCTGTGACGACACCGAAACCGCGATGGCCTGGTGCTGCGCTCTGGAGCGGTCCGATGGCCCGAGTGCCCTGGTACTGTCGCGGCAGAATTTGCCGGCCGAGGCTCGCAGTACACTTCAGGCACAACAGATTCGTCGTGGTGGCTATGTGCTGCGTGACTGTGCCGCAACCCCTGAGCTGATTCTGCTGGCGACCGGTTCAGAGGTCGCCCTGGCCCAGGCCGGTGCCGATGCCCTGACCGCCGCTGGCGTGGCGGTACGAGTGGTATCGCTGCCCTGTGTAGAGCGTTTTGAACGCGAGGATCAGCGCTACCGTGACGCGGTGCTACCGCCCAATGTTCGAGCGCGCTTGGCCATCGAGATGGCGCAGCCGGATGCCTGGTATCGCTACGTTGGCCTGGATGGCGCTGTTATGGGCATCAGCAGTTTCGGCGAGTCGGCGCCGGCGGATGACCTGTTGCAGCACTTTGGCTTTACGCTGCCGCACCTGCTTGAAAAGGCGCAGGCGGTGCTGGCTCTCAATGGCAAAACCGCAGCAACAGGGGCATAGGCCATGTATCTGGGCATTGATTGCGGTACCCAGGGCACCAAGGTGGTGATTCTTGATGCCGAGCAGGGGCATATTTGCGGCGAGGGTTATGCGCCCCATGCGCTGATCAGCGACGCCAATGGCCGGCGTGAACAGGCGCCGCAGTGGTGGATCGACGCTTTTGAGCAGGCTTACCGGCAGGCGCTGGCCCAGGCCGGTATCGATAGCCAGGCGATTCGCGGCATAGGTGTGTCCGGGCAGCAGCATGGTCTGGTCGTGCTGGACGCCAGCGGTGCCGTGATACGCCCGGCGAAGCTCTGGTGCGATACCGAAACCGCGCCGCAAAATGCCGAACTGCTGGCGCTGCTCGGCGGCGAAGAGGGCTCCCGGGCACGCCTTGGCTTGACGCTGGCCACCGGCTATACGCTGTCCAAGCTGCTGTGGCTCAAACAGCACGAACCTGAAACCTTCGGGCGTATCGCCCATATTCTGCTGCCCCACGATTACATCAATTACTGGCTGACGGGTGAAATCGCCGCCGAATATGGTGATGCCTCAGGCACCGGTTATTTCGATATCCGCAGCCGGCGCTGGGTGCCCGAAGTGCTGGCGCTGATCGCCCCTGATGGTCAGCTGGAGCGGGCGCTGCCGCCACTGCGTGAAGCGCATCAGGCGGTGGGGTTTGTACGGCCAGAGCTGGCCGCACGGCTGGGGCTGGGGTCGCAGGTGCGGGTCTCCAGCGGCGGTGGCGACAACATGATGGGGGCCATAGGCACCGGCAATATGAGTGCAGGCATAGTGACACTGAGTCTGGGCACCTCTGGCACCCTATATGCCTTTAGCGATCAGACGCCGGGGCAGGAGGGCTCGGGGTTACTGGCGCCTTTCTGCTCGTCGAGCAATGGCTGGCTGCCGCTGATCTGCACCATGAATCTGACCTCGGCCGCCAATGCGGTGCGTGAGCTATTCGGCCTGAATCTGGATGATTTTAATCGGGCGGCGGCCAAGGCGCCCATCGGTTGCGAGGGTATCACCCTGCTGCCGTTCTTCAACGGCGAGCGGGTGCCGGCGCTGCCGAATGCCAGTGGCAGCCTGCTGGGGCTCAACATGCAGAACCTGACGCCGGCGAATCTGTGTCGTGGGGTGCTGGAGGGCACCAGTTTTGGCCTGCGCTACGGGCTCGACCTGATGCGGGACGCCGGTATCGAGGTGCGGCAGATCCGCCTGATTGGCGGGGGTGCCAAAAGTGCGCTCTGGCGTCAGATGATCGCAGATATTATGCAGGCGCCGGTGATCTGTCCCCGCATCGGCGAGGCTGCAGCGCTAGGGGCGGCCATTCAGGCGATTTGGTGTGACGGTCATGCAAAGGGGCTGAGTGTCTCGCTGGAGTCCCTGTGCGAGCGTTATGTGGTGCTGGATGAAGACAGCGGCCTGAATCCTGATCCTGAGTCGGTGCTTGCCTATGAGGCCGCCTATGCCCGATATCGGCAGTCGTTGTCTGCGCGGCACGGGCTTTAAGCATCCAGCTTAAGGCTCATGGCTTAAAGCTTACTGCGCTTTCTGGCTCTGCAGCCCGGCCTTGAACAGCAGGTCGTTTACGTCGCGCAGGCGCCGGCTCAGTTCACGGCCCAGGTTCATGTAAATCATGGTGAACTGGGCCGGGTCCTTGCCATAGAGCTCCTGCAGGTCGGTGGCGGAGAGTTCGATGGCGCTGCAGTCCTCCAGCGCCCGTACGCTGGCGCTGCGCGGGCAAAAGTCGATCAGGGCCATTTCGCCAAAGCAGTCCCCCGGGCCCATGGTGCTGATGCAGTATTCACGGCCCTGCCAGTGGCGCAGAATCTCCACCTTGCCGCGCTCCAGCACGAAGAGTTCTTCGGCCTTGTCGCCCTCGCGAAAGAAAAAATCGCCGGCCGCGCACTGCTCGGTACGGGTGCGCTGCAGCAGAAACTCCAGCATTTCGTCGGTAATACCACCAAAGATCGGCATCTGCTGTAACAGGGATAGCTGTGTGTGAGTCATGGCGCTTGTCTCTTGTCTGCCTCAGGGGCCTGTCGTGCAGTCTCCCTTGGCTTATGTTCACAACTGCAGTACCAGGCCTTCGCGCGCGACAACCGAGCCTGGCCTGCGTTTCTGCAGTTCGGTGTCCAGTTGTTGCAGTTCGGCGTCGGTGCGCTCGGGAGCGTGGTGGAATACCACCAGCCGGCGCACACCGGCCGCCTCGCACAGCGCCAGACCCGCTTCCCAGGTGGAATGTCCCCAGCCACGGTGGGCCGGATAATCGCTGTTGTTGTAGGTGGCATCGTAGATCACGATATCGGCGTCACGGATAAGGCGCACAAGAGCCTCGTCCTGACCCTCGGCCGGGTGCTCGGTATCGGTGACATAACAGAGTGCACGCCCGTCGTATTCGATGCGGTAGGCGGTGGCGCCGTCGGGATGGTTCAGGCCGCAGGTCAGCACCCTTACCGAGGTGGACACTGCAAGGCTATCGCCGACGTTAAAGTCCTCAAAGCGGATGTGGGCTGCCATCCGGTGCAGCGGTACCGGGAAAAACGGTGCCTGCAGATATTGCTGCAATGTAGCTTCAATACCGCCGTTGCAATTGCCGGCCCAGATCCGCAACCGACTGCCGGCATCGTAGGCCGGGGCAAAGAAGGGCAGCCCCAGAATATGGTCGTAGTGCAGGTGGCTCAGTAACAGGTCGGCATCAATGCTGCCTTTTAGCTGCTGGCCTAGGTGCTGCAGGCCGCTGCCGGCATCGAGAATAAGCAGGCGCTCGCCCGCGCGCACCTCCACGCAGGAGGTGTTGCCGCCATAGAGCAGGGTATCCTGCCCGGGGCAGGGTATGGAGCCGCGCACGCCCCAGAATCGAACCTGGAAATCGCCAGCCATGGTTGCCTCAGCCTGTTTGTCGTCTGCTATGCAGTGTAGGCGCTGGCACAGGAAAGGCGTGGCGGGGGGGACAAACCGCAGCGGTGGTGCCGGGGCTAAGGCGCGGGGTCACTCAGGCGGCATAGGCCCGCAGGAACATCTGTACGCAGTCTTGCACATAACGCTGGTGTTCGGCGTCGCTGAGCAGACCGCCGGCATTGAGTTCCAGCCGCATGCGCTGTTCGCCGTGGACCATATTGAGAAACTGCACCGCCGCGAAGCGCGGCTCCGGGACCCGCAGCTGCCCACGGCTGTCGAATTGTTGCAGTAGCTGGCTCATCAGGCCGATCACCCGTTCGGGGCCGGCGGCGAAAAACAGCCGCGACAGCTCGGGGTAACTTTCCGCCTCGCTGATGCAGGTGCGCGATACCTGGATCGATTCCCGGGAGAGCAGCAACCTGGAAAAATTTTCGGCGATATTGAGCAGCTGCGCCGGCGTATTGTCACCGGGTTCGAACATGGCTGCGGTCAGGTCGTGGGCGACACACTTGCATCCCACGGCATCGACAAAAAGGTCTTCCTTGTTGCCGAAATGGCTGTAGACCGTCTGTTTCGACACGCCGGCCTGGCGGGCGATCTGATCCATACTGGTGGTGGAAAATCCCTGCTCGGTGAACAGCTTCATCGCCGCATTGAGTATCAGGATACGTTTTTCTTCACTCTTGGTTCTGGCTTTGCTCATCGGGCACCATAAATCATACTGGACAGTCTAGTTTAACAAGCCTAGACTTCCGTTCATTACTAGACTAGACAGTCCAGTCTTTCAAGTTCATCAGCGGGCGAATGTAACATGAATACCCGGCAAGTTGTCTCTTTAAAGGCGGGTGCACGCCTGCGATCGCAGGCCCTGCGCGGGCTGCTGTTCCTGGCGGGCACGGGGCTGGTCGCGACTCTGGCCGGTTGCGCGGATTCCGATGCCACCCAGGCGGCCCCCGCCAATTATCATGTTGCCCGCAGTCAGGTGTTACAGCAGCAGCCAGGTTACGCGCTCAGGCGCACCTTTATCGGCAAGGTGCAGGCGCGGCAAAGCGCCAGCATCGGTTTCGAGCAGAGCGGCAAGGTGGCAAAACTGCTGGCCGATGAAGGTGAAACCGTGCTCAAGGGCGCTGTGCTGGCGGAGCAGGACACAGAACTACTGCACATTGAACGCCAGGAGCTGCAGGCCCAGCTGCAGCAGACCCAGGCGGATCTGGCGCTGGTGCAGGCCAACCTCAAACGACTGAACTCCCTCAACAAGCGCGGCTTTAGCTCCG
Organism: Marinobacterium aestuarii; assembly: GCF_001651805.1. Taxonomy (NCBI): domain Bacteria; kingdom Pseudomonadati; phylum Pseudomonadota; class Gammaproteobacteria; order Oceanospirillales; family Oceanospirillaceae; genus Marinobacterium; species Marinobacterium aestuarii. Next base: position 3,359,858 of record NZ_CP015839.1, on the reverse strand, counting down.
AGCAAAGCCTGGATGAGCTGCAGGCACGGCAAAAGGGTCTGCAGGCCACCCGGGCGCGGGTGCATGCATCCCTGGCCGCCAGTCAGCTGCGCATTGATAAATCCACCCTGAGGGCACCCTACAGCGCCCAGATCAGCCGCCGTCTGACTGACGAAGGCGAGGTGGTCGGTGCCGGCAGTCCTGCGTTTACCCTGTTGCAGAGCGGCCCGGCCGAGGTGCACGTCGGTGTGCCGGTGGACATGCTGGAGCAGTTGCACGCGCAGCAGCAGCTGGATGTGCGCCTGGGCACACGGCAGCTGAGTGCACGTCTGCTGACCAAGGGCTTTGATGTGGACCCCATTACCCGCACCGTATCGCTGCGGCTGGAACTGCCGGCCGGTGCCTTATCTGTGAACGGCGAACTGGCCTATCTGGCGCTGGAACAAAGTTTCCAGCAGCCCGGCTACTGGGTGCCACTGAGCGCACTGACCGACGGCCTGCGCGGGCTCTGGAATATCTACAGTCTGGAGCCCCAGGCGGAGGCCGGGCTCTATGAGCTGCAGAGTCGCGATGTTCAGGTGCTGCATGCCACCGCCACCGATGCCTACGTGACAGGCGCGCTGGCCGATGGCGAGCGGGTACTGAGCGCAGGCCTGCAGCGTCTGGTACCGGGCCAGATCGTCAAGCTTGCGGCTATCACTCCCACGGCAACGGCACCTGTGGCGGGCCCTGAGTCATGAGGCGCCTGCTGCAGAACGGCCGCCTGCTGACACTGCTGGTGGCGGTGCTGATTGTGGCGGGCGTAGGCGCACTCACCACCTTGCCGCGCACCGAAGACCCGCGCATTCTCAACCGCCAGGCCATCGTTATTACCCATTTGCCGGGGGCCAGTGCCGAGCGGGTCGAGGCCCAGGTGAGCGAGAAAATCGAAAACGAACTGCGCACCCTGGCCGAGATCAAGCACCTGACCTCGACCTCCCGCCCCGGTATTTCGATGGTCAAGATTGAACTCAAAGACAGCGTGACCGCCCCCCGGCCTATCTGGTCGCGCACGCGGGATCTGCTGGGGGATGTGACCTCCCTGCTGCCGCCTGGCGCCAGCAAGCCGGAACTGGACGATGACCGCGGCTATGCCTTCACCAGCCTGATCGCCCTCAAGTGGCACGCCACAACCGAGGCTGATCTTGCCATCCTCGGGCGCTACGGCAAGGCGCTGCGCGATCGCATGCGCGCCCTGCCGGGCACTGACTTCGTGGATCTGTTCGGCGAGCAGGACGAAGAAATTCTGGTGCAGATCAATCCGCATCTGGCCAGCAACCTGCACCTGACGCCGGCCCAGATTGCGCAGCGCATCCAGGGCGCCGACGCCAAGGTGTCCGCAGGCCAGCTCAACAATGATCACAATCAGCTGCAGGTGGAGCTCGCAGGCGCGCTGGACTCACTCGATCGCATCCGCCAGATTCCTCTGGCCAGTGATGCCAATGGCTATCTCTTGCGCCTGGGGGATCTGGCCGAGGTACGCCGCAGCCTGAAATGGCCCGAACAGGAGCTGGCGATCATTGATGGCGAGGCCGCCGTTGTGGTGGCGGTGCGCATGTTGCCGGATTTGCGCATCGATCGCTGGAGCGCTGCGCTGCGGGCGGACCTGGCGCAGTTTTCCGAGCAGCTGCCGGGCAATATAGAGGCCGAAATCCTGTTTGATCAGAACCACTATACCGAGCGTCGTCTGGGCGAACTGGTGAACAATATCCTGCTGGGGTTCAGCCTGATTGCGCTGGTACTGCTGGTGACCCTGGGCTGGCGTTCGGCACTGATCGTTACCTTTTCCCTGCCGCTTACGGTGCTTTTTACCCTGACAGTGATGAAATATTACGGTCTGCCGATTCATCAGATGTCGGTGACCGGGTTGGTGGTGGCCCTGGGCATCATGGTGGATAACGCCATCGTCATGGCCGATACCATCGCCCAGCGCCGGCGCCAGGGGCTGAGTGCCATTGAGGCGGTTATCCGGTCCCTGCGCCACCTCTGGCTGCCGCTGCTGGGCTCGACTCTCACCACCATTCTGGCCTTCATGCCCATAGTGCTGATGCCGGGGCCGGCGGGGGAGTTCGTCGGCGGCATTGCCCTGAGCGTGATCTTTGCACTGATTGGCTCCTACCTGATTTCCCACAGCGTGGTGGCGGTGCTGGCCGGGCGTTTTCTGCGCGCAGGTGATGCCAGTCAGACGCACTGGTATCAGCAGGGCGTGCAGCTGGACGGGCTGGCGCGGCTGTTCCGACGCTCGCTGCAAATCGTGCTGCGTTTCCCCAGGATGGCGATCTTGCTGCTGTTTCTGATTCCGCTGACCGGCTTTATCAGCGCCGGCCAGCTCAAGGAGCAGTTTTTCCCGCCCTCGGACCGGGACATGTTTCAGATCGAGATGTATCTGCCGGCCCAGACCAGCATCGTCGAAACCCGTCGTGTCAGTGCCGAGGTCAGTGCGCTGCTGCAGAATACGCCCGGAGTCGATTCGGTGCAGTGGTTTCTGGGCAACAGCGCGCCGGCCTTTTACTACAACATGATTGGGGGGCAGCAGGGGGCGCCGAACTTTGGCCAGGCGATGGTCAGTACCCACGATTTTCGCATCGCCAACCGCCTGATTCCGCAACTGCAGCGCAAGCTCGATGATCTGTTGCCCGAAGCGCAGATCCTGGTGCGCACGCTGGAGCAGGGGCCGCCGTTCAACGCCCCCATCGAACTGCGCCTCTATGGCCCCAATCTTGACCAGCTGCAGGCTCTTGGTCAGCAGGCGCGTGAGGTGCTTTCCAGAACCCAAGACGTGATTCACAGTCGCGCGACCCTGCAGCCGGGGACACCCAAGGTGCGGGTAAGGGTCGATGAAGCAGCGGGTCAGATCAGTGGCTTCACGCTGCAGGGCATGGCTGGCGCGCTTCAGGGTACGCTCAGCGGTGTCACCGGTGGCAGCATTCTGGAAAGCACCGAATCGGTGCCGGTGCGGGTGCGGGTGGGCAATGAAGAGCGCCGCGAATTGCAGGATCTGGCCAACCTGAGCCTCACCTCACCCCGTGCCGGCGGCAATATACCGCTGTCGGCTCTGGCGAGCCTGGAGCTGGAGCCCAGCCGTGGCGCCATTCCAAGGCGTGATGGCCAGCGCGTTAATGTCGTGGAGGGCTATCTGCGTGCAGGTGTGCTGGCCTCGGTCGCACTGGCGGAGTTCCGACATAATCTGGAAGACGCCGGCTTCCATCTGCCTGCGGGCTATCGTATGGAGTTTGGCGGTGAGTCGGCTGGGCGCAACGATGCCGTAGGCAACCTGATGGCGAGCCTGGGCGTGATACTGACCCTGCTGATCACGGTGGTGGTGCTGTCATTCAATTCGTTTCGCATCAGCATGCTTATTTTTCTGTCGGCGCTGCAGTCAGCGGGGCTCGGTTTGCTCAGCGTTTACCTGTTCTCATACCCCTTTGGCTTTACCGTGATTATCGGTCTGCTGGGGCTGATGGGGCTGGCGATCAACGCCGCCATCGTTATTCTGGCCGAACTCAAGGCCGATGCCCTGGCGGTGCGGGGAGACCCCGCCGCAATTGTGCACGCGGTGCAAAGCTGCAGCCGCCATATTGGCTCCACCACTATCACCACGGTGGGGGGCTTTTTGCCGCTGATCCTGGCTGGGGGTGGTTTCTGGCCGCCGTTCGCCATTGCCATTGCCGGCGGCACTGTGCTGACGACTCTGCTGTCGTTCTACTTTGTACCGGCGGCGTTCATGCTGATGGGACGCTACAAGGCGTTTGATGTTGCCGGCGGTGAGCCGCAGCAGAGCCCGGTGGATGGGCGCACACTGCAAACTTTAAACTAGTCGCCACCGCTCAGGCGGGCTTTCTGATGCCATAGAAGTGATACAGCAGCGCCAGTGCGAAGCAGATAAATGCGGGTGCGGCCAGGGCATAAAACTGCAACTGGGCGTAGAGCAATGCACCCGTGACGCCGCCGGCGACAAAGCCGGTGATGATCAATATCAGCAGCAGCGCCTTGCGCCGGTCAAAGCGTTCGCCCCGAAGTGTTGCGCCCAGCATGATGCCCAGATCGGTGAAAATTCCGGTTACGTGGGTGGTGCGGATGATGGCGCCGCTGTAGGTCGTCGCCAGGGCATTTTGCAGGCCACAGGCGGCGGAGGCGAAGTAGTGGCCCAGCACCGAACCCTGGTTGAGAAAATAGATTGCGATCAGCAAGCAGGCTCCTTCAATAAGGAGCAGCGAATCATAGTGCCGGCCGAGCTTCAGGGATGGGCTGGATATGAGAAAGCCCGACAGCGCAGCTCCCAGCAGAAAGCTCAGCAGTACCGCCGCCAAATGCAGGCTGGCACTGGAGGCACTTGCTAGCTGTGCCCCCAGCAGGGTGGCGGTACCCGACAGGTGGGAGATGGACTGGTGCGCAAACCCCAGCAGACCCACGGCGTTCACCGTGCCCGCGAGCAGTGCCAGCATAAAGGCGCCCAATTCAATCCAGCGGGGCAGTTTTGAGATCATGGATCCATCCTTGCGTGAGCGATAACAGCTTTCGGAACTGCGGTGCAGCTTGTATGCCGAAGAGGGCAACTATTTTAACAGCCCGGATGCAACAGTGTCGCATGGGCGGAGTCGGTACGGGGGGCCCCGCTACTCTTAGCTATTGTGATAAATGCCCTTTGTGGCATTAATACTGGATGCCTTGAATGGAAGGGAACAACATGATCAATCTAGAGCTCAAAATACCGCCCGTAGCTGTGGTGCTTATCTGTGCTGTGCTGATGTGGCTTGTGGCGGTGATTTTGCCGCAGCATGGCCTGGCCGATACTATTGCCCGCGTTGTCGGCGTTATTTTTGTGGCGCTCAGCATGCTAGGCGGCTTTTTGGGCGTAGGGGCTTTTCTAAAGGCCAAGACTACGGTTGATCCGTTGTTGCGGTACAAGACATCCTCGCTGGTGACTTCCGGCATCTATGGGGTCAGTCGTAATCCGATGTATCTGGGGATGCTGGGTCTGTTAATCGGTTTCGGTTTTTACCTTGGCAGCCTCTATTCACTGAGCCTGTGTGTCGGCTTTGTATGGTACCTGAACCGCTTTCAGATTGAGCCTGAAGAGCGGATGCTGGCAGCACAGCTCCCTGAAGAATTCGCCCGTTACCAGGCCAGGGTACGGCGCTGGATCTGATACGCCAGGGCCCCGAAAACCCGGCACAAAAACCGTATTATCTTCTGAGTGGCCAAAGGAGTGCTTATATCGATGTCACTTGAATCAATGTCGCTGACTGCAGAGCACATCGAAGAGCTCAAGAGCGCCAAGCGCTTGCTGGAAAACCCGGGCATAGCCGCGCGCCTGTCTAACTCGCTGGCCACGCCTATTGATCGGGCGATAAAGCTGCTGCCAGCGGCGGCTCATAAAACCATTATGGCGGCGGTCACCAAATCCCTGGAGACGGCGCTGCGCACGGCCCTGTTTACCCTGGGAGATAGCCCGCAACCGGCGTCCAATTTGACCCACAGGGCAACAGTTGCGCTCAGTGGTGCCGCGGGGGGCGCTTTGGGTCTGGCGGCCCTGGCCATTGAACTGCCGGTTTCCACTACCATTATGCTGCGTTCGATCGCCGATATCGCACGGGGTGAGGGCGAAGACCTGAAGCAGGAAGAAGCCCGGCTTGCCTGTCTTGAGGTTTTTGCGTTGGGGGGGAGCAGTGACAAGGATGATGCGGCCGAGTCTGGCTACTTCGGTGTTCGGGCCGCGCTGGCGTCCGCCATTACTGAGGCTGCGAGCCATGTCGCCTCCAGGGGCGCGGTCAAGGACGGCGCACCGGCGCTGGTGCGGCTTATTACGCAGATTGCCGCGCGCTTCAGCATTCCGGTAACGCAAAAAGCGGCTGCACAGGCCGTTCCCATTATAGGGGCGGCGGGCGGCGCCATGATCAACACGCTGTTCATCGGCCATTTCCAGGATATTGCCCGCGGGCATTTTACCGTGCGGCGGCTGGAGCGTATCTATACAACTGAGCGGGTACAGGCGGTATACGACGATTTGTAGTCTGCTGGGATATTAATATGCCAATAACCGCTGGTGGCGTCGACCGCGTTTTGCGGGGCCGGTGTGGGAACTTGCTGCAGCGCAAGCTCGCAGGCACGGCGCTGTAAGGACATGAATAGCGACTATCCTTGAATCGTTATGCGGTGAATTCTAGCTCGCCAGTTCGGATTCAGGCCGACCCGGCGGGGTTAAAGCGGTTACGGATGCCGGTCGCCAAACAGGCGATGCGCGAAACGGCAGAGGCTGTTATCCCATTGCTACCCCCGTTCAGAATTACCCTTATCACCTGAAAAGGAGACTGATTGTGAATATGAAAGAAGCTTACGAGAAAAAGATGCAAGCCCAGCTCGATGAATGGGATGCTGACATTAAAAAGCTCAAGGCGCAGGCGGACAAGGCCAGGGCTGATGCCCAGCTTGAATACTTCAAGCAGATTGAGGGACTGCGTGAGCGTCAGCAGCGGGCGCAGCAGAAACTGACCGAAATCCAGCAGGCCAGCGATACGGCTTGGGAAGATCTCAAAGCCGGCGCTGAGAGCTCCTGGGACTCGCTCGCTGATGCCATGCGTGCGGCCAGATCCCGTTTCAAGTAAGGCCAGGCCTTGCTCTTGAAATGGCAATCGTTGGCAGGGCGGTCAGCTATATGCCGGGACCGGGATCAGAAACCCCGAGTGCGGGAACGATGCAAAAGCTTGTCATACCCGGATGGGATCAGCGGGGGCTGACTGTTGTGAAGTCACGGCAGTATGGTTGAGTTACGAGCCGTTAATGAGGGGCGCTATGTTCTACTTTGCCTATGGATCCAACCTGTCGGAACGGCGCCTGCGGGCCCGCATATCCTCGGTTCGAAAAGTCGCCAATGGCGTGCTCGCAGGACACCAGCTGAGGTTTCATAAAGTCAGCCAGCGGGACGGTTCAGCCAAATGTGATGCCTTCGACACAGGCGTTGCCCGGCATTTTGTGCTCGGGGTGCTGTTCGACATATCGGCACCGGACAGAGCCCGCCTCGACCGTTATGAAGGTCTGAACTGTGGCTATGAGGCCAGGGATATTCTGGTTCGGCTTGATGATGGATCAAGTGTGGCTGCCTTTACCTACTGCGCCACCCTTATAAATCCGGCAGTGCGCCCTTTTGACTGGTACCTTGAGCATGTACTCAGAGGCGCCCGGGAGCATGGCTTTGCGCACGCCTATATCCAGCAGATCGAGGCCATCGAGTGCGTCACCGACCCCGATGCAGCACGCTGTGCCAGGGAACGGGGCATTTACTGCTCGTCAAAGCGCGCTGCTAGCCGGGGGATATAGCCCGGCCTGAGCCGCGCGGCCGGGTTAATTCTCAGTTGCAGTGATTGCCGGAGTAATCGCCTGTTTCTGGCTAGCGGATTTCACCAGCTCAGCTATTGTGCGGTACTGATCCCCGCTCTCGCCGGACAAGCCGGCAACAACGCCGCGCCTGTTGCGTTCTGGCTGATTCTGGCTGAGTTTCCACTGGCCGGTGATGGCGCTGATTTCTATTTCCAGCCCGACAATGGCCGGCAACATTTTTTGAATGAACTCTTCGGGTGCGTCTGCGGTTGACCAGGGCCTTTGCTGCCCGGCTTCATGCTGGTCTGTCAGGCGGTTGATCATTGCCAGCAACCAGTCCTTGTCCTGGATATAGGACATCACGCCTTTGACATGGACCACGACATAATTCCATGTCGGTACGGCTTTGCCCGTTTCCTGCTTGGTTGGATAGTGGTTGGGCGAGATATAGCAGTTCGGACCATTGAACACGACCAGCACGTCGGATTTGTCTGGGAGCGTTTTCCATAGGGGGTTTGCCCTGGCGATATGGGCCTGAAGCACGGCCTTGCCATCCTTCTCGCATAGCAGTACAGGCAGATGGTTTGCTTCCAGACCGGATGCCGAGTGGGTCATCAAGGTTGCGAAGGGATACTCACGGATCAGGCCTTCCAGCTGCGCACGATCATTCTGTTGGAAGTTCTTGGGGTTATGCATGATGAATCCCGCTGGCAGCCTGTGGGTTTTTCCGCAGTAGATCAGTGTTAAGTCCGGCAGGCTGCTAATGCCTTGTGTCCGCCGGGCCACAAGCTGCGCATAATCGCGCACTTGCAGCCGTTTTTCCAGCCAGCTTAATAATCCCGCTGCTTGACGCCGGTATAGAGCTGGCGTGGCCGGCCGATACGGTTCGGGCTGCTGTGAAATTCACTCCAGTGTGAAATCCAGCCGATGGTGCGGGCGACGGCGAAAATCACGGTGAACATATTGGTGGGGATGCCGATGGCATTCAGAATGATGCCGGAGTAGAAGTCGACGTTTGGGTAGAGTTTGCGCTTGATAAAGTAGTCGTCCTTCAGTGCTATCTGTTCAAGCTGCCGAGCTATTTTCAGCAGCGGATCATCGGATTTGCCGAGTTCCTTCAGCACCTCATCGCAGCTGGCCTTCATCACCGTGGCCCGTGGATCGAAGTTGTGATACACGCGGTGACCGAAGCCCATCAGGCGGAAGGAATCATCCGGGTCCTTGGCGCGCTTGATGAACTCGGGGATACGGGATTCGTCACCGATCTCCTGCAGCATGCTCAATACCGCTTCGTTGGCGCCGCCGTGGGCGGGGCCCCAGAGCGCGGCTATGCCGGAGGCAATGCAGGCAAAGGGGTTGGCGCCGGAGGAACCCGCCAGGCGCACGGTGGAGGTCGAGGCGTTCTGTTCGTGGTCGGCGTGCAGCATGAAGATACGGTCCATCGCCTTGGCCAGCACCGGGTTGGGTTTGGAATCCGAACAGGGTGTACCAAACATCATGTGCAGAAAATTCTCGGCATAGGCCAGGTTGTTGCGCGGATACATGAAGGGCTGGCCAATCGAGTACTTGTAGCACATGGCCGCCAGGGTTGGCATCTTGGCAATCAGGCGAAAGGCGCAGACTTCACGGTGATGCGGATCGCTGATATCCAGTGAGTCGTGGTAGAAGGCTGAGAGGGCGCCGACACAGGCGACCATGATCGCCATCGGGTGCGCATCGCGGCGAAAGCCCCGGAAGAAGTAGGTGATCTGTTCGTGCACCATGGTGTGGTTCATGACGATATTGACGAACTCCGCTTTCTGCTGCGGGCTCGGCAGCTCGCCGTTGAGTAACAAATAGCAAACCTCCAGATAGTCGGACTTCTCGGCGAGCTGCTCGATCGGGTAGCCCCGGTGCAGCAGTATGCCTTTGTCACCGTCGATGTAGGTGATGCCGGATTCGCAGGCGGCGGTGGAGACGAAACCGGGGTCATAGGTAAAGATTCCCATGCCGCTGAGCGAGCGAACGTCGATGACGTCCGGGCCCAGGGTGCCGGAATACACCGGTAATTCGATCGGTGTATCGATACCGTCGACGATCAACTGTGCTTTTCTGTCAGTCATGGAGTGCGCCTCGGAGGGTCAGTTTGGGTGGTCGTAAGGTTGCTCGTATGGATGCAGTGGCTGCCATTGCTTAGGTTATTTTAGTCGGGAATTGGTGGGTTCTCGCAGGTGCCTGGAATAGGCGTGCCGGCGCAGGGGCTGCGGTTTTGTCGAGTCTGTATTTCGCGTCTTGGTGACCTGCTTTCCTTGTTGCGCGACAAGGACTTTTTACAAGGGGACGCGGGCAAGGCTCTTTACCTTGAAGAATGCACCGCCCATCAGCCGGCCTGCGGCGACACTGCGCGCCGGAATGATGCTCCGGACGCTGGCCTTCAAGGTGAAGAGCCGGAACCCCCTGTTCCTAATCTGCATCTCGGCAGGCCCCGTCTCGCTCCTGCGGGCCTGATCGCACACTGACCTCAGGGCTCGCCGGCATATGGCCATGGATGGTCGGTAGCCAGAGAATGCAGGAGCAATTCTCTGCTCATAAGGGGAGTCGAAACCGTTCTGATATTCCCGCTGCGAACGGTTAATATGGCCTCGTCGAAGTGGACAGGTACATAAACCGTCTGCTCGAACTCAGAGGTTTTGCCCCGTGTCCCGGAATTCGCAGACTCATCCTCGAAATTAGACCGGGGCTCACTTCCCGGAATTCGCAGGCTCATTTCATATATGGTCTGGCTACAGGCTGCAACTCGTAGGTAATGAGCGCAGCGAATTCCGACGTCCGCAGTGAGGCTGTGGAGTACGATGCTTCAGGCTCCGACGGAGTAGGTGTTCCATATTGAGCGTCAATAAATAAAATCGTCAGCGGAGATTCTGATGCGGTCACTGTTAAAGCAGATGCTGGGGCTTGTCGGCTGGCTGGTTGTGAGCTTTGCGGCGGCTGCCGTTGGAGCCGTGGCTTCGATTCAGGCCAAGCCTTTTTACAGCCAGCTTGCCCAGCCGGACTGGGCACCGCCGCCAGGGGTATTTGGCCCTGTGTGGACGGCTCTTTATGCCCTCATGGCCATCGCCGCCTGGTGGGTATGGCGTTTGCTGTCTGTCAGGGCGCACGACCTTGAGGGGGCAGACCGCGCGCCTCGAGCCGTCTGTCGGGCTTACCCGCACGACTGCATGGATGCAGGGGCTAGGACTAAGCTGGATGCCTGAGCCGAGTAGACCTGTGTTAAATCCGACAGTCAGCCAAGGGCACCTCGATTAACCGATGATTTTCGCTGAATTGAGCAACAGCTCTACGGCGACGACAAAAACAGGGTAATTTCCCCGGCAAATGAAGGTTTATTTCATCAGTTTGATGCCTATCCGTGGTTCGAATCACGCCTGCTGGGCGCCATTCGACCCACGGCGGCCATCAGAAAGCCTCGATTCGGGCTCGGCGTAAATACACCAACCGCTTCAGGTTGTAGCAGGTCGCCATCATCGTCATTTTTATGTTCGCCCGTGCCTGACCGATGGTGCGTATCAGCATGCCTCCCATCTGCTCGATGGCCCCGAACACATGCTCTACCCGGGCGCGGATCTTGGCGATGCGGTGGTTGCGCCGTTTCTGGCAGTCGGACAGTGGACGGTTACGCGCCCCTTTGCGTTGAATTTCAGGGCGATTGCCACGCTGCCTGAGATCCGCCTCCCGCGCCTGGCTGGCATAGCCGCGATCGGCGTAGACATTCCGGCTGGTGTTATAGGGATCCAGTACTTGCTCGAAGTGACGGCTGTCATGCACCGAGGCGGTGCTGGTCTCAATTTCGCGGATCACCTTATAGCGCTTGTCTACATTGATCGACAGCTTATAGCCGAAGTGGCTCTTGCCATGTTTCTTGGTCCAGGTGGCATCCAGGTCCTTCTGACGGCGCTGGGCCGGCTTCCAGTCGGCGGGCGTGGCCTGCTGCTCGATGATGTCTTTTTCATGACTGCGAATACGCTGTTTGGGCGCAGGGACCAGGGTCGCATCGATAATTTGACCGCCGCGCGCAATATAGCCCCGGCGCATCAGTTGATCCGCTACACCGTCAAACAGGGCTCTGGCGCCGGCTTCACCGATCCGGTTCTCAAATGTCCAGATCGTGGTGCGGTCCGGAATATTACTGATCTGCGTGAGTCCGCAAAAGCGCTGGTAACTCATGCGGTCCAGCAGTTGGTATTCCATCTGCTCGTCGGACAGGTTGTATAGCCGTTTGAGTACCAGAATTCGCACCATCGTCTCCGTCGGGAAGGGAGGCCTGCCACCCTGCGAGCTGACCGGACGCGGCGCAACTTGATCAACGGCCGCCGCCAGGGCAGAAAAGTCGATGTGCAGATTGATCTCCGCCAGCGGATCGCCCAGGCGGTCGATCTTCTCCCGGTGCTGATCGGCGGCAAACAAATCGGTCTTGAGGGCGCTGCGTAGCTTCTTCATCGGTGTCAGTCCGTGGCTGTATCAGACGCTGTGAATTTTACCCAAGGGTACAGCTGGTCGGCGAGGTTTTTCGAGGCGCCCCCAAGTAAAGTGGTACATTTCTGTTCCAGAAAGCCGCCAACTTCATCTGGCCGGAGTTTGATACGCTATATTTTTACTGTTTAAGTGGTTTCAAGGATTCTGTATGAATGTGGATAAAGCTAAAAAACGAATTGCGAAACAGGTAAATAAAGGTTTTAAAGGTTATCCTCAAATTACATTGAAGTACTTTGGAAAGAGTTCTGATTGTGCTACCGAGGTAGTTATTCAATTTACTTTGGAAGAAGGTGCTGAAGTTCAAGAGGAACGGTTTGTGAGTGAAACTGACGCCAGAGAAAATGAGGTTATTCAATCTGCCTTGCTCAAAATTATTGAGCGCGCTAATGCTAATTCGGTAATGGAAATTGCAGGCACCTCAGTTCTTTGATGTTATACCCTAAATGTTCTGTTATTAATCTGGCGGGCAAGTAGGTTCCCCGTGTGTATCAAGTAGATGGGTAGCAGGGTAGTTCAATGACATGGGTGGAACTTTATATTTTTCGTCATTGGCGGGAGTGGGGTATTTTCTTCGAAAAGCCGTACATTACAACCAGCCACGGTGACCTTCTGCCAATCACAGGTTGTGATTATTAGTCTCCTTTTCTGTAGGTTGAATTTTTCTGCTTGTTTGGGGGCAGGGTCAGGTCTGTGGTGGTGGGGGGCGATCCCGGCCCACAGATTGTCGGGTACTGTGTGCGCCAGCGTACCGTACGGTTGAAATTGGAAGGGTAGAGTAAGGGCTAGAGCGTAATGGTTCGTTCTTAGCACTTATTGCAATCTTTTGACCTAAAAGAAGGTAAATTCCATGAACAGCATCGTCTACCTCGTCGGCGCAGTCGTAATTATCCTAGTCATCTTGTCGTTTCTCGGCCTGAGATAAAGTATTGAGATGGCTCAGGGGGCTGGGCTCAAGCTAGCTTCCCCTTGAGTCATGGCAGTTCTTGAGTACGCCACTGCCCGGTTATCGCGGGCTGGAACGTAGCGCAACCAAGTCGAAGGCGGAGATAACTTCGGCGATATAAAATATGACTCCGGGATACGCGGCCCCTGCTTGAATTTATTGGCATCGAAATCGCGCTGGTGCCAGATCGCCAACAGCAGGGTTTCGACCAGTGTTCGTCGAGGAACGAGTTATTGTCAAATCTGGTGTACGGCGTCAGGCGGCGTTCCTGTCTGACTGATCCTTTACTTGCTCACCATCCTTGAACTTCACGTTGTTGACCACGAGGGTCAGCAGATTAAATCCCTTGATCCGTTTCCAGTTTTTCTGTGCCGACTCCAACAGCTTGTAGACCATCGCCAGCGTCGTGTCCCTTGAGCCGCAGTTACGCGTCCGCTTGGTGCGCAACCTTACCGTGGCGAAAGTCGATTCGATCGGGTTAGTGGTCCGGATATGCACCCAGTGCTCCGCCGGGAAGTCGTAGAACGCCAGCAGCTCTTCCCGGTCCTTGGCCAGGCAATCCATGGCTTTGGGGTACTTGCTACTGAACCGGGTCAGCGCCCGATCAAATGCCACCTTGGCCGCGTCACGCGTCTCGGCCATCCAGATATCGTGAAGCGCTTCTTTCACTTTGGGTTGCATGGATTTGGGCAGCTTGTTCAGTACATTCGCCGTCTTGTGGACCCAGCAGCGCTGGTGCCGGCTGGCAGGATACGTTTTGGTCAGTGCTTTCCAGAACCCCAGTGCGCCATCGCCAATCGCCAGCTTCGGCGCGGTTTCCAAGCCACGCTCGCGCAGACCCTGCAGTAACTCCTCCCAGCTTGCCGTCGACTCCCGGTAGCCGTCTTCTACCGCAACCAATTCCTTGCGGCCGTGCTCGGTGACGCCAATGATCACCAGCAGGCAGAGGCGATCATCCATCCGGACGTTGCTGTGCACGCCGTCGGCCCACCAGTACACATAGCGCGAGCTCGCCAGGTCCCGTTGCCGCCATTGCTGGTGCTCTTCGAGCCATTGGCTCTTGAGTCGGGAGATCGTATTGGCCGATAGCCCCTTGGCCTGATCACCCAACAGCGCGGCCAGTGAGTCCTGAAAATCTCCGGTGGAGATGCCCTTCAAGTACAGCCAGGGCAACAACTCCTCGACACTCCGGGCCCGCTTCAGGTACGGCGGCAGTAGCGCGCTGTTGAATCGAATCCCGGAGCCGCTTCGGTCCCGCACCTTGGGCACCTTGATCTCGACATCACCGAGGCCGGTCTGGACGGTACGTTCAGGCAAATAGCCATTGCGAACCACGGCCTGGCGGCCATCTGGGAGCCGGGATTCGGCGTGCTGATTCAGAAGCCCCTGAAGCTCGGCTTCGACGGCTTGTGCGATCAGTTCACGTGCCCCTGCACGCAATAGCTCGGTCAGCGGATCTACTGCCTGTGCCTCTGGTTGTGAAAGAGCCCTCAGGGTAAAATCGGTCATGGCGTATCACCTCTGTTGATTGAGATCTTGGTCGTGATCAATCAACAGGATACGCCATCCCTCCTATCTCCCCGTACACCAGAAATCACCATAACTCTCGAGGAACACTGCTTTTCAAACAGTCCTGCAGCGCTAGTATATTGTCGATCGTCCGGCTTCGATCTGCGGTTTTCCAGAACTTCAATTGCGAGCGAAAGGGCATGTCGACCGCCGTTTGCGGAATCTGAAATCCTGCTAAAAAATCGGTTGGCCAAGGCCCAGTGTAGTCTGATAGCAGCGTAGTACGAGCCGGGCAGTGGGTTCCTGATTATCGTTTTTTCGATAATAAGGGCGCCGGACTCCCGGTGTTTGTCAGGGGCGTTGTTGGCTGTGCGGTTGTATTTCTGCATGGCTTTCCGAGCTTTAGTTTGAAACGAATCGAATCAGGACGATAGTGCTACTGTCGGCTCGGTGCTGTTAGTGCTTGTCTGCTAATCGATGCATCAAGTTCCCGGCACGTACTTTCTGCACATAGGATCTATCTGCCAATAGATCCTTTTCTGCTGCAGTAGATCAGTGTTAAGTCTGACAGGCTGCTAGGCTGCAGATATAGTGGATGACTGTGTCGGGTGTGTGTTCAATGCGGCGGGTCGGCTGTCGAGGCGGAGGTTTTGCAACGATGGATGCCTTTATTCGATTTGTGGAGCAGTGTGTGCATCTTGCTGCGGCGCTGGTGTGGCCGGCGGCAGTGCTTGTTGTGCTCTATTACCTGCGCGAGCCGGTGGGTCGGTTGCTGGATGCTTTGTCGTCCCGCATCGGAGATCCTGGTACCGATGTCTCTATCAGCAAGGAAGGTCTGGAGTTCAGATCCCGGATTGAATCGCTGGAGGTCGATCAGGAACAGACGAAATCGCTGACGCTGCAAGCGCTGGGGGTGTCGCAAGAGCCTGGTTTCAGGGCATCAAAGGCGCAGAGTCAGCAGCTTGATGCCGAGCTGTTAAGGTTGGCGAATGAGTACCTGATGATCGAGCACAAGGACTGGTCGCAGCGGGTGAATCTGAAAGATACCGCTGCTCTGAAGATGGCGGATATCGTGGTTACGAAAGACGTGGCGCGAGAGCTGCTAATTCAGCAGCAGAATGAAGGGCTGATTCTGGCGCTGGCCGCCGCATCCCACACGCTGCCAGAGGCCGGTGATTTGGAGCTGTTGATGCGAGTTGTCGATCAAGTCACCCGACTGCATGTTAAATACCGTATCGTGATGGCCATAGGTCGCCTGTTCGATAAAGGTGTCGCCGATACGTCTATGGCGGAGCCTGTGTTCAAGATGCTGACGGCCTTCAGGCAAGGGGCGGATCAGTCACTGCTGAGTCGTATTGCCTACACCGAATCGATCATTAAGCGTTGCCTGGGGAATTGATGCCCAGCAAAAAAGACAACTTTCTCCTTACCCCTGCACGCTGATCACGAATCACGAATCACGAATGCCAAAAGGCCCCGCCGTAGCTGAACACCAGGGCGGGGCCTTTTTTGCATCATTCCGACTGTACCGTCGCGGCGCTCAGAGGCTGACGCCGAAGGGTTAAGCCATCAGAAGATATAGTCGGTCGACAGGAAGCTGGATTCGCGGTCGCGGATAATGCTGCCGATCAGTGCCTTGCTGTCCGCAGTATCTTTTGCCGCCACCAGGGTGCGGATGGAGAAGACCCGCAGGGCGTCGGAGACCGACAGGGTGCCTTCGGCCGAGTCCTTGCGGCCGTTGAACGGGAAGGAATCGGGCCCGCGCTGGCACTGGGCGTTGAGGTTGATGCGCCCCACCTGATTGACGCAGGCATCGATCATGCGCGCCATCTGTTTGGCATCGCGGCCGAACAGGCTGAGCTGCTGGCCGAAATTGGAGCTGCGCACATACTCGACTACTTCGCTCAGGTCATCGTAGGGCACGACCGGCACTATGGGGCCGAACTGCTCTTCGTTGTAGACGCGCATTTCGGCCGACACCGGGTACAGCAGTGCCGGGCAGAAGAAGGTTTCCAGGGTTGTTCCACCCTGTTCGTTCATGATTTGGGCACCCTTGCTGCAGGCATCCGCCAGCAGGTTGGTGAGGAACTCGGTCTTGCCGGGTTCAGGCAGCGGTGTCAGAGTCACGCCAGCCTCCCAGGGCATGCCGGCCTTGAGCGTTGCCATCCTGGCGACGAAGCGGCTGACGAAGTCATCGACGATGCTGCGGTGTACGAAGAGGATTTTCAGGGCGGTGCAGCGCTGGCCGTTAAAGGACAGCGAGCCGGTCACGCATTCATTGACGGCGTTATCCAGATCGACATCGGGCAGCACTATGCCGGGGTTCTTGGCATCCAGCCCCAGGGCTGCACGCAGGCGGTGGGGTTTGGGGTGCAGCTTTTTCAGATCGCTGGCGCCCTTGTTGGTACCGATAAAGGCGAATACATCCACCTTGCCGGATTCCATCAGCGCACCCACGGTTTCACGGCCACGGCCGTAGATGATGTTGATCACGCCGGGCGGGAAGCTGTCGCGGAAGGCTTCGAGCAGCGGGCGTATCAGCAGCACACCGAACTTGGCCGGCTTGAACACTACTGTGTTGCCCATGATCAGGGCCGGAATCAGGGTGGTGAAGGTTTCATTCAGCGGGTAGTTATAAGGACCCATACACAGCGCCACGCCCAGCGGCACCCGGCGAATCTGGCCGAGGGTGCCCTGTTCGTTTTCGAAGCGGCTTGAGCGTCGATCCAGTGCCTTGAGGGCATTAATGGTATCAACGATGTAATCACAGGTACGGTCAAATTCCTTTTCGGAATCGGCCCGGTTCTTGCCAATTTCCCACATCAGCAGACGCACGACGGCGTCGCGTTGTGGTTTCATTTTATTTAGGAAATTTTCAACGTGTCCGATGCGCTGCGCAACCGTCATGGTAGGCCAGGCACCCTGACCCAGGTCGTAAGCGCTAACGGCGCTGTCCAGTGCCTGCAGGGCGGCATCAGCATTCAGCAAAGGGGTGCTACCGAGGATCGCCTGCTGCAGGGTGCCGTCGGGCTGGCGCAGGAAAATCGGGCTCTTGACCGGTGCAAGATCCCCGTCCCACTGGACAAGTTCGCCATTGACCAGGTATTCGCGCTGGGTGATCGGGCCTTCGGCTTGAAACTCTGCAGGTATATCCGCTGCGGCGGGAAAGAGTTGAGACAGGTCCGTGGTCATGATCATTGCCCTCCATAAAATAGGTGAGTTAAACCGCAGGCGCGTGCCGTCTGCTGGTTGGAATGTAACCGTATTTTGCCGTGCGGTCGATATTATTTACGTATATTTACGTAAATAATTATTTTTAGAACCAACGCATGAAGGTCTTGAGGTGCAGCTGCTGGCGGGTAAACATCGCCCGCTTTAATCGACCGCTTGTAGTTGGAAGCTACGCCCGCAAGGGTGTGGAGCTGACCCGGCGCAGGGCTTGTGCCTGTGCCTGTGCCGGGTGCAGGTTGAGCATTCTTCTGACAGACAGGAGTCCTGAAAGAGCAGTCGAGCTGCTTAATCACGCTAGCTCTTAGCTGCCCTCTTAGTTGTGCAGCGCAGCGGCCTGGCAGATGGCTGCAAAGGCGGCGGCATCCAGGGATGCACCGCCGACCAGAGCGCCGTTGATATCGGCCTGGGCGAGCAGGGCGGCGGCGTTGTCGGCTTTCACACTGCCGCCATAGAGCAGCGGCAAGCGCTCGGCAATGGCCGCAGACTGGCGGGCAAGCAAGCGGCGGATAAAGCCGTGTACCGCCTGAGCCTGTTCCGGTGTTGCCGTTTCGCCAGTACCGATGGCCCAGACCGGTTCATAGGCAATGACGCAACCTTTGAGGGTCTCGATGCCAAGGCTGTCTATGACGGCCTGCAGCTGGCGGGCAACCACGGTTTCGGTGCTGCCGCTCTGGCGTTCCTGCAGGCTTTCCCCCACGCAGAGCACCGGTATAAGGCCGGCAAGCTTGGCGGCGATCAACTTCTGTGCCGTGTCGGTGTCGGTTTCGCCATAGAGGCTGCGCCGTTCCGAATGGCCAATCAGCACATAGCGGCAGTTCAGGTCCTTGAGCATGCGTGCGCTGACCTCGCCCGTATGGGCGCCAGATTCCTGGGCATTGAGGTTTTGGGCCCCCAGCAGAATCTGGCTGCCCAGCAGGCGCGAGTCAGCCTGGGAGATATAGGGAAACGGCGGACACAATACAATCTGAACGCCCTTGAGATCGATCAGTGCCGGCAGCAGCTGATCGAGCAGTACTTCGTTGGCCGACAGGCTGCCGTTCATCTTCCAGTTGCCGATAACCAGTGATTGCATCATGTTCGTCTCGTTTCCTTTGGCGGAGAAGGGGCGGCTTACGCCTGACCCTTGATTTCTTTCAGGCCCTTGTAGGGCGCCTGACCTGCGAGTTCTTCCTCGATGCGCAGCAGGCGGTTGTACTTGGAGACGCGATCGGAACGGCACAAGGAGCCGGTCTTGATCTGGCCCGCCGCCGTACCCACGGCAAGGTCAGCGATGGTGGTGTCTTCGGTTTCACCGGAGCGGTGCGAAATCACCACGCTGTAGCCGGCATCCTTGGCCATCTTGATCGCATCCAGGGTTTCAGACAGCGATCCTATCTGGTTGAACTTGATCAGGATGGAGTTGCCGATGCCCTTGTCGATGCCTTCCTGCAGGATCTTGGTGTTGGTGACGAAGAGGTCGTCCCCGACCAGCTGTACCTTGGCGCCGATTTTGCGCGTCAGGTAGGCCCAGCCGGCCCAGTCGGACTCGTCCAGACCGTCTTCGATGGAAACGATCGGGTAGGTGTCGGACAGCTGTGCCAGGTAATCGCTGAAGCCTTCGGAGTTGAAGGTCTTGCCTTCGCCAGCCAGGTTGTACTCGCCGTTCTTGTAGAACTCGGAGGCCGCGCAATCCAGCGCCAGGGTCACGTCCTTGCCCAGGCTGTAGCCGGCATTGGACACCGCTTCCTGGATCACCACCAGGGCTTCCTCGTTGGAGCCCAGGTTAGGTGCGAAACCGCCTTCGTCGCCCACAGCGGTGTTCAGGCCGCGGGCCTTGAGCACGGCTTTGAGGGCGTGGAAGATCTCGGCGCCGCAACGCAGGGCCTCGGCGAAGCTCGGGCTGCTCACCGGCTGCACCATGAATTCCTGGATATCGACGTTGTTGTCGGCGTGCTCGCCACCGTTGAGGATGTTCATCATCGGCAGGGGCATGGAGTACTGGCCGGCGGTGCCGTTGAGTTCAGCGATATGGGCGTAGAGCGGGATACCCTTGACCAGAGCCGCCGCCTTGGCCGCGGCCAGGGACACGGCCAGGATGGCGTTGGCGCCAAACTTGGACTTGTTCTCGGTGCCATCCAGCGCCAGCATGATGTTGTCCAGCGCGCGCTGATCGGTGACATCCTGGCCCAGCAGGGCTTCACGGATAGGGCCATTGATGGCAGCCACGGCCTTGAGCACACCCTTGCCCAGGTAGCGGGCCTTGTCGCCGTCACGCAGTTCCAGCGCTTCGCGTGACCCGGTGGAGGCGCCGGACGGTGCACAGGCGCTGCCCATCACGCCGCACGCCAGAATGACGTCAGCTTCAACCGTCGGGTTACCGCGTGAATCCAGTACTTCGCGCGCCTTGATCTGGGAAATGCTGCTCATGTCTGCCTCTGTGAGTATCGTCATGTGTTGTTGGGGCAATTCTGTCCGAGTGCATCTGCACCCGGCTCGAACGCATCTTTGCGGCGTGCGACCCCGCGCAGCCGCCTGCGTGCTGGTTCGAATCTAACCGCAATAGGGCGTCTGGTCGAGAAATTTTGGTTTGTTTACCAATATATTTGCCAAATTATATTTTTATGACAGCTATTTTTGGTTAATTAATCTTTGTTTCGTGTTCGGCCTCGTCTTGCGGTCGGGTCTTGCTGACGTTGTTTTTTGGTGCTGGTGCTGGGGCTTACTGCTTGCGGCTCTGAACCAGGCGCTTAAAAATCGTATTCGGAGCAGGTCAGGGCTGGGGTCTGGCGCGGGTGCCAGGTTTTGGCGGCTCGCACCACTTCCTGCTGTTCCGCGGCTTCTGCCCGCAGGTTGAAATCGTTGGGCCACGCCTGTGTGCGGTTTTGGGGCTCGGCATCCTGCTGTGCTGTGCTTTT
Organism: Marinobacterium aestuarii; assembly: GCF_001651805.1. Classification (NCBI taxonomy): domain Bacteria; kingdom Pseudomonadati; phylum Pseudomonadota; class Gammaproteobacteria; order Oceanospirillales; family Oceanospirillaceae; genus Marinobacterium; species Marinobacterium aestuarii. Next base: position 3,339,434 of record NZ_CP015839.1, on the reverse strand, counting down.
CGCGGCTGTGTTATGCATGGGAGTGACCTCTGTTAGCCTGTGGGCTGCCCGACATGAACGACCTTCAGGGCTTGCTGGCGCTGCGGATCCGAACATCGTGCATTGTTCGACAAGGAATGTACGTTCTATATAATACACAATAAGAATGAATATTCTATTTGTTTCGGTGTTTCGGTGTTTCGGTGTTGCGGCACCCGAGGCCTGCCCGGTACGGTGGGGGGCAGGTGCCGGAAAGGTCGGTGCCTAGGGGTATTGTCAGGGGGAAATGAAAAATCGGCTCAGATGAGCCGATTTTGGGTGTTTCACCGCGCGACTTGGGCCGGCAGCGCCAGCCCAGGTGCTCAGCCAATCAGACGATACCGGAGCCGCTGCTGTTCTTGCTCGCCGGGCGATCCTTGCCGCACTGCGCCCGGTAGCCGCTGGCGCGGTAGGCGCTGATCGGATCTATGGCGCCGTTGCTGCGCAGGCGTGCCATCTGCAGAATGGGTTCAATATCCAGGTTATAGGCCGCCTTCAGGGTGGCCTGGGCCATAAGGGCATCGTTGCCGTCCTGGTAGCCTTCCAGGGTGCTGCGATCAATCAGCAGCGCCTTGACGTAGGCCCGCTGCACTTCAGCCGCGCTGTAGATCAGGCTTTCGATCGGGTCTGTGACATTATGTGACTGATCCAGCATGTAGAAGGGCGCAAAGTTTGGCTGGCGCTGTGTGATATCCACCAGTTCATTGAACACCAGGAACAGCTGGTAGGGGTTGATCGAACCGCTGTCCAGATCGTCGTCGCCGTACTTGCTGTCGTTGAAGTGGAAGCCGCCGAGCTTGCCGAACTGGGCCAGGCGGGACACGATCATTTCGATATTGACGTTGGGTGCGTGGTGGCCAAGATCCACCAGGCACTTGCAGCGCTCGCCGATCTGGGTGGCGGCCAGGTAGCTGCTGCCCCAGTCCTGAATCACGGTGGAGTAGAACGCCGGCTCGAACATCTTGTGTTCCAGCTGCATGCTCCAGTCATCCGGCAGCGCGTTGTAAATGGCGCTGGTGCTGTCGAGATAGCGCGAGAAGGCACGGTTGAAATTCTGCTGACCCGGGAAGTTGGAGCCATCGCCCACCCAGACGGTGAGGGCGTTGGAGCCAAGTTTGCGGCCCAGTTCGATAACCTCGATATTGTGCTCTACCGCCTGGTCCCGCACGGCTTTGGAGCTGTGGCTCAGGCTGCCGTACTTGTAGGATTCTGGCTGAGCTTTCTGATCCTGGAAGGTGTTGGAGTTCATCGCATCGAAATGCAGGCCGCGATCGTTGGCAATTTGCAGCAGCTCAGACGGATCCGAGGGGGTATCCCAGGGGATATGCAGCGATACGGCGGGTGTGGCCTGGCCGAGCTGATGCACCACGGCACAGTCATCTATTTTCTCAAAGATGTTGCGCGGCTCACCCATGCCGGGGAAGCGTGCAAAGCGGGTGCCGCCGGTGCCAAGGCCCCAGGAGGGCAGGGCGACGGCGAACTGGCGTGCCTGTTCGGTCAGGGTCTCGATATCGCCGCCGGCACGGGCCAGGCGTTCACCGAGTGCGGCGTAATCGCTGTCCAGGGCGCTCTGCTGGCGGGCATTCTGTTCGGCAATGAGCTGGGTGTCGATCATGAATTTTGTGGTCATTGTTTTTGTTGTCATGGTGTAAACCTCGGGCAGTTCGGGCCCCGCAGGGCCCCATGGCTTAGCGGGTAAAGGAGGGTGCGTGGCCGGCATCAACATTGAGCACGTTGCCGGTCGACTTGGACGACAGGTCGGCCACGAAGAAGTACACGCCTTCGGCAATATCTTCCGGGAAGACGTTGCGCTTGAGCAGGCTGCGCTGGCGGTAGTGCTCCTCCAGCTCATCGGTGTTCATCTGGTAGGCGCTGGCACGTTCTTCCTTCCATTTTCCGGTCCAGATCTTGGAGCCGCGCAGTACCGCATCCGGGTTGACCACATTGGCACGGATGCCGTGGGGGGCGCCTTCGAGGGCAACGCAGCGCGCCAGCTGAATTTCAGCCGCCTTGGCGGTGCAGTAGGCCGCGGCGTTGGCCGAGGCTACCAGACCATTCTTGCTGGCGACAAATACAATGGAGCCGCCCATTTTCTGTCGCTTCATCAGTGCAAAGGCTTCGCGGGAGACCAGGAAGTAACCGGTAGAAAGAATATTCTGATTGAAGTTCCAGTTCTCCAGGGTGGTTTCATCCAGCGGCGACGACGAGGCGATACCGGCGTTGGACACCAGGATATCAACGCCGCCAAAGCGCAGACAGCTGCTGCTGAAGGCCTGCTGTACCTGCTGCTCGTCGGTGACATCCATGCGCACGGCGTCAACCTGGTCGGCGCCGTATTGCTGCTGAAAGGCTTCCAGGGTTTCGTTCAGGCTGTTCTGATCAATATCGGTCAGCATCACGCAGGCGCCTTCATTCAGCATGCGCTGTGCCGTGGCCCGGCCTATGCCACCGGCGCCGCCGGTGATCAGGGCAACGCGCCCGGCCAGAGCCTTGGGCTTGGGCATGCGCTGCAGCTTGGCTTCTTCGAGCAGCCAGTATTCTATATCGAAGGCGTCCTGTTCCGGCAGCCCCATGTACTGGCTGACGCCGGATGCGCCGCGCATCACATTGATGGCATTGACGTAAAACTCGCCGGCGATGCGGGCGGTGGCCTTGTCCTTGGCGAAGGTCAGCATGCCGACACCGGGAATCAGGTAGACCACCGGGTTGGCGTCGCGCAGCGCCGGGCTGTTGTCGTGCTTGCAGCGCTCATAATAGGCGGCATAGTCGGCACGGTAATCGGCGAGCTGGTTATCCAGGCCTTCGATGACGGCGTCCAGATTGTCCTGTGCCGGATTATAGGCCAGTACCAGCGGCTTGATCTTGGTGCGCAGAAAGTGATCCGGGCAGGAGGTTCCCAGCTCTGCCAGGGGTTCAAGCTGGGCGCTGTTGACGAACTCCAGCACCTCGGCACTGTCGTTGAAGTGGCCGATCTGGCGCTGCTTTTCGCTGCTTTTGCCGCGAATGATCGGCATCAGCTGGCTGGCGATACGCTGGCGCTCAATCTCGCTCAGAGACGGGTGGCTGGCACCGCCGAAGGAGGCGCGACCCTGCAGGCGGTCATCCAGCCAGGACTGGGCGCGGTTGATCATCTCCAGTGATACTTCATAGCATTCCCTGGCGCTGTCGGCCCAGGTAAAGAGGCCGTGGGCTTCCAGTACCACGCCCTTGAGGTGCGGGTTTTCACGGGCGATCTTTTCCAGTTCCAGTCCCAGCTGAAAGCCGGGCCGGCGCCAGCTGAGCCAGCCGATATCGGCGCCATAAATGGTTTCGGTCAGTTCGCGGCTGTTCTTGCTGGCGGCGATGGCAATCACGGCATCGGGGTGCAGGTGATCGACGTGCTTGTAAGGTACATAGGCATGCAGCGGCGTGTCGATGCTGGCGGCACGGCTGTTGAGGTTGAAGGTGCAGTGTGCCAGATAGGCCACCATGTCATCTTCGTGCTGCTCGCCCTGGTAGAGATTCTTCAGGGCCTGCAGTTTGTCCATATAAAGGGTCGCAAAGCCCGCCAGATCCATGCTGCCGATATCGCCGCCCGAGCCTTTGACCCAGAGAACCTCAGTGGCCTGGCCGCTGAGTGGGTCGGTGCACGCTATCTTGGCCGAGGTATTGCCCCCGCCGTAATTGGTCACGCGCATGTCGGACCCCAGCAGATTGGAGCGGTATTGCAGCAGCTCCGGTTCCGTCAGGCTGGCGGCTTTCTGATCATCCCACTGATTGGGGATCTGGCGAAGGGGGCTTTCAAGTGCGGGCATGGCGGACAACCTCTTTTCTATTAATTATTAGCTGAAGCAAGCAAAACTTGTCACAATCGTGACGGGTTTTGCGTTATTGGAGTTATTTGATTGATATTGACGGTTTTGAATTTATACCAGTACACATTTCTAGTCAATAGCGATCATTATCAATCATAATTTGCTTGCAATAGCCTTTTTGATACGCCATATTGATCGACAAGGACTGATTATGCACGAACGTGAACGACATAGAATCATCCTGGCCGAGGTTGCAGAGAAGCCGGTGGCAACGGTCAGCCACCTGGTGGAGCTGCTCGGTGCTTCGGAGGCGACCATCCGGCGGGATATAAGCTTTTTGCACAAGGTCGGCAAGTTGAAGAAGGTGCGCGGCGGGGCTGAGTCTTTGCACCCGCCCACCACCACCAGCCTGGCGGGAAGGCCCTTCGCCATCAGCCAGACGATCAACGCCAAGGCCAAGCGCCTGGTGGCCAGGGAGGCCGCGGCACTCTGTGAAGAGGGGGAGTCGATCATTATCGGTGGTGGTTCCACCGCGTACATGATGGCCGAGTACCTCAAGAACCGGCAGCTGCATGTGATGACCAATTCGTTTGTCATCGCCGACTACCTGCTCAAGCACAGCAAGTGCAGCGTGACCTTGCCGGGCGGCAAGGTGTATCGGGAGCAGAATCTGATTCTGAGTCCGTTTCCGGAAGATGGCTCGGCCAGTTTTTATGCCGCCAAGATGTTTTTCGGTGCCCAGGGCGTGGGTGCCCTGGGGGTAATGGAAACAGACCCGCAGATAGTGCAGGGCACCACACGTCTGCTGCGCCAGGCCGAACAACGGGTTCTGCTGGTAGATAGCAGCAAGTTTGCCCAGCGCAGCAGTCTGATTGTATGCCCGCTGACACAGCTGGATATCGTCATTACGGATGCAGGAGTGGATGCCAAAACACAGAAGCTGATTGAGGATACCGGTTGCCGGCTCGTGATAGCCCGGGCCGATGCAGCCAGCGGATAAGAATCGCCCCACGGGCGACTGTCGTGATAACAACAACAAGCGAGACGGAGACCTGATATGCCTTTTAAAAAATTAGTGGCCAGCGCCCTGGTGGCAGCAGCAATGGCAAGCAGTGGCCTGGTACAGGCTGATTCGGTGCGCATTGGCCTGGTGGTCAAAGCGCTGGGGATCGGCTTTTTCGAGGCCGCCAACGAGGGGGCTCAGGAGGCCGCCAAGGAATTGGGCGATGTGGAAGTCATCTATACAGGCCCCACCTCCACCACCGCGGAAGGCCAGATCGAGGTGATCAATTCCTTGATCGCGCAGAAGGTGGATGCCATTGCCGTATCCGCCAATGATACCGATGCCCTGGTACCTATTCTGAAAAAGGCGCAGCAGCGGGGTATCAAGGTGGTGTCCTGGGATTCGGGTGTCGCGCCAGACGGTCGTCAGGTGCATCTTAATCCTTCCAGCAATGCACTCATCGGCGAAATGAACGTCAAACTGGCGGCTGAAGCTGTGCTCGCCTCGGGTGCCGAGCAGGGCGATATCGCCATCCTCAGTGCCACGCCGACCTCGACCAATCAGAATATCTGGATCGACGAAATGAAGAAGGTGCTGCCGCAGTACCCGAACCTGAATCTGGTCACCACCGTCTATGGCGATGACCTGGCGGACAAGAGTTACCGCGAAACCGTGGGTTTGCTCAAATCCTACCCCAACCTGAAAGCCATAGTATCACCGACGTCGGTGGGCATCGTGGCCGCTGCGCAGGCAGTGCATGACCAGGGCCGGGCCGGAGAGGTCTTTGTTACCGGTCTGGGTCTGCCCTCTGAGCTGGCCGGGCATGTGGATTCCGGTGTAGTGAAAAGCTTTGCCATCTGGAACCCCATCGATCTGGGCTACGCCGCCACCATGATTTCCTACAATCTGGTCAAGGGTTCCGCGACCGATTCCAGCGTTGGCATGGGCCGAATTGGTACTGCGAGCCTTGATGCAGACGGCAGTGCCGCCATGGCCGAGCCCTTCATTTACAACGCCTCCAACGTGCATGCGTTCGCGGATATTTTTTAAGTCCTGGCGTGCAGCAGGGCCCTCAGGGGGCCTGCTGCACCCTGCACGTTTCTTGTCCCGTGTTACCTATAAGAAGAAATCACCATGTCTGATTCCAACCCCTTGTTTTCCTTGCGGGGCGTCAGCAAGTCCTTTCCGGGTGTCAAGGCGCTCGATCAGGTACAGCTGGACCTCTATCCCGGCCAGGTAACGGCGCTTATCGGCGAGAACGGTGCCGGCAAGTCCACCCTGGTCAAGACCATGACCGGTATCTATCAGCCCGACGCCGGCGAGTTGCGCTTTCGCGGCGAAGCCATATGCCTGGATACGCCGGACGCGGCGCGCCAGCTCGGCATTACCGCCATTCATCAGGAAACGGTGCTGTTTGACGAGCTCAGCGTCACCGAAAATATCTTCGCCGGCCACTACCTCACCAAGGGGCGCTTCAAGCAGCTCGACTGGGACGCCATGCATGCACGTGCGGGCCAGATACTGCAGGATATTGAAGCTCCTGTAGACCCTCAAACCCGCCTCAAATACCTCAGTATTGGTCAGCGCCACATGGTGGCCATTGCCCGGGCGCTGTCCTTTGATGCTCAGGTTGTGATTCTGGACGAGCCCACCGCGGCCCTGTCCCATCATGAAATCGAAGAGCTTTACGCCATTGTGCGGCGGCTGAAGCAGGCCGGTTGCGCCATCATGTTTATCAGCCACAAGTTTGACGAAATTTTTGCCATCGCCGATCGCTACACCGTCTTTCGCGATGGCTGCTACGTGGGGGATGGCCGCATTGACGAGATCGATGAAGCAGGTCTGGTAACCCTGATGGTGGGGCGCACCGTGGAGCAGGTCTATCCCAAGGCCAGCGCCGAGATCGGTGACACAGTGCTGCAGGTCAAGCAGCTGAGTCACCCGACCGAATTTGACGATATCAGCTTCGAACTCAGGCAGGGCGAAATTCTGGGCTTCTATGGCCTGGTGGGGGCCGGGCGCACCGAGCTGATGCAGGCGCTCTTTGGGGTTTCCAAGGGGGTGCAGGGCAGGGTTGAAGTCGGCCAGCAGAGGGTGGATATTCGCTCGCCGGCGGATGCCATCAAGGCCGGTATTGTCTATGTGCCCGAAGAGCGCCAGGCCCAGGGTACGGTGCAGGAAATGTCTATTTTCCAGAACATCAGTTTGCCGCAGCTGAGCCAGATCAACCGCTCGGGCTGGCTAAACGAGGAGGCTGAATACGCTCTGGCCGACACCTACGCCAGCCGCCTGCAGGTGAAAGCGCCGGACTGGCGCGAGAAGGTCGGCAACCTGTCCGGCGGCAATCAGCAAAAGGTGGTGATCGGCAAGTGGCTGGCGACCCAGCCCCGGGTGATCATTCTGGACGAGCCGACCAAGGGGATCGATATCGGCTCCAAGGCGGCGGTGCACGCCTTTATGTCCGAGCTGGTACAGGAGGGGCTGGCGGTGATCATGGTGTCGAGCGAATTGCCCGAGGTGATGGGCATGGCCGACCGGATTATCATCATGCACGAAGGTCAGGCGGTGAGCGAAGTGGCGCGCCATGAATTCAGTGCCGAGCGCATCGTTAGCGCGGCGAGCGGCGGCTGAGGGGAATACAGATGAAAAAAATGCTGCAAAATCGAGAGATCCTGCTGGCCGTACTGATCCTGGCCATGATCCTGCTGGTGGGCATGATTACACCGGACTTCCTGCTGCCATCCAATCTGCTGGCGGTTTACAACGACACCTCCATTCTGATTATCCTGGCGCTGGGCCAGATGCTGGTGATCCTGACCCGCTGTATCGATCTGTCGGTGGCGGCCAATCTGGCCCTGACCGGCATGGTGGTGGCGATGCTCAACAGTGCCTATCCGGCACTGCCGGTGCCGCTGCTGATGGCTGCTGGCGCATTGCTGGGACTGCTGCTGGGCATAGTGAACGGTGCCCTGGTGTGGAAGCTGGGAATCCCCGCCATAGTGGTGACGCTGGGGACCATGAGCATCTATCGCGGCCTGGTGTTTCTGCTCAGTGATGGCGCCTGGGTGAATGCCCATGAAATGAGTGCCAGCTTTGTCAGTATTCCCCGCGCCACTGTGCTGGGTCTGCCGGTGCTGGCCTGGGTTTCGGTGCTGGTGATCGTGATCATGGTGCATTTCACGCGCCAGCGCAGGCTGGGGCGCGAGATCTATGCCGCGGGCAATAATCCCACGGCGGCCTTTTATACCGGTATTCAGGTGGGGCGGTTGCAGTTTGTTGCCTTCAGCATATCCGGGCTGCTGGCGGGCCTGTGCGGTTACCTTTGGGTGTCGCGCTATGCCGTGGCCTATGTCGATGTTGCGGCGGGCTTTGAGCTGCAGGTGATCGCGGCCTGCGTGATCGGCGGTGTCAGCATCATGGGCGGTATAGGTACGGTGCAGGGATGCGTACTCGGGGCTCTGTTCCTGGGTGTTATCAACAATGCGCTGCCGGTGCTGGGTGTGTCGCCGTTCTGGCAAATGGCTATTTCCGGTGCGGTAATCGTTATCGCCGTTATTGCCAACTCCCGCGCCGAGCGCAAGGTCGGACGTATCATCCTGAAAAAAGCGGCGCTGCACGCCGGCTAATCTGACAATGACAGGTGCGCCCCATGGAAAAAATAATGCATAAACCTATGGCTACCACAGGCTTGCCCGCGATTGGCTGGTCGCGTCGGCTGCTGTCCTGGGAATTCTTTCTGCTGCTGATGACGGCGGTGGTTTTTGGCCTTAACAGTCTGGCATCGCCGTACTTTCTGGATCCCTGGAACTTGTCGGATGCCACCTTCAACTTTGTCGAGAAAGCGGTGGTGGCCCTGCCGCTGGCGATGCTGATTATCTGCCGCGAAATCGACCTGTCGGTGGCCTCGATTATCGCCCTGGCCTCGGCCGCCATGGGGTTTGCGGCCCAGGCGGGCGCCGGTACCGAGCTGATCGTGCTGGCGGGCCTCGGCGTGGGGCTGCTGTGCGGGCTGGTGAACGGCCTGCTGGTAACGCGTTTTGAGATTCCATCCATCGTCGTCACCATCGGCACCATGAGCCTGTTCCGCGGGCTGACCTATATTCTGCTGGGCGATACGGTGCTCAAAGACTATCCAGAGAGCTTTGCCTACCTGGGCCAGGGCTACGTGTACTGGGTGTTCAGCTTCGAGTTTGTGCTCTTTGGCGTGCTGGCGCTGCTGTTCTATGGCCTGCTGCACCGAACCAATTTCGGCCGGCGCACCTATGCCATTGGCAACAATCCCACCGCGGCCTTCTATTCGGGCATTAACGTGGCGCGCCACCGGCTGATTCTGTTTGTGCTGGTCGGGCTGGTATCGGGTCTGGCCTCGGTGCTGCTGACCTCCCGCCTGGGCAGTACCAGACCCACCATTGCGCTGGGCTGGGAGCTGAGCATTATCACCATGGTGGTGCTGGGCGGCGTCAGCATCATGGGGGGCGCAGGCACCATCCTGGGGGTGGTGATCGCGGTCTTCCTGATGGGGCTGGTGACCTTCGGTCTGGGACTGCTCAATGTGCCGGGCATAGTGATGTCCATTATTATCGGCGCCATGCTGATTGGCGTGATTGCCACACCGGTGTTGCTGAAAAAATTCAAAGGCAGGAAATCCGCCCCATGAAACAGGCCTTTGTCATGCAACTCAAGCCCGGCTGCGAGGCGCAGTATCGCCAGCGCCACGATGAAATCTGGCCCGACCTGGTGGTGCTGCTCAAAGACTACGGCATCGCCGATTACCATATCTACCTGCAGCCGCAGACGCTGCAGCTGTTCGCCCATTGCTCTGTGCCAGATAACTTTGATGGCGCCGCGCTTAAGCAGGAAGCGGTGATGCAGCGCTGGTGGCACAGCATGAGCCCGCTGATGGCCACCCTGCCGGGCAGCCATGAGCCTCTGTCCATCCCGCTACAGCCTATGTTCTGCCTGGAGTGAAGATGCAGTCGATTATTCTGGTACTGGATATTGGCAAGACCAATGTCAAACTTTGCGCCCTGGATGCCGTGAGCGGAGCTCTGCTTGAGTCGCTCAAGCGCAGCAATGAGGTGATCCTGGCCGAGCCCTATCCGCAGGCGGATATCGAGGGCATCTGGCACTGGTATTGCCAGGGTGTTGCCACCCTGGCTCGGCGTTACGCGATTCGCTTTCTGAGCTTTACCACCCACGGTGCCACGGCGGTTTGCCTGGCCGGCGATACAGCGGCGCTGCCGGTACTGGATTATGAATCGGATCTGTGTGAACAGACGAATAACGAGTATGACCAGGTGCGCCCGGACTACGCACAGACCCTGAGCCCGGCACTGGGCTGCGGGCTCAATCTGGGTCGACAGCTGTTCTGGCTGGCGCATGCCAGGCCCGATGATTTTGCCCGCGTCGACTGTATTCTGATGTACCCGCAGTACTGGGGCTGGCGCCTGAGCGGTGTTGCGGCCAGCGAGCTGACATCCCTGGGGTGTCATACCGATTTGTGGCAGCCGCAACAGCAGTGCTACTCGTCGCTGGTCGAACGCATGGGCTGGCAGGGGCTGTTTCCCGCGCTGCGAAAGGCCGGTGCCGTGCTGGGCCCGGTTTTGCCGCAGCTGGCCGGCGAACTCGGATTGCCAGCGGATTGTCAGGTGATCAACGGCATCCACGACAGTAATGCATCCCTGGTGCCCTATCTGCGCCAGCTCGACCTGCCCTTTACGGTCATTTCCACCGGCACCTGGACCCTTATGGCGGGGATTGGCGCGCCCCTGACCGGCATTAGTGAGCAGGACGATATGCTCGCCAATGTCAGTGCCTTTGGTGATCCGGTGCCCTGTATCCGCTTTATGGGCGGGCGGGAGTGGGAGCTGCTGCGCGATGCCGACGACTGTGAGCTGACGGATCTGCAGCGGGTACTGGAGGCGGGGGTCTTTGCGCTGCCGTCCTTTTCCAGTCAGGGTGGCCCGTTCCGGCATCGCCAGGGCGGGGTGATCGGCCCGAGCGACAGTCTCAGTGCCCGGCAGCGCACGGCACTGGCCGCGCTCTACTGCGCCCTGATGACGGATTACTGCCTGAGCCGGCTGCAAAGCGGCGGTGATATTTTTGTCGAGGGCAGCTTTGCCCGCAATGCCGTCTACCTGAGTGTGCTGCAGGCGCTGCGCCCAGAGCAGAGGGTGCGTGCCAGTAACGACAGTACCGGCACTACTCAGGGTGCCGCCCAGTTGATAGCGGGCTCTGACTGGCCGTGCGCTGCAGTGCCTGCCGCTGTAGAGCGTCCAGTGAACCTGGCTGGGCTGGCTGAATATCGCGCTCGCTGGCTGGAGTTCATTGAAGGGGAAAGTTCTGTCCCCCCGGAGCGAGCAGAAGAATGAAACAGAGGATAAAAAAGAGGCGATAGCTTTAGGTTATACCGTTGTAATCTGGGGCTCTGGTGTGGTGCAGAAGGAGAGCATGGTTTTTATCCTGTGGCTGAATCCGTATCGCGAACATCCCTGATCATAAAATTTATAAATTCGTTCACCGCGGGCAGGCTGCGCGCAGCCGGTGCATACCAGATACCGCTGGAGAATCCCCATATTTTCTGCACGAAGGCTATTTGTACCAGGTCGTTATCCGTTGCCTGATGCAAAAGCTGCTTTGGCATACTCATGAGGTAGTCACCCTGGTGCAGCATTGCCTGGGCTGTGGTCCAGTAATCGGACTGCAGGCAGACGTCCAGTGACGGCAACCCATGCTGACGCAAAAAGTGATTGTACTGGCCGATTTGATCCTGCGACTGCATAAAGAGTACCCAGCGATATCGGCACAGCTCTTCTGCGCTAACCGTTGCTTGGTGTGCCAGCGGGTGGTTACTCCTGGCAACCACAATCAAATCCACATCAAGCATGTGGATGTATTCGAGCTCGTCGGTCAGTCGTTCGTCGATATCCTGTGTTCCCAGTGCCAGATCCAGTTCCCCGGCAATCAATTTGGGCATCAATACCGACATGGAGCCGGATTCCAGCCTGACCGAGAGGCTGGGAAAGCGCTGGTACATCTGCGTCAAAATATCTGGCAGGTAGTTCAGTGCCCATACCGGGCCTGATCCGATATTCAGACTTGCGGTGGCACCGCTCTGCAGCGCTGAAAGCTCCTCATGAGCGTAGCGATACTCCATTTCCATCCGTTTGACCCGGTGCAGCAGCGCCTCGCCAAAAGGTGTCAGAAGCATGCCTCTGGGGAGTCGCTCGAACAGGGGTACACCGAACTCTTCCTCCACTTTCTTGATGTTCTTGGTCAAAGCCGGCTGGCTCAGGTGCAGCAGCTGGCTGGCTGCGGTCAGGTTCTTTTGCTCCGCGACGACCCGGAATTGATGCAGAAATTTGTTCACGGCATAACCTGATGGAATCGATTCTGGCTAAATAGATATTATATTCTATGTCTCATTGCGTCTAGCATCAGTCTCAAGGCTACGTTGAACCATCTATTCGACATGAGTAAATCCTATGAAAGTCGTATTTGTTCTATTTGATTCGCTGGTGCGCAAGGCGCTTGGATGTTATGGCAGTCACGGCATTAAGACGCCGAATTTTGACCGCTTTTCTAAAAAGGGTGTGACCTTTGATACGCATTATGTCGGCAGTCTCCCCTGTATGCCTGCACGGCGAGATATCCACTCAGGGCGCCTCAACTTCATGCATCGCAGCTGGGGGCCGCTGGAACCTTTCGATAACTCTTTTGTACAGATGTTGAAAGACAAGGGTATTTACAGCCACCTGGTTACCGACCATCAGCATTACTTTGAAGAAGGCGGCTGGCGTTATCCGCAGGCTTTCGACACCTGGGACTTTATTCGTGGGCAGGAAAACGACCCCTGGAAAGCAATGGTGCAACCGCCGCTGGAGCGCTTCAAGGAAACCTACGATACCCGCCATTACCCACCGACATCAAAGAAACGTATGCAGCATGCCATTAACCGCGAATGGATGAAAGAGGAGAGCGATTTTCCAACGGCCCGCTGCTTTGCCTCCGCGTTTGAGTTCCTCGATACCAACCGCGAAGCAGATGACTGGCTGCTCTGGCTCGAGTGCTTCGACCCCCACGAACCCTTCCATGCGCCGGAGCGTTTTCGCCAGCAATACAGCACGGGCTATCAGGGCAAGGTGTTGAACTGGCCGATTTACGAAAAGGTAAACAACACACCGCAAGAAATCGCTGAAATTCAGTCAAACTATGCCGCACTGGTGAGTATGTGCGACGAGTATTTCGGCCGTTTGCTGGATTACTTCGATGAGCACAACCTGTGGGAAGACACCATGCTGGTGATGTCGACCGACCACGGATTCCTGCTGTCTGAGCATGACTGGTGGGGCAAGAACAGGCAGCCTTACTACGAGGAAATCGCTCATATTCCAATGATTATCGCCCATCCGCAGTTTCGTGAGCAGGCAGGCACGAGGCGCCAAGGCTTGACCCAGACGCCGGATCTGATGCCGACCCTGCTGGATGCATTCGGTATTGAGCCGCCGCCGGAAACGCGGGCCAAATCTGTTCTACCGCTACTGAAAAAAGACCAGCAGCTGCGGGATGCCATTATCCTGGGCATGTTCGGTGGCCCTATTTGTGTCACGGATGGTCGCTACACCTATTATCGCTATCCGGACAATATCGCCACCAGCGAGAACCTGTTCGAATACACGCTGATGCCGACCCATATGAACAGCCCCTTCACACTGGAAGAGCTAGACGACATGGAGCTGGTGGCGCCCTTTGATTTCACCAAGGATGTACGCTTGCTCAAGATTCGCGCCCGCAGCAACGCCGCGCGTCCACCGGATCCGGACGTCACAGCCTTTGGCGACTTGGGTACGCGCCTCTACGACGTACGGGAGGACCCTCAGCAATTGAATCCCGATTACGGCGACAACGCCATTACCCAGCGGCTGACACGCAGCCTGGTGAAAATTCTTGCCGAACATGATGCTCCGGCTGAACTTTACCGCCGCTTTGATCTGACAGCCCCCGGGGGCGCCAAAATAACCTAACAAGACGGGGCCGGGCATTGCACCGAGGCTGCTCTGGCCCAGATCGACCGAAGTGACGGCATTGAGCTCAGCCTCGACAGAAACAGGAACCAAGGCTCAGTGCTCGCAAGATCACGGAGCTGGCGGGGTCGCTGGACCCTACAGCTAGGTAAATCCACCGATTCACCCGTAAAGCAAAATCGATAAAAACAACAGGAGTAGACCCGATGTTCACATCACTGAAAAAAGCGACGGCCGTGGCACTCATCACGCTTTGTCCGCTGGTGGCCAAAGCCGAGTACCCAGAGCGGACGATCGAACTGGTATATCCCTGGAGTTCAGGGGCTGCCATGTCCATCAGCCAGATACTGGCAGAGGCCATGTCCGACGAACTGGGTGTCGCGATGCCGGTCATCTCAACCCCGGGTGCCGCCGGCACCAAGGCATTCCTGACCGCGATGAACCGCCCGGCCGACGGCTACACAATGATTGATGGTTATGTGGCGCCACTGGTGCTGCAGCCGCTGCTGGGCAACGCGGACTGGACCTTCAAGGATTTCACGCCTTTGCACTCGGCATTTTCAAACGCCTTTTCCATCGCCATCCGCAAGGACAACGACCGCTGGGCCAACTTCGAGGAGATGATGGCCTATGCCAAGGAGCATCCCGGCGATCTGCGTTACTCATCCGGTTCGCGCAACAATTTGCCCCATATGGTAATTGCCAAGACACTGCAGGGCTTTGGCGCTGTCGCGCAGAATATTCCGTATAACACCGACACCGACGCCCTGTCTGATTTGCGCGCAGGCGTGCTGGATTTCGCATTCCTCGGTGTCGGCGAATACCATAAGATGCCGGACGCCTACAAGGTTATTCTCGTCCTGTCAGACCTCGAAGGGGCCAAGCAAAGCTTTGATGGTGCGCCGAGCATAGCGGATCTGGGCATCGACCTGGGCTTGAGCGGCTTGGCGCCCATGGGCTGGAACTGGTGGCTGGTGCATTCGGATACGCCGCCGGAGCGGGTGGAAGTGTTGCGCAAGGCCATGGCCACGGCAATGGCACGTGACGACGTGCAGCAGGGGATCAAGCGGCTGGGCTTTGTGCCGCTGCAGTGGGACTGGGATCAGTACGACGAAATCGTTTCTAAGGTGCATGACCAGCTCGGCGAGATGGGCAATGCCCTGAAGTGGGAAGAGGAACAGCTTTCCAAACTTAAGTAATCCGATGGTTAGCGAAGGACAATAAAGATGGCCATTCGACCGACTGCAAGACTTGCACAGTGGTGCAACGTCGCTCTGTTCGTGGGTTTGATTCTGCTGGTATTCCAGCAGATCGCGACAAACATGACCGCCCAGGGGATCGCCTCGGGCGGCCCTTATAATAATGGAGCTGCCTATCCGCAAGGGGTCGCTATCGTACTGGGCGTTCTGGTGTTGATACAGATGGCACTTCTTGTTGCCGGCCGCAAGGCTGCAAGTGAGGCGACAAGCTGGGCAGCGCTAGTTCGCCCCGCAGCTCTTATCGCACTCTTTGCGCTCTATCTCGGACTGCTTGGCTGGCTTGGCTATCACATTGCGACACCCTTGATGCTGGCGGGGGTGATGTTGCTCTGTGGTCTGCGGCGGCCGGTCGCGATCATTCTGCCGACCCTGGGCGTTTCTTTTGGCCTGGCCTGGATCTTCGAGGCCTGGCTCAAAATCGTGCTGCCGGGCGGCATCTTTCATCTGAATATTGCGTGGTAATACCATGATTCAAGCTCTGATGTCTGGCCTCGACCTCATGTTGACGCCGCTTACGCTAGGCCTGACGGTGTTGGGCGTTGTATTTGGTCTCATCGTCGGCGCCTTGCCGGGCCTGGGCCCCCTGATGGGGATAGTGCTGATGTTACCGGTTGCCATTACCTTGCCGCCGGTGGCGGCCATGGGTTTTCTGATTGCCATCGCTGTCGGTGGCTCCTGTGGCGGTTCGATCTCGGCTATCCTGCTGCGTATTCCCGGCACACCGCTAGCCGCGGCAACCCTGCTGGACGGCTACCCGATGGCGCAAAATGGCCGTGCTGCCGATGCAACCGGAATAGCGATATCGGCATCAGCCCTGGGTGGGCTCTTTGGCGGCGTAGTGCTGATTTTTTTCTCACCACTGCTGGCGTCTTTCGCCTCGCGATTTGCGCCGCCGGAGTACACGATGCTCGCGCTGACCGGGCTGATAGCCATAGCGGTGGTGTCTGAAGGCTCACTGCTCAAGGGGCTGATTGTCGGCGCCATGGGGCTGCTGATCGCGACCATTGGTACCGATGAATTCTCGACGGGCTACCGCTTCACCTTCGGTTCCTACGATATGCTCAATGGCTTTCATATAGTGGCGATTGTCGTGGGTGTCTTTGCAATATCGGAAATGGCCTTTCAGGTGGCAGCCGGGGGACTCAATGATCGTCCGACTGTGGGGGCGGTGCGCCCGAGCTTTCGCACCTTTTTCCTCACACTAAAACACTGGGTTAACCTGATCCGCTCGTCGGCGATTGGTGGCTTCTTCGGCGCCTTGCCGGGGGCCGGTGGTACCATCTCGTCCTTCGCAGCCTATGCCGCCGCATCGGCGATGGCCAAACCTGAAGAGGGCTATGGCAAGGGAGCCGAGGGCGGGGTGGTGGCGACCGAGAGTGCCAATAACGCCACTGTGGGGGGCTCGCTGGTGCCCTCGCTCGCGCTGGGTGTGCCAGGCGACGCCTGCTCAGCGGTGCTGATCGGCGCCCTGTTGATTCTCGGCTTTTATCCGGGGCCGCAAATGTTTGAGCAACAGCCCGAAATAGTCGGCGGTGTTTTCCTGGTTTATCTGTTCTCAAATGTCGCCTTGCTGTTCGTCGGGATTCTGGCGACCCCTGTTTTCGTCTGGGTGCTGCGGCTGAAGAAAAGCTACCTTATCCCGGTCGTGTTGTTGCTCTGCGCCATAGGTACCTTTGCGCTGCAGGCGTCGGTGTTTGACCTGTGGGTCATGCTTGGATTCGGCATGCTTGGCATCCTGCTGCGCCTGGGCAACTATCCGCTGGCGCCACTGGTAATCGGTGCCATCCTCGGGCCGCTGCTGGAGAATAGCCTGCGCCGGTCGCTGCTTATATCGCGCGAAGGGTTCTGGATATTCCTTGACCGTCCGGTGGCAGCGACCCTGGTGGTCGTCAATGTCCTGCTGATCCTGGGTGCTATCTGGATGGGATATCGCCGGCGCCAGCTCAAGAAAAGAATGCAGGAACTCGATAATACAGTAGCCCGAGGGGCCTGAGCGTCGCGCTCTTGATTGCTGCGACCCGGGGCCCCGGCTGGAGCGGCGGTATACCAGAGGCAGGTCGTTTTCGGGGGGGCATCGCGTCCAGGTTTAAGGAGGTGCAGGTGATTGCGCCTCCCATGTATTGCCTCGTACAATGGCACGCTGTTCCGATTTAATTAAAACAGCGTGAGGTTGTTGATGGCTACTCTGGACAAAACTCCGGATTCGGTTTCGTCGGTGCTTAAGGTGTTCGGCATTTTGCAGGTGCTGGGCGAGGAGCAGGCGATCGGTGTGACCGAGCTGTCGCAACGGGTGCTGATGTCCAAAAGTACCGTCTACCGCTTTTTGCAAACAATGAAGACCCTTGGCTACGTCAAGCAGGAGGGTGAGAACGACAAGTATGCACTCACCATGAAGCTGTTTGAGCTGGGGTCCAAGGCGTTGCAGCATGTCGACCTGATCCGTATTGCTGACGTGCAGATGCGGGAGTTGTCGACGCTGACGCGTGAGACGCTGCACCTGGGCGCCTTCGAAGAAGACAGCATCATTTATATCCACAAGATCGATTCGCCCTATAGCCTGCGAATGCATTCGCGTATAGGGCGCCGCAATCCCTTGTACAGCACCGCCATTGGCAAGGTGTTGCTGGCCTGGCTGGACGAGCGCGAGGTGCGGGATATTCTGGCCGCTGTCGACTTCAGGAAATTCACCGCCAATACGCTGGAGTCCGTCGATCAGCTGATACCGGTGCTGGCGCAGGTGCGCGAACGGGGCTATGCCGAGGACGGCCAGGAAATGGAAGAGGGGCTGCTTTGCATCGCGGTGCCTGTGTTCGATCATTTTGGCACTGTGGTCGCGGGGCTGAGTATTTCGTGGCCGATGATGCGTTATGACGAATCGAAGCAGGCTGAATATGTTGCCATGTTGCACAGTGCTGCCCGGGTTATTTCGCAGCAGCTGGGATACGCCGATTATCCCTTTTGAGAGCAATTGCGGGGCAAGGAATAGAATAGCGGAAGACAGTGGCACTTCCGCATATCTGTAAAAGGTGGCGCGCTCTTTAGCGCGCCAGCCAGCCACCGTCCACGGCAAGGGTATGGCCGTTAACATAATTGGACGCGTTTGAGGCCAGAAATACCACAGGCCCCATCATGTCCTCGGGCTGTCCCCAGCGCGCTGCCGGTATGCGCTCGAGTATTTCCTGATTGCGCTGATCATCGGCGCGCAGCGCTTCGGTGTTATTGGTCTCCATGTAGCCAGGGGCTATGGCATTCACGTTAATTCCTTCCTGCGCCCACTCATTGGCCATCAACCGGGTGATGCCCAGTACGCCGCTCTTTGAGGCGGTATAGGAGGGCACCCGGATTCCGCCCTGGTAGGACAGCATGGAGGCGATATTGATAATCTTGCCGCCGCTGCTTTGGGCAATAAACTGGCGCGCGACCGCCTGTGACATAAAGAAGGTGGTGCGCAGATTCACATTCATGACGTCATCCCAGTCCTTGGGGGAAAAGTCGATGGCGTCGTTGCGTCGGATAATGCCGGCGTTATTCACCAGTACATCGATTTTTCCAAACGCCTTGAGCGTCTGTTCGATGAGTCTGGGGATCTCGTCTATGTTGTCAAGATCCGCCTGCAGGCTCAGAAAGCGTCGGTCCAGGGATTCCACCTTGCTGCAGGTTTCACTTGCGTCGCTGCGATTGATACCGACTATATGGCAGCCCGCCTGGGCCAGGCCGACGGCCATGCCCTGGCCGAGGCCGGTATTACAACCGGTGACAATGGCAACCTTATCCTGCAGGTCGAAAGCATATAGCATCATCTTGAAGTCTCCGGTTGGCGGCAAGGGTGTTTGTTAGCGGGTGACCTGGCCCATATCGTTGCAAGCCTGGTGTTCGCCGACCGACCCGCTGGGCGAGATAATCGCCTGCTCGAAGTGCACCAGCAGATGACGGTTTTGCTGGGGTCTATTTTCGGTCGCAGTGCCTACATAGTATCTTTAGATGGAACGATAAATCAATAAAATCAAAACTATGTTTCATAAAATTTAATGTTTGTTGGTATTACCGCGCTAACGCATGTCGGCATATCGCCAGCGAGTCAGCTGAATGCCGTTGCTGCGCGGCCCACTTTTGTGCTGATGGCCGGGAGTATTGCAATGCGTATGGCGTCTTGCCGCGGATTATGTGGGTGTTACTCAGGAGGCGGCAGCTTTTGGTTTTCCGCCATCGATTTATTCATGGGATTTTTCTGGCGGGAGGATGTTAAAAGACAAAAATTAACATGATATTTTTGTTATCAGTCCCCTGTTGTCTCTTTATAATGGAGTGACTATTTTTCGATAAGATTATTAGGGATTATTATGAATAACGATAATAAACGGATATTCAATGTCGGTGTGCTGGGTATCGGTGATATCAGCGATGTTTATATTAATAATCTGAAAAAGTATGGCGATATTCTGCATGTGCTGGGCTGTGCCGGGCGCAGCCTGGAAAAGGCGCAGGCCAAGGCGGCGCAGCATGGTATTCCCAGAGCCTATGCCGACAGCGATGCGCTGCTGGCGGATGCGGATATCGACATAGTGCTGAATCTCACAGTGCCAGGCGTCCATGCGCCGCTGAATCTGGCGGCGCTGCACGCCGGCAAGCATGTCTATACCGAAAAGCCGCTGGCGGGCACCTTTGCCGACAGTCAGTTGATCATGGATCTGGCCAAACAAAAGGGGCTCTATGTCGGCAGTGCACCCGATACCTTTATGGGTGGCCGGCTGCAAAGCTGCCGCCGGGTCATGGATGAAGGTCTGATCGGCGATATCGTTGGCGCCAGTGCCTTTGTGGTGAGTCATGGTCAGGAGTGGTTTCACCCCAATCCGGACTTTATTTACAAGGACGGTGCCGGGCCGCTGCTGGATATAGGCCCTTACTACATGGTGGCGCTGCTGGCGTTGCTCGGCCCGGTGCAGCATTGCAGCGCCATGTCGAGCCGTGCCTTCGAGACCCGAGCGGTGGAGGGCGGGCCGCTGCGCGGGGATACGATTGAGGTGGATGTAGACACCCATATTACCGGAACTATGGAGTTTGCCAGCGGCGCCATCGGCACCTTCATTACCAGCTTCGATGTGTGGGATTCGGAGCTGCCACGCATGGAAATTTACGGCACCAAAGGCACCCTCTGCATGAGCGATATAGACCCGCTGGATGGGCCTAATCTGTTTGGTGGCAAGCTGTTGTTTAGAACGCGGGATAACTATCGCTGGAAGGGCATGCCCCGTGACCCGGCGGCCAGGGCGAGCGAGTGGATCGAGCTGCCCTGCGAGCATCCGTTCAACTCCACCAGTCATGCCGAAAACAGCCGGGGCATCGGGCTGGTGGACATGGCCCATGCGATTCGTCAGCAGCGGCAAGAGCGGGCCAGCGGTGCCATGGCGCTGCATTCGCTGGAGCTGATGGAAGGGCTGCTCTGGTCGGCCAGGGCGCGTCAGTTCTGTGAACTGAAAACGACGTTCGAGCGCCCGGCGCCATTGCCGGTGGACTTTCCGGCCAGCGAGTAGCGGCTGAGGGTCGGCGCGGCCTGTATTATGTAAAAAGGCCAGCGCCAAACCATGAAATTGAACCCCATGGGCTTTATAATGGCGACTGATGTTAATTAGGGCAGGGTAGGCTTTATGAGAGAAACGGATCTGGTTTTTTTTCAGCCGCTGTGGCGCCGTATCGCTGTAACGGTATTCTGTGTTTTGTGGTCCGTTTTTGAATGGGTGACCGGGAGCCCTTTCTGGGGCATGGTGTCACTGGGTTTTATTTTTTATTGCTACTGGATGTTCTTTCATACCTTTGAAGAAACAAAGCCAGACGATAAGGCACAGGATCAGAACAAGAGCTAACGATTTATCATTATATGTTGTTATGAAAAAGCCGGTTTTTTGACCGGCTTTTTTGTGTCCGAAAACTGTACTCAACTTATTTCACGGGAAGTTTGTCATAAAAAAAGAGGCCCTGGTTAAGGGGCCCCTTGTTGTTACTGCCTGGGTCTCAGCGCATCAGAGCGTCAGGTTTTCTTGCTGCGCTTGTTCTGGCGGTGCATGTCCACCACTACGGCGACGATAATAATCGCGCCCTTGATGATGTCCTGGTAGTAGGCATCGACCCGCAGGAAGGTGAAGCCCGACAGCATTACGCCAAGGATCAGGGCGCCAATGACGGTGCCGGTGATGCGGCCGCGACCACCGGACAGGGATACACCACCGATAACGGCCGCGGCAATGGCATCCAGCTCGTACATCATGCCCATGCCCGCCTGGGCGGTCTTGATGCGGGCGATGGCGACCATGGCGGCCAGGCCTGCCAGCAGGCCTGCAATCATGTAGACCTTGATCAGGTGGGATTCGATGTTGATACCCGACACGCGCGCCGCCTGGGGGTTGGCACCTATGGCGTAGGTGAATTTGCCAAAGCGGGTGTAGCGCATAACGATATGGAAGACGGCGGCCACGACCAGGAAGATCACCACCGGGGCCCAGCGGCCCATGCCGTTACCCAGCATGGCGAAGCTTTCGGTGAAACCGGACACCGGGCTGCCATCGGTGTACCAGCGGGCGATACCGCGGGCCGAGACCATCATGCCCAGGGTGGCAATAAAGGGCGGGATTTTGGTTTTGGTGATCAGCCAGCCGTTGACAAAACCGGCGGCAGCACCGACGGCCAGGCCGACGGTCAGCGGGATGAACCAGGGCAGATCCACCAGTGCCGGGTGAATGATTTTCGGCCAGTTGGCGTCCTGGGCGAAGGTTGCCGCCACCATGGCGCTCATGGCGACGACGGAGCCGGACGACAGATCGATACCGCCGGTGATGATAACCTGGGTCACGCCCACGGCGATGATACCGATCACGGAGACCTGCAGAATGATAATCTGCAGACGGCTCATGTTGCCCAGAAAGCTCTGGCCGACGAGGAACCAGCCGAGGACTTCAAAGAAGGCGGCGATGCCAAACAGCACCAGCAGAATGCTGACTTCCTGGGGCAGACGTTTCTTGGAGGGCGCTGCCAGAGTGGCATTAGGCGCTGTTGCAGTTCGGGTTGTCATAATCGACCTCTCATATTCCTGATGCGGTAATTCGTTCTTATTGTGAAGCCAGATCCATGACGGCGACCTGGTCAGCATCTGCGCGATCCAGAATGCCGGTGCAGTGGCCTTCGTGCATGACCACAACGCGGTCACTCATGCCCAGTACCTCGGGCATCTCGGATGAAATCATGATCACTGCCACACCGTTATGGGCCAGCTGGGTGATCAGACTGTGAATCTCAGCCTTGGCGCCGACATCGATGCCGCGGGTGGGTTCATCCAGGATCAGAATCTTGGGGTTGGTCAGCAGCCAGCGCCCAATCAGCACTTTCTGCTGGTTACCGCCGGACAGGTTTTCGATGCATTCATGCATGTTCGGTGTTTTTACACGCAATTTCTGGCTGATTTCCAGGCAGACCTTTTCGAGTTTGGCTTCCTGCACGAAACCATATTTCACAAAGTCATCGTGGATAACGGCCATCTGGGCGTTTTCCTGGATATCCAGCGGCAGGAAGCAGCCGGTTTCCTTGCGGTCCTCGGTGAGGAAGGCCATGCCCAGCTTGATGGCATCATGGGAGGTCTTGATCGACACTGCCTTGCCATTGATCTCGATGCTGCCGGAGGTGGCCGGTGTCACCCCGAAGAGGGTTTCCGCCACGTTGGAACGGCCCGAGCCCACCAGGCCTGCAAAGCCGAGGATTTCGCCGGCGCGCACATCGAAGGAGACATCGTGGAACACCCCTTCGAGGGTCAGGTTCTTCACCGACAGCACCACATCGCCCAGTTCCACTTCTTCCTTGGGGAACATCTGGGTGATCTCGCGGCCGACCATCATCTGGATGATGTCGTCGCGGGTCACATCAGCGGAGGGGTGGGTGGCGATGTAATGGCCGTCGCGAAACACCGAAAACTCGTCGGCAATCTCAAACAGCTCATTCATCTTGTGGGTGATATAAACGATGCCGATGCCCTGTTCGCGCAGGCCACGGATGATCTCGAACAGGTGCGCCACTTCCTTCTCGGTAATGGCCGAGGTGGGCTCGTCCATGATCAGCACGTCTGAGTTGAAGGATACCGCCTTGGCAATTTCCACCATCTGGCGGTTGGCCACCGAGAGTTCGCTCACCTCGGCGTCCGGATCCAGGGTAATGTTGAGCCGGTCAAACAGCTCGGTCGTCATCTGGCGCATCTGGGCGTGATTCACCAGCCCGAAGGCATTGCGCGGTTCGCGGCGAATCCAGATGTTCTCCGCCACCGTCATGGAATTCATCAGCAACAGCTCCTGATGAATCATGGCGATACCGGCTTCCTGGGCCGCCAGCGGCGTGGCCAGGTGTACGGCTTCACCGCGCAGCCGGATTTCGCCGGCGTCGGGGTGGTAGATACCGGCAATGATCTTCATCAGTGTCGATTTGCCGGCACCGTTTTCGCCCATCAGAGCGTGTACAGTGCCCGGACGTACGCGCAGAGAGACGTTATCCAGCGCGACTACACCCGGGAATTCCTTGCGCGCGTTAACGACTTCAAGCACGTACTCATAGGGTTTTGCGTGCGGTATTACGCTCTTGGGTGATACCGCGTCCAGCTGTGATGGGCTAACCATAACCTAACCTCTCCCTTGTGCCAGATATGTGAAACGATTGTTGTTATTTAAGGTAGTTGCTCAGGTTTTCCGGCGTAACCAGTTCAAAGGGTACCCATATTTTCTTCTCGATTTTTTCGCCCTTGGCCAGACTGATGGCGGTGCTCACAGCGCCGGCACCCTGGCCGGTGGCGCTCTGGTAAACAGTCACATCCAGGTCGCCGGCTTTCATGGCGGCCAGTGCATCGGCGGTGGCGTCTATGCCGGCGACGATGACGGTATCCATGGCGCGGCCCGAGGCTTTGAGTGCCTGAATGGCACCAATGGCCATTTCATCGTTGTTGGCGATGACGGCGTCAAACTCGGTGCCGGCAGCGATCCAGTTGGTCATCAGGTTGTTGCCTTTGGTGCGATCCCATTCGGCGGTCTGTTCAGCGACCACTTCCAGGCCTGAGCATTCCGGCGTGGCGATCACATCGTGAATGTCCTTGGTGCGCTGAATCGCGGCCTGGTTGGACAGTTCACCCATCATGACCAGTACCTTGCCCTTGCCGTTCATCAGGCGGCAGACTTCCTGGGTCTGGTAGGTGCCGGATTCCACTTCGTTGGATGCTACAAAGGCCTGGTTCTCGGGCAGCATGTCGATATTGATGGGCTGGCGGTTGACGTAAATCAGCGGAATGCCGGCGGCAACGGCGTCGTCACTCATGGACACGGTGGCATCGGTATCCACCGGGTTGACGATGATGGCGTCTACGCCTGAGGCGATGAAGTTCTGAATCTGGTTGAGCTGGGTACCGACTTCGTTCTTGGCATCTTCGATCTGAACATCGACACCTTCTTCGGCTGATTTTTTCTCGATGCCGTTACGCAGCGTGGTGAGGAAGTTGTCGTCAAACAGTGCCATGGATACGCCGATCTTAAGGCTGTCTGCCATGGCTGTTGGGGCGGCGATGATGGCGGTGAGGGCGGCGCAGAGCAGAGCTTTTTTGGTACTGATCATGACTTTCTCCTGATTGGACTTCAGTCTGGATCGAATTGGAACATTCGTTCCAGCCAGCTATTTATATTTTTTATCGGTCAAAGCCGTATCACCCTGTCTGCGTTGCCGGCCAAGCCTGGGTCACGAGCCTGCGGTGTGCTCATGCCCGGTGCTTTACTGATGCAGCAGCGCAGTGTCCTTGGGTGTACATCGCTTCAAACACACCCTGATTCTATGAAATTTATATTCCGAATGGTAGTGATAATAGAATAAATATTCTGTATTTGTTGATTTAAGTGTTCCATTTATGTGCCCTGTGCCGCTGCAGGCCCCGTAATACGGGCATTCTGACGCCTCTTCGGGGGTTGCAGGCATCAGCAATTTTCTGCGTGGTACAGAATAAAGGGCAAGGCCGGCGTTGTGATGGGCGCGGGCAGGGCGCTTTCATCCCTGTGCTCCAAGGTCGCCAGCATCTGGCTGAGGGTGTCGCCGGCGAGCTGGCGCAGCGGGGTGGCCAGTACCAGGGTGATAACGCCATCTATCAGGGCCTGGCGTGATTCTGCGGTGAGCTCCTGCACTATAACGCACAGGGGTTGTGCGGGCGGGCTGTCACGCAGTGCCCGTATAACCCCCTCCATGCCTCCGCCGGCTATATAGAGAGCACAGAGGTCGCTGTGGTCGTCCAGCAGCTGGCGGGTATTGCGGTAGGCCACCTCAGGATCATCCAGGCTGATCATGGGTTCCAGCACCGTCAGTTGCGGCGCCTGCTCGCGGCAGTAGGAACGAAAGCCCATGTCGCGCAGCTCGTGGCCGACAAAGCGATGATGGCCGATCATGATGCCCACCTTGCCGCTGTTGTGGCCCAGTTGTGCGACGGCCCAGCCGACGCTGCGGCCGACGCGGCGGTTATCCAGCCCTATATAGGGACGCCTGGGCTCGGTGCCCAGCGGTGACAGCAGGGCAATGATCAGTACGCCGCGGGCTTCGGCGTTCTCGATGGCCTGGATAATGCCGGGGTGCTCGTAGCAGGCCAGCGCCAGGGCGTCGCACTGGCTTGCCAGGCGGTCGATCTGGCGGGTGATAACGCTGGCGCTGGTGTCATCGATGAAAGCGAACACCGGGCTCTCGAGCCTGCCGGGGGTGAGCCGGCTGCGGCTGCGCACTGTCTGTTCGAGTTCCTGCTGCAGCTCTTTATAGAATGGCTGTTCTGCGCTTTGCAGCAGAAAGCCGAGCCGGTATGCCGCTGTGGCCTGGGTCTCTGTGGGGGCACTGTCGCTGTCGATGGGGTAGCCCGTGGCCCTGGCGGCTTGCAGCACGCGCTCGGCGGTTTGGCTTTTGACCGGCGCGCGATTGTTCAGCACACGGTCTACAGTAGAGACACTTAAGCCCGCAGCCCGGGCCACTGCGGTGATGGTGATGCGGTTGGGCATGGCGGTTTGACCGTGTTTATTTTAATTTGACAGGCCATGATGAAACAAATGAAAGATTATGTCAAAGCGACTAATGCCGCATAATACGGCAGTTTTTCGATATTGTTGCTGTCCTGATGTGGTTTTTTGGCGAGATGAAACTGTCATTAAATGAAAGCCTTTCATTGCGCTGGGTCAAATGAGGACATTTTTTCACTCCACCATGATTGAAATATTTATTCTAAATAGTATAGTCGTCGGTATGTTTGTTCTGTTTGGCGCGATCCAGGTTACCCAGGCGCAGGATGTTCGGGTTTCAGGTCGGGTCATAAAGCTGAAGGTAAAATAATATGAAAATCGCCCTTGATCCTTACATGCACCGTCACCTGTCGTTGCCCGACATCTGCCGCCTTACGGCAGAGCTGGGTTACGAGCACATCGAACTGTCGCCGCGGGCGGATTTTCTGCAATGGTGGACACGCCCGCGTGTGTACCCAGAGCGCATCCAGGCTTTCAAGAAGGCCATGAAGGATCACAGTGTGGGCCTGGCGACCCTGCAGCCCATGTATCGCTGGTCCAGCCCCTACCAGGACGAGTGGGAAATGGCGATGGACAACTGGAAGCGCACCATCGAAATCGCCGTCGAGATGGACGCTCCCTTGCTGATTTCCGAGTTCGGCCGTGGCGCCTCGCCGGAGCGTTCAGCCGCTGACCGGGAAGGGCGGCATAGCGCTGAAGCCTGCGAGAATGCCTTCTGGCGCTCCATGGATGTACTGGTGCCGATCCTGGAGCGTGAAGGGCTTACGCTCAGCGTTGAACCGCACCCGGAAGACTGGATCGAGACCATGGATCCCGCCGTGGAGATCGTCAAGACCATCAATTCCAAGGCGCTGAAGTGCTCCTATATAGCGCCGCACTCTTTTTATTACGGTGATGACCTGGCCGAAACGATCCGCGCCACCCAGGGCAATCTGGTGCATGCCCGCGTCGCCGATACCTTCAATCACAAGGCCTCGTCGAATCTGCGCTACATCGTCAATCCGCCGGGCTCCCAGGCACGGGTGCATCAGCATCTGGACATGGGAGAGGGCGAGATCGACTGGGATGTCTTCTTCAGCACCCTGAGCGAGATCGGCTTCGATGGCGTGCTGTCGAGCTGCGTGTTCGCCTGGGAAGAACGGGCCGAAGCCTCATCGCGCTACATGCGTGATGAAATGCAGCGCTACGTCGACAAGTATTTCAAGTAACAGATCCACCATGCATCCGTTCCATATGGGCGCCCTAAAGGGTGCCCGCACGCTTAAAAAAATACCAATAATCCAACAGTGACGAGTCCGCTATGACAATTAACATCGGTGTAATAGGTACAGGCGCAATTGGCGAGGATCATGCTCGTCGTATTACCGAGACGCTGGCAGGTGGCCAGATCGTAGCGGTGACGGATGTAAACATGGAACAGGCGCGCAGCGTGGTCGAGCGCCTGGGCCTGCAGGCTGAAGTCTATGCCAACGGCCTTGAGCTGATCGCGGCGCCGAACGTGGATGCCGTGCTGGTGTGCTCCTGGGGCCCGACCCACGAAGAGTTCGTGCTGGCGGCCATTGCCGCCGGCAAGTACGTTTTCTGTGAAAAGCCGCTGGCGGTGACCGCCGAGGGCTGCCTGAATATCGTCAAGGCGGAAGTGGCCGCCGGCAAGCGCCTGGTGCAGGTCGGCTTTATGCGCCGCTACGACAAGGGTTATCAGCAGCTTAAACAGAGCATCGACAACAACGACATAGGCGCGCCGCTGATGCTGCACTGCGCGCACCGCAACCCCACAGTGCCGGATCGCTACGTCACCAGCATGGCGATTGTCGATACCGCCATCCATGAACTGGATGCGCTGCGCTGGTTGCTGGATGACGACTACAAAACCATGCAGGTGGTCTACCCAAGGCGCACCAAGAATGCCTTCGAGCACCTGGCCGACCCGCAGATTCTGCTGATCGAAACCCTCAAGGGTGTGCGTATCGATCTGGAAATCTTCGTTAACTGCCAGTACGGCTACGATATCCAGTGCTCGGTGGTGGGCGAGGAGGGCATTGCCAACCTGCCGGAACCCCAGAGCCTGCTGATGCGCAAGGGTGCCAAGCTTTACAACGACGTGCTGATGGACTGGAAAGACCGCTTTATCGAGTCCTACGACATCGAACTGCAGGACTTCATCCGTGGCTGCGAGAAAGACGCCATTGGCGGCCCAAGCTCCTGGGACGGTTATGCCGCCGCCGTTGCCGCCGATGCTGCCGTAACGGCGCAGGAAAGCGGCCAGGTAGAGCCGGTGGTCATGGTCGATCGCCCGGCCTTTTATAACTGAGCCGCGGGCTTTCCCTTACATTCATCTGTGTTATCCGGCGCTGAGCCTCGCACTTAAGAGGGCGCCGGATACATTTGCCCAGGATAAAATCCATGCAGCCACTGAAATTCTCCCTTAACCATATGGTCGCACCGTCCATGACGGCGTTCGAGTTGCTCGACGCCGCCAAGGCGCTGGGTCTCAAGGCGGTTGAACTGCGCAACGATGTGCAGCACAACAGCGTCACTGAGCTGGAAAACGCCCGCGCCATCGGTGCCAGGGCAGAAGAACTCGATATCGAGATTCTCAGCATCAATGCGCTCTATCCGTTCAATATCTGGAACGAGGAACGGGCAGAAGCGGCCGAAAACCTGGCTCAGCTGGCCAGCGCCTGCGGCGCCAAGGGTCTGGTAATGTGCCCGTTGAACGATGGCGCCTATAAGGCCACAGACGCGCAGAAAGCGGCCGGTCTGCTGGAAGCACTGACAGCGATCAAACCGATCCTGGAAAAATACAACCTCAAGGGCTTTGTTGAGCCGCTGGGCTTTCCAATCTCCTCACTGCGCCTGAAACAGGATGCCGTGGCGGCGATCAAGGCACTGGATGCCGAAGACCGCTTTGGTCTGGTGCATGATACCTTCCACCACCAGGGCGCGGCTGAAACCGAATTCTTCCCGCAGCATACCGGGCTGGTACATATCTCCGGTGTGGAGGATGTCGCCATTTCCTTCAATGACATGCTGGATGGCCACCGTGTTCTGGTGGGGCCCAAAGATCGCCTGGGCAATGTTGGCCAGATCCGGGCGCTGCTCGCGGGCGGCTACAGCGGTTATATTTCGTTTGAGCCCTTCTCAAGCGAAGTCACCGGTCTGGCGGAGCCTTTGGTCGCGCTGGAGCAGAGCATTCGTTATATCAGCCAGCGGCTGGATGCGGCCTGATTTAATAGTGAGGCTGTGATGCGCTTGCCGTTAAGGGGGTGAGAGCGGGCTAGGCCGGTAAATAATATTCCGGTAAATAGAAAGGGCGATGAGTACACTCATCGCCCTTTTTTTGGTGGGGTTTTATGGTTTTTATTGACTGCGTTGGTGGCTGTGGTTTGTTGTCGGCACGGAGCGGACATAGATGAACTGGTAAATAGGTATGCTGCCCCCGTTATTCTTCGGGCGCTGCCCGAACCGTAGGAGCCCGGCCCCCGGGCGAACGCTGTTCCTTGCGACGATTCATTGCGCGCCTTATGAAGCGATGGCGCTGTCAAACGCTTGCATCAGGCTAGAATCGCAGCCGGGTAGGTTGCGTGAAGCTCCGAAGGAGCGTAACCCAACAGAGGGGTTGCACTGGGCTATTCTAAAAATGCCAGATTCATGAAGTGTTATTGTTGTCGGATAATCCTTATTTCGCCTTTCGGCGACTCACTTTTCTTTGCTCGTGCAAATAAAAGTAAGCAAAAGAAAGCACGCCCGAAGAAGCCGTGACACTGCGCGCTGGAATTATTTTCCGGGCACCGCTGACGGCACTTCCCTGTGCCGCATCGGCGGCTCGGCATCCATGCCTCGCCCCTGCCGGGCCTGATCGGAAAATACTCCCAGTGCTCGTCGGCTTCTAACGGGAGAGGGGTGGTAGCGTAAACGCTCTGGAAGTGATTGGCGATATTTTCTGTAACTCTTTCCTTGCGAGTTACGGCTGAAAAATAGGAATTTTAATAGTGGCTTAAGCCAAAAAAAACTGTAGGTTGGGATGAGGAACGAATCCCAACATGCTTGACGCCCTTGACAATTTTGTCACTAGAAAAATCGATAAATTGGATTAATAATGTCATCTATATTAAACGGATGTCGCTGCTTATCAATGCGTAACGCCGAACAGAGACTTCGATATGTGTATCCTACAGGTCCTGCTTTCGTTCAGCGATATTGACGGTGAAAAATAAGTTCCCCAGCATGCAGTGAGCGCCGATAGTTCGTACTACCTCCATATGATACGCGGTCACCTCGGCTTTTTATTTAATGTTGGGATTCGTTCCTCATCCCAACCTACGTGCTGCACTGCGAGTTAATAGGGTCAAATCGTGCTTTTGCCCCTTCGGTATGATACCAGCCCTTACCCCAGGTACCGCTGCGTAGAGGATAGCAACATGCGTTTGTTAGGTATTGTTTGGTCCAAACATATCTCCTTGACCATCTGACATTTTTTTGGCTTGGCTATATTTTTTTCCTTGAGCAGTTTTACCAGATACGCCTGAGTGTATATTTTCCAAAACAACCTCTACAGAATATCCAGATGTTACAATTTCACCGAGCTCATCTACCTTTTTATGTACCAGCAATACACAAATGATTCCATCACCGTTTTTAAAAGACAATAGCTTTGAAACTACAGCGCGCTTAAATTCATGGTCATTCATAGAAAAATTTATAGACTGGTCATCATATATGCCTTTCCATTTTGCCTTTCCATCGGTTAGGACGGGAGCCACTATTTCAATATAGGCTGAGCTGTCTTTACGCGGTTTTAAATCTTGTGATGTAAGTATAAACTTTTGGAAATCAACTCTATTAACAACCCTTTCATCTGAAAGACGCCTTCCATCTGAGCTCAATTCACTATAACCTACTTGGGTTACCTTCTCATAGTTGGAGAGTATTTTGTAAAAATTGGATTTCCTAGTAACCACCTTATAGCTTCTAGATGCAACTCTTACAGCAGTTTCAATGGTCTCCGATGTGATTTTTTTGTTTTCTATGTCTTCTTTTATTTTTCCTAATGCTTGTTTTCGTTGTTCGATGGAAAGTCGTAAATCTTCCTTTTGCAAATCAATCAATTCTTGATCTGTGTGTGGAATAACTGACAAAATTAAAGCTAGCGCAGATATTAATAACGCTATTTGAACGCTATTATCTCCAAGGGCCTTCCATACTTCACGAATGCCACCTTCTTGAAGAGCTTCACAGTCTAACTCTAAATTAATTCCAAGAATTTCTGCTACTTCAATAGCAACAGCGATGAATTCGGCTTCGCACTTATTTCTAACTAAAGCATTCATTGAATGACTCATGTCAGAAAAATAATAATGAAGCTCAATTTTTCTTGGAGATTCCATCTTCTATGTGATCCTTTTTTATGCATATCGTCCGCTTAAACGATCTGTTGGGCGCCTAGGCTCCCAAGCCTTTCAGCGTTTGCCCTTGTGCGTTTTTCCATGCAATAAGGCCATTGGCACCGCCACCGTGAACCACAGCGGCGGCGGAGCTTGGGCTTGTAAATTCGGTGTCTTTGGTAAATAAGTAGCTGCTGCCATCTTCGACTAGCACGCCTTCCGCAACCAACTTTTGACGAAGTGTTACAACAAAAGGGTGCTGAATTGCAGCCGATGGGCGATCCGCCAGCACTGCCCGAGAGCCTTTGAAGATGACGA
This sequence comes from Marinobacterium aestuarii, assembly GCF_001651805.1. Lineage (NCBI taxonomy): Bacteria > Pseudomonadati > Pseudomonadota > Gammaproteobacteria > Oceanospirillales > Oceanospirillaceae > Marinobacterium > Marinobacterium aestuarii. Next base: position 3,307,578 of record NZ_CP015839.1, on the reverse strand, counting down.
AACCACTAGATGTCTGTTCCCCGTGCGCTTCGATACCCTTGATGGCGCAGACAAGTTGTTCGTGATTTTCAGACGGTTCAGCTGTGCGATTTACAACCGGCGTTAATAATTCCGACCCCAGCACTGGCAGAAGCTGCTGAATCTTGCTGAGAAAAATCTCCATATCTTCACGATCCGACTCTGGCAACCGAGAACCACTGGCCTGGCCGTTGTCTAGGTCGTAACGCGCGGCTGACTTCGCCTCTTCAATAAGCCGCCCCTCGAGGTAGCGGATGTGAGATTTGGTGAGGTTTTCATCTTTGCTGATAAATACGGTGGCCTGCACCCAAAATTCTTTGCTCTTGTGGGCCTTTAACCGATCCTTCAAAACCTCAGCTTCACCGATATATGCAAGTGGAGCGCCGGATGCGGGGTTATAGCCAGTAAGGATATAGACGCCTGATTGGAGCAGTTCTTCGCGGGCCAACAATTCGTCCAATTCTGTGCGCGGGGCACCAACCGCTTTTCCACTCCAGTTCGATAATTCAGCGGTACGCAGCCGCTTTGAATCGCCGTAGATTAAGAACAGTTTTATCGTAGCTGACGGCATTTATATACGTTCCGTTTTTGGTGCCCAATATTTTAATACTGCGCATGCGCGTTTACGCGCAGATCAGGGTAGTGCGAAGAAAGGCTAAGTAACTGAATATAATATATATTTTAGAATTCACAGCCATCTTCCTCCGTTGAAAATGATCTTGCGCTTTTTCGAGTTTTGCAGCGGTAGTATCCGCCAGCCTGTAATCCCTAGTGAGCTGATATTGCCCCATTTGAGTCAGTCGTGCCAGCAGGAATTGACTTGTGGGCACCTCGATTAACCGATGATTTTCGGTAAATTTAGTAACGACCCTACGGTGACGACAAAAGCAGGGTCAATTTCTCGACGAGGTGAAAGTTTAGTTACTCAGTTTGATGCCTACTCTTAGGTCGAATCAGGCCTACTGGGCGCGATTCGACCTACGGTGGCCATCAGAAGGCTTCGATTCCGGCTCTGCGTAAATACACCAACCGCTTCAGGTTGTAGCAGGTCGCCATCAGCGTCATCTTAACGTTCGCCCGGGCCTGGCCGATGGTTCGAATCAGCATACCTCCCATCTGGTCGATTGCCCCGAACACATGTTCTACCCGGGCGCGGATCTTGGCGATGCGATGGTTGCGTCGTTTCTGGCAGTCGGACAGTGGGCGGTTACGCGCCCCTTTGCGTTGAATTTCAGGGCGATTGCCACGCTGCCTGAGATCCGCTTCCCGCGCCTGGCTGGCATAGCCACGATCGGCGTAGACATTCTGGCTGGTGTTATAGGGGTCAAGTACCTGCTCGAAGTGGCGGCTGTCATGCACCGAGGCGGTGCTGGTCTCAATAGCGCGGATCACCTTATAGCGCTTGTCGACATTGATCGACAGCTTGTAACCGAAGTGACTCTTGCCATGCTTCTTGGTCCAGGTGGCATCCACATCCTTCTGGCGGCGCTGGGCCGGCTTCCAGTCGGCGGGCGTAGCCTGTTGCTCAATGATGTCTTTTTCATGACTGCGAATACGCTGTTTGGGCGCAGGGACCAGGGTCGCATCGATAATTTGACCGCCGCGCGCAATATAGCCCCGGCGCATCAGTTGATCCGCTACACCGTCAAACAGGGCTCTGGCGCCGGCTTCACCGATCCGGTTCTCAAATGTCCAGATCGTGGTGCGGTCCGGAATATTACTGATCTGCGTGAGTCCGCAAAAGCGCTGGTAACTCATGCGGTCCAGCAGTTGGTATTCCATCTGCTCGTCGGACAGGTTGTATAGCCGTTTGAGTACCAGAATTCGCACCATCGTCTCCGTCGGGAAGGGAGGCCTGCCACCCTGCGAGCTGACCGGACGCGGCGCAACTTGATCAACGGCCGCCGCCAGGGCAGAAAAGTCGATGTGCAGATTGATCTCCGCCAGCGGATCGCCCAGGCGGTCGATCTTCTCCCGGTGCTGATCGGCGGCAAACAAATCGGTCTTGAGGGCGCTGCGTGGCTTCTTCATCGGTATCAGTCCATGGCTGTATCAGACGCTGTGAATTTTACCCAAGGGTACCGCTGGTCGGCGAGGTTTTTCGAGGTGCCCTTGTATGCAGGGCATTAGCTTCTACCCTAATCACGGCTTACGGCTTACGGCTTACGGCTTACGGCTTACGGCTTACGGCTTACGGCTTACGGCTTACGGCTTACGGCTTACGGCTTACGGCTTACGGCTTACGGCTTACGGCTTACGGCTTACGGCTCCAAATCCCCAACCGATGCGCGCTATACTCAAGGCAGGCTGAATTTCGGGCTGCGCAGTGCGCGCCCGCAGACATCTGGCGACGCCACAATACGGACGTACAGGTCGCGCTAACCCGGCTACCGGGCCCCAGGGCCAGGAGACTTCATGGTTGCCAAGGCCGTGCATACGGCAGGTTCCACTATTCCCAAGATCGAACTGACACCGGCTGCGCTGCGGCTGCAGAACGAGGTTTTTCGCGGCAGCGGCGGGGTCAGCGATGAAAACCGCAGTCTGGGGTTCAGTCCGGCGTTTTACGATATGGAAACCGGCGCGGTACACCCGTCCTGTTTCGCCAACGGGCAGCCCGCTCCCATGCATTTGCTGGATGGACTGCCGCCTGAGCTGGTGCTGGCGAGGCTCGACAGTGGTCGAGTCACGGCGGTCAAATCCGGCATAGTGGCGGGCTTTATGCGCCAGGGACAGTTTTTTACCCGTGCCCAGGCCGCCCAGGCCAGCAAGGATCTGCGCTGCGCCTCCCGTAAACTGAGTAACCCGCTGCATCATCATCGCCTGCTGGATCTGTGGGAGCGCTTCATGCTGGGCCAGGATTATGCCGATGAAGCCATTCGGCCGGTGGTGGAGGACTCCTGGCTCCGTTGCCATGCATCCTGCATTGATCCGCAGCTGGGCCATGCCCCCCTTGGTGCCGACCCTGATCAGATGGAGTACCGCCGTTATCGCCAGGCGGATCTGCGCGATGCCGCCTACCCAGTGTTGCAGCGGGCGCAGGAGCTTCTTAACAGCACAAAGAGTGTGATTCTGCTGACGGATGAAAATGGCCTGATCCTGGATGTAGCCGGTGAACAGCGTAGCCGGCATGTAGCCCAGGATGTGAATCTGGTGCCCGGCGGGCTCTGGAGCGAGGAGGCCGTGGGCACCAATGCCATAGGCACGGCGCTGGCGGCAGGGGAGGCGGTTCAGCTCTATGGCGCAGAGCATTTCTGTAGCGGGATCAAGCGCTTCACCTGTTCTGCTGATGTGATTCATGATCCTCATGACGGCCGTATTATAGGCGCGGTAGACCTGTCGGGTCTGACGGAAACCTATCAGCGTAATGCGCTGGAGTTTGCCATGAATGCCGCAAGGCTGATTGAGGCAAACCTTGCCGCGGCCTATTTCAGCTCCCGGGAGCAGGTGCTGCAGAGCAGCCGGACACTCTTTGGGCGCTGGAGGGAACAGGGTCTGCTGGCGTTCGACAGGCGCGGGCGTCTGGTGCGGGCCAATGGCCTGGCGCACCCGCTGCTCAAGGCGCTGGATAGCGCGTTCGAGCTCAGCCCCCAGACGCGCCTTGGGGCGCTGGATCTGGATGACGACAGCCAAAGTGCTGGCGTCCCTCCACCCTGGCTGGCATCCCAGTTGAGGCAAGCCATAGTGCAGCGGGGTCGTCGCATCGGCACGCTGCTGGTGCTGGATGGGGCCTGTAGTTAATCCCCCGATATTTGCCTGTCATCGGCAGCTGGCATGATCTGCATCAGTACGCCGGCTTGGGTTCTGCGGCATCCTGCCTGTATTTAACCTTCTGACATTCCTTCAGGCTGCATTCCTCAAATCCTCTATCGAGCTGAGGCGCGCGGGTGATGGCAGGGTATAACGGCAAAGCACCAAGGGACAAAGCATGAGTCTTTCGATCGATCTGAGTGGCAAGAAGGGCGTTGTTCTGGGGGTGGCGAACGCTCAGAGCATCGCATTTGGCTGTGCCATGGCGCTGGGCCAGGCGGGCGCGCAGCTGTGTATCAGTTATCAGAATGAAAAAGCGCGGCCCCATGTTGCGCCCCTGGCAGAGAAGCTGGAGGCCAAAATATTTCAGGCCTGTGATGTTGCCAAAGCCGACGAGCTGGAGGCGCTGTTCAGGGCCGCCGGGGAGCGCTGGGGCAGCATCGATTTTGTAGTGCACTCCATTGCCTGGTCGCCGCTGGATGAGCTGCACGGCAGGCTGCTGGATTCATCCGCCGGCGGCTTTGCCCGGGCCATGGATATTTCCTGTCATTCGTTTATTCGTGCCGCCCGCCTGGCCGAAGCGCTGATGCCGGCGGGTGGCACCCTGCTGAGCATGAGTTATTACGGCGCTGAAAAGGTGGTCGATCACTACAACATGATGGGGCCTATCAAGGCCGCACTGGAAAGCTCGGTGCGTTACCTGGCGGCGGAGCTTGGCGGCAAAAATATCCGCGTGCATGCGCTCTCGCCGGGCCCCATGCCCACCCGGGCGGGGTCTGGTATTGCGCACTTCGACCAGCTGATGGACAGCAGTATCGCCCGTGCGCCGCTGCACCGGCTCGGCACACCGGCGGATGTCGGCGCCATGGCGGCGTTTCTGGCCAGCGATCTGGCGGCGAATATCACCGGCGGCACGCACTATGTGGATGCCGGTGATCACATCATGCTGTAGCGCCGCTAAAGGTTGTACGCTGTGACGATGTTAATGCGCGAGTGGGTCTCGCGACTGCCCACCGGTACCACGCCATGCTGTTGCAGCAGATACACAAAGGCGCGGTGGGCGTCCTGCGCAAGATCATGATCGATGATGGCATCGATGCGCCGTTCCAGCAGCAGGGCACGGTTGTCCCTATCCAGGTCGTGGCCGATAAACAGGCGGATGTCCCGTTGCTCGGCGGCGAAGGCATCAATAATGGCACGATTGGCGCCGCCGGCACTGTACACGGCACTGATGCTGGCGTCCTGTTGCAGGCACTGGCGGGTGCGGGCATAGGTGGTGCCATGAATGCCGAGGCCGCCAACAATGTCAGCAATCCGCATGTTCGGCGCCTGCTCGCGCAGTAGCTGCCGAAATCCCATCTCGCGTTCTTCCTCACCGCGAAAGCGCTGATTGCTGACATTCACGGCGATGGTGCTGTGCTGATCCTGCAGCCACTGCTGCATCAGATGGGCGGCGGTGCGCCCGGCGGCGCGGTCGTCCATGCCGATATAGGCGCAGCGTCCGCTGTGGGGCAGGTCCGACACCAGGGTGACGACCGGGATGTCGGCCTCGGTCAATTGTTGTACTGCCTGGTTGACCGCAGGCTCATCCGGACCTTTCAGGATCAGCCCCTGGGAGCCGCGCCGGGCACAGCCCTGGATCATGCTGACCAGAGGCTGCACGTCCAGGTCTTCGTGCAGATGAAAGCGTGGCCGGATGCGCAGCGGTTGCAGCAGCGGCAGGGCACGGTGGATAGCCTGCTGCACGGCACTGGTGAAGCGCTCGGGTGCCTGAATAATCACGTCTATATAGAAACTTCTGCCCCTGAAGCCCAGCAGCCCCGCCTGCTGCTCCAGTTCCTGCAATGCCTGCTGCACCCGCTGCGTGGTTTGCAGACGCACGCCGGGGCGCTGGTTGATCACCCGGTCAACGGTGGCCAGGCTGACCCCGGCCTGGGCGGCGATCTGCTTGAGGGCAAAGGCGGGTTTCATCGGCGTATCGGATTCCCCTGTTTCGTTGCTTGAGGTGTTTTTGAGGTGTTTATGAGCTATTTGGCCCAAGCCTCAATGCTAGCATTCCGGTCAGTAAGCAACACCCATCCAATGATAAAAACAGGAGCAGGCTATGTTCAATGAAGAGATGCGTTTTGAGTCACCCATTCGCTGGGCCATGGTCGGTGGCGGGCGTGGCAGCGAGATCGGTCATGCCCATCGGGCCGGTGCGCAGCGTGATGGCCTGTTTCAGCTGGTGGCAGGGGCCTTCGACATAGATCCCGCACGGTGCCGCGATTTTGGTACAAAACTGGGGCTGGATCCGACGCGCGCTTATGCCGATTATCTGTCCATGTTTCGCCTTGAGGCGGCCCGCCTCGATGGCATTCAGGCGGTGTCCATCGCCACGCCCAACGCCACGCACTACGCCATCAGCAAGGCGGCACTGGAGGCCGGGCTGCATGTGATCTGTGAAAAACCGGTGACCTTTAGCGCCGACGAGGCGCGGGATCTGCAGCGACGGGCGCAGGCGGCAAAAAGGGTCTTTGGCGTGATGTATGGCTATGCGGGTTTTCCGATGCTGCACCAGGCCAGGGAAATGATCAGGCGTGGCGACCTGGGGGACATTCGCGTGATCAACATGCAGTTCGCCCACGGGTTTCACAGTGACGAGATTGAAAAGCACAGCCCCGGAGCCCAGTGGCGCATGAACCCGGCGGTGTCTGGCCCCAGCTTCGTACTGGGGGATCTGGGCACCCACACCTGGTTTCTGGCCGGCATGCTGACCGGCTGTGAAGTGGAGCGGCTGTGCTGCATGCGCCAGAGCTTCGTGCACAGTCGCGCGCCACTGGAAGATAACGCCCATGTCATGCTGCAGTTCAAAAACGGCGCTGTCGGCACACTCTGGGCCAGCGCCGTTAATGCCGGGTCCATGCATCAGCAGAAGATCCGCGTGGTGGGTGAAAAAGCCAGTATCGAATGGTGGGATGAACACCCCAACCAGCTGCGCTACGAGGTTCAGGGGCAGCCCGCGCAACTGCTGGATCGGGGTATGGGCTATCTGTACAACGAGGTGCCGGGCATCGCCACCAACCGTATCGGTGGTGGTCATGCCGAGGGCTTCTTCGAGTCCTGGGCCAACCTGTACCATCGCTTCGGGCTGGCCATGGCGGCGGCGGATTGCGACGATCAGGCGACGCTGGAATCCCTCTGGTATCCCGATATCGCGGCCGGCGTTGAGGGTGTTCGGCTGCTGGAGTGTTGCGTGGAGTCGGCCGATAACGGCGCCCGCTGGGTGAATTTCTGAGCCAGCCTGGCTGCGTGCTGCCAGGCTGCCGATGATCCTTTAGCGCAGCAAAAATACCAGCGTCATCACCAGGCCCACGCCTATGACGATGCCCCGTACCACCCGCACCGGCAGGGCGCGGGCTATACCGGCACCGCTGTACCCGCCCAGGGTCGCCGCCAGCATCATGATCAGCGCTTGCGGCCATTCCACGATGCCGGCAACGGCGAAGGCGACCACCGAGATGGACGACAGTACGAAGGACAGCAGGTTCTTCAGGCCGTTCATCAGGTTGAGCTCCTGCATGCCGGCGGCGGCGAACTGTGCCAGCAGCATGATGCCAAGACCGCCGTTAAAGTAGCCGCCATAAATGGCCACCACCAGCAGTCCCGGTGCCATGGGCAGCGGCCTGCCTGAACGGCGCAGCAGGGACATCAGACGATTACCGAAGGCAAACAGCAAGGTGGCACCGAGCAGCAAAAAGGGTACGGCTATATCAAACACCGCCGCCGGGGTGATCAGCAGCAGCAGGGCGCCGCTGATGCCGCCTGCCAGGCCGATCAGGCTGAGACGTATCAGCAGGGCCCGATCCAGGGTTTTGAGTTCGCGCCTGAAACCCAGGGTGCCGCCCAGATAGCCCGGCAATACGGCCACAGCGCTGGTGGCATTGGCGGCAATGGGCGGGATGCCGGCGTACACCAGGGCCGGAAAGGTGAGAAAACTGCCGCCACCGGCGATGGTGTTGAGCACGCCGGCAAAGTAGCCGGCCAGAATCAGCAGCAGATAATCGAGGGGCGTCATGACCAGGGCATCCTGTGCGGCAGCAGTGGGGCGGTCGATAGCCTAACCGTCGCGCCATGGCAGCGCAATTGTGCTGCCGCTTAAAAATGGAAATGATTTCCATAAATAAAGCTGCAGGCATAAAAAAGCCAGAGTCCCTTTCGGGCTCTGGCTCTGGCTCTGGCTCTGGTTGAAGCATACTCTAATCCAGGGGCGCCGCTATCAGGCGCTCTGGGCTTCGTTCTTCATGACCTCGAACAGGATGCGGGCGCCGCTGGCGATCTGCTCCGGGGTCGAGTATTCGCTCTCGTTGTGGCTGATGCCGCCCACTGAGGGGACGAAAATCATCGAGGTGGGTGCCACTGTGCTGATATTGACGGCATCGTGGCCGGCGCCGCTGGTCATGCGGCGGTAGCGGCAGCCACTGTCGGCGACCGCGTGCTCCACCGCATTGATGCAGTCGGCATCAAACACCGTAGGCGGCGAGTCCCAGATGCACTCAAGGGTGACTTCCACCTGAGCCTGGGTGGCGATGCTGTCAATCAGGCGGCGGGCCTGCTGCTCCATGGCCTCCAGGCCCTCGAGGCTGGCATTACGCAGATCCAGAGTAAAGTTCAGGTCCCCTGGGATCACGTTGCGTGAGCCTTTGGGAATGCTGAGCTCGCCGATGGTGCAGCGGCCGTCTTCCTCGACCCGCTCGGCCGCCATATCGATCAGTGCACTGATCATTTTCGCCGTCGCACCCAGGGCATCGCGGCGGTAGCTCATGGGGGTGGGGCCGGCGTGGGCCGAAACACCCTTGACGCTGACATCGTACCAGCGCATGCCGAGCACGCCTGTGACCACGCCGATTTGATCGTTTTCCCGTTCCAGCACAGGCCCCTGTTCGATGTGCAGCTCGAAGAATTTGGCGAACCTGCGTGCGCCCACCTCCAGCTCGCCGTCGTAGCCGATGGCCTTGAGGGCATCCCCCAGGCGAATGCCCTGGGCGTCGGTCTGGTTGAGGGCGTAGTCGAGGCTGAACTTTCCGCTGTAGACGCCCGAGGCCACCATGGCCGGGGCGAAGCGCGAGCCTTCCTCGTTGGTCCAGATCACCACTTCCACCGGGCGGCGGGTCTGAATGTTGTGATCGTTCAGGCTGCGGATGACCTCGAGCCCGGCCAGGCAACCGTAGATGCCATCGAACTTGCCGCCGGTGGGCTGGGTGTCCAGGTGGCTGCCGGTGCTGATGGGCAGGGCTTCGGGGTCGGTACCGGGACGCCGTGCATAGATGTTGCCGATGCGATCGACATGAATGTCGCAGCCGGCTTCCCTGCACCAGTGCACGAACAGATCGCGGCCCTGGCGGTCGAGTTCAGTGAGGGCAAGGCGGCAGCAGCCGCCGGCGTCGGTGGCACCGATCTCGCCCATTTGCATCAGGCTTTCCCAGAGTCGCTGGGCATTAATTGTAGGTTCGGGCATCGACGGCCTCCTGAGTTGTTGTTGCGGGATGGATGCATGACGCTAACGCCTGGTTGCTGGTCTGCAATGTAATGAACAAGGGGGCGGCGTCGATATACCCACTGGGGGATAGCCGCGACCGCAGGCCGACATCCTGGCCCAATCACCAATCACCAATCACCAATCACCAATCACCAATCACGAAGCACCGCGCGCCGAACTCAGAGTCAATACGGCATAAAAAAATGACCGCCAAATGGCGGCCAGAAGCTTACAAGGAATGCTACAAACAGGGTAATGAGCACAGCTGACACGCGGATGAGCCAAGGGTCCGTCAGTCTCAGGCGTGCAGCCAGAATCTGTCGAGCCCTGTCGTTGTCAGATGTGGACACAGTATCTCCGTCGTGCAGGAAGGGCGCCATACCCCTGTGGGGGTAGGGCGCTCCAGGGCCTGGGTCAGTGCAGCGGGATATACCCCCCATGGGATATTCAGCCGTGGCGGTGTCCCGCGTAGACTGGACGCAATACTAGCCAGAACAGCGACGGATAAGACAATGGCGAACAAGAGCTATGACGACTGGAAGGCGCAGGCCGCGGATCTCGCGTTCTGCAATCAGGCCTGGATCGACGGACGTTTTGTCCCGGCCATCAGCGGTGAGACTTTCGCCACTGTTAATCCTGCCACTGAGCAGATTCTGGCCGAGGTTGCCGCCTGTGACAGCGCCGATGTCGATGTGGCGGTGCACAGTGCCCGTGCCGCCTTTGCCCGCGGCGACTGGTCCGAGCGCTCGCCGGAGCAGCGCAAGCAGGTGCTGCTCAAGCTCGCCGATCTGATTGAGCAGCATCAGGATGAACTGGCGTTGCTCGATACCCTGGATATGGGCAAGTCGATCGCTGAATCCACGGGTCTGGATCTGCCCTCCAGCATCGGTTGCTGGCGCTGGACCGCAGAGGCCGTCGACAAGATTTATGGCGAAATTGCGCCCACCGGCAATGATGCCCTGGCGCTGATGAGCCGCGAGCCCATCGGTGTCGTCGGTGCCATAGTGCCCTGGAACTATCCGCTGATGATGGCGACCTGGAAGCTGGCGCCGGCACTGGCGGCGGGCAATTCGGTGGTACTCAAGCCGTCGGAGAAATCCCCCCTGAGCGTACTGCGTCTGGCCCAGCTGGCCCAGGACGCGGGCCTGCCCGATGGCGTGCTTAACGTACTGCCGGGCTACGGCCATACCGCTGGCAAGGCGCTGGCGTTGCATATGGATGTGGATGTGCTGGTGTTCACCGGTTCCACCCGGGTGGCGGGCATGCTGATGGAGTACGCCGGTCAGTCCAACCTCAAGCGCGTCTGGCTGGAGGCCGGTGGCAAGTCGCCCAATATCATCTTCGATGACTGCGACGACATAGCAGAAGCCGCCGCCAATGCCGCGGCGGCCATTTATTCCAACCAGGGCGAGGTCTGTATCGCAGCATCACGTCTTTATGTTCAAAAAGGCATCCGGGACGAATTCCTGGCAGCCCTGCAGGGGGCCGCCAAGGCCTACCGGCCGGGTGACCCGCTGGACCCGGCAACCACCATGGGACCGCTGGTGGATGCCGCCCAGCTGGAGAGCGTAAACCGTTATATCGCCTCGGGGCTGGACGAGGGTGGCACCCTGGTGCTGGGCGGCGTACGCGAGCACCGCGCCGGCGAGGGCTTTTATGCCCAGCCCACGCTGATCAGCGATGCGCACAATGGCATGACCTTTGTGCGCGAGGAGATCTTTGGCCCGGTACTGGCACTGTGCGAGTTTGACACCGAGGAGGAGGCCGTGCGCCTGGCCAACGACAGCGTTTATGGTCTGGGTGCCTGTGTCTGGACCTCGAACCTGAAGCGCGCCCACCGCGTCAGCCGCAAAATTCAGAGCGGCATGGTGTGGGTCAATGGCTGGGGCGATGGTGATCAGAGCGTGGCCTTTGGCGGCGTCAAGGGCTCGGGTAATGGCCGCGACAAGTCGCTGCATGCGCTGGAGAAATACACCGAGCTTAAAACCATCTGGATCCGGCTTTAGTCGTCAGGGAGAAAGGGGCGAAGAGCAGGGCAGGGGGCAAGTGGAAAGGAGAAAGGGCAAGATAAAGACGATCCGGGACGCTGTTTGTCCGTCAGATTAATAATGCTTCAAACCCCTTATGCGAAAGGGCGTTTCCATCCGGAGGCGCCCTTTTTTGTGCTCTGGCGGCGAAAAGATATCGCCGTTAGCAGGCTTTGTCGCCGCCCGGCAGCAGGCGTTTTCGCAGCAATAATGATGTATTTCTACATATTACAGGTTGTTTTTCCTATTATAGGAAATATTGTTAAAAATCGAAAAAATGCCTTTGACGCTGCTCTGCGTCAGAGGGAAGATCCCGTTCAGAGGACGACAACCATGAACAGTAAAGACACCTATCAGCTCAAGACACTGGGCCGCGGACTGGAAGTTCTGGCCTTGCTCAAGGCCGCGGCTGCCCCTGTGACCTTGTCGGCCTTGTCGCGCCAGCTCGGCGAGCCGACCACGGTGATTTTCCGCATACTGAAAACCCTGGAAGCCTGCGGTCAGATCCGCCAGGACGGCGCCGGCAAGGCCTATGGGGCTGTTATGCAGTCACAGGATGAAGGGGCGACTGTGCTTAGGGCCATCACCACAGTACGTGCCCTGGGGGATGTCTATCCGGCGAATCTGTCGGTCACTGAGCTGGCAAGGCTGCTTGCCTGCGAGGCCGCGGATCTGGCCGGTCAGCTGCGGGCGTTACGCAGCGAGGGGGTCATAGAGGAAGTGCGCGAGGGGTACTGGCGCCTGGCCCATGGCTGTCTGGCGTTGGCATCACCGCTGATCGGGCAGGATGATCTGGTCGCGGACCTGCAACCGATGATGGAAACCCTGAGGCGCGAGACCCGCGAGACGGTGCTGCTTTATCGCATCAGTGGCGAGCGTCAGACGGTAGTGGTGTCTCTGCCCAGCCCGCAGCCGATTCGTTACGTGTTGGGCGTTGGCAGTTCTTTCCCGTTATACCTGGGTGCCGGCGGCAAGGTTGCGCTGGCCTATATGCCGGCGACCGATGCCCGCCGTTATCTGGATCAGGCCGAGCTGGTGCCCAATACCGACTATGTGCCTGAGGCGGACGATATCCAGCGGAGGCTCAGTCGAATTCGTCACGATGGTTACGCCATCAGTCTGGGAGAGCGCGTCGAGGGCGCGGCGGGTATAGCCGTACCCGTTTGTGGCGCCCAGGGGCAGTTGCGGGCCGTTATGAGTATCGTACTGCCGGCGTTTCGTACCAGCCGTGCACAGCTTGAAACCATGGCAACGCAGTTGCGTGGCAGCCTGGCCGAGGCCGGCTACCGGATTGATGCCGGCAGTTAGCAATACAACAAGAGCAAGAGGAGAAGAGCATGATTCGTGATGAGCAGCGTCAGCAGCAGTTGCTGGCAGAAGTCCGCGACTGGGTGCGCACTGTGGCGATTCCCAATGAGGATCGGGTGGCCCGCACGGCGGAGGTGCCTGGGGCGCTGGTGGATGATATGCGCCGGCGCGGCTTTTTTGGCTGGAGCATTCCGACGGCCTATGGCGGTCGCGGGCTGACCACCGAAGAGCTGATTCAGGCGGCGCTGGAGCTGTCACAGTGTTCAGTTGCCTTTCGGGCACGGGTCGGCACCAATACCGGCATCGGCTCCGAGGCGCTGGTGGCCGATGGTACCGAAGAACAGAAGCGTGCCTATCTGCCGAAACTGGCATCGGGCGAATGGACCGGCTGTTTTGCGCTGACCGAAAAGGAAGCCGGGTCCGATGCCACGGCACTGCAGACCTCTGCTGTGCGCGATGGCGACAGTTATGTGCTCAACGGCGCCAAGTGCTTTATTACCAATGCCCCCATAGCGGATCTGTTTACGGTGCTGGTGCGTACCGATCCGGATGACCTGAGCTACCGAGGCATCAGTGCCTTCCTGGTAGAGCGCGGCACTCCCGGGCTGAGTGCGGGCGAGCCCTACCAGATGATGGGGCAGGCCGGTTCGCCGGTCTCAGAGGTCTATTTTGAAAACTGCCGGGTGCCGGCGGCCAACCTGATCGGCGGCGTCGAAGGCCAGGGCTTTCGTACCGCCATGAAGGTGCTTAACAAGCAGCGATTGCACCTGGCGGCACTGTGCACAGGGCCTGCCATCCGCATGCTGGATGAGGCGATCACGCACGCCACGCAAAGGCGCCAGTTCGGTGAGCGCCTGGCAGACTTTCAGCTGGTGCAGGCCATGATCGCCGACAGCGAAACGGAAATTCAGGCGGCGCGGGCGCTGATCCTGGAAACGGCGCGCAAGCGTGACTGCGGCGAGGATGTAACCAAGGAAGCATCGATCTGCAAATATTTTGCCTCGGAAATGTGCGGGCGCGTGGCGGATAGGGCGGTGCAGGTGTTTGGCGGCTCCGGTTATGTCGCCAACTACAGTTGCATTGAGCGGCTGTACCGTGATGTGCGGCTGTTTCGTCTCTACGAGGGCACCAGCCAGATGCATCAGATCAATATTGCCAAGCAAGTCTTGCGCAGCGCCGAGGCGAGCAAGGTTGGCTGAGTATCCTGGACCCCGGCGCTTGCAGGGGTCCTGCAATACCGCTAGCCGTCAGGCTATCGGTTGTGACAAGCAATCCTATAACAACAATATCGGAGTGATCCCATGATCAATACAACCTTCAAACGGACCCTAGGCACGCTGATCGCCGGATGGGTGCTGGGTGCCACCGCGACCCTGGTGCAGGCCGAGACCTATCCTTCCAGACCGATGACCATGGTCATCCCCTTTCCGGCGGGCGGTGTGACCGACACCCTGGGCCGGGCCACCGCCTTGCAGCTGGGCGAGGCGCTGGGGACCAATGTAGTGGTGACCAACAAGCAGGGCGGTGCCGGCACCATAGGGATGGCGCAGATTGCCAAGTCCAGGCCCGATGGCTACACCGTTGCGGTGGTACCGGCGGCGCCGCTGGTGAATCAGCCGAACCTGCGCCGGTTACCCTATGATGCGGATTCGTTTGACTACATCTGCCAGTTGTTCAGCAGCCCTATGGTGCTGGCAACCAAGCCGGATTCACCGTTCAAAACCTTGGGCGAAGTGGTCGATTATGCCCGTGAGAATCCAGGTGCGCTGTCCTATGGTTCACCCGGACCTGGCACTTTGCCGCATCTGGCGATGGAGCAGTTACTGGATGTGCTCGATCTGCAGCTGCGCCATGTGCCCTTTACCGGCGACGGTCCGGGCGTGACGGCGCTGATGGGCGGGCATGTCGATCTCTACATGGCGACCGGCACCGTGGTGTCGGACAAGGAGCTGCCCGCGGTGGCCGCCTTTGCCGATAGCCGTATCGATCGGCTGCCGGCACTTGCGACCGCCACCGAGCAGGGCTATGCGCTCAATGCCGCTCTCTGGGGTGGCCTGATTGCACCCAAGGGGCTGGCGGACGAACACAAGGCGCGTCTGGCAGAGGCCTGTCATACAGTGGCCGGCAGCGACGCCTACCGGGTGCAGCTCAAATCGCTGGGAACCGATGTCGCCTACCGTGACGCTGAGGCCTTTCAAGCCTACGTGAGCAAAGTGTCGGCAACCAACGCCAAGCTGATCGATAAGCTGGGTCTGGCTCAGTAGGGGCGGGTCCATGAAGAAATTAACGGATCTCTGGATAGGCGCAGGGGTGCTTCCAATAGCGGCACTGCTCTACGTCACGGGCTTGCCGAAAACGGATGCCATGGAGACCTCCATCGCCATGAATCCGGCCTGGTACCCCTGGTTACTGCTGGTGCTGGCGATGCTCTGCGGGTTGGGGCTGATGCTTTCGGCCCTGTTGCGGCGCGCAGGCCCGTCTGAGGGCGCGGCCGGCATATCAGCTGGAGTCCGGCCGGGGCGCATGGTCGCAGGCCTGCTGGCGATCTGTCTCTATGTGGCCGGTTTCTGGTTCGTCGGCTACTGGGTGGCAACGCTGCTGTTTATCCCGGCGCTGAGTTGGGGCCTGGGCCATCGCAAGCCCGCTGAAGTGGCCCTGGTGACGCTGATTGTCACATCGCTGGTCTGGCTGGTGTTCACCCAGCTGCTGCTCATTCCGCTGCGGGACTGGCCTTTTTAAGGCTGGCACCTATCAGCTTGATTACCTGTGGGAGTACCTATGGATAGCTTAATGACCGCGCTTATGATGCTGGCAGCGCCGGCGGCGCTGATGGCGGTTATGGGGGGCACCCTGTTCGGAATCCTGGTCGGGGCCTTGCCTGGTCTGGGTTCGGTACTGGGCATCACCGTCATCCTGCCCTTTACTTACATGCTGGATCAGACCACCAGTATCGCCCTGCTGCTGGGCACTTATTGCGGTTCTGTTTACGGTGGCAGCATTTCCGCCATCCTGATCAATACACCGGGAACACCGCAGTCCGCGGCAACGGTGCTGGATGGCTATCCCATGGCCCGTAGCGGCCGCCCAGCCCTGGCGTTGGGCTGGGCGACGGTGTCCTCGACCTTCGGTGGCCTGCTGGCCTGTGGTGTCCTGATTGTTGCGGCGCCTGCGCTGGCGCGTTTTGGCCTGCGGTTTGGCCCGATCGAGTATTTTGCCCTGGGCCTCTTTGCGCTGAGCTGTATCGTTTCGGTGGCGCGGGAAAGCCTGCTCAAAGGCGTGCTGGCCGGCTTGTTCGGACTTTTTCTGGCGACCGTGGGGCAGGATCCCGTGACAGGCGCCATGCGCTTTGATTACGGATTTTTCGAGCTGAGTGCAGGTGTATCCCTGGTGCCCTTGCTGGTGGGACTCTTCGCAGTGTCGGAGGTGCTCTGGCGCATTGCCGGGCCTGCTGAGCCGGGTGGCGCCAGCATCATGAAGGCCGGTTTTGAGTTGCCGAGCCTTGCAGAACTGCGGCTGCGATTCTGGCTCATGGTCAAGTCCGCCCTGATCGGCACCGGCATCGGCACCCTGCCGGGTATTGGTGCCACGGCGGCCTCTCTGGTCAGCTATGCCGATGCCAAGCGTACCTCGCCGCGGCGCGACAACTTTGGTCGCGGCGAGCCCGACGGCATAGTGGCGTCAGAATCGGCCAACAATGCGGTCACGGCCGGCGCTCTGGTGCCAACGCTGTCCCTGGGCGTGCCTGGCGACCCGGTGACGGCGGTGATGCTGGGGGCCCTGACGATCCAGAACATTACCCCGGGTCCACGCCTGTTCAGTGAGAATGGCGACCTGGTGACCTACCTGTTCCTGGCACTGATTGCCGTCAACCTGGCGATGTTCGTGCTGGGGGCCTTGCTGGCACCGGCCTTTAGTCGCCTGCTCAAGCTGCCCGAACCGCTACTGATGGCATCGGTGGTGGTGCTGGTGACCGTGGGCACCTATTCGGTTAACAGCAGTGCCTTTGATCTGGGCATAGTGCTGCTGGCAGGGCTGGTTGGATTCGTGCTGCGCTGGCTGGCCTTCCCGCTGGCACCGGTCGTTATCGGCTTCGTGCTGAGCCCGATGATAGAGGGCAGCCTGCGCCAGGGCATGATCCTGACCGGAGATAACATCTGGGCCTTTGGCGCCAGTCCTATTGCGGCTGTGCTGTTTGTGCTTACGGGTCTGTTTCTGCTCTGGCCTTTGTATGGCTGGTGGCGTGGTCGCCAGCGCAGTGGCACCGGTGTCCACCCGGTCTCGGGCGACTAACGACGGTCACAAGCACTGGCCGACAAGGCCAGTGACCGAAAAATCCTGAATTAACCCTGTACGAGGCGGCCTGCGATGGCGGCTGCCTGCGTGCCTGGGGTATAGCAACGTTGCAAGAGGTGAGTCATGCAGACAACAGACGATAACAGGCCGCTGGCCGGTGTTAAGGTGGTGGAGTTCGGCCAGTTTATCGCCGGCCCCGGGGCGACCCAGATCCTTGCTGACCTGGGTGCCGATGTCATCAAGATCGAAAGCCCCAATGGCGACAACGGTCGTCGTTTCGGGGTGAATGCCGCCAGCAAGGGACGCAGCGGCATGTTTATCGCCTATAACCGTGGCAAGCGCTCTATCGCGCTGGATCTGCGGTGCGCCCAGGGTGTTGCGGTTGCGCGCAAACTCGCGCTGGGGGCGGACGTGGTGGTGCAGAATACCCGTGTCGGTGTGATGGCATCCATCGGGCTGGATGCTGCAACCCTGCGACAGGAAAAGCCGGCACTGATCTACGCCTCCATCTCGGGTTTTGGCACTGCCGGGCCTTCGCGCCAGCGGCCGGGGCTGGATATTGCCGCCCAGGCGGAAAGCGGCATGATGTCACTCACTGGCGAGGCCGGCGGCGCGCCCCTCAAGACCGGTTTTGCCGTGGTGGATGCCGCGACTGCGACGGCAACGGCCAATGCGATTCTGGCGGCGCTCTTTCGCCATGCGCGTACGGGGCAGGGGGAGACGATTGAAACCTCGCTGCTGACGGTTGCCATCGCGCTGCAGGCGCAAATCTGGGCGGAATATGGTTGCTCCAATCAGCTGCCGCAGCGGGCGGGCAACGCCCAGCCACTGGTGGCGCCCGCCGCCGACCTGATCGAAGTCAAAGACGGTTATATTGTGCTGTCCGCCTATATGGAGGATCACTGGAAACGCCTCTGTGAGGCCATTGGTCAGCCAGAACTGGCGACCGATGCGCGCTTTGCCAGCAGCAACCAGCGGGTACAGCACCGTCCGGCGCTGATGACCATCCTGCATGACGCCTTCGGGAGCCTTGCCGGTGAAGCGGTGCGGGCAAAGCTGGAAGCCTTCGGTGTGGTGGTCGGCGTGGTGCGCGACTATGCCCAGGTGCAGGCCAGCGAGGATGTTCGTGCCTGCGGTATCTTCCAGTCGGTTGCTGATGGTCTGGGCGGCGAGGTGCAGGTGCCCGGGCTTCCGTTCAGTCTCGCCGATACGATACCGGGCGCGCAAATGGCACGGGTGCCGGGGCTGGGTGAACAGGGTGACGAGATACTGCGCCAGGCCGGCTATGATGATGCGCAGCTGCAGGTACTGATCGATGCCGGTGTGGTTGTGCGGCCGGCGTCACCTCGGCAAACGAGTGCTGCTCGCGAGCCTGCCAAGCCCACTGCGGCCCAGGTGTGAAGGTATTCGCTGTCGATGCCGCGAACCTCTGTTAACACGGGCAGCCTTGGCGCCAAGGCTGTGGATTCTGCTGGTTTTTGTCTGCGGCGCCCCGGGAGCCGATACAGGGGCAAAGGGTAGCAAGGGGGCTGTCGTCGGGCAGCCCCCTTTTTCATCGTACGGCCAGACGTTTTGCTGATATTCAGTTCGACGCCAGGCTGGACAGATGGCCAAGAAACATGGAGAAGAGTTCGGACTGGGTGCCGGTATTGAGCCTGGCGTGGATGTTCTTGCGGTGCACTTTCACGGTGCCGGCGCTGATCTCCAGCAGCTCGGCGATGGCCTTGGATGAATGGCCCTTGAGTATCAGTCCGGTGATTTCCTGCTCGCGCCGGGTCAGCACGCCGCTGCCGAAGGTCGAGAGGGCGTATTCCATCGCATCGCGGGACTCCTCGTTGTGCACATAGTCCGATGACTGGGCCAGCCAGAACTGGTGCACCAGGGCGCTGATGACCGGGAAAATCTGACTCAGGGTGTTGCGTTCGGCCCGGGTAATGGAGCCCAGGCTGGACTTGCGCCCGAGTGAGAGCGTAAAGCTGACGTCATTTTCCAGTGGTATCACCAGAATAATTTCATCCACCAGATCGAACTCGTGATAGCAGTTGCGGTAGTAGTCGCTGCTCTCGAAGCAATCAGGCGCGATTTCCTGCAACCGGTAGACCCCCCCCGCAAGGCCCTGCTGCATGGCGTTGAACAGCGGGTCCAGCAGGTAGAGCTGATCGACGTATCGATGCAGTGCAGGCCCCATGCGCTGCGGGTGATTGCTCAGCACCACTATGGGCTTGAAGGTGTGCTTGTAGGTGGCGATCAGCAGGGTATCGAAGCTGACCAGGCTCTGCAGGCAGTCGTTCAGCACCTCGGGAAAATTGCGCATGCGAATATGATCGATCAGCCGTGCCAGGTCTTTGTGCCAGCTTTGTGAGGGTGGAACGCCAAGGCCGATTTTATTCATAGCGCTGTGCATATCTCTTCGGGGGTATAGATGGAGTTTTTACTCCGGTAGTACCTTAGGGTCTGTTGGTTAACTTTATAACGCAGAACACCGCGAGGCAATTCGCATGGCACATGATATTAACAAATTGTGGGAACAGGATAAGGCGCACTTTATCCATCCCTTTACTGATTTCTCGGTTTTCGAAAAAGAAGGCTGCGATATTATTACCGAAAGCCGCGGCGAATATGTTTTCGATGGCAAGGGTAATAAATACCTCGACGGCATCGCCGGGCTCTGGTGCGTCAATATTGGCCATGGACGCCGGGAAATGGGCCAGGCCATGGCCGAGCAGGCCGAGCGCATGGCGTATTATTCGCCGTTTAATAATCTGTCCAACGTGCCGGCGATTGAATTGTCCGCCAAACTGGCGGAGCTGGCGCCATCCAATCTGAATCATGTGTTTTACAGCTGCGGCGGTTCGGTGGCCAATGATACAACCGTCCGTATCGTGCATTACTATTTCAATCAGCTGGGTCAGAAAGACAAGAAAATCATTATTTCGCGCAAAAACGGATACCACGGTACTACTTATGTGTCTTCGAGCCTGACCGGTATCGAAAGCAATAACTGGGGCTTTGATACCGCCGATCAGTTCGTGCACCACGTGGCCGA
The DNA here is from genome assembly GCF_001651805.1 of Marinobacterium aestuarii. Taxonomy (NCBI): domain Bacteria; kingdom Pseudomonadati; phylum Pseudomonadota; class Gammaproteobacteria; order Oceanospirillales; family Oceanospirillaceae; genus Marinobacterium; species Marinobacterium aestuarii. Next base: position 3,287,621 of record NZ_CP015839.1, on the reverse strand, counting down.
GGCCAACTGCTATCGCCGCCCCGACGGCATGACAGAGGCGCAGTACTGCGATTATCTGGTGGAGGATTTCGAGAGCAGCATCCGTCAGCTTGGCGGTGCCGACAAGGTGGCGGCCTTTATCGCCGAGCCGATTATGGGGGCCGGTGGCGTGCTGGTGGCGCCTGAGGGGTATCACAGGCGCATGTATGACGTCTGCAAGAAGCACGGCATGCTCTACATCGCCGATGAGGTGGTAACGGCCTTTGGGCGTCTGGGCCACTTCTTCGCCTCTGAAGCCGTGTTTGGCATTCAGCCGGACGTTATCAACTGCGCCAAGGGTCTGACCTCCGGCTATATTCCCCTGGGGGCGACCCTGCTGAGCGATGAAATCTACGCTGTGATCAGCAAGCCGCAGCGTGAAGGCGCGGTGTTCAGCACCGGCTTTACCTATTCCGGGCACCCGGTGGCCTGCGCTGCGGCGCTGAAAAACATCGAGATCATGGAGCGCGAGAATATCTGCGGCAATGTGCGCGATGTCGGCCCCTACCTGGAGCAGCAGCTGAAAACCCTGCTGGACCTGCCTATCGTCGGCGATGTGCGTGGCAGTCATTTCATGATGTGCATTGAAAGTGTGGCCGACAAGGCGACCAAGGCGCTGTTGCCGATGGAAGCCAATGTTGGCAAGCGCATCGCCGAGCAATGTCAGAAGCGCGGCCTGATCGTAAGGCCCATCGCGCACTTGAACGTGCTGTCGCCGCCGCTGATCTGGAGCCGCGAGACGGTAGACCTGGTGGTGGGCATTTTGCGTCAGAGCATTCTGGCCACGGTCGAGTCCCTGATCGAAGACGGCCACTACCAGGCCTGAGAGCCTGGTCCTTTGCCGGCTGGGCGCGTGTTCGCCCGGCTTGCCGGAGCCTGTCGGGCTTAGCCGATCGTAGATCAGTGTTAAGTCCGAAAGGCTCCTACATCTATAGTTAAAGAAAACAGGTTGCCTTCCATGAGTGACGCTAATAATAACCCCAGCCCCAAAGCCCTGGGTTTCCGGATGCCGGGCGAGTTTGAACCCCATGATGCCTGCTGGATGCTCTGGCCCCAGCGCGGTGATGTCTGGCGTCTGGGCGCCAAGCCCGCCCAGCGCGCTTTTGCTGCCGTGGCCGAGGCCATTTCCCGCAGCGAAACGGTGTTTGTGGGCGTAAACGATGGCCAGTACGAAAATGCCCGTGCCATGCTGGCGCCGCACATCCGTGTGGTCGAGATCAGCTCCAACGATGCCTGGATGCGGGACATGGGCCCGAGCTTTGTGATCAACGCTGCCGGCGAGCGCGCCGGTGTCGACTGGCATTTTAATGCCTGGGGCGGCCTCAATGGCGGCCTTTACTTTCCCTGGGATCTGGATGATCGCGTCGCCCGCAAGGTATGCGAGATCAACGGCGACCGACGTTTTCGGGCGCCCTTTGTGCTGGAAGGCGGCGCCATCCATGTGGATGGCGAGGGCACGCTGCTGACCACCGAAGAATGCCTGCTCAATGCCAACCGCAATCCGCATCTGAGCCGTGGCCAGATCGAAGCGCAGCTGGATGAATACCTGAATATCTCAAAGGTCATCTGGCTGGATAGTGGCACCTTCAATGACGAGACCAACGGTCATGTCGACAACATCGCCTGCTTCGTGCGCCCGGGTGTGGTGGCGCTGCACTGGTGCGATGATCCGGCCGATCCGCAGTACGCCATCTCCCGTGCGGCTCTGGACGTATTGAGCCAGGCCACCGATGCCAGGGGGCGCAAGCTTGAAGTACACAAGTTGCCCCAGCCTGGCCCCCTGTACATGAGCGCCGACGAAGCCGTGGGCGTGGATCTGTGCGAGGGCAGTCACCCGCGTACTGAAGGTGAGCGCATGGCCGGCTCCTACATCAATTTCTATATCGGCAATTCAGTGGTGGTGTTTCCGCTGCTGGACAAGGCCCTGGATGGCCAGGCCCGTGAAATCCTGCAGGGGCTTTTCCCCGAACGCGAGATCATTGGCGTCGACGCGCGGGAAATTCTGCTCGGCGGCGGCAATATTCACTGCATTACCCAGCAGCAGCCCAGCACCTAACGCTTCTGATCAACGTTGCAATAAGTCGACGCCAGTCTCCCGGGGAGGCTGATGTCGCGTTCCCGTTGCGGCGAAATACAAGTATAACGAGGGATACCCATGAGTACTTCCACTGACACGAGCATGAATCTTGAACCTGCGCGACCCAGTCAGACCATAGCCGTTGGTGCCATCGCGCTGGCCGTGATCGCCTTTGCGCTCTACTGCTATCACACCTATGGTGCCGACGGCGGCTTTGGCATGCTCAGTCTGTTGCCGACGGTCGTGGTGGTTGTCACGGCGCTCTATACCAAACGCACCATCGAATCGCTGTTCATTGGTGTGCTGGTGGGCCTGGTGATGACCAATTCGGTGGCGGACTTCATTCCGGCGCTGGGGACCACCTTTCTTGATGTCTTCATGAACGAGACGGTGGCCTGGATCTTTATCGCCTGTGGCCTGATGGGCAGCATGATTGCCCTGGTGACCATGGGGGGCGGCGCCGAAGCCTTCGGCCGCTGGCTGATCACCAAGGTGCATACCAAAAAGGGCACGCTGTTTTCTACCATGGCACTGGGCCTGGTGATCTTTATCGATGATTACCTCAATGCGCTCACTATTGGCGCCTCCATGCGCAAGGCCACGGATAGGGTCAAAACCTCGCGCGAGTTCCTCGCCTATGTGGTCGACTCCACGGCAGCGCCGGTGTGCATTATCCTGCCGTTCTCGACCTGGGCGGTGTTCTTTTCCGGCCTGCTGGAAGAAAACAATGTCGCAGCCGAAGGTCAGGGTATTGATCTGTTCATCAACTCCATTCCCTACATGCTCTATGCCTGGGTTTGTCTTGCGGTGGTGATACTGGCCATCAGCGGCAAGCTGCCGTTGCTGGGTCGGATGAAGGCTGCAGAGCTGCGTGCCGAAAGCAGCGGTGAAGTGCTGAGCGAGGAGGATAAGCCCCATAACGTTGAGCTGGTCGGCGGTGTGGAAAAATCCAATACGCTGAATTTCTTCGTCCCCATCGCCTCGCTGATTTTCTTCACCTGGTACTTTGATATCGACATCATGTCCGGTGCCATGGCATCGATCTTTGTTACCCTGGCCTTTTTTGGCGTGCAGCGCCTGCTGAGCATGGGGCAGATGTTTGATGGCATTCTGAAGGGCTTTGTCGGCATGATCATGCCGCTGGGAACCCTGTTCTGCGGCTTTATGCTGGCCGAGATCAACGATACCCTGGGCACCACTGAATACGTGATCAATGCCACCACGGCCTTCATGACGTCGCAGATGCTGCCCATGGTGGCCTTCGTGGTCATGGCGGCGCTGGCCTTTGCCACGGCGTCCTTCTGGGGCATCTTCGTGGTCGGCATGCCAATCATCCTGCCGCTGGCACTGGCGGTGAATGCTGATATTCCGCTGGTGGTGGGCGCCATGATTTCGGCCTCGGCCTTTGGCTCCCATGCCTGCTTTTATGGCGACTCAACGGTACTCTCGGCCAAGGCCTGTGGCATCAGTCCCATGAGTCACGCCATTACCCAGCTGCCCTATGCGATGCTCGGCGGTGTGATTTCAGCGTTCGGTTTCCTGGTGCTGGGCTTTATGCTCTGAGCCGAGGCTGAATGGGGTTAGAAGAACAACGCCCGGGCAGCAATGCCCGGGCGTTTTGCGTCCTGCTGGCGCAATTAGTGCGCTATTAGTCGTTTGTCACGCTGGCGCCCCACAGCTTAACGGGCCAAGATACCGGTGCACCAAAGGGGTGCCGTATCTTTTAATGCAGACCAGGGATGATTGATTAATGGGGCCTATTCGTCAGCTGACCGCACTGCTGGCCAGCTATGGGTTGCTGTTGCTGGCCAACGGTATGTTTACCACTCTGCTCAGCCTGCGTACCCGGCTGGAGGGTTTCCCCACCGAGCTGATCGGCCTTGTCATGGGCAGTTATTTTATCGGCCTGTTTCTGGGTGCCCGCTATGCGGCCGGCGTGGTCAACAAAGTGGGTCATATCCGCGCCTTTGGGGTCTTTGCGTCGCTGATCTCCATTACGCCGCTGCTGCACATGCTGGTGGTGTCGCCCACGCTCTGGTTTGTACTGCGTCTGATCGCGGGCTTCAGCATGGCAGGACTTATAGTGGTGACCGAGAGCTGGCTCAATGCCAGGGCCGAGGATCACAACCGCGGCGCCGTACTGTCGATCTACATGATTATCAACTATCTGGGGGCGGGCTCGGCGCAGCTGCTGCTGATGCTGGATGACCCGGGGGGCTACCGGCTCTTTTTGCTGGCGTCCATTACCTTCTCGGTATCGCTGATTCCGGTGCTGCTGACCCGCACCACGGCGCCCTTGCCGGAACCGCCCGGGCCACTGCGTATTTCACCGGTGCTCAAGGCATCCCCGGTGGGGTTTTTCGGCGCCATGGCCGCCGGCCTGATCAATGCGTCCTTCTATACCATGGGGCCACTGTCGGCCCAGGATGCGGGGCTCTCGGCCGATGAAATCGCACTCTTTCTGGCCTGTGGCATTCTGGGTGGCCTGGTGCTGCAGATACCGCTGGGGCGCCTGTCGGATCGTATCGAGCGGCGCAAGGTGATTGCCCTGGCATCCGTGGGCACTACGCTGTGCTGTGGGGCACTGGCCTGGCTGGTGATGCAGCAAGTGGAGGTCAAGTGGCTGTTGCTCGGCAGTTTCAGCTACGGCTGTCTGGCCTTTACGCTCTACTCCCTGGCCGGCGCCCATGCCAATGACTGGGGTGACCCTGGGCGGCGCATGCAAACCGCCGGGGCCTTGCTGGCAGGCTTTGGTATTGGCGCTATCGTTGGACCTTTTCTCAGTGGTACCGCCATGTCGGCCCTGGGGCCTTCGGGGCTCTTTGTGTTTAACGGCGCGGTGGCCTTGATGCTGGCACTGTTCAGTCTGTACCAGAGTGCGCGGCGCGGTATGGCGCTGAGCAAACCTCGCTTTGTGCCACAGCCAGGCTCGCAGTACAGCTCGGATGAGTTGTATCGGGCGGTGCAGGAGGAAGGAGGGCAGGGCAAGGAGGAAAGCCGACAGCCCTGAGGGCTACCGGCTTTTCAGGCGGTGAGCAGTGAACTTGAGCGTTAGCCTATGCGTTGCTTGATGTACGCATCGTAGTCCGGCACCCGGTATTCGTGGCTCTGGTTCATCAGTGCTGAGCCGATCACAAAGTCCGCGGTGCTGCGGTTGCAGGCCACAGGCACATTCCAGACAGCGGCAATGCGCAGCAGCGCCTTGACGTCCGGGTCATGGGGCATGGGCTCGAACGGGTCCCAGAAGAAGATCACCATGTCGATCTGCTGGTCAACCAGCATGGCGCCGATCTGCTGATCACCGCCCAGGGGGCCACTGATCAGTTTGTTGATCTGCAGCTGCAATTCCTGTTCCAGCATATGGCCGGTGGTGCCGGTGGCAAACAGCTGGTGCTGGCTCAGTTGCTGCAGATTCTGGCGTGACCAGTCAATCAACTCGTGTTTCATATTGTCGTGGGCAATCAGCGCAATGCGCTTGCGGGCCGGCATCTGAATCACTTTCTGCTGCATCGGATCTCCTTCGGGGTTGAGGGCTGCCTTAGCGTCCTGCTGCTTCGGCCGTCTTGCGACGCTGTTCGTTGAAGTACTCGATCAGGTGCCGGGTCGAACTGTCATGTTTGTCCGATACGGAACCGCCGGTCAGCTCCGGCAGTATCTGCTTGGCCAGGGTCTTGCCAAGCTCGACGCCCCACTGGTCAAAGGAACAGATATCCCAGATCACGCCCTGCACAAAAATCTTGTGTTCGTACAGCGCAATAAGCGCGCCCAGGGTGCGCGGATCAAGGCGTTCCAGCAGCAGGGTGTTGGTCGGACGATCGCCGGCGTGCACCTTGTGGGGAATCAGCGCATTGATGGCGTCGGGCTTCATGCCCTTGGCTTCCAGGTCGCGGCGCACTTCGCCTTCGTCGATGCCGTTCATCAGGGCTTCGGTCTGGGCGAAAAAATTGGCCATGAGGTTTTCATGGTGGCCTCGCACTGGCGTGCTGCTTTCAATCGAGCCGATGAAGTCGGCCGGCACCACGGTCTTGCTCTGGTGCAGATACTGATAGAAGGCGTGCTGACCGTCGATGCCCAGGGAGCCCCAGATGATGGAACCGGTGCTGTAGGGAACCTGGTTGCCTTCATGGTCGACCGATTTGCCGTTACTTTCCATATCGGCCTGCTGCAGGTAGGCGGCGAAGCGCGCCAGAGGCCAGTCGTAGGGCAGAATCGCCTGGGACTGACGGCCCAGGAAGGTGCTGTTCCACAGGCCAACCAGTGCCAGCAGGACCGGTGCGTTTTTCTCCATGGGCGCATCCCGGAAATGGATGTCCATTTCGTGCGCGCCGGTCAACAGTTGTTCGAACTGTTTGAAGCCCAGACACAGGGCGATGGGCAGGCCGATCACGGACCACAGTGAATAACGACCGCCGACCCAGTCCCACATCTGGAAGGTGTTCTCACGCTTGATACCAAAGGCTTTCACCGCCTCGTGGTTAGTGGATACGGCCACGAAGTGGCTGCCCACCGCACGCTCGTCAAAGGCGGAGGACATCAGCCAGTTACGTGCGGTCTGGGCGTTGGTCATGGTTTCGCTGGTGGTGAAGGTCTTGGAGGCCACCACAAACATGACGCGCTCGGGGTTGAGCGGGCGCAGCACGTTGGCAATTTCAACGCCGTCGACGTTGGAGACGAAATGTACCTTGATGCGGTCATCGGCATAGCGCCGCAGCGCCTGGGTCACCATGCGCGGACCCAGATCCGAACCGCCGACACCGATGTTGACCACGTCGGTGATGCGCTTGCCGGAATAGCCACGCCACTCGCCCTTGCGAACCGAATCGACAAAGACTTTCATGCGGCCGAGTTCGTGGTTGACCACCTCCATGACATTTTCGCCATCGAGGTATACCGGTGTATTGGTGCGGTTGCGCAGGGCTGTATGCAGTACGGCGCGGTTTTCGGTGGAGTTGATACGGTCGCCGTGGAACATGCGCTCGCGCCAGTTTTCAACGCCGGCGGCTTTGGCCAGATCCAGCAGGCCTTTCATGGTTTCGTCCGTGACCGGATTTTTGGAGTAATCCAGCAGGATATTCTGCACTCGAATCGAATATTTTTCGTAACGGTTCGGATCCTGTTCGAACAGATCGCGCAGGTGAACGTCGCCAATGTCGCCGGCGTGCTGTTGCAGAAATTTCCAGGCGTCAGAATCTGAGATGTTGGCCATCTCGGGCTCCTCTTATTAGGGTTACCGATCAACGGTCGTAGACCAGGATGAATCTTAGTTGTGTTAATTTACGTAAATTTAATTAAATAACAAGTATCTGGTGGGTGTTTGTTACGTTTTTTTGTTAATTTTTATGTTTTGTTCGTAAATTATTGCCCGGATCTGTCGGTTTCACATCCGGGCAGGGATTCGCCGGGGCAAGGATGCTACTGCATCAGTATGGCCGCGATACCAAGGCCTGCAAATAGCACGCAGGCGCCGCGCCGGGCCCAGACCAGCGGCAGGCGCTGCATCAGCCAGGCGCCGGCGTACACCACAGGTACATTGGCCAGCATCATGCCCAGGGTCGTGCCGATGATGACCCAGAGGGTGGCATCGTCAAAACGTGCCGCCAGTATGACGGTGGCTATCTGGGTCTTGTCGCCAATTTCGGCAATAAAGAACAGCACGCAGGTGGCGATAAAGGCGCCGAAGCGCAGCACGCCGGCATTTTCGTCGTCTTCCTTGTCAGGGATCAGTACCCAGAGGCCGACGGCGATAAAACTCAGCCCAATGATCCAGGGCAGCCAGGTGGCGGGAATCCAGTGGGCAACCCAGACGCCGAGCCAGGCGGAGAGGGCGTGATTGAGCAGGGTCGCGAGCAAAATACCGGCAATGATGGCGTTGCGCTGAACAAAGCGCGAGGCGAGAAAAAGCGACAGGAGCTGGGTTTTGTCACCGATCTCGGCGATGGCAACGGCAGAGGCAGAGGCTAGCAGGGCTTCCATGGGCATGTTCCTGGGCGGGCTTGAATTGAAAATACCAAGACACAGCAAGCCGGCCCGCCAGGAGCAGCTTGTCGTGTCTCAGGTCTCATCAATCCCGCAGGACGTGACTGCCATGGGCATGGGGCCCAAGTATGTTGACAGCCACTCTGGTCGGCGCGGCCGACCGGAAGATTACTCCCCCAAGAGCGGGGTGGATATTAAGGCAAGCGCTTGAGCGGTGCAACGCCGGATGTCATTTTGTTGCCAATTCCCTGGCCGTTGTCGCTTGAATGGCCGCGTCTGTGTCCTGCACTGGCTACACTAGGTATATCGGCAGGCAAGGGGATGGCAATGGCGAAGATTACCTACATCGAACCGGGTGGACAGCGTCAGGAGCTGGTTGTACCCGATGGCTGGAGCGTGATGGAGGGTGCGATAGACAAGGGCATCGAAGGCATAGTTGCCCAGTGCGGCGGAGGATGCAGCTGCGCAACCTGCCATGTCTATGTGGTGTCCGGTGCGGTGGATGAGCCTGACGAGGCGGAACTCGAAATGCTCGAACTCGTGGCCGCGGAGCGCAAGCCCAACAGCCGCCTAAGTTGTCAACTCGAAGTAGGGCCGCGGCTGGATGGGCTGGTGGTGCAGATACCGGATACGCAGTATTGATCCTGGGGATTGAAATGAGTTGGTGGTTGAAGTGAAAGGCGCCGTGGTTCTTAGTTGTCGCTGCGGCTCTTATAACTGAAGGACGAAAGGAGACATGAATCATGCTGCCTGATATCAAGCAAATTCTGTATGCGTCGGACCTGGGCGAAAACTCGGTGCCGGCACTGCGCATGGCGGTGAAGCTGGCCATTGAGCATGGTGCCACTATCACTTTTTTACATGTGGTGGAGGTGCTGAGCCCGTCAACCGAGGCGCTGATCGACACCCACTTTGAGCCCGAGGTGCTGGCGCAGTTGCGCAAAACCGGCATTGAAGATCTCAGAAACAAGATGACCGAGCGGGTGGAGCGCTTCTGGGTTGATGAGTTGCCCGCGGGTAAGGCCGAGGTGCTCAGCAAACCCCTGGTGCTGATCGAAAAGGGCAATGTCGAAGAGAAAATTCTCGCAACGGCCCGGCAGATGGATGTCGACATGATTGTCATGGGCACGCGCACCCATTCGGCGCTGGCGAAGATGTTTATGGGGTCCAGCGCCCAGCGCGTGATGCAGCACAGTGATCGCCCGGTACTGATTGTGCCCCTGCCGGCAGACTAGGCCGTTTTACAGTGGAATCCCCCGGGGGGACGGCGTATGCTGGCGCCCCCCGTCTTTTAACGCCTCCGGAACGCCGATGCTCAGCTATCGTCACGCTTATCATGCCGGCAATTATGCCGATGTCCTGAAACACCTGGTGCTTGCCCGCACACTTGAATACATGACCTCCAAGGACACGCCGCTGCTGTATCTGGATACCCACGCCGGTGCCGGTAGTTATCACCTGGGCGCTGCCATGGCCAAAAAGACCGCGGAGTTTAAAGAGGGTATAGGGCGTCTTTGGGGGCAGCCTTTGCCCGATGCCCTGACGCCGCTGATGGCGGTGCTGCGCCAGATCAACCCCAAGGGAGATCTGGAGCATTATCCCGGCTCGCCTCAGGTGGCGGCGAAGTTGCTGCGCAAGCAGGACGCGTTACGTCTGTTTGAACTGCACCCCAGCGACTATCGCCTGCTGAGCGAGCGTTTTGCAACGGATCGCCGGGTACGGGTCGAGCGCAGCGATGGCTTTGTCAGCCTCAAGGCGCTGTTGCCACCGCCCTCCAAGCGCGCGCTGGTATTGATAGATCCGCCCTACGAGAACAAGGGGGATTACCGGCAGGTGCTTAAGGTCGTGCTCGAAGGCTACAAGCGCTTCCCGATCGGCACTTACCTGATCTGGTATCCGGTGGTGGTGCGGGCGCGCATCGACGACATGGTACGGGGCTTCAAAAGCGCCGGTGTGCGTAATTTGTGGCAGGCGGAGCTGGGTCTGGGGCCTGATACCGAGGATTTCGGCATGACATCCAGCGGCCTCTTTATGATCAACCCGCCCTGGACATTGCCGGGCGAGCTCAAGGATGCGCTGCCGCTGTTGCAGAGCCTGATTGCGCCCGAACAGGGTCGCTGGGAGTTGAAGCAGCTGGTGGGCGAATAGCCCACCGTGCTGCGGTGTTGCTTCAGCTGTTGGTTTTGGTGACGAACGGCTGGGGCAGTTGGAATTCGGTGGGCTGGCGGCGCATCGGGCAGATAAAGTTGAGCCGGTGCGCGACCAGTAGCAGACCCTCGCGGTTCTTGTTGCCCTCGCCGTAACGCGGATCCCCCATCACCGGGTGGCCGATATGGGCCAGGTGGCGGCGAATCTGGTGGGTACGGCCATGTTCGATGCGAATCTCCAGTACGCTGGTGTTGCGCTCGGCGTCATATTCCAGCCGGGTGAAGTGGGTGATGGCGGCCTTGTCGTCCAGCGCCAGATCCACAGTTCCCTCCAGCGGTGCTTCTCCCAGCACAACGGCCTGGTAACCCTTCTCTACAGCGCCATCCTGAAACAGTTTCGACAGTATGGCCGCCATCTTTTTATTGTGGGCCAGCAATATCAGGCCGCGGGTTTCGCGATCCAGCCGGTGTACCGTGTAAATCTCCCGCTTGTAGCCATAGGCCAGCTCCGCCATGCGCGGCAGCGCCATATGATCGCCATAGCGCGTACCCTGTGACATCACGCCGGCGGTCTTGTACCAGAGGGTATAGCCCATGCGGTCTTCGATGGGGCTAAGCTGGGGGGGCTTGAGATCCAGCAGGGCTTCGTCGTAATAGAGTTCGATCCGGTCGCCGGCCTTGAGTGGGTTATTGGCGCGGCGCAGGCGACGCTCGTGGGTGCCGCGTATCAGCCAGACGGCGCCCTTGTTCATGGCATCCTTTAAGCGCTTCTTCGGCAGGCCGGTAGCCTCTGTCAGGTATTCCAGTGCGTTGTCGACGGCCGTCGGCAGGGTGCGTTTCAGTTCCATGGGATCTGTCTCTGTAATGATTGGGGCAAGTATACAGATCTTGCGCCACCGGTGCCTGACTCAGAGCCTTCCGGTCTGTACTGCGATCAGCAGGAACTCGTGATTACCGTCGCCACCGGTAATGGGGCTGGGCATATAGTGCTGCACGCCAAGGCCCAGGGCTTCGCACAGTGCTCGAATGTCCGCTTCGACCTTGGCGTAAAGGCGTTGATCACGCACTATGCCGCCCTTGCCTATGCCGCCGGGACCCACTTCAAACTGCGGCTTTACCAAACTGATCAGACGGCCAGCGTCGCGGATCAGCGGTGCCAGGGCCGGCAGTATCTTGGTCTGGGAAATAAAGGACACATCCATCACCGCCAGATCAAAGCCTGCGCCATCACGGCTCAGCGGCAGCAGTTGTTCTGCGTTCAGCGCTCTGGCGTTAATGCCCTCCAGGCAGGTGACGCGGGGGTCGGCCCGCAGGCGTGCATCAAGCTGATCGTGCCCGACTTCGATACCCACCACGGCTGCGGCGCCATGCTGCAGCAGGCAGTCGGTAAAGCCGCCGGTCGACTGGCCGACATCGATGGCGACCAGTCCGGTCGGGTCCAGCTGCAGTTGCTCCAGCGCGCCCAGCAGCTTGAGAGCGCCACGGGAGACGAAGCGATCCTGCGGGTCGGGGCTGACGCGCAGCTCTATGTCGGCGCCGAGCTTCAGGCCCGGCTTGGTCACCGCTTGCCACTCATGGTTGAGCTGAACCTGCACCCGGCCGTCCCTGATCAGGCGCTGGGCGTGGGTGCGAGAACTGGCCTGCGCCCGTGCCACCAGAATCATGTCGATACGCTGCATGGATGTGGGGTGCTCCGCCATTTTTAAGAAGGGCGCCATTATAGGCAGTGGGCGGGATTGCGAAAAGCCAGCAGGTGCTGGCGGCGGCGGTTTTTTACCTGTCGGGCGCGCAATGTGGGGCGGTGGCGATGCCTTGAAGCCCGATTGCGGCTGAAAATTCCCGGGCTCTTAGGCTACACTGCTGAAAACCTTCAGGAATATGATCGATGAAAGGATTGCTACCGTTTCTGTTGCTGGCGGGTGCCTGGGGGCTGTCGTCACAGACGTTGGCGGCCAGTGAGCAGGCCATCCGCGATTGTCAGGCCAGCAGCATGAATCCGCTGGTCGTCAGTGCCTGCATCAAGAAGCTGACGTCCAAGGCGGGACGACTTAAGGATATTCAGTGCCGCAAGGATCTTGAGTGCTGGGGCAAGCAAAACGAAGCCCGTGCCCAGCGCAACTGTGCGCCGGGTTTCAGTCGTGCCGCGCAGTGGGATGCCAACTGGTGGAAGCTGTGGGATGAGCAGGAGATGACCCATGTACGCTGGCGTTCGCGCGGTGAAGGCACGCTGGAGTATTACGTCGACAGCGGTGGCATGCGGCTTATTTGTGGCTTCGATCCCGAGTTGCCGCAACGGGTTCAGGTGCAATATGGCCCTGCGGTGGGTAATCAGGGGTTGAAGCTTTAGCAGCCAATAGGGCTTAACGCTGATCTACTGCGGAAAAGCCGATTGTGGTCATTTTTCGCGCTCTTTTTCGTTAAATAGAACCACTATTCGCCTCAAAAGAGCTCAAAAACTGCCTCAAAACGGACATTCCCTCGCTACGATCGGTCAAGTCCGACAGGCTGCTGGGCAGTCTGTTAGCCTGAGCAGGCAGCGGATCTGGACGCGGATATAACAGTGTATAACTAAAAAAGGACCGGCAATTGCCGGTCCTTTTTTGTGTCTTGCTGCTTCAGTCGCGTGTTTTTACGCCGGATCAGAGATCCTTGTTTTCGGCGAAAAACTCGCGAGTCACCTGGAATACCACCGGGCTCAACAGCAGCAGGGCAATCAGGTTGGGGATCGCCATAAAGGCGTTGAGGGTATCGGCCAGCAGCCAGATGAAATCCAGGTGCAGTACCGCACCGGCAGGCACCGCCAGAATCCACAGCACCCGGTAGGGGGCGATGGACTTGACGCCAAAGATATATTCAACGCAGCGCTCGCCGTAGAAAGACCAGCCAATGATGGTGGTAAAGGCAAAGATCGCCAGTGCAACCGCCACCAGGTAGTTGCCAAGCCCCGGCAGTGCCTGGGCAAAGGCCATGGAGGTGAGGGCAGCACCGGACTCGCCGCTGGTCCATACCCCGGAGGTAATGATAACCAGGCCTGTGATCGAGCAGATCAGGATGGTATCAATAAAGGTACCCAGCATGGCGACCAGACCCTGGCGTACCGGGCTCTTGTTCTGCGCAGCGGCGTGGGCGATAGGGGCTGAACCCAGGCCCGCTTCGTTGGAGAAGATACCGCGAGCAACACCAAAGCGGATAGCCGCCCAGACAGCCGCGCCGGCAAAGCCACCTTCAGCGGCAACCGGTGAGAAGGCATGGGTGAAGATCAGATCAAACGCGTGGGGGATCTGCTCGGCATTGATAAACAGTACCACCAGGCCCGCCACTATGTAGGACACCGCCATCACGGGTACCAGGGCGCCTGCGACATGGCCGATACGACGAATACCGCCGATCAGCACCGCACCGACCAGTACCATCACGATCAGGCCGGTCACCCAGGTGGGGGTGCCGAAGTTGGATTCCATAACACTGGCAATCGAGTTGGACTGCACGGTGTTGCCGATACCAAAGCCTGCGATAGCACCGAAGATGGCGAAGGCCATGCCCAGCCAGGCCCATTTGCTGCCAAGACCGTTCTTGATGTAGTACATGGGGCCACCGACGTGGTTGCCTTCTTCGTCTACTTCACGGTATTTGACGGCCAGTACGGCTTCTGCGTACTTGGTGGCCATGCCGACCAGGGCGGTGATCCACATCCAGAACAGGGCGCCTGGGCCGCCGAGAAAGACGGCGGTGGCGACACCGGCGATATTACCGGTACCCACGGTTGCCGACAGTGCGGTCATCAGGGCCTGGAAGGGAGAAATTTCGCCGGAATTTTCGTCGCCGCTGGCAGCCTTGCGGCCCCGCCACAACAGTTTGAAGCCGGTTCCCAGCTTCAGTATCGGCATCAGACGCAGTCCCAGGGACAGGAACAGACCGACACCCAGTATCAGAACCAGCATCAGCGGGCCCCATACAATACTGTTAATCTCTCCGATGATGGACGTGAGCATTTCCATTAGAGGTAAGCCTCCTCGTTGTTATTGTTATCACCCGCCCCCGGATAGAGGTGCGGCATGATGTGAAGTCACCCGGCGATCAGCGTGAGGGTGACTGCAGTACGGTTCGACGCGACGCGTGCGGAGCACTGTGTGTTGCCGGCTGTTTGTTTCGTGTAGGAAACAGATTCTATTTTAATCAGTTAATGTTTCATTAGAAGCTATTTTTCCTCTTTCGAGGAATTTTTTATATTCTTCGTCGGGCACCAGGCGCCCACCGGTGGTCCAGATCAGCTGTGTTGCTTGCGCAAGGCGAGATTCCAGACCGCGGGCGCCAAGGTAGTCGGCGCCTTGGCTCAGCAGTCTGGCGGGCCCCTGAATGCCGGCGGCGGCAGAGGGCTCTATGGCAATCTGCTCGGTGCTCTGCAGTCGGTACAGGTCTTGATAGAGGCTCTCGTCCGTCACGGTGTAGACGCCGGCCAGCAAAGTGCGAATGCGCGTACAGACCCATTCGGAGGCAAGGCCCACCGCCAGGCCATCGGCGTCGGTCTGGCAGCTCAGGCCTATATCATAGACCGATGGAATGCTTGGGTCCTGCACGCCCAGCAACACGCAGGGTGCCTCGGCGGGTTCGGCAAAGAAGCAATGTACCGCGTTACCGAAGACCTGTTTCAGACCAAAGCAGATGCCGCCGGGTGCGCCACCCACGCCGCAGGGAATATAGGCCATGAGCGGGTGCTCTGCATCGACGGGGATGCCGGCTCTGGCCAGCTGGTCCCGCAGGCGCAGTGCCGCCACGGCATAGCCGTAGAAGAGCCTGGGTGAGTTTTCATCATCGACAAAGTAGCCACGGGGGTTGGCTTCGGTGTCGGCGCGCCCTGCGGCCACGGCTGCGCTGTAGTCGCTGCTGTGCTCGATGACGCGCACGCCAAAGTTGCGCAGGCGCTGTTTCTTCCACTCCTTGGCATCGCTGGACATGTGCACACAGGTATCAAAACCCAGGGCTGCGCCTATGACGCCGATACTGAGCCCCAGGTTGCCGGTACTGGCCACGCCCAGCAGATGCTGCGCAAAGAGCGCCCGGGCTTCGGGGCTTGCCAGTTTGAGGTAGTCATCGTCGATGCTGTGCAGAATACCGGCGTCAAGCGCCAGGGACTCGGCATGGCAGAGTACTTCATGGAAGCCGCCTCTGGCCTTTACGGAGCCTGCCACCGGCAGATCATGGTCGGCCTTGAGCAGCAGCCTGCCCGGTAGCGCAAGCGCCTGTTGCAGCGCGGGTACCGCCAGCAGGGGGGATTCGATCAGGCCATTATCCGCCGCAAGTTCCGGGAACAGCTGCGCCAGCAGCGGGGCGCAGCGTTGCAGGCGCGCAGCGGCGGCTTCTATTTCCTCCAGCTCAGGGTGTGGGGCGTCGTGCGCACAGGCCGGGTTTAGCCAGAATAATGGTTTGCCAAGGGAGAGCCTGTGGGCGATGGAGCTAGCGTCTTGTATTGGCACCATTATTCCTTTGTCACTGGCTGTATCGAGGCGCGCATTCTGGCGTCAGCCTATAGCAACCGCAAGCAATGAATATTCAATGCGCTTATAGGCAAACTAAAGCAAGTTTAGCGTCAATCTGCCGTTTTGGGGCTACGCAAAGCCGCCGGGCTCTGCTTTACTGTTGTCCTGACTGACGCTGGTGCCGGAGACAACGATGATTAATGCCCAGATACTCGCTGCGCTTCGAACCTTCGAGGTGGCGTCCCGCACCCTCAGTTTTACCCGTGCCGCCGAGCAGCTGCATGTCACCACCGGGGCCGTCAGTCAGCAGATCAAGCATCTTGAGGCGCAGCTTGGGTTCAAGCTGTTCGAGCGTTTGCCGCGGGGGCTGAATCTTACCGGCGAAGGCAAGCAGCTGTTTGTGGTGGTGCATAAAAGTCTGCAGGATCTGGATGGCTGTGTGCAGCGTTTGCAACGCCAGATGCTGGAAGGGCAGATACGCTTTCGGTCAACACCCTCCTTGCTGTTCAAGTGGCTGGTGCCGCGGCTGCACCTGTTTCAGGCCGGCTATCCCGATATTCGGGTTGAAACCTTCGCTGAGGAATCCCTGCTGCGCACCGAGCCGAGGGATTTCGATCTGGCTATTGACTACAGCTTCGGCGAGTATCGAGAGCTGGTGGCGACACCGCTGCTGGCGGAAACCCTGTTTCCGGTGGCCAGCCCTGACTATGTCGCCGCGCGTGACTGGAAGGACCCTGCCAGCTGGCGGGATCTGACCCTGCTGCACGATTCCATGGCCTGGCATGAGGCGCGCCGTGACGCGGAGTGGCGTTATTATCTCGACAAGGCGGGACTGGAGGCGGTCGACAGTGACCGTGGGCATTACTTTAACCGCGCGGATCTCGCCATGGAGGCCGCCGCCGCAGGTCTTGGGGTGGCACTGGCTCGCGGCCGGCTGATTGATCAGGATCTGAATCGCGGCCGGCTGGTATCGCTGTTGCCGGCGTTGCCGTCCTGTTGTTCCTATTACCTGATTCACAGACCCGGGGCGCTGGACAATGCCCGCATCCGGGTGTTCTTTGACTGGTTGCGCCAGTTGCCGGACGTGAGTATCTGATAGCTAACCTAAGGTAGCTATTCTCCACAGCTTCGCTGCGGAAGTCGGAATTCGCTACGCTCATTACTAATCTACGGGGTGTTGTTTGTAGCCTTAAGTGAGCGAAGCGAATGCCGGGAGATGAGCCCTGGACGAATTTCGAGGTGGCTTCTGTCTTGTGTTTTCTTGTCCCTTGTCCCTTGCCCCCAGGCCCGAACCCTTGGGGTCGCTGCGGTGCTGATGCGTCTGAGCCTGTCGATGAATAGACCCTTTCTCATTAATAGGTGCGGGGCTTGTTGATATCTATGGGCAGCGCCAGGGATTCCTTGACCTCTTCCATCACTATATAGCTCTTCGAGTTCTTCACCCCCGGCAGTGTCAGCAGCATCTCGCCGAGCAGTTCGCGGTATTCGGTCATGTCGCGGATGCGCGCCTTGAGCAGATAATCCGAGTCGCCGGAGACCAGATGGCATTCCATGATATAGGGCAGCTGGGCCACGGCCTTGTTGAAGCTGTCGAATGCATCCGGAGACTGGTAGGACAGGGCGATCTCGACGAATACGAGCATGCTGTAGCCCAGTGCCGCCGGATTGACCCGCGCGTAGTACCCCTCGATATAGCCGTCTTTCTCCAGCCGCTTTACCCGCTCCATGCAGGGGGTGGTGGAGAGTCCGACCCGGTCCGCCAGCTCGGTATAGGAAATGCGACCTTCGAACTGCAGGGTGCGCAGAATATTCATGTCTATGCGGTCAAGTTTGCGCTTTTTTTGACCACCGCTGAAGGTTTCCATAATTATTTCCGGTGTTTGTATTTATAGGCAGATTATTATCCGTAAAAATCGCAAAAACGCAAAAAAATTCTGAGAGTGATCCCCTATACTGCAATACATATTCTTGCAGTAGATCAAAAAATAACCAGAGGGTAGCCAAATGCACGTAGTCGTTCTCGGTAGTGGTGTTGTCGGCGTTACCAGCGCCTGGTATCTCGCCAATGCAGGTCATGAAGTGACGGTGATTGACCGCCAGTCCGCGGCGGCCATGGAAACCAGCTTTGGCAACGCAGGCCAGGTATCACCGGGTTATTCGTCACCCTGGGCGGCCCCTGGCGTACCCTTCAAGGCCGTCAAGTGGCTGATGCAGGATCTGTCGCCCTTGATGATCAAGCCGACGCTGGACTACCAGTTTTACGAGTGGATGAGCAAGATGCTCGCCAACTGCACCGAAGGCAAATATCAGGTCAACAAGGGGCGCATGGTGCGCATCGCCGAGTATAGCCGCGACTGCCTCAAGACCCTGCGCGAGACTATCGATATCGACTACGAACACCGTACCGGCGGTACGCTGCAGGTCTTCCGTACCCAGAAACAGGTGGACGGTGCCAGCAAGGACATAGACGTGCTGCGCGAGCTGGGTGTGCCCTTCGCTGTGCTGGACCGTCAGGGGTGCGTCAGCAAGGAGCCCGCGCTGCAGTACGTGCAGGACAAAATTGTTGGCGGCCTGCAGCTGCCCGGCGATGAAACCGGTGACTGCTTCAAGTTCACCCAGGCGCTGGCGGCACGCTGCGAAGCCATGGGCGTGAAGTTCCTGTACAACACCCAGATCGATGGCCTGATCATGGAGAAGGGCGACGTTGCGGGTGTGAAAACCGGTGCTGGCGTGATCAAGGCTGATCGCTATCTGGTCTGCATGGGCAGCTACAGCCCCATGCTGCTCAAGCAAATCGATATGCGCGCGCCTATCTATCCGGTGAAGGGCTACTCCCTGACGCTGCCGATCATTGATGAAAGCCGCGCACCTGTGTCCACGGTAATGGATGAAACCTACAAGGTGGCGGTAACGCGCTTCAACGACCGTATCCGTGTTGGTGGCAGTGCCGAGCTGGCCGGTTACGACCTGACGATGCCGGAGAAACGCCGCGCCAACGTCAACTTCGTGGTGTCCGATCTGTTCGGCGGTGGCGGCGATATGGAGCGGGCTGAATTCTGGACCGGCCTGCGGCCGATGACGCCGGATGGCACGCCGATTCTGGGTGCGACCCGCTACCCGAGCCTGTACCTCAATACCGGTCACGGCACCCTGGGCTGGACCATGTCGCTCGGCTCGGCCAAGTTTGTTTCTGACCTGATGAGCGGTAACAAGACCGATATCGATCCTGTGGGCCTGGGTATCGATCGTTACCCCTTCGCCTACGCCGGCTGATCCTGCTGTGCGACGTTGCAGCCCTGGCTGCAACGTCGCCGCAGTTCCTTTTGACGTGCACGGCAGCGCTGACTTTTGCTGTCGAATGAAGGACACTTAGGCCTGCAGTTTCGGACTCCTCCGCCACGACTGCAATCCTAAGTGGCCCGCTGATGCTCTGCGTATCAGTGCCACTGAGTAATAGCGTTTACACATCAGTACCTCTAATCAGTACCTAAGGAAGCGACATGGCTAACCGTAGCATTATCAACACCGAGAAAGCCCCTGCAGCAATCGGCACTTACTCCCAGGCTGTCAAGGTGGGTAACACCGTGTACATCTCCGGCCAGATTCCGCTGGACCCTGCCACCATGGAAGTGGTGAACGACTCTTTTGAAGCCCAGGCCGTACGCGTATTTGAAAACCTGAAGGCTATCGCCGAAGAAGCCGGTGGATCCCTGGATCATTGCGTCAAGCTCACCATCCTGCTGTCTGATCTGGCCAACTTTGCCCAGGTGAACGAAGTGATGTCCCGCTATTTCTCCGAGCCGTACCCAGCCCGCGCTGCTTATGCAGTCAAGCAGCTGCCCAAGGCTGTGGATATTGAAGTTGAAGCCATCATGGTAACCGGCGAGTAAATCCCGCTCCCCGTCCGGGCTCGGCTGCTGGCTGGCCCGGATTGTTCGCAGCTTAATCGGCATTCGGAGGAATGAGTATGAGTCGTGCAGCCAAGGCCAGTATCGATCTGGCCGCCATCCGTCACAATTATCGCCTGGCCCGTTCACTGGCTCCCAATGCCCGTGCGGCGGCTATCATCAAGGCCAATGCCTATGGTCATGGCGCTGTAAGGGTAGCCAGGGCGCTGGCCGCCGAGGCGGATGCTTTCGGTGTGGCCTGTATTGAAGAGGCGGTGGAGCTGCGTGACGCCGGTATCGAACAGCCGATCATACTGCTTGAGGGTTTCTTCGAAGCCAGTGAACTGGATTATATTGCGCGCAACGGTCTCTGGATTGCAGTGCACAGTGAACATCAGATCGATGCGCTGGAAGCCGCCGAGCTGCCAGCGCCGGTGAATGTCTGGCTGAAGATGGATTCGGGCATGCATCGTCTGGGTATCCCGCCGCGTGACTTTCACGCCGCCTACACCCGCTTGCGTGCCTTGCCGCAGGTGGCGGAAATCACCCTGATGAGTCATTTCGCCTGCGCCGATGATCTGACCCAGGACACTACTGAGCGTCAGATTGCGGTTTTTGATCAGGCAGTGGAGGGCATTGATGCGCCCCACAGTCTGGCCAACTCGCCGGCCACCCTGGCCTGGCCCCAGGCGCGCCGCGACTGGCTGCGCCCGGGGCTGATGCTCTGGGGGGCGACGCCCTTTGAGGTGGCGCAGGAAGAGGCCGCCAAGCTGCAACCGGCCATGACCCTGAGCACCGAGATTATCGCCATTCATGATCTGGAAGTGGGTGATGCGGTGGGATATGGTGCCAGCTTTATCTGTCAGCGGCCGAGCCGTATTGCCACTATTGCCATGGGGTACGGTGATGGTTATCCGCGTCATGCCATCAGTGGTACGCCAGTGGTGGTTAAGGGGCAGCGCACCGTGACCGCCGGGCGAGTGTCCATGGATATGATGACCATCGATATTACCGACATTGCCGATGCCAAAATTGGCGATAGGGTGGAACTCTGGGGGCCGCAGCTGCCGGTATCGGAAGTGGCGCAGTTCTGCAACACCATCCCTTATACCTTGCTGACCTGTCTGACCCGCCGAGTGACGCTGGAATATCACAACGCCTGACAGGCGGTGGGTGTCGGGCAGGGCCTTAAGCGCTGCCCATGAAAAAGCCCGCGACCGGGTTGCCGGTCGCGGGCTTTTTTGTGTGGCTTTGGCATTTGCTTTAGAAGTTGTTGCCTCTGACGCTAACGCTGCTGCCTGAGCTCGCGTGATGCGCGCTGTCTCTTGGAGCTTGGATCTCGTCAGCCGCTTATCTGCACCCCGGCAACCGCTACAGTGCTGAGCGGCTGCCGGGGCCCAGGAGTGTTACTTCTGCGGCGGACGGCGGTTCGGAGCAGCGCCTTCGCGAGGCTTGCTGCTACGGCTGCGGTTGGGAGCACCCTTGTTAGGGCCGCCTGGGCGACGTGCGCCGCGTGAGGGAGCGCCACGATCAGCAGCGTCTGGCGTTTCGCCGGCCGCATGAATGTTCAGGCGCTGTCCACACACGAAGGCTTTCTTCAGAACCTGCATAACCTTGGCGGGCATGCCGGCCGGAAGGTCAACGGTGCTGTAGTCGTCGAACAGATCGATCTGGCCGATCAGGTTGGCAGCCATGTTGGCTTCGTTGGCGATGGCGCCAACGATGTTTTTCGGCATAACGCCGTGGCTGCGGCCAACCATGACCACAAAGCGCTGCATTTCGATCTCGGGATGATCCTTCAGCGGGCGGGCTGTCGGATTAACATTGATCGGTCCACGGCGCTCGCGCGGCTGCTCGTCCTTGTATTCACGTGGCTGCGGGATTTCACGCTCGTCCAGCAGCAGGGGTGTTTCACCCTGGGCCATCAGGGCGAGGGCAGCGGCGATCTGCAGCGGATCGGTGTCGTGCTCTTTCTGGTAGTCGGTCAGCAGGTCCAGATAAGTGGACATTTCACCGTTATCCAGGGTGTCACTGATGCGCTGCATGAAACGCTCAACACGTTTTTCGTTGATCACGCCAACGCTCGGCAGTTCGATACGTTCCAGCGGCTGGCGGGTGGCCTTTTCGATGGCGTAGAGCATGCGAGTTTCACGCGGTGCCACGAACAGGATCGCTTCGCCCTTGCGTCCGGCACGGCCGGTGCGGCCGATACGGTGCACATAGGATTCGGTATCGTAGGGGATGTCGTAGTTCAGCACGTGGCTGATACGTTCAACGTCCAAGCCGCGGGCAACAACGTCGGTACCCACGAGGATATCGATCTTGCCGCCTTTGAGGCGTTCGACAATGCGCTCGCGCTGCTGCTGTGAAATATCGCCATTAAGGGCTTCAGCAGCATGGCCGCGGGCGGACAGTTTGCTGGCCAGCTCTTCGGTGGCCGACTTGGTGCGCACAAAGATCAGCATGGCCTCGAAAGATTCGATTTCGAGGATGCGGGTCAGGGCTTCCATCTTGTGATGGCTGCTGACGCGCAGGTATTTCTGCGTGATGGTCGGTGCGGTCGACGTCTTGCTGACAATCCGGACTTCTTCAGGATTGTTCAGGTATTTCTGTGCAACGCGCTTGATCTGCGGCGGCATGGTAGCCGAGAACAGAGCAATCTGGCGGGTCTTGGGCGTGTGCTCAAGGATCCATTCGACATCGTCGATGAAACCCATGCGCAGCATTTCGTCGGCCTCATCCAGCACCATGGCGCTGAGTGTGTCGAGTTTGAGTGAGCCGCGACGCAAATGGTCCATAACACGGCCCGGTGTGCCAACGATCACCTGAGCGCCACGCTTGAGCTGGCGCAGCTGGGTATCATAGGCCTGGCCGCCGTAGATCGGCAGGACATGGAAATCCGGGATGTGCTTGGCGTACGTCTGGCAAGCTTCAGCAACCTGGATTGCGAGCTCGCGCGTAGGCGCCAGCACCAGCATTTGGGGTTCGCGACGTGTAGTGTCCAAACGGGACAGAAGCGGCAGTGCGAAGGCAGCGGTTTTACCAGTGCCAGTCTGTGCCATGCCCAGCAGATCTCTGCCGGCGAGCAAGAACGGAATACTAGCCGCCTGAATCGGAGATGGAGTTTCGTAACCGACATCGGTCAGTGCTTTGAGCACCGGTTCGGACAGACCGAGAGAGGTAAAGGAGAGCTGTTCACCAGCATCTGACATGGATTGAAGTACCTGTGAAACTGAGACCCGGTGCGCGGGGCACAGAATCTGGATGGGGGAAAAGGTCGCGTATTATACAAAAAATCGTATTACAAGTCTATCGTTGTGCTCGCGGCGCCCGCAAATACAGGACGCTGCGGTTGTGGGTGCGTATAATACCGCGCTGGGTTGCACCGTCGGGCCGGTTTCAGGTCCGATAACAGGAGAAACAGATGGCCAATAGTACCAAGCAGAACCCGCAGCAGGGTACAGGCGAGAGCACAGGGTCCGGCTTGTCGGAGTCCATCAGCCCCGGGGAGCCCGGTGGCGATCTGTTGCTGCGTACCCTGGCCATGCCCGCCGACACCAACACCAATGGCGATATCTTTGGCGGCTGGATCATGTCCCAGATGGATATTGCCGGCGGTATTCTGGCACAGCAGATTGCAGCGGGCCCCGTTGTCACAGTAGCGGTGGATTCGATGAAGTTTATCCGTCCGGTGCAGGTGGGGGATGTGGTCTGTTGTTACGGTGCCGTGAAGCAGCAGGGCAACACCTCGGTTGCACTGCATCTGGAGGTCTGGGTGCGCCCGCGTCTGAGTCGCGAGAAGGGCAGTCGACCACACTTCAGGGTAACGGAAGCTGTCTTTACCTATGTGGCGATCGACGAGGGCGGTGTCAAACGCCCTATCCCCCGCGACTGATCGTGCGGGTACTGCTGTTATCGGCCTACGATGCGGCCAGTCATCAGCACTGGTATCGCCAGTTGATAGGCGGTATGCCGCACTGGGACTGGACCTTGCTGACGCTTGCGCCACGCTACTTTTCCTGGCGCATTCGTGGCAACAGTCTGAGCTGGGCCTTTAACGAGCGTGAAACGCTGCAGCGCCCCTATGATCTGGTGCTGGCCACCTCCATGACCGATCTGTCGGCACTGCGCGGCCTGGTGCCGGCCCTGAGCCGGGTGCCGACCCTGGTGTATTTTCACGAAAACCAGTTTGCCTATCCCGAGTCCGAGCGCGCCTTCAAGGCGGTTGAGCCCAAGATTCTCAATATCTACACGGCGCTGGCGGCTGAGCGGGTGCTGTTCAATTCCGCCTATAACCGTGACACCTTTCTGGCCGGCGCAGCTGCCTTGCTGAAAAAACTGCCGGATCAGGTGCCGCCCGGCATAGTGTCGTTGCTGCGTGAGCGCTCGGCGGTGCTGCCGGTTCCACTGGCGGACAGCTGTTTTGAGCCCAGAGGCGCGGGTGAGGGTTTCGATGTGCGCTGGAGCGCGTCTGTTGCAGGTGGTGGTCCTGATGCAGGGGGCGCTTTGCCGCGGCCGGTGCGTCTGCTGTGGTCGGCACGCTGGGAATACGACAAGGGGCCGCGCCGTCTGCTGGCCATTTTGCAGGCACTGGAAGCGCGACAGCTCGACTACCGGCTCTGTCTGCTGGGGCAGAGCTTTCGCCATACGCCGGCGGAATTTGCCGAGATCGGTGCCCGCTTTGGGCATCGGCTGGTGCAGTTCGGCTTTGCCGAGACGCGGGCCGAGTATCAGGCCTGGTTGCGCTCGGCGGATCTGGTGCTGTCCACGGCCGAGCACGAGTTCCAGGGGCTGGCGGTGCTTGAGGCTCTGGCGGCGGGTTGCCTGCCGGTATTGCCAGATCGGCTGGTGTATCCCGAACTCGTGCCCCCGTCCGGTCTTTATGCCAGTGTTGCTGATGATCTGGCCGCTGAGGCGGGCCATGCGGTCGACCTGATCGAACGTCAGGCCCGCATAGCTGCGAGTGCTGCTGGGAGTGCAGCCGCCAGTATGCGGATGAGTCCAGTGGTTGCTCCATTGCAGTTGTCGCTGCAACGCTTTGGCTGGCGTCAGCTGCAGCCGGCCTATGAAGCCGAAATGCTCGCACTGGCGCATACTGGCGTCTGAGCCGCCTCCCGGCGGCTTTTGTCATTCTTGCGCGCAGAGCGCAGAGCGCAGAGAGAGGAGAGAGCTTTCTCTGTGATCCTTGTTGTCGGAGTCTGGTGCGGCCCCGCCCATGGCCTATGCTGATAGGCATCCTTCAATCACTGCGGTTTTGGTTCCGAGGGTCTTTTGGCCTGGCGTCGAAGGGAAGCTGAACTATCATGCCCAACGGTTATTTACTGTCGTTCTTTCCTGCTCTTGTCTGCGTGCGCGCTTGTGTCCGTTCAGCGCAGTCTTTTCCTGTCCTGCTTAAAGCGTTGCTGCATCTGTTGCTGCTGCTGTTGGTATTCTGCGCGACGATGCCGTCGGCGCGGGCTGGCAATCCGGTGCTGCTGCTGGATGCCGCCAGCGGTGAAATTCTGCGCCAGGAGGGGCTCGATCAGCAGTGGTATCCGGCATCGCTGGCCAAACTCATGACACTCTATCTGACATTCGAGGCACTCGATGCGGGTCGGCTGACGCTGGATGCTGCCTTGCCGGTGTCCCGGCAGGCGGCGGCGCAGCCCGCCGTGCGGCTCGGGCTGCGTGCGGGAGCCACAATCACAGTGGCGCAGGCGATAGAAGCGCTGGCTACAGTGTCGTCCAATGATGTCGCTGTGGTGCTGGCCGAGGCGCTGGGCGGGAGCGAAGCGCGCTTTGCCGAGCAGATGACGGCGCGTGCGCAGACGCTTGGCATGGCGGATACCCACTATCGCAATGCCAGCGGCCTGCCCGATGCGCAGCAGGTAACCACGGCGCGGGACCAGGCCATTCTGGCCTGGCGTCTGTTGCAGGACTTTCCCCAGCGCTACGGGCTTTTTGCTACTCGCTCGACCCGCTACAAGGGTCGCACCCTGCACACCCATAACGGCATGCTCGGGCGCTATCCGGGTGTGGATGGTCTGAAGACCGGTTTCACCTGCGCGGCGGGCTACAACATTGCGGTCTCGGCACGGCGTGATAACCGGCGCCTGCTTGCGGTGGTGCTGGGGGCGAATAGCCGGGCGGCGCGGGACAAGCAGGTGAAGCTGTTGCTGGATGAAGGCTTTGCCGCCTCGGTTACAGCATCCGACTCTATGGCTGAGAGTCCGCCGTTTATGCAGCGGCCCGAGCTGCAGTCCGTGGCGATGCAAGGCCCGATCGGGCGCAGCGGCTGTGAGCGGGGCCCCGCGAGGGGAGAGCAGCAGGCGATCTGGCCGATTGAAAGCTGGGGTCTGCTGCTGGGGATCTATCCTGACCGGGCTCAGGCGCGGCGCGCCATCGCAACGGTTAAGGCGCAGCTGGGTGGGGCTTTGGAAGGCGGGCGTCCGTTGCTGCTGGAGCGGGATATGGAAAACGGCACGTCCTGGAAGGCGTTGCTGATCGGTTACAAGCGCGACAATGTCGGTGTCGTTTGCCTGCGGATGCGGGCCAAAAATCTAGACTGTGTCGCCCAGCCGCCTTTCATGCTTAATTTGCCGGGCTACGCCAAGCGCTGAGACTCTGGGTGGGAACTGAAAAGTGGCAAGTCGACAGTTGAAAGTAAAAGGTCGAAAGTCGAAAGCGGAAACGGAGCACGGCAAGTCCGGGTCGGTTTATTGCGGGAGAATCTGGTTGAAGGTGCGAATGCTAAAAGGATATCTGAGAGTGTTGCTGCAGTGTGCGGTGACGCTGTTGCTATTCTGTGCGCCGCCGCTCTGGGCGCAAAGTCCGGTGTGGCGTATTGCAGATGGTTCCAGTGTGCTCTATCTGGGGGCGACGGTGCATATGCTCAGGCCCGGGGACTTGCCGTTGCCAGGCGTGTTCGATGAGGTCTATGCGCAGTCTGATGTGTTGCTGTTTGAGGCGGATCTCGGCGCTTTGGCGCAACCGGATGTACAGGGTCTGATCGCACAGGGAATGGTCTATGCCGATGGTGGCAGTTTGTCGGAGCATGTGTCGGAGTCAACCTGGCAGCGGCTGGAGCGCTACGCCGTCAGTCACGGACTGGCGCCGCAGATGCTGCAGCCGCTGCGGCCATCCGGTGTATTTCTGACGTTGCTGGGCATTGAAATGATGCGCCTTGGGGCAACAGAGGAAGGTGTCGACATGCGCCTGTATCGCCAGGCGCTGGATGATGGCAAGCCGGTGATTGGGCTCGAGACCATTGAGCAGCATCTGGAATATCTGTTTTCGATGGGGGAGGAGGATCCCGACCTCTTCATGACCCAGGTGCTCGATGAGCTGGAAGTCGACAGCGCCATGCTCGATACCCTGATTGATGCCTGGCGCCGGGGTGATGAGGCGGTGCTGTACGATGAGCTGGTGCTGCAGTTGAAGCTCGAGTACGAACCGCTTTATCGCACCCTGGTGCTGGAGCGTAACCGACTCTGGTGGTCGCAGATAGAGGCCTTGCTGCATAGCCCGCAAACCGAGCTGGTACTGGTGGGCGCGGCCCATCTGGTGGGGCCGGATGGGTTGCTGTCCCGCGCGCGCGGGCTTGGCTTTACGGTCGAGGCAATGCAGTAGCCGCTGTGGAATAACAACGGCACTGCGGTGACTGTGGCTCAGTGACCGCGGTGCATCTGCAGCCAAAGGCGGGTACGCTCGCTATCAATGCCTGGCAGCTCTGTCTGGAGTGCCAGTTCGAAGAGCGCGTCCAGGCTGCAGTGGGTCTGGGCGCGTTCCAGTTTTTGCCAGATCCGCGCGCCCTTGTCGGTGCAGTATTCGATATACAGAAACCAGTGCTCGCGAACCTTGCCGCTGGCGTCCTTGCGCTTGCCGGGGGCGGCCCAGGCGTGCAGTGGGCATGCGTGACGCAGGCTTTGGAGGCGCCGGGTGAGGCCCTGTTCTGTACTTTTTTGTGTATGTGGCAATGTATTTATCTGTGTATCGGCGTGCTGCTGCGCCTGCAAATCGTGCCTGGGCTGGGCCCGGCAGGGCGCTGCCGCTTCAGATACTGTGTGGAAATGTGCTTCGAACATGCCGTGCTCCCATGTTTTAACGAAAGACTTGGCCGCTGTGGCATGTCTTTCAAGACTCATTCATGAGAGCTGACGTATAAAGTGCGGATACCTGATTGGTTGTCGGTATAGACCGCATCGCCGCTTGGCGGCAACCACCTTGCCCAGGTTGGCAGGTTGGCGAGGACGTCAGCCCTTCTCGTGATGCAAAACTGTGTAACGCCGAGCAAATTTAACTGCTCAAAAGAAATAACGCAAGGGTGAAATTGTGCCCGTTTGCCTTTGGGGCTAGCAGGTCTTCGCGCCCCGCTGCAGCGGCTGCCCCAGGTACTCGGCCAGACAGCGGGCATTGGCCTGGCGCATCAGTAGCTGGCAGCGCTCGCCGGGCTCTAGCCAGAATGCCATGCCCTGGTTTCCGTGGCTGTCGTGCGCCTGGGCAGAGCCCGGCTGCGCGCCGGGGATCACTGTATGGAAGTGCAGTTTGAGCAGGCCCAGCATCGGCAAGGGGTTGTCCTTGCCGGTGACGACCAGCCAGTTGCCGCTGTCCAGCGTCAGTACGCTGAAGCGACTGCCATCGGGCAGTGCACACAACTGCAGATCGGTCACGGCCAGGGGACGCTCCAGCCCCAGCAGATTACCAAGGGCCACCACCAGAGCGCCGTCGGCATCGCACTCCAGCGCCAGTTCATCAACCAGGGGTGGCTGTGCCAGCGCCAGAGACAGGTCCCTGGCATCGAGCGCACAGTGCAGCTCAAGCTGAGTAAGCGGGTTGGGTATTTCGACGGCGGCATTCATGCGGGCGATCTCGACTGGATGCGGATTGGTCACGGACTTTAAGCAGAGGGGTTAACCGCGGATCATTTATCCGCGGCCTTTAGCCTCAGCTCTATTAGCCTCTAAAGTAACGCTGCTCGACAAAGGGCATCTTGCTGATGCGCATTGGCAGTTTTTTGCCGCGGACTTCGGCGTAGATGGTGCTGTCCATCACGGCGGCGGCGCTGCTGACGTAGCCCATGGCGATGGAGGCGCCGGCGCTGGGGCCGAAGGTGCCGGAGGTCACAACGCCGATACGGTTGTCGTCGGCATCAAACAGTTCGGTGCCTTCGCGTACCGGAGCGCGGCCTTCGCCAATCATGCCCACGCGCTTGCGGCTGTTGTCCTTGCTGGCGATCTGACCAAGGATGATGTCGGCACCGGGGAAGCCGCCGGCACGCTCGCCATCGGCGCGGCGGCACTTGGAAATGGCCCACAGCAGGCTGGCTTCCACCGGCGTGGTGTGGGTGTCCAGGTCGTGACCGTACAGGCACAGGCCGGATTCCAGGCGCAGTGAGTCGCGGGCACCCAGGCCAATGAAATCGACTTCAGGCTGAGCCAGCAGCAAGCGGCTCAGGCGGTCGGCGTCGCCGGCGGGGATGGAGATTTCATAGCCATCCTCGCCGGTGTAGCCTGAGCGGCTGATAAAGCAGTCGGCGCCATCAATGCTGATACGGCCGCTGTCCATGAACACCATCTCGGCCACCTGGGGTGCCAGCCGGCTCAGTGCTGTCACTGCGGCTGGGCCCTGCAGCGCGATCAGGGCGCGATCATCCAGCTCTTCCAGGGTTACGCCTTCAGGCAGGTGCGCGCGCATGTGGGCGATATCCTGTTCCTTGCAGGCTGCGTTGACCACGACATAGAGGCTGTCACCCCAGTTGGCGACCATCAGGTCGTCCAGAATGCCGCCCTGATCGTTGGTGAAGATGGCATAGCGCTGCTTGCCCACCGGCAGGTCGATGATGTCCACCGGCACCAGGGCTTCCAGCATGGCGGCAGCCCCTGCGCCTGTCAGCATGACCTGGCCCATGTGGGATACGTCGAACAGGCCTGCCTGCTCGCGGGTCTGCAGGTGCTCCTTCTTTACACCCAGCGGATACTGCACCGGCATCTCGTAGCCTGCAAAGGGCACCATTTTGGCGCCAAGCTCCAGGTGCAGGTCGTACAGTGGGGTCTTTTTCAGGGCGCTGTTGGTTTGTTCTGCCATGATGTGCTCCGTATCAAGGATGTGTTGGTTGTCCGGGTGCCGGGCGGAATAGTCTCGCCCATGCAACTTCGGATAAACTAAGTTTCCAATAGGAAACGAAATTAGCGGATCATTAGGACGATTGCAATAGATAAATAGCCTTGGGCTGTCGCAATGGCGCAGCAAGGTGTCGTCTCTGTGTGCCTGCAATTGATGTAAAACGTCGGTGTAAAAAAAAAGGCCGCCATTCCAGGGGAGAGGAAGGACGGCCCTATCAGGACGAGGGGAGCAGTATAGCAGTGCCGCCGGAGATGTGGTGGCACGCCTCGGCGGCGGCTGTACTCAGGCCGTAACCCAGAGGATCACGGCGTCTGCTTCGCTGGTGGATATCAGGGTATGGCCCATCTCGCAGTCATAGTAGGCGCTGTCACCTTCGGCCAGATCAATGGGTTCGTAGAATTCGGTATAGAAGCGGATGCTGCCGCTGAGTACGTACAGCAGTTCTTCGCCATCGTGGCGTACCCAGTCGGCGTATTCATCAAAGCTGCGAGCTCGCACTGTGGTCTTGTACGGGATCATTTTCTTGTTGGTCAGCTGGGATGCCAGCATCTCGTGTTCGTAGGTCGGGGTGGCGCGCGGCTTGCCTTCACCGCAGCGCGTAATATCGCGCCGGCCACCGCTGCTGCGGGTCTTGCTGGGCTGGGAGAACAGTTGCGGGATATCGATGCCCAGGCCCTTTACCAGTTTGTTGACGGCGGTAAAGGTCGGGGAGATTTGCTCGTTTTCGATCTTGGACAGGGTGGAGCGGGCCAGTCCCGTGCGCTTGCTGGCTTCTTCCAGGGTGAGGTTCTGGCTGAGGCGGATTTCGCGCACGCGCTTGCCCAGCTGCAGAGGTTCGACGATGGCTTCGTGGCTGGCGGCGCTGACCTGGAGTTCGGGTGGCGACTGGGGCTGGTCGGACATGAGCATTCACTCCTGAGTGCCGGGTCTGCGCACCGGCGGCGTGCCTGGGCGCGCATGCTAGGCGGCGTGGGGCGAGCGACAGGGCGGCAGAAGGATTGAGAACCGGCATCTAATTTTATATTTCCCTGATATTACACAAGCTGCCAGATGTTGGAAAGAAAGCCCGTTGTTGGTGATTGATTCCGACTAAAGGGAATTAAGTTTCCAATAGGAAATATTTCTTTGATTTTTGGAAACTCTGTTGCTAGTCTAACTGTTCTCTGGGGTTAAGCCTGTACCGGGCACAGAGATTGACGGGTTTCGCCTTCTGGCTGTTTGCCAATCATACTGTTAGCTGTGCTACGGCATTAACGTAATGGTTTAACCCCCAAGAGCAGCAGGAAAAGTATTGATGAACATAGACGCGTTCATGGACAGGTTTGAACAGATGTTGTCAGCGTCGCTGGCGTGGCTGAGCAGCCCGACCTTTTACTCCCAGATCGGCCTGATTTCGATCGCGCTATTGGTGGGTTATTCCATCGCGGCCTACCTGAAGAGTCATTCGCCGCTGCTGAGAAAGCGGCCGCTGGAAGGGCCTCTGCTGCGTCTGCGACTGCAGATCTATGCATCGCGCAACCTGCTGTTGCCGTTGATGCTGATTTTGATGCTGTCGATTGCCGCCGACCTGAGTCAGACACTGCTGGGCCAGAACTGGCTGGTGCGTCTGGGTTTGAGCTTCGCTGTAGTGTTCATGCTCTACTCGCTCATCAAGCGCTTTGTGGAGAAGAAGTTTTTTCGCACCCTGGCATCCTGGGTCTTTCTGCCCATCGCCCTGTTGCATATTTTTGGCTGGCTCGACGGCCTGATCGCCTACCTCGAAAGTATTTCGGTGGAGGTCGGCAATATTCAGGTGTCTGCCTATGGTGTGGTGCGGGTACTGATTTTCGGATCGGTGCTGTTCTGGCTCGGACGGCTGTCGAATACCGCCGGTCAGCAGATCATCCGTAGCCAGCAGGATCTGGATGCGGGCACGCGGGAAGTCTTTGCCAAGCTGTTTCAGATTGCGCTCTTCTTTGTTGTCTTCATTCTGCTGCTGCAGATCATGGGCATCAATCTGACAGCACTGGCGGTCTTCGGGGGCGCCCTGGGTGTGGGGCTTGGTTTTGGCCTGCAGTCCATCGCCTCGAACTTTATCTCCGGCATTATCCTGCTGCTGGAGCGCTCGCTCAGCGTGGGTGACTACGTCGAGATGGAGGATGGCCGCAAGGGCATGATTCGCGAGCTGAACATGAGATCCACCACGCTGGAAACCTTTGATGGCAAAGACATCATGGTGCCTAACGAGCAGTTTATCAGCGGCAGTTTTACCAACTGGACGCACAAAAACGTCAAGCAGCGTTACGCACTGGAATTTCAGGTGTCCTACAAGACAGACCTGCATTTCCTGTTCGATCTGCTGCGTACCGTAGTGGCGAGTCACCCGCGGGTGATCAGCGGCGAGCAGGTGCCCATTGAAGAACGGCCGGATGCCGAGATCAGCGGTTTTGGTGATTCGGGTGTGGATATCCTGGTGGAGTTCTGGATGGAAGGGGTCGATGACGGCGAGAACCGCGTAGGCGGGGATCTGCTGCTGATGATCTGGGATGCATTCAAGGAACACGATATCGAGATTCCGTTCCCGCAGCGCGAAGTCAGGGTACTGAATCCGGCGGGGTCCGGGGTGTCCTGAACAGGGCACTCGGGACTTAGTTTTACTCACATTAGATGTAGCAGGCGACGCGATGGCACTGAGCATATTTGATCTGTTCAAAATTGGGGTTGGACCCTCGTCGTCCCATACGGTGGGGCCCATGGTTGCGGCCAACCGCTTTGTGGCGGAACTCACCGAGGGCAAGCTGATGCCCAGGGTCGCGGCGGTGAAGGTGAGCCTGTACGGCTCACTGGCCATGACCGGCAAGGGGCATGCCACCGATACCGCTGTGATGCTGGGCCTTTTGGGCGAGCAACCCGATTTGGTGGATCCGGCCGCTATCGACGATCTCATTGCGCAGATCCGCAGCAGCGGCAACCTGTTGCTGGGCGGAACCCTGCCGGTGGCGTTTCGCGAAGCCGATCATCTGCGCTTTCATTTTGGCGAGTCCCTGCCCAAGCACCCCAACGGCATGCGCATCGAAGTGCTGGATGCCGCCGGGCTGATTTTCTACAGCAATGTGTATTACTCGGTGGGTGGCGGTTTCGTGCTCAGTGATATAGAGGCCAATGATCAGGGTCGCGGCGTTGAGGATGAATCCATCGAAGTGCCGTACCCGTTCAACAATGCCGTTGAATTGCTGGCCTACGGCGATGAAGCCGGCCTGAGCATTGCCGAGCTGGTGATGGAGAACGAGCGCACTCGTTACGGGGATGCGGAAATCAGCCAGCGTCTGCTGAAAATCTGGCAGGTGATGGATGACTGCATCCGTGAAGGCTGCAAGCACACCGGCGAGCTGCCGGGCGGGCTGCACATCAAGCGCCGTGCCCACGACATGTGGCAGGAACTGGTGAATCATCCGGAACGCAGCATCAAGGATCACCTTACGGTGCTCGACTGGGTCAATCTCTATGCCATCGCCGTGAACGAGGAAAATGCCGCCAGTGGGCGTGTTGTGACCGCGCCCACCAATGGCGCCGCGGGCGTGATTCCGGCGGTACTGGCCTATTACGATCGCTTCGTGCCGGGCAGCAGCGTTGAGGGTATCAAGACCTTTCTGGTGACCGCCGCCGCCATCGGCATGCTGTACAAGAAAAACGCTTCTATCTCTGCCGCGGAAGTCGGCTGTCAGGGCGAGATAGGCGTGGCCTGTTCCATGGCCGCCGGTGCTTTGTGCGCCGTGCTCGGGGGCAGTAATCGCCAGATCGAAAACGCCGCCGAGATCGGCATGGAACACAATCTGGGTCTGACCTGTGATCCCATCGGTGGTCTGGTGCAGGTACCCTGCATCGAGCGCAACACCATGGGAGCGGTCAAGGCCATCAATGCGGCGCGTCTGGCGCTGCGCGGTACCGGTGAGCACCATGTATCGCTGGATAGCGTGATCGAGACCATGCGCCAGACCGGTCTCGACATGCAGGACAAGTACAAGGAAACGTCCACCGGCGGCCTGGCCGTCAACGTGGTGGCCTGTTAATCAACCTTCAGTCAGCTGGGAACAATAAGACCATGAGCACACAGGATCTCTACGCCAACGCTGAACGCGCCGCGTTTTTCACCCAGGACCTCGGCGCCGCCGACCCTGTATTGCAGCGTGCGGTGGATGCGGAATTCCGCCGCCAGGACAGCCAGATTGAGCTGATCGCCTCGGAAAACATTGTCTCCAAGGCGGTAATGCAGGCCCAGGGCACGGTGTTGACCAACAAGTACGCCGAAGGCTATCCGGGTCGCCGTTACTACGGTGGCTGCGAGTTTGTTGACGAAGCCGAAGCCCTGGCGATTTCCCGCGCCAAAGAGCTGTTCAACTGCGAATTCGTCAATGTGCAGCCCCATTCCGGTGCCCAGGCCAACGGCGCTGTGATGCTGGCGCTGCTGCAGCCAGGTGATACTGTGCTGGGCATGTCGCTGGATGCCGGTGGCCACCTGACCCACGGTGCGCGTCCTGCGCTGTCGGGCAAATGGTTCAATGCTGTGCAGTACGGCGTCTCCCCGGAGACTCAGCGTATCGACTACGATGCCGTGGAAGCCCTGGCGGTTGAATGCCAGCCCAAGCTGATTATCGCCGGCGGTTCGGCCATTCCCCGTGAAATCGACTTTGCGCGTTTTCGTGCCATTGCCGACAAGGTGGGCGCACTGCTGATGGTCGACATGGCCCATATCGCAGGTCTGGTTGCCACAGGTGCGCACCCGAGCCCGCTGCCCCACGCCCATGTGGTGACCACCACCACCCACAAGACCCTGCGTGGCCCCCGTGGCGGCATGATACTGTGCAACGACCTGGATCTGGGCAAAAAGATCAATTCCGCGGTGTTCCCGGGTCTGCAGGGTGGCCCGCTGATGCATGTCATCGCCGCCAAGGCCGTGGCCTTCGGTGAAGCGCTGCAGCCGGGCTTCAAGACCTATATCGATCAGGTGCGCGAAAACGCCCGCATTCTGGCGGCCGTCATGGTCGAGCGCGGTTGTGATGTCGTTACCGGTGGCACCGATACGCACCTGATGCTGGTGGACCTGCGGCCCAAGGGCCTGAAGGGCAACCAGGTGGAAGAGGCGCTGGAGCGTGCCGGCATCACCTGCAACAAGAATGGCATCCCGTTTGACCCGGAAAAGCCCATGGTCACCTCCGGTATCCGTCTGGGTACCCCGGCCGGCACCACCCGTGGTTTTGGCGCCGCCGAATTTAGCCAGATCGGGCATCTGATCAACGATGTGCTGGATGGTCTGGTGGCAAGCCCTGAAGGCAACGCGGCAGTGGAAGCCAAGGTACTGGCCGAGGTCGAAGCCCTCTGCGCCCGTTTCCCGCTGTATCGCTAACTGTATCGTTAAAAGCGGCTCTGGCGGGCACAAGCCCGTCGGGCCAAAGACTACGAATTGAACTGAAAATAGTGCTTTAGAAGGATTTCTCGATGAACAATGTGCCCAATACTCTGAAATATACTGCATCTCACGAGTGGATTCTCGATAATGGCGACGGCACCGTAACCGTCGGTATTACTGACCACGCCCAGGAGCTGCTCGGCGATGTGGTTTTCGTTGAACTGCCTGAAGTCGGCCGTGATGTCGCCAAGGGTGAAGACTTCTCCCTGGTGGAGTCCGTCAAGGCGGCATCCGATATCTACGCACCCCTGTCTGGCGAAGTAATTGAAGTGAACGAGGCTCTGGTCGATGCCCCCGAGACCCTGAACGAAGATGCCTATCAGGCAGGCTGGATCGCGAAACTGAAACTGAGCGACGCCACCGAGCTGGAAGCACTGCTCGATGCCAGCGCCTATCAGGCGACGGTTGCGGAATAAGTTGGGCCCATAGCCGAACCTGCGCCAGCAGGGCGGTTACCGATGCAAAACGCGAAGAGCCGTGCGCTCTTCGCTTTTTTAGAACCCGTTGCCGGTTTCGGTAGATCCGAAGCCGGCACAGAGCACGCAGGTAGTGTTATGGCTGTTAAACCCCGTACCTTGATTGAACTTGAGCAGCGCACGGATTTCACCCGTCGCCATATTGGCCCCGATGCGGCCGAACAGCAGTCCATGCTGCAGACCCTGAATGCCGAGTCGCTAGACGACCTGATGCGCCAGACAGTGCCGTCCAGCATTCTGCTCGACGATGCCCTGGCCATGAACGACGGCGAGACCGAAGTCCAGGCGCTGAACTATCTGCAGGGCCTGGCGCGGCAGAACAAGGTCAACAAGTCTTATATCGGTATGGGTTACCACAACACCCGCGTGCCCAACATCATCCTGCGCAACGTGCTGGAAAATCCGGGCTGGTACACCGCCTACACGCCCTACCAGCCAGAAATTGCCCAGGGCCGCCTGGAATCCCTGCTCAACTATCAGCAGCTGGTAATGGATCTCACCGGCATGGATCTGGCCAACGCCTCCCTGCTGGACGAAGCCACGGCTGCGGCCGAGGCCATGACGCTGTGCAAGCGCTCCAACCGCAAGAAGAGCAACACCTATTTTGTCGCCGATGATGTGCATCCGCAGACCATCGACGTTATCCGTACCCGCGCCGAGTACTTCGGTTACGAGGTTGTAGTAGCGCCGGCGTCAGAGCTGGATCAGCACGATGTGTTCGGCGCGCAGCTGCAGTATCCCGGTACCTGCGGCAACATCACCGATATCAAGAGCCTGATCGCCAGTGCCAAGGGCCAGCAGGCCATGGTGGCGGTGGCGGCCGACCCAATGGCGCTGGTACTGCTGAAATCCCCGGGCGAGCTGGGGGCCGACGTAGTACTGGGGTCTATGCAGCGCTTTGGCGTGCCCATGGGCTTTGGTGGCCCCCATGCGGCCTTCTTTGCCGCCAGCGACAAGCTCAAGCGTTCGGTGCCGGGCCGCATTATCGGCGTCTCCGTCGATACCCGTGGCAACCCGGCGCTGCGCATGGCGATGCAGACCCGCGAGCAGCACATCCGTCGCGAGAAGGCGACCTCCAACATCTGTACTGCCCAGGCGCTGCTGGCCAACATGGCGAGCTTCTATGCCGTGTACCACGGCCCGGATGGTCTTAAAGCTATCGCCGAGCGTACGCACCGTCTTACCGCCATTCTGGCCATTGGCCTGAAAGACAAGGGCTTTGCGGTTAACGACAGCTACTTCGATACCCTGACCCTGACCCTGGGTGACCAGCAGCAGGCGGTGTACCAGCGCGCCCTGGCCCAGGGTTGCAACCTGCGCCTCAACGGCACTGACCGTCTGGGTATCAGCCTGGATGAAACCACCAGTGCCGCCGATGTCGCCGAGCTGTTCGACGTCATTCTGGGTGCTGGTCACGGCCTGGATGTGGCCGCTATCGATGCGCGGATTATGGCAGGCGAGGCCACCGGCATTGCCGCTGAACACCGCCGTGAAGATGCCATCCTGACCCATCCTGTGTTCAACACCCACCACAGCGAAACCGAAATGCTGCGTTACATGAAGCAGCTCGAGAACAAGGATTACTCCCTGGTTCACGGCATGATTCCGCTGGGTTCCTGCACCATGAAGCTCAACGCCACCGCCGAAATGATTCCGGTGACCTGGCCCGAGTTCGCCAATATCCATCCCTTCGCACCGGTAGACCAGATTCAGGGTTACCACCGCATGCTTGAAGAGCTGGAAGCCATGCTGGTGGAAATTACCGGGTACGACAACGTCTCGCTGCAGCCCAACTCCGGTGCCCAGGGCGAGTACGCCGGCTTGCTGGCGATCCGCAAGTACCAGGAATCCATCGGCGAAGGTCACCGCGATATCTGCCTGATTCCGTCTTCCGCCCACGGTACCAACCCTGCGTCCGCGGCCATGATGGGCATGAAGGTCGTGATCGTTGAGTGCGACGCCAAAGGTAACGTCGATGTGGCAGACATGCGTGCCAAGGCCGAGCAGCACAGCGAAAATCTGAGCTGCCTGATGATTACCTACCCGTCCACCCACGGTGTGTTCGAGCAGGAAATTGTCGAGATCTGCGCTCTGGTGCACAAGCACGGCGGCCAGGTGTATATGGATGGCGCCAACATGAATGCTCAGGTCGGTATCTCCAAGCCCGGCCTGATTGGTTCCGACGTATCGCACCTTAACCTGCACAAGACCTTCGCCATTCCCCACGGCGGCGGCGGCCCGGGCATGGGTCCTATCGGTGTGAAGAGCCATCTGGCCCCTTTCCTGCCAGGCCATCAGGTGAGTGCTGTACCGGGTCTGGACAACCAGAACGGCGCAGTCTCTGCAGCGCCTTTCGGTTCAGGCGCCATCTTGCCGATCAGCTACATGTACATCCGCATGCTGGGCAAGTCCGGCCTCAAGGACTCCACCCGTGTGGCGATTCTGGGTGCCAACTACCTGGCCGAGAAGCTCGGCGAGCACTACCCGATTTTGTACCGTGGCGGCAACGGTCGTGTTGCCCACGAATGCATCGTCGATATACGCCCGCTGAAAGAAGCCTGCGGCGTGAGCGAGGAAGATATCGCCAAGCGCCTGATGGACTACGGTTTCCACGCGCCCACCATGTCTTTCCCGGTGGCCGGCACCCTGATGATCGAGCCGACCGAGTCTGAATCCAAGGCGGAGCTGGATCGCTTCATCGAAGCCATGGTGAAGATTCGCGGCGAAATCAGCCGCGTTGAGTCCGGTGAATGGACCGCGGAAAACAACCCGCTGCACCATGCACCGCACACCATGGCGGACCTGGTGGGTGACTGGGATCGTCCCTACGGGCGTGACGAAGCGGTCTTCCCGACCGAATCGACCCGTCGCAACAAGTTCTGGCCGGCGGCCAACCGTATCGACAACGTATTCGGCGATCGCAATTTCATTTGCTCCTGCCCGTCGATTGATAACTATCGGGAAGACTGAGGTTAGGAGGCTGTCCGACAGTATTTAACCTACTGCGAACTATCTGAGTTTGGCTGATTTTTTGTGGTGTTTTGCGTTAAATAGAACCAGTATTTGCCGTGAAACACCGCGAAAACCAGCTCAAATCAGCCGGCTCTCGCTACGGTCAGGATACTCGGACATGCTCCTGGCGATTAGGGCTCTCGAGTTCGGGAGCTGTAATCTGAAACTTTGAAAACGGTTGTTCGGTTTGAAACGCAAAAGGCCCTGCAGAAATGCAGGGCCTTTTGCGTTTTGTATTGGGTGTTGAGTTGAACAAGCGGGTCTGTGGGACGTTCGATACTTCTCTTGAAAACGCCCGGCATGGCCGCGCTCCTGCGCTTACCTGTATAGCTGAAGGAGCCGGGGCAGCGCGGTGTTATTCGCCAGTGCTGCGGGCTCCTGCACAGGTGTTTCATCGGCGAACGGGATGCAGTAGAGAGCAATGACATGGGTAACACTTTGCTGGGTATGTATACGTATGGACTCTTGAATCTTCAGTGCTGCTGGATTATTTGATGGTTTGTACTGCGTCTTGCTGGCGCGATATTTTTTTGCTCGTGCAAATAAGGTATCCAAGATTTTTAGCATTGAAGAATGCGTCATCCATCAGCCGGCCTTCGGCTGTACTGTTGGACGTGAGTACTCCCGACCGACCATTAACCGTGCACGAAGGTACGCAAGGCGAAGTCGCAGGCTGAGTGAGCCCGTGTCAACGTTGCCAGCGGCATCGCAGGGCACAGCGATGCCGCGTCCCCGGTTATATAGCGACGTAAAACGTAGCAGGTAGGAGTCTGTAGTTTTAGCTGTGCTGGGAGGTTGCAAGGTCATGATTTTTCTCTTCTCACGCTAACCTGTGACTGAGGGAGTCACATCCGCCTCGGCGTCTGTGCAACCCGGCCTGCAGGCGTCGGACGTTTCAATCGAACCCAGCGCAGGCGTCATTCGTTGGACGCCGCGCGAATATGCGATCCGTCAAACAATGGAACCAGTAAACACTATTTTCAGCGTCTGCACTGTGCGCTTGCGTACACATAATCAGAACCGGGAAAAAGCCAAGGATGATATGGGTAACAGTTTACTGGGCGTGGTGCTTCCCGTGCCTCGGATTTTGAGCGTTGCAAGAGTTCTAGCATGCTGCCGGCGGAGAATTGATACGGCTTCCGGGAGTCTGTATTTCGCCGCTTTGCCTTGAAGAATGCGCCACCCGTCAGCCGGCCTTCGGCGGCTCTGCGCACCGGAATAATGCCTCAATCTGCAGTTCGGCAGTCCCTGTATTCGCTCCGCGGCTCTGGTCGCTGGCAACAAGTGTTCAGGCGTCGAAATCGAGGCGGTACGCCAGTTTGATCTTGCCAGCATTATCGTCAACGGTACCCCCGGAAGCAGTGAGGGACTCATAGCCCAGGTAGAGGCTGATATTATGCATATGGGTTTCGATATCCATGACAAACCCGGTCTGCAGCCGGCGTTCTATATTAGTGTCGGTGACGGTTTGCAACGACACTTCAGGTCCGAATGACGCCCAGTGTGATCCCAGGCGAAGGTCTTGTTCGCCTGATACGCGATAGTGGCTCTTGGTCCGTTGCTCTTGCGTGAAGGGCAGGCTCTTTTGCGAGACCTCTGCAACCAGGTTGATGTCCCACCCCGTCCAGGCCTTCTCAGACAGGGTCAATGCCCAGCTGTCGATGTCACCGGTATAAGAGGCCGCAGCGCAATCGAGTGCGCGCTGCGCGGATGTTTCGAATTTGGCGCTCAGGTAAATGAAAACGATACTGGAGAACGACAGGCCGGTGCGGTATTCATCGCATGGCGTGTCGCCATTCCAATCGCGGAAAATATAATCCGTGCTGGCTGTGATTTTCGTGTCGGCCCAGGGTGTGAAACCCAGCTTGGCGGCGGCACGGCGTTCACCCGCACTCACGACACTGCCGTATGGGTGGAAGCCCTCGCTGAATTGGCTCAGGGCCAGGCCATAACTGAAGCCATTAACGGGCTTCCTGGCAAGTTGAAAGCGGATACCGGAGCCTCCTGCGGTGCGTTGCGAGGAGCCGCTTTGCGCTGCAAGGGCAAGCTCCCCCGTGAAGTCGAAATCTTTAGCCAGAGCGGCTGGGGTAAATTCTCCCTGCAGGCTGGCCAGCCACAGGCCGTCGAGTCCGTCGCCGACTGTCTGCTGTCGGAACAGGCTCAGTTTTACATCGTTGTGACCCTTCTTGCTGGCCCAGCCCATACCCGCCCGGTAGCGGTCATCACCTGAGCGGCCTATAACGATATCGGTGTGGAGTATGTCGCCTAGAGGCTGAAAGGGAAGTGTCTGTACGGTGTCCAGGTGTTGGTCGATGAAGCCGCTGCTTGGAATAACTACTGAAGGCGCTGTGCTGCTGCCAAAAGTCGCTAGCTTGGCGTCTACGCCGGGGAGCCCTGCACCGTCGGATTGGCCGGTCATATTAGCTCTAACAAAGGGACGAACATCATGCAGCGGTGCTGAAGAGCAGCCAGACATTACGGCTGCGAGGACCGCGAGGAGGGTGGCATATAGGGGCTGAAGTTTAAGGGCTTGCAGCTTCGACTCCCGGTTAGGTTTGTCACTGCAACAGGGGTGAATACCTGCACAGACTATGGCGGGATTCGGCCGGAATAACGCTTCAACAGC
This sequence comes from Marinobacterium aestuarii, assembly GCF_001651805.1. Classification (NCBI taxonomy): domain Bacteria; kingdom Pseudomonadati; phylum Pseudomonadota; class Gammaproteobacteria; order Oceanospirillales; family Oceanospirillaceae; genus Marinobacterium; species Marinobacterium aestuarii. Next base: position 3,246,378 of record NZ_CP015839.1, on the reverse strand, counting down.
CATCTCTGCTGGCACTAAAGAGCCAGCGCCCATAGGCAAACCAATTTATTATTTTGGAAATAACCTACAGAATACAAGGGAAAGCTTCAAGGTTTTCTTAACAAAATCTGAATGGGTGCGGTTCAAGTACATAGGTAACAGTTCAGTTCAATAACACTTTGCTGGGCACTAATAGTTCCTGGTTCTCGAGACTGCCGTGGTTTCGGACGCTGCGAGGCGGTTGGATGGTTTGTATTGCGCCTTGCTGGCGCGTTACTTTCTTTGCACGCGCAAAGAAAGTAACCAAAGAAAGGCGCCCCCGCAGAAGCCTCTCTACTGCGCGCTGGGACGATTTTCCGGGCGCCGCTGACGTCACATCCCTGTGCCGCATCGGCGGCTCGGCATCCATGCCTCGCCCCTGTCGGGCCTGATCGAAAAACCGCCCCAGTGCTCGCCGGCATATGGCCATGGATGGCCGGTAGCCAGAAAATGCAGGAGCAATTTTCTGCTCAGAAGGGGGTATGTAAGCCGTTTTGATGTATTGGTGGTTATGGGGTGGCAGGGAACGGGCTTTTGTAGGGTGTCAATGAGCCTGCGAATTACACCATGTGGTGGTGCCATTGGGTATGACCGCGACTTATGTAGAAGAGAAGTCATTTCTGGGTGGCTCGTGCCGGCAGAACCTCTGCGGAGTTTTTTGAGTCTGTATTTCGCCTCTCGGCGACCCACTTTCCTTGTAGAAAGTCCTTGTTACGCGACAAGGACTTTTTACAAGGGGAGGTGGGTAAGGCTCTTTACCTTGAAGAATGCACCACCCATCAGCCGGCCTTCGGCTACACTGCGCGCCGGAATGATGCTCTGGGCGCCCTGCCTTCAAGGTGAAGAGCGGGACATTCATTTCCCCTATCGGCAGTCCCAGCCTCGCCCCTTTGGGTCTGATCGGAACATAATCCCGGTGCTCGTCGGCTGCTGAGGGGGATGGAAGCCGTTCTGTTAGCCCGCCGGTGCGAATTGCACCGTGCGGCGGTGTGCCGCCAAGGTTAATCACGAATCTCGAATCACGGTTACTGTGAAGTCCAACCACATCGGTAACAGTTCTGCTCAATGATATGGGTCACATTTCCATCCGAAGCTGATGGTTTCTGATTCTTGAAACCGCTGTGCTGGCGGGCGTTGCGAGGTAGTTTGATGGTTTGTATTGTGCCTTGCTGGCGCGTTACTTTCTTTGCACGCGCAAATAAAGTAACCAAAGAAAGGCGCCCCCGAAGAAGCCTTTGCGCTGCGCTCTGATGCCATTGTGCGGGCGCCGCTAACGCACATCCATGTGCTAATCGGCGTCGATACAGTCCCTGTATCGACCTTGCAGGCCTGATCGCACAATGACGTCAGTGCTCGCCGGCTTCAAATGGGGGAATGTAAGCCGTTTTGATGTATTGGTGGTTATGGGGTGGCAGGGAACGGGCTTGGGTAGGGTGTCAATGAGCCTGCGAATTGCACCATGTGGTGGTGCCATTGGGTATGGCCGCGACTTATGCAGAAGATTAGCCATTTCTGGATGGCCCCCTTGCTGGCAAAACCTCTGCGGAGTTTTTTGAGTCCGTATTTCGCCTCTCGGCGACCCAATTCCCTTGTAGACAGTCCTTGTTACGCGACAAGGACTTTTTACAAGGGGAGGTGGGCAAAGGCTCTTTACCTTGAAGAATGCACCGCCCATCAGCCGGCCTGCTGCTGCGCTGCGCGCCGGAATGATGCTCTGGGCGCCCCGCCTTCAAGGTGAAGAGCGGGACATTCATTTCCCCTATCGGCAGTCCCTGCCTCGCCCCTTTGGGTCTGATCGGAACATAATCCCGGTGCTCGTCGGCTGCTGAGGGGGATGTAAGCCGTTCTGATGTATTGGTGGTTTGCGATTTGGTATGCACTTGTAGGGTAAAGCGGAGCGTACCCATCGGAAACTGGCTTTGGTCGAGTGTTAATGAGCCTGCGAATTGCACAGTGCGGCGGTACGCCGCTATGCCGGTTGGCATAAGTAAAAAAAGCTGGAGTCCAGTTTGTTCTGGATCGCGCTTATAGGCGGAAGCTCTGCCGATTTTTTCGAATCCGCATTTCGCCTTTCGGTGACCCACCTCCCTTGTAGACAGTCCTTGTTACGCGACAAGGGCTTTCTACAAGGAGAGGTGGGCAAGGTTTTTACCTTGAAGAATGCGCCCCGATGAAGCCTTTTCGCTGCGCTCTGACGCCATTGTGCGGGTGCAGGCCTTCAAGGTTGAGAGTCGGAACATCCTGTTCCTAATCTGCAGCTCGACAGTTCCTGTCTCGCCCTGCGGGCCTGATCGCACAATAACGCCAGTGCTCGCCGGCATAGGGCCATGGATGGCCGGTAGCCAGAAAATGCAGGAGCAATTTTCTGCTCAGAAGGGGGAATGCATGCCGTTCTGATGTCCCGGTGGTCTGGTACGCCGCGATGATGAATCACGAATCACTGCTGTTGCTTTTTAACCTCGCACCTCGCACCTCGCACCTCGCGCCTCGTCCCTAGCCCCTGTTCCTACTCATTTTTCCTTCCATCTTGCCCCTGCTTTCGGCATCATGCCCTTCAGGCACTGAAGGATTACCGGTGCCAGATTTTTGATCGGTAATAGAACAAATCGTCAGCTGAGCATCGGAAGCCAGGCTGGGTGAATCCTATCTCCACTCGCAATTCCTTTGTTTTACTGGCTATGACTGCGTGCATCCTTGGCGGTATTCCGTCGCGAGGAGGGCGGTAGCGTGGTTTTCAGGCTTTTTCAGTTGATTATTCCGGATAAGAGGCCTTGCAGGCCAGTATCCTGGCGTGTGGCTAAAAATGTGCTGATACTTATTTGAAATCATGAAGTTACAAGGCGTAGTCGAAAAGTGGATATGAGGCTTGGTGATCGTTTTGTCGGATTCAATGCGATTGAGCAGATGACCTGAGCCGCTCATGCTACCTGGCTTTGCGCCCGTTTTTGACGAAAATTTATCAGGAGATACTGGCCTCAGGCAAATCGGCCTCCGAGGCTACGATACAAATGTTGGGCCACATAGGCAGCATACTGTGCATCTTGTAAGACCTTTTGAAGACATATCTCGCTACCGTAACGAATTGGCCTTTCGAATTCGGCTGTTCAATCCGCGAGGCCAATATCCCCGGGGCATCTGTGCGAATGGAAGTTCACTTTATGTTGCGGATGACGAGATTGCATTTTCGGCTGTTTTAGCAAAACCTTACGATCAGCTAACTTCGAATTTTCCGTATTCGGAGATGGACTGGGCCACCCCGCAGGAAGTTCGTTTTTGGGCCTCCATTCTGCTCTGTGAGGATGCTGATGGGCCAAAGATCCTGCTGTATCCCGAGCATACAACTTTCGCTTTGCTGGATTCGCAGTCTGTCGATCTCAGAGATGGTGACACTCAGCTTGAGCTGCGCCGTTTGGTCATTGATGGAGTTGCATCTAACGGGGAAGCATTAGCTCCCATTCATCTGTTCGAAAATGAAGTTAACCTAGATCGCCAAGCCGAGCTTTTAAGTCAAATCGGGGAGACTGATCATGTGCTCCTGAGGGGAGTCACGTGCTTGATCAAGTGTGACATGCTTTCTCGATATTACGAATTTACAGAGGAAGCGACTATTGTGGCCTTCATTGCGCTTGAGGCCTCTTTCTCACTGGTCGTGAATGCGTTAAAGGTGAACGGTATAGCAAATCCATCAGCCACAGATGCCGGAAGATGGTTGGATGACACGTTTAATCGGCCTTTGGGGATCGATCCCGGCGAGCGGAAATATTTCGAAGAATTGTACGAACAGCGAGTGATTACCATGCACCCTAGTAGTCGGTATGGTGACTGCCCTTATGCACCGCTTGCAGTTGACGACTTGTTTGACCTTCGTCGAGATTTGAGAGAAGTCTTCGCCTATTTAGTTTCGGGTGGGCACGGGCCAGAATTCGGCCGACGATTGAAAGAACGGGGAATGGCGTAGATGCGGCCCAACAAATCATTGCAGCGGACATTTGACCCGCCACCCATTTTTGCTGCCGCAAAAACAGGTGTCTCCTCAAATGCCGCTGAATTCAGGCGTTAGCTCTCAAGGATTTTCATAAAATATGATTTCAGTTTTTATTTTGGGCTTTATGTGTCCAACATTGTATTTGGCTACTTTTCTAAAGGAAGGCTCAAACAAAAATAAAGTTATTAGAAGCCTTAATTGGTTATACTTTGGGATATCAGTAGCCTCTTTTTTGATTCTATTGATATCTATGAACATCAGCGACGAGGAAGAAGTTAGAAAGGTAAGTTCTATGGATTCTTTCTTTATCTGGTTATGGATGGTTTTTCTGCTATCAAGGTGCTTCGAGATATTTTATGCCTTTTTAAGAGATGCTCTTGATAAAATTTCAGACAAAAAATCCAACGATCGAGTGAATTTTCCGATTACTGCCAAGGTTTATAGATTTTTGGTAAACAAAGTGTTGGATGAGGGGAAAGCAGAAAAGCTAGATTCTGCACTCCGATACCCATTAGAAGTAAAAGTGAAACTTTTGAGCTGCATGCCATTCAAAGAGAAAGTAAATGGGGGGGAGCTTCTGAATCATGACCGATTAATTCTTTCATTTCGAAGTTACTTTGAACTCATCTTGAATTTCTCCATTATTTACAGTTTGTTGCCAGCTGCACATTGGAGTACTGACAGCATTCTAAATATCATTCAAACCACATACTTTAGTGGGGTTACTATCACGACTTTAGGGTATGGTGACATATATCCAAAGTTATGGTTCTCACAATTTTTATCAGTTTTTGAGGTGCTTTGTGGGTTCACCTTGATAGTTGTATGTTTGGCGATATATCTGAAAGACGATTGAAAAAGAGCTAACAATCAGCTGAAGCGGGACTGGTTTTCCGCTACGCTCCAAACCTGCCCCTTAGCTGGGCGTTAAGGGGTTTCATTTGAGCCAATTACTAAACTCCGTCCTAGAATCATGGCTACCATCCAAGTGGCTAAGTATCCTATTAGCGGCGACAATATCGGCAGCAGCAATTGCATGTACCAACGATACGGCTCTAACATTTCTGCAAGGATTATTTGAGACTCAATCCAAGCTACTAACCCAAATAGCGGTGGCCACCTCAATACTCTGCCTCGGATTGCTAGTTGTGTTGCATTTAAGCCTTCGTCATTACAAGGCATTACTCACTCCCCCTAGCCCAATAAAGCTAGACGACTTTCTTTTTAGCGTAGTAGCCCTAATTGCCAAATACCACTCACAAGAAATTCCAGCTACAGCTAAAAAAATAGCCGAAAATCTCAACATAAACCCAGATACTCTTCTGGCACATATGTGGCAGTACCACAATGAGCAATATGTAACCTTCCGCTCCGGAGGCGCAAAACCTAACATAAATACACCCTTTTTTCTGTGTGATAAATCAGGTGAATGGGGTCAGGTCTTTCCTTTTGCTATAGTTTTATCTGAGGGCAATAGGCAAGACCCCGTGGCCCTTCGCTGGACGACGCGTTGTTGCTTTAAATTGAGGTCCTAAAGCAAAGATGAAGGAATGAAAAAGTATTTACTCTGACCCGAAAAAGCCTCCAAAAATAAGGACCCCAAAAATATTTAAGCCAGGCTGGTTGAATTAATGCTAGGATGTCTTGAGTTGGCAGCTGCCCGACAGTGCTCATCAGGAGTATTGGTAGATTAAGCTCTGATGTGAGGCGTTATATTCCTTTCGTTAGTCTTTATAAGAAAATTCAATGCAAAGGTTCCAGCACGCAGTTTCAGTCCTGACGACTATGGCAGCGATCTGAACTATCAGAGAATTGGAATTGATATGGAATCAGCATCTCCGCCCGCAAAACATCGCACGCCGGTTGGTCTCTCGGATCGATTGGCCCTCGGGTTCACTAAGTTTCTCCGCTTTTTTGCAGATATATTCTTCGCGAAGCGCTACGGACATCGCGCTGTCGTATTGGAAACGATTGCGGGAGTTCCAGGCATGGTGGCAGGAACCCTTCGACATTTGCGCGCCCTTCGCACCATGGAGAACGATGACGGATGGATCCAGACCTTACTGAATGAGGCGGAGAACGAGAGGATGCACCTAATGACGTTCGTTCACATTGCGAAACCGTCAAAATTCGAACGCTTTCTCATCCTAATGGCGCAAGGAATTTTCTATAATTTTTTCTTTATGGTCTACCTTTGCTCTCCGAGAATCGCGCACCGTATCGTCGGATACTTCGAGGAAGAAGCCGTATACAGTTATACTGAATACCTCGCAGATATTGATAATGGCGTTAGCGAGAACGTCGTTGCCCCGCAAATCGCGATTGACTACTGGAACTTGGCGCCTGATGCCCGTTTGAGAGACGTGGTTCTAGCGGTGCGGAATGATGAAGCACATCATCGAGACGTCAATCATCAATTCTCTGATGACCTATCTTGACCCGGAATATTAGGCGTATATCAAATATAACAAGGTAGCGCGCAGCCGCCACCTTATCCCAGTCTTGAACAAGCCCGCGCAGGTTGCATTAGATAGAGTCAATGGCGGATTATGGAATTGATCCGCTGCGGCGGGCGAAAGGACAGGGGTCTTGTCTTTTGCACTTTTGATCGAATTCTGGGGTAATAACAGCCGCGCCTTTGGTGCGGCACCGGCTTATGGCTAGATAAGTCTCTGTAATATCGTTTTCCACAAGAATGCTGAGCGCAAGGGCGCATTAACCCGCTAGGGTAATTGGGCTCGGGTAATTGGGGTCAGAGTAAAAATAGATCTACTGTATATCGATAAAGGATAAGTTCTTAAACTGCAAAAGTACCCGGTCATCAAGGATGATATATGGCACGATCACCTCGGTTATGTTTGTCCGGTATTCCTCTGCACATTATTCAGCGAGGCACTAACCGGTAGGCGTGTTTTGCTTCAGAGGAAGCTTATCGCGCCTTATTTGCGCAACACATTGATGCAGATGTCCAGACGGACATCAGAGCGACAGTGCAGAAAGGCTTGGCCTTGGGTAACGACAGATTCAAGCAACAAATCGAGGCGCTCGCTGGACGACGCGTGATTGCTTTAGAACGAGGTCCTAAGGCAAAGGTGAAGGAATGAAAAAGTATTTACTCTGACCCTAAAAATACTCTACCCCAAAAATTATAAGCCAAGACCTGAACCCGCTTTAGTGCTCTTGCGTAAATTCAGAGTACTCGCTCTCGATTAACATCCCGCACCCGTTGAGCCACTTGATGTGCAATTGCTTGCACCTGTCCAGCCTCAAGTATTCCTGCATGCAGCCGGGGTAGCTGTTTTGTTAGCTCAGCCCCATTCATGACATATGGGTCAACGGAGCGCTGCTTCCTTTCGATATACCAGCCCGGAAGCACGAGTACGCCGGCAACCGGCACTTCGAAGCCAGTAGAGTCACAGAGCCATTTGCGGACGGATTGCACGTTTCTTCGAGTTTGCTCCAATGGAGCACGTTCTACGTGGTTTGGAAAATGAAGAGCGCCCCCTTCAAGTCGGACTTTGAACTGCTTGTTTGTACCGTTGATCGGTTTGGAACGCCCCTTCGTCTCAATCACGAAGACACCGGATGGGGTAATGATCAGATGGTCTATGTTGAAGTTCTCGAACGGGATGTCATGAAAGACCCGGTAGGGCCGCTCTTCTGGCCGAATGATCTGCTCCAGTTCCTGCCCTACGGCCAATTCGCAAGCGAAACCGAGTCGTAAATGTCCCAGCCGCTTTACGATGCCCAGTGCTTTCCATACATAGTAACCGACCGCAATGGCGGCGAGACAAGACAGCGTGACCCACGTGGCCAAGTTTGCCTTCTTATCGAAGAACTCCCCCTGCATTAATAGCATTAACGGCGTGAGTGTGGTCATAACCGGTATCGTTATAAAACACAGCATCAGGTCAGCTTGCAGCGCGTCGATCTGCTTTTGCAGGGTAAAACCGGCGGGCCTGAGCAGGTCTGCCGTGAGCGGCGTTGTCCGACTGCGTGCCTGAAGCTTTTTCAGATATAGAGCAATGCCTAACAGTAGCATCAGCGGACCAAGGCATAGTGTGAGAACAATGCCGACAGCGTAGAACGATGACTGCCATTCCATATGACCTGCTCCATCCATGCCTAGTGAGCAAGCATCATAGGCTGTTCTAATGAAAGCGCCAAATAACGCCGCTGGAACCAGGTTTCAAGATCTCCAACGGGCTTGGCTATTGCAGTGATTCTAATGTGTTTCGACTCAATCCGATGGTAGGAAGGCGGCCAGTTCTTGCTTTTTCCGGCCTCTGCGGTTGATCGTTCAATACCTTCGTTTGACACAGGTCCCCGACGAAAGCTCTACAAGAAGCCAGACTCCCATGCCGGTGCTTCCGGCGTAGAGTTCGCAGGTAGCCACACCTCGCCCGAGCCCAAACCAGTCGCGACTTTGTTCCAGTCACTCGAGACGAGGGGGGGTAAAAGCTGGATAATGGCGGCAATCTAGGCCTATAGGCCGTCTAAATTCTGCAACCCTGGTACCCTCGGAATGGAAATCAAAGTCAATTTTCTCGACAATCTCAGACTTGAAGCCAAGTTTGATGATTTCACCGTCATCACAGACCAGCCCATACGCTACAAGGGTGATGGCTCGGCGCCGAGCCCGTTCGACTACTTTTTGGCGTCTTCGGCGCTCTGTGCGGCCTACTTCGTGCGGGTTTACTGCCTGGCGCGTGACATTCCGACCAACAATATCCGTCTGTCGCAGAACAATATTGTTGATCCTGAAGATCGCTATAACCAGATTTTCAAAATTCAGGTAGAGCTGCCGGAAGACCTGTCCGAGAAGGACCGTGCCGGTATCCTGCGCTCGATCGAGCGCTGTACCGTAAAGAAGGTAGTGCAGACGGGCCCCACGTTTGAGATTGAGACGGTTGAGAGTCTGGATCAGGATGCGCAAGCGCTGCTGATGGCCAAGCCCGAGGGCGATTCCAGTACCTTTATCCTGGGCAAGGACCTGCCGCTGGAGCAGACCATCGCCAATATGACGGCGATCCTGGCGGATCTGGGGATGAAGATCGAGATCGGCTCCTGGCGCAATATAGTGCCCCATGTGTGGTCGCTGCACATCCGTGATGCCGCCTCGCCAATGTGCTTTACCAATGGCAAGGGCGCGACCAAGGAAAGTGCGCTCTGTTCGGCGCTGGGCGAGTTTATCGAGCGCCTGAGCTGCAACTTCTTCTACAACGATCAGTTCTTTGGCAGTGAAATCGCCAATGGCGACTTCGTGCACTACCCGAACGAGAAGTGGTTCAAGCCGGGGCCGCAGGACGAGCTGCCCAAGGGTATTCTGGATGACTACTGCCTGCCTATTTACAACCCGGACGGGGAGCTCGGTGGCTCCAATCTGATCGATACCAACTCCGGCAACAGTGAGCGCGGCATTTGCTCGCTGCCCTTTGTGCGCCAGTCCGACGGCGAGGTAGTGTACTTTCCCTCGAACCTGATCGAGAACCTGTACCTGAGTAATGGCATGAGTGCGGGCAATACATTGTACGAAGCCCAGGTGCAGTGCCTGTCGGAGATCTTTGAACGGGCGGTAAAGAAGCAGATTATCGAAGGCGAAATTGCGTTGCCCGATGTGCCCGCCCAGGTGCTGGCAAAGTATCCCGATGTGCTTGAGGGCATCAAGGCGCTGGAAGAGCAGGGCTTTCCGGTGCTGGTCAAGGATGCCTCCCTCGGTGGTCAGTTCCCGGTGGCCTGTGTCACGCTGATGAATCCCAGAACAGGCGGTGTCTTTGCCTCCTTCGGCGCACACCCAAGCCTGGAAGTTGCACTGGAGCGCAGTCTTACCGAACTGCTGCAGGGGCGCAGCTTCGAAGGTCTGAACGATGTACCGCCGCCGACCTTTAACGGTATGGCCGTCTGCGAACCCAATAACTTCGTTGAGCACTTTATTGATTCGACCGGGGTTATTTCCTGGCACTTCTTCAGTGCCAAGCAGGATTTTGAATTCTGCGAATGGGATTTTTCCGGCACCAACGAGGAAGAAGCCGCCTGCCTGTTCGGCATCCTCAAGGAGATGGGCAAAGAGGTTTACATGGCGGTGCATGAAGACCTGGGTGCGCCAGCCTGCCGTATCCTGGTGCCCGGTTATTCCGAAGTCTACTCGGTGGAGGACCTGATCTGGGACAACACCAATGTGGCGCTGAACTACCGCGAAGACATCCTCAATCTTCATTCTCTGAATGATGAGCAGTTGGCCGAACTGGCGGAGCGCCTGGAAGAAAGCCAGCTCGATAACTACATGGATATCATCACCCTGATCGGCATCGTCTTTGACGAAAACACCGTCTGGGGACAGTTGACGATTCTTGAGCTGAAGCTGCTGATCTATCTGGCGCTGCAACAGCATGAAGAAGCGCTGGAGCTGGTCGAAAGTTTCCTGCAGTACAACAACAACACCGTCGAGCGCGGGCTCTTCTACCGTGCGGTCAATGCGGTGCTGGAAATCACCCTGGATGATGAGCTTGAGCTCGATGACTACCTCACCAACCTCAAGCGCATGTTTGGCGACGACGTCATGAGCGCTGTCGTCGGCTCGGTGAATGGCACTGTGCGTTTCTACGGCCTGACCCCCACCAACATGCAGCTGGAGGGCCTAGACAAGCATCTGCGCCTGATCGAAAGCTACAAAAAGCTACACGCACTGCGGGCTGGAAAATCAGCGAGCTAAACGATTACTGAGCAGTTATAACTGCACCGGGCGGCGTTCCGTCGCTCGGCGCAATTCGCTTGAGACCCCTTGGTACCCTACGGCTGGCTGATAGGCTGCAGGTAAATAACAGAGTCTGACCCCAAGTGCTTTACTTGGCCGGACGTTTGTATTTCTTGGGTCTTGGAATTTGGCTACCAGCGGATACTTAGCGGGCTTTTTGATAATCAGTATGTCGCCCTTTGGCGACATACTTTCTTTGCTCGTGCAAAGAAAGTATGCAAAGAAAGCACGCCCCGATGAAGCCTTCTTGCTGTGCTCTGAAGTCATTGTGCGGGCGGCGCTAACGGAACATCCTGTTCCTAATCGCCGGCTCGACAGTCCCTGTCTCGCCCCTGCGGGCCTGATCGCACACTGACCTCAGTGCTCGCCGGCTTCATAAGGGGTAACAAGATCCGCTCTGGCAGATTGGTGCGAATGAGTAGGCCGTGCATGAGCTTTCGCAGGATACCAATGAGCCTCCAAAGAATGGACCCCAAGTGCCGCCTGCGTCCGTTTTTATGTCCTGACGGATATATAGAGAGTAAACCTATTTGTCCGTCAGGTTAATCTGCAGTTTTATCTAAGCGGGTTTAAATACCGACTTACGCAGGATCACATACAGGGTTACGCTCACCACCAGGCTGGTAAAGAACTCGACCGGAATCAGGCTATTCAGCACATAGTGCGCCAGTATCGAGGCCACCAGGGTACTGATGATACCGGCCCAGTTTACGGCTTCGTCGTGTACCCGTTTGTCACGGCCGTTTTTGCGAATAATAAAGTAGTCGGCCAGCATGATACTGGCGAACGCCGTGGTCAGAACACCCAGGATATTCACCCAGGACTGCACCAGGCCAAGAATATTCATGGTGATCATCGCCAGCGCAATCAGGTTGGCGGCCACAACCAGCATCCAGCGGGGCATGCGCAGGTTGGCGGCATCAAACAGGTTGGATAACGACAGCGAACCGCTGTAGGTGTTGAGTACCTGGGCCTTGCCCTGGGCCATGATCATCAGGATAAAGCCGATAATGCCGCCAAAGACGATAAAGGCTGCGGCCACGCCATCGGGGGACAGCGCCATGCTCTGCGCGACATCGGCAGGAATACCCTTGGCCATGTAGGAGTCGATGAGCCTGCTGCTGCCAGCGAACATGACCACACCGCCAATCGCCACCATAACGATATCCAGGAAAATATTACCCAGGAGCGCGGCAATGCCGATGTCTTTTGAGCTTTTGGCATAGCGACCTATATCCGCATCCACCAGTGCCAGGGCGCCGGCCGAGCCGATAAAGAGGTTAACGCAGAAGATGAACTTGCCCATGTCGGTGCTGGCGCCCATGCCTGCGAGTACATCGGCTGGGAGTATGGAACCAAAGGAGGTGGCGGCGGCGAAGCTCTGGTTGGTGGTGACCAGCACCGAGTAGGTCATGTAGATCAGAATGACCAGGAACAGAACCAGGCTGATGGACGAGACCCTGGAGACCAGTTTAAAACCATAGAGGGTGAGGAATATCCAGGCGGCGGATAGGGCGCCATAAATAATGACCTGGTTCATAACAGTGTCAGGCATGTTAAAGAAGAACAGAAACCCCTGGTAGAGCAGGGCATTCTCCAGTGCCAGGAAGCCAATAATCATAAAGGCAAAGATGGCGGAACCCAGGATAGAGCCTTTTACGCCAAAGCCGTATTGGCGTGCCATGACAGTGCTGGATAATCCGGATTTAAAGGCGACATGGCCGCAAAGCCACCCCAGCAGTGAACCTATAATAGTCACGGTGATGCCCGCGATCATGGCTATCTTGAAGCCGGCAACAAAGGTCGCCAGGGCGCCGAAAAACAGCTGTATCAGGGTGGTTACGATGCCTGCGGTATTCCAGGAGAGTTTTAACCAGCCCTCCCGTGCATTGTCCGGCACACTTTCCAGTGCATGGTCTTCCATGACTGTTTGCAGAACCTCGGTGTTTTCCATTTGCCTTACCTGTAATGTGAATAAAAAATCCTGTGCCCGGGGCGGCCTGTTCCCTTTCTGCATTACAGGCGGCCGGCACCGGTTGTTTTGGGGCTTTTAGGAGTGCATATGAGGGAGCAGGGAGAGCCTCAGGGTTTATCCTGCACCAGTGCAAGCACTCTCAGCGGGCTGCCCGAGCCGTCCTTTATCTTCAAGGGGGCTGCCATAATGATGGCGCCCTGGGGTGGTAGCTGGTCCAGATTCATTAGGCATTGCAAACCGTACCTGTTTGCCCCGTGCATGAGCGTGTGGCAGGGATAGGCAACCGGCCAGGCATAGGATTGCCCGGCATCGGTATTGATGGTTTCTACGCCGAAACCGCGTACATCGCGCTCCGTGATCAGCCACTCAACGGCGGCCTGGCTGGGGCCTGGCGTGTGGGCGCCGTCTTCATGCATGTTCACAAAGGCGGCGGGGTCGCAGATGCGTTTGCTCCAGTCGGTACGCAGCAGCAGCCAGGCGCCCGTGGGGATAGGCCCATGCTGCGCTTCCCAGCTCATCAGATAGTCGACGTCGAGTATCCAGTCATCGTTACAGGCGACTTCCTGGCTGGCATCAATTACGCAGGCGGGGCCAATAAACTGGCGGGCATCAATGGTATCAACACTGTTGTTGGGGCAGTCTCTGCCGCTGATCCAGTGCACGGGGGCGTCAAAATGGGTGCCGGTGTGTTCACCGCAGGAGAAATTGTTCCAGTACCAGCCTGGGCCATTTTCATCGTACTTTGAAATGCGTTCCTGTTTGAAAGCCCATACCTGGGCGAATTGTGGCGGCAGCTCCAGGGCGGGGAATTCGGAAGACAGGGTTTGGGTTAAATCCACAATGCGGATGCTGTTGTCCGATAGACCCCGAGCCAGATTTTCAAGCGTTGATATCATGCGTGTCTCCTTTGTTATTTTATAGCGGGTAATGGAAAAACGTTCTGCAAAGGGATAGATTTATAGCCTGAATAAATAAAATTTTACCGCTTCCATATGTATATAACTTTATCTTTGGCTGAGATAAGTTGGCTATCCGAATATTATGCTTTTTATATCCGATTTTTGTTGTTGATCGGTTTTACAGTTTTTAATAGCTGATAAGCGGTTTTGGCGCGTCCTAAATAACCTGGCTTATACTGCCTGACCTGGTTACAGCTGGGGCGTTAAGGGCCTTGGTGAATGTGCCGATCCTTGACGGCCTGTCACGCTGCAGCCAACCCGGCGGGATAATATTTTGGAGGAAAGAGTCAGTGGTGTGACCGCATCCTGACATCCATGCGTGTGCGGCATGGCCGGCAGGGATGGGAGTATTGACGTTTTATGCAAGCATCATAAAACGTGTCTCCTGTATGTTAAGTAAAAATAGGCAGAGTGCCTATTTTTCAGATAGTTCGATACGTTTAAAATGACTCCTTTTCTGTGCGTTTTATGGTTTCAAGGATAGGGCTCATTATGGATATAAGCACACAAATAATACTATCACTCACCCTGTACAAGATTGTATCGCTGCTGGTGGGGACTGTCTTTGCCTACATGGGGTATCGCCTGTTCATGTCCGGTATCTGGGGGCATGCGGGTGAGCTTGAAACCGGGTTTGGGGATAATAAGCTGGCACTTAAAAAGGCCGCGCCTGGAACATTTTTCGTGCTCTTTGGTGCGATCGTTATCTCTATAACCCTGTATAAGGGGTTGGAGTTCAAGAATAATCAGAATGATTCTGTCACTGATTCCTACGTTGAAATTATTGAGGCGGACGATAATGAAATGCCAGAAAAACCTCCTTTCTAGTCTTGTGATGCTATCAATTTGGCTTTGTCTGTCCTCCGCTCCCGTACATGCGGGGCAGCGAGATGACTTGTATGCAAAGGGGATAGATGCGTATGGATCAAAAAACTATGTAGTGGCGTTAAAGAATCTGTATGCATTCTATGTGCTAAATGAGGCCGAAATAGATGCCCGGCCTGACTTCAAGAAACAGATCAATGAGAGAATCGTGAATTCAGAAGCCATTTTGAAACTGTCATTTGCCGCCAATCCGTCGATTCAGGCATCGAGTGGGGTGACGCGAATAATTACCCGCAACCTGGGTGGTTCTTTTATAGGCACCGGCATGGAGGTCGAAGACCTTCTCAAGAGCAAAACAATAGATCTAAAATCTATCCAGGACTTCAACCACAAGTCTCTGGCCCAGCCTGTGGGGCTGCGCTAGAGAGGCTCTGGGTGACAGAGTTTAGGATTCAGGGGGCCGGCGGTCAATGGGCTCTGGTGGGCTGATACGGCGGCGCTCAGCCTTGCGGGAGCATAGTTATTGGACACTACAATTCGTTATGAAATACCGGGGGATATCGCCGGCATTCACAGCCTCATTGAGCTGGCGTTTCGCAATGCGCCCCATACGGATCATACCGAGCAGTACATAGTGCAAGCGCTACGGGCGGCGGGTGTCCTGTGGGCTTCGCTGGTGGCCGAGTCGGGCGGGAAGCTTGTCGGTCATCTGGCGCTGTCGCCGGTACAGATATCTGATGGTAGCTCCGGCTGGTATGGGTTGGGGCCGATCGCGGTGCACCCGGACTATCAGGGGAAAGCGGTAGGCTCCAGGCTGATGCAGCGGGCTCTGGCCGAGCTGGAGGCCCGGGGCGCGGCAGGCTGCGTCGTACTGGGGGACCCGGGTTATTATGGCCGCTTTGGCTTTAAGGCGCAGAGCCGGCTGGTGTTGCCGGGCGTGCCTCCAGAGTACTTTCAGGCACGGTCATTTAGGGGGGCCTGCCCACGGGGCTCGGTGCAATACCAGCTGGCGTTCAATGCCCGGGGCTAGTACAGGGGCGGCCTGTTGCTATCTGTGTAGCTGTGATGGAATGCTCGACAGGAACGTTGTTGACAAAAGAGTCCGGCGCGTTCGCGTACCTGTGCCTCTTTATTACGGTAAATGGGCTCTAAAGTCGCTGCGACAGGCGTCTGCCCTTTACCTCTGAATGTCAGCATTGACTCCATTACCGCAGTGGCCACCCAAGCAGCAAAACCCCTATTGTCAGCGCGCCTGTGATCAGATTCATCGGTATACCCACGCGCAGAAAGTCGGCAAAGTGGTAGTTACCGGGCCCGTATACCATCAGGTTGGTCTGGTAGCCCAGGGGTGTCGCAAAGCTGGCGGAGGCCGCCATCATTATCGCGAACACAAAGGGCTCGCTGTTCAGGCCGCTCATCTGGGTGATCTGCAGCACAATCGGCAGCATCAGTATGGCGGCGGCATTGTTGGTGATGACCTCGGTAAGCAGGGACACTGTTACGTAGGTCAGTATCAGCAGCAGCCAGTCGCTATCCCGGCTCAAATGAATAATATGCTCGGCCAGAAAGGTCGCCACGCCGGTTTTTTCCAGCGCCGTGCCCAGGGCAAAAGACGCGGCTATGGTGATGATGACATTCAGATCCAGGCTCTTTTCCGCCTGACTCACGGAACAGCAGCCACTGGCAAGCATCAGGCCGGCGCCCAGCAGGGCCGCATTGAGCATGCTGATCAGGCCAACGCTGGCAGCACCAATCGCTGCGATCAGAATGACCCAGGCAATTGTGGCCTGGCCGTGGCGCGGTGTTTCGGCACCCATGTCGCTGATCAGCAGGAAATCCCGGTTGTAGCGCTGGCGGGTGACAAAGGCGGGCCTGGCCTCCAGCAGCAGGGTGTCGCCGGCTTGCAGCATAATGGTGCTGAGGTTGCCGCGAATACGCTCGCCGTGGCGGGCTACCGCCAGTACCACGGCGCCGTAGCGTTCACGAAAGCGGGCATCCCGAATGGCCAGGCCAATAGCAGCACAGTGCGGCGATACCACGGCTTCCACCAGGCAACGTTCGGGGCGCTGTTGCAGCAAAACTTGGGCGGCGGCGTTGTCCGCTGAGGGCACAATGCCCTTGATGCGCAGCAGATCGGTGATGGCCTCGGTATCGCCGGCGAAAACCAGTCGGTCGCCGCCCTGTAATGGCTCCTGGGAGGACACCGCCGTCACCACGGCGCCATCGCGTTCGATCTCCACCAGATAGACGCGCTTTAGATGGCGCAGGCCGGCCTGCTCCACGCTGCGACCCACCAGGGGACCGTGCGGGTCTATGGCGACCTCCAGGGTGAATTCCCGCAGATTGGCAAAGGCGCTGTCGGGCTCACGGCTCGGCAGCCAGTGGGGGAAAAACAGCCACATAAAGGCCAGCCCCCCCAGCGCCACCGGCAGGCCTACGGCGGTGATGGCGAACAGCGAAAAGCCGGGGTTCCCGGTCAGTGTCTGGTACTGGGCATTGACGATCAGGTTGGTACTGGTGCCGATCAGCGTCAGGGTGCCACCCAGAATGGCGCAGTAACTGAGTGGAATCATCAGTTTGGATGGTGCTATGCCGATGCGCCGTGACCAGCTGTGTACCGCCGGAATCAGAGTGGCAACCACAGGGGTGTTGTTCAAAAAGGCACTGAGCACCACCACCGGGGTGAACAGGCGCGCAAGCGCACCGCGCTCGGTGGCGGGGTTGCCCAGTACCCGGTCTATCAGCAGGTCGGCGGCCCCTGAGGCGTGCATGCCCGCCGCCACCACGAACATCGCCGCCACGGTAATGAGCCCGCTGTTAGCAAAGCCCGCCAGGGCATCGGCGGGGTTCAGTATGCCGGCAATGCTCAGCAGGCTGAGAGCGGCCATCATGACCAGGTGCGGCCGAATCCGGCTGCTAACAAGCGTTATCAAAACGCTGGCGGTGAGCGCCAGGGAAAACCAGCCTTGCCATTGCATCGTTGCAGCTTCCGGTGACCTTATGGATCAGAGTTATCGAGTGTTGATAGGCATTTATGGCGCTTTTATGGTGTGCTTGCGGTGCGCTTTCGCTGTGTTCGAGACGAGCCTTGATATCGCCGGGAGAGCGACTGGGCGGAGTATAAGGCGGCGCCTAAATAACAAATAAGAATATGTTTTGATATTGATAGATTAAAAGAGAATATAGACATTGCCGTACTGAGGCACCGCTGGCGACCAGGGGTGTTCCGATGAACACTCAGGGTGCAGAATGGTGGCTCACCACAGAGGTTTAGCAAACAGGGAAGGGGGAGCACTCCAGTGACACTGCAACAGCGACTGGGTATCGAATTGCCCATCATTCAGGCGCCCATGGCCGGAGCTCAGGGCCATGCACTTGCCGCCGCCGTGTGCAATGCCGGTGGCCTGGGTTCCTTGCCCTGCGCCATGCTGACAGCCGAAGGTCTGCAGGCCGAACTTGCCGCGCTCACGAGCGCCACGCAGCGGCCCTTTAACGTCAATTTTTTCTGCCATAAGTCACCAGAGCCTGATGCTGCGCGAGAGGCGGGCTGGCGCCAGGCGCTGGCGCCGTTTTACCGCGAGTTCGGTGTGGATGCGCAGGCCATTCCGCCGGGCGCCGGGCGGGCGCCCTTTAGTGATGCAATGGCGGATGTGCTGGAGCCCTTCAGGCCGGCGGTGGTCAGCTTTCATTTCGGCCTGCCATCGGATGCGCTGCTGGCGCGGGTGAAGAGCTGGGGGTCAAAGGTGATGTGCTCGGCCACGACTGTGGAGGAAGCACTCTGGCTCGAAGCGAGGGGCGTGGATATCCTGATTGCCCAGGGGCTTGAGGCCGGTGGTCACCGGGGCCATTTTCTGTCGATGGATCTGACGCGCCAGAGCGGCACCTTTGCGCTGCTGCCACAGATGGTGCAGGCGGTGTCGATCCCTGTGGTGGCGGCGGGCGGTATCGCCGATGCACAGGGAATCCGCGCAGCCATGACTCTGGGCGCCCTGGGGGCGCAGCTGGGTACCGCCTATCTTTTATGCCCGGAAAGCCTGATCAGCGACTTGCACCGGGCTGCTCTGCACCGCGCCGCATCGCAAGGCCCGGAGGCCAGCCACACCGCGTTAACCAACCTGTTTACCGGGCGGCCTGCGCGGGGCATTGTCAACCGTGTGATGCGGGAGCTGGGCCCATTGAACGATGCGGTGCCTGCATTTCCGCTGGCAACGACGGCCATTGGGCCGCTGCGTGCGGCAGTCGAAAAACAGGGCAGCGGCGATTTCACGCCACTTTGGTGTGGCCAGAACCCCAGCGGCTGCAGGGCGATACCCGCGGGTGAGCTGACGCACCAGCTCGGTGCTGATCTCAACGCCTGATCTTTGCCTTCGACGGTGCTAGGCGTTAGCAGGTCTTCGTTATGTGTGAGTCGTGGTGTCTGTAGCAACCACGACTCACTATTTACCAATCACCAATCACCAATCACCAACCACCAACCACCAACCACCAACCACCAACCACCAACCACCCACCACCCACCAACCAACCAACCAACCAACCAACCAACCAACCAACCAACCAACCAACCAACCAACCAACAATCACCAATCACGAATCACGAATCACGAATCACGAATCACGAATCACGAATCACCCCTCGTTCTTTTTCCGGTTCAGCCATTCGATATACCGCAACACCAATGCCTTATAGCCAAACGGTTGTTTTAATTGTTGGCCGGCAGCTCCAAAGCGACCTAGATTTTCCTTGGTAGCCTTGTCGATACAGAGGTTGTGTCTCAAGGGGAAAATTTCAAAAGGGAGTTTGGCATGAATTTTCAAAGCAAGGGCCGGCCGTTAAGCGATAGCGGTCTTGAGCAGATATGCGATACTCTGGGCGTTGGCGGCGCCGAGATCTGGGCCGTACTCAGCGTGGAAACCCGGGGCTTTGGCTTTCTGGATAATCGAAAACCCCGCATCCTGTTTGAACGCCACATCTTTCACCGTCGCACCGACGGCGCCTTCGATCAGCTGAATCCGAATATCAGCAGCAGCGCGCCCGGCGCCTATGCCGGCGGCCCCGCCGAGTACGCTCGGCTGGAGGCGGCCATGAAACTCAATGCCCAGGCTGCGCTTGAAAGTGCTTCCTGGGGTATCGGCCAGGTGATGGGTTTTAACTATGCAGTGGCGGGCTACGCCAGCGTCGATGAGATGATCAGCGCGATGGTGGCGGATGAAGACAGCCAGATTATGGCCATGGCGCACTTTATCAAGGGCAATAATCTGGCCGCTGCCATGCAGCGCAAAAACTGGGAGGCATTCGCCCGGGGCTACAATGGCCCGGCGTTTCGCAAAAACGATTACGATACCCGTCTGGCCGCCGCCCATGCGCGTTTTCGCGTGGCGCTGCCTAATCTGGGGCTGCGTACCGCCCAGGCGGCACTGTTGTTTCTGGGGTTTGATCCAGGCCCCGTCGATGGGGTGCGTGGGCGCCGAACCCGCTCCGGGCTGATTCAGTTCCAGGAGCGCCTGGGCTTGCCCCAAAGTGGCGAGCTGGATCAGGACACCGAGCGCGCCCTTGCCCAGGCGGCCTTTGGCGGCTAACGCCGATTCTTCCCCCCGGTGGCCTTGGGCGCGTCACTATCGCCCTTCACTGCCAAGCGTCCTGACAAGCGCGTCGAAGAGGCGCTCTTTCGGCGCGACTTTCTCTGGCCTACCTGAACAGCGGCTGCTTCGAAAACCTCATTTTCAGCCCTTATCTTCTAAGGATAGTGAGACTATTCCCGCTGTGGTAACGTCTATCCCAATAAGCCGGGAAGCTCAGGGCCGCCACGGCACGCCGGCGTCTCCGGCAAGCGCTCCAGCAGGATTGAGTTTTTTTGCTGTGATGGTCTAAGCTGTTATAAGTCATGACTTTTTTTGACGTGGAAGTTCGGCGTCCAGCTTACGGGTAGCGCGATCATAATCCTTTGGTTGAGCTGTTTTTCCTTGGCATTATGAAGTTACACTTCTGGTATATTGCAAGAGTCGACACTGACCTGTTTTTCATTCAATGACATGGATGTTGCGAACGATAATGGAACTGATTGACACGGATCTTGATGCCCTGCTGAGTGCCATTTATAGCCGTTATGGCTATGACTTTCGCGGCTACTCCAGAGCCCACATAAAGCGCAGGGTGCTGCAGAGACTTCGGCTTTCCGAACTCGATAATATAGCGTTGCTCCAGAAAAAGGTCTTGTCAGATACCCATTTTGCGGCCTGCCTGTTACGGGATCTGAGTATCAATGTTACCGAAATGTTTCGGGATCCTGGCTTTTACAGGGCCGTACGCGAAAAAGTGATACCTCTGCTCCGAACCTGGTCTCACATCAAGATTTGGCATGCCGGTTGCAGCACCGGTGAGGAAGTCTACTCGATGGCCATATTGCTTAAAGAAGAGGGGCTCTATGATCGGGTTCGGATTTACGCCACTGACTTTAATCAGGTTGTGCTTGAGCAGGCAAGGGCGGGAATTTATCCGGCGGAACGTATGAAGAACTATGCCTGGAATTATCAGCGTTCGGGTGCCAAAGCTGCGTTCTCCGATTATTATCATGCGCAGTATGATTCAGCCATTATGGATCCTTCGCTGAAGAAAAATATTGTCTGGGCAAATCACAATTTGGTGACCGACAGTGACTTTGCCGAGACTCATATGGTGGTTTGTAGAAACGTTCTTATCTATTTCAATAC
Organism: Marinobacterium aestuarii; assembly: GCF_001651805.1. Lineage (NCBI taxonomy): Bacteria > Pseudomonadati > Pseudomonadota > Gammaproteobacteria > Oceanospirillales > Oceanospirillaceae > Marinobacterium > Marinobacterium aestuarii. Next base: position 3,225,151 of record NZ_CP015839.1, on the reverse strand, counting down.
TGAGTTACAGAACAAGGTCTACGGGCTCTTTAATGGGTCCTTGGTCAAGGGCGGAGTGCTGTGTCTCGGACGAAAGGAATCATTACGCTTTTCGAACTATAGCGATCGTTACTCGGATATGGATAAAGATCAGAAAATCTACCGGAAGAATTATCGCTATGAATAGCACGCGAAAATTCGACATGGTAGTGATAGGTTCGTCCGCGGGCGGGATGCAGGCGCTTAAGCGGCTATTGGCGGAGCTGCCGTGGAATTTTTCGTTTCCGATACTCATTGTCCAGCATATATCGCCGCGATCTGATGGAAGCTGGGTCTCAATCCTGAATGGGCAGTGCGCACTCGAGGTAAAAGAAGCCGACGAAAAAGAGGCCATAGTGCCTGGAAGAGTGTATCTGGCACCGGCTAATTATCACTTGCTGGTTGAGGAGGATCGCAGCTGTACCCTGACGCTGGACGAACCCGTTAACTATGCCAGGCCCTCGATCGATGTGTTGTTCGAAACTGCGGCGCAAAGCTGCGGAGCAGGCCTGATCGGTATCGTTATGACAGGCGCCAATTCAGATGGCGCCAGAGGGCTGCAATTTATCAAAAACAACGCTGGCTTGACGATTGTACAGGAGCCGGAAACGGCGGAATCAAGCGCTATGCCCCTGGCCGCCATTCGACTGGCAGAGCCGGATCATGTGCTGTCAATCGATGGGATTCGTGAACTGCTCATCAGCTTGAATTCGATGCAACGGAGCCGAGGATTAGCATGAAAATAAGAACGCTGGCCCAGAAAATAGGTTTGGGCTATACGTTGATGGCAATGATACTGGCCGTCGCCGTTGTGCTCACCATTTGGCAGATCGGCGAACTGCGTCAGATCGCCAGTCGCCTCATCGAAGTGCGCGAGCCGACGACCAAAGCCGGTTTGGAAATCAAGCAGGGCACCAGTTCTTCGCTCTCTGCGTTACAGGGGTGGCTTATCGTAGGGGAGGATCATTTCAGGGAGGAGCGGCGACAGGCATGGGAAGATAAAATTCGAGCTCCGCTGCAGCGCTTTGATGCCCTTTCACGAGACTGGACAAATTCTGACAATATCACTCGGCTGGACAGACTTAACCCCCTGCTGAATGAGCTGGAAGTTTACGAACGTCAGGTGGATGCGCTCGCGCTTACCGACAGGCAGCAGGCACTTGATATTTTGAGTAGCAAAGTCATACCGATTGGAGCACAGGTTAGTAATATCCTGAGTGACATGGTCGATGATCAGCGGGTCTTGTTACAGACCGATTTCAACCTTATGTCCAGTCAAATTACCTTCCTGAGTAACTTTGAGCGAGCCCTGCTCGGGATTGGGTTATTAATCGGCGTTCTACTGTCCATCGTCATTATTCGTTCCATTACCCGCCCTGTGGCCCAGGCCGTCGCTGTGGCGGAGCATATCGGCAATGGCAAACTGGATGTTGAAGTGAACGTCAGTGGGTCGCGAGAGCTGGAAATACTCGGATCTGCGCTTGTCAATATGCGCGACTCACTCAAAGCCAAAACGCAGGAGTCTGAACGGTTTAACTGGTTGACCAGCGGGCAAAACGAGCTCAATAACGCGATGCGTGGTGACAAGAACGTTGAGCAGCTGGCGTCGAGTATTGTGGCATTTATGGCGACCTATACCGGCGCCAGCATTGGCTCCCTGTATTTGGCGGATGAAGCCCAGAATCAGTTATCGCTGTTCGGCAGTTATGCCTTTGGCGGCCGTGATATGGAAACGTGTTTCAGAATGGGCGAAGGCCTTATCGGGCAGGTCGCCGCAGGGAAAGAGCCAATGTCACTCTCTGAAATGCGCGAAGACAGCATTCGAGTAAGGTCGTCGTTAATTGATACCCCGCCGCCTAACCTGTTTCTGTGTCCGTTTTCCTTTGAGGACAGTACTCTGGGGGTTCTGGAGCTGGGCAAGTTCGAGGCTTTCAGCGAAGTGGAGCAGGCATTTATTCAATCCAGTATGAAAACGATTGGCATATCGCTCCACTCCGCCGCCGCACACCGGAAAATCAGACTGTTGCTCGAAGAAACCCAGCAGCAGAGCGAGGAGCTGCAGCAACAGCAGGAAGAACTTGAGCAAACCAATGAAGAGCTGGAAGAGCAAACCCAGCAACTTGGCGAGCAGCGCGAAGAGCTGCAGACGGCCAACGAAGAGCTTGAAGAACAAACTCAGCTCATCATGCAAAAGAACAGGGATCTGGAAACGGCCAGCGAAAACATACAGCTTAAGGCCAGGCAACTGGAGATCAGCAGTAAATACAAGAGCGAGTTCCTGGCAAACATGAGTCATGAGCTGCGAACTCCGCTGAACAGCCTGCTGATTTTGGCGAATGATCTTGCCGGCAACACCCAGGGCAACCTGGACGATGAACAGGTAGAAAGTGCACAGGTGATCAGCAAGAGTGGGCACGACCTGTTACACCTTATTAACGATATTCTTGACCTCTCCAAGGTCGAGGCGGGGCGACTTGAGGTCAACGTCACCAGTCTCGGCCTTGCGGGTTTTGCCGCTGACCTGAAACGCAATTTCCGCCGCCTGGCGCAGGAGAAGAAGCTAAAACTGGAGGTGTCGGTCGATCCATTGCTGCCGGAGTCCATTCGCACTGATCGGCACCGACTGGAACAGATTCTCAACAACCTCATCTCAAATGCCCTGAAATTTTCCGATGATGGCGGTGTTGATATCAGCTTTAAGCGTCATTCGAATGACCAGCTTTGCATTGCTGTGACTGATACCGGCATTGGTGTTGCCGAGGGCAAGCAGGATGCCATTTTTGAAGCCTTTGTTCAGGCAGAGGGAGGCACCGCGAGGAAATATGGGGGGACTGGGCTGGGGCTGTCCATCTGCCGTGAATTGGCCAAGTTGCTGGGTGGCAGTGTTACGATGAAAAGCGCACTGGGGGCAGGGTCAACCTTTGCGCTGGTCTTGCCGCTGGAAATTGCCGCTGCGCCGGCCGCTGAACCGCCGCTACAGCCCGAGCGCACTCGGCAGAAGCTTGTGTCTGATCCGGACCAAAACCGGTTTCTGAATTATCCCTGTATTACTGATCAGCGTGACGATATTCGGGACAAGGACCCGGTTGTATTAATCATCGAAGATGATGCTGATTTCGCTCGCATACTGGCCGCCCAGGCGATACAAAAGGGTTTCAAACACATCAATGCGGCAACCGGTGAAGACGGCCTTCGACTTGCGGCTGAATATCTGCCGCAGGCGATTATTCTGGATCTGGAGCTGCCAGGCATCAACGGACACGTGGTGCTCAAGGAATTGAAGGGCGATCCGGCTGTGCGGCATATCCCCGTTCATGTTGTGTCAGCGAATGAAAAAACGCTGGACCCGATAAGGTTCGGTGCTGTTGATTACCTCACCAAACCAGTCACCAAGGTACAACTCGACGGCGTATTCGAGCGCATCGAAGGCTTTATTAATCGAAAAATGAAGAGTTTGCTGATCGTTGAAGACAATGAAGCCATGCGCAAGGCCATCGTGAAGCTTATCGGTAATGGCGACGTGCAGTGTATTGGCGCCGGTACCGCCCAGGAAGCCTTGGCGGTGTATGACGAGCGCACCATTGATTGCATCGTGCTTGATGTTGGCCTGCCGGATATAAGCGGTTTTGAATTCATTCAGGCGCTGAAAAAGAAAAGCGGCGATAACATGCCCCCGATCATTGTGTATACCGGCAAGGAGCTGACGCAGCAGGAAAATGACGAGCTGCAACAATACACCGAGACCATTATTGTGAAAGGGGTAAAAAGCGAGGAACGGCTGCTCGATGAAACGGCGCTTTTCCTTCACCGAACCGTCAAGGATTTACCGGCGTCAAAAAAAGACATGATCACGCGCTTGTATGACAAGGAAGGGCTTCTGCAGGGTAAGCAGATTCTGCTTGTCGACGATGATATGCGTAATATTTTTGCGCTTGGCAAGGTTCTGAAGGAAAAAGGCATGGCAATACACAAGGCGGAGAATGGCTGTACAGCGCTGAAAATTCTGGATGCGTATCCGCAGATGGATTTTGTGCTGATGGACATCATGATGCCCGAGATGGATGGCTATGAGTGTATGCAGCGCATTCGACAGCGCAGGGAATTCCGGGATCTGCCCATTCTTGCCCTGACCGCCAAGGCGATGAAGGAAGACCGTCAGAAGTGTATCGAGGCGGGAGCGAATGACTATATATCGAAACCGGTCGATGTCGAACGCCTGATGTCTCTTATGCGAATATGGGTGAGAAAGTGATGCATGACACTAGGGTTCTGTTGACAAAGCCGAAGATTCTGATGGTGGATGACAAGCCCGAGAACCTTCTGGTGCTGGAACGTCTGTTGAGGCATTTGCCGGTCGAGTTGTATCGCGCGGCCAGTGGCAACGAAGCCTTGATGCTTACATTACATCACGATTTTGCGCTGGCGCTGCTGGACATACAGATGCCCGAAATGGACGGATACGAACTGGCTGAACTGCTGCGCCAGGAAGAAAAAACGGCCAAGATGCCCTTTATCTTTGTATCGGCCATTTATACCGAACACATCAATATTTTCCATGGTTACGAGAAGGGCGCTTTCAGTTATATCGTCAAGCCATTCAAGCCGGAAGTGCTGCTCAACAAGGTAAAACTTTTTATCGACATGTACGAGCATGAGCAGGAGCTGCACCGTCGTACCGAGGAGCTGGAGGCGGCCAACAAGGAGCTCGAAGCCTTCAGCTATTCGGTGTCACATGATCTTCGCGCACCGCTGCGCGCGATCGATGGATTCAGCCAGGCTCTGATGGAGGACTACAATGACAAGTTGGGCGAGGTGGGCTGTGACTACCTGACACGAGTGCGTGCAGCTGCCCAGCGAATGGGCACCCTTATCGATGCGCTGCTCAAGTTGTCGCGCATCAGTCGAGCGGGCCTAAACCGCAGTGCGTTCGATATCAGTGCTCTGGCGGAGTCTGTGCTGGCGGATATACGGGAGAGCGACCCCCGCCGGGAGATCGACGTCGAGATCGGTGCCAGTGCCATGGTGCAGGCAGACCCGCATTTAATACGTGCTGTGCTGGAAAACCTGCTGAACAATGCCTGGAAGTATTCCGGCAAGTGCGAGGTGACAAAGATCGAGTTCGGCCTGTGCGTGCATAATAACGAGACCTGCTATTTTGTACGGGATAAGGGTGCCGGATTCGATATGGCGTATGCGGACAAACTCTTTGGTGCTTTCCAGCGCCTGCACAAGGAACAGGAGTATCCGGGGACTGGTATTGGGCTGGCAACAGTGCAGCGCATTGTTCATCGTCACGGGGGGCGCATCTGGGCCCAGGCCGCCGTTGGCGAGGGGGCAACGTTTTACTTTACACTGCCGAATGGGGAGGGACAGGGGGCATGAATCAGAATCCGATACTGCTGGTTGAGGATAATCCTGACGATGAGGCACTGGCGCTGCGGGCGTTTAAAAAGAGTGATATTCGCAACGAGGTTGTTGTTGTGCGCGACGGTGTCGAGGCGCTTGAATACCTCTTCCCCTCCGACCAGCCGCAGGGGCGCACCGCGGACTCATTGCCCGCAGTCGTGCTGCTGGATCTGAAACTGCCCAGGATCGATGGCCTGGAGGTGCTGCGCAGAATTCGTCGCCATGATACGACCAAACTCATGCCGGTGGTGATTCTCACGTCGTCCAGAGAGGAGCAGGATATGATCAGTGCCTACCAGCTGGGGGCTAACAGTTACGTGCGCAAACCGGTGGATTTCAATGAGTTTGCCCAGGCGGTTAGTCATCTCGGTACCTATTGGTTGCGGCTGAATGAGCTACCCTAGAAGGGTATTTGATGTGGAAGAGGCGACTACACTCCTGGCCGGCGTCGTATAACATGGATGATAAGACGATGAGCATTGAAACGTTACGGGCGCTGATAGTCGAGGATGAGCTGAACGACACCCTCCTGCTGGTGAATGAACTCAAGCGCGGTGGCTACAATCCGAGTTTTGTCTGTGTCGATACCCGCGAGGCACTGGAAAGTGCGCTGCAGCAGGAGTCCTGGGATATCGTTTTCTCCGATTTCACCATGCCGGCCTTTAACGGCAGCGATGCTCTGGATATAGTGCGACGGCACAACCCGGATATACCCTTCATCTTCGTTTCCGGCACTATAGGTGAAGAAAGGGCTGTCGCCGCGATCAAGCAGGGGGCCCAGGACTACTTGATAAAAGGTCACCTTAAGCGCCTGGCTCCGGCGGTTGAGCGTGAATTGCGTGACGCTGTTACGCGCCGTGAAAACCGAGAAGCACAGAAGCGACTTCATTTTCTGGCTAACTATGATGCGCTCACAGGGTTGCCGAACCGGGTGCTGTTCATTGACCGCCTCAGCCACAGTCTGCGCATGGCGCAGCGGTCTTCAGGTCTGGTCGGGGTGCTCTATCTGGACTTGGACAACTTCAAGGATGTGAACGACAGTCTCGGACACAATGCCGGTGATACCCTGCTCAGGACGGTCGCGGATCGCCTGACCCAGGCCGTGCGCACCAGTGATACGGTGGCGCGCCTTGCTGGCGATGAGTTTACCCTGATTCTGACGAATCTGGAGCATCGTGACGACGCGGCTGTGGCGGCCAGAAAAATTCTCGAGCAGTTGTCGCAGCCGCTGGAAGTCGCGGAGCAGGCGCTGCAGATCCGGGCGAGCGTAGGTATTAGCGTCTTTCCGGTCGATGGTACCGACAGTGAAGAATTGCTGCGCAACGCCGATATGTCAATGTACCTCGCGAAACAGACCGGTGGCAGTCATTACGAGTTCTATCGCTCGGAAATAGGTGAGAAAAAGGCTGAACGGCTGGAGCTGTTGAAGGCGCTGCGCCGGGCACTCGAACAGCGGGAGTTCGTGCTGCACTATCAGCCACAGGTCGAGCTGGCGACGGGCCATATAGTGGGTGTTGAGGCATTGCTGCGCTGGCAGTGTCCTGAGCGGGGCTTGGTAAGCCCGGAACAGTTTATCCCGTTGGCGGAAGAATCCGGCCTGGTGGTGCCCTTGGGCGAGTGGGTGCTGCGCAAGGCCTGTGCTCAGGCAAGGATCTGGCGTGATACGGGTTATCCGCCACTGCGGGTCGCGGTGAACTTTTCCGCCTGCCAGTTCCGACAGAAAAACCTGGTGGATCTTGTCAAGACGGTGCTTGATGAAAACGAACTGCCGCCCGAGTGCCTGGAAGTGGAGATTACAGAGAGTACCCTGATGCAGGATACGACAGCGTCCCTGAAGACGCTGCAGGAGTTGCGGGCCTGTGGTATCTCAATCTCCCTCGATGACTTTGGTACCGGCTATTCCAGCCTGAGCTATCTCAAGCGCTTTCCGGTCGATGCACTCAAGATTGATCGTTCCTTTGTGCGTGATATACCGCAGGATACGGATGATGTCGCCATTAACAGTGCGATCATTGCGATGGCGGCAAAACTCAATATTCGTGTGATCGCTGAGGGCGTAGAAACGCTGGAACAGTTGAACTTCCTGCGCACTGAGGGCTGTGCAATGGTGCAGGGCTATTACCTGCAGCGCCCGGCATCGGCGCAGGACCTGGCCTTAATACTGAAAAATGGCCGCCGCGGTGACTCCTCTTATTAACCGGGCTGACAAATAGCTTCCTTCTGCAGTGGGGCAATAATCGAACTGTCCGGCTACTCACGCACACTCCCTGCTCCCTCCCGAATGGCTTTTGCTGCGGCACTTTCGCCCCGGCTGTCACCAAAAGCCGCTGGCAAGCAACTGGCAGATAAGGCACTATCTCGGCCCTGTATTTTGTGGCGTGCAGCAGGATACGCCATTTACGAATCCTTAAGGTCCTTATCTGTGGCAGTTAAACCTACCATCTACAAAGCGCGGATTTCACTGTCCGATCTGAACCGCGACTATTACGACACCCTTAACCTCACCATTGCGCAGCATCCGTCCGAGACCCTCGAGCGCATGATGGTGCGGGTGCTGGCGTACTGTCTGAATGCCCGGGAGCATCTGGTCTTTACCAAGGGCATCAGTGCGGCGGAAGAGCCTGACCTCTGGGCGCGCACCCTGGATGATCAGATTGCGCTCTGGGTTGATGTGGGCGAGCCTGCGATGGATAGGGTCAAGAAGGCCACACACCAGGCACGGGAAGTGCGGGTGTACAGCTTCAATACCAAGTCCGATGTCTGGTGGGAGCAGGGCCGCAACAAGTTTTCGGCGCTGAAGGCGTCTGTTTTTCGCTTTGAATGGGCGGAAATTGAAGCCCTGGCCGCGCTGGTGGAGCGCACCATGGATCTGTCCGTGACTATCACCGGGGATTCGGCCTATGTAGCCGCGGCCGGAGGGGAATGCGAAGTCTCCTGGACGGTGCTGCAGCAGGTCTGAGGGTACTGAAAAAAAGGGGCAGGCGCCCACCACCAGAGCGGGGTGGGCGTCGATCCTGTATCCAAACCTAGCTTTCGTGTTCGGCTTCGCGCAAACGTTCCTGGCGGGCCTGTTCCTCGGCAAACACCGATTTGATCTCGTCCAGAACCGCATCCACATCGGCACTTTCGGTGCTTTCGGCGAACTCGCCGGTCAGCTCGATGTCTTCGTGCAGCTTGCCGTCTTCGTACAGCGCCCAGATTTCCTTGGCATAACGGCTGCCCAGCAGTTGGGGGGCGAACTGGCTGTAGTAGTGGGTCATGTTGTCGACGTCCCGTGCCAGCATCGATTGGGCGTGGTTGTTAGCCGCCGCATCCACCGCCTGGGGCAGGTCGATGATCACCGGACCGTATTCATCCACCAGCACATTGAATTCCGACAGGTCGCCGTGCACGACGCCGGCGCAGAGCATGCGCATGACGTAGTTCATCAGCAGGGCGTGATCTTCCAGTGCCTGCTCGGCAGACATGGATACATCACTCAGGCGCGGCGCGACATCGCCGGCTTCGTCTGTGATCAGTTCCATCAGTAGCACGCCATCCGTGCAGCCATAGGGCTGCGGCACGCGCACACCGGCCGCTGCCAGCCGATAGAGAGCATCGACCTCGGCGTTCTGCCAGGTTTCTTCCTGCTGCTTGCGGCCGAATTTCGAACCCTTTTCCATGGCCCGGGCGCGGCGGCTGTTCTTGACCTTGCGGCCTTCCTGATAATTAACCGCCTGCTTGAAGCTGCGCTTGGTGGCTTCCTTGTAGACCTTGGCGCAGCGTATCTCGGTGCCGCAGCGCACCACATAGACGTCGGCTTCCTTGCCGCTCATCAGCCGGCTGATCACTTCATCCACCAGGCCATCTTCGACCAGGGGCAGTATGCGTTTGGGAGTTTTCATGGCGCCCTGTTACCTGAACCAGGGGCTGGATGGAACAGCACCGCCTGTACAGGCCAGCGGGGAGGGGTGGAACAGCGGCATCCAGTAGACTCCTTGACAAAATGGGACCTGACTGCAGGACGGGCCCGCAGCAGGGAGTCTGAGTTTAACACCGCAGTGCAGCAGGCTTCGACCGCCGGATGCCGAAACCGACGGTTTTTTCGGTATTTAATGTCCCCGCAGGTCAAACCGTCAGTCTGCGGCGGCGGCTGTGCCAAAGATGAAGGCCGATTGCACGCTGCCCATGACCCTGTCTTCAAACACTTTCTGGCCCGGATCTGCGCCCGCGGCACCGGCGATAACATGCAACGGCAGCAGGTGTTCCTCCGCCGGGTGGGATGCACGCCCACCCGGCGCCTGGGCCCAGTTGCCAAGACGCTGCTCGCGCTCGGCCCGGGGGAGAGCGACGGTTTCGGCCAGCCAGTGGTCAAAGCGTATCGAGTCCGGGTCGGTCTGGGCACCGCCCTGGCGCAGGCGCTGCATGTTGTGAAAGCTCATGCCGCTGCCAATAATCAGTACGCCTTCATCACGCAGCGGTGCCAGCGCCTTGCCGAGCGCAAGATGTTCGGCGGGATCGAGTCCTGCACGCAGCGACAGCTGCACCACAGGGATATCGGCGTCGGGGGTGGCGAGTTTGAGCGGAATGAATACGCCGTGGTCCAGCCCACGCTTGTGCTCCGGGGTACAGGGGATACCGGCGTCGGCGAGCAGTGTCTGAATGCGGCCCGCCAGTTCAGGGTTGCCGGGCGCGGGCCATTGGAGTTGGTAGGTGTGGGCCGGAAAGCCGTAATAGTCGTACAGCAGACTCGGTGCGGCCTGGGCATTAACGCTGAACTCAGGCGCCTCCCAGTGGGCGGAAATAACCAGCAGAGCCCTGGGGCGGCTGTCCAGCTGGCTTATGACGTTGCTCAGCCAGGCTTCCATGTGATCCCAGGTGCCGGCCGGAGGCCAGTCCATGAAAAAGCACGGGCCGGCGCCGTGAGGGATAAAGATACTGGGCAAGCGTGCTGGGCTCATGAAATTGTCCTCGAATGACGGCGGTGAAATGCCGCCGCCAGGCATTAGCTGGCGGCGGGGTAAACAGGCAAAGTGCAGTTTAGAACTTCAATCCCAAGCGGCTATCCAGAGAGAAACGCTCGCCGCCGCGCAGGAAAACCGCAAGGGCGATCAGGCCCCACATCAGCGGATATTCCACTCCGCCGTTGGTCCAGAAGAAACCGTTGGCTGCGTGTACCGTCAGGGCTACGCCCATCAGGGTCGCGATGGCCAGTGCCGCCGGGCGGGTCAGCAGGCCCAGTACCAGCGCCAGACCGCCGAAGAACTCCACCAGGCCCGCCAGCAGGGCGAACAGAAAACCGGGCTCCATGCCAAGGCTGGTGGCGAAGAACTGGCCGGTGGCATCCAGGCCATAGCCGCCAAACCAGCCAAAGAGTTTCTGGGCACCATGGGGCATCAGCAGCAGGCCCGCGGTGATGCGAATCAGTGGGTAGCCCAGCGGTGACAGGCGATCGAACAGGGTGCTGCTAAGGGTTTGAGTGGTCATGGCGTATCTCCAGAAGCGTATGAGTGGGGTGTCAGGCGGTGCGCTGAAACTGAAGACCATGGTATGTTGGTTTCCATTTTTTGAATAGAATGCAAAACAGTAACCTAAGGTTTCTATAATGGAAACTATATCTATTGTCCGGTAGTCATTATCAGAGAATCCCATGACCTCACATATTAGCGGCGGATCCAACAGCTTTGGCGGCATGCTTGGGGGCTCGCTGGAAGACATCAAGGCATTCTGTGCCGTGATCGAGTTTGGTTCCGTGTCGCGGGCGGCCATTGAAATGGGTGAGACCAAGGGCAGTATCAGCCGGCGGGTTTCACGGCTGGAGGCCCGGCTCGGCGCTGCGCTGCTGGCACGCACGCCCAGGGCCGTGAGCGCGACTGAGGAGGGAATCGCTTTCTACACCAAGGCGCGGGATGCGCTCTCCTTGCTGGCCGATGCCACCCAGGGCGCGCGCCAGTCCCGCACCGTGCCCCATGGCAATCTGCGGGTGACGGCACCGATGGATATCGGCCTCGATGTGTTACCGCCGCTGCTGGTGCGATTTCGCGTGCTGCATCCACAGATTACGGTGGAGCTGCTGCTGACGGACGCATCGCTGGATCTGGCGGCCAATCGAATCGATCTGGCACTGCGGGCGACCTCAGGTAATCTGCCGGACATGGGTTACCGTGCCTCAGTGCTGACGGCATTTCGCATGGGCCTTTACGCAGCACCCAGCTATCTGGCAGCGCGGGGGATACCCGAAACGCCGCAGGATCTGCAAACCCAGGATCTGGTGACCTTTCGTGAACTGGCGGGGGCTGCGAGTCTCCCACTGGTGAATGCCAGGGGGCGTCGGGTGGAGGTCACGGCAAGACCGGTGGCCCGCACCACGGACTACGCCAGCGTGCACCGCATTATCCAGGCCGGTGGCGGTATCGGTGTATTGCCGGACCTTATTGCAGGCGCGAGCCTTGCCGCCGGTCTGATTGTGCCGGTCTTGCCCGACTGGTTCCTGAGTGACGGCAAACTCTACGCCATTAGCCTCAGTGGCGACCAGGCACCAGCGCGGGTGAGCGTTTTTCGGGACTTTATTCGCGCCGAGCTGAACGCTGTACCGCCTGATGCCTGACTTACTGCCTGCCGCTTCTTGTAATTTGTAATTCGTAATTCGTTAATAGGCCCACCCATCACCCATCACCCATCACCCATCACTAATCACCAATCACCAATCACCAATCACGAGTCGCTCTGCTGAAGAGCCTGCGCTGCCGTTTGCATACGCAGGTAGCGCTCGGCGGTACTGGGGTGGGTGAGGCCGCGACTGTGGCGAATGGCGGTCGGAAAATCGGTGCCCAGACGGCGCCAGAACTCGACGCCCGGTTCTAGTGGCACGCCGGCCCGGTGCAGCACCACCAGTGCCTGCAGGTCGGCTTCCAGTTCCCAGTTCAGCGCCTGATGGTGGATTCCCAGAGTCGCGGCTATGCCGGGGCTCGGGTAGCCCTGAGTCAGGGCCAGCAGATCAAGTAACGCTCCAAGCAGCAGGTTGCGCAGCTGCTTGTCGATATGCTGCAGGCCGTTGTGAGCCAGCTCATGGGCAATCACCAGGGCGAGTTCGTTATCGTCCCGGGCATAGCTGAGCATTCCCTGGTTGACGCGAATTTCGCGGCCATCGGCATGGGCATTGATGGCGCTGCTGCGATTGAGCCGCACGGGCCAGTCGCACAGTGTTTCGGGCATCAGGGTGAAGCTCATCAGGCTGTTGCCGCGTTCTATCTGCAGGCTGAGCGGCCCCGCCATCGCGCGCAGCTGTGCATCGACGCTGTTATAGGTTTCGCTTGTAACAGTGCGGCCCTGCAGGCGCACTAGGCGATCACCGGCGTGAAGGCCGGCCTGGGCGGCGGGGCTATCGGGCAGCGGCGGGCGCAGTGTCGGTCGTTGATCAAGCCCGTAGACTGTGTGGGCGGCGGGGCGCAGCGTGCGGGTATAGCTGTCTATGCTGTGCAGACGCAGGCCGTAGTCGCTGCGTTGCGTTGCCGGGCACAGTTCAAGTGCTGCGATCAGCAGGGGGCGTGCCACCCGGGCGAGGCGGTCCTCGCGGGCGTGCCGCAGTATCAGCGCCTCGGTACGCTGGTGTTCGGCCTCTGTGGCAATGGCTGCATCTGCAGGCGGGGCCGGCAGGCTGCCTGGGCCGGCGCAGGCAGCGAGCAGCAGTGAAAGCGCAAGGCAGGATACGAATATGGAATGGCGGCGGATGCTGTGCATCAGTAGCGGAGCAGAGCCTGGGCGAGAGTGTGATGCTCTTGTGCGCTCAGCGGTTTTACTGCTGCTATATGGGAGGCTCTGTGCATGCGCTGATCACCTTTTGATCGCCTTGTTTTACCCGCTATTTACCGTAGCCCTCATGCCTTTGTAGCGGTTTGATCGCCGCTTTTGTGGCCAGGTTGGGGTGAAGCCGAGGTGAAGGTAGTGTAGCAGCCAAAAAGCGGCCAAAAGGGGGCGAAAACCGGCGTTTTCGGCCCCGGCCCGACTTGATCCGCCGGCCTCATTCGTCCATGCTGCACGGCATTCGCCGATGCACCGGCGAGCCCATATTCAAAGGCAGGGCCGAACCATGACGTACAAACTGACAGAGCAGCAGCGAGGCAAGGTTATTGCCCGCGACGCGCAGGAGCGATTCGATCACTTTCTGCAAAAAGTGGCAGACTGGGAAGAGATATGGAGCCTGAGCGACGCTGAAGGCTGTGTCATGCTGAACACCGATGATGGCGAGAGCTGCCTGCCGGTATGGCCCCACCCAGACTACGCGCTGGACTGGGCCACTGACGGCTGGGAAGGTTGCGAAGCATTGAAAATCGACCTGCAGGCCTGGTTCGAGCGCTGGTCTCCGGGGCTGGACGAAGACGGCATTCTGGTGGCGGTATTCCCGCGTGCTGATGAAGAAGGCGTGCTGCTGTCGGCCGGCGATCTGACGGAGTCGATCGAAGCGCTGTTGGGAGCCGGTGGTGACTGACCACAACTCTGGCTCGGCCGCGGACCTTGCGCTGCACCCTTTCGAGGCTCTGACACCGGAATTCATCATGGATGCGGTGGAGGAACTTGGCTATCTGTGTGATGGCGTTATTTTCCCCCTCAACAGCTATGAAAACCGCGTCTATCAGGTTGGCATCGAGGAACAGCCTCCGCTGATCGCCAAGTTTTACCGGCCCCATCGCTGGAGCGAAGCTCAGATTCTGGAAGAGCATGCGCTCTGCTACGAGATGGAAGAGTATGAACTGCCGGTGGTGGCGCCCTGGCGCGACGAAAGCGGGCGCAGCCTGTTCCAGCGCGGGGACTTCTGGTTTGCGCTCTATCCGCGTCGTGGCGGCCGCGCACCGGAATTTGATGATCTGGATAATCTGCTCATTCTGGGCCGGTTTCTGGGGCGCATGCACGCCATAGGGGCGAAAATGCCGTTCGTGCACCGTCCGGTGCTCAACAGCCAAACCTACGGTCATGCCAGCGTGGCGTTGCTGCGCGAGGACTTTATCCCGCGGGATCTGCGTCCGGCCTATGAAACCCTGAGTCGCGATGTGCTCAAGCTGGTGGATGAGGCCATGGCGGAATCCACAACCCTGATCCGGGTACACGGCGACTGTCATGCCGGCAACGTACTCTGGCGCGACAATACCCCCAACTTTGTCGATTTCGACGATGCTCGCATGGCGCCTGCGGTACAGGATATCTGGATGCTGCTGTCGGGTGATCGCGACAGCCAGCAGCGGCAGCTGTGCGAAGTGGTGGAAGGCTATAACGAGTTTTATGACTTTCACCCGCGCGAGCTGCGCCAGATAGAGGCGCTGCGTACGTTGCGCATCATGCATTATTCCGCCTGGCTGGCGCGGCGCTGGGCTGATCCTGCTTTCCCCCGTGCCTTCCCCTGGTTCAACACCGAGCGTTACTGGAGCGAACATATCCTCGAGTTGCGCGAGCAGTTTGCCGCTCTGCAGGAACCCTCGCTGCGGCTGCTCTAGTCGTACCCGGCGCCCGGATGCCTGGAACTATACTGGTATGAATATAAGGATGCAGGCATGACGCCACTGCATGGCCCTGACGGTTTGATTTACGCAATGCTGCTCGATCGCAAGGGCGCTGCCCGCGAGCTGAGCTGGGACGAGGTCGGGCACTGGGATCCGTCCCAGGGCTTGCTGTGGCTGCACTTCGACTATACCCATGCAGACAGCCGCAGCTGGTTGACGGATCATAGCGGTCTGCCGTCCCTGGCGGTGGACTCCCTGCTGACCGAGGAAACGCGACCCCGTGCCGCCCTGCTGGGCGCCGGATTGTTGCTGGCCCTGCGTGGCGTCAACCTCAACCCGGAAGCGAATCCCGAAGACATGGTGTCTATCCGGCTGTATCTCACCCAGGATCTGATCGTCAGCACGCGCAAGCGCCAGTTGCTGTCGGTGTCCGATCTGGTGGCCGAGATGCGCAGTGGTGTGGGCCCAACGGACAGCGGCGATTTCCTCGTGCGCCTGGCCGACGGCCTGGTGATGCGCATGAGTGATACGGTGGATGAATTCGAAGACCGGGTCGCGGACCTTGAAGAACAGGTGCTGTACAGTGGCAATGGCGAGCTGCGCCAGCCCCTGGCCCAGCTGCGTCGCCAGACCATTGGCCTGCGGCGTTACCTGGCACCGCAGCGCGAGGCACTGGCACGGGTGGTGAGCGAGCCGCTTGGCTGGATGGATGATCAGGCACGCATGCGCATGCGCGAGGTGTCCGACCGGCTGGTGCGGCATATCGAAGATCTGGATGCGGTACGCGAACGGGCGGCCGTTACCCAGGAAGAGCTGATGAGCCGCATGTCCGATCAGCTCAACAGCCGGCTCTATGTCTTGTCGCTGGTGGCGGCGATTTTTCTGCCGCTGGGCTTTCTGACCGGGCTGCTGGGGATTAACGTCGGGGGGGTGCCGGGGGCGGAAAACCCCTCGGCCTTTACGGAGTTTTCGCTGTTTCTGATCGTGCTGGTCGCGGTTCAAATCTGGCTTTTCCGCCGCAAGCGCTGGCTTTGATGGCGCTCAACTGCAGGGATTAACGTCATGCTGGAAACAATAGGTTGGCGCGAGTGGCTGTCGCTGCCGGAGCTGGGGATTGATCGTATCAAGGCCAAGGTCGATACCGGTGCCCGCACATCCTGCTTGCATGCATTCAAGCTTGAGCCCTTCTACGAGCGCGGCGCGCTCTGGGTCGCAGCCGATGTGCATCCCGTACAGAACAACCAGGAGACGGTGCTGCATTTTGTGGCGCCGGTACTGGACGAGCGGCAGGTCTCCGATTCCGGCGGCCATCGCGAAAAGCGTATCGTCATTCAGACCCTGGCGCGTATGGGCGAGCATGAATGGCCCATCGAAATGACGCTGACCAACCGCGACAGCATGCGCTTTCGCATGTTGCTGGGGCGCACTGCCATGCTGAACCGTTTTGCCGTCGATCCGGCGGCCTCATTTTTGTTAGGAGCACAGCCATGAAGTTGGCAATTCTTTCCCGCAATGCGCAGCTGTACTCGACCCGCCGCATGGTTGAAGCTGCCAAGGCACGTGGTCATGATGTACAGGTTGTCGATGTGCTCAAGTGCTACATGAACATCAATATGCAGCATCCCGAGATCCACGTAAAAGGTGAGGTTCTGAGTGATTTTGATGCGGTTATTCCCCGTATCGGCGCCTCTGTTACCTTTTACGGCACGGCGGTGTTGCGTCAGTTCGAAATGATGGGTACCTATCCGCTGAACGAATCGGTGGCCATTTCCCGCTCCCGTGACAAGCTGCGTTCCATGCAGTTGCTGTCACGCAAGGGCATAGGCCTGCCGATTACCGGCTTTGCCAACAAGCCGTCCGATATCCCGGACCTGGTGAAAATGGTCGGCGGCGCGCCCCTGGTGATCAAGTTGCTCGAAGGCACCCAGGGTATCGGTGTGGTACTGGCCGAAACCCGCCAGGCGGCGGAAAGCGTGCTCGAAGCTTTCATGGGGCTCAAGGCCTCGGTCATGGTGCAGGAATACATCAAGGAAGCCGGCGGTGCCGATATTCGCTGCTTCGTGATCGGCGACAAGGTCATTGCGGCCATGAAACGCCAGGCCAAGGCGGGAGAGTTTCGCTCCAACCTGCACCGTGGCGGTGCCGCCAGCCTGGTGCGCCTGACCCCCGAAGAGCGCAGCACCGCCGTGCGCGCCGCCCGCACCATGGGTCTGAACGTGGCAGGAGTGGATATTCTGCGCTCCAACCACGGTCCGCTGGTGATGGAAGTCAACTCTTCACCGGGCCTGGAAGGCATCGAAGCTGCCACGGGGCTCGATGTCGCGGACCGTATCATCCAGTTCATTGAAAAGAATGCCAGCAGCCACAAGACCCGCACCCGCGGCAAGGGCTGATCAAAAGCGGGGAGGTGCAAGGGCCGAGGGTAAAGCGGCAAGCGGAAACGCGAACACAAGGCCTGATGCCGTGGTGGTATTTAGTGTGCTGAGTTCAGGCGCGCAATGCCCGGGGGGGCTTCAGTCAGCCTGGCATGACGTTGGGTCAGCCAGGCTGGGGGCGTGGAGTCATGGGGTTTATGCCCGGCGTTTTGCTGTGCCTTCGCTCACTCCGTTGCCTAAACCAAGGCGTTCGTATTGCTGCAGGGCCATCAGATCGGTCGCCTTGAGGCGATGCTGCCCCGCGGGAACCTCGGCTGCATTCTCTATAACCGGTCGGCTCCCATCTTCAACCTCGGCGATCCACGCCAATAGTCTCTCTTTCAACTGGTCCGCAAGCTCGCGGAAAGGGGCCATGCCGATTAGATTGACCAGCTCGTAGGGGTCAGTATCGAGGTCGTAGAGATAGCTCTCACGGTAAATCTCGGCACCGGCATGATGTCGGTCATAGTCCGACGTGACGCCATATTTCCATCGATGGGTTCTTAGCGCACGGCCGGTCTCGGTTTCACTGATCTGAAAGAACAGGTCCTGGCGCCAGGGCGCACGCGCATCCCGAACCAGGGGCAGTACGGATTTGCCGACCATGCTGTTGGGCACTTCAAGGCCCGCAGCATCAATAAGGGTCGGGGCAACATCAACGGTGCCGAAAAGCCCCCTGACCTGGCCGCCGGCGTTAAACCCCGGGCCGGTAATCAGCGTTGGAATGCGCACTGCGCTCTCGTGGCAAGCACGCTTGTATTCATCATTGCGGGTCTTGAAGTGGCACCCATGGTCCGTAGTGAACAGCACAATGGTGTTGTCGAGCATGTCCAGGCTCTTCAGGGCGTCCATCAAGCGACCAAATGCCTCGTCAATCCGTTTCACCATCCCGTAGTAACCACTAAGCTGCCACGGGCTCGTGCCCTTGTAAGTCATCAAGTCGGGCGGTGTCCACAGGTTTGCCGCACAGGCTTCACGGTAGCCATCGGGAGCCGGGTAGTCGTCTATATGGTTTTGATGATGGGGTTCCAGGAGGGATACGAACAGCATGAAGGGGTCGTCCTGATGGGTATTGCAATACCGTATCGCGGCATCAGTGACCGCATCAACACGGTATCCAGGCAGTTTTTTCGGGTTGCCATCCTCGTCGAACAGGATGGCGTCATAGGCGTCAGAGATATGTTCCACCAGGTTCGCGCCGAGCCAGCTCTGGTAGCCTCCGCGCATGTTTTTAGGCACGGGGTCAGCTCCCCCGAGGTGCCATTTACCGATGTAGCCGGTTGAGTAGCCATTGCGGTTAAACACCTTGGCCATCGTCTCGGCATCTTCACTCAGCGTGATACCGTTGCGAAAGACGCCGGTTTGCGTGGAGAATTGCCCGGTTTGCATCGTGGCACGGGCCGGACCGCACAGAGGCTGGGTTGAGAATGAATGATAAAGGTGTGTGCCGGACCTGGCTATCCGGTCGAAGTTGGGTGTGAGCCCCATCGGGTTACCATGTACACCGGTGGTGTCGTGCCGCTGCTGATCGGTAAAGAATACAATAATGTTGGGCTTGGACATGTTGTTCCTCCGCGGGTTCGCGTCTTCGTTTCCAGCAAGGTAGCAACGATGTTTCATAGCGTATAATCAAATGTTTTGTCCGTATCGATAACTAAAACGAATAATACGACTCACTTCGTTCCTGTCTTGCCCTGCGCTGACAGGTAACACAACACACATAATGCCGGGGGCTTATCGGATAACCCTATGGCGGTCAGCTGAGCAGGGTCGGGATCAATGCCAGTATCCGCTGAACGATCCTGTACGACTCCGACGACTCACGGAACAGGGCCCCGGAACTGAATTGCCATATCGGCGGCAGCTGCTTTAGCCGGACCAGGTCATATTTTGCCGCGTCCCGTTCCAGCACTTGCGGCAGCAGGGTCAGGTGTTGCGATCGGCTTGCCACATTACAAACACCGCTGATTGCATCGATCTCGATGCTGATATTGGGCGGCGGCAGCGAATGACTGGCATAAAAATCCTGCAATCTCATGTTCAGCTCTGGCGTACGACTTGGGATTATCCACTGGCAGTCAACCAAATCAGCGATTGCAATTGTTTCGGCGTTGGCGAGCGGATGGTTGCGGGAGCAATATGCACATTCTTCAATTTTCATCAGCCATAAGCTCTTTATCCCCTCTGGAGCGCCGCCAATAAGGGCCCCCAGAAAGAGGTCTACCTCGCCGTCCAGCAACTTTGGAAGCGCGGAGTTCGGGCCTTCAAAGCTCAATCTGAGCTTTGTCATCGGGAACTCCTGGGCGAGGCGCTCGATGAGCTGCAACGCAACGTCCGAATGATAGACAACGCCGGCTGCGATACTGAATTTCGAAACCTCACCATCCCGGACGGCCCTGGTCTTCTCGTGGGCGAGTCGGTATTGCAGCTCTATGTTTTCGGCGTGTTTGAGCAGGGCTTCCCCCACTGCCGTCAGCTTCATGCCGCGCCTGGAGCGCTCAAACAGCTGACCTCCGAATTCATGCTCCAGCATTCGAATGGTCTTTGTCAGGGCCGGCTGTGAAAGGGCAATGCTTTCAGCCGCCTGGGTTAGATTCCCGGACCGGGCAACCGCGAGAAACGCATGAATTCTGCGGTCCATATCATCACCTTAAGTTATGGTTAGAATGACTTAATATCATTATCATGCAGAAATTGAAACGCATAGGATGATTGAAGACACTGAGTTTGGTGGGTTTTGTGAGCCGTCAGCAGCCGACGTTAACAGCCCGAGCCGGAGCCCTCGGATTGGCAAAGCCGATCGACGCTATAAATACAACAAGAGTAACCAAGGGTGGTATCCATGGAAAAATTTCGTCTTTCATCCGCACTCGGTCTCGCTGCCGGCGCACTCATGCTGGTAAGCGGCACCGTATATGCGACAGACAGCTACGTTGATGTTGGAAAACAAGAACCCATCACGATCCTGATAAATTCATCCCCCTGGTACCGGGGATTCGAGGCTGTGGTGGAGCTCTACGAAGAGCAGACAGGGAACAGGGTCAGTCTGGAAGTGACGCCTTTTAACGGCATGCTTGAGAAAGCCCGTGCCGCTGTGCGCAGCCCCGGAACGAGCCCTCTTGACCTTGTGAATATCGACAGCCCATGGACGATTGAATTCTACGAAGGTGGCTTTCTCACGCCCCTGACGGATATCGATCCTGCCTTTGAAGTGCCGGACGAAGTCTACGCCTACGATGACAGTGGTTGCTGGGACCAAGGTAAAAGGTTTCGGACCTGTGACTCGGGCACGTTGATGGGGTACTCACCTAACGGAAATATTCAACTGCAATTCTACCGAGGGGATGTATTCAAGGAAAAAGGCCTGTCGCCTGCCAGGACGTTTGATGAGGTATTGAAAAATTGCGAGGCCCTGCATAATCCGTCCGATACATACGGCTATTTGCAGGTTGGGCAGCGTGGTGGAGGTGTCACTTATTCCTTCATGCCTTACCTACTTAGTTATGGCGGCAATCTCGTGGCAGATCCACTGAATGGTGATTACAGTGTGATCTTGAACTCACCGGCCGCACAGCAGGCGCTGGACAAATTTATTGAAGTCAGCCAGAAGTGTGGCCCGGAGAATTACGGCATCATTGGTCAGGGTGACTTGATCCAGCTACTGCAAACCGGCAAAGGTTTGCAGGCCCATGCTGTTGTTGCTGCATTTCCAAACTTCGATGATCCACGCAAGTCTGCGGTCGTGGACAAGATCGAGTCCAGTGTATTGCCGAGCGCCTCGATGGACGCAAGTCCCGGTGTGGGAATCGCGAACTGGGTGTTTGGCATCCCCCATAACGCATCCGATAGTGGCAAGAAAGGAGCCTTAGCTTTCTCAAAGTGGTTTCTGACCTATGAAGCGCAGTACGCCTATGCTGAAGCCGGTGCGATACCTGTCCGGCGGGACGTGTACGCAAGCGATCTGAAACTGCAGCGGGAGTTTCGCTGGATGGATACCTACCAGGACGCGATTGAGCACGGCAAGCAGATATACGGTTATGCCGAAGGCGCGGCTGTCGTCGATGTGCTCGAGCTCAAGCTAAATCAAGCGCTTATTGGAGAGCTTTCGTCCGCTGCCGCTTTGAATGCCGCTGCCGAAGAAATGCATAAGCTTTTTGTCAGAAGTGGCCGTAAAACCGGTACGTTAACCCCTCTATCTGAATAGGTAAGGGGCCCGCAGGCCTGGTCTTTCTTGGTCAGCGGGCTCTGCCAGGTACCAGCGGCTAGTCGTACTTAAAGCAGCCATATTCAGCGTGGAGATAAAAATAACATGGCAAGAATACTCCGTTTACAAAAGAGCGATGCGCGTATAGAAGGTAAGCCTCGGTCATTGATTGATTTCATCGACAAGCATTTAAATTGGTTCACACTGGGCCCGGCGCTTGTCATGATGCTGATGCTAACGGCCTATCCTTTTATTAATCTAATCTGGATGGCAGTTTCAACGATTACATTTGAGCAGGCCAGTGAAGTTTGGACGTTTACGCCTGTCAGAAACTTTCAGGATCTTTTAAGCGATGAAATATTTCGGATCGCACTCTGGAATACAATAGTCTTTTCTGTTGTATCGGTCAGTGTTGAAATAGTACTTGGTCTTGGCTTGGCAATACTGGTGTCATCAATTACCAGGTTCAAGGGCGTGGTACGTACGGCGCTTATCATTCCAATCCTGATGCCGCCTATCGCCATCGGTTCCATGTGGAGTCTGATGTACGGCTTTGACTTTGGTGTCATTAATCAAATGCTAGGTTATATCGGAATAGCTCCGTTGAACTGGCTTGGTTCTACTTCGCTTGCGCTGATGTCGGTGATTATTGTTGATGTTTGGCACTGGACCCCATTTGTATTTCTGATATTGTTCGCATCGGTCGAAGGGTTGCCCCGGGACGTGATTGAGGCGGCGCGCGTTGACGGAGCAGGGAATAGGGCGATTCTTTTTAAAATCATTATTCCTTTGCTCAAGCCCGCTATCTTTGTCGCCTTACTGTTTCGCAGCATTCTGGCCTTTAAAGTTTTTGATGAAGTTTTTTTGTTAACCTCAGGTGGTCCCGGGACGTCAACGGAGGTCGTTAGTCTTCACCTTTATAAGGTTTTCTTTGTACAGAATGAGATGGGCTACGGTGCACTTCTTTCCATTGCAATAATCTGCGCCACGGTTGCTTTCCTTTGGGTTGGAAAGTGTGCGGGCTCAGCCCTTAAGGAGAACTGATAATGCTTGCACTGCGTGGATACTCTCGCCTTATTGGTTATGCTCTGCTTGGACTGGGCGTTGCGATTATAATAGCCCCTTTTCTATGGATTTCTCTCCAGTCATTTAAATTCGAGATTGATATTCTTCAGGGGTCCTGGATATTTAATCCTACACTGACGAACTATACAGACGTGCTTTACTCTCGCCGCTCTGATTTTCCGGTTAATATATGGAACAGTCTGGTAGTGGCTACAGTTTCGACGATCTTCGTTTTGATCATAGGGACGCTCGCCGCTTACTCACTTAGCCGGCTAAAGTGGAACAAATATATCGCCGGCGGTTTTCTCGGGTGGACGCTGCTCTTTAACATGATTTCACCACTTACATTAATTGGTCCCTGGTACCTGATCTTCCGCGAAGTGGGCCTTTCCGAAAGTCTAACTGCACTTGTTCTTATCCACATCACGTTACATATGCCCATGACCATATGGTTGATGATGTCATATTTCAATGAAGTTCCTAAAGATATTGAAGACGCCGCGATGATGGATGGCTGCCGCAGGATTGATGTTTTCTGGAAAATTGCACTACCATTGGTGAAACCTGGTCTTATAGCCGCCGGTGTGCTGTCTTTTGTTTTTTCATGGAACGAATTTGCAGCCGCACTTAATCTTACCAGCATGGATACGGCAACGGTCCCGGTCGCCATTGCACGCTTTGCTCAGCAGTATGAAATTCAATATGGTCAAATGGCTTCAGCATCTGTTTTATCCACCATTCCCGCTCTGTTTCTTATGTTTTTTGGCCAGCGTTTTGTCGTTCAGGGCCTGACTATGGGCGCCGTTAAATAATTTATTGGAGTACGAGAAATGGCTGAAGTTAGAATTGAAAACCTCAAAAAGGACTTTTCCGGTATCGATGTTATTCGTGGAATTGACCTGCATATCAAGGACAAGGAATTTATAGTCCTGGTTGGGCCATCCGGCTGCGGGAAATCAACGCTTTTACGCATGATCGCTGGCCTGGAAGACATTACCGGCGGGGAACTTCGAATCGGCGGGGAGACAGTGAACGACCTGGAGCCCAGAGAACGTGGTATTGCGATGGTTTTTCAAAGCTACGCGCTGTACCCGCACATGACCGTTGAAAAGAACATGAGCTTTTCTATGACGCTGGAAAAGCAGGATAGCGAGCGGATCAACAAGGCAGTAACACAGGCGGCCGAATCCCTGAAGTTGACACCCTATCTGGATCGTTTGCCCCGCGCCCTGTCCGGGGGGCAGAGGCAGCGTGTTGCCATGGGGCGCGCTATTGTTCGTGATCCCAAGCTGTTTCTCTTCGATGAGCCCCTGTCAAACCTGGACGCGCAGCTGCGTGTTCAAATGCGCACCGAGGTGCGCAAGCTGCATCAACGCCTGAACGCCACCTCCATCTATGTAACCCATGACCAGGTTGAAGCCATGACGATGGCAGACCGCATCGTCGTGCTGGACCAGGGAACCATTTCCCAGGTCGGAACCCCCCTGGAGCTGTATGACCGCCCGGCAAACAAGTTTGTCGCCGAGTTTATCGGTTCTCCGTCGATTAATATCCTGCCGGCAAAGCTGGAAGGAAATGGCCTGCGTATGGGTGAAAATGGCAGCCTGGTCAGGCTGGAGGCTACTCCTCAAACGGATAGCAAACACGTTGAAGTCGGTATTCGCCCGGAGCACCTTTTTCCAGCTGAGGCGGGAAGCATTGAGGGGGAAGTGCAGGTTATCGAGCACTTGGGCGCTGAGACCTATGTTTTCCTTACGGCCAATGATACAGATATCTGCTGGCGTATTGCAGGGCGATACGATGCCGCGATTGGCGACAAGATACGCCTTGGTTTTGACAGTAACAACCTGCATATCTTTGAGGCTGACTCTGGACGACGGATCCCTGGACCTGAGTAACGCGTGACGATTCAACGGGATATACTTCAAACGTTCTGATTATGTACCTGGCTAACAAATAGGTTCCCTACCTGTTTGTTAGCCATTAACAGGCAGTGCAGTGCCTTAACTTGTGCTCCTGAAAAGTAAGGATTCCCGCTATCCTTGGCGGTCTTTACAGGGGGAACTTACACTCGCAACATAGCCGCGACAGCAAGGTAGACAGAACCTCTTTAGATACCGCTTACATTAACCTGTTTCGGCTATTGCTGTCAGCGCCGACGCCGGCTGAGGGCCAGGGTGCTTTTCAGGCGCGAACGGCCAAAGGCGGCCATCGCCAGAAACTCATTCACTTCCACCGGTACGTCTATGTAATCGGTCTGGCTTTGCCATTCGTCGCGGTCGTGATCCGGGTCGGTCAGATACACGAAGCGCTCGTCGGCGGCGGTAATGATGATCCAGTGGGGCGCCTTGTTGCGGTTTAGCCGCCAGGTGCTGATCAGGCTGATAAGCACGTCACCGTTTTGAATATGCTGCTGCAACTGCGCCAGGGTCATTTCCCGTCCGTGGATCTCGACCCCGGTTTCGGTCAGCTGTTCAGTAAAGTCTTCATGGGCCAGGGCGATGACCTGTTTCTTCTCCGGATTGCGCACGCTGTCGATAAAGGGCACCTGAGTCGTGTTGCAATACAACCGTACGTCGAAGCCGCGGCGCCAGGCGCTCAGCGCCAGTCCCTGGGGTGAGCAGCCACCATGGCCTGCGGTCATGAAGATGGTGGTGGATTCGCGCCAGATTTGCAGTTCTTCCCGACGGCCCATGGTGTATTCGGGAATCAGGGCGTGCATGCCCATCATCAGGCTGGCGGGGCCGCAGGTAAAGGGCGTGGTCTGCTCGTAGAAGGCGGTGCGGATCTGGCCACCGGCCGGTGCGCGGCGGCGGATCGGCTTTTCCATCTTCAGGGCGCTGGCACCGTCTTCGTAATAGTCCTCGATGGTGCCTATGGGATGGTAGCCGCTCTGCCGGTACAGGGCGATGGCGCCCGGGTTGCCGACATTGACTTCCAGGCGCATGAAAATGCACAGCTGCTCGCGGGCGCTTTTCTCGGCGTCCTGCAGTAGTTGCCGGGCAATGCCGCGGCCACGCATCTGCGGCAGTACCGCCAGCGAATAAAGGCGCGCCAGATGGGTGCCCTTGCGATAGAGCACCAGTGTGTAGCCGGCTATTTCGTTGTCACTGAAGGCCATCAGCAGGCTGGCATGGCCGTGCTTGATCAGGCGCAGGAAGCTGCGGCGCGACAGCTTGTCGGCGCTGAAGCACTGCTGTTCGATGTCGAGCAGGGTGTCGATGTCGGCGGGGGTCGCCGGGCGCGTGCTCAGGGTGTTCAAGCTGTTTTTGTCCGTACAGACCAGTGGTATAGGGCGATATTACCACCGGGATCCGGCACAGGTATCAGTGCTGTACTAAATTTATCGGCGTGCGCGTCAAACCCTTGTACCGGCGGGCACTGGGCGCGCATAATCGCGAAAATTCACCCCTGCCGGAACTGCAAGATCGATGCCTTCCTCTTTTTACGTTGTGGTCGATGACCTGGGTGACTGGGCGCCCTATTACCCCAGTAAAGACGTCATATCCTTTGATCAGTACCTGGCGCTGGCAGACGCTCAGCGGGCCGGGCGCGTGCGTATCCTTAACTGCTGTCGCAACAGCCGGGCGCTGGGGCGGGGGTACTACTGTTCGCTGCTGGCGGAGGCGCGTGATCACCACGTGATTCCCTCCGTGCGGGTGATCAACGACCTGCGTCGCAAGTCACTATACAGCCTGCAGCTGGATGGCCTGGGCAGCACTCTGGACAGCCTGGCGGGCCGAATTTCCGGTGATCAGTCCAATATTGAGCTGCGCATCTTCTTTGGCGAAGTGCTGATGAGCGAGCTGTCGCCCATCGCCAAGCAGCTGTTCGAGCGCTTCCCGTGCCCGGTACTGGAGGTGCGCCTGAAGCGGGGCAAGGTCTGGCAGGTAGATAATATTCGTCAGCTCTCGGTGCGTGATATCAAGCTGGAGAGCGAGCAGGAGCTGTTTGCCGCGGCACTGGAGCGGTTCAGCAACCGCATGTGGCGCAAGCCCCGCGCGCGCAAACGCTACCGCTTTGATCTGGCCATGCTGGTGGATCCGGACGAAGCGCTGCCGCCCAGCGACAAGGATGCCATCAAGCACTTTATCGACAGTGGTCGCCAGCTGGGCATCAACGTGGAGCTGATCGGCAAGCGGGATCTGATGCGTCTGCCGGAATACGACGGACTCTTTATTCGCGAAACGACCGCCATTGATCATCATACCTACCGTTTTGCCAAGAAAGCCGAGGCCGAAGGCCTGGTGGTGCTGGATGATCCGACCTCGATACTGCGCTGTACCAACAAGGTCTACCTGGCGGAGTTGCTGCGTATCAACAAAATCGCCACCCCCGGTACGCGCATTGTCAGCAACACCGACAAGGAAACGCTGGATGAGATGATCGAGGCGCTGGGCTTCCCGATCGTGCTGAAGATTCCTGATGGTGCTTTTTCCCGTGGCATGTGCAAGGCGCAAACGCGCCAGGAGCTGGTGGCGGGCCTGAAGGAGCTGCTGCAGAGCTCGTCGCTGGTGCTGGCTCAGGAGTTCCTGTACACCGATTACGACTGGCGCATTGGTGTGCTGAACAACAAGCCGCTGTTCGCCTGTCGCTACTATATGGTGAAGAATCACTGGCAGATCTACCGTCACGGCAGCAGCGGCGATGTGGACTCCGGCGGCTTCGACACGCTGCCGACCTACGAGGTACCACCGGCGGTACTGGCAGCAGCGCTGAAGGCGACACGTCTGATCGGTGATGGTCTCTATGGCGTGGATCTTAAGCAGAGTGGCGATCGGGTGGTGGTGATCGAGGTCAACGACAACCCTAATGTCGACGAAGGTGTGGAAGACCTTTTCCTGGGTGCTGCGCTCTACCATGAAATCATGGCCGAGTTTTTGCGCCGCATGGAGTTGAATCGCCGCTAATCCGGTGCTGTGGTCATTAGCGGGTGTTGCCTTGCTGCAGGACAAGCAGCGGGGCGGTGCCCGTTTTTGTATCACAAGGGCGGGGTCTGTGCTCGAAAATCAGACACAAAAAAACCGGCGCCTGTGAAGGAACGCCGGTTTTTTGCGTGTCAGAAACGTCTTAGATGACGCTGACGTTCTCTGCCTGAGGACCTTTCTGGCCCTGAGTCACGTCGAACTGTACTTTCTGGCCTTCGGTCAGGGTACGGAAGCCGTCACCAGTGATAGCGCGGAAATGAACGAATACGTCCGGGCCGCTATCCTGAGCAATGAAACCGTAACCTTTTTCTTCGTTGAACCATTTAACAGTGCCGGTAGTGGACATTGTTGAACTCCATAAGGATTTTGTTTTACGTAAAGCCTGGCAGTATCGAAAAACGACAGCCACCAAGGCGGGTCTAGCTGAGAAATGCAGGAATTCCGTTATGAAGATCAGAACGAGGTACTACTAACAGGAGCATCGTGCGTTGACATCAAACTGGAGCTGTATTTCAAGCTTGATAGGAGGATAGCGAATTCTAGGGGGAAGTCAACTGCATTTGGGGGCCTGGCGAGGATATTTTCGGATGCTGCAAATATGATTTGTTCAGGACCATTTCACTGTTGCAATACGAGCAGAAATCACCATAGCGGCAGGCTTGGGTGGCTGCAGGATGGTGGAGGGGGCTGCGCCATAAAGCCTCTGTTCGCAGTGCAGCTCTGATGTGCTGCAAGGTAGGCAGCTTTAACGGGCTCGACGAGACCCGGCAGATAGAGGGCAATCTACCCCCTGGGAGGAGTTGTCTTGGTATGGTCATTGCAGCAGAATAACCTGTGCAGAGTGGCAGGTATCTTCTGTCGCATTCTGCAGTAGCACGGCAGGCCGGAGCCTGTCGTTTGAGAGCGAGTCTATGTATACACACCCCTTGCGTGACCAGATTATTGCCGAGGTACATGCCCGGCCGTTTCAGCAGATCAGTGCGCCCCTGGCGCTGTTGCAGATCGCCATCCTGCACGATGGCGAGCCGCAGGATGGCGTCGAGCGCAGGGTGCGTGAGCTCGCAGCAAGGGGCGGTTTTGAACTTGAAACGGGTGGTAGCGGATTCTTCTTTTGTCGCCAGGGGCAGCGTGCCCTGCGCTACGAGCCACATAGCGAGTTTTACAGCCTGACGTTCTACCGCTTTGGCGACACCGAGGCACCGGAGCTGCCAGACGACTGGAGCGAGCAGTTGCCCGGTGCCTTTCTGTGTGGCGTGGAAGTGCTGTTTCGCAGCAAAGTGGCTGATTTTGATGGCTGGGCTGAGGCGCATTTCAACGCGGGCGCCCCCGGTGCTTCACAGATCAATGGCTCCGATGTGATGGGGCATGCGGCAGCGCTGCGCACCAATTTTCGGGTGCGCAGTGACAATGGCTACAATCGCGTGCTGGTGCAGGACAAGGGCGGCATGACGCTGTTCCAGGCTGGACGCTTGCTGCAGCGTATCTGTGAAATTGAGACCTACCGTCATATGGCACTGCTGGCGTTGCCCCTGGCGCTGGAGACCATGCCCATGGTGTCGATGCTTGACCAGCAACTGGCGGATGTTGTTGAGCGCATCGCCGAGCCCGACAGCGATGCAGCCCTGCTGTTGCAAGAACTGATGGCGCTGGCGGCCCAGGTGGAGGGGTTGTCGGCCCATACTGCCAATCGTTTTTCGGCCACAGAGGCGTATTTTGCCCTGGTGGACAGGCGCATCGCGGAGTTGCGTGAATCGCGTATCGAGGGCCTGCAGACGGTGGAACAGTTCATGGAGCGGCGGCTGGATCCGGCCCACCGTACCTGTCGCTCAACGGGCGAGCGTATTGAGCGACTGTCACAGCGTATCGGTCGTTCTACCGATCTCATCCGCTCCCAGGTCGACCTGTCGATCGAAAATCAGAATCGCGATCTGCTGCGCGGAATCAATCACCGTGCCCGTAACCAGCTGCGGCTGCAGGCCAAGCTCGAAAGCTTCACCGTGATAGTGGTGACCTACTATGCTTTCGACCTGATCGACCGCACGCTGCGCAATGTGGTGGTGGACGAGGCGCTGGAAACCCGTGCCAGCTTTCTGCTCAGTGCGTCGGTGCCATTGATCGCGCTCGGCCTGTTCTGGTATGTACGCAAGATGCTCAAGGGCTACGACAAGGACGAGGAATAGTGCCTGGTGTGAGTTCTTGGAGGCCTGTTGAAAGGAGCTTTCAGGTGTGTGCTGGGTGCTTCCCGGATGTGTTTTAGGGGCGTTGCTGATAGCCAATAGCCGGGTGCCCCGACAAGGGCCCCGGCTTGTTTTTGCGAGTGGCTCAGGCGTTGTTCAGTGCCTTGGCATGAAAGCGCAGGTGGTCTTCGATAAAGCTCGAGATAAAGAAGTAGCTGTGGTCATAGCCCCGTTGCATACGCAGTTCCAATGCATGGCCGCTGGCATCGCAGGCGGCTTGCAGCGCCTCGGGTTTGAGCTGCTCGGTGAGGAAATTGTCGGCATCGCCCTGGTCGACCAAAAGCGGCAGTCGCTCTGTCAGCTCGCTGCGAATCAGGGCGCAGGCATCATAGGCCGCCCAGGTGCTGCGATCGTTGCCCAGGTAGCCGCCCAGGGCTTTCTCGCCCCAGGGGCACTGGCTTGGATTGCTGATGGGGGCAAAGGCGGATACTGAGCAGTAAACCCCAGGGTTTTTCAGGGCACTGATCAGGGCGCCGTGGCCGCCCATGGAGTGACCGCTGATGCTGCGCTTGCCGGTGACCGGGAACTGCGCTTCGATCAGCGCCGGCAGTTCGACATTGACGTAGTCGTACATGCGGTAATGGCTGGCCCAGGGCTGCTCGGTGGCGTTGACGTAGAAACCTGCGCCGCTGCCAAAATCGTAGCTGTCGTGCTCGCCCGGCATGTCGAAGCCGCGCGGGCTGGTGTCCGGGCACACCAGTGCCAGGCCCAGTTCTGCGGCGACGCGCAGGGCGCCGGCCTTCTGGGTGAAGTTTTCATCGGTGCAGGTCAGGCCCGATAGCCAGTAGAGGCTGTGACAGGGCGCACTGAGGGTCTGATCGGGCAGGTAGATGGCGAAAACCATGTCGCAATCAAGGCTGGTGGATCTGTGGCTATAGCGTTCGAGCCAGCCGTCGAAAGCACGATTACGGGAAAGGCGTTCCAGACTCATGGTGACGTATCCGATAGTAGAGAGTAGAAGGGCAGAGTGTTCGCGATACAGCAAAAAGGGCCCTCAGGCCCTTTGCGCGTGCGCGGCTTGTTCAGTCAGGATCAGAACAGCACAACCGAGCGGATGCTTTTGCCTTCATGCATCAGGTCGAAGGCCTTGTTGATGTCTTCCAGCCCCATGGTGTGGGTCACGAAGTCATCCAGCTTGATATCGCCGCTCATGTACTGATCGACGTAGCCCGGCAGCTGGCTGCGGCCCTTGACGCCACCAAAGGCGGTGCCGCGCCAGACGCGCCCGGTAACCAGCTGGAAAGGCCGGGTGGAGATTTCCTGGCCGGCGCCCGCCACACCCACGATGACCGATTCGCCCCAGCCCTTGTGACAGCATTCCAGGGCTGCGCGCATCAGGTTGACGTTGCCGATGCACTCGAAGGAGTAGTCGACGCCGCCATCGGTCAGATCCACGATCACGTCCTGAATCGGTGCGTCGTATTTCTTGGGGTTGATAAAGTCGGTGGCGCCCAGCAGGCGAGCCATCTCGAACTTGTCTTCGTTAATATCAACGGCGATGATACGGCCGGCCTTGGCCATGACCGCACCCTGGATCGCGCTCAGACCAATACCACCGAGGCCAAAGATGGCCACGGTCGCACCCGGCTCAACCTTGGCGGTGTTCAGTACAGCACCTATGCCGGTAGTCACGCCGCAGCCGAGCAGGCACACCTTGTCCAGTGGCGCGGCCTTGTTGATCTTGGCCACGGCAATTTCCGGCACCACTGTGTATTCGGAAAAAGTGGAGGTGCCCATGTAATGGAAAATGGTCTTGCCGTTGAGCGAGAAGCGGCTGGTGCCGTCCGGCATCAGGCCCTTGCCCTGAGTGGCACGAATGGCCTGGCACAGGTTGGTTTTGCCAGACTTGCAGAACTTGCACTGGCCGCATTCCGGTGTGTAAAGCGGAATAACGTGATCGCCGGGCTTGAGCGTGGTGACGCCCGGGCCAATTTCTTCCACCACGGCGCCGCCTTCGTGTCCCAGGATGGACGGGAAAATGCCTTCCGGGTCGTCGCCGGACAGGGTGAATGCATCGGTGTGGCATACGCCGGTGGCGACCATGCGTAACAGGACTTCACCCTGTTTCGGGCCTGCGACATCAACTTCTTCGATTTGGAGAGGCTTGCCTGCCTCCCAGGCAACAGCGGCGCGGGACTTCATGGGAGTATCCTTGATGTTTGATTAGAGGGTCTGGGGTTCTGTACCTGAACCTGGGCGTGAGACTTTGCCAAAGTTATGCTGCACCTGAGTAGCAGGTGGCGCCGGGTGTGCACCGGGCGGCGGTAGCAGTATAGCGATGGCTCAGTTTATCGACTGCTACGGCCAAGGTTAAGCCTTCTTCTTACACAACATTCTTGCTCAGCTGCAATAATGCCATTTTGATTGGTGCCTAGTCGGCCCGCGGCGACCGCAGGCAGAGGGCGGGAGTCCGGCAGGCGTCAGGCGCGCAATGTCAGCGGGCGTGCGCGGGCGAGAAATCCCAGAATATCCCGTCGGCTGATTACGCCGCTGAGCTGATCCCGGCTGTCGATTACTGCCAGGGCATTGATATCCCGCTCCAGCATCAGCAGTGCAGTCTGGCGAATGTCCTCGGTTTCACTGACGACGATCATGGGTTGCTGCATCAGCGCGCTGATGGGGCTGCCGCTGACAAAGCTGACCTGGCCGTTGCGCACCATCAGGCACTTGAGTACTTCGGTGCGTGTCAGCATGCCCACCAGTTGCAGAGGCGGGGTGATGACGACTAATTGAGCGATATCATGCTGTTGCATTAGCTGCCAGGCATCACCCAGGTTTTGCAGGGTGCTAATGCTGATGGCCTTGCGCGACATCAGGCTGGCGACCGTGCTGAGCGCCTGATCCTCAGTGGCTTGCTGCGGCTGAGCGCCGAGTGCCGGGTCCCGGTAGAACCGGGTCGGATCAAACTTTGCTGTGGCCCGCGCGTTTTGCGCAGACGTGCCGGGTTGTGCTGTGGAACGGGGCGTGCCCAGGTGTTGCCTGAGCTGGTCCGAGTTCCCTTCGAATACAGGCCCCGTCGACGAGAAGAGTTTAAACACACTTCACCTCCGACAGATGTTGCCCTGCTGGCAACCTGTAACTCCTTAAGACTAGACCATGCATGCCTGGGGTCTGGCCAGGGAGGCTGGCAAGCGAAAAGCCTGCAAAGGAGGCCACCTGGCTCTGCGGAGGCTGGAATCGATCCGCTGCAGTATTCCTTGGGGTGGTGAATGGCTACACTGCGGCTTGGGTTTGATCCAGACGCAATCGCGCGTCTATCCGGGTTTTAGCAACAGGAGTATGCAGATGATCAGAACAGGTGACAGTATTCCGGCCGTTAACATTACCGCGCTGACGGCGGGTGAGCAGGAAACGCTGCCGGCCAGCGAGTTGTTTGCCGGCAAGAAAGTTGTGCTCTTTGCATTGCCGGGGGCATTCACGCCCACCTGCTCAAACACCCATTTGCCGGGCTATGTGGTCAAGGCGGATGAGTTTCGTGCCAAGGGCGTGGACATGATCGCCTGCCTGTCGGTCAACGATTCTTTCGTGATGCGGGCCTGGGGGCAAAGCCAGAATGCCGAAGCCCTGACGTTACTGGCCGATGGCGGTGGCGCGCTCACGCAGGCGCTGGGCCTGGGTGTGGATACAGCGGATTTTGGCGGGCTGCGGTCGCGTCGATATGCCATGATCATCGAGGATGGTGTGGTCACGGCACTGAACGTTGAAGAGCCGAAAAAATTTGAAGTCAGCGATGCCGATAGCCTGCTGGCACTGCTGTAAGCTTTCGTTTTGTAACGCGATGGTCCCAGTGTTGATGTAGATCAAGTCTCGCTGCATTGGTCGGGTTCTGGGGCTGTCAGGCCTCGAGAACTTTGAGCTGCGTCAATATCTGCGCCTGCAGATACCGATAACCTCTGTGTTAATTCCAATGCAACACAGAGGTGGCGCAAATGTTCGGTCTGGATGTGTACAGCGTAGAAGTACTGGTGCCAAGCGTCGTGGGCGTGCTGGCAATGGCATCGGTGATGATCTGGGGCTTTGTGCGGGTCTGCAATCTGATTAACCAGGAACCGCCGCAGGACTAAACAAACGGACAAACAGTGTCCCTGCATAATTGGTTTCCATCGGCATAGCACTTTTGCTGTGGGCTATTAAAGTGCGCGGCCTGTTACATCTGAATTATTTATTCGTAACAGGCCCGGGGCCTCGGCTGCAGCGCCTATACTTTGGGCAGGTTCAGCTGTAAAGCTGCTGTTACACTTGAGCGGTTTGGGCCAGAGAGTAGTTTGGCCTTGTCGCCCCGGAATGGGCTGGAACATGCGCAAGTTGTCTGGGCAGGGGTTAATGGAAGACCTCGGATTGCCCTATTTCAGGACGATTTCGACCTTTGGTGCACTCACCGATACTACAGTGGTGCATTTGATCCGAAGCGGCGAGGTGCTGGCGCTGGATCCCGGCGAGGTACTGTTCGAAGCCGGCGAACCCTCTGATGGCTTCTATGTCATTCTCAAAGGCCAGATGGCCTTTCACAAATATCACCAGGGCCATTACGGCTTTATCCGCAACTACCATTTTGGCGAGAATATTGGCTTCGTCGGCATGATCGCGCTGCACCGGCGTATCGGCCGTGCACGGGCGGTGGAAGATGTCATAGTGGTGAAAATATCCACCCGTCTGTTTAACGATCTGTATGAATCCAATACCCAGGAATTCGCGACGCTGCTGATGAATTTGTCCAGGGATATGGCGCGCGGCCTGCGTGCCGTGGACAACCTTGTGGTTGAACACAGCTATGCGGCTGAGGTCGCAGCTGGCGCTAGTGCTAATGCCGGGGCTGATGAAAGTGCCAGGGCTGAAGCTGTGGAGATAGCAGAGTCCGGAGCCTTTGTGGAGGTGCGCCGCCCGGCCGGGCTGCATTAGCAGCCAGCCTCCTGGCCCGGCGGGTGTTTACCACATCAGATCGTCGGGTATCTGGTAGTCGGCGTAGGGATCATCTTCATCGGGCTTGGCTTCAGGCTTGATGCGAATCACGCGCTGTGGCGCCTTTTCTTCTATCCGGGCGGCGATATCATCGGCCATGAGGCCGTAGCCCGGCTGCAGGATGACGATGGCGAGCTGGCCACGGCTGAGCTGGTTGTGTGTTGCGCGGTCCAGATGCAGTGTCTTGATGACCCGGTCATGCACAAAGTTGTACGCCATGCTGCCATCTTTAGGCGCTTTGGTGCTGTGCTGCTGGATCAGTTGCAGGGCTTCGGCCAGGCCTGCTTTGCGGGCTCTGTCTTCCTCGCGCTGCTGGTTCAGCAGGCGGTCGCGTTCCTGCTTTTCCTGGCGCAGACGTTCGATGTCGGACTGGACATTGGTGTCCGGGTCCTCTGTCTTGATGCCGGACTTGCGCAGCTTGGTTTGCTTGCGCTTGGTGTCCTTGGCTTTCTTTGCCTGGCTCTTGTTGGCCATGCCCATGTTCAGCAGCTGATCCTGCAGTGTGCGCGCCATTATCGTAACTACCCGTGACTGGAAATCAGCCGCACTATAGCATAATCCCTGCATTGATTAAGAGCCGCGCCACGGTGCCGATGTTTGCTGCGCTGGTGTATTATGGCGGCTGCCTGGGGCCGCTAGGCGTACTGAAAAATCCATGGCGTCTTGTGTCATTATCCTTGAATGGGAGTCCTGCGCGTGTCTGATCTGGTCGAACTGTTACCTGCCATAGTGGCATTGACGCTGTTGTCGGTATCCCCAGGGCTGGATACGCTGCTTACGGTGCGCAATGCGGCGCGTGGCGGGGTGGCCGATGGTGTGGTGACCAGCTTTGGTATCTGTAGCGGGCTCTTTGTGCATGCGGTGCTGTCGGCACTGGGCATATCGGTATTGCTGATGCAGTCTGCCGTGCTCTTCGGTGCGCTCAAGATGGCGGGCGCAGCCTACCTGACCTGGCTGGGGTGGGGCAGCCTGCGCCAGGCACTGCGTGGCCGTGGGCAGCAGGCCGCAGCAGACTCGGTGCAGGCGGTAACGCAACAGCAGGTCTCCTTCTGGCGCTGCGGGCGCGAGGGCCTGTTATCGAATTTGCTCAACCCCAAAACCATCATCTTTTATATGGCGTTTTTGCCCCAGTTTATTGATCCGGCCGGTGCTGTGCTGCCCCAGGCCTTGTTGCTGGCGGCGATACACTTTGTTATTGCCATGAGCTGGCAATCGCTGCTGGCGCTGCTGACCTGCCGTGTGCGGGGCTGGGTGCGTTTGCCCATGTTGCGCAGGCTTTGTCATGGCGTTACAGGTCTGGTGATGGTGGCGCTGGGCGTGCGGCTGGCGTTGGCCAAAATTTAACAACGTGCTGCCGGAGTCATGGGTAGCGCGCGGAAAATGATTACCGAGGTGAAGGATGCGAATAGCGGTATTTTGTGGCTCGGCGGATGGGCGTCCCGGCAGTCGGTACAAGGATGCGGCCTTTGAGCTGGGTCAGGTATTGGCGAGGCGCGGTATTGAGGTGGTGTATGGCGGTGCCCGGGTGGGTCTTATGGGCGCGGTCGCCAGCGGTGCCCTGAGTGAGGGCGGCAAGGTGATAGGCGTATTGCCCAAGGGGCTGGCGGATCGGGAATTGGCGCACCCGGAACTGACGGAATTGCGGCTGGTGGAAACCATGCACCAGCGCAAGGCGCTGATGTCGGATCTGGCCGACGCCTTTATTGCGTTGCCCGGCGGTGTGGGTACCTTTGAGGAAATTTTTGAAATTTGGTGCTGGGCGCAGTTGGGGATTCACCATAAGCCCTTTGGCCTGCTGAGTATCGACGGCTATTACGACAAGCTGGTGGAGTTTATTCACCAGAGCAGTGATGAGGGTTTTGTACGGCCCGAGTATGTGGACATGCTGATGGTAGAGCGAGAGGCCGAGCAGCTGCTGACGGCTTTTGAGTTCTATCAGCCGCCGGCGGACAAATGGGGCTGAGGGTTAACTCATGCAGAGAAGGCGCCCGGCGAACGATGGTCGGGGCGCCTTAGGGGCATGTAATGATGTTAATGGCGAGCGATGCTTACTTGCGTACGCCCTCTATATTCAGATCCAGGTAAATAGTTTCGGCGGCGGGGCCCAGGTTGTAGTTGATGCCGAATTCTTTTAGCTTCAGCTCGGCGGTGCCCTGAAAGCCTGCGCGATAACCGCCCCAGGGATCATCGCCTTCGCCGACGCGGGTGACATTGATGGTGACGGGCTTGGTGACGCCGTGCAGGCTCAGGTCACCCTTGAGTACGCCGCTGCCGTCGCCGTTGGTCTTGTAGGACGTGCTTACAAAGGTGATTTCCGGGTAGGTTGCTGCGTCCAGAAATTCGTCGCTGCGCAGGTGCTTGTCACGCTCGGCCTGGTTGGTGTTGACGCTGGCGGCCTCGATGGTGATGGAGACGCTGGCGCTGTTCGGGTCTGCGGCATCGTAGTTAAAGCTGCCATCGAACTTTTCCAGCCGGCCTGTGACCCAGCTGAAGCCCAGGTGGTTGGCGCGAAAGTTGACGGATGCGTGGGCGCCTTCGGTATCGATGGCGTATTCAGCGGCATACAGCGGCCCTGCGGCCAGTAGTCCGCCCAGTGCCAGGCTTTTGATCAGGTTCGTTTTCATGGGTTCTCCCGGGTAATTCCTAGAATGCGTGTCAGGGTTGAGTCTTTGTCGACAAAGTGATGTTTCAGCGCCGCCAGGGCATGCACGCTAGAAAGTGCAATCAGGGCAGTGGAGCTCCAGTAGTGGATAATGCCGGCCTTGTCGGCCTGATGATGCAGCTCGATCGGTAGCGGCGGCACCGAAAACCAGTTGAATACAGCGATTTCATGGCCTCCTGCGGTTGACATGACATAGCCGGAGATCAGCGCTGTGATCATCAGCAGATAGAGCAGGGAATGGGCGCTTTTGGTCAGCAGGCGAGTGGCCTTTCCGTGGCCGGGCAGGGCGCTGGGCGCGCGATCCACGCA
Organism: Marinobacterium aestuarii; assembly: GCF_001651805.1. Lineage (NCBI taxonomy): Bacteria > Pseudomonadati > Pseudomonadota > Gammaproteobacteria > Oceanospirillales > Oceanospirillaceae > Marinobacterium > Marinobacterium aestuarii. Next base: position 3,187,476 of record NZ_CP015839.1, on the reverse strand, counting down.
GCGACAGAGCACACGCAGCCCCAGCGCGAGCAGCAGCAACATGCCCAGGCTGCGGTGCCAGTGGGGCAGTGTCTTGTAGTTGGGGTCGTAGTAGCCCAGGTCGATAATATAGAGGCCAAGGAAGTAAAGCCCGAACACCGCGACAGCCATGAGCCAGTGCAGACTGATGAGCGGCCAGCCATAGGTTTCATCGTCATTTTTGAGTTTGAACTTCACTGCCATGATTGCCCTTTGGTGTTCCTGCCCCTCGTATCGGGTAGATTAGTCCGTTGCGTGCAGTATAGGTTCCGCAGCCAGCATGCGTGGCGCACCTGCTAATCCTGCCCGGCGTTCTATGGTCGTGCGCGTCGCGGATTTTCAGGCGACGCAGGACGCTCTTTGAATTAAACGTTATTTCAACATTCATTTACACCGAAAAAGGATGCTTTGCCCCATGACATGGATGAGCTGGTTGTCACTCTGTGCGATTTGCCTGGCGGGTGCCGTATCCCCGGGCCCGAGCCTTGCGGTCGTGCTGAGTCATACCCTGGGTGGTGGCGGTCGCCACGGCATGATGACGGGCGTCTGTCACGCGCTCGGTGTTGCGCTCTGGGCGCTGGTGACGGTCGCCGGCCTGTCTGTGCTGATTCTTGAATCCCAGGCGTTATATAGAGTCATTACGCTGGCGGGCGCGGGTTATCTTGTTTGGCTTGGGGTCAAGGCGCTGCGCAGTGCCGGTGGCGGGGCGCTACAGGCCGAGGCGGGCAAGCCTGCAAGCCTAATGCGCGCCGGCATCGATGGCTTCATGATCTCGGTGCTCAACCCCAAGCTGGCTGTGTTCTTCCTGGCACTGTTCTCCCAGTTTGTCTCCCCTGGGATGTCGTTGGCAGGCCAGGCGCTGATGATCGGTACGGCGGCGGTCATCGATGGCCTCTGGTATTGCCTGGTGGCGCTGTTTCTGTCCCGTACCGGGGTGCTCGCCTGGCTGGCCCAGCGCAGCCGCGCCATCGATCGAACCATCGGGGTTATTCTGCTATTGCTGGCGCTGCGCGTGCTGCAGTTGCAGGCGTAGCGCAGCGATTTTTCTTTTGTAATCAATCCTTTTGCATTCTTCGTCGAGGCTGGTATACTGCCCGCCTGTCTCGTTTAGAGGCTGGTCAGACGACCATGTTATGGTAGCTCTGCTGGTCCTCCCGCAACGATAAACCGTGAACCTGGTCAGGCCTGGAAGGGAGCAGCCACAGCGGTCGACTCGTGTGCCGGGATGTGGCTGGTGGAGCTGCCCCCATTTGACGTTAACACGTTGAAAATTAAGGCTTTCTTGTGGTTAAACCCTGTGACGTGCCCTAGTGGAACACATGGCCCGGCCTTCAGCATACCTTCAGACCTCAAAACACTCCGTTTTTTACTTCCGTATTCGTGTCCCCGACACTGTCCGTCAGCTAATTCCCCAAACCTATCTCCGTCGTTCCCTGCAGACTAAATGCCGACGTCAGGCTATCGTCCGAAGCGCTCTGATATTAGATCAGGTGCAGTCTCTGTTCTCTCAAGCCGAGGGCGGGAAGGGTGTCGATGTGTCGGTACTGTCGTGGAAACGCTCTGAGCGGCCCTTAAATCAGTCTCAGACTCCGGTGCAGGCCGCGCCAGCTGTGCCCGAGAAGTCTAGCCCCAAGCTCTCTACAGTCCTGCAGCAGTACCTCAAGGCCCAACGTTTGGACGGCGTTGGTGAGAAGACGCTGGGTGATAAGAAGTCCATCGTCGAGTTGCTGATACGGATCGTCGGTGATTTGCCTATTCATCGATACCAGCGCCAGCAGGCTCAGAAGTTCAAGGAAACGGCATTGCAGTTGCCGCCCAGAGTGAACCAGAAGGGCAAGGTGCCACTGGAGCAGCTAATTGCCGACGCCGAGACGACTATTAGTACTACGACCTTCAACAACTATGTGAAGTACCTGACCGCTTTCTTCGGCTATGCGGTGCAGGAGGAGTACTGCGAGAAGAACCCGTTCGACGGCATGAAGGTCAAGCAGCGTGTGAAGGCGAGCGAAGGGCGCTGTCGTTTTACTGAGGATGACCTGAAGCGGCTGTTTGCGGCTGATGTCTATGCCCGGCGTGACGGTGACAAGCCGTATCAGTACTGGCTCCCGCTGCTGGGACTCTATACCGGTGCGAGGATGAATGAACTGTGCCAGCTGTACCTTGATGATGTGGTCACTATCAATGGTATCGACTGCATTTACTTCAGGGAGGGCAGGGATGACCAGAAGCTCAAGACGCCGACATCAGAGCGAGTGGTGCCGATTCATTCCAAGCTCAAGGAAGCCGGGTTCCTTCAGTACGTTGAGCAGCGCCGGGAGCTGGGAGAAGACGGTATGCTGTTTGATCTGGTCAGGCACAAACGGCACGGCTATGCCGCTACGCCTTCGAAGTGGTTTGCGCGGTATCGGGACAAGCTGGGCTTCAAGGGCGGCGACGAGAAGAAGGACTTCCACAGCTTCCGGCATACGGTTGCGGATCACCTGAAGCAGCTTGGCGTGGCTGAGAGCTTGATCGGTGGGATACTCGGACACCAGACTGGAGGCATTACCTTCAGCCGCTACGGGAAGGACTTCAAGCCGGAGGTGCTGGTGTCGGTTGTCGAGTTGATTACCTTTTAGGTCGGGCCTGTGTTTGGATACGGCGTTTGTCTTCGGCTGGAATCAATGGTTGCCTGCATTCGACACCATCATGGAGCTGGAAGAGCGGATGGTTGAGCTGATCGACAGGGCGCTGATAGACGAGGAAATCGCCGCCAACGAGGAACTAAACGCCTATCTCCAACAAGTTGGAGTTCAGATCAAGCTAGAGAAGCGCGACGGCAAGATGGGGCTTGCCTGTGGACAGTACTGGGGACGGCTGGCAGGACGTGACAGCTTTGCCGTCTATGAGGACGCCGAAGTCGAGGAGATCGGACGTTTCGTCAAGTCGGACGAAGGGAGTGAAGACGTTGGAATTGGGTATGTCTGGAGATGGCGGCTAAGCTGATGCTAGGCCAAGGAGGCCATACATACGGTCTATACATCCAAAGGCTTGTTGCCGAGACTTCCGTTGCTCAATGAGTATGAGGTATGGGCCTCGGAGTTAAGGCAACAATCCGCTGTTATTAGAACGGACTTGCCAACAGCTTGACTATCAAGCATCATTATATGCAGGTCCGTCCTTGACTTTTCAGGTGTCGCCTGTCAGGCTTCGTGTGAAACACGAAGCCTGACAGGCGACACCTTAGAGTTGCTTGTAAGTTGTTGTTTTTTAAGGGAAATCAGAGGTCATCATGGTTAGTAAGCTACACGGCTCTGAAGTCCATTTCTTTGAGCTTCGAGCTCAAGAGAAAGAGCAGCAACGCCAGGAACTGCACAGAAATGCGGCAGAACTCGGCGCACAGCGATTGGCGAAAGCCAAAGCGTCTTCTCGTCGGAAGGTTATTCTTAAGGCCTTCGGTTAATATCATTCATCTCGGAAACGCCCCTACCTGCATATGACAGATGATCAGGACGATCAGACCGATACCCTTGGGGACATTCTCGCCCGTCTTTCGCCAGAAGCAGCCGCCGAGGTCACCATCATCGGCGGGCAAGCCCTCTGTGTATGGGGCGACCACTACCTATTGGATCAGCTTACGGGTGAAGAATACACACACCTTGCGAGTGACGACCTAGACCTGCTCGGGAAGCGGCACGCCATAGAGCTATGCGCTGAAGCTTGGGGCGGCCAAGCAAAGTTTCCTGCCTTTGGTGATCAAACTCCCAACTCAGGAGTGGTAATGATCAAAGGGGCTACAGGGGAAAACTTGTCAATCGAGTTCCTCATCGCCGTTTATGGATTGACCGACCGAGAAGTGATCAAGTTTGCAGATGCCCTGCCAGTTGGCGACCTACAAATACCCATCTTGTCGCCTCCCTTATGCTTAAAATCACGAATCAACAACCTTGTCGGACTTAGGTACGCGGAGAGAAAGCAGGCTCGGGAAGTCGTACGAGTTAAACTCGCCGCATTGGCCACAAGAATGTACATCGTCGACCATCTCGAGCAGGGAAACGTCAAGGGAGCGCTCAGGATAGCCAAGTACCTAATCCGCAGCGTATTCCTGACCAATGAGGCCCGCGTCGCATATCGCAGATATGGTGCGGAGTTCTTACACGCGCTGCCAGATAATCACGGTATGTGGCCAACAGAGGCTAAGGAACTGGAGTTCCCCAAGAGATTACTTCAAGTGCGCGACTACCTGGGTATCAAGAGCGAGTGAAATTACCGTAAAAATTTATCGGCGTTTCTCTATCCTTGTCTTCGTCAGCTCCCCTCCCCACCCCCATCCCGCTAACGCACCGAGCTCTGGCTGTTCGACCGTCTAGGATCAGCCGCCGCCAGATCAATCAACTCTTACAAGACCTCCTGGCTATCGGAGTCCAATGAACATTGGCTATCCCAGCCAGACCTGCTCCCAAAGTACTGGTTAATGAGCTGATCGGGGTGAGCGTCGAGCCGTTGGTGGTCGAACACTGCTAAAGCGAAACCCGAGCCGGTCCGAAAAAAGGCTTCGAAGTTAGAATGAAGAGGCTTTGGCTGAAGCCGAGGCCTTGATGTGCCCCAGAATTAGTGGACACATTTTCAAGCGGCTGCACGAAACGCTGATGCGTAGTCCACAGGACTCATGTCGTCATTGCTGGAGTGCAGCCGCACCCGGTTATAAAGCACCTCGACAGAACCGAAAATGGCTTGATTCGCGTCATCCCCTATATTGACGTGCTAGTGCTAGTGTACTGCTTCGCTCTTAGAGGCGCTTTTAGCGAGTCGCCAGGAGGCTGGCCGCACGGCGCATTTTCGAAGGCATAGTGGGCCTATGTCGAGGAAATGCAACACCGCGGACGGCCTTCTGGCGGTTCGCCCGAAGGGAGCGCGCCAATTCGCGCCCAACTGCGTTGCCGCTCTTGGCAAGAGCCCCACTATTACCGGCGAACGGCGCCTTGCCGGACACAAATTGGCGGGCTCTATAAGCACCCATTAGGGCGAAGCAGTACACTAGGTCAGTGAAGCCACAAAACCTGAAATCACCTCATCGGCTGACGGGCTACGCGGCGCCTTATCCTGCAGGGCGGGAAGTGAGTGCTCGGCCAGGGTCTTGTGCTTTGCATCAATCGGCGCCGCTCTATAGAATGAGGCTACTCTTCGCTGCCATCGAACACGCCAATTTTATGAGCAATTCCAGTCATTTAGCCGAGCTTGTCCAGCAGTTCTGCACCCAGCGCCCGATTCGGGCAGGGTCACTGATCATCACCATCTTTGGTGATGCCATAGTGCCGCGCGGCGGTACTGTCTGGTTGGGCAGCTTGATCAAGGTGCTGGAATCCTTTGGCTTGAATCAGCGGCTGGTGCGTACCTCGGTGTTTCGCCTTAGCAAGGAAGAGCCCTGGCTGTCGGCACAGCAGCTGGGGCGGCGCAGCTATTACAGTCTCACGGCCCAGGGGCGGCGGCGTTTCGACAAGGCTTTCAAGCGTATCTATCTGCCGGTGCTGCCGGAGTGGGATGGGTCCTGGTGCCTGGCGGTATTGTCCCAGGTGCCCGTGGACATTCGCCAGCAGGTGCGCGATGAGCTGAGCTGGATGGGTTTTGGCTCCTTCTCGCCGATTCTTATGGCCATGCCCCACTGCGACATGCAGGAAGTACGCAACACCCTGCAGGAGCTGGGGGCGCTGGATGACTGCATTCTGTTTGAAACCCGTGAAGGCGACGCCTTTTCGTCCCAGGCGCTGCGTGAACAGTCCCGCGAGTGCTGGAACCTGGATCAGGTGTCGGACAGCTATAAGCACTTTCTGGAACGCTTTCGCCCGGTGTGGCAGGAGATGAAGGCGCAGGACAGTCTCGATCCTGGTGAATGCTTCCTTGCCCGCACCCTGCTGATTCATGAGTACCGCAAGGTCCTGCTGCGCGACCCGCAACTGCCGGCTGAGCTCTTGCCCCAAGACTGGAGCGGCGTGGCGGCCCGCCAGCTGTGCCGCAACCTCTATAGTCTGGTGTGCGCCGCGTCCGAGGAGTATATCGCCAAGATGTTCGAAACCGCCGATGGCCCACTGCCTGAACCCATGCCTGCGTTTTACAAGCGTTTCGGTGGCGTAAAAGCCTGAGCCCTGCTCGGGTTACGTCCACCTTTAAAAGGCTGGCGTTATTCGTTATTCGTTATTCGTAATGCTCATACTCTCACCAATAACCAATAACCAATAACCAATAACCAATAACCAATCACCAATCTAGTCCCCTTGGTGCTTCCAGCGCGTCATGGGCATGCAGCTGATGGGGCCTGCGAAACCGGATCTGAAAGTGCTGCAGATCGCCCACGTCGACGAAAAGGTTTCCCGCCTGAGGGCACAGACGCCAACCCGGTCTGACCTCCGTTCTTGGCGACAGGCACGGCGCCCGTCGTCTAACAAGAAAAACGACGCTCATCATCGCTCTACAGCGATTCCAACTTCCGCACAAATTGCTAAACTTCAGCCTGCACCTCAGGTGAATGAGACGCGTTATTGAACTCGCAGCGCCTCACTACTCTGTAATTCAAGGGAAAGATGAATGGCACAAAATATTTACGACAGAAGCGAATTTTTTGACGGTTATAGCCAGCTACCTCGGTCTGTACATGGGCTTGATGGTGCGCCGGAATGGGCCGCCATTCGCGCAATGCTGCCAGGTCTGGACGGCAAGCGAGTTGTGGATCTTGGCTGTGGCTTTGGCTGGTTTGCGCGATGGGCCCGAGAGCAGGGGGCTGTCCATGTGCTCGGTTTGGACCTTTCCGAAAAAATGCTAGAGCGTGCCAAGTCCGCGACGAATGATGAAAATATTGACTACAAGATCTCCGATCTGGAGCAGCTTGCTCTTCCAGAGGGGGCATTTGACTTTGCGTACAGCTCACTCGCGTTCCACTATATCGACGACTTCGGCAAACTGGTGGCAACGATCTATCGTGCTCTGACTCCCGGGGCACGGTTTGTTTTTACTATCGAGCACCCAATCTATATGGCGCCCGTAATGCCGGCGTGGTCCAGGGACGGCGACGGTAGAAGAATCTGGCCCCTGGAAAGCTATTCGGTGGAGGGGCCGCGGAAAACGGACTGGTTCGCCAAAGGGGTTATCAAGCATCACCGAACTATCGGGACGACGCTCAATACATTGATCAACCTCGGCTTCAGCATCCGCCATGTACAGGAATGGGCGCCTACCGGGGAACAGGTAACTGAAAATCCAGGCCTGTTGGAAGAACTGGATCGGCCGATGATGTTGCTGATCTCGGTGCAAAAATGAAAGTCCAACTTCAGGAGTTGTCCCCATTCATGCCTGGAGTTGCTCTATCGCCAAAACATCTGTTCCGATCCAGCCTGGTGGCTCCTGGTACTCCACAGCGCAGCCCCGTCGTTTGAGTAGCGCAAGCAATTAACCCCGAGGATGATGATAAGGGCGCTCCTGGTTGGCTGGCAGCAAGGCTAGGGCAGTGCCGCGATGCTGCGCTCGTACAGCTGGCGCAGGGCCTGTTGAGCGGCGCTATCGCAGGGCGGGCCGCTGCGCTCAAGTTCGCGGCAGCGGGCGGCGGCGGCGACAAGGCCGAAGTTGGCGCAGGTGCCGGCCAGCTTGTGCAACAGGGCGGGCTGATCGGCATCCGTTTCGGCCAGCTCAGTGAGCAGGCTGTCGCACTGGGCCTGCATGCGCAACAACAGGCCGTCAAAGTGTTCCTCACCCAGCATGCTGCGGTGCTGGGCCAGCAGGCTGCTGTCTAGCAAGTCGGCATCGGTCGAAGTGTTGTCAGCACCTGGCCCATCTGCCAGCGGTGCGGTTGGTACTGAGTCACTAGCCTGGGTATTTTCAGGGCGGGTGCTGGCCGGAGGAACCGCATCGCCAGCACTGGCCTGTTCATCGTACAGCAGGCGTTCGAGTTCGCTGAACTGTAGCGGTTTTCCCACCACGGCATCCATGCCGGCGTCCAGGTACTGCTGAATCTCCGGCCCGGTGACGGAGGCGGTGAGGGCAATGATGCGTACCGCAGCCCGGCTGCTGTCGGGGTGCTGGCGCATGCGCCGGGCGGTTTCCACGCCGTCCATGTCGGGCAGGTGGATATCCATCAGCACCAGATCGTAGGCATGATCGTTGTGCATCGACAGCGCCGTGTAGCCATCGTCGGCGATACTGACGCTGTGGCCTTCGCTTTCAAGCAGGCCGCAGCTGACCTGCTGATTGATCTCGGTATCCTCGACCAGCAGTATATCCAGTGCCCGCGCAGGGACTGTGGGTCGCCAGGGCTGGGCCGTATCGGCGGCAGGTGGCTGCGCCTGGGTCTGGACATAGTCGAGCTCGAACCAGAACAGGCTGCCGCGGCCTTCGGTGCTGTCAAAGTCGATCTGCCCCTGCTGCAGCTCAACCAGGCGGCGACAGATGGACAGGCCCAGTCCGGTGCCACCAAAGCGTCGCGTGATGGTACTGTCGGCCTGGCTGAAATGGGCGAAGATGCGCTCGCGGGCGCTTTGCGGTATGCCGATGCCGGAGTCCTCCACCTCAAAGCGCAGGCGGATCTCACTGTCGCTGCGCCGCAGGCAGCGCACGCGCAGGGCGACATAGCCCTCCTGGGTGAACTTGAGGGCGTTGGCGCCGAGGTTCAGCAGCACCTGGCTCAGGGCGCGCCTGTCGCCGCACACCCTCTCAGGCAGGGCGTTGTCCAGCCGTACAATCAGCTGCAAGGCCTTTTCCCGCGCCAGTGATTCCAGCAGCGGGCGTATCTCATCCACCACCTGGCGCACCGAGAAGGGGTGCTGTTCCAGTGTCAGTTGCCCGGCTTCGATCTTGGTGAAATCCAGTACATCATTGAGGATCGACAGCAGGGTGCGGCCCGACTGGTAGATAGCCTTGACCTGGGTCTGTTGTTCGGCCGACAGGGGCGCCCGCATCAGCAACTGCGCCATGCCCAGAATGCCGTTCATCGGGGTGCGGATTTCATGGCTCATGGTGGCCAGAAACTGACTCTTGGCTTCGCTGGCGGCTTCCGCCTTTTCCCGCGCCAGTTCCGCCTGCTCCTTGGCCTTGCGCTCACTGATGTCGCTCAGGGAGCCTTCGTAATAGAGCAGATCACCCTGTTCGCCCAGGATCCGGCGCGCCGACACCGACACGAACAGGGTGCTGCCATCGCGGCGGTACCAGGGCGTCTCGAAATTCACCGCTCTGTCCTGGCGATTCAGAATGGCCAGAAAACGCTGCAGTGCCCCCGGGCTGGCAAAGCCCTGGCGGTTGATGTCCGGCACCTCGTCGAGAAAGCCCGCCGGGCTGTCGTAGCCCAGCAGCCGCGCCAGAGCCGGGTTGGCGGAGATAAAGCGCCCGCCGGTGTCGATACGAAAAATGCCCTCGATGGCGTTTTCGAACAGCGAACGGTATTCCCCCTCAGACTGCTGCAGGCTGGAGTAGAGCTTGGCGTTCTCGATCGAGATGGCGGCCTGGGCGGTGAGAATCTGCAGCGTCTTGAGGCGATCCTGGTCGAAGATATCCCGGCTTTCACTGTGTTCCAGGTACAGCACGGCGGTGAGTTCGCCGTGGTACAGAATCGGGCTGCACAGCAGGGAGCGCGGCTGCTGCTGGCGGATATAGCTGTCCTGCTGAAACAGCGGGTGTTCCACCGCATTGCCCAGTACCAGGATCTCCTTGGTACGGGCCACATAGTGAATGATGCTCAGCGGCAGCTCATCGCCGGCATCTTCCAGCGGGCGGGCGCTGAACAACTGTGGCTCGGTATCCAGCCGTGCCTGGGCTTCAACAAACCACTGCTGCTGGCGGCGCAGAATCAGGCTGGCGCGCTGGGCACCGGCGGTCTGCAGCGCCAGGCTCATAAGGCGCCCGAGGAGCCGTTCCAGCACGATTTCATCGGAGATGGCCTGGGAGGCGCTGATGACCGAGGAAATATCGAAGGCCTGATTGTCGATGGCGCTGGCCGGCTCCAGTGCGCCTGCACCGCTGTGTGCGGGCAGGTCGCGGGGGCGGGTTTCCAGTTCCTGGGGATACTGCTGGCGCATCTGGGCAAGCTTGGCCCGGGCGCCCCAGTCCCGGTAGCGTGCGTAGGCATCCTGCAGGTAGGTGCGGGCCATGCCGCGCTTTTTCCAGTCCAGGCACAATCTTCCCGCCAGCTCGCAGGCCAGCGCCTCTTCCAGCATGAAGCCCTGCTCGCGGGCCTGCTCGATGGCCTGTTCGTACATATCCAGCGCTTTGGCATAGTGCTGGCGGCTGCGCAGCCACTCGGCCCGTAGCAGGCAGTAGTGGTGCAGGTGATTTTCGGGGCAGGCCCGGGCCAGCTTTCGCAGCTGATGCAGTGTCTGGCGCACGCGTCTAAGACGGGTGCGGCGCGCCAGCAAGGGTGTGTCTGTGAGATTCGCCAGTATGCACAGTGCATCTAGCAGTCGTAGCCAGGGCTCGGTAAAGGTGCCGCTGATAGAGTCGGTGAGCATCGCACCGGCTTGGCTGTGGCGCAGGGCGTCTGCCGGTGTGCCCAGCAGGTAGCACAGCAGGGCGCTGTAGAAGTGATGCAGGCAGATGGCGGTGCGGTGGTTTTCGCGCTCAAGCTCCGCAAGGCTTGCGTCCTGCTGGTAAAAGCGCCCGTCCAGACGGGGGGCATCGCTGCTGTGACCGCGCAGGTTATCCATGGTCTGCAGCGTCAGCAGGGAGTATTGCAGTGACTGCTGCTGGCCCGACTGATCCAGAAAACGGGTGTAGTCTTCGAGCTGGGGTTGCAACGCGTCCAGGTTGCGGCAGAGCGTAAAGGCGTACTGGATATAGGCCGCCAGGGCGTAGGCACCCCATTCGATATCGCCGCAGTCGAGCCCCAGTCGATAGGCCTGCAGCAGGTCATCGCGACAGAGCGCCAGCGGCTCGCGGTAGTGGCGCACATAGGAGTTGAACAGCGACAGGGTGCGGTGATGGGTCTGGCAGGCCGGCATCTGGCGGTCGAGCTGCAGGGCCAGCTGGCCGAGCCGATAGCCCTGATCAATGGCATTGAAGTGGCCGCAGAGTACGCCGCCGTAGCCGGCAAAGGCCAGCGCGGAGGCGGGGTTGAGGCCATGACGAATACTCAGCTCCACTTCCCGCGCCATCACCAGCGGGCGCAGCTCGGAGCTGGAAAATTTGATAACGCCAAACATGCTGGCCATCAGGGGCATCGCCGCCAGAAGCTCGGGGGAGGTCATGGCCTTGCTGGCGAGGATATCCTGCTCGGATGTGCGTTGCAGCAGCCAGCGGGTGCGCAGAATGGCGCGCCAGTATTGCAGCGCACTGGGTTTGGCTGGAATCACCACGCCCAGCTGGGACAGCAGATCCAGCGCCAGGTGCAGGGCGCGGTCGAAGTGGTTGCTGGCGACCTGGGACTGAATGCGGATCTCGTAGATGCGCACTCGGTCGGGCAGCGAGCGGGCATGTTGTTCCACCGCGTCGGTCAGCTGCTGCATAAACGCGGTGTCGGCGCGGATATGGGCGATTTCGGCGGCGGCTGTATGCAGTTTCAGGGCCAGGCTGTAGGCGCTGTGCCAGGCATCGTCTGGCAGCAATTCGAGGCCGCACTGCAGGTAGTTCAGCGCCGAGTCAAAGGCGGCGGCTTCCCGCGCCCGCAGTCCGGCAGCCAGGTTCAGCTGCGCCAGCGCCAGGTGCTCGTCCGGCGCATCGATCAGGCGTCGGGCCTGGTTCAGGTGATTGCTGATCTCGAAGATGCGGCTGTGCTGCTCGTCCTCCGTCAGGCTGTGTTGCAGTTGGCGGCCAATCTGCAGATGCAGGGCTTCCTGGCGCGACTCGGCGATCAGCGAGTAGGCCGCCTGCTGCACCCGGTCATGCACGAAGCGGTAGCGCGAGCGGCTGGGATCCTGGTGTTGGAACAGGCGGTAGTTATCATCCAGCGGTACCACAAGGCCTTCGGTCAGCGCCGGCCAGAGGCCGCTGGCGGTGACGACGGCGCTCTGACCGCTGACCAGGGCCAGGCTGTGCAGGTTGAAGGTGCTGCCGATACAGGCTGCCAGCGGCAGTACCTGCTGGGTGCTGGCGGGCAGGCGCTGAATCTTGCTGACCATCAGGGCGATGACGTTGTCAGTCATTTCCTGGGCTTGAATGGCCGCCTCGTCCCATTGCCAGTGCTGGTCGCGAAAGCGGATCAGGCCGTCGTCGTGCAGTGTATGGAGAAACTGGCCGAGGAAGAACGGGTTGCCCTGGGTCTTGCTCATGCAGGCCGTGGCCAGGGCCTGGCACTGCTGCAGCGGGCAGCGCAGGGTATCGGCGATCAGGCGATTGACCTGGGGCTGATCCAGGGGTGCCAGGCGCAGTTCGCTCAAGTGGCAGGGCGGGTGGCGAAAGCGTTCCAGGTAAGCCTGCAGAGGATGATCGCCATCGACCTCTTCATCGCGATAGCTGCCGATCAGCAGCAGGTGGGGCAGTTCGCGCGTGTTGACCAGGGTTTCGAGCAGGTGCAGGGAGGCCAGATCCGCCCAGTGCAGGTCGTCCAGAAAGAGTACCAACGGCCGCTCGGGGCTGGCGAAGACGCGCAGCATCTGCACGAACATGCGCGAGAAGCGGTTCTGCTCCTCCGCCGGGGTTAATGACGGCGCCTCTGGCTGCGGGCCTATGATCAGTTCCAGCTCCGGAATCAGCTTGATCAGCACCTGAGCCTGGCTGCCCAGGGCCGTCTGCAGCGCATCGCGCCAGGGGGCGATGCGCTTCTCGGGTTCGGTGAGCAGCTGGCGCACCAGCCGCTGCAGTGCCTGAAATACCGCAAAGTAGGGGCGGTTACGGCGGAACTGATCGAACTTGCCGCTGCTGAAGCTGCCCTCGCGACTATTAACGTACTGGCGCAGCTCATGCACCAGGCTGGATTTGCCGACGCCGGCATAGCCGCTGATCATCACCAGGCCAGGCTGGCCCGCGGTGCAGCGGTCGTAGCCATTGCACAGTTGCTGCAGTTCGGCCTCGCGGCCATAGAGCTGCTGCGGAATCTGAAAACGCGCCGACAGATCCTGCAGCCCCAGGGCTTCGCTGCTGGCGGGAGCACCCGGGAGACAGCGCCTGAGGTCGTGCACCAGGCCGACGCTGGACTGGTAGCGCTGGGCGGCATCCTTGGCCAGCAGCTTGAGAATGATGCTGGAGAGCAGAGGCGGCAGCTGCGGGTTGATGCTGTGGGGCGCCGTTGGCTGCTTGGCGATATGGCTGTGCACCAGTTCCATGCCCTGGCGGGTACCGAAGGGCGGCTGGCCGGTCATAAGCTCGTACAGGGTCGCGCCCAGGCTGTAGTAGTCGGTGCGGTAATCGATGGCGCGGCTGGTGCGCCCGGTCTGCTCCGGGGCTATATAGGCCAGGCCCGCAAAGCTCAGCTCGGGCGTATGCCAGTTGGCCTGCTCGCGGTGCAGCGGGGTACTGAGGGAAAAATCGATCAGCTCAGGCGCGCCTGTGTCCCTGTTGAGCAGCAGATGATCGGGGCTGATCTGTTTGTGGATGATATGGGCTTCGTGCAGGCGCCCGAGCAGTTCGCTGATGGCGATGGCCACCGGCAGCCACTGCTGCCAGTTCGGCCACTGCTGCCAGTTCGGCCGCTGCTCGCTGATCAGCTGGCGCAGCGGCACCGAATTGGTGTCGGCAAAGAGGGTGGCGGGGCCTGTGTCCAGGCGCAGCTGTGCCAGCGGGCGGCTGATGCCGGCGATGTGCAGCGGCTGCAGTACCTCGAATTCATGCTGAAAGCGGCTGACCTGTTCGCTGCTGGCCTGGGCGCGATTGAGCTGCTTTAAGATGACGGTGTCGCCGCCGGACAGGTGCTGGGCTCGGCTTACGCTGCAGCAGCGGCCCTGATGCAGGCGCTGCACAATGCGGTAGTCATCCAGTGTCGCCATCCGTTAGCTCAGCTCGCCGGCAAACATGTAACCGGCGCCGTGGGCGGTGAGTATCAGCTGCGGATTGGACGGGCTGTCGCCGAGCTTGCGGCGCAAGCGGCCAATGAGGACATCCACCGAACGGTCATTGGGGGTCCATTCGCGGTCGTGGATGGCATCCATCAATTGGTCCCGCGACAGTACCTGACCGGGGTTGGATACCAGCGCCTGCAGCAGCTTGAATTCCCCCTCCGGCAGGCGCTCCAGTACGCCATTGGGGCCGGTGAGCTGGCGCTTGTGTGGATCCAGGCTCCAGCCCTCGAACTGCCAGGCACTGCTGTTGCGCCCGGTGGTGTTGTTCTGGCGCGCATCCAGTACGCGCCAGAGCAGGTTCTTGACCCGCACCAGCAGCTCGCGGGGGTTGAACGGTTTGGTGACATAGTCGTCGGCACCGAGCTCCAGCCCGACGATACGGTCGATCTCGTCGCCCTTGCTGGTGACCAGAATAATGCCCACGCGGGAGGCGGCTCGCAGCTCCCGCGTCAGGGTCAGGCCGTCCTTGCCGGGGAGGTTGATATCCAGCAACACCAGGTCGATGCTTTCACGCTGCACTTGCTGCAGCAGATCGTCGGCCCGTTCGGTTTCGCTGACACGGTAACCTTCCTTTTCGAAGTAGCTCACCAGCAGCGAGCGGGAGGCAAAGTCATCCTCGACAATCAGGATATGGGCCGGGCCCGGGGTGTCGTGGGGCATATCTGGGGTGCTCAGGTGTGTGGGTAGGCAGAGTCTACCAATGGCCTGCCGCCTGGGAAAGCATCTGCCATGCCAACGGGAAAATGAATAAATTGTTTTTAAAACAATAGATTAGAATCTTTAACTAAGCTTCTGTTACAGCCTGTTACATCCGTGTACAACTTAGCACAAAAGCGGCTAATTTCATTTACAGCACCGGTGTAGTTTAACTACCCATTGACCCTACACATCATTATCCAGGGAGTGATGGCTTTGACGACTCAAAACAAAAATCGTGCGTGGGGCGGGGCGGCTGTGCTGGCGCTGGCCACCCTGTTGTCGATCCCGGCCCAGGCGACGCCCGGTGCCGGCGAAGACATTATCCGCAACAACTGTCTGGCCTGTCACAGTGAAACCGGTGACAGCGCAGCGCCGTTTTCCCGTATCAGCGAGCAGCGCAAGACACCGGAAGGCTGGCAGATGACCATCAACCGCATGCAGCTGTTGCGCGGTGCCCAGATTTCCGCCGAGGACAAAGCGGCGCTGATACAGTACCTGGCGGACACCCAGGGGCTGGCGCCGTCGGAAGCCGAGCCCTATCGCTATCTGCTTGAGCAGGACACCAATATCGTCGAGGCTGACCTCGATGAGGGTCTGGGGCAAATGTGTGCCCGCTGTCATTCCGGTGCGCGTTTTTCACTGCAGCGTCGCAGCGAAGCCGAATGGCA
Organism: Marinobacterium aestuarii; assembly: GCF_001651805.1. Taxonomy (NCBI): domain Bacteria; kingdom Pseudomonadati; phylum Pseudomonadota; class Gammaproteobacteria; order Oceanospirillales; family Oceanospirillaceae; genus Marinobacterium; species Marinobacterium aestuarii. Next base: position 3,172,148 of record NZ_CP015839.1, on the reverse strand, counting down.
GAACCTGGTGGATTTCCACATGGGACAGTTCCCCACCATCGAATTCCACTCCCTGGCCCGAGACCGGGCCTGGTACGACATCGCCAGGAACGAAACCGCGGTCGAACTTGGCAAGCAGTTCCCGCTGCTGTCACCCCAGTGGGATAGCTGGAAAGCCGCGCCCAAGGCGGACATGGCCGGACGCTGGCGGGTGCTGGGCTTTGTACCGGGCCAGGGCGAGTTCGAGGCGCAGATGAGCGCCGAGCCGTCCGATAGCGGTTACAGCCTGAGCCTTGAAGGTCACTATGCCGATGGCAGCGCGCTGTCGGGCAGCGGCACGGCACGGCTGTATACCGGTTTCGAGTGGCGAGCTTCCCTCAGCATCGATGGCGTCAAGATGCGCCAGGTGATGGCGGCGGACGCCGAGGGGGGGCGGATGAATGGCCGCATGTTCTCGGCGGCCGCGCGGGAAATCGGCGGCGAGTTGAGCGCCGTGCGGGATCAGGGCAAACCCCGGGTGGTGGCGCTGATGCCGGCCTACCTGCGCCAGGGGCAGAGCACCGAAGTCACCATTGTCGGCCAGCACCTGGACGGTGATATTTCCCTCGGCGAGGGTGTCACCATTGAGAAGGTCCTGCAGCGCGACGCGGACCGCATCCGCGTACTGGCCGTCGCCAATGGCGATGAGGGCCTGCGCCGCGTGACCGTCGGTGCTGCCAGTCATGACGGTGCCCTGGCGGTGTACCAGTCCCTGGCCCGCGTCGAGGTGTTGCCCGCCCATGCCGTGAGCCGCATCGGCGGCGCCGGTGGCAAGCTCGAGAAGGTGCGCGCCAGTTACCGCGCGGTCGGCTTCAGCGCCGGTGCCGATGGCAAAGCGGGAACCGAGGATGACCTGCGTCTGGGCTACATGCCGGCAAGCTGGTCCATCGCGCCCGCCGATGAGGTGGCGGCCCATGACAAGGACCATGAATATGCCGGCAGCATCAATGCCGATGGCATCTTCATCCCCGGTGATACCGGCCCCAACCCTGCCCGCAAGATGTCCGCCAACAATGTCGGGCGCCTGACGGTGATCGCCAGTGTGACGGATGGCGATGCCCAGGTGCGCGGTGAGGGCAGCATGCTGGTGTCCGTGCCGGACTATGTCCGTCGCGTGCTGGATTGAGCATGCGTGCATGCCTGGCCACTGAACAGAACAACAAGAGGTGATTATGGGCACTATGTCTTTGGTAAAACCCAATCTGCATCGTATCGATGTGGACGCACGGCAGATGCTGTTCCACGTTCCCAGCAGCAGTATTTTCGAGCTGGATGAACTGAGTCGGGAAATGCTGGGCGTGTTCGACCAGCACGACGCGGTGACCGATGAACTGCTGGCGCCCCTTGTCAGCCGCTTTGGTCGCGAGGGTCTCGACGAGGCCCTGGCGGAATTCAAGGCGCTGGAGATGATCGTCGATGAGGGGGTGGTGGCGCGGATCAACGCCAAGCCGCAGAAAGTCACCAAGTTCCCGCTCACCACAGTGGTGCTGAACGTCAACACCGGGTGCAACCTCAGCTGCACTTATTGTTACAAGGAAGACCTCACCATCCCCTCCAAGGGAGAGCTGATGGGGTATGACACGGCGATTCAGTCCATCGAAATGCTGCTGCGCGAATCCCCGGACCAGCCGCGTTACAACGTGGTGTTTTTCGGTGGCGAACCGCTGAGCAACATGCCGCTGATCCGCGGCGTGGTGGCCTACTGCGAAGAGCGTTTCGCGGCGCTCGACGCCACAGTCGACTTTACCCTCACCACCAATGCCACCCTGCTGAACGAAAAGCTGATCGACTGGTTCAACGAACACCGCTTTGGCCTGACCATCTCGATGGACGGTCCCAAGGCGATGCACGACAAGAACCGCATCACCGTGGGGGGGCAGGGCACCTACGACGTGGTCAAGCGCAAGGTGGAGCTGCTGTTGTCACGCTACACCGCCCGCCCGGTGGGTTGCCGCGTAACCCTTACCCGGGGTGTGACCGACGTGGAACGTATTTTCGATCACCTATACCACGAGCTGGGTTTCGCCGAAGTCGGCTTCGGCCCCGTGACCTCGGGTGACATCGAGGAATACAACCTCACCGCCGACGAGCAGGTTGAAGTCTTTGCCGGCATGAAACGCCTGGGGTTGAAGTACCTGGAAGCGGCTTCCCGGGGGGAGAACTTCGGCTTTGGCAACATGCACCAGATGCTCACCGACATGTACGAGGGCAACAAGAAGCTGCTGCCCTGTGGTGCCGGTGTCGGCCTGCTGGCGGTGGACAAGGACGGCGGGCTTAATCTCTGCCACCGTTTCACCGGATCCGACATGCCGCTGTTCGGCAATGTTAAGACGGGTATCGACAAGCCGCGTCTGGCGGAGTTTGTTGAACAACGTCTGGATCGCAGCAATACCGGCTGTGAAACCTGCCGTATCCGCAACCTCTGCTCGGGGGGCTGCTACCACGAAAGTTATGCCAAATATGGGGATCCGTCTCGACCGGCCTACCACTACTGCGATCTGCTGCGCGACTGGATCGATTACGGTGTGGAGGTCTATTCGCGGATCATGCTCAGGAACCCGGGGTTCTTCGAGGCCTACGTCTCTCCGAGGAGGAGTGCCTGATAATGAAACATCTTAAGTCACTGAATAAAAAAGCCAATCTCATCAACCAGGCGGTGAGCCCGGAAGAGGTTGAGGATGTTGTTGCGATGCAGACCGTGGTGGGCTGTACCGCCACCACTGATCCGGGCTGGGAGCTGGACCCCTTCGGCGGCCTGGGGTCGCTGTGTCAGCCGATGGAATCCGACCTTTACGGTTGCGCCGATGCCTGCTGGTGGCCGGCACAGGTGCCGGACACCATGAACACTTATCCCGAATGGGGTGAGGGGGTGGCCAAGGCAGACAAGGACTGGCGCAAGCTGGACGGTATCTTTGAGGACGGCGAGTAACGGAGAGCGGCCCAGATGAAATTGAATACCCTCGTAAAATCCAGCCTGCTCGCCCCCATGGGCCTGGCGGCGCTGGTGTCGGCGGCCCCCGCCAGTGCCGACCAGGAATACCTGCTGACGATCACGCGTCCCGGTCAGCTGCATGTGATCGACATGGCGACCAACGCGGTGGCGCGCAGCTGTGATATACCCGGCGCCTTCGGTACGGGCTCCATCGCCCTGGCGCCCAATGGCAGAACCGCCTATGTGCTGAGCAACATGACCGAGGATGTCTACGGTATCTCCATCGAGAGCTGCGACATTAACTTCCATGCGGCGCAGTCCCAGGGCAATGTCCGGGTAAAGTCGGTGCAGTCGATTACGGTCAGCACCGATGGCACTGAGCTCTATACCGTGCAGAACCCGGTGCGACAGCTGCCGGACCGGTTTGAAATTCTCGAGCCCAAACTGGCGGTGTACCGTATTGCCGATGGCATGGGTGCAAAGCCGGTACGGTCTTTCCCGGTGGAGCGGCGCATCACCAAGATCGCGGCGACCGAGACCGGTGAAGTCATCCTTGGTGGGGCCGATGTGACGGCCATCAACCCCCGGACCGGTGCGGTACGCATGGTCACGGCGCTGCAGAGCTGGGATCGCGGGCCGCTCTGGGCACCGCCCGATGCCTTCGCCATGCACTCCCAGGGGGAACAATCCAACGAGTACATCATGCCGTACGCCACCGCCAGGTTCGAAGACGAATCCATGAACATGGAGACGGCGCAGTGGTGGTGGGGCATGAGCCGGGTCAACCTGAAGACCGGTGAGGCCGAGCGCATGGAAACGGTGCCGTTCGAGTTTATCGTTTTCAACTTCGTCACCGATCCGCGGGATTCCAATATCCTCTACGGCAGTTTCAACACCCTGTCCAAGCATGACTTGAGCAAGCACGAAACCGTGGCGGTACGGGATATGGAGCACACCTACTACAACCTGAACATTTCAGCGGATGGCAAAACCCTCTACGTGGGCGGCACCAGCAGTGATATCTCCATTCACGATTCCGACACGCTGGAAAAAACCGGCTCCATCCAGCTCAGCGGCGACATGACCACCTCGGACCTGCGTATCGCCACCATCCGGGACTGACATTTCCATACGCTTGGGTATAGTAGACGGGAGGCTGCGCACTGCGTGGCCTCCCGTTTTTTTTGTTGTGACGGCGGACATTTGCGGCTGCTGGCTTTTTCAACCTATAAAAATCAGGACTGCCCATGCTGAACTGGCTGGTAAGCGCCATTCACGCCGACAACAAGGACGCTCTGCGCCGTGGCTTTGAGTGGCTGTACGGCTTTGTACAACCGCACCGCCGCGCCATCGGTGGCCTGCTGCTGCTGTCCTTCGTGGCAACCCTGCTGGTGTTGCTGCAGCCCTGGCTGACCAAGCTGCTGATCGATGATGGCCTGCTGGCCGGCGACTACCCGGCGCTGGTGAAAATTGCCCTGGGCATGATTCTGGTGGGGGTCTTCAGTACCGCCCTCGGCGGCCTCAACCGCTATCTGCACACAAGGCTCTCTGGGCGTATTCTGTTCGCGCTGCGCTCGGATCTCTATGCCCATTTGCAGAAACTGTCGCCGTCCTTTTTTGGCCGCCGGCGCATCGGTGATCTGCTGTCGCGTATCGATGGCGATGTGGCGGAAATTCAGCGCTTCGCTGTCGACAGCCTGTTTTCCGCCGTCAGCAGCGTCATCGGTCTCATCGGCGCGCTGATCCTGTTGCTGACGCTGTCCTGGGAGCTCTCCTTGCTGGTGCTGGTGCTGATTCCGCTGGAAACCCTCTGGCTGCGCTGGATGCGGCGCAAGGTGGAGCAGCGGGTGCGGGCATTGCGCGAACGCTCGGCGGACTTGTCGAGCTTTCTGGTGGAAACCCTGCCGGCGATGAAATTTATTCAGTCCGTGGGGCAGGAGGGGCCGGAGCGGGCGCGCCTGCAGCAGCACAGCGACAACTATCTGGCGGGGCTGCTGAAGCTGCAGGTCACCGAATTCTTCACCCATGCCATTCCCGGCACCCTGACGTCCCTGACCCGCGCCGCCGCCTTTCTGATCGGCGGCTGGTGGGTGATCAATGGCCAGTGGCAGCTGGGGTCGCTGATTGCGTTCTCGACTTACCTCGGCATGGCAACGGGGCCGGTCAACAGCCTGCTGGGGCTCTATGTCGCGGTGCAGCGCATGAGCGTGAGCCTGGGGCGGGTGAACGAACTGCGCCAGGCACCGGTGGATGTGGCCGCCAGCCAGACGCCAATGCCGCTGCCGCCAAACCTGCAGGGCGAGTTGCGTTTTAGCGATGTGACCTTTGCCTATCCCGGGCGCGAGCAGCCGGTGCTGAACGGGGTCAGCTGTCATATTAGGCCTGGGCAGAAGGTGGCCCTCAGTGGCGCCTCGGGCGTGGGCAAGTCGACCCTGATCGACCTGCTGCAGCGCCATTTTGATCCGCAGTCCGGCCAGCTGACACTCGATGGCCTGGACCTCAAACAGCTGAGTCTGGTGGATCTGCGCCGCGCCATTGCCGTGGTCAGTCAGGACATTACGCTGTTCCGCGGCACCCTCGCCGACAATGTGCGCTATGCCTGCCCCGAGGCCAGCGATCAGGCGGTGCTGGATGCCGCGCTTGAGGCGCAACTGGGTGACCTGATCGATTCCCTGCCCCAGGGCATCCATAGCCTGATGGGCGAGCGCGGTCAGCAACTGTCGGGCGGTCAGCGGCAGCGCATTGCCATCGCCCGGGCACTGTTGCAACAGCCCGCGGTGCTGGTGCTGGATGAGGCCACCTCTGCGGTCGACGAGGCCACCGAGGCCCAGGTGATTGCTGCGGTGGACCGGCTGTTTGCTGATCGTACCCGCATTCTGATCAGCCACAGACGCAGCACCCTGGCCGGTGCTGACCTTACCCTGGTGATGGCGGACGGCCAGCTGCGAGCAGCCGCTGAGGTTGCAACCGAGGCACCCGGCCATGAATAGACCGGTGCGGGTTGGCATTGTCGACAGCGGCGCCCGGGAGGCCTTGTTGGGGCCGGTGGAGGCGGCGGCCGGTTTTGTAATCCAGGAGCAGCAGCTCTGGCAGATCGAGGGTGTGGACGACCGGCTGGGGCATGGCTCCATGGTGCTGGAAATCATTCAGGCCCTGGCGCCGGACAGCCATTTCGTACTGGCCCAGGTGTTCCATGAGCGCTTCTCGACCACCGCCTCCCAGGTGGCGGCGGCCATCGACTGGCTGGTGGCGCAGCAGGTTGAGGTGATCAACCTGAGTCTTGGGCTGCGGCAGGATCGTCCGGCGCTGCGTGCGGCCTGCGAGCGGGCACTGAGCGCAGGTGTCCTGCTCTGTGCATCGAGCCCTGCGCGGGGCGAACCTGTGTTTCCCGCCGCCTACCCGGGCGTGTTTCGCATGACCGGCGATGCCCGCTGTGCCCGCACCGAGGTGAGTCATCTGGCCACCGAATTCGCCGACTTTGGCGGCCATGTGCGCCCGCTGAACGACAGTCTCGGGGCTTCCGGCGCCAGCATGGGCTGCGCCCACCTGTGCGGCCATCTGGCGCGCTACCTGGGTGAGCTGCCCCCCTCTAACACCGAGCTGCCGAGGGCCCACGCCCGCCTGCTGGCGGCCAGGGACTGGCTGATCGGGCAGTCGAGCTACCAGGGGCCGGAACAGCGCCGCTGATCTGCTTTTTCGTTCGGCTCGGCGTTTTCTGGCGTTACATCCTGTTACAGATCCCTACAAAACTGCCACAAAAGCGCACAGGGTGCACAAACCTGGTTTACGCCGCTGCAGTAGTCTGGAAACCCTCTGGTCCGCCCGCCACACGGCATGGCGGCCGCTTTTCAACTGAAGGGGTGAATCCAGCGCCATGCATAACAAAAACAAGTCCCGTATCCGTTTCCTGCTGCCGGGTGTGGTCGCCACGCTGCTGTCTGCCCAGGCCGGTGCCTACAGCCTGATCGACCAGGAGACCCACAGCCTGGACCTGAATGTAGAGGCTGTGTTCGGTGTCTTCAACAGTCACGAAAACTACCTGTTCGATGGCGATACCGGCGGCGCCCACTGGCAGGAGGGCTATATCAAGTACGGCCTCTCGGGCAGTCATGCCCTGGGGGCAGATGCTGCGCTGTTCGGCGCTGTCAGCCTGCTGTCGTCCGGCACCTGGGGGGACGGCGATGCCGGCGGTTTTACCTCCGGTAGCGAGCGTGAAACCGCGCTGGAAGACGCCTACCTGGGCTGGCGTTCAGGCAGCCTATTGCCGGCCCTGGGGCAGGATGGCCTGGAGCTGTCGTTCGGGCGGCAGAATTTCGCCATTGGTGACGGTTTCCTGATCAATGGTGATTCTCTTAACTTTGGTGATGCGCTTAATGGCGGCGGACTGGATTTTGACCGCGGCGGCGCTTACTGGCTGGCGGCGCGCAAGGCGTTTGATCGGTCTGCGGTGGCCCGAATCGGCGGCAATGAAGGATTGCGCGCAGACCTCTTCTGGCTGGAGTCCGATAACCGCGCCCAGGCCAGCATGGAGCTCGGTGGCGCCAATATCGAATACCAGATGCCAGAAGGGACCCTGGGGCTGACCTATATCGAAGGGCTGGGCGTTGATGATGTTTACGCTTCCGCCCTGGGACTGACCCACCGTGACGGACAGCAGACCCTGAGCCTGCGCTACCAGGGCAATGCCGGTATTGAAAGCCTGTTTCTGTCGGGCGAATACGTCACCCAGGATCAGGGTGACAGCAGCCGTGCCGACGGTGACGGCTGGTACGCCGAAGCCGGCTGGACCTTCGCCGCTGCGCCCTGGTCACCGAGCCTGAATTACCGCTACGCCCGTTTCGATGAGGGCTTCGATCCGCTGTTCTTCGGCTTCAGCCGGGGCTACGGCACCTGGTTCCAGGGCGAGGTTGCGGCCAACTATGCCGGCCCCTTCAACAGTGACGCCCGGGTGCATCACCTGAGTCTGAAACTGCAGCCCAGTGAAACCCTCAGCCTCGGTGTGCTGGCGTTCGATTTCGGTGATACCGCCGCCGGCACAGGCACCCTGGATGGACAGGAACTGGATATCTACGCCGAGTGGGTGGTCAATGACCATCTGATCCTGAGCCCGCTGCTGGGCGTCTACAAACCGGATCACAGCAGCGCCACCGGCGGCACCCAGATCGGCAACGACGACACCAACGTCTATGCCCAGTTCATTGCGATTATGCCGTTCTGACGGCCAGGTCTGAATTGTGTTGCCCGGGCTGCCCAGGCCGTCCGGGCTTAAAAAGCGAGGATATGTACATGAAAACCGACTTTTCCCTCATTATTAATGGCCAGGCCGTCGCCGGTGAGCGTGGTACTTTCGCCGTGCTGAACCCGGCCACCGAGGAGGCCGTGGCGCAGTGCCCCTTCGCCTCGCCCGACCAGGTCGATCAGGCGGTCAAGGCGGCCGGTGCGGCATTCCAGAGCTGGCAGTACAGCTCCCGGGAAACCCGGGTGGCGGCGCTCAATGCCATCGCCGACAGGTTTGAAGCCCATGCCGCGGAGCTGGCTGAAATCATTACCCTGGAGCAGGGCAAACCGCTGGCGCTGGCGCAGTTTGAAGTGGGCGGTGCCATTGCCTGGACCCGCCACGCCGCAACCCTGGACATTCCCGTGGAGGTGATCGAGGACAGCGAGGTGCGCCGGGCCGAGCTGCACCGCAAGCCACTGGGGGTGGTCGGTTCCATCACACCCTGGAACTGGCCCCTGCTGATCGCTGTCTGGCATCTGATGCCGGCGATCCGCACCGGCAACACCGTCGTTGTGAAACCCTCGTCCATGACACCGTTCAACACCCTCCGCATGGTCGAGCTGATGAATGAATGCCTGCCGGCGGGTGTGGTGAACGTGGTGACCGGCGAGGGCGGTATCGGCAGCAGCATGGTGAAGCACGAGGGTATCCGCAAGATCGTCTTTACCGGTTCCACGCCCACCGGCCAGACCATCATGCGCAATGCCGCCGATAACCTGAAACGCCTGACCCTGGAGCTGGGTGGAAACGACGCCGGCATAGTGTTGCCGGACGCCGATCTCGATGCCCTGGCGCCGAAGATTTTCCAGACCGCCTTTTTCAACATGGGCCAGACCTGCGCGGCACTCAAGCGCCTCTATGTGCATGAGTCCCAGTACGATGCGCTGGTCGAGAAGCTGGCGGACATCGCCCGGGCGCAAAAAGTCGGCCCCGGCATGGACGAGGGCGTGACCTTCGGGCCGGTGCAGAACCGGGACCAGTTCGAGCTGGTCAGCGCGCTGGTGGAAGATGCCCGCAGCAAGGGGGCGCGCATTGTTACCGGTGGCGAGCGTGTGGGGGACAAAGGGTACTTTTACGCCCCGACCATCGTTGCTGACATCACCGACGGCACCCGCCTGGTGGATGAAGAACAGTTCGGCCCGGTACTGCCGGTCATCCGCTACAGCGATGTGGACGATGCCCTGCGCCGCGCCAACGACAATCCCAATGGCTTGGGCGGGTCGGTCTGGAGCAGCGATATCGACAAGGCCCGGGCCGTCGCCTCGCGGCTCGAATGCGGCACCGCCTGGATCAACAACCATGCCGAAGTCCTGCCCCATTGTCCTTTTGGCGGCAGCAAGATGTCCGGCCTTGGGGTCGAGTTCGGCCAGGATGGCCTGCTGGAGTACACCCAGTCCCAGCTGCTCAACATCAGCAAGGGCTAAGACCCCGTTCAATGTTCAACCGTGCAATGAGGGATGCCGTCACCGCAGTACAGGGGTGGCGGCTCTGTTTTGGGGCCTTCGGGCCCCTTTTTTCGTGTGCGGCTCAGGGCCCGGGGGAGGCGACGCAGAGCCTGTCCGCGTGGCAAGCTCGATGCCAAACGGCATATCGACCGGTGGCCGCCGTTTTCGATACGGATGTGGGGGCGGACGAAACCGGAAAATCCAAACTGGCCGCCGGGGGAACTAGCCACGGGCGAGACCGGAGCAGGTGCGCTCCCTGCGGGCGACTCGCTAGAAGCGCCGCTAAGAGCGAAGCAGTACACTCGTCACTCCAGCGGTTTCAGCGCACTGTGCAGACGCCGGGTCAGATGCTGGGGTTCAACCCTTGTCAGCGACACCGAGTCGCACTGCTGAAAGTGGCAGAACGGCGTAATGGCGTCTGCAAAGGCCGCTATAACGGCGTCGTCATCAAAATTGTGCGGCTCAAAGTGCAGGGATTTAATCTCCAGCTGGCGGTTTTTCCGATGGGCCTTGCAATCCATCCGTCCGATAAAGGCATCCCGGTACAGTAGCGGCAGGCAAAAATAGCCATATTGGCGTTTGTGTGCGGGTGTATAGCATTCAATCTGGTAATCGAACTGAAACAGGGCCTTGAGCCGCTCGCGCTGGATAACGGTGTTGTCGAACGGCGAGATAATCCGCAGGCGGTGGCCGAGGCGGGGAAGGGGACGATCGAGGGCACCGGCTTCCAGCACGAATATTTCGCCACTGCCCAGCTGTGCCCGTTCCAGGGTACGGTCGGCCAGCCGCGCGTTTACCAGCTCTTTTACCGCCCTGCGCAGTGCCGTGTTTCGGCGCAGGTACGTGAGGCCCTTAAGCGAGGCCAACCCATGGCAGCGCAGCTGCTGCTCCAGCAGGTGCACCGCAAAGGCTTCCATGCTGGGCATCGTTGAATCGACTTGGGAGGGCAGAACCCGCTCGGTCAGGTCGTATGTTTTTTGAAACCCCTCGCGGTCGCTGACCATGAGGTCGCCCTGCATATACAGTTGCTCGAGGGCTTTTTTTGCCGGTTTCCAGTCCCACCAGCCCGCCCGGCGGCGGCTGCCCGTTTCCAGGTCCCGGGATCGCAGCGGGCCTTCTGCAGTGATGCGTGCCAGCAGCTCGGCCATGAGCTTCCTGTCGGGGTTTTTATACCAGTGGACCTGACCGCTCCGGATGGCGTGCTTGTACGGCAGGGAATAACGAAAGTCGGCAATGGGCAGAAAAGCGGCCGCATGAGACCAGTATTCAAAAATGTCCCTGTCGAGCAACAGCTGATGGATCATGGCGGGCCTGAACGTCGGCACCCTGCTGTGGAGGACGTGATGGTGCGCGCGCTCCACCACCGCAATGGTATCGATCTGTACATAGCCCAGGTGGTTTATCGCCCTGCGTGCCCCGGCCAGGCCCGAGCCAAAGGGCTGCGCCTGCAGCAGGCCCTGTGCCGCCAGGGCCAGGCGGCGCAAGGCTGCCATATCCCGGGGGTGGTGGATTGCAATCATGTTCATGCCTGCCTGTCAGTAATTCGGCGGTATCGGGTACCTGGTGCGTTGAGATTGTACTACTTCAGGCCTTGAGGCCAACCGCAGGCACCTGTTGCTGCGGTGGATGGCCGTGTTTGGCACAGAGCAGACGTTGATGAGCTGGGAGACAGGTATGATGCCCTCGGAATTCTCAAAGCAGCCACCAATGTAGGTCGGGTTAGCCCGCAGGGCGTAACCCGACATGACGGGCTATTGAAAGTATGTCCGCTTTGGGCACAAAGCGGGCACAACAGGGGGCGTGGAGACAGTAGCGGAAATTGGGCCCCGCTGTGCGCAACCGTAATCTGCAAGTGGAGGCTGGTACCGGGTTCGCCGGGGCTTCCGTGATGGAATAGAAACGGGAATGCAACAGGGACTAGCAGACCGGCGTCGAGCGCATCCTTATCCGTGGTGACAGCGCCAGCTTTTATCAAGGGTGGCGAGCCTGTACAGGCAGTCTATGGGCGTGGGCGCTATGAAGTTCTGACCTATGAGTCGGGCAACCGCGGCGTACGTTATTTCTTCGAGAAAGCGCAGGGGGAAGCGGCCGCGCCAGCGTTCATGCTATTCAGTGATCACCGCATCAGCCCCGGCAGCGCTGTTGCGGCAGATATCCAGCTGGCCGACCTATTAGCCCGCTTCATTGAGCGGCGTCGAGATCGAAAGCGAGAGAATGGCGGACTGGTGCGGGCAGGCGGGCTGTTGCTAGGCCGCCCGTTGCTGTTTCAAACCCGGGTAGATGACAACCCTTGCACGGGCATCAGGATGTGGTGGCGTCTGGCTGTTTATCGCTCTGGGTGCTGGGCGTTGCGGGTTGCGCTTCCACTCGGTTGCGCCCCTTGTCCTTGGCGCGGTAGAGGGCGTCATCGGCACGGCGCAGCAGATCTTCGAAACAGTCACCGTGCTGGAACAGGCTGACACCAAAGCTCGCAGTGAAGCTGAGGCCGGGCTCGATCTCGTGTTGTTGAATCAGTGTGCGCAGCTTCTCACAGGCCAGCAGGGCATTTTCCAGTGTCATGTTGGGGAAGATCAGGGTGAACTCCTCACCGCCCCAGCGGGCAAAACCATCCACGCTGCGGATATTGCAGCGCACCAGCTCGGCGGTGCTTTTCAGTACCTGATCGCCCGTTCCATGACCGTGGGTATCGTTGATGTCCTTGAACAGGTCCAGATCGAATATGGCCAGGGTCAAGGGGTGCTTGTAGCGCCTGGCGCGGCCAATTTCCTGCTGTATTTCTTCTTCGAAGCGCTTGCGGTTGGCGATTTCAGTCAGCTGATCGGTATTCGAGATATATTCTACTTCGCGTATTTTTGCTTCTAGTTCCCGGTTTTTTTCTTCCAGTTCACGGGCTTTCTGCTGCAGGGTATTCTCTAGCGTGATGCTGCCATCGCGCAGGTGTCTGTTCTGTTCCATCAGTTCAACCTGAATGGTTTTGTACTGATGGATGTTCTCGTGGGCACCGATGATGCGGGAGGCGCTGCCATCGGGGTGGCGGCTGATAATATGGGCGCGATCCCGTATCCAGAGGTAAGTGTTGTCGGCTTTTTTGCAGCGATATTCGATGCAGTAGTCTTCCCGGGCACCGCTGATGAAGCTTTCGATATAATCAACGACGCGGGCATAATCATCCGGGTGAATGATGTTTTCCCAGCTAAAGACATCCTGTTTCAGCTCGCCTGTTGCATAGCCCAGCATGCGGTACCAGCCGGGGTTGCGTGCGACATGGCCTGTGTCGGCGCGCCAGTCCCAGGTGCCCTCGACAAGGACATTCAGCAGCTGATTAAGGGTTTTGTCGGCCTCGGCGAGGGAGTCGTGCTGGTAGGTTTTATACATCAGTCAGGGACCCGAGTTGCCAGGGAATACAGCACTAGCGCGGGGCAAAGATAGAACAGGGAGGTTGCGTACTCGTGGAAGCAGCGCCGTGGGCAGTCGGTGACAAGCTCAGGCGGGCAGCTGCTCGCAGCTTGCCGGGCTTGGCCGCACGACTGCATGGATGCAGGCGGTAGGGCGAAGCAGGATGCCCGAGTCGAGTAGGTCAGTGTTAAGTCCGACAGGCTGCTAGGTCTTATCATTATTGGATCCCGTACAGGCATGCTGAATGCGAGGGGTCTGGGATTAACCGGCCCGTACGCCCAGGGGCGACCCCGGCGCGGTAACGCTAATCCTAGCAGCACTTTGGCCGTAAAACCTGTTTGTGACAGGGCGCGACATCGGCTCGCCCGTGGCAGGCCGAGCCAGCTGTGCAGGGCCTATATCAGGTATCCTGGCGGCATGTTTCTAAGTGCGAATCGCAGCTATTCCGGTCTGCCCTCAGGCCGGCTCATCGGCGGCGTCGGAATAGACACAGACATTCCAGGCCTCTGCCAAACCATCGGGTGCTTCGCAGTAACGGCTGAAAAACGCGCTGATCTCGCGGCGCTGGCAGTGTTGCTCGAAGGCGTTCATGTCCTGCCATATCTCATGGAAGACGATGGGGTAGCTCTCGCCGTCGGCGAAGGGGCTACTGACCTGGCGGGTGACGCGGTACTGCACACAGCCGTCTTCGCGCAGCGTATTGGGTTCGAGGGTCTGCAATGTGGCAAAGAGTTCGGCGTCCTTGCCAGGGCGCGGCTTGAACTGGGCGGTACAGTAAACAAGGGATGACATTGGCGGGTTCCAGGTGGCGTTTATAGACCAAACCGGGAGTATACGTAGCCGGACGCTGTCTGTCCTATGGAGCTGATGCCCAGAGCGCCGCTGTTGATCTGGTTGTCCTCAGCCATGCCCATGAAGATCACTTTGATCAGGCGGCCGAGCAACAGTTGCCCAGGAACATGCCGCTGGTAGCACCGTCCCATGATGCACAGAAAATGCAGGAAAAGGGGTTTTCTGCGCTGACGTCACGGGCCTGGAATGAGAGCGTCAGTTATCAGGCGGGTGCTGGAACAGTGACATTTACGGCGGTACTGGCTCACCATTCAGGCGATGCAAGTATCGACCCTCTTTTAGGGCTGGGTAATGGCTACTGGATCGACGTTACCCAGGGGGACTGGAAAAAAACGCTCTACTGGACGGGCGATACCCTGGCTGCCGAGGATGTTATCCAGGCGGTGAGGGCGCGGGGCCCGCTGGATATTCTGATGCCCCACCTGGGCAGGGTCGGCACCCCGGGGCCGCTTGGAAAAATAAGCATGGGGGCAGACGCTGCAGTGCAGCTGGCAAGAGCGCTGTCGCCGACCAAGGTGGTCCCCATTCATCACAGCAGTTATGTGCTCTATCTTGAGCCCATTGATCGTCTGGTGACCCAGAGCCAGGGCGCCCACTATGGGCTGGATCTGATTTCCGAAGGCTCCAGGCTGCTTTATCGTTAGCAGCCTGTCTGGCGGTGCGCCCTCAAAGACGCTGCACTGGGGGCTCCGTAGACAGAGCGACACCGGCAGGGGACGCTCTGTTAATGACAGGCATGGGGGCTGTTTAGAGCCCACTGATGGACGGGTTCAGGTTGAGCACGATCTTGCCGACCGCACGGCCACTCTCGCTGCGCTGCATGGCCTGGTGTGCATGCTCCAGTGGGTAGACCGAATCGATGGGGACGCGGATTCGGTGTTGGTCGATCAGCTCGGCGATCAGGCTAAGGCTCTTACTGTCGGGTTTCACCCACATGCGTGTGAACTCCACCTGGCATTCCAGTGCATGGGCCTGTGGCATGTCGTCGAAGGTGGATACCAGCCGGCCGCCCGGCTTGATCACCTGCAGTGAGCGCGGCAGTATGTCATTGCCTCCTGTGGCGGCAAAGACCAGATCCACTGCGTCGACCTGATCCTCGAAGGGCGCCTGCTGATAGTCGATGTATTCATCGGCGCCGAGCGCCAGCACATAGTCCCGGTTGCGGGCCGATGCGCAGGCCATCACCCGGGCGCCGACATGCCTGGCGATCTGTACCGCGAAACTGCCCACGCCCCCGGCGGCATTATGTATCAGTAGCCGCTGGCCGGCCTTGAGCTGGCCGTCGTGCAGCAGTCCCTGCCAGGCGGTTAGGGCCGCCAGCGGCACCGCGGCGCTTTGTACAAAGCTCAGGCTGTCGGGCTTGGGGGCGACGAACTGTGCATCCACCGCCAGGTAGTCGGCATAGGCACCCTGCTGGCCGATAGGGGAGTGTACGAAGACGGCATCACCGACTTTGAGGTGGCTTACCTGTGCTCCCACTGCGGCGACAAGGCCGGCGGCATCCCAGCCGGGTACCAGCGGCAGGCTGTGCATGCCGGAATCCCGGAACATGCCGTTTCTGACATGAAAGTCCACCGGGTTTACACCCGCCGCGATAACACTGATCAGCACCTGGTCGGGTGCGATTTCGGGCTTGGGCAGGGTGCCGACAATCAGCTGCTCGACGTTGCCGTATGCGTTGATATAGGCCGCTTTCATTCAGTGTCTCCAGGGTCGTCTGCTTGGGTGAAGGCAGTGTCCGGCTTTTTATTCCCGCTTTCTAATTGATATTGAGTGGTATATTCATTGATTTAAATGATGAGTTGTTGCCATGGCCAGGCCTGATCTGAATCTGTTCGCCATCTTTGATGTCATCATGCAGGAGCAGTCCGTGACCGCTGCGGCCGAGCGCCTGGCGATGACGCAGCCCTCGGTATCCAACGCCGTTGCGCGCATGCGCCATCACTGGAGGGACCCGCTGTTCGTCAAGCAGGGGCGGGGATTGCGGCCAACGCCCTTTGCGATTGAGCTGTGGCGCAGCATTGCCGGCCCGCTTGAGCAGATTGCCCAGGCCGTGACGCCAGCGCACTTTGTGCCGAGCCAGGCCCGGGCGCGGTTTCGCATCGCCCTGACCGATGGCATGACGGCCTTGCTCTGGTTGCCATTGCGCCAGATTATCGAGCAGCAGGCGCCGGGTATTGATATCCATGCGGTGCCCTACAAGGCCGATGGCGAAGCCCTGTTGCTTAATGCCGAGGTCGACCTGGTGCTGGATTACTATCCCGGCAGCAGTGCGCAGATCCGCACCAGGCCCATGTTCAATAATCATTTTGCCTGCGTAATGAGTGCCAGTCATGGGTTGGCGGGCGAGGCGATGACACTGGAACGCTTTCTGGCTGCGGAGCATCTGCTGGTGTCTCTGTCCGGTGATGCCCAGGGCATAGTGGACAGCTGCCTGAGGCAGCAGGGCCGTGCACGGCGTATCGCCATGACGGTGAACAGTTTTGCCGGTGCGCTACACCTGATACGCGATACTCGCCTGATCACGGTATTACCCTATCCCATCGTGGCCCAGGCGCACCTGGCCGGTGATCTGGTGGTAAAGCCGGTGCCCTTAGCAGTGCCGCCGGCGGCCATAACCCTGGCCTGGCATTGTCGTGATGATCACTCCCCGGGCCTTGTCTGGTTACGCGACACCCTGGCGGGAATCATCGAGGCGCGCCGGGCGCTGCTGGAAACCCGGATCTGAAGCCCTGGTGTTAAAGCTGGGTCTCGCCGGGCGGCACCGCATGGCAGTACACTCGAAAAGGAGGCGACTCTGAGGGCCGCCTTGGCCTGACCACAGAGCAGGTTCTGTATGCCGGGTGGCCCCGGGGGCCATAAAGGTGATACGGGGTTTCACTTGTGTTGGCGTGACAGCGTATAATCAGGCGCCATTTGTCAGCGCTAACATGCCCTTGTTGGTGCCGGCATTGTTCCAGCGGATGCTATTCACACAAGGACTTGAAGAAATGTTGAAACGACGTACATTGCTCGCAGCAGCGACCCTGGGGATGTTGCTGGGGCCTTTCGCCAGCGCCGATTACAAAGCTGAATATACCGTATCCACGGTTCTGCCAGCGGCATTCCCCTGGGGCCAGGCGGCTGAAAAGTGGGTCGAACTGGTAACGGAGCGTTCCCAGGGCCGTATCAATATGAAGATCTACAGCAACTCCCAGCTGGTCTCCGGCGACCAGACCAAGGAGTTTTCCGCCATGCGTTCGGGTCTGATCGATATGGCGGTGGGGTCCACCATCAACTGGTCGCCCCAGGTGCCGGAACTGAACTTGTTTTCGCTGCCGTTTCTGATGCCGGACGAACAGGCCATCGATGCGATCACCCAGGGGGAGGCCGGCGAGGCGGTATTCAAGGCGATCGAGAAACGTGGCGTGACGCCGCTGGCCTGGGGCGAGAACGGCTTTCGTGAACTGTCCAACTCCAAGCGCGCCATCGTTACACCCGACGACCTGAAAGGGCTCAAGATCCGCGTCGTTGGCTCGCCGCTGTTCCAGGATACCTTTAGCGCGCTCGGTGCCAACCCGACCCAGATGAGCTGGGCCGATGCCAAGCCCGCGCTGACCACCGGTGCCGTTGATGGCCAGGAAAACCCGCTGTCGGTGTTCGATGTCGCCCGTATCGATCAGGTCGGCCAGCTCTACCTGACCCAGTGGCACTACATGGCGGACCCGCTGGTGTTTGCTGTCAGCAACCGTGTCTGGAAAACCTTCTCTGTTGAAGATCAGGCGCTGCTCAAGCAGGCGGCCATCGATGCCGGGCAGTGGGAAATCAAGAAATCCCGTGCCGAACTGGCTGATACCCTGGCCACGATCAAGCAACGTGGCGTGAACGTCACCGACCTGACGCCGGAACAGCAGGCGGCTTTCGTGCAGGCGACTCAGTCTGTGTATGACAGCTGGACGCCGCGCATCGGGGCGGATCTTGTGAAGCAGGCGCAGGACGCCGTCGCTAACCGCACGCAATAAACCGCACCATAAACCGCGCAATCCCGCGCCCGCAGCCTGTGCTGTGGGCGTGCTTTCATTTCGGAGTCAACATGTCCCCCAGATCGCCCAAAGCCGGCCCCGAAGCCTGGCTGGCTTCGCTGGCGCTGGCTGCCATCTGCCTGATCAGTCTTGGCAACGTGGTCGTCCGCTATGCCACTGACGCCTCCTTTGCCTTCACCGAGGAGTACTCGGTGTTTCTGCTGGTGGTGATGACCTTCGCCGGTGCCGCAGTGGCGGCCCGCTCCAACCAGCATATCCGTATCGAACTGATCGAGCACCGTTTGCCGGCGAGCTGGCTGCCGCTGCTCTATGTACTGCAGTGGGCCGCGAGCCTGCTGGTGCTGGCTATTGCCGTCTGGTATGGCGCTATCTTCGCGCTTGAAGAGTATCAGTGGGAATCGCTGTCTCCGGGCCTGGGCCTGCCCAACTGGATCTATGTGATCTGGCTGCCAGTGCTCTGCGGCGCCATGATGATCCGGCTTACCCAGAATTTGATCGACCGGCTGCGCGGGCGCGACCACGCACAGGCTGAGGAAGAGCACTATGAGTCCTGATGTACTGATGATCGGCAGCTTCCTGCTGGCGCTGTTGCTGGGTGTGCCCGTGGCCTTTGCCCTGGGGCTGGGTGGTGTGGTCGGTATCCTGAGTGGCTTGTCCCCCGATATGCTGGCGACCCTGGGAACCAATACCTACAACAGCGTGGCGAAGTATCCGCTGATCGCCATACCGCTGTTTATCCTCACCGGTCTTATCTTTGAGCGCGCAGGTGTGGCCGCAAGCCTGGTGCGCTTTGCCCAGGCGCTGATTGGGCCCCGGCATGGCGGCCTGGCTGTGGTCGCCATACTGGTGTGCCTGATCATGGGGGGCATGAGTGGTTCGGGTCCTGCGGATGCTGCCGCCGTGGCCATGGTGATGCTGCCGAGCATGCGCAAGGCGGGCTATCCGCCGCCGTTTTCCGCCGCCCTGATTGCGGCCTCATCTTCAACCGCAATATTGATACCGCCATCCATCGCGCTGATTCTGTATTCCATCGTGGTGCCCGGTGTCGATCTGCGGGCGCTCTTTGCCGCCGGCCTCTTCCCCGGCATCCTGGCCGGCATGTCATTGTTGGTGCCGGCCTGGCTGCTGTCGCGGCATTACGGCTGGGAGTCGCCGGAGGCGTCCGAGCGGCCGCCGCTGCTGCAGAGTTTTCGCGAGGCGCTACCGGCACTCTTTGCACCTGTGCTGATTCTTGGCGGCCTGCGTTCGGGGCTGTTCACGCCCACGGAAGCTGCTGTGGTGGCTGTTACCTATGGCGTGATCGTGGGTGTGGTGGTGTACCGCAAGCTTGGCTGGCGCGATATCGCCAGTCTGCTGAATGATGCGGCTGTGACCTCCGGCATCGTCATGCTGATCATCGCCCTGGCGGGCATCTTTGCCTGGGCCGGCACTACGCTGGGCACCTTCCGTCATCTGGCCGACGCACTGCTGTCGCTGTCGGACAATGGCTGGGTGTTGCTGGGGCTGGTAATGGTGCTGGTGCTGATCGCCGGCATGCTGCTGGATGCGATCTCGATCTATCTGATCCTGATCCCCATACTGTTGCCACTGATGCAGTATTTTGAGTGGAACCCGGTGTGGTTCGGTATTCTGCTGGCGATGAATATCGCTATCGGGCAGTTTACGCCGCCGGTGGCGGTCAACCTGATGGTGACCACGCGCATCGCCAATATACGGCTGGAGCAGACCCTGGGCTGGGCGCTGGTGTTTATCGCTGCCATGTCGGTCAGTTTGTTACTGGTAATGCTGGTGCCGGGAATCGCGCTCTGGCTGCCGGACAAACTCGGTTACGTGGTGGGCGACTGGTAGCAAGGGGAGCATTTTCATCTTACATCGACCCATTACGATGGTTGAGGTGAGATTAAGGTGACTGTGTTGGAGCCTGTGCAGGCTGAGGTATCCGAGCGGTTTGATGGCTCATGTTGCGCCTTGCTGGCGCGTTACTTTCTTTGCTCGTGCAAATAAAGTAACCAAAGAAAGCACGCCGGTACGGT
This sequence comes from Marinobacterium aestuarii, assembly GCF_001651805.1. Classification (NCBI taxonomy): domain Bacteria; kingdom Pseudomonadati; phylum Pseudomonadota; class Gammaproteobacteria; order Oceanospirillales; family Oceanospirillaceae; genus Marinobacterium; species Marinobacterium aestuarii. Next base: position 3,152,172 of record NZ_CP015839.1, on the reverse strand, counting down.
TAACCCACATAGGTAACAGTTCAGTTCAATAACATGGGTAACACTTCTCTAGGCTTTAAGCGTCGACGAGGAGGTGCCTATGCCGTGGCTGGAGATGTGTCCTATGGATCAGAAAGTGCTTTTTATGGCGGATTATCTGCGTGGTGGCATCACCATGACGGCGCTCTGTGCGCGCTACGGTATCAGCCGAAAGACCGGGTATAAGTGGACTTCTCGCTACCGAGAACAGGGCCTGGGGGGCCTGGAGAGCCAAAGCCGGGCACCGTTACAAATAAGCGGCAAAACGCCCTATGCTATCCGCGAGGCGATCATCAGCCTGCGCCGGAAGTTCCGCGTACGACTCGGCCCCAAGAAGCTGCTTAAGTTGCTGGAAGAGCAGTTCCCACCCGAGGAGTTGCCCTCAACAACCACCGTTTACAATATTCTGCGCAAGGCCGGGCTCATCAAACCCAAACGGCGGCGTCAGCGAGTACCTGCCTCACGGCATCCTTTCGCCGATGTCCAGGACCCCAACGAGGTGTGGAGCGTCGACTTCAAAGGGCAGTTCAAAATGCAGGACGGGCGCTGGTGTTATCCCTTGACAGTGATGGACCATAGCAGCCGATATTTGCTGGGGTGCCAGGGACTTGTAAGCACGCGCTTTGCGCTGAGCAAGCCTGTTTTTGTCCGTCTTTTCAAAGAGTTTGGTTTGCCGTCACGCATCCGCTCTGATAATGGCGTCCCTTTCGCGACGGTCGCCAGAGGCGGGTTATCCAAGCTGTCGATTTGGTGGCTTCACCTGGGTATCCTGCCCGAGCGCATTGAGCCCGGGAAGCCGCAACAGAATGGCCAGCATGAGCGCATGCACAGAACCCTGAAAGAATGGGTACTGCCGGCACCGGCGGCAAACATGGTCGACCAGCAACAGGACTTGGACCGATTCAGGCACTTCTATAATTGCGAGCGCCCGCATGAAGCGCTGCAGCAAACAATGCCTGATTGCGTCTATACACCCTCGCCGCGACCCTATCCCAGTCGCCTGCCACCGCTGCATTATCCGAGTTACTTCGACGTGAAAAAGGTGCAGCCGAGTGGGGTTGTCTACTGGCGTGGCTGTCAGGTCTATGTGGCGTATTTACTGGCGGGCGAGCAGGTCGGGCTTGAGGAAGTGGCCGATGGTATCTGGGATCTGTACTTCGGGCCTATCCGGCTGGGAGGGTTTGATATTCGCACGATGAAGGAAAAATCGGCTCGGTATTTAACGATAAAAGTGTAACCTATGTGGGTTATATTCTTTGTAACCTATGTGGTTGATACGTACAGCCCCCATCAGCCGGCCTTCGGCTGCACTGCGCGCCAGAATCATGCTCCGGACGCCGCTAAGGGGGGCATCCATGCCCCCAATCGGCGGCTCGACCGTCCCTGTCTTGCCCCTTCGGGTCTGATCGGAACATAATCCCGGTGCTCTTCGGCTGCTGAGGGGAACAAGAGCCGCTCTGATGTTTCGTGAAAATGCTCTAACGCTGTGTAAGTTGGCCATGTTGTCGATTTATCACCTCAAAAGCTGCCTCAGAACGGACTTTCCCTCGCTACAATCGGCTATGTAGCCATTGGCCGTCGGCGTGCGGCCAATGGCTGTCATCAGGATTATCACTACACTTGAAAGTGCCCATGGCCACAGCGTCATGGCGGGCGTGCCGATGGAAACAGCGGGTGCGCTCCCCCTGTTTTGATAACCAGACGGAGGTTTGTATGTTCAATTCCGAGCTGAAATACCTGAAGCCGTTCTGTCTAACCGCCTTTTTGCTGGCGGGCTCTCCGGGGGCCCTGGCCCAGGACGAGACGGCATCGAGGCCGCTGTTTGACCGTTTGGGAGGGCTTATGCCCATATCGGTGGTGGTGGATGACTTTTTCGATGCGGTGGTCTCGGATGACCAGATCAAGGCAAACCCGGCGGTTGACGCCAGCCGCAAGGTGGTTCCCGCACCCTATCTCAAGTACCAGGTTACGGCGATGGTGTGTGAGGTGACCGGCGGGCCCTGCAGTTACCACGGGCGGGATATGAAAGCGGCCCATGCACATCTCAATATCACCGAGGCGCAATGGGACCGAATGATCGTTCTGTTCAAAGAGGTACTGGCCAAGCATGAAGTCCCCGAGACCGAAACCGCTGAACTGCTGGATATCGTCGGCTCGACCCGGGCGGATATCGTCACGGCGCCCTGAGCGGAACCGGCTGCGCCTGGCGCAGGCCCTTGGCAGTTAATGGCAGGCGTAGCCGGGCTCAGTCAGCATTTCGGAGCCATAATCCCGGCGTTATTTCTTCCTCAGGTGCCGGGTCAGCGGGTAGAGCAGTTGTCCTATATAGCTTCTGGGCAGGCGTACCGTGGTGCCGTAGTCCGCCGGCCAGTGCTTGACGGGCATATGGTAGGTACCAAACAGGCGGTCGAACAGCACCGTATGGGCCGAGTAGTTGGTGTCGATGGCGGGTTTTTCCGAGCTGTGGTGCCAGTGGTGAAACTGCGGCGTGACCAGAATGCACTTCAGCGGACCGAAGGAAATGCCCAGATTGCAGTGAATCAGAATGGCCTGGAGTGCTGCAAAGGCGACGTAGATATCCAGCGCCGCCTGATCTGCACCCAGCAGATAGAGCGGCACCATCACCATGGCCCTTTCCGAGAATACCTGGATAAAATGCCCGCGAGAGCCCGCCAGCCAGTCGAGGTGTTCAATGGAATGGTGCACGGCATGGATCGGCCAGAGCAGCTGTACCTCATGGTAGAGGCGATGCTCCCAATAGAGCACGAAATCGGCGCACAGAATGATGACCATTACCTGCAGCAACAGCGGCACCGAACGGATGGCCTGCTGCACGCTTTCGCTCAGGGCCCAGTCGAAGTGACTGGCGTGGTAGTTGCCGTAAATCAGAATGGCGGAAATGGCCAGGTGATTGAAGCAGAAGTAGAGCAGATCCAGCCCCCATTCGGGCCGCAGTACTACCTGGTTGCGGTATTTGGGAAAGAGCTTTTCCAGCGTAATGAAAATGATGGTCGAGCCCAGAAAGGCAAGTATCAGCCAGTCCACCCCCAGCGACAGCCGGCGCGGCTCCACCGGCCCGACAGGCAGGGTGTAACCGCCCAGGGCAAAGGCGATCAGGGTCAGCACTATGCCCGCCGCCCCCAGGCGCTTGTAGCCGTTCAGAACGAAGCTGAGAATGCCGAAGAAGAGCGAAAAATACATGCCGTACTTGAGAAACTGCTGCAAAAAGGCAGCGTCGTAGGCCTGTCGCAGTTCGATGGTCGTGAGGTACGCAGGGTAGAGATAGGCCAGCACCGCAAGCAGGCTGAGCGTGCCCAGTGCCACCGAGCAGTAGCCGCTGATCTTGCCATCACCCAGGCGAAACTGGCGTGCGGCATCCAGCTCCTGTTGCCGTTCCCTGTAGGAGTAATCGTGTTTCATCCGTTGCCTATTTAATACCAAAGCCTGTGTGATTCACGGTGACGTTCAACGCTGCGCCTTGTCTATGCTGTCGTCGTGAAATCGGCCCGTGACTCTGGCGATAATAATGGACTCTGCAGGCGGGTGCGAGGGGTGGTGCAAGGGCGGGCTTACAGACTTAGGGGCTAGAGAGCTAGAGGCTAGATAGGGTGAGGCCGGCAAACGCTGTTGCGTCTGCCGGCCCTGCGTTGCAGGGGTACTGAATGCTTAAGCCTTGAGGTGCTGATCGAAAAACTCAATGGTGCGGCTCCAGGCGAGTTCTGCCGCCGCTTCGTCGTAGCGCTCGGTGGAGTCGTTATGAAAGCCGTGATTAACACCGGCGTACATATGCATACTGTAGTTTTTGTCTGCCGCTTTTAAGTCCGCTTCATACTCGGGCCAGGTGGCATTGACGCGCTTGTCGAGCTCCGCCAGGTGAATCAGCAGCGGTGCCTTGATGTTTGCACGGATCTCTTTCACCGGCGGTGTGCCGTAGAAGGGCGCCGACGCATTCACGACATCCGGCAGACTCGCCGCCAGCATATTGGCAACGTAACCACCGAAACAGAAACCCACCACGCCGAGCTTGCCATTGCTCTGGGGGTGCGCTTTCAGGAAACGGGCCGCCGCCTTGAAGTCTTCTTCTACCTTGGCCTTGTCCAGTGAACTCTGCATCTCGCGACCCTGGTCATCATTGCCCGGGTAGCCCCCCAGTGAGTGCAGAATATCGGGGGCAAAGGCGATAAAACCGGCCTTGGCGGCCCGACGCGCCACATCCTCGATGTAGGGATTCAAGCCGCGGTTTTCATGCACAACCAGCACCACAGGCGCTGAGGCGGTTACGGATGTGGGAATGACCAGGTAGCCCCGACCTTCGCCAAAGCCTTCGGGCGAGGGGAAGGTGACATATTCGGCCTTGATATCGGCGTCATTGAAAGACACCTGTTCGGCCAGCGCGTAATTGGGCAGCAGGGCCGCTGACAGCACGCTCATGCTGAAACCCAGCACTGTAAGCGATGACAGGCGGGTCAGAAATTCCCGTCGGCTGATATCGCCGTGGGCGTATTCGTCGTACCAGTCGAAGGCCTCTTGGGGGATCTGCTGTGGCTCGCCGTTTTCCTTCATAGCTTGCATAGAGTCGCGCCTCAATAGTTGGTAAGGGAAAGGGGTATTAACCTAGGTTAATACATGAAGCAGGGATGCTTCATCATTGGCCGCAGGCCAATGCGAACGCCACCTCTTCGCCCCCAAGAAGGCCAGCAAGTCCACGCACCTGCGCCCATTCTTTTGGCTAAAGAGTTATGGCGTGACCGCTCATACGCGTCCATGCGTGTGCGGTATTCCGTACTTCCTGTACATAACGGACAATATTTGTCCGTCAGGTTAATAGGCAGGTTAGCAGACGGTGGCAAAAAGCTGGCGCGAAGTCGCGCAGCTTTACATTCCTTTACAGTTGGGATGGTGCAACTTCGTCTGTGTGGGTTTAACGCGTAGCCATAAGAACAAAGTTGACCAGTTGTTCAAAATCAATTTGAACGACTGTTCAAATCTGGTTAGGATACGGGCATTGGATGGCGCTATGCGCGAATTGTGAGGCGAGGACTGATATGGCGAACAAGATTCAGATCGACATCATCTCGGATGTCGTGTGCCCCTGGTGCATCATTGGTTACAAGTACCTGGAAAAGGCGATCACTGAGCTGGGGTTGGAGGACAGGGTTGCAATCGAATGGAAGCCGTTCGAGTTGAATCCTGACATGCCGGCCGAGGGGGAAAATCTGCGGGCTCACATCGCCAGAAAATATGGCAGCTCGCCTGAAGAGAGCGCCAAGTCGCGTGCCAGTATGACCAAAATAGCGGGAGAGCTGGGTTTCACGTTCGACTTTCATGACGCTATGAAAATCGTCAACACCCGCAATGCCCATATATTGCTGGCCTATGCCAGAGAACAGGGCAAACAGCATGAGCTTCAAATGCGCCTGTTCGAAGCTGTCTTCAGCAATCGGCAGGATGTGTCAGACAAGCAGGTTCTGGCTGAAATCCTGGAATCCGTGAGCCTGAATGCGGCAGAGGCATTGGCGGAGCTGGATAATCCGGTTGCCCGCGAGAAGATTACCGGAGAAGAAGAATATTGGCGCAGCATGGGTGTCTCATCGGTGCCGACCATCGTATTTAATCGCAAGGGTGCAGTGACGGGGGCTCATCCAACGGAGGTGTTCAAGCAGGTTTTAACGGAGATTGTTGAGCAGGGATAAATGGGGGTAAATTGAAAATGTGATGCGTTTATTCCAATCTGTGCCGCCTGGCGTTTTGTGGTGGTCTGAGGCTTCGTGTTACGCCTTTTTGGCGTGTCACTTTCTTTGCTCGCGCGAAAGAAAGTAACCAAAGAAAGCGCGCCCCAATGAAGCCTTTTCGCTGCGCTCCGACGCCATTGTACGGGCGCCGCTAACGCACATCCATGTGCTAATCGGCGTCGATACAGTCCCTGTATCAACCCTACGGGCCTGATCGTACAATGACCTCAGTGCTCGCTGGCTTCATAAGGGGGAAAGGGGCCGCTCTGATGTTTTGGATTCAATTATATAAAACTGACTTCATCTCATCACTTATCTGGATTTAATGCTGATTCATAACGCCTGCGATTATCGCTAAAAGCTACCACGCTTCTTTGAATCTGGTATGTCGACTAATTATGCATTCTCTGATGGCTCAATGTCTTCACCGAACATGATTCGGTGGCCTTCCGGGGTGATAACGCCAAATTCCCGTAAACCCCAGGGCTTGTCGGATATGGCCTGGCAGATCTCGGCGCCGCGCTGCTGGTAATCACGGTAGAGATCGTCAATGCCGTCGCAATTTATATAGGCGAAGTACGAGTGGTTATGCGTTTCGCGGGCTGGCACTTCGTCGGGGCAGTGCCCCAGCATCACATGGAAGCTGCCCAGGCTAAGGAAGGACCAGCCACCCACCCGGAACCGGACCGCAAATCCAAGCTTGTCGAGAAAATAGCTTTCGCTCTTCTCAAGATCCTTGACCGCCAAAACGTGCTGGGTTGCTTTTACTTTGAACATAAATTAAGTCCTTTGCGGGTGTTGCCCTTGGAAGTTACTTGATTGATGCGGGGTTATCGCAGGTCTGATTGACTTTATAGGCCGCCTAAATGCGAAATACAGCACGGGAAATACCATGGACGCTCTGGTCGTGAATACGCGCTAGAAGACGTGAAACCTGGCTGATTTTTCGTTTGCTTGTATCCCGGCCATACGGGATGGCGGCGTGGCACCGCACGACGGCGTACTGCTCACCGAAGCCGCAGGTCTTACCGCTGGTTACTGGTATACATCGTTTTCTTGCCGTCATAGCGCTTGAATAGTGCTTCGTGGGCTGATCTTGAGAAAGTGTCAGTGCGTTCCGGGTACTGGGATATCCAGTCGATCAGCATGTCGAGGTTAGCATCCTGGGCTTCCCTTGACCCGTACTTGTGTGGCTCCCAGGGGCGGTTCAGGCTTCGACCGGTAAATTCAGGAAGATGATTTCACTGGCAGCAGGCAGGGCGAGTTCCAGCAAGTCCGAATAGCAGCCCTCTATCACCCATGCAGCGTTTGCACTGATAAAAGCATCAATCTCTTGCTTCGATTCCGCTATCGGTTTTCTCTGTGGCGGCGAGGTCGGTTGCCAGGCAATCAGGTCCAGATCAAGATGAGACAGGTGTTCCCCTTTGCAAAGGGCTTTCGCGAGCGTTGATTTACCCGATCCGGAATTTCCGAAAATGATGATCCGCTTCACGTATGTCTCCTTTTGAAGGCATGGCGTTATATCTTATAGCCTCAGATCCCGGTTTCCTGAAGCCAAATCCTGCCAAAGCCGGTGCCCGGTGGGCACAGTAAACGGTGCGACTCGCCCGGAGACCGGGCTCCCACAAATTCCCGTCTGGCAACGCATTCGCATCTAGTCCCCTCATTTACACCAGCCAAAGCCGATGAAGTATCAGAACGGCTCCGATCCCCTTATGAAGCCGGCGAGCACTGAGGTCATTCGACGAGTTGGCCCGAAGGGGAGCAACAGGGACTGTTGCGCCTCCGATGAGGTACATGGATGTACCGTCAGCGGAGCCCGTTGAATGATTTCAGAGCGCAGCGGGAAGGCTTCTTCGGGGCGTGCTTTCTTTGCATACTTTCTTTGCACGAGTAAAGTGTCACCCATGTTACTGAACAGCTCTGTTACCCATGTGCCCGAACTATTCAGCTTGAACTCCCCATCAACTGACAGCTCATTTTAATGATGCCCATCCCACCCGAACCACCCACAACAACAGGTATAATACCCGCCCACCACCCCGACCAGCAGAGCCAGACAACGCCATGGGATTTTCCACCACCGGTCTTAATCAGTCACTGATTGATACCGTTACCGAACAGGGCTACACCGAACCCACGCCGATCCAGGTGGCCACCATCCCGGCCATTCTTGCAGGACAAGACCTGATGGCCGGGGCCCAGACCGGCACCGGCAAAACCGCCGCCTTTGCGCTGCCGATTCTGCAACTGCTGAGTGAGGCGCCCGTATCCGCGTCGCCCAAACGCGCCATTCGGGCGCTGGTGCTGACGCCGACACGGGAGTTGGCTCAGCAGGTGTACAAGAGCTTTGTGACCTACGGCAGTCAGAGTGCGCTGCAGACGGCGCTGGTGTACGGCGGTGCCAGTGTTAACACCCAGATGGCGGCACTCGCCAGTGGCGTGGATATTCTGGTGGCAACGCCCGGGCGTCTGCTGGATCTGATTGGTCGCGGGGCGGCGGATCTGAGTCAGGTGCGCCATCTTGTGTTCGATGAGGCGGATCGCATGCTGGATATGGGCTTTATCGACGAAGTGCGCCGTATTATCAAACCCATCCCGGCTGCGCGGCAGACGCTGCTGTTCTCCGCCACCTTTGGGCCTGAGATTTTTGCACTCAGCAAAAGCCTGCTGAAGGATCCCACCCTGATTGAGGTGGATGCCCGCAATACCGTCGCCCGCAGGGTTGAGCAGATGGTGTACGCGGTGGATGCGGATCGCAAGCGCGAGCTGATCTCTTACCTGATCGGCAGCAAGAACTGGCATCAGGTGTTGGTATTTACCCGCACCAAACAGGGCGCGGATGAGCTCGCCAGCGAGATGTGCAAGGACGGTCTAAAAACCCAGTCGATCCACGGCGACAAGTCCCAGGGTGCGCGGGAGCGGGCGCTGGAGGCCTTCAGGGCGGGGGATACCCGGGTATTGGTGGCCACTGACGTGGCGGCACGCGGGCTGGACATTGATCAGCTGCAGTATGTGATCAACCATGAGTTGCCCTACAACGCCGAGGACTATATCCACCGTATCGGGCGTACCGGCCGTGCGGGCGGTTCCGGCATGGCGATCTCGCTGCTGAGCCCGGCGGAAAACTACCTGCTGGAGCAGATCGAGGTCGTCCTCGACGAGCGTCTGATGCAGCAATGGTTGCCAGGCTATGAGCCGGACCCGACGAAAGAGGTGCGCAATACCCGCAGCGTCAGCAAGGGCACCCAGAATAAACGTGCGCGGGAGCGGGCGCTGGGCAAGAAGCCGGATCGCCGTCGCCGCTGATAGCCAGTAGCTGATAGCTGATAGCTAGATTGGATTGAGCAGGACAACCTAGAGCATTTTCACGAAACACTTATCTGTCGATCGGGGCTGCTTTGAGTGCTTCCTTACTTCGAGGTGGTCGGATATGGGGGGGAAGCAAGAGGAAAGTGCTCTAGTTGCCTACTGCCACCGAAACATCAGGGCGGCTCTTGCTTCCCCCTTATGAAGCCGGCGAGCACTGAGGTCATTCAGCGATCAGGCCCGAAGGGGCGCAACAGGGACTGATGCGCCTGTGATGAGGTACATGGATGTACCGTCAGCGCAGCCCGCAGAATGATCTCAGAGCGCAGCGAATAGGCTTCATCGGGGCGCATTCTTCAAGGTAAAGAGCTTTGGTTGCTTTCTTTGCCAGTAACGCGCCAGCAAGGCGCAACACGCGCCATCAAACCACTCCGATACCCCAACCTGCACAGGCTCCAACAGGGTCACCTTAATCTCATCTCAACGATCGCAGTGGATCGATGTAAGATCAAAGTGCTCTGGCGTACACGACGGGCCCCTTACAGGCCCGGGCGCTTTGGTCTTATTGAGTTGGTGTGGGCGCGTTCAGCGCCAGGTAGTTTTCGATCCCCTCTATCCGATCCTCCGGATGGTGGTTCACGTAGATCACCGCAGTCTCGGTGCCGGCGCAGATCTTCTCGATCAGTGCCAGCACCAGCTGGCGGTTCATGTCATCCAGCCCCAGACAGGGCTCATCCAGAATCAGCAGTGGCGGGTGCTTCACCATGGCGCGGGCGATCAGCAGCAGGCGCTGATCACCGTAGGAAAGCTTGTTGAACGGCTGATCGGCGCGATGGCTCATGCCCAGCAATGCCAGCCACTGATCGGCAATCTGGCGCTGACGGTCGCTGTACTTGCTGTACAGGCCTATGCTGTCGTAAAAGCCGGAGATGATGACATTGCGCAGGCTGGTGCCCACCCGGTATTCCCACTGCAGCGCACTGGAGACATAGCCGATAAACTGCTTGATCTGCCAGATGCTCTCGCCGCTACCGCGCTTGAAGCCGAACACAAAGATATCGTTGACGTAGCACTGCGGATGGTCGCCGGTAATCAGCGACAGCAGCCCGGTTTTGCCGCTGCCGTTGGGGCCGCTCAGCTGCCAGTGCTGGTTGGGGTTGATGGTCCAGTCCAGGTCGCTGAACAGCGCCTTGTCATCGTACTTGATGCTCACGCCATTGAGGTGCACCAGCGGCTGAGCTGGGTCCAGCGCCGGGATGGCGGTTTCAGGGTCTGCGGGCGGCACCGCCAGCTGGGTGGTCTTGAGGTGCAGCAGCTGATAGAGCTCGGCATAGGCCCTGGGATCATCGCGCTTCACCTGCAGTTGCAGCTCGCCCTGGTTGACATAGGCGATGTCGGTGATGAAATCGGGGAATTCATCAAAGCGGTTCAGTACCAGCACCATGGGCACGGTTTCGATCAGCGTGGCCAGATACCCTTGCAGCATCAACAGGGTGTCAGCATCCAGGCCATCGAAGGGTTCGTCCAGCACCAGCAGTTCGGGATTGCTGGACAGTGCCCGAATCAGCATGACCTTGCGCGATTCTCCGGTGGAGAGCTTTCTGAAGGCGCGATCCAGCAGGTACTCCAGCTTGAAACGGGCCACCAGGTCGCGGGCAGTCGCGGGGTCGGCACAGTCCTTGAACAGCATTTCATGCACCGGGGTGCCTTCGGAGATGACATCGAGGATATCGGCGTCATCCTTTTTGCGTTCGGCCTCGATCAGCTCGGCCTGGGCCTCGAAAGACACCACGCCGACCCGCGCCGGCAGGCCGCTGAGGTTACCGGAGACCCGCTCGCCGGCGCCCGCCAGTACGGCAGCCAGGGCGGACTTGCCGGCGCCATTGGTGCCGGTGATGACCCAGTGCTGTTCGGGCTCAATCTGCCAGTTGATATTGTTTAGCTGAAAACGCTCATCAAACTGAATCGTAAGCGCTTCCAGGTGAATAGGGCGGCGAGTAGTCATGGGAGGGAATCCAGCCAGGGGTGTTTGTCAGGCGCCTTTAAAAGGCATTTTGGAAAAAACGCGTTCAAAAAAAAGCCGGGACACAGGTCCCGGCTTTTTTAGTGTGCGGCGGCTACAGAGTACCGCAGGCGCCGCTCACTCAAGAAGACTTATACAATCTTCTTCATGTCAGCCATGTGGCCGCGCAGTACAGCACCGATAGCTTCAACCGGGTGGCTGCGCAGGGCGGTGTTGACTTCGATCAGACGGGCGTTGTCGACACCGTTGTCGTCAACCGGTAGACCGCGACCGATAACGTCGGACTTGATGCCCTTCATGAAATCGGCCAGCAGCGGCAGGCAGGCGTGGTTGTACAGGTAGCAACCGTACTCGGCGGTATCGGAGATCGTTGCGTTCATCTCGTACAATTTCTTGCGCGCGATGGTGTTGGCGATCAGCGGTGTTTCATGCAGCGACTCGTAGTAGGCGGAGTCGGCAACGATGCCGGCAGCAGTCATGGTTTCGAAGGCCAGCTCAACGCCCGCCTTGACCATGGCAACCATCAGGATGCCGTGGTCGAAGTATTCCTGCTCGGAGATTTCAACATCGCCGGCCGGCGTCTTTTCAAATGCCGTTTCGGCGGTTTCAGCGCGCCATCCCAGCAGGTTTTTGTCGTCGTTCGCCCAGTCAGCCATCATGGTGCGGGAGAAGGTGCCGTCGATGATGTCGTCCTGGTGCTTGTTGTACAGCGGACGCATGATGACTTTCAGCTCTTCGGACAGATCAAATGCCTTGATCTTGGCCGGGTTGGACAGGCGGTCCAGCATGTTGGTCACGCCGCCGTATTTCAGGGCTTCGGTCACTGTTTCCCAGCCGAACTGGATCAGCTTGGAGGCGTAACCTGCATCGATGCCTTCTTCGATCATCTTGTCGAAGCACAGCAGGGAGCCGGTCTGCAGCATGCCGCAGAGGATGGTCTGCTCGCCCATCAGGTCGGATTTAACTTCGGCGATGAAGGAGGACATCAGCACGCCGGCCTTGTGGCCACCGGTGCCAACGGCGTATGCCTTGGCCAGAGCCAGACCTTCACCCTTGGGATCGTTGTCTTCGTGAACGGCGATCAGCGTCGGTACACCGAAGCCGCGCACGTATTCAGCGCGAACTTCAGAACCCGGGCACTTGGGTGCAACCATGATGACGGTCAGGTCTTCACGTACCTTCATGCCTTCCTCAACGATGTTGAAACCGTGGGAGTAGGACAGGCAGGCGCCCTGTTTCATCAGCGGCATAACAGCGGTCACGACAGAAGTGTGCTGCTTGTCAGGTGTCAGGTTAAGAACGATATCAGCGGTAGGAACCAGCTCTTCGTAAGTACCCACGGTGAAGCCGTTCTCGGACGCGTTTTTCCAGGACTGGCGCTTCTCGGTGATGGCTGCCTGACGCAGGGCGTAGGAAACATCCAGGCCGCTGTCGCGCAGGTTCAGACCCTGGTTCAGGCCCTGAGCGCCACAACCGATGATGACCATTTTCTTGCCTTTCAGAGCGGAAACGCCGTCTGAAAACTCGGAAATGTCCATGAAACGGCACTTGGCCAGTTGCTCGAGCTGCTCACGCAGGGGCAGGGTGTTGAAATAATTGTTTGGCATTTTGAAATTCCCGTTTATGTAAGCAGCTGCCAGAGCAGCACAATCCACACGTTAAACCAGGCTTGCGCAAGGCAAACGCTGTGCAGTGCATCGAATCAAGCGGGGTATTATACGCCCAAGTTCGACATGAAGCTCTGCATCGCCTGAAAATCTAGTGGGCCTACTGTAGCGAAGATGCCTTCTTCCGTAAATCGATATAAACGCAACACCATGTGCCATATTTTGCAATAACGGTTAAGCTAGCCCCATGGACATACGCACCCTGAAACACTTTCTCGCCCTGGCAGACAGCCTCCACTTTGGCCGTGCCAGCGCCGCCTGCCATATCAGCCTGTCGGCGCTGTCGCGCAATATCCGCCAGCTGGAAGACGAACTCGGCGTCATGCTGTTCAGGCGCGATAACCGCAGCGTGTCCCTCACCGACGAGGGGCAGACATTCCAGCAATACGCCCGCGAGGCGATTTCGCAGTGGAACCTGATTCGCAACGCACTGGCGGGCGGGGCCGATCAGTTGCACGGTGAAATCAGCCTGTACTGCTCGGTGACCGCCGTTTACAGCATCCTGTTCGACCTGCTCAATCGCTTTCGTCACGACTTCCCGGATATAGAACTCAAGCTGCACACCGGCGACCCGGAACACGCCATCGCCAGGGTCGTCGCCGGTGAAGAGGATATCAGCATCGCCGCCCAGCCCCGCTCTCTGCCAAGGGGGGTGGTATGCAAGCCCATCACCGTCTCGCCGCTGCGCTTTATCGCCCCCCTGAAACAGAGCGACCCGGATGTGCCCCTGACTCCGCCTGCCTCAGCAGCGCACTGGGCCCAGGTGCCCATGATACTGTCCGAGGGCGGCATCGCCCGCAAACGCATCGACGCCTGGTTCCACAAGATGGACGTCAACCCACGCATCTACGCCCAGGTGGCAGGCAACGAGGCCATCGTCAGCATGGTCAGCCTTGGGCTCGGCATAGGCGTGGTGCCCGAAATCGTACTCAAAAACAGCCCCATGGCGGATCGCATCCGCATCCTCGACGTGCAGCCAGAACTCGAGCCCTACGATATAGGCCTGTTCGCACTGAAGAAAAACCTCAACAACCCCCTGGTCAACGCCTTCTGGTCGCTGATTCCAGAGCAATGATTTTGAGGTGAACGGTTCGAGGGGCGAAGTTTCGAGGTGCAAGGAAAAGCGGCGCTGACAGGGCTTTATGGAGTCATCACGCAAAGTTGATTTTATTACCATACATCAGAACGGCCAACCCCCTTATGAAGCTGGCGAGCACTGGGGTTATTCGGCGAACTGGCCCGAAGGGGCGTAACAGGGACTGTTACGCCTGCGATGAGGTACATGGATGTACCTTCAGCGCAGCCCGCCGAATGATCTCAGAGCGCAGCGAATAGGCTTCTTTGGGGGCGCCTTTCTTTGGTTACTTTCTTTGCGCGTGCAAAGAAAGTAACACGACCAAGAGGTCGTAACAGGGAACATCAGAAGGTCACCGTATCTGATTGTAATGCCGGACTTTTCGAAGGATCTATCTCTACCTTAAGCACCTGAAAATCCAGCAAAGTGTCACCCATGTCATTGCACTCAACTGTTACCCATGTGGTTGAACTGTGGTTGAACCGTACCGGTAAAGGGTGCGATTCGCTGTGGTGAACGGTGCGATTCGCTGCGCTCATCAGCACCCTACGGGCCCCCTGCGCAGCCTTGCGGAGCATTGCCGTGCATGGCGGAAGATTGCCGTACCCTATCCCCATCTCACCCCCTCTTGCGGTAACTGCTCGGTGACACCCCCGTCCAGTGCCGAAAGGCCCGGGTAAACGCCGAGGGTTCCGAAAACCCCAGTTCCCTGGCAATGCTGGACACCGGCAGACTCGGCTGACTCAGCAGGTGGATGGCGGTATCGCGGCGCAGGCCGTCTTTAATATCCTGAAAGTTGGTGCCCTCGTCGGTGAGCTTGCGCCTCAGGGTACGGCTGGTCATGTGCAGTGCGGTGGCGGTGTCCTGCATGCTGGTGCTGGCCAGGCTGTCGGCGCGTTCAAGATGATCCAGCACGCGGCGGGTATAGATGGGATAGAAGGCCTGGCGGCTGAACCAGTCCAGCGGGGCGCGTTTCATGTAGCTGCGCAGGTTGGCCACCGTCTGCACTATGGGGGCATCGAGCTGATCGCGGCTGAACTCAAAGCCGTTGAAGGCTTGCTCGTAGGCCACAGGCGCCGGGAACATCAGGCGGTATTCGGCGGCGTGGCGCGGGCGGGCGTGGGTAAAGCACATGCGACTCAGTTCCACCCGCCGGCCAATCATCCAGCCGGGGAAGCGGTGCCAGATTAGCAGCAG
Source organism: Marinobacterium aestuarii (assembly GCF_001651805.1). NCBI lineage: Bacteria > Pseudomonadati > Pseudomonadota > Gammaproteobacteria > Oceanospirillales > Oceanospirillaceae > Marinobacterium > Marinobacterium aestuarii. The sequence goes on along the minus strand of NZ_CP015839.1, from coordinate 3,137,151 downwards.
GAATTCACACAGGCTGTGTTCGGTATCCAGCGTCGGGTCACTCAGGCGCAGGCTGAGGCGGGCGCGGTCATCCCACTCTTCGAAGCCAAACTCCACCGCCTCGGACACCAGATTGTAAAAGTGGCAGCTGCGTCGTAGCACCGAGCGCAAGGTCGTACCGTACAGCGCCTGGCGGGCCATAAGCGGGAAGATGCCAAAGCGGCAGGGGCGGGTGCCCAGGCACAGAAATTCATCGTCCGCGGTCTGCCAGAGTTGCTGCACCAGGGCGCTGAGCTGATGGGGCGTGATGCGTACCTGGGGATTGTCGAGCAGGTCGCGGTGCAGGCCCGCCCGCTGCAGAATCTCGTCGCAGTTGTGACCCCGGCGTTCCAGCCCTGCAATAAAGGTACGGGCATAGTGGACCGAGATGGAATGACGCGGTGAGCTCATGGGCCTGTCCGTATTGGCTATGCTGATCACGGATTATGCCGCAATGGGGCAGGTCTGGGTAAGGAGGCTGTCCGGATATGTTAATTATACGGCTGGGTTTGTCATTGTGACGCACCCTTGGCTGATCCAGACTGACGGGCAGCTGAATGTGCTGCTGCGGCTTTGCCCCGGCGCTCGACTAACGGCAACGACTGACTTTAAGGATGCGATCATGATGTATGAAGGACAGGCCATCAGCCTGCAGGTTGTAGAGCCCGGCATCGCCGAGCTGGTATTCGATGTGCAGGGCGCATCGGTGAATTCCCTCACCAGTGCCGTATTCGATGAGCTGCAGGCGGCGGTGCAGCAGTTGCGCTCAGCCCAGGGTATTGATGGCCTGCTGCTGCGCAGCGCCAAGCCCAACTTTATCGTCGGTGCCGATATACCAGAGCTGGCCCATCGCTCCAAGCAGGGCGCGGAGGCACTGGCGCCCTGGATGGCCGGGGTGCACGATCTGCTGTGCGAGATCGAGAGCCTGCCGCTGGTATCGGTCGCGGCTGTGAACGGTCTGGCGCTGGGGGGCGGTTTCGAAATGGCCCTGGCGGCGGACTTCCGCGTGCTGGCCAGTGATGGCAAGGTCGGTCTGCCGGAAGTCAGCCTTGGGCTCTTCCCGGGCTGGGGCGGTACGGTGCGCCTGAGCCGGCTGATCGGGGTTGAAGCCTCGCTGAACTGGATGCTGGGTGGCCGGGCGCAGAATGCCGGCGCAGCACTGGAGCAGGGCGCGGTGGATGCGGTGGCCGAGCCCGATGCACTGCACGGGAGTGCGCTTGAACTGCTGCGCGACAAGATCAAGGCGGGCTCTGACCTGCACCGGGTGCGGCAGCGCAAGCAGGCGCCGATGCTGGCCAGCGATGCGCTGCACCGCGAGCTGGCGGCGCTGGACAGGAAACTCGGCGCAAAGCTCGACCCCAAGTATCCGGCGGGGCCCAGGGTGCTGGCGCTGGTACTGCGTCATATCACGCTGGACTTCCAGGCGGCGCTGCAGGCCGAGCAGCAGGGTTTTATTGAGCTGCTCAAGAGTGATTCGGCCCAGGCCCTGGTGGGGCTCTTTCTCAACGATCAGCTGCTCAAGCGCAAGGCCAAAAATGCGCTCAAGCAGGGTGCTGGGGTGAAACAGGCCGCGGTGATCGGCGCTGGCATCATGGGGGGCGGTGTCGCCTTTCAGTCCGCCAGCAGTGGTACCCCGGTGCTGATGAAGGATATTCAGCCCCAGGCGCTGGAGCTGGGCACGGCTACGGCTTCGAAGCTGCTGGATCGGCAGATCCAGAAAGGCCGGCTGGATGAGGCGGGCAAGACCCGGGTGCTGCAGGCCATCACCCCGACGCTTGAATACCAGGGCTTCGATCAGGTGGATCTGGTGGTGGAAGCGGTGGTGGAAAATGCCGCCATCAAGGCCAGTGTGCTGGCCGATGTGGAGTCCAGGCTGCGCGAGGATGCCGTGCTCACATCCAACACCTCGACCATTTCCATCAGCTCACTGGCCGAATCACTGCAGCGCCCGGCGCAGTTCTGCGGCATGCACTTTTTCAACCCCGTGCACCTTATGCCGCTGGTGGAAGTGATCCGCGGTCGTGATACCAGCCCCCAGACCCTGGCCACCACCCTGGCGTACGCGGTCGCCATGGGCAAGAGCCCGATTGTGGTCAATGATTGCCCGGGCTTTCTGGTGAACCGCATTCTGTTTCCCTATTTCAACGGCTTTAACCGCCTGCTGCTGGACGGGGTGGATTTCGAGCGCATAGACCGGGTGATGGAGGCCTTCGGCTGGCCCATGGGTCCGGCTTACCTGATGGACGTGATTGGTCTGGATACCTGTGTGCACGCGGACAAGGTGATGATCGAAGGCTTCCCCGAGCGTATGGGCCACGACGGTGTCTGCATCGTCGAGCAGCTGCTGGAGGCTGATTGCCTGGGGCAGAAGAATGGTCGGGGCTTCTATGAATACGGCGTGGATGACAGCGGCCGGCGCACCCGGGTGGCGGCACCCAGGGCCCAGCAGCTGATTGATGCCGCCAAGGGGCCTGCACTGGAACTGAGTGACCAGGACATTCTGGATCGCATGATGATTCCGCTGTGCATGGAGGCGGTGCGCTGCCTGGAAGATGGTATCGCCGATTCTGCCGCCGAGGTGGACATGGGGCTGATCCTGGGACTGGGTTTTCCGCGTTTTCGCGGTGGCGCGCTGCGCTATATCGACAGCCTGGGGGCGGCGGACTTCTGCCAGCGGGTCGAACGTCATGCAGCCTGCGGCGCGCTTTACCAGCTGACCGAGGGCCTGCGTCAGCGGGCGGCCCGCAGTCAGTCTTTCTTCTAGAGCACATTCATCTGACTTGCGCAGGCTGGGGTATCGGAGCGGTTTGATGGCGCATGTTGCGCCTTGCTGGCGCGTTACTTTCTTTGCTCGTGCAAAGAAAGTAACCAAAGAAAGCACGCCCCGATGAAGCCTATTCGCTGCGCTCTGAGATCATTCTGCGGGCTGCGCTGACGGTACATCCATGTACCTCATCGCAGGCGCATCAGTCCCTGTTGCGCCCCTTCGGGCCTGATCGCCGAATGCCCTCAGTGCTCGCCGGCTTCATAAGGGGGTACAAGAGCCACTCTGATGTTTCGTTGGCAACTAGAGCCCTTTCATCTTGCCTCGACCCATATCCGGCCACCTCGAAGTAAGGAAGCACTCAAAGTAACCTCGATCGACAGATAAGTGTTTCGTTAAAATGCTGTAGCTTCTAGCTTCTAGCTTCCAGCCACTAGCCACTTGAAAGTGGCAAGGGGCATTTGTAATTATCCGGGTAGCTCCCTACAATGCGGCCTGCTTCTGGTACCCAAGGGTTTTGCGCTTGGGTTTAATCGGGAAGCCGGTGCGCCTGAGGTTGGGGTTTCCCCTTCGCGGCAATGCCGGCACTGCCCCCGCAACGGTAAACGACGTACACCCTTTTTGGCGCCCTGGTGCCTCAAGGCTGTGCGCAACAGCGACACGCCACTGTGTTCATACACGGGAAGGCGCTGTTTCAGGATGCAACTGCGTTCTGTCGTGAGTCCGGAGACCGGCCAAAAGCACTTGTCGGCATCGCGGAGGGCTTTGCAGCGGCACGTAGGCGCCCGGCCTTTGCCGCGCGCCGCGTCCTCGTTTTTATCCTTCCGTGTTACCTCTCTCTTTGTTGATTGCCGTGCGGGTGAGCACGGGAAGGATCTGTGTTAAATGAAGTCTTATGCTTTCCCGGCAGCCCTGCTGCTGAGTTCCTCCGTGGTACTGGCCGACCAGGCCAGCACCCTGAATCCGGTTGTTGTGACCGCGACCCGTACCGCCGAAACCGCCGATGAGACCCTGGCCTCGGTCACCGTGATCAGCCGCGAGGATATCGAGCGCAGCCAGGCGCAGATGCTGCCGGAAATCCTGCGCACTGTGCCGGGGGTGTCGGTGGTCAACAATGGCGGTCTTGGCCAGTCATCCTCCGTGTTTCTGCGCGGCACCAATTCCGACCATGTGCTGGTACTGATTGATGGCATCAAGGTGGGGTCGGCAACGCTGGGCACCTATTCCTTCCAGGATCTGCCGCTGTCCCAGGTCGAGCGCATCGAGATCGTGCGTGGGCCTCGTTCCAGCCTGTACGGCTCCGAAGCCATTGGCGGCGTCATTCAGATCTTTACCCGCAAGGGCAGCGGTGAAATCAAGCCGCGTTTCAGTGTCACCGCCGGTAGCCACAATACGTTGCGCAGCAATGCGAGCCTGTCGGGCGGTGACGCCGATGGCTGGTTTAACTTGGGAATCAGCGCCCTGAGCACCGATGGCTTTGACGTCAAGCAGGACGGTGAAACCGATAGCGACGGTTACGATAACCGCGCAGTAACGCTGCGGGCTGGGCGTGAGTTTGGTGAAAGCTCCGAGGTGGAGCTGCATTGGCTGCGCGCCGACGGCGAAGCCGATTTCGATGGCAGTTTTCAGAACTCCGGTGAATCCAGCCAGCAGGTACTGGGTCTGCGCCTGTCCACGGCCCTGACCGACAGCTGGCAGTCCAGCCTGCAGCTGGGTCGCAGCTGGGATGATACCGACAGCTTCCTGAACGGTGTTTTCAGCAGTCGCTTTGACACGGTGCGCGACAACGTCTCCTGGCAGAACGATATTGCTCTGGGCGTGTCGGATCTGCTGACTCTGGGTCTGGATTACCAGAAAGATGACGTCAGCAGTACCGAAGCCTTCAGTGTCACCGAACGGGACAACAAAGGCGCCTTTGCCCAGTATCAGACCGCGATGGGTCAGCATGACCTGATCGCCAGCCTGCGCAGTGACGACAACGAGCAGTTTGGCCGCTACAACACCGGCAGCCTGGCTTGGGGTTATGCGCTGGCCAACGACCTGCGCCTGAGTGCCAGTTACGGTACGGCCTTCAAGGCGCCGAGCTTTAACGAGCTGTACTACCCGGGCTATGGCAATGCGAACCTGGGGCCGGAAGAATCCCGCTCGCTGGAAGTCGGCCTGTCTGGCCCGGTGGGTAACGGTCGCTGGTCCCTGAATGTCTACGAGACGCGCATAGACGACCTGATCGCCTATGATTCCTCGATCTTTGGCCCGGCCAATATTCAAAACGCCCGCATCCGCGGTATTGAAACCGTGCTGAGCCAAAGCCTGGGCGACTGGCGGTTCAATGCCAATCTGACCCTGCTGCAGCCCGAAGATACCGATTCGGGCAATGATCTGCCGCGTCGCCCCCGCGAGGCGCTGCAGCTGGATCTGGATCGTCAGTTCGGGGCCCTGGGGCTGGGGGCGAGCCTGCATACGGAAGGCTCGCGCTACGACAATCTGTCGAACAGCACAAAAATGGACGGTTTCACCACCCTGGACCTGCGTGCCCGCTATGCAGTTGCCAAAGACTGGTCTGTGCAGGCCCGTGTCGCCAACCTGTTTGACGACCAGTACGAAACTGCGGCGTCCTACAACGAGGAAGGCCGCACAGTGTTCGTTACCCTGGCGTACCAGCCCTGATCAGGAGCGCGTAAATGCTGAATCTCAGCTCCCGTGCCCAGCTTGTGCTGGGCCTGGGGCTGGCACTGCTGATGGCCGCCTCCCGCGGTCATCATTTTGCCAGCCTGGATAATCTTCCCAGCGCCTCCTGGGCGCTGTTTTTTATCGCCGGCTTTTACCTGCGTTCCCGCTGGGCCTTCGCCGGCCTGATGGCCGAGGCGGTAGCCCTTGACCTGTCGGTGGTCGGGCTCTCCGGGGCTGCGGACCTCTGTATCACGGCATCCTACCCGATGCTGCTGCCGGCCTACGGTGCGCTCTGGCTCGGGGGCCAGTGGCTGGCGAAACGCTACCGGGCACAGTGGTCGATGCTCGTGCCGCTGATCCTGTCCGTGCTGCTGGCCTCCACCCTGTGCCAGCTGATTTCCAGCGGCAGCTACTATTACTTCTCGGGGCGTTTCGCCGACCCGACTCTGGCAGAGTTTGCCCAGCGCATGCTGCGTTACGGGCCTTTGAGCCTGCAATCCATGGCGTTTTATATCGGCCTCACGACCCTGCTGCATGGCGCCTGGTTGTCGGCCGCAAAACTGCGTCATAGTCATCAGACGGAGATTTTATGAGCGATTCAACATCCACAGGGCCGGAAAACGTGGCTGGACAGACCGCTGAGTCTTCTGAACAGGCCGCGAAGGAACAGCGTCATCAAGAGCGCATGCAGCGCAAAAAGGGTGTGGTGGACGCCGCCATCGCCCGGGCCGATACGGTGCGCGGCATAGTGGTGGTACTGACCGGCAATGGCAAGGGCAAGAGCAGTTCGGCTTTTGGCATGGTGGCACGGGCCCTGGGGCACGGTCAGCGTGTGGGTGTGGTGCAGTTTATCAAGGGCGCCTTCAGCACCGGCGAAGAAGCGTTCTTTCGCAAGCTTGAAGGCGTGAGCTACCACGTGATGGGCGAGGGCTTTACCTGGGAAACTCAGGATCGGGAGCGGGATGTCGCGGCGGCCATGGCGGCCTTTGATATCGCCCGCAGCCTGATGTCCGATCCGGACATTCATATGGTGGTGCTGGATGAACTCAATATTGCCCTCAAGTATGGCTATGTGCCCTTGGCGGCGGTGATCGAGGCGGCCCAGGCACGGCCTGCACACCAGAACCTGATCATCACCGGGCGGGGTGCGCCGGCCGAGCTGATTGAAATCGCCGATACGGTCACCGAGATGGGCGATGTCAAGCACGCCTTTAGAGCCGGCATCAAAGCCCAGCACGGTATCGAACTTTAATATAGCCATGACCCGCCCCGATCAACGCTTCAGCGACGCCGAGCGCGATGCGGTTTATCGCGCCATTCGCGAGCGGCGTGACATGCGGCATTTTGTACCCGGTGCTGTGGCAGCCGAGGTGCTGGCGCGCCTATTGGAGGCGGCGCACTGCGCGCCCAGTGTGGGCCTGATGCAGCCCTGGCGCTTTATCCGTATCTGCGATGCCACGCTGCGCACGGCTATTGCTGGGCTGGTGGAGCAGGAGCGCTGCAATACCGCCCGGGCGCTGGGGGAGCGGGAAGAGGAATTCATGCGCCTCAAGGTGGAAGGCGTGCGCGAATGCGGCGAGCTGCTGGTGGTGGCACTGGCGGATCAGCGCGAAGCCCATGTATTCGGCCGCCGTACCCTGCCGGAAATGGATCTGGCCTCGGTATCCTGTGCCATCCAGAACCTCTGGCTGGCTGCCCGCGCCGAAGGCCTTGGCATGGGCTGGGTGTCGCTGTTCGATCCTGTTGCCCTGGCCGATTTGCTTGGCATGCCTGCGGGCAGTCAGCCCGTCGCCGTGCTCTGTCTGGGGCAGGTTGATGCCTTTTATCCCAGGCCAATGTTGCAGGACAGCGGCTGGGCTGAACCCCGACCGCTGTGCGATCTGCTGTCCACCGATGGCTGGGGCAGGGACTAATGCAGAGCCAAATGCAGGGCCTGTTTACGGGCGATGGCTGGCATTCGGGCGATCTGCTCACGACGGCCTTGATCATGCTGGCGGCGGTTGTGCTGGACTGGGTTCTGGGCGAGCCGCCGCTGCGCTGGCATCCGCTGGTGGCCTTCGGGCGCCTTGCTGCCCGGCTTGAGCAGGTATTTCAGGGTCGCTGGGGGCAGGGCAGCAGGGCCCAGATTTGCAGTGGTGCTGCGGCCTGGTTGCTGTTGCTGGTGCCCTGGATTGTGCTGGCCTGGTGGCTGTCCGGCGTACCGCTGCTGGCGGAGCTGACCGCAGTGCTGGGACTGTACTGGGCGCTGGGACATCGCAGTTTGCACGATCATGCACAACCGGTGTTCAGAGCCTTGCAACAGGGCGAAGAAGCGACAGCCCGGGACTATGCAGCACAAATAGTCAGTCGAGACGCCGCAACACTGGATATTGAAAAATCAACTATTGAGTCAATTCTGGAAAATGGCAACGATGCCGTATTCGGTGCCCTGTTCTGGTTTGCCCTGGCGGGCCTGCCCGGTGTGGTGCTGTTTCGCCTGGCCAATACGCTGGATGCCAGCTGGGGTTACCGGTCGCCGCGCTACCTGTATTTTGGCCGGGCCAGTGCCCGTATCGACGATGTCCTGAACTGGCTGCCGGCCCGCCTGACGGCGCTGAGTTATGCGCTGTTGGGCCAGACCGGCATTGCGTTGCGCTGCTGGCGCACCCAGGCGGGGGCTTGTGATAGCCCCAACGGCGGCCCGGTAATGGCCGCAGGTGCCGGCGCTTTGGGCATTCGTCTTGGCGGGCCGGCACGCTACCGTGGCCAGTGGCTGCAAAAGCCCTGGCTCGGGCAGGGGGCAGAGCCCGTGCCTGAAGACATCCCCCGGGCCTTGCGGCTGGTGCGCCACAGTGTCGGGCTCTGGCTTCTGGTGCTGCTGGCCTTAGGACTGTTGATTGAAACCTGATAATGGAGCTTAAAGATGCTGCAACACGGTGGACGGCTGCGCCGGGCGGCGGTACAGCAGGGGATCGCGCTGCAGCGCTGGCTGGATCTGTCGACGGGCCTGAACCCCCATGCCTGGCCTGTGCCGGCACTGGATCCGCACTGCTGGGCGCGTCTGCCGGAAGATGATGATGGCCTGGAAGCGGCCGCGGCTGCCTATTATGGCTGCGATAGTCTGTTACCGGTGGCCGGTTCCCAGGCGGCCATTCAGGCGCTGCCGAGGTTGCGCGCCCCCTGTCGGGTGCAGGTGATGTCGCCGGGCTACCAGGAGCATCAGCAGGCCTGGTGTCTGGCGGGCCATGAGGTGCAGCCGGTATCCGCCCGCGAGCTGCGAGAGAGTCCGCCGGCGTCTGATGTGCTGGTGCTGATTCATCCGGGCAATCCCTGTGGCGAGCGCTTCAGTGCCGATGAGCTTTTTGGCTGGCAGCAGCAACTGGCGGCCCGTGGCGGCTGGCTGGTGCTGGACGAAGCCTTTATCGATGCCACACCCGAGACGAGCCTGGCAACCTATGTGGGGCTGCCGGGGCTTATAGTGCTGCGCTCGGTGGGCAAGTTTTTTGGCCTGGCGGGTATTCGCGTCGGCTTTGTACTGGCACAGCCCGAGATTCTGCAGCCGTTGCGCGAACTGCTCGGACCCTGGGCGCTGTCGGGCCCGGCTCGGGCGGTGGCCACCCAGGCCCTGGGTGATCGTGTCTGGCAGGAGACGATGCGCCTGCAGCTCGCGCAGCAGAGCAATCGCCTGGCCGCGCTGTTGCAGCGCCATCATCTGACGCCCGCTGGCGGCTGCGCCCTGTTTCAGTGGGTTCCTGCCGCCGATGCTGCGCATCTGCATGCGGAGCTGGCGCAGCGGGCCATTTTGACACGGGAATTTGATGTGCCCGCGAGCCTGCGTTTTGGGCTGCCGCCGGACGAAACGGGCTGGGCCAGGCTGGATGCAGCCCTGAAGGAGATACATGCATGAGCCTCACAACAGCTATGATTAGCAACACCCTGATGATCCAGGGGACTACCTCCGATGCGGGCAAGAGCACTTTGGTCGCGGGCCTGTGCCGTGTACTGGCGCGTCGGGGTATCGCCGTGGCGCCGTTCAAGCCCCAGAACATGGCGCTTAACAGTGCCGTAACGGTGGATGGTGGCGAGATTGGACGGGCCCAGGCGGTACAGGCCCAGGCCTGTTACCTGGCACCCCATACCGACATGAACCCGGTGCTGCTCAAACCCAATTCCGATACCGGGGCCCAGGTGATTATCCACGGCCACGCCATCGCCAACATGGAAGCCGGTATCTACCACGACTACAAGACGGTGGCGATGCAGGCGGTGCTCGATTCCCACGACCGCCTGTGTGAGCAGTATCGCGCGGTGGTGGTGGAGGGGGCGGGATCCCCCGCCGAGATCAATCTGCGTGACCGGGATATCGCCAACATGGGTTTTGCCGAGGCGGTGGATTGCCCGGTGATCCTGATCGCGGATATCGATCGTGGCGGCGTCTTTGCCCACCTGGTGGGTACCCTGGAACTGCTGAGTGAAACCGAGCAGGCGCGGGTGGCGGGCTTTGTGATCAATCGCTTTCGCGGTGATATAGCGCTGTTGCAGTCGGGGCTCGACTGGCTGGAAGCGCGCACCGGCAAGCCGGTGCTGGGGGTTTTGCCCTATCTGCATGGCCTGCACCTGGAAGCCGAAGATGCACTGCCGCGGGATCATTACGCCAGGCCCGAGGGGGCCTGTCTGCGGGTGCAGGTACCGGTGCTGCCCCATATCAGCAACCACACCGACTTTGATGCGCTGCGCCTGCACCCGCAGGTCGATTTCGAGTTTGTCGGCCCCGGCGAAACCCCGGGCCCCGCCGACCTGATTATCCTGCCCGGTTCCAAGTCCGTGCGCAGCGACCTGCACTGGTTGCGCGCCCAGGGCTGGGAGGCACGGATTCAGCGTCATCTGCGCTACGGCGGCAAGCTGATCGGCATCTGTGGTGGCTACCAGATGCTGGGCCGGCAGGTGCATGACCCGCTGGGGATCGAAGGCGCGCCCGGCAGCAGCGCAGGCCTGGGCTTGCTGGAACTGGAAACAACACTTGAGGCCCACAAACAGCTGCGTAACGTCACCGGCACCCTGGCGCTCAACGGTGCTGTCGTTTCGGGATACGAGATCCACCTGGGCGTTACTTGGGGGCCGGGCCTGCAGCGCCCGGCGCTGCAGATCGAGGGCCGGGATGAAGGCGCTTTGAGTCTGGATAATCAGATTCTTGGCACCTACCTGCATGGTCTGTTTGACCAGGCCGGTGCCACCGATGCGCTGCTGGCCTGGGCGGGCTTTAGCGAGGCGGCAAGCCCCGACTATCAGGCACTGCGCGAGGCCGGCATCGACCGCCTGGCGGACTGCCTGGAAGCGCATCTGGATCTGAACGCGGTAGATCGGTTGCTGGGGCTCTAGCTCGATCTATAAAGTTGCTGCTTGGACGTCAGGGCTTGAGCATCACAAAACCCGCAAACAGCACCCAGGACAGCACCAGCAGTATCCAGGGCAGCAGCGCGGGGCGCCCGGGGGATTCGGTCTCTTGCGGTTGTTCCTCGGCGTCTGCTGTCTGGCCCTGGGCCTTTACCTGCTTGACCCGCTTGTTCAGTTCCCGCGATTTGGCCTTGTGCTGCTTCTTGTACTCATCGATACCGCGCTGAATGCCCTTGGCGATCAGCCTCGTCTGTTCTTTGGTCTGCCCCGGTTGCTGGGTGGCGCGGGCAATCTTCTGGGCTTCGTCCTGGGTTTCGGGGGAGGGCGCCTTCTGTTTGGAATATCTGACCATCGGTGATCTCTGTGTTTTCGGTGCGGTTCCGTTTATTCAGTGGCCTACGGTGACTGTGAACCCCGGCGGGGTCAATGATGAAATGCTATTCCGGGCCGCTGATCCGGATTGAGCTAGTCTGCGTAAAGGCCATCGTCAAAAAGTAATAAATTGCAGCCGAGCAGGGATAGGGCAATGCAGGCACCGGCACAGGTCGGAGCCTTGTCAGAAAAACACAGGAGATGTTGTCGTATGCGCAGTTTTTTACCGGAAGTAACCGCACTTTTGTTTAGCTCCTCACTGCTGGCGGGGGAATGCAGCACTGTGCTCGACTATGATCTGCGTCTGTTGGCGGGCGAGAGCGAACTGAATCTGTGTGAAGCCTACCCCGACAAAGTGCTGCTGGTGGTGAATACCGCCAGCAAGTGCGCCTTTACCGGCCAGTATGAGGGCCTTGAGGCGCTCTATGACGAATACCGTGAGCGGGGGCTGGTGGTGCTGGGGTTCCCATCCAATGATTTTGGTGCTCAGGAGCCGGGCTCCGAGCAGGAGATACAGAACTTCTGCCGCTCGACCTACAGCGTGGGCTTTCCGATGTTTGCCAAAACCTCGGTGCGGGGCGAGACGGCCGCGCCCTTCTGGAAAAACCTCGCCACTGTGAGCGGTACCGTACCCAAATGGAATTTTCATAAATACCTGATCGATCGCAACGGCGACTTTGTGGCGGAATTCTCCAGCCTCACCCAGCCGCAAAGCGTGCGCCTGCGTGAACAGATAGAAGCGCTGCTGCAGGATTGAAGGCTTAAGGCTTAAGCCTTAAGCCTTAAGCCTGCAGCGCAGACCTGGTCGTGTTGCTCAAACCAAAAAAAGGAGCCACGAGGGCTCCAAAGTGGGTCTCAGGCTGCAAAGTGCCAGAGATTTTCACGCCAGGCCCCGCCGAGGCGGGACCTTTCCGGGGTCTTACTTCATCGTCGGCATCGAGAACTCGGCGCCGGCGCGCAGGCCTGTGGGCCAGCGTGCAGTGATGGTTTTCATCTTGGTGTAGAAGCGCACACCGTCCGGGCCGTGCATGTGCAGCGGGCCAAACAGGGAGCGCTTCCAGCCGCCAAAGCTGTGGAAGGCCATGGGTACCGGGATGGGGACGTTGACACCGACCATGCCCACCTGGATTTCCTCACAGAACTGACGGGCGCTGTCGCCATCGCGGGTAAAGATGGCGGTGCCGTTGCCGTACTCGTGATCATTGATCAGCTTAACTGCGTCGCTATAAGTGTCGACGCGTACCACGGACAGCACGGGTCCGAAGATCTCTTCGTCATAGATGCGCATGCCGGGGCGGACCTTGTCGAACAGGGTCGGGCCTACGAAGTAACCGTTCTCATGGCCTTCGGCGACAAATTCGCGCCCATCGATCACCAGGGTGGCACCGTCTTCAACGCCCGAGTCAATGTAACCCTTGACCTTGGCGGCGTGCTCTTTGGTGATCAGTGGGCCCATATGGGCTTCTTCCGGCAGGCCGACACCGGGGCCTACGCGCATGGTGGCGATTTCTTCGCCCAGGCGATGAATCAGGTTATCCGCGACTTCATCACCCACGCATACCGCTACCGAGATGGCCATGCAGCGCTCGCCGGCAGAACCGTAGGCGGCGCCCATGAGGGAGTGAACCACCTGCTCGGGATCGGCGTCCGGCATTATTACCATATGGTTCTTGGCACCGCCCAGTGCCTGTACGCGCTTGCCGTGTTCGCTGGCGGTCTGGTAGATGTATTCGGCGATGGGGGTGGAGCCCACAAAGCTGACGGCGCCTACGCGCGGGTCAGTCAGCAGTACATCAACGGCTTCCTTGTCGCCGTTAACGATGTTGAATACACCCTTGGGCAGACCCGCTTCAGCCAGCAGTTCTGCCAGGCGGTAGGTAGTGCTGGGGTCCTTCTCGGACGGCTTCATCACGAAGGTGTTGCCGCAGGCGATGGCGACCGGGAACATCCACATGGGCACCATGGCGGGGAAGTTGAACGGGCTTATGCCCGCGCAAACGCCCACCGGCTGCATCTTGGAGTAGCTGTCCACGCCACGGCCGACGTTCAGGCTGTGCTCGCCCTTGAGCAGGTGCGGAATACCGCAGGCAAATTCCACCACTTCCAGACCGCGGGTCAGCTCGCCCTTGGCATCGGAGAACACCTTGCCGTGCTCGGCGGTGATCATGGCGGCAATTTCGTCGGCGTGTTCTTCGATCAGTGCCTTGAACTTGAACATGACGCGGGCGCGGTTCAGCGGAGATACCTTGCTCCAGCCCTGCAGCGCCTCTTCCGCCGAGGCGATGGCGGCGCGGGTTTCGTCGGCACTGGAAAGCGCGACCTGCATGCTTGGCTCGCCGGTGGCCGGGTTATAGACGGTCGCGGTGCGGCCGCTCTGGCTGGCGACATGTTCGCAGTTGATGTAGTTGCCCAGAGTTTTCATGTTGTTTCCTTTTAATCGTGTCAGTGAGTGCCCGCAGGCGCGTATTAGCTGCGGATTTCGAGTCCGGCGTTGTCACAAAAGCGCTGCAGGTGATTGCGGCCCAGGGTCGCGTAGGTCAGCGGGTGCGCCACGCTCGGGTCCTGTTCGGCCTCAACCACCAGCCAGCCTTCGTAGCCGCTGGCCTTGAGGGCCTTGAACAGGGTTTCGTAGTCAATAAAGCCATCGCCCGGCACGGTGAAAACACCGTTGAGCATGGCGCTGAGGAAGCTCAGGTCACGGTTTTTGGCATCGCGCATGATCTCGGGACGGATATCCTTGCAATGCACATGGCAGATACGGGCCGCGTGGCGCTGCTGTACGGCCAGCGGGTCACCGCCGGCGTAGGTCAGGTGGCCGGTGTCGAGCAGCAAGCCCAGAGCATCGGAGGTGCCGGCCATCAGGCGGTCGACTTCGGCTTCGGTTTCGATCACGGTGCCCATATGGTGGTGGTACGCCAGGCGTACGCCCTGGGCGAGGCAGTATTCGGCCACGGTATCCAGGCGTTCAAGGAACAAGGTCCACTGGGCATCGTTCATCACCGGGCGCTGGGTGACCGGGGTTTCGATCTGGCCGTGCACGCAGCCGGTGACTTCGCAGAACACCATGACCTTGGCGCCGAGGGACTTGAGCAGTGTCAGGTGACCCTGCAGCGCAGCGATTTCATCTTCGGCGCTGCGGTTCAGCAGTTCGCTGCTGTACCAGCCGGAGACCAGGCTCAGACCGTGGCTGTCCAGAATTGGGCCCAGGGCTTCGGGGGTGCGGGGGAATTTCTGGCCCAGCTCAAAGCCTGCGTAACCGGCCTGTTTGCCTTCGGTGAGGCAGGTGTCCAGCGAAGTGTCGGCGCCCAGCGCCGGCATGTCATCGTTGGTCCAGGTCAGCGGGTTGATACCAATGCGTACACTCATTCTGTTCTCCAAAATCGCAGCAATTAGATTGTTTGTTATCGAGTGCTATATGTTCTGCAACTGACGGGCCTTGAAGGCCTCGTAGCGCCGGCGCGCTTCCATTACCTGTTCGCGCGGCGATACCTCGGGCACAGCGACATCCCACCAGGAACCGCCTTCCTCGACGGCATTGACGACATCGGTATCCAGGGTGATCAGGTAGCTGATCGGCGAGGCCTTGGCGCGCTCAAGGGCCGCTTCCAGTTCCTGAATATTGCCGACCTTTTCAGCCTTGGCACCGAGTGCCCGGGCGTGGGCGGCGAAATCGGTTTTGGGTGCGCCACCTTCAACGCTGAGGCAGTCTTGCAGCATATTGTTAAAGCCGGGGCCGCCACAGAACTGCTGCAGACGGTGGATACAGCCAAAGCCGCGGTTATCCAGCACCACCATGACGATCTTGTGGCCCAGCATCACCGAGGTGGCGATTTCGGAGTTGAGCATCAGGTAGGAGCCATCCCCCACCATGACGAAGATCTCGGAATCGGGCTTGGCCATCTTGGCGCCCAGACCTCCCGCCAGCTCGTACCCCATGCAGGAATAGCCGTATTCCATGTGGTAGCCGCGATCAAAGCGGGTACGCCACAGCTTTTGCAGCTCGCCCGGCAGGCCGCCGGCGGCGCAGACTACTATGTCCTTTTCGCCGGCGGCGCGGTTTACCGCACCCACCACTTCGGCATCGGTGGGCAGGTTGGTGCCTCTATCCGTGGTGGCCACGTCCACTGAGTGATTCCACTGCAGGCGAAGCGCGGCCGCTTTCTCGATCCAGTTACCTTCTGGCTGCCAGCCATTCAGGCCCGCTTCCAGCAGGGGCAGCGCCAGTTTGGCATCGCCGACCAGCGGCAGCGCCCTGTGTTTGATGGCATCAAAGGAGGCGACGTTAAGGCACAGCAGTTTGGCGTTCGGGTTGATCAGGGCGCGCGAACCCGTGGCGAAATCGCCCAGGCGGGTACCCACGGCAATGATCAGGTCGGCTTCGGCCGCCAGTGCATTGGTGGAGGCAGCACCTGTGACACCCACGGTGCCCATATTACGTTCATGGTCCCAGGGCAGGGCGCCCTTGCCGGCCTGGGTTTCCCCCACCGGAAGGTTGAAGCGGGTGACCAGTGCATCCAGTTCTGCCAGGGCGCCCGAGTAGTGCACGCCGCCGCCTGCGATCAGCAGCGGCTTTTTGGCCTGGCGAATCAGGGCGATGGCGTCTTCCAGTTCCCGTGTATCCGGCGCCTGACGGCGCAGCTGGTGCAGTTTCTCGTCAAAGAAATGCTCCGGATAGTCATAGGCCATGGTCTGCACGTCCTGCGGCAGCGCCAGGGTCACAGGCCCGCATTCGATCGGATCTGTCAGCACACGCATGGCCTGGGGCAGGGAGGTCAGCAGCTGCTCAGGGCGGGTGATGCGATCGAAAAAGCGGCTCACCGGCTTGAAACAGTCGTTGGACGTCAGCGTATGGTCGTGAAAGTTCTCGACCTGCTGCAGTACCGGGTCAGGCAGACGGGTGGCGAAGGTATCTCCCGGCAGGAAGAGCACCGGCAGGCGGTTGACGTGGGCCACGGCGGCGGCGGTTACCATATTGACGGCACCGGGGCCTGCGGAGGCGGTGCAGGCCATCATCTGCCGGCGGTTCAGCGTCTTGGCATAGGCGATGGCGGCGTGGGCCATGCCTTGCTCGTTGTGGGCGCGGTAGGTGGGCAGCTGATCCTGCACCTGGTAGAGCGCTTCGCCAAGGCCCGCCACATTGCCGTGGCCGAAGATGGCCCAGCAACCGGCGAACATGGGCTTGAGTTCACCGTCGATCAGCACTTTCTGTGCCGTCAGATAGCGAATGACGGCCTGCGCCATGGTGAGTCTGATTGTTTTCATGGGTTCTTTCTCCGCCTTAATTGGCTGTGCGCTCGCGCCAGTACTGAATCAGTTGCAGGTAGTTGTTGCTGACGCCCTTGATCAGGCCTTCATCATCGATTTCGCCGGCCAGCCACTGGCGGCTTTCCTTCGCCCAGAGGGTGCGGCCAATGGTGAAGCCCTTGCAGATATCAAAGCCTGCAGTGTTATTAAAACCCTGGCGGATCTCGTCGATCGGTGCATCCAGACCCAGCAGTACCACGCCACGGCAATGGGGCGCACGGGTTTTGATCAGGTCGCTGATCTGTGCCCAGGCGCTGCGACTCGGCGAGGGCAGCTTCCACCAGTCCGGGCGGATACCCAGGTTGTAGAAACGGGCGATGGAGCGTGCCAGGGTGCTGTCATCCTGGGGCATGTCCCTGGGCGGAATCAGTTCCAGCAGCAGTTCGTGGCCGGAGGCGCAGCAGGCCTTGTACAGCTCCATGGCCTGGCGTTCCTGGGCCAGACGGGTCTCGATGGCGTGATCCGGATGGTAGAAAATCAGGCACTTCACCACGTGTTCACGGGGCCATTCGTGCAGGCGTGAGCCAATGGAGCGACCGCCTTCGAGTTCGATCGGGAGGGACGAGGGCAGCTCCACCGGGCGACCGATCCACCAGCCCTGGCCGGTGACATCGTTGAGGGCATCCTGGCCGTAAGTATCGTCGATCAGTACGCCGACATTACCATTAAGGCCTGCGGTGTCAGCGCCGCGACGGGCTGCCTGCACCAGCAAACGCTTGAGGGATTTGATGCGCGCAGGGTCCGTACCTACAGCCTTGGCCATATCGAACAGCTGCTTGCGGTGATCAAACGCCAGGCCGCAAATTTCGCTCCAGTCGCCATTGCTGCGGGTCGTCACGCGGTGCAGGTAGTTGAGCTCCGTATCCTGATCCGGGCGCGGGATTTCATGGGCGTGCTGCAGGTAGTAGTCCAGTTCCTCGCCACTGGGGATGGCCGGTGCGCAGCCGTGGCGTGATACGACCAGAGCGCCACAGGCATTGGCGTAGGCGCAGCAACGCTCGGGGCTTTCATCACGCAGGTAACCGCGCAGGTAGCCCGACATAAAGGCATCGCCAGCACCCAGCACATTGAGTACAGCGACCCGTACGCCGGTGAAGACATCGAAGCTGTCCATGCTGTCGGGGATAGCGCCTTCCAGTACGGTGCAGCCCAGGGCGCCGAGCTTGAGCACGATGGTGGCATCGCTCAGCTCGCGGATTTTCTTCAGCGCGCTGATGGTGTCGGTGCTGCCACCGGCGATATGCACTTCTTCCTCGGTACCCACGATCAGGTTGCAGTAGGGCAGCACGGTTTGCAGGTGGGCGCTGACGCTGTCATCGGAGACGAAGCGGTTTTCGCCTTCTCCTATACCGGTGAGGCCCCAGAGCACCGGGCGGTAATCGATATCCAGAATGACGCGGGTACCGGCGGCACGGGCGTGTTCCATGGCCATCTTGCTGGCGGCGTAGGTCTGCTCGGTGGAAAAGTGGGTGCCGGTAATCAGCAGGGCACGGCTGGAGGCAATGAACTCGGGCGAGAAGTCATCCTGGCTTATCGCCATGTCGGCGCAATCACGACGGTAAAAGATCAGCGGGAAGGTTTCCTGATCCTTGATACCCAGAATCACCAGGCCGGTATGACGTTCGGGGTCTGTCTTTACATGGCTGACATCAACACCGGCGCGGGCCAGCTCTTCGCGTACAAAGCGCCCCATATGTTCATCGCCCACCCGCGTCAGCATGGCGGATTTGAGACCCAGGCGTGCAGTACCAAAGGCGATGTTGGCCGATGAGCCGCCCAGGTATTTGGCAAAGCCGGACATGTCTTCCAGACGGCTGCCAATCTGTTCGCCGTACAGATCCACGGCGGCTCTGCCAAGGCAGATGACATCCAGTGGCCGGTCTGCGCTGCTGGCGCTGAAATTGCTCATAGGGTGATGCTCCTGGGCCGTGCGTCCCACGGCGGCTGTGCTTATTGTCGTAATTTGAAACCAAGTATTCCAAATCTGTTGCCGGCAGCTCGCTATTCAGTATGACCGACTATAGGGCTCTAGTGGCGGTCATGGGCAAGCTGTGCGGTACTCCCACGGGCTCTGTGAGCTTTCAGTAGTGAGTGTCTGGATCGAGAATAGAATAAAAATTCTATAACAGCAACAGAATGGAAAATATTTTTTATTTTGGCCTGTAAAATGACGTCAGCGGCACAGCGCCGAGGGCGCGTGGTCGGCCAGGCAGCGGTATCTGGCTATATAAGGGGAGCCTGTGGGTGTAAACGAGCGTACAGTGGAGCCTGATATGGAATAAATATTCTGTAAATATTGAAATAGGAACATAAATTCCTTATGGTTTGGTTATCGCACGGGCCTGAACACCGCGACCATCGGGGTGAAAAGGGCAACGCTACTTCATTTTTGGAAAATTTATTCCAATTCAGTGGCGCGGGGGTTATAAGAAACCCTGAACACTGGAGGGACGCCAAACCATGAATGCAGTACCCCAAACACTGGCCGATCTGAAGTCAGCCATCGCCGATCAGCACTCGGTGCTGAGCAAGCGCCTGCGTCAGGTGGCGCAGTACGTGATGGACAACCCCAACGCCATTGCCTTTGGTACTGTTGCGGTGATTGCCAAGGATGCCAGTGTGCATCCCTCGACTCTGGTGCGCTTTGCCAACGCTTTTGGCTATAGCGGCTTTAGCGAAATGCAGCGTCTGTTCCAGCAAAAGCTGATTCAGGAATCCCCCAGCTATACCGAGCGCATCCGCATCGCGCGTGAAGAGCTGGGGGATGACAGCCGTGATACGCCGCTGCAGTTGCTGTCGCAGTTTGCCGGCGCCAGCGCGGTGGCGCTGGATCAGCTGTGCGAGAGCATCAGTGAGGAAGATCTGGAGCGGGCGGTGGATATTCTGGCCGCCGCTGAAGCTACCCATGTGGTGGGGGTGCGCCGGGCCTTCGTGGTGGCGACCTATTTCGCCTATGCATTACGCCATATCGACCGTCGCGCCTACCTGATTGACGGCGTGGGGGGCATGTATGCCGAACAGGGCGGCGCCATTGGCAAGCGCGATGCGATCATCGCCACCAGTTTCCACCCCTATGCACCGGAAACCCAGGACGTCGCCAAGGCTGCGGTCGAGCGCGGTGTGCCGCTGATTTTGATTACCGACAGCCAACTCAGCCCGCTGGCGGCGCTGGCCTCGGTCTGCTTTGTGGTGCGCGATGCCGAGGTGCACGGCTTTCGTGCCCTGGGCTCAACCCTGTGTCTGGCCCAGGCACTGTCTATCAGCCTGGCCTACCGGGTCGACAAGCAGACGGTGGCCGGCTAAATGCCGGGCGGGGCTGCTGGGTACCCACTGAACTCATAACCCTAAAGAAGGTGAAATTCATGTCCAAGCTCCTGTCCCGTCCGACAACGCCCGATGACCAGGGCTGTATCCAGCGCATTAGTCCCGCCTCCGCCGGCTGGGACTATGTCGGATTTGAGGTTTACCAGTTGCAGCCGGGCCAGGTGCTGGAGCAGGCCACCGGCGATCAGGAAGTCTGCCTGGTGCTGGTCAGTGGTCTAGCGGATGTCGCCACCGAGCAGGAAAGCTGGACGGGGCTTGGCGAGCGCATGAGCGTATTCGAACAGAAGGCGCCCTACAGCGTGTATGTGCCGCCCTCGGATCGTTTTCGCGTTACGGCCACGACAGTACTGGAGCTGGCGGTGTGCAAGGCTCCCGCCAGGGGTGAGTTTGGCGCCCGTCTGATTACCCCGGCCGATACCCGCTACGAAATGCGGGGCGAGGGTACCAACCAGCGCCATGTGTGCAATATTCTGTTCGGCAATATGGCCGCAGAACACCTGCTGGTGTGTGAAGTCTTCACCCCGGGCGGCAACTGGTCGAGCTATCCGCCGCACAAGCATGATCGCGACGCGGCACCGGCGGAAACCCGGCTGGAGGAAACCTACTATCACCGCATCAATCCGCCCCAGGGCTTTGCCTTTCAGCGCGTCTATACCGATGATCGCAGTCTGGATGAAACCATGGCGGTGGAAGACCGCAACGTGGTGATGGTGCCTGAGGGTTATCATCCGGTGGGTGCGGCCCATGGCTACGATCTCTATTACCTCAATGTAATGGCCGGCCCTGAGCGCACCTGGATCTTCCACAATGATCCCGATCACGAATGGATGATAAAGAAGGACTGATCGGACGCGTTGTTTGGTTAGTCAATGCGGCCCGCCGGTTGTGGCTCTGTCCACCCGCCTGGCCGCTATTTCCCCCTTTATCCTTGCCCCTTGCCCCTTGCCCCTTGCCCCTTTCTCCTTTGCCCTCGCACCTTTCCCCTTTTATCTTCGCCCCTGATCTATAGTTATTCGACGAATCAATCCTGACCTGCGCCTGTGGCGCGCAGTCGTCATCTCTTTGGAATTATTCAGCGGAGGCTATCTATGCGCGCACTACTGGGAGCTGTCAGTCTGAGCCTGGCATCCATGATGGTTATGGCCGACGGCAAGCCGGTGACCTATACGGTCAATGGTCAGGCTTATGAGGGTTACTATGTGAGCCCGTCGCCGGACGCACCCCTGGTGCTGTTGATTCATGACTGGGATGGTCTGACCGACTACGAGATCAAACGCGCCGAAATGCTGTCCGATATGGGCTACGGCGTCTTTGCCGCCGACCTGTTTGGCGCCGGCGTGCGCCCGACGGAACTGGAGGACAAGCGCCAGCATACCGGTGAGCTCTACAAGGACAGGGAGAAAATGCGCGCGCTGATGAATGGCGCCCTCGATGCTGCCCGCGCCCAGGGCGCCCAGACCGATAACGTGGTGGCGGCCGGCTACTGCTTTGGGGGCGCTGCTGTGCTGGAGCTGGCCCGCTCGGGCGCACCCATGGCGGGGTTTGCAACCTTCCACGGCGGGCTCGGTACGCCGGAGGGGCAAAACTACAGCGCCGCCACGGGCAAGCTGCTGATCATGCACGGCTCTGCCGATGCGGCCATCAGCCTGAATGATTTTGCAGCCCTTGGGGTCGAGCTGGAAAGCGCCGGTGTGGCCCACGAGATGATCACTTACAGTGGCGCGCCCCATGCCTTTACGGTGTTTGGCGCCGACAGTTATCGCGAAGAGGCGGACAAGCAATCCTGGAAGCGCTTTGCTGCCTTCCTGGATGAACAGTTGGGCTATTAGGCGTTACAGGCGAGGTAAAGGGAGCACTAAGCCGGGAGGGTCAAGGCGCGGCAGGCCGGGGGGCCGGGGGGCCTGTTCCATCCGTTAATCGTTTTTGAGCGGCCTAAGCATGCCAGCCGGTCGGGCCTGCTGTCGGGGGGCGTGCCAGCTTGGTCTTGCCGTCAGTTAACCGTCTTTGAGCTACGAAAGCACTCCAGCCGGTCAAGGGTGTTTTTTTGGGGGGGCTGTGCCGGCTTGGTTTTGCTGTCAGTTAATCGTCTTTGAACTTCGAAAGCATTCCAGCAGGTCAAGGGTGTTTTTGGGGACTGTGCCGGCTTGGTCTTGCTGTCAGTTAATCGTCTTTGAACTTCGAAAGCATTCCAGCAGGTCAAGGATCGCGGGGTCTGTACCTGTGTCATCGCGCCAGCACATACCCACGAATCCCTCCACCGTATCGATCTTTATATCCAGCGGCACCACCAGACCGCGGCCGGTAAAATGCCGCGCCACCCGTTCGGAGCCTATCGCCAGCATGTCGCTGTACTGCAGCAGCCAGAGGTTACCCACCTGGGACGAGGACTCGACCCGGTAGGGCGGTGGCTTGAGGCCTGCGCGGGTGAGTGCGACTTCCAGCTTGCTGCGGATCGGTGTGCCCTGGGGCCAGACAATCCAGTCATAGGCATAGACATCATCCCAGCCCAGATTCCTGCGCCGGGCCAGGGGGTGGTCGGGGCGGGCCATGATGCGCAGAGGCTCGTCGTAGAGCCGCTCACTGTTCAGGGTCGGCTGCGGCTGGTAGTTGTCCAGCCGGCCCACCACCAGATCCAGTTTGCCCAATTTCAGCTTTTCCAGCAGGTCGTTCATGGTGCTTTCCTGCAGCTCCATGCGCGCCTTGGGGTAGCGTTCCAGGAATTTCATAATGGCCGCCGGCACAAAACTCGGCGCCGAGGCCGGCGAGGTGCCCACGGCAAAGGTGCGTGAACTGCCTTCAATGAGGGCTTCGAGATTGTGCTGGGCGCGGGACATTTCCGTCACCATGCGTCTGGCATGGCTGATTAGCAGTAATCCCATCGGGGTGGCGGTGAGCCCCCGCGCATGTCGCTCGAACAGCTGGCCGCCGACATCCTCCTCCAGATCCTTGAGCCATTTTGACAGCCCGGGCTGGGTGCTGTGGGCGGCTCTTGCTGCATCACTCAGGCTACCGGTTTCGTGCAGCGTGATCAGCAGCTGCAGGTGACTGAGCTTTAGCCGGCGGGTCCAGTCCATTTAGATATACCTCTAATAGTATGGATGTATCGGAACATATCATTATTAGGCATGAGCTGTCTGGGGAATAATGTTTTCACACCGGGTCATCACGACGCCATTGCACACCGCAGGCCGGTGGGCGGGGCAGTCTGAGGTCAGACACCGTCACTGCCTGCGGGTTGAAAACAAGAGGTTGGTTCGATGCAGCTATACAGTTTTTTCAACAGTTCAACGTCCTACAGAGTGCGCATCGCACTGGCACTGAAGGACCTTCACTACACTTATCATGGCGTCAATATTCGCGTGGGCGAGCAGTGTTTCGCTGACTACGCCGCGCTGAATCCGTCCAAAGGTGTGCCCTTGCTGGTGGACGATGATGGCACCGCGCTGAGCCAGTCCATGGCCATCATGCAGTATTTGGATGACCAGTATCCGCAGGCCGGGCTGATCCCCGAAGAGCCGCAGCTCAAGGCCCGGGTGCTGGAAGTCGCCAACGCCATCGCCTGCGATATGCATCCGGTAAATAACCTGCGGGTACTGGGATACCTGAAAAGCGAACTGGGTATCACCGATGCCCAGAAAGATGCCTGGTATGCCCACTGGGCGCGTGAAGGCTTCAATGCACTGGAAACCCTGCTCGGGCGCCACGGCGGCGCACCCTATTGTTTTGGCCAGGCGCCGACCCTCGCCGATGTATGCCTGGTACCCCAGGTGGCTAACGTGCTGCGTATGGGCCTGGACATGGCTGCCTACCCCCGGGTGATGGCGGTATACGAACATTGCCAGGGCCAGAGCGCTTTCCAGCAGGCGGCTCCGAGTGCGCAGCCTGATTTTCAGGGCTGATAGCCGTTGCAGTCATGTGTTAAACGAATTTACGGAGTCTTTATGAATAACAACAAGCCACAGCAGAAAGTTATCGTCGTTGGTGGAGGCATCGGAGGTCTGGCTGCGGCCCTGGCACTGACCCGTCAGGGCATCAGTGTTCAGTTGCTGGAACAGGCCGATAAAATCGGTGAAATCGGTGCGGGCATTCAGCTGGGTCCCAATGCCTATGCGGCACTTGATGCTCTGGGTGTGGGCGAGGCGGCCCGCAGCCGTTCGGTGTTTACCGATCATCTGATCATGATGGATGCCATTGATGCCTCCGAAGTGGGCCGTGTCGATGTAGGCGCGCCCTTCCGGGCGCGTTTTGGCAACCCGTACGGCGTTATTCACCGCGCCGATATTCATCTGTCGATTCTGGAAGCGGTGGAGAAAAATCCGCTGATCAGTTTTCACACCTCCACCAAGATCGAGAGCATGGAGATCAAGGGCGACGGCGTGGTTGTGATCGATACCAGGGGTAACCGCTTTGAAGGCGACGCCTTGCTGGGGTGCGACGGCGTCAAGTCCGTGGTGCGTGAGCAGCTGGTGGGCGATGAGGCCAAGGTGACCGGCCATGTGGTGTATCGCGCCGTGGTGGACGTTGAAAACATGCCGGAAGATCTGCGTGTGAATGCGCCCATGTTGTGGGCCGGCCCGCGCTGCCACCTGGTGCATTACCCGCTGCGCGGCGGCCAGCAGTACAACCTGGTGGTGACCTTCCACAGTAACGAACAGGAAGAATGGGGTGTGCGCGAAGGCAGCAAGGAAGAAGTGCTGTCCTACTTCGAGGGTATCCATGCCCGCCCGCACCAGATGCTCGACAAACCGAGGTCCTGGACGCGCTGGGCCACCGCTGACCGTGATCCGGTGGACAGCTGGGGCCAGGGTCGCGCCACCATTCTGGGCGATGCCGCCCACCCCATGACCCAGTATCTGGCACAGGGCGCCTGCATGGCGCTGGAAGATGCGGTCACCCTGGGTGAAGCGCTGCGCGTCTGCGACAACGACATTGAACAGGCGTTTCGCAAATACGAAAGCATCCGTATTCCCCGTACTGCCCGGGTGCTCTGGTCCGCCCGTGAAATGGGCCGGCTCTATCACGCCAAGGGCGTTGAGCGTCTGGTGCGTAACCAGCTGTGGGCGGGTCGCTCCCAGGAGCGCTTCTACGATTCAGTCGAGTGGCTGTACAGCTGGAACGTCGCCAACTGTCTGAAACAGCCGGGCGAGCAGTAAACGCGTCTAATCATTACGAGGATCAATCGATGCAAGCTCTTGGAACTTTGGAAGATCTGCCGCAAAGCTATCGTGATGAACTGAGTGCGCTGAATCTGGTGCCGCTTTGGCCCAACATGCGCGCCGTTCTGCCGCCCCATGTACCGAGCCGCAAAACCCGGACGCTGTGCTGGGACTACGCCAGCGTGCGTCCGCTGCTGCTGCAGGCCGGTGAACTGACGCCGATGGAAAAGGCCGAGCGCCGTGTGCTGGTGCTGGCCAATCCGGGCCACGGCCTGACCAACATGCAGGCCACGCCCAGTATCTATATGGGTATCCAGCTGATACTGCCGGGTGAGTCGGCACCGAATCATCGCCACACCCCCAACGCAGTGCGCATTATTATCGAAGGCGAGGGCGCCTCGACTACGGTGAACGGTGAAGTCTGCCGGATGGAGCGGGGCGACCTGATCCTGACGCCCTCGGGCAAATGGCATGAACACCAGCACGAGGGCGATGGCCCCATCATGTGGCTGGACGTGCTGGATCTGCCTCTGATATACCAGCTCGAAGGCTCCTGGGCTATCGAGGGCACACCGCAGCAGGATAACCGCGGGCAGGACAAATCCTTTGCCGAGTACAGCGCCGCAGGTGTCGTGCCCCATATCAACTTTGAGCGTGCCGAGCAGGACTCGCCGCAGCTGCGCTATCCCTGGGACAAGACCCGTGCCTGCCTGGTGGAAATGGCCGCGCATTACCCGGACCGCCTGCTGCGTATCAGCTACGTGAATCCCGAGACCGGCGCCAGCCTGTTCCCAAGCATTGGCTTTGGGGCCCTGATGCTGCGCCCCGGCGAGACTGCCCGCCTGCCCAAACGCACCACCGCCTGCGTATTTCATGCGGTGGAAGGCGAGGGCAGCCTCAGCGTTGACGGTGGCGATGCGCTCAACTGGGTGGAAAAAGACACCCTGTCGGCGCCCGGTTACACCGATATCACCCTGAGCAACCGCTCCGCCGACAAGCCGGCGTTCATGATCACGGCCGATGAAGGCCCGCTGCATCATTACCTCGGTATTTATTGAATAGCACTATCCATTGATGACCCCTTTCAGGAGAAACCCCCATGTCTGAACAACTGTTATTCCCGCCCAAAAAACAGCCCCTGGCCACAGTCGCGGGTACCGATGCACTCTTTCCGGTACACCGCATCTTCTGCGTGGGCCGCAACTACCACGCCCATGCCGCTGAAATGGGCGTGAGTGTCGACAAGACGCAGCAGGAGCCTTTCTACTTCACCAAGCACCCCAGCAGCCTGCTGCCCTCTGGCAGTGAAATCGCTTACCCGCCGCAGACCGACAACTACCATTTTGAAATGGAACTGGTGGTAGCGATTGGCAAGGAAGGCTTTGAAGTCAGCGAAGCGGATGCCAACGACATCATCTTCGGCTACGCCAGCGGTCTGGACATGACCCGCCGTGACCTGCAGCTCAAGGCGCGTAGCACCAACCGGCCCTGGGACCTGGGCAAGGACTTTGAAGAGTCCGCCATCATGACTGCCATAGTGCCCAAGGAGGTCACCGGCATTATCGAATCCGGCACGATCGAGCTGGCGGTGAATGGCGAGGTGAAGCAGCAGTCCGACGTCGACAAACTGATCTGGAACGTGCCCGAAATCATCGCCCACCTGTCGAAGTTCTATCATCTGCAGCCGGGTGACCTGATTTTCACCGGCACGCCCGATGGCGTTGGCGCTGTAGTGGCTGGCGACAAGATCACCGGTTCCGTGGCAAAGGTCGGTGAAATCGAGCTGACCATCAAGCAGTAAATCGGGCGCTGATTTAACGCCACCCCCTGAAGTCTCTTTACACCTAATGGCGCCCATCGTCTGGGCGGCCAACGGGCAGGGTTTGCCTGCGCCGGTACCTTGCCGGCGCAGGCATGCAATAACTATAAAAGTGGAGTTCATCCCCATGATTAATTTCAACAAGCTTGTCAGCTGTATTGCTATCCCTGCGGTTGCCACTGCAGCTCTGACCCTGAGCATGTCGGCCAGCGCCGAGCGCATGCGCCTGGGGCATGTGACGCCGCCAAGCCATATCTGGCATAAGGTGGCCGAACGCTTTAGTGACAACCTTAAAGCCGACACCGGCGGCAAGGACTCCCTGATGATTTTCCCGCTGTCGAAACTTGGCGGCGATGATCAGATGATTGACCTGCTGCAAAGTGGCGGCATGCAGCTGGCTATTCTTACGGCGGGCAGTCTGTCCAATCGCGCCGATGAATTCAATGCCTGGTTCCTGCCCTATGCCTTCGAGGATGTGGCCGATACCGCCAGGGCCACCCAGACACCCGCGGCACAGCAGATGCTGGCGGATCTGAAACAGCACAAGCTGGTGGGTCTGGGCTATACCCTGGCCGGCATGCGCCATGTTATTTCATCCAAGCCGATTGCCAGCGCGGATGATTTTGCCAACAAGAAGGTACGCGCCTTTCCCAACAAACTGTTCAACGACTGGTGGAGTCAACTCGGTGCCGCACCGACGGCGCTCGCCATCAGCGATGTGTCGCCGGCTCTGAGCACCAATTTGCTCGATGCCGTGGATGTGGATCTGGATATAGTCGTCGGCCTGAAGATGTACCAGCAGGCGCCCTACCTGAACCTGACCAACCTTATGGCCTTCCCGGGCGTGGTGGTGGCATCCGAAGTCTGGTGGAACACGCTGGGTGAGGAAAAACAGGCGCAGGTACTCAAGGCATTCCATGAAGCCGAAGCCTGGGGATTTGAAGAGCAGGCTAAAGCCGAGGTTGCCAATCTGGCGCGCCTGAAAGAAGAAGGCGTGACCGTTACCGAGATAGACCGGGCACAGCTGCAGGCGGTTGCCGATAGCATCGTCGAGAGTTACACCGCCGGTAACCCCGCGATCAAAAGCTTTTATGAGCAAACCCGGTAACACTTAAGCAGGGCAGGGCAAGCCTCTGCCAAGCGAGGTTTTTATGTCTGGTTTAATAACAACACTGGATCGGCTGGTCGGGAAAATCGAATACACGCTCTTGATCGGCCTGACCGCCAGCCTGACGATGATTCTTGCAGCCCAGGTGGTACTGCGTTACTTCTTCAACAGCCCGCTGTTCTGGGCCGAGGAAGTGGCGGTGCAAATCCTGATTTCGGCCACCTTTATTGGCGTCAGCTACCTGCTGCACACACATCAGCTGGTCCGGGTGGACCTGCTGCTGGTCGCCCTCAGAGGCGCCGCCGCAGTCTGGGTGGGGCGCCTGCTGAATCTGGTGGTACTGGCAACCCTGCTGGTGCTCTGCTATTACGCCACGGACTGGATTCTGCGCCCTGAAATCAAGGCGGATGTCTCGCCCACTACCGGCCTGCCGCGCTGGTACAACTATGGTGTGCTGGTGGGGTCTTTCTACTGCATGTGCTGGCATCAGCTGATTCAGCTGCTGTGTCCGCCTGCCAAGCCCGTATTCGTAGAGGAGGCTACGGCATGATGACGTCCGCTGTATTTTTTATCAGCTTGCTGGCCGGCCTGCCGATCTTTATCACCCTGCTGCTGGGTACCCTGGTGTTCCTGCTGCAGGCCGATCTTGCGGTACTCATGACCTCGCTGCCGATCCAGCTCTATGGCTCGCTGAACCAGAACGGCCTGTTGGCCATTCCCCTGTTCATGCTGGTGGGCGAGCTGATGAACCGGGGCGGTCTGACCACCCGGCTGATGAACGCTGCCGATGTGTTTGTCGGTGGATTTCGCGGCGGCCTGGCGTACGTCAATCTGCTGACCAATGCCATGGCAGCCTCCATCCTGGGGTCGGCCACGGCGCAGATCGCCGTGATGAGCCGGCTGATGATTCCGGCCATGGTGGAGAAGGGCTATAACAAGGAGTTTTCCGCCGCCGTGACCATGGCCGGTGGTCTGCTGGGGCCCATTATTCCGCCCTCCATGCTGATGATCATTTACGGCGTGGTGGCTTACCAGCCCATTGCGGCGCTCTTTATCGCCGGCATCCTGCCGGGGCTGCTGATCGTGGCGGGGTTTGCCCTGGTGATCTTTATCACCGGCCTAGTGTCTGGCTTGCCCAGCGGTGAGCGTCATGCCGATAGCAGTGTGCGCACGGATCTGCTGGCCGGTCTGCTGCCGGCGACCATACCGCTGGTGGTCATCGTCTGCATCATTGCCGGCGTTATGACTCCGACCGAAGCCGGTGCCGTGGCCTCCATCATGGCGTTTGTGATCGGTGCCGGTGTCTACAAGGCGATTCATATCAAGGACCTGGGCGCCATGTTCGCCTCGGTGGCGCTGAATACCGCCACCATCACCGGGCTGATTGCCACCGCCTCGGTGTTCGGCTGGGCGCTGTCGTTTGAAGCCGTGCCGGACATGCTGGTGGAATGGATCAGCGGCATTACCAGCTCGCCGATTATCTTCCTGATGCTGGTCTATGTGCTGGTGATCCTGCTGGGCATGTTCCTGGAGAGCATCAGCGTCATGATCGTGATCGTGCCCATTATCCTGCCGGCGGCGCTGTCCTTTGGTATAGATCCGATCCACTTCGGCGTCATGATCAGCCTGGCGACCCTGGTGGGGCTGGTGACACCGCCGGTCGGGCCTGGCCTCTATATCGCCATGACCGCGGCCAACCTGCCGATGGGGGCGCTGTTCCGCGCCATGCTGCCTTTCCTGCTGTCGATGTTTATCTGCATGCTGATCATCGCGCTGGTGCCGGGGATTTCCCTCTGGCTGCCGAGCCTGATGGGCTGAGCCTTCACTTTCATATCCTTCCAGCCCCGCCGGCAGTCATTGCCTGCGGGGCTTTTTTGTCTTGCGACGGGCTATTCCGATGCCCGGCACTGCGGCCGAATTCTTAGCTGCTAAGCTTTTCAATCCTGGCTGCGGCGGCTGTTTCACGCCGCAGCGCCCAGATAAAAGCAGCCTGACAAAGGCATCGATAATGGCAAGGGAGATTGATATGAGCATCAAGATCGTGACCATCTGTGGCAGCGTGCGACCCGGCAACTACACCGCCATGGCGCTGGAACTGGCCATCGACGAGCTGAAGAAAACGCCCGGGGTCGAGGTAACGCCGATTCGGCTTGAATCCCTGGACCTGCCACTGCCGGGCCTGGAGGCGAAAAATCCCGCCGCCATCGAGCAATTTCAGCAAACGGTAGCCTCCGCCACCGGTGTACTGCTGGCATCTCCTGAATACCATGGCGGCATCAGCAGCCCGATGAAGCTGGCGATCGACAATCTCGGCTTCCCCAGCGTACTCGGTGACAAGCCGGTGTCCATCCTGGGTGTGGCGGCCGGTGTAATCGGCGCCATCAAGTCCACCGAGCAGCTGCGCGCCATCTGCGCCCATGTCGGTGCCATGCCACTGCCGCTGGCGGTCTCCATTGCCAGGGTTCAGCAGGTATTCGATGCCGAAGGGCATTGTCTGGATGCGGCCACCGAGAAATACATTCGGCGCTCAGCCAGCAACCTGATTGATTACATCAATCATGCGGTTTGCCCGAAGATCAGTCTGGAGGCGATCTTGCGGGAGAGGGAGGCGGGGTAAGAGGGCGTTGGGTTGGTCAGGCGGGGATTTCGTGGTGATATGCCCTCGAGCCCCGTAGGAGAAGCCGCGCCTCGCGGCGAAGCTCTGAAAGTGGAGGCCGTGCTCGGCATCGGGTGGCGTACTCACAAATCACGAATCACGAATTACCGCGCTCTGTGCAGGTATGAAGCAAGCTGGGGTCATAAGCCTGGCGTGGTTTTTCAGCTCCTAGGGCGAGCCGGACAAAGGCTTTTCTGTGCTGGGTGTTATTGAGGCAAGGATCTGAACGGCTCACGCTGCCTGGCTTTGTGCCGGTTTTTGACGGATATTCATCAGGCAGTACTGGCCTCTGGAAAAATGGTCTCTGAGGCTAGGATAAAAATGTTATGCGGCAACAATGAACGAGATAAAAAATGTATGGAAGTAAAAGTAAGCCTTTAGCATCTGGAAAAGAATTTGGTAAACGAATGATTTTCCATGTGCTCGCGGCATTTATTTTAGTTGTTGTCGCATTGGCGATAGGTGTCGCAGGGCTTGCACATTTTTAATGTGCAGCGGGCGCTTAGTGCGCATGCGTCCAGTCGATGGCGTGGATCTTGTCGCCCAAGATCTCTACGGTGTACTCGATATCGTCGTGGATGTAGACCCAGCGTTGCAGTCTAGCGTAAGTGGTGCAGTTGCGATTGAGGCAACCGGAGCGGTAGCTCTTTGTGAGTGGCTGGCCCAGTTCTCTGATCAGCTTGGCGACGCTGTCGCCATCCCGGATGGCGTTGCCGTTAATGACCATCTGGTCTGCGCTGACGGACAATGACAGAGTGATGAGGGCAAGGGTTGCGAAGGTCCATTTCATGGGGAGGTCCTCAATTTATTTTCGAATCCGTTCGAGTCCCTGGACAGTATAGCTATTTCCGCGATCCGATCTAATGCCCTAGTACTACGATAGAACCCATCGTTGGACGAGGAGGTTGGAGGCGGTCAGGGTGACTCTAGGTTAGGTACCCATCACTTACCAGCAGAACGATTGCGGTATTTTTTGAGTCTGTATTTCGCCTCTCGGCGACCGACTTTCCTTGTTGCGCGACAAGGAAAGTAGGCAAAGGAAACGCGCCACCCATCAGCCGGATGCACTGCGCGCCGGAATGATGTTCCGGACGCCGCTAAGGGGGCATCCATGCCCCCAATCGGCGGCTCGGCAGTCCCTGCCTCACCCCTTCGGGTCTGATCGGAACATAATTCCGGTGCTCGTCGGCTGCTGAGGGGGATAGAAGCCGTTCTGATGTCTCGGTGGGTGGGAACTAGGGGCTGTTCTCAATTAGGCCAGCCATATAACGGCTGAGACGAGACTCAACATCGACTGTTAGTTTCTCGCCAGTCGTTCGTATCGCGTCGCTATCCGGCGAAATTGTTTTAACTTCTGGAAAAACCGCTCCACTAAGTTGCGATCTTTGTACAAATGTCGGTCCAGCGGTCTCGGGTGTTGACGGTTCTTCCTTGACGGGATCACCGCTTCCGCGCCAGTCCTCTGGATAGCCGCAATAAAGGCATCTGAATCATATCTCTTGTCTGCCAGCACCTGGCCGGGCGTAAAGCCATCCAATAGCGCCTCGGCTTGCCCGTATTCTGATGCTTGCCCTGGCGTCAGCAGTAGTCGTACTGGGTCGCCCAAGGCATCTACGGCCGCATGAATTTTAGTGCTCAGTCCGCCTCGGGACTTTCCCATGGCTTCGGCGTCTTGCTCCGTTTTTTTGCGGCTCCGTGTTGATGGACTCGCACAATGCTGCCATCGACCATCAGCTGTTCAACATCAGCGTCCTCTGACAGCGACCCCATGATTTTTAGCCAGACACCCTTGTGAGACTAGCGATTGTAACGGACGTAAACACGGTGCCAATGTCCATAAAAATCGGGAAAATCCCGCCAGGGCGACCCCGTGCGTGCAATCCACAGAACCGCCTCAACAAACAGCCGGTTATCACGTGCAGTCACGCCCCTGTCGCTGGTCTTGCCGGGTAGCAAATGCTTAATACGCTCCACTGATCGTCACGTAGTCAGTAGTACCTCACCAGTCGTTACCTCAAATGTAACAAGGTTACCTAATGAGGCCGGTTGCTTAAAATGAGAACGGGCCCTGGCCATGTATTCGCTTTTGCGACCGCCTTTACACCATTCAAAACAGCTGAAATATCAGAGTGGCCCCGATTCCCCTTTATGAGCAGAAAATTGCTCCTGCATTTTCTGGCTACCGGCCATCCGTGGCCGTATGCCGGTGAGCACTGGGGTTATTCGGCGAATTGGCCCACAGGGGCGTAACAGGGACTGTTGCGCCTGCGATGAGGTACATGTAAGTACCTTCAGCGGAGCCCGCCGAATGATCACAGAGCACAGCAATAAGGCTTCATTGGGGCGTGCTTTCTTTGGATACTTTATTTGCGCGAGCAAAGAAAGTATCGCGCCAGCAAGGCGCAATATGAGCTATAAGACCACGTCGATGCGCCCGAATGCACAAAACTGCTAAATACCCTTCTTGTTGCATAACAAGAAATGAAGCGGGTCGCCTCAGCCTGGCGATTATATCGCTCAGGCTGATCGCATCATCAGCGCCACATTCTCTTTTCAATCCCCAGAACACTTATTCAACAGCTCAATCACCGAGCCCTGGCTTAGTGCGTTATAGGCCTGGGTGATGTTCTGCTGGAAGCGGGCATCGGACGCCAGTTGTTGCGGGAAGATATCCTGCTGGGCGAGGAAAGCTGACAAGAGTGCAGCGGGCTGGTCTCTGTGCTCGGCGACCAGGTCTAACAGGCGCTGCGCCAGGGGGTCATTGAGTTCGCTACTGCGGGTGCCGGCCTGTTGCACGTAGATGATCCAGGCGGCGATGCCGAGGGCGGTGCACTCCATGGGCAGAGCTTCATCCAGCAGGGTCTGACTGCCGTTGAGCCAGCGTTGTGGCAGTTTCTGGGAGCCATCCATCGCAATTTGTTGCAGCTGGTGTTCGAGGCTGTCGTTGGCGAAACGGGCCAGCAGACGTTCGGCATAGGCCAGCATCTCGGCTTGCTCGACACCTTGCAGGGTGGGCATGGCTTCGTGTTGCATGTAACGACGCAGGAAGCTCACCATGGCCGGTTGCTGCATGGCCTCGGCCACGGTTTTAAAGCCCGCGAGCTGGCCCAGGTAGGCCAGCAGGGAGTGACTGCCGTTGAGCATGCGCAGCTTCATGGTTTCAAAGGGTGTGACATCATCCACCATCTGTACGCCAACCTGCTCCCAGTCCGGCCGGCCAAGGCTGAAACTGTCCTCCACAACCCACTGGCTGAATGACTCACAGATCACCGCGGCCTTGTCGTCGCAGTTCAGATCCTGGTTCAGGCGGCTGAAATCAGCCTCGGTCATGGCAGGCACGATACGATCCACCATGGAACTCGGAAAGCAGACATGTGTGGCGATCCAGTCATGCAGTTCTGCATTCTGGCGGGACGCGAGCGCCAGTACGGCTGCCCGGGTACGCTGGCCGTTATGGGGCATGTTGTCGCACGAGAGCACGGTAAAGGGCGCTGTGCCGGCCTGATAACGTCTGTTCAGCGCTT
This sequence comes from Marinobacterium aestuarii, assembly GCF_001651805.1. NCBI lineage: Bacteria > Pseudomonadati > Pseudomonadota > Gammaproteobacteria > Oceanospirillales > Oceanospirillaceae > Marinobacterium > Marinobacterium aestuarii. The sequence goes on along the minus strand of NZ_CP015839.1, from coordinate 3,103,063 downwards.
CGACCAGCAGACCGGGGGCTGTTCTGGGGCTGTGCGGCTGGGCCAGATCATGCTGGATGGCAGGGTCATCGAATCGAAGCTTGCCTGTGCTGGGTTCCAGGCAATAGCCCTTTTCGGTAATGGTCAGCGTAACGATACGGGTTGCCGGTGCTGACATGCGTGCCAGCAGAACGTCGCGGCCCGCGTCTGAGCCTGCAAACAGGGCTTCGCGAATGGCCCTGATCTCACGCAGTACCACCTGCTGGCGGCTGCTGTATTCGGCCACATGGTAGCGACAGTCGGCGGCGGTCAGTTGATCTGCCAGCGCCTGGTTGGCGCGAATGTTCGCACTGCACAGGCCCCAGTCGCCGCCCTGGGCTTGCAGGTAGCGCTCCAGATAGACGGCCTGGTGGGCACGGTGAAAGGCGCCCAGGCCCAGGTGGACGATGCCGGTGGCTACGTCGTTTGCAGCGTAGGTGCTCGGAATGGATTCAATCTGCCGGGTTTGAGGCATGGGCTCTTCATCCTGTTGGTCGAATGGCGGCACTCGAGTCTGATCATTCAGCATTGTTTTGGTATGCCACTTTGTTCGAGGGTCACGGGTGCTGCCAGGCATACTGAACCACTTGTAAGTCTGAATCAATACTTTCAGGTTAATTGGTATGCCAATTTGAGGTTTCTAGTGATTTGTCGGCCCTTTATGGCTAAGATTGGCTCCGGCCTGGGCTTTTGGTACTCCAATGTGACCGGTGCTCGGTGGCTTGCCTGAGCGAATGACTCTCAATGGGCTAATGGCTATCAGCTTGGCAGCGCTGGCTGCTCGACTCTGCCGTGCTATTGAAGCCTTTGGATTGCGCGGTCTTGCCGCCGTTCGCCAGTGCTGTGGAGTGGGTATTTTCGAGTCGCTGTGTAGAGATCCCTGTTTGTCGCAGCAGTCTGTTTATTAGTTAGCGAGTTGAATGTGATGGAAAATAGCGCAAATAAAACCGGGCATGGCTTGCCAGAAAGTAGCGATATCAATTTCAAGAGCAGAGACTTTCTGCTGCAGCATATACGCCATACACTGTCCTTTTATGAAGGTCGATCGGTTGATCCGGCCGGAGGTTTTTTTCATTGCTACATGAATGACGGCACTGTATTCGATTCGGGCCTTAGAACACTGGTGGCCTCCTGCCGGTTTATATTCAATTATGCAAAAGCCTATGGTCAATTTGGCGACGAAAAATACAAGTCACGTGTTGTCCATGGACTTAAATTTTTAAGAGAGTCACATCGAAATCCGGCAACCGGTGGCTATGCCTGGGTTCTACAGGATGGGAATGTTCTGGATGACCATAATCACTGTTATGGGCTGGCCTTCGTGCTGCTGGCCTACGCCTGTGCTGTGGATGCAGGCGTACCTGAGGCCAAGGCCTGGCTGTATGAAACATTCGATCTGCTGGAAGATAAATTCTGGGACAGGGAGCACGAGCTCTATGCCAGCGAGGCCAGCGTGGATTGGACGCTGGATCCCTATCGTGGCCAGAACGACAATATGCATAGCTGCGAGGCACTGATCGCAGCCTACGAAGCCACCCAGGACGACGTTTTTCTTGACCGCGCCTGCCTGTTGGCCAGCCATATGACACTCAGACAGTCACAGGAGACCGACGCCCATGTATGGGAACATTACACTCAGGATTGGCGGCCGGATCTGGACTATAACCGCAATGACAAAACCAACAGTATCAGGCCCTGGGGTGTGCAGACGGGCCACCAGACGGAATGGACAAAGCTTTTGCTGATTCTGGACAGGCACAGGCCCGAAGCCTGGCGCCTGGAGCGGGCCAAGGAACTGTTTGATAGCGCCATGGCGCACGGTTGGGACAGCGAGAACCAGGGGCTTATCTATGGGTATGACCTCGGGGGGCAGGCCTATGATCAGGACAAGTATTTCTGGGTTCAAGCCGAAAGCCTGGCTGCTGCCGCCTTGCTGGCAGATCGAACCGGCGATACGACCTATTGGGCCTGGTACGACAAAATATGGGACTACAGTTTCAAGTATTTTGTCGATCATGAATATGGCGCCTGGTATCGAATCCTGACAGCAGATAATGCCAAGTATGATGACAGGAAGTCTTACAAGAACAAGACGGATTATCATACGATGGGCGCCTGCTATGAAGTGCTGAATGTGCTAACCCAATAGCAAGTATCGTAGAAAATATGTCTTGGGCCAGGGATGGTTCAAGCGCTACGCGTGGCGCTCGCAGCGGTTATGATGGACGTTTTTGCTTGAAGTAATGCTTCCTCAAGCGTATTTTCGCCGCACATCAATATGCAATTTTAAATCTAAAGGCCTGGAGAATTGATGGACGTTCGAATAGTGGACTTCCCGGCCACTAAAGTCGCCGTTGTTGAGCATCGCGGCTCACCCGCGCTGGAACATGTGTCAATCAGGCGCCTGGTCGCCTGGTCGCCTGGCGCATAGAGAACAAGCTACCGCTTCTGCCTGATTATCGTTCCAATGGTGTGCACTACAACGATCTACGCAAAGTAGCTGCCAGCGAGTACCGGGTAGACCTGTGTGTTTCGGTAGAGCAGGACGTGGATGCGAATCCGCAGGGTGTCATCAGCAAGGTTATACCGGCGTGTCGCTGTGCTGTGGCCCGACATTATGGATCGCATGATTATGTTAGTGCTGCGCACTATATGTATGAGGAATGGCTGCCCAATAGCGCAGAGAAGCTTGGCGAGTTTCCCATATTCTTTCATTACGTTAATGTTGGGCCAGATCTTAAAGACGATGAAATGATTACGGATGTATATCTTCCACCAATGTAGACTGCCACATTATCGAATGCGTCGGCCATCCTGCAGGCGACACCCTTAATCACCATGATAGGTGCAGCGATTTTCTTTGGTGAAAAGGTGGGGGTAAAGCGATGGCTTGCGCTTCTGGTGGGCTTTATTGGGGTGCTGTTGATTATTCGGCCAGGCCTCGATGGCTTTGAAGTCGCGTCTTTACTCGCAGTGGTCGCCACCTTTGGTTTTGCCGGGCGTGAGCTTGCGCCTCGGGTATTGTCTAATATGCAACTGGGCATCTATGGTTTTTTGTGTTGTCGCATTACAATGCGCTAACGATTGCCATGCGAACAGGTGACGTCTCGGTTGTATCGCCTTTTCGCTATACCCGTTTATTATTTGCACTTGTTCTGGCGATATTTGTCTTTGATGAAAGTCCAGATGTATTAACCTTGTGTGGAGGCCTGCTCATTGTCGTGAGTGGCGGTTATACACTGATGCAAAGCCGCAAGAATATGACCGTTAAGGTAAGTGGGAATGTTGCTTGAGCCCCCTTAGGGAATGTATGAATAAGTCTGGAAGGCGAAAGATGAGGGGAAATCATTCGTTAAAATAGCGTTTTCTGTATCCACATCCACATCCACATCCAGTATTAACTCTCTGCCGCCGCGCTAACCGTCACGGCCTGGTAGGCCTGGATAATAGGCTGAACATCAACAGCATTACCCCGTTGTATGCGTTGATAATGCCGGATGGTTTTTTCCAGGTAGCCAAATGCGGTTTTTGTCTGGGCGCCGCCGGATGATTGCCATATTTGCTCGCCAACGGCACTGATGTTCGTGCAGTCCTGGGTCCTGACTGCATGGGTGCAGACCAGCAGGACTTCATAAAAACGCTGCTTCTCTTCCACCAGGGCTTCTGTCCTGAGGCCAAAATTCAGCTGGATCAGTTGCTCTCTGAGTGCAAACTGATGCTGTACCGGGCACAGCAGGAAGTCGATATCCGCTGCGGGATGCTTCTTATGAATCGTGGCGACAAGTTGCATCATCAGATCACCCCCGACACCCGCGATAATCACCAGGTGTTTTCCGGGGTGTTGCTGCAGCGGCAGGGCGGCAACATCGATACAGTGCACTTGCCAGTGTGGCAGGGGTTGCTGTGAAGGTGGGCTCGGTTCTGGTCCTGATTGTGACCCCGGTTGTGGCAATTCCAGCGGATAGAAATGCTGCAGCTTCGCCTCCAGCGCGTGCATAAGCGCGGGCACTCGGTCGACAAAGTGGATACAGCTTGCGGCGTGGCGTGACAACAGCTTCGCCCCCAGCAAGCCGTGGTCGCAGCAACAATCCCAGATATGGGCATAGTCGGCTGTGACCATGGCGTCGATCTGTGCAAGCCGCTTTCCGAGTGTGATGCCCAATGCCTGTCCTGTGGTGCGCTGTCTGTTGGGTGAAAGGTGCCGAAAAGCGGGCATTGTAGTGGGTTTCGACAGCAGGGAGAAGCAGCGGCCCTAGTAGTCCCGCAACCCGGTGGCTGATACCTGCACTTTCAAAGTCCGCATGCGCCATGCTGGCCTGGTTCAGGGCAGGGGGCGCCCGGAAATGACCACGGGTGAGTATTTCCCTGGCTGCTGTTGCTTGTGCTGCCTGTTGCCCTGGGAGCTGATGCTTTTGTACAGCGCAACCATTTAATGAGCGAGTGCGGCAGGCTATTTACATAAATTCTTCTATCAGGTTTGCGTAGAGTGTCTCATTGTTATAGATACTGGCGATTTCCTTCGCGCCCAGTACTCTGGACAGGCTGGTATTATCCCGTTGTGACAGATATGAAAGGTAGCTTGCGACCAGTGATGCTTCAAAAGACTGATGCCCGGAAAGATAGAGTCTTACTCTATTTTCATTAAGCTCTGCAGGGGACATTAGGTCTTCGTTGTTGTGGTTTATTAACATCAGGGGCAGGTCTGTCGATGAGGATACGCGCTTCAGGAGGTTAATATCCTCAACCTGGGTCAGACAAATCGCGTCTACACCGGTTGAAGCATATAATGAGATTCGATCAAGAACGCTTTCGATAGATTCATTCTTTAATACTGATGTTCTCGCTATGATCCCAAAGGATAGCGACTTTCGGGCCTGAACAGCTGACTTTAGTTTTACAGCATGTTGCGCGGGGTCTACCAGCGGTCCTGTACATTTTTTTTGCGGAACTGGAAATACCGTATCCTCAAGCGTAACCGCGTGGGCGCCGGCCTGTTCAAGGTCTGCGACTAGCCGCATGGCATTGAGTGGGTTGCCGTAGCCTCCATCGCCATCCACGATTATTGCAAGGCTGGTCGATTGGGTAATTCTTCTTACAAAATCAACCAGTTCAGTGGATGAAATCAGGCTGATATCGGGGACCCCCAGTAGTGCCATGGCGGCAATGGATCCACCCACAATGCCATATTCAAACCCGACATCTCGGGCCATTCTCGCCGTCAAGGGGCTATAGACTGAGCCCAATCGCTCCAGGCCTGATGCTTCGAGAATGCCTCGGAAACGCTCGTCTCTCATACTGGTGAACCTTAATTATGTTACTAATACCGGGTTTTACGGATAAACAGTTCGCGCAACTCCTGTTTTAAAGTGGTTTGTTTTTGTGAAGTTGCGCGAGCTTTAACTGAGCTTATGTAAACTTGATTATTTTATGAATTTTAGCTGGTTTGACATTTTTTCGAGAATTGGTCCCTTTCTCTCATTGAATCGGGCCTTGTTAGTTTCGAAAATGTTATTTCCCTGCGTGTCTATGGAAATGATGAGAGGGCCAAACTCTCTGACACGATTTATCCAAAGGGTTTCCGGCATTCCAAGGTCTTTCCATTCAGCGCCTTCTATCGCTTCCACCTTGGTTGCGGCCACAACCGCGCAGCCACCAGGGAAAACGGCGTGTACGGCTTTGTTTTCACGGCAGCCGGCGGCGGTTTCCGGCCCCATGCCGCCTTTACCGATGATGAGTTTTACGCCTGTTTCTTCGATAAAGTGACGTTCAAATTTTTCCATTCGCATGCTAGTAGTGGGGCCGATTGAAATCATTTCATGGCTGCCATCCTCGTTTTCACGGACTATGGGGCCGGCATGAAAAATGGCACCGCCAACGATATCCACCGGCAGCTCTCTTCCCAGTTCAACAAGACGCCTGTGAGCGACATCACGGCAAGTTACCAGTTGCCCCGTCAGGTAAACGATATCGCCGACTTTCAGCTCTGCAAGGTCTTCGTCTTTAATGGGTGTTGTCAGGATTTTTTTCACAGTACTACTCCGTCGTGGGACATGATTTCATAGGAAAGGTCCGAATTAATACAAATCTTGCCTCTGCGGTGAGACCAGCATCCTGTCGATACAGCGACCCCAATGGTTGAGGGGTGCCGAGCCGATGACTCGATATTCACACCCATGACACTGTTATTGCCGGTCAGTCCCTGGGGACCAATGCCCAATTCGTTGAGCCCCTCTTCCAGCAGTTCTTCCATTTTGGCGGCATTATCATTCTGGTGGCGCGAGTCGACAGGGCGGAGAATCGCTTTTTTAGACAGGCGTGCAGCTGTTTCGGCTGAGGTGGAAACGCCCACGCCGACCAGCAGAGGTGGGCAGGCGTTAATGCCCCGAGACGTTATTACGTCCAGAACAAATTCTGCTACACCTTCATATCCTTGCCCTGGCATCAGGACCTTGGATGCGCCTGGTAGGGTACAACCGCCACCCGCCATATAGACATCGATGGTTGCACTGTCTTCGCCGGGGACGATTTCCCAATCCAGCCAGGGGATTTTCGAGCCGGTGTTTGTACCGGTGTTTTTCTCATCAAATGTTTCTACGGCATTGTGGCGCAGCGGTCCTAACCTGGTCGCTCCCAGGGTTGCATTTTCAAGAATGCCCTCCAGCTCACCAAGCAATGGGAAGTTCGAGCCGGCGGCAATAAAATACTGTATTACTCCGGTGTCCTGACAGCTGGGGCGGTCCAGCTTGTCTGCGGCGTCCTGATTTTCGGCCATGACGTCGTAGATTTCTATCGCCAGGGGGTTGGTTTCCAGCTTGCGCAGTTCAGCTTGTTTCTTTATAACATCTCTGGGTAAACGCTTGCCGATATAGCTGGTAAATTTCGCCATAGTATCGGTCAGTCTCAGGATCGCTTCTTCTTTATTCAAGGCTCTATTCCTTACTTATGTATGATTAGGTATTTGGGGTTAAAATTTAAATTGGTATTTAATATTTTCAATTTAAAATTATTTATATTTTTTGAGTGTTCAAAAGGTTGTCTATAGTGCCGATTTGGTTTTGCTATTCTATACCCTGCGAATAATGTATGATTGAAATCTGCTCAAATCAGTATTTCCTGAAGGTTCATTATGAGTAATATTTCGGAGCTGTATTTCTTCGTTACCTTGTCCAGGAATCAATCCCTTGCGGCGGCGGCGCGGGATCTCGATATAACGCCGTCGGCGGTGACAAAACGTTTGGCGTTGATGGAAAAACGGCTGGGTGTTCGGCTTGTTAACCGTACGACCAGGAAGATAAGCCTGACGACAGAGGGCGAAATTTATCTGTCTCGCGCGGTCTTGATTCTGTCCGATATTGATGAAATGGAACTTCTGGTTTCAAACCGAAAGGAAACCCCCGGAGGTTTGCTGCGAGTCAATGCGCCACTTGGGTTTGGTCGTCGCTATCTTTCGCCCGTTGTTTCGGAGTTCATCAAGCTTTATCCCGAAGTGGAGGTTCAACTTACGCTAACCGATGCCCCGGTGAACCTGCCTGACAAATCAATAGACGTAGTCATACGTTTTGGCGATATACCCGATTCGCGTCTGGTTGCTCGAAAGGTGGCTGATAACAGACGATTACTGTGTGCCGCACCTTCATACCTGGCACAGCATGGCCGACCGAATTCGGCCGCAGAGTTGTCAGGGCATAACTGCATTGTATTACGTCAGAATAATCAGTCTTCAAGTTTGTGGCGCCTGACCCGTGGCGACAGGACGGAGTCGATCAAGGTCCATACCAGACTGAGTACCAACGACGGCGAGGTGGCGCTGAAGTGGGCCTTGGATGGCCACGGCATATTGATGAGAGCAGAGTGGGATTTGGCCAAGTACGTACGCAGTGGCCGATTGGAGCTCCTGCTTGAGGATTACTCGACGCCGCCGGCGGATATTTATGCTGTTTATCTTGAGAAGGCGAATCTTTCTGCCAAGGTCGCCGTTTTTGTGGATTATCTCAGAGAGTCATTTCTGATAGAAAATGCAGGAAAGATAAAAAGGGCACTGTGGTAAACAGCGCCCCTAAATGCTGGCCCGCGACTGGTTATACCACTCGCGGGCACTCAATCTATAGACTTGTTCAATTAAATGGCGGATGCAACCGCCTTGCCGACATCTTCGGTTGTTGCATGACCATCCATATCCGGTGTGCGGGGGCCTTCTGCCAGTACCGTTTCGATGGCCGTCATAATTGAATTGGCTGCATCAAAGTAACCAAGGTGATCAAGCATCATGGCGCCGCTCCAGATCTGACCAATCGGGTTGGCGATTCCCTTGCCATAGATATCCGGCGCAGAGCCATGTACCGGTTCAAACAGTGACGGGAATAGGTTTTCCGGATTCAGGTTGGCGGATGGGGCGATTCCGATAGTGCCGGTGCAGGCGGGGCCGAGATCCGAAAGAATGTCCCCGAACAGATTGGATGCGACCACCACGTCAAACCAGTCGGGGTTGCGAACAAAGTGTGCCGTCAATATGTCGATATGATATTTGTCAGCCCGGACATCCGGGTACTGTTCCGCCATGGCGGAGAAACGCTCGTCCCAGAAGGGCATTGAAATGGAAATGCCGTTCGACTTGGTTGCCGAGGTAACATGGCTGTTGCGCCTGCGGGCAAGTTCAAACGCATATTTCATGATCCGGTCTGTGCCGCGGCGCGTGAAGACACTCTCCTGCAGTACGGTTTCCTGGTCTGTGCCGTCGAAGATTCGGCCGCCCATACTGGAGTATTCGCCTTCGCTGTTTTCCCTCACGACATAAAAATCAATATCGCCCACTTTTCGATTGGCAAGCGGCGAGGGAACGCCCGGCATCAGTTTTACCGGGCGCAGGCATACATACTGATCAAACTGGCGACGGAACTGAATAAGCGAGCCCCAGAGGGAAATGTGGTCCGGTACTTTGTCGGGCCAGCCCACGGCGCCAAAGAAAATGGCGTCATGAGTACCGATCTGTGTCTTCCAGTCGTCCGGCATCATTTTGTTGTGCTGCAGGTAATAATCGCAGGATGCAAATTCAAAGTGTTCAAACTCAAGATCGATATTGAACTTGTTTTTGACTGCATCCAGTACACGTAGCCCCTCGGGTACCACTTCGTGACCGATGCCGTCACCGGGAATAACCGCAATCCTGTGCTTCTTGATAGTGCTGTTCATTCTGTGTTCCTTCCATGCGCTGGCATCCTGGCGCCTTCTTCACACCGCTTTCGCAACGGATACGGCGCCAGGATATCGGTGGTTTTTAGAAGAAGAGGCCGTCCGGCATTCTGATCAGCAGAACCCTGGACATCAGAAGGTAAAATCCGCCAACGATAGCGACTGAGCTGATCAGGTTGACGATGATTTCCTTTTTGTCTGGCCATTCGAAGGTAGTCGCCGCCGTCAGCGCCACGAACGCCAGCCAGCTCGAGACAAAGAAGCCAAGCACCGGTAGCAGCAGCGCCCACGCACCCAGTACGATGACCGTAACGAGGCGGCGGATATTGGACGCACCGGGAGCCTCAGATGCAGTGGTGCCCGCTATCAGGGTTTGCCGGCGCGGCCGGCGCAACTGCTGCACCGCGAGGATTGCCGACAGCACGACCAGCAGGGTGGCGATGGTTCCCGGGAATACCGCACCCATGGCCGACATGTCCTGGGTCTCGACATAGGCGCCAACGCCTGTGGCGATAAAGAGTGCCGCGAAGCCGATAACGGCAGAAGAGCGGCAGGTCGTAAGGGGCTGAGCCGCTGCTGCGGTAATATCCCGTTCCACGCCAGCCTTGCTGTCTTTGCGGCGCTTCAGGTGCTCGCCAATCAGAGGGTAGAGCAGGGTCAGGGCCGCGCAGATAATGATGGCCAGGCTGATCGGGCGACCGAAGAACATTTCGACGATTGCACCCTGGGCGTTGCCGATCAGGTACGTCTGCACGAAGCCCTGTTCTGCAATCTGTCCCAGTACCAGTCCCAGCACGATCGGAGACGGTGCAAAACCATAACGATTAAGTACCCATGCCAGCACGCCGAGAATGCACATCGTCAGTGTATCGTGGCTGTTGCTGTGAATGGCAAAACTGCCTATCACGGTCAGGAACGCAATCGTGGGTACCAGTAGTGTCTTGGGCGTGCGTGAAATGGACTTGAAAGCATAGCGTCCCAGCAGCAGGCCCGCCGGCAGCATCAGCAGTGTGGCAATCAGCAGGCCGTAAATGAACGTATAGACGATGTCACCCTGGGTGGTGAAAAGCGTCGGTCCGATCTTGATGCCCTGCACCAGCAGGGCGCCGAGAATGATCGCATCGGGCGGCGTACCGGGAATCCCGAGCACGAGTGTCGGGATGAAGCCACCGCCAACGGTTGCGTTATTGGCCGACTCAGTGGCAATCAGCCCATCGGGTTCGCCCTTGCCAAAGCGTTCGGGATGACGGGATGCACGTCGGGCTTCCGTATAGGACACCAGGCCTGCGATAGACCCGCCTGCACCTGGCAGAATGCCCACAATGGTGCCGATGACGGAGCTGCGCAGCATATTGAATTTTCCGCGCAGCGCAATCCGTACTGCCTCAGTTAAATAAGAACGGTGTTTCACCGGCTGTGGCGCGATATGCGGATCCCGCGTTGCGACCAGGTCAATCAGTACCGGGATGCAGTAAAGACCTATAATCGCCGAGGTGATATCGATACCACCGAGCAGCGCCTGACTGTTGAAGGTGTAGCGGATATCGCCGCCGACAACCGCAACCCCGACGACGGATAGCAGCAGTCCGCTACAGGCACCGATCAGCCCCTTGGTGGTGTTGCCCACCGACAGAGCCGATATGAGTGTCAGGCCGAACACCGCCAGCCAGAAGTACTCCGCCGGTCCGAACGCCAGCGCCACCTCCGCCAGTGGCGGAGCCAGCAGCAGCAGGCTGATGCCGCCGACCAGGCCACCAACCACCGAGGCGATGGTCGCAAGGGTGATGGCAAGCGCTCCATCCCCCCGCTTGGCCATCGGAAATCCGTCAAAGGTGGTGGCGATGGCGGACGGCGTACCAGGCGTATTCACCAAGATGGCGGAGAAGGCACCGCCATAGATGGCACCCGTATAGATGGCACCCAGCATGATCAAACCGGATGCCGGAGACATCGTGTAGGTGAACGGCACCAGAACCGCCACCGCCATGGTTGCAGAGAGGCCCGGCATGGAGCCAATTACCGTGCCGGCAACGACCCCGGCAAGCGCCAGAAGCAGGTTGAGAGGTGTAAGCGCCTCAAATAGATACGTCAGCATTTCCATACTCGGGTCGCTCCCTTAGCGCTTGGCAGTGATGCCGAGTTTTTCTGCTACAGCAGTGTATTCCTTGGTCTTGGCTGCTATGAAATTGTCCATCTTGTCATAGGTGATATCGGTCAGCACAAAACCCCCGTCTTCCATTTTCTGCTTGAAGTCAGGATCGGCGTTAATGGCCGAAACGATATCCGACACCTTCTGTTTGACGTTTTCAGGGGTGGACGAGGGTACTGCGACGCCACGATAGGCACCGCCGACCAGGTCGAGATTCAGCTCACGGAAGGTGGGTACATCAGGGAATGCGGGCAGACGTTCCTCCGCCGCTACCGCCAGCATGCGCAGCTTGTCACCGTAGTTCGAGCCGGAGGTGGCATAGTTGAAACCGGCCATGACCTGACTGCCCAAGACCGCCGTCACGGCCGGGCCGGTGCCGCTGAACGGGATATAGGTAGTGGTTACGCCGGCCAGTTCATCGAAACGCACCTGGGCGATGTTATTGGAGGAGTTGGAGCCCGAGCCGCTGAAAGTGACCATGGCCGGATTCTTACTGGCATAGTCCATCAGATCGGACAGGGTCTTGAACGGGCTATCGGTCGGGACGAAAATGGCATCCGGTGTGTAATGGAAGTAATGAACCGGTGTCAGGTCATCCGTTTGATAGCCGACTTCTTTTTGTAGCGGTTGCAGAATGGTATGGGGAATATTGATGCCCATGATGGTATAGCCATCCCCGGGCATGCTATTCAGCTGTGACCAGGCGGAGGCACCGCCGGCGCCCGCCATATACTGAATGACTGTGGGAGCTCCGGCGACCTTCTCGAAAGATGCCTGCTGGAAGCGGGCTGACAGGTCCGATTCGCCACCGGCATTGAACGGAATGATGTAGTTCACCGGCTTGCTGGGATAACTGTCTGCCGATGCCGTGGTCATAAAGGGGGCCACGGCAAGCGCGGTGGTGGCGGCTACGGATATGAGCATTGTTTTTAGGTTATTCGAATTCACTGCGGTCACCTTTGGGGGTTGTAGTTGTTATCGCGGTTACATTTGTACACCACAATACTGATTAGTCTGTTGAATCTGGTTCACTACAGTATTGATATGGTTTCACGGTGACTGCCCGGCAGTGGCGTCACCCACTGCAGATCAGTGCTATTAACTTGGCTGACCAATAGTCAGGCGGGCTCCTGCAGGTGCTGGACCACCTTCGGCGCATGATTCCGGGCTGATGTGCCCCTACAAAAGTGGACTTGCACTTTTCACCTTTATCCTTGCCCCTTGCTTCACCCTGAAGCCCTTACCGCGCCAGCAGGAATCCGTTATTATCCGGGCCTGATTTCATCATCCATTTTTCAGGGTTTCTCTGTGGATATTCAACGTATCAATCCCTGTCCGCGCTGGTCGGACGCCACTGTTTACAACGGTATCGCGCACTTTGTTGAAGTCGCCGAAGGTGATACCAGCACGGACATCGTCGGGCAGGCGCAGCAGATTTTCGAGCAGGCCGAGGCATCGCTGGCATCCGTGGGCAGTGACAAGTCGCGCATTCTGTCCGTGACCATTTATGTTACCGATTTCGCCAACTTCGCAGGCTTCAACGCCGCCTGGGAGGCCTGGCTGCCGGCAGGTTGCGCGCCCAGTCGCGCCTGCGTAAAAGCGGAACTGGCACGGCCGGAACTGTTGGTGGAAATCGCTTTTGTCGCGGCGGCGGGTCAGTAAGATTGAGGCGGCCATGAAAGCACCGGCATGCAAGCGAGCGGTCGCGCCAGCATGACGGGCATCCGCCTTTTGCGCCGCCGTTAGCGTTTTTTGCCCGCACAGGGGCTATTCATCTGCCAGGTTAATAGTTCACGCAGGGGAGACAGGCCCCCTGACTTAAACAGCAGGCTCAAGGATGTGTGCAATGGAATCCAGGGAAACCCCGAGGTTGGTCACTGTGGCGCTGGCATCTGTGGACGAATTTCAGCAGCAGTGCCTGGCGGCACTGCATGCATTGGCAGATCCACCGTTGCGTCTGGCCTTGGAGGCCGATTTCGTCATGCCGCTGGCTGTGGGTCTGGAGTCCCGTGTCCCGATACTGTTGGCGCCCCCCATGCTGCTTGAGGACGTTAACGCCGTGGAATCCGCGCTGGACGCCTGGAGGCAGGCAATGGCGGACTGGGTACAGCAGAATGCCGTAAATACACCCGGACAGCTGTCCGTCAACCTCAGGGTCTTGACCCTTGATGAGGCTATAGAATCTGGTGCCTGCAATTTCAGTATTGCAATCAACCGCTAGTGTACTGCTTCGCTCTTAGAGGCGCTTTTAGCGAGTCACCAGGAGGTTGGCCGCACGGCGCATTTTCGAAGCCATAGCGGGCCTGTTTCAAGGAAATGCAACACCGCGGACGACCTTCAGGCGGCTCGCCCGCAGGGAGCGCGCCCATTCGCGCCCTGCTGCGTTACCCCTCTTGGCAAGAGCCCCACTATTACCGGCGAACGGCGCCTTGCCGGACACGCATTGGCGGGCTCTATAAGCACCTATTAGAGCGAAGCAGTACACTAGTGCTCGCTTTCAGGCCCCGGTTATAATGCGGCCGCCGCACGATAATCATTCCAACACAGAGCACCGCCGGAGCAGCCATGCAGGACATCCTGGACGAGATTACCGCAACCCTTTCCACCCGGGAGGACAGGGGCGAGGTAGCGCAGTATATTCCGGAGCTTGCCATCGTTGATCCGCAGCAGTTTGGCATCAGTGTGGCGCTGGCGGATGGACGCACCTTCAGTGCGGGCAACGCCAGCGATCTGTTTTCTATCCAGAGTATTTCCAAGGTGTTTACCCTCACCATTGCCCTGGGCAAGCTCGGTGACGCGGTCTGGTCGCGGGTCGGGCGGGAACCCTCGGGGGATCCGTTCAATTCCATCGTGCAGCTGGAGCATGAGAGCGGCAAGCCGCGCAATCCCTTTATCAATGCCGGCGCCATCGCCATTGTGGATGCCATCATGATGGGGCATAAGCCCCGGGAAACCCTGGCGGAGATTCTGCAGTTCGTGCGCTTTATCGCTAATGATGCCAGCATCGGTATTGACGAAAAGGTGGCGCGCTCGGAGCTGAAAACCGGTGATCGCAATGCCTCACTGGCGCACTTTATGGCCTCGTTCGGCCGTATCAAGCATCCGGTGGAGCAAGTGCTGGGCACCTACTTTCACCACTGCTCCATTTCGATGACCTGCCAGCAACTGGCCCAGGCCGGCCAGTTTCTGGTGTCCGATGGCGTTAACGCCAACACCGGTGTGCGGGTGGTATCGGCCCAGCGGGCGCGGCGTATCAACTCGATGATGCTGATGTGTGGCCACTACGATGGCTCGGGCGAATTTGCCTACCGGGTTGGCCTGCCGGGCAAGAGTGGCGTCGGCGGCGGTATTCTCGCCATTGCGCCGGGCAAGGGCTCGATAGCGGTCTGGTCACCGGGGCTCGACAAAATTGGCAACAGCAAGCTGGGCACCGAAGCGCTGGAAATGCTGGTGCAGAAAACCGGCTGGTCGGTGTTTGGACATTGATTTTCTTTTCCGTTGCTGAGGGCGCTGCTCAGCGGCGTGTTCAGCATCAAGCGATGCCGTCAGCAGGCTCTTAGCCTATCTCCCGCCACAGGGCTGCCAACAGCCTTGATGCTCTGTTGCTCTGTCGTTCTGTGCTCACGTCTTATAGCGCTGCATCTTGCACCGCTGCATCTTAGCGCTGTGCCTCTTCCAGAAACTCCCCAATCAGTTCCCGGCAATGGCTCACCAGCGGCGAGCTGTCGCTGGTGCGCAGACTGAGGATGATGGGGGAGGTGGCGTCCTGTTCCTGCAGTGGGATGTAGTGTACGTCCTGGCGGTGTTGTTGCTGTACCGAGGAAGGTACCAGGGTCACGCCTATGCCGGCGGCGACCAGGCCGATGGCGGTTTGCATTTCATTGGTCCACTGCACTACGTCCAGCCGCAGGCTGTGGCGGGCAAACAGCTGCAGCACATGATCGGCGTAGCTGGGGCGCGGATTGCCGGGGTAGAGCACGAAGGGTTCGCGGGCAAGATCCGCAAGACAGATTGTCTTGCCCTGCAGCGGGTGGTTGGCGGGCAGGGCCGCGACCAGTGGATCTTCGGTCAGCACTATCTGGAGGACGCTGGGGTCGGCAATATGGATGCGGCCAAAGCCGATATCGATGCGCCCGGCCTTGAGCGCCTCAATCTGCTGTACGGTGGTGAGCTCGCTCAGGCCCAGTTCAATACCCTCATCGCTGCGCAGGCGGCTGATCAGCTGCGGCAGTACGCCATAGAGGGTGGAGGGTGCAAAGCCGATCCCCATCCAGCGTTTGCGGCCCTGGCCAATGCGCTGGGTATTGTCGCAGACCTTGGTCAATTGCTCGAGCAGGGCGCTGGAGTGCTCATGGAAGAAGCGCCCGGCCTCGGTCAGGCGCAGCGGCCGGCTGCGCTCAATGAGGGTCACACCCAGTTCTTCTTCGAGCTGCTGTATCTGCCGGCTCAGCGGCGGCTGGGCGATATGCAGCAATTCGGCGGCGCGGGTGAAGTTGAGTGTCTGGGCCAGTACCTGAAAGTAACGCAAGTGACGCAGTTCCATTGAGCCTCCAAAGCGGCGAGTGACTTTTCATACCTGCTGAGTATAGTACCAGACAAATTCAATATTGGAGTCCGGCGTTTTTTCAGGTCAGTATCGGTTCAAGCAAGTTTAGAACCGAGTGGGTATTGAAATGATTTCTAGTGCGATAGAGTCGGTTGAAACCATCATCGTTGATCTGCCAACCATAAGACCGCATCAGCTGGCCATGCACACCATGCAGCACCAGACCATGGTGATAGTGCGCATCCGCTGCGCCGACGGTGTTGAAGGTATAGGCGAGGCCACTACCATTGGCGGCCTGGCCTACGGCAACGAAAGCCCGGACAGCATGAAGACCAATATTGACCGTTTCTTCGCACCTTTGCTGGTCGGGCAGGATGCCAGTAACGTCAATGCCGCCATGCAGCGTCTGGATCGCACCATCAAGGGCAATACCTTTGCCAAGTCCGGTATTGAAACCGCCTTGCTGGATGCCCAGGGTAAGCGCCTTGGCATGGCGGTGAGCGAGCTGCTGGGCGGGCGCGTGCGCGACTCTCTGGAGGTCGCCTGGACCCTGGCCAGTGGCGATACCGACAAGGATATCGCCGAGGCCGAGCACATGCTGGATATCCGCAGGCACCGTGTCTTCAAGCTCAAGATTGGCGCCAACGAAGTCAGCCGCGATCTCAAGCATGTGATCGCCATCAAGAAGGCTCTGGGGGACCGCGGCTCGGTGCGTGTCGACGTCAATCAGGCCTGGGATGAGGCGGTGGCTATCCGCGCCTGCCAGGAGCTGGGTGACAACGGTATCGACCTGATCGAACAGCCCATTTCACGCAACAATCGCAGCGGTCAGGTGCGCCTGAACCAGCGCAGCCCGGCGCCGATTATGGCGGACGAGTCGATCGAATGCGTGGAGGATGCCTTTAATCTGGCGGCCGAAGGCGCGGCCTCGGTCTTTGCCCTCAAGATTGCCAAGAACGGCGGCCCGCGGGCCGTGCTGCGCACCGCCGCCATCGCCGAGGCCGCCGGCATAGGCCTTTACGGCGCGACTATGCTGGAGGGCAGCGTCGGCTCGCTGGCGGCCGCCCATGCCTTCCTGACGCTGAAAAAGCTGACCTGGCACACAGAACTGTTTGGTCCGCTGCTGCTGACCGAAGACATCGTCACAGAGCCGCCGGTATACCGTGATTTTCAGCTGGAAGTGCCCCGTACGCCGGGCATCGGTCTGACCCTCGATGAAGAGCGCCTGGCGTTCTTCAGCCGCAAATAACCTTTTCCCAGGAGATACTTTAAATGCTGTTTCACGTAAAAATGACCGTTAATATCCCCCTGGACATAGATCCGGCCAAGATCGAGCTGATCAAGGCTGAAGAGAAGGCGCTGGCGCAGCGCCTGCAGCACGAGGGCAAGTGGCGCCACCTGTGGCGTATCGCCGGCCAGTACGCCAACTACAGCCTGTTTGATGTCGACAGTACCCAGGAACTGCATGACATCCTGATGCAGCTGCCGCTGTTTCCCTATATGGATATCGAAGTCGAGGCGCTCTGCCGCCACGCGTCGTCCATCCATGCCGATGATCGTTGATTAGCCGTACTTTTTCCGTACTAGCCTACATAAATAAGAAGTGAGGAATGCATCATGACCATTAAATTGGCTCACACCGACCAGGTACAGGATCTGTTCAACAAGGCCGCAGGCCTGGACAATGAACAGGGTAACCCACGGATGAAGCAGCTGATCCTGCGCATTATCAACGATGCCGCCAAGATCATTGAAGACCTTGAAGTCACTCAGGATGAGTTCTGGAAAGGCGTTGACTACCTCAACCGCATGGGTGCCGGCAGCGAAGCTGGCCTGCTGATACCGGGTCTGGGGCTGGAGCATTACTTCGATCTGCTGCTGGATGCCCAGGATGCTGCAGAGGGCCACACCGGCGGTACGCCGCGCACCATCGAAGGCCCGCTCTACGTGGCTGGCGCACCTATGTCCGAAGGCGAAGCACGCATGGACGACGGCACAGACGCCGGTACTGTGATGTTCCTGCAGGGGCGTATTCTGGATACCGATGGCACGCCTGTGGCCGGCGCCGTGGTCGATATCTGGCATGCCAACACCAATGGCACCTATTCCTACTTCGACTCCACCCAGTCCGAGTTCAACCTGCGTCGTCGCATCGTCACCGACGCTGAAGGTCGCTACCGCGTGCGCAGCATAGTGCCCTCAGGTTACGGTTGCCCGCCGGAAGGCACCACCCAGGAAGTGCTGACCCAGCTCGGCCGTCACGGTCAGCGCCCGGCGCACGTGCACTTCTTCGTGTCGGCACCGGGTCACCGTCACCTGACCACCCAGATCAACCTGGCCGGCGACAAGTTCCTGTGGGACGACTTCGCCTACGCTACCCGCGATGGTCTGGTCGGTGATATCCGCTTTATCGACGATGCCGCCGCTGCCAAGGACCGTGGTATCGAAGGTCCCTTCGCCGAGCTGGATTTCGACTTCCAGCTGCAGAAAGCGGCAGCCCCGGATGCCGAGCAGCGCAGCAACCGCCCACGCGTACTGCAGGACTAAGTCCAGCCGGCCGGTACCCAAGTACCGGCCAGACAGTCTTTATGCGCCATCGAAAACGGCCGCGCCCACCAGCGCGGCCGTTTTTATGTACAGGGACGTACGTCCCTGAAAATTGCTCCTGCATTTTCAAAATTTCCGTTATCCCTGGGGTTCCCTGAGAACATTATGTGGCTTTATGCGCTTTTGTTTACAGAGCTGTGGGATCTTTTCTGCATCCAGGCTCGGAGGAAGGGCCAGAGTGAAAAGAGCAGGGTGATGGCAATGAAAACCAGCGAAATGGGGCGGGTAAACATCGGCTCAATACTGCCGTCATACAGCATCAGGCCGCTGCGCAGTTCCTTTTCGGCCAGGGGCGCGAGTATGTACCCCAGTACAAAGGGGCCGATCGGATAACCGCCCTTGCGGAAGATAAAGCCAATGGCACCAAAGCCCAGCATGACCCAGATATCGAAGAAGCTGTTGCCAAGGGAGTAGGTGCCAATGACGCAGCACACCAGGATGGCCGGGTACAGATAGGCTTTGTCGACCGATGCGATGGAGGCGATCTGGCGTACGCCGAGGAACATCAGTACCACCATCACAATGTTGGCCACGAATGCGGCGGCAATGACGCCATAGGCAATGTCCGGGCTGTTTTGAAACAGCAGTGGCCCGGGCTGAAGATCATGAATGACCAGTGCGCCTATCAGTATCGCATCGATGACGCTGCCGGGAATCCCGAGGGTAATCAGGGGAATCAGGGCACCGTTGACAGAGGCATTGTTGGATGACTCGGCAGCGACAACGCCGGCCTCCTCGCCGGTGCCAAAGCGCTCCGGATGTTTGGAGAAATTTTTACTCAGGGTATAGGCGACGATTGCGGCAACCGCGCTGCCGACCCCGGGCAGAACGCCGATCCAGGTGCCGATCAGGGATGAGCGAGCGGCATTGGGGCCATGTTTCACCAGGTCTTGTTTGCTCGGCAGCAGGTCCTTGAGGGGGACTCTCTGCTGGGTTACTTTTTGATCGGGCTTGAGCAGGTCTTCGATGATCTGGCTGATAACGAATACGCCCAGCAGTACGGGCAGCAACCGAAAGCCGGCACCCAGATCATCAATGCCAAAGTCATAGCGTACATAGCCGGATGACTTGTCGGTACCCACCATGGCAACGGCCATGCCGAACAGGGCGATCAGCAGCCCCTTGACCATGGATCCTTCAGAAATGGTGGCAATCAGTACCAGCGCCATCATCACCAGGCTGAACAGCTCGTAGGGGCCGAACTGCAGGGCAAAGCGGGACAGTGGCGGTGACAGCAACGCCAGGAAAATCCAGGAAATCAGGCCGCCCACAAAAGACGCCATAATCCCCAGGCTAAGCGCGCGCCCGGCCTTGCCGCTGGCCGCCATTGGATGGCCATCCAGGGTGGTCATCAGGGCGGAGGGGGTGCCGGGCATATTCAGCATCACGGCGGTAATCAGGCCGCCGCTGACTGAGCCCACGTAAATGGATACCAGCAGCATCAGTGCCAGCAGGCTGTCCATGTAAAAGGTCAGGGGCAGCAGCAGTGCAATCAGCATGGCGCCCCCAAGGCCGGGTATGGCGCCGACAACGATCCCCAGGAAAACCCCCAGGGTGATAAAGAACAGGGGGGCGGGCTGCGCCAGGGCTACGAATGCAGAGACTAATTGGTCCATGGTAGCTACCTCAACCCGGTAAGATGATGTTCAGAACATCGGCGAACAGATAGCTCAGCCCGACGCCAACCACCGCGGCGATGAGTATCACCAGTGGCAGTTTCCTGATTGAAAAATTCGTCATGCAGTAGCCGAGCAGCGCCAGATAGGCGACGGTGACCAGCGCGAAGGGCAGGCCTCCAATGGATATCACCAGCAGATAGATGATGGTCAGGGTTGCGCTGCCCAGGGTGCGCTTGAGCTGCGGTTTGGGTGCTGGTCCGCTGTTGTTTTGTGCCGGCGCACAATGCCGGGGGCGAAGAATGGACACCAGGCGAGCTGCCAGAAGCACCAGCACGGCGATGCCAACAAGCCGTGGCAGGCCCGCGGGCCCCAGTGGGTCGTACTCCGGCCCTGGCAGCGAGGCGGCACCGGAGACCAGCAGGATGCCTGCGCCTGCCAGGAGTGTCAGGCTGGCCAGTTCCGCTGCAAGATCTTTTTTAATGTTGTTCATGAATAGGTTTCCCAGGATTCATATAGGGTCATGGTTTAGCAGCGAGCCTTTCCTGCCCGGTGCCTGTTCAGGCGCGATAGCTGGGCAGCGGCGAGCGATCCTGCATGGCGATACTTTCGCGCATCATGTCTTCAATGAGTTGCGCCCTTGTGGTCTGGTAATCGGGATTATCCCAGAGGTTGCACAGCTCATGGGGGTCATTTTCCAGATCGTAGAGTTCGCTCCAGCTCTCACCGTGGCGCAGTGACAGGCGCCAGCGTTGTGTCAGGTAGGTACGCACGCGCTGTGGCTTGTCGAAGCCGACCATGACGCGCTGGCTGTCTTCCTCGATCAGCAGGCCATCGCGCTCAGGCTGAGTCGTGCTCAGAATATCCATGCCCTGAATGCCGTTGAACGGCTGGATGCCGCTGCGACGCAAAATGGACGGTGCTATATCAATGCTGCTGCACAGGCGCGCATCCGTCATCGGCGGCTGGTTTTGGGTGGGATCATGCCAGATAAACGGGACCCGAATCAGCCCCTGATAGTGCATCAGCAACTTGAGCATCAGGCCGTGATCGCCCATGTAGTCACCGTGATCCGAGGTAAAGCAGACAATAGTATTGTCGGCCAGGCCTGAGGCTTTCAGCGTTTCCATCACACGCCCTATGGCATCATCAATCATGCTGATGCTGCCATAGGTCAGGGCGGTGATTTCCCGGGCTTCACGTTCTGTCACCATAAAGGGATCCTGGCTGTTACGGTGGTTTTTGCCTTCTTGCAGTGCCTGACGCAGGGACTCCAGTGGCGGAATATCACCCTTGCCAAAGGATTCCGGCAGCGGGATTTGATCCGGGTCGTACAGGTCCCAGTATTTTCCCGGCGGCGTAAAAGGGTGATGCGGGTCGGGAAAGGACATGGTCAGGAAGAAAGGCGCTGTTTCACCGCTCTGGGCGTGCTCCTCGATATATTCCTGAGTTTTCAGGGCGATGTAGCTCGTGGGATAGAGCTCCTCCGGTACGCGGGTGCGCCATGCCTGGGGAGCGTTGTAGCGCTCATCCGGCAAGGCGTTCTCGGGGCCGCGCAGGCTGTCCGCTTCGGGGCACTGTTGCTGCAGCCAGACTTCATAGTCACCGGTCACGCGATCGGCATGATCATTGGCAATCAGCACCTCGTCAAAGCCATAAAAGGGCGCATTGACACGGTGCTGCGGATCTTCCCGCCAGCGCTTGCTCAGTTCCTGGTCATAGGCATCGCCCTTGCGCAGGCGCTTGCTGGCTTCTTGCAGGCTTTTAGAGGGCTCAGACATGCCCTCATCCGCGCTGTAACCAATGGAGGCGGGCAGTCCGGTCATGTTCTGAATATGGGATTTTCCAATCAGGGCCGTTTTGTAGCCGGCATCCCTGAGTAGATCGACAAAGGTGGTGGCATCGGTGGACAGCGGAATACCGTTGTGGCGCACACCGTGCAGTGATGGCATGCGCCCGGTCAGGATGCTGGCGCGGTTGCACATGCAGATCGGATTGGCGACATAGAAGCGGTCGAAGCGAGTGCCGCCCGCAGCCAGCGCATCGATATTGGGGGTTTTTACAATCGTATTGCCGTAACAGCCCAGGTGATCTGCACGATGCTGGTCGGTAATGATAAACAGGTAGTTGGGTTGATCAGCCATCTTGTGTTACCTGATTCTGGATGTGTAAACGCCTCCGCGTATACGGGGTATACAACGGGAGGGGTTTTGGGAAAGAGGTTCAGGCTTCGCCACCAGCGCCAGGTGCGCTGGTGGCGAGCCGTGTTGGTCGTGACGGCAGAGGTTAGATATCGCCCGCCACGGACTTCAGGCGTGCATATATATCGGCCAGGCGCGCATCCAGGGCATCGCCGATAACCAGTTTGGCGGTATCGCCTTTTTGCTCAATTGCTGCGATCAGTTCGGGGTCTTCAAGGGCGCTTGCCAGAGCATTTTGCAGTACAGATACGACGTCGGCGGGGGTGCCGCCGGGGGCCCACCAGACATTGTTCAGGCAGGATATCACGTCATATCCCAGCTCTTTGGCCGTGGGTGTTTCCGGCAGCTGCGGATTGCGTTCTTCCCCATAGTAGATCAGACCCTTGAGGCCCGGATTGCGCGTTATTGGTGCGGCGACCAGCACGGCGGTCTGGGTGTGGTTGCCCAGCAGCGATGCGATGCGCTCAGAGCCGCCGCCGACATTGACCAGGCCAACCTGCATATCGGCGGCCTTGCTGATCATGGCGGTGGTGAAGTGGGCAGCACTGCCTAGCAAGGTCGCATCCTTGAGCTTTTTAGGGTCGGCCTGGGCCTTGGCAATCCAGCTTTCGGCGCTGTCGATGCCTGATTCGGTGCCTGTCACAGTGGCCAGACAGGTGTTATTGGTCTCGGCGATCGGGGTAAAGGCGTGGTAATCGAACTTGAGCTTGCCGAGCAGTTCGGTGGTCATCAGTGTCTGGTGCAGATACAGCAGGGTATAGCCGTCGGCGTCGGCTTGGTGGGCCTGGCGAACGCCGATAGTGCCGCCACCGCCGGGTACATTGATCACGGCAATGGGCTGGGAAATCAGTTGCTTTTCTTCGATGGTCTTGATGATCAGGCGTGCCATGACATCACCCTGGCCGCCGGCTGCGAAGGGGACTATGACCTTGATGGGCTTGGCTGGAAAGCTCTCGGCCCAGGAGGATATCGGTGTCAATGCCGATAAGCCAAGGGTGATGCAGGCAAGCGCCCGGGACAGTTGTTTCATTATTGTGGACCTCAGAGTGTTGTTATTAGAGCGGGACCTGTTCGCCCGAGTGCTGACGTGGAGTTACTGTACAATCTGCGCCTGCATAATTAAAATGATAAAACTATTAGCCACTATATCAATTTGATATGACTCTGGATCCGCGGCACCTGTTACAGCTTTCGGTCATTATCGAACTGGGTTCATTCAGTCTGGCGGCGGAACAGCTGCACCTGACGCAGCCGGCACTCAGCCGAAATATGAAAATTCTGGAAGATCGGGTCGGTGCCCTGTTGATCGATCGAAGCAACAAGAAGGTGCAGGCAACGGAAGTCGGCAGGGCCCTGGCGGCACAGGGGCACAGCATTCGCATGGCGACGAACCAGGCCTCAGAGCATGCCAGGGATGTGAGTGAGGGTAAGGCGGGGCTGTTGCGCATCGGAGTACCGCCGATGATCTCGGAATACCTGCTGAGCGCGCTGATAACAGACTTTCTGAAAGATAATCCCAATGTGACCTGTGTTGTCACCAGCACCCTGATGCTCGACCTTATCGACAAGCTCGAGCTTGGGCAGCTGGATGTGGTGATTGGCCCGCTGGTGCTGATTGATGAGTCCAGGGGGCTGCAGGCGCAGCAGCTGTGGAGTGACAGCGTCAATATATTCTGTCGCAAGGGTCATCCATTGACGCAATATGCCCAGGTGAGCACGCAGCAGCTGCGCGGGGAAAAATGGATCATTCACCCCAAGCGCAGTTTTCTGCGTGCGCAAATGGACAGTTACCTTATTTCAGCTGGCCTGACCGAGATTGGCGTTGCCATTGAGGTGGATTCGCCGATCTCGATTATCGCACTGGTGCAGAGTTCGAATTATCTGACCATGCTGCCGTCTCTGCCTGTTCAATCGCTGGTGGACGCAGGCCAGCTCTGCGTTGTGCCTTTCCTGCAGTCGGACATGCCCACCCGCCATGCCGGCCTTATCACGCGTACAACGGATATGCGCACCTTGCTGCTCGACCGCTTTGTCAGCTATCTGATGCAGACCTGTCCAGGCCGGATGGGGAGCGGCTTGAAGCCGGGCGCTTAGGCGTGACACCAGCTGGCTTCCAGGGTTGCCCATAAAGCTTTGCCCGGGCCTGTAAAAACCAGCAAAACTCGCCGATCACATCAATCTGCGCCAGACTTTGCCATGTTTACGGTCATGGGTGACCCGATGATGCAGCGGCAATGCAGCAGAGGATGAAGGTATGGAAGCGCAAGCAGTGATTGAGGCGGTGGCGCTGAGTCCCGAGTACATCGCGGGGCTGGCGGTGCTGGCAACGGTGGGGCTGGTGGTCATGTGGGGGCTCTTCTGGCGCGCAGTGGCCAATTCCAGGGAAAACATCATGGATATACTGCGCAGCCCGTCGTTTTTTAAAACCGTGACTGTGATGGGTGTGATTGCGGCCACGGTGGTGCTGAGTCTGGCGGGGCGGCTGGAGGGAAACATCACAGGCGCCATTCTGAGCGGTATCGCAGGCTATGTGCTGGGGCAACTGTCGAACAAGAGCGATGCGGACAAGTGATGTTTCTTGCGGGTTAGGTTGATACCGCTAGCGGGCTGTTGGCGTCTATGGGGCGTTGAGTCTGTTGGACCTGAGTGTCGTGCGGTAGTGGCTCTAAACCCATTGTTTGCATCAGTTGCATTAGGGCGCTGTAGAGAAAATTGGCGTTCGATCAGTGGTGTGGCGTGGGGCGAGTTACAAAAGTATTTCCTCTACCAGTTGACATGATCATGTCTTGCCTGTAAGTTTTGAATATGAATTTCAACCGGTTTAATTTTTTTGACGCAGAATCGAATAAAAGCTCATGTTGGAATGACGGCATCAAGGAGTCCTTTTTTAATATTCTAAACTTAAACCGGTTTAAATTTAGAATATTACTGGTTTTGTAATGTAAATACCCGGCATAGGGCTTTGCCGGGTATTAATTTGGCGGATTAGTAGATGAAAATTGATTCAGTTATTTTTTAGGTTTAATTAAAGGAGTATCTCAGTCTATAGATGGTTTTTAGCATTTTAATAGCTAATAGATATTGTCTTATGTGACGTAATTTTGGGGTCCGGGAGGGACTGTTTACGTTTTTAAACAGAGGTCGATAAATTTAAAAATAGCTCTTTATAACAACAACACTGGAGATATAACAATGATAAATAAAATTATTACGTTGACCGCAACAGCAGCGCTTTTCTCGAGCATGGTTAGTGCGGGCCTGCCTGTACTGGAGCAAAAGGAACGCTACAAAGTCGGTTTCGCCCAATCTGAAAGTAATAACCCTTGGCGTATCGCCGAAACAAAAAGTTTTAAAGAGGCTGCACTGAGCTGCAACTGGGACCTGGTCTATACGGATGCCGCAGGCTCTGCTGCCAAACAGGTTTCGGACGTGGATTCCATGATTGCCCAGCAAGTGGATGTAATCTTTTTGCCGCCGCGTGAAGAAAGACCGCTGCTGCCGGCCGTCATGCGGGCTAAATCCCAGGGTATTCCCGTCTTTTTGGTTGACCGGAGTGTTGATGCCAAGGTCGCGCAAGCGGGCCGTGACTATGTGTCATTTTTGGGTTCAAACTTTATCGAGCAGGGGCAGTTGGCTGCCCAGTGGCTGATTGAAAACACCGGCGGGCAGGCGAAGATTATTGAGCTGGAGGGAACCACTGGATCATCGCCTGCGAATGATCGCAGAAAAGGCTTCGATGATGAAATTGCCAAACACGCGGGTATGACGATCCTGGCTTCTCAGTCCGGAGATTTTGCGCGTGACAAGGGACGCAAGGTAACGGAAACACTGCTGCAGTCCCATCCGGATGTTAATGTCATTTATGCCCACAATGACGAAATGGCGATTGGTGCAATTCAGGCACTGGAAGCGTCCGGTCGCAAGGCGGGCACTGATGTTCTCATTGTCTCCATCGACGGTACCCGCGATGCGCTGCAGGCAATTATCGACGGGAAAATGGCGTTGACGGTTGAATCCAGCCCGTTCTTTGGCCCCCTGGCCTGTGCCACCTTAAAACGCTACGTTGGCGGTGAAACCATTGAGCCCTGGGTGCGTGTTTCGGATCGAATATTCACTATCGATAACGCTGCCAAGCATATAGACGAAGCCTATTAATCAGCATGATGCCCGCCGCCCAGAGCGGCTAGTGAGTGGGAGGGCGCCTGGCGTCTTCCCATATACATCCATCGTTTAGGGATACTCCCAGGAGTTTACCGTGATTAATCATGACTTATCCCCGGCCGCGGCCATTGCGGGACAAGCGGCGCTGCAGGGCGCAGTTTCCGATCAGGAAGCTGTTTTGTGTATGCGGGGTATTCATAAATCTTTCGGCGGCATAGCCGCGCTCACCGATGCCGAGCTAATCATCCAGCCGGGTGAAGTCCATGCCATCATTGGCCAGAACGGTGCCGGAAAATCGACCTTGATCAAGGTTCTCAATGGTGCCTACAAACATGACGCTGGCGAAATTTTTTTCATGGGTGAAAAGGTCTCCTACGGGTCACCCCATGAGGCTCAGTGCGCAGGGATCAGTACCATATTTCAGGAAGTTAACCTTATCGGCTACCGTTCGATAACGGAAAATATCTGCCTTGGGCACGAGCCCAAGCGGTTTGGCATGGTGGACTGGAAGCGGGCGCACAGTCATGCCAGGTCGACGTTACGGCGCTTTGGGCTGGATCTCGATGTCCGCAAACCGCTAAACGAATTCAATATTGCAACTCAGCAATTGGTGGCGATTGCGCGGGCAGTGGCTCTGGATGCACGAATTGTGATTATGGATGAGCCGACCTCTTCACTGGACGACCACGAAACGAGTGTGTTGTTCGGGGTTATTCGTGAGCTAAAGGCATCCGGTGTTGCCATCCTTTATGTCAGTCATCATCTTGATGAGTTGTTTGAAATCTGTGATGAAATCACAGTGATGCGCGATGGTCGAACGGTGGACCGCAAGCACATTTCCCAAATGACAAAGCTGGATATGGTTGCCGGCATGCTCGGGCGCAGTATCGACGATGTTGAAGCGGGGGGCACGACCGGGTTTTCGGCTAAATCAACGCCGATCGGTGAAGTGATGTTGGCGGTCAAGGGTCTCGGGGGCGCGAGTCCTGTCAAAAATGTATCTTTTAAGGTGCACAAAGCAGAAGTGCTGGGTTTGGCCGGGTTGCTGGGTGCGGGGCGGTCTGAGGTTGCACGGGCCATTTTTGGACTGGACCGGGATCAGAAACGCGGCCAGGTCTTTATTGACGGTTGTGAAGTTGAGTTTGAGCGGCCCACCGATGCCATTAATGCTCAGTTGGGGTTTTGCTCTGAAGATCGCAAGCAGGACGGTATTATCCCGCAGTTGTCGGTTCGGGAGAATCTAACCCTGGCGCTGTTACCCCGGCTCGCCCGGCGGGGCTTGATCCCTGAAGCTGAAGAACGAGAAATAGTAGCGCGCTACATGGATCGCCTTGGTATAAAAGCCAGTTCAATGGAACAGCCTATCTCGCAGCTTTCCGGTGGTAATCAGCAGAAGGTTTTATTAGCACGCTGGATGGCGACTAATCCTAAATTATTGATTCTTGATGAGCCTACGCGGGGCATCGACGTCGGGGCGAAGCGGGAAATTCAATTGCTAATTCGTGAATTGGCGGATAACGGCTTGGCGGTGCTGATGATCTCCTCCGAGTTTGAAGAACTGGTTGAGGGTGCCGACCGCGTTATTGTGATTCAGGAAGGGCAAAGTGTGGATGAACTGACCGGTGAAAGTCTCAGGGTAAATGCAATCATTAAATCGGTTTCCCATATTTCGCATGCAAAACAATAATACTCTTGGTTCTCCTGCTACAGATAGTTGTAGCTCAGGCTATAGTGGGGCGTTGATATGACGGATACAACGATTACCTTCGGACACTCTCCGAAGCCGCTGATGTTTAAAGTAAAAAATATACTTACACGAAACGGTACCTTGTCTGCGTTTTTTTTGCTGATTTTGGTTAACCTTGCTATTACGCCAAATTTCCTGGAAATTCAGACGCTCTATGTCAACCTCACCCAGATGGCAACGATTGCGATTGTTGCTATTGGGATGACCCTGGTTATTGGTTCCGGCGGAATTGACTTGTCTGTAGGGGCTCTGATGGCACTGGCAGGTACGGTCGCGCCATTGATCATGTTATCCGACTTTGGCATGAGTAACCCTTCTATCGGTCTGATGGTAGCCATACCCGTAGCCCTGTTGGCGGCCTCTGCGGGCGGGTTGTTCAATGGCGTTCTTGTGAGCCGATATAATATACAACCGATCATTGCAACATTAGTTCTGTTTATTTCCGGTCGAGGTATCGCTCAGGTACTGACCAATGGTGAGTTGCAGTCTTTCGATATTCCGGCGTTTGAGTTTCTGGGTACTGGTCGGCTGCTGGGTATTCCATTTCAGGCCGTCATTACTGTGGTTTTGGCGCTAGTCTGTGCCTGGACATTACGCCGTTCGATCTTTGGTCGTTATCTTCTTGCCGTGGGTGGCAATGAAAAGGCTGCGCAACTGGCCGGTGTGCCGGTCAAAAAAGTAAAACTTGTCACCTATACAGTCTGTGGCTTGTTGGCAGGCATCGCCGGCTTGATTACAACCGCGATTAACGCGGCATCCGATGCCAACCAGACCGGGCAGCTGATGGAGCTGGATGCGATTGCTGCCGCGGTTGTGGGTGGTGCCTTGTTAACCGGAGGCAAGGCGCCGGTTATAGGTGCAGTGCTGGGTGCTGCCATTATCCAGTTGATGGGTTACACCCTGCTGGCAAATGGTGTGCATGATGCTGTGGCCATGGTGGCGAAAGCCTTCATCATTATTGTCGCGGTGTATCTGCAACAGATGCGGGGGGGATCGAAATGAATAGTCCGTCCAGCGCGCGCACTAATCTTTCTCAGCTGCTATCCAGGTGTAGCGCCCAGTTGCGTTCGGAGGGAGTCTGGATCGCTCTGGTTCTTATGATCATGTTTGGGGGCTTACGTTACGACAGTTTCCTCACTGAATATAACATCATGACGTTTTTGTCCTACAACTCCATGTTTATCCTTATCGCGCTGGGCATGACGTTTGTCATCATGAGCGGGGGTATCGACCTGTCCGTTGGCTCGGTGGTGGCGTTATCCAGCGTTGTTGTCGCTGCTGTCAGCCCCTACGGCATTGAAGTTGCGTTACCGGTTGGCGTTTTGGTGGGTGTGGCTACAGGAGCAATTAACGCCTTTGTGATCACCCGGCTCAAAGTGGTTCCTTTTATCGCGACGCTGGCTATGATGCTGGGCGCCCGGGGCATGGCGTTGGTGGTTTCCGATAATCAGTCGGTACCTGTGTCCTGGGACAGTAATTTTACTCACTTTGGTCTCGGCAAGGCCTTTGATTATCTTCCCTGGCCGGTTGTGACGACCCTTATTGTATTTATCGGCTGCTGGGTATTGCTGGAAAAACTTCCCTTTGGTCGTCACCTGCTGTCGATCGGCGGAAGTGAAGAGTCTTCCAGGCTGATGGGTTTGCAGGTCGAGCGGACACTGTGGGGCGTCTATGTATTGAGTGGGGCTCTTGCGGGCTTGGCGGGTGTGATGCTGGCTTCCGGATTTGGCGCGGGGCAGCCGCTGGAGGGCATGGGTTGGGAGTTGTCCGCAATCGCATCGGTGGTCGTGGGAGGAACGCTTCTGACCGGAGGCCTTGGATCCATCAGTGCCACTCTGGCGGGCGCCATTCTGCTGGGCCTGATCTTCAATATCCTCAATTTTGAAAACGGCAGTGGGACTATCACCTTTAGTGCTTATTGGCAGTCCGTTATTCGTGGCGGCTTTCTGCTGGTGGTAGTGATCATCCAGGCCAAAATCATCAACAAGGCACGCGCTCGTTAAACGTTGCCGAGCATTGACTGTGATGCAGTGAATGCGGCGGGCGAGCCCGGTGCGCCAGCAGTCTGCTGGGTGATTTTCAATATAGGTTTCAGCTTGTGATGTGAGGGGCGCTATGGAAACGCAGTATGACTATATCGTGATTGGAGGAGGGTCTGCCGGATGTGTCGCGGCGGCCCGTCTGGCCAGGGATAGTGGGGGTTCGGTGTTACTGCTCGAAGCCGGTCACTCCCACAGGCACCTGCTGCTGGATATGCCACCGGGTATATTCAAGATGATCAATGGTAGCAAGTTCATGCGCTACCACCAGACCGTGCCGCAGGAACAGCTGGGGGGCCGTGTACTGGATATCCCCCAGGGCAACGTTCTGGGCGGTGGCTCATCAGTCAATGCGCAGGTCTATATGCGTGGTCGCCCGTCCGATTATGACGACTGGGATCGGGTGCTGGGTACAGATGCCGGCTGGGCCTGGAAGGACGTACTGCCTTATTTTCGCCGCATGGAGGGCAATAACCGCCTGAGCAATGACCTTCATGGCATCGAGGGACCCCTGCTGGTGTCAGACCCCAAGCATGTGGACGATGTATCCCGCTGGTTTGTCCAAAGCGTACAGGCGCTGGGAGAGCCTTACAACGATGACTTTAACGGACCTGCCCAGCGAGGCTGTGGCTTTTATCAGTTTACTAACCGTAATGGCAAGCGCAGCAGTTCAGCCTATGCCTATCTTGGCCCGCTTGCCGATTGTTCGGCGCTGACGGTACGAGTCGGCGCGAAGGTTCAGAAAATTGAACTGTCCGACGGTGTCGCAATTGCCGTGCAGTATCGTGATGCCGCAGGCGAGCTGCACCGAATCAGAGTAGGGCGTGAGGTTGTTGTGGCCGCAGGCGCTCTGGTCAGTCCACAGCTGCTTATGTTGTCTGGTATTGGGCCTGGGAAGCATTTGCGCGAGATGGGGATTGACTGTCATGTGAATCTTGCTGGGGTTGGGGAAAACCTGATTGACCATCCCGAAGTCCCGATTATTGCGACAGCCAATGGCCCCTATGGATACTTCAAGCAAGGTGTTGGTTGGCGGATGCTGCGCAACGGGCTGCAATTCAAGCTGTTTGGTTCGGGGCCTGTAACTTCAGCAGGCGTTGAGGCGGGTGCTTTCGTTAATCCGCTTGAGCGCGAGGCCTCGCCAACAATTCAGGCATTCTGTGTCCCCATTGTGTACCTGGATCGGGACCTGAAAAACTCGGTGGAGGATACCTATGGGATGACCGTGACTACGGTTGTGGTCAAACCCAAATCCCGCGGATACGTACGCCTGCGTTCGGCGAATCCGGATGATATGCCGCAGGTGTGCCCGAATATGCTCGGGGATGATGAGGATATGCAGGCGATGGTGGCGGGTCAGCGCTTCTTTTTGAAGGCGTTTCAGACCGGGCCCCTGGCCGCGCGTGTTAAGCGGATTATCGCTCCCGCGCCGGACGACTTGAGTGACGACGCGCTTGTCGCGCACTGCAAGCGCTTTGTAAAAACCAACTATCATCCTGCGGGTACCTGTCGAATGGGTCGGGAAGATGACCCTCTGGCAGTGCTGGACAATAAAATGCGGGTGCTGGGCGTCAGAAACCTAAGGGTCTGTGACATGTCTGCCGTGCCGGATATCAATGCGGGTAATACAAACGCACCGGCGATGATGCTCGGGGACCGTTGTGCCGATTTTATGCTGGATGAGTCAGACCACTCAGAGTGCAGGGCTTTCAATCCCCTGCAAGAAGCACGAGTGGCTTTATAGCTGGCTATTGATTTCAATATTCTATTTAGATGTATAGCGATATGCATACCGGGTAGTCAATAAGTTGGGCGCGGTTCTTTATATCCGTGGTGTGACCGTCTGGCAGCCCATTATAAAAGTGCTGTGCATATCCGAATTTACGACTATTCCGTCTAGCGTTGTACGAGGGGTTTGTATGAAGAATTATCAGCTGTTTATAAACGGGGAATGGCGTGAATCAGTGAGCGGGGAAACGGCAGCGGTTATTTCTCCGTCCAGTGAAGTCGTTGTCGGCACTGTTCAAAAAGGTACAGAGGCGGATGCCCTGGCAGCACTTAAGGCGGCTGAGGCTGCGCAAAAGCTATGGCGAATGGTTCCAGCGCGTAAACGTGCAGATATTATGCGAAATTTTGCGGTGCAAATTCGCACTAACAAATCACGCCTGGCTGAACTGCTGGTGCAAGAGCAGGGCAAGCTGCTGCGAGTCGCAGAAATCGAGGTCGAAGCAACCGCATCCTTTATTGAATACGCTTGTGATTGGGCGCGCCAAATAGAAGGCGATATTCTTCCCTCGGATAATCCTGATGAGCAGATCTGGATTCAAAAAGTACCCCGTGGCGTTGTTGTAGCCATCACTGCATGGAACTTCCCACTGGCGCTGGCGGGCCGAAAAATTGGCCCCGCTCTGGTGGCGGGTAATGCTATCGTTGTGAAGCCCACAGCAGAAACGCCCCTGGCGACTTTGGAGCTCGGCGACCTGGCGAATAAGGCGGGCATCCCTGCAGGGGTCTTGAATATAGTGACAGGCCCAGGTCGTGTCATGGGCAATGCGCTGGTGAAAAGTCCGATTACGAAGATGGTCACCATGACGGGAAGCACGCCTGCGGGGCAATCGATTTTCCGGGCGGCGTCTGAAAACCTGGCCCATGTGCAGCTGGAACTCGGTGGCAAGGCGCCGTTCATTGTGTTTGCGGATGCGAATCTGGATGCAGCCGTGGATGCGGCTGTGCATTCGCGTTTCGACAACTGTGGCCAGGTGTGCACCTGCAACGAGCGCATGTATCTGCATGAAAGTATTTACGATGAGTTCATGGATAAATTTTTAGGTAAGGTACGCCGCTTAAAGGTGGGCGATCCGATGTTGGCCAGCACAGATATTGGGCCCAAGGTAAATCGATCCGAATTGGAGCACATGGAGTATCTGGTCGCAAAAAGCCTGGAAGAGGGCGCA
Organism: Marinobacterium aestuarii; assembly: GCF_001651805.1. NCBI lineage: Bacteria > Pseudomonadati > Pseudomonadota > Gammaproteobacteria > Oceanospirillales > Oceanospirillaceae > Marinobacterium > Marinobacterium aestuarii. Next base: position 3,069,836 of record NZ_CP015839.1, on the reverse strand, counting down.
AGGATAGCCACCGGCGGCAAGCGCATGACGGGTGCAGGCTTTGATAAGGGATTCTGGTTTGAGCCCACCGTACTGGTCGATGTGACCCAGGACATGACAATTATCCATGAAGAGGCTTTTGGCCCGATTTTGCCGGTGGTGAAATTTAGCAGCTTCGACGAAGTCATCGGATATGCGAATGACTGTGAATTCGGTCTGGCCGCCATGGTATGCACCAGCGACATGAAAACCATTATGCGTTGTAATACTGAGCTTGAATTCGGCGAGATCTATATCAACCGGGGTCATGGCGAGCAGCATCAGGGTTTTCATAACGGCTACAAAATGAGCGGTTCCGGTGGTGAAGATGGAAAATACGGATTCGAGCAGTATCTGGAAAAGAAAACCTTTTACGTTAACTTTGCGTAGCTGATGGCTGCGATGAAATCGGATCTTTGATCGGGTGCAAGCTTGTACGCTCAATCGCGGGGCTGGCACCCGGCGCCTGAAATGAACGAACTGGAGCGCAGAGTGTTCAGGGCCGCAGTTAGGCTGGACTAAAAATGCTTGATCACTCGTTTCAACTAAAGGGCTCGCCGACTGGCGGGCCCTTTTTCGATTCAGTTTTATTCCACCAGGGTGTCCTTGCGGTAGCGGAACGGGTGCGCCGGGTAGGTGCCCATGATGCGCACATCCTTGGCGAAGAAATCCAGTTCCTGCAGCGCATACTGCATGGAGCGCTGATCCGGGTGGCCTTCCACATCCAGGTGGAAACTGGTGGCCTGCATGGTGTCGGAGGCCATATAACTTTCGAGCTTGATGGCGTTGACGCCGTTGGTGGCAAAGCCGCCGAGGGCCTTGTAGAGCGCCGCCGGCATGTTGCGCACGGCAAACATGATGGAGGTCATGAAGGTGACCGCAGGATCAAACACCGGCATCTGGCTGGTTTTGGACAGAATCAGAAAGCGGGTGGTGTTGCCGGTCTTGTCCTGGAAGTTTTCCCGCAGTATATCCAGCCCATAGAGCTCGGCGGCCAGGCTTGAGGCGATGGCGGCCTGATGCTTGTTGGGGACCGCGGCAAGTTCCGCGGCGGCACCTGCGGTGTCGAGACTCGCGACAGGTGCAATGCCCAGGGATTTGAGGTGAGTGTCGCACTGGGCCAGCGCCTGGGGGTGGGAGGCCGCTTCGGTGATGTCTTCGATGCGGCTGCCGGGCATGCCCAGCAGGCAGTGGTTTACCGGCTCAAAGTGTTCACCGATGATGTGCAGTTCGGTTTTGGGCATCAGGCGGTAGATTTCCTCCACCCGGCCCGCGGTGGAGTTTTCCAGCGGAATCATGGCCAGATCCGCTTCCCCCCGTTCCACCATAAACATCGCGTCGCTAAAGGTCTCGCAGGCAAAGGCGTCCATTTCCGGATGTACACGGACACAGGACAGGTGCGAATAGGCACCCTTGTAACCCTGAAATGCGATGATCTTGTTGCTCACGTTAACCGACCTTGAAATCAGATTGCTGGAATGGGCAGCCATTATTGCATAGCCGCACAGGGCTGGAAAAATATTCTGCGCAGGGGACGAAAATGCCCTCAGGAATCCGTCGTGACGGGCCGCTCGATTCTGCGGGCGGTCCAATAATGGCGTTTCCAGTAGGGGTTTTTCATGTCTGAAATCATCACACCCTTGCTGGTGGATGCGTGCAGAAAACGGCCGTTTTCAATATAAATACCGGCGTGACGGCCGTAGCTGCCGGTTCTGAAAAACACCAGGTCTCCGGCGCGCAGTTCATCGGCGGCGATGGTATCGCCCACCGTCAGCAGGCCTTCGGTGGTGCGCGGCAGTTCCTGGTTGAAGTGCTGGCGAAAGCCATTCTGGATCAGGGCCGAGCAGTCGATGCCATTGCGGCTGCTGCCGCCATATCGATAGGGCGTGCCGCGCCACTGGCGGTGCAGTTCGTACAGCTGGCTGACGGTCTGCTGTTCGGTGCCCGTGTGCGGCTGCACAGAGATTACGGCGGGGGGCTCGGTGACGCCATTGCCGGCGCAGCCCTGCAGCAGGGCGATACACAGGGCAGCAAGCAGCCAGGTGTGGCTTCTGCTGCGGCTGTACATTCTGCGGTGGCGGCGCCAGGCGCTGATGTGAGCTGAAAATGTCATGGCCGTATAGGCGCTCCCTGCGAATATGTCCTGGCAGATCTGACGGCGTTAGATGTGCTTTACTGCAAACACAAAGGCACAGATTAGAAGCTGCCGGGCTTTTAATCCATTCGATTGTGCACTTGTGTCTGCCTGTTCATGGTGATGTTAGCCGCGGCTCTTGTTGTCCCGCCCGCCGCCGGAGCGGTTACCCTGCTGGGTGCGGCCACCGGAACTGCGCGGGCCGCCGCCGCTTGGCTTACGGTTGTCGCCGCGGCTGCTGTCACGGCTGCTATTGCTGCCAGCACCGCCAGTGCGACCTGTACGTGCCTTGTCGGACGAAGAGCCGGACGAAGAACCTGACGACGGACGCGCACCGCTACCCGCACTGCGGGGCTTGGCGCTGCTGCTGCGCTGCTCGCCGGCTTCGTCCGACTGGCGCGGTGTAGCGGGGCGCGGGCCCTTGGTCTTCTTGTGGGACTTGCCAGATTTGACGCCGGGCTTGATGTCGGATTTCTTCTTCGCTTTGGCCTTGGCCTTGGCCTTGCTTTTCTTGGCCTGCTTGTTGGCCTGAGGCTCGGGCTTGCTCGGTTCCAGACCTTCTATCTTGCGGCGCTTGAGCGGCTGCTGCAGGTAGCGTTCGATACGGCCAACACGGGGCCAGTCGAGGGAATCGACGATGGACACCGCGATGCCCTGGGAACCGTCACGGCCGGCGCGTCCGGCACGGTGAATATAGGAGTCGGCCTTGAGGGGCAGGTTCAGGTTGATGACATGGCTGATATGGGCCAGGTCGAGGCCGCGGGAGGCAACGTCGGTTGCCACCAGAACCTTGAGCCGGCCCCGGCGCAGCTGCTTCATGTGCAGCGTGCGGTCGCCCTGGTCCATCTCACCGTGCAGACCGTCGCACATGATGCCCATGGCCCGCACAATAGCGACCCACTGCTCGACCTGCTTGCGGCTGTTAACGAACACCAGCGCCTGATCGATGCTTTCATCGCTGATCAGGGACTTGAACAGGGCCAGTTTGTGTTCGTCATTATCCGCGCGCAGGATGCTGTGTTCGATATTGCCGGCCATGGAGCGGGCGTTGCTCACCGCAACCTGGGCCGCTTCGGGCTTGAGCAGCTTGCCGGCCAGTATCTGGATGGGGGCAGATTCCAGGGTGGCGGAGAACATCAGCGTCTGGTGCTCGACCGGCACCAGGCTGGCAATCTCGTTCAGCGGTTCCTGGAAACCCAGATCCAGCATGCGGTCGGCTTCGTCGATGATCAGCAGGTTGACGTCGCTGAGATCAACCCAGCCTTTCTCGTCCAGTTCCAGCAGGCGGCCGGGGGTGGAGATCAGCAGATCCATACCGGCTTCCATGATCTGTTTCTGGTTGCCGTAGGGCATGCCGCCCACGATCAGACCACATTGCATCGACAGCTCGGCGGCAAAGGATTCCACCACCCGCAGAATCTGGCTGGCCAGCTCGCGGGTCGGGCTCAGAATCAGTACCCGCGGTGACAGCCCGGTGCGCGGCGGCTGGTCCAGCAGGTGCTGCAAGGCTGGCAGCAGGAAGGCCAGCGTTTTGCCGCTGCCGGTGGGTGCCGTGGCAAGGATGTCCTGGCCATCGATGGTCAGCGGAATGGATTGCTGCTGGATCGGCGTCGGGCTTGAAAAGCCGGATTCGATCAGGTGCTGTTGCAGTTCGAGATCTAAATCGAGGTCGAGAAAGGACATCGTTCGGGGGTTCGCCAGCTAAACTGTTTGAATGGCTGCATAGAATACCGCAAAAGCGCCGTCACGGGCGCCTATTAATTTTGCAGCTTTGGTCAGGTTGTGCCGGCGCCTGCAGCTTGCCGTTAACAGGGCAGACGGGGGGCGCAGGATGATTGGGGTGCGGCTGTCTGGGTATTGCAGGTCGCGCTGGCGGTATCAAGGCGCGTTGCGACTTGTCCACAGAGCCCCCAGCCCCTATTATGCGCAGCCTAAAACATTCAGCAGTGAAGCGAGTAAAGTACATTGTCAAGGCCGCAGTTTTCCCCCGGTCAGCGCTGGATCAGCAACACGGAGTCGGAGCTTGGGCTCGGTGTTGTTGTCGAGCAGACGGGGCGTAGCGTCACCCTCAATTTCCCGGCAGTCGAAGAACAGCGTACCTATGCGGTGACCAATGCGCCGCTGAGCCGTGTCGAATACCCGGTGGGCGACAAGGTTCGTACCACCTCCGGCATCGAGCTGCAGATCACCGAACGCCAGGAGCTGAATGGCTGTCTTTTTTACCACGGTACCGATCAGCACGGCGAAAGCCTGACGCTGGCCGAGCTTGAGCTCGACAGCCGCGTACGTTTCAGCAAACCCCAGGATCGTCTGTTCGCGGGTCAGGTCGACAAAAACAACGCCTTCCTGCTGCGCGTCGATACCCAGGAACATCTGCAGCGCCATCGTCAGTCCGAGGCCTATGGTCTGCTCGGCGGGCGCGTACAGCTGCTGCCGCACCAGTATTTTATTGCCAGCCAGGTCGCGCGCCGCCCGGTGCAGCGCGTGTTGCTGGCCGATGAGGTCGGGCTTGGCAAAACCGTGGAAGCCGGTCTGATCATGCATCAGCTGCTGTTCAGTGGCCGTGCCCAGCGCGTGCTGATAGTGGTACCCGATAGTCTGGTACATCAGTGGCTGGTGGAAATGCTGCGTCGCTTCAACCTGCGTTTCAGCATTCTGGATCCGCTGCGCTGTGTGGCGCTGGAAGCGGCCGGCGAGGGCAACCCGTTCGAAAGCGCCCAGCTGGTGCTCTGCAGTCTGTCTTTCCTGACCGGCGATGACGAGCGTCACCGTGCTGCCATGGACGCGGGCTGGGATCTGCTGGTGGTCGATGAGGCCCATCATCTGGGCTGGAGCGAGGAAGCCGCCAGCCACAGCTATAACGCCATCGAATCCCTGGCCAAGGCGACGCCCGGGCTCTTGCTGCTGACTGCCACCCCGGAACAGCTGGGTCAGGACGGCCACTTTGCGCGTCTGCGTCTGCTGGATCCTGATCGCTACCACGACCTGCAGGCGTTCCGTGACGAAGAGTCCGAGTACCGCACCATCAGTAACCTGGTGCAGCGCCTGCAGGCTGAAGACGTGCGTGACCAGCTGCGTGATGCACCTGAGCTGCTGGCCTCGCTGGAACACTATCTGGGCGAAACGGCACTGGCGCCGCTGCGCGCAGAGCTGGAAGACGGCGATATCGTGCATCTGGTCGCCGATGCCATCGCCAGTCTGCTGGATCGCCACGGCACCGGTCGAGTACTGTTTCGCAATACCCGCGAGGGCGTCCAGGGTTTCCCCAAGCGCGAGCTCTACCGCTATCCGCTGGTGCAGCCGGAGGCCTATGCCGACGTGCTTGTGGACACCAATCTTGATGCCGTATTGCATCCCGAAGCCGGCTTTGACGACGACTGGCTCGACTGGGATCCGCGTGTCGAGTGGCTCTGTGAGTGGCTGCGCGAGCACCGTGCAGACAAGACGCTGGTGATCTGTGCGCGCAAGAACACGGCCCGGGCGCTGGAAAAACAGCTGCGCCTGTTCGAGGGTGTCAAGGCGGCGGTCTTCCACGAAGGCATGAGCCTGCTGGAGCGTGACCGCGCCGCCGCGTACTTTGCCGATGAGGACGACAGTGCCCAGGTGCTGATCTGTTCCGAAATTGGCAGTGAAGGGCGCAACTTCCAGTTTGCCCATCACCTGGTGCTGTTTGATCTGCCGCTTAACCCTGATTTGCTGGAGCAGCGCATCGGCCGTCTGGACCGTATCGGTCAGCGCAATGATGTGCAGATTCACGTGCCCTATTTCGAGCAGAGCCCGCAGGCGGTACTGCTGAACTGGTTTGACCTGGGCATCAATGCGTTCAAGCGCAACAATCCGGCTGGCCAGGCGCTGTTCCAGCAGTTCGCCCCGGCCCTGCGCGAGCTGCTGCTGTGCTACGACGACGCGCAGCTGCAGCAGTTGCTGGACGACACGCGCCACCGCGCCGACGAGTTGCTGGAGCAGCTGCAGGCCGGACGCGACCGTCTGCTGGAACTCAATTCCTGCCAGCCCGAGCCCGCCGCACGCATGATCGAACATGTGGCCGAGGCCTCTCGTTCACTGGAACTGGCCAGCTACATGGAACGGGTGTTCGACCTGTTCGGCGTCGAACAGCAGACCCATGGCCCCGATAGCATGGTGCTGCACCCGGGCAATCACATGCCGGTGTCGAGTCTGCCGGGTCTGCCGGAGGATGGCATTACCGCCACCTTCCAGCGCACTCTGGCGCTGTCCCGCGAGGACATGCAGTTCCTTACCTGGGAGCATCCGCTGGTGAGTGGCTCCATGGAGCTGGTCAGTGAGGGCGAATTTGGCAACACCGCGCTATGCAGCCTCAAGCTGCCACCGCTGCCGCCGGGTACTCTGTTGCTCGAAGCTTTTTTCACCCTGCGTTGCACAGCGCCGCGCGCGCTGCAGATGCAGCGTTACCTGGGGCAGCATTCGGTACGCCTGGTGTTCGATAACAACGGCAATAACCTCAGTGGCATCATCGCCCACGGCCATATCAACAAGCTGGCCGAGCGCGTCGGGCGCCGCACGGCCCAGTCGCTGGTGAGTCATGCCAGGCCGCAGATTGCCGAGATGGTGGAGCGGGCCGAAACCCTGGCCGCTACCCAGGATGAGCAGGTGCGTGAACAGGCTCGCGCCCGGGCTGACGAATTGCTGGGTGCCGAGATTGTCCGCATGCGCGCACTGGCCCAGGTAAACCCGAACATTCGTGATGAGGAAATCGCCTTGCTGGAGCAGCAGCTGGAGCAGGTTCGGGCACAGATTGATCTGGTTCATCTTGAGCTTGATGCCCTGCGCATCGCGGTGGTTGAGTGATCACGTCAAGCAGCCTGTCGAACTTACCGCTGACCTACTGCGGAAAAGCCCGGCAGGCTGCAAGGCCCCGCGCATATTCCGGGTCGGCACTGTTGCCGGCCATTACCCCTGATTGGAGTTAAACCTTGCTATTCACCGATCTGCCCCTGGATAAACGTCTGCTCAAGCTGCTTGAACAGCTGAATTTCAGCCAGGCAACTGAAATTCAGCAGCAGTCGATTCCGTTTGCGCTCAACGATCGTGACCTGATTGCGTCCTCCAAGACGGGGTCTGGCAAGACGCTGGCCTACCTGATACCGGCCCTGCAGCGGGTCACCAAGCGCAAGTCCCTCACCAAGCGGGACCCGCGTGTGCTCATTCTGGTGCCCACACGGGAGCTGGCAGGCCAGGTGTATGGTCAGCTGCGCTCCCTGCTGGCGGGCAGTCAGCTCAAGGGGGTGCTTATTCAGGGCGGCGAGAACTTCAATGACCAGGAGAAGATGCTCAGGCGCGATCCGGACTTCGTTGTCGCCACTCCTGGGCGTCTGGCGAACCATCTGGACGCCCGTACCCTGGTGCTGGCGGGGCTTGAGATGCTGGTGCTGGATGAAGCCGACCGCATGCTGGATCTGGGCTTTGCCGAACAGCTGCGCCAGATCAATGCGGCGGCCAATCACCGCCTGCGCCAGACGCTGCTGTTCTCGGCCACGCTGGATCATGCCGAAGTTGAAACCCTGGCCAGTGATTTGCTGAAAAATCCCAAACGTGTCGCCATCGATGCCATTACCCGGCCCCATGACGATATCCGCCAGCGCTTTTTCCTATGCGATCATCTGGATCACAAGCAGGCACTGCTGGCGCATCTGCTGAAGGATGAAAAATTTCTGCAGGTCATTATTTTCACCGCCACGCGCGGTGATACCGAACGTCTGGCTCAGTGGCTTGGCGAACGCGGCCTCAAAACCGCAGCACTGAGCGGTGAGCTGGCCCAGAGCGAGCGTAATCGCATCATGGATGGTTTCAGTCGCGGCCAGCAGCAGGTGCTGGTGACAACCGATTTGGCATCGCGCGGGCTCGATCTGCTCAATGTGTCTCTGGTGATCAACTTTGATCTGCCGCGGCACAGCGAAGAGTATGTGCACCGTATCGGCCGAACCGGCCGCGCCGGTGCCAAGGGTGATGCCATCTCTCTGGTGGGGCCCAAGGACTGGGATAGCCTGACGCGTATCCGTCGCATGCTGCAGCAGGATATCGAGTATTCCACCATTGCGGGCATGGTCGGCAAGTTTAAGGGGCTGGTGCCTGAACCGGTCAAGCCGCCGCGTGTGCCGGTACAGGCAGCAGCGGCTCCCATGGGGCGCAAGGCGCGCAACAAGCTCAAGAATGCTGTCGAGCGGCCAAGGCCTGGGCGGGCCAAGAGCAAGGTGGTGTCGGACGATGGTTTCGCCCCCATGCTGCGGTCCAAAAAGCCGCCGGTGCCGGATACCGACGACGACTGATTGATCACAGGGATGGCGCTTTTGCAAACGCCGCCGTCGGGGCTTGCCCGTCGGCGGCGTTTGCACGATACTGGCGCGCTTTGAAAACTGGTGGGAGTGACTCGATGGAGATCACCAAAGATTGCGTGGTGCAGTTCCATTACAACCTGCACGATGCCGACGGTAACGAACTGGAAAACAGCCGCAAGGGCGACCCTATGGCGTACCTGCACGGGCATCAGAACATGATGGCCGGGCTGGAAAAGGCGCTGGAAGGGCACAGTGCCGGCGACGTATTCAGTGTGACCCTGGCACCGGAAGATGCCTATGGTTCGCGTACTGAAGACTCCGAGCAGCGCATTCCGCTCAAGCATCTGCAGGGTTCGAAAAAGTGGCGCCCAGGCATGGTTGCCACGGTGCAGACAGATCAGGGCGGGCGCCAGGTACAGATCCTGAAAGTCGGCAAGTTCATGGTGACCGTGGATACCAACCACCCGCTGGCGGGCAAGACGATCACCTTTGATGTTGAAGTTACCGATGTACGCGCCGCCAGCGCCGAAGAAGTCTCCCACGGCCATGCCCACGGTGTGGGCGGTCACCACCATTAATTGATTTCCAAAGGTTGTCAGCAACGCCCTGATCGGCGAAGCTGACGGGCCTGACAAACGCAACAGAGCGAGTGGAGCGAATATGGCAACTGCAAGTGCACGTCACATCCTGGTTAAAAGCGAAGCCAAATGTCTGGAACTGAAGGCCAGCATTGAAGCCGGTGGCGATTTCGCCGCAGCGGCACGCGAATTCTCCGACTGCCCGTCCGGCGCCCGTGGTGGTGATCTGGGCAACTTTGGCCGCGGCCAGATGGTGCCTGAGTTCGACCAGGTTGTATTCAGCGCGCCGCTGAACACGGTTCAGGGTCCGGTCAAGACCCAGTTCGGTTACCACCTGCTGGAAGTGACCGCGCGCAAGGATTGATCCTGCGTACCGGGCGTCGCCATGGCGCCCGGCTGTTGAGTGCTCGATCCGTTTATGCCCGCCCCGCGTTATATCTTCGTTATTCGTTATTCGTTATTCGTTATGCTTTCGCCTTTCGCCTTTCGCCTATCTTGTTGCTTGTCCCTGACTTTGTACAGGCTTGCGCCCGCGCGTCTTAAAACGGCATTATATTGCCCATAATCATCAGCGCAGGAACGCAGCATGAGCAAATCAATCAAGGTGGTCGTAACACGCAAGAAGGACAATGAGGCGCCTGATCCGGCGCGTCAGCTTCGCATTGACGAGGCCATGGGGTTTGTCCGTGGCTTGCGCAAGAAGGGCGATAATCTCAAGGTCATGGTCGACAAGCTCAACGAGCACGGCCACCTCTGCCCCGATGGTTCAGCCTGGACCTACGACAGCCTCAATAGCTTCATTCACGACCATCAGCTGTAAGTCGCTATCCCTTGATGGCGCAAGTTCAGTAGAATGACCGGCTTTAGGGCCGGCGCAGTGCCGCAGCAGAAGGACCAGGTGCATGAATCAACTTAGCTTCCAGTTAAAAGGAAGTGTTGTAACCGCGATCGTACTCGAACTGTACCGCTATTCCCGTGCCGACTTCAGTGCAGAGCTCAGTGCCAAGGTGCGTCAGGCGCCGATGTTTTTCCATCAGACACCCGTGGTTATCAGCCTTGAAAAACTTGAGGCGGATGTACCGCCCATCGATTTTCCGGAATTGATCGCCCTGTGTCGTGACTTCGGCCTGCGCCCCATGGCATTCAAGGGTGCACCGGCGGCGCTGGGAGATGTACTGGAGGCCACCGGGCTGGTGCTGATTCCAGCCGGGCAGGGCGGACGTGCCCCTGTGCCGGAACCGGCGCCGCCACAAGTCGCGGCGACAGCTGAGCCTGAGGTGGTGGTGCGAACCGTGGTGGAGGAAAAGCTGGTACATCGCCCCAGCAAGATTATTACCCGCCCGATCCGCTCCGGTCAGCAAGTGTACGCCGAGGGCAGCGACCTGATTGTTATGGCCGCCGTGAGTGAAGGTGCCGAAATCCTGGCCGATGGCCACATTCATGTATATGGTCCCCTGCGCGGCCGCGCCCTGGCGGGTGTGCGCGGCGATGTACAGGCGCGCATTTTCTGCCAGAGCCTGGAAGCGGAGCTGGTGTCCGTGGCCGGCAATTTCAAACTGAGCGACAGTTTGCGCGAGCTAACCTGGAAGGCGCCGTCACAGGTGTATCTGCAAGACGACACGTTGCATGTGGATGCGCTTTGATGAATACTCCCGAACCGGGTGAAGCAGGCAGAATTGAGGAGAGGGTGTTGGCTAAAATTATCGTGGTGACCTCTGGCAAGGGGGGCGTGGGCAAAACGACCAGTAGCGCCGCCATCGGCACAGGTCTTGCTTTACGGGGTTTTAAAACCGCTATTATCGATTTTGACGTTGGCCTGCGTAACCTTGATCTGATCATGGGCTGTGAGCGGCGCGTGGTGTATGACTTCGTTAATGTCATCAACAAGGAAGCAACTCTCAATCAGGCCCTGATCAAGGACAAGCGCACGCCGAACCTGTTCATCCTGCCGGCCTCTCAAACCCGCGACAAGGATGCCCTGAGTCAGGAAGGCGTGCAGGCGGTGCTGAACGAGCTGTCCCGTGATTTCGATTACATTGTCTGTGACTCCCCGGCCGGGATCGAAAAGGGCGCCCAGATGGCGCTTTACTACGCCGATATCGCCGTGGTTGTTACCAACCCGGAAGTGTCCTCGGTACGTGACTCTGATCGCATTCTGGGCATTCTGCAGAGCAAGACCCGCCGCGTGGAAGCCGGAGAAGAGCCGGTGCAGGAACATCTGCTGCTGACCCGCTATAACCCGGCCCGCGTGCAAGCCGGTGAAATGCTCAGCGTGCAGGACGTCGAAGACATTCTGGCGATTCCGCTGATCGGTGTTATTCCCGAGTCTGAAGCCGTACTCAAGGCCTCAAACCAGGGGATGCCGGTGATACTGGATCAGGAAACAGAGGCCGGTCAGGCCTACAGCGACGCCGTGGCGCGTTTGCTGGGTGAGGAAGTTGAACACCGCTTCCTTGAAGTGCAGAAAAAAGGATTCTTCAAACGCCTGCTGGGAGGTAAGTAGTGAGCATTTTTGATTACTTTCGCAGCAAAACAAAGAACTCGTCTGCGTCAGTTGCCAAGGAGCGGCTGCAAATTATCGTTGCGCACGAACGCGGACAGCGTCAGCAACCGGACTACTTGCCGCAGATGCAGCAGGAAATCCTCGATGTGATTCGCAAGTACGTGGCTATTGACCAGGAAAGCGTCAACATCCAGCTGGAAAACAACGATCACTGCTCGATTCTCGAGCTGAACGTAACCCTGCCGGATCGCTAAGCTGGTCGATAATAGCTATTAAGGGTAGTGTGAGCCTTGTATTTCGGGGTTCGGACTGCCCTTTCTGCGTTTTGGTCGATAGATGTATGCAGATGCAGCAGGAAATCCTCGATGTGATCCGGCTCTTTATACGAGCAGGGCGTCGCTATTGACCAGGAAAGCGTAAACATCCAGCTGGAAAACAACGATCACTGCTCGATTCTCGAGCTGAACCTAACCCTGCCGGATCGTTAATCCCCGCCTGTCGTTCCGTGCCCGAACGGAACCTGACCTTGTGAGGGCGTTGCTAGCTCCCGGCTGCAAAGGCAAGCAAAGACGGAACTCTATGATTCGGGGCTCCGTCTTTGCTTTTCTGTCCGCCGCAGAAGCAGCAGGAGATTCTAGATGTGATTCGGCCTCCTATACATGCAGAGGCGATCGTCCACCGCTTGCGCTTCAGTTTTATACCGTTATCTTGTTTTCACCTTTCACCTTTCACCTTTCACCTTTCACCTTTCACCTTTCACCTTTCACCTTTCACCTTTCACCTTTCACCTTTCAAGCCGGCTGCGAACCTGTTCCACCGTGCGGTTGGGGAACTGGCGGTAATCGGGGTAGGGCGTGAGCAGTATATTCCCGCGTATCAGAACCCGGCCTTCATCGTCGAGCGGGCTGAAAGTGCCCGGATCAAACCCCAGGCGCTGCCAGCTGGCTTTGCCCGCCACCAGGTGCCATTGCGCAGTGGGCAGCAGGCCGTCGGCAAAGCAGATCACCTCGTGGCGGTGCAGTAGCTCAAGATCCCGATAATCCTGCCAGCGACAATCCGCTGGTGTGCCGAGCTTGGCCAGGATGCTGAAAATCTTGCGCCAGTGGTTGCCATTGTGCCGAATCAGGTCGGGTATGTCGGGGTGCAGTTTGCCGTGCTCGCTGGCCAAAATCAGTGGTGGGTTGGGCAGGTAGAGCGCAAGGCGTGCACCGGGAGCGCCGAGGAGCGCAGGTTCGTCCGTGGGTTGAGGAGATGTCTGCGGAGCTGTCATCTTGCTGTTCGTCTTGTTGCCGATAGGGGTGTTTCGTGCGCTGTCGGGTGTGCGATTTTCATCAGGCGGAACCATTACTTTCGGCGCTTTATGCCCGTGCCAGGCGTGGCGGCCATGGGGTCGTCCGGCCAGTGGTGCTTGGGATAGCGTCCCTTCATATCCTTCTGTACGTCGCGGTAACTGTTGTTCCAGAAACTCACCAGATCCTGAGTCACCTGCAGCGGGCGCTGTGCCGGTGAGAGCAGGTGCAATTTCAGAGCGACCCGGCCGATGCGCGGTGTCTGTGAGCAGCCGAACAGTTCCTGCAGTTTGACCGCCAGCACCGGGGGATCCTGTTCGTAGTCGATGCGCGCGCGATTGCCGGAGGGCAATTGATAGTGCTCAGGCGCCAGCGCGTCCAGTTGCTGCGGCAGAGGCCAGGGCAGACGGTTGTGCAGGATGGCACTTAGATCCAGGGCGGCGAAATGATTGATATGGCTGACCCGGTCGAGCCAGGGCAGCAGCCAGGTCTCAAGCGTATCGAGCAGGGCCTGATCGGACAGGTCGGGCCAATCGGTTTCTGGAGTGGTGTCTGAGACGGCATCGCTGCCTGCATTGGCATTCTGCAGCAGTGCCTGGCGCCGTACAAAGGTCACGCGGGTGCGCCAGCGCTGCAGGTTCTGGGTCCAGGGCAGCAGGCCGAGGCCGCGCTTGCGGATCAGGGCGCAGAGTGCGCCCGCCCGGGCCTCGGGTTCGATGCGATTGAGGGCTTCACGGGCCAGAACCAGATTGCCGATCTTCTGCTGGCGTTCGGCAATGAGGCGGTTTTCACTGTCCTGCCAGTGAATCTGGTCGCGGGTCTGTACGAGGGCGGCCAGGGGACCATCAAACAGCGCAGGATCCAGCGCAGCGGCAAGCTGGATGCGATCCACGCTGTCACCACTGCGCCCGCTCAGCTGTGCTGTTGCCAGCCAGGGCGCATTGCGCAGCGGGTCGTCCGGGTTCATGCGGGCGCTGCGTCCGTTGCTGAGCTGGTAGTCCAGCCCCTGGGGTTGGCGGCGCACGGCAATGCGGTCGGGATAGGCGCAGGCGATCAGTACGGCGATGGCATTGTCCCGGGATAGCTTGCTCGCACTCTGTGGTACGTCGAGCTTGCGGCACAGGGTACGGAACTGCTCGACCTGCTGGCGCAGGCGCTGCCACTGGGCGCGTTCCTGGGGTTGGCGCTTGATGTCACCGTGCAGCCAGGCAAGCCGCAGGGCTATGTCGGCCTGGGCACGCCCCAGGGGGTCGCGGTCGGACAGCAGCGCGGCCAGATCGCAGGCCAGCTCCAGCAGGCCGAGTCGGCACCCCTCCAGCAGCATATGGGCCAGGCGCGGATGGGCTGGCAGCTGCGCCATGCGTTCGCCGTGGGGTGTCAGGCTCCAGCGCGGGCCTTCGTGCCGCGCGCCACCCAGGTGGTGCAACAAATCCAGCGCCTGCTGGTAAGGCCCCGGAGCCGGTGCATCGAGCCAGGCCAGTTCGTTCGGGTCGGTAATGCCCCATTGCAGCAGTTGCAGCGCCAGCGGCGCCAGATCCGCCTGGCGTATTTCAGGTTCGCTGTGGGGGCTGAGAGCCTGTTGCTGGCTTTCGGACCAGAGGCGGTAGCACAGGCCGGGCTCGGTACGCCCGGCGCGTCCGGCGCGCTGCACGCTGGAGGCCCGTGACAGGCGACGGGTCTGCAGGCGTGACATGCCGGTGGCGGCGTCAAATACGGCCTGACGGCTCAGGCCGCTGTCGACCACCACCCGCACGCCCTCAATGGTCAGGCTGGTTTCGGCGATAGCGGTCGCCAGTACCACTTTGCGCTGGCCGGGTGCTGCCGGGGCAATGGCGCTGCGCTGGGCGTCCAGGCTGAGGTCGCCGTACAGCGGGCTGAGCAGGATGCTATCACTGCCTGCGTTGAATGAATGCAGCTGGTCGCGCAGCAGGCGATGGGTCTCGCGAATTTCCCGTTGCCCGGGCAGAAACACCAGCACGCTGCCGCTCTCTTCGTACAGCGCTTCCATCACTGTGGCGGCAACGCGCGGCTCGATACGCTCGCCCGGCTGGGCGCCTGCGCCGTAGTGGATGTCGACCGGCCAGCTGCGGCCTTGGCTGCGAATCAGTGGCGCGCCGCCCAGCAGGCGGGCGCTGGCATCGCCATTGAGGGTGGCAGACATCAGCAGGAGGCGCAGCGGGTTGTCGTCGCGCAGCAGTGCCCGGCCCTGCAGCGTCAGGGCAAGACCGAGGTCCGCATCCAGGCTGCGTTCATGAAACTCGTCGAAAATCACCAGGCCGACGCCCTCAAGTGAGGGGTCGGACTGCAGCATGCGGGTCAGAATGCCTTCGGTGACCACTTCAATGCGCGTCTCAGGTCCGACCCGGGTATCAAAACGGATGCGGTAGCCTACGCGCTGGCCAACCTTTTCTTGGAGGCTTTGCGCCATGCGTTCGGCGGCGGCCCGGGCGGCCAGGCGCCTGGGTTCGAGCATGAGGATTTTCTGGCCTGCCAGCCAGGGTTCATGCAGCAGCGCCAGGGGTACGCGCGTGGTTTTGCCGGCGCCGGGCGGTGCTTCCAGCACCGCTTCGGTATGCAGGGTCAGTGCCTGTTTCAGGGCGGGTAATATCTCGTCGATGGGTAATGCAGTCATGGAGTAGGGCGTGCCAGGTGATGCAGCCATGCCTCAGTCATTGTCGGGCTGGAGACGGCTGATGCGTGCAGTAATAAAAAGGGTGAGCAGTATGGCGGCGCAAAAGGCATAGAGGCCGTAATGAATCTGCACCTGGGCGATGGCGCCGAGCTTTACCGTCACCACCAGTACCGCGACCACGAAGACATCAAGCATCGACCAGCGCCCGTAATCGTGCATCAGCTTCAGGTAGCGCGGCAGGCGACTGTCGTGCTCTATCGCAGCACCGGTCAGGCGATACAGCACCAGCAGCTTGAGCGTCGGCAACACAATACTGAAACCTGCGATGAGCAGGAACAGCAAATACTGCCCCTGCAGCAGCAGCTGCCAGGTGCCGGACAGTACCGAAAAGCTGCTTTGGATAAACAGGAACTGTTCGATGGTCAGCATGGGCGCGCTGAGGCCGACCAGCAGCAAGGCGGCGGTAAGCACCAGTAGCAGCCGCAGCTGTGAGGCCCTGCGAGGCGTAAGGGCGGGGCCAGTTGAGGGTGGCATAGACACATCCATTCCTGTCGCTGTTGGATCTGGGCATGATACCGGAACGGGCCAGACGCTGCCCCCGGATTTGTCCGGTGACATGAGAGTCTTCTGTGACCTTTTTTGCCGTCTTGTATCCAGGTGCAGACAGAATCTAAATGAGAATTATTAATAGGCGCAGAAACAGGCTAGGCGCTGATACGGTTATCTGGCACACTGCGTGCAATTAAGTGAATTAACGTATTTTTTATGATGCTGAACAAGCTTCCGAAGCGCCTGATGCGCCCGCTGGTAACGGTGCTGCTGGCCATGCCCCTGGTCTTCCTGTCCGGCACCAATGCCAGCTGGGCTACCGAAAAGCTTGCCGATAAAACGGCAGCTCAGGCTAAAAACAGCGGCAAGATCCGCACGCTGGCGCTCGATTCGCTGCAAGGTGGGGGCGCTGCGGATTCGAAGGTCAAGCTCAAGGTGACTGCTACCGCGTACAATTCACTGCCAGACCAGACTCAGGGCAAGGCCAATATTGGCGCCTGGGGTCACCGCCTCAAGCCTGGCCTCAAGGCCATTGCCGTCTCCCGCGATCTGCTGGGCATGGGTCTTGAACCCGGCACCGAAGTCGAAATCGAAGGTCTCCCGGGGCGCTATCAGGTGCTCGATAAAATGCACCGCCGCTGGGCCCGCAAGATCGATATCTATATGGGTGTGGATGAGGATGCTGCGCTCGCCTGGGGCAAAAGGCCCGTTGTCATTCGCTGGGAAAATCAGGACTCCTGATCCGCAGCGCCTGTTTCGTTACCTCCTGTTATTTCAGTATCTCCGCCATCCCTGGCGGGCATGGATGCGGTCACGGCATAACTCTTTAGCCTAAAAGTGTGGGCGCAGGTGCGTGGACCTGCTGGGCTTCGTCGGGTAGAGGCGCCGTTTGCATTGGGCCCTGGTTCCAGATCAGGCCAATGATGCAACATCTCTGCTGCAAGCATTAACCCAGGTTAATAACGTACGTTTTCGCAAAGAAAACCCAGCCTTTGACAATCTTTTTACTTCGATAACGCCTAGAGTTGAGAGAATCTGAATTCCATCAGGTTGGCCGTGGATGCTCACACTCGCGTTCTGTGCGCTGCGGTTGATTTCGGCACTGTCTGAGCAACAAGGGGTTAAAGGATTCGATGTCCGAGCAACGAAGCGATAATAAGAAGCGGCTGCTGGCGCAGCTGGGTGAACTATTCGAAAGCCGGTTGGCATCTGACACCGTTGCCCAGGTGGGCGCCTTCGCCGCGGCCTACTATCGGGTCTCACCCTATGAGGAGCTGGCCGAGCGGCGGCTCGACAATCTCTATGGTGCGACCTTGTCCTGCTTTCAGTTTCTTCACGAAAGCGACGCTCACGAACCACGGCTGCGGGTGTTCAACCCCGACCTGGAACAGCATGGCTGGCACTGCAATCACACCGTCATTCAGATCCTTCACCCTAATATGCCCTTTCTGGTGGACTCCCTGCGAATGGAGATGAACCGCCGTGAAATGGCGATTCATGTGGTGCACAGCTCGGTGCTGGATCTGTCCCGCGACAGCAGCGGCAGCGTGCTCGGGCTGGTAGACAAAGGCACCGAAGGCGCTCTGCGCGAGGCACTGATCTATCTGGAAGTCGATCGTCACAGTGCGGCGGACGAACTCAAGGCACTGCAGGCTCAGTTGAGCGAAGTGCTGGGCGAAGTGCGGGCCTCGGTGGCGGATTTCCCGGCCATGCGCGGGCGCCTTGAAAGCCTGCGCGATGAGCTTCGTGTCCAGAAAGCAGGTACTTCTGCTGATTCTGTAACGGAAGCGGCGGCCTTTTGCGACTGGATGCTGAACGACCGTTTTACCTTTTTGGGGTACGACGAGCTGGCCTTCAGCGGTGCCGGAGACGCCTTTGGCGTGAAGCGAGTTGCCGGCAGCGAGCTGGGTACCCTGAAACTGCACGCCCAGAGCGGGCGCAGCCGCAGCGGCAGTGAGTTACGCGCCGAAGAACGGGATTTCATGCTCTGCTCCGATCCCCTGACTTTTGCCAAGGATGCCGTGCGCTCCCGGGTACATCGTCCGGCGCATCAGGATCTGGTGGTGATCAAGCGCTTTGATGCAGCAGGTGATGTCTGCGGCGAACATCGTTTCTACGGCCTTTGGACTTCGCCAGTGTACGTCGAGCCGCCATTGCAGGTGCCGCTGCTGCGCCGCCGCGCGCAAAAGGCCCTGGCGCGGGCCGGCTTCGACCCCCATGGTCACAGCGGCAAGGCGCTGATGCAGATCATCGCCGAACTGCCGCGTGATGAGCTGTTTCTGGCCAATGACGATGAGCTGTTCGACATGGCCATGGGTATTTTCAATCTGCAGGAGCGCCGCAAGGTCAAACTGCTGATTCGCCGTGACAGCTGCTCCAAGTTTGTCAGTTGCCTTTATTTTGTGCCGCGGGATCTGTACACCACAGCGCTGCGCCTGCAGGTGCAGCAGCGCCTGATTGAACACTTCGGCGCCCGTGACTGCGAGTTCACCACCCGCTTTAGCGAATCGCTGCTGGCACGGGTGCATTTTGTGCTGCAGGTGGACCCGGATAGGACGCTGGAATTTAACGCCCAGGCCATCGAAGCCGAGGTCATCGAGATATCCAAGGCCTGGAGCGAAGATCTGCACGCCGCCCTGATCGAGAGCGCCGGTGAAGAGCTTGGCAATCAGCTGATTAATCACTATCGCCACGCCTTTCCGACCGCCTATCGAGAGGATTTCAGTCCCAGCAGCGCGGTCTACGATATCCAGCGCATTGAACAGCTGGATGCAAGTCGCACCATCAACCTGAGCTTTTACCGTGTGCTGGAGCAGAGCCGCGAAGTGTTGCGCTTCAAGCTGTTCCATCCGCAGCAGCCGCTGATCCTGTCCGATGTTATTCCTGTGCTCGAAAAACTCGGCATGCGCGTGGTGGGCGAACACCCCTACAAGGTCAAGCGCCGCGACGGCGCCCGTTTCTGGATTCACGATTTCACCCTGCGCTACGACAGCGTGGAGCCGGTGGTGCTGGAGGACGTGAAGCAGAACTTCCAGGATGCCTTTTCCAGTGTCTGGGCCGGGCGGGCCGAAAGCGACGAGTTTAACCGTCTGGTGATAGGCGCCAACCTGTCCTGGCGCGAAGTCGCCATGCTGCGGGCCTATGCCCGTTACAATCAGCAGATCCGCTTTGGCTTCAGTCAGCCCTATATCGCCGAGGCGCTGGGACGTCATCTGTACCTGACCCGTCTGCTGGTGGCGCTGTTCAAGGCGCGCTTTGAGCCGGGCCGTCAGAGCAGCCGCAAGGTGCAGGCCCTGACCGAGCGTATTGCCGCCAGCATCATCGAGGGCCTCGACAAGGTCGATAACCTCAACGATGACAAGATTCTGCGGCGCTTTCTGGAGCTGATTCAGGCCACGCTGCGGACCAACTACTATCAGCCCGATGCCAAGGGCGAGCTGAAGGATTATTTTGCCTTCAAGCTCAACCCCCACGGCATCGCCGATATTCCGTTGCCCAGGCCCATGTTCGAGGTGTTCGTGTACTCGGCCCGGGTTGAGGGTGTACACCTGCGCGGCGGCAAGGTCGCCCGTGGTGGCCTGCGCTGGTCGGACAGGCGCGAGGATTACCGTACCGAAGTGCTGGGCCTGGTGAAGGCGCAGCAGGTCAAGAATGCCGTCATCGTGCCGGTGGGCGCCAAGGGCGGCTTTGTGCCCAAGGCGCTGCCGGTGAATGGCAACCGCGACGAGATTCAGGCCGAGGGTATTGCCTGTTACCAGATATTTATTCGCGCACTGCTGGATGTGACTGACAACCTGGTGGGGGCCGATTTGGTACCGCCCAAAGGGCTGGTGCGTCACGACGAGGATGATCCCTATCTGGTGGTGGCGGCGGACAAGGGCACCGCGACCTTCTCCGACATTGCCAATGAAATCGCCGAGGAATACGGCTTCTGGCTCGGCGACGCCTTTGCATCCGGCGGCAGCCAGGGGTACGACCACAAGAAAATGGGCATCACGGCGCGGGGCGCCTGGGAGTCGGTCAAACTGCATTTCCGTGAGCTGGGGCTCGACACCCAGACGCAGGAATTCACCGTGGTGGCCATCGGCGATATGGCAGGCGATGTGTTTGGCAACGGCATGCTGATGTCGCGCCATACGCGTCTGGTGGCGGCCTTTAACCATCTGCATATTTTCATCGACCCACAACCCGATCCTGCCAGCAGCTACGTTGAGCGCGAGCGCCTCTTTGTGCTGCCCCGCTCGAGCTGGGATGACTATGACCGCAGCCTGATTTCCACCGGTGGCGGCATCTTCCTGCGCAGCGCCAAGTGGATCGAGATCAGCCCCGAAATGAAACAGCGCTTTGGCATTACGGCCGACCGTCTGGCACCGACAGAACTGTTGTCGGCGCTGTTGCGTGCCCAGGTCGATCTGATCTGGAACGGCGGTATCGGCACCTACGTCAAGGCCAGTCACGAGAGCCACGCCGATGTCGGCGACAAGGCCAACGACTCCCTGCGTATTGACGGCAAGCAGCTGCGTTGCCGGGTGCTGGGCGAGGGCGGCAACCTGGGCTTCACCCAGCACGGGCGCATCGAATACTGCCTGCACGGCGGCGCATCCAACACCGACTTTATCGATAATGCCGGTGGCGTGGATTGTTCCGACCATGAGGTCAATATCAAGATCCTGCTCAACGAAGTTGTGGCCAACGGCGACATGACGGTCAAGCAGCGCAACGCCATGCTGCGCGAGATGACCGAGGAAATCGCCCGCCTGGTGTTGAAGAACAACTACAGTCAGACGCTGGCCATCAGTATCGCGAAAACGCATTCGCGCAGTTCGCTGGATGACTACATCCGCCTGATTCACCGGTTGGAGGCGTCGGGCCGGCTGGTGCGTTCGCTGGAGTTCATTCCCTCCGACGAGGTATTGCAGGAGCGCAAGGCCCAGCAGCTGGGGCTGACCCGGCCGGAGCTGTCGGTACTGATTTCCTATACCAAGGCCGAGCTGAAGGAAAAACTGACCGGCTCATGGATCACCCAAGACCCGTTTCTGTCCCGGGCCATCGCCACGGCCTTCCCGGATCAGCTGGTGCAGCGTTTCCCCGAGCAGGTACAGAACCACCGCCTGCGCTCGGAAATCATCGCCACCCAGATTGCCAATGCGCTGGTGAACCACATGGGTATCACCTTCATGCAGCATCTGCAGCAGGCCAGCGGGCGCGACCAGGCGGCCATTGCCGCAGCCTACGTGATTGCCCGCGAGCTGTATGATATCGAGCCGTTGTGGCGCGAGATCGAAGCCCTGGACAACCAGGTGCCGGCGCAGTTGCAGCAGGACATGATGCTGGACCTGATGCGCCTGGTGCGCCGGGCCAGCTACTGGTTCCTGCTCAAGCAGCGCGGGACCCTGGAAGTGGCGGCTACGGTCGAGCGCTACCAGCCGGGTATCCGCACGATCAGCCCGACCATCGCGCAGCGTCTGCAGGGCGAGCCGCTGAACGATTGGCAGCAGCGCAGCAGCGCCCTGGTGGACGCTGGTGTACCTGAATCCCTCGCGGCCAGGGTGGCCTCAGCGGACAGCCTCTATGCGCTGCTGGGTGTTATCGAGGCGGCGGCGCAAACCGGCCAGGCGCTGGAGCGGGTGGCTGCGGTCTACTTCGATCTGGCCCAGCGACTTGAGCTGCACTGGTTTGATCAGCAGGTACGGGCCATTGAGGTCGGTAACCACTGGCAGTCCATGGCTCGCGACGGTCTGCGCGAAGACCTCAACACCCAGATGCGGGTACTGACGGTCAACGTGCTGGAAGAAGGGGCCGAAAGCGCCGATCCGACAGCGCTGGTGGAAGACTGGCTCGAGCGCCAGGCATCCTTGCTGGGGCGCTGGCAGCAGATGCTCAGCGAGCTGCGTGCCAGCAGTGGCAACGACAGTGCAATCTTTACCGTCGCCATGCGCGAGCTGTTCGACCTGGCTCAGGCCGGCGGTTAAGTACGTACCAGGCCGGTGGGCGTTCTGCCCACCGGCCTTTTCCACCACTGGGTACTCTTTTTTACGCACTCTGCTGTCGCGCAACCCTCGTCCTGCCTTTTCCCCGCCGATCCGATCTCGGCAATCTTTTCCCGTGAATCAGTTTGCATGAATCTGCCTGCATGCATCGACCTTGCCTGAGTCCCTGTGCACAATAGGGCCCTCTATACGACTGCTGCGGATTTGCTGTGCCTGTGATCAAACGTTATCTGCTGCGCCCGCTGCTCAAGGCGACCCTCTGGCTCATCGCCGGCTGGGTCGGTTTCAGTGTGCTGCTGGTGTTGCTGCTCAAGGTGGTGAACCCGCCTGTCTGGTCCTGGCTGATTCAGCGTGAACTCTTTCCCCCCGCCGGTTACCCGGATGAGTACGCCCATCGCTGGATGTCCACTGAGCGCATCTCGCCGGCCATGCGCCTGGCGGTTATTGCTGCCGAGGATCAGCGCTTTGCCGATCACAGCGGCTTTGATTTCAAGGCCATCAAGCGGGCGCTGGATCACAATCTCGATGGCGGCAGCGTACGCGGCGCCAGTACCCTGACCCAGCAGACGGCCAAGAATCTGTTTTTGTGGTCGGGCCGCAGCTGGGTGCGCAAGGGGCTGGAGGCCTGGTTTGCATTGCTGCTGGAGCTGCTCTGGGACAAGAGCCGCATTCTGGAGGTGTACCTGAATATCGTCGAGTTTGGCCCGGGTATCTATGGCGTCGAGGCGGCGGGGCGCTACTACTACGGCACGCCTGCGCGTGCGCTCAGCAATCTGCAGGCCGCGCGCCTGGCGGCGGTGCTGCCCAACCCCTATCGCTACCGGGCCCAGCCGCCCAGCCCCTATGTGCAGCAGCGCAGCCAGTGGATCCTGCGGCAGATGCGCCAGCTCGGCACCGTCACGCTCAAGGCCCTCGACGATTGATGACAACTGCCAGATAGCCCCGGCGGCTAGCGCGGGGCACTTTAGGATTAACATGGGCGGCTTTGAGTGCCGCTGCGCTAGTGTACTGTTGCATTCTTGGTGGTGCTTTAGAACGCGCTCATTTTTCGCCAGCCAAGGCGTGAGGCACAGTCTTGGTGGGGCTATGGCGACAACGAACAACGCAGGATGGCGGAAAAAGGGGCCGTTATAAGCTTCATATAGCGTGCAACAGTACACTAGGATCAGGATTATCAATGCGAATACTTCACAGCTCGGACTGGCATCTCGGGCAGCATTTCATGGGCAAGAGCCGCGAAGCCGAACACCGGGCCTTTCTGACCTGGCTGATCGAACAGGTGCAGGCACATCAGGTGGATGCGCTCATTGTTGCCGGCGATCTGTTTGATACAGGTACACCGCCGAGCTATGCCCGCAAGCTCTACAACCAGTTTATTGCCGACCTGCGCCTTACCGGCTGCCAGCTGGTGATCCTGGGCGGCAACCATGACTCTGTCTCGACCCTGCATGAGTCCCGCGAGCTGCTGGCCTGCCTGGGTACGACGGTAGTGGGCGGAGTCACGGCGGACCCCGCCGATCAGGTCATAGTGCTGCAGCGTCGCGATGGCTCGCCTGGGGCTGTGCTCTGTGCCATCCCTTACCTGCGCCCGCGGGATCTCATTGAAAGCCATGCCGGCGAGAGCACGCAGCACAAGCGCCAGGCCCTGAGCGATGCTATTGGTCGTCATTATACCGTTATCTATGACGCGGCCTGTGGTGTCAGGGAGGCGTTGCAGTTGCAAGTGCAAGAGGCACAGGAAGGGCAGCAGGCGGGCGATCCCTGTGCGTTGCCGATTATTGCCACCGGGCATCTGACCTGCGTCGGCGGTCAGCTGTCCGAGTCCGTGCGTGAGCTTTACATAGGTACGCTTGAGGCCTATCCGGCGGGTGCATTTCCGCCAGCCGACTACATCGCTCTGGGGCATCTGCACCGTGCCCAGGCCGTGGGGGGCGCGTCCCATATTCGTTACAGCGGCTCGCCCATTGCCCTGAGCTTTGATGAAAGCCGCGGCAGCAAGCAGGTGCTGCGGGTGGATTTCGACGACGGTGCCCTGGCGGAGGTCACGCCGCTGCCGGTGCCCGGCTGGCAGCCCATGCATAGTTTCAGCGGTACTCTTAAAGAACTCGAAACCCAGCTGCAACAGGCGTTCGGGCAGGTCTGCGATGACAACCAGCCCCCAAGTGGCCCCGCTGCCTGGCTCGAGATTGAAGTGCGCGGTGACGATTACCTCAGCGACCTGCAACCGCGGGTGCAGCAGCTGGTAGAGGGCTTGCCGGTCGAGGTGCTGCGTATCCGGCGCCAGCGCAGTGCCAGCAGCATTGCGCTGACGCGGGACAGTCGCGAAACCCTGCAGGAGTTGTCTGTGCGTGAGGTGTTTGAGCGTCGCTTAAGTATTGAGGAAAGCCTGGATGACGGCTCCCGGGCGCGCCTGGGCGAGGCCTTTGATTCGCTGCTGACACAGCTGCAGGACGGGGAGTCAGCCACATGCGAATCCTGAGTCTGAGGCTGAAAAACATCAATTCCCTCAAGGGCGAATGGAAACTGGATTTTCGTGCGTCCGAATTTCGGGATAACGGTCTCTTTGCGATTACCGGCCCGACGGGTGCTGGCAAAACCACCTTGCTGGATGCCATCTGTCTGGCGCTCTACCACGCTACGCCGCGGCTGAATGTGTCGGCGGGCAGTAATGAGCTGATGACGCGCCATACCGCCGACTGCCTGGCGGAGGTGGAATTCGAGGTGCGCGGCGAGGAATACCGGGCCTTCTGGTCCCAGCGTCGCGCCCGTAATCAGCCGGATGGCAAGCTGCAGGCGCCCCAGGTGGAACTGGCCCGAGCAGACGGTGAGCTACTGAGTACCCGTATCGGTGAAAAGCTCAACCTGGTAAGTGAACTTACAGGCCTCGATTTTGCCCGCTTTACCAAGTCGATGATGCTGGCCCAGGGCGGCTTTGCCGCCTTTCTGAATGCCAGCCCCAACGAAAGGGCTGAGCTGCTGGAAGAGCTGACCGGTACCGAAATTTACGGTGAAATATCGCGCCTTGCGTTTGAGCGCAAGCGCAGTGAGGAAGAGGCCCTGCGGGTGTTGCAGGCCCGCGCCGGCGCCGTTGAGCTGCTGGATCAGGCAAGCCTGGCGGCACTGGATGTCGAGCAGACTGAACTAAGCGCGCAGCACCGTCAGTTGCAGGCCGATGACATTCGGTTACAGCAGGAAATACAGGGGCTTGAAGCACTGGGCCAGGCACGCAGTGCCCAGCTGCAGGCCGAGGCCGAGCAGACGAGGGCACAGCAGGCCCTCGAGCGCGAGGCGGTGCAGCTGGCGCGGCTGGACGCTTGCCTGCCAGCGCTGGATCTGCGACCGCTGCACCAGCAGTGGCAGGCGGATCTTACTCAGGCGCGCGAGCTTTTAGCGGCCCGCAGGCAGGATGAGCAGCTGCTGCTGCAGGCGCAGCAGCAGCTGGATGCTCAGCAGGCCGTGCAGCAGCAGGCCCGCCAACAGCTTGATGGCGTGCGGCAGGAGCGCGAAGCTACCGAAATCCGCCTGCTGGAAGAGGTTATGCCGCTGGATAACCGCATGGCGCAGCTGGCCGAACGTCAGCGCGAGCTGGCGACCACGCTGGGGGCTCAGTCCCAAAGCTTTACCGAGTTGGGGGATCAGCACGAGGGTCTGGCGGAGAACCTCAAGCAGGCGCAGCTTGAGCGCGATCAGGCACAGGATTACCTGCAAAAGAATCAGGCCGCTGCGCGCCTGGGCGAACAGCTGCCACTGTGGCAGGAGCGCTTCGCCCAGCGCGGGCGTCTGTTACAGCAGCTGAATGATATGAGGCAGCGTCAGCAGGGTCTGGCTAGGGGCCAGGCAAGGCTTGCGCGGGAGTTGCCGGCATTGCAGGCGGGGCAGCTTCAGAACCGCGAACGCATGCAGCAGCTGCAGCAGCAAGCGCAGGCGTTAGGCGGGCAGAGGGAAACGCTGTTGGCCTCCCGCATCCCGGCGCAGCTGGAGCAGTCGCGCAAATCATTACAGGGCGCAGCACGAACCCTGGATCGGCTCGACGGTCTGGGGCGGCGTTTCCAGGCTTTGGAAACGGCGCTGAAATCGCGCACTGCGCTGCTCGGCCAGCGCCGTGCCGAGCTTGAAACGCAGCAGGCCGTGCTCGTGGCTGCACGGCAGCAATACAGCGATTGCAAACAGCACCGCGATGATCTGGAACAGCTGCTGGCGCAGGAACAGCGCATCAGCGATCTGAGTGCCTATCGCGACGCTCTGCAGCCTGACGAAGCCTGCCCACTCTGTGGCTCGCAGCAGCATCCCTATATTTCCGATTACCGCCAGCCGCAGCTGTCCGAGACGCGCCAGCGTTACGAGGCCAAGAAACTGCAGTTGGAGCAGCTGCAGCTGGATGGCCAGAAGATGGCCGCCGCCACCGCGACACTGCAGGCCGGTCTCAATGAGCTGCAGCAGCAAAGCATTCAGGACGGCGCCGAGCAATCCAGCCTGCACAACGAGGCGCAGCCGTTGATCGAGAGTCTGTTCGATGCCTTTAGCGCCAGTGCGCAGCAGGGGGCCGAGATCCGGCTGCAACTGACCGATAGCGCCGGTATTACCCAGTGCGTACAGCGCCTTGGCGCCCAGTTGGCCGAATGTGAGATGACTCTGTCGCAGCTGCGTGAACTGGATCAGGCGCTGCAACGCCTGCGCGACGAAAGGGTGCAGACCGACAGCCTGCTGGCCAGCCAGAGTCATCAGTTGGACATGCAGACCCACGAGCTGCAAACACTGCAGCAACAGCAGGAACAGACGGCTGCTGAAGTGCAGGCGCAGCAGGATGCGCTGACAGCGCTGGAGCAGTCGCTGCACAGCGCGCTGCAAGAGACTCTTGGCGAAAGTGCGTTGCCCGCAGCGGACATGCAGGCAACCTGGCTGGAACAGAAGGCGCAGTACTGGGCCGATTATCAGCGGATGCACAGCCGCAGCGCCGATAATACGCGCAACTGCGAACAGCTTGAGGCCCGGCTTGAGGTGCTGGGGCGTGATCTTGCATTGCTGCAGCAACAGCAGGCGGCGAATCTCGCGCAGCAGCGCGACTGGACGCAGCAGGGCGAGGCGCTTGCTGCGCAGCGCTCGATGCTGTTTGAAGGCCGCGCGGTCGCACAGATTCGCACGCAGCAGCAGCAGCGGCTGCAACAGGCCGATACGTGCTGGCAGCAGGCGGCTACCGCGCTGGCGGCAGCACAAAAAAGCGTGGACGGGCTGCGCGGCAGTCTTGAAGCCCTGCAGCAGCGCGAGATCCAGCAGAGGGCACAGCTTGAGCGCTCCGCGCCTGCCTGGCTAGAGGCGCTTGAGGCCAGTCCTTTCGCCGATGAGGCCGGTTATATTGAGGCCTTGCTGGAGCCGCACGCGCGGCGTGAGTTGCAGGCGCTGCGCCAGACGCTGGACGGTGACCTGTCCCGGGCGCAGACCCTGCTGCTGCAGGCGTGCACGCGCCTGGCAGAGCTCGAACAGCAGCCATTTGCGGTGCTGGATCAGGCTGCCGTGCAAAGGGCACGGGCGGCGGTGACTGAACAACTGCAGACGCTGGTGCAGCGCCGGGGCGCCCTGATGCAGCAGTTGGAGCAGGATGCGCGCCTGCGTCAGGCACAGCGGGCGCTGTTGCAGGGGATCGAGGCGCAGCAGGCGAATTATGATACCTGGGCGCAGCTTTCGAGCCTGATCGGCTCGCAGAAGGGTGACCGCTTTCGCCGCTTTGCCCAGGGACTGACGCTGGATCATCTGATCTACCTGGCCAACCGTCAGCTCGGGCGTCTTGATGGCCGTTACCGCCTGCAGCGCAAGAGCGGCGATGAGCTGGAGCTGGAAGTGATCGATAGCTGGCAGGCCGATGCACTGCGCGATACGCGCACCCTGTCCGGTGGCGAAAGCTTTCTGGTGAGTCTGGCACTGGCACTGGCGTTGTCGGACCTGGTGAGCCACCGTACCAGTATCGATTCGCTGTTTCTGGATGAGGGCTTTGGCACCCTGGATGCGGATACGCTGGATACGGCGCTCAATGCACTGGACAGCCTGAATGCCAGCGGCAAGATGATAGGCGTGATTTCCCATGTGGAGGCGCTCAAAGAGCGCATTCCGGTGCAGGTCAGGGTGCGCAAGGGCAATGGTCTGGGGTGCAGCCGACTGGACGCGCGCTTTGCGTTTGCGCCGGCCTAGTCACCGCTTTGCCGTGCCTCAGGGGTAGGAATTTAGGGTCTCAGCCTGGAGGAGGCTGACCGCGTTTGGGACTATCAGGGCGCGCTGGGCAGATGGCTGTTCCAGCGCTGCTGTAAACAAATGCAGGTCAGTGTGGTCCAGCGTCGTCTGTATCCGGCTGCCCCTAATCCATCGAGCCTCATTTACCCTGATTGTTATTGCTCCAGTTCCTCTTTGAGGAGTAGTAAGTTGCTGCGCACCCAGCTGCGCCTGATAGGGCCCCAATCCATGACCCGGTAGAGACCGCAGTTATTGCGCTCGCCATTGCTCTGTTCAAAGATGCAGCGAATGCCGATATCTTCGAGGTCCTTGAGGCTGTCCTGCAGGGTGCGTCTTGGCATGCCGGTTTTTTCCTGCAGGGTGCGCAGGTTGTGTCGGCCATTATCTATCAGCCATGCCAGATAGATTTTGCGGAAGAACGCGCGTTGAGATCTGCGGGTCATGTGCCGGTTCCTCTCGTACGTAACTGCAATCAGCCTAGTCCAACGCACGCAGTCTGACCATTTTCAGGCGCGGCAAGGCTTTCAGGCTGATGCGTGGCACATCATCCACGGTGTTGAATAGTACTCGCACCCGGGGGGGCTTTACGGTAAGCTGCGCCGCTTAGCTGTATCCTGGGCCGGTGCCGTATGAACAACACGTCAGGGCCTGCCGACCGATTCCACATTACGGACATTCATGACTGCTTTTTCCTCTCTCGGACTTTCCGACGCACTGCTGCGTGCTGTGCAAGAGCAGGGGTACGATACCCCATCCCCAATTCAGGCCCAGGCAATTCCGGTTGTACTGGAAGGCCGCGACTTGCTGGCTGCCGCCCAGACCGGTACCGGTAAAACCGCCGGTTTTACCCTGCCAATGCTGCAACTGTTATCCGAACACCGTCCACCGGACGGCCACCAGCTGCGTGCGCTGGTACTGACCCCCACCCGCGAACTTGCCGCCCAGGTAGGTGAGAGCGTCAGCACCTACGGTCGTCATCTGCCGTTGCGCTCGGCCATCGTCTTCGGTGGTGTCAGCATCAATCCGCAGAAAGATCTGCTGCGCCGCGGCGTCGATATTCTGGTGGCGACACCGGGCCGCCTGCTGGATCTGCAGGGGCAGGGGTGCGTTGATCTGTCCCACGTCCAGATACTGGTGCTCGACGAAGCCGACCGCATGCTGGACATGGGCTTTATCCATGACATCAAGCGCATCCTGAAACTGTTGCCCAAGAAACGTCAGAACCTGATGTTCTCGGCGACTTTTTCGCCGGAAATTCGTCGCCTGACCAGCGATATACTGCACAACCCCACCAGCATCGAAGTGTCGCGCAATGTTACGGCGCACAAGATCGAACAGCGTTTTCATGCAGTGGAAAAAACCGAGAAGATGACGGTGCTGGCGCACATGATTCTGGCTGGCAACTGGTCCCAGGTACTGGTGTTCTCCCGTACCAAGCACGGTGCCAATCGTCTGAGTCAGCAGCTTGAACGCAACGGTATCAGTGCCGTGGCCATTCATGGCAACAAGAGTCAGAATGCCCGTACTCGTGCGCTGTCCGACTTCAAGGGCGGTCTGGTGCGGGTGCTCGTGGCCACTGATATCGCGGCCCGTGGTCTGGATATCGACCATCTGCCCCATGTGGTGAACTACGAGCTGCCGAACGTTCCGGCGGACTACGTGCACCGTATTGGCCGTACCGGTCGTGCCGGTGCCAGTGGCGAGGCTGTGTCTCTGATCAGCCGTGACGAAGAAAAGGAATTCCGCGCCATTGAGCGTCTGTTGCGCCAGAAGTTCGATGTCCAGCCCGCGCCTGCGGTGGATCTGGACATGCTGCAGGCCAGCGCCGCCAACTATGTGCCCCAGCCTGAAGCACCGGCTGCTGCACCAAGAGCCGCCAAAAGTGGCAATGGTCAGCGTCGTGGCGGCGGTCAGGGTCGCGCCAAACCTGCGGGCGGCGATCAGCCTCGCCGTGCCAGCGGTAATGAAGCGGCACCGTCGCGTCGCCGTCGTCCCCGTCGCAGCACGCCGGCCTAACCGACACGCGCTGTAGCGGCACCCTCGGGTGCCATCCCGCTGCCGGCCCCCTGTGATCCTTGCCCTGTGCATTGATCATGGCGGGTCGGCAGTGTCGTTTCCGAGGCAGTTGTCCCGAGTGCTCTCTTGCAGGACCTGGCCTGGCTCTCGGTATCCTCAGGATCTTGTCAGGGCTTGACCAGGCGCTGGCCCGACACCGCCGGGTGATAGATCGGCTGCACGGTGTTGCCGGCGGGGTCCTGGCAATAGAAGCTGCGCACCCCGGGGTCATTGCTGTGGTTGTGGGGGCGGGCGAGGATCTCAACACCCTGTTGTGCCAGGTAGTCCGCCCAGGCGTCCACATCGTCGGGCTGGTCACAGATAAAGCCGAAATGATCCAGCCGTTGCGGCCCGCTTGCACGTTCACTTGCGCTGCCACGACTCAGTGACAGATTGTCGTTGCCCAGCGTCAGATAGACCAGATTCTGGTGCGGACGGTGCAGTACCTGCATGCCCAGCAGTTCAACGTAAAAGCGCTCCACTTCTTCCAGGTTTTCCACCGTAAAGGCGATATGGCGCATGCCGTTGAGGGCGTTTGGCCGGCTGCTCATTGGGGCTCTCCTTGTTTTGAGTAGGGTTTGTAATTAAAGTATTTGTAAATTGTGTACATAACATAATAATTATTGCGAACACTTACAATCGGAGATCCCCATGTACTGTATTTTTATCAGTGTCGACCTCAAGCCCGGTGCCAAGGCCCGCTACCTGGAGCTGATCGCTGAGAACGCCCGGGCGTCGGTGGAACGGGAGCCAGGCTGCCATACCTTTGATGTGCTGCTGGATCGGGAGCAGGACAACCGGGTGTATCTGTACGAGGTATACGAGAGCCCGCAGGCCCTGCAGGCCCACAAGGAAACGCCGCACTACCTGCGTGACCGCGAACAGATCAATGCCCTGATCGAGCGTCAGCAGGTACTGCGGGCCGATGTGGCGGGCTTCTTTCCACCGCGGGGCTAGATCAGTGTGACTTCAACAGGGTTTGGCAGCGTTTTCTGTGTGCCGGCGTGAAGGTTTCCGATGGGCCGCCTTTGCCGAGTGATTGGCGGGCACGCTTGCTGTTGTAAGATAGGGAGCTGTGGTAAAAGTTATTCGACTTTGTTGAGCCGGGCTCTATTTATGAAAAGCACCGAATATTCAGCGTGGAATCCCGGTCTTGAAGCAGATCTTCCGGTTGAATACCGACCCCTTGAAACCCTCCATCGGCCGGAGAATGTCTTCACTCGACTTGCCGATGTGGCAGAAATTGCACAGCAGGTTGGGCTCGCACAGGACGAATTAGTCGCCTTCAGGCCTGAGCGCCTGGTGGTGCATGAGCTACTGGTGCGAGTCACTGCTGATATAGTGGCGTTGGAGGGGGAGGACGAAGTCGGTCTGGGCATACACTTTCGCGAGATTGCCGAGAAGATTTATATCGGTTATATCCATCCTAATCTGGAATCGATTACGCAGGCGCACGCCGAATTACGCCAGCAAGTCGAAGCCCGGGTACACCAGGAGCTGACAGCTTCACTCTTTGCGCCGGCCCCGGCCAAAGAGCCCAGAAAACGCTTCGCTGTGCTTCATTTTTTTCTAAAGCCCAAGCCCAGGCCCGGCGCCCTGATCCAGGAATCCACCCAGGAAAAACAGTATCGCATCATCGCCGGCTTCAAGCAGAAGGGCCTCGTCGAGCAGGATCCCCTTGCCAGGGCTGTCTACAGAAGTCTTTATCGCGTTCTCGGCTCTATCGCGGGTACCAGCGGTTTTGTCGGCTCGGATATGGAGTATCTGGTACGGCTGGTCACAAACCATGTGTGCAACCGCTATGGCAGCCTGGTTCTTGGCCACCAGATAGCGCCTATGATTGAGCGGGCGATTGAGCAACTCGGGCTGACGCCAACCACCCCGGCAGAAAAACCGGTGCTGATCAGCCTGAAAGGGGCATCCGCTGCGGGCAAAAGCTCCCTGCGCGCCAGGCTGCAGAAAATCATGGGCGAGCATGGCATTCAACCGGGTGGCTATGCCACCATCAGTCCCGATATCTGGCGGCGCTTCCTGCTGGACTACGACGCGCTGGGGGAGGCGTACAAGTATGCCGGGCGGCTGACCAGCAAGGAGGTGGCGATCATCGATCGCAAACTCGACTACTATATCCGCGACAAGGCGAAACGGGATGCTTCCATCCCCCACCTGCTGGTCGACCGCTTTCGCTTCGATAGCTTTTCAACGGAAAGCATATCGCGAATACTGCACAGCACCTATGCCAGTTATGTCGATACGATGCTCATGTTTTTCGTCATAACGCCGCCGGAAGAAACTGTTGCCAGGGGCTGGGAGAGGGGTTTAAAAGTCGGGCGCTACAAAGCCGTGGAGGACTTTCTCGGTCACAGCGCCGAAGCCTATGTCGGTATGCCGAAACTGTTCTTCAAATGGCTGGCGTGCCGCAAACCGGTTTTCAAATACGAGTTCCTGGATAACAGTGTGTCCAAGGGAACCTATCCCAAGACCATTGCCTTCGGTAATCAACAGGAAATGACCATTTTCAATGCCCTGGCATTTATCGATATTGAGCGCTATCAGAAAATCAATATAAAGGCCAAGTCATCCGAAGACGTTTATCCTGACAACGGGGCATTGTCCGTCAATAACAACATGGGGTTTTTAATGAAATGCATCAGTAACATCCCTGTGATCAATTTTATTGACGAGACAACCAACGGCACTTATCTGCGAGTAACGTCAGGGGAGTTTGAGGTTGTCAGTCCCCGACTAATGATAGAAAAATTGTCCGACCCCGAGATACATGAAATTTTTCTTTCGATGGCGCCGACAGTGATTGAGAGTCTGGGGCTGGACGTTTCAGGTGCTGGCTCGGCCCTGGCACAAAACGACGCCTGACCCCGCAGCCGGACACTGCCGGCTGCATCTCAGGTCTTACTGGTCTTCACCCGCACGCAGCGGTGCAAAGCTGGGGGTGAAAATGTCCTCAACCGGTGGATGCAGGTGCGTGCGTTCCGGGTAGCTGGCGCGCAGGCGGTCGTACTGGTCCTGGGCGCGCCGGTGCCAGTCGGCGTAGGGCACTCCTTCGATGCGGTAATCCTCCACCCGGATGCGGCCATCGACGATCACGGTTTTGAAGTCGCTGCCGCTGCCGTTCATGACCATGGTCTGGATGGGGTCGACACGCTGGCCAAGGTGAAAACCCGACAGGTCGAATACAGTGATATCGGCCTTGGCGCCGGGTGCCAGGCGGCCAAGGTCCTCACGCCCCAGGGCGCGGGCGCCATCGAGGGTGGCGGCGTTATAGAAGTCGGCGGCGCTCACCGCCTGGGCGTTATCCTCCTGCACCCTGTTCAGCATCACGCCTGCGTGCATGTTGCGGATCAGGTCCGCCGGGAAGGTATCGGTGCCCAGGCCAATATTGATGCCGCGCTGGCGCAGGCGGCTGAAGCTGTTCAGCGCCTTGCCACTGCGCCCGAAGACGATGGGGCAGTGCACCAGGGTGCTGCCGGAGTCCCGCAGGCTGTCCAGTTCCTGTTCGATGTTCTCGCGTCGCGCCTGGGCGCCCCCCAGAAAGAGGCCGTGGGGCAGCAGGGTGCGCGGGCCCAGGAAGCCAATCTCCTGCAGCAGCGCCAGCGACGAGGTGCCAAAACGCTGCTCCATGGTATCCACTTCCAGCTGTGACTGGCAGCAGTGCAGCCGTACCGGGCATTGCAGCGCAGCGCTCGCGTCGCGGGTGCGCTCCAGTAATTCCTGGGTGCAGCCTTCGATACGATCGGGGGCTAGCATGGCGCGTACCAGGCCCTTGTGGCTGTTGTCGTAGTCCTGCGCAAAGCGGATGGCATCGTCGAGCCCCTGCAGACCGCGAGCTTCATCCCAGTGCATGTCAAAGCGCCCGTCCGGGCGGATCATTGACAGACCGGTGCGGTAGGCCGGCCCCAGATAGACGCGCAGGCCCATCTCGGCGGCGATGTCGCTGGCGCGGGCAAATTCGTCGTGGGTTTCGGCCCATTCGCGGTACAGCAGGGAGGTGATAGGCAAGGCTGTAGTGATGCCGTTGTGCAGTAACTGGGCATAGGCATAGCGCTTCATGAAATCTTCGTCGTTGCGGTCATACACTTCCCGCGGGCCCTGCTCGACGTAGCTGCTGGCCCAGACGCGGCCACAGCGCCAGGCCGGGCCGTTGTCAAATGCCAGCACGGTGGAGTCCAGGTCCGCCAGCGCATCCAGATCGATAAAGCCGGGGCCGACGATGGCGTTGCCGGCGTCGATCTCGTGATCGACCTGGCCGCCATAGCCGAAACCGCAGAAGATAATGCGGTCATCCTGATAGACCACTTCGCCGTTTTCCAGCAGGCGGTGGCCGGTGCCATCGAAGCCGATAACGTAGCGGCCGGTAATGCGGGTGGTACTCATGGCAGGGCTCCTCGTTCAGACCAGGCATTCGCCGTTGCGGGCAACAATGCGGCCGGCCTTGCAGACCAGGCTGCGCGGCGGGCGGCTGACGATGGCGTGGGTGGGGGTTTGGGCGTCCACCAGCACGAAGTCGGCGCTGCAGCCGGTGTCCAGGCCGTAGTTTTTCTCACCCATCACCCGGGCGCCACCAAAGCTGCAGATATCCAGGATCATTTCCAGCTCGTCATCCTGGCGGTAATTGCTGCGAAAGCCCATCAGCATGGCACGCTCCAGCATGTCCGCATTGCCGTAGGGGCCCCAGGCATCACGGATGCCGTCCGAACCCGCGCAGATTTTTACGCCGGCCTCGTACAACCGCTTGATCGGCGGGAAGGCGATATGGCCAGGGCCATGGGTCATGATGGTGATATCCAGCGCCTGGAACTGGGTGATCAGCTCGCCCAGCTGGGCGTCGGGCAGCATGCCCAGGCAAAAGGCGTGGCTGATGGTGACCTTGCCCTGCATGCCCAGCGCCCGGGTGCGCTCCAGGATCAGCTCGATGGAGGTTGCCCCCAGCTGGTCGGCTTCGTGCAGGTGAATATCGATACCCACCTGCTTGCGCTCGGCGATATCAAAGATGCAGTCCAGGTGACCGGCGGGGTCACGGTCAATGGCGCCGGGGTCGATGCCGCCCACAAGGTCCGCGCCGGCGTCTATGGCCGCTTCCAGCAGCTCTCTTGTGCCGGGGCGAATCATCAGGCCGCTCTGGGGAAAGGCCACCAGCTGCAGGGTCATGCTGTCGCCAAAGGTTTCCTTGCTGGCCAGTACCGCTTCGATACTCGACAGGCCTATCTCGGTGTCCACATCCACGTGGGTACGGATATGGGTGGTGCCCATGCGGATGGCCTGGCGGATCTGGTTGGCGGACTGTACCTCGGCGCTGAGGTTGAGCTCGCGGCGCAGGCGGCGTTCGTTCTCGATCTTGTCGATAAGGCGCGGGCCCGCCTGGTGGCGCTGCCAGGGTTGTCCCCAGAAGGTTTTGTCGATATGGGTGTGGGCGTCGACCAGGCCCGGTAGCAGCAGTTGGCCGGCGCCATTGATAACCTCTGTCTCGGCAGCATCAAGGCCTGTTCCCTGGGCGGCTATTTTGCCGTTGCGTATCAGCAGGTCGGTGGCGTTTCTGCCCAACGGGCGTACATTTCGGATCAGCAGGCTGTTGTTATGCATTGTTGTATTAGCTCCCATCACGAAAAAAAGGCAAAGGCAGCCCGGGACCGTGCAAGGCAGGGTCTGGCGGGGTTGTATCGGTCAGATGGCAGCGGCTATTGCCGCTGCTGCCGGGGTCAGGCGAATACTTTTCTCAGGTCGACGTGCTGTTCCAGGGGTGGGTCCAGGTCGAGCTGGTTTTCGAGTTCCTGCAGGTGTTGCTCCATAACGGCAACCGCCTGTTCGACGCGGTGCGCGGCGATGGCATCGATCAGGTCATGATGCTCGGAGCAGGCCCGGTCACCGGCGCTGCGGCCATTGGCCGAGTGGGAGCGCTGGTACAGCGCGACTATAAGCGAGGCGCGGGAAATGATTTCGTGCAAAAACTGATACAGCACCGGGCGCTCGGCGAGGGCGCCTATCAGCAGGTGGAATTCCCCCGACAACCGGATGCGCAGGCTCTTGTCGCCGCTGCTGTGGGCTTCATGTTCGCGATGGACGTGTTTCTCCAGCATCTGCCGGTCCTGGGCGCTGCACTTGCGTGCCAGTTCGCGCACCATCTCTAACTCCACCAGGCGGCGGGTCTTGAACACTTCCAGTGCCTCTTCGCGACTGGGTCTCGCCACGAAGGCGCCGCTGTTGGGTATCAGCGTGACCAGGTGATGATGGGCCAGTTGCTGCAACAGCTTGCGAACATTACCCCGGCTGATATCGAAGGTGTCGCAGAGGTCGTCTTCCTTGAGCCTGGTTCCGGGTAGCAGCTTGTGGGAAACAATGGCCCCCCAAACGCGCTGGTAAGCCGCATCAAGCTGATTGTTTACGGACGTCTTGTCGGTGCCCATGGCAGGTTTCTCATTCTGTAAAAATGATCATCAGTACAGCACAGAGGATGCTTTCTGTGCAGTCCCGTCAGGCGTGCAGCTATGGGCCTGCGTCGGGACACTGAAAACTAGGCTAGCGCGCTTGTGCTAACGATGCAATAGATAATCGTTAACGAAAAATCGGACTTGTGTCCCGACTACCCCGCTGGGGCGCCTAATCCTGCCTGAGTGAAATTATATCAAGCGCAGCCAGAGAATCTGCGGGGCTTCCAAGTAGCTGAATTGCGGAGATATGCGCCCGTAAGCTGACTGGCGAGTCAAGCAAGGTTAAATATTTTTACTTGACAGTCACCACGGGGTGGTATGTATTGAATGCAG
The DNA here is from genome assembly GCF_001651805.1 of Marinobacterium aestuarii. Taxonomy (NCBI): domain Bacteria; kingdom Pseudomonadati; phylum Pseudomonadota; class Gammaproteobacteria; order Oceanospirillales; family Oceanospirillaceae; genus Marinobacterium; species Marinobacterium aestuarii. Next base: position 3,032,776 of record NZ_CP015839.1, on the reverse strand, counting down.
GATCGTTAACGAAAAAATATTTGATCGTTAACCTCTGGTGCCGGATTTGTCGCAGAGTCAAAGGTGACAATTCCGGTGGAACCTTGACGGTAAGAGCAGCAGCTACGAGAGAATAATAATGCGAAGAAAACTGCTTTGTGTAGCAATGACCGTAACTCTGGGTCTAGGCGCGGCGATGGCGTCGCAGGCGAACACCCTGCGCATGGCCGAAGCCTCGGATATAGCGTCGCTGGATCCCTATTCGGTGACCGAAAGTAATACCCTGGGTTTTCTGCACCATATTTACGAGCCGCTGGTGCGTTACAGCGCCGACCTCCAGCTGGAGCCGGCCCTGGCCACGAGTTGGAAGCTGGTTGAGCCCAACGTCTGGCGCTTTGAGCTGCGCGAGGGGGTCAGCTTCCATAATGGCAATAGCTTGAGCGCCGATGATGTGGTGGCCTCGATCAAGCGAGCCATAGATCCCAATGCGCCGATCCGCGTCAATGTGCCGACGGTGGTGGATGCCCGCAAGGTGGGCGAGCTGAGCGTCGAGATAGTGTTGAGCACGGCCGATCCGCTGCTGCTGAACTATCTGACCACGGTGTATATCTTCGACAAGGAATGGATGACCGAGAACAATGCGCTCCAGGCCATTGATCTGCGCAAGGGTGAGGAGAGCTACGCCACCACCCATGCCAACGGTACCGGCCCCTTCACCCTTGAAAGTCGCCAGCCCGATGCCAAAACCGTGCTGGCGGTCAATCCCAAGTGGTGGGATACGCCGCAGCATAACCTGACCCGTATCGAGTTCACCCCCATCTCCTCCGATGCGACCCGCGTGGCCGCCCTGCTGTCCGGCGAGATTGATCTGATGTACCCGGCGCCGCTGCAGGATGTCAATCGCATCAATGCCACCGCAGGCGTCAAGGTGCTGCAGGCGCCCTCGCTGCGTACCATTATGTTTGGCATGAATCAGCGTGACGACCAGCTGCACGATTCCGATATCAAAGGCAAGAATCCGCTCAAGGATGTGCGGGTGCGCAAGGCGCTCTATCAGGCCATCAATATGGAGCTGATCCAGAAAAAGGTGATGCGCGGCAATTCCCGCAATTCAGCCCTGGTGGTGGCGCCGGAAGTGCCGGGCTACGACGCCGCGCTTAATCAGCGCTTCCCGTTCGACCCAGAAGCGGCCAAGGCGCTGCTGGCGGATGCCGGCTATCCGAATGGTTTCAGGGTTGGGCTCGACTGCACCAATGATCGTTATGTAAATGACGAGGAAATCTGTCAGGCGGTGGTGTCCATGTGGGCCCGCGTTGGCATCAAGGCCAACCTGACTGCCCAGAGCAAGGGCAACCACTTCCAGAAAATGCTTGGCGGCGGCTCGGACATCTATATGTTTGGCTGGGCGACCCTGCCGATGCTGGATACTTTCAGTGCCCTGGCAGGTTTCCTGGCGACACCGGCCGACAAACTGGGCACCTGGAACCCGGGTGGCTATTCCAATGCCCGTATCGACAGCCTGATCGATCAGATTTCCGGCGAACTCGATGAGCCCAAGCGTCGTGCCATGCTGGCGGAAACGCTGGAAATAGCACGCGATGAGGTGGCGGTGATCCCGTTGCATCAGCAGCCGTTGTCCTGGGGCATCCGTGAAGGTATCACGCTGCCGCAGACGCCGGATGACACACCACGCCTGTGGTATACAAAGGTTAACTGATAGTCGCGGCCGGCCCTCGGGGTCGGCCGTCTGCTCACTCTTATCCGTTATCCGCAGGAGTCATTCCCATGCTTAGTTTTTTAATCCGTCGGCTGGGGCAATCGTTGCTGGTGATGCTGGCCGTGGCCTTGCTGGCCTTCAGTATGTTCCGTTTCGTTGGTGATCCGGTCACCAACATGATCTCCCAGGACGCCTCAGTCGAGGAGCGCGAACAGCTGCGCGACAGTCTTGGGCTGAGCGAACCGCTCTATGTGCAGTTTTCCACCTTTGTGGTGCAGGCCGCCCAGGGTGATTTCGGTATTTCTTACCGCAACCAGCGTCCGGTGTCGGATCTGATTGCCGAGCGCATGCCCGCTACGCTGGAACTGGTGGCGGTGGCTTTTGTCATCTCGCTGCTGGTGGGCGTGCCTATGGGCGTCTATTCGGCGCTAAAGCCCCATAGCTGGCTCAGTCATGTGTTCCAGACGCTCTCGCTGATCGGCATATCCTTGCCCACTTTTGTGACCGGCATCCTGCTGATCCTGACCTTCTCTGTGACCCTTAACTGGCTACCCTCCTTTGGGCGTGGCGAGGTGGTGAACATCGGCTGGTGGAGTACCGGTCTGCTGACAATCAGCGGCCTGAAATCGCTGATTCTGCCGGGCATCATGCTGGGGCTGTTCCAGGTCACGCTGATCATGCGACTGGTGCGGGCCGAGATGATGGAGGTGCTGCGCACCGACTACATCCGTTTTGCGCGGGCTCGGGGCTTGAGCAACCGTGCCGTCAACTTTGGCCATGCGCTGAAAAATACCCTGATGCCGGTGATCACCATTATCGGTCTGCAGCTCGGTGCCATGATTGCTTTCGCCATCATTACCGAAACCGTATTCCAGTGGCCCGGCATGGGCTTCCTGTTTATTCAGGCGGTGAGCTTCGTGGATATCCCGGTGATGTCCGCCTATCTGCTGCTGGTGTCGCTGATCTTTGTTGTGATCAACATGATCGTCGACATGCTGTATTTCATGCTGGATCCGCGCCTGTGCGCCGATCGCGGCACCGCCAATTCACACTAGGAACCTCGCCATGACAAGTACCCATCGCCTTGTTTCAACGCGTGGAGGGCAAGCACCATGCAACGTTTAATGACTATGCGCGACGACTGGCACCGCTTTCTGGACAGCGATCTGTTCTACAGCTTCAAGGGCTCGCGCATTACCGTGATCGCCACCCTGGTGACGGTAGTGATGATACTGGCGGCGCTGTTTGCGCCCTGGATCGCACCGCACAATCCGTTTGATGTCGCCACCCTGGACCTGATGGACAGCGAACTGCCGCCGATGTGGCTGGAGGGCGGTGATGCCCGCTTCCTGCTGGGGACCGACAGCCAGGGCCGCGATGTGCTCTCGTCCATGCTCTACGGCCTGAGGGTGTCCCTGGTGGTGGGGTTTGCCGGGGTCTTCGTGGCCATGATCATTGGCGTGAGCCTGGGGCTTTTGAGCGGTTTTCTCGGTGGCGTGGTGGATGCCTTCATCATGCGTGTGGCCGACATGATCCTGAGCTTCCCGGCCATCCTGGTGGCGCTGCTGATCAACGGTATCGCCCTGAGCTTTCTGCCCCAGGAGGTGATGCACGAGTCGGCCCTCTATGTGCTGGTGCTGGCCATCGCCCTGACCAGCTGGGTGCAGTACGCCCGCACCGTGCGTGGCTCCACCATGGTGGAGAAATCCAAGGAATATGTGCAGGCGGCCAAGGTGATCGGGCTGCATCCGCTGCTGATCATGATCCGCCATGTGCTGCCCAATGTGCTGGGGCCGGTGCTGGTTATCGCCACCATCAACCTGGGCCTGGCGATTCTGACCGAGGCCATGCTGTCGTTCCTGGGCGTGGGCATGCCGCCGACCGAGCCGTCGCTGGGCACCCTGATCCGTATCGGCAACGAGTTCCTGTTCTCCGGTATCTGGTGGGTGGTGATCTTCCCGTCGCTGACGCTGGCGCTGCTGGTACTGGCGGTCAACCTGCTGGGTGACTGGCTGCGCGATGCGCTGAACCCGAAATTGCGCTGAGAGGAGAGCTGAACATGAATAACAACAAGAGCACTAACGGCGCCCTGCTTGAAGTCAAAGGCCTGCGTATCGAGTTTCCGACCAGGCGCGGCACTCTCACGGCCATCGACGGTATATCCCTGAGCCTCAACGCCGGTGAAATTCTGGGTGTGGTGGGGGAGTCCGGTGCGGGTAAATCCCTCACCGGTACCGCCATTACCGGCTTGCTGGAGCGCCCGGGGCGTATTGCCGGTGGCGAGATTCACTTTAACGGCCAGCGCATTGATAACCTGCCGAGCGAGGCCATGCGCAAGCTGCGCGGCAAGCAGATAGGCTCCATTTTTCAGGATCCGCTCACCAGTCTCAATCCGCTGTACAGCGTCGGCCGCCAGCTGATCGAGACCATTCGCACCCACACGGATCTCACGCCGCGCCAGGCCCGGGCGCGGGCCATCGAGATGCTGACCCAGGTGGGGATACCGGCGCCGGAGCAGCGCATCGATCAGTACCCGCATCAGTTTTCCGGTGGCATGCGCCAGCGGGTGGTGATCGCGCTGGCGCTCTGCGTCGATCCCAAGCTCGTGATTGCCGATGAGCCGACCACGGCGCTGGATGTGTCGGTGCAGGCCCAGATCATCGATCTGCTCAAGACCCTGTGCCGCGAGCATGGGTCTGCGGTGATGCTGGTGACCCACGATATGGGGGTTATCGCTGAAACCTGCGATCGGGTGGCGGTCATGTACGCCGGCCGGCTGGTGGAAGTCGGCCCGGTGCAGGAGGTGATCAAGCATGCGCGCCACCCCTATACCCGCGGCCTGATGGGATCCATTCCAAAGCTGGGGGAGGAGGTGGAGCACCTGGTGCAGATCGACGGCGCCATGCCGCGTCTGAGCCATATTCCCAAAGGCTGCGCCTTTAACCCGCGTTGCCCCTATGCCACGGCGCGCTGCCGTGAGGAAAAGCCCGAGTTTGCTCATGCCGGACAGGGTGAGGTGGCCTGCTGGCTGTGGGATGGCGTGGATCCCGCCACCGATCCCGATCAGCTGTTTGCGGAGGTGGCGCTGGCGCAGCGCGCCAGACATCAGGCGGATGGAAGCCGCTCTGCGGTAAAGAAGTCCGTACAGGCCTGCGGGCAGGAGGTGGAATGATGAACGCACATGTAGCGCAAGACCCCGTGACAATGGCCACCGACAAAGCGGCGGCGGAGCCGATCCTGCGGGTGCGTAACCTCAAGCGGCACTTCGATGTGTCGCCGCCCTGGCTCAACCGGGTGCTGGAGCGCAGGCCACGGCAGTTCCTGCGGGCGGTGGATGGCATCGATTTCGAAATCCACAAGGGCGAAACCTTTGGCCTGGTGGGCGAGTCGGGTTGTGGCAAGTCGACGGCGGCGCGCCTGGCGGTTGGGCTCTATGCGCCCAGCAGCGGCAGCATCGAATTCGAGGGTGTGGATATAGGCCCGCTGAGTCGCAAGCAGATGGCACCGCTGCGCAGCCGCATGCAGATGATTTTTCAGGACCCCTACGCCAGCTTCAACCCGCGCTGGCGGGTCAAAAAAATCATCGCCGAGCCGATCCGGGTGTTCGGTTTGATGAAAACCGCGGCCGAGGTGGACGCGCGAGTAGCCGAACTGCTGACCCAGGTGGGCCTGATGCCGGCGGACGGCGACAAGTACCCCCATGAGTTCAGCGGCGGGCAGCGCCAGCGCATCTCCATTGCCCGCGCCCTGGCGAGTAATCCGGACTTTATCGTCTGCGATGAGCCGACCTCGGCGCTGGATGTGTCGGTGCAGGCGCAGATTCTCAATCTGATGCGCGACCTGCAGCGCCAGTATCGCCTGACCTATATGTTTATCAGCCACGACCTGGCGGTGGTCTTTCATATCTCCGATCGCGTCGGGGTCATGTATCTGGGCGCCATGGTGGAGCAGGCACCTTCCGCCGAGCTGCTGCGTAACCCGCGTCACCCCTATACACGCATGCTGCTGGATGCCATTCCGGATCTGGACATGAGCGGGCGGGCGCGTACGCCGGTGAGTGGCGAAGTGCCCAGCCCGATTTCACCGCCCAGTGGCTGCACCTTTCACCCGCGCTGCCCCCACGCCAATGCGCGCTGCACCTCAGAGCGCCCGGCCACCATCGCCACAGACGGTGGTGGTCAGGTGGCCTGCCACGCAGTAGAGGAAGGGCGCATCTGACGCCACACCCCTTACCAGGTTGTACCTCCGGTGCCGCGTTGGCCCGCCGGCTCCTTAGCGCTGGCGGGTCCTTGTTCGCGCCGGGATTGACAATGCAGCACGCGGGCACAGGGCCCGTCTGGAGATTCATGATGGAATTTGATTTTACGCGCCTGAGCAAGCAGGAAAAATACAAGCTGCTGGTGAGCTTTGTTGTACCGCGCCCCATCGCGCTGGTGACCAGCCGTTGTCCCGACGGGGTCAACAATGCCGCCCCCATCAGCTTTTTCAATGTGTTCAGTGACGAGCCGCCGCTGCTGATTCTGGGCATTCAGCACAAGCCCGGCGGTAGCCCCAAGGATACGACGCGCAATATTCATGCAACCGGCGAATTTGTCGTCAATATGGTAGACGAGAGCATTGCTCGCCAGATGATTGTCTCGTCGATTGATTTTCCGCCGGAGGTGGACGAACTGGAGGCCTCGCAGCTGACCTGCGCCGACAGCAGTCAGGTGATGCCGGGGCGTATTCTCGAGGCGCCGGTGGCATTTGAGTGCCGCCTGGAGCGCAGTGTGGAATACCCCAACCGCTCGATTATCTTTGGTGAAGTGGTGAACATGCACGTGCAGGATCAGTATATCGATGCTGAGCGGCTGCATGTGCGCTCACCGGCCTACTGCCCGATCTCCCGCATGCACGCCGATACCTACACCTCGACGCGGGATCAGTTCCAGTTACCGAGAGTCAGCTATGAAGAGTGGCTCAACAGTTGCGAGCGACGGATCAATCAGGCCTGATGGCGCCCGTCATGAGGGTATGGGCTCTGTGCCCGGTGCTCCTGAGCGCACAGTGCCGCTGGGCGGCGGGCATTGGCACAGCGGACCAGCCGTGGGGGCTGCCCTAACCCCGTCGGGCATGCTACATTCAATTCCATGTCCCAATCCCGATCTGCCATTGATACCAAACCTTATGCCCGCGCCGGACAGGCGGATCGTAGCAAGATCTTGCTGCGCTGCCTGCACCTGACCGTCGGTTTGCTGGGCCTGCTGGCGTTCCTGCTGACCGGGCTTTATCTCTACCTGGAGTTGCCAGACCGTGGCGATACGCTTCAGGTGTACAGCATGTTGTATCGCGCCAATCATATCTATCTGCTCTGTGCGGCCCTGCTCAATGTGCAGCTGGGCTGTTACCTCAGTGTGCTGAATCTTCCCCTGGCTCGTGGGCTGCAATGGACCGGATCGCTGCTGCTGTTGCTGGCGCCTGCGCTGCTGTTGCTGGCCATCTTTGATGAGCCGGTGAATAGCGGGCCTGAGCTGCCCTATACCTTGCCGGCGGTGATCGCGCTCTTCGCGGGTGTGACCCTGCATGCGGCGGCTCGTGTGCTGGCGCGTCGGCAGAGTCGCTGAGGCGATATGAACTATCTGGCCCACTTTCACCTCGCCACCCTGGCGGGCAGCTCGCTGACCGGCAATTATCTCGGTGATGCAGTCAAGGGGGCAGCGCTGGATGCCTGGCCCCAGGCGATCGCCGAGGGGATTCGGCTGCACCGCAGCGTCGATGCCTTTACCGACCAGCACCCTGATGTACTGCGTACCCTGGCGCTGATCGAGACGCCGCGGCGCCGATTTGCCGGCATTATCGTGGATATGGCGTTCGATCACTTCCTGGCGCGCCACTGGGCGTCATTTCACGCTGACCCCCTGGCTGACTTTAGCCGCGCCGTTTACGCAACCATGGCACCCGAAGCGCACATGATGCCGGCCCTTGCACGGGCGCGTTTCGAGCGCATGCGGGAATACGACTGGTTGCTGAGTTACCAGCGGCTGGAGGTGATCGATCGGGCGCTGGATTCCATCGCCGGGCGCCTGAGTCGGCGTACCGCGCTCTATGGTGCAGCAGAAGAGGTTGAGCGCCACTATGGGGCGCTCGAAGCGGCGTTTCTGTGTTTTTATCCGCAGCTGCTGCACTGGGTGCAGCAGCCTGAACGAGCCGGAAAGGTCGAGGGCTAAAGGCCCGGCTTTCAGGCCTGGGGCAGAGCCGAGGTCTGTGCCAGCAGACGCGGCAGGCTGGCAATGATGGCGATAATCGCGGCGATGCCCAGCAGCCAGCAATAATAGATGCTGCCAATCAGCTCGAGCGGCGACAGCGCAGCTATGGAGCCTGCCAGCAGGACCTGGGCGCCGTAGGGCAGCAGGCCCTGGACCACGCAGGAGAATATATCCATCAGGCTGGCGCTGCGCCTTGGGTCCACCCCGTGGCGCTGGGCAATGTCCCGTGCCAGTGAGCCGCTGAGAATGATCGCTACGGTATTGTTGGCGGTCGCGAGATTGGCCAGTACCACGCTGGCGGCGATGCTGATTTCACCGCTGCGACGCTGACTGCCCCGGGCCAGCCGATCGATCAGGCGAGCAAGGAATTCCAGTCCGCCCTGGTGTTTCATCAGGGCACCCAGGCCACCAATCAGCAGTGACAGAATCAGGATCTCCTGCATGCTGCCATAACCCGCGTAGATGTCGGCCGAGAGCCTGGCCAGGCTGTAGTCGGCAATTTGGATCAGGCCGACCAGGCCCGCCAGCACTATGCCGCTGAGCAGCACCAGCATGACGTTCAGCCCCATGACCGCCAGTACCAGCACCGCCACATAGGGCAGCACCTTGATCAGGTCATAGTCTTGCGGGGCATTGATGCTGCCGCCGCTACCCTGCAGGTAAAGTACCACCAGGGTTACGAGGGCCGCCGGAACCGCAATCATGAAGTTGAGGCGAAACTTGTCACGCATCTCGCAGCCCTGGGAGCGGGTGGCGGCGATGGTGGTGTCGGAGATGATTGACAGGTTGTCACCAAACATGGCGCCACCAATCACGGTACCCACGGTGAGCGTCAGCGGTAGGTCGGTGGCCTCGGACAGACCCACGGCCACAGGTGCGATGGCGGCGATGGTGCCCATGGAAGTCCCCATGGAGGTGGCGACAAAGGCGGTAATCACAAAGAGTCCCGGCAGCACCAGGGATTCAGGCACCACGCTGAGACCGAAATTCACGGTGGCATCCACACCGCCCACGGCCTTGGCGACGCTGGCAAAGGCACCGGCCAGCAGGTAAATAATGCACATGGTGATGATGGTGCTGTCGCCCACGCCCTTGATAAAGGTCTCGATGCGGCTATTGAGCGCACCGCGCCCGAGCAGCAGGGCCAGCACTATGGCGGGCAGGATCGCCACCGGTGCTGAAATCTGGTAGAAGGCAAAGTCGGTGTCCTGTGCCTGGTAGTACAGACCGCTGCCAATAAAGAGTGTCAGGAACAGCAGCAGGGGTAGCAGGGCGATCGCTCTGGGTTGCATCGCAGTCTCCAAGGGTGTGCCGCCGGGTAGGCGACGGATAAATAACAGGGCGCTGGGGTAAAACGCCTTAGTGGTCAGGTTCACTGCAGTGCGACTGCGCGGATGATTCTGACGGCAAGCGCGGCATTATACGGATAGCACTGCGCGCGACTAAAGATTGTCTGGTTATATTCTAATAAGTTCTTACTGATTGCTTTTATATAACTACAGTCCCTTGTATGACACTGGCGCCGGGCAGGGCTTGCGGCTAATATGACTGTCTATTTATACAGTTATCGACGCCATGATTCTTTATATCGCAGAAAAACCCAGCCTCGGCCGCGCCATTGCCGATGTATTGCCCAGGCCGCATCAAAAAGGCGACGGTTATATTCGCGCCGGTAATGGCGATACCGTCAGCTGGTGTATCGGCCATCTGCTGGAGCAGGCCGAGCCCGATGCCTATGATCCGGCGTTCAAGCAGTGGCGCCTCGAGCATTTGCCCATACTGCCGCAGCAGTGGCAGTTGACGCCCAAGCCCAAGACCCGCAAGCAACTGACAGTACTGCGCAAGCTCGTCAAGGAGGCGGATCAGCTGATACACGCCGGTGACCCGGACCGCGAAGGCCAGTTGCTGGTGGATGAGGTTATCGAGTACCTGGGCGTCAAGGATGCCAAGCGTGCGGCGGTGCAGCGCTGTCTGATCAGCGACCTGAATCCTGACGCCGTGCGGCGGGCACTGCAGCGTCTGAGACCCAACCGGGAATTTGTACCGCTGTCCACCTCGGCTCTGGCCCGCTCCCGGGCAGACTGGCTCTACGGGCTCAATATGACCCGTGCCTACACCATTCAGGGGCGCAAGGTGGGGTACGACGGCGTGCTGTCGGTCGGCCGGGTACAGACACCGTTGCTGGGGCTGGTGGTGCGCCGGGATCAGGCGATTGCCGCCTTTGTACCCAAGCCGTTTTATGAGGTACGCGCGCATCTGCTGACGGCTGCGCAGGAAGCCTTCCATGCCAAGTGGCAGCCCAGCGAGGCCTGTGCACCCTATCAGGACGAAGACGGGCGGGTGCTGTCCAGGCCGTTGGCCGAAAATGTGGTTCAACGCATCAGCGGGCAGCCCGGCACCGTGCTTGAGGTCGAGCAGAAACGTCGTCGCCAGGCGGCGCCCTTGCCCTATAGCCTTTCCAGCCTGCAGATTGATGCCGCCAAACGCTTTGGTTTCAGTGCCAAGGAAACCCTGGATATCTGCCAGAGCCTGTACGAAAAGCACAAGCTGATTACCTATCCCCGCTCTGACAGCCGCCATCTGCCGCTGGAACATCTGGCGCGCGCGCCTCAGGTGCTGGGTGCCATTGGTCACAATAGTGAAGCGCTGAAAGATGCACTGGCGGCCACGGACAGCCGGCGCAAGAGCCAGGCCTGGAATGACAGCAAGGTAGATGCGCACCATGCCATCATACCGACCGAGAAGAAGCAGGCTGCAAGCGGGTTGCAGGGGCGGGAGAAACAGCTGTACGAACTGATCGCGCGCCAGTATGTGGGGCAGTTTCTGCCTGACTTCGAGTATTTTGAAACCCGGGTGGAAATCGATATCGCCGGCGGGCGCTTTCGCACCCAGGCCCGAGAAGTCATAGTGCCGGGCTGGAAACCGTTCTTTGGGCGTCAGGAGCCCGCCGGTGATGAGGCGACGCAACTGCTGCCCGCGCTCAGTGTGGGTCAGGTCTTGCAATGTGAGCGTGGGGAGCTGGTGGAAAAGATGACCCAGCCACCCAAACACTTTACCGATGCGACCCTGCTGGCCGCCATGACCGGTATCGCCCGTTTCGTGGAAGACCGCTCAATCCGCCAGATTCTGAAGGATACCGACGGTCTGGGTACAGAAGCGACTCGCGCCGGTATTATCGAGCTACTGTTCAGGCGCGGATTTCTGGAACGTCGTGGCAAGGCGATTCACGCCACGGCCGCAGGTTGTGGCCTGATCGACAGCCTGCCGCGGCAAACCACACTGCCGGACATGACGGCGCAGTGGGAGGCGCGCCTGGAGGCCATCTGCCAGCGTGAGGGTAGTTACGGCGACTTCATGGGGGCGCTGGTGACTGCACTGGGTGAACTCATTCAGACGGCCAGCAATACGTTACCCCAGGGGCTGCAGGGCGTTCGCAGCGCCACCCCCGGGCGTGGTCGACGCAAGACGAGTACGGCGAGCGGTGCCGCTCGTAAAGCGCCCCGCAAGAGCGCGTCTGCAACGTCCGCCCGCAAGGCTCCGGCCAAGCGGCGCAGCCCCGCAAAATCAGCCAGCAAGACTAGCTAAGCCTGTCTGCCAGAGTTCACTCCTGTTTTTGCTACAAGCGGGCACCAGACAGTTGTGTGGGGCCTGGGGCAGGCGTAGAGTTCAGCGCGCCGCGCCAAAGCCCATTGCAAAGGCAGGGTTGCTGGTGCGGGACCTGGCCCATCCGTTCGAGATGGTTTCTGAGCGATTTTGCGAGAGAAATACTACATGGATCTGGTTTTGTCACCGGAGTTGCTGGCGGCGCTGTTTGGTGTTGCGCTGCTGGCGGGGTTTATCGACACCATTGCAGGCGGCGGTGGCCTGCTGACGCTGCCGGCCCTGTTGCTGGCCCAGGTGCCGCCGGTGGCGGCATTGGCCACCAACAAGCTGCAAAGCTCCTTTGGTAGCCTGACGGCGGCACTGACCATGTTGCGCCGGGGAATCGTCAGGTTCGAGGATGTGCGTGGCATGGTGGTCGGGAGTCTGCTGGGCTCGGTACTCGGGACCCTGCTGGTGCAGTTTATTAATCCCGGCATTCTGATGTTTCTGATTCCGCTGGTACTGGTGGTGATCGCGCTCTATTTCCTGCTGGTGCCCACCGCAGGGCTGGAGGAAACGCCGGCGCGCATGAGCCGGCGCCTGTACAGCATGACGCTTGCGCCGCTGGTGGGGTTTTACGACGGCTTTCTGGGGCCAGGCACAGGGTCCTTTTTCGCCTTCAGCAAGATCTGGTTTCGCGGGCGTAACCTGCTGGGCGCTACCGGAGCGGCCAAGGTGATGAACTGCGCCAGCAATGTGGCTTCACTGGTGGTCTTTATCGCAGGTGGCAAGGTGGTCTGGAGTCTGGGTGTGGCGATGATCGCGGGGCAGATTCTGGGCGCGCTGATTGGCAGCCACACCATGATTCGCCATGGCAGCCGGATTATTCGCCCGCTCGTGGTTGGCATGTGCCTGTTGATGGCAGTCAGCTATATCTGGAAAGAAGTTCTGTAGCGCAGCTCAATGCCGGCCGTAGAAGGGATGTCTTTAAGCGGGGGGAGCAAGGGATGCTGTGAATGTTTTGGGCGTTTTGGGCGTTTTGGCGTTTGGCTTTAGGGCGTGGGCAGAGTCGTCAGAGGGGAAAGGCGGCTGGCATTGACGCCTGTGCCGCTTGCAGCTCAGCCTGTGGCCAGGGTGAGCTGCAAGCGGGCGTTGGCACTGCATGCTCAGCGTCCGAGCAGGGCGTGCAGGCTGGGGGTACGGCTGAAGTGGAACTTGCTCAGCAGGTTCAGCAGCGAGGCTTTGATTTTCAGCATGCGTGCAGCGCGCAGTTCGGCTTTTTTCTCAGCTTCGGCTTCGCGGGCAATACGGAAAATATACTCGATTTCGCTTTCGCGACGACCGCCAGGGTAGCTCAGTGCTGAGTTCATGTGCGCATTATAGTGCGGGTACAAAGTGTTCATAGATATCTCCGTCACTGGGTTTTCAGGACCGCCCCGGCTGTCACTCTGTGCGATGGCCTGTGGTTTTGATCCGAGCGTTTTAGCGCTAACCAGTGGCGCCAGATTAACGCCGTTACGCATGTGCAGCAAATGATCCTTTCTGGTCAATAAAGTTAGATATTTTCATGTATTAAGCCGCGCTGCTCCTGTCATGGTCAGAACATGTGGCCGCCGGGCAGTGGGCAGTTGGATAAAAGTGTCTGATGGCCGCACAGCCCGGTTTTATGGGCTGTGAACTGATTCGCGGCTAACTGGCGGATTGATGCAGGGGGTGAGCGTAGAGCCATGCCGGCGCTGAATTAAGCACGAAGGCTTCTCATCATTACTTAACGCTCATGGTCACGGCAACCGGAGCAGGGCGAGGGCTAGCCGCTATAACGGCTCGCGTTTGAGGCTGGCCGTGATCTCCTTGCTGATTGCACCGTCCAGGATACGGGTATAGGCCAGATCCATATCGCCGTCGTCACGCAGTGTACGGTCGTAGATCTGCATGTCGTAGGCGCCCTGATTGGTAATCATCATGGCGTAAACGGTGAGCGTCTTGTCATGAATACGGGCCCAGACAAAGGGGTCTCCGGCCAGGGGGTCCATGGGGATATGCTTGCCGAAGACATTCATGCGCATGGCGGACGCATAGATGGCACCACGGCGCGTCTTGCGGAACAGAATGCGGTAGAAGTGTTCTTTCTGCGTGAGATCAGCTCGCTTGACCTGGGTTCCCCAGGCCACTTCGAAGTTATCGTCTTTGGGTTCAATGCGCACCGACAGCTGCCGGCGCTCGGCTTCGCCGGCGACCTGGGCATCCGCAATGCCAGTGAAATGACCGTAAAACGCCTCGATTTCCAGATCCTGGGCATAGAGTGGGCTTGCCAGGAACAGCAGTGACAGGGTCAGCAGAGAGATCAGTTGGCGCATGCGGTGTTCCATTCAGGTTGTCGACTCTAGTTATTTGGGGCAAGGACAGGGTCTTTCCGCCGGCCTTTGCCCCTGTATCCCGTTGCAGTTGCGGCCTTGGCGGCTGCGATCAGGCTAGTATAGCGTTCTGTAGCAAAATTACAGATTACTGCTGGCAAGGCTGGGTAATGGATCGGTTTCGAGGCTATGCAACTCGTCGGCGGTAATTTCGTACTGGGCGTCGAACAGCTCGCCCGGCGGAATTTCCTGGTCCAGATAGATGAGGGTCAGTTCTGGCAGGCGGGCCCGGATCCGCCGCAACACGGTGGCCCGCTCTTCCAGGCTCATGGCGGTGAGTGCTTCATGCATGACCAGCACCCTGGGGTGCTTGACGATGGCACGCAGCAGCTGGATGCGCTGGCGCGCAATCAACGGCAGGCTGCCACCTCGAATGCCGACCTGGGTGAAACCCGCCAACACCATGACCATGGATTCGGCATCTTCATCGCGCATGGCGGTATCGATGAGCTGCTGCAGCTGGCGCAATTCGGCGGGCTCGGTGCCGATCACCTTGCCGTAAAGAACATTCTCCCGCACGCTCAGGCCGGCACTGATCTGATCCTCGCTGAAATGATCGAAGCTGCTGCACAGCGGACAATCGGTGCGGGCCATAACCACCTGTCGGGCCGCGAGCAACTGCTCGGCAACTGCGCTGTCCAGCAGGTCGTCGCCGTGCTGCAGCGGCACTATCCGCAGAAACAGCTCTAGCAACAGGGTTCGGTCCTCGTTGCTGCGCGCGGGATCCCGACGCTCCAGTTCGCTGACCTGGCGACGAAATTCCGGTGTGTCGAAGTCGCTGAAATTATCGGGCAAGGGGTCCAGGGGGCCGGCATCAAGCGCCAGCTCACTCAGGCGTGCGGCCATGCGCCGGCCACAGCTCAGGGCATGATCGGTGAGGTCGAACTGTTCGAGCAACGCGCTCATCTGTGGATGTGCCGCCATGGAGGCCGGCGTACTGACCGGCGGGCAAGGGATACCAAAGCCCAGGTTTTGTGCCACCGAGAGGCCACAGTTGTAGCGCTGCGGGTCGAACCGCTCGACAAGGTGTTCAAGGCCGGATTCCGGCACGCGTTGCAACAGTTGCAGGCGCACCCTGAGCAGTCCGTCGGACAGTTCCTGTGGGCGCTCAGCCGGGTTGTACTTCTCGTTCATGCCCACGTTATAGATGAGTTCATCGGCCCCCACGACCTTCAGACCCTCATACAGCCAGTGGCGCATGTCTTCCCAGTTCTCGGCGTGGGCGAGGGCAAAATCGGTCCAGATACCGTCGAAGCGGTCGGTGCTGTTGCCGGAGGCTTCGGCTTCGCGAATTTCCCACAGGCGCTGGCTGTCGATCTGTTCCGGTGTTTCGCTGGGCGGCTTGAGCCGCATGCTGTAATTGATGTTCTGCAGCATATTGCCGGAAAACAGGAAGGCATCGGGGCCGACATAGGTCAGCTCCCGGGCGAGCAGGTCCGATGGCAGATCCTTAAGGTCGTCATCGCCAAACAGCAGGTGGCCGCTCAGGGGCGGGTTGATTCGAATGAGGGTGCGCGCCAGTGCGCGCAAACGCGCCGGATCCTTGCAGCGTATGGCCACGCCACTGCCAGGCGGCAGCTTGAGGTTAATGTTGCGCACCAGGCGGCTGCCGATCTCGCTGCCTACCGAGAGCTTGTCGAGGCTAATGCCGTTGTTCAGCTGGGCCGGGCTGGTGTCGCTGGCGGTGACAATGGGCATCAGGTCCTGGGACTGGAACTGCTCCAGTATCTGTTCGTACTTGATCATGGAATCCTGATACTGCTGGTAGTAATCGAGCAGCTCCTTCCAGGGTGCGGCCAGATCCTTGTGCGCAGCGACGGCTGCGACCAGTGCTCCTATAGTCAGGTCCCCGCGAATGGCCAGTACACCGCCAATGGAATAAAACATCAGCGGTGTCAGCTGGTTAATGAGGTTATTGAGAAACTTCATGAAGAATTTTTTCTTGTAGATATCGAGTCGTATGCGGAACAGCTCCCCCAGGATCTTGGAAAATTCGGCCAGGTGATAGGGGCGGGTGCCGTGCAGGCGGATTTCCATCATGCCATCGACACTCTCGCCGATGCGCTGGGAGAAGTGGCGCACCGTTTTGACCCTTTCCTTTTTCAGCAGATTGATTTTGCGCTGCAGTCTTGGAATGACCAGGATCTGCAGCGGAATCAGCGCAATGGAGGCGATGCCCAGTATCGGATCCTGCATGAACATGAACAGCAGTATGGTGAGCATGGTGCCGCCCTGGAATGCAGGCAGCGCGATACTGTCGCCGATGAACCCCGCCAGGGGTTCGGTTTCGGCGGTGATGGTGGAAATCAGCTCACCCTGGCTGACTATCTGAAAACGCCTGGGCTGAAAGCGCAGGATCAGCTCGACCAGTTGATAACGCAGGCGCCGCACCAGGCGCTCGCCGACGATGCCCTTGTAGGTGTTGATGTACATCTTGACCATGCCGTTGATCAGAATCATTGTCAGCAGCAGACCGCAGAGCGCCAGCAGGTAATACATCGGCTCAAGGGTGGTGCCAAGGACCTGCTTGAGACTGGCTGCATCACCGATGGCATCGTTGATGATGATCTTGGGCAGTTCCAGCGACACGTACAGCAGCGGGAAGGAACAGAACGTCATCAAGAGCAGGCGAATCTGCTGGGGTGTGCTGTATCGCAAGATAAATCGGACAATGGACTTGTCCATAGGTCGGTCTCCGATCCTGACAGCCAGGCCTTGAAGGACGCATCGCTCAAGGGCCAAAACAGGCTGCACGCAGCAGTAAAAGGTGAATTTTGCTGCTATGCAACAAACTTATCTTAATAGTGTAGTCGGGCGCAGGGGAAGTTTTTTGTGTCTGGCCTGAGCATTTTTCCACTCAGGTTACGTTGGCGCCGGGCAGCTGGATCAGTGCATCGCTGGCCCAGGGGTGCTGGCGCAGCTCGGCATGCAGGTGATCAAGGAACAGGCGAGTTTTGGGATTGAGGTGCTGGCGGCTCGGGTAAAGGGCATGGAGCGCGATACTGAGGATCGGGTATTGCGGCAGTACCGCTTCAAGTTCTCCGCTCTCCACCAGGGGCTGGGCAAAGAAACAGGGCAGCCGGGCTATACCAAAACCGCGTCTTGCCATGTAACGCATAAAGTTCAGGCTGTTGGTACGCAGCGGTGTCTCCATCTGCAGGCTGTGGCTCTGGTCCCAGTTGTCGAAATGCAGCGGGTCCGAGCGCATCAGCAGGCCAAGATAGCGATGCTGCTGCAGGTCATGGGGGCTTTGCAATGGCGGGCGCTGCTGCAGATATTCAGGTGCTGCATAGAGGCCGCGGGCCACCTTGGCGACCGGCTGCGCTATCAGGCTGGAGTCTTCCAGTACGCCGACCCGAATGGCGACGTCTATGCCTTCTTCCACCATGTCGATGACCCTTGATGTCAGCTCGACCTCCATCTGGATTCTCGGATACTGCTGCATAAAGCTCGCCATGACGTTATCGAGCATGGCCAGTGCCAGTTCCGTCGGCATGGTGAGTCTCAGCCGTCCCTGGGGCTCCGGTTGATTGACACTCAAGCGGTGGCGGGCATCTTCGAGCTGGCAAATCAGCGGCCGGCAACGCTCGAACAGTTCCTCGCCATCCGGGGTCAGGTGCAGCTTGCGGGTCGTTCGCTGCAGCAGGCGAATACCCAGTTCATCCTCGAGCTGCGAGATGCGCCGGCTCAGGGTGGATTTTTGCGTGCCCAGACGTTCGGCGGCGGCGGTGAAGCTGTTGGCTTCAACCACGCGCACAAAATAGCGCAGGTTATCGAGATTCATACGGAGGTCCGGGCAACGATTGATCCCGTATTATCACGCTATTTGCAACAATGGCAAAGCGTCTATGTTGAATGTACTATCAGATTTATTGGCAGGGTGACGCCCGTTGAATTCCGCAGAGGGTTTCGCCGTGATTATGGGCGGGCGTGTACCTTGGTGAAGGGCTGTCGAAGGTGCTGCCGGAGTGGGGGTGTTGGCCCCGTGAAGTCCAACCGGATCTGAGGCGCGGTTATGTGGCAAATGCTGGAGTTCATGGGTCACCGGCTGTCGGTGTACCTGTCCCACCCTCGCGATGGGCTGGCGCCCAAGGCGACGAGCTCCGCCGACAAGCTGCACCGCTGCCTGCAGCCCGGCGATGTGCTGCTCATCGAAGGCACCAGTCGCATCAGTACGGCCATCAAGTACCTGACGCAATCGACTTGGTCCCACGCGGCTTTCTGTATCGGCCATGCACTGGATGGGCCCGAGCTGGGTGCCCAGGCGCGCATTCTGATCGAGGCCGATGTCTCGGCTGGCGTGCGGGCGCTCTCATTGCAGCGTTATGAGTCCTACCATACCCGCATTTGCCGTCCTGTCGGTTTGGAGGCGGCCGAAGTGAAGGTCATGACCGACTATCTGATGGCGCGCCTGGGGCAGCAGTATGACCACAAGAATATTTTTGATCTGGCGCGCTTTCTGTTTCCCACGCCCCCGATTCCGTCGCACTGGCGCCGCCATATGCTGCACCTTGGCAGTGGTGACCCGACCCGGGCGATCTGCTCATCGCTGATTGCCGAAGCCTTTCAGACCATTGCCTATCCGATTCTGCCCGAGGTAGTGCACAGCGATAATGCAGGTTTTCCGGTGCGCCTGTTCCGGCGCCATCCGAGCCTGTTTACGCCGCGAGACTTTGATGTGTCACCCTATTTCAAGGTTATCAAACCGATGCTGGAAACAGGCTATGCGTACAGGGATATTATCTGTCTGGGTGATCCGGAACCCGCTACCGCGGAGCCGGATCTAACCGCCGCTGCGCAGGGCAGCGTTATAACGGCGCCCAGCACCCAGAGCGACTAGCCGCGCGCATCACTGTTCCTGGTGCGGGCGTGCTGATAGATCGCATCGACAATGGCCTTCAGGCCATTGCCTCTGGAGGGGCTCAGGTGTTGCATGAGCTGGAGTCGCTTGAAAAGCCCCTGCAGGTCGAAGTCCAGAATCTCCTGTGGACGCTTGCCGTTGAAGAGCGCCAGCAGCAGGGCGATCAGGCCGCGAATAACGCGGGCATCGGAGTCCATCTGCAGCCATAGCTTGCCGCCGCGATAGTCGACAATCAGCCAGACATGACTCTCGCAGCCGTGCAGACGGTTGCTGTCACTGCGCTGTGCGACATCCAGGGCGGGCAGGTTCTTGCCCAGCAGCATGATCTCCCGATAGCGCGCCTGCCAGCCGCGGCTGGCGTCGAGGCGTTGCAGCAACGCCGCTGCCGCTAATTCCGGCGCTTCCTGCTGGGGACTCTGCTGGCTCTGTGGCCCCGGTTTGGGAGGCGCATTATCCCGTGGGGCAGGGGCCTGGTGCTCCAGCACAATCTGTTTGAGCACGGCGGCAAAGTGCTCGACCTCCGCCAGAGTATTGTAAAACGCGAAGGAGGCGCGCAGGGTTCCGGGCAGGCCAAGTCGCTGCATCAAGGGCATGGCGCAGTGGTGGCCGGCACGCACGGCGATACCCTGCTGATCCAGCAGCAGAGCCAGATCCTGCTGGTGCATTCCATCAATGCAAAACGACATCAGGCTGACGCGCCGGGGGGCAGTGCCGACGGAGCTAAAGCCTGGAATCGCGCTGCACAGCTCCAGTGCCCGGGTCAGCAGCTGCATTTCGTGGGCTTCCAGTGCACTGCGATCGAACTGCTGCAGATAGCCGATGGCAGCATCCAGACCGATGACGCCGGCGATATTGGGCGTACCGGCTTCAAACTTGAACGGCAGTCCCGCAAAGCGGGTGCCTTTGAAGCTCACATGTTCGATCATTTCGCCGCCGGCCTGCCAGGGCGGCATGGCGTCCAGCAAGGATTCCCGTGCCCAGAGTGCGCCTATGCCGGTGGGTCCGAACACTTTATGGCCGGAAAACACAAAGAAGTCACAGCCCAGTGCCTGTACATCAATGGTCAGATGCGGGGTCGACTGGGCGCCATCAATCAGTACCCTGGCACCGGCGGCCTGGGCCGCCCGGGTCATCTGCGCCACCGGGTTCAGGGTGCCCAACGCGTTTGAGGCATGGGTCAGCGCCACCAGACGAGGCCCCTGCTGCAACAGCAGCAGGTAGGCGGCCTGATCCAGGCTGCCATCGTCCAGCAGCGGGATGGCTTCAATGCGCGCCCCCATCTGCTGCGCCAGCAGCTGCCAGGGGACTATGTTGGCGTGATGCTCCAGCGTTGACACCAGTATCAGGTCACCGGCGTGCAGCTGCGAGCGACCGTAGCTGTGCGCCACCAGGTTGATGGCCTCGGTAGCGCCGCGGGTCCAGATGATTTCCCGCGGGCTGGCGGCGCCAATAAAGCGCGCCACGTTTTCCCGCGCCCGCTCGAAAGCCTCGGTGGCCCGGCTGCTGAGGCAGTGGGAGGCGCGGTGCACATTGGCGTTGCTGTGGCGGTAATACTCGGATTGCGCCTCGATCACCACCCGGGGTTTCTGGGTGGTGGCGGCGTTATCGAAGTAGATCAGTGGCAGGCCCTGTACCTGCTCCCCCAGAATGGGGAAGTCGGCGCGCAGGCGGTCGATATCGGGCATCGGAGCGTCCGGCATCAGTGTTGCTGGGTGCTGCGCAACAGCTGGCTCTTCCAGCGGGCGTAATACATGGCGGCGCCAAAGAGCACGCTGACCAGAATGGCATAGCTCAGGCCCAGGCCAAAGGTGGCCGGGTGGGTGGCCGCCAGTACCGCTTCAATGAAGAACAGCAACAGCATGAAACAGAGCCAGGCGTGGGCGCGGGGCTTGCCCAGTATGACCGAGGGCGCAAAGCCCAGCAGCGGCAGCAGATGCCACAGCCACACTACCCAGGGGCGATCGCCGGGCGCCGGCGCCAGCCACAGATACCAGACGCTGAGCAGGCCCAGCAGTGCCCCGTAGCTGCCAAGGGTCAGCAGGCGTGCGATGCGTACCTTGGCATCGAGGTTTTTGTCGAGGGTGGTTTTCATTGCGGGCTCCGGGGTATGAGTTTCAGCGCCAGTTCACCCAGGCGCCTGCCCTGGGCCTGGCATAGCTTGAGTTCGGTGGCATCGACGCTGCGTCCGGCCTTGGGGCCGGCCACATGGGTGGGGCCGTAGGGCGTGCCGCCGGTCTGGGTGGTCAGCAGCTCCTGCTCGCTGTAAGGCAGGCCGGTGATCAGCATGCCGTGGTGCAGCAGGGGCAGCATCATGCTTAGCAGGGTGCTTTCCTGGCCGCCGTGCAGGCTGGATGAAGCACTGAAAACCGCCGCCGGTTTGCCGATCAGGGCGCCGGAGAGCCAGAGCGCGCTGGTGCTGTCGATAAAGTACTTAAGCGCGGCGGCCATGTTGCCAAAACGTGTGGGGCTGCCAAGGGCCAGGCCCGCGCAGCCGGCCAGGTCCTGCTCGCAGCAGTAGAGGTCGCCCTCGGCCGGGATGGCGTCCGCCGTGGCTTCACAGACGCTGGAAATCTCCGGTACCGTGCGCAGGCGCGCCTCGATACCGGACTGTTCGATGCCGCGGGCGATCTGTTGCGCCATGGTGCGGGTGGCGCCGTGGCGACTGTAATAGAGCACCAGTACGTAGGGGCTATCCTGGCCGGGACGGGTCACCTCAGAGAATCTCCAGCACGGACTCGGGCGGGCGGCCGATGCGGGCCTTGCCATCGCGGATGGCGATGGGGCGCTCGATCAGCTTGGGGCATTGCACCATGGCGGCAATAATCTGATCATCGCTGAGGCTCGTATCAGCAAGCCCCAGTTCCTTGTATTCCGCTTCCTTGGTGCGCAACAGCTCGCGGGCGCTGATACCCAGGGCGCTCAGTACGTCGCGCAGTTCGTCGGCGCTGGGGACATCTTTCAGGTATTCGCGCACCAGGGGTTCGATGCCGTTGTCCCGCAGCAGCTGACAGGTTTCTCGGGACTTGGAGCAGCGTGGGTTATGATAGAGGGTAACTTGACTCATGGCGCTTCCGTATCGAATTTTGGGCGGCGCCTATTGTAACTGCCAATGCTTTTACGCAAAAGGACTTCACCATGAGTGCTGTTTTCCTGCGCAGGTGTCACCTGCTACCCGACTCCCGCGCCCATTTTCTCAGAGCCTGTCTGTTGCAGGGGAGGGTTGCTGCATGAAAGCCCTGTTAGAAATGCGTTTCCTGCGCTATCTGCTGAACCAGTTCGTATCCAACCAGGGCGTGCTCAATGCCGCTGCTCTGACCTACACAACCCTGTTTGCCGTGGTGCCGCTGATGACGGTGACCTACTCGATGCTGGCGGCGATACCGTCGTTTCATGGCGTGGGTGAAAGCGTGCAGGGTTGGGTGTTTGAAAACTTCGTGCCGGCCACCGGCGAGGTGGTGCAGGATTATCTGGGTAACTTTACCAACCAGGCGCGTAACCTTACGGCCATAGGTGTGGCCTTTCTGGCCGTGACCTCGATCATGATGATGAAAAGCATCGAGGCGGCCTTCAACCGTATCTGGCGGGTGTCTCGCCCCAGGCGCGGCATGTCGAGTTTTTTGCTGTACTGGGCCATTCTGAGTCTGGGTCCGGTGCTTATCGGCCTGGGGCTGGTACTCAGCTCCTATCTCGCAAGCCTGTCGATTGTGAATGATGCCGCGGCCGTGGTCGGGCGCGGGCGCCTGCTGAGCCTGCTGCCGATGGTGCTGTCTGCGGCGGCCTTCACGCTGCTTTATGCCGCCGTACCCAATTGCCGGGTACCGCTGCGCAGTGCCTTTATCGGTGCTCTGGTGGTGGCGGTGCTGTTTGAAACCGCCAAACGGGGATTTACCTTCTTTGTCACCCAGTCGCCGTCCTATCAGCTGATTTATGGTGCCTTTGCCGCGGTGCCGCTGTTTCTGCTGTGGATCTATATCTCCTGGGTGATCATTTTGCTTGGTGCCGAGCTTACCCGGGCGCTGAGCGTGTACCAGCCGGTACGCCGCCAGGTGGCAACGTCTCATCTGCAAACCGTGGTGGCGGTGCTCTATCGCCTGTGGCAGGCACAGCAGGACGGTACTGCGTTGTCGGATCGGGTGTTGCTGCAGGAGGTGGCGGGGCTGGATCAGGGGCGCTGGGATGAATACCAGGTGCTGCTGATGGATGCCGGCATAGTGCAGCGCAATGAGCAGGGCGGTTATCTGCTGTGTCGTGACCTGTCCCACTATAGGTTGCAGGAGCTGACAGAGGTATTGCCTTGGCCTATGCCGGAGCCCTTTGCCCACGAGTCCATCAGCCCGTGGCAGCGCCGTCTGGATCTGCGTCTGCAGGCGCTGGCCCATCAGCGCAACAAGCAGCTGGATGTCCCCCTGTTGGAGCTGTTTGAGTCCGATCAGATCGGTGTGGACGGTGGCGTGCGCAAGGAAGAAGCCTGATGCAAGGGGCTGTCTTGATTGAAGCCCGGCGCATACGGGTGACCGGGCGGGTGCAGGGTGTGGGCTTTCGCTACTTTAGTTGCGAGCAGGCGCGCCGCCAAGGTCTGCTGGGCTGGGTGCAGAATGAGCCGGATGGCGCCGTTACCGGCTGGCTGCAGGGAAATACCGAGGCTGTGCAGCGGATGTTGCTCTGGTTGGAGCAGGGGCCGGACGCTGCGCGCGTGCTGCTACTTGAGGTCGAGACCTGTGAGCTGGACCCCGGCTTGCAGGGCTTTGACATACGCCGCTGAGCGGTACGCCTTACAGATAGTGTTCAATATTAATCCAGTCGCGTTGTGCGGTGGTCAGATACTGGCGGGCGTAGTCTTCACAGACGCCACTTTGCAAAAACAGCCGGAACAGCTGCGGGTCTATATGGCCCCGGTCGCGCATCTGCCCCATGATGCGCAGCACCTCGCTGAGACGCTTGGGCTTCTTGTAGGGCCTGTCCGTGGCTGTGAGGGCTTCGAAGATGTCCGCGATGGCCATCATGCGCGCCGGCAGTGACATCTGATCGCCGGTCAGTCCGCGGGGGTAGCCGCGTCCGTCCATGCGCTCGTGATGGCCACCGGCAATTTCCGGTATGCCGCGCAGATGGCGTGGGTACGGCAGTTTTTCCAGCATGATGATGGTCTGCACTATATGGTCGTTGATCTTGTCGCGCTCTTCGGGCGTCAGGGTGCCGGCCCTGATTAGCAGATTGTAGAGTTCGCCCTGGTTGTAGAGATGTTCCGGCTGGCTGAGCTTAAAGCCCCAGGGGTTGTCGGCCGCAATGCGGTCGGCCTCGCTGCGCGGATGTATATGAAAATCCTTGTCGGCCAGCAGCTTTTCCCGCACCGGAAGGGCATCCGGGGTGCCACTGCGGCGTTGGCGTTCTTCCCATGAAATGCCAAGGCGATCATCCAGGGTGCGGTGCCAGCCGCGCTCGGCGATCTTTCGCAGGCGCTGCTGATCCGCCGTCGCCATCTGTTCACGGCCGAGGTTACACTGGGCGACAAAGGCAAAGTCGTCATCCAGCTGCGCAAGCTCCGTCGTGAGTTTTGCCTTTAGTTGCGTTTCCAGTATTTCCCGATCGGGTGCGGTATCACGGGCTGCGTGCAACTGTTGCCAGAAGCGCAGCTGAGCATCGCGCTTGAGCACTTCGAAGCGGGTGCGAATTTCGTGGATACGATCGTAAAAGGTTTCCAGCTTGGTGGCTTTCTCGACCACATATTCAGGCGTCGTGACCTTGCCACAGTCGTGCAGCCAGCTGGCGATATGCAGTTCCTCCCATTGATCGCTACTGAGGCTGAAGTCTGCAAAGGCGGGCTCTGTACTGTCGCAGGCGGCTCGGGCCAGCATCTCGGTGAGTGCCGGCACGCGGGCGCAGTGTCCGCCGGTGTGGGGTGACTTGGCATCGATGGCACCGGCAATCAGTTCGATAAAGGCTTCCAGCAGGGCCTTTTCCATGCCGATCAGCTGACGGTTTTCCAGTGTCAGCGAGGCAAAGCCGGACAGGGTTTCGATAAACGCCAGCAGATCACCTTCACAGTGTGCATGATCGTTGCCATAGAGCAGGCAGAGCACGCCGACGGACTCGCGCTTGCGATTTTTCAGCGGTATGGCAATGACCATGAGATGGTTGGTCCCCAGGGCCTGCAGCAGCGCGAACATTGGATGGCTTGCAGTGTCGGCGTTAAGGGTTTGCGAGAGGCTCGACTCCTGTAGCAGGCAGTCAGCCAGCTGGTGGTCGCCGTGCACGGAACAGGGGGCCAGTAGCGGTACCGTCTGGCTGGGCTCTGCCAGTTTCAGGCTGGCGGGCTCCAGGCGGCTGTCGTCGTCACTGACCAGGTAGATCGCAGCCCCTGCCGCCTGGCTGACGCCCATGGTCTGGGTGGTAATGAGTTCAATCAGGGGTACAAAGGCGGTTTCTGCCGACATGGACCCCAGCATGCCGAGAAACTGGTTCAGGGTGTCCTTCATCACGGTCATGCTGTGGCCCAGGTCGTCGATTTCGCGAATACGTGAGCGGGTGCTGATGGACTGGTCGAGCTGAAAGCGCCGGATCATGCTGGCTTCCAGCGCCAGCTGGCGCAGCGGGCGGGATATCTGGTGTGCCAGCAGCCAGGTGAGTGGCAGTGCCAGCAGCAGCATGATGCCGGTGATCAGGTTGGACTGGCGACGGATACTCAGGGCCTCGCTGAGCAGTTCGGCTTCGGGCACCAGGGTCAACAGATCAAAGTGGATGCCGTCGGCAGGCTCCAGTGCATAGAGCTCGCCACGCCAGGCCTGGCCGTCGAACTCGAGTCGAAAACGCCGTTGGCCGGCGGCGACGGGTTTGCTCGCCGCATCCAGTACCTGGGAACCGAGGCTGTCGAGGCGGGCAATATCGATGATCTTGTCCTGGTACAGCAGCACCAGCTTGCCGGGATCACGGTAGGCCAGTGCATTGAGGTTCTGATCCAGCAGCACGATTTCGCTGTGGGGGGTGATATGCAGCTCGGAAATGGACTCCGACAGCCGGTCCAGCGCCACATCGGCGGCGATCACTGTGCCCTGCAGCGGGTCGCGGCTGGACAGCGTAATGCCGACCTTGCGGATGGCAGTAAAGAAGTAGGGCTCGGTGACGACGTGTTGATCGCTGCTCAGGGCGAGCTGATACCAGTTTTGCTGGCGCGGATCATAGTTCGAGGCTGCGGCGTCACGCTGCTCGACAAGGTGCAGATTGGCGTCGAAAAAGTACTCTTCGTGCAGCCTGTGTTCCTCGCTATCGATACTGATGCTTTGGGCGATGAGTGTGCTGCCGGGGGGCGGGTTGAAGCGGGTGCTGAGCTGGTCTTCGTTGATGGGGCGCACGACGAGATAGTCGCCATTGGCGTAGCCGATCTGCAGCGCCGTAATCTGAGGGCGCTGTTCCAGGGCCCTGGCCAGCAAGGTGAGTCGGGCCAGTCGCTCCGTCGGTGTCTGGGCCTTGACGATGGAATCCAGCGTCAGCATGTTGATCAGCTGCACTATGGGCTGATAGGTGCGCAGAAACTCCAGCCGCAGGCGTTCACCATATTGCTCAAACAGCTGGGTGGAGGCGGTGAGGATCAGGTCGCTGGACTTGCGGTAGTTGTACCAGGTCAGGCTGCCGCCAAGCAGCAGAATCAGCAGCATGAAAAGTGCTGTAATCTGCAGATGCAGCGGGTAATGTCGCGGCTTGACGCTGAACATGGGATCGGGGCCCGGACAAGGTTTCGGCCCGTGAACTATAGCGTATCGTGCTCTGGCTGAAGGGTTTCGAGCTGTGGAGAGAACTGTAAAAATCGATGGCAAATGCACCCCAGGCTGGCGAGCCGCGGGCAGAATCCGGTTCAGGAATGCGGGAGGGGTGCTGGCGAGAGGAGGGAAAAACGCCACCC
The DNA here is from genome assembly GCF_001651805.1 of Marinobacterium aestuarii. NCBI lineage: Bacteria > Pseudomonadati > Pseudomonadota > Gammaproteobacteria > Oceanospirillales > Oceanospirillaceae > Marinobacterium > Marinobacterium aestuarii. Next base: position 3,006,084 of record NZ_CP015839.1, on the reverse strand, counting down.
CCGCAGAATTGCGGGGGTGGCGGGATACAGCCGTTAGATGCTGAGCTTGTCGGCCAGGGTGGCCAGCAGCTGGTCGATGACGATGTCCTGATTTTCACTGTCGCGACGGCCCTTGTACTCCAGGGTACCGGCAGCGATGCCGCGATCGGAGATCACCACGCGATGGGGGATACCAATCAGTTCCATGTCGGCGAACTTGACGCCCGGGCGCTCCTTGCGATCATCCAGCAGTACGTCGTAACCGGCCTGCTGCAGGTCCTGATACAGACGATCCGCCAGTGCTTTAACATCGTCGGACTTGTCGTAGTTCAGCGGTACCAGGGCCACGTGGAAGGGGGCTATGGCGTCGGGCCAGATAATGCCCTTTGCGTCGTGGTTCTGCTCAATGGCGGAGGCCACCACGCGGGACACGCCTATGCCGTAGCAGCCCATGTCCATAAGCTTGGCCTTGCCGTTTTCGTCCAGCACGGTGGCGCCCAGCGCCTGGGAGTATTTCTGCCCCAGCTGGAAGATATGGCCCACTTCAATGCCGCGGCGAATGGACAGCGTGCCCTGACCATCCGGGCTCGGATCACCTTCAACCACGTTGCGCAGATCGGCCACTTCGGGCAGCTCAAGGTCGCGGCCCCAGTTGATGCCGAAGTAGTGCTTGCCATCGATGTTGGCGCCGGCGCCAAAGTCGGATGCCATGGCTACGGCGCGGTCGACAATGCAGGGTATCGGCAGATTGACCGGCCCCAGCGAGCCGGCGCCGGCGCCGATGACAGGGCGGAATTCGTCTTCGGTCGCCATGGTGAGGGGAACTGCGACAAGCGCCAGCTTCTCGGCCTTGAGTTCATTCAGCTCATGATCACCGCGCACCAGCAGGGCGACGAAATCGGCTTCGCATTCCTCAGACGCCCGTACGATCAGGGTCTTGATGGTCTTTTCGATCGGCATCCCGTGCAGCTTGACCAGGTCCGCGATGGTTTTGGCATCCGGGGTATCGACCAGGTGCATCTCTATCGTTGCAGCTGCCCGCTCGCCGGCCGGCGCCAGGGCTTCGGCCAGTTCGACGTTGGCGGCATAGTCGCTGCTGTCGGAGAAAGCGATATCGTCTTCGCCGGAGGACGCCAGTACATGGAATTCGTGGGAGGAGTTACCGCCGATCGAACCGGTATCGGCCAGTACCGGACGGAAATCAAGGCCGACGCGGTTAAAGATGTTGTTGTACGTCTGGTACATCAGATCGTAGGTGGTCTGCAGCGACTCGGTGCCCAGATGGAAGGAGTAGGCGTCCTTCATGATGAATTCGCGCGAGCGCATGATGCCGAAGCGCGGACGGATTTCGTCGCGAAACTTGGTCTGGATCTGGTAGAAGTTGGCCGGCAGCTGCTTGTAGCTTTTCACTTCGCGGCGGATCATGTCGGTGATCACTTCTTCGTGGGTCGGACCGACGCAAAATTCACGGTCATTGCGATCGCGCAGGCGCAGCAGTTCCGGGCCGTACTGTTCCCAGCGGCCGGATTCCTGCCACAGTTCGGCGGGCTGAATGGCGGGCATCAGCACTTCCTGGGCGCCGGAGCGGTCCATTTCCTCGCGCACGATGCGCTCGACCTTGCGCAGCGTGCGCAGACCCATGGGCAGCCAGTTGTAGAGGCCGGAGGCGACTTTGCGGATCAGACCCGCGCGCAGCATCAGCTGGTGGCTGATAACTTCCGCGTCGGACGGAGTTTCCTTGAGTGTGGCAATCAGATATTGGCTAGCGCGCATAGATCCTAAACCCAGAAATCGGAAAATGTTGCGGAAAATCGCACCATTGTAGGGACGCGGGCGACGCCTAACAAGCCTGTTGCACACTTGCAGGCTCTGCGCCGCTGTTTGTGCTGCGATTTGATCCCGCTGTACTCAGGCTGCGCTCTGATCCTGCATGGCCATAAAGGCAAACAGCTCGCTGAGCCGGGTTTCGTCAAACACCGCGATACCGTGGCGCATGAGCTCGGCGGCGGCGATGCCGCTACCCTGCACCAGTATCTGGCGAAACTGGCCGTCGTATGTCTGATCGCGGCCACAGGCGGGGCTGAGTGACTGTAGCAGGGCGCAGCAGCAGTTTTCCCGCTGTGCAACCTCCAGTGCGAGCTCTGCACCCTGCAGGTACGCGGGTGTCAGGTCAGCGCCATCGCGATCGGTGACCAGTATGGGAAAGCGCTGGCGTATTTCAGCAGGACGTCTGGGAGTGGGCAGGCCGCCGGCGACTTCGGGGCAGAAGGGCACCAGCCGCCCCTCGCGCTGCCACTGCTCCAGCACAGGATGGGAAAGCCGCCTGTGCTGTGCATCGTAACGAACATTTTCGCCCAGCAGGCAGGCGCTGATGAGTATTTTTCCCATGACGATAGTCTTCTTTGTTGTGCGATCGGATGAGGACGACGCGAAGACTATCAGGGCATTGTTAAAGGGGTGTTAAATCGCCGGGGTGCTTTCGTCGGCGCATTGCACCTGGTTACGTCCCTGGGACTTGGCTAGGTAGAGCGCGCTGTCGGCACGGCCAACAAAGTCGTCGGCACTTTCGCGGGATCGGTACTGGGTGACGCCAAAGGAGGCGGTGATGGAGCTGATGACCTCGCCGGACTTTTTAAGCTTGATGCGAATGGCCTGAATCTTGTCGCGCAGGCTTTCGGCCAGGCGCGCACCATCCTCAAGCGTGCTGCCGGGCAGCAAAATGGCGAACTCTTCACCGCCAAAGCGCACCGAAAGTATGGGTTCTGCGCTGTTTTCTTTCAGCAGCTTGCCAACGTACTGCAAGACCTTGTCACCCATGAGGTGGCCGTACTGGTCGTTGAAGTTTTTGAAGAAATCGATATCCAGTAACACGATAGTGGTGTTGACGCTGTCGGGGCTGCTGATCAGCTGTTGCAGTTCGCTGTCGAAGACGCGACGGTTGAACAGGCCGGTCAGCGGGTCGACGCGGGCATCCTGGCGGGTGCGCTGCAGTTCGGCCTTGAGTGTGGCGATTTCAGCCTGGGCTTCGTCGATGCGCGTCTGGAACTGGCGCGTGGTCGCGCTGATGGCTTCGGTATTGAGTGCCAGGTTCTGGATAATGGACTCGAGCGGCAGCTCACTGTACTCCCCGTCGGAGAGGGCGCTGAGGCTATCCTGCAGTACCTCGCTGTAGTCGCAGGTACGCTTGGCGGTTTCGTGGGCGTGATCATGCAGATCATTCATTAGCGATATCAGGTTGCTCTGAATATCCTTGGCTGATTCGAGTTCATCCTTGATCATGTGTTCGCGGAACAGCTGTTCGCTCACCATGACCGGGCAGGTGCCGTAGGTGTTTACCGTCTTGTCCAGTACGCTGTTGAGTTCGGGCATACGATCGGAAACGTAGGTATACCAGAGCGCGTAGTTCAGCGGATTGGGCGGGATGTTGTATCTGACCATCAAGGGGATGGCCCGTCGCAGGTAATCTGCCGCCTGGTTGGAATTCTCCGCGAATTTCATAGTCGTCCCTTTAATGGCTCGCCGGATTATATGGGGAACTCTGTACTTTGGCTCTGCCCAGCGCCGATATTTCAGGCGTTGCACCGGTACTATAAAAGACTTTCAGTGCCGAGTGCCAGTCATCGAGTTGTTACACATTGCTAACGTACCAAAAAATGCGGCATAAAGGGCGTCGCGTGGCGGTATGGATGGCGGGCGGTGCGGATTTTTTTAGCTGTGCTTTAACACCCGATCGGGTGTTTTCCCACAGCTTGATCGGGACTATCCTTATAGGCAGGTCTTGGAGGTGCAGGTGAGACGATTAACGCGTGTTTCTGCTGTGCTGCGCACTGTTGTTCTGCGTAGCTTTGTTTTGGGTGTTGCTGTTCCAGGCGCTGCCGCTCTGGGTAGCGCAGTTCTGGGGGCTGTGGTATTCGCTGGGCTGATCAATGCGGCTGTTGCTGCGCAACCTGTCGCATTAGGCGGGCCTGCGGGTGAGTCACAAAGCCCGGCTGCGCAGCAGACCCAGAGCATGGTGCCGGGGCTGGGGCGATTCGAGTCCATTGATCGTGCCATGGCGCGTTACCGCGATCTGACACTTGAATACCGCTGGCCGCCGATTGTATCCACCGGGACCTTGCGGCTCGGCGACAGCGACCCAGTGGTGGCCGATATTCGCAATCGGCTGATGCTGCTGGGTGATCAGCAGACCGGTACGGCGCCCGCAGAGCCCTGGCGTTTTGACGAGGCGCTGCAGGCGGCGCTGGTGCGCTTTCAGCGTCGCCACGGGTTGGAGGCGGATGGCCTCTGGGGACGGCGTTCCCGTGCAGCGCTCGAGGTGTCGCCAGGGCTGCGTTATCGGCAACTGCAGCTAAACCGCGAACGTCTGGATCAGTTCGAAGCGCAGCGCGGGACTAAAAGCACCTACGTGGTGGTGAATATTCCTGCCTTCGAAATGCGCTATTTCGAAGCTGGCAAGCCGGTGCTGCAAATGCGCGCCATTGTCGGCAAGCTCAAGGCACGCACTCCGCTGTTGGTCAGTCAGATTGATTCGCTGGAGCTGAATCCGGACTGGAACGTGCCCAGCGGCATTGCCTACCGGGACATAGTGCCCGACATGGAGCAGTCGCCGGATGCGCTGTACAGCAAGGGCCTTGAGCTGGTGGTCGGGCATGGCGCCGGCATGCGTTCGTTGCCCCTGAGCGAGCTGGACTTTGAGCACCTGTATCGTGGTCCGCCGCCGCAGCAGCGCTTCTGGCAGGCGCCGGGGCCCAAGAATCCGCTGGGTCAACTGAAGTTCAACTTCCCCAATCCCTATCTGGTATATATGCACGGCACTCCGAGCGCAGGGCTGTTTAACAAGCCGGTGCGGGACTTCAGCTCCGGCTGCATTCGTATCGAGTACCCGGATCAGCTGGCCAGGCGCCTGTTTGGCCTTGCCGGTGGCGACCAGGTGTCGCGACTCGAGCGGGAGATCGCCAAGGGCAAGAATCGCGTGCTGTCACTGCCAGCCCCGGTGCCGGTCTATACCACTTACTGGACCGCCTGGCTGGATGATGAGGGTCAGGTGCAGTTCCGGGATGATCTCTATGGTCATGACGCCGATACTGAAAAGGAAGTTTCTGTGACGCAGCAGGCCCGCGTTGCCGGGCCCTGAATTCGTGTCTTGTCTTCTTTCTTCTTTCTTCTTTCACCTTTCACCTTGCGACTCCCTTACTCCTTCGCTGTTAGTCGATTGGCTTAGCCGGCTTTAGCGTCGCAAGACTGACGGTCGGCAGGGGCGCCAGGCGCAGCTCGAGCTCCTGCGCCTGGCTGAGGTCAAGCTCCAGCAGTATCTGCAGCTGATCATGCCATTGCCGATCAAGTACCGTTAAATTTAGCTGCTGTATCAGATGCTCTAGAGTGCCTGTCAGGGCGTGGGGCGCGAGCAGCTCATAGGACTGCGTAAAGACACGGGTTTCGGTGGGCAGGCTTGCCAAGCACTCCTGCACCGCCTGGCTGTAGGCCCTGACCAGCCCGCCGGCACCGAGTTTCACACCCCCAAAATAGCGCGTTACGACCAGGGTTATCTCCCCCAGCCCCGAGTGTGTCAGCACGTTGAGCATGGGTTTGCCGGCGGTGCCGCGGGGCTCGCCGTCATCGCTGCAGTTCCACAGGTTGTAGTCCCCGGGCGCGCCTGCGACGTAGCACCAGCAGTGGTGATTGGCATCGGGGTAGCGACTGCGCACCGCACTGATGAAGTCATTGGCGGCGTTGGCACCGGCGGTCGGTGCCGCCTGGCAGATAAACAGGCTGCGCTTGATTTCAATGCTGACCGCGTGCTGCTCACTCGGGCGCAGGTAGGTCTCAGGCATCGCTGGGTGTGAGCCACAGGGTCAGACTGGCATACCAGTAATACTGCTGCAGGTTGTCACGCAGCGCCTGCTGTACCGCGCTGCCTGAGAGTCCGCAGCGGGCGAGCTCGGCGCTGTTGAGACTCAGTTCCAGCTCGATGCGGGCCTTGATGTAGTAGAGTACGAGTTTTTCCCATTTCAGCTCTGGATGCAGTTCGCTCAGGGTGGCTCTGAGGGCGTCCTCGACTTCTGCGCGCAGTGGCAGGGTGTCGCAGTACAGGCGCTGGTCATCGTTGTAGGTGTCGATATGGAAGATGACATCGCCGATGTCGTCAAAGCGGGTCTTCAGAATGCGCACCGCGGTGTCGCCGATATAGTGGCCTTCAGAAGCGCTCAGGTGACTTTCAACCTGGATATGCATTTCCAGCAGACTCTGGCCACCCATCAGGCGGGTTTTCAGGCTGTGGACGCTGATCACGCCGTCGACATTCTGCACGGCCTGTTCCAGTTCGCGCACCTGGGACTCCGGCAAGGCGGTATCGACCAGTTCCTTGATGCTCTTCCAGGTCAGATCCCAGCCGATTTTGGCGATCAGCAGTGCCACCAGCACGGCGGTAAGGGCATCGAGCCAGGCCCAGCCGAGCATGGCGCCGGCAATACCGATCAGTACCACTATGGATGAAAAGGCATCGCTGCGGCTGTGCCAGGCGTTGGCGATGATCAGATCCGACTTGAGCCGCTTGCCTGCGGCCAGGGTGTAGCGGTAGATCCATTCCTTGCTGACGATAGACAGCCCTGCCACCACCAGCGCGGGCCACTCGGGAATCAGCAGGGATTCGCCGCTGAAAATAAGCCCGACGCTGTTGTACGCCATGGCGCCGGCGATGGCAATCAGCAGGCCACCGAGCATAACAGTACCGGCGGTCTCGAAGCGGGCGTGGCCCCAGGGGTGATCTTCGTCCGGTTCCTGGTGTGATACCCGCAGAATGAGGATGACCATGAAGTCGGTGGCCAGATCCGACAGCGAGTGAACGCCGTCGGCAATCAGGGCATGGGAATGTGAAAACATGCCGACAAGAATTTTGGCGACACCGAGAACGGCGTCGAGCAGGCTGCCGACCAGGGTGACTTTCTGCGCTTCTTGCTGGCGTTGCTTGGCTGTGTACATTGCGAATCCATTGAGTAATGAGCGCTAATAGTAACGGTTGCGACGGAATACCGGCCAGTGCCGCACACTGGAAATTGCGCCGGGCCCTGAAGCTAAGCCCGCAGTGCCACTGTTTCAGAAACTTTACATAACGAAATCGCCACCCAATAGGCCAAACATCACCAGTTTCTTGAAAATTTCGTTGCAACTCATTGATTTTGTTCTGCAACGACTAATGTTTAAAAAATGAACAATCTGTGTGAGGCAACGCTATCATGGGCTGGGTGGCGGTTATTTTCGTGCTCACCCACACCCTTATCCACAGCAGATGTGGGTATAACGTCGCAGACCTGTAACCGCGGGCCTGTGGACGCTTTTGCTGCGGGGTGATATTCACAACGGCGCTCAGTCGATGCCCAGAATTTTGTGAGTTTGCAGGCTGAGCTTCCACTGCGGGTGATCCAGGCAGTACTGCACACAAAGGCGCAGATGGGCGGCGGCATCGGGCCCATCCAGTGGCTGCAGGTAGAAATGCTCGAAGGCCAGTGAGGTAAAACGCTCGGGCGGTGCCAGCAGTTGCGGGTAGACCAGCTTGAGCTCCTGTCCGGCGCTCAACACCAGGTCGGTATTGGCTTTGGGGCTCAGGCAGATCCAGTCGATACCCTCGGGCAGGGGTTTGGTGCCGTTGGTTTCAACGGCAATTTCAAAGCCCACGGCCTTGAAGGCTTCGATCAGGGCTGTATCGAGCTGCAGTGCAGGTTCACCCCCGGTGCAGACCAGGTAGGGGGTGCCCTGGGCAGGATCCGGCCAGAGTGCCAGGGTGGCCTCTGCCAGGGCTTGTGCGGTTGCAAACTTGCCGCCGTTTTGGCCGTCGGTACCGACAAAGTCGGTGTCGCAGAAGTCACAGATGGCACTGCTGCGATCCTGCTCCCGGCCTGACCAGAGATTGCAGCCGGCAAAACGGCAGAACACCGCCGGGCGTCCGGCCTGGGCACCTTCGCCCTGCAGGGTGTAGAACATTTCCTTGACGCTGTACATGGGGTCTCCGGGGCCTTGCAGGGCTGTTGTAACGGGCGGCTGGGTTTCAGTGTGCACTCAACTGAATCGTCTCACCGCCGCCTGTGGCGGTGTCACACTTTTGGTGCGGGTTCCAGGGATGCGCCTGCAACTTCGCCACCAAAGGCGTTGAGCAGATCCGGAATCAGGCGTGTCAGTTCGAGCCCCAGCTGCGCCACATCGGCATCAAAGCGGGCCAGTTCGTCGTCGGCCACATCCTGCTGGCGTTCCTTGAACTGATCGGTTTGCTTGATGCGATGCACGCTGAGATCTTCGTGCAGCAGGAAGCGCAGGTTCTCGTCCCACTCCAGCGCCAGCTTGGAAACGCGTTTGTCGGCTTCGAGGTGCGCCACGATCTCGCTGCTGGTGAGCTCCTGACCCTTGATGCGGATCACGCCACCTTCGACCAGGTTGTCCTTCAGTTCCGCCTCGTCGAGCAGCTGCAGAGAGGTTGGCAGTGGTTCCTGCTGTTCCAGCCAGTGACTCATGACCGCCGCCGGAGACTGCTTGACGTCTGGCAGTATGATCGGCAGTGAGCCCAGGCTGGTGCGCAACTGGCTGAGCAGGTCTTCGGCGTTCTTGTGGCTGGAGGCATCGACCAGAATCAGCCCGGCCTGGGGCGCAATCAGTGCATAGGTCTGGTTGCGCTTGCTGAAGGCACGGGGCAGCAGGTCAAGAATGATTTCGTCCTTGAGCTGGGTATGCTCGCGACGATACACCTTGCGTGCCTCTTCCTTTTCGATCTTCTGTACCCGTTCTTCCAGGGACTGGCGAATGACCCCCGAGGGCAGGATTTTTTCTTCTTTCTGGGTGCAAATCAGGTGATAGCCGGCACAGCTGTAGACCAGGCTGTCCGGCAAGGCCTTGCAGGGGGCTATCCAGCCGGAGCGGCTCAGTTCCTGGCTGCCGCAGGGCTGAAAGGGTGTCGCTGCCAGCGCGTTTTCCAGTGTCTCGGTGTCTTTGTCGAAGGCGGCGCTAAAGCGATAAAAGATCAGATTTTTGAACCACATGGTATATCGTTGCCTGCTGAGTAGGGGCGCTATTCTAGCGGCTCATGGCGTAATTGCCATGGCGAATGAAGCAAGTCACCGAGGCGCGCAAAATCTGTGCCTCGGTGGCAGGCCGATCAGAGGCCTTCGTAGGCCAGCAGCGTGTGTACCGGAATGCCGGCATCCTGAATGCGGGTGGAGCCTTCGAGGTCCGGCAGGTCAATCAGCGCAGCGGCTTCATAGACGCTGGCGCCAAGTTCCTTGATCAGGGTGCTGGCGGCCAGGATGGTGCCGCCGGTGGCAATAAGGTCATCAAAAATCAGTACCCGATCACCGGGGCCCACGGCGTCGATCTGCATTTCAACGGTGGCGGTGCCATATTCCAGCGCGTAGTCAGCCTGTATGGTCTTGCCCGGCAGTTTGCCTTTCTTGCGCACCAGCACCAGGGGCAGATTGAGGTGGTAGGCCATGATCGAGCTGATCAGAAAGCCGCGGGCGTCAATGCTGGCAATATGGGTAATGTCGGTGCCGATATAGCGCTGAATAAAATCATCCGTGACCATGCGCAGGGCTTTGGGATCTTTGAAAATAGGTGTGATATCGCGAAACATGACGCCTTTTTCGGGCCAGTCCGCAACCGTGCGGATAACCGATTTTACGTAGCACTCATCGTAGGGCATGCAAGAACTCCTTGGGCGCAGCGCGGCTGCGGTTGTGATGGGGTCGGTGTAATTAGTGTCAATGGATTCAGGTTGTCTGCTGCAGGCTTGGGCACTCGCCGGACTGCAGGTAGAGCTGGGATATATCGGTAATGTCGATTTCCTTGCCTTCCACCTGTATCAGGCCGCTTTTCTGAAAGCGGGTAAAGAGCCGGCTGACTGTTTCGATCGCCAGTCCCAGGTAGTTGGCGATTTCGTTGCGTGACATCGACAGACGAAAGCGCGTTCTGGAATAGCCGCGGATGCGAAAGCGTTCCGACAGCCGGATCAGGAAGGTGGCCAGGCGCTGCTCGGCGGTTTTTTTCGACAGTAACAGCAGCATCTGCTGATCGTCACGAATCTCACGGCTCATGGTACGCATGATCTGGCGCCGCAGCTCCGGCAGTTCACCGGCCAGATCATCCAGGCGGGCGAAGGGAATATTGCATACGGTGGTGGTTTCAAGTACCCGCGCAGCGTTGGGGTACTGGCCCGAGTCCATGCCGCTGAGGCCAATCAGTTCACCGGGAAAGTAGAAGCCGGTGATCTGTTCGTCGCCCTCCGGTGTGACCGAATAGGTCTTAACGCTGCCGGCCCGCACGGCAAAGATGGAGCCAAACGCCTGGCCCTGATCGAACAGCAGCTCGCCTTTTTTCAGCGGCTGGCTTTTGCTGATGATGGTGTCCAGGCGATCTATATCCGTCAGCTCCAGTGAGACCGGCAGGCAGAGTGTGCTCAGGCTGCAGCTGTTGCAGTGCGACTGCTGGGCAGGACGTGGCGTCCCCGGTTTGCGTGGCTCATCCATAGGTACTTCCTGTTTCCTGGATTGATAGGGCGCTCGGATTGAGGTGCATGGCGGCTGACGGCGCCTAAACGACTTAAGCGTGCAATTATCCATCATTTGGCGCGCCGGTTGAAGTCATGGGCACAAGCGATGGATCAGGGCGCCAGTATCGCTATCAGGCTAAAGAGACCAAACAGGATAATCAGGCTGCCTGCCAGTTGCTGGGTCAGGCGCCGTGCCAGCAGCTGACGCAGCTGGGCGGCCATCAGTCCGGTGGCGAGCATGGCGGGCAGGGTGCCCAGACCGAAGCTGGCCATCAGCAGGGCGCTGCTCTGCCAGTCGCCGGCGGCGGAAGCCCAGATCAGGGTGCTGTACACCAGTCCGCAGGGTAGCCAGCCCCATAACAGGCCCAGTGCCAGTGCTTGCAGCGGCGTACGGGCCGGCAGAAAGCGCGCGGCAACTGGGCGCAGGTAGCGCCACAGGCCGCTGCCGGCACGCTCCAATAGCAGCAGGCCTTTCCACCACTGGCCTATGTAGAGCCCCATGGCCACCAGCATCAATCCTGCCAGGGTGCGCAGTACCAGGGTCGCCGTGCCGCCGGCCACCAGAACACCAAGGCCGCCCAGAAGGGCGCCGGCCAGGGCGTAGCTGAGCAGACGTCCGCCGTTGTAGCCCAGCAGCAGGATGATAGCGGGCGTGCGGCTGTCGGGACGGGTCATGCCGACCGTCGCCGCTATGCCACCGCACATGCCGATGCAATGGGCGCCGCCCAGCAGGCCAAGGACAATTGCGGTGCCAATCGACAGGCCTTCAGTCATCCGTATCGGCCCTGGACTGCTTGAGCGCGGCGGTTTGGGCTGGCGTTTGGGCAGGCCTGACCGGGCGGAGGCGATCCTGTTTGGCGTCGTCGGGGATCAGGTTGTCGTCATCATCAAACAGGATGCTGTGGGCGGGGGACTCCATATCATCGTACTGGCCGCTGTTGACGCTCCAGAAAAAGGCCCAGAGGGCGCAGCCGACAAAGATGATGGCAATGGGAATAAGCAGATACAGAATGTCCATGGATCAGCCTTTGGTGTCTGTTTCAAATCGGGCCTGGAATGGGCTCATATTAACGTCTGACCTTCCTGATACTTTCAGCTTTCAGCTTTCAGCTTTCAGCTTTCAGCTTGGTGTTTGGTCTGCGTACGCGCCTTGAAAGTCGCAGGGCATTGCCTACCACCACCAGTGAACTGGCGGACATGCCGATGGCGGCCATATAGGGTGCGACTAAGCCGCTGGCGGCGAGTGGCAGCGCCAGCAGATTGTACAGCAGGGCCCAGCCGAGATTCTGGCGAATAATACTGCGGGTCTTGCGTGCCAGCAAAATGCCATCCACCAGGCGGTTGAGGTCGCCGGACATCAGTACCGCATCGGCGCAGGTCTTGGCCAGGTCAGTGGCGGAGCCCATGGCAATGGATGTCTGGGCGCCGGCCAGTACCGGAATATCGTTGATACCATCGCCGACCATGACCACCTGGGCGCCATCGCGCTGCAGGGCGTTTATGTGGGCTAGCTTGTTTTCCGGCGACATGCCGCCATGAACGCGGTCGATGCCAAGACTCTGGCTGACGTGCTGCACCGCAGGCGAGCTGTCGCCGGAGAGCATCTCAACTTGCAGGCCCAGTGCCTGTAGCGAGCGGATGCATTCAAGCGCCTGGGGTCTGAGCTGGTCATCGAGCCCAAACCAGGCCAGGGGACCTTCGGTGCTGCACAGCAGCAGCCATTGGCTCTGGTTGTCGGGCAGCGTGGGCCTGGGTGCGTGCGGGCAGAGCGCCGCGGCAAAATCCGCCGTGCCGATGCGATAAGGCGTGCCATCGACCCTGCCCTCGAGCCCCAGCCCAAGGTGGGACTCCAGCGTCTCGGCGGGCTTGTCGATAAAGGGGTGGAAGGCCTTGGCAATGGGGTGTTCGGAGTGGGCTTCCAGGGCTGCGGCCAGGCGCAGGGCTTGATCGCGCCTGGCACCCAGGCAAGTGACACTGTGCAGGCTCAGGTTGCCCTGGGTCAGAGTGCCGGTCTTGTCGAATACGATATGGCTGGCGCGGGCGAGGTTTTCGAGTACATGGCCCCTGGTGATCAGCAGACCGTGCTGACGCAGTGTGCCGGTGGCGGTGGTCAGGGCCGTGGGAGTGGCGAGAGACAGGGCGCAGGGGCAGGTGACGACCAGTACCGCCAGTGTGATCCAGAAGGCATTGGCAGGGTCGAGTTGCCACCAGATCAGCCCGACCAGGCTGGCGGTGAGCAGTACCGCAGCAACAAAGTAGCTGGAGATGCGATCGGCGAGGCGAGCGCTGGCAGGCTTTTCGCTCTGGGCACGGTCCAGCAGACGGACGATGGCGGAGAGCTGGGTATCGCCCCCCACCTGGCTGATTTCCAGCTCGATGGGGTTCTCGACATTGAGGGTGCCGCCGACCACGGCGTCGCCCTCGCCGTGGCGAATGGGCAGGTACTCGCCGGTCAGGGCCGATTCGTCGATGGAGGAATGGCCGCGCCGGATAATACCGTCCGCCGGCAGACTCTGACCGGGTTTTACCAGCACCCGGTCGCCGACCCTGAGTTCGCTGGCCGGCACCAGCAGCTCTTCACCGTCGACGAGGCGAAGGGCGCTGTTGGGCAGCAGGTTAAGCAGGGCATTGCCGGCGCGCCCGGTGCGGTGACGCGCCTGCATTTCGAGGTAGCGGCCGATAAGCAGGAAAAAGGTGAACATGGTGACCGAGTCGAAATAGACCTCGCCACTGCGGGTCAGGGTGGCCCAGACACTGGCGCAGTAAGCGCCCAGCACGGCGATGGAGACAGGCACGTCCATGCTCAGGTGGCGGCTGCGCAGGTCACGCAGCGCCGCCTGATAGAACGGCAGGGCGGCGTAAAGGGCGACGGGGCTGGCCACGATCAGGCTGGCCCAGCGGATAAAGCTGACAAACTGCGGTTCCATGTCCTGCAGGGCGCCGGCGTAGAGGGCGATGGCGTACATCATCACTTGCATCATGCCGACCCCGGCGACCCCGAGGCGTCTGATGGCGCGCTTCTTTTCCCGTTCGAGCAGCTGCTCTTCTTTGTCGGGATGGTACGGGTGGCCCTGGTAACCGATGCGGTAAATCTGCCCCAGCAGCAGGCTCAGGCTGGTGCTTGCCGTATCCCAGCACAGGCGCATGCGGTGATTGCTCAGATTGACGCTGACCCGCTGTACGCCGGGCTGGCGTTGCAGGTGATGTTCCAGCAACCAGGTACAGGCGGCGCAGGTAATGCCTTCGATGACCAGGCTGGCTTCACGGCTGCCGTCGTCCAGGGTTGAGACGAAGGCTTGCTGCATGCTGGGCAGGTCATAGAGCGCCAGTTCCTGGGTCAGGACGTCGGGCAGGGCGCGACCAGCAATATCAGCGCCGCCAGGGGTGCCGCTGCGATGGCGATAGTAGCCGTCCAGGCCGCTGTCGATGATGGTCTGCGCTACGGCCAGGCAGCCGGGGCAGCAAAGCTCGCGCGCCTGGCCGTCGATCTGCAGGGCGTAGTCTGAGCCTGGGGGCACATCGAGGCCACAGTGAAAGCAGCTGCTGACCTGCTCTATAGCGTCTGGTGGCGTGTCACGCCTCAGTGCACTGTCGGAGGTGGAACTGTCGCTGGCGGAGCTCAAGGGGGTTGCCATGATGCCTGGAGTCAGTGTGCCGGAGACAGCTTAATGCGCAGCGGATCATAGGGTGGCAGGGCCTCGGCCCGCAGGCTCCAGCTGTTGTCGCGGGGCAGCAGTACCAAATAGCGCTTGCCGGTGCTCAGGGCGGCCTGCAGGCTGCCGGTAAAACGGGTGCTGCCGGGTATGCGTCGCAGCTGTGCATTCTGATCGTACTTCTGGTGAATCGGGTGGATGATTTCCAGCGTCAGGCTGTTCAGGTCGTCGGCCACCTTGCCGTGCAGGGTCAGGCCTATATCCCCGGTGACATCATCGATCAGCAGGTCGGCGTCAAGCCCCAGGGCTGCGGCGTTGTTCGAGAGGGTGCTGTCGATCTCCAGTCCCTTGGCGACCTGATAGTAGTCGTCCTTGACGATGCCGTCGGCGGTGACGATCGACAGGACCAGAAAGGTTGTGCCGGAGAAAATGGAGGCAATGACCGGGGCCAGGATAAACCAGAGCCAAGGCTGTTTGTACCAGGGTGCGATGGCGATGTTGTCTTGCTGCATGATGATCCTTAAAGCGCGCTAAGGTGGTAGCGGGCAAACAACTGCCCGTGCGCGGCGCTATTCTAACCGAAAATCCCGGGGCCTGCTGCTGCGACAAATTGCCCCGGGGCTGTTGAGAGTGCTGTGATGCTGTTTAGTTCAGCGTCTGGGTGCGGGGCCGAGAAAGCGGCTCTCGGCATCCAGGTTGATCGAGGGGTCATCCAGCGACCGCACATGGAAAACAATGGTGTAGTTGGCGCGCTGCAGTGCAGCAGGATCCGCCTGCAGACGCAGAGCGACATCGGTCAGCTCGCCGGCGGCGATGTTGAGCTGCGACTCGGTTACCAGCGTCAGTCCGTCGAAGCCGCTGACGCTGATTTCAAAGCGGTGATCCTGCTGCGCCTTGTTGGCGAGCTTGAGCGTATAGCTGTTTTCCAGCTTGCCATCGGAGGTGTGGGTGAACAGGGAGCCGCGATCGCGCAGGACATCGACTTCCAGCGGTATGCGGGTGGCGATAGTGTAGGCGAAGGCCGCCAGCATGCCTCCCAGTAGCAGGGCGTAGACTATGAGGCGCGGGCGCAGCAGTTTGGTGGGCTTGCCCTCCAGTGCGTGCTCGGTGGTGTAGCGCACCAGCCCGCGTGCGTAGCCCATGCGATCCATCACATCGTCGCAGGCGTCGATACAGGCGCCGCAGGCCACGCACTCGTGCTGCAGGCCGTCGCGAATGTCGATACCCACAGGGCAGACGTGCACGCAGTTGCCGCAATCGATGCAGTCACCCAGGCCTTCGGCCTTGTAGTCGAGTCCTTTTTTGCGTTTGCCGCGGTGTTCGCCGCGTTTCTCGTCGTAGGAGATGACCAGGGTGTCGGGGTCAAACATCACGCTCTGAAAGCGGGCGTAGGGGCACATGTAGATACACACCTGTTCGCGCAGCCAGCCGGCGTTGCCGTAGGTCGCCAGGGCGAAAAAGCCCAGCCACCAGGTTTCCCAGGGGCCGAGGTTCCAGCTCAGAAGGCTCGGCACCAGCTCGCGAATGGGGCTGAAATAGCCGACAAAGGCAATCGCCGTGGCGCCGGCGATCAGCAGCCAGAGAAGGTGCTTGAGGGTTTTGCGGGCAGCTTTGTCCGCCGTCCAGGGCGCCTTGTCGCGTTTCATGCGCTGGTTGCGATCACCTTCGGTGATGCGCTCGGCCCAGATGAAAAACCAGGTCCAGACAAACTGCGGGCAGGCATAGCCGCACCAGAGGCGCCCGGCCACCGCGGTGACGAGAAAGAGCACGAAGGAGAGTATGATCAGCAAAAAGGACAGCAGCATGAAGTCCTGCGGCCAGAAGGTCATGCCAAAGACGTGGAACTGGCGGTTAGGCAGGTCAAACAGCACCGCCTGGTGGCCATCCCATTGCAGCCAGGAAAAGCCAAAGTAGGCGGCCAGCATGATGCAGCCCGAGATCATGCGCAGGTTGCGGAACAGGCCCTTGTAGAACTTGACGTAAATATGCTCGCGCTTGGCGTAGAGGTCGTAGGTTTCGACCGTCGTCTTGGACGGGCTGCTTTTGGGAGTGATGTCTTTGACCGGAATCTGATTCATGCCATTACTCTTCGTGTGACCGGTTGCGGCGCAGGGCAAATCCGCGAGTTGTGGAACGCTGTATCGAGAGTCTGTCCGCTGCAGCCGGGCGGCGTGGAAACCAGGCGGCTACAGCGGACAGAGTCCAGTATAAAGGGCCCATAAAAAAGACGATATGACCTGCATCATATCGTCTTGATCACAGGCCTGCAGTCTGTCAGTCGTTTGACAGGCTGAAGACGTAGGCGGCAATCAGGTGAATCTTGTCATCGCTGAGAAGATTCTTGTGTGCCGGCATCATGCCTGCGCGACCGTTGCGAATGGAGTGTGTCACCGCTTCGAAACTGCCGCCATAGAGCCATACGTCGTCGGTCAGGTTGGGTGCGCCCAGTGCCAGGGTGCCCTTGGCGTCCTGGCCGTGGCAGGCGGTGCACAGGGCCTGGAACTGGGTTTCGCCACGCTGTGCGGCGTCCGGATCCACTTCATGACCGCCGAGGCCCAGCACATAGCTGGCCACATCACGTACACCTTCTTCACCAAGAACCGGGCCCCAGGGCGGCATGCCACCGTTGCGACCGTTGGTGATGGTCTGCTTGATAGTGGCAGGCTCGCCGCCGTACAGCCAGTCATTGTCAGTCAGATTGGGGAAGCCGTAGGCGCCGGTCCCCGCTGAGCCATGGCAGACGCTGCAGTTGTTGGCGAACATGCGCTGGCCCATCTGCAGACCGGACTTGTTGTCCTCGGTCTGCAGGTCTTCGATCGACAGGGCGGCATACTTGGCGAACACCGGCTTGTAGACTTCTTCGGCGTGCTGCATCTCTTCTTCCCACTGACCCGTGGATGTCCAGCCGAGCAGGCCTTTGAAGTTACCCAGTCCCGGGTACAGGGCCAGGTACACCAGTCCGAAGATCACAGTGGCGACGAAAAGCTGAAACCACCAGCGTGGCAGCGGGTTGTCGTACTCTTCGATGCCGTCGTATACGTGACCGACAGTCGTGTCCGTGGATTCCTTGTAGGTCTCGCTCTTGCGAGTCTGGAACAGCAACCATGTGCAGCCAAAAATGACCGCCAAGGTAATCACCGTTACCCATGCGCTCCAAAAAGCACTCATTTTTCCGTTCTCCCGTTATCGGCCTTAGCATCCGAAGGTTTCTCTTCGTCTTCGAAGGGAAGGTTAGCGGCATCATCAAATCCCTTCTTGTTCTTCGGGAGCATTACCCAGACGAACAGGAGAAGGAAGGTGATGAGCATGATCACCGGTATATATGGGCCATATACTTCGTAACTCACGTTAGCTACCGCTTGTTGCTATATTCGGAGTGCGTTTTGCCGAGTGCCTGCAAGTAGGCGACCAGCGCGTCTATCTCGTACTTGCCGCTCACAGCCTCTTGGGCGTCTTCAATCTGCTCGTCAGTGTAGGGCACGCCCAGCTTGCGCATGACCTTCAGCTTGGCTTCAGTGTCGGAGCCGCTGACGCGGTTCTCAAACAGCCAGGGGTAGGACGGCATCTTCGACTGGGGCACAACGTCACGCGGATTGTACAGGTGCGCGCGGTGCCAGTCGTCGGAGTAGCGTCCGCCAACACGGTCCAGATCCGGTCCGGTACGCTTGGAGCCCCACAGGAAGGGGTGCTCCCACACGTCTTCGTTGGCGGTGGAGTAGTGACCGTAACGCTCGGTTTCCGCCCGGAAGGGCCGAATCATCTGTGTATGACAGACGTGGCAACCCTCGCGGATGTAGATGTCGCGGCCTTCGTTCTCCAGCGCCGAATAAGGGCGCATGCCCTCGATCGGCTGGGTGGTCGAAGAGTGAAAAAACAGCGGAACGATTTCCGCCAGGCCACCACCGCTGATCACGATAATGATTAGCAGTACCATCAGGCCGATGTTTTTTTCTATTGTTTCATGTTTGATCATCGAGAAAAGCTCCTATCGGCCTCAGGCTGTCTGTGGGGCCGAATCGACCAGCGGTGCGCGGCTGCCTTTGCGTACCGTTTGCCAGGTGTTGAAAGCCATCAGCAGCATGCCGGTCAGGAAGAAGGCGCCGCCGAGCCAGCGTACAAAGTAGCCCGGGTGACTTGCAGCCAGGGCTTCCACGAAGCTGTAGGTCAGGGTGCCGTCTTCGTTGACTGCGCGCCACATCAGGCCCTGCAGGATGCCGTTAACCCACATCGCGCAGATGTAGAGTACGGTGCCGATGGTCGCGAGCCAGAAGTGGGCGTTGATCAGGCGCACGGAGTACATCTGAGCCTTGCCCCACAGGCGCGGGATCATGTGGTAGGTGGAACCGATGGAGATCATCGCAACCCAGCCCAGCGCGCCGGCGTGTACATGGCCGATGGTCCAGTCCGTATTGTGGGACAGGGCGTTAACGGTCTTGATCGCCATCATCGGGCCTTCGAAGGTGGACATGCCGTAGAACGACAGCGAAACCACCAGGAAGCGCAGTACCGGGTCGGTACGCAGTTTGTGCCAGGCACCGGACAGGGTCATCATGCCGTTGATCATGCCGCCCCAGGAGGGTGCCAGCAGGATCAGGGACATCACCATGGCCACGGACTGAGTCCAGTCAGGCAGGGCGGAGTAGTGCAGGTGGTGACCGCCGGCCCAGATGTAGGTCGCAATCAGTGCCCAGAAGTGCACGATCGACAAACGGTAGGAGTAGATCGGACGCTCGGCCTGCTTGGGAACGAAGTAGTACATCATGCCCAGGAAGCCCGCGGTCAGGAAGAAACCCACCGCATTGTGGCCGTACCACCACTGCACCATGGCATCCACGGCGCCAGGGTAGACAGAGTAGGACTTGAACAGCGAAACCGGGATCACCAGGCTGTTGACGATGTGCAACACCGCCACGGTGATGATGAAAGCCATAAAGAACCAGTTACCCACATAAATGTGGGAGGTCTTGCGGTTCTTTACCGTACCCAGGAAGACGATCGCGTAGCTGATCCAGACCAGCCCCATCAGGATATCGATCGGCCATTCAAGCTCGGCGTATTCCTTGGTGGAGGTGATGCCCATGGGCAGGGTGATAAAGGCGGCGACAATCACGGCCTGCCAGCCCCAGAAGGTAAACTTCGCCAGTCCATCGGAGAACAGGCGAACCTGGCTGGTACGCTGCACTATGTAGTAAGACGTGGCAAACAGGGCAGAACCACCAAACGCGAAAATCACGGTATTGGTGTGAAGGGGACGAATACGTCCGAAAGACAGCCAGGGCGTATCGAAATTTAGTGCAGGCCAGACCAGCTGGGCTGCAATCAGAACCCCAACGGCCATACCGACGATACCCCATACCACCGTCATGATGGCAAACTGTCGTACCACCTTGTAGTTGTATGTTGGGTGTTCAGTTGCTGTGCTCATGTCAGGCTCTCATCAACAAGCTAGTGAAAAGGAAAACGTTCCGGCGGCAATTATCTGGGAACGCATCTTTGTTTACAATGCGAAGCCTTGGCTGGATGCGGTACATTGTCGCACCCAAACTCCGCGGCCGGATTGTACTCGATTTCGTTGCTTTGCGAACCGTAAATATTTAACGCGTTGAAAGATATTGAGAATTTTTTCGTCAAAAAGTCGTAACTAAGACGATAAATGACTCGAATTGAGGCTTTTTGGTCTGACTGTACCCCTGTGTATCAGGCCTAAAGTCGTATAAATCGGTGCTTTGTTTGATCTGAATCAAGATGTTCCAGGCGGGCGATTAATGGGAGATTCAATGTTTATAATGGATGGGCAGCCCCGCAAGGGTCGCATTTTATTTGCCCATGGTGCCGGTGCGCCCATGGATTCCGATTTTATGCAGGCGGCGGCGCAGGGGCTTGCTGACGCGGGCTATCAGGTGCTGCGGTTTGAGTTCCCCTATATGCAGGCCAGGCGTGAAGATGGTCGGCGCCGGCCGCCCAATCGCATGCCGCAGCTGCTTGAGTATTTTCGCGCCCGCATTGATGAACTGAATGATGGCGTGCCGCTGTGGCTGGCGGGCAAGTCGATGGGCGGGCGGGTCGCTACCATGCTGCTTGATAATGCGCCTGACTATGTGCGTGGCGCGCTGGTATTTGGCTATCCGTTTTACGCGGTCAAAAAACCGCAGCAGCCGCGCATCGAACATCTAACCGAGCTGCCTTTGCCGGTGCATGTTTTTCAGGGTACGCGGGATGCACTGGGCAATCGGGAGGCGGTGGAATCCTATGGGTTGTCGGCGCAGCTGCAGTTGCACTGGCTCGAAGACGGGGATCATGACCTGAAGCCCAGAAGGGCGTCTGGCTTTACCCAGGAGCAGCACCTGGCCTGCGTCTTTGCGACGGTGGCCGGGCTCTGATCCTTTTTTGCAGGCTAATGGCAGAGTGACGTGGTGCGTGCACTATCGCTCAATGCTCGAGTATGGTGATTTTTTCCTCGCGGATCAGCATCGGGTTTATGACCGCCATGGCTTCCTGACGTTCCGCTGAGCGTGCCCAGCGCTGCCAGTCCTGAATGGAGCGGTAAGTGGCCAGCACCACGCGATGGTTAGGATCCTGGCTGTTGTGCAGGGCCTCGCCGGAGATGAATCCGTGGGCCTGCATGGCCTCGGTCAGTGTCGCCCGGGCGGCTTGTTCGTAGTGATCGGCAAGGTCGTCGGCGATATGCCGCTCAATAAGGACGCGAATCATGATACTGCTCCTGTTTGGCAGTGATGTGCGGAGTCTGTTTTAAGCGTAATGAATTTGCGGCCAATCGCAATGCCTCTGTGGCTTTCTCTGTGCTGCCATATTTGCGACAATGGCCGCGTTCGAGATTAACTGGTGAATAAATGGGCAATATAAAACCTGATCAGGTGATGGATGCCTGCGGACTCTTCTGTCCGGAACCGGTCATGCTGTTGCATAACCGGGTACGCGAGCTGCAGGTGGGGCAGGTGCTTGAAATTGTCGCCACGGACCCGTCCACGCAGCGCGATATCCCCAAATTCTGTACCTTTCTGGGGCACGAGCTGCTGGCTCAGAAGGTGGAAAATGAGCAGTACCGATACCTGATACGCAAGGGAGCCGGCTGAGCCCGATGAAAGATAATGTAAATGCCGTAATTGAGCAGACCGAGCAGTTGCTTGGCGAGCTGGATCAAATGCTCGAACAGCGCGAACAGGTTCGCGTCGATACCCTGAAGCAACAGTCCGAGAGCCTAACCGTGAACGACGTGGCAAGCACCGAAAATACTGCAAATACCGAGAATACCAAGTCTCGTTCCAAGAACCGGGTGGCAAACCAGGCGGCGCTCAAGCTGCTGATGGAAACCTACCCCAAGGCGTTCAGCCGTACAGAGGTGCGTCCGCTCAAGATTGGTATTCAGGAAGATCTGCTGGCGGATGAGAAGATCGCCAAGAACAAGATCAAGCGCGCGCTGGCTTCCTACGTGCGTACGCTGTCCTACTATCGCAGCCTGCAGGCGGGCAATGCCCGTATCGATTTGGCGGGCGAAGCCTCCGGTGAAGTCTCCGCGCAGGAAGCCGAACACGCCAAAGGCAAGCTGAAGGAAATCAGCCGTCAGCGTCGCGAGCGCGAACAGGAGCAGCGCAAGGTGCAGGCCGAGAAGGAAAAATCCGACCGTCTGAGCAACAAGCTCGAGCAGCTGGTCAACCTCAAGGGCCGCTAGGAGGCTGTCCGACAATACTCAACCTACTGCGAGCCACCTGAGCTGGCTGTTTTTTGTGCTGTTTTGCGTTAAATAGAACCACTATTCGCCTTAAAACACCGCAAAAACCCGCTCAAATCAGTCGGCTCTCGCTACGGCCAGCATTCTCGGACAGCCTCCTAGGCACTTGTTGATCGCAAGTTTGATGTCGGGGATGGCTGGCTTTCAGCGTGCGGTTGAAATTTCGGTGCATGACCCAACGCGTTGTTAACTGTCTATCCGGGTTATGTGCCGTGTCTGATTCGTTGAACATCTGTTGTCCCCACTGTTTCGTGACCAACCGTCTGCCAGAGCAGCGCTTGGCTGAAAAGCCGCGCTGCGGTCGCTGCAAGGTGGCGCTCTTTGCCGGAGCCCCGGTTGACATTGATTCTGTGGCCTCTTTTGACAAGCTGGTCGGTCAGTCCGATATTCCGGTTGTCGTCGATTTCTGGGCATCCTGGTGCGGGCCCTGCAAAATGATGGCGCCGGTGTTTGCTGCCACGGCTTCGCGGCTGGAGCCGCAGTATCGCTTTATCAAGGTTGATACCGAGAAATTGCAGGCTCTGGGGCAGCGTTATGCTGTTCGCAGTATTCCGACATTGCTGGTGCTCAAGGGTGGGCGGGAGCTGGGACGCCAGGCGGGTGCCATGGATGCCACCGGATTTGAGCGTTGGTTGCGCAGATTCAGCTAAGGGGTGACAGCCGCAAGCTTTGGCTTGTTATAAAAAAGGCGCTGCAATTGCAGCGCCTTTTTTATGCTTGTCACCAGTCACCAGTCACCAGTCACCAGTCACCCTTTTCACTTTCACTTTCACTTTCACCTTTAGTCCGGTTCCTTATTCCAGCGCCTTGGGTGTGCCATGCAGGAAGCCCTGGGTGGCATCTATCTTCAGGCGTAGCAGCTGAGTCAGCTGGCTGCTGCGCTCGACGCGCTCGGCGTAGGCGGCAATATCCAGGCTGTGGGCCACGCTAACCAGGCTGCTGACGAAGAACTGATCCTGGGCATCGTTGTCGATATCGTGCAGCAGAGAGCCATCGATTTTGATGTAGTCCGGCTGCAGTTTGTAGAGATAGCCAAAGCCGCTGGGGTGTACGCCGAAGTTATCGACCCCAAAGCGGCATCCCAGGGTGCGCAGCGCATTGCGCAGACCTTCGATGCCTTCCAGGTTGTTGAGTACCGAGGATTCATTCAGCTCGATGCACAGGCGTGCACGCTCATTCAGTGTGCTCAGGCGCTCCAGCAGCCACTGGCGAAAGCCTGGGTTGGAAACGGATTCGTTGGACAGGTTGATGGCCAGGGCGGTGCCCGACGGCCTTTGCTGCAGGTACTGCAGGGCGTGATTGACCACGGCGCGGTCCATGTCGGTCATCAGGCCCAGCTCGCGCACCACGCTAATAAAGTCACCGGCGCTGCAGGGGCTGTTGTCGCGATTGAGGATGCGGGCGAAGACTTCCTGGTGCAGCTGCTGCTCATCGGTGCTAATGACCGGCTGTGCCTGCAGGAATATCTGCTCGTTTTCGATGGCGGCGGAGACGTGTGCATGCCAGCTTTCGTCAACGGGTTGCGGATCACCTGGAGCTTGGAACTGATGTACGCGTCTGCTTTCCTGTAGTGCTTTTTCGATGGCCAGGCGGGCATTGGACTGCAGCTGGGCGGCGCCTGTCTGGTCGTTGCCAAGGGCGATGCCGATACATACAGGCGCGGCTGTCGGAGCCTCGGATTGACGCAGCTGCTGGTAGTCCTGATCAATGCTGCTCAAAAGGCCGTTGACGATACGCTGCAGCTGATCCGGCGCCGGCAATTTCAGCAACAGGGTAAAGTCGGCACCGCTGAGGCGGCCCATGACGTGATCGCCTGCGCCGGTGCAGATGTCGCTGAGCTGTTTGCTCAGCAGGCGGATGAGATTGTCGGTTTTCTCGGCCCCCAGGGCCTGGTTGAGCGCTTGCAGGTTATCGATGTGCACATAGAGCAGGGCGCAGGGGCCGAAGTCCTGGCGGTAGTCCAGGCGTTCGCCCAGTTGGGCCCGGGTGGCGCGGGGATTGGGCAGGCCGGTGAGATCATCGCGGTACGCCTGGCGGCGCAGTTCTTCGATATTCTGGCTCTGTTCTTCGAACATCTGATGCACCTGGCGCACCATCTGGTTCATGGCTTCGACGACGCGGCGCAGTTCCCGGGTTTTCGGGATGCGCGGCTGTTCTATGTACTGTTTGCGTGTGAGGGCAATGGCCTGATCTTCCACGCCCTTGAGGGGGCGCAGAATAATCCGCAGCACCAGGCTGATGGCCAGGGTCGAAAGCAGGGCGAGGAACAGGAACAGGACCAGGGTCTCCTGTGCCACGCGCCAATAAGCCTGGTAGGCGTAACCAGGGTGGCCCTGCACGAATATGGTGCCGGTCTTGGCCCAGTTGTAGGTGACTTCGCGGGTCATGGCCGGTGGTGTGAGGGGAACCAGGTCGACGAACCACTGGGGCACGGTGTTGCCAATCACGGGCGCGGTTGATTTGCTGAACAGCATGTCACCCTCAGCCGTGACTACATCGATGCGCTGATAAAAGCCGCTGTCGAAGATGGCATTGATGGTGGTTTCCACCGTGGCTGCATCCTTGTTGGCGATATAGGGCGCCAGGTATAGCCCCAGGTGTGTTGCGGTGTCCAGGGCGTGGGATTCCAGCTGGTTGGTCAGCATTCGCTTGGAGCTGTCCGAGGCGATATAGATCGTGCCGCCGGCAAGTCCCATCATTGCCACCAGGGTGGCGGCTATCAACTGGTTTACGAGTGACATGCTATCTTCCTGTGTCTACTTGTCATGCTGTTCATTGATTCTCGACTGCAGTTGAACCCAGGGCTTGAGTCGATCCGAGGCGCCCACGAGATCCGCCCGCCGGCCTTTCTTGGTCAGCCAGAGGTTGTCACCATTAAAGCTGTATACGTGCAGCAGGTCCGGACGCTGATTGGCGGGCTTGATGTCGGGTATCAGGTTGTCCAGTACCAGAGGGATGTCGCTGGGCTGCGGATAGTAGGTTAGCACCATGTGGGCCTGGTTCAGTTCCAGTGCCTTGACGTAGGCGATGCTCATTTTTTCGATCGGTACGCCCAGTTCACGCAGGGTGTAGTACTTGGCGATGGAGAAGTCTTCGCAGTCGCCGCCGTTACTCACCAGAAACTCCACCGGGGTGGCCCAGTAGTCGGTTTTCTTCCAGTGGACTATATCGTCGAGAAAACGCACCTGGTTGAAGAAGCGGTTCACTTCGCGCAGTTTGGTGGTTTCATCGGCGTCGGCAAGGTCTGTGAGTAGCTGCTGCCAGGCGGCAAGGCGGCGTCGGGCGGGTTCGCCGTAGGTCTGGCCGAGCTGGTTGATACTGGCCTGGCTGAGTCGAACGCCGGTGTTGTCGTCGGCCGCAAGCATAATGCTGGCCGCGATGGCCAGGGCTAATAACAACGGCAGCAGCGTGCGAAGCGCGGGTCTGGAACTCGCAATATCCTGCTGTGAGTGTCGCTGCGTTAGCACCTGGCACGTCCTGTTCCCTGGGGAGGTCATCATGGATCATCCCGCAGTTTCGCTCAAGTGCTCAGCGCAGGCTTTATGCGGATGTGGCGGGAAAGTGTGCGCGGTTGTGGGGCTGTGTCAGCTCAAGGGCAGGCCCGCGTGGCACTATGCCGGTGGGGTTGATGCTGCTGTGGCTGCGGTAGTAGTGGTGCTTGATCTGGCCCATGTCGACGGTATCGCTGACGCCCGGCCACTGATACAGCTCGCGCAGGTAGCCTGACAGGTTGGGGTACTGGCTGATGCTGCGCAGGTTGGTTTTGAAATGGCCGAAATAGACAGCATCAAAGCGTACCAGGGTGGTAAACAGGCGCCAGTCGGCTTCGGTAATGCGGGTGCCGAGCAGGTAACGCTGCTGGCCCAGGCGCTGATCAAGTGTATCCAGAGCGCCAAACAGGCTTTCGAAAGCGTCGTTGTAGGCGCTCTGGGAAGTCGCAAAGCCGCAGCGGTAGACACCGTTATTGATTGTCTCGTACACGAACTGGTTCATCTTGTCGATTTCAGTGCGCAGGGGTGCCGGGTACAGGTCCGGGCCCTGGTTGACGAGATGGGAAAAGGCGCTGTTGAACATGCGCAGAATATCGGCTGATTCATTGCTGACAATGGTGTGCTGCTGTTTGTCCCAGAGCAGCGGGACTGTGACGCGGCCACTGTAATCAATCTGGGCGCGGGTATAGAGCTCGTGATGGTAGCGACTGTTGTAGAGCGGGTCGCCAGCAGGGAAATTGGGGTGATCAAAGGCGGGGTCGGTCTTGTACTCCCAGCCGTTTGCGGCCATTAGCGGATGGACACTGCTGACGCTGATTATGTCCTGCAGGCCCTTGATGCTGCGTGCGATCAGGGTGCGATGCGCCCAGGGGCAGGCGAGGGATACGTACAGGTGGTAGCGCCCGGCCTCGGCCTTGAAGCTGCCTTCGCCTATCCAGTTGCGAAAACGGGATTCATCCCGCACGAAGGCGCCTTTTTGACTTTTGGTGTCGTACCCCTGGTCGTGCCATTGTCCGTTGACCAGTAGTCCCATGGGTTCACCTCTGTGGTTGCGTCAGTAAAAGGGGTCAGGCCGGTTACCCGGCGCAGGCCCCTTGGCGTTGCGGCGCGCGGTTGCCGTTACAGCTGTTCGATGGCGCTGATGGTCTGGTTCAGCGACTCTTCTTTCATGGTGGGCATGCTCATGCCTTCGGCGGCGAAGGTTTTGACCGCGTTGATACCCAAAAAGCCCAGGAAGGTGGTCACGAAGGGGGCAACGAAATCACGCGGCGTGCCGGCGTGGATGCCACCGGTGGCGGTCACTATATAGGCCTGTTTGCCCTGTACCAGGCCCACGGGGCCGGTTTCGGTGTACTTGAAGGTGACACCGGCGCGGGCGATATGGTCAAAATAGGCCTTCAGGGTCGAGGGCACGCCAAAGTTGTACATGGGGGCGGCGATGATCACGACATCGGTGTCCATGAGTTCTGCCACCAGGGCATCGGACAGGGCGATGATCTCAGTCTGCTCGGGGCTGCGCTGGTCGGCCGGGGTGAAAAAGGCCCCCAGCGTCTGGTCGGTGATGTGGGGCAGTTGATCCTGCGCCAGGTCGCGGCTGGTGACAGTAATGTCTGCGTCACGCCCCAGACGCGCCAGCAGCTTGGCGGTAAGCAGGCGAGTGTTGGAGGTTTCGTTCAGGGCGCTGGATTGAACTACGAGTACTTTGGTCATGTTTCTGTCTCCGCAACAGTAGGTTGATGGAGCCATTATCTATGTCTGCCCGGGATTAAATAGCGGAATAACTTCAGTACAGCGTTCAGTTTGTCTGAACGATTGATCGAAGCGTCGGCAGCCTGTTGTGAGCGTCAGGTATCAGTGCCCGGGCATCAGATTGCAGTTGCGCAGTGTGGCCTGCCAGCTGCGGCTATGGTGGTCGCGGGCCTGGATGTAGCTTTGCCACAGACTGTCCGGGTTGGTGTCGGCAAAGATGCGCCACTGGTAGTCGCGCATTGCCGGCGTGGCGGGCAGGGTGCTGAGCAGTTGCTGGTGCAGTGCTTTCCAGCGCTGGCCGCTGCGATCAACCCGTGCCATATAGGGCTGCACTTCGCCGGCGTAATATTTGCTGAATACATTCAGCAGTATGCGGGCTTTGGGAGTAGGTCTTTGCTGTGGGCAGATGCTGGCCCGCTGCTCTCGGCGATCCAGCGCCTGAGCCGTGAGCTCCAGGGTTTGGCTGAGTAACCAGACGGATTTGAGCCACTGGCTGCCAAAGCGGTTGGCCTCAAGGGTCTGGTAGTGCAGCTCAAGCTGGTCCAGCCCGGTGGGTAGCTGCCAGTTGGGGGTGGCGATCAGTGTTTGCAGGTCTGCCAGCGTCTGCAAGCTCAGCAGTGCAGCCTCGCTGCCATCGCTTTGGTTGTCATCCAGGCGCAGCGGCAGCGGGGGGGGCGCCAATGGAAAAGTTGCTTTCCATCTCGCGGGAGGCGTAGATCGCATTCCAGAGTACGGCGGGCAGTTCCTGCGCCTTCAGGCGGTAGATGCTGTCGAGCTGCTGTATGAGTTTGGCATCGGTATCCGTGCGAGCATTGAGGCGTTGTGCCAGCTGCGCACGGCAGTCCCGCACCTGGCTCAGCAGGCGCATTTCGTACACCAGTTGTTTGGAGGGCAGCATCACCTTGCCCAGCGAACTGTTGCGCTGGGCGATCAGCCCCAGCAGGTTGCAGTGGCGCAGTGGCAGTACTTCGATCAGCCCCTGGCGCAGGTCTGTCAGGGGTAAAAGTCGCTGGCGGCGTGGCGGCAGCGGTGCAATGGCGGGGGCTGCGTCGAGACGGCTGTCGATGGACTCTTGCAGCACCCGGGCGACCCGGTCACTGTAGTTGTCGAGCATGGCTTCGGGGCTGGATTGCCCGCAGGCGCTCAGCAGTACACCCAGGCACAGCAGCAGGGCGCAGTGTCGCAGTGCCCCGTGCATCGCGCCTAAGCCTGCGCCTGGCGGGTGATATGACGCCGGGTCATCCAGGCAAGGCGTGTGCCGAGCAGCAGGGCGCCGAGGCTCAGCCCCAGAACCAGGCCGTACCAGAAGCCCTTGGCGCCCATGGCCGGGCCTGCGAGGTCGGTGAGGCCCAGAATAAAGCCTGCCGGCATGCCGACCAGCCAGTAGGCTACGAACACCAGTAACAGCGGCATGCTTGTATCCTTGAAGCCGCGCAGTGCGCCGGCGGCGGCCACCTGGATACTGTCGGAAAACTGAAAAAATGCAGCGATTCCTAGCAGCTGGACCGCCAGTGCGATAACGACCGGGTTGGGCGTGTAGAGTCTGGCAATACTGTGGGCGAAGAGCAGCATGGCGCTGCAGGACACGAGCGCGCAACCGAGCGCCAGCGCCACGCCGGTAAAGGCGCTGCGTCGTGCGCCCTGGTAGTCAGCCGCCCCCGCGAGGTGGCCGGTGCGGATGGTGATGGCCAGGGCAATGCTCAGGGGCAGCATAAAGGTGAGGCCGGTAAAGCTCATGGTGATCTGGTGCGCCGCCACGGTAACGTCGCCCAGTGGGGCGAGCAGCAGGGCGATCAGGGAGAACATGCTGACCTCGATCAGCAGCGACAGGCCGATGGGAAGGCCCAGCTGCATGAATTGCCGGGTTGCCGCAAGGCTGGGGCGTTGCCACCGGCTCAGGGGGGCTGTTTCGCTAAAGGCCTGGCTGCGCCACAGGTAGAGGGCGCCCGCCAGTAACATGGCAAACATGACGATACTGGTGGCCCAGCCGCAACCAACGCCGCCCATGGCGGGCAGGCCGAGCTTGCCGTAAATAAAGATGTAATTGAGCGGTATATTGAGCAGCAGCCCCAGCACGCCTATCTTCATGACCACGCGGGTCAGACCAAAGCCTTCGCAGTAGCTGCGTATGAGCTGGTACAGCAAAATCGCCGGCAGGCCCCAGGAGATGGCCCGCAGGTAGTCCTGGGTCAGTGCCGCCAGCTCGGGTGCGACGTTCAGCTGCTCCAGCAGCCAGGCGCAGTTGCGCACGCTGACAAAGGCCACAAGGCCTGCGCAGAGCGCGATCCAGAATCCCTGCTGAAATATGGCTCCCGCAGCGCGCGTGCGGTTGGCCCCCAGGTGCTGCGCCACCATCGGTGTGGTGGCCATGAGCACGCCGGACAAGGCCAGAAACACCGGTAGCCAGATACCATTGCCCAGCGCCACGGCGGCCAGATCCCGGGGGCTGACACGGCCGGCCATCAGGGTGTCGACAAAGCCCATGGCGGTTTGCGACAGCTGCGCCACCATGATGGGGCCGCCGAGTTTGAGCAGGACGCGGGCCTCGTGCAGGCAGATGCGGGGGGCGCGGGTGCGCTGAGCGTTGTCGTTCGCAAGATTCAAGGCATCGACTCAGTGGCTGGGATTGATGAACGGGCGAACCGGGGCGTTTTTCGCAGACACTGCAGGCATTCGGGCCAGGCGCTGCGCCTATGACGCCAGTCGATGTTGTGCATTCCATTGCTCCGGGCTTGAGGCTTGAGGAGGCACAGGATAGAGCGGTGGCTGCAGAGGGGCAAGACGTGGGCCACAAACAAAAACGGCGGCGGGCCCGAAGGTCCGCCGCCGTTGTTTCAAGGTTGTAAGGCTTAGTCGATGCGGGCGCTGACGTAGCGCCCTGGCGCCGGCTCAATGGCCTTGAAGGTCGCGTTGCCAAAGTCGGCCGGTGCGTCCTGTTTTTTGCCGGCGCGGCGTTTCAGCCACTCGCCCCAGTGTGTCCACCAGGAGCCTTCCTGCTGGGTCGCGGTATCGAACCAGTGGTCGGCGCTCTTGCCCTGTTCGCCGCCGGTCCAGTAGTGACGACGGTTCTTGGACGCAGGGTTGATCACGCCGGCTACGTGGCCACTGGCGCCCAGCACGAATTCAACATTGCCCTTGAAGTTGGCAGCGCCCTTGAAGGTGCCTTTCCACGGGGCTATATGGTCTTCGATGGTGGACAGGAAGTAGCAGGGGATCTTGATCTTGCGCAGGTCCACCGGTTCGCCGCAGATGGTCAGTGCGTTAGGCTCGACCAGCTTGTTTTCCAGGTACATCTTGTTGATGTAGAAGGTGTACATGTTGGCGGGCAGGTTGGTGGAGTCGCTGTTCCAGTAGAGGATGTCGAACGGCGGCGGCGTCTGGCCCTTGAGGTAGTTGTTGACGACATAAGACCAGATCAGGTCGTTGGAGCGCAGCATGTTGAACGAAGTTGCAAGCTCGCGGCCATTGAGAACGCCGGCGTTGTTGACCTTGTCTTCCAGGCGCTTGACCTGCTGTTCGTCGATGAAGACGCACAGATCACCCGGATCGCTGAAGTCGGTCAGGGTGGTGAGGAAGGTCGCGGACGCTACGCGGTTGTCCTTGCGCGCCGCCATCACGGCCAGTGCCGATGCCAGCAGAGTGCCGCCGACACACCAGGCCAGGGCATTGATCTTGTCATCGCCGCCGATGTCGTGAGCCACGTCTATGGCCTTGATGACACCCTTGCCGACGTAGTCATCCCAGCTGATGTCGCCCTGCTCGATGGAGGGGTTCAGCCAGGACACCAGGAAGACGGTCTGGCCCTGCTCAACGCAGTAACGCACAAAGGAGTTGTGCTCCTGCAGGTCGAGGATATAGAACTTGTTAATGCACGGCGGCACGATCAGCAGCGGACGTTCCGTAACCTGCTCGGTCAGCGGCTTGTACTGCAGCAGCTGGAACATGTCGTTCTCGAACACCACGGCGCCTTCGCTCAGGGCAAGGTTTTCGCCCAGCACGAATGCGGATTCGTCTGTCATGGAGATGCGACCCTTGTCGATGTCGCCGAGCAGGTTCTTCAGGCCGTCGATCAGGCTCTGTCCCTTGGTCTCCAGCGCCTGCTGCAGCACTTCGGGGTTGGTGGCGGCAAAGTTGGTTGGCGACAGGGCGTCGATATACTGCTGGGTGTAAAACTCCAGCTTGCGCTGTTCGGAATCCGACAGGTTGGCGTTGGAGGCCATTTCATTCAGCATCTTGGAGGTCAGCAGGTATGACTGCTTGATGTAGCTGAATACCGGGTTGGCGGACCATTCTTCAGCCTGAAAGCGGCGATCCCCGCGGGACGGCTCCACGTTGGCTGCAGCGCTGCCGGTAAACAGGCTCTGCCACAGGTTCAGCTGGGCGGTCTGGTAGTCGGTGATGGCGCGAATCCAGACGGTCGGATCTTCAAAAGAGCGAGTGGTGAGTTCAGTCCAGGATTGAGTGAACTGGGTAAAGATATCATCACCGCCAGTGGCGGTGAACATTTCCAGGACTTTCTTCGTTTCCGTGTTCAGGTAGTCAACAAACTCCTGCGGATTTGAAAGTGGGTTGCTGTTTTTATCCATGAATACCGTTTTCTCCGGCTGGATCGACATCCGCAATGCTCGCCTTGCTGGGTGTGCCCGACAGCTTGGCAGGGGCCGATGTTGTGCATTTGCTAAACAAATGAGAATCGCAAGCATAGCCTTGAGACAAAGGCCCTGACAACCCCTAGGGTGGGATGAGGGTCGAATTTTGGAAGAATTATATTGCAGGTGCGCAATGGAAATGAGCGAGCATGGGTCGAGTATTCTGTGGGCGAATTGTAACTGTTACACCGCCATTACAGTGAAATGATCTGGGCTGCATGTGCGAGGCGTTTTTGCCGCCCGGCGATGGGCTCGCTAGAATGCGGGGCGCCGTTGCTGTTGACGGCGGGGAACTGGATTGCAAGGAATCACAATGCGGCATTTTCTATTGATGAGTACCAGCGGTTGTCACCTGTGCGATGAGGCGATTGAACTCATTGTGACCTCACTGGATCCCGCGCAGCATAGCGTTGATGAAGTGGATATTGCCGAGGAAGACGCTCTGGTGGAGCGCTATGGTGTGCGCATTCCGGTGTTGCTGGACGAGGCCAGTGGCGCGGAGCTTGGCTGGCCGTTTGATCGTGCCGGTTTGCTGGCCTTTATCGAGGGGCTGAAGTAGCGCGTTTGGGAGAAGAGGGCCAGAGATAGAGGGCCTGGAAAAAGCCTACAGATTGCTTATTGGTGGTCGTTAGCGGCCGCCCAGGTTGAAAAAGGTCTGGCTGTTGGCATGCAGTCGTGCCCGCAGGGTCTCGATCGGCTCGCCGGTGGCGAGCGCCACGCGCTCGGCAATGTGGGGCAGATGGCAAGGTTCGTTGCGCCCGGACTTCGGCTTGGGGCGTATGTCCCGCGGCAGCAAATAGGGTGCGTCTGTTTCCAGCAGCAGGCGGTCCGCCGGGATATCCCGGATAAGCGGCAGCAGATGGCTGCCACGGCGTTCATCGCAGATCCAGCCGGTCAGGCCTATGTACAGGTCCAGTTCAAGGTAGCCCTGCAGCTCCGCCTCGCTGCCGGTAAAGCAGTGGGCGACCGCGCGGCTGATTGAGTCGCGGTGGCGTTTGAGTATGGCGAGCTGCTGCGGATGAGCGTCGCGCTCGTGCAGAAACAGCGGCAGGCCGGTTTCAATGGCCAGCTCGACTTGCTGCTCGAAGGCGGCCATCTGTTCGTCCTGGCTGGAAAAGTTGCGATTGAAATCCAGCCCCGTTTCGCCGATGGCGACACAGGCGTGGTGGCGTGCGAGCAGGCGCAGTTGTTGGTGGGCAGCATGGCTGTAGTCTCTGGCATGGTGTGGATGCACGCCGGCGGTGAAGTACAGCTGCCCTGGTCGGCTCTGGCACAGGGCGCGGGCGGCATCAGTGCCCGTGACGCTGGTGCCTGTCACGATCAGGGTGCTGACGCCCGCCTCAGTGGCGCGTGCCAGCACGGCGTCCAGATCCTCGGCAAAGCTTCTGTCAGTGAGGTTGACGCCAATGTCGGTCATGGGTGTAAGCACAGTATTATTCCTGCTGTGGGCGGGGTTCTGAACGCTGGGCGTTATTGGTACTGCGGTGTGGGCCGTTTCCGGTCTGGTGTGCCACCGGCTCCGATCAGGATGCCGGTGGTCTTGTCACAACAGATGGGGCCTGCGTCAGAGCTTTTTGGCGCTGCCGGACTGGTACAGTGCCAGCAGGGCGGACTCGGCCGGGCTCAGCATGCGCGTGGGTTGTTGGTCGCGGACATCATAGATAACGCCGAATGCCAGTACGTTCTGCACGTAGTTGCGGGTTTCATCAAACGGAATGGTCTCGATCCAGATATCCAGCGGCAGGTTGCCGCGTTCTTCCAGCCAGCGCGATACCCGGTGCGGGCCTGCGTTGTAGGCGGCCGTCGCAAATACCCGGTTGCCATTGAAGCGCTCCAGCATCTGCGAGAGATAGGCGGTGCCCAGCGAAATGTTGGTTGCGGGGGTATTCAGGTCGGCACTGTTGCGATAAGGCACGGTGTAGCGCTTGGCCACCTGGGCGGCGGTATTGGGCATCAGCTGCATCAGGCCACGGGCGCCGGCGCTGGACTGCACCGATGCCTGGAAAGCACTTTCCTGGCGGGCAATGGACAGTGCCCAGGTGCGGTTGATGCCACGCTCAGCCGCATATTGCTTGAACAGCGCCTTGTAGGGATGCGGGAAGCGGATGGACAGGTCGTTCCAGCGATTCGAACTGATGGCCCCCCGAATGGACTGGTCATGCCAGCCCCAGCGGCTGGCGACATGGGCGGCGGCGTGGCGGTCGGCGTCACTGAGCCGGGTTTGAGCATGGTTCCACTCCGAGCGCGCCTGGTAGGTCTCATCAAGGTAAAGCAGTTCGCGCATGCGCTTGAAGGCAGGGCTCTGTTCCAGGCGGTCGAGCTGCGCGCTGTCAAAGCCCGCGGGTTCGTCCTCAAGGTTGTAGGGGCGGTCATGCATTTCGGCGGCGAGAAAACTGTAGAAATTGCGCGAGCCGATCAGCCGAGACAGGCTGTCCGGGCTGTTGTTGCCCTTGCCGGTACGGTCGATCGCCACGCTGTTCCAGTACAGCCAGCGCTCGTTCGCTTGCAGTTCCGCCGGCAGGCGCTTGATCAGCTGCTGTACCCTGTTCCAGTCAAGCCGGGTGAGGGCGTTGCGAATGCGCCATTCGGTAACCTCCTGGTGCTGGAAGTCGGGATCCAGGCGCCCCATCAGTGTCTCGTAGTCGGGCAGGAAGTTTTTGCCCATGCGCACGCCGAAGTAACTATCCAGGGTCGCTCGACGTTGCGGGTCCACCTTGAGGCGGTCACGGTCGCGCAGCCAGAGCGCGAAGGATTGTTCCAGATCCTTGCGCGCGAGTTGGCGGATGCCGTAAGCGGCGATGCGGCCGTGCAGGGGGTTGGCAGAATTTAGCAGGCTGCGGTCTTTCAGAATTGCAGGATCTGCGCTGACCTTCAGGAACAGATCGCTGACCGACTTGTGCTCAGGCTGGGTGAGGTAACGCTGTACGTATTTGGCCAGTGATGTATTGCCAGCTTCAATCGCCTTGGATAAACGGCTCAGGGCTATATCGGAATTGAGGTTGCCGGCCTTGATCCAGCTATCGAACAGGGGGTCGCAGCTATTGGGCTGGGAGCTGCCCACATCCCAGAGCTCGGCGGCGCTGGCATAGGCTGTCGCCGTGTCGCCGGTGTTGAGTCGGGCTATGAGTTCCAGGCACTGGTATTTGGTGCCGCTGATTGGGTTTTGCGCCATGGCGCGCAGAAGGCCGTGCCAGGCCTGCTGGCGCGCCAGCTGGTTGATCCAGCTGCGCTGCAGGCGCGACGCCAGCGGCGTATCGGCGTG
Organism: Marinobacterium aestuarii; assembly: GCF_001651805.1. Classification (NCBI taxonomy): domain Bacteria; kingdom Pseudomonadati; phylum Pseudomonadota; class Gammaproteobacteria; order Oceanospirillales; family Oceanospirillaceae; genus Marinobacterium; species Marinobacterium aestuarii. Next base: position 2,971,023 of record NZ_CP015839.1, on the reverse strand, counting down.
GCTGGCGGCAAACTGATCGACCTGGCTTTGGCTGGCGCTGGCCAGGCGCCGTTCCATTTGGTCGTATTCAATGTAGGGGTAAAGCGGATAGTTCCTGAGGCTGGGTGAGATGCTGTTAAAGGTGTTCCAGTCTCCTGTTGCGATCGCCTGTTTTGCCTGCAGATAACTAGCCCGCTCGCGGGCGTAGGTGTCGGCCGTGGTACTGGCCGCCAGTAACGGCAGTGAAAAAGTGCAGCCCAGCGTTAGCGCCGCGCATATTCTGGAGAGTGGTTTCATAGTCCGTTTACAGCCCTGTTTAGCCGAATTTTACTCCAGTCTACTGGAGTCATCTGTAGAAAATACAGGGGTTGAACAGTTTTCATATTTACGGTGGATTTCCTGTAGAATGTGCGTCCCCTCAAATGAGCCGAATAGATACATTATGCCGCTGATACGACTTGACAATATTTCCATCGCCTTTGGTACCAGGGCATTGCTGGACCAAGTCTGTTTTCAGATTGACCCTGGTGAGCGCGTGGCGCTGGTGGGGCTCAATGGCGCAGGTAAATCGACCTTGCTGAAGCTTATCGGCGGTCAGTTGCAGGCCGATGGTGGCGAATTCTGGGTTGATCCGAGCTGTCGTGTTGCCGAGCTGCCCCAGGCACTGCCGGCGGCGGATGAACGCGGTGTACGGGACGTGGTGATGAGCGGTCTGGGTGAGGTTGTGGAAATGCGCCAGCGTTACGAAGAGCTGGTCATGGAGCATGACGAGCGCACCATGGCCAAGCTTGATGTGCTGCAGCAGCAGATCGAAGCCGTGGATGGCTGGCACCTGGAGCAGAAGGTGCAGCGCGTTATGGAGCGCCTGGGTTTGCCGGAAGATCGCCTGATGTCAGAGTTGTCCGGTGGTTGGCGCCGGCGTGCGGCGCTCGGTGCCGCCCTGGTGCAGGAACCTGACCTGCTGTTGCTCGACGAGCCTACCAACCATCTGGATATCGAGACCATCGAGTGGATCGAACAGCAGATGAAAGACTTCCGCGGCGGCCTGCTGTTTATTTCCCATGACCGGTCGCTGGTTGAGTCTCTGGCAACGCGCATTGTCGAAATTGATCGCGGCAAGCTGGTGTCCTTCCCTGGTAGCTACAGCCAGTACAAGGTGCGCAAGGAGCAGATGCTGAACGAAGAGGCCCGTCACAATGCCGAGTTTGACAAGAAGCTGGCCCAGGAAGAAGTCTGGATTCGCCAGGGGGTCAAGGCACGTCGTACCCGTAACGAGGGTCGCGTCCGGGCGCTGGAAGCGCTGCGCAGCGAAAGGTCCGAGCGGCGCAATCGCCAGGGCTCGGCCAAGTTTGGTCTGGAAACCGCACAGCGCTCCGGCAAGCTGGTGGCGGAACTGAAGGACGTATCCCTGGGCTACGACGGTCGTACCCTGGTGGACAAGCTGTCGCTGACCATCAATCGCGGTGATCGCATTGGCCTGATAGGGCCCAACGGTATTGGCAAGAGCAGCCTGCTTAAGCTGGTGCTCGGTCAGCAGGCACCTGATAGCGGTGTAGTGAATCAGGGTACCAAGGTTGAAGTGGCCTATTTCGATCAGCTGCGTGGCCAGCTGGATATGGAAAAAACGGTTATCGACAACATTTCCCAGGGCCGTGAAAGCATCAGCATCAATGGCAAGGACCGTCATATCATCAGCTACCTGAGCGACTTTCTGTTCGCGCCTGAGCGTGCTCGCACGCCGGTCAAGGCGCTGTCCGGCGGTGAGTGTAACCGCGTGCTGCTGGCCAAATTGTTCAGCCAGCCAGCCAACGTGCTGGTGCTCGATGAGCCGACCAACGATCTGGATGTGGAGACTCTGGAGCTGCTGGAGGAAATTCTGCTGGAGTTCACCGGTACCGTGCTGCTGGTCAGCCATGACCGTGCCTTCCTCGACAACGTCGTGACCAGCACTCTGGTATTTGAAGGCCAGGGCAGGATCAACGAATACGTGGGTGGTTATCACGACTGGATTCGCCAAAGGCCACAGCCGGTCGTGGCCCAGACGTCCAAAGGTCGGGTTGAAAAGCCGGTGCTGGGCAAGGAAGGAGCGCCCAAGGCGGCGCGCAAACTGAGCTATAAAGTGCAGCGTGAGCTGGACGGGCTGCCGGCGCAGCTGGAAGCCGCCGAGGCCAAGCTGGCCGAACTCCAGGCCGCCATGTCGGACAGCCGTTTCTATGAGCAGGGTCAGGACAAGGTGCAGGCCGGGCTCGATGCCTTTGCGCAGCAGGAGAAAATGGTGGAAGTGCTGATGGAGCGCTGGGTCGAACTGGAAGCGATGCAGGACTAAGGTGCTGCAGCGGCTGTTGTGCAGGCGCTGCTTAATTCTTTGGTTTGAGTGAGCCCGGAGCGGTGCTGGCCGGCCCCGGGCAGAACCTTATTTGATCGGTTGCACGCGAATGGCGAGCACGTCGCAGTGGGCGCCATGCAGTACGCCATTGGCGGTTGAGCCGAGCAGCAGTGACAGGCCGTGGCGGCCATGGCTGCCCACGATCACCAGATCAATGGAATGCTCGTCGCAATGGCGGTGGATTTCAGATTCGGTATGGCCGCTGACAATGAACTTGTGGGTCACCGGGTGGCTGAGGCGGGCGGCAAAGCTGTCGAGCTTAACGCGGGCATGATCGTCGAGTTGCTCCTGAATGGTGGTCAGGTCCATCGGGACATCACCGCCGTAGGCAAAGCTCAGAGGCTCGATCACGTGAATGAGGCTCAGCTCTGCGTTGTTGCGCTCGGCGATCTCACAGGTTTTGTCGATTAGCTGATCTGATTCTTCAGACAGGTCAACCGCCAGCAAGATTCGTTTATAAGCACTCATGATCAAAGGTTTCCGTCTGGTTGCGTTAACTTGAGATTAGCATAGTGGCCCGGTAATCGGGCATTCAAACCTTCAGTAAGGCGTGCAACTTTATGTGGACCTGGGGAATAATTGTACTGATCATGCTGTCGCTCATAGGCTCCATGATGTGGGCCATGCCAACGCCGCGGGAAAAGGCGCAGGCTTTGGTGCGCAGCAAGGCCCGCACCCTGGGGTTGCAGGTGCAGATGGTCAGGTTGGCGGCGCCGCGAGCAACGGGCGAGGCCGAGGCCGAGGAGTATGAGCGTGCCGCGTACCGACATCTGCGTCATGGGCTCAGTGCGGCGCAGCGTGATCGTCTGCAGCCCTGGCAGCTGTTTCGTCTCGAGTCGCTGGCCAATGAAGGTTTGCCTGCAGGCTGGAGCTGGAAGCAGGGCGAGCGAATGCTGTCCCGAGAACAGCTGGATATGTTGGCAGAGGCGTTGTCGGGGCTGCCGGAGGATGTGGTTGCGCTGGAGTCGACGTCGCTCTACGTCACTGCATTCTGGGGTGAGCGTGGTGGTGTTGAGGGTGTCGAGAAGATTCAGGCCGTTCTGCGAAAAATCGCAGACCAGGGTTTTTGACAGGAGGTAAATGTGAGCAATCTGCAACAGCCGCAGCCGGGGCTCTATCGGCATTACAAGGGCAGTGAGTACGAAGTGGTGGGCTGTGCCCGTCATTCGGAAACCGAAGAGTGGCTGGTGGTGTATAGACCCTGTTACGGCGAGCGCGAACTCTGGGTGCGGCCGCTGTCAATGTTTATCGAAACTGTATCAGGTCCTGCCGGTGAGCCGGTCGCACGCTTTGCCCGTATCGACAAGGCGTGAAAGCGCTTATCTGATGCTGTGGGCTTAATGGTGCTTTTCAGACGTCGCTTGTGTGGCGGTCCTTAAAGGTTCAGTGATCCTTGAAATAGGCATCCAGATTGTCCGCCAAGACACCGTCTGAACGTTGCGGGCGCGGCTCCAGGCTGTCCAGCAGGGTCTGGATCTGGGTCAGACGCTCCTGCTTGAACTGCTGCGGTACCATGGCGCGGGTCAGTACCGCCTTGGCGTGCTTGAGGTGCGACAGGGCGGCGGGTTTGTCCTGCAGACCAAGGCTTTTCTGACCCTGAGTCAGGTGTGCCGTGGCGATAATCGATACATTCAGCCAGTGCAGCTCCTTGGCATAGCTTTTGGCAAGTGCCGGTGGCAGGCTTTTGTTCTGCGCCATCTCGGTTAACAGCTCGCGGGCGTAATTAATGAAGATGGATGCCCGCTTGATGGCGCGATCGCTGTTCAGCGCCGCGGCAGCTGCCGTGGCGCGATCCGCACTCTGTTTCTGGCTGTTGAGTGTGCTCAGTAGCGGATTGTCCGGCGTCAGGGTCGCCATTTCACTGATCAGCCCTGCAACATGGCTTTCAATCCGTTCAATGATCTCTGGCTTGCAGCTGCAGGCACGCAAAATTCCCAGGGCATTGATGCCGTGTTCCGCCTGTTGACCGAGCCACTTTACCCGCGCAGCTTGGCTGCGGGCATGCTGTTCGCGCTGGCTGATAATGTGGCTTCCAATCAGGGCCAGGAGTCCGACAACGGCGATCGTGATGAGTATGATGATGTTGTCGTGCAGCATGAGTGCCATGGGGGTTGGTTATTAACTCTCTGAATTATAAAGTGTAACAGAAGCATTTTTCATCTGATGCAGCGTTCTGACCCTATCGCGGCCTAAAAAGCAGCTTTTTCTTCGCTTTGCTTGACCCCCGCAATGTCAGCACTTATATATGCACGCTGATTCAGTTAGCCGATTCCGCGCCAAGGAACATTATTCTATGGGAAAGTCACTCGTTATCGTCGAGTCTCCGGCAAAGGCCAAGACGATAAACAAATACCTCGGCAGCCAGTATGTCGTTAAGTCGAGCGTAGGCCATATTCGCGATCTTCCGACCAGCGGAACCGCAACCAAAAGTGATCCGAAGGAACGGGCACGCCAGGCGGCGCTGACACGCAAGATGTCGCCCGAGGACAAGGCGGTGTACAAGGAGCGCAAGTCCAGGGAGCAGTTGATCGGACGCATGGGCGTCGATCCTGACAATGGCTGGGCGGCCCACTACGAGATTCTTCCCGGTAAGGAAAAGGTCGTTGAAGAACTGAAGCGTCTGGCGGAGAACGCCGACGAAATCTATCTCGCGACCGATTTGGACCGCGAGGGGGAAGCCATTGCCTGGCATCTGCGTGAGGCCATCGGCGGCGATGATTCCCGCTACCGCCGCGTGGTGTTCAACGAAATCACCAAGAAGGCCATTAAAGCGGCGTTCGAGAAGCCCTCCGAGCTTGACCTGGCGCGGGTCAATGCGCAGCAGGCGCGACGTTTCCTCGATCGTGTTGTGGGCTATATGCTGTCGCCGCTGCTATGGGAAAAGGTTGCGCGCGGTCTGTCCGCCGGGCGCGTGCAGTCGGTCGCGACCCGCCTGGTGGTGGAGCGTGAGCGGGAAATTCGTGCCTTTGTGCCCGAAGAGTACTGGGAGCTGCACGCCGATACCCTGACCGCAGACAAGGCTGCCGTGCGACTGCAGGTGACCCGTTACAAGGATCAGGCATTCCGGCCGGTCAGCGAGCAGGAAACCGGCACTTCACTGAAGCTGCTTGAAGGTGCGACCTATCAGGTCGTCAAGCGTGAAGACAAGCCGACCAGTACCAAGCCGGGTGCGCCCTACATTACCTCGACGCTGCAGCAGGCCGCCAGTACGCGCCTTGGCTACGGCGTCAAGAAGACCATGATGATGGCGCAACGGCTGTATGAGGCCGGCTACATCACCTATATGCGTACCGATTCCACCAACCTCAGCGTTGACGCGGTGGCGCAGTGTCGCGAATATATCGGCGATATGTTTGGCAGCAAATACCTGCCTGACGCGCCTGTGGTGTACAGCAGCAAGGAAGGCGCGCAGGAAGCACACGAGGCGATTCGACCGTCCGATGTCAGTATCGAGGCGACGGCGCTGACCAATATGGAGCGCGACGCCGAGCGGCTGTACGACCTGATCCGTCGGCAATTCCTGGCCTGTCAGATGAACCCAGCGGAATATCTCAGTACGCGGGTGCAGGTCAGTGCCGGCGACTTTGAGCTGCGTACGCGCGGTCGAATTCTCAAGTTTGATGGCTTTACCCGGGTGTTTCCGACCAAGGGCAAGAACGACGAAGATGTTATTCTGCCGGACCTCAAGGCCGGTCAGACGCTGGCACTCGAAGTGCTTGATCCCAAGCAGCACTTCACCAAGTCTGCGCCGCGTTACACCGAGGCGAGCCTGGTCAAGGAGCTTGAAAAGCGCGGTATTGGCCGTCCCTCCACCTATGCGGCGATCATCTCCACGATTCAGGACCGCGGTTATGTCGAGGTACAGAATCGGCGCTTTTATGCCCAGAAGATGGGCGATATCGTGACCGAGCGCCTGACGGAAAACTTTACCGATCTGATGGACTTCAGTTTTACCGCGCGCATGGAAGAGGCGCTGGATGATGTGGCCAGTGGTTCCAAGAACTGGAAGCAGGTGCTCGATGGCTTCTACGCAGGTTTCGTCCAGAAGCTGGCAGAGTCGCGCAGCGAAGAGGGCGGCATGCGCCCCAATACGCCGACGGAAACCGATATTCCCTGTCCGGTGTGCAGCCGAGTGATGATGATTCGAACTGCCAGTACCGGTGTCTTTTTGGGCTGTTCCGGCTATGCGCTGCCGCCCAAGGAGCGCTGCAAGGAGACCATCAACCTGGTGTCCGGCGACGAGGTGGTGAGTGAAGATGCCGACGATGAGGCTGAATCACGTTTGCTGCGCAAGAAGCACCGCTGTGTTAAATGCAGTGCCGCGATGGACTCTTACCTGATTGACCAGACCCGCAAACTGCATGTCTGTGGCAATAATCCGGATTGCGACGGTTTTGAAGTGGAGTTTGGCAGTTACCGCATCAAGGGCTATGAAGGTCCGACCATCGAGTGCGACAAGTGCAGCGCCCAGATGGAACTTAAAACGGGTCGTTTCGGCAAGTACTTCGGCTGTTCCAACAGCGAATGCAAGAATACCCGCAAGCTGCTGAAAAGCGGCGAGGCCGCGCCGCCGAAGATGGATCCGGTGCCGATGCCTGAGTTGCAGTGCGAAAAGGTTGACGATACCTATATTCTGCGTGACGGTGCCAGTGGCCTGTTCCTGGCGGCGAGTCAGTTTCCGAAAAATCGTGAAACCCGGCCGCCCAAGGTTGGGGAGTTACTGCCTCACAAGGATGCAATCGACCCCAAGTACAGCTTCCTGTTTGATGCGCCCGTTGCGGATGCTGATGGCAATCCCACGCTGATACGCTTCAGTCGCAAGACGAAGGAGCAGTATGTGATGACGGAGGTTGACGGCAAGGCGACCGGGTGGCGCGCCTACTTTGATGGCGGTCGCTGGGTGGTGGAAGAAAAGGCCAAAAAAGCCAAATAGCCGGTGGCGGAGTAGATTGCATGAGCGTATTTGTGACCCGCACCAGCCAGAAGCTGAACTTTGTTCAACTGCAGCTGGAGCAGCTGGCCCAGGCGCAGGTTTCCACCGGCTGGAGTCGTCAGGCTCAGGTTGAGTGTTGCCAGGAGTCGGTGCTGTTCCATCTGGCGTCGGCCTATGGTGCCTTTCTGTGTGAAATCGGTGATCACTACCGTCTGGAGGTGGCACAGCTGCAGAGTTTTGCCGACCTTGATGCGCTCTTTGAGCAGGCGGCGGTGCAGTCGCCCGAGCGTACCGAACTGGCCTCGCTGGAGCAGGATGCCGCCAGTTGGCTGCGGCGCTTGCGCGCGGCCTATGAAGCCTGCTGGCAGCCAGGCGCCAAGGCCCAGGCGCTCAATGCGGTTGAGAGTCAGTCCGAGATTCGATTGATGCCGCTCAGTGCCGATACGGTAACGCAAGTCACGCCTCAGCAGTGTCAGCTATGGCAGCGCGAGCTGGCCCAGCTTGTCGAGCGCTTGCGTGCCGGCATGCAGGAATGGTGAGGTTGCAGTAGCCGTTTTACCCTGAGTGTCGCTGGCGGTCACTCAGGTATAGAGCGGATCTATGCATGCTGATAAAGGTGCGGGTAGCAGGTTTCAAGGCGGCACCGGGCGCCGAAGCAGAAGGCGAAAGGATTAAATGAAAGACGCATTGCTTGAAATTGTCATGCTGGAGACGGGTGAAATTGTTGTTCGTCGTTCCAGTGAGCAGGATGAGCCGCTACTGACGCTAAGCTTTTCCGATGAGTTGTCCAGCAAGCTGGGTGACGAGCGTATCAATATCGCCAAGATTATGCTGTCCGCCGGTGTTCAGCTGGTGGCTGAGGCGGGTGCGCGCCAGCGTGAAGCCGAGGCCGATGTGCTCAGGCCGCCTGTTATTCACTAACGGCTTTTCCCTAACCTCTCTTCAAAAATTGCTATTTACGAACTGCAGTCCGGACCTTCATGGGTGTTCGCTCATGGGCTGGGCTGGGCTGGGCTACGGCTGTGGTTATCGACTGGATGCGCTGCAGCTCACGCGCCTCTTGCCCTGAGTGTCACTCAATATGAGGCTTGGGCAGGCAGGCAGGCAGGCAGGCAGGCCTGGCAGGCAGGCAGGCCTGGCAGGCAGGCAGGCAGGCAGGCCTGGCGGCTTCAGGCGTGCTCCCGACCCCGAATCAGAATACCCTGGCTGTCGCCACAGGCCGCTGCCTGTTCGAGTGCCTTGAGTTCAAACTCCGACAAGTAGCCCGGCCATGAAATTACCGCATGGCAGGTGCCGGCACTCAGGGCGCGGCGGGCGAGATCAAACACGCTGTGGCCGCTGTCGGGTTGCAGCAGAATGACCTTGCCAAGATCGATCCCGGCATCGGTCAACAGTGTTTTTGGCAGCAGTGCAGGCGGTGCGACCCAGGCAAACCAGCGATCATCCCGGCTCAGTTGTGCCAGTAGTGGCATCAGCAGGGGCATGCTGGAGAGGTTGCTGTCATGGGTAATGATTTCGGTCAGTTTACCGGCGCCTTTGCCGCTGAGGGCAGGGGTTTTGCTGGCGGCATTTAGGCTCTTGCCCTGACAAAGGGTGCGACGGTATTTGGGGGTCGGTGCCAGGTTCATAGTGGTTCTCCTCCGCGGCGGATAACGCCGACACCCAGGCCTTCAATGGATATGTCCTGCTCCCTGAGATCGACCTCGATGGGGGCAAAGTCTTCGTTCTCGGCTAATAGGTAAACGCGATTATTCTCGCGCTTGAAGCGTTTCACTGTAACTTCGTCGCCGATGCGCGCGACCACTATCTGGCCGTTGCGGGCTTCCTGGCACTGATGTACCGCCAGCAGGTCGCCGTCCATGATGCCGATATTACGCATGCTCTGGCCTTTTACTCGCAGCAGGTAGTGCGCCGGCGGATGGAAAAAATCCGCCGAAATGGTGCAGTGATCCTCTATATGCTGCTGGGCCAGTATGGGTGAGCCTGCCGCTACCTGGCCGACAATGGGCAGGCTTTCATTGGCGGCATCGAGCCCGAGGTCCGGCAGGCGTATGCCGCGGGAGGTGCCGGGAATGATTTCAATCGCGCCCTTGCGCGCCAGCGCCTTGAGGTGTTCTTCAGCGGCATTGGCTGATTTGAAGCCAAGATCACGCGCAATGTCGGCCCGCGTGGGCGGGTAGCCGGAGGTTTCGATATGCTTTTTGATGCACTCGAGCACATCCGTTTGTCGGCGAGTCAGCTTCATGGTTTTAACCTGTTGTTTTATACAGTAGGTGTAAGTATATACAGTAGCTTAATCCCGTAAAGCAAATTCTGTTGATATATCCAGTGTTTTGCTAGAATCGCGGCTCCTGTCTCAGCTGATCCGGATGCCGCGTTGCTAACCGAGGACCTCAAACAACAGATTCAGCAGGCCTATAGAGCGTTTCTGGACGCCAAGGGTCTCAAGTCGCGCTATGGGCAACGCCAGATGGTGGGTGCCGTTGCGCGTGTTATTGGTGGTGTCCAGGCCGATGCCTCGGGTGTGCGCCAGTCCGAGGGTCATGTCGTGCTGGTAGAAGCCGGCACCGGTACGGGCAAGACGCTGGCCTATCTGCTGGGCACCATCCCGATAGCTAAGGCCGCCAACAAGAAACTGGTGCTCTCGACGGCAACCGTGGCGCTGCAGGAACAGCTGCTGTACAAGGATCTGCCGGATATTGCGCTGCACGCCCAGTTGCCGGTCAAGGTGAGCTTGGCCAAGGGGCGCGGGCGCTATCTGTGTATCAGCAAGGCCGAGCGTATTCTCGACAGTCAGGGCGCGATGGGGCAGATGGCGCTGTACGAAGATGAACAGGTCCACAAGCTCGATGAGGCGGACCTGGGGCTTTATCGCGAACTGCTGAACGAGTTTGCCTCCGGCCGCTGGGACGGTGACCGCGATAACCTCAAGCGCGAACTGGAAGATCAGCTGTGGCATCCGCTCACCAGCGATCACTTGCAGTGCACCAACAGGCGCTGCCACAATTTCAGTGCCTGTCCGTTTTACCGTGCGCGGGAATCCCTGGATCAGGCTGAGGTGGTGATTGCCAATCATGATCTGGTGATGGCGGACCTGGCCCTGGGGGGCGGCGCCATTCTGCCGGATCCCGCCGACAGCATTTATGTGTTTGACGAAGGCCACCATCTGGCGGCCAAGGCGATCGGTCACTTCTCCTACAGCATGAGAGTCGCGGGTAGCATTCGCTGGCTTTCGGCGGCCACCCGCCAGCTGGAGAAAATGCGCGTCGACTGTGGCGAACATCAGGTGCTCAGCACCTATATAACACAGCTGGCCCAGCCTTTTACCGACCTGAATCAGTGTCTGGAGAGCTTTCAGCGCACCCTGCGCGCTTTGCTCACCGAATCCAGCGGTAGCCCCAAGTCGGATCGTTTCCGCTTCCCCAACGGCCAGTTACCCGAGGCGCTACGCATCGAGGCGGGAGATGTGGCCAAGGTTGCAGACAAGGCGGTGGTCAAGTTCGAGCAAATCGTGGATTTGCTTAAAGAAGCCATCGATGGCGGTATTCCTGAGATCGAAAAGGATGCAGCGGAGCGCTGGTATCCGCAAACTGGGTTATTGCTCTCGCGGATGCAATCGATCCACTCGCTGGCACGTTCTTATCGCAATCCGGATCCCGAGGGCAGCTCGCCAACGGCGCGCTGGATCAATGTGATTGAATCTCCCGACGGGGTGGATTTCGAGTGCCGCAGCAGCCCGGTGTCGGCGGCGGCAACGCTTAGCGAGCATCTGTGGCAGCACTGTTACGGCGCTGTTGTCACTTCGGCAACGCTGACGGCCCTGGGGCACTTTGACCGTGTGCTGGTGGATCTGGGCTTGCCCGCGGACAGCCCCTGCGAACGGCTGCAAAGCCCGTTCGACCATCAGCGCTGTGCCGAGCTCTGGGTGCCCCCCATGCAGGCGGATCCCTCGAACCCCGAGGCCCATACTGCAGAGGTTGCTGATTTTCTTGCCAAGCGGCTGCCCCAGGCCAGTGCTACCCTGGTTTTGTTCAGTTCATGGCGCCAGATGCGCACTGTGCTTGAACACTTGGGTGATTCCATTAAGAATACGATTCTGTCCCAGGGCCAGTTTTCGAAGAATGAAATACTGCAGCAGCATCGGGCGGCGATCGACAAGGGCACGCAGAGCATTATTTTTGGTCTGGCGTCCTTCGCCGAAGGTGTCGACCTGCCCGGTGACTACCTGACTGAAGTCATTATTACCAAGCTGCCATTCAGCGTGCCGGATGATCCGGTGGACGCAACCATGGCGGAGTGGATTGAGCGCCAGGGCGGCAATGCCTTTATTGACTGGAGCGTGCCCGTGGCCTCCATGCGCCTCACCCAGGCGGTAGGGCGCTTGCTCAGAACAGAACAGGATAGCGGCAACATTATTTTGCTGGATCGCCGGGTGGTCACGAAACGCTATGGCAGACAGCTGCTGGATGCGTTGCCACCTTTCAGGCGCAAACTGAACTAACAGGGTTTAAGGTTTCACATTGACTAACGACGATAAGAGCAACAAGCGCAGACGTCCATCCCGCGGATCCTCACGCAAGCGTGGCGGCTCGCGCCCGCGCAGCGCCCCCAAGGTGCAGAAGTGGTCACCGGCGGATTTTGTAGTGCCAGTAGAAGAAGGCAAGTCGCGTTTTCATGACTTCAATCTGCCGGATGCCATGCTGCGCGCCATCCAGGACCTGGGGTATCAGTACTGTACGCCGATTCAGGCGGCCACCCTCGAGTCTGCGCTTGCGGGCAAGGATATTATTGGCAAGGCCCAGACGGGTACCGGCAAGACGGCGGCCTTTCTGACCGGCATCATCACCGATCTGATCGACTTTCCGCTGGGTGAAGAGCGTCGCATGGGCGAGCCCCGCGTGCTGATCGTGGCGCCGACCCGTGAGCTGGCGCTGCAGATCGCATCCGATGCGGTGGATCTGGGCAAATATGCCGATATCAGTGCCGTTGCGCTGGTCGGTGGCATGGATTACGAAAAACAGCGCTCGGAGCTGCGCGAACGCCCGGTGGATATTCTGGTGGCGACGCCTGGGCGACTGATTGATTTCGTGCGTTCCAAGGAAGTGGATCTGTACAACGTCGAAGTGCTGGTGCTGGATGAAGCCGATCGCATGCTGAGCATGGGCTTTATTCCCGATGTGCGCACCATCATTCGCCAGACGCCGCGCAAGGGCGAAGACCGTCAGACCTTGCTTTACAGTGCCACCTTCTCCGACGATATCATGAGCCTGGCGCAGCAATGGACCGTGGATCCGGTGCGGGTTGAGATCGAACCGGATCGCAAGACCACCGACAATATCAGTCAGACCGTCTTCCTGGTGTCCAGCAGTCAGAAGTATCGTCTGCTGCGCAATTACATCCGTGTCAATGGCATCGAGAAGGTCATTGTATTTGGCAACCGCCGCCATGAAACCCGTGCTCTGGCCGAGCGGCTCGAGAAAGACGGTCTGCGCGCGGCGCTGATGTCCGGCGAGATTCCGCAGAACAAGCGCTTGCGTACGCTGGAAGATTTCCGCAGCGGCAAGATCCAGGTGTTGGTGGCGACTGATGTGGCCGGGCGCGGCATTCATATCGACGGCGTGACCCACGTTATCAACTACCAGTTGCCGGAAGACCCGGAAGATTACGTGCACCGTATTGGCCGTACCGGTCGTGCCGGCGCAACCGGTGCTTCGGTGTGTTTCGCCTGTGAAAATGACTCTTTCCTGATTCCGGAAATTGAAGTTGAAACCGGTGTGAAAATGAACTGCCTGCACCCCGATCCCGAGCTGTTGCTCGATATCATGCCGGTGGCCGCTCCTGTGGCAGAAGAAACAGAGGTGGCGGTTGCCACTGATGCCGATGATGCCCCGGTGCAAGCGTCGTCTGAAGGGGCGTCTGAAGACTTGTCTGCTGACGCTCAGCCCCACGCCCCCGTTGATGACCTGGCCGCAGTGCCGGTCGTGCAGGCCTCTGATGAGCCAGAGCAGGCTGCAGAAGCTGACCAAATTGAAGAAACTGCTGAAGCCGGGCAGGCGGCTGATGCTGACAAGGTGGCTGAGACCCAGGCGGCGCAAGATGCTCTGAAGGCTGCCAGGTTGCAGCAGGCCGACGCGGCTGTTGAAGCTGCTGAGGTCGCAGTCGATGCCGCCGACGAGTCCGGCTCCGCGCCCAAGGTCTGATCTGCAGGGTGCCGGCTGCCCGCTGGCACCCTGCACGGCATCACTGCATTGGCAGTGTGTCCAGCCACAGTCTAATTTCAGGGAGTTTTGATCGATGAAGGGTGCGATGCAGGTGACCGTGTTGGGTGGTGGCAGCTTTGGTACTGTGCTGGCCAACATCATGGCGGAAAAAGGCATCCAGGTACGGCTCTGGATGCGCGACGCACAGCAGGTCGAGAACGTCCGTCAGAATCGTGAAAACAGCAAGTATCTGCCGGGCTATCCGCTGGCGGCTGCGCTTGAAGCGCACGCCAGTCTCGAAGATGCGCTGAGTGGGGCTGAACTGGTGTTCGTGGCCATTCCCAGCGGTGGTTTTCGTGCCCTGGTGCATGAAGCCAGAGCCTATATGACGCCCGGTCAAATGGTCGTCAGCACCACCAAGGGTATCGAGGCGGGTACCTTCAGTCTGATGAGTGAGATCCTCGCCGACGAGCTGCCGGACGCCCGCATCGGTGTTCTGAGTGGGCCCAACCTTGCCAAGGAAGTGGCTGCGCGGCAGCTCACGGCGACGGTTATTGCCAGCGAAAGCGAGGCGCTGCGCGAGCTGGTGCAGAAAACGCTGCATACCGCCTATTTTCGGGTCTATGCCAGTACCGACATGTATGGTGTTGAACTTGGCGGTGCGCTGAAGAATATTTATGCCATTGCTGCGGGCATGAGCAATGCGCTGGGTATGGGAGAAAATACCCGCAGCATGCTGATGACCCGCAGCCTGGCGGAAATGAGCCGCTTTGCTGTCAGCATGGGGGCCAATCCGCTGACTTTTCTGGGGCTTGCGGGAGTGGGGGATCTTATCGTCACCTGCATGTCGCCGTTGTCGCGCAATTACCGGGTCGGCTTTGCTTTGGGTGAAGGCAAGGCACTGGAGCAGGCGGTCGCGGCGCTGGGTGAGGTCGCAGAAGGGGTCAACACCCTGCACCGCGTCAAGGAAAAGGCAGATCAGCTGGGGATTTACATGCCCCTGGTGGACGGTCTTTATGAGGTGGTGTTCAATCATGCCCCGGCCGCAGCGGTGGCCAAAATGCTGATGCTCAACGAGCAGAGCAGTGATGTCGAGTTTGTCCTGCCGCGCAGCTAAAAGGTGGGTATCCGGCAAGCGCGAGGGTGTTAAACGCCGGCGCCAGCGGTAGTGCCCTAGGCGTCAGACTTCACATGAAAGCAGAGGTGGGTCATGCAGCTTTTTATCATGCGCCACGGCGAGGCGGGCTGGGATGCCGCCTGCGACGCTGATCGCAGCTTGACGTCGGCCGGCACGGCGGCGGTGCGGGTGATGCTGACGAAGCATAAAGATCAGCTCAAAGGCGTCTCGGCCATTGTTTCAAGCCCGTATCTGCGGGCGCGCCAGACTGCAGCGCTGGCGGCAGAGATATTGTCCGTGCCGACACAGTTGCTGGATGCGGCCTTCGTGCCTGAGTCGTCTGTCGGTGATGCACTGGTACAGCTGGAACAGCTGCCCTGGCAGGGTCTGCTGCTGGTGGCGCATCAACCCCTGCTG
This sequence comes from Marinobacterium aestuarii, assembly GCF_001651805.1. Lineage (NCBI taxonomy): Bacteria > Pseudomonadati > Pseudomonadota > Gammaproteobacteria > Oceanospirillales > Oceanospirillaceae > Marinobacterium > Marinobacterium aestuarii. The sequence continues at coordinate 2,955,991 of NZ_CP015839.1, read as the reverse complement.
GGCAACCTGATCGCGGCTCTGGTGGCGGGGGATGTCCGCTATGCAGAACCCATGGAGCCTGGCACCCTGGCAATACTCGAGCTCGACTGGCCGGCTGCAGGCCTTGCGCGTTTGGTCAAAAAATTGAGCGTCTGAGCTTTCGCTGGCAGGTGTTACCTTTTTGGTTTTTCCCGTTATTCCCGCTTTCTCAGATTTCCCGCTTGTTTTGCTCTGAGCACTGTCCCTGGTGCTCTGCCTCTGTGCATCTAGTGTACTGCTTCGCCCTAATGGGTGCTTATAGAGCCCGCCAATGCGTGTCCGGCAAGGCGCCGTTCGCCGGTAATAATGGGGCTCTTGCCAAGAGCGGCAACGCAGCAGGGCGCGAATGGGCGCGCTCCCTGCGGGCGAGCCGCCAGAAGGCCGTCCGCGGTGTTGCATTTCCTTGAAACAGGCCCACTATGCCTTCGAAAATGCGCCGTGCGGCCCACCTCCTGGCGACTCGCTAAAAGCGCCTCTAAGAGCGAAGCAGTACACTAGCGTCTGCTGATGCTACTGGGGCTGCACAGTCCCCGTGAGGCTTTCCTGGTCGCTGTTCTTCAGAGCAGGGCTGCTCAGCTGGGCGCTGCGGGCCGCCTGTTTGGCCGCCAAATCCCTCAGGTAGCTATCTATATCCCCGGCCTTCAATGCCAGCAATGCCTGTTCCAGACGTCCGTTATGGCGGTATATGTAGAGCCCGCGTTCCAGGGCTTGCTGTGCCCGCTGATGATCGCCGATATGCACATAGGCGCCGGCGAGATCGTAGAACAGTTGAATATCGGGGGTGCGCTGCAGGTATTCATTGGCCCAGGCAATAAAGCCCGCACTGCGTTGCTTGTCATCCAGGCTGTAGCCGATGAGAAGTGACTCCTTCATCAGTAGGTAGGTGGCCTGGCCGGAGAAGTAGAGGTTATTGATGGCGGGCTGGAGGAAGGCAGAATGCTGTCCGCGGCTCTTCATGTAATTGACGATACCGGCGTTGGCCACCAGGGTGTGCAGCAAAAAGGTCGAGCCTGCCACCGGAATGATTAGCAGCAGGCCGGTACAGAGTCCGCGTGCCGCCTGGGACAGTTTGAGGCCAAGGCGTGCCGGGCGCAGACTGAAGCTAAGGTAGAGCAGGAACAGCAGCAGGAACCAGTGGGGTGACGAGATATAAAACGGCAGCTCGACCTGAGTATGCAGCACTATGGGCAGCAGCATGCCGGCCAGCAGCAGGCCGCGCTGCGAGCCCAGCCGTACCAGGCGCCAGGCCACGGCACCGGCGCAGATCAGGATGCCGGCCACGGCCACAAGGCCGCCTTCTACCAGCCAGAACAGCAGCTCGTTGTGGGGGTGGGAATAACGCGGGCCTATATCAAGATCGGGGTGGCGATCCTGAAACCGGCCGCGTTCGTCCTGCCACACGGCCTGAAAGCTTCCCAGTCCGTGTCCGAACAGTGGCGCATTGGCGATGGTATCCAGGGATATTTCGTAGACTGAAAAGCGTACATCAGCCTGACCACCCTGTTGCAGTCGCTCTATCTTGTCGAGCACTGCCGACGACCCCTTTTCGACTTTGTCCGACAGCAGAAAGCTTGAGCCCAGTAATAACGATACACCCAGCGCCAGGGCGATGCCCTTGTGCTGGCGCAGGAAATGACGTCGTCCGGCGAATGTCATCAGCAGGCCCAGGGTACCGCCCAAAAGGCCCATGCGGGAGCCGGTCGACAGCAGCACGCCGCTGCACAGTACCAGGCTGCAGTAGGGCAGGATGCGTATCAACCAGGGCGCGCGCAGGGCGCCCGGCCGGGTCGCCAGGTAGACGGCTACCGGCAGACCGGTGGCCAGAAAGCTCGCTGTAAGGTTGACCTGCTGAAAAATGGCGATGGGCTGACTGCTACTGGCGATCGGCACCAGGGCGCTGAAAAACGGCAGCTGCTGCAACTGAACCCAGCCGATCAGGGCCTGCAGCATAATGCCGCATAAAATCAGCGTCAGGGCCAGTTCGTCGTGCTTGCGCTGCAGGCGAAACTGGAACAGGGCAATAAAGAATCCGAAGCCCCCCAGCACGTAGCCCAGGCGGATCAGCCATTCGGACGGATTGCCGACGCCGGTAACAAAACCGCTGATCAGCAAACCTGCGGGCAGGGCAAAGAGGGCGAGTGCATAACGCGGCATTACCAGCTGTAGCCTGCGCAGTGCAAACAGAAGCCCCGCGGCGGTGACGAAGAGTGCCGCTACCCAGGTGGATGCGTTGTAGGGCAGGTACAGGCCTTCGCCGCCCAGGTTTTGCTGGTAGTACAGCGGCGCGGCCAGGGTTAGCAGGCTGAACAGAACAAAAAACAGCGTTTGCGGACGCTGCAGCGAGGGGTCCCGTTCGAGCCTGAAAGTAAAGGATGGGGTGCGCGTGGCGCTGCTGTTAAGCGACATGGGGCTTTCCTTGCTGAATGGCTAGGTGATGGTAACGCATTTCGCTATGCTGGGCGCACTCTGCACGGACAAAGGATGAAGCAAAGCGGATGTATAGTTGCTGGAACTTTGAGCTTCATGGGCGCCGCCTGGCGGTCATGGAATGGGGTGACCCATCGGCGACGCCTGTGATCGCGTTGCACGGCTGGCTCGATAACGCTGCAACCTTCAGGCAGTTGGCGCCGCTGTTATCGGGTGTGCGCCTTATTGCCATCGATATGGCGGGCCATGGCGAGTCCGGGCATCGCCCGTCGGGGTCGCCCTATTATATCTGGGATAATGTTGCGGACGTGCTGGCCGTCGCCGATCAGCTTGGCGTTGAGCGCTTCAGTGTACTCGGGCACTCGATGGGGGCGGGTGTGGCAATGATGCTGGCCGCCTGTGTGCCTGATCGGGTGGCGCAGCTGTTTCTGATCGAGGGGCTGGCGCCGCTGGTGTATGAGGCCGAGAGTCTGCCGCGCTTGATGGCCGAGGCGTTAAGCAAGCACCGGCGACTGGAGCGCCGGACGCTGCGGCCCTATGACAGTGTTGAGCAGGCGGTCCAGGCGCGCATCAACGGCCGCTGGCCGGTGAGCCGACAGGCGGCGCAGTGGCTGGTAGAACGGGGGCTCGAGCGCTGTCCCACCGGCTGGCGCTGGCGCAGCGATCCTGCGCTGCTACTGCCCTCGGTGGTGCGGCTGAGTGACGCTCAGGTTGAGGCCTTTCTGGTCGCTGTCAGGGCGCCGGTGGCATTGGTGCTGGGGGATAAGGGTATTGATCCTGAGCGCATGCGGCGCCAGTTACCGCTGCTGGCGGATGCACGGCTGCACGTGCTGGCGGGCAATCATCATCTGCATCTGGAGGCGGGTGCCGCCGCAGAGATTGCTACACTGATTATCAATAGCTTGCGTGGATCCAGCGCGGATTGAATCGGTGCGCAGATCTGTTTTAAGGTAAGGGCTCGTATAGGTGTGAGCGTTCGTGGCGAGCTTTTGGGTGATTTTTGAACGGTCGTCGGGTGCTAATCTTGCTGTGACGACCAGGCCCTTGCCAGCGGCAGTAGCTTTTCCTGCTTTAATGCCGCAGGGTGTGGGGTAACAGGGTGCTGCGACCGCCGCCGCAACCGGTCTGTATGTTGAATTGAATGGAGTCTGACCGTGCTGAGAAAAACCTGTTTGATGTTGGCTGGCCTGCTGTTCTCCTGTGCCGCGCTGGCGCAGCCGGATGTCGAGGGGGCGTCCGATTATGGGCAGCTCAAGCGCTTCCCGCTGTCCTGGATCGAAGGCTATCGGCAGGGGCCGACACCGGAATATCTGCTGATGCTGTCTGAGTTGAAGAAGGCCAACAATATAGTGGTAGCCGACAAGCGCAAGGCGCTTGAGGGTGAGCTGACCCGCATTACCTACCGTATTCCCGATTCTCATCAGCCCGGCGATGCCTTCGAGCACTTTCGTGCCCAGCTGATGACCCGGGGCGCCGAGGTGCTGTTCCAGTGCACGGGCAGGGAATGTGGCAGCAGTCATTACTGGGCCAATGATTTCTTTGGTATCGCCCAGCTGTATGGGCTGGATCGCACTCAGGTCTATATGGCGGCCCGTCTTGGGACTGACTACCTGGCGCTCTATGCCGTGCAGCGAGGTAACAGACGCGTGTACCTGCAGCTTGACGTGGTGTCCGTTACCGGTGGCAGCGAGCTGGTGCAGCAGCTGAAAGCAGCGGGCTTTGCGACCCTGCCGATTGATCCGGCGGCGCCGCTGGATGTTGTCGATCCGCTGGTGCAGTTGCTGGCGGAGTTTGAACCGGGTGAGGCCTTCTGGCTGGTGTTGCATCAGCAGGGGAGCGATGTGCAGGAGGCACTGGCTCAGTCAGGGGATATGGCAAAGCAGATCGAGACGGCTGTGCGCAGCGCAGGTGTTGAAAATGTACTGGGCTTTGGTGTAGGTCCGCTGGTGCCCACGGTGCTGGCGGGCAGGAAAGGGGCGCTGGTCGTGATCCGATCCGCGGCGCAGTAATGGAGCGCAAGGTCAGTGTATCCCTGGCGCTGGGCAGCGGAGGCGCCCGCGGTTATGCCCATATAGGGGTCATCGAGGAGTTGGTGCGCCGGGGTTATCACATCAAGGCGATCGCCGGCAGTTCGATGGGTGCATTGGTGGGCGGTATGTATGCCGCCGGCGCGCTGGAGCCCTATCGGGACTGGGTGTCAGGTCTCAAGCGCATCGATATTTTGCGCCTGATGGATGTCACCTTCAGCCGCGGTGCCATTCGTGGTGATCGGGTGTTTGCCAAGCTGCTCGAGCTGGCGGGGGACCCTGATATTGAAAGTCTGCCGCTGAGCTTTACCGCCGTGGCGACGGATCTGTCGCACCAGAAGGAAGTCTGGTTTCAGAAAGGCTCGCTGATGAGTGCCATTCGTGCATCCGCAGCGGTGCCCGGCTTTTTCACCCCTGTAGTGACCGATAACCGCGTGCTGGTGGATGGCGGGGTGCTTAATCCGTTGCCGATTATCCCGACCGTCGCGGCCCATGCCGACATCATAGTGGCGGTGGGCCTGAATACCAGCCGCTACCGCTTGCCGGTGGTGGATATGCCGCAGAATGCCTTTCTTGATCGCAGTGGTTACAGTGACGATGGCGAGGTCCATGCGGAGGGTTTAGCCGCCGTGAATGGTGCTGCGGCTAACGGTGCTGGCGAAAAGGAGCGCTTTGGCGGTCGGCTCGATATTCTGCTGAGCTCCGTTGAGGTGATGCAGAGTTCGCTTAGTGAATACAAGATTGCCGGTTATCCGCCCGATCTGAACATCACTATCCCCAAGGAAGTGTGCAGTTTCTATGAGTTTCACCGTGCCGCAGAGATGATCGAGATTGGCCGGCAGATCGCGCGGGAGCGGCTCGCGGCCATGGAGCAGGGCAGGCTGGCGCTGTCCCATGGCTGATAGCTGATAGCTGATAGCTGATAGCTGATAGCTGATAGCTGATAGCTTAGAGCTAGGCTGTAACTCTCTAGCTGCGAATGAGCGACATGAATTCGTTGCGGGTGGCCGGGCTGTCACGAAACGAGCCCAGCATCATTGAGGTTTTCATGCTGGCGTTCTGCTTCTCAACACCGCGCATCATCATGCACATATGCTGGGCCTCAATCACCACGCCAACGCCTGCGGCATTGGTCACCTGCATGATGGCCTCGGCGATCTGCTTGGTCATGTTTTCCTGAATCTGCAACCTGCGGGCGAACATGTCGACGATGCGGGCAATCTTGGAGAGCCCGACCACGCGGCCCTGGGGTATGTAAGCGACATGGGCCTTGCCGATAAAGGGCAACAGGTGGTGTTCGCACATGGAGTAGAGCTCGATGTCTTTGACCAGCACCATTTCGCTGTTGTCCGACGGAAACAGAGCGCCGTTAACCACGTCGTCCAGGGATTGCTCGTAGCCGCGGGTGAGGAATTTCATGGCTTTGGCCGCCCGCGCCGGTGTGTCTTTCAGGCCTTCGCGGTTGATGTCTTCTCCCAGTGCCTCGATGATCCTTGCGTATTCATTTTCCATGCTGTGCCCCCGGGGTCGGTATGATCTGTCGCTGCATCAGCTATCAGGGTAAACCACTTTTCCCGCTCTTGCGTTTTAACAGCACATAGAGGGCGCCGGTGCCGCCGTCCCTGGGTTGGGCCGAGCAAAACGCCATGACGCCGTGTAGCTGGCGCAGCCAGTCGTTGACCAGCGATTTGAGGATGGGGTGGGCGCCGGCCTGGGAATAGGCCTTGCCATGCACCACCAGTAGCACGCGGGCCTGTTGGCGCAGGCCGTCGTGAATAAAACGACACAGTTCCTCGCGTGCCTGCTCCACGGTCATGCCGTGCAGATCGAGCCCCTGCTCCCAGGGGATATGTCCCTTGCGCAGCCGCTTCATCAGACCGATCTGGATGCCGGGGGCGGCGAACAGCAGTTCATCGCTGGACTCGACGATCTCGGCGGCTTCGCTGGAAAGGCCGTCGATCACCTGCCGGGTTTCGCGGGTGGCAGCGGCGCGCTTGTAGTCAAGGCTCTGCTGATCTGAGGCGGCACGGCCGATATCGGCGCGGTCGTGCTGGTGACGATTCACGTCCTGCATCAGGTTTTCGAATGAAATCACTGAATCATCAGCGGGAAGCTTGTGGTCTGACATGGCGTCACTTCAATATTTTCATTAACATAGGCGCCTTTGGAGCACCGCTTTGGATATTGGGTCTGAGCGCTGTGGTCGCTATGGTGCGGCACAAACTCCCCTCTATTATCGGTTTTGGAATGAGCATCGATCAAGAACAGGTTGTAAATGAGCTGTATACGATACGTGATTTTGTCCGCTGGAGTCTGAGTCAGTTCAGTCGCGAGCAGGTATTTTTCGGTCACGGTACGGACAATGCGTGGGATGAAGCTGTGCAGCTGGTGCTGGGCGCCATCGATCTGCCCTGGGATACCAATCCTGCGGTGATGGATGCACGCCTGACGTACGGCGAGCGCAAACGCGTGGTTGAATTCCTGCGTCAGCGTGTGGAAGAGCGCAAGCCTTTGCCTTACGTGATCGGTGAGGCCTGGTATCTGGGCATGCCATTTTATGTCAACGAAAACGTGCTGATACCGCGTTCCCCCATTGCCGAGCTGATACAGGCACGCTTTTCACCCTGGCTGCGGCCTGGGCCCGTGGAGCGCATTCTGGATCTGTGCGCCGGCAGTGGCTGCATCGGTATCGGCTGTGCCGACGTGTTCGAGGAGGCCGAAGTTGACCTGGTGGATGTCTCGGTCGAGGCGCTGGAGGTGGCGGCACGCAATGTCACCCGCCATGGTCTGGAAGAGCGCGTCAATGTGATCCAGAGCGATCTGTTCAGTTCGTTGCAAGGACGCAGCTACGATCTGATCGTCAGCAACCCGCCCTATGTGGATGCGGCCGACTATGCGTGCATGCCGGCCGAGTTTGGCCACGAGCCCGAACTGGCGCTGACCTCAGGCGAAGACGGGCTGGACATTACCCGCAATATTCTGCGCCAGGCCTGTGAATTTCTGCGCGAGGATGGCCTGCTGGTGGTGGAAGTCGGCAACAGTGAAGTACATCTGATGGCGGAGTTCCCCCAGGTGCCGCTGATCTGGGTTGAGCTTGAGCACGGCAACGGTGTCTTTGCGATCACGGCTAAGGATCTGCGGCAGTATCGCGATTTGTTCTGAGGCTTTGGCTGCTGCGCCTGGCAGCCTGTCGGACAGGCTGCCAACAGGCCAGCAGTTACAGAGTACGTTTAATTTATCACCAGGTGCGGCCAGGGTTGCCGGTTTCGAATCGGCAGCGGGCGCGGTGTCCGGGTTTGCTGTGACAGGAACGCATATGTCTGGAAATAGTTTCGGTAAGCTGTTTACGGTGTCCACCTTTGGCGAAAGTCACGGTCCGGCGCTGGGGTGCGTGGTGGATGGTTGCCCGCCGGGAATCGAGTTGTGTGAAGCCGACCTGCAGGGCGACCTTGATAGGCGCAAGCCTGGCACCTCGCGCCACACGACGCAGCGGCGTGAGCCCGATCAGGTGCGCATTCTGTCCGGCGTGTTCGAGGGGCGCACCACAGGTACGCCCATCGGGCTGCTGATTGAGAATACCGATCAGCGCTCCAAGGATTACTCCAATATCGCGGATACCTTCCGCCCGGCCCATGCCGACTATGTCTACAGCCACAAGTATGGCTTTCGGGATTACCGCGGCGGTGGCCGCTCATCGGCCCGAGAAACCGCCATGCGGGTGGCGGCCGGTGGCATCGCACGCAAGTTCCTGGCCAGCAAGGGCATCGAGGTTGCAGGCTACCTGAGTCAGCTCGGTCCCATTCGTATCGATGAGGCGCGTTTTGACTGGGCCGAGGTTGCGCGCAACCCGTTTTTCAGCCCCGATGCCGAGGCGGCGGCGCGCATGGAAGTCTATATGGATGAGCTGCGCAAGGAGGGCAATTCCATAGGTGCGCGCATTTCCGTGGTTGCACGCAACGTGCCGGTGGGGCTGGGCGAACCAATCTTCGACCGGCTGGATGCGGATCTGGCCCATGCGCTGATGAGCATCAATGCGGTGAAGGGCGTCGAGATCGGGGATGGCTTTGCCGTAGTCGAGCAGAAGGGCACCGAGCATCGTGATGAGATGACGCCCGAAGGGTTTCTGTCCAACCATGCCGGCGGCGTGCTGGGCGGGATTTCCACCGGGCAGGACATTATTGCCCATATCGCCCTCAAGCCCACCTCCAGCCTGCGTCTGCCCGGGCGCAGCATCAATGCCCAGGGTGAGCCGATCGAAGTGGTCACCAAGGGCCGGCACGATCCCTGTGTCGGTATCCGGGCCACCCCCATCGCCGAGGCCATGATGGCCATAGTACTGATGGATCATTACCTGCGTAACCGGGGACAGAACGCGGATGTCACATCCAGCGTGCCGGTGTTGCGTTAAGGTGAACCACGCCGGCGTGGAGCTGGCGTTTTTGTAGAGTAAGCGGCCGCCGCTGGCGGTCACAGCAATCGTATTCAAGGGTTTTACAACGAGATGACTTCGAACTACGCCGAAAAACTGTATGACGGCTATGGCCAGAGCTTTGAGATTGACGAAGTACTGTTTGAACAGCAGACCGACTCCTGGCACCTGATCATCTTCCGCAACAAGAAATTCGGAACAGTGATGGCGCTGGACGGCATCATTCAGACCACCGAGAAAGATGAGTTTGTCTACCACGAGATGCTGACCCATGTGCCGCTGTTTGCCCACGGCGCGGCCAAGCGCGTGCTGATCATCGGCGGCGGTGACGGCGGCATCCTGCGCGAAGTGCTGAAGCACCAGGAAGTTGAGCACGTCACCCAGGTCGAGATCGACCAGGCCGTGATCGACATGTGCAAGACTTACCTGCCGAATCACTCTCAGGGTGCCTTCGACGATGCCCGCGCCAATATCGTTATCGCCGACGGCATCGAGTTCGTGCAGCAGACCGACGAGAAATTCGATGTCATTATTTCTGATTGCACCGATCCTGTGGGTCCCGGTGAAGTGCTGTTCTCCAGCGCCTTTTACGAAGGCTGCAAACGCTGCCTGAACGCGGGTGGTGTCTTCGTGGCACAGAACGGTGTGGCCTACATGCAGGTTGAAGAAGTGCTGACCACGCGCCGTCGCCTGAGCCCGTACTTCAAGGATCAGACCTTCTACTGTGCTGCGGTACCGACCTATATCGGCGGCAACATGACCCTGGCCTGGGGTTCAGATAACGCCAGCCTGCCATCGCAGTCGCTGGATCTGATTGAGCAGCGTTTTGCGGCATCGGGTATCAAGACCCGCTATTACAACCCGGCCATGCATTGCGGCAGCTTTGCATTGCCACAGTTTGTGGTTGATGCCCTCAAGGACGCCTGATAGCGTCCCTGGCTGTGAGCCCTGCGGTTGGCGGGGCTCATGGCCGGTTTTAACCTTCCAGTCCTGATGGGCCGCTCAGGCCACGTCATGAAGGTCCGGCACTGATGTCCGAACCCATTCCCTACCGGCGCCTGTCCGGCTTCTACTTTTTCTACTTTGCGCTGCTCGGCACCATAGTGCCGTACTGGCCGCTGTACCTGAAAAGCCTGGAGTTCGATGCTCGTACCATCGGCATGCTGATGGCCATCGTACAGGCCTCGCGCATCCTGGCGCCCAATATCTGGGGCTGGGCGGCGGATCGCACCGGCCGGCGTATCGAAATTGTGCGCTTTGGCAGTGGCATGACCGCGCTGGTGTTTCTGGCGATTTTCTGGCAGGACAGCGCTGCGGGTATTGCCTGGGTCATGCTGGCCTTCTCGTTTTTCTGGAATGCGGTGCTGCCGCAGTTCGAGGTCATTACGCTCTGTCATCTCGGGGCCCAGCGTGTCCGCTACAGTCTGCTGCGGCTCTGGGGTTCGGTAGGCTTCGTGCTGACCGTGGTGGTGCTGGGCTGGGCACTGGATGTGATTGGCGTCGCTTGGCTGCCCTGGATCATGCTGGGCCTGATGCTGCTGATCTGGTGCACGAGTCTGCTGGTAAACGCGCCTAGACTGAGTGCGGGGCCATCCGGGGGCGGTGAGGGTTTTCTGCGTACGCTGCGCAGCCCTCAGGTGATGGCATTCTACGGCATCGTGTTTCTGGTGCAGTTCGGCCACGGGCCCTATTAAACCTTCTATAGCCTGTTGCTGGAGAGTCTGGGGTACAGTCGTGGCCAGATCGGGCTGCTCTGGGCGCTGGGGGTGATCGCCGAGATTCTGGTGTTCGCCGTCATGCATCGGCTGATCGGCCGTTTTGGCATCCGGACTCTGATGTTGGTCAGTCTCTGGCTCTGTGTGTTGCGCTGGCTGCTGATTGCCTGGATGCCTGACTGGTTGCCGTTGATGTTACTGGCCCAGGTGCTGCATGCCGCGACCTTTGGCTGTCTGCACGCACTGGGTATCAGTCTGGTGCAGCATTATTTTTCCGAGCGCGCCCAGGGGCAGGGGCAGGCACTGTTTTCGAGCCTTGGCTTTGGAGCCGGCGGTGCCGCAGGTGCTCTGACGGCCGGTTTACTCTGGGATGCTCAGGGTTCTGTGGTCGCCTTCATGGCCGCAGCTGCAGCAAGTGCGGTGGCGATTATGTTGGCAATAATCTGGATTCGTCCGGAAAAACTGCAGCAAAATGAGCGTTAGATTTGTATTGCAGTGCAGTTATACTATAGATTCAGTTTGGTCGATCGATCTCGGGGATAGTATGAATTTCAAGATTGATGTGGATATGACGCCGGATGAAATGCGCCGGGTGCTGGGTCTGCCGGACATCGCAGGCTTTCAGCAGGAAATGCTGGACCAGATACGCGAGCGTATGGCGGCAGGGGCGGATGGGTATGATCCCTTGACCCTGTTCAAGCCGTACATGACCGGTGGTCTAGGTTCGATGGAGGCGCTGCAGCAGATGATGCTGAAGATGATGACTAACTATAAAGGTGCGTCTAAGGAAGCCGGGAAAGCTTCTGACTGATGTTGAGGTCGGATCGCGAATGAGTGGAAGCAACGAGAGAACGGGTGCCTTGCGAATATTAAGAAAGTACACCAACCGTCGACTTTACGATACGTCCAAGAGTTGTTACGTGACGCTGGAAGACGTCAAACTGCTGGTGCTCAGCGGTGAGGCATTTCAGGTACAGGACTCCAAAACCGGCAATGATCTTACGCGCAATATTTTGTTGCAGATCATATCGGAGCAGGAAGCTGAAGGTCACGGTACTTTGCTGACCAATCAGGTACTGCAGCAGCTGATCCGTTTTTACGGTGACAGCATGCAGGGCATGATGAGTCAGTATATTGAACAGAGTGTCGGAGCCTTTCTCGAGCATCAGGATCGCATTCGTGAGCAGATGCAGAACATGATGGGCGTGGCCAATCCCCTGACGGTGATGAACCGGCTGGCGGATCAGAATATGGCGATGTGGAACATGTTCAAGCCGGGCGGTCGTACCGCTGAAGACGCCGATGGTGATGCCCCTGTAGACGCAGAGAAGCCGCAGCCGGAAACGGCCAGCAAGCCCGGCAAATAGCCGTCTGCTGATTTCCCCCGCTACTTCCGATGGCAAGTCTTGATGAAAAAAAACCGCCGCTTGAATGCGGCGGTTTCGTATCCGGACATATGCTTTGGCGTTTAACTGTCGCGCTGCAGCAGCCACTGTGCGATATGGGGTGCCAGCAGGGTCTGGGCGCGCTTGCCCACGAAGATGCCGATATGACCTGCGGCCATCGGCAGGGCTTCGTAGTCGCTGGAGGATGTGAGCTCGGCGAGCACGGTGGAGGCGGATGGCGGCACCAGATGGTCCTGCTCGCCATAGATGTTGAGTAGCGGCTGGTGGATGTTGCGCAGATCGACGGCCTTGTCACCGATCATGACCCTTCCCTGTACCAGTTTGTTCTGTTGAAAAAAATCCTGAATGAATTGCCTGAAGGCTTCACCTGCCTGGTCCGGGCTGTCCTGTATCCATTTTTCCATGCGCAGAAAATTGAGTGCCTTGTCCCGGCTTTGCAGCTGATCGGGCATGTGCAGTTGTTTCTGTATGCCAAGGCGCATGGGCATCAGTGACTGGTAGGCGTCATTGAGCATGCTGCCGGGTATGTTGCCGTAGGTTTCCACCGCAAGGTCGGCATCGACTTTCTGCGCCAGGTGGCTGAGCAGGTTGTCCGGGGTGTGAAAATCCACTGGGGTCACCAGTGTGATCAGATTCTTGATTTTGTGCGGATAGATAGCGCTGTAGCACAGACTGAAGGTGCCGCCCTGGCAGATGCCCAGCAAATTGATGCGATCATGCTTGCTGTGCTGGCGTACCTGGTCAACGCAGCTGTCTAGGTAGTCGTTGATGTAGTCATCCAGATCCAGGTGGCTGTCGCCGGCGTCCGGATAGCCCCAGTCGAGCAGGTAGAGGTCGATCCCCAGGGCAAGGAGTTTCTGGACCAGTGAGCGGCGGGCATCAAGATCTACCACGTAAGGTCTGTTGACCAGGGCATAGCAGATCAGTAACGGCGTCTGGCAGCGTTTCGGCGCTTCGCTCACATAGTGCAGCAATCGCAGCTTGTCCTGGCGGTAGCTGACCTCGAAGGCCGAGGGGCCGACGTCAACGGTGCGGATCTCGGCCAGGGTTTGGCAGCTGTCGATAAGCTTGCGGTGATGGGCCTGTACTTCTTCGCAGACCTTGTCGGGGTCCAGGTCGATTCCCTTCATGCTTTGCGTTTCCTGCCGCTTGCTGGCCGCGGGGCCGGTTGCCTGATTTCGTTGCGCAGCGCCTCAAGCTCTGCCCGCAGTGCCTGCATGGCGGCGGTGTTGTCCGGTGCTGTGGCAGTCGCCTCACTACCTTGCTGTTGCAAGCGGCGTACCTGCTTGCGCAGCAGATGGGCTTCGCGGCGCAGTTGCTGCAATTCCTGTTGGGTGGCCAGGCCCGCGGCCTTGAGGCGGGCGTCTCTTACTTGCTGGGCAAATCGTAGCAGGCGCATATGGGCATTGGACAGGCGGCCGTGGGCGGCCTGAAAGGCGCTGCCGAAGGCGTGCTGGCGGTAGGCTTGTTCGTAGTGATCGACCCAGAGGTCGTGCAGGGCACCCAGAGAGGTGACAGCGGTATCGGCCCGGGATAGCTGGGTGCTGAGGGCGGTGGCGGCCTGGTGGCTGATTTCGCCTATCTGGCCCAGGTACAGCTGCAGTGCCTGCTGGTACTCCAGTAGCAGCTGTAGCGCCTCCAGCGCCTTGGCTCTTGATTCTGCGGCGGTTACACCAGGTGTAACAAAAAGCCGGCTGAGCGCATCCAGGGCGGCTCCGTCGAGCAGTTGGTCTGCATTCACGCCGGCTGTGTGCAGCAGGCTGGTGAGGCTGTCCGGCAGTGTCCAGCCCTGGGTGGCATCGCTGCCCGCCTGCTGCTGCAGTGCATGCAGCCAGTGCTCGATGATATCCGTCAGTGTCGCGTCGGATGAAGGGCTCTGCAGGGCCTTGAAAAAGGGCGCTGTATACTGGTTCAGTACAATAATCTGGCCGGCGAGCTGGGCCAGAATGCGCTGTTGCGGCTCGTTGCTCTGGCTGCTGTTGTCTTTGACGTTGCTGTCCTTGAGGACGTCGGCCCAGACCCCGTGCGCTGATGAATCACTGGCGGACAGCTGGGCCCAGTAGGCCTGCTGCTGCTCGAGCCACTTTTCCATCAGGGTACGAAAATCGTCGGTCAAAAGGTGTCTCCGGACGCCGTGCTGCGGATGCCCATATTAATACAGCCCCTTGGCGGTTATGAAGCAATGATGTCGCCAGAATACAGTACTGGCGATCAGCTGACCTCTTCAGTTGTGTTTTCGCCCAGTTCGCGCAGCATTTCCACAAAGCGGAGGGCGGCATTCGACAGTGTTCGATCGCGGTGATAGATGTAGCCCAGCTGGCGCACTATGGGGGCCGATCCCAGATCCAGCACCTTGAGGTCGTCATCAATCAGTGACTGCGGCAGCAGGCTCCAGCCCAGACCAATGCTGACCATCATGCGAATGGTGTCCAGATAGTTGGTGGACATGCCCACGTGCAGCGCCAGATTGTGCTGTTCAAACTGCTGGGTCACCAGTTGGCGGGTAAAGGTGCTGCTGCCGGGCAGTATGGCACTGTAGTGTGTCAGTTCCTGTAGCGACAGCGCTGTTCTGGTGGCCAGCGGGTGCTCTTTGGCAACGACGTAGTGCAGTGGGTCTTGCCAGATGGTCTCAGAGCAGATGCTGGTGTGTGGGTTGGGGGAGAGGGTAATCAGCGCGAGCTCCAGATCACCCTTCAGAATGCCTTCAAAAGCCCGTTCGGACTCATCGAACTTGAGCTCCAGCGTTACCGCGGGGTAGCGCTGGCGATAGGCCTTCAGGATCGGGGGCAGGCGATGCAGGCTGATGTGATGGCTGGCGGCCAGGCTCAGGGGGCCTTGCACCTCCCCGGATAGATTGCCGATCATGCGTCTGGCATCGTCCAGTTCCAGCAGGACCCGGTTGGCGCGGGGCAGCAGCGCGCGCCCGGTTTCGGTCAGGCTGATATGGCGGCCGATGCGATCGAACAGGCGGGTGTCAAGCTGCGCTTCCAGCAGTGAAATACGTTTGCTGATCGCTGACTGAGTCAGAAACAGCTGGCTTGCGGCCTGGGAAAACGAGCCGGTTTGGGCGACGCAGACGAAGGCCTGCAGGGTGTGTGTATCCATGGATCCTGCTCGTAATAGACTGCTTGTCAGTTTATGTATTCCTATTTGGAATTCAAACTATAAAAATAATGAATTTGTTTTGTGTGAATCCCTGGCATAGGATGCGTAAATGTCGCTGCGGGTGAGTCCTGCAGGGAGTTGTCAGCCGATTTGGGAGGAGCGATAAATGGCCGGTAAAACGCTGTATGACAAATTGTGGCAAGACCACCTTGTACGCCAGAACGATGATGGCAGTGCGCTGATTTATATTGATCGCCACCTGTTGCACGAAGTGACATCGCCCCAGGCGTTTGAAGGTCTGCGCATCGCCAACCGCAAACCCTGGCGTATTGATGCCAACCTGGCGACACCTGACCACAACGTGCCGACCACGGAGCGCTCCAGTGGCGTCCAGGGCATCGCTGATCCTGTGTCGCGCATTCAGGTGCAGACGCTGGACGACAATTGCGAGGCTTTCGGCATCACCGAATTCAAGATGAATGATCTGCGCCAGGGCATTGTGCACGTCGTTGGCCCGGAGCAGGGCGCAACCCTGCCGGGCATGACCGTGGTCTGTGGCGACTCCCATACGTCGACTCACGGCGCCTTCGCTACACTGGCGCACGGTATTGGTACCTCCGAGGTTGAGCATGTGCTGGCAACCCAGTGCCTGATCACCAAGAAAATGGACAACATGCTGGTGCGTATTGATGGCCAGCTGGGCACCGGCGTGACCGCCAAGGATGTGATCCTGCATGTCATCGGTGTCATCGGCACCGCGGGCGGTACGGGCTATGCCATTGAGTTTGGCGGTTCGGCCATGGCTGGCATTTCGATGGAAGGGCGCATGACGATCTGCAACATGGCGATCGAGGCCGGTGCGCGTGTGGGTCTGGTGGCCTGCGACCAGGTTACGATCGATTACGTCAAGGGACGGCCCTATTCGCCCAAGGGGAAAAACTGGGATCTGGCGGTTGAGGCCTGGAAGGACCTGGTATCCGATGCCGATGCGCAGTTCGATGCGGTGGTTCAGGTTGATGCGGCCGATATAGAGCCGCAGGTTACCTGGGGTACATCGCCGGAAATGGTCACCGGTGTCAGTGGCAAGGTGCCCAATCCTGAGGCCCAAACCGATGTCACCAAGCGTGAAGGCTACAGCCGCGCGCTGCAATACATGGGGCTGCAGGCGGATCAGGACATCACCACGATTCAGCTGGATCGGGTATTTATCGGTTCCTGCACCAACTCGCGCATTGAAGATCTGCGAGAGGCAGCTGCCGTTGTTAAAGGCCGCAAGGTCGCTGCCACCCTGAAGCAGGCGCTGGTGGTGCCGGGTTCCGGTCTGGTCAAGGCGCAGGCCGAGGCTGAAGGTCTGGACAAGGTATTTATCGATGCGGGTATCGAATGGCGTGAGCCGGGCTGTTCCATGTGTCTGGCCATGAACCCCGACAAGCTGGGCGCGGGCGAGCATTGTGCATCGACCTCGAACCGTAACTTCGAAGGGCGTCAGGGCTTTGGGGGTCGGACCCATCTGGTCAGCCCGGCCATGGCGGCAGCAGCAGCCATTGCCGGTCATTTTGTGGACGTGCGCGAGCTCGTCAAACACTAAGCGCGAAGGAGACCCACTATGAACAAGTTTAATTTGCATCAGGGCATCGTCGCACCGATGGACCGTGCCAATGTCGATACCGACCTGATTATTCCCAAGCAGTTTCTGAAGTCGATCAAGCGCAGCGGCTTTGGCCCCAATCTGTTTGACGAACTGCGTTACCTCGATGAAGGTCAGCCGGATCAGGATGTGAGCCAGCGCCCGATCAACCCCGACTTTGTGCTTAATCAGTCCCGTTACAAAGGTGCCAGCGTTTTGCTGGCCCGCAAGAACTTTGGTTGCGGTTCAAGCCGTGAGCACGCGCCCTGGGCGCTGGAAGATTTCGGTTTTCGCGCCATTATTGCGCCGAGTTTTGCCGACATCTTCTACAACAACTGCTTTAAGAACGGCCTGCTGCCGATCGTGCTGGATGAGTCCGTGGTGGATGAGCTGTTTGTCGAAGCTCAGGCAACCGAAGGCTATGAGCTTGCCATCGACCTGGAGCGCCAGGTGGTCCGCAAACCTGACGGCAGTGAAATCGAATTTAACATTGATGGCTTTCGCCGGCACTGCCTGCTGAACGGGCTGGACGATATTGGCCTGACGCTGCAGTATGCCGATGATATTCACGCCTATGAAGCGCGCCGCGGTGCGGCAGCGCCCTGGCTGTTTGATACTACGAAATAGGAAGTTCGCATGAGCAAGAAAGTTCTGATTCTGCCCGGTGACGGTATTGGCCCGGAAATCGTGCGCGAAGCGCGCAAGGTGCTCAGCTGCGTAAACAGCCAGTTTGACCTGGGGCTCGAAATCGACGAACAACTGGTCGGCGGTGCCGCCATTGATGCCACGGGCAAGCCTCTGCCGGATGAAACTCTGGCGGCGGCCAGGGCGGCGGATGCGATTCTGCTAGGCGCCGTCGGTGGGCCCAAATGGGACAGCATCCCGGACTTTGCCATTCGCCCGGAAAAAGGTCTGCTGGGCATTCGTTCTGCACTGGGTCTGTTCGGCAACCTGCGTCCGGCCATTCTCTATCCGCAGCTGGCCCATGCCTCCAGTCTCAAGCCTGAGGTGGTTGCAGGGCTCGATATCCTCATCGTGCGCGAGCTGACCGGCGGTATCTATTTTGGCCAGCCCCGCGGTGTACGCATCAAGGAAGGCGGTGTGCGTGAGGGCTTTAACACTTACGTCTACGACGAGAATGAGATCCGTCGCATCGGCCGTGTGGCGTTTGAGGCGGCGCGGGCGCGTAACAAGCGTCTGTGCTCCGTCGACAAGGCCAACGTGCTGGAAGTCACGGTGCTGTGGCGTGAGGTCATGATCGAGCTGTCGGCCGAATACCCGGACGTTGAACTGTCGCACATGTATGTGGATAACGCCGCCATGCAGCTGGTGCGTGCGCCCAAGCAGTTTGATGTTATGGTGACGGGCAACATGTTCGGTGACATTCTGTCGGATGCGGCGGCCATGCTGACCGGCTCCATTGGCATGCTGCCCTCGGCCTCGCTGGACGTAAACGGCAAGGGCATGTACGAGCCTTGCCATGGTTCTGCGCCGGATATTGCCGGTCAGGGTATCGCCAACCCGTTGGCAACCATCCTCTCAGTCGCTATGATGTTACGTTACTCTCTGGCGGCGCCGGAAGCTGCGGATAAAATCGAGGCGGCGGTGAGTCAGGTGCTGGATCAGAATCTGCGTACTGCAGACATCATGTCTGCCGGCATGCAGGCGGCCAGCACCTCAGAAATGGGTGATGCTGTGTTGCGTGCGCTGAACGCCTGACCGGCGTCCCTTTTCAGGGCAGCCAAAAGCCAGCCTGACACAGGCTGGCTTTTGTCGTTGGTTATCTTTCCAATCAGTGGGGAAAAGAATGAAACGTGTAGGTTTTGTAGGTTGGCGCGGAATGGTTGGTTCTGTGCTGATGCAACGCATGAGGGACGAGCGGGATTTCGATCAGATCGATGAGCCTGTGTTCTTCACCACTTCTCAGGTCGGCGAAGCCGGCCCGGATATTGGCAAGTCGATTCCGGCTCTGAAAGATGCTCAGGACATTAATGAGCTCAAGCAGATGGATGCGATTATTTCCTGCCAGGGTGGCGACTACACCAAGGATGTTTTCCCCCGGTTGCGTGCGGCGGGCTGGAAAGGCTACTGGATCGATGCGGCATCGTCCCTGCGCATGGATGCCGACAGTCTGATCGTGCTGGACCCGGTCAATCTGAATGTTGTCCAGGATGGCCTCAGCCGTGGCGTGAAGAATTTCATCGGTGGCAACTGCACCGTATCGCTGATGCTGATGGGGCTTGGTGGCTTGTTCAAGGCGGGTCAGATCGAATGGCTGACCTCCATGACCTACCAGGCTGCATCCGGCGGCGGCGCGCGTCACATGCGTGAACTGATCAGCCAGATGGGCATCATTCACGGCTCTGTGGCCGATCAGCTGCACCCCTCCAGCGCCATTCTGGACGTGGATCGCAAGGTGGCGGAAACGCTGCGCAGCGGTCAGATGCCCACCGATAACTTCGGTGTTCCGCTGGCCGGTGGTCTGATCCCATGGATCGACAGCCCGCTGGACAATGGCCAGACCCGCGAAGAGTGGAAGGGTTTTGCCGAAACCAACAAAATCCTGGGACTGTCGGATCGGCCGATCCCCATCGATGGTACCTGTGTGCGCATTGGCGCCATGCGCTGCCACAGCCAGGCGTTTACCATCAAGCTGAAGCAGGATATCCCGCTGGATGAAATCGAGGGCATGATTGCTGATGCCAACGATTGGGTGAAGCTGGTGCCCAACGATCGCGAACTGACCATGAGCGAGCTGACGCCCGCCAAGGTCACAGGTACGCTGTCGGTGCCGGTGGGGCGCGTGCGCAAGATGAACCTTGGTGGTGAATACCTCAATGCCTTCAGTGTTGGCGATCAGCTGCTCTGGGGCGCGGCCGAGCCGCTGCGCCGCATGCTGCGGATTTTGATGGCCGACTGATCACTGCCTTTACGCAGTGACACAATTTGAACCTGGCGCAGCGCAGCTGTCGCCGGGTTTTTCGCCAGCCCGACATGTTCGGGCTGGCCTGCTTTTGGAGATGTGATGAGTCAGACCTATAACGTCGCAGTAGTTGGCGCGACCGGCCTTGTTGGCGAGGCCATGATCGAGCTGCTGGAATCCCGGGGTTTCCCGATCGAAAACCTGTACCCGCTGGGCAGTGATAACTCTGCCGGCGGCGTGGTGTACTTTAACGGCAAGTCTCGTCGGGTAAAAAACGTTGCCGATTTTGATTTCTCCCAGGTGCAGATAGCGCTCTTCGCGGCAGGTGCTGATGTCGCGGCCCAGTACGCCCCTGTGGCGGTCGAGGCGGGTGCGGTGGTCATCGACAACAGTTCCTGCTTTCGTGATGAACCCGAAGTGCCACTGATCGTGCCTGAAGTAAACCCGGAGCGTATTCACGACCACTGTGGCATTATCGCCAATCCCAACTGCTCAACGATCCAGATGCTGGTGGCGGTCGCGCCTATCTACCGCAGCGCCGGTATTCGTCGTATCAATGTGGCAACCTATCAGTCGGTGTCTGGCGGTGGTCGCAAGGCAGTCGAAGAGCTGGCGCGCCAGACGGCGCTGCTGCTCAATGGGCAGGATATCGATGTGCAGGTTTTCCCCAAACAAATGGCTTTCAACGTGCTGCCGCAAATCGACGGTTTTGACGATAACGGTTATACGCACGAAGAAATGAAAATGGTCAATGAGACGCGCAAGATCCTCGAAGATGACGACATCGGCGTGAATCCGACCTGTGTGCGTGTGCCGGTGTTCTTTGGTCACAGCGAAGCGGTGCATATCGAAACTCGCGAGCAGATCAGTGCGCTTGAAGTGCGCGAAATGCTGCAGATGGCGCCCGGTGTTGAGGTGATTGACGAAGCGGTTGACGGTGGTTGGGCTACGCCGGTGACCGAGGCGACGGGCAAGGATGCGGTCTTCGTGAGCCGTATTCGTGAAGATATTTCCAGCGAAAATGGCATTGATATGTGGGTTGTATCGGACAACCTGCGCAAGGGGGCGGCCCTGAACGCAGTGCAGATTGCCGAGTTGCTGGTCCAGGCGGGACTGTAAAATCGGATTGAAAAGGGCTGCGGCCCTTTTTTAATGCTATTTTTTCCTGAAGGAAGTGGCCTGCAGGCTAATAAAGCGCTTCTGTCCGGTGCTTTCCTTGACCGTTTCCTACTTTATAAATAATACTCTGTTCGATATTCGGAATCGCAACTGTCTGATTTGATGGCGTAATCAGACAGTGGACAAAAGGAACAAGCAGATGTTGCGCAAACTTGCTTTAAGTCTAGCTGTAGCGGGAGTTCTGGGGGCCAGTCAGGCACATGCCTTGGGTCTGGGCCAAATCCGAATCAAGTCAGCCTTGAATGAGCCGCTCGATGCGGAAATTCAGTTGCTGCAGGTACGCGATCTGGATCCATTGCAGGTGGTGCCAAAGATGGCGGACCTGGATCAGTTTGCGATGGCGGGTATCGATCGCTCCCGGCTGCTTTCCGATGTTCAATTTTCGGTCAATATCAATCAGAACGGTACCGGCAGCATTCGGCTGACATCAAGCCGTCCTGTGCGTGAGCCCTTTCTGAATCTGCTGGTGGAGGTCAACTGGCCTAATGGCCGGCTCGTACGCGAGTATACGGTGCTGCTGGACCCGCCGGCCTTCCAGGCTGCACCCGTTGGCGGCAGTGCCACGCCTGTGCCTGCACAGGCAAGCCGGAGTAGCGTACCTGCTCCGCAGCCGGTGTTTGCGGCACCCTCGCGCGCCCGTCCGCCGGCCAATAATATCCGCAGCAACATGAATGCTCAGACCGAGGTCTTCGTTGAAACCAACGATACGCTAGGGGGGCTGGCCAAGCGTCATTCGCCCGGCGCTGGCACCAGTATCAATCAGATGATGCTGGCGTTGCAGCGCAAGAATCCACAGGCATTTCCCAGTTCCAATATCAATTTCCTCAAAGCCGGCGTAGTGCTCGAACTGCCGAGTCTGAATGAAGTGCAGGCGCTCAGTGCCCGGGAAGCCACCAATGAAGTGGCGCGTCAGATGCAGCGCTGGAAAGCAGGATCGGCGGCACCCGCGCCGAGCGCTCCGCAGGAAGATGGCTCAAAAAAAAAGCCGCTAGCCCCGGCTGATTCTCAGCCGACATCGGCTGTGGCCGATGCGGGGCAGCTGAAAATTTTAAGTGCGCCTGACCAGGGGCAGGTCGCGCCGGTGCAGGACGAAGCAGGTGCCAGCAAGGTGGTCGAAGCGCCCGTCGCTGATCCTGAAAAAGCCGAGCTGCTGCGACGCAATGAGGAGCTCGAGAATCGCCTCGCAGTGACCCAGGAGTCGGTCGACAAGATCGAACGTGACAATACTGAACTTAATGACAAACTCACCGCCATTTCGCAGCAGATGGAAACCCTGCAGCGCCTGTTGGAACTCAAGGACCAGCAGCTGGCTGCGTTGCAGGATCAGCTGCAGCAGGTTCAGCCCGTCGCGGCAGTGCCTGCAGCGCCCGCCAAGGCGACCCCTGAGAGCCCCTCTGGTCTGGTTGAAACTATATTGCAAACGCCGGCCTACATGGCGGGTCTGGGGGCGGTCATCGGCGGCTTGCTGGTGGGGCTGCTGGCCCTTGGGCGCAAGCGGCGTGAAGATGATGAGGTGATTGAAGACGCTGCTGAAGAGGCACCTGAGGCGCCGGCGTCCAAGGCCGGCGATGCGCCAGACAGCGCGCTGGCAGGTGGCGCTGTTGCTGCAGCAGCGGGTGCAGCAGCGGGCGCAACGGCTGTCTGGATTGCTGACGAGGAGCTGGATCAGGACGCCCGTGATGCCAAGGCGGAATTCGAGGCTTCCCATGCCAGCGTAGCGGATGATACGGACGATTTTGATCTGGACCTGGATCTGGAACTTGCCGACGAGATGCAGACGGCACCGGCCGCCGCAGTCACCGCAGTTTCGTCCGATCGGCCGTTGTTCGACGACGACGAGTTCGACCTGAGCCTGGATACGGACTTCGAGGAAGACATGCCGGTTCAGGATCAGATCGCCGGGGTTGATGACGACTTCGATGAAAGTCTGGATGATTTGCTCGGGCCTGCCAACGGCGATGAGGCCGATGCCGAACGGGCTGATCTGCGCTCGGGCATGGGGCAGCTGGGAGGCGAGGTTGAAGTCTTTGATGAGCCTGAAGACACGCTGGAAAGCCTGGGGCTCGATTCGGTGATTGCGGGCAGCAATGTCCCCAAGTCGGCGGAAGAGGAAGTCTCTGACTACCGTCCGGGTGACAAGGTCGACGCCAGCGACAGCGATACAGAAACAGAGAGTGACGAGCTGGATTATCGCCTTAACCAGGTCGCACCGCTGGATTTGTCGCAGGATGATGACTTGATGGATCTGACAGCGGGGTCGGGCGATGCGCACGCAGCCAGGGCTGAAGAGGGCGCCGAGTCTGTTTCCGAGGTCGAGTTCTCCAGCGCTACTGCACAGGGGCAGGACGCTGAAGGTTTTGCTGCTAAAAGCGTTGAAGCTGCAGAGCTCGAGGCGGCCATTGATACTGCCCCAAACAGTGACGCCGCTGCACCTGCAGAGGATGCGCTTGAGTTCGAACTGGACGATGAACTGGTGTTCAATCCGCCAGAGGCGAGCGATGCAGAGCAGGCTGAGCTGGCCGAAGAGGCTGTTGCAGGCGAGCCGCTGGATGAGCTAGATGCCCTGCTGGCGGAAAATCTGGATGCCGATGATCAGGATGATACCGATGCCATAGTGCTGGCTGAAAATGCTGACGATGATCTGGATGCCATGCTGGCCGCGCTGGAGTCTGAATCCGGCAGTGATGCGGACGCGGATGAGATGGATGTCACCATCGACGACGAGATGGATCTGGATACCGAGTTGGAAGCGTTGCTGGGCTCAGTGGATGACGATATCGCGCTTGACGACAGCGGCGCCGATGACGAAGATCGCGGCTTCGATGACATGGGCTTCCTGGAGGGTACCGACGAGGTCGAAACCAAGCTTGACCTGGCCCGCGCCTATATCGATATGGAAGACCGCGACGGTGCCAAGGATATACTGAGTGAAATACTGAGCGACGGCAGTGACGTCCAGCAACAGGAAGCTCGCAAACTGATGGAGTCTATAGCGTAAGTTCATGAAGTCTGAAATAGAAACTACTACGGGGGCGATTTCGATCGCCCCCGTCCGTTATGCGCTCTGTGTCGAATATGCCGGCTTCGCCTACCGGGGCTGGCAGACACAGAAAACCAACAATGTGCCCAGTGTTCAGGAAACGGTGGAGAAGGCGCTTAGCCGGGTCGCCAACGAGCCGGTTAATGTCGTCTGCGCCGGGCGTACCGATGCCGGCGTCAGTGGCAGCTACCAGATCATTCATTTCGATACGACGGCCAAGCGTGATGAACGCGCCTGGGTGCTGGGGACCAATACTAATCTGCCGGATGATATCGCCATCCAGTGGGCACGCCAGATGGATGATAGTTTTCATGCCCGCTTCAGCGCCCGGGAGCGACGTTACCGCTATCTGATTCGCTCGGCTCCAGTGAAACCTGCGCTGCTGGCCCGCGGCGTGACCTGGACCCACAAAAGGCTTGATCTTGCGCGCATGAATGCGGCGGCAACATACCTGGTTGGCGAACACGATTTCACTTCCTATCGCGCCATTGGCTGTCAGGCCAAGAGTCCTGTGCGGGAAGTGCGTGTGCTGCAGGTTTACCGTGCCGGTGAGCTGATTGTCATCGATGTGCAGGCCAATGCGTTCTTGCATCACATGGTGCGCAATATTGCCGGTGTGCTCATGACCGTGGGTGCCGGCGAGGCTGAGCCCGAATGGGCGCAGGACGTGTTGCAGGCGCGGGACAGGCGCAAGGGCGGCATTACGGCGCCGCCCCATGGGCTCTATTTCGTCGATGTGCGCTATCCGGAACATTTCAAGCTGCCGCCATCGCCGCTGGGGCCCTATTTCCTGGGCGGGGCGGACTGACTTTAGCCCGGTCCTTCTGGTATTATCGTGCGTTTTCAGGAAGCCACGGTCGTGACTACACGCGTCAAGATTTGCGGTATTACTCGTCTGGATGATGCGCAGGCGGCGGTTCGGCTCGGCGCCCATGCGCTGGGATTTGTGTTTTATGCCAAAAGCCCGCGCCATGTGACACCCGAGGTAGCAGCCCGCATTATTGCGGACCTGCCCGCCTTCGTGACGACGACGGCATTGTTTGTCGATGCAAGCCCGGAATACGTGGAGCAGGTTGTGGCGACGACCGGCATAGACCTGCTGCAGTTTCACGGCAATGAGTCGGCGGATTTTTGTGCAGGCTTTGGGCGGCCCTATATCAAGGCGCTGCGCATGAAGCCAGGCCTTGATATCGTTGCTGTCATGCAGGACTATGCCGGCGCCCGGGGTATTCTGCTGGATGCCTATAGGGCCGGCGTGCCAGGAGGCACCGGCGAGGCGTTTGACTGGGCGCGCATTCCAGTCTCGGTGCGGCCGCAGATCATACTGGCGGGCGGGCTGAATCCGGACAATATTCGATCTGCCATAGCGCAGGTCAACCCTTTTGCCGTGGACGTCAGTGGAGGCGTTGAAGCGGCGAAGGGGATCAAAGATCACAATAAGCTGAAACAGTTTATCGAAGAGGTGGCACGTGCCGACAAAAGCTGAACTGGCTGCACTGATGCAGTTACCGGACGACCGCGGACATTTTGGTCCCTACGGCGGTCGTTTCGTTTCCGAAACGCTGATTGGTGCCCTCCAGGATCTGGAAAGTACCTACGAATCCCTGCGTCAGGACCCGGAGTTTCAGGCAGAGTTCGACAAGGATCTGGCGCACTATGTGGGCCGTCCGTCGCCGCTCTATCATGCCGAACGCCTGTCACGGGAAAATGGCGGCGCACAGATTTATCTCAAGCGTGAAGACCTGAACCACACCGGCGCCCACAAGGTGAACAACACTATCGGCCAGGCTCTGATCGCCAAGAAAATGGGCAAGCCGCGTATCATCGCCGAAACCGGTGCCGGTCAGCACGGTGTGGCTTCTGCCACAGTGGCGGCGCGCCTGGGTCTTGAGTGTGTGGTGTACATGGGTATCGAAGACGTGCGCCGCCAGGCGCTGAACGTCTATCGCATGAAGCTGCTGGGCGCGACGGTAGTGCCGGTGGAGTCCGGTACCCGCACGCTCAAAGACGCCATGAACGAAGCCATGCGCGACTGGGTCACCAACGTCGATACCACTTACTACATCATTGGTACTGCCGCAGGTCCGCATCCTTACCCCAAGCTGGTGCGTGATTTTCAGTGCATTATCGGTCGTGAAGCCCGCCAGCAGAGCCTGGATCAGGTGGGTCGTCTGCCGGATGCGCTGGTGGCCTGCGTCGGTGGTGGCTCCAATGCCATAGGTCTGTTCCATCCCTTTATCGAAGATGGTGATGTGCGCATGTACGGTGTGGAAGCGGGCGGCTACGGCATTGCCTCGGGTCAGCATGCGGCGCCGCTGTCGGCGGGTCGTCCTGGCGTACTGCACGGCAATCGCACCTATCTGATGGAAGATGACGCCGGTCAGATTCTGGGTACCCATTCAGTTTCCGCGGGCCTTGATTACCCCGGCGTCGGACCTGAGCATGCCTGGCTGAAAGATACCGGTCGCGCTGAATACGTTGATGCCACCGATGATGAAGCCCTGGCGGCCTTCCGTACCCTGACCAGGGTTGAGGGCATCATGCCGGCACTGGAGTCCAGTCACGCCGTGGCCTACGCGCTCAAGCTTGCCCGCACCATGCGCGAAGACCAGTTTATCGTCGTCAACCTGTCCGGACGCGGCGACAAGGATATTCACACCGTGGCCAGCCTCGATGGTATCGACGTCTGAGCGCACTGCTGGAGTACAGATTGACATGAGTCGTATTAAAGACTGTTTCGCCCGTCTTGAGACCGCCGGGCGCAAGGCGCTGATTCCCTATGTGACCGCAGGCGACCCGTCGCCCGCGGTGACAGTGCCGCTGCTGCACGCCATGGTTGAAGCCGGTGCCGATATTCTGGAGCTGGGTGTTCCTTTTTCCGACCCCATGGCGGATGGCCCGGTGATTCAGCTGGCCTGTGAGCGCGCGCTGTCCCACGGTACCCGTCTGCTGGACGTACTCGACATGGTGGCGCAGTTCCGTACAACCGACAGCCAGACACCGATCGTGCTGATGGGCTACCTCAATACTGTTGAAGTGCTGGGGTATGAGAGTTTCGCGACCCGCGCCAAGGCGGCCGGTGTTGATGGCATTCTGACGGTCGACTTGCCGCCGGAAGAGTCCGATGACTTTATCGAGGTTATGCGTGCCGCCGAGATCGACGTGATTTATCTGCTGGCGCCGACCACCGATGAGTCCCGCATCAAGTCGGTGTGTGAAAAGGGCAGTGGTTATATCTACTATGTGTCCCTCAAGGGCGTGACCGGTTCCGCGGCGCTGGATGTGGCGGCGGTGGAAGAAAAACTGAAACAGGTGCGTCGTCACACCGATATGCCGCTGGGCGTAGGTTTCGGTATCCGTGACGATGCCTCGGCCCGCGCCGTGTCCCAGATCGCCGATGGTGTGATCGTCGGCAGCGTGCTGGTCAATCGCATTGCTGAACTGGCGACACAGCCGCAGCAGATTCCCGAGCAGGTATCCCGTATTATTGCCGGCATGCGTGCCGCCATGGATGCCTGAAGATCGTTGAACAGTTTTCCCGCACAGGGGATGGAGCAAAATGAGTAACTGGCTGGAAAAAATTGTCCCTTCACTGGCTCGCAACGCCGAGAGCCGCCGGTCCAACGTGCCGGAAGGCCTGTGGAAAAAGTGTCCCAAATGCGAAGCGGTGCTGTATCGCCCGGAGCTGGACAAGAATCTGAATGTCTGCCCCAAGTGCAATCACCACATGCGTGTGGGGGCTCGCAAGCGTCTGGAAATGTTCCTCGATGCCGACAACCTGCGAGAAATTGGCGCCGAAGTGGAACCGGTCGATCGCCTGAAATTCCGCGACTCCAAGAAGTACAAGGATCGCTTGTCGGCAGCGCAGAAAGAAACCGGCGAGAAGGATGCGCTGGTGGCCATGCGGGGTGAGCTCGATGGCATGCCGGTGGTGGCGGTGGCGTTCGAGTTCCGTTTTATGGGCGGTTCCATGGGCGCCGTGGTCGGCGAGCGTTTCGTGCGCGCGGCCAATGTCTGCATGGAAGAGGGTATTCCGCTGATCTGCTTTGCGGCCTCCGGTGGTGCCCGTATGCAGGAGGCGCTGACGTCCTTGATGCAAATGGCCAAAACCAGCGCGGCGCTGGAAAAAATGCGCCAGGCCGGCATTCCGTATTTCTCGGTCCTCACGGATCCTGTCTACGGCGGTGTTTCTGCTAGCCTGGCCATGCTGGGCGATCTGAATATCGCCGAGCCCAAGGCGCTGATTGGTTTCGCCGGTCCGCGCGTTATCGAGCAAACGGTGCGAGAGAAACTGCCAGAAGGTTTCCAGCGCAGCGAGTTCCTGCTCGAACACGGTCAGGTGGATATGATTATCCATCGCAAGGAACTGCGTGAGCGTATCAGTGGGCTGTTGCGCAAGCTTACGCATTACAGCGAAGCCTGATTCAGCGTTTTTGAATCCGGGGTCGCCGGGCCGCTGATCATTGATCGGGCGGTGCGGCTGACCCCGGTTTAGCTTTTAGCGGGTAGAGACTGATGTTATCGGGTACTCCTGAGACTCTGAACGAATGGCTTGAGCATATCGAAGCCTGTCATCCCAGTGACATCGAGCTGGGGCTGGATCGTGTGCGCGACGTTGCCGCCAGGCTTGAGCTGGATTTTTCCCGCAGCAAGGTCGTGACCATTGCCGGTACCAATGGCAAGGGTTCGACCCAGACATTTCTCGACTGCATGCTGCGCGAGGCCGGTTACAGCACGGGCTGCTATAGCTCGCCGCATTTCCTGCGCTATAACGAGCGTGTGCGCATCAATGGTGCCGAAGCGTCCGACGCGGCACTCTGTGATGCCTTTGCGGCGGTTGAGATTGCGCGTGGCGAGATTCCGCTGACCTATTTCGAGTACGGCACTCTGGCGGCATTAAAAATCTTCTCGCAGCAGGCACCGCAGGTGGTGCTGCTCGAAGTGGGCCTTGGCGGGCGCCTGGATGCGGTGAATATCGTCGATCCCCAGGTGGCAGTGGTTACCAGTATCGCGCTGGATCACACTGACTGGCTGGGGGATACCCGCGAGCTGATTGGTCGCGAGAAGGCGGGTATCTTCCGTGCTGATACGCCGGCGGTGTGCGGTGATCCCGAACCTCCGGTAACGGTAGCGCAGGCGGCGGATCAGCTCGGTGCCAGGCTGTATCAGGTGGGTGACAGTTTTACCTACCTGGAGCAGGCGCAAGGCTGGCACTGGCAGGGTCGCAATCTGCAGGGCGAGTCCGTTGAGTTTCATTATCTGCCATTGCCCGGGCTGCCGTTGCCCAATGCCGCCACGGCGCTGCAGGTGCTGCATCTGCTGCTCGATGCGCCTGCGCGCAGCAGCATAGAATCTGCGCTGCGCAACGCCGCCATGACCGGGCGCATGCAGCGGCTGATGCTTGGCGACACTGAATGTATTCTGGATGTGGCCCACAACCCCCAGGCGGCGCAGTATATCGCCGGGCGTCTGGCGAAATCGCCGCCGATCGGGCGCCTGCATGTTCTGCTTGGCATGCTGAATGACAAGGATGTGAACGGTGTGCTTAAGGCATTGCAGCCGGTGGTACAGTGTTGGCACTTTGCCGGTCTTGGCGGGCCCCGCGGTCAGAGCGCTGCGGCACTGGCGCTGCGCCTGCGCGTGCTGGATCCGCAGGCACACTGCTTGACCTACAGCGACGTGGCCGAGGCTCTGGCCGGGGTGCGGCAGCAGGTGGCCGCCGGGGATAGGGTGCTGATCGCAGGCTCTTTCTTTACGGTGAGTGAAGCGCTGGCGCAGCTTGAACTGCAGGGCTGATTCGATGGGAATAGGGAGTGTGTTTGAATGAAAGGGCGCAGGCATGAATGACGGACTCCGACAGCGGTTGGTCGGCGCAGCGGCGGTGCTTGTCGCCGCAGTAGTGTTTATTCCGCTGGTGTTTGACGGTGACGGCTACCGGGAGCGGCATTTGCCGAGCAATATTCCCGCAGGGCCTGAGCCGGTGGAAATTGTGACCATAGAGCCGCAGATCGCGGCATTGCCGGATACGCAGGATGTTGCCCCGGCGCTTGAACCCAGGGAAATTGAACCCATGCCCGAGGCGGTGCTGCCGGTGCAGGGCGCGCAGCAGGCAACCCCGGACCTGGGACTCGGTGCTGATACGCCGGTGCTGGATCAGCAGAATGTGCCGGTCGCCTGGACGCTGCAGCTGGCGAGCTTCAAGGACGAAGCCAATGCCAAGTCGCTGCGCAAGAAGCTGGTGGGGTCCGGTCACAAGGTGTATACCAGACGCATCGGCGATCTTGTAAAGGTCTACGTCGGGCCGGACATCCAGCGGACCAAGCTTGAAGCCCTGCAGACAGAGCTCAAGAAGGATTTCGACCTCAACGGCATTATCGTGCGTTTTACCACTCAGTGAGCATTGGGTTGTGTCAGACCCTCTGTTAGAATGCGCGCTGTTTAAAGGATCCGATCGGGAACATGAACTGGGCTGACTGGACCATCATCGCTATCATCGCCATTTCAGGGCTTTTCAGCCTGAAACGGGGCTTCGTCAAGGAAGCTCTGTCCCTGGCAAGCTGGGTAGCGGCCTTCATAGTCGCGCGACTCTTTACGGCTCCTCTGAGCCTGGTGTTGCAGGACTATATCGAAATGCCCTCGGCGCGCGTTGCCGTGGCGTTTGCTATTCTTTTTCTGGCTACTCTGATCGTGGGTGCCTTGATCAGCGCACTCATTGTTGCGCTGGTGCAGGCCACCGGCTTGAGTAGTACTGACCGTATACTCGGAATAGGTTTCGGACTGGCCCGTGGGGCTTTACTGATCGTGGTGTTGGTAGCGCTCCTGGGCATTACCCCCGCGATTCAGGACCCCTGGTGGCACGATTCGCGTCTTATCCCTCATTTTATTCAAATGGAATCCTGGACTCGTGATCTGGCGCAAGACGTCGTGCGTGCAATTTGGAATGTTGGACTTTAGTTGAACATCCGTCACGGCAGGATTCATCAAGGCTTTTCTGAACTGTTTTGAGGTGCGTTACATGTGCGGTATTGTCGGCGTTGTTGCCAAATCCTACGTTAATCAGACGATTTTCGACGCTCTAACGGTGCTGCAGCACCGGGGCCAGGATGCGGCCGGCATGGTGACCGGTGAGGGTAACCGGTTTTTTCTGCGTAAGGATAACGGCCTTGTAAGTGAGGTTTTTCGCACCCGCCACATGAAGCGCCTTGCCGGTAATGCCGGTATTGGTCATGTGCGCTACCCCACGGCCGGCAGCTCCAGCTCCGCCGAAGCGCAGCCGTTTTACGTCAACTCGCCCTACGGTATTGCGCTGGCCCACAACGGCAACCTGACCAACGCCGAAGCGCTGGCCGACGAAATGTTCCGCGCCGATCTGCGCCATATCAACACCACTTCCGATTCCGAAGTGCTGCTCAATGTGTTTGCCCATGAGCTGCAGGGGCAGGGCAAATTACAGCCCAATGCCGATGACATGTTCAGCGCCGTAAAGCGTGTGCATGAGCGCTGCACTGGTGGCTATGCGGTGGTCGTCATGATTACCGGCTACGGCATTCTGGCGTTCCGTGATCCCAACGGCATTCGTCCGCTGTGTTACGGCAAGCGTGAAACCGAAACCGGCGAAGAATACATGGTGTCTTCCGAAAGTGTGGCGCTGGATGTATGCGGCTTTACCCACGTGCGAGACATCGAACCCGGCGAAGCCATTTACATCGATATGGACGGCAACGTGAATACCCAGCAGTGTGCCCGCAACAGCCGTTACGCACCCTGCCTGTTTGAGTTTGTCTACCTGGCGCGCCCGGACTCCATTATTGACGGCGTCAACGTGCATATGTCTCGCATGCTGATGGGCGAAAAGCTTGCCGCCAAGGTGCTGCGCGAGCGTCCGGATCACGATATCGATGTCATCATCCCCATTCCGGATACGAGCCGCACCGCGGCGCTGGAAATGGCCAAGTCCCTCAAGGTCGATTTTCGTGAAGGCTTTATCAAGAACCGTTATATAGGCCGGACCTTCATCATGCCGGGGCAGGGCGAGCGCAAGAAATCGGTGCGCCGCAAGCTGAACCCCATCGAGATGGAGTTCCGTGGCAAGGTGGTGATGCTGGTGGACGACTCCATCGTGCGCGGCACCACGTCCAAGCAGATCGTGCAGATGGCCCGGGACATGGGTGCCAAAAAGGTCTACTTTGCCTCGGCCTCGCCTGCGGTACGCTTCCCCAACGTCTATGGCATCGACATGCCGGCGGCCACCGAACTGATCGCCCATGGCCGTACCGAAGAGGAAGTGGGTGAATATATTGGTACCGACTGGATGCTGTTTCAGGAGCTGGCTGATCTGAAGGAATGTGTCAGCCTTTGTAATCCAGAGATTCGCGAATTCGATACCTGTGTGTTTGATGGCAAGTATGTGACCGGCGATGTGGACGGCGACTACCTGGCGCGGCTTGAGGTCAAGCGCAATGATGCGGCCATGGCCGATGACGATACGGATGCCGAGAGCAACGAATCGGCCGACGACCTGCACTCCAGAATCGACTAACAGAGGACATCGCGCAACATGAAAAAATTCGAGCGCGAAGAACGCATTCAGTTTGATGCGACAGGCTATGAGTTCGCCACCCTGGCGGTGCGATCGGGCCAGCAGCGCACCGATGAAGGCGAGCATGGCGATCCGATTTTCACGACCTCCAGCTTTGTCTATTCCAGCGCCCGCGAGGCTGCGGCCAAGTTTGCCGGCGATGAAGAGGGCAATATCTATTCCCGCTTCACCAACCCCACAGTACAGGCGTTTGAGCGTCGCATAGCGGCGCTTGAAGGCGCAGAGCGTGCAGTGGCAACCGCATCGGGCATGGCGGCCATTCTGAGTACGGTGCTGTCGCTGCTCAAGGCCGGCGATCATGTGGTGTGCTCGCGCAGTGTCTTTGGATCCATTGTCTCGCTGTTCGACAAGTACCTGAGCCGCGCAGGCATCGAAACCAGCTACGTGGATCCGACCGACAACGATGACTGGCGCGGGGCCATCCGGCCGCAAACGCGGCTGTTTTTCCTCGAGTCGCCGTCCAATCCGCTGGCGCAGCTGGCGGATATTACTGCCGTCGCGGCCATTGCCCACGAGCAGGATATCCTGCTGGCGGTGGACAACTGCTTCTGTACGCCTGCGCTGCAGCAGCCGCTGGCACTGGGTGCCGATATCGTAATTCATTCGGCCACCAAGTTTCTTGATGGTCAGGGACGCTGTGTCGGTGGCGCGGTCGCAGGGCCTGATCACCTGATGGAAGAGGTGTTTGGCTTTATCCGCACCGGCGGCGCCTGCATGAGCCCGTTCAATGCCTGGGTGTTCATGAAGGGTCTTGAAACCCTCAAGCTGCGCATGGAGGCACACTGTGCCAGCGCGCTGGCGCTGGCACAGTGGCTGGATGCGCAGCCGGGTATCGACAAGGTGTATTACGCCGGCTTGCCGGAGCACCCGCAGCACGCGCTGGCCAAGCGGCAGCAGACTGGTTTCGGGGCCGTGGTGTCGTTTGAGGTCAAGGGTGCTCGTGAAGCGGCCTGGCGCTTTATCGATGCCACTCGCATGCTGTCGATCACCGGCAATCTCGGCGATACCAAGAGCACCATCACTCACCCGGGTACCACCACCCATGGTCGCATGACGGCCGATGATCGTGCCCGCGCCGGTATTCGGGATAACCTGATCCGCGTTTCGGTGGGTCTGGAAGATCTTGCGGATATCCGCGGTGATCTGCAGCTCGGTCTGGCGGCACTCTAAACTATTAACCTGGCGGATAAATAGGTTCCCTCCCTATTTGTCCGTCACGCCATAAAAACAGGCGCAGGTGCGCGGACATGCTAGTTTTTATGGCGTTCGCATTGGCCTGCGGCCAATGATGAAGCATCCCTGCTTCATGTATTAACCCTCCGGGTTAATAGGCAGCGGCTGATCATCGCTGACAGGCGATTCAGGCGTTGGTGCAGAGAAATTCAGCCTCGATATGGTGCAGCGCTCCGGTGGGGCGCAGCAGGCTGCTTTTAAGGCTGAAGGCATCACACGCAAAGCAGAATGCCTGGCCGTAGAAACGTGCGGCGACGTGCTCCAGCACGCGGTCCAGGCGATTGCCGGGGCATCGGCCCAGGGTGATATGGGGAATGAAACGGCGTTGCTGCAGCGCAATGCCGGCGGCGCGCAGCTGAGTACCTATCTGTTGTTGCAACTGCTCCAGGGCCGGGTGCTGATCGACGCCCAGCCAGATGACCCCGGATGAAAACTGCCCTACACCCTCGCAGCGCAGGTCCAGTGGCGCGAACTCGATGTCCTCCAGAGCGCTGTAAATGGTCTCCAGACGGTGGCCGGGTTGCTCGCCCAGAAACTGCAGTGTGATATGCAGCCGCTCCGGTGCAGTCCAGTGCAGGTGACGTACCGGTTGCTGCAGGCGGGCGATGGCGTCCTGCAGCGGGTCGGGCAGGTCGATGGCCACGAAAAGACGCATAGAATTCCTCCCTTTATTCCGATCACCGTATAATATGCGGTTTTCCGCTGTTTCGATGAACACACTTTAGATGATCAAAACGTGAAAATCATACTGGCACCGATGGAAGGCGTGGTCGATTACCTGATGCGTGATGTACTGACGCGCATCGGCGGCATCGATCTGTGCGTGACTGAATTTGTCCGTGTTAGTCAGAATCTGTTGCCCGACACTGTCTTCCATCGCCTGGCGCCGGAGCTGCTGCGCGGCGGCACCACGCCCAGCGGTGTGCCGGTTATAGTGCAGTTGCTCGGCAGTGATCCAGAACTCATGGCCGCCAATGCCGAGCGTGCCGCGGCACTGGGCGCCCCCGGTATTGACCTCAACTTTGGCTGCCCGGCCAAGACCGTCAATCGCAATCGCGGCGGGGCCGTGTTGCTGGATACACCGCAGGATGTACACGCCATAGTGGCGGCGGTGCGTGGGGCTGTGCCGGCGCATATTCCGGTGACGGCCAAGATGCGCCTGGGCTACAGCGACAAGGCGCTGGCGCTGGACAATGCCCAGGCTATTTTCGAGGCCGGCGCCGATGGCCTGGCGGTGCATGCCCGCACCAAGGTCGAGGGCTATCGCCCGCCGGCCTACTGGGAGTACATTGCCCAGATTCGCGAGGCCATTCCCATTCCGGTCACCGCCAATGGCGAGGTCTGGAGCTGGGATGACTATCAGCGTTGCCGTGACGTCAGTGGTTGTCGCGATATCATGATCGGTCGCGGCCTGATCTCAAGGCCGGATCTGGCCCGTTCCATCAAGCGGCGCTTGCAGGGCGAAGCCGAAGCGGGTATCGACTGGTTCGAAATGCAGGGCGTACTGCTCGACTATTTTGAGCAGATTGTGGCCGACAAGGTACGCGGCTATGTGCATGGCCGTCTCAAGCAGTGGCTGCATCAGCTGAAAAAACACTATCCCGAGGCGGAACAGCTGTTCAGTCAGGTCAAGACACTGCGCGATATTGAGCCCATTCGTCAGCTGCTGATCGAGCAGCGCGCCGCCTGATCGGGTTCCTGAATCCGGATGGCGCTTTAGAGCTCGAGGCTTTGAATGCGCACCGGCATGCGCTTTGCGCCCCAGTCGCCAGGCGCTGCCTCGAAATGCCCGGGTATTCGGGTGCCGCAGTGACTGCAGCATCCCCTCGCATCCAGCTGCCATTCCCCAAGTTCGTACCAGTCCCGCTCGATCAGCCGTTGCCCACAACCCGGGCACCAGGTCGAGCTGCCCGCAGGGTCGTGCACGTTGCCCGTATAGACATACCTTAACCCCTGTTCCATCGCGATTCGCCGTGCCCGGCTGAGGGTTGCCTGGGGTGTGCGTGCCTTGTCGAGCATTTTCCAGTCGGGGTGGAAGGCGCTGAAGTGCAGCGGCCTGTCGGGCCCCAGATGCTCGAAGATCCAGCGGCTCATGGCTTCTATTTCAGTGTTGCTGTCGTTTTCATCGGGAATCAGCAGATTGGTAATTTCGAACCACACCTGGGTGTCGTGCAAATAGAGCAGGGTGTCGAGCACCGGCGCCAGGGCGCCGCCACAGATCTTGCTGTAGAAGCGCTCGGTGAAAGCCTTCAGATCGACATTGGCGGCATCTATATGGCGATAGAATTCGGCCCGCGGCGCCGGGCATATATAGCCTGCGGTCACCGCCACGGCGCGAATGTTCTGTTCGTGGCAGGCATCGGCCACATCCATGGCGTATTCCATGAAAATCACCGGATCGTTGTAGGTGAAAGCGATGGAGCGGCACGCCAGTCGCTTGCAGGTCGCGGCGAGGTCCTCAGGGCTGGCACTGTCGGCCAGGGTATCCATGTCACGGGATTTGCTCATGTCCCAGTTCTGGCAGAATTTGCAGGCCAGATTGCAGCCGGCGGTGCCGAAGGACAGCACAGCTGTGCCCGGCAGAAAGTGGTTCAGTGGTTTTTTCTCGATCGGGTCGACACAAAAACCACTGGAGCGGCCGTAGCTGTAGAGCATGATCTGGTCGTTTTCGCGGCCGCGCACGTAGCAGAGTCCGCGCTGGCCCTCGCTGAGTTTGCACAGTCGGGGGCAGACATCGCACTGTATCTTGCCGCGCTCGACGGCGTGCCAGTAGCGCGTCGGTACTGCTGTTGTGGGGGGCGCTGTTACAGGGTGCGCTGCTATAGGGGACCTTGGCATGGCGTTGCCTCGCACTGTGATGTGGCTGAGCCTGTTTAAAGCTTAGTCAATCTGCGGCTGCCTCAGGTTGCGAGTATCGGCGGCTATAATTTGCACAGTGCAAGATTGCGGGGCTCGCGCTTGAATTCTGTAGCGAGCTCGCTCTATCTGCGCGGGAGGTGGGTGATGAATGTACGGCAGGCGGCGGTGAGCGGCACTTTCTATCCAGCCGATAAAGCCGAGCTCGGTACCCTGGTGCAGCGCTTGCTGGATAACGCTGTCGGTGAGCAAAACCCCGGCAAAGTGCCTCGGGCATTGATTGTGCCCCATGCGGGATTGATCTATTCCGGTGCCGTGGCTGCTAGCGCCTTTTGCTTGCTGCGAGACGCTGGTCAGTCTTTTAGACGCGTACTACTGCTGGGGCCCAATCACCGTGTACCGCTGCGCGCCATGGCGGTGCCAGCCGTAAGTGGCTTTGCGTGCCCGCTGGGTGTGATGACGCTGGACGCGGCCGCTCTGCGGGGCTGGGTCGATAATGGCTGGGTTGAGTATAACGATGAGGCGCACCGGCTTGAGCATTGCCTTGAGGTACAGCTGCCGTTTTTGCTGCGTCTCAATCCAGACTGGCAGTTATTGCCGGTGATCGTGGGGCAGGTTGTACCCGAAGCCATTGCTGCGCTTGTGGGGGTTGGGCTCGATAACCCGGATACCCTGGTTATCGTCAGCAGTGATCTGAGTCATTACCACAGTTACGCCGTGGCGCAGCGCCTCGACCAAGCCACCACTCATCACATAGAACAGCTGGATCCGGCGCTGCATTCTGATCAGGCCTGTGGCTGCGTGGCGGTCAACGGCCTCTTGCGTGCAGCAGCCCTGCGGGGTCTTGGTGCGCGCTGTATTGATCTGCGTAATTCAGGCGACACTGCGGGGTCCCGGGATAGCGTTGTGGGGTACGGTGCTTATGTCATCGCCTGATGAGAACACGCAAAATAACTCTGGGTTGCCGGCTGCCTTGGGCGTTATTGGATCAAGCCCTAAGTTGCGCCGGAGTTTGCTTAGCGTTGCCTGGAAAGCCATCGAGCGGGGTGTTGCGACTGGCGAGTTGTGGCTGCCAGACCTTGAACAGGCGCCCGCGCAATTGCAGGTGCCGGGTGCCAGCTTTGTCACGCTCTACACTCCAGCAAGCCAGATGACCGGCAGAAACGACAGGCGGGCGCTGCGCGGCTGTATGGGGTCGCTTCAGAGCGACAGGGCGCTGCTGCAGGATGTGGCCCACAATGCCTTTCACAGTGCACTGCGCGACAGGCGCTTTGCACCGGTGCAGCAGCGCGAGCTTGGCGGCATTGAGCTGGAGCTGTCGCTCTTGTCGCCGCTGGTGCCGTTACAGTTTCGCGATGAGGCTGACTTGTTGGGCCAGGTTATCGCCGGTGTTGATGGCCTGGCGTTTGAATCTGAGGGCTATCAGGCAACCTTCCTGCCTTCGGTGTGGGAGCAATTGCCGGACGTCGACGCGTTTTGGTGTCAGCTCAAGTGCAAGGCGGGGCTGGCGGCGGACTCCTGGAGTCCGCAGCTGCGCTGCTGGCGCTATCGGGTACTGAAGATAACCGAGACTGACTCCCCGTCAGGTTAAATATGTAATGCCTGATCGCATAACAGGGCGCCACGCTAACTGCCTGTGCCGCAGCTTTTCGGCGGCTATTTGAAGATCGCGAGGTGGTTATAAAGTGCTTGTAGAGGGGGGCTGATGAAGTCTGTCAAAGTGGTTAATTTGCTGCAGGGTCTTGCGCCGACGGGGGCTGAGGAAGTGTTCGAGAGCCTGGTGCAGCGGCCAGGTTTTCGGCTGGAACGTATTCTGTCCTGGGGCCAGGTGACCCCCGAGGGTGAATGGTACGATCAGGCCGAGGATGAGTGGGTGCTGTTGCTCGTCGGCGGTGCACGACTGCTGATCGAGGGGCAGGGTGAGCTGACGTTGGTGCCTGGCGATACGCTGTTGCTGCCGACCCATTGTCGTCACCGCGTGAGCTGGACCGATCCTGCGCAGGTTACCGTCTGGCTGGCGCTGCAT
Source organism: Marinobacterium aestuarii (assembly GCF_001651805.1). Classification (NCBI taxonomy): domain Bacteria; kingdom Pseudomonadati; phylum Pseudomonadota; class Gammaproteobacteria; order Oceanospirillales; family Oceanospirillaceae; genus Marinobacterium; species Marinobacterium aestuarii. The sequence goes on along the minus strand of NZ_CP015839.1, from coordinate 2,917,381 downwards.
TTTGCGCCAGAGGGCATAGATAGCAAAACGGAGGGGCGAGATGGATTCGCGGATTGAGGTGGTTGAGGCGGATATTACCCGCCTGAAAGTGGATGTGCTGGTGAACGCCGCCAATGAATCCCTGCTCGGAGGCGGTGGTGTCGACGGTGCCATCCATAGCGCCGCAGGGCCTGGGTTGCTGGCGCATTGTCGCACTCTGGGCGGTTGTAAAACGGGCCAGGCAAAGCTGACGCCGGGCTTTAATCTGTCTGCCGGCTGGATCGTGCATACGGTGGGACCTGTTTGGCGCGGCGGCAACCAGGGCGAGGCGCAGTTGCTGCAAAGCTGCTACCGCACTGTGTTTGAGTGCGTGCGGGGGCTGGAGGTCGAGTCGATTGCGTTTCCGGCCATTAGCTGTGGTGTCTATGGTTATCCTGCGCAGCAGGCGGTGCAGATTGCGGTACGGGCAGTGCGAGCCGAGTTGGTAGTGCGGGCGCAGCCACTGCGGGTACTTTTCTGCTGTTTCGATGCGCCCATGGCGGGGCTCTATCGCCAGGCTCTGAAGGCGTAAGGAGAAAGTAGCAAGGGGCAAGGCCAAAGTAGCAAGAGCAGGGTATACAAGCAAAACCGGGCACTCAGGGTGCCCGGCCGTTATCAGATCCTGCAGTGAATGCCAGGATTACGCCATGCTTTCGATCTCGATCAGGCGCGGCTTCATGGCTTCGGGTACTTCGTGTACCAGATCCACGTGCAGTAGCCCCTTGTCCATGCTGGCCTTCACGACCCGAACATGGTCGGCGAGCTGGAAGCGGCGCTCAAAATTGCGCGCGGCTATGCCCTGGTAAAGGTATTTGCGCGTGTCGGTGGCATCCTGCTGTTTCTGGCCCAGGATGATCAATATGTCCTGCTCGCTCTTGATGCTGAGCTCAGCGTTGTCGAACCCGGCCACCGCCATGGTGATACGGTAGTGGTTCTCGTCCAGCAGTTCGATGTTGTAGGGCGGATAGGCAGGTTGGCTCTGTTCATTGCGGCTGGCGTTATCCAGCAGCGATGCCAGGCGATCAAAGCCGATGGCGGAACGGTACAGGGGGGACAGGTCAAAATCTCTCATGGTCATATCCTCGTTGAGCAATATGTTAGGTTCCCGCAGTCTGCGGGCTTGCAAAACGCGAACCTTCATCGAAGCGATCGCGTCTGCTTACCTATATGAGGATGACCAGAAGTATTTCAAGCGCGCCAAATGCAGAATTTTCTAAAGGCGCTGGGCGGGGAATGCTCTGCCATCAGTCGTATGGCAGGCAGAGCAGAGGCTGTGGCTTCAGCTATTGAACTGTTCCGGGTCGTTGGTGATGGTGACATCAACGCTGGGGCTTGGGATGCGGAAATCATGGATTCGCTCCCAGTCGCAACCGGGTTGGCGTTCCCACACGGTGCCGGCATTGAAGGCCAGCTTTTCCTCGAGGCTGTCATCCATGCTGTAGAGCTTCTCCAGCGGTACAGGCGTCAGGTTGGCGACTTCGTCCTGCAGGTAGGCTTCGTCTTCATAACCACTGAACAGGCGCCAGCCAGTGTCGTTGAGGTGCTCCGGAACGCTCTTGTACATAAAGCGTACGGGCAGCTTCTCCTCAAAAATCATACGGGACACCAGCGCCAGAAAGCCGCTCTTGGTCTGGCCGGTTTCAGTGCTGTCGGTGCTGCTGTCGAGAGTTGTTGCGTCGCTCATGGGGGCCTCCGGTAAAAATGCAGGCGCATTATACAGCGAATACGGACTTGAATGCAGGCAAGTGGCCGGGTCGTCGTGGCAAGGGTGTCGTTTTTGAGGGGACGATTGCATCGGTCTGTCTCTGCCTGCCCGGTATCAGTGCAGGATTGGCTGTCACCACCGCACATGGTACTTAAAGAGGGCGCAACCCTGTCGTTACGATGAGAAGCTGCACGGGCGTGGGAGTGTATCGCTAGGGGGCTGAATGTCCGAGAGCCTGCCGAGAGCCGCAAACAGTCAATTGTCGTTTTCGACCCAAAGCAGACATCGGGCTATGCCTGTACTCCCTGTCCTCGTGCGCGAATCGCCGCAAAATAGCGCTCTTTTACTATTGGTATGGAGACCTGAAATGGTCCAATATCACGTCATTATGGATTGGAGGGCTGTGGGATTTTGCGGGCGAAACAACACATAAAAGTGGATGCACGTTTTCAACGGAGAAAAATGACTTTGAATTATAAATATCTATTAAATTCAATTCTTTAACCTTTCTCTCGCTATCCCGGTATGTGCGTAAATGAACATGCGCAGTGTTGAAATGTTAGGCCTCCAATTGTGTGCTTCTTTATGTTTTCAGATTTTGTACCTGGAGCTCCTCAACCATGTTGAATTTTCTGCTGTTACTTCTGGGTGTGGCCTTGCTTACTGCTGGCGGTGAAGCATTGATTCGAGGCTCGTTGGCCGCCGCCAGACGCCTCGGCGTATCGCCATTGCTTAGCGGTCTCGTTATCGTAGGTTTCGGTACATCAGCACCGGAATTGGTGGTCTCTATTGATGCAGCAGTAAATGGTCGCCCCGATATCGCTATCGGCAACGTCGTTGGCAGCAATATCGGTAATATCTTTCTGATTCTTGGAGTATGTGCATTGATCACGCCTCTGGCGGTCAAGCCATTGGCACTGCACAGGGACGCTGTAACGGTAGTAGCGGCAAGTATACTGTTTCTGGTCTTGGTTGGTGGAAGCGCCTTGCAGCGGACGGATGCAGCAATTCTATTGTTGGCTTTGCTAGCTTACCTGTCGTGGGCTTACTTGACCGAACGCTCCAGCGTTACGCTCTCAGCAGAACTTCACATTGCTGAAGCGGAAGAGCTTTCCATGGTGCCGAAGTCGTTGTTATGGATTGTAGCCGCTGTTTTTTTCGGGTTACTGCTATTGATCGGCGGATCTCAAGTGCTGCTAACCGGTGCAGTGGGAATTGCAGAGCACTTTGGGGTTTCCGAGGCTGTTATTGGCTTGACGTTAGTGGCGGTAGGCACGTCACTTCCAGAGCTTTCGATATCGGTGATTGCTGCAATACGGCGACATGCGGATGTGGCGGTCGGCAACATTCTTGGTAGCAATATATTCAACTTGTTGGGAATTCTTGGTGTCTCCGCGCTACTCCAGCCACTGCCCGTCCACGCTAGAATCCTACAATTTGACCAATGGGTAATGCTCGGAGCGGCTCTACTCCTGATACTGTTCTTGTATACGGGGCGTCGCCTGAGCCGGTTGGAGGGTGGCCTATTATTGATCGGCTACGGTATTTATCTGGGGCTGAGCTTCACTGTATTTGGCGACTGACGTCGGTTGGATGTGCTCTTGCAATCAAAGAGAAGCAGCCTGCCTAATAATGCGCAGCATCGGACGACCACCACGCTCCAAGCCGCTGGTGAGTTTCGGCGTTCATGTCCATTCCGTGCCGTTAGTAGCCTTCACGATTGCTTCGACTGGCAGTTAGCCTCCGGAGCAATTCCAGATGCTTATAGTAACCACCCGGGTCCCGTCAGGACAGGCAATTGCTCCGGCAGTGCCTGCATACAGGACATCCATGTCCCTAACCCGACGAGCACTGGGACTATTTTTCGATTAGACCCGGCAGGGGTGAGGCATGGATGCCGAACTGCCGCTGCGGTACAGGGACGTAACGTCAGCGGCACCCGGAAAACCGTTCCAGCGCGCAGTGGAAAGGCTTCTGCGGGTGGCCTTCTTTTGCTTACTTTACTTCGGCCGTTCGAAGAAAAGTGAGTCGCCCAATAGGGCGAAACCGGGATTATCCGACAACGGTAACACTGCAAAGATTCGACGACTTTGAAAGAAGGCATCCGCTGCTGGGTTTCGATCCTTCGGATCTTCACCCATATACCTGCAATAAATGCATCGGTGGTGACAGGCATTCCACCGATCTCGCAATGTTTGTTCCGTGCCGGCAGTGATCTAAACGCGCTCTGCCAGGAGGACAAAGGCGTTGCGCCAGGCATCGCAGCGCTGCGTATCGCGCATGTCGTAGAGGCGCATGACGGCTTCGAGATCCAGGCTGAATTCATCCTCGTTATCTTCTGCGAGCGCTGTAGTCGCATAGTACAGGCCGTGACACCACCAGGAGGGGAGGTGGCGAATGTTGGAAACTGCGGGTCGCCACCGGCAAGCTTTAACCAATCGCTGGCAAGGTGCGGATAGGGCTCAGGCTTACCATGTCGACAGCGCACTCTCAATGGCGTCAATGGCGTGCTGGCGCGTCTTGAAGCCACCGGTTGTCATGATGAGAATGGCGGTCACCTTTTTTGCACGGCGTGCAAAATCAAGGAAGTCGCGATGATCCACAGCCTTCCGCCTACAATGATCATGAGCTACAGCAAGGAATGACGGGCACAGGCGAGTATGGACTTGCCGATTTTCCTGATCGATCGACAAGCAAACAACCAGAGCTTCATGGCCCGAGGACAAGATGGCAGTGAGCGAGTACAACGACTTACCGACATCTGAGCAGACACGCGCCTGTGTGGTGTGCGGGCAGCGTTTCCCGCGCGCCGAGCTCCGTCCCTGGATTTCGGTACGCCCGCAGGTGTCGGCGCTGATTGCGGTGGACCTGCCAGCCTGGAGTGACGGTGACGACATTTGCGTGGGTGACCTCGCGATCTACCGTCGACGCCATGTTGAGGCACTGCTTGCGGCAGAGCGGGGTGAGCTCAGCTCGCTCGATCATGAGGTGCTGCAGAGTCTCGAGGCTGGCGCGCTTATCACCCTGAGCCCGGATGCCGTGGACGAGGGCATGACATTCGGCGAGCGGATGTCTGATCGCGTGGCGAGCTTCGGTGGCTCCTGGACGTTCATTCTCTCCTTCCTTGCTGTGCTGATCATCTGGATGGCGCTGAATGTGAGCGCCTTGTTGTTCAGGTCGTTCGATCCCTATCCGTTCATCCTGCTTAACCTCGTTCTCTCCTGCGTTGCGGCCCTTCAGGCGCCGATCATAATGATGAGCCAGCGGCGACAGGAATCGAAGGATCGGCTGCGCGCAGAGAACGATTACCGAGTGAACCTCAAGGCCGAGCTCGAGATCCGGCTTCTACACGACAAGATCGATCACCAGCTTTCGCACCAGTGGCAGCGACTCGCCGAGCTGCACGAGATCCAGATTGAGCTCCTGGAGGAGCGCGGCCGTCGATGATATTGCAAGCTGGAACGCTTGCAAGGTGACAGCGCAGCAACTGCCCATAGTACCGAGGCTTAACGACGGTTGATTGACAGGGATGACGATAATCCAGGGCACCGGCAAGCGTATTGCTTCGGCTACCGGACGAATCCTGAGGCTCTTGGCCTAGTGCAATCAGCTGTATCGCTGTGACTGGGCTCGATCATCGAAGAAAAACCTTATAGCCCCCGCATCCCTGTTTACCCTGCTTTGGACGCGTCAGCTGCTGGCGGGGGCTCGGTAAGTCGGTGGTTGGAGGTTGTAGCGCTTGCCTGTGTACTTTTGAATAGCGCACCCCCCAGGCCACCGCTCACCAGCGCATTGACATCGGCGGCAACCAGCACGGGATCAACGCCACCCCAGGTGGCCAGATAGTGGGGTCGCCACTGGGGCGAGAACTTTTCCTTGAACGCCCGCAGCCCTTCAAAGTTGTAGAAGTGCCCGCCGAAGCGGGCGATGGCAAGGCCCAGATGATCCCACAAGCGCTTGTTGCGCGAGCTGGCCAGGCCGATCAGCGGCGCCAAGCCGAGCGAAAATTCCTGGTAGCCCTGGGCTTTGAGTTCCAGCATCAAGGACAGAAACAAAAATTCCATGGTTCCCGGCGGCGAGTCGTTTCTATGCCGCATCAAGTCAATGGTTGCACGGACGCGGGTGGCCGTCTGGAACAGGTTCGCAAAGGCCAGGATGCGGTCTTCGTGAGTGACAGTCGCGATCGGGAATCGTTGCAGGTATTCGCGGTCGAAGCGTCCCAGGGAGAACGACTTTTCACGAGCGTTGCGCGTTGATAACCACTCAGCGGAGATCACCGCGAGCGCGTCTAGTACCTCAGTGGAATGCGGTGGGAGCCTGATCTCGAACGTCAGCCCATCGCGTGTTGCACGGCTGAAAGTCTGTCGCAATCGCTTGCGCGGGGCGCCCTCGAGCGAGAGCGTCTCCAGCGGCACGACGGCCTCTTCGCCAAGCTTGCTCAATGAAAAGCCGAGATCGATGTAGCGCGTGAGCATATCCGGGCCTACCTGATAGAAACACGGCCGGTAATTATGCAAATCACCCAGGTCGATGAATTGATTGATCAGACCCTGGAATGCGGCGGCGTTGCCAATGGGATCGCCCAGTGCAATGAGGCTGCGACCGCGTGGCGCGTACATGATGAACGCATCCTCGTTCTCCGACATCAAGACATATTTGTCTCCCGTGAAGACGAAGCAGGCGTCTGCATCGTCCTGTTGGTCAATAATCTTTGCCACCTGGGCGCGGTCGAAGGGAGCGGTTCTGACGGGCGCGCTGCGGGCGGGGCGAAGTGCCAGCACCAGTAGCACGAAGAGGGCGGTGAACAAGCCGGTACCGTACAGCCGCAGAGAGCGTGAGAGTTGCTGGTCGGCGGCAAACTGCCACCAGCGCTCATGGTTGTAGGCGGTGTCATCGTGCGCGAAGTGAATCAACAGGAAGGCACTGAGCACGAGACCGCCAACCAGCAGCAACCACTCAGCCGAGAGTATGTTGGTCGTCAGTTTCGACGAACGATAGAATTCGGAACGCGAAAGCCACAGCAGGGTCACGGCAAATACCATGAATACCAGCAGGTCGATGTCTACGCGCTGGTAGGCAAGTGTCGATATGCCGAACAGCATCATGCCAAACACTATCCAGAACGCCCCCCGGATGCGACGTCGGAGTCCATTGGACAGGACAATCAAAGCGCCACCGACCACGCCCATGATCACGTTCGATACTTCGAATAAATTCGTGTTGATCAGTGGCAGAATTTCCTCCATGACATCGGCAGGAATTGGCAAAATCCCATTCAGTAGCAGCGCAGCACCGGTCAGAAATACCAGCGCCGAGAGTCCGAGCAACAGTGCAGGTTTCATGTCATCGAACAATGACAGCAGGGGTAAGAGCCGCGCCGAGCGGCGTGCAGTGTCGCTGTGTCGAAGCAGGGGCCCGGACAGGCTCAGGATCACCAGAGCCACTACAAAGGGCAGCAGGTAATAGATGGCACGATAGGCGAGCACTGCCGCCGCGACGCCTGGAACCTGGTCGGTACTTTGGGCAACACCTGCGATGATCACACTGTCGAACACGCCTATACCACCGGGCACATGACTGATAACACCCGCCACCGCTGCGGCGGAAAATACAGCGATGAAGGTCGAATAGGGGAGGCTTGAATCTGCTGGCAACAGCACATAGAGCGCAAGTCCGGCCAGGGCAATGTCGCCGACGGAAAACCCAAGTTGCGCGAGCAGCTCGGCAGGGCGTGGCAATCGGATCCGATAGCGGCCGGTGGCGCGTCCACGGACCGAACCCCAGGCCAGTATCGCGACCAGTGCAATGAGTAACAGGACGCTGAGCGTGCGCACCACCGCGGGTGACAGGTTGATCACGGCGCTCAGCGCAGCCGGGTGATAAGCAAGCGCGGCAAGACCGACAAGGGTGACGCCGGTGCCGAATGAGATAGCGCAGATTGTCGAGACGACAGCGATGTCCCTGGCATCCAATCCGAGGCCCTGATAGAAACGATGACGCACCGCACCACCGGACAGCACGGCAAGCCCAACCGTATTGCCGAGGGCGTAGGCGGTGAAGGAGCCAAAGCCCAGTACGATCGGTGGAGCACTCTTGCCAATGTAGCGCAGCGCCGACCAGTCATAGCCGACGAGGACGGTGTAGCTCAGAAAGGTTGCGCCCATCGCGACGATCAGTGTGGCGCGGGGGATGGCCGACAGTTGATTGAGCACGGCGTGGATATCAACATCGCGCAGCAGTGCACGAACCGCGACAACACCCAGCGCGAAGACGACGAAAGCGAGGAGGCTGCCACTGTGTGTCTTGAGAATATGCTTGATAGGTTTCATTGCGACCCTGCGATGGGAGCCTCGTCGTCGACGCCCAAGGCTTGCGTGTTCTGGCACTGTCCGCTGATAGCGGGATTAGTCACTGTATCGACTGTATCAGCTGAGTTTCCTAGAGCAAAGAGGTACCTGATGACCCATAAAACTCAGTCATTTTTAGCCGCCGGCAGAGTATTGGCGGCCAAGCTTGGGCAATAGGGCGTGCAGCTCAAATCGGTTATTGAATTGGCAGCAGAATTTGACAGTGGCGCTGGTTGGCAATGTTGTCGCCAAGATTCTGGCCATAAAAAAACCCTGCCGAGGCAGGGTTTTTATCAGCTATAACCCTATCAGGTTAGTCGCTGGCTATGCTGATCAGGCTTCTACGGTCGGGATCACTGTGGAGGCGGACTTAACGTACTTGTCCATCTCATGGAAGTTCAGGTAGCGGTAGATATCGCCGGACATGCTGTTGATACGCTGCGCGTACTCCATGTACTCATCAACGCTTGGCAGCTTGCCCATAACCGCGGCGATGGACGCCAGCTCTGCCGATGCCAGGTAGACATTGGCGCCGTTGCCCAGGCGGTTGGGGAAGTTACGCGTCGAGGTAGATACCACTGTGGAGGCGTCTGCCACACGTGCCTGGTTACCCATGCACAGGGAGCAGCCCGGAGTCTCGATGCGGGCGCCCGCGCGGCCGAAGATGTTGTAGTAACCTTCTTCGGTCAGCTGGGCAGCATCCATCTTGGTCGGCGGTGCAATCCACATGCGGGTCGGCAGGGACTGACCGGCGCTTTCCAGCAGCTTGCCGGCGGCGCGGAAGTGACCAATGTTGGTCATGCAGGAGCCAACGAAGACTTCGTCGATCTTCTGGCCGGCCACTTCAGACAGCAGGCGGGCATCGTCCGGATCGTTAGGCGCACAGAGGATGGGCTCCTTGATCTCGGCCAGGTCGATTTCGATGATTTCCGCGTATTCAGCGTCGGCATCGGCACGCATCTGACTTGGGTTGGCGAGCCATTCTTCCATCGCCTTGATGCGGCGGGAGATGGTGCGCACGTCACCGTAGCCTTCGGAGATCATCCACTTGAGCATGACAACGTTGGACTGCAGGTACTGGGCAACAGACGCATCAGACAGGGTGATGGTGCAGCCGGCAGCAGAGCGTTCTGCAGAGGCGTCGGACAGCTCGAAGGCCTGCTCGACGGTCAGATCTTCCAGACCTTCGATTTCCAGTACACGACCGGAGAAGGCGTTGATCTTGCCAGCCTTGGCAACGGTCAGCAGACCCTGCTTGATGCCGTAGTAAGGGATGGCGTGAACCAGATCGCGCAGGGTGATGCCCGGCTGCATTTCGCCTTTGAAACGCACCAGAATCGATTCCGGCATGTCCAGCGGCATAACGCCGGTGGCAGCAGCAAAGGCCACCAGGCCGGAGCCCGCCGGGAAGGAAATGCCCATCGGGAAACGGGTGTGGGAGTCACCACCGGTGCCGACGGTATCCGGCAGCAGCATGCGGTTCAGCCAGGAGTGGATAACACCGTCGCCCGGGCGCAGGGACACGCCGCCGCGGTTCATGATGAAGTCCGGCAGGGTGTGGTGGGTGTTGACGTCAACCGGTTTCGGGTAGGCCGAGGTGTGACAGAACGACTGCATGGTCAGATCGGCGGAGAAGCCCAGGCATGCCAGGTCTTTCAGCTCGTCACGCGTCATGGGGCCAGTGGTGTCCTGGGAGCCGACGGTGGTCATCTTCGGTTCGCAGTACATGCCAGGGCGCACGCCGTCGAGGTTGCAGGCCTTGCCGACCATCTTCTGCGCCAGGGTGTAACCCTTGTCGCTGTCAGCAGGCTGTTCCGGTGTGCGGAACAGGTTGGCCGGCGCCAAACCCAGTGCCTGGCGGGCACGGTCAGTCAGACCGCGACCGATGATCAGCGGAATACGTCCGCCGGCACGGACTTCGTCCAGCAGGACCTGGGTCTTGAGGCCGAAACGGCACAGTTCTTCACCGGTCTCGTGATTCTTGGCGACGCCTTCATAGGGATAAACGTCGATGACATCGCCCATGTTCAGCTTGTCGACCGGCATTTCGATCGGCAGGGCGCCGGCATCTTCCATGGTGTTGTAGAAGATCGGAGCGATCTTGTTGCCGAAGCAGTAGCCGCCGGCGCGCTTGTTCGGCACGTGGGGAATGTCGTCACCGAAGAACCAGAGTACGGAGTTGGTGGCGGACTTGCGTGAAGAGCCGGTACCGACCACATCGCCCACATAGGCGACAGGGAAGCCCTTGGCCTTGACAGCGTCGATCTGGGGCAGCGGGCCGGTTTCGCCCTGCTTGACAGGTTCGATGCCTTCGCGGGCCATCTTCAGCATGGCATTGGCATGCAGCGGGATGTCCGGGCGCGACCAGGCATCCGGTGCCGGAGACAGGTCATCGGTGTTGGTTTCGCCGGTTACCTTGAAAACGGCAACGGTGATTTTTTCTGCAACTTCAGGCTTGCTGGTGAACCATTCGCCGTCAGCCCAGGACTGCAGTACCTGCTTGGCAAAGACGTTGCCAGCTTCGGCTTTTTCCTGCACATCGTGGAATGCATCAAACATCAGCAGGGTGTGGGACAGTGCCTTGGCGGCGGTTGCGCCCAGGGCTTCGTTGTCCAGGCAGGCGATCAGCGGCTGGATGTTGTAGCCACCGAGCATGGTGCCGAGCAGTTCGGTCGCCTTAACGGCGTCGATCAGCGGAGAAGAGGCTTCTCCGGTGGTGATGGCGGCCAGGAAGCCGGCTTTTACATAAGCGGCCTGGTCAACACCGGCGGGAACACGGTCGCTGAGCAATGCCAGCAGTGTTTCTTCTTCACCGGCAGGCGGTGCTTTAAGCAGTTCAATCAGGGCTGCGGTCTGTTCCGGATCCAGGGGCTTCGGCGGAATGCCTTCCTGGGCGCGTTCTTCTACATGTTTGCGATATGCTTCAAGCACGATATAGCCCTCATCAGTTGTCGCTTCTGCCAAGACCATTAATTAGTACATCTGGTAATGCGGCCTTGGCGGTGTGTCGACTCGCTTTCGATTGTTCATTGGCGGGCGCTATTTTAACGCAATGCGCATCTCAAGTTAAGATGTGTCGACAATCCGGGGCCTGCGACCAAGGCCGCATAAGCGTGCTTAAAACGGACTGTTTTTCTTATAAATCAGTTATTTATAATAGACTATTAACAATTTATGTTAAACATTTAGCCTGCCTATAGTGGGTCCCGCCTGAGATCATATCAATGACTTAGCGCTGACTGTGCTGAGCTATCAGGGCACCGATCGAGTCTATATGGCGGCTTGCGGGGCCGGTTTGGCGCTTGTGACGGGAGGGTGGCTGGGGGTGAAACTGGGTTTAATGGCGCTGATTGTGTTCCGGAGTGCCCACATTTATGTGAGTGGGCAGCTCCGGGGTGCACCAAAGGCCGTTACAGCACCTTGTTCAGTGCCTGTTCCAGGCTGGCCACGGTACCTTCCGGGTTGTGCAGTTTGTCCAACCCAAAGAGGCCGAGGCGGAAGGTCTGAAAGCCTTCTGGCTCATCACACATCAGCGGTACGCCGGCGGCGATTTGCAGACCCTCTGCGAGGAATTTGCTGCCGGTCTGAATGCCATTGTCCCGGGTATAGCTGACGACAACGCCGGGTGCCTGAAAGCCCGGAGCTGCGACACTGGCAAAGCCCTTGCGTTCCAGCAGGGCGCGTACCCGCAAACCCAGCTCGATCTGTTCCTCGCGCACATCGGCAAAGCCGTAGTCGCGGGTTTCCTGCATCACATCCCGCAGGCGGGTCAGGGCGTCTGTCGGCATGGTGGCGTGATAGGCATGGGCGCCGCCTTCGTAGGCTTCCATGATTTGCAGCCATTTGCGCAGATCGCAGGCAAAGCTGGTGCTGCTGGTGGTGTCGATATGCTCACGGGCTTTGGCGCTGAGCATGACCATGGCACAGCAGGGGGAGCCGCTCCAGCCTTTCTGGGGGGCACTGACCAGCACGTCCACACCGGTTGCCTGCATGTCGAGCCAGAGGGTGCCGGAGGCGATGCAGTCGATCACCAGCAGGCCGCCAACCTCGTGTACGGCATCGGCCAGGGCGCGGATATAGTCATCGGGCAGCAGCATGCCGGAGGAGGTCTCGACATGGGGCGCAAACACCAGTGCCGGCTTCTGGTCGTGGATGGCGGCCACGACCTCGTCGATGGGCGCCGGTGCGAAGGCTGACTGCGGCGCCGTGCCGGTGGGCCGGGCCTTGAATACCAGTGACTCCGAGGGGATGTCACCCATCTCGAAGATCTGGGTCCAGCGATAGCTGAACCAGCCATTGCGCACCACCAGGCATTTCTGGCCAGTGGCGAACTGTCGTGCCACTGCTTCCATGCCAAAGGTGCCACTGCCCGGCACGATGATGGCCGAATGGGCGTTGTACACCTCTTTTAACGTGCCTGATATGTCTTTCATCACGCCCTGGAAGGCGCGGGACATATGGTTCAGTGAACGGTCGGTGTAGACCACCGAGTACTCGAGCAAGCCTTCTGGATCAACATCGGGTAAAAGACCTGGCATGGTTTTCCTCCTTAAAAAGTAACGGCATCACAGACTCGGTTGTGCTGAGCGAGATCTCGGCTGGCGCAGATCAAACCCGCAAGCACGCTTCGGTACAAAAGGGCGCTGATCCCTGCAGCCTAGCAGATAGCCCCGTGCCGAGTTTAGTACCAGTTTGCGCAGGATGCGGGGACGACTGGCCACAATTGTTTAGCCCCTGTAACGCTGCGCACCGGCGGCGCCCGGTTGACAGTATACCAACCGGTATGTTTAGATTCATACGCATACCGATCGGTATGCGCAGAGTCGGATTTACCGCACTCGCAGTACCGTTGCAATGCCAGTTGCGCTGAGCGCCAGACCCGCAGAGCTGTGCAACTGACCAAACCTTGATAGGGCTTACCATGAATTTGTCGAAATTCTTTATCGACCGACCGGTGTTTGCCGGCGTACTGTCGGTGCTGATTTTTCTTGCGGGCCTGTTGGCCGTGTTTCAGCTGCCGGTCTCGGAATACCCGGAGGTTACGCCGCCGTCTATCGTGGTGAGTGCCAGTTTCCCAGGTGCCAACCCCAAGGTGATTGCCGAAACCGTGGCAACGCCGCTGGAGGAGCAGATCAATGGTGTGGAAAACATGCTGTATCTGTACTCCCAGTCCACCACCGACGGGCGCATGACCCTGACAGTGACCTTTGAGATTGGCACTGATCCGGATCTGGCCCAGCAACTGGTGCAGAACCGTGTCTCCCAGGCGCTGCCACGCCTGCCCGAGGTCACACGCCAGCTCGGCGTGACAACGATCAAGAGCAACCCGGACCTCACCATGGTGGTGCATCTGACCTCGCCGAATGACCGCTACGACATGCTGTACCTGCGCAACTACGCGGTGCTGAACGTCAAGGATGAGCTGGCGCGCATTAAAGGGGTGGGGCAGGTACGGTTGTTTGGTTCCGGTGACTACGCCATGCGCCTGTGGCTGAATCCCGAAAAAATCGCCGAGCGCAATCTGACGGCGGCGGATGTGATCAACGCTGTGCGTGAGCAAAATGTGCAGGTGGCCGCCGGCATGATCGGTGGCGCACCCTATGCTGATGTCGCTCAGCTGCAGTTGCCGGTGAATGCCAAAGGCCGGCTCGAAAGCCCTGAAGCCTTTAACGACATTATCATTCGTACCAGCGCACAGGGGCAGGTGACACGGCTGCGTGATGTTGCCCGCGTTGAACTCGGGGCGTCGGAGTATGCGCTGCGCTCCTTGCTGAACAACAAGGATGCGGTGGCGGTTCCTATTTTTGCCGCCCCCGGTGCCAATGCGCTGAACATCTCCCGCGATGTGCGCGCCACCATGACCGAGCTGAAGAAAAACTTCCCCGATGGCGTGGATTTCGACGTGGTGTACGACCCCACGGTCTTTGTGCAGGGCTCGATCAATGCGGTTATCAAGACCCTGCTTGAAGCCGTGGCGCTGGTGGTGCTGGTGGTGGTGGTGTTTCTGCAGTCCTGGCGAGCATCGGTGATTCCGTTGCTGGCGGTACCTGTGTCGATCGTCGGTACCTTTGCGCTGATGCACCTGTTCGGCTTTTCCATCAATGTGCTGACACTGTTCGGGCTTATTCTGGCCATCGGCATAGTGGTGGACGATGCCATCATTGTGGTCGAGAACGTGGAGCGCAATATATCCGACGGCCTGGCGCCGCGGGATGCCACCATCAAGGCCATGAGTGAGGTGACAGGCCCTATAGTAGCGACGACGCTGGTGCTGCTCGCGGTGTTCGTGCCCATTGCCATGATCAGCGGTCTGACCGGCCAGTTCTACCGCCAGTTCGCCCTGACCATTGCGATTTCAACGGTGATTTCGGCGCTCAATTCCCTGACGCTCAGCCCTGCGCTGGCGCGGCTGCTGCTCAAGCCTGCCGCCCAGGACAATGACTGGCTGACGCGACTGATGAACCGCCTGTTCGGGGGCTTTTTCCGCCTGTTCAACCGTTTCTTCCGCCGTTCTTCCGATGGCTACGCCAGGGGCGTCGGCGGGGTCGTGCGACGCAAGGGGCTGGGCATGTTCGCCTATGTTCTGCTGCTGGGTGCCACCTATGGCCTGTTCCAGGCGGTGCCTGCAGGCTTTGTGCCGACCCAGGACAAACAGTATCTGGTGAGCTTTACCCAGTTGCCGGACGGCGCCACCCTGGATCGCACCGAGAAGGTGATTCGCGAGATGAGCGATATCGCCCTCAAGACACCGGGCGTTGCCGGTGCTGTGGCCTTCCCGGGCCTGTCGATTAACGGTTTCACCAACAGCCCGAGCGCCGGTATTGTCTTCGTCACCCTGGATGATTTTGACCAGCGCACCGATCCTGCGCTGTCGGCGTTTGCCATCAGTCAGCAGCTGCAGCAACAGTACAACGGTATTGAAGAGGGCTTTATCGCCATCTTCCCGCCGCCGCCGGTGCCGGGGCTCGGAACCATTGGTGGCTTCAAGCTGCAGATTGAAGACCGTACCGACCAGGGCTACGAGGCGCTGCAAAAGGTGCTGGATGAGGTGCAGGCCAAGGCGCGCTCAGCGCCGGAGCTGGCCGGTGTCTTTTCGAGCTACAAGATCAATGTGCCGCAGCTGTATGTGGATCTGGATCGCACCCGCGCCAAACAGCTTGGCCTGAACATCAGTGAAGTCTTCGACAGCATGCAGACCTATCTTGGGTCTATCTATGTGAACGATTTCAATCAGTTCGGGCGTACTTATCAGGTTATAGCTCAAGCTGACAAGGCGTTCCGGGATTCGCCCGATGACATACTGCGCCTCAAGGTGCGCAACAACGAGGGCGAGATGGTGCCCCTGGGTGCGGTGATTCGCATCAGCGAAACCTTCGGTCCGGAAGCGGCCCAGCGCCACAACGCCTTTCGGGCGGCGGACTTGAACGGCAGTGCGGCGCCAGGGTATTCATCCGGTCAGGCCCAGGAAGCCATTACCCGCATTCTGGAAGACACCCTGCCGGCAGGAATGCAGTTCGAGTGGACGGAACTGACCTACCAGCAGATCCTGGCGGGGGACACTACGGCCCTGGTGATTCCGCTGGTCATACTGCTGGTGTTTCTGGTGCTGGCGGCGCAGTACGAAAGCCTGCTGCTGCCGCTGTCCATCGTGCTGATCATCCCCATGAGCATGCTGTCGGCGCTGGTGGGCGTATGGCTCAGTGATGGCGATAACAACATCTTTACCCAGATCAGTCTGTTCGTGCTGATGGGGCTGGCCACCAAGAACGCGATACTGATTGTCGAGTTTGCCCGCGAGCTGGAGCATCAGGGGCGCAGCGTTGTCGAGGCGGCCATCGAGGCCAGCCGGTTGCGCCTGCGGCCGATCCTGATGACGTCCTTCGCCTTTATCATGGGCGTGCTGCCGATGGCGGTCTCCACCGGTGCGGGGGCCGAGATGCGCAACGCCATGGGGATCGCGGTCTTTGCCGGCATGCTGGGGGTCACCCTGTTTGGCCTGATTCTCACGCCGGTGTTCTACGTGTTGCTGCGTAACCTGCGGCTACGCCGCAAGGTTGATGTCAGCATTTAGCCGGTTGCTGGCAGGACGCCTGACTTCGCCGGCCGGCAGCGGCTTGCGCTGTCGGTCTTAAAACCCTTCATGGCTTGTGGACATACCGATTGGTTTGTTATAGTGCAGGCTCATAATAAGGAGTCGGGAGGCACGTATTGTTATGCGCAAGCAAACAGATACCCGCGAAAAGCTGCTTTGTACCGCGATGAGCCTTATCTGGCAAAGTAATTACACCAGTGTGGGTGTGAACGAAATCTGCAAGCAGGCAGGGGTCACCAAGGGTAGTTTCTACCATTACTTTGAGACCAAGGCTGATCTGTACTATGCGGCTGTGCTGCACGCCTGGGAGAATACCAAGCTGGAACTCGAGGCGCTTTTCACCTCCGGCCTGACGCCGCTTGAACGGCTCGAAACCCTGATTGACATGATTCTTGGCCATGCTCAGGTGAAGGAGGGCGACTGTAGTGCGGCCTCGAACCAGAAAGTCGTGGGGTGCCCTGTCTTTACCTCCGGTGGCCAGTGCGGTTGCGATGAAGACAAGGTCCGCCTGGTGGCGCAGGAGATGACGGAGCACAAGATTGCCTACGACATCCGCCTGATTCAGGGCCTCAAGGACGCCGGTTTGCTCAATGGCGACCCGGATGTATCGCAGCTGGCTCGCCTGATGTACCAGTACGTGCAGGGGCTGCTGATCTATGGCCGCATCTACAATGATCTCGACAGGGTGAAGGCGGATTTGCGCGATGGTATCTATCGCCTTATCGACCTCAAGCAGGAGTACCGAAAGTCGGCCGCTCCTGTACGTGCCGAAGTCGCCTGATCTGGCACCCCGCCTATCAAGGGTCTCATTCTGAGGCCCTTTTTTAATTGTGCGCTGATGGGTTTTATCTGTGCTTCCCGGGCGGGTTGCATGCCTTGACAGCGAATATCAATTTTATACCGTTATCTTGCCCCTTGCCCCTTGCCCCTTGCCCCTTGCCCCTTGCCCCTTGCCCCTTGCCCCTTGCCCCTTTACTCTGACCGGTTGATCCGCAGCGGCTGTTGCTGCGTAATCAACACAGATGGGCACCTCGGAAAACCTCGCCGACCAGCGGTACCCTTGGGTAAAATTCACAGCGTCTGATACAGCCATGGACTGATACCGATGAAGAAGCCACGCAGCGCCCTCAAGACCGATTTGTTTGCCGCCGATCAGCACCGGGAGAAGATCGACCGCCTGGGCGATCCGCTGGCGGAGATCAATCTGCACATCGACTTTTCTGCCCTGGCGGCGGCCGTTGATCAAGTTGCGCCGCGTCCGGTCAGCTCGCAGGGTGGCAGGCCTCCCTTCCCGACGGAGACGATGGTGCGAATTCTGGTACTCAAACGGCTATACAACCTGTCCGACGAGCAGATGGAATACCAACTGCTGGACCGCATGAGTTACCAGCGCTTTTGCGGACTCACGCAGGTCAGCAACATTCCGGATCGCACCACGATCTGGACATTTGAGAACCGGATCGGTGAAGCCGGCGCCAGAGCCCTGTTTGACGGTGTAGCGGATCAACTGATGCGCCGGGGCTATATTGCGCGCGGCGGTCAAATTATCGATGCGACCCTGGTCCCTGCGCCCAAACAGCGTATTCGCAGTCATGAAAAAGGCATCATTGAGCAACAGGCTACGCCCGCCGACTGGAAGCCGGCCCAGCGCCGCCAGAAGGATGTGGATGCCACCTGGACCAAGAAGCATGGCAAGAGTCACTTCGGTTACAAGCTGTCGATCAATGTCGACAAGCGCTATAAGGTGATCCGCGCTATTGAGACCAGCACCGCCTCGGTGCATGACAGCCGCCACTTCGAGCAGGTACTTGACCCCTATAACACCAGCCAGAATGTCTACGCCGATCGTGGCTATGCCAGCCAGGCGCGGGAAGCGGATCTTAGGCAGCGTGGCAATCGCCCTGAAATTCAACGCAAAGGGGCGCGTAACCGCCCACTGTCCGACTGCCAGAAACGACGCAACCATCGCATCGCCAAGATCCGCGCCCGGGTAGAACATGTGTTCGGGGCAATCGACCAGATGGGAGGTATGCTGATTCGAACCATCGGCCAGGCCCGGGCGAACGTTAAGATGACGCTGATGGCGACCTGCTACAACCTGAAGCGGTTGGTGTATTTACGCAGAGCCGGAATCGAAGCCTTCTGATGGCCACCGTAGGTCGAATCGCGCCCAGTAGGCCTGATTCGACCTAAGAGTAGGCATCAAACTGAGTAACTAAACTTTCACCTCGTCGAGAAATTGACCCTGCTTTTGTCGTCACCGTAGGGTCGTTACTCAATTTACCGAAAATCATCGGTTAATCGAGGTGCCCAGATGTGTAGCAGCTTGAGGTTTCCCCCATTTCCTACCGCCGGAATTCAGTGATGATCGGATTGCTTGCCATTGTCTGCGTCTTTGTTCTGCTGGCCTTGGTGACGCTCTGGGGTAAAAGCCGTACCCAGGCGCAGTTTCCACCCCAGGGATCCTTTCTGGAGGTCGATGGCCTGCGTCTGCACTACCGTGACGCCGGCTCTGGAGCGGGCCCGGTGCTGGTGCTGATTCATGGCGCCAGCAGTAACCTGCGTGATTTCAGCGCCAGTATTTTCGACCCCCTGAGTGAAAATCACCGGGTGATTGCAATTGATCGCCCGGGGCACGGCTACAGTGAGCGCCCTGACGGTGCCTGGCCGGACCCTGGGCGCCAGGCCGCGCTGGTTCACGGCCTGCTGCAGCAGCTGGAGATAAAGGATCCGATTCTGGTCGGCCATTCCTGGAGCGGGTCCTTGGTGCTGGCCTATCTGCTGGCGTTTCCAGCGGATGCGGCGGGTGCTGTGCTGCTCGCGGGTGCGACCCATCCCTGGGCCGGGGGTGTCGCCTGGTACAACGATCTGGCGGGGGTTCCGCTGCTCGGAGAGCTCTTCGCCCGTACCCTGGTCTATCCGCTGGGATCCCAAACGCTGGAGTCTGCCGTGGCCAGTGTATTTGCGCCCAATCCTGTTCCAGCGCATTACAGCCAGAGTACCGGGGTAGGGCTGTCGCTGCGCCCAGGGGTATTTCTGGCCAACGCAGAGGATGCCCGTGGCCTGAGTCAGTTTCTTGCCAGGCAGAGCCGGCACTATGGCGACATCAGGCGGCCGTTGCTGCTGCTCACCGGTGAGGACGACGCCATTGTGCCGGCCTGGAATCACAGCGCCAGGCTGGCCCGCCAGGCACCCAATACGGAACAGGTGACATTTGCCGCCACGGGACATGCGCTGCATCATGCCCATGGCGCCCGGGTGGTTGCCCTGATCGAAGACTTCTCCAGGCGCCAACGCGAGCGTCCGCGTCTGGCCGATAGCAAGGCTGCGGACAACGCAGCTACCCTAATCGCAGCGCCCAAGGCTACACTGGGCGCCGATTGAGGGTCACAATGGCGCTGGATAGTCCCATGAGACAGACAGGATTTTTGGCCTGATGGTGTTTTACAGCCTTGCCGCGCTGACGGCGCTTTTGCTGGTGGCAACGCTGCTGCCGTTGTCCCGCGCCACCCACTGGTGGGTGCGGGGATTTGATTTTCCGCGCATGCAGTTCTGTGTCATGGCCGCCAGTCTTGCGCTGCTGCAGGCCGCGGTGCTGGACTTGAGTGTGCCGGCGAGCTGGCTGCTGCTGGGCCTGACCCTGGGCTGCCTGGGCGTTCAGGCATGGTGGATACTGCCTTTTACGCGGCTTTATCCGGTTGAGGTCCGTTGCGCTGAGAGGGTGGATGCTGCCAGCAGCATCGCCATCATGACCGCCAATGTGCTGACCCCCAATCGCAATGCAGCCACGTTGCTGGCGCTGGTGCGCCGTTATGAGCCCGATATTCTGGTGACGCTGGAATCCGATGACTGGTGGCAGTCACAGCTTGACTGCCTGGATGTCGACTACCCCCATAGCCTTAAATGTCCGCTGGATAACCTCTATGGCATGCACCTGTACTCCCGGCTGCCGTTATCCAGCAGCCATATCGAGTACCTGGTGGAATCCGGCGTACCCTCAATGCATACCCTGGTGGAGCTGCGCAGCGGTCAGCAGGTACGGGCCCATTTTCTGCATCCGGCACCGCCGAGCCCAACGGAGAACGAACATTCCTCCCAGCGCGATGCCGAGTTGATTGTGGTGGCCAGAAGCGTCGCCGGCGCCGAGCTTCCGGTTATTGTCACCGGTGATCTGAATGACGTGGCCTGGTCCGAAACCACCCGGCTGTTTCGCAAGATCAGCGGTCTGCTGGATCCCCGTGTCGGCCGCGGTCTGTACAACACCTTTCATGCCGGCTACTGGTTCATGCGCTGGCCGCTGGATCACCTGTTTCATAGCGCGGACTTTCGGGTACTGGACCTGCGACGCCTGCCGGACTTTGGCTCCGATCACTTTGCGCTCTTCAGCCGGTTGCAGTACCAGGGCGGCGCCGTGCCGGGCCAGAATGGCCTTGATGCAGCGCCGGGCGATGCCGCCTGGGCGGATGAAAAGCTGCAGCAGCATGATGTGAGCCTGAAGGATGTGCCCGGGGCCGGGCTTTGACTGGCGGGGCCTGCTACTCTGGCAACCATGGCTAAACGGATGTGACAGGGATTTTCAGTGAGCGGCAATCAGCACATTACAGCAGGCAGGCGATTTCGATTTATCCCGTACCGTAAAAACGACCACGGCTGCTGAACCGGCGTTGGGATGACTATTTTGCAGCCGGCGTTTCGGCCTGAGATGATCGGCGCCCGGCGCTACAAAATATACCTTGCCGGTCGCTGGCGGTGCCTGCTTTCCTGAGCCACGCTTTAATGAAAGTCAGCGCCAGGGTAGCTCCATGGAGGTATCTGCGGTTCAGTCAGGGTTGACGCGGCGCGCTCCAGGCCACGGACGTCGATATAAACAAGCCGATTGGGCAGGGCGAAGGATACACAGATCATGAATATCATTGCAGATCAGGGCTGGGGCGTATTTTTGATTTCCCTGTTAGTCACCATCTTTGTCTCGGTTGTTCAGTACTGACCTTTAGAGGCGCTAGTGCACTGCTTCGCCCTAATGGGTGCTTATAGAGCCCGCCAATGCGTGTCCGGCAAGGCGCCGTTCGCCGGTAATAGTGGGGCTCTTGCCAAGAGCGGTAACGCAGCAGGGCGCGAATTGGCGCGCTCCCTGTGGGCGATCCGCCAGAAGGCCGTCCGCAGTGTTGCATTTCCTCGACATAGGCCCACTATACCTTCGAAAATGCGCCGTGCGGCCAGCCTCCTGGCGACTCGCTAAAAGCGCCTCTAAGAGCGAAGCAGTACACTAGCTCCTCTGTCGGGGGAAGGCTATTGGGTCATTGGTAATTAGTGATTAGTGACTGCCCATGCGTCATGCGTGGCGGGTGATTCGTCATTGCCAGATTCGAAAAACGCACCGGGCAGGGCGTCGCGGGCTTTTAGCCGCTAAACGATGGCTGCGGATCGCCCCCGGGGTTGAGCCTGAGAACGCCTATTGCAATCGCCACCGCAATAAAAACAGCCCCTCTCATTATTTAAGCGTCAGGTGGTTCGCAGTAGGTTGAGTGCTGTCGGACAGCTGCCTAGTGAGCGGTACCCGAACCGACCGCGCTGCCTTCTTTGCGTCGTACGGCAACCTCATCCGGGCTTATCTGCCCGCCCTTGTTATCCCAGCTATTCAATACAAATGTCAGCACGTTGGCGACGTCCTCATCGTCAAGCCGCAAGCTTGGCATCTGACTGGTGTATGGGATGCCATTCACCACAATTGTGCCGTTTACGCCATGCAATACGGCATCAATGGCCCGGTTATGATTCGCATTTAGATAGTCGGAGTTGGCCAGGGGCGGAAATGCGGCAGGAATACCGCTGCCGTCAGCCTGATGGCAGGCCTGGCAGTTGCTGGCATAGACTCGCTGACCAAAGCGCATTTGTTCGTCCCTGCTGCTTGCCTTGACCGGTGCGGGTGCCTCAGCTGATACGTCTTGTATAGTGCTGCCCTCGGGCTGATAGATCCCTTCGGTCTGTTTGCCTGAATAGATAGACGTGTTTTCGGGGCCCGTCACCGCCAGCACGCCCAGGGCTCCCTTGTTAAAGGCACGAAATATGGAGTGATCGACCAGGATGAAGTCACCCGGTACATCAACGCCAAACTCCACTATCGCGGCACTGCCTGCGGGTATCAGCGTGGTCTGTACATGTTTATTGATCGCAGTGCCGCCCTCGATATTTACCCGGTCGAATATCTCACCAATCACATGAAAAGAGGACACCAGGTTTGGGCCTCCGTTGCCGACATAGAGCCGTACCGTTTCACCCACCTCTGCCTTCAGCGCGTGCTCGCCTGTCAGGGCGCCGACGGAGCCATTGAAAACCACATAGTCGGCCTGTTCGCTAATGGCTTTCTCCATATCAAAGGGTTGTAAGCCGGGTTCGCCGTGGGAACCCTTGGTGTAGAAATCGCCCTGCATGACATAGTATTCCCGATCGACAGGCGTCATACCTTCTTCCGGCTCCACCAGAATCAGGCCATACATGCCATTGGCGACATGCATGCCGACCGGTGCCGTAGCACAGTGATACACGTAAAGGCCTGGATTGAGGGCGGTAAAGCTGAATGTTGAACTGTGACCCGGTGCAGTGAAGGACGAAGCGGCGCCCCCTCCGGGGCCGGTGACGGCATGCAGGTCAATATTGTGCGGCATGCTGGAGTCCGGATGATTGGAGAGTTGAAACTCAACTTCGTCACCCTGGCGTACGCGGATGAACGTGCCCGGTACCGTGCCGCCGAAGGTCCAGAAAGTGTAATAGACACCGTCCGTCATGCGCATGACCTTTTCCACAGTTTCAAACTGGACCACCACATGGGCGGAGTAGTCCCGGGTAATCGCTGGCGGTACCAGGGGCGGGCTGGTCAGTGCTGCCTGTTCAATGGGCAGGCTTGCTGCGAGGACGGGAAAGGCAGCGGCAGACAGCAGGATGCCGAGCAGGACCGAGTACAGCTGAGCTGGCCAGGGCGGTGTCAATGTGAGCTGCGCTGAGCAGCCAGGGTTAAAGCGGATCTTTGAGCTTCGACGTTTCATGACGGGATTCCCACTGAGGGATTAGGTACTTTTCACTATACGCCAATGGGCGCAAGGCGCGATTGATCTGGATCAAGCTCGCGGCTCGGGTCTGCGGGGTGTTATGCAGGCTGTCTGAAGGTTGTTAACGGGAGCGCGAAATTGCCGGTTGCAGGGCCAGTTGCAGGGCAGGGAGAGCGTCCGCTGTGTGCAAGGCGGTTACCCCAAGGGTTGACAGACACTTATGTTTTGAATTAATAATTACGTAATTATAAATACTAAGTGACCCGTGCAACCCAAACTCCGTCAGCACCTTCCCATGCAGCAGCGGGCCGTCGTTGGCAGCAGTCTGTTCGATATGGGGGGGCCGCTGCGGGCTACCGAGGCCGTTGAATGAAACTTGTGACATTTTTAAATCCCGTGGGCGTGCAGCGTATTGGTGCTCTCTTTGTGGATGCCGCAGGCGAAAAGGTGGTGGACCTGAACTACGCCTATGCCGCCTTTGCGCTTGAGGCTAACGCGGATCCGCGGCCCCAGGCCATGGCGGATGCGCTGGTGCCATCGGACATGCGTGAGCTGTTCGCGGGGGATGACCGCAGCCTGGATGCTGCCCGTCAGGCCGAGACCTACGTCATCGAGAAGAACGACCCGGCGTTGCGCGGCGTGAACGGCGAAATGCTCCTGTTCAGGCGTGAAGACGTCAGGCTGCTGGCGCCCATTCAGCCGGCAAAGCTGTGGCACACGGCGGGTAATTTCCTCGAGCATATCGACGAAATGGGGGAGGCGGGCTTCAAGTACGAGGTCGAGAAGCCCTGGATCGGTTTCTATCAGAACACCACCGCCTGCATAGGCCCGGATGCGGCCATCGTCTATCCACAGCACCTGACGGGCGAGGTCGATTACGAGCTGGAAATCTGTGCGGTCATCAAGGGCGTCAAGCACAGGGATCTGACGCCAGAAGAGGCGGAAAACGCCATTGGCGGCTATCTGATCTTTAACGATGTCACGGCGCGGGATATTCAGGCGACCGAGTTCCCCAACCGCAGCTATGGCTACAGCAAGGCGCTGGATAGCTTCTGCCCGATAGGTCCCTGCATAGTGACGCTGGATGAAATCGGCGATGTGCAGCAGCTGGAGATGACCCTCAGGGTCAATGGCGAAATACGCCAGCAGTCATCGACCGCTCGCATGTGCCGCAGCATGGCGCAGATCGTGAGCTACTACTCAGGCCAGGGCTTTGTCGGTGGCGACCTGATCAGTTCTGGCACACCCGCCGGTTGCGCTGTCTTCCACACGGACCCCCAGGCCTGGTACCTCAAGCCCGGCGACGTGGTGGAGTGTGAGGTCGAGAAACTCGGCCTGCTGCGCAACACTGTGGTCGCGGGCTCAAAGCCATAGACAGAGGTTAATAGCATGCAAAAGGGGAAGCCTCGGGGCTTCCCCTTTTTGTATTCAACGCGCCTGTCCTGCGGCCTCTGGCGGGGTCTGGCGGCGAATAATACCCCTGCATCACGGGGTTGCGGCGCCGCCGCATGGGCGTCATCTACTACCTATTCAGGCGGCTTTTAGTTCCAAAGTACCATTCTGTCCGCAGGCCAGGCTTCCTATCATCGACAGGTAGCGGATTTGTCTTGGTGTAGAGTTCGCTCGCCAGCAACTGCTTTGCAACAACCTGCTCCAAAACAAAAAGAGGAAAATACCATGTGGACTAAACCGGCATACACCGACCTGCGCATTGGCTTTGAAGTCACCATGTACTTCGCAAACCGCTAAGCGCTTTGGGTATGGGCCTCGCTGTGCGGGGCCTTTTCTTTGGCGGGCAGGGAGTGTTTTCCCGTCACCCTCGAGCAAGGTCTCGAGTAACGGTCAGAGAGCGGACATTATAATAATGAAAATTCAGATACTGGGCTCGGCAGCCGGCGGCGGCTTTCCACAGTGGAACTGCAATTGTCAGAATTGCAGCGGCCTGCGCAACGGTACTCTCAATGCCAAAGCCCGCACCCAGTCTTCCATCGCGGTCAGTGTCAATGGCACCGACTGGATCCTGTTCAACACCTCACCCGATATCCGGGCCCAGCTTGAAGCCTTTGCCCCCATGCAGCCGGCACGCGCCCTGCGTGACACCGGCATTGCCGCCATTGTCTTTATGGACAGCCAGATCGACCACACCACCGGCCTGCTGATGCTGCGCGAAGGCTGCCCGCACCAGGTCTGGTGTACCGATCGGGTGCAGGATGACCTCAGCGACAGTTTTCCGCTGTTCAATATGCTCAAGCACTGGAACGGCGGTATCGACTGGCAGCGCATCGGTGTCGAGCCTGGCAGCAGCAGCTTTGTGATCGATCGGGTGCCGGAACTCACGCTTACCGCCGTGCCCCTGACCAGCAGCGCACCGCCCTATTCGCCGCACAAGGGCGATCCGCATCCCGGCGACAATATAGGCGTGCTGATTACCGACAGTCGCAGTGGCAAGTCGGTGTTCTATGCCCCGGGCCTGGGTGTGATAGAACCGCAGCTGCTGCCCTTCATGCAGGAGGCCGACTGTCTGCTGGTGGATGGCACCCTGTGGAACGACGACGAAATGATTCGCGCCGGTGTGGGCACCAAGCTTGGCCGCGATATGGGGCACCTGGCGCTGTCGGGCGAGAACGGCATGATCGAATTTCTTGATACCTTAAAAAAGCCGCGCAAAATACTGATTCATATAAACAATACAAATCCTATTCTGGATGAGGACTCCGCCGAACGGGCCGAACTGGGTCGCCACGGCATCGAGGTTTCAGAAGATGGCATGTCCATCGAACTATAAAAACGCAGAGGCGACGCGATGAACAGCTCCGTACAGCAGTCAGCCGAGCAAAGCCTGCAGACCCCGCTGACGCCACAGGCCTTCGAGGCGGCGTTGCGGGCCAAGGGCGACTATTACCATATTCACCACCCCTTCCACCGTGCCATGTACGAGGGCGAGTGCACGCCCGAACAGATTCGTGGCTGGGTGGCGAACCGTTTCTATTACCAGATCAGCATTCCGATGAAGGATGCCGCCATCATGGCCAACTGCCCTGATCGTGATACACGCCGGCTCTGGGTGCAGCGCCTGCTGGATCACGACGGTTACGACGGTGGCGAGGGTGGTATCGAAGCCTGGCTGCGCCTGGGTGAAGCCGTGGGCCTGAGCCGCGAAGAGATTCTGTCCCAGGAACATGTGCTGCCTGGCGTACGCTTTGCCGTGGATGCCTATGTGAACTTCGCCCGTCGCGCGACCTGGCAGGAAGCCGCCAGCTCGTCGCTCACCGAGCTCTTTGCACCCAGCATTCACCAAGCGCGCCTGGCCAGCTGGCCCGAGCACTATCCCTGGATCGATGCCAGTGGTTATCAGTATTTTCGCTCGCGCCTGACCGAAGCCCGCCGCGACGTGGAGCATGGTCTGGCAATTACGCTGCAGCACTACCAGACCCGGGCCGGACAGGAACGCATGCTGGAGATATTGCAGTTCAAGCTCGACGTGCTCTGGAGCATGCTTGATGCCATGACAATGGCCTATCAGCTCGACCGGGCGCCTTACCATACGGTTACGGCTAAGCCTGTCTATCACCGGGGGCTTTTCTGATGAACGATTTACTGACCCATGAACTGGGCTTGAACACGCTTCTGGTTGATGCTCAGCGCGTCCCGGCGTTTAACCCCATGTTTCGGTTGCAGTGGGAAAAGGCGCAGGACAGCTATGTGCTGCTCTATCCCGAGGGCATGATCAAGCTTAACCCCAGTGCCGGCGAGATTCTGGCCCGGGTGGATGGCAGGCAGAGCGAGGCTGATATAACCGATGCCCTGCAGCAGGCCTTCCCCGAGGCGGGTTCCCTGGCCGGCGATGTGCACGAATTTATGGAGGTGGCCTGTGAACAGAACTGGATTCGATTCATCTAGCCTGACACCGGCCTGTGAGCCTGATGTGGCACCCAGGTCCGCCGGACAACCCCTCTGGTTGCTGGCGGAACTGACCTACAAGTGTCCGCTGCAGTGCCCCTACTGTTCCAACCCGCTGGATTTTTCCGCCAGCGGCCAGGAACTGAGCACCGAGCAGTGGGTGAAGGTGCTGCGCGAGGCACGGGAGATGGGCGCGGCCCAGCTGGGTTTTTCCGGCGGTGAACCCCTGTCGCGGCCGGACCTCAACGAGCTGATTCAGGAAGCGCGCCAGCTGGGGTATTACAGCAACCTGATCACCTCGGGAATCGGGCTTAATGATCAGAAACTGGAGCAGTTTCGTGCCTCCGGACTTGATCATATCCAGGTAAGTTTTCAGGCCAGCGATGAGGAGGTCAACAATATGCTGGCCGGCTCCGCCAAGGCCTTCAAGCAGAAGCTGAAGATGGCGCGGGCGGTCAAGGCCAATGGTTACCCCATGGTGCTGAACTTCGTCACCCACAGGCACAATATCGATCGTATCGACCGCATTATCGAACTCTGTATCGAGCTTGGGGCCGACTATGTCGAGCTGGCCACCTGTCAGTACTACGGCTGGGCGCTGGAGAACCGCGAACAGCTGATGCCAAGCCGCGCCCAGTTGGAGCGCGCTGAGCGCATCACCAACGAATACCGCGCCCGATTAGAGGCCGCCGGTAATCCGATGAAGCTGATCTTCGTGACGCCGGATTACTACGAGGAGCGCCCCAAGGGCTGCATGAACGGCTGGGGCCAGATTTTTCTCACCGTGACCCCCGATGGTACGGCCTTGCCCTGTCACAGTGCGCGCCAGCTGCCGGTACAGTTTCCCAATGTGAAAGATCGCAGCCTGGAGGACATCTGGTATCGCTCCTTTGGCTTTAACAAATACCGTGGCAATGACTGGATGAAGGAGCCCTGCCGCTCCTGTGACGAGAAGGACAAGGACTTTGGCGGCTGTCGCTGCCAAGCCTATATGCTCACCGGCGATGCCGCCAACGCCGATCCTGTGTGCAGCAAGTCACAACATCACGGCAAGATCCTGCAGGCTCGGGCAGAGGCCGAAGCGCCCCGTGATACCCCCATGACCTTTCGCAATGAGCGCAACAGCCGTGTTTTCTGTCGCAGCGAATGAGCCAGCTGACGCCTGGGCGCCAACCGCTGCCATAAGCGCCCGCGAGGCCTGTGCGGCGCAGTACGACTACGCAGGCCTGGTGGCCTGTCGCTATGGCCTGATCTGGGTGGAGTATCAGCCGGAGGATGGCTGTAATCGCCTGGTGCGCCTTTACCGGGGCCAGCGCCAGCGGCTGACGCCGCCAGGCTTTAGCGTGCGCAGCCGGGTGCATGAATACGGCGGCGGCGCCTTCTGCGTGGCGGGTGACCGCATTCTGTTCGTCAACGATAGCGACCAGCAGATCTGGCTGCAGCCCCTGGGCGATATCGATAGCACCCCGATCCCCGCGCACTGCCTGCGCCTGACCCATAGTCTTGATACCCGCTACGGCGACCTGTTGTACGACGGCCTGCGCCGGCGTGTGATTGCCGTGGCCGAGCAGCATCCTGATCCGACCAAATCAACAGGGCCTGAAGCCCATTGCCGTGAAGCCACAGCCGACACAAAAAACACACCAAAAGTCGAAAACACGCTGGTGGCGGTATCGCTGCAAAGTGCCCGGCAGCATCTGTTGGCGGCGGGGAATGACTTTTACAGCTCGCCCTGTCTGAGCCCGGATGGCTGTGAGCTGGCCTGGCTGGCCTGGGACCACCCCCACCAGCCCTGGACGCGCAGCCGGCTGTTCCGCGCCCGCCTGGGTGCTGAAGGGCAGCCGCTGCAACCGCAGGCGCTTTCGGTTGGGGGCGGTCCGCAATCTTTGTTTCAGCCAGGCTTTGATGCCAGCGGTGCCCTGCATGTGGTGAGTGACTGCAGCGGCTGGTGGAATCTGTACCGGCAGGATAGGGCAGGGCACTGGCATAATATCCATCCTATGGCGGCCGAGTTTGGCGCGGCCCAGTGGCAGCTGGGGCTCAGGACCTGGGCGCGGGCGGACAATGGCGACTATTACTCTGCGCTGGTGGACCAGGGGCGTGGGCGCCTGGTGCAGATTCGCCCAGGCGAGCCTGTGAAGGATCTGGCGCCGGACTATGGTCTGATCCGTTCTGTCGCTGTCTGCCAGGGGCGCATCTACTGCATCGGGCAGGCAGGCGGCTCTGCTGTGGCCGTGCTGGAACTGGATCATGTGGGCGCCGTACCCCGGGTGCTGGCCGGTGGTGCTGCGGCGGATCATCCGGTATCGGCGCCGCAGCCGTTCAGCTGTGCTGTGGCGCAGGATGAACAGGTGCATGGTTTTTTCTACGCGGCTTATCCCGTCACTCCAGCCATTCAAGCGTCTCCAGTAACAAAACCGCCGTTGCTGATCCTGACCCACGGTGGCCCCACGGCCACCAGTTATCCGGTGTACCGTGCCGCTGTACAGTACTGGTGCAGTCATGGCTTTGCAGTGCTGGACCTTAATTACCGGGGCAGCGCAGGCTATGGCCGTGCCTATCGGCATCGTCTTTGCGGCAGCTGGGGCCACACCGATGTTGAGGATGTGGCCGCCGCCATTGCAGCGCTCAGCGCCCGTGGCTGCATAGACCCGCAGCGTGTCTTTATCCGTGGCAACAGCGCCGGCGGCTATACCACCCTTAGCGCCCTGGCCGGCATCGACGGCCTGAGGGCCGGTGCCAGCCTCTACGGCGTCAGTGATCCGCTCTCCCTGGGTAAGGTCACCCACAAGTTTGAATCCTGCTATCTTGACTGGCTGATTGGTGACCCCAGGAAGGTGCCGGAGCTATACCGGGCGCGCTCACCGCTGGCGAACGCCGATCGCATCAATGCGCCTGTGATCTTCTTTCAGGGCCTGCAGGACAAGGTGGTATTGCCGGATCAAACGCTGCGCATGAGTGCCGCGCTGCGTGCCCGCGGCATTGATACCGAGGTACAGCTGTTCGAGGACGAGGGGCACGGCTTTCGCCAGCTCGACAACCAGATACAGGTGCTGGAGCAGGAACTGGCGTTTTACCGGCGCTATCTTTGAAATCTGTGTGGTTTGCTTTTTCCCTTTCCCTTTCCCCTCGCTGCACGCCTAAAAAACTACTACCAACGAACTAAGTCTTGGCGGCCAAAGTAGAGTTCTGGCGCGCCATGGGCGGGCTCTATCATGGTTACAGGAATGCGCACCGGGTCTCGTTTCCCTGTGATCGCAGTTCAAAAGTTCATTGGTAAACAGTTCAGTCATAAAAATCAGAAGGGTAGTAGCCATGACAATTAACAAGAAACTGCTCGGCGCCGCCGGTACCGGAATGCTTGCACTGATGCTTTCCAGCCAGTTACTGGCCCACGGTGATGTGACTCCCCAGTCGGTAGATACCGCAGGTCTTGCGGCCCTGGGAGAGGAATGGCTGGATGCCAACCCCTATGGAACGGATCACGCCGACCATGAAAAAGCGGTCGAGGTTGGTGCCTCCGCCTATAACCAGAACTGCGCCCGCTGCCACGGCCTGGAGGGCATATCCGGTGGCATAGCGCCGGATCTGCGCATGCTGGAGCCGGGTATTGACGGCGATGAGTGGTACCAGTACCGCGTCGTCAATGGTGCGGTGCGTGACGGCCGGGTCTATATGCCCAAGATGGCCGACTACCTGAGCCAGGAAGCACTCTGGGCGATCCGCGCCTGGCTGGAGACCAAGTATGTGGAGCAATAGGCTCAACGCCTTTGTGCTCGGCTGCGTCTGCTTGCTGGCGCTGCCAGCCCAGGCGCGTGAATACGATGACGTTATCGCCAGCGGCTATGTACGCATCGGTCTGTACCGGAATTTTTCTCCCTATTCGTATCTTGACAAGGGCGTCCCGGCGGGAGTCGATGTCGAGATCGGCAAGCGTATTGCCAAAGGTCTGGGGGTGCGTTTTGAGCCCCACTGGATTGTCCCGGACGAAAACCTTGAAGATGATCTGCGCAACAACGTCTGGAAAGGGCATTACCTGGACAAGAACGACGATCAGCCGCTGGCGCTAAAGCGCCTGGCGGATGTGATGATGCGGGTGCCCTACGATCGTGAATATTCCTATATGCGCGACTCCACCGGCGTCGTCGTCAATGAGCAGGTGGTGATGTTCGGTCCCTACCAGAGCGAGCGCTGGCAGCTGGCCTACGACAGCGAAAAGATCTCGCGCGTCAGCACCATGGCGGTGTTCCAGTACCACAGCATCGGTGTGGAGCTGGACAGCCTGCCGTCCTTCTATCTGACCTCGGGCTTTCAGGGCCGCATGCGTGAGCACACGCACCACTTTCCGTCTCTGCCGCTGGCGTTCGCCGCCATGCAGCGCGGTGAGGTGGATGCCGTGATGGGCATGCGCGCAGAAATCGACCAGCAGCTCAGTCTCGCCGGTTCCGATCGCTACCGCCTGGGGGAAAACGGTTTTCCCGGTATGGGCAAGCAGAGCTGGGATTTGGGCATGGCGATCAAGCACAGCAATCGCCAGCTTGGCTACGCCGTGGAGGAGGTCGTGGACGGCCTGATCCGCAGCGGCGAAATGGCCGGGATCTACTCAGGCTTGGGCCTGCAGTACGAACTGCCGGCGTTCTACCGGGATACCGCAAACTGACCGCTGGCGCATAACTGGCGCAGGCAATCGCGGCTGCTGATTGCAGGCGGGCAACGGCGGGCAGGGCCCCGCACAGGAGTGGAGCATGAGGTTAACTGCAAATCGGCCCGCTTTTTGCGCGGCACGGGTCTGGCGCGATGCCTGGCCTGGCATTTTGCTGGGGCT
This sequence comes from Marinobacterium aestuarii, assembly GCF_001651805.1. Classification (NCBI taxonomy): domain Bacteria; kingdom Pseudomonadati; phylum Pseudomonadota; class Gammaproteobacteria; order Oceanospirillales; family Oceanospirillaceae; genus Marinobacterium; species Marinobacterium aestuarii. The sequence continues at coordinate 2,885,448 of NZ_CP015839.1, read as the reverse complement.
GCTGGTAACCCTGTCGGTGATGGCGCTGGCGGCTGAGCCCGAGGGCGAAAATGCCGTCAGGCCCGCATCAGGGCAGCAGGACCCGCTCGAGTCCCCACTGTGGGACTATCTGCGCCAGCGCTTTATGGGTGATGCGCCCTATCGTTTCGATGCCCTGATCAAGGTGCGGGTGCCGCCCTTTGCCGAAGACCCGTTCCAGGTGCCGATCAGTATTGATGCCAGCGCCCTGGCAGGCCAGATCGAGCGCATAGTCGTCTGGGCCGACTTCAATCCCATTCAGCATATAGTCACCGCCTGGCCGCAAAGCGATCAGGTGCAGCCACAGCTGTCGTTGCGCATCAAGGTGGAGCAGGGCACACCGGTACGTGCGGCGGTTCTGACCACCGATGGCGTCTGGCATGTCGGCGGCAGCTATCTGGATGCATCCGGCGGTGGCTGTACTGCGCCAAACATGGCGGCCAGCGATCCGTACTGGGAAAGCCATCTGGGCGAAATTCAGGCGCGCCTGTTTGCCGCGGTGGATACGCCGTCGGCGGCGGCCGGCCTCGGCCAGCGTTACAAGTTTCGCGTTATTCACCCCATGGATACGGGACTGGTGAGCGGCATCCCTGAGTTTTACATCGAACAGGCGCAGCTGCGAGACGGAGACGGTGCGCCCCTGATGCGCCTTGAACTGTCGCCGCCGGTGAGCGAGAACCCGGTGCTGACCTTTGATACCGGCACGCGCAATGTGCGGCTCTGGATGCGGGACAACAACGGCAACGAGTTCGAAACGGCCGTTGCAGAGCAGGCCACAGGAGCTTGATATGCGTACTTTCGTCTCCCTGATTCTACTGGCGCTGCTGAGTGCCGCATCGCCCAGTCATGGGGCAGAGCGTTTTGACTACCAGCTCAAGCCGCGCCAGATCGCGCCCGATACCTGGTTTGTGGAGGGGCGGCGGGAATCCTTTTCAAAGACCAATGGCGGCAATATCGTCAATGTGGCTTTTATCGTGACTGACGAAGGCGTCGTGCTGTTCGATACCGGGCCCTCGCGGCGTTTTGGCGAACAGCTGCGCCTTGCCATTGCGAGCGTGACCGACAAGCCCCTGGTGCGGGTGTTCAACAGCCACGCTCACCCTGACCATTTTCTCGGCAACCAGGCTTTTGCCGATGTACCTCTGAGTGCACTGGCCGGCACCGCCGCACAGATCCGCCAGAACGGTGATAGCTTTGCCACCAGCCTCTACGATCTCACCGGTGACTGGATGCGTGGCACCGAAGTGGCGCCGCCCGGCGAAGTTCAGCGTGCCGAGCGGGAAACCATCGGCGGGCACCGGCTGCGCTTTCTCGCCTTCGAAGGCCATACAGGTGCGGATCTGGTGATGCTGGATGAAACCACCGGTGTGCTCTTTGCCGGTGATCTGGTGTTTTACCAGCGCGCCCTCACTACACCCCAGACGCCGGGCCTGGGCCACTGGCGCGACGAGCTTGAGCAACTGGCACAGCTGGACTATCGCCTGCTGCTGCCGGGTCATGGCCCGCTCGACAGCGAGCGTGCGGCCATTGGTCAGATGCTGGATTACCTGGCCTGGATCGATGCCACCCTGTCACGGGCGGCGACACTGGGCCTGACCATGACCGAGGTCATGGCGCTGCCAATAGATCCGCGCTTTGCTGCCATCAGCCTGACCCGCTACGAATTTGGCCGCAGCGTGGCGCACCTGTATCCCGGTTATGAAGAAGCGGCGTTCTGATCCCGGTGCCGCACCACAACATCCATCTTTCAAGGGGCTCTGCCACGGAGGCGCCTATGTCAGCCAATCGCATCGCACCCGACAACATGACACAGGCTCAGGCGGCCGTCAGCAGCCCGCGCACTGTGCCGAGCCTGGCCGCCGGTACGCGGCTCTACTTTGACAGCCAGCACCAGCGCTGGGTGATCAAGGCGCCGCATCAGGTGGTGTTCCTCGATCCGGTGTCGCTGGACGTGCTGCGCGCCTGTGATGGCGAACGCAATCTGGCGCGCATTGCCCTGTGCATGGATGCGCTCAATCACCGCCCGGGGCGTGCCTGGCTGGACGTAGTGAAGGATGTGGTACGGCATTTCGAGGCCCGCGGCGTGCTGCGCTGCCGGCTGGACGCGGGCGCCCTGGTGCAGGACCAGGCACAAAGGCCGTTGCAAAGCCTGGCCGAGCGCATGCTTGAGGGCAGGAGTAGTACCAAGTGAGTAGAAATCCGCTACCGCGGTGCAATTGTCCGTTGGGGCCTCAAATTCAAGAATTCATGTCAGGTTCGGGAGTTTGTCCCGTAGCTCTAATAAGAACGAATCCGTGAGGAGACTGTGATGAAGAGATTTAGCTGCATCCAAGGCTTTGCCGTTACCACCCTGGTAGCCGCAATGTCGATGACCGGGGTGACCCATGCCGGGGTTACCGATCAGGATATTCTGAATGACCAGGCGACCACCGAAGATGTTGTGAGTTACGGCATGGGGCTGCGGGGTCAGCGTTACAGCCCGCTCACCAAACTGAATGTCGACACCGTCAAGGAACTGCGTCCGGTATGGGCCTTCTCCTTTGGCGGCGAAAAACAGCGCGGGCAGGAATCCCAGCCCATGGTAAAGGATGGCGTCATGTACGTGACGGCGTCCTACTCCCGCGTTTTTGCCATCGATGTGGCCACGGGTGACGAGCTCTGGCAGTACGATGCGCGCCTGCCGGATGGCATCATGCCGTGCTGCGACGTGATCAACCGTGGTGTTGCCCTCTACGGCGACCTGGTGATCTTCGGCACCCTCGATGCCAAGCTCGTTGCCCTGGACAAGGACAGCGGCAAGGTTGTGTGGAAGAAAACCGTGGAAGACTACAAGGCCGGCTACTCCCTGACCGCCGCCCCCATGATTGTTAACGGCAAGGTCATTACAGGCGTGTCCGGTGGCGAGTTCGGTGTGGTGGGCAAGGTTGAAGCCTATGACGCCACAACCGGCGATATTCTCTGGACGCGCCCGACGGTGGAAGGCCACATGGGCTACGTGTGGGAGAACGGCAAGAAGGTTGAAGCCGGTATTTCCGGTGGCGAAGCCGGCAGAACCTGGCCCGGCGACATGTGGAAAAGCGGCGGCGCGGCCACCTGGCTCGGCGGCACCTATGATGCCGATACCAATCTGATGTTCTTCGGCACCGGTAACCCGGCCCCCTGGAACTCCCATATGCGCCCCGGCGACAACCTCTTCTCCTCGTCTCGGCTGGCGATTAACCCCGAAAACGGCAAGATCGTCTGGCATTTCCAGACCACGCCCCATGATGGTTGGGATTTTGACGGCGTTAACGAGCTGATCTCGTTTGACTATCAGGATGGCGGCAAGACCGTGAAAGCAGCGGCCACCGCCGACCGTAACGGTTTCTTCTATGTGTTGAACCGTGAAAACGGTGACTTTATTCGTGGTTTCCCCTTCGTCGACAAAATGACCTGGGCCACCGGGCTGGATGACAAGGGCCGCCCGATCCTGCATCCGGAAGGTCGCCCCGGCAACCCGAGCGACACTGAAGGCGAGAAGGGCAAGTCTGTCGTGTCTATACCGTCTTTCTTGGGGGGCAAGAACTGGATGCCCATGGCCTATAGCCAGGATACAGAGCTCTTCTATGTGCCTTCCAACGAGTGGGGCATGGATATCTGGAACGAAGCCACCGCCTACAAGAAGGGCGCGGCCTATCTGGGTGCTGGCTTTACCATCAATGCGCTGAATGACGATTACATCGGTGTGCTGCGGGCGATGGATCCGAAAACCGGCAAGGAAGTGTGGCGCTACAAGAACTTCGCACCGCTGTGGGGCGGCGTTCTGACCACCAAGGGTGGGCTGGTGTTCATGGGTAACCCCGAGGGCTACCTGCTGGCATTCGATGCCAAGACCGGCGAAGAGAAATACAAGTTCAACACCGGTTCCGGCATCGTCGGTTCGCCGATCACCTGGGAACAGGATGGCGAACAGTATGTCTCAGTCGTGTCCGGCTGGGGCGGCGCCGTACCCCTGTGGGGCGGTGAAGTGGCCAAGCGCGTGAAGCACCTGAATCAGGGTGGCACCGTCTGGACCTTTAAACTGCCGAAGTCTGCAGAAATGGCGGCGCGTTAAGCGCTGTTATTAATCCGTCAGGTTAGAAGCAGGGTCAGGCCCTGCAGCAAGATGATCGATCAGAGAGAGCCGCACAGTGTGCGGCTCTTTTTTTGGGTTTTTGGGTAGCTTGTTTGAAGAATGCGCCCCGATGAAGTCTTTTCGCTGCGCTCTGAGATCCTTCGGCGGGCTGCGGCTCTCAAGGAGAGGAGTTGGTACATCCATGTACCCCATCGCAGACGCATCAGTCCCTGTTGCGCCCCTTCGAACCTGATAAAAGGCGATCTTCAAATAGCGACTATGGCAGTCTGAAGGGCTCAATTCGGGTTTTGCTGGGGGGGCTGCTGTTCTCTGAGCTGTCTTCCACGTTGCCGTTCGTCCGGCCATTGCCGACGATGATCACCGGCTTTTGCAGCAGCAGATTGTTGGGGTAGGCGATGGTTTCGCCGTTTTCGCCCCGTAGCAGGACCTGGAAGAAGGTGATTTCAACGATCTCGCCGATGATGGTTTCCTCGTCATCCAGGATGCGGATGCGGTGGCCGATGCGGGCGGGAAAGGCGAAGAAGATAATGATGCTGGAGGTGACATTGCTCAGGATTGACCACTGCGCAAACAGGGCTACGCCGACGATGGCGAAGATCGACGAGGCGAACAGCATCAGGTTGCTGTAGTCGATGCTCCAGATCAGCGAAATCATAACTACAGCGGTAAAGATGCACAGGCCGTTGAAATACTTGTTGATGTAAATCACGCGCTGGGCTGGAACCCTTTTGGTCTGACCGAGGGTGCGGATGAGTTTACGCACGAGCCCGAAGACGACGAAGTAACCTGTGATCACGCCCAGGGTGGCAAGCAGTTGTGTATACACGCGGTCCTCGCGATGCTGAGTGTCGGCCTCTGTGAAGGCGTGACGGGGTGAAGATGACGCTGCGCCTGGGTACTGACTCTCAGCGCCCTTGGGCGCGGAAGCCGTTGAGGGGCGTCAGTTGCGGCGTCATTCGTCTTTAACGGGGGCCTTTGTAGCATTTACTGGCGCCGAACACGAGGATCATGCGCTATGGCCCAGATCCGCGCCCGCGTCCTGGGCTATGGGCCAAACCCTGGGCTGGCGCTGTGCGGTGACAGCCTCTTATAATCGCGCCATGAGTTCAGCTCCCTTTGTTCTAGATCTGCGCAGTTACGACCGTGAAACCCGGCGGCACCGGCACGACTATCATCAGCTGGTGTTGCCCCTGGCCGGTGAGCTGGAGATGCAGATCGGGATGCGGGAGGGACGGGTACACAGCCGCCAGGCCGCGATTATCGGTGCCGGGGAAGACCATGCTTTTGCCGGTGCTGCGGCTAATCGTTTTATCGTCGCTGATATTCCGGTGGCGCTGGCGCCGCTGCTGCAGCGACTGCCGGCCTTTATCGATCTTGATGACGGCCTGGGGCGCTATATAGGTTTTCTGCAGACGGAGCTGGAGCAGGGCGGCAATCGGGTGGTGCGCCGCCAGATGCTGTTGTTACTGCTGGAGTTGCTGAACGCCCGTCATTATGGCGCGCCTGCGCTGGATCGGCGGGTGCGTACGGCACAGGCCTGGATCGATGCACACCTGGATGCGCCCCTGACTGAAGCACAGCTGGCCGCCGTGGCCCATATAAGCCCGCGCCAGCTCAGGGCGCTGTTTCGCGAGAGTCTGGCCATGACGCCGCAGCAGTATCTGCTGGAGCGACGCATGCAGGCCGCCTGGGCGCTGCTGGAGTCCGGCGAGCTGAGCATTCAGCGCATTGCCGAGCGCGTGGGGTACAGCAGTCTTGCGGCCTTCAGTGATCGCTTCAGGCGCCACTTTGGCAAATCGCCGCGTCATTTTCGCAGCCGCGCCCTTCAAGGCTAAGAGCGCCGCGCCTTCTTCCGCCGACCCATAGACAAGCACGCCCCTGTCCAGAAGCGAACGCAGCGTCCCCTATGCAGTCTGCCGTTTCGGCAAACAGTTTCGCCGTTGCGGCAAAGTCGGCATGACACAGGCCGGCTATGCTGGCGGTTCATCATCATCATCATCTTCAGCCGCAGGCCTGCTCCACGGCTTGCAAGGATTCAACACAGACCATGACGCAGACGTTAACAACGCAGCGCCGGGCCACCCTGATAGGCGCCATTTCGGTATTTCTGTGGGGCCTGCTGGCACTCTTTACCCAGCTTAGCGGCAACCAGATACCGCCGTTTCAGATGCTGACCATGACCTTTGGCATCGCCTGGCTGCTGATGATGCTCAAGGGCTGTCTGCTGGGGCCATCGCCGCTGCGGGTGCTGCGCCAGCCCCTGGTTGCCTGGCTGCTGGGGGTGGGCGGTCTGTTCGGGTTTCATGTCTGTTACTTCCAGGCCATGGCGCTGGCCCCTGCGGTGGAGGTGGGGCTGCTGGCCTATCTGTGGCCACTGCTGATTGTGCTTTTCTCGGCCTTGCTGCCGGGCCAGAAACTGCACCCGCTGCATGTTGCAGGAGCCCTGGCAGCCTTGCTGGGTTGCTGGCTGTTGTTGGGCAAGGGCGATACCGGCTTTGATGCAAAGTACTGGCAGGGTTATGGGCTGGCGCTGGCCTGTGCGCTGATCTGGTCGGGCTATTCGGTGGCCAGCCGGCTGGTGGCACGGGTACCCACCGATGCGGTGGGCTGGTTCTGTGGTGCTACGGCACTGCTGGGTCTGATCTGTCATCTGCTGTGGGAAGCGCCGGTATGGCCGCAGAGTCTCACCCAATGGAGTGCGGTGCTGGGGCTAGGGCTGGGCCCTGTGGGTATTGCCTTCTTTACCTGGGACCACGGCGTCAAGCATGGCGATCTGCGTCTTCTGGGCGTGCTGGCCTATGGCGCACCCCTGATCTCGACCCTGCTGCTGGTGCTGAGCGGTTTTGCCCAGGCGAGCCTGTCACTGCTACTGGCGAGCCTGCTGATTGTCGGCGGCGCGCTGGTGGCAGGCGTCATGCCCAGCTGGCTGCAGCGCAACAGGGGCAAGGGGGAGGCGGCTACAGGGGGTCAAAAGTAGTAGGCAGCAGCGGTGTTTTCGATGCCAAGGGAGCATACCGGGGTTGCCGGCCTCATCGCTACTATGCAGTTGTAGTCGAACAGCATAAGGCGCCGGGATAAAACGGTCGTCGCAGCGATAACAACAAGAGGCATGAAAACATGATCTACGCACAGCCAGGAAGCGAAGGCTCCGTTGTTACATTCAAACCCCGTTACGGCAACTTTATCGGCGGCGAGTGGGTTGCACCGGTCAAGGGTGAGTACTTCAAGAATGTGTCGCCGGTCAACGGTCAGCCGTTCTGCGAGATCCCCCGTTCCACCGCCGAAGACGTTGAACTGGCGCTGGACGCCGCCCACGCCGCCAAGGCCGCCTGGGGCAAAACCTCCGTTACCGAACGCTCCAACCTGCTGTTGAAAGTCGCCGACCGTCTGGAAGCGAACCTGGAAACCCTGGCCGTGGCCGAGACCTGGGACAATGGCAAGGCCGTACGTGAGACTCTGGCCGCCGATGTGCCGCTGATGGTGGATCACTTCCGCTATTTCGCCAGCTGCATCCGCGCCCAGGAAGGTTCCATCGGCGAAATCGACGAAAAAACCGTGGCCTATCACTTCCATGAGCCTTTGGGTGTGGTCGGTCAGATCATTCCCTGGAACTTCCCGCTGCTGATGGCCGCCTGGAAACTGGCGCCTGCACTGGCCGCCGGCAACTGCGTTATTCTGAAACCCGCCGAGCAGACGCCGGTGTCCATCCTGGTGTTTGCCGAGCTGATTTCCGATCTGCTGCCCGCCGGTGTGCTGAATATCGTCAACGGCTTTGGTAGCGAGGCCGGTCAGGCCCTGGCCACCAGTACCCGCATCGCCAAGATCGCCTTTACCGGCTCCACCCCGGTAGGCGCGCACATTCTCAAATGCGCCGCCGACAACATCATCCCGTCCACGGTGGAGCTGGGTGGCAAGTCGCCTAACATCTACTTCGAAGACGTGATGGCGCAGGAAGACAGCTTCGTCAGCAAGGCTGTTGAAGGCACGGTACTGGCGTTTTTCAACCAGGGTGAAGTCTGCACCTGCCCGTCACGCCTGCTGGTACAGGAAAGCATCTACGACGACTTTATGGGTCTGGTCATCGAGCGTATCAAGCAGATCAAACGTGGCAACCCGCTGGATACCGACACCATGGTCGGGGCCCAGGCCTCGCAGCAGCAGTACGACAAGATCATGAGCTACTTCGATATCGGCCGTGAAGAAGGTGCCGAAGTGCTGATCGGTGGTGGTGCCGAAAAACTTGAGGGTGATTTCAACACCGGCTATTACATTCAGCCGACCATCCTCAAGGGCACTAACAACATGCGTGTGTTCCAGGAAGAAATCTTTGGCCCGGTCATCTCCGTGACCACCTTCAAGGACGAAGCCGAAGCGCTGGCCATTGCCAATGACACCGAATTCGGCCTGGGTGCAGGCCTCTGGACCCGCGACATGAATCGCGCCTACCGCATGGGCCGTGGTATCGAAGCCGGACGCGTCTGGACCAACTGCTACCACCAGTACCCGGCACATGCTGCCTTCGGTGGTTACAAAAAATCCGGTGTTGGCCGCGAAAACCACAAGATGATGCTGGATCACTACCAGCAGACCAAGAACATGCTGGTGAGCTACGACGTTAATCCGCTGGGCTTCTTCTAAGCCGACAAGTCACCCGTACCGCAGTGCGCAGGGACCTCCTGCCGTGCGCACCGCACTGCAGATCGGCTGGTTCGTCCCATGGATCAGTCAACCCCCCCTGACCGAGTGCTCTCACTCGCAGGTTTTAGCCGCGTCTGACGCGGCTTTTTTTATGTACAGGAAGTACGGTATGCCGCGGGCGTATGGATGCGCAGGACTACATGGATGTAGGAAGTAGGGCGACATACTTTCTTTGCTCGTGCAAAGAAAGTAACCAAAGAAAGGCCCCGATGAAGCCTTCTTGCTGCGCTCTGACGCCATTCGACGGACTCCGCCGACGGTACATCCATGTACCTCGTCGGAGGCGGAACAGTCCCTGTTACGCCCCTGCGGGCCTGATCGTCGAATGACCTCAGTGCTCGCCGGCGTCATAAGGGGGAATGACAGCCGCTCTGTTATCCCGGAGGTGCTGAGTTGTACCCTGGGCCGGTACGCCGTCATGATTTATCACGAATCACGAATCACGAATCACGAATCACGAATCACGAATCACGAATCACGAATCACGCCTCTGGTCGCGTCATCTGCCATCGTTATACTGAGACTGATGAGGGCGCCGCTCGCAGCCGGTTACCGTGGCGAGCGCATACACTGAGCGATTAGCCAGGGAGGTCTGGATGCAGGATCAGAATTACAGTATTCGTACCATGTCGCGCAGCGAGGTGGATCTCGCCATTGAGTGGGCGGCGCGGGAGGGGTGGAATCCCGGATTGCAAGATGCCGACTGTTATTATGCGGCCGACCCGAACGGTTTTCTGGTGGGGGTGCTGGATGGCACGCCCATCGCCTGCATATCCGTTATTCGCTACGGTGACAGTTTTGGCTTTCTGGGCTTCTATATCGTCAGCCCCGACTATCGCGACCAGGGTTATGGCATCCAGCTCTGGAAGGCCGGCATGAAGTATCTGCAAGGGCGGAATATCGGCCTCGACGGCGTGGTGGATCAGCAGGACAACTATCGCCGCTCCGGTTTTCGCCTTGCCTACCGCAATATCCGTTATCAGGGCCAGGGAGGTGGCACTGCCTCTGATGGGGTTGATGCGGCTGCTGTGGTGAATCTGGCTCGCTTGCCGCTGGCTGACCTTGTTGCCTACGATCAGCCGTTCTTCCCGGACGACCGCGCCTGCTTCATCAGCCGCTGGGTGCAGCAACCGGGCTGTCATGCGCTGGGCATACTGCAAGGCGGTGCGCTCGCCGGCTATGGCGTGATTCGCCCCTGTCGCAGTGGCTACAAGATAGGCCCCCTGTTTGCCGATACGCCAGAGCTGGCGGAGTCCTTGTTTGTGGCGCTCAAGTCGCGGGTTGGGGCAAGGGAAACGGTGTTTCTCGATACGCCTGAGCCCAATCGAGCTGCTGTAGCGCTGGCAGAGCGGTATGGGATGACGGTGGCGTTTGAGACTGCGCGCATGTATACGCAGGATGCGCCGGACCTGCCGTTGGAGCGGGTTTTTGGGGTGACGTCATTTGAGGTGGGGTAGCTGGCTGTGGTTTTGGCAGTTATTAACCCGGTAGGTTAATACATGAAGCAGGGATGCTTCATCATTGGCCGCAGGCCAAAGCGAACGCCAGAAAAACCAGCAAGTCCATGCACTTGCGCCCGTTTTTCTGGCGTGACGGACTTGGATCGAATCTGCCAGCAGAGCATTTACCGAGCTCTTCGAGTCTGTATTTCACCTTTCCTTGTAACGCGACAAGGAAAGTAGGCAAAGAAAGCGACACGCCAGAAAGGCGTCACATGAACCATCAAGTTCCCCTAAGGGGTCCGTCCACTGCCTTCCCCCGTGACTAATCGGCCCCGTGCTGTTTGAACACTCCTTCATGCCGGGTTCGATCATGAATACATCGCCGACTTTCAGGTGTACTGGCTGCTCGCCTTCGGGCGTGATGATGCAGTAGTCATCGAGGAAGTGGCAGAATTCCCATTTATCGTCATTCACCTCGAATTTTCCGGGCGCAGGCTGAGCCTGCTTTCCAGCCAGTTTGCCTTATCGTTACCCAGCGATAGCGTTACTCCTCGAGGTGGCAGGCTCCAGAGGCATGCCCCACGCAACAGACGCGAGCCGGCTCGCCATGCAGCGATTAGTTAATGCGGGCCTTAACAAAGCTGCCGGGTGCCGGCTCCAGAGGAGGGTAGTCTTTGTTGCCGAGGGCCTGGGGTGCAGCCACCTGCTTGCCGGCGCGCTTTTTGACCCAGGGAGCCCAGTGGTTCCACCAGGTGCCCTGCACATCTTTGGCGGTTTCCAGCCAGTGGTCGGGGCCTTTGCCGCTTTCACCTTTAATCCAGTGGTTGCGGCGATTTTTGGAGGCCGGGTTGATAACGCCGGCCACGTGGCCGCTGCCACCCAGCACGAATTCCACGTTTGGGATGATATCGGTGGCGGCGAAGGTGCTTTTCCAGGGGGCTATGTGGTCGTCAACGCAGGACAGGAAGTAGCAGGGGGTACTGATTTTGCCGAGGTTGACCTTTTCACCGCAGATGCTGAGGCAGTCGGGCTTGATCAGATTATTCTGCTGGTACATGTTGCTTAGGTAGTAATTGTACATGTCCGCCGGCAGGCTGGTGGGGTCACTGTTCCAGTACAAAATGTCGAAGGGGGCCGGGGATTTGCCCTTAAGGTAGTTGTTGACCACGTTGGACCAGATCAGGTCGTTGGAACGCAGCATATTGAACACGTTGGCCAGGTTTTTACCGTCCAGTACGCCGGCGGCGTCCACGTCACCGAGGATTTTCTTTGCGTCATCACCGTCGATGAAGACCTCAATTTCACCCGGATCTTCAAAGTCCGTGAGGGTGGTGAGGAAAGTGGCGGAGCTGATTGTGTTGTCTTTGCGCGCCGCCAATACGGCCATGGCACTGGCGGTGATAGTGCCGCCCACGCACCAGGCTACGCAGTTGACCCGCTTGCTGCCGCTAACCGCTTTGGCAACGTCCAGCGCCTTGAAAACGCCGCTTTCCACGTAGTTGTCCCAGGACAGGTGTCGTTGCTCCGGGGTGGCATTAACCCAGGATACCAGGAAGACGGTGTTGCCCTGGTCAACGGCATATTTGACGAAGGAGTTATGGGGCTGTAGATCGAGAATATAAAACTTGTTGATGCACGGCGGAATGATCAGTAGCGGCCGTCCGGCGACCTTGTCCGTAGCCGGGGCGTACTGGATCAGTTGCATAAGGTCGTTCTCGAAGATGACAGCGCCTGGCGTGGTGGCTATGTTTTCGCCGAGGGTGAAGGCCGTTTCATCGGTCATGCTGATGCGGCCCTTTTCCATATCTCCCATCAGGTTCTGCAGGCCGTCCATCAGGCTCTGTCCCTTGGTATCGATGGCGTGCTTGATCACCTCGGGGTTGGTGGCGGCGAAGTTGCTGGGGGAAAGGGCATCGATGTACTGCTGGGTGTAAAATTCCAGCTTTTTCTGCCTTTTCGGGTCCAGGTTGGCGTTCTGGGCCGTTTTCTGAAGCATGTGCGAGGCCATCAGGTAGGACTCTTTGATGTAGTTGAACACCGGGTTTTCACTCCATTCCTCCGAGTGGAAACGGCGGTCCTTCGAGGCGGGCTTGGTGGCGCCATCAGGGGCGTTACCCAGTAATCCCGCCCAGAGTTCCAGCTGGTTTTTCTGGTAGTCGCTGACGGCCTTCATCAAGTCATCGGGGGTCTTCGGGGCTTGCAATACTTGAGCCCAGGCCGCGTTGAACTTCTCCAGATAATCGTGACCGGAGCCGGCCTTGCCGCCGAACATCTCCATTAATTTTTGGGACTCTGTGGTCATGGCATCCAGGAAATCCTGGGTGACCTTATCAAGGCTTTTGTTGTCCATGGGCTGGTCTCGGGTATTGAGTGAAAGAGTGGGCCGGCCAATGCCTGGGCGCACCAAGTACCGGACATGATAGACCACGCTAGCTGATGCTTTGGGTCAGAAGGGGTCAGGCTTCATAGGTTCCCTAGATGATGTGTGGGATCGTTAACCGGGTATAGTCGCATCGCTTGGCGCGGGGCAGAGGCTGCCCTCGTCTGGGTTCAACATTCGCTTTCAGGCGCTATGCTGCATAGCGCCTGAGTGTGAATACCTCAGCACAGGGCACTTCTGACAAAAGGAGCAACCTCTATGACGACGGGAACCGTTCGACTTCATCGTGTGCTGCGGGCCAAACCGGAGAAAATCTATCGTGCCTTCCTTAACGCGGACGCAATAGCCCGGTGGCTGCCGCCCTATGGCTTTGTCTGCAAGGTACAGCACATGGATGTACGCGTGGGAGGGAGCTTCAAGATGTCGTTTGAGAATTTCTCGACCGGGCAGGAGCACGCCTTCGGCGGGGACTATCTGGAGCTGGTGCCGGGCGAACTCATTCGATACACCGACACATTCGACGATCCGAACCTGCCTGGCGAGATGCAGGTCAGAGTGTCGTTGCAGCCGGTGTCCTGCGGTACAGAGGTTCATATAGTACAGGAGGGGATTCCGGCCATGATTCCGCTCGAGATGTGCTATCTCGGCTGGCAGGAATCGCTTGCCCAGCTCGCCAATCTTGTCGAGCCCGATATCCCAGGCTAGCCGACGCGGCTAGGTCAAGGCAAGGAGATCCTAATGCCCGCCTTGGCGTCTTGCGACCAAGCTGTTAACGGCAATTTCCTCGTCTGTGCCGAAGAATTTTATTAGACAGTGGGCAGGGTGACGGGAGCAGGTTTTGTCTTTTGATAGCAAAACACAAAACCTGGCCCTATTTTACGCCGGGCTCAGCAAGCCCTGCTGAGCTGAAGGCTCAGGCAAAGACGAAGTACTTGCGCACTGTTTCCACGACTTCCCAGGTGCCCTTCATGCCGGGTTCGATCACGAACACATCGCCGGCCTTCAGGTGTACTGGCTGCTCGCCTTCGGGCGTGATGATGCAGTAGCCGTCGAGGAAGTGGCAGAATTCCCATTTATCGTATTCCACTTCGAACTTGCCGGGGGTGCAGATCCAGGTCCCCATGATCTTGCTGCCGTCTTCGGAGAGGTAGGCGTTGAGGTTTACGGTGTGCGGATCGCCACCGATGCGCTTCCACTTGGTGGCGTCAACGACCGGAGTGGGGCAGGTTTCGCGCATTACGGTGATAAAATCAGACATGTCAGCTCCAAGCGATCTGATGAAAGGGCCATCAGTGTAGTGCCAGTGCCATAGGGCAGAGTGTCTGGTTCCGACACTGAAAGGCCTGAAATGCACCTGCTGTGATGTCGTAACCGGCAACAATCTGTGGGGCGTACCTGCCGTGGTACAAAAGGGGTTTTGTCTTTTGTTAGCAGACACAGGATCCTGCTAGCATCCGGTGCAGTGTATCGACAGCTGTCATCACGTTCATTTATCGGAGCCCTTCAGCAGGGTCTTGCGTCGGCCGGTCCGCGAGGTGCCGTCCACGCCCGCCCAATAGACCTTCAGTACCAGCATCAGGGCGCCCGCGGCGGCGGCAAGGTGCTTGAGTGTATGACCACTCAGAAGAGTGCCGCTGAGTTCGTAGATGCGCGCATCCCAGATCTCCAGCACCTTGGCCAGCACATAAAATGCCAGTGTCAGCCACAACCAGAGCGTTCCGGGAGCCCGGTATAGCTGGATGATCAGCGGCAATGCGAGCATAGGCCCGAACTGCACCAGCAGATAGAGTCTGAGGTCGTCCCGCCAGTGCCAGTACAGGACACTCAACATTGCCAGCGAGACTAACCAGGGAAACAGTGTGCGCCCCATACCCAGGCCAAGACGCTCCGCGACCACGATCGATGTGAAGGCTGCAAAACATAGCGCCATTGGCAGTCGGTCCCATACCAGGGTGTTGTTGCCAGGATTCAAATGGTACCAGGCTGACCCGAGCGCGACCCCGACCAGGCCACCCATAAAGCAGAGGTAGATGGCGACCAGCTCGCGACACATGCCTGGCCGTTTTCTCAAGACGGCCAGACCGATAATGCCCACCAGGGCAAAGGGCAGATTGGACAGGACATTGAATGCATTGGGCACCTGGAGGAACGGGCGCTGGTCGGCAAAGGCGTGGTAATCCAGGCTCTGAGGCAGTGGCTCAGTCAAGAACAGCAGCACCGACATAACAAAGAGCAGCAGGCCCGCAAGCGCAGACCGGTGACGATAACAGCGGGCTTTTACGGTTACGGAAAATTCATCCAGCATGGTCAGTTTGTCCCATCGTTACACCTGCGATCACAGCGCGTCTAAGGTGTCAGGCTGCCTCGACTGTTGTACCCAGCGCAATCGAAAAATTTGAAGTATCGGAGCAAGTGACCTTAGGTATCATCAGCTAATACGATGCGCCTGAGTTCTACGGGTGTCTTTAGCCACGGGCAGCCAGCGGGGTGGATGCAGGCATAACGCACCGCTACAAAACAGATATGTGCTAAAACCATCAAGGTAACCAGATGCTCTGTGGCATTTAGCCGCACAGGTAGCGCCAGGCCGGCAATGTAACCAACAGATTCGTTGGGTGCTAACGTAACCGGCACAGGAAAGGAGATCCGAATGCCCGACTTTACCCCTTGCGACCAACCGGCTAACGGCCATTTTATCGCGTACTCCGACGAGTTTTGTGAGGTTGTGGGCAGCGACCCACAGTTCTACACGGTGATCGAAACCGATGCCCACGAAGGGCCTGTGTACGTGGAAGCAGAGAATGCCCTGTACTTCACGACGCTGCCGGCCAGCAGCAATATCCCCGTCGCCAACGCCAAACAGGTCGCGATCAGGAAAATTTCCCTGGCCTGCGACAGCTTCCCATTGGCGCCACAGGCCGTTACGACCGTCCGTGCCGCCTCCAACATGGCCAATGGCATGACGCTGGATTCTGACGGACGTCTGGTGATCTGTGAACAGGGAACCAGAACGACACAGGCGCGCATCAGTCGCCTGGATATTCGCACGGGCGCTGTGGAAAGGCTTGTCGACGAATGGCGCGGTCTGCGATTCAACTCGCCCAATGATGTCGTGGTGAAAAGCGACGGCACTGTCTGGTTTACCGATCCGAGCTACGGCGCGCTGCAGGGGTTCAAGGACGCTCCTTTGGTGGGTGATTACGTCTACCGCCACGACCCGGCGACGCAGCAGACGTCGGTCGTCGCGGACTCGTTTAACAAGCCCAACGGACTGGCGTTCTCGCCGGACGAGTCCATCCTGTACATCAACGACAGTGGCGCCATACAGGGCCCGGGCAGCTATTTTGCCAATCTGCCGCATCATATTCGAGCCTTCGATGTGCGGGGCGGGCGGCAGCTGGAGAACGGTCGTCTGTTCGCTGTTGTGAGCCCTGGTATCCCGGACGGGCTGAAAGTGGATACCTGCGAAAGAGTGTACAGCTCCTCGGCCAGTGGGGTTCAGGTGTTCAGCCGCGACAGCGCCCTGCTGGGCGAGATTATCGCGCCGGGGGTCGCAAACTTCAGCTTCGGTGGCCCGGAAAACAACGTACTGTACATGATGGCGGACACCCGGATCTGGGCCGCCAGGATCGCGGCGGTGGGTGCCACGCGCCCGCCGTTCACCCGGCAAGCAGCCCAGCCCTGAGTCAGGTCTGCTTTTACTGCCAAGGGCGCTAGAGGAAGGCTGCAATTGGATACTGACGGAACAGATGGGAGTAGGGCTGGCATGGCGCGCAATGATCATTTCGATACAGTGGCGGACTGGACGCAAGCAGCAGGTCTGGTCGACTTTGAGCCCCGCCGACCCGCATTGTCCACGCCCTATGGTCTGGCGCCCGTGACGGTGCGGGTGGCCGGACAGGAGGCCCGCAGCTATGCGCTCGGGCCCGTGCCGGATCCCGACGACATCGATGGCCGCAGCCCGGCTGTCGTCGTGTGGCACGAGAGTGACAGGGTCTATCTGGTGGCGAGCGGCCAGCTCGAGGCAGAAACCTTGCTGCGCATCGCAGCGTCGCTGTACGACTAGCGCGCGCGGATCACGCCTGACAACAGTAGCCAAATCCTTTTACGTTAAAAATCGAGCATTGGAGTAAATTGAGAAATAATAAGTCAGGCCGAATCGAAATGATTTCGTCTTCTGCAGAACATGTTCGCATAGAGCTTGAAATGCCAGAGCTACTTGCTGAAAAGTTAAATGCAGTGGTATCAGACAATTGGCCGTCGGGAGAATATGATCGAGATGCGATGGAATTTTTCCTTTCATGTTTCGAAACAGGTGGAGACGCCGCAAAAGGCTGGTACGGTTGGTATGCAGTAAATATAGACAATGCAGAAGGCGCGAGGGCGCTCGTGGGTGCGGGTGGTTATTTTGGCCCGCCAGACGTTAATGGCGTTGTCGAAATTGGTTACTCAATATTACCCGAATGGCAGCGACGTGGTTATGCAACTGAAATGGTTAATATGTTAGTTGCTCACGCATCATCGTTTGATAGTGTAAATAAAATTATCGCTCACACTGCAGCAGATAATGTAGCCTCTATTAATGTATTAACGACGAGTGGCTTTGAAAGAGCAGGAACCAATGAGGGTAATGTACGTTTCGAACTCAAAAACTGAAATTTTCGCTATTAACCCGGCAGGTTAATAGATGAAACCGGGATAGGGGAATACTGAAATAGCAGGAGCACATTTCAATAGACCATAAGGTTCATCGTATGAAGGTAATACAGGGGCTTGGGCTTGCACTATTCGCGGCTAAACCGGAGTATCAGAAGAGCAAAAGGCAGGGTCTGGCCCTGTAACGCATATCCTCAGGAGGTAATCTTGAATCTCATAATAGGCAATAAAAATTACTCTTCCTGGTCGCTACGGCCGTGGCTGCTGCTATCTTTTCATGGGGTGCCTTTTGAGGAAATTCGTATTCCACTGGATCAAGACAACACCCGGGCAGTGCTTGCCAGGTATACAGACGCGGGGAAAGTGCCGGTGCTGCAGGATGGTGATCTGACCGTCTGGGACTCGCTGGCTATTTGTGAGTATATTTCGGAACACTATCTTGGGGGTGGCGGCTGGCCTGGGGAGGCTCGAGCCCGAGCAAAAGCACGATCTTGCAGTGCGGAGATGCATTCCGGTTTTTCACAGGTTCGCAGTCAAATGCCAATGAATTGCCGTGCGTCGGGGCGAAAAGTGGTTGTCAGTCCGGCTTTGAAGCGGGACATTGCCAGGATCGACCAGATCTGGTCAGAGTGCCGGGAAACTTATTCGGGTCTGGGTCCATGGTTATTTGGCGAATTTTCGATCGCAGACTGCATGTTTGCTCCGGTGGCGTTCCGGTTTCACACTTACGAGGTCAAGCTTTCAGACCCGGCTGCCCAGTACATGCAGTTCGTGCTGAGCCACGGGAAAATGTATGATTGGGCAGAGCAAGCTCGAACCGAACCTGAGACTATTGAGATGGAGGAAGTTGGGATCTGAGCAGTGGTCGGCCGGCGACTAACAGCCTATCGATTTTGCTTCCCCGGGCTATCATTTCGGGGCGGTTAGCATTAGCGTTAGCCAAATGGCCGCCACAGACATGTATCGGCGCTCGAAATGCTGTGTACAAGGATAGGGTGTGAATATTCACAACTGAACAGGGCCAAGGAGTGGATACAGTAATTACCTCACAGCACCTCAAACATGCTCTCGCTGCGCTTGTACTTGTAAGCTTGGCCGCTGGCCTGAGGCTATGGCCGCTGCAAACGTTTGAGTCGGAACTCGCCTGGCTGACATTCTATCCTGCGGTGATTGCCGTTGCGCTCTATGCGGGATTTTACACCGGCTTGCTGGCTACCGTGCTTGCCTGTCTCGCGGTCACTTTTCTGTGGCCGCTGTTTGTTACCCGGCCTTTTATCGAGAGTCATCTTGATCTGCTGGAAATGGCCATTTTCGCCGTCATCTGCGGATTTGTCTCGTACCTTGTTGAAGTCGTGCATCAAAATAAGAGGGCACTCAAACAGGCCGAATCCGAAGCGATAGCCAGTAGCGAACGTGAACAATTCATCAGATCCATCGCTGATTGCGTGCCCAATATGATCGGCTATTGGGACCGGGACTTACGCTGCCGCTATGCCAACCATGCCTACCATGAGTGGTTCGGAAAGTCGCCCGAGGAGATTGTCGGTATCAGGTTCCAGGATCTGACGGGCGAGGCTCTGTTTGCCCTGAATGAGCCCCATATCCGCGGAGTCCTGGCCGGGGAGCCGCAACGCTTTGAGCGGACACTGAACAAAGCCAGTGAAAACGTAGGTCATATCATCGGGCACTATATCCCCGATTTCGATGCCGATGGTACTGTAAAAGGATTTTCTATTCAGGCCAGCGAGGTGACTGTTCTCAAGGAGACCGAGGCGAAGCTCGAACTGGCCGCATGCGTCTTTGAGAACACCCTCGATGGTGTCATGATCACCGATGTTAACGGGATTATTTTGTCGGTTAACCCGGCATTCAGTGAGATAACCGGCTATGGGAGTGAAGAGGCCGTCGGGCATACGCCCCGCATTCTTCACTCTAACCGGCACGAGCAGGCATTCTATGCCTCCATGTGGCAAGAGATAAAAACCAGGGGGCGGTGGAATGGTGAGATATGGAACCGTCGCAAAGACGGGAACCCTTACCTGGTACGCATGACCATCAGTATGGTTCGCGTTGTGGATGGCGAACCTGTGCGCTATGTATCGGTATTCAGCGACATTACTGAGCTTTGGCGTAAAGATGAGCACATAAAACATTTGGCTTTTCACGATGCCTTGACCGGCTTGCCAAATCGTAACTTGCTGATGGATCGGATAAACCAAAAGCTGATTCATTCCCAGCGTGAACAGTGCAGCCTGGCGCTGATGTTCCTCGATCTTGATGGATTTAAACTCGTCAACGACCAGTTTGGCCACAAAGTCGGAGACGACCTGTTACAGGTGGTCGCGAAAAGGCTGCTGGCACTGGTGCGAAAATCAGATACTGTGGCCCGCGTGGGCGGCGACGAGTTCATATTTGTCCTCGACAATCCGCAAGGAAAAGACGAAATTATGGTCGTCGCTAACCGTGTTATTCGTTCGATTAATGAACCAATGGATACTCTCGGTGAAGTGATCCAGATAGGCGCATCCGTCGGCATTGCCATGTTCCCGGCTGATGCGGGTACCTATGTTGAATTAATGAAAAATGCCGACGCGGCAATGTATACCGCCAAAGCCTCGGGCAGGAATAATATTATTTTTTTCTCGTCTGAAATGACTTCACAAATGGGCACCTCGATTAATTGATGATTTTCGCTCAATTGAAAAAAACTGCGGCGAGGACAAAAACAGGATTGTCTTCCCTGCGAATGAAGGCTTATTTCACCGAATTGATACCTGTCCGTAGTTCGAACCAGGTCTGCTATTCGACCCACGACAACCATCAGAAAGCCTCGATTCTGGCTCGGCGTAAATACACTAACCGCTTCAGGTTGTAGCCGCTTGCCAGCCTTGTCGAGCCCGAAGTCGCCAGCTCGCCTATACGCTGAGGCCACAGGCCGTCTAGCCGCGGATCTGTCTTTGGTAGATCGCCTATGTCCGGGGCTATTGCCGTCTTGCCTCGTCGTGCGACCCGGCTGCCAGCCTGGTAGCACCGTCGGGCGCTAACTAACGACTATGAGTAAACATGCTGATTGCGAGCTAAGATGGTGGGTACTTGTTTTACAATACGGCCAAAACAGACTGAATATTAGGAATGAAGATGGCAGATACCACGGACCTGGAACAAATATACCCAAGACCACTGTCGGGCGCCGAAGTAGTGAATCCCCCACCCGCCTTGGTTCCAGGCAGGGTTCCATTGACTGGACATTACGTAAAACTTGAGCCGCAGAATGCGAATGAAGATGCTGCAGAGCTTTACGAGGCGGGTCATTCCAGTGAAGAAGGACTCCGTATTTGGGATTACATGACCTATGGTCCATGGACGGACCTCAGTAGCTACAAAGCGACTTTACGCGCTCAGTCGTCGAGTTTCGATCCAATCTTTTATACAATTCGATCCATTGAGACCGGTAGAGCCTGTGGTCAAGTTAGTTTTATGGACATAAACGCACAAAACGGAGTAATAGAGATCGGACATATCTGGTTCGGGCCCGAGCTGCAGAAAACGCCCGCTGGAACTGAAGCACTGTTTTTGATGCTGTGTCATGCAATGGATGATCTTGGTTATCGTCGCATGCAATGGCGCTGTAATTCACTGAACGAAAGATCCAGACAGGCTGCCCGCAGGTTAGGATTCAGATTCGAAGGTATCTTCTACAATCATTTGATCTTTAAAGGGAAGAATCGAGATACTGCCTGGTACTCTATTTTGGATGACGAATGGCCTGAAGTCAGAAGAGCAATCGCCTCCTGGCTGGAACCTTCAAATTTCTCATCGGATACTATATCCAAAGTATCATTGACCGAGATGATGGAAAATAGATCAGACAGTCAGCGGGGTTAGAGTCTGCGCAGTAGTAACCGCCCCTAATGTACATACTCGTTCAATACGGGCGGTTTAAGGATAGCGTTATATTCATTGCCAAATATCAGCCTGGGCTTCACGTGGTTTTTGTTCCAATTGTGGTGCGCACTTATTTAGCCGTTTCAAGAAAACGGGTAGCTACAATATGCCAGTGGGCTTGTTTCCGGATACCGAGGGCCTGGAAATGTCTATGCAGTATTTCAGTGATCTTAGACCGAAATATTACTGCTTCTCTAACGATACGCAAGAAATGACTGAGGCCGAGATCTATGCCCATTTTTCTTCGGATATGCAGGATTAAAAAATAAAGCACTCTATGCGTTGATGCTATTCAGAAGAGGGGATGGAAGATTTTGTCTTTTCCCCATCTTTCAGCCGGTTAATTAAAAATTCTTGAATAAATACAACTCGGTTGATTAACCCGCCGGGTTAGTACATGAGGCGGGGATACTTCATCATTGGCCCTTTCGTTGGGTGACGGACAAATAGGTAGGCAACCTATTTGTCCACCAGGTTAATAATCAGTGCTGCAGAGTAACCAAGGATGCTCTGGGCGTTACGATTCGAGTGTGCAGGTGCTCTGTACCCTGTGTCCTCGCGGGCGAGTGGACGGTTAGCTGATAGTTGAGACTGTTGACGACCCGCACAGGTTTCAGTCCATGCTCGATGCTGTGTGAGATCTTTAACGGGATTTTTGTGCACTTGAGGTGCTGTCACCTCCGACATAGGCCGGCAGTCTATACTGGGCAGAGAGGGCTCAATCAATATCTGCAAGGTGGAAAAACGCTGCCACTTGCTTGCGTTCTCCGCGCCCGCTGACCGCGTTAGACTATAAAAGAGGGGATGTCATGGCTCAGGCAAGGCGTCATTATCAACACTCCAACCTTGCGGTTGTATCCGAAAAGGTGGATGCCGAGTTATCACCTGACAAGGTTGAGCTGCTAAAGAGTGTCTATTCAGAAGTCTGTGCAACCTGGCGATCTTTGCATGATGTTCGTTTTAAGCTGCTCGGTTTGGTGCCTTTTGTTACTGTCGGGGTGTTGGTCGTCATACTGCCGGGTAGCGGTACCAGTGAACACTTGAGCAGTTGGTACGCAAGAATCATCCCCGCTGTGGGGTTGTTGGTCACTATAGGCCTGTTGATTTACGATACTCGAAATTCAGAGATCTATGATGATCTAATAAGTCGAGGTAGAAGAATCGAAGCAGAGTTGGGAATTAAAACAGGAATATTTCGAGGTCGGCGAACACCTGAGTGTGCATGGATTAAGCACGGTAATGCTACACGGTTGATTTATGGTGCGGCAATACTGGGTTGGGTGCTATCACTTGTTGCTGTATAGCCCCTGGCCATGAGTGCTGTGTCCGTCGCGTGTCACTGCGACTTATGCTGTTTTTCCGCGCCGACAATTCGATGGCGCACTGATTGGCCTTATTATTAACCCTGCGGGTTAATACATGAAGCAGGGATGCTTCATCATTGGGCCTTTCGTTGGAACAAAACCCAATGCGAACCCCACCCCGTCCCTTGATAGAGTCCAGCATGTCCGCGCACCTGCGCCCATTATTTTAGGTTAAAGAGTCGCGCACATACGCATCCATGCGTGTGCGGCATACCGTACCTTCTGTACATAACGGGCAAATAGGTAGGCAACCTATTTGTCAGCCAAGTTAATAGTATGACGATAGACGCCATGCACTGAATGGATTCATCCTCCCCGGTCAAGCTATAAAAAGTCGCACAGCCACTGGGGTTCTGTACCCAACGGCCATGGCCATCCACGGCCGTTGATGTAGGGCAGGTCAATAGCTCATGGCTGGATCTTGGACGCGTCGAAGATACTCTGGATGGATGCGTCGAGCATGGTGTTGAACGCCTCGCTGGACTGTTGTGCCGACAAGCCCTCGGTCAAGGCGCGGGAGAAGCTTGCAATCATTGCGTTGTTTTGGGCGAGCCGTTCATTCGCTTGCGCCCGCGTATAGCCGCCCGATAAGGCAACAACCCGCAGGATGTTCGGATGCTCGATGCACTCTTTGTAAAAGTCGGGCTGTTCCGGCAACGTCAGCTTGAGCATGACGTTCTGCCCCGGCGTGAGAGCATTCAGCTGCGCGAGTAACTGGGTTTTAAGAATGACCTCAGCCTGTGCTTTTTCGGGGCTGTGAATATCGATTTCCGGTTCGATGATCGGTATCAGTCCTTTGGCGAGGATGCGCTTGGCGATCTCGAATTGCTGGTCGACGATCGCACGGATGCCCTTATCCTGCGCGAGCGTGATGAGCGAGCGCATCTTGGTGCCAAAGACACCCTGTGCCACTGCCCGATCAAGCAGGGCGTCAAGTTCCGGGATCGGCTTCATGAGCTGAACGCCATTCTCTTGTGCCGCCAGGCCCTTGTCGACTTTGAGGAAAGGCACGATCTGCTTCTCTTCCCACAGGTATTGCGCCGTTGGCTTGCCGCCGACCTTGAGCTCCATGGTGTTCTCGAACAGGATCGCGCCCAGGATCCGGTTGCCACCGAACGCCGGGCTGGTGATGATCCTTGTACGCATTTGATGGACCCGATCGAACATCTCGTCATCGCCCGAATAGTCGGTTTCGGGAATGCCGTACTGACGCAATGCCTTGGGTGTGCTGCCACCGCTCTGGTCGAGCGCGGCGATAAAGCCGTCATCGCCACGTACTTTGTTGAATTGCCGCTGGTTCATGATTCCTTCCATGCACAGTTGGTTGGACGGGGACTACGGTTCAAAGAATCGGAGCCGCAACGGGGGTCAAAGTATACTGCCAATTCCGGTATTTTGCCGTACGGCTGAGCCCTTGACGGATTCGACTGTGGCGTTATCGGTAACCGGGTGGCCCGGTTTGTGTGGCAGCACTCACTAAAAAAGGCCCGACTCACTGAGTCGGGCCTTTTTTGATCAAGCGAAACCGCAGCGGCTCAGTTTTGCGCTTTTTGTCCGAACAGCAGCTTTTTGCCTTCTTCCGTTACCGCTGGACGGTCAGTCCAGGGCGCGGCCTTTTCGTAGGCGGTGATAACGGCCGGGCGACTTTGCATGCGCTCGAACCAGCGCTTGAGGTTCGGGAAGTCATCCAGGTTCTGTAATTGGCGCTCGTGGGGCCTGATCCAGGGGTAGGCGGCCAAGTCGGCGATGGAGTATTCATTCAACACGGACACTCGCGGTATTAAAGACCCGAGCTATCATCTCAGCTTGGCTCCGACTCGCCGTCTTGCGCAGGAGGTTTCGTATATGGAAACGGACCGTCGCCTCGCTGACGAAGAGGTAGCCAGCGACCTCTGATACTTGCATTCCCTCCATCAGCCGTTGCAGCACTTTCACTTCCCCTTTGCTGAGATTAAAGGTCTTGCTCAGCAGGTCTTCATGAGGGGCATCAACGCTTGGAGAGAGAATGAACACGATGCAGCAGGTAACCTTGCCCAGCCAGTCAAACTGCTCGTCACTGCTACGCCAGGGAAAACACAGCGCAGTCTTCTGCACGCCTTTCTGGACGAAGGGCACGATGCCGTTTTGCTCCTGTGCTTCGCCTTGGCTGATGGCGCCGATAAGGGTATGCAAATGGCTATTGGCATGGGCGTCCGGAAGTCGAATTGTTGTCTGCTTGGTAGAGCCTCCGGTCTGATGAAGATAGGGATTCGCTCTACTATTGTGCTGCACAACTTTGCCATTACTTGCGAGTAGCATCGTAGCGGCGGCAATATGTTCAAGTGAGTCGAGGGCGACCTTCGACGTAAGATGGGCCTCCAGTAGCTGCACGTTGATCATGAAGGCTCGTTGCAGGTGAGGCGTGAGGGTTTGCATCAGCAAACACTCGTCCGGCTTAAAGAGCGGTTCGGATTCACTGCGGACCACCGATAGCCATCCCCGGCGCTGGTCGTCTTTGTAGAACAAGCCTGCATTGAAGTTAGCAAACCCAATGCTTTCGTAGAAGCCTTCGTAGCAATACAAAGAATGAAGCTCTTTCCGATCGAAATAGTCCTGTGAGACAAACGAGGTACCAGGTGCCATCTGTTTGTAGATCGCCGTAAAGCGGTCCTGGGGCATGATTTCCTTCTGATAGCGCTCGATCTGAGCTTGGGAGACTCCGTTCGAATACATTGAATTCACTCGATCATCTCGGAGGTCTTCAAACATCAAGTTGACACTATGTCCCCCAATCGCTCGCTGAATTTGCCGGGCTACAGACGGCCACAGTGACGGATCCGCCGCTGCGGAGTAGATAGCATCGATGAGGGATAAAAGTGTGTCTGAGGCCATGTGGCAGTCCCCAGCCCTCCATGGCGTTCATCCTGAATTGGTTGAGACGAACAAACCTGCCCATCCCTGAAACATAGCAGCAGGTACCACCTGGGTAGATTACGAGCACTTTCTTTAAAGCTAGTTCACAAACTATCCATTTGAATAGGTTCAAACCTGCGAATTGTTCCTATTTTCCTACATGACAGTGAATCTCCGTCAAGAGGCTCATGTCATCGGTGCTACACGGGCTCAGGAATCCGTTCTTCCGGCGTGCTCGGAAGTTAGCCTCTTGGGTGGCAACTGATAAATTGAAAAATAGGGTGTAAGGCCATGAAAAATATTCTTGTATTCTTTATAGCAATGTTGGTCACACATTTCGCCTACTCGGCAAATTTGGAACAAATTGACGTTGGTGTTGGTGAGACATTAACAATTAATAATCAAACAGTTTATGCGAACATATCTGTTAACGGCGGCACGTTGTTTTTAAAAAATCAAGCTTATGTTGAGGGCAGCATTGACGTTAAAGAAAATGGTGTTCTAGATTCACAAACGGGCTCTATAGTTGGTGGAAATGTTGAAGCTTCAGGCGCTTTTTTAGTAAAGCTAAACAATACAAATGTAAACGGAAAAGTTAAACTTTCTGATACCAAATCTTTTATTTCTGGAAATAATTCTGTATTATTTTCAAATTTATGGTTAATGAATTGTGAGAATGTTGATGTTAGTAATTCATTGGTTGAGTCTGGCGAAATTCGAGTAACAAAAGCACAGGTTGCTAATATTTTTGCAAACCGAACTAAGAAACTTATTTTAACTGAAAATAAATATGCATTTGCAGTAATGAATACTGTTTACCAAAATATTAAAGTAACTGACAATGACATAGCATTTATGGACAGCAATACTGCTGGTGCAGAAGCAACAGACGTAGACCCTAAAAACCCAGCCGAAGTTAAAATAGTTGATAATATTGCAACTCATTTGTTTCAGAATAGCTTTTACGGAAAAGTAAAAGTGCTGCCAAGTGATGACGCTGCTGCCATTTGTGAAATGGACGGCAACGTATTTAATCACCTTATTTTTGGATGCGGTGATCTTTAGTCAAAAAATATATCTAATAGCGAGGCGTTGAGGATTATATTTTATAAAGGTCGGCTATTGGAAAGTATTACTAATCTAGTTCTGAGTATTTAATGTATTGGGCGGATGTTGACCACTGTGCTTTCTCATCCAGCCTCAAGCGCTGCTGGACCTGAGGCGTCGATAACGAGGATTTAACGACTTTGCTCCTGTGCACCGGGACGCGTTCCAGGCGACGCGCAGTTTTCCGGGACAATAGCGTAGCAGTTTCTTTAAAAATTTGATCACGCTGTCCCCGGTCAGGGGCTCAGTGGTCCAGCTAAAATACGTTCGGCCCTCGGGGGATACCGCCCAGCTGATCAAGCAATTCTGGGGGATCGACATTCCGGTTCGGACTCTGGGAGACTACCTCAAGCGCTGGGGCTTCTCGCCGCAGAAGCCGCTGAAGAAAGCTTGGGAACAGAACCCAACCTTGGCTAAAAGAGGAGTATCCGCAAATCAAGGCGCGCGCCAAAGCAGAGAACGCGCAGATTATATGGAGCCCCCGGTGTCAGGGTAGTTGTCGCCTGATCAGTTTCACCTAAATCAAAGCACCGGGGACGGAAAGAGTCATGCGATGCGACGTTATTCACCCGAGCGTAAAGAAGCGCTGCTGAAGAAGCTTTTGCCGCCCCACAATATGTCTGTGGCCGAGCTCGCCCGCCAGGAAGGCATCTCCGATGTAACCCTGTATGCTTGGCGAAAACAGGCCAAAGCGGGAGGTGCTGCGGTGCCCGGAGATCAAAAGTTAACGGATAACTGGTCAGCTGAATCCAAGCTGGCGGTGGTGATTGAGACCGCCGCGCTGTCTGAAATCGAGCTGAGCGAATACTGCCGCAGTAAAGGGTTGTATCCCCAACAGGTCAAAGCGTGGCGTGACGCCTGTCTGTCGGGTCAGCAGACGGCCAAGGCCCAACGTCAGCTCGATCGCGAACAGGCCAAGGCCGACAAGAAACGTATCCGCGAACTGGAGCGTGAACTCAGACGCAAGGACAAGGCACTGGCCGAGGCGGCCGCGATCCTGGTGCTGCGAAAAAAGCTCAATGCCTACTGGGGGGACGACAGCGAGGACAGCTAACGGCGCTGTCGGTCCGGCAGGATTATGTCGCCTGGATTGCTGAAGCCATGGCCGCCGGTGCCCGAAAACAAGTCGCCTGCAAGGAACTGGCGATTAGTCTGCGCTCGCTGCAACGCTGGACACAGGAAGGCGCGCCGAAAGCCGATGGTCGCACGACCACGCCGCGGCCCACGCCGGCGAATGCCCTGACTGATGCTGAACGCGAGACGATCTTGCAGCTCTGCAACAGCACGGAATACGCGCATCTTCCACCGAGCCAGATCGTGCCCCGGCTGGCCGATCAGGGCCGTTATCTCGCATCTGAAAGCAGCTTTTATCGGGTGCTGCATGCCGCCGATCAGCAGCATCGCCGGGGCCGCGTTCAGCGCCCGAAAAGGCATCCGGCACCCACGACGCACGCTGCGAACGGGCCGAACCAGCTTTGGTCTTGGGACATCACGTATTTACCCTCGCCGGTGCGGGGCCAGTATTACTATCTGTATCTGATCGAGGACCTTTACAGTCGCAAGGGCGTGGGTTGGGAGGTGCATGAACAGGAATGCGGCGATAAGGCCGCAGCTCTGCTGCAACGCAGCGTGCTCAGCGAGCAGTGCCTGCATCAGCCGCTGGTACTGCACTCGGATAACGGCGCGCCGATGAAGTCCGTCACACTGCTAAGCAAAATGTACGACCTGGGGATCACACCGTCGCGTGGGCGACCGCGGGTCAGCAATGACAACGCCTTCTCGGAGTCGTTGTTCAGAACGCTGAAATACTGCCCGCAGTGGCCACATAATGGCTTCACCAGCCTAGATGAGGCACGGGCCTGGGTGAGAGACTTCATACGCTGGTACAACCACGAACATCGTCATAGTCGCATCCGCTTCGTCACGCCGGCCGAACGGCATCGTGGACAGGATCATGAAGTGTTGGCTCGGCGAGATGCGCTGTACCAGCAAGCCCGTTCTGAACGACCGGAACGCTGGTCAGGCAACACGCGTAACTGGCAGCCGGTTGGGATGGTGATGCTCAACCCGGAGAAGCAGGAAACGACTCAGAATAAGGCTGCATAACAGAATGGTCTGCGCGACAACTACGTTGACAAACACCGGGAGTGACAAAACCGGGATCAAGAATACAACCCAGCATGGCTGTAGTTATGCTCCGATCGGTAAAACGTCCGTACAGCCGCTGCGCAATCAAGCGCGTATCGCTGAATATGGTCTCGGCGATCACCAGCCAAGTGAAGGTGCGTTTTATGCTCTACGAATAGACGATGAGCGCCAAGGTTCTGATCAAATTTCTTCGGGCACTGATTGAGTCGATGCCCGGAAAAGTGTTTCTGATTCTGGATAACCTGCGCGTCCACCATGCCAGCTCGTGAAGCGCTGTCTAGAAGTGTTCTTTTTGCCAGCGTACACGCTTGAATTGAATCCGGATGAATACTTGAACTGAGAGCATGAAAAACATGGTGCACAGCGGCCCGGCGGTTCGTTCGATTGAAGACCTGATAAAACGCTCTCGATCGTGCCTGCTCAGATTGCAAGGTCGGCCAGAACAGGTAAAAACCTATTTCCGGCAGGACACATCCTGTATGCAACAGATGCGATGTATTTATCCGCCGGATTAATAAATAGTAGGGACTGAACTGAAATGGCCGCAAACTTTGGTTAACTAGCCAGCCCGCCGCGCACCTGTTTCAGGAGTGCCCTCAACCCCATCCTGCATGGACCACGCGATCGAGATTATTAGCTGTTGACCTGATAGAGCGCCGAGGCAAGTTTAAGCACAGGTACCTCCTGCCAGGTGGTACGAGCGCTCTGTGTCGGTCGCAGACTTTCGACGCAACGCCTAAGGTGCCCACACACTCTTGCTCGGCGACAGCAGTCTATCCCTGATACGATCCCGCTTCCTTTTAACTGAGCTTGATCAAGCGAATCGCAGTTGCTTAGTTTTGCGCTTTTTGTCCGAACAGCAGCTTTTTGCCTTCTTCCGTTACCGCTGGACGGTCAGTCCAGGGCGCGGCCTTTGCGTAGGCGGTGATAACGGCCGGGCGACTTTGCATGCGCTCGAACCAGCGCTTGAGGTGCGGGAAGTCATCCAGGTTCTGTAATTGGCGCTCGTGGGGCCTGATCCAGGGGTAGGCGGCCATGTCGGCGATGGAGTACTCATCGGCGATCCAGTCGCGGCCTTCCAGGCGCTTGTTGAGTACACCGTAGAGGCGGTTGGTTTCGTTGACGTAGCGATCCATGGCGTAGGGGATGCGCTCAGGGGCGTATTGCACGAAGTGGTGGTTCTGGCCTGCCATGGGGCCCAGCCCGCCCATTTGCCACATGAGCCATTCGAGTGCCGTTTTGCGGGCACGGGTCTCGGTGGGCAGAAAGCGTCCTGTCTTGTCGGCCAGATAAATCAGGATGGCACCGGATTCGAATACCGAGATCGGCTCGCCACCATCATCCGGGTTGTGATCCACGATCGCCGGCATGCGGTTGTTGGGCGAGAGCGCAAGGAACTCGGGCTTGAACTGATCACCGGCGCTGATATCCACCGGATGAATGCGGTAGTCAATCCCGGCTTCTTCCAGAAAGATGGTGATCTTGTGACCGTTGGGTGTGGGCCAGTAGTAGAGATCTAGCATCGGGTGCTCCTCAGGCCTTGTCTGTATTGCCGGATACTTTGGGGTAGTTCTGCGGGAACAGGGCGCGCAGGGCAACTTCGTCTTGTTCGGACTTGAACTCGACATCCTTGCCAAGATCCCGGGCGCGGGCAACGGCGGGGCGGCTGTTGATGCCCCCGAACCAGTGCTTGATGTTCGGGTAGGCATCCAGGGCCTTATCACCCAGAACGACGTTGGCCTTGTCGATCCAGCCCCAGGCGGAAATATCGGCAATGCTGAAGCTGTCGCCGACGAGGTACTGGCGGTTTTTCAGGTGTGTATCCAGCGCCTCGTAGTGACGCTGGGCTTCACGGTCATAACGGTTGATGGCATAGGGCAGTTTTTCCGGTGCCATGTGTTTGAAATGTACCGCCTGACCGGAGAAAGGCCCGAGACCACTGGCAATAAACATCAGCCAGGACAGCAGCTCGCCGCGATCCTTGGCATCGCCGCCCAGCTGGCCGGTTTTTTCAGCCAGGTAGAGCAGAATGGCGGTGGAATCGAACACCCGCACGCCGTTGTCTTCTATCGCCGGCACCTTGCCGTTGGGGTTGATGGCCAGAAAGGCGGCTGAATGCTGCTCGCCTTTCATGCTGTCTATAGGTGCGAGTTCGTAGGCCAGGCCCGTTTCTTCCAGGAAGAGGGAGATTTTCAGCGGGTTGGGGGCGCGGTTAAAAAAGAACTTGATCATGCAAGACTCCGGGTCGGCTTGAGTCAACATTCAAACACGGCTTGAATGATCGTTCAAGTTTAATTTGAACATTCATTCAAGCAAAAGCTATACTGCAGCCTGATGACAGCAGGCGGT
Organism: Marinobacterium aestuarii; assembly: GCF_001651805.1. Taxonomy (NCBI): domain Bacteria; kingdom Pseudomonadati; phylum Pseudomonadota; class Gammaproteobacteria; order Oceanospirillales; family Oceanospirillaceae; genus Marinobacterium; species Marinobacterium aestuarii. Next base: position 2,854,335 of record NZ_CP015839.1, on the reverse strand, counting down.
AACGACTCATGGCGCGGGTACAGTTTGATCGGGAACAGGTGATTCAGGATTGCACCCAGTTGTTCTGGCAGCAGGGCTTTAGCGGCGCCTCCATGCAGAATGTTGTACAGGCGACCGGCCTCAAGCCCGGCAGCCTCTATCTGGCCTTTGGCAGCAAGGAAGGCCTGTATCAGGCTGCGCTGGAACACTATGCGCGCCAGTCCCAGGCCACCCTGAGCCAGGCGCTGGAGAATGCGCCATCCGTGGGGGCGGGCATTTGTCAGCAACTGCTGCGCATGATCGAGGCGGCCGAAAAGGCAGATTACTGCAGCTGCTTCCTGGTGAAAAGCCAGCTTGAGCTGGCGGCCAGTGGCGGTGATTTGCACAGCCGCGTCTGTGCTTATATCACCGAAATTGAAGACCTATATGTAGAGTATCTGCAGCGTGACTATCCCCAGGATCAGGCGCGCCAGTATGCCACCTGCCTGATGATGCATGTGTTTGGCATTCGCGTGTACGGCTATCTGGAGCGCGACCGGGATAGGCTGCTGGCCGCGGTAAAGGCCGGGTTACCCTGGCTGCCCTGGGATACCTGTGAGCAGGCGGCTTCGCAGTAGCAAAGGTGTGGGTGGAAGTAGCAGCGCCGGTATTTGTGAGTTGTTATGCGTGATTCACCCATTGGTAATGAGAGAGCTGTGATTAAAGAGCCGTGTTGCGTTAGGCCAGGGCAGTCGTAGTGCGGAAAAGCAATGCTGACTCCAGGATCATTTTTTAGGGCTCTGCCTTGATAGCTCTGTATTAAGAGCCCGATATTAATAAACCTGTATTAAAAATATCCGATACATATTGCATGGTTTCCCGGCAATGTCTGCGGTTCATGCGCAGCGGTCCTGCTCTGGTCTATAGGCGCTGCACCCTCGGGGCTGTGCGTGATATCGAGCCCTTATATCCCTTTCGTTATCCATTGGTCCAAGAGCGGTCTCAATGCCCACGCTTTCGTCAGTGCCACCAACACTTTACGCCGCCTGGCGTTGCGACTAGGCTGGCGTTTGTGTCCTTTCATGCAATGGAGTCGTGCCGCTTATGCCTAAATCACTCGCCACCCCTGTGCTCACCGCGCTCTTTGTCGGCGGTCTATTACTGCTGCAAGGCTGTAGCCCCGAGGTAGGAACTGAAGCCTGGTGCAAGCAGATGGAAGCAAAGCCCAAGGGCGACTGGACCGTGAATGACGCTGGCGATTTCGCCAAGTCCTGCATTCTTAAATAGCCCACCATCCAATTCGCCCGCCTTGCACAGGGCGGGCTCAGTCTTATACCGTTATCTTGTCCCTTGCTTCCCAGAATTGCTTTCCGCTTGACGCATACCAACCGGTATGGTTAACTTGCTTCAAATTAAACCGACCGGTATGTTTGTCGGTTATTAACGGGCTGTTCGGAGGTGAACAATGGGTATCGGCAAAGGCAGGGGGCGTATCGCGCTCGTAATGACAACGGCCACCATGCTGGTCATCGGGGCGGCGGGTTTTGAGTACACGCAGCAGTCCCATGCCGCAGGTGCTGAGGCGCAGGCGCAGCCGGTGGCACCCGAGGTGGAAGTGGCGACCTTGCAGCCTGAATCCGTGAATATCTGGAGCGATTTTTCCGGCCGGCTCGCGGCTGTGGAAGTAGTGCAGGTTCGGCCCCGGGTAAGCGGCACCCTCGATCAGGTGCTGTTTCGCGAAGGGGGGCTGGTCAAGGCCGGCGATCCGCTCTATGTGATTGATCCACGCCCTTATGCCGCCGCTGTTGCCAGCGCCAAAGCGGCTCTGACGTCGGCGCGCTCAAGGGTCGAGTTTGCCCGGGTCGAGCTTGATCGGGTCAAGGGGCTGGAATACCGCAAGGTCATCTCCAAAAGTCAGTTCGATTCGGTGAACAATGACTACCGCGTCGCCCAGGCGGACCTGAATGCAGCCCAGGCCGCACTGGATCTGGCACAGCTGGATCTGGAATACGCCCACATCAAGGCACCGACCAGCGGGCGAATCAGCCGCAGTGAAGTGACCCGTGGTAACCTGGTGGAAGGCGGTGCTAATGGCCCGGTGCTGACGACCATCGTTTCAAGCGACCGCCTCTATGCCGAATTCGATGTGGATGAGCAGACCTACCTGAATCTGGTGCGTAACCACAGCGAAACGCCGCTGGCGGTCACGCTGAGCCTGTCCGGTGGCGATGATGTCGTTTACACCGGTGAGCTGCATGCATTTGATAACCGACTCTCCACCCAGACCGGCACCATTCGTGCCCGTGCGCTCTTCGACAATCCGGACGGCGCCCTGATTCCCGGTATGTTCGCCAGTGTGCGTATCGCAGCACCGGTGCAGGGGCAGGCGCTGCTGGTGGAACAGCACGCGCTGGGGACCAACCAGGATCAGAAATACGTCTATGTCATTGATGAAAACAATGTCGTGACCTATCGCCCGGTAATGCTCGGTGCTGCGGTGGGCGAACGTCGCCTGGTGCTACAGGGGCTTAATGCGGGCGACAAGGTGATGGTCAACAGCCTGCTGCGGGTCATGCCCGGCATGAGTGTCACGCCGGTGGATAGGGCCGTCGCAGCCAAGAGCGATCCCAGTGTCGCCTATCAGCTTTGATGTATTAACCCGACGGGTTAATACATGAAGCAGGGATGCTTCATCATTGGCCGCAGGCCAATGCGAACGCCATCTCTTCGCCCCCAAGAAGGCCAGCAAGTCCATGCACTTGCGCCCATTCTTTTAGGCTAAAGAGTTCTGGCGTGATGGACAAATAGGGAGGGAACCTATTTGTCCGCCGGGTTAACAGTAGATAAGGAGCAATAACGATGAGTGAGCATGTAAACAGTGTGGGTGATGCGGATTTCGCGCAGCAGGTTCTGTCCAGCGAACTGCCGGTGGTTGTTGATTTTTGGGCACCCTGGTGCAAGCCCTGCCAGGACGTAGCGCCTGTGGTGGAAAGCCTGGCGAAGGACTATGCCGGCAAGGTGCGTTTTGTGAAGCTGAACGTCGATGAAAATCCGCAAATTACCGGTGATATGGGTATTCGCGGCCTGCCGACCCTGATGCTGCTGCGCGGTGGTGAAGTGCTGCATACCAAGGTTGGCGCACTGCCGGCAGCACAGCTGACCGCCTGGCTTGAAAGCCGTTTGGCGGGTTAAAACAGCTCACTTGGACTCAGCTTACAGGTGTTTTACGGCATCGACCGGCTGGGCCGTTGCCATCAGCCGGCTGAACTCCTGGCCGGGCAGTTTTAGCAGCGTCTGGTGATCGCCGGATTCGATAAAGACCTCAGGTTCGGCCAGCAGACGACGGTCGATCAGGGTCTTGATACCGTAGGCAGCGCCCGTGGGCACAAGCGCACCGGGGTCACAGTCGTGGAAGAGTTCCCGCACTTCCGTTTCGGTGGCAAGGCCGACAGTTTCGCCCAGCATCAAGTGCAGGCGCCCAAGCTGGATACGATGATCCGCCGGCAGCACCATCACCATATAGCTGTCATCCTTGCGCTTGAGTACCACCGCCTTGGCGAGCTGGTGGCCGGGTACATGGGCCGCTTCTGCGATGCGGGCGCTGGAGGACGGACTATAGGGATGGGGATGGGATTCGAACAGAATTGCATAGCGCTGCAATTGCTCTGTCAGGGTCGCGGCAATGGGCATGATCTTGCTCCGGCAAAAAATGGTCCAGCGCTTTCTCCAGCACTCTTAGCAGTATTCTTTTCCGTATTCTGCGGATAATCTCAAGTTTAGTTCAGCCCGGTGTTGGTGAGGATAATGGCGAGGGCGCCGACAAATGCCGCTCTATAGCCGGATCATCTGAAACGAAAAAACCGGGCGCAGGCCCGGTACACTCAGGTAACTCCAGCGCGAGCCAATGCGCGGACATGCCTGAAAAAGGTCGAAGGGGTGAATAGCGGTTATGCTGAAAAAGAGGCGCCGGGCGAAAGCTCGGCGCCTCTTTTTGCGTTTTCGATCTGTGCTTTACGCCGGCCAATCAGTCGCGAGTCGAATGATTGGCCACAGGCTCCAAGGCTTTGATCATCGTCGCACTGGGCAGCCCCAGTTTGCTCTTATACAGAGACGTTTTAGTCTCGAATCGAATGATTTGCCATGTGTTCCAAGGCCTTGATCATCGCCGAGTGATCCCAGTTTTCACCGCCAAGGGCTGCGCAGGTGCTGAAATTCTGCTGCGCGCTGGCGGTGTTGGGCAAATTCAGCTTGAGCGCCCGGGCGCCTTCCAGGGCCAGGTTAAGGTCCTTCTGGTGCAGGCAGATCTTGAAACCAGGATCGAAGGTGCCCTTGACCATGCGCTCGCCGTGCACTTCCAGAATCTTGGACGACGCAAAGCCACCCATCAGGGCCTCACGCACCTTGGCGGGGTCAGCGCCGGCCTTGGAGGCGAACAGCAGGGCCTCGGACACGGCCTGGATGTTCAGCGCGACTATGATCTGGTTGGCCACCTTGGTGGTTTGGCCGTCACCGTTACCGCCCACCAGGGTAATGTTCTTGCCCATGGCATCGAACAGCGGCTTGGCGCGCTCAAAGGCAGCTTCACTGCCACCCACCATGATGGTGAGGCTGGCAGCCTTGGCACCGACTTCACCGCCGGACACAGGTGCATCTATATAGTCCGCGCCGGTCTGGTTGATGCGTGTTGCGAATTCCTTGGTGGCGATGGGGGAGATCGAACTCATGTCGATAACGACCTTGCCGGCAGCGGCCCCTTCGGCCACACCATCGGTGCCGAACAGGACCTCTTCAACCTGGGGGGTATCGGGCACCATCAGGATGATGAATTCAGCTGCTTCTGCCACGGCCCTGGGGTTGGGCAGGGCCGTGCCCTGGGCGCCCAGCAGGTCCGCCGGGGCCTTGGAATGGTGCTCGGAAAAATAAAGACTGTGGCCTGCTTTCTGCAAGTTTTCTGCCATGGGCTTGCCCATGATGCCGGTACCGATAAATCCTATACGTGCCATCTGTGTTCTCCTTTCGTTGCAGGGTCAGATCTGATTGTAGGCCTTGAGCCAGCCAAGACCGGCTTCGGTGCTGGTGGCGGGCTTGTACTCACAGCCGATCCAGCCGTCGTACCCCAGGGTGTCGATGAAGTTGAACAGGAAGTCGTAGTTGATCTCGCCGGTACCCGGCTCATGCCGGCCCGGATTGTCGGCCAGCTGTATATGGTTGATGGCGCCGAGGTTGGTCTCGATGGTGCGCGCCAGGTCTCCTTCCATGATCTGCATGTGATAGATGTCGTACTGCAGGCTCAGGTTGCTGCTGCCGACTTCATCACGAATGGCCAGCGCCTGGGCGGTGGTATTGAGAAAGAAGCCCGGAATGTCGCGGGTATTGATCGCTTCCATCACCAGCCGGATCCCGGCTTTTTCCAGCTCTGCGGCGGCGTATTTCAGATTGTCGATAAAGGTGCCTTGGGCCTGCTCAGTGCTGACGTCTGCAGGCTGAATACCGGCCAGGCAGTTGACCTGGCTGTTGCCCAGCACCTTGGCGTAGCTGATGGCGCGCTGCACGCCGGCCTGGAACTCTTCGGTCCGGTCCGGGTGGCAGGCGATACCGCGCTCGCCGGCATTCCAGTCACCGGCGGGCAGGTTGAACAGCACCTGGGTCAGGCCGTTGGAATCTAGCTTCGCCTTGATGTCCGTTGCGGCGAAGTCGTAGGGAAACAGATACTCGACACCGCTAAAGCCCGCTCTGGCGGCGGCGTCAAAGCGTTCGAGGAAGTCGTGTTCAGTGAACAGCATGGACAGGTTGGCACACAGACGTGGCATGGAAATCTCCTGTTGTCGGGTCAGTCGCAGCCCCGGGGTCGCTACCGGGGCGGCGGTTGATGAATCTATTTATGCTTGCAATCAGGCCGGCAGCGGCTCGAATTCATTGACGTTGTCGATTTCGGTGCCCATGGAGATGTTGGTAACACGCTCCAGAATGATCTCGACGACAACCGGTACCTGGTACTGTGCCTTGAGTCGCTTGGCTTCTTCAAGGGCTGCGCCTATCTCGTTTGGATCCCGTACCCGGATGGCCTTGCAGCCCAGGCCTTCGACAACAGCAACGTGATCCACACCGTAGCCATCCAGTTCAGGCGCGTTGATATTATCGAACGCCAGCTGCACACAGTAATCAATGTCGAAGTTGCGCTGTGCCTGGCGAATCAGCCCCAGGTAGGAGTTGTTCACCAGAACATGGATGTAGGGCAGTTTGAACTGGGCACCCACCGCCAGTTCTTCGATCATGAACTGGAAATCATAGTCGCCGGATATGGCGACAACGTCGCGGTCCGGGTTGGCTTTTACCACACCCAGTGCCGCAGGGGCTGTCCAGCCCAGGGGGCCCGCCTGACCCGCATTGATCCAGTTGCGCGGCTTGTACACGTGCAGGAACTGGGCGGCGGCGATCTGGGACAGGCCGATGGTGGATACGTAGCAGGTGTCTTCGCCAAAGACGGCATTCATCTCGGCATAGACGCGCTGCGGCTTGACCGGGATATTGTCAAAGTCGCTGCGGCGCAGCATTGTCTGCTTGCGCTCCAGGCAATCCGCCGCCCAGGCCGAACGGTCCTTCAACCGGTTGGCCGCCTTCCATTCTTTTGCCACTTCAACAAACAGATCCAGGGCGCTGCCGGCGTCGGACACTATGCCCAGATCCGGCGTGAAAACGCGGCCAATCTGGGTGGGCTCTATATCTACGTGCACGAAGGTACGGTTCCTGGTGTAAACATCAACAGAGCCGGTGTGACGGTTGGCCCAGCGGTTGCCGATACCCAGTACAAAGTCGGACTCCAGCATAGTGGCGTTGCCGTAGCGGTGCGAGGTCTGCAAACCCACCATGCCGGCCATCAGTGGATGGTCGTCGCTGATCGCACCCCATGCCATCAGGGTCGGGATGACAGGTACACCGATGATTTCGGCGAATTCCACCAGCTTTTCGGAGGCATTGGCATTGATAATGCCACCGCCGGCCACCAGCAACGGCTGTTCGGCTGCATTGAGCATTTCCAGTGCGCGTTCGATCTGTTTGCGACTGGCCGCAGGCTTGTAAGCACCCAGGGACTCATACATCTCGGGATCAAATTCAATTTCCGCCATCTGCACATCAAATGGCAGGTCGATCAGAACCGGGCCCGGGCGGCCTGAGCGCATCAGGTTGAAGGCCTTCTGGAACACCTGCGGCACCAGGCCCGGCTCCAGCACGGTGGTGGCCCACTTGGTCACCGGCTTGGCGATGGACTCGATATCCACGGCCTGAAAATCTTCCTTGTGCAGGCGCGCCCGCGGAGCCTGCCCGGTGATGCACAGCATGGCGATGGAGTCGGCGGAGGCGGAATAAAGCCCGGTGATCATGTCGGTACCGGCGGGGCCGGAGGTGCCGATGCAGACACCGATATTGCCCGGCGCACTGCGGGTATAGCCCTCGGCCATGTGGGAGGCGCCTTCGACATGGCGCGCCAGTACATGGTCGATACCGCCGAGTTTCTTCATGGCGGCATACATGGGGTTGATCGCCGCACCCGGAACGCCAAAGGCGGTATCAACGCCTTCGATTTTCAGAATCTCTATTGCCGCTTCAATTGCTCTCATCTTCGCCATGCTGATGGCCTCCCAGGTTAGCTGTTAGATCTGAATCGGGTAGCGCAACGTCGATGAGGGGCTTGCTACAGAGGCTGCTGTCATCGGCCGTGCCGCGCTGATGGAGTCAGTAAAACAGCTATGGAAGTTGATTACAATAACAATGGAATAGATTTTCATAATGTGGAAGTTAATATTTTCAAGATATGGATCCTGATTTTTCTATTTATGTTCTTATAAAACATCATGTTAGAATTATTTTATTGATTTGTGTTGATGTTTATAAAAATTCCATCAGTTAAAAAGTGTTTTCTAAAAATATTTCCTTATAGATTGACAGCAAAGACCCGGGCGAAGGCGGATGGACGGTGAACGGAGGGTCACCGCGCAGCACCGGGCTGCCCGTGGGCAGGCACTGGGTGCAAAGGGCCAAGGGGGCAAGGGAGGGGCTGTGGAGGCAGGGCACGCCCGTGTCGTTGCTTGTGAGCGGTGTGGTGGCGGGGATGCAGTACGAGGCCTGCACCGAAGTGAGCATCCGTTTTTTAAGACTGTTGGGAACCTGTACCAGCGCTGCTTCTATTGCACTGAAAAGTGGTGCCAGCCACAGGGATGGCCTGTGGGGATGCCGTTTACGGGCGCGGCCTCTGCCGCCCCAGGGCTGGGCTAAGCTTTGAGGCAGCGGGGCGGTTCGCCCGCTACAACCTGAGCGGGGCCATATTCAAATGCGATGTGAAGGGTGCGGGTACGCGAATCCGGCTGATGCCAAGTACTGCGAGCAGTGTGGCACCCGGCTGCAACCGGCCTGTCCGCGCTGTGGACCTGGGGTCGGCCCGGCAGCCCGCTTCTGCCGGGAATGCGGTGCCGCCCTGGATGGGGGCAGGCAGGTAGCCGTGCCGTCCGTCGGCACGGACGAAATGTCCGCGCCGCTGCGCTATACGCCGCCCCACCTGGCCGCCCGGCTGCGGGCTGAACAGGCGGCCCTGGCCGCACGCAGCGGTGCCGAGGGCGAGCGCAAAACCATCAGCGTGCTCTTTGCCGACATGGCCGGCTCCACCGCGATGGTGCATGACCGTGACCCGGAAGACGCCCGTCGGCTGATCGACCCGGTGCTCGCGCTGATGATGGAGGCCGTCCACCATTACCAGGGCTATGTCGCCAAATCGCTGGGGGATGGGATATTGGCCCTGTTCGGTGCCCCGATCGGCTGCGAAGACCACGCCCAGCGGGCACTCTATGCGGCACTGCGCATGCAGGAGGCGATGCGTCACTACAGCGACCAGGCACGGCTGGAAGACGGGGTTTCGCTGCAGATCAGGGTCGGAGTCCATACCGGTGAAGTTGTCGTCCGGGCGATCCACACCGAGGACCTTCAGATCGATTACGATCCGGTCGGACATACCATCAATATCGCGTCACGGCTCGAGGGTATCGCCGCCCCCGGCACGGTGCTGGTAAGCGACGAGACCTGCCGGCTGGCCGAAGGCTACTTTCGCTTCAAGACCCTGGGTGCCACCGCGTTCAAGGGTGTACCCGAACCCATGGTGGTGCACGAAGTCCTGGGTAGCGGCCCGCTGCGAACCCGGCTGCAGGTTGCGATGAGCCGTGGTCTGGCGAGCTTCGTCGGGCGCCAGGCGGAGCTGGCCCGAATGCGCTCAGCGTTGCAGCGTGCCTGCGCCGGCCAGGGTCAGGTTGTCGGCGTGGTGGGCGAACCCGGTGTCGGCAAGTCGCGGCTGTTCTATGAATTCAAGCACGGACTGGAGCCGCCCTGCCTGGTACTGGAGACCTATTCGGTATCCCATGGCAAGGCATTCCCTTATCTGCCGTTGATCGAGCTGCTGAAAAACTACTTGCAGATCCTGCCGCAGGATGACGAGCGGCAGCGCCGGGAGAAGGTAACCGGCAAGCTGCTGACGCTGGAGCCCGGGCTCGAAGACTGCCTGCCCTATGTGCTCTATCTGCTGGGGTTGGCCGGTGCGACCTCGCCGCTGTTGCAGATGGATCTGAACATCAGGCGCCAGCGTACCTTCGATGCGATCAAGCGTATCCTGCTGTGCGAGAGCCTCAAGCAGCCGCTGATCCTGATCTTCGAGGACCTGCAGTGGCTGGATCGCGAAACCGAGGCCTTCATCGACTGTTTGACTGACGGCATTGCCGGTGCCCGGGTGCTGCTGCTGGTCAATTTTAGGCCCGAATACCCCCAGGGTTTTGATGACCGCAGCTACTGTACGCAGCTGCGGCTGGTACCCCTGGGCAAGGATGAATCCGGGGAATTGCTCGAAACCCTGTTGGGTAAGGACGCTTCGCTGGCGCCGATCAAGCCGCTGATCATGCAACAGACTGAAGGCAATCCGTTTTTTCTCGAGGAGGTGGTCCAGACGCTGCTCGAAGAAGAGGTACTCAGTGGGGCACCGGGCCACTGCCGTCTACAGCGGATGCCGGCACTACTGCATATCCCAACGACGGTTCAGGGCGTGCTGACGACCCGCATCGACCGGCTCGCCAGGCCGGAAAAGGAACTGCTGCAGACGCTGGCGGTGATCGGCAAGGCCTTTGCCTGGCGTCTCATCAGGCGACTGTCGGACCGACCGGAGGATGAACTGGGCCGTCTGCTGTCGCGTCTGCAGGCCGGCGAGTTCATCTATGAAGTGCCGGCGGGCCCGGACGAGGAATACCACTTCAAGCATGGCCTGACCCAGGAGGTCGCCTATGCTTCCCTGCTCAAGGGGCGTCGCAGACAGCTGCACGAACGCACCGGTCAGGCGATCGAGACGCTGCATCGCCACCGCCTCGAAGACCACCTCGGGGAGCTGGCGCATCACTACAGCCGCAGCGACAATTCTGCCAAGGCGGTCGAGTTCCAGCACAAGGCCGGGAGACAGGCGGCGCAGCGCTCGGCCAACCACGAAGCCGCGGCCCAGCTGCGCGGTGCCCTGGCAACCCTGGAGCGGCTGCCGGCCGGCAGCGAGCGCGACCACCTCGAACTCGAAATACAGCTCGTACTCGGGGCGGCGCAGATGTCGGTCCGGGGTATCGGCTCGGCGGAGGTCGAACAGGCCTATACCCGTGCGTTGTCGCTGTGTCGTGAGCTTCACCAAACGAAACAGCTGTTCCCCGTGCTGGTGGGGTTGCGCAGGTACTACACCATGCGGGCGAACTTCCAGACCGCGCAGGACCTGGCGCAGCAGTTGCTCAGGCTGGCCGAGCGCGAGCAGGACGAGGAGTACCGCCTGCAGGCCCATTTTGCCATGGCGGCGGTGCTGTTTTTTCGCGGGCAGCTGGACGAATCGCGGCGGCACTTTGAGCAGTGCACCCTGATCGGTGATCCCGAGGCCCACCGGGCGCAGGCATTCCGCTACAGCATTGAACCGGGGCTGCTGTCGCGGTGCTTCCTGGGCTGGGTCCTCTGGTACACCGGCAATGCGGACAGGGCGTTGACGCAGTGCCAGGCCGTCGTCAACCAGGCACGGGAGTCATCTCCGCCCTTCGTGCTGGCCGAAGTCATCGACGGCCTTGCCGAACTGCACCAGCTGCGAGGTGAAGCCTCTGCCACGCAGGAGTGGGCCGAAGCCGCGATGGCGCTGTGCCGCGAGGAGGGGCTGCCGTACTGGCTGGCGCGCGCCACCGTTCTGTACGGCTGGGCGCTGGCGATGCAGGGGCAGCACCGGTATGGGATCGCGCGTATCCGCGAAGGCCTGAAACATTATGAGTCGAGTGGCGGCCTGATGATGTATCCACGCTATCTGGCGCTGTTATCGCAGGCGCTGGGCGGAGCGGGCAGGACCCGGGCGGCGTTAAGGACCCTGGCCGCAGCGAAGGCACAGGCCAAAACCAGCGGCGAGCGCCTTTACCTGGCCGAGATATTACGCCAGGAGGCCGAACTCCTACTGGCACAGGGCGCGGCAACGGAGTCGGAGCGGGAGGCCGAGTGTTGTCTGCTACAGGCCATCGACACAGCACGGGAGCAGGGGGCCAGGGCGCTGCAGCTTCGGGCCGCAACGAGCCTCGCACGGCTGTGGTGGCGCCAGGGCAAGGCAGCGCAGGGGCTCGAGGTGCTGCAGGAGAGTTACCGCCCGGTCACCGAAGGTTTCGCCACGGCGGACCTGCGGGAAGCCAAAGCGCTGCTGGAACAACTGGCGCAGGCTTGATCCCAGGCGTTGTTGCCCGTGCGGGCATGGTCGCTCGAGCGCCGCTAAAGGAACAGCAGCGTGCAGGGTATGACCACAAGCCCCACCAGGTTTCCGACGATGACCACCGATGCCACTCGCTGCGGCGCCTGGTTGTAGCGTTCCGCCAGCATATAGTTCATCAAAGCCGGTGGCAGTACGCTGAACAGTATCAACAGGGGGAGCTGCTGCGCAGGCAGCGGGAAGGCGATATTGATCAGCAGCGCCACGACCAGGCCGGACAGCGGGCAGAGAATGCCGCCGACGAGCCCCTGTCCCCAGTCGTCAACCCGGACGGTGGCCATGCGGATGCCCAGGGTGACCAGCATCAGCGGTATCGACACCTGGCCCAGCATGGAGACGGCGGTCCCCAGGGCCTCGGGTATTGCGAGCTCAAAATAGCTGAAGCCGATGCCCAGCATCGCCGCCAGTATCATGGGTGTGCGGATAAACCGGGCCAGCGAGAAACGCCGGTCGAGCATGTAGACGCCCAGGGTCATGTGCAGCGACATTTCGACCACCCAGAGAATGACGGCGGCGGGCAATGCCGGTTCGCCGAAGGCCAGTACCGCCAGGGGGATGCCAAGATTGCCGCTGTTGTTGAACATCATCGAGGGCAGCAGGTTGCGGCAGTCCAGCCGCAGCCCTTTCAGCACAGGGTAGGCGGTGAGGGCCGAACCCAGTACGACCAGCGCACCGGCCAGCGCGAGCCCCTGGTACAGGCCGAGTTCAAATTCCCTGACGGCCAGGACATCGAATATCAGGGCCGGGGTGAAGATGTCCATGTTCACCCGGTTTGCGAAGCCGGTATCGGGCTCGCGTTTGCGACCGTAGAGGTAGCCCGCAGCAACGATGACGACCAGGGGGCAGACGGTCAGGAACACTCGACCGATCAGCTCTGCGCTCATACTCCAACTCTTTCCTTGTCAGTGGCAGCTGTCCGAACGTGGCCACGGTGCGGCCTTCACCGGGGCCACCGGGCAGCCCCGACCGTCGACCTGCGTCAGGCGATGCCGTCGCGGATATTGCCGAAGTAGGCCTCGGTGCCGACCTGCCCGCCCTTGAGTGCGACCTCGAGCCCGTCGAAGGCGGCGTTTTCGCTGTGGGCCGTGCATAGCGGTGACCCCGGGGTTTCGGCGAGCGGCAGGCGCGTGGTCAGGGCGTAGATGCCGAGCTGCTGCAGGGCATGGCTCGACGTATCGCCGCCGGCAACCACGACGCGGCGCAGCGATTCGAGTTCCGTGAGCCGTTTCAGGATTTCACCCAGGGAGGCGCCTATCCGGTGGCGGAAGGCTTCACTGCACTCCTCGGGGGCCACCAAGTTCGATTCAGGTCCGCGCGCGGTATAGAGGACGACGCTCTTGCCCTGGCGCAGTACCTCGCAGCCCTGGTCGACGGCGGCCTGCTTGGCGCGGGGATTTTCGATCGGGTCTGCAATTTCGCGGGCGTCCAGGGCGATGGCGACGAAGCCGTTACGCTCCGCCCAGGCGATCTGGCCGGCGGTGACCTCCGAGCAACTGCCGGACACCACGGCGATGCGATCAACCGCACCCGGGTTCGGATACTCGGCTTTACCGGGAATCAGGCCGCTGTCCTTCCAGGCCTGTATCAGGGCGTACTCGATGCCCGAAGACCCGACCATGAACTGACCGCCGGGGCGACGTGTGCGCCAGAGCTGGCGGCCAACCTGGCGCTGCACATCAAGGTCCGGCACATCGTACAGCAGCACCTCGGCACCGCCGTCGAGCAGCTGGTCGACCCGGGCGTCGACGTCGTCGCGGCGCAGGCTGACCATGTCGGCCAGCGCGATGGTCTTGTCGGTCTGCTTGCCCAGGTGCAGGCAGAGGTCGCTTTCGTCCATCGGCGTCACCGGATGGCGGCTCATCACCGGGTGGCGGTCGATGCGGTGCACCGAACCCCGCGCCGCCGCGAACAGGTGTCCGAAAGCGGTATAGCGCTTGAGCTGGGGCGCGCCGACCACCACCGGGGTGACATCCTGCTCAAACAGCCCGTGGCCGATATCCAGCGCCTTGCCGATACTGCCCACCGCGGGCGCGCTGTCGAAGGTCGAACAGACCTTGTAGTGACAGATGTCGGCGCCAAGACGCTTGAGCCAGCCAAAGGCCTGCGGCAGGTGCTGTTCCATCCACTGCGGCGACTCGCTGCGGCTGGTGCCGGCGAGCCCGACGACGCGGCAGTCGGCGAACTGGGCCCGCTGCGCATCGGTGGGCGGTTTCAGGAAGAGTACCGTCGGTACACCGTGGAGGCTCAGCGACTCCATGACGTCGGTGGATCCGGTCAGGTCGTCGCCGTAATAGGTCAGTAGCAGCTTGTCTGTCATTTGCGAAATGCCTCTATTGCCTGGGCGAGTTCAGGGTGGTTCTGGGCGTAGGTCTCCAGCGCTATACCCTGTTCGGCGGCGTCCCAGGCCTGGCGCAGGCTGTCGATACCGCCGCGGATACCACCGGGGTGGCCCATGATGCCGCCGCCGCAGCAATAGATGAGGTCGGTGTTGCCCAGGGCCGCATAGGTATCGCCGACCTGCTCCGCGCTCTGGGCGGAGGAGAACACCGGCATGATGCGGCAGCTGTTGTGGGGCGCGTCGAACATCGGTGTCTGGCAGGCTTGTGCCGACGCGATCACCGATTCGTCGCCTTCACTGAACTTGTTGCGCAGGCCGTTGACGTGCAGGTGGTCGACGCCGGCCAGGCGCCAGAGTTTCTGGTAGGCGATATAGCTCATGCCGATGTACGGCGAACGGCTGTAGAGCCCCCAACCGGCGCGATGGCCGTGGATAGGCACCGCGCTGTACTCGCGCAGCTTGGCCAGTCCCGGCAGGCCGACGCTGTTGAGCGTGGCCATGACACAGGTGCCGCCGGCGGCCAGTACATAGTCGTGGTGCCGCTTCATTTCGTCGATATCGCCGGTGATGTTGAAGGCGTACATGGCTTTTTTGCCGGTACGGTCGGCATGCTCGTTAATGACGCGCATGACGGCATCGACGCGCTCGGTGAGCGGATTGTGGGGGCCATTGGCCTGGAGTTCGTCGTCCTTGATGAAGTCGATACCGGCGCTGACCAGTTCATGCACGATGTTGGCGGTTCCCTCCGGCGACAGGCCGACGCTGGGCTTGATGATGGTACCTATCAGGGGACCCTGGTCGATGCCCGCCAGCGTGCGGGTCCCTTCGATGCCGAAGGCGGGGCCGCGGTACGCCTGCGCGAACTCGGAGGTCAGCTGAATGTCCAGCAGCCGCAGGCCGGAAAACTCTTTCAGCTCGAACAGGTTGCCGGCGATGGTCGCGAGCAGGTTGGGCAGCGAGGGGCCCATGTTCTCGATGGGCCAGGACAGCTCGACCTGGGCACGCTGAAAGACAGGCGCGCCGCCGTTGGTTTTGGGCAGCGAAAGTATCGGCAGCGAAGGTGCCGATACCGTCTCCAGCGGTTCGATGCGCTCGACCCGGGCGCCGTGGGCCTGTCGCAGCTCGTTGGTTTCAGCCTTCAGTCGGGTGAAGGTCCCGCATGACTGTTCACCCGCCATGACCTGTGCTGCGACATCCAGCGGGTAGGGGGTTTCGATCCAGTAGGTTGCGCGAATGCGTTCGGCCATCAGTCAGCCTCCAGGTGTTATTTGAGTGTCGGGTGTACGCGCTGGTGGTCGCTGCGATGTCCTGACCGAAGACGGCAGGATTTATCGTCAGATCGACCTAGCTGGTATCGATAGTACGTCATCATACCAGTTGATGTAAACAACATCTGTCGTGCCACTGCAGTTTGAGGATTCAGGTGTCGCCGCGATGGCAGTGCCCGGCGATGGCCGCTGCAGGTCCGGCGGTATACAGGGTGATGACCTGCGGTCACGTCGATGGGCCGCTCAGTGCTCCCGTGGGCGGGCCTTTGGGTAGCGGCTTGCAGGCGCTGATGCCTGTGCTTTGTGTAATGCACAGCGGGTGCGGCTTCGGCTGCAGGGTTCGGCTGGCGGGTTTGGTTGGCAGGGGTGGCGGGGAAGTCGTGGCCGGAATCGAAAAGGCGGGGTTTAGGGCCCCCGGGGCCCTTTGTCTAGCGCAGAAAGAAGCCAACCGGCTTGGGGGTTGGCGGCTGTTGCCGTGGCTAGTGTACTGCTTCACCCTAATGGGTGCTTATAGAGCCCGCCAATTTGTGTCCGGCAAGGCGCCGTTCGCCGGTAATAGTGGGGCTCTTGCCAAGAGCGGCAACGCAGCTGGGCGCGAATTGGCGCGCTCCCTGCGGGCGAGCCGCCAGAAGGCCGTCCGCGGTGTTGCATTTCCTCGACATAGGCCCACTATGCCTTCGAAAATGCGCCGTGCGGCCCACCTCCTGGCGACTCGCTAAAAGCGCCTCTAAGAGCGAAGCAGTACACTAGGTGATCGGCCCGGTACCGTTCGCCCGGTCGGTGCCGGACTGGCTGGTGTACAGGGCCTTGGCGCGCTTGAGGTGGCTGGTCATGGCCTGTTCGGCGGCGTCGGCGTCGTTAGCCGCGATGGCCCTCAAGATCTGGGCGTGTTCATCGAGAGTGACCTGCTCGTTGCCTTCCCAAAGCAGAATGGTCGAGTGGAACTTCGCCAGCCAGCTCAGCATGGCCCGACTGGTGGCTTCGAAGATGGTGTTCCCGGTGATGGCGGCAATGCCGGTGTGAAAGGCCATGTCCGCTTCGACGAAGGCCTGGCAGTCCAGGTTGAGCTGCTCGGCCTGGGCCTGGAGCAGCTTCTCGAGGCGAGCGATATCCTCCGGGCCCGCCAGCTCGGCGGCGCGGCGTACCATGCCAATCTCGAAAAAGGTGCGGGCTTCCTTCAGCTGCTCAAGTGATTTGGGTGACTGCAGCAGCATGTGGCGGGCGGTGAAGTCGATCTGCGAGATCAGGCCCGCGGCGGTCAATTCAAGCACCCGTGGTCGCTGGCCATGGGAGATCGATACCAGGCCTGCATGTTCCAGCGACTGCATGGCTTCGCGCACCGCCGGGCGGCCGACACCGAACTCCTCCATCAGCTCCCGCTCCGATGGCAGGTTGTCACCGGGCGCATAGTCGCCGTTCTGAATCATCCCGTAGAGCCGGTCGAACACATCGTCCGACAGCCTCCGCCTGACTATTTTTTTCGATCCTTTCATAGGGCTGCGTATTCCTGTAACTGGCTGTGGGCCGCACAGGGCGCGGCCATATGGGGCGAAGTCTAACAGCAGGCGGCCGCCAGCAGAATGCTGGGCCCGGAAAATAACTGTTGACATGATGGTATAGATATTATGTCATTATACCAGTTGCGGCAAGGCGACCCAGCTGTCGCACTGGCCGTTATCCGCTACGGGATGTTCCGGCAGCCGGTAGCGCAGCTCCAAACCTTAACGAATAGAGGCACAGACATATGACAACAATCGCCCTGATCGGCGCCGGCGGGAAAATGGGCTTCCGGCTGTCGAGTAACCTGAAGGACTCCGACTTCGACGTCCGTCACGTGGAGGTCAGCGAAGCCGGCCGCGCACGCCTGCAGACCGAGCTCGGAATCACTTGCGTCGACGTTGAAAAAGCCGTGCCCGGCGCGGATGCCGTGATCCTGGCTGTGCCAGACAACCTCGTCGGCAAGATTTCAGCGGGCCTCAATTCAATGCTGGAAAGCGGCACCATGGTCATCACGCTGGATGCCGCTGCACCCTTCGCCGGTCACCTGCCGGATCGCAGCGACCTGGTTTACTTCGTGACCCACCCGTGCCATCCGCCGATCTTCAATGACGAGACCGATCTTGAAGCCAAGCGGGACTATTTTGGCGGCGTGCGTGCCAAGCAGCACATCGTCAACGCCCTGATGCAGGGCCCCGAGGGCAGTTACGAGCTGGGCGAGAAGATCGGCCGCACCATCTATGCGCCGGTGGTGCGCTCGCACCGCGTATCCGTGGAAGAGATGGCGTTGCTGGAGCCGGGCCTGTCCGAAACGGTCTGCGCCACCCTGCTGGTGATCATGCGCGAGGCGATGGACGAAGTCGTGCGCCGCGGTGTGAGCTACGAGTGCGCCCGTGATTTCCTGCTGGGCCATATGAACATCCTCGCCGCAGTCATCTTCGACGAGCAGCCGGGCGTATTTTCGGATGCCTGCAACAAGGCAATCGACAATGCCAAGGGCCAGATCATGAAAGAAGACTGGCTGAAGGTGTTCGAACCGCAAGAGATCGCCGAAAGCATCAAGCGTATTACCTGATCGTCCGGGGCGCAGGCAGGGCCTGTCTCTTGCGCGTTCTGCGCCCCATACTGCTATAGAAGAGCCTTATATAATTAAAACAAGTAGGAGTTTTACCATGAAAACCATCACCCGTTTCCTGTCCGGTACAGTGCTCGGCGTAGGTCTGTCGCTCGCGTCCATGACCCAGGCTGCGCAGGAAATGAACCTCGCCTTCACCCCGCCGCTCAACTCCCACTACGGCGACGCCGGCAAGGCGTTTGCCGACAAAATGGAACAGCTCAGCGGCGGCGCCTTCAAGATCAACCTGAAACCTGCCGGTGCTCTGGGTGGCGAGCGCGATGTCGTAGAGGGGCTGCAGATCGGTTCCGTCGAGCTGACGATCACCTCCACCGGGCCGGTCGGCAGTTTTGTACCGGAGGTCTTCACGCTCGACTTCCCGTTCCTGTTCGACAGCTATGCGAGCGCACACCAGGTGCTGGACGGTGAAATCGGCCAGGAGCTGCTGGCCAAGTTCGAGCCGCAGGGGCTGATCGGCCTGGCGTGGGCCGAGAACGGCTTTCGCCATGTCACCAACAACGTCCATCCGGTCGAAAAACCTGAAGACCTCGCCGGTCTGAAGCTGCGCACCATGGAGAACAAGGTGCATATAGCGGCGTTCCAGGCCGCCGGCGCCGCGCCGACGCCGATGTCCTGGACCGAGGTTATTACCGCGTTGCAGCAGGGCACCGTCGACGGTCAGGAAAACCCGGTGACCATTCTGACCGCCAACAATTTCTGGGAATTCCAGAAATACCTGACGCTCACCGGTCATGTCTACTCGCCCGCCGCCGTGCTCATGTCCAAGATCGTCTGGGATGACCTGGACGAGCAGCAGCGGGGCTGGTTTGTCGAGGCTGCCAGGGCCGCGGCACAGGCATCCCGTGACACCGTAGCCAGGAACGAAAAGGCCGGTGTCGAACTGCTGCAGCAGAACGGCATGGAAGTCGTCACCAATATCGACAAGGCTGCTTTTCAGGCTGCGGTGCAACCGGCCTACGACAAGTACGCCGAAGAGTACGGTGCGAGCCTGATCCAGCGTATCCGCGACGCTCAGTAAATCCTTCGTGCAAAGGGTCCCCTGGGGCCCTTTCGCAACTCCTCTGTACTTCTCTCTGGAGGCCGCAATGCTATTTAAAGCCCTTTCGAGGTGTAACCAGAGTCTCGTCAGCCTCAGCCACAATATTGCCGCCCTGTTACTGGCAATCTCGGTTGCGCTCGTGTTCTACCAGGTGGTGACCCGCTTCATTGTCGGCGAGTCTTCCACCTGGTCCGAGGTGCTGGCGCGGGGACTCGTAGTCTGGTGCGTCTTCCTCTCGGCCGCTGCCTGCTTTCGGCTCGGCAACATGATCGCGATCGAAATCCTGCTGCAGAACCTGCCGCGCCGCCTGCAGATCATCGGCCACCGGGTTATAGCGCTGCTGACGCTCACCTTCCTTGGCATCCTGGTCTGGTACGGCACGCTGATGACCCTCAGGGTGGCAGGCCAGCCCGTGGCCATGCTGGATTTTTCCATCGCCTGGTTCTACAGCTCGATTCCGGTGGGTGCGGCGTTCGCCTTCCTGGCGGTGCTGATGAAGCATGCCGAACACGAGTGCACCTACCGGACGCGCACGCTCAAGGATAAAAACAATAGCCTTTGTGGAGAGACATCATGAACCTGGCCATCGCACTGGCGCTGATCCTGTTCTTCGCGATCTCGGTACCCGTCGCGGTTTCCATTGCGCTTTCGAGCATCTTTGGGATCGTGCTCTTTACCAATATTCCCCTGCTGGTGGTGCCGCAGCGGATGTTCGTGGGGCTGGATAGCTTTCCGCTGATGGCGGTGCCGTTCTTTATCCTCGCCGGCAACATCATGGTGAAAAGCGGCGTCGCCGCGCGCCTGGTGGATTTCGCCAAGTCGCTGGTCGGCGGCATGCAGGGGGGGCTGGCCTGCGCCTGTGTCGTGACCTGCATGATTTTCGCTGCGGTGTCGGGATCGAGCGTCGCAACTACCTTCGCCATCGGCAGCATTCTGATTCCTGCCATGGTCAAACATGGCTATCCGACGCCGATGGCGGCCTCCATCCAGGCCTCGAGTGCTGAGCTGGGCGTGATCATTCCACCGTCGGTGCCGCTCATCCTCTACGGGGTCAGCACAGAAACCTCCATCGGCCAGCTGTTTATGGCCGGCCTGGGGCCGGGCCTGCTGATCGGCGGCGCCCTGATCCTGATGGTTGTCATCTGGTGTCGCATCAAGGGTTACGGCAAGGACGACGGCGACGGCAACCTGCCGTTAACGGCGTCCATGGGGCGTGCCTTCCTGGCGCTGCTGATGCCGGTCATCATTATCGGCGGCATCTACGGCGGTATCTTCACACCCACCGAAGCGTCTGCGATCGCAGTCGTCTACGGTCTGTTCCTCGGGCTGATCGTGTATCGCACCATCTCGTTCCGGGATTTGCCAACGATCTTCCGGGAAAGCGTGGTTTCGTCGGCGAGTGTCATGCTGATCATTTCGGCCGCCGCGCTGCTGAGCTTCATCATCAGCCGTTCGGGACTGCCGAACGAAATTGGTGAGTGGGCCCGCGCGACCTTCGAGAGCAAATATACCTTCCTGCTGGCGATCAACCTGCTGCTCTTTATCGTTGGCATGTTTGTCGAAACCGCGGCCGCCATTCTGATACTGGCGCCGATTCTTGCCCCGATCGCGATCGCCTTCGGTATCGATCCGGTGCACTTCGGCATTATCGTCGTGTGCAACCTGGCGCTCGGCATGTTTACACCGCCGCTGGGCATCAACCTCTTCGCCGCCTGCCAGGTCGCGCAGATACGGGTTGAGCAAATTTTCCGTTCACTGCTGCTCCCGGTATTAACGGTGGTGCTTTGCCTCATGACGATCACGTACGTACCGGCGATCTCGTTGTTCCTCAGAGATCTGATTTATCGCTAGTGGCCAAGTGCCATTTCTAACCGAATCAAGTAGGGACTGGACGATGTTACGCAGAACCAAAATAGTGGCCACCCTGGGCCCCGCAACCGACGCCCCGGGCGTGCTGGAGGCCTTGCTGTGCGCAGGGGTCAACCTCGTACGCCTGAACTTCTCCCACGGCAGCGCCGACGATCACAGGCGCAGGGCCCGTGAGGTGCGGGAAACCGCGCACAAACTGGGGCTGTTCGTCGGTATTCTGGGCGACCTGCAGGGGCCGAAGATACGCATCGCGCGCTTCGCGTCCGGCAAGGTCGTGCTGGAGAACGGTCAGGACTTTACCCTCGATACCGCGCTGGATGCGGACGTCGGCGACGCGACCCGGGTTGGCGTCGACTACAAGCCACTGGCGCAGGATTGCGCGGCGGGCGATGTGCTGTTGCTGGACGATGGCCGACTGGAGTTGCGGGTCAAGTCGATCAGCGGCACCCGGGTCGAGTGCGAGGTCGTGAACGGTGGCGTCCTGTCGAACAACAAGGGGATCAACCGCAAGGGCGGTGGGCTGTCGGCCTCGGCCCTGACCGACAAGGACCGCGACGATATCCGGACCGCAGCCGCGATCGGTGTCGATTACCTGGCGGTGTCCTTCCCGCGGGGGGCTGAGGACATGGAGCTGGCCCGCGAGCTGGCCCAGGCTGCCGGTTGCCAGGCGGGCCTGGTCGCCAAGATCGAGCGGGCCGAAGCCACCGCCACCCAGGTGCAGCTCGATGCGATTATCAAGGCCTCGGACGCGGTCATGGTGGCGCGCGGCGACCTCGGGGTCGAAATCGGTGACGCCGAGCTGATCGGCGTGCAAAAACTGATCATCGAGCGGGCGCGCAAGCTCAACAGAAGCGTCATCACCGCGACCCAGATGATGGAGTCGATGATTCACAGCCCGCTGCCGACCCGGGCCGAGGTGTTCGATGTCGCCAACGCGGTACTCGACGGTACCGATGCGGTGATGCTGTCGGCGGAAACGGCGGCCGGTGATTACCCGGTGGAGACGGTGGCGGCGATGGCCCGCGTCATCATCGGGGCGGAGCGGCACCCGTCTGCGCAGCAGTCTGGACACCGCCTGAACCGTTCGTTCGAGCGTATCGACGAGTCCATCGCGCTGTCCGCGATGTACTGTGCCAACCACCTCGAAGGCGTCAAGGCCATCATTTGCATGACCGAAACCGGTGCCACGCCGCTGATCATGTCCCGCATCCGTTCGGGGCTGCCGATCTTCGCCTTCACGCCGTCTCCCGGCACCCAGCGCCGGGTGGCGCTGTATCGCGGCGTCAACACGATCCCCTTTGACGGGGCGACGCTGGAGAGCAGTGGCGTCAATCAGAACGCTGTCAATCGGCTGATAGACCTCGGCGTCGTCGTCCCCGGCGATAGCGTCATCATCACCAAGGGTGACTATACCAACGTCCATGGCGGGACCAACACGATGAAGATCGTCACAGTGGGCGAGGCGATACTGTAAATCCACGCCGCGGCGAGCTGCCGGCGGCCCGGATACAGCGTCCGGGCTATGGCGGTTTCGACAGGTTTCCCGGGTGACGGTCGTGCAGACGCTAGGCTGCAGGTCCCACCCGGCTTTTCGAAAGCAGAGAGTAAGTATATGAACGACCGAATCAGAATCGGCGACCTGCAGGTCGCGGCGCCGCTGCATGAACTGGTGGCCAACGAGATTGCGCCCGGTAGCGGGATCACGTCGGCGGAGTTCTGGCGCGCATTCGAGAACATCATCGACGAGCTGGCGCCGATAAACCGCGCGCTGCTGCAAAAGCGCGATGAAATCCAGGCGCAGATGGACCAGTGGCACCGTGATCACCAGGGCCAGCCCCTGGACGCGGCTGCGTACCAGGCCTTCCTGCGCGAAATTGGCTACCTGGTGCCCGAAGGCGAGGCGTTCAGTATCACGACGGCGAACGTCGATGACGAGATCGCCCGGGTGGCCGGCCCGCAGCTGGTCGTGCCCGTCAACAACGCCCGCTTTGCCCTCAATGCGGCCAATGCCCGCTGGGGCAGTCTCTATGATGCGCTCTACGGTAGTGATGTCATCGATGAGTCCGCAGGGGGCGAGAGAGGCTCGAGCTTCAATGCAAAACGTGCCTTGCGCGTGATCGCCTGGGCCGCGGAATTTCTCGATCAGGCGGTGCCGCTGGCCAGTGGCAGTCATGCCCAGGTCAGGGAGTATGCGCTGGCAGAAGACGCAGGCTGCACGGGTTTGGCAGTTACCCTTGGTAATGGCGAGATCACGGCATTGGCTGATTCACAGCAGTTTGCGGGCTTTGGCACCGCCGATGATGGCGCCAAGACAATCTTATTGCGTAACAATGGGTTACACATAGAACTGCAGCTGGACTCTAAACACCCTGTCGGTGCACTGTCGGCCTCGGGCCTGAAGGATCTGGTGCTGGAGTCGGCGCTCAGCACCATCATGGATTGTGAGGATTCGGTCGCCGCGGTCGACGCCCAGGACAAGGTGGGCGTCTATCGCAACTGGCTCGGGCTGATGCAAGGCACGCTGGAGGAAAGCTTCAGCAAGGGTGGGGAAACCATCCGGCGGCGCCTGAACGGCGATCGTTGCTACCGCACGCCTGCGGGCGAGGAACTGCGTCTGCACGGGCGCAGCCTGCTGCTGGTGCGTAACGTCGGTCACCTGATGACCACCGATGCTGTGCTGGATCGCGACGGCCAGCCGGTGCCGGAAGGCATTCTCGATCTGATGGTTACCAGCCTCTGCGCACTGCACGACCTCAAAGGCGGGAGTCAGTACCGCAACAGTCGCAGTGGCAGCATCTACATCGTCAAGCCCAAGATGCACGGGCCCGAGGAAGTCGCCTTCACCAACAGGCTGTTCACAGGTGTCGAGCAGGCCCTGGGGCTGGCGCCCAATACGCTTAAGGTCGGTGTCATGGATGAGGAACGCCGCACCTCGGCCAACCTGGCCGAGTGCATCAGGGCGGTGCGCGAGCGGCTTTTCTTTATCAATACCGGTTTCCTGGATCGCACCGGTGACGAGATCCACACCAGCATGCAGGCGGGCCCGATGCTGCCCAAGGATGCCATCAAGGCGCAGCCCTGGATCGGCGCCTACGAAGACCGCAATGTGGATATAGGTCTGGCCTGCGGCCTGCGCGGCCGGGCCCAGATCGGCAAGGGCATGTGGGCCATGCCCGATGAAATGAAACAGATGCTCGACGCCAAGATTGTACACCCCCGGGCCGGTGCGAGCTGTGCCTGGGTGCCGTCCCCCACGGCGGCAACGCTGCATGTGACGCACTATCACCAGGTGAACGTGGCACAGCGCCAGCAGGAACTGCAGGGCGGCAGCCGTGCAGAGCTTAAGGCCCTGCTGAGGCCGCCACTGTTGGGGGATGAACGTCTCACGCCACAGCAGATCCAGGCCGAAGTGGAGAACAATGTGCAGGGAATTCTGGGGTACGTGGTGCGCTGGGTAGGCCAGGGCATCGGTTGCTCCAAAGTGCCGGACATCCACAATGTTGGCCTGATGGAAGATCGCGCCACCCTGCGCATATCCAGCCAGCACCTGGCCAACTGGCTGTTGCACGGTATCTGTACCGACGATCAGGTACTGGATACCCTCAAGCGCATGGCAGTGGTGGTGGATGCACAGAACGCAGCAGACCCGGCTTACCAGCGCATGGTGCCGGAGCTGGAACGCAGTGTGGCATTTCAGGCCGCCTGTGATCTGATTTTCAAAGGCTGCGAGCAACCCAGCGGCTATACCGAGCCTTTGCTGCATCAGCGCCGGCGTGAACAAAAAGCGCTGCAGGCCAGCAGCTGACAGGCTAACGTGAACCGTCACGCCGGCAGGTAACAGAACCTGTTGCAGGCAGGTCGAACAACAGGGCAGGGGCGCACAAAGGCTCCTGCCGGATACCCTTTTAAGGAGCTGTACCATGTTAACCATTAATCGACTCGACCAGGCCGATGCCCGTCTTCTGATCGCAGGCGCCGCCGCCCGGGCCACCGAAATAGGCGTGCCGATGTGTATCGCCATTACTGATGAATCCGGCAATCTGCTGGCGTTCGAGCGCATGGACGGCGGCAAGGTCACCAGCATCACCGTGGCCCAGGACAAGTCATTTACCGCCAGTGCGGCGCGCAAGGCGACCCATGAATACAACGCCGCCTGTGTGCCGGGCAATCTGGTGTTCGGCATCCATACGGCGCTCGGCGGTCGGCTGTGTGTGGTGGGCGGTGGCCTGCCGGTAATGGTTGATGGTGAAGTTGTGGGGGGTATTGGCCTGAGTTCCGGCACACCGGCACAGGATATGGATTGTGCCCAGGCCGGTATTGATCACTTTATGCAACGCCGGGGCGCTTAAGCAAAGCGCCGGGAATAGAGCGGAGCCCCGTCATGACTGAAAAATCCAAACCTGATAAAGCCCGGCTAGTGGAACTGTTTCGCAGCTTCATTGACCCCGAGTACGTGATCGAGGACGCCGAGACCCAGCGGCCCTACGAGTGCGATGGCCTGTCGATGTACTGTGAAATGCCGCTTATCGTGGTGTTGCCTGACACCGTTGAGCAGGTGCAGCGGGTGCTGCAGATTTGCCATCAGCAGGGCGTCCCCGTGGTGGCCCGCGGTGCCGGCACCGGGCTCTGTGCCGGGGCCATGCCCCACGCCGAGGGGGTCGTGCTGTCCCTGGCGAAGTTCAATCGCATTCTGGCCATTGACCCACTGGCGCGCACCGCCCGGGTGCAGCCTGGCGTGCGCAATCTGGCCATCACTGAAGCGGCGGCCGAGCATGGGCTCTACTACGGCCCTGATCCGTCGTCCCAGATCGCCTGCACTATAGGCGGCAATGTGGCGGAAAACTCAGGCGGTGTGCATTGCCTGAAGTATGGCCTCACGGTGCACAACATCCTTAGCGTCGAGATGCTTAGCGTCGAGGGCGAGAAACTCAGTATCGGCAGCCAGGGGCTCGATAGCTGCGGCATGGACCTGATGGCGCTGATTACCGGTTCCGAAGGCCTGCTGGGCATTGTGACCGAGGTCACCGTCAAGCTGTTGCCCCAGCCCGAAAAGGCCCAGGTGGTGATGGCCGCGTTCGACAGCGTGCAAAAGGCGGGGGATGCGGTGGGGGGCATTATTTCCCGCGGCATTATTCCGGCAGGCCTCGAAATGATGGACACCTACGCCATCAGTGCGGCGGAAGACTTCGCCAAGGCAGGTTACCCCAAGGGCGCCCAGGCGCTGTTGTTGTGCGAAGTGGATGGCACCGCCGAGGAAGTGCAGGAGCATATCGCCCAGGTCGAGAGCCTGTTTGCTTCTTTTGGCGCCACCTCGATACGCACCTCACAAAGCGAAGCCGAACGGGCCCTGCTGTGGAAGGGTCGCAAGTCGGCCTTCCCGGCGGTGGGGCGCATTTCACCGGACTACTACTGCATGGACGGCACTATCCCCCGCGGGCAGCTGGCCCATGTGCTGACCGAAATGCAGCGCATGTCCGATGAGTATCAGCTGCGTGTGGCCAATGTGTTTCATGCCGGTGATGGCAATCTGCACCCGCTGATTCTGTTCGATGCCAATGTGCCGGGTGAATTTGAAAGAACCGAAGAGTTCGGTGGTCGTATTCTCGAGCTTTGTGTTGAGGTGGGCGGCTGCATTACCGGTGAGCATGGCGTGGGCATCGAGAAGATTCGCCAGATGCCGATCCAGTTCAACGCGCAGGAGCTGCGGCAGTTCAACGCCATCAAGGATGCCTTTGATCCGGCCGGCACCCTGAATCCCGGCAAGGGTGTGCCGACACTGCGCCACTGCCAGGAACACCGGGCGCTGGAAACCAGGCCCATGCCCGCAACCCCTGATACAACGGGAGCCGCCTGATATGGCAGATATAGCAAATCACCTGCAGCAGCAGATACTGTCCGCCCGGGATGCGGGCACCCCGCTGAATATCATGGGCGGTAACAGCAAGGCCTTCATGGGCCGCGTTGCGACGGGTGACCCCCTGCGGGTTGGCGAGCATCGCGGTATCGTCAGCTACCAGCCGGTGGAGCTGGTGCTCACCGCCCGGGCCGGCACGCCCTTGACCGAGCTCGTCGCTGCACTGGATGAGCATAATCAAATGCTGTCCTTCGAGCCGCCACGCTTTGGTGGCGCCGCCACTATCGGCGGTACCCTGGCGTGCAATCAGTCCGGCCCCGGCCGGCCCTGGTGGAGCTCGGTGCGCGATCAGGTGCTGGGTGTGCGCCTGCTGAATGGCCGTGGCGAGCATCTGCGCTTTGGCGGCCAGGTGATGAAAAACGTCGCCGGTTACGATGTCTCGCGACTGCAGGCCGGCGCCATGGGCAGCCTGGGTCTGATTACCGAGGTCAGCCTCAAGGTGCTGCCAAAACCCGCCGTCACCCGCACTTTGGTGTTCGATGTAGCGCTGGAAGATGCGGTGGCGCTGATGAATCGGCGTGCCGCCGAACCCAAGCCGCTGTCGGCGGCCTGCTGGCTCGACAACCGGCTCTATCTGCGTCTCAGCGGCGCCCGGGCTGCGGTGGATGCCACGTTGTCGCAATGGCAGGGCGAGCAATTGGAGAGCCAAGGCACGCAGCTGGAGGATGACGAGTCCTTCTGGGCGGCATTGCGGGATCAAACCCTGGGGTTCTTTGAGGGGGATGCGCCGCTGTGGCGCTTTTCGATCAAGTCCACGGCGGCCAATCCGGATTTGCCGGGCAACTGGCTGATCGACTGGGGCGGCGCCCAACGCTGGTATCGCGGTGATGCCAGCATGGCGCAGATGCAGCAACTGGCCGAAGCCGCGGGCGGACAGGTGAGCCTGTTCCGTGGTGGTGACCGCCAGGCGGATGTGATGCATCCGCAGGCCAGGGCACTGCAGCTCCTTCAACAGCGACTCAAGCAGTCTTTCGATCCGGATGGCCTGTTCAATCCCGGTCGTCTGTATAGCTGGATGTAACAGGCAGGTTTGCAATGAAAACGAACATACTACCCGAATTCAAGCAGAGCGCCCGGGGGCAGGAGGCGGAGTCCATTCTGCGCAGCTGCGTCCACTGTGGCTTCTGCACCGCCACCTGCCCGACCTACCAGGAACTGAATGATGAACGCGATGGCCCGCGCGGGCGCATTTATCTCATCAAGCAGCTGCTGGAAGAGGGCACTGTCACGGAAAAAACCCGTACCCATCTGGATCGCTGCCTGACGTGTCGCAGCTGTGAAACTACCTGCCCGTCGGGGGTGCAGTACGGCCGGCTGGTGGATATAGGCCGCGCCATTGTCGACGAAAAGCTGGAGCGTCCGCCGGCGCAGCGTCTGTTACGCTGGAGTCTGCGCCAGGTTTTACCCTATCCCGCCCGTTTCGGGCCTCTGCTGCGCCTGGGGCAGAGCCTCAAGCCGCTGCTACCGGCGGTGCTCAAGGCCAAGCTGCCGCCCAAGCGCAGATCAAGTCCCTGGCCCGTGAGTAGCCATCCCCGGGTGATGCTGGCACTGGCCGGCTGCGCCCAGCCCGCAGCGGCGCCCAACACCAATGCGGCCACCGCACGGGTGCTGGATCGCCTGGGCATCAGCCTGGTGGAAGCGCCCAAAGCCGGGTGTTGCGGTGCGGTCAGCTATCATCTGTCGGCCCACGATGAGGGCCTGGATTTCATGCGCCGTAATATCGATGCCTGGTGGCCGGCGATTGAAGCCGGTGCCGAAGCCATCGTTATGACGGCGTCGGGCTGTGGTGCCATGGTGCAGGAATACGGCCATTTACTGCGCCAGGACAAGGCCTATGCCGACAAGGCACGGCGGGTCAGCGAACTGACCCGTGATCTGGGTGAGGTTCTGCTGCAAGAGGACCTGTCGGTGCTGGCGCCCAATCCTGCTGCCACCGGCAAGGTCGCCTTTCACTGCCCCTGTACGCTGCAGCATGCCATGAAGCAAAGCGGTGTGGTGGAGCAGGTGCTGGAAAAGGCCGGCGTAGAGCTGGCCAAAACCAAGGACAAGCACCTGTGCTGTGGCTCCGCCGGTACTTACTCCATCCTGCAGCCCGAAATGAGCCAGAAGCTGCTGCGCAATAAACTGGACGCGCTGACCCTAGACAACCCCGAACGCATCGTCACGGCCAATATCGGCTGTCAGCTGCATCTGGAGTCAAAGTCGGATCGTCCGGTGCAGCACTGGATTGAATTGCTGGATCGCTGAGATCCGGTTGCAAGTGCGAGCAGGAGGTTAAAAAACCGTCATTCGTAGTGAGCATCAGACCTTGCCCGTTTGAACTGTTCTCCACCGTTTCGCTGCGGATGTCGGAATTCACTGCGCTCATTACCTACGGGGTGCCGTTGCAGCCTGATGAGCCTGCGAATTCCGGGACGTGAGCCCCAGGCGAATTTCGAGGATCTGCCGGCGAATTCCGGGAAACAGGGGGCAGCGATGCAGGCATTTGGGTGATAAACTGGCGCCCATTGAGTCTGCCGGCCCCCGGTGACTGTTTCGCTTGGCACAGCTTGATCTTCAAGGCGTTGTGTCTGTAGTGGTTCTGGGGGGCGGCAGTTGGTGTGGCGCAGGCCTTCTGCAAGGATTACAGAACCGATGAACGACAGCCTGAACGACGGGCCCAAAGCTGGCAAGAAAACCTCCTCAGGCGCGGTTCAGGTGCAGTCTCTGAGCCGTGCACTGTTACTGCTCAAACGCATTTCCGCCTCCAGCAACGGCCTGAATCTGACCGAGCTCGCCGGCGAACTCGCGCTGGCGCCATCCACTGCACACCGCCTGCTGAACAGCATGCGGCAGCTTGGTTTTGTCGATTTCGACGAGCAGAGCGGCCTCTGGACCGTGGGCGTGACCGCATTCTCGGTCGGCAGCGCCTATCTGAAAAAGCGCGACTTCGTGGCCGAAGCCCGCAGTCATATGAAGCGGCTGGTGGCCGAGACCGGCGAAACCTCGAATCTGGCGATTCTGGACGGCCACAACCATGTGTTTGTCGGCCAGGTGGAATGCAGCGAAGTCATGCGCATGGTGGTGCAGATCGGCAGCCGTGGCACCCTGCACGCGGCCGGTGTCGGCAAGGCGCTGCTGTCGGGCCTGAGTGATACCGAAGTCACCAATATCATCAACCATACCGGGCTTGCGTCCCTGACGCAGAACACCATCACTACACCGGCGGTCTTTATGGAGGAACTGCGCAAGATCCGTCTGCAGGGTTTTTCCGTGGATGACGAAGAGCAGGTCTCGGGCCTGCGCTGCATCGCCGCCAATATCTACGACGAAAACGCGGAAGTCATAGCCGCGGTGTCCATTTCCGGGCCTTCGGTACGGGTGAGCCGCGACCGGCTGGATCACTACAGCGCGGCTGTGATGCGCGCGGCCGCTGCGATTACCCTGGCGATCGGTGGCACGCGGCCGGTGCAGCGTGCGTCGGTCTGATACCCCGGGCCAGGCTCGGCGGGCTGCTAACCGGCTACACAAGGCACAGCAAAGGATGGCGTTATGCTGGGTGCGCTGACACTGATTATCGGCCTGCAGGTAGTGGGTACCGTGCTGGCCGAGATACTGGCCCTGCCGTTACCGGGCCCGGTGCTGGGCATGGTGCTGTTTCTGCTGGTGCTGGCCGTTATCCGGCGTCCCTGGGCGGAACTGGAACAGGTTAACAACTTTTTTCTGGCCAACCTGTCGTTGCTCTTTGTGCCGGCGGCCGTGGGTATCGTCAGCCATCTGGAATTGGTGAGCCCGATTCTGGGCCGGCTCTTGCTGGTACTGCTGCTGAGCCTGCTGGCGGGGCTGGTCGTTACGGCGCTGATATTTGCGCGGCTTGCACGCCGCTTTACGCCCGCCTGTGACGAGGAGTTGCTGCCATGAACGCCGACCTCACACCCCTGTGGGTCTATCTCGGGCGGGATCCGCTAACCTGGCTGCTGATTACACTGGGTGCTTTTGTACTGTCGCGCGCCCTGCATGAGCGGGCAGGGCAGTCGGCCCTGCTCAACCCCATGGCCCTGACGGTGTGCCAGCTGGTGCTGCTGCTCAGTATCACCGGCGTCAGCTACGATGCCTATTTCACCGGTGCCCAGTTTATCCATGTGTTACTCGGCCCTGCGGTGGTTTGCCTGGCGCTGCCCATCTGGCAGAACAGACGCAGTATCAGGCGCAGTCTGCCAGCGCTGATTCCGGCGCTTGTGGCCGGCTCCCTGGTGTCGGTGCTGAGCGCCGTCGGGCTGGGCTGGGCGCTGGGGCTCGACAGTACCATTCTGCTGACGCTGGTGCCCAAGTCCGTTACCGCCCCGGTGGCCATGGGTATCGCCCAGAATCTGGGCGGTATCCCCGAGCTTGCCGCGGTGCTCTGTGCCGTGACCGGCATTTTCGGTGCCATTATCGGCGTGCCGCTGATGACGCGCTTGGGGATAAGAGATGCCCGGGCCCAGGGCCTGGCCATGGGTGTGACCAGCCATGGCATCGGCACCGCCGCGGCTTTCCAGGTTAACAGTGTCATGGGGGTCTACAGCTCTATCGGCATGGCGCTGAATGCGATGCTTACGGCGATACTGGCGGGTACGCTGCTCCTGGTCTGGCTGTAGCGCCAACCCTGGACAGTCACCATGTCTGTGCCATTCTCTGTTGCTTGGCGGGTGTAGCCACCCGCCTGAAGCACCTTACCTGATCAGCGCGTCACCGTCTGAACGGCGGTATCCCAGCCATCCTGAGCGACCTGGTCGGCCTGTCTACCCGCGTCCGACCGGCGCTATTCGTCACTCGTTGTTCTTTCAGGGGCCGCGACAAGCTCGCGGGTCTGCAGGCTGTCCACAAGCAGGCGGGCCGGTACGCTGAGGCTGTTGTAGTCGCGCATGCAGATGACAAAGTTGCGATGGGTCCAGTCGTTGGTCAGCGGTATTACCCGCAGCCCCAGGGCGGCTTCCACGGGCAGCGCCGCCTCGACCGGAATCACCGCGATGGCGAGGTTCGCCGCCACGAAACGAAAGGCCGCCTCGAAGGTGGTGACCTGTATGCGGTAGCGGATCGACCTGTTGGCCGCCGCAGCTTCGCGCCG
This sequence comes from Marinobacterium aestuarii, assembly GCF_001651805.1. NCBI lineage: Bacteria > Pseudomonadati > Pseudomonadota > Gammaproteobacteria > Oceanospirillales > Oceanospirillaceae > Marinobacterium > Marinobacterium aestuarii. The sequence continues at coordinate 2,822,437 of NZ_CP015839.1, read as the reverse complement.
CTGGGTCAGCTGGACGACACTGCCCGACTGGATTTCCAGGTGCTCGTAGTCAAGGGTGTCTTCGAAGCGCAGCTGCTGGCGCGATGCCAGCGGATGGGACGGATGCACCACCACGGCCAGGCGATCATGGCGGTAGGGCAGAACCTGTAAGCCGCGCATATCGCTGACATCCCAGCAGACACCAATATCGGCACGGCCATCCTCTATACCGCGCACAATTTCGGAGCTGACTTTTTCGTCCAGGCTGACCTTCACACTGGGATAGTCACGCACAAAGGTTCCGATATCCTCCGGCAGAAACTCCACCACCGCCGACATGCTGGCGAAGATCCGTACATGGCCATGCACGCCGCGGGAAAATTCGCTGAGTTCGGCAAACATGCGTTCCATCGATTGCAGCAGCGGTCGGGCGTAGCGCAGCAGCGCCTCGCCGGCCGGGGTCAGGCTAATGCCGCGCCTGTCCCGTTGCATCAGCTGGACGCCGACCCGGTCCTCCAGAGCGCTGAGCCGCTTGCTGATGGCCGAGGCCACGATGGCCTCGCGCTCGGCGGCGAGCACAATGCTGCGCTCTTCGCACACGGCAACGAACAGCCGCAGGCTGACCGGATCAAAATAACGCATGGTTCGCTTCCTTTGTTTACTTGGGGCTGTCCCGGGTCTGTGGCACCGGGCACGGCGTCCTGTGCTTATAAAAATTCCGTATCGGAATCTTAATCGCGAATAATTGGCACTGTAAACATCATCCGGGAATTTATAAAGTGTAATCCATCAAACGCTGGCCAACGACACCGCAAACGACCAGCCATTACCAATGGTCAGAACGGCTGAATACCCGGCGGACTGAACACTGATAGTGCGGCATAACAGGAGCGAGAATAATAACGATGACACTTTCCATGAGAGAACCCATGCCTGCCCAGGCACAGATCCGCGAAGTCGGCCTGCGTGATGGCCTGCAGAGCCTGTCCCGGGTCATGCCCACAGAGTTCAAATGCAACTGGATCCGCCAGGCCTATGAGGCCGGCATGCGCGAGATGGAGGTTGTCTCCTTCGTGCCGCCCAGGCTGCTGCCGCAGATGGCCGACAGTGTCGAGGTCGTGGCCTTCGCCAAGACGCTGCCGGGTCTGCAGGTCTGCTCCCTGGTACCCAACGTCAAGGGCGCCGAACGGGCCATCGAGGCCGGTGCCGATCTGCTGATCCTGCCCATCTCCGCCAGCTTCGCCCACAGCCAGGCGAACGTGCGCAAAACCCCCGACGAGATGATCGACAACGTGCGTGCCATCGTTGAGGCGCGTAACGCTGCCGGCGCCGCAACCCGGCTGGAAGCCGGCATCGGTACCGCGTTCGGCTGTGCCCTCCAGGGCGAGGTGAAAGAATCTGAAGTGCTGCGCCTGGCCGAAGCGGCGCTCGAGGCCGGTGCCGACTGCATCAGCCTGGCCGATACCGTTGGCTATGCCAACCCGGCGCAGGTGCGACGCCTGTTCCGCCAGGTGTTCGAAATCGCCGGCGATCGCTTCGTGTGCGGCCATTTCCACGATACCCGCGGCCTCGGGCTGGTCAACGTGCTGGCGGCGCTGGATGTCGGCATGACCCGTTTCGATGCGTCGCTGGCCGGCATCGGCGGCTGTCCGTTTGCACCCGGTGCCACCGGCAATGTCGCCACCGAGGATGTCGTCTTCATGCTGAACAGCATGGGCATCGATACCGGCATCGACCTCGAGGCGCTGCTCAAGGTGCGCGCCTGGGTGGGTGGCCCGCTCGAGGGCGAGAGCCTGCGCGGCGCCATCCATCAGGCAGGACTACCGAAAAACTACAAATCTGTGCCTTCTGCTGCCTGAGGAATTTCCGAACATGAGTGACCTAAACCAGAATACTTCAACCGGCCTGCCGCTCGAAGGCATCCGTGTGATCGAGTTCAGCCACATGGTCATGGGCCCGACCTGCGGCATGATCCTGGCGGATCTGGGTGCAGAGGTGATCAAGATCGAGCCGCCCGGCGGTGAAAAGACCCGTGATCTGCCGGGCCTGGGCATCGGCTTTTTCCGCTCCTTCAACCGCAACAAGAAGAGCGTGGTGCTGGATACCAATACACCGGAAGGCGTGGAGACGGCACGCGCGCTGATCAGCCAGTGTGATGTGGTGATCGAGAACTTCCGCCCCGGGCGCATGGATGCCATTGGCCTGGGCTATGCGTCGCTGTCCGAGCTCAACCCCGGGCTGATCTATGTGTCGCACAAGGGGTTCCTGCCGGGACCCTATGACAAGCGCCTGGCCCTCGACGAAGTGGTGCAGATGATGGGCGGCCTGGCCTACATGACGGGCCCCGAAGGGCGTCCGTTGCGTGCCGGTGCGTCGGTGAACGACATCATGGGCGGCATGTTCGGCGCCATCGGCGTGCTGGCGTCGCTGCAGGAGCGCCGCCGCACTGGTCGCGGTCAGGAGGTGCAAAGTGCGCTGTTCGAGAACTGCGTCTTCCTCAGCTCGCAGCACATGCAGCAGTACCTGATGACCGGGGAAGCGGCGCCGCCGATGCCATCGCGCGTGTCGGCCTGGAGCGTGTACGACGTCTTCACCCTGGCGCATGGCGAGCAGCTGTTCATCGCCGCGGTCAGCGACAAGCAGTGGTGCATTCTGTGCGAACTGATCGAGGCGCCGGAACTGCTGGCCGATGAAACGCTGGGGACCAACGCCCAGCGCGTCGAGGTACGGCCTGCGCTGCTGGCGCGCCTGGGCGAGATACTGAAGCACCACGAGGTTGCTGAACTGTCGGCCAAACTGGAGGCAGCAGGCCTGCCGTACGCCCCCATCGTGCGGCCGGACCAGCTGGTTAACGATCCGCACCTCAAGGCCAGCGGTGGTCTGGTGCCGATGATGACCGATACCGGCGAGGAAACCTCGGTAACGCTGCTGCCGCTGATGCTGGGTCAGCGCCGCCTGCAGGTGCGCCGTCCGTTGCCCAAGGCCGGTGAACATACCGAGGAGGTGCTGGCAGCCCTGAAGGCTACGAACCGGTAAATACATCCACTGGGTGGCCGGCGAGGTCCGGCCGCGGTCGTCCGTTACGTTCGGCATATACTAAGAATAAAGAGAGATGAGACATGAAAAATCTAACAACTGCCACCCTCGCTACCCTGATCTCCGGCCTCTCACTGGGGCAGGCCGTCGCCGCACCCTCTGAAACCATGCGCTGTGCGCACCAGTTTCCGCCGACCCACAGTCTGGCGGTGGTGATCGACAAGTGGGCAAGCGAGATTGAAACGCTGTCAGACGGCGATATCGATGTCCAGGTGTTCCCGGCCAACAGTCTGGTGTCCGACAAGGAAAACATTCCGGCGGTCGCCAAGGGTGATATCGAGTGCGCCTTTGCACTCAACTTCGCCTGGGGACGTACGCTGCCGGCGATGCTGGTGACGACGGCACCTTTCACGTTCGGTGATCTGGACGTCTGGAGAAAATGGCCGGATTCCAAGGCGGCCGCTTTCCTCGAAGACCGGTTGCTGGACAAGGGTTTGAAGAATGTTACCTGGCTGTTCCAGACCAACACCTCGGTCTTTACCTCCAACGACAAGTTCCTCAAATCCCCGGACGATTTCAAGGGCATCAAGATTCGCGGGCTGGTACCGCCCTTTAATGCCGGCCTCGAGAAAATGGGCGCCTCGCCGGTGTCCATGTCCGGCGGCGAGGTCTACCAGGCGCTGTCGACGGGTGTTATCGATGCGGCCCTGACCGACATCGCCGCGGCGGTGAGCCGCAAGTACTACGAGGTGCAGGATCACATGTCCGTGGTGCCGGTCATCTCGGTATACGCGCATGGCTTCGTTAACCCGAAATGGTACGACGGCCTGTCCGCCAAGAACCAGGATGCGCTGAGCAAGGCCGGCCATATGGCCGCGATCTGGGCGGTCGACGAGTCGGGTGCGGCCGTTGCCGATGCACCGGCACAGCTGGAAGCCCAGGGGGTGAAACTGCACTGGACAACGCCACAGGAACAGCAGGCTATGGCCGACGTGATGCTGCCCGCGTTTAACGAATCCTTCGGCAAGTGGGCCGGCGAAGATTCCGAAGAACTGGTCAAGCTCGTGCAGGAACTGAAATGAAAGCGGGCCAGGACCTTTCGCTGCGAAGCCAGATTGTGACATTGGACCGAATCTCGGATGCACTGGCCCTGCTGCCCCGGCTGGGTGGCTGGATCAGTGCGGCGCTGATTCTGGTGGTTCTGGCTCTGATTACCTACTCGATAGCGCTGCGCTACTTTTTCGGTACGCCGCTGGAGTGGACCGAAGAACTGGTGGGCTACACCGTGGTGGCGCTGGTGTCATGCGGCCTGAGCGACGCGCTTATCAGGCAACGGCATATAGCCATCGACCTGCTGACCAATCAGCTGCCGCAGCGCCGGCAGGTCTATGTGGCCCTGATCGGCTCGCTGGCAACCCTGGCCGTCGCGCTCGTGTGGGTCTGGTCGACATGGGAAACCACAGAGTTCAATCGCGCCTTCTGCCTCTACTCCAACGGTGACCTGGAAGCGCCGATCTGGATCACCCAGGTACCGCTGGTGATCGGGGCCGGTCTGCTGGTGCTCGCCAGCCTGTCAATTCTCATCAAGCTGATGGCGGAGGTGTCAAAATGACCGCCTTGTTGGTATTCAGCGCACTCTTGTGTGTGCTTCTGGCGGGGGTGCCTATTTTTGTCGCCCTCGCGGGTGTCGGGGTGGCGGTGCTGGCGATTGCCGGAGAAAGCGTCACGGCGGTTGGCGATACCCTCTTTGCAACGCTCAACCGGAGCGTGCTGGCAACGATTCCGCTGTTCGTGTTCATGGCGCAGGTCATGGTGCGCGGCAAAGTGATCGATGATCTCTACCAGTTCGCCCATAACCTGATTGGGCATGTGAAGGGTGGACTGGGGGTGTCGACGGTACTGTCCTGCACCATCTTCTCGTCCATCTCCGGCTCCTCGGTGGCCACGGCACTGTCCATCGGCTCCAGCGCCATCCCGCAGATGACCAAGTTCGGCTATCCGACACGGCGCTCGCTGGGCGTGGTGGCGGCGGGGGGGACCCTGGGTATCCTGATTCCGCCATCGGGTCCGATGATCCTCTATTCCCTGGTCACCGATGCCTCCATCGGCGCGCTGTTTCTGGCCGGGCTGATCCCGGGTCTGCTGATGGCGGCTATTTTCTCGGCCTACTGCATGCTCAGTGCGCGGCGCGAGGCATCGCCGGACTTTCCGGGTTTCCGGGCGGTCTGGGGCGCGACCAAAAAGGCCTTCTGGGCCGTCATGATGCCGCCTTTCATCATGGGCGGGATCTATTTGGGGGTGTTTACGGCGACGGAAGCGGCGGCGGCCGGGTCTGTCTATGCGCTGCTGGTGGCCACCCTGGTCTACCGCTCGTTTGGCTGGTCCCAGCTGTATGACGCCACCATGGAGACGATGCGTATCAGCATGATGGTTTTCGCCATCATTGCCGGCGCCGCCATCTTCGGGCATGCCATTACTCTCATCCGCTTGCCGGTGGGTATCTCGGAGTGGGTGGTGGCCTCCGGCTTCACGCCGTTCACCTTCATCCTGGTGGTCATGGGCATCATCTTCGTGATGGGCATGTTTCTGGAGTCGATCGCCATCATCCTGATCACCACGCCGATCTTTCTGCCGGCGCTGGTTGCCCTGGATATCGACCTGATCTGGTACGGCGTGCTGCTGATGGTCAACCTGGAACTGGCAATGATTACGCCCCCGGTGGGCATGAACCTGTTCGTGATCAAGGGCATTACCGACGAACCGCTGTCTGAAGTCATAAAGGGCGCCTATCCCTATGTGCTCATGATGTGTCTCGGGCTGGCGCTGCTGGTCGCATTCCCGTGGTTGGCGACAGCGCTGCCCTATGCTGCGGGTTACGGACTCTGATCCCGTCTCCCCCGTAAAGTAACTGAATTCTGGAGGATAAAAAGATGACTGATCTGTTTGAGAACCCCGCCGGCCTCTGTGGTTTCGAATTTGTCGAGTTTGCCGGGCCCGATCCCGAGAAGGTCGCCGAGGTGTTTCGGCTGCTCGGTTTCACGAAGGTGGCGCGTCACCGCTCCAAGCAGGTGGACCTGTATCGCCAGGGCGGTATCAACTTCATCCTCAACCGGGAGAAGAAAAGCCTGGCCGACTACTTTGCCCAGGAACACGGCCCCTCGGCCTGCGGCCTTGGCTTTCGCGTGCGCAATGCGCAGCAGGCTTACAAGTACGTGCTGGACAAGGGCGCGCAGCCGCTGGAGATTCCGACCGGCCCGATGGAGCTGCGGCTGCCGGCCATCAAGGGCATCGGTGGCGCTCCCGTCTACCTGATCGACCGCTTCGAGGAAGGCTCGTCGATCTACGATATCGACTTCGAGTTTCTCGATGGCGTGGATCCGCACCCCGAGGGCTGCGGCTTCTACGAGATCGATCACCTGACCCACAACGTCTACCGCGGCCGCATGGCCTACTGGGCCGATTACTACACGCGGCTGTTCAACTTCCGTGAGATCCGCTACTTCGATATCAAGGGCGAATACACAGGGCTCACATCCAAGGCCATGACGGCGCCGGACGGCAAGATCCGCATTCCGCTGAACGAGGAGGCGTCCAGCGGCACCGGCCAGATCGAAGAGTTCCTGATGCAGTTCAATGGCGAAGGCATTCAGCACATCGCACTGCGCTGCAACGACCTGCCGGCCTGCGTCGACCGCCTGCGCGAGCGGGGCGTGCCGCTGATGACGGCGCCGCCCGAGACTTATTACGAAATGCTGGAAGAACGCCTGCCGGGCCATGGCGAGCCGGTGCATGAACTGCAGGCACGGGGTATCCTGCTGGATGGCACCACCGGAGGCGGCACGCCGAAGCTGCTGCTGCAGATCTTCTCCAATACCCTGCTGGGGCCGGTATTCTTCGAGTTCATCGAGCGCAAGCAGGATGATGGTTTCGGTGAAGGCAACTTCAAGGCACTGTTTGAATCGATCGAGCGCGATCAGATTCAGCGCGGCGTGATCAAGGGCGACAACTAGCATCCGCTACTCACACCCTGCCGGGCAGGTCCGGCCAGGGTATGAGCAGGCAGGTGAGGGGCACGGATGTCTTGCTGCGGGCAGATGGCTGCCGCGCAGCAATTGCAGATACTTGCGTTCATGTACAAATTTACCGGTGGATTGTACGGTGGTTCGGGCGTTACAGGGTGCCCGGCAGGTACAGTACAGTCCTTTTTTCAGTGCCCGGCCCCGTGCAGTGGCGCTGATCTTTTTTTTCAGGAGCTCAGAATGGCGATCTATCAGTACGACGGTCAGGCACCGGACATTCATGAAGACACCTATGTGGCTGACCAGGCGACAGTCATCGGCAAGGTGGCTCTCAGGGCCGGCGCCAGCGTCTGGCCGCAGGCGGTACTGCGCGGCGATAACGAGACCATCGAGATCGGGGTGGGCAGCAATGTGCAGGAAGGCGCGGTGCTGCATACGGATATGGGTTTCCCGCTGACCCTGGCGCAGGACGTCACTATTGGTCATCAGGCCATGCTGCATGGCTGCAGCGTGGGTGAGGGCTCGTTGATCGGTATTCAGGCCGTGGTGCTGAACGGTGCCGTGATCGGCAAAAACTGCCTGGTGGGGGCCGGCGCCCTAGTGACCGAAGGCAAGGTGTTTCCCGATAACTCCCTCATTATCGGCAGCCCCGCGAAGGTGGTACGCCAGCTCGACGACAAGACTATCGCCGGCCTCAAGGCCAGCGCCGAGCACTATGTTGAACGCGCTCGGCTGCACAAGCGCAGCCTCAAGCGGATCGATTAGACCCCCGATAGCCTGAGCTTTAACAGTCTGCAAGTGCGGTTAATCCATCAGGTCGTCCGTCACTGCTGGCAGAGCAGTCTCTTTGGGCAGGATGGCACCGCGATGCTGGATAACCTGGGCGGCCAGACGGTGGGCCAGGCGGGCACTGGCTTGTGGCGCCAGGCCTGACAGTCTCCCGGCCAGGTAGCCGGCGTTGAAGGAATCGCCGGCACCTGTGGTATCCAGCGGCCTGATGCCCTGTTCGGCGGGCACTCTGAGCCTGCCGGTGGATATCAGGCACCCCTCGCTCCCCTGTTTTACCAGCACTTCGGCAGCCCCCAGGGACAGCCAGTGGTCGACCACCTGGTCGGCATCGTCCAGGCTGTGCAGCAGATGCTCGTCATCCAGGGTGGTGAGCACCGTGGGGTTACAGGCCGCGATCTGGGCCATAACGGTGGCGGCCTCGGTGGCGGATGACCAGAGCGCGGGTCTATAGTTGGGGTCAAAGGCAATGCGCACCTGGCTGCGTTGCAACAGTGTCAGCAGGCGCTGGCGTGCATCCCTGGACAGAATCGCCAGTGATATGCCCGACAGGTACAGCACATCGTATTCGACCAGGGCCCCCAGCAGCGCTTCGCCGACGCTGCCCTCGAACATGGCCCGCGCGGCCGACTGCTCACGCCAATACTGAAAATAGCGCTCGCCGCTGGCATCGTTCTCCACCAGGTAGAGGCCGGGTGACTGGCCCGCCAGGCTGGAGATCAGCCGGGTATCCAGACCATCGGCCCGGAATTGCGCCAGCATGCGCTGACTGAGCCGGTCATCGCCCAGCGCCGTGGCGTAGCTGACCTGAGCCCGCTCAGTCAGCAGTTGCTTGAGGTAATAGGCGGTGTTGTAGCTGTCGCCGGCAAAGCCCAGGCGGTACAGGCTATCTCCTGCTGGTACCAGTTCCACCATGCATTCGCCCAGACAGGCAATAGACAGCGACCTGGCGCTCATGACGAGTGTCCCCCCAGCACATAGCGCTTGATGGCCAGTTCCGCACCGCGCAATTCGGCCAGTCCCTTCATGCGTCCCAGCGCCGAGTATCCCGGCTTCACGTTCTTTCGCAGGTCATCCATGATCTGGTGGCCGTGATCGGGCCGCATGGGAATGGCGGGCAGGTCACCGGCCTGTTCGCGGCGCTGTTCTTCCTGCAGCAGAATGCGGATTACATCCAGCAGGTTGGCATCGCCATCCAGGTGCGAGGCTTCATGAAAGCTGCCAGGCGTCTGTTCCCGTTCGGTGGATCTCAGGTGGGTGAAGTAGATACGATCGGCAAAGGTCCGGGCCATTGAGCTGAGATCGTTGTCTGCCCGCACGCCGTAGGAACCGGTGCAGAAGGTAATGCCGTTGGCTCTGGAGGGGACGGTTTCGATCAGCCATTCCACGTCCTGTGCCGTGGAGACAATGCGCGGCAGGCCGAGAATAGGGCGCGGTGGATCATCCGGGTGTATGGCCATGCGGATGCCGCATGCTTCGGCTACCGGGATTATGGCTTCCAGGAACAGCTGCAGATGGGTGCGCAGCTGATCCTTGTCGATATCCCGGTAAGCCGTCAGGGCGAGCTGGAAATCATCCAGGGTATAGCTTTCCTCTGCACCTGGCAGGCCGGCGATAATGGTGGCCACCAGGCTGTCGCGACCCTCCTGGCTCAGGTTTTCCAGGTAAGCCCTTGCGGCGGCCTGCTCATCGGCACTGTAACTGGCCTCAGCGCCCGGGCGTTTGAGAATGTAGAGTTCAAAGGCGGCAAAGGCGGTCTGGTCAAAACGCAGGGCACGGGAGCCGTCGGGCAGTTCGTAGGCCAGATCCGTGCGTGTCCAGTCCAGCATGGGCATGAAGTTGTAACAGACAGTATCGATGCCGCAGGCCGCCAGATTGCGCAGGCTTTGCTGATAGGCGGCGATGTACTGGGCGTAATTGCCACAGCGCCGCTTGATATCTTCATGTACCGGAATGCTCTCGACCACCGACCATTGCAGTCCTGCGGCCTCGATCATGGCCTTGCGCGCCTGGATATCCTCCAGCGGCCACACCTCGCCGTTGGGGATATCATGCAGGGCGGTGACTATGCCGCTGGCACCGGCCTGGCGGATATCGCTGAGGGTAATGTCGTCACTGGGTCCGAACCAGCGCCAGGTATGTTTCATGGTGGGGTCCTTTTAATCTGAATGGGCGGTCATGCGCTTGAGCAGGTCGGACAGAGGTCCTTGCTGCAGAGCGTTATATTTTGGGCGATGCCAGGTGCTGTAGCAGCGCCTGACATCGGATTCGGCAAACAGGGCGTCCGGAATGGCTCGCATGTCAGCTACACAGACCGGCTCGCGGTTATCCTGGATTTACGTTCTCAGTCCATCAGGGAAGGCAGCCACAGTGATATGGCGGGCACATAGGACACCAGTAGCAGCACCAGCAGGTTGCAGATCAGAAATGGCCAGATTGCGCGTACTACGCGGGTGACCGGCAGTTCGCCAATGCCGGCGGCGACAAACAAACAGACACCGACCGGTGGGGTGGTCAGACCAATCATCAGGTTTAGCACCGCCATGATGCCAAAGTGGATAGGGTCCATGCCGATGCCTTCGGCCACCTTGAGCAGGGTCGGGAAGAGGATGATGAGGGCGGCAATGGTTTCCATGAAGCCGCCCACCAGCAGCAAGACCAGGTTGATGATCAGGATCACAATGATGGGGTTTCGGCTGATATCGAAGATGGCCGAGGCGAGCATTTGCGGGATCTGTTCGCTGGTCAGGATCCAGCCGAAGAGGTTGGCCATGCCCACCAGGATCATCAGAGCCGACGCGCTGAGTGCGGTATCCAGCAGCAGTTTTGGCAGATTGTTCCAGCTCAGGCCCTTGTACACGAACATGCCCACAATGAAGGCATAGATGCTGGCAATAATTGAGGCTTCGGTGGGGGTGAAGAGGCCGCCGATAATGCCATACAGAATAATGAAGGTCATCAGCAGTGCCCAGAAGGCACCGCGGCCGACACTGAGAATCTGCATCAGGGACGCGCGGGGCTCCCGGGGGTAATTGCGCCGGACGGCGATAATGTAGGTTGTTAGCATCATGGCCAGTCCCATCAGGATGCCCGGGATGATGCCGGCCATGAACATCTTGCCGACTGAAATGCCACTCAATGACCCGACGATGATCATAGGCACGCTGGGTGGAATGATGGGCCCTACGGTTGAGGACGCGGCCGTTACGGCGGCAGCAAACGGCTTGTCATAGCCACTTTTGGCCATGCCTGGGATCATGACAGCACCGATGCTGGCGGTATCAGCTACGGCGGTGCCCGAAATGCCGCCGAATATCATGGAGCCGCCGACATTGGCGAGACCAAGGCCGCCACGGATGTGGCCGAGCAGAGCGTTGCTGAAACGGATGATATAGTCGGTAATGTTACCGACGTTCATCAGGTTGCCTGCCAGGATAAAGCCGGGGATACACAGCAGTACAAAGGTATCCATGCCGGCATAGAGGCGCTGCGGCACTATGGTCAGGGGAATGCCTGACAGTGTCAGATAGACAAGGGAGGCGATGCCCAGGCAGAAGGCGATGGGTACGCCTATAAGCAGCAGCACAAAAAAAATGGCGAACAGCAATACGACTTCCATTAGCGGACTCCAGATCTGCGCAGATCACTGAAAGCGCTGATCGCGCCCAGGGTGCTGTAAACAACCGTCAGCGCAAAAAACACCACCATCGATAGAAAAACCCATACCATCGGCACTTCCAGCGCGGGGGATGTCTGCCAGCGGCCAATCATGGCGTACTTCCAGGCGGAAGGCAGAATATAGGCGGCGAATGCCCCGGTCAGCAGATGGCACAGGGCCTGGTAAACGGCCTGGTATCGCGGTGACAGGGCATGCTGGAACAGTTCCAGCCTGACCTGGCGGTTCTGGCGGATAACCAGGCCTGAACTCAGCACGATCAGATAGATAAACAGGTAGCGGGACAGCTCCTCGGTCCAGACTGGGGAGCTGGGCAGCGTAAAACGCGCGACCACTTGCAGCGTCACCACGGCGGCGATGGCCAGCAGCGCGATGATAGCCAGGAAACCGAACAGGCGGTCAATCCAGCGCAGGCCGGTGTTCAGCCAGCCGGTGACTCTGTGGGCGGGCTTAGTGCTTGCCGGAATGTCGGATTTGGTTGATACGCCCATGTTGAGCTCTCCGCAAGGAGGCCCTGGCAAAGCAGGGCCTCGGGTTATCAGCCGATTCAAATTTTCTCGAACAGTTCGATCTGTTCCGGAGTCAGTGATTCCAGAACTGCTGCCCGGGCCTTGCTTCTAAAGGCATCGGTATCGACCTCGATGAACTCCATTCCCTTGCTTTTGAGGGTGTCGGCCAGTTGCTGTTCATCGGCGGCAAAGAGGCCATGTTCATAGGTCTGCATTTCGCCGGCGGCATCCCAAACGATTTTTTGCAGATCGTCCGGCATGCTGTTGAGCTTGTCCTGGCCGATAACGACATAGATCCAGCTACGCACATGGCCGGTGAGGTTGACGTACTTCTGCACCTCGAAGAAGCTGGCACTGTTGATCAGGCTGAGGGGGTTCTCCTGGCCATCAATGGTGTTTTGCTGCAAAGAGGTAAACACCTCGCTGAAGGCCATGGGAATCGGCTTGGCACCCAGGTTCTCCCAGGTTTTGACGAACAGGGGAACATTGGGTACGCGCAGTTTGAGACCGTCCAGCTCGTCCGGGGTGCGGACAGGCCGATTGGATGTCAGGTGGCGGGCGCCGCGTTCAAACCAGGCCAGGGGTACCAGCCCGGCGCGTTCGGTAATCTGCTCGCTGATTTCGCGACCGACGTCACCCTCGACAGCGCTGCGCAGCTGATCTGAGTTGGTGAAAGCATAGGGTACCGCCATCAATGCGGCCTTGGGTGCCCAGTTTTGCAGCGATTCACCGGTAATGGTCATATCGGCAGTACCCAGCTGAATACTGTTGATGACATCCATTTCCTTGCCCAGCTGCTCGCTTGGGTATACCAGCACACTGATGCGCCCCTCTGACTTCTCTTCGGCGGCCTGTTTGAATTTCAGTGCCGCCTTGTGCCAGATATTGTCTTCATTGGCAGGGTGGCCGAGTTTAAGTGTGAACTCGGCCGCACTTGTGATGGATGCAAACAGGATCGAGCCTGCAATGGCCGCTTTGAAAAGGGGTTTGAACATGTTGAATCTCCGGTTTTTTTGTTGTTAGGCTATGGGCGTGCAAAACGCGTTAACCTTTCATTTCAACCAGCACCTTACGGGTCTGGTCAGGATGATCTTCAATCAGATGTATGGCGTCACATATGCCGTCCAGCGCGATGCGGTGGCTGACCAGGGCGCCGGGATCCAGCCGGCCGTCGGCGATCATTTCCAGTACATTGGGGAAGCGACCGTTGTTTAGCCGTGAGCCCACCAGCGTCAGTTCTTTCTTGATAACTTCCAGCTGCACCAGGTCACTGGGCGTGGCGGTGAAGCCCAGCAGGCCGATACGGCCGGCCGGTGAGGCGATCCGCAGCATCTGCGGCAGCAGAGCGGGAATGCAGGCGGCGTCGGCGATCAGTGGCACGCCTTCACCGGCGGTCAGCTCGCCAATGCTGGCTTCCAGATCCTGCTCGGCGCTGTTGATGGTCTCGCTGGCGCCCAGGGCTCTGGCGGCCTCGAGCCGTGCATCGATGATATCGGTGACGATGATGCGCTCGATGCCAAGGGCCCGTGCTACCTGAACGATGGTCAGGCCGATCACGCCAGCACCGTACACCAGCAGCGTATCGCCCGGCAGGGGACCCATGCGGTCAAGCACGTTGGAGGCAATGGAGTAGGGTTCGACCAGGGCGGCCTGCTCCAGGCTGACATTGTCCGGCAGGCGTATCACATTGCCAGCTGGCACGCAGCTGTACTCACCGAAACCACCATCACGGTGCACACCAATGACCTGAAGCTGGCTGCACACGTTGGAACGGCCGATACGGCAGGGATAGCACTGGCCGCAACTCACCACAGGGTCGACGCAGACGCGGTCTCCCACCTCGACGCTCTGGACCGCATCGCCCACGGCAACAACGGTGCCGGAATACTCATGACCGGTGATGCGGGGGAACTGCACGAACGGATTCTGTCCGTGAATAATATGCATGTCGGAGCCGCAGATACCGGCGAAGGCGGTGCGGATCAGCACCTCGTTGGCCGCAACGGTGGGGGTCTGTACCTCTGCCAGCGCATAGTTCTGCACGGCATTTACCTGGAATGCTTTCATTGTCTGTGTCTCACCAGTGCCAGAGAGTGCCGTCTTCAAGCCGGTTCACCGGCAGGTAGGCGGGTTTGTAAGGGTAGCGTGCGGCCTGTTTTTCATCGATGTCCACACCGTGCCCGGGGGTCTCGCCCGGGGTGAAATAGCCCTGGTCAAAGCGGTAGGCATGGGGGAATACCTCATAGGTCTCCTCGCTGTGGGGCATATGTTCCTGAATGCCGAAATTCGGCACCCAGGTATCGAAATGCAGCGCAGCCCCCATGCATACGGGTGACAGGTCAGTGGCGCCGTGAAAGCCCGTACGCACATGAAACAGGGCTGCGAAATCGGCAATACGGCGCATATGAGTGATGCCCCCCGCATGGGTCAGGCTGGCCCGAATATAGTCGATGGACTGGCTCTGGATCAGCTCGCGGCAATCATGAATGCTGTTGAATACTTCACCCACGGCCAGGGGGGTGGTGGTGTGTTGTCGAATCAGCTGGAATGCCTGCTGGTTTTCAGCTGGCACAGAGTCTTCCAGCCAGAAAAGGTGGTAGGGCTCTACCAGCTTTCCAAGGCGCGCCGCTTCTATGGGCGTCAGGCGGTGGTGCACATCGTGCAGCAGGTGCAGGTCCGGCCCAAACTGTTTACGTACGGCTTCAAAGAGCCGGGGCACGAAGTTGAGGTATTTTTCCGTGGACCAGACATGCTCAGCCGGCAGTTCGGAGTCAGCCGGCTCGTAGCGCTGACCTGGCACCTTGGCAACGCCATAGGTTGATGCAATACCGGGAATGCCGCACTGTACGCGCACGGCCTGATAGCCTTGGCGTACATGCTGTTCGACCTCTTCCAGGCAGCTATCTATATCTGTGCCTGTCGCATGGCCGTACACCATCACCCGGTCGCGACTCCTGCCACCCAGCAGCTGGTACAGCGGCATGTCGGCCAGTTTGGCCTTGATGTCCCAGAGTGCCATATCCACCGCAGCGATGGCGGTCATGGTCACCGGGCCACGGCGCCAGTAGGCACCGCGATACAGATATTGCCAGGTGTCCTCGATACGCTGTGGGTCCCGCCCGATCAGTGCCGGGATAAGGTGTTCTTCAAGATAGGCAACGACCGCTTTCTCCCGGCCGTTGAGCGTGGCATCGCCAATGCCGTAAACGCCCTGGTCGGTTTCGATCTTGAGGGTGACCAGATTGCGCCCAGGGCAGGTCACGATCACTTTGGCCGCGCGAATTTTCATGTTGTTACCCGAGAGGCTGTGCAAGTATTTTTGGTATGCCAGTTATCAGTTGATGGTGGCAATCCGGTTATGTGGCGTTGATGTTGGACCAGTTATAGGTTTTTAGCAACCATAAATGCTAAATTGGTGAACCATTTAAGGTGTTTTTTTATCTCGCAGGCTTCATAGAGGCGTGCATGGTGGCATCGTTGTGCTAAGATGTCATACCAATCTGCTGTTAGCTGGGCAGCTACCACCCTTATTGAAGTTAGGCACTATGGCTGAGCGACTTTACCGAGATATCGGTGAGCACATCAAAGAAGAGATTAGGGCGCAGGGCCTGATGGTCGGTGCCAAGTTGCCGACCGAGCGCGTCTATGCGGAGCAATTTGGCGTCAGTCGTACCGTGGTACGCGAAGCCTTTATCATGCTGGAAATCGAAGAGTTGATTGAGGTGCGCAAGGGGTCCGGCAGTTACCTGATCAAGGTGCCGGCCGACGGCCGTCTGATCAGGACTCATACTGAGGATATAGGGCCTTTTGAGCTGCTGCAGGCGCGTCAGGTGCTGGAAAGTTCGATCGCCGCCTGTGCCGCCCAGGTGGTGACCAAGCACGATATTCAGCTGATGCAGGACACCCTGGATCTCGAAGATGCGGAACTGGATTCGATTGAAAAAAGTGATGCCGCGGACCGGGAATTTCATCTGCTGATCGCCCGGGCGACGCAGAACGGCCTGTTGCTGGAAACCTGCACCCAGCTGTGGGATCTGCGCGAGCGCAGCCCGATGTGGAAGACGCTGCATGCCAGAATTCAGGACACGTCCTACCGCGGTGACTGGCTTGATGATCATCGGGAAGTACTGGCACAGCTGCGCAGGCGTAATGCCGAGGGCGCTCGTCAGGCCATGTGGCAGCATCTGGAAAACGTCAAGGTGACGTTGTTTGCGCTGTCCAACACCGAGGATCCGGATTTCGACGGTTTCCTGTTTACCAGCCTCGGTGCCGGGCCACTCTAAAGCGCCTGCAGGGCAGGGCGGCTGACGTGGGTCGTTCATGCCCTAAGGTAATGCGCTAAGTTAATGTTCTAAAAGCTTGAAATTTTCCCCTGATGGCTGACACTCAGGTAATGACTTTCGATCGCCGCACCTCCAGAACCCTAGTGACCCTGCTGCTGGCTGCCTCAGCGCTGCTGTGGGTCGGTGCTGCCCAGGCCGATAGCCTGCGCAAGATCGTGCATCCGGATGGACGTATCGAGTACACCAATGTGGGCAGGCCTGGGAAAGGCGACAAGGTGCTGGGGGGGAGGCGCGGGCAGAAAATCTACAAGTACCGCGCACCCAGCGGCGTCTTGAGCTTTACCGACCAGAAGCCGAAGAATCAGGCTTACGAGATCGTCAAAATCCAGTGCTATGCCTGCAATCCGGTGTCGTCGGTTAACTGGCGCAATACGCCGCTGAATGTGACCGCCTACGCCCAGCTGGTGCGAAAGGCCGCCGCCGAGCATCGGGTTGACCCTGCGCTGGTGCGGGCACTGATACATGCCGAATCCGCCTTCAATCCTGCTGCGGTTTCCCATATGGGTGCCCAGGGGTTGATGCAGCTGATGCCCGCGACCGCGGCCTCTCTGGGGGTTGAAAACTCTTTCGATGCACAGCAAAACATCGAGGGCGGTGTAAAGCATCTGGCCGATCTGCTGAGTGCTTTTAAAGGCAATGCCCGCCTGGCGGTGGCGGCTTATAACGCCGGTGCAGGCGCCGTGCGAAAGTACGGCGGGGTGCCGCCCTACGCCGAAACCCAGGTCTATGTGGAGCGGGTGGCAATTCTGCGCCAGCGCTATCAGGAAAAGGTGAGCCTCGCGCCCTAGAAGCCGCGGCGAACCCCCAGCCCTGTGCAGGATTCAGCGTTTTTGACTGGCCGTGGCTCCTCCTTGGTTGTACCCTAAGCGCCGGTTACGCGGGGACGCTGTTGATCCTCGCAGAATTTTTCAGGGGGAGTTTGTGACGATGTCAAACCAACTGCGTATCCGCTATCCGGATGACTGGCACCTGCATGTGCGTGATGGTGAAGTACTGCAAAAAGTATTGCCCGAAACCACGCGCTGGTTTCGCCGTGCCATCATCATGCCCAATCTCAAGCATCCGGTTATCACCACCGCCCAGGCGCTTGATTATCGTGCTCAGATCGACGCAGCATGCCCGGCATCGGACCCCTTTACACCGCTGATGACGCTGTATCTGACTGAAAAGACGGATCCTGCGGATGTGCGCCAGGGGTTTGCCGCAGGTCATATAGTCGCGGCCAAGCTGTATCCGGCGGGCGCCACCACCAACTCGGCGGCGGGTGTCAAAAATGTCGAGGCGGTGTACGACGTGCTGGCGGTCATGGAAGAAATTGGCATGCCACTGCTGGTACACGGTGAAGTGGTGGATGCCGATATCGATATCTTTGACCGTGAGGCGGTCTTTATTGAGCGCACACTGGGCCCGGTGCGTAGCCGCTTTCCTAAGCTCAAGATAGTGCTGGAGCATGTTACCACCAGCCACGGCATCGATTTTGTGCAGTCCTGCGCCGAAAACACCGCTGCGACCATTACACCGCACCATCTGGTGATCAACCGCAACGCCATGCTGGTGGGAGGCATCAAGCCGCACTACTACTGCCTGCCGGTGGCCAAGCGCGAAAGTCATCGCCTGGCGCTGCGTGCCGCAGCCACCTCCGGGGATTCTCGTTTCTTCCTCGGGACTGACTCAGCGCCGCACCTGCGTTCGGCCAAGGAAAGTGCCTGCGGCTGCGCCGGTATTTTCAACGTTTCTGTGTGTCTGGAAACCCTTGCTACGGTGTTTGAGCAGGAAAACGCACTGGACAAGCTCGAAGCCTTCACTTCGCTCAACGGCCCGGCTTTCTATGGGCTGGAGCCAAACAGCGACTATCTGCTGCTGGAAAAAACCACCGAGGCACAGCCGCTGCCGGCCAATGTCGAGGCCCAGGGTGAGTCGATTCTGGTATTTGATCCGGGCTTTGCGCTGCACTGGCGGGTAAGGGCTGAATAGTCCCCGTTATGCGAACATGAAAATGCCGGCCTAAGCGCCGGCATTTTTGTATCTGTTGATGGGGTCTGGTCCGCAGCTTGCAGGCGCACCGCCGCCTTAGCGTTTTTGCAGCGCGGCGTTGCGCCTGCGTTCATAGTCGCGGGCCGCCCCTGCGATATCGCCACTGTTACCGGTTTGAATCCATTTGCGGATACGGTTGGCATCGCCTGTGGGAGTGCGCTTGCCGAAGGAGTCCAGCATGACCATCACTACTTCGCGGTTGTCGATTTTGGCCAGCATGACCAGGCAGCGGCCGGCTTCATCGAGGTAGCCGGTTTTGCTCAGACGAATGTCCCAGCTGCCACCGCGTACCAGAGCGTTGGTGTTGGTGTACGCCAGGCGGTAGCGCGGGCCTTCGAAGTTGGCGGTAAATACCTTGGTGGTGGAGTAGTCGCGAATCAGTGCGTACTTGGCGGCGGCACTGACCATGCGGGTGAGGTCTGCGGCGGTGGATACGTTGTTCGGTGACAGACCGCTGGAGTCGACGAAACGGCTGTGGTGCATACCCAGTGCCTTGGCCTTGGCATTCATGGCCTTGACGAAGGCCTTGAAACCGCCGAGATAGTTGCTGGCCAGCGCGGTTGCGGCGAGGTTTTCCGAGGACATCAGCATGATGCGGATGACATCGGCGCGGCTGAGTTTCGACTGGGTGCGAATGCGCGAATAGTAATTGTGGGCCAGGGTGCGGTCGTTGCGGGTGAAGGTGATGCTTTCCTTCATCGACTGCTTGCCGTCGAGGATGACCATGGCCGTCATGAGCTTGGTGATGGAGGCGATGGGTACAGGTACATCTGCGTTCTTGTCGTACAGACGCTTGCCGCTTTTCAGGTCGACGATGGAGGCGCTGGCAGAAGCCAGGTGAATTTTCGTGTTTTGCTCGACCGCGACCGGTGCTTTGGCGGCGGGTTCGCTATGGGCCAGGGACAAGGATGAAGCCAGTACCAGTAACAGCGATGCAGATAGTTTTTTCATTATATTCACGGCGATGACGATGGAATTAATAATAAATACAGATACATAAGGCACAGCATCATACAGTAGCCATTTTGATTTCGCATCGCAGGCGCTGGCAACTTCAGATGATATTTTTCATTGTTACGCGCCTTTTCACACACCGGGCAGGCATGCTGTCATGGGCTTGGGCTTCAGGCATCTTCCTCGTGCATCATGCCATTCACCAGCTCCATTTCTTCGACAAAATTCTCGTCGTGTCGTGCCAGCCGATAGCTGCCGTTAAGCATGTTCACCAGATAGACGGTATCGCCTTCACGGGTGTCCAGTGCCTGTATCACAGTGCTTGGCAGCTCCACGCCCAGACCTTTACCCATCTTGCACACTTTGAGCTCTATCATGCTGATTCTCCTGTGGCAGTCACAATGACGGTGGCGGCAAGCACAGTGCCACCGCTCGTGTCGGGATGACAGTAACGCTGTTAAATCCAGCTTAGTGTTAAGTGTAATGGCAAAGAGGCGTCGCGGCCTTACGGCTGAGAAATATTCGTGCGCAGGGCCTTAGGCCCCTGGGAATGTGGCATCGGCATCGGCAGGGGGCGCGTTGAGCTCGTCCTGGGCTGTCGTCTGCGGGCTGTAAACGCACACCTGGTTGCGGCCGGCTTTTTTGGCGTCATAGAGTGCGGTGTCGGCACGGCGCAGCAGGGACTCGAGCGTATCCTCGGGCTGACACAGGCAGGCGCCGGCGCTGATGCCGAGCCTGATGGCCTCAGCGCCGGCCGTGGGCAGCGGGTTCTGCGCCAAACTGTTACAAAGGCGCTGGCCGAGGGCTTGGAGGTGCTGCACATTGCAATCCTGCAGCAGGATCAGAAATTCATCACCGCCCCAGCGCGCGGCGCCGTCCTGGCTGCGGATCTGGGCGCGGATCAGCTGGGCAATATGCTTGAGCGCGGCATCCCCCAGGGTATGGCCGTGCTGATCGTTGATGGCCTTGAAGTGATCCAGATCAAGCCAGATGATACCCAGACCCTGGTTGCCGCACTGACAACGCTGCAGCTCTGCGCCTAAGCGTTCTGTCATGCCGCGGCGATTGAGCAACTCTGTCAGTGGGTCTGTACGGGTCAGGGTCTCCAGGGCTTCGGTGCGCAGTTGCACCTTGTGTTCCAGGCTTTGACGGGACTCCAGTACGGATTCTGCCATGTGCTGGAAATGGGTTACCAGGCGGCCGATTTCGTTGCGCTGTGCCTTTGGCAGGGATTGCACATTGAAATCCCCCTGCTGGATACCGTGCATGGCCTGTTCAAGCTGGCGCAGAGGGCGCAGGACAAGGTGGCTGAGTATCAGATTCAAGCTCAGCACGGCCAGCAGCAGTGTGATGCCGCAAATCAGCAGGATGCCGCTAAAGCTGCTTAATGGCAGCAGGGATTCAAAGTCCAGCAGGGTGATTTCGTACCAGTCAATTTCCGCTATATAGGCAACGCCGGCCAGGTAGCGTTTTCCGTTCAGGTGAACAAAGCGCGTGGTGACGGCTTCGCCGCTCTCGACCAGCGCCGCCATGGCGCCCTTGATGCTCAGCACATCGGCGGGGTCATCCAGCAGGCGCTCCAGGGTGTTGGATGGGCTGCCCGGATTGGAGATGGAGGCGTAGTCGATCAGGCTGGGGTCACTGTAGAGCTGAATGGCGCCGCGATGATCAACAAACAGGCTGCTCACGTCGTCGCCGCTGTCCTGCAGCACCTGGTCAATAAAGCCGTCGAGCGCCATGCCGGTGCCGATTACGCCCAGGGTCTGGTCGCCATCGCGCAGCAGTACGTCAATCCAGAGTTTGGTGACGCCAAGCTGGACATCGGGGTTGACGTTCAGATGCACGGCACGCTGCTGTGCAATGACATCATAGAACCAGCGGTCCTGCGGCTTGTCGGGGTTCAGGGTATAGCGCAGCTGGCGCCCGGCGTAGTCGTTGGTCGCATTGTTGTGGAAATAGTGGCCGGATTGCTGCAGTGCAACGAAGTAGCTGTTGTCCGTGAAGTTGAGGCGGTAGCTCTCCATTTCCTCAATGGCCCGGCTGCGCAGCTGGGGGTCATCCGGGTTCTGGGCCCAGTCGATGATGTGCGGGGAGCTTGCGAACTGGCGCGAGAGCGCCATTTCTCGCAGGATCGGCTGCAGGGCGCGGGCCTTGTCGTAGAGTACCTGCTTTTCCGCGTAGCGAACGGCCCACTGGTCGATGATCTCTTCTGCCTGCTGGCGGGCGGAGTACCAGATCGCAACGCAGGAGATAATGATCAGCGAGGCACTAAACAACAGAAATCGTGGTTTTAAATTCATGCTGTGTCTCTGCATTCCATTCGATCATAGAGCTCCGTGCGCGGGTGCAACCACCGAGAGTAACATGATTACGCCGTGGCACAATGCTGCCAGCGTCTGGGTGGCGCCATGGGCAGCGCTGGGAGCGCGGGTGCTGCAGTCCGGATTTGAATGGTTGCAGGCGAGGTCAGCTATGGGTATCGAACTGCAGCTTGGCCAGTTGCGCATAAAGGGAACAGCTTTGTATCAGTTCCTGATGGGTGCCCTGAGCGACCAGGCGGCCATGGTCCAGCACCGCGATGCGATCAGCGGACTGCACCGTCGCCAGACGGTGTGCGATCACCAGGGTAGTACGACCGCGCATCAGGCTTTCGAGCGCCAGTTGTACGGTGCGTTCGCTCCTGGCATCCAGTGCGCTGGTGGCTTCGTCCAGCAGCAGGATGGGCGCATCGGTCAGGATGGCGCGGGCAATGGTCAGACGCTGTTTTTGCCCGCCAGATAAACCGCTGCCGGCATCGCCCAGACGGGTCTGATAGCCCTGGGGCAGGGCGCAGATGAAGTCGTGGGCGTGGGCGGCTCGGGCTGCTGCTTCCACCTCCTGCTGGCTCGCGCCGGGCTTGCCGTAGCGCAGATTGTCATCGATGGTGCCGAAAAACAGCGCCGGTGTCTGTGATACCAGGGCAAAGCAGCGGCGCAGGTCGACAGGGTCAAGGTGGCGGATATCGATGCCATCAACACTGATATGGCCTTCACTGCAGTCGAAAAAGCGCAGCAGCAGGTCGATGAGGGTCGACTTGCCGGCACCGGAGGGCCCCACCAGCGCCAGCGTTGTACCCGGCTCTATACGCAGGTTGATGGCATCCAGGGCCGGTATTTCGGGGCGCCCGGGATAGATAAAGCCCAGGTTGTGCAGTTCTATTGTGCCACTGATGCGTGCTGGGAGCCGCTGCAGGCCCACCGGTGGCGCGGTGATTTCATTTTCGCTGGCCAGCAGCTCGACGATCCGCTCGGCGGCGCCCGCGGCACGCTGCAGATCGCCGATCACCTCACTCACCGAGCCCACCGCGGCGCCCACAATGACGCTGTAAAACACGAAGGCTGCCAGCTCCCCTGCGCTGATGCGCCCTGCAATAACGTCCAGCCCGCCTACCCAGAGCATCAGCCCCACGGCGCCGAGCACCAGCACTATAACGATGCTGATCAGCAGGCCGCGCTGTACCGCCCGCAGCCGCGCGACCGCAAAGGCCTGTTCGACCACGGTGCTGAAGCGGGCCTTGTCCAGAGGCTGGTGATTGTAGGCCTGCACGGTCTTGATCTGCCCCAGCACTTCGCCTACATAGACACCCACATCGGCAATGCTGTCCTGACTGCGCCGGGACAGTCCGCGCACACGACGGCCAAACAGGATAATCGGCGCCACCACCAGGGGTACGCACAGCAACACCAGCGCGCTGAGCTTGGCATTGGTGACAAAGAGCCAGACGGTGCCGCCGAGCATCATGATCAGGTTACGCAGCGCCACCGACACCGAGGAGCCGATCACGGCCTGCAACAAGGTGGTATCGGCGGTGAGGCGTGACTGTATTTCGAGCCCGCGATTGCTTTCGAAAAAACCGGGGTGCAGATCGATCAGGTGATTGAAGACCTGGCTGCGAATATCGGCCACCACGCGCTCGCCAAGCCAGGTGACCCAGTAGTAGCGCGCAAAGGTGCCCAGCGCCAGGGCGGCGACCAGCAGCAGAAAGAGCTGCACATAGTGACGTAGCTGCGCGGTGGAGCCGGTGCTAAATCCCTGGTCAATGATCAGTCGCACACCCTGGCCGATGGACAGCGTAATGGTTGCGGTAAACAGCAGGGCGCACAGTGCATAGGCAATCTGGCGTCTATAGGGGCGCAGGTAGCCCAGAATGCTCATAAGCGACGCACGCGGGATGGGGGTCTTGCGCTGGCTGTCACCGGACATGGGTGTACCTTCCTGACTAATACGTGGGCGGCTGTTGAGCATAAAGCCGTCCGCCAATCCTGCGATACCCACCCTGTGATGTCCATGCGTGCTTGCAGCGCGGCGCTGGCGTGCCTTAGAGCATCGCTATAGAGTACCCCTGTGACTGACTGGACAGATTCTATCTCAGGAGCGCTATCGTGAAAGTTGTGATACCGGATGATTATCAGCGTGTGGTGCGAGGGCTTGACTGTTTTTCCCGCCTGCGGGATTTCGAGGTCGAGGTTTACCATGACTCGGTTGCCAGCATGGACACCCTGGTGGAGCGCTTTGCCTCGGCCGATGCGCTGGTGCTGACCCGTGAGCGCAGCTGTATCGATGACGCGCTGCTGGCCAGGCTGCCGCAGCTTAAGCTCATCAGTCAGACCGGCAAGGTTGCGGCGCATATTGATGTTGCGGCCTGTCATCGCCGGGGTGTTGTTATTACCGAAGGGACAGGGTCGCCGGTGGCGCCGGCGGAGCTTAGCTGGGCGCTGATCATGGCGGCGATGCGCGGCCTGGTGCCGGCGGTCAATGGGATGCAGCAGGGGCGCTGGCAGGTGAATATAGGCGACTGTCTGGCCGGCAAGACGCTGGGCATCTGGGGTTTTGGCAAGATCGGCCGTCGCCTGGCGCGCTATGCCGAGGCCTTTGACATGAAGGTGCTGGTGTGGGGACGCGACGATTCGCGCCGGGCCGCCGCGCACATGGGGTTGGGTGTGGCTGCAAGCAAGGATGACTTTTTTGCCCGCAGCGATGTGCTGAGCCTGCATGTGCGCCTGAATGCCGATACGCGCGGTCTTGTGCATTACGAGGATCTGATCCGCATGAAAGCCAATGCGCTTTTTGTAAATACCAGCAGGGCGGAACTGGTGCAGCCCGGCGCTCTGCAGCGGGCGCTGCAGTTCGGCCGTCCTGGCCGGGCAGCGCTGGATGTATATGAACAGGAGCCTGTTATCGACGCCGACTACTGGGCGCTGAAAATGGACAATGTGCTCTGCAGTCCCCACCTGGGGTATGTGGAGCGCGAGGGCTATGAGCTGTACTTCGGCCAGGCGTTTGAAAACCTGGTGGCCTTTTTCGACGGCCGGCCGGTGAATGTTCTTGCGCCTCCAACCGGTGAGAGCGGCTAATTGCGGGCCAGCGCTCTGCCCAAGAGCGGGCATCTGATTTGGGCACCTGCTGGTGGCGTCCCGTCGCCTGTTGTTTATACCGTTATCTTATGTCGCCTGTGTATGGGGTCCTGGGCCAACTGGGTAATCAGTCGGTGCTGGGCTGAACGGGATCTGCGTGACGCAGTCTCATTGCATAACTTTCAATCTGTTTTCAACCGAGGTAGACCCCATGAAGATTCGCGCAATCGCAACTTTGGCACTGCTGGGCGCACTGCAGCCTTCAGCGGTGCTGGCCGACAAGGCCATTTTCGCCGGTGGCTGCTTCTGGTGCATGGAGCAGGCGTTTCAGCCCCAGGCGGGGGTGACGGATGTGGTCTCCGGCTTTACCGGCGGTACTCTGGAAAACCCGGTGTATGACGGTAATCATGAAGGCCACTACGAGGCGATTGAAATCACCTACGACCCCAAGGTGATCAGTTACCAGCAGTTGCTGGACCTCTACTGGGTGAACGTCGACCCCTTCGACAGCCGGGGTCAGTTTTGTGACAAGGGCTCCAGCTACCTGAGTGCTATCTTTGTGCTGGATGAAAACCAGCGCGGTCTGGCAGAAGCATCCCGCCAGCAGGTTGTGAACGAATTTTCCGACAGCACGGTCGTCACGCCGGTGTTGGATGCCTCGCGTTTCTATCCCGTGGAGGAAGGGCATCAGGATTACTACATCAAGAATCCCATCCGCTATCGCTACTACAAAACCGCCTGCAGGCGCGTTTCGCGGCTGGAGGATATTTGGGGTGAAAGGGCCGCACACTGAATCTGTTTCAGACCCAGTCGATAGCCAGCTCTGAGCGAGGTGCCGCGCCGTGCGTCTGTTGCCGACGGGCACCCGGCCAAGGACTCTTAGTCACACAGCAGCTGTGTGAAGTCCAGCACAGGCTGCGCGTCAGGCGCTAAATGGTGCTCATCACAGTTGTGCTTCTGCGTTATGAGGTCGATCAGTACAAAGTCCTGATCGGGGGCCAGCGCCAGCAGCGAGTGATGCCAGACACCGGGGTGGTAATTGACCCCCTGGGTTCCGTCGCAGAGAAAGGCACGGATATCCCGCCTATCAGGCGGTTCCCCCGCCGGTGCCACGACGACGATAAAGGGCGTCTGAGCCTGGGGGATAAATGCCTGGCTTGCGAGTGGGTGGCGCTCCAGCATTTTGATGGATAACGGTGAGGTCAGGGGTTGTGATCGCGCCAGGCTGATCGCCGCGTGACCATCCCGGGGATCGGCAAATATCTGCCCTATATCGTGATAGCGTATGGTCGCGCCGCCGTTGATGGCAAAATTCTTGCTGCCGTCCATTTCGATCACATCCCCAAAGGGTGCAAAGGCGGTACGCTCCAGCGGTTCGATTATCAGTGTTGTTGTCATCTATCAAGACTCCCTGTGGGCGTTGTCGATCTCGATACGCTGAATGTCGCCCGGGTGGCCCAGGGCCACAATAACCCAGTCATTGCCCGGCGTGCGGCGACGGGCGGTTTCCCAGCCATCCATCCACTTGCCATTGTCATCGAAGAGTCCTTCCTTCCACTGGGGCTCAGTGTGAGACAGCGTGCGGCTGGCTGATGCGAAGAAATCAGCGGTGCAGAACAGCACCTCGGCGCCAAAGCGGTCGTCGGCGAGGTTAGGCCAGCGGGTTGCAAGATCAGTTGCAGGCTTGGTCATGGTCATTATTTCCATCTTATTGATATTCAGTTATTCGCCGAAGGGCGTCGGGGGCTGGTGTCGATAATGTTTAATTCATTTTTAGCGGTTCCGTTAATATGAACTCATCATTATTCTGACTAAATAGTCAGTTAATTGGTCGGCTGTATCCATGGACTGTTTTATATTAATCAGGGCGATTTGGATGCTCTTGTAGGCCAGATTGTACGCAATCATTTTGCTTAATCAATACTGTTTTTTCACTTTTATTTTGTTTGAAAATTAATTATCATTCATTGGCTGGTCACAAGGATGTGCTCACGGTTTTCGAATTCGTGTCTGTGATGGATCGCGACAGCGCAGCACGCCGTCGGTGGTTTCACCTTGGCGGCAGGCCCGAATAACCTATTTGGAAAAGATGACAATGCGTGTGGTCGCCTTGACCGGACTCAAGGTAACCATGAGCACCAAATGACGGGTTCACAATAAAAATCATAAATGAGGTGTATATACTATGGCAGACGCCAACAGCAGCAGCCCAGGTGTGGCTGAGTCTCTGTCTGGTAACCGCACGATAGCCCCGGAGGTTGACGTGAAGACCAGAAAATCATTCGAAATGCCCCATATCTACGTCATTCTGTTCGTTTTCAGTGCTATCGCAGCCCTGATGACTTACATAGTGCCGGCCGGTCAGTATGACCGCATTCCCGGTCCCAATGGCCGTACCACCATCGATGCTGATTCCTTTCGAATCATTGAATCGACACCGGTTGGTCTGCAGGACTTCATGCTCGCCATACCCCGCGGTCTCATGGATGCCGGGGTGGTGGTGTTCTTTACTTTCATCATCGGCGGCATGTTCATGGTGCTGCGGCGTACCGGCATTATCGAGATCGGTGTCGACAAGCTGACACGTCGCTTTGCGCACAACAGCATAGTGGTGATTCCGGTTCTGATGGTGACCTTTGCGGTCATCGCAACCCTTATCGGTACCCAGGAGCTGGCGCTGGTCTATGTACCGGTGATATTGCCGCTGATGATTGCCTTGCGTTTTGACTCGGTCACGGCGGCGGGGGTGGCGCTCTGCGCCACCACAGCGGGCTTTACCGCCGGTGTGCTCAACCCGATCAATACAGGCTTGGGGCAGCAACTGGCGGGCTTGCCGGTATTCTCCGGCATGGGACTGCGCTCCATGGCCTTTGTAGCAATCCTTCTGACCGGTGTGGCTTATGTGATCCGTTATGCCAGCCGGGTGCGCAATAACCCTGAGCTGAGCCTGATGAGCGGTGATGCGGCCGAAGCTGAAAAGCGCAAGCGTTACCTGCATGCCGAGACTGAGGGCGTTCTGGCTGCAACGGCGCGACAGAAGCTGGCTGCCGTGGCTGCCTTTGCCTTCTTTGGCATCCTGGTCTGGGGTGTGCTGGAGCGTCACTGGTTCATGATGGAAATGGCGGGCCTGTTTATCATTATGGGCGTGGTTGTGGGTCTGATTGCCGGGCTTAAGACTGCGGATATCTGTGAAGGCTTTAACGAAGGCTTCCGCGATGTGCTGGTCGGTGCCTTTATTTGCGGTGTGGCCCGTGCGGTTGCCGTGGTGCTGGAAGACGGCCATATCATGGACACCCTGGTACATGGCCTTGGCGGCCTGGTGGGCGGCTTCCCATCCATGCTGTCCGCGATTGGCATGTTTGTATCGCAGCTGGGCTTTAACTTTGTTATTCCCTCGGGCAGTGGCCAGGCGCTGGTGACCATGCCGATCATGGCGCCGCTGTCAGATCTGGTGGGTGTCACCCGTCAGACCGCAGTGCTCGCCTATCAGCTGGGCGATGGCCTGAGTAACATCCTGTATCCAACGTCCGGTTATTTTATGGCTACCCTGGCACTGGCAGGTGTGGGCTGGAACAAGTGGGTCAAGTTCTTCCTGCCACTGTTTGGAATCTGGGTTGCCATTGCCATTGCTTTCCTGGCCTTCGCGCAGGCGACCCAGTGGATGGGTTAATAGAAAGCGCTAATTGATTCTCCTAATGCCCCCCGATTTGAAAACCGGGGGGCATTTTTGTATGTGCAGCTAAACGGCCGCGGAGCATAAAGTATATAGGTGAGTCTTGTTTGGTCCTTGTGCACAAGGTATAGAAGTGAATAGCACCACATCTTTAACTGGGTTAATCAATGCAGGTACTGATACAGCATTAAAATCATGCATGATGTTTATCTGAGTGAAACCGAATTGTTCTGATATTTAACTGTTAATGTATACAAAGTGAAAACAAATTTTTAGTTAGGCTGTATTTGAAACAAATTATCGTTTCGGCGCCTGTGCAATGTGAATGAACAAGACATGGGGGCTTTACATACAGGGCTCTTCGGAGCGAAAACGAGAAAGATGTACTCTGTAATCCCAGATTTCTGTGCGCTCGGGCACAGGCTGGGCGTGGCTGGCACGGCTAAAAAAACATCACCGCGGGGCGGGGCAGGGCATTTTTGTGCTTTAACTGTAGCCTGTTCGCAGCACTGCTGGCGCAGAGCAGATAGAATGGCGTCATCAGGATTCAGGCAACCGGCAAGACGGGTCTGTACAGGGGGATATCTATGAAGTTGCCAATCGAAGATCGCTTGCGTGAGATATATGAAGAGCTGCCTCGCAGTGAGCGGCTGCTTGCCGATATCATCATCGACTTTCCCGGTGATCTGGCAACCCATTCCATTTCCGAGCTGGTCGAGCGCGCTGATACTTCGAATGCCGCGGCAACCCGCCTGATCAAGCGCCTGGGGTACAAGGATTTTCGCGAGATTCGCAAGCAGGTGCGTGAGGCCAAGTCCGAAGGCTCGCCGCGCTATCTGAACACCTTCGATCACCATGCCGGGGATTTTCGCAGTGAAATCAAGCAGCATCTTGACTGCGAGATGGAGAATCTGGTGCGCAGCTTTGAGGCATTGAGCGAGGATGCGCTGCAGGAAATCATTCCGTGCATTGAGACCTCGGCCAAGATCTGGATTATCGGCTATGGCAACAGCTACATGCCCGCGCTCTATTTTCGCCAGCAGCTGATACAGCTGCGCTCCTGTGTGGAAGTGCTGCCGCGCCCGGCCCAGGCGATCGAGAAAGATCTCTGCGGTCTGACCGAGCAGGACCTGGTGATCGTGATCGGTTTTCGCAGGCGCAAGGAAGTCATTAGCCGCGTCATGACCTATGCCCGGGAGCTGGGCGCCAAGGTGCTCTATCTGACCGATCACACCGAAGACAAGACCGTGAATCTGGCAGACTGGACGCTGCGCTGCATGGTGCAGAGTACCTCCCTGTTTGATTCCTACAGCTCCGGCTTCAGTATGCTGAACTACCTTTGCGCCTCTGTGTCGGATCATATCGGGCGTGGGGCATCGGAGCGCCTGAGCCGGGCTGAAAAGCTGCATGAGCTGTTCAGCAAGATTGAAGAGAACTGAGGCTGTGCTTTGATGCAGGGGTGGCTTGTTCGGTCCCGGGGGCCGGAGTATTCTGCCAGCTTCGAAACTATGGATGGTCAGGGATTTTCTATGCAACTTTACTATTCGGCGGCATCTCCCTTTGTACGCAAGGTGTTGGTAGCGGCCCATGAGCTGGGCTCGGCTGATCGGCTCGAACTGCTGAGCGCGGCGGCCAATCCGGTGAATCCCAATCTGACGATCGCGGCTTTCAATCCACTGGGGCAGGTGCCCACCCTGATAACCGATACAGGCGCGGTGTTCTGTGACAGCCGGGTGATTTGCGAATACCTCGACGCTCAGGCCGGCGGCACGCTTTTCCCCCAGGGCGAGGCGCGCTGGGCGGCGCTGGTGCTGCAGTCCCATGCCGATGGCTTGCTGGATGCGGCTCTGCTGGCGCGCTATGAGCGCATTACCCGTCCAGAGGCGTTGCAGTGGGATGACTGGGAAGCCGGCCAGATGGGCAAGATTGCCCGTACCCTGGATCTGCTGGAGCGTGACATTGCGCTGATTGAAGGCTCGGCGGGTCCGGACGAGCAGCGGGTCGATATCGGCACCATAGCTCTGGGCTGCGCCTTGGGATACCTCAGCTTTCGCTTTCCTGACTTTAACTGGCGCGAGGGTCATGCCGGCCTTATGGCCTGGTTTGAGCGTTTCAGTCAGCGCCCGTCCATGCTGCAAACGGCCCCTAAGGGATAGTCCCGCCTGGGGCATGCAAGATGCAATAAAGGCTGCCGAGGCAGCCTTTATTCTTTGTTGGCATTGTTGCCGGGCGGGCTATGGGTTCCTGGTGTCGGGTGCAGGGTCTGGTTTTATACCGTTACCTTTTTCACCTTTCACCTTTCACCTTGCCCCTGCTTTATTCAGTCCTGCTCGTCGGCGTAGAAGATGCCCTGGTTGATCAGCTGGGTCAGTAGCTCCAGCGCCGCGTCTATGTCCTCGCCCAGCTCCAGGCCGCCGCTGTTGCAAATGCCGCTGAAGAGCGACTCCTGTGCTTCGGTGCCGGCATAACGGACGCCATCGGCAAAGAGTTCGCAGCCGTTGCTGCTGCGCCGCCAGGCCAGACGGGCGCCTTCGGTACGGCTCAGGGTGCCGCCGGACTCCAGGTAGGTGCGCAGGTTCTCGCAGCTGACGGGCTCTTCGGGTTGCTGATCCAGGTCCGGATACTTGGGCTCGGTCATGCAGCGGCCGAACCATTCGCCCAGCAGGGCATCGTCATTAATGTACTGGTTGAGGATGCCGCGCACCCGTGCCAGGGCATCGTCGCCAATCTGGGTGCTGTTGGCCTGAGGTTTCAGATCGGGGTCGCTGTAGCGCAGCTCATTGCTCAGGCGCTCACCGACAAAGTCGGTAAAATTGCGCATGATTTCGCCATGGGAGGGCGCACGAAAGCCCACCGAGTAGGTCATGCAGCCATCACCCACGGCGATGCCGCTGTGTCCCAGGCGCGGCGGTACATAGAGCATGTCGCCGGGTTCCAGCACCCAGCTCTGTTCGGCCTCCCATTCGGGCAGAATCATTACCGGGGCATCGCTGCGTTTGGGCGAGTCTGAGTTGAATTCACCGCCGACCTCCCAGCGCCGCTGTCCGGCGGCCTGAATCAGGAACACGTCGTAGTTGTCATAGTGCGGCCCGACACCGCCACCATCCACGGCATAGCTGACCATCAGGTCATCCAGACGCCAGCGCGGGATAAAGTCGAACTGTGCCATCAGCTCAGCGGCTTCAGGCACCCAGTGATCCACGGCCTGAACCAGCAGGGTCCAGTGAGATGGAGGCAGCTGGCCAAAGTGTTCTTCCTCGAACGGCCCCTGCTGCAGCTCCCAGTGATCGCTGGCGGGGTCCTGCAGCACGATGCGCGCTTCCACATCCTCTTCGCAGGCCAGGCCCGCCAGGTCGTCGGCCTCGATGACCGGCTCCAGATCGGGAAAGGCCTGGCGGATAAGCAGTGGCTTCTTCTGCCAGTATTCGGCCAGGAAGCGTTCAGGGGTCAGGTCGCCCAGGTTAAGTATGTTCATCAGCGCTGCAGCAGCTCCTTTAATTCATCGACGGCGCCTTCAAGTTCAGCCATGATCTTGCGCTGATCCTTGGCGGCGATGGCCGCGACGCGATTGTTGCCCACCAGGGTGACGCAGTGGCTGATAGTGTCCACACAGCGCTCGATACCGGCGAGATTGAGTTGATAGTTCTGGGTGCGTTCGGCCAGGTCGTGGATGCCGTTGCGCAATTCATCGGCCTGGCTCATCAGTGTCTTGATCTGGTTGTTCATCGTTCGGATCCCGGCAATGTTATCGGACAGATTCACACAGCTTGCTTGCGTGTCGACACTGGCTGTGAACGGCCAGCGTCGGGGTTATCAAGACTAGCCTGCAGCGCCTTGTCGGGACAACAGCCAGGCGGGTTGTGACGACTGTTTTTTGTCAGCCGTTTACTTTTTATGCTTGCCGAGCACTTCTTCCACCGAGGTTGCAGGGGATGGCGCGCAGCATGTCGGGGCCAGTGTCTTTCAGCGAGAATGACATCGATGTGATTTACTTTTTATGCTTGCCGAGCACTTCCTCCACCGAGGTTAGGATCCCTCGCAGCATCCCAAGCTCGGCCCGTTCCGGGCGACTGCGGTTGAAAAAGCGGTGCAGCTTGTCGAGCACACGGCCTTCATGCTGCGGAATGATGAAGTGGGTCAGGCGCAGTACCCGCTCCAGATGTTCATAGAACATCTTCATTTCACCCTGACGCGGATACTGGGCGCTGTCCTGTTTCACCGAGGGTGCTTCGTGGGCCATCCAGACCTCATAGCTCAGCAACTGTATCGCCTGGGCCACGTTGAGTACCGGGTATTCCGGGTTGGCCGGAATATAAACGTGGAAGTTGCAGCGCTTGAGCTCATCGTTATGCAGCCCCATGGTTTCACGGCCGAAGACGATGGCAATTTCACCGTCAGCGGATTCCGCCGCGCACTTGATGCCGCATTCGCGGGCATCCAGCTGGGGCAGGTCGAAGGTGCGATTGCGCGCGCTTGTGCCTATTACCAGCTGGCAGTCGGCGATGGCTTCATCAAGGCTGCCAACGACCCGGGCGCTATCCAGCACATCCTTGGCGCCAGCGGCACGGGAGTCGGCATCGGGGTGGGGGAATTCACGCGGTTCCACCAGCCAGAGTTGCGTCAGCCCCATGTTTTTCATGGCCCGCGCCGCAGCGCCTATGTTGCCGGGATGATAGGTGTTGATCAGTACAATGCGGATATTCTTCAGCATGGGAGTTCCGAAGGCAGTTCGGGTTATGCGTCGATTGGCCTGCGCAGGCAGGCACAGAGTGCGGCCACCATTGAAAACGGGGCCCTGGGGCCCCGTTCATTCAGCCCGGATCAATCAGATTGATTCGGCCTGTGCCACAGCATTACCGATGTAATTCTGCGGTGTCAGAGCCTTGAGCGATGCCTTGGCGTCGTCCGGCATATCCAGGGTGTCGATAAAGTTCTGGATGGTCTCGCGGTTCATGGTGTGACCACGGGTCAGCGCCTTGAGCTTTTCGTACGGCTCTTCGATGCCGTAGCGGCGCATCACGGTCTGGATCGGCTCGGCCAGGACTTCCCAGGCGTTCTCGAGGTCTGCATCCATGCGCGCGGCGTTCAGTTCCAGCTTGCTGATGCCCTTGAGGGCCGACTGGTAGGCGATCAGGCTGTGGCCAAAGCCGACACCCAGATTGCGCAGTACCGTGGAGTCGGTCAGGTCGCGCTGCCAGCGGGAGACCGGCAGCTTGGCGGCCAGGTGCTGCATGATGGCGTTGGCGATGCCGAGGTTGCCTTCGGAATTTTCGAAGTCAATCGGGTTCACCTTGTGCGGCATGGTGGACGAACCCACTTCGCCGGCAATGGTGCGCTGCTTGAAGTAACCCAGGGAAATGTAGCCCCACACATCGCGATCGAAGTCGATCAGGATGGTGTTGAAGCGGCAGATCGCATCAAACAGCTCGGCGATGTAATCGTGCGGCTCGATCTGAGTGGTGTAGGGGTTCCAGTCAAGGCCCAGGCTGGTGACGAAAGACTCGGCGTAGGCCTGCCAGTCGACATTGGGGTAGGCGGAGATGTGGGCATTGTAGTTGCCGACTGCACCGTTGACCTTGCCGAGGAACTCCATCTGCTCCAGCTGCTTGAGCTGGCGCTGCAGACGGTGCGCCACGTTGGCCATTTCCTTGCCCAGGGTGGTGGGCGAGGCGGTCTGACCGTGGGTGCGGGACAGCATCGGCTGGGCGGCGAAATCGCGTGCCAGGGTCGCGATGGCATCTTTTACCTGCTGCATCTGATCCTGCATCACGGCCAGGCCGTTTTTCAGCATCAGGGCGTGGGACAGGTTGTTGATATCCTCGGAGGTGCAGGCAAAGTGCACGAATTCGCTGATCTTGGCCAGTTCGTCGTTGCTGCCGAATTTTTCCTTGATGAAATATTCAACGGCCTTGACGTCGTGGTTAGTGGTGCGCTCGATGTCCTTGACGCGCTGGGCATCGACTTCGCTGAATTCGCTGACGATAGCGTTCAGTTGCGCGTCTGTGGCAGCGCTGAAGGGCTGCACCTCGACGATGCCGGGGTGGTTGGCCAGCTGTTGTAGCCAGCGGATCTCCACTTCGACACGAAAGCGGACCAGGCCGAATTCGCTGAAAAAGGCGCGCAGGTCAGCAGTTTTGCTGCCGTAGCGGCCGTCGATGGGGGATATGGCGGTAAGGGCAGAGAGCTCCATGAAACGTCTCGCTGTGACTGTAGGGTTAAAAAAGTGGGCGCATTATACCGAAAATGCAGCGCCCGCGTATGACTTATGCACAGATCTGCAGACGAGCCGCCCGGGTGAACCTTAGGTCCGGGGGTATTAGTCTGCAGGTTCGCCTTATTGCGGGGCCTGCAGGCGCTGCAGTGAGGGTCGTACCCGGTGCTTGAAAAACAGCAGTTGCCAACGGCGGCCACCGACCTGCTGCCAGAGCATGGCGGCGCGAATGCCGGCCAGCAGTAGCGCACGGATCTTGGCGGCATTGTCGGCATTCTGCAGATGGCGCGGGTCGCCGCCCACGTTGATGCGAAAACTGAAGGTGCTGATCGTTTCCTGATACAGGCTGGCGATATTGGCCACTACGTTGGTGTGGGTGAACACCGCCGGGTTGTCCATTAGATCGCCATCCTGACCATTGAAATACTGCGCCTGCTGGCTGATCTGATCGATTCGCCTGCCGAGGGTTGCAAGCATTTCCTTGTTGGAGGCCAATTTGGCCTGCAGGGTGATCATGCTCAGCACATAGTTGATCAGGTTGCGGTTCTGATCGCCCCGGCGCTTATCGATGAAGTCACCCAGAGTCTTAAGGCCCAGATGCAGATTGTGGGGCAGGTCATGGGCACCCCCGAATATATCTTCAGTGCAGTCCGGCGTTGTGACGAAAATGCTGTAGAGGCTGGCTTCGAAGCTGTTCTGCGGAATCATGCCGCGAGTGGCGATCTGATCCACCAGGGTTGCGGCCTGGCACATGGCGGCCAGGGCGATGGCCTGTTGATCCTGTTGGCGTGACATCTTAAGCGCTTACTCCGAGCCGGTTTTACCTGTGGTTTCAATGACCCCGCCACCCAGGCAGGTCTTTGCGTCGTAGAACACCACGGACTGGCCGGGTGTCACGGCGCGCTGGGGCTGATCAAAACGCACCCTGTAACTGCCATCTTTGGCTGCGTCGATCACACAGTCCTGATCGGCCTGGCGATAGCGCACCTTGGCCTTACAGCGGTGAGGCAGGGGCGGGCACTGGCCATTGATCCAGAAAATTTCAGTGGCGCTGAGCCAGTCGCTGAACAGCAGATCGTTCTGTTTGCCCTGTACGGCGATGAGCACGTTGCGCTCCAGATCCTTGAAGGCGGCAAACCAGGGTTCTTCCGGGTGGTTTTTCAAGCCGCCGATGCGCAGGCCCTGACGCTGGCCCAGGGTGTAGTACATCAGGCCATTGTGCTGGCCTATGACCTCGCCGTCCGGGGTTTCGATAGCACCGGGCTGGGCGGGCAGGTACTGCTTGAGAAAATCCGCAAAGCGCCGTTCGCCGATAAAGCAGATGCCGGTGCTGTCTTTCTTGGCATGGGTGGCCAGGTCGTGCTCTTCGGCGATGCGGCGTACTTCGGGTTTTTCGAGCTCGCCCACCGGGAACAGGGTCTTGGCCAGTTCAGCTTCGCCGACCTGGTGCAGGAAATAGCTCTGATCCTTGTTGTTGTCCAGCCCCTTTTGCAGCCGGGTATGGCCGTGCTGATCCTGGCGGCGCACATAGTGGCCGGTGGCGATAAGGTCGGCCCCCAGCTCGCCGGCGTAATCGAGGAAGGCGCGAAACTTGATTTCCCGGTTGCACAAAATATCGGGGTTGGGCGTGCGACCCGCGCGGTATTCATCCAGGAAGTGTTCGAACACGTTATCCCAGTACTCGGCGGCAAAGTTGGCCTGGTGCAGCTTGATCCCCAAGCGGTCGCAGACGGCCTGGGCATCGGCGAGATCCGCCAGTGCGGTGCAGTATTCGGTGCCGTCGTCTTCGTCCCAGTTTTTCATGAACAGGCCCTCGACCTGATACCCCTGCTGCATGAGCAAAAGGGCTGAAACTGAGGAATCGACGCCGCCGGACATGCCGACGATTACTTTGGTGTGGGTGTTTTCGCTCATGGTGATGTCGGATCGGATCTCAGGGCAGAATGTTCTGTCACAAATTCAAGCGGATAACGCCGTCCCGCCAGGTAGTCATCAATGCACTGCAGTACCAGCGGGCTGCGCAGCTGATCGTGGCGCTCGTGTAGCTCGTCGCGGCTGAACCAGTGGGTGGCAATGATGTCATCGTCCAGCCTGTAGTCTTGCCCCCGCGCAAGCAGCGTCGCAACAAAGCAGAAACGGTAATAGGTTACCCCATTGGACGGCGCCTTGTAGGTGTAAAGCCCGACCAGGGATTCCGGGCGCACCTGCCAGCCAGTTTCTTCCAGGGTTTCACGCACGGCGGCCGCTACGATAGTTTCGTCTTCCTCGACATGGCCTGCGGGCTGATTAAATACTCGCTTGCCGTCGGAGTTTTCCTCAACCATAAGGAAACGACCATCCCGTTCCACGATGGTGGCGACGGTTGCGTGGGGCGTCCAGCACATCGGTTTCATATCCGCCAATTCAAGGGGTGCACACGATAGCATTAATGCTATGATTTTTCCCGCCCGCAACAGGAGTCATGCATGAGTGATTTTATCAGTATTCAAACCGAGGACTTTGATATCGCCGGTCTACACGCACAGCTGCGTGCCGAGGATGCCAGCTGCGGCGCTATCGTCACCTTTACCGGCATTGTGCGCGAGCTTGAAGGCGCCGAGCGGCTGCGGGGTATTTTCCTCGAGCATTACCCTGGCATGACGCAAAAGGCGCTGGTCAAAATTGTTGCCCAGGCCCGGGAGCGCTGGCCACTGGGGCAGGTGTGTGTGATTCATCGTATTGGCGAACTGCTGGGCAACGATAATATCGTCTACGTCGGTGTGGCCTCGCGCCACCGGGTGGCGGCGTTTGAGGCCGCCCAGTTCATCATGGATTATCTCAAACGCGATGCGCCTTTCTGGAAAAAGGAACTGCTGGGCGATGAGGCGCGCTGGGTCGAGCAAAAGGGCACTGACCTGGATGCGGCGGAAAAATGGTGAATCGTAAGCCGTAAGCCGTAAGCCATAAGCCATAAGCAGTAAGCCATGTAAGCCATAAGCCGCAAGAGCCCATGCTGCCGCCGGGCTCTGTTGAACGGATAGTGCCGCTCTAGCGCCGCTTGGGTGTTTTTCGGCTGGTGGTTGTTTTTCCTCTGCTTTTTCCATTCGCGGGTTTCTGGCCGGGGCGCTTTTGTTCGCCGCCAGGCGCGCGGACTGTGGCGTTGCTGTTGCCTTGCACGGGTGACGGGGCTTCAATGCTGCGGTATTCCCCAGGCTTAAGGCCATCCAGTGACCAGCGGCCTATGGCGGTGCGTATCAGGCGCAGGGTCGGAAAGCCGACGGCCGCAGTCATGCGTCTTACCTGGCGATTTTTCCCTTCGGTGATGCGCAGTTCGATCCAGCTGGTGGCAATTTCTGCCCGTTGGCGGATCGGCGGATGGCGTTGCCACAGTTTCGGATCCTCGACCCGCTCGGCTTTGGCCGGTGCTGTGAAGCCATCCTTGAGCTCCACGCCCTTGCGCAGGGCCGCCAGCGCCGCTTCGCTGACCTCACCCTCGACCTGGGCCAGATAGGTCTTCTCCATCTTGTGACGCGGATGGCTCAACTGATGCTGCAGGGCACCGTCGTCGGTTAGCAGCAGCAGCCCCTCGGAGTCATAGTCGAGCCGGCCGGCGGCATAGACATCCTTTTGGCGGATAAATTTGGCCAACGTCTTGCGACCCTGGTCATCGGTGAACTGGGTCAGTACCTGAAAAGGCTTGTTGAACAGGATCAGCTGGGACATGGGACCTGATGGGCTATAGTGCGATAGCGGCAGAATTGCCTTTGTGTATACTCAGTCGGGCGATACTACTACGAATGTATTCAGTGGAGTAGAGAATGGGATATCAGAAAATTCAGGTGCCAACCAAAGGCGAAAAGATCACGCTCAATGCCGACTTTTCCCTGAATGTCCCCAACAACCCCATCATCCCCTATATCGAGGGCGACGGCATCGGTGTTGACGTCACCCCGCCGATGATAAAGGTGGTGGATGCTGCAGTCGACAAGGCGTACGGCGGCCAGCGCAAAATTTCATGGATGGAGGTCTATGCCGGCGAGAAAGCGACGCAGATCTATGATCAGGATACCTGGCTGCCGGAAGAGACTCTGGCTGCGTTCAGGGAGTTTGTGGTGGGCATCAAGGGCCCGCTGACCACGCCAGTCGGTGGTGGCATCCGCTCGCTGAACGTGGCGCTGCGCCAGGAGCTGGATCTGTATGTCTGTCAGCGTCCTGTGCGCTGGTTTGAAGGGGTACCGAGTCCTCTGAAAAACCCGCAGGATGTGGACATGGTGATCTACCGTGAAAACTCGGAAGACATCTACGCCGGGGTGGAGTGGAAGGCGGGTTCGGCGGAAGCCGACAAGGTTATTCGCTTTCTGAAAGAGGAAATGGGCGTTACCAAGATCCGTTTTGACGAGAATTGCGGTATTGGCATCAAGCCGGTGTCCCGTCAGGGGACACGGCGGCTGGTGCGTCAGGCGCTGCAATACGCGGTGGATAACGATCGCGCCTCTGTGACCCTGGTGCACAAGGGCAATATCATGAAATTCACTGAAGGTGCCTTCAAGGACTGGGGTTACGAGCTGGCCCAGGAAGAATTTGGCGCCACCTTGCTGGATGGCGGCCCCTGGATGAGCTTCAAGAGCCCAAAATCCGGCAAGCAGATCGTAGTCAAGGATGTCATTGCCGATGCCATGCTGCAGCAGATACTGCTGCGCCCGGCTGAATACGACGTGGTAGCGACGCTGAACCTTAACGGTGACTATATTTCCGATGCCCTGGCGGCAGAAGTCGGGGGTATTGGCATAGCGCCTGGGGCCAACCTGTCCGATGAAGTGGCGATCTTCGAAGCCACCCACGGAACAGCACCCAAGTATGCCGGCAAGGACCAGGTCAATCCGGGCTCCCTGATACTGTCGGCTGAAATGATGTTGCGTCATATGGGCTGGCTGGAGGCGGCGGATCTGATCCTCAAGGGTGTCGATGGCGCCATTGCGGCCAAGACCGTGACCTACGACTTTGAGCGGCAGATGGACGGTGCCACCTTGCTGAAAAGCTCGGAATTTGGTGATGCCATCATTGCCAGAATGCAGTGAGGCAATGATTTAGCCTGTCAGTAAGAAAGCCATAAAAAAAACCAGCCTCCGGGCTGGTTTTTGCTGTCTTGGGGGCTGAATCTGAGGCTGGAACGACAAAACCTGTGGGCAGGCAGCTGCTTGTGGCTCAGTTCGTGCCGATGGGCTTGATATTGACAGCATGGGTGCCCTTGGGGCCTGGCTGGGTTTCGAACTCGACCAGCTGTCCTGCCTTGAGGCTGCGGTAGCCGTCGGACTGGATCGCCGAGTAGTGGGCGAACAAGTCTTCGTTGTGGTCATCCGAAAGAATAAATCCATATCCCTTGGCGTTATTGAACCACTTTACTTTCCCTGTCTGCATGCGCGAATTCCCCTAGTTGACTGCCCTGAGCGCTTGTCTGCAGGAAACAAGCCTCAACTCCCAGACGCTGACTTGCTACAATGGTGAAGCGGACCCGGGGGCGGCTTCTTTACATTGAGGCAGGTACTGCTGATACTGGATCCCTCCTGCGTCACGGCAGTATAGCACCGGCTATCCGGGACGCTAATTGTCAGTCCCCAATTTCATCCAGTGACCAAAGTAAAGGCTAATATTCAGGCATGAGCAGTTCCGTATCCGTCAGGCTTTCGTCTGATAATGACAACGATGGGCATGATGAGCAGCATGGCGATCATAATTCAGGGCTGGCCACTGAAGAGGCCAAACCAAAGTTGAAGCGCCCGCCGATGTATCGGGTGGTGCTGATGAATGACGATTACACGCCCATGGATTTTGTGATTGAGGTGTTGATGATTTTTTTCGCGCTGGATCAGGAAAAGGCGACACAGATCATGTTGGCCGTCCATACTCAGGGTAAAGGCGTTTGTGGTATATACACACGCGATGTGGCTGAAACTAAAGCCGCGCAAGTGAATCAATACTCAAGGGAAAATAAACATCCCTTGTTGTGTGAAGTCGAAAGCGTCTGATCAGGAGTCCGCCATGCTTAACAGAGAGTTGGAAGAGACCCTCAGCGCAGCCTTCCGGGTAGCCCGGGACAAGCGGCATGAGTTCATGACGGTCGAGCATTTATTGCTCGCGTTGCTAGATAACCGCGAAGCCCAGGGGGTACTAAATGCCTGTGGCGCTGATATCGCAAAATTGCGGCAGTCGCTGACCACCTTCATAGATGAGACAACTCCGCTGTTGCCGGAGAATATTCCCAACATGGAAACCCAGCCCACGCTTGGTTTTCAGCGTGTGCTGCAGCGTGCTGTGTTTCATGTGCAGTCGTCCGGGCGCCACGAAGTCACCGGCGCCAATGTGCTGGTAGCGATCTTCAGCGAGCAGGAGAGCCAGGCCGTGTTCGTTCTGCAGCAGCAGGGCGTGGAGCGCATTGATGCGGTCAATTACATTTCCCATGGCATATCCCGCGTGTCGGATCACGAAGCTCAGGATCATGAGGTGTCGGTAGATTCCGAGGCCGGCGATGACAAGGACAAGAGTGCGCTGTCCAAGTATGCCGTCAATCTCAATATTCTGGCGCAGCAGGGGCGTATTGATCCGCTGGTGGGTCGGGATGCGGAGGTTGAGCGCGTTATCCAGATTCTGTCGCGCCGGCGCAAGAACAATCCGTTGCTGGTCGGCGAAGCCGGGGTTGGCAAGACCGCCATTGCGGAAGGTCTGGCCAAGCTCATCGTCGAAGGACAGGTGCCCTCGGTGATCGCCGATAGTGTGGTTTACTCGCTGGATCTGGGGGCGCTGCTGGCCGGTACCAAGTACCGCGGTGATTTCGAGAAGCGTCTCAAGACGCTGCTGGGCGAGATTCGCAGTCAGGAGCACTCGATACTCTTTATTGATGAAATTCACACCATCATTGGCGCAGGCGCCGCTTCCGGAGGCTCCATGGATGCCTCTAACCTGCTCAAGCCCATGCTCAGCTCCGGCGAGATTCGCTGCATTGGCTCCACGACCTATCAGGAATTTCGCGGCATCTTCGAGAAAGACCGGGCCCTGGCCCGCCGCTTCCAGAAGATAGACGTGCTGGAACCCAGCGTGCTGGATACCTACCAGATTCTGAAAGGACTGAAGAATCGCTTCGAACAGCATCACCAGCTCAAATACACCGATGCGGCCTTGCGTGCCGCCTCTGAACTGGCGGATCGCTACATCAATGACAAGCACATGCCCGACAAGGCCATTGATGTCATCGACGAAGCGGGTGCCTATCAGCGCCTGATGCCGGAGGAAACGCGCAAGCTGCTGATTGATGTCCCCGAGGTCGAAATTGTGGTGGCCAAGATTGCGCGTATCCCGCCCAAAAGCGTGTCCGCCTCCGACAAGGATCTGCTCAAGAAACTCGATTCCAACCTGAAAATGGTGGTGCTGGGTCAGGAGCAGGCCATCGATACGCTGTCGTCTGCCATCAAGCTGTCGCGGGCCGGCCTCAAGGAGGCCAATAAGCCGGTGGGTTGTTTCCTGTTTGCGGGCCCGACAGGCGTCGGCAAGACCGAGGTGACCTCGCAGCTGGCGCGGATTCTCGGCATTGAGCTGGTGCGCTTTGATATGTCCGAGTATATGGAGCGTCACACCGTATCGCGTCTGATCGGTGCGCCTCCGGGGTACGTCGGCTACGATCAGGGCGGCTTGCTGACCGAGGCTGTGACCAAGTCACCGCACTGCGTGCTCTTGCTCGATGAAATCGAGAAGGCGCACCCTGAGGTGTTCAACCTGCTGTTGCAGGTGATGGATAACGGCACCCTGACCGACAATAACGGCCGCAAGGCGGACTTCCGTAATGTCATCATGGTGATGACCACCAATGCCGGTGCCGAGGCGATGAGTCGGCCGTCCATTGGTTTCACGCACCAGAATCACGCCAGCGATGGTATGGCGGCGATCGTTCGCATGTTCTCGCCGGAATTCCGTAACCGCCTGGATGGCATCATCCAGTTCAAGTCGCTATCGCCGGATATTATTCGGGGTGTGGTCGACAAGTTCCTCACCGAGTTGCAGGCGCAGCTGGATGAGAAAAAGGTCGTGCTGCATGTGGATGATGCCGCCTGCGCCTGGCTGGCGGAGAAAGGCTACGATGACACTATGGGTGCCCGGCCAATGAAGCGCCTGATTCAGGAGCAGCTGAAAAAGCCGTTGGCAGAGATGATTCTGTTTGGCGAGCTGGCCGAAGAGGGCGGTACCGTGGAGATCAGTGTCGGTGACGATGGTGATCTGGCGTTGCATGTGGTGTCTGAGCAGCCGGAGGGCTGTCACTGATCTGACTGCAGCGGCTGGCTATTCTTGTCAGTCGCTGCTTTTGCGCTTTTCTTCCATCCGAATTCTTCAATCTGAAGTGTTCTTGCGTTTATCTGCGTTATCTTGCCTGTCGCTGCCCGCCGTACTGCATGCCATAGCGGCTATTCGCAGCATTCTTGCCTGCGTTTCAACGCGTCTGTATAGGCGAGAACTTCCATGCTTGCGAAAAATGGCACAGCATTTTGCGCGCGGTTGATGCGCGGGCTTGGCAGTATCTTCTTGTCGT
Organism: Marinobacterium aestuarii; assembly: GCF_001651805.1. NCBI lineage: Bacteria > Pseudomonadati > Pseudomonadota > Gammaproteobacteria > Oceanospirillales > Oceanospirillaceae > Marinobacterium > Marinobacterium aestuarii. The sequence continues at coordinate 2,779,270 of NZ_CP015839.1, read as the reverse complement.
CAGGCAGGAGATGAATTTAACGCAGGTGTTCTTCGAAGCTGGAGCGCGCAGCACAGTGACAGCGAAGATGCTGCCACTGAAGCTGATAAAGCGGAAGAGAGCTGGGTAAGGCGTGCAATCAGCGGGCGCGGTAGACGATGCGACCTTTGCTCAGGTCGTAAGGCGTCAGTTCTACTTTGACTTTGTCGCCGGTCAGAATGCGGATGTAGTTCTTGCGCATTTTGCCGGAAATATGTGCTGTTACAACGTGACCGTTCTCGAGTTCTACGCGAAACATGGTGTTCGGCAGCGTGTCGATGACGGTGCCTTCCATTTCAATGCTATCTTCTTTGGCCATTCAGTACCTACCTTGTTAAGGCTGTTGCTAACCCAGTCTTCCACGCTGATTTAATACGAATTTCATCAGCGCTTCCCAGTGAAGCGCAGTATTCTGCCTTAAAAGCGGTGTTATATCAAAGAGATTCGCGTGCTGAAGTGATTAGCGCAGTGCACTCCAGTGCCCGTCGAGCAGTAATTGCAGCGGGCGGAAGCCAATCTTGTAGCTCATTTTATGACATTGCTTCACCCAGTAGCCCAGATACAGGTAAGGCAGGCCCAGTTGGCGCGTCTGTTCTATCTGCGTCAGGATGCAGTAGGTGCCCAGGCTGCGCTTGGGTAAATCGGGGTCGAAGAAAGTGTAAATTGCAGAAAGTCCCTGGGTCAGCTGGTCGGTCACCGCAACGGCGAGCAGCTGGTCATTCAGGCGCACTTCGAAGAAAAAGCTGCTGTCGTGGCCCTCCACCAGGAATGCTCGAAACTGTTCAATCGACGGAGGATACATGTCGCCGTCGGCGTGACGCGCATTGATATAGCGCGCATAGAGGGCGTAGTGCTCATCGGTCATGATCGGAACCACGCGGTTGCAGGACAGATCCAGGTTGCGATTCAGCACGCGCTTCTGGCTTTTACTGAGGCGGCAGTTATCCGCGGGAATGCGGACCGAGACACAGGCCTGGCAGCCTTCGCAGTGGGGGCGGTAGATGTGCTTGCCGCTGCGACGAAACCCAAGGTCCGATAGCTGACTATAGGCGTCCGTGCTGATGACGGCCTGGGGGTCCACAAAGAGCGTGCGGGCCATGCGTCCCGGAATGTAGCTGCACTCGTGTTCCGGCGTGGAGTAGAAGTGCAGTTGTCGCAGGGTAGTCACGGCGTCTTAACCTCCAAATGCGCTGGCATCGATATCGAATATCCAGCTCGGACTGCAGGGAATGTCGACAATTCGATCCAGTTCCTGAAGAAAGGTTTCCCGTGTGATCTCTTCGGCTCCCAGCGTGACGAGATGCGGGTTGTGAACCTGGCAATCAATTAAAGGATAGCCCCAGTTTTTAAGTTGTTCGACCAGCCAGGCAAAGGCGATTTTCGAGGCGTCTGTGCGCAGGCTGAACATGGATTCGCCAAAAAACATACGGCCCGAGGCAATGCCGTAAAGTCCGCCCGTCAGTTCACCCTCCTGCCAGACCTCCACCGAATGTGCATGGCCGTGGCGGTGCAGTTGGCGGTAGGCTGCGTGCATCTCGGGGCTGATCCAGGTGCCGCTGCTGCCGGTCCTGGGGGCTGCGCAGCCGTCCATGACGGCGCCGAACGCCTGATCAAAGGTCACCTGGTAGTCGCTGCGTCTGAGGCGCTTGCGCAGGCTGCGGGATATATGCAAGCGGTCGCTATAGATGACGCAGCGCGGATCCGGGCTCCACCACAGAATGGGCTCGCCGGGGTTGTACCAGGGGAAGATGCCGTTGCGGTAGGCGTTGAGTATGCGGTCGGGGTTCAGGTCACCACCGGCTGCGAGCAGGCCGTTGGGGTCCTTGAGAGCCTGGGATGCAGGGGGGAATTGATGGGATGTGCGAGAAAGCCAGGAAATCATCGAGGGTTCCCCGAGTATCAGTCAGCGGGCAGGCCGCCTGGCCTGCCCGGGTGTTGCCATGGATGTGGCTTACTTTTCCAGATCGTCGAGGTAGCGCTCGGCATCGAGTGCGGCCATGCAGCCAAAGCCCGCGGATGTAACGGCCTGGCGGTAGACGTGGTCACTGACATCGCCGGCGGCGAAAACACCGGGAACGCTGGTGGCGGTGGCGTTGCCTTCGAGCCCTGAGCGAATTTTCAGGTAGCCGTCGTGCATGTCCAGCTGGCCTTCAAAGATATCGGTGTTGGGCTTGTGGCCGATGGCGATAAAGACGCCGGCCAGCTCGATATCCTGGGTGTTGTCGTCTTCGGTGCTGCGGATGCGCATGCCGGTGACGCCGGTGGCATCGCCCAGAACTTCGTCCAGGGTGTGGTTCCAGACAATCTTGATATTGCCGTTCTTGGCGCGCTCGAACAGTTTGTCCTGCAGAATTTTTTCGGAGCGCAGGCTGTCACGACGGTGCACCAGGGTGACCTCGGCGGCGATGTTGGACAGGTAGAGCGCTTCTTCCACTGCCGTGTTGCCGCCACCGATAACAGCGACTTTCTGGTTGCGGTAGAAAAAGCCATCGCAGGTGGCGCAGGCGGAAACGCCTTTGCCCATAAAGGCTTCTTCGGATTCCAGGCCCAGATACTGTGCCGATGCGCCTGTGGCAATGATCAGGGCGTCGCAGGTGTAGATGCCCATGTCACCCTTGAGGCGAAACGGGCGGCTGCGCAGGTCTGTTTCATTGATATGGTCGAACAGGATTTCAGTGTTGAAGCGCTCGGCGTGAGCCTGCATGCGCTGCATCAGTTCAGGGCCCTGGACGCCTTCGGCATCGCCTGGCCAGTTGTCGACATCGGTGGTGGTGGTCAGCTGGCCACCGGCCTGCATGCCGGTAATGATCACCGGGTTAAGGTTTGCCCTGGCAGCATAAACGGCGGCTGTGTAACCGGCGGGGCCGGAGCCGAGAATAATAAGACGGTGGTGTTTGACTTCGCTCATGTTAGATCCGTGTCGATGTTAGATGAGATGTTAAATGAAATGTCAGATTCGATGCTTGATGAACAGCGCCGCACGCCTGGCGGCATCTGGCCTGTGACTGCCGTTGGCCGGCGGCTACAGGGCGCTCGGGCGCTCGGGCGTATAGGCCACAGCTAGATGCTGTTCAGTTAGGCCGGACTTCTGCCTGGGTCGATGCCTGCTTTCATTGTGAAAACCCGCTGTGCAAAAGTGACAGGCTTTCAAAATGAGGGCGCTGGGCGCTGAATTCAATCCCTGGCGGATATGCGGCTGTCTGACAATATGAGAGCCTGGGCATCTGTTCAGCCGGCTGTCAGAATTGCCCTGTATAGTCTTTGTAATAGGGGTTCAGATATCGCGTTCGGTCAGCGGTGTGCTGATTCATTAACCACAAGTGCCGCATCGCGGGTAACTATCGCTTATTCATGCCTTTGCATCAATAGCGAGTCAACCCAAACCGCCAATTGTGGTATGTTGTTGGCCTGAAAAATCGGGCTAAATTAAGGGCTTGTTGTTTGAGTGAACAGAATTTGAAAGCATCTTTGTCGTTTACGGAACTGCTGGTGCGTATTGCTAAAGAATCGGCGCTGATGTTGGTGCTGGGTGTCTGCCTTTATCTGATGATAGCGGTGCTGGGGTATGACAGCCGGGATCCGGGTTGGTCTCACCTGGGCTATCAGCCAGAGGTGAGGAATCTTGCCGGTACTGCCGGCGCCTGGGTCGCAGACTGGCTGTTTTCCTTCTTTGGCATAGGCGCCTGGCTGGTGCCGATACTGCTTGCCTATCCGTCTCTGCGCTTTTTGCTGCGTCGCAAGACTAGCTTGCTCGATGGCATGCCGTACCTGATCCTGCGTGCCAGTGGCGGCCTGCTGTTCGTGGCCGGGCTCTGTGCGCTGGCATCACTGCATCTTTCCAACAGCGTATTTGAGTATCCCTTTACCGCCGGCGGTCTGATTGGTCAGGCATTGTCGGACTGGATCGTGTCCTGGTTCAGTGTGCTGGGGGGCTCTGTCGTGCTCTGGACCCTGATGCTGGTGGGGTTGACCTGCTATGTCGAGGTATCAGTTGGCCAGACGCTGGATTGGATAGGGCGCGGATTGCTGCGCCTACCCGCCAGGCTTGCGTCCCTGGGGCGCTTGCGCCCGCGCCGTGCTCCCCGTTCCGGCGCTGATACGAAGACTCCGGCCGCTGCGAAGCCCGCCGCAGCCCCTGGCTACAGCAGCAGTGTATCCAGTGCGCGGATTCGCACTGAGCCTTCTAGCACTGGGTCTTCTCAGGGCGCAGCAGCGCAGGGCCCGTCATTCAGCGGTTTGACAGAAGAACAGGCACCGCTGTTTCTGACACCTGAGTTTGCCGATGAAGATGCACATTCATCGGTACCCCCGGCCCAGGGGCCTAGCAGTGAGACTGCAGCTAGCCGCCCCGCGCCCCGGCCCGAGCGTGTGGAACCGAGCTTTTCGTTCGAAGAAAGCCCGGCTGCCAGGGCAGCGGCGCAAGATCCGCGCGCCAGCGAGAGTCAGGACTACAGCGATTACGCTGATGCGCCTTTTGCTGCGGCCCCCGCCACGCAGAACGCTGCACATGCCGGCGATAGGCATGCCAGCGATAGGCATGCCAGCGATGTGCATTCCAGAGCCGCCGGTTCAGAGCCTGTTGCCGTATCCCAAGTGCTGGATACCGCGGTAGGTCGCATGGCGGCGCCAGGTGATGCTGCGGGGCAGGGGATGGATGAGGCGGTACGCAAGGGTGTACGCATAGTGCCGCTGGCCGAAGCCCACAAGCCGATGCAGGACAGTGACCTGGGGCTTGATCATGATCAGCGCCCCACAGGTTTGCGGCCTGCGCGCCAGCAGGTGCCCTCGCTTGATCTGCTGGACCCGCCGGAATTGCATCAGGAGCAGGGGTATAGCGACGACCAGCTCGAAATGATGTCGCGCCTGCTGGAAGACAAACTCAAGGACTTCGGTGTGGTCGCCGAAGTGGTGGAAGTGAATCCAGGGCCTGTTATCACCCGTTTCGAACTGCAGCCGGCTCCGGGCGTCAAGGCCAGCAAGATTACCAATCTGGCGAAGGATCTGGCCCGCTCCATGGCGGTACTCAGCGTGCGCGTGGTGGAGGTCATTCCCGGCAAATCGGTGGTGGGTATCGAGATACCCAATGAATCCCGCCAGACGGTGCGCCTGAGTGAGGTGCTGAACTCCAAACCCTATCGCGAGGCCTCATCGAAGCTGACGCTGGGCCTGGGTAACGACATCGCCGGTAACCCGGTGGTGGTGAACCTGGCCAAGATGCCTCACCTGCTGGTGGCCGGTACCACGGGTTCGGGCAAGTCGGTGGGCGTCAATGCCATGCTGCTCAGCCTGCTGTTCAAGGCTACACCCGATGAAGTGCGCCTGATGATGGTCGACCCCAAGATGCTTGAACTGTCGATCTATGAAGGCATACCACACCTGTTGACACCGGTTATTACCGATATGAAGGAGGCCGCCGGTGGTCTGCGCTGGTGTGTGGCCGAAATGGAGCGGCGCTACAAGCTGATGGCCAAGATGGGGGTGCGTAACCTGTCGGGCTTTAACGAGAAGCTGCTCAAGGCGCAGGAGCAGGGACAGCCGATCAAGGATCCGCTGTGGAATCCGGAGCAGGAAGGCCTGCCGTTCGATACCCCGGCGCCCGCGCTCGAAACCCTGCCGTACATCGTCGTGGTGATCGACGAGTTCGCCGACATGATGATGATTGTCGGCAAGAAGGTCGAAGAACTGATTGCACGTATCGCCCAGAAGGCACGTGCGGCGGGCATTCACTTGATCCTGGCGACACAGCGCCCGTCGGTGGATGTTATTACCGGCCTGATCAAGGCTAACGTGCCGACGCGCATTGCCTTTCAGGTGTCCTCCAAGATCGATTCGCGCACCATCCTGGATCAGTCCGGTGCTGAAAACCTGCTGGGCAACGGCGACATGCTGTATCTGCCGGCCGGGGTCAGTGTGCCGAACCGCGTGCACGGTGCCTTTGTGAGTGATGATGAAGTGCACCGCATTGTGGATGCCTGGAAGCTCTATGGCGCGCCCGCCTATATAGATGACATTCTGAGCGATCCGTCTGAAGGCGGCGCACCTTCTGCCGGCCTGTTCGATGATGAGCAGGATGCGCTCTACGACGAAGCCGTGGCCTTTGTACTGGAGAGTCGCAAGGCATCGATTTCGAGTGTGCAACGTAAACTCAAGATTGGTTACAACCGCGCCGCCCGAATGATTGAAACCATGGAAGCTGCCGGCGTCGTAACGTCGGCAGGCAGCAATGGTCAGCGCGAAGTACTCGCGCCACCACCACCGAGAGATTGATTATGAAACAGTTAGTTGCTGTTGGTTTTGCAGGTCTTTTATCGTTATTTTCGGCGCCGCTCTGGGCGCTGGAAGCGGATGCCCGCTTGCAGCAGATGCTGCAGGGCTACGATACCTTCAGTTCCGATTTCGAGCAGTTTTCAGTGACGGATAATGGGCAGCGTACCGAGGCGACCAACGGTACTCTGGTGCTGCGCAAACCTAATCTGTTTCGCTGGACCAGCGAGGAGCCTTTTCCCCAGGTGATCGTCAACGACGGCACCTACCTGTGGATCTACGACCCCGATCTGATGCAGGTTACGCGCAAGCCCTTCGATGCCAATGGCAACAGTGCGCCGGCCCTGATTCTGAATGGCCAGATCGACCGCCTGGGCGAGGATTTCACCATCACGCTGGTGAATGAATCCGGCAGTGAGGCGCTGTTCGAACTGCTGCCACGCAATGAGCAGAGCACCTTTACCCGCATCCGGCTGCTGTTTGTTGAAGAGCAGATTGGCCAGCTGATGCTGGAAGACTCTCTCGGTCAGCGCACTACCATCCAGTTTCACAACCAGCAGCAGAATCCCACGCTGGGCGCTGATCTGTTCAGCTTTGATGTGCCCGATGGTGCAGATCTGATAGTCGACCCGGGTGCCTGATGGACGATCTGTTTGCCGATGACAGCCCGGGGTATGAGCCGCTAGCGGCCCGTATCCGCCCCCGTAACCTGGATGAATACGCCGGCCAGCAGCATCTGCTGGCGCCCGGCAAGCCGCTGCGTCTGGCGCTGGAGCAGGGCGTCGCCCATTCGATGATTTTCTGGGGGCCGCCCGGTGTCGGTAAAACGACCCTGGCACGGTTGATGGCGCGGCAGATTGATGCCCATTTTCTGACCCTGTCGGCAGTGCTGTCGGGGGTCAAGGATATCCGGGCGGCGATCGAGGAGGCTCGTGCCTATAAGGCCCAGTCGGGACGCAAGAGTATCCTCTTTGTGGATGAGGTGCACCGCTTCAACAAGTCGCAGCAGGATGCCTTTCTGCCCTATATAGAAGACGGCACCTTTATTTTTGTTGGCGCGACCACCGAGAACCCGTCGTTCGAACTCAATAACGCACTGCTGTCCCGCGCCCGCGTCTATCTGCTGCGCAGCCTGGAGGCGGCCGACCTGCTGAGTCTGTTGCACCATGCGCTCAAGGATAGTGAGCGCGGCCTGGGGCAGCGCCGCCTTGATGTCGCCGATGGCGTGCTGCAGCAGATTGCGGTGGCGGCCGATGGCGATGCACGCAGGGCGCTGAATTTGCTGGAGATTGCTACGGATCTGGCCCAACCCGATGGCGACGTTGAGCGCATTGATGAGTCGGTCATGACGGAAGTGCTCGGTGCCAGCGGACGTCGCTTCGACAAGCAGGGCGACCTCTTCTACGACATGATCTCGGCGTTTCACAAGTCGGTACGTGGCTCATCGCCGGACGGTGCACTCTACTGGTATTGCCGCATGCTCGACGGCGGCTGTGATCCGCTCTATGTGGCGCGCCGCCTGGTGGCCATTGCCTCGGAAGACATTGGCAATGCCGACCCCAGAGCCATGCAGGTCGCGCTGTCCGCCTGGGATGCCTTCGAGCGTGTTGGCCCTTCGGAGGGCGAACGCGCCATCGCCCAGGCGGCGATTTACTGCGCCTGCGCACCCAAGAGCAATGCCGTTTACCGGGCATTCAATCAGTGCCGCGCCGATGTGGCCGCTGATGCCAGTCTCGAGGTGCCGGTACACCTGCGCAATGCGCCAACCAAGTTAATGAAAGAGCTGGGTTATGGCGACGAATACCGCTACGCCCACGATGAGGAAGGGGCCTACGCAGCGGGTGAGGTTTACCTGCCGGAATCGATTTCTGATCGGCGCTACTACGAGCCGAGCCGACGTGGGCTGGAGCAGAAAATTGCCGACAAGCTGGATCATCTGGCTAATCTTGATGCCCGCAGCGCCCGGCGCCGTTATGGGGCCGAGTGAGCTTGCGTTAAGTGTTTTATCTGCAGAGATAGCGCTGCTGCCGGTCTGAACTGAAATGAACGCCCGCGATGGCAAAGGATGAGTCATGCTGCACTTGATAGCGATTGCCACCGGGGGTGCCCTGGGTGCGCTGGGGCGTTACTGGATCAGCGGTCTGCTTAACAATGCCCAGGGCCGCTTTCCGCTGGGCACGCTGCTGTGCAATGTGGCAGGTTCGCTGCTGATGGGTGTGCTCTTCGTGCTGGTGCTCGAAAAGGCGCGCCTGAGTCCGGAATTACGTCCCCTGCTGATGGTCGGCTTTCTCGGCGCTTTCACCACCTTCTCCACCTTCGCGCTGGAATCGGTGGTGATGCTGCAGGAGGGGCATGTCATGTCCGCTTTAATCTATGTATCATTGAGCGTTATTCTGTGCCTTGCCGCCCTTTATGTCGGCATGTCGCTAACCCGCCTGCTGTGATTTAAAAGGTGCTTTGAGAACCCATGCTAGACCCTAAATACGTCCGCTCCAATCCAGAAGAAGTCGCCCAACTGTTAAAGAAAAAGGGCTTCGACTTTCCCGTCGAGCGCTTTAGCGAACTGGAACAGCAGCGCAAGGAAGTGCAGGTCACCACCGAAAACCTGCAAAGTGAACGTAACAGCCGCTCCAAGCAGATCGGCAAGGCCATGGCCGCGAAGGAAGATGTTGCGCCCCTCAAGGCTGAAGTCAAGGCCCTGGGCGAACAGCTGGACGCCGCCAAGCTGACCCTGGCTGATCTGCAGGCCGCGCTCGATGATCTGCTGCTGGGCGTGCCCAACCTGCCGGATGCGAGCGTCCCAGAAGGCCTGAGCGAAGACGATAACGTGGAAGTGCGTCGCTGGGGTCAGCCGCGCAACTTCGATTTTACGCCTAGGGATCACATTGATCTGGGTGAACAGCACGGCGAGCTGGATTTTGAAACCGCCGCCAAGCTGACCGGCGCGCGCTTTGCCGTTATGAAGGGCAAAGTTGCCCGCATGCACCGGGCACTGATTCAGCTGATGCTGGATACCCACACCGGCGAGCACGGCTACACCGAAGTCTATGTGCCCTTTATGGTCAATGCGGATTCCCTTTATGGTACCGGTCAGCTGCCCAAGTTTGAGGCGGATCTGTTCAAGGTGCCTTTCGGTGACCGTGACTACTACCTGATCCCGACCTCCGAAGTGCCGGTGACCAACCTGGTGCGTGACGAGATCGTGCCGGCTGAACAGATGCCGCTGCGCTTTACCTGCCATACCCCCTGTTTCCGTTCGGAAGCGGGCGCCTCCGGCAAGGACACCCGTGGCCTGATCCGCCAGCACCAGTTCGAGAAAGTTGAATTGTTGCAGCTGGTTGAACCTTCGAAATCCTGGGAGGCGCTGGAGGAATTGACCGGTCACGCCGAAAAAATTCTGCAGCTGCTGAACCTGCCGTACCGCGTGATCACCCTCTGTGGCGGCGATCTGGGCTTTGGCGCTGCCAAAACCTACGATATCGAAGTCTGGGTGCCGGGGCAGGACAAGTTCCGCGAAATCTCCTCGTGCTCCAACATGCTGGACTTCCAGGCACGGCGCATGAAAGCCCGCTGGCGCAACCCGGAAACCGGCAAGCCCGAACTGCTGCACACGCTGAACGGTTCAGGTCTGGCGGTCGGCCGCACCCTGCTGGCGGTGATGGAAAACTACCAGCGCGCCGATGGCAGCATTGAGGTGCCAGAGGTGCTGCGTCCCTATATGGGCGGCGTTACCGAAATATAGTATGAAACCACGCTATGACATTTTGATCGTCGGCGGCGGCATGGTCGGTGCGACCCTGGCCTGCGCGCTGGGTAACAGTCCCTTGTCGGTCGGTCTGATCGAACACGACTTTGCGGCGCCCTTTGAGCCTGATCAGCCCTACGACCTGCGGGTGTCGGCCCTGAGCGCGGCCTCACGTAACATCTTGCAGGCCCTGGGTGTCTGGGACGGTATCAGCAGTCGGCGTCTGTGTCCGTATCGGCGCATGAAGGTGTGGGAGGCAGACGAAGTACGTGCTGCCACCGAATTCAATAGCGACGAGATCGGCTGCAGCGAGCTGGGGCATATTGTTGAAAACCGCGTGGTGCAACTGGCGCTGCTGGAGCGTGTGCGCAGCTTTGCCAATGTTGACCTTATCTGCCCGGCTCGAACCGAACATATCGAGTACGCGCCTGGCAGCAGCCTGGTGCGCCTCGCCGATGGACGCGAAGTCCTGGGTCGGCTGCTGGTGGCGGCGGACGGTGGCCAGTCCCGCGTGCGCCAGGCCGCCGGTATCGGCGTGACGCAGTGGGACTACGATCAGCACGCGCTGGTCGCCAGCGTCCAGACCGGTTATGGCCAGCAGGACATCACCTGGCAGCAGTTTACCCCCACAGGGCCCCTGGCTTTTCTGCCGCTGGGGGGCAATCACGCCTCCCTGGTCTGGTATGGCAAGCCCGATAGGCTCAAAACCCTTATGGCGCTGGATGATGCTGCATTTTTGCAGCAGGTGGAAAGCAATTTTCCGGCCAGTCTCGGGCAGATTGATAAGGTGTTTGCGCGCGGCTCATTCCCGCTGCGGCGCCAGCATGCCCAGCGCTATGTCGGCGAGGGTGTCGCCCTTGTAGGGGATGCGGCCCACATGATTCATCCGCTGGCCGGGCAGGGCGTGAATATAGGTCTGCTGGATGCAGCGGCCCTGGCCGAGGTGATCGTCCAGGCCCAGGCGAATGGCGAACCCTTTGGCGCCGTACAGGTGCTGGCGCGCTACGAGAAGGCACGCCGGCAGCACAATCTGATGATGATGCAGCTGATGGATTCGTTCTATCGCGTATTCAGCAACAGCAACCTGCCACTCAAACTGCTGCGCAATCTGGGCCTGGGGCTGGCGGAACGGCTGGCGCCTGCCAAGCGCAAGGTCATTCGTATGGCCATGGGACTGGAAGGTGACGTGCCGGCCCTGGCGCGGGGTGAGGCGATCATTCGGGACTAGGCGAGAGCTATGGCGTACCGTTCATCCTGAACATTGGCGCTCTTGTGCATCCATGCACCCGCGCCATACCGTTCATCCTGAACATAAACCCTGCTCTGGTACATCCTGTACCCGCAGGATAAATACGTCCATGTATAAAAAAAGGGCTACCCGAGGGTAGCCCTGAAAAGGTCTGGCAAGGCCAGGCCTGAGTGGTTGGGGACGTGGATCCCCAGAGAACAACTTTACGCAGCGGTAGTCGCAGCAGGAGCAGCGGCTTTGCGCGGAGCAGCCTTGGCAGGCGCTTTTTTCTCAGCTTCTTCGACAACAGGCGCGGCAGTGAAGGCGCTCATGTCGGCGAACTTGCTCAGATCAGCGAACTTGCTCAGATCGGTAAATTTGCTGAAGTCAGCGAATTTGCTGAAATCGGTGAACTTGCTGAAATCAGCGAACTGGCTCATGTCGGTGAATTTGCTGAAGTCGCCGAACTGGTTGGTTGGCAGTTCAGACATTTCAGTGATGCTTTTCTCAACGATTTCGCTCAGCTGATCCTTGGCTTCAGTCAGGGTAGCGATTTCCTGCTCTGCAACGTTGGTCAGTTTTGATTCCAGGGTCTTGAAGAACTGAACCTGCAGTTCTACGGCAGACTTGGGTTCCTTGACAGCAGTCAGGGCTTTCATCTGAGCGATGCTGCTGTTGAACAGGTCAGTCATGCAGGCAGACTGCAGGGCGAACAGCTTTTCGGCCGCTTTCTTGTTGATCTCGGTGATATCAACAACAGGCTGCATTTTGTCTTTCAGGTCTTTCATCATATCGTTGTACATGTTTATTACCTCAATGTGGTATTGGCGGCGTTAACTGGAATCAAATTTGTGCGTTGCAGCAATTGAGATCAAATATAGAGCCAGGGCATCGACCTGTCAATCCATAATGCTGCGCTGCACAAAATATTTTTTGAAGGCCTAACTTGCACTGATATCCCTGTGTTCAGCGGTGTCGCCAAAGTTCACGGGTTGCCTGGGTGCTGTTGCAACGCAGATGCGAACAGCCGGTTGGCGAGCTGTGAAAACCCTTGCCTTGCACGGAACATCGGCGCCAATGTAGCACTCCAATGCAACAGTTTTTTGAAACCGGGCGCATAGCCTATAGAATGGGTGTTTGCGTTTTTCATCAAGGTCGCAGTGACGACCACGGACAGGTTGAGGCACATCGCTTTCATGCAGACACAGAACTGTCATTCCAGCTTTCGTTTTCTCCGCAGTGAAGTCATAGAGTCATTGAACATTGAAATGGCGGAGTATGAGCATCAGCAAACAGGCGCTCGGCACTACCACATCGCCGCCGACAACGAAGAAAATGTCTTTCTCGTCGCTTTTCGCACCGTGCCAATGGACTCTACCGGTGTGGCCCACATGCTGGAGCACACCGCGCTGTGCGGCAGCAAGCGCTACCCGGTACGTGATCCCTTTTTCATGATGACGCGGCGTTCACTCAATACCTTCATGAACGCCTTTACCAGTTCCGACTGGACCGCCTATCCCTTTGCCAGCCAGAACCGCAAGGACTACTTCAACCTGCTGGACGTTTACCTGGATGCGACCTTCTTCTCGCGCCTCGACCCGCTGGACTTTGCCCAGGAAGGTCACCGCATGGAGTTCAGCGACGCCGGCAATCCGGATTCGCCGCTGGTCTACAAGGGGGTGGTGCTGAACGAGATGAAGGGGGCCATGAGCTCCGCCGTGTCCACCCTGTACCAGACCCTGGGCAAGCACCTGTTCCCGACCACCACCTACCACTACAACAGTGGCGGTGATCCGGAGTGCATTACGGATCTGAGCTACGACGAGCTGCTTGAGTTCTACCGCAGTCATTACCACCCAAGCAACGCGGTCTTCATGACCTTCGGTGATATTGCGGTGGAAGAACTGCAGTCACGCTTTGATGCTCAGGCACTGGCGCAGTTCGAACGCCTGGACAGCCATATCCAGGTGACAGACGAAAAGCGCCTGCACGCGCCGATTCGGGTCGAAGAAGCCTATGCGCTGGACGAGGAAGACCTGTCCGGCAAGACGCACCATGTGATGGGCTGGCTGCTGGGACAGTCGATCGACCTGGAAGCGCAGTTGCGCGCCCACCTGTTGTCCCGCGTGCTGCTGGACAACAGCGCCTCGCCGCTGCGCCATGCCCTGGAATCGAGTGAGCTTGGCAGTGCGCCGTCGCCACTGTGCGGGCTGGAAGATTCCAACCGTGAAATGAGCTTTATGTGTGGTCTGGAAGGCAGTGATCCGCAGCATGCCGAGGCCTTTGAGAAACTGGTCCTGGATACCCTGAACGAGGTGGCCGAGAACGGCGTGCCCCAGGAAATGCTCGAAGCGCAGCTGCATCAGCTGGAACTGTCCCAGCGCGAGCTCAGTGGTGACGGTTACCCCTACGGCCTGAATCTGATCATGTCGTCCATCTCGGCGGGTATTCACAACGGCGACCCCATCGCCGTGCTGAACCTGGACCCGGTGCTGGAAAAACTGCGTGAAGACATCAAGCAGCCCGATTACATCCAGTCCATGGTGCAAGAGCTGCTGCTGGACAACGCTCACCTGGTGCGCCTGTCCCTGCGCCCCGACAAACAGCTGGCAAGCCGTCGCGATGCGGCGGAAGCGGCGCAGCTTGAAGCCATTCGCGCTCAGCTGAGCGATGCTGAGAAGCAGCAGATCATTGCACAGACCGAGGCGCTGGAAGCCCGCCAGATGCAGGAAGATGACGAAAGCATCCTGCCCAAGGTGGGTATCAGCGATGTACCGACAGAGATGAAAATCCCGCAGCCCCAGGTACAGCTGCAGCAGCCGCTGGCACTGGAGGCTTACGCCCAGGGCACCAATGGTCTGGTGTACCAGCAGCTCATTATCGATCTGCCGGCGCTGGATGCGCAGGAACGCCGTTTGTTGCCGCTCTTCACCCACTGCCTCACCGAGTTGGGCTGTGGCGCGCGTGACTACAAGCAGAACCAGCAGTATCAGTCTCAGGTCTGCGGCAGCATCGGTGCCTACACCGAAGTGCGTGGCGCGATTGATAATGAGCAGCAGGTCAGCGGATTCCTGGTGTTGTCCGGCAAGGCGCTGGCCAGCAAGCAGCAGGAACTGGTTGATTTGATGCACGAGACGCTGAACGAGGCCCGCTTTGATGAGTTCAAGCGCCTGCGTGAAATCGTCGCCCAGACCCGTACCCGCAAGGAGCAGAGCATCACCGGTCAGGGTCATGCGCTGGCCATGACCGCAGCGGTGGCCCGCATGAGCCCTGCGGCCCAGCTGGGTCATGAGTCCCGCGGTCTGGAAAGCATTCGCTTTATCAAAAGCCTAGATGCGTCTCTGAAAGATGACAGCGTGCTGGCGCAGCTGGCGGCGCAGCTCGAGGGCATCAAGCAGAAACTGCAGGGTGCGCCGCGGCGTTTCCTGCTGGTGGGCGACGCCGATCAGCAGGACAGCATGCAGCAGCAGATGCAGGCGCGCTGGCAGGATGTGCCCGTGAGTGCGGACTTCAGTGCCTTTGCGCTTGAGCCGGTGCGCGAATCGGTGCGCCAGCTCTGGACCACCAGCACTCAGGTGAATTTCTGTGCCAAGGCCTATCCCACGGTGCCGGTCGAGCACGAAGACTCGGCGGCCCTGACGGTGCTGGGTGACTTCCTGCGCAACGGTTACCTGCACCGCGCCATTCGCGAGAAGGGCGGTGCCTACGGTTCCGGTGCCGGGCAGGATTCCTCCGATGCCGTGTTCCGTTTCTTCTCCTACCGTGACCCGCGCCTGGCGGAAACCCTGGACGATTTCGATGGGTCCATCCGCTGGCTGCTCGACACGCCGCAGGATCCGCAGAAGCTCGAAGAGGCGATTCTGGGTGTGGTCAGCTCCATCGACAAGCCAGGGTCTCCCGCCGGTGAAGCCAAGCAGGCGTACCACAGTGCGCTCTTTGGCCGCACAGCAGCGCAGCGCCGCGCCTATCGCCAGCGCATTCTGGCAGTGACGCTGGACGACCTGAGCCGGGTGGCGCAGCGTTACCTGACCGGTGACAATGCCAGTATAGCGGTGGTTACCAATCCTGCCGGTGCTGCAAAAATGGGCGAGGGCTACGAGGTCATCGCAATCTGATGCGTTGGGTCTGCGATCCGCCCGGCGGGTGGGTCGTCAGCGTCAGGCATCGACAGGCCCCGTTCGCGGGGCCTTGTTTATTGCGGCGGCGCCAAAGGGCGTAATAGCGGCATTTCACATTTCATGCCTGGCTGAATGCGCTGGCATTGGGTGACGGAGTACGTATGCAATTGACACTCAGCGCCCGCAGCAAACGCCGTCTGGTGTTCTGGCTCGCAGGGCTCACGCTCACGGCCGCGCTGGTTACCCTGGCGGCGGACCGGGCGCGTGACTGGACACTGCAGGCGCTGCAGCGCGGTGGCAGTGAAGTGTTGCTGAGCCGTATCGGCGAAATCCGCAGCTGGCTCGACAGTTACGACTATCTGCCGTTTCTGCTCACCCAAAACCGCGATGTGCGGGCACTGCTGCTGTACCCCAATCAGGAAATGGGGGTTAGGGTCAGCCGCTATCTGGAGCAGACCAGCCTGGTGGCCGGGTCCACCGCGCTCTTTATTCTGGATGGCAGCGGTCGTGCCGTGGCATACAGTCGCTGGCGTGATCAGCAGGATTTCTATCTGCGTTCCCATCGCTCAAGGGACTATTTCACCGATGCCCGAGAGGGGAACCAGGGGCGGCGTTTTCGGATAGATTCCGATCAACAGCAGCCGGCGTTTTACCTCTCGGCGCCTATCTATGACGAGCAGCGCTTTATCGGCGCCTCAGTGGTGCGCTTGAGTCTCGAGTTGTTGCAGGCAAGGCTGGGGGCAACAGTGCCCTGGATGCTCAGCAGCAGTGAGGGAATTGTCTTTGCGTCCTCGGAAAACGACTGGCTGCACCGCGCCTTCGGTGAGCTGTCCGGCGATGCGCGCCTGAGTCATCTGGACAACGGCACTGCGGTTCAGCTCTGGCCGTCCGGGTCTGGCGCTGAGTCCATGGCACAGTCGGTGCGACTGGACGATCTGGGCTGGACCCTTACCGTGCTGCAGGATACCGCAGTGGCACAGCGCAATATGCGTTCGGCCATGCTGGTAACCCTGGGTGGCTGCATTGCTTTTGGGTTGCTGCTGCTGTTTTTGCGTGAGCGGCGTCTCAAGCAGCGCTCGCAGCAGCAGGCGCAGCAGACGCTGGCCAGCAGCGAGCAACAGCAGCGCGATATTATCGACACGGCCCAGGTGGGGCTGATCACCGTGGACGAGCAGGGCCGCATGCTGTTTCTCAACGGCATGGCGCTGAAGCAATTTGGTCTGTCGGCATCCCTGGCACTGGCGCAGCCTCTGCGCCGATTACTGGCGCCGGCGGCGGAATTCGGTGTGCTGGAACGTGCCCTGGGGCGCCTTGGCAAGCGGGGCTTTGCATCACTGATTGGCCAGGAGGCCGTCGGGGTGCGCGGTGATGGCAGTGAATTCCCGCTGCTGTTCTCGATTCGTTCCATGCAGGGGGCGCGCAAGGTGGAAGAGGGGGCGCAGTATCTGGTGACGGTGATTGATATCTCCAGACGCAAACGGCTGGAGCAGGCGCTGCAGGAAGCCAACGAAACCCTTGAAGCCAAGGTGGTGGATCGCACCCTGGAGCTGCAAAACATGCAGCAGGAGCTGCTGCAGGCTGAAAAGCTGGCGGCGCTCGGGCGCATGGCCAGCGCCGTGGTGCATGAGCTGAATCAGCCGTTGACCGCCATGCGCACCTATGTGGCTATCTGTCGCAAAATGCTGCAGCAACCACAGATGCTGGATGAAAGCCTGGTTGAGGTGGATGGTCTGGTGGATCGCATGGCGGTGATTACCAGCCAGCTGAAAACCTTTGCCTATCGCAAACCCGAACGCATGGAGGCGGTGTCCCTGCTGAGCGCCATCGAACAGGCGCTGGCGCTGTTTCGTGGCCGCTTTGCCGAGGAGCAGGTGCAGGTCGATTTCAGCCCCGATATACCGGACGATCGCGTGGCCGGCGACAGCGCCAGGCTTGAGCAAGTGCTGGTGAATCTGATCAAGAATGGCTGCGATGCCATGCTGGACTCCCCTGAACCACGCCAACTGTCGCTGCGATTGTCCGCCGAGGATGGCTGGCTGGAACTGCAGGTCGCGGACCGTGGCACCGGTATCGCCGATGAAGCGCTCGGCAAACTGTTCGAACCCTTTTTTACCACCAAGCATATAGGCAGCGGCCTAGGGCTGGGTCTGTCCATAGTGCGCAGCATAGTACGGGATCTGGGGGGGAGATTAGCGCCGAGAATCCGTCCCAGGGCGGCGCCTGCTTTACCCTGCGTCTGCCGCAGTATAGGGACAGGGACGAGGTTCAAGGGGCGAGGTGAAAGGGGCAAGGGAGAAGAGCAGGTTCAAGGGGCAAGGTTCAAGGTTCAAGGGGCAAGGGAGAGAAGAGCACGCTGCCGATGTTGGAGAGCAGCGTAGCCTGAATGACCGCCATGGAGGGCGGAAATCCTGAAAACGCAGGAGCTGTTTTCAGGGGAGCCTGCGAATTCCGGGAAATGAGCCCCGGGCGAATTTCGAGGATATGCCTGCGAATTCCGGAAACCGGAGTAAAACCTGCGGCGTTCGAGCAGGCGATCTGAGTATGTGTCTACCTTTGTGGAGGCACATCGGTTTTTATACAGGATTTTTTTGATGCTTCAGCAGGGTACGGTTTTACTGGTTGATGACGAAATCATGGTGCGTAAAGCCACCGAGCAGTGGCTGCGTCTATCGGGCTTTGAGGTAATAAGCTGCAGCGCTGCAGAGGCTGCGCTGGTACAGCTGCAGCCGGGTTTTGCGGGCGTGCTCGTCACCGATGTGCGCATGCCGGGCATGGATGGCATGGCGCTGATGCAGGAGGCACTGGCGCGGGTGCCGGGTATGCCGGTGGTGCTGGTGACCGGTCATGGCGATATCGATATGGCGACCCAGGCCATGCGCGAGGGGGCCTACGACTTTATCGAAAAGCCCTTTGTTCCCGAACGCCTGGTGGCCACGGTGCAGCGTGCCTGTGACAAGCGTCGGCTGATGCTGGAAAACGACCGCCTGCAGCACAACCTGGCATCCCAGTCGGGTATAGATGCGCGCCTTATCGGCCTGTCGCCGGCCATTGCGCGGCTCAAGCAGGAAATCCTGCTGCTGGCCTCCATCGATACCAACGTCATCATCTACGGTGAAACCGGCACCGGCAAGGAGCTGGTGGCCCAGTGTCTGCATGAGTTCAGCAACAGGCGCAGCCATCATTTTGTACCCGTTAACTGCGGTGCCATTCCGGAATCCCTGATCGAGAGCGAACTCTTCGGCCATGAGGCGGGCGCTTTTACCGGGGCTATGAAAAAGCGCATCGGCAAGTTCGAATATGCCGACGGCGGTACCTTCTTTTTCGATGAAATCGAAAGCATGCCGCCGCATCTGCAAATCAAGCTGCTGCGCACCCTGCAGGAAGGGGTTATCGAGCGCCTGGGGGGGAACAGCCCCATCGCCGTTAACCTGCGCGTGGTTGCGGCCTCCAAGGCGGACCTGCGGGTGGAGGAAGGCTTTCGTGAAGACCTGTATTACCGCCTCAATGTCTCCCAGCTGCATATACCGGCGCTGCGTGATCGCGCGGACGATATACCGCTGCTGTTCGAATACTATGTCGAGCGCTGCGCCGCTCAGCACGAGCGCGACCCGCGCAGGATAACGGATCTGGAGCGTCGTACCCTGCTGAGCTACAGCTGGCCTGGCAATGTGCGTGAGCTGAAAAACATAGCGCTGCGCTTTGCGCTGGATGCGCGGGTGCAGCTGGCAGGCCTGCTGTTCCCGGCCATCACGCCGATGCAGGCGTCGCGGCCGGTGAACTCAAGCTCAGGCGTGCAGCAGGCCGGCAGCGGTGCGAATGGTCACCTGAGTACGCAGCCGCTTGGCGTGCAGGTCGGGGTCTTCGAGGCCGACGTTATCCGCCAGTCGCTGCAGCGCCATGGCGGTTCTATCAAGGCGGTGATGGACGAGCTGGATTTGCCACGGCGGACCCTGAATCAGAAGATGACGCGCTACGGCATCAACCGCAGCGATTATGTGCAGGGGGGCTGCGAAGACTGAGGGCTGCGCTGGCTGCTGTGTCTCTCTGCCTCTGTACCTGCTTGACGGCCCTGCGCTATTTTTAGTGGTTGCCCCGCGCATGGGGCAAGACGCACCTGCATATATCAAGCATAAATAAACGCGTTATAACTCGCTGATTTTCCTCTTGTCGTGGGAAGTCGGCGGTTTTTTGCCTATACCTGTTGTACCCGTGGCCAAACAGGCCGCTGCAGAGGGTTGTGGAGTGGCTTTTGTGCGCTTTTCGTTGGCCGTTGTTGGGTTTTTCGTTAGCAGTAGGCCATTTTTGGCCGACGATCGCCGCTCTGGATAAGCAAAAAACTGCCGATTGAGATTTATGTGAACTGATGTTTTCTGAAAAATCGTTTTATAACAAATAGTTAAAATATTTTTCAGTGTTGGTATCAGCTTTGCATTAAATAGTCCGGAACAGTTTTTCCTATAACGACAAGAGAAAACACCAATATGAGTCTGACAAAACGCACGCTTCTGAAAGGTTTTGGCATGGCGCTGGTTGCCAGCACCCTGGGCACTGTCGCGACCCTGGGTCAGGCGGCCGAGAACCGCTCCTATATCTTGGCAACGGCCTCCACCGGCGGTACTTACTACCCCGTGGGTGTGGCGCTCGCCACCCTGGCCAAGGTCAAGCTTGAGCCGTCCATCGGCATGGCCATGTCGGCGATCAACTCGGCCGGTTCCGGCGAGAACATCAAGCTGATGCGCGAAAATGAAGCTCAGTTTGCCATTCTGCAGGGCCTCTATGGCGCCTGGGCCTGGGAAGGTGAAGGTGATCTGAAGAATTCCGGCCCGCAAAAAGGCCTGCGTTCGGTCACCATGCTGTGGCAGAACGTTGAACAGTTCGTGGTGAAGAACGAATTTGCCCCCAAGGGCACCATCATGGATCTGAAAAACATGGAGGGTAACAAGTTCTCCATCGGGCCCAAGAACTCCGGTACCGAAGGCTCGGGTCTGACCATCATTGGCAACCTGGGGCTGGATGCGGACAAGATCGATATGGCCTACATGGGGTACGGACCTTCGGCGGATGCGCTGCAGAACGGCACCGTGGATGGCATGAACATTCCGTCCGGTGTACCGACCTCGGCCATTACCCGTGCCTTTGCCGCGCTGGGCAGTGATATCCGCATCCTGGATTTCACCGATGAGGAAATCACCAAGGCCAACGGTCGTTACAAGCTGTGGACGCGCTTCACCATTCCTGCCAATACCTATCCTGGCCAGACGCAGGATGTGCAGACCATGGCACAGCCCAACTTCCTGGCGGTGCGCGACGACATTCCCGAAGAAGATGTCTACCAGCTGACTAAAACCGTGTACGAGAACCTGGCGTTCCTGAACGGCATTCACAAGGCGACCAAGGACATGGCACTGGAAAAAGCCATCGCCGGCCTGCCGGTGCCGCTGCACCCCGGTGCTGCTCGCTACTACAAGGAAGTGGGCGTCGAAATCCCTGAGCACCTGATCGCCAACTAATGGCGGTCGCATCGAGCCTGGCAGCCTGTCGGGCTTGGCCGGTCCTGGATCCGCGTTAAGTTCGACAGGCTGCTAAACCCGGTGCGCTTACATGACCTCTGTCGCGGGCTCAGGCCTGCGGCAGACCCTCTTTTTTGTTGATAGCCCACGGATACTTCCTATGAGTACAGCAATCCCGGATACCGATCAGGAAACCGCGGACAAACTCAAGAGCCTCGAGCTGGCTCAGCGTCCTGCGGAGTCGTCAGTCGGCCGCGTCGTGTACTGGATCGGCGTACTCTTTTCGCTGACCCACATCTATTTCAATACCCTGGGTACCTGGTCCGAACTCTATGTGTCGGCAATCCATTTCGGCGGTTTTGCGCTGATCTGCGCCCTGATGGTACCTGGGTTTAAAAGTCAGACCCGCGCCGGTCAGCGTAGCGTGCTGCTGCTGGACATTCTGGTGGGGCTGGCGGCGATCGCCTGTGCGCTTTACCTGATCCGCTTTGAAGATGCCCTCTATGATCGCGGCGTTGAGTTTGTCACGCTCGACTGGGTGTTCTCACTGCTGGCGATCGGTATAGCGCTGGAAATGGCGCGTCGCACCACCGGCTGGTTTATTCCCAGCCTGATTGTGGTGGCGCTGACCTATGTATTCTGGTGGGGCCCCTTTATCGGCGGCATGTTTGGTTTTGCCGGTCTGAGTCTTGAAACCCTGCTGTACCGTTCCTATTTCGGTTCCGATGGCATGTTCGGCTCCATTGCCCGCATCTCATGGACCTTTGTCTTCATGTTCATTCTGTTCGGCGCCTTCCTGGTGCGCTCCGGCGCCGGCGATTTCATTATCGAGCTGTCGCGCTGCGCGGCCGGGCGCTTTGTCGGTGGCCCCGGTTTTGTTGCCGTGCTCGGTTCGGGCCTGATGGGCTCGGTATCCGGCTCATCTGTAGCCAATACGGTGTCCACCGGCGTTATCACCATTCCGCTGATGCGCCGTGCAGGTTTCCCTGCACGTTTTGCCGCAGGCGTTGAAGCCGCCGCATCCACCGGCGGGCAGCTGATGCCACCGGTGATGGGGGCGGGTGCCTTTATCATGGCGTCCTACACCCAGATTCCCTATGTCGACATTGTCGCCATGGCGGCTCTGCCGGCGCTGTTGTACTTCATGTCGGTGGGTTTCTATGTGCGCGTGGAAGCCATGCGCAGCCATGCCCAGTCCGTTGAGCTGGATACCCGCCCGCTGAAAGAAGTCATGAAAGAAGGCTGGCATTTCCTGCTGCCACTGGCTGTATTGGTGGGGCTGCTGATCTACGGCTTTACACCCACCTATGCCGCCGGTATCTCAATTATCTCGGTGGTGGTGGCATCCTGGCTGTCGAAGAACCCCATGGGCCCTACAGCGGTGTTTGATGCCCTGGCCCAGGGGGCACGCAACATGGCCACGACGGCCATGCTGCTGGTGGCTGTGGGTCTGGTGGTGAACGTGGTGGCCATGACCGGCATCGGCAATACCTTTTCGCTGATGATTTCCGACTGGGCCGGTGGCAGCCTGCTGATTACCATACTGCTGGTGGGTCTGGCGTCCCTGGTGCTGGGTATGGGCCTGCCGGTGACTGCGGCCTATATAGTGCTCGCGACCCTGTCGGCGCCGGCGCTCTATAACCTGATCGCTGAAACCAAGCTGATCGAGCTGATGGTCAGCGGTGGGCTGCCGGAAGCCGCACGCATGATCTTTATGCTGGTGGATCCGGAGAAGGTGGCGCTGCTGGCATCCCCCATGTCCGAGATCGATGCCAAGGCGCTGCTGGCGCTGGTACCGCCGGACTTTATGGGGCAGCTGATGACCCAGGCGGTGGATCCGGTGGTGCTGTCCATGGCGCTGCTGTCGGCCCACATGATTATCTTCTGGCTGTCGCAGGATTCCAACGTTACGCCGCCGGTGTGCCTTACGGCCTTTGCCGCGGCAGCGATTGCCAAGACGCCTCCCATGGCGACGGGCTTTACCGCCTGGAAGATCGCCAAGGGCCTCTATGTAGTGCCGCTGCTGTTTGGCTATACCAACCTGATTGGCGGCTCGGCGGAAGAAGTGATGCGGGTGTTCGTGTTCGCGCTCTTCGGTCTCTATGCCTTCGTGGGCTTTATGGAAGGGCACCTGGAGAGCAAGCTGAACCTACCCTTGCGGCTGATCTGCGGTGCGGCCGGTACGGCCATGCTCTGGCCCCACGACATGTGGTCGGTGGATCTGGCGGGCCTGGCGGTCTTTATCGCGCTCTTTATGTACAGCCGTCGCGGTATTGGCGCGGTCGCGACCGCTCGTTAAGACACTTAGCCGAACGATCAAGGCCGGGTTCATTGAACCCGGCCTTTTTTACCCAGACACAGGGCAATGCATGAACAATAACTATGATTTTATCGTCATCGGCGGCGGCATCCTCGGCATGTCTACCGCATGGCAGCTGCAGCAGGCCTATCCCGGCCAGTCGGTACTGGTACTCGAAAAGGAGCTTGGGCCGGCGCAGCATCAGACCGGGCATAACTCCGGTGTAATTCACGCCGGGGTTTACTACAAGCCTGGCAGCCTCAAGGCGCGCTTCTGTCGCGAGGGCAATATCGCCACCCGTGCCTTCTGTGATCAGTACGGCATCAAGTACGACAGCTGCGGCAAGCTGCTGGTGGCCACCAATGAGGCCGAATACCGCCGCATGCAGGCACTGATTACTCGATGTGAAGAGAACGGTATCGAGATCGAGGTGCTGTCCGAGACGCAGCTCAAAGCGCGCGAGCCCAACATCAGCGGCGTAGGAGCCATCCTTGTGCCCTCAACCGGCATTGTGAGCTTCACGGAGATCACCGTGCAGATGGGCAAACTGGTGGAAGCGGCCGGCGGCACGGTTAAATTTGCCACCGAAGTCACCGCCATTGATGAAAGCAGCGATGGCGTAGAGGTGAATACCAGCGGCGGTACTTTCAGGGGACGCTATCTGGTGGCCTGCGCCGGCCTTATGGCGGATCGCGTGGTGCGGCTGCTGGGGCTTGAACCGAGCTTCAAGATACTGCCGTTTCGCGGCGAGTATTTTTTGCTGCCCCCTGAACATAACCGCATCGTCAATCATCTGATCTACCCGATTCCGGACCCGGACCTGCCGTTTCTGGGGGTGCATCTGACCCGCATGATCGATGGCACTGTGACCGTGGGCCCCAATGCGGTGCTGGCGTTCAAGCGCGAAGGCTATCGCAAGACCGATATCAGCCTTAGGGATAGTCTGGAGATGCTGTGCTATTCGGGCCTGCGCCGGGTGTTGCTGAAAAACTTTCGCGCCAGCCTGTCCGAGTTCAGAAACTCCCTGTTCAAGCGCGGTTATCTGAAACTGGTGCAAAAATACTGCCCACAGCTGCGACTGGAAGATCTGACACCGTACCCCGCCGGCATCCGTGCCCAGGCCGTAACGCCCGATGGCGCTCTGGTGGACGACTTCCTGTTCGTCAACACCCAGCGCGCGCTGGTGGTATGTAACGCGCCGTCGCCGGCAGCCACTTCCGCGATACCCATAGGGGCCCACATCGTCACGCAGCTTAAGGGGCTGGTAGAGGCTTGAGCTGATAGCTGATAGCTGACAGCTGTAAGTTGTGATGCCGCTCCTGTATACCGTCAAAGCCCCCTGACTGCAGTGGAATGCGTCTATGCTTAGCTGAACATTTGGCAGCAGGGGAACGAGCTCATGCAGCAGACGCAAGGCGTTATCGGGCGCTGGCGCAGGCGTTATATCAGCGGGCCTGTGCTGCGACGCATCAAGGCGCTATTGCCACCCATTTCGGATACCGAACGCGAGGCACTGGAGGCGGGCGGGCTCTGGTGGGATGCACAGCTGTTGTCCGGCAAGCCCGACTGGGCGCAGTTGCTGGCCTCGGGTACGCCGCGCCTGAGTGACGAAGAGCAGGCCTTTCTGGATGGCCCGGTCACGCAGTTGTGCAGCCTGATCGATGACTGGGATCTTACGGTGCAGCAGCGGGCTGTGCCCCAGCCCATCTGGGACTTTCTGCGTCAGCAGCGTTTTTTCGGTATGATTCTGCCTAAGGAATTCGGTGGCCTGGGCTTTTCGGCCTCCGCCCATTCTGCGGTGGTGATGCGACTCTCGTCCCGCAGCATCGCCGTGGCCGTTACCGTGATGGTGCCCAACTCCCTGGGGCCCGGCGAACTGCTGCTGCACCACGGTACCGATGCACAAAAAGACTATTACCTGCCGCGCCTGGCCGATGGCCGGGAGATTCCCTGTTTTGCCCTTACCAGCCCTGAAGCCGGCTCTGATGCCGCCTCCATGACGGATCGGGGCATTGTCTGTTATGGCGACTACCAGGGCGAGCAGGTGCTGGGCATGCGCGTCAGCTGGGGCAAACGCTATATCACCCTGGGGCCGGTGGCGACCCTGATGGGTCTGGCCTTTAAACTCTATGATCCCGATCACCTGCTGGGGGATGTCGAATCCATTGGCATTACAGTCGCGCTGGTGCCCACCAATACCCCCGGCATCAATATTGGCGAGCGGCATTACCCTGCGCTCCAGGCCTTTCTTAATGGTCCCAACGAAGGCGAGGATGTCTTCATGCCCATGGACTGGGTGCTGGGGGGCCAGGACTGCGTCGGCCAGGGCTGGAAAATGCTGATGAGCGCGCTGGCTGCCGGGCGCAGCATATCGCTGCCATCCTTGAGCGTAGGTGCCGGCAAATTGGCGGCCCGCACCACCGGTGCCTATGCCCGTATTCGCTATCAGTTCGGCCTGCCGGTGGGACGCTTTGAAGGCGTGCAGGAAGCCTTGGGCCGCATGGCCAGCAGCCTGTACCTGATCGATGCGGCGCGCCTGGCCACGACTCAGGCGCTGGATCAGGGCAAGGTGCCAGCGGTGGTGTCCGCCATCCTCAAGGTGCAGGCCACCGCCCGCATGCGCGAGATCGTCAACGATGCCATGGATATTCACGGCGGCAAGGCCGTGTGCGACGGGCCGCGCAATTACCTGGGCAATATTTACCGGGCCATTCCGGTGGCCATTACGGTGGAGGGCGCCAATATTCTGACCCGCAGCCTGATCGTGTTTGGTCAGGGTGCGGTGCGCTGTCACCCCTATCTGCTGGATGAAATGGAGGCTGCGGCTGAGCCTGATGAAGCGGCGGCCGTTGCGGCCTTTGATCCGCTGTTGCTCAGGCACGCCGCTTTTGCCGCCAAGACACTGCTGCGCAGCGTCTTTCATGGCGCAACGTTTGGGTATCTGGCGGCAGCACCGCTGGATGCCGCCGAGCTGGCGCCGCACTACCGCAGGCTCAGTCGTTTTTCCGCAGCCCTCACCTGGGTAACGGAAGTGAGCCTGCTGACGCTGGGGGGCGATCTCAAGCGCCGCGAAATGCTGTCGGGCCGCCTGGGCGATGTACTGGGGGAGCTGTTCCTGCTTAGCTGTGCGCTCAAACGCTTTGAAGACGACGGCCGAGCCCGGGATGACCGCGTACTGCTGGATGCCTGCATGCAGCGTGGCCTGGTGCGCATCGAGCAATCGCTGCATGAGGTGATCGACAATTTTCCCTCCAGGCCAATCTCCTGGCTGCTGCGCCTGAGTGTATTTCCGCTTGGGCGCTGGGCATCAGGCCCATCGGATGCGTTAACCTCGGCCTGCGCCGAGCGTCTGCTGACACCGGGCCCGGTGCGTGACCGCCTTACCCTGGGGGTTTATCCCGGCAATCCGGGGGAGGGGGTGGATCTGGTGGAGCAGGCCTTTGTGCAGGTAGTGGCAACAGAACCCCTGCGGGTGCGGCTGCACCGGGCGGATATTGAGTCTATTGATGCGGCGCTGGAGCAGAAGCTGCTTACGCAGGAAGAGGCCGAGGCATTGCGCAGTGCTGATAAGGCTATTGCGGAGGCGGTGGCGGTGGATAGGTTTGCGGAGTTGTAGTGTCGTTACAGTTCACCCACATGGGTAACAGTTCAGTCCAATGACATGGGTAACATTTTACTGGAGATTTTTCCGATCTCAGCCTCGAAACTGCCGTAGTTACGGATGCTTCGAGGCGGTTGGATGGTTTGAATTTCGCCTGTTGGCGACATACTTTCTTTGCTCGTGCAAAGAAAGTATGCAAAGAAAGCACAGCCCCAATGAAGCCTTTGCGCTGCGCTCTGGCATCATTGTACGGGCGACGCTAACGGAACATCCTGTTCCTAATCGTCGGCTCGACAGTCCCTGTCTTCGCCCCTGCGGGCCTAATCGCACAATGACGCCAGTGCTCGCCGGCTTCATAAGGGGGGGATCGAAACCGTTCTGTTATCCCGGTGGTGCTGAATTACACCGTGCGGCGGTACGCTGCCATGATGAATCATGAATCATGAATCACGAATCACGAATCACGAATCACGGTTACTGTGCAGTTCACCCACATCGGTAACAGTTCTGCTCAATGACATGGGTAACATTTTACTGGAGATTTTTCCGATCTCAGCCTCGGAAATGCCGTGGTTACGGATGCTTCGAGGCGGTTTGATGGTTTGAATTTCGCCTGTTGGCGACATACTTTCTTTGCACGCGCAAAGAAAGTAACCAAAGAAAGGCGCCCCCAATGAAGCCTTCTTGCTGCGCTCTGACGCCATTGCGCGGGCGCAGCTAACGGCACATCCTGTGCCTAATCTGCGGCTCGACAGTCCCTGTCTTCGCCCCTGCGGGCCTGATCGCACAATAACGCCAGTGCTCGCCGGCTTCATAAGGGGGAATTGGAGCCGTTCTGATGTTTCGGTAGTGTGGATGGAATGGGACCTTGGACGTCGATCCGATAGTGCTGGACGGGCAGGGCTGTAGGCACAACGGTGAATCACCAATCACCAATCACCAATCACCAATCACCAATCACCAATCACCAATCACCAATCACCCACCAATCACCAACTGGTGCTGTTGCTTTTTTAACCTTTCAACTTTCTCCTTGAGCCTTGCTCCTGCTTTCGGCATCATGTTCAGGCACTCGAGGAAGCGGGTGCCTGATTTTGATCAAAAATAAAGCAAATCGTCAGCTGAGCAACGGAAGCCAGGCTGGGTGAATCCTTCCCCAATCTCAATCCCTCCGTTCTCCCTGGCTCTGCCTGTATTGCAGGCCTGTATTTCGTTATCGTTAGGGCGGTAGCGTGGTTTTTAGACACCTGCGCCGTTTTGGTGAGCGGGCGAGCAGTGCTCATTTCCAATGGGTTTCAAGCAGGATAAATGGCCCTGCAGGCCAGTATCCTGGCGTGTGGCTGAAAATTTACTGATACTTATTTGAAATCATGAAGTTACAAGGCATAGTCAAAAGTAGATATGAGGCTTGGTGATCGTTTTCTCGGATTCAGTGCGATTAAGCAGATGACCTGAACGGCTCATGCTACCTGGCTTTGCGCCCGTTTTTAACGAAAATTCATCAGGAAATACTGGCCTCAGGCAAGTCGGCCTCCGAGGCTACGATACAAATGTTAAGCTAATCAGGAAGCAAAACAAAACATGGTCATGGATTCAGAAATTGCAATCTCCATAATAGCCGGCGCATCTGCTATAGGAGGCGCATTTATATCATCCATATTTTCGTATTTTAAAGAGCTATCGAATAAGTCACATCACAGAAAAGTTCTACTTAGGGAAAAGTTTGAAGAAATGTCATATATGATAATTTCTGCTCAAGAATGGATTGGTAATGTCATAAATGCCAAAGATATATCTGAATTGAATACTATGCCACCAGTCGACTCGCGCAGAGCCGTAGTGTTGGCGCATATTTATTTTCCTAAAATGCGGGAGCCAACACAGAATCTTCTGAACGCTGCGGTTGAATTTCAGCACATGCTTATTGATAATCACGAATTTGTACACGGGAAAAGTGTTGGAGTACAGGCCGCTCATAAAAACGCCGCAGCGTACAAATCAGCAGCAGAAAGCTATTTTAATGCTATTGCTATGATTGATAAGGCGACAATTAAATATGCTAGTAGATACTCAAAAGCTTAACAAACGTAAGCACTTGACCCTAAAAAGCTACGCTTTTTCGGTCAAGTGTTACAAGCGTTATGCATCAAAGGGAGTGTAAACATGGCTAAGCACGAGGAGGAGCTTAAACTTGTCACCCAAAGAAGGGGAAAGTGGTCTCAGTCAGGAGTTCCTCATAAGGGATGGTCGTGTGAATATATAGAAGACCTTGGAAGTCCTAGCGAAGTATGCCATATGTGCGAGTCTCAGAATATTCGGTACGTTCACTATATGTCTCACCATGAATATCCTGAAGTTCTTGCGGTTGGGTGTGTTTGTGCGGGTCATATGGAAGATGACTTGAATGCGGCTAAAGAAAGGGATGTTCAAATGCATAGTCGCGCACGGAAACGTAAACAATGGCTGAGTCGTGTTTGGAAGGTATCCCAAAAGGGGTATGACTATATAAAGTCTGATGGCTATATTGTTACTGTATATCCAAAAGAAAAGTCTTGGGGTGCGACAATAGCGGCTGAGAAATTTGATTTCGTAAAGCATAGTTATCTATTCTATAAAACTCAGGAAAAGGCGAAATTGGCCGCATTTGACGTTATAACAAAACTACTGGCTCGGAAAAAAAACGAATACAAGCCTTAAAAATTATTTGAGGCTCTCATTGGGACGGCTTTTAACGCGACTTTATATACCAAGTAGGGAGAGGTAGGCTTAATGAAACGAATGTCTTTAGAGAAACAATGTGAAGAACTCTCCCTTCCGCTAGAAGAGATTCAGTTAGACTACAAAGGAAAGCCTGAGCCTGCTTTACTCAAGCATTTCGAGAACCTAGGTTACGTTGGCTCATTTATTGAGGGTTATACTTTTCTTACGGTTTTAAAAGCATTGATGCTAGATAAACTGGTCGAGCTAAATGCTTTTCATGATAGAAATGATGCTTGTACAAGATATCTTGAAGCTCAGCTTACCATTCATCAGGATAAACTGAGTGAGATTATTAATTCAATTCGCAGTACTTCTAAGAAAAAATACCTGAGTAACCTAAGAGATATATTCGAGCAATCGTTTATAAAAAGGGAATATCCTTGTCTTTCTTTTGAATGCTGCGAAGCTTTATTTGATGCTATCGAAACAGAAACTTTTATAGCAGTAGCAAAGAAATTTGCTGAAGATCCATACTCATATAGAAGTGGTTGGCCTGATTTGATAATCGTAAAAGGCAGAGAAGTTAGATTCATCGAAGTAAAAACGACAGATAAGTTTCACAAAAGCCAACTGCTAACGATTCCCACTTTCAAAGAAATTCTACCATATGATTTTAGCGTCTGCAGGGTGCGTAAATAACTGAATATAAAAAGTAAATGCAGTTGGCCGCTAAGGCGTCGGCTGATTTAAATGTTATACTTCGCTACTGGGCTTTCACGCTGGTCAGAAATGGAAATATTATTGCGATGATTAAAAAGTTACTAAAACCTATTATGGTTGTAGTTATATTTATTATATCTGTCTGGTGTTCTCTATGGTTAAAGTCATACGCAGATCTATCAGAGATTTCCTTTATGGGTTTAATTACTATTTCGTCCATATATAGCATTCTGCTGCCAAATCTAAACAAGCTAAAATCATTCTCTCTCGCTAGAGGTGAGGTAATACTACAAGAAGTTAAAGATAGTGAGGCAGCAGTGAAGGAACTTGCTCTTGCAACACTAAATTTGGTTGAAGCAAGTAATGATGGTTCTATAGTCGCAGAGGATTTCGACCAAGGTCGTTACAATCAATCTGTCGAAAGAATCAAATCTTTAACAAGCAAAGCATAACAAGGCTATGAAATTGACCTCAATAAGCTACGCTTCTTTCGGCAATTTATAACGGCGTTAGAGATCAACTATGGATATGAATCAAGCAAGGGAGTTTGCGGAAGAGTGGGTTGAATCATGGAACGCCCATGATTTAGATAAAATTCTTTCCCACTACGAAGGCGACTTTGAAATGTCTTCTCCAATGATCAGAAAGCATGAAAATGTCCATTCTGGGAAATTAAAGGGGAAAGCGGATATGTCATCGTATTGGGCAAGGGCCTTGGAACGAAGTCCAAATCTACACTTCACCCTTATAAACGTTTTACTTGGGGCAAATAGTGTGACCGTTATTTATGAAGGTGTTCGTGGCCTATCAGCTGAGGTATTCCATTTTTCTGAATCTGGTAAGGTTGAAGCAGCATATGCGCACTATAATCTCTAACAGAACGTTCAAAATCGTTCGCTGCGCTCACTGGGACCTCGCTTCGCTCGGCCCTTTAACGCAGCGTTATATTTTTACACCCTAGGTAGAGGCATCATTTGAAGCAGCTCTTTAAATACATGAGTAAGCCGCGAAACTTTTTCGAAGAGGGGTTTATTCGTCTTTCACAACCTAGCGCACTAAATGACCCTTTTGAGGCTGCTTTTTGCCGAAAAAGTTTGGATGAATTGGCTAGCCATTTTGATGATTCAACTTCTTGGGATCCAGAATTAGGGGAGTTGAAATTTTCGCAGTACGTCGATTTTAGAATGCACCATATAGGCGTTATAAGCTTTACCGAAAACAAAGAAAACCTTCTTATGTGGGCGCACTACGCAAATGAGCATAAGGGTATTGTCGCAGGTGTTGCACATTTCCCACAACACGGTTCAATTTTTGAAAAGTTATTTAGAGCTGACTCTTTGATAAACTCCGCTTGGGGTGAAGAATGGTCACAGTTTGATGGTGTACCGAAACCTGTTTCTTATAGAAAAGGGTTACGATATCGGAATGATAAATTTGACTATGACTATTCAAATATATCGGTTGAAGGCGCTGACAGGGTTCTTTACGAGGTATTTTTACAAAAGAGTGATGAGTGGATTTATGAACAAGAACATCGCGTTGTTCTTAGGTTAGAACAATCTGATAGGGTAATAATTCCCGATCTTAATGCCATCAGCAATGAACATATCAAGAATAGAATAGAGATTGCGTCATACTCAGTGGTAAATTCTGAGAATGGTTCATGTACTGTAAATCTTTATGAAATTACTGATGATGCCGAGAGAACATCTGTTGCAATGGCGCTGGCTAAGCTTAGCCAAAATCCCCAGGTTATATATCAGATGAAATTATCATCGAGTGCAATAAACAATTGTTTAATCGGCTTAAAATCAGAAACAACTAAAGCTGATGTTCAAGGTAGTCATGCGCTTTCTACTGGATATTTAGATATCTGGGAAGCCACAAAAAATATGGATTATTACAGCATTGAATTCAAACAAATATAACAAGGCTAGGCAACCTCGTTCGCTGCGCTCTCTGGACAGTCTTGTCGTCGCGCCTTTTGTGCAGGCCAGGGTCTTGCCTTTTGCCCCAGAATTTCGGATAGAAGCTCTATGTTTTCGTATGGAGCCTATAGTCTTTAATCGATACTGGGTAAGGCGCCAAAGGTGGCCAGGTCGCTACGATTAGAGTTCTCACCTGCGGCCTCGCCAGGGCGCAGGCACGATTCGATCTACGAGACCGGTGATGACAGGCGACTGTTCTTTGGTATGCTAGGCGCCGCCGGTGAGGGTCCAACGGTGTATGCCATGCCTACAGCCATAATTGGTTAATCATTGCCCTCTTTTCGCTGGCGCAGATGGGATTATAGAAGGGAAAAAGCAAGATCAGAGCCTGATAGCCTCTCTGAAAGCCTCTCATAACTAGCAAGGAACATAATGTAATGCTGAATCACGTCATGATTGGTTCAAATGATATCGAAAAATCGAAGCGGTTTTACAATGCCGTCCTCAGCGTGCTTGGTGCTGAAGCGCCGGTGGAGCACAAGAATGCCACTGGGCAGACTCGCCTGTTCGGTGTTTGTCAACGTAGTTGTCGCGCAGACCATTCTGTTATGCAGCCTTATTCTGAGTCGTTTCCT
The DNA here is from genome assembly GCF_001651805.1 of Marinobacterium aestuarii. Lineage (NCBI taxonomy): Bacteria > Pseudomonadati > Pseudomonadota > Gammaproteobacteria > Oceanospirillales > Oceanospirillaceae > Marinobacterium > Marinobacterium aestuarii. The sequence continues at coordinate 2,746,504 of NZ_CP015839.1, read as the reverse complement.
GCTTCTCCGGGTTGAGCATCACCATCCCAACCGGCTGCCAGTTACGCGTGTTGCCTGACCAGCGTTCCGGTCGTTCAGAACGGGCTTGCTGGTACAGCGCATCTCGCCGAGCCAACACTTCATGATCCTGTCCACGATGCCGTTCGGCCGGCGTGACGAAGCGGATGCGACTATGACGATGTTCGTGGTTGTACCAGCGTATGAAGTCTCTCACCCAGGCCCGTGCCTCATCTAGGCTGGTGAAGCCATTATGTGGCCACTGCGGGCAGTATTTCAGCGTTCTGAACAACGACTCCGAGAAGGCGTTGTCATTGCTGACCCGCGGTCGCCCACGCGACGGTGTGATCCCCAGGTCGTACATTTTGCTTAGCAGTGTGACGGACTTCATCGGCGCGCCGTTATCCGAGTGCAGTACCAGCGGCTGATGCAGGCACTGCTCGCTGAGCACGCTGCGTTGCAGCAGAGCTGCGGCCTTATCGCCGCATTCCTGTTCATGCACCTCCCAACCCACGCCCTTGCGACTGTAAAGGTCCTCGATCAGATACAGATAGTAATACTGGCCCCGCACCGGCGAGGGTAAATACGTGATGTCCCAAGACCAAAGCTGGTTCGGCCCGTTCGCAGCGTGCGTCGTGGGTGCCGGATGCCTTTTCGGGCGCTGAACGCGGCCCCGGCGATGCTGCTGATCGGCGGCATGCAGCACCCGATAAAAGCTGCTTTCAGATGCGAGATAACGGCCCTGATCGGCCAGCCGGGGCACGATCTGGCTCGGTGGAAGATGCGCGTATTCCGTGCTGTTGCAGAGCTGCAAGATCGTCTCGCGTTCAGCATCAGTCAGGGCATTCGCCGGCGTGGGCCGCGGCGTGGTCGTGCGACCATCGGCTTTCGGCGCGCCTTCCTGTGTCCAGCGTTGCAGCGAGCGCAGACTAATCGCCAGTTCCTTGCAGGCGACTTGTTTTCGGGCGCCGGCGGCCATGGCTTCAGCAATCCAAGCGACATAGTCCTGCCGGACCGACAGCGCCGTTAGCTGTCCTCGCTGTCGTCCCCCCAGTAGGCATTGAGCTTTTTTCGCAGCACCAGGATCGCGGCCGCCTCGGCCAGTGCCTTGTCCTTGCGTCTGAGTTCACGCTCCAGTTCGCGGATACGTTTCTTGTCGGCCTTGGCCTGTTCGCGATCGAGCTGACGTTGGGCCTTGGCCGTCTGCTGACCCGACAGACAGGCGTCACGCCACGCTTTGACCTGTTGGGGATACAACCCTTTACTGCGGCAGTATTCGCTCAGCTCGATTTCAGACAGCGCGGCGGTCTCAATCACCACCGCCAGCTTGGATTCAGCTGACCAGTTATCCGTTAACTTTTGATCTCCGGGCACCGCAGCACCTCCCGCTTTGGCCTGTTTTCGCCAAGCATACAGGGTTACATCGGAGATGCCTTCCTGGCGGGCGAGCTCGGCCACAGACATATTGTGGGGCGGCAAAAGCTTCTTCAGCAGCGCTTCTTTACGCTCGGGTGAATAACGTCGCATCGCATGACTCTTTCCGTCCCCGGTGCTTTGATTTAGGTGAAACTGATCAGGCGACAACTACCCTGACACCGGGGGTGTTCTACATCCATGATGGCTCCACCTTCAGCGTAAGCGAGCCGATTAATGGCGAACCGGTGACCACTGCAAATGGTTCAACCATAGGCTTTGTCTGCAATTCGCCTGAACAGCTCAAGGAGTTTCACGACGTCGCTGTGGCTAATGGCGGTATCACTGCGGAAGACCCGCCCGGTCCGCGTGAAAGCACGATGGGCGTGATACATCTGTGCTATTTCCTGGACCCTGATGGCCACAAGATCTGTGGCATCCACCGTCCAGACTAAGGGGGCGAATAGGGTCCCGAACGGGTTCAGGTTTTGTCTTTTCCCCTCGGGCTCTATGCTTTTTCATAAAACCTATACTCTTTAATCAATACCCGGTAAGGAGTTCAGGCATATGAAAGAAATACTCAGGCAGAACTCAAAGATTATTGGTGCATTGCTTGGGTTAGCCCAGGGAGTACCGCAAGGGCTTGATATTGAGAGCCAAAGTGTTTTATCTAGCCCCTTTCAAAACCAAGCGCTATTTGTCATTGCATTTGGCTTGTTTTCACCTCCGCTTATGGTTGCACTTAATTCAATGTCTAAAGGCGGCTTCGGTGCAGGGTTGATGAAAAAGGTTAACGATTATATAAATCTTTACGCGATGATAATTGTTGGCTGCTTGTCATTTGGCATTACTGGTTTAATCATGCTGGATAATGTAGGCATTAGCGATGGAAGGACCGTGGTTTGTTTGTTTTTTGTCGCCGGTGGCATCGGATTCTTTGCTGCATATTTTACTGACAAGCATCTCGGGAAGAAGGCTGAGAAAGATATTTAATAAACTTATCAATTTAGTTCGCTGTTGCACCTGTTTTGCCCAGCATGGATGTAGTGCGTTAGGTGACGCTTGATGCAGCTTGCAGGCTAAAAGTCCCGGTCGAGTAGGGTTTAACCAGTCACCTGTATCGGCTCAATGGCCGTTGAGGCCGAGTCCCACCAGCCAATTGTCATCGGAACAAGGCGGTTCTGATCTCGGAGGAAGACTGGGCTGCGGTTCAGGAAACGCTTTACCTGCTTTCGGTTCCAGGTATGCGTGAGTCTATTCGCGAGGGCATGGATACCCCTGTCGATGAGTGCGATGAGGAGTTGGACTGGTGACATGGAAGCTGGTTTTCACCAGGCAAGCCCAGAAGGATGCAAAGAAGCTGGCCTCCAGTGGCCTGAAACCAAAAGCCCAGGAGTTGCTGGCCCTGATCGCAGAAGATGCGTACTGCAAGCCGCCCCCGTTTGAAAAGCTTGCTGGTGATCTTGCCGGGGCCTGTTCGCGCCGAATCAATATTCAACGCCGTTTGGTGTGCCAGGTGCTCGAAGGCGAGCGGGTGGTTAAAGTTCTCCGCCTCTGGAGTCACTACGAATAATGCAGTCTTCGGTCAGCCGGTATTGAATAGTATCCATGGCCTAGCATTAATAATGTATTATCCACTGTTTAGTCAAAAAAATAGCTTGGCGGTAAAATCCTATGTCAAAGAAAGTAGTAAAGTTTGAATTCGAGAAAGATACCAAAAACAGTGTGCGCTTTAAGGAAGTTCCTGATGAAGGAGCGGCTCCGATCCTGGGTTCTGTGTATGTTCAGAAGTGGTTTGCTGGTAATAGCAAAACTATTGAAATAACCATTGAAAAAAAGGACTAGTTGCCAATAATTTTCTGGGCGTAGGGTGTTTTCAATTCGCAAAATACCCAAGCTCGTTCGCTGTCCGGGCACTCCTGTCGGTGAATGCGATGAAGAGCTGAACTGGTGGCGTGAAAGCTAGCTTTGAGTGCTCCTATCTCGCCCATACAAAAAAAGCCTCGGCATTGCTGCCGGGGCTTTTTTGTCTTTCAGCTTAAAGCTCAGAGCTTAAAGCTGACGGCTTAAAGCTATAATTCTTTCACCTTTCACCTTTCACCTTTCACCTTTTTACAGCCTTCAATCAATTCTCATCCGGTTCATACCCCAGGTTCGGTGACAGCCAGCGTTCGGCGACGGTCTGCTCCATGCCGGTTCTGTGGGCGTAGTCCGATACCTGGTCTTCACCGATCTTGGCTACGCCGAAGTACTGCGCCTGGGGGTGGCTGAAGTACCAGCCGCTGACCGCCGCCGTGGGCAGCATGGCGTAGGACTCGGTGATGATGATACCGGTGTTCTTTTCTACGTCCAGCAGCTCCCACATCAGGCCTTTCTCGGTGTGGTCAGGGCAAGCGGGGTAGCCCGGTGCCGGGCGTATGCCCTGGTATTTCTCGCGGATCAGGGCTTCGTTATCCAGCGCTTCGTCCGGCGCATAGCCCCAGAATTCCTGGCGCACGCGCTTGTGCAGGCGCTCGGCGAAGGCTTCGGCCAGACGGTCGGCCAGGGCCTTGACCATGATGCTGTTGTAGTCATCGTGATCGGCTTCATAGTGCGCCACCAGCTCATCGACACCAAAGCCGGTGCTCACGGCGAAGGCACCGTAGTAGTCCTTCTTGCCGCTGGATTTGGGCGCGACAAAGTCGGTCAGACACATATGCGCCTTGCCGGCGACCTTTTCGGTCTGCTGGCGCAGGTGGTGCAGTGTTGTCAGCACTTGGGTGCGGCTGTCATCGGTGTAGAGTTCGATATCGTCGTCACCGACGCTGTTGGCCGGGAAGAGGCCAAACACGGCCCGCGCCTGCAGGCGTTTCTCGTCCACCAGGCGCTTGAGCATGGCCTGGGCATCGCCGAACAGACGTGTGGCTTCTTCGCCCACCACGTCATCATTCAGAATGCGGGGGAAGCGGCCGGCCAGCTCCCAGGCCTGGAAGAAGGGCGTCCAGTCGATGTAATCCACCAGTTCCGTCAGGTCGTAGTCCTCGAACACCTGGATACCCAGCTGTTTGGGGACCGGCGGCGTGTAGGCGTCCCAGTCGATGGCAAACTTGTTGGCTCTTGCTGCGGGCAGGGAGACGCGGCGCTTGTCGTTCTGGCGGGCGGCGTGGCGCTCGCGAATGGCCTCGTACTCTTCCTGCACTTCCTTCACGTAGTCGGCCTTGCGGCTGTCAGACAGCAGGGCAGAGGCCACGCCCACGGCGCGGGAGGCGTTGGTGACATGTACCACCTGATCGCGCTTGTAGCCTTTCTCGATTTTCACCGCTGTATGGGCCTTGGAGGTGGTGGCGCCGCCGATCAGCAACGGAATGGAAAAGCCCTGGCGTTCCATTTCCTTGGCCACGTGTACCATCTCGTCGAGCGAAGGGGTGATCAGGCCGGACAGACCGATAAGGTCGGCGTTCTCGTCCCGCGCGGTTTGCAGGATTTTCTCGGAAGACACCATGACGCCAAGATCGATAATCTCGAAGTTGTTGCACTGCAGCACCACACCGACAATGTTCTTGCCGATGTCGTGCACGTCGCCCTTCACGGTCGCCATCACCACCTTGCCGGCGGAGCTGCTGACGTTATCCGCCTTGCTGGCCTCGATAAAGGGCATCAGATAGGCCACGGCCTTTTTCATCACGCGGGCGGATTTCACCACCTGGGGCAGGAACATCTTGCCGGCACCGAACAGATCGCCGACGATGCCCATGCCATCCATCAGCGGACCTTCGATGACTTCGATGGGCCTTTCATGATTCAGACGGGCTTCTTCAACGTCCTCATCAATAAATTCGGTGATGCCTTTTACCAGCGAATGGCTGAGGCGGCGATTCACATCCCAGGAGCGCCATTCGGCAGCTTCAGGCGCTTCGGCGGCGGCACCGTCACCGCGGTATTTCTCGGCGATGTCCAGCATGCGCTCAGTGCCGTCCTCGCGGCGATTGAGGACGACATCCTCCACGCGCTCGCGCAGCTCTTCTGGCAGGTCATCATAGATCGCCAGCTGACCGGCGTTGACGATACCCATGTCCATGCCTTGCTGGATGGCGTGGTACAGGAAGACGCAGTGAATGGCTTCGCGCACCGGGTTGTTGCCACGGAAGGAGAAAGACACGTTCGACACGCCGCCGGAAATCTTGGCGTGGGGCAGGTTCTGCTTGATCCAGCCGGTGGCCTCGATAAAGTCCACGGCGTAGTTGTTGTGTTCGTCGATGCCGGTGGCGATGGCGAAAATGTTGGGGTCGAAAATGATGTCTTCGGGGTCGAAGCCGACCTTGTCGACCAGAATGCGGTAGGAGCGCTCGCAGATTTCCGTCTTGCGCGCGAAGGTGTCGGCCTGGCCGTCTTCATCGAAGGCCATCACGATAACAGCGGCGCCGTAGCGGCGGACCAGACGGGCCTGGGCGATAAAGTTTTCTTCGCCTTCTTTCATCGAGATGGAGTTGACCACGCCCTTGCCCTGCAGGCACTTGAGGCCGGCTTCCAGCACTTCCCACTTGGAGGAGTCGATCATGATCGGCACGCGGGAAATATCCGGCTCCGAGGCGATCAGCTTGAGGAAGCGCTCCATGGCGGCCACCGCATCCAGCATGCCCTCATCCATGTTGATATCGATGATCTGGGCGCCGTTCTCCACCTGCTGGCGGGCCACGTCCAGGGCGGTTTCATAATCGCCTTCCTTGATCAGGCGCTTGAATACCGCGGAACCCGTGACGTTGGTACGTTCACCGACGTTGACGAACAGAGATTCGGCGCCGATGTTCATGGGCTCCAGACCTGCCAGGCGACATTCTGGCTTGATGTCCGGAATCACGCGGGGGTCTTCGTGTTCGACTGCCTCGCGGATGGCGCGAATGTGCTCAGGCGTGGTGCCGCAGCAGCCGCCCACCAGGTTAAGGAAGCCTGACTGAGCCCACTCGCCGATTTCCTCGGCCATTTCTTCAGGGGTTTCGTCGTATTCACCAAAGGCGTTGGGCAGGCCGGCGTTGGGGTGTACCGAGACGAAGGTGTCGGCGATACGGGAGAGTTCCTCCACGTACTGACGCAGTTCCTTGGGCCCCAGGGCGCAGTTCAGGCCCACGGAAATAGGCCGTGCATGACGCACGGAGTTCCAGAAGGCTTCGGTGGTCTGGCCCGACAGGGTGCGGCCCGAGGCATCGGTAATGGTGCCGGAGATCATCACCGGCAGGCGCACGCCGTTGTCATCGAAATATTTTTCCACCGCGAAGATTGCAGCTTTCGCATTCAGGGTATCGAAAATGGTTTCGATCAGAATGATATCGGCACCGCCCTGTACCAGGGCATCGGTAGACTCGATATAGGCATCCACCAGCTCATCGAAGCTGACATTGCGAAAGCCCGGATCATTGACATCCGGTGAGATGGAGCAGGTGCGGTTGGTCGGGCCCAGCACGCCTGCGACATAGCGCGGGCGGTGCGGTGTCTTCAACTGAATTTCGTCGCACAGCTTGCGGGCAAGGGCTGCACCGGCGCGGTTGATCTCGTAGCTGAGCGACTCCATGTCGTAGTCGGCCATGGCGATGGTGGTGGCGTTGAAGGTGTTGGTTTCCAGAATATCGGCGCCGGCCTCCAGGTAGCCGCGGTAGATATCGGCGATAAGGTCTGGCTGCGTCAGGGTCAGCAGGTCGTTGTTGCCCTTGACGTCCGTATGCCAGTCGGCAAAGCGGCTGCCGCGATAATCCTGCTCTTCAAGCTTGTACTGCTGGATCATGGTGCCCATGCCGCCATCAATGATCATGATGCGTTTTTTGAGCGTGTCCTGCAGTGTCTTGAAAGTGTTCACGTCTGTCACCTGTTCGGCCCCGATACTCTGTCGATCCATTACGAAGATCGCTATTGTAAATCAAAAGCTTGCCACTTTTCCTGAGGGCTGCTCATGCGCAGTTGAAAAAAACTGATATGAGGTCGCACGGGTGCAATTAAGAGTCGCTTGTGGCATGGCTTTGTTTCGGATTTCTTTCCTGGCGGCGAGTCGAGTATTATGTGCACCGCACAAAAGGCCGGGTACTTGCTCATCCGGCCCTTGGGCGCAGTTCGGAAACAGTGTGCAGGCGGTACGCGAGGACCGCAGCCGATCAGGTTTGGCAAAGGTAGCGAATAATCCATGAATAAGAATTCGAAGGCAGCCGCGGTCAGCATGGAAAACCTGTTGCGGATTTTCACGGTTCCCGAAGCCCCTGGCTCAACCCTGAGCCGGCTGGAGAACGATATTTCCGCCAACCTTGCCGGTTTTCTGCAGGATCATATCGTTGCAGAAGAGACGGACCTGGTCAAAATCGAGCGGGATTTCAGCGACAGCCTGATCCCCGAACAGCCGGTGTATGTTTCCGAGCAGGCACAGTTCCTGCTCGACAAGGTGGTGGCGCAGTCGGTGCATACCTCATCGCCCAGCTTTGTCGGCCACATGACCTCGGCCTTGCCGTATTTCATGATCCCGCTGTCCAAGATCATGATCGCGCTGAACCAGAACCTGGTTAAAACCGAAACCTCCAAGGCCTTTACGCCGCTGGAGCGTCAGGTGCTGGGCATGCTGCACCGTCTGGTGTACGAACAGCCGGATGAATTCTACGACCGCTGGCTGCATGACAGCCACCATCACCTGGGCGCCATTTGTTCCGGGGGCACCGTCGCCAACATCACCGCGCTCTGGGCGGCGCGCAACCGTGCCTTTGGGCCCGATGGCGACTTCCCCGGCATCACCCGCAGTGGTGTCTTCGCCGCCATGCGCCACTACGGCTGTGAAGGCATGGCGGTGCTGGTGTCCGAGCGCGGCCACTATTCGCTGTCCAAGGCGGCCGATGTGCTGGGGATAGGCCGTGATCAGATTGTGGCCGTGGAAACGGACGGCCAGAACCGGATTCGCCCGGATGCGCTGCGGGCCAAGCTCAAGCAGCTGCAGCAGCAGAATATCCGCCCCTTTGCGCTGGTCGGTGTGGCCGGTACCACCGAGACCGGCAATATAGATCCGCTGGACCAACTCGCCGATATCGCCGAAGAACATGGCATTCACTTCCATGTGGACGGTGCCTGGGGTGCACCCACGCTGTTTTCCGAGCGTTATCGCGGGCGTCTCAAGGGCATTGAGCGGGCAGACTCCGTGACCATCGATGCCCACAAGCAGCTGTATGTGCCCATGGGCGTTGGTCTGGTGTTGTTCCGCGATCCTTCGGCGCTGAGCAGTATCGAGCATCATGCCCAGTACATTATTCGCAAGGGCTCCAAGGACCTTGGCAGCGCGACCCTTGAGGGCTCGCGCCCGGGCATGGCGATGCTGGTGCATTCGGCGCTGAAGATTATCGGCCGCCGCGGCTATGCGATGCTGATCGACAATGGCATCGAGCTGGCACAGCGCTTTGCCGATCGCATCGAGTCGCTGGATGATTTCGAGCTGGTCTCGGCGCCTGAGCTGAACATCCTGACCTATCGCTGGGTGCCGGCCCAGGTGCAGGCGGCACTGCGGGATGCCGATGTCGCGCGCAGCATCGAGATCAATGAGGTGCTCAGCCGCATTACCCGCATCATTCAAAAGACCCAGCGTGAACTGGGCAAGGCCTTCGTCTCCCGGACCCGGCTGACGCCGGACCGCTACGCCCACCATGCCATCACTGTGTTTCGGGTGGTGCTGGCCAATCCGCTGACCACCGATGAAGTGCTGTGCTATGTGATCGACGAGCAGCGCGAGATTGTCAGCACCCTGGCTGACAGCGAAGATTTTGTCGAGCTTGCGCGCCTGACCTCTGCTTCCACTGACTGACACCCCCCTCTTTTTCATAAGCTAGTGTTCTGTTGCACCGCGTGTGGGCCCAGGCCTGCACGCTGTCGTGTTTTGGCGTCCTGTATTTTTCCCCGATAGAGATAAACTGTCGACACTTCGTCGCCTCTTTTTACTGTTTACTAGAGCGATTGCATGGGTCGAAGTACAGAAAATGCGCGGGTATAGCCTTTTGTCTAGGTTCTTAAAGCCGCGTTATTGATTAAGCTGTGAGCCAGGCTTGAGGATGATTGTCGACACTTCGGCATTTTCCTCTCACAGTGCAGGCTGATAACAATAAAGGGGTGCAGCATGACTTATCAGGCGGAGTACGCAAGATCCATCGAGGACCCGCAGGCGTTCTGGGGCGACAAGGCCGCAGCGCTCAAGTGGTTCAGGGTGCCGCAACAGATACTGTCCAGGGATGAAAACGGGGTGGAGCGCTGGTTTGCCGATGGCGAGCTGAATACCTGCTACCTGGCGCTGGACGTTCATATCGAGCAGGGACGGGGTGAGCAGGCGGCACTGATCTTCGACTCACCCGTCACCAGTACCCAGAAGCGCTACAGCTATACAGAGCTGCGTGATCAGGTGGCGCGTTTTGCCGGCGTACTCAGTGCCCAGGGGGTGGTCAAGGGTGATCGGGTGCTGATCTACATGCCGATGATCGCCGAAGCCGTGATCGCCATGCTGGCGGTGGCCCGCCTGGGCGCCGTGCATTCGGTGGTGTTTGGCGGCTTTGCTGCGCCTGAGCTCGCCGTGCGCATCGATGATGCCCGTCCGCGGGTGGTTGTGTCTGCATCCTGCGGCATCGAGATCGCCAAAGTCATTCCCTACAAACCGCTGCTGGATGATGCCCTGGCGCGGGCTGCCCATAAGCCCGACGCCTGCGTAGTGCTGCAGCGGCCCGAAGTCAAGGCCGAGCTGCTGCCGGGGCGGGACCTCGACTGGCAGGCCGCCATGGCGCAGGCGACGCCAGCGGACTGCGTGCCGGTCAAGGCCACGGATCCGCTCTATATCCTTTACACCTCCGGCACCACCGGCAGACCTAAGGGCGTGGTGCGGGACAATGGCGGTCATGCGGTGGCACTGAAGTACTCCATGCAGGCCATTTACAACATGAACCCCGGTGATGTCTTCTGGGCCGCCTCGGATGTCGGCTGGGTGGTGGGGCATTCCTATATTGTGTACGGCCCCTTGCTGGCCGGCTGCACCACCCTGGTGTACGAAGGCAAGCCGGTGCGTACCCCCGATGCCGGCGCCTTCTGGCGTGTCTGTGCCGAACATGGCGTCAAGGCGCTCTTTGCTGCGCCCACGGCGTTTCGGGCCATCAAGAAGGAAGATCCAGAGGGTCAGCTGTTGCAGCAGTATGATCTGTCGAAACTCCAAACCATCTTTATGGCCGGCGAGCGGCTGGACCCGCCGACCTATGAGTGGACGCGGGACATTAGCGGTAAACCGGTGGTGGATCACTGGTGGCAGACCGAATCGGGCTGGGCGATCTGCGCCAACCCTGTGGGTATCGAAATGCTGCCAGCCAAGCCCGGCTCCTCCACCGTGCCGGTACCGGGCTATAACGTGCAAATTCTGGGCCCTGGGGGAGATGAACTGCCGGCCGGCGAGCAGGGCATACTGGCGCTCAAGCTGCCGTTGCCGCCAGGCTGCCTGCCTACCATCTGGGGCGATTTCGAGCGCTTCAAGTCGGGTTATCTGTCGGATTTTCCGGGCTATTACTCGTCCGGGGATGGTGGCTACAAGGATGCAGACGGTTATGTGTTCATCATGGGTCGCACTGATGATGTGATAAACGTTGCGGGCCACCGTCTTTCCACCGGCGAGATGGAGGAGATCATCGCCGCCCATCCTGCGGTGGCAGAATGCGCCGTGATTGGCGTGCATGATGACCTCAAGGGGCAGCAGCCGGTGGGGCTGGTGCTGCTGAAAGACGGCGTAGAGCTGGATGAAGCCCGGCTTGAAGCGGAGCTGGTGGCCAGTGTGCGCCAGGTGATCGGCGCCGTTGCCTGCTTCAAGCGCGCGGTGGTGGTGCAGCGTCTGCCCAAAACCCGCTCCGGCAAAATTCTGCGCAAATTGCTGCGCCAGATCGCCGATGGTAATGAATACAGTATTCCATCCACCATCGATGATCCCGCCAGCCTGGCCGAGATCGAAGCCATTCTGAACCGCCGCGGACTGCTGGGCAAAAGCTGAGAAACGCTTTGATCAGCAAATGAGTCGCGCCGGTATCCAGTTTCAGTGGCGTGCTGGATGCTGTCGAATAGATAACACCGATGCGCAGTTGTAACACCGTTTTGAAACCGGGCCTGGCCCGGTTTTGTGTGTTTTTCTTACTGCAGGAGGCTTGGGGTTATACTTAGCAGCCGGATTGTTATTTGAGACACGGAGAATCCGGTTCGGTCTTTTGCAGAATGCACGGCTCCCAGGAAGGAGGTTGATGCGCAAGGAGTTACCATATGAAAATAAATAGAACAGCTCCCGTAACCGGAATACTGATTTCGGTTTTCGCCTGTGGGTCTCTGTTGGCCGCGCCCGGCAATCAGCCAGATGACACTGCAGGATTCCTGGCTCAGGGTGGCAACTTGCCGCCGGGCCGCCTTAAAACCCAGATCGATAAATTGCCGCCGGCGGCACAGCAGCGGGCGCTCGAGTGGCTCGAGCGCTTCGACATCCCGGCGCAGGACTTCGATTTTCTTCGGGTTGATCCACAGGGGGGCATCTTCTATGAAGATACCATCCTGCCCGACGCCGCCAGCGGCGATCCGGAGGCACCGGTCGGTGACCCACAAGCGGTGGCACCGCAAGATACCTTCCTGCTCCACAGCCGTCCCGGCGCCAGCAAGCAGGTGTTTCTCGATTTCGATGGCGCCCAGATCAGCGGCACCGCCTGGAACAGCGGTGGCAACAGCCTCTACGCCAAAGCCTTCGATACCGACGGCAACCCGAACAGCTTCAGTGACAGCGAGCGCAACAGCATCGCCGAAATCTGGCATCGGGTATCCGAGGACATGGCGCCCTTCGATATCGATGTCACCACCGAAGACCCCGGCAGTTTCGGCCCGACTACCGGCCATGTGCTGATCACCGATTCGACCGATGAAACCGGTGCTGCCATGCCGTCGCAGAATGCCGGCGGCGTTGCCTATGTCGGTGTCTGGGGCGAATCCTATTACAGCAGCTATCAACCAGCGCTGGTCTATGCCGATAACCTGGGCCCTGACTTTGCGCCTTACATTGCCGAGGCCGCCAGTCACGAGTTTGGGCATAACCTGGGGCTGAGCCATGACGGTACCTCGAGTGCCGGCTACTACACAGGGCATGGCCCGGGGTACGTGTCCTGGGCACCAATCATGGGGGTGGGGTACTACAGCAACGTCACCCAGTGGAGCCAGGGCGAATACGCCGATGCCAGCAACAGCCAGGATGATGTTGCGATTATCAGCGGCCAGCTCGAGTACCGGCCAGATGATCACGGCAACGGCATGACCGCGGCCACGCCACTGGCTGTCGACCCCAACGGCACCCTCTACGTGACCTTCCCGGAGATCGATCCGCATAATAGTGACCCGGCCAACAAGGGCGTGATTGAAACCCGCAACGATGTCGATGTCTTCTGGTTCGATAGCGCCGCGGGGCAGGTTACATTCAACGTGCTGCCGGCCTGGGAAGCGTTCTACCGCAGCAGCCTCAGGGGCGCGAACCTCGACATTCAGGCGAGCCTGTACGATGGCCAGGGCAACCTGGTGGCCAGCAGCGATCCGCTGAACGACACCATGGCGCAGCTCGATGAGTATCTGCCCGCCGGGCGTTACTACCTGCAGGTCGCGGGTGTCGGCAATGCCCTCAGCCCATACAGCGATTATGGCAGCCTGGGGATGTATTTCATTTCCGGTACCCTGCAGCCTGTCAGTGCCGATACGACGCCGCCAACGCCGAGCCCAGCGGGCTGGTGGGCATCCTTGCCGGCCGCGGTTAGCGCCAGTCGGATTGACATGGCCGCCAACGCGGCGACGGATGATTCGGGCGTGGTGCAGTACTGGTTCCAGTGTACGGCGGGCACCGGTAGCGGTTGCAGCAACAGCGGCTGGCAGGGCGGAACCCAGTACAGTGCTGCCGGTCTGACGCCGGGGGCGACCTACAGCTTCCAGGTCAAGGCACGGGATGGGGCCGGCAACGAGACTGGCTGGTCTGCAGGGGCCAGTGCCACCACCTTGGCCAACCAGGTGCCCGTTGCAGTCAACGATGGCACCCAGACCCCTGAAGATGTGGCGGTGTCCATTGCAGTGCTCGGCAACGATACCGATGGTGACGGCGATGCCCTCTCGATTGCCAGCTACGGGCAGGGCAGCAGCGGCGCGGTTTCCCAGGCGGGCAGCGCGCTGGTCTACACGCCGGCGGAAAATTTCAACGGCAGTGACAGCTTTTCCTATAGCGTCACCGACGGTAACGGCGGCTCCGCGAGCGCCAGGGTAACCGTCAGCGTCAATCCGGTGAACGATGCGCCTGTGGCACTCAGTGACAGCGCGGAAGTGGATCTCAACAGCAGTGTGGAAATCGATGTGCTGGCCAATGACGGTGATGTCGATGGCGATACGCTGAGCATCTCTGACTTCAGTCAGGGCAGCAAGGGCGCCGTTTCGTTGTCCGGTAACCGCCTGATCTATACGAGAGACAACAAGCGCGGTGGCGACAGCTTCACCTATACCCTTATCGACGGTAACGGCGGTTCCGCTACTACCAGCGTATCGATCAGCATAGGGTCTAGCGCTGGAGGAGATGGTGGCGGCGGCAAATGCCATCCCAAAAAGGGCTGCTGATCTCTATGTTTAGTCTCTATGTTTAGAGCCTGTTTTTAGAGCTTATGGCATAGCAGAAGACGGATATAAAAAAGGCAGCCCTGAGCTGCCTTTTTTATTGTTTGGGCTAATGTACGGCTAGCGATTTTCACGGTCGGCAACGGCGCGCAGGATCCAGTCCAGCGCCCGGGTCGACAGCAGGCGGCGCAGGGTGCCAAAGATATGCGTCGGCGTGGTGACGTAATAACGCGGCCGCGCCTGTTTGGCTTCCAGTGCGTGCAGTACCTTGAGCAGCACCGCTTCCGGGCGCAGCGTGAAAGGATCCTTCTTGCCACTGTTACCCTGGGCCGCCAGACGCTGCTCAACGGCGGCGTAGGTGGCGCTATGGGGGCTGTTGCTGCGGTCGATGTTCTGCTTGAATTTGGCGTAGGCGTTTTCACGAAAGTGGCTGATGACAGGCCCGGTTTCGATCAGTGATACCTGAATGCCACTGCCATGCAGCTCCTGACGCAGGGTGTCGCTGAGGCCTTCGAGGGCAAACTTGGACGCATTGTAAGCACCGCGGTATTTCAGCGTAATCAGACCCAGCACCGAACTGTGCTGAATGATGCGGCCGTGGCCCTGGCGGCGCATGGCGGGAAGCACCCGGCAGGCCAGTTCATGGGCGCCGAAGAGGTTGGTCTCAAACTGTTCGCGCAGCACCTGGCGGCTCAGGTCTTCCACGGCGCCGGGCTGGCCGAAACCCGCATTGTTGAACAGGGCATCGAGGCTGCCGCCGGTCTGCTCAAGCACCCAGCGCACGGCACTGTCGATGGAGTCTGAATCATCCACATCCAGCTGGCAGCTTTCCAGGCCCTGTTCCCGCAAGTGTTCCACGTCTTCTGGTTTGCGCGCCGTGGCAAAGACGCGATAGCCGCGCTGGCGCAATCCCAGTGCCACATGGTGGCCGATACCGCTGGAGCAGCCGGTGATCAATATGCTTTTTTCCATGGCCGCTTTGTCCTTTGTACGCGGTTACTGACTTGGCTGGCATGCTAACAGATTTTATCGGCTGAGCTTAAAGATAGAACGCTGACAGCAGCATGATGGCCAGCAACGACAGGGGCGTTGACAGCATGATGATCGCCGCCACCTGATCCTTGGGGCCCTGATACTGGGTGGTCATCATGTAGCTCAGTACGGCCACCGGCATGCAGGACTGAATCAGCAGGGTTTTCTGCAGTATCTCCGGCAGGGGGAGCAGTTGTATGGCAGCAAAGGCGGCGATGAAGCCGATGAGCACGCGGCCGGCACTCATGCAGCCGACCAGCTTCAGGTCGCTCAGCGTGCGGATGCTGATGGAGCCCAGAGAGCGCCCCAGCAACAGCAGCATGATAGGCACCGTAATGCCGGCCAGCATGTCGAGGGTATTGAGCAGCGGTACTGGTACCTGGGTGTCGGTGAGCAGCAGCACAATACCTACCAGCAGTGCCATGATGGAGCCATTGGTCAGGAGCGCACGGGGATTCAGGGTGCCCGACATCAGCCAGGCGCCGAAGGTGAAATTGCTCAGCCCCACGGTGGTGGAAATCAGCACTGCATAGGGCAGGGCGTCCGGGCCGAGCAGCGCAAAGACCACCGGAATGCCGAGGTTGCCGGTATTGGGATTCACCAGCACCGGCAGCAGAAACCGCATGGGTTGGCCGCAGATGCGCAGTGCCAGCGCGGCCAGCAGTGCCGCGATCACCAGCATGGCCCCGGCCGCCAGAATAATCTGCGACAGCGCGGCTATGTCGGCATCCATCTTCAGCAGTGAATTAAGCAGCAGACTCGGCAGACCTATGACCATAACCAGCTGGCCAAGGTCCGGGCTGTCCAGCAGCCGGGTACGTTTGCTCAGGATCCAGCCAAGGCTGGTACAGACCAGCACAGGCGTGAGGCTGGAAAAAAACTCGATCAGCATGGGCCTTGCCTCATAAATATTACGTGCAGAGCCGGGACTGGGCCTTGCTGCGGCTTTGTATGATAGCGCTATCAGTTTCTATGGCAAGGTAACAGCGTTACTGCAGGTCTGGGTGCTAAGGGCCCGCTATTGCGGATAGAGTTCGGCCAGGGCTGAGGGGGTTTGTGTTCGAGCACTGCTGCCATGAAGTGCCTTTAATCCCGCTAGCAGCCGTTCAGCATTGATCGTAGTCGTGGCTTTTGATGCTGTATCAGGCGCGATATCCGGTGCCTTGTTTGCTGCGTTTTCGGGTGCAAAAAGAGCGCGGTCGAGCGCCGCCAGTTCGGCTTGCAGGCTGGCATCGCCCAGCACTGCGATGCGCGCAAGACTCGGTGGCAGCTTACCGGTGAGCTGGCAGGCGTCTGCCCAGTCGAGGATTGCCTGGCGGATCTGTGCCGGATTGCCGTGCCGGCAGGCGTGCTGCAGTTGCCGTTCGGCAAGCTGTTGGTTGGGAGTGTCATTAGTGCTAACGGCGGGCAATGCTGGCATGACGGGGCGCTGGCGGGCGCGCCACCATGCCAGGGCCAGCAGGCCACTGAGACCGGCCCAGGCCAGATTGCTCCACAGCAGCCAGGGAGATGTATCTGCGCTGCCCACAATTCCGGCGTTAATGGGCGCTTGCAAGGGGCTTGTTTCGTTCGTGGGTGTGGCATTGGTCGCAGTGCTCTGTACCGGCACGGAGGCCTGAGCCGCGGGTGAGGGGCTGCCCTGGCGTGCTGGCAATACGGTGAGGGTAATGGGCTCACTGCGCGCTTCGCTAAACTCGCCGCTACGGCTGTTCCACCAGCGTATCCGGGTGCCCGGCAGGGTCAGGGTGCCGGCTTGGGTGGGCACCAGGCCGACGCGCTGGGTCCGGCTGATCTGTATGCCATCGGCGCCGACCTGCTGCTGATCATTCACCGGCTCCGGATACAGCCGCACGCCATCCAGCGCTGGCGGCGTCAGGCCCGGCAGGCGTGCAGGATCAGCGCCTTCGGCTTCCAGGCTCAGATTAAGGGTGACAGGCTCACCGGCGTAGACAGAGGTAGTGCCGGTTTCTAACCACTGTTTCAGCCTGAGACTGTCGGCGGCGAGCCAGTCAGCACCAGCACTGGCCGGTGGCGCTGTGACCTCGATCTGTTGGGCTTGGGTACGCAGGCGCACTGTCTGGCCGCGGTTGCGGTCGAACACGGAGCGCGAGGCGCCCTCGATGGCGGTGAGCATCTGGGCTGGCAGATCCAGGGTGCCGGGTTGCTGGGCAAACAGGGCATAGTTCTTCTCGTACACCAGATAGGGGCGGCCGTTGAGGCTGCGCTGATACTGGCGATCCTCCAGCTCTATGAGCCTGGCACCCTCGACGGTGAGCGGGGTGATCTGGAGTTCAGACAAGCCGACTGCGCTATTGAGTCTTAGCCGTATCCGCAGTTGCTGACCTGGATAGAGAGTTTCGGGTTGCAGGTCGCGCTCCAGAAAATAGTCAGCATCCTGGGTATTGGCACTGAGCTGGGGCTCGATCACTTGCACCAGTAGCGCCTCGCTGTGTGCCCCTTGCAATTCAAAGGCGGGAATCTGAATCTGGCCCAGCTGTTTGGGTGCCAGGCTGTATTGCCACAGGGTAAAGGCGCTGGTCTTGCCGTTGATGGAGCGCAGTTGGCGACTCTGGCTGCGGCCCAGCACTTCGAAGAAGGGCTCCAGGGCACTGATATCCGGCTCGGCGCGGGTGTCGCGGGAATCAAAGCGCAGGCTCAGGGTGAGGGTTTCATCCAGCGCCAACTGGGTGCGATCAACGCTGGCACTGAGGCTTTCGGCGTGCAGCAAGGCGCTGCTCAGCGCCAGCACCAGGCCGAAGCACAGGCTAATGAATGTGGTCACCGTGCGTGACAGCGGGGTGATGCTTACCATCGGCTTTCCTCAGGTGGTGTCCAGCGGCCCTGGCGATAGGCCTCCAGCTTTTGCTGATATTCATATTCAAACTTGCGCCTTAACAATCCGCCGGGATCATCCGGCAGCTGGCGCAGCCAGCGTTCAAGTTCCTGCGAGCGTTGGGGTGATGGCTCTGTGCCCGTCGCTACCTCGTTCTGGTCATCGCCCGGCGCTTGCTTGGCGTCTTTGTTGGCTTCGCTGCCGGTTGCCTTGTCGGCGTTTGCCTCCGGCTGATCGGTGCTGTTCTGGTCTTGCTTGGACGAGCCCTTGTCTGTCGGGTTATCTGCTTCTGATTCCGGCGTTGATTCAGAGCCGCCATCCTGCGTCTGGCTTTCGGCCTGCGGGTCGCTGTCACCTTGCTGCGACTCGTTGCCCGGCTGCTGGGCGC
This sequence comes from Marinobacterium aestuarii, assembly GCF_001651805.1. Taxonomy (NCBI): domain Bacteria; kingdom Pseudomonadati; phylum Pseudomonadota; class Gammaproteobacteria; order Oceanospirillales; family Oceanospirillaceae; genus Marinobacterium; species Marinobacterium aestuarii. The sequence continues at coordinate 2,728,217 of NZ_CP015839.1, read as the reverse complement.
CACTCTGGTTATCTTGTTGTTCCTGGCCTTGCTGCGGATTCTGGCTCTGATCCTGATTGTCGTCCTGGTTCTGGTCGTCCTGGGAGCTTTGTTGTTGCTCCTGCTGCTGTTGCTTTTGAAGCAGCTGCTCCACCAAATCGCGATTGGCCTGAGCATCGGCCAGCTGCGGATTACGTTGCAGCGCCTGCTCATAGGCGTCGAGCGCTTCCTTGAGTTGACCGCCCTGGGCCAGGGCATTGCCGAGGTTATAGTGATTGGCGGCGCTGTCCTGCTGCGCTATAGCATCACGGAAACTGTCGCTGGCACCACTGAAATCGCCGCTGCGATAACGAGCGCTGCCTAGCCAGGCAGGGTCGCGGAAGTGACCTGCGGCCTGATCGAACTGCTGCGCCTGGAATTGGGCGGCACCTTGCTGATCCGCAGTGTTCCAGAGACCACGCCATAGATCGCGTGAAAGTTCGGCAATACCTGCGTCCGTTGCTTGCGCAGCGCCGGTGGTATTGGCCGTGGAATTCTCTGTTGAGTGAGACGTTTCGGCGGCAACTGCAGGCAGAGGCGCCAGGCTGGGGGTGATCAGGCAAACCAGCAGCAGGCTCAGCAGCCAACCGCGACGAAAGGCGAGGGCGGCCACCGGCAGCAAGAGCAACACCAGCCAGGGGCCGGCCTCACGCCATTGATCGAAGGACTGCCCCTGGGGTAGCTGCCCCTGCTGTGCACTGACGATGCGGGGCTGGGCAAACTGGGCCGAGAAGTCGTCGCGCTCGCTGGCGCTGCTGCTTAGTGCACGGTAGATGCCGCCACTGTCGCGGGCCAGTCGAATCAATGGCTGGGCGTCGAGTTTGGCCAGAATCATGCGCCCTGCGCTATCGCGGGCGAAGCTGCCATCATCACTAGGAATCGGCGCCCCCTCCGGGGTACCAACACCCAGTATCGACAGGCGCTGGCCGCTGGCCTGCAGCTGGGCTGCTACCGCATCGGCGGCCGCAGGAGTAACTCCGTCTGTAATCAGTAATAACTGACCATCGCCGTGGCCGCTTTCGTTGAGCAACGCAAGGGCCCGTTCCACTGCGGCTTCGACCTGGCTGCCGCGTATCGGCATGATGTCCGGTGACAGCGTGGGGGCCAGTGCCAGCAATGTCTGGCGGTCCTGGCTCAGGGGGCTGACCAGATGGGCATCGCCGGCGTAGACCACCAGTGCGGTGAGTCCTTCCTGGCGGGCGCGCAGCAGATCGATCATTCGCAGGCGTGCCTGCATCAGACGCGAGGGCTTTAGATCCTGGGCCAGCATTGAGGGCGAGAGGTCGAGAATCACCACCAGTGAGGCCTGGGGCTGGTACACCGGCTGCGGCAGCTGTTCCCAGCTAGGACCCGCCAGCGCAACGGTGGCTGTGAACCAGGCGGCGCCCAGAGCCAGCAATGGAGCACGGCGCTGCTGGCCGGGTTGCTGTTCCAGCAGCGGTTGCAACAGGCTGGCGGGGATCAGCCGTTGCCAGCCGCTGCCCAGGGTCTGCTGTTGCCACAACCGATAGCCAAGCAGAGCGAGGGGAACAAGTAACAGCAACCATAGCGGGCGCAGGAAGTGGAAGGCCTCGATCATGATTGTGCCTCACGCACACTGGCCGTTTTCGACTGCCGAAGGCGTTGCAGTGCCCACAGCAGCGAGAGTGCCAGTGCCAACCCCAGGGGCCAGTGAAACAGCGCCTGCTGGGGGCGTACCAGTTGTTCTTCCTGCTGGCTCGGTTCCAGCCGGTCGAGCTCGGCGTACACCTGGGCCAGCTGTTCGGGGTCCCTGGCGCGGAAGTATTGCCCGCCTGTAGTCTCGGCCACCTGGGTCAGCAGCCTTTCATCAAGATCGGCGGAGGGATTGACCCGTCGGGTGCCGAAGAAACTCTGCACCAGCATTTCATCGGCGCCTATGCCCAGGGTGTGAATGCGAATGCCCTCTTTGGCCGCCACCTGGGCGGCTTCCAGCGGTTGCACCTGGCCCGCGGTGTTGGCACCGTCGGTGAGCAGAATCAGTACCCGGCTTTGTTGCGCACGGTCGGTCAGGCGTTTGATCGCCAGGCCAATGGCATCGCCGATGGCGGTTTTCTCACCGGCAAAACCAATGCGCGATTCATCCAGTAGCTGTACCAGGGCCTGGCTGTCGAAGGTCAGGGGTACCTGTATATAGGCGCGGGTGCCAAACAGAATCAGCCCCAGGCGATCACCCTGACGCCGCTCCACGAACTGGGCCAGTACCTGCTTTACCACCGTCAGGCGATCGAGCAGCTGACCGTCCTGTGGCATGTCCTGGGTGCCCATGCTGCCGGAGATATCCACCGCCAGTAGCAGATCGCGACCACTGGGGGCGACCGGCAGAGGATCGCCGAGCCACTGTGGGCGTGCGGCGGACAGCAGCAGCGCCAGCCAGATCAGGCTCAACAGCGCCAGGCGTAGACGCAGGGAGCCTGGGATGCGGGCGGAGTTTGCGCCATCGCTGCGCTGCAACTGGTCGAAAAAGGGCACCTGCAGGGCCGCCTGCTGATGCCGCACTGGGCGGGCAAAACGGTAGATCAGCCAGGGCAGCGGGGCCAGCAACAGCAGCCAGGGCCAGTCGAGGCTCAGCATGACCACCTCCGTTTGTGTTTTCGGATCCAGTCGCGTGCCAACTGACCAACCGCATCAGGGTCGAACTCGATTGCGGCCTGGTAGGGGCCGCGCACCAGGGCGTCGCCGGCGCTGCCGTTAAAGGCATCCAGACCGCTGCTGTCAATCAGGCACTGGCGCCAGGCATTATCGGTCAACCCGGCCAGGGCCTGCTGCGGATAGGCGCTAAGGGCAGTGCGGCGCAGCAACTGGGCGACCAGGGTTAGATAGCGCTGGCGGTTGTCGTCCTGCTGCAGCTGCTGCCGGTAGGCGTTGAGCAGCTTGAGCGCGGCGCGTCTGTAAGCGTTGTGTTGCCAGCGTCGCCATAGCCACAGGCCGGCCCATACCAGCCCGCCCAGCAGCAGGGCTGCGAGCAGCCACCAGCCCGGCGCCGGTGGCCAGAAGCCAACCTCGGCCGGCAGCTGCAGATCGCGCAACTGTTCCAGCGACGGCGTGCCGTGTATGGGTGCAGCAGCGGGGCTGACCTGGGGCGTAGTGTTCATGCGCGCCCCCGTGCGCCGCTGCGCTGGCCGTAGAGTTGTTGCAGCAGGGTCAGCGGTGAGGTTTCGGTGCTGAGATGATGCAGCGGGATGGCCAGCCGGGTGCAGAGCGCGCGCAGGCGCTGATCTCGTTGGGCCAATTGTTCGCCCGCTTGGTTGAGATCGCGCACCGCAGCGCGCTGCTGGCCGTTGCCAATCCAGAGGTCATCGTTGTCAGGCAGCCCATACTCCAGCGGGTCGCTAATCAGAAACAGGGTCAGGTCGCTGTGGCGGGCTAGCTGGTAGAAACGCTGTTCGCTGGCGTCGTCCAGGTCGTGGAAGTCACTGGCGATATAGACGGCGGTGCCGGGGTGGCTGGTGTGCAGCAGTTTGTCGAGCAGCTGGCTCAGGGGCGCAGGTATTTCTGCGGGACAGGGCGTGGTCAGGCGATGGCTGAAGGCATCCAGTTGTTGCAGCAGCTCCAGCACGCTGTGGCGGCTGCGGCGCGGCCGTACATCGCGGTGTTCCTGATCGCCAAATACCAGTCCGCCGACGCGGTCGCGCCCGGCCAGAGCGATCCAGCCAAGGGTGCCGATCAGGGCGCTGGCCAGCACCGCCTTGTAGCAATGGCGGCTGCCGAAGAACATCGGCGAGCGCAGGTCGGCGGCCAGCAGCACCGGCCGTTCGCGCTCTTCGCGGTAGACCCGGGTGTGGGGCGCCTGGCGCCTGGCGGTGACACGCCAGTCGATGCTGCGGATATCATCACCGGCCTGATAGGCGCGCACCTGATCAAAATCGATGCCGCGCCCGCGCTGGTGAGTGCGCCATTCGCCAGCCAGGGTGCTGCTGCTGTGGCGTCGGGCACTGAGGCTCAGACGGGCGGCGAAGCGGTGCAGCGCCACCAGTTGATCGAGCCGGGTGTAGGCGCCCTCGAGTGGAAACTGATCGCTGGCGGTTATATCGGTTGGATGACTCATGCTGCAGCTCCGCTCAGGCCACCGGTACTCGCTCCAGCAAACGGGAAATGACCGCGTCGCTGCTCTGGCCGTTGGCTTCGGCCTCGAAACTGAGCAGCAGGCGGTGGCGCAATACATCGTGGGCGATTGCCTGGACATTGTCGGGGCTGACGTAATCCTGCCCCTGCAGCCAGGCATGGGCGCGGGCACAGCGTTCCAGCGCTATGGTGGCGCGCGGGCTGGCGCCATAGTCGATCCAGCGCGCCAGGTCAGGCGCATGCTGTTGCGGGTCACGGCTGGCCATCACCAGCTCGACCATGTAGTGCTCCACGGCTTCAGACAGGTGCAGACTCTGAGCCTCGGCGCGGGCGGCGAACAGACTTGCCTGAGTCAGGCGGGCGGGAGGCTCTGCCACCTCGGCGCTGATTTCCTGGCGCGCCAGCCGCAGTATCGCAAGCTCTGCTTCACGATCCGGGTAGCCCACGTTTACCTGCATCAGAAAGCGGTCGAGCTGAGCTTCGGGCAACGGGTAAGTGCCTTCCTGTTCGATGGGGTTCTGGGTTGCCATCACCAGGAACAGATCGGGCAGCGGATAGCTTTGCTGACCTATGCTGATTTGGCGTTCCGCCATGGCCTCCAGCAGTGCCGACTGTACCTTGGCCGGGGCACGGTTGATCTCATCCGCCAGCACCAGATTATGGAACAGCGGCCCCGGCTGGAATTCGAAGCTATGGGTCTCGGGTCTATAGATATCACTGCCGGTGATATCGGCGGGCAGCAGGTCGGGGGTGAACTGCACCCGGTGAAAGTCCGCTTGCAGCGCCAGAGAAAGTGTTTTGATGGCCTTGGTCTTGGCTAGCCCAGGTGCGCCCTCTACCAACAGGTGGCCATCGGCCAGCAGGGCGATCAGCAGCCGCTCAATCAGGCTATGCTGGCCGATGATCTGGGATTGCAGCCATTGTTGCAGGCTCTGAAACTGAAGAAGTGGTGTCATGGTCTTGGCGATTCCCTGCACAGCGCAATGGTAAGGCTCTATCTGGTGTTAAATCAGCAAATTTCAAGAGCTTGGGACTCTGTCGCACAGTCCTGGTTCCGTCGCTGAGAGGAGAAATTCAAGGGCAGACGGGTCATCGGCCTGTGGTGAACGCATGAACAAACCCAGGGCGCTATGACGATGGGGGGTAAGAATCAACCCGGTTGGTCAGGGGTCGTTTATTCAGCAGCTTTAATCAAGAACCTTAATCAAGAGCCCCATTCGTCGAAGGATTCGCAAGGTGTTGCGCGCAGGCCTCGCGGACGCATTCACGCAGCCAGCGATGGGCCGGGTCCGCATGCATGCGCGGGTGCCAGAGCAGTGACACCGTGATTTCTGGTGGCGGGAAGGGCAGCGCAAAGCTATGCATGTCTGCTCGCAAGGAGCGGGTGCTTGTGTCGGGCACTGTCGCAATCAGTTCCGAGCTGCGGGCCAGCGCGAGCGCCGCCGAAAAGCCGCCCACCATGGTCACGATTCTGCGTTCCAGCCCCAGTAATTCAAGGGCTTCATCCACAGGCCCCCGGTCGATACCCCGCCGTGAAACGGCGATATGGCTGCAGGCGGCATAACGGGCGGCGGTGAGCTTGCCTGTGCTGAGTGGGTGGCCCGCTTGTACGACACCGATAAAGCGATCCCGGTAGAGGCCCAGGGTACGGATCTCCGGGCCCAGAGCCTTGCCCACAACGCCCGTTTCCAAATCCACGGCCCCGTCGCGCAGCGGCGCACTCTCCCTGTCGGGTTTGGACACAAAGCGCAGCCGTACGCCTGGCGCCTGCGAGCTGACGCGGGCAATAAGGCTGGGCCCGAAGGTCTCGACAAAGCCTTCGCCGGTTCTCAGGGTGAATGTTCGCACCAGCTGTTTGAGATCGAGCGCCGCCTGGGGGCGCAGAACGGCCTCTGCCTCGTCAACCAGCTGGCTTACCTGAGCGCGCAGTTCCAGCGCCCGGGGGGTTGGTACGAGCCCGCGTCCGGCCCGGACCAGCAGCGGGTCTCCCGTTGCCTGGCGCAACCGCGCCAGTGCACGGCTCATGGCCGACGGGCTGAGCCCTAAGCGTTGTGCGGCGCGGACTACACTGCCTTCACAAAGCAGTGCATTAAGAGTGACAAGCAAATTGAAATCGGGGGTCTGCATGCGCCAACCATAGCACGGGCCCTGCGATCTGACATGGCGTTGGATGCACTTATTAAGTGTTAATGGTGCCTGTACCGCCCTATAAGGCGAGGGGATATATTGGTGGCAGGTGAATGTAGCAGCCAGAAGACGGAAAACCCCATGAAGCGAAACATCACAGATGCAGCCCCGGACCTGACTGAAACCCCTGAACAGACAGTGCAGGGCCGCTGGGCGCTCGCCAGTCTTGCGCTCTCGATGCTGCTGGCCTCCCTGGGCGTAAGCATCGCCAATATTGCCTTGCCCACCCTGGCCGAAGCATTTACCGCCTCATTCCAGCAGGTGCAATGGGTCATCATCGCCTATCTGCTTGCCATCACTGTCATGATCGTCAGTGTCGGGCGCCTGGGCGATATCCTGGGTCATCGTCGGGTGCTGCTGGCCGGTATCCTCCTGTTCACGCTGGCCTCAATCCTGTGCGGTGTTGCGCCCACACTCTGGCTGCTCATTGTTGCCCGAGCGCTGCAGGGCCTGGGTGCGGCCATTCTGATGGCGCTGACCCTAGCCCTTGTGCGCGAGATCACGCTCAAGGCCAGAACCGGCAGCGCCATGGGGCTGCTCGGCACTATGTCGGCCATTGGCACCGCGCTTGGGCCTTCGCTGGGCGGCTTCCTGCTTGCAGGCCCAGGCTGGCGTGCCATCTTTCTGATATTGGTGCCGCTGGGCATGCTGAATATCCTGTTGGCGTATCGTTACCTGCCGGCTTCCAGGCGCAAGGGCGAGCCAGGGCGCTCGGGCTTCGATGCGCTGGGTACGCTGCTGCTTGGTCTTACGCTTGGGGCCTATGCGCTGGCCGTGACGGTGGGGGGTGGTGATTTCGATGCGCTTAATCTGGCCCTGTTGCTGGCCGCGGCCCTGGGAGCTGGTCTCTTCGTGCTGGCGCAGGCGAGGGTGGCATGCCCCCTGATTCCGGTGGCGGCGCTGCGCAATCTGCTGTTGAGTGCAAGCCTTGCGCTTAATGCTCTGGTCGCAACTGTGATGATGGCAACTCTGGTGGTCGGGCCTTTTTACCTGTCGCGGGCGCTCGGGCTCAGTGACGTACTTGTGGGTCTGGTGATGTCGACCGGCCCCGTCATCTCCGCACTGAGCGGTGTCCCTGCCGGCCTTCTGGTCGACCGCTTGGGTGCACCTTTTATGGCCATAGCAGGGCTGGTCGCCATGGCGGCGGGTGCCTTTGCGCTATCCGGACTGCCAGCGATTTTCGGCGTTGCGGGCTATCTGGCTGCCATTGCCATTCTGACCCCCGGTTATCAGCTGTTTCAGGCCGCCAACAACACCGCCGTTATGCTGGATGTGAGTGCAGATCAGCGCGGCGTTATCTCCGGTCTGCTCAGCCTGTCGCGCAATGTCGGGCTTATCACCGGTGCCGCCGTTATGGGCGCGCTGTTCGCATTCGCCGCCATGACGACTGACATTACCACCGCCTCGGCGCAGGCCATTGCGGGTGGCATGCAGGTCACTTTCGTTGTTGCAGGCCTGCTGATGGTTGTGGCCCTGGGTATCGCGGCCATCAGTCGGATGCTGGTTAAGCGGGCTTCGGTGCCGGTGGCATGATATTTGGCTAGCGGCAGGGGGCATGGGTAGTCGCGGAATTCATCCGCGATGGCTTTGACAGGGTGCTAATGAGCCTGAAATTTGCACCATGTGGGGGGTATGACGAAGGAAAACAATTGTTGGGTCGCTACTGCCCGGTAGAGCGGTTCATGCATATGGGAAAGAGTTTAATGACATGGGTAACACTTTGTCAGATGTGGATGTTACCTGGGTCTTGAAGCTGCAGAGCTGGCGGAGGCTGCGAGGCGATTTGATGGTTTGTGTTGCGCCTTGCTGGCGCGTTACTTGCCAAGAAAGTAATCAAAGCTCTTCACCTTGAAGAATACGCCCCGATGAAGCCTTTGCGCTGCGCTCTGACATCATTGTGCGGGCGCCGGCCTTCAAGGTGGGGAGTTGGAACATCCTGTTCCTAATCTGCAGCTCGACAGTCCCTGTCTCGCCCCTACGGGCCTGATCGCACACTGACGCCAGTGCTCGCCGGCTTCAAAAGGGGGGATCGAAGCCGCTCTGATATCTCGGTGGTACTGAATTGTATCGTGCGGCAGTACGGTGCCATGATTAATCACGAATCACGAATCACGAATCACGAATCACGAATCACGAATCACGAATCACGAATCCAATTCGGGCGGCCGCCATCCACGGACGCTGACAGGGTTCTTCCACTAAGGTGTTTGAATGATGCTTAAAGTGATGGGTGCAGGTTTTGGGCGCACGGGCACGGACTCGATGCGCGAGGCGCTCGACATCCTTGGGGTTGGGCCTTGCCACCATATGTATGAGGTGAACGCGCACGAGGAGCAAAAATTGATGTGGCGTGCATTGGTGCAGGGTGTCCGGCCAGGGTGGGATCAGTTGTTCGCAGGGTATGGCTGCTGCGTTGACTGGCCATCGGCGTACTACTGGAGGGAACTGGCTGCGTTTTACCCGCAGGCCAAAGTCGTGCTGACGCACCGGACAGCCGAGAGTTGGTGGCAGAGCTTTGAGCAAACGATCCTGCGGGGTATCCAGATGAGCACGGAGCCGGAGTCACTTGGGCTTGCGCTGGTACGTGACAAGGTCTTCGGCGGCCGGCCTGGTGATCGTGATCATGCGATTGCGACCTACGAGGAAAACATCAAGGCCGTGAAGGCGACCATAGCGCCGGAGCGACTGCTCGTCCATAACCTGGGGGACGGTTGGGAGCCGCTCTGTACGTTCCTGCGTTTGCCCGTGCCTGCGCAGCCGTATCCGAACCGCAACAACACCAGGGATTTCCAGGATGCGGGTTTGAAAAGCAAGCCATAGGAGGCTGTCCGACGATACTCAACCTTCCCAGCTTGTAGGGGCGATCGAAAACGAAAACGCTGTATCCGGTGATCCAGCCGGTTGATCTGGTATGCAGTGGATCTGCCTGGGTTATTAACCGCCGGTCAGCGATTGGAAGATATAGACAGTCCCGCCATCAGCGACCTGATCCGACAGTGTCTTTCTATCGATGACGACAGTGTCGTTGACGCTGATCAAGACGTGTCGGCGCAGCGCGCCCCGTTCATCCAGTACGTAGTCGCAGAAGCCGGGGGCGATGTTGTCGATCGCCTGCACAACCTCGGCAACGGAGCCCGCCGGCACCTCGATCTCCAACTTCTCAAGCGCGGGGAAAAACCGGTACAGGTGCGGTGTCATCTCAACTCTGACCATGGCGGCTACCCAAAACGTACCGAATAGACCGGCGGAAAGTTGTGACCCAGGCAGTGCCAGGTTTCGCCGCGGTCTTCTGACAGGTAGACATTGCCGGTGGTGGTGCCGAAACAGAGACAGTCACCGGCTATATCCATGCCGTGCCTCAACACCAGATCGTAGGCGTGCTCCTGGGGCAGGCCGGTGCGGAAGGTCTGCCAGCTCTGGCCGCCATCCTGGGTGCGCGCCACGCACAGGCCGCCGTTGATCGCCATACGTGCCATATCCGCCTGCGCCGGGATTACCCAGGCCGTGCGCCCGTTCTGTGCATCCACCGCGACCGGGAAGCCGAAGTGCACCCCGCGTTCTGGAATACTGACCTTGTTCCAGGTCTGGGCGCCATCTTCACTGTAAAACACACCGCAGTGGTTCTGTTGCCAGAGATGATCCGGCTGGGCCGGGCAGCCGGCGATAAAGTGCGGATCGTGTCCCCAGTCGGCGTTGGGGTCGGGCATATAGTCATTCAACATGCCCCGGTTGCGCCCCGCCCAGCTACGGCCGCCATCGGTGGTTTCGAGCACGCCGGCGGAGGAGACGGCAACGTGGATGTGATCCGGGTCGCGTGGATCCACAACGATTGAATGGATACCCGGTTCGAACACGCCATAGTCGACGCTTGCCGGCGTGCCGCCCCAGCGGGTTTCGCTCGTCGCATCACCGCTGAACAGGTCGCCGCCGCGACTCTCGTGGTTCCAGAGCGGGCGGTTGAGCGTCCAGCTATCGCCGCCATCGTCACTGACAAAGAGACCGCCCGGGATGGTACCGGCGTATAGCCTGCCGGGTTGTTCGGCGGCGCCAAAGGCAATATTCCAGATCTTCAGCAGCGTGGCATCCCGGTATTCGGGTTGCCCGGCGGGGGCCTGTGGATCGAAATCCGGGGTTGGCAGGTATTGCACGATATGGCGTGCCCCCGGCGGGTATTTGAGCGCCACCAGGTCCTCCCAGGTGACGCCAGCATCACGGGAGCGCGACAGCTTGGGCCCCCAATGACCATGGTCCAGGGACGCCCACAGGGTACCGTCACGCGGATCGCAGGCGGCGTAACACACGGGAATACCCGCGTGCAGTATGGGGCGGGGCTGCCAGGTGGCATCCCGACGATCAAAAATCACCGTACCCTTGCGAGTACCGAGCAAGATGACGTCCGACATTGCATGGCCCTTCTGGAAATACCGGTGCAGTTAAATATAGAAGGTCTTCGCTAATCCAGGGGGCTGTTGGAGAATACTGGCCGCAGGGAGGGGCGGCTTAGGGTTATCGCTGGCCGCTAGCCGGATTTCCTGCTGCCGTTGGCGGTGCTCGCCGGGCGTGCGTCCTTGTCGTGGTTCTGAGGGGAGGGCAGTTCATCCACCTCGGTAACAGTTCAATTCAATAACGTGGGTAACACTTTGCTGGGGACTAATCCGGTATCAGCCTCGGAAACGCTGTGCTTACGGACGCCGCGAGGCCATCTGATAGTTTGAGTTTCGCCTGTTGGCGACATACTTTCTTTGCTCGCGCCAAAGAAAGTAACCAAGGCTTTTTGCCTTGAAGAATGCGCCCCAATCAGCCGGCCTACGGCTGCATTGTGCGCCGGCATGATGTTCCGGACGTCGCTCAGGGGGACATCCATGTCCCCAATCGACGGCTCGGCAGTCCCTGCCTTACCCCTTCAGGTCTGATCGGAACATAATCCCGGTGCTCGTCGGCTGCTGAGGGGAATCGAAGCCGCTCTGCTATCCCGGTGGTGCGAATTGCACCCTTGGCCGGTACGCAGTCATGACGAATCACCAATCACCAATCACCAATCACCAATGTCGCTTTATTCACCTTTCAGCTAGCCCCTTGTCCCTAACTTTCCTTCCAACCGGAGCCGGGAGTGGGCATGATGCCTTGGACACTCATGGAGTATCGATCACTAAGAGGTAGCGTCTATTGCCGGAACTAAAAACAGTCAGTCTTTTTTTCCTGACGGCCCTGGCCGAGATAGTTGGGTGTTACTTGCCGTATCTCTGGTTGCGTGAAGGTAAATCAATCTGGTTATTGGTGCCCGCTGTGCTGAGCCTGGCGGCGTTTGCCTGGTTGCTTTCGCTGCACCCGCAAGCTGCCGGTCGTGTTTATGCCGCCTATGGTGGCGTCTATGTTTGTATGGCCATTTTGTGGTTGTGGGCGGTTGATGGTATTCGGCCAACGGTCTGGGATTTTATGGGCTCGGGTGTGGCGCTTTTGGGGATGGCCATCATCATGTTTGCCCCGCGCGGTGCATAGCATGACCACAAACTTCCGTCCACCGACAGTCCAAGGCCTTGCCGGCGGAGCTTAACGTGATTATCCAAGAGCATATCTATGACTGACTCCCTGGCTATTGCGCTACACAGCGACCTTCACCTGGAACTGCAGGGCTGGCCCAAGGGCATGATGGCGGGCCATATACCGGGTACCAGGCAGTATCCGGATGTGGTTGTGCTGGCCGGTGACATTGCCAGCTTCCTGGAGGTCGGAGATTATCTGCAGGACCTGTCCGAGGGTTTTCCAGCCGCGCATGTTCTGTATGTTCCTGGCAACCACGAAGGCTACGGCATTGCCGATGTCCAGGCTGCGGAATCCGCATTGAAGTTAAGGTTCGTCAACCACCCACGCATTCATGTGCTGCAGATGGGCTCGGTCGTGATCGGAGACGTTCGTTTCCTGGGCTGCACCCTATGGAGCAGCTTCCTGGGCAATGGCTCTGGGCGTCAGGCTGATGCGCGTTTGCGGGCGCAGAAAACGATTGAAGACTTCCGTGTGATTGGCTACCAAAAGCGGGTGTTTACGGCTGATGATTGCCAGGCACTGAGTGAACAGCATCAGGCCTGGCTGGCGCAGGAGCTGGCGACCCCATTCAATGGCAAGACCGTGATTGTGACCCATTTTGCGCCCAGCATGTCGCTGGCCAACCGGCGTTTTGACCCCAGTGACCTGACACCCTATTTCAACCTGGACCTGGACCACCTGATTCACCAATTTGCGCCCGATCTCTGGTGTTATGGCCATACCCACGACAATTTCGATCTCGAGATAGGCGCAACACGGGTGCTTAGCAATCAGCGCGGTTACGGGAACGAGTGTGCCCACAGCTATAACGCGAATCTGCTGGTTTATATCTGAGGGGAAAGGCAGGTTATAAGCCGTAAGCCGTAAGCCGTAAGCCGTAAGCCGTAAGCCGTAAGCCGTAAGCCGTACGAGAGCGTGCTGGTGGTGGGGTGAGGTACTGGTTTGCGTAGGGTGCCAATGAGCCTGCGAATTGCACCAGTTGGTGGTATGCCACCTCTCGGTACAGTTCAACTACATAGGTAACAGTTCAATTCAATAACATGGGTAACACTTTGCTGGGCGCTGAGACTTCCTGGACCTTTGGTCTGCAGTGCTGGTGGACGCTTCGAGGCGGTTTGATGGTTTGTGTTGCGCCTTGCTGGCGCGTTACTTTCTTTGCATGCGCAAAGAAAGTAATCAAAGAAAGGCGCCCGGTACGGTTAACCCACATAGGTAACAGTTCAGTTCAATGACATGGGTAACACTTTCTGATCCTCGGTGAGGAGGGATAGCCTTCTAAATACTCAGCGGTACAACTGGCCACGGTGACTTTCTGATAATCCCTGTTACGACCTCCTGGTCGTGTTACTTTCTTTGCACGCGCAAAGAAAGTAACCAAAGAAACGCGCCCCAATGAAGCCTTTCCGCTGCGCTCTGACGCCATTGCGCGGGCGCAGCTAACGGCACATCCTGTGCCTAATCTGCGGCTCGACAGTCCCTGTCTTCGCCCCTGCGGGCCTGATCGCACAATAACGCCAGTGCTCGCCGGCTTCATAAGGGGGAATTGGAGCCGTTCTGATGTTTCGGTAGTGTGGATGGAATGGGACCTTGGACGTCGATCCGATAGTGCTGGACGGGCAGGGCTGTAGGCACAACGGTGAATCACCAATCACCAATCACCAATCACCAATCACCAACTGGTGCTGTCGCTTTTTTCACCTTTCACCTTTCACTTTTATCCTTGAGCCTTGCCCCTGCTTTCGGCATCATGTTCAGGCGCTCAAGGAAGTGGGTGCGTAAATTAGATCGTCAACATAGCAAATCGTCAGCTGAGCAACGGAAGCCAGGCTGGGTGAATCCTCTCCCCAATCTCAACTCCTCTGTTCTTGCTGGCCCCGCCTGTGATCGCAAGGGCATACCGTCGTCGGTGGGGCGGTAGCGTGGTTTTTTGGCCGTGTATTTCAGAGAGAAAGACTATCCAGTGGACTCGTTACACCCCGCTCATGCACGCCAATTACGTGGGTGTAAATCATGGTAGTGCTGATGTCGTTGTGCCCCATCAGCTCCTGAATATTGCGGATATCCGTACCGGAACGCAGCAAGTTGGTCGCGAATGAATGGCGAAACGTATGACAACTCGCCTTCTTGCGTATCCTGGCTTTCGCCAGCGCGCGGGCTACTGAGCGACGCACCTGTTGTTCACCGACATGATGACGCCGAACGACTTGGCTGCGTGGGTCTAGCGCACGATTCGGTGCTGGAAATACATACTGCCAAGCAGGGCTGGTCGCTGCGGCGGGATACTTTTTTGAAAGCGCATATGGCAATAAACCTCGCCAAAACCTTCGCTAAGATCTTGCTGGTGCAGTGTCAGGGCGAAATCGATCTGAAGCTGCAAGGGCGCGACCAGTGAACGTGGCAAAAGGGTACGTCGCCATTTATCGCCTTTGGTTTCGCGAATGAACAGGCACTGCTGGCCGAAATCGACATCCTGTACTCGTAATCGAACAGCCTCCATTACCCGGAGGCCTGATCCGTACATCAGGCTCGCCGCCAGTTTATGGTTGCCCTCCATGAATGAAAGGACTTGCATAGCTTCTTCATGGCTGAATACAGTCGGTAGTCGGCGTCCCTTGCTGGCCTTGTTAAACTGGAGCTGGCCAAGATCGCGCCCTAGAAATTGCCTGTACAGAAATACGACTGCATTGAGTGCTGTTTTTTGCGTATTAATGGCGACAGAACGGTCATTGGCCAGATGACTCAGCCAGGCATCAACCTCTGTCGTACCCATTGACTCTGGGTGGCGCTTATTGTGGTAGCGAATGAAGTCGCGAACCCATATGCAATAGGTCTTTTCCGTGCGATATGCCATTTGGCGGGCTCGGATAAAGGCCCGAAATCGATCCATGAACCGAACGGGCTGAGCAGGCAGTAGCCTTGGGATATCATCCATTGGCAGTTCCATAGAACCTTTAGCTGTATGTTTGTACAGTATTGTTCGGGATCATGGGTATCGCAAGCTGGACAAACGGCCTTGGAGGCCAGTATCTAGGTATGCGGCTAAATATGTACTAATATTTCTTTACGATCAAAAGGTTACGGACTGATGTGAAAATGTGGATATGAGGCTTGGTGATCATTTTGTCAGATTCAGTTCGATTGAACAGATGACCTGGAAGGCTGATGGTGTCTGGCTTTGAGCCCGTTTTTGACGAAAAATCATCAGGAAATACTAGCCTCGGGTAAATCGGCCTCCGAGGCTACGATACAAATGTTAGAGTTGAAAAGTTCGTGCGATGGGGGTTTTAGCCAATGTCGCTTTCAGCCAGCTTTACAACGTTTACAGTGTGCAATGAACTTGAGCGGTTTGGCGATCGAGTATGGCTTAAAGTGGCGAGTCCGCACTTCGTTGAAAGAGGTGCCGGTAGAAGCAACGAGGTTAGATACGAGTATCGCAGTTTCGTTCGTTACCGGAGAGCAAGGGGTCTAAGGGAAAAAAGTGTGTGCCTGGCAATCCTGTGGTACCGTTACTGGGGCAGCTTGGCATTGCCCAGCGGTGTTAACTCACACGCTTCAAGAAAGGGAGTTTCTGAAAATCATGTACGCATTTCAAGTCTACTCTAACAATGCCGTAAACTGGACGCAAAATACTACGCAGTTTTTTGCGCACTCGTTTCGCTCATTATTTTACAAAAAACCGCTCCGTATTTTCCGCCAGTTACGGCGGCGTTAAAACGTGAGGAAACTATGAGCTCCGAAAAGAAAGAGGCCATATCACTGGCAAGCATCATGTCTATCGCTTTTGCAGTAGTACTGAGCTTCGACACTTTGGTTTTTAATAAGGTTCCAATAATACTGATGCTTTGGGGCCTCGTGGCAGGTCTAGTAATCGGTCACCAAGAAGTACGATCTTTTTGGGTGAACTATAAGCTTGCTATATTACCCTCGCTAATTCTATGTATTTCTCCTCCGATAGCTGCATTGTTTAGAGCACTTCTCGCGGTCGCTGCTGGCGTTGTACCAAATGTCCAGTCATTTTTTGGTTATTCAATATTTAATCCTGGTTGGTTGCAATACAAGCCATTTTTAGTCTTAGCCGTAGTCGTATGTGCATACATAATCACCTCTATCATATTAACAGTAGGAAGCATGGCAAGTGGGCTTTTACTACGATATCTTTCATCTGCCTACGCAGCCGGTCCGGCAGCATTTGAGAGAGTAGAAAAAATTGCAAAGCGTGTAATATCAATACTAACCATACTGGGCATATTCGCTCTGTTGTCATAAAATTTTTAACAAGGCGCTGCTGACGGACAATTTTTTCGCTGCGCTCCAAAATAGCCGCAGAGCGCAACGTTAGCTGTCTGAGGTATCAATGAAACTCAAATGGAAAATTGGTATCGGAGTAGTGATGGTTCTTGTCGTTCTGTCATCTATGTCTTTATTTTATCTTACAGCTCGAATGGAACCGGCCGAAATGGCGCCGCCAGACCCTGAACCACCAAGCAACGTTGACGAGTTGCTAAATGAAATGGAATTTGGAGTGATTGCGTTCAACGCACCAACCGATATCAATATAGATGATTCCCCACAGATTCAGCTTATCTTGAGCCTTGCTGAGACTATAGAAAAACTGAAACAGTCTATTACTGAGGAAGGTGAAAAGGTGGGTGCCAGAATTAGAGTAAGTGACAGAATGGAAGCTCAACTTTCCGGTTATATGTTTCAAATCACTGCGATAACCCCCGAAATACAAGCGGTCTCTAAATTACAGCAAACAAAATGGAAATGGGAGATTCATCCAAAAGAAGAAGGAGAGCACAAATTGCACCTCACTTTGACAGCTCTTTTGGAGATTGACGGACGCAGCACCCCAAGAGCTATCAGAACCTTTGACAAAATTATCGAAGTAAATGTCACAACGACACAAAAGATCAGTCTCTTTTTCAAAAACAATTGGCAATGGCTATGGGCTGCCATTTTGGTTCCAATTGCAGGGTGGCTATGGAAACGAAGGAAAAACAGCTAACAATCACATCCAGCTGACAGAAAAAAGCGGCGCTCCTCGTCCCTCGTCGCTCTGCTTTTTGCTGCCGCTGATGTGAGGCGTTAGGCTCTCAAGGAGTACATACATCATGGATGCATCATTATTAGAGACGCTTGGCAAAGTTGCTGGGGTTGGCGGGATTTCGCTTGGTGTCGTCACCTTAATTTTTAGAGACGTAATACGGAAAAATATTTTCCCAAGTCTGACAAAAGTGCAGGCTTATAAGGTAATTCAGCAAATTGTGTGGTTAACATTTCTTGTTGCTGCTATCGGACTGGCTTCTTGGGTATATATTGAAACACGAACCGTTAAACCTGTAATCACCGAAGAAGCAAAGCCCAAGATCGGTCAATTTGCTCTTAACATGAGTAAATCCTCTTTTAGAGAAACTTTGTCTGCTAAATTTGCAGCCAGTGAGATTAAGCTTCCAACTTATGGTGTTGACCCAGCATTCTTTGGAGTAATCAACAATTTTAGGGCAATATTTTCTGTATCAATTGAAAATGTTAATGAAAGAGATTTGCTGGTAACAGATGTCATATATGACGTTAGCGAAATTGGCCAAGTGATGAGCGGCGGAGCAGGTCCATTAAACTCTAATCAAACTTACTTCCATGAAATTAAATATGAAGTAGGCCAACAGAAGAAACAGTTGGTCCCACCTTATCGTATTCCTGCTAAGTCAGTTGGAGCATTTGAATTAGAATTGTATTCCACTGACCCTCGGCCTGGCCTAACTTGGATTATGAACGTCACATTCGTCACTAATATGGGGGAAGTAAGTACAGATACATTTCAGTTGATTTTAACTGGAAAGAATACAGATGGTTAGCCTAACAAGTGCGTCAATAAGGACGCTCGCAAGCTCGCGCCTATTACGCAGGCGTTATAACTTATGGAGAGTGCATCAAATTGAAGACATTTTTAAGTTGGTCTGGAAATAAAAGTCACTCAGCTGCTTTAGCTTTTTCGGATTGGATACCATGTGTTATACAAGCAGTTGAGCCATGGGTATCTTCGAAGGATATTGACCGAGGTTCAATTTGGTTTAATGAGATCTTTGAGCAATTAAAAGATACTAATTTTGGTGTTGTTTTCGTTACAAAGGAAAATCAAGACAAACCTTGGCTTCTTTTTGAATCGGGAGCTTTGTCAAAAGGGTTGTCGGAAAATCGAATTTGTACGGTTTTAATAGATTTGGATGTTAGAGATATTGATGCTGGCTCACCTCTTAGACATTTAAATCATACCGTACTAGAAAAGGATAGCGTTCTTGCTTTAGTGAAAACTATTAATAAAAATATAAAGGAAAGTACAATTCAAGAAAAACACCTAGAGACATCATTTAATGCGCTTTGGCCAAGTTTAGATTCTAAGTTACAAGAAATACTGCTCAATGAGCCTGTTTCAGAGGAACCACGTCGAGATGATGCAGATGTTTTAAATGATATTCTAGATAATGTATTAAATATTAATAAAAAAATATCTCGACCCGGTTCGATGCGCCATGGTCATTACATATCCCCAAGTCACGCGAAAGCATTGGTCAAGAATTTAGTGAAAATGGCGCTAGATTACGGTGATATTGTCGAAGCTGTTGGCGATGTTATTCCTGATGGCTGGTTAAAGAAAGAGCTTGGATCTTACGGAATGTATGATGAAGATGATGAAAGTTAAGTTATAACAAACACGGGCACCTCGATTAACCGATGATTTTCGCTGAATTGAGCAACAGCTCTACGGCGACGACAAAAACAGGGTGATTTCCCCGGCAAATGAAGGTTTATTTCATCAGTTTGATGCCTATCCGTGGTTCGAATCACGCCTGCTGGGCGCCATTCGACCCACGGCGGCCATCAGAAAGCCTCGATTCGGGCTCGGCGTAAATACACCAACCGCTTCAGGTTGTAGCAGGTCGCCATCATCGTCATTTTTACGTTCGCCCGTGCCTGACCGATGGTGCGTATCAGCATGCCTCCCATCTGCTCGATGGCCCCGAACACATGCTCTACCCGGGCGCGGATCTTGGCGATGCGGTGGTTGCGCCGTTTCTGGCAGTCGGACAGTGGACGGTTACGCGCCCCTTTGCGTTGAATTTCAGGGCGATTGCCACGCTGCCTGAGATCCGCCTCCCGCGCCTGGCTGGCATAGCCGCGATCGGCGTAGACATTCTGGCTGGTGTTATAGGGGTCAAGTACCTGCTCGAAGTGGCGGCTGTCATGCACCGAGGCGGTGCTGGTCTCAATAGCGCGGATCACCTTATAGCGCTTGTCGACATTGATCGACAGCTTGTAACCGAAGTGACTCTTGCCATGCTTCTTGGTCCAGGTGGCATCCACATCCTTCTGGCGGCGCTGGGCCGGCTTCCAGTCGGCGGGCGTAGCCTGTTGCTCAATGATGTCTTTTTCATGACTGCGAATACGCTGTTTGGGCGCAGGGACCAGGGTCGCATCGATAATTTGACCGCCGCGCGCAATATAGCCCCGGCGCATCAGTTGATCCGCTACACCGTCAAACAGGGCTCTGGCGCCGGCTTCACCGATCCGGTTCTCAAATGTCCAGATCGTGGTGCGGTCCGGAATATTACTGATCTGCGTGAGTCCGCAAAAGCGCTGTGCATATTCCGACCCATCGTGAACAGCCATTCCGGCGGAACGTGAACACCCATTCTGGTTCAACGTGAACACCTGTTCCGGCCCAAGGTGAACATTTTTGCCGGATTTCCGGAATCGCCGTTCACGGCACCGGAATCACTGTTCATCTTCCCGGAATCAGTGTTCACGTTTGTCCGGAATATTTCTTAACGCGTTGATATTTAAACTTATTTGGTAACCTTTCCGCATTTTCAGGGAGAGGCTATGCCGGCTAAGAGGATCACAATGCGTAAAATCCGAGACGTTCTCCGCTTGCGGCTTGCCGCCGGGCTGTCGATCCGACAGATCAAGGACAGCACCAAAATCAGTGTCGGGGCCATCCAGAAGCTGCTGCACAAAGCCGATGAGCTCGGGCTTGCCTGGCCCTTGCCCGACGAGCTGGACGACAGCCAGTTGGCGCGGCTGTTCTATCCCAGTGCCGACACAGCTCCCTCGACCCGTTACCAGGTCCCCGACTGGTCTGCCCTCCATCAGGAACTCAAGCGCAAGGGCATGACCAAGCAGCTGCTGTGGGAGGAGTACACCCAGCAGTATCCCAACCGCTGTTACAGCTACTCCCAGTTCTGCGACCGTTACCGCCATTGGTGCGGTCAGCAGAAGCGGTCGATGCGCCAGACGCACCGGGCCGGCGAGAAGTGCTTCGTCGACTACTGCGGGCCGACGGTGCCCATCATCTGCGCCAGCACCGGCGAGGTGCACCAGGCGCAGGTGTTTGTGGCGGTGCTCGGGGCCTCCAACTACACCTATGCCGAAGCGACCCTGAGCCAGTCACTGCCGGACTGGCTGGGCAGTCATGTGCGGATGCTGGAGTACTTTGGCGGAGCCACCGAGATCGTGGTGCCCGACAACCTCCGCAGCGGTGTCAGCCGGGCCTGTCGCTACGACCCGGACCTGAACCCGAGTTACCAGCACTGGGCCGAGCATTACCAGGTCGCGGTGGTGCCGGCGCGCCCGTACCGGCCGAAAGACAAAGCCAAGGCCGAAGTTGGTGTGCAGATCGTCGAGCGCTGGATCCTGGCCCGCCTGCGCCACCACAGCTTCTTCTCGCTGGCCGAGGTCAACCAGTGTATCCGCGCCTTGCTGGAGGAGCTGAACCAGAAACCGTTCAAGCAACTGCCGGGCAATCGTCGGCAGGCCTTCGAACAGCTGGACCGGTCGGCGCTGCGGCCGCTACCCAGTCATCCCTACCGCTATGTGGCGATCAAGCCGGTCAAGGTCAACATCGACTACCACGTCCAGTACCAGCAACATCACTACTCGGTACCGCACCAATACGTGGGCGAGACCCTGGAACTGCATGCCAGCGACACCTTGATCACCCTGTACTTCCGGCAACGGCCGGTCGCCTCCCACCCGCGCAAGCACCGGCCCGGCACCACGACTGAGGCCAGTCACATGCCCAAACGCCACCAGAAACAGCAGCAGTGGACGCCCGGCCGACTCAAAAACTGGGCCAAGGACATGGGCCCCGAGGTGCTGGTCTGGGTGGCCGAGCAGCTGGCAGCCAAGGCCCATCCCGAGCAGGCCTACCGGGTCTGCCTGGGGCTGCTCAACCTCAGCCGGGACTATCCGGCCACACGGCTGGACGCCGCCTGCGGCATCGCCAACCGGGAAGGCCTGATCCGTCTGAAGCAGATCAAATCGATCCTGCACAGCAACCGTGACCGGGTGCCGGAGCCGGTCAACCTCCAGACCGAGCTGTCCCAGCAGCACGAAAACATCCGTGGCCCCCACAGCTTCCACTAACGCCTTCACGCACCCAAGGAAAAACCATGAGCACTCAGACTCTGGCGCAGCTGCGCCACCTCAAACTCGGCGGCATGGCCCGCGCCCTGCAAACCCAGCTGGAACAGGTCGGCACCTATGAGGGACTGCCGTTTATCGAGCGGCTCGGCCTGCTGGTCGAGCAGGAAAGCCTGAGCCGGGACCACCGCAAGCAGGAGCGCCTGGTACGGCAGGCACGCTTCAAGCTCAGCGCCACCGTGCAGGACATCGACTACCAGCATCCGCGTAACGTCAGTCAGGCCCAAGTCGCCCGGTTGGCGCAGGGGGACTGGATCGAGCGGGCCCAGAACCTGCTGATCACCGGACCCTGCGGCAGCGGCAAGACCTACCTGGCCTGTGCGTTGGGCCACAGCGCCTGCCTGCGGGGCTACAGTGTCCGCTATTACCGGCTCTCGCGCCTGCTGCTGGAACTGACTCAGGCCAAGGCGGACGGCAGCTACCACGCGCTTCTCAAGCAGCTGGCGAAGGTCCAGCTGCTACAGATCGACGACTGGGGACTGGAGCCACTGAAGCCGGCCCACCGCAACGATCTGATGGAGATCATGGACGACCGCCACGGTCAGACCTCGACGCTGGTGATCAGCCAGTTGCCGACCGATCAGTGGTACGCCAGCATCGGCGACAACACCCTGGCGGATGCTATCCTGGACCGGCTGATGCACAACGCGCACCGCCTTCAGTTGAAGGGCGAGTCGATGCGAAAAATCCTCGGGCAGTTGACCGAAGATGAACACCTGAGCTAATAATCCCAAGGCGTGATGCGTTGAGAAATCAGGTGTTCACGTTCGTCCGGAATCGGTGTTCATCTTCGCCGGAATACGCACGCTGGTAACTCATGCGGTCCAGCAGTTGGTATTCCATCTGCTCGTCGGACAGGTTGTATAGCCGTTTGAGTACCAGAATTCGCACCATCGTCTCCGTCGGGAAGGGAGGCCTGCCACCCTGCGAGCTGACCGGACGCGGCGCAACTTGATCAACGGCCGCCGCCAGGGCAGAAAAGTCGATGTGCAGATTGATCTCCGCCAGCGGATCGCCCAGGCGGTCGATCTTCTCCCGGTGCTGATCGGCGGCAAACAAATCGGTCTTGAGGGCGCTGCGTGGCTTCTTCATCGGTATCAGTCCGTGGCTGTATCAGACGCTGTGAATTTTACCCAAGGGTACAGCTGGTCGGCGAGGTTTTTCGAGGCGCCCACACATTAAGACGGAACTCCAACAGTTGGCTGAGTTTCGCTTCGCTACACATCTTAGCCAACTGTTTCCGTCCGCTTATGTGGGCGTTAGTGCGTCAAGCGAAGCTTGATGCATCTTGCAGGGTGAAAGTCCCTGTCGGGTAAGGTTTAACCAGCCACCCGTATCGAGTGTTGCGCCTGTGGCGGAGCAGTTTTTTTTTGAGGCTGCGAACAAGACAGGTGAAGCGTACACAGAGAATCATGTAGGCCACAGGGGATACCGTGTCCCTGAAGTGCTGGCATCGCTCCGATAATAAAGAAAGCTCTGGTTGACGAGGCTTGTAACGCAGTCGAAGTCCATGCAAAACAACCGTATCAGGTGAGGTTGTGGCGAACCAGCGGGGTTCTCAAGCCGTGGCATGCATGAAGAGATGGATCAGGAACTTGAGAGATCCACGCTTGCTCCCCAGGGACGGGGTAGGGAAGTAAAGCCTGATGGCGAAACCAACGATGGCAACGTGGAAGTCGGATCAGCTCATAGTAGTCCGAGGTCAGGAAAGCTGGCCACATGGCGAAGGGGCTGACAGTTATATCCGCTGTGCAACAGACACATAGGCCGGACAAAGTAGGGCTGGAACCACTATGACAACCGCATTGCACAGCATCGCATTTAAAGCACAGAGCCACCCTCGGCACAGGTTTCAGAATTTATACGGATTACTGAATTCTGATCTCCTGTATCAAAGCTGGGGGCAGCTAAACAAACAAGCGGCGGCCGGCATCGACGGCATAACCATGCCTGAATACCGGTCGAACTTGGTTGGAAATATCCAGCGTGTCAGTCGCCAGCTCCAGCAGAAATGCTACCGGGCATCGGCGATCAAACGCATCTTCATACCGAAGGCCAATGGCAAACGACCCGTTAGAAGCCGACGAGCACTGGACCTATTTTTCGATCAGGCCCGGCAGGGGCGAGGCATGGATGCCGAGCCGCCGATGCGGCATAGGGACGTGCCGTCAGCGGTGCCCGGAAAATTGGTCCAGCGCGTAGTGTTAAGGCTTCTTCGGGCGGCCTTCTTTTGCTTACTTTTCTTCGGCCGTTGGAAGAAAAGTGAGTCGCCCAGGAGGGCGAAACCAGGGCTATCCGACACCGGCAAAACTCCAACACCCCGATAACTTCGACAGAAATCAGTGTAACCCCGCACGAACCTTCGAATCTTCACCCAACCTTCAAATGCACAGATCGGCTTTGTCGAAACCGATGCCCTTTGGCTATTAAATGCTTTCCACCGGCACCCCATCCGGATTACGAATCTCCGCAACAAAATCATAGGCATCGCCTGGGAACCAGGAGCGGGTGAATTCCACTGGGGTATCGTCGGCCAGCAGGCCCAGGCGCTCGATATAGAGCACGGCGCTGTTGACGGGGATGCCGAGGTGGGCGGCGCGGGTTTCGTCGATGGAAATGGCGCGCAGGCGTTGCAGCGCCTTGACCGGGCGCAGGCCCAGTTCCGACATCACCTGATAGAGCGAATCCTTGATGGCGAAGGGGTTGTCGAGAAAGCGGCGCGGAATGGCGGCCATTTCCAGCCCCATGGGTTGATCGTCCACGGTGCGCAGGCGATGAAAGCGTACCACCTCGTCATCGGGACCCAGCTTCAGGGCGCGCTGTTCCTCTGCGCTGGCCAGGCCCAGGGAACGGTCGAGCCATTTGGAGCCCGGGTTGCGGCCGCGGTCGCGCATGACTTCGGAGAAGCTTTTGAGAAAGTTCAGCGGCTGTTCCACGCGATCGCTGACAAAGGTGCCCACGCCCTGGCGTTGCACCAGCAGGCCCTCGGTCACCAGGTCATCAATGGCGCGGCGCACCGTCACGCGGGATACCTTCATGCTGCTGGCGATTTCCCGCTCCGGCGGTATGGCCTCGCCGTATTGCAGCTGGCCGTTGTGGATGGCATCGCGGATGCGTTGCTGCAGTTGCAGGTACAAGGGCTTGGCGACCCGCGAGCTTTCCACGGGGGCGTCGAAGATGCTGTGAATGAGGCTGTCTGTCTTGTCCATGGCTGATCCTGTACCGCAACAATGCCCGCGCCTGTCTGCAGATAGGCGCGGGCGGATTCCTTAAAGTGTTTCCTGGCCCACGGCCTTGAGCTGTGCCAGCTGTGCGGTTGAATGCACATTGCCGGGCTTGAGCCTGCGCAGCGCACGGTCGTTGCTGTCGAACACGTGGGCATTGTGGGGGGCGAAGGATACCTCGATACGCTCGCAAGTGGTAACGGTGCTCTCGCCGCTGCCGCGTACGACCATCTCGGTGCCATCGCCCAGGGTCATGTAGATAAAGCTGGCCTCGCCCAGGCGCTCCACCAGGCTGACATCACCGCTGAGCAGGGTGCCGGCATCGCTGCGCTCTTCGATGTGTTCGGGTCGCACCCCCAGGGTGACGCTGTCGCCGATCTTGAGATCGCCGGCTTCAACACAGGCGCGGCTGCGACAGCCATTGCTGAGCTGAATTTCGATATGGTCGCTGCCAATGGCGGCGACCTTGCCATCGATAAAGTTCATCTTCGGTGAGCCGATAAAGCCGCCGACAAAACGGGTGCTCGGATGCTGGTAGAGCTCCAGCGGTGTGCCGCACTGTTCGACCCGGCCCTGGTTCATGACGACTATCTTGTCGCCCAGCGTCATGGCTTCGACCTGATCGTGGGTCACATAGATGATGGTGGCGCCGAGCTCCTGATGCAGTTTGCCGATCTCGACCCGGGTTTTTACGCGCAGCGCAGCATCGAGGTTCGACAGTGGCTCATCGAACAGGAATACATTGGGATCACGCACTATGGCGCGGCCAATGGCGACACGCTGGCGCTGACCACCGGAGAGCTCGCGGGGCAGGCGCTCCAGCAGGTGATCGATATGCAGTATCCTGGCGGCGTCGCGCACCTTGGCCTCGATAAAGGCCTTGTCCTTGCCGGCGATCTTGAGGCCGTAGGACATGTTCTTGAACACGCTCATGTGGGGGTAGAGCGCGTAGGACTGGAACACCATGGCGATGCCGCGCTGCGCCGGGGGCAGGCTGTTCACCTGCTGCTCGCCGATGCACAGCTCGCCGCTGCTGATATCCTCAAGGCCTGCAATCAGGCGCAGCAGGGTCGACTTGCCGCAGCCGGAGGCGCCCACCAGTACCACGAACTCGCCGTGCTTGATGTCCAGGTCGATACCGTGCAGAACCGGGGTCTCGCCGTAGCTTTTCTTGATGTTGCTCAGTTTGACGTCAGCCATGATTAACCTCGTTTATTCTTGTGTGTCTGTATTGCCCGACTCATTTCACAGCCCCGGAGGTGAGGCCGCGAATCAGCTGACGGGAGAAAATCACGTAGAGCACCAGTACCGGCACTATGGCGAGCGTCAGGGAGGACAGCACCGCGTTCCAGTCGGTCACGTACTGGCCGATAAACTGCTGCACGCCAAGGGTGATGGTCTGGGTGCTTTCACCGGGTGCCAGAATCAGCGGGAACCAGAGATCGTTCCAGATCGGGATCATGGTGAACACGGCCACCGTGGCCATGGCCGGGCGTATCAGCGGCAGGATAATGGTGAAGAAAATCTTGTACTCGCTGACATTGTCGCAGCGCGCCGCTTCCTTCAGCTCCTTGGGCACCTGGCGGATAAACTCCGACAGGATGAACACCGCCAGCGGCAGCCCCTGGGCGATGTACACCAGCACCAGGGCGGTGAGGGTGTTGACCAGGTCCAGGCTCGCCATCAGGTTGAGGATGCTCACTGTGCCCAGGCGAATGGGAATCATGATGCCCATGGCGATCAGCACCGCCAGGAAGAGGTTGCCGCGAAACTTGTACTCCGTCAGGGCCCAGGCCGCCATGGCGCCGAACAGCAGCACGAAGAACAGCGAGACCAGGGTCACGATCAGGCTGTTGCCGAAATAGAGGCCAAAGTCGGCGCGCCCCAGCACCTGCTCGAAGCCCTCCAGGCTGAACGAGTCCAGCGTCGGCAGGGCCAGCGGGTCCTTGAAGATGGCCTTGCGGCTCTTGAAGGCGTTGATGATGATCACCAGAATCGGGAAGAGCGCGATAACGGTGTAGGTCAGCAGAACCGCATGGGTCATGAGGGTCTTGCCGGTGTTGTGTTTGAGGCCGGGCAGGCTAAGCATGGTTGTGTCCCCTCAGAGCTGAAAACGTTTCATGCGGCGCTGAATAACGAACAGGTACAGCATCACACCCACCAGGATGATCAGGAACATCAGTGTTGCCACCGCAGCGCCCATGGTGATGCTGCCCGATTGCAGCTGGAAGCCAAAGAAGGTGCGGTAAAACAGCGTGCCCATGATATCGCTGGAGAAGTTGGGCCCCGCTAGGGCGCCCTTCACGGCGTAGACCAGCTCAAAGGCATTGAAGTTGGCCACAAAGGTCAGGATCGACACCATGCCAATGGTGGGCAGTATCAGTGGCAGCTTGATGTTCCAGAAGGTCTGCCAGGCGCTGGAGCCGTCGACCACGCTGGCATCGATCAGGTCATCCGGAATGCTCAGCATGGCGGCGTAGATCAGCATCATGGGGATGCCGACGAACTGCCATACCGAAATCAGCGCCAGCGTAATGAGCGAGCTGGATTCCTTGCCCAGCCAGGCATCGAAATACTGCCCCAGGCCGATGCTGTACAGAAAGCCTTCACTGATGCCCCAGATCGGGCTCAGCAGCAGCTGCCAGACGAAGCCGATAATCACCACCGACAGCATGGTGGGCATGAAGATCAGGGTGCGATAGGTATTGCTCAGGCGCAGTCGTGGCGAGCTGAGCAGGGCGGCCAGAAAGAGCCCAATGGGGTTTTGTACCAGCATGTGAATGATAAAGAATTTGGTGTTGTTCCAGAGCGCGTTCCAGAACGGCTCGGACCAGGCGGCATCCAGCAGCAGGGTCTGATAGTTGCTGATACCGGCGAAGAAACGCTGTCCGGTTGCGTCTTCCTGAAACAGGCCGAGCCAGAGGGTGTCGAGCAGCGGATAAACGCTGAAGGTCACGTAGATCAGCAGGCCCGGGGCCAGAAAGAACAGAATGTGCCACGGAAAGCGGCGCTGGATGGAACTGGGGTGAGACATGGTTCAGTACCCGCCTTGAGGATTCGCTTTTTGTCGATAGCCGGTCGCCAGGGTGCAGCCTGCTGTGCGGGACTCGCCGTTGCCGGCAAGCCCCGAGGCATCGTTACTGGTGCGGCTTGTACCACTGGGCCAAGCCGGCCTCGACCTGCTTGGCGGCATCCTCTGGGCTCAGGGTGCCGTTAAGCACCTGGGTGCTGACGTTCCAGAGCTCGTTCTCCATGCTGGGCGTACCGCGAGACAGGATCTGGTAGGAATTGCGGATGGTCTGTTCGCACCCCTGGCGCCAGCTGAGGAACTGCTGCGCCACCGGATCCTTGATCTCGATCTGGTGGTTGGACAGCGAGAAGAAGCCCGGCAGCTGGTTGGAATAGAGCTCGGCAAAGTCCTTGCTTGCCATCCAGCTCAGGAAGGTGCGGGCCGCGGCCTTGTTGGGGCTGGCTGCATTGATGCCCATGGCGATGTCGGTGTGATCGCTGATGTAGCAGCTATCCTGACCGTCCGGTACCGGGGGGGCGAAGGCGGCGAACTCGAAATCGGCCTGGTCGTTAAAGGTTGGAATATCCCAGGAACCGGCGGGATAGATAACGCCACGGCCCAGGGTAAACAGATTCTGGGAATCGGCATATTTCTGTGCCTCATAGCCGCGGCCCATGTAGGGGCCCCACTTGGCCATCTGCTCCCAAACCTGCACGTACTGCGGGTCGGTCAGCTTTTCGCTGCCATCAATAAGGCCGCGGCGTCCGGCTTCGCCTTTCCAGTAGTTGGGGCCGATATTCTGAAAGCCCATGGTGGCCGATTCCCACTGATCCGAGGTGCCCATAACCAGCGGTATATAGCGGCTCTCGTTCTTGATGGTGTCGAGTACCTTGAAAAATTCGCTTTCGGTTTTGGGCACTTCAAGGTTCAGCTCGGCGAACAGCTCCTTGTTATAGATGAAGCCGTGAATCACTGAGGCCATGGGCAGGCAGAAGGTGTCCTTGCCGTCATCGGTCACCCAGGCGCTGCGGGCAAATTCGGAGAAATTGTCCATGCCGGCAAGGCTGCTGAGATTCTCAAGGTTGCCCTTGGTATAGAGGCTGAGCGACACATCAAAGGGGCGGCAGGTGATCAGGTCACCGGCGGTGCCGCCCTGCAGCTTGGCCTGCAGCGCCGAGTTGTAGTCGCTCGGGGGCGTGGGGGAGAACACCAGTTCTATATCCGGGTGCTGCTGGTTGAAGGCCGGAATGATGATGTCGTTCCAGATCTTGCTGTCATCGTTGCGCCAGCTTTCGATCACCAGCTTTTCAGCCGACCAGGCACCGACCGAGCCGGTGGCCAGCATCAGACCAAGGGACAGGCTGCCAAGCCGTGTTGCGATACCTTTGACGGGCGTGCTCATTGTTATTGTTCTCCGGGTTTAGTGTTGCAGGATCGTCGCAATGGGGTGGTCAGTACCTCTACGGAGGTGCTGGCCACTCAGGTGATACCAATGTAGACCATAGGCAATGCCAATGGCAATACCACTGCGCAAAATAAATACTTGATCTGGTCATTTGGTGATCACTATCGGCCATTTAAGGTGATGACTGGTCTTTCTGGTTGCGCCTTTTAAAAATACTGGTATTGTTGTGGTATTGCTTTCGTTGCCGGCGATTGGTTATTGGTCATGGCAGGCACGAGGCGCACGTTGCTCCGCAAACAGGCAGCGTGCAACGCATCTCAACGAATAGCTCTAACAACAAAGCCAACAAGGGCCCTGCGGGGCTGGAGGAATGCTATGCAGGTAATCATTGCTGATTCAGCGCAGGAGGTGGCGCGTCTGGGGGCCGATCAGCTGAGTAGCTTGATGCGCACCAGGCCCAATGCGGTGCTGGGGCTTGCCACCGGTAATACACCCATAGCGCTCTATGCAGAGCTGGTGCGGCGCTACCGCAGCGGCAACCTGAGCTTTGCCGGCGCCCGTTCGTTCAATCTGGATGAGTACGTCGGCCTGGCGCCGGAGCATCCGCAGAGCTATCGCTATTTCATGAATCAGTACCTGTTCAGCCAGATCGATATTGCGCTGGAACATACCTGGGTGCCCGATGGCATGGCGGACCCGCAGACCGCCGGCGAGGCTTACGAAGCCCAGATAGCCGCGGCGGGCGGTATTGATCTGCAGGTGCTGGGTATAGGCCGCAATGGCCATATTGGCTTTAACGAGCCGAGTTCAAGCCTGGGCTCCGGCACCCGGATCAAGACCCTGGCGCCCCAGACTCTGGTGGATAACAGTCGCTTCTTTGGCGCCGATGAGTTTCAGCCCAGTCTGGCAATCACCATGGGCATAGGTACAATTCTGCGCTCACGCAAAACCCTGCTGCTGGCAACGGGGGACGCCAAGGCCGATGCCGTTAAGGCGATGGTGGAAGGCCCGGTCACGGCCAGCTGTCCTGCGTCTGCGTTGCAGCTGCACCCTTGCGCGGTAGTGATTGTGGATCGCGCTGCTGGCGGGCGACTGGAACACTGCGAGTATTACCAGCGTGTACGTGAAGAAACCGACCAGCTCAAAAGCCGCTAGCGGTATGTGCTGTACCCGCTGGCAGTGAGTGGTGAGTAGTGAGTGGTAAATAGTGATTAGTGATTAGTGATTAGTGAAAGGGAAAAGAGAAAAGAGAAAAGAGAAAAGAGAAAAGAGAAAAGAGAAAAGAGATTAAGGGCGGTATGGGCAGCAGCGCCCGGGTTGGATGCATCAACGGCTTTTAACGGATCAGAGGGCAAGGCAAAGAGCATGAACGATAACGCGGTTTACCTGCTCGGTGCAGACGGCGGCGGTACCTCCTGCCGGGTGCGCCTGAGCACTATAGAGGGCCAGATCCTGGGCGAAGGGCGTTCGGGCAGTGCCAATGTGCGCCTGGGCGTGGACAATGCCTATGCAGAGATCCTCAAGGCGACCGACGCTGCCCTCCATCAGGCCGGGCTCGACAGGTCCGTGCTGTCGCGCACCTATGCAGGCTTTGGTCTGGCGGGTGCCGTGGATGAAGCGCGCCGAGCCTCGGTGCGCGACTTCCCCCATCCTTTCGCCAGCGTGGCCATCGAAACCGATGCCCACACCGCCTGTCTGGGGGCCCACGGCGGTAAGCCCGGCGGCATACTGATTCTGGGCACGGGCTCCTGCGGGGTCTATCAGAATGCAGGCCAGTTCGACGTTATTGGCGGCTGGGGTTTCATGATCTCGGATCAGGGCAGCGGTGCCTGGCTGGGGCTGAACCTGGTGCGCCAGGCGATGCTGGCACTGGACGGTGTTATCGAGCAGACGCCGCTGAGTCAGGCCGTGCTGGCGCGCTTCGATAACAGCCACAGCCAGGTGCTGGACTGGTCCGAACAGGCGCGGCCACGGGACTACGGTGCCTTTGCACCCCTGGTACTGCAGTTTGCCGCGGAGCAGGATTCGCTGGCGCTGCGCCTGTTGCAGCAGTGCGGTGAAGATGCCGGCGAACTGCTGGCGCGATTGCAGCGCCTCGGCGCCCGGCGGGTCTGCCTGATGGGAGGCTTGAGTGAGCCACTGCGGCCCTGGTTGCCGGCGGCCTTGCTGCCGTTGCTCTGTGCGCCTGTTGGCGATGCGATGGATGGCGCCCTGTTGCTGGCCCTTGGCCTGTTAAATGTGAGGGAATCCTGATGCAGTATGCGTTAATCAATGGCCGCATCTTTGACGGCGAACAGATGCTTGAAGGCCGTGCTCTGTGGGTGCGAGACGGGCGTATCGAAGCGCTTGCAAGCCCCGAACAACTGCCCTCGGGCATCAGCACTGCCGATCTGGGTGGCCAGTTGCTGGCACCGGGTTTTATCGATACCCAGGTGAATGGCGGCGGCGGTGTGCTCTTTAACGACAGTCCGGATGTCGATGGTATTAGGGCCATCGGCCGTGCCCACAGGCGCTTTGGCACCACCGGCTTCCTGCCGACCCTGATCAGTGACAGGCGCGAAGTCATGACAGCTGCACTGGGTGCAACCCGGGAGGCGCTTGTCAGCGTGCCGGGTGTGCTGGGTATTCATCTGGAAGGACCTTTTCTGAATCTGCAGCGCAAGGGCATTCATCCCGCCAGCATGATTCGCTCGCCAGAAGACGATGCCCTGGCGCTGCTGAGCAGTTTGAACTGCGAAGGAGTCACGCTGGTGACGCTGGCGCCGGAGCAGGTGAGCCCCGGGTTTATTCAGCATCTGGTGGAGGCCGGTATTGTGGTTGCCGCAGGGCATACGCAGTCGAGCTATGCCCAGATGACCGAAGCGCTGAGCCTGGGGGTGAGCGGTTTTACCCATCTGTTCAATGCCATGACGCCACTCAGCAGTCGCGAGCCTGGCGTTGTAGGGGCGGCGCTGGATGATGCCAATAGCTGGTGTGGCCTGATTGTTGATAATCACCATGTGCATGCCGCAACACTGCGTATCGCCCTGCGGGCGAAAGCGGCGGGCAAGATGATGCTGGTCACCGATGCGGTTCAGACCGTAGGGGTAGGGGGGCGCGAATTCGAACTGCTGGGCCAGGCGATCCTGCGCGAAAACGGCCGCGTCTGCTCGCCTGAAGGGACGCTGGCGGGATCGGATCTGGACATGGCCACGGCGGTACGCAACAGCGTGAAGCTGCTGGGGCTGTCGCTGGAGGAGAGCCTTCGCATGGCGTCGCTTTATCCGGCCGAGTTCTTGCGCCTGGGGGACAGGTACGGCCGTATCCGCGAAGGCTACCAGGCGAATCTGGTACTGCTGAATGAACAGCTGGAAGTACAGCAGACCTGGATTGATGGCAGGGCCGAAAGTTAATGGAAAATGGATGGCAATGAGGTTGAGGCAAGGCGAAAACTGGGGCAAAGGTGGGCTTTAAATCATCTTAGGTTTAGCGTCTAAGCATTTGATATTAAAAAGTAATAGATTCCTTAAAATAGTTTATACCGTTATCTTATAATTTGTTTCTAGCCATTAAAGATAGTTACGCAGGGTAGGGAGCTGTCCGATCAGAGCCTGCTATACGCCTGTACAGACGCAACAGTGCAGGCCTGGCCTGGCTTTCGCTCTAGCTGCGGCAGGCCTATGACTGTGCCGTCTAATGGCGCTGCTTCAGTTGCTGAAAGTAGGCCTTGAGCTCAGTCTCTGTCGGTTGATGCTGAAATGCCAATTCGCCGTCGATCAGTATGTTGGGTGAGTGGCGAAGATTGTGCCGGCTGACCAGTTCGGGATGATCTTCCAGGTAATTAACCTGATAGCCAATACCCAGATCGCGGAATTCTCGTTCTATATTGGCCACTGTAAAGTCCGTTTTGGTGACGAGCAGTTGAACTCTCATGATGCTGTTCCCCCGGTTGTTAAGCTCTAAGCTGCTTCCTTGCAAAGTAGTGATACTGACCACGGACAAATCATGTCCGTACAGTTATAGAGCCCTGCGGCGCCTGAACGTGCACAAAAATTTAACTTATTAATCGGGCAAACAGGCAGGTTTCCTGCCTGTTTGCCCGCCTGGTGAATAATTAAAACGGTATCAATAGAGGTGAGTCCCGCCAGTCGGCCTGGGGTGGCCGGTCGCTCGGGCGTGGCGAGGGGCTGATAGAGGACCAATAGTCATGATGATTCTGCCCTTATCCCATCAAACTCCATGCTCGATTAGCGCAGGGGCCAGTGCTTCATTGGCTACACTTAAGCCACCTGTGCCCGTGGTTGCATGATGATCAATGCCAATGCTCGCCTTCGAGCGGCCGTGCTGCGGATAAACAGGACGCCCTGCAGGATTAAATTACACAGCTGAAATGCTTTGAGGGAGATTTTTTATGTATCTGAAATACGTCCGCATGCTTGTGTTGCTGGTCATTACCGCCCTGGTGGCGCCGGTGAGCCTGGCGGATTCGCCTGGAACCAAAACGATTGCGAATATTCTCTACAGCTTCAATCATTTTCCCGCCGAGGCCGCACAGAAATCGTTGCTAAGAATTGCACAGGATCCCGGCAGCAGTGAAGGGGAGAAGGTTGTCGCCCTGGCCCTGGCCAGAACGGAGCACAAGGTTAAAAGTGAAGATGCGGCCGCGCTGGAGCAGCTACTCGAAAGCGACAATGTCAGCGACCAGATACGTGCTCTGGCGCGCATACTGCTGCATCTCAATCACAAGCCTTCGGATGAGGATATGGCAACGATCAAGGTGATGCTCTGAACCATGTTGAATCCCGTTGCGGGCGCCGCTTAAACGGCGTTCTTTAGAAACACCCGGGGCTGTACCGGCGCCTGCTTCGCCTGTAATATTTTCAACCAGTTACAAGATTATGGTCACCTTGTTTATGTCAAAGTCTGACGCCGTTGCGATTGATTATGTTGATAGCTTGCTGGTTCATGCCGAACAAAAAGGCTATGACGTTAGCTCGTTGCTGCGCTCTATCGGGCTGTCCCGTGCCGATCTGGAAGGGCGGGAGGATTTTCCGGCCGAGCAGTTCGGGCAGCTCTATCAGCGCATGATGTGGCTGGTGCAGGATGAATCTTTTGGCATGCTCAGTGGCGGGCGCATGCCCAATGGCACCTTTCGCATGATGTGCTTCAGTATGATTACCTGCGCCACTCTGGGCGAGGCTGTACGCCGCTGCAGTCAGTTTTACGAGATCTGCAAGGGGCCTACGGTCAAGCCCCATATTGATATCGAGGGCAGCAACGCCGTGTTCCGCTACGTGGCGCTCAGCTCAATGCCCGCCGATACGGTCAAACGGCTGGTATCCAACGAAACCCCTGGGCTGATTCGCTCCTCGCTGTCAATCTGGCATCACTTTATGAGCTGGATGCTGGGGTATCGGCTGCCGTTGGCAAAGGTGGGTTTTACTTTCGCCGCCCAACCCAACCTCAATGATTACCAGAACCTGTTTCAATGTCCGCTGGAGTTTAACGCGCCGGAAAATTGCCTGGTGTTTTCGGCGCAGCAGCTCGACATGCCCATGATGCAAAATGCGGAAACCCTGCGCAGTTTCCTGCGCACGGCGCCTTATCAGTTAATGGTCATGGTGAACGGTGATCGCTCGGTCAGTGCCCAGGTGCGGGGTCTTATCGGGCGGGATTTCAGCCGGACACCGCCCACCATTATTGCGGCGGCGAGCGCGCTGAACATGTCCTCACGCACCCTGCGGCGCCAGCTCGAGCGCGAGGGCACTACCTACCAGGCGCTGAAGGATCAAAGCCGCTTCGCCGCGGCGCAGGAATACCTCAATTACCCCGATATCAGCGTCCAGGACGTCGCGTCTATGCTCGGCTTTACCGAGCCCAGTGCTTTTGTGCGCGCCTTTCGCAAATGGAGCGGCATGACACCGGCCGTCTATCGCCAGAGTCACCGCACAGAGGCCGGCGAGCCCAGCCCGGTTGCGGGCCTATAGCCCATTAAGTGCTCTCATACTTGATGCGTACTTCGACTTAAATAGCCTCCAACACTCTATCGCTGGGCGGGCGACGCTCATTTTCGGTAACAAGGGGGGAGAGCGGACACGGCTATACTGCAGGCCGGAGCCTGGGCTGCCGTATTGCAGCGCAACAGGCTCTGCACGCGGGGTCGCCATGCCATTTCTAAGGGTTCTGTTTGTACTGCTGATTCAGCTTTGGGTACCCCGGGCCGAGGCGGGCTCGCGCGTGGCGATCGTGGATCGTTTCTTTCCCGCATCAGGCCCTCTGGCGACGGTGCAGGAGCAGGAGATGCAGCGCTGGATGTACGGCATGCTGGATCTGGATGATGACCAGATCAAGGAGCCCTATTACCACGGCGACCTGGTGCGCCTGATTGCGGCCCATCCCCGGCTGACATTTTTCCTTTATCCCATCAGCAGTGACCGGCCACCACTGGACTCCATTGCGCTTAACCTGCGTGAAATAAGGGCCCGGCTGGGACGTCAGCCGGTGGATGCGGTGCTGTTGTCCTGGGAGTCATCCACCCTGATCAGTGCCTTCGAGGTGCCGCTGCACCGGTCCCGGGCCGGGCACTACCTGGCGCAGCTGGAGAAATGGAGTGAAACCGACGGCAGCTGGGCGCCAACCCTGGCGATTATCCGGGAGCTGGAAGCCCTGGTCGATGCCGGTGTCACAGTGGTAACCATTGCCGGCAATGGCGGTCGCGGTATGGTGAACACCTTTTCGTTTGCCCGCGGCGTGATCACTGTCGGTGCTATCGAGCCCGAACTGGCCCATTTCGTCAGCGACAATGCGCTGGTAGATAGGCGCGAACAGGCGGCGTACTTTGCCAGGCTTCTGAGCGCAGCAGACGGAGAACTGCTGGGGTATGACCTGAGCGGCGATCTGTGCGCGGACATTCCGCTGGCGAGGTTGAGCAGTTACAGTCAGGGCGCGCGCGATCTGCCCCTCAGACCCTGGCCTCCGCTGAAAGGCTCGTCCTTTGCCGCCCCGGCGGCGGTGAAGAAAATCCTGCTGGCAGGCTTAGACCCAGACTCCGACTCCGGCGTTAAGCGCTCTGGCGAATCGACCGGGGATCACTGTGGGCGCCATGCTGCACCCTGATGCTGCGCTCTGTAGCCTCAGTCAGCGTTGACTGATCGCGCTCAGCTGATTTTTTTCAGTTTGTCGTAGAGGTTGGCGCAGGATATGCCGAGTATTTTTGCCGCTTGAGTCTTGCTGCCGTGGCAGTAGGCCAGGGCAGCAACAATGGCGCTGGCCGGCATGGATGTGGTTTATCGCCTCAGCCGGCACCCTCGGCATCCTGATTCCGCCCAGCATCATGCTGGTGATCATGGCGGATCAGTTGGCGCTATCCGTGGGGGACCTGTTCATGGGGCGGTGGTTCCGGGTCTGATGCTCTGGCTGCCGGCCAATGCTTACGACTAACAGGGCGGTATATGGCAGCTGAGGTTGTCCGGCAATACAGGCCGCGCGACTCAGGCCCGGACCGGCGTTATAATGCGCGCCGGTCTGGGTTTAAGAAGTGAGTAGGCGGTACTGATGTTCAATGCTGACACTGTGGTGATACTGGATTTCGAGACCACGGGGCTGTCGCCCGACGGCGGGGATCGGGCCATCGAAATTGGTGCCGTGCGACTCGAAAACGGCCAGGTTACCGGGCGTTTCCAGGAGCTGATGAACCCTGGTCGGCGCGTTAGCGGCTTTATCGAAAGCTATACCGGCATCAGTAATGCCATGCTGGCCGAGGCCGCCGGCAACGCCGAGGTCATGGCGCGATTCGCCGATTTCATCGGCGATTTCAATCTGGTGGCGCACAATGCTTCTTTCGACAAGCGCTTTCTGGATGCGGAACTGGCCCGTATCGGCAGGCGTTACCCGGGGCAGTTTGCCTGCTCCATGCTGCTGGCCCGCAGGCTGTTTCAGGCAGCCCCCGACTACAAGCTGGGCACTTTGGTGCGTTATGCCAATATTCCTGTCGAGGGTGTATTTCACCGTGCCCTCTACGATTCCGAGATGACCGCCAAGCTCTGGCTGGCGATGCTGTCCGAGCTGTCGGGCCGCTGTCGTCTGGGCGAGATTCCGTTTGAACTGCTGTACAGGATCAGCAAAATGCCGAAAAAGTCCGTCCCTGGATTTGTAGCGACGCTCTGACCTCTCTGTACGGCCTGGTGTTGCGAGCCTGTTTTCCGTTCTGTGCCGATTGTCGCGTTTGCCAAGCCTCGGGGCGCCCTGCAGCGCGGACACCGGACGATACCCGTCTTGATCTTTTTCGTGATGCTTTTTGTCGCGGCGGCACCCACTGCCAGATTGGCTTTGATGGCTTAGAATTAACAGGCAGGCGGGGCTCTGGCCGCGGGAGCTGCGTCGCTGTCACCGTATTTCCACAACGGGAATGTCTGCGGCTTTCAACCGGAGATCAGGCCATGGCAATTGCAGCCAACGTAAAAAGCTATCTCGACGCTCAGGGTGTCCAGTACGAACTGATAGGTCACTATCTGACCGGGTCCAGTCATGAAAGCGCTGAAGCTGCCCATATTGATGAGGGGCATATTGCAAAGGCCGTCATTCTGACAGGACAGCAGGGCCCTGTGATGGCCGTTGTGCCGGGTGATACTTGGGTCAGTCTGTCGGCCGTGCAACGGATGCTGGATCGCGAGCTGGTGCTGGCGCAGGAAAATGAAACCGCCAGCCTGTTTGCGGACTGTGATCAAGGGGCGATACCCCCGCTGGGGCCGGCGTATGGCATCGAAACCCTGCTGGATAGTGCGCTGGAGAGTCTGGCGTTTCACTACTTTGAAAGCGGCGATCATCAAACCCTGTTAAAGGTCAGGGGGGAGGACTTTTTCAAGCTGCTTGGGGGTGCCCGCCGCGGTCATTTCTCCAGCGCGGACTGAGGTCTAGATGCTCCTGAGCACCTGTGCTGACAGAGCACGGGTGCTCGGGGAGCACCAGGTTCAGCGCCCGCCAAACAGCCGGTCCAGGCTCAGCGGCCCTGGGCCGGCAAAGGCCAGATACAGGAAGACGAAACTGTACATTGCCGCCAGTTCACCGCCGTTGAGCATCGGCCAGAAGCCCTGCGGGGCATGGACCATAAAGTAGGCCACAGCCATCATGCCACTGAGCAGGAAGGCGATCGGGCGACTGAACAGCCCTACCAGTAACAGGGCACCCCCAAAGAGCTCCAGCACGCCGGCCAGGCCTATCAGGGACATGATTTCCGTCGGATTGTTGGGCGGCGCCGGGAAGGCCAGCAGTTTTTGCCCGCCGTGCTGCATGAACAGAAAAGCGGACACTATTCGCACCAGGCTGAGAAGCCAGGGGGTAACGCGGGTGTTAAATGATTCTACGCCAGACATGGGGCTCTCCTTCAGGGACATCCTGTTGCTTGCCTTTGGTTTTAACGGGTGCAGGATCAAGCTGTTACACCGCTCAGTATAGATAACAGTCTCGAAGGGCAAGGCAAGCGAATGCCTGAAGCCGTTAGGTGGGGCTGCAGGCACGGTCTGCGCCTTATGTTGGGCGTTATGTTTTAGGTGACGCGGGCGTGGGAGAGCGCCAGATCCAGCACCGGCAGCACGCTGTCGGTCAGAGGGTAGTCACCGCGGCGCAGCTGCTCGATGGGAATCCAGCGGGCATCGGCGGCATCGTCCGCAGCGCGGGGCTCGCCTGCGCGCCAGTGGCAGTAAATCACCACCAGCAGGTAGTGGTAATCCAGGCTCGCGCCACTGCGGCCCATAACATCAAGTGCCGTGAGGATGCTGCCTGCGCTTGCCTGTACGCCGGTTTCTTCCTGGAGTTCGCGCAGCGCCGCCTGCTGCACGGTTTCGCCGGCCTGAATCTTGCCGCCGGGGAAGCTCCAGCAGCCGGCATTGGGGGCCTGGCCACGCTGCACCAGCAATGCACAGCCGTTTTGCAGCAGCACGGCGCTGGCGGCGGGAATGGGCCCTGGCTGTAACTCAGTGGCGCTGGCGTCAGTCGTCATGGAGGCTCGGTAGGCTTTGGCAATGCGGGGCTCGCAGTATAGCAGTCGGGCAGTGCCGGTTGCGCGTCGACCAGGCCTGCGTTGTTGCCACTAGTGGTCCTGTTGCCGTGGCAACCGAATGGGTTTTCGCAGTTCCTCGGTGAGAAAATCCACCAGCAATTCCACCCGCCGCAGGCGATAGCGGTGCTGCGGATACACCAGCGACAGAATCGCGGGTTTCAACACCCAGCCAGGCAGAAGCTGCACCAGAGTGCCGCGTTCAAGGGCGGCCTGCAGGTAGATGCGCGGCAGGATGGTGAAGGCCGTTCCCTGCAATGCCGCCTGTTTCATGACATGGCCATTACGACAGCGCAGACGGCTGTTTGCATGCCATTCGATACTGTCCTGCTGCGGGACCAGGGCATCACTGGAGCCTGAGTGGCTGAAATGGTAACGGGTCAAAGAACCCAGGGCTGCGGGCCGTTGCGACAGCCCGTCGGGGTGCAGCGGCATGCCATGGCGGGCAATAAAATCCGGGCTGGCGCAGACAATGGATTCAAGCTGCTGCAGCGGGCGGGCAATCAGGCTGGAATCCGGCAGCTCGCCCATGCGCACCACCAGATCGAACTGGTCGCTGATCAGATCCACCCGATGGCTGCTGAAATCCAGATCAATCGTAATCTGCGGATAGAGCGCCATAAAGCGCAGCAGTATCGGGCTGAGCCATTGTTCACCGAGGATACCGCCCACGGAGTTGATGCGAATGCTACCGCTTATCTGCTGTTGCTGTGTCTGGGCGTCATCCACCGCCAGGCGCAGCAGATCCAGCCCCTGGCGGCATTGCTGGTAAAAGGCGTCACCGACGTCGGTCAGGCTGATGCGCCTTGTTGTGCGCTGCAGCAGAGTAACGCCCAGTTCCTGCTCCAGCCTGCTGACGGCCTGGGACAGGCGCGATTTGGATGTATCCAGGGCATGGGCAGCAGCGGTGAAGCTGCCCGCCTGTGCCACGGCAACAAACTCGGTAATGCCGGCCTGCATGGCGTTGCTCCTGTTGGGCTTTTTCATAGGGTACTTATTGTATCCATATATTAAACAGTTCGTTAATTAATAGGGTATTTATTAACAATAGAACGGACCCTAAGCTAGGCCTCTGTTTGAGACAGGTTAATAAAGGGGTATAGCTACATGCATACACGGATCTTGGGCAAGACGGGGTTGCTGGTCAGCGAGGTAGGCCTGGGGTGCTGGCAACTGGGCGGGGATTTCGGGCCTGTGCCTGAGACCCGGGCGACGCAAATTCTGGATGCCGCCTGGGAGCAGGGCCTAAGCCTGTGGGACACCGCCGATGTCTATGGGGCCGGGGAGAGCGAGCAGCGCATCGGTGACTGGCGGGGCAGAACGGGCCATCCGGCCACGGTGATTACCAAGCTGGGGCGCGATGCAGCCCTCTATCCGTCGGGTTACACCAAGGCCGGTGTTCGCGCCAGTCTGCAGGCGTCAGCACGGCGCCTGGGTGTGGAGACTCTGACGCTGGCGCAGCTGCATTGCGTGCCCTTTGAGGTACTGCGCGATGGCGAGATCTTTAGCTGGCTGGATGAGCTGTGCAGCGAAGGCCTGATTCAGCATTATGGCGCCAGTGTTGAAACCCTGGAGGAGGGGCTGCACTGCCTGGCCCAGCCCAATCTTGCCAGCCTGCAGATCATCTTTAACCTGTTTCGCCAGGATGCCATCACCGAATTGCTGCCCGCCGCCCAAAAAGCCAATGTGGGTGTGATTGTGCGCCTGCCACTGGCCAGCGGCTTGCTGTCGGGGAAATTCGGGCTCGATCATCGCTTTGCCGAACAGGATCACCGCAATTTCAACCGCGATGGCCAGGCGTTCAATGTGGGTGAAACCTTCTCTGGTTTGCCATTTGAAACTGCCGTGACTCTGGTCGCAAGATTGCAAACCTATGTGCCGCAGAACATAACGCTGGCGCAGTTGGCACTGCGCTGGATACTGGATCAGCCGGCGGTATCGACGGTGATTGCCGGTGCCAGCAAGCCTGGGCAGGTGGCGGCGAATGGGGCGGCCAGTGCTTTGGCTCCACTGTCGCCCGAGCTGCATAAGCAGCTGTTTGCATTCTACCAGCGCGAGGTCAGAGCCCAGGTGCGTGGCCGTATCTGATCAAAAAAAATCGGCGATCTGGCGCCCGTTCCCTTGGTGACAGACGCTTAGTCTGGGCTGGCTTGAACCCGCAGCCAATCGGCGAAATGCTGCACTATGGGTGACAGTTTTCGCGCCCGGGGCAATATCAGGTAATAACCGTAGTGCGAGCTGACAGGCTCGTCCAGCAGCGATAGCAGCAGGCCGCTGTCGAGCATGGAGTCCACCAGCGGGCGCCAGCCGATGGCAACCCCCTGGCCGGCGATGGCGGCCTGCAGCAGCAGGGTGTAGTTGTTGAACACCAGATCAGGCTCGCGCGGCGTTTCTTGAATATCGAGCGCCGCAAACAGCCGTGACCAGTTAAACCAGCGTGCATTATGATCCGCTTCCAGTTGCAGCAAGGGCATCCGGGTCAGTGTTGGCCCGCTATGCTCCCAGCGTTCTCGCAGTGCCGGGCTGCAGACGGGCACCACCCGTTCATCGAATAACTGCACGCTGCGCCCGGGTGCTTCGCTGCCATCGCCGAAGTTGATGGCGATATCAATATCGGCCTGGTCCGGTGTGATCTGGTGCTGCGCGGTGATAACCCGGACTTCGGTGCCGGGGTGGAGGGCTCTGAAGTCTGCCAGGCGCGGTACCAGCCAGAAGGCCGCCAGGGCAAAGTCCGTGGCGACATTGATAATCTCCTTGGCCTGTTTCTGCTGTACCGCGGCAATGCCTTTGTGCAGGCGTTGCAGGCTCTCGCTCACGGCGTCAAACAGCAGCTCGCCGCCGGCGGTCAGACGCACGCCCCGGTGCAGGCGCTGGAACAGCTGCACTCCCAGGGCCTCTTCAAGCCGGCTGATATGCTGACTGATGGCCGACTGGGTGCTGTCGAGTTCCCGCGCCGCCGCGGTAAAGTTGTGCAGTCGTGCGGCGGCCTCGAAGGCCTGCAGGCTCGCAGTGGGCGGCAGAAAACCGGGCTTTGACATTAGTGTAACTAATCTCTTGTATTAGTTTTGACCCAGTTTACAGCAATGCTGCGGGCGCGCAGTATCTTCTCTAACACTTATATCGCGGCCTCTCTGTGCGGGGCCTGAGTATTCACAAGGGTTAGAGGAGTACCTAGTTGCCATGAGTAAAACCAAACCCAATATTCTGTTCATTATGGCCGACCAGCTGGCTGCATCGGCGTTGCCGGTATACGGTCACCCACTGGTGAAGACACCCAATCTCAGTGCGCTGGCCGAGCAGGGCGTGGTGTTCGATTCTGCCTATTGCAACAGCCCGCTCTGTGCACCGTCCCGTTTCGTACTGATGTCCGGCCGCCTGCCATCCAAAATCGGCGCCTACGACAACGCGGCCGAGCTGCCGGCCGATGTGCCGACCTTTGCCCATTATCTGCGCCATCTGGGCTATCGCACGGCGCTGTCGGGCAAGATGCATTTCTGCGGCCCGGATCAGCTTCACGGCTTTGAAGAGCGCCTGACCAGCGATATCTATCCGGCGGACTTTGGCTGGGCGGTGAACTGGGACGAATTTGAAGCCCGCCCGACCTGGTATCACAATATGTCGTCGGTGACCCAGGCCGGTCCCTGTGTGCGCACCAACCAGCTGGATTTTGACGATGAGGTGGTGTTTAACGCCCGCCGTTATCTGTATGACCATGCCCGCAGCAGCGATGATCGTCCGTTCTGCCTGACCGTCTCCATGACCCACCCCCACGACCCCTATGCGATTCCGCAGGAGTACTGGGACCGCTACGACAATGACGATATCGACCTGCCGGACGTCCATATAGCGCCTGAAGATCAGGACCCGCACTCGGCGCGCCTGCGTTTCGTTTACGAAATGGACAAGACCGAAATCACCGAGCAGCAGATTCGCAACGCACGCCGGGCCTATTACGGTGCCATCAGCTATGTCGACGATCAGATCGGCACTCTGCTGAAAACCCTGAAGGAAACCGGGCTGGATGAAAACACCATCATCGTGTTCTCCGGCGATCATGGCGACATGCTCGGTGAGCGTGGTCTCTGGTACAAGATGAGCTGGTTCGAAAATTCCGCCCGCGTACCGATGATCGTGCATGCGCCGGCCCATTTCGATGCCGCGCGCATCAGCGCCAGCGTCTCGACCCTCGATCTGCTGCCCACCTTTGTCGACATGGCCAGCAACGGCGAATTCAGCGGCTATGCCACCCCGATCGAGGGGCGCAGCCTGGTGCCTCATCTGCAGGGCGCCAAGGGGCATGATGAAGTAATCGGCGAGTATATGGCCGAGGGCACTATCGCCCCTGTGCTGATGATCAGGCGTGACAACTACAAGTTCATTTACTGCTCCACGGACCCGGCCCAGCTGTATGACCTAGACGCTGACCCGAAGGAACTGAACAATCTGGCGCAGGATGCCGTCCAGGCGGGTCTGGTGGCGGCGCTTATGCAGGAAGTCAGTGCGCGCTGGGATAT
Organism: Marinobacterium aestuarii; assembly: GCF_001651805.1. Lineage (NCBI taxonomy): Bacteria > Pseudomonadati > Pseudomonadota > Gammaproteobacteria > Oceanospirillales > Oceanospirillaceae > Marinobacterium > Marinobacterium aestuarii. Next base: position 2,684,716 of record NZ_CP015839.1, on the reverse strand, counting down.
GGATGCGCTGCATCAGGATGTGCTCTGGAGCCAGCGCCGCCGTCGCCTGGTGGCCGATGCGCTGAGCAAAGGCAAGGTCACGTCCTGGGATCATCAGCCTTTCGTCGATGCCAGTGTCCAGTACATGCGCAATACCATCGACCTGGATGATCTGGAGCGCCGCTCGCGCTTCCCCCATCTCGACTGAAGAACGGGATTGAGCCAGCTCACTAGAAGGTGGCCTGGTTTTTACGCTTGATTTTGAATACTCACAGACGCAGGGCAATAACAATGAATGTGAAATATGAAATGACCTTTAAACGCTGTGCGCTGGCCGGCGCCATGGCGCTTGGGCTGGCTGCAACGGCACAGGCTGCCGCAGCCGCCGAGGCCCCGCAGTGCGAGCAGGTTCGCCTGACCGATCCCGGCTGGACCGATATCAGCGTCACCAACGCACTCGCCGGCACAGTGCTCAGGGGGCTGGGCTACAGGCCCTCAGTGGATTTGCTGGCGGTCCCGATTGGTTTTGAAAGCCTGAAGAAAGGCGAGATCGATGTATTTCTGGGCAACTGGATGCCGGCGCAGCAGGGCTTTATCGACAAGTACGGCCCTGAGCTGGATCTGGTACGCAGCAATCTTGAAGGCGCAAAGTTCACCCTCGCGGTGCCGACCTATGTGTATGACAGCGGTATCACCACCTTTGCGGATCTTGGCAGCCGGGGCGATGATTTTCGCCAGCGCATCTATGGTATAGACCCGGGTGCGCCGGCCAATAGCCTGTTGCAGGGCATGATCGACAAGGGGGACTTTGGTCTTGAGGGCTGGAAACTGATTGAATCCGGCGAGCAGGCCATGCTGAGTCAGGTGAGCCGGGCGGTACGCAAGAATGAGTCCATTGTCTTTCTGGGTTGGGCGCCGCACCCGATGAATCTGCGGGTCGACATGCGCTACCTGGCAGGTGGCGATGAATACTTCGGCCCCAACTATGGCGGTGCCAGTATCCATACGGTTACGCGCAAGGGTTACAGCGCCGAATGTCCCAATGTGGGCACGCTGCTGAGCAATCTGGAATTCAGCCTGGACATGGAAAGCGCCATCATGGGTGCCATTCTGGAAGACGGCAAGAAGGCGGATCTGGCTGCGAGCGAATGGCTCAAGGCGAATCCTGAGGTGCTGGCAGGCTGGCTGGAAAACGTCACTACCCGTGACGGTCAGCCGGGACTGGCGGCAGTGCAAAACCATCTTGGGCTTTGATGCGGGCAGTATGAGGCAGGTAAAAGAGGAAGCGTAAATACAAAGCAAACGCGCGGGCATAAAAAAGCAGGCAACCGAGGGAATCCGTTCGGTGCCTGCCAAGACCGTTATCGATACATCATACCTGCAACCAATATGAGCCTGTGAGCCAACAGACGATAACGGGAGCCACTCCAAGAAGCCTGTCGGGTTTATCCGACCGTAGATCAGTGTTAAGCCCGGCAGACTGCAATGAGTGAGGTGCAGAAGCTGAGGCCAGGCCCCAGCTTCTGTGTAACTCCTGGAACTTTTAAAGCTTAAGGCTTAAGCAATAGCCTGACCCACCTTGACCACTTTCATGGTGTTGGTGCCACCCTGAGCGTTCATGTAATCACCCTTGGTGATGACAACCAGGTCACCGTCGACAACCACGCCGCGTTCGATCAGTTCGTTGATGGCGTTCTGATTGATCTGGCTCGGTTCCATGGCTTCGCTGTAGAAGGGAATGGTCTGGACGCCACGGTACAGCGATACCCGGTGCTGGGTATCTTCACGGCGCGACAGCGCAAAGATTGGCAGGGGCGAGCGAATGCGGGACATGAGCAGGGGAGTAAGGCCCGACTCGGTCATGCAGATGATCGCCTTGACGCCACGCAGGTGGTTGGCCGCATAGATGGCCGACAATGCGATGCTTTCGTCTATAGCTTCAAAATTTTCGTGGATGCGGTGCTTGGAGCGGTGCGTGATGGGGTGGCGTTCAGCCCCCATGCACACCCGCGACATGGCTTCCACGGTTTCCACCGGAAAGTCGCCGGCGGCGGTTTCGGCCGACAGCATGACTGCATCGGTGTAATCCATCACGGCATTGGCCACATCGGACACTTCGGCACGGGTCGGCATCGGGCTGTTGATCATCGACTCCATCATCTGGGTCGCGGTGATCACTACCTTGTTGAGGGCACGGGCACGGGCGATGATGTGCTTCTGCACCGCCACCAGTTCCGCATCACCAATTTCCACCGCCAGATCGCCACGGGCAACCATGACGGCTTCGGAGGCGCGAATAATGCCATCCAGAATGGCGTCGTCGGCGACGGTTTCAGCACGCTCGATCTTGGCGATCAGGCCGGCGTTGGAGCCGGCGGCGCGCAGCAGTACGCGGGCTTCTTCCATATCGGCCGCATCCCGGGGGAAAGACACGGCAACATAGTCGACGCCAATGGCGGCGGCTGTCTTGATGTCTTCGCGATCCTTGTCGGTCAGCGCCTTGGCAGACAAACCACCGCCCAGGCGGTTGATGCCCTTGTTGTTCGACAGGACGCCGCCCACCAGCACGATGGAATCGATGCGGGTATCGGATACCGCGGTTACCTTGAGCTCAACGCGGCCATCATCCAGCAACAGGACATCGTCGATGCGGGCATCGCGGATCAGGTCTTCAAAGTCGATGCCGACCTGATGTTCGTCGCCCGCATCCTTGTCCAGCGTCGAATCCAGCGCAAAGGCCTGGCCCTTGGTCAGGCTAACCTTGTGGTTCTTGAAGCGCGAGATGCGAATCTTCGGCCCCTGCAGGTCGCCCAGAATGGCAACGAAGCGACCCTGTTTGCGGCTGATTTCACGTACTAGGGTGGCACGGGCCTGGTGGTCTGCAGCTTCTCCGTGGGAGAAGTTCAGGCGCACCACATCGGTACCCGCGGCGATCAGTTTCTCAAGCATTTCCGGGCTGCTGGTAGCAGGTCCGAGCGTAGCGACGATCTTTGTTCGGCGTAACATTATTAATGCTGCTCCATTAGGCCGGGGCGTTAACCAGGGCAAGAGTGTTATCAAGCATGCGGTTCGAGAAGCCCCACTCGTTGTCGTACCAGGCCATGACCTTGACGAGACGGCCGGAGACTTTGGTCTGAGTGGCGTCGAAGGTCGACGACAGGGGGCAATGGTTGAAATCGACGGACACCAGCGGCAGGGTATTGAAGCCCAGTACCGGGGATTTTTCCGCCGCGGCCTGCAAGAGTGCGTTGACTTCGTCTACCGTGGTGGTGCGTTCGGCAATGAAGGCAAGATCGACCAGGGAAACGTTGATGGTCGGTACACGCACCGCCATGCCGTCGAACTTGCCAGCCAGTTCCGGCAGTACCAGACCTACCGCAGCCGCGGCGCCGGTTTTGGTCGGTATCATGGACTGGGTCGCAGAGCGGGCACGGTACAGATCGGTGTGGTAAACGTCCGACAGGTTCTGATCATTGGTGTAGGCATGAATCGTGGTCATCAGGCCGCTTTCGATGCCGATTTCGCGCTGCAGAACCTGCGCCACCGGTGCCAGGCAGTTAGTGGTGCAGGATGCGTTGGAAATAATCTCGTCGCTCTGGCGCAGAGTGCTATCGTTAACACCATAAACCACGGTGGCATCGACGCCGGTACCGGGCGCCGAGATGATGACTTTGCGTGCGCCGGCGCTCAGGTGAGCTGCCGCTTTTTCACGGCTGGTGAACAGACCTGTGCACTCGTACACAACATCAACGTCCAGGTGCGCCCAGGGCAGTTCCGCCGGGTTACGTAAAGAGGTGATGCTGATGCGGTCGTTGTTGACGGTCATGGACTCGCTATCATGGCTTACGCTGCCGTTGAAGCGGCCGTGCACGCTGTCGAACTGGAACAGGTGGGAATTGATAGCGGCATCGCCGAGGTCGTTGATAGCGACAACGTGGATGCGATCACGGTAATTGTTTTCGTAAAGTGCCCGCAGGACATTGCGGCCAATGCGCCCAAAACCATTAATAGCAACGCGTATTGTCATGTCAAAAACCTCTGCTACATCTATATGCTGTTTTAATTTTGTAAAACTTACGCTTTTGATGGAAATAAATCAAACATTAAAATAAAAAATTGGTAAACTTACCAAACTTAGTCGAATCATTGCCTTTATATGGCCGCAAGCTACCGACTCGGCGTCGCAGTTTGCATTTTATACGTAATATTCCGAGTACAAGAACACTTACCTCCAGGAGTTGCCATGCATTCCACCGTCGAGCAAGTCACCGCACGGATCATCGCCCGCAGCAAAGACAGCCGTGATGCCTACATCAGTCGCATGAAGGCGGCCGAGGAAAAGGGCGTACATCGCTCAGCCCTGTCCTGTGGCAACCAGGCCCATGGCTTTGCCGCTTGTGGCGCGAGCGACAAGCAGGCGCTGAAGATGACCAACGCTGTCAATGTTGGCATCGTTACCGCCTACAACGACATGCTGTCGGCGCACCAGCCCTATGAAGACTACCCCAACAAGATCCGTGCCGCGGTACGCGAACTGGGATCTGTCGCCCAGGTAGCGGGCGGTGTTCCGGCCATGTGCGACGGTGTCACCCAGGGCCAGCCCGGCATGGAGCTGAGCCTGTTCAGCCGTGATGTCATCGCCATGTCGACCGCCATCTCGCTGTCCCACAACATGTTCGATGCCGCACTCTATCTTGGCATCTGCGACAAGATAGTGCCGGGGCTGCTGATGGGCGCCCTGAGCTTTGGACATCTGCCGACCCTGCTGGTGCCGGCAGGCCCCATGCCCAGCGGCCTGCCCAACAAGGAAAAGGCCCGTATTCGTCAGCTCTATGCCGAGGGCAAGGTTGGTCGTGATGCGTTGCTCGACTGTGAGTCCAGCTCCTACCACAGCGCCGGCACCTGCACCTTTTACGGTACCGCCAATACCAACCAGCTGGTTGTCGAGCTGATGGGCCTGCACCTGCCGGGTTCGTCCTTCGTCAATCCGGGTACAGAGCTGCGCGATGCCCTGACCCGCGAATCCGCCCGTCAGGCGATACGCATTACCGAACAGAATGGCCGCTTTACGCCGCTGTACGAAGTGGTGAATGAAAAAACCATCGTCAACGGTCTGGTGGCACTGCTGGCCACCGGCGGCTCGACCAACCACACCATGCACATGATTGCCATCGCCCGCGCTGCCGGCATCATTATCAACTGGGACGACTTCTCCGACCTGTCCGATGTAGTGCCCTTGCTCGCGCGTATCTACCCCAACGGCGAAGCGGACATCAACCACTTCCAGGCCGCCGGCGGCACCTCCTTCCTGGTGCGCGAACTGCTGGCGGCGGGCTTTATGCACGAAGATGTCGTCACCATCATGGGCGAGGGCATGTCGCACTACACCCAGGAGCCTTTCCTGGAAGATGGCAAACTGGTGTGGCGCCAGGGCGCGACCGAGTCGCTGGATCCCGCCGTACTGCGTGGCGCGGCTGAGCCCTTCAGCGCCAACGGTGGTCTCAAGCTGCTCAAGGGCAACCTGGGCCGCGGTGTCATCAAAATCTCTGCGGTCGCCGCCGAGCATCAGGTGGTTGAAGCACCGGCGCTGGTGTTTGATGACCAGGAGCAGGTGGCAGACGCCTTCAAGCGCGGCGAGCTGGAAAAAGACTTTATCGCTGTCGTGCGCTACCAGGGCCCCAAAGCCATCGGCATGCCCGAGCTGCACAAGCTGACACCCTACCTGGGCACGCTGCAGGACCGAGGCTTCAAGGTGGCGCTGGTCACCGACGGCCGTATGTCCGGCGCTTCCGGCAAAGTGCCGGCCGCCATTCATGTCTGGCCGGAAGCCGCCAATGGTGGCCCGCTGGCGCGGGTGCGCAACGGTGATCGGGTGCGTCTGGATGCCCTTAACGGCAGCCTGGAACTGCTCATTGACGCCGCCGAATTTGCGGCCCGTGAAGCGGCGCCGGCCAGCGAAATGCTCGGTCATCATCAGGGCATGGGACGTGAACTTTTCGCACCGCTGCGCAAGCAGGTCAGTGGCGCTGAAGAGGGCGCCAGCATCTTCTTCCAAGAGGAGAGCCGTGCATGAGTGAGTATGCACTGGTTGGCGATATCGGCGGCACCAATGCGCGCCTGGCGCTGGTGAAGCCGGGCCACGTCGAGCTGGAGCATATACGCACGCTGCCCTGTGCGGAATTCGACAACCTGGATGCGGCCTGCAACGCCTATCTTGCCGATGCCGGCCTGAGTGGCGTCACGCGGGCCTGTCTGGCCTTTGCCTGCCCGGTGCAGGACGAGCAAATCCGCATGACCAACAATCACTGGGCCTTCAGTCGCTCAGCGATGCAGCACACCCTGGGGCTGGATCAGTTCCGGCTACTGAACGACTTCACCGCCATGGCACTGGGCATGCTGCATGTCCAGCCCCATGAGCTGGTTGCCATTGGCGGCGGCGAAAGTCTGGCCGGCAGTACGCGACTGGTGATTGGCCCCGGTACCGGGCTTGGCGTGTCAGCGCTGGTGCCGGCCGGGGATGAGTGGGTGCCGCTGTCGACCGAGGGTGGTCATGTCAGCTTCGCCCCGACAGATGAGCTTGAAATCGCCATCTGGCGCAGCCTCAGGGATCAGTTTGGGCGCGTATCGGTTGAGCGGATACTCTGCGGCCAGGGCCTGGTGAATCTGTACCAGGCCATCGCCCATTACCGCTCGCTGCCGGCCAGGCTGACGCGCCCGGCCGAGGTAACAGCGGCGGGATTGGCGGGCGACCCTCTGGCCGAAGAGGCGCTGGCGCGCTTCTGTCGCATTCTGGGCGAGCAGGCCGGCGACGCGGTGCTCACCGTTGGCGCTCGTGGCGGGGTTTACCTCTGCGGTGGTATTCTGCCGCGCATGCAGGAATTTCTACTCTCCAGCGCCTTTCGCGAAGGCTTTGAGGCCAAGGGCCGCTTTAACGGTTATATGACCAAGGTGCCGGTGTGGCTCTGTACCGCAGAGTACCCGGGCTTGCTGGGTGCCGCTGCCGGGCTCGATAATTCGCGGGTACAGGGTTAACACCGATATAACGCCGCTAAAGCACGCCAGGAATGAGGACATAAGATGAATCAGGAACTCACAGCTCTGCTGGAGGCTATGCCGGACGGCGTGCAGGATGCCAATCTGCAGGGCTTCTCGCTGCTGCTGATTCGCAAGCCCTGGGGTGAGCTGGTGCTGTCGCGCCAGGGCGCCCAGGTAGTGCATTTTCGCCCCAGTGGGCAGTCGCCCGTACTCTGGCTGAGCGACAGTCTGCTGCCGGCGCCGGCGCCGATTCGCGGCGGTATTCCGCTGTGCTGGCCCTGGTTTGCCGCCCATCCGGACGATGCTTCCAAACCCTTCCATGGCCTGGCGCGCACCGCACTCTGGGATATAAATCTGCAGCAGTGCAGCGATACCGGCGTCAGCCTGGCCCTGCAACCTGTGACCGCGCTGGAGTCTGGTCTGGTGCCGCGGGTGCTGGTTGAGGTCAGGGAGCGGGCGCTGCACGTCAGCATTGATACGCTTAACACAACCGATGGACCTATACTGCTGACCCAGGCGTTGCACAGCTATCTGGCAGTATCTGATGTGCATCAGGTGGAGCTTGAAGGCTTGCAGGGCTGCGAATACCGCGACAAGCTGCAACAGGGCGCGTGCGTTCTGCAGAGCGAACCGCTGTTTATCCGCGCCACCACGGATCGCATCTATAGTCATGATACGGTCACACAGGTGCAGGACACTGGCGCGCAGCGCAGCCTCAGGATTGGCAAGTTTGGCAGTGGCTCAACCGTGGTGTGGAATCCAGGTGCAGCGGCCGAGGCTATGGTCGATGTAGGGATGGCGCAGCAGGCGGCCTTTGTCTGTGTTGAGGCTGCGAATACCTACATTGATCCCGTTCAGCTGTTGCCTGGTCAGCACCACCGTATTGGGACCCTCATATCGATTGTGGAGTAGAGCATGGCAGAGTTGAACAGTGCGGTAGACACACCGCTGGTGCTGGGGATGATGCGTCTGCATGAGCGCAAGCCGCTGCACGATCCGGCGGCGCTGGCAGGCTGGATCGAGCGGCGTGTCGAGCAGGGGCTGCACTGGTTCGACCATGCCGACATCTATGGTGATGGCCGTTGCGAAACACTGTTTGGTGCGGCGCTTGCGCAGTCGGCAGAACTCAAGTCCAGGGTTCGCCTGATCAGCAAGGCGGACATTATCAAGGTGCCGCGAGACGAGTCACCCTGGAATGTTACCCATTACGACAGTTCACCTGACTACCTCGAAGCTTCGGTCAATGGCAGCCTGCGTCGCCTGGGGGTTGAGCGGCTGGATATGTTTCTGCTGCACCGTCCCGACCCGCTGATGGATGTCGGGCCTACGGCGCGGGCGCTGGAGCGCCTGCTGCAAACAGGCAAGGTCGGCCAGATTGGCGTCTCCAACTTCAACCCGCCACAGTGGCGCCTGTTACAGCAGGCCCTGGGCAGTCGCCTCAGTTGTAACCAGCTCGAATTGTCCCTGCGTGTAAGTGCGCCCCTGTTTAACGGCACCAGCGAAGCCATGCAGCACGACGGTTTGCAAATGCTGGCCTGGTCGCCGCTGGCTGGCGGTCGACTGGAGGAAGAAGGGCTTGGCGTGCTACTTAATGAACTGGCGGAGAAGGCAGGTTGTGGCCCGGTCGGGCTGGCCGCAGCCTGGTTGCGTCGCATTCCCGGCGTGCCTATCCCCGTGATCGGCAGTCTGAATGAAGACCGTATTGCCGATGCGCTGGCCGGATGTCGCTATGAAATGCAGCGCTCGGACTGGTTCGCATTGCTGGAAATGACGCGCGGGCAGCGCGTTCCCTGAGTCTCAGAGCGGGGCCTGTTCGGTTGTTTTCACCGACATCAAATATGCCAATTGACCTTCGATTGCTCGTGTAAGCTTTTGTTTTTATTTATTAATTCCTTCCCCCGTCTTGTTTTTCAAACCGCCATCAAGCGCGGTCGGGCACAGCGTCGCGCGGTGCTGCCTAATCCTAGCCACCTCTTACCTCTATTTAGAAACGGTCTCGGTCGATGACTCACTGAACCAGATATCGCCATACCAGGCCTTGGCCGACTGACCCGTATTGTCGGTGTCGGTCATGATAGCGACCGCCGCCACTGGGCCAGGCTCCTCTCCAAACAATCGACGGTAGTCGGCACGCACATCCCGAACCTCACTACGCCATTGTCCCGCCGGTGTCTCGGCGGATTGAACCGCAATCATGCGGGCATTGCCGGTATAGGCATTGGGCCACTCGCTGCCGGTTGCCTGATGGCTGGACCACACATAATTCAGTGCCCGGGTTTTCCAGAAAAAGACACCGCCAGAAAAGACCACATAGATACGTGCCGGGTAGTCATCGCCGGCCTTGGTGCGCTCATCGACCCCCTGTAACAGGTTGTCGACCTTCCAGGACCAGTGCAGCCAGGGTGTGGCATTGAGGTCTAGGTCGACCTTGCGAAACAACCCCGATGCGCTGCCCTGGCTGCGTGCCCCGAGCACAGTGCCGCGCTCATGGTCGGTTTCGAGCTGATAGTCGGTGGCGCCGGAGAACTCTTTTGCCTCCCAGTGCTTCAGCACGCCTTGGGAGAACTGTCCCACGTCCAGACGTTCGGCGGCGACGGTGACTGCGGCTGATACCAGCAGAGCAGCGACCAGTATCCGTGGCAGCAGGGGGGCTGATGGGTGATGTAGCAACAGGGTGATCATGGGTTATGGGACTCGTTAAACCAGTGAGGGTATCAGATAGGGGCCGTCGAATCGGGGTGGTTGAACCGACAGGGCAGCCCCCGGCAGTGTGGTAGCCAGGTTCTTAAATAGCTGCGCAAGGGCGGCGTGATTATCGCTCAGGGGCCCGTTCAAACAGTGAGGGTATCAGATCAGGGTCGTCGAAATGCCGACGGCCGACAAAGGCTACCGCATGGCGACCCCACTGGCGCATGGCGCCGGGGGAGCGAATTCCCATGGGCCAGAGGATAAAGCGCTCCGGCCTTTCGCTACCGGCCACCAGGCCGTGGTCACCGAAGAAACTATGGTGACCCTCGGCACTTGGCAGTGTAAGCAGGCTGGCATAGTCCGCGACGACAAGCGGGTGACCGCGATGGGTATCCTCCAGCGGATAGACGCGCTGGATGAAATGCCGTTGATGCTCAAGGCGCACCACCAGAGGCCCCGGTGGTGCGGGTTGCGGTACCAGTGGCGGTTCAAATCCAGTTTCCGGAAGGTCGGTGCGCAGTTGCAGTGACGCGGTAGGAAAAAAACTGTGGTAACAGCCACAATTGTGAATGCTGTCGTACAGCAGGGGCTGCAAATCGGGCCCCAGGGTAACGCGCCAGGTCAACCCATCGAAACGCCCGGCATAGATATCTTCGCCCGGGCGGGCCTGAAACCAGATGACATAATTCAGCTGCAGCAGCACCTCGTCGCCAAAACGGGTGTAGGACGGCTGTTGATACTGGGTCGCTGTGCCGGTATCGAAAGCAGGGCCTTCATCCCAGGCCGGGGTGCCGATGAGGTCGTTGGTATCCGCCACGTCCAGCTCCCAAACCGGGGAATACCGGGCAAACAACTGTCCCAGACGCTCAGGGGCAAGCCTGGGAATGCCCAGGTCATCGCGAGTCAATGCGTGCGGACTATCGGTTTGCACTGAGGTCTCTTCCCGGGCGCGCGGGGGCGAGGCGCTCCAGCGCCTCAGTTGTCCGGCAACGGTTAACTGGCTCAAGGGCTGGCCAAAGGTGTTCCTGGCGTCGTCGTGCCAGCGCCGGACGCGATGCAGCACCAGCGCAGCACTCAGCGGATAGAGCCCCGCGACGCGCCAGGCGCTGCGGTAGTCATCGGGTACCGAAGCACCCTTGCGTAAATGTTGGAGTTGCCCGGGATGGTGCAGCAAGCCTGCCACCAGACGGGTGCGACACTTATCAAGCCGCGCATTTAACAGTGCAGGCTTGATCTCTCGCCCGGCGCCTGCAAGGTTGGACAGCTCCGGCCGCCTGGCCTGTGCATCCAGCTGTGCCAGGTGTTGTATCCAGGTTTCGATTTGTGCAGGGGAGTCCAGCTGCGGGCCAAAGGATGCCAGAAAGCGATTGATGCGCAGATAGGGGAAGCCGCTAATCCGGGCCAGACCCTGATGGCGCACGCCGGCCTGATCGATATGGGCGTCTGTCTGTTCAAACAGCCACTGGCACTGCGCCAGTGGACCGGCATCGAGTCCGGGTGGGGGCGGAGCTGTTACCGGCACCAGAGTACAGCCACTGAGGGCCAGCAGTAACAGCAACATTGCCAGCGCCGGCGAGCGCCGCTGTGGCGCAAGACGCGGGAGGGCTTCAGCAGAAAACCCAGAGCAACCGAAGCCTGCAGAGCGGGTCACTGCGGTGGGTGTAATGGTTTTGGGAGTAAAGCATTTCACGGTTAAGCCCGATAGCCTGCTGGGTAAATTTTAGCTCCTTTGCGCGTCCGTCGTCTGTACGCCCGGACGCTCCATAGCGGGTCAGTAACTGGTGTTTAGGTGTCGTATTCTAGGCACTGGTATGAAACGGCCAGAACAACTATTGTATGTGGGCGAAAACTGGAACTCGCGCGACACGGATAGCTGATCTGAACCTGAGTACGAAAACAATAAATATCGCAGCCAGGCAGGACCAACATGAACAGACAGAGTTATATCAATCTGCCCGTGAAACATCTGGAACGGGCCGTCGACTTCTTTACCCACCTGGGGTTTGGCTTCAACCCCCAGTTCAGCGACGCGTCGGCGACCTGCATGGTGGTTTCGTCACAGATGAGCGTAATGCTGCTCAGTGAAGCGCGCTTTCAGGCCTTTTCCCCCAAAAATATCTGTGACAGTTCCACCTTTTCCGAGGTGCTGATTTGCCTCACCTGTGAAAGCCGTAACGAGGTGGACGACCTCGTAAAACGTGCATTGCAGGCGGGGGGCCGTACCTATAATGAACCCCAGGATCACGGCTTCATGTACGGTCACGGTTTTCAGGATCTGGATGGACACGTCTGGGAGCTGATCTATATGGCACAGGAACATATGCAGGACGCCCAGGTGGAGCTGCAGCAGCAGACCGGCTAGCGTCAGGCGCGCAGCTTCCAACCTCAAAGCAGCTCCGAGCCGCATCAGCGGCTCGGAGTCATTTCAGTGAGCCCGGCCCCATCAAGACGCCGGCCAGCAGAGGCGGGTGTAATCTTGCTACACCAGGTCTTCGCGGTACAAAATCCTGCAGGCAGTATCAGCGTATTTTGAGGGCGTCCCAGACGCTGTCGGCTTCAGTCTTGTAGCGCTGCCAGTTACCGCTGAGCCAGCGTTGGCGCCCGCGTTCGGCATAAAACAGAAACAGCTGATCACCGAAAAACTCCCATACAGTGCCATTGGTTGAAATCAGGCCTTCACCCAGACTCAGGGCGTTGGCGCAGTGACCGTTGTATTCAGGCCGGTAGCGCTCTGGATCAGCGGCAAAGCGGTCGGCCGACGCCTGGGAAGCAAAGCGCCAGAGGGCGCCTTTCCATTGCACCTCGAAGCGCTCTTCACCTGCGACCTGGCGGTGACTTTGCTGTGTGGCTTCGTCATGGTAAGCCACGGTATCGTGGCCGCCGATGGCAGTTGCATCCCAGCGGCTGGTGCTGACCGCCTCACTTGCTGGCACGCTGGCAGCGAAGAGTAACAATACGGCTGCAATGAGTTGGCGCATGATCGACCTGCCTGTTGTTATGGGCTCTGCTGTTATGGATTCTGTGGTGATGCACTGCTGACTATCGCCCCCTGGGCCTGTCCAATATATCAGCTCAGCCTGGCTTTATGTGCGAGCTGGCCCTTCGCCGTATCAGGCGCCAGGACCTGGTGGTTCTGAATGACGCGAAGTTCTTAGCAAGGTAATATCTTAGAACTATTATTTAACTATATGATTTAATAGTTTTCTTATCTGCTCTCTACGGAATTTTCGATGATCGAGATGCCGCCGGCCATGCCGCTGTTTGACGGGATTGCGCATGTGGAAGATGCCAACGCCCATGTAAATCAGTATCTGACCCGCGTGATGCTGGAGTCGGTGCCGGATGCGGGCTTCGTCTACGAGCTGGCGCTGGAGTGGTTGCTGGAGCAACGCCACAGCGAGAACAACTACAAAACCTACCGCAGCGAACTGACGACCTTCCTGCAGTGGTGTTTTGATGTGGCAAAGATCTCCCTGGCGGACCTGCGCCGTCAGCACATGAATCGCTATGTCGAGTACTGCATGCACCCGCCGGCCGAGTTGATTGCCTACCGTAACGTGGCGCAGTTTGTGGTGTCGAAAATTCTGGATGAGCGTGTACCCAACCCGCTGTGGCGGCCCTTCCTGGGCAAACGGGAGCAGGGCGAAGTCTTGCCCTATCGCATTACCGAGAAGGCCCTGAAAACCAAGCTGGCAATTCTGTCGTCCTTCTTTGGCTACCTGATCCAGGAAGAGTATACCGAGCGCAATCCGGCCCTGATGCTGATTAAAAATGGTCGCTACAAGGCGGGCCCGGCAAACTCGATGAGCGATGCCGAGGAAATGAAGGCCTTCACCGAACTGCAATGGTCTTACGTGATGGAAACTGCCGAACAGTTGGCCCATGCAGACCCTGAGCAGCATCAACGCACACGATTTCTGATCAGCCTGATGTATGCCTGCTACTTGCGCATATCTGAAGTCGCCGCGCGCCCAGGCTTTGCACCTGTAATGGGGCAGTTTCGCCGCGACAGCAAAACCTCGGTCTGGCTGTACTTCATACCCCACAGCAAGGGTGGCAAGAAACGCACGGTGGCGGTCTCCAGAAAACTGCTGAGCGCACTCAGGCATTACCGCCGCTACCTGGGGCTTGATGACCTGCCGTCACCCGCTGACAATACGCCGCTGTTCATTCGTCACCGGGCCGCGGGGCGAGGGCGGGATGTTGGCCTGCTGAACGCCAATCTGGGTATCCGCCAGCTGCGCGAGGAAATCAATCATGTGATTGAACTGGCCGCGGACAGGGCAGAGAAGGATGGCTTCTCCCAGGATGCCCGCGAGATGCGTACCATGACGCCCCACAGCATTCGCCACACCGGCATTTCCCACGATATCAATCTCAATGGCAGGCCTTTGTCCCACGTTCAGGCGGACGCCGGGCATGACAGTATTGAAACCACGTCGCAATATCTGCACACCAGCCGGGCCGAACGCCATGAATCGGCCGAGAACAAGTCGCTCAACCGGTTGCTGGGGGATTAGCAGTCGTCGATGCCATCGAAGAATTCGTTGTGCCAAAGCGGTAAAGTCACACAGCGGCACAGCACGGCAATCTCCTGCCTGGTGTATGGGCGCTGCATCGCCTGTATAGCCGAAAATACAAGGAGTTCGAAAAATGAAAACGATCTTCTGGGCCGTATCAGTGACGCTTGCCACTGTTGCGATAGTCGCCTCGTTGTACCTGAACACCATTCTCGGCCTGTTCGGGCTGGCGACAACATCTATTAACGCGCTTCAAGAGCTTCGCAGTTCAAAGCAGGTGGTTGAGCAAATGAAACAAAGGCACCAGGGGAAGAAGGTGTCGGCCTCAAAGAGGTTAGTGAAACGATCAACCAAACGCATTGGTAGCACACTATTGGCGGCCGCTACAGTCGGAACGGTTGCGGTAACCGCTGTCATGGTCGGTCTCGAAGTCGAAGATTATTGCGATGAGAAACAATCGCTGCATGAAGATGCATCGATTCTGTACGGCACCGGCAGTGCATTCGATAGTGAGCAATGCTTCGACGAAGGAAGGGAAGAGCTGGTCCGCCTGGTGCTCGATGCAAAAAATGCTTCCGTTGACAGGGTGTTAAGTACTTTCAGGGCCAAAGCGGATGATCGTTCTGACCCGTAATTCGTGATTCGCGAAATCGAAAGGCAATGCTGCCGTACCGATCGCTAATACGGAAAACAGCCTTGCGGCCTGCAAGCAGGAAAAGGATGGGCCCGAGATCCCCAAAAAGGATCTCGGCAGCTTTACGCGATACTATGAGTTGTTGCTTCGTGAAAGCGATGGCGGAAACGACGATAACCTTGATCTCTGCATTGAACTCTCTCTGGGCAGACAATCCAGCGTACGCTGATGCGACGGAAGCACACTAAAGGCTGACTGGGGTTCGCCCGCTGAGGTCAAACAGGACTTTCGCAACGCCAGCATACTTCAGCCAGCACCGCTGATTAGCTTGCAGCCCCGGAAAAAGGCGCTTATTCGGGCGCTATGGCTTCGAAGCGAGCGAGCCTTTCAAACGCCTTGCCTGGTGGTGGCCAGGGCAGGCCCTGGGCCTCCCGCCAATAGCGCCAACGGCCATAGAATGCTTCGCCCAAATTTTCGCGAGGCCAGTGCCTGGGCCAGTCCCAGCCGTCTGGCAGCGTGACCGAGCCATCGCCAAAGGCTGAGATTATCTGGTCAGGCACAAGGTTTGACATCTCTATACAATTCACAGAGCTGAAGGCCGCGCCGCTGAACGTTGCAGCTTTCACATCAGTGGATGCGAACTTTGCCCGGCTGATGTACGCCCCCGCCAGCTGTGCCGCGCGGAGATCCGCGCCCGCCAGTCCTGCCTCGAAGAGATCCGCCCCGTCCAGTTTTGCCGCCTGAAGGTTCGCCCTCATCAGCGCTGCCCCGCGGAGGTTCGTCCCCTCCAGCTCTGCCCAGGTGAGGGCCGCTCCCGTCAACTGTGCCGAGCGAAGATCCGCGCCCGCCAGTCGTGCCGCGCGGAGGTCTGCCCCGTTCAGCTTTGCGGCTCGTAGGTTCGCCCCCTCCAGCTCTGCCTCGAAGAGATGCGCCCCCTCAAGGTCTGCCTCCCGGAGGTTCGCGCCTTCCAGCTTTGCTCCGCTGAGTATCGCCCCCGTCAGCTGTGCTGCGTGCAGATCCGCTCCCTCCAGCTCAGCCCAACTCAGGTCCGCCCCGGCCAGTCGTGCCCTGCGCAGATCCGCCCCGACGAGCGATGCAAGGACCAACATGGCGTTTCTTAAGTCGGCTTTCCTGAGGTTTCTGGACTCGAGGGCGTTGATGGCAGCGCGGCGCTCGATACTCCACGCGTTGTCGAAATTTCTATCAAGTGTGTGCACGTAAGTTTTGCAATCGCCAGGCAACTCCCACTTAAAACACCATTTCTTGCGGGCATCGACCACATGGAGTGGCGTTGCAGTGTCCCACTCAACATAGGGCCCACAGACCTCCATTGACAACCCCTGTTGACGGCACCACTGGACGCGGAACTGGCTGCGGTGGACGTCGTATTCAAGGAAGCCAGGGGGGCGGAGCACGATTTCCACTTCCGTCAGATCGGCGGGCCAAAGTGTAAAGCTATCGCGGATAGCTGCCATCCATGCGGGCGCCACCCGATCGAACACGCTGATCGGCCAAACCTCCCTGCTATCCTCGGTAGCAATCCAGGAGATGGTACCGATTGGAAGTGCCAGGGCGGTGATCAATATGACCTCTACGAGATGCCAGCTGCCGCCACCATAGGCCCGGTGCAGTCGCAGATACGAAAAAGCCGAGAGAATGCTCTGAAAGAGGGCTGTAAGCGCGATTACCAGAGCTGTACCTATGACGAGTGTCGTGCGCTCGTCGTGCGCAGGGAAGGAGCGAAACCAGAAGACGATCAGCGTCGCGGGCCATGCCACGAAGACCAATGTGAAGACAACGATGTTTGAAAGCCAGCTGAGCGCACGGTCAGCTGTGCTGTCATCGGTTCGCAACCACAATCCGAAGTCGTTGATGAGCCAGGGCGCCACGTGCTCCGCCAGCGGCTTGCCATCAATCCTGGCGGCAGGCACTGAGAGCGCTTCCCAAAGCTTTAAAAGCTGGAAGTGGAAATAGACAAAGAGAGCGGTACCCAGAGCAGGTGCGAACAGGAAGAAGCTGGACGTGGGAATGGAGGCGTTGACGATTGGCAGCTGCGTATGTCGGCTATCGATAAAGAAGTCCGCGTCCTCGACCCCGAGAAGCGTGATTATGGCAAAGGCAAAGTAACCGAGCAGCATGAACCACGCAGGGCGTGCTGCGTGGGAGAGCTCATTGATGCGAGCAATAGCGGCCGCCCCTGTGTCGTTTCGCGGGGGCGTCGAGTTCGCTCTACGGCGACGTGATGCAATGTGCTGTTCGTGACGGCGCCGAAACGGGCTGGGCATCTGAGCATCCTGCCTTTTTCATAGGCCAAAGATGATTAGATGTCAGTATCCAGCGGCTTGACCTTCGGTTTTCTTTTGCGTCTGGTGTTTGCCGGCACAAGCGTTCGCATGGAATCCAGTTTACCGAAACAAAGCAGTTTGTCGCCTGGCTCCAGTACGCGGGAATATTTTGGATTCGGGATGGCCTTGGCATCCCGGTACAGCGTCAGTACGTTAATATCCTGCTCTAATAACCCCGAATCCGTAATGGTTTTTCCTATGAATTGAGACTCCGGCGGCACATATATTTCGGCGACACCGTAGCCACGGCTTACGGTCAGGCGCTGGCGGACATCGATTTCGGGGAAGTCTACCTGAGCGGCGATGTAATCAATGATAGCTCCGGCAATATCCAGCTGAGTGCAGCTTTCGATGCCTTCCAGGCCCGGCGAGGAGTTTACCTCCATAATCTGGGGGCCATCTTTGCCTTCGAGCATGTCAACGCCGGCCACCTGCAGCCCCAGGATCTGCGCTGCTTTAACGGCCGTATTTTTATACTCTTCGCTTAGCTCAACAGCTTCAGCCACGCCGCCTCTGTGTACGTTGCTTCGAAACTCCTGTCCTTGCGCCACACGACGCATAGCAGCGACCACCCGGTCACCGACAACCAGTGCGCGAATGTCTTTGCCTTTACTTTCGGCGACAAATTTTTGTACCAGCACGTTTTGTTTCTGGCTTTGCAGTAATTCAATAATCGCCTCAGCAGACTTGGTCGATTCGGCCAGCAGGACGCCAATACCCTGGGTGCCTTCAATGAGCTTGATAATAACCGGCGCATTACCCACACGCTCTATGGCGGGGAGGACATCCTTTTTATCGCGTACGAAGTTGGTTTTCGGAATGCCAAGGTGATGGCGACTCAAAATCTGCAAGCTTCTCAGCTTGTCCCGGGAGTTCAGAATGCCGTGCGCCGTGTTGGCGCAATAAACATCCATTTCCTGAAACTGGCGAACGACAGCCGTTCCATAGTAGGTGATAGAGGCACCAATGCGGGGCAATACCGCATCATAATGGCTAAGCTGCTGCTGTCGGTAATAGAGATCAGGAGAGCCACGATCAAGATCGATCGCAAATTTTAAGGTGTTAAGTACTTTTACCTGATGCCCACGGGACTCGGCAGCTTCTTTTAATCTGCGGGTGCTATAGGAGTTTGGTCCACAGGAGAGGATAGCGAGCTTCATAACATGGCCTAATCATTCACCTGATAGGGCCTTTAAGCATAGCAAACATCGATAAAATCGTGGCTGATGAGCAACAATCACGGCAAGCTTGGGGCTCAGGGCATTTTCGATGCCTGCAAGCAGGCGAGGGCGGGCCAAAATCTTCAAACAGGATATTGGAATCTTTACACGATACTACGAGTTCATGTGACAACTCATTGATTGTGAATATGAAAATCTGGAAAGGCTGAGTCTCTACGGGCGTCATTTGCGGCCGTTGTTACGGATGACGTTGATCTCAGCAGCGTCATCGACATGCTGATACAGTCAGCAAAATCCTAGTGCGGTGACCAAGGGCGGCAGGGCAAATTACCCACGATACGTATTCTGTATTTTTTGACTATACCTCGCCTTATACATGTAGCTATGCCGATAAACTACGTTATCGGCATAGCCATGCATCTATTTGTTTTTATTAGAGAAAGTAACCAGGGAGTACTCCCGTGCGCAGGGTCGTGAAGATTTCTATTTCATGGACCCAGCACCAGGTAGCCACTACTTATGATGGGCTCATTTGCCTGCAACAGGCTCCATACCTGAAGTCGCATCATTTCTGCTTGAGACATCATGGGGCTCCACTGGCTGGCAGTGCAGCTTCGAGCAAATGACTCCGACGCAGCAGAAAGGCCTGAGGATCTCCAATGCGGGTGCCTGGGCTCAGGTAATCGCTGCGAAAACGGCAAGTCGAATCCTGGGAGCTATATAGAACATCAGCGTGCCAGCTAGCAGCGCTGCCAGTGGCGACATCGTAACGCTAATCAGCGGAATGCCTTCGTGCGCTGAGCCGCGCTGAACGGGACTTGGTCCGCAAAGAAGTATTCTTGGCGACTCTCCGCACGGTGCCGAGCGAAGCTGTCGAGCTTCATCCTGACTGCTCGCAAATTCAGCTGGGCAGTCAGGATGCAGCGCTGACTGAGAAATGATGTAGCGCCATATCCGGAAACTGAAGTAAGCACTGACCTTACAAATTGAGCCTTATATATAACCAATATTAACTACGCATAATGTATATTATGTTAAATAGACTAACATACCGGTATCCTGCTCGGCCATTGCCTTGTGTAGTTTCCAGTACAGATCTGAATTAATTCAGCCCTACTGGAAACTTTCCGCATAGGCCGCAGGCCCCACCACATATAGGTTTCAGCTGATTCTAGCGTTACCGATTATCTTGCAGTTTCCAGTTCAAGGCTGAACTTCGCGGAAGATTTGGTGCGACCCTGTGGTGCAATCCACCAGGCAACAACTGTCGTAAATCAATGGATGTCGGCGTCGTTTTCGCCTGCCTTGTGTAACATCTGTGTTTTCGATTTTTTGCTTACAGCTCCAGTCACACGCAACCTCCCAAGCCGTGCGGAGAGTCGCGAAGATTGAAGTATTGAAGGCTCAGTGCCATATCGGGCAACGTAGCTGGCGAACCTTGCACTGAGTTGATGTTGCTAGCCACCAGGCCTTACCTTCGCAGCAAGTAGGCTTTCGCCAAGATCCTCACTCAAGCTAGCAGCCTGTCGGACTTACCACTGATCTACTGCGGAAAAGCCGACTTTGGTCATTTTTCGTCCTATTTTTTGTTAAATAGAACCACTAGTACCGGCGCGACACTGCCGCCCAGGCTCATGTCACCCAGAACAACCATCTGGCCCGAGGCGAATGCGACCAGACTGGCCAGCGCCATATGATTCAGGGGGCCTGAGTTTTGCAGTTCGACCACATGCAGATGGAAGTCGTGGTCCATCACTTTTGGCCAGTTTTCCGGATCCTTTGGTCACCTGTAGCTCCAGGCGGTACAGCCCAGGCATGCCTTTGTTGCTCAAACCAATGGTATGGATAAAGCCGGGCTTGCCAGGCCCTTCAGGAATCAGGGCACCACCGCCCTGCTCTTTTATGACGAAATACTCTACAGGCTATCTGAAGAGGCGTGAAATTGCTCATACGGTGTTTGAGCTGGGTCTTATGGTACTTAATCCGCCAATGCTTGGTCCGTAGCCTCGACAAGATCTTTGAAAAACCGGATGCATTTTTCCATATCATCCCGTTTGACGAGATGATTGCTTTGCTTGTCGGTTACGGAGCGATGGACGGCATCACCGCGCTTACTGATCCAGCTATTCAAGGTCGCACGCACCTTTTCTTGATCATAATTCAACCATGACCAATGTTCAGTCACATCGATATCAACAAAATTCTCAAATAGATGTTTTGTTTTTTGAGAGTTCGGGTTGTGAAAAAAGCGTAAATCTTCGTCAAGTTTTTTCTGGATATAGTTCCCAATATGGCTGCCCTTCAGAAACTTTAAGCGAATACTCATTTCCTCTGTTACACGATCCTCAACGTAAGTTTCCCACGCCGTCAGTGTCATTATTAGGGCTGCCCGCTTGAGTACTTCCGGGTCTCGTTCTGAGGGTCTGCTTTGCACACGATCATTGTTCAAAAAATCATAGTGACGCAGGATATCCTCCGCGTCTGAAATCGATACTGAAAATGTTTCCTTTGCCTTAGACATGCTGTCCCTATCCATACGTGGGTTTACTTAAAAAATCACTGACAGGCCAGGTTTAACCACTCACAGAAGTGGTGCAGAGGGTCACACATGCGCTCCATGGCGCCTCCTCCCTCTCCGATCAGAATACCTTGTACCGCCAAACCATGGCTTTTCTTGCGTCTTTTTATACGGTTCAATAGACTATTCGGGTAGCAGAATTCGCCATCACTCACCACTAGGATATCGGCATTTCGCCATTCCGATTGCTTGCACCGATCCAATGCCAGTTGAAGCGGGCCATTTACATCCGTGCCACCGCCAAAAGACATGCAGAGAAAGCTGATCAGGCGATTCAACCCGTTCTCGTCAGGCTTGAGTTCAAGCTCTTTAACTTCACCGCTGCTGCCAAACAGGTAGACATAACAGCCACGGCGTTCGCTGGCTGCCACGCTCAGAGTTTCGAGTACCAGTGCCTTGGCAATGGTTTCAGGCGTGCCCCGCATGGAGCCCGATGTATCGAGGCAGACGATCATAGGACCGCGTTCTTCGCTGCTGGATTTACCGGCCCGCTTCACCTCGACCTGCTCATCGACTTGAGCTTCGACAGTTTCCAGCTCCGTCCCCTCAACGGCATAGCTCAGCAGCGCATGCTCGGCTCGCTTGGCGTGCCAGAGCTTTTTCAATACAGGATGTCCGAACAGCGCAGCTTCTTGGGGCAACATACGGCTGACCGAGTCCGAGCGCGTGATACCTCGCGTTTCCATCGGGACGAATGGCGTTCTGACTTCCCGCTGCTCTTGCCGGGTACGCAGCATAGACTCCATGATTATCTCAATGATGGGTGGCGCTTCGCTGCTCTTCATTCTGCCCAGTGTTCTGATGACGTCCTGCAATTGCGGCAGTTGACTGAGAACCTTCTTGAGCCTGACCATATCCAGCCAGCCATGGCTCTGAAAAAAACCTCTGGAGAGATCGAAACCAAGCCGGACAACCATCCCCAGATCGACAAAGATCGCCTCCAGTTCAGACCAGATCACCAGTCGCTCCTGCCAGACTCCAGGCAACCATACTCCCAGACTTGAAGCTTCAATCCAGCTATCGTCAAATGCTCTTCGTGACAGACCCGCCAACTGATTTTGCGTCAACACGGGTTGTCGCTGGGCCGCCGCTCGCCGTTTTTGTGCCTTTCGCTCCTGCCCGAGTTGCTCAAGTGCCTCCTGCTGGTACTGTTGCAACAACACACTGTGCAGTCGGCGCTGTTCAACCGATTTATGTTCCAGCGCCTCCAGCAAGTCCCCCAACAGCGCATCGACAACCTCCGTGTTATCGCGGCAATACCGCAGCACTCCTTGGGACTCCAGCGACTGAAACAGTGCGGATTGCGCCGCAGGGGCAGGCCAGGGCAGCAACGCTGCCGGCGTTTCGCCCTTGAGCAGGGTCCGGCGCAACTGCACGACACCACTCACTCTCGGCTGCAATTCGCCAACGGGATGGGTCACCACCGTCGGCAGCAGAGACTCCGGCAGTTTATCGAGCAACACGTAGGCATCATCCAGATCAGATAGACGCAGTAGATCCGGTGGCGCAGAAGTGACAACCGGATATTCAGTCACTGAGCTCACCCTCAAGGGCTGAAGCCTCTACGCCCAGCGCCCCCTCATCGCTGTCTTCAAGCGGTAAAGACCTGAAGCCTTTAGTCACTTTCTCCGCGCGTGCCAGCAGCTTCTCGGTCTGTTCGATCGCGTTGCTCAAACTCTGGCTAAGCTCCGGCCAGATGGACTCATCAACCCAGAGGTGCTCAATCAGCGTTTGCTCCGCTGAACGGTTTTGCTGTTGCAGCTTTAATAGTGAAGCATGCAGTGCCTTCTTAAAGCCTTCGATTTGTTTGACACGACTATTAATATGGGCAAAAGAATATGCGACTGTTTGCATAACGGGGGCGTTGGCAACCGCCTCGTACAGCGCCTCATTGTCTCTGCCATACGAGTTCTGTTTGGTCGTTGTTTCATTCCCGCTAGAGTCCAGATACAGCGGCCGCCCCTTAGCATCTTTCTTCTGATCTTTACGAGAGTTAGATGTAGTAGTTCCACCTTTTTGATTGTAAAAAAGAGGTTTTCCATGCTCATCCGAGCTCTGAAACTTATTCTCCCAGTCGCTGGCTAATTTGTTTTCCCACGCCAATATTACTTCAGTTTGTCGCCTTGGCTGGTAATCGCCATCGATCGCTATGTTCTCTTTGTAAAAACCAAGCAAGCCATCGAGCTGCTCCGGTTTCTGCCACAGGCAGTGGGGCATAAGCCAGGCATCGAAAATACTGACTTCATTTTCTTTGTTCGTGAAAGCGGAAACCTTAAGCAAATTGATAATCTTGCGCCAGCGGCGATCCGAAACATAGATCTGCTGTTCGGCCAGATAACCACGAAAGGCTTCACAAAGTTTAAGCACTTCAGGACTGAGCCTGACTTTCTCTGCCAGTGCTCGAACCTCTTCGAGGTCCTCGATCCGCAGCCTCAGCTCCAACGCCGGATCACACACGTCACCCTCCAGTCGGAGCAGCTGTCTAAACGCCTCGTCCGACACTGGCTGCACAAAGCTTCTCAGCATAAATCGGTCGTAAAGCGCGTCCAGCTCCTCCCCTTCCGGCAGCTCATTACTGGCGGCAATGACCGAAATCAGCGGGACGTCGCTACGGCGGTTGCCGTTATCGAACTGGCGCTCGTTCAGCAGCGTCAGCAGGCTGTTCAGAATGGCGCTGTTAGCCTTGAAGATCTCATCGATAAAGGCGATTGACGCTTCCGGCAAGTAACCACTGGTCAATCGCTGGTACCTGTCCTGCTCAAGCGCCTGGATCGAGAGCGGCCCGAACAACTCCTCAGGGACGCTGAACCGCGTTAGCAGGCGCTCGAAGTAACCCGCCTCTACGAATACATTTTTCAAGCGCTTGGCAAGCTCGCTTTTGGCCGTGCCGGGGGGGCCCAACAGTAACACGTGCTCGCCGGCCAATGCCGCCAAGAGTATCAGTTTTGCGTGGGATTCACGCTCCAGAAGGCCGTTCTGCATCTCTTTTAAAAGCTGGGCGATCTTGTCCTTGCGATCAAGCGATTTAACGGGTGCCATATCCATATCGGTCGATATCCTTTCGTTAAGTTCTGGATGGTTAGGATCTTTCCGAGAGAAGGTGAATTTAACATGACCTCATACTCTCCCTGGTAGCAATCAATCAACTAGAGTTGATCGCGCAACACCTTGCAAACAGCTGCTCATAATTCGAACAGAAAATTTACTACAGGGGCATGAATTTGGCGGTCATGGATTGCATCCTCACGAAAACAAGATTAACACCCATACCGGTACAACCTTCATGCCAAACCCTAGAGCAACCATAACCAACTGTTTCATAAGCAGAATCATCATAAGCCGCAGTCTAGCTACGGCTAATGATGTAAAAAATATTATTATTTAGTAACTTCTGAGAAACGATCCTCTAAGACACTTCATAAAGTGCAATATCCGTCGGCCAGTCGCCCCCGTTGAGCATTTTTACGCCTTTCCAACGCTCAAGCATTTGGTTCGCCTGCCCCAGGCTATCGTCAGCGAAATTAAACCGCTTCAACCCATATGCAAGCGACGTACAGATCCAGTACCCCATGCCCTGGTCAAAAGCCAGCTTGAGGAGAGAGCCGGACTGAAGCTCCAGCGTCAGCACGCGCCGATGGCTGACCTCGCGGACCGAGTTATGAATGTAGACATCAGGAACCGTACCCAGTACGGCTGACAACCAATGTTTCAAAGCATCTTCCATGTCGTCCGGTTGAGGCCAGTCATTCCAGAGGTCAGCTGTACCGGAAGTACCGGAACCGGCAACCGTATCAACCCGCACCGTTTTCAGCTGATCACTCTTCAACACCTGCATGAATCCCGCGAGCAGCATCACCGTCCAAGGAGATCTGAGATAGCGATCTTCATAGCGAATCGACACAATGGGCTCACCTTCGAGACGGGCCAGGAACCCAGGGGCTTTTTCACTAAGCAGCTGCTTGAAGCGATTAGCCAGAGTTCTAACATCGCCATTGAGCTCCTTGATCACCTCAATCACGGTAGCGCTGTCGTAGGCGGCAAGCCAACCAGCGGTGTCTACCATTTCGAGAGGCCAGGATGGCAGCTGTTCCGTCGATATCCAGACGCTGGCGTCTTCAGTCATCAGCCAGTCCCCTCCAGGGGTTAATGCATCGCGGTTGTCGGTGAGCAAGGTCACATAACCGCCATCGCGCAGAGTCATCTGGATCGGCGACACCAGCCCGTGACTTACAGACTCCGTTGTGCTTTGGGCAACACGGATGCCGAACCGGGACAGCAGGGCCAGCTCTTCCTTGAGCGCTGTCGGCAGCTGCTGGCTATCGATAACGATGCTCACATCCAGACCATCGATCAGTTTGCAGGCTATCAGCTGTTTGCGGAAATCAGGATTCCCAAGGTCCCAGCTTTCCAAATCGCCCCCCACGCGCACGAGGAGACCGGTTGCTGATTTATTGATCCAGTGGCGAATGAATCGCTGGGGCTCGTATGGCCAGTACTTGGCCCCTTCAACAGCGCTGAACGGCTCAGGTAGCTGGAAGTGCTCGGCGAAGCGGGCCTCTTCGAGCCACTGCAAGGCCGCTTTCCGGTTCAGCTGTTCGAACTCCACTCGGCTGTCCTTGCTGGCCAGGCAGGACGAACAGACCGACTCACAATCCGCGGCACACTTCAGCTTTTCGATCGCAGACGCCACCACGGTGGTCATTTCATGCAACGCAGTCATAACGAAGCCGGCCCCGCCGGCCACATTGTCATAAACCTGCACCACGGAGCGCGTTTCCCCTGTGTCGAGATCCCTGTCCGGACGAACACCGAATCCCATCTCGCTGCTGGCGATACCCAGGTAGTCCGACACCGCATCCCGGAGCGCTACTGCCAAAGTGGTTGCGATGACGCGTCCGGTTTCGTCGTCGTCGATCCAGCCCCCGGTCAAGGGGTTTCTGAAAGTCCATTCGACGACATGGGTACGCGCCTGGTAGCCCAGGTAAAGATTGGACATAACCCGCTCGCCCGAGCAGTCCTTTTGCTTGCGACTGCCGCTGGCCCCGCCCACGGGGCGATGTCCCTGGTCCGGCCGCATTCCCATCGGCAGGTCGCCATTGACCAACATCGAATCGGCTCGGCCACAGCTCATGCAGACGGCAAACCCCGTCCCATGCTCTCCTCCGGAATGGACAACGGTTTGCCCGTCCTCACCAAACCGTACAAATCCGCATCTGCGGTCCGGAAGCGCCACCAGCGAGCCATCAACCTGCACCCGTGGCCTCTCGACGGGGATATATTTCTGGGATGACACGTCATTGCTGGTCGCTTCGTAGAAGTCGGTCACAAACCCCAGCGGCCGCAGAACCCGCTTGACTTTCGATGCAGGGATTTCGGATTCGCAGTGCGTGCAGCAAAGGTCATCGCCATGGGCGTAAGCATATTCCCGGTACCCCGAAGCACCACAGTTGGTGCACTGCCACGACAGGTCGAACTTCTGGACACCTCCAGAATCCCCCTCTTGGTAGGATTGCATCTTGATACCCGCCGCCCGGTACACGCGACCGTCGATGACGATCTGGGCGCCAGGCGCGTATTCGCGCACAGCAATATCCAACCCTCGCGAAGGTTGCTCCTTGTAGGTAAAGATATTGTCCTCACGGTCCTTGCTGGCCGGGTCGGTGCTACCTTTCTTGTTCTTGAAGTCCTCAACGTTGTAAGTGTTCAGCGTGACGACATTTGTGGGGAAGCCGTAACCTGGGAGGAAAGCCCGGGCTGCGAGGTCTTTGAGCAGGTACTCGGCCTCGTGGCGGCTCTTTTCGAGTTCGAGCGCCTTCTTATAGCTGGGGTCGGTCGCGGCACTCAACCGTTGATTGATCTGGCGGTATTCCTCCTGCCAGATTTCGGCCAGTTGCCGGATGGCCTGGGCACAAGTAGCGGCGAGTACCTCGATGCCGGCCATTTCGAGCGCCGTGCGCTTCACGATTCTCTTGACCCCGTCGGCGAACTGCCGGCTCTCGCTGCCGAGCCAGTCCGCGAATTGATCAACGACGGGATCGGCGGCGTTGAAGAACCACTGCACCGTCAAACGGGTCTGATCGCCGTCTGCCGAGGTCTGGTTTTTGAGGAAAGCCGACAGCAGGTACGAATTCACATGCCGCTGGACCAAAGGCGTTGCCGACAGAGTAATCACCGGTGCCGGAATCGCGGTTTCAAAGGCCCACTTGGGATTGGCGAATACCCGCGTATTGTGGGGATCGGATTTGCAGAGTGTATACGCGACCGACCTCGCTTCGCTGCGCCGCCCGGCGCGTCCGGCCCGCTGCAAATAGTTGGCCGGATGGGGCGGAACGTTGTTCATCACAACAGCCGATATACCGCCGATATCGACGCCCATCTCCATAGTCGTAGAACAGTTGAGGACATTCACCTTCCCCTGTTTGAACCACTGTTCGTAATTCTCGAGCCGCTTCGCCGACTGCTGTGCCGAATGCTCGGCCGTGCGGTAGTAGAACCCACCCTCAACGGTGCGATCCGAGATATCGCTCCACAGACTAACCTGGCGAAGCTCCTGAATATCTTGGCTTTGCGCCACCCGGCTTCGAATCGCCGCCAAAACGCCCTCTGGCTCCCCCTGTGGCGCGAGACTGGTGAAGTCCGGAAGCCGCACCGGCTGGCATTCGAGCCGGGTACGATCGATCTTGTTGGGAATATAAGGTGTAAGTCCCCTGAAGGTGGTATCCAGCAGGCGGTACGTCATCGGGCATACCCAGGCAGCCTGGGGCAGCGTGAATTTCAGTGCGCGCCGCTCGAGCGTATAGCCACCACTCTGACTTTGCAAAATATGCAGGCGGATCAACTCTTGCCAGGCGGCCTTGAGCCACTCGTTCATTTTATCGCGGCTTGTGGCATCGGCCGGATCGAGTCCACAGCCCTGTGCCAGCAGCTTCACGAGACGAGGCTGGACACCTTTCGCCGCCACCTGCGGCCAGAGCTTCACCCTGCTACTTGGGCTCAGATCGGTCCCAGGCGCAAACAGCTCCTTAGGTGCGAACTTGGCGCCCAGCCAGGCCCGCTCATTGTCATTCATGACGAAGAAGGTGTTTTCCCGGACGTAAAAATCGAGCGTGACTTTGAGAAAATCCCGCCAGTCGTGCAACGTCAGGGCTTCTCGCTCGTTACTCCCCCCGCGTTTCGGCGCGAGGGTTTCGCTCCAAAAACGGGGCAAGGTTTCAACCTTCTCCAGCCCCTGGTAACCCACCTGCACCAGCGCCAGGGTTTCGGTGCTGTTCTGATTTTTCGGGCGGCGGGCATATTCGCGCAGCAGCAGCAGACCCGCGAGGGCCAGGCTGTTGTCGTGACCGCCGAAGAACTCGGGATTGGCGTATTTGTTGTAATCCAGAATCGAGTGCTTGATGTCGTTGCCTGCGGCCAACTGAGACACCAGCTCATGCCACGACAGCCAGGCCTGTGTTTTGCCGGCCGATCCCTGTTGTTTTTGGCGGGCTTCCTCGCGACGTTGCCGAGCAAGATCAGTCATTCCCATCTGCTCAAGCTGTTCTGCATCTTTTAACAACGCTTCGACAGACTTTTCCGGTAATGTTGGAGCATTCTGGTTTTCAGCGGCCTGCCGGTTGCGCAGTATCTGGAACACCATCCCGCGCAGACGCGAACGCTCCGCTTCCTGTTGCATCCGCACCGCCATGCGCGCGGTACCCTGGCGGCTGTCGGTAAAGGTAATCAGCTTGCGACCACGCCCCGGCAAGCTTTCCGGGCTGGCTTCGCCAGATGGATCGGGACAGAACTCCAGCACGGTCGGCACCGCATTGCTGACATAAAAGGGTGCCCCAAGATAAGCCTTCCTGAGAAATCCAGCCGGGCGCTTGCCACGCTCACCGCATTGCACGCATGCGGACTCGTAGTCGACCGCCTGGCGCACGGTGATCACCGTAGGTGAACTCAGAGCACCCAGCTCCGCTTTCTCCGTGTCGAACGGCAAATCCAGGTATCCCTCCCCCAGCGACGGCGCAATCACCACCGGCTGCTTGCTGCGATGAACGCCCGTAGAGACCTCGGGGACTTCATCGTCAGCGCCCTCATCCTGCAACGAAAACTCGTCGCCCGCATAGGGACTGGCTTGCTTCAGGCAGCCACCGACATCCTCAGCCACGAGGTGCGGTGTTTTACAGTCCCCGCAAAATGCCAATTCGTACACCGGTGCATTACATTCGCAACGGGCGCGCTGAGAAACATAAACGTTGCCGAACGGCCATTGCTTCAAGTGTGCCGACTTGGCTGAGCATTTGGCATCGATACAGCTCCAGAGGCCGTGCAGCATCCGCTGATGGAAATGGCCTCTAAGTTTAAGAAACGGCGGCTCTTTCTCCGTGGGCTGGGTGTCGGTCATCAGGTCGATCCAGCCAAGCAATTCCTGCTGCCGGGACTCCGGATCCTGACTGTCGAGAAAAGACTCGACATCGGCCACCAGTTCATTCAGATCCAGCGGTTTCTGACTGCCGACAATCCTGTTGCGAATGAAGTACGCAAGACGGTGATTGCTGAGCGCGTCATAACGTGCGCCGGACACGGTGCGACCGCTGTCTATCTGCCGGATTTCGTCGAACGAGAGCCTATTGGTCGGCGAGTGATCGACAGTCGGCACTGTGCGTGAACCACCGATCACGATGACCTGGTCGTCCTTCACACCCGCCAGGGACGCCAGGTAGGACTGTAGCTTCTGCGCGGCGTCCTCTCCAGCAATGGTCGCCGACGTCGCGACAAAACGAATCTCGTGCGCCTCTTTTCCGAAAGCCTCGACAACCCGACGCAACAACAATGACAATTCAGCCGCTTGCGAACCGATGTAGGTATGCGCCTCATCAAGCACGATCCAGCGCAGAGAACGCTGTTCCCGGGAAATACGGATGATGGGCTCGTCAACCTGCCGCACCAGCATGTATTCCAGCATCGTGGCGTTGGTCATCAAGATTGGAGCAGGCTCCTCGCGCAGGCGCTCGCGGGACAGAATTTCGTTCGGGCGCAGGCCCTGCTCCTTTTTTACCTTGCTCTTGAGATTTTCCGTATTACCGTTGTAAAGGCAGAAGCGGATACTGTCTCCGAAGGGGGAAGTCCAGGCATCGAGACGTTCGCGCTGGGAATTGATCAGCGCGTTCAACGGGTAGAGGAATAGAGCCCTCACACCGACCAGTGCCCTGCCGGAGCACTCATATTCACTAACCAAGTCTTGAAGAATCGGCACCATGAAACACTCGGTTTTGCCTGAGCCCGTGCCGGTGGTAATCACCGCGGACTTGGGCCGCTCGGCGAGCAGAGCCTTCCAACTTGTCAGCTGATGCTTGTAAGGATATATCTGCGCGTCGAAACGGTAATTTTCGTTCGGCGCATCCGTCAACGCAGCGACCACCGACTCCGACAGCAGGCCCCCTTTAAGCTGAGCGAAGGTCACATCTCCCGCCTCCCAGCCGAACGTATGCTCGAAAACCGGAGGGGCGAAGAAGCAGCCAGCCTCACCCATCCTGTTGTGCATTTGCTCCGACAGGTGGGTTCTCAGCCCCTGGTCCTGAATTCCCAGAATGGACAGGGTCGCCTCGCGTGTGCGATTCAGCGACTGGTTGATCAGATCCTTGAAATAACCGCTCATCAGTGATTCCTTGAAGTTTTAAGCAATTCGGACAAAACAGCGGAGTAGACCGGCTCGTACCAGCCATTACGGTCGAAGTCGGTTAAAACACGGATACCGAAACGCAGCTCAGCATCGTCGTCCGTAAGTTCACTCAGGTCGGTACAGCCCGCCGTTATAAATGCGGACAACACCGGGATAATACAGACCGGAAGCATGAAGCCGGGCATAGGCAGGCTCAGCATCCAGGCGTAATCGTCCTGTCTCTTAAGCCAACGGATCAGCGACTCGTTAAGATTGACGGGCCACTGAGCATCTTCCTGCTGCAATCGCATCTGTTGCAGCCATACCGGAATAACAGCTTTTAAAGGCATTGAAGAGGTCTGCGCGGCACCTTTCCCCGAACCGATCGACGCCGCGAGATACCTGAAGGCCGGTACCTGGTTCGCGAGTAGCTCCATGCGATGCTCAGCCCTCTGCCTGATCTGCTCCGCCGGAATACCGAACTGGCTCGACAGGCTTTCTGCATAGATATCGACGGCCTTCATCCATTGTGAGACGGTAATCCTCTCCCAGATCACCGCCAGCTCCTGTACCAGACGAGTGGCGAAGTGGCTATCCATCTCAAGCCGGAAAACCGCCAGCGCCATAGCCCGGGGATGCCGCGCCAGATGCTTCCAGGCCTCAAGCGCCGAGAGTGGAATATGCTCATAACACTTTTTCAGCTCGGCGAGATAGAGCCAGCTGCTGTGCATGAAATTCCCGGCCATCTTTTCCAGCACGGCGTCAAACGGGTCGGGGCTGAGTCTGGGGTGAAAATAGCGTGCCGCCGACTGTAGCGTTGTCACCTCCTTATCTTCATCGAGCACCAGAGAGGCGGGATCCGGCACATAGATGACCGGGCGAAAGAAACGCTTCGAATCCGCCGCCGGATACAGCAGCCAGGGGCCGTCCTTCTGCAATCGTTCCGGCATTTCGAAGATGCCAGTGCAGATACTCTCCATAACGACCTGCGGCTGAAGCTCGACGGGACTGGTTTCCGGTGAATCAACCTGCATGGCTAGGACTGTTGCGGGCTTTGCGCCCAGATCCAGCGAATGACCATTTTGATCGGCCAGCTCGAAAAAGGTACGCAGAGGAGGGTTGGTGAACCGGATGGAGGCGTCATAACGCCGGATATAAAACTGCTTGAGCTGGCGCGAAGTTTCGACTCGGACGCGCACCAGAGCATCTTGCTCGGCGCTGCTGCTGAACAGGCTCTGGAGATCGTCGTAAAACGAGAACAGGCTGATCTGGACGGAAGCGTTCGCCGCGTCGTAGGTATAATGCCGGCGCAAAGCGCCACCTGATCCCATCAGTTCCAGAGACAGGTGAAAGGGTTGCCGGGCGCTCGGCGCCGGCGTCATGACCAGCGTCATACCCAAAATACGGCCGATGTTCAGGTGCTGCTCCTCGAACAGCTTCCCGTCCGGGCCGAGCAGGAGTGCGCCCTCCTCCGGATAAGGCAAGCGGATAACGACACCGTCCGCGTGTGTGTCCGGATCGCTGATTCTAAGCAATACGCGCTCGGGACGACGGTGACATTCATCTGGCACTAAAAAAACCGTCACAGCGCCAGGCTCCTTGCGAATGTCAGCGCGCAGAGAGTCATTCAGAACGGCAACATCGAGCACGTACGAGGACTTGATCAGGACGCGAGCCGGCGTCATTGAAGATGCGGACATCGCCGAAATGGAAAGATCCCGCGGCAACACCCCTACCTTGCGGCGAGCCACCACCTGGCGCTCCTCACCGAGAAGATCGACACGAAAGCTGCCGATGCCAGCGTGCCCGTTCAGCTGGCTGACGAGCCTGTTGTCAATTCTCAGCGCCTGCGGTTGTTTTTCGTCGCTAGCCGAGTTCCGCAATGCAAACCCTGGCCAGCCCAGCCAAGTCGCCACCGGCAGGGTATCGTAAGGCGATAATACCCCCAGCAATTCGACGCGCTCGGCGCCTGTCGAACATCCCGGCTCGATGATATAGCTGCTGCCCTGGTCGGTAATAACCGTATGCCCCTCAATGCGATACCAACGTCCTCCTTCCGAATCTGTGGTATCCAGCGAGACAGACGGGTTCTGTATCTGAAGGTGCGGCGGTATGCGCACCAGGACGCTTGAAGCCTCGCTACGCACCGACGCCGTACCGACCAAGCGGATGTCGTCATCATCTTCAACAAAGGTGGTCGGCAATTGATGCCAATCCACCTCGCTGGACTGAATGGTAACGCTGTGCAGCTTTTCTCCGGCACACCAGCAGGTCAACAGCAGCGGGTTTTCCGGCGATCGACGGCGGCACTGCAACGCCTGCGCCGGCAGCTTGATCTCCAGGGCGTCTCTCTCCAGGCGGCCGTAAGCGGCACCCAGTTTCAGAACAAGCTGTTCGCCTTCGTACAATGCCAGCTCGATACGGGTCGAACCCAGCTTCCGGCCATCCAGTTTCAACTGAAGGCTCGGCGCCAGGGTCACCTCAGCCAATAGCCGCCCCCGTTCAGGGCGGCCATCCAGCAGGTGCTCGCAGGTAAAATACCGGGCCATCGCCTCAGATCGTTTGCGTTCGGCCAGGCGCACGCCCGCATCGCGCAGCCACTCGTTCACTAGCGTATAGCCGTTGTCCTCCTCCAGCGGGAGTGGAAACTCAGCGCGCCACTGCGGGTAATGCAGATTCAGGTAGCCTGCGGGGTCGTCCTTGCCGCTGAGATCATGGGGTTCAGCCAGCATCATCAGCGTTTCGACGATACTGGCAAGCAACTGGCACTTTTCATCGGTCTGGAAGGACTGCGGAAAATAACCGCTGTACTCCCGAATCACCTGGACCAGATCACGCCCTTCGCTTCTGCACTGGTGATATCGCCTGAGTCCCGCTTTCACCGCGCGACCAAAACCGTGGCTGTCGTTCTGGATCAGCTTCCAGGGCAGGCCGCCCTCAGCGAACAGGGAACCCAGGTAGTCGGCGCCGTGCGTACGATACCTGACAGGCCGATTCCAGAACGCCAATCCCCGAGTGACGAGTTCTTTGTGGTCGTTATGGGAAAGGTCGATACCCAATGAGGTTTCAAACGACCGCCAAGACCAGTTCGCATCATAGTTCCGACGAAACTGCTCAGCGACATAAAGACAAAACCCGGCGCACCAATAATCCCGAAAAGCGGGGCTATGGCGTTCCTGCCGGCTCGCGGTCAAAAGAGTGCCCAACGTGCCAAGCTCATCGTCGGTTGTGCAGTATCTGAATAGCGGTATGTCTTTGGGACTACTTAATCCTCGAATGATTAGGAACTCGTTCGCCCATGCCCGAGAGTGGCTTACAATTCTTTGCATTTAGATCCCTCTTCTCCTGTGCCAGCGCACAGCAGCGCCTACCGGCAACAATCTATCCATTGGTTACACGTTTATTCAGACCGTTAGTCCATTGCAAGACTCAGGTTCATGAGTCCATACGATATGTCCTGCGCCTCAGAGCACTGCTTGCAAACTTGAGTCACGTGACCTCAGGAGCGATTAAAGCCTGAATATTCACTTATCAATCCATACCGAGCCATTGCCTCGCCTGGAGGTCGCCTAATTTAGCAGCTTTCTTTAGCCAAACCTCCCCGCGCATACGTAACTCTGGACTGGATCTGGCTTTGGTCAGGAAATACTTGGCCAGCATCGTCATCGCCGACCGATTGCCGAGTTTGGCTGCCGACTCTAACGATGCGGCCATTTTTTTGTAGTCCCCCATCCGTTCGAGCTGCCGCCCCAATAGCAGAAGCTCATGCGCCTTGGCCTCGTCACCATCCACCGAGTATTTTCCAAGCTCTCTTTCCCTAGCAAAAAAGGACTTGGCCCACTGTTCGACTTCCTGGGACCTCCGTTCAAGAATTATTTTTTCTGGTGTAGGCAAGCCCTTATTACGCTCATACGGCGATGCATGTGGAGGCAACCCCTTAAACCGTTTGATGTTATCATCGGGTTCAATTTTATAGCTCTTTCGCAACCAGGCTTCACACGCCCACTGCCAACATATAGCATGATCATGGACAGCATCTTGATGCGATTTACGTATCGTTAAAAGAGAAGGAAGCTTATCCTTTAAGAGTAAATTAATATTCCTTGAGTTCTTTTCAAAAACTCTAATTTCACTTGCTTCACCTCGTAACACTTCCAGCACAATAACCGATTCGAACTCGATAACAATAGCCTCGCTACCCTGCTCTTCTGATCGTTTTTCAAGCCAGCTTGCCGATTTATTAAACTTCATGATGTTGGCATAAGTATTACCCGGCACCAAAACACGAAGAGAAACAATTTGGCCCTCATAGTGCTGCCAGAACAGACTACGACTTTTTATCTGTTTCTGGGAGTGTTCATCAATACCAAGCGCTGAAGCCACATCATGACGACACAGAAAACTGACAAGCATCTTGAAGTACTGAAAGTCCGAGAGCGGAATCAACCTCCTGATCGCCGCATGTGAGGCACCGGAAAGGTCGAACCAGTAGCCATCATCATTACGAGGATGACAGCTCTCATCCAGCCACTTGAGGAAATAGGCATTCCCTTTAATTTCTTGCTCCCGCTTATTCAGCAGCACCTCGAGTATCTGAATGCCAACAGGCCGTTCACTTTCCCTGACCATGTACAGGCACCAGCCAGCATGGGATGCCAAATCAATGGTCTCGCAAACGTGCGGAATCTGGTTGACGGTCATCTGTTTCAGACGCGTGCACTTAGGTAACCTGTACCGAGTAAAGAATTCGTGCACGGACACATCCGCCTCGGCAACAAGCAATGCGATCTTAATAAAATCGACTGATCTTGATAACAAGACGATATCAAGCAGCTCTTTGCGCCAGCCGGTCAAGGAATCGCTTAACAGATGAATATGTTGCAACAAGAGTGCAGGGAAATACTGTCCGGAGCCATCGACAGTTAGTGCGGCTCTGAAAAGCGCCAGATGCGTGAGCGAGGTGTTCTCGGCAATCGCATCGTATATCCGCGCACTGCTGCGGGCGACATCGGCCTCGTTATGGCAGGCATCCCAGACCTGCTTGCTGTCGAAAAGGTGAATCCAGTCGAGAATCGATATCTCGCTCTTCAACCCGGATTCCAGCAACCGGATAATTTCGTCTACCGTCTTCGGCGGGAAGGCGGTCATGTTATCAACGGCAGTCCAAGGCTGTAACACAACATCCTTTGCCAGCCTCAACATTTTCCTGGGCTGCTTTACAGCAGGCGCCTTGAACTCAATGCCCAGGCTCAGAACGTCCATGCTCAAAGCCCCCGCTGTTCCATAAACCAGTGCAAAAAGCGATCGCTCTTGAACTGGAAACGGAAGATCACCTTTCGATCGCCGGGCCGATCTACCGACTGATCAGCATCCGCCTCGCCTCTTCCCGCAACTAGCATGCGGGCGCGAAACCTGCCTTTGCCCATAAAGGACAGTCGGGAAACGGCCTCGGAAACACTGTTCGCGCGGTTAAGGCTGAGGTTCATGTTGTAATCCCAGCTACCGGTCGAACTCGTATGGCCTTCGATCACCACGTGCTGGATTTCGTTAGCAACGTCGTCACTTGAAAAAATTGCGTTGCTATACGCCGGCACGAACAGTTCAAGGAAGTCATGACCGGCCGGCTTGAGCGCGGCGCTGTCGATATCGAACAGGACGGAGTCGAGGATACTGATATCGCCTGTCTGCGGGTCGACCTCGGCATTGATGCCTTTCTCGGACAAAGTTTTCTGCAACGATTGAATAATTACGATTCGACCGCTCTTGGCCTTTTCGGCCGCCTCTGTCAGCTGCAACAACGCCAGAATCAGCAGCAGCGCAAAGATCATCAGCAGCCCTGACATCAGGTCGCCAATCGACAACCAGGCGCCCGTTTCATCGATATCGGTCTCTGGATAACTCCACTCGTGCCGTTCCATCAGCTCACCTTCTCGTCGATAAGCTGCATTTCAATCTGCTGCATGGCTGTCACGAGCAGGTTGGCGGCGTCTGCGAGTTTTCCGTGAACCTGGGCCGCGGCTTCGTCGAAATTATCGAAGAAGCGTGTATGGCTGCTATTGGCTCGTTCGAAGTAACCGGTCATGGCTTCCGGCATCTGCTCGGTCATTTTATTGAAGCGGGCCGCGGCCTCCTCGTAGGAATATCGCAGCTTGCCGACCTGTGCACTAATAGCATTGGATGCATCTTCCAGCTGACTGAAAGCACCGGCCTTGTTCATTCCGATTGCCTCGACCAGCTCCTGCACCAGCGTGACGCCATCCTTGAGTTGGCTGTACTGCTGATCGATTGCGAGATATTGCTGCTTGCGTAGCGTGTTTTCCTCGACAAAGGCGGCGCGGAAGTCTTCCACTACACTCGCCAGCCCTGCACGCTGCTCACCCAGGGTTTTCTCCAGCAGGTTTGCCTGCAAGTCAAAAAACTCCGTCAGGTTCGCTTGGTATTCCAGCCGGAAGCGCTCCAGCTCCTGCTGCGCCACGGACGACATGGCCTTGACCTTGTCATCGATATTGCTCAAGCCATCCAGCAGATTTTGTTTGGCGTCACGCATCAGCGCACTGGACTCAAGGCCGATGTTTTTCAGACTTTCATTCTGCTCAGCGAAGGCCTGCGAGGCGCGTTGGGCACTTTGCTCAAATGCACTGCGCTGTGCGTCCATTCCTTCGATTGACTGATTCAATGCACGCTGTATCTCTTCGGCCACGCGGCTTAGCGCCCCCTCTGTGTCGTCCTTGAACTGGGCGAGGATAGTGCTCAACGATTCGGCGAACTGCGATAGCTTGGTCAACGTATCTTGCTGGAACTGGTTCAGCGACCGGGTTGTCGCGTCCAGCCCCTCCATCACCTTGCTCATTTCACCCGACAAGCGCTCCACGGAGGTTGTGGAACGCTCCACGACGTCGGCCATACGCCCTGCCGTTTGCACGAATTCACCGGACTGCTGGGCGAAGGGCTCGACCACCTCGCTGCGCAGGGTACCCACCAGCAACTCCACCACCTCCCTGGCGCTCTGTTCCTTTATTTCACGCAGGTCCTTGATACTCTCGCCAATCGACGCCAGATGAGGCGCGATGGAACGTTCAACACTCTGAGTAACCGCCTTGGATACCGACTCTGAGATCGTATCGGAATTGAACTTCTCGAACACGGCACCAACATCTCCTACAGCCTGAGCCAGCTGCTGGTTTGAATGCTCGATGACAGCGGCCATACGGCCGGTTGTTTGCACGAATTCAGCGGACTGCTGGGCGAAGGGTTCGACCACCTCGCTGCGCAGGGTACCCACCAGCAGCTCCACCACCTCCCTGGCGCTCTGTTCCTTTATTTCGCGCAGGTCCTTGATACTCTCGCTGATCGATGCCAAATGCGGCGCAATAGAGTGTTCGACACTTTGACTAACGGCCTTGGATACCGACGCGGAAATTGTATCTGAGTCGAACTTTTTAAACACATCTCCCATCTCACTCACAACCTTGACCAGCTGTTCATTCGATGCAGTAGTGGCATCGGCCGCCGCCAGCTGCTTCGCGATCAGTTCCTGCTGATTTGACGGGTCCAGTTTGTGCAACAGGGTAACCGGTGACACTGAAAGACAGAGCTCCTGAAACGCGCCGGACAGCGCGCGATGCCGCTTCTCCCGCGCTTTGCTCAAGCTCGCATGCCAGGCCATAAAAACAATGGATGCCGCCAGGCCGGCCAGCGACGTATAAAAGGCGGTTTTCATCCCATCTAGGAGGCTGGTCGCCGATTTCATCAACGCCTCAGAGCCACCGCCTGTGGATTGAAAATCCGCCAGACCCAACGATATGCCAAGGAAGGTTCCCAGAACCCCGATAGTGGTCAGCAACGCCGGCACAAACCGGTAAGGTGAGGTCGGCTGGTACGGAACGAGCGTTGCGGCGGGCACCGTCACCAGGTAGTGCGTATTGACCTTCGCCAGCTCGACGGATGGCTGAGTGTCGTCCGAGGCGCCTGAGCGCTCGACAGGCACGAAAAACTGGTGGATAAGGTTCGTCAGCATGCCGGAAAGTGCCTTCAAATCGATGTCACTTTGCCCGCTGCCGAGCAACGTTTTAAGTTCCTTCCATGCAACCAACGATCGCCGATAGCGCGATGAGAGCCTAAGCTCCGCATGCATAAAAAACAGCAGAACCGAAGCAATCGCGATGTAGAACAAAAGTGTGATATCGATTGCCGGAAGCCCAGGTACATTCATCTATAACATCCTTATTTTACTATTCCGGCCAGCTCGGCCGGTGAGAACAGTTCTTGTGCCAGGCGCACGGGCATATGCTCGGCATCGCTTCGAGTAACACCGTTCGGCAACTGGACTTGCGATTTCAGCCGAACACTGTAGAGCGGCTCACCATCCGTGTTATCCGTATCCGACCGCAGATATACGGCGTCAGGGCTGTCCCGAACCAACCTTGCCTGAAGCGATGACTTGCGCTCGCGCAGCATCAGCGCGATTGCAGAGTCTTCCCCCCACTGCTCCCGGGCGCGCTTCCAAGCTCGATTGATTGAGGTGATCTGATACACCAGTGCCACGTCATCCTTCATCGTAATTGGTCTCCCAGAGCCAAGCGGTGTGGACGCGGTTTCCGGTAAGGAAGGTTCGCAGGCAGTGGGCACTTCACAAATCACCTCGGAAGGCTTGCTGAGACAAAGAAGCAAACAGCGCCCCGCAAGCCATCTCATGACTCCGGTAGTTATCGAGTTTTTTCTTGTATATCTCCACCAAATCTACATACCTCCTCTGCTCCTCCATTGGAGGAACAATGATCGGTAACTCTTTCTGTCTCGTTATTCCGATGTACGCCCGTGTAGACTGCTTTCCTTCCTTCGCTAACAAACGCTGGAAATACTCCGTATCGAAATAACCCTTTAGATAATCTGGAAGTATATGAGACTCGTTGATCCGGTAATAAGTAGTTTGGGGGCTAAATATGTACACAGAGTGTGTTTCATCCAGCACTGCGGTTAAACCCAACGTGCCTTTGTGGGTTAACAATACGTCTCCTGGCAGTGCAAAGCCAACCCGGAGCTTGTTTCGCCACGCATCGCTGAGGTAATAACATTTATCGAATAGAATCTTTCCATCGCGAACGACATTTGCGGTAACAAAAGGTATACCTAACTGAGAAAAGTCCGCAACTTTAGGATGATCATTGCCATGATTTCCGTCTTGAACCTCGAGTATAAATCCTTCACGAAGGCACGCACCAGCCGACATTATTGACCACCCCTTCGGATTGGAGGCCGGATCGCCGAACATCTCCAGAAATACGCTGCGGAGGAGCTGGTCGGCGAGGTCGATGGCTTGCTGGCGCTTGCGGCGCAGGGCGTCAGCCTTGTCCAGAATGGCGGCGATACGCTGTTGCTCGGCCAGGGGCGGGAGAGGGACATTCAAACTGCGCAGAACATCCAAGGTTATACCCTTTACCGTAGCCCCTTTACCTTGCTTTTCTATAAACCGAGATTTAGATTCTAGAAACCGTAAAAGATAGCGCTTATCAAGTACCACTTCATCTTTAATTAGCAAAGCCTTTAAATCTTGGTTAATTGCCATATCAACGGCTGTCATAGCAACTTTGCCCAGAGCCATGCGCGTAGGGACAATAATACTATTGGCCGGAATCAAACTTGTTGCTGAGTTTTTAACCCCTAGCTCAGAAATATAATCCGCTGTGACTCTCAACTCTGAAGATTTAAAGTCTTTAACTGATGCCCAAGGTATATTTCCATTCCAATATTCAGGTACAGCTTTGCTAGGCGTACCTCCACCACGAATATCAACCAATTCGCTTAAAGCAACCATTACAGCATCCCCTCCAGCTCTTCCAGGTCCTGCTGAATCTCGGCCTCCAGAGCCTTCAGCCGTGCCAGGATAACCTTGGGCGCATCGTACTCCTCAGTCACATGCACCTGCTCGCGGTAGCGGTTCAGCGACAGGTCGTACTTGCTGGCTTCAATCTCGGCCTTGCTGACCCAGAAGCGCTGGGCGCTGCGGTCGTTCTGCGCGCTGTCGGCCGGTGTCATGCCCCTGGACTTGAACTGGCTGATCAGATCCGGCAGATCGTTGGCGTCTATTTTCTGGCGTTTGTCATCCAGCGAAAAGCCATCGGCCTGCACATCGTAGAACCAGACATGGTCGGTTTCGCCACCTTTGGTGAAGATCAGGATGGCGGTGGAGACGCCGGCGTAGGGCTTGAATGCGCCGCTGGGCAGGCTGATCACCGCTTCAAGCTGATTGTCTTCAATCAGGTGTTTGCGCAGTTGCTGGTGCGCCTTGGAGGAACCGAACAGCACGCCGTCGGGCACGATAGTAGCGCTGCGGCCACCGATCTTGAGCATGCGCAGGATCAGGGCCACGAACAGCAGCTCGGTCTTCTTGGTTTTCACTACCCGCAGCAGCGCCGGGTCTACATCTTCCTCATCCAGGCTGCCCTTGAACGGCGGGTTGGCGAGAATAAGATCGAAACCCTCCTTCGCCGCCTGAGGGAAGCGCTCGGAAAAGCGCTGACTGAGGGTATCCTGGTAATGCACATCGGGCTCGGCAACGCCGTGCATCACCAGGTTCATGGCGGCTATGCGCAGCATGGTGGCGTCGAAATCGAAACCGTGGAACATGTCGGTGTCCACATGGCGGCGGTGTTCATGCAGCAGATCGCCGGTGTATATTTTCTGTTCGACCTGCTCGCCCTTGTCGTTGATTACCGTTTCGGTAATCACCCCCTCGGGAGAGCTGTATTTTTCCAGCAGGTACTCGTAGCTGGCGGCCAGAAAACCCGCGGTACCGCAGGCGGGATCGGCGATGCGGTAGTGGGCTTCGGGCTCAAGCATTTCCACGATTGCGCGGATGATATGGCGCGGGGTGCGGAACTGACCGTTGATGCCGGCGGTCGTCAGCTTGGACAGCAGATACTCGTACAGGTCGCCTTTGACATCAGCGCTGTCGAGCGGCAGGTCGCTGACCATGTTCACCGCCTTGACCAGCAGATTGGGCTTCTGGATCATCAGCTGGGCGTCTTTCATGAATTCGGCGAACAGCGAGCCCTCCCCGGCCAGATCCTTGAAGTGCGGGAACACCTCATCCTTGACGACCTTGTACATCTGGTCGGCGGGCAGATGGCGAAAGCTCTCCCAGCGGATGTCCTGCTCATACTGGGTAAAACGCTTGC
The DNA here is from genome assembly GCF_001651805.1 of Marinobacterium aestuarii. Taxonomy (NCBI): domain Bacteria; kingdom Pseudomonadati; phylum Pseudomonadota; class Gammaproteobacteria; order Oceanospirillales; family Oceanospirillaceae; genus Marinobacterium; species Marinobacterium aestuarii. The sequence continues at coordinate 2,642,936 of NZ_CP015839.1, read as the reverse complement.
TGAATGACTTGCCGGTACGCTCAGCGCGCTTTTCGTCACGCCGCTCGTTCATGTCCAGCAGGCGTGCGTACATCAGAAAGGTAATCTGCTCGATCACCGTCAGTGGGTTGGCGATACCGCCGGTCCAGAACTCTTCCCACAGCTTGTCGATCTTGCTTTTCAGTGCGCCGGTAATCATTGCTTCGTATATCCGTTAATCATTCAGTGTCCAGTCTCGAATAGCTTGCTCGCCCAGGGTATAGAGTCCTGTACGACCGCCCTGGCTGACAGGCTCGATGGTGCGGGCCCGCACCTTGTAACCCTGGGTTGTCACCTTGCGGATCATCTCCTGTTCGTCGGTGACTTCAATGCTGTCTCGCTTGGTGTTGCCGCCCTTTGAAAGCCTAAAGGCTACCAGGCCTGTATCCTGGTTTTTCATACGACAGGGATACAGGATATCCCCCTCAATATGGTTGAGTTGCAGCCTGCGGCAAAGCGTATCACTCATGAACGGGTACTCCCCTGAATTGTGTTGAAAATCAGTTGCTAATGCCGTGTTCTGTGCGGGTCTTACGGGCTCCCAGATGGACTCCGAAGCGCTTGACCAGCGCCACCAGTGCGTTGGCCTGGCGCTGCTCGGGGAAGATACCATCGAGGCCTTCGTGATGCTCGGCAATGAACGGCTGCTCGTACAGATCGGCCACGTTGATGGAGCCGTACTTGCACAGATGGTTCTTGAGCAGGCCGATAAAGCGCTGCTGGCGGCTCGACAGACTGATGTGGTGTGCCTGCACAAAATCGGTAAAGGCCGCTTCTATAGCAATCGCATCCAGCCCGACGATGGTCCGCAGAATCTGATCCAGGGTGGCACTGGACTCTGGGAAAAACTCCTTCAGGGTACCCAGATCCAGATCGGGATTCTGGATGTGCACCAGGGCATTCAGCTGTGCCACCTCGGCCTCGCTAACCGGCTTGCCCTGGCGGATCTTGACCAGCACCGGGTCGGTTTCGAACAGAGGTGTGAGTGTGGCTTCCACCTGCTGGCGGAAAATCTGGTAATCGACATTAATAATTCGGGTTGGCCGATCACCGGTTTGGTACAGACCCTCGTCTTCCTTGATATCGATAACCGGCAGCGGCGCTGTTGGCGGATCTACTAATTTTTTATCACGCAGGTGGATAACACCGCGCAGGGCGAGACGCTTCTTCTCCAGCTGCTCGAACGTGACGGCCTGCCAGAAGGCATCCTGCTGGATGGTCCTGATCGTTTCTGCCTGGGCACGCACCGGATTGAGGTGCATGGAAAGCTGACTCACCTTGTCGAGCACCGGCTGTCTAACCACATCCAGCTGAGATGGATTGGTCAGGCGGATCAGCTGTAGTTCGGTGAGCTGCTGGTCCCAGCGCAGGGCCTCGGACTGTCCCTTGATATCGCGCCACTGCATCAGCGGCGACATCTCGGCACGCAAGAGCTGTCGGGTATCGGGGGCGAACTGCTGCAACGTTTTGACATCACCGAGCTGTGCCTTGAGCTGCCATTTATCGCGCACAGCGATGCAGCGGTCGTCCAGGGCGTTGATGTCTTCCTGAATCAGCGCAATGGTCTGCTGGAACAGCTCCATCTCCGCTTTCCTGAGCGCCGTTTCGGCCAGATCAAGGCGGCTATCGAACAGCTTTTCACTCAGGGATTTACTCGGGCGAGCTTCGTCGTCAGGCGGGTCCATTTCGAAGTAATCGAAGTTGCCCCAGTGATCGAAGATCAAAAAATGGGTCTTGTCCTGGCCAGGACCGTACAGGTTTTCACACAGACGGGTGCCCCGCCCCACCATCTGCCAGAACTTGACCTTGGATTTGATCGGCCGGGCGAATACCAAATTGACCACTGAGGGCACATCGATGCCGGTGTCGAGCATATCCACCGAAATGGCGATGGTAATCTCGTCGGCGGGCTTTTCTCCGGCGCCCTTGAAATCGTCGATCAGCTCTTCAGCACGCTCATACTTGGAGTGGATCACACGGCAGAAATTGCCACCGTGCTGGGGATACATCTCGCCAAAAAGCGAGGCCAGCAGTTCGGCGTGCTGAATGTTGCGAGCGAAGACAATGGTCTTGCCGGGTAGCTGACCGTCTGCATCACGCAGGCCGCGCTCCATCAGATTGCGCAGGATGGCGCGGTTGGTGTCCTTGTTGAACACCGCCTTGTCGATATCGGGGGCGTTAAAATCAAGGTCATTAGGGTCTAGACCTTGGTCTTCCAGTTCAGCGACCTGCTCGTCACTTAGTGCATGACCCTTGATCCCTTCACGCAGGAATTGGGTAGTGTGGGTGACGACACGAAACGGCACCAGGTTGCCATCGGCCACCGCCTGCTCCAGCGGATAACTGGCGGTAGGAAGCTTGTAATCACAGCCAAACAGCCGACAAGTGGAGCGGCTTACCATTTCCACCGGCGTGGCCGTGAGCCCCATCTGGCGGGCATCGAAGTATTTAAACAGGTCACCGTAGACGTTATAGACCGAGCGATGAGATTCGTCTGCGATGATCAGATCGAAGAAGCCGACATCGAACTGCTCGTAAATGCGCAGCATGCCTGGATAGGTGGCAATGTAGATGCGGGCATTATGCTGATCCTGCTTCTTGCTTCGTCCCACCACATAGAGTGGCTCTTTGACGAATTCGCTGTAAGCGTTTTTGGCCTGCTTGCGCAGCTCCTTTCGGTCGCACAGGAACAGCACCCGCTTCGCCCAGCCGGCATCCAGCAACCGCTTGGTGAGCGCAATGGATACACGGGTCTTGCCGGTGCCGGTGGCCTGCACCACCAGCGCCTTGCGATGGCCTTCGCTGAAGCGTTCGCTGACACGGGTGATCGACTCCATCTGGTACAAACGGCCGGCGATGGTGGTGTCGATAGGCGTGCTATTGAGGTTCTTTCGCTGTTTGCGCTGGCTGATCAGGTACTGGAGGCTGTCTTTGCTGTAATAGCCATAGAGCTTGCGGGGCACGGTGTCGAGCACATCGTCCCAGATCCAGACGTCGTAACCATTGGTATAGAAGATTACCGGGCGCTGACCGTGCTTCTTTTCAAGGGCATCGGCGTAGAGCTTGCCTTGCTGACGGCCTTTCTCGGCATTCTCGCGGGCGCGCTTTGCTTCCACTACGGCCAGTGGCTTGCCGTTATCATCCCACAGTACATAATCGCAGTAACCAATGCCCGTTTGAGTCGGCTGACCATCCACCTCGTGCTCAAGCGTGACTTGCTCGGTGCTGGCACCGTCGAGGCTCAGATCCCAACCGGCGTCGCGCAACTCGCTGTCAATCAGGCGACGGCGTGTCTCGGCCTCGTTAAGCACCAAAGTACTGGTAGCCTTGCTGCTTGCCGCGATAAAGGCTTGGGCTTTCACCTTGTCAAATTCGTTTTTCAGGCGGGCTGCTTGCTGCTGGGCCTCACGCTCAGCCTGTTTGGCGGTCTCCAGCTCTGCAAGCGCCTGTTTAAGCTGTGCAGACTGCGCTGCAAGCTGCTCCTGCAACGCTTTGGCCTTTTTCTTGAACTCCCCTTTGCTGCTGGACACACCAGGCATTTGTGGCACCTGAAAGTCCGGACAGGATTCCGGGCTGCCATCGGCCTGCGTCACGTATAGCCAGCAGCCAAGATGGTATGCCTCCTGTACCAACCATACGGCCGAATCAGCAGAAACATTGCCTTCATGCGCGGCCTTGTTGCCGTTAATACGTACAGCATGCAGCTTATCGAGAATCACACGGGGAACGACAGAGGTAAAACTGCCGTTATTCAGCCGATCCATGAAAGTGGCATTGGGCTCGACAGGCAATTTGAGATCGCGATAGATGGCTCCGACCAGCATCTCCACAAAGCAGCGCAGCTTGACTAGCGCGCTTTGCGGATCCAGATGGGCATAGGTCTCGGCGAATCCGCCAAGATTTGCCAGCTCCGGCCAGTGAGGTCTTAGGTGTTCAAAATTCATGGACTTCATGTCGCTCTGCCTGTGATAACGTCCTGTGTTACAGATATCGTGCCAGATTTGTATCAGGCGCGCTTTATTGTTCTTCCATCCCCAGTTGCTTCATCCAGTTTGTCAGCGTCTGATGATTACTGAGCCCCAGTAGTTTAGCCGCTTTTCCCTTCTGACCGGCAGTCACTCTAAAGGCCTCTTCAATGCAGTATCTTTTTGTTTTTTCTATGATTTTATTAATATCGATACCACCGGACACATCGACCCGCAGCGCACCTGTGTCATCGCCGTCGGGACGCCTGATCAGTGCCTTTTCCAGATGGATCGCATCCAGCATCTGATCATCGCTCCAGATAGACGCACGTACCAGCGTATTCCAAAGCTCCCGAATGTTGCCCGGCCAGCGCTGTGCTTTAATAAATTTAATTCCATTTTTGGAAATTTCTTTACTTACATACCCTGGTTGAGTTTGCGCTTCCTGGTTTAGATTCGCTAGCAACGCCTCAACCAGTAGTTCCATATCCTGTATACGTTCGCGCAGAGCTGGAATATGCAGCACACCCACAGCCAGGCGATAAAAGAGATCTTCACGGAACGAACCGTCTTCAACCATCGACAACAGGTCACGGTGAGTGGCCGCGATGACCCGGATATCCACCTTGCGGGGTTTGCTGTCACCTACCCGCGTAATCTCTTTCTGTTGCAAAGCACGAAGAAGCTTGGCCTGAGCTTCCAGCGGCAGCTCACCAATCTCATCCAGAAACAAAACCCCGCCATCAGCTTCCTCAAAGTATCCCTTGCGGTCTCCTGTCGCACCGGTAAAAGCCCCCTTCACATGGCCGAATAGCTGTGAATCGAGCAGGCTTTCGGGAATGGCACCGCAGTTGACTGCAATGAACGGCTTAGCATTACGAAGCGACGCCTGATGGAGCGCTTCGGCCATCACTTCCTTGCCTGTTCCGGTTTCACCCTGAATGATCACCGGAACATCTCGCACAGCCAGGCGCTTGGCAAGCTCGACACACTCCTGCATGGCCGGCGAAGCCGTCTGGATATGCTCGAAATGCGCATTTAAGCCGGGTGTAGCAGATGCGATTGAACCGAGGATTCCATCCTGCTGCTGTAGGTACTCCAGCGAAATATCGAAGGGCAAGTCAACGACCGACAGCCCCTGCTGTAGGGACGTTTGAACCAGTTTGGCGCCAAAGACCCCTTTGCCCAGCAAGAGCCAGGTTGCGATCATTGCTGGAGTTCCAGAGGTGAGATTCAAGGTTATTTTCCGCTCTGGAGAGGCGAGCCGACCCAGCTCCTCCCTTGCCACCGCATAGATACCTGGATAATCAATCGGACTTCGAAGCTCAGCACAGCGGATGAATACGCAAGCCGAGCGTCCCTCTTTCTTGAGCACCCGCTTGAGCCAGGCTTCATATCTGGGAACCTCATCGAACCAGTCGTTGACCAGGATACGTGCTTCGTCAAAAGGCCACCCAGTACCCAGAAGAATCGATGCGACAGGGCCGAGCTGATTCTTGGCTTCCGCATCAAGATCGTGCTTGCCAAGCCAGGTCAGCAGTATCTGCTTCTTCATATCACCATAAATCCATTTATGAATCTGTAACAAAATTTACCATTCGCGAAGGGATAAAGCATGTTGTCATGCCCCGATTATACTTAGCCGCATTTGTAACAATATCGGGCATGCCTCACATTCACTACTCGCAGGTGATAAATACCGCGATGCTAAAAACATCAGAGTATGGGCGAGATGGGTAAAAAGTGGTCAAGATGGCCGACCAAAATGGGGACACTTGCTACTTCAACCTCCTATAGACGTACTCTCGGTCTCATCTTTATCGCCAGTCGCATCCGTGTTTATCATTTTTAGATCCGACAGTAGTGAACTGCTGTGGTAGGGTACTTTTCCAGAAGGTACCAGCAGTGCGGCCTCATCCAGGTGCACATCCTGATCGTCGAAAAATACGTGTGGGCGAAAGGCTTTAAGTACCTTGGCCTTGCCGACACCACCTAAAAAGAAAGCTTCGTGCACATGTACCCCCCAGCTCCGAAGAGTTTTGATTACCCGCATTTCGGCCGGGCTATTGCGTGCGGTTACCAGAGCGATACGTACTGGAGACGTATCCACCGTTTGTGGCAGCCGTTCTTGCAACAGCGAAAGTTTGCGTAACAAGTGCGCATAAGGGCCATCGGCCAACGGTTCGTCCTGCATGGCATCCTCCTGATCGAGAAATGCCTGGAGCCCCTCGGTCTTGTAGACCAATTCACTGGCGTCGGAGAACAGTACCGCATCGCCATCAAAAGCGATGCGCACCTGCCCTTCCGGTATCGCTTGGCTATCGCCGGTGGGAGGCGGTTTGAGTACAGCAGCTGCGCAAACTCGCGAGTCAATCACCTTCTGCGCATCACTAACATTGGTCGTCAGGAAAAGGTCTACGTCGAAGGCTTCCAGATAATCCGTCACTGACTCACCGGCGGTGAAGGCGGAGCGGCTAATATTCAATTGCTGATGACGAATCGTATGCAGTATCCGCAGTCCTGTATCGGGGCTATTGCGTGACATGACCACAACTTCTACCAGCGGTGATCGATCCGGATCGCCGTATCGATTTAGCCCCAGCAATGCCTTGATCAGCGGGTGTCCTGTACCTGGCGCGAGCGGCTCGCTTTCGCGTTCGCGCATATGCTCCCGATAGACCGCTATGGCAGTGTTGGGTTCATTGACTTGCGCCTGTCTGAATAGCTGGTCCGACTCGCTCAGGTCGAACAGCGCGGTGGATGAGACTCCCACGACAAAGGTTTCACTAAGATCCAGCGACATACCCCCCCCCTTGATGTTATATGCGAGAATTAAATTTGGAGAAGTAACCCCCACCACAAACCAATCAATATGAAGGCTGACCTCAATGCTGTGTATTTACAGATGGAGATGGCCCGGTGCTTTTGGGCTGATGGGTAGACCTGTCATCAGATCCTTGTCAAAGGTAAACCTGTGCATCATCGGATTGTTAGTGCAGGCGCCATAAATCCAGCTATTTAGTAGTCCCTTCTGCTCGAGCAGTACGGAGTCACGCACACCGTATAGCTGAAAGCATACAGGGCAGTCGGCGGCCACCGTAACGACGCTGAGCGATCGCTCGACATTGGCCGGCCGGTCGTCTTCCGCCGGTATCTTGGTAATTTCGGAAATGCAGATGCTGCTGACAGGTAGCCGTATCGCATCCAAAAGTACAATTTTGCGTGTAAACAACCGCAACAGGTTTGTCGAGGGTGCATAGGTAAAAAGGTAGAGTGCTAAAAAACCAGCGAACAGAAACAGTGTCATGTTTGTATGCTGTTTCAGCAAAAACAGGTAAACGATCAGCCCAGGCAAAACCAGAAAGTACATCGCCATAAGGCTAGCCGCGAAGCGCATGCGATTTAGTTGGGTCCTAAACAGCGGATCCGCCACCCGCAGGTACCAAGGCGCTCGACTGATCTCATTCGTACGGTAGTAGATCAGGCCCGGATCCATAGTGGGCGCTTCGGGTTTACTCTTTTCGTTATGTTGCGTAGGGACCTCAGCAGCGGTGTCGGGGTATGTGGCCAAGGGCAGTGTGTTATCTTGCTGCGCACCGGATTGGGTGCCCTCCCCCTCGTTCTCAACTGTCAGCTGGTAGTAGCTCTGATTACCGTTCCCTTGACCGACGACACAGCTAAGAATGGGCTGTCGGGTGAGATTAAAGTCACGCAAAAGTGGTCTAAGGCGTGAACCTTTACTCTGGAGCTCTTGGCTCAGTTTTTCCAGACGGGCTCTATACGCCTTAGTCGTCAGCTTTTTATCTTCGTGCGTGTGCTTATCGCACGCAGCAAGGTCGCCGGACTGTAGCTTGTCGTGTGAACCCAGATACGACAGGCATTCACGGTAAAAGGCAGCGAGCGGCTCGTTGCCCTTACAAAATTCCTTTTCGATTGCTTCAAGACAGCGGCAAAGGTAGCGCACCTGGCGGCTTTTTACGTCTTCGTTTTCGTCCTGCATTGCTGCAAAGTCCCTTTCTGCGTTCCGGAAGTTCCGGAACGGCACGAACATCCAATTGATTTCGCTGATTATCCGCCGTGTACACCTCATCAACAAGAGGTGTCATTCATCAATTGAATACAGGATATGAGGCACAAGATCATGGACAACAACGAAGCATCATCTGAGATGATCAGCTCAATTGATCAGCGCTCCAACGGGCTGCGGGTTCCCTTTGGCCGCCGCGGGAATCGCCTTTACGGCCCTTCTGAAGTCATCCGCGGCAAATCGTGCGACTGTGTTTGTCCTGGCTGCGGTACGGCATTGGTGGCCAATAAGGGCGAGCGTAAGCGTGAATATTTTTCACATTGGCGAGGTGCTGAGTGTTCTGGTGGTTACGAGAGCGCCGTTCATCTGATGGCCAAGCAGGTTATCGAAGACACCAAGCAGGCGTTCTGTCCAAGTTTTTCTACGCGAATTGAAAAAGAAGCGTATCCAGGGCACTTGCTCTCAGAAGATGTCAACAGGGAATCGTCCCTTCTGGCATTTGATTCCGTGAAACTCGAGCAAACGGCCGAAGGCCTGCGGCCAGATATCGTTGCATGCCTGAAGGATGGCACCGAAATTTACATCGAGGTCCATGTGACTCATGCGGTATCGGATGACAAGCGGTCTCGTTTTGCCAACAAGAACATGTTCGAAATCCATCTTGCGCATCTTACCCTTGAGGACGTGCAGGATATGGAGCGATTTCGCCATGAGGTGCTGGAAGCCGCCCCCCGGGACTGGATCGCCTGCCAGCTCCATAACGACGAAATCGAAACGGCACGAGCATACTTGGACGCGCGCGTTCAACGTTACCGGGCCGAGCATCAGGCCCGACTTGACGAAGAAAGTCGTAAGCGGATGGAGCAAAAACACGAGGAAGCCCAAAAGCTAGCACGCAAACACCAGATCGCTGAGCGGCGGGAACAGTTGCGCCAGCAGTATCATGCCCCTCTTCAGGCACTGAGACGGATGGTGCAAGACGATGGTGCTGCCGTCCGTAATCAGTCGCTTCTGGAGGGCGCAGAATCGTCCACACCCGCAATTCTGGAGCGACTTAACGTAACTCCGTGGCCTCCCTGTTTGGATGTGCCTATTGAGGGGGACTGGATACTCAATGCTCACCGAACAATCTGGCAAGCCTACATCTATGAAAACTGTATCGTTTCTAAAGCTAAGAACACGACGCTGCACACAAACTTGATCAAGCAGCGCATCGTTCGCCAGTTTGGACTACTCGACTGGGCAGCGGCGCTCGTTAACTTGAAGTATCGATACAAACAACAAGGCAAAGCCCGTGGACAGTGGTATGGGCGCAAGGGCATCTGGTTCTTGGAAGACAAGGAAAACGCCATGATTCCGAGCCCCTACAGCATCGTGCACAAGTTCATGGAGTCTTTGGTGAAAGAAGGGCTTCTTGAGCAAGCACAGCCCGGTACAGGGCTGTTTGTCATCCGTGAAAACAACATTGCAGCATTACATGCTGCGCGCGCCAGAAAGGACGAAGAGCACCGTTTGGCACAGGAGGCAGCCGACCGGAAGGAGCAAGCAGCGCTCGAAGCTCATCGCGCTCAGGAACAGTCGCGGCTCGCGATTGCCCGTAAAATCAGAGAAGAGCGAATTCAGTCGCTTATTCAGGTCATTACAAGCCTGAAGCAATCTGGGCATGACAGCCTAATGCGTTGTGAGCATTGCGGCGATCACCGCCCATACCAGGACGGAAACTGCGCTGTCTGTGGCCATCCACGGCTGTGGGAAGTGCATCTTACTGAAAGTTACCTATCCACGCTGAACTACCGGCTTCGATGTGTACCAGGCATCGTTCTGGATACCCGTAGTACTCGCCAGATAACCAATGAAGGAGCGGAGCTTATGCCTCATTTTGACTGCCCTGATGCCAACTAACGCGGCGTTCAAGGCAAGTATTTGGTTAAGCCGTTGGAATGGACAAAACGGAGGGGGCCCGGTAGCTTATCGGCCTCCTCCCGGTTACCTTTCACACCCCTGGCCATAAATTTAGGCGGGGTGACCGTCGATGCTAACGTGCACACGAACACCGGGGGGCGTCGCTAGAGTAGCGTATCGAGTCCCGCGGAGGTGAGTGCGCGCCTTACCAACCGGCGATACTTATCACTTGTGCCCCCATGGCGTCGCGCCATTTCTTCAAACGACGTCCCATTCAGGTGGTAGCAAATGTAAAACAACTTGTGCTCATCAATACCTAACGCTTTCATTCGACCCTTTAGTGTAAAAATTTCTCTTGCAATCTCGAAATCAGGCTCTGTTATGTGCAAGATTTCAACGGCCACACGGGTCTCTGCTGTTAAATCGGAGTAGTTAGTCTCAGAGAAAGTAGAGTCTCCCATCATTTTGTTACCCCCTCGTGCCTCACTAAAATTCTTAGGTAAACGGCTGCGAATCCACGATTTATACTGAAAACCAACATGAGTCTTCAGCCACCGTAAGATGCGCGCATTGTGTATTCGGTCGATTTCAATCGGATCATCTGTGTCGATCACCGGGTGTAATACAAATTTACCCCTACTTACGGCCTCAAGTAATGCTAGCGCTGCGATTTGACAGATGTCTTCTTCCGTGACGTACCCTGGACTGTACATTTCGAATGCCTTGAGACGAAATATATACGCTGACCAATCCCTGAACCTTTTGGACGTAGCTACCTTACCGGTACGTTCTGTCAATTTCGAGTCACCTAGCATACACGCGATTACCAGTTCTTCTGGAAATTTTACTTTTTATTTTATTCTGAATTTTTTTGCAACAATTTTGTCCGGATAATCGAGTTTCGTCCTTTGTATTCTATATGTGGCGATTTGTTATCGCCGAAAAACAAAGGCATAGGAGCTTGCAACCTGATGAGAAATCTGTATAAAGCGTCACCTGTAAAGCCGACCATTACCTATACGTCTCGCAAAGCGGGATGCTCCATGTACCTAGAGAGCTACACTGAGCTTGCTAAATCAATTGAACTGGAAATGAATAATAATATTATTTATTTCAACTCGCAGCCACTGAGTATAGAATATCAAATCAATGGCAAGTCACGTCGTTATACGCCAGATTTTTTTGTTAAAGAAATTAATGTGGTTGCGTATTTCATTGAAGTAAAGAGTGATTTAAAAGAGTTGAGTGAGAAAGAAAAAAATAAGTTCAATATACTAGCAGAGCTTTTCAATAAAGCCGGGTTTAATTTGAAAGTTCAATTCATTTCATATAAGTCACAAGCTACAAAAAATGCAATTTTTCTATACCGTTATTTGGATAACGCTCCATTAAATCTAAATAATAATTTTAGATTCAAAGGAGACATAGCAAGTTATTTGAATGAATTTAAATATGATAATAATCTAGCTGATCTGTATTATAAAATGGCACGTGGGGAGGTTAAGTTCGATATTAATAAGCCTATTGATTTTACTACGGTAATTGAGCTATGAATAAGTTTTTATTCGAGCAGTCAAGTGGTAAGCCATGTCTATATCTCGGGGAGCCCGCAAAATTATTCTATACTGGGGATCAGTTTTTTTTAACGATGGATGACAGTTCAGCCGGTAAGGTATTTACACAGAAAATTTTTGATGAGGCATTCGAGAATGGCTATTTAGTATTTACGGACGGTAACCGTGATGCTTTTGTACAACCCTCAGTCTCTGAATCGATAATGATTCAAGCCGACTATTGGGGGAACTATATCTCGGAACTAGAAATGGAGGAAAAACGAGGTTCCATCTCTACTCGTCGTCGTGTTATCGATAAAGTTTCTGCAAAAATAAGGGACCTCAACCCTCCTTCTCCTTCGACCCTTTATGTTCGGTATAAGCGATATAAAGAGTCATCCATTGGTATTCTCGGGGCCATTACACCTAAAAATAGAAAATCACTGCTTCGTGCGTCCGCGCCAGTCGAGACGCTGTTTTACGAGATCATGGATGATTTCTATCTAAAGCCTAAAGGAGCTTTGACACTTAATGCTTGCTATGGGGAAATGCTAAAACGTTACAAGAAGTGCCAACTAGACCCAGATGACCCCCTATCATCTGTAAAGTGTGTGTCCAAAGCCCAATTTTATACTTGGGCGAACACTATGCTGCTGACACCAGACCAGCTGGCCAAAAAAATGAGCCAATCCGAACGTAATCGCGTACGTCGAAAAGCAATAAAAAACTTCAAGTTTGATCACATACTTGAACGAACAGAGGTGGATGCGGCACAGTTCAATATCGGTTTGCTGGACAATGATGGAAACTATTTGGGCGCGCCAATCGTCTATGCAGCAATCGACTGCTACTCACGTGCAATTTTAGGTTTTTATGTTCAGGTTGGTAAAGGCGAGAATGCCTCAGGTGTACTAAAACTGCTGCAACAATTCCTTGCTCCGAATAACTTGGACGGGATGAGCTGCTTAAATACCATGCCAATGTATGGCCTTCCGAGCATGCTCGTATCCGACGCTGGGCCTGCCTTTAATGCCCACCAAGTAAAAGCTTTCATGAAACACTTGAAAGTAGCACATATTGTAACCGAGGTGCGCCAGCCTTGGAAAAAGCCGTTTATCGAGCGATTCTTTGGTACTTGTCGTACTCAATTTCTATTTAGTCTTCTCGGATATGTTGGAAAACGCACAGACCAAAAAGAGCAGGATCTCACTATGCAGCAAAGTGCTGTAATGACATTGGAGGAGTTCACTACATTGCTGACCCAATACATTGTTGATGACTATCATCAGCGTCCGCATAGCGGCCTCAATAAACCTGGTTCAAAAGCATCCCGGACGCCCTACTCAGCCTGGTTAGAAGGTGCCAAAATGGCCCCGCCGGTAGTACCCGCGATTGCCGATCAGTTTCGACTTATTCGTGGCGAAGTTACCACGCGTAAGTTACAACGTGAGGGTGTACGAATTAATAATATTTGGTATCAAAGTAACGAGCTAGATAAGCTGGTGCTGGATTCTGGATTGGGCTATCCCCAGGAGGTCCTTGTACAAAGAGACACGGAAGATCTAGGTAGCATTACAGTGGTGTTGCCTAAGCTCGGGGCTAGACTGAATGTTCCTGCAAAGTCGGATTACGACGAGTTAAATGGCGTAAGCCTAGGCGAGTATAGAGCGCGTGAAGTTGCTCAATGGGTTGATCAAGATAACCAATCGTTCGGTACTCATCGATTTATTCAGGACTCGGAAGTCTATACCGCATCGCAGGGTCGGAAACGAAAGCGCAAGCCATCTGGGAACAATACAAAGCTCAATCTTGACAGCATCGACAGTCAAGCCGCCCACATTCAAGCATTCGTAGACGCCGTTGAACATACCCCTGCAAGCTTAACGCCGGACGTTTCAGATGGTTTAGATTTTGACGATGATTTAATAGACGGATTTGGCCATGTCTGACTTTTTGATCAATCCTAATCCTCGTCGTAAGTCTGCTGCGATCGAGTTTCTTGAAATCCGTATTTTACACACAAATTTTATTAAGGCAGTAAAAGCGATCAACAACATCCATGCAACACGTGGTTTTCAGCCACGGGGCATGATGTTGGTCGGTGAAACCGGTGTTGGCAAGACTTCAGCCATTCTGTTTTACATCAGCGAATACTGCCGCCTGAACGAAATCGGCAATGCTCCAGGGGAGCACCGCCTGCCAATCCTGCTGTTGCGTGTTACAGCAGAGTCTACAAAAAAAGATTTCTTACGAAAAATGTGTGAGCGGCTGGGGCATTATTCAAAGGGTCGAATCACAGAATCCGAGTACGAAACAAAGGCTGAAACCCTTTTGAATAGTCGTAATGTTGAGCTGGTTATTATCGATGAATTCCATCACCTAGCCGACCGTTATGCCAAAAAAAATGCACCAGCATTGGGTAACCTCATCAAAAATCTTATGGAAGAAACGGGCATTCCTTTTATCCTTGCAGGAACAATGCAGGCATTGTCGGTGTTAAACGGCCATCCGGAGCTTCAGCGTCGTTTTGCAGCCTCCACTGTAATTAGCAACCTTAGCCTGGCTACCGGCGAGGACATGCGGTATTGCCGCAGAGTTCTAGTGGAATGCGAAAAAGCCATATCCATCCCGACGATCACGTTATCGTCGCCTGAAATGGCTAATCGCTTCATGCTGGCGTCCAAAGGGCGTATAGCAAATATAATGTCCGTTATCGAGGCCGCTATCGGCGTGGCGGATGAAGTGAAAGGTTTAACACTTGCGGATCTTGCATGTGGTTTTGAGCAGCGTCGACCTAACCTTCGCGAACCCGCCTGCAACCCTTTCAGTGCCTCTCTTGACCAGGTGCGTCGCGAACTCGGGAAACGGTCATGACCTGGCCCGTTGTCTTTGCACCCGCGGCACAGGAAGCCCCACTAGGCTACCTTTGGCGTCTGGCTTCGGTCAATGGTTATAGTTCAGTCAAGCAAGCAGCCAAAGCCGCAGGGTGGCGCTTAAATAAAAGTGGGCGTTTATACCAAGGGAATCTGAAGTTGCTGTCAGGCCAGCTTGCAGCTATCACAGGGCTATCGGAAGAGATTTTTTCGGAACATTTTGCACCGCACTTACCCGACCATAGGATCGGGTTAGCTGAGAGGCAGTTTAGTCTACGAGATTGGCGCTCGAGCTCGCCGCGTATTTGCGTGCAATGCATACTCGCGTTCGGGTATATGCACAGTGCCTTTGAATACCTGTTAATGCGGGTATGTCCTATTCACCAGCAGGCTTTAATCGAAGCGTGTCCTCATTGCCGCGAGCCGCTGACGTGGCACTCGAGAGTATCGACTCATTGTGATGCCTGCAATCAGGCTTGGCCGCTCATGATTGAATCACAAGAAATTCCACCGTATCAAAAAATATGGATGTCCGCTGACGATCGAAATTCTTGGGAGCATGAGTTCGGCTGGGCACTACTACAAGCTGCCCGCCCGTTTGACATCGCGCATAATGGTGTAGAATATTTCGATAGCGACATACGTTTTTTGCCAGACTTATTGCGGCATGCGTGGATAATTAGCACCCCTTCTGGGCGCGCAGAATGGCA
Source organism: Marinobacterium aestuarii (assembly GCF_001651805.1). Classification (NCBI taxonomy): domain Bacteria; kingdom Pseudomonadati; phylum Pseudomonadota; class Gammaproteobacteria; order Oceanospirillales; family Oceanospirillaceae; genus Marinobacterium; species Marinobacterium aestuarii. Next base: position 2,627,888 of record NZ_CP015839.1, on the reverse strand, counting down.
AGCTGAGAGGTCACTGCGCCTCGCTACATTGTCCGGTGTGTCTATAGACACAGCGAACGTATCTGTTGAACTTCCTGACCGGGTCAGTCCTCGCCCAAGCCTTTCGGATGACTCGTTGTTACCCCAATGGTTCAGAAAGCGGTATCCCGCCGAGCTGCGTAGCTGGCTTGTCGATGTAGAGTCCGCTGTGCGATTGTTGGGGCTAGAACACCTGACAAAATATAGCCCTACCGAGTCGCGTTGGCATTGGACATTCGCATTACGCTACCAAGCCAATGAACTGCTTGCGCGGATGGATATTGAGGCTACATGTCCGTCCCAACAGGCCCTTAAAAACCGGTATGACGTACGCTCCCTGAACCGGTGGGTAGAACACATTCCGACCCAGCCGAGGCACTTTAGGGGCGATTGGATTACCCCGGATGACAGCCGATTGACGGTACATGGAGCGGATCAAATTGATCTGGCCCTGGCAGTAAAGAACGGTGAACTAAGCGGGTATCGCCAGGTTCACAAAGGACTGAAGGTTATCGGCGTGCACAGGGCTGAGTTCAAGCAGTGGTTGAACCAGCATCTTCACCTAGTGTGTGAATCATCGGTCGAGCAAGCGGATTTAAGCAGGATGACAGGAATGCCTTACCATATTTCTAAAGCAACAGACTCGTTTGCCTCAATTTACACTGAAATTCGCCCCAGGGCCGGGATTCATGAAGACTTATTACTCCGGCCAAAGTGTCCTGGAATTTATCCTTACTCGCAGGGAGCGAATGATCGAGGACCTCAAAGTAGAACTACAGCTGCCAACTGCCGACTGAAATTTCGGGCTAATGAGTAGCTTAGGGTCATGAAATATCGCTATACTGTATAAATATACAGTATCCGGATGATTCATCATGACAGCAGTAGTTTTAGGGCGATTCCGTGAGTCGAGGGCGCTGAGAATTCCGTTTTTCAGTGAGCGGGTGGCGGCAGGCTTCCCCTCGCCTGCGCAAGACTACATCGAGCGGACACTGGATCTGAACGAACTCTGCATCAAGCGCCCAGCCGCCACGTTCTTCGTGCGGGCCCAGGGTGAGTCTATGATCGAGGCAGGTATCTTCAACGGAGACGTGCTTGTAGTGGATCGATCACTCAATGCTGTACATGGCGACATCGTCATAGCGTGCATCGATGGTGGCTTTACGGTCAAACGCCTGGTAACCCGCCCTTCGTTGCAATTGGAGGCGGCTAACCCCCGCTACAAACCAATCCAGCTGTCTGAGGAGTCCGAGGTCGAGATCTTCGGTGTAGTTACCAATGTCATTCACTCACTCAAGTGAGCAATTCCAGCGTGTTCGCTCTCGTAGACTGCAACAACTTCTACGCCTCATGTGAACGACTGTTTCGCCCTGACCTCAAGGGTCGCCCTATCGTGGTGCTCTCAAACAATGATGGCTGTGTCGTCGCGCGCTCTGCCGAGGCCAAAGCACTGGGTATCAAAATGGGCGTGCCGTTTTTCCAGCTACAAGAGCTTGTACAGCAGCATGGGATCAAGGCGTTCTCGTCCAACTATGCACTTTACGGCGATATGTCGGCGCGAATTATGAGTCTGCTTGAAGAGATGGCGCCCGAGATTGAGGTCTACTCAATTGATGAGGCGTTTCTGGATCTCACAGGCGTATCCGCCTGCACCTCACTTGAGGTATTCGGTCAGCAAGTCCGAAACGATGTGCGGCAATGCACAGGCATCCAAGTCTGTGTCGGCATAGCGCCCACCAAGACCCTCGCCAAACTCGCGAATCACGCAGCCAAACGCTACCCCAAGACTGGGGGTGTCGTTGACTTGATGGACCCAGCGCGCCAGCGCAAACTGTTGGCCATCATACCCGTCGACGAAGTCTGGGGCGTCGGTCGACGCTTGTCTGAACGGCTGAATGACATGAACATCCAGACAGCGCTGGACTTGGCCAAAGCTTGCCCAAAGGTACTTCGAAGACAGTTCAGTGTTGTGCTGGAGCGCACAGTAAGAGAACTCAACGGTATTTCGTGCCTTGAGCTCGACGCCGCATCATCGCCCAAGAAGCAAATTATCTGTAGCCGCTCATTTGGCCAGCGTGTCACCGAGTATGCTGACATGCATGCTGCTGTCTGCGGACACGTAGAGCGGGCATGCGAAAAACTGCGATCTCAAGGTTCTACTGCGAGAATGCTCAACGTCTTCATAAGAACGAGTCCGTTCAATCAACACGAGCCCTATTACTCAAACAACGCTAACGTCGGCTTGCCAGAGCCCTCGAGCGACACACGTGACTTCATCATGGCAGCTGTCCGCGCTCTCATGTCGGTCTGGAAGCCTGGCTTTAGATATATGAAGGCAGGTGTGATGTTGAGCGACTTCTATGAGCCAGGCATTTTCCAGCCATCGTTGCTGGAGGCTGTCTCCCCTCGGGTTACTTCCGACGCATTGATGGCGACGCTGGATCGGATTAATCAGAGCAGCCCTGGACGCATAAGATTTGCAGGCAAAGGAAAAGCAAGTAATTGGACGATGAAGCGACAGAATCTGTCACCCTGCTATACCACGCGCTGGAGCGAGCTTCCTGTTGCTTCTTTAACATAGTGATTAACCTACTGCGATAACTCGTCGTTATCTCTCTGAGTACAGTATGTCTCCGGCAAACCATCATGAGCCAGTACGGTGACCGCTCAATAGTGTCCACTTATATCTAAGTGGACACTTACTATGACTATCCCAAGCGTGACGGAAGTCCCCTTTCATCTTCCGCTCCACGAATACCTTCTTCCTCCTGCGATCGTGGGTGCCGTAAATGCGGATTCTCTAGCAATATTTCAGTCGGTGAATAACCAGACCTAAGATACAATAACGCACCGCCGTGTAGTACAAAATTCTGCCCCAGCCCACGTAACTCGTAGGTTGAGTTCAATGTTCTGACAGTCGGCAAATTAAACTCTGTAATTGGTGATGTACAGACCCAGTCACCTGTATCAAATCTACCTTTGAAGTCGGTTTCTACTATTCCCCATAAGATATGCCCTACAAGGGTTGCTTCGTGAATGTGGATTATACTCCAGTTAGTGACAATGCAATCTGCTGAACTTTCCATAAAATACCTCACGAGGGCTGGTAGGTGAAAAGTGCTATACCGTCAAGCTTTAAAAACAATCTCCGTAGACAACTTCAGCGCTCACCTTAAATGCTCTTGCGTTTGAAAGCAACGATTTGGTGCAATAATTTTTCTTCAGGATTTGCAATAACAAGACGGCCATTCATGACCAGAAAAGTATAAGTTACCGTCAATTAATTTAACTAAATTAATCTTATTAGCTAAGTAAATTATGGAATCAATTAATTATCAATATGATTTGATCACATTATTCATAATGCCTATAAAAATTAAGTTAAATGACCTCCGGCAAATCCGGAGGCTTATCAGGGGACACCCTCAAAGGGCTTTCAATTGCGCCCAAGGCGCTACATCATCCCCAGCTTCAGTTGTTCTCGATGTTCATCCGCTTTCTCCTGATTACGGATGTACTCGCGAACCATTTCTTCATCCAGGCCCACCGTCGAGACGAAGTAGCCCCTCGCCGAAAAGTTTTCGCCATTGAAGTTTCGCTGACGGCCTTTGAACTGCCTGGCAATAGCGATCGCACTTTTGCCTTTGAGGTAGCCAACCACGTTGGATACCGAATACTTGGGCAGAATGGTGATACACATGTGGATGTGATCCGGCATCAGGTGCCCCTCAACGATCTTCACGCCCTTGCGTCCTGCATGCTCATGGAAAATCTCTCCCATGTATCGGCGCAACTTCCCATAGATCACCTTTCGCCTCTTCTTCGGGATGAACACCACGTGGTGCTTACAATCCCAGCGCGTATGCGCCAAACTTTCATAGTCTCGCATGTTGTCCGTAGTGAGCGGGATCCGCTCTATACGCAGGATGAGTGCTTGCTGATGCGAACCCTCACGCCACACCTGCAACGAGCCTTCATGATTAATGTGCAGCTACTGGAGGCTCAGCTTACATCGAAGGTCGCGCTCGACTCACTTGAGCATATTGCCGCCGCAACAGTGCTGCTAACGATGAGCGGTCGGGTGGTGCAACATAATTCCCGGGCGGAGCAATACCTCCACTCTCTAGGAGGTTCGACTCGCCAAGCGGTACTGCGTCTGCCAGACCGACATGCCAACAGCCAAATGCATACGCTCATTGAAGCTATCAGCCAGGACAAATCACGAAAGCAAAGTGGGATCGTGCCCTTCATCGAGAAAGGCGTGCAGAAGACAGCCCTGTGCTTTCCATGGAAAAGTAATAATGAGCAGTACGATTGGCTAGGTTGTACCGCCTGCTCCATCGTCTTCATCCTCTCTCCGACCGAAGATGCGCCTCGGGTAGAAGTGCTGAAACAGATTTTTTGTCTAAGCAACGCAGAGGTGAAAGTGCTTCAGAGATTGATGGGTAGGATGCAAGTGAAAGAGACCGCTGGCTGCTTATTCGTCACCGAAGCCACGGTCCGATTTCATATCCGGAACCTCCTCCGAAAGACTAAAAGCAGGAACCAGACCGAGATGATCTCCAGGGTGTTAAATACTGTTAGTGTGAGGGTTGAATAAGATATGGTCTATCGCGCTCAAAGAAGTGGGCGATGCTGGGCAGGGGTTGGAAACTTTTACCTGAGATAGACCATCACTACCCTACTTTCCTTACCAGGCGGGACTTAGCTACGGCATCACACATGAACTGAATTTATTGACACGACCTATATAAAGGCTTATTTTTATGCTAATTGCTGATGAGCACTATCCATACATTCGCCAGCCCTCGTGGTTCCGCTATCGGTAAAATTCAGCTTGAACTGGAAACCTGCGGTGAAATTCAGGCTTGAACTGGAAAGAGCTCTTGTCCGAGTTTAGTCACTCTTCTCTAAGTCAATGTTTCCTAATGTGTGGTAATTCAGTTCTGAACTGGAAATGACACTTGTGTCGATTCCAGTTTCAAACGGAACTCGTTCAGCCAAAACCTTCACCGACGTACTTGCCCGTGGCGACGACCACTTGGGCCGAGGCCAGCTGCTCGTTTGCACTCTTGCGTTCTGTGGCGCGCATTGCGCCCCTCAACACCAGAACCCTGAGCTCTCGAGACGCCAGGAGCTGCGCCAACGCTTCGGCATGTTCACGCCGCTCGGTCAGCAACAGCGGATGGCGCCCGCGTTCTACTGCGGTGACGACATCTTCGGCTATGGCTGCATTACGTTCTTCGTTTGTCGCCAACCACCGATAGACCGATGCGATATGCGGGCGCTCATCAGATTGCCTCAGCTCGACCGGAGGCTGATCATAGTGTTGGTTAACAAACACTGTTTGCTGGAATTTTGACCCCTGCTCCACTTTGACTTTGTGGCGTATGGGACCGGCGACCATGAACATGATCTTCTGATGGCCATCCTGCCTGTCCGGTGTCGCGGTGAGACCTGCTATGTACTGCCCGGACTTCGTTGAGCAGCATTTCATATCGTGGTGCGGAGATATGGTGGCACTCGTCGATTATGACCTGACCATACCGCTGAACGTATTCGGAGATGGTGTTGTCCTTCCTGTCGATCAGGCTCTGGTAGGTCGCAATGTCGATTTCTTGGGTCGGCTGCTTCTTACCGCCACCGATGATTCCAACATTTACACCGGTAGTGAATGACTGGATGCGTTCTTTCCATTGGTCCAGTAGCTGACGGCTATGGGTCAGAATCAGGGTGTTTACGCGACGGTTGGGAAATAGCCGTTGCTTCTCGGCTTCGAGCTCGGCCAGCCGCTTGTCTATGGCTGTCAGTTCTTCCTGTGTGGCCGTAGGACTATCGAATGCAGGCATGGAGAAAGCTGGCTCTTTACATTATGCATGGGTCTGGCGAGGCGGCTTGATCAATGACTCGGCTGGAATGCCGAGCTCCTGATGGAGTTTCCAGATCATTTTCAGTGTCAGTGAACGCTTGTGATTGAGGACCTCATACACACGGTTGCGCTTGCCGATCATCGGTTCCAGATCTTTCGCTGTGAGGCCTTTCTGTTCCATCTCGAACTTGATGGCTTCCACAGGGTCGGGAAGATTTAGGGGGTAATGCTTGCTTTCGTAAGCCTCGACCAGCGTGACCAGGACGTCGAGCTTTTCGCCTTCAGGCGTGCCTGGCTCCGCCATCATCAGCATTTCGATTTCTTTCAGTGCCGCACGGTAGTCGGCATCAGTGCGGATCGGTTTGATGTCCATCTTCCGTTACCTCTGGCGTTATATCGTCTCGACGTCGATCTGGTCATACTGAGCATGGGTGCCGACAAAGCGGATGTAGACCACGCGATAGGCATAGTTGATCCAGACCACCAACCGGTACTTATTCCCGGCTATGTTGAACACCACCCTGCCATCCTTGAGTATGCTGGCATTTCGGAAGTCCTGCTTGACCTCGGCGGGCGAGCTCCAGTCAGCTTTCAGTGTGTGCCTGTTTGATTGTCTCCAGCATCAGCCGACACGCTATCGGCGCCAGCACCCCAGCTATTAAATTGACAACCCTACTTCCTGTCCATAATCTTTGCCTATAGGCACAACGAATACCCGCAGTGTCAAATCAAATTAGCGGACAAGTACCGATCTGCTGAAGAAGGTCTTTTCCAGCGCCTTGTAAAAGCCTGACAGGTGTCTGGCTGAGACTGAGGCTGTTTCTAGGCGATCAGGCGCCCTGCTTTCAGTGTGTTTAGCTTGATATGTATTGTCAGATAGTTCTTCCATCTAGATGTTTTTTAACAACTGGATGGAATTTTATCTGGCGCCTCAGGCCACAGCTTCGACCTTCAATACGGCGGTAATGGCCTGGGCATGACCGCTCCAGACGTAGCGGTAATGACTGCCCTGTACAGGGATGCTCAGGGCGCTGGGCTTGAAGGCCGCAAGGCATTCTCCGCCAGTGTCCCGCACGCTGGAATAATACAGGCCGGGGCTTTCCTGCTCGCGCAGCTGGCCAGCAAAACGCTGCGAAGGCCGGTAATCGTCCGGCTGGTGCAGCTCCCAATACCCCTGGCCACGTATGTCGTGTAGCGGCTGTACCACCTTGCCAACATATTCCCGCAATGTGAGCTCGGTATCGGGCTCCTGTGTGGCCCGCAGAAAGGCTTCGCGATGATAGCGGGTTTCAGCGATGGCGGTTTGCAGGGTTCTGGCTGCGTAGTAAACGCCATAATGCCCGTCCGTGAATCGGCTCTCAACGCCAATATGGGTAAAGGCCGCCATAACGGGTGTGGAGCCCGGGCCCGATATCCGGTCTGATGTTGCAACCAGGCGCAGGTCGCCGGCTTCATCGCGCAGACGGTCATTAGTCAGGGCTTCCACGGCATAGAGGATCTCAAGATCCTCGGGATCGGCCACGGTTTCAAACAGACTGATGGGCGGGAAATGGCTCGGCACCAAACGGTGCGCCTTGTCCCAGTCAAGGTCGATCAGTGCCGGCATGGTATGCATGGATCAGGGCCTGTAAGGATTGAATAGACGATTTAGCCCCGGGCGTGATCCAGATAGCGGCGCACATCAGCAAGATTGATCAGGCTGCCCTTGAGCATCACCCCGAGCGCCGAGTCGCCACCAAAGTAGGCGTTAGCTTTGCCTGGCCAGGCGTTGGCCTGATCTTCGGTGGGAAACAGGATGCGCAGCGCCTTGTAGATCCCCATGACATAGGAAATCCGTTCCAGCGTATCGCGCGGCAATACGGGCCCCTCGCCTTTGCGCCATTTGTAGAACGTAGAGCGCGCAGGCTCCCCTAGCAGAACCTGCTCCTGTTCGCGGCTGAGGTGCCATGCCGAGGCGATATTGAAGAATACCTTGAGGGATACCTGTGATACCCGCTTGGGATCCTGCTGCCTCAGTTCTACGATCTGCTTCATGTTTATGGCTCTCCCAACCACGACCTAGTGCCTTAGTTTAGTCCCTGTGCGGATTAATTTCTATTATGATCTCTGTAGAAACTTCCTATTTCAGCGCCTGACGCAAGTGGATTTCAATTTCGAATACGTGAGCGTCATGGTCTCCCAGGCTGCGAAGCGATTCCGCCAAGTGCAGCAGGTAATCCGCATTGGGCCCACTGGGGCCGGCGGCGGTGGCAATCTGCAGGGCGATCTCGCGTTCATTAGCCGGACCAAGAAAGGCGCTGTTGTCCGGTGTGGCTATGTATACCAGGCCCTGCGTCTGATTGCCGTCGTGGAAGGTCATATCGGTGCTAAAACGCAGATAACCATTTTTTTCACGAAAATCCAGCTGCTCAAACACCTGGGGCGATACCAGATAAGCCACGCCTTGGCAGCGGGCTTGCGGGGTTTCGATCAGAGTCACGACACGCCCGGGCGCCTCTAGGGTGCCGCGATGATCGTGGGATCCCTGCCAGAAACGGCGAGACCAGCCGGTGATCGAGGCGCTGCGCCGTTCAAGGAAGGGAAAGTCCGCCTTGAAAATCAGCGAACCGTAACCAAACAGCCATACGGCATCCTGGTCGTCAAAGCGAAAGCGGGTGCGGTTTACTTCAAGGGTATTGGCCGACATCGTTGCAGGGTACCGACTGAAACAAAAAAGCATACCCCAGCAACGCAGCCTGTTGCCAGTCGGCTAATCCCGCGGACCTCGACCATACTCTGGAGAATCTTCAGGGAGCCGTGGTGATGCAGAACCGAGCCGAGATCGTCGATCAAGCTTTTGTACAAAGGGTCAGCAGTGGTGATCTGCCCCCCTCATTGAATCGGATCGGCCTGGAGGAAGCAGGCCTTACAGAGTCGCTGTTGTTGCAGCTGTTCGAGAGTCAGGTACTGAGTCGGCAGCTGGATCTGTGTTCGCGCAAACTGCAGGCCCGTGGTGAGTCTTTCTATACCATTGGCAGCGCCGGTCACGAGGGCAACGCGGCCATAGCCGCGGCCTTTAGGCACGATGACATGGCATTTTTGCATTACCGTGATGCGGCTTTTTTACTGCAGCGTGCCCGCCAGGTCGGCGCCACAGATCCGGCCTGGGACATGCTGCTGTCCTTTGCAGCGTCCAGTGAGGATCCAATTTCCGGCGGACGGCACAAGGTACTGGGCAGCAAAACGCTGTTTGTACCGCCACAGACCAGTACCATCGCGTCCCATCTGCCCAAGGCGCTGGGCACAGCAGCCAGCATTGCATTGGCACGACAGCTGAAGCATCCAGGCGCCCTGCCCGCCGATAGCGTGGTGCTCTGCTCCTTTGGGGATGCGTCTGCCAACCACAGTACGGCGCTGGGCGCGATTAACAGCGCCTGCTGGACGCGTTACCAGAAGCACCCACTGCCGTTGGTGTTCGTCTGTGAGGACAACGGCATAGGCATCTCGACCCCCACGCCCCAGGGCTGGATCGCCGCCAGTTTCGGCCAGCGCCCGGGGCTGCATTACCTGAGCTGCGACGGCCTTGATTTGCTTGATACCTACCGCTGCGCCCGCCAGGCGGAACAGCTGGCGCGTCGGCAGCAGCCCGTATTTCTGCATATGCGCTGCGTGCGCCTGCTCGGCCATGCCGGCTCTGATGCCCAGAGCGCCTACCTCAGTACAGCGCAGATCGAACAAAGCGAAGCCCAGGATCCGTTACTGCACTCGGCCAGACGGCTGATTGAGCTTGGTGTGCTGCGCGCCGATCAAATTGTTTCGCTTTACCAGAGAACCGCAACAGAGGTTGAAGACAAGGCCGAGCGTGCCATTGGGCGGCCAAAACTGGCTAGCGCTGCTGAGGTGATGGTGTCGATCGTGCCGCCGCGCCGTGCCCTGCCTGCGCGGGCTGCGCTGGATTCAGCCGCGCTTGATGTGCTCTTTGCGAAGGACAAAACACTAATGACCCAGCCTCAGCCCATGGCGCGCCTGCTGAACTGGGCGCTGGCAGAGCTGATGGCCACGCACAGCGAAATATTGCTGATGGGTGAAGACATTGGTCCCAAGGGCGGCGTTTACAATGTGACCGGCAAGTTGTGGGAGAAATTCGGCAAGCATCGGGTGATCAATACACTATTGGATGAGCAAAGCATTCTCGGGCTGGCACTGGGCGTTGCCCATAATGGCTTTATTCCTATACCCGAAATCCAGTTCCTGGCCTATGTGCACAATGCCGAGGATCAGATCCGGGGCGAGGCTGCGAGTCTCAGTTTTTTCTCCAATGGCCAGTACACGAATCCGATGGTGATTCGCATTGCCGGGCTCGGCTATCAGAAAGGCTTTGGCGGTCACTTTCACAATGACAACAGCCTTAATGTGTTTCGCGATATACCGGGTCTGATACTGGCGTGCCCCGGCAATGGCCGCGATGCCGTGGAAATGCTGCGCGAATGCGTGCGCCTGGCGCGGGAAGAACAGCGAGTGGTGGTGTTTATCGAACCCATTGCACTCTATATGGCGCGGGATCTGCATGCGCCGGGCGACGGCCACTGGAGTTTCAACTATGTGCCCGCTGCCCGCAGCACGCCAATTCCGCTGGGTAAAGTTGGGCTGGAGGGTGACGGCCGGCAACTGGCCATTATCAGCTACGGCAATGGCTATTACCTCAGCCGCCAGGCCGCGAGGGATCTTGCTGCCGAACATGGCATTGAGCTGCGCCTTATAGACCTGCGCTGGCTGCAGCCCCTGCCCGGCGATGCCATTGCGGATGCGGTGCGTGACTGTGAAGCGATACTGATTGTGGATGAATGTCGGCGTAGCGGATCCATCAGTGAAGCCCTGATGACATTGCTGGTCGAAAATCTGGATGTCGCGCCGCGCCTCAAGCGTCTTTGCGCCCAAGACAGTTTTATCGCGCTAGGGCCTGCAGCTACCGCCACCTTGCCGAGCCGAAGCAGTATTTGCCAGGCCGCGCTGGAGCTTTTAGGAGATGAAAATAGCAGGCGATCATCGCCCTGCTAACGAGACAGCTCTAAGCAGGCTAGCGTGCTTCAAGCAACGCCTGCACATGGGCGGCGGCGCTTCGGCCCAGCGCCTTGAGGTTATAGCCACCTTCCAGCACCGACAGTATGCGCCCGCCCGCATAGCGACTGGCCGCCTCCCCGATCAGCCCGGTGATCCAGTGAAAGTCCGCGTCGGTCAATTGCAGCTGCCCCAGCGGGTCGTCACGGTGGGCATCAAAGCCCGCGGAAATAAAGATCATATCCGGACGGTGCTCTGCCAGCGCCGGCAGCCAGGCCTGTTCGATGGCGTGGCGAAAGGCGCTGCTTGCGGTGCCCGCCGCCAGCGGCGTATGGACGATATTGGGGCGGCGAATGTCCTGATAGCGAAACGGATAAAATGGGTACTGAAAACTTGAGCACACCAGTACTTCCGGCCTGTCCTTGAAGATATCCACGGTGCCATTGCCATGGTGAACATCGAAATCCAGCACCGCGACCCGTTCTATATCGCTTTGATTCAGCGCCCATTCCACCCCCAGCGCGACATTGTTAAACAGGCAGAAACCCATGGCGCTGGCCTGCTCGGCGTGATGTCCTGGCGGGCGCACGGCGCAAAAAGCATTCTGGCAGGCACCGCTGAGAATCTGCTGGGTACCCAGCAGTACTGCACCAGCTGCCAGGCGTGCCGCACGCAGACTGTGGGGATTCAGCGCCGTATCCGGATCGGCGTAGTTGTGCCCCTGCTGTGGGTGCAGCGCCTCGAGTTCGCGAATGTAGTTGCGCGGGTGCGCAAGCGCCAGCTGATCATGGCTGGCGGCGTCGGGCCTGAGGCATTCGAGCCGATCGAGCAGTCCGCTGACGCCCAGCTCTGCGCTAATGGCCTGCAATCGCTGCGGGCTCTCGGGATGGCCTGCGCCCATCTCGTGCAGCTCGCAATCGATGTGGCTGATGTAAGCGGTCGTCATATAAATTCCTTTTATTATATAAAGTTAAATCATATTTCTAGAAAAAATTCAGGTTTAAAAGGTCTCAGTCGATGCCGGCGGTGCTAGGTTCGCGGTGCTTGCGACCGCGCAGCATATAGGTATGCATCCGGCCCTTGCCCTTGATGCTGATCAGGCCGCGGTCTTCGAACAGATAGTCATGCCGCAGGTGTTGCCAGGTATTTTCGGTGACCTGAATGCAACCTTCAACGCCCTGGGATTCCATGCGCGAGGCGATATTGACCGCATCGCCCCAGATGTCGTAGATGAATTTTCGGGTCCCTATAACCCCGGCCACCACGGGCCCGGTGTTAATACCGATGCGCATATGCAGGTCGCTCTGGTGTCGACGGTTAAATCCCTCGATGGCATCCAGCATGTCCAGCGCCATTTCGGCGATGACCCGGGCGTGGTCCTTGCGCTCTATTGGCAGGCCCGCACCCACCATATAGGCATCGCCGATGGTCTTTATTTTCTCCAGTCCGCGCAGCTCGCTCAAACGGTCGAATTCGGAAAATATCTCGTTCAACAGGCTAACCAGCTCCACCGCCGGCAGGTTGGCCGACATAGGTGTGAAATTGACGATATCGGCGAACAGGATAGTAACCTCGGCGAAGCTGTCAGCAATGGTGCCCTCGCCCTGTTTCAGCCGTGCAGCAATAGGGGCCGGCAGAATATTCAGCAGCAGGTGTTCTGATTTTTCCTGCTCGGCGGCAAGGTCTGCCAAAGTGCCCTCCAGCCGGTCGATCATGGTATTGAAGTTCTGCGCCAGAACGCCGGTTTCGTCTTCCGTCAGCACCGGCGCACGTACATGCAGATCCCCTGCGGCGATCTGCCGGGTGGTGGCATTCACCGCCAGAATGGGGCGCGCAATCTGCCGGGCGATGAAATAGGTGCCCAGCAACAGCAGGGCCACGGCCAGCAGTCCGAGCAGCAGCATCAGCCAGCCCAGGCGTGTGGCCGGTTGCAGCGCTTCGCTGACGCGGATTTCCGTCAGCAGGGCCAGGCCCAGATCCGGCAGCCAGCGATAGCTGCCAATGACCGCCTGGCCGGCGTAGTTCAGATAGAGCCCGGCGCCGCTTTGGCCCTGTATCGCCCTGTCGATACCCAGGCTGTGGGCACCATCGGGATAGGCTTGTGCACCGAAGCGTGCCATCGACAGAAAGCGATGGCCGGTATCCACCAGGTAGGACTCGCCTGTTTGCCCCAAGCCACTGCGCTGACTGACGATATCGACCAGCACCGGCACCCGAACCTGGGCGGCAAGAACGCCCAGCGGCTCGCCATTGCGCCCGGTCAGCGGTGTGGCGACGGTGAGTGTCGGCAGCAAGGTATCCGGCGCCTGATACACCGGCTGGATAAAGGTGTGGTCGCGGCCCTCGACAAAGAACGGGGCGCTGCTGTGAGCTTCACCTTCCTGCTCGGAGTTGGTCGAGAAGAAAATCCTGCCCTCGTCCTGGCTCAGCAGCATGAGCCCGATCAGGTCAGTCGCAGCGGCGGAACCGTAATCGAGGAAGGTGGATCGAAACAGCGTATCGGCCATGGCCATATAGGTCGGCTGATATTGCGGGCTACGCACTGGCAACCCGCGCAGCTCACTGATGGCATCGCGCAGCGCGTCTACAGCGGCGATCTTGCGCACTATATCGGCCTGATCGGTCATAAAGGCATAGATTTCCCGCTCCTGCTGCTCGGCAATGAGCTCAAACCGGTCAATAGCCATGCGCTGTAAAAGTCCGGCCGATAACATATAGGACAGCACCGCCAGGGCGATGACCACGGGCAGCGATACCAGCAGTATGCCGGCAGTCATTCGCGCCTTGAGGCTGTGCCGCAGTATGGCTGTGCCAGTGAGTCGCATGCACGAGTGTCCGGTTATCATCGGTCCATGGGGTGGCGCTCAACGCTAAGGCCGGAGTGCCCTGCCTCAAGGTTAGCGGCTTTTGGTGCTCTGCGGTGACAATCTATGCCCTGGACGTCCATCTTCTGGCCTTTTCCTTCAAGGGTGTCTGAGCGAGTTGGCTGAACTAGTCTGATAACAGGGATTAGATACTTCGTCGGGGGACGCCCATGCCACAGCCAGGTCACAACTATCGCCGAATCGGTGGCGTTACGCGGCGGCGCTTGCTGCAAGGTTCAGTGCTGGGCGTTGGCGCTCTGCTGGGCTGGCAGGCCCAGGCCCAGGACATGGCTGGAATCGACACCTTGTCGATAGGTTTTTGCGGCCCGTTCAATGGGCCGGCGCAGGATACCGGGCTGGAGATTAGCCGTGGCGTGCTGATGGCATTGATGGATGCCAGAGCCGATGGCGAGATTCCGCTGCAGCTGGCCGGGCAGCGCTATGACATTCATCCGGTCTGGGTGGATACGGCCTCGGATCCGGCAACGGCCGTGCAGGCTCTAAAGCGCGCGCTGGACGAGGATCAGCTGAGCCTGCTGGTGGGTGGCTGGCATTCCGATGTGGCCTTGGCGCTGATGGAAGCCGAAGCCCCCCTCGGAATCCTGCATCTTGGGCATCTGGGGGAAGCCCAGGCAATTTCTGATCGGCTGAACCAGGGTTACGCCAAATACCGAGGCTGGTTCAAGGGCTGGCCCGCGCCTGGGCTGCTGGCGGCCCGTTACGGCGAACCACTGCAGTATCTGCGCGATCAGGGGCTCTGGCGGCCGGCGAACAATCGGGCGGCCATCATGGCCGAGAACAGTGCCTATGGTCGTGGCTGGGCGGACGCCCTGCGCACCAGCTTGCAGTCGGTGGGCTTTAGCGTCGGGGCGCCGGATCTCAGCGCCCTTGATCAGGATGACTTTGCGCCGCTGCTGGCCCGTTATCGCGAAGAGGACATTTCCCTGGTGGCGATGACCACCACCGGTATTCAGGCCGGGGCGCGCTTTGTTCGCCAGTTCCGCGAGCAGCAGTTGAATGCGCTGCTGCTGGGCCACGGATTGCGCTGGACGCGGGACTGGTACGCCTACACCGGCAGCAGCTCGGACTACGTGGTTTCGATGGATTCAGCCATGCCGATTGCGCTCTGGCAACAGTGGTGGGTACGCCGTTACCACAGCCTGTTTGGCGACATGCCCAGCATCGCCGCCGCAGGGCTGCATTACGACTACACCCGCATGGCTATCCGCATGCTCAATGCCACCTCCAGCCTGGCGCTGGATGATCTGACGCGCACCCTCTATCGCAACCCCTACCGCGGTGTCTGGAATCGCTACCAGTTTTCCAACAGGCCGCATCCGCGCGCCCTGTCGCCGAACGAAGTCATTACCGGCAGCTTTATGGAAGGTTTTTTCTTTCCGCTGGCGCAGTTGCACAACGGCGAGGCGCATATCGTCTGGCCACCGCGCTACGCCGATCAGCGTTTTATGATGCCGGCACGCAGTTAGCATTCTTTTAAGATTCCTTGAGTGAAGTCTTAACAACACCGTTTGAGTGTCAGGCGTAGGCTGAAACGGTCGAACCTGAAGTTGAGCACTTGGCATGAAACACCTGTTACTGATGTCTGCACTGACGCTGCATAGCGTCATTTCGGCGGCGGCGCCGCCGGCATCGATGCCCCCGACCCCGTAGCACCGGGGCGGCCTATTCCGACAGCCTATATTTCCCTCGAACCACTGCCGCCGACCGACGATGCGGTCATGGCCTGGGGCGAGGTTCAGCTGGATCGCGGAGACTCTGATGAAAATGACGAAAACTAGCCACCGGAGGCGCGGCATATTTGCAGCGGCTAGCGACAATAAGCCGCGGCGCAGAGTCTGGAAAGCGCCCGCCTTCTGGAAAAAGCTCTGGCCGGGGCGAAACGCCGGCTCTGCGACCTTGACGCCAGCAGCCAGAGCCACTGCGCGCAAAAAACCAGGCCTGCGTCGTCAGAAATGGTGGTCGCGGTTCTTGTTGCCCTGGAGGTTGCTACGTCGCCAATCAGTGGAGGATCAAACGTGCTGTAACGGCAGCCTCTTGAGCGCAGTGAGCCTGGGCGGCGCGCAGACGCTTGGCGAGACTCGCGTTGCAAGGGCCCATGGCGCTACGCCTGATCCGCGCTGGCAGCAGGCGGGTTGATACCGCCTTGCATCATTGGCGCCGCGCATGGATTCATCGGCACAAGTACCAGGGGGCGCTGCAGCAGCAGGCGAAAGCGCCCTCGCCCCGTTTTCTCGATGCGCAGGAAAGGGCTGCGCTCTTGCAGGCGTCGGTTAAGCAAAATCAGCCGTGCTTCCAGATTGTCGCTGATTTCCGGCAGACCCAGGCGGGTATCAAGGCGCAGCTCACGGTTACTGAAATCGACACGCCCTCTTTCGCTGTAATCATTCAGAATGCGCCAGAGCACGGCACCGGCCACACCCTTGATCAGGTAGTCGCCATCGATAAACACGCTGTGATCCCGGTCATGGTATTCCACCCGCAGGAGGTCGGGTGATGCCTCGCTTCGAGGTCATAACTGAAGCGGCATTCCTGCTGGCTTTCGGTATAGAGCACACCGATCAGCCCGCGTATGCCGGGCAAAGGGATGGCCATTTGGCTGGAGGGCTCGTTCAGGCCGGGCAGGTTAATGACTTGCTCCAGCGCATCTACTGTAGGAGGCCGGTGTGTGACAGGCGCATGCTGGTGAATGGCACAGGGGCACTGCAAGAAGTCCCTGCCGTGGGCGGACGGCAGGGCTGCTTTTCGGCGCAAGGCATCAGGAAAAGCGTTAGAAGGTCGGCGGTGTATGGGCGCTGACGATACGGCAGGTTTTCTTGCTGCGATTGCGAAAACGATGGGGGATCTGGGTGGAGAACGAGTAGCTGTCGCCGGCATCCAGCCGATGCACTTCGCCGCCGATGGTGACCTCGATAGAGCCTTCTATCACGGTGCCGGCCTCTTCACCCTCATGGGACATCATCTCGGTACCCGTATCGGCGCCGGGCTCATAGCTTTCGATGAGCAGCGCCAGGCCCGACTTGTTCTCGACACTGCCCACCAGGCGCAGTTCTATGCCATCGCTGCCGATATCTATGAGTTCGTCCGGGCGGTACACCACCTTGTCGTGGGCATTCAGATCCACGGTAAAGAATTCGCTGACGGACATTGGAATGCCGTCGAGAATCTTTTTCAGTGAACTGACCGATGGGCTGACGCGGTTCTGCTCGATCATCGAAATCGTGCTGTTGGTCAGGCCCACCCGCTTGGCCAGTTCGCGCTGAGAAAAGCCGTAGATCTGACGAATTTTCTTGAGTCGGTCACCTACATCCACACTTGAGACTCCCATCCTGATAAATATATTGATCGCAGCTTGATTTACCGCATCAGGTCGGCCGCATCATACCATGTCGCCGACGGATAAAAAGTGGCTGCAGGTGGCGGCCAAAGAGCCCTGACACCTGCTTGCTTTCAGGTGTTTCGTGTCGCCGCCCGGGCCCGGCAGGCGTTGCCAAAAGTCTCGAAAATGGCCCGGTAGAACGGATGCTGTGCCATTTGCCACTCCGGGTGCCACTGCACCGCCAGCAAAAAGCCCGCGTTACTGTCATCCAGGCTAAAGGCTTCTACCAGTCCATCCGGTGCCAGAGCTTCGACACGCAGCCCCGGTGCCAGGCGTTGCACGCCCTGCCCATGCAACGAATTCACCTGTTGAGTGCGCGCATCGCTCATCAAGCGGGCCAACTGGCCGCCGGGCTGGAGCTCAACTGGGTGAGAAATCCCATACTGCTGTTGCAGCGGCTGCTTCTTGTCTTCGCGGTGATCCTGCAGCCCCGCAACCTCCTGCACGGCCTGATGCAGGCTGCCACCCAGTGCCACATTGATTTCCTGAAAGCCGCGGCAGATGCCGAGCACCGGCACCTGCTGCTCTATTGCGGCGCGGATCAGCGTCAGGGTGGTGGCGTCACGCAGTGGATCGGTGAGCATGTCTTCCTGCTGCTGTGCAGCACCATAGTGCCTGGGCTCGACATTGGAATGGCTGCCGGTCAGCAGGATGCCGTCCAGCTGCGACAGCAGGTCAACGCTGTCTTCCCCCAGGGCAGGCAGGAGCAGTACCGAGACATCGGCGCCGCTGCGGGCGGCCTGAATATACTTGTCACCCACCATGTGAAAGCGATGTGCACCCTGCAAGCGGGTGCAACAGGCAATTCCGACGAGGGGGCGTGGTGTTGGCGAGGCGGATTGAGGCGTCATGGTATTTCTCGATTGATCTTTATATTCATCATTCAGGCATGAGTTATAGCCTGTGCTTTACGCTGAATGAAGCGATTTTGCTACATTGAAGAAAATAAGGGAACATAAATACCTATATGTGGGTATTTTGGCGGCTTTATTGATCAATAAATTGATCAATCACCCTTGACCGACAGATTTCTAAATCGCTAAACTGATCGATATAACAAACACATAAAAGCGTTTGTTGTGGCCGCCTCCGGCCATCCCACGCCCCAGGCGTGATTCCAAGAAAACCAAGGACAAGACCATGTCTTCCCACAGTCAGCACACCGAAGCCGCTATTTTTCTGCAACAGAATCCGGACATGGAGGCCATTGACCTCCTGATCCCCGATCTTAATGGCGTCATCCGGGGCAAGCGGATTGAACGCGAAGGTCTGGAAAAAGTGTACGAGGATGGCGTGAACATGCCGGCATCCCTGTTTTCCCTCGATATCACCGGCAATACCGTTGAAAGCTGCGGCCTGGGGCTGGAAATTGGCGAGCCCGACCGGGTTTGCAGGCCTGAACCTGGCACCCTGAAACTGGCGCCCTGGCAGCGCCGCCCGATGGCCCAGTTGATGATGCATATGTTCGAAGAAGATGGTTCGCCCTTCTTCGGCGACCCGCGTCATGTTCTGGCCCGGGTGTTGAAAAAATTTGACGCCCTGGGCCTGACTCCAGTGGTGGCGGTCGAACTTGAGTTTTACCTTATCGATCAGGAAAGAGACGAAGCCGGTCGCCCGCAGCCGCCGCTATCTCCGCGCAGTGGCAAGCGTGACGAGCACACGCAGGTGTATTCGATGACCAACCTGGATGACTACGCCAATCTGCTGGAAGACATCGCCGAGTACACCGCAGCCCAGGATATTCCTGCCGATACCGCAGTGGCGGAAAACGCCCCGGGCCAGTTCGAAATCAACCTCAAGCATCAGGACGATGCCCTGGTGGCCTGTGATAACGCTCTGCTGCTCAAGCGGGTGATCAAGTCTGTGGCCGAACAGCATGGCATGGAAGCCTCATTTATGGCCAAGCCCTACAGCGAAGAAGCCGGCAATGGCATGCACATCCATATCAGCCTGCTGGATGCCCAGGGCAACAACGTCTTTGCCAAGCATCAGCAGATGCTGGAACATGGCGTTGGCGGTCTTTTGCAGATGATGCCGGCGTCCATGGCGCTGTTCTGCCCCAACGTCAATTCCTACCGCCGCCTGCAGCCGGGCTACTACGTGCCCATCGCACCCAACTGGGGTTACGATAACCGTACCGTGGCGGTACGCATTCCGGCGGGTACGGAGGCTGCTACCCGCATCGAGCACCGTGTCTCGGGTGCCGATGCCAACCCCTATCTGGTGATGAGCGCCCTGCTTGCCGGTGTACACCACGGCCTGCAACAGGAATGCAAACCCGGCCCTGATACCGAGGGCAACGCCTTCGCCGATGAAACCATTGGCCTGCCGATCCGCATGCCCGATGCGCTGGAACTGTTTCGCCAAAGCGAGGTGCTGCGCAACTATCTGGGCAGCGACTTTGTCGATCTGTATGACAGCTGCAAGTCCGATGAACTGAGCCAGTTTGAGCGCCATGTCAGCGAACTCGAAACCCAGTGGTATCTGTCGACCCTGTGATCTTGTGATGGTCAGTCCGGGGGCCTGTTGCCGCATGCGTGATGCATGGGGCAGGCCCGCAGCCTGGCGTGAAGCTCGCACATCAACTCTCTAGTTAACTTTATAATCAAGGTCTTAGGATGGATACGTTAACTGAAATCTATATCGATGGCTGCTGGGTTGCTGCCGGCGGTGCCGTGCGGGAGCTGATTAATCCCGCCAGTGGCGCTGTGCATGCCAGGGTCACCGACGCCAGCGCCGCGGATGTCGATCGGGCCGTACTGGCAGCAAGGCGCGCCTTCCCTGCCTGGGCGGCGACGCCTTCTGCCGAACGCGCCGCCTGCATCGAGCGTATCTGTGCAGGTCTTGAAGCGCGCAGTGAAGAACTGGCCTGCACCATTAGCCGGGAGATGGGCATGCCGCTGCATCTGTCGCGGGACTGGCAGGTCGCAGGCCCCATCGCTGGCATGCGTTCCTTTGCGCCCCGCGCGGCGCTGATGGATGAAGTGCGCCGCGAAGGGCACTCCATGATCGTGCGCGAAGCCATCGGTGTCTGTGCCTTTATCACACCCTGGAACGTGCCGCTGCACCAGCTGGTGGGCAAGGTGGCGCCGGCGCTGGCCGCCGGTTGCACCATGGTGCTGAAACCTGCCGAGACGACACCGCTGCACGCGCTGATATTTGCCCAGGTTGCCCAGGCGGCAGGCCTGCCCGCCGGTGTCTTCAATCTGGTGACTGGTGACGGCCCAGGCGTGGGCGAGCCGCTGTGCACCCATGCGCAGGTGGATATGGTGTCCTTCACCGGCTCCACCCGGGCGGGTGTTCGTATCGCCCAGATGGCGGCACCGGATGTGAAGCGTGTGTGTCAGGAACTGGGTGGCAAGTCAGCGCTGATTATCACTGAAGATGCGGATCTGGCGGCCGCGATACGCTTTGGCGTGCGCGATGTCATGGTCAACTCTGGCCAGATTTGCTGTGCCCTCAGCCGCATGCTGGTGCCGCGCAGTCATTACGCCGAAGCCGTGGCGATCGCCCAGGCTGAAGTTGAGGCCATCCAGGTGGGTGACCCACAATCCAGCGACAGTTTTATGGGCCCCATGAGTTCAGCCGCGCACCAGGCCCGGGTGCTGGATGCCATCCGCAAGGGCGTGAATGAAGGTGCCCGCCTGGTGAGTGGTGGTACCGAGCCGCCCGAGGGACTGGAGCAGGGTTGCTATGTGCGCCCTACGCTACTGGCCGATGTCACCGCCGACATGAGCGTGGCGCGGGAGGAAATCTTTGGCCCGGTGCTGTGCATGCTGGCCTTTGAGGATGAAGCGGACGCCATTCGTCTGGCCAATGACACGCCCTACGGACTTGCCGCTGCAGTCTGGGCCGGAGATGCGGTACAGGCGCAGCAGATCGCCCGTCACCTGCGGGCAGGCCAGGTCAGTGTCAACGGTGCCGGCTGGAACTACAGCGCGCCCTTTGGTGGCTACAAGCAGTCGGGCAATGGCCGCGAATGGAGCAATGAGGGCCTGCACGAGTTCATCGAGATCAAGTCGATTCAGCTGCCCGAATAACCGGATCCCTGGTCGCCAGAAGTTTGCCGATGGCCAGGGATACCCGAAAATTCCAAGAATAAAGAGAGCATAACTCATGACCACTTCTGTCCTGAGCGTACCCCGTAGAATCCGCTGGAAACCCGTCGCAGGTTTTGCCCTGCTGGCCATGGGCGTGGCCTATGTGTCGAACCAGATGCCCGCCGATGATAATTTTGGCGCCCTGAGTCTATTGCCCTCGGTGCTTATTCTGCTCACCGCCATCATTACACGCCGGCCACTGGAAGCTATCCTGACCGGCGTTATCGCCGGCCTGCTGTTGCTGGAGCCTGCCGACCTTGTTACAGGTCTGGCAGATCTGTCACTCAACGTGATGATGAACGAAACCATCGCCTGGATCATTCTGGTGTGCGGCATGATGGGCGGCCTGATCAATCTGCTGGAGCGTGGCGGCAGTGTGCTCAGCTTCAGCAATCTTCTGACCGGGCGTCTTAAAAATTCGCGTCAGACACTGCTGTGTACCGCAGGGCTGGGCGTGCTGGTGTTTATTGACGACTACCTGAATTCGCTCGCGGTATCCGCGACCATGAAGAATCTGACCGACCGCTATCGCATTTCTCGCGAAAAGCTGGCCTACGTGGTGGACTCCACCGCCGCGCCGGTCTGCATACTGGTGCCCGTATCCACCTGGGCGGTCTACTTTGCAGCCCTGCTGGAGGAAAACCAGGCGGTGGCGGCAGGCGGCGGCATGTCTCTCTACATCCAGGCCATCCCCTATATGGCCTATGGCTGGGCGGCGCTGCTGATCGTAGGGCTGGTCGTACTCGGCTGGATCGGTGATATAGGCCCCATGAAGGCCGCGGAAAAACGCGCCCGTGCCGGCCAGCCAATTCCCGAGGATGCCCCTGTCACCGTGCTTGATACATCCAGCCTGCCCCGCACGACGCCACTGACAGGCCTGCTTAACTTTCTGCTGCCCATGGCGGTGCTGGTTGGCGCCAGCCTCTACTACGAAATTGATCTGCTCAAGGGAGCGCTGGTGGCCTCGGTGTTCACGCTGGTGCTGTACTTTGTGCAGGGACTGATGCGTTGCGAGCAGCTGGTGGAGGCCATGCTCGATGGCTTCAAGGTCATGCTCTACCCCATCGCTGTGGTTGCCGCCGGCTTTATGGTCAAGGAGGTCAATGATCAGCTGGGCATGACGCCCTACATCATCGATGCCGTCACCCCCTGGCTGTCACCGACCTTGCTGCCGGCCATCGTGTTTGCACTGATGGCTGCGGTGGTGTTCGCCACCGGCTCCAGCTGGGGCGTGTTCGTAGTATCGCTGCCGATCGTGATCCCCATGGCGCAATCCCTGGATGTCTCAATGCCGCTGACCGTTGGCGCCCTGCTGTCGGCGTCCGCCTTTGGCAGTCATGCGTGCTTTTTCAGTGACTCCACCGTGCTTTCATCCCAGGGCTCGGGGTGCACAACCATGGGCCATGCCATTACACAGCTACCCTATGCGCTGATGGGCGGCGCTCTGACACTGCTGGGCTTCCTGCTGCTGGGGTACATGATGGCCTGAGCGTTTAAGGCCCGGCAAGAACCCCGGTATAGCCACAGCCCCAAACCATATTCAAATTTGTACTGAGGCCCGCCAGACCTCTGCGGGTAACGAGAACCAAGATGACAACACAACAGCATACTGCGTCCTACTATGCCGCCTCCGCCAATGATACCCGGCAGCGGCCGTCACTTGCGGGTGATGCCACGGCGGATATCTGCGTTATTGGTGCCGGCTTCACCGGCCTGTCCAGTGCGCTGCACCTGGCCGAGCAGGGATTCAGCGTTATAGTGCTGGAAGCCAGCCGTATCGGATTTGGCGCCTCCGGCCGCAATGGCGGCCAGATCGTGCACAGCTACAGCCGTGACATGGACTTTATCGAACAGCATTATGGCCAGGACACCGCCAACGCCATGGGTGCCATGGCGTTCGAAGGCGGCCGCATTATCCGCGATTTCGTCAAGCGCTACAGCATCCAGTGCGATCTCAAGGACGGCGGCATCTTCGCGGCCTGCACCAGCGCCCAGCTGGATGAAATGGCCAGCAAGAAGCGGCTGTGGGAAAAACATGGCCATGAGCAGCTCGAAATGCTCGATGCCAGCAGTATTCGCCAGCACATCGGCTCGGACCGCTACACCGGCGGCCTGCTGGATAAAAGCGGCGGGCATTTTCATCCGCTGAATCTGGTGCTCGGCGAAGCCGCTGCGCTGGAGTCTCTTGGCGGTGTGATCTATGAAGACTCGAAGGTTGTGCGTGTCGAACAGGGCGCGCAGGTGCGGCTGCACACCGAACACGGCTGTGTTAGCGCAGCCCATGTTGTGGTTGCCGGCAATGCCTACCTCGGTGGCCTGATTCCGCAACTGGCGCAAAAATCCATGCCCTGTGGCAGCCAGGTACTGGCCACCGAACCCCTGAGCCAGGCGGTACAGCAGGCGCTGCTGCCGCAGGATCAGTGCGTTGAAGACTGTAATTATCTGCTGGATTACTACCGTCTGAGCGGTGATGGCCGGCTTATTTATGGTGGTGGCGTGACTTATGGTGCGCGCGAACCCGGCAAGATAGAGCAGCTGATTCGCCCCAATATGGTCAAGACGTTCCCAGAGCTCGCCGGCGTCAAGGTGGATTTCGCCTGGACCGGCAATTTCCTGCTGACCCTGATGCGGCTGCCGCAGTTTGGCCGCATTGGCAACAATATCTATTATGCCCAGGGCTATAGCGGCCACGGCATTGCCAGCTCGCACCTGGCGGGGCGGCTGATTTGTGATGCCATTAGAGGCCAGTCTGAACGCTTTGATGTCTTTGCCGGCCTGCCGCAGTACAGCTTCCCCGGCGGGCGCTTGCTGCGCGTGCCACTTACCGCCATGGGCGCCTGGTACTACAGCCTGCGGGATCGACTCGGCGTCTAGCAGCCTGTCGACTTAACACTGATCTACTGCGGAAAAGCAGCCTCATTTTGGTAAAGAGGGGACATTTTTGTATGCTCTTTGAGAGAACCACTATTCACAAGCTACATCCCTGTAGCTTGCCCGGTGGGCAGCTTACGCTGTGTAAATCGGCTATCCTGCCGATTTATCGCCTCAAAAGAGCTCAAAAACTAACTCAAATCGGTCTTTCCCTCGCTACGACCGGCCAAGCCCGACAGGCTGCTAGGCATTTCGGCAAGGGTTTTAATGCTGCGCGCAGGCGGGTTCCAGGGTGCTGAGCATGCTGTCCCACTCATCCAGATCCAGATCCTGCACGCCGTCTTTGCGAAAGCGATCCTGCGCCTTGAGCCAGTTGTTGATACAGGCCTGCTTGGTGCCCTGCTGGGCACTCATAAAGGCGCCGGGATCAATGCGCACGCCCAGCACATCCAGCGTATCGGTTTTGAAATTGTAGGATTTGATAATGCCGCCGGCACAGGCGCCGGCGTCATTGGCGACATCAAGATAGGGTTTCCAGTCCATAAAGGGGGGCTGGGGCTTCTTGTTACTGGCCTGCGGCTCGTTCTGGTTCGCGGCGTGCTGCTGCATAAACAGGCGCCACTCGTTGAGTCTGGTCGGGTTCAGCAGACGAAAGGGTGTGGCCGCCGACAGAAAAATCAACCGATCAGACCCCACCTCAGACACGCGCAGCGCACCGTCGTTGCAGCGATCCCCCCCCGGCACATAGAGCAGCGGTTTTACTACCCTGTTGCCCTGTGGCTGCAGCAACAACCAGATGGAACTGCGCAGGTTGCCAAAGCCATTGGCCGCAGTGACCTCGAACAAGGTCCATTTGTCGTCGCCGGTCTTGCTGGGCCAGTGCCCTGCAACGGCATAGGCGATAAAGCCGCGGCCGTAGCCCTCTTCGGTAATGCGTTGTGCGGTATAGGTCAGATCGGCGGCATCCTGCCCGGGAAAGATAAACACCGGGTGCTCTCCAGGCATGCCATCACAGGTAACGGGGCTGAAAGGACTCTCGCTGGTAAGGCCAGATAGCAGCTGATCGAAGCACAGCGGGTGAATGGCCGCCCCGGGCGGAAATACTCGCTCTTCCGCGCTCAGGGGCGGTGTCGACAACAGGCCCATAAGCGCGAGCCCTGCGAAAAACAATCGCATCGCTCACCTCCTCCGACCCTCTGCGCAAGTTGCACGCCGACCAGCCAGTTATTCAGGGTTTCAGCTATCCGTCTGGATACAGCATTTCCTAAGTGTTGTCGCTAAGACAGTCGCTGACCAGAATTTGCACCGTCTTTCTGATCATGTTGAACGTGACTTTGTTGCACAAAATACCCGTCTGACCGGCTGCGCTTTAATGAGCCGGCTCGAATTCATGCTGCTCGATCGGGTACTGATCGGCGATGAGCTCTGTGACAAAGCAGGATGGCCGCGTGCTGTTGTAGACAAGATATACCCGGTGACGAGCGCGGGTCAGCGCGACATAAAACAGGCGTCGCTCTTCGGCATGGGGGTAAGTTTCGCCACCTGGCAGCAGGGCATCCTGTACTGGATGCAGGCGACGTTCCGCCGGAAACCCGTACTTGCCGCTCTCCAGCCCGAGGATGATCGCATAATCGGCTTCGCGTCCCTTGGCGGCATGCAGCGTGCGACTCTGCAGTTGCAGCTGACCAAAACGCCGCTGCAAGAATGCAAGGCGTGCGCTGTCGGGCAGGCTAAAGCGATTGCGCGCCATAATCATCACAGTGCAGCTGGCGCCTCCCGCTGCGGCGAAACGCTGGCTGATCACTTCCAGAGCGCGCTCGAGTACCCCAGCATCCTTGGCGGGCTCGCGGCTGCGGTGGGCCAGCAGTGAGACGGCGGGCGTCTCAACCTGAGTCTGGCTATGCAATTGCTTGGGCAGCTGGGCGGGGTTGCGCAGCACAAAGCGCGATGCCAGCTCGCCGATGCTGCTGTTAAAGCGAAATGTCTGATCCAGCGCACTAATGGAGGCCGGGCCAAAGAAGCCGGCAAAATCGGTGGTCAGCCCTACGTCGCTGCCGGTGAAACGATAGATCGACTGCCAGTCATCACCTACAGCAAAGAGCGCGGCGCCCGGCACGGCATCACGCAGGGCCCGAATCAGACGGGCGCGCAGGGCCGAGATGTCCTGAAACTCATCCACCAGAATATGCTGCCAGGGCGAAGCAAAGCGGCCCTGCTCCACATATTCCAGCGCCTTTGCGATCATGTCGTCGAAATCGATCTCGTCATGGGCGGCAAGCTCCGCCCTGTAGGCGCTGTGCAGCGGTTGCAACAGCCTCAGCGCCTGTTCCAGCTGTTGCGACCCGGGACTTGCATCTATCCGGGCGCGCAGCTCGACCGCATCCGGTTGCAGGGTTCTGTAGCTGCGCAGCATCTGGGTCAGCAGGTCGCACAGTGGCTGCAGCTGAGCGCCGTCCTGCAGACGCGCCAGTATTTGCGGGTCAGTTTTGGGCTGTGCCACAACGCCCCGCTCGCTCAGCTGGCGGGCCAGGTCATCGATCAGACTGCCATCCTGTTGCTGGTGAAACTGCAGTTCGATACGGCGCTGACCATTGGCGGTATCTGCGTGGCGCAGCGCATCAAGTGCCCGCTGGTAGGCCGCAGGCTCAATCCAGGCGGGGCTGTCCTCATCCCGATCAAGCAACAGCAGGTCGATGCAGATATCCTGAGCCGGCAGATAAAAGTCGGGCACAAGCAGCATGGGCTGGATCGTGCCTTGCGCTGTTGCAGGTGTTTGCGGCGGCGCCAGGGAGTAGATCCCGGCCGGGCGGTAACGATAGTTAATCCCCTGGCTCCAGAGCCAGTCGGCAATCACGCCGGCGGCGCTACTCTGTATCTCCTCGCCTGCAGCATCATCTACTGAGTCTGAAAGCGTGCACACGCCATTGCTGCGCACAAAACGCTGATGTTCATTCTGCGTGGCGAAGTCGAAGGGACTGTCCGCCGGGAAGCGAAAGCGCAGCAGATAAGCGATTAGCTCGCGGCGGTATTCAGGCGTCTCCAGCAGTGCTTCAAACTGACTGGCAACCCAGCTGCCCAGCTTGGCGTCATCTTCAGCGAACGGACTGATACGTGGCCGGCGACCTTCTACCGCGGTGATAATGCGCTGACCCAGTGCATGGAAAGTGGTGGCATCGAGCTTGATACCAAGACGTTGCTGCAGGCGCTGCTGCATTTCATCGGCGGCCTGGCGACCAAAGGCCAGCAGCAGAATGTCCTGAGGTTCAGCCTGGTCACTGGCAATCAGATAGGCGGCGCGACCGATCAGGGTGCTGGTTTTGCCACTGCCAGCGCCGGCCAGCACCAGGTTGTTGTCATCCAGTGTGATGCAGGCACGCTGCTGGCTGGGCGTCAGTGGCAGGCGTTCTATTTGATCAAACAGTGTGCGGTGGCGCGTCTGCTGACGGCTAAGGTAATGCTCGCGGTAACGCTGCAACAGCTGCGGGTCGCCGCTGGCGATGCGCCCCAGGCGCTGGTAACGCAGATCAGGTCGGGCCGGCGCCTGTACCAGGGCGGCATCTCTGTGCTGCAGCAGTGCCGCGGCCTGAGCCTGCAGTTGCGACCAGGTTGAGCTGCGCACATAGCCCTGTCGTACGGCTGTTTCGATGCGTTGCAGCTGCACGGCGAAATCGGGCTCGTGCTGCTGGTGCAGGTACTGGCTGAATGCGCGCCAGAAATGGCGGTGCCAGCGGCCTATCCAGCGTAACGCCGGCTTGCCTTCGAGCGCCAGCCGGTGAAATGCCGCGCCTGTATGAACGTGCTGTGCCCTCGCCAGATCCTGCCAGGGGATGAGCTCGTCGGGGGCATCCCTGAAACCGATCAGCAACCCCTCAGGCCCGGCGCTCAAGGTTGTCCAGTGGCAAGCGAGCCTGCGTGCAAATAACCTGGCAGGCAATGGCGCAGTAATGGTAGCGATCAAGCGGACGCAAGGCTCCCTGTAGTCGGCGTCCGCTGCGTGCGTCGCCCATGGCAGCCACAGGTTATAGGGTCTTGGCCGCATGAACGCAAGGCTCTGTGCGTTACAAAATGCTAAACCGCCCCGCCCACCTGTTCGAGCCAGTCATTGAGGTTGTAGTAATTGCTGATGCGCGCCACCCTGGAGTCGCGCAATTCAAAGAAGGCGCCGGCGGGCAAACGGTATTGCTGACCCCTGGCGGGTGGCAGGCCCTCATCGTTGTCGAGGTAGCGCCCCAGCACAACAAATTCAGCGGCAGCACGCTGGCCATCCGCGCTGACCATGACCTCGATATCAATGAGCTGTTCTTCGTAGCACTGATTCATGCGCAGCATAAAGGCCGCAAAAGCCTCCTTGCCGACTTCCCGCCCACCCTGGTTGATGTCGTGGATCACATCATCGGTGAGCAGATCCAGAAAGGCCGGCATGTCGCCTGCGTTGAAGGTCTGGTAATACTGTTTAACAAGCGTAAAGGCTGCGTCTCTCATGGGGATTCCACGGGTTCCATTCGGCATAGATGCGAAGAGTTGCGGTGACGAATTCATAATCAAATTTGCTTGATATGGCGTTCGTGCTGCTTATTACAGCAGGCAAGTACAGGCGGACACACTAACACGCGAAGAAGTGACGATTACTGTGCCTGGGCGACACTTAAATGCCCGCCTGCGCAAGGTAAGCGCAGGTCAGGCGTGCAAGCAGGTTACATGCAGGTAGGCGGGGGGCGGTTATCGTAGCTGCTGACAAGAAAAGGATGTACCTGTACCAGCTCACCGGAGATATCGGACTGCACCACAAAAACCTGATGTCCCGGCGCCAGCTCGAGCTTTGCCAGCACCTCATACTGGGAGGCGGATTTAAGCTGCTGCTCGCCACAGTCGTCCAGATCCGCTTCAAGGCGGATCAGGTCACCGACACTGATTTCATGCCAGATAAAACTGGTTTCGAGCAGCAGCTCGCTGGAACTTTCCATTTGTCGCATGGCAACTCCTTGCCGGGAAGTACAGTCACAGTATGGACCCGAGTGCTTCGCCCTGCGCAACTGTTATCCAGGGCGCTGGCACGGAGATCACTAATGGAGGGGTGCTACTGTGAGTATTGGACAGCATCCTAGGGGTCGATCAGGCCGTGGCGCATGGCCAGATGCACTATCTCGCCATTGGCTTTGAGATCAAGCTTGCGTTTGATGTTGGAACGATGGGCATGGATGGTTTTGGGGCTGAGAAACACCGCCTCCGCGATCTGTGCGACCGAATGCCCGTCCGCGAGCATGACGAAAATCTGCAACTCGCGGGAGCTCAGCTGATTTACCGGAGAGCTGTCCGTCGCCGAGTCGTCCAGCTGATCCTGGATCGATGGCGAAAAGTAGCGCTCGCCTGAATGCACCTTTACCACAGCTTCGATCAGCTCGGCCGGCGCGCAGCGCTTGGTCAGGTACCCCTTTACGCCGGCGCCAATTACCTGGCTGGGGTAAGGTCTGGTTTCACAGCTGGACAGTACCAGCACACGGGCACGGGAGTCCTGCGCCAGAATGCGCCTGATCGCCTCCATGCCACCGCTGATGGATGAGCTCTCCGGTGCGCCTGCCTGGCTTGGCATGGTGAGATCCAGCACCACTATATCGGGCTTTTCTGCACGGAATTGCTCAAATGCCTCATGACCGCTACTGGCACTGGCAATGATTCGAATACGCTCATCAGACTCCAGAATACGCTGGAAACCGTCCCGAACAACCGGATGGTCGTCGGCAAGCAGTACACGGATAGGGCCCATACATTTCCTTAAAATTCAAAAATTTAACTACGTATACCTAAGGTAATACATCGTTAATCAGGGTGCCTGCGTCAGGCGTCAATGCCTCAGCACCCCGGTAAGCTCCATAGGTCTCTATATCCAGTGCGCAGGCCGAAGCGATGGCTTCGGGCTTGATCTGGGCTGGCAGAGCCACCAGTTCATCGCTGTAGCCGATCAGCTGTATGCCCTCTTTCTGACAGTGCCGCAATACCTTTTCCAGGGCCCGTATGACCGTGATCTGACGGTCGTTCAGGCGATCCGGCACCGGTACCTGATCGCCGCGTCGCCGACTGGTAACCTGGCGTATTGCATAGCCGTCGGTGTCGAGCAATTGCAGCGTCACGCCGGACAGTTTTTCCTGTACCAGCGCCTGTTTAGCGCTATTAAACAATATTTCCGTGCCGCAGCATACGGCATCCTCGGCGCCGCAGCGCTGCAGTGCATCCACGATGGTGGCGTAACTGGCATTATCTTCGAGTGTTATATCCATTTTTATACCCAGACAGCAGGATCAGAAATGAATCAGTGGGTGTACGCCCCCAGGGCGCAATCCCCTTTTAATGTACCTGGCTTTTAGCCCCGAGCCAGGGTACTGCTTTCGCGGCGTGCCAGTTCAAGCTCGAGCTGATGGATCCGCTCCAGAAAGCCGCGTTCCTGCTCCTGCAGCTGTCGGCGCAGCCGGGCATTTTCCTGCGCCAGGCTGTCATTGCTGCTGTGCAGGCGCTTGCCGTCCTCTTCCTGAATGCGCAGGCGAACGCGCAAATCCAGCAACTGTTCAGTATCGGCGTTGCCTGCGCTACGCTCAAGCAGCAGCGCCTGCTGCTTGAGCTGACGCCCCTGCTCTTCATTGTCGGAGCCAAGTCGAATCAATCGTTCTTCCTGGCGCAGGCGTTCAGACTGGCTGGCGTCCAGCTGCATTGCGAGCTGTTCGTTGCGTTCCAGCACGCGGGCATTCTGCTCCTGCAGCTGACGCAGATCCGAAGTGACGGCCAGATCATCCTGGCGCGCCCGCTCCAGGCTTTCACGATACTGCTGCTCAAGCTGCGTACTCTGCTCAAGAAAGCGCTGTTCGGCGTAGGCCAGTGCCTGATCCCAGAGTTTGCCGGCGCTCAGCAGTACCGCTTCCGGCACTTCGGGGTGCTGGTTGCGCCGCGTAATGCGCTCGCCCAGTGTTTTCCACCAGTCCCCCAGGGCCTTGTTGATCGTCGTCAGACTGCCGCTGCCGATCAGCTCGCGTACATTCTGCTGTGTCGGCCGCAGACCCTGCTCCAGCAGCTGATCCGCTGCCAGGAACACTTTCTGGCGTGTGTCGGAACCTGTTTTCATATTATTAATACACAATACGTATTGTAATTCAGGCGTATCAATCGCAGTCGGCGCACCCTGGCCGCGCAATAGAGCCAATGAAAACAGCAGGATAACCTAAAGCAGCGACACCGTCGCCGGGAGATGACAAAAAGAGGGAGTGGAAAGCGGGAATAATGGAGGCTGGAGTCGGAATCGAACCGGCGTACACGGAGTTGCAGTCCGCTGCATGACCACTCTGCCATCCAGCCTCAAGGCGCTGCATAATACAGCAATGCATTTCGGGGTCAACAGCGCGGCCGAAAAATACCGCTAAGGTTCATTCGGTCTTGCCCTTTCTCTTTGGCCTGCCCGCGCTGTCTTGAATACAGCAGCAAGAGTCGGAGTGACCTCTGCGCCTCACGCCGCTACAGTGGCAGTTGAGAATAATCTGGCGACTAAGACGGGAATGACAGCGTGACGAGCCCAGAGCAGCAAGCAGAGACAACCTGTGCAGATCCGCGCTGGCACTCGGTATTGAACCGCGATGCCAGCGCCGACGGTCTTTTTGTCTACGGCGTCATCACCACCGGCATCTACTGTCGACCGAGCTGCCCGTCCCGTACCGCCCGACCTGAAAATGTCCGCTTTCATGCGGACTCCAGC
The DNA here is from genome assembly GCF_001651805.1 of Marinobacterium aestuarii. Classification (NCBI taxonomy): domain Bacteria; kingdom Pseudomonadati; phylum Pseudomonadota; class Gammaproteobacteria; order Oceanospirillales; family Oceanospirillaceae; genus Marinobacterium; species Marinobacterium aestuarii. The sequence goes on along the minus strand of NZ_CP015839.1, from coordinate 2,595,997 downwards.
GCGGCAGAGCGCGCAGGCTTCAGACCCTGCAAACGCTGCCATCCAGATCAGGCCTCAGCACAGGAACGCCAGCGCAATACCATAGCCACACTCTGTCGCATGATCGAAACCGCACCACAGCTGCCGACCCTGGAAGAGCTGGCTGCCTGTGCGGGCCTTAGCAGCCATCATCTGCACCGCCTGTTCAAACAATTTACCGGCCTTACACCACGCCAGTATGCCAAGGCGCACCAGGCCCGGCGTCTGCGTGCAGCACTTGATCAGAGCACAACCATCACCGACGCCTTCAATACTGCCGGCTACGGCTCCAGCGGTCGGTTTTACGAAGAATCCACTCAGGTACTCGGTATGACACCCAGCCGTTATCGCGCCGGCGGCGACGACGCCCGCATTCAATTCGCCGTGGGTGATTGCTCCCTGGGCGCCATTCTGGTGGCCCAGAGCGAACTTGGCATCTGCGCCATTTTGCTGGGGGACGACCCCAATGCCCTGCTGCAGGACCTGCAGCGTCGTTTTGCCAGGGCTCAGCTGGTGCCGGGTGATTCTGGATATATGCAACTTGTCGGGCTTGTGGCGGCTTTTGTAGACAACCCCGTCCGGGGTATGGATCTGCCACTGGATATTCGCGGCACCGTTTTCCAGCAACGTGTCTGGCTGGCGCTGCGCGATATACCACCGGGCGAAACGCTGAGCTATGCGCAATTGGCCCAACGCATAGGTTCACCCCGTGCCGTGCGTGCGGTTGCCGGCGCCTGTGCCGCCAACGCCATAGCGGTCGCGATTCCCTGTCATCGGGTGGTGCGCAGTGATGGGGGCCTCTCCGGCTATCGCTGGGGCATCGAGCGCAAGCGTGCATTGCTGGACCGCGAGCGTGACACTTGATGCCTTCCCCCTTCCCCGCTGTTGCCGGCACACTCCTGCACTGTCGCATTGAACTGCCGGCGAACTATCGCCTGGCAGATTTTCTGGCGTTTCATCGACGTGACTCACAGGACGTGGCTGAACGCGTGACCTCAGATAGCCTGACCAAGGGGTTACGCTGGGAAAACTCCGCCGCCTGTCTGCATATTCGATTCAAAGACAAAGCCGCCGAAGTGCAACTCGATATTGACGGCGGTGGCAATCCTGCCGTTTCCGAGTCACCGCTATCCACAACCCTGCTTGAGCACAGGGCACGGCTGATGCTGGGCCTGACGCAGCCAGTGGAAGAATTTGAGCAGCAGTATCGTGGGCATTGCCAGCTTGGCGCGCTAATCCGCAGCGTGCCAGGCTTGCGCATACCCCTGGCGGCAAGCCCGTTTGAAGCTCTGAGCTGGGCTATTATCGGGCAGCAAATCAGCGTACAGGCGGCCGTCAGTATCCGACGTCGACTGATACAGGCGGCGGGCCAGCAGCACTCAAGTGGTCTCTGGTGCTACCCCGATGCCCGGCAAACAAGTAACCTGAGTGATGCAGGCCTGGGTGCTGCAGGACTATCTGCGGCCAAGGTGCGCACATTCAGGGCGCTGTGCGAGGCGCTTGAGTCGGGCCTGCTGCAACTGGATGCCAAAGGCTGCAATGCCGAGCAACTGGGCGCGCAGTTGCTGCAGATCAAGGGTATAGGCCCCTGGACCGTAAATTATGCGCTGATGCGCGGCTTTGGCTGGCCAGATGGATCGCTGCATGGCGACGTGGCGGTGCGGCGTAGCCTGCAGGCGCTGCTGGCGATGGCTGACAAGCCTACAGAAAGGCAGACGCAGGACTGGCTGGCGGACTTTAGCCCCTGGCGAGCGCTGGTGGCCGCCCATCTTTGGGCCCTCGATGCCAGAGTCGCCACGGACCTGGCAGGCCGTTAGCGCTGCACCAGGCAGTAATCCGTAGTTTCGCGATGCTCATGCCAATTGGCTTCAAATCCGTGGCGGACCTCATGGGTGATGCAGTCCGGATAGCGATCGCGCAGTATCTGGATATAGCAGACACCGTTATTGCAATTGGCGAGACCCAGCGCATCGGGGCGCTCATCGATAGCGTCAACTAGGCGGATATGTACAAAAACTTCATCCCGCTGCGCCACGATCGGTGTTGAACTGCAGCCTGCGACAAGCGCACAGCTGAGCCATGCACAATGGAACAGCAGAGCACCGGCACAGGGGCTGGTATTGGTTTTTTTGCGGCCAATGATATCGGAGGGCGTGGAAGGTGTGTTGCGTGCTGCTGCATGTAAAGCGATGCGCGGGGTTGTGCGCGCTAACGCAGGAGAAAGTGGTTGCATCATGCCAAAAACCTCGGCGTGGGGTTGTGCAACTCCCTGTGTGCGCAGCCAAATGCGTAACCTGTTGTTACTTATTCAGGCTGCAGGTGCCACTTCCCGCAACGGTGTCGAGGCGTTGATGGCCGATTCCTCGGCGTGTAGGCATCATGTGCAAAGTGACATTGTAGCCAAATTGCGACTATTTATACATTATGAACAGATGCATAGTAGTCGAGATCGACCAGATATGGGGTGCACGGGATGAGGCTGAATAAAAAATTGTTCAGGGGCCTAACGAAAGATCGGCGGCAATGCGCTGAGGAATGTCTGGAATCGAATTAACTGCGAATCGAAAAGATCGGATGAATAACGGGAATGTATCTTTTGCCGCGCGAAGATGCAGACGTGGTGAAAGATAGCGGTATAAAATGAAGCTGAAGTTTGGTTGCTAAGCACTAACGCTGAAGGGTGCATGGATACTGGTGCCCGGGACCGGAATCGAACCGGTACGCCCTTTCAGGCGAGGGATTTTAAGTCCCTTGTGTCTACCAATTTCACCACCCGGGCGAAAAATGGAGGCTGGAGTCGGAATCGAACCGGCGTACACGGAGTTGCAGTCCGCTGCATGACCACTCTGCCATCCAGCCTCGGATAGCGTCTTACAGGGCTCTTTGACATCTGAAGGGATCAGAATGTAAAGATTGGAGCGGGAAACGAGACTCGAACTCGCGACCCCGACCTTGGCAAGGTCGTGCTCTACCAACTGAGCTATTCCCGCCTGCTCTGTAAGTGGTGCGTATTATAGAGACCTGCGTTCTTGTGTCAACACCGAAACATAAAATATTGTTCTTAAAGATTAAACACTTACAGATCTTCGCCCAGCAGGGGCCAGGCAGCCTTCAGGTAGAGCACCATTGACCAGAAAGTAAGCAGACTGGCACCATAAAGTGCCGCCACGCCAATCCAGGAGAAGCTGGTGTAAGGCGTAAAGGCAACCAGCAGCAGGATGGAGACCATCTGCAGCGTGGTTTTGACCTTGCCAAGGCCAGACACAGAAACACTGGCGCGCTCGCCCAGTTCCGCCATCCATTCCCGCAGCGCGGAAATAACGATTTCACGCCCGATGATCACCGCCGCGGGGATGGTGATCCAGACCTCGCTAAAGGTCTCGACCAGCACAACCAGCGCCACAGCCACCATCAGCTTGTCGGCCACAGGATCCAGAAAGGCACCAAAGGGAGACGACTGATCCAGCTTGCGGGCAAGATAACCGTCAAACCAGTCGGTCAGGGCAGCGACACCAAAAATTGCAGCGGCAGTCATAGGCGCCCAGGCCTGAGGCAGATAATAAAAGAACACGAATACCGGTATCAGCAGGATCCGCAGCAGGGTCAAAATGTTTGGAATTTTCATGGAAAACAGCATACCTGCCAGTGGCTCTCCGGGGAGTCATGGATCTGGATGAAGTGCGAAATAGATATCTTCCGCGAGTTTGCGGCTTATGGTAGAGACTTTTGCAATTTCTTCAATACTCGCCCGCTCTATCTCCTGCAATCCCCCGAAATGACGCAGCAATTCGCGTCGCCGTTTCGGGCCTATGCCGTCAATAGTCTCCAGGCGCGAGGTTTTGCGCGCCTTGCCGCGTCTGGCGCGGTGCCCTGTAATGGCAAATCGGTGCGCCTCATCCCGTATATGCTGAATGAGGTGCAGCGCCAGGGCATCGCCTGACAGGGTGATTTCTTCACCGCTTTCAGCCAACACCAGGGTTTCGAGCCCTGCCCTGCGGCTCGGCCCCTTGGCGACACCGACAATCAGCACTTCGGTGATCTGCAGTTCTTCGAGTACGGCGCGGGCCTGGCCGACCTGCCCCTTGCCACCGTCAATCAGCAAAATATCCGGCAACTTGCCCTCACCTTTTTTCAGGCGTGTATAGCGCCGCAAAAGGGCCTGATGCATGGCGGCGTAGTCGTCGCCGGGGGTAATGTCGCTGATATTGAAGTGGCGATAGTCTGTTTTAAGCGGACCATTGTGGTCAAACACCACGCAGGAGGCCACCGTCGCCTCGCCGGAGCTGTGGCTGATATCGAAGCACTCGAGCCGCTGTGGAATGCCGTCCAGCTTGAGCGCCTCCTGCAGCGCAAGGAAGCGGTTGTACATGTTTTGCTTGCTCGCCAGATGGCTACTCAGTTGCTGCTCGGCATTGGTCTGGGCCAGCCTCTGCCAGCCTGCCTTGTCACCGCGCACGCTGTGCTGCAGCACGACCTTGCGGCCACGACGCTGGGTCAGCGCCTCCTGCAGGGCCTCGTGGTCCGTCAGCGCCAGTGGCAAGATGACCTGATCGGGAATTTCACGGCTGGCGCCCAGATACCACTGCGCCACGAAGGCCGACAGCACATCGGCTTCGGTATCCTCAATCGATATCCGTGGGTGAAACATCTTGCTGCCGATAATGCGGCCGCCGCGGACATAGAGCATATGGATGCCAACGCCGCCGGGTTGGAGCGCGCAACCAATAACATCGGCCTGGCCCTCGAAGCCGCTGACGTATTGCTGTTCCTGTACCTGCTGCAGATTGCCGAGCTGATCACGCAGCAGCACCGCCTGCTCGAAATTCAGAGCTGCCGCCGCCGCTTCCATCTGACTGGCGAGTTCCTGCATCACCGCATTGCTCTTGCCCTCAAGAAACATGCTGGCATGACGCAGGTCGTCAGCGTAGTCCGCTTCACTGATCAGCCCAACGCAGGGACCGCTGCAGCGCTGAATCTGGTACTGCAGACAGGGACGACTGCGGTTGCGAAAGAAGCTGTCTTCACAGGGACGGATGCGAAACAGCTTCTGCAGCAAGTTCAGGCTTTCACGCACCGCCGTACCGCTGGGAAAGGGCCCGAAGTAACTGCCCTTGGCGCGCCTTGCACCGCGGTGAAAGCGAACCGCGGGATATTCATCCTGATCGGATATGAAGATATAGGGGTAGGATTTATCGTCCCGCAGCAGAATATTGTAGGGCGGGCGCTGCTCCTTGATCAGGTTTTGTTCCAGCAGCAGGGCTTCGGTTTCACTGTTGGTGACCGTCACCTCTACATGCTGGATACGCGCAACCAGGGCGGCAGTCTTGGGCGCCAGGCCCTTGCTGCGAAAGTAGCTGCTAACCCTTTTTTTCAGGTTCTTTGCCTTGCCGACATAGAGAATGTCGCCATTGAGGGCATACATCTGATAAACGCCGGGCCTGGACGTCAGGCGCGCCAGAAAAGCCTTGGCATCAAAGCCGGCCGGCTTTGCCTGGTCGTCACCAGCGACGGGGGCTGACTCAACAACTTCCGGGACCTGCTGCACAGCGGGCTCAGTCGGCGGTGCTGGCATGCGCAGCCTTGTTGGCAGCCATATGCAGATGAACCGCTTCCTTATGAAGCTGCTGCAGCTGCTCGCGGGTGTCGTCGCTGATGCCCGCGCCGCGGGACAGGGACACTTCTAGGAAAACACCGATCTCAGCGAAATGGTACAGTCGTGTATCGAAGCTTTTGCCACGCTTGAGCTTGCTCAGGGATAGCTGGGCACCGCTGACCAGGATGTAGTTGATGTCGGTATCGGACACCATCGGACGGCGATCCCGCGCACTGATCGGCATGGTTTTGTCGGAGCGTTTCTGTACAAACGTCATGGTGCGGACCTTTTGCAGCGCATTACGGCGCAGAATGAGAATTGCGAAGCATGAATGGGAGCTACTTTAAGTGAGTTTATTCTTCTTGTGAACCTGCCAGCGATAAGCAACACGCAACAAAGGCTGCAAATACAGTTATTAAGCGAAGCCTGTGACCAGCGTCGCGATTATCTGTGGGCCCGCTCGGCGCCCTCCCTGATGCGCTCGGCGGCGCCTTCGCTCTACAGCCTGCTAACAGCCCCAGAGTCTTTGACAGCACTGCCTGGTACTTCCTCGCGCCGCCGTCTGGGCCTGTATTATGAAGACCTTGTTGCAACCTTGCTCAACGATGCCCTGGCACCAGAGCCAGTACACCGCAATCTACAGTGCGTGCAGGGCGGCATTACCGCCGGTGAGTTCGATTTTCTCTATCGCAGTGCAGGCCAGTGGTTTCATCTTGAAACGGCGGTGAAGTTCTACCTCTGTTGCGGGGATGGCAGCGCGCTCAGCGACTTTGTCGGCCCCGGTCGGCGAGACCGACTGGATATCAAGTGGCAGCGCCTGCAGCAGCATCAGCTTGCCCTCGCCGCCCATCCGACAGGCAAAGCCGCGCTGGATCGACTGGGCATTGAGTCTCCACAGCCTCAGCTGCTGATGCCAGGCTATCTGTTTTACCGGGCCGGAGGACATGCGGTGAGCAGCTTGTTGCACGCTGATATCAGCGCTGAACACCTGCGTGGCTGGTGGTTACCCATCGGCGAGCTGGAGCGTCTGCGCAGCGGTGCAGAGCATCGCTATGCCGTTTTACCTAAACTTGGCTGGCTGGCCCCTGCCAGGCGCGCAGACTCAAGCGTGATGGACTGGGATGGCCTGCGTACGCACCTGCTGCAACACCCAGGGCCTACCCTGGTGGCCCAGCTGTCTCGCCTTGTCCTGCAAGGCTCGCCCTGCTGGGGTGAAACAGGCCGTGGCTTCGTGATGCCGGATGACTGGGATCATCAGTCTCTAGCGCCCAGAACGCCGCCAGCAGACTGAATCAGTACTGCCCGCTTTCGCCTCGCCCCTCCCTTTAAGAAAACAAAAAACCAGAACGAAAAAAGGACGCCGTAGCGTCCTTTTGTATGACAGAGCCTGGCAGCCTGTCGGGCTTAACCGGTCGTAGCGAGGGAAAGAGCGATTTGAGTTATGATTTTGAGCTCTTTTGAGGCAAATAGTGGTTCTATTTAACAAGAAAGAGTACACAAAATAATCAAATTCGGCTTTTCCGCAGTAGATCAGTGTTAAGTCCGACAGGCTGTTAGCTCTGATGATCAGTCTTCGGAGGCAGCCTTGGCCTTCTCCGGTGTTTCGTAGATCAGCAGCGGCTCGGACTCGCCCTCGATGACACCTTCGTCAATCACGACCTTGGTGACATTTTCCATCGACGGCAGCTGGTACATGGTCTCCAGCAATACCGCTTCAAGAATGGAGCGCAGACCACGGGCGCCAGTGCGACGGTCCAGTGCCTTGCGGGCAACGGCGCGCAGTGCTTCCTTGCGGAAATCGACCTCTGCACCTTCCATTTCGAACAGCGCCGCGTACTGCTTGGTCAGGCTGTTCTTGGGTTCGGTGAGAATGGTAATCAGCGCTTCTTCATCCAGCTCAGCCAGCACGGCAATCATGGGCAGACGTCCGACAAACTCGGGAATCAGACCAAATTTCACCAGATCCTCTGCCTCGACACCGGCCAGAATCTTGCTCATGGACTTGCCATCTTCCTTACCCTTCACGCTGGCACTAAAGCCAATCGAGCTCTTTTCAGAACGGGCGCGGATGATCTGCTCCATGCCGGCAAAGGCGCCGCCACAGATAAACAGGATGTTGGAGGTATCAACCTGCAGGAATTCCTGCTGCGGATGCTTGCGACCACCCTGGGGCGGAACCGATGCAACTGTACCTTCGATCAGTTTCAGCAGCGCCTGCTGTACGCCCTCACCCGACACATCGCGGGTAATGGACGGGTTGTCAGACTTGCGTGAAATTTTGTCGATTTCATCGATATACACAATACCCAGCTGCGCCTTTTCGACGTCGTAGTCGCATTTCTGCAGCAGCTTCTGGATGATGTTTTCGACGTCTTCTCCGACGTAGCCCGCCTCAGTCAGCGTGGTGGCATCGGCGATGGTGAAGGGGACGTTAAGCATGCGCGCGAGCGTCTGGGCCAGCAGCGTTTTACCGCTACCCGTGGGGCCGATCAGAAGAATGTTGCTCTTGCCAAGCTCCACACCCTGCTCGCGACGCTCCTTGAAGCGCAAACGCTTGTAATGGTTGTACACGGCAACGGACAGAACCTTCTTGGCCTGCTCCTGACCGATAACATACTCATCCAGCGTCTTCTTGATCTCAGCGGGAATCGGCAGGCGATCGCTCTGCTCCTGACTCTCGATTTCCTGGATCTCTTCTCGAATGATGTCGTTGCACAGATCGACACATTCATCGCAGATAAATACGGAAGGGCCGGCAATGAGCTTGCGCACTTCGTCCTGGCTTTTGCCACAGAACGAACAGAACAGCTTGCTGCCTTCTCCGCCTTTACCTTTAATCTCGTCGGACATTCGACTACCTCAACAGTGCGATCGCGTAAGCCTTATTGATAATGGCATCGCCGGGCAATTTCAACCCGGCATGCCAATTATAATACGGTTCTTACGTGATCAGCCTTCGATTACGCGGCGATCCAGTACTTCATCAATGAGGCCGTATGCCTTGGCCGCATGGGGATCCATGAAGTTGTCACGATCGGTATCACGTGCAAGTGTTTCCAGATCCTGGCCGGTGTGGTGCGCCAGAATTTCGTTCAGTTTCTGGCGGATCGACAGAATTTCACGGGTGTGAATCTCAATGTCGGTCGCCTGACCCTGATAGCCGCCCAGCGGCTGGTGAATCATCACGCGGGAGTTAGGCAGCGCAAAACGCTTGCCTTTGGCGCCGCCGGCCAGCAGGAATGCACCCATGCTCGCCGCCTGACCGATACACATGGTGCTGACATCCGGCTTGATGAAGCGCATGGTATCGTAGATCGCCAGACCCGCAGTCACCGAGCCACCGGGCGAGTTGATGTAAAGGTGAATATCCTTTTCCGGGTTTTCTGCTTCAAGGAACAGTAGCTGGGCAACAATCAGGTTAGCCATGTGGTCTTCGACCTGGCCGACCATGAAAATCACGCGTTCCTTCAGCAGCCGCGAGTAGATATCGTAGGCCCTTTCTCCGCGCGCAGTCTGCTCGACCACCATCGGTACCAGACTGGAGCTAATTCCGGCTCCCGCCTGTCCTGTATAGATATCTGACATGCAAATCTCTCCTTAGCCTTATAAGCGAAAAAAACGACAGTCAGCCTGAGCCAACTGTCGTTTTTCCATGACTCGTTAGAGCGTCGCTGCAGCAGCCTTATTCAGCTGCGGCTTCTTCCGCCACTTCAGCTTCTGGCTGAGCTGGCTTGATCGCGTCTTCGTAGCTGACTTCAACTTCTTCGACTGTAGCAGATGCGAGCAGCTGTTCAACCACCTGATCTTCCATCGCCAGGCTCTGGATCTGGTTCAGCATTTCCTTGTTGCTGTAGTACCAGTCGATAACCTGCTGCGGCTCCTGATACGTCTGAGCCTGCTCTTCAACCATGGCGCGAACGCGGTCTTCATCGACCTTCAGTTCGTTGGCCTTGATGACTTCCTGTACCAGCAGACCGATCGCAACGCGGCGCTTGGCCTGTTCTTCGAACAGTTCCTTGGGCAGCATGTTGGGGTCGAGGTTGGCGTTGCCGCCACCGAACTGCTGTACCGCCTGCTTGCGCAGATTGTCGATCTCGCTATCAACCAGCGGGCTCGGTACGTCAATGGCGTTAAGCTTGATCAGTTTGCCGAAAAGCTGCTCTTTGAGCTTCATTTTCAGCGCCTGCTTCAGCTCGCGCTCCATGTTGTTGCGAACTTCAACCTGGAACTCTTCCAGCGTCTTGCCTTCCAGACCGAACTTGACGAAGAATTCTTCGTTCAGCTCCGGCAGTGAAGAGGCAGATACGTTCTGAACCTTGACCTTGAACAGGGCTACTTTGCCCTGCAGGTTTTCGGACTGGTAATCCGCCGGGAAGGTTACGTTCAGTTCCTTGTCGTCGCCTGCAACGGCGCCAACCAGGCCGGTTTCGAAACCCGGAATCATGGTGTTGGAGCCCAGCACCAGGTCCATGCCTTCGCCTTTGCCGCCATCGAAAGCTTCGCCATCGATAAAGCCTTCAAAGTCGATCTTGACGCGATCGCCATCTTCAGCTGCGCGCTCAACCAGAGCCCACTCAGCCTGCTGCTTGCGCAGGGTGTCGATCATTTTTTCAAGATCGGCATCGGTAACGCTGGCATTCAGTTTCTTGATTTCTGCCGCGGCGAAGTCAGCCAGGGTGATTTCCGGATAAACTTCAAAGGTCGCGGTGAATTCAAAATCTTCACCCGCCTTGTCTTTCTTGAACTCGATATTCGGGCCGCCGGCGGGCTGCAACTTTTCCTGCTGCGCCGCTTCGTAGAAGCTCTGCTGGACCACTTCACCCAGGACTTCCTGGCGAATTCCGGCACCGTAGCGCTTCTGAACTATTTTGACCGGCACCTTGCCCGGACGAAAGCCATCGATACGCACGCGACGCGCAGTATCCTGCACACGGGTGGCTACATCATTATCGATACGCTCGGCCGGAACAGTGATCGTCATCTGACGCTCGAGGCCCGAAGTCGCTTCAACAGAAACTTGCATGGAATTCCTCACAAAACTTGCAGCATTTTTTAATCGCGATCTGCGGACGAATCCGTCCCCAAAAACACCCGCTTGGCGGTAAACTCGCTTTCCGACCTGGCACGGATGCCGCAGAACCTAAATTCTAAAGCGCGAAATTCTGTGCCAGTTACCCCGAATAGTCAAGCGGAATACTATTAAAGGCAGCAGAGTTCGCCACTAGGAAAGGATCATAAAGGAATTTCGCCTTCAATCAAGAAAAACGAATTAAAACAGAAAGATACAGAGAAAATAGCGAGAAATGGGGTGGACGATGGGGCTTGAACCCACGACCACCGGAATCACAATCCGGGGCTCTACCAACTGAGCTACGCCCACCACAGCGTTACAAGCAGGGCAACCTTGAAGCAGACTGGCGTCTGTTCGTTACACCGCAGGTTTTACAAAGCACTAGCATCATCGTCCCGACACTGGGTGCGGGAATGGGGTGGACGATGGGGCTTGAACCCACGACCACCGGAATCACAATCCGGGGCTCTACCAACTGAGCTACGCCCACCACTGCGATGAAGCCTGCCTGAGCTTTAGTGACCAATTCGAAAAACTGACCCCTGCAGACCAAGCCTTGAAACGGTTTGCCTGTGAATCTTGCAATTCATTGAAGCGCTGAACATCCATGCCTGTTACAAGGAATGGGGTGGACGATGGGGCTTGAACCCACGACCACCGGAATCACAATCCGGGGCTCTACCAACTGAGCTACGCCCACCACAGCGTTTCAGACAAACATGGTGCGGACGGGGAGACTCGAACTCCCACACCTTTCGGCACCAGAACCTAAATCTGGCGTGTCTACCAATTTCACCACGTCCGCACAGCTATCAGGAATGGGGTGGACGATGGGGCTTGAACCCACGACCACCGGAATCACAATCCGGGGCTCTACCAACTGAGCTACGCCCACCACTGCCTGACTTTTAACACTTTACCGGATAAGCAACTTACCTAATGGTACGCCCGGCAGGAATCGAACCCGCAACCTACGGCTTAGAAGGCCGTTGCTCTATCCGATTGAGCTACGGGCGCATTGCTCCCGCCTTTAAACAGCTGCTGCAACCGAGACTGCGGCGACCTGCCTAAAGGAGCGGCATATACTACGGCCGACACTTTTGGACGTCAACTAAAAATATGGATTTTTTTCAGTAAAATCATACTGGTTACAGAATAGCCATGAATTTGCGGCGATTGCTGCAAACAGGCAATTGCCAGAGCCTGCCCGGCACGCAAAAGCGGCCCAAGGTAACAGTCACGGTTCATTTAGCGAAATCGCCACTTGGCCGCACACCTGTAACCATGAGAAAATCCGCGCCAGTTAACTACTACCCGCCTCGAGGAATACAGCCCAACGATGACTGCAAACATAATTGACGGCAAACGGATTGCAGCCCAAGTGCGCGAAAAAGTGGCTCAGGGTGTAAAGAAGCGCGTGGAAACGGGCAAGCGAGCCCCCTGCCTCGCCGTGGTTCTGGTGGGGGTTGATCCCGCGTCCCACGTGTATGTGCGCAACAAGAAAAATGCCTGCCAGGACGTTGGTATCCAGTCGCTATCCTACGATCTGCCCGCCACCGCCTTGCAGCAGGAGCTGCTGGAGCTGGTCGATAGCCTGAACGCAAACAGCGAGGTCGATGGCATTCTGGTTCAGCTGCCGCTGCCCAAGCAGCTCGATGCCAATGTAATCCTGGAGCGTATTCGACCGGACAAGGATGTTGACGGCTTCCACCCCTTTAACCTTGGACGCCTGGCTCAGCGCCTGCCCGCCCTGCGCCCCTGCACACCCAAGGGGGTCATGCATCTGCTGGAGTCCACGGGTATCGAGTTTCATGGCAAGGAAGCGGTGGTCGTGGGTGCATCCAACATTGTTGGTCGCCCCATGGGGCTGGAGCTGCTGCTGGCCGGTTGCACCGTGACCACGACACATCGCTTTACGCACAACCTGGCAGAGCATCTCGGCCGCGCCGATGTTGTGGTGGTCGGCGTTGGCAAACCGGGCCTGGTGAAAGGCGAATGGATCAAGCCCGGCGCTGTGGTTATTGATGTCGGTATTAACCGCTTGGATGACGGCCGCCTGGTGGGTGATATCGAATATGAAACGGCTGCCGAGCGCGCTGGCTGGATCACTCCGGTGCCCGGCGGTGTGGGCCCGATGACGGTGGCCTGCCTGATGGAAAATACCCTGGAAGCGGCCAATAACCTCGACCTGGCGTAAGCCACTGGGGACTCGCTCACCTGCCCTGCTGCCTGGCGCTTACGGCCAAGCAGTTACAGGGCAGGCGATAGGCGACTTAACACTACCCCAACTCTCCACAAGCAAACCCAGATATTTCTCGCAAGCACCGATTTTCAGGCCCCTTGCGCAAGGCTAACGTGTTTTCCAGTATCACTGCATTTCCACGAACAGAAAAGATGCCGTCCAGGTGATGAGTACCAGCCCTGCAAGAGACTCGATTCCGAGTCAGAAATCTCAGCAGGAATCTCAGGTAACCGACAGGCTGAATGTCACCACAGCCGAGCGAGGTAAAGGTCGTAAAGGAAAAGTACACGCAATCGAGCAGACTGCCGTCGAAATTGCCCTTTAACCGCCCCCAACCGCTGATGCCCTGCATAAAGTAGTAGGCAATGGCAAAGATCCACACCTCTATTAAATGAGCAACCAGGGCGCCGCCAACGCCCAGCACTATTCTGAACCTGTGCCCAACCAGTACGACCACTGCACTGCAGTACAAGGCTAGAAATAGCATGCCTCTCCCTGCGCGATGATAGGACTAGGCCCCTGTAGATATCCCACCTGACGGATAGCCGTTACCGGCATCTTACCCACGACTGGCCTTTCTATCTGCTACTTGCCAAGCCGCGCACGCAGCTTGCGCTGACCAGACAGTAAACACAAATACTGTGGTAATGCCTGTCGGATCCAGCGCCATTGATACAGCAGGGTCAGATGCCACCAACCCTGCTGATGGTACTTGCGGGCACTGGTACAGAGCTCTGCATCCAGGCCATTCAGTTTTAATCCCATCTGCCGCGCGCGCCACACCAGCAGGTGATCTTCACCGTAGGATGCCTTCTCACAATAGCCGTCCAGCGCCCGAAAGTTCGTGGCCGACAGGCATAGCCCCTGATCCCCAAAGGGAATGCCCAGCCAGGCCGAACGCAGGTTGGCGCCTTTGGCATTGAGTGTCATGGGCCCTGCCCCATCGCTCGCGAATGCAAGCCGAAAATAATGCAGCGCATCAGACTTTGAAGCCAGCCCCTGCTCAAGCGCATGAATCATCTCGCGCGTCAGGACAGAATCGAGATGCAAAAACCACAGTGCCCGCCCCCGTGCTAACTGGGCCGCGGTGTTCATTTGGATGGCACGGCCTTTAACGGAGATAACGGTATAAATTCTTTTATTCAAAGGCAGTGCAATATCATCTCTGGATTCACAAAGAGCACATATAACCTCCCAGCTCGGAGGTAACAGATCCAGCGTCTCGATCAACCTGAAGGGCCCTGTCTCGCCTGGCCCGATCGGGATAATTACGCTAACCGGCGGAGTGCCTACTTCAGATTTCACTGCAGGAGGAGCCATAGCGGAAACATGAAAAACAACGATGATGCTTCATGCTGACCTGCTGCTCCATAGCTTCATGCAGGGTGAGGCCCAGGTCGTACTCGGGATCATCATCCACCAGGGTGCAGGCATAGACCCGCATGCGGTTATTTTGCTTGAGCACCATCTTGCTGAAGGCACACATGAAATTGCGCCGACTTGCCTCACTCTGGAACTGGGTCATGCAGTGCGTCGTAACGCCCGGCACATCGGCGTGACTACCCGGGGGGAGAAAGTCGGGAAAGGCCACCTGGGTGAGATCGGCCGGCAAGCCCTGCTCTACCAGCAAGGCGGCGTACTGAGCGGCAACGCTTGGGGTATCCTCATCCACCTTCATGTGGCGGGCTATGGATACATGAAAGCCTCTGGCGTGCAGCAGGCGCAGACCTTCAAAGGCACGATCGAAATTGCCCTCACCCCTGCCCTCATCATGTTCGCCCCGGTCGATTGAATCGATACTGACACGAAAGCTCACCGGATGAGCGGAGTCACGCAGTACATCCAGCTGATCAATGCGCTTGTGCAGGGCATCGGTGCCATTGGTCAGCACCAGGCAGGGCGCGACCTCGCTCGCCCGTTGCAGTATGCGTATCAGATCCTTCGCCAGAAAAGGCTCGCCGCCGGTGAAGGAAAACTGCTCCACGCCCATTGCGGCAGCTTCGTCGATAAAGGGCTCGGCGTCTACCAGCTTCAGCAGCTGCAGGCGATTATCCCCGGGCTTTGAACCTTCAAGACAGAACGGGCAGCTCAGATTGCAGGCCGTACCGGTGTGAAACCACAATTCACGCAGCGCATGGGGGCGAATGTAGCCGCGGGGCTGACCTTCGGGAGTGCTATACCAGTCGCGACTGCGAATAGGTTCCATCAAACAAGTTCCTGTATAAGTTTACGTAGCGCCTGTTGCGGCGCGCGTGGATCATCGACAAGAGATGCGCGCAGCCGGCGCAGGTCTGCAACCAGATCGACATCATCACAGGGCGTCACCCAGCCGACCGAAAGCCCTGCCTGCTCGCAGCACTGCACCAGCGCCTGACCCAGCTCCGGCGTACTCCAGGGCAGTGCATCGAGATCCGGCCAGGCCACTGCGGCCGCCATCAGTGTGACGCCGCCGTCGGTGGCCCCAGACAGCACTATGTCGTGCTGAGCAAGCTTTTCGGCCGCCGCCAGCAATTGATCGGGGGTCTGCTCTGGCATATCCGAGCCGATGATAATCAGCCGCTCATGTCCTGCTGCACGTAACTGGCGTTCCACGTGATTGATACGCTGACCGAGATTGTCTCCCTGCTGGGCAATCACCGTATCAAGCCAGGGGTGTTCAGCTTGATAGCTGTCGCAATCGGCGGCATCGGCGCAGGCAATCACGCTGCGACCGGGCCAGCTGGCGAGCTGGGCCAGCGCGCACTGGTGCAGCATATCCGCGATACGAAAGGCGCCCTGTTGGCCGAGGACCCGCGCCAGGCGTTGCTTGCCAATGCCGAGGCGCGGGCGCTTGCAGAAGAGTATGAGAGTCATGCCCACGAGGGTAAGAAACCTGAGTGAATTAAAACTGAATATGGCGTCCAGGACACCCGGATAGCGATGTAAAAAAGGCGGCCTTGGCCGCCTTAATCACTCATTGCAACAGGGATATCAGCCCTCGCGGTACCAGCTGGTACCGGAGCGATCATCCTTGAGGATGACACCCTGGGCCGCGAGGTCATCACGAATCTTGTCCGAAAGTGCAAAATCGCGATTGCTGCGGGCATCCTTGCGCTGCAGAATCAGGGCCTCAATCTGCTCGGCACTCAGCTCGCCCGCTCGGTCTTCACCTTTGAGAAATACATCCGGGCTCTGTTGCAAAAGCCCTATAATGCCGCCCAGACGCTTGAGCTGCGCCGCCAGCTTGCCGGCCTCCAGGCTGCCTTCGCGCACCGCGCGGTTCAGCTCGCTGACCAGCTCAAACAGCACCGCCAGTGCCTTGGGTGTATTGAAGTCATCATCCATGGCGGCAAAGAAACGGGCTTCGAAGTCATTGTCCGGCTCAGCGTCGGCACATTCCACCGAGCCCAGCGCCTGGTAGAAACGCTCCAGCGCGCTGCGGGCTTCTTTCAGGCTGTCTTCGCTGTAGTCGATGTAGCTGCGATAATGCACGCTGGCCAGGAAGTAGCGCACCACTTCAGCGTCATACTTTTCAAGCACGTCACGAATGGTGAAGAAGTTGCCCAGCGACTTGGACATTTTTTCGCTGTTAACCCGTACCGGGCCTGCATGCATCCAGGTGTTGACGTACTGCACGCCGTTGGCGGCTTCCGACTGGGCAATCTCGTTTTCATGATGCGGGAACGGCAGATCAGGGCCGCCACCGTGAATGTCGAAGGTATCGCCCAGGCAGCACTTGGACATGGCCGAGCACTCGATATGCCAACCCGGGCGACCTGGCCCCCAGGGCGACTCCCAGCTAACCTCGCCGGGCTTGGCCGCTTTCCAGAGCACGAAATCCAGCGGGCTTTCCTTGGCTTCCTCAACATTGACCCGGCTGCCGGAGCGCAATTCATCGATGTTCTGACGTGTCAGCTTGCCGTAGCCTTCAAATTTCTCGACCCGATAATAGACATCGCCATTGCTGGCCGCATAGGCAAAGCCCTTTTCGATCAGGGTCTGCACCAGCGCGAGGATATCATCTATATGGGCGGTGGCACGGGGCTCCATATCCGGACGCAGCACCGACAGACGGATTTCGTCTTCGTGCATGGCCTCGATCATGCGACTGGTCAGAGTCTCGGGCGTTTCGCCGTTTTCGGCCGCACGCTTGATGATCTTGTCGTCCACATCGGTGATGTTGCGCACATAGGTCAGATCCCAACCCCGGGCGCGCAGGTACCGGGTAATGACATCGAAGGACACCATGACGCGGGCATGGCCGATATGACAGAAGTCATAGACCGTGATGCCGCAGACATACATGCGAATTTTGCCCGCGTCGATCGGCTCGAAGGGCACTTTATCCTTGCTCAGAGTGTTATAGATTTGCAGCATCAAACCAGCTTTTGAGTCAGATTCGGGATTCCGCCAACGGTTCAAGAGCCCTGAGGCCTGCCCCGCAGCACGTATGGGCGCCATTATAAATCAATTGATTGCGCAATGGTGCGCCGGATTTGCTACCAGAGTGCAGGGTCGTCCGGGTCCGCCACAGGCGCCTGTGGCACGCCTTGGGAATCGAGGCGAATTTCACCCAGCTGTGCGTCCGACAAGGGGCTGCGCTCGGCACTGAGTACAAGCCTGCTGGGGCCATCCCAGCTGATAGCCTCCCACTGAGCATAGGTACTTAGCCTGTAGCGCTGCGCCCCGCTCCAGTCCGGTGCCAGCTTTTGACCGCTATTCCCGTTATTAGATAACGGTATAAACCAGATAAAGCTGTGACCAAAGAAGCGTTCGCGGCTGTAGCCCAGCAATACCAGGCGCCTGGATACCGGATCATAGTCCGCCGCCGTGATCAGCCCGTTGACCGGATAGCTGCGAAGCGGAAACACCGCCTGTTCTCGTGCCCGCCTGTCTAACCGATACAGCTCTGTATGCCCATCCCCGCGGTTCTTGCTGAACAGCCAGAGCTCGTCTTCAACCACCGTGACGGCCTCGCAATCAAAGTTATGATCGCCCGATGCCTTCACTTCAAGCCGCTGACCGTAGCGAAAACGGCTGACGTCATACTCGACTCGGCTGCCATCCGGTGCGCTGAGCGCATCGAGCGCAATCCGATAGAGCTGCAGCGCTTCACGGCGGCCCCGGTTATTGCCGCAATCGGCGATATACAAAGTGTCAGCATCCACCGCCAGGGATTCCCAGTCGATATTGCGCGCCCCCGCCAGATAAAGCGTCTTGGCGATATCGCGACCATCGCGTGAGAGCTGATAGATAGCGGCATCATCGCCACTGTCGTTGAGCGTCCAGAGGCGACCTTCTATCTGCGCCAGCCCAGAGGTTTCAAGCACGGCAGCGGGCAGCAGCGCCAGACGCTGCACTTCGGCCACGGCTGATGCCTTCGCAGGCCTTTGCTGTTCTGCGGGCGTCCCAGGGGCACTCGGCACTGTGGCCGCACCCTTCACTTTGGGGGACGGCACCTGAGTTGAAGGAGCCTGAACGGACTGCACCTGAACGGGCGCCTGAGGCGACATGTCAGGTTGCTGTCCCACAGTGACTGCCGCTGCCTGCGTCGTTTTCTCAGATCCCGTCCCTGCCTCGCCGGGTGCCGCCCCGTCCAGCGTGGAGCAGCCCGCCGCGAGCAGCAGTACTGCCATCACAGCCACCGAGCGCACCAATGTCGCCCCGCTTCCCACACGCCCTTCTATCGCACCCACCACTACCGATTGCACCCTGCTCAAAACCACTGTGTGAACCCTTTGTGACGCTGCTAACGCCCGCGAGCATAGCAGCTAAACTGCACGCCTATAAACAGGGCATCCCCTGGTTGCCCTGTTGCACGAACAGGGCCTTTATTACCCGGACACCCATGACACCGCTGAATCTGTTCCGCATCGTATTTTCTGCCCTGGCGCACTGCCTGGCACACCCCAGACTGATCAACGGATGAACGCCAGACAGGATACTCAGCGCCCACTGCCGGAACTGGATGAACTGCAACGGCTGATCGCGCGTGGCGGCAGCCAGCTCGATGTCTCGCTGCTGACAGAGGTGACCGACGGCGCCGGGCGCTATCCGCTCTATGCGCTAAAACTCGGCAACCCGGACCCACAGGCGCCGGTATTACTGCTGTGCGGCGGCATTCACGGCGTGGAGCGCATCGGTACCCAGCTGCTGCTGACTCAGCTCGATGCGCTGCTGTCGCGACTGCCCTGGGATCAGGGGCTGCAGCAGGATCTTGAACATATCCGTCTGGTGTTTTGCCCGCTGCTGAACCCCGCTGGCATGGCACGGGGATCACGTTCCAATGGCAAGGGTGTCGACCTGATGCGCAATGCCCCGCACAATGCCGAAGAACCGGGGGCCTGGCTGCTGTCGGGCCACCGCATCGGCGCCTGGCTGCCCTGGTATCGCGGTGCGCTTAACGAGCCCATGCAAGCGGAGTCTGCCGCGCTCTGTGCGCTGGTGAACCGCGAAATCGGCGGCGCGCCCTTTTGCCTGTCGCTGGATTGCCACTCCGGTTTTGGCATGCGCGACCGGCTCTGGTTTCCCTATGCCGGCAGCACGCGCCCGCTGGAGCAACTCGGCGAATTACAGGCCCTGATGGAACTCTACGAAAGCGCCAATCCGCACCATCGCTACCTGCTCGAACCCCAGTGTCACCAGTACCGCACCCACGGTGACCTCTGGGACCATCTGTATTATCAACACCTGCTGCGCCACACAGACAGCACGGGCCAGAAACCTGTCTTCCTGCCATTAACCCTGGAGCTGGGCTCCTGGCTCTGGGTACGCAAGAACCTGCGTCAGCTCAGCAGCTTCAACGGGCTCTTCAATCCCCTGGTGCCACACCGGCAACGGCGTATCCTGCGCCATCACAACTCCCTGTTCGATTTCATGATCCGGGCGGTGCGTTCCTGGCAGCAGTGGCTGCCCGAAGGACACGCCCGCGATATCCAGCAGCAGCGCGCATTGCAACGCTGGTACAAAGACATCGAGCGCCCATGAGCCAGACGCTGACAGAATTCACCCCGCGCTCAAGGCTCAACCCCGAAGCCCAACAGGAGCCAAGTGATGCGATGGCGCTGCCCTGCTGGGTACTGTTGCGCGGACTGACCCGGGAGCAGCGCCACTGGGGCGACTTTGGCCAGCGCCTGGCGGATCATTTGCAGGCACGGGTGCTGTGCCCCGACCTGCCCGGCAACGGCCAGCTGTATCGGCGGCAAAGCCCATTACACCTGAGTGACCTGGTCGAACATCTGCGCCTTGAGCTGCGTCTTCTGCACGCTCATGCACCCCTGCGGCTGCTTGGCCTGTCGATGGGCGCCATGGTTGCCACTGAATGGGGGCTGCACTACCCGCAAGAGATTGCCAGTCTGGTGCTGATTAACGGCAGTCTGGGTGACCTGAGTCCGCCCTGGCAGCGCCTGCGCCCAGGCGCATTGCCCTGTATCGCCCGCGCGCTGCTGCTCGATACCGCCGGGCGCGAGGCGTTGATCTACCGCCTCAGTTGTCGCCGCCACGCGGATACAACGCTCGCCCAGTGGCTCAGTTATGCCCGGGAGTACCCGGTGAGCCGCAGCAATGTCTTGCGCCAGTTTCGGGCGGCGAGTTGCTATCGCAGCGGCGGGCGCCTGCCTGCAGCCAAGGCGCTCATCCTCTGTTCTCGCAACGATGCCCTGGTTAACCCCGCCTGCAGCGCCGCCATCGCCAATCACTGGCGGGCGCCGCTTGGCATCCATCCGAGCGCCGGCCACGACCTGCCCCACGACGATCCCGACTGGGTGCTGGCACAGATAGCGCGCTGGTAAAGCACTGCCAGAACCTCTGTTGCTAGAGCACTCAAACCCTGAACACAAAAACGCCTGACCCCGCTGCCGGGATCAGGCGTTTTATCGTGCTTTAAAGCGTGCTTACTTGCCCTGAATCTTCACCCCGTCCGTTCGACGAAGAGCGCGCAGCGTGACAGTACAGTTAAGCACCAGGCGGCTTTCGTCGCGTGCTTACTTGCCCTGAATTTTCACCCAGGAGTCGCGCAGTGTTACGGTACGGTTAAGCACCAGGCGACTTTCGTCGGAGTCTTTGTCGACCGAGAAATACCCCAGACGCTCAAACTGATAGTGGGCTTCTGCCACCGCGTGTTTGAGGCCGATTTCTACGCGGCTGTCGGTCAGTATTTCCAGCGACCCAGGATTAAGATGGGTCTGGAAATCCACCGCCTTGTCGGCTTCGGGATTCGCTTCGGTGAACAAACGATCATACAGGCGCACTTCGCATGGCACTGAATGATCGGCATTGACCCAGTGAATCACGCCATTGGGCTTGTAGCCCGTGGGGTTTTCACCCTTGGTGGCCGGATCATAGCTGCAGATCAGCTCAACCAGATTGCCCGCGGCATCCTTGATCACTTCATTACAGGTGATCACGTAAGCGCCGCGCAGGCGCACGGCATCGCCCGGTGCCAGGCGCTTCCACTTGCGCGGTTTCTCTTCTTCGAAGTCTTCCTGTTCGATCAGCAGGTTGCGACCAAAGGACACCTTGCGCAGCCCCATGGACTCATCTTTCGGATGAGCCGGCAATTCGAACCACTCTTCCTCGCCTTCGGCGAAGTTGCTTACCGTCACCTTGAGCGGGCGCGTTACGCACATGGCGCGCGGTGCATTGGCATCAAGATCATCCCGCACGGCGGATTCCAGCATGCCCATGTCGACCACACCGTTGGAGCGGGTGACGCCGATCATGTCGCAGAAATTGCGAATGGAGGCCGGGGTAAAACCGCGACGACGCAGGCCGGAAATCGTCGGCATGCGGGGATCGTCCCAACCGGATACGTGCTGTTCGTCGACCAGCAGCTTGAGCTTGCGCTTGCTGGTGATGGTGTAGTTCAGGTTCAGGCGGGCAAATTCATACTGGCGCGGCTGGGCCGGCACCGGCAGATTGGCAATGAACCAGTCGTACAGCGGACGGTGATCTTCGAATTCCAGCGTACAGATGGAGTGCGTCACCCCTTCCAGCGCATCGGACTGGCCGTGGGCAAAGTCGTAGGACGGGTAGATGCACCATTTGTCGCCGGTCTGGTGATGGTGCGCCTTGCGGATACGGTAGATTACCGGATCACGCAGGTTCATGTTCGGCGCCGCCATATCGATTTTGACGCGCAGAGCACAGTCGCCTTCGTCGAACTCGCCATTACGCATGCGCTCAAACAGCTCAAGGTTTTCCGCAACACTGCGCTCACGGTACGGGCTGTTCTTGCCAGGCTCGGTGAGATTGCCGCGGAACTCGCGCATTTCGTGGGCGCTCAGGCTGTCGACATAAGCCTTGCCGTTGGCGATCAGGTACAGCGCCCACTGGTACAGCTGTTCGAAATAGTCCGAGGTGTAACGGATATCGCCGTCCCACTTGAAGCCCAGCCAGCGTACATCTTCAGCGATGGCGTCGATGTATTCCTGGCTCTCTTTTTCGGGGTTGGTATCGTCAAAACGCAGGTTGCACAGGCCCTGATACTTGGCAGCAGTGCCAAAATTCAGACAGATCGACTTGGCGTGACCGATATGCAGATAACCGTTAGGCTCTGGCGGGAAGCGTGTCACGACCTGACCACCGGCGACCTTCTCGTCTGCGATGTCGCTCTCGATGATCTGATGGATAAAATTTGTAGGCTTGACGTGTTCTTGCTTGCTCATAGTCGGCTTGGTGTCCAGTCTGTCCTGACGGCATGAAAAGTCGCAGCATTATAAACGTATCGGGCCGCTGATCACACTAACGCGCAGCGATACAGGCCCCTAGGAGGCTGTCCGATAATGCAGGCCGTAGCGAGAGCTCTCTGGTTTAAGCTGGTTTTTGGGATGTTTTAAGACGAATAGTGGTTCTATTTAACGAAAAACAGCATAAAAAAAAGCCAAACTCAGGCAGTTCGCTGTAGGTGAGTATTGTCGGAAAGCCTCCTTGGGTATAATGCCGGATTATTCAAGATCCCCCCGATCACGTAAAATAGAACCCCCAGGAAGTAAAGCAATGATTATTCTTTCGACCAACCACGGCGACATCTCCATCGAACTCGACTACGACAAGGCGCCCAAGACCGCTGCCAACTTCGAACAGTACGTGCGCGATGGCTTCTACGACGGCGTGATCTTCCACCGCGTCATCGATGGCTTCATGCTGCAGGGCGGCGGTTTCACTCCCGGCATGAAACAAAAGGAAACCCGCGGCAACATCGAGAACGAAGCCAACAACGGCCTGAAAAACCTCACCGGCACCCTGTCCATGGCCCGCACCATGGATCCGCACTCCGCCTCTGCCCAGTTCTTTATCAACGTAAAGGACAACAGCTTCCTGGATCACACCGCTGAAACCACCCAGGGCTGGGGCTACGCTGTCTTCGCCAAGGTTGTCGATGGCATGGACGTGGTCAACAAGATCAAGGGTGTTAAGACCACGTCCCGCGGCGGTCATCAGGACGTGCCGGCTGAAGACGTGATCATCGAATCTGCCCGCATCACCGAGTAAGAGCACCCCATGACGCTGCTGTTTGTCGCCGATCTGCACCTGCGCCCCGAGCGCCCGGACCTGAGCCAGGCCTTCCTGGCATTTTTGCAACAGGACGCAGCGGGCTGTGATGCCCTCTACCTGCTGGGCGACATCTTTGAAGCCTGGATAGGGGACGATGCGCCCATGCCCGGGCTGGATGCAATCTACGACGAACTGGCAGCGTTATCGGCCCGCGGTACCGCGCTCTACTTTCAGCACGGTAACCGCGACTTTCTGGTGGGGCAGGCGTTTCTGGATACCTTAGGGGCCCGCGCCCTGCCCGATCAGCAGCTTATCAGCGTGCCCGGTGGCCAGGCGTTGCTCATGCATGGCGATCAGCTCTGTACCGACGACACCGAATACCAGGCCTTTCGCGTCCAGGTACGCAATCCCGCTTGGCAGCAACAGCTCCTGTCTCAAACCGTAGAGGAGCGCCTGGCGATCGCCCGACAGCTACGCGCGGCCAGCAAAGCGAGAGGCGCGGAGAAATCCGCCGACATCATGGATGTAAATCCACAGGCGGTCTCAAAAGCGCTGACCGAGGCTGGCGTCAGCCTGCTGATCCATGGCCATACCCACCGCCCCGCCATCCACCAGCATCAGATCATCTCCAATGATGGTGAGCACTCAGGAACCCGTATCGTACTGGGTGACTGGGACAGCCGCGGCTGGTATCTGCAGATCGACAACGACGGCTATCAACTGATCGATTTTCCGATTAAGGAAGCAGCCGTAAGCCGTAAGCCGTAAGCCGTAAGCCGTAAGCCGTAAATAGTTTGTAGCCTGATGAGCCTGCGAATTCCGGGAAACAGGGTAAAACTGCGGCGTTCGAGCAGGCAATCTAATTGCGTGTCCACTTGCGTATAGTCAAATTAGGCTGCGGCATGCTCAAGAAGAGCGCTAAATCCCGATGCTCGTATCGCAGCTCGCCGACGGTACACCGCTGTGAAAGCGGAATTCATCATCGCTCGACAGAATCAGCTCATTCTCGATGCCGCGGAAAAAGGCAACTCGCTCATTAATCGGCTCACCGGCCGCATCTTCGGCCAGCGTCAGGTAATCCTGATAGTGGCGTCCTTCGGATTTCAGCAATGAGCGGTAGAACTTCGCCAGCTCCGCATCCAGCAAGGGACCGATCTTGGCAAAGCGCTCACAGGAACGCGCCTCTATAAAGGCCCCCACGATGAGCACATCGATCAGCCGTTGCGGCTCATGGTTGCGCACCGCCGCCCGCATGCCACCGGCATAACGCGCCGACTGCATATGCTGATACGTAATACCACGGGACTCGATTATCGCCAGCACCTGCTCGAAGTGAATCAGCTCTTCACGCGCCAGGCGCGACATCTTGTTCAGCAGCTCCATGCGATCCACGTAGCGGAACATCAGCGTCATGGCGGTGGATGCCGCTTTCTTCTCGCAGTGCGCATGATCTATCAGCAGCAGCGCCTGATTCTGCAATGCCACCTCAACCCAGGCATCCGGGGTCTCGCAGCCAAGAAAGGTTTTGATTTCGTCGAGGATGTCCATAACTTCACCGCCACTAAAAACGGCGGGCATTATACAGCGGGGAGATGGAAAAGCCTAAAAAAGGGGCAAGGTGAAAGGTGAAAGGTGAAAGGTGAAAGATTTTAGGCATGTCCTCTGGGCACTATCCGACCGGGACGGCCGGCGCGGTCGATCCAGTAGCCCAGCCAGGCGACCAGGCTCAGCTTGTCGATCGTTACCGGCAGCTGCTGCGGGGCCAGCAGGAATATCAGCCCTGTGAGCAGCAACACAATGAAGGTAAAAACGGTAAGGCGCGGCATGTTCAGCCATAGCATCATTTTCCCTTGATTGCTGCCTAGGTGCCCAGTTTAGTCCTAAAACAACGCTGGCTGCACCTTCTTCATATGCAGGCTGCGCTGCTCTTTGATGATGCGGTACACATGTTGGGTGCTGATCTTGTAGCGGCTCGCCAACTCATCCGGCAAGATGCCGCGATCGTGCCGGTCGCGGAACAGCTCCACATCACGCACCGCCTCCCTGATGCGGTCCCCTTTTGGGATATAGACATGCCGGCCGCCGCATCGCGCTCCACGCCGGCCTGGCACAGCCCGATCCAGATGGCGTGCATCACATCGGTCACTCGGCCCTTGGCGCGGGGGCTGTAGTAACCCCGGCGGGTTCGCGGCGAGGCGCCGTTCCTACAAAAACCGAAACTGCGCCAGGGCGGCCTTGCAGTTGTCTTTTTGCGGGTGTTTCATGTCGGTTCAAACCTCGGTTAACACGTTACGTTACATTTTTAGGACTTTATCCTAAGGGCAGATCAGCGCCTGGCTGCTTTACTGCATCTCAGACGCTAATAGCGTCCCAATGGAATGCAGGCAGGCTTAGGATGGCCCGAAACATTCCACGCCGCGCCCCGCTTGAACCTCCAGGGCGCGGCGCCTTGGCTCACCAACCCCTGATATCCATATCCCCTTTTGCTCACCCCTTGCCTGGCCGGGAGCGGATGTATCCCAACGCCTTCAATGCTGAGTCCACTTGCCCTGACATGAGCCGTGCCTGCGCTGCGAGCTGCGCGGCCAGTACCGTCCGGTTGATGACGTACGAGTGGTTTCGCTCTCCTTTGCTATCTTCTGATAGCCAGAAAATTTCTTGGGCTTTGAAAAATGTGCGGACGCTACAACCTGATTGACGATCCCTTCACTCAGGGGTTGCTGGATGAGCTGGGCATCAGCCTGCGCATCCAGACGCGCTATAACCTGGCGCCGACGGAGCAGGTGCCGGTGATACGGCAGGTTGAAGAGAAGAACATACTGCAAGATATGCGCTGGTGGCTGATTCCGCACTGGGCTCAGATACCCGACACACGTTATTCGATGTTCAACGCCAAGGCCGAAACGCTGGCCACCAGCAAGGCTTTTAGCGGCCCGCTCAAGCACCAGCGCTGCATCATACCAGCGTCATCCTTCATCGAGTGGCGCACAGAAGAGGGCCACAAGCAGCCCTATTCCATCCAGCCGATTGACGGAGTCTTTGCCTTTGCAGGCCTTTGGGATCAATGGGGGCATGGCCGCGAAACGATCCTCAGCTGTACCCTGGTCACCACAGCGGCGGCGCCGGGCATGGAGCAGATACACCCGCGCCAGCCGGTGATGCTGCCGCCCGACCTGTGGGCGCGCTGGCTGGACCCGGTCATCGATGGACACCGCCTGATGCCGCTGTTGTCCCCCAGCCTCCCCTGCGCAGTGCAAGTCGTGCCCATTGATCCTGTGATTAATAACAGTCGCCACAAACAGGCGCCCCTCCTTATCGGGCCTGCGTTGTTTCAACTGGATGCCAATTAAGTGTGAGCACAGCAGAGCTGACTCCGTTGCATACTAATATGACGTACCTCGCACTATCCGCTGCTGTTGAACAACGCTCAGCACTTTGGCTCGTCTGCGGCTGGATTATTACAGTCATGCCCTGGCAGAAATATCCACTCGCCGCATTCAATAAAACTCAACGTATATACAGGCCTCTCAAATATCTAATTAACATTAGATGAACAGCCCATAAATAGGTGATATAAAGCGAGCTGGTATATCTTATTGTCGGACAAGGAGTCCCAATTGAACGCCACCAAACTTAAACCATTATCTGTTGCTATCGGTTTTACGCTCTCGCTTAGCGCCCTAACAGCCCATGCAATCCCGGCACCAGCACCTGAAACCACCGTAGAATACGGCGGTTATCAGTATAATTTGACCACTGCCTACACATCGTATACAGCCGATTCAGCGTTGCTGGAATCGCAGCCCTGGTGGGGCGATACTGTGCTGGCTAACGCCCTGATGGACCTGGTGCGTTACGATTTGGGGGATTACTATGGAACTTATCCGGCTTCAGCCGGAGTTAGTGCGTTGATGGGGTATGGACTGGTCTCTGGTTCCGTATCCATATCCTACTGGGACGGAAGCCTCATAGATTGCCCATCAGGTTGTCCGGGTATTGGCGGCTATTACGCTTACATCATCGGCACTCAATCACCCCTCTTTTCACTGCTGGATGTGCAAGCCAGCCTGTTGTCGACAGGCGCGGGCATTCAGGCGGCATTTACAGGCTCTGCACTGGTTATAAACGGCGCCCACAGTCGCCCCATGGCCCGCCGTGTTCCCATCGGCCAGAAAACTTTCTGGGTCGCCGGAGACTGGGGCAAGGATGACCACAACAGCCGCGATGGCGATGTTGCCATGGCCGAGTTTGGCGTTGGCTACAACTATGGTCCGGTACAGGCCAATCTATCTCTTGGCAAAACATGGGCAAATCAGAACCTGATTCAGGGTGGCGAACTCGATATTGATGGCAAGTACCTGATGCTGGAAGGCATCTTCCCTGTTGCGGAAGACCGTGGAATTTATGCGACTCTGGGCGCCTATCGTCAATGGGCAGAGGCTGATATTCGCCGTGGCTACCTCAATATGGGCTCCGTGGAATATTCATCCGCCAGCCCTGACTCGCGGGCATGGGGCCTGAGGGCACGTATCGATTGGGAAGATGCCTTTGCAGCCAACAGCATCCACTTCAGTCCCTACGTAGACCTGACCTATAGCAAAAGCAAACTCGATGGCTACACCGAAACCGGCGGCAGCTTCCCCGCACAGTTTGATAACCGCGCAGAAGGCGTGACTGAGTTGCGTGCGGGCATTAACTCAGCCATGGCACTGGGCGCATCCGGTTTTGACTTTATCGCCAATATCGAAGCGGCGCACCGGTTCGATGATAAAGCAGGCGGCACTTCGGGTGAGGTTGTTGGCTCTTTCTCATTTGATCTGGCCGGCGAGAAATACGATCAGAACTGGCTCAAGGCGGGCGTTGGGGTTGAAGGTCAATTCGCCAGTGGCAAAGCCTCTGTCATGCTCAACGGCACAACAGAAGGTGCAGCACCCAGCTCCTGGGTAGCCGCTTCATACCAAATGGCATTCTAAACCTGTAAAGAATCGTCGCCACTGAAAGCCGGCCTTGATGCCGGCTTTTTTGCATCCCATAGACACGACATTGATTATGCCAGGCCTATTTTCGAACGAGCACCTGCAAGGTACAGCGCCCGCATTCATGCTGCACTTTGCAGGCGAAGCCCTAAAACGGACTTCGCTCTTTATGTGTGCCCATGAGACTCCCGGGAGCGTGCCGAATAATTATTCGAGAATCGAATAAGACTCATCAAAATATTTAATTTGTGAATACTACTGTTGGTTCTATACAGTATGAACACCGACTCATTCCAGCGAGCGGCGCCCAGGCGTTCACTTTACACGCCTTAGCCACTTGCCCGAATCTCGGCCCCCTTACCCGGCTCCTCCAGTGAAGGCATATAGAGTTCAGGACAGGGCGACCGCGGATCAAGACCACCAACCAAAGAGGCATTCATGTCTAAAACCAGCTATTACGCCCCGCAGGGCGGGCATCCAAGCCAGCACGAACTGCTGACCGACCGCGCGATGTTCACCGAAGCCTACGCCGTTATTCCCAAGGGGGTCATGCGGGACATCGTCACCAGCCACTTGCCCTTCTGGGACAACACCCGGCTGTGGGTACTGGCGCGACCGCTGTCCGGTTTCGCCGAAACCTTCTCCCAGTACATTGTCGAAGTCAGCCCCGGCGGCGGTAGCGACAAGCCGGAGCAGGATCCGAACGCAGAAGCCGTTCTCTTCGTGGTCGAGGGGGAAGTCGAGCTGACGCTGCAAGGCACCCTGCATCGCCTGCAGCCGGGCGGTTATGCCTTCATCCCGCCGGGAGCCGACTGGCGTCTTCGCAACAACAGCGATCAGGCGGTACGCTTTCACTGGATTCGCAAGGACTACCAGGCGGTCGAAGGCGTGCCCTACCCCGAAGCCTTCGTCACCAACGAACAGGATATCGAGCCAATCCCGATGCCCGACACCGACGGTCGCTGGGTCACCTCCCGCTTCGTCGACATGAGCGACATGCGCCATGACATGCATGTCAATATCGTCACCTTCGAGCCGGGCTGCGTTATCCCCTTTGCCGAAACCCATGTCATGGAGCACGGCCTCTATGTGCTCGAAGGCAAGGCGGTCTATCGCCTGAACCAGGACTGGGTCGAGGTCGAGGCCGGGGACTTCATGTGGCTGCGCGCCTTCTGCCCCCAGGCCTGTTACGCCGGTGGCCCGGGCCGCTTCCGCTACCTGCTGTACAAAGACGTCAACCGCCACATGAACCTGCGCCTCAACGCGCCACGCTAAACGGTTCTATTCCCAAGCCCCGCCCGCACCGCCGGCGGGGCTTTTTGGATGCGGCGTTTAGGCGGGAAAGTACGCAGCCTATACTGAGTTCCCGTGCAGCCCGTACCCAGGCAAGGTCGGGCTGGGGCATTGCCTGCCAGCCCCCATCAGCACCGGCTCTCTTCAACTTCGAGGAAACCAGCCTTCCACCCCAAAACATCAATTTTTAATCAGGCACGCTCGATCAGTAACGCACAAAGGGGCTGGTTGATGTAGGAGTTTGCACGCCCAACCTTCTCCTTGCGCAAAAAGTTATGCTCAACCAATTGTTCCAGATATTTGGTCGCAGTAATGCGTGACACCGCCAAATCATCCATCACAAATTCGATCTTGGTATAGGGATGATTAAACAGATTATTCAGTAATTCCTGCCGATAGATTTTGGGCAGTTCATCGCGCATACGGTGCTTGTAGTGACGCATCAACTGCTTCATTTCTGTGATGAGCGCAATAGTCGCCTGCGCTGTGTCGACAATGCCATCAAGCATGTAGAGCAACCACGGCTCCCACTGCCCGGACTCCCTGACATGCTGCAGTTGCTGGTAGTAATCGGCTTTGTGTCGAATGATAAAACGGCTTAAATAAAGCACCGGGAGATTAAGCAGGTCTTTCGCAACAAGATACAGAATATTGAGGATTCGCCCGGTACGACCATTGCCATCATAAAACGGATGAATACTTTCGAATTGATGATGAATGATGGCCATTTTCACCAGCGGGTCGGCATCGCAAAGCGCGTCGTCGTTTATGTATTCCACCAGGTTCGCCATCAGCGCCTCGATTTGGTCCCCATTCTGCGGCGGGGTGTTGACGATCTCACCGGTGCGGGCGTTTTTAAGCTCAGTACCGGGCAAACGCCTCAGGCCAGCGCGGTTTTTTTCCAAATGCTGCTGTATCGTCAGGATGTCATTCAGCCGGATGAGTTTTTGCTGACGTACGGTTTGAAAGCCCTGCTTTAGCGCAAAGGCATAGTCTTGCACCTCTTTCGCCGCGGCATGGGTGACGGTTTCCGCAAACAGGCTGGCCTTGTAGATTTCATCGTGAGTCGTAACGATGTTTTCGATTTCGGAGCTGTCTTTTGCTTCCTGCAAGCTCAGCGTATTGATCAGGATCGCCTCATTCGGAATACTGGCAGCCACCCCCTTGAGCTCGGCGAGGAAGCGATGCGCCTGCGCCGTCTTCTTGAGCACTGCACGGGTTTCCAGCGCAGCAATGTTCGCAAGAGGCAGATTCGGTATCCGAGTGACCATTCGCTGTTCCAATCCATTGTTCAGAGTTCTTCATTAACTATACATAGGCCGAAGAACATGTATATATTTTTCAGAAAACTATACATATAGTTCGATACGCATATAAATTTATCGGATTTCTATACAGCACAAAGGCCAGAGAGCGTCTGAACAGACACCCTGCTGGCCTTGATAATCCGGTTCCTTGAAACATGCACCCCAAACCGGCCGCTGGAAAACCACCGGCTCAGGGCGCTCCAGCATTTACCCCAGCTTGATCCAGGTGGTTTTCAACTGGGTGAACTTGTCCAGCGCGTGCAGTGACAGGTCGCGCCCGAAGCCGGACTGTTTGTAACCGCCAAAGGGCGTGCTGAAGTCCAGCGCATCCGTGGTGTTCACCGATACCGTACCGGCCCGCAGCTTGCGGGCGACACGGTGGGCACGGTTGAGGTTCGTGGTCCAGACCGAGGCGGCCAGGCCATAGATGGAATCATTGGCAATCTGCAGCGCCTGGGCTTCATCATCAAAGACGATCACGGCGGCCACCGGTCCGAACACTTCATCCCGGGCAATGGACATATCCGCTGTCACGCCATCAAAGATGGTCGGGGCCACCTGGTTGCTGCCAGTATCACCGCTGCCACCGGTGAGCAGCCGGGCCCCCTCCTGCTGCGCCCTGTCGATATGCTGGCGCACGCCGCTGGCGTGATTGCTGTCGATCAGCGCGCCCACACGGGTATCAGTGTCCAGCGGGTCACCGACTTTCAGCGCGCGCGCCCTGGCGACAAACTTCTCAACAAAGGCAGCATGGATACTGCGCTCCACCAGGATGCGCGAATTGGCCGAGCAGACTTCACCCTGGTTGAAGAAGATACCATTGGCGGCATTTTCCACCGCCGCATCCAGGTCACAGTCGGCAAAGATCAGGTTCGGGCTCTTGCCGCCGGTTTCCGGCCACACCTGTTTCATATTGGATTGCGCCGCGTAGCCCATAAACAGCTTGCCCACGGCGGTGGAGCCGGTAAAGGCCAGGCAGTCCACATCCATGTGCAGCCCCAGCGCCTTGCCCACCACTTCGCCGAGCCCGGTGACCACGTTGAGCACGCCATCGGGCAGGCCCGCTTCCTTAGCCAGTTCCGCCAGGCGCAGTGCCGTGAGCGGCGACTGTTCCGCCGGTTTCAGCACCACCGAGTTGCCGCTGATCAGCGCCGGCGCCAGCTTCCAGGCGGCGATATCCAGAGGGAAATTCCAGGGCACCACCGCTGCCACCACGCCCACGGGTTCGCGGGTGATGGTGGCGATGTTGTTGCCATCGGTCGGGGCCACTTCGCCGTAGAGCTTGTCGGCGGCCTCGGCATACCACTCGAAACAGCCGGCCGCACCCTGGATGTCGATATTCAGCGCTTCCTGCACCGGCTTGCCGACATTAAGGGTTTCCAGCAGCGCCAGCTCGTCGGCGTTGTCCCGAATCAGTGCCGCCAGGCGCTTGATCACCGTCTTGCGCTGCGCCGGCGAGGCATCGGACCAGACGCCCGCCTCGAAACTGCGCCGTGCCACCCGTACCGCGGTATCCACATCAGCGCTGCTGCAGGCACTCATCTGCGCCAGCAGCGCACCGGTAGCCGGGTTGCGGGTCTCATAGGTCTGACCATCGCTGGCGGGCACGAAACGGCCATCGATCCAGGCCTGGGTGCGCAATTCGGTGCTGGCCTGCAGGCCAAGCCAGTAATCCTTGTTCTTGTCCGTCATGGGGTTCTCCTTGGAGTCAGGCAACGGTTGTCATTTGGCTGGTTTTTTTCAGGCGCCGCGGCTGGGTCATGTTTTCCGCGCTGAGGATGTCATCCAGTTCCAGCTCGGTTAACAGGCCTTCAGCCAGCACGATGTCGCGCACGCTCTGGCCGCTTTGAACCGCCTGCTTGGCGATACGGCTGGCGTTCTCATAGCCCAGGCAGGGGTTCAGGGCCGTGATAATGCCGATACTGTTGTTTACCATGTCGCGGCAGCGCTCGCGGTTGGCACTGATACCGCTGATACACTTGTCCGCCAGGGTACGGATGGCGCGGATCTGCAGCTGCAGCGACTGCAGAACATTGAAGGCAATCACCGGCTCCATCACGTTCAGCTGCAACTGGCCGGCCTCCGCCGCCATGGTGACCGTAATGTCATTGCCGATCACCTGGTAGGCCACCTGGTTCACCATTTCCGGGATCACCGGGTTCACCTTTCCCGGCATGATGGAACTGCCCGGCTGCATGGGCGGCAGATTGATTTCCTGCAAGCCGGCCCGGGGCCCGCTGGAAAGCAGGCGCAGGTCATTACACACCTTGGACAGCTTGATGGCGTTGCGTTTCAACACGCTGGAAAAGGTAACAAAGGCTCCCATGTCCGAGGTGGCCTCGATCAGGTTGCGCGCCGGCACCAGCGACCTGCCGGAAATACGGCACAGCTCCTCGATCACCAGGCTGGAGTATTCCGGGTCTGTGTTGATGCCGGTACCGATGGCGGTGGCGCCCATGTTGATCTCGCGAAAGTACTCCACCACATCGCGCATTTCCTCGATATCTTCCTTCAGGGTGGCGTACCAGCCGCCAAACTCCTGCCCCAAGGTAATGGGCACGGCATCCTGCAACTGGGTGCGACCCATCTTGATCACATCGGAAAACTCCACCGACTTGTGCTTGAGCTCGTAGCACAGGTCCCCCAGCGCCTGGGTATAGCCTTCGTAACTGAGCAGAATGCACAGGCGGATGGCGCTGGGGTACACATCGTTGGTGGACTGGGACAGGTTGACGTGATTGTTGGGGTGCAGGTACTGGTACTCGCCCCGGGCATGGCCCATGAGCTCCAGCGCCCGGTTGGCGATCACTTCGTTGGCATTCATGTTGGTTGAGGTACCGGCGCCGCCCTGGATCACGTCCACTACGAAATGCTCGTGCCAGCGCCCGGCGATGATCTCATCACAGGCCTGGCAGATCGCTTCGCTGCGCGGCCCATCCAGCTGTCCCAGCCGGCGATTGGCCAGGGCGGCGGCCTTTTTCACCATCGCCAGGGCGATCACGAGCTTGGGAAAGTGCTCCAGCCTGATACCGGTAACTTCAAAGTTCTCCACCGCGCGCAGGGTCTGGACACCGTAATAGGCACTGTGGGGCACATCCCGCTCGCCCAGCAGGTCTTTTTCCCGCCGTATCAGCGGGGGTTGCTGGCGATCGCTGCAGGACGGCGTTGCCCGCTCGGGGGCCGGGGGACGGGCTGAAGACCCGGATGCATTTTTGCCACCTGACAGGGCGTCAGGCAGGGCGCTGTCCGGGGCTTCACCGGCCTGAGCCGAGGGCGCTGCGTTTTTGTTCGGCTTCTTGTTGTTGGCGTTCATGGGCTACTCCGATGCAGTCTCGACATCGCTGGCTGGTCTTGGGATGGAAACTCAAACAAGGCGTTCGATGTTTCACCCCACCAGCGTAAAAAGCGCACCAGCATTTGTAAAATATCTTAATTGTTTCATTTGCATTTGTATTTGCTATGCAGAGACATCCAACGCCTCAACCGGGCACCCAGGCTTTCAGTCGATCAGCAACCGGTAAAAGCGCTTGTCCTCAAACACACTGCTCGACAAGTCCCGCACCTGTTCCTCCAGCTGCTTGATAAAGGCGCCCGCCGCGGGCGTGAGGCGAAACTGCGACAGCCGCGCCACGCCCATGCGCAGAGGGCGCAGTTTCTCCGTCAGCGGTATGGCCACCAGCTCAGTACCGTCAAACGCCAGATTACAGGCCATGGGGCTGTTGAACAGTGTATAGCCAAAACCGTTACCCACCAGGCCGCGCACCATGCCAAGGGACTCGGCCGGGTAGGCAAAGTTGGGCTCCAGCTCCAGGCTCAGAAACAGCGAATAAAAATACTCCCGGCTCATGGGCCAGTCGAGCAGCACCATGGGCAGCGGCGCCAGTTCCGCCAGCGAAACTTCCCTGCGGTCCGCCAGGGGGTGGTCCCGCCCCACCACCGCATAGGGCGGAAACTCCATCAGCGGCTCGAACTCGATATCCGCCGGAATCTGCATGTCATAGGTCAGGGCAAGCTCGTAGCGGCCATCGTGCAGGCTCTGAATAATGTCCTTCTGGTGCTTCTCGTCGCAGTGCACCTTCACCGCCGGATAGGCATCGACAAAGCGCTTGATCAGCCCGGGCACCAGTATGGGTGTAAAGGTCGGGAAACCGACGATGCGCAGGGAACCGGCCACATCACTGCCCAGGGTGCTGGCGTAGTGTACCAACCCGTCGGCTTCGGCCAGCAGCTGTTTGGCCTTGCGCAGGAACTGGCGGCCGGAGGGCGTCAGGGACAGCCCCTGGGCATGGTGACGCACGAACAGCTGCAGGTCGGTGACATCTTCCAGATGCAGGATCGCCGAGGAAATGGAGGGCTGAGACACATGCAGCGCCTCGGCGGCCTTGGTGACACTGCTCATCTCGCCGGCGACGACAAAATAGCGCAGGTGTTTGAGGGTAAATCGCATCGAGGCTCTCCTGTTTTTGTCTGTGCTGCTTGCGATACCTATCCAATACTCACCGGCGTGCTGCTGATGGTGGTGCTGTCAGTACCCTGAAGCGGCGTTTTTGCCACTGTATCAAAAAAACAAATCCCACTGTTAGGTTAATAATAT
The DNA here is from genome assembly GCF_001651805.1 of Marinobacterium aestuarii. Lineage (NCBI taxonomy): Bacteria > Pseudomonadati > Pseudomonadota > Gammaproteobacteria > Oceanospirillales > Oceanospirillaceae > Marinobacterium > Marinobacterium aestuarii. The sequence continues at coordinate 2,560,430 of NZ_CP015839.1, read as the reverse complement.
TTTAACAATGCAAGACCACGACATAGTCTGTTCCCAACAACGAAGGCAAGGCATGACCGGCCTGACACAAACCGCCATCCAGAAGGACACAGACATGACTACAGAAAAAATAGAAATAGACACGCTTGTTGTCGGCGCAGGTCAAGCCGGCGTCGCCATGAGTGAACACCTGAGCGCACTTGGCGTTCCCCACCTGGTACTGGAGCGCAACCGCATCGCGGAAAAATGGCGCACCGGCCGCTGGGACTCCCTGGTCGCCAACGGCCCCGTCTGGCATGACCGCTTCCCCGGCATGGAATTCGACGAACTGGATCCCGATGCCTTTGCCTCCAAGGAGCGCGTTGCCGACTACTTCGAAGCCTACGCGAAAAAATTCAATGCGCCTGTGCGTACCGGCGTGGAAGTCAGGTCGGTGAATCGCAACGAGGACCGTCCGGGCTTCACCATCGAAACCTCCGAGGGCGTCATCGAAGCCAACCGCGTGGTGGCCGCCACCGGGCCTTTCCAGCGCCCGGTGATCCCGCCGATCGCGCCCACGGATAGCAGCGTCCAGCAGATGCATTCCGCCGAGTACCGCAACCCCGCACAACTGCCAGAGGGCGCGGTACTGGTGGTGGGCGCAGGCTCTTCCGGTGTGCAGATTGCAGACGAACTGCAGCGCGCCGGCAAGCAGGTCTACCTCTCCGTGGGCGCCCATGACCGTCCGCCGCGGGCCTACCGCAACCGGGATTTTTGCTGGTGGCTCGGCGTGCTGGGCGAGTGGGATGCCGAAATCATGCAGCCTGGCAAAGAGCACGTCACCATTGCCGTAAGCGGTGCCCACGGCGGCCAGACCATCGACTTCCGGGCGCTGGCGCACCAGGGCATGAAGCTCGTGGGGCTGACCAAGGGCTTCACTGACGGTGTGGCAACTTTCGAGTCCAACCTGGCCGAGAACCTCGCCCGGGGTGATGAAAGCTACCTGGCGCTGCTGGATGCGGCCGACGCCTATATCGCGCGCAACGGCCTCGACCTGCCCGAAGAGCCCGAGGCCCGCAACCGCCTGCCGGACCCTGAGTGCGTCAGCAACCCGATTCTGCAGCTGGACCTGGCCGAGGCCGGCGTCACCTCGATCATCTGGGCCACCGGCTTTGCGGTGGACTACAACTGGCTCAAGGTCAACGCCTTCGATGCCAGCGGCAAACCACAGCACCAGCGCGGCGTATCAACGGAGCCCGGCATCTATTTCGTGGGATTGCCCTGGCTGTCACGCCGCGGTTCCAGCTTTATCTGGGGCGTCTGGCACGATGCAAAACACATTGCGGGCCATATCGCTACTCAACGCCAGTACCTCGACTATCGCGATGCCGAGCAACGCCAGTCGTAACAACTGTCGTAACAACAATCCCGGGGCAGACTCAATTGCCTGCACCGGTGCTTGCCCTTTATTACACACAATCGCTGGAGCAGGTTAATGCCGACCCATACACGTATTCGCATGTTCAACACCAAAGTTACCTACCCCAACCAGACGCTGGACAACGATCTTTGTCAGGCGGTTCGGGCCGGTAATACCGTTTATGTCCGCGGCCAGGTAGGTACCGACTTCGAAGGCCGGCTCGTTGGCCTGGGCGATCCGCGCGCCCAGTCCGAGCAGGCCATGAAAAACGTCAAGCAGTTGCTCGAAGAAGCCGGCTCCGACATGTCCCATATCGTCAAGACCACTACCTACATCACCGACCCGCGCTTTCGCGAGCCCGTGTACCGCGAAGTGGGCAAATGGCTCAAGGGTGTGTTTCCCATCTCCACCGGGCTGGTGGTTGCAGGTCTGGCCCAGCCGGAGTGGCTGATGGAAATTGACGTCATCGCTGTCATTCCCGACGCGGAGGCACCATGACCTTTTCCGTTGCAGGCTACTGCCCTGATACCGGCATGCTCGGCTGTGCCATTACCTCGTCCAGCATTTGCGTCACCAGCCGCTGCGCCTGGGTCGCCAGCGGCACCGGTGTTGCCCTGACCCAGAACGTCACCAACCCGGCGCTGGGCTCCCTGGGCCTGGAACTGCTGCGCGAGGGCCTCTCGCCGGAAGAGATTCTCAAGGCCCAGGCCCAGGCGGATACCGACATCGAGTGGCGCCAGCTGGGTGTACTCAATGCACGGGGTGACACTGCGACCTTCAGCGGCGCCCGGGCACTGGGAATCCACGCCACGGCCCAGGGCCAGCACTGCCTGGCCATGGGTAACCTGCTGGCCAACGACGCCGTCCCCCAGGCCATGGTCAGGACCTTTGAAAGCAGCCGCGGCCACCTGGCGGAGCGCCTGCTACAGGCACTGGAAGCGGGCCTGGCGGCGGGCGGCGAGATGGGCCCGGTGTACTCCGCGGGCCTAAAAGTCAGTGCCGAACCCAGCTGGCCGGTGGTGGACCTGCGCGCCGACTGGCACGGGACGCCCATTGCCGAGCTGCGTACCCTCTGGACGCTCTACGAGCCCCAGATGCAGGCGTACATCACCCGCGCCAGCAACCCGTCGGATGCGGAGTCCTTCGGCGTGCCCGGCGACGAGTAAACGGCGTTAGCACAGGCCCCGCCTGCACAGTGGCGGGGGCCTGTGTTCGCATACAGCGGCTGTACAACCCGGCGGCATATGCGCCGCCATGAATTAAGTTTTTTGATACTAAACAAAGATTAAAAATATTTTAAGAATCCAGAGCCATCCCCTAGTCTGGATTCAACATCGCCGACCCGCCAGGCGCCCGGAGACTGCATGAACGACCTGATGAATGATGCCGCCACAGTGCACATTTTGCGAAAGCTGATCAGCTTCGATACCACCAGCGCCCACTCGAACCTGGCACTGCTGGCCTGGGTACAGGATTACCTGCGCAGTCATGGCGTAGAGAGCCAGCTGATCCACAACGACGACAACACCAAGGCCAACCTCTACGCGACCCTGGGTCCTGCCGACAAGGCCGGTGTCATGCTGTCCGGCCATACCGATACGGTCCCGGTCACCGGCCAGAACTGGACCCGCCCCCCCCATGAACTCAGCGATGAAGACGGCCGCTTTTACGGTCGCGGTACCGCCGACATGAAGGGCTTTATCGCCGTGGCACTGGCCGCCGTACCCGCCATGCAGGCTGCCCGGCTGCAAACGCCCATCCACCTGGCCCTGTCTTATGACGAAGAAATCGGCTGCGTGGGCGTGCGCCGCATGATCCACATGCTGGCACAGCAGCCGGTCAAGCCGGCGCTGTGCATCATCGGCGAACCGACAGGCCTGCAGGTGGTTAACAAGCACAAGGGCAAGCTTGCCGCGCGCGTGACCGTGCAGGGCAAGGCCTGTCATTCCGGCATGGCGCCCCAGGGGGTCAATGCGGTGAACTATGCCGCCCGCCTGATCGGCTGGCTGGAGCAGCAGGCCCAGCTACGCCAGCAGCAGGGCCCCTTCGAAGAGGGCTACGACATCCCCTTCAGTACCGTTCATACCGGCACCGTTCAGGGTGGCCAGGCATTGAACATAGTCCCGCAGCACTGCAGTTTCCTGTTCGAGATGCGCAACATCGCCGCCGAGGATCCCCACGACCTGCTGGCCCAGCTGCGCACCGAAGCCGGCAACCTTGAACGCGAAATGCGCCGGGTCGATGACAGCTGCCGTATCGATATCGACATCACTACCGAATACCCCGGTCTCAGCACGGCCGAGGACGGCGAGGCAATCACCTTCGTGCGCCAGCTGACCAACCAGGCCGATGCGCCCCTTGGCAATATCAACTTCGGCACCGAAGGCGGGCTTTTCAGCCAGGCACTGCAGGTGCCCACGGTGGTATGCGGCCCCGGCAGCATGGATCAAGGGCACAAACCCGATGAATACATCGAGCTTTCGCAACTGCAGCAATGCCAAACCTTCATGCAGCGCCTGATAGAGCGCCTCAGCCTTCAGTAATTCAGCCCAGGGAGCAGACACCTGCGTTACAGCAATGCCGTCATGGCAGCGGTGCTATGCCGGCAACGGCACCGGGGCAACAACAGGGCCCCAATTTGACAGTCGACCCGTGAACCGACAACTATAAAAACCAACAGGAGCTAAATATGTCCGATCAAACAGGCTTTGTTGCCGCCGAGCATTCGCTCAGCGCCGCAACTGAAAAAACAGGCTTCAAACGCATACTCGGCCTTGGATCCCTGCTCGCCGTGGCGGTGGGCCTCGTGGTTTCCCAGGGCGTGATGGTGCTAATGCTGCAAGGCGCGGGCATTGCGGGCCTGGGCTTCATCATTCCCCTGGCGCTGGGCTATATACTGGCGCTGACCTACGTCTATTCCTTCTCCGAGCTTTCGCTGATGATTCCCCGGGCCGGCAGCCTCAGTAGCTATACCGAGGTGGCGATCGGCCAGTTCCCCGCCATCCTGGCGGTGTTCTCGGGCTACGTGGTGGTGGCCATGTTTGCGCTGTCCGCCGAGCTGCTGCTGGTGGATTTCATTCTGGAAAAGATCTATCCCGGCGTCTTTCCACCGATGAGCGTGGGCTTTGGGCTGCTGGCCATCTTCACGGTGCTGAACCTGATGGGCATTGACCTCTTTGCCAAACTGCAGTCTGTGCTCGCCTTCGTGATGGTGCTGGTGCTGTTGATGCTGGGCCTGAGCGCCGTATTCGGCATCGCCACTCCCCATACCGACGGTATCAGCCTGACCGCCGACTGGAACCCCATGGGCGCCGGCGTTATCACCCTGGTGGCCCTGGCGATCTGGGGCTACGTGGGCGCCGAGTTCGTCTGCCCGCTGGTAGAGGAGTCGAAAAATCCCGGGCGCGACATTCCCCGCTCGATGCTGCTGGGCGTAACCATTATTTTCGTGACCATCAGCATCTATTGCCTGGGAGCGCTGTTCTACATTCCCGCCGATGAGCTGGCCGCGTCGCCGCTGCCCCATTACGACTACGCCAAGGCGGTGTTCGGCGATGTCGGCCTGACCTTCCTGGCCATTGCCGCCGTAACCGCCACCTGCAGCACCCTGAACACCTCGCTGGCGGCCATTCCCCGCATGCTCTTTGGCATGGCCCAGAATGGCCAGGCGTTTCCGCAGCTGAAAAAACTCACACCGGGCACAAACACCCCCTGGGTTGCGGTCCTCTTCGTGGCCGCCGTCACCGGGCTACCCATGATCATCATGGGCGACAATCCCGATGCCATCGGCCTGCTGCTGATCTCCGCCGCCATCGCCTGGCTGCTGGCCTACATCATTACCCACGTCAACGTGATTGCCCTGCGTCGCCGCTATCCGGACCTGGAGCGCCCCTACAAAACGCCCTTCTACCCGCTGCCCCAGATCGTCGGTATCGGCGGCATGGTCTACGCCATCTATTACGCCTCGCCGGCGCCGGAGCTCAGCGGCCAGATATTCGGTGCTGCGGGCATGGTGCTGGGACTGGTATCGGTAATAGCCGTGGTCTGGATCAAGCTGGTAATGAAGAAACCCCTGTTCAAGCCCGAACCAATCGAGAAGGCGCTCAAGGCCGAGTAACCCGGTCAGCCCGCCCTATCGGCCGTCCTCCAAGCCGCCGCCCACACTGGGCCGCGGCTTTTTTCGTATAGGCGCTGCGCGCACACAACCGGTATGCCCCGGTCGACAATGGAAAGGATTTACAAATACAGACTAACGAAAAAACATATTTTACCAATACTAAGGATCCCTTTAATCTGGACAGGTATCTCAGCAGCAAGAATTAGAACCAGGAGCGATGTTGAAAATGTCCGAACAACAGAAGATCGACATGCAAACCGTGTGGCAACAGGATAAAGACCACTACATTCACCCATGGACCGATTTTTCCACGTTCAAGGAAACGGGATCCATGGTCCTGGCGGACAGTGACAATGTGCATGTCAAGGATGGCGACGGCCGTGAATACCTGGATGGCATCGGCGGCCTCTGGTGCGTCAACATCGGTTATGCCCGCGAAGAAATGGCCGAAGCCATTGCGGACCAGATCCGCCAGATTCCCTACTACTCCAGCTTTGGCCACCACACCACCGTGCCCGCAGCGAAGCTGGCCGCAAAACTGGCAGAACTGGCCCCCGGCAACCTGAACCATGTGTTCTACGGCTGCGGCGGCTCCGTTGCCAATGACACCGCCGTGCGCATCATTCACTTCTACTTCAACCAGCTGGGTCAGAAGACCAAGAAGAAGATCATCTCGCGCATCGATGGATATCACGGCAGCACCTACATGGCGATGTCCATCACCGGGGTGAAGTTCGACCATATCGGTTTCGATATCGATGAGCAGCTGGTGCACCACATTTCCTGCCCCAACCCGTACCGCCGCCCTGAAGGCCAGAGCCTGGAAGATTTCTGTGACGAGAAGGTACAGGAGCTGGAAGACAAGATTCTCGAGCTGGGTGCCGACAACGTCGCCGCCTTCTTCGCCGAGCCCATCATGGGGGCCGGCGGCGTTATCGTACAGCCCGATGGCTACCACAAGAAAATCCTCGCGGTATGCCGCAAGTACGGCGTGCTCTATGTATCCGACGAAGTTGTAACCGCCTTTGGCCGCCTGGGGCACATGTTCGCCTCCGAAGATGAGTTCGGCATCGTGCCGGACATCATCACCTGCGCCAAGGGCCTGACATCGGGCTACCTGCCCCTGGGTGCGACCATCCTGTCGTCGGACATTTACGACGTCATCAGCAAGCCCCAGGCCGACGGTGCCATTTTCACCCACGGTTACACCTACTCGGGCCATCCGGTAAGCTGTGCGGCCGGCGTAAAGAATATCGAAATCATGGAGCGTGAAAACCTCTGCGGCCATGTGCAGGAAATGGGCGCCTATTTTGAGCAGCAACTTAAAACGCTGAGCGATCTGCAGATCGTCGGTGATGTACGCGGGCGCAAGTTCATGATGTGCATCGAGAACGTGGCGAACAAGGACACCAAGGAACTGATCAGCCCCGAGGCCAAGGTCGGCAACCGTATCGCCGATCACTGCCAGGCCCGCGGCCTGATCGTGCGTCCGCTGGCCCACATGAACGTGCTGTCACCGCCGCTGACACTGACCCGCGAGCATGTCGACTTCATGGTCGCCACCCTGCGGGAAAGCATCGAAGTGACCACCGCCGAGCTCAAGGCCGAGGGCTACCTCTAAGTTCCAGCCCTTGATACCAGCAACAAAAAAGCCCGGGCAACCTTAAGCGCCCGGGCGTTGCTGGCAACCACCCTGTTTCACATCCCTGCATCACCCTGCCGTTACAGGCAACGCAGCCCCGGCGACATCGCCGCACTGTTTCGCAGCGCTTCAGTCAATTGAGGAACAAAACGAAGTACTTTACGAAAGTATCCCGCATTTCACATGCCAGAAACTGATGACTGCATCGGCAAACTAACCCGTTCGCACGGCCATCCTTGCGCAATCCACAGTGATCCATCAAGCTGCAGTGGTTTGGCCTGCGCTCTATGCGGTTGCATGGCAGTGCCAATTCTTCATCAGGATGATTCAAATGCCGCGGGCACAGGGAGTAAAGCATGGAAATAGGCAATTCTTTGGCGACACTTGCCAACAAAATCAAGCAGCTGGGCAGCATGATCGAAACAGAGGAGGCAACCAAAAACGCCTTTGTGATGCCCTTTCTGAATAACGTACTTGGCTATGACGTATTTGACCCTTCCGAAGTGATACCGGAGTTCACTGCGGATACCGGTACCAAGAAGGGAGAAAAAGTAGACTATGCGCTTTTGAAAGATGGAGTCATCCAGATCCTGATCGAGTGCAAAAAGTACAACGAACCTCTTTCACTCAAACATGCATCTCAGCTATACCGCTACTTCTCCGTCACCAATGCCAGAATCGCAGTACTCACTAACGGCGTCGTCTACCAGTTCTTTACGGATCTAGAAGCACCAAACAAGATGGACGAAAAACCATTTCTTGAACTTGATTTGTCCAATATTGATGAGCATGTCATTCCCGAAGTTGCAAAACTCACCAAGGCAGACTTCGATGTGGACTCGGTGATCAATGCGGCCGGAGAACTCAAGTATTTATATCAAATAAAGAAGGTTATCGGCCAACAAATCGCAGCACCCGACGACGACTTTGTACGTTTCTTTGCTTCCAGAGTTTACGACGGAGTTATCACTCAAAAAGTTCGGGAACAGTTTTCAGAACTGACGGTTAAGGCGCTCAGGCAGTTCTTAAATGACAAAATAAACGACCGTCTGAAAACGGCTCTAGCCAGCGGCTCGGACACTCCCCAGGTACGGGACTCACACGCACAAGAGCCGCGTGATGCAGACATTGAGGCTGCTGAGGACAACAAGGTTGTTACGACTGTTGAAGAGCTGGAGGGCTACCACATTATACGAGCGATACTGCGAGAAGTGATTGAAGTCGAACGCATAGTCCCCCGAGACACCCAAAGCTACTTCGGAGTGCTGCTCGACGACAATAACCGTAAACCCCTGTGCAGACTTCACTTCAATAGAACACAGAAATATCTGGGGCTCTTTGATGAAGATAAAAAAGAGACTCGGCACCCGATCGAGCGCCTTGATGATATCTTTAAGTTCGCTGCAGACTTGAAAAACACGGTGGCTTTGTACGACTAAACCATGTGCCCGTAAAACGATCCCCCTCGCTAAAAGCGACTATAAGTGAGGGGGTAAACGACTAGTATCTAGTCTTCCGCCGTCAATTCTGGCTGTTTGAACAGCCGCAGGGTATCGCGCATCAGATCCGCCATCTTGCGGTCGGTGCCCGCCAGGCCACGGGCCCAGTACCAGAGGCATTCCAGCGCTTCGCACAGCCAGCGGGCCCGCATCAGACCGTCCGCCAGCTGTGTTGCATCGATAGTCGCAAACGCCGGCAGCGCAGCGATATCCTCCGCCTTCATGCCGCAGCGCTGTATCAGGGCGGCGGCATCGAACCAGGCACAGCCAAGGGCCGCATATTCCCAGTCCACCACCACCAGCGTGTCTTCGTTCAGGCACAGATTGCCGGGGTGCAGATCATGATGCGTCAGTACCCGCGGTATTTCGGGCAGCAATGCCAGTTCCCGTGCTGCGCGGACCACCAGCTGCTGCAGGGCGCGTTCCATCGGCAGGCCGACAAGCTGAGCGCCGTAGCCTGCGAGCAGAGCGTCGTAATCCATTGCCATGCTCTTTTCCTGGCCCTCTACGTCCAATTCAAGCGCCTGCCAGGCGGCCACGGCATCACGCAGTTGAGCGCGCTGCGCTCTGGTCAATTCACTTACAGGGCTCTCGCCATGCCAGCGGGTCAGCAGCCAGCCATGATCATCTGCTGCACTGGGCTGCACGGCGCAGTGCAGCACCCAGGGTGCCCAGGGTTGCCCCTGCAGCTGTGCCAGCACATCGGCTTCGCGTCTGCGATCAACGCCCGGCACCTGCTCGGGCGCCGCATTCACCCGCAGCACCAGCGAGTCGGCGACCGAACTATAGAGTCGGTTGCTGCTGCCACCGGCCATGGGCTGCCACTGTGGCGATACCGAGGCCAGCTCAGGGTGCTGTTGCATATATAGGTGAATCGCAGACTGAACGGCGGACTGTACGGCGGAAAAGGGCGCTGCTTGCATGACTGAAACTACCGGCTGCGTTAGAATCCGGGCCCATTACAGACCCACGGTCGGCGCAGTGTACCTGCCACGATGCCCGACGTCTGCCACCGGCATTGAAGGATCAGCATGAAAACACTTATCGGCCTGTGCTCAGCACTGGCGCTCGGAATCAGTCAGGTCAGCCAGGCTGCGGATCTGCGCGTCTATACCTATGACTCCTTCGTCTCCGAATGGGGCCCGGGCCCGCAGCTGGAGCAGGCCTTTGAAGCACACTGCGGCTGTGATCTGGAGTACCTGGCGGTGGAAGATGGCGTCAGCATCCTCAATCGGCTGCGTGTCGAAGGAAAAAACAACAAGGCCGATGTCATTCTGGGTATTGATGATGGCTTGAGTGTCGACACCCGCGCCACCGGCCTTATTGAGCCCCACGGCCTCGAGATTGGCCCGCTGCGCCAGGAGCTGGCCTGGCAGGACGACAGCTTCGTGCCCTTTGATTTTGGCTACTTTGCCTTTATCTATGACAGCAGCAAGATCAGCCAGCCAGTAACCTCCCTGCGGGCGCTGATCGACTCCGATGCCAGCGTGATCTACCAGGACCCGCGCACCAGCACCCCGGGCCAGGGCCTGATGATGTGGGTCAAATCGGTCTACGGCGATGAGGCACCTGAAGCCTGGCAGCAGTTATCCAGCCATACAGTCACTGTGACCAAAGGCTGGTGGGAAGCCTATAGCCTGTTTCTGACAGGCGATGCCGACTATGTACTCAGTTACAACACCTCGCCGGCCTACCATGTGGTGGCTGAAAACAAGACGCAGTACCGCGCAGCCCCGTTCAGCGAAGGCCACGTGGCACAGATTGAGCTTGCTGCCATCACTAGCACCAGCCAGAACAAAGACCTGGGACGCGAGTTTCTGCAGTTTCTAGTATCGCCCCAAGCCCAGACCATTATCCCCGTGACCAACTGGATGCTACCGGTGATAGACGACGTTGAACTGCCACCGGTATTCGGCGAGCTGATCAGCCCCCAGCGCATTGGTTTTAGCGCCGACGAAGCCGGTGCCTCGCGCCAGCAATGGCTGCGTGAGTGGCGTAGCAGCGCCGCACAGTAGCCGCCGCTATGCGTGTTGCCGGTCTGCTGGCCCTGGGATTCAGCCTGACTTTCACCGTACTGGCGTTCTATGGCCTGATCGGATTTGACGGCTCTGGGACTAAGAGCGGTCTGGATACCCGCCTGCTGTCAGACGGCTATTTTCACAGCGTCGTCTGGTTTTCCATCAAACAGGCGGCCCTGAGCGCTCTGCTGGCGCTCATTCTCGCCTGGCCCGTGGCACGGGCGCTCTATTACAGCCCAGGGCTCTGGTTGCGCCGGAGCTTTCTGAGCCTGTGTGTGCTCAGCTTCGTGATGCCGACACTTATCCTGATTACCGGGCTGGTCGCGCTGCTCGGCCGCCAGGGTCTGATAAGCCCCTGGCTTGGGCCCGACTGGAACCTCTATGGTCTGCCCGGCATCCTGATCGCCCATGTTTATCTGAACCTGCCCTTTGCCATACGAGTACAGCTCTTGCAGCTGCAGCATATTCCCGACAGCAGCTGGAAGCTGGCAGCACAACTCAAGCTTGGAACCTGGCAACGCCTGCGTCTGATCGAATGGCCGGCCCTGCGCGCCGGCATGCTGCAGCTGTTCGGCTTTGTGTTCGTACTCTGCTTTAACAGCTTTGCCGTAGTATTGGCACTCGGTGGCGGCCCCCGTGCCACCACCCTGGAAGTGGCGATCTATCAGTCCCTCAAGTACGACTTCAATATCCCCGAAGCCCTGACACTGGCCTGGACGCAACTGCTTATTGCCGGCAGTCTTTTCCTGTTACTGAACCGCCTCGGTAGCAGCCAGTGGCTGGGCGTTGACAGTACCCGGCAGCACTGGACACCCAAACCCGGTGCTGCCATGCAGCGCCTGCATCGGCTTGTATACGCGACTGCCGCACTGGCGCTGCTGTTGCCGCTGCTGGCCCTGGTGCCAGGCTTACTGCAGGTGGATCTGGCACGCTTTGACTGGCTTGCCATAGCCAGGCCCGCTCTCACGACCCTGCTCATCGCAGCGATTGCCGGCAGTGGCGCCCTGTTGCTGGCCTACGCCACACTGTTACCCTCGCGTTTTGCCCGCACTGAAGGCCGCAGCACGCTGGCGCTACTGTACGACTGGCTCAGTACCCACGCCCTGGTGGCACCGGCCATGGTGGTGTCGGTCGGGCTCTACATTCTGCTGCTGCCACGCATTGACCTGGATCACTGGGGCATGCTGTTTGTGGTATTGCTCAATATGGTGTTGATCGTGCCCTACGCCGTACAGCAACTGCGCCCCCGGCTGCTGCAGTTCGACCATCAATATGAACGTCTGGTGCGCTCGCTGAAATTGGGATTCCGGCAGCGCCTGTGCATTGAGTGGCCCTATATGCGCCGCGCCTGCATCACCAGTTTTGCGCTGATGCTGCTGCTTGCCATGGGGGATGTAGCCATCTTTTCGATCTTCGGCACCAGCGACTGGACCACCCTGCCCTGGCTGATTTATGGCTACGCCGGCACCTACCGCATGGGCGAGGCTTCGGTCGCCTCCCTTCTGTTGCTGCTGATCTGTGCACTGGTGGTCTGGCTGTTTCAGCACTTCGAGAAAGGACAACAGGATGCTTGATATAGAGGATCTGCAGGTTCTGCGTGATCAGCAGCCGCTGCGTTATTCACTGCAGGTTCAACGCGGCGAGATACTGGCGATCCAGGGGCGCAGTGGTGTCGGCAAAACCACCCTGCTGGACTGCATCGCAGGCTTTGCATCGGCCCGTTGCGGCCGGCTCGACTGGCAGGGCCAATCACTGCTGGGGCTGGGTGCTGCACAGCGACCGGTCAGCATGCTGTTTCAGGATCACAATCTGTTCGAGCACCTGAGTGTTGCCGACAATCTGCGCCTGGGCCTCAGCCCTGCACTGGCCCAACAGGCACTACAGGACGCCCTCGATACGCTGGAGGTCGCCGGCCTGCTGGGGCGCCGCCCCACCGAGCTGTCCGGCGGCCAGCGCCAGCGCATTGCGCTGGTACGCACCCTGCTGCGACCCGAACCCATAGTGCTGCTGGATGAACCCTTCGCCGAGCTCGACCCCCACAGTCGTCAGCGCGCCACCGACTGGACAAGACGCACCGCCAAAGCGGCACAGAAGACGGTCTTGATGGTCACGCACCAGCAAGAGGATGTGCAGCAGCTGGCCGACCGGGCCATCCTGCTACAGGGCACAGGGTCAATTCACCGCTAATGATCGACCTTTCCGCGCAGCGACTTGGTCTTGCCCTGGCGGGTTTTGCTGTCGAGCCTGCGCACCTTGGAGCCCTTGGTTGGCTTGGTGGGGCGGCGGCTTTTCTGGACCACCATGGCGCCGAGAATCAGATCCCGCAGGCGGTTGAGCGCATCCTCGCGGTTACGCTCCTGGGTACGGTGCTGCTGGGCCTTGAGCACCACCACACCCTCCTTGGTGATACGTGAATCTTTCAGTTCCAGCAGCCTTTCCTTGTAGCCTTCCGGCAATGATGACGCCCGTATATCAAAGCGCAGATGCACCGCGCTGGAGACCTTGTTGACGTTCTGCCCACCGGCCCCCTGAGCCCGTATGGCATTCAGCTCGATTTCGTCGTCGGGTATGGACACATGGTTGGTGAGTTTCAGCATGGAGAGGGCTTAATTCCGGCGTTGACGATAATGCTGACACCATACCGATTGACCGCCGTACTGTCAGCCTCGGCAGCGCTCTGGCGCCTGTGCAAAAATTAAATTGCACTTTATTCACGCTTTTTCGCATTTTGATACATCCAAAACCGGCACAGCGGCGTAATGCTAGTCAGGGAGGCCAACGATGGACGACAGCCACCCGGTCATTTTCAGGATCTATAAGGAACTCAGCATGAAACTGCAAAATAATTACATCGCCGCCGGTATTCGCACCAGCCTGTTCGGCCTGCTGATCGCCAGCGCCCCCCTGGCCTTCGCCGGTCACACCAACACCCTGCTGACCGCGACCCTCTCGGGGGACCAGGAAATTGGCGCCATGGGTGCAAGTGATGGCAAGGGACACGCCATGGTGTTTGGCGTTGATGGCGACGAAATGACCCTGTGTTATGCACTCCAGGTTTCGGGCATTGAATTGGTTCCAGTGGGTTCCGGCATGGCGGCCCATATCCATCATGGCAAGAAAGGCAGCAACGGCCCCGTGGTCGCAGCCTTGGCAGGACCGGAAGACGGTGATGCCGCCGACTGCGTCAGCGAGTACGAGAAAGGCAAGTTCCCGACCCACGAAGCCGGCATGGTCAAGCGCATCCTGGCCAACCCCGGCGATTTCTACATTAATGTGCATAACCCGTCCCACCCGGGCGGAGCCATTCGCGGCCAGCTGCAACACGCCGGCATGTAACCGGCGGCGTGGGCAGCACCCAATTGGGGACGCCTTACACCTCCCTGGCAGGCTGTTGACAGACAGTTTGCCTCGCTATTAACCTGGCGATGAAACAGCTCGCCAGTCGGATTTGCGCCAACGCCGCCAACAGTATGCCCACCCGCAGGTCCGATAATGGCAAAGGCCGGGTGCGAAAGATGTCATTGCAGACTACAGGTAAATAACCAGCAACTGCGGCCCAAAGGTCAGCACCACCGCTACCCGCATCGGCAGGTTACTCAACAAGCCAATTTTCCACAGTGACGCCTTTTCGCTGCGTACCGCCAGCGCATTGAGCAGCTGTGCCAGGGTCAGGGGTATCGGCAGTCCCAAAAAGGGTGCCAGAAACAGGGTCAGAACTTCGCCGGCATTGGAGGTCATGCTGTACTGGATAAGCTTGCGGATATTGTCAAAGATTCTGCGGCCCTCGCGCACCGCACTGACAATGGTGGCGAAGTTATCATCCAGCAGCACCCTATCCGCGGCCTCAGGCGTCACATCGGTGCCTGTAAGGCCCATGGCAATCCCAGCCCGTTTAAGCGCTGGCGCATCATTGATGCAATCACCGGTCATGGCCACAAACTCGCCCAGGGCCTGCAGCGCCTTGACCATGCGTATCTTCTGCGCAGGGGCTCACCCGTGCATAGACCCGCAACCCGGCGACCTGCCCGGCCAGCACCTCGTCGGACAGCTCGGCCAGCATGGCACCGGTCATTCGAGCACTATTGCCTGCGGGAGTTGCCGGCCCTCACCGGATCCTCGGTCACCCTGACCCCTGTGACTCCCGCGGTCAATGTAAAACGCATCGCCTCTTCCATGCTCATGTCGAGCGGACGAACCGCGGTGCGCGGCATCAGCACCGCATAGCCGCCGATCATGTAACTCAGCGGCAGGTAGACGAGGATATTGTCATCTTCGCGAAACCCCGGCGGTAACCGCTCGGGCCGCGCCTGGGTGACAAAGCCGATCACCCGCATGCCGGTTTCACCGATGGAAACCGAGACCACCTGTTCGAATTCCCTGTGATCGTCCGGAGAAAAGTAATTGAAAAAATCGCGGATAGCCCGGTAAATCGACTTGACCAGAGGCATATGGAACAGCAGATCTTCCGCCATTGAAAACAGGCGTTGTACCAGATAGGCGTGCATGAGTAACCCGATGACAAACATCAGCAGCAACCCGACCAGCAGCCCCATGCCTGGTACATAAAGGCTGGACGGAATCACCAGACGAATCAGGCTACCCAGGGCAACTTCGACCGACACCACCAGCCAATACACCAGATAAAGCGTGAGGGCGATGGGCAATATCGTCACCAGACCCGTGAGCACGTTTCTGCTGATAAACTTCAACATCCTTTTATCCCTCTTGTCAGGCCCGGCGGGAACGGAGAACACCCCGTTTAAAATGCCTCCTAAGCATAGTCGGTCAGATTTTTACCAGCAGCGCCACTCCCTGGCGGTATCCCAGGCCGCCGTTTCCGTGCACCAGGCCAATATGTTCATCCCCCTGCTGCAGGCGATGATGCATGCTGATAAGGCCGTTCAGTGCAGGGTTATTCCAGGCGCCGCGCGCCAGATTCATGCCACCGGTAATAGTTACACTGTGGCGGGCAAGGAAGTCCGGCATCTCATCCAGCACATCAATCAGGCCACTGACCTGCAAAAACGCCATGGGCACCACGGGAAAGCAGGTATAGGTTTCCAGCAGTGCATCCCCTGCGCGAAAGCGCTGAGCGAAGTTGATGTCGGCCATGGTGCAGCACTCGACGTAGGCGCTGCGCAGATGATTGTAACCGGCAATCTCGTCGATATGATCACGGCCATCCCCCGCCAGACGGCGCAGCCCCACACCCCTGATTTCGATACGCTCGCTCTGCGGTACCTTCAGCGCGTTCACCAGCGCCTCGCTGCAGATCAGCAGACGGCCGCTGAAGTCCACCATAGGGTTGGCACAATCCACGCCGCGAAACAGCGCGGTGACCGGTTCAAACCAGGCAGCCCCCGGCAACTCTGGCGTGTTGCCATCACCACCATGCCGGTCCAGATAGGTCGTGCTGTAGTTCTCGAACAGGCACTGGGCGAGCTCGCGAAAGCGTTCGGCATCCAGATTCTGGCGCGCCAGATAGTTCTCGGCCAGATCCGTGTAGGCCTGGGTCAACGGATAATCAGTACCATAGACGGCCATCAGCCGGTGCCGTTCCTCGCGGCTGTAGCCACTCTTGATCAGGTCTTCGCCGCGGATAAGCACCGCCTGCACACCCTCGCCGATCAATGCATGGGCGCGGGCCAGGGCTTCGATGGGCGCACAACCGCTGCGAAAATGATCCTCGGGTTCCGGGCTGTGCCAGTCGGTACTCAGGGGCTCAATCACCAGTTCATGGATATCCAGGCCCTGGGCGCGAATGCGGGCTTCCAGATCCAGACAATGCTGTTGCGACCCCAGCGAATCCAGGGTGCGTACGGCGGCGATAATCAGGGCTCGGGTCATGCGGTTCTCCCCTTGAAAACGAGCACCGAGCATAACACCCATTACGCTTACGTCAACTTCATACTAAAAGCCCCTGCCACCCTGGCTAACAGGCTGTTAAGCCTTGACTTGATGGCGACCCAGGTGGAAAGTCCTCGCAGCCTACATCAGTCAGGGAGTACTAATCAGTGATTCGATTCGGAATTATGGGCAGTGCCAAGATCGCCCGTACCCAGATAGCACCGGCCATTCTGGAAGCCGGCTATCCCATTCAGGCGGTGGCATCACGTTCGCTGAACCAGGCCCAGGCCTTCGCCCAGAGCGTCGGTGCGCCCAGCAGCTACGACAGCTACGAGGCACTGCTGGCCGATAATCAGGTGGATGCGGTCTATATTCCACTCCCCAATCACCTGCATGTGCCCTGGGCCATCAAGGCCATGGCCGCAGGCAAGCATGTCCTGTGTGAAAAGCCCATTGCGCTGAATAGCGCCGACCTGCAGCCGCTACTCGACGCTGCGGCCAACTTCGACGGTACCCTGATGGAAGCCTTTATGGTGTGCCATCACGCTCAGTGGAGCGCCATCCACCAGCGCATTCTGCCCGCCATCGGCGACCTGCGGGCGCTGCATGCCGTATTCAGCTATGGCCTGAGCGACGAAACCAATGTACGCAACGTGCCCGAATGGGGCGGCGGCGGGCTGCTGGATATCGGCTGCTATGCGGTTCTGGCCGGGCGCTGGTGCTTCGGTGCCGAGCCTGTGGGCGTACAGAGCAGCATCGATCTTGATCCGCAGTTTGGTATTGATCGTCAGACCAGTGCTCTGCTGGACTATGGCCAGGGCCGTACCCTGAGCCTGACCGTCTGCACCCAGGGCGCGCGCTATCAGCGCCTGCTGATGCTGGGTAGCAAGGGCTGGGCAGAACTGGAGATTCCCTTCAATGCACCCAACGAAGGCGTGCGCATTCGCCTGGCGCCTGAAGGCGGGATCGGAGCTGGCGAGGTGATCGAGATTGCACCGCAGAACCAGTACGCCAGCATGGTCAGCGCCTTTGCCCAGCAGATCGAATCCGGCAAGGCCTGGAACAATCTGGAGCAATCTGCGGCAGTCATAGCGGTGCTGGATCAGATTCGCGCCAACGCCCGCAAGGGTTAACTCAAAGAGTGTTTGCCGGGGCGCATAGCCCCGGCATTCCCAGTATCCTCGCGATTCCCGCCGCTCAGACGCCAGCCGTCACTTGGTACAGTTCCAGCGGCAGCGCATCCGGATCACTGAAGAAGGTGAAGCGCTGGCCGCTGTATTCATCCACCCGGATGGGTTCCACCGCCACCTGGTGAGACTCAAGGTAGGCCACCGCAGCTTCGATATCCGCCACGGCAAAGGCCAGATGACGCAGGCCCTGGGCTTCGGGGTAACTGGGCCTTGGTGGCGCATCCGTGAAGGAAAACAACTCGATGCGTGCGCCGCAGGGCAATCGCAAATCCAGCTTGTAGGAGTCCCGCGCGGCTCGGTAGTTTTCATCGATGACCTCAAGCCCCAGCAGATCAACATAGAAGCGGCGTGAGCGGGCATAATCCTGGCTGATGATCGCCACATGGTGAATACCCATCAGGCCAATAGACGCCTGGTCTGTTTTCTTATTGAGGCCTGCCACCCGAGTCTCTGTCATGCATCTATCCTGTTTTTTGAAATTCCGACAACAACCAGGGCATCAGGCCGCGCGCAGTCCCTGCCACCCTCGACGCAGCCAGGCCATCAACTCCTGCAAGCTCTGCACATCCATCGCCGGCACCGCCAGGCCCGGCAACGCAAGATCCAGTCCCTGCAGCCAGGTGCTGGCCCCAGGACTCAACCAGAAACCGCCCAGGCTGCACAGCAGCATCAGCAGCGACAGGCCGGGTTGTTGCCAGTCGGTGAGTTTCAGTGCCGTGCCAAAAGAGCGCTTAATGCGCATACCGGATAAATCCACGCTGTAGATTTCATCCAGCAACAGATGCACAGTGGCGCCCATGACCACAAAACCGCCGATGCCCCAGGCCAGTCGTACGTCCAGCGCAAACAGATGGTACGACAGCAAGACGGCGATAACGCCAAACAGCAGATTGGCCAGCAGGCTGTGCAGCAGGCCACGGTGAACGGTAATGCGGGCAAACATCCATAACAGCACAAAACGCACCAGCAAATAGCTAACAGCGGACAACAGCACAACCTGCCAGACCGGCAGCGTCGTCATCCAGTAAAACGCCAGCAAAGCCGCCACCAGGGCACCGAAGAGCCGAAAGACGATGCGCAGCGCCAGGGATTCATCGGAATCAATATCCGGCAGCAAGCCCCCCAGGGTACCCGCCAACCAATAGCAAAATGCCTCTGAAGGCGTCGCCATGCCGCTAGCCAGCGCCGCGATACCCAGCCCGCCGCTGATGACGGTGGCCACGAGTGTATGGGTTTTAAAGTCAGCCATGATGTCCTGTATGAATACTTTGAGTCAGGCAAAGTGTGTTACAGGAATCATTTTTTATCAATCAGTTAAGTGCGCTACAAGATGTATCGCTTCACTAAAATCCCGGGCCCCTAGCTTGCCGGCACAGCAATTGTTCTGCAGCGCCGCATGGCCGCGCACCAGCGCCAGCACCTGGGGCAGCGACAACAGCTCATCGCTGCGCTCTACCTTTACCACAGCGCCTGCGCAGCACAGCCAGTAGACGCGTCCCTGGCTGTCGATCAGCCGATCACCGGGTTGAACGCCGCGGTAAAAATGAGCTTCCAGCGCACATCTGGCCCAATCCTCCGGGCTTGCGATAAAGCTCAACTCAGCATCGTCCTGATGCTGCACCAGCGCGGGAAAAAGAATGTTATCTGTTGTCATGGCGTGCCTCCCTGAATGCCAGAGCGCTCATAGTAGCAGGCCGGCTGAAATCTGCCTGCTGCTGACGCGGCTATCGTGCCCTGATGACACAGCAGCCAGATTACAAAAATTACAAAGTAGCCCCGTGCCGTTCATTTCAGGTTGATCTTGCCGTGGCCCAATGTCGGCTGAAACCCAACTGCCGTCCTGCGGACGCTTTAGTGACAAGGCGCTTATGAACAAGAAAACACCGCTGGTCTTTCGGGACATGATTCTGCCCTTTATTCTGCTCACCACCTGCTTCGCCGCCTGGGGCGTGGCCGCCAACATGACGGATCCGCTGGTCAAGGTGTTCAGCAAGATCTTCACCATGAGCTCGCTTCAATCCGCCCTGGTGCAATTCGCCTACTACGGTGCCTACTTCTGCCTGGCACTGCCAGCGGCCTTTATCAACCGGCGCTTTTCCTACAAGACAGGGGTTCTGACCGGGCTGGGGTTCGCAGCACTCGGCGCCTTCATGTTCTACCCCGCCAGCCAGTCGATGGCCTATGGCTATTTTCTTGCTGCCCTTTTTATCCTGGCAGCAGGGCTGTCGATACTCGAAACCTCCGCCAACCCCTTTGTCATTGCCATGGGGCCGGTCGAGAATGCGACCCGGCGGCTGAACCTTGCCCAGGCGTTTAACCCTGTGGGTTGCAACATAGGAGTCTTTCTGGGGGCTGCGCTGATCCTGACCCAGCTCAATCCGGCCACAGCGCAGGAACGCGCGCTCATGTCAGCCGCAGAGCTTCAGGCCGTTCAGACAACGGAACTCAACGCCGTCATGCTGCCCTATGTCGGCATGGCCTGCGTACTGGTACTGATCTGGATAGCCGTGGCCATGCTGCGTATTCGCCCGGCCCGTGAAAAGGTGGTCGCCCATAGCCGTGAGGTGCATTTTCGCGCGACCCTGGGACGCCTGCTGGCTAACCGTCATTACCGTTTCGGCGTGATTGCACAGTTTTTCAATGTCGGCGCCCAGACCTGCGTCTGGACCTTTACCATCCAGTACGTCATGGATGCACTGTCGGTGGATGAAGTACGCGGCGGCGATTTCCTGCAATACAGCCTGATTCTGTTTCTGCTCGCCCGCTTTGCCATGACCTGGCTGATGGGCTATGTCCGCGCCAGCGCCCTGCTCGCAGGCCTGTCGGTACTGGCCGCTGCACTCTGTCTGTTTATGATCATGAGCCCTAATATTTACGGCGTTTGGGCGCTGGTAGCCATTTCCGGCTGCCTGTCACTGATGTTCCCCACCATTTACGGCGTCGCCCTTGAAGGCCTGGGCGAGGACACCAAGTTTGGTGCCGCAGGCTTGGTGATGGCCATTCTTGGCGGTGCCATTCTGCCACTGGCCCAGGGCGCTATTATCGATAGCTACGGCAGCGCGCTGTCTTTTATCGTACCGGCGCTGTGCTTCCTGGTGGTTGGCCGCTACGGCCTGTTCGATATCAAAAATGCCGAGCGCAGCATCGGTCTGCTGGCCCCCGCAACGCGCTAAGTTGCACTATTGCGAAAGCTCTCACCCATGACAACACCCGGCCTAAACGGTCGGGTTTTTTGTATCCAGCCGTGGATCCATGCCCGCCATTGCGTATCGATCAACCTCAGTCTCTGTAAAAAACGTCGCCGATGAGAGCCAATAAACCTTCTGTATTGCCCAAACGACTGAAAAATAACGCTTTTCGAGTGTCGCGATCTGACTACAAAGCTGAGGCCGCAGCACAATAACTAGGGCGGCAAACTAAGCAGCCCTTAAACACCTTTAAAATTAATAACTTGCATAATTTCACAACCTATTCCCGTCAATAGGCAGGGTCCTGCCTAAGCCAAACACCCGGACGATAATCAACATGGCGATACCCGACTGAGGGCTATCTTCTTTCTGGGTTAGCCGTTAAAAACTTAAAAAACACACCAATATATCGTTTAAATACTCGCACTTATACTCATAACTGAGGGCAACAGATCACCCCTGCCTCGAAGCTCTGGCATGAAATCAGCATGATACCGAGAGCGACAACACTGGGACTTTGCGACACCTGGCGCCACAAGCCCCATGAACTCAAGCCACACGGCAGGAGGCATTTATGAAAAATCCATGCACTCACAGGCTACTGGTTGCCACCATCACGGCCCTGATCGCGTTACCCGTGCCAGCGGCACAAACACCAGAATCCCCGGCCACCAATCCACCCGCTAGCCTGGAGGTACCCGCCGACCCGACGGCAACAACGATCCCCATGCCGGAGTCGGATGCAGAGCGCACCGAAATGCCACAAATGGGGGACAAGGATCCGCTCACCACAACCACCGAAAACACCATCTTCGCACTTTCACCCGATCAGCTAACAAATATGACGGTGGTTGATCCGCTGGGTAACGAAGTCGGCAAGATCAAGCAGGTTGTGCGCAGTCGGCACAATGAAACCATCGAGGCAGTGATTGCGTCCGGTGGCCTGCTCGGTTTTGGCGCCAAGGAAATAGCAGTCCCCATCGATACACTTGAACTTTCAGATCAGCACTACCTGGAAATTCATGCCTCCAGCGAAGAACTAAAGGCCCGTGAGGACTACATCCCGCAAGCCTATGTAGCACTCGAACCATCTGACAAGCCCATCAGTGAATTCGAAGCTGTTGAACCCGTACCGGCAGATCCAGCCATGGACGCAAGCCCCCCAAAGCGCATGGCGCCCGAGTAATTCAACAATCAACTAGCGCGATCTCAAGCACCACCAAGAATGCAGCAGTACACAGCAATCCTAAACGCAAAATGCGGGGCTCCAAGGCCCCGCATTTTGCGTTTACATCAGCGGCTAGCACCCGTACGCAACTGCGTATGAGACCAGCGGTTTAGTCGTTAGACGACTTGGCCCACAGGTTGATGCCGCCCTCGGTAGCAAAGCGATCAATGTCAGCCAGTTCTTCAGCGCTGAAATCGGGCTTTGCAAGTGCTGCAACACTGTCGATCACCTGCTGCGGCCGACTGGCACCGATCAGGGCTGAAGTCACACGGTCATTGCGCAGCACCCAGGCGATCGCCATCTGCGCCAGAGTCTGGCCACGACGCCCGG
The DNA here is from genome assembly GCF_001651805.1 of Marinobacterium aestuarii. Lineage (NCBI taxonomy): Bacteria > Pseudomonadati > Pseudomonadota > Gammaproteobacteria > Oceanospirillales > Oceanospirillaceae > Marinobacterium > Marinobacterium aestuarii. Next base: position 2,537,993 of record NZ_CP015839.1, on the reverse strand, counting down.
CTATCGCGTTGAGGCCACGAATACGCGCCAGATTGTCATCAGACAGCAGGCCTGGATTCAGGGAGCTACCCTGGTTGGCACGGCTGTCGGACGGCACCCCGTTGAGGTACTTGTCGGTCAGCATGCCCTGGGCCAGGGGTGAAAAGACAATGGCGCCCGCCCCCAGATCATCGAGCGTATCCAGCAGGCTGTCGTCTTCGATCCAGCGATTGAGCATCGAGTAGCTCGGCTGGTGAATCAGGCAGGGCGTCCCCAGCTCTCGCAGTATCGCCGCCGCTTCCCGGGTGCGGGCCGCGCTGTAGGACGATATACCGGCGTAGAGCGCCTTGCCCTGACGCACGGCGCTGTCGAGCGCACCCATGGTTTCTTCCAGCGGCGTTTCGGGGTCGAAGCGGTGCGAATAGAAAATATCAACGTAATCCACCCCCAAACGACCCAGGCTCTGATCCAGGCTCGACAACAGCGACTTGCGGCTGCCGAACTCACCATAAGGCCCCGGCCACATGCGATAGCCCGCCTTGGTGGAGATAACCATCTCGTCGCGATAACCGGCAAAATCGGTTTTCAGCAACTGTCCGAAAAAAGTTTCGGCTGACCCCGGGGGCGGACCATAGTTGTTGGCCAGATCAAAATGGGTGATGCCCAGATCAAAGGCCGTGCAACAGATATCCCGCGCCCGGTCCATTGGCGCATTCTCGCCAAAGTTCTGCCAGAGGCCGAGGGAGAGCGCGGGCAACTTGAGGCCACTGCGCCCGGTGCGGTTGTACTTCATCTGCGCATAGCGCTCGCTGGATGGCGTGTAACTCATCGGTCTCTATCCCTTTGATGCTTCACTTCGACAGCCTATTGAGGCTCATACATGCCGCCCTGTGTCACCACCAGTGCTTCAAGCTAAAACGACAAGCCCATGCAACAGGCGGATGTTAGCGGTAACCAAGCGATTAAACAGGCTCTGCCTACCAGACACAAGTGCGCAGCACAAAGGAGACTGCCCGACAATACTTAGCCTACTGCGAACCACCTGAGTTTGGCTGTTTTTTGTGCTGTTTTTCGTAGAATAGAACCACTATTCGCCTTAAAACACCGCAAAAAATCAACTCAAGTCAGCCGGCTCTCGCTACGGCCTGTATTCTCGGACAGCCTCCCAGGGCTGCGCACTCTTCTGAACTTATGTTCAACCTGTACCACGCCGTGATTAGGCGCGGTCGATACGTTCTTCAGTGGTTGGATCGAAGAACACCACCTTGCTCATGTCGAACATCAGCGGCACCACCTGGCCCACAGGCGTGCTGTAGCCGGGGTTAATGCGGCAGTTAATTTCAACGCCATTGACCTCGGACACCAGCATGGTATCGGCGCCGGTGGGCTCGGTCACCAGCACCTTCATTGGTACATGCTGCACCATGGCATCGTCGGCCTTGTGGGGCACCGGATCGGTAACCATTTCAGGCCGCAGACCCAGGATCACCTGCTTGCCGACATAGGCACTGAGGCGCTCAGGGTTGGGTACCGGCAGCCAGGACGGATTACCCTCCCCGTCGGTGATCTCGACGCCCAGACCCCGGTCACTGGCCACCAGGGTGCAGGGAACAAAATTCATCGCCGGCGAGCCCATAAAGCCTGCCACAAACTGATTTTCCGGGTTGTCGTAGATTTCCTGCGGCGTGCCGAGTTGCAGCAGCTCACCGCCACGCATAACCGCAATGCGATCCGCCAGGGTCATGGCTTCGATCTGGTCGTGGGTCACGTACACAATGGTGGTGCCCAGGCGCTGGTGCAGCTTCTTGATCTCGGTGCGCATTTCAACGCGCAGCTTGGCATCAAGGTTCGACAGTGGCTCATCGAACAGATAGAGCTTGGGGCGACGCGCCAGGGCACGGCCCATGGCGACACGCTGACGCTGTCCGCCGGACAGCTGGCCGGGCTTGCGATCCAGCAGCGGCTCGATCTGCAGCAGGCTGGCCACGCGCTGTACTTCCTTCTCGCGCTCAAGCTTGGGCACCTTGCGGATCTCCAGGCCAAAGGCGATGTTTTCACGCACCGACATATTGGGATAGAGCGCGTAGGACTGGAACACCATCGCAATATCCCTATCCTTGGGCGCGGCCTCGGTAATGTCGGCATCACCGATCAGGATGCGACCACCTGAAACATCTTCCAGACCCGCAATGCTGTTCATCAGGGTGGACTTGCCGCAACCTGAGGGCCCCACCAGGATCAGAAACTCGCCCTTTTCGATCGCAATGTTGATGCCCTTGAGCACCTGCGTCTGACCGTATGCCTTGGTAACGTTATCAATGGTTAAACTCGCCATGGGAATAAACCTCTTATTGTTTCAGCCTTTTACGGCGCCGGCGGTCAGACCGCGTACAAAGTATTTGCCTGCCAGTACATACACCAGCAGGGTTGGCAACGCAGCCATCAGGGCCGCCGCCATATCCACGTTATATTCCTTGCCACCAAAGCTGGTATTGACCAGGTTGTTCAGCGCCACGGTTACCGGCTGCGTATCAGAGCCGGAGAACACCACACCAAACAGGAAGTCGTTCCAGATCTGGGTGAACTGCCAGATTACGCAGACGACAATAATAGGCGTCGACAGCGGCAGCACCACACGGCGGAAGATAAAGAAAAATCCGGCGCCATCAAGGCGCGCCGCCGCGATCAGTTCCTTCGGCAGCCCCACATAGAAGTTGCGGAAAAACAGGGTCGTAAAGGCCACACCGTAGGTCACATGCACCGCCACCAGCCCGGTAGTGGTATTGGCCAGCCCGAGGGTCGCCAACATGCGTGCCATGGGCAGCAGTATGACCTGAAACGGAATAAAGCAGCCCACCAGCATGGCGCCGAACAGCAGCTCGCTGCCACGGAACTTCCACAACGACAGCACATAGCCGTTAAGGGCGCCGATCAGGGTGGAAATCAGTACCGCCGGTATTACGATCTTGAAAGAGTTGACGAAAAACGGCGCTATGCCCTCACAGGTGCTGCCGGTGCAGGCGCCACTCCAGGCCTTGCCCCAGGCATCAAAGTTGATGCTGCCGGGCAGAGACAACAGGGTACCGCTGCGAATTTCTTCCACATCCTTAAGCGAGGTCAGCAGCATGACCCACAGGGGCAGCAGATAAACCAGTGCGGCCACCGTTAGAATCCCGTAGAGACCGTAACGCAGCAGCTGTTGCGTCAGTGTTTGCTGAGGCTTAACCATTTTTCTTGCTCCTCAGTTCGGAATACAGATAAGGCACCAGTATGGCGAGCACACCGCCGAGCATCAGCATGGCGCTGGCCGCACCCAGGCCCATCTGGCCTCGGGTGAAAGCGTGCTGGTACATGAAGGTCGCCGGCAGATCCGAGGAATAGCCAGGGCCACCGCCTGTGAGTGCAGCCACCAGGTCAAAGCTCTTGATGGCAATATGGGACAGAATCACAAAGGCACTGAAGAACACCGGTTTCAGGCAGGGCAAAATAATGCGCCTGTAGATCATGGGCATGCTGGCGCCATCGAGCTGGGCCGCCTTGACCATCTCCTGATCCACACCGCGCAGGCCGGCCAGGAAGAGTGCCATTACAAAGCCAGACGACTGCCAAACGGCCGCTATCACCAGGCAGTAGATCACCATGTCGGGATTCACCAGCCAGTCGAAGGTAAAGCTTTCAAAACCCCAGTCGCGAATGGTTTTCTGTAATCCCAGACCCGGATTGAGCAGCCATTTCCAGGCAGTACCGGTAACGATGAATGAAATCGCCATGGGATAAAGGTAAATGGTACGCAGCACACCTTCGGCGCGGATCTTCTGGTCCAGCAGTATGGCCATAAGCACACCCAGCACCAGACAGATCAGAATAAAGAGACCACCAAAGATGATCAGGTTTTCAACCGCGACGCCCCAGCGGTCATTTTCCAGCAGCTTGCTGTACTGGGCGGTGCCGATGAACTTCCATACCGGCAGGATGCGCGAGCTGGTGAGAGACAGCAGCCCGGTCCAGATCATGTAGCCATACACGGCTACCAGGGTAACGATAACGGTCGGTGCCAACACCAGCTTGGGCAACTGGGCCGCCAACCTGTCCTGCAGTCGAAGCGTAACGGGTCGCACCGTCCCGGTTTCGGGCAGTGAGAGGGATTTGGGATTCATAAGGGGTACCGGTAGAGAGTGGCTCAATGCGGCCACCGATCCCAAGCAGGATCGGCGGCCGCCACCTGTCACAGACTGGCGTTTACAGCGCGGGCCAGTTTCTCGGCCGCCTGTTCAGCGGTGATATCACTGGCGTTGAAGTAGTTGGTCACAACATCATAGATAGCGCCCTGTACGCGGGAGCTGGTGGACATGCCGTGGGCCATGCTCGGCACCAGGGTGCCCTTCTCGGCGCTGAGGGTGAAGTCATCCATGGATGCCAGTGCGCAGGCATCAAAGGGCGTAGGGTCCATACCCTGACGCGCAGGAATGGAGCCCTTGTTCAGGTTGAAGGTTTCCTGGAACTTGGGATCCATGACCATGGCGGCCAGATCTTTCTGCGCCTGGGCGCGGCTGTCATCGGACTGGGTAAACATCGCCAGGCTGTCGATGTTGAAGGTAAACATGCCGGCGGTGCCAGGTGCGGCTACGCAGACATAATCGGTGCCCGGTTTCTTGCCGGCAGCGGTGAATTCGCCCTTGGCCCAGTCACCCATGATCTGCATGGCCGCCTGACCATTGATCACCATGGAGGTGGCCACGTTCCAGTCACGACCGCTGGAATCAGCATCTATAAGGTCACGCAACTGTTTGAAAGTAGTGAGGACCTTAACCATGGTTGGGCCCTTCAGGGTCGCTTCGTCATGTTCCACGAAGGCCTTGCGGTAGAAGTCTGCACCTTCCGCCAGAGCAATGGCTTCAAAGGTGGTCGCGTCCTGCCAGGCCTGGCCACCGTGGGCCAGCGGAATGATACTCGCAGCCTTGAGTTTCGGGCCCGAGGCAATCATCTCTTCCCAGGTGGTTGGAATGTCAACACCGGCTTTTTTGAAAGCTTCAGGGTTGGCCCAGAGCCAGTTAACGCGGTGCACATTGACCGGCACAGCAACATAGTGACCGTCGTACTTCATCACATCGCTGACCACAGGCGGCAGCAGCGAATCCCAGTTGCCGGCGGCGGCAACATCATCCAGCGACGTCAGGAAACCGAGTTCACCCCACTCCTGAATGTCCAGGCCCTTGATCTGGGCCGCAGATGGGGGATTGCCGGAAATGGCGCGGGACTTCAGTACGGTCATGGCGGACTCGCCACCACCACCGGCAACGGCGAAGTCGGTCCAGGTATGGCCGGCACTCTCCATTTCCTGTTTGAGTACGTTCACGGCCGCAGCTTCACCGCCCGAGGTCCAGTAGTGCAGCACTTCAACTTCACCGGCAGAGGCTGTGGCACAGGCGATGGACAGGGCAATGCTGGTAAGGCAGGTCTTGAATGTCTTCATTACTTTGTTTCCTGAATTATTGTTATGACCGGGGGCTGTTGCGGCCCTGAACCGGATGTATCTAAATTAACAAAGCGCCACCAGGAAAGGGGTAACCTTACGCAAGGAATTGTAACAAAGTGCAACAAAGCAAACCGGATACGAACAGAGCGCCAGGCACGGCCAGACCGGGCAACGGAGAACTGTCACCGCAAACAAGGTTCACGCAGGGTTTTGTCTAGCGCGGCAGGGCCAGTCGCGCCTCAAGGCCGCCCTCGTCGCGATTGGCAAGCACGATGTCTCCCCCATGGGCACGGGCAATATTGCGCGCTATCGACAACCCAAGTCCCATGGAGGAATGGGCTGCCGGGTCCAGCGCCTGATTCGCCAGCAGCCGTGTATAGGGGGCGAATACGCGTTCCTGCTGAGCGATGGGAATGCCGGGGCCGCGATCGCACACCCGTATCTCCAGCATCTGAGGACTGTCGCTAATCTGAATATCGGCGCGGCCGCCGTAATAAAGTGCATTGTCCACCAGATTGCCGACACAGCGGCGCAGCGCCAACGGCTTGCCAAGGAAAGGCTCGCGCTGCTCGCCGTCCAGCGTGACGACCTTGCCGGCCAATGCGGCACCGTCGCGCATGTAACAGAGCATGCGGTACAGGTCCACCTCAACCCGATTTTCGTGAATATCCGTATCCTTGACGCTTTGCAGCGCCCCCTTGACCAGCATGTCGAGGTCTTCCAGGTCGTGGCAGAATGCATCGCGCGTAACATCGTCATCCAGCAATTCGGCCCGCAGCCGCAGCCGGGTAATGGGCGTTTTAAGATCGTGGGAGATGGATGCAAACAGCCTTTCGCGGTCATCCAGGTAGCGCTGGATGCGCAGCTGCATGGCATTAAAGGCCCGTGCCGTGGTTTCCAGCTCGCGGCTGCCCGTTTCAGGCAAGGCAAGGGCCTCCCCCTGACCAAAGCTTTCCGCCGCCTGCGCCAGCCTGCGCAGCGGGCGGGTCAGCGAGCGCACAATCCAGACCCCGAACAGCAACATAACGCCCAGGGACACCAGCAGCGAAATCAGCCGCTCCCGGGAAAGCGGACTGCTTGCTTCCAGAAAATCCGGGTCTGGCATCAGGGTCGCAAGGTAGAGCCATTGCTCAGGCGCAATGGGAATCTGAATCACCAGAATAGGCGCATCCCTGGAACCCATCAGCAACGTCTGACTGCCCCAGCGTTCGGGCAGGTCGCGCAACAAAATATCGTTTTTTATCACATGCAAATCGGAGGGGCGGGAAAAAGCAATTTTCAGGCCGTCGGTCACACCGAGCTGGCCTTCGAGCACATCACGAAACTGCTGCACGACCCGGGTTTTAAGCGGCGAGTCAGGCAGATCATTGACCCGAATTTCTTCCCGATTGAGTGTGACAAAAAACCGTGTACCGCCCATGTCCCGCAGCTGATCCAGAATCAGATGGCGATAGGCAACGGGCAGCTCGGTAAAAAACTGCACCGTGGCCGCGACCCTGAAGGCCATGTGACGCGACATTTCCTGTACATTCTGCTCGGTATCGGCACGCCACTGCGTCAACCAGATAGCACTGGAGACCAGTTGCGCCAGCAGCACACCCAAGCCCAGCACCAGAAGAATTCGACTCGAGAGCGAACGCGGCCAGCGGCGCAGCACTGTTTTCAATGACCTGATCATGTGCCCCCTCCTTCGTGGTTCAGCCGGCTACCGCCGCGGATACATGGGTAGCCTCTGCAACCACTGGCAAGGCGTTATTGCCGTACCGACTCATCGGTGGCCGCCACTGTCGCCGCCAGTACATAACCCTGGCCGCGTACCGTCTTGATCAGCTGGGGCGAGCGGGCATCATCCTGCAGGCGCTGTCGCAGCCGGCTGATCTGCACATCGATAAAACGATCCATCGGCAGGTTGTCCCGGCCCCTAGTCTGCTCGGCGATCAGATCGCGACTCAGGACTTCACCGGCGTGATCCACCAGCAGGCGCAGAAGATCGTACTCAGCCCCCGACAACAGCAGCGACTCGCCGCTTAAGGTGCAGAGCGCACGGGTCGCCGAGTCCAGCTCAAAGTCGGCAAAGCGCAGATAACGCGCAGATGACAGCTTCTGCGGCGTCTCTGCCGGGGCATCGCTACGCCGTAATATGGCCTTGATGCGCGCCAGCAGTTCCCGCGGATTAAAAGGTTTGGCCAGATAGTCATCGGCACCGATTTCCAGTCCGACGATACGGTCCATCTCATCGGAGTTGGCCGTCAGCATAATGACCGGCACCTTGGAAAAGGTGCGCAGCTTGCGACAGATTTCGAAGCCGTCATCCCCCGGCAACATGATATCCAGCACCACCAGCGCCGCCGGGGCGCCGGCCTTGAGTTCGCGCAGCAGGCTTTCGCCATCGGCCGCGGTTTTCACCGCGAACTGGTTACGCTCCAGATAGCTGCGCAGCAGCGAGCGAATCGCTGCATCGTCATCGACCACATAGATCGGTTTACTTTGAGTCATTTTTATTCTGTGTCTGCCGTGCTCGATTAATCCTGCGGATACCGGGTAGGCATCAGACTGTCCTTGATTTTCTTCAGATAACGCTGGAAATCCACACCCCGGCGCAAGGTGACACCCGTGGCCAGCACATCCAGCAGTGTCAGCTGAATGATGCGCGACGTCATGGGCATATAGATGTCGGTATCTTCGTAGCTGCGCACCGCCAGCAGCAGGGTGCATTCCGCCGCCAGCTGTGAACCCTCACTGGTAATACCGATCACAGTGGCGCCGCTTTCGCGCGCCAGGCGGGCAATATCCACCAGCTCGCGGGTGCGCCCGGTGTAGGAAATCACCACCACGACATCACCGGTGTTGGCACCGGCCGCCACCATGCGCTGCATCAGCACATCATCATAGGCCATGACCGGAATATTGAGGCGGAAGAACTTGTGCTGAGCATCCATGGCCACCGGGCCCGATGCCCCCAGACCAAAAAACGCCACCTGCTTGGCCTGGCTCAGATAATCCACCGCCCGGGTGACCAGTGCCGAATCAAAGCCCTGGCGAGCGCTGTCCAGCGCGGCTATGGTCGAGGAGAAAATCTTGTCGGTATAGTCTTCGGTCGAGTCGTCCTGCTCTACACTGCGGGAGACATAGGGCATTCCCACCGCCAGGCTCTGGGCAAGCTGGATCTTGAAGTCCGGGTAACCGCGGTTGTCGAAACCACGACAGAAGCGATTGACCGTAGGTTCACTAACACCCGACGCCTGGGCCAGAGCGGTAATACTCAGCCGGGTAGCCGTTTGGGGATCACGCAGAATCACCGTCGCCACCTTGTGTTCAGACTTGTTAAGGCTGTCGAGGCGCTGGCGAATCTGCTCGAGAAGATTAACACTGTTCGTGTTCATGGCAGACTCTGATAGTTGGTAAATTATCTACATTTTACTCAGGCGCCCACTATAGCGTCCCCTTGATAGCCTGCCAACCTTCCAGACGTGCATACAAAGGGTGTTGTGATGGCGTAATAACGCTTTATTTTGGTAAGTTTTACAAAATAACCAGTTGACTAGGCATTTTAGCCCCGATAGGATCACCACATATTCGTTGAATAACTACAAACAGGTCGAGACACATGTCTATCAGCGACACTCCCTGCGACATCCTGTTCTTTGGTGCTCTGGGAGATCTGACCCAGCGCAAACTGCTGCCGGCACTCTATCAGCTGGATCGCGCAGGCTTGTTGCCCGCCGACACCCGCATTATCGGTCTGGCCCGGGGCTCTGAACCTGCCGCCAGTGCAGCCACCAGCGAAGCAAACCTGCGCCGCTTCGTATCCGAGCAGGATCTGGATACGGCGACCGTTGCGGCCTTTCTGGCCAAGCTGCAGTTCCTCAACTTCGACTTTGGCGCCGCCCTGGGCTATGCAAGCCTGAAAACCCTGCTGGATGAAAAGCCGGATCGCGCGCGGGTATTCTATTACTCCACCGCCGCGTCCATCTACGGCATGATCAGCAAGAACCTGCACGACGCCGACTGCCTTGATAAAGAGTGTCGCGTGGTGCTGGAGAAGCCCATCGGCCACAGCCTCGCCTCGTCGCACCAGGTCAATGCGGATGTCGCCGAGTATTTTGCCGAATCCCAGATCTATCGCATCGACCACTATCTGGGCAAGGAAACCGTACAGAACCTGATCGCACTGCGCTTTGCCAACAACCTCTTCGGCACCCAGTGGAATCAGAACCACATCTCCCACGTCGAGATCACAGTGGCCGAGAAGGTCGGTATCGAAGGGCGCTGGGGCTACTTCGACAAATACGGCCAGCTGCGGGACATGGTACAGAACCACCTGCTGCAACTGCTCTGCCTGGTCGCCATGGATCCGCCGTCTGACCTGACCGCCGATGCCATTCGCGATGAGAAGGTAAAGGTGCTGCGCTCCCTGCGACCGATCACCGACGATATCCGCGACAGCCACGTCATTCGCGGCCAGTACTGCGCCGGCGAAGTGGAAGGCAAGGCGGTGCCCGGCTACCTCGAAGAGCCGGACGCCAACACCAGCAGCAACACCGAATCCTTTGTCGCCATCAAGGCCGAAGTGCGCAACTGGCGCTGGGCTGGCGTACCTTTCTATCTGCGCACCGGCAAGCGTCTGCCGGAAAAACTCTCGCAGATCACCATACATTTCAAGCAGCAACCGCATTACATATTTGACCCGGAACAGCGCGCACTGGCGGAAAACCTGCTCACCATCAAGCTGCAGCCGGACGAAGGCATCTCCCTGCACATCGCCACCAAGGATCAGGGGCTGGGCAAGGGCATGCAGCTGCGCCAGGCACCGCTGCAGGTCAGCTTTGCCAAGGCGTTTGACATGGATCGCGTCCCCGACGCCTATGAGCGTTTGCTGCTGGAAGTCATCCAGGGCAATCAGTACCTGTTCGTGCGGCGCGATGAAATCGAACATGCCTGGACCTGGTGCGACCAGATCCTGGCCAACTGGAGCGACAAGGGCGACCCCCTGCCCTATGCCGCCGGCAGCTGGGGGCCTGAAGCCTCCTATTCCATGATGAACGGCGATGGCAGGAAGTGGCATGAGCAAAAGTGATATCACAGCCCTGCTGCCGCAACAGGTCAAACTGCTGCGTTTTGACACGCCTGAGCAGCTGACCGACGCCCTGGCACAGCATATCAGCCAGAGCCTGAGCGAGGCGGTAAAGACCCGTGGCGAGGCAGCCATAGCGCTGTCCGGCGGACGCACACCCCTGCCCCTGTTTCAGCGCCTGAGCCAGAGCGCCCTGCCCTGGTCTTCGATCAGGGTAACCCTGGCGGATGACCGCTGGCTGTCCACCGATCAGGCCGACAGCAATGCAGGCCTTATCCAGCGCCATCTGTTACAGCACCAGGCAAAGCAGGCCCGCTTTATCAGTCTGTGGCAGGCGGACAAAAGCGCTTATGAAGCCGAGGCCGACTGCGCAGAGCGCCTGGCAAGCCTGCCGACGGAGCTGGACATGGTCGTGCTGGGCATGGGCAACGATGGCCATACCGCCTCGCTGTTCCCCTGTGCCGACGAGCTTGAGTACGCACTCGAGACAGACGCGCCCTGCGCCGCCGTGACCCCGACCAGCGCGCCGCACGCACGCATGACCCTCAGCGCCAAACGGCTGCTGGCCAGCCGCGAACGCATTCTCCACCTGAAAGGCGCCGACAAGCTCGAAACCTTGCAGCAAGCATTACTGGACGACGACATCCGCATCATGCCGATACGGTTATTCCTGCGCCAGCCCCTGACCATTTACTGGAGCCCTTGAGGCCAGTCGCCGAAATACAGGATCAATGATGACTCACACGATGCTTTCTCCCAAAATCACCGCACAGATTGATGCTATCTGCGCCCTGGCGCCGGTTATTCCGGTGCTGACCTTCAACACGCTTGAAGAAGCGCTGCCCATCGCCGAAGCCCTGCTCGAAGGTGGCCTGCCGGTGCTGGAAATCACCCTGCGCACTGAAGTGGCTCTCGCGTCCATCCAGCTACTGGCCGAACGCCTGCCGGAAGCCAAGATCGGCGCCGGCACCATCGCCACCCCGGCCCAGTACCAGCAGGCCTGTGATGCCGGTGCCTCTTTTATCGTGACGCCAGGCTCCACCTGCGAATTGCTGGATACCGGCGTTGCCAGCAGCATCCCGTTGCTGCCCGGCATTCAGACCGTATCCGAAATGATGGAAGGCCTGCAGCGCGGCTACCAGCGCTTCAAATTTTTCCCCGCCACAGTGGCAGGCGGTACTCCGGCACTGAAAGCCTATGGCGGCCCCTTCCCCGATGTGCGCTTTTGCCCCACCGGCGGCATTCGCCTGGAAACCGCACCTGAGTTCCTCGCCCTTGGCAACGTCATGTGCGTCGGCGGCTCCTGGCTGACGCCGGCCGACCTGATCGCCAAAGGCGACTGGAAAGGCATTCGTGATATCGCCAGAGACACCGTAAGCCGTCTGCGCGGCTAAGCGCCCTGCAAAACAGCGGTGCTGCCTGCACGCTGAGTCGAGCTAAAATGAGAGGCGCCGCGCGTATTCCGCCCGGCGCCTTTTCTCTCTGTGCACTCAGATGCCAAGCCCGCTGCTGCGGTCTCCCTTGCAGCGCCACTATCCAAGCCCTGGCCGATAATCTATGCTCTTGTGATACTCACGGATTACGGAATCTAGCGTCCAAGGCCGTTTCGCCATTTTCCGTTAAAGCATTTAGAAGAAGAAATTTGCCCTTAACCGTGGGAACAGGATGTCACCACGCAATGATAAAGAGTAACTGGTCTCCCGTTTCCGCAGGTCTGCTCATCCTGAGCCTGCTAAGTCTTGCCCTTGCCCTTGGCATACTTTCACGTCCGACACAGCTGCCGCAGCTTTCCATCGCCGTCTCCCGCACCCCACTGTCAGCCCCGATTTATATTGCAGCGGCACAGGGCTACTTTCGCGACCAGGGCCTGGATATAGAGTTGCGCGAAGTGATCGGCGGCATTCGCAGTTTCGATCTGATGGCCAGCGGCGGGGCAGATTTGGCAACCAGCTCCGAGTCGGTCGTCATGTTCAACAGTTTCAATAGCCGCAATTTTTCAGTCATCGCCTCCTTTGTGTCGTCCGACAACGATATCAAGCTCATCACCACGGCAGACAGTACGCTTCGCAGCCCCTACGACCTGACTGGCGCCGGCGTCGCCGTTACCCCCCACTCGTCCAGTGAATATTTTTTGCACAATGTTGCACTGATGCACGGGATCGATACCACCACCCTGAATATGCGGGAAACCTCGCCCGAAAACATGACCCTGGAACTACTGGAAAGCGGCGAGACCCAGGCACTGTCACTGTGGGAACCCTATGGCTACCAGGTGATGCAGGCCCTGGGCGAGAAGGCGGTATTGCTGCCCACCAAGGGCTTGCATTCGACCAGCTTCAACCTGCTGGCGCTGAACGACACCCTTGCACGGCACCCGAATGAAATCGTCGCCACACTGCGGGCCCTGAATCAGGCGGCGGACTTCATTGAGCGCGACCCGGCCGGCGCCAAGATCATTATCCAGCGCCAGCTGCAGCTGGAACCGGCATTTATTGAGTGGGTCTGGCCCGACTACAACTTTCGCCTTGGCCTTGGCCAGTCATTGCTGATCGGGCTCGACAGCGCCGCACGCTGGGCACAGAGCAGCGGCGCAATAGAACCACAGCCCTTGCCGGATTTCCGGTCCATGCTGGATAACCGTTTTTTGCGACAGATAACTCCTGAAGCACAAGACCTGTAAGTTTCACCCTGGGGATTGGACATGAAAGTCGGAACCCGATTACTGCTGTTGTCGACCTTCTCGGCCACAGTTGCTCTATCCGGCTGGTTTGTCAGTCATTGGAGCGCCTCGCGGCTCAACGAGGCCATGACGCAACTTGAGTACGCCAATGCGGTGCAACGCGCCGTCACCCGACTTAATACGCGCTTTGGGCTCTACCAGTCCGACCATGATGTGCATACGCTAAGCGACTGGCAGCAGGCCCGGGCACAGCTCAATGCAGTACTGGGTCAAAACCCGGAGAATGCCGACCGATTCACCCACAGCATCAGCCGGCAGAACCAGACTCTGCAAAGCCTGACCCCCTTGCTCGGACGAGAGCGCTACGACAGCCCAGGTCAGATTCAGCTGACCTATCGTATCTATGCCACCTTGCAGGAAATGACCGAAGACGCCGTGCCGCTTGCAACCCATGCCCAGCAACGCATTCTGATCACCACCGAACGCGGCCGCGTTATTTCCCAGGGACTGATGATTGCGCTCTCGCTCATCCTGACGCTCATCGCCATTCAGATCGCCCGCAACCTGAAATACCGGCTTGACCTCATTCGCACCCAATTGCAACAGGTCGCCGACGGCAACCTCTTTGTGTCGATCAATGATCAGCACAATGACGAAATCGGTGAGCTGGCACGCGGCTTTGACAACATGCTCAAGCGTCTGCGCACCACGACCTTTTCCGTGGATCAACTGAATGAAGAAATTCACAGCCACACCGCCACCCTCAGGAATCAACAGGAATACCTGCGCACCCTGATCGAGGCGGAGCCCGCCGGGGTTATCACCCTGGATAGGGACGGCAGAATACTGAGCATCAACAATGCCGGCGCCAGGATTTTGCACACCCCGGTGAACAACGCGCTGGAACAGTCATTCAGCGAGCAGTTTGTCGCCGACGCCGACCGTACCGCCTTCGGCAATCTGATCCAGTCCACCTTTGCCGGACACAGCAAAAACCTGCAGTATCGCCTGCGCTCCAGCAGCACCGGCGGGGATATCTGGCTACAAACCTACGCTGTCCCCTTTATCGATCATAACGGCGATATCATCAGTATCATCACCGTCTCCCACGACATCACCGGACGGGTACTGGAAGAACAGCGCCTGCGCGAGGCCCGTGCCTTTCTGCAGAACGTCGTCGACAGTGTGCACGACGCCATGGTGGTGCGGGATATCAGCTTCAACATTCGCCTTCTCAACCGCGCCGCCAGGGACAGCGAATCCAGCCACCCCTGCAACCGGCTGCAGTACCCTGACACCGCGGCGACGCAACACGAGGGTCCGGCACAACGATTGCTGCGTGGCAGCGCCCGGGAAACCGAAATCTGCAGTTTTACCGATGCCGGCGGCAAAGTCTGCCATATCGAACTGGAAGCTACCCGCCTGAGCCTGCCGGACGGCTCCCTCAATGGCGTGATCGAAATCTACCGTGATATCAGCGAGAACACGCGACTGCTGCAGCAACTGCACGAAGAACAGTCACGACTGCAGCAGCTTGCCCACCACGACCAGCTCACCGGGCTGCCCAACCGCACCCTGTTTCTGGATCGCCTGGAACAGGTACGGCTGCAGGCTGAACGGGGACAACAGGCGTTCGCATTGCTGTTTATCGACCTGGACAGATTCAAGGAAATCAACGACAACCTGGGCCATCAGGCAGGCGATCGCGTACTGCAGGAAATGAGCCGGCGCCTTAGCGCCTGTGTACGCTCCAGCGATACCCTGGCACGCATTGGCGGCGACGAGTTCACCGTCATCATGTCACCGCTGCAGCACAGCGACGATGCCGCCATGCTGGCGCAGAAGCTGATTGAATGCATCAAGCCGCCTTTCATGCTGGACAATCACCCGTTACTGCTGACCACCAGTATCGGTATCGGCCTGTACCCTGAAGACGGTAGCAGCATCGAGACTCTGATCAAAAATGCCGACGCCGCCATGTACCGCGCCAAAGAAGACGGCAAGAATGTCTTCCGGCTCTATTCGCGGCAACTCACCCACCGCGCCGTTGCCCAGCTGTCCCAGGCCGCCGAATTACGCCAGGCTGTCGCCAGGGATGAGTTTTGCGTGCACTACCAGACGCGCTTTGACCTGGGTAACCGTACGCCCATCGGCATGGAGGCCTTTGCACGCTGGCAGCACCCAACCCGCGGCATTATCGAGGCCGCACAATTTTTGCCCGCAGCCCAGGGCAGCGAACTGGTGATCGCCATCGGCAATAGCATCATCGACAAGGTCATGCAGCAGACACGGCAATGGCGGCAACAGGGCTTTGACCCTGGCGTTATTGCCCTCAATCTCTCGGCGCGTCAGGTGAGCGCCAGCCAGGTCGACTGGCTCATGAGCATGCTGGACAAACATCAGTGCCAGGCACACTGGTTTGAAATTGAAGTCAGTGAAAGCGACCTGACGCAGGTGAGGCATTCGATCGAACTGTTTGAACGCCTGGCAGCGCTGGGTTTCGAGCTTGCCATTGATGACTTCGGTAGCGGCCACTCATCCCTCTCAAGCCTGCACCGCCTGCCCCTGACACGCATCAAGCTGGACCAGCCCTTTATCCGGGATTTGCCAGGCGACCGCCATTGCCAGGGCGTACCCGGCGCCACCTTTGCCCTGGGTCGCAGCCTTGGCGTGAAGGTGTGCGCCGAGGGGGTCGAGAATCAATCCCAGGCCGATTACCTGCTCGACGCCGGCTGCGCCGAGGCCCAGGGTTTCATGTTCAGCCGACCCCAGCCCACCGATGCAATCACTGCCCTGCTGTCCAAGCGCAGGCTCAGCCCGAACACCCAGATGGCCGGCGCCTGAATCCACACTAACAGCCCAAGGCCGCCAAAATATCGAACCTGCAACGCCAGGCATAAAAAAACGGCAGGAGAGTCTCCTGCCGTTTTTTTTGTACGCGCTGCTTTACAGTTTGATCACAGGCGGCTATTCCTCAGTCGCTACCGGGGCGACTGTTGTCTGTGCCCAGGATCAAAGCCCCAGTTCAGACCCCATCGGCAACGCCTCGAAGGCACCATAGCGCGACACCGTCAGTGCGCCACAGCGGCTGGCAAACTCCAGTGCTGCAGTAAGCTTGGCCTCATCGCGCACCCAGGCGCCAAAGGCACCATGGCTGACAGACTGCACCGACAACTGATACAGCAGACCCGACACAAATGAATCACCGGCTGCGGTGCTGTCCAGAACCTTGGTCACGGGCGGCACCAGGCGCAGGGAACCACCAGACCAGTGTGCCTCCAGCGGCTCGCCACCATCGGTAATCAGCAGCAGCTCAACGCCTGCTTCCAGCAGTTTTCCCACCAGTGACGGATCCTTGCCGTAAAGCGCTTCGAGTTCCTCACGGCTGATCTTCACCAGATCCGATGCCAGCATCGCCTGCCAGATCGGCTCCCGTGCATCAGCCCCCTCAGCCCAGAGGTTGTGGCGATAATTCACGTCAAAACTGACGATCGAACCACCGGCACGGGCACGGGCCATCAGC
This sequence comes from Marinobacterium aestuarii, assembly GCF_001651805.1. Classification (NCBI taxonomy): domain Bacteria; kingdom Pseudomonadati; phylum Pseudomonadota; class Gammaproteobacteria; order Oceanospirillales; family Oceanospirillaceae; genus Marinobacterium; species Marinobacterium aestuarii. The sequence goes on along the minus strand of NZ_CP015839.1, from coordinate 2,521,261 downwards.
GCCAGGTGCTGCGCGCGAATGGCAGCCTCGGTCAGGGTGTTGGAGCAACTGTGGAACACCGCACCCTGCAGAAAGGTTTCAGGGCACTGCTCGGCCCGGTACAGCAGGTCGGCACTGCCATCGCGGTAAAATGCGAAGCTGCGCTCGCCATCAGCATCGAGGCTCACAAACGCCAGCGCGGTCATGGCTTCGGCGGTCTGCAGAAACTGGCTGGTATCAACGCCAAACTGCTGCATGGTCTGCACCAGGGTGTCGCCGAACATGTCCTGACCGACCTGGCCCAGAAAACTGGCATTACCGCCCAGCTTGGCCACACCGACGGCCACATTGGCCGGCGCGCCGCCCGGGTGTGCCACAAAGCTGGCCGGACCGGACTGTGCCGGCTTGGCGAGCATATCAATCAGGGCTTCACCGAACGCGATGACTTTAACGGACATGTCTGTCCCCTCGTCTACAGGTTGAATTGGAGTTTATAGTACCGCGGGCGAATCGGACGCCGGCAAGACCGAGTAGGCCTGATACAGGCGAACCCATTCGGTAAATTTTATACGTTAATTTTGCAATAATAACCAGATATCAAGCACACATAAAGACTTATATTTGTATATTTACCAATAGGTACGGAAGCATGCAGCCACACAGCAGAAAGGTAGCGCAAGTCAGCCCAGCGCTTAGCGCTACAGTATAACTCACACATAATTCCGAGGTCAGACAGACGCCTGGCTACAGGGATGTAGCTTGTGCATAGTGCCCTGGATCGCGCTTGTAGGCGGAAGCTCCGCTGAAGGTACATCCATGTACCTCATCGGAGGCGCAACAGTCCCTGTTGCGCCCCTTCGGGCCAATTCCCCTCATGACCTCAGTGCTCACCGGCTTCAAAAGGGGGAGTGGGCCGCTCTGATATCGTTGCTGTTGGGGTGCCATCATACCGGGCCGTCAGCGGACGGGTTCTGATGAAAAGGACAGGACCGCAATCACCGCGCTTGCCGGTGCGGCGTACCGCCGCCCAGAGCAATTCGCAGGCTCATTGACACCCGAAAGCCTCCATTGCCCCGCACCGACTGAAACCCAGCGACCCGCCTAGCATTCTCGAGCAGCCTCCTAAGGCTCCCACTTGCACTGCCCGGGCGGTGCAAAATGGCTCAGGCGCAAATGACCGTTCGCACGAACGCTGTAAGTGCATGCCGGGGCAGCGTCACGCCTCTGACCAAAAAGCCTGACACTTAGCCGGCCATCGGCGGCACGCGTCCAGTTACAGTTTTCCTGGCGCCAGTCGCAACAGGCCGTTGAGCCCGGCTCAATCCATTTCCGGTACTCTATACCGTGATCCCCGACTTCGACAAAGAGGCGCTGCTCGCTGTCGTTTTGAATGCAGAACGCCGATGCCGGGACGGGGGCAATCAGGCATGCCAGATACACCAGCACAGCCGGGACAACCTTGCTCATGGCTCCTCCCTAATGCGTACACTCATCATTGATATTAAAACGCCGTTGATACCGAAAACTGCGCAGTCACGGCGGCACTTTACCTTTACACAGATCTTGGCACTCTGGCGGAATTGCTGCCAAATACGCGGCAGCTCGGGTGCACGCAAGCCCTGAAGGGCACCCTCACAATCATCGATTGCAAAATTCAATTCCCACCGTCCCTGCCTCGGGCAAGGCCCGAGCTGACACCTAAAAGCCTAGGCGCCGGGCGCAATCGCCACATTCAGGGATCTGCAGTATCTTGCTGAACGCGACCCTGGCCCGCGTAAAGCTGTCGCTTTCGCTGGCTCGATACATGACCGGCACATAATATTCGAGTGAATAGAGCACCTCCCGACTGGCATAGGTCTGACAGTCATCATCAGAGCGGTAGGTACAGTAACGTAACTGGCTACGCATATCCCGCACCAGCGGCACCTCCTCAGAGGCCAGGCACTGGCGACGACTGTCGCTGAGGCTGCCAGTGACACTGTACTGCGTACAGATACTGATAACACCGCCATAGAGCCACGCCCGACCATCCGAGGCTTTGAAATAGGCGAGATCATGGGCTTTTTTCAGCACCAGCTTGCCGCCAATACCCGTACTGGCACTGACGTAGAACGGGATAACCGGCACCTGAGGCTCATGCAAACGGTCCTGATACAACTCTCCCCAGGAAGATTCAGGCCCGACACCCGCCTGAAGACTGGGGCTAAGCAATATAACGAACAAGGAAAATCTGACCAAGTTATTATTCATAGCACTACCCTCCACCACATAAAACAGAGCCTTGCTCTGTTAATGCACTGCTTTCAGGATAGCTGGCCGCAAGTATTATTCAAATCATAGAAATTCCGGCCGAAAAAAATAATTAAACCACGGATTTAAATACGTTTTTTAAAAATTAGAAACCAACCTTAAATTCTTCTTAATAACTGAAACCAAACTTAACCAGAACTTATAACAAGAATCATGCCCCGCCAGGATTTATCAAGGCAGGCAAGTGCTTTTATCCGTCGAACACATTTTCATTTTCAGGGGCAGCTCTCGCCGATGCACAAGGCAGTCGGCAATTCGATGGATTCTTCGCTGGCTTCACCGAGGAACATGCGGGCGGCCCACTGTCCCTTCTGTTCGCCCGGTTGCTCCACCGTGGTCAGCGACGGATACGCCTTGTCACCTTCACAGTGTCCGACGCCATTGACGCCGCTGCTACCGTAGCCCACAAGCCGCACATCCTGCGGCACCCGCAACCCCAGATCCTGTGCTGCCTGGATGGCGGCCACGGCAATCTGGTCGCTCATGCACAGCAGCAGGTCAGGACGCGGCTGACAGCTCAGCGCTTCGCGAGCCGCCTGCAGCGCCACTGCCTCGTTGCGGTCCGGAATATTCCAGATACGCTCCGCTGGCAGCGGGTAACCACGCTCGGTCAGCGCATCAAGGTAGCCTTTAAGGCGCTCACCCGCGATGCCTCTGAAGACATGCTGCAGCTCCTGTTGCTGCACGCGGCAAACACGGGTGGTGTCCAGTAGCCGCAGCCCCAGAATCGCAACCGTGGCCGGCGAGTGCTCCAGGGCATGCAGTGCACTGATCCGCGCCCCTCCGTAATTATCGACAGAGACCGAAGCACAGCCCTCCAGCACGCAATCCACGGCCACCATCCGCTTCTTCGTCTGCCGTAGAGCATCGATCGCTGGACTCAGTAGAACATCACCGTACAGGACATCTGCGTACAGAATAAAGCCGTCAACCATCGCCTCATGCAGGCGGCGGCATTCGCCATTCACACCGTAACCCGGCAACAACAGCAGGTTATAATGCTGGCTGTCCAGTACCCGGGCCAGCCCGGCCAGAAATGCCTGCGCCCCGGGGTCCGCCAGTACACCGCTGAGGTTGTCCGCCATCAGCACACCGACAATCCCGCTGTGACCGGCCTTATGGCGCCTGCCGCCATAAGGCCCGGCGTAGCCAAGCTCCCGACAGGTCTGCAGAATTCTGTGACGCAGCGCTTCCGACAGCTGATCCGGCCGGTTGAAAGCATTGGATATGGTGGCGGTGGACACCTGCAGGTGCTGCGCCATTTTTTTAAGGGTGAGCTTCTTGTTATTGTTTTGCATGATTAAATATCTGCCCGTTCCACGACGCAAGCCCTCGGGTTTATATATCGGCCCCCGGCACCAGCGAAAAAAAGCGGAGGGTATAAAACCCGTCCGCCTGACAAAGGAATCATTGAGGGTAATTCTCGTTTTCCAACGACTGGCACGGCGGGGCACTGCACAAGGCCCAGCTGCGCCTGGCGACTTAGAAAGTATAATTAAGTCGCATACGGGCCCCGGTTGCGCTGTCATTGTCGCCCACGTTATCCGCCGTAGATCCGGACACCGCAAAAGTAACACTGGCGGGCACCTCGAAAAACCTCGCCGACCAGCGGTACCCTTGGGTAAAATTCACAGCGTCTGATACAGCCATGGACTGATACCGATGAAGAAGCCACGCAGCGCCCTCAAGACCGATTTGTTTGCCGCCGATCAGCACCGGGAGAAGATCGACCGCCTGGGCGATCCGCTGGCGGAGATCAATCTGCACATCGACTTTTCTGCCCTGGCGGCGGCCGTTGATCAAGTTGCGCCGCGTCCGGTCAGCTCGCAGGGTGGCAGGCCTCCCTTCCCGACGGAGACGATGGTGCGAATTCTGGTACTCAAACGGCTATACAACCTGTCCGACGAGCAGATGGAATACCAACTGCTGGACCGCATGAGTTACCAGCGCTTTTGCGGACTCACGCAGATCAGTAATATTCCGGACCGCACCACGATCTGGACATTTGAGAACCGGATCGGTGAAGCCGGCGCCAGAGCCCTGTTTGACGGTGTAGCGGATCAACTGATGCGCCGGGGCTATATTGCGCGCGGCGGTCAAATTATCGATGCGACCCTGGTCCCTGCGCCCAAACAGCGTATTCGCAGTCATGAAAAAGACATCATTGAGCAACAGGCTACGCCCGCCGACTGGAAGCCGGCCCAGCGCCGCCAGAAGGATGTGGATGCCACCTGGACCAAGAAGCATGGCAAGAGTCACTTCGGTTACAAGCTGTCGATCAATGTCGACAAGCGCTATAAGGTGATCCGCGCTATTGAGACCAGCACCGCCTCGGTGCATGACAGCCGCCACTTCGAGCAGGTACTTGACCCCTATAACACCAGCCAGAATGTCTACGCCGATCGTGGCTATGCCAGCCAGGCGCGGGAAGCGGATCTCAGGCAGCGTGGCAATCGCCCTGAAATTCAACGCAAAGGGGCGCGTAACCGCCCACTGTCCGACTGCCAGAAACGACGCAACCATCGCATCGCCAAGATCCGCGCCCGGGTAGAACATGTGTTCGGGGCAATCGACCAGATGGGAGGTATGCTGATTCGAACCATCGGCCAGGCCCGGGCGAACGTTAAGATGACGCTGATGGCGACCTGCTACAACCTGAAGCGGTTGGTGTATTTACGCAGAGCCGGAATCGAAGCCTTCTGATGGCCACCGTAGGTCGAATCGCGCCCAGTAGGCCTGATTCGACCTAAGAGTAGGCATCAAACTGAGTAACTAAACTTTCACCTCGTCGAGAAATTGACCCTGCTTTTGTCGTCACCGTAGGGTCGTTACTAAATTTACCGAAAATCATCGGTTAATCGAGGTGCCCTGGCGTTATTAATATCAAGCAACGGCAGCGTGTAGGCCGCATAGACGGTGGTGACCTCAGGATCGGCACCGGCGACCAGATCCGTCTCGGAGTAAATCACACCGGCACCGAAAGCACCGTAGACAAGACTGGCACCGTAGGTATACACCTCGGTATCGGCGGTCTGGTCATCCAGCCAGGCGACGTTCAGGTTAACCAGCGCCTCACCCAAATCAAAGGTAACCCCGGCGCCGATACCTTCCTTCTCGATGGCGCCCCCGCCCACCAGTTCTACGTCCTGGTATTCATAACCCAGCCGGGCTGAGAAACCGCTCGCTGCGTAGGTTATCACCGGCCTCAGCCCCGTGAAGGCCTCTTCATCAGTACCGTCAACGTTGTCATCGCCAAACAGACTATTGAGCTCGAAACCAAAACCGCTATCCCCTTTCAGATGCAGGGCAATCTGGCCGCCATCGGTGCCGGCACGTCCGCGCACAGCATTGGCTTCATAAACCTGCGCAACCCCGCCACCGGCATGCACGACCAGCGTATCCTTGCCCTTGGGGAACAGATCGATGCCCTCCGACCAAACTGCAGGTCCCAGGCCTGATCACCGAACTGCACCCACATATCGTCGGTATGGGTGTCTGAATCCTTGGCCAGAATCAGCGTACCCTTGCCACGCACAAAATAACGTTCGCTCTGCACTTCACCGCGCAGGTTGGCTTCGACCCGGCCACCCTGCGTGTATTGAGTTGAGCCGACCGCGGTATCGATCGCATCCGTATTGATTTCAACGTTCGCATCGACACTGAAGGTAGGATTCAGTTCGACTGCCTGCACGGTGCTGGCGGAAAATGCTACCAGCGACAGCGAGGAAATGACAACAGCAGAGCCAAGCGGGGAAGACAGGAACTTCATTATTATATTTACCGTTATTATTTATTTAGGATTTTGATTTTAAACAGTGCTTAACATAAGACAGAAAAAACAATTAAAGTAATCGCTTAAGTTGCTGGAGAAATAATAATCGCACCTCAGCATCCAAATCAACAGTATCGCAGACTTAATATTTTCTTAATATTTTACAACTCGCCAGAACAAATCTGTTTTAACGGGCACTAATCACTCGAGCAAGAATACACACTTAATCATCCAGGAACACTTAGTTAATTAATAGCATCAGAAATACATAACCGTAAATACGATTATCTAGCCAGGCGTTTCTTTTTAGCACCACCGTAGGTGGGTGCAGGCCCGAAGGGACGCAACCCAATAATTAATCATCAAAAATAAACCAACGGTAGATGGGCTTCGCTGCGCTGCATCCTACTCGGTGGACGTGCAGGGCAAACGCATGAACGTTTTTTGAACAAACGAATCACTTCTGGTTGATTTTTGATGTGATCACCATGAAACTTGCCCATTTCTCACCATGATTCAGAACAGCCCAACACTGCTCGACCGTATGATGGCACTGGAAGATCCCCGTCAGGCCGCCAAATGCACCCACGACCTCGGCGGGGTCGTCTTCATGGCAACATGCGGGTTGCTCTGTGGTGCCGACGACTGGAACGCCATCGCACTCTTCGCTGAAGTACGCGAGGAATGGTTCAGGCAGTACCTGAAACTGCCGGGTGGCATACCCTCACATGATACCTTCAACCGCCTGTTCTCACTGCTTGATCCAGCTCAGTTCCGAGAGCTGTTCACCCGTTGGGTGCAGGATGTCCTGATCGACACGCCTCTCTCGGGCGTGGTTGCCATCGACGGTAAAACCGTGCGCGGATCCCGGTCGGGCAACCAGGGTGCGATCCATATGGTCAACGCTTGGTCGACGGAGCTGGGTGTCTCGCTCGGGCAATACAAGGTTGATCAAAAGTCTAATGAAATCAAAGCTATTCCCGAGTTGCTGGATATTCTGATGCTGCGCGGTTGCCTGGTGACGTTGGATGCAATGGGATGCCAGAAGAAGATTGCCAACAAGATTCTCTCGGCTGAAGCGGACTACCTGCTGGCGATCAAGCGCAATCAACGCAAGCTCCATGCTGAGGCGGATACCTGGTTCGATCGTTACTGGTCCGAGCACCCGGATGATGTGCCCGGTCTCTCGTTTGCAGAGGTTCACAGTAACACGCATGGGCGTCAGGAGCTGCGGCGCTGCTGGGTGCTACATGATCTGGAGAGCTGTCCGGTTGCCACATCCTGGAACGCCCGCACGATCGCAGCCGTCCAGCTGGATCGTAGCAGTGCCGGAACATCGACCAGCCTAGTGCGCTATTTTGTCTCCAGCAGGACCATGGATGCCAATGATGTACTTCAGGCAACGCGTCAGCACTGGCAAGTGGAGAATGGCCTTCACTGGGTGCTGGACGTGGCCTTCGGTGAGGATCAATCGCGTGCGCGGCAGGGCTATGCCGCTGAGAATCTGGCCACGTTACGACAGATTGCGCTGAATCTGCTGAAGCAGGACACCACTGTCAAAGTCGGGATCAAGAACAAGCGCAAGGGATGCGGCTGGAGTGACCGTTACCTGTTTCACATTCTCGGGCTGATCAAATAGTGTTCATGCGTTTGCCCTGGGTGGACGTGCCAAACATTCGCAATTTCTGGGTACGCTCCGCTTTTCCTATCCTGAGATAGGGTATTAAATTGTAAGAATTAAATCAGTACTACAAAACCTGCTCTCTTAAAATCTGAAAAAGGTTTCAGAAAAACGTCTGTAAATACCTGACATTAACCTTAAGCCATATAGACAAAAGGCCACCGGCATAAACCGGTGACCTCTCACGGCCTCAGGCCACTGACTGATTATCGTCCTGCTCAGCGCCATCAAACAGACTCCAGGTCAGCGACTCGATAACCGCCTGCCCTTCGGTCACGGCAATGACCGGTGCCTGACCGCCGCCCGGGCTGAAACACAGGCTTGTCAGTGAAATCAGCCCCCCGTTGACCAGCACTTCGAGGCTGCCATGATCACTGAACCACTCAAGCTCGATACGCGGAGCATTGCCCGCGGCGACAGAAAAATCATGGGCAAAATAACGCTCAAACCGTTCGTCACCACTTTGTCCTTCACGGCGATGCGACAGGCTCAGCGCGCCAGCTTCCAGGCTCAGTTCAAGATCCGGCCAGGCATACTGTTGCAAATACAACGCCACTGCGGCGCATGGCGACAGGGTCAGCGAAGTGCGACCATACCCAGGCCCCTGAGCGCCCTCATCCCGATAGTCCTGACCTGCACTCAGGGAAACGCTCGCAGGCAAGCTCTTCTGTGCTTGTGCGGCCTGGCCGCCGAATTCACGTGCAAAGTCCTGCCGCAGACGGATACCGGCGTCGGTCGCCACCAGCGCAAGCTCACGCACGACGCTCATGTTTCCGCGCCAGCCGTTTTCCGGTATCTGATTGGCATAGAGCCAGTTGTTCATCCAGGCAATCGCAAGGCGGCGTCCGTCGGCCACATCGGACCAGCTCTGAACCGCATAGAAATCCCGGCTTTCATCCATCAGCAGCACCTCAGGCGCTGCATTTTCGTTGTGAAAATGGACGCCATCGAAGTCACCGACAAAGTACTGCGTGAAAGATCCCCAGTTGTCTTCGGAGGCACCAACACCCACCACCAGCACCCAGCGACTGCCCTCGCCACCCTCTACCGGCAGCTCGAACAGGTCCGGACACTCCCAGGGGCCGGTCGTATGGCGACCCTGGCCGGCACCGAACTCACTGGCCAACGTCCAGTCCAGCAGATTGGTTGAACGATAGAAACGGATTGACTGACCGCAGGCCAGTGCCATGATCCAGTGCTGGCTCTGCTCATGCCAGACCACCTTGGGATCACGGAAATCCCGGAAGCCCGGGGGCGCTATAACGGGATTGCCGGCGTATTTCTGCCAGCTGCGGCCCTTGTCGCTGCTGTACGCGATGCACTGCTCCTGAACATAGTCATTCGGCGCATCGGACAGCACCCGGTGAGCCGTGTAGAAGGCTATCAGTCCCGGCTTGCCGCCAAACAGGCCACAGCAGTCACTGGAATCGACAATGGCGCTGCCGGAGAAGCACATGCCGTCGTCATCCGGCAGCAGTGCCGCATCCAGATGCGTCCAGTGTACAAGATCCGTGCTGACAGCGTGGCCCCAGTGCATCGGCCCCCAGACCATTGCAGCGGGATAATACTGGTAGAAAAGGTGATATTCGCCTTCAAAAAAGACCAGACCGTTCGGGTCGTTCATCCAGCCATTAGGCGGTGTAAAGTGAAATTCCGGCCGCGAGGGCGCGCCTTGCACCAAAGTATTTTCAAAAGACATACGCTATTCCAATTCCGTACTGTAATCCGGCACCGTTCGCAAACACTGCCGGGTGAATCTAATTGACTGCGGATAAGATCAGGGAGATCAACCGGCCATCGGCAGCATTTTTTCTGCGGCTTTGAGCTCCCGGGCTTCCTTGCGAAGACCTATGCTCTTGCCGGCATCATTGAACAGGTGACAGAAGCTGCGATTGAAACTGATCTCACGCTTATCCCTGGCAACGATATCGCTCAGGCCACCCACCAGCAGCGTCATGCTGATATCGCCCGCATAGTCGGCATAGACAAAGGTGGAGCCACCCAGGTGCTCGACAACATCGACATCGACACAGATGGCAACGTCCCCGCTGGCATCTTCCAGTACGTGTTCAGGACGGATACCAAGCTTCAGTTTGTCGCCTGCCGTGACATTGACAGTATTGGCAGGCATGTTAGTTTCACGACCACAGGGGAGCCTCAGTCGCAGCGTATCCGCTGTGACATCCGTTACATCACAGGTAATGAAATTCATCTGCGGCGAACCAATAAAGCCGGCCACAAAGTCATTTACCGGATTCAGGTAGAGCTCCAGCGGGCTGCCGACCTGCTCGACATGGCCGCTGCGCAACACCACGATCTTGTCCGCCAGCGTCATGGCTTCGGTCTGGTCGTGGGTCACGTAGATCATGGTATTGCGCAGTTCGCCGTGCAGCTTGGCAATCTCGACCCGCATTTTCACACGCAGCTCGGCATCCAGGTTCGACAGCGGCTCATCGAACAGGAACACCTTGGGATTGCGCACGATGGTGCGTCCGATCGCGACGCGCTGTCGCTGGCCACCGGACAGTGCCTTGGGCTTGCGGTCCAGCAGGGGCTCCAGCTGCAGGATGCGGGCGGCATCATCTACGCGCCGGGCAATCTCGTCCTTGCTGATCTTGGCCATTTTCAGCCCAAAGCCCATGTTTTCCCGCACCGTCATATGCGGATAGAGTGCATAGGACTGGAACACCATGGCAACGCCGCGCTTGGACGCCGGCACCCGGGTCACGCAGTCACCAGCGATGTAAATGTCGCCCTCGGTGATTTGCTCCAGCCCCGCAATCATGCGCAGCAGCGTCGATTTACCGCAGCCCGAGGGGCCAACAAACACCACGAACTCGCCATCCTTTATATCCAGGTCAATACCGTGAATGGTTTCAATATCGCCGTAGCGCTTGATCACCTGAGTCAGCTTTAAATCTGCCATTTTATTTTCTCCTGCCATCCGGGCGCAGCTATACCCGCCGGACGGCCTGCAATAATTCGATTTGCAAAAATTTGGTTACTACAGCTAATGCTCAGCCTGCGCTCAGCCCTTGATACCGGCGCCCGCCAGACTGGTGACAAACTTCTTCTGGAACATCAGGAATACCGCCAGCACCGGCAGCGTGACGAGAGAGGCGTAGGCCATGATCTCACCCCAGCTGGACTGGCGACCGAAGAAAATCTGGATACCCGGCATCAACGGTCGTGCGTCTTCGCCCTGCACCGCCATGATCGGCCAGATATACTGATTCCACATCAACAGGAAATGCAGAATTGCAACCGTCGCAAATACCGGTCCGGACATGGGCACGAGGATGTGGCGGTAAACCTGGAATGGCGTGGCGCCATCCAGTTCGGCCGCTTCGTCGAAGTCCTTCGGGATATCCCGGAAAAACTGATAGAACAGGAAGATAAAGAACGAGTTGGCGACAAAGGGCAGCATTTGCACATGCAGGGTGTTCAGCCAGGAGCTTTTCAGCACGAACATGCCCTGCTCCCAGCCAATGGAGGGCAATTTTGACGCCAGCAACAGAAGTGGCACCACAATCGCTTCCAGGGGAATGATCATCAGGGCAATAACCACCGACAGCACCACCTTCTGACCGCTCCAGGCCATGCGCGACAGCGTGAATGCCAGCAGACTGTTGACGAACAGTCCCAGGATCACGGTACCGCCGGTGATAAACAGCGAGTTCAGGAAATAGAGACTGACATTGCTCTTTTCAAATACATTGCGGTAATTATCCAGCGACAGCTCGCCTACCGGCAAAATGGCACGGATGGAATACAGGTCAGCAAAAATGGCCTGCTCCGGTTTGAGCGACGAGAACAGCATAAACAGCAGCGGAAACAGAAACACATAACCGATGCCCATCAGAATCAGGTACCAGCCCAGGGTTTTCAGATGCTTGACTGACATGTTATTTGTCCCCCTTACTGTCAAACAGACGTTTCTGGAATAACGCGATACCCAGAATCACCAGGAAAAAAATCACGCTGATGGCTGAACCGTAGGCAATATCCTGTTCGCGGAAGCCCTTAGTCACGGCGTGGTACATCACGGTCGAGGTCGAGCCCTGCGGACCACCCTGGGTCATGACATCCACCTGGGTAAAGAGCCCGAACGCCTGAATCGTGGTACTGATCACCACGAACACCACCGTATTACGCAGCCCCGGCAGTGTGATGTGCCAGAACTTGCTCCAGGCCCCGGCCCCATCCAGATCGGCCGCCTCGTAAAGATCCTGTGAAATGCCCTGCAGGCCGGCGAGAAAGATCAGCATCTGTACCCCCGCCGCCTGCCAGGCCGACATGATGACAATCGAGGGCATCGCCCAGTCCGGATCCCCCAGCCAGTCGATAGGGCCAATCAGACCAAAACTCATGGCCTGCAGATAATGGTTAAACAGCCCAAGGTCCTTGTGATACAGGAAGCTCCAGACAATCGACACCACCACGATCGAGGTCACCACCGGCGAGAAAAACACCGTACGAAACAGGAAGATACCCCTCAGCTGGCGGTTGATCAGCAATGCCAGCGCCAGTGCCAGACCGCACTGCAACGGCACCACCAGCAGCACGAACAGCAGGGTATTAATGAATGACTGGATAAAATGCGGATCCTTGGCCAGCACAATGTAGCGCTTTTCCCCCAGATCCCAGCTGGTGAAAAGCTTGTAGTCTGCCATGGCCGGATCGCTGCGCAGCAGCGTACGCAAACGCGGGTAATCAATCTGCCCGTCCTCATCACGCACAACCTGGCCGGCCTCATCGCGCACCGGCTCCTGCACCAGACCACTGACATTCAGCAGACGGTCATAGTTGCGCAGCCCCACCCAGCTGGTCTCATTGGGAGACAGCAGCCGCTGGTCGGTGAAGGACATGGCCACTGCCATAAAAAAGGGTACGACCAGGAACATGAAAAGCCCCAGTAATGCTGGCGTACTCATAAGGAATACATAGCGGCGGCGGGGTTTCTCGTCATTTTCCGGTTGCCGTGCCGCCAACACAGATGCCATCGGCCGCTCCTGTTTTAATACTGAAGTGTCTGCTTGCATGATTATAGGTCCCGCTGACTGGCTTAAGGCGCGACTGTGCCGTGTGGCCTCCACCGGGAGGCCGACATAACCGCATTACTAGCGCTTGGGAAGTTCAGTTAAGGGCTAGTTAAAGCCATAACCCTTGTTATCGGAGATATTGCGCTCGATGGTATCGACCGCCTGATCCAGGGAGTCCAGAACGTCGGCACCGTCCTTGATATTTCGCAGCATGGTTTCGAACGTGCTGGAAATAATCGGGTACGCCGGTGTTGCCGGACGAAGCTTGGCGTAGGCCGCCGAGTAGTCATAGAAGAAGCGCCAGTCACCACCGGTCCGGTAATGCTCAGTCAGTTCCGCAGCCGCCGGGGTAGACGGAATCATGCCGGTCGCCTCGGACATCGCCGCAATCTCGTTCGGCTGGAGAATGTAATCCAGAAACGCCGCGGCGCCCTCAGGGTGGGCACAACTCTGGGTAATGCCCCAATGCCAGGAACCACCACCCACCACAGGACCGCTACCGAAATCCGGTACCGGCATAACCGCCAGATCGTCGCCGAAGCTGGTCACATGGTTTGCCATTTCCCAACTACCCACGTAGTCAAGCGCGGCCCTTCCCTGACTGAAAGCCTTGTCGTCGCTCGGGTTACGGTCGACATAACCTTCGGCAAACAGATTCTGGAAAAACTCTCCCCAGGCAATCGCCTGTTTACCGTTGAGCACCCCTTCTACTGTGCGGTAATCGCTGCGGTCGATCTGGTCAGCACCGAAACTCTGTAGCATCGGTGCGTAGCCATAGGAATACCACTCACCTTTCCAGCCGGTACGCATATCCAGCGGGTATGCAAACTTGCCTGACGCTTTCAGTGTGGCCAGCGCCTGCAGAAATTCCTCTTTCGTCCAGGGCTGCTCGGTGGTCGCAATACGAATACCATGCTCTTTCAGTATCGAGTGACGGGAAAAGAGTGCCAGCGCCACTTCAAACTGACCCACCGAGTAGATATCGTCCTTGTAGGTTCCTTTTGCCGACTCGATAAGGCTGTCGAGCACCTCCTGAGAAACCAGTCCCTTGAGCGGGCGCAGATAACCGGACCAGGCAAAGTTCGGCACCACGGGCTGGTCCATATCCAGTACGCACGGAAGATCATTGGCCAGGGCGGCTGCCGTAACGGTCTCGGTATAGGAACCTTCGGGAATCATCTCGACTTCAATTTTCCAGCGTTGCTGCGATTGGTTAAACCGTTCGACAGCAGCCTTGCTGACGTCGATCTCAGCGATATTGGCGGTTTCATGGCGCCAGAGCTTTAATCTAGCGGGCTCAGCTGCCGCCTGAGCAGAAGTACCGATAGTCGCGAAAGACAACGTTGTCATCAGTGCGCCAGAGAGGAGGGTGGGTGTGAATTTATTCATGATCTACCTTTTATTGTTATCCAAATTTTTTGTTATGACGTCAGTAAATGCGATTCGCGCTCAATGACTGAAAAGGGTAAACGCCGGATGCTGTTGTCAGCCTGCGGTTTGAACAGATGGCCTAATGCCGCACGCCCCATTGCTAGATGCGGCAGTGCCATGGTAGTCAACCCCGGCGACAGATTGGGGGCAATCAGCCGCTGGTTGTCAAAACTGGTCAGGGCAATCTCATGCCCAACTCTGAGCCCAAAGCGCAGCAGCAAAAAGTACACCTGCATGGCGAACTCATCCTTGCCGCACACAATCGCCGTTGGCCTGGGCTGCAGCGCCATCAGGCTGTCCACCGCCTCCTGCGTCGAGCAGGAGCCCTGCCCGGCAAGCCCTTCACCCTGCACGACCAGGCGGGGATCAAAGGCGATCTCGGCCTGTTGCAGCGCCCGCTGGTACCCGGCCAGGCGCAGCCGCGCCGCTTCAATGCGCGGGTCCAGACTTATAAGGCCGATACAGCGGTGGCCCTGTTCAAGCAGCAACCTGGTGGCATCAAAGCCTGCCTGCTCATCGTCGGGTACAAAACTTGGCAGCTGTTCCACAGTACTGAAACAGTTCACCAGCACCGATGGCACCGTCAGCATTTCCGGCGGAACCTCCATCTCGCGGTGGAAGTAACTCGCCAATACCAGAGCCTCAACCCGGCGCTCCAGCAGCATATCCAGCGCCTGCTGCTGGTGGCGCCGATTGTGCTCTATATTCACCACCATCAGTATCTTGTCATGCTCACTGGCCACCTGCTGAGCCCCCAGCAAAATGTCACCGGCGTAGGGCTGTGTGACCACTTCATCGGAGAGAAAACCGATAACACCGGACTTCTGGTTACGCATCATGCGCGCTGCACTGTTGGGCCGGTAATTCAACGCTTCGATGGACTGCTGCACCCGCAGGCGCGTTTCTTCCCGCACCCCAGGGTCCTTGTTGACCACACGGGATACGGTCTTGAACGAGGTTCCTGCATGTTTTGCAACATCTTTAATCGAGACCATCGGAGCACAACCTGAGCGTTTACCGCCAAAAGACAACGTTGACAAACAATATTACCACTAGACAACGTTGTCAATAACGAAGCGCGTAAAAATGAACAAGACGTATAATGCTCCCGCCTCCGGCGCCGTAACGCACATCCGGCCGCCTTTTTTGCGCCACAAAGCCCTGATGCAGCCGCATATTATTGAAACATTTGAAATACGATCTGGCCTATTCTGTGGTATCACAAGAACGCAACGGGCCAACGGACAGCGATCTATGACGGAAACAGCACGCCAGAAAATTCTTATCGTCGATGACGAAGCGGACATGCGGGACCTGCTGCACGACCTGCTGGATGACAACGGCTTCGACGCCCTGGCGGTCACCAATGGCACAGAAATGCAGCAGGCACTGGCGCAATCGGCCTTTTCCCTGGTGATTCTGGACCTGCGCCTCAAGGGAGAAGACGGCATGCAACTGGCGCGCGGACTGCGGGCCGAATCCGGCATTCCCATCATGATGCTCACCGGCAAGGGCGACGAGACCGACCGCATCCTGGGGCTGGAACTGGCCGCCGACGACTTTCTGATGAAGCCCTTTAACGTGCGCGAACTGCTGGCGCGGGTGCGGGCCTTGCTGCGCCGCTCCGCAGGCATCATGGCCAAGCCCGAGGATCTGCACAGCCACCAGCGCCTGGCCTTTGGCGACTGGGTACTGGATCTCACCGCGCGCCAGTTGCAGCGCAGCGATGGCAGCGGCGTTGAACTGACCTACGGTGAATTCAATCTGCTTGAAGCCCTGGTCAAGGCACCCAATCGCATCCTGACGCGGGACCAGCTGCTGGAAATGACCCGCGGCGACAACAGCGAAGTCTTCGATCGCACCATTGATGTACTGATTCTGCGCCTGCGGCGCAAGCTTGAACCCAACCCGCGTCAGCCCCGTTACATTCGTACCGAACGCGGCCTGGGTTACTGTTTCCACGCCCAGATCAGTCGGCTTTAAAGCATGTACAGTGCCCGCGCCCGCCTGCTGCTCGCCTTTGCCTGCATCACCCTGGCCGCCCTTGCCCTGGCCATCGTCGGCTGGCGTGGCCTGAGCGATACCGAACAATCGCTGGAGCGCCTGCGCGACGAAATACTGCCGGATATCTCCCACTCACTGGAGCTAGCCGAACGCACCGCCAGCCTGGCGTCGCTGGCGCCCTTCGTCGCCGAGGCATCGGCCCCCTTTCAACTGCAGCACGACCGCCAGCAGCTGCAGCAGCGCGTCGAGCAGCTCAAGAACCTGGCCGGCCGCATTCGCCACCTCACCTCGGCGCCGGCCCTGCGCAGCCTGCTCGAAAAGCTCTATGCCACCCTGGACGAACTGATTTCCCTGACCCAGCAGGAGCTGTTCCAGCGCGAAGACCTGCGCCAGCTGCTGTACCAGCTACAGCAGATTGGCAGCCCCGGCGCCAACACCGCGAGCCTGAATGAAAGCAACAGCCAGGCCATCGATCAGCTGCTGGCCGCCGCCTCTGCGTCTTCACGCGAACTGGCGCTGATAGAGCAGCGCTTTGACGCCCGCATCGAAAAAGACACGCCCCTGCACAGCCAGGCTCAGCAGATATTCGAGCTGCGCCACCAGCAACTCGACGTCAAACAGCGTCAGGCCTATCTGCTGGCGGCAGTGCGCGCCATCTCCGAACAGCTGTCCACCGAGGTCAAGGCCTTCGTCGACAGCCTGCAAAGCCGTTTTGAGCTCCAGCACGGCGCCCTGGCCGCAACCATCGACCAGGGCAAGGTGCGCATACTCTGGATCAGCCTGGTGGCCCTGCTGGCACTCGCCGCCGGCGCCACCCTGGTACTCACCATGACCCACAACCTCAAGGCCGTGACGCGGCTGATGACACGCCTGGCTTCAGGCGTTACCGAGCAGGCGACGCCTGCGGTGCAGCGGCGCGATGAGATCGGCAGCCTGGCCCGGGCCTTTAACGTTTTTCGTGAAAACAGCCGCGAACTGCAATCCATGGCGGAAAACCTGCAAAAACAGCAACGCCTGCTGCAAACGGTGTTCGACAATATCAACGACGGCCTCAGTGTATTCGACCGAGAGCAACGCCTGATTGCCTGGAACCCGCGTTATCTGAGTATCTTCGACCTGCCCGCCGGTGAGATACGCCGCGATCTGTCGCTGGATCACGTACAGAACCTGATGGCGCGCAATGCCCACAGCAACCGCACCCTGGACAATCGCCAGCTGGACATGACCCAAACCAACCTGCAACGCCCGGAACAGGCTATTCGCTTTGAGCGCTACTACCAAGATGGCCGTGTGATCGAATTTCGCAGCCAGCCCATGCCCGACGGCGGTTTTGTCACCCTCTACAGCGATCATACGGACCGCAAGACCATAGAATCCCAGTTGCGCCAGGCACAAAAAATGGAAGTCCTGGGGCAGCTCACCGGCGGCATCTCCCACGACTTCAACAACCTGCTGGCCGCCGTCATCGGCAACCTGCAGCTGCTGGAGCAGCAGCCAGACCTGGGCGACAAGGTCAGCCGCTATAGCCAGCGCGCACTGGCCGCTGCCGAGCGTGGCGCCAGCCTGGTGCAACGGCTGCTGGCATTTTCCCGCAAGCAGCAGCTGCATCCGGAAACACAGCAGCTCAATGCCCTGATCGACGGCATGATGGATCTGGTGGAATACAGCGTTGGGCCCCATATCGACATTCAAACCCGGCTCGAGGCGTGCGATGACTGGATCTATGTCGACCCCGGCCAGCTCGAAAACGCCCTGCTCAACCTGGCCCTGAACAGCAGCGCCGCTATGCCCGACGGCGGCACCCTGAGCTTCAGTACCCGTGTAGTCAGCGGCATCGACGACGCCAGCGCGGCCGATCGTCCTGCGCGCGTGCAAATCGAAGTGCGGGACACCGGCAACGGGATTCCGGAAGAGCTGCTGGAGCGGGTATTCGACCCCTTCTTCACCACCAAGGACGTGGGTCAGGGCAGCGGCCTTGGGCTTAGCATGGTGTACGGTTTCGTCAAGCAATCCGGTGGTGATATCGATATCCAAAGCGTGCCCGGCCAGGGTACCTGCATCCGTATCAGCCTGCCGCGCCACAGCGCGGCCAGGGCCCCGAAGGACACTGTGCCCAATGGGCCCCGCCCACAGGGCAACGGCGAGCTTGTACTGCTGGTGGAAGATGATCATCTGGTGCTGCAGGCGGTGGAAGACATGCTGGCAGAACTCGGTTACGAGCCCCTGGCGTGCCGCAGTGCCGAAGAGGCCCTGGCGTGGCTGCAGGCCAACCCCCTGCCCGACCTGGTGCTGAGCGATATTAACCTGGGCACCGGCCAGACCGGCATCCAGCTGCGCCAGACGCTGCAGCAACAGTGGCCTGGGCTGCCCTGTATTCTGGCGTCCGGCCTGCCACGGGATCAGCTCAGCAAACGCTATGGGCTGGCAGCGCACAGCAGCTTTATCGCCAAGCCCTATCGGCTGGACAGCCTGGCCCGGGCCATCGCCACCGCCTTGCAGGCATAGGCCTTACCGCCGGCATATCCTCGACATTCACCTGGGGCTCATTTCCCGGCATTCGTAGCTTCATTCCCGGAATTCGTAAACTCATTCAGGCTACCTGGCCTGCTCTTGCTCTCCCTTTCGCTTTTCACTTTTCACTTTTCACCCCTTTCTCCCAGCACCCTTGTTTCAATTGTTAACAGCACGGCTTTTGGCCGACATTCGGTGTTCATGCAGCGGTTCTCTAATGACCCTACCGAGTACAGCAACACAAAAACAACAATTGGAGTTCCATCATGAAAAAGCAACTCAGTGCTCTCGCCATCGCCATCGCCGTCGCCTCTCCCTTCACCTTCGCCGCCGAGCAGACCATCGTCGGCCTGATCACCAAGACCAACACCAACCCGTTTTTCGTCAAGATGCGCAAGGGTGCCGAACAGAAAGCCGAAGCCGAAGGCATCAAGCTGCTGTCCTTTTCCGGCAAGTTCGATGGCGACAATGATTCCCAGGTTCAGGCCATCGAGAACCTGATCGCCGCCGGCGCCAAAGGCATTCTGCTGACCCCGAGCGACCCTGTCGCCATAGTGCCGGCAGTTGAGCGTGCCCGCGAAGCCGGCCTGCTGGTGATCGCCCTGGATACCCCGCTGTCCCCCGCCAGCGCCGCGGATGCGACCTTCGCCACCGACAATTTCAAGGCCGGTGTACTCATCGGTGAGTGGGCCAGGGCACAGCTGGGCGACAAGGCCGACAGCGCCAAGATCGCCATGCTGGATCTGAACAGCAGCGCCATCACCGTGGATGTCGCCCGTGACCAGGGCTTCCTGCAGGGCTTCGGTATTGATCTGAATGACCCTAAAAAGATGGGTGACGAAACCGATCCGCGCATCATCGGCAACGAAGTGACTCAGGGGGCCGAAGAAGGCGGCCGCACCGCCATGGAAAACCTGATGCAGAAGGACCCCGGCATCAATGTTGTATACACCATCAACGAACCGGCGGCGGCCGGTGCCTATCAGGCCCTCAAGGCGGTTGGCAAGACCGACGTGCTGATCGTGTCGGTGGATGGCGGCTGCCCCGGTGTGAGCAACGTCCAGGATGGCGTTATCGGGGCCACCTCCATGCAGTTCCCGCTGCTCATGGCCTCCATGGGCGTGGACGCCGTTATCGAATTCGCCAAGACCGGCACCAAGCCGCAGGCCTCTGAAGGTCTGGACTTCGTCAATACCGGTGTTGAACTGATCACCGACCAGCCGGTTGAGGGCGTGTCGTCCAAAACCTCCGCTGAAGGCCTGGAACTCTGCTGGGGCTGATAGCCCACCGGGTCAGGCGACCTTTAGCCGCCTGACCCGGGAACAGAGCTACTGCCGTATAAAAGCCCCCGTTCTCTTGCGGCCTGCCAACAACAATAGGTTCTCGCTATGACCACTACGCAGAATGCCAAAGTGCAGACGGCTGACCATGAAAAGGTCGCCAATGCCGCCGGCGGCGACTTCGCGACCTTCAAGGGCGCACAGGTCTCCCTGGCTGACAGACTCCATCAGTTTTTTCACAAGTACCCGGTCGCCGCTCCGACCATAGTACTGCTCGCCGCCATTGCGATCTTTAGCTCGATTATTGGCAGCCGCTTTCTCGACCCCTTTAACCTGTCCCTGATCCTGCAGCAGGTCACGATCATCGGTGTACTGGGGATCGCCCAGACCCTGATTATCCTCACCGCCGGTATCGACCTGTCCGTCGGGGCCGTGATGGTACTGACCTCCGTCATCATGGGCCGCATGGCCGTTGAGGTGGGACTGCCGTCAGGCATGGCCCTGAGCATAGGCCTGATCGCCGGCGCCGTGACCGGCTGGATAAACGGCCTGCTGGTAACCCGCTTCCGCCTGCCGCCCTTTATCGTCACCCTGGGTACCTGGAACATCTTCTTTGCACTCAACCTCTGGTATTCGCAGAGCGAAACCATCCGTTCCCAGGAAATTGAAGCCGTCGCCCCCCTGCTGCACTGGACAGGTACGGCCATCGATATCTTCGGCGCCCGCCTGACCTACGGCTCACTGCTGATGCTGGGGCTCTTCGTCGTCGTCTGGTATGCCCTCAAATGGACCGCCTGGGGCAAGCATGTTTACGCCACCGGTGATGATCCCGATTCCGCCAAACTGGCAGGGATTCGTACCGATCGTGTGCTGATGTCCGTGTATGTGGTGGCCGGTGTGCTCTGTGCCATTGCCGCCTGGGTGCTTATCGGCCGTATCGGCTCGGTCAGCCCCCAGGCCGGCATGATGGCCAACCTCGACAGCATCACCGCCGTCGTCATCGGTGGCACCAGCCTCTTTGGCGGTCGCGGCTCGATCTTCGGCACCCTGATGGGCGCCCTGGTGGTCGGCGTGTTCCGCAATGGCCTGGCCCTGGCCGGTGTGGATGTGCTCTGGCAGGAGTTTACCGTTGGCGCACTGATTATTGTCGCCGTTGGCGTCGATCAATGGATCCGGAAGGTATAAATCATGACTACCGACAAGAAAATCGTATTCCAGGCCCGGGGGCTGGTAAAACGCTACGGCCATGTCACCGCCATCGACCATACCGACTTCGACCTGCATGCAGGTGAAGTACTCGCCATTATCGGTGACAACGGTGCCGGCAAATCCTCCCTGATCAAGGCACTGTCCGGTGCCCTGGTGCCCGATGAAGGCGAGATCACCCTGGACGGCAAGCCCATTCACTTCAAGAGCCCGATGGACGCCCGCGCTCTTGGCATCGAAACCGTGTACCAGAACCTGGCCGTATCGCCTTCGCTGGACATCGCCGACAACATGTTCCTGGGTCGCGAGCGCCGTCGCCCCGGCATCCTGGGGTCGGTGTTCCGCATGCTCGACAAGAAGGGCATGCACGATGAAGCCAAGGCCAAACTGGCAGAGCTGGGCCTGCTGACCATCCAGAATATCAACCAGGCGGTGGAAACCCTGTCCGGTGGACAGCGTCAGGGGGTTGCCGTAGCCCGGGCCGCCGCCTTTGCCCGCCATGTGGTCATCATGGATGAACCCACGGCCGCCCTGGGTGTGAAGGAGTCGCGCCGGGTACTGAACCTGATCAACGATGTGCGCGCCAAGGGCCTGCCGGTGATTCTGATCAGCCATAACATGCCCCATGTGTTTGAAGTGGCCGACCGGATTCATATCCATCGCCTGGGCAAACGCATCGCCATCATCAAGCCCGATACGCACACCATGTCCGAGGCGGTGGCCATTATGACCGGCGCTCTGAACCCTGAAGATCACCCCGCCGGCGCCTACGCCGCCTGAACCAGTTTGGTGCGGTCGCAAGGCCGCGCCTTTTTATTTTTTGCATTGCAATCAGCCCCCCCTGTCAGGACACCCAGAGCATGACCACCCTGCTTGATAACAACTTCCTTGGCATTCAGCACCTCGGTGTTCCGGTCACGGACCTCGAAGCCTCCCGCGCCTTTTATGCCCGCCTGGGGTTTGAATGCGTCATGGAAAAAACCTTTGACGATAGCAAGGGCCCTGTGACCGCCCTGATGGTGCAGCGGGCCAATATGGTCATCGAGCTGTACCTGCTACCGGATGAGGAGCGTGCCGAGATTGGCCGTCGTCACGATGGTCATATCGACCATATCGCCTTTTCGGTGGCGGATATCGACCGGGCCTTCGCCGATATTCGCGCCGCCGGGTTCGAAACCCTGCAGCACGCCCCCATTAGGCTGCCCTTCTGGCGCCATGGCTGTCGCTACTTTTCCATTCGCGGCCCCGGTGGTGAAAAGCTCGAATTCAATCAGATTCTTGCCGCCTGAACCCGAAAACCGCACAGCGCCCTGTTCAACAAGGCGCTACGCTTAGCATCCCGACAATGGTTTAATGCCGCTAGCAACCCAATTAGGATTCACCCACTACGAATTACCAATCACCCATTACCCATTACCCATTACCATTTTCGAATCCCGATTCACCCATCACAGCACAGGAGATCGCCATGCCCGCTTTCAAGCCCCTGGCGCTGCTTGCTGCGCTGCTGCTGTGCCCTATTACGCAGGCGCAAGGCGACTCAAACCCGCAGCCCGCAACCAGGGCGCTGACCTCCATCGGCATCTCGGTATCCGACCTGGGTAACCCCTACTTCGTTGAAATCGCCCGGGGTGCCGAAAGGCGTGCGCGGGAACTCGGCGGCAGCCAGGTACGGGTACAGGTGGTCTCCAGCGCCTATGACCTGCCCCGCCAGGTGCGCCAGATCGATGCCTTTATCAGCGACGGTGTGCAGCTGATCCTGCTGTCGGCGGCGGACCGCGACGGCATCGCGCCTGCGGTACAGCGCGCCCGCGAAGCCGGCATCCGAGTGATTGCGGTGGATGTGGAGGCCGCCGGCGCCGATGCCACCATCACCACGGACAATCGCCTGGCCGGAACCCTGGCCTGCGACTACCTGGCACAGCGCATTGGCGGCACGGGCAAGGTAGTCATCATCAACGGTCCGGCGGTGTCCTCGGTGCTCGAACGGGTGCAGGGCTGTCACGACGCGCTGGCGGCCTTTGCCGGCATTGAAGTGCTATCCGACCGCGAGAACGGAGGCGGTGCCCGGGAAGGCGGACTCGAAAAAATGACGGCGCTTATGACTGCCTACCCTGATATCCAGGGCGTCTTTACGATCAATGACCCCTCGGCGCTGGGCGCAGAGCAAGCCGCCCATCAGGCCGGGCGCAGCAACTTTGTCATCGTCAGTATCGACGGCTCCCCCGCCGCCTTCGATCAGCTGAAAAGCGCCAGCAGCCTGCTCGAAGCCAGCGCCGCCCAGTTTCCAGGACGTATTGCCGAGCGCGCCGTGGATACCGGGCTGCAGCTGCTGCGCGGCGACACCCTTGCAGCGCAGCGCATTCTGATCAGGCCCGAACTCATTACCCGCGACAATGTGAATGACTATCGCGGCTGGAATACCCTGGGCGAAAGCAACCTCTCGCCCGCGGCGCCCTGATCCCAGTACCTTTTCTGGCTGGCAGTCTCAATTTTTAGTCGTACACTTTCCCCTTGATGCAGCCTGCGCGTTACACTGCCGGCACCGCCCTTGTTACCCACGGATAGAACATGTGCCCCAGTGCCAGCGAACAGACACGTCCGACACCCGAGACACAGGCGCATAAGCGCCAGGGCTTCTCCATTCTGGTGGTGGACGACGAAGCCGGCATTCGCGACTTCCTGCAGCGCGCCCTGCAGAAAGAATACAGCTGCGTTGAAACCGCCGCCTCCACCGAGGAGGCTGACCTGCTGCGGCAAAAACTGCATTTTGATCTGCAGATTGTCGATATCTGCCTGCCCGGGCGTTCCGGTGTGCAATGGCTGCAGGCACTGCAGGATGCCGGTAACCCGCCGGATACTATCTTCATGACCGGCTTCGCCGATATGAACACCGCCATAGAAGTACTGCGACTCGGTGCCTGTGACCTGATTCTCAAGCCGTTTCGCATCGAACAGATGCGCAAGGCCGTACAGCAGGTACTCGAACGCCGCCGCCTGGCACGGGAGAACTTTGTGCTGCGTCGCCGCCTCGACCATGGCGCTCCACTGGATTCCCTCATCGGCACCAGCCCGTCACTCGAAGCCATTCGCACTCTGGTGCGCCAGGTCGCGCCGGCGCCCTCTGCCGTGCTTATCGAAGGTGAAACCGGTACCGGCAAGGACCTGGTGGCCCGTGCCATACACCAGCAAAGCGGCCGTGCCGGCCCTTTTGTGCCCGTCAATTGCGGTGCCATTGCCCCCGAGTTGATGGAGTCCGAGCTCTTTGGCCATATCAAGGGCGCCTTCACAGGTGCGCATCAGTCCAGGCCCGGCCTGTTCAGCTATGCCGACGGCGGCACTCTGTTCCTGGATGAAATCGCCGAAATGCCCCTGCTGCTGCAAACCCGGCTACTGCGTATCCTGGAAGACGGTCGCATTCGCCCGCTGGGCACCGAACGCGATACCCCGGTGGATGTACGCATAATCGCGGCAACCAACCGCAGCCTGCGCCAGGCGGTCAGCGATGGCAGCTTTCGGCAGGATCTGTTTTACCGTCTTAACGTATTGCAGATCGAGGTTCCACCGCTGCGAGCGCGCCAGCAGGATATCAAGCTGCTGGCACAGCAACTGTCGGCCCGCCTGGCCGCTGAACTGGGCATGCCTGAGTTGCCCCTCAACCACGCCGACATGCAGGCACTGGAGGCCTACCCCTGGCCCGGTAACGTGCGGGAGTTGAAAAACCTGCTGGAACGCTGTCTGCTGCTGCGCACCCTGCCCCGGGATCTGCTGACAGCCACCAGCGAGACTTCCTCGGCAGGCGGTTACCCGCTGCACTGGACCCTGGATCAGGTCGAGGCCGACCACATAGACCGGGTGCTGCACAACAACGGCGGCAACAAGACAAGGGCGGCGGAGCAACTGGGCATCGCCCGCAAGACACTGGACCGCAAGCGCCAGGGCACCCATGATCGCGACTGAATCGCCTCTGCGCAGCCTCTGGCGCCGACTGCTGGGCAACCTGCGCTACCGCCTGCTGGCCCTGGTGCTTTTTCCACTGCTGCTGGTGTTACCCGGCGTCCTTGCCCTGGCCTATTACTGGAGCCACGAGGTGGGTTACCGGCACCTGCTGATGAAGGCCAATACAGACCTCGCCGTTGCCCACGAGTCTTTCGTCGCCACCCGCGAGCAGTACTTGCTGCGCCTGTCCCTGGCATCCGAGGCACTGCAGATGCGTCTGCCACTGCCGCAACTGACCAGAGCCCCCGCGACAGCTGCGCTTCTGGCACGCCTGCAGGGCGACACCGGTTTTGACTTTGTGCGCCTGCTGGATCTGCAGGGCTGCGACCTGCAACAACCGCTAAATTGCCGTTACCCAAAGAGCCCGCTGCTGCAACAGGCAAGGCTGCAGGGCGCGGTCAGTGGTGTCGAAGTTTTCAGCGCCGCCGAGCTCGCCGCCATAGATCCCCTGCTGGCCCGGCGCGCCTACCTAAAGCTCGTGCCCACCCCCTTTAGCCAGGCGTCGGACAAGACCGAGGAAGCCCGTGGCATGATGCTGCATTTTGCCTATCCACTGCGTAATGCCACGGGCCAGCCCGTCGCCATTGTTGCCGCCGGACTGCTGATGAACGGCAACCTGGCCTTTGTTGACCGTATCCGCGACATTGTCTATGGCCCTGGCAGCCTGCCCGCCGACAGCCAGGGCAACGTCACCCTGTTTCTGGATGACATTCGTATCACCACCAACGTGATTACCCAGATCCCGCGCGAGCGCGCTTTGGGTACGCGCGCCTCGGAACAGGTGCGCAACCAGGTACTGGAACGCGGCGAACGCTGGCTGGCCCGCGCCTTTGTTGTCGATGACTGGTACATTTCCGCCTACGAACCCGTGACCGACGTGCACGGCCAGCGTATCGGCATGCTCTATGCCGGCTTTCTCGAGGCGCCCTTCCTGCAGAGCTTTTACCAATGGCTGGAGCTGCTGCTGTGGCTATTCGCCCTGGGGCTCTTGCTGTGCATCAGCATTGCTGTGCTCGGCGCCCGCGCCATCTTCAAACCCATTGAGATTGTCGCAGACGTGATTGAGCAGGTCCGCAGTGGCCGGCGCCAGCGCATTCCGCTGCTTGCCGCCGACAACCAGGTCACCCTGCTGGCCACTCAGTTCAACGATATGCTCGACCAGCTGGATGCCCAGCACGACCAGATACAGCAGGCCGCCGCCTCGCTGGAGCTCAAGGTGGCCCAGCGCACCGACGAACTGCAGCAGCATATCCGCCTGCTGCAGCGCAGCCGCGAACAGCTGGTGGCCCAGGGCAAGCTGGCGGCCATAGGCGAACTCACCGCCGGCATTGCCCACGAGATCAACAACCCCACGGCGGTCATTCTGGGCTATATGGATCTGTTGCTGGAGGAGCTGGGCGACAGCGCGACACCGGTGCGTCGCGAAGCCCAGATGATTATCGATCAGGTCTACCGCATCCGTGCCATCATCACCAACCTGCTGCAGTTCTCCCGTCCCGAAACCGACAGCGACCCGCACCAGGCCATGGATCCCCACGGCGTTATCCGCGATAGCCGCCAGCTGGTGCAACATGCTCTTTCAAGCCGCGGCATTAAGCTGCAGCTGGATCTGCGCGCCAGTCGCTGGATCAGCGCCGACCCAATGCAGTTTCAGCAGGTGCTGATCAATCTGATCATGAACGCCATCAACGCCATAGCACCAGACCGCAGCGATGGCCGCATCAGCCTGCACAGCCGTGACCGCGGCGCGGATGGCGTGCTGGTGGCGGTACGGGACAACGGCTGCGGTATTGCCGCCGACCTGCAAACACGCATTTTTGACCCTTTTTTCAGCCGCACCCAGGGCGGCTCCGGCCTTGGGCTCTCGATCAGCTATCGCATCCTGCAACACGCCGGTGGCAGCATTTGCCTACGCTCACGCGAGGGTCGCGGCACAACCTTTTTTATCTCACTGCGTGCCGCCGACCCACAAATGCTCGCCAAGACTCTCCGCCAGACCGGGTCATAATGTCCCGTTGCACCCTTAAAACAGGGTCATTTTGACCCTGTTGCCAGTCTCTCCTGTCCCATAGAACCCCGCTCAACCTCCCCCGCAGGTCCGGCATTACAGGCTTTGTACATTCTGGCCCGGCGCTTGCTTTGCTTGTTGCGCGCAGATAGCCACGCACGGCATCTGCCACTGGTTTCCTGCAATAAAAATGAAGATAGCGGAGCAAGCTGTTATGTCTAACTCGTCAGGCCCCTTGGCATTTCTGCTCAAGGAAAGAATTGTGGCCAAGCCCGGCTTCAACCGTTGGCTGGTGCCGCCGGCATCCATCGCGATACATCTGTGTATAGGTTCGGTTTACGCCTGGAGCATTTTCAATCCACCCCTGATACGCCAGCATGGCGTTGTCACCAGCGCCGCCGATGACTGGTCCCTGAGTTCAGTGGTGTGGATATTCTCCACCGCTATCGTCTTCCTCGGCCTGGCGGCAGCACTGGGCGGAAAATGGCTGGAGAAAGTCGGTCCCCGTGCAGTCGGATTCCTCGCGGCCCTGTGCTGGGGAGGCGGCTTTCTGATCGGCAGTATCGGTATCAGCCTGGATCAGCTCTGGCTGCTCTACCTCGGTTACGGCGTCATTGGCGGCTGCGGCCTGGGGCTGGCCTATGTGTCGCCCGTCAGTACCCTGCTGCGCTGGTTCCCGGACAGACGCGGCATGGCGACCGGCATGGCCATCATGGGCTTTGGTGGCGGCGCCATGATAGGCGCACCACTGAAAACCTGGCTGCTGTCGATTTTCTACGAAGCCCCGCAGTACCTCGGCAGGGTGGCCGACATTAACCTCATCACCGAATCGGGTCGCCGTTTTGCAGAGGTTGCAGGCCAAAAGCTCGAAGTGGTGGTGGCGACCGCCGCCGACATGGCCAAGCTGCCTGTGTCGGGTCCTGAAGGTGTCTATGTGGTTGATACCGGCAACACCGGCGTGGCCAGCGTCTTTATCACCCTGGGCATTGTCTATTTCATCGTCATGACCATCGCCGCCTTCTCCTACCGGGTACCGCCGGATGGCTGGAAACCCGCCGGCTGGACACCCAAGGCCGATACTTCCGGCAAGACCCGTCTGATTACCGACAAGCATGTGCATATTGACCAGGCATTGAAAACGCCGCAGTTCTACCTGCTCTGGCTGGTGCTCTGCCTGAACGTAACCGCCGGCATTGGGGTTATAGGCGTGGCCAAGACCATGATGACCGAGATCTTCGGCACCACCTTGCCCAATATCGTGGATACGAGTTTCGCGGCCACCTATGTGTTGCTGATCAGCGTGTTCAACATGCTGGGGCGTTTTTTCTGGGCCTCGTCATCGGACTACATAGGGCGCAAGAACACCTTCCACTGCTTCTTCGTGCTGGGCATGGCACTCTATCTGTCGATTCCCTACTTCGCAGGCCAGGTCAGCAGCAATCCAAGCCTCGTATGGCTGGTACTCTTCTGCGCCGCCACCATGATCATCTTCACCATGTACGGCGGCGGCTTTGCCACTATCCCGGCGTATCTGGCAGATATCTTCGGTACCCTGCATGTCGGTGGCATTCACGGCCGTCTGCTCACCGCCTGGAGTACCGCAGGTGTGCTGGGGCCCTTTGCCATCACTTATCTGCGCGAGCAATCGCTGAATGATGCCATTAACAGCCTGGCCAGCCAGGTGGATCCGGCCGTATTCAGTGCCACCTTTGGCGCCGGACTCGACCAGTTGCAAACCCTGATGGCCTCCAACACAGTAACTCTGGGCCGCCTGATGGAAATTGCTCCTGCCGGCACTCTGGACCCCACACCCAGCCTGTACAACTCCACCATGTATGCCATGGCCGGCCTGCTGGTGGTGGCCTTTATCGCCAACATGAGCCTGCGCAAGGTGTCCGAAAAGCACCAGGTTCAGAATACCCACCCGGAGCTGGCGCCTGCGAGCTAAGCGACCAGCGCCGTACACCTCTGCGGTTCATCTCAAAAAAATCCCGTGTCAGCCAGGCTGACACGGGATTTTTTCATTCAGGCGCGCCACTTGTCCGCAGCGGTTATTCTTCGAGTTGTTTGAGCTTGCGATACAGGGTTGCGCGGCTAATGCCAAGAGTCGCGGCCGCGGCTGAAATGTTACCCTGGTGGCGGGCCAGCACCTCGCGTATCTGCACCAGTTCATTTTCTTTCAAGCTGCCCGCCGCCGAACAGCGTGGCGCCAGCAGGTCGTCCAGAAAATCATCGCTCAGATGATCAGTGCCGATGCAGCGCTCACCGGGTTCGAGCAGTGCCACCGCGGTTCTAAGCACCATCTCCAGCTGACGGATATTGCCCGGCCAGCCGTAACCTGAAAACAGCTCCTGTACCTCGCTATCCAGCGTCACACCGGCGGCCCCCAGGCCACTGAGCAGCTGGGCGGTAAGTGCATCCAGATCACTGCGTTCACGCAGCGCCGGCAAACGTACGCCAACGCCGTTAAGGCGATAGAAAAGATCCTCGCGAAACTCGCCGTCACGCACCCGCTGCTTGAGGTCATGGTGGGTGGCACAGATCAGCGCTATATCCAGACGGACTTCTTCACCGCCACCCAGGGGGGCTACGCAGCGTTCCTGCAAGACCCGCAGCAGGCGTGCCTGCAGCGCCACCGGCATATCACCGATCTCATCCAGAAAGAGCGTGCCACCGTTGGCCTGCTGAAAGCGCCCGACCATGCCACCCTTGCGCGAGCCGGTAAAGGCGCCTTCACGGTAGCCAAAGAGTTCGGATTCAATCAGGCCTTCGGGAATGGCGGCACAGTTGACCGCGACAAAGGGCTTGGCTGCACGGGCACTGTGGGCATGCAGCGCCCTTGCGATCACTTCCTTGCCGGTGCCGGTTTCACCGTTGAGCAGTATGGGCACATCAGCCATCAGTGCCCGTGGTCCTATGCGCAGCGCCCGCGCCAGGCGGGCATCGCCACCGGCCAGGTGCGACAGGTCCGCGGGCCTGGAGGCCGGCGTGCGATTAAAGGCGGGCTGGCGCAAGCCTGGCAATAATCTCGGCAAGGCGCGGGGAAACTGCAACATCTCGCAGAACAACTCGCCTGCGCGGCTTTGCAGACTGCCAACACCGTCGCGCAGACGCAGCGCCAGCAGGGTTTCCAGCGGCTCGCCCAGCACCTCTTCCACTGCCCGCCCCACCAGGCGCGTGCGGCTTGCGCCCAGCAACTGGCAGGCCTGCTCATTCAGCGCCTTAATGCGACCATCCAGGCTGATGGCCAAAAGACCATGCCAGACAGAGCCCAGATACTGGCGCCGGCTGTGAAATGACAGCAGCAGCACATCCGGACTGGCGCTGACAAAGAGCCGGTTTTCGATACTCTGGGCCGCCAGTTGCACTATGCCCAGGCTGTCCTGGGGCTGAATCAGTTGCCCTTCACGGGTCATGTCCAGCACCGCGACAACACGGCCATCGGCACTGCAGATGGGCGCCGAGATGCAGGAAAAATGTGTAACCGAATCGAGGAAGTGTTCGCTGCAATTCACCAGCGTGGGCCTGGCATCGACGATGGCCGTACCCAGGCCGTTGGTGCCGCGGGCCTGCTCGCTCCAGCAGGCACCCGGTACCAGGCCAAAGCGCTCGCGCAGCGACTTCTCGCGACAGCCTTCGGTGGTGAGAATGGTGGCATCGGCGTTGGCCAGCACCACCACCCCTGAATCACCAACCTGGCGGCTGAGCTGTTCCATTTCCGGTGCCGCCAGCTGGATCAGATCCTGGTGAGCGTCCAGCAGTTCGCGCAGGCCCGCCACCCTGGTATCGGCATCAAAGGGCCCGCGCAAACTGAGCCCCGCCCCGACACTGCGCCGCCAGGAGGCCTCGATTTCATCCCGCAGCAAACCGGACGGCACCTCGCCACACTCAAGCAGGCGGTTGCGTGCGATACGGATACCCTGCTGGGGATCATCGACCAGGGTTGGATGGAGTTTCGGGTGCATCGCGGCGCCTCGTTGTTCTTATTGGGTATAAACAGATAGGTATCAGCAGAATGCTGCTGGCTGCATGCGTGAAAACCTGCGCCTGACTGCTGTTACAGACATGAATCGAATTTACCACAGGCACCTGCAGGCACAAAACCGGCCCCGGCAAAATGCCGGGGCCGGTTGTCAGGGCCGCGATAAAGCGATGCCTGGGTCAGTGGACAAACACTTGCGCCGTGGAGATGGCCATATCGCCACCGGGCAATTGGATATTGCCGACCTTCTCCAGAGTGTCGGCATCATAGATGGCAACGTCGTTGTAGGTGCCGCCCAGATAGATCTTGCTGCCCGCCCGGTTAAAGGCGATGCAGTAGTAGGAATGGTCCAGCTCCGCCGCCTTGATCAGTTCCTGCTTTTCAATATCGTACTTGGCCAGGCGGTTAAGCACGCCAAACATCAGGTTGGGATCCTTGGGCGAGCGCGTACCGGTGAAATAGACCTCGGTAATGGGACCGAAATCCACGGTTTCGGTGGCGCCGGTGTCCAGATTCACGTTCATGTACCCCCAGAGCCAGTCGGCGGTATCAGGATTCTGGATTTCATCCTGAAACCTGGCCGTGGTGTAGAGAATGGTGAAATCCCGCGTGGCGGTCTGGATAGGCCAGACACTCAGCACATCCGGTGGCGCGTAGTTGGGCCGCGTCCAGTTGCGACTGGCAATGGCGACGGTACGCTCACCGGTCTCTACATCCACCTTGTAGATATCGGCACCGGCCATATACAGACTGCCATCGCTGCCCGCCTGCATGACCGTCACCTGGCGCGGCGCCTCGAAGGTACGCACCGGCTTGGCATTGAGGCCTGCATCAGCCTTGTATACCGCCAGGCGGGGCTGCAGCACACGATAGTGGTCTCGGTTCAGCAGCGTCGGGTTCTGTACCGTATAGATTTCGTCGCCCGCAGGGCTGATGGCAAAGGCAAAAATCGACTTTGTGCGCTCATTGGGCGCCTGTGACATGGCGGCATGAAATACCACTTCGCAGGTGTCGAGGTTAACGCCGTAGATATCCTCGTAGTGATTATTGAGCACGTAGGCGGTCTGGCGATCCGGTGCCATCTGAATGGCGCCGGGGCCAAAAGAATCCGGCATCTCGCAGCTCTTGTAGATCGAGTCCGTGGCCAGATCCAGCACGTGCAGGTTATTGGGGTAATTGGCGACGACCATGTATTCATGGCCTTCTTCCAGCGCCGGTCCTGCGGCCAGGCCGCTTGGGCTGTAAGCCGTCAGGCCCGCAAGCAGAGCCGCTACGCCAAACGCGGCGGCGCGGTGCATTAACTGTTTTTTCATGGGTATTCTGCTCCGTGCGCGTGTTATTTGTCTTTGGGGAACACGGTTCCCAGGTTGCGCCAGTCATCTTTCGAGCTCATGGCGTCCTTGTTCCAGTCGGGGTAGGTATTCATCATGTCCGGTACCTGGGCCGGCCACCAGCAGGGATCGGCGCAGCCATAGAGGTCGGACTCCATGGGCTGGCACAGGGAGGTCACAGAACCAAAGGCATCGATTTCCCAGCCAGGGTCCGTGGTGGCGGTACAACCCGCCAGGGAGCTCATGGCCATAACATCCTCGACGGCGTCATCGTCTACCGCATTGGTCAGCAGTTGTGCCTTGTTGTTGATTGCTCGCAAATGTTTCATAGCAGTTCTCCGTTACAGGCGCCCCGCGGGGGCGCCGTGGCACAGGCCTCAGTGGGCCTGGCGCGGCGTAATGTATTGATCGATAAAGGCGGGATTGGCCGCCATGATCCGGCTGTAAACCTGAATGCCGAAGTCCACCCAGTCGCGCATCAGATCGCAGTAGTGATAGGTTGGATGGGTCGGGTCGCCATAGCGGGCATAGCTTTCGTGGTAACAGCCGCCTGAACAGAGGTTGCGGATGCGGCAGTCCTGGCAGCCGGTATCGGTACGATCCAGCCGCTGGGACAGGAAATCGCCGAGCTGGGCATGCTGCACACCGTCGCGCACATTGCCAAAGGTGGGCAGGCTGGAGCCGGTAAAGCGGTGACACAGGTTCAGTTCACCTTCGTGATCCACCGCCAGCATCTTCAGGCCGGCACCGCAGGGCAGCGCTTTCTTGTGGCCTTCATGGATATCGGTAATCAGCTGATGCAGGTTGGAAAAGCCGATATTGCGATGCTCCAGCGCAGCCTCCAGGTAGACCTGCCCCAGGCGTTTCATGCTGGCAAACACCTCGATCAGCTCCTCGCCACTGAGGTTGAAGTCGCTGATATCCCCCGAGGTCACCGGGGCAAAGCCGACTTCGGCGAAGCCCAGCTCATTGAACAGGTGGTCCCAAATGTTTTCCACATCGGTGATGCCCCGGGTCAGGGTAACGCGGGCACCCACGGGGCGGGAGTCGTAGCGTTTAAGCAGCCATTCCACCTTGCGCCGCACCACCTCGTAGGTGCCATTGCCACCCACGGTGATGCGGTTCTTGTCGTGAATCGCCTTGGGGCCATCGATGCTCACCGACAGGCCGAAGCGGTGGGCGTTGAGCCAGTCGATAATCTCTTCGTTCAGCAGAGTCGCGTTGGTGGTCATGACAAAGTCCACCGCCTTGCCCAGTGCCGGGAAGCGGGTTTCGCAGTAATCCACCACCTGCTGGATCAGCGGCCGGTTGCTCAGCGGCTCACCACCGAAGAACACCACTGTGTAGCGCTTTTCATCCGGCGACTCTCGCAGCAGCATCTCGACCGAGTCCTTCGCCGTCTCGAAGCTCATGCGCTTGCCGGCGGACGGCGTGTCCAGATCTTCCTTGTAGCAGTAGGTACAGCTGAGGTTGCAGCCGGTATTGACGTTCAGCACCACCGTTGTGAGCGGAAACTGATCCACCCGCCGGGTGCCGATTTCATCGGTCAGCGGCGAGCCGTCATTGATCAGCTCCAGCGCCTTGAGCTCGCGCAGGGTGTCGCTGATGTCCTGCTGCGGGTAACGCCCGCCAAGCTGACCAATCAGCTCGGAGGGCAACTGTGCCTGCTGACGCAGCAGGTCAATAATATCGCCGCAGGCGCCGTCCAGGGCAAACAGCGAGCTGGTAGGAATATGAAACAGCATGCGGTCATCGCCGACCTGTACTTCATGCAGATTGCGTTCAACAAGATTAAATAGTGCGCCCATGGGTATATCCTCAAGCCGAGGTTAGTGGTGCGAATTTGCGTCTGGTGGCCGATTGCGCGATCACGGAATCGGCGGATTGTTCCAGCGCTGCACCGTCACGATCATCTGTGCGCTGCCACTCAGGCTCTGGCCATCTTCTTCAACGCTGGCCACGACCTTGAGGTTGCCGGCATTGTTGGTGCTCATGCGCCTTTCAGGGTTAGGCCCGGCGGCACCTGGCGTAAAGCGTCCGGTCACCGCATCGATCACGCCGGCAAAGCGGGTATCTTCGTCTTCTGCGGCGCGCTCATCGAAGGGCTCCACCGACCAGCTGGCGGGGACTATGCCGATACGGTAGTCATCATCCGTGTTGGCGATACCATCGGTGCCCGCCGCCCAGGCTTCGGCATCAAACAGGCCGTATACCCGAGGCGTGGAGCTGCCATTGCCGCCAATGCGAGACACGCTGTATTCAGGCAGCACCCGGATACGGGCGATGCTGTCGTACAGACTAAAGGAAACAGGTTCGCTGTCGCCGACGCGCACCTCACGCAACCCAGTCGCATCCTGGGCAGCGCTGACCCGCAGGCGAATGGTGTCTTCAGTGCGCTGCAAAACCTCATCAATGGTAACGCCCTCGCCCAGCACGATGTCGCCGGCAAGGCCCGCGCCCACCAGGGTGATATCCGCACTGCTGCCCGCCTTGAGATAGCCGGGCTGCACCGCCAGCAATTGCGTGCTGTCGGCCTGCAGGCGTGCACCGCGGATATCAAAACCCACTTCATCGTGCTCGGTTTCAAACATGCGCCCGCTGATACGATCGCCATCCAAAGCAAACACTTGGCGCATGGCAACGCCGTCGACCTCAATCTCGCCACGCCACTCATAACCGGTATAGACGATGGCCTGGCCGCTGCCGCTAAGCGCCGTGCCATCGGCGTACTGGCCGACCAGCTCCAGGCTGTACAGGTCATCACCGCTGCGACGTGCGCTCAGGGTTGCGTTCATTTCGCCCCGTCCGGGAATCTGACCGATCAGGCGCCACTGTCCGGCAGGGTCCGCCTTGGCACTGGCCTGCCACTGGGTCCAGGCATCGGATTCCAGCCCATAGGTATCGGCCAGTTCGGGCACCATTGTGTCCAGTGCCAGGTTCAACCAGTCGCGATCGCGTCCCAGGGCCTGGTATTCGGTGGTGGGCCATTGCCCCAGGTGAAAGTGGACCAGGTGTTCCCACTCCGCCGCCGGCCTGCGCTGCAGGGCCACACGGGCACCGGAATGACAGCGGGCACAGGTCTGGGTGAAGGCCTCGGACTCGAAGCTCTCCATGGTGTTCAAACGGCGTTCCAGTGCGTAGCGAGCGCCGGCGGTTTCACTGGGCGCAAGACCCTGGCGGTCTGCCAGGTATTTGACCAGGGTGCGCCGATCTTCATCGCTGATTTGCAACCCGTGCATGACCTGCATGCGGGCAATGGACATCAGCCAGCCTTCCGGCGTCTTGCGCTGATGGCTGATACGGCTCCAGTTGCCATCGGGCTCGGCGGTATGACAGGCGGCACAGGTTTGGCCCATGATTTTCTGGGCATCGGTTTCGGCCAGCGCCGGCGTGCAGGCCAGGGCAACGGCCATGGGCAGCAGACGCCACCTCAGGTGCAGACGTGCATAGTTTTTATTCAAGGTCAGACCTCCTTGGTTGCAGGGTCATGCAGAAGCACTGGAACAGACTCACAACCGTGGCCCGTTCCTTTGCGAATAACAAGAGCACGCTCCGTGCCACAAGAACAAAAACACTATTTATCAATACCTTACATACTTACAGACGCCCATCAGCGCCGTCATCAACGGGCCTTGGCTGTCTTAATCCGCGACAACTGTTACAAACTGATACAACCCGCAGCACCCTGATACTACGGCCAGGCTTACCCTGCCCTGCATCAATTTTTAACGCCCGTCTCAATTTGCGACAGAACGGCCTGGAGGCATCCCGCCGGCCCGCCCATTCAATGGAAATTTTAATCTTTTAAAAACAATAGGATATGAAACAGACGCTAGCCTGGCACGGCTGTTGCGATAGTCCGCATGACACCGACACAACAACAAAGGTTAAGTGCAATGAGCTCCTATACCCTGCGTGCCGATACCGCGGCCTTTATCGATCAGCCCCACCAGCTTCTGATTGGCGACCAGCGTCCCGAAGCCAGCAACCAGCAGCGCATCGACGTGCTGAACCCCGCCACCGGCAAGCTGCTGACCAGCGTGGCCGCGGCCAGCAAGGACGATGTCAATGCGGCGGTGGCCTGTGCAAGGCGCACCTTCGAAAATTCGGCCTGGAGCCGCATGAAACCGGCGGATCGCGAACTGCTGTTGTGGCGCTTTGCGGACCTGGTGGAAAAGAACGCCGACATGCTGGCCGAACTTGAGTGCATGGATAATGGCAAGAGCCTGGGTATCGCCCGGGCGGTGGATATCCAGCTTGGCATCAACTTCATGCGCTACATGGCCGGCTGGGCCACCAAGATCGAGGGCAACAGCGTTGATGTATCCATGCCCTTTATGCCGGACGGTCAGTTCCACGGCTACACGCGCCGCGAGCCGCTGGGCGTTGTCGGCGCCATCGTGGCCTGGAACTTCCCGTTGCTGCTGGCCATCTGGAAGATTGCACCGGCGCTGGCGACCGGCTGCACCATCGTCCTCAAACCGGCTGAAGACACCCCTCTCACCGCCCTGAAGCTGGCTGAGCTGGCACTGGAAGCGGGCTATCCGCCGGGCGTACTGAACGTGGTAACGGGCCTGGGACAGGACGCCGGCGCGGCACTGTCGGCTCATCCGGATATCGACAAGCTCACGTTCACCGGGTCCACGCCGGTGGGCAAGATGATTGGCAAGGCGGCCATGGATAGCATGACCCGCGTGACCCTGGAGCTGGGCGGCAAGTCCCCCACCATAGTGCTGCCGGATGCGGACCTGGCCAGCGCCGCCCAGGGTGCGGCCAATGCGATCTTCTTTAACCAGGGACAGGTCTGCTGCGCCGGTTCGCGCCTGTACGTGCACCGCAAACACTTCGACAATGTGGTCGCCGATATCAGCGGCATCGCAGGCAGTATTCGCCTGGGCAACGGCATGGACCCGAGCGTACA
The DNA here is from genome assembly GCF_001651805.1 of Marinobacterium aestuarii. Classification (NCBI taxonomy): domain Bacteria; kingdom Pseudomonadati; phylum Pseudomonadota; class Gammaproteobacteria; order Oceanospirillales; family Oceanospirillaceae; genus Marinobacterium; species Marinobacterium aestuarii. The sequence continues at coordinate 2,483,804 of NZ_CP015839.1, read as the reverse complement.
GATGGGCCCCCTGGTCTCGGCCAAGCAGCAACAGCGGGTATTCGGCTATATCGAGCAGGGGCGTGAAAGCGGCGCCTCCATCGCCGCCGGCGGTACCATGAGCGGCCCCGGTTTCTTCGTGAGCCCCACCGTGATCGCCGATGTGGATCACCGCTCGCCCCTGGTGCAGGAAGAAATCTTCGGACCCGTACTGGTCGCCATGCCGTTTGACGACATCGACGAGGTTGTGCGCATGGCCAACGACAGCCCCTACGGTCTGGGCGCCAGTATCTGGTCCAACGACCTGTCGGCGGTGCATCGCATGATTCCGCGTATCAAGTCCGGCAGTGTCTGGGTCAACTGCCATACGGCGCTGGACCCGGCCCTGCCCTTTGGCGGCTACAAGCAGTCCGGCCTTGGGCGGGAAATGGGGGCTGAGGTGATTCACCACTATACCGAGGTCAAATCGGTTCTGATGCAGATCTGATCCTCGCCTGCAGCGGCGCTATACTGGATGTGAAACCAGTTGGCGCCGCCCATGCTTGGGGCCCGCGCCTGTTCAATCAGGGAGATCCAGCATGAACAAGTTCAATATCGAAGCCTGGTACAAACCCGAGGGCGCCCAGAAGTCCTCGCCCCAGGGACTGATCAGGTTCAGAGTTACCGCCGACATGCATCTGAAACTTGCCGCCGCCGAGGATCAGCTCAGTGACAGCAATGACCGGCTGGAGCTGGACATCGATATAGAGCAGGACGGCCTTGAACTGGAAACCCCGCCGGAATGCGGCGCACTGAAAGACTGCAAGTTTCATGTCTACCGCCATCGCAATGATGAACGCGGACACTTTTTCCTGGTTGGACACCGCGTCAGCGACGATGCCCTGGTCTACTCGAACGCCATAGTGATCGACCAGCTGGGCTGATTCTCCGTTCACTATCAGCGCACAACAGCCCTTCCCGCAGGCGCAACCAGAGGTCTCCCATCCCGACCTCTGGTCACCCTCATACCCATAGGCACCAGGCCATGGTCTGCTAGCCACCTGCGCACCACGGCTGCCATAGTCCATCGCATTACAAGATAATATTCACGACCTAAATGCCCAAATTTACAAGGACATCGCTACTTTACGGACAATAAAATATGTTTTATGCATCGATTTGCGAAATATATTCACCTTCCCTAAGATAGAACGCTCAGCAAAAAACACTATGGAGAGTTGGATGAAACGCACATTGACCGCGCTGCTACTGAGTTTAGTCAGCACACTGCCCCTGGCCGATACCCTGGATGACGCCAAGGCATCGGGCAAGCTGACACTGGCTGTGGCCAACGAGATTCCCTATGGCTACCTGTCCTCGGACGGAGAAGCCAAGGGCGAAGCGCCTGAAATAGCACTGCGGACACTCAAGGCACTGGGTATTGATAATGTCGAAGTGCTGGTCACCGAGTTTGGCTCGCTGATCCCCGGACTCAAAGCCGGACGTTTCGATGTTATTGCCGCCGGCATGTATATCAATCCCAAGCGCTGCGAACAAATTCTGTTTTCCAACCCCACCTACACCATCGGCGAAGGCTTTCTGGTAAAAACCGGCAATCCCCTGACGCTCACAGGCTACAACGACATCAAGACCCAACCGGATCTTAAGCTCGGCGTTATGGCCGGTGCCGTTGAGTTCGGTTATGCCAAGGACTTTGGCATAGCGCTCGATCAGATTGTCACCTTGCCGGACTACCCCAGTGGTGTTGCGGCCCTCAAGGCTGGCCGCGTCGATGCGCTGGCCGGTACCGTGCTCACCATGGCAGAGCTTGGCAAAAAAAGTGATGCCGTAGAACTGGCCCAACCCTTCGAGGATCTGGTCATCGACGGCGACAAGGTCAATGGCTACGGCGGCTTTGGTTTCCGCCGCGGTGACGAAGGCCTGCGCGACGCTTTCAACACGCAACTGGCCGCCTTTATCGGCAGTGAAGAGCATCTGGCCCTGGTGGAACCCTACGGTTTTGGCGCCCATACCCTGCCGGGTGATGTCACCACCGCACAGCTGTGCCAGCCCTGAATGGCCCGCAGGCCCCTTGGCACTTAGCGCAGCTAACGGCAACTAGCCAGCAGCCCGTCAACCGCTTGCAGACAGAGCGCCCCTTTAAGGGGCGCTACTCTTGGCACGTATTGCAACGGACAGGCTTAGCAACAGGTTCATTCACGGCCCCGCTGCCGGAACCCTGATAGCCCACTCCCTAGCGCGTTGCACCGCTATAAAAGGGCTCTTCGGCGCACAAAGCCAGGCCATGTCTGCTAAGGAACACCACCGATGCCTGTTTCCGAAATACTGGCCGCCTTGATGAGCGGTGCCGTCATCACGATGAAAATCGTGGTCATGGCGCTGCCGCTGGCGACCCTGATGGCATTTGCCGCCGGCCTGATGCGCTTGAGTAAGCGCCGCTCACTGAGCTGGCTCGCCATCGTCTATATAGAATTTGTCCGCGGCACCTCGGCCCTGATCCAGCTCTACTGGATCTACTTTGTACTGCCCCTGTTTGGCCTCAGTATCGATGCCGTCACCGCCGGTGTCGTAGCCCTGGGACTCAATATAGGCGCCTACGGTGCAGAGGTGGTGCGCGGTGGCCTGCTGTCGGTCGACAAAGGCCAGACAGAGGCGGCCATTGCGCTCAACTTTAGGCCGCGCCAGCGTCTGTGGCGCATCATCATGCCCCAGGCCCTCGTCGGCATGATGCCGCCCTTTGGCAACCTGGCGATCGAACTGGTCAAGGCCACCTCGCTGGTCAGCCTGATCACTATCGCCGACCTGACCTACCGGGCCAAATCACTGGCCGACATGACACTGCAGGTCGAGCAGATCTTCGGCCTGGTGCTGGTGTTCTATTTCGTGATGGCACAGGCGTTGAACCTGGGCCTGCGCGCGCTGGAAAAGCGCCTGGGCAAAGGCATGGATCGTGGGGGGCTGACATGATCAGACGACGTCACCTGAGCATCGTTGACCGCGCACAGAGCACGGAGGTTCTGTTTTGATAGAGTTTGACTGGGACTGGGCGTTTGCCTGGGAAGTGCTGCCACTGCTGCTCGACGCCTGCCTGATCACACTGCAGGCGACCCTGCTGGGCAGCATGCTGGCCATTATCCTGGGCCTGGTACTGGCGCTGCTGCGGCGCAGCCGCTTCAAAGCGGTGTCCTACAGTGCCTACTGGTGGATGGAGTTCGTACGCAGTACGCCGCTGCTGGTACAAATCTACTTTCTTTATTACGTGGCCCCGGAATGGGGACTGAATATGTCACCGATGGTCACCGGTGTGATAGCGCTGGGCATGCACTACGGTGCCTACCTGTCGGAGGTTTTTCGCAGCGGCATCGACGGTGTCGAAAAGGGTCAGTGGGAAGCCTCTATCGCGCTCAACCTGTCACCCTATAGAACCTACCGGGATGTGATTCTGCCCCAGGCATTGCGTTCGATGATTCCGGCCAGTGGCAATTACATCATTGCCATGTTCAAGGAAACGCCGCAATTGTCGGCCATTACCCTGCTGGAGATGCTGCAGCTGGCCAAAATCATGGGGTCAGAGAACTTCCGCTACCTCGAACCCTTTACCCTGGTGGGCCTGATCTATCTGGTGCTGAGCCTCGTGGCGAGTTCCGGTATTCGCCTGGCCGAACGCCGCTTTCCGAAAGAAGGATTTACCCTCTCATGAGTGACTATGCCATCGAATTTGACAATGTCACCAAGCGCTTTGGTGACAACCTGCTGTTTGAAAACTTCAATCTGAAAATCAGACAGAATGAGATAGTGTCTATTATCGGCTCCAGCGGGTCCGGTAAATCCACCTTGCTGCGTATCCTCATGACACTGGAGACCATAGACGCCGGCCAGGTTCGAGTGCAGGGCGAGTCGCTGTGGCACATGCAGAAAAATGGCGCCTGGAAAACGGCCAGTGAGCGCCATCTGCACCGCATGCGCGGCCAGCTCGGCATGGTGTTCCAGCACTTCAACCTGTTTCCCCACATGACAGTGCTGCGCAATATTACCGAAGCCCCGATGCATGTACTGGGGCAGTCAAAGGAGACTGCCAGGGCCCAGGCCCTGGAGCTGCTTCGCCTGGTCGGGCTGGAGGACAAAACCGACGCCTACCCGAGCGAACTCTCCGGTGGCCAGAAGCAGCGTGTTGGCATCGCCCGCGCGCTGGCAATGAAGCCGAGCATACTGTTGCTGGACGAAATCACCTCGGCACTGGACCCGGAGCTGGTCGACGAAGTACTCGAAGTCATCCGCAAGCTGGCCGCCGACGATGCCTTTACCATGATCCTGGTGACCCACGAGATGTACTTCGCCCGGGAAATCAGCGATCGAGTGTGTTTTTTCGATGCCGGGAAGGTGATCGAAGAAGGCCCGCCTGAACAGATTTTTACCCAGCCGGAGCATGAACGTACCCGCGCCTTCCTCAGTTCATTCTTGTCGGTTTAGCCATTTTTCTGCCCATAAAAAAATCCCCGCCAGGCAGGGCCTGGCGGGGACAATAATCAACGGTCAGAGCAAGGTGCAACAAGGCAGGATGGCGGAGCTTTTGGGAATGTCATCCAACAGAACCTGCCGACATTCCCACCACCGCTGCCGGGCGAGAGCCATAGAGCCCCCACTGCAGATAGCCCCATTGTGCCCCGTTCCCTGACACCAGACCCTTGGTCTTAGGTGCCTGAGAGCTACAACTTTAGCGCCGGCCCCAGGTGGTCAGACCGGTAGCGAAACCCTCATTCCAGCCGATACTGATTCAGCTCCACCGTGATATGCACCAGCTCCTCCTGTACCTGCAGGCATTCACGGAACACATCCGCAGTGGTCTCCTGCGCCACAGCCAGGGCCAGAATACAGGCATATTTGCCCTTGCCGACCCGCCAGACATGCAGGTCAGTAATCTTGGCATCAACGGGCCCCGCGTGAATCTGCTGTCGGATCTTCGCCACCACCGGTGCATCCATCTCGGCATCGAGCAATACTCGCCCGGTATCCCGTATCAGGCCCAGGGCCCAGATCGTTACCAGCACAGCACCGACAATGCCCATCACCGGATCCAGCCAGGCCGCACCCCACAGTTTGCCGCCAATAAGCGCCACTATGGCGAGCACAGATGTAGCCGCATCGGTGATCACATGCAGATAGTACTTCTATCTTCCAGGTGCCAAAGGCAAAACGCTGGTCACCGGCAAAACGCCGGGCCGCTGCGTAGGCCAGCACCGAAAGTCCCAGTGCCAGGGTATGAGAACTCATGTGCCAGCCGTCGGCCAGCAGCGCCATGGAGTTGTAAAGCCAGCCGCCGCTAATTTCCAGCACCATCATGATCGTGGTCAGCATCAGCGCCCAGAGCGTGTTGCGCTCAGCCAGAGGGTCACCTTCGTTGAACAGATGGGAAAGCTGCCAGCGCTCTGTGGGCGATAAAGATGTCACTATGTTATGTCCCCAGGACAGGTAAAAATATACTATACCCTAGTATACTATTTAGAATACGGGAGTGCATGCATGGGTCATACAAGCAAAGACAGCAAACAACTGCTGACGCGCATTAGACGCATCAAGGGGCAGGCCGGCGCGCTGGAAAAAGCCCTGGAAGAAGACAGCGACTGCAGCGCAATATTACAGCAGATCGCTGCGATCAGGGGTGCCGTTAACGGACTGATGGCGCAGGTACTGGAAGGACATATTCGCGAGCACCTGGGTGCCGACGACATAACACCACAGGAGCGGGCCGAGGATGTCGATCAGGTGGTGGCGGCCCTGCGCTCCTACCTCAAGTAGCGCTCAAGACCCGCACAGAGGACAGGCTGACAACATGAAACAGACTCTTTTCCAGCGTCTCAGGCACTGGGCCCGCGCCCTGAAACAGGAGGTGCACGCACTCTGGCTGGCGGCACGGGATCCACGTACGCCCTGGCTGGCAACACTGCTGGCGCTGATAACGGCGGGCTATGCCCTGTCTCCGATTGATCTGATCCCGGATTTCATTCCGGTGATCGGCTATCTGGACGATCTGATTCTGCTGCCACTGGGAGTGATGCTGTCGGTACGGATGATTCCGGCCGAGGTGATGCTGCACTGTCGCGCAGAGGCGCAGGCGGCCGCCAGCCGACCGGTCAGCCGGGTTGCCGCAGCGATCGTCATCCTTGTCTGGATACTTGCCGGGGCGGCAACCGCCTGGTTTCTGCTGCGATAACCCATACTGGGTGGCACAGGCAAAGTGACTCAGCGCCAGACAGGCATTTATAGCCCATCTGGCGCTTGGGGCTATTTGAACGAAATGGAGGCCAGGATACGGCGTTCGCCCTTGAATGGCTGGCGCGCGTGCAGCACCGTGTGGTTGTTGATCCAGAGCACATCGCCGGGCTGCCACTTGAAATTGACGCAGGATGCATCCATCTGACGTACCACCTCCTCGATCACCCCAGCATCCATAGGCTCGCCATCGGCCGTTACAACGGCGGTCTTGCCGTCGTTGCGCGCATCGTTCCAGCCGGTGTAGACCGCGACTATGGAATTGAAAAACACCTTCTGGCCGGTTTCCTCGTCAAAGCGCACCGCATCCAGCACCGCGGTCTGGGTACGAACACTGCCGTCGTCCAGCCATTCCCAGTTCATGCCGGCTTCGCTCATTTTTTCTTCGGCTTGCGCCACAGTGCTGACATTAAAGGTCTCTTTCCAGGAACGGCCAATGGCGGATTCAGTATCGGTGATCGCCGGCATCACGCGCACATAGCGCACGCCCTGCTGTTCAATTTTCTGTGCGAACTGCGGTGCAAACTGTTCGATTTTGCTGAAGATCTCACCGGAATGCAGAATGGACGTAGCGCCGCCTTCCTCGGATGCGACATCGCAATAGAAGAAGATATAACCCGGCGGCGTCGGCACCTGGGCCATCTCATGGTGAAACGGAATGGTTTCAGACGCCGGTGATTCGTTCGCCGTCACAATGCGCGAGCTGGTGACCTGGCTGCGGGGCGCAGCGCCACCGATATAGGGCATGTTCCGGTAGTCGGTGGCGTTGAGCATATCTTCGAACGCCTGCTGGTCAGGCACCGCGAACCCCCGCAACAGCAGCGCACCATGGCGGATCAGCAGATCGTGCAGCTCAGCACGGTTCTCATGCACACAGGTATTGGCCGCTTCAGGCTGCTGTGCCGCTGCATCATCAGAAGGTGTAACGACCAAGGGAAAGTCGAGCCCGTTGACCTGTTTCTGACCGTCGACGCGGGAAATGCTGATGCTCATGATTATGACTCTTGTTGTTGGCGGTTAGGGTGTAGTACGACCGGACAAGGCATCCGACACATATAAATCAATCGTGAATGAATCTGCAGGGACAACATTAGCAATGCCGCGATAACAAGTAAATCAATTATGAATGAATTTATGCAGAATTAACCGACATATTCATCTAACTCGTTATTTTAAATAACGATTTTTATACTCAAAAATAATAATGTTCGGAAACAAAAAAGCCCGAAACCTATCCGGGCCCTGGTGGCGTATAAACTGGCACACTGGCCTGCCCTGGCGCAGGGTTCAGCCTGCGCCCTCAGTACTCGAATCAGTACTCGAACGACAGCCCACCTTCGGTCAGGGTAACAGCCTTGCCGGTAGCCGCCGAATGCTGCGCCGCCAGCCCGATCACCACCGCCTTGAGACCATCATCAACGGTCACGTCCACCTTGCCGCCCTCGGTCAGGGCGCGGTAAAACCCCAAGTGCTGGTAGTAGGTGGAGCCATTGTGATCTCCGGCGGCCAGGATATTCGGGTCCACCGGAATCTCGGCCTCGATCGGGCCTTTGGGCTCCCTTGGGCTTAGCACGACCCTCGCCACAGGCGCAGGCCCCAGGGTTGCCCCAGGCCAGAAGCGCCCCGGCCCCGGCACAAAGCACTCAAGCTTGCCCCTGGGACCCACAGCACAGATTTCTTCCTGGTAGCGTGAGCCTTCGGCAAACATGTTGAGTTCCAGCATGGCGCGCTTGCCGCTGGCAAAATCCACCACTACGTAGGCGTTGTCGAGAATATCGGGACGTTCACCGCTGTAGGCTTCTTCCAGGTGGTTATTGTCCTGGCCGGCCGAGGCGTAGACCCGCACCACTTCATCCGCCGCCAGCAGGCGCATCAGATCGAAAAAGTGACAGCATTTTTCCACCAGGGTACCGCCGGTATTGCGATTGAACCTGTTCCAGTCATTGACCTTTTCCAGGAACGGGAAGCGATGCTCACGCACGCTGAGCATCTGCATCTGGCCGATGTCGCCTTGCTCGAGGTGGCTGCGCAGCGCCGTGATGGGCGGCATGTAGCGGTACTCCATCGCCACCCAGAGCGGTGCCGGATGACGATCCGCCGCCGCCTTGACCGCGGCGACCTGGTCGAGCTGGGTAATCACGGGTTTTTCGATCAGCACCGCCAGATCCGTGCGTTGCAGGATCGCCAGCAACTGCTCCGCATGCTGATAGTTGGGCGTTACCACCACCAGGGCATCCAGCCCCTGCACCTGCAACAGCTCATCCAGGGTATCCAGCATCAGGGCATCGGGCGCCAGCTGCGCCGCCTGCGCCTTCATGTCCGCATCGGGTTCGGCAATTGCCACCACCTGCGCGCCCTCGATCAGCGCCAGGTTGCGCAGATGCTCCTGCCCCATCATGCCGCAACCCAAAATACCGTACCTGACCACCTTGCTCATATGTATTCACTCTCTGGTTTTATTATTGCTTGAAAGAATCACGACCGACCGCCCAGGCCTTCGCCGTCCTGCGGCATGACCTTCCCTGGCAGGGCTGTCAGGTCGCCCTGAGCAGCCATGAATCATTTATGGATGAATTTTGCGCTGATCCGCGGGCCCAGGTCTCAGGACCAGCGTGCGAAATAACGGCACTTCTGCGGGTCGAACCAGGTACGGGAAAACTCCTCAACCTGGTTGTTATTTGACCAACCCTTGCGTTCAACCCGTACCAGGGTCGTGCCCGACGGCAGGCCAAGCTGTTCGGTGACCCAGTCCGGCGCCTGGACGCAGTCGATGCGGTCCTCCACCCGGCCAATCCAGAAACCGAACACCTCGCGATAATGCATATAGAGGGACTCGTGCAGATCCTCCGCCACCAGGCTGTCGCTGTGGCGATGGTCAATCCAGATTTCCTCGGCCGCCACCAGCTGGGTATTCAGGTAACGCTTGCGCCGGATGGACCACAGCTTTGCCTCCAGATAATCCATCTCCAGCTGCTGCGCCACCTCCGGCTCCTGGCGCATGCTGACCGCCAGAGTATCCGCCCGGGGCACACCGCCGCCGCCCAGCAGCTCAAGATGAAAGAACTGGTAGATGGCGGTACCGGTGGGGGCGCGTTTGACGTAGGTGCCCGAGCCCTGACGGCGCTCCAGCAGGCCGTCACTTTCAAGCTTGGCCAATGCCTTGCGCAGTGTGCCCACGGCCACATTAAGGCTGGTCGCCAGTTGTGACTCTATCGGCAGGCGTTCACCGGGCTGCCAGTGGCCCGCGGCGATCTCGCGGTGCAGCAGCTCACCTATCTGGATATAGAGCGGCAACTTTTTGGATTTTCCGTCTTTCAACACAACTGATTCCTTAAGGTCCGTATCCGAGATGGCCGGTTGTACCGCAGTAGTACCTGGCACAGCGTCACTGCAATATACCGGCCCTTGGGGAATAAATACAACAATTCATGCACAATTGATTTACACAATAAAAATACACTGATAGGGTAGCTTCACTACCGGATCCAAGCCTGGCTGCTCTTATGGGGCGCAGCCAGTGCCACACCGGATAACAAGAACTGACCCGCTCGCCATCTCCACGGCACGCGCAGAACATCTGGAGACAGACCCTTGGAAAACGTTCAGTTAGGCAATACCGCAGTGAAATTCAGCCGACTGGTCTACGGCGTCTGGCGTCTGGCAGACGATGCCGATACGTCGGTGGCACATGTGCGCGCCAAGATTGACGCCTGCCTGGAACAGGGCATTACCACCTTCGACCACGCCGACATCTATGGCGACTACCGCTGTGAAGCCCTGTTTGGCAAGGCGCTGGCCGAAGACCCTTCCCTGCGCGCATCCATGCAGCTGATCAGCAAGTGCGATATAGCCCTGGTGTCCGATGCTTTCCCGGCCCGGCGCGTGAAGCATTACGACACCAGCGCAGCCTATATCCGCAACAGCCTTGATACCAGCCTTGCCAATCTTCACAGCGAACAGCTCGACCTGCTGCTGATCCACCGCCCCGACCCCTTCATGGATGCGGCCGAAACCGGCGCGGCCCTGGATGCGCTAGTCGATAGCGGCAAGGTGAAGGCATTGGGTGTGTCCAACTTCATGCACTGGGACTGGCGCCTGCTGCAGCAGCATATGAAACACCCTCTGGTGGTCAACCAGATCGAGATGAACCTGCTTGAACGCAATGCCTTTACCGACGGCACCCTGGCCTGCATGCAGCACGACGGCCTGCACGCCATGGCCTGGTCACCGCTGGCCGGTGGCGCCCTGTTCGGCGACTCCCCCGCCGCACAGCGCCTGCGGCCCTTGTTGCAGGCGATAGCCGCACGCCATAACAGCACCGAGGATCTTGTTGCCCTGGCCTGGCTGCTGATGCATCCGGCCGGCATCATGCCGGTGGTGGGCACCAACAATATCGATCGCATCCGTGCGCTTGCCGGCGCCTGCGACATCCAGATCGACCGTGAAACCTGGTTCGAACTCTGGATCGCAGCCAGCGGCCATGACGTTCCCTGAGGCTCGATAACCCATCCGGTGGTCTGAAGCCCCACTATAGTTTCACTGTCAGATAGGTCGGCGCCACGCCTGGCGAGGCGCCGATACAACTGAATCCCTGAATAATTTTAATAAAAGGGTGTTGGCAGCTTATGAAGATACTCAAGTTCTGCCTGAGCGGACTGGAATGGATAAACACCCTGTTGATCCGCGCCGGCAAGTCCGTGGCCTGGGTCTGTGTCGCCGCCATGGTGGCGGCAATACTGCTGCAGGTGTTTTGCCGCTACGTACTCAACAATGCCCTGCCCTGGCCCGAAGAAGCGGCCCGCGCCCTGATGATCTGGATGATGGCACTGGTGGCCGCCAACGCCTACCGCCAGGGCTCCTTTGTCGCCATCGACATGCTGCACGGTTTTCTGCCTCCCCGCATCAGGGCCGTCCTCAAGTTTTTCCTGCTGCTAGTATCGGCGCTGGTACTGATACAGCTGTTCAGCCTTGGGCTGGAATTTTTCCAGCGCGGTTTTCGCGCCCGCGCCGCCTCCTTTGATCTGCCCCGTGCCTGGATCTATCTGGCCATGCCGGTGTGCTTCGGCAGCATGTTGCTGGTCAACGCCGAGCTGCTGCTGCGGGAAATCGGCCGCCTGTTCGGCTCTGCCGAAGACTTCCCCGCCCCCGTGCTCGAATCCAATACAGTCCCGGAAGCCGAATAAAAGGATCACGCACCATGCTCGTATTATTCCTGCCACTGTTCCTGATTTTCCTGCTGATTGGCATGCCGGTGTTTTTTGCCATGCTGTCGGCCCCCGGTATCATGCTGCTGACCCAGGGCATGGACCGGGACATTCCCATGCTGTTTCGCAATATCTATAACGGCATCGACTCCTTCCCGCTGATGGCTATCCCGTTCTTTATGCTGGCCGGGGAACTGATGAACCGGGGCGGCATTACGATGAGCCTGGTCAACTTTTCCCAGGCCTTTATCGGCCATGTGCGCGGCGGCCTGGCCCATGTGAACGTGCTCTCGAGCATGCTGTTCGCAGGCCTGTCCGGCTCCGCCGTGGCGGATACCTCGGCCATCGGCTCCATGATGATTCCGGCCATGGAGAAAAACGGTTACACAAGACGTTTCTCCGCCGCCATTACGGCAGCATCTTCAGTCATAGGTCCGATCATTCCGCCGTCGGGCATCATGATTATCTACGCCTACACCATGGAAGTGTCGGTGGCAGCGCTCTTTGCCGCCGGTGTTGTGCCGGGCATTCTGGTGGGGCTTGGACTTATGGCGGTGATCGCCCTGATGGCCAAGCGCTATAACTTCCCGGTCGCTGGCCCCAAACAGAGCTGGCCGCAGCGCGCCACCGCCACCAAGAGCGCCTTCCTGCCGCTCATGACACCGGTCATTATTCTGGGCGGCATCCTGGGCGGCATCTTCACCCCCACCGAAGCCTCGGCCGTGGCGGTGGGTTACGCCCTGGTGCTGAGCATCTGGGTCATGAAGACGGTCAAGGTCAGTGAACTGCCGGGCATCTTCACCCGCAGCGCCCAGTCATCCGCCGTGGTGCTGTTGCTGGTCGGTGCCGCCATCGCCTTCAAGACGGTGGTAAGCCTGTCCCACACCGCCGAACAGCTGGCCGCCTGGGTGCTGAGCATCAGCGACAATCCGCTGATGCTGCTGTTCATGATCAATATTCTGCTGTTCATCGTCGGCATGTTCCTGGATGCCGGTCCCGCGATTATTATTCTGGGGCCCATACTGGCGCCGGTGTTTATCGGCATAGGCGTGGACCCGATTCACTTCGCCATTATCATGAGCGTCAACCTGACCGTAGGGCTGGCAACACCGCCCATGGGGCTGGTGCTCTTCGTCGCCTCCAGCGTGTCAGGGGAAAAGGTCGAAGCCATTGCCAAATCCATACTGCCGTTCCTGTTCATCGAGATCGTGGTCATTTTCCTGATTACCTTCTTCCCGGCGCTGTCCATGACCATCCCCCGATGGCTTGGACTCGCCTGACGCACTTAATGCCGGCGGGCACACGAGCCCGCCACACCATCAAGACCAACCGTAGCCACAACAAGAATCAAAGAGGATCTACCCATGGTGATTAACAAAAAACTCAAATCTGCCCTGGTGGGCACTTTGGCGGGCGCCACCCTGCTGTTCGGCGCCCTGAGCTCCGCCGCCGAATTCAACCTGCGGGCCGTGGCCAACTCCAACGAAAACGACGAGGACTACGATGGTCTCGTGGTGTTCAAGGACTTCGTTGAAGCCCACTCCAACGGCAAGATCGCCGTGGAGCTGTTTATCGGCACCCAACTGTGCGCCAACGGCACTGAGTGCATGCAGGCCCTGGAAGACGGTTCCGTCGACGTCTTCATCTCCACCGCCAGCGGTGTGGGCAACATGTTCCCCTATGTCCAGGTACTGGATCTGCCCTACCTGCTGCGCGATGACCGTGTCGCCGAAACCGTGCTGGCCGGCGACTTCACCCGCGAACTGCGCAAGTCCATCCTGGACGACTCCGACAACCGCGTGCGTCTGATGACCATCGGCAACACCGGCGGCTGGCGCAACTTTGCCAATACCAAGCGCACTGTCCAGACCCCCAAGGATATCGAAGGCCTGAAGATTCGCACCGTGGTATCGGACCTGCCCCAGGAGCTGGTCAAGTCCCTGGGCGCCAGCCCGACGCCGATTCCCTGGCCGGAACTCTTCACCTCCTTCCAGACCGGCGTGGTTGAAGGCTCCAAAAACGGCATCACCGATATCATGAGCATGAAATTCCCCGAAGCCGGCCTCAAGTACATCACCCTGGATGGTCATGCCTACATGTCCGCCTACTGGTTCATGAACAACGAGAACTTCCTGGCCATGCCTGAGGACATGCGCCGCGTCATCGTGGACGGTTTCTCGGCGCTACAGCAGGCCACCTTCGCCTCACCCAAGCGCAAGTCCATCAAGGCCTACCAGGACTTCAGCGCCGCCGGTGGCGAAGTCTATGTACCGACTCCCGAACAGAAAGATGCCTTCAAGAAAGCCGCAGAACCCGTTTACAGCTGGTTCAAGGGCAACGTCAAGGATGGTGAAAAATGGTTTAACCTGCTGGCCCAGGAAGCCACCAAAGCGGAACAGGCCATTGAGACCAGCTACACCAGCGATCTGAACTAAGGCGTCTCTTGCGGCCAGCAAAAACGGCCGCCGCTAAAGACCAGGCGGCTCGAACACAAAAGCCACGCATTCGCGTGGCTTTTTGCGTTTAGCAGGTTCTGGCCGCTCGCGAGAGCAATACCCGCCTTCAGAGCATGTCGAACAGACCGTTTGAGCTGTGCTGCAGAGCGTTCAATTCATCCTGCAGCAGACTGACAAAGCCGCGGGTCAGGACCGACTGCGCTCGATTACGGGGGAAAATCAGCGAATAGCGGTAGCCGATGCGGGGCTCAAAGCGCTTCACCACCAACCCAAGCTTGGCATAGTGCTGCGCCGTGACGGGGTCAACAACGGAGACACCATTGCCCGCCAGCACAAAGCCGCAGGCCGCGTAATGCAGCTGGGTGTCGATCAGTAGCTGACGACTCACGCCCGCCTGTTCAAAGACGTTATCGATCTTGTAACGCAAATCCTGCTCGGTCCCCAGGGACACAAAGACCTCCCCCTCCAGATCCTCCGGTCGAATCAGCGCGTGCTGTGCCAGCCGATGTCCCGGCGGCAGCACGCACACCAGGCGGCTATCGGCCAGGGTTGTCATGTCAATACCCGGATCGCTCAGCTGAATACCCGAAATAACCCCGACATCAAACTGCTGGCTGGCCACAAGGTCCGCCACCTGCTGGGTGCTGCGCACCTGCAGCGACAGCGATACCCCCGGATGCACATCATTGAAGCGCCGCAGCAGGGTCGGCAGGAACTCCACCGACATGGCCGGCATTGAGGCGACCCGCAGCGAGCCCATGCTAAAGCCGCGCAGTTCCTCGGCGGCACGGGAGAGATGTTCAAGGGAAACAAAAGCCCGTTCCACTTCGGCATAGAAGAATTTCGCCTCGGGCGTGGCGATCAGCCGCTTCTTGTGACGCTCGAACATCTCGACGCCCACTGTGGCTTCGAAATCACTCAAAAGGCGGCTCACCGCGGGCTGGGAAACACACAGGATATTGGCCGCGCCACTGGTGGTGCCACTGATCATCACGGCCCGGAAGGCCTCGATCTGACGGTAGGTTAAACGTGCCACAGGCGAAGTCCCTCTGCAGGAGCAAATAACATGATGTTATTAAATCATATAAACAAACGATTTGATGTTATTTACTCCAATCCCCAATATTCACCCGAACCTTGGCCACAATCACAACTAGAGACCGCCTATGGAACGCTTCTTCCGCTACACACTGACAGCACTGATCGGCCTGGTCGCGCTGTTTCAGTTTGTACAGGTCATCACCCGCTATGTCTTCGAAATGCCGCTTATGGGGCTGGAGGAAATAGCACTGATCCCCACCATCTGGCTGTACATCCTGGGCAGCGTTAACGCGTCCAGGGAAGACACCCAGATTCGCGCCAACGTACTGGAAATATTTCTGAAAACGGATCGCAGCCGGGCGCTGCTGCAAGCCTTTTCCGACCTGATCAGTATCGTGATTTCGCTCTGGATGACCTGGTGGGCCTGGAAATACTTCAGCTATGCGCTGCGCGTACTGAAGGAGTCCCCGACCCTGTATATCCCCACCATTATCTATGAATCGGCGCTCTTTCTTGGCCTGGTGATGATGACGCTGTTCACCAGCTGGCACCTGCTGCGCAACATCCGTTACCTGCTGGGCCTGCGTGCAACGCCGGATCACAGCCTGGATCCAGACTTCCCGCAGACCGATGAAGTGCGTGAATTCGACGTTCTTACCGACATCAGAAAGGACAATAACAATGGTTGAAATAGCCCTGCTGGCCTTCGCCGTGCTGGTCATTCTGCTGACCATCGGTGTGCCACTCCCTTATTGCTTCGGTGCCGGCCTGATGGTCATGACGCTGGTTGGTGAAGCCACCATGCGCGGCATGATGCTGTGGGGCTTCAGCCAGCTGACCAACCCGATTCTGCTGGCCATTCCGCTGTTTGTATTCGCCGGCACCATCATGAGCGTGAGCGGCATCGCCGCCAGTCTGTTGCAGTTCGTCAACGTCTTTATCGGCCGGGTTCGCGGCGGTCTGGGTGTTGTCGCCGCTGTCAGCTGCGCCATTATCGGTGCTATATCAGGCAGCGGCCTGACCGGCATTGCCGCCATAGGCCCGCTGCTGATCCCGGAAATGGAGCGCAAGGGATACCCCCGCGCCTATGCCACCGCCCTGATCGCCAACTCGTCCATTCTTGGGCTGCTGATTCCGCCCAGCGTGACCATGATTGTCTATGGCTGGGTTACCGAGACGTCTATCCTCGCCTGCTTTCTGGCGACACTGGGCCCCGGCCTGCTCATCATGTTCAACTTTTCAGCGGTCAACATGGTGGTATCACGCAAGTTCCCGCTGATACTGGATGAGCCCCTGCCGATCGACCGGATGATACGCGAAGCCGGCAAGAAGACCGTTAACGCCATCCCGGCGCTGCTGATGCCGGTGATTATCCTCGGCGGAATCTACGGCGGCATCATGACGCCCACGGAAGCGGCGGCCGTCTCTGTCATCTATGCCCTGCCCGTGGGCTTTATGATCTACCGCGGCCTGACCTTCAAGACGCTGCTGGAATCCGGCAAGGAGTCTGCCACGGCGGTGGGCGCCATCCTCATCATGATCCTGTTCAGCCTGATGCTGAGCCAGCTCTACGTGATGGAAAATATTCCCCAGTCCCTGGTCGATGCCATTTTCCAGATCACCGACAACAAGATCCTGCTGCTGATCCTGGTCAACCTGTTCCTGTTCTGTATCGGCATGGTGGTGAACGACATTACCGCCATCATTCTGACCGCCCCGCTACTGCTGCCCCTGATGACGGCACTGGGCGTCACCCCGATACAGTTCGCCGCCATCATGGGCGTGAATACCGCCATGGGCGGCGTGACGCCCCCCTACGCCAGCATCCTGTATCTGGGGGCGCGTATTGGCAACGTCAAATTCACCGAGGTGGTGAAGCCCGCCATGATGCTGATTCTGTTCGGCTATATCCCGGTGGTTATCCTCGTGTCCGTCTGGCCCGACCTGTCGGAATACCTGCCGCGACTGTTCGGTTACTAAAGCAAACCCTTTGCAGCAAGACCCACAAAACCAGGAGAGAAAAATGAAAACATCCCTGCTCAAGCCGCTGGCACTCGCCATCGCACTCACGGCCTCCCTCGGCGCCAGCCTTGAAGCGGCCACGCTGAAACTGTCCCATGTACGCCCGCAGGACACGGCGATCGATGTGGACGCCAACGCCTTCGCCGCCGATGTCCAGAAGGCCACCGAGGGTGCCCTGAAAGTGCGCATCTATCCGTCCAGTGCACTGGGCGACTACACCCTGGTACAGGAGCGCGTGGGTCTGGGCGCCATCGATATGGCGGTACAGCCGCCGGCCTCCAGCGCCGACAAGCGCTTTCAGGTGATCTACATGCCCTATATGGTGAAGAACTGGGACGACGCTGAACGGGTATTCGCCAAGGGCTCGCCCATCCGCCAGACCGCAGCCGAGCTCTACGCCGCGCAGGGCATCCGCGTACTGGGTGCCTGGCCGGTGTACTTTGGTGGTGTGGCCCTGAACCGGGACATCCCCGATGTGGCCAACCCCGAGATTGCCAAGGGCGCCAAGCTGCGTGTGCCGCCCATCAAGAGCTTTCAGATGACGGCTGACAACATCGGCTTTATTGGCTCGCCGCTGCCCTTCTCCGAAGCCTTCACCGCCGTTCAGACCGGTGTAGTGGATGGCGTTATGGGCTCAGGCGCCGAGGGTTACTACGCCTCGTTTCGCGATGTCACCAAGTTCTATCTGCCCATCAATACCCATTTCGAAATGTGGTATTTGCTGATCAATGACGACATCTACGGCGAGCTCGAAGACACAGAGCAAGATGCGCTGAATGCCGCCGCTGATCGCTTTGAAGCCGCACGCTGGAAAACGGCCCGCAAGGATCAGGCCCGCAACGAGAACCTGCTGGCTGAAGCCGGCGCGACCCTGGTGCCGGTAAGCGATGCTCAGCTAGACGCCACCGCCGCCATTATCCGCGCCACAGTCTGGCCGGAAATCCTCGACGATATCGGTGCCGACTGGGCGAACGACGTGCTGACCAAAGCACTGCAGTAGCCCTGTAACGCCAGAAGCACGCAAGCCCGGTGTCCTGGCGACGCCGGGCCCTGTCCACAGTATCCACACTTTGCAAAAAGGTAACCCCTATGCAGGCAACCTCACACGCGGCCCGTACGGCGGACCTGTGCCTTGTCGGCGGCGGCCTCGTTGGCCTCGCCGTTGGCCTGGGCCTGCAGCGCAACGGACTCAAAGTCACCATTCTGGATGAAGGCGATATTGCACTGCGTGCATCGCGCGGCAACTTCGGCCTCGTCTGGGTTCAGGGCAAGGGTGACACTCTGCCCGACTATGCCAGCATTACCCGACACTCGGCCCGCCTGTGGCCTCAACTGGCCCAGCGCCTGCAAGAAGGCACCGGCATTGATATAGAACTGCAGCAACGCGGTGGGCTTTACCTGTGTTTAAGCGAACAGGAACTCAGCGCCCGCGAAACCCTGCTCTTGCAGATGCAGCAACAGGTCGGCGACGACTATCCGTTTCAGCGTCTGGACCTTAAACAGGTTCGCGAATTTATTCCCCAAGCCGGACCCGAGGTCGCTGGTGCCACCTGGTGCCCCGAAGACGGCCATTTAAACCCGCTGCGGCTGCTGCGAGCCCTGACCGAACTCTTTGTACGCCAGGGCGGGCAGATCCAAAACAGCGGCCGGGTGAGCCGGATTACGCCACTGACCCGCGGCTTTCGCCTGGCCACCCCCCAGGGCGATTGGCACTGCGACAAGGTGGTGCTCAGCGCCGGCCTTGGCAATCGAGAGCTTGCGCCCCAGGTGGGCCTGTCCGCCCCGCTGATCCCCAACCGCGGTCAGGTGCTGATCACCGAGCGCGTGCAGCCCTTCCTGCACTACCCCACCGGTCATGTTCGCCAGACGGGTGAAGGCACGGTGCAGATCGGCGATTCCAAGGAAGATGTGGGCTTTGACAGCGGCACCACCACCGAGGTAATGGCCCAGATCGCCGCCCGTGCCACCCGCATGTTCCCGCTGCTGCGGGATCTGCGCATGGTGCGCGCCTGGGGCGCACTGCGCATCATGACCGCCGATGGCTACCCCATTTACCAGGCGTCCACACAACACCCTGGCGCCTATCTGGTGACCTGCCACAGCGGCGTGACCCTCGGAGCTTTGCACGAAGGCCCCGTGGCTGACTGGATTGCGACAGGCGATCTCAACACCAACACCAACACCAACACCAACACCAACAGTTATAGATTCCCACTGGAGGCCTTCCATGCCCGGCGCTTCGAAATTTGAACGGCTGGCCTGCGCCAGCAACGACTGGATACAGGTGATGGTCGAAGGCCAGCCTGTAAAAGTTCGTCCCGGTGACAGCGCCGCCGCTGCACTACTCGCCGCCGGTCAGTCAGCGGCACGCACCAGTGCGGTCAGCGGCGACCCGCGCGCACCCTACTGCCTGATGGGCATCTGTTTCGAATGCCTGCTGGAGATTGATGGCGTGCCTAATGTACAGGGCTGCATGGTGCAAGTGGCAGACGGCATGAACATCCGCCGCCAGCAGGGTGCACCTGTGCTGAATGACAGCCTCGCAGCAGGAGTTCCGGCATGAGCGCCCATGATGTTGATCTGGCAATAATAGGCGCCGGCCCCGCCGGCATGGCGGCGGCCGCCACCGCCGCACAACTGGGACTGAAAACCGTTCTTCTGGATGAGCAAAAGGGTCCTGGCGGGCAGATTTACCGCTCCATCACCCAGCCGGCACCCGCCGATGAAAACATCCTCGGCAAGGATTACTACCATGGCCGCAGCCTGGCCCTGGCACTTAAAAATACATCGCTGGATTACCGCCCAGGCACCAGCGTCTGGGCCCTGGATCAAGACCTGACCCTCAGCCTGTCCGGCAACGGCCAAAGCCAGCGGATTCGTCCGCGCCGTTTGCTGATAGCCACCGGTGCCCAGGAAAGACCGGTGCCCTTTCCCGGCTGGACGCTGCCCGGCGTCATGACCTGCGGTGCCGCCCAGATTCTGCTCAAAAGCAGCGCTCTGGTACCAACCCAGCCGCTGATACTGGCCGGCAGCGGTCCGCTGCTGCTGCTGATCGCCGCCCAGCTACACCGCGCCGGTGTGGCCATCGAGGCCATTCTGGATACGACTCCGCCCAGGCACTACCTTGCGGCGCTCAAATACCTGCCCGGGGCCCTGCGTAATCTGCCGCTGCTCGCCAAGGGTGCAGGTCTGCTGGCTGAATTGCGCCGTGCCGGCATTCGCCGTATTACCGGCGTCAGTGAACTCCGGGCACTGGCCGGCCCCGACGGGACACTGGGCCAAGTGCGCTTTCGCCAGGGTAAAAAGGCACAGACTCTCAGCGCCACCACCTTGCTGGTACACCAGGGTGTTGTGCCCAATGTACAGCTGAGCCGGTCACTCAACCTGTCCCATGATTGGGACCAGCTGCAGCAGTGCTGGCGCCCCCATACCGATTCATGGGGAGAATCCAGTCTGCCCGGCCTCTTTGTCGCAGGCGATGGCGCCGGTATCGCGGGCGCCCTGGCCGCCGAGGCCTTCGGCAAACTGGCGGCTCTGCAGATCGCCCGGCAACTCAATGTGATCAGCGCACAGCAGCGTGACCAACAATCACAGCGTGCACGCCGCACACTCAACCAGCAACGGGCCATTCGACCATTCCTGGACGCGCTCTATAGCCCGGCCAGGGAGTTCCTGCTGCCCGCAGATGAGACCCTGGTGTGTCGCTGCGAGGAAGTGACTGCAGGGGAACTGCGCCGTCTCGCCCGGGACGGCTGCCCCGGCCCCAACCAGGCCAAGGCCTTCTGCCGCGCCGGCATGGGCCCCTGCCAGGGACGCATGTGCGGGCTGACGGTGTCGCAGCTTATGGCCGATGAACGCCAGGTGCCCAACAGCGAGATAGGCTATTACCAGATCCGCTCGCCCATCAAGCCACTGCGCCTGGGCGAGCTGGCCGACAGTGCCCATTAATTGAATTCCATCGAACAATCAGGAGATACAGATGAGCATTGACCGTTATGAGACCGCCAGCCGCATGAGCCGTGCCGTGGTGCACAATGGCGTCGCCTACCTCTGCGGCCAGGTCGCGGCAGACCGCAGCGCCGATATCACCGGCCAGACCGAAACCATGCTGGCCAAGGTCGATGCCCTGCTCGAGTCGGTGGGCAGCCAGCGCGAGCAGATACTGTCGGCCACGCTCTATATCCGCGATATTAAGGACTTTGCCGCCATGAATGCCGTCTGGGATGCCTGGGTACCCGCGGGTCATGCGCCGGCCCGCGCCTGTGTCGAAGCCCGCATGGCAAGCCCCGAGTTACTGGTGGAGATCTCGGTGATAGCCGCGATTGACTGAACATTGCCCTGTCTGCGGCCCACACGGGCCCAGACGTTTACCCTGAGCCGATAGACAGCCGCCACCAGAACGCACACCCGCACGGCGGCGGCGACACCGCACTTCAACGGCCAGCATCAGCAGCCCTGATGCAGGGTCAGCAGCATGCCGCCCGGCAGCCCGCCATCGTCCAGTTCGCCCGCGCCACACTGAACAGCGAGTCGCGCCAACGACCCGCTATACAGCGCCTGACAAACCGCCGTCATCACCGCGCACCCACCTCCGCTCAATCCGGATCCGCAGACCCCGTCACTGATCGCTGATAGCTTATGGCTTATGGCTGACTTTATCGCCTCAGCACGCCATTCAAGCACCGCTGTCGCAGGCCACACAACGGCTTGATGACCGAGAAAACCCTTTGCCTTTTCGATAACTAACGTATGATCCATAGGCACATTCGATGAGTTGAATCCCGACAAACGATTTGTTGTCAAGGGCCAGATACCGGATGTTTGTTGCTACCAAATCACACAAAAACAACAATGTGAGGTATGCAGATGAGCAGTTTATTCTCCGTCCGGAATCCAAGATTCGAGCGCTGGCGCTGGCAGATATTTGCTGTCACCTGGCTGGCTTACGCGTCCTTCTACTTTACCCGCAAGGCCTTCTCGGTCGCCAAGATCGGTATAGAGGAAGATAGTACCTTTGACATGACGAAAGAGATGATGGCCAATATCGATGCCTCCTATCTCATCGCCTACGCCATCGGACAGTTCGTGTGGGGCATGTTCGCGGACCGTTTCGGTACCCGGGTAATCATCCTCGGCGGCCTGGTCGCATCGGTTGTGGCCACCGTCATCATGGGCTTATTCCATGGTGCCATGATTTTCCTGATTTTCATGTTTATTCAGGGCCTGGCCCAGTCCACCGGCTGGTCTTCCCTGTGCAAGAACGTCGGCAACTTCTTCTCGCGACAGGAACGCGGTCGAGTCATGGGCCTGTGGTGTACCAACTACGCCTTCGGTGGCCTGGTGGCGACGCCTTTCGCAGGCTGGGTCGCCTATGACCTGTTCAACGACTGGCGCATGGCCTTTTTCGCCAGCGCGGCGGTCGTGGCCGTAGTTGGGGTGCTGATAGCACTGTTCCAGCGCAACAAGCCGGAAGACATCGGTCTCTCGACGATAGAGGAATATCATAACGAGCCGGCCGATGAACTGGACATCTCGGATCCCGACGAGGCCCAGGGCTGGGTCGAGATTAAAGCGGTGCTATCCAACAAGGTGGTACTACTGCTCGGGCTGATCTATTTCCTGCTCAAGCCCGCCCGCTACGCTATCTTGCTCTGGGGCCCCTATATCGTCTATCAGGAGCTGACCGACGTTTCCAAGGTAGAGGCCGCCGCCATCCCTGC
Organism: Marinobacterium aestuarii; assembly: GCF_001651805.1. NCBI lineage: Bacteria > Pseudomonadati > Pseudomonadota > Gammaproteobacteria > Oceanospirillales > Oceanospirillaceae > Marinobacterium > Marinobacterium aestuarii. Next base: position 2,461,112 of record NZ_CP015839.1, on the reverse strand, counting down.
CGCCTTCGAGTTCGCCGGCCTGTTTGGCCCCATCATCCTCGGATTCATGTCCGACAAGCTTTTCAAATCAAAACGCATGCCCGTCTGCGCCATCAGCCTGCTGTTGCTGACCTGCACCCTCGCCGCCTTTATTCCCATCGTTCACACCGGCAGCATACCGCTGGTCGTTGGCATGCTGTTCCTGATCGGCATCACGCTGTACGGGCCAGACTCCATGCTCAGCGGCTCCGCCGCCGTGGATTTCGGTACCCGCAAGGGCGCAGGCACTGCCACCGGCTTCGTCAACGGCTGCGGGTCAATCGGCGCGGTATTCGGCGGCCTGCTGCCTGGTTATTTTGATTCCGGCAGCATCTTTATCGGCTTTGCGGTCTGCACCTTCATCGGTGGCCTGCTGCTGTTGCCACTGTGGAACCTGCTGCCCAAGTCCAGCGGCAATGATGATGCCGAGGTATCGATCCCCGCCGCAGCCAAACCCCTAATGACATGATCGTTGGCGCCTAAGGCGCGGCCATCCCCTCTACTGGCTGATGGCCAGGCGAGTTCCCAATGCAAAGGGCGTCTGTGGACGCCCTTTTATCCTGTCGCCGCCAGGCTTCGAACCTGTGTCAAAGCCCCCCAATGGCTGCGGATAACGCAGCAAGAAGCTGCCTACCCTGACCTACCTTTCTCTGTGCCCAGAACTCAGGCATAGACAAGCGTCTATCGCCTAATTATAGACATAAAAACCAAACAATATCATGTACTTAATATCGTACATTCAGGCTAATTATCTGATCTATACGATTACTTGTACGCCGCTACGACTCTGTCTACACTGAGTTCGATGCCAATCTGGTATATACCAGATTGGCATTTATGGATAACGCGTTAACTTTCAGGAAAACCGCCATGAAACATCGCTATGAACCCTTCTGGTTTGATCAGGCCCTGGGTCTGGAACAGCAAGTCACCGTCTCTGCCCTGCGGGCCGATACGACAGCCGATATCTGTATTGTGGGGGGTGGCTTTACCGGTCTGTGGACCGCCATTGAGCTGAAGCAGCGTCAGCCAAACCTGGACGTGCTGCTGATCGAACGTGATCTGTGTGGCAGCGGTGCCTCGGGCCGCAATGGCGGCTGCATGTTAACCTGGTCCACCAAGTATCTGACCCTCAAGCGCCTGTTCGGCGAGGCAGAGGCCAAACGCCTGGTACAGGCATCAGAACAGGCCGTGTTCGATATCAGGGACTTTTGCCAGAAACACCAAATCGACGCCCAGGTGCGGATCGATGGCACCCTCTATACAGCCACCAGCCATGCCCAGTGCAACAACATGGATCCGGTGATGCGGGCACTGGATGAGGCTGGCATCAACAGCTGGCAGACACTCGCACCTGAGCAGGTGCAGCGTCAGGCCGGCTCACCGCGTCACCTGGAAGGGTTTTACTCGCCTGCCGCCGGCAGTTTGCAGCCCGCAATGCTTGTACGCGGGCTGCGCCGGGTCGCCGAACAGCAGTATGCTGTGCGAATTCATGAACAAACGCCCCTGCAGCGGCTTGAGCCAGGAAGCCCGATAAAAATTCAAACGCCAGGCGGTACTGTCCGGGCATCGAAGGTCATCATGGCCCTTAACGGCTGGACACCGGAATTTGTGCCTGCGCTGCGCCGTGCCATTGTGCTGGTGTCATCCGATATGGCCATTACACCACCCATGCCCGAACAGCTGGCCCAGATCGGGCTCGATCATGGCCAGGCCGTGGTCGACTCAAGGGTGTTTGTGCACTACTACCGCACCACCCCGGACGGCCGCTTGATGCTCGGCAAGGGTGGCAACCTGTTTGCTTATGGTAATCGGATGCTCAGGGCTTTCGATGAACCCAGTCGCTACCAGCGCCTGCTGCGGGAGTCCTTCGATCATCTGTTCCCGGGCCTCCCCAGCCCGGCCTTTGTCCGCACCTGGACCGGCCCCTCCGATCGTTCGGTGACGGGCCTGCCGTTCTTCGATCGCCTGCCCGGCCACGACAATATTTTCTATGGCCTGGGCTATTCCGGCAACGGTGTGGTGCAGTCCCATATCGGCGGCCATATTCTGGCGTCGCTGGCGCTGGATGCCGACGATGAGTGGAGTCGCAGCGGGCTGGCTGCGGGCCCCGTGGGCTTTTTCCCGCCGGAACCCGTGCGCTGGCTGGGCGCCATGACAGTACGCAATGCCGTTCGACGCAAGGAAAATGCCGAGGACCACTGCCGAACGCCCTACTGGTGGGACAAGCGTCTGGCCCGTCTGGCCGGCGCTGCCGGCAAAACCGACAAGGCCTGACCAACTGCGAAGACGCACGGCAAATACGGGCAGCCGACACCGCGTGGCACTGCAGCGGTCTGTCGGCATGACACTGGCTTCACGCGGAGACCCTGGCGCTCAGATCCCCCGGTTCAGGGCCAGCAGCACCAGCCCCATCAGTATCAACAGGGTCCCCCCCCATTTCATGCGCGTGCTGCGTTCGCCCAGCAACCAGATGCCGACAAACACCCCCAGCGGTATGCTCAACTGGCGAAACGCCACCACGTAGCTCACATTGTCGGCATATTGCATGGCCCAAAGCACCAGGGCGTAGGTCAGCAGCATCATGCAACCCGACAGCCCCGCCATCTTCCAGTTCGCCCGCCCGACGCTGAACAGTGAAGCCCGCAGCTCCCTGCGACACAGCTGTAGCGGCAACAGCACTAGCAGCGAGCCTGCTCCCTGTAGCCAGATATACAGCAGCGCCAGGGACAGGTCGGAGCCAGCCGTGACTGAGGCGCGCATCAGATGAATGGCGCTGGCATCGAGCAGGGAATAACCGGTGGTCGCCAGGGCCGCCGCAACCGCCCAGCCACTGGCACGGTTAAGGTAAAGGTTGAGGCGAAAATCCCGCAGATGCTGCATCGGCAGCAGCAAGGCCCCGGCAACGACCACCAGCATGCCCAGCATTTCGGCCACCGACAATTGCGCTGCGGGGTACAGCCAGAAACTGGCCAGTGCCACCATCAGTACCGGCAGCGCCCGCGCCAGCGGATAGGTATGGGAAATATCGCCGCTGGCATAGGCCCCCGCCAGTGACCAGCTATAGCAGGCCTGACAGGTCGCAGACAGCCCCAGCAACAGCCAGAAGGCGGGCGGCATAGACGCCAGCAAACCCAGCGTCGGCGCAATCAGCGGCAACAGCACCAGGGTGCCGATACAGTAGGCCAGGGTGAAAAAGGCCGGTGTCGGGCTGACTTTTTTGCCAAAAAGATTCCAGCCTACATGCAAAAAGCAGGATGCACTGACCAGCAGCAGGGCCAGCAGACTCATCGCACACGCACCCGGAAACTGGCGTCAAGGCTGCCATTAGCGCGGCCGTCATGTCCGCTCAAGCCCCAACCTGTAGCCGCCACGCCACTGCGCCACACCGAGATCATCCCGTATTCCAAAGTCATGCGAAGTCCCGGCTCGATCGGTGCCACCCTATAAGGCAGCGAGTTTCCATTGTCGCGCCCGGTTAATGCCCAGGGCTAATATCCATACTCAGCTGTAGCGCCTCATGGCGCCAGATTTCCGTATCACACTCGACAACCTGCCCGGCACCATCCCGTACCAATCTATCGATACGGATACAGGAATAACCCACCGGGGCCAGCAGCGTCTCGGCCTGGGCACTGGTCAGGGTCGAGGCACGAATATTCAGTGTCTGGCGACTATAGTCCTGGCCATAATGCTCACGCAGCACGGCACTGACCGAGGGTTCCAGGTTTCGTTCGGCAATCCCCGGCAGCAGGGCGCTTCGCAACCATACCTGATCCAGGCACAGGGGCCTGTCTTCTGCACCGCGCACACGGGAGAGAAACAGCAGTGGCTCGCCGGGGCTCACCCCCATCTGCGCCGCCAAAGGCGCATCGGCGTTAATGGTCTGCTGATCCAGCACGCGACTGAAGGGTGTCACACCCTGCCCCGCCAGCAAATCCATAAAGAAGGCGCTGCGGCTCGGATCATACAGAATCCGCGCGGGCGTCAGGTACCAGCCGCGCCTGTTGGAGCGATAGATAACCCCTTCGGCCTCAAGCAGCTTGAGCCCTTCGCGCACCGTCACCCGGCTGGTGCCCAGGCGCTGGCTGATACTGCGCTCCGACTCAAGCCTGGCCCCCGGCACGGACAGCCCCCGGGCAATACCCTGCTGCAGGTCCTGAGCGACATCGAATGCAGTGACGGGGTTGAGCGATGCCATTGAGGATGGACTCCAGGAGGTGATTTTTGTGCATGATTCGCACAGCTCAGCGCTGGCGACGGGCCCTACTCTACAAAGATCCGCGCCGCCTGTCGCGTCCAGATTGGCACGCCGGCGAACCCAATCTGGACAGGCCCTGCTACAGCCGAGCAGCTATAGCGTTGACCGAAGATGCTTGTCCAAAGAGCCGATTCGGCCCGAGCTGCGGGATCATCGATGCTCCCGCCGCCCGGTCTGCAACCATACTTTGCGAGGTTTACCGATGATGGCGGCCTCGCGGCGACCCTATACCACTGGGGGCCAATAGAGACGCGTATTCGCGCCACTTTGGCACTGCGGCGCCGGCCATGGCCCTGTTAACCTGGGATGCACGCACTGGAGCTATAGATATCGGCCAAACCTATACTAAAAATAATAATTAACGATTAGTCCAATAGCTAAAACCGCTTTAGATTAAATCCCGTGTCCAGCACCCCTGCTAAAGCCAGCAGCTCACGGAGAAAGCACCATGAATAACAAGACTATCGAGATTAACGGCCGCACCTACTCCTTCCCCACTCAGGCCCCTGTGGTGGTGGTCTGCATCGATGGCTCGGAACCGGCCTACTCGGGCAGCGACAATGGCGGCTACATCGAACGCGCCGTCGAGGCCGGCTGCGCCCCCTTCTTCGAGTCCATGATGAAAACCGGCACCTACCGTACCGCCAACTCGGTCGTACCCAGCTTCACCAACCCCAACAATATTTCCATCGTCACCGGTGTACCGCCCCAGGTGCATGGCATCTGCGGCAACTTTTTCCTCGATACCGAACAGGATCAGGAAGTGATGATGAACGACCCCAAGTACCTACGTGCCCCGACCCTCTTTGCCGCCCTGCAAAAAGAAGGTGCCAAGATCGCCGTCATCACTGCCAAGGACAAGCTGCGCAAGCTGCTGGGCAATGGTCTGGACTTCAGCCAGGGAAATGCTGTTGGCTTCTCGGCGGAGAAAGCCGATGAGGTGAGCCTCGCGGAAAACGGTATCGACAATATTCTCGAACGTGTCGGCATGCCGGTTCCCTCGGTCTACTCCGCCGACTTGTCGGAATTCATCTTCGCCGCCGGCGTCGAACTGATGAAGCACGAACGCCCGGACATCATGTACCTTTCCACCACCGACTATATTCAGCACAAGCACGCACCGGGTACGCCCGAAGCCAACGCCTTCTACGCCATGATGGATCGCTACCTGGCGCAGCTGCATGAGCTGGGCGCTATTATCGGGGTCACCGCCGATCACGGCATGAAGGCCAAGCACAACAGCAGTGGCCAGCCCGAAGTCCTCTATCTGCAGAACGAACTCGACGCCTTGCTCGGCAAAGGTCAGAGCCGTGTTATTTTGCCCATCACCGATCCCTATGTAGTTCACCACGGCGCCCTCGGGGGCTTCGCCACCGTTTATCTGGAGTCTGCGGCGGATGCCGCTACAGCCATCCAGGCATTGAGCGAATACGCCGGGATCGAGGCGATCTACAGCCGCGAGGATGCCGCCCGTGAATTCCAGTTGCCCGCCGATCGTATCGGCGACCTGGTGATCGTGTCCCGTGGCGGCTGGGCGCTGGGCAGCAGCCCCGACAAGCATGACCTGTCCGGCCTTGATGTCCCGCTGCGCTCCCACGGTGGATTGTCGGAGCAGCGCGTGCCCTTCCTGCTAAATCGCCAGATCAGCTGGGACAGTAACAGCTTGCGCAACTTTGATATCTTCTACGCCGCTCTCAACGCCTAGCAATAAGCCCGAACAGCACAGCGGCTGCCATCGTGGCAGCCGCTGACCCCGTTTAAAGGAGTTCAAACAGCATGACAACAATCAACGTCCGCCATGAAACCATGCGCATTGCCGGCCAGCGCGTCGACAACGACCGCCGTATTGAAGTGCGCTACCCCTTTACCAACGCGCTGGTCGGCACCGTGCCGATGGCAACTCTGGACGATGTGCGCGGTGCCTTTCGCAGCGCCGCCGCCTACAAACCGACCCTGACACGCTATGAGCGCCACCGCATTCTGCAGCGCACCGCTGAATTACTGCTGGCCCGCAAAGACGAGATTTCGGACCTGATTACCCTGGAAGCCGGCCTCAGCAAGAAGGATTCGCTGTACGAGGTCACCCGCGCCTACGATGTTTTCATGCTTTCCGGTCTCTTGTGCCTGCAGGACGATGCCCAGGTGTTCTCCTGTGATATCACCCCCAATGGCCAGCAGCGCAAGATCTACACCACCCGCTCGCCGCTGCGTGCCATCGCCGCCATTACGCCGTTCAACCACCCACTGAACCAGGTCGCGCACAAGATCGCACCTTCGATCGCGACCAACAACTGCATGGTGCTCAAACCGTCCGAGAAGACGCCCCTGACCGCCCTGCTGCTGGCCGACCTGCTCTACGAAGCCGGCCTGCCGCCGCAGATGTTTTCGGTCATCACCGGAGATCCTGCCGAAATCTGCGACGAGATGCTTACCAGCGAACATTCGGACATGATCACCTTTACCGGCGGCGTTGCCATTGGCAAATACATTTCAGGCAAGGCGGTGTACAAGCGCCAGCTGCTGGAGCTCGGCGGCAACGACCCGCTGATCGTAATGGAAGATGCGGATCTGGAGCGTGCCTCGACTCTGGCGGTAAACGGCGCCACCAAGAACTCCGGCCAACGCTGCACCGCCGTGAAGCGCATTCTGGTGGTGGAGTCGGTGGCCGATCGCTTTGTCGAGCTGGTGACAGCAAAGGCGAAACTGATCCGTTTTGGCGATCCAATGTCAGCCGACAATGATATGGGCACGGTGATCGATGAAGAGGCGGCCGAGCTGTTTGAACGCCGCGTCAATGATGCCATCGTCGCCGGTGCAGAGCTGAAATACGGCCACCAGCGCGACGGCGCTGTCTATGGCCCCACCGTGCTCGATCGGGTCCCCCCGGAAGCCGAAGTGGTGCTGCAGGAAACCTTTGGACCGGTCATCCCGATTATCCGCTGCCCGGACGATATCGAGGCTGTTATCCGCATTTCCAACGCCACCGCCTATGGTCTGTCGTCCGGGGTCTGCACCGACAATTTCAAGTACATCACGCGCTTCATTGATGGCCTGGAAGTCGGTAGCGTCAACGTCTGGGAAGTACCCGGCTATCGCATCGAAATGTCGCCCTTTGGCGGTATCAAGGACTCGGGGCTGGGCTACAAGGAAGGCGTGCTCGAAGCCATGAAGCACTACACCCACCTGAAAACCTACTCGCTGCCCTGGTAGGGACTGCACAAACAGGAACAGCGCATCGACATGTGCGCTCCCCGGGTTCGGTGGCATCAAGGACTCGGGGCTGGGCTACAAGGAGGGCGTGCTCGAAGCCATGAAGCACTACACCCACCTGAAAACCCAGTCACTGCCCTGGTCGCCGGCTATTGGGGCTCGTCCCCCCAATGATGGTTCCGCATCCCAGCCCTGTTTTAGCCTGCCAGAGACGCAATCGGCTGGCACAGGGTTAACAACGCCATTTGAGCGGCCTGGCGCCGCTCTTTTTTTAGTCACACTCGAGTAAAAAATCCCATGAAAAAGCGCCTACTGACGGCGATTTGCATAGCGCTAAGCTCTACAACCGTCTGGGCTGACAAGCAGCCCAAAGTCCTTCTCATCGGTCTTGATGGCGTCCAGTATGAGCAGCTGCTTGAAGCCAGCACACCCAACCTCGACACCCTTGATATTCAACTGGGCTTCACCGGGGGTATCCAGGGCACAAACACCGAGCAGGCCACTTACTCTGGCCCGAGCTGGTCCACTATTCTGACCGGCACCTGGGCGAACAAGCATGGCGTCTACAACAATAGTGACCGCATCGCGAACCCCAACATCCCGTCGTTATTCAAGGTTCTTTCAGACCAGCAACTGTCCGTCGCCACCCTGGTGAACTGGGCCAACCCCATTAGAGATTACTTCACCTACGACCTCCCGTTGATGGACTTCGCGTATTACTCCGATACCAAGCACGAGACACTCGACCATTACAGAATACAGGACGAAAAACTATCCCATATGTTTGGACGGGTGCTTGAACGCCATAGCCCGGATTTTACTTTCGTACATCTGGATCACGTCGATGATATCGGTCACGAACTGGGCTTGGGCGCTGAATATAGCCAGGGCATCGAAGCACTCGATGCCTATATCGGCACTATGACCCAAGCCCTCAGTCAGAGGATCAATGAAGACTGGCTGATCATAGTGACGACCGATCATGGCCGCAGTCCGAAGGATGGCGGCAAGTCACATGGCGAACAAAGCCGCCAGGAGCGCAGCATCTGGATCGCAGCCAATCGGCCGCTAAGGAAAACCGGAGACTCCTCGTCCACTGAGGCATCACTGGCAGATATAGCCCCGACGGTCTACGACTTCCTGGGTGTCGATACCGCAAGCCTCGACCTTGACGGCCGATCCCTGCTGCTGAAATAAGGCTCGTTCGCCTCCCGAGGAGACAGCCCCTGGCTGTCTCCTCGGGTTACTACACCTGGCCGCCGTCTTGGGCCTCAAGCAACTCGAAAAAGGCCCGCACCGCCGGCATGGGGTAAGCTTCCTTCAGGCAGACAAAATACTCAGTGACATTGAGCACCGCATCACGAATGCCCAGCGGGTGCAGGCGATTGTCATTACCGATTTCACTGGCCGCAATCACGCCTATCCCCAGCCCCGCAGCCACGGCTTCGCGCACACCTTCACGACTGCCGATCTCGAGCACTTCGCCTGGGCGTATTTCATGGCGCCGCATCGCCTGCTCGAAGATGGCTCGGGTACTGGAGCCCTGTTCACGCAGAATCATGCGCTGTCCCTCCAGCTCACTGAAATAGATCGTGCTGCGCCGCGCCCATTCATGGCCCTTGGGCACCAGCATGACAAAGCTGTCCTTGCGATAGGGCAGCGCATGCAGGCGATGGTCATCGATATACTCCGGCATCACGCCAATATCGGCGCGCAGCTCGTACAGGTCCTGCAGCACCTTTTCGCTGTTGCCAAACTTAACCGCCATTTCAATGCCGGGATAACGGCGATAGAACTCTCCCAGCAAGGGCACCACCAGAAAGGGACTGTCGGCAATCACACTGAGCTGCCCGCTGATCAGCCCCTGGGCACGTGACAGCAACTGCTCGGCCTCGGCTTCCAGATAGGACTGGCGCCGGGTTATTTCCAGCAGTGCCCGTCCCAGCCCGGTGAGCACCACGCCGCGCCCATGACGCTTGAACAGCTTGATGCCATAGCGCTCCTCCAGGGATTTCACATGGTCGGAAAGCGTTGGCTGGGTCACATGCAGGGACTCAGCAGCCTTGGTATAGCTGCCCTGGCTCGCCACCGCATGGAAGGCCCTGAGCTGCGCATGATTCATCGAAATTACCTATGTCTTGAATTTGTATTATCGATTTGTCCAACATCTTAAAACTTATTACAAATAACCCTGTAGCGCAAAACCTATTTCACCGGCCTGTTGCCGCTGATCCCGACATTCAAAAGGGTTACCCATGAAACCGATCGAACTACCCACAACACCCTACCTGCTGCTGACACCCGGCCCCCTGACCACCAGCACCGGTGTGAAAAGCAAGATGATGGCCGACGCCTGTACCTGGGATGATGATTACAACACGGTGGTGCAGCAGGTCCGCAGCCGTCTGGTACAGCTGGCCACCTCCAACCCGGATTACACCGCCGTGCTGATGCAGGGCAGCGGCACCGCCAGTGTCGAGTCCGTCATCGGTTCCGTGATCCCCAAGCAGGGCAAACTGGTGGTGGTGGCCAATGGCGTTTATGGCCGGCGCATCTCGGAAATTGCCCGCTACCTGCAGATCCCGCACCGCATGATCGATCCGGGCGAAACCTCTGGCCCGGACCTCGAAACCCTTGAACAGGTGCTGGCGTGCGATACCGAGATCACCCATGTAGCTGTGGTGCACTGCGAAACCACCACCGGCATGCTGAATCCGATTGAGGAGATCGGCAAGCTCACCAAGGCGGCGGGCAAGCTCTTTATCGTGGATGCCATGAGCAGCTTTGGCGGTATCGAAATGGACATGGAGCAATTGCAGATCGACTTTTTGATCAGCAGCGCCAACAAGTGCATTCAGGGCGTACCGGGATTCGGCTTTGTGATCGCCAGGCGCAACTGCATGGAGAACATCGCCGGCCAGGCCCGCTCCCTCAGTCTCGATCTGTATGCGCAATGGAAATGCATGGAGGACCACAACGGCAAGTGGCGCTTTACCTCACCCACCCATGTGGTGCGGGCCTTTGCCCAGGCACTGAATGAACTTGATGCCGAGGGTGGCATTGCGGTTCGCGCCGAGCGTTATCGCCGCAATCACCAACTACTGGTAGATGGCATGCGCAGCCTGGGCTTCAAAACGCTGCTGGCGGACGCGCAGATGTCGACGATTATCACCTCGTTCTATAACCCCGAGGACCCCGAGTATCGCTTTGACCGCTTCTACAACCTGCTCAAGCAACGTGGCTTTGTCATCTATCCGGGCAAGGTATCCGATGCCGAGTGCTTTCGCATCGGCAATATCGGTGATGTCTGGCCGGCCGATATTGAGCGCCTGATCGAAGCCATTGGCGAATCCTGCTACTGGACCGATGCTGAGGATACTCTGGGCGTACTGGCCAGCGCCTGATCGACGACTACGGGCGAGTCCTGCTACTGGGCCGATGCTGAGGATACTCTGGGCGCACTGGCCCGCGCCTGATCGACGACTACAGACAGGGCCTGTGACTGCAGCGATGCCGTTGCAGTTACGCACGGATAACCGCAGTGCATTGGGCAGCGCCTGAAAAAGACCCGGGGCTGTATAGCCCCGCTACCCGATTACTCGCGTTTTTGCAGCAGCGCTTCCATGCGTGACAGTTGTTCGCGCATGGCCTGCACATCGCTACGCAGGCCATGCAGCTCCGCCGCCTCGCCCTCACCGCTTTCAAGCTCCATCTGCACGCTTTCCTTTTGCATCACATCCAGCACTATGCCGATCATCATGTTCAGGAACACAAAGGAGTTGAGGAAGATAAAGGTGATGAAGTAGATCCAGCTGTAGGGGAAATGCTCCATGGTGGGATAAAGCACCGCCGTGGCCCAGCTTTCGAAGGTGGCCACCTGGAACAGCGTCAGCATGGCCAGAGCAATATTGCCCCACAGCTTCTCGTTCACTTCGTGAAACAGGAAGCTGCCGATAGCGCCATAGATATAAAAAATGATGAACATCAAAAGCGCCACATAGCCCATACGCGGAATGGACTTGAACAGCGCCGTCACCAGCATGCGCAACTCGGGGATCATGGACACCAGCCGCAGCACCCGGAAGATGCGCAGCAGCCGCGCCAGCAGCACCAGTTCCGAGTCATTCATCGGTACAAGACTGGCCACAACTATAATAAAATCAAATACATTCCAGCCCTTACTGAAGAAATCCCTCAAGCGGCGTTCGCCCGCCATGCGAATCGTTAACTCCAGCAGAAAAAAGGCGGTGACACCCAGATCCAGTACGCGCAACGCCTGCTCGAAGCGGCTGGTCTCCGAGTAGGTTTTGGCGCCGACCAGCAAGGCCGACACAATGATGATGCCGATGACCAGGGCTTCAAACAGCTTGTTGGCACGCAGGCGCTCAAAGCGCGCCTGCAGGTTGGGAATGGCTTCACTCATGGGCAACTCGTCCGCAAACAAAAGGCGTGATCCGCAGGGGCGGCACGCGGGAAACGCGGCGGATTATCGCCCATCTGCCCCGCCATGCAAAGCGTCGGCGGCCACATCTCACGGCTGCCGACCCATACAACAAGTCGCGGCCCCGCCTTCACCATGACGTCGCAGCCAATACCGCGGCCATCGCTGGGTCAGGGCCCCGAAAATGCTACTTCAGTACCAGCCGATCGGTACTTTCTGCATATTTCACACCCTTTGCCTGCGCCTTATGCTGGGTTTTCATGCCCATAACAATAATCACGGGAAATAGGGTTGGATCATGCCTTGCCTTCATTTTTATCAACGCCTGAGCCTGTGTCTGAGCGCGAGCCTGCTGCTTTGCTCATTGCAGGCTCCTGCGCGAGCCGCTGATAAAGCCACAGATGCCGAGCTCGAAGTGCGTGTCGGCTACCTGAGCTACAGGCCCGCAACGCCGCCGGCGCTGTCCAATGTGCTGCCAGAACCCAGGGACTCCGGCCTGCGCGGTGCAGAGCTTGGCATCAGTGACAGCAACAGCAGCGGCCGTTTCCTAAAACACCATTACCAGCTCGACCAGCTAAGCAGTGACGACCCCGATGCCTTGCTGCACCAGGCGCTCGCCTGGCAATCCAGCGGTATCCATCTGATTGTGGCTGATCTGCCCGCTGCGGAGCTTGCCCGCCTCAGCCAGACGCTGGGCAGCAACGCGCTTATCTTCAACGCCGGCAGCAGTGATGACGCACTGCGCACCGACCAGTGCCTTGGCAATGTGCTGCATACCCTGCCGAGCCGCGCCATGCTCACCGACGCCCTGGCTCAATGGCTGGCATCGCGCCAGTGGCGCAACTGGCTGCTGATCAGCGGCAGCGAGCCCGAGGATCAGGCCTATGCAAGGGCGCTGCACCGTGCCGCCAAGCGCTTTGGCGGCAAGATCATCGACGAAAAGGCCTGGAGCTTTGATACCGATCTGCGCCGCACCGCCCAGAAGGAAATGCCGCTGTTCACCCAGGGCGGCGATTACGATGTGATCGTGCTGGCGGATGAGCGCGGCGACTTTGGCGAATACGTGCTCTACAACAGCTGGCTGCCCCGCCCGGTGGCCGGCACCCAGGGGCTGACGCCCGTGGCCTGGCATCGGGTGATTGAACAATGGGGTGCCGCCCAGCTGCAAAGCCGCTTCGAAGACCAGAGCGGGCGCTGGATGCAGGCCCGCGATTACGCCGCCTGGGCGGCGGTGCGCTCCATCGCCGAGAGCGTCACCCGGCTGCAGCAGACTGAGGTACCGGCGCTGCGCAGCTATATGCTGTCCGACGATTTCGCGTTGGCCGCCTTCAAGGGCCGCAAGCTGAGCTATCGCCCCTGGAGCGGCCAACTGCGCCAGCCCATTGCCCTGGTACACCCAAGGGCGCTGGTATCCCAGTCTCCGCAGGAAGGCATTCTGCACCCGATCACCGACCTCGACAGCCTTGGCTACGATGCGCCCGAAAGTCACTGCGCCTCGGCCTACACCACAGATGCAACAGATGGAGCCGCCCAATGAGCCTCACACACAACACCCGGCATCGCCTTGCCTCCTGCCTGACGCTGGCGCTGTTAAGCCTGGGATACCAGGGCAGCGCCCAGGCCGAAGTCGTTTATGTCTCCAACGAGAAGGATGACACCCTGTCACTGATCGATCTGGACAGCCTTGAGGTCATAAATACCTTTAACGTCGGCCAGCGCCCCCGGGGCATTACCCTCTCCGGCGATGGCAGCAAGCTCTACATTTGCGCCAGCGACTCGGACACCGTGCAGGTGATGGATCTGGCGACGCACAAAATCATCGCCAGCCTGCCGTCTGGGGAGGACCCGGAACAGTTCGTGCTGCACCCCAATGACCAACTGCTCTATGTCGCCAACGAGGATGACGCCCTGGTGACAGTCGTGGATGTGAACAGCCACCAGGTGGTGGCGCAGATAGACGTTGGCGTGGAGCCTGAGGGCATGGCGGTGAGCCCCGATGGCAAGTGGGTCATCAATACCAGCGAAACTACCAATATGCTGCACTGGATCGATACCGTCACCAACCAGCTGATCGACAATACCCTGGTGGATCAACGCCCGCGCCATGTGGAATTCAACCAGGATGGTTCCCTGCTCTGGGCCAGCGCTGAGATCGGCGGCACAGTGTCGGTGGTCGATGTCAGCACGCGCCAGATCATTCACAAACTGAATTTTGAAATCCGCGGCGTGCATCGCGACAAGATTCAGCCCGTGGGCATCAAGCTCAGCAAGGATGGCCGCTATGGTTTCGTGGCGCTGGGCCCTGCCAATCATATCGCCGTGGTGGATGCCAAAACCTATGAGGTGCTGGATTACCTGCTGGTCGGCCGGCGTGTCTGGCATCTGGAATTCAACACCGATGAGTCGCGCCTGCTGAGCGCCAATGGCGTCAGCGGCGATGTGTCGGTGATTGATGTCGACAAGCTCAAGGTGATCAAATCGATCAAGGTAGGCCGCTACCCCTGGGGCCTGGCGGTGAAACCCTGATGACCATCGTCGTCGAAAATCTGGGTTTCAACTACGGTGCGCGCGCCGCCTTGAGCAATCTCAGTTTTGAGCTGCAGCCCGGCAGTTTCAATGCGCTGCTGGGGCCCAATGGCGCCGGCAAGAGCACTCTTTTCGGCTTACTCACCCGCTTGCTGGCGCCGCAGCAAGGCGATATCCGCCTGTTCGGCCTGCCGATTCGCCAGCATGCCGGTGCCGTGATGCGCCGCCTGGGCGTGGTGTTTCAGCAGGGCACTCTGGATCTGGATCTGAGCGTGGCACAGAACCTGGCCTACCACGGTGCGCTGCAGGGGCTACCGCGGCAACAGGTGCAGACACGCATGCGTGCAGAGCTCGAGCGGCTGGAACTGGGCGATCGGCTGCATGAACGGGTGCGCAACCTCAATGGCGGTCATCGTCGACGCGTTGAAATCGCCCGCGCGCTGCTGCACCGCCCCGCTGTGTTGCTGCTGGACGAAGCCACCGTTGGCCTGGATACCCAAACCCGCGCCGCACTCAACGACTATGTGCGCCGCCTGTGTCAGGAGGACGGCCTCACCGTGCTCTGGGCCACCCACCTGATCGAGGAAATCGACGCCGAGGACCGGGTACTGCTGCTGCACCAGGGGAAACTGCGCGCCGACAACAGCGCCGCCGGCCTCTGCCGCAGCACCCGTACGATAAGCCTGACACAGGCCTTCGCCCAGCTCACCGATCCACAGCAGCAGCAGGCGCGGCCATGAATTCCCCCATCAGTCCTGCAGCGGGCACGGCTCCAGGATCGGCGCCTGTTACCGGGCCCGACAGCACTGACCACACAGCGGGCTGCAGCGCCGGATTGGCCGCCTACGGGCACTGCTTTGGCGGCATCCTGATGCGCGAGTATCTGCGTTTTGTGCAGCAGCGCAGCCGCTTTCTCAGCTCTCTGGTGCGCCCGCTGCTGTGGTTGGTGGTGTTTGCCTCAGGCTTTCGCGCCGCCCTTGGCGTGGCGATCATCCCACCCTATGAGACCTACATCACTTATGAAACCTATATAGCGCCGGGGCTCTGCTGCATGATCCTGCTGTTCAACGGCATGCAGAGCTCGCTCTCTATGGTGTACGACCGCGAAATGGGCAGCATGCGAGTACTGCTGATGAGCCCGCTGCCGCGCAGCTGGCTGCTGCTATGCAAGCTGATGGCCATTGGGCTGATTTCACTGAGCCAGGTCTATGCATTTCTCGCCCTCGCCTGGCTGGCGGTTGATTTCGATCCGCCACTGATGGGCTATCTAACCGCATTGCCAGCGCTCTTTCTCACCGCCCTGCTGCTGGGCGCCATCGGTCTGTTTCTGTCGACCCATATACGCCAGCTCGAGAATTTCGCCGGCGTGATGAACTTCGTCATATTCCCGATGTTTTTTATTTCGTCCGCACTCTACCCGCTGTGGAAGATGCGCGAAGCCAGCGAGTGGCTCTACTGGCTGTGCCTGGCCAACCCCTTTACCCACGCGGTGGAGCTGGTACGCCACGCCCTCTATGGCCAGCTCAACCTGCTCGCCCTGGCCATCACCGCAGGCACCACCCTGGTGTTCGCCCTGCTGGCGATTCTCGGCTTCAACCCCGAGCGTGCTGCGACTGGAGGCAAGGTGAAAGGTGAAAAAGATAACGGTATAAAAATCTGATTCCCGCAAACCGGATAGAAGTTAACGGTATAAAATTTCAGTTCCCCAGGCCAGCTCCAGCGCCTTGCGCTCCACCACCTTAAGGCCCCGCACCACCAGAGTGTAGGAATGGTCAATCATGCGCTGCACTTCACCGTCCGGCAACGAGCCATCCAGCAGCACCGTGTTCCAGTGGCGTTTGTTCATGTGATAGCCGGGCTTTACCGCCTCGAACAGATCCCGCAGCATCTGTGCCTGCAGCGGGTCGCACTTCAGATTCAGGCGCGCCCCGTTCTTGTCGGTGATCAGCAGCGCGAACATTTTCTGCCGTATCTTGAACACTGCAGGACCTGGGCCAAAGGGATAGTCCTCCCAGGCATCGGGTTTGCCGAGCAGGTAGTCACGCGCGAGCTGAGCGTCCATAGGCAATAATCCTTGTGTCACCGGTGATTAAAGTATTTCGATGGATTCAACGTAAATAACCTCGCAAGCCCCGCGGCCGACATCATCCCGCGTCAGGGAACTCTGCCAGCGCCAACCATCGTCGCCGGTCGCCTGGATCAGGTATCCGCTGATGCGCACCAGATCGCCGGTCCTTACGGATGCAATCTGCCGCTCGACATAGCTATCGGCGGGCACCATATGCATATTGGCGCTGCTATGTTCGATCTGCTGGCGCGGTACCGGGAGCTGTTCGGAACGCCAGCGATACCAGCGCCCGGACTGGCGGATGTCGATACGCTCCAGCACCCGGCTGTCGGACATGACACCCCACCCCAGCGCCAGGTCGTACTTCGACAGATCCGATTCCCGATCCAGCCAGTAGCGCTCCTTGCCCAGCACCCGGGCATCGATTTCGAATTCGGCCAGCGCGTCGATACGATAGCCCTCATGATCAAAAGGGGCACGGCTGACCGGGGCCTGGCGCGGTAACTGTTCCACCAGCACACCTTCATTCTGGGTACGCTCGCCCTCGGGGAAAAGCACTACGGCCATCACACCCAGTGCCAGCACACCCAGCAGTTTTTTTGCAGCCATGAAGCCTCTCCCTGCATGCCAAGGCGATAAACATCGCCCGTATCAATTGCGCTCAGTGCACCTGAATCCAAGAGCCTTGTCTAAGGTTACAGATACCAGCGGCAGAATCCAGAACCCTCATGAACGCCCTCCTCCCCATAACGGTTTACTACGACGGCGCCTGTCCCCGTTGCCGGCGCGACCGTGCGCACTATGAGAAGCTGGCCGGCCCTGCAGCAGAGTCCATCTGCTGGTTCGATATTAGCGGCCGGGAGATCGAACTGCGCCGTCTTGGCATAGACCCGTACAAGGCACTCACCGAGCTTCACGTACAGGATGCACAAGGGCGTATTCACCGCGAACTGGATGCCTATATCCTGCTCATGCGCCGTGTAGCCTGGCTTAAGCCACTCGCCTGGCTGATGGGTTTGCCGTTCATCAGGCCATTGCTTTCCCACTGCTATCATCGGCAGGTGATGCGCAGGCTAAGGCGGAGTCAGCGCCTTTGAAACAGCAGCCTTTTTGCAAAAAGCAGTACTTTAGTACTGGTTGTTAGGCGCCATGGTAGGATTTTTCCCGCACTAAAGGCGCGTTCTAATTAGGGCATGAATATAAAAAGCTGGATCCTGCCCCCTCTCCTCTGCCTGTCCGTAGCGCTGTCGTTGCCACTGTCGGCGGCGCAAAGCGAGACCCCCGGGAATGACGCAACACTGTTTTCCGCCGATGGCTACCGTATTGCCCAGTATCGCAGCCCGACACCGGCGGCTATCGACCAGGCCCACACCCTCGATACCGCCGCCCTGCAGGCATTGCTACAACAGCGCCCCGATACGGCACTGCTGAATGTACAGGCGCTTGAGTGGCGCAATGGTGTCTTTATCGAGCAGGAAGCCCGCATGCAGATCCCCGGCAGCTACTGGCTGCCCAATGTCGGCAAGGGCGCACTTGAATCCCGCTGGGCAGACTATTTTCGCGCTCAACTGGCAACTCTGCGAGACAAGGACAGCACAAGGCCACTGGTGTTCTACTGCCGGGCCGACTGCTGGATGTCCTGGAATGCGACAAGACGCGCCGCCAGCTGGGGTTACACTGCGCTTTACTGGTACCCCGAGGGCAGCGATGGCTGGCAGGATGCGATGCTATCGGTAGAGCCTGGCGTGCCGGTTCCCCTGACTGACACCCATTAACAGCGACGGCCAGCGACTGGCAACACCTCAAAACACACCCAGACTGACCGAGCCAAACCGCAGCACAGCGGTTAAGATAGGGCGAGCAACGGTAACCGGCACCTTTACCCGCGACCACCAGCGCGCTGCCGGATAATAACTATAAC
Source organism: Marinobacterium aestuarii (assembly GCF_001651805.1). Lineage (NCBI taxonomy): Bacteria > Pseudomonadati > Pseudomonadota > Gammaproteobacteria > Oceanospirillales > Oceanospirillaceae > Marinobacterium > Marinobacterium aestuarii. The sequence goes on along the minus strand of NZ_CP015839.1, from coordinate 2,442,667 downwards.
GGAGAGACCCCGTGTACAAGATACTGATTGCAGATGATCACCCGCTGTTCCGTGAAGCCATTACCAACGTCATCCGCACCAGTTTCCCAGGGTGCGAAACCATCGAAACAGAGAGCCTTGATAGCGCGCTGGCGCTGACACTGGAGCAGGACGATCTGGATCTTATTCTGCTGGATCTGAACATGCCCGGCATGCACGGCCTGAACGGCCTGATTACGTTGCGCAACGAAGCCCCCACAGTCCCGGTGGTAATCGTCTCCGCTGAAGAGGACAAGCAAATCGTGCTGCAGGCGATTACCTACGGCGCCGTGGGCTTCATTACCAAATCATCGCCCCGCGAGCAGATGACCGAAGCTTTGCAGCAGATTCTGGACGGCAACGTCTATCTGCCCTCCGACATCATCCGTTCCAGCAAGCCCGAAAGCCGCCGCAGCCGCAATGACGACACCCGTATCCCGGTGGAGCTGCTTTCTTCCCTGACCCGCCGTCAACTGCTGGTACTCGAGCGCATGGCCACGGGTGAGTCCAACAAGCAGATCGCCTACAACCTCAATATCGCCGAAACCACGGTGAAGGCCCATGTCTCGGCCATACTGCGCAAGCTCGGCGTACATAACCGCATCCAGGCCGTGCTCTCGGCCGGCAATATCGATTTCGCCCAATACCTGCGTCGCTAATACAGGAGCTGCGCCGTTAAAAAGGAGCGGCGCCGCTAAAAGAACCTGAATTAAAAGCACAAACCTTACGCGGCGGACACGCAGCGCAACACTGCATTTCAGTCCCTCACCCTGCCCCTCACCACCTGTTCATCCCGTCTTTTATCCAGCCCTTGGCATCGGCTGTTAGACATGAGCCCAAGGCGCTCAGCCACGGGTGTTCAGCAGGTGATTGAGCGTGGTTTTGAGCTTCATGGGTCGCACGGGCTTGTGCATCAGCAGATAGCCCAGATCGCGGATCTGCTGCTTGAGCTCATGACTGTAGTTGGCGGTGACCATCAGCACCGGCAACTCATCGCTGCGCTGGCGCTTGATCTCGGCCACCAGATCAATGCCGTTGTCGTCGTTATCCAGGTGATAATCCACGATCAGCAGATCCACCAGGCCGTCGACCACCGACACCTTGAGCTGCAGATCCGCCAGCGACAACGCGGTCACCACCTCGCAGCCCCAGCCCTGCATCAGGGTCGCCATGCCATCACAGATGGCCTGATCGTTATCCACCACCCACAGGCGCGCATTGTCGAGCCAGGCCTGGGCAGGCTCGCGGCTGACCTGGGCGCTCTCACTGCGAGGCTCCAGGGTTCCCAGTGGCACCTCCACCGAAAACACCGAACCGCGCCCCGGCACCGAGGTGACGGCTACCTGATGCCCCAGAATGCGGGAGATCTTGTCAACGATCGCCAGACCCAGGCCCAAGCCTTTGTCATGATGGCCGCCGCCCGGGGGCAGAATGCGCTTGAACTCCAGGAAGATCTCGGTGAGTTTCTCTTCGGCAATGCCGATACCGGTGTCCCACACCTCGATCAGCAGGCTGTCTCGGCGCCGACGGCAGCCAAACAGTATCCGGCCGGTCTCGGTGTAGCGCAACGCATTGGAGAGGAAATTGCGCAGTATGCGCGCCAGTAGCTGACTGTCGGAGCGGATCACCGCATCACTGCTGACAAAACGCAGCTGCAAGTTTTCCTTGCGCGCCACCTGGCTGTATTCGTTGGCGATATTCTGCAACAGGTCACGCACACAAAAAGCATTGATATCCGGCGTAATCACGCCAGCATCCAGCTTGGATATGTCGACCAGAGTGCTGAGAAGACTCTCGACATCGGCCAGGGAATTGCTGACCGATCCCACCAGGCGTGACACCGGATCTGCCATATCCTGCTCCTGCAGTGCACCGGTAAACAGGCGGGCGGCGTTGAGCGGCTGCAACAGATCATGACTCACGGCGGCGAGGAACTTGGTCTTGGACAGGTTCGCCTGCTCTGCCTCTTTCTTGGCTTCACGCAGGCGTGCCTCTATGGCAACACGTTCATGGATCTCCTGGCGCAGCTTGTCATTCAGCGCGGTCAGCTCGGCGGTGCGCTCATCCACCCGATGCTCAAGGTGCTGATAGGCCTGCTCCAGCGCATGGGCAGTGCGACGCCGCTCGGTAATGTCGCGGATCATGACGAAAATACCCACGGCTCGGCCGCTGCTGTCCAGGTTTGGCACATAGGATTTGAGCATGCAGCGCGTTTCACCCTGCAGGTTTTTCTCGTCGATCTCGAAAGTCACGCTCTCGCCGGCCAAAGCCCGTTCCATGTAAGGGCGAATCTTGCGGAACTGGGCCTCGCCCTGGACTTCGCTGATCAGGCGGCCATTCAGCTCGCCCCGCGGCCAGCCATACCACTCGTCGTAGACCTTGTTGCTGAACTGGTAACGCAGATCCTCGCCCACATAGCCAATCAGGGCGGGCACATGGTCGGTTATCAGCCGGATCCACTGCTCGCTCTCGCGCAGGGTTTCGGCGTAGCGATGCCGCTCGGTGATATCGGTATAGGTATTGACGTAACCGCCGGTGGGCATGGGATGGGTGCGAATCTCCAGTACCCGGCCATCGGCCAGGGTCTGCTCCAGCGCCTGGACACCATCACTGCATTGCAGCGCCGTGATCGGTGCCAGTACGGTAACATCGCCGCCTGCCACTAAGGCGTTGAACAGCCGCTGCTGCGGCACCTGCGCAGGATCAATGCCGCTGAGCTCAATAAAGCGATGATTCCAGACCTCTAGCTCGCCCTGCCCGTTCACCAGTGCTACGCCCTGGGAGAGGTGCTCAACCAGGCTCTGCAGCAAACGGGATTTTTGTGCCAGCGCCCGTTCGCGCTTAGCCTCCTCGAAAGCCTTGAGCTCTGTGATGTCGGTATAGAGCACCACCAGGCCACCGTCACGGGTGACCTTTTCGTTGACCTGCATCCAGTGGCCGTTGGCCAGCTTCATGACCGGGCTGCCAGAGCCTGCCCGGGAGCCGCTCTCCTCCACAATCAGGCCATGCTCATGGGCCAGGCGCTTGAGATCGGAGATGGTGGTGCCATCTTCAATACGAATGCCGGTGCCCTTCCAGAAGGCCCGAAAGTGACTGTTGGACAGCAGAATGCGCCTGTCGCGATCAAACAGTACAAAGCCATCGGATATGCTTTCAATGGCATCGATCAGCCGCTGCTGCGACATCTCGGCCTCTTCACTGGCCCGGGTCAGGGCGCGGTTGCTGCGCTTGAGTTGCAGCAGGGCGCTGTTGAGCGCTTCGGTGCGTTCCCGTACCTGCTCGGCCAGCACCACAGAATGTTCGAAAGCGCCGTAGGGATCGGCGCGATGACCACCGCCGGACTCGACCCGCTCGATCAGGGCGCCATTGATCGAGCGCAGTTTGGCATTGTCCCGCTCCAGCTCCGCGATACGCGCCTGCAGCTCAAGCAGCTGTTCAGGGGCGCTCATGGGCGGCGAGCTCGCAGCGCCCTATCAGCGCCGGTCATGACGGTAACCTCCAATCGCCACACCGGTGAATGTCTGGTTCAGGTGCATGCCGTTGAACTGCTCGCCATAGGTGTTGAAGCCAATAACGCGGTGCGCCTGCAGGTAATCGGATGTGACCCCATCAAGCCCGGTGTACTCGGCCTCAAGGCGGCGCAGAAAACAGTCGCAGCCAATCACCAGCCGCGGAGTACCTATGGCCTGTTCAATACGTGCAAACTCGGCATCAAGGTTTTCCAGCATGGCGCCCGGGCGCATGGCCGTCAGTACGATGCCCTTCTCCACGGCGCAGTAGAAGGTCATGCTCAGGTCCGGATTGACCCGCTGAATGGAGCGCACGTAGTAATCGTCACCGATACGCACCGCCACCGGGTTGAGCGCAAAGGCCCGATAATCGAGCTCCGCCACCTCGACCCCCAGCACCCTGGCATACTCCAGCGCCGCGGGCTCGGCATTGAGCTCAGTCACGGTACGGCTGTCCGGATCGGCGCCCGTCACCACCATTTTCTCACCGGGGTGCTCGATATGGTGACTGGAAAACACCTCGAAATCGCAACGGGTATTGAACAGCAACACCACGGCGGCATCGGTATGAAAACGCCCCTCAAAGAACACATGAGTATTGGCCAGATGAATGTCATCGCCGGCCGAGCCACCAAAATTGGGAATACTGCCCAGGGCAGAGTTAAGCGCCACCAGGAACAGCTCCTCCTGACTCGACAGGCCGTCGAGCAACGTGAGGGCAAAAGTATTGCGCTTGATGGGCGCCAGGTTACGGGCACGACAGCCCGCCGTCAGGCCTTCCACCACGGCCTGGGCGTCAGTCAGGGAAAAGCGCCCGATCTGCTTCACCAGCTGACCTTCGATGGCAAAGCCGCGGGCATCAAAACCAATGGCCGTTACGCAGCCCTGACCGTAACCCTGGGGGGTAATTTCACCCGCCGTGGTGCAGCCAGCCAGGCCGACGCCTGCGAACTCGGTCTGCAGTGCAGCACCCAGGGCTTCAAGGTCGTATTCGGCGGAGCAGAAAAAAAGCACAAATCCCAAATGAGGATTGTGCAGTGAATCGCGCAATTCACGCGATGCCGTGGCAGGGTCGGTGCTGTAGCTCACCGCCGTCGTTGCAGCTGGCTGGAGGTCTTCGAGGGTCAACGCTAGCCTCCCCGGGAGTATCAGCGTCAGAAAAAGGGCAGGTTCTATTGTAGGCGGTGCCGGGGCACAGCTTAAATACTACTTAGGATCAGCCTGCGAATATCCATTTAAATTACTGATTAATAAAACATTAAACGTCCATTAAGCATTCAGACCAAGGCAGCGTCGGCGGCGAAACAGTACTTTAGTAGCAGATAAAAGCGCACATAAAAACGCGGTTGCAGATACTGGAGAAGGGGGTAACCAGTATTTACAACCGCGTCACCGCGACCTGTTCGTATTACCAGGTCAGTACTGCACCGACTGCGATGGTGTCGGTATCCTCGAAGTCAGAACCACCCACGGCGACTTCGGTACGATTCAATTCTGCCACCAGCTTGAGATTTTCATTTAGATCGTGAAATACGGCGACGGCAGTGTTGCTGTACTCGGCATCCGCGCCCATCAGCAGCGGATCATTGCTGCTTTCGTTTTCACCATAGGACAAAACAAAGCGGTTTGCACCCAGTGTGTAAGAAGCTTGGGTCAGATAACCCTGCACATCGTTGTTCTCGGACGTCACCAAATTGCTCAATCCGGCCACAGTACCCAGCCCCTGACCATCCACGGCGGAGGCCGTAAGCGACAGGCCACCAAACTTGACGTTCACGCCGCCCGAGACACCACGGGAGTCAACATTGTCGCTGCCAGAAGCGGAGCTCTGATACAGACCACCCACCCAGGTCTTGAAGGAACCGCCATCAAAATCTCGCTGATAGGTCAGTTCGGTTTCAAACCGCGGCATCTCTTCGGACGACGCATCGTCAGTTTTGCTCGGGTCCATGATACCGCCTGCAAACTGCAGCCCATTGGTTACCGGCGAGCGATAGCTAATCTGCGCCACCGGGAAGGGATAGACATAACCGCTGCCGATATTGCCGAAGGACACATTGCCGCCATCCACCAGCCCCAGGGTATCGGACACCTGACCGTGGCCGAGCAGCAGTTCATCGGACAGAATATTGGTACGACTGAAAAGGCCGAAGTCCTTGCCGATCAACACCTGGCCAAAGTCGCCATCCACAGTACCGTAAAACTGACGCACGTCTATGCCGCTGCGTGTGCCGAGGCCATCAGCGCCGCGGTTTAAATCGGTGTCGTTCAGCGTCACCCAGAACGAAGAACGGGCACCGAGCTTAAGATCGCCCGCCTGCTTGGTCATATTGAAGCCGATCCAGTTGGGCAGAAAGCCCATGCGCACCCGGGCCTGGTCCCGGTCACCCACAGGGCCACCCTCGACGCTGCTCTGGGTATAGAAGACATTGATCAGGCCATCGGTACTGAAGGTCGTGCCCTCGGTGTCATAGAGGGTAATGCCGGCCAGAGTCTGCCCCGAGACCAGCAGCGCCACCGCGGCTGGCAACAGTTTCACAAGTCGATTTTTATTTTCCATTAGGTTTCCCTGGTGTGGGTTCGGTTGAAGGCTGGAGCCATTATCCGCACCCGTTATCCAGCAAAACACAGTCTGTTTGGCTATAAAAAACAGTGCTTTGGCACTTATAGCTGGAGCCCGGTCTAACGTCGTATCCAGGGGAGGCAAGAGCGTGCTACGCCTCACCCCCGCCCCGCCCGGGGACTTGCTACCCCACCCCGGCCCCCGCCATAAGTCGCGCTTTTTTACGCGCCCGCAGCAATGGCAACTGCAATCCATATCGCTGTGACGCCGCGGTTTCGACTATTCTGTGGAAGGTATCAAAGGCGGGAACGACTACAGAGCCGCCGACTTCAGAGGGAGTAGAGCGATGAAAAGAATCTTTGTACTGCTGATCAGCACCGCTGCGGTGCTGTTCGGTGCAGCGCCACAGGCATCGGAACTGTCGGACCAGCTGATCCGGGACGCCCGGCAAAGCTGTGCTGCCAATCAGGGGGGACAGCTCGGTTATCAGCCCGGCACTATCCGGGTGATTGACCTCAACCGCGATGGCATTGAGGACGAGATTGTCGACGAAAGTACCTACAGCTGCACCTCGTCTGCCACCCAGTACTGCGATGCCACCGGTTGCGGTCTCAAGGTTATCGTCAACAACCAGATGCTTGAGCGCCATGTGCGCCAGTGGCAAATCATCGACTGGGACAATGACCGCATGTTGCTGCTATCCCTGCACGGCTCTCAGTGCGGCACCCAGTCAGCCCAGGGTTGCTATGAAGCCATCACCTGGGTCGATGGCGACTTTCGCAGTGTACGCCGTTAAGTTGCAGCCTGACACTCGGCTTACCTAGCCCTATGCCTGCATTGCAAAACAACGGACAAGACGGCGCCTGAAAGCCATCACGGCTTTCAGGCGCCGTTTTGTTCTGGAAGAGCCGCTAGAGGCCAAGTTCGGTCAGGCCCGGATGATCGTCGGGGCGCCTCCCCTGGGGCCAGCGAAATTTGCGCTCGGCCTCGGTGATGGGCACATCGTTGATGCTGGCATGGCGCTGTGCCATCAGACCCTTATCGTCGAACAGCCAGTTCTCATTGCCACAGGCACGGAACCAGGCGCCGTTGTCATCCTGCCACTCATACACAAAACGCACGGCGATACGGTTGTCGGTAAAGGCCCAGAGTTCCTTGATCAGCCGATACTCATGCTCACGCTGCCATTTGCGCGTTAACAGATCCCGGATCTGTTCCCGCCCGGTGACATATTCAGAGCGGTTGCGCCAGCGGCTATCCGGCGTATAGGCCAGGGACACCTTTTCGGGGTCCTGGCTGTTCCAGGCGTCTTCCGCCAGGCGGATTTTTTGCATCGCCGAATCGCGGTTAAAAGGCGGTAGCGGAGGTCTGGGTTGCTCGTTTGTCATCTTTGATCCCCTTCTTGGGTCGGTTCTCGGGTGGATGTGCTTGATGTGATCTCTGAGTGCACTATCGATTACTGGCTCAGTTCACAGGCCGCGAGCTGAGCCCGTAAACGCCGGTTCTCATCGCGCAACGGCTGCAGTTGCTGTTCAATTTCCTGCTGGGTATAGCGCTGTACAAGGTGCTGCGGGCAGTTCCAGTCAAAGGCTTCAATTTTCACTATAAACCCCCGCTCAACGCTCGCCCTGTAATCTGGTACTGTCAGTGCGGCCAGAGCCTCAGTTTCCGCATCCAGCTCGCGCACCCGCCCCAGCAGCTTGAGACGGGCCTTGTTAGGGTAATCCATCATGATCAGTGCCACGCGGTCGTCGGTGCGAAAGTTGCCGGCACTGATGTATTGCCGGTTGCCCTTGAAGTCGGCAAAGCCGATATGGCAATCATCGAGCACCCGAACAAAACCCGCGGGCCCGCCACGGTGCTGCACATAGGGCCAGCCGGTTTCTCCGACACTGGCCATGTAAAAGCTGTCTCTTGCTGCAATAAAATCCGTTTCCCGCGGGCCCAGCCGATGATGATGCTCTTCGCCCTGTTCCATCCTGGCATAGCTGGCTCGACTGCCCATGACCTGCTGCGCATCGCGCACTGAGGCGGTAAAGGCTAACTCGGCGAATCGGTGTCCCATTCTGTACCTCCTGACTGTCAGAGCCTGCAACTGGATCGGCCTTGCCTTGTTGTGCCGGTGAAAAGCCATGATCACAAATATCACTTGCCAGAATAATTCTCAGAAAACACAATTCATTATTCTAGCCAGAGGAACAGTTATGGATAAGTTCCACCTCATGAGCGTATTTGTCGCCGTCGCCGAACAGCAGGGCTTCGCCGCCGCCGCCCGCAAGCTGGGCATTTCTCCGCCCGCCGTCACCCGCGCCGTTGCAGCGCTGGAGGACAATCTCGGGATCCAGCTATTGCAGCGCACCACACGCATTGTGCGCCCTACGGAGGCGGGTCTGCGCTACCTGGAAGATGCCAGGCGTATTCTGAGTGATGTCGAGGCGGCGGCGGATGCAGCCGCCGGCATTAATGCTCAGCCCCGCGGCCATCTGACCGTGACGGCGCCGGCGCTGTTCGGGCGCATCTTCGTGCTGCCAACACTGATCGAATACCTGGAAACCTTTCCTGAAACCCGCATGTCGAGCCTGTTTCTGGATCGCATCGTCAATATGCTGGAAGAAGGTGTGGATGTGGGGGTGTGCATCGGCGAGCTGCCTGATTCCAGCATGCGCGCACTGCGTGTCGGCTCCGTTCGCCTGATGCTCTGCGCGTCCCCGGCCTATCGGCAACAACACGGCAGACCCGAGACGCTGCAGGCGCTTGAGGGCCACAGCATTATCGCCTCAAGCGCCGGCAGTAGCGCCGCCCTTGGGGACTGGCGTTTTAACACCAAAACCGGGCCTCAAAGCATCGCTGTTCGACCGCGCCTCAGTGTCACCACCAACGATGCCGCCATTGAGGCGGCCATTCGGGGATTGGGAATTACCCGGGTGCTGTCCTACCAGGTCGCCGAGCATATCAGCAGCGGCGCACTTGAGGTACTGCTGAGCGATTTTGAACCGGCACCGCGGCCCATTCATATAGTGCATCGCGAAGGCCGCTACGCCAGCGCCAAGGTCCGCGCGCTGGTTGATCTGCTGGCACAACGGCTAAGAGCGAACCCTGCGCTTAATCAGGTACCAGGTGAATAGTGAATGGTGAATGGTGAATGGTGAATGGTGAATGGTGAATGGTGAATGGTGAATGGTGAATGGTGAATGGTGAATGGTGAAGCATAAGATAACGGTATAAATAAGAGACATAAAGGAACGTATCAGAGCGATACCGTTAAGGTCTGATCACCACAGCAGCCAGCAACCGCGTTGTTGAAAATACGCCTGCAGTGCCCTGTACTCCGGGCAATGGTGTTCCACCAGGCGCCAGAACCGCGGTGAGTGATCAAAATGGCGCAGATGGCACAGCTCGTGGATAAGCACGTAATCCGCAGCCTCGGGGCGAGCCATGATCAGTCTCCAGTTCAGGGATATCCGGCCGCGGCTGTCACAACTGCCCCAGCGACGGCGAAACCCGCGAATCGACACCCCCAGAGGCTTGAGCCCCGTCTGTCGGCCAAGCTCCAGCAGACGCGGGCCCAGCTGCTGCTCAGCCTGCTGCATACACCACTGCTGCAGCAGCATGCTCACGGCCTCTGCCGCGGGCCTGCGAATACGGCGTGACAAGGTGACCTGCAACTCATCACCGTCGATCATCACCCTGGACGCAGCCCCCGACTGCCAGCGCAACCGGTAATCCTGGCCCCGCCAGGGAATCAGCCCGCCTTCGACTATATAGATGCCGTGGGCCTCCTGCTGCACCTGTTGACGGTCCAAGTGACTGAGCACCCATTGCCGGCGGCTTTGCACAAAGTCGTCGACCCACTGCGCACTGACCCACTCGGGCACGCGCACCAGCACCGCATCGGCGTTAATCTGTATGGCGGCACTCTTGCGCTTGCTGCGCACCACCTTATAGTCAAACGGGTGCGGTGCCTGGTTGCGACGGTCGGTCATGGGGCTGTGCAGCTACTCTGTAATCTAATTTAACGGCCTACCAATTGTGGCCGGCGGCCATTATACGGAAGAATGGATTGTGGAACCGATACCTGCGTTAAATTGTGAGGCCCTGGTGGAGGAAGTCCGCCAGTGCCGACACTGCACGGGGCTGCCGGAAGCCGCCCGCCCTATCCTGCAGGCGGCAAGCAACGCCAGGATACTGATCATCGGACAGGCGCCTGGTGCCAGAACCACGGCCCAGGGTCGTCCCTTTGATGATGCCAGCGGCGATCGACTGCGTGGCTGGCTCGGACTGACGCGGGAACAGTTTTACGATACCGGCTGTCTTGCCATCATGCCCATGGGGTTTTGCTTTCCGGGTTCATCCGCCAGTGGCGACAAGCCGCCGCGCAAGGAATGTGCACCCTTGTGGCATCCGCGCCTGCTTGAATCCATGCCGACTATTCGCCTGACGCTGCTGATCGGGCACTATGCTCAACGCCGCTACGTTACCGGCAACTATGCTTCGCTCACTGAAACCGTCTTGCACTGGCGCGAACTGCCAGCGGGCTGCCTGCCGCTGCCCCACCCCTCGCCGCGCAACCAGCGCTGGTTCAAAGCCAACCCCTGGTTTGATGAAGAGCTGGTGCCGGAACTGCGTCTGCGGGTACAGCAGGCGCTGCTCTAGGCGCGTCTGACGCGTTTTAAATGGGCATCGTCACAACTGACGCACACAGGCGCGCACAGCCGCCAGATAGGCTCTGTGTAACTGGGCGTCGCTACCTTCGGCGTAACGCAATTGCTCATACAGGCGCGCCACAGTACCTATAATTGGCGCCAGATCAGGCCGCTCCAGCGCGATACGCTGGGCATAGCGGCCCACAGGTTCACCGGGTTTGCGCCCAAGGCCACGACTCTCGAAGCGGCCACTCAGGCGCAGCAAGGCCGCATCCACCGGATCTTTCGTTTTGGGTCTGCGCTGGCGCAACAGGCCGAGCGCAACCCAGCCCAGCACCAGACTGAAGGGAATCAGCAGCCCCAGCGCCAGTTTCCACAGGGTGACTTCGCCGAGCAGCTTTTGCAGCAGGTCATTCTGGCGCAGCTGATAACTGAGTACCCAGCGATGCCAGACGAAGTTCAGCGCATCGGTCCGCATGCGCAGCGCATTGATCCAGCCGATGTGACCAAAACGTACCGGCGATAGCGGCGTATCGGCCAGAAAGCCCGGCTGACTGGACAGCAGTTGCTCGGCACTCTGCTCGATACGTTCAGGCGCCACGGCGGCCGTTGGGTCGATCCGCACCCAGCCACGCCCCTGGTGCCAGACCTCGGTCCAGGCATGGGCTTCGAACTGGCGTACCACCAGATAGGATTCATAGGGGTTCCACTCGCCCCCCAGATAGCCCCCGACGATACGGGTCGGCACGCCCGCGGCGCGCAGCAAAAAGGTCAGGCTGCTGGCAAAGTGGCCACAAAAGCCTTCTTTGGTCTCAAACAGAAAGTCATCAACACTGTCATCACCCAGACGCTCCGGTGTCAGAGTGTAGCTAAACTCCCGCCCATAGAGCGCCAGCGCCCGCGCCACAAGACCTTCGGTTGAGCCATCCTCCGCCCGCCAGGACAAGGCCAGCGCCCGGGCCCGGCCGTTACCCTGCTCCGGCAGCGCCAGATAGCGTTCGCGCTGCGCCGCTGTCAGCGGTTGAAAGCGGTCACTGGCAAGGCGTGATGCCAGAGCAAAATCCACCCGCTGGCGGATCTTGGCCGGCGCCCTTAACGTCTGATTGGCCTGCATGCGCAATGGCCAGGGGGCCGCTACCGGATAATCCAGCGCATAGACCCAGGGCTGACCGCTGGGCTCCTGGGTGATGTTATACCGCAGCAAAGTGCCGGACTCAGAGTCTGGCGACCTGAACAGGCTGCGGTCCGCTTCCGCCTCCCAGCGCCGTCCATCGAAACGATCATAGGTCAGACCACGCCAGTATCGACTGGACGCTGGTGGCGGCCGGCCACTGTCAAACTGCACGCGAAACGCAACGTCGCTGGAGCCGGTCAACCGGCTCACGTCCCCCGGCGACAGCGTATCCGACAGCCCGGTGCGGGCCTCAGTCTGCGCCAGGGGCGCATACCAGATCGGGCCTATGCGCGGCACCAGCACAAAGAGCACCACCATGAGCGGCAATGCCGGCAGCACCAGCCGCACCGATGCCCGCAGGGGCCGCCAGAAGTCGGGATGGCGCTCACTCTGGTACACGGAATTGAGCGCCGCCGTTATCAGCACCAGCACCAGGGCGACATAGAGCGCATGCAACAGACTCTGACCGAAAAGCAGCTCGGTGGCGGCGAGAAAATAGGCCACATAAATCAATACCAGCGCATCGCGGCGTTTGTAGATTTCAAGCAATTTGAGGGAGAAACCTGCGAACAGCAGCGCCACGGCAAGCTCCGGCCCGTTGCCCCGGCCGATGGACATGATCACACCGATGCCAGCGGTCACCGCCATCATGAATTTGACGCTCCAGTGCGGAAAGGAGGTGCGCCCCAGATGCACCCACAGGCGCCAGCCCAAAGCACCGAAGGTCATCAGCGGCAACCACCAGGGCAGGCGCAGACTGTGGGGCAGCAGCACCGCGACGACCATCAGCAACTGCCACAACAAGGCCGGACGCGTGAGCTGATATACCGCCTTCATTGTGACGCCCGCCCATGCAGCGCCAGTGCCCGCAACACCTGATGGCGGTGCCGACCACCGCGCCCTGGCGAGATTTCGACCCCGGGCAGGCGCAGACCGTACTGAACCCGCTGACGTGCGAGTTTGAGTGTCCAGTAGCACAGCCGTGACAGGCGCTGTTCGGTATCCAGTTCCGGCCAGAATGACCAGTCAAGCCAGAGCTGCTCATCGGCGTGATCCACGAACTGCTTGGCGTGCAGCCCCTGACCCGCGGCCAGCTGCTTCCAGGCAATATGGCGCGGGGACATGCCCTGCTGGTAGGTTTCAAGGCCGGCGAAGTCCTCGCTGCCGCGCCCGCTGGCCACAGAGCCGCGCTCACCGCTGCCAAGCCCCTGCGGCAGGAGACCACCTTCCTGCGGGCGCGGGTAGGCCAGGGCCTGCAGATCGGTTTCGAGCCAGGTCCAGGCACGCAGCAGGCCCAGCGGATAGAAGGTTTCAATCAGCAGGGCCCCCGGGCGCCACCAGCCTCGCTCAACGGCCTGGGCATAGAGCCGCACACGCCTTTCACTGTCATCGATAAGATCACAGCTCACCGGTGCCTGATCCACCCAGCAAAGCTGCAGCGCTTCATAGTTGCGCCGTCGCCCGGCCCGCAGCAGCAGTTCAAACTCGGCACTTTCCCCCACCAGGCAAGGTCTGGCCGAGAGCGCGGTAATCGTCAGGCCCGCAAGGTTGCTGTAGGTATGCAAAATGGACACGACAAAGAGCGACAGCAGCACAAAACTGACCGCATACACCAGGTTGTTTTCGTAGTTGATCCCCAGCAGCAGTATCACCAGGGCGGCAAACAGGAACCACAGACCGGCCCGGGTCGGGAAAATAAAGATGCGCTTTTGCGTCAGGGTCAGGCTCCTGGCAGGCGCATGGCGCCGCAGTGCCCAGCGTCGCGCCCGTGCGCCCAGCCTGCGGCTCCAGCGTTCAGTCATGGGAAGGCTGCAATCTTCGCCACGTCCATGGCTGCATACCTGCGTGCCTAGCCAACCACATCGACCTGCTCCAGCATCTGCCGGATCAGGACCTCACTGCCGTGACCGCCCACCTGTTCGGCCACGCGCAAGCGATGCCCCACCACCGGCTCCAGCAGGCTTTGCAGATCTTCGGGCACGACATAATCGCGCCCGTGCATATAGGCCCAGGTGCGGGCGCACTGCAGCAGCGCCAGGCTGCCCCGCGGCGATACACCATAGGCAAACTGGGGCGATTCGCGGGTGTACTGCACCAGCCGCTGCAGGTAGTCGATCAGGCTGCTGGACACCCGCACCGCCTGACACTCGGCGCGAATAGCCTCCAGGTCATCCTGATCAATACAGACCGCCAGGGGCGCACGCCTGTGCCGGCTATGGCCTTCAGCGAGCAGCTTGCGCTCGGCTTCCGGGTCCGGATAGCCCAGCTCGATTCTCATCAAAAAGCGATCAAGCTGGGATTCTGGCAGCGGGAAGGTGCCAAACTGGGTGTTCGGATTCTGCGTCGCAATCACAAAGAAGGGTTCTGGCAGCGGGTGACTCTGACCATCCAGCGTGACCTGGCGTTCCTCCATGGCTTCGAGCAGCGCACTTTGGGTCTTGGGCGTGGTGCGGTTGATTTCATCGGCCAGCAGCATCTGGGTAAATACAGGGCCAGGATGAAAACGGAATGCCGAGGTACTCTGATCAAAAATCGACACACCGACGATATCCGCCGGCAGCATGTCGCTGGTGAACTGAACGCGCTGAAAACTCAATCCCAGAACCTGGGCAAGACCGTGGGCCAGGGTCGTTTTACCCATGCCCGGCAAGTCTTCAATCAGCAAATGGCCCTGGGAGAACAGACAGGCCAGCGCCATGCGGATCTGGCTTGGCTTACCCAGTACCAGGGTACCTACGCTGCTGATCGCACGCTCGACCTTGTCCCGCAGGGCGACACTCTGTTTGTTAATCGCAGTCGATACCTGCATTGGCCCTACCTCGATGACGGACTCCGTGTACGGACCCCTGAATGCTATTGACTGACTGCTAACCCTTCCCTGCCAAGCGTGCCATCATCTCATTAAAACTGTCGCCTGCACATTAGGGCCACCACACAGCAAAACACCTGCCGTTAAGTCAACCGGCAGGTGTCGGGCCCGCGCCATGCTGGACTCCAGGTTCAGAATTTAAGCGGTATCGAATCACGATGATAATCCATCACAACACCGGCGCAGGTTTCGTCATGGGGCGTGACTTGCACCAGGTTGGCTTCATGCACCCCGGCGCGATGACACAGATCGTAGGCCTGGGTGACGTTGAGACAGGTGAAAACGGCGCCATCGCTGTTCTTGATCAGGTCCTTGCCACCCTCGTATTCCACTTCAACCACCATGGGGCCACAGCCGGATTCGATAAAATTGACCGCTTTCAGCTTATGGCTTGAAACTAGCGCCTTGAACTCGGAAATTTGCATGTGCGCCCTCCACAGATTGCACTCTGGCAACAGCTTAGAGGCACCAGCCCCACAGGTTCAGTGCAGTCACCTGACTGCAGCCCACCTTTGAAGCCCGCCTTTAACCTAAAGGCGAACAGAGCACCCCAACGGTTGCACCTGCAGTATAGAAGCTTTATGGCACCGGCTAGAGGACAGGCTGTGGCAATGGCTGGGTATCGGGTATGGCCCCAATCACCGGCTTGCCGTAGAAGTATCCCTGCACCCGGCGACAGCCAAACGCATAGAGCAGATCACTCTGCGCCTGGGTTTCAACACCTTCGGCGATCACTTCAAGGTGAAGCTGAGCCGACATGGCAATCACCGCCTGAATGATCTGGCGGTCTTCTTCGTCCTCGCCAATATCCTTTACAAAACAGCGGTCGATCTTCAGCGTGTCTACGGGCAGCTGTTTGAGTAACGCCAGGGATGAATAGCCGGTACCGAAGTCGTCAATCGAAATGCGTATGCCCAGCACCTTGAGGGCATTGAGAATGTCGATGGTGGCAGCCAGATTGTCCATCAGCGTGCTTTCGGTGATCTCGAACTCCAGCAGTTCAGGCGGCACCCCGGTCTCGTCCAGGATCGCCTGCACTTCGATCATGAAGTGCTTGTCGCGAAACTGCTGCGGGCTGATATTGAGCGCCACCGGCACCACATCACGTTGCGCCTCTATACGTGCCACCAGCCCCTGGCAAACCGAGCGCAGTACCCAGTAACCCAGCGGCACAATCAGACCCGACTGCTCGGCGGCAGGAATAAAGTGACCCGGCATCAGCAGGCCCTGTTCGGGATGGTGCCAGCGCACCAGCGCCTCAAAGGCCGCCACCCGGTTGTGCTCGAGATTGACGATGGGCTGAAACGCCAGTGCCAGCTGCCGGTGCGCCAGCGCATGACGCAGGTCTTCCTCCAGCAGCATCAGGCGTAAAGCCTCGCGCTGCATATCGATATTAAAAAACTCTATACAGTTCTTGCCGCGACGCTTGGAGGCATAGAGTGCCAGATCTGCATTGCGCAGCAACTGGCTGGCCGAGTCACCATCATGGGGCGCAAGGGTGATGCCCATCGAGGTGCTAATCACCAGATCCCGGCTGTTCAGCCGCACCGGACGACTCAGTGCCAGCACGATCTTCTCGGCCAGGCGCAGCAAATCATGCTGGCCACCGCTGTTCAGCAGCACAACAGCAAACTCGTCGCCCCCGAGCCTGGCGACAATATCGTTGCCTCGCACCTGGCCGCGCAACCGATTGGCGACTTCCACCAGCAGCTGATCCCCGACCTCATGCCCCATGGAATCGTTGATGCGTTTGAAGTCATCCAGGTCCAGGTACAAGAGCGCGACCTGACCACCCGCGTAGGACTGCTCACGCAGCACCTGGCCCAGTTGCTCGTTCAGCAGACGCCGGTTGACGAGCCCTGTCAGATAATCATGGTAGGCCAGCTCATGCAGCTCCCGCGTGCGCGAATCCACCAGCGCCCGCAGCCGGTAGGGCTCTCGCAAGACATAGTGCACCAGCCAGGCCAGAGTAAGCGCCGCGAACAGGCTAAGGAAGTGGCCAAAGCCGACGACCAGCCCCTGCGCAGCCAGACCATGACTCATGCGCAACTGCCAGCGATCATTCGGCACCCGTACGTCCAGTGTCTGCACATTGTCGCCGTTCAGCGCCTCCCCACTGCTGAAAACCACACGCTCCGGCAGACCAGCGTCTGCCGGCCTCACCAGCTCATACTGGAAGCCACGGGTTGCCAGCTTTTGCAGATCCGTGACCGACAGCAGGCGGTCTATATCAATCACCGCTGACACAAAGCCCCAAAAGTGCTCCTTGCCACTGGCGTCGAGCAGATACACAGGATTACGCCCGATCACCGCACTGCCACCCTGCACCAGAGTGAGCGGGCCATTGATGGTCATCCGATGCTCATCCCGCGCCCGCGCGGTAGCGATCGCCGTAGAGCCATGCTCGAAAATATTCAGCCCCAGCGCCGCTTCATTGCCGGCAAAGGGGAAAATTTGCAGGTTAATGCCACCAGGGGCGAGCTGCAGACTGGACACCGAGGGGAAATCACGCAGAATTTCGGCCGCCCGGGCGGCAAAATCCGGCGGTTCGCCCTGACTGCGCCGCACCTCATGGGCCAGCAGCTCGGTCGACAGCAGGGAAAGGTTGAGCAAACGCTCGACGGAACTGACCTGTGTATTGATCAGGTCACGGACAAGGGACGCCTGGTCGCGTTGCTGTAGCGTCTGGTTGAGCTGGTTCCAGTAAAAGCCCAGCAACAGTGTGGCTACAAAGACACAGGCAGAAAAAACAGAGGTTTTACGCAGCACCCAGTCTCCCGTTGCGCTCACCGACGATACATCCATGCATCGACAGTCGCAGAACTGACTTCACCCGGATTGCTGCATCGGCGCTACAGAGTCTTTCTGCAAGGTTGCCGAGCACCGGGAAAGTTCAACGAATTGGGGTGTTATCCATAACATGACTAAAGTGGAGCGCCGACTCTTTTCGACGCTTGATTACGCAAACAACCGGGCCTGGGCCCGGTTGTTGAAGCGGTGAGTCGCCGTCGCCGGCAACCCGCATCCGCTTAGTGGTGGTGACCACCCTCGCCGTGGGCGTGGCCGTGCTGCAGCTCTTCTTCGCTGGCCTGGCGCACATCAACAACT
This sequence comes from Marinobacterium aestuarii, assembly GCF_001651805.1. Taxonomy (NCBI): domain Bacteria; kingdom Pseudomonadati; phylum Pseudomonadota; class Gammaproteobacteria; order Oceanospirillales; family Oceanospirillaceae; genus Marinobacterium; species Marinobacterium aestuarii. Next base: position 2,424,783 of record NZ_CP015839.1, on the reverse strand, counting down.
TCAACCGAGAAGTTCAGGGTTTCGCCGGCCAGTGGATGGTTGCCGTCCAGCTGCACGCTGTCATCGGCGACCGCAATAACGGTTACCGGCTGCTCACCCCAGGGGGTCTGCGCCAGAAACTGCATGCCGACTTCAATGTCCTCAACGCCAACAAAGTTGCTGCGTTCAACATCCTGCACCAGGTCTTCACGACGCTCGCCATAGCCACGCTCTGGCTCTACAGTCACATCGAGCTTGTCGCCAACGGCTTTACCGACCAGGGCAGACTCAAGACCTTCAACGATGTTGCCACCGCCGTGCAAATAGGCCAGTGGTTCCTGCCCTGCGGAGGTATCAACCACATCGCCGGCGGCATTTTTCAGGGTGTAGTGGATCTGCACTATGGTATTTTCAGCTATCTGCACTGGTATTACTCCGTTCTGTCGTCACAACTGACTCAGATCACCATCGGATTTTCCGCCCGGTTAGGACATTTAGAACCTGGCACTGAAACAGCATACATTTAAGTAGTTGAAAACCTGTGTGAGCCACCCGCAGACAACGCCACCAAGCATTCCACGCGCATCCTAACGTGCCAATCCGCGACTGTCACCCCTCGGAGGCTGTCCGACAATACTCAACCTACTGCGAACCATCTGAACTTGACTGTTTTTTGTGCTGTCTTGCGTTAAATAGAACCACTATTCGCCTTAAAACACCGCAAAAACCCGCTCAAATCAGCTGGCTCTCGCGACGGCCAGCATTCTCGGACAGCCTCCTTGCGCAAGTCGTTAACCGGCGCTCAAACAGCGATTAGAGACCCCGTTTTAGCGCCCCGGCATCGGCATCCCAGCGCCAGATGCCACTGCCGCCAAAATGAACACCGCCGATCCAGCGATCAATTGCCTGCTCCGACAGCCAGTCCTGTGCTCCAGCCAGCACCTGCTGCCCCCTGGGCGTAAGCGAGAAGCGCAGTGCCAGAAACGCCTCATCGCAACCAGCAAGCGCAGGGCGTACAAAATGCCCCCCCTCAGAGCGCAGCAGCGCAGCCGGCGCGCGCAGCAACCCCTCCAGCACCCGCCAGAAGCTGGCATCCCCCATAAAGGCCACCTCCTCTGCCGCACGCACAGCCCGGAACAACCCCGCAGCATCCTCAACACCAGCACTCACAGCCTCAAGCAGCTGCTTTTCGGTGCGATTAATACCCCAGGGGCCCGGATACTCCTGCAACAAACGCTCAACTGCTGCAGCCAGGAAGGGTAGCGCCGACAGATCCTGGCGCAGCAGGTTCGCCAGGGTGCGCGGATTGGCGCTGCAAAACGCCTGCCAGGCATCCACCGCCAGCGTCATCTGCGCCTCGCTTACTCGCTGCCGGGTGGCATAGAGTACTGCCGCCCGCTCAGGTTCCGTCTGACCAAGGTAATCCTCCACCAGCACCAGTTCCGGCCAGGCAAGCCCCTGGCCCTCCTCGTGATACCAGTTGAGCAATTGCAGCAGGTGCAACTGATCATAGAGTTCGAACGAATTCCATATGACAATACCGCCTGCACGCGCGCCGCGGCGAAACAGGGCGTCCCGCGCCTGAAAATGGGTCTGGGCTTCAAAGTCGGTCGCCCAGCCACAGTTGGCGATAAAGGCGGCACGCACCCGGGACAACTCGTCCAGCGTCAGCCCGCCCGGCACCGGGCCTTCATGCAATACATCGCTCCAGGCCAGATACTCATCACCGATACCTGCACTTTGCAGCCACTGATTCGCCATGTCGCCATTGGTTATATGAAGCATGGTTTGGGTCCTCTTTCTATAATCTGCATGACTCGCGGGCAGCCCTGCTCTTGCTCAAGGCCGCTGCCTAGGGCAGGCGACTCTTGACCAGCAGGGTCTCGGCCGTCTCCACATGGGGGTTGCCGAACCCCTGCACCGCGCGAATGCGTTTGTTGCGCTCAAGCTCCCAGCTATCCACGGGGTCGGCACGGTTCCAGACTTCAAGCAGGCGCGTTTCACTTTGGCTCAAACGCAACTGGTAGCGATCGCGCATGTAAAAATAGATGCGGGCAATATCGCCCCGGATCGCGTCGCTGGGCTCCAGGGTGCGCCCCTTGAAATCCACCTCAACATCGCAGGCGCCATAGGCACGCGGCTCGCCGGAAATCATGCCGTAAGCATAGTTGGAGCGATCTCCGTTCACCTCGCCGATGGCCGGCACCAGGTTATTCATGTCGGCCTCCATGAGCTTGAAGTCCGGATCTTTACTGCAGGCCCGGCGTCCACCCTGCTGCCAGCACTGGCGCTGATGCCCGAACACCCAGGCCGGCATCACATGTTCCCACTCGATTCGACCGGCACGGTTGGCGTTTTTGCGCGCCTGGTAACCACAGCTGGCCAGATCCGGCTCCAGACGTTTGCCGTGCGCTCCGTAGCGACAGCCACAATAAAACGACGTCGGATTGTCTGCATAAATGGCGACCAGTTCCCGCTTGGCTGCACTGAAGGACGCCGGCTGATCGGCAAACGCATACAGTGGCAACAGCAGTGCCACCCACAACATACGCATGGAGTATTCCGTATGACTCGCATCCTGCGGTTGAAACAGACGTCCTGTCTGCCAATAAACGGGACTGGCCCGTACAACAACTCGAAAACTCTGACCATGCGTTCAAAATTAGGACTTAGTCCTAAATATTTTTGCCAGGGTCTCCCCTAACATTACCCCTGTGTACCAATGTTTGAGATTAGATACACAAAATCCACAGCCTGTTTGGACAAGCAACATTCGGCGCATTGGATGCAAACCGAAACTACAGTCGTACAACCTGAGGCAATCGACATGGAAAGCACCTGCCCATCATGTGAACTCCTGATTTCGCAGCAACGCCACCATCCCTATCTGGTCAATATCAGTACGCTGCAGGACAGCCAGCTATACAAGTGCCGCTGCTGCAACAGCTACCTGCATTGCTACCTTCAGCAATGGGAAATCATCAGCATCGGCTATTACGACGAGCGTCAGAGCCCACTGACGCCCAGCACCGACAGCAAGAACCGCACAATGTCGTTCGCAAATTCACTGGCCTTACACCTGGCGACCAATAGCAGGTAAAACCGCCGCGAACAGATTCAAGCGCGGCACTATACGCGGATTTTACCAGCGTCTTCAATATAAGCTCTGTAGAAGGCATTCCCGCGAATGTATACCCACTTCAGCCGGCTCCGAAAAACGACCTCCCCCTGCCAAAGCAGAGCGCGTTCTGGCGGGAATGAGGTCATTCAACCTGCATCCTTATACACGCATGACCAACCTCTTGCGCCTATGCACGGTCTCTGTCCTTGCTGCGCCCACGCCCAGGGCCCGGCAGTGGAAACAACAGTGCCCGCAGCAGGCCTGATCAGCATTCGGTTTGTTCGGGAAAACCTGTGTATTGCCCGTTGCGACAACTGTGGTACCTGGCTTGCCAATGACAACGGAGTATGGGAACCGCTGCTGAGATACCAGCGCGACTCTATAATTGAGCACCTGAACGCAGATATCTGATCTCAGCCCTGAGCATGCTTGCGTTCAAGCGCCGCATTTTCCAGCGCCACCTGAATAGCAGGATACTCGTGCATGGCCTGCACCAGATCATCGCGACGCAGTTCATAAAGCGAGCAGGGCGTCATCGCCCGAACCGTGGCACTGCGCGTCGCATTATGCAGCAACGCCATCTCTCCACAAAAATCGCCCGCCATCAGGGTCGCCAGCTGGCGATCCTTGCCATCGTCACGCCGTATCACCCGCACCACGCCCCGTGCGATCAGATACACCGAATAGCCCGTATCCCCCTGGCTGATAATGTTTTCTCCCTCGGCCACGGTCACAGAGCGCATGCGTGTCGCCAGCTGCGCAAAATCAGCCTCCGGGATGTCCTGCAGGAAGGGCACCTTGCGTAGCAGTTCGGACGGTTCAACCCGCAGTTTTTTAATGGCCGCCCCGCGCAAGGCCCGCAGCTTGGTGCGCATCTCGGCCTCCAGTGTTTCGGCGATGCCCTGCGGCAGGGTTCCACGCTCAAGCTGCTCGCCAATCGCCTCGCCTTCGGCAAGCAACACCAAACGCTGCCCCAAACGTTCTTGCATGTCTGCAACAAATTCAGGGAACTGCTCGGCCATCTGATCGAGCTGTGTGCAGGCGGCTTGATGCCAGGCAAGGTACTGCTGTCGGACTTCAGATGCCACCTCGGCGGATATGGATTCCGTTTCCACCAATTCGTCAAAACGCTCCAGCACCCGCGAGCAGCTCTGATAACGCCCCCAGGCAATCTCATAGTCCTTGGCCACGCGCCTGATGCGCAGCCACTGGGCATAACCTGCCAGCACCGCAACGCGGCCCAGCAAACGCAAACGCTGTTGCGCCAGCACCGACTCCTGCCGCTCGCAGAAAACGATATGGTCCAGCCGATCCTGGAAACGGACGCTGTCTAGATCCAGCGCAACACGCTGACGTAATTGCCAGAACGCCGCCTCACACAGGTGTCCCTTGTTGAACATGTCGATAAACAACGACTGCTCTTCGGCAAAACCGCGCAGGTAGAGTAGCCGACGTTCCTCGTTGGCATTGAGTTCAGTCTGACGCAGCTGATTCAACTCCTCACGGATGCTGATTAATTCCTGATCGGAGTTGAGCTGCAACCGCTGCGCAATGGAGCCCGAAAACAGGCCACCGGCCATGAGTTCGGGGATACGGTCCTGAGCACGTCGTTTGGCCAGCAGGTTACCTTCCATACGGGCGAAGCGGTCTGCCAGCGACGGCCTATCCAGCCCCAGACGGTGCACCAGGCTATTGATCGACAGACCCTGTACCACCAGGGTAAAGAGCACCGCGCCCATCACCAGGGTGGTAAAGGTGGCCGAGTGCTCGAATTCGGGCAGGCTCAGTACGATAGCCAGTGCGATGGCCCCGCGCAGCCCGCCCCAATACATCACTGCCTTGTAACCCAGCCCCACGGGTTGGGCGCCAGGCAGGCGTTCCATCAGCGGTATCAGGCCGAAAATCACAACAAACCGCGACAACAGCATCCCCAGGATCACCCAGACAAGCAGCGGCATGGCCTCCAGCAGCGCCGAGACCTCGGCCTGCATACCCACCATCAGAAAGATCAGGGCCGTCGCTATAAAGGCCATGTATTCCCAGAAGTGCTCCAGGTAGGCACGCACTTCTGGACTCACCTTGATCCAGCCCCAACCACTGAAACTCAGTGCCGCCGCCACCGTTGCCATGACACCGCTGACATGAAACACCTCTTCTGCGACCAGAAAAGAGACGTACGCCAGAATGGTGGTTAGCGTAATCTCGATAAAGTGATGCCCCTGTAGTACCCCCAGCAGATATCCGGTCAACAGGGCCATCAGCCAGCCCACCAACAGGCCACCGACAAACACCACCACAAAATCCAGTACACCCTGCAGTACCGACTCAACAGACACGGCACCGGCCACCAGTACGCCCACCAGCACCCGCGCCAGCACAATCGAGGTGGCGTCGTTAAACAGGCTCTCCCCTTCAACCAGTACGGTCAGCCGGCGCGGTGCCCCCAGACGCTTGAACAGGGAAATCACCGCCACGGGGTCTGTGGCGCTCAGGATGGCGCCGAGCAGCAAGGCCGCCGAAAACGAAATGGGCGTGGCCAACGCCATGACGCCACCAATAATAAAGGTAGAGACCAGCAGACCTGGCACCGCCAGCATCACCACGGGCGCGAGATCGCGGCGCAATTGGCGGGCATCGAGATGAAAGGCCGATTCAAACACCAGGGTGGGCAGAAAGACATACAAAATCAGACCCGAGGAGATTTCGATACCTTCAAGCGGCCCCAGCGCCTGCGGGTAGGTCTGTGCCACTTCAGTCAGCACCATGCCCACCAGCACCAGCGCCACCGTAAAGGGAAACCGCAGCCGTTCAGTGACCGCCAGCGTCACCGCCGCAATCAGCAGCAAGGCAATAATGCCTGCGACAAGGTGGGCAATGTGCAGACTGTGCTCCATGGATAGTGCTCCCTTGAGCTGCGCAGCATCGCAGCGTTCGGCCCTCAAAGGCTGGCGCTGATGCTTACAGTAAAGAAGTGATACCACCTAACGGTCAAACCCAGGCGCACATCCGTAACAGCAGCCGCATCGAACAGCGCAGAGTATAGATAGGGTCAATTTCCGAGGTTTCCTCCGGGCACAGACGCCAGACCCTCAAAAAAATCCAAAATTATTCTTATAAAAAACCATATAACGCATAAAAATGCATTTATGACGCGGCTAAAAATTAAATCCAGCGGATACCGGGTTGAAATAACCAACAAATGCAACTAAACTAGTCTCAAATGAAACTATCAAAAAACGCCGCAGACCTGCAGGAACAGAGCGAGACTGCGATCCAACCTGACGGAAATTCGAACAATGACAAAGTCCCACACACTCGAATACCTCAACGGTTTCGGCAACGAACATGAAACCGAAGCCCTGCCAGGTGCCCTGCCCCAGGGGCAGTTCAACCCCCAGCGCTGCGATTACCAGCTCTACACCGAGCAGTTCAGCACCACCGCCTTCACGGCGCCACGGCACAGCAACAGGCGCACCTGGACCTACCGCATCCGGCCGTCCATCGCCATGGGGGACTTCAGCCCCATGGACAAGGGCCTCATCCGTACCGCTCCCATTACCGAAGTGGACTGCCCGCCCAATGTGCTGCGCTGGGACGCACTGTCGATGCCTGAGGCAAATACCGACTTTATCGACGGCCTGGTCACGGTCGCCGCCAATGGCGATGCCCGCAGTCAGATCGGCATCGGCATTCACGTTTACTGCGCCAATACCGGCATGGGCAACCGCTTCTTCTACAACGCCGATGGCGAAATGCTCTTTGTACCCCAGCAGGGCGCGATTCTGGCGTATACGGAACTGGGTGTTCTGCATGTGAAACCCGGCGAAATCCTGGTTATCCCCCGTGGCATCAAGTTCAAAATTGAACTGCCGGAAGGGCCGGTACGGGGCTTTATCTGCGAAAACTACGGCGCCGCACTGCACCTGCCGGAACGGGGCCCGGTGGGCGCCAACGGCTATGCCAATGACCGGGATTTCCAGTACCCGGTGGCCTGGTTTGAAGATGTGGACGGCGACTACGAAGTCGTGGCCAAGTTCTGTGGCGGCCTGTACCGCGCACCGCTGGACCATTCCCCGCTGGATGTGGTCGCCTGGGTCGGCACCTCCGCCCCCTACAAGTACGACCTGTCACGCTTCAACGTTATCAATACCGTCAGCTTCGACCATCCGGACCCGTCCATCTTTACCGTACTGACATCCCCCAGCGAAAGCGCAGGCGTGGCCAATGTCGACTTCGTGATATTCCCGCCGCGCTGGATGGTGGCCGAGAACACCTTCAGGCCGCCCTGGTACCACCGCAATATCATGAGCGAATTCATGGGCCTGATCGAAGGCGTCTATGATGCCAAGGAAAAAGGCTTTGAGCCCGGCGGCATGAGCCTGCACAACTGCATGACGCCCCATGGCCCGGAGGCAACCGTATTCGAAAAAGCCAGCGCTGCACAACTTAAACCCGAACAGTACCAGGACACCCTGGCGTTCATGTTCGAGTCACGCTATGTGATCGCGCCCACGCGTCATGCGCTGGAAAGCGATGCCCGCCAGCACAACTATGTGGACTGCTGGAGCGGGCTGAAAAAATACTTTAACGGCGATAAATAAAGGCTGGACCCATGACAACACTGAACGAAACACACGACAGCACACTTACCAGCTGGGTCGCATCCGCCAACAGTGGCGACAGCGACTTCCCGATCCAGAACCTCCCCTTTGGCAGCTTTCGTCGCCAGGGTTCCACTGAAGCCTTTCGCGGCGGCGTCGCCATCGGCGACCAGATACTCGACCTGGCGGCCGCCCACCACAGCGGCCTGTTCACCGGCCTGGCCGCCGACGCGCTGCAGGCAGCAGCAGAGCCGACCCTGAACCGCTTCATGGCCATGGGCAAGGCAGCCTGGTCGGCGCTGCGCCTGGCGCTGTCCCGCGCCCTGCGCACCGGTTCCAGCGCCCAGTCGGCGCTGCAGGCCTGCCTGGTTCCCCAGGCCGGGGCCGAGTACGCCCTGCCCTGCAGCATTGGTGACTACACCGACTTTTATACCTCCGTGCATCACGCAACCAGCGTCGGCGCCCTGTTCCGCCCGGACAACCCGCTGCTGCCGAACTACAAATGGGTACCGATCGGCTACCACGGCCGCGCCTCGTCCATTGATGTCTCCGGCCAGACCTTCCACCGCCCCAAGGGCCAGCTCAAGGCACCGGATGCGGCAGAACCCAGCTTCGGCCCCTGCAAGCGCCTGGATTACGAACTGGAAGTCGGCATATTCATGGGCAGTGGCAATGCCCTGGGGGAGCCGGTCAGCATCGATGAGGCCGAGGACCATGTGTTCGGCATTTGCCTGTTCAACGACTGGTCGGCGCGGGACATCCAGGCCTGGGAATATCAGCCCCTGGGGCCTTTCCTGGCGAAAAACTTTGCCTCGACCATCTCGCCCTGGCTGGTGACCCTGGAAGCCCTGGCCCCCTATCGCCAGGCCTTTGTGCGCGATGCCGCCGACCCGCAGCCGCTGCCGTACCTGAGCTCCGCGGCCAACAGCGCCGAGGGTGCCCTGGACATTCAGCTGGAATGCCTGCTGCAGACCGAGCAGATGCGCGCCGCCGGCCAGGCCCCCACCCGGCTGTCGACATCCAGCTTCAAGCATTCCTACTGGACCATCGCCCAGATGGTGGCACACCACACCGTGAATGGCTGTAACCTGCAACCCGGCGACCTGCTGGGCTCCGGCACCCAGTCCGGCCCGGAGCAGGCCGAAGCCGGCTCTTTGCTGGAGCTGAGCCAGGGTGGCAAACAGGCGATCAGCCTGCCCAATGGCGAAACCCGCACCTTCCTGGAAGATGGCGATGCCGTGGTGATGCGCGGTTTCTGCGCCCGGCAGGGCGCGGCCCGCATTGGCTTTGGCGAGGTTGTAGGCACAGTGCTGCCGGCCCGCACCTAACCCACAGGAGCCGTACCCCAAAAGGCGCCCTCGCTGCGAAAGTTTTAGCCTTGAGCTATTGCCGCTGCTGTTCGCGGCGAGGCGCCGCTCCTACGTATTTTCCAGGAACACCCCATGGAACTCTTTACCTACTTTCGCTCCTCCGCCGCCTACCGGGTGCGCATTGCACTCAACCTCAAGGGCATCGAGCACCGCCTTACGCCGGTCAACCTGCTCACCGGCGAGCAGCAGGGCGCTGCCTACCGGGCGCTTAACCCCCAGGGCCTGCTACCGGCGCTGAAACTGGACAGTGGCGAGCTGCTGACCCAGTCAACGGCGATCCTGGAGTACCTTGAAGCGGTGTACCCGCAAACGCCACTGCTGCCGGCCGATGCCATTGCCGCCGCCCAGGTGCGCGCCTGGGCCAACCTCATCGCCTGTGACATTCATCCCGTCGACAACCTGCGGGTGCTGAAATACCTCAAGGGCACCCTGAACATCAGCGAGGATGAGAAAACCGCCTGGTACCTGCACTGGATAACGGAAGGCTTTGACGTGCTCGAGACCCAGTTGAAAGCCGCGCCCTATTGCAACGGGGCCGAGGTCAGCCTGGCGGACCTTTACCTGATTCCCCAGGTGTACAATGCCCTGCGCTTTAAGCTTGACCTGTCGACCTACCCGAAGATTAAGTCGATCTGGGATGCCTGTAACCGCCTGCCCGCGTTCGATGCCGCACGGCCGGAAAACCAGCCGGACTCAACACTGTAACGCCAGTCCCCATCGGGAGATCCGCGTTTGCAGCCGGGCGGCCTGCATGCAAAAATCCACCGCAGCCCAAACACCCGCGGAGTCCACCATGTCCGAGCCCACCGATATGAGCGCCAAGTCACTGATGCTGAACCAGTTCATACCCTATCGCATGGTAAATCTGGCCAGGCGCATGAGCGACAATCTGTCACGCATCTATGGCGGCGATGACTACCAGGTGAGCATACCGGAGTGGCGCATCCTCGCCCGCCTGGCGGAAGATAAGCGCCTGAACGCCAAGGACCTGGGGCGCATCACCCAGATGGACAAATCCAAGGTTTCCCGCGGCGTGAAGCAGCTCGATGAGCGCGGCTACCTGAACAAGGAAAAGGACAGCCAGGACAACAGGGTCACCTACCTGTCCCTCTCCCCCGAGGGTCTTGCCCTTTACCAGGAACTCGCCCCCAAGGCCCTGGCCTGGGAAAGCCGCCTGATCAGCGCCCTGGATGCCAGCGAGTACCGCGACCTGATGCGCATTCTGGAAAAACTCGACCGCCAGGTTGACGCCATGCAAGACTAAAGTAGTCATCAGCTGCGGGCTTGTTCGCAGGCGCCGCTGCTTCGTTCACACACAACATCGACGACCTTTACCTGAGCGCAGCGCGCCCGAGTCCCTGCGGCATCTCAATCAAAGACACCCCTTTTTTCAATCCTGCCTTTCATTCCCTACTGCTCACTTAAGGTCTGCCACTTCCAGACCGGCGCCTCACGGCTATCGAGCTGCACCTATATAAGCGACGCCACGCCAGCGCTGTCGCCGCGGCACACATCATTTAGATTATAAATACATACATTATAACTATTGATTTTTAATATGCCGGTGCGAGGGATAGGATCAGTTCAAGCCAACGAAACGCCCGGGCACCGCGCCCGTTCAGCCGAAGTGGAAATCGTCCGGCCTTACTGTTTTTACAAGAATAATCAGGAGCCAAACCCATGCTTACCATGCCCCAGACCCTGCAGCTGCCCAATGGCGAAAAAGTCCGCCCGACCTTCAGCAAGGCTGAACTGCAGTCCCGCCTCGACAAGCTGCGCCGCTATATGGCGGAAAATGATGTGCAGGCGGTGCTCTTTACGTCCTACCACAACATCAACTACTACAGCGATTTCGTCTATTGCCGCTTTGGCCGCGACTACGGCCTGGTTGTCACCCAGGACAGCTACACCAGCATCAGCGCCAATATCGACGGTGGCCAGCCCTATCGTCGCAACCAGCTGGGCGATAACGTCATCTACACCGACTGGCAGAAGGACAACTTTTTCTACGCGGTGAAACAGCTGATCAAGGACGGCGGCAAGGTCGGTGTCGAGCACGATCACATGCCACTGCAGAACCTGCACAAGATGCAGGCGGCCCTGCCTGAGGCGACTTTCGTGGATATCGGTGTGCCCACCATGCAAATGCGCATGATCAAGTCGGCGGAAGAAATCGCCCTGATCAAGCAGGGTGCCCGGGTAGCCGATGTCGGCGGCGCGGCCATCCGTGATGCTATCGCCGTAGGTGTGCCCGAGTTCGAAATCGCCCTGGCCGGTACCCAGGCCATGGTGCGGGAAATCGCCGGCACCTTCCCCCATGGCGAGCTGATGGACACCTGGGTCTGGTTCCAGTCGGGCATCAATACCGATGGCGCCCATAACCCCGTCACCACCCGCAAGGTCGAGGCCGGCGATATTCTGAGCCTGAACACCTTCCCGATGATCGCGGGCTACTACACCGCCCTGGAGCGTACCCTGTTCGCGGAACATGCCTCCGACCGTCACCTGGAGCTGTGGGAAATCAACTGCAAGGTGCACCGCCGCGGCCTGGAACTGATCAAGCCCGGCGCCCGCTGCAGCGATATCGCCGCCGAGCTGAACGAGATCTTCGCCCAGCACGATGTGCTGCAGTACCGCACCTTCGGCTACGGCCACTCCTTCGGCACCCTGAGCCACTACTACGGCCGAGAAGCGGGCCTGGAGCTGCGCGAGGACGTTCATACCGTGCTGGAGCCTGGCATGGTGGTATCCATCGAGCCCATGCTGATGATCCCCGAAGGCCGCCCCGGTGCCGGTGGCTACCGCGAGCACGACATCCTGGTGGTGGGCGACAGCAGCGCCGAAAACATCACCCGTTTCCCGTTCGGCCCCGAGCACAACATCATCAAGGGCTAAGCAGATGTAATGCGGCAGCTTAGAAGATAAGCTGCCGCTCTTGTTCGAGCGACAACGGTATACGAAAACCCAAGGCTCACTCACCGGGTCCTGGGTACACAAGAATAATATTCAGGGGCCCCGCCCCCCGCATGAGGTAGCCATCATGGTGCTTACCAAAGGGCTTTGTAAGGGAATCAATCCGTTTATCGTGATTATCTCTCTGGCCGTTATATTCGCGTTCATCCTCTACACGCTTCTGCTACCAGAACAATCCGCATCCATCATAGATACAGCACGCACACTCATCACCCTCACCGCCAGCAGCTGGTATGTAGCACTCGCCGGCGGTTTTCTGGTGTTTTGCATCTGGATCACGTTCAGCCGTTATGGCCAGATAAAGCTCGGCGACGATAACGAAAAGCCCGAATTCGGGTTCTTTGCCTGGTTTGCCATGGTTTATGCGGCCGGCCAGGGAATCGGCATTATCTTCTGGTCCATCGCAGAGCCCATGTTCCACTTTTCGAGCGGCACGCCTTTTTCCGCCGCTGTCGGCGACGCCCAGGCCGCTGACGTCGCGATGAAGGTCACCTTCTTCCACTGGGGCTTTAATGCCTGGGCGATCTACTGCGTGGTTGGCTTGGCCCTTGCCTTTGTGTCCTACCGCCTTAAAAAGCCGCTCAGTATCCGCTATACCCTGTACCCCTTGCTCGGTGACCGCGTCGATGGCTGGATAGGCGTGCTTGTCGATATCATTGCCGTCTTTGCAACCCTCTTTGGAATCGCAACCTCGCTGGGCCTCGGTGTTCAGCAGATCAATGCCGGACTGAACGCTATCTGGGATGTGCCGCAGAACACCAGCGTCCAGTTACTGCTGGTTGTGGTCATTACCATCTGTGCACTCATTTCAGTGCTTACTGGCCTCAAACGCGGCATAAAATACCTCTCACTCAGCAATATGTGGCTCACATTGCTGCTGCTGGCATTTTTCATTATCTTTGGGCCGACCCTGTACATTCTCAATCTGCTCTTTGGTGTGTCGGTAGACTACCTCGTTGATCTGGTATCAATGAATATCTTCCTCGAGGCCTCCACCCAGTCCATTGGCGATGCGGATGCCAGCTGGAAAAGCATGTGGCAGGGTTGGTGGACAGTGTTTTACTGGGGCTGGTGGATGTCCTGGGCCCCCTTTGTCGGCGTCTTTGTTGCCCGCGTATCCCGTGGCCGCACCATTCGTGAATTCGTACTCGGCGTTGTCGGAGCCTCCAGCCTGCTGTCCTTTGTCTGGCTGGCAGCCTACGGCGGTACTGCATTGAACATCGACCTTTTCGGCAATGGCACTATTGCTGAGGCTGTCAGTAACAATGTCGCCACCGCACTCTATGCCACCTTTGACGGCATGAATCTGGGCACCCTTGGCGATATGGCCGCGATTGCAGGCACACTGCTGGTGGCGTCATACTTCATAACGTCGTCTGACTCCGGCACCCTGGTACTGACCACGATCATGAGTGAAGGCAATCAGCACCCACTCAAGCGCCACCGCACCTTCTGGGGTGTCATGCAGGGCGTTGTCGCTGCCGTGTTACTCGTAGCCGGTGGCAGTGCAGCATTGAGCACCTTGCAAACGGCGTCTATTATCGCAGCGCTGCCGTTCTCTGTTTTGATGGTGCTCATGTGCGTCGCGCTGATCAAAGGCGTCCGACAGGAATATCAGCGCATGGAATCAGCAACCTTAGCCGGGAAAGTACCCGCTGGAGAGTTACCGCAATGACCAGAATGGCAAACCTTGACTGGAAGACCTACGAGCAGCGAGTCGCAAAAGGAGACGCGACCATACTCCTGCCCATAGGCGCCATCGAGCAGCATGGCCCGCATATGTCGATGAACCCCGACGTGCTGATCCCCGAAGGCATCTCGGACGGTGTTGCCAATGAGCTGGCCAACGTCCTGATAGCCCCGCCGATTTCGTACGGGTACAAATCCCAGGTGAAATCGGGTGGAGGCAACTTTTTCCCGGGCACGACCTGCGTCAATGGCAAAACGCTGATCGATACCGTAAAAGACGTTCTGGTCGCCTTCGCCCGCCACGGCAACCGCCGCTTCGTGCTGGTCAATGGTCATTACGAAAATTCGATGTTTATCGTTGAAGGTATCGATCTGGCGCTCGAGCACCTGCGCCATGAAAACATCGATGCCCGGGTAATGTTGCTGTCGTACTGGGATTACGTCGACAAGGAAACCATTGCGACCGTCTTTCCGGATGGTTTCACCGGATGGGATGTGGAGCATGGCGGCGTGCTGGAAACATCCCTGATGCTGCACCTGCACCCTCAGCTAGTCGATATGGAGAAGGTGGTCGATCATCCCGCGGCCAGCTTCCCGCCCTACGACGTCTTCCCGTCCGATCCCTCCTGGGTACCGTCCAGCGGCACCCTGTCATCAGCCAGCAAGGCGACGGCGCACCATGGAAAACTGCTTTTCGATGTCTGCGTTGATGGCATTGCGAAAAGCATAGGCTCGCACTTCAAAGACTGAGGTCAACAACAGCTACCCGTGCATCAAGGATGCACGGGTAGCTGTTGTATCACAACTGTCACACTACCGCCTCCTTCTGCGTTAACCGCCCGCTATTCTCCCCATCCGCTGACGCCACCTTCAGTGTCGCGCCGCTGTTCCTCAAATGTAGTTTTCGCCATGGCAAGCACCTTGCTGGCTCTCAGCCACTGGCCCATCAGGGCACTGACTGATTAGTACCCGAAGCTGCTGTATGGCGATGAGTTCCAGTGATCCGCCTGAGTCCCCCGCGCACCTGCCCTGCTTCACACCGCCACCCGCGCTGACCGCGTTAAACGCTCACCATTCCGGACATCGCTGTGCCCTGTATTAACCCGGATAAACCCGCAGCTGCGTTCAGAACAGCTTAGGCAAAACCAGGCATTTGTATTGCAAATACATCTATTTTAATTATTGATTTCTATTATACAGATATCAGGGATAGCATCCGTTCAAGCCAACGAAACGCCCGGGCAGCGCGCCCGTTCAGTCATAGCGGATCTCGTCTGGCCTTACCGAATGTACAAGAATAACCAGGAGCCAAACCCATGCTTACCATGCCCCAGACTCTGCAGCTGCCTAACGGCGAAAAAGTACGCCCAACCTTCAGCAAGGCTGAACTGCAGTCCCGCCTCGACAAGCTGCGCCGCTATATGGCGGAGAATGATGTTCAGGCGGTGCTCTTTACGTCCTACCACAACATCAACTACTACAGCGATTTCGTCTATTGCCGCTTTGGCCGCGACTACGGTCTGGTTGTTACCCAGGACAGCTACACCAGCATCAGCGCCAATATCGACGGCGGCCAGCCCTATCGTCGCAACCAGCTGGGCGACAACGTCATCTACACCGACTGGCAGAAAGACAACTTCTTCTACGCCGTAAAACAGCTGATCAAGGACGGCGGCAAGGTCGGTGTCGAGCACGATCACATGCCACTGCAGAACCTGCACAAAATGCAGGCGGCCCTGCCAGCAGCGACCTTCGTGGATATCGGTGTGCCCACCATGCAGATGCGCATGATCAAGTCGACGGAAGAAATCGCGGTGATCAAGCAGGGCGCCCGGGTGGCAGACGTCGGTGGCGCGGCCATCCGTGATGCCATCGCTGTTGGCGTGCCCGAGTACGAAATCGCCCTGGCCGGTACCCAGGCCATGGTGCGGGAAATCGCCGGCACCTTCCCCCATGGCGAGCTGATGGACACCTGGGTCTGGTTCCAGTCGGGCATCAATACCGATGGCGCCCATAACCCCGTCACCACCCGCAAGGTCGAGGCCGGCGATATTCTGAGCCTCAACACCTTCCCGATGATTGCGGGCTACTACACCGCCCTGGAACGTACCCTGTTCGCAGAACATGCCTCCGACCGTCATCTGGAGCTGTGGGAAATCAACTGCAAGGTGCACCGTCGCGGCCTGGAGCTGATCAAGCCCGGCGCACGCTGCAGCGATATCGCCGCCGAGCTGAACGAGATCTTCGCCCAGCACGATGTGCTGCAATACCGCACCTTCGGCTACGGCCACTCCTTCGGTACCCTGAGCCATTACTACGGCCGCGAAGCGGGCCTGGAACTGCGTGAAGACGTTCATACCGTGCTGGAGCCCGGCATGGTGGTCTCCATTGAGCCCATGCTGATGATCCCCGAAGGCCGTGCCGGTGCCGGCGGCTACCGCGAGCACGACATCCTGGTGGTGGGCGACAACAGCGCCGAAAACATCACCCGTTTCCCGTTCGGCCCCGAGCACAACATCATCAAAGGTTAACAGGCCTTTTACAGGCCAGCTGCGCAACGAGAGCGCCCTACCCCACGGGGTGTTCTCGCCGGGGCTTTGCAGCCCCGGTGCACTTTCGGACCTTGGCCTGCGAGCATTCGTTGCCTCGCAGGCCGAGCGCCCGAATCTTCACCACAACACCCAGCACTTGAATAAGCGCGCTTGAACAAGCACACCTGAGCAAGCGCAGCTCAGCACGAGCACCAATACAAACCTTATAGATCCTCAAGACAGTACCTAGAGCAACAGCTCGACTATAAAAATAATCCGCGGCGAGCACGGCTCCCGCAAGCACAGGTAACGCATCATGCTTATAAACGCCTGGACCCTGGACTGGTTCCTTATCCTCAATGCTGTATTGCTCACCCTGACTGCCCTGTCCTATGGCTGGCGCGAACTTCGGGCCACTTCAACCACCTCGGTAAACTGATCGCAGGGAGAGCACTATGGATACTTATGACTGGCTTAACTGGGGCCTTCTGCTCGGCTCCTTCGCAATACTGATCTATATAGGCTATGCCTCCAGCCGCACCGTAAAATCAGACGATGCAGCCGGCTTTCTGGTCGCAGGCCGCTCCTTGGGGCCCTTCGTTGGCGCCGGTACCATCGTTGCCACCGGCTTTAGTGGCTGGGGCTTTATGGGCTCACCAGGCGTTGCATTCGAGTTCGGCGCCATCGAAATCCTCGGCAACTTCTTTTTCGCACCGGCCATGGTGATCGCCGTGCTGTATTTTGCCAGTTTTCTGCGCAAACAGGCCGACAGTCTCGGCAGCTGCACCATCCCGCAATACATTGCACAGCTGCACGGCAGCGGACCTTTGTCCCGCCTCGTTCAGGGTGTGGCGGCACTGATATCCATCGTCCTGCTGCTGGTCTTTCTCACCAGCCAGATCAAGGCGGTTGGCCTGCTGGGGGCCTCCTGGCTTGGTATCGATCTTGGCAGCAGCGCCACCATGATGATCGGCGTCATTATTCTCTACACCATGCTGGGCGGACTTGCCGCCGTAGCCTGGACCGACACCCTGATGGTCTGCGGCATGGCTCTGGGCGCCGTTGTCATGATGGTGCAGATGTTTACCGACCTGAGCCCGGCCGAGCTTGTCGCACGGCTGGATGCCATTGATCCTGGCCTGCTCAACCCCAGCAGCGCCCAACCCTATGGCGAGAACAAGAGCTCCGTCTTCCTGGTACTGCCCTATGCATTTCTGTTCACCGCAGTCCTGCCCTATATGGCGGTGCGCTTTCTTGCGCTCAAGCCCGGCGTCAAGTTCCATCAGGTGGCCATCTGGGTTGCCCCACTGGGCTGCCTGCTGAGCCTGGTGCCTATCGTTGGCCTCTATGTGCGCGCCAAGCATCCGGAACTGGCCCAGGCCGATCAGGCCATGCCCTACTACCTGAGCCACTACCTGCACCCGATACTGGGGGGCATCATCACCCTCTTTATCCTGTTTGCGATGAAATCCACCGCCAACTCCCTGCTGCACACCATCTCGTCGGCCGCCTCCCACGATCTGCGTCTGGCGCTCTTTCCCAACAGCGGCGCCTCCAACGCAAGGGTTCTGTGGATCAACCGCAGCGCCGTGGCACTGCTGGGTATTACCGGCCTGGTCATGATGCTGTTCGCGCCGCCATTCATGCTGTCCTGGCTCGGTATTCTGGGCACAGGCACCCTGCTGGCCGTACTGATAGGACCGGTGTTTATCTCGTCCATCTGGCGCGGCAACAGCTACGGCGCACTGGCGGCCATGTTCTCGGGCCTTGTCACCAGCGGCGGCTGCCTGCTGTTTACGGACCTGGGCTGGGTTGAAGGACCACTGATCGGCTGTGCGGTATCGAGCTTCATGTACGTTGCCGTAAGCCAGCTGACCTTCGCAAGATCACCCAGAACGCAGTCAGCGGGTCTCTCCCAGCAACAGCCCCAGAACTAGATAAGTCACAACTCAAACATTTACGAACCTAAACCTCTGATATGCCAGGGCCCGCTCGCAAGAGCCGGGCCCTTACTGACTTTTACCACCCAAGACAAACGGAAAACGCCCAATGAATACCACCTGGCTTATTACCCTGGCAGGCCCCGACTGTCCCGACCTGCTGCAACAGTTCAGTGAAACCATTGCCCTGAGTGAAGGCCTGTTACTGGATCGCCAGTTGGCAGTGATGGATGGCCGGATCAGCGGCCTGATGAAAATGCAGCTGCCAGATACACACGCCGACTGGGCCTGGAAACGCCTCGAAAGCTTCAGTGCTCAGGGGCTGCATATAGTCACCCGCCAGACTCTGGAGACCCTGTCGCCCGGCGGCCAACAGTTATCGCTGGCGGTAAGGGGCAACTTTCGCCTTGGGCTGGATCACGAGATCCGTCAGATTCTGGAAAGCCACGGTGCAAGAATCGAGCAGTACAATCAGCATTTCGTCGCCGCGCCCCTGCTTGGCGAACAGGGTTTTCATGCCCGCATCCACGCCAGACTCACCCGCAAGTTGTCGCCGCTACGCCTGACTTCTGCACTGCATCGCCTGGCCCGCGGCCTCGAGCTTGATCTCAACACCGAAGATCTGCAGCAGGCCTAAGCGAGAGCCCGTCAGACCCGGTGTGGCGGCTGATACAGCTGACTCTGTTGCAGCCCCTGGCGCAGATATTCCAGCAGGCGGGCGCTGGCGGCCGACAGGCTTGCCACGTCGTAATTGAAACCAATGGTTACATCCCCCAGGGATGGAAGATGCCCAAGCACCTTGTCGGCCCGCAGCACGCCCGGCACCGTATTGCTGGCCAGGGCACTGATGCCAAGCCCGGCTTCGATGGCCGACTGTATCCCCAACAGACTCGAGGTACAGTACAGAATACGCCAGGCAATGCCCGCTTTGTTCAGCGCCTCAGTGACATTGTGGCGATAGACGCAACCCTTGGGATAGAGCACCAGAGGCACCGGCTCTGCCGGGTCAAGCTGAAAACCAGGGCCACTAACCCAGGTCAGCGGCTCGACAATGGCATCCCCCTGCAAAATCTCGGACGAGGGATGTTCATCCATGCTCATCACCATATCGTAGGCGCCGCGCAGGTAATCCCGCCGCAGGTTAACACTCAAATCACTGCTGACATCCAGCATCACGTTGGGATAGGCGCGGGAGAATTTCGACAGCATCATGGGCAGGAAAGACACTTCGAAATCATTGGGGATACCCAGGCGCACCGAGCCGCTCACCGCCGGGGTCATCAGCTGCGACACCGCAGTATCGTTAAGGTCCAGTATCTTGCGGGCATAACCGTAGAGCATCTGCCCCTCTTCGGTCAGACGCAGCCCCTGGCTACGATTGAACAGCTGCAGCGCCACCAGTTCCTCGAGCCGCTTGATCTGCAGACTGACCGCAGGCTGCGAACGCCCGAGCACCTCCCCCGCCTGGGTAAAACCGCCCAGATCATTGATGGTGACGAAGGTGCGCAGCAAATCCATCGGCAGATTTTTCATGCAATATTCTCACGCCAGTTTCACAACCATGCGGAAAGGTCCGCCCAGATCACGACATTAACAAATAAAATGTGCTCGGCGCCACCATTTAGAATTGATATAAGCACTGCAGACCTGCGCGCCTTGCCTTGCCCACACTAGTCTTTACGTACCTGCAAGCCATGCTTGCGCAGCCGCCGGAACACCGTCGGTTGGCTGATACCCAGGTAGTCGGCCAGCTCATAGGTGGTGCTGCAGCGTTTAAGGGCCTGCTGCAACAACTGCTTTTCAAAGGCGTCCAGCGCCTCGGGCAATGAGCTGAAATCCCCGGATTCCAAGACTGATGCGGGCTGCCCGGACGCCAACGAAGGCGCAGCAGCGGTGCCGCTGACACTGGGCACAGGGTCGGGCCCCTCGTAGTGAATTACCGTGCCTGGGCTTGCGACATAGAAGCGCTCCAGCACATTCTCCAGCTCCCGCACATTGCCAGGCCAGGCATAATGAATCAGCTGATGCCGGGCCCGGCTGTCCAGCACCTTGTGTTGCTGGTAGCGGGCGTTGAGGCGTTCAAGCACGCGCTCCAGCAGCAGCGGAATGTCCTCGGGCCTATCGCGCAGCGGCGCAATGGTGACAGGCACCACATTGAGCCGGTAGTACAGATCCAGCCGAAAATGCCCCGCCTCCACCTGTTGCTGCAAGGGCTGATTGGTGGCACTGATCAGACGGAAGTCCAGCACCCTGGGCTCGGTACTGCCAATGCGCGTGACCTTGCCATCCTGCAGCACCTTGAGCAACTTGACCTGCATCGACAGTGGCAGATCGCCCACTTCATCAAGAAACAGGGTGCCCTGGTGCGCCTGTTCAATCAGTCCGGGTTTGCCCTGTCGTGACGCGCCGGTAAAGGAGCCCGGCGCATAGCCAAACATTTCCGACTCGAACAGGTTTTCCGGGATAGCACTGCAGTTAACCTCGATAAAAGGCCCCTCCCTGCGCGGACTCAAGTGATGCGCCAGCTGGGCAAAGGCCGTCTTGCCGACACCGGACTCCCCCAGCATCAGCAGGTTTGCATCCGAGGGCGCCACCCGTTGCAGCAGGGCGTACAGTTCCTTCAGCTGCGCGCTTTTAAACGTCAGCTCCTGCGCCTGTATGACCTCGGCATCGTGGGCAACGCTGCGCTGCTGCAGCTTTTGCTGCAACAGCTCGTACTCCTGCTGCAGCAGCTGCAGATCGGTAAGGTCCTGGGAAAAACTGATGACGCGATAGAGCGCGCCCTGAGCATCAAACAGCGGAAAACCCTCCGCCATCACGGTGCGGCCGGTCTCGGTCGTCTGCATCAGCTGCACCGCCCGGCGCGTCTTGAGCACCTGTGCCGAGACCGACGGTTTGAGCACACCCTCGCGTTCCAGGTCGTAGACTGAGCCCCCGAGCATCTGGTCGATTTCGCGCCCATAGATGACGGCGCACTTGCTGCCTGCCTTGAGAATGCGACCCTCGCCATCGGTGATCATGATGTTGTCACGGGATTTCTCCAGCACCAGGTCCAGCTCAGCGTCAGCCACAGACGTGGTTTTCTGCGTCATCAAGCTCCCTCCTTTCTGTGTGTTGGCGACAGCCACTGTTCTGTGCAGAACACGACGATTCAGTTTTGAATTTTAATTCAATTTAGAATTACAAAATAGACCTCATTAATTCATAAATGAATCAAAAACATCTAATACCTTGAAATATATGAGTATTATTTATTGGCACGGTTTTCGCTGTGTACAACGACATAACTCCACTGATCTGAACACAGAGAATAAAAGGTAACCCTATGTCGGACTCCCGCTTCAACCAGCCCCTTGGCGGTAACGAAATGCCCCGTTTCGGTGGCCCCGCCACCATGATGCGCCTGCCGGCCCAGGAAACCGCCGCAGGCCTGGACGTGGCCTTTATTGGTGTGCCCTTCGATATTGGTACCTCCAACCGTCCGGGCGCCCGCCTGGCACCGCGCCAGATTCGCGACGAATCCCGCATGCTGCGGCCCTACAATGTCGCCACTTTTGCCGCCCCCTTTGAAAGTCTGCAAGTGGCCGATATCGGCGACGTGCCGATCAACACCTTCAACCTGCTCAAAAGCATGGACATCATCGAAGAGTTCTACGACGAGGTGCTGGAACACAACTGCAAGCCGCTGACCCTCGGCGGTGACCACACCATCGCACTGCCGATACTGCGTGCGCTACGCAAGAAATACGGTCCCATTGGCATGGTGCATGTGGATGCCCACGCCGATATCAACGATCAGATGTTCGGCGAGAAAATCGCCCACGGCACGCCCTTTCGTCGTGCCGCCGAGGAAGGCCTGCTGGACTGCAACCGCGTGGTGCAAATTGGCCTGCGCGGCACCGGCTACAGCGCCGATGAATTCGACTGGTCCCGTGACCAGGGCTTTCGTGTGGTCCCAGCCGAGGACTGCTGGCACAAGTCCCTGACCCCGCTGATGGAAGAAGTCCGCGCCAAGGTCGGCGGTGGCCCCGTTTACATCAGTTTTGATGTCGACGGCCTGGATCCGTCCTATGCGCCCGGTACCGGCACCCCCGAGATCGCAGGGCTGACCGTGCCCCAGGGGCTGGAAATCATCCGCGGCTGTCGCGGGCTCGATATTGTCGGCGGCGACATGGTGGAAATCTCCCCGCCCTACGACAGCACCGGCAACACCGCGCTGCTGGGCGCCAACCTGCTGTTCGAAATGCTCTGCGTAATGCCAGGCGTACGCTACGACAAGTAGCACTCACTCCCGACAGGCGTAACCCTGACGGCGCCTGTCGGAATTTGAGACAATAACTACAATATTCAAGGAATCTCCTGATGAATCAACATTTGGACCAACAGGAAGCCGCCAGCGTTCTACTGAGCGATCGCAACGGCCCCCGTCCCAAGCACAGCCTTTACGCTTACCTGAAATTCATTATCCCATCCCTGATTGGCATACTGTTTTTCCTCACCCCGGTCGTGGTCGACGACAAGGTCACCATCGGCCTGGGGGTCGTGGCTGACATGCTCAAGGCCTCAACCAAGGATTACCTGCCCGCCTTTGCCACCGCCTTGCTCGTGCTCTCCGCCGTCATCGCCCTCTTCGCAGCGGCATTCAAGCCCCGCTGGGCGCAGCGGGACAGTGCCCTGGCCGAAGTCTTCACGCCCAAAGGAGTCTGGCTGGCGCTGCGCGTGCTCGGCGCAGCCTTCGCCGCCATGACCCTGTTTGAGGTCGGCCCCGAATGGATCTGGAACCGCAATACCGGCGGCGTGATGCTGATAGATCTGACGCCGATGCTGATCACCTTCTTTTTCTTCGCCGCAATTCTGCTGCCGTTTCTGGTCGACTTCGGCTTTATGGAATTTATCGGCACCCTGGCAAGCAATATATTTCGCTGGCTCTTCAAACTGCCGGGGCGCTCATCCATTGACGCCGTGGCCTCCTGGCTGGGCTCAGGCACCGTGGGCGTACTGATCACAACCCAGCAGTACGAACAGGGATTCTATTCCAAGCGCGAAGCGGCGGTCATCGCCACCAACTTTTCCATTACCTCGATCGCCTTCAGCCTGCTGATCGCCAATGTTATCGGGCTGGAGCACCTCTTCGTCCCCTTCTACCTGACTGTTGTGGCCACAGGTCTGATCGCCGCGGTGATCACCCCGCGCCTGCCACCGCTGAGCTGGAAAAAAGACGAATACCACGAAGCCACCGGCAAACAGATCAAGGAAGAACTTCCAGAGGGACATTCACTGTTTTCCTGGGGGCTGGAACAGGCCGTACGCCGTGCCGCCACAGCACCAGGGCCAGCAGCTCTGGGCAAAAACTGCCTGATGAACGTCAGCGATATCTGGTTTGGCCTGCTGCCGCTGGTGATGGCCATCGGTACCCTGTCCCTGGCACTGGCTGAATACACGCCGGTTTTCACCTGGCTGTCCTACCCCTTTATTCCGCTGCTGGAGCTGCTGCGCATACCCGAAGCCGCCGCCGCCGCACCGACCATGCTGGTTGGTTTTGCCGACATGTTCCTGCCGGCGGTACTGGGCAAGGGCATTGAAAGCGAACTGACGCGCTTCGTCATCGCCAGCGTCTCCCTGACACAGCTGATTTACATGTCCGAAATTGGCGTGCTGTTGTTAAAGTCGAAAATTCCGCTGAACCTGCTGGAACTGTTCGCGATCTTTATTCTGCGCACCCTGATTACCCTGCCGATCATCGCCCTGATCGCCCACACCCTGGTGTTCTGATCCAGACCAAGGCGCAGGCCCGCAGTCATGGGGCCCGCGCCCGACAACCGGGGCCTGCGGGCCCCGGTTCTGTCTTCACCTGCCAAACCTATGTTGGAGAGACCGATGAGTACCTGTGGAGAAATCCTGGTTGAACTGCTGGAAGCCTACGGCATAGACACCGTATTTGGCATTCCCGGTGTCCACACCGTTGAGCTGTACCGTGGCCTGCCGAATACCGACATCCGCCATATCACCCCGCGCCACGAACAGGGGGCGGGCTTCATGGCCGACGGCCATGCCCGTGTCACCGGCAAGCCCGGGGTCTGCTTTATCATCACAGGCCCCGGCATGACCAATATCGCCACCGCTCTGGGACAGGCCTATGCCGACTCTATCCCCATGCTGGTGATTTCCAGCGTTAATCACAGCCATGAACTCGGGCTGGCCGGTGGCCGGCTGCACGAGCTGCCCAATCAGCGCCAGCTGATATCCGGACTCACCGCCTTCAGCCATACCCTGATGCGCCCGGACGAGCTGCCGGACGTACTGGCCCGCGCCTTCTCTATTTTCGCCAGCGCCCGCCCACGGCCGGTGCATATCGAGATCCCGCTGGATGTCATTACGGCCCCGGCGGATCATATCCGTCGTACTGTCGCCGCGCTGCCAAGCCGACCGGCACCGGCACCCGCGGCAATCGAACAGGCCGCCGCACTGTTACAACAGGCCCGCAACCCCGTGGTATTGCTCGGCGGTGGCTGCAGCGATGCCGCCAGTGATGCCAGGGCACTGGTGGAGATGCTGGATGCACCCACGCTGCTGACCATCAATGCCAAGGGCGTACTCATGCCCGGACACCCTCTGTCACTGGGATCTAACCAGTCACTGGAACCGGTGCGGGCAATGGTACGCGACGCCGACGTTGTGCTGGCCATCGGCACGGAGCTTGGCGAGACCGATTACGATGTGGTGTTTGATGGCGGTTTTAGCATCCCCAGCCCACTGATCCGCATCGATATCGACGCCGAACAGTTGAACCGTAACTACCCCGCCGACATCGCCATTCTCAGCGATGCCGGCCTGGCCATGGCTGCCCTTAGACTGCAACTTGAACGCAACGGCTTTAGCGCCGCCGATAAGGGGGCTCAGCGCGTGCAGGCCCTGCGAGCCCAATTCGAACAGGATTGGTCACAGCCCTTTCGCGCCCAGCAGCGGGTACTGGAAACCATCCAGCAGACCCTGCCGGGTGTGATCATTGCCGGCGATTCAACTCAGCCGGTGTACTCAGGCAACCATCTGTACGAGGCCGAATCACCGCGCAGCTGGTTTAACTCATCCACCGGCTACGGCACCCTGGGCTACGGCCTTCCGGCGGCGATCGGCGCCAAGCTGGCCTTGCCCGAACGCCCCGTGGTGGCCCTGATCGGCGATGGCGGCATCCAGTTCACCCTGCCTGAACTCGCCTCGGCGGTTGAAGCCGGTGCGCCCGTCATAGTGCTGCTGTGGAACAACAGCGGCTATGGCGAGATCAAGCGCTATATGGAAAACCGCAATATCCCCACCATCGGTGTCGATATCTATACGCCGGATTTCCTCACCATCGCCCGGGGCTTTGGCTGCCATGCGGTTGCGCCACAGAGCTTTGATGAACTGCGCGAGCAACTGCAAATTGCAGCTGCGGCCAAGCGCCCGACGATCATTGAAGTTCGCGAAGATGCCGACTTCATCACCGCGTTTACCCACGGCTGACGCCAGGAGCACACCCATGTACGACAAGCTCTTTATTAACGGTGATTGGGTCGCCCCCCGCTGCGGCAAAACCCTGGCGGTGATTAATCCCGCCACTGAAGAAGTCATCGCCGAGGTCGCCGCGGGCGGCGCGGCCGATGTCGATCGTGCCGTCGCGGCGGCCAAACAGGCATTCACAGGCTGGAGTAAAACCAGCGGCGCCCAGCGCGGGGTTTACCTGCGAGCCATCGCCCGGGCCATCGAAGCCCGCGCGCAAGAGCTGGCGGCACTGTCGTCCAGCAACAACGGCAAACCCCTGTTTGAAGCCCAGATTGATATCGAGGATGCCATCGCCACCTGGGATTACTACGCGGGCCTGGCCGAACAGCTCGATGCGCGCCAGAACGCCGAGGTGCCGCTGGCCATGCCAGGCTACAGATCTTCCAGCCGACTGGAACCTGCGGGGGTTGTGGGCCTGATCGTGCCCTGGAACTTCCCCTTCGTCACCACCGCCTGGAAAGTGGCACCGGCACTGGCCGCCGGCTGCACCCTGGTGCTGAAACCGTCCGAAGTCACGCCCCTGGTGGAGCTGCAACTGGGCACCATTGCACAGAGCGTCGGCCTGCCTGCAGGCGTGATCAATATCGTCTGCGGCAGTGGTAGCGACGTCGGCAGCGCCCTGACCGTACACCCGGATATTGCCAAAATTTCCTTTACCGGCAGCAACCGGGTCGGCGAGATCGTCATGCAAAGCGTGGCGAAGCAGGTCAAGGGCCTGAGTCTGGAGCTGGGCGGCAAGTCACCGATGCTGGTAATGGATGATGCCGACCTTGATCAGGCCACGGACTGGATCCTGGGCGGTATTTTCTACAATGCCGGCCAGATGTGTTCCGCCACTTCGCGCCTGCTGCTGCACGACAGCATCGCACCAAAGCTGCTGCAACGCCTCAAGACCGCAACCCAAGCGCTGAAACTCGGCGATGCCTTCGAAGAGGGCGTACAGATGGGACCGCTGACGAGCAAGGCCCAGTTCGACACCGTGATGGGCTATATCGAACGCGGTCGCGCCGAGGGCCTGACGCTGCTCACCGGCGGCACGCGTGCAGAAGGTTTCGAGCGGGGTTACTTCATCGAACCGACCATCTTTGTGGATGTACCCACAGACTCAGCCCTGTGGCGTGAAGAGATCTTCGGCCCCGTGCTCTGTGTACGTACTTTCAGCAGCGAGGCAGAGGCCATCGAGCTTGCCAATGACTCCGACTTCGGCCTTGCCGCCGGTATCATCAGCCAGGACAGCGCCCGCGCCCAGCGGATCGCCGAACAACTCCAGGCCGGGCATATCTGGATCAACAGCCTGCAGGTCGTCTGCCCCGAAACCTCCTGGGGCGGCTTCAAGCGCAGCGGTATTGGTCGTGAACTAGGGCCCTGGGGCCTGAGTGCCTACCAGGAGGTAAAACATATCACCCGGCCGCTGAGCGAGCTTGAATCCAACTAAAACGCCGCTGGAAACGACTCGGCCCTGTGGCGGAACCCCGAAGTCCCGCCACAGGGTCTGCCTGTATCAAGGCCGCCGAACATGTACGGTGCAGACTACCCCAGGGCTTCGCCTATAAAGTCCAGCAGCATGCGCACTTTCGGCGATAAATGGCGGTTATGGGGATAGATGGCCCAGATGCCCTCATCAGCCTCCTGGTAGTGCTGCAGCAAAGGCAGCAACTGCCCTGAATCCAGCGCGGGCCGAACATAATAATCCGGCAGCTGCACAATACCGATGCCTTTCAGGGCGGCATCCAGCAAGACCCAGCCGCTGTCACAGCTGATATTGCCTTTTACCCGGACATTGCGCGCCTTGCCCTGCTCCTGAAAGCGCCAGTAATCCAGGTTGCCCTGCAGACAGTTGTGCTGCTCCAGCTCCGACAGCGAGTGGGGCACGCCATAGGTCGACAGGTAATCCTGCGAGGCGCACACAAACTGGGTTCTTGACGACAACCGTTTGGCCATCATGCTGGAGTCCTCCAGCTTGCCCAGCCTTACGGCCAGATCATAGCCTTCGGCCACCAGATCCAGCGTCTGATTGGTCAGGCGCAGTTGCACTTCAAGCTCCGGGTAACGCAGCACGAAGTCATTCACCAGCGGGGCTATGGTTTTCTCCCCATAGGTCACCGGCGCCGTAATCCGCAACTTGCCCCTGGGCGCCAGCTGCAGGTTGGTGATGGTACGCTCCGCCTCCTCCAGTCCATCGAGCACCTGCCGACAGTGCTGATAATAAATCTGCCCGGCTTCAGTCACCGAGACCTTGCGGGTCGTGCGATAAAACAGTTTGGTCGACAACCGGGCTTCCAGCGCACTGACCTGCCGGCTGACCTGAGCCGTGGAAATGCCCAGCCGCTTGGCGGCAGCGGTAAAACTCTCCGCCTCAGCCACCGCGACAAACTCGCTCACCCCTTCCCACATAAACATAGCGACACCTTTGCGCCTGATACTGGAACTGCCTGACGCCAGCACAGATTTAACGCTGCCGAGTCAAACAGCAAAAGCCCCTATTGTTACCCTGAGGTAAAGGTAATTTACAATAAAGGCAGATTATCACCATAAAGAAACTAAATATAATAGCGGCCATCGACACAGCGGGCGTCTCCGCTGTGATGTCACCACGACCAGGGAGCCTCTGATGACTCAGATAATCAAATCCAAAGCCGCCATTGCCTGGGGCCCGAAACAGCCGTTGTCCATCGAAGAAGTCGATGTGATGCCGCCCCAGGCCGGTGAAGTTCGAGTGCGCATTATCGCCAGCGGCGTCTGCCATACCGATGCCTTTACCCTGTCAGGTGATGATCCGGAAGGCATCTTCCCGGTCATCCTCGGCCACGAAGGCGGTGGCATCGTGGAATCAGTCGGCGAAGGCGTGACCAGCCTGCAGGTCGGCGACCACGTGATCCCGCTCTATACCCCTGAGTGCGGCGAGTGCAAGTTCTGCACATCCGGCAAGACCAACCTGTGCCAGAAAATCCGCGAAACCCAGGGCAAGGGCCTGATGCCGGACGGCACCAGCCGCTTCTTTAAAGACGGTCAGCCGATCTTCCATTACATGGGTTGCTCCACCTTCTCCGAGTACACGGTGCTGCCGGAAATATCCCTGGCCAAGATCAGCAAGAAAGCGCCGCTGGAAGAAGTCTGTCTGCTCGGCTGTGGCGTCACCACCGGCATGGGGGCGGTCATGAACACCGCCAAGGTAGAAGAAGGTGCCACCGTAGCCATCTTTGGCATGGGCGGCATAGGCCTGTCCGCTGTGATAGGCGCCACCATGGCCAAGGCCGACCGCATCATCGCCATCGATATCAATGAAAGCAAGTTTGACCTGGCGCGTCAGCTGGGCGCCACCGACTGCATCAACCCGAAAGATTACGACAAGCCCATCCAGGATGTGATAGTCGAACTGACTGACGGCGGTGTGGACTACTCCTTCGAGTGTATCGGCAACGTCAACGTGATGCGCTCTGCGCTGGAATGCTGCCACAAGGGCTGGGGCGAGTCGGTCGTTATCGGCGTGGCCGGCGCCGGCCAGGAAATCTCTACCCGTCCGTTCCAGCTGGTCACAGGCAGGGTCTGGCGAGGTTCTGCCTTCGGTGGCGTCAAGGGCCGCTCCGAGCTGCCCGGCATCGTCGAGCGCTACATGCAGGGTGAGTTTCAGCTCAACGACTTCATCACCCATACCATGGGTCTGGAAGGGATCAACGAGGCCTTCGACCTGATGCACGAAGGCAAGAGCATTCGCTCCGTTATTCACTTCGACACGTAAGGCCAAGCGGTCGCCTGGCATTGCACAGGCGACCTGCTTTTACTGGAGACTCAAATGAGCATTGAAAACCTCAGCTGTAATAAAAGCTTCGGGGGCTGGCACAAGCAGTACAGCCATTATTCGAATACGCTCAATTGCGCCATGCGCTTTGCGATTTACCTGCCGCCCCAAGCCTTGAGCGGCGCCAAGGTGCCGGCACTTTACTGGCTGTCTGGCCTGACTTGCAGCGATGAAAACTTTATGCAAAAAGCCGGTGCCCAGCGCATCGCCGCAGAGCTCGGCATGGCCATTATTGCGCCGGACACCAGCCCCCGCGGCGATGAGGTGGCGGATAATGACGGCTACGATCTGGGCAAAGGGGCCGGCTTCTATGTGAACGCCACCCAGGCGCCCTGGAACCGTCACTACCAGATGTACGACTATGTGCTGAACGAACTGCCGGCACTGGTCGAATCCATGTTCCCGGTCAGCGACCAGAGATCCATTGCCGGTCATTCCATGGGCGGCCACGGTGCCCTGGTGCTGGCACTGCGCAACCCGCAACGCTATCGTTCAGTCTCCGCCTTCAGCCCGATCAGCAATCCGGTCAATTGCCCCTGGGGCAAGAAAGCCTTGAGTGCTTACCTGGGTATAGATAGCGCCGGCTGGGCCGACTATGACGCCAGCCTGCTGATGCGCCAGGCCAGCCAGTGTGTGCCGGCGCGGGTGGACCAGGGCGAAGCCGATGACTTCCTCAGCGCGCAGCTCAAGCCCGACACCCTGGAAGCCGCCGCCACTTTCAGCGGTTACCCGCTGGAGCTGAACCGCCACGAAGGCTACGACCACAGCTATTACTTTATCGCCAGCTTCATAGAGCAGCACCTGCGCTTTCATGCCAGGCACCTAGGCCAGTATTAGCTGCAAGGGGATACTCTCCCCGCTAAGCGCCTGTTGCCATGGCGCTGAAAGCGGGAGTATTGCAAACACACTCTACGGCTTACCCCAGGGCGCGCAGCAGCGCCTTGGCGTTCTGCAGATCCGCAGTGTCAAAGCCTTCTGAGAAGCGGCTGTAAATCGACGCCAGGCGCTGCCGGGCAGCGTCGGCCTTGCCCTGCGCCTGCCACAGGCGGGCAAGCTCTGTCACCGCCCGCAACTCCAGCGCAAGCACCCCTTGCTTTCGGGCAACGCTAATGGCCTGTTCAAAACAGCGCTCGGCCTCGCTGTGGGAAGCCGTCTTCAGATTGGAATCACGCGCAATAACCCCACGCAATCGATGCAGCTCCGCGGCGCAAAAGCCCTCGCCATTCGCGGCACAGAGTGCTTCGGCGTCGTGAACCACCCTCAGTGCCTCATCGAAACGCTCCGCCCCGAGCAGGGTTTCAGCCAGGCGTAACATCAGGTAGCTGCACCCCAGTTCTGCCCCATTGGCACGATAAGCGACAAGACCTGCGCGCATTTTCTCAATACCGCCGTCGACATCGCCCTGCTGGGCCATTACCCAGCCAAGCAACACGCCGCCCTGGGCCTGCCAGTACGGAAAACCCTGTTCGATCGAGAGCGCGACTGCAGCCTCGGCCCGTTCGCGTACCCGTTCGACCTCTCCGCGCAGCTGATACAGCTCGGCGGCATAGCCCAGGGCAAACGCCAGACTGAAGGGATGATTAACCTTTTCTGCCAGCGACAGCATCTTTTCACAACGGCGCATGGCGGTATCCGGCTGACCGCAAAACCACAGCACCCAGGCCATGAAGTTGTGCCCAAGCACACCGGGGTCCATGCCGTAATCGAACGCATGGTGCTGGTGGCGCTGCGGGTCATAGCCCTGGCATACCGCCTCCAGGTGTCGCCTGGCGGCAGCGAAATCACCCAGGAAAAAGCAGGTGGGGCCTATGGCCGCATGGGCCTCCAGCAGCAGATCCGGATCGGCGCTGTTCTGCGCCTGACTCAGCAACAGCAGACCGACTTCCTGAGCACGGTGAAATTCTGCCCGCAGATTATAAAAGCGGCGCAAACCCACCAGTACCGAGAACAGTTGCGGCGCCTCGCCCAGGCGGCGCGCCAGCGTCAGTGCCCGACTATAGGTCGTTTCAACCTCGGACGCGGCATAGCCAAGACTGGCCATATAGATGGGGCCCAGCACTATCTGCAGCGCCAGTTCGCAGTGGTCACGCTGGGGGGATTCGGGCAGAGACTGCAACAGTTCCAGTGCCCGCCCCAGATGGGTCATGGCTTCCTGATTGGCCGAGCGCTGTGCCGCCTGGTAGCCGGCGCGCTGCAGGTACTCCACCGCCTTGGCGGTGTTGTCGCTATGGCCATAGTGCCAGGCGAGCTCACTGCAATGCTGTTCCAGCACATCCTGAAACAGGCTTTCCATGGCCTGGGCCGTACGCTCATGTAACTGGCGGCGATGTTGCAGCAGTAGAGTACCGTAGGCCACCTGCTGCGTCAGGCCATGCTTGAAGCTGTACTCAATCTCCGGAAATGCCGGGTGCTGGTAGATAAATTCACCCGCCTGCAGCCGGGCAAGGCCGCGCCGCAGCACGTCGTCCGACTGCTCAAGCACCCGCTGTATCAGGCTCCAGGGGAAATCCTTGCCCATCACCGCCAGGGTTTGCAGCAGGGTTTTCTCCGTGGCCGACAACCGGTCAATACGGGCGCACAGAACCCCCTGAACCGTAGTGGGAATATGCAGATTGTCTGGCGTCTGTTCGAGACTGTAGTGCCCGGCGCTACCACTGAGCGCCTGTTCTTCCACCAGCGTCTGTACCACCTCCTCAATAAAGAACGGATTACCGCCGGTTTGCGCCAGAATGCGGGGTTTGAGTGCCTCAAGCGATGAGTCGAGCCCCAGCAGCGCGTCCAGCAGTTCCGCCGTCTCCTGCTGCCCCAGCGGCTGCAGCATCAGCTGGGCGTAATTGCTACTTTGCGCCCAATCGTGACGGTATTCGGGGCGGTAATTGACCAGCAGCAAAATGCGCGCAGCAGCGATGCCGGCGCGAAAATACTCCAGAAACGCCTCGGTTTCCTGATCCAGCCATTGCAGATCCTCGAACACCAGCTGCAGTGGCTGGTTAGCACTTTCGCGCAGCAACAGGCGGCGCAGCGCATCGAAGGTTCGGGCGCGGCGCAGGGCAGGATCCATCTGTGCCAGGGTTGAGTTCGCTTCGGCCAGCCCCAGCAGATAAAACAGATAGGGCAGACAGTCTTCCAGGCCTCGGTCCAGCGTCAGGATTCTGCCCGTCATGACCTCGCGCCGACGGCGGTCATCATCCTGCGGACTCAGTTGCAGGTAATTGTTCAGCAACTCGATAAGCGGGCGATACGCAAACGCCTTGCCGTGGGAGACCGAAAAGGTTTCCAGCACCAGACAGCTGTCCTTTGTCCCAAGCGTGAATTCGTAGAACAGCCGCGACTTGCCGACCCCGGGCTCCCCAACCACCCCCACAACCTGCCCGAACCCGGCACAGGCCTGATCAAAGGAGTACTGCAACTGCGCCAGCTCCGGCTTGCGCCCGACAAAGGGCACCAACCCGCGCACGGCTGCAAGCTGCAGGCGGGTACGCAGGGGACCGAGCCCCAGCACCTCAAATGCCGCCTGGGGTTCGGACATGCCCTTGACCGGGGTCACGCCCAGCGGCCTGAAGGCCAGATAGCCGTCGGTCAGCCGATAGGTCGACTCACTGACGACGATCGACCCCGGAGTCGCGATACCTTCCATGCGCGAGGCTATGTGGATGGTCTGCCCCACAGGGTCATAGTCCGTCTGCAGACTGTCGGTACGAATGGCCCGCACCACCACCTCACCGGTATGAATGCCGACGCGAATCTGCAGCGGTATCGCCTGATCCAGGCGCAGCCGGTCGGCATAGTGGCGCATGGTGTCCTGCATTCGAAGCGCCGCATAGAGCGCCCGCTGCGGGTGATCCTCATGGGCAATAGGCGCCCCGAACAGTGCCAGGATGCCATCACCCAGAGATTTGGCGACATAGCCTTCGTAGTGATGCACCGCATCCATCATCAGCGCCAGTACCGGGTCTATCAACTGACGCACCTCTTCGGGATCCAGCCCCTGAATCAGGGCGGTGGAACCGGCCATGTCGGCAAAGAGCACGCTGATGGTTTTGCGCTCGCCGTTAGCCGCAGCACGGGCCTGCAGGGCGGCCTGCTCGGCTAGAATGCGTTCGGTGAGGTGAGCCGGCGTGTAGCCAATGGGCGCAGTCGCCTGGACACTGGCCGCCGAACTGCCTGTTGCAGCATTAAGAGTTGCATGGAGCGCCGTGCCACATTCGCTGCAGAATTTTGCCGCTACAGTAACGATGCTGCCACAACCCGGACAGACCGGATCAAGCACCGCGGCACACTGGCCACAGACCCTGGCGCCGGGCGGATTTTCAAAGGCGCATTGGCTACACAACATAAGATCCCGGACTCCCGCTTGCGCCGCATGATGCGGCCAAAACCTCTGCAGAAACCGGGTCCGTCGCTCCCTGATAACGCGATGCATCTGCCCGTTTGACGACTGCGTTCAGCAGCCGCCAATGGATGACTACACGACTGCTGTAACCTGCCACCCTTAGAGCATAGCTTTATTTTCCCGCAGCCCGGTTAGATGGCCTGTAGCAAATGGCGCTTGATTTACGCCGCCCAAACACTTGTAATCAATGTCCCCCTACGGTTACCGATAAACCTTTGCGCTGGGCGAAATACGCCCAAGGAAGGCCCGGACCGACATCCACATCTGGAGAAAAGAACAATGAGTCATGATGTTGTTGTACTAAGTGCTACCCGCTCCGGCATCGGCACCTTTGGTGGCGGCCTGAGCCAGATCGAGCCTGCGGAACTGGCCGGCCAGGTAATGAAGGCGGCGGTAGAGCGCTCCAAAGTGGACCCGCAGCAGATCAACTATGTCACCGCCGGACACTGCATTCCCACCGATTCGCGCTTCGCCTATGTGGCCCGTGTCGCCTCCATTCAGGCCGGCCTGCCGATGGAGTCCGTCGCCATGGCGGTGAACCGCCTGTGCAGCTCCGGCCTGCAGGCCATCGTCTCCACCTCGCAATCGATCATGCTGGGCGACTGTGACTACGGCATCGGCGGCGGTGTTGAAGTCATGTCCCGTTCCGGCTACCTGTCGCCGGCAATGCGCTCGGGTGCGCGCATGGGCGATACCGCCATGATTGACATGATGGTGGCGACCCTCAACGATCCCTTTGGCGTCGGCCATATGGGCATTACCGCCGAGAACCTGGCGGAAAAATGGAACCTGAGCCGGGAAGACCAGGATGCCGTGGCCGTGGAATCCCACCGCCGTGCCGCCCAGGCCATCGAGGAAGGCCGCTTCAAGTCCCAGATCGTGCCGGTGACGCTGACAAGCCGCAGGGGCGATACCATTTTCGAGACCGACGAACACGTCAAGCCTGGCACCAGCCTGGAATCCCTGGCCAAGATGCGCCCGGCGTTCAAGAAGGACGGTAGCGTCACCGCCGGCAACGCCTCAGGCCTGAATGATGGCGCCGCCTTCATGGTGCTGGCCAATGCCGAAACGGCCGCCAAAGCCGGACAGACACCCCTGGCGCGGCTGGTATCCTACGCCGTGGCCGGCGTGCCCAACCACATCATGGGTGAAGGCCCGATTCCGGCCTCCCTGCTGGCACTGAAAAAGGCCGGCCTGAACCTCAGCCAGATGGATGTGATCGAGTCCAACGAAGCCTTCGCCGCCCAGGCCCTGGCCGTGGCCAAGGGACTGGAACTGGATCCTGCCAAAACCAACCCCAACGGCGGCGCCATCGCCCTGGGTCACCCCATCGGCTGCTCCGGCGCTTTTATCGCAACCAAGGCGATTTATGAGCTTCACCGTACCAATGGCAAATACGCTCTGGTGACCATGTGCATCGGCGGTGGTCAGGGTATCGCAGTGATATTCGAACGGCTCTGATTTGATTTCGTAGGGTGGGTTAGCATCGCAAATGGGACCAAGCCTGAAATGGCAAAGTGTTCTGGGCGATGCGTAACCCACCAATCCACAACCCCCAATGCCTCGCGACAGCAGAACCCAGTGGTGGGTTACGCGGTGCGCCCGCTTTGATGCAGCCGGAAACCACGGCAACACGGCACCGCTAACTCACCCTACAACTCGTTTTGACGCCGTAACAAGTGCTGCAAACTCAGGCCACGCCGGTGCTGTACAAAATGCGCCAGGCATCCCAGCACAACTCCCCAGAAAGCCGCACCTATACCCAGCACAGAGATGCCGGAGGCGGTGGTCATGAAGGTAATAAGGGCGGCATCCAGCTGATCCTTTTGCTCCATCGCAGCACTCAGGCTGCTGCCGATCGCGCCCAAGAGCGCAAGACCTGCGAGGATGGCAATCATCTGGGCCGGAAAGATCGAGAAGAACAGCACTATAGTGCCGGCAAAACAGCCACCCAGCAGATAGAAAGCGCCATTGGCGACACCGGCAACATACCGCTTGTCAGGGTTTTCATGGGCATCGGGGCCGGTACAGAGCGATGCAGTAATGGCAGCAACCACCGTAGTGATGCCACCAAAAAATGCCATGGGAATGGACACCAGGCTGGATACGCTGATGATCGGGCGCGTCGGTACAAGGTATCCCGAGGTTTTGAGCACCGCAAAGCCCGGCAGGAACTGCCCGGTCAGGCTGACGATCACCAGCGGCAACGCCAGACTCAGGCTGGCGTGCCAGGTCCAGATGGGGGCAATAAACTGCGGGCTTGCCAGGCGCCATTCCAGCCGGCTGAGATCCGCATCCAGCATGCTCAGGGAAAGCAGCACGCCCACCCCGAACAGCAGCACCAGATAGTAGCTGCGACTCAAGCGCTTCAGCACCACATAGGCCACAAGCATGGCGATGGCCACAGGTGCAATGGACTCCAGTGCCTGGAAGGCGCCCAGGCCAAAATCAAACAGAATACCGGCCATCATGGCCGCCGCCACGCTACGGGGAATCAGGCGGATAACGCGGTCAAACAGGCCCGTTATGCCGATAACGAAAATCACCAGCGCCGCCGTGATATAGGCGCCGACGGCCTCATTGATCGACAGCTGCGGGAACAGGGACACCAGCAGCGCCGTGCCCGGCGCCGACCAGGCGGTGACAACCGGCACCCGCAGCCAGAGACTAAGCCCTATACCGGAAATGGCGGCACCGATGGAGATAGCCCAGACCCAGGACGTCATCATCTCGGGGGATATTTCGGCGCTTTGGGCGGCCTGGAAAAAGATCGCCAAAGGCCCCGAATAGGACACCAGCACGGCCACAAGACCGGCGACGACCGCCGGCACAGAAAGGTCTCGCAGAAGGCTCGACATAAGCATGAATCCGTTGTTGATGTACGCGCCCGCAACACAGGTAGGTCCTGGTAAACAAAACTCAGACTGGCTGCCTAATAGCTGAGACCTGGAGCAAGGCGCCACATCTCAGGGGCGCTCGTCGCGATACTCTTATGTCGCTGCGGACACCCAGTCGCGGCGCGCCTTAGCCCAGGTCGCCCCCTGCGACCGGCATAATGGTGCCGGTGATGAAACTGGCGGCGTCGGATGCCAAAAACAGGATGGGCTCTGCCTGTTCGTCCAGGGTGCCGTAGCGGTGCATGAGGCTGCTGTCCTTGGTCTGGTCAATCAACTGCTGATACCACCCCTTTTCCTGCTCGCTTTGCGCCTGTGTATTGCGTGGCGTCAGCCGCGGGGGCGCTTCTGTACCGCCAGGAGCTGTGGCATTCACCCTGATGTTGTGTGGCGCATACTCGTACGCCATGTTCACGGTCATGGCGTTCACGCCGCCCTTGGCCGCACCATAAGGCACTCGCATCAGCCCGCGCGTGGCGACCGAGGACACGTTTACAATCACGCCGCCCTCTTGTTCCAGCATATGGGGCAATACAGCACGGCAGCACCAGAGCGTGGTAAACAGCGAGCGCTGGATTTCCTTTTCGATCTGCTCCGGCGTGTACTGGTCGAACGGCTGTGCCCAGATAGTGCCGCCGACATTGTTGATCAGAATGTCGATACGGCCAAAGTGCTTGTGGGCCTCGGCCATAATGGCTTGCGCGCCGTCCCAGGTTTCAAGGTTGGCCTCAACTGCAACAGCGTCGGCACCCTGCTCACGCAGCTGTGCCGCAACGCTCTGTATATGATCCGCGATATCGACCAGCAACAGCCTGGCACCTTCTGCGGCCGCCAGTTCCGCCACACGCTTGCCGATACCCTGCGCGGCCCCGGTAATCACCATCACCTTTTGAGTAAAACGGGCTTTCATGCGACTTACTCCCCGGGTGCGCTTGCGGTGAATTTCTCATAGTGAAAGGAATTCGGTTTGATGCCCTGTTCCCGGAAGTAATGCAGCACGGCATCCACCATTGGAGGCGGGCCACACAGGTACACATCGACATCACCGTCGTTGATCGGCGCCTCAGCCATATGATTGGTGACATAGCCCTTGTGTGGATGCTCACTCTCAGCACTGGCCACTACGGTGCGAACGCTGAAGTTGTCCATCTCCTGGGCAAAGGCCTCAAGCTGGTCCACATACACCAGATCTTCGTCGTTGGTAACACCGTAAATCAGGTGCGTGGGCTGACCGGTAAGATTCTGGGCCTTCATATACTCGAGCTTGGCCAGAAAGGGTGCCAGCCCGGTACCACCGGCCAGCATCAGAATGGGGCGTTCGATCGGACGCAGGTAGAACACGCCCATAGGACCGGTCAGACTGACCTTGTCGCCGGGCTTGGCCGTATCCACCAGCCAGGAGCTCATCAAGCCGCCTGGCACATTGCGGATCAGAAAGCTGAGGTCCCGACTGCCCGTCAGGGAGCTGAACGAATAGGCGCGGACCTCTTTAGTGCCCGGCACCTGGATATTCACGTACTGACCCGGCAGGAAGGCAATGTCACTTTCGGCGGTGATTTTCAGTTCGATGGAGGTCGCTGAAATCAGCTTGACCTCTGTTACCGTGCCAGTCACTTCTGCCTTACCGGTCTTGCACATGGTGGACGCCACAGGCACCTCCACCACGCAATCGCTGGAGGGCACCATCTGGCAGGTCAGGACCACGCCCTGTCCGGCCTCTTCCTCGGACAGCGCTTCGTCAAGGTACTCATCACCCAGGTCGAACTTGCCTTGATGGCAGGTACCTTTACAGGTACCACAAACGCCATCGGAGCAGTCCATGGGTAGATTTATCTGCGCACGGTAGGCGGCATCAAGAACTGTTTCACCTTCCTTGCAGGTCACAAAACGGGTAACGCCATCTTCAAAATTCAGGGCAATGTTATAACTCATGATGATGCTCTCCCCTCAATTACAGGTGGTAAACGTCAAGCACCTGATTGATGCAATCGTTGCTCAGAACCAGTTTCTTGTCGCGGATGAGCGGCTGCTCACCCGTGATGTCCAGGGTGCAGTAAGAGGTTCCGAAAAATTCAGCCACTGTTTTGTAGCGGTACGCCTTGGTCAGCCAGTTAAACCGCAGCTTCACTTCCTTATCATCCTGAGACAGGATCTCCAGGTTGCTGGTGAAGTGCGTGGTGCGTGGCTGTGGCAGGGTGCTGGCGCCGGACCGCTCGGTCTTGATCCGGTATACCCGGTCTTCCAGGCCTTTCTTGTTGGGATAGAAGATGAGCGAGATCTCGGTTTGCGGATCTTCAGTCAGCTCATCGTCGTCATCCCAGGCGGGCATCCAGTAGGTGACGTTCTCGTGATAGCAGGCCAGCCAGCTGTCCCATTCACGGTCGTCCAGAAAGCGGGCTTCGCGAATAATGAACTGCTCAATGTCGTGGTAGCTCGGGCTCATGCGGAGGTCTCCTCTGAGGTCACGGGAATAAGACGGGCACGTTCGGCCTCTATGGCGCGGGTCATCTCAAGCTGCCAGTGCTGGTGATGGTTCACGTACAGGCCTTCATCGTCCGGCCGGGAACCACTCATGATGGGTTTCATGTCGATCTGTTTGGCGTGCTCGTCCGCACCGTCAATCCAGTGCTGGTTGGCACCACGACTCATGTCGTTCCAGCGCATGCCGCCTGCTTCGTAACCGGTCTGGCAGGCGCGGAACTCTTCCAGGTCATCCGGGGTGCCCATGCCTGTCACGTTGAAGAAATCTTCATACTGACGAATACGCTTGGCACGCAGCTCTGCCGGCTCGTTTTTCGGAGCAAAGGCGTAGATGGTCACTTCTGTCTTGTTGACAGCGATCGGACGCGTCACCCGGATCTGGGTGGAGAATTGATCCATCAGATAGACGTTCGGGTACACCAAAAGGTTTTTGGTGGTGCCAACGATGGAGTCGGCACGCGCCTCGCCAAAGGTCTTTTTCAGGCGCTCCAACTGGGTGAATATCGGACGCACTTGCGGGTTGAGTAGACGGGTCCACAGCATCATGTGGCCGTTCTCAAAGGAATAGAAGCCGCCATCGGCAGACCAGCTCTTGGCGTCTACCGCCTCGGTGCCACCCTTGTCGTAGTCCCGCTGCCCCATGGTGGACAGATAATTCCAGTGCACCGTGCCTACGTGATAACCATCAGCGCCGTTTTCAGCGGTCAGTTTCCAGTTGCCTTCGTAGGTGTAGGTCGAGCTGCCGCGCAGAACTTCCAGGCCGTCTTCCGACTGATCCACGATGTTGTCGATGATCTTGGTTGTTTCACCCAGGTACTCTTCCAGTGGAGCCACATCTGCATTGAGACTGCCGAACAGGAAACCGCGGTAATTGACGAACTTGGGCAGCTGCTTCAGGTCATGGGAACCTTCGGTATTAAACTGTTCCGGATAGCCGCCCGTCTTCTGGTCTTTGGCTTTGAGCAGTGTGCCATCGTTACGGAATGTCCAGCCGTGGAACGGACAGGTGAAGGAGGCCTTGTTGCCACGCTTTTTGCGGCACAAAGTGGCGCCACGGTGGGAACAGGTGTTCAGCAGTGCCTTGAGTTCGCCATCTTTGGCGCGGGTAATCACCACCGGCTGGCGGCCCAGGGTGATGGTGTAGTAATCACCCGGATTCGGAATCTGATTTTCGTGCGCCAGATAAACCCAGTTGCCTTCGAAAATGTACTTCATTTCCAGATCGAAAAGTTCCTGATCCGTGAAGATGCCACGATCGCACTGATAGCGACCGGTTTCTGGGTCGGCGACAACGGCATTGCGTACCTTGTCTGCGAGCTTGTCGAGTTTGGTCGTCATATCGTTCACTCCGTCTTGTTTTAGATAGCACTTACGCAGCGTCTTTTTGCAGGGCGCGCAGACCTGCGTGGTATTCATCTGGCAGCCTGTCGGACTTAACGCTGATCTCCTGCGGAAAAGCCGATTTTGGTCATTTATCGCGCTCTTTTTTGTTAAATAGAACCACTATTCGTCTCAAAAGAGCTCAAAAACTGCCTCAAAACGGACTTCCCCTCGCTACGATCGGTCAAGCTCGACAGGCTGCTAGGCGGCTTAACGGCCTTGGGCAGTTTGATACGACGGCGCAGGCTGAATTCCCTAGCACCCCATGTATCCCTCGCCAATGACAAGGCTGGCACCTGGCTAACAGTTCCTGTGTAGCGGTCAGTCTCACCAATGGACGACGCTATCAGGTCAAAATGCTTGGGATGCCCTCCTCATTTGCATCCAGCTTAAGGCGGGAGCCCTGCGGGCCACTATCCAGTTTCTGACAGCCTTTATCCCTTTCCTGCATGACGTGAAGTTCAGTTAGAAGGGGCAAGGTCAAAGGTGAAAGGTGAAAGGTGAAAGGACATGGTGATTCGTGATTCGTGATTCGCCAGACCGTTTGGCCTTGGGGGGGACATGGCAACCGCATAAACCGGGAGCCGCAGCGCCTGTGGCTATGCGCCATCAGCGCCTGGGCAAATACCGCCCAAGAGACCTATCAGGGAAACGACCCAAAATGCCGCCCCATATATCGCTGCGAAGCACTGCTGCGCGGCCGAGCCAGGCACCTGTTGAATATCCGCCCGCCGCCCAGGCTTGCATGTAACGGATAAAGGGATGCAGGCAATGGCTATTGCCCAGACAGGACTCGATCTAACAATGGGTCTCCCGCTATAAATCGAATACTCAAGGGAGTCTTCCGCCATGCACAACAACAAAAACAGACTGCGCAAACTTGTCACGGCCTGCGCTACTGCCGGCCTGCTCGGTGCTGCTGTTACTGCCGCGAACGCTGCAGAGCCGGTCAAGGTGGGCGTAATGCTGCCCTTCAGCGGTGTCTATGCCGCCCTGGGCGATGCCGGGCGCAACGGTTTGAAACTGGCATTGCAACAGAACGCTGCCCAGCTGCACGGTCGCGAGATTGAATTTCTGGAACTGGATACAGAAGCCAAGCCCGAGCGTGCGCCGGAGCTGGCCTCATCCCTGCTCGACAAGGACAAGGCCGACTTTATTATTGGCCCCGTGCATTCCGGCGTCGCCATGGGCATGTCCAAGGTGCTGCGCAACAAGGATGCCATCATGATCATCCCCAACGCAGGCGCCGCGGCTGCAACCGGGCCCCTCTGTGCACCCAACGTATTTCGCACCTCTTTCTCGTCCTGGCAGCCGTCCTACCCCATGGGCAAGGTCGCCCTCGATGCCGGCTACAAAAAGGTCGTGACCATGAGCTGGAACTACGGCATGGGCAAGGAAAGCCTGGAGGCCTTTGAAGAATCCTTCACCGCCGGCGGCGGCGAGATCGTCAAGCAGATTCTGGTGCCCTTCCCCAAAACCGAGTTCCAGCCCTATATCACCGATATAGCGGCAACCGCACCCGATGCGGTGTTCGTCTTCTTTGCCGGCGGTGGCGCGGTGAAGTTCGTCAAGGACTACAACGCCCTGGGTCTGAGCGACAAGATTCCGCTGCTGGGCGCGGGCTTTTTGACCGAAGGCACACTGGAAGCCCAGGGGGATGCCGCCGAAGGCATTCTCACCACGCTGCATTACGCCGACAACCTGGATAACCCCGCCAACCACAAATTCCGTCAGGATTACGCCAGCAGCTTCGGCAAACCGGCTGATATCTATGCGGTGCAGGGCTATGATGCCGGGCTGCTGATCGCCCAGGCCATGAATACCCTGGGGGGTGATATCAGTGATCGCAAGGCGCTGATCAAGGCGATGGAAGAGAGCACCATCGACAGCCCCCGTGGCAAATTCACCTTCTCCAAAGCCCATAACCCGGTGCAGGATATCTATCTGCGCAAGGTTGTGAACGGCGAAAACCAGGTGCTCAGCATCGCCGCCCAGGCGCTTGAAGACCCGGCCCGCGGCTGCAAGCTGTAGCAGCCTGTCGGACTTAACACTGATCTACTGCGGAAAAGCCGATTCTCTCCGGAAAAGAGGGGTCATTTTTCGAGCTCTTTTTTGTTAAATAGAACCACTATTTGCCTCAAAAGAGCTCAAAAACTAACTCAAATCGGTCTTTCCCTCGCTACGATCGGCCAAGCCCGACAGGCTACTAGTTCTCCC
Organism: Marinobacterium aestuarii; assembly: GCF_001651805.1. Classification (NCBI taxonomy): domain Bacteria; kingdom Pseudomonadati; phylum Pseudomonadota; class Gammaproteobacteria; order Oceanospirillales; family Oceanospirillaceae; genus Marinobacterium; species Marinobacterium aestuarii. The sequence continues at coordinate 2,381,876 of NZ_CP015839.1, read as the reverse complement.
CCGCTACCACTCTCTCCTGTAATCGACCTGAGCGAGCCCGCGTCCTGACGCCGGCCCGTACAGGTGACCGTCGCTGTCCGCGCGCCCCGATGGGCGCGGATCAGCGGCGCACAACCTGGCACACGACGATGGATATAACCCTGTTTCTGTTCCAACTGATGAACGGCGTGCAGTACGGCCTGCTGCTGTTCCTGATCGCCTCCGGCCTGACCCTGGTGTTTGGGGTCATGGGCATTCTGAACCTGGCCCACGGCTCCATGTATATGGTTGGCGCTTACCTGGCCTGGTACTTCACTAACAGTACCGGCAGCTTCGGGATGGCGGCGGTAATCTCCGCCATTATCGCGCTCTTGCTGGGCATACTGATTGAACGCACCCTAATCATCCGCCTGTACCGGCGCAATCACCTGGATCAGGTGCTGCTGACTATCGGTCTGATCTTTGTGTTCAACGCCCTGCAAAGCCTGCTCTGGGGCAACGATCCGCTGGGCGTGGCCGTCCCCGCCTGGCTGGATGGCGCTATCCCGCTGACCGACATGATCGAGTACCCGGTCTATCGGCTGTTCGTTTCAGGCCTGTGCATTCTGATTGCCATCGGCATGTACCTGACCATCAACCGTACCCGCCTTGGCATGCTGATTCGTGCCGGCGAGTCCAACCGCGACATGGTCGAATGCCTGGGGGTGGATATCAATCGCCTCTATACGCTGGTGTTCGCCGCCGGTGTTGCCCTGGCCGCCATCGCCGGCATCGTCTCGGCGCCTATGGTGTCGGTGGTGCCGGGCATGGGCGAGCATGTGCTGATTTCGTGCTTTGTGGTGGTGGTTATCGGCGGTATGGGGTCCATCAAGGGTGCCTTTGTCGGGGCCCTGATGGTGGGCATAGTCGATACCTTTTCCTCTATCATGCTGCCGCAGATATCCAGCATGATGATCTACATCCTGATGGCGGTTGTGCTGCTGATAAGGCCCAAGGGCCTGTTCGCCAACTAACGCCCAGCCCGGAGAAAATCCCATGTTTACCAATCGTGCGGAAAAACTGTTTGTCTGGGTGTTCTTCCCGCTGGCGCTGCTGATGCCGCTGCTGCTGGATCAGAACACCTACTATGTTAACAAGCTGGCAACCATCCTGATTCTGTCGATCTTTGTTATGTCGCTGGACTACCTGGTGGGCCGCTGCGGCCTGGTCACCCTGGGCCATGCGCTCTTCTATGGCATGGGGGGCTACCTGTTCGTGATGCTGGCGCCGGAATACGAGGCCGTAAACTTCTGGATTTACACCTTCTATGTTCTGGCAATCTCCTCAGTGGTGGCGCTGATCGTCGGCTTTATAGTGCTGCGCACCAGCGGCATCTACATGATCATGATCACCCTGGCACTGGCGCAGATGTGCTTTTACTTCTTCTCGGACTCAACCGAATTCGGCGGCAATGACGGTGTCTTTATTTACGTCAAACCCGAGACCAGCGTTTTCGGCCTGAACCTGTTCGATCTCGACAACCCGACGCACTTCTACTATCTGTGCCTGCTGTCGCTGTTTAACTGCCTGCTGTTCTTCAAGCTCATCATGCGTTCCAAGTTCGGCCGCATTGTCGATGCCGTGCAGGAAAACCCCGAGCGCACCACGGCGCTGGGCTACAACGTGTTCCATTTCCGCCTGGCCAGCTACGTCATCGCCTCGGCGCTGGGGGCCTACGCCGGTTATCTGTTTGCGCTGCAATACGGCTTCGTCAATCCCTCGATGCTGTCCTGGCAGACCTCCGGCACCGCCCTGGTGATGTCGATACTCGGCGGGCTGGGAACGCTCTACGGCGCCATTCTGGGCACCCTGGTGTATGAGGGCCTGCACTATGGCTTCGAACATCTGACCGAAAACTGGCTGCTGCCCATGGGCGTCCTCATCATTCTGATGGTACTGGCGTTCCGGCATGGTCTGGCCGGATATCTGGAATCCCTGCTGGAGAAACGCAAATGAGCAGCAATATCATTCTGCAACCCAGCGCCCTTGCCGACACACAGGCGGGCCATAAACCCCTGAGCGATACCGAGCTGGTGCTCGAAACTGAAGCCCTGTGCAAGTACTGGGGCGGCCTCAAGGCACTGGATGATTTGTCGCTGCAATTTCGCGACCGCCAGCTGCATGGCATCGTCGGCCCCAACGGCGCCGGGAAAAGTACCCTGCTGAACCTGCTGTGCGGCACCTACAGCCCCACCCGCGGCCGGATACTGCACAAAGGCGAGGCGATAGAGTCAATCAAGCCCTACGAGTTCAGCAGACGCGGTATTGGCCGCGGCTTTCAGAAAACCAATATCTACCCCAGCGCCACCTGCCTGGAGAACTGCAGCATCGCCGCCCAGCGCCGTGTCGGCGGCAGCTTTAATATCTTCCGCTCACGCCATAGCGAGAAACTGCTGACCGAGATGGCCGAGCAGGCGCTGGAAAAGGTTGGCCTGGCCCACAGGCGCGACGCCGTAGCCTCGCGCATCAGCTACGGCGAACAGCGCCAGCTCGAGATCGCTACTGTGCTGGCCACCGCGCCCTGCGTGTTGCTGCTCGATGAACCCATGGCGGGCATGGGGCATGAAGAATCCCAACTCATCATCCAGCTGCTGAAAACGCTCAAGCAGGATTACTGCATCGTGCTGGTGGAGCACGACATGGATGCGGTGTTCGAGCTATCGGACCAGCTCACGGTGATGGTCGACGGTCAACACCTGATCACCGACACCGTAGACCAGGTGCGGGATGATCCAAGGGTAAAAGAGGCCTATCTGGGTCAAGGCGACGAGGTGATTTGATATGAGTAATCTATTGGCGAATTATGATCAGCCTAGTCTGCATACCCTTTACGGCGAGCTCCATGTGGTACGAGGCAATTTGATATGAGTAATCTATTGGAAGTACGCAGTCTGCATACCCTCTACGGCGACAGTCACGTACTGCACGGTGTGTCCTTTGACATTAAAAAGGGTCAGGCGGTCAGCTTGATGGGCCGTAACGGTATGGGCAAGACCACTACGCTCAAGTCCATTCTGGGCGTGCTGACGCCGCGCAGCGGTCAGGTACGTTTTCAGGATCAGGATCTCGACGGGCTGCCAACCTGGCAGCGCATGCGCCGCGATATCGCCTACGTGCCCGAAGGTCGGGGCATGTTCCATAATCTCAGCGTGAAGGAACACCTGCTGATGGCGGCAAGGCCCAATCAGCGCCGCGAAGTGCTGTGGGATTACGACCGGGTGCTCGCGACCTTCCCGCGCCTGCAGGAGCGCCTGGGCAACCTGGGCACCCAGCTGTCCGGTGGCGAACAGCAGATGCTGGCCATAGGCCGCGCCCTGATGACCAACCCGGATCTGCTGATTCTGGATGAAGCCACCGAAGGCCTGGCGCCGCTTATTCGCAAGGAGATCTGGGACGTGATACGCACCATCAAGGCCAGCGGCGTCTCCACCCTGATTGTCGACAAGAACATCCAGGTACTGGAGAAAATCTGTGACCATCATATAGTGCTGGTCAAGGGTCGGGTGATGTTCGAGGGCGACAGCCAGCAACTGCTGACACAGCGGGACGAGGTAGAGTCGCACCTGGGGGTGTGACTACCCCGCTTGCGGTGATTGACGCCAGCAGGGTGCCGGTTGCAGACTGCGCGCCATGAAATACAGCGGGCGACCTTCACAGCAAGGCTCACGCGGCTGATCAACACTGACCAGGAACAGGACGCCCATGACACCAGCCAAAACAACACCTCCGTCCGTGACGGAAAGCAGCCGCCAGGGCATTGGCTCGCTGGAGATAGGGCTGCGGGTACTGAACGAAATTGCCCAGTCGCCCAAACCCCTGAGCCTGAAGGAGCTATCCCTGCGGCTCGACCTGTCCTCCAGTCGGCTGCACAAGTACCTCATCAGCCTCAGCCGCATGCAGTACATAGTGCAGGTGCAGAACGCCCGTTACACCCTGGCGAGTGCGAGCCTCAACCTTGGCATGGCGGCACTGAAACGCATCGACCCCATGCCCATTACCTTTGATGCCGCCGCACGGCTGCACCTGGCCACCGACAGAACCGTATCGGTAGCGATCTGGAACGGCACTATGCCGCTGATCGTCAACTGGCTGGACTCCAGCCAGGTACTGGCCGTCAATGTGCGCCTGGGCACTGAGCTGTCGCCGTTTTTCTCCGCCGCCGGCAGGCTCTTTCTGGCCTACCTGCCCGAAGAGCGCCAGCGCCAGATTATCGATGACTTCTACCAGGCCCCCAGCGCCCTGCCCCGTTTCAGGGGCAAGCAGCTGAACAAGGATGAGTTTAGCGCCCTGATCCGCAGCACGCGGGAAAACAGGTTGGCCTGTTTCTACGGTGACTTTCTGCCGGATATCAACGTTATCAGCAGTCCGGTCTTTAACCTCGGCGGCCAGATACAGGCCGTGATCAGCCTGATGGGCATGGCCAGCGACACCGATGTGCAACCCGGGCAACGCTATGAGCGCCTGCTGAGCGCCACCACCCGCGGCACTACCAAACTGATTTGCGGTACGGCGGTTTGAAGGCAGGGCCAGAAAACAAGAGCAAGGGGAAAGGGGAAAGGGGAAGCCGAGAGCTGAGAGCTGAGAGCTGAGAGCTGAGACCTGAGAGGTAACTGTGCCAAAACGGCTTCGGGCATCAAAATTTTCAGCTAAACGAAAAACGGGGAATATCCGGCCAAAGCCGAGTATTCCCCGTTATTTCAAAGGTGTTTCACACCCGTGTCAAAGCAGCGCTATCAGGCGCGTTCAGCGACCGCAGCAGTGCTTTCACGATTGTAGATGGTTTCATCCAGTTCGTTTTCGCTCTTGCCCACCAGCACCGACACCATCATGTCACCGCAGACGTTCACCGTGGTGCGTGCCATATCCAGGATACGGTCGATACCGGCAATGATCGCCAGACCTTCCATCGGCAGACCCACGGTGGTCAGCACCAGTGACAGCATGATCAGGCCTGCACCCGGCACACCCGCCGTACCTATAGACGCCAGGGTCGAGGTCATGATGATCAACAGGTAATCCGAGAACGCCAGGTCAATACCAAAGGCCTGGGCGATAAAGAGCGCACAGACACCCTGATAGAGCGCCGTGCCATCCATGTTGATGGTGGCGCCCAGCGGCAGCACGAAGCTGGAAATTCCCTTGGAGACACCCATTTCCTCACGCGCGGCCTTGATGGTGGCAGGCAGGGTCCCTGAGCTGCTGGTGGTGGTAAACGCCACCGCCGCCGGGTTCACCAGGCCTTTGAGGTAGCGCAGCGGATTGAGGCGGCCCACCAGGCTGATCATGCCGGAGTAGAACACCACAACATGGATGACGGAGCCGATATACACCACGGCGATCACCTTGACCAGCGGCAGCAGGATCTCAAGACCGTACTTGCCCGCTACCCAGGCCATAAGTCCAAAGACACCGTAGGGCGCGAGCTTCATCACCAGTTCGGTCAGTTTGTACATGCCCTCGGCCAGGCTTTCAAACAGCTCTACTGCAGGTTTCGCCTTTTCACCGCTGAGATTGAGCGCTATGCCCAGGCCCAGAGCGAAAACGATGATTTGCAGAATATTGCCCGCGGCCAGCGCACTCACCGGATTGGTTGGAATCATGGCAAGCAGGGTCTGCACCAGGGTCGGTGCTTCCTTGGCGGCATCGGCCGTGCTGGAGGCAACCATGTTGATGCCTTCACCGGGTGCAAAGAGCGCCCCCAGGCCCAGGCCGATACTGATGGCCACCGCCGTGGTGCCCATATAGAGCAGCAGCGACTTCAGGCCGATACGCCCGAGCTTGCGGGTATCCTGCATGGAAGTAACACCCACCACCAGAGAACAGAACACCAGGGGGACGATCAGCATCTTGATGGCGTTGATAAACAGGGTGCCAATGGGTTTCAGAATCTCGGCATCGGGGCCCAGAAACACACCCGTGATCATCCCCAGCGCCATACCGATAAGGATCTTCTTCCACAGTGCCAGTGAGCCCCAAAAGCCCTGACGGCTCGCTTCAATGGTTGCCTGTTGCATGTGTAACTCCGTTGTTATTTGGTGTTGTTGTAATGAGCGCGTTAAGCAATCTTGGCCGCGTTAGCAGCCAGACGGCGACGCTGCGGGCGAATCATGTTGGCGGGTTTGAGCACTTCGTTGAGCTCTTCTTCGCTCATCAGCGCTTCTTCGCGGATCAGTTCCAGTACGCCGCGACCCGTCTCAAGCGCGTTCTTGGCGATACGGGTGGAATTCTCGTAACCGATGTAGGGCACCACGGCGGTGATAACACCGATGCTCATGTCGACCAGCTCCTGGCAACGGTCGCGGTTGGCGGTAATGCCGCGCACGCAGCGGTTACGGAACATGTCCATGGCCTGGGTCAGCATGCGGATCGATTCCAGCACGTTGTAGGCGATCAGCGGCTCCATGGCATTGAGCTGCAGCTGACCGGCCTCGGCCGCCATGGTGATGGCGATATCGTTGCCGATCACCTGATAGGCGACCTGGTTGACCGCTTCCGGGATCACCGGGTTGATCTTGCCAGGCATGATGGAGCTGCCGGGCTGCTGTGCCGGCAGGTTGATTTCGTTCAGGCCACAGCGCGGCCCCATGCTGAGCATGCGCAGGTCGTTGGCGATCTTGGAGAGCTTGACGGCCAGGCGCTTGAGCATGCCGGAGAAGAGCACGAAGGCGCCCATGTCGGAGCTGGCTTCCACCAGGTCAGTGGCACGCTTGAATTCAAAGCCGCTGAGCTGGGACAGGTGACCCACCGCCAGACGGGCGTATTCAGGGTCGGTATTGATACCGGTGCCGATGGCGGTACCGCCCAGGTTCACTTCCTTGAGCAACTCGGACAGGCCATCGATAAGCTTGATATCTTCGCCCAGGGTGCTGGCAAAAGACTGGAATTCCTGGCCCAAAGTCATTGGGACCGCGTCCTGCAGCTGGGTACGGCCCATCTTGATGATGTCGGCAAACTCTTCACCCTTGGCGGCGAAACTGTCCCGCAGGGAGGCCAGGGCTTTTACCAGATCGCTGTGTTTCAACAGGATGGACAGACGCACTGCCGTGGGATAGGCATCGTTGGTGGACTGGGACATGTTGACATCGTTGTTGGGGTGCAGGTGGGCGTATTCACCACGCTGATGTCCCATGGACTCAAGACCAATGTTGGCCATGACTTCGTTGGCGTTCATGTTGGTCGAGGTGCCGGCGCCACCCTGAATCATGTCGATGATGAACTGATCGTGGTACTGGCCGGCCAGCAGCGCCTTGCCCGCAGCCATGATGGCATCGGTCTTGGTGTCGTCCAGCAACTCAAGCTGGTTGTTGGTTTTGGCACAGGCCATCTTCACCAGCGCCAGCGCCTTGATCAGCTGCGGGAAAAGACTGAGCTTGATGCCGCTGAGATCGAAGTTTTCCTGGGCACGCTGAGTCTGAATGCCATAGTAGGCCTTGTGTGGGACCCAGGCTTCACCAAGCAGATCCTTTTCCCGCCGCCGATCGTTCAACTGTTGCGCCGCTTCATGCTGGGCCATCGCGTTCATCTCATGCTGTGTGTTGTTGTACCGGCCTGGGGCCCGCCTGAAGGTAAGCGGGGGAGCTGTGGCGCGATCTCTAACATTCACAAGCAAAGACGGTGCCAGAACGCTAACTATGACCTAAGCGACTGTTATTGAAGAACTAATGGCCGGGTGGCGACTAGGATGTACCCATCCGAGGGGTATAACGAAAGGCATAGGAAAAGCCAATAAATGGCAATTACCTTTTGTTTATCAATACGTTAAGGCGTTACTCCAGGGTTATAGCTATAACCCTGGTTATAGGGGTTCAGAGAGGCAACTCGCGCAGGGTTCTGAAAAAGCGTGGGAGGGATGAAAAAGGGAGGTGAAGAGCGAGCCTGATCAAGGCTTACTCCGGCTGGGATTTTTTCAGCCGCTTGCTGAGCGCTGGCTGCGAGATACCCAGCAGGCGTGAGGCCAGGGACTGATTGCCCTGGGCGCGCTGCATGGCTTCAGCCACCAGCAGGTCGGCAACTTCCTGCAGCGAGGGCAAGGGCTGATCCGGTGCAAACAGCGACCGCGTGCTGGCCTCATGCTCGGGTTCCGGCACGGCAGCGCCCTGCCCGACCGCGCGCCTGAATACCTCCATCGACAGCACCCCGCCGCGGTGCTGACTCAGGGCATCGTAACAGAGCGCACGCAGCTCCCGCACATTGCCGGGAAAGGCATAATTGTGCAGCAGTACCGGCAGCTCCCGCGGAAAGGTCGGTTTGTTGCGACCCAGCTCTTCGGCGGCCTGGGCCAAAAAATATTCCAGCAGCAGGCCTGTATCGTCGCGGCGCTGGCGCAGCGGTGGCAACTCGACCTGATGGGTGCGCAGGCGATAATACAGATCCTTGCGAAAAGCGCCGGCGCGCTGTTTCTGCTCCAGGTTGTGGTGGGTTGCCACCAGCACTCTGGCACGCATGCGCTTGGGGCGATCACTGCCCAGCGGATAGTATTCGCCCTCCTGCAGCAGTCGCAGCAGTTTGACCTGTGACGCCAGGCTGAGATCACCAATTTCATCCAGAAACAGGGTGCCGCTGCCGGCCTGCTCTATCATGCCCGCCCGCGCCTTGTCGGCGCCGGTGAAGGCCCCGCGGTGATGGCCAAACAGCGTATCGGCAAAGATGTTGTCATCCAGGCCCGCCACATTGACACTCACCAGCGGCCCACTGCGACCACTGAGCGCATGCACCGCATGGGCAATGGCTTCCTTGCCGGTACCGCTTTCGCCGCTGATCAGTACCGGCTGACTGCTGGCCGACACGGCTTCAAGGTACTGAAACACCGAGCGCATGCCCTTGTCGCGGGTAATGATGCCTTCGAACACCTCCGGCCGCTCCAGCGTATCGCTGAGAAAACGCCGGCGCATTTCCTGGTTTTCCAGCCGCATCTCCTGCATCCGTATCGCCTTGCGGATGCCTTCAATCAGCCGGTCTTCCTCGGTGGTCTTGATAAAGTAGTCGTAGGCGCCCTGGCGAATACAGCTGACCGCGGTTTCCAGCTGATTCAGGCCGCTGATGATAATGACGCCGACATCGGGATGTTCCTCGACGATGCGCTGCAACAGCGCCTCACCCGACAGGTGCGGCATGGTCAGATCCAGCAGCACCAGCCCGATCGGCTCGCGGGCGATCATGCCCAGCGCCTCGCGGCTGTCTTCACAGCGAAAGATATGGCTGATGCCACCACGGCGCTCCAGCGCGATACTCAGACTGCGCAGAAAAGGCGCTTCATCATCGACCAGCAGGACACCGAAGGAAGGATACAGATTCTGACTCATATCGGTTTGGCTTCCTGGTTGACGGGCAGTGACAGTACTGCGCGGGTGCCGGCGCCTGGCGCCGAGTAGTATTCCAGAATCCCGCCATGTTCCTGCACGATACTGGTGGAGACCGAAAGCCCCAGCCCCATGCCGCCCTGCTCCCGCTTGGTGGTAAAAAACGGATCACTCAGGCGGGCGAGATTTTCCGGCGCTATGCCGTGGCCCTGATCCTCCACCTCAAGACGCAGCATCTTGCTGGCGGCGTCATAGCGGGTTTCGATCCTGATGGCATTGTCCCGGGACTCGAGCGCCTGGCAGGCGTTCACGATCAGGTTGATCACCACCTGCTCTATTTTCTGGCCATGGCCCCTGAACGCGGGCAGCTCGTCGGCATAGCTGATCTCAAAATGTTCCGTTGCCTTGCGAATACTGTTGTCCACCAGCCGAATGGCCGTGGCAACCACCTCGTTGAGGTCGACCGACTCACTCAGTTCAACCGGCCCCTGGCGGGCAAAATCACGCAGATCATCCACAATACGGCGGATACGCTGGGCGCCGGTGAGCATGTCATCCAGCATCAACGGTACCTCGTCGCGCATGCGGGCGTAGGAAAGCCCGCCCAGGTCAAAGTCGCCTTGCTCCTGGTAATGGGCTTCCAGAATGTCTTCGCAATCGCGGTACACATCCTGTAATACGGACAGGTTGAGCAGCAGCAGGCCGCAGGGGTTATTGATCTCGTGGGCCACGCCCGACACCAGAATACCGAGGGAGGTCATTTTGTCGGCCTGTATCAGTTTCTGCTGCTGCAGCTGCAGCTCCTGGGTCCGGCGCAGCACCTGGCGGGTCAGCATGCGGTTCCAGATAACGATAGCCCCCAGCACCAAAAGCAGTACCAGGGACATCAGCCCCGCCGCCTGGCCTATCTTCTTCCAGGGCACGCCACCGCCCTGCAGCGGGCCAAACCACTTGTCGTATATGGCCTGCTGACGGCCGGTGTTTTTGAGAATCGCCAGGCCTTCACTGAACTGTGCCAACAGCTCTTCATTGCCCTTGAGAACACTGTAACCGTAGCGCTGTGCCGCAAAGGGCTTACCCACCGGCACTATGTTGGAAAGCTCAAGCTCGCGCCCCAGATAAAGCCCCGGCAGGTTCGCCACCAGGGCATAGTCATGCTTGCCGGAGGCCAGAAGGCGCAGCGCATCGGCGTGGGTATCCGCCAATATAAGCGTGGCGCCGACATCGTCGTTCAGCATCTGATCGTGCAGAATACCGCGATCCTGCACTATGACTTCCTTGCCCCGCAGCTGCGTCAGGTCATCGATTTCGGGATCGCCCCTGCGGGCGAAGATCGACTGATGAACGATGGCATGGGGCGGCGAGAATACATAACCTTCGGCACGATCCTGGGAATAGGAAATGCCCTGAAGCGCGTCCACCTCACCTTCTTCCAGGCGCTGGCGCATCTCGGCCCAGCCGCCCAGCTGAATCTCGACATCCATGCCCATAACTTCAGCGATGGCCCGGGTCAGGTCGGTATTGTAGCCATCCGGCTGGCCATCGCTGTTTATAAACTCATAGGGCGGGTAGTTGTGATCCCCCGCAACTATGATCAGCTCCCGGGAGCTTTCGCCCTGGGGTAGGACCCTGGCATAGATCTGGGAGCTGGCGAACAGCGTGATGCCCATCGCCAGCACCCACCCCGCAAGGCTCGTCAGCACACGGCTTGAGCGGCCCCTCATGCTTCAGTCTCGACGTTCTGACTTGCGGAGAGACCATAGCGGCGTTCCAGCACCTGCCACAGGGTTTCGGCTTCCAGGCTCAGGGGTCGGCTGCAGCGATAGAGACATACCGTCAAGGGCCGCTGCCAGGCCGGCGCGCCGCACACCACCAGAAAACCCTGGCGCAGCTCATCCGCAATGGCAAAGGTCGGTACCCAGGCCACACCCAGGCCCTGCAACGCCATCACCTTGAGACTGTCCGCCAGCGGCGACTCAAACGTCTGACGCAATGTCACCGGATGGGGCGGCTTTGCCAGCAAGGCATCCACACAGCGCCCAAGATAGATGCCGGAGGGGTATGCCAGATAGGGCAGGGTTTTCCCGTCGAGGGCATCGAGATCAAACAGGGGTCGGCCTTCGTCGTCAGCCCGAGAGATGGGCACCAGCTGTTCGGTTTGCAGCTCGAGTTTGCGAAACGCCTCCGACTCCAGGGTGGAATCTTCAAACGCCAGCAGAAAATCACAGATGCCATTTTTCAGCGCCTGAACGCTGTCATCCACATTGGCCACCAACTGGCGCGTGCGGGTGTCTTCAAGCGCATCTTGCAGGGACTGAATAAAGGCCGGGAAGAATGACAGCGACAGCGTATGGGACACCGCCACATCGATAACCCGGGTGCCCTTTTTACGCAGTGATCTTAGATGGGCAACACTGTCCTGCAGCTGGAGCACCAGGTTTCTCGCCGTGATACGAAACAACTGACCTTCGTCGGTCAGCTGTACCGGCACGCTGGTTCTGTCGATAAGCTGACAGCCCAGGGCGAACTCCAGCGCCTTGATCCGACGACTGAACGCAGGCTGAGTCAGGTGGCGCTCCTGCGCCGAGCGGGAAAAGCTCTGGGTGACCGCGAGCGACAGGAAGTCTTCCAGCCATTTGGTTTCAATATTCACCTATCAACTCCCCCGCTGCCGCTAGCACCCTGGCCCTGGATTAAACATCGGTCCTGCAGTGGGTGCAATTGCGCCCAGTATACCTGCATGCCAAGCTCGTAATCCCACTCTGCACAGCCCTATGCCAACACCACCTACCCCATACCGGGCAGGTATATAGCCAATATCCTGTTGATTAGCAAACGGAATAAACCCGCCCATGCAAAACCTGCATGGGGCCTGCCGATCCGGCATTGGTCGCGCGCGCCCCTGCTGCGATAGCTTTCTCGCTGTCACCTCAGGAGAAACACATGCACACTACGATCGGTATTCTCGGCGGTATGGGCCCCCTGGCCACGGTCGACTTCGTCAAAAAAATCATCGGTCAGACAGTAGCAATACAGGATCAGGATCACCTGCCGCTGCTGATTCACTCGGTTCCACAGATACCGGATCGCACCGCCTGCCTGATGCAGAACCGCGAATCCCCCCTGGCGGCACTGACGAAGGGCCTGCACACCCTGGTCGATGCCGGCGTCGGCTGTATCGCCATTCCCTGCAATACCGCGCACTACTGGCATAAAGATCTGGCCAGAATTAGCCCGGTCCCCATACTGCACATTGCCCGCGCCTGCTCAAACCAGCTGGCGAAAGACGGTGTTGGCACTGTCGGCCTTATGGCAACGGATGGCACCCTGAAAGCGGGTTTCTACGCAGGCGAGCTAAGCCAGCACGGTATTCACCTGATCGACACCCCAGCCCTTTTGCAGCAGCGGGTAATGGAAGGCATTTACCGGGTAAAATCCGGCGCGCTTGAGCAGGGAGCAATAATGCTGGAAGACTGCCTGCAAAAGATGCTGGCACTGGGGGTTGAGCGGGTGATTCTGGGGTGCACCGAAATCCCTCTGGCGCTGGATTCAATCAGTTCGGGCTTGAGCCACTATGGCGTTGATGCCACCGGGGCTCTGGCCCGCGCCTGTGTCGACTGGTATCAGGTTAATAGCCACAATCAGGACGTGGCTGCCTGAAACATCGCAAGGCGGGCAAAACAGGCAACTCTGCTAGCGGACTCGGCGCAGGGTTTCAGAGGGCAACTCGCCAAACAGCTTGCGGTAATCCGATGAAAAACGCCCCAGATGGCTGAAGCCATAATCCAGTGCGATCTCGGTCACATTGCGGGCGTTAACACCCTGCTTCAGGTCCGCATGCAGGTTCTGAAGCTTTAGCTGCTTGATAAACAGTTTGGGCGTGATGCCCACATCCCGGGCGAAGATATTATAAAGGCTGCGCACACTCACATTGCACAGACCTGCCAGCTCTTCCACCGTGACATCATCGCGAATCCGCTCCTGCAGATAGCCCCGAATCAGCCGCAAGGCCCCCTCATTACCGGCAACACTGCGATCCTGCGTCAGGTTGCAGGGAAACACCGACAACAGCTTGGTGGCCAGCAGATCGGCATAGGCGCCGGAGGCTCGGGCCATATCCACCCCGCTTTCTGATGCCTCTTCATAGACCGCCTCCACCAGACGCATAAAGGCGATGGACGCGTCCAGGTTCATCACCTGACGCTGAAAGCGCAGGCCGTCCCTGGGCAAGGCCCGGCCGTTATCGACACAGGCCGACTTGAGGATGGATTCGGGGATTTTGACGATCAGTTTCTGGCAGTCGTCGGAATAGGTAAGGTCGCTTTTTTCATGGGGGTTCATCATCAGCGCCTGGCCGGCGGACAACGACAGACGGTCTTCGTCGAAATTCCAGGTGCAGCTGCCACTGGTGACCACCTGCAGATGGTAGACCTCTTCCAGATCCGGCGAATGCACCCGCACCTTGCCGCCATAGGATATATGCGACAGCCCCAGGCGGGCAAAATTGGCATAGCGCAGGGATGAACGCATATTGCCAGACCCCAGCGTCGTCAGTCGATGCTGCCCGATATGGGCATTGACGTAATCCGACACATCCTCGGGGCACACATCCTTGCGCACGACGCTGTTGGCAAGTACGTGATTCAGCATCCGCAGCACCTTTTGTCATTATTGTAATAGCGTCAATTATATGTGAATGCACTACCCGACTCAATGCGTGAGCCTGATCAATTGGGCCCTTAATACATTGTGAATTCCAGGCTGTAGCTGTATTCCAGACCTTTGCAGACCTTTCGTACGGAGAATTGCGGAGAGTTGTTTTTGGCGGGATAAGCGCCACGTAACGCAACGCTGCGCGCTGGGTCTGGGCCGCTCACGCATGAGACGACCGACTCCCAAGCAAAAATGATGGTTGCTTAGTCGTTCGCCCTGCTTAAGCAACAGCGCGTGAGGCTAAAATTCGAATGCCACTTTTCCAGATCCAGGTATTCCCCGGTATCAGGATTTACGCCGCCAGAAGCCAATACCGAGGATACCCAACACCAGCAAGGCCAGGGTTCCGGGTTCCGGCACCGCCACAGTCTTCGGGTCTGGGACTGGGTCCAGCCGCGGCGTATAAGCGGCATAGACGAAATCGTCAGCGGTATACTTCTCCGGACCACCTTGCTGAGTTCCGCCGGCAAGAACGAGCTGCGTAAAGCCAACATCCGAAATAAACCCAAAAAATTCCCCGGCATGGCCAGAGGGAATCTCTACAGGGATCAGGACAGCTCCTGCGTTTATCTGAATACCCCGCCCTGCGCCCCGAAACCTCAAATCCCAGTTACCCCCGAAGGCGAAGATCTCGAAGTCGAAGGTAATGGTCGTACTGCTTCCCGATGCCAGTCGGTCGGTCAATTGGCCCATGGTATCAAAGCCGTTATGCAGTGTGCCGGCAATAGAAATGCTGAAGTCGTCCAGCACACCGCCGGCAAAGTCTTCTTCCATGTAGGCGCCGACCTGAGCTTCCCAGTCGGCACGCAACTCGCCACTGCCGACGCCATGGAACAGGCTGATGATTCCGGCCTGTGTCGCACTGCTGACGCCACCGATGGCGAATGCGAGGCCGGCAACCAGAATTTGTTTGTGTACTTTCAAAATATCTCTCCCTGATTTCTTGTCTTCAGGTGGTGAGGATCTGAGCCTGATCAATGATCATTATAGCTACCCACCTGCTCAGGCGGCGTACCCAGTGGCCGTCCCACCCTTATTATCCCGCATCACATCTGCGCTGGCGTCTCTAGGATCCCCAACGAAATCACCTGGTTTCAATTCTGAAGCTGTCAAACGAGCCCAGGTTTGCAGATGTGCAAGCCATCACCAACAAACAGAACAGAAATAATTCCCTTATTACAGAGGTTGATATTTAGAAAGCTAAAAATAGATAAAAGCAAAAAACACACCACTATTATTAACCAACTGTTTTTTATAGATTTAAATAATATTGACGATGTTTATTTAGCATAATGTGTAAAGAAAATGGACAGTTTTATTAAGGAAAGGGTTAATGCCAGATGCCCCGCTGCACCGTTCAATAGACAGTGCCGATCAGATACCGCCAAAGCCTGCACCGACGATCAAAATACGCTGTTTCATGTTTATCTCCAGGTAGACATTATGTCCTATCGAAAAATCACGCACGGGCTTCTCTTTCCGACTGAACCTTGAACTCAGACCTTGCTGTTGAGCACCGCATAACTACGAATATATTAGTCGTAGTTATGCGGTGCAATATTTTTTGATACCCATGCATGACTGGCTCAGTACGACCTGCATGGAAAGCAAACAAAAAACAAAAAAATTATTATTAAACAATTATTTAAATAACACACAAGAATAAAGTATTTATTCTTGTGTCATTGTTCAGGCTATCCATGGTTTGAGATAATCCGGCGTTATCAGCATAATTCTACGAATTACATGGTCGGAGTATATATGGCTCTTTACAGCGCGGGAGTGGAGTACGGACTCCATTGCCTGGCACTACTGGTGGACAACAAGGGTGACAGCCGGGAAGCCAGTGCGCGCGCACTCGCCGAACTGCAGGGTGTCCCGCCTGAGTTGCTAGCGAAGGTATTCACGAAGCTGGCCAAAGCAAACCTGGTTGTCGCAACCGAAGGCGTACGCGGTGGATTCCAATTGGCCAGACCGGCTGAAGAGATCACCGTGCTTGATGTCGTGCAGGCAATAGATGGTCAGAAAGACATTTTTGAATGCCGGCAGATCCGTGAGCGCTGCGCGCTTTTCAGCGATTCGCCACCAGACTGGTCAACGGCGGGTACCTGCTCGATCCACAGCGTGATGCTGACCGCCCAGAAGCGCATGGAAGAAGCGCTGGCACAACAGACCATCCTGGACATCGCCCGGCGTGTTGGGCGCAAGGTTCCACCCGACTTCGGTGATCAGATAGACGGATGGATCAATGCGCGCAAACTCATCGCCCGAGAAGGCTAAACATTGACAGCCAGCCAGGCTCCTCCCACCTGGCTGATTGCCGGAACGCCGTCAGATACGTTTGAACAACGCCGAGCGCTCCGGGCCCGCTGCGCCATCGGCTGCGGTAACGAAACGCTCCATATGAATGTCCCGCTCGAACAGGCGCCCCTGCATCAGGGTGCTGATGGCGGCATCAATCATCGGTGGCGGACCGCACAGATAGGCCTTGTGACCGTTGAAACGGTTATCGAAATGCTGTTTTGCCGCCTCATGTACGTAGCCGGTAAAGCCCTGCCAGTCGTCCTCTGACGCGGGAGCGCTCAGAGCGGGTATGTAGTGAAAGTGCGCATGGTCCCTGGCCAAGGTGTCGAACAGCTCGCGGTTATAGAGCTCGGCCACATTGCGTGCGCCCTGGAACAGGTAGATCTGGCGCTGATCGCCCTGGGCCAGCATATCCAGAATCATCGACTGCGGGCTCGACAGGCCCGAGCCGCCGGCCAGAAAGATCGCGTCCTGGCTATCGGAAGTGCGCACGAAGAACTGGCCGAAGGGGCCGCTGAGCGCCAGGCTGTCACCAGGCTGCATTTGTTCATGCAGCCAGGCCGTGCCTGCACCCCCGTCCACCCGTCGCACATGCAACTCGATGATGTCGTTATCACCGGGCGGGTTGGCGATGGAAAAGGCACGGGTGCCCTCCACCCCTGGAATATTGAGGTTGATGTACTGACCGGCCTGGAACTCCATAGGCCGATTCAGTTTCAGCTGGATACCCCGGATCGTCGGTGACAAATCAGTAATGCCCGCCACAGTGGCGCTATAGTCCTGTACCGGGAACCCCTGAAAGTCCGGGTCCACATCGATATCGGCCTCGATCACCATATCGGATTCCGGGCGCGCGCAGCACACCAGTATCTTGCCCTCATCCCGCTCCATGTCCATCAGTGCAAAGGATGAGGCCTCGCCGAGGTCGACGTCACCGTCCAGCACCTGCACCTTGCAGGTGGCGCAGGTGCCGTGACCACAGGCAAAGGGCAGCCAGACGCCCTGGCGCAGGGCGGCATCAAGGATGGTCTGCCCTTCTTCGACCTCGATCAGGTCGCCGGTGGGTTCAACTGTAATCTGGTAGCTCATGACCGCCTCCCTCAGACAGCCGCGGACATAAAGCCCGTCAGCTCAGGGGTCTGAAAACGCAGCAGGGACTTGTGGTCTATACCCTGCGCCTGCAGGGACGCATCGAGTTGCGGTACAAAGGCTTTGCCATTGAGCAACCAGCCGGCGCTATCCCAGTTGATCTGGGTCCACTCAGGGTGCGGGCTGAATACCGATGCCATCACCTGGTCTCGCAGCTGACCAAAGGGCATGTCCGGCGACACCGCAAGGGTGAAGGGTGCGCAAAACATCAGGTGGTGGTCCCAGCCGACATAGAGCAGCTGATTGCCATTAAAATTTTCGAGGCGATCTTTCACCTCACCGCTATAACCCGGTTTCAACGTTTTAAGAGACATAGTCATACCTCCGCACGCCGGATTCAGCCCGGCGCGCCTTGTCAGTCGTTATTGTTATCTGCTGATTAAAACAGGCTAGGCTCAGGCGACACCCTTCCAGCTTTTCCAGCGCTGCTCGTCCGGTGAGCCCTTCATATCCAGGTTGTCGGCGCCGACATTCATCTGGTAATAATCGCGCAGCACATCCTCGAGCCCCGGCCCGCCGCAGTTACCCTGCAGGATCTGATGCACCGGCAGCCAGGACTGAACATACTTCTCGGGTTCAGCGACGAAGATGTCGTGACAGCCGTCGGAGCAGAAGTGGTAGCGCTCGTCCCTGTAGACGGTGTCGCGGTAGGCCAGCTGGGTCGGGTTGTCCATTTCGGTAAACATCAGCGGAATCTGACAGCAGTTGCACAGCTGCGGCAGGCCCTTGGTGTAAAAGCGCTTGCCCTCGGCCTCCATCTTTTTGGCCATCTCCCAGCGCGGACGGTAATACTTGTCAAAGGTGTCGGGGTACTTCTCGCTCAGCCAGTCCAGCTCCTCATCGGACGGGATCCAGGTGTGGAAGGCGGTCGCATCGCCGTAGCTGTAGAACAGCCACCAGGCCTGATGCGAAACGTGTTCCTTCTCTTTTTCGATGGTCTCGGCATATTTGGGCGCACGGATACCGTAGCGGGCCAGATCCTTGAACAGGGCACCGCCGGCCTCTTCGAAATACACTTCCCAGGCCTCTTTCCAGCTCATGACCTTGTTGGGCAGCATGTAGTCCATCATCATCGACACCAGCGTGAGCAGCCGGGTACCGCGCCAGAACCACTTGTCGATCCACTCCTGCACGATGGGGACGTTGTCTTCGTGCTGCTCCAGCAGGAACTTGATGACTTCCAGCCCCAGGGTCATGTGTCTTGCCTCATCGGACTGGGCCGAAAAGCCGAAGGTCACGGTCGCCATGTCACCGTTATAGGCCGCGCCCGACATAAAGGGCACGAACAGCAGGTTGGTCAGCACGTATTCGAAGCTGAAGCTGATGGCCACCAGGAATTCGAACGGGCCGGCGCTGCGGGCATCATCGAAGAAGGATTTGGGCACCGACAGGTACCAGACACGGTCATGCATATGCGACCAGTCCTGGAAACCATCAAAGAACTTGTTGTAGTGGCTCATGGCATGAACCTGGGTCTGCACATGACGCAGTTCGTCGATAGACTGCATCTGGCAGGCGATGCGGGCACCGACGCCGCCGAACTGACGCCCGGTATGGGCGAAACCCTGGTGCGCCTGGTACTCCAGCGGCGAAACGCCGGTCAGGAACAGCTTGAGTGCATTGGCATAACGCGGATCCGAAATATTGGTATGGCCGTTGTTCTGCGCCACAGCATCAAAAATGGCATAGAGCTTTTTCTCTTTTTCCGCCTGGTACTTCCAGTAGGTGTCCATGGTGAGGCGAAACGGATCTTCCCATTTCGACCAGTCGGTAATCTTGATACCCTCGAATTCCTCGAACGGAAAGGCCTGCTTGCGATCCTCATAGGAAAACTCCCAGTCCAGATCCCGTGTCAGCAGTCGATATTTGTCTTTGGTATTGAGTTTTTTAGCAGCCATGTCGGATACCTCTTTTCTTATTAAGTGCGGTTATGCGTTCCAGCTCAGGCTGAGTCGATCATCGTCTTCATCGACGTTGCCACCGAGGGTGATCAGGTTCAGATGCAGCTCCTGTATATCCCAGTCCCGGCCGAGCTTGTCCTCCACGGTTTCGCGTCTAACCACCAGCTGACCTTCGCATTCGATGCGGATCATGGCCGGCATGTAATTGACGGTGACCTCGGGGTTGTCGTCTTCGATGGCTTCAACGATGTAGCGGGACTGGTCGTTGTCCTGCAGCGCGATATAGACCTTGGACATCAGACGTTTCCTCCTGCGATACCGGCTTTGGCCAGGCGCTTGTCCAGCGCTGCCAGCGATTGGGCCAGGGCGTCATCGCCCAGCATTTCCTGTGCTACGGGCGCCAGAGCCTCGGCGGCCTTGCCACGCCAGCGCTCGACCCACTGGCCCAGCAGCACCTTGTTGGCGTCGGATTCTGCGGCGGCGATTTTCAGCACCGCATCCACCCAGCGTGTGTGCTCCTTGCACCACTCCTGCATGAACTCGGTCAGCATCGCCACATCCTGGCCGCCGTTGGCGGCCAACCAGGCATCGAACTGGGTGTAGACCAGGTCACTGACCAGGCTGTCGATGACCAGATCCTGGGCCACAAACAACTCAAACCAGTCCTCGGTCACCAGGGTTTCCTCGCACAGCGCCCGCATCCCCTGCCAGAGCGGGTCCTGCAACCACAGCTGCTTGGCCTCCACCAGCGCATCACCGCTGTTGCCATCCAGAATCAGGCCGATGCGCGAGAAATACTGGGCGATGCCCAACCGGTCCATGGCGTCGTACAGCAGTGCCTGGGTGATGGCAGTGCCGTAACCGTAAGCAGTGCCGTACATGTTGTTGAGGTTGGCGGTATGTTCGACGTGGCGCAGCGGCACCAGCAGGCGGATCAGACTGGCGCGCAGTTCATCGCTGAGCAGCGCCGCCAGATTGCGTTTTTCGAAGAAGGCATAGTTGTTCTCGGCATGCTCCTGCATGCGGGCGCGCTGGCCAACATAAGCACCGTAGTAATACTGGCGCGGATCTTTAAAGGCATACCAGTCCTGCATCTCAATGGCGGTACGCCCCTTGTCGTTGAGTTCGAACTCGGGCTGCCACAGCGGGCGATAGTGGTAGTTGGTTTCGGCCTGAAGGTCGTAGGTCGCTTCCTGATAGCGGGTCGCGGGCTTGTCGCCAAAGCGGCGTTCGATATTCGCAAAGGTATTGCGCACCGGCTCCAGCGTGGACGTCTTGATTTCAACGCTCATGTTAATTTCCCAACTCTGAGTTGTTGTTATTGGCGGATCGATTCTGGTTCTGTGCCATCAGGGTGCCTTCGCCGTAGCGCCACTTTTCCATCTGGGCATCCACCTCGGCGGTCTGCGCGGCCGTCATGGCAACGGCCCCCTGGGCCCGGCAGAAACGTTCAAAGGCAGTAACGGGCATCACCAGTTCCACGAACAGGGTCGGATCGCCGATGGCAAAGTCGAACTCGACAAAACGGTCACCGGGCTGACTGCGCACCCGGACGTATTTCGTCATTCGATTGAAGGTATCGGGACGCATCCCGACAGGTTCTTGAGAAGGCAATCTGCTCATCGCGTTTGTTCTCGTTGTCGCTGATGAAAGTTCACCAGGACAATCTGCAACCGACGTGCCAGATGGTAAAAACAGGCAAAAAAAAACGCCAAGATAATCATTTAAGCTATTGAAAATATTATAAATAATTATTTTAATCTGGACCTATTAGACAGAAAAAAATGGATACCAAACCGCGGGACAGTTCTGAAAAAAGTGACCAAATGATTAAGCCCGCCCAGGTGAAGTGACCATTTGATCATGTCTCAGCACCCGATCGGGCCTCGGCGAAAGAACACAAAGTGGCACAACCCCTTCCAATTCAGGCGAGAATCAATCAACAATAAAAAGAGATTTCACCTTCAGCGCCGGTATATAACAACAATGGCCATTCAGACCGATCTGCAGCTTCCTGCAAACGCAGACCTGCTGTCCCAAATCCGTTTTGAAACCGATCGCGGCAAGATCTGGTTCAACGAACAACGCATGCTGCTGATTCATTCCGCCGTCATGGGCCAGTTACGCAAGGAGCTGGTTGAAACCATGGGCGTCGAGCGAACACGCGGCTTCCTGATGCGTTTTGGCTACCACTCGGGCTGGAAGGACGCAGAGCTGGTCGCCAAGGTGCGACCGGATTTGTCAAAAAAAGAGGCCTTTTTCGTTGGCCCCCAGCTGCACGGCATCAAGGGGATGGTCAATGTGCAGCCCATCGATCTGGAGTTCGATATAGAAGCCGGCACATTCTACGGAGAGTTTGACTGGATAGACTCCTATGAAGCCGAAGTACACCGGCATGACTTCGGCCTCGCCGACGACCCCATCTGCTGGACCCTGATCGGATATGCCAGCGGATTTACGACCTTTTACATGGGCCGGACCATTATCTACAAGGAGCAGGAATGCGCCGGCTGCGGTGCCGATCACTGCCGCATTATCGGCAAACCGGTGGAAGAATGGGAAGACCGTGCCGAACTCGAGCGCCTGCTGCTGCCCGACCCTATCGCCGATGAGCTGTTTGCCCTGCGCCATGAACTCAGCGAGCTGCGGGACAATGCGCGCTATTCCCCCCAGGACACGGACCTGCTGATCAACTCAGTGGGGCGCTCCAGCGCCTTTATGAACGTCTGCCAGCTGATTCGACGCGCCTCCAGCAGCCGCGTTACCGTGCTGTTGCAAGGGGAAACCGGCGTCGGCAAGGAAGTGGTGGCCAAAGGCCTGCACCTGAGTTCGGATCGCGCCGACAAGCCCTTCATCGCCGTAAACTGCGCCTGCATCCCGCCGGATCTGATCGAGGCCGAGCTGTTTGGCGTTGAAAAAGGTGCCTATACCGGCGCCACCCAGTCCCGTGAAGGCAAGTTTGAACGTGCCGACAAAGGCACACTCTTTCTTGATGAGGTGATCGAACTGTCGCCCCGGGCACAGGCGACGCTACTGCGCGTGCTGCAGGAAGGCGAACTGGAGCGCGTCGGCGACAGCCGCAGCCGCAAGATCGATGTTCGCGTCGTCGCCGCCACCAACGAGGATCTGGAGACAGCGGTCAAAAACGGTACCTTTCGTGCCGACCTCTTCTATCGGCTTAATGTCTTCCCGGTACATATCCCGCCGCTGCGTGAACGTACCGAAGACATTGCGCTGCTGATCGAGCATTTCCTCGAGAAGTATCACAGCCTCTACAACAAGCGCACCCTCGGCGTTTCGGACATGGCGCTGCAGGCCCTGCTGCAGTACAAATGGCCGGGCAATATCCGCGAACTGGAAAACATGATCGAGCGCGGCATTATCCTCAGCGACAACAACCATACAATTGATATCGAAGCCCTGTTCCCGTCGCTGTCCGAACCCAGCCACCCGCTGAACACCATTAACCGGGCAGGCAAGATCGGCATGAACAGTGCGACAGCCGATGACGCAGCCGCCGACACATCCATACAGGCCCTGTGTCACCAGGCCATCAGGGATGAAGTCAGCCTGGAACAGCTCGAAAGCCAGATGATTCACACCGCCATGACCAAGGCGGACAATAATGTTGCCCAGGCCGCCCGCCTGCTGGGCATGACGCGGCCGCAGCTGGCCTACAAACTGAAAAAGCACCCAACAGGATAAGTCAGGGCTGCAACTGTTCGAGCAGTGCCAGAGCGGCATCGAGGTCACCGTCACGCCCATCGTCCAGGGTTTCACAGAGCCCGGCGAGCGCAGCACGGGCTTGCGGTGCCCGCCCCTGCTGCAGCCAGAGTCGACTGCGGCTCAATACCGCACGCAGTTCCAGCGCCCTGGCGCCCTGGCGGTGCGCGGTCTCGATCGCGCGTTCGAAGCAGGCCTGAGCCAGCAGCTCCTCGTCGCCGCCCCTGTCCGCATCACTGCGCTGCATCAGCATCAGATCGCCCTCGAGCCGCTGCAGTTCGGCCTGGTACATCCACTCGCCCGTCTGCGCCACCGCGTCCCTCGCCTGGGCCAGCCGCTCCAGAGCCGCGTCTGTCCTGCCTGCCCGGCCCAGGGCTTCGGTCAGCAGCGCCAGGAAATGCGGGCACCAGAGCTCCGCCCCCGTCGCACGGAAAGACACAAGCCCCGCCTCCATCCGAGCGATGCCTGCATCGCTGCGCCCGCCCTGACACAGACCCGCCCCCAGCAGCACCGCCGCCCAGCTCCCCCAGAAGGGATAACCGTACTCGCCGGCCAGTGCTACCGCCGCATCCGCGCGCTCGCAGGCCAGATCCGGGCGCCGCTGCTGCACATCGACCTCAGCCGCGAGCACCAGGGCGTAGGTGGTGACATAGGGAATATTCAGCTGCTGCGCGAGTTTCAGGGCCTCACCCGCACACTGTCGGGCAGATTCGGGACAGCCCAGTAGCGACAGTACCCAGCCCAGATATCCCAGCGCGAACACGCCGGGGTCAAGACCATAGCGGAACAGGTGGGCCTGGTGCTCACCGCGGTCGTACAGCTCGACCACCCGCTCGAAATGCGCCCTGGCCTCTTTCGGCTCGCCCTGGTTGAAACAGCTCGACCCCAGCGCCCGGTACGCCTCCAGTAACAGGGATGGGTCCTGCGAACGCTGCGCCAGCGACAGCAGGCACTGGGCATAGTCCCGGCCACTCTGCATCTGGCCCCGCACATGGTGGTAGTTGCGCAATCCCAGCAGCACCGGAAACAGCTGCTGCTCGGTACCCGCGCCCCCTTTGAGTTCCAGCGCCCGGCTGTAGCTCTCGCCAACCTCAGGCGCGGCGTAACCCTGAACGGCGATCAGCGCAGGTCCGAGATCGAGGCGGATAGCGAACTCCAGGCGGTCGCGCTCAGTGCTGTCCGGCAGGTTGCGCAGCAGTTTCAGCGCCGAACCGAAGTGCCGTACAGCTTCCGCCACCGACGACTGCTGCATCGCCTGGCCGCCGGCGCGGTGCAGGTACTCAACCGCCTTGTCGATATTGCCGCTGCGGCTGTAGTGATGCGCCAGCTCCTTGCAGTGTGCCTCCAGGCGCCCTTCAAACAGTGTTTCGATGGCCCGACCTATATGTTCGTGCAGCTCACTGCGCTGCACCCGAAGCAGGGAGTTGTACGCCACCTCCTGGGTCAGGGCATGCTTGAAGGTATAATCGATCTCGGGAAAGGCCGTGCGCTCGTACAGAAATTCGCCGCGCTGCAACCGTGCCAGCAGGCGACGCAGCCTGTCTTCCGGCAACGCCACAACCTGGCGTACCAGGCTCCATGGAAACTCCTTGCCGATCACCGCCAGGGTCTGCAGCAGCGCCTTATCCCCGGCATCGAGCCTGTCCATGCGGGCACAGAGCACGCCCTGTACCGTGGTCGGAATCTGCAGGCTGTCCGGCTCCCGCTCGAGACGGTAGTGCCCCACATCGCCGCCGAGCACCTGTTCTTCGACGAGCGTCTGTACCAGCTCCTCGATAAAAAAGGGATTGCCCTGGGCCTGGCCTCGGATCAGCGGTTTCAGGGGCAACAGCGAGACATCCTTGCCGAGCAGGGTTTCCAGCAGCGCCTCGGACTCGGACTGCGCCAGGGGCTGCAACCGCACCTCTGTGTAGTCGCGGCGACCGTCCCAGTGGTGGCGGTACTCCGGCCGGTAGTTCAGCAGCAGCAGAATGGCGGCGCCATCAAGGGTATCCACCAGCGCATTGAGAAATCCCTCGGTGTCGCTGTCCAGCCATTGCAGATCCTCGAAAATCAGCACCAGAGGGCCGTTGCGGCTCTCGCGGATCAGCAGCCGACGGATCGCATCCAGCGTGCGCTGACGTCTGAGCTGGGCATCCATCCGCGCCAGCGCCCTGTCCGCTTCGGCCATGCCCAGCAGATAGGAGAGGTAGGGCAGACAGTCCTCCAGCGCCGGGTCCAGCGCCCGCAGCCTATCACTCAACTGGCGACGCTGCAGGCCGTTATCATCCTGCGGACTGATCTGCAGATACTGCTTGAGCAGCTCGATTAGCGGCAAAAAGGCAAAGGCCTTGCCGTGGGACACCGAGAAGGTTTCCAGCACCCGGCTGCGCGCCTGCAGCCGCTGTTTGAACTCCAGAAAGAGCCGCGACTTGCCAACACCGGGCTCCCCCATCACGCTGACGACCTGACCCCGCCCGGCCTGCACCCGGCCGAACGCCCGCTCAAGCCTGGCCAGTTCCGGACCACGGCCAACAAAGCGGGCCAGGCCCCGGTGTGCCGCGACCTGCAACCGCGTGCGCAGCGGCCCGTTGCCCAGCACTTCGTAGGCGTTCACAGGCGCGCTCAGCCCCTTGACCGCCGTCGCACCGAGATCGCGAAACTCGAAATAGCCCCGCACCAGGCGGTGGGTCGCTTCGCTGACGACAATGCTGCCGGGCGCCGCCAGCGATTCCATCCGCGACGCCAGATTAATCGAAGGCCCCACGGGGTCGTAGTCGACCTGCAAGTCCTCGGTCCGCACCGCCCGCACCACCACCTCGCCGGTGTTGACGCCGATGCGGATCTGCAGCCCAATCCCCTGCGCGCGCTGAACCCCATCGGCATACAGACGCATGGCCTGCTGCATGCGCAGGGCGGCGTAGAGCGCACGCTGGGGGTGATCTTCATGGCTGATGGGCGCACCGAACAGCGCCAGGATGCCGTCGCCCAGGGATTTGGCGACATAACCCTCGTAATGGTGCACCGCCTCCATCATCAGCGACAATACAGGGTCGATCAGACGGCGGGCATCTTCCGGATCAAGGTCGGCCACCAGCGCGGTGGAGCCTGCCATATCGGCAAAGAGTGCCGTGACAATCTTGCGTTCACCACCGTCCGCGCCGCGGGCTGCCAGCAGTGCCTGTTCCGCGAGGATGCGTTCAGCCAGGTGCACCGGCGTATACTGAATGGGCGCCGCGGGTACGCCGGCGTCCGCCTCCAGGCGGCTACCGCAACTGTCACAAAACCGCGCCTCAGGCCGCAGCCGCTGACCGCAGCTGAAGCAGGTTTTGCACAGCGCGCCGCCACAGCTGCCACAGTGATTTGCGTTAGCCTGATTGTCGTACCCGCAATGCTCGCAACCCATGACGCCTCACCGGGCGACGGTCCATTATGGCGCGGCACCCTGGCTGGAAACACAAGACTCAACCCTATCCCTGCAAGCTTCAAAAAGCCGGTCACCCAGAATCTGAATTCTCCGTCCGCGG
This sequence comes from Marinobacterium aestuarii, assembly GCF_001651805.1. Lineage (NCBI taxonomy): Bacteria > Pseudomonadati > Pseudomonadota > Gammaproteobacteria > Oceanospirillales > Oceanospirillaceae > Marinobacterium > Marinobacterium aestuarii. The sequence continues at coordinate 2,355,263 of NZ_CP015839.1, read as the reverse complement.
CACGCGATTGCAACAGCCATGACGGACACTATCAAGCATAGTTCAGGCGAGCGTACAGCCCGTTCAGCGGGCCACTACGACCAGTTTGCGAGGGTATTCCCCTAAGGCTTTGGGTACACTGGGGGCTCAAGCGCCTGCCGCATGTTGTTCAGACAGAAACCGCCATGACCCTGACCGCAGCCCAGCACGATAAACTGCTCGCAGAACTCGATGAATCCCGCCGCGAGGCGCAGCGTTATCGACTGCTGGCAGAACAGTCCACCGACATGATTTCACGCCACACGCCCAGTTCCGAGTGGACCTATGTCGACGTCAGCCCCGCCGTCGAACGCCTGCTGGGCTACAAAACGTCAGAGATTATCGGTACACCCGGCTACGACCTGTTCCACCCGGATGATGCCGACAACCTGATAAAGCGGGCCGAGTCGGTGAGTTATCGCGGGGGTCTCTACACCAACGTCTACCGTTATCGTCACAAGGAGGGTCACTATGTGTGGCTCGAGACCACCAGTCGCACCATCCGTGATGACAGTGGCGATCCGATCGAAATCATCTGCGTCTCCCGCGATGTCACCCAGCGGGAACAGGCCCAGCGGGCCAATCGCCGGCTGGCGCGGGTGGTGGAATCCAGCTCCGACATGATCATGTTCTGCAGCCCCGACACCCTGGCGCTGACTTACCTGAACGAGGCCGCCTCCAGCACCCTTGGCAGCGGCCCGGACGGCACCATCGCGCTCAATCTGCGTGAACTCGTCGATGCCCACAGCTACAGCACCCTGCTGCTGGCAGGCCTCGAACACGCCGCCCAGCACGGCTGCTGGTATGGCAGCATCGCGCTGCAGCTGCCCGCGGGCAAGGATTCACGCATCGCCGAAATTCGCGAGATCATCGCCCACTGCAATCATGTCGAAAACCGCCGGGTGGAGTACTACTCCATCATTGGCCGCGATATCACCCTCAAGCGCAGGGCCGAAGACGCCGCACGGCGCCAGCAACTGGAGCTGGCCCATATGTCGCGCCTGTTGTCAGTGGGTGAAATGGCCACGGGGCTGGCCCATGAAATCAACCAGCCCCTGGCCGCCATCCTCAACTACTGTCGTGGCACGCTGCGCCGAGCGGAAGACGGCAAGGATCTTAGCCTTGCGCAGGCATTGCACGCCATGCAGCTGATCGGCGGCCAGGCCAAGCGTGCCGCCGAGATCATCAAGCGCATTCGCAGCTATGTAAAACGCACCGAATACCAGCGAATCGAATTTCCGATCAACGACAGCTGCCAGGATGTGGCCGGCTTTCTGCGCCAGGAAGCCAGCGACAATCGCATCGAGTTCATCTTCGACCTCGCCGCTGAAGACCCAAGCCTTACCGCCGACCGCATTCAGATCGAACAGGTGCTGCTCAACCTGATACGCAACGCCATCGAGGCCTACAGCGATTGTGAGCAGACTCTGCGAACGGTTACCATTAGCAGCCGCTGCGACCAGGGCCATATTGAGGTGACGATTACCGACTGCGCCAAGGGCGTGAGTGCCGAGGCGTTGAGCCAGCTGTTCGATGCCTTTTTTACCTCCAAGCCCAGCGGGCTTGGCATGGGGCTGGCCATATCCAGAACCATTATTGAAAGCCACGGCGGCCAGCTGTGGGCCCAGAGCGATGGCCACAGCGGCACTGTGTTCAAGTTCAGACTGCCCGTCAGCCGGCATCAGGACCAATGGCCCTGACCCCATGCGCCTTTACCACGGCACACCCTACTCTATCGATTCAACTATTCAGGATGAGTTATGAAGACTCCACCGGACGGGACGGTTTTTATCGTCGATGACGACGATGATTTTCGCGCCTCCATGCAGTGGCTGCTTGAGTCAGACGGCCTTAGCGTTACCAGTTTCAATTCTGCCCGGGCCTTTCTGGATGGCTATGACGGCAGCCCCGGCTGCATGTTGCTGGATGTGCGCATGCCGGACATCAGCGGTCTGGCGCTGCAACAGATGCTGCTGGAAAAGGGTATTGAGCTGCCCATCATTGTGCTCAGTGGCCACGGCGATATTCCCATGGCGGTGACCGCCATCAAGAACGGCGCCATGGATTTTCTGGAGAAACCCTTCGACGACGCTCTGCTGCTGCACCGGGTTGGCCTGGGCCTGCGCCAGGCCTGCGAACTGCAGCAGCAAAAGGATCAACAGGCGCACACCCGCGGCCGCTACGACAGCCTGAGTCGGCGGGAAAAGGAAGTCATGGCGCTGGTCGTCGCCGGGCGCGCCAACCGCGAGATCGCCGAGGATTTAGGCATAAGCCCGAAAACAGTGGAAGTTCACCGCGCCCGGGTGATGAACAAGATGGAGGCCAGCAGCCTGCCCGTATTGGTCACCCAGGCGGCGCAGCTCGGCCTTTCTTAAGCCAGCCTGGCGCCCTATGACGCTTCCAGACTTGCCACAAAGTCGGCAATCGCCGGCAGAGTGGCAGCCGGTGTTTCCAGGTGCGGGATATGGCCACAACGGGGTATCAACAGCGGCTGCGCGCCCGGGCCTATGCCGGCACAGATATCGCTCACCTGCTCAGACACGCCATACTGATCATCCTCACCCTGCATGATCAGCGCCGGACAGCGGATATCGCTGAGCCAGGGGCTTAGATTGAAGGCGGTATAGGCCGGCCTGGCCCAGGTTTCATGCCAGGCCCGGAACAGCAGATCGGTACGCTCGCCATGATAACGCGCCAGGCGCGCCGGCAGGTCACTGTCAGGCGCCCGGTAACGCGCCACCGTCTCGCGAATCCCCGCCAGGGTCAGGTGATCGATATAGATATGCGCCGCCATGGTCACGAGTCCCCGCACCTGCGCGCCCAGTACTGCCGCGCCCACCAGGGCGATAGAACCGCCATCGCTGTGGCCCACCAGAATCACCGGGCCCGTAATACCGGCACTCTCCAGTATCCCGGGCAACCAGTCACGGCCCTCCTGCTCCAGATAGTCATCCGGGCGTGGCAGCGTAATCGGGCTGGAGCCGCCATATCCCCTGCGCTCGTAAACGAAGACATCAGCGCCGGTCAGCGCCATCAGCTGTTGTGGCACCGCTTTCCACATGGCGATGCAGCCCAGGGCTTCGTGCAGCAGCACCAGGGTTGGGCGCGGCGCTTTCGTATCAACGTCGGTATCAATCTGGGTATCAAAATGCCGACCATGCAGGGCATGAATATTCACACCCGGCTCCAGCGCCAGCTCAACGCTATTCCACTTAACGCTCATGGGTCATCCCTCTGTATGTATCCAGGCCCAGATCACTGCGGAATGGCATAGGTCAGGGTTGCGTGGGCAACCGGGTCCGAAGCCTCTGCCGCCGCCGCTTTACCCGAATACAGATAGACCTCACCCACCGCCAGCATTCGGCCCACTTTCAGCATGCGGGCATCGGCAATCAGATCCGCATCCGCCAGGGGCTTGCGCAAAAAATTGATATTGAGATTGCTGGTCACCGCCAGCGCCACCGGGCCAATGCGGGTCAGTAGCGCCGCATAGACCGCGACATCGGCCAGCGCCATCATGGCCGGCCCCGACACAGAACCACCCGGACGCAGGTGCTGCTCGGACACCGCCAGGCGCATCACCGCCGACCCGCGCCCCACCGACTCAAGCACGCCGTATTGATCACCCTGGGGGAAATGCTCGGCAAGAAACTGATTCAACTGCTGCAGATCCAGTACAGGCATGGATGTATTCCTTGTTAAATTGGCTGCATCACCAGCGCACACGGGCGCCGGTGATAAGGTTGCGTACAAGGTGGCTGCTAACCCGCTTCGCTCTCTTCCCGTGCCTGGTTGCGCAGCACGAAGCGCTGGATCTTGCCGCTGGGTGTCTTGGGCAGTGCCTCGATAAACTCGATTTCGCGGGGGAAGGCATGGGTCGAAAGGCGCGAACGTACCAACTGTTTGAGCTCGTCCGCCAGTGCTGCGCTGGGTTCGCACCTGGATTTGAGCACTACATAAGCCTTGATGATGGCGCCGCGCTTCAGATCCGGCTTGCCCACCACGCCACTCTCGGCCACCGCCGCGTGCTCCAGCAGCGTGCTCTCGACATCGGCGGGACCAACACGGTAGCCTGCGGTGGTGATGATATCGTCATCACGACCGGTAAAGGAATAGCTGCCATCGCCATGGCTGATCACGACATCACCGGTGAGGTAATAGCGGCCGTGGAAGGGGTCTTTCTCGCCCCAGGTATACCCCTGGAAAAAGAACAGCGGCGACTGGGAGGTATCCACCGCCAATTGGCCAATTTCGCCTTCGCCGATTTCGTTGCAGTCCGTATCCAGTGCCACTACGCGATGCCCCGGCATCGAGAAACCCATGGAACCGACCCGCAGCTGATGCTCCAGCTTATGATGATTGCAGCAGGTCATGCCGGTTTCGGTTTGGCCGTAATGATCCATCACCGGGCAGCCCATGCGGCGCTTGACCCAGCTGATCACCTCCGGATTCAGCGCCTCGCCGGCACTGCTGGCCAGGCGCAGACCCAAACCTTCTCCGCTACCATCGTCATTGGCCATCAGTAGTCGATAGGCCGTGGGTGCCGCCGCCAGGTTGGTAATACGGTACTTGCGCAGCATGTCGTAAGTGCTGTCGGCGGTAAAAGCATTCTCATTGAAATGGGTGGCATTTCCCAGCAGCAGGGGTCCGACCACCGCGTAGTAGAGACCGTAGGCCCAGCCTGGATCCGCCACGTTCCAGTAACGATCCTGGGGTTCAAGCCCTATGACATGACGCATATAAACGTAGAACGACAGCAGCGCTCGGGCCGGCACAGCCACACCCTTGGCCTTGCCCACGGTGCCTGAGGTAAACATCTGCAGAAAGGGATCGTCGGCGCCAATGCGTACCGGTTCAAAGCGATCAGATTGAGCGGCGAGCTCAGTTTCAAAATCTGCATCGGTGGCGTACTCGGCAGCCGCTGCATCACGGCCGACCAGCAGAATGGGCGGGCAGGTTTTTACGCTATCGAGCTTGCTTCGATTGGCGGCATCGGTGACCACCAGCCGCGTACCGGCACGCTCCAGACGATACTCGATGGCGCCGGAGCCAAAAGCGGTAAACAGCGGCTGATAGACGGCACCGGCCCGCAGCGTCCCCAAAATAACGACTAAGAGTTCCGGCGTACGGGGCAGCAGACCTGCTACCCTATCACCCTTGCCGATACCCTGGGCACTAAGGTAGTTGGCAAAACGCGCCGCCTTTTCACGCAGTTCGGCAAAGCTGTGTTCGCTTGCGGGCCGCGCTACACCTTCGTAGTACAGGCCGATGCGGCCATCCTCGACCCAGCGGTCGCAGATTTCTTCGCAGACATTGAAACCTGTTGCCAGATCGCCGATCAGGTGCGCTTCCACCTGTGCCGGCGTGAAGCCTTCGCTGAATGCGGCATACGTTTGACTGCTCATGATGCTCTGCCTCGCTTATTAATGTTGTCAGGCCAGTTCATATCGAGCCCGGCTAGGGGCCCGCCTAAGAAATGAAAATAAGGGAATACCCCTAGTAATACCATCATGTTGACGTAAACGTAAAGATTAAATTATCAAAACCTGCACCAGAGCAGGCCGGCGCGTCACGCCCATACGTTTACGTATATTTGGATTTTGAGGTACCCTGTGCCAGAGCGTATCCAGGGATTAGAAGATGAACGTCAAACTGAGCCGCGAGCAGTGGATCAACGAAGCCTTCACGGTACTGGCCGAGGGCGGCGTCGACAGTATCAAGATCGAAGGGCTGGCCAAGCGTCTGCGTGTCACCAAGGGTGGTTTCTACTGGCACTTTCGCAACCGCGACGAACTGCTGCAGAACATGCTGGAGCAGTGGCGCCTGCGCCGCATCGAGATTATTCACGAGCAGACCCGGGATGAGGAACACGCCGCCGATACGCTGAAGTACCTGATTCGCCTCTACACCGACAACACCAACCCCCGGGGTAACGCCATAGAGCTGGCGGTACGGGGCTGGGCACGCATCAACGCCCAGGCGGCCAGTGCCGTGCAATCCGTGGATGAAGAACGCCTGAAATGTGTCTCCGGCCTGTTTGAAAAGCTCAAGCTGTCAGCGGAAGAAGCCTATTCCCGCGCCTATCTGTTCTATGCCTTCGTCTTCGGCCAAAGCCTGCTCAATGACCAGAGCTGCAGCCTGGACCCCAAAAAAATCAAGCAGCACTGCACCCGCTTCCTGATCGAAGACTGACGTCTTTCGGGGTGCTTAGAGCTTTCAGCCGTAAGCTTAAAGCTGTCAGCTTACGGCTGAAAGCTTGCCTTCGCCCCCCCCCAAAATCTTCGCTGCGGGGCGCATCTCCTACGGGCGTTCCCTTCGCTCCCTTTCACCTTGAACCTTGAACCTGCCCCTTGCACCTCGCCCCTTTTACCTTGCACCTTGCACCTCGCCCCTTGCACCTTTCACCTGCTCTGCCCGGCATTAGTCTACGCTTGTAGTCAGGCATCGAACTCAAACATACGCACCCGTATTGACACAACCGAAAAGCGAACATACGATAGCGTATAGTTAATTTTAGCGCGGGTTTTCCCGTACCGAATATTTACCGCACTGCGAGGGCTGACAAAGATGATTTCTCAATACTCCGAGCTAAATTTTGGTCTGGGCGAAACACTGGACATGCTGCGCGAACAGATAAACGCCTTCGCGACCAAGGAAATCGCCCCACTGGCCGAGGAAACCGACCAGAAGAACGAATTTCCCAACCAGCTGTGGCGCAAGTTTGGCGACATGGGCCTGCTGGGCATCACCGTCAAGGAAGAGTACGGCGGTGTCGACATGGGTTACCTGGCCCACGTCATTGCAATGGAAGAAATCAGCCGCGCCTCCGCCTCCATTGGCCTGTCCTACGGTGCCCACTCCAACCTGTGCGTTAACCAGATTCACCGCAACGGCAGCGAAGAGCAGAAACAGCAGTACCTGCCAAAGCTCATCAGCGGCGAGCACATAGGCGCCCTGGCGATGTCCGAACCCAACGCCGGCTCAGACGTGGTGTCCATGAAGCTCAGCGCCCGTGACAACGGCGATCACTACGTGCTTAACGGCAACAAGATGTGGATCACCAATGGCCCTGATGCCCATGTCTATGTGGTCTACGCCAAGACCGACCACGCCAAGGGCGCCCATGGCATCACCGCCTTTATCATCGAACGAGACTTCCCCGGTTTCTCCCGTGCGCAGAAGCTCGACAAACTGGGCATGCGCGGTTCCAACACCTGCGAACTGGTATTCCAGGACTGCATAGTGCCCAAGGAAAACATCCTCGGTCAGCTCAATGGCGGCGTTAAGGTGCTGATGAGCGGGCTGGATTACGAGCGTCTGGTGCTCTCCGGTGGCCCGCTGGGCATAATGCAGGCGGCCATGGACGTGGTGGTGCCCTATATCCGCGAGCGCACCCAGTTTGGCCAGGCCATCGGTGAATTCCAGCTGGTACAGGGCAAGGTCGCCGACATGTATACCCTGATGAACGCCGCCAAGTCCTACGTCTATATGGTGGCCCTGGCCGCCCAGCGCGGCGAAACCAGCCGCAAGGACGCCGCCGGCGCCATTCTGTATTCCGCCGAGAACGCCACCAAGCTGGCGCTGGATGCCATCCAGCTGCTGGGCGGCAACGGCTATATCAATGAATTCTCCACCGGGCGCCTGCTGCGCGATGCCAAGCTGTACGAAATTGGCGCCGGCACCTCCGAAATCCGCCGCATGCTGATCGGCCGCGAACTGTTTCTTAACAAGTAAGCGACCCTTCAAATTTCCGAGGATTTTGTCATGACCCAGCTACAGTCCAAGATCAATCCGCGCAGCGACGAGTACCGTTACAAGTACGACGCCATGGCCAAGGCCGTGGGCGACCTGCGCGAAAAGGTCGCCACCGTGGAACAGGGCGGCGGCCCGGCCTACCAGGCGCGCCACACCGCCCGCGGCAAGTTGCTGCCCCGCGAGCGCATCAACCGCCTGCTGGATGAGGGTTCGGCCTTTATCGAACTGTCGCAGCTGGCGGCCTACCAGGTGTACGAACATGATGTGCCGGCGGCCGGCATTATCACCGGCATAGGCCGGGTTTGCGGCCTTGAGTGCATGATCATTGCCAACGATGCCACCGTCAAAGGCGGCACCTACTTTCCGCTGACGGTGAAAAAACACCTGCGGGCCCAGGAGATCGCCGAGCAGAACCACCTGCCCTGCATCTACCTGGTGGATTCCGGCGGCGCCAACCTGCCCCAGCAGGACGAGGTTTTCCCGGATCGCGACCACTTCGGCCGCATCTTCTACAACCAGGCACGCATGTCCGCCAAAGGCATCGCCCAGATCGCCGTGGTCATGGGCCTGTGCACCGCAGGCGGTGCCTATGTGCCGGCCATGGCGGACGAATCCATTATCGTGCGCAACCAGGGCACCATCTTCCTGGCGGGCCCACCGCTGGTAAAGGCCGCCACCGGTGAGGAAGTCTCGGCCGAGGATCTGGGCGGTGCCGATGTGCACTGCCGCGTCTCGGGCGTAGCGGATCACTACGCCGAAAATGATGTGCATGCGCTGCAGATCGCCCGCAGCTGCATCGCCAACCTCAATCGCACCAAACCCATGGAGCTGGCCATCAAGCCGGTACAGGCTCCGCTGTACGACAGTGAAGAGCTGTACGGCATTGTCGGCACCGATCTGAAAAAGCCGTTCGATGTGCGCGACGTTATCGCCCGCCTGGTCGACGGCTCCGAATTCGACGAATTCAAGCAGCTCTACGGCACTACCCTGGTGACCGGTTTTGCCCATATTCACGGCTACCCGGTGGGTATCGTCGCCAACAACGGCATCCTGTTCGCAGAATCGGCCCAGAAAGGCGCCCACTTCATCGAGCTCTGCTGCCAGCGCAAGATTCCGCTGCTGTTCCTGCAGAACATCACCGGCTTCATGGTGGGCCGCAAGTACGAAGCCGAAGGCATCGCCAAGCACGGCGCCAAAATGGTAACGGCCGTGGCCTGCGCCGATGTGCCCAAGCTCACGGTACTGATCGGCGGCAGCTTTGGCGCCGGCAACTACGGCATGTGCGGCCGCGCCTATGGCCCCAACTTCCTCTGGATGTGGCCCAACGCCCGCATCTCGGTGATGGGGGGCGAACAGGCCGCCGGCGTTTTGGCTACCGTCAAGCGCGATGGTCTGGAACGTGATGGCAAGGACTGGTCCGCCGAGGATGAGAAAGCCTTTAAGCAGCCCATCAGCGAGAAGTACGAAGCCCAGGGCCACCCCTACTACGCCAGCGCCCGGCTGTGGGACGACGGTGTCATAGATCCCGCCCAGACCCGCGATGTCATTGGCATGGGGCTTTCCGCGGCGCTGAACAAGCCCGTCAGCGACAGCAAATTCGGCGTCTTCCGGATGTAAGTCAGCTGACGTAACGGGATCTAACGGAGAACCCCATGAGCGATCAAACAGTTCTGCTGGATATTCAGCCCGATGGCGTCGCCCGCCTGACGCTGAACCGGCCCGAGATTCACAACGCCTTTGACGATGCCATTATCCAGCGTCTGACCGAACACCTGGTCGCGCTGGATGAAAACCCGGCGGTAAGGGTGCTGGTGCTGGCCTCCAACGGCAAGAATTTTTCCGCCGGCGCCGACTTCAACTGGATGCAGCGCATGGCCGCCAACAGCCATGCGGAAAACCTGCAGGATGCCCTGGGCCTTGCCGGCCTGATGTCGACACTGAACGGGTTAAGCAAGCCGACCATCGCCCTGGTACAGGGGGCTGCCTACGGTGGCGCCGTGGGCCTGGCGGCCTGCTGCGATATCGTCATCGCCACCCGGGCCAGCCGGTTCTGCCTCTCCGAGGTGCGCATCGGCCTGACCCCCGCCACCATCAGCCCCTACGTGGTACGGGCCATTGGCGAGCGTCAGGCCAGACGCTACTTCCAGAGCGCCGAGGCCTTCAGCGCCGAACAGGCACAGCACTTTGGCCTGGTGCATGAAGTAGTAGAGGACAATGCTGCCCTCGATACCGCCTGCAGCAGCCTGGTCCAGGCCCTGCGCCGCAACGGCCCCCGTGCCATGCAGGCCGCCAAGGAACTGGTGTTCGCCGTCAGCCAGAAACCCATCGACAGCGCCCTGATTAACGATACCGCCCGGCGCATCGCCGATATCCGCGTCAGCGACGAAGGCCAGGAAGGGCTCAGCGCCTTCCTGCAAAAGCGCACGCCGAACTGGATCGAGGACTAGAAGTATGTTTAACAAGAAACTGATCGCCAACCGTGGCGACTGCATGCGCAGCATTGCAGCGGCGAAGCCATTTCGACTGAGCTGCGCAGCAGCTGCAGGCGATCTCGACACGGAGACTTACCATGTTCAGTAAAATATTGATCGCCAACCGTGGGGAGATCGCCTGCCGGGTCATCAAGACCGCCCACCGCCTGGGCATTCGCTGCGTTGCCGTCTACTCCGAGGCCGACGCCAATGCCCGCCATGTTGCCATGGCGGACGAAGCCTTTTTGCTCGGGCCTGCCCCCAGCAGCGAGAGTTACCTGCGCGCCGACAGGATCATTGAGATCGCCATCGCCTGCGGCGCCGAGGCCATACACCCGGGCTACGGTTTTCTGTCCGAGAACACCGGCTTTGCCCAGGCCTGTGAAGACAACGGCATTGCCTTTATAGGCCCGCCGGCGTCGGCCATTGCGGCCATGGGCTCCAAGTCCGCTGCCAAGGCCATCATGCAGGATGCCGGCGTCCCCCTGGTGCCTGGCTACCATGGCGATGACCAGACACCGGCCGTCCTCAAGCGGGAAGCCGAGAAATGCGGCTTCCCGCTGCTGCTCAAGGCCGTCGCCGGCGGCGGTGGCAAGGGCATGCGGGTGGTCGAAGCGCTGTCCGAGTTTGACGAGGCGCTCGCCTCCGCCTGCCGCGAGGCAAAGAATGCCTTCGGCAATCCGGACATGCTGATCGAGCGCTACCTGACCCAGCCGCGCCACGTCGAGATCCAGGTGTTCTGCGACAGCCAGGGCAACGGCGTCTACCTGGCCGAGCGCGACTGCTCGGTGCAGCGCCGTCACCAGAAAGTCATCGAGGAAGCACCGGCACCGGGGCTGTCCGACGCCACCCGCAAGGCCATGGGGGAAGCCGCCGTGCTGGCCGCCAAGGCGATCGACTATGTCGGTGCCGGCACCGTGGAATTTCTCTACGACGTCGACGGCTCCTTCTTCTTTATGGAAATGAACACCCGCCTGCAGGTGGAGCACCCGGTCACCGAGATGATCACCGGTCAGGACCTGGTGCAATGGCAGCTGCTGATCGCCGCCGGCGAGCCGCTGCCGCTGCAACAGCACGAAATCAGCATCAATGGCCACGCCTTTGAAGCCCGTATCTACGCCGAAGATCCGGACAACGATTTCCTGCCGGCCACCGGGCGCCTGGACTACCTGCGCACGCCCACCGAATCAGACCATGTGCGCGTGGACACCGGTGTGATCGAGGGCGATGAGGTCAGCGTCTATTACGACCCCATGATCGCCAAGCTGATCGTGTGGGACGACAACCGCGAGCGCGCCCTGGCCCGCCTGGCCAAGGCGCTGGGTGACTACCGTATCGGCGGCATCAAGACCAACGTGCGTTTTTTGCGCAACCTGGCCCTGGCCGCGCCCTTCAAGGCGGCGGACCTGGATACCGGCTTTATCGACAAGCACCACACACTTCTGTTCCCGCCGGCCAAGCTCGACACCGCCGAGTGCCTGCTGATGGCCGCCTGCTTCTTCCTGCAGAGCGACAAGGCGGGACTGCCCGGCGGCAACGACCCCTACTCGCCCTTCGGTCGCCAGACCGGCTGGCGACTCAACTCCAGCTTCGCACGCCCGATGCAGCTGGTGCAGGGTGAAAAACAGCATGATCTGCGGATACTGGAGCAGGACCAGGGCTATGACATCAGCCTGGACGGTGCGCGCTATAACGTCAGCGCCACGCTGAACGGTGACACCCTGGATGTGATCATCAACGGTCACCGCCGCACCGTCTTTGGCCATCGCAACGGCCCCCGCCTGACCCTGCTGGACCAGGGCGAACAGTTTAGCTGCCAGCTGCACGTCGAGACCTTCGGCGAAGCAGATCATCAGGGTGATGCGTCCCTGACAGCCCCGATGAACGGTGCTGTGGTCGCCGTGCTGGTCGAACCTGGCCAGGCCGTCAGCAAGGGTGACACCCTGGTGGTGATGGAAGCCATGAAGATGGAGCACAGCATCCGCGCGCCAAGGGATGGCGTTGTCAGCGCCGTCTACTTTGCCGAGGGCGAACTGGTATCCGACGGTGCCGAGCTGGTGGCCCTGGATGCCAACATCGAGGAGGCATCCTGATGGCGCTTCCCGACAAGGTACGCCTGGTGGAGGTCGGCCCGCGGGATGGGCTGCAGAACGAAGCCAGCCAGATCAGCACGGCGGTGAAAATCGAACTGGTGGCGCGCCTGGGCGCCGCCGGAGTCCGGCATATCGAAGCTGCCAGCTTCGTTTCCCCCAAGTGGGTACCGCAGATGGCGGATTCCCGCGAGGTGATGGCGGGCATAGAACGCCGCAACGGCGTGATCTATGCCGCGTTGACTCCCAACCTCAAGGGGTTTGAAGGCGCCCTGGCAAGCGGTGTGGATGAGGTGGCGGTTTTTACCGCCGCCTCAGAAGCCTTTACCCAGAAGAACATCAACTGCTCCATCGCCGAGAGCCTCAGCCGCTTCACCCCGGTGATCGAGGCGGCCAGGGCCAACGGCATCCGCGTGCGCGGTTATGTTTCCACGGTGCTGGGTTGCCCCTACGCCGGTGATATTGCGCCGGCGCAGGTGGCGGCGGTATCCCGCGAACTGCTGGACATGGGCTGCTTTGAAATATCGCTCGGCGACACCATAGGCACCGGCACACCGCTGAAAGCCAAGCGCATGCTCGAGGCCGTGGCCCGCGAGGTGCCGATCGGCCAGCTAGCAGCACACTTTCACGACACCTACGGCCAGGCGCTGGCCAACCTCTACGCGGTGCTGGAAGAAGGCCTGGCCGTGGTGGATGCCTCAGTCGCCGGTCTTGGCGGCTGCCCCTACGCCAAGGGCGCTTCAGGCAATGTCGCCAGTGAAGATGTGATCTACCTGCTACAGGGCCTGGGCATCCGGACCGGCATCGACCTGGAACTGCTGGCCCAAACCGGTAACTGGATCAGTGCCCAGCTGGGTCGCAGCAACGGCTCCAAGGTGGGCCAGGCCATGGCCTGCAGCTAAACCATGATGTCATGGGCGCCTGTGGGAGCTCGCTCTGCGAGCGAATAGCCAGTTTCCAAACCCACGCGGGGCCCTGCTCTAATTCCAGACTTGGGGGTCCCACAGATATGGCAGAACGGTGCCCACCCCCCCTCAGCAGCCGACGAGCACCGGGATTATGTTCCGATCAGACCCAAAGGGGTGAGGCAGGGACTGCCGAGCCGCCGATTGGGGACAAAGCAATCAAAGGAACCTCGGTCGACAGATAAGTGTTTCGTGAAAATGCTCTAACCATTCGCCCGGAGGCCGGGCTCCTACAATACCGTTGCGTTCTGCGCCGCCAGCAGTTCGTAACTGCGCAGCCGGTGCTCGAAATCATGGGTGACCGTAACGATGCCGATTTCATCGGTGCCGTAACGCTCACCCAGTGCCAACAGGCGCGCCTGGCACTGCTGCGGTGAACCGCACACCACCGAGGCCAGGGTCTGGTCAAAGTATGCCTGATCAGATGGTCCAAGTTTTGTTTTTAAATCAAGCGATTCGCTGGGGGACTTAATTGTATCCCGCACCCCGTGACGAAAGGCTTTTACCTTCCAGTACACCTGGGAGGCCGCCAGGTACTCCGCCTCCTCCTGTGTGTCCGCACAGACTGCCGCCACCGCGATCAGTGTCTCAGGGTCACCTTCGTGACCCGCCTCACGCCAGGCGTTCTGGTAGTCATGCACTATGCTCACAGGCCTGTCTTCGGGGCCAATAAAGAGCGCCAGCGCCATCTTCATGCCAACCTGGCCCGCCAGTGCCGCACTGCCGCCGCTGGACCCCAGCATCCAGAGCTCGGGACAGGGTGATTCATCCGGCATGACCTGCAGATCGTGGTACGGATGATGATCCGGTATGCTGCGGGTCAGAAAGCCTTTTAGCAGCGCCGCCTGCTGGGCGTAGTGATCCTCCCGCGCCTGGGCGTAGGGGTACGCCAGCGCATGACTGGCCAGCCCATCACCGCCCGGCGCCCGGCCGATGCCCAGATCGATACGCCCGGGAAACAGCGTTTCCAGCAGCTTGAACTGTTCGGCCACCTTGTAGGGGCTGTAATGGGGCAGCATGACACCGCCGCTGCCCACGCGCATGCGTTCGGTAATACTGGCGATATGGCTGATCAGAATCTCGGGGCTGGGGCCGGCAAAGTTAACGCTATTATGATGCTCTGCCACCCAGTAGCGGGCATAGCCGGCCCGTTCACAGGCCTGAGCCAGCCTGGCGGAAAGCGCCACGGCGGACAGCGGTTGCGCCTTGCCGGGAACCGGCGACTGGTCGATAACGGTGAGTTTGAGTGTCATAGCGCGGTAAACCTGAATCCTTTAACTGGTAAACCCCGGCGCGCGGCTGCTGTGTCGGAACCCGGCACCCAGGCCACAGGGGTAGACAAGGCTAAACCAGTCGGTCGGTTTTGGCCACGCCGCGCGGGTGAAAACCTGGAAACCGCTCCTGTTTTACCGGCGCCGCCATACAAGAATGGCTGCTGGCACCGCCAGAAGGCTGTACACCAGGACGTAGCAAAAACTGGCCGGCCCCGAGTGCCCGACCAGTTCGATTGCCAGCCCCGCTTCCAGCCAGGACCAGAGCGGCATCAGCAACAGCGTTAGCAGCAGAGCCAGCGGGATCAGTGCCAGTAATACCGCCAGCCATTTGAAACAAACGCCGGCCCTGATCATTCGACACCCGCACAGGGGGGCTCGGGCATCTTCAGGCTCAGGCTGTAATAGGTGTAGGGTTTGCCACCCACATGGGGCAGCGGCACCCACCAGAGTAGCCAGTCGGCGGCATATTTACGCACCCTGACCGGCACCGCAGGCCCGTCACAGTTGGGGGTACTCAAACTGACGCTGTGCACACGATCAGCCCAGCGGGGAATCCAGCGCGCCTGCGCCTCGAAGCACGTCTGCCAGGCGCTGCGCCCGGCTGTCGAACCCATTGCAGCCTGCTCGGCCACATTACAGTCCCCCACCTGCGGATGGACAAGGCGCACGAAGTTGTACTGGCTGTCCGTACGCCCACGGGCCAATTCAAGTCCCATTGCATCCCGCAGGATAACATCGGCGCCGGGAACAAAGCCCCTAATGCCCTGCTCCTTGTCCGCCGCCAGCCGCAGCGTGATCGAGAAAGCCCCGTGGGTGGTGCCATGCCAGTAGCCGTACCCCAGCACCAGGGCCACAACAAGCCCCAGTACGAACAGCACCCGCAGCATACTCAGTCCCCGCCACAGCTGCTGCAACCGCTGCCACTGTCGGCACCGCAACCCGCGCCACCACAGCCTGAGCCGCAGCCGATATGACCGGCACAGTAGGCAGCGGCATTACGCGCCTTGCAGTCCAGCGCATAGTGAAAGCCATCCGGTATGGCCAGCTGTGCATCCAGGGCAAACAACAGCGACAAATGCTGCGGTGAGCCCGGCGCGATGCGCTCGCGCTGACACGACAGTTTCCAGGCGCGCTTGATACCCTCCGGCGCCACCGTGGCAGAGCGCATGGCCTCGGCGGGACAATGGTGCAAAAAGCGCCCGAAGGCCCGCTCACAGAACGCCTGGTACTGGCGGGTATGAAGTATGAATTCGTGCCAGGCACTATCGACGGCCTGGGATGGCATCGATACCAGGCGGCCACCGGAGGCGTGGCACAGATGGAAGTACTCCCGCAATCCGGCCAGTACCTGGTGGCTCTGCGCCTCGCTCAGGTGGGGGTATTGGCCGGAAATTTTCGGCCGGAGCATGCCGGGCAAGGGGTAACGGTCAATCAGGCGGGTACGGCGGCTGCGGCGATAACGCCGATAAAAATGCCAGAGAACAAGGCCGGCACACAGCAGTAGCAGCCCAGGGACGAGTTGATCCATCACCGTCTGTAGCCATTTTCAGGGGACAGGAGTTTCAGCATAGCCCGGCTATGTGCCAGCCGTCACCCCGGCCCGTCAACCGGGGTGGGACATTTCGGACAACTTGTGCACCAGCATTTTCAGAATATGGCGCCTTGTGATAACGCCGATCACCCGGCGCTGTGCGTCCAGCACGGGATAGGATTTGGGTTTCTGATGGGGCACGGGGCTTAGCATCTGCCGGGCCAGATCCAGCGGATGATCCGCCAGCGACACCGTCAGCACGTCGGTGCGCATGATGTCACGCACATTGGCGACCCGCTGATTGTGATAGACCACCTGAATGGTGACCTGCAGGCACTCCTGCTCGGAAATCCAGCCCACCAGCTCGCGATTTTCGTTTACCACGGGGCCGCCCAGCATGGCCTTCTGGATAAGTTTTGCCGATGCCTCATCCACCTGCATATCGGGCGTGATGATGGCAAAGTCGGTGCTCATGTACTCACGGATCGAACCTGAATCCATCGCTCTACCCTCAATCTGGTATATCTCGAATCAACCGGGAGAGATGCCTGCCCGGCCATGGCAGTGACTCCGGTGGCATTGCATGTTCCGCACAAAGGCAGCACAGACAGCGCCGAAACCGCACCTGCCAGCAACACTCAAGCCACCCGAAACCTGTTTTACGCACAGCAGGTTCTGGCTCAAGCCCCTGTTAAAACATAGCCCATGGCCTGCAAAACGGCTGCTACTCAGGTCCCCCGTGGTGTGCGCTTTGGGTTACACTCCCGTCTGGCCGTTGTCGGGCGGCCGTTTCAGCAAAGCAAGGAGCCCGCGTGCAGCACGTTATTTCGGTTAAAAACATCAACAAGACCTATGCATCCGGATTTACCGCACTGCATGACGTCAGCCTCGATATCCGCCGCGGCGAGATCTTTGCGTTGCTGGGCCCCAACGGGGCCGGCAAGACCACCCTGATCAGCATTATCTGCGGTATCGTCAACGCCACCCGTGGCACCGTCAGCGCCGACGGCCATGATATCAAGACCGATTACCGCGCCGCCCGCAGCAAGATCGGGCTGGTACCCCAGGAGCTGGCCACCGATGCCTTCGAAAGCGTACTGGCGACGGTAAAATTCAGCCGCGGCCTGTTTGGCAAGGGGCCCAACCCCGCCTATATCGAACAGCTGCTGCGCCAGCTTTCCCTCTGGGAAAAGCGGGATTCGCGCATCATGGCGCTGTCCGGCGGCATGAAGCGCAGGGTCATGATCGCCAAGGCTCTGTCCCACGAACCCGCCATTCTGTTTCTCGACGAACCCACCGCCGGCGTCGATGTGGAGCTGCGCCGGGACATGTGGAACATGGTTCGCGGGTTGCAGGAAACGGGGGTGACCATCATTCTCACTACCCATTACATCGAAGAGGCCGAAGAAATGGCCGACCGCATCGGTGTCATCAACAAGGGGCGGCTGGTCTTGGTGGACGACAAAACGGCTCTGATGGAAAAGCTCGGTACCAAACAGCTGAGCCTGCACCTGCAAACACCGCTGGACGCCCTGCCGGCCTCCCTCGCACCCTTCAACCTTGAGCTCAGTGCAGACGGTCAGCATCTCACCTACAGCTTCGACGCCCAGCACGAAAACACCGGTATCACCGAACTGATGCGGGCCCTGAGCGCCCAGGGGCTGGATTTCAAGGACCTGCACTCCAAACAGAGCTCACTGGAAGAAATCTTCGTCAACCTGGTGAGGGAACAGGCATGAATTTTTACGGCATAGCCGCGATCTATAAATTCGAGATGGCGCGAACCGGCCGCACCCTGATGCAGAGCATCGCCTCGCCGGTACTGTCGACATCGCTGTATTTCATCGTTTTTGGCACCGCCATAGGTGCACGCATGGGCGACATCGACGGCATCAGCTATGGCGCCTTTATTATCCCGGGTCTGCTGATGCTGTCGCTGCTGAGCGAGAGTATTTCCAATGCCTCCTTTGGCATCTTCTTTCCCAAGTTCTCCGGCACCATCTACGAGGTGCTGTCGGCGCCGGTCTCGCCCGTTGAAATCGTTGCCGGCTACGTAGGGGCTGCTGCCAGCAAGTCGATTATCCTCGGGCTGCTGATTCTTGCCACCTCGCGGCTGTTTGTTGATTACAGCATTGAGCATCCTGTCTGGATGCTGGCCTTTCTGGTACTCACCGCCATCACCTTCAGCCTGTTTGGCTTTGCCATTGGCATCTGGGCGGACGACTTTCAGAAACTGCAGATTATTCCGCTGATGGTCATCACGCCGCTCACCTTTCTGGGCGGAGCCTTTTATTCCATCAACATGCTGCCAGAGCCCTGGCAGAGCCTGACGCTGTTCAATCCCGTGGTATACCTGATCAGCGGCTTTCGCTGGTCGTTTTATGGTGTATCCGATGTGAACATCATCCTGAGCCTGTCGATGACACTGGTATTCATGGCATTGTGCATGGCCGTTATCGGCTGGATCTTTCGCACCGGCTATCGCATCAAGCCCTGAGCCGGCTATCCAGAACTCGGTGCACCAGGCAACCTGAGATCTGCGCGCCCCCCCTTCACAACAGATTAGGGGTTGTGGCGCACATAGGCTTCGCCGTTCCAGCGATACAGCGGGAAGGCCGCGAAGCCCGGACCGCCAACTTCAATATCGGGCCAGCCCTGATGGCCCGTCTCCCTGATCACCGGGATACCCACCGCTTCGACAAGAATCCGCCAGCCGCTCGGCTCCCGGGTCAGCAACACAAAGTACTGCGCCGTATTGCCATAACAGAACAGACTGCTTTCAGTCACCCAGGCCTCATGCTGACCATCGCCGTTCAGATCCGCCAGCTCCGCCTTGCCGGGCTGATAGGACAGGGTGACGGGTTCTTCACTACAGCGCTGATACTGGCCATTGCCGGCCAGACTAAAACCCGCGGCATTAAACAGCGCCCCCTCTTCACTGGCGGACAAGCCCTCAACAATACTGCCGCCCCGCACCGGCCCGACCGCCAGCAGGGACACCGTCGTCACCAAGGCTGCGGCCAGCGTCAACAATCCTGTATCGCCGGCCCCTATTAACCAACGTCGACTGAGTTTCATGACAACTACTCCCCTTGCCCTGAATGGGCCCGCTGGGGCAACACTGCTGGACAGCAATGCTGAAACAGCCCACACCCGTTCGCTGCCCTTAAGTATGGCTGCCTGTCCTCTGGCTTCAAGCATCTGCCAGGCACCCTTGATGTAATAAAGCAGACAGACAGCACTCTGTGACACGCCGTCTGTGATAAACAATGAAATCGCCACAGACAGTCTCACAGGCGCCCGAGAACGTATAACGCAGCGCAACATAAATGTCTCTTAAGACCGACAGAATGGGTTATATCAACCTGGGCACTTCACAAACGAGCATTCAATAATGCAGCTAAAATCAGAAAAAACTGCAACTTTATGAATAATTGACGGTATTAATACGATTGTTTAACTTTCATGGGGCAGTGAAAAATAAAGCACTACAAAAATTTGTGCAGGTGCGTTATAACATCCAATACATCGACACTGCCGTGCGCCAAAATCACAGTCCCAGGGACAGGTAAAAACCATGAAACCAGCTCTTAGCTCTTTTGACGGCCAGATAAAAGCGCCGACGTTCGCCCCGCGCCACTCAGGGCCATGCAACGCCATGAGCGGCCTTCTGGCGGCAGCTATCCTTGTCACAGCCGCCATTGCAACCCCGGCCCTGGCAGCAGGTGAAAAGACCGACAATAATGCAGCCTCTGTCGCGGCCCTGCCTGCAATAGGTGCGGACATCAAGCGCACCTCAGTGTCGGGGCTGTCATCCGGCGCCTTCATGACCTCGCAGCTGTATGTGGCCTACTCCGACATTATGGTAGGTGCAGGCATCATCGCCGGCGGCCCCTATCTGTGCGCCAAGTCCTGGTCACTGAGCCCGCTGGTCATTAATGCCACCACCAGCTGCATGAACCCGCTCACCCCTGCGGTCGGCCCCAATACACCGCTGCTGGTAAAGCTCAGCCAGGCACTGCAAGAGACCGGCGACATTGCTCCGCTGGACAACCTGAAAGACGATCACCTCTACATCTTCAGCGGCCAGAAAGACAAGACCGTGACCACCACTGTGGTTGATCAGACCGAAAAATACTTCGAAGCCATCGGGGTTCCAGCCAGTGCCATCCAGTACGACACCAGCGTCGCCGCCGGCCATGCCATCATCACCAACAGCAGCCAGGACAGCGACTGCCCGGTGACAGCCGCACCCTATATCAATGACTGCAACTTCGAGCAGTCGACCCGCATTCTCGATCAGATTTATCCCAACATGAAAGCGCCGGCCACCTTGTTGAGCAGCGCCGTGCTGGCATTTGATCAGTCCGCCTTTCTGGACTCCAAAACCACCAGCATGAGTGACACGGCCTACGCCTATATCCCGGCCACCTGCCAGGCGGGCAAGCAATGCGCAGTACATGTGGTGTTTCACGGCTGCAAGCAGGGCGCTGCGGTGATTGGCGACAAGTATTATGCCGACACCGGCTACAACTATATGGCCGAGGCCAATGACCTGATCATGCTCTACCCCCAGGTACAGCCATCCAATGGCGCGCCGCTGAACCCCGAGGGTTGCTGGGATTTCTGGGGCTACTCATCCCCAACCGACGCGCAGCCGGATTTCTATTCGCGCAAGGCGCCGCAGATTAGCGCCGTGTACCGCATGATCGAACGTCTTTCCCAACCCCGTGCCCTTTGAGACACACCTTAAAAATAACAGGAGACCTGTGATGACCCAAACCACACCGCTGATAGACCCTAACCTGACCGATGCCTTGCAGCACTGGAATCAGTACTGCGCCGAGAGCCGACAGAACGCCCTCATCCTGCTGAATGCCATCACACCGCTGAAGGATCAGATTCAGGTCACCGGGCAGTTACTGGAAAGCGCCCAGAAGACCAACTGGCTGGAAGCAAGCACCAAGTTCACCGACCCGACGACACTGGCCGGTGCTTTCGGTGAGCTGGCGGATATCCAGATCGCGGCTCTGGGCAAAATGCAGGAGGGGTACAGCGCCTTTCTGAAAACCGCCCAGGCATCGGGCGATCAGTTAAGCAAGCTGGGCAAGGATGTCGACTCCCCCCAGGCACTGCTGGCCGCAAGCCTTGAGACCAGCCTGAATATACTGAAGCAGTACGAAGCCGATGCCACTGAAGAGGCCAGCAGCATGAGCACCATCCAGGCGGCCTACCGCGCCTGGCTGCAGAAAAATCTGCTGGCCCTCGGCGGCGCCTGAGCCAGGCCACAGAGCCTGGGCCGCCCGGCCCAGGCTTTCTTATTTTCTTATTCAGTCGGCGACTGTTCGGCTGCTGCCAGTCTCAGGGCCAGACGTCCCCTGCGGTACAGTCCGCCACATGCAGCACATTGTTGCGGGCATCATTGGGGATATACACCTGGTTAACGGCGGATTTGGCGTAGGTCATCTGTTTGCACTGCGCACTCTGGCCCGGCCCCACCACGAGTTTTGCACCCACTTTAAGGGTACAGGCGCTCATGCGATCCAGCTCGCTCCAGGACGGGCAGATACTGTTATCCTCGCGGTACTGCAGGCGCGGCCCCTCGGGCATCTGAAACGACCACCAGCTACCGTAACGGGTATAGTCCCGCGCACTGTCCCACACCCGATACACGGTGACCGGCTGCTGGGCTATGAGTACCTGGCCTGCACAGAGTTCACCGGCGCCACTGGCCCCCAGAGCCTCCTGCAGCAAGGCATCATCCGATACCACCGCAAGACCCGGCGGCGGACTCTTGATCTCGCCAACACAGGCCACACCATCAATACCTGCAAGTGCCGCGGGCTCCGGCTGTTTATCGGCACTGTCGAAACCGGCACAGCCGGTCAGCAACAGCAGCAGCCCAATTCCCGCGCCTCGCAGCACGCGTCCTTGTATTCTCATGTCGAACTCCTTTTCTTGCAGATAGATAATGGAAGGCAAAATGTAGCCTGCGCTGCCGATACCGACGCGCCAACAGCCTGGCAGGGTCAGCGAACAGAAGCACTGAGCCGAAACAAGGTTACAAGGCCGGCCCTGGAAATCAAGCCTCGCTCAGGCCGTATTTTTTGATTTTACGGTGCAGTGTCGAGCGGCTGATGCCCAGTGCCTGGGCGGCACGCAGCACCACCCAGCGATGTTGACGCAGTGTCGCCAGAATGCGGGCGCGCTCATCCTGCTCAGCGCTCGCAACAGACTCATTCCCTAGCACAGCGGTACCCAGCGACATCAGCCGATCCGGTGGCAGCTGACCCGTCGATGGCCCGTTCTGCGACGAAATTGCTGCATCGGTCAGACTGGCAGACCCCATACCCGGCTCGCCGGGCGCCTGCGGAAAAACCTCATCCGGCAGATCGGTAATGCGCAGGGCACGGCCGTCACACATGCACAGCGCAAATTGCAGCGCGTTTCTAAGCTGGCGGATATTACCTGGCCAGTGATAGGCCCCCAGCACCTGCAGCGCAGGTTCATCGATCTGTATGGATTCGGATTCTCGCAGCTGCGAGAAGACCTTTTCGATCAGGGCCTGTCGGTCCTGACGGTCACGCAGCGCCGGCAGGCCAATGCGGACACCGCTGATGCGGTAGTACAGATCCTCGCGAAACTCGCCCAGGCTCACGGCTTCGATCAGATCCCGGTGGGTGGCGCAGATCACATGCAGATCAACTGCGACCGGCTTGATCTGACCCAAGGGCGTGATCTCCCGTTCCGCCAGTACCCGCAACAGGCGCGCCTGCAGCATTAATGGCATATCGCCTATTTCATCCAGAAACAGGGTGCCGCCGTTACTGGCCTCGATCTTGCCGACCTTGCCACCTTTCAGCCCGCCGGTAAAAGTACCGGCGCTGTAGCCAAAGAGCTCGCTTTCGATAAGAGATTCCGGGATAGCGGCGCAGTTGAGCGTAACGAAAGGCTTGTCATGTCGCATGCTGCTGGCATGAATCGCCCGGGCCCAGACTTCCTTGCCGGTACCGGTCTCGCCCTGCAGTAAGATGCAGATATCGCGATTCAGCACCCGGTGACAGATATCCGCATTGCGCTGCAAGGAGGGATCCGTGCCAGCGGCCTGATAAAGCGGTGAGTCGAGGTTGGCGCGAGGCGTTGTACCCGATACGGCCGGTGCCACTGACACAGGCGCCCGCCGCGTTTCACCCGCCAGGCGCATCAGCCAACAGCTATTGCTGCCGCCAGGCTGCAGCGACCAGGGCGCACGCTGCACCTCATCAAGCGTCGCTCCGGTCAGGGCCGCCAGCCCCTGCCCGACGATCAAACAGCGCTCAGGCACACCCAGCTGCATAAGCGCCGCCGAGGTCGCCCCCAGTATCCAGCCGGAATCATTCACCGCCAGCAGCGCATTGGACTGACTGGCATCGGCCAGGGGTGAGCTGACCAGTGCCAGCACCTGATGGCGGGCAAAGGCATAGCGAAACATCGACGCTTCGATCTGATCGGCGGTATCGCACACCAGATTCAACGCCAGCCCCTGGCCGATCTTGTCACCCTGGGCATAGGTCGAGATATCCAGCGCGCCTATAATGTTGCCATCGGGTGCAATCAACGGTGCCGTGGAACAGCTGAAACGCTGCAACTCGCGGCCAAAGTGCTCACCGGCATAAACGGTCAGCGCCTCACCGGTAGCCAGGCAGGTCCCCAGACCGTTGGTGCCAACCAGGTTTTCAGTCCATACAGTGCCCAGACTCAACCCTTTCTCGGCCAGCTCCTGGCCACGGTTCGAATCGATATATTCGCGCAGGACTATGCCGCTGGCATCGGTGACCAGTACACAGTAACCGGAATTTCCACCCAGATAACGCAGGCGCTCAAACACGGGTTCAGCCGAATGCAGCAGGCTGTCCTGCAGGCTGCGGGCCTCGCGTACTTCGCTATCGCTCAGGCGCGGAGCTCTCAGGTTACGGCCCGGATCCAGCTGGTAATCTTCAATACAGCGCTGCCAGGATCCGACTATTTCGGGGCCCGCCTGCTCAGGTGCGCTGCGCTGCGGAGCAGCCTGGGGATGGTTTCGCGGAGAATTACGGCTAGTCATGGGAGGTTTGGACTTTTCCCGTCAGTTTATTGTTGTTATCAGGCCCATCATAGGCTGGCCGTCCGTCTGATGTCCACTTGCCCGCGGGCAGCAGTGCGACACTGTCACCCTATTGTTGCGACACCGCAATGGAACAGTTCGTCGCATTGCACAACCCGCGACCCGACTCCAAGCCCCGGACGCCCCCTACCCGCTGCCGCCCCCTGACTTGGTTCGGTTCTTGCTGCGAGCTCAGATAATGCGCTTGCGATTGAAGCGCAGACTTCATGCAACAAGAAGAAGAGGCCCGCCCATGAACAGCCCCCTGAACATTCTCATCGCCCACCGCTCGCCGCTGTACCGCCGCGGCCTGGAACTCGTCCTGGAGCAACAGGGCATTCACTACCAGAGCCGCCACTGCGACACCTTTCGCGACCTGTCGCAGCACTGGCTCAGCGCCAGGGGCCATAGCCTGCTGCTACTGGATGACAGCCTGCCGGGCCTGTCCTGCCTGTGCAAACTGACCGACCTGGTGGAACAGCATGCAGCCCCGGTACTGCTGTGCAGCGCCGTTACCGACAGGGCCCTGATCGCAAAATTTCGCCGCAGCGGTGTGCGCGGCCTGCTTCCCGCCGCCATGCAGGCGGCGCATCTGGTGGCCGCGCTAACACAACTGCATGAAACTGACAGCTGGATCCAGCCCACGCTGGCGCCGCCGCGACCGCAATTGAGCCCGCCTTCGCTGCACCGCCTCACCGCAACGGAAATGCGCGTGCTGCACTCCCTCGGCGATGGCCTGGCCAACAAGCAGATTGCCGACAGCCTCAACCTCAGCGTGCATACCGTAAAAACCCATATGAGCAATATCTTTCGCAAGCTCGATGTCAGCAACCGCACCCGCCTGGTCATGAGTCTGCAGCAGATACGACTGTCCGCCTGACCTCTGCATGTCCTTTTCGCTTTTCCTTGCACCTTGCGACTTGCCCCTTGCCCTTTGCTCCAGAGATGAGCCTTCTGTCCGTCCTGCCCATGCGCCCGAAAACTGTGTCAGCGGGCGCGACAGTCTGTGTCAGGGCTGCGGCAGCCGTCGCGACAGCCTGTACCAGCGCTCTCAATAAAAACTCGAACCTCTCCATAAATAATAGAGAAAACAGTGAGTTATAAAACTGGCACGGTGGTTGCTCTACCTATTACAGGCATCAGGCGTGCACCTGAGCTGACACCGAACATCAAGAATAAAAGGAGTGGTTTCCATGAAGCCCAGCAAAGAACAACAACTCTGGATGTACGAGCACATGCTCCTCAGCCGCTACTTTGAGGAATCCATCGAAACCATCTACATGGAAGGCAAGACACCTGCGTTCAACATGGCCAAAGGGCCTATTCCCGGCGAGATGCACCTGTCCAACGGCCAGGAACCCTGCGCCGTGGGTGTCTGCGCTCACCTCAATGCCGCCGATGTCGTCACCTCCACCCACCGTCCACACCATGTTGCCATCGCCAAGGGCGTGGACCTGGATCGCATGACCGCAGAGATCTTCGGCAAGAAAACGGGTCTGTCGGGCGGTCGCGGCGGCCATATGCACATCTTCGATGCGGCGGTGAACTTCTCCTGCTCCGGCATCATTGCCCAGGGCATGGGGCCGGCCGTCGGCGCTGCCCTGTCACGCCAGATGCAGCAAAAGGACGGCGTTGCCGTGGCCTTTCTAGGTGAAGGCGCCGCCAACCAGGGTGCCTTCCACGAGACCCTGAACCTGGCCGCGGTCTGGAAACTGCCGGTGGTGTTCGTCATCGAAGACAACGCCTGGGGCATCTCGGTTTCCAAGAGCGCCTCCACTGCTATCGAGCGCAACTCTCAGCGCGCCGCCGCCTACGGCATGCCCGGGCACTTTGTTCCCGGCAACGACCCACTGGCGGTGTTCGAGGCCGCCGGTGAAGCCATAGAACGCGCCCGCCGTGGCGAGGGGCCAAGCCTGATCGAAATCGAAACCTACCGCCTGGCCGGCCACTTTATGGGTGACGCTGAAGGCTATCGTCCCGAGGGCGAGAAAGACGCCCTCTTTGCCAAGGATCCGATTCCCAAACTGCGCGCGCACCTGCACGCCCAGTACGGCTGGACCGACAGCGACGATGCAGCTCTGGTGACACGCTGCAACGCCCGGGTCGACAGCGCCATTGCCTTCGCCCGGGACAGTGCCTACCCGGCACCGGAAGAAGCCATGGAAAAGGTTTTTGTGTAATCCGGCCTTTACGTTGAACTTGCCCGGAACCATGGCGCAAGAATTCCCCTATTCCAAGAACAAGAGGAGCAGCAAATGACTGTTGCCACTAAAGAACGCAAGCTCACCATTGCCCGGGCCATGGCAGAAGCCATCGCCCAGGAAATGCGCATCGACGAAAAAGTATTCGTCATGGGTGAGGATGTAGGCACGCTCGGCGGTGTCTTTGGTAACACCCGCGGCCTGCACGAAGAATTCGGTTCAGTGCGTGTACGCGATACACCTATCTCCGAAACCGCCTTTATGGGGGCCGCCGTGGGCGCCGCCTCCGATGGCATGCGCCCGATCGTCGAACTGATGTTTGTCGACTTCTTCGGCGTCTGCTTTGATGCCATCTATAACCTGATGGCCAAAAACACCTATTTTTCCGGCGGTGAAACCCCGGTGCCGGTGGTACTGATGACCTCCACCGGTGGCGGCTACAGCGATGGCGGCCAGCATTCCCAGTGCCTGCATGCCACCTTCGCCCACCTGCCGGGCATGAAGGTCGTTGCGCCCTCCAACGCCTACGATGCCAAGGGACTGATGACCGCCGCCATTCGCGACAACAACCCGGTGATCTTCATGTTCCACAAGGCGCTGCAGGGCATGGGCTGGCTGGGCACCGAGAAGGACGCCATCGTCCATGTACCTGAAGAAGCCTACGAAGTGCCCATCGGCAAGGCCGCGATAGTACGTGAAGGCAGCGATGTCACCATCGTCGGCATTACCTCAGGCGTGCACCACGGCCTCAAGGCCGCCCGTACGCTTGCCGAACGCGGCATCAGTGCGGAAGTGGTAGATCTGCGCTCCCTGGTGCCGCTGGACCGCGACACCGTGCTGGCGTCGGTACGCAAGACCGGTCGACTGATCGTGGTGGATGAGGATTACCACAGCTACGGCATGAGCGCCGAGATCATCAGCAGCGTGGCGGAACAGGGTGTGACGCTGAAAGCCCCGCCCCAGCGCGTAGCCTACCCCGACATCCCGATTCCCTTTACGCCGGTGATGGAGCAGTGGGCCTTGCCCAGCCCCGAAAAGATCATCGCTGCGTTTGAAAAAATGCAAAAAATGGAGACCCGCTAAGATGAGTATTGAAGTCCGTGTGCCCGAAACCCTGTGGGAAGAAGACAGTGAAGCGGTCATTACCGCCTGGCTGGCCAGTGAAGGCGGCGACGTGCAGCAGGGCGATGTGATCGCCGAGCTGATGGTGCAGAAAATTCAGTACGAACTGGAAGCACCCGCCAGCGGCACCCTGCAGATCCTCAAGGATGTCGACGATGTCATCGCCAAGGGCGAACTGATCGGTCATATCGGCTGAAAGAGCCCGTAAAACGATGCGCGGAGGTCAGGCAAGCCTGGCACCCGCGCCGGAGAATAATAATGTCCACCAGCACAGTCGAGGCCCAGAGCCTCAACGTCATACCGCTACGCGGTGTGCGCGGCATGATCGCCGACAATATGCGCAAAAGCCTCGATGAGGCTGCACAGTTGAGCCACCATGCCGACTGCGATGCCACGGCACTGTTTGAAACCAAGGTGCGCCTGGCCGAACAGGGCATCAAGGTATCGATTGAAGACCTGATCGCCCAGGCGCTGATCAGCACCCTGGCCCGACACCCCGATGTGAACGGCCGCGTCGAGGGCCGGGAAATCCAGCTCAATCCTGCGGTACATCTGAGTTTTGCCATGGCACTGCCCGGCAACCTGCTGGTCGCACCCACCCTGTTCAATGCCGACAGTCAGTCGCTGATAGAGCGCAGCGATGCACGCCGCGCGCTACAGACCCGTGCCCGCAGCGGCAAGCTCAGCGTACCTGAGATGACCGGTGGCACCTTTACCATCAGCAACCTCGGCCTGTCCCGGGTGCGCCACTTCACCCCCATCGTCAACCTGCCCCAGATCGCGATTCTGGGCATCGGCGAAACCCGCCTCAAGCCCTGGGTCATGCCAGAGGGTCAGATCAGCGTGCGTCGCATTATGGGGCTGTCGCTGAGTTTTGATCACCGCGCGCTGGACGGCGGCCCCGCCGGCGCCTTTCTCAGCGATCTGTGCGACCAGATCGAACAGGGGTGAATCCCATGATCAGCCCGATGCCTGCAACACCCGAAAACACAGCCACTCAGCCCGTGCTCAGCCCTGAGGAAGGCCTGAAGCAGGAGCTGGCATTGCTCGAGCGTGTGGTGCAGGGCCAGCAAAGCTCAGGTGTTTTTCTGTGGCGCTGCGAACCCTGCCTGGTGGTGCCGCGCAGCCTGTGCCGCAGGCCTGGGTTCGACCAGGCCAGTGTGGCCATGCAGGCCCAGGGCTGGCCCGTGGTGGTACGGGACACCGGTGGCGATCTTACGCCCCAGGCACCCGGGCTGATCAATATCGCCATCGCCTTTCGCCAGCGCCGCACGCCGGGGGCCATTCGCGACAGCTACCTGCGCCTGTGTCAGCCCCTGATTGAAAGCCTGGCGAGTCTGGGGATTGAAGCCTACTGCGCCTCGGTGGAAGGCGCTTTCTGCAACGGCGATTACAACCTGGTGGTGGAGGGCCGCAAGCTCGCCGGCACCGCCCAGCGCTGGCGCAAGGTGGCAAGCCACACGGGGGCCGCCGCGGACGAATTCGCCGTACTGGCCCATGCCGTGATCCTGTGTGACGAGAGCCTTGGGGCACTCTGGGCCGCTGGCAACAATTTCTATCAGGCATGCGACATGCCTGATCGCATAGACCCCGCGCTGCACGTATCCCTGGCCGAATTGCTGCCAGGCAGTACGGAAAATCTGATCCAGCACAGCCTGCAGCGCTTCAGCGCTTGCCTGCAAAGCTGAATCCGCAGACAGAACCTAACGACCCACAAAAACAACAACACGACAGGCGCGTCGGCTCTTCGGCCAGACGCCACCTGAAGGAGGCTCCATGAACAAGAATAAAACCGCAGTTCCCAGCCCCAACCTGAGCCGTCGCCGCTTTCTGGCGCGCAGCACAGTCGCCGCAGTGGGCGCAGGTGCCCTTGGCAGCGCCCTGCTGTCACCGGCGGCCTGGGCCGCCAGTGCCATTGGCGATCATGCCAGCACGACCCTGCTGCGCATGGCGCGGGACGTTTTCCCCCACGACAGCCTGGAAGATAAATATTACGCCCAGGTGATGAGTCCGCTGGCCGAACAGGCGGCAAAGGACAGCGATCTGCAGACTCTGCTCAAGGACGGCGTTGCAGCCCTGGATGAACAGGCGAAAAAACGTTTTGGCAAAGTCTACCTGGAGGTTGCCACCGAAGCCGACCGCGTCACGATTCTCAAGGCGCTGCAAGACAGCCCCTTTTTCCAGAAGATCAAGGGCGATCTGATGATGGGCATCTACAACAACCAGGAACTCTGGCCCCGCTTTGGCTATGGCGGTTCGGCCTGGGAAAAAGGCGGTTATGTGAACCGCGGCTTTGACGAAAACGACTGGATTGAGGGAGTCTGAGCATGACAACTACATTTGATCTCAATGACGACAGCCTGGTCGTCATCATAGGCTCAGGCGCCGGCGGCGGCACCCTGGCCAACGAACTGGCCCAGAAAGGCATCAAATCGGTGGTGCTTGAAGCCGGCAAGCGTTTCAAGATGGACGACATCGAAAATGACGAGTGGAAGATGTTCGGCAAGATATCCTGGCTCGACAAGCGCTACGTCGAAGGCCCTGCGCGCCTGGCAAAGGACTTCCCCAACCTGCCCGCCTGGATCGTCAAGGGCGTGGGCGGCGCAACTGTGCACTGGGCCGGGGTTGCCATGCGTTTTCAGGAACACGAGTTCAAGATGAAGACCCTCAATGGCGTGATCCCCGGCGCCAATGTGCTCGACTGGCCCGTCACACTGAAGGAAATGGAGCCTTATTACGTCAAGGCCGAGCTGAAAATGGGTGTCTGCGGTACCGAAGCCACCGGCATGCCCTACCACCGCAAGAGCAGCCATTATCAGGTGGTGGCGGAAGGTGCCAAACGCATAGGCGCCAACTGCGAACAGGCCAAGCTCGCCATCAACACCGAAGTACGTGACGGCCGACCGGCCTGCCAGGTGGCGGGCTTCTGCATGCAGGGCTGCAAGATAGGCGCCAAATGGTCGACCATGTACACCGAAATTCCCAAGGCCGAAGCCACCGGCAATGTGGAGGTACGGCCGCAATCCATGGTGCTGCGCATCGAACACGACAAGACCGGCAAGGTCACAGGCGTGCTCTATGCCGACAAGGACGGCAACCAGCAGCTGCAGAAAGCCCGCCTGGTCGCGGTGGCCGGCAACTCCATCGAGTCACCGCGCATGCTGCTCAACTCCGCCTCCAGCCTGTTCCCCGACGGCCTGGCCAACGGCTCCGGTCAGGTCGGCCAGAACTACATGACCCACACCACCGGCGGTGTTTACGCCGAATTTGAAAAACCCGTGCACATGTACAAAAGCACCGTAGTGCCTGGCATCGTCAAGGAGTGGCAGAACAATGACCCGAGCCGTGGCCATGTGGCGGGGTACGAACTGGAAATCCTGCATCTGGGTCTGCCCTTCATGTCGGCCTTCATGAAGCCCGGCAAGGGCGGCTGGGGCCGTGAACTGGCCGACTCCCTGGCCAACTACGACAACATGGCGGGCTTCTGGATCTGTGGCGAAGACATGGCGGTGGAATCCAACAACATCACCCTGCATCCCACGGAGAAAGACCAGTACGGCCTGCCGGTGCCTGTGGTGTACAAGACCGACCATATCAACGACACCCGCATGCGCAACCATGCCTATGACCGTTCCAAGGAGCTGTTCGACTCCATCGGTGCCCTCAAGGTCAACAACCTGCCACCCTACCCGGCCAGCCACAACATGGGCACCAACCGCATGAGCGAGCATGCCCGTGATGGTGTAGTGAACCGCTGGGGCCAGAGCCACGAGATCAGCAACCTGTTCGTCTCCGATGGCAGCCAGTTCACCTCCAGCGGCACTGAAAACCCGACCCTCACCATCGTCGCCCTCGCGATCCGCCAGGCCGATTACATCGCCGAACAGATGAAAAAACAGCTGATTTAACACCCGACCTTCCAGGTCATCTTGGCGCGCACTCCACGCGCCCTTTTTATCACCGGGTGCGCCGCCAGCCGCTGCGCGGCGCACCCATAACCCCCAAACCCGGACAGCTGAACGCCTGCGATGAACATCACAGGCGCAGCTCTCCACGCCCGACAGATGACACCTCACAACAATTACAACGAGGCCTTTTCCATGCGTGCACTGAAAAAACTGCTTTTGATCTCGGCACTCAGCTCAGCCGCCCTGCTCAGCGGCCCCCAAAGCGCCCAGGCGGGCGAGCCCGCCGCCGATAACCCTGACAACTGGCCGCAGTACCACCGCACCTCCAATGCCTGGCGCTACAGCCCGCTGGACCAGATCAGCCCCGACAATATCAAGAACCTCAAGGTCGCCTGGATTCATCAGCCCGGTGATATTCAGATGGGACTGCAGGCCACTCCCATAGTGATTGACGGCATCGTCTATTACATAGGCCCCAACAACAATGTGTTTGCCGTGGAGGCCGCCAGCGGCAAACAGATCTGGCACTACCAGCCGGATCTCGATGACGTGGCCTATGAGGTGTTTTACGTTGCCGCCAGCCGCGGTGTCACCCTGGGGCACGGCAATGTCTATATAGGCTCGCTGGACGGGCGTTTTATCGCCCTGGACCAGAAAACCGGCAAGGAAAAGTGGTCCACCCAGATCACCCAGCCACGGGAATGCTATGGCTGCCTGTTCTCATCGCCGCCGCAACTGGCCGGCGACATACTGTTTGGCGGCACCACCGGCGGCGATCAGCCCACCCAGGGCAAAATCTACGCGGTTAACGCCATCACCGGTGAAAAGGCCTGGACCTTCGATATCCTCGACAAGGACAACCCCGCAAGCTGGCCCGGTGACTCCGGCGAAGTCGGCGGCAGCGGCGCCTGGTTGCCGGGTACCTACGATGAGGAAAGCGACACCATCTTTATCGGCACGGCCAATGCGGCACCGGACTTTTACGGCGCCGAACGCGAGGGGGACAACAAGCACAGCGCCAGCGTGCTGGCGCTGTCACCCAAGGATGGCTCGCTCAAGTGGGCCTACCAGGAAATCCCCCATGATGTGTGGGATTTTGATTCCGCCTACGAAGTCATCAGTCTGAAGCGTGACGGCAAGGATTTGCTGGTACACCTCAACAAGAGCGGCTTCGTGTTTGTGCTGGAAAAAGACACCGGCAGCCTGGAAAACGTCTGGCCGCTGGCGCAAAACATCAACTTTGTTGAGAGCATCGACACGAAAACCGGTGCCCTGATCGGCCGCCTGGACATGCCCGAAGGCGAAGAAACCACCGTCTGCCCTTACCTGCTGGGGGCGCGCAGCTGGAATCACGGCGCCTACAACCCCGATACCGGCCTCTGGTACACCAATGCCATGGAAGTCTGCAACCAGGTGGTACCGGCACAGCAGGAACACGAAAGCGTGGGCATTGCCGGCCTCTACCTGGGTGTCAGCAAACTGGTAGCGGTACCACCGCCAGGCGGCAAGGCCTCTGCGCGCCTGGACGCCCGCGACCCCATTAGCGGCGAGCTGAAGTGGACCGTCGACTACCCGCTGCCGGGCCTTGGCAGCGTGCTGACCACCGGCGGCAACCTGGTGTTTAACGGCGACCCCCGCGGCGTTATCCATGCCTATAACGCTCAGAACGGCGACGAAGTATGGAACTTCAACGCGGGTTCAGGCCTGCGCGGCGGTATCGTCAGCTATGCCGTGGATGGCAAGCAGTACATTCTCGCCGCCACCGGTTTTGGCTCCCATGCGCCTGGCTTCATGGCCAGCGCCTTCCCCGAGGTAAGCGGCCTGCCAGGCGGTGCCGCCCTGGTGGCCTTCACCCTCGCCGACTAGCACCCACTAAGGGACTCATCAACCTCTACGCCACCCGGGGGCCTGGCTCCCGGGTACGGCTGTACTTTCGGAACACCACTATGTCTTCTAACGCTCTCAATACCTTCAACAGATTAAAGGCAACAGCACTCTGGCTATCGCTGTCACTGTTGCCGGCGACCAGTTTCGCCGTCGCACCGCCGGCCGATACAGGCAACACCCACCCAGCCGCCGGCGCATCGTCCAAGGCCTCTACTGCAAGCGCCGATGCCGCTGCCAAAACCCAGGTGTTTGACGACCTCGACCAGTCCGTCGCCAAAGGCGAAAAGCGCTTCAACCAGGCCTGCGTTTACTGCCACGGCAACCGCGGCTCAGGCGGCAAGGCGAAAAAACTGCAGGGGCGCAATTTCGACGCCGACTACCTGTTCAAGACCATCACCAAGGGCAAGCGCCGTGGTGCCCTGGTCATGCCGCCCTGGGAAAAAACCTTTTCAGATCAGGAACGCTGGGAACTGGTGACTTTCATTCTGTCGCTGAGCCCGCCAGGCAACCAGAAGTAAGAAGTCCGCACCGACAATTTTCCCTCGGCTCTCCCATGATCGATACGCAACAGGGACACTCACCATGACCATAGCGCGACTGCGCCCATCGCTCCTGCTGGGGCTGGCGATACTAACCTTTGCAGGCACCGGCGCCCGGGCGGCGAGCCTGGATCATATTCAGGCCAGCCAGCAGCTGGAGCTCTGCGCTCACCCCGATATGCTGCCCTTTTCCAAACAGTCAGAGCCGCCGTCTGGCTTTCAGGTCGAGCTGGCCCAGGCACTGGCTGACAGGCTCGGCGTCGAGCTGGACATTTCCTGGATCATCAGCCGGCGCAGCGCCAGCAAAACCGGCTGCGATCTATACGCCGGCGTCGCCCGCATCGATGACGCGCCATCCAAGTACCTCAAACTGACCGATGCCTTTATGCGCATGGAATCCGTGCTGGTAACCGCTGCGCACAGGCCTGCCCTGCACTCCATCACCGACCTGCAGGGCATGACCGTGGGTGTGGCGCCGGGCAGCGTTGCGGCGCACCGGCTGAATCAGCAGGGCATCCGCACCTCCACGCGTTTTCTGGATGAAAGCAAACGCCTGCAGGCACTGCTCAATCACGCAATAGACGCAGCCGTGGTCACCCAGCTATCCGCCGGCTGGCTGCAACAGCAGTTACAACAGCAGCAAGAGGATGATGAGAAGAGAGCGGAGAATGAGAAACACAGCGCACTGAACATTTTGGATGCTGAACAGCTGCTTGGCGCCAGGCTGAACTACGACTATGCCCTGGGGCTGCGCAAAGCCGACCAGAGCACGCTGGAGCATTTCAACGCCCTGCTGGCGGAGATGAAAGCCGATGGCAGCCTGGCCGGGCTGTTGCGCCACTACGGGCTCGATGCCGCCGGCCATATTGCCCTAAGCTCTAAGCCAATCACAACTAACTAATAACTAATAACTAATAACTAATCACCACTTACGAATCACCAATAGCCGCCCCGGGCTCCACGAGCCCGGGGCTACGTCTTTATTTCATCATTGGTGCCTGCAGGGTCGGGTAGCCCTCGGTGAAGACCCAGTCATTCTGCTGCGCAGGTACATGGCAGCCCTTGCAGGTCTCGGTAAAGCTTGCCGACGCATTCACACTGGCATCGTCCGCCTTGAACAGCGCCCAGCCCCAGCCTTCGCCCCAGTGCGGAGTATCAAAGCGGGCCTGATTGTCCTTCACCATCACAAACCAGACCGCCGGATCCTTGGCCCAGAGCGCAGGGCCTGTAGTCTTGGCGCCGGATTCAATGGTGCGGATTTCCTTGATCAGTACGGCACCATCGGGAAAGACACCCTTTTCACGAAAAGACCTGGCGGCCTCTGCCTGAGTGTAGACATCATGAAAGCCGGCCCCCGGCGCTGTCGCCTCCGACACGACCCAGGACCCCAGATGGGTCCAGCCGAGACGAAAATCCTGCGGCAGTGAAATGCTGCCGCTGGCGTCGACATAACGACTGTAGGTTTCTTCTGCCAGTGACTGCGCCTGTGCTGCGGTGGAACCTGCCAGCAGGGCTGCCAGAGCGCCTGCTTTCAAAGCTCCCGTCATGCCGACCCTCAAGCCTGGCAACACCCGTTGCGTCATCATCCTGTTCATGCTGCACCTCCGATACATTGTTTTGGCTGTAGCCCCTAAGTGAACAAGGCAAGTGTGGACGACAAAGCGAGACTGCTGGTATCTTTTAGTCTCCATTATTTATCCAGGCGTATCTTTATGGACAGGCTTGCCGCCCTGCTGCAACATTTTCATTTGCGCGCGCGCATTTTCAACAGCGGCCCGCTGTGCGAAGCATCCCGTTACGACAGCACCGATGGCATAGGTCACATCCATCTGCTGAAAAAAGGCAGCCTGCGCCTGCAGGTCGATGGCGCCCCCGACCGCCTGGTGGCAGAGCCCAGCCTGATCTTCTTTTTGCAGCCCACCGGGCACAGCCTGGTACCGGGCACAGAAGGTGCCGAAACCCTGTGTGGCAATTTCAGTTTCGGCTCGGCCCGCAACCCGCTGTCCCGTGCGCTCAGCGGCCCAATACTGCTCGAGCTGGCACAGCTCGACGGCCTGAGTCGCACCCTGGAGTTGCTGTTTGACGAAGCCCTGATCGACCGTTGTGGCCGCCAGGCGGCGATGGACAGATTGTGCGAACTGCTGATCATCCAGCTGTTTCGCCACCTGATGGACAGTGATGAAATCGACGTCGGCCTGCTGGCGGGCCTGGCCGATCCGCGCCTGGCCCGCGCCCTGATCGCGCTGCACGATCAGCCCCAGGCACCCTGGACCCTGGCGCAAATGGCCTCGGAAGCCGGCATGTCCCGCGCCCGCTTTGCCGCCGCCTTTCGCGAGACCCTCGGGCAAACCCCTGGCGACTACCTCACCCAGTGGCGCATCAGCCTGGCCCAGTCATTGCTGCTGGAGGGGCGCCCCACCGATTGGGTTGCCCAGGCCGTGGGTTACAGCGGCCCACCAGCGCTGGCCAAGGTGTTCCGCCAGACCCTCGGGCTATCACCGACGCAGTGGCTGAAAAACAGCGACTGAAACCCGTTCTGTTGCCTCATCACATAAAGGCCCCGCCCCCGCACACAAGAAACAGCTCAAGCCCTGCCACAGACTGTCGCACAGACCGCTGCGACAGTCTGACCCCGGCGTAGCGCCACTGCGGCACTTCCCCCCTGCGAGTCCGAAAATTCAGCCCCTGAACATCTGCCCATGCCCACCTGAACAGCCTAGAAGGCCCGTAGTTTCTGGCTTTTCCAGTAATTCGCCCGACATAAAGACGGGCTGGCATCCAATTTGCTTTGTCTTGCTGGCAACCCCATAACCACAAGAAGGAAAATATTTATGGCTTCCCGTTATCGCAAGGCGCTCTCAGTGCTGCTACTCAGTTCTATCGGCGTGCTCAGCACCTTAGGCGCATCCGCCAATGCAGGCAGCACACCCGGCGTACGCGGCACCGATCATTTCGGCTTTACCGTACCGGACACCGATCAGGCGGTGAACTTTCTGGTGGATGTGATGGGCTGTCAGGCCTTTTTTACCATTGGCCCCTTCGGCCCCTTTGAAGACAACTGGATGCAGGACAATCTGGATGTAAACCCCCGCGCCGAAATTCCGGTGGCCCACCTGGTGCGTTGTGGCAACGGCACCAACTTCGAGATCTTCGAATACAGCTCGCCGGATCAGCGCAAGACACAGCCCAAAAACAGCGATATCGGCGGTCACCATATCGCCTTTTACGTCGATGATCTGGATGCCGCCATCGCCGCAATGAAGGCCGAGGGCGTGCGTTTTCTGGGCGAACCCCACCCCTTCACCGATGGCCCCCTGGCCGGCCTGACCTGGATCTACTTCATGTCACCCTGGGGCATGCAGATGGAGCTGGTCTCGGCGCCTGATGGCAAAGCCTACGAGAAAACCACCCCGGATCGTCTCTGGGATCCGCGCGGCTGATCGTACCTACACAACCGCCGCCCGCCGGGCGGCGTTTTCGGGAGTCTAGCGATCATGCATTCATTCACTGGCCGAATCAGATCCACACTGGCACCGACACTGGCGCTGTGTCTGCTGCTGGCCGCGACACAGGTCCAGGCCCACTTTCAGAATTTCCTTGCCCGCATCGTGCATATAGAAGCCCATATGGGCGGCACCCTGATCCATGCCCGCCTGCCCCTGGCATCGGTACTGCTCCCCAAAGACTGGAATCCACAGGAGCCGCTACGAGGCGTCCCCTATGTCGCCTCCAATAGCGCAGAGGACAGCCCCGATGCACTGCTGCTGGATACCCGCGCCCTGCAGGCGGCGCCACAACAGCTGGAAACACGGCTGGCCCAGGCGCTGCAGCTGCTAAGGCCCAGACCGCAAAACGCCAACACAAGGCCCATTGAGACCGCGCCTGTCATCAGTACCATCCGCATTCAGGCTGTAACCGAGCGCAGCCCTTTCACCCATCTGCCACAGATCCGCGCCGCCCTGAACCTGCCCCTGGATATCAGCCAGGCGCCCCGGGAGATGGCCGATGCCCTGGTGGATTTTCGTGCCTTTTACCCGGATATTCCGTTCAGCGATCTGATCGAAATCCGCAGCAGTCCGGCTGAGTGGGCCGATATTGCCGCCCGCTCGATCAATATCATTACGCTCTATGGCAGCGACACTGGCAGCAAGGGTCAGCGCACCCGCCTCACCTCGTCCGGCGTGCTGGCACAGCGCCTTGGCAGCGACAGCCAGCTTGAATGGCGCTTGCGCGACAGCCTGGGCTCGGGTTTTCACCATGTAATGATCGGGCTGGATCATGTGCTCTTCATGCTGATTCTGATTCTGGCGGCACGCCACTGGCGCGGCTTTGTGCGCAACTCCCTGGCCTTTACCCTCGGCCACTCCATCACCCTGGCCCTCGGTGCCGCGGGACTGGTCGCCCGCGCGCCCTGGTTTATACCCCTGATAGAAACCGGCATTGCGCTGTCGATACTCTACAGCGGTGCCTGTCTGCTGCTGGGCGCACAGCAACGCCTGCTGGCCGGACGGGTGTTCCTGATCGGCCTGCTGCACGGCCTGGGCTTTGCGTTCATGCTGCAGCAGGCCAGTGGCCAGGCCCCTGGCGACACGCTGCTGCTTTGGTTTGGTTTCAATCTTGGTGTTGAACTTGCGCAACTCTCGATCTATGCCCTGGCACTGCCGCTGTTCTGGCTGCTGGGGCGTTACTGGCCACCCCGGAGACTGCCGTTTCGCACCCTGCTGGCCACCCCCTGCGTACTGGCGGCACTGATCTGGTCGGGCCAGCGCAGCCTGGATCTGATCAATGTCATGGGCCAGCACCTGTCCTGAATACCCACCCACCAACAGGCACGCCGGTGTCAGACAACAGCTCTACAGGCCGGTTTGCTCAGGTATAACGCCGCCCCACCGCGCCCCACCGCGCCTCGCACAGCGCTCCCTTCGCTGCCACCGCGCACTGCTGCCCAGCGCCGTTACAGGCGCTGGCGCGGCGCCTGTAACTTGGCTATACTCGCCGCCGCGATACAGCGCTCCCTCCTGCATTGGCGCGGCAGGGCGGCCAGATCGCCCCTGATGACTCAACCGCAACACTGCTCGCGCGACCCGACATCCATCCAGTGGCGGAACCGGCGCTCTGCAGCCTGCGGGGCGGAGCCCTTCATGCCGGAGCTGGCGCCTGCGCGAACTTCGACAGATACTGCTTTTATGAACAACCGTTCTCATACCACCACAGTCCTGCGGGCGATGGTTCGCTTTTTCGTGCTGGCCATGGCCATGCTCTGGGTTCCCCTGGCCCTGACCCTGGACACAGGCCTGTTCCATGACAGGGTGTCAGAAACCAGCGTAACCGAACTGTCCCAGGAGCTTCTGCTGCTGGGGTCCACTGGACTCTTCTGGCACCTGTCGGCA
The DNA here is from genome assembly GCF_001651805.1 of Marinobacterium aestuarii. NCBI lineage: Bacteria > Pseudomonadati > Pseudomonadota > Gammaproteobacteria > Oceanospirillales > Oceanospirillaceae > Marinobacterium > Marinobacterium aestuarii. Next base: position 2,315,990 of record NZ_CP015839.1, on the reverse strand, counting down.
CGCCGCCCTTTCGGGCGGGGCTTCTATACGCTGGTCGCGGGCTTTTTCAGCTGCATGTTCATCCGCGAGCAAGACGCGGTTTTCGACCTCATCAGCCATGGTTTCTGGGTCTATCCCGCCCTGCTGGTAACCGCGATTACCCTCACGCTCGCCGCCTTCCAGCGCAAGACCATCTTGCCGGCAATGGCGGCGGCAACACACTCAGTCCCCTTCACCCACATCATGATCGGCCTCGCCATTCTGCTGTTTTTCAGCCGCGTTCTGGGCACCGGTTCCGTGTGGGAACTGGTCCTGCCCGCCCCGCATCACTCACTGGTTAAAAACATGGTGCAGGAAGGACTGGAACTGCTGGGCTATATACTGATTTTCTACGGCACCCTGCTGTTCCGGCGCAGCAGCAAGCTCGATCCCCGTTAGGCTGCTGATCTGTAATAGCCGCACTTAAAAGCCCGGCGCTTGAGCGCTCTTGCCTGACAGGCACCGCCCTGTGCGCCATTGCGACAGCAACCCCCCGCCTTGCTGTCGACGCCGGTGTTTATTGGGTACACTGGCCGCGATGCCCCCGATGTACGGAGTTGCCCATCCCATGTCTGCCGTCGCCACGGTCATGGTCGTCGACGACGACGAACTGACCCGCCAGTGCCTGTCGAGCTACTTCGAGAACGAAGGCTTTCGGGTGTTCTGTGCCAGCAACGCCGAAGACGCTGAAACCCTGCTCAGTGAAGAAAGTATCGAGCTGGTGCTGCTGGATATCCGCCTGCCCGGCAAGGACGGCCTGACCCTGACCCGCGAGCTGCGCGTCGGCTCCGAGATTGGCATCATTCTGGTCACCGGCCGGGACGACGATATAGACCGGCTGATCGGGCTCGAATGTGGCGCCGATGACTATGTCACCAAGCCCTTCAACCCCCGCGAAATCCTGGCCCGGGGCAAGAACCTGATCCGCCGCGTGCGCCGCTGCCAGCAGCCACTGGCCGGCGCCAAACCCAGCGCCAATCTGAGAAAGTTCGACCGCTGGACCCTCAACATGGACAGCCGCCAGCTCAGCGACGAGCAGCACAACAGTGCCCCGCTCACCGAAGGCGAGTTTCAGCTGCTGACCACCCTGATGCGCCACGCCGGCCAGACCCTGAGCCGCGACCAGTTGATGGACCGGATGCGCAACCGCCAGTGGGCACCCAGTGACCGCACCATCGATGTGCTGATCGGCCGGCTAAGGCGCAAGCTGCAGGACAACCCCGCCGACCCGCGCCTTATCCTCACGGTGCATGGCGCCGGTTACCTGTTCACACCCCAGAGCACCGATTGCAGCTGATGCGGGCCTTCCCCATCCTGCTGGCCTGGCTTGTGCTCGCAGGATCTGCGCGGGCGGCCGAGCCGCTCGTCGCCTGTGGCCACCCGATCTACCCGCCGCTGTCCTGGGACCAGAACGGCCAGCTAACCGGCGTGGCACCCGATGTGGTGCAGCGCCTGTTTGGCGAGCTGGGTTACAGCGTGCAGCTGGATGTACGCGGCAACTGGAAGCGCTGCCTGCGCGAGGCTCGCGAAGGTCAGGTCGATATTGTGGTCAGCGCCTATATCACCGATGAGCGGCGGGAATACCTCAGCTATGCCAGCGAATACGTGGTCAACGACCCGGTGGCGGTCTTTGTTAACCGCCAGCACAGCTTTCCCTTTCAGCAGCTGGATGACCTGAAAGACAAAACCGCAGGCCTGCTGCTGGGCGACAGCTTTGGTGACCGTTTCGACCGTTATGTGCGCCGCGAAGGCCATATCGAATGGGTCTCCAGGGGCGAGCAGAACTTTGCCAAGCTGGCACTGGGGCGCATCGACTACATGCCGCTGGGGCGTGAAACCGGCCGCCTGCAAAGCCTCAGACTCAAACTGCACGGCATCATTGAGCCGCTGCCAGGCGCCCTGACCACCGAGCATTACTACATTGCGGTGCGCCGCGCAGGCGCGCTTGAAGCGCACCTGGCCTACATCAACCAGCGCCTGCGCGAACTGCACGCCGATGGCACCCTGGCGCAATTGCAGACCCACTACAGCCAGCAGTATCTCAACGCCGACACCTCGAGTCCTGCACAGCCCAGCCAGGCCTCGCCCAGCCTAAAGGCCAGTCCCGATGAAACGCCCACGCCACCCGGCCCTTAACGGCCTGCTGCGCTACCCCCGCGAACACCCGCTGGGCTATCGCATGATGCTCTGTGTACTGGGCTGCAGTTTCGTGTTCATCCTGCTCTCCACCGCACTGCAGCTGAGCCTCGATTACCGTCGCGAAATGCAGGCCATCGAACAGCGCCTCGAACTGATTCGCAGCAGCTACCTGAGCTCCCTCGCCAAAAGCCTGTGGGATCTGGATGAAGCCCAGCTTCGCCTGCAGCTCAACGGCATCCTGACCCTGCCCGACACCGTACAGCTGCAGCTTGAAGACACAGGCCCCAGCTCTGATCTTGGCATGAACCGCAGTTCCACCCCCGTAACCGGCGCCCGCCTCAGGCACGAGTTCGTACTGGTACATACCCTGGCAAACGGCGAGCAGCGCGGGCTCGGGCGTCTGTACGTCAGCACCGACCTGCAGGCGGTCTATCAGCGGCTGTGGAACACAGGCCTGAACATCCTGTTCAGCCAGAGCGCGCTGGTACTGCTTATCACCCTGGCACTGCTGATTATCTTCCAGCGCCTGGTCACCCGGCACCTTGAAAGCATGGCGCGCTTCAGCCACCAGATCGGGGCCGGCGAACTCCAGAGCCCGCTGCAGCTGGCACGCCAGCAACCCGGCCGCGCCGACGAGCTGGACCAGCTGGTCAATGCCCTGAATGACATGCGCCTGGCCATTCGCCAGGATATAGACCGCCGCGAACAGGAACAGCAGGCACTGCGCTACAACCGTGACCAGCTCAAGGCCCTGGTGGACAAGCGCACCCGCAGCCTGCAAACCGCCAAGGACATCGCCGACGCCGCCAACCAGGCCAAGTCGCAGTTTCTGGCCACCATGAGCCACGAAATCCGCACCCCCATGAACGGCATGCTCGGCATGATTCAGCTGCTGCAGCACGCCAGTCTGGGCACCGCGGAACAGCAGCAGCTTGATGTGCTGCACCAGTCCACCGAAGCCCTGCTCGCAACCCTTAACGCTGTGCTGGACTATGCCCGGCTGGAAAACGGCGTGCAGATTCCGCCGCCGCGGGACTTCTCACTGCGCCAGCTGATCGACACCCAGGTGCGGCTGATGTCGGCCCGGGCCGAGCAGCAGGGCCTGCAACTGAGCGTGCAGCTGGACGCCAATCTGCACGACGCCTGCCACGGCAGCGAAACCGGCCTGCGCCAGATTCTCGCCAACCTGCTGAGCAATGCCATCAAGTTCACCCGCCAGGGCCAGGTCAGCCTGGCGGTACACCGGCTTGAGAGCCCGCCGGGTAAACAGCGGCTGCAGTTTCGCATTGCCGATACCGGCATCGGCATTCCCCGCGACATGCAGCAGCATATCTTTGAGCGCTTTACCCAGGCCGACGACAGCATTACCCGCAGCTTTGGCGGCACCGGCCTTGGCCTTGCGATCTGTCGCCAGCTGGCCGAGGCCCTGGGGGGCGACATAGGCGTAGAGAGCGAGGTAGGCACGGGCAGCACCTTCTGGTTTGAACTCAGTCTTGACTGCCTGGCACTGCTGCCGCAGGTACCGCGCATTGAGAGCCCAAGGCTAGAGAGCCTCAGCCTGCTGCTGGTCGAGGACATGGCCATCAACCAGCAGGTTGTCACCGCCCTGCTGGAGCGCCACGATCACCTGGTGACGCTCTGTGAAGACGGTCACCAGGCCATCGCCTGCTGCAAGCAGCAGCGCTTTGATGCCATTCTGATGGACATGCACCTGCCACACCTGAGCGGGCTCGATGCCAGCCGCGAGATCCAGCATCAGACGGACTCCCTCAACCGCGATACACCCATCATTGCCCTCACCGCCAGCGTGGGGCCCGAAGACATTCGCCGCTATCTGGCCCAGGGGCTGCGCGATGTAGTCGCCAAACCCGTGCACTGGGAGCAGCTGCACCGGGCGCTGCATGGCGCCTGTCAGGCCCATGCAGCCCTGACCTCGCAGACAAGCGGCGAAACGCGCTTTGAGACGCTGGCGCCAGGCTTCAAGCCGGCGCTCAGCTCGAGCCTGAAAACAGATAAGACTGAGCCGCCGTTGCTGGATAGCCAGCTGCTGCAGGTGCATCGGCAGGTGCTGGGCGACGACAAGCTGCGTGCCCTCTTTGGGCTTTTCTGCACCAGCTACGCTGAGCTTGAGCCCCAGTTGCAGCAGGCCATTGCCACCGCTGACCCCTTCGAAGCCGCATCCCTGGCCCACCGTCTGGCCGGCAGCTGCGATACCCTGGGCCTGGCCCGCGCTGCCAGAGGGCTGCACGCCCTTGAACGGCTGGCGGAACAGGCGCAGAGTGACCCGCCGCAGCACCAGCAACGGCTGCAACAGGCGTGGGCCCAGCTAAGCCCCGTGCTGCAGCAAAGCCTGGCAGACGCAAAAAAGCGGGCCGGTGATTAACCGGGCCCGCTTTATGTAACAGCTTTCAAACTTTTAAGCTTTCAACAGATCAACTCCTGGCGGGCGCTGCGCCTTGGGCGTTGGCAGCTGAAGCCGATACCGCAGCATCATCGCCGTCAGTGTCGTACAGAATGGCTTCGGACTCGTCGTGCCAGCGCTGGCGCTCGGCCTTGGACGCCCTGGGTGAGAACCAGCCCAGGTAACCGTAGGCAATGCCCAGCAAGGGCGACAGCCAGCAGGCAAAGGCCAGCGGAATATAGAGCAGGTTTTCGATCTGGCCATCACTGATGCCAAGGCCCAGCGCCGTGATCACGAAGGCGCCACCGGCATTCCAGGGCACCAGCGGAGACACCAGGGTGCCACCTTCTTCCACCGCCCGGGACAGGTTCAGGGTCGAATAGCCCTTGCCACGGTAGGCCGGTGCAAACATGCGCCCCGGCAGCGCGATAGACAGGTAGGGATCGCCCGCCACCAGGTTAGTCGCCACCGCGGTACCGACGGCCGACGCCTGCAAGCTGCCAAAGCGTTTGGCGCGGCGCAAAATGGCGGTAATAATCACCTCCAGACAGCGGGTTTTCTCCAGTGCGCCGCCAAAGCCCAGCGCAATCATCACCAGGGTAATAACCCAGGTCATGGACTGGATACCGCCGCGGTTCAGCAGGCTGTCGATCTCACTGACGCCAGTTTCAAGCTTGTAGCCGTTCTGCATGTAACTGAAGACATCATGCAGACTCTGCCCCTGCATCACCATCGCGAGCGCGGCCCCCACCAGCGCTCCAGCAAAGAGTGACGGCAGGGCCGGCATTTTCATGACAGCCAGACCAAGTACCAGAATGGCCGGAATCAACAACACCCAGGACAGATCGAAATTCTGATCCAGTGTGGCGGTAATCAACTCGATCTTGCTGAAATCCACCGCCTCGTTACCGATGACGTTAAAGCCCACCACCAGGTAGATCACGAAGGCGATCAACATGGCTGGCACCGTGGTCGGCAGCATGTTGCGGATATGATCGAACAGGTTAACCCCGGTCACGGCCGGCGCCAGGTTGGTGGTATCGGACAGCGGCGAGATCTTGTCGCCAAAGAAGGCGCCGGACACCACCGCGCCTGCAGTCCAGTACATCGGAATATCAAAGCCCGCACCAATGCCCATCAGCGCAAGACCCACGGTGCCGGTGGTGCCCCAGGACGTACCCAGAGATACCGACACCACCGCACAGAGCAGCATGCCGGCGGCCAGGAAGATATCAGGCGTAAGCGCCTGCAGGCCGTAGTAAATCAGCAGCGGCACAGTACCACTGGCGATCCAGACGCCAACGATCATGCCGACCGTCATCAGAATGGCGATGGACGGCAACCCCACCCGCACCACGTGCAGAATGCCCTCTTCCATGTCCACCCAGCGATAACCCTGCATCCAGCCGATGGAGGCCGTGATCGCCAGGCCAATGGCCAGGGGAATATGGGGCGTGAAATCGCCAAAGTAAAACAGCTGCACGCCCAGCACAGCCAGCGTCAGCACTATGGGTAACAACGCAAGCACAAGGCCTGGTCGAGGTTTATTGTTATCGGTCATTCACCTTTCCTCTCAGTGTAAGGCCAGGAGCCAAGACGGCAGAGTGTGCCGCCCTGTCCCACAGCGCCCTGCATCTCGCAGGACTGAAAGTCAGGCTATCAAGCGCGTGTAAATGGCATACCGGATGGATGTTCGATCTTGTAAATGAAATAACAATGGGCTGTTTACATTTGCTCGGCCCCTGGCGCAAGCGCAGTGACCGGCAGCCGGGCCAGCTGCCGACGCTTCACCTCCTGCATTCATCCAAAAGCCCTATGGTAGCCAATCACCCCTTTGGGCACCGTGCCGCCTGCACGCAACACTTGAATAACAAAATATTCAGCCGGTACGCCGGGCAAGGTGAGATCAGGGTTGGCCTTGAAACCAAAGCGCCCGTAATATGCCGGCTCGCCCAGCAGTACGACACCGCCAGCCCCCCGCTTCTTCAATCTTTCCAGACCATTGCGTATCAGCTGGCTACCGATACCTTCTCCCTGACGTTCGGGCTTCACCGATACAGGGCCCAACCCAAACCAGTCAGAATCCCGGCCATTAATGGTGACAGGCGAAAAAGTTATCTGGCCGACAATGGCGCCGTCCTCTTCTGCTACCAGGGAAAGCGTCAGCGCACCGGGTTCGTGATGCGGGTGGTTTTCAAATGCCTGATAGGTCAGCGTCTCTATGGCTTCACCATCACCCGCCTTTTCTTCCCGTATGTTCATCCGGCTTCCGCTTTTTGCATTGCAAATACCGGGTAGCCATAGTTACCCAGGTGTTGCTGATGAATATTCAGCTCTTTCTCAATATCGCTCAGAACGTTTGAGTCAAAGTCCCGTCTGGAAAACTCTGCCAGCTTGGCACGGAGGAGTCACGGAGTCACATCAGACTTTTGCCTTCAGATGCAACTAAAGCAAAAGGCAAGACCACCGTCAGCTAATGGGTGACCCCATTCGCCCTGTTGGCTATAATTCGAGCGAAGCGAGATAGCCATCTCTATTTTTTCCTTGTTGAACAGCTTATTAGCCACATTTAGTCACATTCATACATATATTTCTGACTAGACAGCTATTATTACACTTAGGTTCAGCCATTTATATTCTTATATGAAACAAAACTTTTAACCCGTGAGTCCGTATATTTATTACTTAACCCTAATCTACGGCAAAGTTCTTTATAGTGCTTAGGATCAATGCCACCATCAAATACCCACTGACTTGAAGAATTTTCCATTTCCAGTTTTCCTGCTAAATTTTGATACTTATCACCCAATCTATTTTTAACAATATAATTTGAAACTTCGTGTGATTTTGTAAGCCTCACCTCAAGATTTTCGACTTCATTAACTAATAGCTCAAATTCAAACAAGGCAGGATTAGCAATAGCACGTTCCCATTTTACTACCGCCGAGTCACGCTCTCTTTTGATTTGTTCTAATTGTTTTTTGAACGATCTCAATTCATCACGCAAATCTTCGCATTCTTTTTTTGTTACTTCATGCAACTCTTTCGGTACAGTTCTCAGCATACTAAGACGGTTTTGTTCTTCGATAATTTTAAGATTCTCACTTTCTCTTTGTTTTATATTTCTTTGTGAGTTTAAATGTTCAATATCCAAGTCGAATGTTGCTGATGCCAACTCCAACCATTTAGGGGTACTATTTGATATATCTAGCCAGTATGACTCTAACTTAGATGTAAATATTTCAAGGTCATTTATTTGTTCAATAATATCGGATTCTCTAATAGTGGTTGTGACCTCAAAACCTTTTTTTCCCTTTATAAAATCGAACCAAAAGTAATAAGAATTATCGTAATCATCTGATTTTAACTTATTTACAAGAGATTTATTTTTGATTGTTGATATATGAAAGAAAATTGATTCAACTCGTTTATCATGCATGAACACAGGTTTAATAAACCCAAACCCCTTATCACTCAGATACTTATCTACTTTACCTAAAGCTAATGACATATATTACCTTTATAACTTATCTATAAATTAAAACTAAACATTACGACTATATGCATAAAATTCGATACAATATTTGCAATATTTGGGGTCAGAGTAAATACTTTTTAAGAGACCCTCAATAGATGTTTGTTGCCGCATTCATCGGCGGTCAACGGACCGGAAATGCGAAGCGGGCAGATCGAATTGTTGAAAAACAAGCATGAGCAAAAAGCCTAGAGCTTTTTAATGCCTATTGACGTGGGGACGGCTCATAGGTGTTATGTAATTCTGTGTTTGTATGAGTCACTTACCTGCCTGAAAAATGACTCTCTAAGCTCTTTGATTTCAGACTTTGCGGTCTCCATTTCGGCCTCAGTCATTTTCATGTTCTCGCAGTAAAAGGTACGCCGAAATTTAATTACCTTTTCCGCATAAGCACGAAGTGCTTCATAAGCCCTACTCTCGCCGACCAAGAGCAGTTTCGCTTCGGCTGACGTGACAGCCTTGAAGGCATGGAATAGCTCTTCTTTTACTTTTTCGAGCTCTTCCTTTCGTGTCTCGGGCCACTGATTATTGCCGTTTTTGTATCGCAGCCATTCAACCACTAGCGCCCAGTACTTGAGGTAGACATGATTCACCGACTCAAGGTTATCAGCAACTTCTTCCAAAATGGAGCGATACCTTTGCCTGTATTCTTTTTCTGCGTCGGCGCTGTTCTTCAGTTTCGTTACCCAATAGGTACTGACGCCACTGATGAGCGCGCCTATGCCGATCTTTACTGCTGTGTCCACGACATCGAGAATCGTTTTATCAGGCATACTTACTCACATAACGCCGTGGTTTGGGGCTGGAACGAAGCGCAGCGCAGTGGAGGTTCCAGCCGCGACAGCGGCGAACAACACCACTTTGTTATGCGCAAATTCTCTCATAGCTTGAGTACTCTCCGGACAGCTTCAATAGAAACAGCGGATACTATGGCTGCTTGGATATCAGCAGTCGCTAAAACAAGCAAATCTAGTACTAAATTGACACATATCCATACCAAAATATAAGCTCTCCTAAATGCGATAGTTTGATAAAGCAATTCATGCCTCATTCCAAATCGAACTCTATTGAGTAGGAGAGAACCATCTTCTTGAACAAGCTCTGCTTCATCGAAGTCCGATTCAGGCTGAAGAAACAAATACTGCTTAAAATACTTATAGTAAAGAACTTGATAAAGTCGTTTTCTTAGTAGGTTTGTAAACAGTCCTGCAGGGACGAGATTACTTACATGTAAGAAATGTCCTACCTTCTCAATCTTTCCCTCATTATAAGCAGAAGTAATTATAAGCTGCTCTAATATTTCCGCGCCAAAAAATATCTCTATTACAGTCAAAACTATCCAATCAGAAAGCGTTATCTCTTGTACTCGCTCACCGCGTCGAAAAACCAAGCTAAAATAAGAGACCGGAGTCTTTGGATCATTGTCTCTTATTTCTCTCACAAATTCACTCCTGCCTAATTCGCATAACAGTCTGTTAATGAGGCCTTCGCCCTCATAATAATTATTAGAAAGTATACCTTTTAATTTTCCCCATCAACCCCAGCATGGCATCTATCACATTGATTTTCATATAAAAACCACCCCCTTAAAGACGCTATTGAATGGCAAAAAAGGTATTTTTCTCGACAGCAGCCCGCCCAAAAGGTATCAGTGTAGACTTTCTGAAGATTTCAAGGACAAGGTCTCGGCAATCCGTGCAGGCTGTCTGGGGATACTGGCCTGCGGGGCCATTTGCACTACATAGGGTCCTGTACTCGATACCTCTGTTGCCCTGCCCTGCCCTGCTCTTCCCTTCTCTTCTCTTCTTAACGGTCTGAACGAACTGAAAAACCACGCTACCGCCCTAACGATGACGAAATACGGACTGCCTGCGATGTAGGCAGAGCCAGGAAGAACGGAGAGATTGAGATTGGGGAGGGAGAATTCACCCAGCCTGGCTTCCGTTGCTCAGCTGACGATTGTGCTTTTATGACGATCAAATCATGCACCAATACACAGGGCAAACGCATGATCACATTTTGATCTCCCCAAGCACTTTGAGCATGTAGTCGAGGTCCCAGCCACAGGCTTTGCGCTTGTTCTTGATGCCCACCTTGTGCGTCGTATCCTGCTTGAGAAGATTCAAGACGATTTGCCGGGCCGTCGCCAAATTTTCGGCGGCAAAGCCTTGGCGGGCACGAGAGCGGTCTTCGTCGAAGGCTACATCCAGCACCCAGTGCAGACAGTTTTCGACCTGCCAGTGCTCGCGAGTAGCGGCCAAGACCTCCTGGGCCGTCAACGTGCGGCTGGAGATGTAATAACGGATCATGGTGTCACCCTTGCGAGCGTCCTGGCGGTCCAACTGCACGGCCGCCACCGTCTTGGCCTGCCAGCGCTTCGCGGTGGCCAGTGCCGACGGCTCGTTCAGAACCCAACAGCGACGGTGTTCCTGGCGGCCGTGCTGATGCTCTGCTCGCTCGGCAAACACGGGGCCCGGCGCGTCTTCAGGGGTGTTTTCCCAGTACCGATCGAAGTACTCGGCCACCTCTTTATGCAGACTCTTCTGGTTGGCTTTGACCGCCAGCAGATAGTCGGCACCGCGCTTGAGGATGCTATCGGCGATGCGCTTCTGGCACCCCATCGCATCCAGGGTGACCAAGCACCCTTGAAGCTCCAGCAACGCCAACAATTTGGGGATAGCGGTGATCTCATTGGACTTACCGTCCACTTTGTATTGCCCCACCGCCATGCCCAGGTCGGTGGACCAGGCATTGACCATATGAATGGCGTCCTTGCCCTTGTTCCAGGCGGATCCTTTGACCGTCTTGCCATCGATAGCGACAGTGCCTGACAGACCGCTACCCACCATCACGTCCTGGACCCAGGTAATGAACAGGGTTCGGAAAGCTTTCGGGTCCAACAGGCTGAACATGCGATTGAAGGTATCGTGGGAGGGAATACCACCAGGCAACGTCAGGTGCTGACGGAACCAGCCCTCTCGAGTCTGGGCAAACAGGGCGATAGAGTTCCAGTCGTCGGCCCCACAGAGGATTCCGCAGATACTCATAAACATAACTTCGGCAAAATTGTGAGTGCATTTTGCGCTTTGTCGAGGGTCTTCAATCTCTTGGAGATGGCTGAGCAGAGAACGCTTTGACATAGGGTATTCGCGCCTGTCCTATGATGGAAATTCTCTGAATACCAGCCGGGCTTGTCGGTTGCAAGAGAGAAGTAAGATCCGTGCTGCGCTGTGCAAAAAACGTTCATGCGTTTGCCCTGCACCAATACACCGTTGGTGCTCGAAGCATGATGCCGAAAGCAGGGGCAACGAGCAAGGGGCTAGACGAAAGGTTAAAAAGCAACAGCTGATTCGTGATTAATCATGGCGGCCGGTACATTTCAGCACCACCGGCATAACAGAGCGGCTTCGATCCCCCTCAGCGGCCGACGAGCACCGGGACTATGCTCCGATCAGACCCGAAGGGGTGAGGCAGGGACTGCCGAGCCGTCGATTGGGGACATGGATGTCCCCTGAGCGACGTCCGGGGCATCGTTCCGGCGCACAGTGTAGCCGAAGGCCGGCTGATGGGTGGCGCGCTTCCTTTGCCTACTTTCCTTGTCGCGTAACAAGGAAAGTGGGTCGCCGAGAGGCGAAACACAGACTCTCAGAGAACCTCAAGGCTATCCGTCCACACAGCCAGTTATATAGTCCCACCGTATACTTGTCATCCACGACCATATAGCGCGAGTATGTCTCGGGGTCAGATTTTGCCTATTGCCCTCAGATGAAACTATAGCAAAAGGCAAGACCTGACCCCATTCGCCTTTTTGGGTCAAGTGCTTACTCTTATTATCAGTTAAGTTCTTCAATCCAGTAATCCCCAGCATAGTAGTGAGGAAATGGATTAATATTACCTTCTTTAAGGTTACGTATAATATTATCTAGAATAGTACCCGCCATATTGCTAAGAAAGCTTGCTGGATAGACAAGCTCAATCCGCATAGGAATAGTTGATTGTACTTCATCAGGCTTCAAAATTACTTGGTAAAAAGGCTCTTTAGGATCAGAAGGTAAAATCTCATCTGCTCTAGATTGAAATTGATGAACAAGTGCATTTCTCATCTTATAGAGGAGATTGCTGTGAGTGAATAAGTCAATTGAGAGATCAATACCCGACTCCTTATCCTTCTTCCAGCTAATACGCTTAATATCCGTATCGCTTAGCCTTGGATCTTCAGAAATGAGGATATTCTCATTTTGCCTTTCTCTCCAACGATCTAACACCGGTCTTACATATTTTCTAACATCACTCAATGATGGATGAGGATTACTATAAACGTATTTTCCCAAATGAGTTATACTAACTCTATCTCGATCATCCCAGTGCGAGAATCTTTCAACAGTTGATATAAAACGATCACGATTGCCCTTTCTAGGGAAAACACATGCAGCAAGGGAATCAATAAAGGATACATATATTATCTTTTTGAAAAGGGCGCTATCATTACCTGTCATTTCCTCTACAGAGCACAGCTTTGATTTCAAAAATCGCTCAAAATTCTCTATATTTCCAGAGTAATCTTTAATAATCATAAACTATCGCTCCGATGTACTGATAACGCTGAACTCAGCCGCGCGCTTTAGCGCGTCGGCTGCAGTGACTTGTTAAAAACTACGCTTTCATGGAGTTCCTCTCAACCGCTCGACTACTGCAACAGCCTCAGAATGATTTTCTTTAAAGAAATAGCTCGCAAACGAATATGCATCCTGCCAGTTAGGATGCGCCAGCTCAAACTTTCTGATCTTGTCTAAAAGCTCATTGATAACTTGATCCGAAGATGTTGATTCTTGAATAACTCTATCCAGAACCATTGATTGAAGAGTGACCTGTAGCATTCCCAAGAACTTAGAGTATGACTGCTGCCCTTTGTCACGACCAAAAAAAGTTTTTTTGCCTGAATTCTTTGTTACCGCAGCCATTGCCATAACTAGTTTTGTGAGGGCATTGTATGTATGCGGCGAATGGAGACGCAATTGCTCCTGAAATAATTGATTACCAGCCATAAAATTACCTCCATGTCTATTTTTAACGTCTGTAACAGCGGCCGAGCGTAGCGAGGTCCAGGCCCGCAGGGCCGATGCTGCTTGCACTTGTTAACTGGCTACCAGCCCTTAAAGTCACCATTAAGATTGCGCGCAATCTCACCCAAGTCAGCTTCCCTATAATTAGGGCCGGGATACCCTTGCTTACAAGTACGGCAAGTCCAGTAATCCTCTCCATTATCTTGCAACCTAATCTGCTTTTCAGAACTGTCGTAACATTGTTGACAAAAAGGACCATCTCTCTCAGAACCATTTCCTTTCCAGTAAAATGGGGCTTCATAGACCAATTTGGACTTTTCAGATAAAGCCTTTTCCAGAGCCCTAACTTTTTCTTTCAGCTCTAAGTTTTCTTCTTGAAGTTCAAGAGCAGCCTCCCTCAACTCCATTATTTTCTCTTGAGCTTCAACCGTAGCTCCTTTTTTTCACTAGCTCAGCTATATCTTTATACCGAGGTAACATGATTTCTCCTTGCCAGTTAACATTTGTATCGTAGCCTCGGAGGCCGATTTGCCTGAGGCCAGTATTTCCTGATAAATTTTCGTCAAAAAACGGGCGCAAAGCCAAGCGGCATAAGTCGCTCAGGTCATTTTCTCATTCGAACACCATTTTGACAAAACGATCACCAAGCCTCATATCCACATTTGGGCGTTACACTGTAAATTCATGATTTCAAAAAAGTATCAGCACAGTTTAGGTCATTTGCCAAGATACTGGCCTACGAGGCCGTTTGCACTGCATACGGCCCTGAACTCAATACCTCCACCTCGTTGCCCTGCTCTTCTGAAAGGGCTGAACGGGCTGAAAAACCACGCTACCGCCCTAACGATGACGAAATACGGACTGCATTCGATGCAAGCAGCGCCAGGAAGAACGGAGGGATTGAGATTGGGGAAAGTTCACCCAGCCTGGCTTCCGTTGCTCAGCTGACGATTGTGCTTTTATGACGATCAAAACATGCACCGGTACTCCGTTGGTGCTCGAAGCATGATGCCGAAAGCAGGGGCAAGGAGCAAGGGGCGAAAGCGAGGAAAAAGGGGCTAGGTGAAAGGTTAAAAAAGCAACAGCTGATTCGTGATTCGTGATTAATCATGGCGGCGTACCGGCCCACGGTGCAGTTCAGCACCACCGGGATATCAGAGCGGCTTCGATCCCCCTCAGCAGCCGACGAGCACCGGGACTATGCTCCGATCAGACCCGAAGGGGTGAGGCAGGGACTGCCGAACCGTCGATTGGGGACATGGATGTCCCCTGAGCGACGTCCGGAGCATCGTTCCGGCGCGCAGTGTAGCCGAAGGCCGGCTGATGGGTGGCGCGCTTCCTTTGCCTACTTTCCTTGTCGCGTAACAAGGAAAGTAGGTCGCCGAGAGGCGAAATGCAGACTGACAGAAAACCTCAAAATTATCCGCCCACACAGCCAGTCATATAGCCCCACCGTATGCCTGCCATCCATGGCCATATGTCGGCGAGCACTGGCGCTATTGTGCGATCAGGCCCGCAGGGGCGATGACAGGGACTGTCGAGCTGCAGATTAGGAACAGGATGTTCCGACTCTTCACCTTGAAGGCAGGCCCCCGCACAAGAGCGTCAGAGCGCAGCGTCAAGGCTTCATCGGGGCACCAGCTTTCAAGGTAAAGAGCCTTGCACTCTTCCCCTTGTAAAAAGCCCTTGTCGCGTAACAAGGGCTCTCTACAAGGTGAAGTAGGTCGCCGAGAGGCGAAATACAGACTGACAGATAACCTCAAGGATATCCGTCCACAGAGCCGGTTATATAGTCCTACCGTATGCCTGCCATTCACGGCCATATACCGCGAACGACCAGCCAGCAGGCGCGAAGACAGGAGATGTCGAGTTGCCTATTAGAAACAGGATGTTCCGACTCTTCACCTTGAAGGCAGGCCCCCGCACAATGGCGTCAGCGCTCCGCGAAAATACTTCTGCGGCAGCGCATTCTTGAAGGTAAAGAGCTTTGGTTACTTTCTTTGCGCGTGCACGACCGCCCGGTCGACACAGGGATAACCAGTAAGCCACCGACGCTCTCGATGAACACACTCAAGACATCCTCGATCAAAACGGGCAAGCACAGTCCCCATGAAACGCCTCACCTGTACCTGGATGCTCAAAATACAAATCACTGGCATGCAACAGCAAACGCTCTGCCATCTGTTCACTCTGCTCGCTTTTATACAGATCACACCCAAGAATGGGATGGCCCATTTCCAGGCTGTGAATGCGCAACTGGTGTGTACGCCCGGTAAGCGGATTAAATTGCACCCGGCTGCACCGCGGTTGCTCCAGGCGCTCTAATACCCGGAATTCACTGATGGCTGCTTTACCGGTGCTGTGGCAAATTTTCACCCGGGGAAAATGGTTTTTATCTTTCGCGATGGGCGCTGTGATCTGCCCCTGATCGTCGGGAACCCAGCCCTGGAGCAGAGCCAGGTAGCGCTTTTGAATCCTGCGCGCTTGAAACTGTTGATTGAGATGTTGTGCCGAGGCTGCATTCAGCCCCACCACCATAATGCCGGAGGTTCCAAAATCCAGTCGATGGGGTAACTTTGCTTGCGGGAATGCGGGGCTCTGCCCCGCCTGGCCGTGCACCAAACGGTAGTGCACCGAATCCCAGTTGAGGGGATTTTTGCCCGACAAACTGAGCAGGCCACTGGGCTTGTTGATCAGCAAGATATCGTCATCCTGATACAGAATGACCACCAAAGCGTCACACACCGGCGCCACAAAGTCATCAACGATGGCATTCATCGGCGGGCTTGCACTGGACATCTAAAATTCCCCGCTATTGATATGCATAGGCCCTGGCAGACAGTGTGGGCTGGCGGTACTGGTGACTGTTGTTCGAAAAATGACGGCCATTATCGCACCGACCCAAGCACGACGACCACCGAAACATCAGAGCGGCTCCAATTCCCCTTCTGAGCAGAAAATTGCTCCTGCATTTTCTGGCTACTGGCCATCCATGGCCATATGCCGGCGAGCACTGAGGTCATTCGGCGAAATGGCCCGCAGGGGCGCAACAGGGACTGTTGCGCCTCCGATGAGGTACATGGATGTACCGTCAGCGGAGCCCGTCTAATGATCTCAGAGCGCAGCGAACAGGCTTCTGCGGGGGGCGCATTCTTGAAGGTAGGAGCTTGGTTACTTTCTTTGCGCGTGCACAGAAAGTAACACGACCAGGAGATCGTAACAGGGATTATCAGATAACCACCGAAGCTGGATGTAGTGCGGATCCCTCCGAAGAATGCCCTCATCACCGATGGCCAAAACCCGGAAGGGTTACCCATGTCATTGAATTGAACTGTTACCTATGTGGTTGAACTGTAACCGGGCTTTCTTTGGATTCTTTAATTACACGAGTAAAGAAAGTATCGCGCCAACAACTCTGGATTCTCCGCGACTCCCGGCGCAACCACAGCCCCCAATAAAACTACACCCAGCCCGCATTTTTCATCCACAGCAACAGCGCACCCGCCTGGGCCCGGTGCTGGCCAAGCGCCCGCGCCAGCGCGTCCTCTGGCTGATCCGGCGCATCCCGACAAGCCCGCAACAGTGGCGCCAGGGCGACACCGTTGAGGTGCCACATTCCCAGCGGCTGATCCGGCGTCACCACCACCTCGGCCTCGTCGATCAGATCACCATTGAGCACCACCCGGCGGGCAATCTGCACCTGGGTGGGGGTTACGCTCTGGTGCATGGCCTCGGTATCCGGCCAGGCACGGCGCGCCTGCCAGAAGGGCTCACCGGCACAGTCCTGCTCCATGTCATAAAAGTCCCGCCCGATACGGGCAAAGCGATAGAACAGATGCTCCACCCGCGCCTGGTGAAAGGCACGGGCCTGGGCGCTGCGCTCGGGGTGGCGCAGCAGCGTATTGATCACCGCCGGCGCCTGCAGCGCACTGGAGAGCGACTGGAAAATACCATTGCCAGACAGCGGATCCACCGCCATGGCCGCATCCCCTACGCGAATCCAGTTATTCCCCACCGGCTCCAGACACAGGATAGGCGTGCTGGTGCGGGCCTGGGGCTGGCCTATGGGCGCCGCATCCTGCATAAAGGGCTGCGCCTGGGACAGGCTCGCAAGGCGCTTCACGCAAAATTCGGTGAGCTGCTCCTTGGGTGGCAGGGCGGCACTGGCAACATCCAGCGTCAGCTGCAGATAGCGCTGCCCGTCCGCCGTGGCGGCCATCCAGGCCCAGCCGGCATCGAAACTCTGCACCGCCGAGCGCGGCGCCATGGCAGGCCCCTGCCAGGCTTGCAACAGGCTCACGGTTTCAGGCCCGCGCAGGCGTTCAAGCCCGGCGCCAGGGGCTGCGCGCCCCCGCGCTTCCACCAGGAAATCCGCCTCCAGCATGAACGGGGGGTCACCGCCGGCTTGCACTTCGACGCTATAGCCCTCGCACCCGCCATCCTGCACCTGAGACAGGGACTGGGCACGACTGCTGCGCACCCGCCCGGCAATCAGCTTTACACCCTG
The DNA here is from genome assembly GCF_001651805.1 of Marinobacterium aestuarii. Taxonomy (NCBI): domain Bacteria; kingdom Pseudomonadati; phylum Pseudomonadota; class Gammaproteobacteria; order Oceanospirillales; family Oceanospirillaceae; genus Marinobacterium; species Marinobacterium aestuarii. Next base: position 2,298,327 of record NZ_CP015839.1, on the reverse strand, counting down.
GGCCACAAGCTCAACACCGATGGCCAGATCCAGCTCGACGCGGCGAATCAGACGCTCGGTATTGGCGCCACTGGTCTCGCCATTCCAGGTGACCTGGCGCGGCGACGGCGCTGGCATTGCGGCCAGCGCCTGAGCAAAGCCCGCCTGTTTAAGGCCCGCCAATACCCGCTCGGACACGCCTTCAAGGGCGGCAAAGGGCCTGGGTTCGGCCACCACCGTGACCCGGTAGCCCAAACGCCGCAGGCCGAGCGCCACGGCACCGCCGGCAGGCCCCGCCCCCAGCACGACTATATGCGGATCGGCTCTGTGCAATTTTTCAGTCGCCGCCATCTATCGGTCTCCAAGCGCTAGCCAAAGGTGAAAAATGAACCAGTGTAGCGGCTGGGCCTCACCGGATACAGACGCAAAAAAGCCGATGCACCCAGGGGCGCATCGGCTTTTTGTTCTTCTAGCCCAACTCAGTCCTGCAGCTTGTCCCAGACTTCCTGATCGCGCTCGTCGGTCCAGATACGCGGCCAGTCGATACCATCGAACTCGTCCCACAGGCGCTGCACGTCGAACGGCAGGCAGTGCTCGAAGATCGGCCACATGCCGAACTTGGGCGCCAGGTGATCACGGGTCGCCTCGAAGGCTTCCTTTACAGTACCGCCACGCTTGTGAACCTCACCGACCTTCTCTTTCATGCCGTTGAGGAAACCACGGGTCTGCTCGATGGCGGCATCCACGTCTTCACGGCCATGGGCCACAGCACCGCGGCCACCGATCAGGGTCTCGGCGCCATAGGCTTTGACCTTGTCCAGGGTCTCGGTGGACCAGTCAAAGTGGAACGCATCACCGGTGTAGAGCGCGGCGGCCGCTTCCACCAGGTCACCGGCAAAGAGGATCTTGTGCTTGGGCAACCAGGCCACAATGTCGCCAGCGGTGTGGCCACGGCCACAGTATTCCAGAATCAGGCTGCCACGGTCGCCGCCCAGCGGAATTTCCAGACGGTCGTTAAAGACGATATCCGGATGGGTCAGGCCCGGGATGCCTTCAGGTTCGCGGAACAGGCGCGGCATGCGGCCGAACTCGCTGGCCCAGTCCTGCATGCCGCGCTCTTCGATCAGGAATTGGGTCTTTTCGTGGGCGATGATGCTCTGGGCTTCATAGGCAGAGGCACCCAGTACACGCACGGCGTGGTAGTGCGACAGCACCAGGTATTTCACCGGCTTGTCGGTGTATTCACGCAGCTGTTCCAGCCAGTCACGGGCCGCCTTGGGGGTGGCGCGGGCTTCGAAGGCGATCAGGAAGTCTTCAGCTTCGATCACGCCGACATTCGGGTCCCCTTCGGCGGTGAGGGCGTAAACGCCATCGGCCAGCACTTCGAGGGTTTCTTTCTTGTCGCCAAGGTCCGCAGAGGACGCAAAAGGTTTTTTAGCCATTGTTCTCATTCCTGCATCAAGTCAGTTATCCGCCAGGCCCTGAGACCCGCCGCGATAGGGTTTGGCACCAGGCTGCGCTATACAGTGCCCCCGGATACCTGCTTAAAATTCTGTGTAGCGCTATTTACTAAATATCTTTCGCCAGGGTACTGGCCGCCGGCAGATGTTCGCGGGCGATACGGGCTGCCTCGGCCAGCACGTCCAGGTCGCCGATATGATTACCCAGCAGCAACAGCAGGCGGGCATTCACATCCATGCACTGGGCTGGCTCCAGCTCGCGGTACAGTTCAGTCAGCATGGCGTAGTAGTCGTCCGGTACGGCCAGATTGTTGTCTGTTATCAGTTGCGGCATCTGTCCTCTCCTCTTCAGTGTCCGGTTGCGGTGCGCTGCATGGCCTGGATGCGCTGCGGATCGAAGCGGCGTCCGCGCCCGCAGACATGCTGATCGGGCCGCATCAGGTAAAAGGTGCCGGGCATGGCATCAAAGCGCTCGGCCACAACCTCCCGATGATCCACCAGCAGCTCAACCCCCGCCGGCAACTCGATATCAAGCGCCACCGGGGACACCAGGCGGGTTTTGATCGGCACGGGTTGGGCGCCAAGCTGCGCCAGCGCGGCCATGTCGGCGGCATCTGGCAGGCTATCGCCATCGATAAACCAGAGCGCATTGAAATCATTACCCAGGGCGCTGAGCAGATAGTCATCCTGGTGGTTTCGCAGTACCGGGCCATCGGTGCTGGGCGCACCGGGCACCATTGCGCCGGCAAAGGGCTCGGTATCGGCGGTATTCAGGCTGGAATCGACGTAGACCGAGGGCAAGGAGAGCCGGCCGGAATTCACCAGATTGCGGGCAAACGGATAGCTGCGCGACAGGTTCAGCACGGCATCGCGCAGCGCCCGGCTGGCGTCGTTTTTAGGCGTAATAAAGTCGGTGGAACGGGTCGAGTTGAGGATGTTTTCATCCGCCGCCTGCAGACGCTCGCGGGTGTAGCTGTCCAGCAGCGCTTCGGGCGCCTGGCGATTCAGTACCAGCGCCAGCTTCCAGCCCAGGTTGTCGGCATCCTGCACACCGGAATTGGCGCCGCGGGCGCCAAAGGGCGATACCTGGTGCGCCGCATCACCGGCAAAGATCACCCGGCCGTGGCGAAAATCATCCATGCGGCGACAGCAGAAGGTATAAACGCTGGCCCACTCCAGTTCGAACTCGACATCATCGCCGAGGAAGGCCTTGACCCTGGGAATGATATTTTCGGGTTTCTTTTCCTCCTCCGGGTCCGCATCCCAGCCAAGGTCAAAGTCGATACGCCAGACGTTGTCAGGCTGGCGATGCAGCAGGGTCGACTGGCCATCATGGAACGGCGGGCTGAACCAGAACCAGCGCTCCGGCGGAAAACGCTTGGGGTCCATCAGCACATCAGCGATCAGGAAGCGATCCTGGAATACCTGGCCGCTGGAGCTCAGGCCGCAAAGCCCTCGAATATCGGAGTTGGCGCCGTCGCAGGCCACCAGATAATCGGCTTCAAGCTGATAGGGGCCATCCGGGGTATCGACACTCAACAACACGCCCTCGCCCTGCTGTTCCACCGCGGTAATCTTGTTCTTCCAGCGCAGATCGACCTGTTCCAGCTCGCCGATACGCTCCACCAGATACTGCTCGACATAGTACTGCTGTAGATTGATAAAGCCGGGACGACGATGGTGAGATTCGGGTAGCATGTTGAAGCTGTAGACCTGATCCTCTTGAAAGAAAACCTTGCCCAGATTCCAGGTCACGCCCTTTTGTATCATGCGCTCGCCAACCCCCAGGCGATCCATGATTTCCAGCAGGCGCTTGGCATAGCACACCGCCCGGGAGCCGACACTGACGGTGTTGTTGTCATCCAGCACCACCACCGGAATCTCGTGCAGCGCCAGGTCAACCGCCAGCGCCATGCCGATGGGGCCGGCGCCGCCAATCACCACCGGACGACGCACAGGCGTCGCGCTGTCCTGATCGGCGCTGCGCACATAGGGATAGGTCGGAAATGCGTAGGTTTTAATCATAGTCCCGCTCTTCTTCTTGTGGCCCGTCCCGGGGCTGCAACTCTGGCAGCAGCGGGAATCAGTCTTGAGTGGGACCAGCATAACCAAGCAGTACGGCGGGATAATCAGGCGTAGAAGAAGAACTTTATTTCCATACAGGAAACAAACCGGCTCAGACAGCGCCCTTGTCTGCCGGCGGCAGGCTCTGGGGCAGGTGCTCGTTAAGCCAGCCGGCAAAGAAATCGACAAAGCGACTCACCTTGAGCGTGACCGACTCACGGTTGGGGTAAAACGCATAGGCGGCCAGGCGCTCGGGCTCGGCATGGGGAAACACCGGCACCAGCTCGCCGCGGGCGACATGGGGCGCAATAATGAAGGATGCCAGGTTGGCAATGCCGCGATGCGCCAGCAGGGCTTCGCGCACTACTACACTGTTATTGGCGCGCAGATCGCCGCTGACCGTGGCCACCTGGGGCGCCTCGCCCGGGGCACCCAGTTGCCACTGATGGGCGTTTTCGGCATGCACGAAGATCAGGCAGTTGTGGCCCTGCAGCGCCTGCACCGAATCGGGCACCCCCTGATCGGCCAGATACTGCGGTGTGGCGCAGATAAACATCGGGATATCGCAGAGCTTGCGCGCCACCAGGCTGGAATCCGGTAGCTGGGAACCCTTGATGCGAATCATCAGGTCGTAGCCCTCGCGCACCATGTCCGGCATGCGGTCATCCAGCGTTACTTCAAGGCGAATATCGGGATAGCGCGCCATGAATTCGGGCAGCGCCCGTGACAGCACCAGCTGACCAAAGGTCATGTTGCTGGAAATGCGCAGCAGGCCGCGGGGCTCACCCTGAAATTCAGCCACCAGATTTTCGGCCCCCGCCACCTCCTCCAGCACCACCTTGCACTGGCGATAAATGGCCTCCCCTATATCGGTGACATTGAGGCTGCGGGTGGTACGGTGCAGCAGGCGCGCCTTGAAGTGCTGCTCCAGCATGGCGACCTGCTTGCTCACCGCAGAACTGGACACCCCCTGATCATCTGCCGCCTGGGTAAAGCTTCGCAGCTCGACCACCCGTACAAAGACCCTCATCGCCGACAGCAGATCCATCCTTCAGCCTCCCACATGCGTTAACCGGCGTCGCCGGCAGAGCGCCAAGGCTGACATATTTATTCCTGATTAGCATCAATCCACTTTCAGACCGCAGTACCCGCAACAGCAGTACCGCCCGGCGCGACCAGGCCCGGAATGCAAAACGGCGCCCTAAGGCGCCGCTGGGCGAAAACACTACCACGACAATCAGCGGTGCTTGAACTCTGGCCTGCGCTTTTCGGCGAAGGCGGCCATGCCTTCAGTGCGATCTTCAAAACTGAAGCTGGAAGCAAAGGCCCTGCGCTCGAACATCAGGCCCGCGCTAAGTCCTGACTCGAACGCCTGATCCACCGATTCCTTCACCATCATGGCGATGGGACGGGACATGGCGGCGATGCGCGCCGCGGTTTTAATCGCTTCGGCTTCGAGCTCCGCCACCGGCACTATGCGGCTGACCAGCCCGACCCGCTCGGCTTCCTCGGCATCCATCATGCGCCCGGTAAGACACATTTCCATCGCCTTGGCCTTGCCGACTGCCCGTGCCAGACGCTGGGTACCGCCGGCACCCGGCAGGGTACCGACACTGATTTCCGGCTGGCCGAAACGCGCCGTGTTACTGGCCAGAATAAAATCACAGGCCATGGCCATTTCACAGCCACCGCCGAGCGCATAGCCCGACACCGCCGCGATCACCGGCTTGCGCCGGCGCTCCAGTCGCTCCCAGCCGGAGCCCGGCAACTGCGGAAAGTCGGTAAGGTAAAGCTCGGTAAACGCCTTGCTCTGCATCTCCTTCAGATCGGCGCCAGCGGCGAAGACCTTTTCACCGCCGCTGAGGACGATGGCGCCGATAGCCTCATCCTGTTCCAGCGCCTGCAGGGCGACCCCGACCTCATTGATCAGAGCGACCGACAGTGCATTCATGGCATCAGGCCGGTGCAGCCGGATCAGGCCCACCGCACCCTGGATTTCAACCTGAATCAGTTCATAACTCATGGCAATGATTCACTCTGTTTGATTCACTTTGCATCTTTCACTCTGAACCTAAGGCGCGTATCAGGACTGATACTTGGGCTTGGCCGTACCACCATCGCAGCGGGGACGGTTGGGTTCCACTTCCGTCTGGGCCTCACAAAGCTCCATGCTCTCCAGGCAGCGGCGCGTCAGGCGGTGGTACTCGGCGGTACCCTCCGCCTTCCAGCGCACTTCCTCGGCGCTGAGGGTGCGCCGGACCTGGGCCGGCGAGCCCACCAGCATGGCGCGCGGCGGACAGTCAAACCCCGCCTTGACGAACGCATTGGCGGCGACAATGGACTCTGGGCCTATATGGGCGCCGTCCATCACCACGGCGTTCATGCCCACCAGGGCATTTCGCCCCACGCGACACCCATGCAGGATGGCACCGTGGCCAATATGGCCGTCCACCTCGACCACGGTATCGGTCCCCGGAAAACCGTGCATCACACAGTTGTCCTGCACATTGGCGCCCTCTTCCAGCACCAGGCGACCGAAGTCCCCCCGCAGGCTGGCATTGGGACCCACGTAACAGCCCGGGCCTACAATGACATCGCCGATCAGCACCGCGGTGGGGTGCACATAGGCGCTGGGGTCTATAACCGGTGTCACACCCTCGATTCGATAAATAGGCATCGGCGGTTACTCGGCAGCAGGTGGTGGTACATCACGGCGGCTCTGCACCACCACGAAGCGACGGCTGACAAAAGCGCCATCGGTGAGGCTGGCATTGGCCGCAGGGTTGCCCCCGGTGGCGTGAAAGTCACTGAACGCCGCCGACTGGTTGACAAAAACGCCGCCTGTCAGGTTGCACGACAGCGCCACTTTCACATCCAGTGCCAGTTCCTGCGCCTGATCCAGCACGCTGTCAGACGTGGAGTAGACCCCCAGGGTGATAGCACCCTTCTCGCTGATGACCTTGCGGGCCAGGGCAAAGCTGTGCTCGGTGCTGTCGGTGGCGATCAGGAAGGTCACAGGCCCGAAGCGCTCTTCGCTGTAGGTCTCAATAGCGGCGGCATCGACCTTGAGCAGCAGCGGCGTGCGAATGCGCGCATTGGCGAAATCAGGATGCGCCAGGGTTTCACTGGCCAGCAGTACCTCGCCAAGGCCCGCACATTCATCGATGCGCGCCAGGGTGTCCGTGCTCTGGATCGCACCCAGCACATTCACCGCCACCTCGGGGTTGGAAAGAAATTTGGAGATGGAACCGCTCAGGGTAGCCGCCACCTCATCAAAGCTCAGGTGACCGTCGTCGGTGTCGATACCGTCGCGGGGAATATAAATGGCCTGGGGCGTGGTACACATCTGGCCGGAATACAGGCTCAGGGTGAATGCCAGGTTGCGGCCCACAGGCTTCAGGCTCGCGGCGCTGTCGATAATCAGCGTATTGACGCCGGACTTCTCGGTAAAGACATCCGCCTGGGGACAGTTCTGTTCCAGCCAGTTGCCAAAGGCGGAAGAGCCGGTGAAATCGATCAGTTTGACCGCCGGGTGCTGCGCCAGGGCCTTGGTGACGGGGCTCTGCCTGCTGTCCGGTGCCATGGAGACCAGGCAGGGATCAAAGCCCGCCTCTGCCAGCACCTCCTGTGCAATCTGTACGCTGATGGCCACCGGCAGCACCGCGCCCGGGTGGGGTTTCACGATCACCGGGTTGCCGGTCACCAGGCTTGCGAACAGGCCCGGGTAGGTATTCCAGGTCGGGAAGGTGGCGCAGGCCACCACCAGGCTGATGCCCTTGGGCACCACGCGGAAGGTTTTCTGCATCGCCAGTGCCGGATGCTTGCCCTGGGGCTTAACCCAACTGGCGCTTTGCGGCACCTGCTGCATTTCGGCAAAGGCGCGGGCCACGGCTTCAAGGCCGCGATCCTGGGCATGGGGGCCGCCGGCCTGAAACGCCATCATGAAACCCTGGCCGGTGGTGTGCATCACCGCATAGGCCATCTCGAAGCTGCGTTTGTTCAGACGGTCGAGAATCTCAAGACAAACACCGGCGCGGGCCTCTATTCCTGCATCACGCCAGGCCGGCATGGCCGCCAGCTGACGGGCGATCAGGGCCTCGGTATCGGGGCGGTCATAGCCAATGTTCAGCGCCAGACCATAGGGCGACTCTTCCTCGCCCACCTGCTCGGCCACGGCTGGAACCTCGAGCGCGAACGGCTGGCCCAGATAGCCATCAAAGCGGGCACGGCCATCGATATTGGCGGTTTCGCCATAGATACGTCCGCTGGCGACTTCCGGATAGGGTGACCAGAATTCCCGCGACCGGTTCGTCGCTATGGCCTTTTCCAGCGTGCCTTGGTGCGCATCATAAAAACTCTGAGCCTTGGACATATACCGATACTCCTGTTCGTGACCATAAAGGCGCCGCAGGTTGCGCCACGCCTAGGGCGGAGCCGCCTGAGCAACCCCCCTGGCGCTACAGAAACCCCTGTTCCTGCGTCGCCCTGCAATGATCGAATCCTAATTACACGGTTTTTATTTGTCAAAGACATATTTTGTAACATTAAATATATGCACCTTCAGACAGCAACACTGCAGCCCTGTTTTCCGGGTATCGAAAAAACGCTAACAAAACCCACTTAATTAATACAAAACAGCTAGTTACAATCCAATTACGATCATTAAATCAGTCTATATCAGGCGTCGATATCGGCCCGGCTCAGGCCTCAACCCTCTTTAAAAACAGGACACCATCATTACAAATAGACACGTAAAATTACTATTTATCTATTTATTAGTATCTCTTTAGAGATTATCCTGAGCTTCTCAGCTAATCACTGCGCACAAACACAGCAGCGCGGACAGACAGAACAAGAGGGAGAAGGATGCTGAAATTCCTGCTTGCCGAGACAGCCAGCGAGGGCGTACTGCTTATCCGCCTTAACCGCCCCGAGGCGCTGAATGCACTCAACACCGAATTGCTGGGAGAACTGGCAGACCTGCTGGACGCTGCCGCCATAGACCCCCAGGTACGCGCGGTGGTGATCACCGGCAGCGACCGCGCCTTTGCCGCCGGCGCCGACGTGCGCGAGATGGCACAGCTTGACGCCGTGGGCGTACTCAAGGATGCCCGCGTGGGGCACTGGGCCCGCATCGCCGCCTTCCCCAAACCGCTGATCGCAGCCGTTAACGGCTTTGCCCTGGGCGGTGGCTGCGAACTGGTGATGCACGCCGACATAGTCGTGGCCGGGCACAGCGCCCTGTTCGGCCAGCCGGAAATCAACCTGGGCATCATTCCCGGCGCCGGCGGCACCCAGCGCCTGATTCGCACCGTCGGCAAGGCGCTGGCGTCTCAGATGGTCATGACCGGTGAGCCGATCAGCGCAGAGCGCGCCCGCCAGGCAGGCCTGATAAGCGAGATCACCGAACCCGAACTCACCCTGGAGCGCGCCCTGACCCTGGCCCAGACCCTCGCCACCAAGGCACCGCTCGCGCTGCAACAGGCCAAGGATGTACTGGCCCGGGCGCAGGAGTCGCACCTTGGCAGCGGCCTGGCCTATGAGCGCAAGGCGTTCTGTCTGCTGGCGGCCACACAAGATCGCAACGAGGGCATCAGCGCCTTCCTGGAAAAACGCACACCGACCTATAAGGGACGCTGATCGCGCTTTCAACAGCAGAGTACTGCTCTGCTGGTCTGAACCACCCCGACAGCCGCACCCCTGTTCCAACGACAAGCATCGCCAAGGAGCCCTTGCCCATGACGTACCAGCACATCGAATACAGCGTTGAAGAAGGTGTCGCCCTGCTGACCCTGAACCGCCCCGCCAGCCTCAACAGCTTTAACACCCAGATGCACGAAGAGGTGCGCGACGCCCTGAAAAGCGCCCGCCGGGATCCCGCCGTACGCTGCCTGATGATCACCGGCAATGGCCGTGGCTTTTGCGCCGGCCAGGACCTGTCGGATCGCAACGTGGCACCGGGGGCCGAACGGCCGGACCTGGGCCTGTCGATCGAACGCTACTACAACCCCATGATCCGGACACTGCGCAATTTCCCGGCGCCGGTGATCTGCGCCGTGAACGGTGTCGCCGCCGGTGCCGGTGCCAATATTGCACTGGCCTGCGACATCGTCTTTGCCGGTCGCTCCGCCAGCTTTATACAGGCCTTCTGCAAGCTTGGCCTGCTGCCGGACTCCGGCGGCACCTGGACCCTGCCCCGCCTGGTGGGCCAGGCCCGGGCCACCGCCCTCGCCATGCTGGGTGACAAGATCAGCGCCGAACAGGCCGCCCAGTGGGGCATGATCTGGTCCTGCGTGGAAGACAGCGATCTGCACGCCACCGCCCTGGCCTGCGCCCGACACCTGGCAACGCAGCCCACCCAGGGGCTGTCGATGATCAAGCGCGCCCTCAACGCCAGCAGCACCAACAGCCTGGACGAGCAACTCGATCTGGAGCGTGATCTGCAGCGCCTGGCCGGGCGCACCGACGACTACCGCGAAGGTGTCGCCGCCTTTATGGCCAAACGCAGCCCCGCCTTCAAAGGTCACTGAGGAGACAGCATCCATGCACGCATTGGACACAGAACAGAGCGTCGCCGTGATCGGCGCCGGCGCCATGGGCGCCGGCATTGCCCAGGTCGCCGCCAGCGCAGGCCACCCGGTGATGATCTATGACACGGCAGCCGGTGCCGCCCAGGCCGGTATCGCCAGCATTGCCAAAGGACTCGAGCGCCAGGTGGCACGCGGCAAGATGGACAGCGCCCAGCGCGATGCCATACTGGCGCGCCTGAGCCCGGTCAGCGATCTGCAGGACCTGACACCGGCCCGCCTGGTGATCGAGGCCATCGTCGAGAACCTCGCCGTAAAGCAGCAGGTACTGGCCCAGGTCGAGGCAATCTGTGGCGTCGACTGCATCCTGGCCAGCAACACCTCGTCGATCTCGATAACCTCAATCGCCGCCGGGCTCACACGACCACAAAACCTGGCCGGGCTGCATTTTTTTAATCCGGCCCCCGTAATGAAACTGGTGGAAGTCGTTGCAGGGCTGGATACAGACCCCGCCATCGCTGACTGCCTGCTGGCCACGGCCCGCGGCTGGGGCAAGCAGGCCGTGCTGGCCAAGTCCACGCCGGGCTTTATCGTCAATCGCCTGGCACGGCCTTTTTACGCCGAAGGTCTGCGCCTGCTGGAGGAAGGCGCCGCCGACAGCGCCACCCTGGACGCACTGATGCGCGATGCCGGCGGCTTTCCCATGGGACCTTTCGAGCTGATGGATCTGATCGGTCACGACGTCAACTACGCCGTCACCCGCTCGGTATTCGATGCCTACTACGGTGACGACCGCTTTCTGCCATCCCTTACCCAGCAGGCACTGGTCGAGGGCGGCCGACTGGGGCGCAAGAGCGGCCGCGGCTTCTACGATTACCGCGACGGTGCGGCACCTGCCGAGCCCCGCAGCCTGACCGGCGACGGGAGCATACCCAGCCAGGTTCTGGTGGAAGGCTCGCTCGGCCCGGCCGAGGGTCTGGTGCAGCGTTTCAAGGACAGGGGCATCGAGGTGGTGCGCCGCGATGGCAGCGGCCTGATGCGCATCGGCGACAGCGTACTGATGCTCAGCGATGGCCGCATGGCCACCGAGCGCGCCGCCGTTGAGGGTATCAGCAACCTGGTGCTGTTCGATCTGGCACTGGATTACAGCCGTTGCCGTCGCCTGGCGATCAGCCGCTCCAACCAGGCCGCTAGCTGCGCCCTCGCGCCCGTTGTCGCGCTGCTGCGCGCCGCCGGCATTGAAGCCTCTCTGCTGGATGACGCACCGGGCCTGGCTGTCTTGCGTACCGTCGCCATGCTGGCCAACGCAGCCGCCGATGCCGTACACCAGGGGGTGTGCAGCGCCAGCGACGCCGATACCGCCATGCAGTTTGGCGTGAACTACCCGGCAGGTCCGCTGGCCTGGGCTGACCGACTGGGCCTTGAGTACATTCACCGCACCCTGACTCATCTGCAGCAGAGCTATGGCGAAACCCGTTACCGCCCCTCGGTGCTGCTGCGCCGCAATGCCTTTGCAGGAGTATCCATGCATGACTAACTTAAACACCCAACCAGACCCGGCCGGGATGAGCCCGCAACAGCTGGCAGAGGCCTGCGCCCAGGCCATGTTCGCCAGAGACACCGCCACCCAGGCACTGGAAATGGAGATCCTTGAGATCGCCCCCGGCAGCGCCCTTATCCGCATGCCGGTTGGCCCGCGCATGATCCAGGGTCACAACAGCTGCCACGGCGGCTATATCTTCACCCTGGCCGATTCCGCCTTTGCCTTCGCCTGCAATACCTACAACGCCATTACCCTGGGCGCCGGCTGCAGCATCGACTACCTGGCTCCGGCCAAGCTTGGCGACCTGCTCTGCGCCCGCGCCCAAGAGCGCTCGCGCAGCGGCCGCACTGGCGTCTATGACGTGACCATAGAAAATCAGCATGGCGACTGCATCGCCCTGTTTCGGGGTAAATCCCACCAGGTTCGCGGCACCCTTCTGCCCGAGCCTGCAGATACACAGCTCTCAGACCAACCAGCTGTAAAGGAGACGCGCGCATGAAAGAGGCTCTGATTATTGATGCGATACGCACCCCCATCGGTCGCTATGCCGGCAGCCTCGCAAGCGTGCGGGCCGATGACCTGGGTGCCGTGCCCATCAAGGCCTTGATGGCGCGCAACAGTTCGGTGGACTGGGGCCAGGTGGATGACGTTCTCTACGGCTGCGCCAACCAGGCCGGTGAGGACAACCGCAACGTGGCACGCATGTCCGCGCTGCTGGCGGGCCTGCCCGTGACCGTACCCGGCACCACCCTGAACCGCCTCTGCGGGTCGGGCATGGATGCCGTGGGTCTCGCCGCCCGTACCCTTAAGGCCGGCGAGGCTGATCTGATGATCGCCGGCGGCGTGGAGTCCATGTCCCGCGCGCCCTTCGTGATGGGCAAGGCCGAATCTGCCTACAGCCGCAGCGCGGCGATGTTCGACACCACCATTGGCTGGCGCTTCGTCAACCGGCTGATGAAGGCCCAGTTCGGTGTAGACTCCATGCCGGAAACGGCGGAAAACGTGGCAGCGGATTTCAATATCTCCCGTGCAGACCAGGATGCCTTTGCGCTGCGCAGCCAGCAACGCACCTGTGCGGCCATCGAGGCCGGGCGTCTGGCCGAGGAAATCGTGCCGGTGAGCATCCCGCAGCGCAAGGGCGATGCAGTGCTGTTCGACACCGACGAGCACCCGCGCGGCGACACCCGCATCGAAACCCTGGCAAAACTCGCCACGCCCTTTCGCGAGGGTGGCAGCGTCACCGCCGGCAATGCCTCGGGTGTCAACGACGGTGCCTGTGCCCTGCTGCTGGCAAGCCGGGCGGGCGCTGAACGGTACGGCCTCAAGGCCCGTGGCCGCGTTGTCGGCATGGCCACCGCCGGCGTGGAACCGCGCATCATGGGCTTTGGCCCGGCGCCGGCGGTGCGCAAGGTACTGGCCCAGGCGGGTCTTGCACTTGAACAGATGGATGTCATCGAGCTTAACGAAGCCTTCGCTGCTCAGGCCCTGGCCGTGCTGCGCGATCTGGGTCTGCCGGATGACGCCGAACACATCAACCCCAACGGCGGCGCCATTGCGCTCGGTCATCCGCTGGGCATGAGCGGTGCCCGCCTGGTCACAACGGCCCTGAATGAACTGGAGCGCCGCCAGGGCCGTTACGCGCTTTGCACAATGTGTATAGGCGTGGGCCAGGGTATTGCCATGATCATTGAGCGCCTGGGCGACTAACCCCATGCCAGCGCCAGTACGAACAATGCGGAGCGACGCCAGGGCCGGTACGCCCTTTGCAGCATCTGCATCAACATCTGCATCGGCGTGGGCCAGAGCATCGCCATGGTCATAGAACGCCTGGGCGACTAACCCCATGCCAGCGCCAGTACGAACAATGCGGAGCGACGCCAGGGCCATTACGCCCTTTGCAGCATCTGCATCAACATCTGCATAGGCGTGGGCCAGGGCATCGCCATGGTCATAGAACGCCTGGATGCTTGATACCGATTCGCCTTAGTCCATTTGCCTTATGTCTTTTTAAGAATGCCCCAGCCCGCCGCAGCGCTGCAGTAACGCGACAGCGCCAGGCAAAGCGACAACAATAAAGAACAGGAATGACTGCCATGAACAGCCCGGTAAAAAAAATGACTCATCTTCTGGACCCGATCGAAACGGCCAGTATCGACGCGCTGCGCCAGACCCAGCTTGAGCGCATGCGCTGGAGCCTGCTGCATGCCTACGAAAATGTGCCCTTCTACCGCCAGAGCTTCGATGCCGCCGGCGTGCATCCGAGCGAGCTTAGCAGCCTGGCGGACCTGGCGAAGTTCCCGTTCACGGTAAAAAACGACCTGCGGGACAACTACCCCTACGGCATGTTTGCCGTGCCGATGCGGGATATCGTGCGCCTGCACGCCTCCAGCGGCACCACCGGCAAACCGACGGTCGTGGGCTATACCCAGAAGGATATCGATACCTGGGCCAACGTTGTGGCCCGTTCCCTGCGGGCCGCCGGTGCCCATGCCGGCGACATCGTCCATGTGGCCTACGGCTATGGCCTCTTTACCGGCGGCCTGGGGGCGCACTACGGCGCCGAGCGCCTGGGCTGCACCGTGATCCCGATGTCCGGCGGCCAGACCGAAAAACAGGTCCAGCTGATCCGTGACTTCAACCCCGATGTGCTCATGGTCACACCGTCCTACATGCTCAACCTGGCCGATGAAATGGACCGCCAGGGTGTGGATCCGCACCAGTTGAACCTGCGCCTGGGCGTGTTCGGCGCCGAGCCCTGGACCGGCACCATGCGCACGGAACTGGAACGGCGCCTGGGCATTGATGCCATGGACATCTACGGCCTGTCCGAGGTGATGGGCCCCGGTGTCGGCATGGAGTGCCTCGAAACCAAGGACGGCCCCACCCTGTGGGAGGACCTCTTCTACCCGGAAATCATTGATCCTGCGACCGGCGACGTGCTGCCGGACGGCGACTATGGCGAGCTGGTGTTCACCACCCTCACCAAGGAAGCCCTGCCCATTATTCGTTACCGCACCCGGGACCTCACCCGCCTGCTGCCGGGCACCGCAAGGCCCATGCGCCGTATCGACAAAATTACCGGCCGCAGCGACGACATGCTTATCATCCGTGGCGTCAATGTGTTCCCGACCCAGGTCGAGGAACAGATACTGCGCCTGGCGGAACTCTCGCCCCACTACGAGATGGTCATCAGCCGCAATGGCAACCTGGATCAGGTGGAAGTGAAGGTCGAGCTCAAACCCGAGGCCGCCGGCATTGGTGCCGAAGGCAAGGCCCGCGTGATCAAGACTCTGTCACACCATATCAAGTCCTATATCGGCATCAGCACCGCCATCAGAGTCACGGCGCCCGGCAGCCTGACCCGCTCCGAAGGCAAGGCCAGGCACGTTACAGACCTGCGCTGATACCACTGCGGGCAGGCCCTCACAGGTCTGCCCTTTTTTTAATCTTAATATGACACGTATTTTTATCTTTACTTATTATTATCGTGTCATATAATCCTAATCAACAGACAGCGCCTGGGCGCATGCAGTTGAAATGAACAGGAGCCTTTATGTACGCACAACTGGTAGATACCGGCGTTAAACGCGTCAAGACACTGGATGAAATGGCCCCCCAAGAGCGGCACTTCCAGGAAAAAATCGATGCCGACATCAAGATCGAAGCCAAGAACTGGATGCCGGAAGCCTATCGTCGCACCCTGATTCGGCAGATGTCGCAGCACGCCCACTCCGAAATCGTCGGCATGCTGCCAGAGAAGAACTGGCTCACCCGGGCGCCAAACCTCAAGCGCAAGCTGCAGCTGCTGGCCAAGATCCAGGATGAAGCCGGCCACGGCCTGTACCTGTACAGCGCCGTGGAAACCCTGGGCGCCGACCGGGATGAAGAACTGGAAAAGCTGCACAGCGGCGAAGTGAAATACTCCAGCATCTTCAACTACCCGTCCCGCAGCTGGGCCGATATGGGCACCATCGGCTGGCTGGTCGATGGCGCCGCCATCGTCAACCAGGTTGTACTACAAAGAACATCTTATGGCCCATATTCCCGTGCCATGATTAGAATTTGCAAGGAGGAGAGCTTCCACCAGCGTCAGGGTTACCAGATCCTGCTGGAGATGATGCACAACGGCACCGAGGAACAGAAAGCCATGGTGCAGGACTCGATCAACCGCTTCTGGTGGCCCTCTCTGATGATGTTTGGCCCCCACGACAGCGACTCGCCAAACTCGGCGCAGTCCATGCAGTGGAAGATCAAGCGCATGAGCAACGATGACCTGCGCCAGCGCTTTATCGATCAGACCATCCCGCAGCTCGAACTGCTGGGCTGCACCGTGCCGGACCCCGAGCTGAAGTGGAACGAAGAGCGCGGTCACTACGACTTCGGCGCCATCGACTGGAGCGAGTTCTACAGCGTGCTCAAGGGTAACGGCCCCTGCAACAGGGAGCGCCTCAAGACCCGTCGCGACGCCTACGACAACGGCGCCTGGGTGCGCGAAGCCGCCCACGCCTACGCCAAAAAACAGCAACAAGAAGCCGCTTAAAACGAGGACACGCCCATGTCTGACTGGACCCTTTTTGAAGTATTTGTACGCAGCAAGCACGGCCTGAATCACAAGCATGTTGGCAGCGTGCACGCCGCCGATGCCACCATGGCCCTGGAAAACGCCCGCGAGCTGTACACCCGCCGCAGCGAAGGTGTCAGCCTCTGGGTCATGCCCTCGGCGCAGATCACCGCCTCATCGCCGGATGACAAGGACCCGCTGTTCGACCCCAATGACGACAAGGTCTATCGCCATGCCACCTTCTACGATCTCCCCAAAGAAGTCGGCCACATGTAACGGAGGCACCGCATGACCACGCAACACGCCTTGACCGAATACCTGCTGCGCCTGGGCGACAGCAATATCATCCTCGCCCAGCGACTGTGCGAATGGATTGGCCACGCCCCGGTGCTGGAAGAAGAGCTGGCGCTGGGCAACGTGGCACTGGACCTTTTCGGCCAGGCCCGCAGCTGGCTGGAGTACGCGGCCCAGCTGCAGGGCGAAGGCCGCAGTGCCGACGACCTGGTGTTTGGCCGCAACGAGCGCGAATACCGCAACCTGCTGATCAGCGAACAGAGCAATGGCAACTACGCCGATACCCTGGCACGTCAGTACCTGTTCGATGCCTGGCACTATTACCTGCTGCAGGCACTGCAGCACAGCACCGATGAGCAGGTCGCCGCCATTGCTGCCAAGGGCCTGAAGGAAGTGACCTACCACCTGCGCCGTTCCAGCGCCTGGATCAAGCGCCTGGGGGACGGCACCGAGGAAAGTCACCAGAAGATGCAGCAGGCCATAGACGACATCTGGACCTACAGCGGCGAAATGATGATGACCGACGCCATCGATGCGCCCCTTGTCGCCGCCGGTATCGTCCCCGACATGACCGCCATCACGGCACAGTGGCAGGCCCATGTAAGCACCACCCTGACCGAGGCAACGCTGTGCTGCCCGGCACAGGACAGCTACATGCAACGCGGTGGCAAACAGGGACTGCACGGCGAACAGCTGGGCTTTCTGCTGGCCGAAATGCAGTTCCTGCCCCGCGCCTATCCGGACGCGGTCTGGTAGGCCGATTCAGAACCCTAGCGTCGAATACTGGAGGTATCGCCATGCGTCAGCCACCGCTTATGAGCCACAGGGCCAATAGCCTGATCGTCAGCGACCGCACGCCGCTGATCAGAGCGCAGTTGCCGTCGCTGCAAGGCGTCTGGGACATACTGGACAGGGTGCTGGATCCGGAGGTGCCGGTGGTGAGCGTGGTGGAGCTGGGCATTATTCGAGACCTGGAATGGCAGCAGCAGCGCCTGCAGGTCACGCTGACGCCCACCTACTCCGGCTGCCCGGCCACCGCCTTTATCGAGGAGGAGATTCTGCAGGCGCTGCACCAGGCCGGTATCCCGGATGTGCAGCTCAGGCAGCAGCTGGCACCGGCCTGGACCACCGACTGGATCAGCGAGAGCGGGCGCAACAAGCTGCGTGACTACGGCATAGCCCCACCGGTGGGCAGCGCCAGCAAACGCAGCCTGCTGGGGGAAGATCCCATCGTCGCCTGCCCGCAATGTGGCTCGGAGCACACAGAGCGGGTCAGCGAATTTGGTTCCACCGCCTGCAAGGCGCTCTATCGCTGCACCGACTGCCTCGAACCTTTCGACTACTTCAAGTGCATATAAACAGCTGCTGCCCATAGCACCTGTGGACAGCCGTTGAGTAACGAAGGTTAGGTTCCGGAATCTTGGGTTTCGGACTGTTGGGTTGCGCTGCGCTCCATCAACCTACGAATCACGAACCACGAACCACGAACTACCAATCACCAATCACCAATTACCAATTACCAATTACCAATTACCAACTACAAATGACATTTCAGAATTCGTAGAACGCAGGGCCAAAACCCAACACAGACACAGCATGCACGGCGCTAACCCAACAGCAGCCTTGCCAGACGCGAGCCTGACCGCTAACCGAACAGAGCTAACAAGAGTGAGAAAATTATGAGCCGTTTTCATCTGCTGGACGTTGCGGACGTACGCCAGGAAACCCGGGACGCGGTATCCATTGCCTTTACTGTCCCCGCTGACCTGAAACAGGAATTCAGCTTTACCCAGGGCCAGCATCTGGTGCTGCGTACCACCCTGGATGACGAAGAAGTGCGCCGCTCCTACTCTATTTGTAGCGGCGTTAATGACGGCGAACTGCGTATTGCCGTCAAACGGGTGTCCGGCGGTCTCTTTTCCAACTACCTGAATGACAGCGCCAGGGCCGGCATGCAGCTCGAAGCCATGCCGCCCTCAGGGCATTTCTACACGGAGCTCGACAGCGCCCGCAGCGGCAGCTATCTGGCCGTGGCTGCGGGCAGCGGTATCACGCCCATCCTGTCGATCATCAAGAGCACCCTGGAAGCCGAACCCAACAGCCACTTCACCCTCTTCTATGGTAATCGCGCCACCGCCAGCACCCTGCTGCGCGAACAGCTCGAGGACCTGAAGAACCGCTATATGGGCCGCTTCAACCTGGTGTTCATCATGACCCGCGAGCAGCAGGACATAGAGCTGTACAACGGCCGCATCGACGCCGACAAGTGCCGCGCCCTGTTTGATCGCTGGCTCGATGTACCCAAACTCGATGCCGCCTTCCTCTGCGGTCCCCAGACCCTGATCGAAACGGTGACTGAAGAGCTGCAAGCCCACCAGCTCGACAAATCTCGCATTCACTTTGAACTCTTTGCCGCCACCGGTGCCCAGCAACAGCGCCGGCGTGAAGCGCCAGCGGATGCCCCAACCGAGCTGTGCCAGGTGACGGTGATTTCCGATGGTCGCCAGCTGGCGTTTGAGCTGGCCAAGAACAGTGACAGCATTCTGGATGCCGGCAACGCCCATGGCGCCGACCTGCCCTACTCCTGCAAGGCCGGCGTCTGCTCGACCTGTCGCGCCCGGGTGCTGGAAGGTGAAGTGGAAATGGACGCCAATTTCGCCCTGGAAGAATACGAACTGCGCGAAGGCTACGTGCTGTCGTGCCAGTGCTATCCACTGACTGACAAGGTGGTGCTGGACTTCGATCACTGACAGGGATTGAAAAGCTACCTGCATGGCCAATTCAGCGTTAAAAATCCGTTCAAAATCCTCATTTACAACACGTAAACTGCGGTTTCTCACGGATTTTTGCCTTGTCTTGGCTGCTTCGCCAACGCTTTTCAATACCCTGTAAACCAACCCCGATTCCTGCGGTAACAACACCGCAGGAGCCAGGATTATTTCCACAAAAGAAACAATGTTGTGAGCAAGACCCCGATGATCAGCGCCCGTGCCGGCGTTAATCTGGATAGCATCCATGCTGCGACCTAAGTGCGGCCTGGCGGCTTTAGCACCGATCATTGCACGAAAGTTGATAACCATAATAAGGATACTTCGATGAACGCCAAAAAACTCATTGCCCTCGCGACCTCCGTCCTCGCCCTGTCCGCGACCTCCGTGCTGGCCGAAACCCAGATGCACGTGGCCAGCTGGCTGCCACCAACCCACCCGCATAATGCCGTGGTGCTGCCCACCTGGGGCAAGTGGATAGAGGACGCCACCGAGGGCCGTGTCAGCCTTAAAATCGACTACGACCTGGGTCATCCCAAGGACATGTTCACCCTGGTGGAAGACGGCGTGGCCGATGCCGGCTGGTCCTTCCACGGTTACGTACCGGGGCGCTTTCGCCTGACCCAGATCGTTGAGCAGCCACTGCTGGGCGCCAATGCCGAGGCGGCCTCCGTGGCCTACTGGCGCATCCACGAAAAATACCTGGCCCAGGCCAACGAGCATGTCGGGCTCGAGGTGGTCGGCCTGTTCACCCATGCCCCCGGCCAGATTCAGACCGCGGCCCCCGTCAACAGCCTGGCGGAGCTTGAGGGCAAGAAAATTCGCCTGGGCGGCGGCGTCCAGAGCATCCTGGGTGAACGCCTGCATGTCACCGCCGTCAACGCGCCGGCCCCCAAGGTCTACGAAATGATGCAACAGGGTGTGATCGACGGCGCCCTGCTGCCGGTGTGCGAACAGAAAACCCTGCGCCTGAGTGAAGTCGCCACCCACCTCACCCTGCTACCGGGCGGACTCTACCTGGGTAGCTTCGGCATCTTCATCAACCAGGACTTTATGGCTGACCTGTCGGAGGCCGACCAGGCCGCCATTCGCAGCGTCTCCGGCGAGAAACTGTCGCGCCTGGCGGGGGAAGTCTGGGACCAGTGCGGTACCGATGCCCTGGCCGAAAGCCGCAGTAACGGCGTCAATGTCGTCGAAATCGACACCAATGCCCCCATGATGGACGAGTTCCGCACCCTGGCCGCGGGCCTGGATGATGTATGGCTGCAAGAAGTCAGCGACCTGGACGTGGATGCAAAGGCCGCTTTGCAGGAACTGCGCGACGCTGCCCGTAGCTATCAGCACTGAGGAGTCACCCCATGCATTTCTCTGCCTGGCTGCACCAGCACTACAAAGAGAAAGGCCCGGTTCGCTGGCTCGCCTTCGCCCTTGAGGCGTTGGCGGCCCTCGCCCTGGCGCTGCTGATGCTGCTGACCTGCGCCGATGTCATCGGCCGCTATTTCTTCAGCAATGCGGTGGATGGCGCGGTCGAAATGACCGAAATCGCCATCGCCATTATCGTCTTCGCCGAGATACCGGTGATCACCTGGCGCGCCACCCATGTGGTGGTCGATATCATGGACAACCACTTAGGCCCCGCCTGGGTACGCGCCATGGAAGTGCTGTCGGTACTGCTGATTTCGACCGCACTGTTCTTTCTCGGCCAGCAGGTATTTGCCCAGGCGGCGCGCTCGATCCGTCGCAACGAAGTGACCGAGCATCTGCAGATGCCCACCGGTTACGTGGTGCAGTACATCGGCGCGATGTGCTGGATCGCCGCCGCCGGCACCCTGGGCTGGGGCCTGTACCGCCTGTTCGCGGGCCGCACTCCCGGACACGGCAGTGACGCCCAAGACATCCCGCAATAAGAACAATATTCGGAACCCAATGCCATGACTGTCGCCCTGATAGGCTTTGCCCTGCTTTTGTTGCTCATTGTAATGGTGCGTATTCCGTTGGCCTTCGCCATGGCCCTGGTGGGCTTTTTCGGCTTCGCCTACCTGTCGGGCCTGCGCATCGACAACCTGATGGATTTCCGCTGGACGGCCCCGCTGGCCATGGCGTCATCCCGGGTCATTTCCACCGCCCAGGAATACAGCCTGTCGGTGATTCCGCTGTTTATCCTCATGGGCAACCTGGTCACCCGCTCAGGACTGTCCCATGAGCTCTACCGCGCCTCCAACGCCTTTATGGGCCACATGAAAGGCGGCCTCTCGATGGCCACCGTGGTTGCCTGCGGCGGTTTCTCCGCCATCTGCGGCTCGAGCCTCGCCACCTCCGCCACCATGGCCAAGGTCGCCATGCCACCGATGCGCAAATACGGTTACGATGACTCGCTCGCCACCGCCTCCATTGCCGCCGGCGGTACCCTGGGCATCCTGATTCCCCCCAGCGTGATCCTGGTAATCTACGGCCTGCTGACCGAAACCAGCATCCGTGAACTCTTTGCCGCCGGCTTTATCCCCGGCATGATCGGCATACTGCTGTACCTGGGTGCGGTGCGCTGGGTGGTCTGGCGCAACCCCGAAAAGGGCCCCGGCGGCGAGCGTCAGAGCTGGCCGCAACGCCTGAGTGCACTCAAGGATGTGCGCGATATCCTGCTGCTGTTCATGCTGGTGATGGGAGGCATTTACCTCGGCGTCTTTACCCCCACGGAAGCGGCCGGCATAGGCGCCGGCGGTGCCTTTGTGATCGCCCTCTTGCGCAAGTCCCTGACGCTGAGTTCGCTGTTCGAACTGCTAACCGACACCGCCCGCACCAGCGCCATGCTGTTCACGGTGCTGATAGGCGCGCTGATTTTCTCGAACTTCATCAACCGCGCCGGCCTGCCGGACGAGTTGCTGACCTTCGTTACCTCGCTGGACATATCGCCCATGGCGGTGATCTTCGTCATCCTGATGATCTACATGATCCTGGGGATGGTGTTCGAAAGCCTGTCGATGCTGCTGCTCACGGTACCGATCTTCTTCCCGCTGGTGCAGAGCCTGGGCTTCGATCCGGTCTGGTTCGGCATCGTCGTGGTGATCGTCACCGAGATCAGCCTGATCACCCCCCCGGTAGGGATGAACGTCTTTGTGCTCAGCGCCGTGCTGCCGGATGTGCGCACCGGCACCATCTTCAGGGGCATCACCCCCTTCTGGTGCGCCGATATCATTCGTCTGACGCTGATCACCCTGGTCAGCTGGGTATCCCTGGTGCTGCCCCAGCTACTGTACCGCTAGAGCGCAGGGCAGGCCCCGAACACAGGGGCCTGCTCTTAAACGCATCAATAATACGACTTACTCTTATTTACAAAAGTGAATAGGAACTACTCGCATCTATGGTTACAATAGCCGGCTGAGCCCCCGACCCTGTTGCACCCGTACGACACGAGTAGTCACGATGTTTTTCGATCTCGACCACCTCCGGGCCTTCGGCGCCCGCCCCTGCCTGCTGGACACCCAGGGCACGACGCTAAGCTATGCACAGCTTGCCGACCAGGCAGACGCCTTTGGCGCCAACCTGGCCGAAAGCCTGGGTACGCCCGCTGCAAAGCAGCCGGATCAGCATGGCAGCCGCCGACTGATAGCGATTGAAGCCGCCTCGGATCCGGTGGCGATCAGTGCTTACATTGGCACCCTGGCCGCAGGCCATGCGGTGCTGCCGATACCCGCAGGCGCCACTGATGCAGCACAGGCGCTCGAGCAGCGTTTCCGCCCCGCCGCCAGCTTTCGCCACATCGACGGCCGCTGGCAGCTGCGCACCCATGCTGGCCCGGCAACGCCGCTGCATCCGGACCTGGCACTGCTGCTGCAAACCTCGGGCAGCACCGGCCAGGGACGCGGGGTGCGACTCTCGGCCGCGGCGCTACAGGCCAATGCCGAATCCATCGCAGAATACCTGGAACTCAATGCAGCGGATCGCGCCGCCCTGGTCCTGCCGCTGCATTATTCCTACGGCCTCTCGGTGCTGCACTCGCACCTGCTGTGCGGCGCAAGCCTGTGGCTGCATCCCGACACGGTACTGACCCCCGGTTTCGGTGCTGCCCTTGCACAGAGCGGCGCTACCAACCTTGCCGGCGTGCCGCATCACTTCAGCCTGCTCGAAAGCGCCGGGCTGGACCGATCCCTGCCTTCCAGCCTGCGTTTCCTGAGCGTCGCCGGTGGCGCCATGGCACCACAGAATGTGAGCCAGTGGGCGGCACGGATGGAAGCCCGCGGGGGGCGCTTCCAGGTCATGTACGGCCAGACCGAGGCCTGCGCCCGTATCGCCTGGCTGCCGCCTGCGCTGGCGCAACAGGCACCCGATGCGATCGGTATCGCCATTCCCGGTGGTGAACTTGCACTGCGCGATGAACAGGGCCGCACCCTCCAGGCACCCGAGGCCGAAGGCGAACTCATCTACCGTGGCGCCAATGTAATGATGGGCTATGCCCAGGACCAGACGGACCTGGCCCGCGGCGCCGAACTCAGGGAACTGGCCACCGGTGACCTGGCCCGGCGCGACAGCAACGGCATTTACCGTATCACCGGGCGACTGTCACGCATGTCCAAGATTGCGGGCCTGCGCATCGGTCACGACGCCCTGGAACGCGCCCTCTGTGATGCCGGGCGCGAGGTTGCCGTCTGGGGGGATGACCGGCGCATCGGTATCGCCGTGATCGGCGCCACCCACGATCCGGGGGAGATCCGGGCCCGCGCCGCCGAGCTCAGCGGCATCGGGCTGCAACATTTCGATATACAGCTGCTAGAGGCGCTGCCAAGACGCAGCAACGGCAAGGTTGATTACCCCGCGCTCAAGGCACAGTTCGCCAGCAAGCCGCGCAACAACAGCGTACTGGCCGCCTACCGCGCCACTTTCGCCCCGCGCCCCGTAGAGGCCGGGGACAGCTTCGCCAGCCTGGGCGGCGACTCCCTCAGCCATGTGGAACTGACCCTCGCACTGGAAGAGCGCATCGGCGGCGTACCCCAGGGCTGGGAACGCATGAGCATCGCCGACCTCGAGCAGGCAGAGCCCCCCCGGGGCCAGAGCGTGCCCACCGAGCTGGTGGCCCGGGTACTCGCGATCATGGCCGTGGTAGTGTCGCACCAGACGCTCTGGCCCCTTTATGGCGGCTCGGCGGCAATGATCATCCTGATGGGCATGAGCATTGCCGCCTATCGCTGGGATGCCCTGGCCAGCGGCGACATGCGGGCCTATTTCACGCCGATGCTGGGGGTGCTGGTGCCCTACTATGGGGTACTGGCGGGCTATTCCCTGGCCTGGGGCGAGATACCCTGGGTATCGGCACTGCTGCTGGGGAACTTTGCCCTCACCACACCTGAAACCCAGCAGATGCTGCCCTACCTCTACTGGTTCGTGGAGGCCTACGTACAGATCTCGCTGCTGATCGCCATTCCCTTCATGATCCCGCCCCTGCGGCGCGCCCTGGCAGGCAACACCCATACCCGGGACAAAAAGCGCTTCGGCTTTGGCCTCTGCCTTTTCGCCGTCGCAGCAGCCCTGCGGTTTACCGTCCCTGAAATCTGGCCCATGCAGGGCCGGGCACTCTTTACCGTGCCCTGGGTTCTCTACATGTTTGCGCTGGGCTGGTGTATCAGCACGGCCCAGACGCAACGCGACCGCCTGCTTGTGCTGGGCCTGGCCTGCCTGATCATGCCCCTGGCCGCGTACCTGGGCGGCAACTGGCTTGGTGGCTGGATCAAGTACATGAGCCTGCTCGCCCTCGTGGGGTTATTGTGCTTCGTGCCACAGGTCCACCTGCCCCGCTGCGCCATACGGCCGGTCATGCGCCTCGCCCAGGCCGCTTTTCCCATTTACCTGCTGCACCGGCTGGTGCCCGAGGTACTGCTGCCCCTGGCGGGTATCGAGGCCCGCGGCCCGGTGATCGATATCATCGCCATCACCGGCGGTATCGGCCTCGGGCTGCTCGCCGCCACCGCGCAGCGTCGCCTGCTGGCACAGCGCCTGGAACGCAAGGAACGGGAGCCGGAACAGCTCGCGAGCGCCGCTCGGTAAGCGGCGCCCGGCACCACCTGGCAAAGGCTGGCGGCTATACCGAGCCGCCACACCCGGCTGCGCCTGGTTTGTGGCCGGGGATCAAGCCTTCTCCTGTGGCGGAACCAGCACCAGCTTGCCGGTAAAGGTTTTCGCCATGAAAGCCTCCTGCGCCTCCACAATCTGTTCCAGCGGATAGCTTTTTGCCACCAGCGGGCGAATCTCGCCCCGTTCGATATAGCCAATCAGGTTCTCGAACACGGCCCTTGGCTGCCAGGTACAGCCCAAAAAGGTCAGATCCTTGAGATAAAGCGTGCGCACGTCCAGCTCCACCAGCGGCCCCGCGATGGCACCGGACACGGTATAACGCCCACCCCGGCACAGCACCTCACATAGCTGCGGCCACTGCGGCCCGGCCACCAGATCCACCACCACATCGACGCTGTCCGCGCCCAGCGCCGCCACCAGATTTCCACCCCGGGCGATCACCTCATCTGCGCCCAGTGCCAGCACGTCATCGCGCTTTTGCTCACCACAGACCGCGATCACGTAAGCACCACGACGCTTGGCCAGCTGCACCGCCGCCGAGCCTACACCACCGGACGCACCGGTAATCAGCACCCTCTCCTCTGCGCCCAGCCGGGCACGTTCGAGCATGCCCTCCGCCGTGGAGTAGGCGCAGGGTGTCAAAGCCCTGGGCTGCGCCCTGGTTGGTGGCACCTCTGACACCCTTGGAATACCAGCCAATCCGGGTATTGATGTCGGTATTGTTGATACCCGCCGCGCCCACGCGGATCAATACCTCGCCGGCCCCCGGTTGCGGCACGGCAAGATCCTGCCGGTACTGCAGCTTGTCGAATCCACCGTGCCCACTGAGCTGGACGCCCGCCATCTGCTTCGCAATGGAATTGCTGTTCATGTCATCTCTGCCGTCGGTTCGTATGCAAAAAGATCAATACTGATCATCTCTTGCCTGACACCTTAAAAAGCCTGCATATTTCAGCCAAACAAATACAAGTAAACCATTAATTCAATATTTATGAAGAACCAGGGTCTACTTCCGCCCGAATGCCTCGCGGATGTCCCCATAACCGGGAGTCACAATGGAACCTGTACTCGATCTTGAACTGCTGCGCACCTTTTGCGAGGTCGTCAAGGCCGGCGAGTTGAAAAAGGCCGCCGCTGCTGTATTTCGCTCCCAGGCCGCGGTCAGCATGCAGATCAAGCGCCTCGAAGAACAGCTCGGCGCCCGCCTGCTGGAGCGCAGTAACCAGGGCATCCGCCTTACCGCGGCCGGGGAAACCCTGCTTGATTACAGCAAGCAGCTGCACATCAACCTGTGCTGGTCAGCGACAATCGACCAGACCGCGGTGCAACAGGTTGCCAGCTGCATGCAACAGGCCGCCGCGCAGCTGAACAGCCGGCAATCCGGCGCGGCATAGCTTATGGCTTGTTATTGCTGCTCCCATCTCTCGCTTCCCGGGCCTAGGCCAGCAGCCAGCTGATAACCCGGCCACAGGCGGACTCCGGCCGCACCGGCTGCGACGTAATAATGTAAAAGCCCGCCTCGCTATCCAGGCGGTACTCGTCCCCCAGCGCCTGTACCAGGCTCCCACAGCCCAGCGCCGCCTCCACGAAAAGTGAGGGTACCAGGGCGACACCCATCCCCTGCTCCGCCGCTTCAATCGCATGGCTGGTTTGGGAGTACCTGTTGATGGGTGAGAGCCTGCGCCATACCAGTGCCGCCCACGTGGTGATTTTCATGTACACGGCACCGCTGTTCTCCGCCCTCGGGCTGCACTTCAAGGTCGCATCGGAACGCCTGGCGCCCCTGCAATGGCTTGGTATACTGCTGGCGTTTTCCGGCATTGCCGTGGCCTTTCTGGGCCCGGCATCCGAGACCGAAACACCGGACCTTGGGTCCATGCTCTGGGGCGATACCCTGGCACTGCTGGCCGGCGCCGCCTGGGGCATGACAACGGTGGTACTCAGAACCACCGGCCTGTCCCGCCTGCCGGCCACCCATACCCTGATGTACCAGCTGGTCGTCGCCTTTGTCGTGTTGATGATTTTTTCGATCTGGCAGGGTCAAACCACCTTTAACCCGACGCCTGCGGTCTGGGCGAGCCTGGCGTTCCAGTCCGTGGTGGTGTCCTTTGCCAGCCTGCTGCTGTGGTTCTGGCTGCTAAAACACTACCTGGCATCGCGTCTGGGAGCTTTTTCTTTCCTGACGCCCCTGTTCGGCGTGGCACTGGGCGCCTGGTTACTGGATGAGCCGATCGAGCCCCGCTTCCTGCTCGGCGCCCTGTTCGTGCTCACAGGCATCCTGCTGGTCAGTGGGTACACCACGGTGCAGCAGGCCCTCGCGTCCCTGAAACACCGTGCCGGCCCGAAAACGACCTGAGTTGCTCTCCAGCAGCGCCGGTTGCGCTCTTAGCCTTGCAGCACGCCACTGGACGTAAACTGCAGGGTGCGGTCGGCGACCTTGCTGACCAGCTCGGCTTCGTGGCTCACCAGCAGCAGGGCACAGCCCCGATCCCGGGCCAGATCGGTCAGCAGTTTAATCGTCTGCTGCTGGGTCACCAGGTCCAGGCGGGAGGTGGGCTCATCGGCAAACAGCAACACCGGATCCAGCAGCAGGATGCGCAGGATTGCCAGCCGTTGCAACTCGCCACCCGACACTTCCTGCGGCCTGCGCGCCAGCAGACCTCGCGAAAGCCCCAGCTGCGGCAACAGCCGTTCCACTTCGGCCCAATCCTTTTTGTGCAGCCGCACCACATCCCTGAGGCTCTGCCCCAGGCTGCAATAAGGCGCGAAAGCGGCGGGAGGATCCTGGTAGAGTTTCTGGTAACGCAGGCGAGGCAAGGCTGCATCGCGCCATACAGTGCCGGCATCCGGCTCCAGCAGCCCCAAACAGAGACTGCCCAGGGTACTCTTGCCGCAGCCGCTGGGGCCCACCACAGCCATCACCTCACCCCCGTGAAGCTCGAAAGACAGATCCTGAAACAGAAGGCGGTCGCCTCTTGCCTTGGTCAGCCCCTCGACCCTGAGTACCGGGCCGCCGGCCTTGAGTGGTGCAAGTGCGGGCCAGGCAGCGGGTTCCGCCGCCAGCAGGGCCCGCCCGTAATCACTGGTTGGCGCCCTGAGTACCTGCTCTGCCGGGCCAGACTCCAGGACCTCGCCGTTGCGCACTATCATCACGTCGCCACCCAGCTGCCGGGCCACCGCGATGTCGTGGGTGATGGTCAGCAGGCCTCCGCCCCCCTGCGCCACCTGCCTGAGCAGGCCGGTTACCTGGTCTCTGCTGGTCGCATCCAGCCCCTTGGTGGGCTCATCGGCAATAACGATATTGGCACCGCCGGTACTCGCGGCCGCAAAAGCCAGTCGTTGCATCATCCCGCCCGAAAGCTGGCCCGGCAGCCAGTGGATGGCGTGGCCCAGACCAAGCCGGGTCAGATCCTGTGCCGCCTGGCTGCGCGCCTGAACCCAGTCGGCCCCGGCCACGTAGCGGTACCCTTCGGCCACCTGCTCACCGGCCTTCATGGTCGGATCCAGTGCCAACCAGGGTTCCTGGGGCAACATGGCCAGCTCTCGCCCCCAAAGCCTGCGTCGGGCGGCGACATCGAGTGCGGTGAGTTCCTCGCCGCGCAGCCAGACCTGCCCCCGGCCGCGCAGCGCCGCCGGAAGGTTGCCCATAATGGCCTGGGCAATCAGGCTTTTTCCAGAGCCGGTTTCCCCCAGCAGGGTCAGCGGCCGACCGGCCTTGAGGCTGAACGACAGCGGTTGCACAATGCCCGCCACAGCCAGCTGTTCCACTTGCAACAGTTCGGTCATGGCTTGCGCCCTCCTGCCAGCAGATTAAGCGCCAGGACCAGCAGGAACACCGCCGTGATGGGCTGTAACAGCACCCAGGGCGCATCATGGTAATAGGGCAACAGCTCGGTCATCATTAGCCCAAGCTCTGCGGTCGGCGGGCGCAGCCCCACACTGACAAAGCCCAGAGCCGCAATGGCCAGGATCGCAGTGGCGGCGCCAAAGGCGCCCAACGTCAGCACCACCGGCGCCAGGGCCGGCCAAAGGTGGCGGCGTAGGATGTAGCCAGGGCCAAAGCCAAGCAGCCGCGACGCTTCTATCTGGGGCGAGACCATCAAACGCACAGTGGTCTGTCGTACCACGCGGAAATATTCAATCCACAGTACCAGGGCAATGCCCACATACAGGGCCCAGAAACTGCCGGGCGCGATGGCGACCAGCAGTAGCACCAGCAACAATCCCGGTAACGCCAGCAGGGTATCGGCCAGTACAGTCAGGCAGCGGTCGACCCAGCCACCGCGCCAGCCGGCCAGCACTCCCAGCAGTACGCCGGGCACAGCCGCAGTGACGACCCCAAGCAAGGCAAGGCCGAGGGAAAGCTGCACGGCCGAGGCCATGCGGGCCAGCATGCTGCGACCCAGATGATCGGTACCGAACGGCTCGGCCAGGCTCGGAGCTGCCAGGATCTGGCTCAGGTTCTGACGGGCCGGATCCAGATCACTGATCAGTGGCAGGCCAAAACCCAGTAACGCCAGGGCCAGCAACAGGCCGACCCCCAGACGCTGACGGGAATTTAACAGGCGGCGCTCGACGGTGACCGCCGCCGGCGTGACCAGAGTGGCGGTTTGCATCAGGCTTCCCTCCTTCGTGGATCGATACGGTGGCACAGCAGATCCACCAGGGCATTCATCAGCACGAACATCAGTCCCAGTACCAGGGCGGTGCCCTGGATCATGGGTACATCCCGCGCCACGATGGCGTGCACAAGGGCATGGCCGATACCGGGCCAGGCGAACAGGGTTTCCACCACCACCACTCCTTCAATCAGGTACACCAGCTGCATGGCCTGATGGGCCAGCACCGGCACCGCCACGTTGCGCAGGCCGTGCCGGCTGAATACCCGCCTCTCGCTAAGACCCTTGGTGCGACCAAAGGCATAAAAGGCCGAACCGGCCACGTCCTGCATGGCGTTGCGACTCACTCGGCAAGCCACAGCGGCCAGCCCCAGCGCCAGGGTCAATGCCGGCAGCAGAGTATGCGCCGCCGTGCCGTGACCGGCAGCGGGTAACCAGCCAAGCTGTACGGCAAGCAGCATCACCAGCAGAATGCCAATCACGAATTGTGGCAAGGCCCGCAGCACGGTAGCCAACAGCAGGGTCAGCCGATCAATCCGGCCACCGGGGTGAAGCCCAGCCAAAATGCCGATAGGCGGGCCCAGCAGCATCGACAGCCCCACGGCGGCAACGGCCAGCTGCAAGGAATGACCCAGCTGATGGCGCAGCTCATCGACCACCGCCTCCCCGCTCACCAATGACTGACCCAGATCCAGGCGCAGCAGGTCCCACAGCCAGTAACCCAGTGCCTGCCAGGCGGGCAAGCCCAGCCCCAACTCGGCGCCTACCGCTGCAGCGGCGGCGGCATTTACATAGTCGTAACCGTAGCGACCGGCGGCGATGCGAAACGCCATGTCCCCGGGCAGGGCATGGGTAAGGATAAAGGTGAGCACCCCGACCATCAGTGCCACCAGAACGGCCTGCATCAGCCGATAACTCAACACCGGAATCACTGCACCCACCTCATGTCACTCACCCGGTAACTGCGCTCGAATGGATCGATGCTAAAGCCGGCCACCTTGCTGGATACAGCGGCACTCTGCTGATACCAGGCTAACGGGATCATCGGCAGCTCCCTGTGCAGCAAGCGGGCCGCTTCCTGGCGCAACCCGAGCGCAGTCTGGCTGTCGGTTTCCTGCAGCAATTGCTGCAGGATCTCGCCCAGACGCGCCGAGTGCCAGTTCATGGCACCCCAGTCGCCTCCCCGGGGACCGAAGTCCTGCAACAGGGTGCCCAGAGGATCAGACACCAGAGCAAAGTTGCGGGCAACCAGGGCCAGCTGCAGGCTGCCATCTCGATGGCCGGCCGGAATTTCACTGGCGTTACTGACATTCACCACCAACGCAACGCCCAGTTCGCGCAGCTGAGCCTGGATGGCAGTCGCCAGCAACGGCAGCTCGGGCCTGTCCGCGAATGTGGTCAGGGTCAGGGTAAATGGCTTGCCATTGCGGCTCAGCATGCCCTTGTCGTCTGCCTTCCAGCCCAGCCCGGCCAGCAATGCCCTCGCCTGCTCCAGATCCCGCTCGGCACCGGATAATGCCTGCAGGTGCCAGTCGCCCATAGTGGGTGGAAACAACTGACTGGCCGCCGCCTCAGGGGTTCGCAGCAACCCTGCCGCCATGCCACGGCGATCCAGCGCCAGGCTCAGGGCCTGCCGCGCCTTGGGATCGGCCAGAAAGGGATGGCCGGCATTGATCTTGAGAGACAGGGTGCGGGAAATGGCCACCCCGTGTACCTCGAGCCTGCTGTCACGCTGCAGCCGTGCCTGGCTGGCCGGGTCCAGGGTAAAGACGATGTCGGCATCACCGCTTTGCGCCATCAACGCCCGGGTTTCACCCCGACCAGCGGCCAGGTAACTGAGCTTCGCTATGGCAGGAGTCTCACCCCAGTAATCGTTAAACACTGTGGCACTGAGCTTTTGCGGCATCTGCAGTCGCTCGATACGGTAAGGGCCGGTGCCAATCACCTGGCTGGCCTCACCCGCCTCATTGTAGGAAGCCGGTGCCAGAATCTGGGTAGAACTGTGAGCCAGCAACGCCGGTAGCGGCGCAAAGGGGCTGGATAAGCGCACCACCACCTGATCCCCGTCTACGCCTATCGCCTCGATCGGCGCCACGGCCAGCATGCCCGGCTTGGCCAGAGCCCGCTGCAACGCCCTGGCCGCCACCTCGGCGGTAAGCGGGCTGCCATCATGGAAGCGCACACCCTGGCGCACGGTAAAACGCCAGCTCAGCTGATCATCAGAGATTGTCCAACTCTCGGCCAGACCGGGTCGGGGCTTGCCCTGATCGTTTACCTCAACCAGGGTTTCGCCGATCTGCAGCCGGGTATACACATAGCCGGCCTTGGCAGGATCAGTACTGCCAACTTCCCAGGGCGCCACTATGTCGAGTACGCCATCGGAAGCATGCACAGATACGGCGGCCAGCATGCTGGCACCAATAAGGATTGAACGCAGTTTTATCATGATGCGAGTTGCCAGGGTCAGAACGAAAGCGAGATGTTATAATATAACCAATAACACAAAGTCAATCGCGAGCAACACCTGCCTGTCGGCTCTGACCCGGGAACTCTGCTCATCGGGCATCTGCCTGCAGAGGATCAACGCCCAGTGCACCAGAGCCTTGGATGCACGCCGCTGCGCTGGCTTACAGCCCAGCGCAATGCAATGCACAGACTGACAGTCGGGGTCCCCTTGCAGGCCCCTTACCCGCCGTGGAGCGCCCTCAACTGTCAGCCCGTTTCAGTACCTTGTGCGCTTCCTCGCCAACCCCAAGCTTCCAGTAGCTGGAAATATAGAGGTTGCTCCGGTCGAGTTCCGGCCGGGCACGCAGATGCTCGCGTAGCCTGCGCATGCTGGAAAACTCACAGGCACACCAGACGCTGGGGCGCCCCTCAAACCAGGGCAGCTGCTGCACCTGGTCGAGGAGAACGTTGTCGCGGGTGCCCGGGTGTGGATTCAGCACCCAGTGGATGTCGATATTGTCGGGGGCCGCCAGCGGCTGGATGTCAGCCTGGTCAATGATTTCGATCACCGCATAACCCCTGGCATCTCGCGGCAGCTGTTCCAGATTCACGCTGATGGCCGGCAGGGCTGTCATGTCGCCCGCGATCAGAAACCAGTCGGCACTGTAATCAAGCATCTTTTTCGGGCCCGGGCCACCCACCCGAATGCGATCACCCGGTTGCGCCTCCAGTGCCCAGCGCGATGCGGGGCCGCCATCCTGGTGGATTACAAAATCTATATCAATTTCCGCCTCCCGCTGCGCCCGTACCGTATAGGTACGCATCACAGGCCGGGCCCCGCCCTGGGCGGCAAAAATCAACTTCACGTAAGCACTGGCCTGGTCGGCCGGGAACTCGGCCATGGCACTGCCCCCGAGCGTCACACGCAGCATGTTGGGCGTCAATTGGGCTTTGCGAAGCAGGGTCAATTCGCGGGGTAAAGGTCGGGTCATGGGATCTCCGTAGAAAGATAAGTGCCGAAACGGGGTCGCCAATACGGCAGGACGGTTCAGGGCTTGAGATTGCGTGTCATGCCTTTGGCCAGACGGACAAAGGTATGCACCTCATCCTCGTTCAACCCCTTGGCCATACGCTGGCTCGTATGCCGCTCCGCGGCCTGGATACGCGCATACATTGCCTCCCCCGCCGGGGTCAGGCGCAGGATCTGACTGCGCCGATCCTGCGCGTTGTCCTGTTTCTCGATCAGCTCTGCCGCCAGCAGGTCCTTCACCAGGCGGGCGATCTGGGCCTTGTCACGCTGCAGCCGTGCAGCAATTTGCTGGGCGGTACAATCGGATTCAGGCGACGCCTGAGCAGCACGAATCACTTTAAGGGAACGAATATGGGCGATACCAAAGGTAATGCCATGCTCCAGGAAGGACTGCTGCAACGCCCTTTTATAGGCATGGAGCAGTTGATGCAGGGCTTCGCCCATCGCGCTGTCTGTCATGGAATACACCCATATTAGTTGATCCTATCAACCATAAAGACAATAGTTGATGTTGTCAACCATATAAATACCTCGTTAGTAGGCAGCTGCTCAGTACCCCGTGCTCTGCAAAGCCCCACGCTCAACCGAGTCGCAAACTGGAAAATGACAAAAGCCGGACATTGAGTACCGGCTTCAGGAAAGACAAGGTGCCGCACAACTCCGGCACAGGATGCAGCTGGGGTTTACCAGAGCCCGAACAGGTATCCTCGCTTGTGGGCAGAGCCCGTGCTGGCCGCAACCTGGCTGTTGCTGATGGTAATGCGCATCTTGCGTTCACGGAACCAGCGATTCAGTGCCTCAGCCAGCTCCTCGCCGACCTCGGCGTATTCCGGATTGCTCGCAAGGTCGCGCAGTTCGCCAGGGTCAGCCACCAGATCAAATAACTGCGGGCTGAAATGTTCGTAGTACACATATTTCCAGCGGCCGTCGGTCACCATGAAGGCTCTGGCCTCGTCTGCTGCCAACCCCAGCTCTGTACGTGCCGGGCGCCATGCATAATCGGCTTCACTAAAGGCATGGCTACGCCACTGGGCAGCGGACTCGCCCCGGATCAGCGCCAACAGCGAGCGGCCTTCCAGCACATGCTCGAAGTTCCCACCCCCGGCAGACTCGACAAAGGTCGGCACCAGGTCAATTGCTTCTACCAGCCTGTCTGAGCGAACACCGCGGGTTGCATCAGCCTCTGGCCGCGGATCGACCAGAATCATCGGGATCCGCGCACTGGCATCGTGGAAAAGCTCCTTCTCGCCAAGCCAGTGATCACCCAGGTAATCACCGTGGTCGGATGTCAGCACGATCAGTGTATTGTCGAGCTCTCCTTGCTGCTCCAGGAACGCCACCAGTCTGCCAACATGTTCATCCAGCTGGGTAATGAGCCCCATGTAGGTCGGGATCACCCGTTCCCGGACTTCATCCTGGGCAAAGGCGGTGGATTCGGGATGCCCCATAAAGGCGCCCACCACCGGATGCGGCTGCGCTCGTTCCTGTTCGCTGCGCACCACCGGCAGGATATCGTCCTTGCCATACATCTGGTGGTAAGGGGCGGGCGCCATGTAGGGCCAGTGCGGCTTGATGTAGCTCAGATGCAGGCACCAGGGGCTGCCCTTGGATTGCTCGATAAACTCCATGGCGCGCCGGGTACTGTAGGCGGTTTCCGAATCTTCCTCCCGTACCCGGGCAGCAAGGTGGCTGTTGCGCATGTACCAGCCGCTGACGACTTCGCCATCCGCTCCCAGGGCCGAGTTGGCATAATCATGCCAGGGGTTCTTGCCCTCGTAGCCCTTGCTACGCAGGTAATCGTTGTACTTCAGATCCGGATTGACCGACTGGTCCGGGTGCAGACCATCATCCCGCTCAAAGGGTTCGAAGCCACATTCACTGACCAGAACACCGCGGGAAGATTGCACATCAATACCCAGGCGTTGCATGCCCTCGTCGTCGCGTCGCATATGGGTTTTACCCACCAGCGCCACGCGGTAACCTTCGGGCCTCAGGTAGTCACCCAGGGTTTTCTCGCCGATGCGCAACGGTACGTTGTTGTAGCTGGCACCGTGGCTTGAGGCGTAGCGACCGGTATAAAAGGACATGCGTGAGGGCCCGCACACTGGGGCCTGGCAATAGGCGCGGGTAAAATTCACTCCCCGTGCGGCCAGCGCATCGATATTGGGCGTCTTGATCGTTGGATGACCGTTGCAGCCCAGATAATCTGCCCGCAACTGGTCAGCCATGATAAACAAAATATTGGGTTTCTTAACCATATCAACCTTCCAGACAACGCTGTGCGACACCGGGGCAGGTACAGGCACCGGTCTAAGTGTCGGTCTACTTTCCATTGACAGAGGTGATGAAACAATCCAGCCTTTCACCAGGTGAAATACTGGAGACCTGGAATGACGAAACAGATACGCGCACTGGCCCGGGGACTGACCGTACTCAATGCTATCAACGCAGCGCCAGGCCCCGTCAGCCTCGGTGACTTGCATCAGGCGACGGGCATTGACCGGGCCACACTGCTGCGCATTTTGGCCACACTCGACCAGGAAGGCTGGATCTTCAGGGGCATGGGCGATCGCCTTTACCGCCTGGCATACAAACTGCATGAGCTCGCAGAGCAAGTGCATATCCACGATGCCATCGCCCAGGTTGCGGCGCCCGTACTGGAGCAACTGCAACAACGACTGCACTGGCCCTGCGATATATCCGTGTTTGATGGCGAAGGCATGGCAATCATCGAAACCTCGCGCTCGCGCAGTCCCTTTGTATTGAACCGGGAAGTGATCGGCTACAAGCCCAGCATGCTCAAGTCCGCCATCGGGCGCACCTATCTCGCCTACTGTGATCCCCGCCGACGGGAATCTATCCTCAGGCGTATTCGTGAACAGGGTGGCGAAGAAGGACGATTGGCGGCGGACAGCAGCTACATCGAACGCATCCTGCAGGAAGTGCGTGAGCGCGGTTATGGCATACGCGATCCCAGCGTCATGAGTTTGCCCGCCGACACCCTGGAAGAGTTCAGCGCCATAGCGCTGCCGATTATTGTGCGGGACGACATTCAGGCCTGCCTTTCCTTTGTCTGGATGAAATCGGCCGCTGCCCTGGACAGTGAAGACAACTTCTACCGGCAACTCAAACCCGGTGCTGACAAGCTGGCAGAGCTGTTTGAACAGAACGGTCTGTACTGAAACGAGCGGCGCACACAGACATTTTCACCTGGTGAAAACCTGTCTGTAAAAGTTTACCTCAAGCCCCTAGAGTGAAGCCGTATATCACTCAAGCTCGTCTGTAGCCTAAAGGTTGCCTAATGATAACGATAAATCCAGACACGACTTTACTGCGTTGGGCCCGGTTGCTGCGCCATGGCCTGTTCCTGCTGCTGGCGACCATCCTGATCGTCGGCACTTTCTATACTGCCCGCTTCGGTATCTACGACGACACCCTGGTGAGGGTCGGTGGTCTTGCGCTGGGTATTCTGCTCCTGCTGAGCCGCCCGGGACCTGCAACGACACCCATCAAGCTGATCGTGGATATTGCGCTCTGTGCCCTGCTGCTGGCCGCCCTCGCACGCTACGCGCTCATCGCCCAATCCCTGGAAACCGGCCTCTATTTTCTCGAGCCGATCGACGTCTGGCTCGGCATCGGCGCCCTGGTCGTGGTGCTGGAAATGGCACGCCGCAAGGTCGGCCTGCCGCTGGTGCTGGTCTGCGCCATCGCGATGGGTTACGGCCTCTACGGTGAGCAACTCGGCGGCATTCTCAGCCATACCGGCGTTAGCTGGCCGGACATGACATTCACCCTCTGGTACAGTTTCGACGGCGTTTTCGGCCGTCCCCTGGCCGTGGTCGTCAGCACCATCATTATATTCATCATCTTTGGCGCCCTGTTGGAAGTGCTCGGCGCTGGCGACGTCCTGCTGAAACTGGCCATGCGCAGCCTGGGCTGGCTGCGCGGCGGCTCGGCCCATGCCGCAGTCCTGGCGAGTGCGCTTTTTGGCTCCGTCTCCGGTTCTGCCGTTGCCAACGTGGTGGGCACCGGTGTGGTAACCATTCCGATGATCAAGCGCAGCGGCTTTTCGGCCCGCTTTGCCGGTGCAGTGGAAACGGCGGCGTCCAGCGGCGGGCAGATTATGCCCCCCATCATGGGCGCTGTGGCCTTTATCATGTCCGACCTGACCGGCATCCCGTACCTGCAGATATGCCTGGCCGCCCTGATCCCGGCAGCTCTCTACTACGGCAGCCTCTTCGCCTGCATTTCCGCCGAAGCACGCCGTGCCGGCATCGAGCGCCCGGATCGCGACTCTCTGCCGCGCATGACTCGCCACGACTGGCTGATGCTGTCCATCTTCGCTGTACCACTGGTCACCATTGTCGCCATGCTCATGGACGGTAAATCACCGGCCCTGGCCGGATTCTGGGCCACCGTTATCGCCCTGGTTCTGGGCCTTGGCATCAACCCCAAGGTTCGCTCACTGACAACCCTGCGCAACGCGGTAGCCAGTGCCGCATCCGCCAGCGCAACCATCCTGGTCGCGGTCGGAGCCGTGGGCATCATTGTCGGCGTTATGAACCTCACCGGCCTGGGCCTGCGCTTCGCCGCCCTGGCTCAGACCCTGTCCGACGGCTCCCTGCTCATGTCTTTGCTGTTAATGGCACTCGCCTGCCTGGTCATGGGCATGGGCATGCCGACCGTCCCGGCGTACCTGATCATCATTCTGGTGATGGGGCCTGCAGTCGAAGCGCTTGGCGTGCCCACAGTGGCGGCGCACCTGTTCGTGGTGTACTTCGCGGTCATGTCCGCCATAACGCCCCCGGTAGCCCTGGCAGCCTTTGCTGCGGCCTCAATCGCCAAGGCCAACCCAATGGGTATCAGCCTGACAGCGGTGCGCCTGGCACTGATCGGCTTTCTGGTGCCCTTTGCCTTCGCCTTTAACCCGTCACTGCTGCTGATCGCCGATTTTTCGGTTACCGAGTTCTGCTGGATCATGCTGCGCCTGGGTTTTGCAATCTGGATGCTGGCGGCCATGGCCGGGCGCAGCACTCTCTGGACACTGTTCAGTATTGCCACTGCCGTTTGCCTGATCATGCCCATGCTGAGCCTGCAGATAACGGCCCTGCTACTGAGCCTGGGAATTGAAGTGTTCTACCGTATTCGATGCACGGCGAATAACCGTTCATTGGTACAGCCCGATAAAATCTGAAGCGACTTAACGAACCTGGAAAAGGCGGTCCCAAGTGCGCCCGCCATTTTCAAAATATTACCGCAACCAAGCAACATCACGATAAAAAGAAGGTACACAATATGCTTAATACGCTATATCAGAAAACTCTTGGCCTGGCGGCAACCGCCGCGGTATCACTGGCTGTCGCCATGCCTTCCCAGGCCACGGAAAATTTGCGGATGTCGACCCTGGGGCCCGGCACTTCCCCCTATGTGGTGATGAACACCTTTGCCAATATCATCAATGAGAAACTGCCGGAATACAGTATTCAGGTGAATGCCACCGGCGCGGCAACTCGCCATGCGGTAGAAACCGCCATGGACAAATCGCAGTTCTTCATGTCTTCCCCCAACCTGCATCATTTGATGAAGACCGAAACAGGCCCATTCGCCAAGGCCAAGGGGGTCGGTAAACAGTCAGAAAAACTGCGGGCGATCTTCAACTTCCCGATGGGCTACTACCATATAGCGACCTTCGCCGACTCAGGCATAGAGGAGTTCAAGGACCTGAAAGACAAGCGTGTGTTCCTCGGCCCTCCCGGGGGCGTGGCCTACCAGACGTCACGCATGATCATTGAGGCCATGACGGGATTCAAGCCTGACGAAGACTACAAGGTCGTCAGCCTGGGCTGGGATGCCGCCGCCCAAAGCTTCCAGGACGGCCATATTGATGTCTACTTTAACCCCACCCTGCCGCCGAGCCCGGCCATAAGCCAGGTCGTGATGACAAACAGCATCAGGTTGCTGGGGCTTCCCCAGGACACCAGCAATATCAGCGGGTTGCAGACACTGATCCAGCGTCCCGGGTACCGGCTGGGCAAAATCCCCGCTGGCGTTTATGGCGAAAATCAGGTCACTGCCGGGGATATCAGTACCGTGAGCGTCACCGTCGGTATCGTCACCAATCAGGAGGTATCGGAAGATACCATTTATAAAATGACAAAAACCTTCTGGGAGAATATCGGCCAGCGTGCTGAGCAGACCAAATTACTGGGCAATATTACCCTGGACAATGCCCTTGTAGATCTCAACCTGCCACTGCACCCCGGGGCCGCACGCTACTACCGTGAAGTCGGTATTGAAATTGCTGACGAACTGACCGCACGCTAAGGTACCGTGGCACTGGCACCGCGCTCAAGCATGACGGCGCGGCGGTACTGCAGGGTTTCAATGCCCTCTTTGTCGCCCAGCTGTTCAACATCGACATCACCAGCTCGCTGGTGATTACGGTCTTCACCACCGGCTTGCTGGTGAGCTTTTCCACCGCCGGTGTACCGGGCGCAGGTCTGGTGGCGATGACCACAGTACTGGGCGCTGCCGGCCTGCCCCTGGAAGGCGTTGCGGTAGTGGCCGGGGTCGACCGTTTCACCGATGGCCTGCGTACCGCCCTTAACGTGATGGGCAACTGTGCCAACGCCGCCTTGCTTGAGCGCCTTGATGGCCGCCGCACGCTCACACTGTCACCCGATGAGATCGGCGATAGCCCAACGGCTCAGGCACGGCGCTAAGCCCGGAGGTTAAACGAGCCCCTGTTCGATCATTGCATCGGCCAAGCGTACAAAGCCGCTGATATTGGCGCCCAGCACCAGGTTGCCCGGCTGGCCATAGGCCTGCGCCGTATCCCGCGTGCGCTGGTAAATACCGGCCATGATCTGCTGCAGGCGCCGATCGACTTCCTCGAATGTCCAGCTCTGCATGCTCGCGTTCTGGGCCATTTCCAGCTGACTGGTGGCGACACCACCGGCGTTGGCGGCCTTGCCGGGACCAAAGCTGACGTTGGCGGCCAGGAAAACATCCACCGCCTCCTGAGTGCTGGGCATGTTGGCGCCTTCCGACACCGCCAGACAACCATTGGCGACCAGGGCCTCGGCATCGGCCAGGGTCAGTTCGTTCTGGGTGGCGCAGGGAAAGGCAACCTGGCCTGAAATTCGCCAAACAGCATGACCATCCGCCGGATAATCACTGAGCGGAATAAACTCGGCTTGCGGATGCTCCTGAAGGTACTCAGCCAGGCCTGCCTTGCGGCCTTCCTTGAGCCTTTTCAGGCAATCCAGGTCGATGCCCTGGGGATGGTGCAGCGTGCCGGTGGAGTCGGAACAGGTAACGGGCAACGCACCCAGCTGGTAGAGCTTTTCGATGGTATAGATGGCGACGTTGCCGGCACCGGAAACCAGGCAGGTCTTGCCGATCAGATCCTGCTCCCGGTCCTGCAGCATGTGCTGTGCAAAGTAAACGCAGCCATAGCCGGTCGCTTCCTTGCGCACCAGGGAGCCGCCCCAGAGCAGACTCTTGCCGGTCAATACACCTTCATAGCGGCCGGTCAGGCGCTTGTACTGGCCAAACATGTAACCAATTTCCCGCGCGCCAACACCGATATCGCCGGCCGGCACATCGGTGTTAGGCCCCAGGTGCCGGTACAGCTCGTTCATGAACGACTGGCAGAACCGCATGATCTCCGCATCCGAACGCCCCTTGGGATTGAAGTTCGCCCCGCCCTTGCCCCCGCCAATCGGCAGCCCGGTCAGAGCGTTCTTGAAGATCTGTTCGAAGCCCAGAAACTTGATGATGCCGGCATTAACACTGGGATGGAAACGCAGGCCGCCCTTGTAAGGCCCCAGCGCTGAGTTGAACTCAATACGATAGCCCTTGTTAACCTGCACCATGCCCTGATCGTCCATCCAGGGCACACGGAACATGATCTGCCGCTCAGGCTCGACCAGTCGCTCGATAATGGCGTGGCTGCGATACCGCTTTTCGGTTTCCAGAACCGGCTGCAGTGAGTCCAGCACTTCTTCCACGGCCTGATAAAACTCAGCCTGGGCAGGGCTACTTTTCTGCAGCTTTTCAATAGTGTCGTGAACGTGAGTCATGCGGCGCCTACGCTGAAAATTTAGGAGCAAGAGACTATCACAGCAACACTTTTGGTAACAATTGTGACACGTTCTTACTGCCCAACAGTCATGCCAAGCGTCGATGCCTCTGAAGTTGCACAGGACTGTCCCATTGCCGGGGTGACGGGGTGACGGGGTGACGGGGTGATTTGTGATTTGTGATTTGTGATTTGTGATTTGTGATTTGTGATTTGTGATTCATGATTCGTGATTCGTGATTCGTGATCAGGCACTGAGTGCCAACACTGCGGTTGAATGCGATACAAAAACGGGCGCTCCCTTCAAGGAGCGCCCGTCTTTTTTGGCTCGGAATCAGACTGTTTTAAGCAGCTGAACCGACATCTGTAGCTCATCTTTGCTGAAGGCGGTGATGAATGCCTGGAAATGCGCCGAAGCACCGTGGGACTGCAGCGCCGCAGCGTCGCGCCAGCCTTCAAGCACCACTAAGTCACCGCCCGTGTTGGGCTTTTGCATCCGGTGACGCATGCAGGGTCACAACCATCTGAATGGGGAATGTCATTGGCCTTCTCCTTAATACTTGATGGCGATCTTGCCGATGGTCTTGCCGCTTTCGCTGCGACGGTGTGCCTCCTTGAGGGTCTCGACACTGAAGCCTTCTAGGGTTGCACCCAGAGTGGTGCGAATACGCCCGGCATCCACCAGCGCGGCCAGCTGGGTCAGAATATCCTGCTGACGGGCTATATCCTGGGTACCAAACATGGAACGGGTAAACATCAGCTCCCAAATGAAACCTGCGGACTTGCCCTGCAGTGCAGACAGATCCACGCCGCCTTCGCACTCGACGATGGACGAGATCAGCCCCTTGCAAGTCGACAGACTTCTGCCTGATCAGGCCCAGGTCACCATCTGATCCAGCGCGCGACGAGTCTTGGGATGCGCCGGTGCATCAGCACGGTAGCCAAAGGCCAGCATCACCGCCGGCTGATAGATGGCCGGATCTATATCAAAATGCTCCGCCAGCACGGCGCTGGTCTTGTCCATTTCAAAGCCTTCAATCGGGCAGGAATCGATGCCCATCAGCGCAGCCGTGGTCATCATATTGGCCAAGGGGATATAGGCCTGACGGGCCGACCAGTCGGTAATCTGGCGATCGCCTTCGATATGGAAATCCTGCTGCTGGAATTTCTGGTAGGCGCCATTGATAAACCCGATCACATCATCCGGCAGCTGCTTCACGTCTTTCATGTGCTTTTGCAGGTAGTCGGAGTGGTGCGTCATGGTGGCGCCGGTATGGGCGAGCAGAATGGCAAAATGACTGGCGGTACCCAACTGGCCGGCGGAACCGTTGAAGGCACCGTTGGCACCCCAGGCAAAGTCGCGGAACAGTTCGCGCTTGGCCGGATTCTGCACAATCAGCAGATGCCAGGGCTCCATGCCAAAGGAGCTCGGCGACAGGCGGGCAGACTGGAGAATGGTTTCAAATTCGCTGTCATCAATCTTGCGATCGGCGTCAAACACCTTGGTGGCATGCCGGAAGTTAAACGCCTGAACGATCAGGTCCTGGATATCGGATGTGGCGGTTTGCTGAGTCATGGTGAGTGCTCCGTAGTTGATGAGCACAGAATATCCACCCAAAGGACACAGCACTATCGAGCAAAACCCGAAAACATTATCCTGCCAGACGGAATAATAGCCCCTGGCTATCGCCCAAAGATCGGGATAATCCTGCGGTTATTGGACTAGAGCATTTTCACGAAACACTTATCTGTCGATCGAGGTTTTTTGAGTGTTTCCATACTTCGAGGTCGCCGGATATGGGGCGAGGTAAGATGAAAGTGCTCGAAACATCAGAGTGGCTCTTGTTCCCCCTTATGAA
Source organism: Marinobacterium aestuarii (assembly GCF_001651805.1). Taxonomy (NCBI): domain Bacteria; kingdom Pseudomonadati; phylum Pseudomonadota; class Gammaproteobacteria; order Oceanospirillales; family Oceanospirillaceae; genus Marinobacterium; species Marinobacterium aestuarii. Next base: position 2,255,032 of record NZ_CP015839.1, on the reverse strand, counting down.
GCCGGCGAGCACTGAGGTCATTCGGCGATCAGGCCCGAAGGGGCGCAACAGGGACTGATGCGCCTGCGATGAGGTACATGGATGTACCGTCAGCGCAGCCCGCCGAATGATCTCAGAGCGCAGCGAATAGGCTTCATCGGGGCGTGCTTTCTTTGGTTACTTTCTTTGCACGAGCAATGAAAGTAACGCGCCAGCAAGGCGCAACATGAGCCATCAAACCGCTCCGATACCCTAGCCTGCACAGGCTCCAACACAGCCCCCCCTAATCTCGTCTTAACCATCGCAATGGGTCGATGTAAGATGAAAATGCTCTAGTCCGCGCGGCGGATGGCACCGCTCTCATCGAGCAGACTGGCGTACCGACTCGCATTGGTTTCGACAATCCGCGCCTGCATGAAATCCAGAAACGCCTTCACCCGCGCCGCCATAATGCGACCGGGCGGGCGCACGGCCCAGATTTTCGCCTCGGGCCAGACACGGTACTCCGGCAGCACCGGCACCAGACGGCCCGCTGCAATATCGGGCCCTGCATACCACAAGGACGCCAGGCCAATACCCATCCCCGCCAGCACCCATTCACCCAGCGCCTCCCCCAGGTTGACCGACACAGGCCCCGACACTTTGACCTCGTGCAGGGTTCCATCCGCTGCAATCAGCTTCCAGGCACGGGTATCCCCCAGGGGCAGACAGGCATGCTCGGCCAGGTCCTGGGGTACTTTGGGGTGCCCACGTCGGGCGAGATAGTCCGGCGATGCCACCAGTGCCAGCGGGTTGTCATCGATCTTGCGCGCCAGCAGGCTGGACGGCGCCAGGTCACCGATACGAAAGGCCAGATCGACCCCCATCTCAACGATATCCACCACCGTATCGGTGAGATGCAGATCCAGCGTCACACCGGGGTACAGGCGCAGGAATTCCGGCACGAATGGCACTATATGGGAGCGCCCAAAAGAGGCTGAAGCCGTTACCCGCAGTGACCCCGAGATCCGTTGGGTGGTTTGCGACAGTAGGTTACGGGCGGCCTCAACCTCATCGAGAATGCGTTTGGCATGCTCCAGCAAGAGCTCGCCATCCGGCGTCAGGGACACCGCCCGCGTCGTGCGGTTGAGCAGCTTGACCCCGAGCTCCTCTTCCAGCGCTTTGAGTCGCTGCGTCGTGTTGGTCGCGGACAGATTGAACTCGGCCCCTGCCCGGCCAATGACTCCGAGTGAGGCTACGCGAACAAACAGCTCCAGGTTCTTCAAATCAAAAGACAAATGTTCACTCCAGTGTCACGCCTTGGTCTGGTACAAGCTTCACATCCGTCAGACTCCGGCTGAGCTTTCCCTGGCCTTGCTGCCGGATTCTCCGCCGTTGCCTTTGGCACCGTTCGTACCCGAGGGCACCGGGCGCATATCAAGATAATCCCGTTTCACAAGGCTGGGGAACCAGTACACCCAGAGCGCCACCACACCCAGAGTACCCACACCGCCGACAATGATCGCCGGCACTACTCCCAGCCAGGCCGCCATAACGCCGGACTCGAACTCGCCCAGCTGGTTGGAGGTGCTGATGAAAATCGAATTGACGGCGCTGACACGGCCACGCATTTCATCCGGAGTTTCGAGCTGCACCAGTGTCGAGCGGATCACCACGCTCACCATATCGGCGGCGCCCATAATCAGCAGCGACAGGATCGACAGCCACAGCATTTCCGACAGGCCAAATACGATGGTCATGCAGCCGAATATCGCCACGGCAATAAACATCTTCACGCCCACGGTACGTTTCACCGGGCGCCAGGCCAGGTAAACCGACATCAGCACAGCGCCCACGGCCGGCGCACTGCGCAACAGCCCCAGACCCCAGGGCCCGGTTTCCAGGATGTCACGGGCGACGATCGGCATCAGCGCTGTGGCGCTCCCCACCAGCACGGCCAGCATATCCAGCGATATAGACCCGAAGATCACCGGATTATTCCAGGTAAAGCGCAGCCCGCCCAGCATGGAGTCTAGGGTCACCGGCTGCTTCTTGCGCGCTTCATGGCGATAGCGCAGATTCGCCAGAATAACCGCCGAGAGCAGGCACAGCAGCGTACTGGAGCCGTAGAGCGCGCCGGCACCGAAGATATAAATCACACCGCCGAGCGCAGGCCCGACGATGGTGGTGGCCTCACGCCCCGAGGCCGTCCAGGTCAGTGCTGGCGCCAGCAGATCCGCGCCGACGATATTGGGCACCATGGCCTGGGTCGCCGGCATCTCGAACGCCCTCGCCGTGCCCATCACCACGCAGCAGCCGTAGATAATCGCCGGGCTGATAATGCCCAGCACACTGGTCACAGCCAGCACCGCGATACTCAGGGTCAGTACCAGCCGACACTGCATCATGATCCTGTGGCGGTCGTTGTTATCGGCCACGTGACCGGCATAAAGCGTCAGCACCAGCTGGGGCAGATAACGCGCCAGGCCCACCAGCCCGAGACTCAGGGCGCTGTCGGTGAGGTTGTAGATCTGCCAGCCGAGCCCCACCATCAGCATCTGGAACGCCAGCGACGACGCCATCTGACCGATCCAGAAACGCATAAAGGTACGGTGTTTGAAAAGCGAATTGGACGTCATTTAAATCCCTGCAAACAGACCGAAAACAGCGCGGCGCCACACCCGCGCTGGGTATGGTACTGAATAACCGCAGCCAGTCACATCCATACCCGCAGATAGCCTGCCCAGGCAACACAACCAAAACTGCGATGGCCGCTACAAACCGCTGATGTTTAGGAAGTGAAACCTGACTATCAGGGCGTGCGAGACCGGCCTATGCTCATGGCATAAAGACCGCTGAGAATGACCACCGATGCCCCCAGCAGGGAGCGCAGCAGTTGCAGCCGCGGATGCGCCGAGCGCGCCGCCTTCATGAGCCCGCCGTTATAGTGCGCATAAATCAGGGCGAAGACTGTAAATGCCCAGTAGCGCACCAGCAACAGCTGGGATACCGCCATGTCCTGTATCAGCATTTTGACAATGGCATCCTGGCCGGCAAACACCAGCATCGCCAGCAAACACAGCAGTATGCCCCTGCGGCTGGTATCGCTCGCCACCTGCGCTAATTCACTCACTGTCCATTTCCCTGTGTAATTGATCAGTGCAAGGCTTTAACCTCTGCGGGTTAAGCTCCGCACAGCAATATTCAGTAGAGGAAAACCCAGCAGACGCCACTGTACAGGTCTATTCCCGCCAGCGGCGCTTGAACTTAAGGCCGGTATCAGAAATCACTCATCGGGATCAGGCCAGTGCGGATTCCAGGCGACCTCCCACAGATGAGCATCGGGGTCCTGAAAATAACCGGCGTAGCCACCCCAGAAGGTGTCCTCTGCCGGTTTCAATATACGGGCGCCGGCCGTTGCAGCCTGTGCCATCACCTGATCGACCTCCGCCTTTGAACCTACATTGTGCGCAAGACTGAATTCCGGCGCGCCACGCGAGAGTGCAGTCGCCCTGTCACCCGCTGTCAGACCGGCATCCCGCGCCAGGTTTTTGCGCGGGAAAAGCCCCAGCTTGAGCCCGGTTTGCAGATCGAAAAAGGCCACGGCGCCGGCCTCAAACTCGGCGCCGACAATACCTTCGGTGGCCAGCCCCAAACCATCACGGTAAAAGGCCACGGCTTCTTCCAGGTCATCGACACCCAGGGTTATCAGGCTAATGCGTGGTTTCATCCAGACGCTCCATAGCATTGGTATTCAGCAACAGGAATACCCCATCTTAACGGGCCAGCCAGGCTTCCGCCGCGGCCACTTCATCGTAATCAAAGGCCTTGATCTCAAGCCCGGGAAACAGATGGCCTTCAAACTCGCTCATGCGCTGAATCCACTTTTTGTCCGACAGCACCGCCGCACGGTCGAACCGGTGAATCAGCCCAAACAGCGACGGCAGGCGCGACAGCTCAACGCCTATGGCACCGAGCGTCGGAAAATCAAAATCACTGATTCGGTACAGCATGCGGCCATGCTTGATATCTTTGGTTTTGCTGACCAAGTCATCCAGCGCCACCCGCATCTCTTCACTGTTCAGCTTACCGGCAAGCTCGATATCAATACGATCCGGTGCGGTTACATCAATCCTGAACATGATTGCGTCCCTCCTGAAGTGCCGGCAGCGACGCTGCCTGACTGCAGTATAGAGGGTCAGGCTCTTTGCAACCGGCGGCATAGAGCACCCAAACAGGCTCCGAATAACGCCCGTACCCTGCGGCCAGGCAAATGACAGCCGCCCATCAGGGCTGCTGTACCAGCAGCGACTCATCAGGCGCCATCTCTTCTCGCCACCAGACATGGATATGCTCGCTCGCATGGCGCAGGTCTCCAAGCGTACGGTCTATAACCATTTTGGGAGCACGGAAGCGCTCATCATGCACCTGATTAGCGAGATGTGGCGCCAGGCGACGCTTCCGATAGGACTTTCCTACGACACACACAGACCCCTGTCCGAGCAGCTGTGTGCCGTTATCGAAGCAGAGATTGCGATGATCGGCGCAACCGAGTCCATCGAGCTGAATCGTGTGGTTTTTGGCCACTTTTTCTACCAACCGGACCTGTTGCAACGCGAAGTGCAGAAATTCTCCGCCCACGAAACAGCCGCAAAACGCTGGATTCGTGCCGCCCACGCGGATAAGCGCCTGAAGGATCTGGATATCGAGGTCGCCAGCGCACAGATCCATAGCCTGATAAAAGGCAGCTGCTTCTGGCCACAGTTAATGCAGATAACACCCCTGCTGGACGCCGAGCAACGCCACGACCTGGCCGAACGCACCGCCGCAATCTTCCTGAGTCATTACGCGGAATCGCAGTAGGTTGAGAATTGCCGGACAGCCTCCTAGCAGCCTGTCGGACTTGGCCGATCGTAGCGAGGGAAAGTCCGTTTTGAGGCAGTTTTTGAGCTCTTTTTAGGCAAATAGTGGTTCTATTTAACAAAAAAGAGCACGAAACATGACCAAAATCGGCTTTTCCGCAGTAGATCAGTGGTAAGCCCGACAGGCTGCTAGGCTATATCCCGCCTATGCATGCGGTAATTGATCAGCGTCTGGCCGCGACGACTGACGTTATTCTGTGCCTGCAGCTCAAAGCCGTGGGCTTCGAAAAATGCTCGGGCGGGTTTGCTCGCCTCGACATGCAGCTGCGTAATGCCAAAATTGCTGGTCTCCTGCATCAGGTGTTCTAGCAGTCGACCGGCAATACCCTGGCGTTGATACTCAGGATGCACATAAAGACAGTCGATATGCCCGTCTGGCTCCAGCTCGATAAAGCCGACAACCCGGCCAACGTAATCGGCCACCCAGGGCTGTCGCTGCTCAAGGCGCAGCTGCCAGGCGGCATAGTCCGGCGGTGTGGGCGCCCAGGCCTCCCGCTCTGCCGCGCTGTAGTCCCTGTCATCGAGTGCGTGTACCGCCGCGTGAAACAGATCGGCGATAGCGCGACAATCTGCCGCTCTATAGTTGCGAATAATCATGCCGTCTTGTTCTGCTCTTGGAGTAACAGGGTGTTCACAGTACGGGCCAGTGCCTCGCCGAGGCGGCGATGCTGATCTTCGTCCAGATGTACGCCATCCACGCGGCTGGTCGGCGTGACGGACCCCGCATCGAAAAACTGACAAGCACGCTCCCGGGCGAGCGCCTCAATCGCCGCCGTGAGACCAAGCGCCCGACTTTCGCAGCCCTCGAATTTTGGCGCTATAGCGCCTTTGGCCTTTTGCAGGGGTGGCGGTGCAACCATCAGAATCGGTGGCACCGGCATGCCGGGTTCAATGGGGGCGCCACGAATGGCACTGATGAGCGCACCCAGGCCCTGGGCCGAGTGCCAGGCGTTATACCCGTGCATGGACTGGAAATCGTTGGTGCCCAGTAGCAGGATGACCAGCGAGAGCGGCGAGTTCATTTCGATACAGCTATCAAGCCCCTGCAGACCGTTGCGCCCAGCCTTGAACGGGTCTTCCCATACGGTACGACGCCCGTTAAGACAGTTCTCGATCACCCGCACCGGCATCCCTGCGCTTGCCAGCGCCAGTTCCATGACGCCCGGCCAGCGCTGATCAAAGCGAAAGCGTTGCCGTGTATCGGGGATAATGCCCCAACTCAGGGAGTCGGCATAAACCAGAATTTGATGCACCCAAAGCCTCCTGCGAAATCAGCACAGTGTAGTCGACAGACACCTATTGCCCGGAATTCGAGTCCCCATATCAGCCCCCGAGCAGACAAGGCAGCGGAGGCATCAAGAGCCGGCTTAATATACCCGTATTTCCCGCCTGCACGGCACTAAAGCACCCACACACAGCCGTACTTTACGCCATAAAAATCAATACCGCCGGGGTCGCCCAGCCCTGTAGCAGCCCGCCGCTTCCGGGCCCGCGCTATCTGCAGCCTGCGATTTACCCCCGGGCCTGTCTCCTTTACACTGCTGCCATCGTTTATCTTGCAGGGAACGCAAATGCAGCGAAACATCAGCCCGATCTGTGCGCTCTTGTGCCTTCTGTATGCCGGCCACGGAACGGCCGCGACACAATCCGACGACCCTCTGCTCGATATCCCCATTCAGACCCAGAACACAAGCGAGCGCAGAGCGCGCGGCGTTCTGCGTGCCCGCGACCAGGCGGTACTGTCGAGTGAACTGGCCGGGCGCATCATCGAGATGCCCTACACCGATGGCCAGGCATTCAAAAAAGACGCCGTGCTGGTACGCTTCGATTGCAGCGCCTACCAGGCCCAGCTGAATGCCGCCCAGGCGGCGGTGCGGGCCGCGCGCGAAGAACTCAACCACAAGAAGCAGCTGGCGTCGTTTAACTCCGTCGGCCGCTTCGAAGTCGCACTGGCCGAAGCCCGCCAGGCCCAGGCCCAGGCCGAAGCCAGGGTCTATCAAGTGCAGGTGCGTCGCTGTACCGTCAGCGCTCCCTTTGATGGTCAGGTCGTGCAGCGCCAGGTACAACCGCACGAAAGTGTCTCCGGCGGTACGCCTCTGCTGGGCATCGTCGACAACCGCACCCTGGAAGTACAGCTGCTGGTGCCCTCGAACTGGCTGGGCTGGCTGCACCCGGGACAGCGATTTGAATTTGTGCCGGATGAAACGGGACAGCCCCTTGCGGTTGAGGTCAAACGCCTGGGCGCACGCATTGATGAGGGCAGTCAGACCCTGCTGCTGATCGGCACCCTGCCACCGGATGCTGCAGGCCTGCTGGCCGGCATGAGTGGCAGCGCGCGCTTTCTGGAAGCACCATGAGCGCCAGAGTACCGGACCCCACCGAACGCGTCTTCGCCCAGCTGCTGGCACTGCAAAGCCAGACCCGCGCCGCCGTGGATATCAACAGCTTGGCCTATAGCCTGGTCAACGATGCCCAGGCACTGTTCGGCTACCGTCATGCAGCCTTGCTGATCGCCGGACGCACCCAGGCGGTGACCGGCATCAGCCAGGTCGAGCCCCATGCGCCCTTCGTCGCCTTTGTCGAACGCGCCGCGCTTGAGCTGCAGGAACTAGGCATGGCGACCCAGGCGCAGCAGGTTGATACTGCAGCCCTGAGCGAACAGACCCGTGCCGACTGTCAGAGCCTGTCGGCCAGCGCGGTCTTCTGGCTACCCTTGCTCGATCGACAGCAAGTGCTCTTTGGCGGCCTCTGGATCGCCCGCGAGCAGCCCTGGAGCCATGCCGAACAGGCCATTCTGGCCCAACTGGGCGATTGCTACAGTCACGCCTGGCTCGCGCTGCAACCTCGCACGCCCTGGCGGTTGCGCTGGCCCAGACGCAAGATTCTGCTGCTTGCGCTGGCCGCCGCCCTGTTGCTGGCAGTGCCGGTGCGCCAGTCGGTGCTAGCGCCGGCCGAAGTGGTCCCCCTCAACGGTCGCGTCGTCACGGCACCGCTGGATGGCGTGATCGCCGAATTTCTGGTCAAACCCAATCAACCGGTCAAACGCGGCGAACTATTGCTGCGCTTTGATGCCACCTCGCTGCGCGCCCAGGCCGATGTCGCGGCGCGCAGCCTGGACGTGGCCGAGGCCGAGCTGAAAAGCAACGCCCAGCGCGCTTTCTCCGATACCGACGCCAAGGCGCGGCTCGACCTGCTGGCCGCCAGAGTGGAGCAAAAGCGCGCCGAACGGGACTATGCACAGGCGCTCCTCGCCCGCAGCGAAGTACGGTCCGAGCGCGACGGCATCGCGGTATTCGCCGATGCCGAACGCTGGAGCGGCAAGCCGGTGCAAACCGGCCAGCGCCTGATGGATATCGCCGACCCGGGCCAGGCAGAGCTGCGTATAGAGCTGGCCGTAGCCGATGCCATCGACCTGACACAGGGCGCCGAGGTCGCCCTGTTTCTGGACAGCGACCCACTGAATCGTCATGCGGCCAGGCTGCAGCGCCTGGCCTACGAGGCCCAGACCAGCGCGGCGGGCCAGCTGGCCTACCGGCTGGATGCAGGCTTTGTCGCCACCGCTCCGCGTATCGGACTGCGCGGCACGGCCAAACTCTTCGGTCAGCGCGTGCCCCTGGTACTCTATCTTCTGCGTCGCCCGCTGGCCGCGCTGCGTCAGGGGCTGGGACTGTAAATGATGCTACCGGCGCTGCGCCCTGACCTGCAACTGTCCCCCGCCGCCAACGCGCTCGACGGCTCGCCGCAATGGACCCTGGCCGACCCCTTGCGCGGGCGCTACTTCAAGCTCGGCGGCACGGCGCTAAGACTGCTGCGCCACTGGGCGCTGGGGGATCCGCAGCGCGTTCTCAAGGCCGCCAATGCACAGCCCGGCATAGCACTGGGCGAAACGGATCTGCAACAGCTGCTGCGCTTTCTGCGGGATCACGATCTGATTGCCGCACTCGATGCCGAACAGCGCGCCAGCTACGCCACCAAGGCCGCCGCACGGCAACAGAGTCTGTGGCAGCGACTATTGCACCAGTATCTGTTCTTTCGCATTCCACTGTGGCGCCCGGATGCCTTCCTCAACCGCACCTGGCCCTGGCTTGAACGCCAGGGCCCAGGGCTGCTGCGCATCGGCCTGCCGCTGGTCCTTGGCCTGGGGCTCTTTCTGGTAGCGCGGGACTGGCAACGATTTCTGGCCACCTTCCCGCACCTGTTCAGCCTCGGTGGCGCCCTGGCCTTTGGCCTGGCGCTGGTATTCGCCAAACTGTGCCACGAATTCGGCCACGCTTACATGGCCAAGCGCGCCGGCTGTCGGGTACAAAGCATGGGGCTGGCCTTTATGGTGCTGTTTCCGCTCTTCTATACCGATGTCAGTGATGCCTGGCGGGTAAATGACCGCCGCTCGCGCCTGCTGATCGGCGCCGGCGGCATGCTCGCCGAACTGCTGCTGGCGGCCATAGCCCTGCTGGCCTGGTCACTGCTGCCGGACGGCCCCGCCCGCACGGCCGCTTTCATGCTCGCCAGCGCCACCTGGCTGACCACCCTGGTGGTGAACCTCAATCCCTTCCTGCGCTTTGACGGCTACTACCTGCTCAGCGACCTGTGGCGGGTGGAAAACCTGCAGCAGCGGGCCTTTGCCCTGTGCCGCTGGCGCCTGCGCGAAGCCCTATTCGGCTACAAAGAGCCGATGCCGGAACCCTGGTCAGCCTCGCTCTACCGCCGACTGCTGACCTGGGGATACTGCGCCTGGCTCTGGCGGGCGGCACTGTTTTTTGCCATAGCATTGATCGTCTATCACCTGTTTTTCAAGCTGCTGGGCAGCGTCCTGATGCTGCTGGAACTGGCCTGGTTCATTGGCCTGCCTATCGGGCGGGAAATGGGCGAATGGTGGCAACGCCGCCGCCAGGCCCACCCCGGACGGCGGCTGTTCATCGCCGCCCTGCTGCTGACGGGTCTGGCCCTGCTGCTGGTGCCCTGGCGCAGTGCCGTTGAAGTCCCGGCCGTACTGGATGCCACGCGGGCCAGTGCCCTGCACCCACCTATGCCGGCACGTCTGAAGCAGCTTATGGTCAGCGATGGTCAACAAGTGCAGGCCGGCGACCTGCTGCTGGAACTCGAGTCGCCGGACCTCGATGCCCGCCAGGCCATAGTGCACAACCAGATACGCATCCTGCAGCTGCAACTGCGGCGCCAGTCCGGGCGCAGCGAAACCGCCGCTGACGCCGCCGTGCTCGAACAGCAGCTGGCCGAGTCACTGGCCGAATACCGCGGCCTGGCCGCACAACGCGAGCGGCTGCTGCTGCGTGCGCCCCACGCCGGCGTCATTCGGGACCTGCTGCGGGATCCAGCAGCAGGGCGCTGGCTGATGCCCGAACAGCCGCTGGCGCAGGTGGTAGAACAGCAGATACGTCTGCGCGGCTACCTGCCGGAAGAATCCCTGTGGCGCGTTGAAACCGGCGCCAGGGGGCGCTTCATCGCCGATGACCCGCTGCGCCCGGCACTGAAAGTGCGCCTGACATACATCAGTGCCACCGGCACAGCCTATCTGGATATAGAGTCACTGGCCTCGGATCACTCAGGCCCCATTGCCGTGCGCCGCGATGCCCAGCAACGCGCTCAGCCTTTGCAGGCACAGTATGGAGTGAGCCTGGCACTGGAAGATGAACAGGCACTGCCGGCGCAACCGCTGCGCGGCCTGGTGGTATTGCAGGGACGCCAGGAATCCATACTGGGCACTCTCTGGCGCCGCCTGGCAGCACTGGGCATACGGGAGAGCGGATTCTGAGCAAAACTGACACCCAAACGGCAAAGCTGGACACCAAGGTTCCCGCATTACCGGCCGATATCGACGGGCAATGTCTTGCTTGACAAGATGCCTCGATAGAGTAATCTGATCCCACGCTATATAGGTTGCAGCCGGACGCAGCAACCACACGATTGTCAAGGATGCTTATCTGTGCCCAGCTCTGACTACCAAATTCGTGCGCAACAAGCCATAGATCACGCCTTTCTTCAGCGCCTCTACGCCTCCACCCGCACCACAGAACTGTCCGCCTTTGGCTGGGAAGTATCGGCGATCAATGCCTTTTTGCAACAGCAGTTTTTGCTGCAGTCACGCTACTACCAGGACCATTTCCCCAACGCAGATTTCTGGCTGATCGAACGCCACGACCAGCCAATTGGCCGGCTTTATCTCTTGTGGGACCAGGCCTCCGTGCAACTGATCGATATCGCCCTGCTGCCCGAACAGCGTGGTGCAGGCCTGGGGAGCCGGTTGCTCAATGAGCTGCTGGCCCGCACCGATACCTGCGGCCTTGCCGTCAAACTTCATGTTGAATCACACAATCCGGCGTTGCGCCTTTACCTGCGCCTGGGCTTTGGCATCATCGCCGACAAGGGCGTTTATCTGGAAATGCAGCGGCCTCCCCGGTCGGCAACCACAGACCGTTTCGCCGATGTAACGCTCCCCAAACTCTGGCCGGATCAAAACATGCCACTTAGCCTCCCCTCTGCGGAGCGCGTAGCGGCGCGGCCAAACTAAGGTCTGGAACAACACAAAATTGCCATAGTGGCAACGGAGTACGGGCACCTCTGAACGCCCGTACACAATAAGCACGACAAGGAGAATAATAATGAGTGAACCCTTTATCGGCGAAATCCGCCTGGCCGGTTTTGACTTTGCCCCCCGCGGCTGGGCCAAGTGTGACGGTCAGCTATTGCCCATTTCCCAAAATACCTCGCTGTTTTCGTTGCTTGGCACCCAGTACGGCGGCGACGGTGTCACCACTTTCGCCCTGCCCGACCTGCGCGGACGCAGCCCGGTCGGGGCCGGCCATGGCCCTGGACTCGAGACTATCATTCAGGGAAAAACAGGCGGCACTGAGTCCGTGACTCTGCAACAAGCCCAACTGCCATCTCACAGCCACCAGGCCCAGGCAAGCATTGCCATTCCGGCCAACAGCACCAGCTCCGATACGACCCCGGCACCGGCTACCAACACCGTACTGGGACCGGCCAGCAACTCAGGTCGACCCGGCGCCCTTTACAGCACCGAAACGCCCAACACTACACTGGAACCCTTTAACAACCCCGTGACGGTGCAGCCGACAGGCGGCAGCCAACCTGTACAGATCCGCAATCCCTTTCTGGGCAGCAACTTCATCATCGCACTGCAAGGCCTCTACCCTTCGCGTAACTGATGACCCGCGCCGCCAATCCTGTCACTGGGCAGGACTGGCGGTACAGCAGGTATTCAACACCCAAAGACATCACTGTATGCGGCTCTCGACACTGCGTGGCGGCGACATGGATAGCACGGAGACAGCTTATGAAGTGGTTCACTAACTCAGGCAGAAGAACAGGGGCCGGCATGCATGCCCGCTCCGCAGCGGCGGTTGCACCTCTGGCCATGGCACTGGAACCACGCATGCTGTTCGACGGCGCCATTGCGGCCACCGTGATCGATACCCAGGACAGCAGCCCGGAGCCTGCCTCTGCAGACGATACATCTTCCGCTCCAGGCATAGACGCTACTGCGGTCGCGGGCAGTGCCGACAACCGCCAGGAAATCGTCTTCGTCGACACCCAGGTGCAGGACTACCAGCAGCTGCTGGCCGGGCTGCCCGCGGACGTCGAGGTAGTGATGTTTGATGGCTCCAGTGATGGCTTGCAGGTTATCGCCGATACGCTGGCCGGGCGCAGTGCTATCGATGCCATCCATATTCTCAGCCACGGCGACAACGGCCAGGTGCAACTGGGCAACGACTGGTTTGACAGCGCCGATATCGCCGCGCGCGGTGATCTGCTTGCCACGATCGGCCAGTCGATGAGCGAGGATGGCGATATCCTGCTCTACGGCTGTACCCTAGGCGGTGATGGTGCCGGCGTGGAGTTTATCGACGCCCTGGCCAGCGCCACGGGGGCGGATATTGCCGCCTCCAATGACCTGACCGGCGCGGCTGACAAGGGCGGCGACTGGGTACTTGAATCCTCATCAGGCGCCATAGAAACTCAATCGCTGGCATCCTATGACTACAGTCACTTGCTGGCGGTTCCCGCTGACCAAAATTTCGATGGCGAAGCCGTTGCCAGCCTGGGCAGCAACTCGGTCACCATCGGCAACGTCACTTACACCAATAACGACAGTTTCAATATTGCCATTGTCAATAATGGTGATCTCGCCTCAGGCGCCGACCATGCTCTGGCTTTCCGAAGTACCGGGTTCGGCACCTCCACGGAAGTCAGTTTCAAATCGGCAGACGGCTCCGAGTTCAAGCTCAACAGTTTCGATATTTCCAGCGGCCTCGGTGGTACTTTGGTATTTACCGTCAAGGGATATCGCGATAACGCCGAAGTCGCCAGCACCACCTTTGACGTTAGTGGCCTTTTCGCTGGAACCTTGAATGTCGCGGGAGACAGTAGCTGGGAAAATATTGACGAAGTCCGGATCAGCGGAACGGATCTGGATGTCGACATAGATAATCTGGACTTTGGCGCAGCTGTAGCCGCGGCTCCCCCCACCATTACCCGCGCCACCTACAATGCCGCCACCGGTGTGCTCACCGCCACCGGCACCAACATGACCACCGGCGACAATATCGATGTGAGCACACTCACGCTCACCGGTGAAGGCGGCAGCACCTACACCCTGACTGACAGCAGCAACGTGACGGCCAGCAGCAGCACCACTTTCTCCGTCACCCTCAGTGCTACCGACAAGGCCGCACTGAACCTGATCGCCAACAGGAATGGCTCCAGCTCCACCGGCGGTACCACATTCAACCTCGCCGCTGCAGATGACTGGAATGCAAACGTTACTGCGGGCGACACCGCAGATGCCACTAATGCCGTGACCGTCAGCAGCGTCGCCACACCCACCATTAGCCGCGCCACCTACGATGCCGACACGGGTGCAATGGTGGTCAGCGGTAGCGATTTCCTGTCCCGCAGCGGTGCCAGCAATGATATAGTCGCCAGCAAGTTCACGCTGACCGGTGAAGGCGGCGCCACCTACACCCTGACCGATACGGCCAATGTCGAGGTCACCTCAGGCACCAGCTTTACCCTGACCCTGAGCGCCACCGATTTGGCCCAGCTTAACCTAATCATGAACAACAACGGCACCAGCTCCACCGGCGCCACTACCTACAACCTGGCCGCTGCCGAAGACTGGGCCGCCGGCGCCGATGTGACTGTGGCGGTCGCCGACCTCACCAGCAATGGCATTACCGTCAGTAACGCAGCGGATACGACCCCGCCGACCGCCTCCATCCTGGTCGCCGACACGGCACTGGCGGCCGGTGAGACATCACTGGTAACCATCAGCTTTAGTGAAGCCGTCACCGGGCTCACCAGCGCCGACTTTACAGTCGCCAATGGCGCATTGAGCGGGCTGGGTAGTACTGATGGTGGTATCACCTGGACCGCAACCCTCACCCCCACGGCCGATGTGACAGACACCAGTAACCTCGTGACCCTCGATAACAGCGGCGTTGCGGACACCGCGGGCAATGCCGGTAGCGGCAGCACGAATTCCAACAACTATGCCATCGATACCCTGCGCCCCACCGCGAGCATTGTGGTGGCCGATAGCTCGCTGATCGCCGGTGAAACCTCAGGCGTTACCATTAGCTTTAATGAAGCGGTGACCGGCCTGACCAGCGCCGACTTTACAGTCGCCAATGGCGCATTGAGCGGACTGGGTAGTACTGATGGCGGCATCACCTGGACTGCAACCCTGACCCCCAGCGCCGATGTGACCGACGCCAGCAACCTCGTGACCCTCGATAACACCGGCGTTGCCGATACCGCGGGCAATGCCGGCACAGGCAGCACGGACTCCAACAACTACGCCATCGATACCCTGCGCCCCACGGCAAACATCGTGGTGGCTGACACAGCACTGGCGGCCGGTGAAACCTCCGGCGTTACCATTACCTTCAGTGAAGCCGTCACCGGCTTGACCGTCGGCGACTTCACAGTGGCCAACGGTGTGCTCTCCAGCCTCAGTTCTGCCGACGGCGGTATCAGCTGGACGGCAACACTCACTCCCAGCACCAGCGTGGAAGACAGCAGCAACCTGATCAGCCTGGATAACACCGGCGTTGCCGATACCGCGGGCAATGCCGGCACAGGCAGCACGGATTCGAACAACTACGCCATCGATACCCTGCGTCCCACGGCAAGCATCGTGGTGGCTGACACCGCGCTGGCGGCTGGTGAGACATCCGGCGTCACCATTACCTTCAGTGAGGCGGTAACGGGCCTGACCGTCGGCGACTTCAGCGTCGCCAATGGCGCGCTCTCCAGCCTCAGCAGTGCCGATGGCGGCATCAGCTGGACGGCGACCCTGACCCCCACTGCCGATATAACAGACGCCAGCAACCTCGTGACCCTCAATAACACCGGCGTTGCGGATAGCACGGGCAATGCAGGCACAGGCAGCACGGACTCGAACAACTACGCCATCGATACCCTGCGCCCCACCGCCTCGATTGTTGTCGCCGACACAGCACTGAGCGCCGGCGAAACGTCCGGCGTCACCATTACCTTCAGTGAAGCCGTGACCGGCCTGACCGTCGGCGACTTCAGCGTCGCCAATGGCGTGCTCTCAGGCCTCAGTTCTGCCGATGGCGGCATCAGCTGGACGGCAACCCTCACGCCCAGCACCAGCGTGGAAGACAGCAGCAACCTCGTGACCCTCGATAACACTGGCGTTGCGGATAGCGCCGGCAATGCAGGCACAGGCAGCACGGACTCCAACAACTACGCCATCGATACCCTGCGCCCGACGGCCTCGATTGTGGTGGCCGACACGGCACTGGCGGCCGGTGAAACCTCCGGCGTTACCATTACCTTCAGTGAAGCCGTCACCGGCCTGACCGGCGGCGATTTCACAGTGGCCAATGGCGTGCTATCAGGCCTCAGCTCTGCCGATGGCGGCATTACTTGGACGGCAACCCTCACGCCCAGCGCCAGCGTGGAAGACAGCAGCAACCTGATCAGCTTGGATAATACTGGCGTTGCGGATAGCGCCGGCAATGCAGGCACAGGCAGCACGGATTCGAACAACTACGCCATCGATACCCTGCGTCCCACGGCAAGCATCGTGGTGGCTGACACCGCGCTGGCGGCCGGTGAGACCTCAGGCGTTACCATCACCTTCAGTGAAGCCGTCACCGGCCTGACCGTCGGCGACTTCAGCGTCGCCAATGGCGTGCTCTCGGGCCTCAGCAGTGCCGATGGCGGCATCAGCTGGACCGCAACCCTGACACCCAGCGCCAGCGTGGAAGACAGCAGTAACCTGATCAGCCTGGATAACACCGGCGTAGCGGACACTGCGGGCAATGCCGGCAGCGGCAGCACGGATTCGAACAACTACGCCATCGACACCCTGCGCCCAACGGCCTCTATTGTTGTCGCCGATACCTCGCTGATCGCCGGTGAAACCTCCGGCGTTACCATTACCTTCAGTGAGGCGGTAACGGGCCTGACCGTCGGCGACTTCAGCGTCGCCAATGGCGTACTCTCCAGCCTCAGCAGTGCCGACGGCGGCATCAGCTGGACCGCGACCCTCACGCCCAGCACCAGCGTGGAAGACAGCAGCAACCTCGTGACCCTCGATAACACCGGCGTTGCCGATAGCGCGGGCAATACTGGCACAGGCAGCACGGACTCCAACAACTACGCCATCGATACCCTGCGACCCACCGCCTCGATAGTAGTGGCCGATACAGCGCTGGCGGCCGGTGAAACCTCCGGCGTTACCATTACCTTCAGTGAGGCGGTAACGGGCCTGACCGTCGGCGACTTCAGCGTCGCCAATGGCGTACTCTCCAGCCTCAGCAGTGCCGATGGCGGCATCAGCTGGACCGCGACCCTCACGCCCAGCACCAGCGTGGAAGACAGCAGCAACCTCGTGACCCTCGATAACACCGGCGTTGCCGATACTGCGGGCAATACCGGCTCTGGCAGCACGGATTCGAACAACTACGCCATCGATACCCTGCGTCCCACGGCAAGCATCGTGGTGGCTGACACCGCGCTGGCGGCCGGTGAGACATCCCTGGTCACCATTACCTTCAATGAAGCCGTTACCGGCCTGAGCGTCGGCGACTTCAGCGTCGCCAATGGCGTGCTCTCGGGCCTCAGCTCTGCCGACGGCGGTATCAGCTGGACGGCAACACTCACCCCCAGCGCCGATGTAACAGACACCAGCAACCTCGTGACCCTCGATAACACCGGCGTTGCCGATACTGCGGGCAATGCCGGCAGCGGCAGCACGGACTCCAACAACTACGCCATCGATACCCTGCGCCCCACGGCAAGCATCGTGGTAGCTGACACAGCACTGATCGCCGGTGAAACCTCAGGCGTTACCATTAGCTTTAATGAAGCCGTCACCGGCCTGACCAGCGGCGACTTCACAGTGGCCAACGGCAGTCTCAGCGGCCTCGCCACCACCGATGGCGGTATCAGCTGGACCGCAACCCTGACGCCGTCGGCCGATATCGAAGACAGCAGCAACCTGATCAGCCTGGATAACAGCGGCGTTGCCGATACTGCGGGCAATGCCGGCAGCGGCAGCACGGACTCCAACAACTACGCCATCGATACCCTTATTCCTGCAGTGACTTCGGTTGCCGTGCCTGCCGACGGCACTTATGTCGCAGGACAGAGCCTCGATTTCACCGTCAACCTGAGTGAAGCAGTCCTGGTCGATACGACCGGCGGTACGCCGCGCCTGGCCGTTACCCTCGATGTTGGCGGTACTGTCTATGCCGACTATGTTTCGGGCTCCGGCAGTACAGCGCTGCTTTTCAGCCTGACCGTCCTTGGCGGTCAGCTCGATACCAACGGTATCGCACTGGGTACAAACATCGAACTTAACGGCGCGACCCTGAGCGATGGTGCCGGCAACAATGCCACCAGCGCACTTAACAGCATTGGCTCTACCGCCGCCGTACTGATCGATGCCGTGGCACCCTCCGCGACCTCGATCAGCGTGCCGAGCGACGGCGCTCTGGTCGACGGTGAAATGTATTTTGAGCTGGTGTTTGATGAAGCTGTGTCCGGTGTCGACATCGGCGACTTCAGCCTGCTCGCCACCGGCAATGTGATCGGCACCCTGGATAACGTGCAACAAATCGACCCAAGTACCTATCGGATAATGCTGACCGGCATCAACGGCAATGGCTCACTGAGCCTGTCGCTGAACGCCATTGGCAGCGGTATCGAAGACAACGCCGGCAACCCTCTGGCCGCCGGGCTCACAGGCCCAGGCTATGACGTTGCGACCCTGACGGGAGATCCGGAGTTTCGTACCAGCACCCTCGGCGCCAGGCCTGCGAGTACGGCATCTCCCCTGTTCGCACCTGCCATACCTGAAATACCACCTTCGCCATACCAGTCGCCGTTGCAGCCACCGCAGCTGTTTGCTGCACCGACACTCGGCAGTGGCATCCCGACGCTCAGCGCCCTCTTTATCAACAATGGAGCCCCGGCACCCAGTTATATCGCCCAGGTTTTTGGCGGCAATGGCCACGGCCAGGGTTTTCTCGAATTCGGCGGTAGCGATGCCGGTGTCTTTGGCCACAGTACCCTGTCGAATATTTTCGACCCGGATTCAGAACTGGAGCCCATATCTTTGCCAACAGGGTTGGGTGACGTCTTTGGCACACCCGGCTCCGGCGCCCCGACACTGGGCCAGCAGTTAGAGCACATGCAGAACACCGAGCAACGTCAGATAGAACAACTCGCCAAAGCCTTGAGCGAGATTCAGCCTGGCGAACCACATGCCTGATCAGGAATGCGACCAGAAATTCAGCCGCGACAAGGGGGCGGCCCAAGGATGAAAACAAGCCATAAAGTATTCAGCACCAGCCTGCTGGTGCTGGCCATCAGCGGTTGCGCTGTCACCAGCCAGCCGATTGATCGCAGTATCAGCGAGCAACGCGCCAAGGCCGACCTGCTCAACATGTTCAAGGATCAGGAGCCGCTTGCCGGCGAACTGACACTGCACGACGCCATGGCACGGGCCTTGAAATACAACCTCGAAGGTCGCCTCAAGATCATGGAAGAAGCCCTGGCCAATCGCCAGCTCGACCTTTCCAGCTTCGATATGCTGCCACGCCTGGCGCTGCAGGCCGGCTACGCCGGACGCAGCAATATCAGCGCCTCCAGCAGCGAAAGCATTCAGACCGGCACCCAGTCACTGGAGCCATCCACCTCTCAGGATCGCGAGCGCGGTGTGGCAGACCTGACCATGGTATGGAACGTACTGGACTTCGGTGTCAGCTACGTCAGCGCCAAGCAGCAGGCCGACCAGCGCCTGATCGTGCAGGAGCGGCGCCGCAAGGTGGTGCATACCATTATTCAGGACGTACGCTCGGCCTATTGGCGTGCCATGGCGGCCGAAGGCCTGCTGACGAAAATTGACAGCCTGATGGCCCGCGTTGATACCGCACGCGCGAATAGCCAGCGTTTGAGTGAAGAGCGTATCGGCGACCCGATTCAGGCCCTGAGTTATCAGCGGGCCCTGATCGAAGCCACCCGCCAGCTCGAAGAACAGCACCGGGCGCTCTCCCTGGCCAAGACCGAACTGGCCGCGCTAATCAACCTGCCCATGGGCACGCCCTTCCGTCTGGCCGCTGCGGGTGGCTACGAGGAACCACAGCTGAAGGTGGAACTGAGTCAACTCGAAGAGGAAGCCCTGGCCAACAGACCCGAGCTGCGCGAGCAGGATTACCAGGCGCGCATCAGTGCCGCGGAAACACGCAAAGCCATGCTGCGACTGCTGCCGGGGCTTGAGTTCTCCGCCGGCAGGCACTACGACAGCAACTCCTTTCTGGTCAACCAGAGCTGGGCCGACTACGGCGTAAAGGTCACCTGGAACCTGTTTAATGTACTCTCGGGGCCGGCTGCAATCGATGTCGCCAAAGCCAGCGAAGCGGTTGCCGAAGCACGGCGCCAGGCTATGTCCATGGCCATCCTGGCCCAGGTTCATGTCGCCAATGCCAACTTTCACGAAGCCCTGCGCCAGTTCCATACCAGCCAGGAACTGGCGCAGCTTGATGGGCAGATCGTCGAACAGCTGCGCAATCGCTACAAGGCACAGGGGATCGGCGAGCTCGACCTGATCCAGGGTGAACTCAACACCCTGCAGGCAGACCTGCGTCGCGACCTCGCCTATGCTGCGCTTCGCAACAGCTACGGCCAGCTGTTCGCCAGTGCTGGCATGGACCCCCTGCCCGCCGAGCTGCCCTCAACCGGTCTGGACGCCATATCCCAGGCCCTGGCCAACAGCGAAGCCCGCTGGCAACAGGGCGACCTGCAACCCGGCTCCTGATCAGGAGCCCAGGCTTCACAACAAAGAACGCCGGGCGCAAAGCCCGGTATCGACATCGATTACTTTGCACTTTTCAGACGTGGTATCACACCAGAGCCCCTCCTAACCGCCCCTCGTCCATAGACAATATTGATTGGGAGGCAGGCTCACAGTACCGGCTTATTCAACAGCGCCAAAACGAGCGGTGTTTAAAGCAATTTTGGTAACGCCGTTGTCAGCTTCGGAATAAAAATAACGGCCAGCAAAATAATGCACATGACACCGAACAGCAGCATCGTTTCCTTTAGCGCCTTGTGCATGGGTATGCCGCCAATCGATGACGATATCAGCAGGCACAAGCCATAGGGAGGTGTTATCAGCCCCATCGACAGAGCAATGCAGGCAACCAGGCCAAAGTGCACCGTATCGATGCCAGCAGCCAAAACCGCGGGGACAAAGAGCGGTCCTATGATGATCGCAACAACCAATGCGTCCAGGAAGGTACCCAGCACCAGACAAATCAACGCAACCGCGATCAGAAGCACAGGCCCGCTGTCGATGCCACTGGCCAGCTCTGCCAGGATCACTGGCAAACGATAGTAAGACAGTAGATAACCGAACAGACCAGCAGATCCAAGACAGAAGAGCGACAGGCTTACCAGGCGTGCGCTTTCTCCCAACTGATGCCAAAGACTGGCGCCATTGAGGGTCCGATAGATAAGTGCCCCGAGCAATATTGCATACATGACTGCCAGGATCGACGCCTCCGTCGGCGTGGCGAAACCAAACATGATCCCACCGACGATAATCACCGGCAGGAACATGCCCAGCGCGGCTGACCGAAAACTGGCAGTCCATTGCTGGAAGGACTGGCGAGGCTCCATAGGAAAGCCCTCCCGCCTCGCCCGGTAGGCGGCATACAGCATTTGACTCATACCAATAAGCAGACCCGGCACCATACCGCCGGCAAACAGCTTGGCTACGGACGTATTGGTAATAGCGCCCCAGACAACCAGCATGATGCTTGGGGGAATTATGACGCCCATCACCGATGAGGCCGCGGTTATGGCCACCGCAAACTCTGCGCTATAGCCTTTTTTCTTCATCGCCGGAATTAGTACGGAACCCACCCCTGCCGTGTCTGCCGTCGAAGAACCCGATACACCGGCAAACAGCATACTGACGAAGATGTTGATATGGGCCAGTCCTCCCCTGAAATGCCCGACAGTAGCATCGGCAAACTTAATCAGACGATCTGTCACCGAGGTCGCATTCATCAAGTTGCCGGCCAACAAAAAGAACGGGACGGCCAGCAGTACGAAGCTGTCCAGGGTGTTATAGGTTCTTTGAGCGATCATGACCAGGGTCAGACGGTCTTCCAGTATTAGTGCCGGAAGGGCCGACATAAGCAGAGACACCGCAATTGGTACGCCCATTAGGATACAAAGGCTAAAGACCCCAAGCATCCAGAGTACGGGTTCGGGAATCATTTTCCAGCGCTCCCATTCAAGACATATTTTTTGTTCCGGCCAGGCAATATCATTTCTCCAAGATTAATGATCGCACCCAGCGCGATAAGGCCACCGCCCACAATCAGAGCGCTGTAGGTCCAGACGATGGGCAAGCCTGACGCAAAGGATATACGCCCCCAGCCACGCTGGGTGAACTGCACACCAGACACCAGGGTGAGAATGCCGCACACCATTACAATAAGCTGAACCACAATGTGCACCTTACGCTTGGTGGCAGGCGACAGGCCATCAACAAAGGCCGACATCAGGAAGTGTTCCTGTCTCAGGAAACCATAGCCGGCACCCAGCATCACCAGCCAGATAAGAAAGCCGCGGGAGACTTCCTCTGTCCACAACAATGGCGGCACAAAGGGCAGATGGCGGGCAAATACCTGATAGGCAACCAGCAAGCAAAGCGCTGACAAAACACTGGCCATCACCGACAGCAGTGCTTTCTCAAATAATATTCTCATGACCCTCTCCAGTATTGGTAAGGAATTGGCAGCGTAATAAATGACTGCTGCAAGCCTGGTGCTCCAGCAGCCAGACATTAATTACTGACTCAAGATGTCCCCAACCAACTCTTCCAGCCCCTGATTTTTAATGACAGGAACAAGCGCTTTTTGAACAAAGCTCTGGAAATTACCCTTGTCGACTTCAACGAGTTTCATGCCGTGCTCATTCGCAAGTTCCAAGCGACTGGCGGCGTCAAGTCGGTGTTCAAGCTCGTACTCAAATTCCGCAGCTTCCTTGCCTGCCTGAAGCACCGCAGCCTGATGCGCAGAGCTCAGAGACGCGAAGGTTTTGCCGGAGAACAGGAACGGACGGGTAACGATTTCGTGCTCGGTCAGCACATAGGTCTTTGCCTGCTCATAAAATTTCATTCGCAGAATCCACTCGGGCTCATTTTCCAGCCCGTCGACCACACCCAGCTGCAGGCCATTATAAATCTCGCCATAGGCCATAACAGTCGGTTGAATGCCGACTGAGCTCCAGGCGGTGGTCAGTATCTCGGATGGATGCAAGCGAATACGTAAGCCTTTCAGATCATCCAGGCTGGAAACCTCGGTGCGGGTAACCAGATTTCGTACCGAGCCACCAAAATAGCCAAGCACCTGAATATCAGCCTTGTCCTTAACAATAGCATTTATTTTATCGGCGACAGGGCCGTTTACCGTACGCTTCCAGTGCTCAAAATCACGGAAAACAAAGGGCACGACCAGCGCCTGAATCTGCGGGGCATATTCAGCCAGCACACCCGGTACGCCAACACCGATATCGATCTGGCCACCCTTGAGCTGCTCAAACGTTTCGTTGAGCCCGCCCAGCTGACCATCGTAAAAAACCTGAACCGTCAGCTCCCCCTGGGTCAGCTCCTCCAGACGCTCGCCGAATTTTTTCATGGCCTGCCCCTGCGCCGTGTCGGCCGGCCCTACGTTGGCCGCCACCAATTCCTTAGCCTGCGCAGTTAAAGGCATTGCCATAACGCACATGGCCAGGACACTCGCTTTAAAACACCGATTGATTTTCATTTTTATAATACCTTCCTTTATTGTTAGCATTTGATAAATGCCTGACTTGATCGGGTATGTACTCCATATTCACACAGCCGAATAGCCCGAATATCCAACTGTAAAACCCTGCGAACACATAAGGTCACCAGATTCGCTGTTAATCCTTTAACAAGCATTAACCCACCCCTGAAGGAGCGGGGATAAACTCCGCTACTGAGTGACGCCATAAACCGCCAGCAGCTGCTGCATGCGCTGTGCGGCGAGCTGTGGGTCTTTCAGCACCCCGGCTCTATCCGCCAGGCGAAAAACTTCAGCATAGTGACTGATGGAACGGCTCGACTGCATGCCGCCGGCCATGCTGAAGTGATCCTGATAACCGTTCAGCCAGGCGATGAATACCACGCCGGCCTTGTAGAACTGGGTCGGGGATTCAAAGATCTTGCGCGACAACGGGATGGTCGGCTGCATCAGGGCGCGGTATTGCTCATTGTTTCCCAGTGCCAGCGCTTCCAGCGCCTTTGCGGCCACAGGCGCAATGGGGTCGAAAATACCCAGCAAACCATGCGAGTAGTGCTGACCATCCCCCTCAATCAGCTCCGGGTAGTTGAAGTCATCACCGGTGAACATCTTGACGCCGGCAGGCAAACGCTTGCGCAGTTCACATTCATACTCTGTTTCCAGCAGCGAGATTTTGATGCCATCGATTTTATCGGCGTTGTCGTTGATGATCCCCGTCACCGTATCCATGTTCTGCCACACATCATTGCTGCCCCAGTAGCCGGCCAGCTGACCATCGAACATGTCGCCCAACCAGTGCAGTATCACCGGATTCCGGCAGCCTTGAATCAGTTCGTTATACAGGCATATATAGTCCTGCGGCCCCTTGGCTACAGCGGCCAGCGCCCGCGACGCCATCAGGATAATGCGCCCGCCCGCACCTTCAATCGCCTCGATCTGCTCGATATAAGCGCGCTTGACGTCATCCAGCGTCAAGCCTCTGAAGTCGGTCAGCTGATCGGTGCCGGCACCCGAGGCCAGATCCGCGCCTTCAATGCCGCGGGCCAGCTCCAGGCTGCGCTTGACCAACTCCAGTGCCGTGGGCCAGTCAACACCCATGCCGCGCTGGGCGGTGTCCATGGCTTCGGCGACCTTGAATCCCATGCTCCACAGGTGCTCGCGATAGGCCAGCGTCGCATCCCAATCCACCGCCACAGGCGAGACGCCAGGGTGACGTTCGGCCAGAGGATTCACCACCACATGGGCCGCGGCATAGACGGTGCGGGAAAAGGAGCCGGATGGCACGTAACTGCCATAGCCTTGAGAAACCAAATTGTAACGTTCCAATTTATTATCGACAGCTGGTAGCAAAATTGATGACATCTATGACCCCTCGAAATAGAGAACAAGTACCTGAAGCAACATGCCGCACGCCGGGAAATCGAGCCCAGGAGCGCGCGACACGCCAAGGATGTGCCGGTTGTTCCACGCATCCATATTTGCTAAGATCGCAAAATTAGAACGTTACAACAAGACTCTTCCAAATTCAACCACCCGTGCTGGCTAAAGCACCGATCACACTTACTGCACCGGGGTGCCCTGTGAACAGAAACAACATTACCATACCGGATGTGGCCAAGGCCGCTGGCGTGTCCAAGTCCACAGTATCCCTGGCACTGCAAGACAGCCCGAAACTCAAAACCGAAACCAAGAAAAAGGTCATGAAGGCCGCCAAGGAGCTCGGCTATGTCTACAACCGCACCGCCGCCAACCTGCGGCGCCGTTCCTCCGAAATGATTGGCATGGTTATCAACGACCTGACAAACCCTTTCTTTGCCGAGCTCGCGGTGGCACTGGAGCGCTGCTTTACCGATCTCGGCCTGGTCGTTATGATGGCCAACACCTCGGAAGACATCAAACAGCAGGAAAAAATCCTGCGTACCTTCTGCGAGCACGGTGCTGCGGGCATTCTGATCTGCCCGGTGTTCGGCACCACCCAGGATGACCTGGCACCCCACCTGGCCAAGGGCGTACCCGTGGTCAGTGTTATGCGCCAGATCGACGGCGACGAAATTGATTTTATCGCTCCGGACACCGAAGCCGGTACCGAGGCCGCGACCCAGCACCTGATCGATCAGGGCATGACACGACTGGCCTTTATGGGCGGGTTGCCTGAAACCAAGGTTTTCCAACACCGTCTGCGCGGCTTTATGGCCGCGATAGACAGAGCCGGCATCAGTCACGACCATATCGAAATTCTGCCCTGTATTCCCAACCGCACCGTGGCCAATGCCACCATAGCGCAACGCATTAGCCAGGGCGCCCTGCCACAGGGATTCGTCTGCTATAGCGATGTAGTAGCCTTCGGCGTGACCTTTGGCCTGGATCGCGCCGGTCTCAAGGCCGGCCGCGATATCGCCGTCACCGGATTTGATGATATCGAAGCCTGCACTACGCTGAGCCCAACCCTAACCAGCGTGCATGTTTTTACCGACCAGCTGGCCAAATTGGCCGCCGACAGCCTGATGAAACGTCTCAAGGACAGCAACCGTCCCATATCCAACCAGCTGGTTCGCACCAGACTGGAGATCCGGGAATCCTCACGTCTTATACCTCCCGCATAAAAGTCTAAACCAGGCTGACGCTGCCGGCGTTGACGTATTTCCGGTGATTCATCGACGTCCTGGCTCTGCCGTTAGTCTGCGCCCCACATAAAAAAGCGGCTGACCAGGTGGGTCAGCCGCAAAACTCCGCAGGTTGGACAAGACCTGTACAGCCCCGATAAACGCCTCGTGGGAAAGGCAGTTACCACCTGCAGAGCAGCCTATGCCCTTGCCTTCACCCCTGCTGCCATCCTTACATCGTGGCCTTGATCAGGTCCGCAGCCTTCTCCGCAATCATGATGGTGGGGGCGTTGGTGTTGGAGCTCGGCACCCGGGGCATCACCGATGAGTCGACGACCCTCAGGCCGTCAATACCTCGCACCCGCAGGTCTGGCCCCACCACACTGCGATCATCGTCTGCCGCGCCCATCTTGCAGGCCCCGACGGGATGATAATCGGTTTTTGAGTACCGCCTTGCATAGGCCATGATCTGTTCGTCGGTACGCGCCTCACTGCCCGGCATGGTTTCCTGCTTGATAAAGGGTCGAAAGGCAGGCTGTGCCATGATATCCCGCGCTAGCTTGAAGCCTTCTACCGACATCTTGCGATCGTACTCTTCGGCCCAGAAGTTGGGGTCGATCAGCGGCGCCGCTTCAGGGTCGCTGGAGCGCAGCCGGATACTGCCGCGGCTTTTGGGCCGCAACAGGGCCGAATTCAGCGTCACACCATTGCGGATTTGCTTCAGACCATGCTCAAGGCCTGAACCCGGCAGGAAATGGAACTGGATATCGGGTGAGCGAGCATCGGCGTCGGCATACCAGAAACCTCCGCCATCACAGAGGTTCGAGGCCACCGGTCCGCTGTTGAATAGCAGATACTGCAGCCCAGCCCAGGCATTCATGTACAGCGGCTTGTAGCGATCGAAACTGTAATCACCGCTGCACTCACTAACCACAAAGACGTCCATGTGGTCATGGAAATTTTCCCCGACGGCGGGCAGGTCGTGCAGCACCTCGATACCCACCTCTCGCAGATGCCGTGCCGGGCCAATGCCCGACAACATGAGCAGCTTGGGCGAGCCAACGGCACCGGAGGTCACCAGGACTTCTCGGGACGCCATCGCCCGGTGTGTCTCGTTACTGCCGCGCTTGCGATATTCAACACCTACGGCACGGTTGTTCTCCAGCAGTATCCGGCTGACTTGGGCTTTGGTGATGACCTTCAGGTTCGGGCGCCCCAGCGCCGGCTTGATATAGCCCACCGCCGTACTGCAACGTTTGCCGCCGCGATTGGTCACCTGGTAGTAACCAAACCCGTCTTGCGTCTGGCCATTGAAGTCCGATGAATAGGGAAAGCCGGCCTGCTGAGCGGCCCGCACGAATGTGCTGGTCAGTTCATGGGGCACAGGGTCTGAGACTTTCAGCGGCCCGTCCGTACCGTGGTAGTCGTTGCTCAGGCGGATATTATCTTCGGCCTTGCGAAAATACGGCAGGACCTCGGCATAGGACCAGCCTTCACAACCTTCCTCGCTTGCCCAGTCGTCGTAGTCCAGCGCATGCCCGCGGGTGTAGACCTGGGCATTGATGGAGCTGCCGCCCCCCATGACGCGGCCCTGGGGATACCAGACTTCGCGGTTATCCAGATGCTTCTGCGGTACCGTGCTGTAACCCCAGGTTGCCGTCTCACCGGTCAGCTTGGCAAAACCCGCCGGCATATGGATCAGCGGATTCGAGTCCGGGCTGCCGGCTTCCAGCAACAACACCCTGATATCGGGGTTTTCCGTCAGACGGTTGGCCAGAACACAGCCTGCCGAGCCGCCACCGGTAATGATGTAATCGTACATGCGCGACACCTGAGCCTTGCTCGTTTCAAAAGCGATTAATTGAAAGACCACCATCCAGCTGCAGCGTGCTGCCACTGGCGAAGGCCATGTCACCACGGGCAAAGGGCAATACTGCACGGCCAATGTCGCCCGGCTCACCCCAGCGCAGCGCCGGCACCAGCCCCTCGGCGATGCGCCGGTCGTATTTGTCGGAAACACCGGCCGTCAT
Source organism: Marinobacterium aestuarii (assembly GCF_001651805.1). Taxonomy (NCBI): domain Bacteria; kingdom Pseudomonadati; phylum Pseudomonadota; class Gammaproteobacteria; order Oceanospirillales; family Oceanospirillaceae; genus Marinobacterium; species Marinobacterium aestuarii. The sequence continues at coordinate 2,227,166 of NZ_CP015839.1, read as the reverse complement.
GCCGGTTTTGATAATCCCTGGACGCAACTCGAAGACGCCGATGTTATCGGCAGCCAGTCGCAGCGCGAACAGTTTCGTCATCATCCCCAGTGCCGCCTTGGACATGCAATAGTCACCGCGCTCAGGCGAGGCCATCTCCGCACTCACCGAAGACACCAGCAGCAGGGAGCGGTAATGGGGTGACGGATTAGCCAGCATCCAGCGCGCCACGGCCTGGGTCAGAAACAGGGTGCCTCGGGCGTTAATACCCATGACATGATCGAACGATTCAGGCGGCATCTCCAGCAAATCGCCACGCACCAGAGTGCCGACACCAGCATTGTTGACCAGGCAGTCCAGGCCACCACCCCAAGCCGTCACCTGTTCGATTAGCGCCTGGTGGGCCTCGATAGCACCCAGCTCGCTGGGGAAGTACTGCGCCCGTGCTCCCAGACTCTCACACTCGGCGATAATTTCGCCGCAGCTGTCGGTGGTACTGCGTGCGGTAAAGGCAACGTCGAAACCTGCCGCCGCCAGGCTATATACGATCGCCAGGCCTATGCCCTGGCGACCGCCAGTAACGAGGGCCACCGGCCGAGTAGTAGCGTTCATTGTGTCAACTCCGTCAGTTTTATATGGTCGGCCACCCGCAACGCCTGGGCGGCAATGGTCAGCGCCGGGTTCACCGCTGCCGATGTCGGCAGGAAGGAGGCGTCCATTACGAAAAGGTTTGAATGATCAAAGCTGCGGCAGTACGGGTCCAGCGGTGCACTGGCCGGATCATTGCCGATGCGCACGGTGCCGCACTGATGCGACGGCGTACGGCGGTCAAACGGCTGGCTCAGCACAATCGGATAGCCAGCGGCGCGCATCACCGCCTTGGCCTTTTTCAGCAGCTTGCGATGCGCCTGCATGTTGCTGCGCCGCCAGTCCAGCACAATGCGCCCGGCTGCATCTAGCCGCACCCGGCTGTCGGGGGATGGCAGGTCTTCACTCATGACGTACCAATCCACCGAATGGCGCGCCAGCCAGTTCATCGCAAAAAGCGGCGCCGCTTTGGCGTTGGCCTTGAGCATGCAGCCATCGACCTTGCCCAGCAGCTGTATATTGCCGAGCGGCCCACCGCCCTCACCGTCCGAGAGGTAAAAGTCGTTAATGGCCAGCGTCTTCTGATAGACGCTGTCATTGCGGCGCAGCGGATTGACAGCCAGCAGCGCGCTGCAGTTGTGGTTCATGAAATTGCGGCCCACCTGGTCTGAACTGTTGGCCAGCCCGGTGGGACATTGCGCGTTGGCGCTTCGCAGCAGGATGGCCGCACTGTTGATGGCGCCGGCACTGAGCACGAAGAGACCGGCATGAATCCGCTCCACCTCGCCATCACGCTCCAGTTCCACCGCACAGATGCGCTTGCCATCAGCTTCGGTATGCAGGCGCCGTACCCTAGCCCCGGTCATGAGAGTGACATTGGGATGCTCAAGCACCGGCCGCAGGGCCGCAGCCTCGGCATCCATCTTGCCGCAGCCCGTATCGGGGAAGGCGTCCCAGGGCGTATTGCCCCGTGCCAGCCAACGGTCGATATCCAGTGCCAACGGCAGGCTGAAGGGCCTGACACCGACCCTGTGCAGACGCTCCCGCACCCCAGCAATATCGGTCTCATCCGCTACTGCAGGTCCGACATAGCCCTTGGCACCCGAAGGTTCGCAGCTGTCTTCACCTTCGTTTCCGCGCACCCGATACAAAGCTTCGGCCTGCTGGTAGTAGGGCGCGAGCTGTGCATAATCGAACGGCCAGGCTGGCGATATACCCTCGTCAAACTTGAGCTCGCCAAAATCCTCCTCCCGGTAGCGCAGCATGACAGCACCATAGAACTTGGAGTTACCACCCAAGTAATAGTAATTACCGGGATTGAACAACTCGCCGTTGCCATCCAGCCACTGCTCCTGGGGGCGAAACCGGCCGTCAAAAAAGATGGCCTGGCTGTCCCTGGCATCCGCCGAGTCGGCCAGCGGCTGACCCCGCTCTATCATTAGAATCCTGGCGCCGCTGTCGGCCAAACGGTTCAGCAGGGTTGAACCGCCGATCCCAGAACCGATAATCACGATGTCGTACACTGAGTCCGTAGATTCACCCATGATATTGCTGCCCACTGTATGACTCCGACTAGCAAATACGATCGCCGGTGGCGAGATCGAAGGCGACGATTTGCGACACATCAAAGGCAAAGCGCGCCTCGCTGCCAGCATGGGCGGAAGCTCGGCTGCGCATCCGCCCTACCACCTCAACACCGCCCAGATGGGTGACAACAAACATGTCGGCACCGGTGGGCTCGGTCAGCTCCACCCGCAGCCCGGCCTCATGAATCACGCCCTCTGTGCGGTTGGCACTTTCAGGGTCTGTAATGGTTTCTGGCCGCAGGCCCACCGTGACGGTCTGATTGAGGTACTTCTCAACCGCCGTGTTGTCACGCCCCACGGGTAACAGCAGCGGTCGGCCCGCCTCGGCGGTATCAATTTCAAAGTTCAGCCGGCCTTCAACCTTGACCACCTTGCCGGTGACCAGATTCATTGACGGCGACCCCATGAAGCCGGCAACAAAGGTATTCACCGGGTTATGGTAGATCTCTTCCGGCGTACCAAACTGCTGTACCACACCACCATTCATAACCGCGATTTTGGTCGCCAGGGTCATGGCTTCAATCTGGTCGTGGGTTACATACACAATGGTGGCGCCCAGGCGCTGATGCAGTAGCTTGATCTCGGTACGCATGTCCACCCGCAGCTTGGCATCAAGGTTGGAAAGTGGCTCATCGAACAGAAACACTTGGGGGTCTCGCACCAGGGCACGCCCCATGGCCACGCGTTGGCGCTGACCGCCGGAAAGCTGAGAGGGCTTGCGTTTGAGCAGCGGCTCGATTTGCAGCATCTTGGCCACCCTTGCCACGGCGGCGTCCCGGTCAGATTTAGGCAGCTTACGCATTTCCAGGCCAAAGCTGATGTTCTTTTCCACCGTCATGTTGGGATACAGTGCATAGGACTGAAACACCATGGCAATATCCCGCTTCGACGGATGTACACCCTTCATGGCCCGCCCGTTGATACTGATCTCGCCATCGGTGATCTCATCCAGACCCGCGATCATGTTGAGCAATGTCGACTTGCCGCAACCCGACGGGCCGACCAGCACGAGGAAGTCCCCCTTGTTGATTTCTATATTGATGCGTTTGAGAACTTCCACGTCCTGGTAATGCTTGATGACGTTGTCGATATTCAGAAAGCTCATAATTATTATCCTTTCACTGATCCGGCCATCAGGCCGCGTACAAAGTAACGTCCGGCAACAACGTACACCAGCAGGGTGGGCAATGCGGCAGTAATGGCCGCAGCCATGTGCACGTTGTATTCCTTAACCCCGGTGGAACTGTTGACCAGGTTATTCAGGGCCACGGTAATAGGCGCACTGTCGCCCGAAGCGAAAGAGGCACCGAAGATAAAGTCATTCCAAATATTGGTGAACTGCCAGATAACCGACACCACCAATATCGGACCGGAACTCGGCAGCAATACCCGCTTGAAGATGGTAAAAAATCCTGCGCCGTCCATGATCGCCGCCCGAATCAGTTCATTCGGAAAGGCTTCGTAATAGTTACGGAAAAACAGTGTGGTAAAGCCCAGCCCGTACACCACATGCACCAATACCAGCCCGGAGGTCGTATTGGCTAGCCCGAGAAAGCCTAGAACCTGGGACATAGGAAGCAGGACGATCTGAAACGGTATGAAACAGGCAAACAACATCATTCCAAAGATGATGTTATGGCCACGAAAACGCCACTTGGTCAGCACATAACCGTTGAAGGCACCCAGCACGGCGGATATAGCCACAGCGGGAACCACCATCTTTATGCTGTTCCAGAAAAAACCCTTAATACCGGAGCACTCCAGCCCCAGGCAGGCCGAACTCCATGCCTGAATCCAGGGCTCGAAAGTGACCTCGATCGGCAGAGACATCATGTTGCCGGAACGTATCTCGTCCAGCGACTTCAGCGACGTCACCACCATCACAAACAACGGCGCTAGGTAGATCACAGCAATCACGATCAGCACGCTATAAATCAGCGCTCGCCAGTAGATCGCCGAGCGCAGGGCATTGTCTTGGGATGGGGCGCTCATTTGCGGCCTCCTTTAAGTTCCGAGTAAAGATAGGGCACGATGATCGCGGCGATGGTCATCAGCATGAACACGGCACTCGCGGCACCAACACCGATCTGGTTGCGGGTAAAGGAGTAGGAGTACATAAAGGTTGCCGGCAACTCGGTCGCATTCCCTGGCCCGCCGCCGGTCAGGGCGATAACGAGATCGAAACTCTTGATGGCCAGATGCAGCAGTACCACGAACGCACTCATGAATACCGGGCCGAGCTGCGGAATGATAATGCGGGTATAGATCTTCCAGGCCGGTGCACCATCGATCTGGGCCGCTTTCAGAATCTCATTATCAATACCTCGCAGGCCCGCCAGGAACATGGCCATCACAAACCCCGACGCCTGCCAGACCCCGGCAATTACCACGGTGTAGATCGCCATGTCCGGGTTAATCAGCCAGTCGAAAGTAAAGTCGTCAAAGCCCCACTCACGCATGGAACGTTCCAAGCCCAGCCCGGGGTTAAGGAACCACTTCCAGGCGGTACCAGTGACGATAAAGCTCAATGCCATCGGATACAGATAGAGGGTACGCAAACCACCCTCGACACGTATTTTCTGATCCAGCAGGATCGCCAGTGTCAGCCCGATAACAAGACAAAGCACGATGTAGAGCACACTAAAGACCGCCAGGTTATCTAGCGCAATCTGCCAGGTTAGTGTGTTCCAAAGGCGGTCCCACTGCGTCAAACCCGCCCAGGAATAGTTGGGCAGCATACGTGAGGCACTAAAAGACAAATAAACCGTCCACAGAATAAAGCCGTAAACGAACAGCACAATCACAGCAAAAGACGGCGCCAGCACGAGCTTGGGCAGCTGCTCCTGCAACCAGCCAATAGCCCTGTCGGAACCTTTGTCCGCGCGGCTCACTGCCGGCGCCTGATCGACAAGTTGTTTCATAACACTTTCCTGCTTTTATAGTAGAGGTCGCGCTCGCACTGCCAGATTAGAGCCTGGTCCGCACGGCGCGAGCGCCTTGTAACGACTATCAGAAAGCGTTCTGGATGGAAGCTGCCAGCTGTGTGACGGCCTCATCCGAGGACATGGTGCCGTTAAAGTGGGCAGTTACCACGTCGTAGAGCGCACTCTTGACCGCAGCAGGAGCCGCATGACCGTGAGCCATGCTGCCCACCAGTGTGTCCTTGGTTACCGCCTCACGCAGATCCGCCATGGCTTTCTTGCCGCAGGCATCAAACGCCTCGTCAGAGATATCGGTTCGTACCGGCACCGATCCCTTGACCGTATTGAACGCAACCTGGAACTCAGGTGAGAGAACCGCACTGGCCATCTTCAGCTGAGCATCCTGACGCTCGGCGTCCACCTCGAACATGGCGAACTGATCGGTATTGAACACCACCGCACCCTGACTGCCGGGGGTACGAAAGCAGACAAAGTCTGTACCCGGAACCTTGCCAGCGTTAAGGAACTCACCCTTGGCCCAGTCCCCCATCATCTGGAAGGCTGCATCACCGTTTATCACCATGGCCGAAGCCAGGTTCCAATCACGCCCCGGGAAGTTATCATCCACCAGACCGCGCAGCTGTCGCATGCGATCAAATACCTGCCTCATGGTGTCAGAGGTCAGGGCCTCCTGATCCAGCTCGATCAGGGCCTTGCGGTAAAAATCCACACCACCCGTGGCCATCACCACCCCATCAAACACCGTTGCGTCCTGCCAGGCCTGACCACCATGAGCGAGAGCAACAAATCCGGCTGCCTTGACCTTCTCCATCGCCTCAATAAAATCGTTCCAACTTTCGGGCACAGCGATATTAAGCTTGGACAGCAACGCCTTGTTACCCCAGACCCAGTTGGTGGAGTGGATATTGACCGGCGCCGCAATCCACTGACCATCGTACTTGGCAAACTTCTGCAGTGCTGCCGGTACAACCGCATCCCAGCCTTCCTCGGCCGCGACACCATTGAGATTGGCCACCACACCCTCCTGACCCCAGTCGAGAATATCAAACCCCATCATCTGTACGGCCGTCGGTGCCTGGCCCGACATCACACGCGAACGCAACACCGTCATGGCACTGCTGCCACCGCCACCGGCGACCGGCATGTCTTTCCAGCTCACGCCTTGGGATTCCAGCGTACTTTTAAGCTCACCGAGCGCCTTGGCTTCACCGCCCGACGTCCACCAGTGCAGCACTTCCACTTCGCCAGCCTGTCCTGCGACAGACCCTAGGCCCAGCGCCGATCCCAGCGCCATAATACCCACGAGTTTTTTAATAGTTATTGTTGCAGTCATCTCAAACTCCTCGTTCGACCGGAAGATCATGCTGATCCACCCTGTCACTTGGTATGTGCGCAACAGCAATGCCGCTGCACACGGAAATACTCTTAGCCCTTGGGCAGCCACCACCCGGTACGCGGGCCCATATGCATCTGAATGGTCTTCAGCTCGGTAAACTCTTCAATTCCAAAGCGCCCCAGTTCACGCCCCTGTCCACTTTCGCGGTAGCCTCCAAAGGGCAGCTCGGGATAGCCGCTCATCCAGGTATTGAGCCATACGGTACCGGCCTTGACCCGGCGGCCAATGGCTAGACAGTTCTCAATATTGGCGCTCCATACACCCGCCGAAAGACCATAAAGGGTGTCATTGGCTATGCTGATCGCCTCCTCCAGGTCACCAAAGGTCAGCACCGAAAGCACCGGGCCAAATACCTCCTCCCGCGCCACCGCCATCTCCGGCGATACGCCGGACAATATGGTCGGTGCCATGTAAAGCCCCTGCACATCCAGTGCCTGACCACCGAGGGACACCCGGGCACCGGCATCCAGCGCCCCCTGGACATAGCCCTGAATCGTGGCGAGGTGACCATCGGAGATAATGGCACCGACCTTGGTCTGTTCGCACAGAGGATCACCAACTGGTACCTTGCGTGCCCGTTCGATCACTGCCTGTTCGAAATCGGCGGCGATGGATTCATGTACCAGGATACGAGAGCCACTGTTACAACACTCACCGGCATTAAAGTAAGTGCCAAACACCACCGCATCCACGGCGGCGTCCCAATCACAATCCGGGAAGATGATCTGCGGATTCTTGCCTCCAAGTTCCAGCGAGACCTTTTTCAGTGTCTGGGCTGCCGTCGCGCTCAGGGCTTTGCCAACACCGGTGGAACCGGTAAAGGACACCATGTCCACATCCTTGTGCCCGCACATCACGGCACCGACTTCAGGCCCTGTACCCACCAGGATATTGGCCGCACCATCGGGCAAGCCGGCTTCCTTTAGTACTTCCCCGAGCAGCACCGTGGTGCCGGAGGTCAGCTCGCTGGGTTTCACGACCGCGGTACAACCGGCGGCCAGCGCGAAAGGAAGCTTCTGGCTGACGATCAGGAATGGAAAGTTCCAGGGCGTGATGATACTCACCACTCCAATAGGCTCACGCAGCACCAACGCCAGCATATCCTCGCCCAGAGTGTTGTAACTGTCGCCATGCAAACCACGGGCACAGACGGCGGCATAGCGCCAAAGCTCTGCCGCCCACTGGATCTCATCACGGGCCTGCGAGATCGGCTTGCCGGACTCAAATAGTTCCAGTAGGGCAAACTCTTCCTGCCGCGCCATTACCAGATCGGCAACCCGGTTCAGCACCGCCGCACGCTGGGCACCGCTCATACGCGGCCATTCACCCTGATCGAAGGCGACACGGGCAACCCCGATAGCCTCCTCGGTATCCGCTGCCGTGGCGCGGGCATAGTCACCTACCACCACACCATACGCCGGGCTAGTGCGTGTCAGGCGTTCGCCACCGCTGGCCTCACGCCACTGGCCATTGATGAACAACTGACCTCGGAATGGTTCACTGGGAACCTCTGCCACGCGGGGCCCCTGGGCCCAGGTTACGCTGCTCGTAGAATCTGTCTCGTTTGCCATACTTTTTATTCTCCTTTGAATTCGGGTTGGCGCCGTTCGCGAAAGGCCGATACGCCCTCTCTGGCGTCTTGGGTCAGGGCAGCCAGACCACCGGCCATCGCCTCGATGATCATGGCGGCATTGTCACCGGCACCGGCATCGACCATCTGCTTGCCCAGTTGCACCGACACCGGCGCCCGGACGCAGATCTCGGCGGCAAGCGCCCGCGCCCGCGCCAGTGTCGTGCCCTGCTCGGCCACTTCGTTGACCAGTCCCAGGGATAGCGCGCGCTGAGCGTCCAGCCTGCGGCCGGTAAATATCAGCTCCTTGATCAGGCTGGGGTTGATCAGTTTTGCCAGACGCTGCGAGCCCGACCAGCCGGGACAGGTCGCAATCGCGGCTTCCGGCAAACCGAAACAGGCCTTTTCATCGGCGACCCGCAGGTCTGCCGCGAGCGCCAGCTCAAAGCCGCCCCCTAGGGCCGGCCCCTGAATCACCGCGATCACCGGCTGGCGCAGCCCGGCCAGGGCATCAAATACACGGTGACCGCGCTTGATCCAGCTGCGCCACATATCCAGCGGCGCGTATTCGCCCCAGGCATTGATATCGGCGCCGACACAGAAGGCCCGCTCACCGGCGGTGCGCAGAATCACGACCCGGATTGACGGATCTTCGTCGAGCTTGAGCACGATGCTGTACAGCGCCTCAAGCATAGACACCGTCAGCGCGTTCAGCTTTTCCGGACGCTCGATCAGTATCTCCGCCACATGGCCCTGCTGAATCAGTCTCACCTGTTCGTTGCTCATGCCTTTGCCTCCAGTTCCAGACCGAAGGGTTGCGGCGAAAACAGCGCCGCATCCATGGTTTTCAGTTGCGCCGACACCCGCAGCGGGAAGGCCGCCTGAGCCAGTACATCCCGTTCCAGGTCGATACCTGGCGCAACCTCGATCACCTCCAGCCCCTCGGGTGTCAGCTGCATCACGCAACGCTCGGTGACATAGAGCACCTCCTGCCCACGTTTGACGCCCATGGAACCGGAAAAGGTGACATGCTCCACGTCTTCCACCAACTTCTGGAAGCGCCCCTCTGCAACCACTTCAATACGAGCATTTTCCAGCCGGTACTTGGCGCCGGCGGTAAAGAAGCCGCTGAAGACGATCTTGCGGGCATGGGCGGTGATATCGACAAAACCGCCACAGCCTGCGGTCAGGTAAGGCTTCTTGCCGAGCTTGGACACGTTGACGTTGCCGGCCCGGTCTATCTCAAGAAAGGACAGGAAACTCTGATCGAAACCGCCTCCCTGGAAGTAGGTAAACTGCTGTGGACTGGGCAGAATGCTGTCGGCATTGGCCGCGCAGCCAAACTCAAAGCCCAGCAGCGGCACCCCGCCGACGGGCCCCTGCTCTACCACCCAGGTCACTTCACCGCCCAGCCCCTCTTCCAGCAGAATACGCGGCACATTGGCGGAAATGCCAAAGCCCAGGTTCACAGCCTGGCCAGCCTTAAGCTCCTGGGAAACGCGGCGTGCAATGATTTTTTCCGGCGAGAACTCCGGCGTTTCAAAGCTGTCGTCGGGCCGCGCAATCATGCCGCAGATCGCCGGATCATAGGGCGTCTGGGTGGTCTGCATCTGATCGGGATCGACCACTACATAGTCCACCAGGTTATTCGGAACATGTACTTGATAGGGGCGCAGACTGCCGTTACGTACCACCCGCTTCACCTGGGCGATCACAATGCCGCCGTTGTTGCGCACCGACAGCGCCTGCTCGAGTCCACCCAGGTATGCACCTTCGTGCTCATAGGACAGGTTGCCCTTCTGATCGGACGACGTGGCGCGAATTATGGCGACATTGGGCACGATGGCGGGGAAATACAGATACTCAACACCTTCGAACTCACGCTTGTGCACAATGGGCTCGGCCTCGGCCAGCCCGTTCATCGCGCAGCCCTGGCGCGCAGGGTCGGCAAAGGTATCCAGCCCCACTGTGGTCAGTACACCCGGACGATGCGCAGCGGCCTCACGATGAATATCGAACAAGATGCCGCTGGGCACGTTATAGGCCGGGATGCGGTTGTCGGAAATCAACTTCCACACCTCTGGCATCGGCATGCTGGACGGCCCGCTTGGATAGGAGCCGGCAATGACTCTGGCCAGCAGCCCTTCTCTGGCGATATGGTCGATACCCTTGATGCCATACATGTCACCGGCTGCGATGGGATGCAGCGTAGTGATACCTAGCGGGGAGCCATCGCGCTCAAAGCGCTCACCAATAGCCTGCAGCATTCGATCCGGGCACCCCAGGCCGCTGGAAGACGATACTGTCACGATGTCACCGTCCTTGATGAACTTCGCTGCCTGCTCAAAAGAAATCACCTTAGACATAACGGGACTCTCACACTGATAGATTGAAATAAACGGCGCTGCTGCGCCCGCACGACTCAAACCGGGTACTGAACCCGAACAAGGCGCCCTTCACTGGCCGACTCGGCCACCGCCAGCGCCACCGCCAGCGACTTGACGCCATCTTCTCCGCTAACGGCGGCCTCGCCCCCCTCCCGCATGGCGCGGGCAAAGTGCGCCAGGGAATGGGCGTAAAGGTCGTGGTGCTCAATACTGAGCGTGCGGCGCCCCTGGGCCGTCACAAGCTCCACCTCGCCCAGCGGGCGCTGCGTCATCACGTCCCGCGCAAAGATGCTGCCCTGGGTGCCATGCACTTCCAGGCCGGTTCCGGCAAAAGGTACGACAAAGGACTCGTGGGTCTGTACTAGGGCACCACTCGGCATGCGCATGATAACCATGGAGCCATCTTCCACATTCGCCGCCATGCCACCGTGCTGAGCACAGGCCATGACATCCAGCGGATCCTCGCCGAGCAGAAAGCGCACGGTATCGGCGTCGTGCACCACTATATCCAGAATGACGCCGCCGCCGGCCTGGGGCTTGTTGATGCGCCAGGTCTGCAGATTCGACGGCAACTCAACGGCATGGAAAATGCGCAGCGCCACCACATCACCAATCACGCCGGAGTCAATTTCGGCCCGGATCGCCTGATGGGTCGCCGCATTGCGCAGATGGTGATTGGTGCCCATCACGACACCGGCAGTACGACAGGCCGCCACCATCTCGGTGGCATCCTGCAGCGTCAGCGCCAGGGGCTTTTCGCACAGAACGTGCTTGCCGGCGGCCGCGGCCGCCAGTACCTGATCCTTGTGCAATTCATTGGTGGTCGATATATAGACCGCATCAACAGCGGGATCCGCCAGCAGCGCATCCACCGAGTCGTAGGCTTCAGGGATTCCCAGTTCATCAGCATAGGCACGGCCACGCTCGAGACTGCTGCTCATGACCGCAACCACATCATGGCCGACCTGAGCGCGCACGGCCTTGACCATCCACTGCCGTGCGATGGTGCTCGCTCCGATAAATCCCCAGCCGATACCTTTGCTCATGCTCGCTTCTCCGTCGACGCTGCTGTTATTAAGCTGCTTTTGGAACGTTATTATTGGAACGATCCAATTATTCACAAAAATATGCCTCGCCGTCAACCCCCTCGACACAATCATCCAACGCCGTACAGCAGAAATGCCCCGAATCAAGCCACAAGCATCAGCCCACTGGCGCCCCTGAAGCTGCACCCTTAAGCCCTAAATGATACAGAGAACCAGGGGATTAGTTATTACGTTCCAATTTGGTGAAAAATATACACCAGCGCTAACGTGTACGGGAGCCAGAGCTATAACCGCATCAAGGCCGTACTCCGCGCATAAAGCGGACTGACAGAAGACTGCAGGTTATGGCCGCAGAGGTAAATGGCTATACGGAAGATCTCGCGAATCAGGCGACGCCGCCCAACTGTCTTATTGGTAATGAAACCCTAGCGCGGGTGCAGCACAGCACTCAATTTGGCCCATACCGGCACCATCTCTGTACTGGGGGTTTCGATATAGAGGTCCAGCACCTGCACCGAATCGCCCCGGTGTACCATGCCCAGAGTGATTACCTGCCCCTGATCCTCGCCCTTGACCGGGCGCTTGTGAACCAGCCGAAAGTCATCCACCGCGTCGTAACTGCGCCCAATGGCCGGACTGTCGCGGTGGACCATCAATTTGAGATCGAAGAATTTGCCTTGTCGTGACTTGCCGATGATGCTCCAGCCTTCGGTGAGCGGCACCGATGCCGGGGGGCTGATTGCGCTTTCGACCGCGGGGGTGGATGTCGGCGGCGTTGTAGCCGTGCCCAGGATGCCAGTCTGACTCAGTACAGCAATCAATGTCGCGGCCGCCGTAATCAGGCCACCCGCGGCCGTCAGGATACCGGGAAGGGTCTGCCACCAGGAGGCGGTTTTGTGTTCATCTGCCATGGTTCTGTCTCCGGATCTGTACGGACAGCTGCCGACAGGCAATGCAGAGCGAACATAGGGCGCTGGACGGGGTGCGGAATACTGTGCACCGTCATTTCCATCCATGAAAATGCACATGCATTCGGGGACGACGGGCCATGTCCTGTCTGTCGGGCACCTCTAAATATTGGCCCAGCTTTCAGGCTCCCGCCAGTTGGGATCGGATAGCACCGTTTACTCCTGGACCCGGAGGCCAATACAGCCTCTGCCGGCCTGCAGTTGCGCGACCCTTGCAAGCCGGCCGACCTGACACAGCCATTATTCGCCAGACGCCCAGGGTTCAGTCGAGCAACGCCTCATACCTTTTATCCGTCAGGGTCTTCAGGAAGGCCACCAGGGCGGCAATACGCTTGCTGTCCAGCGCAGGGCCGCTCTCCAGCTCCGTGAGCGACAGGTTCTGCGCCACCTCGGGCTGGCCCCAGGACTGCCCGGTTTGCGGATTGATCTTGCTGGCAGCGCTCTTGCTGTTGTAACTGTTGTAAAACCGCACCACGGTTTCCAGCTCGGCAAAGACACCGTTATGCATGTAGGGCCCCGTCACCGCAACGTTGCGCAGCCCTGGTGTGCGGAATTTGCCGCGTTCATGTTCCTCGCTCACCTGGGGGTTGTTCAGCAGTCCCCCATCCAGGGCATCGGGCGCCATACCGCTGGCCGCCCGCACCGCCGTATTCACCGGTACGCCTATGTTGTGGTACTGATAATTCGAGAAGGTTTCATCCGCGGCAATGGCCGACTGGCGCAGCTGATGGCACTGATTGCAGTTGGTGAACTGCTGGGAAAAGAACAGAGTGCGGCCCAGCTCTTCCTGTTCCGTCATGCGGTATTCACCGCGCAGGTAGCGGTCGTAACGGGAGTCAAACGGCGATACGGCATCACTGCGCTCAAAGGCAGCAATACTGCTGGCCATGGCATCAAACGCAGCTTCATCACTTGCCAGACCCGCCTCACCGAAGAGTTCAGTGATGCGGGAGACGTAAAACGGATTTTCCTGCAGCCGGGCACGCAGACTAGCCACATCCGGCAACCCCATCTCGATAGGGTTCAGCGGCGGCCCCTTGGCCTGATCTTCCAGGCTAGATGCCCGTCCGTCCCAGAATTGGCCGCCAACCAGGCGCCCTTCAGAGTCGCGATGAAATTCAGGCGTAAAGGCTGCATAGGTGACACTGGGCGCATTGCGATCCCCCAGAGAATGACCATCATCCCCCAGCGATACAGCGCCGGCCTGGGTGTTGACCCCAGGATCGGCAAAGCCCCGGGCCGGGTCATGACAACTGGCGCAGGACTGACTGCGGTTGTTCGACAGGCTGGTATCGAAGAACAGCGCCTGCCCAAGACTTTCCAGCGCCTGCTGGCGTGCGCCTGTGCCACTTTCGGCCTGCGCCGGCAGGCTCAGCAGCGCAACACTACTGATGGCCGACGCAAACAGCAGCGGGACAGAGCCCACCGGCATAAGGTTCACTGCAGTTTTCAGCGCAGCCATTTTCATCATGGACAGGGATAGAACCGCCACCATCGAACCTCATGCCTAAATAAATACATTTGCGAGCGGAGGTGATAATTGTTCGTATTACGTTTGATGTCAAGTTTGGACGCCTGACACCTTGCCCAAAGTACCGCCTCACTGCGATCGGCAATGGACGCGGTACTGTCGCGGCGAGACCTGATGCGACGCCTTGAACAGGCGCGAGAAATGGAACTGCGACGCGAAACCGCACTGTTCGGCAATGGCCGAAATTGGAATGTCGGTGTGCTTAAGCAGGGATTCGGCGCGCACCAGCCGGGTCTGCCACAGATAGCGAATCGGGGTAACCTTCAGGCTCTGTTTGAACTGGTTAATCAGATGATTCACCGAACAGTGCGCCTGCTGCGCGATCAACTCCAGCGTCAGTGGATGCTGGTAGGCGCTGGCGATGTATTTACACGCCTGGCGCACTGCCCTGGGCATCGGTGATGGCCGTTCATTGGCTGGCAGGGCATCGAGGGACAGATAGTAGTGCAGCAGCGCTTCACCCAGCTTGACCAGGGCGATACGGTTGTCGATATGACTTGCCCCGGTCACCGCCAGCCCCAGCTCCATCATTTGTTCGATTTCGGTATTGATCGGCAGTTGCGGCGATACGCCGGTAAAACGGCTGTTAAAACCCGGCCCGATCGTATCGAAGTCCAGCTGGCACCAGCTGTGTTCGCTTTCCTGGCGCGCATGGAAATGAAAATGCTCCCTGCGCCCGGGTAACAGCACCGCCATGTTGCCCGGCCGTAACTGCTGTAGTGCGTCATCAACCTCAATATCCACCGCCCCGGACAGCAGATAGACGAACTGCAACCCCCGCTGTACCCGCGGCCCATGGGTGCCTCCCGGCGGGTAGGTCACCCGACCGAAGTGAACCTCCGAAGGAACACTATCAATTGTGATTACAGACATATTTATGGAAACCTCAGTCATGTACGCCATTAGGCGCCTGCTTTAGATTATCTCCTCATTAACGGGCATTAGAGCACAGCAAGAATGCTGATCCCAAAGGCTTCGAAAACAACCAATAACAATTTCAGTTAATTGAGGATTCATCATGACGGATACCGGCGCTGCTATCAGAATTGGCATCAACCCCATTGGCTGGAGCAACGATGCCATGCCGGAACTCGGCGCTGATACGCCACTGGAGACCTGCCTGAGCGAGGCGGCACAGGTCGGCTACAGCGGTATCGAACTGGGCGGCAAGTTTCCCCGTGAGCCCGCGGTACTCAGTCAGATATTGAGCACGCACGCCCTTGAACTCATTTCTGGCTGGTACAGCGGCAACCTGATCGAGCACAGCGTCGAGCAGGAATGGACGCTACTGCAACCCCATCTTGAGCTGCTGAAAAGCCAGGGCTGCCGGGTGCTGGTCTATGCCGAGACCTGGCACGAGAGCTTTATGGAAACCCGCCGCCCCATGTCGTCGCGCCCGGTGATTGATGACGCCCAGATGCACGACTATGCGACACGCCTGACCGATCTGGCCGATCGTTGCCTCTATGACTACAACATGCGCCTGGCCATCCACCATCACATCGGCACCATCATCCAGAGCGATAGCGATATCGACCAGCTGATGGCACTGGCCGGCCCCAGCGTCGGCCTGCTGCTCGACACCGGACATTGCCTGAGCGCGGGTGCTGACCCTGTTGCGGTGCTTGCACGCCACGGCGCCCGCGTATGCCATGTGCATTGCAAGGATGTACGCGCGCCGCAGCTGCAACAGGCCCTGGGCGAAGACATGGGCTTTATGCAGGCCGTGCTGCACGGGCTCTATACGGTTCCAGGGGATGGCTGTATTGACTACCCCGCTCTGCTGGCCGGCCTCAAAGCCATCGGTTATCAGGGCTGGCTGGTCGTCGAGGCGGAACAGGACCCACAGGTTGCCAACCCGCTGGTCTATGCCCGCATGGGATATGACTACCTGCACCAGAGCGCGCGCTCGGCCGGTTTCGAGATTAGCCGTTAAGCCCCAGCACCACCGCAGCCATAACATCTAATAAGGATTCAGACATGCCGACTCCAACACTGAAAATCGGTCTGATCGGTACCGGCTTCATGGGCCAGGCCCATGCCGACGCCTATAGCCGCGCCGCCATGCTGTACCCCAATCTGCCTGCGATACCCCAGGTTTTTGCCGTAGCCGATACAACTCAGGCACTGGCCGACAAAGCCGCCAGGCGCTTTGGTGCCACCAGGGCCTATGATAACTGGCGCGCGCTGATCGACGACCCTGAAGTCGAGGTGGTGGACATCACCACCCCCAATACGCTGCACTTTGAGATGGCGATGGCGGCCATCAAAGCCGGCAAGCATCTGTACTGCGAAAAGCCCATGTCGGTCACACTCAGCGAAGCCCGGCAGATGACTGAAGCGGCCAGGATCAAGGGCGTAAAAACCTATGTCGCCTTTAATAACATCAAGACCCCGGCCGCGATGCTGGCCAAACAGCTGATCGAGCGCGGCGATATAGGCACACCCATTCGCTTTCGCGGCACCTTCGACCAGGGCTTTTTCTGTGATCCTGAGCTGCCCTGGTCCTGGCGTTGTTCACGCACCCAAGCCGGCTCCGGTTCCCTGGGCGACCTGGGATCCCACGTTATCAGCGTCGCCCAGTATCTGATGGGCGGCATTGAGCGCGTGTGCGCCCAGTCCCAGACCTTCTTCCCAAGCCGGCCCGTGCCCAGCAGCGGATCGGGCTATGGCAGCAAGCTGGATGCCGCCCAGGCTGAAATGCGCGAGGTCGAAAACGAGGACCAGCTGCAATGCCTGGTGCAGTTCGACTCAGGTGCCGGTGGCGTTATCGAATCGTCCCGCGTGGCCGCCGGCAAGATCTTCGGCATGTCTTGGGAGATTACCGGTACCCAGGGCACCCTGAGTAACGACGGCGAGCGCTTCAACGAGCTGCAGCTGTTCCGCTTCAACGATCCCAAAGCGGATCGCGGCTTCAAGACCCTCTATGCCGGCTCTCAGGTACCGCAGTACTCGGCGTTCTTTGGGTTCGATTTCGGAGGCGGCGGGCTCGGCTACTTCGATATCAAGGTGATTGAGGTGCATGACCTGGTCATGGGCATCACCGGTGCCGGCGACTGCTATCCGAATTTCGACTTCGGTCTGCAAAACCAGAAAATCATCGAGGCGATGGAGCAATCCATTGCGCAGGACGGCTGGACGACGGTGGAATAACCCCCTGCCCTGCGCCGGTCGGTTACTGGCCGGCCGGATCAATAACCACAACGATTAGCGGAGCGCGTCATCATGAAAACCCAATTGAATTTCGGCATCATCGGCAGCGGCTATATGGGCAAGGCCTACGCCGTCGCCCTCAAGGCGCTGCCGGCCGTATTTCCACTCTCAGCCGAGCCTGTATGCGACATGCTGGCCACATCGGATGCGCAAGGCGCCGCCCAAAGCGCCCGGGCACTGGGCTTTAGACGTTCAACCGGCGACTGGCGCGAACTGGTCACGGACCCCGCCATCGATGTGGTCGGCATCTGTTCGCCCACCTACCTGCACAAGGAGATGGCGCTGGCCGCCATTGCGGCGGGCAAGCATGTCATCTGCGAAAAGCCGCTGTCACTGTCTGCCAGCGATGCCCAGGAAATGGCCGACGCGGCCACCCAAGCCGGCGTCTGTACTCTGGTGGGCTTCAATTACATGAAGAACCCCGCCACAGCACTGGCGAAACAACTGATCGAATCCGGCGAGATCGGCGACATCATCCACTTTCGCGGCACCCACAACGAAGACTTCCTGATGGATCCGACGCTGCCGATGAGCTGGCGCCTGAAACGGGAATTCGCCAGCTCCGCCGGGGCCCTGGGGGATATCGCCTCCCATATCATCAATATGGCCCACTATCTCTGCGGCCCGGTGGCCGAAGTCGTGGGCGACAGTCAGATCATCCACCCCAAACGTCCCAACGCCAACGGCGAGCTCGAAGCGGTGGAGAATGACGATCAGACCAGTTTTTTACTGACGTTTGCCAGTGGCGTGCAGGGATCCATCGAAGCCAGCCGCGTGGCCGCCGGGCGCAAGATGGGGCTGACCTACGAAATCATCGGCACCCAGGGCAGCCTCTACTTTGACCAGGAGCGTCTGGCCGAGCTGCAGTACTTTTCCGCCAGAGACCCGGCCCACCTGCAGGGTTTCAGAACTATCCTGATAGGCCCGGAGCATCCCGACTACCGACACTTCTGTATCGGCACCGGCCACGGCTTTGGCTTCAACGACATGATCATGGTCGAGATGCGCGATCTTATCGAGGGTATTGGTGGCACAAGGACACTCTGGCCATCCTTCACCGACGCCGTGCACAGCGCCCAGGTGGTAGAGGCCGTGATGCGCTCGCAACAGGATCGCACCTGGGTCGCCGTCAGCCCAGCGGCGCCGGCCCCATGATCCGGCTGGCCCTGTTCGGCGCCGGGCGCATCGGCCAGGTTCATGCCTTCAACGCCGCCGCGCAGCAAGGCGTCTGCCTGAAATATCTGGTTGATCCGGTGACGTCGACCGCGCGTCAGCAACTGGCCGAACGCACAGGCGCACGTATCGTCGAAGCTGAGACCGTGTTTAGCGACCCGTCGGTTGATGGTGTGATCATTGCCAGCTCAACAGATACTCACGCCGACTTGCTGCTGCGGGCAGCCGACGCCGGCAAGGCTGTCTTCTGCGAAAAGCCGGTGGCGCTGGATTTTGCCTATGTCACCGACATTGTCCGCAAGGTCGAAGCCTCGGGCATTGCATGTATGCTTGGGTTTCAGCGGCGTTACGACCCCGATTTCAGACACGTCAGGGAGCGAATAGCACAGGGGCTGGCCGGGACACTTGAACATATCATCATGACTACACGCGATCCCGCGCCCCCACCCATCGATTATGTGCAGCGCTCGGGCGGGCTTTTCCTGGATCAGGCGATCCATGATTTCGATATGGCGCGCTATCTGCTTGGTGAGGAAATCAGCCGCGTTTATGCCGTGGGCGGCTGCCTGATCGACCCGGCCATAGGTGCAGCCGGCGATATCGACACCGCCATGATTACGCTAACGTCCCGCTCCGGGCGCTTCGTCCAGATGAATAACTGCCGCCGTGCGGCCTTCGGCTACGATCAGCGTCTGGAGGCCGTATGCAGTAAAGAAGTACTGTCACTGGGCAACAGCTTGCAAAACAACCTGACCATTGGCGATGCCCGGGGCTTCACCCGCTCGCCGCCGCAAAACTATTTTATCGAACGCTTTGCGATGGCCTACCGCCTGGAAATGGCCGCCTTTGTTGCACGGCTGCGCAACGGCGAGACGCCGCTGGCCGGTATCAGGGACGGCCTTGAAGCCCAGCGCCTGGCCGAGGCCGCACGGGAATCCCATCGCACCGGCCTGCCGGTGGACATTGCGCCGCACTGAAGGCTCCGCACTGAAAAGCACCACAGGAACAGGCACCGGCTGGCATGGCAATGCCAAGGCGAACCTTCAGGCCGCCGGCCAGATCTGGCGAATGCGGTTGTCGATGGCCTGGCCCCAGTAACTCTCGGCCGGTGTCCGCCAGCATTCGCGGTGCAGCCAGGCGAGGCTTTCGCGGTCGGTCAGCAGCAGGTTCTTTTCTGCCCGATTAAGGTTTTCAGGCCCCAGCTCCAGGCATCGGCTGCGCAGCTGCTTGAGTCGCTGATGCTTGGCGCCCCCGCCGTGGGAACGTGCCGTGGCCTGATGCACCCGGTTCATCACCGGGTCCAGCACCGCCCGCACCACGGCGGATTCACCAAACTCCGGCAGTATCTGATGGCTGTTGAGGTCTTCCAGCAATTCGGAACCCTGCTGCTCCTCCGCCACCATCAGGATGCGCTTGCGACGCAACGCCTGACCAATGCCCACCTTGCTCAGCAGCACCGAGGTGGGCGCCGCCAGAATCAGCGGCAGCGCCACCGGCAATGACCAGAAGAAGAACATCGGGTCCAGCCACCAGGCAAAACCCGCCCAGATCCCCGCCAGAATGGAGCCCGGCGCCTGATTGAGCAGCGCATCAATCCAGCGGGTTTCATCGCTGCGGTTCTGCCCGGCCCAGTTGAGTGTCACATTAAACAGCGCTTCCAGCACATAGCGGGTATGGGCCAGCATGCGGATGGGCGCAAGCAGGGCCGACACCAGTATTTCGGTGACGATACTCAGCAACAGACTGAAAAAACCGCCGTGAACCCGACGCCGGCCACTGAGCAATACATCCACAATGGCCAGCAGCTTGGGGAAGAACAACAGAAACACCACGCTGCTCGCCAGCCCAATGGCCCACTCGGGGTGCCATTCGGGCCAGAGCGGAAAGGGGCTGTACTGCAACGGAAAATAGTTCGTCGGCCAGAGCACCAGCCGGGTCGTCTCGATGGTGGTCAGTACCAGGAAGGCGAACCACAGCGGTGAAGCCAGGTACGACAGAATGCCGTTCAGAAACGCCATACGGTGCGCCATGCGCAGGCGCGGCTCGAACAGCATCAGCCACAGGTGCTGCAGATTGCCCTTGGACCAGCGCTTGTCGCGGGTCAACTCATCCACCAGGCTCGGCGGCGATTCTTCGTAGGTATGACTGAGCTCAGGTTCCAGCCAGACTTCATAGCCTGCGCGGCCCATAAAGGCCGCCTCGACAAAGTCGTGGCTCGCGATAGGCCCGCTGAACAGACCCGGTCCGCGCAGATGCGGCAGGCCGCAATGACGCATAAAGGGCGCTACCCGGATAATGGCGTTGTGGCCCCAGAAGGCCGCCTCGCCCAGCTGCATGGCAGCAAGACCAGTACTGAACAGCGGCCCGTACACCTGATTGGCAAACTGCTGTACGCGGGCAAACAGCGACTGGGCGTTAATGATCGTCGGGCAGCTCTGCAAGATGCCGATGTTGGGCTCGCGCTGCATCAGGCGCACCATTTTCAGCAGGGTGTCGCCGCCCATCAGGCTGTCGGCGTCCATCACCGCCATATACTCGTAAGAGCGACCCCAGCGGCGCAGGAAGTCCGCCACATTGCCGCTCTTGTAGTTCATGTTCAGGGTGCGACGACGATAGAACAGGCGCCCGTGGGCGCCCAGCTCGTCGCACAGCTGCTGCCAGGCGGCCTGCTCGGACAGCCAGACATCGGGCTCCCGGCTGTCGGACAGAATAAAGAAATCAAAATGTTCGATCTGACCGCTGTTTTCCAGCGAGCGGTAGATGGTGCGCAGGCCCCCCAAGGTGCGGTTGACCGGCTCATTGTAGATGGGCATGACGATGGCGGTGCGCGCCAGCGGCGTGTCCAGCAGTACGGTGTCGGGGTGACGGCGCAGCAGCGACTTGGGGTCTCCCCCGAGCCGGCGCAGCCAGAAACCGTAGAGACCAATCCAGAAGCCTACCGTGATCCAGGTGAACAGCAGTGTGAACAGACCTATCAGGGCCTGTTCCAGCAGGTTGCCACCGTGGTACGGCAGCACGGACGCCATGTAATAGGCCCCCACCAGCGCCTGGGCAACCACCAGCAGGGTCAGCACCCCGCGGCGCAGCAGCACCCGTGCACGCCAGGGGGTTGCAGCAGATGCAGCAAGAGTACTGGTTGGCGCTGATTGAGCCGTCATCCCTTGTCTCCGTAACCGATACTGCCGCGCACAATCACCGGTGCCACCGGCGGCAGCGGCCGTTGCGGCAGATCAAAGCGCCGTGGCAGCTCATCCATGACCCAGGCCATCAGGTCCGGTTGCCCGGACTGCAAACCTTCCTCGATCAACTTGAAGGCGATCAGGGTTTGGGCATCGGTGAGCTCTGCCCCGGTACCGGCCATATACTCCAGCACGCGGGACAGGGCGTGCTCCCCCAGGGTGTGCGCCATGAATTACTCCGCGGCCCGAATATCGTTGCTGGCCGGCAGCCGGTAGGCCCAGGTCTCGGTCAGGGTTTCGTCACCGATACTGAGGAACGCCCGCAGCGACAGCGATTTCTTGGCCGCAGGGCGCGCCAGAATAGACAGCCTCCAGCTTTTGAGCGCTTCGTTGTATTCCACAAAGTGCTCCAGTACCTCACCGCCATCCAGCGCGGTAACGTGGCTCAGAATCGGTGCCCGCGGACGCTGCTTGTCGAGCAGGCCACCGCCAAAATCCACCAGCACACGGTAGGCGCCAGGGGCATTACCGCCACCGACAACATTGCCGTCACCGACGAAGCTGTTCTGAACCTTGCCCATGGGGTTGCCACCAAGTTCTGCGCCACCGAACTGTACCTCATAGCTGTAGTCCAGGGACTTGCCGGCCTGCACCTTGTCCTGCGGACGCCAGAAGGCAACGATGTTGTCGTTGGTCTCGTTGGTGGTGGGCAGCTGCACCAGTACTACCTGGCCCGGGCCCCAGTCACCCTCGGTCAGCACCCAGCTGCTGGGGCGCAGTTCGTAACGCGCCTGCAGATCCTGGTAGTCGGAGAATTGATTGTCGCGCTGCAGCAGACCAAAGCCACGCACGTTTTCGGTCATCAGGTAGTCCATTTCCAGCTCATTCGGGTTCAACAGCGGCCGCCAGGTCCATTCGCCACTGCCGCCGTTCAGTACCTGCAGACCATCGGAATCATGCACCTGGGAGCGCCATTCACCGCGTGGACGGCCAGAGTTCTCACCGTAATAGAACATGCTGGTGAGCGGGGCTACACCCAGCAGTTCGATATCGGCACGGGGAAACAGGCGTGACTTGACCTTCAGTCGCGTCGTCTTGCCTGGGTACACGGTAAATTCGTAGGCGCCGGACGCACTCTCGCCATCCAGCAGGCCGTAGAAGGTCATGGCATGGGCATCGGGGGACGGTCGTTCCAGCCAGAATTCGACGAAGGATGGAAACTCCTCGCCACGGGACAGACCGGTATCGATGGCCAGGCCACGGGCCGAGATACCAAAGGTGTTGTCACGCCCTACACCACGGAAATAGCTGGCGCCGGCGAACACCATGAACTGATTGCGTTCCTTCTCGCCCTTGAGCGGATAGGTCAGCTTGAAACCGGCATAGCCAAGGTTGGCCGGCACGCGCTTGGCGACTTCCGGGTCGGCAAAGTTGAAGTCGGTTTTGCGAAACGGCACCGTGTGGCTGCCTTGCGCATCAATGACGTTCATTTTCACCGCATGACGGTAAAACAGGCCCGGCGGCACCATCATGACCTGAAAGCGTGAACTGCTTTCGCTCCACAGACTTTTGTCCGGATTGAAACGGATATTCTGGTAATCGTCGTAGCTCAGCGTTTGCATGAACTTAGGGATGGCCGCGGGCGCCTCGTAGGGCTTGGCAGCGAGCGCACGGGCCTTTTCAGCCACGTCATCAAAACCGAAAGCCGCCAGTACCGTCACTGGAAAAAAGGCACCCAGCAGTGCCAGGGCAGACAAAATCTTCTGCACTCTCGTACTCCAATCAAAGATTATCCCGCAAGCGGGTTTAATAAGGATATTGCGACAAATTCAGGCCGACTTATTACACCAAAAACGCGGCACACGCTAGCACTCTCAACCTGAATAGCGGCTGAGCCTGCATTAGATGAGCTCTTTGCCAAGGCAGCCATAACGGAAACGCTTTCAACAGCTCCCTGGCCCCCCGAAATGCAGACTATGGCAGCCCCGCGTTTGGCTTTAGCGGCATGAATTTCAGCAACCCCGTCGTCACAGTCTGACCATGATAGCGCAGTTGGCCCGGCACAGTGCGCTAAGCACGGCCAAGAAGCGAGGAAAGTGCTTGATCCGCAAGGCGATACAGGTTGTTTGGGTGCTCGAACAGGCGATACAGGTGCTGCTAATGGGGCAACCCTTGCGCTCGACACTCAGCAGGAAAAGCTGCTTGTGCCTCAATGCCAGGCGCTCTGGTGCGTCCCTTGGGCCAAACCTCTGCCTTCATACACGACGCCCTGTTAGCCGGCCGAACCACGCCCGCCCAGGATACTGAACTGATCGGACTATACGGACCCTGAGCGCTACCAGGGCTCCCATAAAAAACCGCCGTACTCCCCTGAGGAACACGACGGTTGATTTGACTCAGGCTTGCTCGGAGAGCCCCGCCCAGATGCCGATCAGAAGGCATCCTCTGGCAGGTCGAGCAGGGTATTGGCGCTGTCCAGCAGCGTCGCCGCCAGGCCTTCATTGCGCGGCAGTATACGGCGGAAATAAAAGCGCGCAGTGCTGAGCTTGGCGCCATAAAAAGCGGTTTCAGTGCTGCCCGCGGCCAGCGCCTGCTGCGCCTTGACCGCACTCAAGGCCCAGATATAGGCCAGCACCGTGTAACCGCTGTACATCATGTAATCGAAGGCGGCGGCGCCCAGCTGGGCCGGATCTGCGCCGATCTCGGTGATCAGTTGCCCGGTCAGACTGTTCCAGCGCTGCAGCTGGCGCTCCAGCTCGACAATCAGCTCAGCCAGCTCTGCGTTATTGCGCTCGGATTCGATAAAGGCCTGCACCTCGTCCGCAAAGCCCCGCTGCAGCGCGCCCTTGCTGCCGTTGACCTTGCGCCCCAGCAGATCCAGTGCCTGAATGCCGTTGGTGCCCTCGTAAATGGGGGCGATGCGGGCGTCGCGCAGAATCTGCTCCATGCCCCACTCGGCGATGTAGCCATGGCCACCGAAAACCTGAATTCCCAGACTCGCGGCCTCGACGCCAGCTTCGGTCAGAAAACCCTTGGCAATGGGAATCAGCAGCGCAAGACGCTCTTGGGCGCGCTGGCGCTCGGCCTGATCTTCGGCCCCGTGGGCCAGGTCAACCAGCTGGGCACAGAGGTAACTGAAGGCACGGCCACCCTCGGCAAAGGCTTTCTGGGTCAGCAGCATGCGCCGCACATCGGCGTGCACAATAATGGGATCGGCGCTCTTTTCAGGCGCAGCAACACCGCGCAGCGAGCGCATCTGCAGCCGGTCTTTGGCGTATGCCAGGGCGCCCTGGTACGAGAGCTCGGCATGGCAGATGCCCTGCTGGGCAATAAAGAGCCTGGCGTTGTTCATAAAGGTAAACATGCAGGCCAGGCCACGGTTCGGCTCACCGAGCAAAAAGCCCCGGGCGCCGTCGAAATTCATCACGCAGGTGGCGTTGCCGTGGATGCCCATCTTGTGTTCCAGCGAGCCACAGCCCAGGGAATTGGCCTCACCGAGACTGCCATCATCATTCACTGCAAAACGCGGTACCAGAAACAGCGAGATGCCCTTGTTACCCGCAGGGGCATCGGGCAGGCGCGCCAGTACTATATGCAGGATATTTTCCGCCATATCGTGCTCGCCGGCGGAAATGAAAATCTTGGTGCCGCTGATGCTGTAGCTGCCGTCCTCGTTGGGTTCTGCCCGGGTGCGCAGCAGGGCCAGATCAGAACCCGCCTGGGGTTCAGTCAGGCACATGGTGCCCGTCCAGCGACCTTCAACCAGCGGCGGCAGATAGCGGTCACGCAACGCCTCTGTGGCATGGGTCATGAGTGTCGCCATGGCGCCGTGGGACAGGCCCGGATACATGGTCCAGGACCAGTTGGCGCTGCCGTTGATTTCCGCGACTATGGTGGCCAGCGAGTCCGGCAACCCCTGACCGCCAAAGGCCTGCGCCTGCGCCAGCGATGGCCAGCCACCCTCGATATAGCGCGCATAGGCCTCCTTGAATCCCTCAGGCGTTTCCACTCCGGACTCACCCAGGCGACAGCCCTGATCACCCGTCTGATTCAGCGGCGAGAGCACCTGGGAGGCAAACTTGCCGGCTTCCTCGAGAATGGCATCCACCATATCCATGCTGGCGTCTTCCGCGCCAGGCAGCCTTTGATAGTGACCGTCAAAATCCAGCAGTTCCTGCATCGCAAAACGAATATCGCGCAGCGGGGCTTTGTACTCGGGCATTGGGGTAACCTCTTGCATCAGTCCTAAAGTGAAACGCGCGCTATCCCTGACAGAATCAGCCACTGCTCGAGCTTCGCAGCTCCGCGACCGAGGCACGGCAACCGCACACTCGACCTTGGTTGCAGCCGCAGACACACAGGATATGCACCGTCAAAACATAGCAAACAGTGTGGTTAATCAGCGCTTTAGCGGCAATAACAAATACAGTCGAATAATTGACATTAACGGCCAGGGGCAGGCGCAGGCTATTGCAGACAGGGCCGCCGCCAGACGCTATGCTTATTGACACAAAGGCGCACCGCCAGGCCCTGCAATACCCATCCGACCTCAGCTCAACCAAAGAAGGCAACACTCCCATGCTGGTGACTTTTAGCTCAGACGCCCACGCCGACATTACCCTCTTTGGCACTGAAGCCCTGCAACTGATTCGCATGATGGGCCGCACCGATACGGTGCCAGGCGCTGTGCTGGCGGACGATGTACCCGCCGCCCTGGCAAGGCTGAAACAGGCGCTCAAAAACGCTCCTGCGGCCGCGGACGAGACTGCGGACAACGAAGACGACGACGAGGAAGACAAGGTGCCGCTGGCAACCCGTGCCTTTGCACTGCTGCAGCTGCTGCAGGCCGCCGTCGACCACAAGGCCGATGTGATGTGGCGACATTGAACAGCAGCGCTTAAGTACTGCAGCGCCTGGATCAGGCATCAAACAGCTCGTCGATGGCGCAGATTTCACCGCAGCGACTGGGTGAATACCCCGGCAGGGCCGACACCGCCTGCCTGAAGGCTTCACTTTCCATCAGGCCGATCAGGCGCTGCAGCTTGGGATCATTCAGCGACTGCTTGTGGCACACCATCAGATAATGCTCGGTGGCCAGGGGTACAAAACCAAGCCCGAACTGGCGTGCCGCCGCCTCGACACCAAAGCCCACATCGGCCATGCCGGCAGCGATATAGGCCGCCACCGCCGAGTGGGTATATTCCTCCAGCTCATAACCTTTGATTTTTCGCACCGATAATCCGGCATCGCGCAGCAAGCCATCGAGCAGCGCCCGGGTGCCTGAATCCCTCTGGCGGTTGATAAAACGCACATCGGTCCGCAGCAGATCATTCAGCCCCTCGATCCCTCTTGGATTGTCCGGTTTGATCATCAGCCCCTGGCAACGGGTAATAAAACGGATGATGCGGTGGCTGCGGGGCTTGAGCAACCGGCGATAATTTTTCATCAGCGGCCCGCTGATCGCCGCCGTGGGCACATGGAACCCGGCCACATCACAGGCACCGCGATTGAGTGCCGCCAGCGCCTCCTGCGGACTGCAGTACTGCAGATCCAGTTGCAAATCCGCAGCGAAGCGCGGCAGCAGCGCCACCGCATAACCGTGGCTGGCATAGAGCCGCAACACCGGCTTTACCCCTTCGAGCAGCTGCTGAATTTCCAGATTCAGTTCAGAGCCCAGGCTTTCGAGCTGCGGCCCCAGGCGCGCAGCCACGCGCTGCTCGGCCCAGAGTAGCTTTTCGCCCAGGGGCGACAGCCAGGCGCCGCGACCTTTTTGCATATCCACCAGGGCGACACCGAAAAAGTCCGCCCACTTGTTTAGCAGGTTCCAGGCATGACGATAGGAAATGCCCACATCCGCCGCCGCCACCGTCAGCTTGCCGCTTTGATGCACGGCATTGAGCAGACCAAACAGCTGGGGGTCGAGTCGATTGCCCGCTTCATCGGTAAATGACCAGGCCGGTGTTATCTGTATTTTTTTCATATGAACTTTATTTCATATTTCGTGTTTAACGCAGCAATGCTAAGTTTGCCGCATCCTAAATGGAAACATAATCATAAAATATGCACCAAGGTGCATATATAACGATAAGAGCCCAGGTGAATGCAATGAGCGGCCTCCCCCAGTGGACCCCCGAGTTGATCCAAGCAGAAATCGACGCCCTGAAACACAAGCCCGGCGCCCTGCTGCCCATTCTGCACGCGATTCAGGACAGGTTCGGCTATGTGCCCACCGAGGCCGTGCCCCAGATCGGTGATGCGCTCAATCAGACCCGCGCCGAAATACATGGTGTCATCAGCTTCTACCACCACTTTCGCACCAGCGAACCTGGCAGCCACACACTGCAGATCTGCCGGGCCGAGGCCTGCCAGTCCATGGGATCACGCGCTCTGGAGGCCCACGCCAAGGCCAGCCTGAACGTCGACTACCATGGCACCACGGCGGACCGTGAAATCACCCTGGAGCCGGTCTACTGCCTGGGCAATTGCGCCTGCGCGCCCTCGGTGCGCATCGGTGATGACATCCACGGCCGCGTCTCGCCAGAAAAATTCGACCGCCTGGTAAGCCGCCTGACGACCCGTGCCCTGGAGCTGAAATAATGACTACACGTATTTTTGTCCCCTGCGATACAACAGCACTGGCCATGGGCGCCGACGCCGTTGCTGCCGAAATTGCACGCCAGGCCAAGACCCGCGGCGCCCAGATTGAAATCATCCGCAATGGCTCCCGTGGCCTGTTCTGGCTTGAGCCTCTGGTGGAAGTCGAGACAGCCGCCGGTCGCATCGGTTTTGGCCCGGTAGAGGTCGACGACATCGCCGCCCTGGTGGAGGCGGGTTTGTTTGAAGGCGCCGCTGAACATCCCCTGGCCCTGGGCCTGGTGGAAGAAATTCCGTTCCTGAAAAACCAGCAGCGCCTGACCTTCGCCCGCTCCGGCATCACGGACCCGGTGTCTGTCGAAGACTACCTGGCACTGGATGGTTTTCGCGGCCTGGAAAAAGCCCTGCAGCTGAACAATCAAGAGATCGTTGATGAGATCAAGGTGTCTGGCCTGCGCGGACGCGGCGGTGCGGCCTTCCCCACCGGCATCAAGTGGCAGACGGTACTCAACGCGCCAGCCGAGCAGAAGTACATCGTCTGCAACGCCGACGAAGGTGACTCAGGTACCTTCGCCGACCGCATGGTGATGGAGTGCGATCCCTACATGCTGATCGAAGGCATGGCCATCGCGGGTCTCGCCGTCGATGCGACCCAGGGCTACATCTACCTGAGATCCGAGTACCCGGTGGCCCACCGGCTGATGAATCTGGCCATCGAGCGCGCCTATGCCGCCGGCTACCTGGGCGACAACCTGATGGGCAGCGGCCGCCGCTTTGACCTGGAAGTGCGTCTGGGGGCCGGTGCCTACATCTGCGGCGAAGAAACCTCCCTGCTCGAAAGCCTTGAAGGCAAGCGCGGCCTGGTGCGCGCCAAGCCGCCGCTGCCGGCCATTGTCGGCCTCTTCGGCCAGCCCACCGTGGTCAACAACGTGCTGTCGCTGGCCGCCGTGCCCTTCATCATGCACAAGGGTGGCGAAACCTATGCCAGCTACGGCATGGGCCGCTCCCTCGGTACCCTGCCGATGCAGCTGGCCGGCAACGTCAAGCGCGGCGGCCTGATCGAACTGGCCTTTGGCGCCACCCTGCGCCAGCTGATGGAAGACTTCGGCGGCGGCACTTTCTCGGGTCGTACGCTACGCGCGGTGCAGGTCGGCGGCCCCCTGGGGGCCTACCTGCCGGAAAGCCAGTGGGATACACCGCTGGACTATGAATCCTTTGCCGCCGTGGGTGCGGTACTGGGCCATGGCGGCGTGGTGATGTTCGACGATACTGTAGACATGGGTGAGCAGGCGCGATTCTCGATGGAGTTCTGTGTCGTCGAATCCTGCGGCAAGTGCACCCCCTGTCGCATCGGCTCCACCCGTGGCGTTGAGGTTATCGACCGCATCCGCGCCAATGAAAATCGCGAGGCCAATCTCGAACTGCTGGCCGATCTGTGCGACACCATGGTCGACGGCTCCCTCTGCGCCATGGGCGGCATGACGCCGTTCCCGGTACAGAGCGTGATGAAATACTTCCCTGAAGACCTGCAGCGCTAAGCTGGGCGGAGACTAGAATCATGTTGCAACATTTTGATCCCAGCAAAGGCTCTGCATACAAGGGCTCTCCAGACAAGGACTACGGCACCCCGGCGCGCCTGTCCGAGACCCTGGTAACCCTCGATATCGACGGCGTTCAGATCACCGTGCCCGAGGGTACTTCGGTGATGCGCGCCGCCGCATTGCACGACATCAACATTCCCAAGCTCTGCGCCTCCGACAACCTGGAAGCCTTTGGTTCCTGTCGCCTGTGCGCGGTGCAGATCGAGGGGCGTCGCGGCTATCCGGCGTCCTGCACCACCCCGGCCGAAGCCGGCATGAAGATCACCACCCAGAACGGCAAGCTGGCCAAGCTGCGTCGCAATATCATGGAGCTGTACATCTCCGATCACCCGCTGGACTGCCTGACCTGCCCGGCCAACGGTGACTGCGAACTGCAGGACATGGCCGGCGCCGTGGGTCTGCGGGATGTGCGCTACGGCTTTGACGGTGAAAACCACCTGGACGCCGAAACCGACAGCTCCAACCCCTACTTCAGCTTCGACGCCAGCAAGTGCATCGTCTGCTCGCGCTGCGTCCGGGCCTGTGAAGAAGTCCAGGGCACCTTCGCCCTGACCATCGGAGGCCGCGGTTTCGACTCCAAGGTCGTCGCCGGTCAGGGCGATAATTTCATGAATTCGGATTGCGTCTCTTGCGGCGCCTGCGTCCAGGCTTGCCCCACCTCCACGCTGATGGAGAAGAGCGTTATAGACGCCGGCCAGCCGGAACACAGTGTCGTCACCACCTGCGCCTACTGCGGTGTCGGCTGCTCCTTCAAGGCCGAAATGAAGGGTGACCAGGTCATCCGCATGGTCCCCTACAAGGGCGGTGACGCCAACCACGGCCACTCCTGCGTCAAGGGACGTTTCGCCTTTGGTTACGCCACCCACGCCGACCGCATCAAGCAGCCAATGATCCGTGATTCCATCGACCAGCCCTGGCGCGAAGTCAGCTGGGAAGACGCCATCGGCTTTGCTGCCCGGCGCCTGAAGGAAACTCAGGCCAAGTACGGTCGTGAAAGCATCGGCGGCATCACCTCCTCGCGCTGCACCAACGAAGAAACCTACCTGGTACAGAAACTGGTACGGGCAGGCTTTAGAAACAACAACACCGACACCTGTGCCCGTGTATGCCACTCGCCCACCGGTTTCGGCCTCAAGGCAACCCTGGGCGAATCCGCCGGTACCCAGACCTTCGACTCGGTGATGCAGTCCGATGTCATCATCGTCATAGGCGCCAACCCCACCGACGCCCACCCGGTATTCGGCTCACTGATGCGCCGTCGCCTGCGTGAAGGCGCCGAGCTGATCGTGGCCGACCCGCGCCGCATAGACCTGCTGAAAACGCCGCACCTCAAAGATGCCCAGCATCTGGCGCTGCGCCCCGGCACCAACGTCGCCCTGATCAATGCCCTGGCCCACGTCATCATGGACGAAGGTCTGGAAGACACCGACTTTATCGCCAGCCGCTGCGACGACAAGGGCTATCAGGCCTGGCGCGCCTTTATCAGCGATGCGCGTCACTCCCCCGAGCAAATGGAAGCGGTCACAGGCGTGAACGCCGACATGGTTCGCCGTGCGGCACGCACCTATGCCAAGGCTCCCAATGGCGCCATCTACTACGGTCTGGGCGTCACCGAGCACAGCCAGGGTTCCACCATGGTCATGGGCATCGCCAACCTGGCGCTGGCCACCGGCAATATCGGCCGTGAAGGCGTGGGCGTAAACCCGCTGCGCGGCCAGAACAACGTGCAGGGTTCCTGCGACATGGGCTCCTTCCCCCACGAACTGCCGGGCTACCAGCATGTGTCCGACGATGTCGCCCGTGCCCGCTTCGAGCAGGTCTGGGGTGTAACGCTCGACGACGAACCTGGGCTGCGCATTCCCAACATGTTCGACTCGGCCATCGCCGGCACCTTCAAGGCACTTTATGTGCAGGGCGAAGACATCGCCCAGTCCGACCCCAACACGCACCACGTTGAGGCCGCACTCAAGTCACTGGACTGCCTGATCGTGCAGGATATCTTCCTTAACGAAACCGCCAAGTACGCCCATGTGCTGCTGCCGGGCTCCTCCTTCCTGGAGAAAAACGGCACCTTCACCAACGCGGAACGACGCATCAACCGCGTGCGCAAGGTCATGCCCGCCGTCGCCGGCAAGGAAGACTGGGAAGTGACCCAGGACCTGGCCAATGCCCTGGGCTACCCGATGAACTACAGCCACCCGTCCGAGATCATGGACGAGATCGCCAGCCTGACCCCGACCTTTACCGGCGTCAGCTACGACCGACTGGAAGAGCTCGGCAGCATCCAGTGGCCCTGCAACGAGCAGCACCCAGACGGCATGCCCACCATGCACGTGGAGGACTTCCCCATCGGCCGTGGTCAGTTTGCCATCACCGAATACGTCGCCACCGAGGAGCGCACCAACCGTCGCTTCCCGCTGCTGCTGACCACCGGTCGCATACTGTCGCAGTACAACGTGGGTGCCCAGACGCGGCGCACCGACAACCAGGTCTGGCACGACGAGGACGTACTGGAAGTGCATCCCTCCGACGCCGAACTGCGGGGCATCAAGGATGGCGACTGGCTCGGCATTTCCAGCCGCGCAGGC
Source organism: Marinobacterium aestuarii (assembly GCF_001651805.1). NCBI lineage: Bacteria > Pseudomonadati > Pseudomonadota > Gammaproteobacteria > Oceanospirillales > Oceanospirillaceae > Marinobacterium > Marinobacterium aestuarii. The sequence continues at coordinate 2,194,825 of NZ_CP015839.1, read as the reverse complement.
CAAACGGTACTGCGCGCCCGCATCAGCGAGCGCATGCTGCCGGGCGTGGTCTACACCACCTTCCATCACCCGGGCAGTGGCGCCAACGTCATCACCACCGACAGCTCCGACTGGGCCACCAACTGTCCGGAGTACAAGGTGACCGCGGTGCAGGTCGAGAAGGTCAGCCAGCCGTCTGAATGGCAGAAGAACTTCCGCTCCTTCGAAAAGCTGCAACACCAGCTGCTCAAGGGTGATGCCGCAACGCTCGCCAACGGCAACGGAGCCGGCTGATGGGCAGCAACGCCCGCGGCAGCTGCGAGATCCCCGGCAGCGTTGCAGCAACCGTGGACATTCGTACGCCTCAGCGGCCGGACTCTGTGGGCAGCAGCGCGGCCGAAAGAGCCGCGCAGCAGGCCACGGACTGCATCGCAGAGGAAGTGCCGGTGGCGCTGGTCTTCAACGGCATTTCCCATGCCGTGATGATGACCAGCCCCATGGATCTGGAGGACTTCGCCCTGGGCTTTAGCCTCACCGAAGCTATTCTGCAGCACCCCGCTGAGCTGTACGACGTCGAGGTGGTGCAGGAAGAGCGCGGTATCAGCGTGCAGATGCAGATCAGCGCCCAGCGCCTGGCGCAGCTGAAACAGCAGCGGCGTAACCTCACCGGACGCACCGGCTGTGGCCTCTGCGGCACCGAATCCCTCGAACAGGCGATTAGGCCCGTACCCCAGGTGCAGGCGCCGCCACTGTCGGATCAGGCCATTCAGCGCGCCCTTGGCGCCCTGCAGCAGCATCAGCCGCTGCAGGGGCTGACCGGTGCCAGCCACGGCGCGGCCTGGTGCAACGGCGACGGCGACATCCTGCTGGCGCGGGAAGATGTCGGGCGGCACAACGCCCTCGACAAGCTGATTGGCGCCCTGGTGCGGGCAGAACTGCCCCGCGACGGCGGTTTTGCGCTGGTTTCCAGCCGGGCCAGCTACGAGATGGTGCAAAAAACCTGCAGCGCCGGCATTGGCGCCCTGGTGGCGGTATCCGCCCCCACCGCGCTGGCCATTGAACAGGCACGCCTGGGCGGCCTGATGCTGGTAGGTTTCGCCAGGCCCGGGCGACACGTGATTTATCATCCTGGTAACCCAGGCCAACAGGATAACAACCCTCATTCGGTCAACACCGCCCGCGCGGCGGGTTAAGGACAGAGTCCATGAACCAGCTCGATACCCTGATCCACATGGCGAATCAGATCGCCGACAACAACAGCCACTACGGCACCCAGGAAGAGGCGGCCATACGCGTGGCGGCCCACCTGAAGAAATTCTGGGCGCGCAGCATGAAGCAGCAGATCATCGCCTACCTGCAGCAAGACGGCAGCAACCTGACCCCGCTGGCCCAGACCGCCATCACCCAGATGCAGGCCAGCCTGCGCCCGGAACCCGCGAATCTCTGCGACTAACGACGGGGAAAGATCGGAAAAAGCCCTGTATTTTCTGTTAATTTTGACGATAATAGCCGCTCACTGCAGGATCGCAGGACTCTAGAATCAGGATGATTCAACCAATTCCCTCTATCGGCCACGCCTACCACAGCACCGATTACGATTCTGCGTTATGCTTTTCGCAATCAGGTGCCCGGACTATTGCCAGTCTGATCACTGCACGATTGCGGAGCTTTCACCTTCTCGCTGTCGTCCAGATCACTGGTGCGGGGCTGAATATAGGGAACGTTTGAGGTGATTCCATACATGAGCGGAATTGATTCCAGCTATGCCGTTGTCTGTAACCCCAGTATTGAATTCTGGGTTATTGAATACACCTGGGACAACGAGGCCAATGAGATCGGCCACACTTCTCAACACCCGCTCATCGGTTTCGCCTACGGCGGCAATCGCACCCTGGCGCTGACCCCCATGGGCAGCTACCGCGTACTGGGAGCCTGCCCGGAGCTCTCATCCCAGGGCGGCTTCTACCGCCTGGAACCCACCCGCGCCGACACCCTGGTGTATCTTGTACGCACTACCCGCAGCCAGGCGCTGGAGTCTATAGTGGAACGCGAATTCATGGCCTTTAGCCGCCGCTAGCAAAGCCCTGTCACAGCACCCAAACAAAACACGCACGACAAAAAACGCGCAGGCCCGGGGCCTGCGCGTTTTACCTTTGGGTAACGCCCAGATGGGCTATTTGCGCAACGCCCGGCCATGGAAGACATAGCCGATCAGGTTCATCAATACCTGGGCGGCCAGAATGCTGGTCGAGCCGGTCTGGTCATAGTCCGGCGCCACTTCGCACAGATCAATGCCCACCACGTCACCGCTGAGCGCCACGCCCTGCAGAATTTCCATCACCTCGTAATACTGAAAGCCACCGTGGCTGGGCGTACCTGTGCCCGGCGCAATTGACGGGTCGAAACCGTCAATATCGATGGTGATGTAGTAATTCACGCCCTTGGGAATCAGCGCCAGCACCCCTTCTGCCCCCAGACGGCGCACATCACGCACCGACAGTATGGTGGAGCCCACCGCCTCGGCCGCCTTGTGATCGGCCCGGTTGGACGAGGATACGTTGCGGATCCCCAGCTGGGTCATGCCGGTCACAAAGTCCTGCTCCGAGGCGCGTCTAATCGGATTGCCGTGGCCAAAGCGCACACCGTGGCGCTCGTCGACAAAATCCAGATGCGCATCGATTTGAATGATATGAAGGGGCCCGCGGCCCTCGAAAGCGCGGATGCAGGGCGCATTCACCGAATGGTCACCGCCGACAACTACCGGCAAGACACCGGCATCCAGCATTTTGCGCACGCCATATTCGATATTGGCATGGCTCTTCTCGGTGTTGGTGTGCACCATGTCGGCATCACCAATATCGACAATATCCACCCCTTCCAGGTACATCACATCGTCTTCGTAGGAATAGGCGCCGCCGTGGCCAAAGGAAAACAGCGTCGAGGCTTCACGGATGGAACGCGGCCCCATGCGTGCACCTGAGCGCCACTGGGTACCGCAATCAAAGGGCGCGCCCATAAAGGCCACATCCGCCTTGATGTTGTCCCAGTCTTCGCAGGTGCGATTCTTGCCAAAGGTGCAGAAACCAACAAAGGGCAGATTCAGCCGGCCTTTTTCGTAAGCATTTTCACTCATTATTGTTCTCCTCGACCCAGGCGGGCTTTTTGCGCCCGGCCCGGTCATTTATCTAGAAAATTCAGCGCCTGTTCGCGAACAGCGAGAAAGCGGACAAATCGCTGGACGCAATGCCTCAGCTCAGCGTGATCCACACGGATTTGGTTTCCAGCAGGCTTTCGAGCTGCTCAGGCCCAAGGTCGCGGCCAAAGCCCGACTGCTTGTAGCCGCCAAAGGGCATGGCCGGATCAATGGTGCTGTGACCGTTGACGTAGACAGACCCCGCCTTGAGCTGCGGTATCACCCGGTGCACGCGGGTAAGATCATTGGAATAGATGGCCGCCGCCAGGCCGTAGATGGAGTCATTGGCCAGCGCCACGACCTCGTCTTCGTCGCTGAAGGACTGGCTCACCAGCACAGGGCCAAAGATCTCCTCCCGCACGATCTTCATGTCATTGCGACAATCGGCAAAGAGGGTCGGCGGCACGAAATAGCCAGACCCGCCATGGGCCTCACCGCCGAACACCAGCCGTGCACCTTCCTGCTTGCCGGCCTCGATATAGCTGAGCACGCTGTCCTGCTGCTTGGCGGACACCAGCGGGCTGATAAAGCAGTCGGGATCGAGCCCGGGCGCCATCTTCAGGCCACTGACATACTCGGTCAGGGCCTCCAGGAAGGGCTCGTAGATCGACGCATGCACATAGAGCCTGGAGCCGGCATCACACACCTGGCCGGAGTTGAAAAAGATGCCCTGGGCCACCGCTTCGGCCGCCGCCTTGATATCCGCATCCTCGAACACCAGCACCGCCGACTTGCCGCCGAGCTCCAGCGTCATGCGCTTCATATCGGCCAGCGCAGCCTCGCCCACGGTGCGCCCCACGGGGGTAGAACCGGTGAAGGTAATCTTGTCGATACCAGGGTGGCTGGACATGGCCGCACCCACCACCGAACCCCGGCCGGTCACGATATTTACTACACCGTCCGGAATACCGGCCTGCTGCACCAGTTCGGCAAAGCGCAGCGTGCTCAGGGAAGTCAGCTCCGCGGGTTTGACCACCACAGTGCAACCCACCGCCAGCGCCGCGCCCAGCTTCCAGGCCATGGTCTGCAGCGGGAAGTTCCACGGAATAATCGAGGCCACCACGCCCACCGGCTCCTTGCGGGTATAGGTCACGTAGCTGCCGGGCAGGGACGCCGGCTCAACGCTGCGACCATAAATCTTCGAGGCCCAGCCGGCGAAGTAACGGAAAGTGTCGATGGTGCCCTGGATATCCACCTCCAGCGCCTGTACCACCGACTTGCCCATATCAATGGACTCGATTTCGGCCAGTTCCTGGGCATGGGCTTCCAGCAGGTCCGCCAGTTTGTGCAGCAGTCGCTCGCGCTCCAGGGGTTTGAGCTGGCTCCACTCGCCCTGATCAAACTGATGCCGGGCTGCGGCAACGGCGCGATCCAGATCCAGGGCCGTGCCTTCGGGTATCTGTGTCAGCACGCCGCCGGTGGAGGCCTCTATCACCTCACTGACGGCGCCGTCGCTGGCGCCAACCCAGTTGCCGCCGATAAACATGCGCTGGGTTTTGGCGAGAAAGTCCCGCGTTGCCTGGGAAACCTGATAGTTGTCGAGATACGCCTTTACGGTAGTGTCCATCGTCGCCTCTTTCGTTGTGCTTGTTATTGGTCGGGCTTTCACCCTGTGGCAACCAGTATCGGAAAGGCATAAACATTTAAAAATATCGATCTATCAATACATAGATTGACTGAGAGTTATGAAAACAGACAGCGATGACGACAACTAAAAGGCTGGACAACACCGAGAACAGATACATTTATTTTTATTAATCTATCAATTGATACAACGATATTTATCAATTAAACCGCTTCATCAAGAATAGGAACTCTAAACAGGCCAGCGCACCAGGGTCTACAGGAGCCGGGGCACGAGGCCCTGATTCAAATAAGCATAATAAAGAGGTATCAAGCATGGCTGATCGGTATGACTACATCATCATCGGTGCCGGTTCCGCCGGTTGTGTGCTGGCTAACCGGATTTCGGAAGATCCCGCCACCTCGGTGCTGCTGCTGGAATCCGGTGGCAGCGACAAGAGTGTCATTATCCAGATGCCAACCGCCTTCTCGATGCCCATGAACACCAAGAAGTACAACTGGCGTTACGAGACCGTGCCCGAGCCCCATCTGAACGGCCGCCGTGTGCACTGCCCCCGTGGCAAGGTGCTGGGCGGCTCCTCATCCATCAACGGCCTGGTCTACATTCGCGGCCATGCCTGTGATTTTGATGAATGGGAGAGTCTTGGCGCCAAGGGCTGGGGCTACCAGAACTGCCTGCCCTACTTCAGAAAAGCCGAGACGCAGCAACAGGGTGGCGATGAGTACCGTGGTGACAGCGGCCCGCTGCACACCAACAACGGCAACAACATGGCCAACCCGCTGTACGGCGCTTTCGTCGATGCCGGCGAAGAGGCCGGCTATATCAAGACCCGCGACTGCAACGGCCAGATGCAGGAAGGCTTCGGCCCCATGCACATGACCGTGAAGAAAGGCGTGCGCTGGTCCACCGCCAATGCCTATCTGCGCCCCGCCATGGACAGGCCCAACCTGACCGTGGTCACCCATGCCATGACCCGCCGTATTCTGCTGGATGGCAAAAAGGCGGTCGGCGTCGAATACTCCCGCGCAGGCAGCACCCAGACCGTGTGCTGCAACCGCGAAGTGCTGCTGTCTGCCGGCCCCATCGGCTCGCCCCACCTGCTGCAGCTCTCCGGCATAGGCCCCAAAGCCGTGCTGCGCGAGGCCGGCATAGAGGTGCTGCACGACCTGCCAGGCGTGGGCGAAAACCTGCAGGACCACGCCGAGGTCTATATCCAGTACAAATGCAAAGAGCCGATCACGCTGAACAGTAAGATGGGCCTGCTGAGCAAGGCGCTGATCGGTGCCCGCTGGCTGCTGTGCAAGGATGGCCTGGGCGCCAGCAACCATTTCGAATCCTGCGGCTTTATCCGCTCAGAGCCCGGCCTGAAATGGCCGGACATCCAGTTCCATTTCCTGCCGGCAGCCATGCGCTACGACGGCAAGGCCCCCATCAAGGGCCATGGTTTTATGGTACTGACCGGGCCCAACAAGCCCAAAAGCCGCGGCCACGTACGTGCCGTTTCACCGGACCCGCAGGTACACCCGGCGATCCAGTTCAACTACCTGGAACACGAAGAGGACCGCGCGGGCTTTCGCAAATGCGTACGCCTGACCCGGGAAATCATCGGCCAGCCGGCAATGGACGCCTACAACGACGGCGAAATCGCCCCCGGCCCCAATGTGCAGACCGATGAGGAAATCGATGCCTTCGTGCGGGACAATCTGGAGAGCACCTACCACCCCTGCGGCACCTGCAAGATGGGCGAAGACCCGCTGGCAGTGGTGGACTCCGAACTGCGCCTGCACGGCATCGCGGGCCTGCGGGTGATCGACTCCTCGGTCTTCCCCACCGAGACCAACGGCAACCTCAACGCCCCCACCATCATGCTGGCCGAACGCGCCTCGGACCTGGTGCGTGGCCGCCAGACCCTGGCACCCGCCGACGTCGACGTCGGCCTGGTCCCCGGCTGGGAAACCCAGCAGCGGCCCCATGCACCGGTGCGCAAGGTTTGAACGATAGGTGAAAGGGAAAGGGGAAAGGGGAAAGTGAAAGGTGAAAGCCGTAAGCCGTAAGCCGTAAGCCGTAAGCCGTAAGCTGTAAGCTGTAAGCCGTAAGCAAGGGCCGATGAGGTAACTCATCGGCCCTTTTTTGTTTCAGTGTAGCTTCCGCTTTGTGCCCAATACGGACATTGGTGAGCTAGGAAATAGGTATACTGGCCCCGGAATCCCTTTTCTGCGACGCCCAGGCCTGAATGAGCGTGCCATCGACACTGAAATGCTCGTCGGAGAGCAGCTTGCGCTCCCGCGCTAGGTTGACCACTTCGTCGAATAGGTGCGTCACCACATCATGCTCCAACAGCCGATCCCGATTGGTGCTGAAGCTCGAGTGATGCCACACCGGGTCACATCAATGGTCAGCCCGACAAACCAGCGGTACAGCAGGTTATAGCTGATCTGCTCGACCAGTTGCCGTTCGCCGCCGGCAGTCTACCAAAGCCCCATTCGACGGGGGAGAAAATCAACAGCCTGCTAGACAAGGTGCGATTTTTTGCAACGGACGTAGTAGGTGACCCCGCCCAATATCGCGCCGATGATCCAGGCATAACCGGTGAGCTGGCCCAGAAACGGAACCCAGACCGTGGCGACCGAGAACAGGGCCCCAATGCAAAAGGCGACGAGTGCATCGTTGTTCCAGCCGTTGCCGAAGTGATAGGTGCCGCCTTTCAGGTCGTAGAGGTCGTCGCGCTTCAGCACCTGTTTCCGCAGGATGTAGTAGTCGACGATCATGATGCCGTAGAGTGGGGCCAGCGTCGCGCCGAGGGTATTGACGAAGCCGCTGATGCCGAACTGGCTGATGAAGCTCGTCCAGAATCCGCCGATGACCAGCGCGAACAGCGACGTGATCATGCCGGCCCTGCGGAAGCTAATCCTGTGCGGTGACAGGTTGGCGATGCCGTTGACCGCAGGTACGAAGTTCGCCACCAGATTGATCCCGACCGTGGCGGCGAAGAAAGTGATGGCGGCAATGATGCCGAGAAGCACGCTGTCGGTGCGGCCGACGATCTCGGTCGGGTTGATGATCGCCTCGCCATAGACGACCGCGGCACCGGCCGTGGTGAGCAATGCCAGGGCCGAAAACAGAATCATGTTGAACGGCAGCCCCGCCAGGTTCCCCTTGATCATCGCGTTCTTGTCCCGGGCGTAGCGCGAGAAGTCGCTGAAATTGATCATGACCGCGGCGAAGTAGGCCACCATGGTACCGACGATGGCGATAAAGCCCTTGAATTCCGAGCCCCAGGTTGCCTCTGGGTTCGCAAAGATCGTCTGGGCCTGGGACAGCAGCTGACCTTCCGATTTACTCCAGAGGACCATCACCAGGCCGATCATCACTGCGTAGACAAACGGGCCGGCGATGTTCAGAAAGGTTTCGACCCAGTCCATACCGTGCCAGAAGATCAAGATGTGGAACGCCCAGACGATGACGAACGACATCCAGTCGATGCTGTCGAGTCCAAGGAATTCCGCCCCCGCTGTGATCCCGGTCACTGACCGGATCAGTAACGCCAGCGCCGTCGAGGCGAAGTATACCTGAACGCCGTACCAGAAGACCGCGACCGTCGCGCGCAGAACGGCCGGTAGTTTGGCCCCGGTCGTACCCATACTGGCGCGGGCGAGCACCGGGTAGGGAATGCCGTAACGCTCGCCGGCAGCGCCGGAAAGGTTCACAAGCAGCATGACCATCAGGCCGGCGGTAATGAGCGCGGCGAACGCGGTCCAGCCGCTTACGCCATAGGAAATGAAAAGCGACGCCACCAGCGAATAGCCGAACAGCGATTGGATGTCGTTTGCCCAGATGTTGAAGATCGCGAACCAGCCCCAGGATTTCTCTTCCTTCGTAACCGGGCGCAGCGGGTTCCCGGTGCCATGCGCGGTTTCGCCCGTTTCAGACGGGGTGGCCATCATATTGTTGTCGGGTTGCATTGCTGAACTCCTTTGCCACTTGTTGTTGTCGGGTTGCATTGCTGAGTTCCTTTGCCACGCTCAGAATCCAAGGCCTCTGCTCGTTGTCGGCTTCTAAAGACTAGGCCAGGTCAAAACATCATGTCTAAAGGGCTCGCATCGGCCTTCGGCCAATGATGATGCATCCATGCATCATCAATACTGAACGCTACTGTCATACCGGCTCGATAAGGCCCCCTGCGGGGCCGCAGGCTCGCCAGCCCTGAGATTCCCTCCTGCATATGCCTGTCGGTTCGCCGCTGTTCTCCCTCTTTTGCGCCCACGATTTCCATTGGTTAGCGCTGTCGGATGCGGTCTAGCCCGGGTCGGCTGGCAATGAATCAAGATCAAGTTGTATCGTTTTACTACCGCAATTGTCAACAATTGTGTTTACAATATTGTTTTATTTATGGTTAATTTGTATCCAAAATCTGAATTACAACAACAGCGGTGGATAGAAATGGGCAAAGTTCTGAAGATTGAGAAGAGCGACTCGAGCCTCCACAACGAGGACCTGGCGCCGATTCCGGCCGAAAAGCGCACCTGGGGCTGGTTCGAAATATTCAATGTCTGATCGAACGACATCCAATCGCTGGCTATACTCTGGTGGCATCCCTGTTCATCTCCTACGGCCTCAATGGCTGGACGGTATTCGCCGCCATTCTCCTTGCCGGCTTTATCGTCATGGGGCTGGTGAATCTCTCGGGCAAGCCGAGCGTGCATTACGGCATCCCCTGTCCGGTGATGGCACGGGCCAGCATAGGGGTGCGCGGCGCTAACTGCCCGGCCGTGATCTCAGGGTGAGAGCGTGAACATTTTTTAAGCATGTATCACTTTTTCCAGACTCACCCCGCCCCGTCCAGTTTCATCAGCAGGGCTCTGGCGGTGCTGACACTAGTAATGTCGTCGTTTTCCGGCGCGGCGCTGCAGATGGCCTTCAGCAGCTCCCGCGCCTCCTCCGGCCGATTCTGCTGCACCTGCAGCTGTGCCAGGGACAGCATTCCCCGCCATTCCAGCAGCCGGGCGCCCTGCCGGTGAGCGATATCAATGGCACGCTGAAAACAGTCTTCGACCTGCAGGGCCAACGCGGATTCCGAGCCCGGGGACGGCACCTGCGCTACCAGGCATTCGCCCCTGAGCCGATAAAGCTCGGCCTCGTAGAACCGCTCCTGGGTTTTCGCCACCAGCGCCAGGGCATCATCCAGCACCGGCAGCGCTGCTGTGGTCTGCCCGGCCCTGGCCAGGGCCTCGGCCAGCAGCCCCATGAAATGGGTCACAAACATGTCCGCGCCTGTGGCGCGGTACGCCTTAATGCCCTGTCGGATCTGCTCAATGCCAGCCGCCTGATCGCCCTGTGCGGCCAGTGCCCAGGCGCGCAGGATACGGCCATGGGCCAGCCAGTATGAAAAGCCCTGCTCGGTCGACAGTTCTATCGCGGCCTCGGCACAGGACAGTGCCAGTTCGCTCTCCTGGCGAAACAGGTGCAGCTCAGCGGCATAATCCAGGGCAAATGCCAGGCTGATGGGGTGCGACAGCTGCCGCGCCAGGGCCAGCACCTCTTCGTTGCGGGCGTATGCCAGCGCCGGTTCGCCCGACAGTTCCAGCGTCAGGGCCAGATAGCACAGGCAGAGCACGCCCGGGTCCAGGCCATACAGAAAGGCGTGGGAGCGGTGCTGCCGGGGATCGTAGAGGGCGACGCCCTGCTCCAGAGTCTTGCGGGCCGCTGCCAGCTCGCCCAGCGGAAACAGTACAGGACCGACTGAACCATGGGCCTCCAGCAAAAAATCGGTATCCTGCTCGCGCTCGGCCAGTTGCAGCAACTGCTCGGCCATATCTTTTGCAGCCTGCAGCTCTCCTCTCACCACGTAGTAGGCATCCAGCCCGAAGAGCGCGGTGAACTGGCCGGGAACGTCACCACTGTGCTGACTGAGCGCCAGCGCCCGGCGATACGTCGTCTCCACTTCGCAGGCGGCATAGCCCCTGATCGCCATCCAGACCGGACCCAGCGCCAGTTGCAGCCCCAGTTCCTGACGCTGCCGTTCGGGCGTATCGGGCAGGCGTGCGAGCAGTTCCAGCGCCGCGCCCAGGTGATCGACCGCCTCGCTGTTGGCCGAACGGTGCAGCGCCTGTTCGCCGGCACGCTGCAGGTACTCCACCGCTTTAGAGATGTTGCCACTGCGGCTGTAGTGATGGGCCAGCTCGTTGCAATGGTCTTCCAAATGCTCCTGGAACAGCGCTTCGATCGCCTGCGCGCTGCGTTCGTGCAGCGTATTGCGCCGTTCGCTCAGCAGCGAGCCGTAGGCCACCTCCTGGGTCAGGCCATGCTTGAAGGTATATTCCACTTCCGGAAACGCCGCCCGCTCGTAGAGGAACTCGCCGGTCTGCAGACGGGACAATAGCCGCCGCAACTCGCCCTCAGGCCTATCCACCACCTGCTGCACCAGGCTCCAGGGAAATTCCTTGCCGATCACCGCCAGCGTCTGCAGCAGCTCTTTTTCGTCGGCGGCGAGGCGGTCGATACGGGCACTCAGCACACCCTGCACGGTGGTCGGAATTTGCAGGCTTTCAGGCGCCTGTTCGAGTCGATAGTAACCGGGCCCGCCCAGTAGCCTTCCCTCTTCGACCAGGGTCTGCACCACCTCTTCAAGGAAGAACGGATTGCCTTCGGTCTGGGCCATGATCATCGGTTTGATGGCGGCCAGGGTGGGGTCACCCCCCAGCAGAGAACCGAGCAACTCCTGCGCCTCAGCCTGCCCCAGGGGATCCAGCCGCAGCTGGGTATAATTGCTGCGGCCTCCCCAGTCATGCTGGTACTCGGGCCTATAGTTAACCAGCAACAGCAGCCTGCTACTTGCGATACCCTCGATCAGGTGATCCAGAAACAGGCCGGTTTCGCTGTCCAGCCACTGCAGGTCCTCGAAGATAACCACCACCGGCTGGTTGAGGCTCTCGCGCAGCAAGAGCTGCCGGATGGCATCAAAGGTACGCTGACGCCGCAGCTGTGAATCCATCTGTGCCAGCGCTGCGTTCGCGTCAGCCAGACCCAGCAAATAAAACAGATAGGGCAGGCTGTCTTCGAGCCTGCGGTCCAGCGTCAGCACCTTGCCGGTCACCTTTTCGCGGCGAAGCCGTTCATCGTCCTGGGGGCCGATCTGCAGATAGGCCCTGAGCAACTCGATCAACGGCAGATAGGCAAAGGCCTTGCCGTGGGACACCGAGAAGGTTTCCAGCACCAGGCAGTCCTGCTGCGCCCGGGGCCGGAACTCGTAGAACAGGCGTGATTTTCCCACGCCCGGTTCCCCCACCACCCCGACGACCTGGCCACGGGAGTTTTGCATCCGCGACAGCGCCCCGCAAAGCTGTCCCAGCTCCGGTTGGCGACCAACAAAGGGCGCCAGGCCGCGACGTGCGGCGATCTGCAGCCGGGTGCGCAAGGGGCCGCTGCCCAGCACTTCGTATACATCAAGCGGTTCGGCAACGCCCTTGACCGGGATAGCCCCCAGGGCCTTGAACTCAAAATAGCCTTCGGCCAGGCGGTGGGTCGCCCCGCTAACAACAATGGACCCCGGTGTCGCCAGCCCTTCCATGCGCGATGCCAGGTGAATGGACTGCCCCACCGGTTCATAGTCGGCACGCAGATCCTCGGTGTGGATGGAGCGCACCACCACCTCCCCGGTATGAATGCCAACACGGATCTGCAGCGGTATCTCCTGTTCCAGACGCACGCGATCGGCATACCGGTGCATCGCTTCCTGCATGCGCAGCGCAGCATAAAGCGCCCGCTGCGGGTGATCCTCGTGGGCGATGGGCGCGCCGAACAGCGCCAGAATGCCATCGCCCAGGGACTTGGCGACATAGCCTTCGTAGTGATGCACCGCCTCCATCATCAGCGCCAGTATCGGATCAATCAGGTTGCGCACCTGTTCCGGATCGAGGTTCTGGATCAGCGCGGTGGAACCGGCCATGTCGGCGAACAGTGCTGAGACAATCTTGCGTTCACCGCCGCGGCCACCCCGCGTACGCTGTGCCGCCTGCTCGGCCAGGATGCGTTCGGCCAGATGTTGTGGTGTGTAGTGAATCGGCGCCGGGGCATCTGCGGGCGCCGCCACATCGGCGTCAGTGTGTGACAACCCGGCGCCGCACTCGTCGCAGAACTTGGCCGCCGGCCTCAGTGTATGGCCACAGCTGGGGCAACTGCGCGCCAGAGCGCCACCGCACTGATTGCAGAACCTGGCTCCCCTGGGATTTTCGAACCCGCAGCCGGCGCAGCGCATGAGGCCCCTCGAATTGTTTTGCTGCCCACAGAGCCCTTGTCGATGTCGGCAGAGGGATGCGGCCGTTGTTAACAGCATAGCCCGCCCATCCAGAGGCACCCCCAGCATTCCAGCGCGCAGTGTCACGGCTTCTTCGGGCGTATTCTTCAAGATTAAAAGGTATTGCTTACTTTACTTCGGCCGTTCGAAGAAAAGTGAGTCGCCCAAGGGGCGAAACCGGATTATCCAACATCGGTAACACTCCAATAATTCGACAACATTGAAAGAAGGCAGCACCCCGCTGTTGGGTTACGATCCTTCGGATCTTCACCGCAAACTGTCCGCTGGCAATACATCTGGGTAGATCGACTCTTTTGATAATTCGTATATCTCAGTCTCTACCGACTCTGCCCACATCTGCCCAAACGCCAACAACAACATTGCCCCCGGTAGCCGTACCCATAACATTGAGCAATAATACTGTACTGAGAGTTACTTTGATAAAAGAAGAAGCATATGACCGCTCGTCACTACAGCCTGCCGAACCTTGCCGACTTCGACCTGCGCCTGCTGCGGGTATTCCATGCCGTGGTACACAACAAGGGCTTTGCCGCCGCCCAGGATGAGCTGGGGGTATCGCAGTCCACCATCAGTATCCAGATCGGCCAGCTGGAGGAGCGCCTGGGCATGCGCCTGTGCGAACGGGGTCGCAAGGGTTTCCACCTGACCGAAGAGGGGCAGATCGTGTTCGATGCCTCCCTGAACCTGTTTCGTGCGGTGGAGAATTTTCGCGGCATGGTGGGCAACACAAGAGGCCAGCTGATTGGTGACCTGCACTTTGGCATTGTCGATGCCATCGCCAGCAATCAGGAGATCAAGCTGCACCGGGGCATCGGCGACTTCGCCCGCCTGGCGCCTGAGGTCAAACTGCATATCAATGTGTCCTCACCCCAGGAACTGCTGCAGGGGCTGATGGAGGAGCACTACCACGCCATCCTCTCGCCGATGTCGCGACTGCACAGCTCGGTGCGCTTTATTCCCACCTACCTGGAACAGCAAAGGCTCTATTGCGGCACCGACCACGCCCTCTTTGAACTGCCGGACGCCGACATTAGCATTGAAATGATCAGCCAGTGCGCCTATGCGGGTCGCTCCTATATGCGCGACTGGCAACCGCCCCAGGCGCTGGAATTCAAGCATCAGGCCACCGCCTCCCATATGGAAAGCATCGCCCTGATGATTTTGTCCGGCGGTTTTCTGGGCTACCTGCCGTCCCACTACGCCGCCCAGTGGGTGGATGCGGGGCAGATGCGCCCGCTGATGGAAGATACGCTGTCGTACCACGAGCAGTTTTACCTCGCCTATCGCAAGAGCGAGCGCAATCGCGCCGCCCAGGCATTCACCCGCTGCATACGCCAGCAGATGGAAACAGACCCGGACGCACCCAAGGAGTAACAAAAAAGGGTGGCGACGTCCGTTAGACGCTGCCACCCTTTTGCTCTGCTTACTGCTCTCCACTCACTAACAACCAATCACTAGTCACCAATTCCTAATGACCAATCACCATTTACCGGCGGGTGCTTATCACTCAGCCCTCACCACCGGCTGCATATCGTCCTGAGCGTTTCTTTGGGCACTGCTGTTGGCAAGCCCCTGGGGGTAGTCACCCCAGCCGGTGCGGGCAACGAAAAAGCGCGTAAGAACCATATGCACCACCGCTGCCAGTGCACAGGAGGGCAGCGAGGCGGAGATAAAGGCAAAGATGCCGGCGCTGTCCAGTGTCTGCGGATTGAAGATCCACACATAGATCGCGAATCCGGCCACCAGCGCCACCAGGGCTGCGGGGTTAACGCCATGCCAGTAACGGAAGGCAGACTGGGCATTGGATGCAAACACATGCCGCAGGCTGACCCGCTGACGTCGCAGGATAAAGTAATCGGCGATGCCGATGCCGGCCAGGGCGCTGTTCAGGGCCGAGGTCCAGACCAGGAAGATAAAGAAGCCATCATAGATACCGGGCACCGTGAAGACGATGATCACCGGCGCTATGCAGAACAGCACCACCAGCAGCTCCCAGCGAATATGCCGCAGACTCTCCCCCACCACCTGCCGCAGGCCCACGATCGAGGTATAGAGAATGTTCGCCATGCTGGTGACATTGGCAAAGGCAACAAAGCACAGCGCCACTATGCCGAAGGCAAAGCCACCGATCTGCGTCATCCAGACCGTCGGATCACTGTCCCCAAACTTGGCCGCCGCCAGCAGGCCAACCACTTCCCCCAGCACAGCCGCACCGAAGACGCCGACGATATTGGGCCAGAAAGCGGTGCGTTCGTTCTTGCTCAGGCGCGCCAGGTTGCCGATATAGGGCCACCAGGAGAAACCCGCCGCCATGTTCACTTCCACCGCGATCATGAAGTTGAGCTGTTTGTCTTCAAAGGGCTCATCCAGTGCCGGCAATGCCATCAGTTCGGCCATGCTGCTGTTGCTGAAGATCAGGTACAGCATCACGCCCATGATGATCACCAGGGTCGGCGCTATGATGGTGTTGAACACCTTGATGGAGGTCGGACCCCTGGCGACGATAAAGGCGGTCAGGCCTATGGCGAAGAAGGCGGCCAGATACACCAGCCAACCCTGAGGCTCCGCCGCCCTATCGGTGACAAGCCCGGCCAGACTGTCGATGGAGCGCCCGAACATCAGCCCCAGTACGGCCAGCCAGCCCATGGTCAGAAAGACCACCGCCAGCAGGTACACCAGCCGGCTGCCGTTGCGGCCAAACATGCTGCGCAGGAAGGTAAATTGCTCGGTGCCGTATTTGCCGCTGGCCACGCAGGTCGACAGCGCCATGATCAGCACACCCAGGATGTTACCGATCACGATGGCGGCAATGCCCGCCTTGACGCCAACAAAGAGTGCCGTGGCGCCGCCAATCAGAAAGGCCCAGGTGGCAATGGCCAGGGCCGAGTTGGCGTAGGTGAATTCCCAGAAACCCCACATCCGCTCGGCGGGAAGCAGAGGCGCATCGCCGCGCTCGGCGGCCAGTCTCAGGTCCGCTTGTTTAGTCGAAGACATGCTCAATACCCCCACAGGTAGAAGGTGACAACGAGGCCAAGGGTCAGCAGGAAGATAAGGGTATATTCGCCGGAGCCCAGGGCGCCGGCCATATCGCCGTGGGCATCCAGCTCTTCGTAAATGCCGATACGGCGCTCAAGGTCCTGAGCAAACTCCGCTTGCCCGGTGTCGGCGGCAGGGATAGGTCGATCGCTGGTGTGTGTTGCCATCGTTTTCTCCAGGTTTTTATAGTTATCGGAGAGAGGCCTAAAACCCCTCATGCCTGCAGTATGGAAAGCGGGGTTAAGTTGAACAATATCGCGGTATCAATATATACGTTGATAGCGCGTAATGTGTAGCAGCGACTCGCACCGCCCTGAGCTGCGCTAATCGGTACGGATCAGCACTAGCCGGTCGAGACCGGATTCCGGCAGCCAAACCTCACCCGCACGGCCAAGGATCTGCCGCACCATGGCGCCGGGGGCGCTGCCGGGATAAGAGGTAAAGGTTTCAGTTTGCGGGTCGAAACTCAGCACGGCGTTGGCGCCAAAATCGCTGACCCAGATGATATCGCGCTCATCCACATAGACCGCATAGGCCCGTGGCCCCGCGCCCGGCAGCGTCCAGCCAGCCCAGCGGCTATCACGCGGATCAAACCGACTGAGGACGCCGGTATTCCACTCAGCCACCCAGATATGGCCGGTACTGTCTGACCAGACCCTGCGCGCGCCCTGCCCCGCGCGCGGCGACTCGATCAGGATGGCATCACCCGTGCTGCGATCGATACGGGCAATATAACTGCCGGCCAGAGAGGCGTAGTAGATTTCACCGTCGGGCGTTGCCGTAATGCCATAGGGTCCACGCCCCCGCGGAGCATCCCAAACCTGCATTACACCACTGGC
Source organism: Marinobacterium aestuarii (assembly GCF_001651805.1). Lineage (NCBI taxonomy): Bacteria > Pseudomonadati > Pseudomonadota > Gammaproteobacteria > Oceanospirillales > Oceanospirillaceae > Marinobacterium > Marinobacterium aestuarii. The sequence continues at coordinate 2,177,879 of NZ_CP015839.1, read as the reverse complement.
AGGATCGAGCCTTCCATAGATTCCGTTCTGGCCGGTAAACCAGAGCAGGCCGTCGCCATCGAAAGCCGCGGTATTCAGGTTGGTTTGGGGCCTTTGTGGCGGCAGCGGGAACACTGTGACCGCCTCGGATGCCGGATCAAAGCGCACTATGGCATTCAGGCCGCCATCGGTGATCCAGGCGGCGCCATCCGGCCCCGCAATCACACCGTGGGGGGCCGAGCCCTGCCCCAGCGACACCTCACGCACCGCCCCGCTTTGCGGCTCCAGAATCCCGAGCACACCGCGGCGCTGGCCGGTATACCAGACCTTGCCATCCGGCGCCGGCGCCACATCGTGGGGCCTTGAGCCCGCCGGTAACTCATAGATCCGCGTGCTATTCCCCTCGCTGATATTGACCCCGGCGCTGTCCGACACCGCGACAGTACTCGCCACGACCAGCAACAGCAGCAGCGTGGCCCACAACACGCTTATGCTCATCTTCTTCAACCGATACATGCTGACCTCCCGCTATTCATGCTCTGTTACTTGAAAGTCTGCCGGCAGAAATCAGCCTTCGTGCTCGAACATCGCCTGGGCGCGCCGGGCGATCTCTTCCTCGCTCAGATCCTCAATATGGGTCGACAGGAACCAGACGTGTCCGTAAGGATCTTTCAGGCTGCCCAGGCGATCGCCGTAGAACTGATCCTTGACCGGATTCAGTACGGTGGCACCGGCGGCAATGGCCTGGGCAAAGCGTGCATCCACATCCTCGACGTACAGATGCAGACCGAAGCTTGAACCGCCCAGGGTGGCCGGGCTCTGAAAACCGGACTCACCGCACTCGTCGGCCAGCATGATATTGCTGTTGCCGATCTGAATTTCCGCGTGGCCGACGCCGCCGTCCGGCATGTTCAGGCGAAAGCGCTCAGTGGCGCCAAAGGCTTTTTTGTAGAATTCGATGGCCTCTGCGGCCCCCTTGATCGCCAGATAAGGCGTTGCCGTATGAAAGCCATCGGGAATGGGTTTAACGCTCATGAGGGGTGCTCCTTTAGCAGCTTGCTGCGATTGTTATTTCACAATCACAGCTTAGTCCTGCACTCGGCACCTGGCACGCGGCGGTGCGCCACAGCTTAACGCTTGAAGCCGCTGCCAGGCTCCCCCAAGAGGCCGTTTTCAAGCGCATAGCGTGTCAGTTCAGCCGCGTTATTAAGATTAAGCTTCTTGCGGATGTTGGCGCGGTGGTTGTCGACCGTGCGCTTGCTGATACTCAGCCGCGCGGCTACCTGGTCGCCAGTGGCCGCCAGCTCAGCCTGGATATGAAAGAGGGTTAACCCCTGGCCGGGAGGGCCCCTGCCCTCCCGCTGCGAACGGCTCACGGCGGGGACTGAAGCGTGGTGCAAAGGTGTGCTGCTGCAACCGATACCGGTTAATCCCTGTTTTGATCTTCAAACCGCCTGATCTGCGCTTCGGCTTCGTCTTTGGATACGCCGTACGCCTCCTGAATCCTGCCCACCAGCGCGTCACGTTTGCCGCCAATCTTGTCGAGGTGATCATCGGTGAGCTTGCCCCACTGCGTTTTCACCTTGCCTTTGAATTGCTTCCAGTTGCCTTCAACGATATCCCAGTTCATAGAGAACAGCTCCTGTTGCGGATCTCAGGGCAGACATCGCCAATCGATGTCTGCGTGTGTAGCAGCACAAGCCAGGTCATTTGTCGCTGGCCGCCTCCTTGATATCTTCGCCGGCCTGTTCAAGCTTATCGCCGGCCTCCTGCATTGCCTTGTCGACCTCCTTGCCGGCCTGCTCTGCCGGTCCTTCCTTCTCACAGCCTGGCAATGCTGCCAGCAACACTGTCGTGAACAACACAGTGCCGAAGGTCTTGAGCCTTTTCATAATCACTACCTCTGGTTGATTCGGTGTACGACAGCTGACCTGCGAACCCTTAACGGGCAACGTCATGTCGCCCTGTCGCCCTGTCGCCCTGTCAGTATCGTTCAATGACGCCATTACTGATTCTTACCCGGTCACCCAGGCGCAGGTCGGGGTTATTGCTCAGCAGCAGCGTTTGAGTGGAACCATTTTCCATGCGCACACGGACGCTGTAGGCATCGGCGGTCTGGGTTTGTTGCCGGTTTTCCAGCTCATGGCCGATATAAGCGCCGCCGGCCGCCCCTATGAGCGTCGCCGCCGTGTTGCCGCGACCGGACCCCACCTGGTTTCCGACCACACCCCCGACAACGGCACCGGCGATAGTGCCTATACCCACACCGCCACCACTGTTGGCACCGCTCTCCTGTCGTACGAGTTCGATGGATTGCACGACACCGTAACCCGAATAAATGGTCTGATTGCGGTTAGCATAATCGGATTCCCTGTAGCCGGACTCCCGGTAGTCAGGTGATCTGTAGTCGGGTGTACCGTAGGATCTGCTGTCGGATGTGTCGTAAGCGGATCTGTTGTCGGATCTGCCATAGACGGAACTGTTGGACGGGCTGTTCATGGTTTCACAACCGCCCAGCATCAGCACCGTCAGCAGCAATCCATAGATTAATTTCATGACGAGTCTCCTGCCTAACGTGTAGAGGGTACGAGCCCTGAGTGCCACCCGATCGAGGATTCATGCCCAGGCACGGCGCGCATGACGCCGACGGCAGCGGTCAATCCGGTTGCCTGTGTCGATCGTCAGGACCATCATCGCCCACTTTCGGCAGGGGCATCTGTACGCTAGCGCTCATAGGCGTGCAGCGGATAAACGGGCCTCGAAGACCCCGTCGCCGGCGCCTCCGACAGGCCCTGCCCGTTCACAGCCATAATCCTGAACGCACGGAGCAGCAGAAGTGCTATGTGCGCTAGCGTCCAGACAGTCTCCCGCTTTGGCTTCAAGCTTCAGTGGACGCTTCAGCGTCAGGGGGCGCTATCGGTGTTGCCTATCGACTGCAACCGATACCGCTTGCTGTATTTTCCACATCAGGAAAATCATTGTGCCCATTATGCAACCTGTCCCTGCCATCAATCGACTGATCGCGGCCTTGCCAGCCCCGGAACAACAGCGCTTTCTCGCTCGTTGCGAGCCGGTAACGCTGAGCTTCGGCGAGGTTCTGGCGACACCTGACGCCCCCCTGCTTTATGTCTACTTTCCGACAGAAAGCTTCATTTCCCTGACGACCACACTAAACGGGTCCACCCTCCTGGGGGTCATGCTGGTCGGGGATGAAGGCATGCTGGGCATCTCGCTGGTACTGGGCCTGAACCTGTCCTGTCTGCACGCCAGCGTACTGGCGCCTGGCCAGGCGCTGCGCATGGAGACCGCGCAGTTTTGCCGCGAACTCGAACTCAGCGCGGCATGGCGCCGTCTGCTGCAACGCTATCTCTATGTGATGATGGGCCAACTGGCGCAGACCGCGGCCTGCAACCGCTTCCATCTGCTGGAGGCACGCCTTGCCCGCTGGCTGCTGATGGCACAGGATCGGGCGCACTCGGACTGCTTTCATGTCACCCATGAATTCCTGGCCCGGATTCTGGGCGTACGTCGTGTCGGTATCACCAAGGCGGCCAGCAGGCTGCAAAAACGCAAATTGATCCGCTACCACCGCGGCGATATCCGGATTCTTGATCGCAACGGCCTGGAGGCGTCCGCCTGTAGCTGTTTTGGTAGCGACAATTCGCTTTACAGCCGGATCATGCAAGCGTCGTGATAGCCATTGGGCCTGGTCCTTGGTCGCCGCCATGCGCTACGGGCTTGGCGGTCGGGACGCTAAAGAAACGATGCAATGTGCGCTTGCGCACAGACGCAGGCTTCGAAGTAAACGACTATCGGAACCATGACGGGGGCGCGTACGCCTGTACCTGCTGCTCGCCACTGCAGTCGAAAGCTAACCCGACTGCCCCCTGACTATCGGAGTACTCAACCATGCCATTACTGAAACGTTTTCCCGCCTTCTTCCTGGTTGCCATGCTGGCCCTGCTCGTGGGCTGCGCATCCAGCGCGCAACAGGAAGGAACCGGTGAGTATATCGACGACACTGTCATCACCACCAAAGTGAAGGCGGCAATATTCAACGAACCCACACTGAAATCCATTGAGATCAACGTCGAGACCTTCAAGGGCGTGGTGCAACTGAGCGGTTTCGTCAGTTCACACGCCGATAGCCACAGGGCGGTCGAGCTGGCTCGTCACGTCGAGGGCGTTAGGTCGGTCAAAAACGACATGCGGATCAAATGACGGCAGCCTGACTGCCGGTTAACAGTCTGGCCCGCTAACCGAGGAGCGAAAAACAGATGCTGTATTATGCCGTGGTATTTTTCATTGTTGCCCTTGCCGCCGGGGTACTGGGATTCACCGGGATCGCCGCCGGCGCCGTTGAAATTGCCAAAATTCTGTTCCTGGTTTTTATCGTACTCTTCGTTATCTCGCTGGCCCTGGGCCTGAAACGGCGTCGATAAAGCTAGGTCCTCGATACAAGGCCACAAGCGCCAAGACCCAAAAAACCGGTGCCCTTTACCAGGGAACCGGTTTTTTTTGTGCCTAAGGTGCTCGGGCTGCACGGCAGCACGACCCTGCGTAAAAAACCACGCCCGCTCAAAACGGCGGGCGCGGCAATCCTCAAGTGAACAAGACGATGCGGGCTAACGTAAGCGGACCCGTCCTATTTGGTATCGATTTCGTGGCCAATGACGCCGCCGACTGCGGCACCACCCACGGTACCTATAGTGCTGCCGCCGGTCAGTACAGCACCGCCGACGGCGCCGACGCCGGCACCTATGGCGGTATTGGTATCCTGCTGCGACATGCCGGAACACGCCGCCAGACCAAGAAACATAACTGCGACCAGGGCGCAACGTGCAATATTGTGTAGCGTTTTCATGGAATGACCTCTTTCAGTGGCTGTACCGGACAGACCGTGAAGGCTTCCACGACCCCATTACCAGGGCAGTTTCCAATTCCAACGTCGATCCTTGACTCCATCATGTCGCGGATACTATAAAAGTTCTGTACGCTAACGCTCATAGTGCGTATTGCCTCGACCACTGCGGTCGCAATCGGCTGCCGGGCCAGGCCGAACTTTCTATAATAGTAGTACGTCAAGCATCGAATAAGCCCTGTCAACCAGGGGGACTTCGTGCGTGGCGTATGACCGGGACAGGAGATCGACCGTGCCGCCCCTTCATGACCCTCTCGAAAATCACCTGCTCGCCGCCCTGTCGGCGGATGAATATGCCCGCATCAGTCCACACCTGGAAAGAGTCCCGCTGCCGCTGGGTCACGTGCTCTACGAGTCCGGCCACGAGCTGCGCCATGTGTATTTCCCGACCGACTCCATCGTCTCCCTGCTCTACGTCATGCTCAATGGCGCTTCGGCCGAAGTCGCCGTGGTCGGCAACGAGGGCATCATCGGCATTGCCCTGTTCATGGGCGGCGAAACCATGCCCAACCGTGCCGTCGTCCAGAGCGCCGGCCACGCCTACCGGCTGCCGGGACAACTGCTGAAGCAGGCGTTCCAGGATTCGATCGCGCTGCAGCATCTGCTACTGCGCTACACCCAGGCACTGCTGACCCAAATGGCACAGACGGCGGTGTGCAACCGGCACCACTCGCTTGACCAGCAACTCTGCCGCTGGTTGCTGCTGAGCCGTGACCGACTGCCGTCGGACGAGCTACTGATGACGCAGGAACTGATCGCCAATATGCTCGGCGTACGCCGCGAGGGCGTCACCGAGGCCGCCGGAAAACTGCAGGCGGCCGATCTGATCCGCTACCAGCGCGGCCACATCAGCATCCTGGACCGGGCCGGGCTGGAAGCCAGGGCCTGCGAATGCTACGGGGTGGTCAAGCACGAGTACGACCGCCTGCTGCCGGAAATTGCCGTTACATAATCCGGCACCCTGCGCAGCAGGCCGAACGCCTTGAATGGCATGCAGGTCTGCGCCATCTCCCTCCCTATCCATTTATGCCCTGCTGAACTGCGCAACAGAGATTCGCCTCCCCGACAAAATGCTGTATATTTAAACAGTACTAATTCGCAGCAGTAGTCCGCAATGTCCAATCCCCTCAAGGGCCGCGGCGCCCTCTCCAATCCCGCCAACCGCTTCGCGCCGACCCGCAGTGACATCGATCCTGTTGAGGATGGCGAAATGCCGGCGCGCATCACGACCGTGCAAATCAACGAAAGACCGAAGACGATTATCAGTCGCAACAAGTCACCCGACGTGCCTTTCGAACAGTCAATCAACCCCTACCGCGGCTGTGAGCATGGTTGTATTTACTGCTTCGCACGCCCGAGCCACGCTTACTGGGATCTCTCACCCGGGCTCGACTTTGAGACCCATATCATCGTCAAGGAGGGCGCGGCCGAACGGCTGGAACAGGAACTGCGGGCGAAGAATTACCGCTGCAGACCCATCACCCTGGGGGCCAACACCGACCCCTACCAGCCGCTGGAACAGCACAGGCGCATCACCCGCGACCTGCTGGAGGTGCTGGCGCGCTTTCGTCACCCCTTTAGCATCATCACCAAGGGCGCTCTGATCACCCGCGACCTGGACCTGCTCGCCGACATGGCTGCCCAGCAGCTGTGTTCGGTAATGATCAGCATGACCACCCTGGACCCACAGCTCAAGCGCACGCTGGAACCCCGCGCCGCCGGCCCCCAGACGAGGCTTCACGCCATCCGCGCACTGACCGACGCCGGTGTGCCGGTCGGTGTGCTGCTGGCGCCACTGATCCCCATGATCAATGACCGCGAACTGGAAGCCATGCTCGAAGCCAGCGCAGCAGCCGGCGCACGCTGTGCAGGTTACGTCTTTATTCGCCTGCCACGGGAGGTTGAAGGCCTGTTCCGGGAATGGCTCGACTGCCATTATCCGGAGCGCGCCGAACACGTCATGAGCCTGATTCAGCAAAGCCGAAACGGCGCCGCCTACGACAGCCGCTTTGGCAGCCGGATGCGCGGCCAGGGCTTGTTCGCCGAGATGATCGCCCAGCGTTTTCGACTGGCCAGCAACAAGTTCGGTCTGCGCGCAGATCGCAGATCCCCGCTGCGCACCGACCTGTTCTGCGTACCGCCCCAGGCGGGAGATCAGCTGTCACTGCTGTGACCGGCCCTGCCGTGACGAACACTTCGCGTCAGCGACCAGACAGGGCCTCGCTATACCGCCTTTATTCTGTAAATCCCCCTTTTCCGACAATGACAAGACCCTGCTGGCCCTATAAAGTGATTGCCATACAGTAGCCTGGCCGCATGGGGCGCACCTGTGTGGTTGCGCCAGGCTCCTGATTCTCCAGAAGGAGCAATCATGTCGAACAAGACGCCACCGCGAAACGCCCTCGATGCTGGTGCAGATGCCAGCCATCACTCAGAAAAAAAGCCCCCGCCCCCCCAGACGACCCCACGCAAAAGCGCCAGTTCAGTGAAGAAACTGACCGAACTGCACCAGATCATCCAGCAGGTCAGCCAGGCGGAATCACTGGAATCGGCGTTGCAGGCCATTGTCGCCGGCGTGCGCAATACCCTGCACACCGATGCCTGCTCGGTGTACCTGAGCGACCAGGCCCACAGCCACTATGTGCTCATGGCCAGCGAAGGGCTGAACGCCCAGGGCGCAGGCAAGCTGCACTTACGTCACAGCACCGGCCTCGTGGGCTGGGTCGCCGAACGGCAGGAAGCGGTGAATGTGCGCAACGCACCGGCTCATCCACGTTACTGCCAGCTGCAAGGTACCGATGAGGAGGCTTACCACGGTTTCCTCGGTGTACCTATTATTCACCGCCAGCAACTGCTGGGCGTGCTGGTTGCACAGCAGTGTGCACAGAACCGCTTCAAAAAATCCGAGCAGGCGTTTCTCTCGACTCTGGCGACACAGCTGGCCGGCAGCATTGCGCTCTCCCTCAGCCAGAATGCGTTGCAGGGCAGCACCCAGGTCCAGAGCAACAGTCCAAGCCAGTACGAAGGCGGTGCCGGCGCGCCAGGCATCGCCATGGGTACCGGCGTGCTGGTGTTTTCAACGCTGGACCTCGATCAGGTACCGGACCGCACGGCTGAGGACAGCGAGGCCGAAGTTGCGGCGTTGCAGGCAGCCGTCGATGGCGTGGCGGCGGATTTCGAGCTGCTGGCCGAACGCCTGGAGCCGGGTCTCAGCGCAGAAGACCGGGCGCTGTTTCGCGCCTATGCGCTGATTGCCCGCAGCCAGGAGCTGTTCGACGCCACTGTACATCGCATTCGCCAGGGTAACTGGGCACCCGGGGCGCTGCGTGAAAGCATTCTGGAGCATGTGCGGCTGTTTGAAGCCATGGACGACCCCTACCTGCGCGAGCGGGCCCACGATATCCGTGATATAGGCCACCGCCTGCTGGCCAGACTGCTGCCCAGTGACGCTTCCTGCGAAACAGACTACCCGCCCCACACCATTCTTATTGGCGAGAATCTGAGCCCGGTGGATCTTGCCGCCGTGCCGACCGAACGGCTGGCCGGCGTAGTATCAGGACACGGCTCTAGCCTCTCGCACCTGGCGATCCTGGCCCGCTCCATGGGAGTACCCGCCATCATGGGCATCACCGGTGACGTCGAGCTCGGCAAACTCGATGGCACACGCCTGATCGTGGACGGCTACCAGGGGCGACTCTACCTGAACCCCGGCGAATCCCTGCAGAAGGACTGCAGACGCGTGCAGCGCCAGGAGAAAAAGCTGTCACAGGAGCTGCAGAGCCTGCGGGATCTGCCCGCCGAAACCCTGGATGGCGTGCGCCTGCCGCTCTATACCAACGCAGGGCTGCTATCGGACCTGAGCCATTCGCTGTCCCGGGGATCCGAGGGCATCGGGCTCTATCGCACCGAGTTTCCCTTTATGGTGCGCGACAGCTTCCCCACCGAAGACGAACAGTACCTGCTCTACCGCCAGGTGCTGGAGGCCTTCCACCCCCGCCCGGTGACACTGCGCACCCTGGATATCGGCGGCGACAAGGCGCTGACCTATTTCCCGGTACAGGAAGCCAATCCTTACCTGGGCTGGCGTGGCATTCGTATCTCGCTGGACAACCCCGATATATTCCTCACGCAGATTCGCGCCATGCTCAAGGCCAACGCTGGCCTGGGCAACCTGCGTTTGCTGCTGCCGATGATCAGCCGTGTCGAGGATCTGGATGAAGCCATAGTACTGATCAACGGCGCCTGCCATGAGTTACAGAACCAGCAGGACCATATAGTGCTACCACCGCTGGGTGTCATGATCGAGGTACCCGCCGCCGTCTACCAGGCCGAGGAACTGGCCCGGCGGGTGGAATTTCTCTGTATCGGCACCAATGACCTGACCCAGTACCTGCTGGCGGTGGATCGCAACAACGAACGCGTAGCGCGCTGGTTTGATGCGCTGCATCCTGCGGTCATACGGGCGCTGATTCAGGTAACAGATGCCGCCAGGCTGCATGGCAAGCCGGTCTGTGTCTGCGGAGAAGCCGCGGGGGATCCCGCCGTCGCACTGCTGTTACTGGGGCTGGGGGTTGAAAGTCTGAGCCTGAGCTCGGGGGATCTGCCGCGCATCAAATGGGTAATCCGCTCCTTCAGCCGCCAGCAGGGCCAGGAACTGCTCCGCCTGGCACTGGCGCAGGAACAGGCCACCAGCATTAGAGCCATGCTGCTGCAGGCGCTGAATGCGGCGGGCCTCGGTGCCCTGGTGCATCCGGGTAATGATATTCCAGTGGCTTAACGGCTCGGGGTGCTGGCGCCCGCACTGGTGAGGGAATCGATCAGCCAGCGAAAGGCCTGACCCGGTGCCCGATCACGGCTCCAGATCAGATCCACCCCGGTCTGGATATCCACCTGCTGAAACGCCAGCGGCAGCTGCCTGACCTCCTGCCGGTCCAGCGCATTTTGCACGAAATGGCGTGGCAGATAGGCCCAGCCAAAGCCTTCTCGCACCAGCGCCAGAATGCCGTACTGGCTTTCCACCCGCCAGTTGCGCCCACCCCTAAGTTCGGGCTGGCGGCTGAAGTGCATCGACCTTGTGGTCGCCATGAGCTGGCGGTACTGCTCCAGATCCGCCAGACGCACGCTGTCCAGCACCGCCAATGGATGGGAGGGGCCGGCCAGGGCTATGACGTCCACATGACCAATACCCTTGAAATGAAAGTCGCGGGGATAAAATTCCTGCTCGAACATCACCCCCAGATCGACCCGGCCGCTGCTGACCAGCTCAGCGACATCGCTGCTGGTTGGGTTCAACAACTCCAGCTCCAGATGGGGGAATCTCTGTTCGAACCCCTTGAGCGTCTGCACCAGAGATTCCAGCGGAATGGCCGCATCGACCGCCAGTGTCAGGCGAGACTCAAGCCCCTGACTCAGGGCCGCTGCACTGCTGCGCATCTCGTTACAGCGGTGCAGAATGGCCTCGGCGTCCGCCAGCAACGCCTGTCCCTGCGGGGTAAGAACCGGGCTGCGAGCACTGCGATCGAACAGTGCCACACCGCAGTCGATCTCCAGGTGGTTCACCGCCACGCTGACCACCGACTGCGCCTTGCGCAGATGCCGCGCCGCCGCCGAGAACGACCCCTCCTGGGCCGTGGCCACAAAGGCCTGCAGCTGCTCGATACTGAACCCCATCCTGCTTCGCGCCTCGCCGTTCAATTAGCCGTGTTTATTTGCTAAAGCCACCCATGATGCCACGCACCGCCGCCGGGATATCCCCTGGCAAAATAATGGTCTTGGCATTGTCAGAGCTGGCCAGGTCTTTCATCGCATCGATATAGCGCTCGCCCAGCAGGTACATCACCGGCAGTTCGTTACCCTGAATCGCCGCGGTAACCTTCTCGATGGCGGTCTGGCTCGCCTGGGCCAGTACCACCTGAGCCTCGGCATCGCGACGGGACGCTTCGAGGCGGCCTTCGGCTTCAAGAATGGCCGCCGCCTTTTCACCGCCGGCCCGGGTCACAGTCGCGCGACGGCCACGTTCCGCAGCGGCCTGCTCTTCCATCGCATGCTGCATGGTATCTGACGGATTGATGTCCTGAATTTCAACGGTCTTGAGGGTGATGCCCCAGTCGGCGATATCGTCGGAGATGGCACCCTTGAGCTTGGCCTTGATGGAATCGCGGTTAGACAAGGCATCATCCAGATCCATTTCCCCGATGATCGAACGCAACGAGGTCTGCACAAGATTCTGGATGGCAAAGCGGTAATCTTCCACACCGTAGACTGCCTTTTCCGGCGAGACGATATTGATGTAGGCCACGGCATTGGCAATGATCACGGCGTTATCCCGCGTAATCACTTCCTGCGACGGAATATCCAGCACTATATCCTTGGTGGTCACCTTGTAGGCCACGGCATCTATATAGGGAAAAATGATATTGAGGCCAGGCCCCAGTGTCTTGTGGTATTTGCCCAAACGCTGCACCACGGACTTGCTGCCCTGGGGGACTGTTTTAACCCCCAATGCCACGGTAACAATAACCAGCACCAGAAAAATCCCGGCCAATACGATTCCATCAATAAACATAAGCACTACTCCTTCAGACCTTAAGACTTAACGTTTTTCCACAATCAGGGTATTACCCGACACATCCTTGACGTGCACCCGGTCTCCCAGAGCCACCTCTCTGTCGCAGATGAAATCCCATTCATCATCCCCCAGCAGCGGCGTCGTAAAGCGCACCACACCGCGCCCGCCGGGCTGCGGCACCTTGATCACCTGGCCGCTTTCACCACTGATCGCCTCGCGAGCAATGCCCGCCTTGGTACGATCCACCATCAGCGGCTTGAAAAAGCGGAACCAGAGCACTGCGAACAGACTCGACGACAGGGCCCAGACCACCAGCTGCCAGCTGAACGCAAAGTCCGGAACCAGCCAGAGAATGGCTGCCACTATCACGGCGCCAAGACCAAACCAGAAGATGGTGAAACTGGGGATAAATACCTCCGCCATCACCAGCAACATGCCAAAGGCCAGCCAGTGCCAGTCCTGTATTACAAACTCCATATTTCGAACTCCATTGCTCGCTGCCATAACCTGCTGCAAAGCAAGGTAACCCAAAAGCCGCAAGCACGACAGCCTGACGGCCAAAAAGCCCTTCTCGATCAGTCGTTTTGATCCCACTTCGCCGGTTTGGTAACCACTGAATAAATATAATCAATGTGCATCACTTATATCACTTGATCACCGGCGCTTTGCTTCCTAGAATGCCGCCTATATGCAACCGTGACTCACCTTCTGCGCTCGCAGCCATACAGATCACGACACCATAGCCAACTTACCCCTTAATATTGATGACAGTGGTTACGCCAGACGTGACACAGCTGTGCTATTGGACATGACGCCGAGGGCTTTCCCATGGATAACACAACATTGATCGGCATGATTGCCGCCGTTTGCACCACCGCCGCCTTCGTGCCGCAGGTACTGCAAATTCTGAAAAGCGGCAATGTCGACGGCATTTCCGTGGCCATGTACTCGATCCTGACCTTCGGCGTTGCCATGTGGCTGGTCTACGGCATTATTTTGCAGGATCTGCCGATGTTTCTGGCCAACCTGGTGACCTTCCTGCTGTCGTCCTCCGTACTGGCACTGACACTGCGCAAGCGTTTTCAGAATCGCCGCAACCTGGGCGGCGCCGTCCCCCACATTTGAACCACGCCGAGTGGCCGCGGCCCCATGGCCGCCGGCAATCTTGATAAAAAGTCGGCCTGCGCCGGCTTTTCTGCATTCAAGGCCGCAAAACGCTGGCCGAATCCGCCCCCTACCCACTGTTTTTAGAAAAACTCCCCTTATTGTTCAAGCATCTGCAATAATTGTCTGTGTAACTCACTCTCGAAAAGTGTCACCTGCCACCCAAAGGGAGAAAACCGCATGTACAGTCACATAATGGTGCCGGTGGATCTGGCCCATGCCGAGCAACTTCAAAAAGCACTGCAAAGTGCTGCCGATCTGGCCAGGCTCTACCACGCCTCTGTCTGCTATGTCGGCGTTACCGCCAGTGCGCCTAGCAGCGTTGCCCATACGCCTGAAGAGTTTGCCGCCAAGATGGAGCAGTTCAGCCAGACCCAGGCCGCCAAACATCAACTGCCCAACGTCAGCAGTGCCACCTACACCAGCCATGATCCCACTGCGGATCTGGACGACACCCTGATGCGCGCCGCCAGCGAGACAGGCGCCGATCTGGTGATCATGGCATCCCATGTGCCCGGCCTGCTGGAACATGTGTTTGCATCCAACGCCGGTTACTTCGCGTCTTTTTCCAAGGTGTCTGTGCTCGTTGTGCGCTGAGTTAAACCCAAGAAACGAATAAATCATCAGTCTACAAGGGAGACACATGACTGAACCTGCCGATATAACCCCCGATGGGGATTCCAATCTGATTGAGACCGACTATGAGATTGGTCAGGACAATATCAATACCCAGATAGGGCCCTTCAATCTTGATGTGCACAACCCGGTCTTTCTGATCTCTGGCCTGAGCATCGTCGCCTTTGTTTTTCTGACCCTCGCCTTTCAGGACAGTGCCGGGCCTATGTTCAATGCCATGCGCGTCTGGCTGACCTCCACCTTCGACTGGTTCTTTATTGCCTCGGCCAACGTCTTTGTGTTGCTCTGTCTGGTCCTGGTGGTATCACCCCTGGGCCGCGTGCGCCTGGGTGGTACCGATGCCACACCGGATTATTCCTACAGCGGCTGGTTTGCCATGCTGTTCGCCGCTGGCATGGGCATCGGTCTGATGTTCTACGGCGTGTCGGAGCCCCTGTCGCACTATGCATCCTCCGTTGCCGACAACGCAGGTTCACCCGACAGCTGGGCACCTCTGGCCGGTGCTGCGGGTGATTCTGAAGCTGCCAGGCGCTTAGGCATGGCTGCCACCATCTTCCACTGGGCGCTACATCCCTGGGCGATCTACGCCATAGTCGCGCTGGCACTGGCATTGTTTTCCTACAACAAGGGCCTGCCGCTGACCATGCGTTCGATCTTCTACCCGATTTTCGGCGAGCGCATCTGGGGCTGGACCGGCCATATCATCGATATTCTGGCGGTGTTCGCCACCCTCTTCGGCCTGGCAACCTCACTGGGTTTCGGTGCCGAGCAGGCCAGTGCCGGGCTCGAGTTCCTGTTCGGATTGCCGGCCACGGAGACCACCAAGGTATTTCTGATCATCGGCATCACCGGCATTGCGTTATTGTCGGTGGTGGCCGGGCTTGATGCCGGCGTCAAGCGGCTGTCTGAAATCAACATGGTACTGGCGGTGCTGCTGTTGCTCTTCGTGGTCATCGTTGGCCCGACCGTCGCCATCCTCAGCGGCTTCTTCCATAACCTGGTGGCCTATGTGCAGAACCTGCCGGCGCTGTCCAACCCCGTTGGGCGTACCGACGCCAACTTCAGCCAGGGCTGGACCGCCTTCTACTGGGCCTGGTGGATTTCCTGGTCGCCTTTTGTCGGCATGTTTATCGCCCGTGTGTCCCGTGGCCGTACCGTGCGCGAATTCATCACCTGCGTGCTGCTGATCCCCTCCCTTGTGTGCGTGTTCTGGATGACTGCATTCGGTGGCACCGCCATCAGCCAGCTGGTCAATGATGGTGTCCAGGCTGTCGCCAGTGCGCCGCTGGAACTGCAGCTATTCTCCATGCTGGCGGAACTGCCGCTGACCGAGATCACCTCCTTCTTGGGGATAGTGCTGGTGATCGTGTTCTTCGTCACCTCATCGGACTCCGGTTCCCTGGTGATTGACACCATTACCGCCGGCGGCAAGATAGATGCGCCCACTCCGCAACGGATATTCTGGTGCGTGTTTGAAGGCCTGGTGGCCATCGCCCTGCTGCTCGGTGGCGGCCTGGGCGCCTTGCAGGCCATGTCGGTCTCAACCGGCTTCCCGTTCACCATTGTGCTTCTGCTAGCCTGTGTGGCCATCGTCAAGGGACTGATGAGCGAACCGCGCTAAACTCCGGTATCCACAAGACCAAAAGGCCCCATCAGGGGCCTTTTTTATATCTGAACTACATCGTCATGGTGGCGTGGCGCTGCAGCTTCAGTCCTGACGCCACCGCTGTCATCGGAGCTGCTGGCACCCTATCTGACCCCATAAGACCACAGGTTGAGGGCGGTGCTGTTCAGACATACTGCCCGGCGGCATCGCCGCAGGCCCAGGCAAACTGAAAGTTGTGGCCACCCAGATGACCGGTGACATCCAGGCACTCGCCGACAAAGTACAGCCCTGGGGCCTTTTTCGCCTCGAAGGTCTTGGATGAAACCTCGTCAGTGTCGATGCCGCCGCGGGTCACTTCCGCCGTGCGATAACCTTCGGTGCCGGCGGGCTTGATGACCCAGCGATGAAAGGCCTCGGCCACGGCGGCCAGCTGCGGACCATCGAAGCGGTTGATGGGGCCCTCGAAGGACCAGAGATCACAGAAGGTCTGCACCACCCGCTTGTGCATCTGCTGGCAGAGCAAGGTGCGAATATCCGCTTTGGACCGACTCTCCCGCTGCTCACCCAGCCATTGCAGCAGGTCAAGTTCCGGGAAAAGATCAATCTCCACCTCGGCGCCCGGATCCCAGTAAGACGAGATCTGCAATATCGCCGGACCACTGAGGCCACGGTGGGTAAACAGCAGATTTTCCACAAAGGCGGTCTCGCCAATACGGGCACGAATGCGGTGCGACACGCCGGACAGCGGCTTGAATACTTCCAGATCCTTGGGTTGCAGCGTAAAGGGCACCAGCGCGGCCTGCAGCGGCAAGACACTGAGGCCAAACTGCTTCGCCGTTTCATAGGCAAAGGGAGTAGCACCGCCATTGGGTATCGACAGGCCGCCGGTGGCAATCACTAGCGACTGGCATTGCCAGATGCCAGCGGAGGTCTTGACGCGGTAACCATCGGCGACCTTGTCGATGCGATAGATCGAGCTATCGGTACGCACATCCACCCCGGCCCAGTCACACTCAGTCAGCAGCAGCTGCAGTATTTCCTTGCTGGAAACATCACAGAATAACTGCCCTAGCGTCTTTTCGTGGTAATCAATACCGTGGCGCTCCACCAGCTCGATAAAGCGCGACGCCGGATAACGGCTCAGCGCCGATTTGCAGAAATGCGCATTGGCCGACAGGTAATTGGCCGGACTGTTATGCAGATTGGTGAAGTTGCAGCGCCCGCCGCCGGACATGAGTATCTTGCGGCCGATCTTGTTGCTGTGCTCGAGCAGCAGTACCGAACGGCCCCGGTAACCGGCCGTGGCGGCACACATGAGACCTGCGGCGCCGGCACCGATGATGATGACATCGCGGGAGAAATCCTGGGAATGCAAGGAGCTTACCTGGCTGTATTGGAAAGGCGCGTATGCTAGCACAAAGTACCTACCACAACCGCACCCAGGTGGCGTCAGAGCATTCGTTAAGCGCAGGCCTCCCAGCAAGGCTATGGCGTATAAACAGTGTCAGGGGGAAGGTTTTTTGTGACTGGAATCACAGAGCGGCGGGGTGCCGGTTTGCTTGCACAGACAGAGCCAGACCCCGCCCGTGCGCTCAGCCACAAATACCACCGGATCGATACCGGTGCCCTGATGGGAGCCGTCACACCAGGGCTGGCTTGCGGAGCGCCCGCAGGCACACCAGGTATAGGTCTCACCCTGGGTGAGTTCGACCTTTACCGGCCCGTTGCCGGCGCGGTGAATCGGTGAGTGGGACATACTGCTGGTCTCCGCTTGTCGCAATGACCTAAAGCTAGCAGCCTGTCGGACTTAACGCTAATCGACTCGGCTCGGGCATCCCAGCCCTAGCTCCTGCATCCATGCAGTCGTGCGGAAAAACCGGCGGCAGTCCACCGAGGTGAACGCCAACCGAGACCTGCGCACAGGCAGCCTGACGAAACGGCACCCTGGAACAGGTGCCGACTGGGCGTCAGTCTTTTGTGCCCGGCACCGTCTGCTCTGCGGACTCTGCAGCGGTATCGGCGACTGACTCTGCTGCAGTGTCTACGGCAGCCTCTGCAGCGGCATCCGCTTGCGGCACTTCAGCCGCGCTCTTTTCACGGTTCAGCCGGCGGATTTTTTCCGCCAGACGGCCACCGCGCGGTTGCTGCTGCGCACGCAAACGCGCTTCGAGCTCTTCCTTTTCAAGCTGTTTTTCGTACACGGACTTCTGCTGCTTGCGCTTGTCCAGCGACTTGCGCTTGCGGCTTTCGTAACTGCCGGGATCAGCCAGCTTTTCACTGCGCCTTGGCGCACTGTCGCCCCACTCGATACGGTTGGCATCGGAGCGTTTCTTCTTTAAACGTGTCATGTTGGATCCTGCTGTTGCTCGTCTAGCGCCGCCAACCGTTCGGCTTCTTCCAAAGCGGCCTGGCGTCGTTTCTCATCCCATTCAGCGACGGTCTCGAAACTGACTCGTCCGAGTTTGCCGCTACGTAATTCCATTAACAGTATTTCAGATGCCTTGTGCCGATCGACGATGCCGCCCGGCCTGAGACATCCTCGCTTGCGCCCTATCTGGTCGAGCAACTCATCGCCAATGTCGGCCAGAGTCGTCAGGCGGTATCGCTCCATCAGCCGCTGCGGGTACGACACCAGCATAAAGCCGGCGGTAAACAGCGCTATATCTTCCAGCTCAATGGCGGTATCACGGATGGCACCACTGGCGGCCAGACGGTAACCGGAATCCCGATCGGCTATTTTCGGCCAGAGGATACCCGGTGTGTCCGACAACGCCATGCCCTGCATCATGAAACGCTGCTGGTGACGCGTTACCGCCGGTGTATTGCCGACCTTGGCAATGCGCTTGCCCAGCAGTGCGTTGATCAGGGTGGACTTGCCGACGTTCGGAATCCCCATGATCATGGCCCGTACCGGCCGCCCCTGGGCCACGCGGGACGGTACCAGCTGCTTGCACAGCTCCGGCAGGCGCTTGATCAGCTTGCGGTTCTCGGTATCCAGCGCCAGCGCCTGCACCCCGTCCATGGCATTGAAGAACTCCAGCCACTGGGCCGTCACGTCCGGGTCGGCAAGATCGGACTTGTTCAGCAACTTGATAACAGGTTTGCCCTTGCGCAGTGAATCCACCAGCGGATTCTCGCTCGATTGGGGCAGGCGGGCATCCAGCACCTCGATCACCACATCGATCTCGTCCATGGTCTTGGCGATCTCTTTGCGTGCCTTGTGCATGTGCCCTGGAAACCAATTAATGCTCATCTTTACCCTGCCCTGTTCGAAGGCCGCCTATTATAGCCTTGTGGCGCCAAAGCGATACTCCCGTGGCCCTATCAACCCTATCGGTAAACGCCTATTTGCGTATACACTTCTGGGTTGTAACTCGAGAACAGGGAGAATGGCGGGAAAATGGACAGAACTCCTGATGACCAGTGTCTGCTTGTAGCCCGTCAGCCGATCTTCGATCAGCATCAAAAGGTCGTGGCCTATGAGTTGCTGTACCGGCCCGATGATGAAGGCACCGGCGCTACACGACTCGAAGGATCTGCCCCCAACGGCGAAATCATCCTCAACATCTATACCAGCATTTCCGATGCAGGCTCCGTGCGGCGGGTACCTGCCTTCGTACCGGTCAGCCGCGAACTGCTGCTGTCCGGTTATTTTCCCGACTTGCCCAGCAAGCAGGTGGTTATCGAGCTGCAGCCCGGCACTGAACCGGATCAGGATTATGAGCGCGCGGCGCTTAAACTGGTAAAAGACGGCTATCGTCTGGCGCTGTGCAATTTTAACTACAGCCCCAAACACGACAACCTGCTGCGGGCCGCCCAGATCGTCAAGCTGGACGTGCGCCTGTTCGGCGAAGATCAGCTGGATCAGCAAATGAGCCTGATGGCGCCTTTCAAGGTGGCCTTTCTCGGCGAGGGCATCGACAGTTTCGAGCAGCTCGAGCGCTGCATCGACATGGGCTTCAAGCTTTATCAGGGCGGTTTTCTCAGCAAACCCAAGCTGGTGCAGGAGCGCCGCGTCAGCGCCCAGCAGTTCACCCTGCTACAACTGATACAGGAACTGCAAAAGCCTGCCACCACGCCGTCCAAGCTCGAAGCCCTGATCATTCGCGACCCGGTACTGACCTTCAAGCTGCTGCGCATCGTCAACTCCGCCGCCTACGCCCTGGTACGCAAGGTGGAGTCCGTCGCCCAGGCGGTGGTACTGTTGGGTCTGGAGCAGGTAAAAAAGTGGGCCACGCTGATTTCCATGTCCGCCAACAAGGACAAGCCCGAAGAACTCTCCCGGGTGCTGCTGATTCGCGGGCGCATGTGTGAACTGGTGGCCATTACCCAAAACCTGCCCTCGCCCACCAGCTACTTTATGGCCGGCATGATGTCGGGCCTGCACGCCATGCTGGATATCCAGCAGGAATCCATGCTGGCCCAGGTACCGCTCGGAGATGACGTCAAAACCGCCATCCGCGGCGGCGAAGGCCCCATCGGCGACGTACTGAAAAATGTAATCAACTATGAAAACGGTGACTGGGACCGCCTGCCGGTAGACTTCAACAGCGCCGCATACGACTGGGCCTACCGCGCCAGCCTGCAGTGGGCGCAGGAATCCATGCAGGCAATGCACGAAGACTGACAGGTTTCATCCACCCCGCCACCTCGCACAGAATTTATCGACGGAGAAACAGCATGAGCCAGGCCCACGGCCTCTTTTTGGAAGATCTGGAAATAGGCCAGAGCGAATCGGTCTTCAAGACCGTCAGCGATCAGGATATCCGCCTCTTTGCCGAAATCACCGGCGATACCAATCCGGTTCATCTGGATGAAGAATTCGCCGCAAACACCCCGTTCAAGAGCCGCATCGCCCACGGCATGTTCAGCGCAGGACTGATATCCGCCGTGCTGGGCACACACTTGCCGGGCCCAGGTGCAATCTACCTGGATCAGAGCCTGAAGTTCCGCTTGCCAATTTACCTCGGCGACGAAGTCGAAACCCGCGTCACCGTCACCGATATCAATTTGCGCCGCGGCCGTGTCACCCTCAGCACCGAGTGTTTTGTCGCGGGCAAACGTGTCACCCAGGGCGAAGCCGTGGTGATGGTCGACAAGAAGCCCTGAGGACAACCGCCATGCTGATCCATCCCGACAAGTCGCTGCTGCTGGTAATAGACGTCCAGGAAAAACTGCTGCCCGCGGTTGAAGCACCGCAGCAACTGCTGGACAACTGTCGCTGGCTGCTGGAGATCGCCGCTCAGCTCAAGGTACCGGTACTGGGCACCGAGCAATATCCCCAGGGCATTGGCCATACACACCCGCATCTGGGCGAGCTGATCCCCAGCGAGGCCATGCTGGAGAAAACCCATTTTTCCTGCATGTCGGAGCCGGCCTGCGACGCCGGGATCAACGCTGTTGCGCGCGAACAGGTGGTGGTGATCGGTATTGAAGCCCATGTCTGCGTACTGCAAAGCGCCATCGAACTGCGCCTGCAGGGTCGCGACGTCTTTGTGGTTGCCGACTGCATTGCATCGCGCAACCCACAGGACAAGGCGTTTGCCATCGAACGCATGCGCCAGCTGGGCGTCCATATAGTGAGTCGGGAAATGGTGGCGTTCGAATGGATGCGCAAGGCCGGCACCGACAGCTTTCGCCATATCAGCCGCACTTACTTGCGCTAGATTACTTGCGCTAAATTACTTGCGCTAAATCGCGACGCTAAAAGTCTGTTCTAAATCACTGCAGCAGATACTAAAACGCGCCCCCCAGGTGCGCGTTTTACGTTTGAGCTTTACTGCATAGACTAGCCTGGCACACGGGCGACATGGCGCACAAAGTCATCGGCCGCCATCACACCCACCACCGTCAGCTGCGGCAGCAAGGTGCCATCGGCGCCATAGAACAGCAATGCCGGCGGACCTATAACGCCATACTCCCGATTCAGCACCTTGGCCGCTTCGTCATTGGCCGTCACATCCACCTTGATCAGCTGATAGCCGGACAGCGCCTGGCGCACGCCATCGTCATTGAAGGTCACATACTCCAACTCATAGCAGGACACGCACCACTCGGCAAAGAAATCCAGCATGACCGGCTGGCCATTGCGCCGTGCCTGTTCCAGCAAGGGCTCCAGTTGCGCCATGGACGTGACCTTCTGAAACGGCAGTGCCTGGGCCGCAACGGACTGGCCACCAGACAGTCCCTGCAACGGATACACCAGGCTGCGACTGCCAGCAAAGAGCCCCACCATCAGTGCTACACCGTACACCAGTAACACCAGCCCGACGCCCTTCCAGAGGCGGTGCCAGCCGCCATTCACATCGGGCAAACGATCCAGTGCATTCATGTAGACCGCCGAGACCACCAGCACAATCGCCGTCAGTGCCATGGTTAGCTGATCGGCAATGATGCGGTCCAGCATCCAGATGGCCATCAGCAGCAACAGCACACCAAAACCTGCCTTGACCGACACCATCCAGGCTCCGGCACGGGGCAGCAGCTTGCCCGCCGAAGCACCAATCAGCAGCAGCGGAACGCCCATGCCAAGACTGAGGGAGAAGAGCCCGAGGCCGCCGAGCACCGGGTCACCGGTCTGGCCGATATAGATCAGGGCACCGGCCAGGGGCGCCGCCATGCAGGGACCGACAATCAGCGCCGACAGCAGTCCCATGAACGCGACACCGCGCAGACTGCCGGGCTTGCCACGGCTGCTCGCCCGGGTCAGCCGACTCTGCCAGCTGGCCGGCAGCTGCAGTTCGTAAAAGCCGAACATCGACAGCGCCAGCAGCACGAAGATGCCGGCAAAGATGGATACGATCCAGGGATTCTGGAAGCCCGCCTGAATATTGGCGCCAAACAGACCCGCCAGCACCCCCGCCAGGGTATAGGTGGCGGCAACCGCCAGTACGTACACCAGCGACAGACTGAAGGCGCGCCCCGTGGTCATGCGCGCACCATGGCCGGCAATGATGCTGGAAATAATGGGAATCATCGGAAAGACGCAGGGCGTGAACGCCAGCGCCAGTCCGGCAAGGAAGAAGGCCCCCAGCGTAACCGTGAGACTGGCGTTTCGCAGCAGGTTGGCAAACCGGTCCTGCTCGCTGACGGGCCCATCCAGAGCGGCCGTAGTTGTGACAGCGCTCGTTGCATAACTCCTTGTCGCAGGGGCAGCAACGGCCTGGGTGACAGACGGTACAGCTGCAGTTGCTGTAGTTGCATCGACTTCGGCATTGGCGCTGCTATCAGCAGCCAGTACGGCGATCGCCGCCACCTCTATATCCTGGGTCACGGGCGGATAACAGATCCCCCCCTCCCAGCAGCCCTGATAGGTCACCGCCAGGGTATCGTCGGTGCCAGCACCGGTCAGGCTTGCCAGCTGCAAATCGACCTCGGCAAACTCGTGATAGACCCACACCTTGCCAAACAGCGGATCGTTTTTCTCCAGTGCCGGCGCATTAATACGCTGCACCACCTCAGAGCGCTGCGTGGTACTGCTGAATGCCATGCGATCGCGGTACAGATAGTAGTCCTGCGCTATGGTCCAGAGCAGCTTGACCCGACCATCCCCCAGGGGCTCAACGTCCAGCCTGAAAGCTTCATCGACCTGCAGGGGACCATCAGCCGCAGCAAAGGGATTTTTGTCAAACAGACCCGCCTGTGCCGCAAAGGCAAGCGGCAATAGCAGCATGAACCCAAGACAGCGACGTACTAATACAGAGAAATAACAGTGCACGGGATTCCAGTTTCCACAGATTGATCGAAATGGCAGCCAATAGACCACGCAGACGCCTATGAGTTCGCTATCAACAGCTTAGCGCTGAGCACTATTGTATCACCGGCCCGGAACAGGGGCCTGTTTGGGCTTATAACCGCCTGACTTATGTGTTAAAAAGATTCGCTAAGATGTAATAAAGAAGCAGCACACCACTGCTGCAGGGAAAGGGCATGACTGATATCCGCGTAGAAGACCTGAATATTGACTCCCACTCAGTGCTCATCACACCCGATGCACTGAAACAGAAGCTGCCGATCAGCGATGCCGCGGCCGAAACCGTAATGGAAGGCCGCAAGGTCATCCGTGACATCCTCGACAAAAAGGATCATCGCCTCTTTGTTGTTATCGGCCCCTGCTCCATCCACGATCCGGTCGCGGCCATCGAGTATGGCCAGCGCCTCAAGGCACTGGCCGAGCAGGTCAAGGACAGTCTCTATCTGGTCATGCGCGTCTATTTTGAAAAGCCCCGCACCACCGTGGGCTGGAAAGGCCTGATCAACGACCCGCACATGGATGACTCCTTCGACATCGAGGAAGGCCTGCACATTGCGCGCAAACTGCTGCTGGATCTGTCGGAAATGGGCCTGCCACTGGCCACCGAAGCTCTGGACCCGATTTCGCCGCAGTACATGCAGGATCTGATTGCCTGGTCCGCCATTGGCGCCCGTACCACCGAATCCCAGACACACCGCGAAATGTCTTCGGGCCTCTCCTGTGCCGTGGGCTTCAAGAACGGCACCGATGGCGGCCTGGCCGTCGCTATCAACGCCCTGCAGTCCGTCAGCCACCCGCACAATTTCCTGGGCATCAACCCCAGCGGTGAAGTCTCCATCATTCGCACCAAGGGCAACCAGTACGGCCACGTAGTGCTGCGCGGCGGCAACGGCAAGCCCAACTATGACTCGGTCAACGTGACCCTGTGCGAACAGGCTCTGGAAAAAAACAGCCTGGCCCGCAACATCATGGTGGACTGCAGCCACGCCAACTCCAACAAGGACCCGGCCCTGCAGCCCCTGGTGGCCGAGAACGTCGCCAATCAGATTCTGGAGGGCAACAAGTCTCTCGTCGGCCTGATGATCGAGTCGAACCTGGGCTGGGGCAGCCAGTCCATTCCGGCGAATCTGAGTGAGCTCAAGTACGGCGTGTCCGTGACCGATGCCTGCATCGATTGGGACACCACCGAAAAGAGCATTCTCAAGATGCACGCCCAGCTCAAGGATGTCCTGCCCAAGCGCTAAACGCATATCCCGGCTCATATCCCAGGCGCCGCCCTGGGGTAAGGCCTGAGATACGATCCTTAAGCAGCGCTGGCCCGAAATTCCTTTCGGGCCAGCGCTCTACTCCGCAATTGCGGCGTTATAGAGCCCCGCCCTTTCGCCCCTGTCTTTACGCAACAGCTGCCTGCTATCTGTTAGAGCGCACCACAACAGCGTCGCCACGTCGCGTGCATACACTGCCATGCAGGACGCAAAAACGCGTTCGGTACTTCGCCGGACAATCAGGTGCACTTCTGCACAGACGCTAAAACGCTAAAAAGACAAAGCCGGCAACCGCCTGGTACTGCTTTGGGGCAGTCAGACACAGGGCGCTGAAATAGAACAGAACAGAACAGAAAGTGGAATGCGGAGAATCAGACAGCAGAAAATACAGGCAGCTCGGGGAGCTTGCCCAACCTGCAGAACCCAGGCCGGGCAACAACAGATGGCAGCTCTTACTTGGTCTGGGCGTTGCCAGCCATGGCCGCAGCCTCATCTCGAGCGATGTTCTTGCGCAGGAAATTGATACCTACAACAACAAAAGCCACGCAGCCCGCAATGATCAGAACGCTAGGAGCAAAGGAAACCAGGCTGTATTTGTCGATCAGGGTCATGGAGCTAAACCTCATAATAGTCTGTTTTTTGTACAAATCTGGCGCGAATTATAAGGAAAGCGCCGGATAAGTCCAGCGCCAACGGCACCTTAATCCTGCTCCAGACGTTTCACCAGGCTACAGGTGTCCCAGCGCCCGCCCCCCATCGCCTGAACATCGCCGTAAAACTGATCCAGCAAGGCGGTTAACGGCAAGCGGGCGCCGTTGTTGCGCGCCTCGTCGAGGGTAATGCCCAGATCCTTGCGCATCCAGTCGACCGCAAAGCCAAAGTCGAACTCGCCGTCGAGCATGGCTTCATGGCGGTTATCCATCTGCCAGGATCCCGCGGCGCCATGACGAATGACGTCAAACACCGCACGCCCGTCCAGCCCCGAGCGCTTGGCAAAGTGCACCGCCTCCGCCAGTCCCTGCACGGCACCTGCAACGCAGATCTGATTGACCATCTTGGCCAGCTGTCCGCTACCGGCAGCACCGAGCAGGCGAATCGACTTGCCATAGGCCGCCATCACCGCCTCCACCTGGGCGAAGGCATCAGCAGCCCCACCGCACATGATGCTGAGCTGGCCATTCTGGGCTCCGGCCTGACCGCCGGACACGGGCGCATCAATAAAGTGAAAACCCTGTGCCTGCGCCGCCAGATCCAGTTCACGGGCAACATCCGCCGATGCCGTGGTGTGATCCACCAGCAAGGCGCCGGCTTTCATGCCGCAAAACGCGCCCTGCTCCCCCACAACCACCTGGCGCAGGTCAGCATCATTGCCCACACAGCTAAAAACGATATCGGCACCGGCCGCGGCCTGGGCCGGGGTATCGGCCAGGGTGCCACCGTACTCTTCGACCCACTGCTGCGCCTTGGCCCGGGTGCGGTTATACACACAGACGTCGTGGTCAGCTTTTTGCAGATGGCCTGCCATGGGGTACCCCATGGTACCCAATCCCAGAAATGCCAGTTTCATGTCATATCCTATGCACTGTTTGCGGGCCCCTGTTATGCCATATTTCGACCCCGCCTGACCAGCCAGGCAGCGACGGTGACGCCGCGTGGCTGGCCTGCTAAGCTGGCCCCACCGGACACAGAGGATGTTGCCATGAAGTCGATCCTGCTGGGCCTCGCCCTTGCCGCTGAAATTGCCATTAGCAGCCTGACGCCCGCCAGCGCGGCCGAATCGGTATACGAACTGAGCTTTGCCGATCTGCAGCGCAACCCTGCGCCACTGGAGCAATACCACGGCAAGCTGCTGCTGCTGAATTTCTGGGCCACCTGGTGCCCACCCTGCATCCGCGAAATGCCTTCCATGACACGGTTACAACAGCACTTCGACAGCACTGATCTGGCGGTGGTCGCGGTGAACGTCGGTGAAAGTCCCGAGGCGATAGCCAACTTCAGGCAGCAGCTGGATACACCGCTGGCCTTTGAGATACTGCTGGATGAGTCGGGCAGCGCCTTTCAGGAACTGGGCATTCCCGGACTGCCGATGAGCTACCTGTATGATCGAGAGGGCACGCTGCTGGAAACCGTAACCGGCGGCCACGAATGGGACTCGCCGGAGCGCATTGCGCAGATCAAAGCCTGGCTGAAGCCATGAAGCGGGCGCCACCAACCTCGGCTATAACGCAAAGCTGTAACCGATCAGTGCTTGTAGGGGTCGGCGGCGTCCAGCAGACCATCCCCCAGGAACTGGAACGCCAGCACCACCATAATCACCGGGATGACCGGGTACAGCAGCCAGGGATAGAGCACCACGTAATTGATGTTCTGCGCCTCGTTCAGCAGCACGCCCCAACTGGTCACCGGCGGACGCAATCCTAGCCCCAGAAAGCTCAGTGCTGTTTCGCCCAGAATCATGGTGGGAATGGAGAGCGTGGCCGAGGCGATCAGATGACTCAGAAAGCTGGGCATCAGATGTTTCATGATGACTCGCCCGGGCTTGGCCCCCATCAGCTGTGCCGCCACACAGAAGTCCTCTTCTCGCAGCGCCAGCAGCTTGGAGCGCACGGCTCGTGCAAGGCCCGGCCAGTCGAGCAACGCCAGCAAGACCGTAATGCCAAGGAATATGAGCGTTGGCGGCCAGGTGACCGGCAGTATCGCTGACAGCGCCATCAACAGCGGCAGCATCGGGAAGGAACGGATCACCTCAATGGTACGCTGGACGATGTTGTCCACGACCCCGCCATAGTAGCCCGCCACACCGCCAATGGTGATACCCAGGAAAAAGCTGATGGTGATGCCGATCAGCCCCAGTGTCAGGGAGATTCGCGCGCCATAGACAATGCGCGACAGCATGTCCCGCCCCATGCGATCCGTGCCCAGCAGGAACATGGGGGCGTCCGGCGACGGACACACCAGATGAAAGCTACCGTCAAACAACCCCCAAAATTCGTAACCGGCGCCCGGATAGTCATTGCCGACGCAGAAAAAGCGAATCGGATTCACCTGGCTGCGGTCTTCCTCATAGACCCACTGCAGGCGCTCCATATCCAGGGTTACGTCTATGCCGTAGACAAAGGGCCCGCGAAACTCGCCCTCGTCGAAAAGGTGTACTTCCTGCGGCGGTGCGAACAGATAATCGACGTGGCGCGCCTCAAGCTGATAAGGCGCTACGGCTTCGGCAAAGATCACGATCAAGTACATCAGCGCCAGGAAGCTGCCGCTGATCACCGCCAGGCGATGGCGCTTGAGTTTCCACCACACCAGGCGCCACTGCGACGCCATGTAGTAGCGTTCCTGCTCCGGCGTCAGTTCCAGCGCAGTATAGGGATTAAAAGGTGCGGGGCTAACGTAATGCTCCAGCGGTTCGCGGCTCATCGATTGCGCCCCCCGTCGAGGCGAATACGCGGATCAAGTACCGCCAGCGCCAGGTCCGAAATCAGGGTGCCGAAAACCGTCAGCAACGAAATAAACATCAGGAAGCTGCCCGCCAGATACATATCCTGCGACTGCAGCGCCTTGAGCAGCATGGGCCCTGTGGTTTCGAGCCCCAGCACCACCGAGACGATAACCGCACCTGAGATCATTTCAGGCAGCAGGTTACCGATATCGGCGATAAAGGGATTCAGCGCCATGCGCAGCGGATACTTGACCAGCACCTTGATCGGCCCCAGGCCCTTGGCCTTGGCGGTCACCACATATTGCTTGTGCAGCTCATCCAGCAGGTTGGCCCGCAGGCGCCGGATCATGCCAGCGGTGCCTGAGGTGCCTATTACCAGCACCGGCACCCAGAGATGCGCCAGCACCGACATGACCTTGTCCGTGGTCCAGGGCTGGTCAATGTACTGGGCATCCATCAGGCCGCCGATATCGGTGCCAAAATAGGCCTTCGCCATGTACATAAGCACCAGCGCGAGCAGGAAATTGGGGGTCGCAAGACCAATAAAACCGATAAATGACAGCGTAAAATCGCCAATGCTGTACTGGCGTACGGCGGAATAGACACCAATGGGGAAGGACATTACATAGACGAACAGCGTCGTCACGAAGGCCACCAGCATGGTCAGATACATCCGATCCCCGACCACCTCGTTGACCGGTTTGTCATGCTCGAAGGAATGACCCATATCGCCGTGCAGCATGCCCCAGACCCAGTGGAAATACTGCTCAACACCGGAGCGATCAAGACCGTACTGTTCGCGCAGGTAGGCTACCCGCTCCTGATTGACGTTTTCGCCCTGGGCCTGCAGCTCGTTGACCATGGTGGTCAGATAGTCGCCCGGGGGCAGCTGGATGATGGTAAACACCAGCACACTGATCACGATCAGTGTCGGAATCATCATCAGCACTCGGCGAAAGACATATCTCAGCATCATCAGTGCGCCGCACCCTGTTCGAACCAGAAAGTATCAGGTGAATAGAGACCGAAGTGAGCACCGGGATCCCAGTTCCAGATACCCTTGTCCGGCACATTGTGCAGACGACTGTTAATGGTAACAGGCTGCATGACCCCCGCCAGAATACCGATACTGAACAGGTTGTCGGCATTGATCTGCAGCATCTGCTGCCAGATGTCACGGCGCTGCTCGGTAGAATCCGCCCGGTACCAGTCATCCAGCAGACTCATCAACTGCTGGGCTTCAGGAAAATCAGGTGCAAGCCCCGCCACGCCATGGGTTTCCCTGAACTGGCCAAACTTGGGCCACTGGTAGTAATCCTGCTGCACCGGCGCCAGCTCCTGGGGCGAGTTGGCCGCCGTGGCGATACCGTTTTCAAGCCCGGATGAAATTGTCATCAGGGTTTCACCGGCATAGACACGGCGGCGCACGTTGTCGAGGTTGGAAGGTTTGATATGCAGCTTGATGCCGAGCTGGCGCCACTTGTCGGCAATCAGCTGCAGCACGTCGGCCTGCTCACTGGTGCCATCAAAAGTCTCCACAATGATCTCAAGCAGACGTCCATCCGGCAGCTTGCGCGTGCCGCCAATGTCTTTCTCGGTCAGGCCGATGTCATCCAGCAATTGGTTGGCCTGCTTGATATCGAACTGAGTCCAGCTGGTACGGTATTCCGGTTTGTACAGCGGCGAGCGCTCCAGCAGCGTGTTCTGCCCTTCAACCGCCATGCCGTAATAGATCACCTGATTGATTTCATGCCGGTCTATACCCATGGATATCGCGCGGCGAAAACGCACATCGCGAAACAGCGCACGCCAGACGGGATCGTTGTGGTTCAGGTTGGGATAGAGCGCCTGATGCGCGCCCTTGGCAATAGGCCAGAGCGTGACCCGGTATTTGTAGTCCTTTTCATTGCGTTTTAGCAGCGTGAAATCGTTGAAGCGCAGATACTGCGCCTGCAGATCGGTCTCCCCGGTGGCGGCCTTGGCCGATATCAGCTTGGATTCGGTAATCCCCATTATGACGGTATCAATGTAGGGCAGCTGTCGACCTTCCGGGTCCACGCGGTGAAAGAAGGGATTGCGCTCAAACAGATAGCGACTGCTGGGGCTCGCCGTGGTCTGATGCCAGGGCTGCAGTACTGGCAGATCGGGGTTATCGGCCCGGTAGAGCCTGCCCAGGGCCGTGTGAAGCGCGGCCCAGTCACGCTTGCCTTCGTCCAGCACCCGCTCGGCAAGCTTGTAGGCTTCGGTGTACTTGATGTGAAACTGCTTCAGGTAGTGCGCCGGCGCATAGAGGTACAGCGGTGTGGCGGATGCCAGATGGGCCAGAAACTCCGGATTGGGATCCTTCCAGGCATAGCGCACCGTAACGGCATCCGGAAAGCTGACCTCGGGGAACTTGCCGTTGATCATCAACTCGGCCGGCGGCCCCACCGGGTAGAGCTGATCGTTGTTGGCAACATCCTGCCACCAATACCGGAAGTCGTCCGAGGTAAAGGGAGCGCCATCAGACCAGCGGTGGCCCGGCCGCAGATGAAAGGTGAATACGCGATCCTGCTCAACATCCACGGACTCAACGATATCCGGCACCAGATTCAGATTTTCGTCATAACGCACCAGACGCGCATAGCCATACACGGTCATGCGGCGGGTGTCCTTTTCCTTGCCCATAAGCATCGACAGCGTGCCGCCATACTGGCCCAGCTGCTGACCGTTGGCGGCAAAGTCCATTTTCAATGGCACCTGGGGCAAACGTGCCTCAACCGCCGGCAACTCACCGCTGGCCACTCGTGCATCCAGCGAGGGCGCCTGGGAATAGTCGGCCGCCATGACGCCTAGGCTACCCCCCAGCAGCGATAGCAGAGCCAGACCACAACACCAGTCAAAAAATTTCATGCTACCAGCTCCTCGGGGCGCGTACCGGCCACAACGCGGACAAAGTGGCCTTTTTCAAATTCAATCAGGGATGCAGGGGCATCCGGATGATGTGTGAACGGCATGGGCCAGTCTTCCGGACAGGATGCACGGTCAAGCATCAGTCGCTCGAAGTCTAGCAGGTGATCCGGATTGGGATCAGGCACCGCGCTGAGCAGGGTTTGGGTATAAGGATGCAGCGGGCGACTAAATAGCTGTGCCTTGGGGGCAATTTCCACCAGCTGCCCGCGGCACATTACCGCAATGCGATCTGCAATATAGTCCACTACTGCGAGGTTATGGCTGACAAAGAGGTAGGTCAGGCCGAGCTGCGCCTGCAGATCCTTAAGCAGATTCAATATCTGCGCCTGCACCGAGACATCCAGCGCCGAAACGGGCTCATCACAGATTACCAGGTCGGGACTCAGCGCCAGGGCGCGGGCGATACCGATACGCTGACGCTGCCCACCGGAAAAGCTGTGGGGGTAGCGCTGCAGGTAGCGCACATCCAGCCCAACCAGCTCCATCAGCTCCCGCGCCAGTGACTGGCGTTCCTGGTGGGTACCAATGCCGTGGATAATCAGGGGCTCGGTAATAATGTCGAGAATCGTCATGCGCGGATTGAGCGACGAGAACGGGTCCTGAAACACGAACTGCATGCGCTGGCGAAAATCCAGCAGTGCCTTCCCCTTGAGGGATGACAGGTCCAGATCCCGATGCCCGTCGTAGAAACTGACACTGCCCTGGTCCGGATCCAGCGCCCGCATCAGAATCTTGCTCAGCGTTGTCTTGCCACAGCCGCTCTCCCCCACCAGCCCGAGACACTCGCCACGCTTAATATCAAAGCTGACATTATCCACCGCCAGGATAGTGGACTCGGACCCGGCGGAGGCCGAGCGAATGCGGAACTGCTTGCGAATATTGCGCACGCTCAGAATGGGCTTGTCCAGGTCCGCGGTGGCAGGTAACGGATGTTTGGGGGTGTGCAGATTGTCAGTATTGGGGCGGATTTCACGAATCGGCACCAGACGCTCGTCCGGACGCATGCCAAAGCGCGGCACCGCCTTGAGCAGCGCCTGCAGGTACGGATGCGACGGTTGGCGGAATATATGATCCAGGGTACCGGCCTCCATCAGCTCGCCGTGATACACCACCACGACCTCCTCG
Source organism: Marinobacterium aestuarii (assembly GCF_001651805.1). Taxonomy (NCBI): domain Bacteria; kingdom Pseudomonadati; phylum Pseudomonadota; class Gammaproteobacteria; order Oceanospirillales; family Oceanospirillaceae; genus Marinobacterium; species Marinobacterium aestuarii. Next base: position 2,146,471 of record NZ_CP015839.1, on the reverse strand, counting down.
GCCATATTGGCAACCACGCCCAGATCATGGGTGATCAGCAGCAGTGCCATCTTGAGCTCCTGCTGCAGATCACGGATCTGTTTGAGAATCTGTGCCTGAATGGTGACATCCAGTGCAGTGGTCGGCTCATCGGCAATCAGCAATGCCGGATGACACACCAGCGCCATGGCGATCATGGCGCGCTGGCGCAGACCACCTGACAATTCGAACGGATAGGTTTTGAGGGCACGACGGGCATCGGCAAAGCCAGCCAGGTGCAGAATGTCCCGGGTCAGCTCAAGTGCTTCGGCATTGCCGACACTGCGGTGCAGCCGCAGGGCTTCACTGATCTGATCGCCAATGGTGTGCAGCGCCGACAAGGATGTACTGGGTTCAGGAAAAATAATGGAAATGGAACCACCGCGAATCGCCCGCATCTGGGCACTGTCTCGGTGCAAGGCTGCGATATCGACCGTTTGGCCGGTTTCCGGATCGCGAAACAGAATTTCGCCAGAATCGATGACGCCAGCCTTGGGCAACAGCCCCATGATTGCCTGGCTGATCACCGACTTGCCCGACCCCGACTCGCCGACCAGCGCCACGGATGCACCAGGCGCAATGCTGAATGACACTCCCTTGACCGCTTCGATCACACCTTCCGGCAGGCGGAATGAGACACGAAGATCCTTTACCGTCAATAAATCACTCAAAGCCAGGCCTCTCGATATACCGCATCACTAAAGAGATTCTGATCAATAAATGGCCTGTATCGGCTTGCGTGACACCTTGGAAAAGGTGTGCTTTGGGCCTAATCAGAAGCTGACCAAAGTTTAGCTGTTTTTGTTATATAGCCCTATTGTATTCATCAGATATAAATTGTCGCAAGCCCGCGACATTATGACACATCAAACTAGCATCAAGCGTTATCGATATAACAGCGCGCAGGCAAATGCTGCACTAAAGATACAGGCAATAGTGTGACAATACCCGCACAGACACAAAACGCACCAAGCAGGTGCGTTTTTATCGCTAACGGGACTATTAAGAGAAATCTCACCTGAGACGCGACAGCCTATGAGAGCAACGTTTCCGTCGGACACCCAACTGAAACCACCGCATCGGTGCCTGGAACGAGCGACCAGGGAACCCTACTCGCGCTATCAGGATAGCTCGGGCCCCTCGCACAGCGCCATACACAGCCCCCCGTAAACATGGCAGCGCGCATGGAGCAAAACCGAATATTCGCCAAAGCCTGCGGACTAGGCCCTGGGTCCTGCGTGAGCCGAAAGGTTCTTGACGATGGCCATTACCATTTGCGCCGAATGGGTGGCGGCTGTTTCAAGGAACTGATCAAACGACAGATTGGATTCCTTGCCAGCAATATCAGACAGCGCCCGAATAACGATAAAAGGAACATCGAAGCAGTGGCAGGTCTGGGCGATGGCCGCAGCTTCCATCTCAACCGCTTTCATCGTCGGAAACAGCGCCCGGGTTTTGGCCACCCGCTTGGGGCAGTTCATGAAGCTGTCACCGGTTGCGATCAGGCCGCGTACGGTCTTCATGCCCTGCATCTGACCGATGCACTGCTCGGCAATCTGCGCCAGCAGCAGATCGGGCTCGAACGCAGCGGGCAAACCTGGCACCTGGCCGGGCTCATAGCCAAATACCGTCACATCGACATCGTGGTGGCGTACCTCGGACGATATGACGATATCACCGACCTCGAGCTGAGCATCAAAACCGCCGGCAGAACCCGTATTAATCACACAGTCTGGCGTAAACACCTGCAGCAGCAGCGCCGTGCTCACCGCAGCATTGACCTTGCCGATGCCTGATTTGAGCAGCACAACGGATTGCCCGTGCATCTGACCTGTGAAGAACGAATAGCCCGCGTACTGGTGCTCTTCGATCTGCTGCAAAGCCGATTTCAGCAGCTCTACCTCCTGATCCATGGCACCAATAATACCGATGCGTAATCCATCCTTTTGCTTGAGTATGTCAGCCAGCCGCGTGCTCATCTATCGTAACTACCGTTGTTCTCTGTGAATTATGTTTTTCGCGGGGCAAGAATACGTAATTTACCCTGCAGAAAGAATAGTGCAGACAGCTTTAATGGCGCCAGTACTGATTATTTCTGCCCTGTTCGGAAAAGTCAGCAAGAAAACGCGGCACGTCGGCACCGTCGCGTCGCCAAACAGCAACGCAAAGCCCGCGCTTGATGCTGTCAGGCAGAGAGAAAGAGAAAGATACAGAGAGGGGGCAAGGCTGCTGACACCTGAAAGCCAACAAGCCCGATGGCGTCAGCTCAGGTAAAGACCATCCCAGCCAAAGCGCTGGAATAATCGATCACAGGCAGCATCCACGGGGCACTGCAAATGAATAAGCTCACCACTGACCGGGTGGGTAAACTCAAGCTCAGTCGCCATCAGCAGCAAACGGTGCAGATCGAATTTTTCGCGAAACAGGCGATTGTGCTTGCCATCACCATGGGCGGTATCTCCGACCAGCGGATGGAAAATATGCTTCAAGTGGCGTCGTATCTGATGCTTGCGCCCGGTGTGTGGTTTCACCTCCACCAGGGAGTAGCGCGCACTGGGATAACGACTCACCGCAAACGGCAGCTCAATGGTACCCAGACGGCGAAATTCGCTCTGCGCCTCTTTGGCAGGCTTGTCCGGATCCGCAAAAGGATCGGCTTTTTTGTCGAAAATAGGCTTGAGAGCATAATCAATCAAACCCTCTTCCGGCGTATAGCCACGGGTAACGCACAAGTAAGTTTTGCGTACCTGGCGCTCGGCAAAGGCCAGATTCATGTCATGGGCAGCCTGCTTCTGCTTGGCAAACAAAATGACGCCCGAAGTGGCACGATCCAGACGATGGATGGTATAGACAGTGTCCTGCAGGTAATCACGCAACAGGGCAACAGCATTGGGGGTATAGGCAGGCGCAATCCAGCTGGGGTGAACCAACAGACCCGAAGGCTTGTCTATAGCGACGAGGTATTCGTCCTCAAACAGGATCTTCAGCTCGGACATGGTGTTTTATCAGACTCAGACGGGATCCAGAACACAAGAGAATGGCGGTGGGGCAGGGATTTGAACCCTGGGAGCCTTTCGACTCGCCGGTTTTCGAAACCGGTGCTTTCGGCCACTCAGCCACCCCACCAAGTCTTGCGGCGCATAGTGTACGTGGAATTACCGGTAAGTCAAACGGTTGAAAGGCTTGTAAATTCATATATAAAGGGCATGATGTGCCTATCGGACTGAAATCAATCGAGGGAAACCATGCGTAACGTTCGTACCATCAATAACGATGCATACAGCTCATCCGCCCTGGCGACCAACAAGGTTTTGCGTAATACCTACTTTCTGCTGGGTATTACACTGGCATGGTCTGCCATTATCGCGGGTGTTGCTGCAGCCATGGCCCTGCCCCGTCCGGGCCTGATCATCACACTGGTGGGCTTCTACGGCCTGCTGTACCTGACCGAAAAGAACCGCAACAGCTCCCTGGGACTGCTGTTCGTATTCCTGTTGACGGGCTTCATGGGCTATACGCTGGGTCCGATCATCAACATGGTCATGGCCCGCGGTGGCTCTGAAATCGTCATGATGGCCCTGGGCGGCACCGCCCTGACCTTCTTCACTACCTCGGCCTACGCCCTCACCACCAAGCGGGACCTGTCCTTCCTTGGCGGCATGATGCTGGCAGGCTTTGTGGTGCTGATCGTCGCCGTCATCGCCAACATTTTCCTGCAGATGCCGGCACTGGCACTGGCCATTAGCGCCATGTTCATTCTGTTCTCGGCCGGCGCCATACTGCTGACCACACAGTCGATCGTGCGCGGTGGCGAAACCAACTACATCTCCGCAACGGTTACGCTCTACGTATCCATCTACAACATTTTTCTCAGCCTGCTGCACATCCTGGGCGTCACCAGCAGCGATTGAACTCTGGCGCCGATCACTGATCGGTAACAGGCAAAGCGACTGCCAAGCCCCGCTATCTTTGCTAAGATAGCGGGGCTTTTGCATTCTGAATCAGAGAGTTGTCCGGGGCAGCAGCGTCTTGTGGTACTGACCATAGGTTGCGCCGGTTTCTTTTTAACATGCTCTGCCCGACAGGTTGAAAATGATCTTTTCATTACTGGTTTATGCTGCGCCCCACAGCCATCAGGGCGCAGAAAGTGCCTATCGCTTTGCTGTTGCCTGCCTTGCCCAGGGACACAGCCTTCATCGCGTGTTCTTTTATGGCGATGGCATTCATGGCGCCTCAGCCCTGGCGGCACCACCACAGGACGAACCCAACCTATCCGCTCGCTGGCAGGCACTGGCGCAGACCCATGATCTGGACCTGGTGGTCTGCATTGCCGCCGCTGTGCGTCGCGGCCTGCTGGATGCCAATGAAGCCCGCCGCTACGAAAAGCCCGGCCACAACCTGCATCAAGGCTTTGAGCTTTCGGGCCTTGGCCAGCTGGCCGAAGCCGCCATAGTGTCCGATCGACTGATCACTTTCGGAGCCTGACATGAGTACAAGCAAACGCTTTCTGGTGATTAGCCGTCGCCCGCCCTATGGCAGCAGTCATGCACGGGATGCGCTGGATGCAGCGCTGACCACTGCAGTATTCGAGCAGCCCGTCAGCATGCTATTTCTCGATGACGGCGTCTATCAGCTGCTGCAGGCGCAACAACCCGCCGGCATCCAGCAAAAAAACCTGGGCGCAACGCTTAGCGCCCTGCCGATGTACGATATTGATCAGCTGTACGTCTGCGACAGCGCCCTGCGCAGCCGCGGACTCAGCCCTGACGACTGCCTGCTGCCGGTCCAGTTGCTCGACAGTGACGCCATTGCACAACTGATTCGCAACCACGATGTGGTACTGAGTTTTTGACCATGACCCTGCATACATTGAATCGCGCGCCCTCCAACGCCGCCCTGCTGGCCGACTGTCTGCGGGCCTGCAGCAGCGGTGACACCCTGCTGCTGATCGAAGATGGCGCCTACTGCGCCCTGGCAGGACAGCCAATTGCATGGCCCATCGGCGTTACCGTCTGCGCACTGGCAGCTGATGTCGCGGCACGCGGGCTCGACAACCGACTCGCAAGCAGTATCGAACAGGTGGATGATGCCGGCTTCGTGCAGCTGTGCTGCGAGCATGCCCGTGTCATCAGCTGGTACTGACATGACGCATCTGCAACTGAACGACCATAGCATTGAGCTGGACAACGAAGGCTACCTGCGCGATCTCTCGCAATGGTCCCCCCAGATTGCCGAAGCCCTGGCCGCCGAGATCCCGCTGCAGCTGAGTGACGCCCACTGGGAAATACTCTACCTGCTGCGCGATTTCTACCAGCGCTTCGAACATGCACCGGCCATGCGCCCGCTGGTGAAGACCGTCAGCCTGAGCCTGGGCCCCGAAAAGGGTCGCAGCATCTATCTGCTAAAGCTGTTTCCCGACAGCCCGGCCAAGCTTGCAGCACGCCTGGCCGGACTGCCCAAGCCAACCAACTGCCTGTGACAACAATAATGAACAAGCCCCGCATCGCATTTCTTGGAATCGGCCTTATGGGCCAGCCCATGGTCCTCAACCTGCTGCGCGCAGGCTATCCGCTCAACGCCTGGAATCGCACCTTTGGCAAGGCTGCGGCCCTGAGCTGCGAGGGTGCCAATGCATGCAAGCAGGTACAGGAGGCGGTGAAGGACGCCGATTTCATCATCAGCATGCTGGAAAACGGCCCCGTGGTGGACAGCGTGCTGTTTAGCGAGGCAACGCTTGGGGCCCTGAAACCTGGCGCGCTGGTCATCGACATGAGTTCAATTGCGCCCGCGATGGCCAAACGCCATCACCAGATACTGGCCGAACGCGGTCACGGCTACCTCGATGCCCCGGTATCCGGTGGCACCGCCGGCGCCGAGCAGGCCAGCCTGTCCATCATGGCGGGGGGCAGCAAGGCCGACTTCGAGCGTGCCGGCCCCCTGTTTGCCTGTCTTGGCAAAGCAGCCACCTATATAGGCCCCGCGGGCTCCGGCCAGCTGGCAAAATGCGCCAACCAGGCCATTGTTGGCATTACCATCGGCGCCGTGGCAGAAGCCTTGCTGCTGGCCGCCCGGGGCGGTGCAGACCCGGCCGCCGTGCGTGAAGCCCTGCTGGGCGGCTTTGCCGGCAGCCGCATACTGGAGCTGCATGGCCAGCGCATGATTGATCGCAGCTTTATGCCCGGCGGAACCGCCCGGGTACAGCTCAAGGACCTGCAGACCATACTGGATACCGCCCAGGACGAAGACCTGCAATTACCCCTGACCGAGCAGGCCTTCGCCCAGTATGAACAGCTGGTTGAACGGGGCCTGGAGGGCGTGGATCACAGCGGCCTGCTCTTGCAGCTTGAGGCGTTGAATGCGCCAGCCCGACTGAATGACAAAGCCACCACCAAGCCGGACAACACCCCAGACGCCTGATAACCGGTCATTGCCGGACGGATTGGCAGACGCTGGCCCGCTGCCTATTCGCCCTGCAGGGTAACCAAAATACTGCGACCGCCGCCCTGGTTTCTATGCTCACCCAGATAGATGCCCTGCCAAACACCCAGATTTAAGCCCCCATCAGTCACGGGGATACTCAGGCTCGCTCCGAGCAGACTGGCTTTCACATGAGCCGGGAGGTCATCCGGACCTTCGTCCAGATGCGTACACCAAGCGGCATTTTCCGGCACCAGACGACTAAAAAACTGCTCGAAATCCCGTCGTACACTGGGATCCGCATTCTCGTTGATCGTCAGCGACGCAGAGCTGTGCTTGATAAACAGATGCAGCAGACCCACCCGCAGACGACCAAGTTCAGGCAACGCGTGCACGACTTCGTCAGTAATCAAATGAAAACCACGCTCACGAGGTCGCAGCCGTACTTCCCGCTGAATCCACATCATTATTCCTGCTTAAAGAGAAGGTCACCCAGACAGAGCCCTGTTAAAGACCCGGCTCAATATAGCCACCGATCACTTGTAAGGGCTGCAGATCAGAACCCTGACTCACCCAGGCTACCAGCGCGGAACGGCTCTGCCCCTGCAGCCAGCCGCGCCACTCCTGGCCGTTCACCACCAGTCCAGGCGTGTACACCTGACTGACATGACCCTGCTGCACATAGGTGCGCTGACGCTCGGTGTAACGCGCCGACGAAAAGCGATCCGGCCAGCCCAGTCGATTCCAGTAATCGACATGAAACGCCACCGGGAACAGGCTGCGAAACAGCCTGGGATCATCCACCAGCGAACTCAACCAGGCATCGGCCGGCGGGCAACTGCTACACCCCTCCGAAGTATAAAGTTCCACTAGATCAGCGCCTTGCGGTCCGGACTTAAAGGTCTGGGCCTGCACTGCCCCGCCGAACAACAGCGCCCAAATGCAGACAACAATAACCTTCATTCCCAAACCTCCTCAAGCATACGCGACTGCCCTAAACCACTTTCAACCTCAACCGCGGCCGCACAGCATATATTTCAGCCTGCTTTCTCCAGCGGATAACCCGCCTCCGTCCAGGCCGCCATGCCGCCATCCAGCGCTGAGGTGCGCAAAAAACCGAGCTCGCGCAGCGTCGCCGCTGCCAGCGTCGAGATCTTGCCAAACTGACACAGGGTAACGATACGGCGGGTCGGGTCAGGCAATGCATCGTTGACCCGCAACTCCAGCTGCCCCCGCGGCAGGTTCATGGCGCCCGGCACATGGCCTGCATCAAAGGCGTCACGCTCACGCACATCCAGCACAATCAGATCAGTGCTGCCCGCAACAATGCGGGCACGCAGCTCAGACAGCGAAACAAAGGGCGTCTTGGTGGCCGCCTCCGCCAGCAGTTGCGCCACGCTCTTGCCACCGCTCATGTTGGTACGCAGCGCCTCGGTGAGGTGCGTGGGCGCATTCAGATCCAGGTGCTCCATCATTTCGATAAAGGCCGTGCGCTCAGTCCGCTGCAATCGCGGATTGTTCGCCAGCTCCTCGGCGATCGTGCTCGAGCCACGCGCCTTGTAATCATGGGCCGGAAACACAAGCAGCGACGGATCCAGTTTGAGGATGCCGCTAAACAGGCTGTCATAGAGCGCAGAGGGATCACCCGAGGGCAGATCGGTGCGCCCGGTACCGCCGATCAGCAGGGTATCGCCGGTAAATATCCGATCGTCCAGCAGCAGGCACATGGAGTCTGCCGTATGACCGGGCGTATGCAGCGCCTGCAGACGCAAATTACCGACGCGCAGCAGATCGGCATCCTGCAGCCGCAGGTCAGCGAAGGGCGCGGGACTGTCCCTATGCATCACCACCGGAACCTTGAGCCGCTGCGCAAGCGTGCGCGTGGCAGAGAAATGGTCGGCGTGGGTATGCGTATCGATCACATAATGAATACGCAGCCCGTCCCGGGCAGCAATGGCGAGATAACGATCGACCTGGCTGATTTCGGGATCGATCAGTACTGCCGAACAGGTATCACCACAGCCCACCAGATAGGACTGACACCCGCCTGTTGCAACCTGCTCAAAGATCATTGCCGCCTCCCGCCCCCTTGGGGGCTGCTAACGCTGCTGATGACTACAACTTTAGTCGTCAGCACCCGATGGCAACAGAGCAAAGTGCAAAGCGGACCCAGGGCCATAGGACTAACGCCTATAACTCAACACCTGACCGCGGAACGGCTGGGGCAGATAGTCAACGGTCACCGGTGCCGCCTGGCTGTGACTGTAGCCCAGGCTGATCATTTTCTTGCTAAAGCGGGCATGATTGCCACGGCCTGGATCCACCAGCACCACAGCACAGCGGGGCGCGGCATGCTGATTGATAAAGCCCGCCAGCATATCCACATGCTCATGTTCATACAGCAGATCGCTACCTACGATAAGATCAAACTCACCCAGCAGCGACTGTGGATCGCCCCATCCGGTGCGCACAAAGGGGATGCTGCGCCCTGCATTCAGCAGCACATTGGCACTGAGAAAAGCCGCCACCTCGGGATGATAATCGGTTGCCGTAATATTCGCCTGACGATGGTTCAGCACCAGACTGGCCAGCCCGATACCGCAACCCACCTCCAGAATGCGCTTGCCAGCGATTTCATAGTCAAACATAAGATGGGCCAGTACCTGGCCGGACGGCCAGACAATACCGAACAACGGCCAGGACGCAGATGAAATACCCAGCTTTTCAGCTACCTGATCAACATCAAGAAACTGCTGGTTATCTCGCAGGGAACGAATATGGATATCTACACCAGCAAACTCCAGAGTTTGGTATCGCACGCGTAACGCAGACATAGGTGTCCCTGATCTTGTTAATGCACAGACACATGGAAGGAATCCAGCACCCTGCACCAAGATCATAGAGTACTCTTTCTACGCCACCCTGACTAACGGCGCGTCTTCGCTGCGTAATGCACCAGGCGACAAAAAACGCCCGCCTTGCACCCTGTGAGAAGTACCAAGCGAGCGCTTTTGTCTGTCAACATTGACCCCAGGGCGCTGACGAGCCCCCTGACTCAGCCGATCCGATTGGTGGTGAGGTATTTGCTCGCACCGTCCGGCCCGGTACCATCGGCGTACAGGGTTACGCCTGAGCGCAGGCAGATATTCAGGTTCTCGTGCGATGCCGCGGTTTCGCTGGGCAGCAGATGCTCCACCATGGCCTTTTCCTCGAGTAACTCGGCTTCGGTCGCACTCATGCGCGCACGGCTGAATTCGTTGATTTCAAGCCCCTGCACGATCTGGTAGCGACCGTAGTCACAGCGCACCGGGAAGGAATAGATAATGCCTTTCTCGATGCCGTAGCTGCCATCACTGACAATGCCCATGCTGACAAACTCGCCGCTTTCGGTACCCAGCACCCAGTCACGCATGTGATCGACGATACCCTGGGCCGCCGAGGCCGCACTGGACTGGCCACGGGCCTTGATGATCTCGCCACCGCGAAACTGAATTTTGGGGATGTATTCGCCAACGTACCAGTCGAAGCTGATCTGATCCATGGCGGCGCGGTCCAGAACGGTCGCCTGATGCAAATCCGGGTACTGAGTGGGAGAATGATTACCCCAGATTACGACACGGCGGATATCCCGCGGGCTGGCACCTGTGTGATTGGCCAGAATGCCGCGGGCACGGTTCTGATCGAGACGCGTTAGCGAGGTAAACTGCGACGGACTCAGATCCGGGGCATTACGGCTTGCGATCAGGGCATTGGTATTGGCCGGATTGCCCACCACCAGCACTTTCACATCGCGGTTGGCAACGTTATTCAGCGCCCGCCCCTGACGGGTAAAGATCTCGGCGTTGACTTCCAGCAGGTCGCTGCGCTCCATGCCAGGACCCCGTGGTCTGGCACCGATGAGCAACGCAAAATGGGTATTCTTGAAGCCATCTTCAACATTGTCATGCAGGGTAATGGTATGGAGCAGCGAATAGGCGCAATCCTCCAGCTCCATCGCAATACCGCGCAGCGCTTCCATCGCCTGCGGCACTTCGATCAACTGCAAAATTACCGGCTGATCCTTGCCCATCATTTCGCCGGCGGCAATCTTGAACAGCAAATTATTCGCAATGCTGCCCGCCGCACCGGTAATGGCAATTCGTACTGGTCTTCTCATCTGGAGCTCCAATCTGGAATGCAGGAATAGTAAAGTCTGATATAGCCCTACTAATACCAAAGTCGAATGGGTAATGACAGTTAAGCACCCGACTCTTTTATGACAGACCACGACTGGAGAGAGCCCCAACAGGCTCCAATAGAGCACCGCTACAGCACTGGAAGAATCAGCACTTCACAGCAACCAAAACGCAGCAAAGGCCGTATGGGCAGACGAGAGAATTCAGGCGGCGCGACGGAACAGCCGATAAAAGTTTTCACTTGAAGCAGCGGCAATATCTTCCACCGAAACGCCCCTTATATCGGCAATACAGCGCGCCACTTCACACACAAAGCGCGGCTCATTCTTTTTGCCACGGTGCGGCACCGGCGCCAGGTAAGGCGAATCGGTTTCGATCAGCAGACGTTCCAGTGGCATTTTGCGCACCACATCACGCAGCTCATCGGCATTGCGAAAAGTCACTATGCCGGAAAATGAGATGAAGTAGTTCATATCCATCGCCGCCGCCGCCATTTCCCAGCTTTCGGTAAAGCAGTGCAGCACGCCGGCCACATCAGGGTTGCCGTGCTCCTCGATCAGCGCCAGAGTATCCGCCCGGGCATCCCTCGTATGCACGATCAGCGGCAACCCGGTCTGAGCGCTTGCCTGCAGATGATTCACAAAACTCGCTTTCTGCAACTCGGCGGATTCCGCGCTGTAAAAGTAATCCAGACCGGTTTCGCCGATGGCAATGACCTTGTCCCGCGCCGCCTCTCGCACCAGGGCGCCGACCTCCACCAGACCTTCATCGGAATGCAGCGGATGCACCCCTACCGAGGCGTATATGCCATCGTAGGGCTCGATACTTTTATAGAGTGCGGGGAAGTCCTGCATGCTGACCGAAACGCTGAGCAGCGTACCGACCTTGCTGGCGCGAGTGGCCGCCAGCATGGCATCAAAATCATTGTTGTAAGGGGCAAGGTCGATCTTGTCGAGATGACAGTGTGAATCAATAAACATCAGACGAAATAGGCTCGCAAGAAAATGATATTACAGGGAGTGCGTGCGGCGCCCGGAATTGAGAGTACCGGCAAGGTAGGTTTCTACCTTGCGCACAAGGGTATTATCGTCCGGAGACAGCTGTATGCCGATACCCGGCACACGACCACCCTGAGCGACCCTGGGCGTGACCCAGATAACCTTGCCGGTGACCGGCAGCTTGTCCGGCTCTTCCATCAGGCTTAACAGCATGAAAACTTCCTCGCCGAGCTGATAGGCTCTGGGCGTCGGAATAAACAGGCCGCCATTGGTCACAAACGGCATAAAGGCCTTGTACAGATCTTCCTTGGTTTCTATGGCCAAGGACAAAATACCATGACTGATGCGCGGCACTAAGGACATCGAGCTAAGCTCCCACTCAGTTTCATCTAACCAGCGCAGACCAACTCAACAATATCCGCTCCAGCAGCAATTGGCGGTTAGGGTTCAAGCGCTGCATCAGGCTGACCCGCTCGGTGTGAACCAGGTCAGAAAGTGCGTAAACAGTCTGAGCATCGGCTTTGCGCGACACGGCCCGCAGCATGTTATTCGCATCCAGATGACGCAAACAACTTTCATCACCGGTTCCCAGAACCCGCACAATATCTAAAAGCCAACCATACAACCATCCCAGCAAAAGCTCCAGATCTTCTTTGGCCAGCTGTTGCGCGACCTCCAGCGCCGAACGACGCTGTTTTAGAATATCGGCCAGACCCTCAATAAACTTACGCCGCAGCGCCATCAGGTCCTGCTCTATATACTCGCGGGCACGCAGCGGCGACCCCAAACAGATACTCAGCAACTGCTGCGCCTTGTCGGGATCTATATTCAACTGCGCCGACAACCAGGCCTGCGCCATATCCGGATCAGGCAGATGGCAGTCCACCCGCTGACAACGACTGCGAATTGTGGGCATCACCTGGCCCAGGCGATGGGTCACCAGCAGCAGTATGGTATCGCGCCCGGGCTCTTCCAGCGTTTTAAGCAGGGCATTGGCGGAGGATGCATTCATCGCCTCCGCCGGTTCCAGAATCACCACCCGGTATCCGCCCTGCTGCGCCGTGCTGTGCAGGAAGCCGGTAAGATCACGCACCTGCTGCACCTTGATCGCCTTGCCGGCCTCTTCCGGGCTCAGCTGGAACAGATCCGGATGACCGCCGCTGTCAAACAGTACACAACTGCGACAAGTACCACAGGCGGCATCATCACCGGGTCTCTGGCACAGCAGATAGCGCGACAACGCCTGGGCAAAGTCCCGCTTGCCAATACCCACAGGGCCATTGAGCATCAGCGCATGGGGCAGACGCTGCTGCTTGTGCAGACGGGTCAAGTGCTCCCAGCGCCCGTGCAACCAGGGGTAGATCTCGGCGCTCCTGCGTACGGCAACCTCATCCATGGCGAAGCGCCTGCAGCCGGTCCAGATGAGGCAACAACTGCTGGCGCACCTGTTCCATCTCCAGCGCAGCATTGATGACGGCAAAGCGCTCGGGCTCGGCTTCAACCCGCTGCAGATAGCTTGCACGCACGCGCTCAAAAAATGCCTGTTTTTCCTGCTCAAACCGATCCGGCATGGAGCGCTTGCGGGCCCGCTCAAGCCCAAGCTCCACTGGCAGATCCAGCAGGAAGGTGCAATCGGGGCGCAGCGCCCCCTGCACCAGAGATTCAAGCGTACGGATACGCTGGACATCAACCCCGCGACCGCCCCCCTGATAGGCAAAGGTTGCATCGGTAAAGCGATCACAGAGCACCCAGCTGCCGCGCGCCAGCGCAGGCTTGATGAGTGCGGCTATATGCTGGGCACGGGCAGCGAACATCAGCAGCAGCTCGGCATCTTCACAGACGCGCTCGTCCCGCGGACTGAGCAGCAGTGTACGAATTTCTTCGGCCAGCGGCGTACCCCCGGGCTCGCGACTGAGCACAACGTCGATGCCGCGCGCGTCGAGCTCGCTGCGTATAAATTCAATATTGCTGCTTTTGCCGGCACCCTCGGTGCCTTCGACGGTAATAAAGCGTCCTCGCATTGCGGTCATGCTTCAGCCCCCCGGCGTCGAACGGTAGTCTTCGCGCCGTTGCAGCTGATAACGCCGCACGGCGGAATTATGCTCCGACAAACGGGCCGAAAAATGATGACTGCCGTCGCCCTTGGCCACAAAAAACAGCCAGGGACCGGCTTCAGGATTGAGCGCAGCTTCGATAGCATCCTTACCGACCATGGCAATGGGCGTGGGCGGCAACCCTTCGATGGCATAGGTGTTATAGGGCGTTTTCTGCACCAGATCGGAGCGGCGCAGATTGCCCTTGTACTCAGCTCCCATGCCGTAGATCACCGTTGGATCGGTTTGCAGGCGCATACCCTGCTGTAATCGACGCACAAAAACACCGCTGATGCGCGGACGCTCCTGCGCCACCGCGGTTTCCTTTTCAATGATCGAGGCCATGGTCAGGGCCTCATACGCAGACTCATAGGGCAGCTCCGACGCACGCTTCTCCCAGGCCTGGGCCAGGGCTTCATCCAGCGAGGTACGAGCGCGACGCAACAGATCCAGGTCCGACATGCCCCGCAGATACTGGTAGGTTTCGGCCAGGAACATGCCTTCCGGGTGTTGCTCCGGCTCCCCTAGCTGCGCCATGACCTCGCTGTCGTCCAGCTCGCTCAGAGTCTGCAGCAGCACTGTATTGGCCTCCAGCTGCTCACGCAACTGCGCGAAGGTGGTGCCCTCCACCACGGTGAAAAAATGCCGCAGGGTGTCACCATCAATCATTTTCTGCAGCAGGACACGCAGTGTCAGACCCGGTTCCAACTCATACTCACCGGCTTTAACCCGGTGCGCCAGGCCATTAATACGCGCATAAATCCGCAGAAAAATCGGCCTTTGCACCAGATTTGCGGTCTCCAGGTCGGCAACAATCTGATTGAACCCCTGCCCCCGCTCAATCAGCAGCGTACGGGGCTCACCCACCGGCAAGGGGCTGTCGACATAGGCATTAATACGCTGCCAGGCGATGGCACCCAGCAACAGGACCAGAAAGGCGCCAACGGCCATCAGGCTTATAGATTTTTTCAACACGCAAGATAATCCTTTGCTAGCAGCGATTGCAGCGCTCGAGTAACCGGACCCACCGACCAGTGCCGTGCGTCCAGTGTGACCACAGGCCAGATATCAATCAGGCTGTTACACAGCATGATTTCGTCCGCCTGTTCAAGTTCCGATTTGCCAAAGCGCCCTTCAAGTACCTCGATCCCGGCTGCGGCCGCCAGCTGCAGCACGCGCTTGCGCACCACACCGGCCACACCGCAGCGATCCAGCAGCGGCGCATGGAGGACTTTGCCACGGACCCAGAGCAGGTTGCTCATGGTGCCCTCCACCACAAAGCCCTCAGTGTCACAGAGCAAGCCCTCGCGGATATCAGGATCATCCCACTCGCTGCGCGCCAGCACCTGCTCCAGACGGTTGAGGTGCTTGATACCCGCCAGCCGAGGACTCAGCGCCAGGGTCATGTCACACCAGCGCACCCGCACGCCAGCCTGAGCAGGACTGTGCGGATAGTCCGGCATAACAGAGACGATTACAATGCGCGTCGGCGCCATACCGACCTGAGGCAGATAACCACGCCCACCGGCGCCGCGAGTGACCAGAATCTTGAGGACACCGAAGTCCTGCATGGAGCACAAACGGGCCAGATGCTCCAGGTCGCTCTGCAAATCGTCAAACAGTGTGGGGGATTTGATCGCCAAACGCTCACAACCGCTGCGCAGACGCTCAAGGTGCAAATCCAGCAATAGCGGACGCCCCGCTCGCAACTGCACGGTTTCGAACAGACCATCGCCATAGGCCAGGCCACGGTCGGTTACCGCAACTGAATCGGCGGCAACACCATTGATCAGTGTGAAAGGAGACTTATTCATAGACGGGCACAGACTGCGCCCCTGCCCCGCAGGACAGGAACGCACGACTGCGGATCAAATTTTGCGAAACGCAAGAGTGCCGTTGGTGCCGCCAAAGCCGAAGGAATTGGACAGCGCTGTGTCTATCCGGCATTCCTGGGCCACCTTGGGCACATAGTTGAGATCACAACCGTCGGACGGGTTATCCAGGTTGATGGTGGGCGGCGCCACCTGGTCACGAATGGCCAGCAGGCAGAAAATGGCCTCTACCGCACCGGCCGCACCCAGCAAGTGTCCGACCATCGACTTGGTGGAACTCATGCGCACCGCAGAGGCGGAACTGCCAAGCACACGCTTGGCGGCATTGGACTCAGCGACATCCCCCGCCGGCGTCGAGGTGCCGTGGGCATTGATGTAGTGCAGCTCGTCCGGGTTCATACCGGCATCACGCAGGGTATTTTCCATCGCACGGGCAGCACCTTCGCCGGACTCCGGCGGCGCTGTCATGTGGAAGGCATCATCACTCATGCCAAAGCCCACGATTTCCGCATAGATTCGCGCACCGCGCGCCTTGGCGTATTCGTACTCTTCCAGCACCACTATGCCGGCACCGTCGCCCAGCACGAAGCCGTCACGGTCGCGATCCCAGGGCCGGCTCGCCGCCGTCGGGTCGTCATTACGGGTAGAGAGCGCACGGGCAGCGGCAAAACCACCGATACCCAGCGGGGTATTGGCCATCTCAGCACCGCCGGCCACCATCACATCAGCATCACCGTACTGAATCATGCGCATGGCATGACCAATGTTGTGCGTACCTGTAGTACAGGCCGTGGTAATGGCAATGTTCGGGCCGCGCAGGCCGTACCTGATCGCCAGGTTGCCGGCAATCATGTTGATAATGCTGCCTGGCACGAAAAACGGCGAAATGCGGCGCGGGCCGCCTTCGCGCAAAATATCATGATTTCTCTCGATCATCGACAGGCCGCCGATGCCCGAGCCCACCGCACAGCCGATGCGGTGTGAATTTTCGTCGTTCACTTCCAGACCAGAGTCATCGATCGCCTGAATCGCGGCTGCCATGCCGTACTGAATGAACAGGTCCATTTTGCGGGCATCTTTAACACTCATGTACTTGCTAACATCAAACCCCTTCACAGGGGCAGAGAAGCGTGTCGCAAACGCAGATGCGTCGAAGTGGTCAATCGGTGCTGCACCACTTTTGCCAGCAAGGATGTTGTCCCAGGTTTCTTTAACCGTATTCCCCACCGGTGTCAGCATTCCGATGCCGGTAACCACCACTCTCCTGCGAGACATTGCGATCCTCCAGTTACTCTGGCCGTAAAAAAGAAAAGCCGCACTATACTGCGATAGATGCGGCTTTTCACTTATTCTTGAACCTGTCGATTACTGGTGCGTGTTAATGTAATCGATTGCCAGCTGTACGGTGGTGATTTTTTCAGCTTCTTCGTCAGGAATCTCAGTTTCGAACTCTTCTTCCAGAGCCATAACCAGCTCTACAGTGTCCAGAGAGTCAGCGCCAAGATCTTCAACGAAAGAGGCTTCGTTGGTCACTTCGTCGCCTTTAACGCCCAGCTGTTCTGCGATGATTTTCTTTACGCGCTCTTCAATGTTGCTCATAACTCTTCCTATATTCTTTTCAACCCGTGCACCCTGAGATGCGAATCGGGATTTTATAGATACCGCCATGCCCTAGCAAGCGTGACAGCGTTTATTATCACCGTAAACTGACGGCCAATTATCAACAAATTGCCGAAAAAAACAATTCTTTGTGACAGAAGCCGAAATCAGGCCATGTACATCCCGCCGTTGACCTGGATTGTCTCGCCTGTGACATAGGCGCCCCCCTGGCCGGCCAGAAAGCCCACCACGGCAGCGATCTCCTCGGGCTGACCGAGACGATTCATTGGAATTTGCGCCTGCAGATGCGCCTTGTGCTCATCTGCCAGACCACTGGTCATGTCGGTATCGATAAAGCCCGGCGCGACACAGTTAACCGTAACATTGCGTGAACCCACCTCACGCGCCAGCGCACGGGTGAAGCCCTCCATACCCGCCTTGGCGGCCGCGTAGTTGGCCTGGCCGGCATTGCCCATGGAGGCCACCACCGAGCTGACACTGATGATGCGACCCCAGCGCGCCTTGGTCATGCCACGCAGGCACGCCTTGACGACGCGATAAACCGAGGTGAGATTGGTATTCAGCACCGAATCCCACTCATCTTCTTTCATCCGCATCATCAGATTATCGCGGGTGATACCCGCATTATTGACGAGGATATCCACCGCACCAAACTCATCCTGAATGCGCTTGATGACCTGCTCAACAGACTCTGCACTGGAGACATCCAGCACCATGCCTGCGCCTTTGAAACCCGCTTCACCGAGGTAGGCACTGATGGTCTGAGCCCCCGATTCGCTAGTTGCCGTACCCACCACAATGGCGCCCTGACCTGCCAACTCATGCGCAATTGCCCTGCCGATACCACGGGTAGCACCGGTCACCAGCGCCACTTTACCTTCGATACTCATCTGCTGTCCCTTATCGATATTTATTCGCCCAGCGCCTTGGCAAGGCCTGCGGGCTCGTTGATCGCAACCACATTGAGTGCCTTGTGCACTTTCTTGTTGAGGCCGGACAACACCTTGCCGGGGCCGCACTCCACCATGGTCTCAGCACCGGCAGCCACCATGGCCTGCACAGTACGCGTCCAGAGCACCGGACTGTAGAGCTGCGCCAGCAGGTTCTCCCGGATCTGCTCAAGGGTCGCCGGCACAGCGGCATCCACGTTCTGCAGCACCGGAATTTGCGGTGCCTGCAGCACAATATCGGCCAGCACAGGCGCCATCCCCTCAGCTGCCGGACGCATCAGCGCACAGTGTGACGGCACGCTCACCGGCAGCGGAATCGCCCGTTTGGCACCAGCGGCCTTGCAGGCCTCCATGGCGCGCTCAACGGCCGCCTTTTCACCGGCGATCACCACCTGGCCCGGGCAGTTGAAATTGACCGGCGACACCACCTGCCCCTGGGCTGCACCCTCACAGGCCGCGGCAATAGCCGCATCATCCAGCCCGAGAATGGCCGCCATGGCCCCCGTGCCCGCAGGCACTGCCTGCTGCATCAGGCGACCACGCAACTGCACCAGGCGCACGCCATCGGCGAAGCCAAGCACACCGGCGCATACCAGGGCGCTGTATTCACCCAGACTGTGACCGGCCATCAGTGCAGGCGTAGCACCGCCGCGCTCTTGCCACAGACGCCACAGCGCCACGGCAGCACTGAGCAATGCAGGCTGGGTAACCTCGGTATTGTTCAATTCGTCTTCAGAACCCTGCTGTACCAGCGCCCAGAGGTCATACCCCAGCACCTGGGACGCCTCGGCAAAGGTTTCCTGAATAACGGAATACTGTTCGGCGAGTTCAGCCAGCATACCAAGATGCTGGGAACCCTGTCCGGGGAAAACAAAAGCAAGCGCTTGCGACATGGATTCCTCGTCTCTGCAATCTAATTGCGATGACCGCCCTAGGGGCATAATGGAGCCGTAGTTTACATGAATACGTGATGCTTGGCAGACCGAACCGCCCCGCAGATAGCCTTAAAACGGCACATCGGGGATCAGTATAGGCACTCAGACCAGGGATGCAGCAAGCTGCTCGCTGATTCGCCTCGGCACATCCATCTTTATCTCGGCGACCGCCTCATCTATGGCAAAGCCAAAACAGGCACTGTCGGCCCCGCCATGACTCTTGACGACGATACCCTGGAGCCCGAGCAGACTGGCACCATTGCGCCGCGACGGATCCAGCTGCTGCCCCAGCTCGCGCAGTACCGGCCGCGCCAGCCAGGCCAGCACACGCCTGTACCAGGTGCGCCCAAAGGCCGCACGCAGCCGGCTCGCCACCAGGCGCGACACACCCTCACTGCTCTTGAGCGCAATATTACCGACAAAGCCGTCACACACCACCACATCAGCCTTGCCGGCGAAGATATCATCACCCTCGACATAGCCGATATAGTTGAGACGCCCATGCGCCCTGATCAGCGCGGACGCGAGTTTGACCTGCTCGTTACCCTTGATGGCTTCCTGACCAATATTCAGCAAGCCGACACGGGGGGCAGTAATGCCGTCCACCGCCTGGGTCATGACTGAGCCCATGATGGCAAACTGCAGCAGATGCTCGGCACAGCAGTCCACATTGGCGCCCAGATCGAGCATGTAGCAGTGCCCCTCAAGCGTGGGTACCGCCGTCACGATAGCCGGCCTATCAATCCCCTCCAGCATGCGCAACAGATGCCGCCCGATCACCATCAGCGCACCTGTATTGCCCGCACTGACGCAGGCATTTGCCTGACCATCAGCAACCAGCTGCAGGGCAACACTGAGGGAGCTATTCTGGCCTTTGCGCAACGCATGGGATGGTTTTTCATCCATGGCAATAAGGTCATCAGCCTGAACAGGCTGCAGCCGATCGCGCACGGATGCGGAAATATCTTGCAGGTAGGGGGTAAAGGTATCGGTTTGGCCAACCAGCTTAATGGTTAGACCTGGGTATCGCTCAAGCGCCTCAACGGTGGCGGGAACCGTAACGCGGGGACCGAAGTCCCCGCCCATCGCATCAATCGCAATGGTACAAAAGCCGGACAAGCTTAGATTTCGTCCTGCTTGTTGATAACCTGACGACCACGGTAAAAACCATCGGCGCTCACGTGGTGACGCATATGAGTTTCGCCAGTGGTGGCTTCAACAGAAAGACTCGGGGTGCCCAGAGCGTCATGGGAACGACGCATGTCACGCTTAGACCGGGACTTTTTGTTCTTCTGTACTGCCATGGTGAGATAACTCCTAGTTCAACTCTTGTCAGCGTCGGCCTTCAGCCTGGCCAATACACTGAACGGGTTAGGTTTTTGTGACTTCCCATCTTCCGGGGCGATTTCCCCGAAGGAGGTCTGAATACTACAGTCGTCGTGATAAGGCACCACCGGGAGGTTTAGGATCAACTCCTCCTCCACGACAGACCAGAGTTCGATATCTTCGTCCTCAACGATCAGCGGATCATAATGACGTGGCAATGTTTTAGCCACTTCCTCGCTGGGCGCGACTGCCAGATTAAAGCTGGCCTCAACATCAATCTCGACGGACTCCAGACAGCGCTGACACGTCATGTGGACCCTGCCTTGTGCATTGCCCGAAACTGTACGAATTCGCTGAGGATCCAGAGAAAACAGAAGATCCACGGTGATCTCGCCTTCTTCCTCAACAAGGTAAGACGACAAGCGTGGCATTCCATTCAGGCTGGCAAGCCCCTGAATACGTACTTCCCGTTCGGCAAGCTTTCGCGGGTCAACTCTTTTCGGTAATGGTCCGTACGACATAAGCGCGCAATTCTAGGGTGCAAAACCCTGACTGTCAAAGAAAAACAGAGGGCTTCCACAGGATTAATTCGGGTTGGTATTCTACGACGTATAGAACCCCCTGTAACGCTGAAATGGCATTCACTGATGAATAAACTGATCCTGGCCTCGAGTTCCGCCTACAGACGCGCCCTGCTCGACAAATTACAGCTGCCCTATGAATGCATCAGCCCCGATATTGATGAAAGCCCACAGCCGGGCGAAGGCGCCGAAGACCTGGTACGGCGCCTGGCACTGGAGAAGGCCCGCGCCATCGCCAGAACGACACCCAATGCCCTCATTATTGGCTCAGACCAGGTCGCGGTGCTCGAGGGTGACATTATCGGCAAGCCCCTCACGCGTGACAAAGCCCGCGCCCAACTGCTGCGCGCATCGGGCCGCAGCGTACGCTTTGTCACAGGCCTGTGCCTGCTGAACAGCAACAGTCAGCACAGCCAGATCGATGCGATCGACTTTCACGTACATTTTCGCGCTCTCAGCGAACAGCAGATCGAACGCTATCTCGACCGCGAGGAGCCCTACCAGTGCGCCGGCAGCTTCAAGGCCGAAGGGCTCGGCATCGCGCTCTTTGAGCGTCTGGAGGGCGACGACCCCAACAGTCTGATCGGCTTGCCCCTGATACGCCTGGTACGGATGCTGGAAAATGCCGGCATTCAGGTGTTGTAAAAACGCCCGCGCACAAAAAAGGGAGACCTAAGCCTCCCTTTTTGTCGATGCCGCCTATGCCGCGGGCCTCAAGCAGGCACCCCTTAGCGCAGCGTGCCCATGCTGCCCAGGCCGAGCTCTGTGGCCAGGGACCTGGAAACGCTCACGCCGAGCCGGTCGACCAGCTTCTCCAGGGCTGAAAGCTTGGAGCCGTACTCAACCAGCTCTTCCTGCCCGACGATATCCCGCGCAACCATGCTGCTGCTGGCAAGCCCGTCGATAAGCCCCAGTTTCAGCGCCTGCTCGCCGGTCCAGATCAGACCACTAAAGAGACTGTCATCTCCCTTGAGTCGGTCACCGCGCCCGGCACGTACCTGATCAATAAACTGCTGATGGGTGGTGCCCAGCACTTCCTCCCAGAAACGCCGTTCGCTGTCTTTTAGCGGGCTGAACGGATCAAGAAAAGCCTTGTGCTCACCGGAGACCAGCGCACGGCGCTCCACACCGAGCTTGTCGATCAGCTCCACAAAGCCAAAACCCGCCGAGGTCACGCCAATGGAACCGACCAGACTCGCCTTGTCGGCGTAAATCTCATCCGCCGCCGCCGCCATGTAATAGGCCCCTGACGCGCCTATATCGCTGATGACGGCATAGAGTTTCTTCTGCGGATAAAGCCCGCGCAGGCGCTTGATTTCATCATACACATAACCCGACTGTACCGGGCTGCCGCCGGGGCTGTTGATGCGCATGATCACAGCGCGGGACTTGGGCTCCTTGAACGCGGCACGCAGGGCCCCGACTATATTGTCGGCACTGGCCTCTTCGCCATCAGCAATGGGACCGCGCACATCAATGATGGCCGTGTGCTCCTTGGTCAGCACCTCATGCCCCAGATCCTTGCCGATCAGGAAGATCGCCAGAATGCCGAACAGGTAGCCAAAGGTCAGCAACTTGAAGAAAATGCCCCAGCGCCGGCTGCGGCGCTGCTCGGCGTGCAACCCCATCAGCAGTTTTTCGATCAGGCGCCATTCGCGCTTGCCGCCGTCCTGTGCCTTGTCTACCGTCGCTTGCAACTTGTCATCCATTTTTTCGTCCCAGGGATTATCGGCCACAAAGTGCTCCTGTCAGGATAATGTCTGTTCGTCGAGCCAGTGTTCCAGCTCCGGAAAATTATCGATCTCCAGCACCGGCCGCCAGGGCTTGAGCCGGTCAATATGGTGAGCGCCATAGCTCACCGCCACCGTCGCCATGCCGGCCCTATGACCCATTTCAAGATCATACTCGGTATCACCGATCATCAACGCCTGCGACACATCAACCCCCGTTTGCTGCAGTATCTCGTGCAGCATGTGCGGGTCGGGCTTGGAGGTAGTTTCATCGGCGCAGCGCGACAACTCAAACAGATAGCCGAGCCCCGTCTGTGCAAATACCCGATCCAGCCCATGGCGATTCTTGCCCGTGGCCACCGCCAGCCGATAGCCCTTGAGATGCAGGCTCTCCAGACTGCCGCGGGCGCCGGCAAACAAATGGGTGGGTGTATCGTCACCTGTGACATAGTAATGCGCATAGCGCTCGCGCATGCCCTCGATACCTGCGGCATCGATACCCGGCACCAGCGCTTGTATCGCCTCTGGCAACCCCAGGCCGATGATATTGCGGATCGCCTCGGCATCCAGCGGCTCCAGCCCAAGGTCCAGTGCCGAGCGCTGCATGCTCGAAATGATTCGAGCGGCAGAATCGATGACGGTTCCATCCCAATCGAAAATCAGCAATTTATACACAACAGCAACCCCGTTCAGTCCCAAGGCGGCAAAGAATGCAGCAATGCGTCAGCCGGCGCAAGGCAGCAGCAGCCTGTCGGACTTACCACTGATCTACTGCGGAAATGCCGATTTTGGTCATTTTTCGCGCTCTTTATTGTTAAATAGAACCACTATTCGTCTCAAAAGAACTCAAAAACTGCCTCAAAACGGACTTTCCCTCGCTACGACCGGCCAAGCCCGACAGGCTGCTAAAGTTGCAGTCCACGGGCCACCCAACGTATATTTAGAAAACATTTTTCAGGATACCAGCATGCAACTGAGCCGCTTCACGGACTACACCCTGCGGGTACTGTTTTATGTCGCCATCAACAACGAGCGCCTGTCAACCCTGCACGAGATTGCCGACTTCTACCAGATATCGGTGGAACACCTGCGCAAGGTGGTGCATGCGCTGTCCAAAAGCGGCCACCTTAAAACCTACCGCGGACAAAACGGCGGGCTCAAGCTGAACATGGCTCCAGCCGACATCAACCTCGGTGCCATTATCAGCCAGACCGAAGGCACCAGCCCGCTGATCGACTGCGAGTCCCAGCCCTGCCGCCTGGCTGGCATCTGCAACCTGCAAAGTGCCCTGGCCGAAGCCCAGCGCGTCTTTATGGCCAGCCTGGCCCAATACAGCCTGGCCGACATGCTCAACAGCCCCCAGATGCAGCAACAGCTGATCAGCAAGACAGGCTAAGAGTCGGCATCCACACCCAGACGCCGACGCAGCAGCGGACTGGTGGTGGTGTACTGCAGATGCACCTTCTTGCCGGGCTCCAGTCGCGACTTGATGGCGAAGGCCGCCAGCGCCGCCTCATGAAAACCGCTCAGAATCAATTTTTTCTTGCCAGGATAGGTATTGATATCACCGATGGCGAACACGCCCGGCAACGAGGTCTCGAAACGCTCGGTATCCACCTGCAGCTGATTGGCATCCATCGCCAGGCCCCAGTGCTTCACAGGCCCGGGATCCGGCACCATGCCAAAGAACACCAGCAGACTGTCGGCCTCCTGCCAGCGGGTTCGCCCTTCACTGTCGGTCAGCTCAACCGCTGTGAGGCGCCCATCAGAGAGACGATAGTCGCTTGCCCGCCCCGCGACAAAGCGCATGCGCCCCTGCTCGCACAATGCATGCATTTGCTCCACCAGTGCAGGCTGGGCCCGAAAACGCTCGGAGCGGTGCACCAGCACCACAGAGCGAGCCTCAGACACCAGCGCCATGACCCAGTCCAGCGCCGAGTCACCCCCACCGAAGACCAGCAGATCCTTGCCCTGAAATTGCGCCCGATCCTTGACGGCATAGAACAGCTGATCACCCTCAAGCCTTTCGATCCCCTCCAGCTTGAGGCGCACCGGCTGAAAGGCCCCGGCACCGGCGGCGATTACCACGGCGGCAACATCAAATTCAGTCCCCTTGTTGCCACGCAGCCAGAATCGCTCGCCCCGTGGCTCAAGCTGCTCAATACGTTCACCAAAACAGAACTGCGCCTTAAAAGGCGCGATCTGGCGCAGCAGGCTCTGCGTCAGCTGGGCACCGCTGATTTCGGGAATGGCAGGGATATCGAAAATAGGTTTTTGCGGATAAAGCTCGGCGCACTGGCCGCCGGGCTGCTCCAGCGCCTCCACCACTATGGCATTGAGCCCCAGCAGGCCCAGCTCGAACACCTGAAACAGACCGCAGGGGCCTGCGCCTATCACCAGAACATCAGCAGTTCTCATTCATATGCCTCCA
This sequence comes from Marinobacterium aestuarii, assembly GCF_001651805.1. Taxonomy (NCBI): domain Bacteria; kingdom Pseudomonadati; phylum Pseudomonadota; class Gammaproteobacteria; order Oceanospirillales; family Oceanospirillaceae; genus Marinobacterium; species Marinobacterium aestuarii. Next base: position 2,121,365 of record NZ_CP015839.1, on the reverse strand, counting down.
TTGCCTGAACCGCGAGACCCGCGCCAGGTAAAACCTTCACAGACATCAGCATGCACCCGGTTGTTGAATTCAGCATGAACACCCGGGCAACAACGCCTGCGGCGCACACCCTCAGTGTAGACAGCGGACAGGCGCCAGCAGCGAGCTGCGGGCACCCGGACACACGTCAGCCCTGCGGCAGCTCGAGCTTCTGCGGGCTTACCAGCAGGCCGTTATTGTCACCGTACACGTACTCCCCCGGACGGAAGGTCACACCACCGAAGGTGACCGGCACATTGACATCCCCCAGACCCCGTTTCTCGGTCTTCAGCGGGTGACTGCCAAGCGCCTGCACGCCCAGATCCAGATCGGCGATGGCGTTAACGTCACGGATGCAGCCATAGATCACGATGCCTTCCCAGCCATTATCCGCCGCTTTCTCAGCCAGCATGTCGCCCAGCATGGCACGGCGCATGGAGCCCCCCCCATCGACAACCAGCACCTTGCCCTCACCGGGCAGCGCTACCTGTTCACGCACCCTGGAGTTATCCTCAAACGCCTTGATGGTGACAATCTCGCCACCGAAGGTACCACGGCCGCCAAAGTTGCCGAACATGGGCTCAACCACCTGTACCAGTTCTTCAAAATGGTCACACAGTTCGGGTAAAAGATCGTCCATCAGAAACTCCTTGAGATGAATATCGGCCGCTCAGCGACCATGGCAAAACGCCATGATCAGCGATCAAGCGCACAAATGCACTACCACCATGGCAGGATAACGGCTGATAATGGCATCCACAGAACCCCCCTCATCCACAGCCAACAGGGAGCACAACCACCATGCACATCTGGGTCGACGCCGATGCCTGCCCCAAAATGATCAAGGACATTCTGTTCCGGGCCGCACAGCGCACCAATACACGCATGACGCTGGTCGCCAACCAGTTCATGAGCACGCCACCAGGCAGCCTGATCGATGCCATTCAGGTGGCCAGCGGCTTTGATGTCGCCGATAACACCATCGTCAGCAAACTGCAGCCCGGCGACCTGGTCATTACCGCCGACATTCCGCTGGCGGCCGAGGTCATCGACAACAACGCCTGGGCGCTCAATCCACGGGGCGAGCTCTATACCAAGGAAAACATTCGCCAGCGCCTGTCGATGCGGGACTTTATGGAAACCCTGCGCAGCTCCGGCATTCAGACCGGCGGACCGGCAACGCTGGGCAACACCGACCGACAGGCCTTCGCCAACCAGCTCGACCGCTTTCTTGCGCGCACTACCGCAGCCGGAAGCAACCCGCCTCGCCCCTAAAACACGGTCATCAGAGCAGGAGCAGACCCGCAATGATCGCCAGCGGCACCAGGGCAATAACCCCCAGCCCCACGCCACGCAACAGATAGAGCCCTGCCAGCGCCAGCGCCAGGTCTCGCCCGCCGGTGACGGCGCTGACAAACACCGGCTGATACAGCGCCGCCAGCAACAAGCCCACCACCACCGCATTAACACCCGCCACGGCCCCGGCGAGCGCGGGCCTGGCCACCCAGCGATGCCAATCGGGCAGCGCCGCAATCAGCACCAGGAACCCCGGCAGAAACACCGCCAGGGTTGCCAGCAGCGCGCCCAGCACCGGCGCCTGCGGCACCAGCTCGTACCCCAGAAAGGTCGCCAGGGTAAACATGGGCCCCGGCACGGCCTGGGCGGCGGCGTATCCGAGCAGGAACTGGGATGGCGCCAGATCCGCGCCCAGCTGCGCCTGCAGCAATGGCAGCACCACGTGACCACCGCCAAACACCAAACTGCCGGTCTGATAGAAATCCGCCGCTACCCCCGCCAAGCCTGATTCGGTAGCCAGCCATGACAGCACCAGCAGACATCCAAACAGCAACAGTGCCCAGCGCTGCCTGCCAGCCGCGTTGGATTCGGCCGCAGGCAGCGCAGCACCGGACTGCACGGATTTTCCCGTTCTCCCCAGCCAACCGGCACCGACAGCCGCCGCCAGCACCAGTACCGCAAGTTGTGCGGCGATACCGGGCAACAGCAGTGCCACCATGGCGCCGAACAGCCCGATGACCAGCACAAGCCGACCATTACAGAAAGACCGCGCCATGCCCGAAAGGGCATCTGTCACCACCACCAGCGCCAGCAACTTCAGAGCGTGCAGCACAGAATCAAACCAGGTCTGATCCAGCAACCAGCCACCGCCAGCGGCCAGGGAGAGCATCAGCAACACTGAGGGCAGCGTAAAACCCAAAAAGGCGCAGCAGCCACCCAATATACCGCCGCGCCTATAGCCGATGGCAAACCCCAGCTGACTGGACGCGGGCCCCGGCAGAAACTGGCACAGCGCCAGCAGCTCGGCAAAACTGCGCTCATCGAGCCAGCCCAGGCGCTCTACAAAATGATTGCGAAAGTAACCGATATGGGCGGCCGGGCCACCAAAACTGACGCAGCCCAGCATCAGGAACTGCACAACAATCTGCCACATGGAGATGGATCCGCCGAAATCTGCCTAAAAGCCGCTTTGTAGCACGCCTGCATTACGATTATATGTCAGCGACCGCCGCTACCATCAAGCCTCACGACACAGCTGAATCCAACGCACCAGGCCCGCACTGCGGTATTTCTGCCGATGCATGACAAAGTAGAACAGGCGCCTAAAATCGCGCCCCGGCACCTCCAGCGGTACCAGATCGCCGCGACTAAAGGCATCTTCCAGCGTCACCCTGGACAGGCAACCAACGCCAAGCCCCGCCTGCACCGCCCGTTTGATCGCCTCTGTGTGCTGCAGCTCCAGCAGAATATGCATCTGTGGCATCAAGCCATAGAGCGCACGATCAAACGCCTGGCGCGTGCCGGAGCCGCCTTCACGCAGTATCCAGGGCACCGCCAGTAGCTGCGCGTCGCTGAGCGCACCTGCGCCGGCCAGCGCATAATCCGCGCCGCAGAACACCACCAGTTCGTCCTCGCGCCAGGGAATGACTTCGAGATCCGCATGCTGCACCTCACCTTCCACCAGGCCAATATCCAGCTCGAAGTTGCGCACCTTGTCGGCAATGGCGGCGGTGTTCTCGACATCCAGTGTGACCCTCGCATCGGGATGGTCCCTCATGTAGCGCGCCATGATCTCCACGGCCAGGTAATTGCCGATGCTCAGCGTGGCACCCACTTTCAGCGGCCCAGCCTCGGCATGCTGCAACAGCGCCATCTCCAGCTCCAGCGCCTGAGCCAACAGCGCCTCGACTCTGGGCTGCAGCAGGCGCCCCAGCTCATTCAACTGCAGGCGCTTGCCGACACGGTCAAACAGCTGGATATCAAAGTGGGTTTCGAGTTCACGCAGGGCACCACTGGCAGCAGACTGCGACATCGCCAGCTCCTCGGCCGCACGGGTGATGTTCTGGCTGTGAGCCGCAGCCAGAAACACCTGAAGTTGACGCAGGGTGTACTTCATAATCGCTAAAACCGATAAAGGTTATTGATAAATCCATTTTTACAAATGGTTATAGATAGCGCTACTCTTGCGGTCATTAAGTTATAAGCATCGCCACAGGGTGAAGGACACGACAGCATGAGCAGCCACAATCGCGAAACGGTTACCGCCGTACACCACTGGAACGAAACACTGTTCAGCTTCACCACAACCCGTGATCCGGGTTTTCGCTTCAAGAACGGCCATTTCACCATGATCGGCCTGGAGCTCGAAGGGCGCCCGCTAATGCGCGCTTACAGTATTGCCAGTGCCAACTACGAAGACGAAATGGAATTCTTCAGCATCAAGGTACAGGACGGCCCACTGACCTCTCACCTGCAGCGCCTGCAGGTTGGTGACGAGGTGCTGATCAGCCGCAAACCGACCGGCACCCTGGTGGCCGACCACCTGTTGCCCGGACGTAATCTGTACCTGCTCAGCACCGGAACCGGCCTTGCACCCTTTATGAGCATTATCCGCGACCCTGAAATCTATGATCGCTACGACCGCGTGATTCTGACCCACGGCGTACGCTCGGTATCAGAACTGGCCTATCAGCAGACCATACTGGAAGAACTGCCGAACAACGAATTTTTCGGCGAGGAAATCCGCGAAAAGCTGCTGTACTACCCGACGGTCACCCGCGAGTCCTTCCGTAATCAGGGTCGCCTGACCGACCTGATGCGCAGCGGCAAGCTGTTCAGCGACCTGGGGTTGCCACAGCCCAACCTCGAGGATGACCGCTTCATGATCTGCGGCAGCCCGAGCATGCTGAAGGAAACCTGCGACATTCTGAACGACTGGGGTTTCAGCGAATCACGCCATGGCGAACAGAGCCACTATGTGATCGAACGCGCCTTCGTTGAAAAATAAGGCCGCAGTACAGGTCGCCGCATTCCCCCCAAGGCGCTGACCTAACCAACCCCTGCAAAAAAGGCGCCCGTGCAAAACACGGGCGCCTTTTCGTTAGCTCTTTGCAGAAGATTAGCGGCTAATCAGACCCTCGCCTGGCACAGCTGTTCCAGCAGCGCCTGCACCGGGTGCGGTACTTCCTGATCGTCCAGGCGCTTCACCTGGCTGCGGCACGAATAACCGGTCGCCAGCAGCCGCTCGTGGTTTTCGGCATCGTTCACAGGCTCACGCCAGCTCAGATCATAGATACGCCGCGATGTTTCAAGATTGGCGCTCTCGTGACCGTAGGTGCCGGACATGCCACAGCAGCCCACCGCCAGCAGTTCGAGACGCTGCCCCATGGCCGAAAAAATCTGCTGCCAGTTGCGAATGGACGGCGCCGCCGAGGTCTTCTCGGTGCAGTGGGCCAGCAGCTTGAAGTGCCCTGCCGGCATACTCTTGCCAGCCGCCTCCAGCACCGCCTGCTGCTCCACCAGCCATTCCTGCACCAGCCGCACCGGGGGCAGCTTGTCAGTAGCCAGCGCATAGGCGTATTCCTGGCGGTAGGTCAGGGTCATGGAGGGATCGATGCCCACCAGCGGCAGGCCGCTGTCGGCCAGCGCGTTGAGCATCTGCGCATTGCGCTGCGCCGCTTTCTCGAAGGCCCCCATAAAACCGTGTACATGCAACGGCTTGCCATTGGGACGAAACGGCGCCACCAGCACATAGAAACCGAGCCGGCTGAGCAAATCCACCAGATCCAGCACCAGCCCCGTTTCAAAATAGCTGGTGAAGGCATCCTGCACTATAACCACCGCCTTGCTGCGCTGCGCCTCGGACAGACTCGCCACCTGTTCCGGCGTTGCCAGCTCAATGCCGCGGCGGCGCAGGCTGGACTGCAGATCCAGGGTCGAAATCGACGGACTGTCGACCATGCCAATCTGACTTCTGAAGAAGCGCTTCACCAGCATATTGTCCATGACCCAGTTGTAGGGCCCCGGAAAACGCGCCAGGGTCGGGATCATGTATTCCAGACTACCCACCACATAATCCTTCAGCGGGCGCAGGTAACGGCCGTAATAGACCTCCAGAAAGCGCGCGCGAAAGTCCGGCACATTGACCTTGATCGGGCACTGCCCCACGCAGGACTTGCACGCCAGGCAGCCCATCATCGAGCTATGCACCTCGTTGGAAAAATCATATTCGCCACGACGCTTGCGCAGGCTGTTGCGAATGCGCTGCGGCAGGCCGCCAATAAAGGACGAGCGCCGCACCTGGGCACTGGCATCATTCAGATCCACGCCCTGATTGGACATCAGGCGCAGCCATTCACGCACCAGGGACGCACGCCCCTTGGGTGAATGAATACGCTCGCGGGTGCCCTTCCAGGACGGGCACATGGCGTCATTGGGGTCGTAATTGAAGCAGGCACCATTGCCGTTACAGTTCATGGCGGAGTCGTAACTCTTGCGCACCGCCTCGCCGACCTGGCGGTCATGCTGGCCGCGGGTGGGCACGCCATCGATTTTCAGCAGCTCGGCGCCATCGATCATCGGCGTCGCGATCTTGCCGGGGTTGAGCTGATTATGTGGATCGAAGGCGCCCTTGATGCGCTGCAGTTCGGGGTAGAGTTCGCCAAAGAACTCGGGCGAATACTCCGAACGCACACCCTTGCCATGCTCACCCCAGAGCAGACCCTTGTATTTCTGCGTCAGGCGCACCACTTCATCGGTGACCTCGCGCACCAGGCCCTCCTGCGCCGGATCCTTCATGTCGATGGCCGGGCGCACATGCAGCACACCGGCATCCACATGACCGAACATGCCGTAGGTCAGACCCCGGGCATCCAGCACGGCACGAAACTCCATGATGAAGTCCGCCAGGTTTTCCGGCGGCACCGCCGTATCTTCCACAAAGGGAATCGGCCGCCGGTCGCCTTCGGCATTGCCCAGCAGACCCACGGCCTTTTTGCGCATGCCCCAGATCTTGCCAATCTCGGCGGCGCCGAACACCACCGTATGACCGAAGCTCCGACCCGGCTGGCCACTGACCTGCTCAAGGTGCGCCACCAGCACAGCGACATCGGCCCGCAGCTGCGTTTCATCGTCGCCGGTATATTCCACCAGGTTGATGCCCTGAATATCGGGCTCGCCCTCATGATGCGGGAAATAATCGCTCACCGAATCCCACACGATATCGCCCATGGCCAGATTCAGCACCCGCGAATCCACCGTTTCCAGGGATGTCGGGCCCCAAGCCATCAGTGCCTTGGCATCGCGCAGGGAGCTTTCAAAGCTGTCGTACTTGACGTTAACCAGGGCGGAATATTTGGGGATGGGCAGTACATTGAGCTTGGCCTCAGCGATAAACGCCAGCGAGCCTTCCGAGCCACAAAGCACCGAGTTGAGGTTAAAGCGCCCCTTCTCGTCGCGGATATGAGCCAGGTCGTAACCGGTGAGGCAACGGTTGAGCTTGGGAAAGCGGGCCTCGATCAGCTCTTTTTTATCCGAGTAGATTGCGTCCACCAGCCGGTGTACCTCACCCACCAGATCTTCCCGCGCCTGAATTTTCTGCAGCTTGGCGTCGCTCAGTGGCTTGGACTCCCAGAAACTGCCATCAAGCAGCACCGAGCGCAGCTCCAGCACATGGTCGCGGGTTTTGCCGTACAGACAGGAACCCTGACCACTGGCATCGGTGTTGATCATGCCACCAATGGTGGCGCGGTTGCTGGTTGACAGCTCAGGCGCAAAAAACAGGCCATAGGGTTTGAGAGCCGCATTGAGCTGATCCTTGACCACCCCGCCCTGCACCCGTACCCAGCGCTCCTTGGCATTGATCTCAATGATTCGGTTCATGTGCCGCGAGGTATCGACGATCAGACCATCGCTGAGCGACTGGCCGTTGGTGCCGGTGCCGCCACCGCGGGGACTCATGCGCAGGCGACTGAAACGCGGCAGACTGGACAGCCGTGCGATCAGCATCAGGTCCTCAACGGAAGCGGGATAGACCACGGCCTGGGGCAGCATCTGGTAAATACTGTTGTCGGTGGACTGCACCACCCGGTTAGCGTAATCCGGGCTGGTATCACCCCCGAATCCCTGCTGCTGCAGTTGCTCGATAAACTCCAGGTAAAGGGGGGCCGTAGTATCGATATGCCTGATGTGCGGAATCATGGGCTCGCGCGTCCTCGCTATCGCATCCCGGGTGTATGGGTACGCGGGATTGTCTGTATGGACGCTATGATGCAGAATTCGCATTTATCATTCAAACGCTAAAATTTTATAGATTAATAACTAATGGCGAATAATCTTTCGATCCGGCATCTGCGCGCCTTTGTAGCCGTTGCCCACCAGGGCAGTTTTACCCAGGCTGCCAAGCACCTGCATCTGACCCAGTCATCGCTCACCGCCACCATCAAGCAGCTGGAGCAGCAAAGCGGCCTGAGACTGCTGGACCGCACGACCCGGCGGGTACTGCTCAACCCCGAGGGCGAGCGTTTCCTGCCCGTGGCCGAACGACTGCTATCGGATTTCGATACCGCGCTGTCCGACTTGCAGGCCGTGGCGGAATACCAGCATGGCCAGGTGGGCATAGCAGCGTCGCCCTCCACCATCGCCTGCCTGCTACCGACGGTGGTGCAAGCCTACCGTGCGCGCCATGCCAATATCGGCATTCTGCTGCGCGACGACAGCGCCGCCGGCATCGAACAGCACGTACTGGCCAACGATGTGGACTTCGGCGTGGGGGGCAACCACTCCGACCAGCCCGACCTGAGCTACACCCCCATTCTGCGTGACCGCTTTGGCGTGGTATTCAGCCGCGGTCACCGTTTTGAAAAGCCCGTCCTGGCCGACTCATCAGGCTCGACACCCCCCCCAGAAACCCCTCTGCCCTGGCAGGCACTGGCAGACGAAGAGCTGCTGATGCTCTCGGCCGATACCGGCATTCGCGCCCAGCTGGCGCAAACACCGGCCGGCAACGCCATCCGCCTGGGGCTCGATCGCCCGGCCATCGAAGTGTCCAACCCTGCGGGCCTGGCCGCACTGGTAGAAGCCGGCATCGGCTTGTCCGTACTGCCGGCACTGGCCGCCGGCACGCGCTCCTTCGAGCACCTCGCCTTCCGGCCGCTGTCGGAGCCCGCCATCTACCGCGACCTTTACATCATCCGCCGCCGCGGACGCTCCCTCAGCCCCGCCGCCCACGCCATGCTGCAACTGCTGCGACAGACCTTCGCCGCCATGCCCCTGCCAGCCCATGTCGAGTGCGTGCTCTGAATAGAGACCCAGGGTGACGGCCTGTTAACCGCCAAACCACTGCGCGCTCAATCCGAGTCACAGCGCAAGATAACGGTATAAAATACAGATCAAAAAAAGCGGCCCTAAGGCCGCCGAATCATTGTGGAAATATTTATCGCACCCCGTCAAAACAACAGGGCAAACACAAAAGACAGGGAAGACTGCACTACCCTGTCGCAGCCAGATCGCTACTGCCATCCATTGCCAGGCAGCCACTTCGACTGCGGCGGCCAGACTGACAGCCCATTGCTGCCAGCCATTAAAGCGCGCATTTCATGACAATCGTACTATGAGTGACAGACCCTTACGCCTGAGGCTGCGCTGCGCCTTTCAGGTGGTTGGCCAGGAAGAACCAGGTATCCAGTACCGAGTCCGGGTTCAGGGATACGCTGTTGATCCCCTGCTCCATCAGCCACTGGGCCAGGTCCGGGTGATCAGACGGGCCCTGGCCACAGATGCCGATATACTTGCCCTTACTGCGACAGGCCTCTATTGCCATGGACAGCAGTTTTTTCACCGCCTCATTGCGCTCATCAAACAGGTGCGCGATCACGCCAGAATCGCGATCCAGCCCCAGGGTCAGCTGAGTCAGGTCGTTGGAACCGATGGAGAAACCGTCAAAATATTCCAGGAACTGATCAGCCAGCAGCGCGTTAGAGGGAATTTCGCACATCATGATCAAACGCAGACCATTCTCCCCCCGGCGCAGCCCGTTGTCGGCCAACAGTTCGACTACCTGACGTGCTTCCCCCGGGGTGCGGACAAAGGGAATCATGATCTCGACGTTGGTCAGGCGCATGATGTCACGCACGTACTTCAGCGCCCGGCACTCAAGCTCAAAGCAGTCACGGAACGACTCCGAGATATAGCGCGCCGCACCGCGGAACCCCAGCATCGGGTTTTCTTCGCTGGGCTCAAACTCGGCGCCGCCGATCAGATGGCTGTACTCATTGGACTTGAAGTCCGACATCCGCACTATGACTTTTTTCGGGTAGAAGGCCGCCGCCAGGGTCGAAATGCCCTCCACCAGCTTGTCGATATAAAACTCCACCGGGCCTGCATAGCCTGCGGTACGACGCCTAATGGTCTCTTGCAGTTCCGGCGTTTGACTGTCGAAATTCAGCAGCGCCTTGGGATGCACACCGATCATGCGATTGATGATAAATTCCAGTCGCGCCAGACCAACACCGGCGTTGGGCAGTGCCTGAAAATCAAAGGCGCGGTCCGGATTGCCGACGTTCATCATCACATCGAATGGCAACGGCGGCATGGACACCACCCTGTTGGTCTGATGTTCGAAGCTCAGCTCCCCCTCGTACACCCAGCCGGTATCGCCTTCCGCGCAGGACACCGTCACCGGCTGACCTTCAGTCAGCAGTTCGGTAGCATCGCCACAACCGACGATGGCTGGAATCCCGAGTTCACGGGCAATGATGGCCGCATGACAGGTACGACCACCGCGGTTGGTGACGATGGCCGCCGCGCGCTTCATGACGGGCTCCCAGTCCGGGTCAGTCATGTCGGCGACCAGCACATCACCTTGCTGCACCAGATGCATCTGGCTCAGATCGCTCACCAGGCGCACAGGGCCAGAGCCGATACGGTGCCCAATGGAGCGCCCCTGGGCCAGCACCTTACCTTTCTCTTTTAACAGATAACGCTCGATTACATTGCTCGGAGCACGGCTTTTGACCGTTTCAGGCCGCGCCTGCACTATATACAGCTGGCCGTCATCACCGTCCTTGGCCCACTCGATATCCATAGGCCGGCCATAGTGGTTTTCGATAATGACCGCTATGCGCGCCAGGCCTTCGACATCAGCGTCGGTAATGGAGAACTGGCTGCGCTGCGCCTGGGGCACCTCAACGGTTGCCACCGCCTTGCCGGCACGACCATCCGCCGTATAGATCATCTTGATCGCCTTGGAGCCCAGATTGCGGCGCAGGATTGAGGGTACCTTCTGGCTCAGCGTCGGCTTGAAGACATAGAATTCATCGGGGTTCACTGCGCCCTGCACCACGGTTTCGCCCAAGCCATAGGCGGAGGTGATAAAGACCGCGTGCTGAAAGCCGGATTCCGTATCCAGCGTGAACATGACGCCCGCAGCACCGGTTTCGCTACGCACCATGCGCTGAATACCGGCGGACAGGGCAACATCGATATGATCGTAGCCCTGATGCACGCGGTAGGAGATGGCGCGGTCGTTATACAGGGACGCAAATACTTCGCGGATAGCATGCTTGACGTTGTCCAGGCCGCGGATGTTCAGAAAGGTTTCCTGCTGGCCGGCAAAGGAGGCGTCCGGCAGGTCTTCCGCCGTGGCGGATGAACGTACTGCCACCGCCATTTCGGCGTTGCCCTGGGTCATTTCGGCAAAGGCGGTTTCAATGGCACCCTCAAGCTCCGGCTGCAGCGGTGCTTCGAGAATCCACTGGCGGATCTTGCGACCGGTAACCGCCAGCGCCTGCACATCGCTGGCATCCAGTGTTTCGAGCGTATCCTGGATGCGCTGCGAAAGACCCTCAAACGCCAGAAAATCCCGATACGCCTGGGCCGTGGTGGCAAACCCCGTAGGCACCCGGACACCGGCCGCACTCAGCTGGCTGATCATTTCGCCCAAAGATGCATTTTTCCCGCCCACTGTATCGACATCTGCCATACCAACCTGGTCCAGCCGCTGTACATAATGCTGCAAAATGCGTTCTCCTGTTGCCCTTCGTGAGTACTGCCAAACTGTCCGCAAACGACGGAAGCAGCCGGGATAATACTGCAGTTTTAGCAGAAAATCGCCGCCTCCGGGGATGTAATTTAACTACGTAAAAATCTGTTATAGTGCCAAAATTCAGCGGTTTGCAAGCCGCTAAGCCGCCATCCCAACGGCCCCAAAACCTGGACGCACGCCATGAAACGTACCGCATTCTTTATTTCGGACGGCACCGGAATTACCGCCGGAACCCTGGGCAACAGCCTGCTGTCGCAGTTCGATGGCATCGAGTTCAAAAAGGTCACACTGCCCTATATAGACACCCTTGAAAAGGCCCATGCGGTGGCACTGCAGATCAACGCGGCGATAGAAGAGGATCAGGTTCGGCCCATCATTCTGGACACCATCGTCAATGAAGACATACGCGCCTGCATTGCCCAGTGCAACGGCATGATGATCGATGTCTTCGCGACCTTCATCAAGCCTCTGGAGAAGGAGCTGGGTGTGCACTCAACCTATACGGTTGGCAAATCCCACGGCATCCAGGAAATGAACCGCTACAAGGACCGGATAGAGTCGGTTAATTTCGCCATCGACAACGACGATGGCGCCCGCACTCAGCAGTACGACCGCGCCGACATCATTCTGGTGGGCGTGTCGCGCTCAGGCAAAACGCCCAGCTGCCTTTATATGGCGATGCAATACGGTATCCGTGCGGCCAACTACCCCTTCACCGAAGAGGACATGGCGCTGCAGGGCCTGCCCGATTCCCTGGAGCCCCACCGCGCCAAGCTGTACGGCCTTACCATAGACCCCTTTCAGCTGGCGGCCATTCGCCACGAACGCCGCGCCAACAGCCGCTACGCATCCCTCGATCAGTGCACCCTGGAGGTGCGCACCATCGAGCGACTGTTTCGCCAGGAACAGATCCCGTACATCAATACCACCACCTTTTCGGTGGAGGAAATCGCCACCCGTATCATTTCCGAAGCCCGTTTGGTACGCCAGATCTGAAGCCCCCTCATGCCGATAAACACACCGCTGAATAGAAAGACCTGGCAGCGAAACTGACAGCGCCTTCGGCAACAGGTACCAGCGGCCAATCAATTCAGATTACGAACAGGTCCATAAAGGCGTTAACCGGCATGGCTTCCAGCGCGACCTGATCCCTGCACAGATCAAAGATTTGTTTGCTGCGCGCCGCCGGAAAACGCGTGGCCAGATTCGCCCTGAACTTGTCTTCCAGCAGCGGTATGCCCTCGGCACGACGACGGCGATGTCCCAGCGGATACTCGACAGCTACCTCGTCGGTACTGCTGCCATCAACAAAGAACACCTGGATGGCATTGGCAATGGAGCGCTTGTCCGCTTCCAGGTACTCCGCGGTGTAGCGCTTGTCTTCGACAATGACCATCTTGTTGCGCAGTTCATCGATAATCGGATGGGCGGCGTGAAAATCGTCCTCATAGTGTTCAGCCATGAGGTTACCGAACGCCAGGGGTACGGCGATCATGTACTGCAGGCAGTGATCGCGATCAGCGGCATTGGCCAGCGCACCGACCTTGGAGATAATCCGAATGGCTGATTCGTGGGTCCGGATCACGATCTTCTCGATCTGATCCAGTCGATGCCTCACCTGCGGGTGCAGACACACAGCGGCTTCGGCAGCGGTCTGGGCGTGGAACTCGGCCGGGAAGGAGATCTTGAACAGCACGTTTTCCATCACATAGCTGCCATAGGGCTGCGGCAGGCTGAACTGGCGCTCACCCTCAGGCTTGCTCTGCTGGTCGGCGCAGGTCTTGCTGAAAGACACGTCATAAAAGCCCCACTGCCTGGCACTCAGTACACCCGGGATACCCATTTCACCGCGCATCGACAGGTCCGCCAGTCGCACGGCGCGGGAGGTGGCGTCCCCCGCCGCCCAGGACTTTCGGGATCCGGCATTCGGCGCGTGACGATAGGTCCGCAGCGCCGAACCATCGACCCAGGCCTGGGACAGCGCTGCCATGATAGTATCGCGGTCGCCACCCATCAGTTTGGTCACCACCGCCGTGGAGGCGACGCGGACCAGCAGCACGTGGCAGAGACCAACGCGGTTAAATGAGTTTTCCAGCGCGATAACCCCCTGGATCTCGTGGGCCTTGATCATGGCCTCGAGCACCTCACGCATCATCAACGGCGCCCTGCCCTGGGCGCTGCGAACCTGAGACAGATGGTCCGCCACCGCCAGGATGCCGCCAAGATTGTCGGATGGGTGACCCCACTCGGCCGCAAGCCAAGTATCGTTGTAATCGAGCCAGCGAATGATACAGCCGATATCCCAGGCCGCCTTGACCGGATCCAGCCGCAACCGGGTACCCGGCACGCGGGCACCGTTGGGCACGACCGTACCTTCCACTATCGGTCCCAGGAGCTTGGTACACTCAGGGAATCGCAGCGCCAGCAAGCCGCATCCCAGGGTATCCATCAGGCAGTTTCGGGCGGTATCCAACGCCTCCGGGCTCTCGATTTCGTAGTTCAGCACATAATCGGCGATATCCTGGATGACCCGGTCGTAATCCGGACGCTCGTTCAGATCAAAGGTATCGGACATTTTCCTGCTCCCCGGGGGCGGCCGCCCCCCTAACCTTCAGGATAGCGCCTCAGAATACATCGCCCGGCACACGCACCCAGCCTTCCATCAGCACCCGGGCACTGCGGCTCATGACCGCTTTTTGCACCACCCAGTCGCCATCGACCCGGGTCGCCTGGGCACCAACTCGCAGGGTGCCAGAGGGGTGCCCGAAGCGCACCGCATGGCGCTCACCGCCGCCGGCGGCCAGGTTCACCAGGGTGCCCGGTATCGCCGCCGCCGTACCGATGGCCACCGCCGCTGTCCCCATCATGGCATGGTGCAGCTTGCCCATGGACAGTGCCCGCACCAGCAGGTCTGCATCGTCAGTGGAGACCGGCTTGCCGCTGGACGACACATAGTCGGCAGGACCCGCGACAAAGGCCACCTTGGGCGTATGCTGACGCGTGGCGGCTTCCTCCAGATTTGAAATCAGCCCCATGCGCAGCGCACCATGGGCGCGCAGGGTTTCGAACCGGGCCAGGGCCTGGTCATCACCGTTGATGGCATCCTGCAACTCGGTACCGGTGTAGCCAAGATCGGAGGCATTGACGAAGATCGTCGGTATACCGGCATTGATCAGGGTCGCCCGAATCACGCCGCCGGCGACCACCGCGTCCGGTACTTCCAGCTCATCGACCAGGTTACCGGTCGGGAACATGGCGCCGTCGCCGTCGGCCGGGTCCATGAACTCGACCTGCACTTCCGCCGCCGGGAAGGTCACGCCGTCCAGTTCAAAGTCACCGGTCTCCTGCACCGCACCATCCGTAATGGGGACATGGGCGATGATGGTCTTGCGGATATTCACCTGCCAGATCCGCACAACGGCGACACCGTTTTCAGGCACACGGCTGGCATCAACCAGGCCGCTGCTGATGGCAAAGGAGCCGACCGCCGCGGTGAGGTTGCCGCAATTGCCGCTCCAGTCGACAAAGGGCTTGTCGATAGAGACCTGGCCGAACAGGTAATCGACATCGTGATCCGGCTGAGTGCTTTTGGACAGGATGACAGTCTTGCTGGTGCTGGAAGTGGCGCCCCCCATGCCATCGGTCTGTTTGCCGTAGGGATCGGGACTGCCGATAACGCGCAGCAAGAGCGCATCACGCGCCTTGCCCGGTGTCTGGGCCGACGCCGGAAGATCATCCAGGTTAAAAAACACACCCTTGCTGGTGCCGCCACGCATATAGGTAGCGGCAATTTTTACTTGAGCGACATGAGCCATGGCAGCTGTTCCTTTGAAAGCGGTCCCGTGGTGAAAAGCTCCTGACGAGCCCGCGGCGCGCGCAACCGCGCCCCGCAAACCCTTTGAGTAACGATCAGGCGCTAAGAGTAGATTCAAGGAAGTCCTGCGCAAAGCGCTGCAGCACGCCACCGGCGGCATAGATTGACACTTCCTCGGCAGTATCCAGGCGGCAGCGCACCGGCACCTCGACCTGCTCACCGTTGCGACGGTTAATCACCAGCGTTAGCTCCGCACGGGGGGTGGGTTCGCCGATCACATCATAGGTTTCGGTACCATCGATGGCGTAAGTATGACGGTTCTCACCGGGCATAAACTCCAGCGGCAATACCCCCATGCCCACCAGGTTGGTGCGGTGGATACGCTCGAAGCCTTCGGCCACAATGACCTCAACCCCGGCCAGGCGCACACCCTTGGCCGCCCAGTCGCGGGACGATCCCTGGCCATAGTCAGCACCGGCCACGATGATCAGCGGCTGCTTGCGCTCCATATAAGTCTCAATCGCCTCCCACATGCGGGAGACCTTGCCTTCGGGCTCGATACGCGCCAGTGAGCCCTGCTTCACCTTGCCGTTTTCCTGCACCATTTCATTGAACAGTTTCGGGTTGGCAAAGGTTGCGCGCTGCGCCGTCAGGTGGTCGCCGCGGTGGGTGGCATAGGAGTTGAAGTCCACCTCCGGCAGGCCCATCTTGTGCAGGTAGGCACCAGCGGCGCTGTCCAGCAGAATCGCATTGGAGGGCGACAGGTGGTCGGTGGTGATGTTGTCGCCCAGCACCGCCAGCGGGCGCATGCCTTTCATGGTACGTTCGCCGGCCAGGGCGCCTTCCCAGTAGGGCGGACGGCGAATATAGGTGCTCTGCGGGCGCCAGTCGTACAACGGCATCACCTGCTCACCGTTATCCTCCTCGACGGCGAACATCGGGATATAGACCTGGCGGAACTGCTCAGGCTTGACGCTGGCCTTCACAATCGCATCAATCTCTTCATCACTCGGCCACAGATCCTTCAGTGTCACCGGCTGGCCATCCTTGTCGATGCCCAGCACATCCTTTTCGATATCAAAGCGGATGGTTCCGGCGATGGCGTAGGCCACCACCAGCGGCGGTGAAGCCAGGAAGGCCTGCTTGGCATAGGGATGAATGCGGCCATCGAAATTGCGGTTACCTGACAGTACCGCCGTTGCATAGAGGTCGCGGTCGATGACTTCCTGCTGGATTTTCGGGTCCAGCGCGCCGCTCATGCCGTTACAGGTGGTGCAGGCAAAACCGACGATGCCAAAGCCCAGCTGCTCGAGCTCCGGCAGCAGCTTGGCGTCTTCCAGGTACAACTGCACCGCTTTGGAGCCCGGCGCCAGGGAGGTTTTCACCCAGGGCTTGCGGCTCAGGCCACGGGCATTGGCGTTGCGCGCCAGCAGGCCTGCGGCAATGACATTGCGCGGGTTGCTGGTGTTGGTGCAGCTGGTGATAGCGGCGATAATGACAGCGCCATCCGGCATCAGGCCGGGCTCGTTTTCCACCGTACCAGAGATGCCGCGGGCGGCAAGCTCGGAGGTCGGAACCCGCGCATGGGGATTCGAGGGGCCGGCGATATTGCGGCCTACGCTCGACAGGTCGAATGTCAGCACACGTTCGTACTGCGCATCCACCAGACTGTCTGCCCAGAGGCCGGTGGTTTTGGCGTAGTTTTCCACCAGCTTGACCTGGTCATCGTCACGACCGGTAATACGCAGGTAGTCGATGGTCTGGTCATCGATGTAGAACATCGCCGCCGAGGCACCAAACTCCGGCGTCATGTTGGAAATGGTGGCCCGGTCACCCAAGGTCAGCGCCGCCACACCTTCGCCGAAGAATTCCAGGTAGGAGGATACAACCTTCTGGGCGCGCAGGAATTCGGTGACCGCCAGCACTATATCGGTGGCGGTAATGCCAGGCTGGCGGGTACCGGTCAGCTCGACACCAATGATGTCGGGCAGGCGCATCCAGGAGGCGCGGCCGAGCATCACGCTTTCCGCTTCCAGGCCGCCGACGCCGATGGCGATAACGCCCAGGGCATCCACGTGGGGCGTGTGGCTGTCCGTACCCACCAGGGTATCGGGAAAGGCGACACCCTCACGGGCCTGGATAACCGGTGACATTTTCTCGAGGTTGATCTGGTGCATGATGCCGTTGCCGGGCGGAATCACGTCGACGTTCTTGAACGCCTTCTTGGTCCAGTTAATAAAGTGGAAACGGTCTTCATTGCGGCGATCTTCGATGCTGCGGTTCTTGTCAAAGGCATCCTTTTCAAAACCGCCGTGCTCAACGGCCAGGGAGTGGTCGACGATCAGCTGGGTCGGCACCACCGGGTTAACCTTGGACGGATCGCCGCCCTGCTCGGCAATGGCATCACGCAGGCCGGCAAGATCCACCAGCGCGGTCTGACCCAGGATGTCGTGGCAGACAACACGGGCGGGATACCAAGGGAAATCCAGATCACGCCTGCGCTCGATAAACTGTTTCAGGGAATCGGTCAGGGTCGCAGGATCGCAACGGCGCACCAGGTTTTCGGCCAGCACACGGGAGGTATAGGGAAGCTGGGCGTAGGCGCCAGGCTGGATCGCTTCGACGGCGGCACGGGTGTCGAAATAATCCAGATCGGTGCCGGGCAGGGATTTGCGGTATTGAGTGTTCATGGCGCCGGGACTCCATCGAGTGGTGCTCTGCCAGATAGCACCCGCATCACTCCTCAGGGAATATTGCTGGCGGCTGTCTGGCTGAGCATAAAAGTGAACAGGGCGCTCGCGGTACGAGCGCCAGGGATATCAGGCGCGATCTTCGATCGCAATCCAGTCCGCGTGCTCAGGGCCGGTATAATCGGCGCTGGGGCGGATAATGCGGTTGTTGGCACGCTGCTCGATAATGTGGGCGGTCCAGCCGCTGACGCGGGAACACACAAAGATCGGCGTAAACAGCTTGGTCGGGATCCCCATGAAGTGATAGGCCGAAGCATGGAAGAAGTCGGCGTTGCAGAACAGCTTCTTCTCGCGCCACATCACAGCTTCGCAACGTTCGGAGACCGGGTACAGCACTGTATCACCCACTTCGTCAGCCAGCCGCTTGGACCATTTTTTGATCAGGGCATTGCGCGGGTCGGACTCACGGTAGATCGCGTGACCAAAGCCCATGATCTTTTCCTTGCGCTCAAGCATGCCCATGATTTCGCGCTCGGCCTCGTCCGCCGACGTCCAGTTCTCGATCATTTCCATGGCGGCTTCGTTGGCGCCGCCATGCAGCGGGCCACGCAGCGTGCCTATGGCCGCCGTAACGCTGGAATGTATGTCGGACAGCGTGGAGGCACAGACGCGGGCCGCAAAGGTCGAGGCATTGAATTCGTGCTCGGCGTACAAAATCAGCGACACGTTCATGACGCGCTCATGCAGCTCGTTAGGCTTTTCACCGCGCAGCAGGGTCAGGAAATGACCGCCTATGGAATCGACCTCGGGCGCTGTGGTGTCAATGCGCACACCATCGTGGCTGTAGCGGTACCAGTAACAGATGATCGACGGGAAGCTGCCCAGCATGCGATCAATGTGATCATGCTGTTCGGCAAAGCTGTGTTCGGTTTCCAGGTTGCCCAGCATTGAGCAGCCGGTACGCATGACATCCATCGGATGGGCATCCGCCGGAATCTGCTCCAGCACGGTTTTCAGCGCCTGGGGCAGACCACGATAACCCTTGAGCCGTGTGATGTATGCGTCAAGTTCAGCCCGGTTAGGCAACTTGCCGTACAGCAGCAGGTAGGCCACTTCTTCAAACTGCGCCTTGTCGGCGAGTTCGCTAATATCATAGCCACGGTAGGTCAGACCGGCACCGGACTGACCCACGGTACAGAGCGCAGTTGCGCCGGCAGACTGACCACGAAGACCGGCGCCGCTCAGTTGTTTTGCTTCAGCCATCCTGTCTCTCCTTGTTATTTGGGGCAACGGCTGTGGCGCTGCCCGTATAGTCGAATTGAATCTTGCCTAACAGCCTCACTCGCCCGGCGTCGCTGTTACTTGTTCTTGCCTTCGGCGAAGAGCGCATCGAGCTTCTGCTCGAAATCGTGATAGTTCAGGAAATCGTACAGTTCCATGCGGGTCTGCATGCTGTCGACCACGGCGCGCTGATCGCCGTCGTGCAGCAGATGTTCGAACACATTCAGCGCCGCCTTGTTGGCCGCCCGAAAGGCGGACAGCGGGTAGAGCACCATGCTGGCGCCGTTATCGGCCAGCTCCTGCTTGTTGAACAGCGGCGTAGCACCGAATTCGGTGATATTGGCCAGCAGGTGCGCACCCTTAATACCGTCAGTGAAAGCGCGGTAGTCTTCCAGCGTATGCACGGCTTCGGCAAAGATGCCATCGGCACCGGCTTCCAGGCAGGCCTGGGCGCGCTCAACCGCCGCATTCAGACCGTCCTGCTGGAAGGCGTCGGTACGGGCAATAATGAAGAAATCATCGTCGGTACGGGCATCCACCGCCGCCTTGACGCGGTCGACCATTTCGTCCAGCGATACGATTTCCTTGTTAGGGCGATGACCGCAGCGCTTTTGCGCCACCTGGTCTTCGATATGCACGGCCGCCGCGCCGCCCTTGATCATTTCCCGCACCGTACGGGCAATGTTGAAGGCGCCACCCCAGCCGGTGTCGATATCGACCAGCAGCGGTGTTTCCACCGCGTTGGTGATGCGACGCACATCTTCCAGCACATCGTTCAGGGAGGTCATGCCAAGGTCAGGCAGACCGTAGGACGCATTGGCCACACCGCCCCCGGAGAGGTAAATGGCCTGGTGCCCGACACGGGTGGCCATCATGGCGTGGTAAGCATTGATGGTGCCAACGATCTGCAGCGGCTTGTTTTCAGCCAGTGCCTTGCGAAAGCGTCCGCCTGCGGTAAGTTTGTCAGCCATGTTTTTCTCCCAGATTCTGATTCGGGTTATCCAGTCTGTGTTCAACGTTGAGGCAACGCGACGTCCAGCGCTAGGGTTGGTTGTCAGCCATGATTTTCACCCGCAGTGGAGCTCACGGCTTCGAGTTTGTTTTCGATATTGCGACGGGCCGCACTGATGTGGCGACGCATCAGCAATTCCGCCAGCTCGGGATCCCGCGCATCAATCGCATCCACGATCTGGCGGTGTTCCTTGAGCGCCCTTTTGGGGCGCGAACTGGAAACGCTGAACTGATAGCGGTACATGCGTACCAGGTGGTAAAGATCGCTGCCGAGAATTTCCAGCAGCTTGGCGTTCTTGCTGCCCTGCACGATGCGGAAATGAAAATCCAGATCGCCTTCCTTCTGAAAATAGGCCCGACCTTCGAGTTCTTCCACCGAACGCTCGTGCGCATCCAGCAGATCCCGCAAGCCCTGAATTTCGGCCTCGGTCATAAATTCGGCCGCCAGCCGGCACGCCATGCCCTCAAGGGCCTCGCGCACCCGGTAGATTTCAACCAGCTCATTGGCCGACAGCTTAACCACCCGGGCACCGATATGGGGCTTGCGCTCGATCAGGCGCAGACCTTCGAGGCGCCGCATGGCTTCGCGCAAGGGCCCACGGCTGATGCCGTAAACCCGCGCCAGCTCCGGTTCACTGATCTTGTAACCCGGTGGCATCTCACCCTTGACGATCGCGGTGACAATTTCTTCACAGACGCGATCCGCCAGTGTTCGGGTTTCCATCTGTATTGACCGTACAATCGTTTTGTCTGTCATAAGGACTCGAGAACTGAAGACTGTCGACAATGTTTAAGTAACGCCACCATAACGCCGCTTAAAACAGAGGTCAACAGTCATATTGATATAAAGTGTCGACACTATAGGTATATACACCTACTAAAACCGCCGTTCACACCACACATCACGCGCAAGTGTCGGCAGATCCCATATAACGCAACAGTTCGGCTTGCATGGTTGCCGCAATCTGGCGGGGCTTCTGGAACGGCAGCGAATGATCGGTGCCGGCCACCAGAAAGTAGTGCCAGTTGGGCAGGCGTTCAGCCAGATGACGGTGGTACTGGTGCATGGGATCGACGCTGCGCCCACCGATAAAGCTGCTGACATCGCCCTGGGCGGCGACTATGTCGTCGCGGTTCACCTCATTGATTGCCCGGGTGACGGCATTGAGCGCATTGGCAAAGCCCTGCGGACGCGCCGCCAGACGGGATACCATCATCCGCTCGGCCTCAGGCTTGATCTTGCGATCCGGTGAAATTGCATCGAGAAACTGGATGATGCCCTGCGCAGCATCGCTGCCACTCAGGTGACCCGCCGCATGACTGTAACGCTGGCGCAACGCCACGGTACTGCTCCAGTCCGGCCGATCCAGGATAGCGGACTCCAGCAGATACTGTTTTTTTACCCGCGTCGAATGCCGCTGCTTGAATAACATCGCCACCAACCCGCCCAGGGAATAGCCGCCCAGATCAAACGCCTGCCAGCCCAGGTGATCCACCAGGGCTTCCAGATCCGCCACCAGTGTCTGGACTACATAGGGATACTCCTGACCATCGGGACTGCGGGTATCCCCCATGCCGCGCTGATCAGGCACCAGTATCCAGCGCCACTGCTGAGTGAAAGCGGTCAGCGCATGCCAGGTATCCAGCCCGGCCACACCGGCCCCGTGCAGCAGCACCAGCCTGCGGTCCGATAGCGCCGCCGCGTTGTGATAGAGCCGATAGCTCAGGTGCTGGTCCGCCAGTTTCAGGCAGTGCCTGTCCACAGAAAAAGGGTGACGCATACAGGGTCCTTGAATAAGCACAGCGGGCGCAGCCGCCCAATTGAATAAAGTGTCGACACTTCGAGCACAGCGGGACAATTATAGCGCCCTCATCCGATTGCGCAGCCTTATCAGCCAAGCCGGCACCACTCAAACGACAGTATTTGAACAAGCCCTATTGTCTGGCACCCCATAGAAGCCGCTTCCCTATGCCTTCCCTAGTGCATTGCCCCTGCGCCGCGGGTAGAATTGCGGCTTTCTTACCGGCAGGCAGAATCCAGGCACGTGATCAGTCGTACAGCTTTAGACTACCGTGAAGACAGCAGCCCCCTGTTCGAGGCCATCCGCGACCTTGGCAGCCCGGTGTGGCTGGACAGCGGACGCCCGCTCAGCCCTTACGGCCGCTTCGACATCATCGCCGCGGCGCCGGATTTTCTGGTGCGTTTCAATCGCGGCGATCTGCAACTGATCCGTAACGGCGCCAGCGAAACCCTGCCAGGCTCCCCCTTCGATGCCCTGAGACAACTGCTGGCAAGACACCCCAGCCCCGAATCCCAGGACGACCTGCCATTCTGCGGCGGCCTGATCGGCCATCTGGGATATGATCTGGGACGCGCACTGGAGCAGCTACCAGCGCTGGCGGGCGATGATATTGCCTTTCCGGAAATGCGCATGGGCTTTTACAGCTGGGCCATTATCGTGGATCACCATCAGGCGCGAGCAGAACTGATCGCCCACCCAAGCTGTGAGGCACAACAGCTGCAGGCTGTACTGCAGCGCCTGCAGTGCCCAGCCAAAGCCACCACGACACCTGAGTTCAAACTGCGCGCGGGTTTTAACAATGACCTGCCCCCAGAGCAGTACAATCAGGCGCTGGCGCGCATTGATGACTATATAAAGGATGGCGACTGCTACCAGGTCAACTTTACCCAGCGCTTTAGCTCCACCTTTGACGGCGATCCCTGGCGGGCCTACCAGATGCTGCGCCGCGCCGCCCCCACACCCTATTCGGCTTACCTGGAAAGTGATGATGGCGCCGTACTGTCGCTGTCACCCGAACAGTTCCTCTGTACCGACCAGCGCCAGGTCACCACCAAGCCCATCAAGGGCACAAGACCTCGGGGCGACAACAAAGAGACGGATGCACAGCTGAAACAGGCGCTGCGCGAGTCACACAAGGATAGAGCCGA
This sequence comes from Marinobacterium aestuarii, assembly GCF_001651805.1. Classification (NCBI taxonomy): domain Bacteria; kingdom Pseudomonadati; phylum Pseudomonadota; class Gammaproteobacteria; order Oceanospirillales; family Oceanospirillaceae; genus Marinobacterium; species Marinobacterium aestuarii. Next base: position 2,098,263 of record NZ_CP015839.1, on the reverse strand, counting down.
GAATCTGATGATTGTGGATCTGATGCGCAATGACCTGAGCAAGGTCTGCGCCTTGGGGTCGGTGAAGGTACCGCGACTGTTTGCCGTCGAAAGCTATGCCAACGTGCACCACCTGGTCACTACCGTGACAGGCACCCTGGCGCAGGAACAGCAGCCGCTGGATCTGCTGGAACACTGCTTTCCCGGCGGCTCGATCACCGGTGCCCCAAAAATCCGCGCCATGGAAATCATCGACGAGCTGGAACCGCAGCGACGCAATATCTACTGCGGCTCCATTGGCTATATCAGCCTGTGCGGGCGCATGGACACCAGCATTAGCATCCGCACCCTCTTGTGTGAACAGCACCGTATCTTCTGCTGGGCCGGCGGCGGCATCGTGGCCGACTCGATCACCGAGCAGGAATACGAAGAGACCTACAACAAGGTCAACAACCTGCTGAAGACGCTGGAAGCCACCTGCGATGACCGCGACGCCTGAGATTATTTTTTCGGCTTGCCACCACCCTTGCCACCGCCGTCAGTAACATCAACATAACCAGCCAATTCAACCCAAGCCGAGACTTCGTCGCCGTTACGCGCCCTTATCCGATAAAGGTAGCGACCAGAGCCCACATCATCGGCGTACGCAAGTGGCGATGGCGCTACTGCCCACGAAGCGGTACCGGTAACGGTTCCGCGCTTGGTATTCAGCTTGTCACGCTCGATATCAAATCCGGTGATCAGGCCGTCCTGTTCCCAGGTCAGTTCAACCGATTCGCCACCCGCCGAATCTGGCACTACCGTCGCCACAAGCAGACTCGGCGACAGCGGAACGACGACAGGCGGCGGAGGTGGCGGAGGTGGCGGCTCCACACTTGCCATCAAGGCGCCATGAAGATTGAGCCGGCCGTTCATCGACCAGGCAAGCATATTTTGCCCCAGGGCACCCGCCGTATCAGCTCCGCCTTCCAGATGCTGGCGCACCGCCTGATTGCAGGGTGTGACGCCGTTTGTATCCATACAGTTTCCCGGGTCCGTCAGGGACGCGCTAAAAAAGTGCGCCCATACCAGAGCCGCTGCACCGGCGACATGGGGGCTCGCCATCGAGGTTCCGGAATACCAGTCGAGACAGGCATCGCTTTCCGGATCGAACTCCACCCCCAGAATATCGGCATAGAAGATGCAGAATTCATTGGGCACCGTGGACAGGATGTACTCGCCCGGCGCCATCAGGGACACCCAACTACTGCCAAAGCTCGAAAAATCCGGAATATTGTCATCGTGATCCGTCGCTCCGACCGCAATCACCTGCGGATAGGCGGCGGGATAGAGCGGCGTATTGGTGCCCTCATTACCCGCAGCCGCGACCATCACCACGCCTGCATCCCAGGCGTTAGCGACCGCATCGGCTTCAGCCTGGGAATACTGGCCATAGCTGACCGGATCACCGTTCACGTCAAATTCGTCGCTGGCATAGCTCATGTTGATGACGTGATAGCCATTATCGGCGGCATACTGGATCGCTTCCGCTGATGCCGATACCGGGCAGACCCCAATAATGACGGTGTAGTATTCACAGAGCTCGGGATACGGGCAATAGTAGTACTGAAAGCAGGTCTTCAGGTTTCCGACCGAACTGTTCCAGCCAACACCGGCAACGCCGATTCCATTGTCGGTCGCTGCAGCCGCAATGCCCGCGACGTGAGTACCATGGCCGATAAAGTCAAGAAGCCCCTCCTCTGCGGCAACGAAGTTGACCTGCTCGACGCACTTGCCGGCGTCAAACTCCAGGCTGCCGACGGGGTTACTGGCGGAACGGCAATCGACACCGGTATCGAGTATCCCGATCTTGACATTGGCGGAGCCGGTGGAAATATCCCAGCCCTCGGGCGCATCGATATCCGCATCCTGAGACCCGCGAACCTCGGCGATACCGGTCACCGGATCGGGAATGGCATGGAGCTGAGCGGTATTGTTGAGCGCCCACTGGTCACTAAAATGATCGTTTCCGGTCCCGCTGGGCGGCGGCGGATCAGTACCTTCATTGGGTTCGATCAGAACCCGATAAAAATCAGGCTCGGCAAAAATCACGTTCGGATTACGCTGATAGACCGCAACCCGCTCCAGCACGGTCCCCGCCGGAACCTGAATCACATGCACATCGAGACCGGGAATGGTACGCAGATGACGGTCATGCCCCTGCCGAGCCAGTGACGCCATTTCAGCAGCGGCACTGCCAGGTTTAAACTTGACCAATATCCGGTCGGACGCAAAGGCAGGCGGAGGTGAAGCGTGAATTTGATCCGGAACACGCAGGGGCAATGCCTGAGCATGCCCCGCGGCGAAGGGGAAAAGCATTACAAGAGCAACAATAAGGGTTGTCAAATGGTGCATGGCGCTTACCTCCGCCCTGCCACCGGCGCAACGGCGCACGACCGGTTTGCCCCACATCCGTGAAGGATCAAAGGCAGAGCTGCTTTCGCTGCCACCCACAACCGGCAGTGACCGATACCAACCCCTCGCAGCGAACTACCGCCGTCCCTGACCCCCATGCACTACAAGGAATTACCTGTTGGAGTACGGCACAATCTCCGCGCCGGCGCCGCGTAAAAAACGAACCGAAAGCCGCTCGGAACCCACGGGCACCATGCCCGTAAAGTCTAGTGCACCCGCCCTGCAATAAACGGGACGGCAACCGGCAAATAATTCATGCGCCAAACAGGCCGCCAACTACAGACTCAGATCCCGCTCACTGGCGCGGATAAACTCCTGCTTGAGATCGGCGAAGGTCTGCACCGCCGGGAATTGTGGAAACTCGGCGATCACATTGGCAGGCGCATGGAACAGAATACCGGCCTCGGCCTGGGCCAGCATGGTGGTATCGTTGTAAGAATCGCCGGCCGCAACCACGCGGTAGTTAAGCAGCTGGAAGGCTCGCACTGACTGGCGCTTGGGATCCCGCTGGCGCAGCTTGTAACCGGTGATACGCCCCTGCTCACCACTCTCCAGCCTGTGGCACAGCAGCGTCGGATAGCCCAGCTGCTGCATCAGTGGTGCTGCGAACTCATAGAAAGTATCGGACAGTATTACCACCTGAAAACGCTCGCGCAGCCAGTCGATAAACTCACCGGCACCTTCCAGCGGCTTGAGGCGGCTAATCGTTTGCTGGATTTGCGGCAGCGTCAAACCATGCTCATCGAGAATGCGCAGGCGCTGGCGCATCAGCACATCGTAATCGGGGATATCCCGGGTGGTGGCTTTGAGGGCATCGATGCCCGTTTCTTCTGCGAATGCGATCCAGATTTCCGGGACCAGTACACCTTCCAGGTCAAGACAGGCCAGCTCCACATCAGTCTCCTTGCGTGATTAACGGGCAAAATATTGCCAGTCAATCTACCCCCTGACCCGCGGGCACGCAAGATTACATCTCGGGCAGCACCTGGCCTGCAAAGATGGCGTCGATTTCAGCCCGACTGGAACAGGCCTGAACCTGGCGTACCACATCTTCGGTGAGATGAGGCGCGAACTTCTGGATGAAGTAGTACATATAGCCACGCAGGAAGGTACCCTTGCGAAAACCGATGCGCGTGGTGGATGCCTCGAACAGGTGACTGGCATCCAGTGCTACCAGATCGCTGTCGATATCCGACTCATACGCCATGGTGGCGATAATACCGACGCCGAGCTTGAGCCGCACATAGGTCTTGATCACATCGGAATCGACTGCGGTAAAGATCACCTTGGGAGTCAGGCCTTCGCGCACAAAGGCATCATCGAGCTTGGAGCGCCCGGTAAAGCCGAATACATAGGTCACCAGCGGATAGGCCGCCAGCTCCTTGATCGTCAGCTTCGAGACCTGACACAGCGGATGATCCCTGGGCACCACCACAGAGCGGTTCCAGCGATAGCAGGGCATCATGATCAGATCACTGAAATGGGACATGGCTTCAGTGGCAATCGCAAAGTCCACGGTGCCATCGGCGGCCATTTCCGAAATCTGCATCGGCGTGCCCTGATGCATATGCAGGGATACGTCGGGATAGCTTTTGATAAACTGGGTGATCGACCAGGGCAAGGCATAGCGTGCCTGGGTGTGGGTGGTCGCCACGGCAAGGCTGCCCTTGCGTTCATCGCTGAACTCCTGCGCCACCTGCTTGATGCTTTCGACTTTCTGCAGAATCTCACCGGCCACCGCGAGTATGGCCTCACCGGCGGTGGTGACCCGAGTCAGGTGCTTGCCACTGCGGGCAAAGACCTCAACACCCAGCTCATCCTCCAGTAAACGGATCTGCTTGCTGATACCCGGCTGAGACGTAAACAGACTCTGCGCGGTCGCCGACACATTGAGGTCATGCTTGGCAACCTCACAGATATAACGCAATTGCTGAAGTTTCATTGGCCGGCCTGACCTCGCATCCTGGCTGTTAACATATCGCTACTCATTCAAAAAAGGCAGAGACTTATAACAGTATAGAATAAGATAGGCAGGGTCCCAACCGTAGAATCCCGCCTTATTAAAGGCGGGATGTCATCCGCTTGAGCTCTTCATCCTGGGTTATCAGGCGTTTTTCCTGCGCAACCACCTTGGCATTGGCCCGCAACAACTCTTCCTCGCGAACCTGCACCTGCGCCCGCAGCGCATTTTCGCGCCGTGCTGCTTCACTGGAGGCACTGGCATTGCGCTGTACCTGCTGCTTGATATCGCCCTCAAGCTCCTTGACCTTGCCATCCAGCCGCTTGCTGCGATTGACTTCCGACAGCAGGCTGGCATTGACCTTGGATAGCTCGCGCTGTTGCAGGGTAAGGTCCTGCTGCACCAACTTAAGCTCATCCTCCAGGCTGCGAATGCTGGTCTGCAACGTTTCTATCCGGCTGTCCTTCTTGGCCAGCTGAGCCTGCAAATCGCTGATCTCCCGCCCCAGCACAGACTCCTTCTTGCCGAACTCGTCGCGCAGCTTTTCCTGTACGGAACGGTAATGCTTTACGTCCGCCTCGCTCTTGGCCAGCGCTTCCAGGTTGTGACGCTGTTCGTCCTTGATGCGCAGATCGAAGCTGCGCTTGGCATCTTCATAGGTCTTGTGCAGGTGCTCAAGCTCTTGCTCCAGATGCATGCGCTGGGCTTCTTCCTTGGCGAAACGCGCCGCCTCGGACGTCAGGCTATTCTTCAGGTGCGCAGTTTCGGCTTCCGCCGCCTTGCTGGCACTAACGGCCTTTTCAAGCTTGAGCGTCTGCTCGCGGTAGCGCGTTTCCAGTTCCTGATAGTGATCATGGGACTGCTTGAGCGCATCTTCCGACACACGGCGCTCAGCCTCAGCACCGTATTCAGCATGACGTTTCACCAGCGTGACCGCAGAAGACGCTTCCTGAACCGCCTGCTGCCAGACACGGGAAAACGCCGTCGCCAGGCTATCGGGCACATCCGGAATAGGCGTCACCGCGGCATCCAGCCCCACACGCTCAGACAACATCTGCCACCACAACACCAGACAGGGTTCAATCTCTGCAGCCTCGATCTCAAGCTGCCGCTCGATCAGTGCCGCCGTCGGCGACTGACCACTGAGCAGCAACTGATCTGCGGCCCGAAACACCTGCTGTTTCAACTCTTCGTTACTCATTTGATCCTTCCTGGACTTCCACACCATCAGATCCGGTTTCTTCCAGCCTGGCGAGGCCTGCGAGCAGTTGCAACTCCAGCGGAGCCTCTACCCGCAGACGTTCACCATTGGGCAGCGTCAAACGCAACTGCGCCGCATGCAGGAAGAGCCGGCGTATACCAAGTGCTTTCATCTCACGATTAAGCTCATCTACACCATATTTTTCGTCGCCGATGATTGGATGACCGGCAAACTGTGCGTGCACCCTGATCTGGTGCGTACGCCCGGTCACCGGCTGCGCCTCGACCAGCGTCGCCGTCATGCCGAAGCGGCGCAATACCCGGAACAGCGTAATGGACGGCTTGCCCTCGGGCTGCACCCTGACAATACGCTCGCCGGACTTGAGCTCGTTCTTGTTCAGCGGCGCGTCAACCTGGTGCGTACGTGTCGACCAGCGACCCACCACCAGCGCCTGGTAGATTTTGGTGATCCGGCCCTTCTGACGCAAGCCCTCATGCAGAAACTTCAGCATTGAACGCTTCTTGGCCACCATGATGCAGCCCGAGGTATCCCGATCCAGCCGGTGTACCAGTTCCAGAAATCGCTGTTCCGGGCGTATCTGGCGCAAGGCCTCAATCAGGCCAAGGCTCACACCGCTGCCACCGTGCACCGCCAGCCCTGAAGGCTTGTTGATAATAATCAGATCCTTGTCTTCATACAGTACCGCCGCCTCCAGCACGTCGGCGAGGCCCTGCTTGACCGGCACATCTTCACGCGGCGCGGACACGCGGATCGGCGGAATTCTGACCAGGTCACCCGGTTTAACCCGGTAATCCGGTTTTACCCGTTTCTTGTTGACGCGTAACTCGCCCTTGCGAACGATGCGATAGATCAGACTTTTAGGGACACCCTTGAGTGCCGTGCGCAGAAAATTGTCGATCCGCTGACCGTCCTGATCTTCCGTCACTTCAACAAACTGGACACTGACCGGCGCGGCCGCAATATTTTTTGACATATTAATAGGATAGAGCGCTCTGATTGATGCCTGTAGGGATAGCTGATATATTCTACCGCTGCCGTGTGCGGTTGGCTCTTAGAGAATGCAAATTTATCGAACCGTCTGACCCTCCCCACGATATTTCTGGCGATGCGGTGGGCGCAGAAGCCCGGGCACCGGCAAAAAGACCTATTCGACAACAGTTTTCAGGAATGCACTCCAGCCACCGGTCCTGAGCGGTCCGGTTGCAGGTGAAGATGTACATCAGCCCAGAACCTGCCCGCAACGGCAGCAACAAGCAAAGAACTTAGAACTATATTGGCTGGCGTTTCCTCCACCGACGATACGAGTCTACACATTGCCAGGCGGCACTATCAGCCCCTGGCCGCGTCACACTGACCGCGTCACAAGACCGGGCCGTACCATCAAGATACGGTCAAGCAGCTCGACCAGTGGCCAGACGTGCGTTCCCCTATTAAAGAATGCTAACTACATGAAAAGAATGCTAATTAACGCAACTCAGCCAGAAGAGTTGCGGGTCGCCCTCGTTGACGGGCAGCGGCTTTATGATCTGGATATAGAGTCATCCAACCGTGAGCAGAAAAAGGCCAACATCTACAAGGGCAAAATCACCCGTGTAGAGCCGAGCCTTGAAGCGGCCTTCGTCGACTATGGCGCCGATCGTCACGGCTTCCTGCCCATGAAGGAAATCTCCCGCGACTACTTCAGCAAGCAGCCCGAAAAAGGCGGCCGTCCGAACATCAAGGATGTGCTGAAGGAAGGCACCGAAGTTATTGTTCAGGTTGAAAAAGAAGAACGTGGCAACAAGGGCGCAGCCCTCACCACCTTCATCAGCCTGGCCGGTCGCTACCTGGTTCTGATGCCCAACAACCCCCGTGCCGGCGGCATTTCCCGCCGTATCGAAGGGGATGAGCGCAGCCAGCTGAAAGAAGCCCTGTCCGGCGTCGATGTGCCCGAAAAGATGGGTATCATCATTCGCACCGCGGGTGTCGGTCGCACCTCGGAAGAGCTGCAGTGGGACCTGAACTACCTGGCCACCCTGTGGGAAGCCATCACCGAAGCCGGCACCAAGCGCAACGCGCCCTTCCTTGTTTATCAGGAAAGCAACGTCGTTATCCGTGCGATCCGCGACTACCTGCGCAACGATATCGGCGAAGTGCTGATCGACAGTGACAAGGTGTTCGACGAAGCCCGCCAGTTCATCCGCCATGTGATGCCGAGCTTCGAAAGCAAGATCAAGCTCTATAAAGAGCAGACGCCGCTGTTCAACCGCTACCAGATCGAGTCCCAGATCGAAACGGCCTTTGAGCGCGAAGTCACCCTACCCTCCGGCGGCTCTATCGTGATAGACCCGACCGAGGCCCTGGTATCCATCGATATCAACTCGGCCCGCGCTACCCGTGGCAGCGATATCGAAGAAACGGCACTCAACACCAACCTGGAAGCGGCGGAAGAAATCGCCCGCCAGCTGCGTCTGCGTGATATCGGCGGCCTGGTGGTCATCGATTTCATCGACATGACACCGATCAAGAACCAGCGTGCGGTGGAAGACCGTCTGGCTGATGCCCTCAAGCTGGACCGCGCCCGCGTCCAGATGGGGCGCATCTCCCGCTTTGGCCTGCTGGAAATGTCGCGTCAGCGTCTGCGTCCGTCACTGGCCGAATCCCGCGGCACCGTGTGCCCGCGCTGCAACGGACAGGGCTCCATTCGTGATACCGAATCCCTGGCCCTGTCGATCCTGCGCCTGATCGAGGAAGAGTCCTCCAAGGACCGCACGTCCCAGATTCGCGCCATTCTGCCGGTCACGGCTGCAACCTACCTGCTGAACGAAAAACGTCACGAAGTTCACGAAATCGAACTGCGCCATCAGGTACGCATCGTCATAGTGCCGAATCCGAACATGGAAACGCCGCACTATGAAGTCGTGCGCCTGCGTGATGACCACACCGTGGCCACCACCAACGACGCCAGCTACAGCCTGCAGCCACCGCCCAAGCAGGAAGAGTTCACCGCCTCTGCTGCCAAGGTCGTGAAGCGCGAGGAAGCCGCTGTACAGGGCATAGCTCCCGCCTCCCCGGCACCGGCTGCAGCGCCTGAACCCGCGCCTGCGCCCAAACCGGCAGCCGCAGCGCCTGCACCAGCACGCACCCAGCGCGCCCCTGCAGCGGCTAAACCTGCAGCCGCTGCACCGGCCGCTCCTGCTGCTGCCCCCGTCTCACTGGGCACCAAGCTGGCCGGCTTTATCAAGGGCCTGTTTGGTGATACGCCCAAGCCGGAACCTGAACCGACACCGCTGCCCGAGATTCGTCAGGGTCGCGCGCCGAGTCAGAACCGCGAAGAGCGTAATCGCCCGGCTCAGGAACGCAGCAACAGCAACAAGCCCAAGCGCCGTCGCGACAGCCGTGACAATGACCGTCGTCGTCGCTCGCAGCAGGACTCCGACGAAATCATCACCATCACGCCGCAGCAGGCCGACAGCGCACCGGCACCGAGTTCTTCTGCTGAAGAACAGAGTGGTTCGAGCAAGCCGCGTCGTCGTCGCAGCCGCAGCCGCAAGAATGACAGTGATGAGTCCCGCAACGAACGCTCTGCCCGCAGCGCTGAGACAAGCGAAGAGCAGCAGCTCGAGCAGAATGACACCCGCGTAAAACAGCCGGATGTCGTGAGCCCGAGTGAGACTGATGACACGCCTAAGGCAAAGCCTGCAGCAGAGAAGCGCGAAGCACGCGACAACAGCGCCGAGGACAGCGAAACCCGCGGTCGTCGCCGTGGTCGTCGTCGTCGCGGTTCTGACCGCGTTGCCGAGCGCACAGGGACAGACGCTGATGCGACTGCAACAGTTGCCGCAACGGCGGTAGCCGCCGAGACCATGCAGCAGAACGCAAGCGAGTCAACCGCCGACAAGGTTACTGCCACCGCCGTACAGGATGCCCCAGCTATTGCAGAGTCTACCGAGACGCAAACGGCTGCGAGCGATGAAGCCAATCAGAATGCCACTGTCGCCTCCGGCGACACGCAGAATGATGCGACTGCACCGCAGGCAGAGGCTGAAGCTAGCACGACTGAAGCGCCTGCTCCTGCAGAAAGCGCAGAGACCGCTGCTGAAGAGGCCCCTGTTGCTGAAACTGCAGCGCAATCTGCGGCTCAAGCTGAAGAACCTGTCCAGGAAGACGCAGCAGAAGCCCAAAAGGCAAGCACTGAAGCAACAACTGAAGCTCCTGAAGTAGTGACTGAAGCCGCAACAGACGCTGCCGAAGAGACTGCGACAGACACTGTCGAGGTTGAAACGGTGAGTGCTGAAGTGCTCGCCGAGCCCGCTGCAACCGAAGAAGCTGCACAGCAAGCTGAAGCCGAGCAGGCAACAGCGGTAACGCCTGCGCAGTCCGACAGCGCGGTAGAAGCCTCTGCAGACACAGCAGCAGAGGCTGCAGAAGTGACAGCCAGCCCGGATACCACCGAAGCTGAAAAAGCTGCCGAAGCTGAAAAAGCTGCACCGGTCGAAGCCGCTGAAGCCGCTGAAGCTGAAACAGCCGAAACAGTTACCGACGTGGTCGCTGAAGCCGCACCTGCAGCCGAAACCACTGCAGTAGAAGTAGAAGCCGCCGCTGAAACCACAGAAGTTCAGGCCCCGGAAGAAGCGACTGAAGAGCCGACTGAAGCAGCCGTAGCCGAGCCCGCTATCGACACAGCCGTAGCCCCGGCTGCACAGCAGCCTGCACCGCGTCGCCGTCGTCGCTCAGGCCGCGCGCCTAATGACCCGCGGGAAAAGCGCCGCAGTCAGCAGAAAGCGCAGGATGAAAACGTGGAAAACCAGCACTCCTGAGTGCTGAATACAAAAAAGCCGGCTTAATCGCCGGCTTTTTTTTGCGCGCTTTTTACTGAGCCTTTTTTGCTAAGCCTTCTTTTACTGCTAAAGGGCTTCCTGCCCCTGTCGTCAACCCTGTTCCACCTGCGACTCCAGCAGCATCAGGCCGGATACAGACGCGGCTCCATTTCCAGCTGCACGCCAAAACGTGCAGCAACCGACTGCACGATTTCGCCCGCCAGCAGCATCAGCTCAGGTGCGGTACCAGCACCCAGGTTGACCAGCACCAGTGCCTGACGCTCGTACACCCCCACGGCTCCGCGCACATGCCCTTTCCAGCCACACTGCTCGATCAGCCAACCCGCCGCAAGCTTGTAACCCTCGCCTGCCGGATAAGCCACGAGCCTGGGAAACTGCTGCAGCAACTCACGGTAGTGAACAGCAGATACCAGCGGATTCTTGAAAAAGCTGCCAGCGTTACCAATCTCGGCGGGGTCCGGCAACTTGGCCCTGCGAATATCACACACCACCTGGAACACATCCCTGGGCTGCGGCTCCGCAATGCCCCGGGCCTGCAGCGCGTCTACCAGCGCCTGATAGCGCAGCTGCGGCCTTGGTTGCAGTGATAGCCGAAAGGTCACGTCGATAATGATGTAACGGCCAGGTTCCATGGACTTGAAGCAGCTGTCCCGGTAGCCGAAACAGCAGTCTTCTCGACTAAAAATGCGCAGCTCGCCGGTGTGGGTATCAAGCGCCTGCAGGGAGTCGAACCCCTGTTCCAACTCCACACCGTAAGCGCCAATATTCTGCATGGGAGCCGCACCCACAGTGCCCGGGATCAGCGCCAGATTCTCCAGCCCGTAGTAACCCTGATCCAGCATCCAGTCCAGACTCTGGTGCCAGATTTCACCGGCGCCGAGCGTTACCCGCACTTCATCATCACCCACAGGCTCAGCCCGGCGCCCGCCGATGGCCATCTGGATCACCAGACCCGGTATCTGCTCACGCAGCACCAGATTGCTGCCACCACCCAGCACCAGCACAGGCCAGCCGTTATGCTGTGCCTGGGCAACGGCATCCTGCAGCTGCTCCAGTGTCTCGACACGCACGAAGTTCTCGGCACAGGCCGCGAACCCAAAACTGTTGTGCCGGCGCAGATCCTGATTATGAACAAGACACCCCATCACTCAGCTCCTTGCCAGGCGCCGCTGCGCAACTGCCCAATCAGACCATCACTCGCCGCCTCCACCCTATCCAGCACCTGCTCAAAACCCGCCGCGCCGCCATAGTAGGGGTCAGGCACCTCAGTCCCCAACCCCTTGGCAAAATCCATAAACAGCCGTACCGATGCCAAAGAACCCGCCGGCGCCTGGGCACGCAGGTCCGCCAGATTCTGCGCATCCATGGCCAGAATCAGATCAAACGTTTCGAAATCCGCCGCCACCACCTGGCGTGCCCGCAAATGTGCCAGCGGTACATTCCTACGCGCCGCAGCCGCCGTTGCACGCGCATCCGGTGCATTGCCCTGATGGTAAGCTGCTGTACCGGCCGAATCGACCGTGACCCAGTCAAGGCCGGCAGCACGCAGGCGATGCTCCAGCACGCCATGGGCCGTAGGCGAGCGGCAGATATTCCCCAGGCAGACCAACAAAATGCGCACAGATTTTTCGCAACTCATAAGCTCAACCGCACCCGCAAGACGCCCAGGGCGCCACAGTGACAAAGGGACGCATTATAAAGTAAAGCGGCCTCGTTGCAGACTACGTTGATCCACCACCGTCATTCAACGCACCCTGCCCCCTTAAAGGCCTGCGACGCACGTCTTGTTCACCGAGCCCCAACAGGACCCCATCCAGACCTAGACTACCCGCCCTCAAGTATCGATGCCCAGACAGGAGCGAGCGCCCAAGGGCGTTATTACATTAGAAAAACTATGGATCACCCGGGAAATTCTAGGGTTTATTGCGTTTTTATTTCATCGCCGTGACACAAAGCGTCTCTACCATTGGCCTCGATTACTAATGACCTGAGTGTTGAGAACTGCAATGTCTGGATTGATTCTGATTATGGTCGATGGCATCAGTGCCGATCATTTCACCCGCAAGCGCCACCTGCTGCCCAACCTCGACCGGATGGCGCGTCTGGGGGTTCAGGTCGACGGTGTGACGCCGGAAGTCTGTGGCACGTCCTGCCCCGGCCGCACGTCCATCATTGCCGGAGTCCCCCCCGGCGAACACGGCATCTACGGCAATTACATCCTCGATGGCGATGCTTTCCGCTGGGCCAACCCCTACGACGTGCAGGTCGATACCCTGCCTGCACTCGCCAAGCGCCAGGGCCTTGATGTCGCCTGCCTGGGTTACGGCATGGTCCGCCCGGAGGATTGCACCCTGTATCAGGGCCCCTGGTGGGTCGACGAAATGCTGATGCGTGGCAAGGATGCGCAGCCAACCGAAGCCGATGCTCAATGGCGTCGCGCCGCTGGCCTGCATGATCCCGAAGGCCGCATCCGTGCATTATTCGAACACGGCAAGGCCCAGCCCCCGGTTCAGCCCAACCAGTCACCCCAGATGAAACTGCAGCTCGGCATGCTGGCCGACCATCAGTTACTGGACCTTGCCGCGGCCCTGGCGGCATCGACGACTGCGCCGGACTTTATACTGCTGGAAATCGCCATAACCGATTACTTCCTGCACAAATACGGTCCTGAGCACCCGCTGAGCGACTGGTCGCTGCGTTGCGCCGACGCCCAGATTGGCTGCCTGCTTACACGCCTGGAACAGGCCGGCGTACTGGAGCACTACAACTTTGCAATCCTGAGTGATCACGGCCATACCCCCATGCCGGAGGCGCTCTACGTCGACCGACTGCTGGGCGATGAAGTGACCTGGTCCAGCGAAGGCGGTGTACTGCTGGTCCGCCCGGACACTGCCGAGCAAGCCCGCAGACTAAGCGAAAAGCTCACCGGCGAAGGCATGCAGCCCTGGAATAACGATCACCTGCCAGCCAAACAACGCGAGCGGCTGCTGACCTTCGTGGCCCCTCAAGGCTCCGCTCTGAGTTTTGAAGCCTCCAGGCCCGACACCTGCGGCCTCTATGGCCCGTCCAAGTACCAGTCGAATCACGGCATGAGACCCGGCACCCGGGCGGACGAACGTTTTTGCATTTTCTACGGCAACAACATACCGCAGCAGTCTCTCGCCCATGGTAAGGCCATACAGATCGCCCCCACTTTGGCGGCAATTCTGGATGTGACCACTCCCTGGCAGGCCTCTCCCCTGTTCCAACCCAAACATTCATGAGGAAATTCCGATGAAACCTCTGCTCTCTTCTGCACTGATGGCTGCTGCACTCTTTGCCAGCCTGGCCGACGCCGGCACACTGCGCATCGCTCACGATGTGGGTTACGCTGGCGCCGAGTCACTGGACCCGATTTCCCCGAGCCGCTTTTTCGATGCCAACCAGCTGCTTTACTCGCGCCTGGTTCGCCAGGGCAGCGATGGCGAACCCAGCGCTGAAATCGCCACTGCCTGGCACCCCTCGCCTGACGCCAGAAGCTGGACGTTCGAGTTGCGCCGCGGGGTTAAATTCCACGACGGCTCCGACCTGACCGCCGCCGATGTCAAATACACGCTTGAGCGCATCAAGGACCCCAAGATCGACTCACCGGTCGCCGCGGTCCTTGGCGTTGTCGACAATGTGGATGTGATCAACGACTACAAGCTGCGCATCAACCTGAGCTCCGCCCACGCCGACCTGCCACTGTTACTGATGGACTACCGCATACGAATCATTCCGCAGGATTCCGGTGACAGTATTGCCACCAGCGGTATCGGCTCCGGGCCCTTTATGCTGGAGGAACTGGACCCGGAAGGCACCACGTCCCTGAAGGCTTTTCCCGGTTACTGGGAAGGCCCCCCGGCAGCCGATGGCATTAACCTGATCGGCATTCCCGATTCCCAGGCCCGCGTGCAGGCCCTGATGGCAGGCCAGATAGACCTGGAACAAAGCATCACCAGCCAGCAGGCGCGCCTGTTCGTCAACAACCCTCAGTTCCAGACCCAGAGCATTGCGACCGGTGAATGGCGTACGCTGGTTTTCCGCACCGATACCGCCCCCTATGACGATCCCAGGGTACGCAAGGCCCTGCGCATGGTGGTTGATCGTGCCGAAATGATGAAACTCATTTCCGGTGAGCATGGCGGCACCGTCACCTGCGATAACCCGGTGTGGTCCGGTGATCAGTACCGAGCCGAGATCGACTGCGCCCAGGATATTGAGGGCGCACGGAAGCTGCTGGCCGATGCCGGTTATCCAAACGGCATAGAGGTACAAATCAGTTCCGCCGACAACGAACCCGAGTTTATCCGCATGATCGAGGTGTACCAGCAGCAGGCTGCCGCCGCGGGTATCAACGTCAGGCTGAACATGGTGCCGTCCGACGGCTATTGGAGCGATGTCTGGATGAAGGACCCGGCCGTCTCCAGCCGCTGGTCCCAGCGCCCGGCCGACCAGATCATGAACGAGGCCTTTCGCTCCGGCGCCGCCTGGAACGAAAGCTTCTATCAGAACCCCGAATTCGACCGAATGCTGGACGCTGCCCGCAGCGAACTTCACTTCGACAAGCGCAAGGCACTGTATGCACAGTTGCAGCAAACCCTGTGGCAGGACGGCGGCGCCCTGATTCCCTATCACCTCAACCAGACGCGGGCCCTGCGCAGCGCTGTCAGCGGCATGGACCCGGTTGAACAGTTCTCAATCCGCTGGAACAAGGTCGCAATCGACTGATTTCACCCCCTGTGGCCACCCCGACAGAGGTGGCCACGCATCCGGATTACACAATGCTGAATCTTATCTTTAAACGGCTGGTACTGGCCCTGATGACGCTCGCAACCGTCTGCGTGCTGGTATTCGCCATGACTGAATACCTGCCAGGTGATGTCTGCAGCGCCTACCTCGGTCGTGACGCCCAGGGCACCCGTCTGGACAACTGTCGCCTGGAGCGCGGGCTTGATCGCCCCGCACTGCAACGCTTTGGCGACTGGACAAGCGGGGTCTTGCAAGGTGACCTGGGCACTTCGTTAAAACGCAACAAGCCGATCAACGATCTGGTCGGTAACCGCATGCGCAATACGCTGGTGCTGGGCGTGAGCGCCGCGCTGGTTGGTATCCCGCTGGCTGTTGCACTGGGGGTATTTGCGGCACTTCGCCGCGACCGCGGTAGCGATATTGCTATCTCGACCCTGTCAATTTTTACCATGACAATTCCGGAGTTCGTCACCGCCTCCTTGCTGATCCTGGTTTTTTCCGTGCAGCTACAGTGGTTTCCTGCGGTCGTCACCGTGCGGCCGACGGTGCCGATAGTCGAGCTCCTGCCCAATGTAGTGCTGCCAATGCTCACCCTGGCGCTGGTGATGATGGCACACATTCTGCGCATGGTGCGCAGCTCAATGATCGACGTAATGGCCAGCGACTTCGTACAGATGGCAAGGCTCAAGGGCGTTCCGCTACGCCAGATCGTCTGGCGCCATGCCCTGCCCAACGCCATGCTGCCGGCGATCAACATCATCGCCCTGACCATCGCCTGGCTCCTGGGCGGCGTCGTGATCATCGAGCAAGTCTTCAATTACCCCGGTATCGGCACACTCATGATCCGCGCCATTCAGGACCGTGACCTGCCGCTGGTCCAGGCCATCGCACTGCTGCTGGCCGCGGTCTATGTCGCCTGTAATCTGCTGGCGGACCTCTGCAGCCTGGCGCTCAACCCACGTCTGCGCACCGCCCGCTAAGGAAGTCCTTACCATGATCCTATCTGCTGTTTCCGTGAACGCACCAGCCCCTCACCCCTCGGGCTGGCGCCTCCTGTGCCGCAACCTCCGCCGCTCCCGCTCCGGCGTGATAGGCCTGTCAGTGCTTGGCCTGCATCTGCTACTCGCTGTTGCCGCCCCATGGATTGCCCCCCATGACTGGACGCTTCAGGATGGCTACATGATGCTGCAGCCACCGAGCCCTGTGCACTGGTTCGGCACCGACCACCTGGGACGTGACCTGCTCAGCCGCACCCTCATGGGAGGCCGTCTGGCCATTTTCGTGACGCTGTTCGGCACCCTGACCGCCGTCGCCTGGGGGAGCCTGGTGGGCATTTTGCTGGGATTTCTTGGTGGCCGCGTCGACGAGTGGGCCATGCGACTTGTCGATGCGCTGCTGGCCATTCCCTGGCTATTGTTCCTGTTATTGATCATTGCGCTGCTGGGACAGCAGACCTGGACGCTGGTCCTGACGCTGGGATTCTTTTACGGCATCTCGGTGATCCGTGTGGTACGCGCGGCAACGCTCGATGTCGTCAATCGGGATTTTGTCATCGCAGCCCGCACCCGCGGCGAGCGGCGCATGACAATCGTGCTGCGTGAGCTGCTGCCCAATGTGCTCGATACCGTGCTGGTTGAAGTCGCCATGCGCTGGGCCTGGATGCTGCTGGCCTTCAGCTCCCTCTCCTTCCTCGGGTTCGGGGCTGTGCCACCCACACCCGACTGGGGTCTGATGATCGCCGATGCCCGCAGCATGATCTCCATCGCCCCCTGGGCAACGCTGTTCCCGGCACTTGCGCTTTCAAGCCTGATTATCAGTATCAACCTGTCGGCCGACGCCCTTGCCAAGGCAACGGGGCTCGATCGTGCCAAGGCACCCGTCTAAGGATTTCGCCCGATGATGACACCAACTCCCCTCATACAGATCAACCACCTCAGCCTGGGCTACCACAACCAGCAGGGCGCTCTGATACAGGTCTTGCGAGACATCACCCTGTCGATCAACAGCGGCGAATCCCTGGCACTGGTGGGAGAGTCAGGCTGCGGCAAGAGCACCCTGGCCCTGGCCTTGATGGGCTTTCTGCGTGCCGGCTCCCAAGTGCTGAACGGACAGATCCGCTTCCAGGGCGATGACCTGTTGCAGCTGCAGGCTCGGGAACTGGAGGCCCTGCGTGGCCAGCGTATCGGCCTGATTCCGCAGAATGCCGGCCAGTCCCTGACCCCGAGCATGACGATCGGCCGGCAACTAAACGAAGCCCTGCGCTTGCATACTGACCTGCCCCGCGCCGCCTGGCGCGATCGCAGCCTCGAGCTGTTGCAGCAGGTACGACTGCCAGCGCCGCAATCGCTGCTGGCACGCTACCCTCACCAGCTCTCCGGTGGCCAGCAACAGCGGGTTGCCATCGCCATGGCCCTGGCCGGCAATCCCTCACTGCTGGTCCTTGACGAACCCACCACCGGTCTTGATGTCACCACCCAGGCCCATATACTCGAGCTGCTGCGTGACCTGAGGCAACAACTGGGCACTACCCTTGTCTTTGTCAGCCACGACCTGGGCGCCGTCGCGCGTATCAGCGACCGCATTGCCGTGATGTACGCCGGCGAAATCGTCGAGCTGGGCAGCAGCCGCGCAGTACTGCGCCAGCCTGCCCATCCCTACACCCGGGGCCTGCTGGCCTCGATTCCGCGCCTGGAGGATGCCGGCCTGCCGCCGACCATGCCGGGCTATCCGCCACGCAGCGGGAGCACCGGCCGGATCTGCGCTTTCGCAGCCCGCTGTCCCGACGTAACACCCATGTGCCAGGACCTGCCCGCGCCGCTCAAAACCACCGACGGCCGCGCCGTACGTTGCCATCTGGAATGCTCCCAGCTGAGCCCGGCAGCAACGCCCCTGCGACCTTCGGTATCCAGGAAAAACACTGCTCAAACGCAGCTCAGTCTGCAGGCGGTAACGGTACGGTACGACAAACCAGGCCTGCTGCACCGCCTCAGAGGCCAGAGCCCGACAACGCCGGCCACTGTCGAGGACATTGAACTTGTCCTGAAAAAGGGTGAAACCCTCGCCCTGGTAGGCGAGTCCGGCAGCGGCAAGAGCACCCTGATGCGGGCGATCTGCGGTATACACCCGGCCAGCAATGGCGATATCAGGCTCGAAGGTGAAGACCTGAACGCGCCGCTGGATCAGCGCAGCCAGGCCCTGAAGCAACGGGTACAGATGATCTTCCAGAACCCCGATGCCTCACTCAATCCGCGCCATAGCATCGCCCAGATACTTGAGCAGCCACTGCGCCTGTACAGCGGTCTGGACCGGCAGGCATGCCGTTTGCGAGCAACCGAACTGCTCGCCATGGTGCGTCTTGGGCCCCACTATCTGGACCGGATGCCGGCACAGCTGTCGGGCGGCGAAAAGCAGCGGGTGGCCATTGCCCGCACCTTCGCCGGCGACCCCCAACTGATACTCTGTGACGAGGTCACCTCGGCGCTCGATGTCTCGGTCCAGGCCGCGGTTTTGCAACTGCTCAAGGAGCTGCAGGCAAAAAAAGGCGTGAGCTACCTGTTTATCGCCCACGACCTTGCCGTCGTGAAGGCAGTCGCCGACCAGGTAGCCGTGCTCTACCAGGGCCGGCTCTGCCAGGTGGGCTCAACCGCCGACGTCTTTGGCGGTGCCCGCCACCCCTACACTTGCGCACTATTGAACGCGGTACTCGAACCCGACCCCGACCATCATCCCAGACTACTGGACAATGAGGCTCCGGAGCAGCACCCGCCGGCCCGGGGCTGCGCCTATCAACGCCGCTGCCCCGGGGCAAGCGAGCGCTGCCGGCAACAGCTGCCACCCTGGCAGGAACATGGCAGCAACCGCATTCGCTGCCACCTGCCGCTTGATACGCTGTTACCACAGACCGCTGTGCGTGAAGCCCAGCTTGTCGCCTGTAACTGAACGCCCTCAATGCCGGGCCTGGCAGGCTGCCAGGGTCCCGGCACACTTTCCCCTTTATCAGGACTATTAATGCCATGGCACTGGCTCTTTACGACCTAGACGACACCCTTCTCAACGGCGATTGTTCAAGCCTGTGGATCAGTTACATGAGTGATCAGTACATCACGGACCCCGCCCCCTGGCGGGCGCAGGAACAGGCGCTGATGGTCGATTACCAACGCGGCGAACTGGACATACACCGCTACGTCGAAATGCAGCTGCAACATCACATAGGCGTGCCTCTGGCCGCGCTTGACGCGGATCTCGAGCGCTACGTGGAACAGCATATCCGGCCACGGCTGCGCCCCGGCGCCATCGAAAGTATCCTTGAACACCGGGCCGCCGGCGATCGCTGCGTGGTGATCTCGGCCTCGACTCGCTTTTTGGTTGAACCGGTCGCCCGCCTGCTCGGGATCACAGATGTGCTTGCCATTGAAATAGAACTTGAGGGGGGCTGCATTACGGGTCGCACTCAGGGCACACCGACCTACCGTGAGGGCAAGGTTATACGGCTGCAGCAGTGGCTCGAAGCCGAACGCGAAAGCCTGCAGGGCAGCTGGTTCTACTCCGACTCGCACAACGATCTGCCACTCCTGGAGAAAGTGGACAACCCGGTCGCCGTGAGCGCCGATGCGCAACTCAATGCCATCGCCGCCGAACGCGGCTGGCAGCAGCGAAACTGGTAAGATTGCACCTGCGTCTTACCCTGGTCTGAACAACGCCTGCGCACGACTTGTCCTGCGCAGGCGCAATTTGATCTATGGCGACTGCGCAATGCAGCCCCCAAGCCCCCTTCTATTTTCCCACCCTGCTGACCGCCAGCTGAGACCAGGGATTTGCCCCCCCCCGCGCGGAAAGGCGTCCCGGTCGCCTTGGTAGACAGAGCCTCGATGGATTGACCATCAGCCCAGCTGCCGGGGCTGGCGGCCGGACGACCATCCCCCGCAAAGACTCACGCTCACCCGTTGCAACGAATATCCTGAACCTGGGCAAAGGTGGCCCGCGACGGGCCGCAACCGGGGGACCTCCGTGCTCAGTACCCTGCCTGCAGGTGGGCATCGACCAAGCGCTGTACCTGAGGTGCAAAGTGGGAAAAACCGGGCGTGTTCATAGCCGGGCATTTGCCTGCTTCATCGAGGTAGCGTACCTGAAGGATGGTCTCCAGGTTGGGCAGCCGTTCGAATTCGGCGACTTCATCCGCCGTCATCGGGCCGCCCTGCAACTGCAGTGAATGTACCGAGGCCTGCGATAAACGATCGAAATAATCCGGCTGCGTCGCGCACAGAAAGCGTTTGGCGGCCACGTGGTGACGTACGCAGTCGACAACGACTTGCGGGAAGTAACCGGCCAGCAGCCGCGCGCCGCTGTTTTCGTGATGTCGGTCCCAGGTATCGTCAATCGCAAAGGTTCCCAGCGGCGAAACCATATGGCCAATATCGTGCAGCAAGGCACCGACAATCACTTCATCCGGCATGCCCCCGCGCTGCGCCAGGGTCGCACCTTGCAGCATGTGCTGCGACACCGTGACCGCCTCACCCAGGTAAGCATCATTGCAGTTGTCGAATAGCGTCTGTAGAAAGGCGACTATATTTTGCGCACTCAAGGAAGGGTATTGCTGATTCATGTGGTTATTCCCCTAAGGTTTCCCGCAGCGTTGCGAGCCGTGACAGCAGGCTATCCCTGTCGGCATAACAGCCTTGAAAATGACGCATACCCTGGCCTGAAAATTCCGTTCTGGCATGCATCACGCGGGTATTGTCCACAACAAAACATTCCCCCGGATTAAGACGAAAACGCACCGCCATCGCCGGGTCGTCGATAATTTCGCCGAAACGACGATAGGCGGCGTAGTAGGCCTCCATATCGGCGTAGGGCACATCGGTAAACGCGGCCGCGGAGCGGTTATTGAAGCGCACTGCGATCAGGCTGCCGTCGGGCTGAAGCTCGATCATCGGTCGGCGAGCTTGCAGAATCACGCCCTGTGCGCCCCGGTACTCGAAACGTGCGCAGTAGCGGCTCAGCAGATCAAAGGCCCCGGGGGCTTCGTCGCGCAGGCGCGCGGCGGCACGAAAGCCATCCACGATAAGGCTGTCGCCTCCGTCCACTGAGTTTTCCAGGCAGTACAGCACCTGCACCGTCGGCACCGGATCGCGGTAGGGGTTGTCAGTGTGCGCCTGCAGTCCCTGGCGGGTAAACGCCAGGCTGGTGGGGTTAACCTCACTGCGGACCTCAAAATATCGGCCATAGTTTGTTTCACGCACATAGCCGAACAGGTCGACCACCTGCATCAGCGCCTGGTCGGCAACAGGCCCCTGCTCAAGCTTGGCAACGCCAAAACGGGCGAGATCTGCGAGCCAGTCGTGCAACGCCTGCGGGCTGGCACAGACCTCGGCGAAACTCCCCACCGGGGGGCTGGGCATGCCCGCCCTGTCCCAGGGTTCCACCCGGGAATCAATCCAGCCCTTTTGCTGCACCCTGTCGTGGTCATAGGCATGGGCTAGCAGCCAGTCCACATCGTAGCGAACCGCCTTGTTTTCCGGTGCAAAGGTCAGCTTCAGCACCTTGCCTTCACAACAGGCCGCCGCGATCACCGTGTCGATGGGTATATCACTCAGTTTGATAAGCTTCTGGCCGTTTCCGGCCGCACGGGTCTCGCTGTCCCAGGCATTGTCACGCAGCCAGATGGCGTGAAAACGCACCCTCCTGCCCTGAGCCCGAACCTCGAGTGCCCGGCCCTCCTGCAGTATCGAAATATTCACTATGCAGCCCTCAATGAGTGGAAAATTCAGGTGCCATTCTTGGTGAGAGCTGACATCATTACAAATTATGCTTTTGTAACCTGAGATGCTGTTTTGCTAATACCTAAACGATCACTGGAGAACCTGCCGCTGGAGTGGGTAAGGGCATTCGAGGCGGCAGGCCGCAACGGCAGCTTTTCCGCAGCGGCACAGGAAACCGGACTCACCCAGTCCGCCATCAGTCAGCGTATCGGCAACCTGGAGCATCGACTTGGTACTCAGCTGTTCTTGCGCGGCGCCAGGGGCGTGGTGCTGACCGTTGACGGCGAAGCCTGGCTGCCCTATGTCAGCAGCGCCCTGCGCACACTGCAACAAAGCTCGGAGGAGCTTTTCGGCGTGAAACGCAATCAACTGAGTATCTCGGCCAGCGCGTCCATTATCGAGCTCTGGATCGGACAACGACTGCAAACGCTGCTGGCCGCAGACCAGACCCACTATTCGTTCAAGACCATGGTCCTGTCGACCGATAGCGCACTGCAGGAAGACGTGCTGCGCATCCGTTACGGCACAGGGGATTGGCCTTACCACTTCAAGGCACCGCTGTTCCAGGAAGTCATAAGCCCCGTTGCCGCCCCCTCGCTTCTGCAGGACGATGGGCACTGGCAGACACTGCCGCGCATCGCATTGTCCGGCCCCCGGGCCGGCTGGCAGGAATGGGTACAGCAGACGGGGGATCCCGCCACCCCGGTGCCACGACTTCGCTATGACTCGATGTCGGCCGCACTCGCGGCCGCCCGTGCTGGGCTCGGGGTCGTGCTGGCGTCATTACCCCTGTGTGCAGACGACCTGGCCTCGAAAAACCTGGTCAGGCTTTCCTCCCATGAACTCATATCCGCGCAAACCTACTGGCTACTTGCCCCCGAGGGTGCCATCACGGCCCGGCAATGGCGTGCGCTCACACAGGCCCTGGTCGAGCACACACCGACCCAGCACAAAGCCTGACCCGCAAGTACAAAGCTGCGAGCCAAATTAAGGCCTGCGCCGATGCGACCCTCGCAAAAACGGGGATTCATGCATCGAAACGTTGCTCCTCCGCGGCCATCTGCTGCTTCAGCCACTGGCTGAAAGCCATCACTTTGGGGGCTGGCGGCTTGTTCGGCAACACCAGGTAATGTGCCCCGGAGGCTGGCAGTGTGAAGGCGTGCGCCTGCTGCAGCTGGCCAGAGGCCAGCACTGGCGCAACACTGAAACTGCGACACATGAGCAGACCGATATGGTGGCAGGCGGCATCGATCGACGCCGTACTGGTATCGCACTCCAGCACCGGCTGCGGATAGAAATCAACCACACCCTGGCTGCGGAACCATTGTTGCCAATGCTCCTGTTCCCCGACGGTACTGATCAGTGGCAACTGCAACAGCCGCAACGGATCTTCGTTAATGCTGTAGCGCGCCAGATATTCCGGGCTTGCCACCACCAGCCAGCGCTCACGCGTCAACCTCTCGACCTGCATGCCGCGCCAGTCGCCAAACCCGTTCGAGATTTCCAGATCCGCCTCCTCCACTTCATCCTGGGAGGGCCAGACCGACGACATCAGCCGCATTCTGATGCCGGGGTGCTGGCGATAAAAATCCGCCAACCGCGGCATCAACCAGCGCTGCATAAAGCTGCTACCGCACTTGACGTTAAGCAAGGCGCGATGATCGGTATCGAACAACTGGTGGGTACTGGCCTGCAACCTGTTAAAGAGTTCGGTCAATACCGGCAGATATGCCCTTGCGGCATCGGTTAGCTCCAGCTTGCGCGGTTTACGCACGAACAGCTGGGTATCCAGATAGTCCTCCAGCAATTTAACCTGCTGGCTGACGGCGCCCTGGGTCACGTGCAGCTCTTCGGCCGCCCGGGTCAGGTTGCGCAGGCGCGCGGCAGCCTCGAAGGCCTTCAGTGCATTCAACGGTGGCAACGGTTTACGGCAGGTTTTCATAGAATCACGGGCAGGTTACGGATGGATTGACGATGACATCCACCCGCCTTTTACCTTGTTCAGATGACAGCAGGATTACAACGCCGCTTTTGGTGACGGGCAGGCCAAGCGGCCCCAGACCCTGCTCAGAACGAAGCAGGGTCTGTCTTCACCTGCGGGATATTCAACTGCACCCGCGCCTGTCGCAGCGCATCCGCACTCAAGACGCCGTCCCGGTACAGGCCGGTCAGGGCTGACCAGGCGATATAGCGCGCATCGACCTCGAAGTGATCACGTAGATCCGGCCTGGATTCACTCAAGCCAAAGCCATCCGTGCCCAGGGCAATGAACGTCTGCGGGAGCCAGCGGGCAATGCCCGTTGGCAGCGACTTCATGAAGTCACTGCACGCCACTACAACCCCGCCCTCATCCGCCATCAGTTGCTCAAT
The DNA here is from genome assembly GCF_001651805.1 of Marinobacterium aestuarii. Taxonomy (NCBI): domain Bacteria; kingdom Pseudomonadati; phylum Pseudomonadota; class Gammaproteobacteria; order Oceanospirillales; family Oceanospirillaceae; genus Marinobacterium; species Marinobacterium aestuarii. Next base: position 2,073,930 of record NZ_CP015839.1, on the reverse strand, counting down.
GTAATTTTGCGTGGCTGCTTCTGGCGTCAGCATGTTCTGCCGCTCGGTCTGCTGGGCCTGGCGCAGCAATTCGTTATAGCTGGTGACACTCCAGATGTTGGCGCTGCAACCAAAGCCCTGCAGAATGTCGGCCGCCTGCAGCACTTCCTGCATCAGGCTGCCACTGCCCAGCAGATGAACCTTGTGCCCCTGAGCCTCACTGCGCTGATAGCAATACATCCCCTTGATAACCCCTTCTTCCACACCCTGTGGCATGGCCGGCATCGGGTAGTTCTGGTTGTAGAGCGTCAGGTAGTAGAAGATATTTTCATCGTTCTGATACATGCGCTCGATACCATCACGCACAATCACCGCCAGCTCGTAGGCAAATGCCGGGTCGTAACTGCGCATGTTCGGCACCGTGGACGCCACCACCTGTGAATGGCCGTCCTGATGCTGCAGACCCTCGCCGTTCAGGGTCGTGCGTCCGGCTGTAGCGCCGACCAGAAAGCCTTTGGCCATGGAATCGGCACAGCCCCAGATCATGTCGCCAACGCGCTGGAAACCAAAGATCGAGTAGAAGATATAAAACGGGATCATCGGCACCGCGAAATTGGCATAGGCCGTACCCGCCGCCAGAAAGGACGCCATTGCCCCGGCTTCACAGATACCTTCCTGCAACAGCTGGCCATCTTTGGCTTCCTTGTAGGGCAGCAACGAACTGGCATCCACCGGCTTATATTTTTGCCCTTCACTGGAATAGATACCGAACTGCTTAAACAGCGACTCCATGCCAAAGGTGCGTGCTTCATCCGGCACTATGGGCACAATGTATCGACCCAGCTCCTTGTCCTTGAGCATCGCCGCCAGCATGCGCACAAAGGCCATGGTGGTGGATTGCTCCCGGCTACTGCCGTCCGTCGCGGCTTTGAACAGACTCAGGGGCGGGGCCGCCAGGCACTGACAGCTCACCTCCCGCGCCGGCAAATAACCCCCGAGCTGCCGACGATGCTGGTGCAGGTACTGTGCTTCCGGGCTCTCGCCGGCAGGTTTGTACAACTCGGCCCGTGCCATCTGCTCATCGCTCAGCGGAATACCAAAACGCCGACCAATCGCAATACGCTCCTCAGCGCTGAACTGCTTCTTTTGATGCGCCGTATTCTGCCCCTCGGCGGACGCGCCCATACCCTCGCCCTTGACCGTTTTCATCAGAATGACCGTCGGTCGCCCGGTGTTTTTCGCCGCACGCTCAAAGGCTGCATAGATCTTTTTGCGATCATGGCCGCCACGGCGGATAACGCGAATCTCGTCATCATTCAGGCTCTTCATCAAGTCGGCCAAACGCTCATCGCCGTCTATCCAGTTCTCACGCACCGTCTTGCCATCGGACACCGTATAGAATTGATAGTCGCCATCGACCGCCCGGTCCATGCGCGCCTGCAGCAAGCCATCCTGATCGCGGGAGAAGAGCTCATCCCACTCGCTGCCCCAGATCACCTTGATAACGTCCCAACCGGCACCCCTATAGCTGCGTTCCAGCTCCTGAATGATCTTGCCATTGCCCCGCACCGGACCATCCAGGCGCTGCAGGTTGCAGTTCACCACCATCACCAGGTTATCGAGATTTTCGCGGGTCGCCATATTGATGGTACCCAGAACCTCCGGCTCATCCGATTCACCGTCACCGATAAAGCACCAGACCTTGCCGCCGTTATCGGGCTTGAGCCCCCGATTCTCAAGGTATTTCATGAAGCGCGCCTGATAGATCGCCGACGGCGTCGACAGCCCCATGGATGCGGTCGGCAGCTGCCAGAATTGCGGCAGGCGCCGCGGGTGCGGGTATGACGGCAAGCCACCACCGTCCTGCAGTTCGCGGCGAAAGTTGTTCAGCTGCTGCTCGCTCAGCCGGCCTTCCAGGTAGGCGCGGGCATAAATACCCGGCGCGGAATGGGCCTGCACCATCAGGATATCGCCGCCGTATGAGCCGGTGCGCCGGCGGAACCAGTGGTTGAACCCCACCTCCAGAGTGGTGGCGGCGGACTGATAGGTCGCAATGTGCCCACCCACCCCCGAGCCGTTATCGTTGGCCTTGAGCACCATCGCCATGGCATTCCAGCGAATGATGTTTTCGACCTTCTGTTCCAGCTCGATATTGCCTGGGTAGCCTGGCTGCTGATGGGGATGGATGCTATTGCGATAGGGCGTATTCAAGGTCGCCTCGGCCAGGCTGACACCCTGTTTCAGCAGGTGATCCTGCAACAACCGCAGCATCTCGCGACTACGGCCTTCGCCCTGGTCGCGGCGGATATACTCCAGCGCCTCTATCCAGTCGCTGTTTTCAAGCGCTATATCCCGTGCATCATATTCATCTGTTGAATTCAGGTTATTCATAACCAGTACCCGCCCTTTGAATTGCGCTTTGTATTTAAAATAATCCTAACATTAGGCTCTGAGTCAAAATCACCAAATGAGAAGACTAATCAGCAGAAGAACACAGATAAACCTCAAAACAGTCCGGCATATTAGTTAAAAAAAACCATGCATCACCTGCGTTCAAAACCTCTTGACCAGTAAAAACATCAGCGCCATACAATAAATAAAAGAGGCCTGTGCAATCTCGTTACAGTAGGAAATTCATGTAAACCAACGGAGTAACACCTTAATTTTTAATGAAATTATTAGCACCTCTCTACAGGAGACAGGAGACCATCAACCTCAAGAAAAGATAAAATATAATTAAATAAAAACGAGAAAGGCTACACCAAAACGCCCGTACAGCGGGATCAAGTTATGGGAACGGGGGTTAGAAAAACCTGAATAAAACCAGGCAGTAATTAAAAATCATATTTCAGTGAATACATGTTCCGCCCCATGGCGTGACTTGGGCAAAGGCGCATTAAAGTCGTCCACTGATCTTTTTCCAAGGGATACCAATACAACACTGCTATACCCCTGCTCGCGCAATCCAAGTTCCTCATCCAGTATCTCGGAATCAAAACCTTCCATCGGGCAGGCGTCTATATTGAGCGCACCGGCGCCGAGCAATACTGTACCGAGTGCCAGATAAACCTGCTTTTCCATCCAGTGCTGCATATCATTGAGTTCATCCTGGTGCAGGTTCACAAAGGTTGAACGGCCCTTGTGCTGGGCTGCACGCAGATCCGCATTGGCGAAGCGACCGCTCGCATCTTCCTGGTCCAGCAGCTGTTCAAGGTACGCCGCATCGATAGCGGTTTTCGAACACAGGGCAATAACATGGGAGGCTTTCAGAATCTTGGGCGCGTTGTAGGCATAGGCCCCAGTCGCGGCCCTGGCTATACGCGCCTTGCCCTCCTGCGTGGATGCAATCACAAAGTGCCAGGGCTGCGAGTTAACCGATGACGGGCTCATCTGCAACAGCGCCTTGATTTCGTCAATCTTGCCCTGCGGTATCTGGTAGCTCGAATCGAACACCTTGGTGGTGTAACGCGCCCGGGAAACCTGCTGAATAGCCATATGTCGACCTCTTGTCTGATAACGCTAAATAGACCTGCGCAGGACAGGCTACAAAATTTCGGGACCGCTGGGGGTCACCACCCTGCAGTCTGTTCAGACAGATTACTTTATGTGGTAAATTTGAAACACTGCTAATCAAAGCCAACACTTTCAAAAATTATTTGATAATGAAAGCCTTCAAGGATATCGAAATCTTTACCCGTACCGCGGAGCTCGGAAGCCTCTCGAAAGCCGCCAGAAGCCTGGACATCACCCCTTCGGCCGCAAGTGCAGCCCTGAAGCGGGTTGAAGAGGATGTGGATGCCCTGCTGATCGTCCGCTCGACCCGCAGTTTGCGCCTGACTCAGGAGGGAACCCTCTATCTGCGCTATTGCCAGCAGGCGCTCAAGCTGATGATCGAAGCCCGGGATGCAACCCGCTCGATTCATGCAGCACCGGGTGGCACCCTGCGGGTGTCGGTGTCCTCTGACTTTGGCCGCAACCTGCTGGCGCCCTGGCTGGATGAACTGCAGACGACACATCCGGAGTTTCAGATCCGCCTGATCCTGTCGGACCATGTCTCGAACGTTATGAAAGAAGAAGTCGACATCGCCATTCGCTATGGCGTGCCACCGGACTCGACTCAGATCGCAGTGCCACTGGCGCCCGATAATAGGCGCATACTCTGCGCATCCCCCGACTTCATCGCCCGCGCAGGACAGCCTGCCACACCCTATGACCTGGTGAACTACAACTGCCTGTGCTTCATGGTAGGCGAACGGGTGCATGATCAGTGGCACTTCCTCAACCGGCAAAAGCAGGATGAAGCTATGATCACGGTCAGCGGCAACTGCTCCTCCAATGACGGTGACATGGTCAGACGCTGGGCGATTAGCGGTAAGGGTATCGCCTACAAGTCCAAGCTCGACATCACCGAAGACCTGCGCGCCGGACGCCTGGTCCAGGTGTGCAGCGAATGGCAGGGAGAAGTCGCCCCGCTCTACCTGGTGGTTGCCGATCGCAGACAGCTGAGCCCACTGGTGAGAGTGCTGAAGGAATTCCTGCAGCACAAATGCGCAGGCTTGTCGTGATTGCGACCTACGGAATCTATCGACCTGAAGGACTTACGCGACGCTGAGACGTAATTTGGGCGGCCATAAACTGGAGCGGGTAGCGGGAATCCAATATGGAACATAACTAATTGTTATATTTGTATTTATATTCTTTATAAATATACAGATACCCCCATATATACCCCCATACTTTCTCACAATGGCTATAGAAGTCTTGACACCCACGCCCTCCTAGCTGCCTGTCGGGCTTGATGCTCTCATGATAGCCAAGCGCCACTCGTTATTGCGGAATGCTCTATGTTGGTGCGCATGTCAACCTATCATCAGGCGGACTCGCCTCCGACGAGCGAAATTTCCCGCCTTTTAAACCCATTGGGCGAAGTGTGGACGCAAATCAGTCATGCGTTCCAAGCTCCATCAGCGCCCATTCAGTTTCGGCATTCTACAATCCGTGCAGCGGGAATTGGCGAAAGCCCATAACCGACTTAATGATCCCGAACACAGGCTCGACCGTCTGATCTTCAGCGCGTAGAGCGCCCAGCCGGCTTTGGTTTTCAGCCTATACTTCATCTGCTCGAGCTGACTGGCCGACTCTGCCAGCGATGCCTGCTCCTAAAAACGCTAGCGCCAGTTCTGGTGGTGCTCGTCGCACGCGGTGTGGCAATCAGCTGTTCGGTCTTTGCGAGGTGGTAGATGTCAATATTCTTCTCGCTAAAATAGCCGGTATCGGCTAGGAATTGCTCCGGCTGATTCAGCCCCGCGGGGAGCGATTGTAGCTTGACCAGCGTAGACTCGACCTGCCGCTTGTCATTCCCCCCTCCGGCCACTTTCATGATGCAGCAGTACCTTATCTTTATTTTATAAGCATTAATTGAACAAAAAATCACTGACCTACACTTCAACCTACACTAAATTCCCATCTGCGAGTGCGAGTAGGCAAATGCTACAGACCAGGTTTGAGGGACACGTACGCACAAGTTTCAAGTGACCGCCATAGTAAGTGGGCGCTCTCCTTGCAATGGAGTCCGGAACAGATCAGCAGCATTGGCAGCCGTATCGGGATGCCAGTCAGCCATTAATGGATTTACCGCTATGTAGCGGCCGACAAAGCACGTGTCGACAAGCTCTACAAAGCGCTGCGTCAGGGGTATAAGCGGTATCGCCGAGGTAAGAACAGCAAGCGCTCGGTGATCCCGGAGCCTCGATCAATCGAGGACAGACCGGCCATCGTAGATACGCGGGAGCGCTTCGGCGACAGGAAAGTCGATACGGTATTGGACAAGCCCGGTACTGGCGCGCTGGTTACCCTGGTGGAGCGCAAAAGTAGACTTTATCTGGTGCGCAAGGTCGAGACCAAACACGGCGGCTAATGGCGCCGAGCTCGTTGAGCATCGGGAGATCGCCAAGGCACGGATACGGACGTCTACTTTGCCCATCCGTATACCCCAAGGGAGCGAGGGCTTAATGAAAACTTTAACGGCCTACTTCGCCAGTACATCCCGAAGGGAACGGATCTACGGATGATCACTGACGAGGATGTCCGGCAGGCGGAGAAACGGTTAAACCTGAGGCCTCGAAAATGCCTCTGGTTCGGGCAGCCTGAAATGGTCTTTGAGGAATACCTTGCCAGCATAGGGGGGCGTCGCTCTTCGAAGTTTAATTCACAACCTTCTTGCTTTTCGTAATTTTCCGTTTTTTATGAATCTATAACGCTATGTTTACGGCTTATTCAATATACCTAATTAATCAAAGATAAATAACTACAAGATATAAACATATATTTGAGCTTACATAACTAGTAGTCAAAATATAAATTCTATTGAAAGTGCTAGCCCGAATGTTTCATCCGGCCCTCGAGTAGAGGGCCCAATCGTTTAGTTCTGTCCGATGTGAAGAGCACGCTCCGGCGAACTGTTTGTTTCTTGATCAAATGGTACGATGAGAGCGCAACTTCCCCTTACCCCATTGTTTATTTCGTGCCGGGAGCAGCACCGCTGGCGCTACCCCGGCGCCAGCTTGGCGGCTATCTTCTGGAACAGCTCCTGGTCCGGATAAGTGCTACTCATCATGATGCGGATCCGGCGAGTGTTGCGGGTGATGACGGCACCGATTTTCAATAGCCGGGTACGCAGCGTGGTCACTTGGGCGCGGGCATAGCGGGTGCCACGCAGGTAGCCACTGCGCAGCCTTTCCATCAGGACGTAGGCCAGACCGGACAGCAGCAGACGATATTGATTGGGCCACCAGTCGTGGCAGCTGGTTCTGTCCGAGAACAGCCACTGCTGTTCCTTGATCCGGTTCTCCATATCGCCCCGCAGACAGTAGCGCCGGTCATAGAGCCACTTGGCAGAGCCCGGCAGGTTGGTGACGATATAGCGGTTGTTGTCACCTGATAGCTGAACTCCGCTTTGACGATCACTTTGCGCACGCGTTTCTTCCAGCTCCGGGCCGAGTACCAGAGCGTCGCAAAGCCGCGCTGCTTTACCCGAGTGGCCTCGAACGCCACAGCGGCTCGGTAACGGGTATCCAGTGCCAGCTGTTCCAGCTTGGAGTTCTTGCCGATGCCGACGACATAACCGACATCGTGGCGCTCACACCAGGTCAGCAGCCGTGGTCGGCAGAAGCCGCTGTCGCCCCGGAAGATGATCTGCACCTGCGGCCACTCGGCTCGAAGCCGCCTGACCAGCAGGGCCAGAACGGCCCAGGCATGCTTGGCAGCGTCAACATAGGCAGGGCGCAGATAGCTCACCAAGAGCTTCTGCCCGCAGAAAACGAAAAGCGGCAAGAAACAGTAACTTCTGTAGTAACCACTGAAATAGCGGCCCACCTGCTCCCCATGCACCGTATCGTCAGTCGCGTCGAAATCGAGAATCAGCCGCTTCGGTGGCTTCCTGTACGAGCGAATGAACTGCTCAACCAGTTCTTCATGCATGGCCACGGCCCAGGCCCGATTAGCGTTGAGTTCGAACCGGCACAATGTGGACTGACTGGCCAGTTCAGCATCGCTATCGACGGCCGTCTGAAGTGCCAGGTCATGCCTCAGTGTCTTGTGATCATTGAGGTCTTCGTAACCCAGCGCCAGTCCGTAAACGCGTTGTCGGATCATGGTCTGTGCCTGGTGCCGGCAATGGGAGGGGCTGCGCGGATCCGTAATCTTGCGGGCGATCGAGCGGGTAAGCCCCAGCTCCCGGTCGAGCTGTCGGAGCAGCAACACACCGGCATCGGACGTGATGTCGCCACCGTCGAAATTGGTCTCGATTTTACGACCTTTACAACGTGGAAATAGGTCCTGTGTAACAGTACAATGTGTCATGGGCGACCGGGTAGTTATATTCGACTTAAGCAATTGAATTATAACGCAAAACCAGGTCGCCCTTCTTGTTTATGCTGCAACATCCGGGCTAGTATCATCGCCGCATTGTGAATAGCTGAAAGTTCTCTACGACTCCTGACAGTCAAGCAACACAAGTTACTTGCGTGGTTTTTTGTACAATATCCTAGAAGCCAACTGTTTGCCAGGGCCAGACTGGAACTGTAGGTATTTGAGCCGCTTCCTGTTATGACTGAAAAATAGCAGTAATAACTGCATCAATAAACTTGCCAAAGCGTCCTGATCACATACACTGGCTAATGTTCCAAGCCATATATAACGCGAGGAAGACAAATGATTTGGTGGCAGGCTTCGTGCGACGACTCATCCCATCCAGACTGGAAAGGTCCTATTCGTGACGATTGGGACAGAGTGCAAGGCGACAAGACCGGGCATGACGGTACACGCCATAACAATGAGGACTTTGCCGTAATCGATGAAGTTGATGGACCAGCGACCATACCTCCAGATTCCCATAAGAACGAATAGTAACAACAGGTCAGCCATCGATCTAGGCTCGCGGTCACTCACAGACGTTGGGCAGAAACCTGAGACTTCGGAAACTAAATTTAATTGACAAAAGCGCCCACTCCAAAGCTTAGTCAGCGGCAGACGTTGCAACGGTTCCTGCAGGATATCGGTTGTCCGAGTGTAATCTGGAAGAGCGAATGCAATCTGCAAACTCCAGACGAGGCATTAAAAAACCAATATTTAATGTAATTCCAAGTAAACATTGCCATAAATGCTATGGAAAGTTTTTGCGTTGATCGCACGCCTCCGTTCCAAGAGCGTTAACTTTCAAGCACTAGGCATACTAATGACTTAACGGAAGAGGTTTGACAAAGCCGGTTTAAATGACTTAGGCGTACTTGCCTTCGAACTATTCAAGGGGATAGCGATGCCGGAAGCGGAAAACAGGAAGGCTTCGTTGGGTGCTTTCGTGCCCTCCCACAATGCCAATTCGATCAAAATGTTTCGCGATCTATCTTCAGACGCCTTCGATTGGGCAGTCGATCCGGGCGAAGCAGCTGGCCTGTTTCAAGCAATCGATAAAGATCCAAATGCTCTTGAGTATCGAGTCTGCCGAGCATTTGACGCGCCTGCCTCCTGGTTCTCGTTCGGGCACCTTTCCGCATCGTCCCAGCACACGTCCGGCCGCTATATCGCGGAGGTAGTCGCGCAATTTTCCGAAAACTCCCTTGACCAACTTTCTATCGTGCTGATCCTCTTCAATGCGCAGTTCATCGTCTCGCAAAGAGGCTTTCATCCAGCGACCATTGGTAATGACTTTCACTATGTAGTTGCGGGCACCGACGAAACTGTCGGCCTAAGGCTCTTCCTCACACAGACACGAGACGGAAGCAACGACGACACCGCTCTTTTTACCGAACTGACGGACGGTCTCTCTATAGAGCTGACTGTGCCCGAAGGAGACGATTGGCAGGCAATTGCGCCGGGAGCTCTCCGTTCGCGCATCGACGTTACCACTCGTTGGAAACGAAAAGGCCAGGAATTTCCAAGCGATGCTACTGGCGCGATAGCAACAATACGCGCTGCGGCGACCGGCGGCAAGCATGTGGCATTTAAGTTCTGGTCACCGGGGGTAAATGTAGGCTTCTCGGGGATACTACACGAATCCTACCGATTTGGTCTATGTCCTATCGACATGGACGGGTACCTAACGAAAGTAGGCCTGATCCTTGGCGATCACGGCACAATCGGAAATGCGGGATCGCTTACGAAAACCAAGCGGGAGTTCGGGTTCGGGAGCGATTTCCGCGGGGTGATCTTTGAAGGACTCGGGGCACATTGGCTCGATGACGGCCTTATGGGCGCCGATATAACCTCCTCCAGCTCGAGCGGGGCAGTATCCTTCCACGAACCGCCGGTCAGAACCTCGCCCACCCGTTTCTATGCCTCAATCAGCGCCAAAATCGATCCGAGCAACCGGGAAAGCTACCTCAGTTTCCTGAAGAGAGGGGCAAAGCTCAAGCTAACAGTCGCGGGGAACAAGTTGCGGCTGTGCAGCTTGAGCGCCGAATTCAAGGATATTCCCAATAATGGCAATCCATTCGGATGGCTGTCCGGTCGCAAAGCGGTGATCGCCCTCAGGTCAGTCGGTGTTGGCGGTGCCGGCAGTAGTGAAGACTACAAGCTTGATATCACACTCGATGCCGCCGAACGCGGCACGCTCAAAACGCTTACAGCGGCGGATTTGGGTGTCGATCCTACGACTTTCAGCTATCTGGCGAGCGTCCTGACGCTGGCGCCGGTGTTCAAACTGGCGGGCAGCAAGGCCCAATCGAACTCCAGCTCAAAAGACAGCCGAGTCCGCCTCATCGAGATCGCTACCGGCGATCTAACGGGGGCGCTATTCGCAGCAGAAGTGCTCGAGGATTCTTGGTTCTTCAAGAATGCCGTCAGAGCTGACGAATTTAGGGTGACTGGCGTCCGGCTCCTGAGCCAACGCACGACTGGCGGCCGTGACACCGCATTGCTATTTGACGTCGAGACTGACTTTGCGGTTCAGAGTGTCGAGCTTCCACTCAAGTCCACCAAAGCGATGTCTGTCCGTATCGAGAACACAGGTCTTCTCCAAAGAAGTGGCAAGGTACACTGGGTGCAGGCCGAACAAGGTGCTCTCGATCTCAAGATTCTCGATGCGAGCGCGTGGGATTTCGGTAACTTCGGCGGCCTGCTTGCAGTAAAGAAGATCGGCTTCCAGCTCACCGACCGCCCCTTCCTTAATATGACTCTCGGGCTTAGCCTTAATCTTGGCGTTGTAACAGCAGATGACATTAAGGCCACGCTCAACCTCAAGTCGCCGACCAAGGATATCCAGTTCTACCCGTCGACGTTCAGTATCAACACGCCCGCGGTCATCGGCGAAGGCACTCTCGACCTCGGGCCGCCGGGCCACGCTACCGATGAGGTCGCAGGCTCGGTGGATTTAAAGTTTTTGTCTGGCCTGCGTATGAGCGGCGCAATTCAGATTCTCAAGGTTGAAGACGACAGGACATACACCGCGTTCGCTGCGGGCGCGCGCGTAGAATGGCCCAGTCCGGTTCCCTTAGCCAGTTCCGGTTTGGCCATCAAGGGGTTGGACGCGGTCTACACTACGCACCTCAAACGGCTCGAAAACAAAGTCGTCGGCGTACCGCCAGCGCTCGACTGGCTACAGCGCGCCGGGGGTGATGTCGCGATCACAGCAGTTTCGAACAAGGCATTGTGGATACCAGACTATGACCGCTGGTCGTTCGGCGCCGGCGCGTTGCTCGTTCCGAATGCCGCCAACTCGCTCCTGAGCTTAAACAGCTTCATCCTTGTCGAGCTGCCTGGCCCGAAGATCCTCGGATTCATGAAGGTTAACTTTCTGGAAGATCCCAAAGGAAACAAGGAAAAGGCCGAGAGCGGCGACAAGCTGAATATTGGGATTCTCGGCATCCTCGAGATCGACGTCAACACTAAGCGCATACGGGCTGGGGCTTCGATCCACCTTACCTTCGCCAACGTCCTTACGCTCGACGGCACGACCGACACGGAATGGGCGATGGGCAGCATATCACGCTGGCATCATTACATTGGCCACTTCAAGCGACCCAACAGGATCGAGCTAACGCTCAGCGACTTTCACAGCGTTGGTGCAACTGGCTATCTAATGGTTGCTGGCGATGAGATCAAGAGCATCCCCGCAGGATCTTCAGGCATTCGCGACTTACCAGGATTGGCCCTTGCGATCGGCGCAACGGCCATGGTCAAACTGGGCTCGGGGTCGCTCTATCTGAGAATGAAAATGCAGCTCTTCCTCAACCTGTCACTTGGCACCAACATCTATGCGGCAGGCGAGCTCGAGTTGAGCGGAGAGCTTTACATCTTCATCGGCGGGATTAGCTCATCTGGTCGCCTCGGCTTTCAATATTACGATGACGGCAACGATATTTATGTGTGCCTTTCGGGGGAGCTGTGTGGGCATATCCGGGTCGGATTCGCCAGAATTGGCGGTTGCGTCTCCGCGAGCATCGGCGCAAAAGTTCCCAACAAGATCGCCATTCCTCCGCTCATCAACAAGATAAGCCTCGTAAGTGGCACAAATGTCGCGCTCTTTGGTCAAGGCGCGATCTCGAAAATCGACTCGGTCATTGCGTCTTTTGATGCGAACGGCGCGGCGAAAACGTTAACTGAAATCCCAGTCGACTGCGTCATCGCCGTTTCACTAGAATGCGCACCGGACCTTCGCGGCAAAAAGGGGTTTCTCGGGCGACTCCAGGCCGCTGCAGACAGAACCCTTTTCAACTATGGAGACAAGACCGGCGGCTATATTCTCACCGATGTGACGCTCAGCGCGTTGGAAAGCGATGGTTCACATAAACCTATCAAGCATGGCGATGCCGACGCGGTCTGGTGGCGCAATGCGCAATCACCTGGGGATGGGCATGCCATTCCGATGACACTCGCACTTCTGACACGTAACCCGTTTGGTACGCCCAATGCCGTGGCCTCGCCTGAGACAATAGAGCGGTGGATCGACGCGCTCACCAGCACCACAGGCATTTGCGACACGCTGGGACCGCAGCTCTCACTTAACCTCTTCCCTCAGCGATCAGTTTCCGGCAAGTACATAGGATCCAGATGCCAATGGCAGCTTCAAGGCCGGTTCCGCTCAGCCAACATCGAGCAATTGCTCGCGGGGTCGCCGCACGAGACACTTGCGGCTTCGGTCGAGCAACGGCCGAGCTACGGCAGGATCGAAGATCCGTTGCACGGATTTCCTCGTTTTGCGGGAGCCGTCCGCTACGAGGAGCCATATCAAGCGCCTGAGCCGGTCAGCGTCCTGGAAATCTGCAATTTCGCGCTAAAGACCGATATGCCTCCAACCGAGCTCTTCTTGAGTTGCGCGGGAATGACGCCGGTGCCCAATAGCGGCGGCGCGATCATGACCATTCTTCTCGCCTGTAGCGTCACCAATGCTCTCGACTTTAGTGAACTCGATGTGCGCTGCACCGACGCGAACGGGACCGACCTCGCAGTCGAGGTCAATCTCGACACAAGTTCCACCAGCGCCGCCAATTTCCACGAGGATTCCGACACTTGGCGCCCCGCCGTGGAGAGCTCCATGGCTCTCGTTGATGTACCCGGTTATGGTGCTCTGCAGTTTGCCCAACTGACGATCAAGCTTTGCGATGAGAATCTTTGGGACGAGATGGCTCCCCCGGTCGAACTTATTGTTCAGCTTCGGCCTCGAACGGCCAGCCCCGACGACCGGCCTCCCCCGGTCTATATCGCAGCGTGCAAGTATCTGAGTATCGAGGAATATCGTCGCCATATCGAGCAGAAAAAATTTAACGAGGGAGTCGTCAAAGAGCTCGAAGCCTATTTGCAGCCACGTCCTGCGCCAGTTCTCGAGCCCGACCGCGAGTATCAATTGCAGCTGACGTGGAGCACGAGGGGCGCTGGTGTCATCCAAAGCAGAAAAACCGAACGTTACGTGTTCACGACCGAAGCCAATCCACCTCGCACGCTCGCGCCCTACCTGCTCGGAACCTACCCCGAACACGAGGCACGTTTCCATCCGCCCGGACAGCAGTTCGGCTTCTCGCTGTCCTCTGGCGACATCCTCAAAATTCTGACCAAGTTTCCGGGCGCCGCGCTCAAGATTTCCGTAGCCGAGGACGGCAACAATCCGGTCTCCGGCAATACCGGCGGGCAGGTGGTCGACTGGGTGGCGGGTCGCATCTACCCTCCGGCAGACTTGCTTAATCTCAAGAAAAACCCTGTCGGACTGACGCGCAAGCACTTCCGCGCGCTGCCATCGGCACTTTTACGAGCGATCAAGACGGCCATCGCGAAGGGCCAACTCGGATGCATCGCTAAGGAAATCTCGCTCGACGACGGCATTTGGCTTGGGATCGAAGCCGATCTCGAGCCGCTCCGGGGCTATACAGTCACCTTGGACATTGTGGATAGCACGGGCGTCCCTTGGCCATACTCCCCTGAAGCCGAAAAACCCTTCTTCCGCTGGCACTTCCGTACCGGGATTCATCCCGACATCAGGGCGCACGCCGACGCGTTCGCGCGACCAGCGAAGCACAGCCGGCTTCTTCAACCGTCCGCTTTCGCCAATAAACAGGCACTTCTCCAAGCTCTGGACTCTCTCGCCAAGCCCACTCGCGTCAGCGAGGAATATCGCGACAGCGACCTCGCCGGCGAGGCGCCGCCAGTGGTGCCCGACACACTGTCGATTATCGAGGACCAATTGCTGGAGGACTTTCTGACCCGGGCGACGGGCGCGCGCTCGGCGCTTGACGGCGAGACAGAAACATTACTCGTCTGGGGTGGCAAGGTCGAACAACCCGAATGCGTGGCGGTAGTCCTCAGGAGCCGAGAGCCAATATCCAGGCACACGAGCAGCGTTCACGTACGAAAGGAAACCAACGGGCTCAATACCGCTGAAGTGCTTCATCTCGAGGAGGTGACGACGCGCTATCCAATCTTCGAGAAGAGCCAAGCCGCCGAGCGCCTCTTCCTGTCGAGCAGCGGAACCATGATTGTCATCATCCCCGATCGCGCGCAGCTCGAGGCCTTGGGTCGGCTGACGGTCGCCCTTAAGGACCATCCTCCCTACTATCTACCGTACGCCGATGCCGAGGTCGTGGTGGATCTCATCGGAATAGCGGCAACGGAGTTCGACCGATGAACTATTCGCATCGAATCGCTGCGCGCTTCGCCCAGTTTCCTGCGGAAATAGACGAGCCACCCTACGGCGGCGCAGGCGATATCGCGACGCTCGGCCTCCCCGGGGTCGATCAGATTGATCATTTCATGACGATCAACTGGGTTGTCGCGGCAACTGACGAGCGTGGGCTTCCCTTTCGGCCCTACACGGTCGAGGTCGCAGGCGAGCCCTATGAGTATGCATTTGCTAGTTACCCCCGCTCGATTCGTTTGGGTAAGGCCAATAGCCACAGATGGTATGTCGATTCCCTTTTCGACCCCGGTCCCATTCGACCCTGGGGCATTCTGTGTCTCGGGCTCATAGCAAAAGCTAAAGAGGACGGCGCTGAGCTCTTTTGTCGCAGCTTCGATGGGAGCGAGATCTACGGTACAAGGCTCGCCGTCGACGCGACAGATCGCAAATGCGCCTTCTTCGGGCCTAACATATTCGAGATCTGCGCGAGCGCTGACGTGGAAATCTCCGACATCGCCGCTTTCACCGTGACGCCGGAGCTGCTCTATACATTCCAATTCGATCTTGTCGCGTCTGTCGGTCCTGCCTTTGAGCCGCAAAACAAGCCGTCGCCCTGGCCCTACGACAATCAATCCTATCTTAGCTTGCCCAACCTCTCGCCGATGCAGGCATTGACCCTTCGGCAGTGCGCAGACGGGCTTGCGCGTGCCAACACGTTGCCGCCCGCGCTCCAACGTTTGGAGGATGCGGTTCATCGACAGGACCCGAATACCATCGCGGGGGCGATTCATGGCGAAGACGCGGTGGCGGCTTTGGCGGACCATCTTAACTTCTATCTGCAACACCCCGCCGAGCGCTTCGAGGCCCCAGTCGACGCTGGGCCGTCCGGTCGCGGGACCGACACGATGTCGCTCACCTACGCGCAGATCCTGAATCTCCTAGCTCGCCAAGGACCGGTCGAGGCCTTGACGCTCGGAAATGCGGTCACCATTCCCAGGGCCAGGAAGGATTATTTCATCGGGCTCATAAGAAGTATGGACGCCGCGTTCGATCTCATTGCCAAAGGACATATGCCTTATCCGCTCATCAGGGTCGGCGGGCAATTCTACGACGCCCAAATCGGCGCGCTCGTTGAGGAATTCGGCTTCGCAGGCCTTGATCTTCCCGTCGATAGCCTGCAGCCCAAAAGCCAAGCGGTAGACTATTTCGAGCCGGAGGCACGGGACAAGCCGGCCTCGGCTGCTATCAAAACCAGACTCCATCCGAATGCCTCTTCGCTGATTGCCTATGTGTCGCTAGAGGATGAGACCAACGCCGAGCAGGTGATCGAGGAACGGAGCAAACCGCGGGCATTCTATCCGAACACTCCTGATCCAAATCGGGCCAACAAAACAGGCGCGCCCGAGCTTTGGCTTGGTACTTTCGACGTTCCGCTGACCGAAGAAGCCGACGTTGCCATCAGGCTCCATCCGCGCGACATATTCGGCCGATGGCCTCGACGCGAATCGGCCCCATGCCATTTACTGCCCAGGCCGGTCGGGACGCCAGTCCTCATCTCCTGCCAGATAGGCTATAATGCCGACGAGACGATCAGCGCTACTGTCGTCTTCGAATGGGATCGCACCATTCGTAACCTGCAGTCTGTGGCATTCGGCCTTGCCTTGTCGAACGATCCACCCGAAGGTCGAAACAAGCAGCTTAAGCCTGGCGATGGACTGTCCTGCCCCGCATTCCCAACAGGAACAGCGCTCCAAATCGAGTTTGACATGAATGGCGCACCGATGAATAGCTTGGAACTGCCGGCCGGTGTGGCGATTGCCGAAATTCCGCCTCCACAGCCGCACGCCAAACTGGCAGCAAATCGTTCGCACTACGAACTGACGATCCCGCTCGGCACCGTACGCGACGCTATGGCGCTACGCAAGGATCCCGCTCTACCGCTCCTGCTTGACCTCGTCGCCGATGCCAGCGAACAGGTGAGCGGGGCAAGGCGCACCGAACCGCCCCTGCCGCGATTAGCCAGCGAGGTACGCGATCCGCGACCGCCAGTGCTCGACGTCCAGCCCTGGGCCATCACTTGGACGGCCTTGCCCAATGGCGAGACCAACGAGGCACGCGCCTCGTTAGCCCTGCCCCGCGGGACCGGTGATCCACCTGCCCAATCGTTCAATATCTGGCGGTCGCAGGAAACCGCAGTGCTGTCCTTCGCGCTCGCCCGCCACTTTGCCAACGACGACGATGTAAACGCCTATCTCGCCGCGGTGCGCCGCGAAACCAAGCCTGCGGTACGCCTCGGACTGATCCAACGCCTGATCGAACCCAAGATGAAAGATGCAGATTTCATGGAGGGGCTCAGTGCGCTGTTCAAAGCCAATTCGACCGGGACAATCGAATCCTCCGACAGCGTCGAGATCGTCGTACCGGCCCACCAGACTGGCTTCGAATTCGTTCTTTTCACTGCTAACTCGCGGGATGGCGTAGCAAGTAATAAGATCACCAATCCTTGTATGTGCGTTGTCGCGATCCCTCGACCGGTGATGGCGGATACACCGGCACTACGAATAATCAGTTGGGACGACGCGGGCTATTTTGAAGTCGCTGGCCTTTGCATGGCAATCGCATCTTATCCCGAGCAGTTCGATGGGGGACATGTCCGTGTATTCTGGGACCATGGCGGCACGATTACCGACGCGAATGAGCTACGGTTCAATATTCCGGTGCTCGCAGAAATGAGCGTTGCGGAAGCAAAGAGCTATGTTGCTGATATCGAGAAAATTATTCGGAACTCAATGCCATTCGAGTACAATCGCATCTTCCTATTAATGCCGCCTGTGACCACTGATTTCCATCACTTCGCGATCGAGTTGCAGACTGAAACGCAGGCAGATCATCCCGCCGCGGAGATACCTACCCCAAGGTCTCAAATCACGAGTCTTTATCTACGGGGTGGGATTGTTCGCTAGGAGCTAAGGAAGCTACGAATAAGTCGCAGTTCGATAAACGACTGCTGATTTGAGCTGGCATGGTCGCCAGAATGACTTTTTTGTTCAGATTTTGATGCCTGCATTCGGATTTTCCGACATGCAGGCGTACCTGTCCTACGCCCGGATCATCTGACCCACTCGAACGATATTCGCCAGGGCAAATAGCATGGCCAGCTTGTTGTCGTTCTTCATCAAGCAACGGTAGCGGGCTTTGGTAAAACCGAACTGACATTTGATGATCCTGAACGGGTGCTCGACCTTGGCACGAATGCTGGCTTTCAAGTACTCGATTTTCAGTGCCACTTTGTTGAGCCGGGGACTCTGCTTGAGGGCCTTCACCTTGCTGGGTTGCTCGGCAATATTCCAGTCAACGTCGGAGTCCTTTAGTGCATCGCGCTTCTCCGCTCCTCGATAGCCCGAGTCAGCGAAGACAAAGGCTTCTTCCCCGTGGAGCAGGTGGTGAGCCTGGTTGAGATCATGCTCATTGGCTGCCGTCGTGGTGAAGCTATGGGTCAGACCGGTTCTGGCATCGACCCCGATATGAGCTTTCATACCAAAGTGCCAAGCATTCCCTTTTTTGGTCTGATGCATCTCGGGGTCGCGCTCGCCCGCTTTGTTCTTGGTTGAACCGGGCGCTTCGATGATGGTGGCATCCATCAACGTGCCTTCCTTTAGCTGCACGCCGGCCTCTGTGAGCCACTCATTGACCGCCTCAAAGATCTTACGCGCCAAGCCATGGCGTTCCAGCAAATGTCGGAAGTTCATAATCGTGGTGAGATCCGGAATGGGCCTGTCCAGCGAGAGCCCCCCGAACAGCCGCATCGAGGCGATCTCATACAGTGCATCTTCCATCGCCGGATCGCTCATGCTGTACCACTGCTGCATGCAGTGGATACGCAGCATCGTCATCAACGGATAGGGCTACGACCGTTACCTGCTTTGGGGTAATGCGGTTCGATGACAGCCTCCAAACGCTGCCAAGGCACCGGTTCCTCCATCCGGGCGAGAGATTTTTCCTTACGCGTACGGTGGCGCTTGTGATGGTACTCGCTGTCGGCGAAGCTCAGTTGCTGTTCCATGCCTCAGGGTCTGGTCGATTGAAGACGCGGGATTTTCTCATAGCTGGGGACTTGTTCGCATCTTCCCTAAGAGTACCTACCCTCGCTCCAAGACCACGGCAGCAAGCATCCCCTGATTCAAAACTATTTCAGATACATATTACCTACCTGACCACGCACAAGGTGGCGTGTGTTTGGGCCCTGAATTCTCGCGGCCCTGTTCAGACTTTCTTTTCGTATCTGGAGATTTCTCATGATTATTCGTTGTTCAGCCTGCGGTTCGACGCAGGTGTTTACCCGTAACTATGGCAAGAAGATTGGTGCTGTCACTGGCGGTGTGGCCGGTACGGTGACCGGCATCAGTGGCGCTCTGTCCGGCTCGCGGGTAGGTATGGCTGTCGGTATGGTTGGTGGTCCGGTGGGGATTGCCGTGGGCAGTATTGCTGGCGCCATTATTGGCGGCTTGATTGGCGGAGCATCGGGCAGTGTCGCGGGCGCCAAGGTCGGTGCAGTGGTCGATGAGCGCGTACTCGACAACTATGAGTGCCGCGACTGCGGCCATACCTTCTCACTGATGCTGTCCGACCCTCCCCTGGGCGGAGGGAATCGCCATGAATAATCCCAAACTCACCGCGCGCTTTGCCGAACGCTTCAATGTCGATCCCGCCAAGCTGTTCGAGACGCTCAAGGCCACTGCTTTCCGACAGCGAGATGGCAGTGCGCCGAGCAACGAACAGATGATGGCGTTACTGGTCGTGGCGGATCAGTACGGCCTCAACCCCTTCACCCGGGAGATCTATGCCTTTCCGGACAAGCACGCCGGGATCATACCGGTGGTTGGGGTCGATGGCTGGTCACGAATCATCAACCAGCACGACCAATTCGATGGCATGGAGTTTCGCAGTGCCGACTCCCGCGTGACGCCGGATGGTGCCAAAGAATGCCCTGAATGGATGGAGTGCATCATTTACCGGCGTGACCGCTCGCATCCTGTCAAGATCACGGAGCACTTGGATGAGGTCTACCGCCCACCGTTTGAGGGAGTTGGCAGCAACGGCCCTTACCGTAACAGCGGCCCCTGGCAGACCCACACCAAACGCATGCTCCGGCACAAGGCGATGATTCAGTGTTCGCGCCTTGCCTTCGGCTTTGTCGGCATCTTCGATCAGGATGAAGCCGAGCGGATTATTGAAGCCCAGGCCACGGTCGTATTTGAACCTCAGTTGGCCGATCCCGCTCAGGTTCCTGCGCGGACCCAGGGCCTGGTCAGCAAACTCATCGAACGGGCCGAGGCGGCCGGCGCCTGGAATAGCGCGCTGGAATACGCGCAGGAGCACTTCCAGGGAACGGATCTGGCGTTTGCTCAGCAGCAGATTCATATCGCTCGCCAGCTGATCCCCGTACCGCTTGAGGCGCGCCAGGCGTCCTGAGCCTTTCCCACTAACCCATCCGGGGAGACCGTCACCCCGGCCGGGTGCTGTCTCCCGTTCAGGAGGCTGCATGCGTATCGTGGATCTCTCCCAGCGAACACCCGCCTGGCACCAGTGGCGTAATGGCGGTATCACGGCGTCGGAAGCGCCAGTCATCATGGACCGTTCGCCCTATAAAACGCCCTGGCGCCTGTGGGCCGAAAAAACGGCACTGGTACTGCCGGATGATCTGTCCGCTAACCCTAACGTGCAACGCGGTATCCAACTGGAACCCAAAGCTCGCCTGGCCTTTGAGCAGGCGCACCAGGATCTGCTGCTGCCGCTGTGTGCAGAAGCGGACCACAACCCCCTGCTGCGTGCCAGCTTCGATGGCATCAACAATGCCGGTGAGCCGGTCGAACTCAAATGCCCAACCGCCAACGTATTCGAGGAAGTACGCTCAGCCGCAGAACAGAGCAGTGCCTATCAGCTGTACTGGGTTCAGGTGCAGCACCAGATTCTCGTCGCCAACGCGTCCCGCGGCTGGTTGGCGTTCTTTTACGCCGATGAGCTGATCGAGTTCGAGATTGCCCGGGATGATGCCTTCCTTGTAACGCTGGAGGAGAACGCCCGTCAGTTCTGGACGCTGATCCAGACCCGGCAGGAACCCGCCAAATGCCCGGAGCGAGATTATTTTGTCCCCGCGGGGGCGGATCAGTCGCGCTGGGCGGCCCTGTCCCACCATTATCTGGAGGTGAACCATCAAGCCAAAGCACTGGAGCAACAACTCAACACCCATAAGCAGGCCATGACCGAGGTACAGCAGCGTCTGGTGGCGATGATGGGCGCTTTCGCCCATGCCGAGTATGCCGGCATCAAGCTCTGCCGCTATTGGGTCAATGGTACTGTCGACTATCCCGCGC
The DNA here is from genome assembly GCF_001651805.1 of Marinobacterium aestuarii. Classification (NCBI taxonomy): domain Bacteria; kingdom Pseudomonadati; phylum Pseudomonadota; class Gammaproteobacteria; order Oceanospirillales; family Oceanospirillaceae; genus Marinobacterium; species Marinobacterium aestuarii. The sequence goes on along the minus strand of NZ_CP015839.1, from coordinate 2,052,975 downwards.
TCATTGCCGAGCAACTGGGCGGGATCGATGAAGCCACACTATCGCCATACCGCAAGCCCGCGGCGGAGCGTATTCGCCTCACCGTCACTCAGCCCGAGACGACAGACACGACCATTCCTGCAACGGTCCCAACTGAGGAGCACACGGCTCAGGGGCGCAATACGCCCGACAATCAGCTTCAGTCCACGTTGTCCCCACAGCAACCCCGCTCATTTTATTTCTGAATAGCCGGCGTATGTCGCCGACCTTCGCGCCATCCACAACCATCACTCCATCACTAAAAGCCCCCTGACCTCTCGGTCTCGGGGGCTTTTGCATTTATGCCGAGGTTAATCATGACGGATACCACGCACTACCTGGTTCAGGTAAACACCACCTTCAACGTGCCCGCGCCCGACAGCTTTGTGCTCGAAGGATACGGCCCTGACAGTGATCACCCCAACATCCCGCGCCGCAGAGATGAGTATGTGTTTCGCAAGGAGGATCTGCGTGACGTATTGGCCTTTTTGTCCAACCCGGACGGTGACGGTCTGTACATTAGCGGCCCCACCGGATGCGGCAAGACATCACTGATCTGCCAGATCGCCGCGCGCCTGCACTGGCCCGTCCAGCAGGTCACGGCTCATGGTCGACTGGAGCTGGCCGACCTCACCGGTCACCACACCCTGGTCAACGGCAACATGGCCTTTGTTTATGGCCCCCTGGCCCTGGCAGTCAAGCATGGCCACCTGCTGGTGATCAACGAGTTGGACTTGGCGGAGCCGGCGGAACTGGCCGGGCTCAATGACATCCTTGAGGGTGCGCCACTGGTGATCGCGCAGAACGGCGGGGAGATCATTCTGCCCCATCCCAAGTTCCGCTTCATCGCCACCGGCAACAGTGCCGGCAGCGGTGACCAGACGGGGCTGTATCAGGGCGTTCTGCAACAGAACCTGGCGTTTCTTGATCGCTTTCGCCTCCTTGAGGCCCGCTATGCCGACAGGGCTATAGAAGAAGCCATACTCGAACGTGTCGTGCCCGCCTTACCGGAGCTCTTCCGACAGAAGATGGTGAAGGTGGCCAACGATATTCGACGCCTGTTTATCGGGGGTGCCGACAACGGCGCCGAGCTCAGTATCACTCTGTCAACGCGCACCCTGCTGCGCTGGGCCAAGCTCACGCTGGCCTTCAAGGGCGCGCCCAATGCCGTGGAATACGCCCTGATCCGTGCGCTGACCGCCCGGGCAGAACCGGAGCAGCGCGACGCCATTCACCGTATCGCGGCCGATGTCTTTGGGGATCACTGGGAGGCATGACACAGGCTCCCTGGATATCGCCAACAACACCACCCTCAACACCGCCAACCGCCATTACCACCGACCGCATAACGACCCCGGCGACGCGTCATCCATCAGGCTGGCGCGCCCCCCCATCTATCAAGGAACCACCCTCATGAGCATTAAGACCCTGGAAAAACTGGTGATCTGCCACATCGACTGCTCCATCTGGAGTGGCCGTAAAAAGCTGCGTCCCGAGGACCTGCGTCTCGTCGATGGCAGTGAACTGCCCCCCACCGATGTCGCGAGCCTGGGCAGCAAGAAGATCTGTGATCCCGAAGCCCTCTCGCAGTTTGAGCGCCTGAAGAAGGAAGCGCAGCGCCTGTGCGAGCAGATCGGTGTGCGCTTCCTTGGCGGTTATGCGGTACCTGAGGCCCGTATCGAGCAGATACTGCCGGAGCTGGACCGGATTGGTCGGGAGTTTGCGGCCTGCAAAAGCGCTTTCCTCGATAACTATGATCAGGTCACCCATGACTGGATCGCCAAACACCCCAACTTTGCGGAGGCGATTCGTCGCGCCATTGCCCCGGTCGCTGATGTCGCCCAGCGGCTGCAGTTCGATTACACGGTCTACCGGATACAGCCCTCCCGCCAGGCTGCCCCGCTGGATGACAAGGTCAACGGCATGGGGCATACCCTCCTGTGCGAAGTGGCCCGGGATGCCAATGAACTGTTTGAACGTTCCGTCGCCGGCAAGAACCAGATCAGTCAGCGCTCCCTCAATCCCCTGCGGCGCCTGCATGACAAGCTCAACGGATTGTCCTTTCTGGATCACCGCGTACAACCGATGGTCGATGCAATGGACCGGCTCTTTCCGCAACTTCCCAACACCGGGCCGATAACGGGTCACCAGTACCATGAACTGCTGGCCCTTATTCTGATCCTGTCCGATCCGGACAAAATGAAGCGTCATGGCGAAGGGCAACTGACGCTGCAGCATGTGTTGGCCAGCACCCTTCCCCAAGTCGACATACCCACCGATGAGGATACCCATTCCGCACCGCGGTCCTCGCCGCACTCAAAGCCGCACACCGGTCCAGGTTCCAGACCAGCGACGCTGCCGTCACGCACACCGGCGCCTCCTGCCCAGCCAGGGTCCTTCTATTTCTAGCCCAGAGTACCAAACACGGAGATATCACCATGCCCTCAAACCTCCATCTGCACTCAGCTACAGAACTGCAACGACTGGAGCCTGAACTCTCAGCATTGATAGAGCCGGTCGACAGCGAGCAGTTGTTCGACGTTCAGCGTTGCCGCCACATCGCACAACAGAGCTATGCCACCCACAGCGTCGTCATTCCGAAAAACCCGCTGGTTGTTTCATCCGCCGATGCCGCAGGTCTCTGGGTAACGGCAATGGTGTTCCTGCCAGCAGACCCTGCCTGAGCGCACCAAACGAAGGGTGGGAACAACAGCATAAAAAGACCCGTTCAGGTGATCTGTCACCCGGCCAATCCACTAACCCAACTGGGGTGTCGCTCCCCGCGGGGCGTCGCGCCCCTGCAAAGGAGCTAAAGATGAACCATCCACTGAAGAATGCACTGCCGATCGTGGCTGCGGCCTATGGTGAAAAGTTTGGCGTCAAAGTCCTCATCCAGGGTCAGGACGCCTATACCGACGGTGAGAACATCGTCATACCGGCCGCCAATCCGGATGACCCACGCTTCCAGCAGGTCGCCTGGGGCTATCTGGCCCATGAGGCGGCGCATATCCGCCATACCGACTTTGACGTGGTGGCTGCAGCGGCCTCCCGCCCGCTGCGCAAGGCACTGTTGAACATCATCGAAGACATCCGTATAGAAGCTGCACTCGCCCAGGATTACCCCGGAACCCGTCGCACCATTCACGAGGTGCTGAGATACATGGTGGATCACCAGCAGCTCAGGGTGCCCACGGACAACCACCCCGCTACGTTGTTACAGAGTTGGTTGCTGTTCCGGCTGCGGAGCCGGTTACTGGGTCAGTCGATACTGGAACCGCTGTATCTGGTAGTAGACGCCCAATTCAGTACCCAGCTTCCGGCGGATGTGCTGTCACGCCTGACGGTTATCGCGGATGCCATCCAAGGTCTGGCGTCCACGGCAGACGCCCTGCAGAGTGCTGATGCCATTATTCAACTATTTGAGGAGTTTAAAGAGGATGCTGAACAGGTACCGCGACCGGCGGGCCAACACGACGCCCGTGCAATCGGAAACGAGCCAGGCAGTTCATCCGCAGACCAAGACCCGTCGTCCTCAGACCTAAACGAACCCGTGTTGCAGCAGATTCTGTCAGCGGGCGAAGGTGCATTCAACGCAGACCTGTTCACCCAGGTCGCGACCCTGTTACAGGCGGAAGCACAGCAGCATCAGGGGGCTACGGCATTTAACATGCCCCGCCCTGAGCTGGCACAACCCGGCGATCCAGCCATTCTGCAACGCGCAGCAGGAGAGTCTGCCCGAGTCCGTGCCCGCTTGAAGGGCCTGGTGCAGTCCAGTCAGGACAACCGGCCCCATGCCAAACAGCAGGGACGACAGGTCGCCCACAACCGGCTCGCCCGTTCCCAGACCGGCGAATCTCGCCTGTTCCTGACACGCAGCAACCGGGTGGCACCGAATGCGGCGGTGCACCTGCTGGTCGATGTCTCAGGCTCCATGGCCAAAACCTCCACTGACAGCGGCCGCAAATACTATCAAATCGCCAATGAAGCCGCCCTGGCCTTAGCGCTGGCACTGGAAGGCATACCCGGCGTATCGACCGCGGTGAGCTTCTTTCCAGGCTGCGTTGAAGATGTCGCGATGGCGTTACGCCCTCGTCAATCCGTACGTCGGGAGGCAGCGCGCTTTGCCCAGTCACCCCGAGGTTGCACCCCACTGGCCTCCGCCATGTGGTTTGCCGCCCATGACCTGCTCAGACAAAAGGAGAAACGCAAGCTGATGATCGTGTTAACCGACGGTGAGCCGGACGACTGGAACGCCGCCCACGATATCGTCAACCGTTGCCAGCGCAGTGGCTTTGAACTGCTGGGCATCGGCATACAAACCCGCTCCGTCGAGCGGTTCTTCCCCTCCAGCCTGGTGATCAACGACCTGAAAGACCTGAAGCGCGAACTGTTCAACGTCACGAAAAACCTGCTGTTAACGCCATAACCCGACACCATCCACTTTCCCATGGGAGACAGACCGCTCCCATAGGGAACGGTCTGCATCCCGGGGACCTCCGGAGTAGCCTTCAATGAAATACCACAAATTCAAAGCCGGCGAGAAAGCCGGTACCTATGTTGCTGAAACACCTGTCACTGAAGAGGACATTCTGACCATGGCGCAACAGCTATCCCGCCAGCGCCTGGCCAAGGGGCGCCGCATCGAGCAACCCGCCGATGCATTTACCTACCTACAAACTTTGATGCATGCCTACGAGCATGAAGTCTTTGGCGCTCTGCTGCTGGATAACCGTCATCGGATCATTACGTTTGCGGAGATCTTTCGAGGCACGCTGGATGCTGCCAGCGTCTATCCGCGGGAAGTCGTCAAGATCGCGTTATCTCATAACGCTGCCGCCCTGGTCCTGGTCCATAACCACCCATCGGGTGACCCAGAACCCAGCGAGGCCGATAAACGTATCACCATCCAACTTCGGGATGCATTAAGCATGGTGGGCGTACGCACTCTGGATCATGTTGTCGTCAGTACCGAGGGGCATGTGTCTCTGGCGGAGCGGGCGCTTCTGTGAAATTCGACTAACTCAATACCGCATGATCTTTATAACAATACAAGGGGAATCCAACCGATTTCCCCAGCTCTCTTCCCCTTCGCGTCAATTCACAATCTCGATATTAATTTTTTTTGGATAAATATCAAAAATACGTAAACGTGACGTGGGCTAATGCTGCCGGACACCTCAGTTAAACGATAATCTCTGAAACCGAGGTAGATGATGACGACGAGAAAGAAATACACCAAAGAGTTTAAACAGGACGCGGTCCGACTGGTCACGGAGCAAGGCTATTCTCGTTAGAGGGTCTCGCTCACGTTTTCGAGTATCTACAGGTCTATCAGGGCGAGGATTGAAACATATAGTTTCACTTCAAGCTTCCAGCCACACTGCTTCTTGCTCCAATGCCAAGCCTTGCGACTGCATGGCAATAACCAGTTGATTTAATACCTTATCGGATTCCATGATAGGTTGCAGCCCCGGCAAGGCAGCATGAAAGTCTCTGGCTGTAGCCTGCCAGAGCGTGTTGCTGCCGAAGCGTTGTAGCTTATGCTCCCACTGAGGCATCAACCAGAAACTAACCTGATCGCCCAGCCGCAGTTTCAACCGCAGATAGTTATGTAAGCCAACGCCGTCGTAGTCGGGAAACATGTGGATGGTGCTGGCACGTGGACGCTGCGCCAGCCACTCAATAAACGAGGTCCGCAGTTGGCCGCTGTACCAGACCACCGTTGCGGCCTGATCACCCGGCAGCCAGTCCAACTGGTCGAACAGCGCCTGATTTTCTACCAGCCAAAGTGGTCCTTCGGTATACCAGCCTTGCCCTGTCTCGCCCCCAATAGCAAAAACGGCAGCGCCCTGCTGCCGGGTCACGGACTCCAGATCGAGGCACTGCCCACCATTTTGGTACCAAACAACCGGCCCACGTGCTTTGAGCAGCAGATAATAAAGTTCATGGGCATGTTGGCCGATCTTGCTGGAACGTGCACGGCCGATATTGGCGGCACGTTGCGGCAAGGCATCATCCATCCTCGTATTGGCAAGGGGGGCCTGTTCGTGCAGATGCTGCTCGATGACGGCTCTGTTCACAATTCGATAGACAGATCCCCGCCCGCTGCTTTGCTGCACTATCGAACCGGTGCGGACCCGAAAGTCATCCAGCGCACGGCGCTGGGACGAGGTCAGCTGAGACGCGGATATCTGTTCATTTTCCGATTGTAAAAGGCGCGTAAGCGCGGGTTGCAGCGCCCTGGTCATAGAGCCACCTCGGTCGGTTTTTCGTCCAGTGGCTCCAGGATCTGCCAGCTGTCCCGGCTGATATGGTTGGCCCCCTTGTGATGATGAATCGGGACACAGTAACGCACCGTGGTCAGCGGTGCCGGTGAGGCAAAGATCAATGAGAAGCCAAACTCCTGGGCAGTGGCGATCAGACTGGCCTGGTTGCGACTGTCCAGAGCCAGTGCTTCATCCAGATAGCAAACGGCGTGAAGGTTGTGGCGCTTGTCCTGCATCAAGTGCAGCATGGCCAGGCCCGTCACCAGTTTGGCCATCAACACTGTGCCATTGGAGGCGGCACCATCGATCTCCTGAAAAGACTCTGGCGTTTGATCCACCTTACCCACTACGAACACCAACCGGAACAGGTCTGCCACTTTCAGCCCCTGCCGGGCGTTACCTTCGTCGATCAGAACCTGCTTGGCGCGGTCTAGCTTGTCGTCATCCAGCACGCTCGCCTGGTTGAAAAGTTCGAAGCTGTCACCGGTCTCAACCTGCTCCGCCTTGTCGATCAGAGCATCAATCGCTTCAACCAAATGGATTTCATCCTCGGCCTCAATCTTGAAAGTTTTCAGATCCGACAGCTGCCGGTGTCCGATCAGGCGGTTGAACTCACGCATCTTGTTCTGAAACGCCCAGAGTCCATCACGCAGCTCTCTCAGGCTGGCGGTCACATTCACAACGGCACTGCGGGCCTTTTTCTCCAGTGCCTCCCGCTCCTGCGGTAGCTGATGGCTGAATTCGATGATGCGCTTCAGCTCCAGGTCGCGGATATCAGTGTACTGATACTTGGTCAGCCCTCCAGTATGCAGCTCATTCAGTCCGAGATTCAGTTCGGCATTAAGCTGTTGAAGTTGTTTGCAGTCATGCTGATAGGTCTGCAAGCGCTCGGCCAACTGCTCCAGCGGCCACTCGGTTTCACCCAACCAGGGGTGATGCGGCATGTCTGCTACATAGCTGTATTCCTCTGCGGTATCGGCCCTGTGGTTGCGCAACTGTTCAATCACTCGGTGATCGTGCTCCAGCCTGTTCTGCTGCCGAATCACCTCATCCAGTTGCATTCGCAACTGCTCAGACTGCTGTTGCGAATTCGCCAACTCGTGTTCAACCGTCCGTAGCTCGGCGCTAACTTTCTGCAGTTGTGCCTGCCGCTCCGGAGCCTTCTGAAGCAGGGTCTGTAACTGATCGAAATCGGCCAGATCCTGTTCGCACTGCCGCTTATCTTTCTCCAGCGTCCTTTTACGCTGCTGTGTCATTTCCAGCGATTGCGCGGCTTCAAGCTGCTGTTGTAGAGCGGAGACTTGACGCTCGCCATCGCCGATCTGCTCATCCAGCTCCGCCGCCGTCAGCTGTTGATGTTGAGGGCTCAGGTTCTCCAGCGTCAGTTCCAGCCCTGCCAGCGCAAGCCTGTCGCCCGAGGTTGTTGCCAGAGCAGCACGCAAAGGCTCCGGGTCAAGCGAAAACGCGTCCACTGCGAGCACCATCGCCTGTCCGCTCAATACACGGTTAAGCCGTTCCAGTTCTTCGACGGACAGAACTTCAGCCAAACGCCGATACAGGTTGTCGTCCAGATGACGCCTTTGTCGTTTCAGGGTATCCAGGTCTTCGCGCTGCCGGCGCAGTGCTTGCTGGATAACAGCCGGCGAGCGACCATCGGCCTGTAACAGTATAGAAGTCACCTGATCCAACTCGGCTTGTGTCGCCTCCAGCTGTTGTTCCAGCACCCGGCGTTCGCTGACCAGGGCAAACCGTTTCTGCAGTTTTTCCTGTTGCGCTTCTTCCAGCTGTATCCGTTGATCCTGCTGCTTCAGCTCTACTTCGGTTTCCACCAATTTGCGAATTTGCTCTGTATGTTCACTCTGGTGTGCATGCATCTGCTGGACCTGGGCATTCAGCTCCCCCTGCCGTTGCTGATAGTGTGCCTGCCAGCGAGACAAGCCATCATCGATCCGCCCTCGCCAGTCAATCAGCTTGCCTCGCAGGGCCAAACGCATCTCATAGAACTGTTCCAGCTTGCGGATGCGATCCTGCTGCCTGTCTGCGGCTTCATACTGGGCGCGATCGGCATTTACGTCATGAAACGCCTTGTCCCACTCCTGCTTGAAATCGATACTGGCATCCGGCAGGTCACGTCGGAATATCTGCAACAGATATGCTTTCACATCGGTAGAGGTCAGCTTGTCCAGCCGCAGCGTCCGTGTCAGAACTTGCTGGAACACCCTCGCATCACTGGCGTGCTCCAGCTTGAAAACCGTGAAATCCGGTTCGGCACTGCGCCTCCCACGATTGCCACCGTAGATCAACCGAGAAAAATCACTCGAATCGTAGCGATAGACTGTCCGTCCTTTTCCAGCCAGGTGGCCGATCAACTGCGGTTGCTGTACCAGGGTTTCTTGGAGCTGACGAAAATCGTCCACATTCAGCTCCCCTTTGTAGGCAAAATACTCGTACTCGTGACTGACCCCCTTGCCGACACAGCCGAATACCACTGTGCCGGTCTGGGGCAATACCACTTCCAGCAAAATGTAAGCACTGTTGTTGGGAAAGTAGAACCTACGGGTTTTACCCCACTCGTGGGAGCCGAAATCCATCCGCCGCTGGTCGATTATCAGCAGAAACTGCAGCGCGTTGATCAGGCTGGTCTTACCTGTGTTGTTCGGCGCGATCAGGGATACTGCATCGTCCAGTGGCAGTTCCGCCCGTTGGTAGCCGGCGCTGCCCAGCAGCACCAGACGCTGAAAGCCGTAGCGCATCATACCAATACCTTATTTTCATCGTTATCCACTGTCCTGGCGGAGTCGTGAATTTCTGTATTATGGCTATCGGATTCATCAAGGTCAGTATCAAGCGCAGTTGCTTGTTCACGCGCCTGTTCGGCCAGTGCCTCGAAATGGTCTAGATAACGGCAAACTGCCGGCAGCAGTTCCCAGTGACCGGACATCCGTCTTGCAAAGCCGAAGGTTTCTGCCTTGTCCAACAAGCCCAGCAAGGTGTCCGCATCCAGCCCCTCGGCGACCAGCAGGTCCTGATGCTGGTCGAAGACAACCTCCATCAGCGAGCGCTCGACCCGCCACTCGCTGCATCGGTTCAGTGCCTTGCCCGCATCGGCCTGGGTGTCAAAAATCACCATGAACAGCAGCGCCAGTTGGCGTGACTGATTACTCACCGTTGGGCTCAAGTCATCGCTGTGGAACCAGGCAAAACCGCGGCCATCGACACAAAGTTCGTACCCCAATGCCTGGAACAACGCCGTGTAAACTTCTTGTTCCTGTTCCAGCTCGGCCCAGAGAGCCGCATCGGACAGACGGTTCAGATGCTTGCCACCGTTGAATAGCTTGAACAGCTCAGCCAAATGTCGCAGCCGCTGCAGTTCGATATTACCGCTCATCCTAAGCTCCTCCTTTCGTTGCAGACAGGGGCAACAACCGGTGCGGATGGTAACTCACCCTAACAATTTGAAGGTCAGTACGCGTTTCCTGCAACAGCAGTTGTGCCTGCCAGTCCGGCTCGCGGACCAAATCATGATACAGGCGTAAGAGCACGGCATCAGGCAATTTCGGGTTGTGTTGTTGCAGCCAAAGCAGCAGATTCTCCACTGGCAAGGCCTGCGCTAAAATCTGCCGCAAGCCCCGCTCATCGACCCAGACATTCAGATCAGCAGGATCACCCAGTACTGCTTCGGGGAAGGCCTGCATCTGCGGCTCGAAATATTGCGCCTCGGCCATTAGCGTGCGGGTCTCATCACCAAGATGTATGCGGGTACGGCGTTCACGTTGCCACCCCGGCAGAGCACCCACTCTGGACTTGTTGCGCAACACCGTTTTCAGACCACGTTTGCGGACAAGCCCCAGAAGTTCACTAATAGCTGTGGACAACGCATTGTGCTGACGAGCCTCCTCCCGCAAGGGCAGCAGAGTATCGGCACACTGCTGAGCTACCACGCGTCCCAGCCTACGTAGTTCCTTGGCCTGCTGGGCCACCTGGCGAAGCTGCAAACGCTGAGTGTACAGAGCACCGCGAATCGAGAGATATTCTTCAGCCCGGTCCAGGGTCTGCACCGCCAGTTCAAGATGCGGATAAAATGTACCGCCCAGCCCGCTATCCATCATCTCGTTCATGGGTTCGACGTACTGGTCGTAGGCGTCCAGCACCGACCGATAACGTCGTGCAATCGGCATGGAAGCATCACTGGACTTGGCCTTCTCGGCCAGTTCCAGGATTGCGTGGCGGTCTTGGTCCAGCTGTTGAGCGATCTGGCGGAACAACTCCGACAAACGCGCAGCGCCCGTGCGCATGCTGTCCGTACCCTGTTGCTCAATGCCATCGGCCAGTTGGCGAGTCGCGTCACGGACAGCTTCGACACGAGCCTTGAGTACGGCCGATAGGCCCAGCTCGTGTTCCCGAGTCAAACCACGTACAAAGTCCAGCACCAGCGGATTGATCTGAAGATCTTCCGAGCGACTCAAGGGTTGGAGCAGGTCGGCTGAACAGAGTGATCGCAGCACCTCCGCGGGGGCCTGCTGATTTGCTTGAGAGGAAAAGCGCTCAATGGCTGCAAGCACCCGAAACTGCTCGAAGGCCGGTAGCTCACGCGACAGCCGACACAGGTACTCGATCACCTCCCAGTGTCGATAGAGATGAAGAACCAGATTTTTGGGTACAGCCATAGTGGCAAATTCCGTTTAGAACAGTGAGATCCACAGAGAGCTATAGTCTGCCACAGGTCGGTGACTGGCTGTGTGGCCCTACCTCCCCATACAAGCACAAATCTTATTCAGTACTCATCCGGTTCTTTAATCATGTACTCTAACCTATCTGCTTCGGCGGCCAAGACATAGGCTGCAAATCGAAACTCATCAAAGCCCATACTGGCTGCAGGATGGCACGCTCTTCCTACGAGGAAACCATCTGGGCGCACCAGGAACTCGACAAGATCGATATTCCGGTTCCTTAACCAAGTCAGCCTGAGCAGCTTTCTTTTTAATGTCATTATTTTTTAAAGACTGGGCTCTGTGCACAAAAACTTCTGCACGAGGCACCAAGCGGTAGCACAGTTTTTATGAATTACAATGTTGCTGAACGCCGTATAAATTCAGGGATCGACCATCTAACCAAACACAACCGAAACGGCACGATTATCGCTGTGCAGCGGTATATTGAAAACTGAGATTGAGAGGGCCTTGCAACGTCTCCATACGTCGATATTATTCATACTGTCCTTGTGCGACAACAACTCGTTGAGGTTACTATAAGACGTAAGTTTAGCTATAATTACTTGAATTTATAGCCAAATTTATACTTAATCCATGAAATTGCTCAACACATACGACGACGAAGACGAAGCCGAAGCGGCCACCAGCAAGTTGGTCGGTGAAAAGCGCCTCGCCAGTGAGCGTGACGCAACTGTTGTTATTTACAACCTGTTCGGCATCCCCAGTTGGGGTAACTTCCATCGGCTGGGCATGTACAACCTGGGCGAATTGAAAGACCTGCTGGGCCGCCGCACAAGCTGGCAACCAGCCGATCTGGCCCGGCATGCAGAGATCCTATCTACCCTCCAGATTGTAGCGAAGAACTATAGCATCGAGGTGCCGAGTCACTGGCTGTAAAGGCCCAACGACTCATCAGCCCCAATCGGCGATAGCCACTGCTGACGCCCCCGTTTTTTTCTAGCAGAGTTAATCTGATAGCCCTTCGAGCGTGTTCTCTGATAAGCCTCCGGCAATGCCGGAGGTCATCTAGCTTTTATCAAGGTGAATTGATTAAGAAATTACTATTGCGCCAGCCCCCTTAGTTAAATGACCTCCGGCAAAGCCGGAGGCTTATCAGGGGACGCCCTCAAAGGGCTATCAGTTGCGCCCAAGGCGCTACATCATCCCCAACCTCAGTTGATCCCGATGTTCATCCGCTTTCTCCTGATTACGGATGTACTCACGAACCATCTCTTCATCCAGGCCACCGTCGAGACGAAGTAGCCTCTTGCCCAAAAATTTTCGCCATTGAAATTTCTCTGACGACCTCTGAATTGTCTTGCGATAGCGATCGCACTTTTGCCCTTGAGGTAGCCAACCACGTTGGATACCGAGTACTTGGGCGGAATGCTGATACACATGTGGATGTGATCCGGCATCAGGTGTCCCTCAACGATCTTCACGCCCTTGCGTCCTGCAAGCTCATGGAAAATTTCTCCCATGTACCGGCGCAACTTCCCATAGATCACCTTTCGCCTCTTCTTCGGGATGAACACCACGTGGTACTTACAATCCCAGCGCGTATGCGCCAAACTTTCATAGTCTCGCATAGGGTTTCCTTCTGCTTTCTTGGTCGAAAGACGAAGGTACATTGACCGTAGCCTCGGTCAAACCTATGCGAGTCACCCCGGCATAGCCGGGGGTTTACCCCTGATTAATTATCTATTTATTTTTTTAAACCAATTTCGCAAACATTTTAGTGAGGTATCGAGCACCGCCCTCTTCCATGAACAGGACATGATGGTCTTCAAGCTCTGCTTTTTTGGTGGGGTCACCCACATTGAGCAGATCCGAGAACTTCGTCGGTGAAAGCACAAAGGCATTCAAAACAAGCGGTGACTCACCAGGCTTCGCCTGATCTGCCAGCGTTTTTTCCAGCGTCTTCACTTCTTTGTACAGCCCCAATTTAGGGTGCGAGAGATCCAGGTTGCGAAGACCCTTGGGATCGACCAAGGTCAACCACTGTTTGCCCGTGGCATCATCAACCAGCCACAGCAAAAAATCAGGGTAAAAATTGCCAGCCAGGGCAAACCCCAGGCCTTTCTTCTCGCTATCGGCGTTCCGCAACAAGTAAAGGCTGCGAGCACCAATAGCTTCCTTGCCATCGGGCGAGTTGTAGAAGGCCTCAAGGTCGTGCACAAACTCCCATTCACTCGGTGCATCGAAGGCTAACGGTCGCAGCTTCAATGGCACTGCGTCCTTGTCTTCCAGTGCCAGAAGCGGGTAGTAAAGGTGTCGGTCGAAGCTAATGGCCACCATGTGCGGTGCGCTCCACTGGCTAGCCTCGCCAATTTTGCCATCAGTCACCAACTGCTTCAGCACTTCCAGTTTTTTCTGATATTCCAGACCGTCGTCGTTATTTTCGATTTCGAACTGGTAGAGTTTGAGCACCGAACCGTGGTCTTCATCAATACGAGTAATATCGTAAAACTGACCTTCATAGCCTTTTTTCAAGGCATTGTAGAAGCGGTCGGTGTAGTCGATCAGCAATCGAATCAGGATGTCTTCCTGCTTGCGAATGTCACCGAAATTTCTAACTGTCAACTCGACTACAGGAATGAACAGCGTGTACCAGTCCGCTGAGCCGGAGCAGAAAGCGACCAGCTTTTGCCGATCCAAACGCAGGTTGCTCCAACTGCGTTGGATTTTGTACTCATGCAACGCCAAATAGATGCGATCCCAATCAAACAGGGCAAACAGATCGGTATTCAGTTTGCCTTTGTACCGGGCTTCAGTGGCTATCTGGGGGCCTTTGCCTTGCGGGGCACTTCGCTGGGTGCTAAGCGCTTCCACACGCGGATACAGATCCAGCATCACATGAGGCACTTTGATCTTGTCCTGAAACTGCTCAGGAATTTCGTACAGCCATGGGAAATGAGTACGCTTGAAGCCCAGCTTCTGATTGTCCTTATAGCCATCTTTCAGCGTCAGGGTTTTGAGCTTGCCAGCGGGCAGGTTGGCCCGAGTTGGGAAATCCAGCTCCAGAATCTCATCGCTGGGGGTAATGCCTTCCTCACGCAGATAGTCCTTGAACGCAGCCATATAGCTAGCACGTACACCGAAGATGTTGAGTGCTTCCAGCTTGTCCAAGTGCACGCCTTTGGGTCGCTCCTGCGGGGTGGTACGTTTGAGCGAAAATCCCTTGCCTTTCAGACGCACGCCGCGACCGAACAACTGTATGATCTGCGAGCCTTCACCCTGCCCCATGTTCAACAGACCCATGGTGGAGACACGCCAACTACTCCAGCCCTCGGTGAATTTGCGTGAGCCGATCAGGACATTGAGCTGGCTGTCCTTGTTATTCAGGGTGCCGAACATTGCACCACCAAAGTCGTCACGTTCGCTGTCAAAGGCCTCCGCATCCTCGGCCTGGCTGAAAAACTTGCTATCCTCCCCGATATTGATCAAACCGAAAGGCGATGCATCCCCGATGCGCAGTGCCAGCTCGCCTTTACTGCTCTTGATATTGACCAGTTTCAGCCGTTGCCGAGCAGGGGCGTTGAATACCCGCAGCAGAATGTCAGCATAGAGCGCATCCACCTTGTCCGTCAAACCCATTAAGGGGGTGAACCGCCCTTTGAAAATGTTGCTGCCCTTGGCGTCCAGAATCTGGGCCCTGTCGGCAATCATGTCGGCCAGCCAGGTCTTGATCTGAGCATCGTTATTGAGGAAGTCGGCCAGAAAATTCACCACTTCCAGAATATCCGACTCTTCGCCAGATACCGTATTACCTACGAATACCCATAACGGCTTTTCGATATTGAAGTCGCTTAGCGTTTCACGATGGGTACTCCATAGCCACAGCTGCTGATAGAAGGCTAGCAGGCAAGCAGTGAAATATTTTCGGGCATTGTCTGCCTGCTCGTAGGCCTCGCCGTTCATATTGAGGATCAGCGACTCCTTGCCGTAGCCATCCTCATAAAAGAACTTGTAAGAGTAGTCAAACAGAATACATTTGGCATAGATTTCGCGGGTGGCTGTGACGCGTGCGAGGCGCTTTTCCTCATGAGTCAAGACCAACTGCGCCATCTGGTCTTCTTCCAGTTTTCTTAGGCTGGCGGTGCCAAACAGCATTTTAGCGCGCTTTTTCTGAAGCTCTAACTCAGCAGTTTCTACGGTAAAGCCTTTGGCGACGGCCTGTCCGAAGGTGGCGGAGTATTCGAAGGCAAAGCCACCGCGCACCAAGGCTTCGCGGCGACTCATCCACGCACCGGCTGCCGTACCTGTACCCCGGTGGCCTTCATCCACCAGCACCAGGTTATTGCCCTCGAAGGCCTCCACTGCGACCGTCTTGTCGCCCATCTCATCGCCCAGCTTGTTGATATCGATGATCTCGACCATGCCGGGGTAACGCAGCGTTTGGCTCTTGTTGAAGTATTGCGCGGCAAAGCCAGACAGTTTCAATTCTTCCAAGTGTTGACGCGACAGTCCTTCGTTGGGCGTCAACAGGATTATCTTGCTGGGGAAATGATCTTTTATACCTGCTTGGAAATAATGCATATACTGCTTGATGTTGACGTGCAGCAGCAGTGTTTTTCCGCTACCTGTTGCATTCCAGAAGGCTACCTTGTTCAGGTCGTCTGCCACGAAGTCGCGGAAAGACTCTGCCCCTTTTTCATCACGATAACGCGCCATCTCCTCGTTCAGGCCATCAAGCAATGTCTGACGCTTGTTGAAGTACCAATCCAGGTAGATCTCGGTGAACAGTAGCGACAGGTACTGGAAGTACTTCATCTGTAGCTCGTGACCTTCCAGCTTGTTGCGCTCAGCCGTAATTTCTTGCCAATAGCGGACGATATTCAGGTCATAGCGGCGCAGGTCGATCTCGGACACGCGATCCACTTCAAACAGATTACGTGTCAGCTCATGGAAAAACTTGGTTTGCCCATCCTCGTCGAGGCCTTCATGCCGGTCATCACCAAGGCGCAGCTTCAAGGCACCCAGGCTGCCACCCTTAAAAAAGCCCACCATCCAGCGGTTTAGAACCAGTTCCTGATGGAAGCTGCGCTTCTTTACACCGGCCTTTTTGCGTACTCCTGCCATCACACATCCTCCATCGCAAACATGCGTTCGAGGAACTCCGACTCGATCTGGCGCAGCTTGAGTACCCGAGTCGCACCGCCGTCCTCGGCGGATTGGGTCAGCACGGTTGGAATATTGTGGTCACCGTTGATATAGACCACATCGAATTCGTTATCCGCCGGGTTGATGGCCAGCTTGTCGCAGAGCCCACTAACACCGTCGTAATCCAACAGCTCACAGTCGCGCCACAGCACCAGGCAACTTTCGCCGCTGGGCAGGGTACCGGTAACGGTGACAAAACCCCGCTCTGGCTGGGCGTCGATATGCTTAACGCGCAAGCCGATCAAGTAGTTGAAGGTTTCCACAAGATCGACCTTGCGCTGCTCGTAGGCGCCCGCCGAATCCGTAGCGATGTTCATTTCATAGTCAAAGGGCTTCTTGAAATCCTCCACCGACAGCAACGAACCACGGCTTTCTACGTCCAGCATGTAGTGCAACAGGTAATCCTCCGTGGCCTGTTGGTTCAACAGGCCAAGTGTCTGGTGCTGCCGAGTTTCACGGTGCAGTTGCAGGTTGTTCAGCGTGTCTTCGTAGCTTTCCAGCTTGAGCACCTTAAAGCAGTGGGAAATGCCGGTTGCGGGAGCGGAAGGTTTACCATCCTTCCAATCCTGCGAATAAACTACCTTCTGCACACGCCCCTTTATTACCTTATCAAAGTATTCACCTTGATCTGCCAAGATGTATTTCCGCTGCCCTCCGTAAGCTCGATTCATGGCTATAACAGCATGTGCCGTTGTTCCTGAACCACCGAAATAATCTAGAACAACGGAATCTTTGCCGGCAGCGCCACCAATCCATATGCAATCAAAAACTGCATGGATACTTTTTGGGAAGTCAAATACTGCTGACGTTCCAAATAGGTCCTTAACAACACCTGTTCCATGCTCTGTTGCAGAATACTTAGCATCTACCCAGGCGGTTGGAGGAAGCACTGTCTCACTTTGCGGCCGATACTTGTAGTAAACAGTTTTAACTCCCCCTTCTTCCTTTACTTTAAACTGAGAGTAATCTTTTTTCACTCTGGTGGGACTCCAACGCCACCGGCGCTGTAACCCCTGCTCGTCAATAGGCCAGAGAATTTCTTCATGAATAGATGGATTTTCAGTGAGAATCCAATCCTTCTCATCCTCATTCCATTCCATCTCAGGGACGCGGACCTCACTTCCGTTGAAGTATAGTGGGTAGTACATAGTGCGACGATCAGATCGGAGTGACGCCGAGCCTCGCTTTCTGAAAAGCTCCCACATGTATCGCCCGTTACTATCCTCTTCCCGATACCGCTGGAGCTGCGCTTCTGACCGCGGCAATGTCCCTATCTTTGCAGTGGCTGACTTATGTGCATAAATTGCATACTCATGTGATTGAGCAAATCCGCTTGGAACAGGCCGTCCTGATGGATTTGAACGAATTGCGACAGTGCCTGCAATTCCATCTACGCCAAAAACGTCCTGCATGACAAATGTCAGATCTTCCTTCTGGAAATCATCAATTGTCGCACAAAGCAACCCATTCTCCGACATTAGTGGAACGGTTCGCCTTAGCCTTGTATCAATCAACGCGTTCCAACTTGATTTTTTGTATCCGTTTTTGTAAGCGATTGGGCTTCCATCTGTGTTGTAAGGAGGGTCAATGTAAACGGAGTCAATGTTGCTCTTATAGCGCTCTCCCAAAATTGAGAGAGCTTGAAAATTATCCCCGTGAATAAGAACCCCATTTATTCCTGATTCCAATTCGGATATAAGGTTAAGCAAGGCATGACGGAATGATTCTGCAAACAAGCTGGTATCTACCATCCGAAACGACCCAGCCTCCAGGTCCTCAACCGTGCCGTGCGTCACTCCATTCCACACCCCAAGCTGCCTCCACTGCTCCCACTGCCTTTCATTCGCCACAATCTCCGGGTACAGCTCCGCCGGCACCCGATCCAACGTGATGCAGTAATGGCTGGACACCACAAACTTCTTCTTTAACCAGAGCTTCTTCTGGAAATTTTCTAGCTGAGCGAGAAAATCAACAACCTCCAGCGAAATCGCCCGCAGGCACTGGATCATGCGTAAGTTCTTTTCGATGTTGGCAAAGGCGTCGGCATTCTGCACATCGTCCAGGTGCATAACTTCGTTCTTGATATAGAAATCCAGCTCCCGGCGCAGGAAGCCGCCCAGGTCCTTGTGGATGAAATAGTCAGCGGTGTTCTTGGTGGTGTAATCCACAAGGTGTTTTACCAGCAGGGTGCGCTGAGGGTTTTTCTCAGTGGGGGCTCGATTTTCCAGATCCAGCCAGCGGGTCTTGACGGCCTCGTCGGCGAGTATGACATTCACCGCCTGGCTGACCAGGACGCCCTGTTTGGTGCCCTTGGGTTGAAGTGCGTACTCAAAGCGGATAATCAGTTCCTTGCCGTTAGTGCCGTCCACTTCTTCGACAGGGGGCAGTATTTCGTCGTATTCATCACCTTGCTCATCAATGCGGGTGACGGTTTTGTGCTGAATCAGCGTGAAGCGACGTTCTTTATCGTTGTCCTTGCGGTTATCCTTGGCCGTATCGGCAGACACCAGACGGAAGTGTACGGTACGACCGTCTTGGAGCTTGAAGCTGTAGTTGGCAAAGTTCTCGCCGCTCTTGGTGTAGTACTGGTCCTTGTTGGCCCAGTGCAGCATGACTTCTTCACCTGCGTAGGGAATGGCGTAGGTATCCCCTTTGTAACGGCGTTGGCTGATAAAGTCGCCGTTGTCGTAGTAGCGGGAGAAAAAGGTCAACAGGTGCGAGAAGACGGCATTTTCATGCTCTGAGGCGCCGGCACTGTATTCGGCCAGTTTTTGCCGCAGCTCCTGAACCTTGGGTACAGTGTCCGGGTTGAGGCCATCAGCGGCGTACTGCTCTTCTTTTTCCTTCAGTTCTTTGGCGGCATGCTCGCGCTGTGCTTCGTTGCCACTGTTCAATGCAGCCTGCACTTTTTCGGGTAAGCGCTTCTCCAAATAATCATTGATTTCATCCGCACGGGCATTGAGGATGCGGTAGATGCCAAAATCCAAGTCTGGGCGGTCAATCTGAAAAATCTCGCGCAGTTTGGTGACGAGTTCCTGAAATTTGGCGTTCTGCTTTGCACTCATGTCTTAAGCCTTAAATGTTGTGTCCATACGGTGTTACACCACTTGCCAGCGCAGGGTGAACAGTGTGTTGATTTCGGTTTTTTCCTGCAGGCGTTGCTGCAGGGCTTCGATCAGAGCATCGCGTTTCTCAATGATTTCGTCTTCGACAGCAAAAATTTCCTGCCGCTGGCGGCGCTGTTGCCTTTCCAGCGACGAGATTTCCTGCAGGATGTCGGATTGCTCCTGCAGGGTGATGGCCTTGCGGGCATCGCGCTTGAGCTGGGCGATTCGTGCTTTGGTATTCTTCAACGCCTCTTCGGCGGCCACCAGCTTGTCTTCAGCCCATTTTTCCAGCTTGTCGCGCTCTTCATTGAACAGGCGCTGATTGGCTTCGAGAATGTTGGCAATGCCTGCGGCGATATGACGCTCACTGTTGGCCATCAGTTGAGTCGGCGGCGCTGCATTGACCGGTCCAGGTTTGCCTTGGGCCTCTATCGCCATCAGCTTTTCGCAAGCCTCCTGGTCGAGCAGCTGGCCATCGTCAGTGAGGCCGGAAAACAACAGAGTATCCGTGGTTTCAAAGGCGGTGACCTGTAGCCTGTCCAGCCGTAGCCAGCCAGACTTATCTATCAGCTTTTCCACCAGGCTGATCTTAGTGCCGTGGGCGCTATAGTCGAGGGTGATCTTTGCCGTGGGCGTAAGCGCGTTCAAGCTAGATTCCAGCGCCCATTCACCCAGCGGATGACTGAGACGGTAGGCATGGGCGAGCATGTCCGGCTGGGCGGCGCCACGAATGAGCTGATAGCGACCGGAAGCTACCGGCGGCTCGATGCCTTCGGGTGACTGGGGCAAAGCAAAGGCATAGGAAGCGTGATCAAAGCGCACATGTTTTTGTAATGCATAGCAGGTTACCCCCCAGAACCAGCGGCCCAGTTTATCGAGACGCGCTTCAGCTTCATCCAGCCGCAGCTTGAGCCGGTCGTGCACGTCTTCATCGAAATTTTCCAGTAGTTGGCTCTGGGTGTCCTGGATCCGGTCGTTAATCGCGTCTTCCAGCTCGGCCTGCAGGGCATTAAAGGCTTGATCGATGTCGTCTGGATGACGGCAGGTCTGATAGATGGAGAGAATGCGTTTTTCAAAATCGATGCCGCTTTCAATGCGACCCAATATTTCATCCGAGGCACCGAATACACCGGAAAAAAGATGAAGCTTTTCGGATAACAGCTCCAGCACACGCTGGTCGGCCTGGTTGCGGGTATTGAGAAAGTTGATCACTACCACATCAAAGCGCTGGCCATAGCGGTGGCAGCGACCAATGCGCTGCTCTACCCGCTGAGGGTTCCAGGGCAGGTCGTAATTAACCAGTAACGCACAGAATTGCAGGTTGACCCCTTCGGCGGCGGCTTCGGTGGCGATCATGATGTCTGCCCCCGTTCCATCGTCCTTGCGGAAGTGGTCAATCAGGGCGGTGCGCCGATCAACTTGGGGAGAGCCGGTCACGCGATCCGTGCCCTGGTGTTCTGCCAACCATTGTTGGTAGATTGCAGTGGTATCCGGATGGTTGTTGGTGCCACTGAACAGCATCAGTTTGCTGTCATAGCCGTTGGCGGCCATAAACTGGTACAGGTACTCCTGAGTGCGCTTGGATTCGGTAAAGATGATGGCTTTACGGGGCGCACCCAGCTCGGCCATATTGGCGAAACCAAGCTGTAGCGCGGTAAGTAACGATTGTGCTTTGGTATCGTTTTGGAGCCCTTGGGCCATCGCGATGATACCGCTCAGCTCATCTATTTCCTGTTGAATAGCCTGCTTTTTCTGCTCGGGATCTGACAGTGCCTGCTCCGCGGCAGGCAGATAGCCTGGGTTGGAGTCTTCAAGCTCGGTACTATCGCCAAGCTCTTGTTCTTCGAGATAGTCGGTTTCGAGATCATCCTCTTCCACCCACTGTTCCAGCAAGTTGATCTTGTCCACAGCGGCGTCATCCAGCAGCATCTGCTCCAGCCGCGCACGGATGGTTGCTAGGGTGGCGACAATGGCGGAGGTACTGGAGGCAAGCAGCTTGCGCAGAACCAGTCCGGTGAGATGGCGTTGGCGCTTTGGTAGGGCAAAAGATTCTTCTCGCAGTAGAAATACGGATACTCGTTCGTAGACTGCCTGTTCTTCGTCCGTGGGGTTGAACGGTTGGGTAAGCGCCTTGCGTTCGGTGTATTGAATGTACTCCAGTACATCCTTTCGCAACGTGCGCTGGGTAAAGCCAGCCAGGCGGCCGCGCAGCTCTTCAAGCCCGCCGGAATTGTTCAGGTATTGCTTGCGGAAGGCCTTTTCATCGCCAAACAAATGTTCGTCGATCATGGTGGAAAGCCCATAAAGCTCCATCAGCGAATTTTGCAGCGGTGTGGCCGTCAGGAGCAGTTTCTTGCGACCTTGCAACGCCCGGCGAAGGGCTTGCCCGGTACGGTTACTCTGGCGATGGGCATTGCGTAGCTTGTGTGCCTCATCAATCACAACTATATCCCAAGGCACAGCACGCAGCTCGGCCTCCAGCCGGGCGGCAAACTGGTAGGACATGATGATAGCGGTCTTTCCAACCAGGCGTTGCAGAGTATCCAGCACACTGCCAGCGGACTGCTTGCGCAGGGCGACAGCGTCCAGCACGGTGGTGGGCACGGCAAACTTCTCCAGCAGCTCCTGAGCCCACTGCTTACGCAGGCTGGCAGGAGCAATGATCAGTAGCTTGCGGCGACGCTCAGCCCACAGCTGGCACACCACCAACGCCGCTTCGATGGTTTTACCTAGACCCACTTCATCAGCGAGCAGCACCCCTTGCTGCAGCGGATTACGCAGGGCGAACAACGCTGCCTCAATCTGGTGGGGATTCAGGTCTACGCTGGCATCAAACAGTGACTGCGACAAGCGATCGACACCATCAGCGGCATGGCGACGTGTAAGCTCATGCGCGTAGTACTTGGCGTGATACCCTGTAATTTGCATTGGAACCTAAATCCTTTTGACCAGGACCCGCTATTCTACAATCCTGTAGATTCAGATGCTTACTTGAATGAAGCTAGATTAGATGTTTATACCGAGATAGCTCGAGCGAGTTGCTAGCACATCGGTCTCATAAAGTGCATGTTTTTCATGTTCGCACTTCCACCAGACCTCCAGTGATTGCAAAATGAATCCAACATCCAAGCACAGGCTTGAAAGTTAATTCACTGATTGCCTGCTCGTACAACGCTAGCTGTCCTGAATAACCAAGCGCTATGCCCTGCCATTCACTTCTCCGCGCGGGGGATGATTTGTGGTCAATAATCAACCAACCTTCCGGCGTTTCCACGAGTAGATCAATAAACCCTGTCATCTCCTGACCCAACTCGGTCACATAACTGACGGGATATTCAACCAGCCAGCTGACGACCTGATAGCGGTCACAAATTGCGCGTCTTAGCCGCCTGCTGGCTTCGATGGCTGATTCCGGCGCAATAGCATCCCGAACACCCCATTCCACCAGGATTTCGTCGACTCTATCCAGCGTCAGAGACTCACCGGCATTAGTATCTGCGGCGATCGAGTTGTGAATGGCCGTACCTAGCCGCGCTATGTCTTCGACTTTGCCGGTCAGTGGCAAGCGTTCGCCAAGCTCGACGATCTCCCCAATAGTTGCGTCAAACCGCGGCTCCATAGCTGAGGCCGTTACACTTCTACTCAAAAGTACGCCAGTCTGGAGATCGGTATGCATCCACAAGGGTTGATAGATATCTGCAAGCGCTTGGCGATCTTCTAGCGGTTCAATGGATACTTGCCGTGCCGGTAGGCTTGCACCATCCGGTAGTAGCAAACAGTTATCATGCGGATAAACCCACTCGACACCCAATGTACTCGGCACCTGAGCTCTTCGTTCATCCTTTACAGGCAGAAT
Organism: Marinobacterium aestuarii; assembly: GCF_001651805.1. Lineage (NCBI taxonomy): Bacteria > Pseudomonadati > Pseudomonadota > Gammaproteobacteria > Oceanospirillales > Oceanospirillaceae > Marinobacterium > Marinobacterium aestuarii. The sequence goes on along the minus strand of NZ_CP015839.1, from coordinate 2,029,853 downwards.
CAACAGATCCCGAGCACGTGTAAAGGTTACGTACTGCAGTCGTTTTTCCTCCTCTAGAGCCTCGAATTCGGCTTGTTGGCCGGATTCAGCGGCCTGGATTCGCTCGACCACCGGAATATCTTTCGCCTGTTTACCAAATGGATATGGCCAGAAACGTAATACTCGGTGTGCTAGCGGTTCCAGAATGTCGACATCTTCAGCAGAACCCCGAACCGAAACGCCCCACAGTCGGGTCTTGATCGGGTAGTCTTGATCAAATGCGATAACGACGGGCCACTCTAGCCCCTTGGCACCGTGATAAGTCACCAGCGTTAATACATCATCATCCTGCCGTGTTGCTTGCCAGTCCTCGCCCTCTTTTTCGAGCATTTTCAACCATAAAATGAGTCCCGAGACGTTGGCCGCCTCGCTTCGAATTTTGCAATGGCTTTCATACTGCTCCGCCAGTCCCTGCAACGCATCCAAGTTTGCGTGCCGACTGCGAACTCGTTGCCTCGTAGGCCCCCAACGATTGACAGTCTCACGAACTTTACCGCGCTGTAGCGCTTCAGCGAGCGATTCGGACGGCGTCAAGTTACGCAGATGAGTACGTACATCAGCCAGTGAGGTCAGAATGTCATTGGTCCCGTCTTCTCCCCAAATACATTCGGATGCCTCGTCTGCCACATAATTGAGCCGTTCAGGCAGCCACTCTGGGACGCTTTCCCCCATAGCAAGCATGCGGATTTCCGCGGTTGCCAGGGAGTCATTGCGGTCAGACACTCGCCTCAAACAAGCAATCGCTAGCGTACACTCGGGTGTCGCTAGCAATCCAGGTCGAGTGTAACTGACATCGAGCCCCTGGACAGCACAAGCCTGAGCAAGCACTTTCAACCGGTCATTGGATCGACATAAAACTGCAATATCACCGGGACGTACATTACGTGGCTCACCTGTCTCTTTATCGATCACCTGGTACCGTTCTACCAGCAGATTCCTGATTCCGCTGGCCAATGCTGCAAGCTGATTATCGATATTTCCAGAAAGGGACCAGCGCACAATGGCCGGTTCGTCAACTTGCTCTTTGCGAGCTGGCTCCAAACACACTTGCTTGGCTGGTACAGTATTTTGGAAAGCGTGGGAAAAAATGGCATTGCAGTAGTGCACCAGTGCAGGACGCGAACGCCATGATTTTTCAAGTATTCCGGTCTGCCCTCCTCCTGACAGGACCGCCGACAGCACACGTTGCATCAACGCTGGATCGGAGCCTCGGAAACCGTAAATCGCCTGTTTGACGTCTCCCACCCAGACGACATGATCAGCCAACTTCGCAAGACGTAAGAACAATGCAAGTTGAATCGGACTTGTATCCTGGAACTCATCGACCATCAGCAGCTGAAGCTCATCCTCCAGAACAGCTTGAATCGTTGGGCTCTCCAGCAGTCGAAATAGCAGCAACTCCTGATCGACAAAATCGAGCAGCCCTTGTTGACGTTTTGTGGTCTGATAGGTTTCCAGGCTGATCTCCGCCAACTGGAACACCAGATCGATATATTCGTTCAGGTCTTGATGAAGACGGGGATGAACCTCAAAGTCCTCAGCCACCAGTTGAACGCCTTCTGCTGCCGCGCGACTTTTTGCACCAGGCGACGTCTTCGACATTTTGACCCACTGGTCCCAACTCAGTTGTCCAGACGTCAAGCTGCGTTTGGTCTGTTTCAGAAGTAACAGATAGTCTCTGGTCGCCTTAGTGGTATCGGCCGCCGTATCGATAGTCTCTAGCGCACCTTCTATCTGCTGAAGGAGCTCTTGATCAAGATCTCTGTCAGTTGGCTTTCGAAAGAAACTGAGGAGTTCCTCTCGACTTAGCTGCGAAAACTGGACCAGCTGGCTGTCATTACAATCATTGGCGCGGGCGGCACTGACAAGCTCGATCACATAACGGCGCCATAAAGGCTTGCCGCCATCTTCATGACCCAACCGTCGTGCAAGCTGATTCAGAGTTCTTACTCGATCGGGAGTCGCATCGATAACCGTATCGAGCGCCTCGCCAAACAACTGCTTGGCTTCCGGTTCATCGAGCACCCGCTGCTCCGGCGATAAACCAGCTTCGAACGCAAATCGCTTTAAGAGCTGCCCACAGACCCCATTCACAGTATTGATGGCAGCGAGCCCCATCGAATTCGCAAGGTCATTCCTACCCGCTTTGAGCAATGCTTGTCGCACACGCTCTCGCAATTCAGTGGCGGCTAGCCGCGTAAAAGTTGTCGCAATAATTCCTTCTGGCTGAACACCCTGGTTCTCCAGGAAGTCTTTTAGCCGTTGCGTTAAGCTTGTGGTTTTACCACTACCGGCACCAGCGCTGATAAACTCAATATTACGCATTACGCTTCGGCCTCCCATCCTACCAACGCTACAAACTCGTTAAATGATTCAAAGGTATCCGGAACCGTCAAAGCATTTTCATCTAGCTGAAACGCTCCCAACGGTTCTGTACCGCTGACATTCACCTCGATCATTCCCCGGTCCAACTGTTGCCGGCGCTGTTTCCAAGTTGTTTCGAGTCGCTGCCAGATCTGCAGTAAACCTTCGTTATTCTCAGGACGAATCGATTCCGCTTGTGGGAAATAGTCAGAGTCAAACATCAGTAGTTCTCGGCTCGAAATAACGAAATAGCCAACGTCCGGCATTCGTCCGCTGTCTTGTAGCCGAAGCTGAGCGTAGATAGCCAACTGTAGACAAGTACCTTCTCGAAGCGATTCTCGACGGTACTTTGCACCCGCCCATTTCAAATCGATAACGGCTTCTCGCCCATCACGTCGAGTTGTTATCATATCCAGCACACCTGCGAGTTTGCCGCCGGTGAAGGTTCCATCCTGCTCGGACTCAAGCTGTACGCTGACAACATCGCCTGCTTGTAAGTGTTGAACAAGGGCTACCAGCGCCTCAGTGCTATCTTCAATGAAGCGCTCTCGCTCAGCCATACGACCTGGAAGCAGCAGCACTGTCCCACGAGTCGCAATAAGGTCATTTAGTGCCGAACGGGACCACTCGCGCACATCACTGAGCAAAAGGCTATGAAGCGCAGCATGCTCAGGCCGGCTAAAGAAGGCTTCGAAAAGCGCGTGGGCTAGATTGCCTTTCAGACGATTATCATCGCTGATTTCCAACAAAGCCCCAGTCTTGAGTCGTGCCGGATACCGGAGTACCCACTGATATGGGCCTAACAGGAAGCTTTCCAGACTGGAGAACGATTCTCTTTCCCGTCGAGGAATCAGTTGCCCTTCCGGCAACTGCCATATACGTGTGCGAGAAGGTAGACAAAGGGCGGTCTGGTCTCGCAACGTTACGGCCAATGGAAAATTTTCCATCTCGTCCGTCGATTGTATCAACGTTTGCAGGTCGTACTCCGGTATGCATCTCACTCGTGACTTGATCAAGTCCAGCACTGGGTGCTTACTTTCAGCATCATCGTGAATCACAAGGCACAGCAGACTGCGAGCAGCAAACAAGGGGCGTAACCATGAGTTCGCGTGCCAACTGATGGTTTCGCCCACGTCATCGATCTCAACGCCACTGGCGCACAACTCAGCACGTTCGGATCTGTTCCAACCTGTGTGCTGAGGCTGATGTGGAGCATCCATTCCCCACCAGACAAGCAGATCCTGATTACTAATGCAGCATGCTGGATCCTTTGCATAGTCAATTGTCGGCAGATTGGCCGATAGCTCGGGCCATACGTCAGGACGGGTAAATCCGTCTCCGCGAACTTCGTTAATCAAGCGACGCAGATCGTTGGCACCAATATGGCTCAAATTTTGTTGTTCTAACTGGTCTAGCGCTTCCAAGCACTCCCATAAATGGCTTTGTGCCTGGCCAATCAGCTCGATCTCCGCTTCCGATTCAGATTTCTGGCTTAGAACCTGACGATACCCTCCCATCCACGTTGATATCGCTCGAACTCGTTCCTTGACAATTTCCAGCGGTGCCCCCTCGGAATTGGAGTATCGTTCGTTCATCAGCCAAAAGGCTAATTGATCACGAATTTTGCCTTCAACGCCGGCAACCTTCTCCGATATATCACATTTAGCGATTTCCGATTCGATCATCTTTTCGATGCAGGCGTCCCAGACTTCTCCACCGATACCAGGCTCATTGGCTACCAGTTCAGCCAAAGGTCTGCGGAGTCGCACCGGTAATGGGCCTACGGGATGAGCGAGGAAAGCCAGCAAGTACTGAGGATTGAGAGGCTCCCATAGCAACTCCAGTGCCAGTGACAGCACCTGAAATACGGGGCGCAGTGCCGACGCCTGACCTACTGCGAGCTGAGGAACTCCAACCTGTTTTAATGCAAGATCAACTGCATCAGCTGGACCGTCGCACAGAAGGCCGATACTTTGTCCAGACTGAGCCGTTAATTTTTCCGCAATTGCGTGTGCCAACCATTCAGCCGAGCATGCCCGAGAAGGCGCTCGAATCAAAATCAGACTACCATCACCTTCCAGCTGAACTGCATCTGAAGTCTCGGAACGCAATGCAGTTTGTAGCCGCCCCAAATCGGAGTCCGACTTCGCGGGAATTTCTGCATAAAAGGGCTGATAATGAGGCTCCAGATAGTTCAAGAGGCGCTGCCAGACAGCCGGAAAGCTTGTTACTGGGTCGCAGACCTCTAACTCGATATCGAGAGAAATAACCTCCAGCGCTTCAATAACTCGAAAAACCCGTTGCCCTTCGTTAAATGCGACGCGATCACGCGCAAGTTTCTCAACCGCTTCTATGTCTGTCAGGCGCGGCGATACATGGGGGAGCTGTCCACCGTCCCATGCTGCTAAATACAGATGGTCTCGCCACTGAAGTATCTGCCTTGCAACACCCAGTGGGTCAACCAGCAAAGACTCATGGTAAAACCGTGAGGTAGAATCCACCTCTTTGAGACACGCCAGATATTGCAACATCCGCTTTGTGAAGCCCGTGTCTGGTACCGCAAGACCGAGCTGCGCCTCCAGCCACGCCAGAACTTTAGATGGTCCACCAACAATCAGACCAGCTTGTGCTGGGTGAGGCATCATGAGCTTGCCATCTAGCCCAAGACCTATCTTTATCGATACGGACATAATTTCCCTTTAATCCAATTTTGGTATCGTGAGGCTAGCTGTCGAGTTAGCAATTTGGATGACTCATCATTCTTCACCTTCAGCTCACTACACCGCTATGCCTAAGTTCAAACTTCAACGGTTCTCCACGTCATTCAATATGGCCACACACGAATCGCCAATTCGGAAAGATGTTCAGCACGCTTCGCTATTGCTTCCTCATTCCACTCGGCCAGCTCATCCGTAGCCTCTGGATCTGAAGGCCTGTGGAAATAGCGATTAAGATTCAGCTTGCTGTACTTCACGAGTTCCGGACGTTTCTGGTGCCAGGTACCATTGGACAGTGCAGGGTTCAGGCTGCCAGTGATCAGCGTCAGGTTGCCCAGTGTATGTAACGCATGATTGCGGTTTTGAACAAAGGCCACCTTACGCTCCGGATGCTCCGCATCCAACTCCGGAATTGACCAGTTCTCCAGCCAGATTCGCGGCATGATATGTTCGATTGTCAGCCCGTCAGGTAAGGGAAGCTGTTCACTTTTCTTGTCATGCATTGCCATATCCAAGGCCTCAAGTACTGCTCGCAGTTTGTACTGCCTAAGGCGCTTATAGAGAGGATTGATTTTTATCGCATGGCTGAGCTCATCATTATCAGGGAAACGAACACTGTCCCCACCTCTGCTATTTTTCAAAAATTCAGCAAGAACAGCGGCGCTTACTACGCCGCTGCGGCCCATGAACTTGATGGCATCCAAAAACAGACGGTTATAGTTCTTGGTGGTCAGACAGCAGATCATGCGGCGCATCAGGAAGGACTCAAGCACATAAAGCAGCTTGTCGAACTCCTCATGCTGGGTAGGCAATAGCTTATTTCCTGCAAGCAGCAACAGTGGATAGACCGTCGCGGTATCGACAGCTTCCAGGCGATGCAGGAAATGCGCCAAGCGAGATCCTACATCTGGCTGCACGAAGGACTTGAATGCGCGAGCGTAGCGGTCGAGTGACTCTAAATGCCCCCGGGTGTCACAGGGATGTATTGTTAATGGCTCAACAGAATCCTCCCCATAGCCCAAAGGCGCTTCAGGAGCATCCAACTCTAGGTCCTGGACATAATGTTTGAACGACTCAAATAAATGAGTTGGGCGAATTTCTTCTCGCATCATCAAAGTCAGGTAGTGCTGCATAAAGAGGTCGATACGGGGCCGTTTAAGACGCCCTTGCTTGATCTCTTTTCGCCAGAACTTAGCGTCAAACGCCTTCCAGTAGTCTTCATAAAGCGGTTCGATCTCCTGACCTTCCCCCTGCGCTCGACGGAACAAATAGTTTTTGACGAGATCCGCCGAGAGGAGCTGGGTACCACGGGCATTCAAGGTTTCGAATATCACCTGGGATTCGTCATCCCTGTCCAGATCGATAACGACAAGCTGCAGCGCATTGCGCACGACCTGCCAAAGTGCATCCAACCGATCATCGACTGAAATATCCTTGTTGCTATAATCTTCATTATCCAGATCGCCAGCAAGCCAGTTGCGCAGAACGCCATAGAAGTACTGGTAGCCGCCAATTATCTGGTGAGACTGCGAACTCAGTTGTGGATCCGCTTGCAGAGCCGCCTTGATGGTCTCATCAGAGCCTGACCTGTGGACCAATTCAAAGGCCTCACGGTCGCTATTGGTAGGCCAAACCTTGTAGACTTCTAGGGCGAGATCCACCTTGTTTGCCTTGTTGGTTACCAAGTCGTTGAAGCGCTCGAAGTACTTGTCATTTTCAGCCGGTCGACAGAGGTCACGTACCGCAATCATAAACAGCTGCAGGGTAGTAAAGCGTTGCTGCCCATCAATAACCTGGCGTGTTTCGATCGAGCCTGAAGCATTGTTAAGCTGCTCCAGCACCACAGCCCCCAGAAAGTGCGTGCGGCATCGGCCCTCATTCAATTGGCGCTCAAGCAGGCTGAGAATATCTTCCCACAACGGTAGCCAGTTGCTTTCCTCTTTCCAGACATAAGGGCGCTGAAACAGCGGGATCTGATATGAAACGGTGCTATCAAAAATACGTTCCAGATTGCGGGCATTGGCTTCCATTCATTTATCTCCACTTGTATACTTTTGCCAGGCAGTCATTAGCAGATGAGAAGCCACCTTGGATATACGGCTATTTGAGTTATTTTCTATAGTAATCCACCGCAAAAACCTCTTGACGGTATCATCTTTTACCTTTTCATCTCGCCATCGATTGACCACTTGCTCAGGACGGTGAAATGTACCAAGCTTCCATGAAATGCTATGACCAAGATGAGTCCATAACAGGTTAACCACATAGGCAGCGATCCATCCATCTCTTCCTTTAACATCACGTCCTGTCATCTTACGGTAACTATTCAAAAGCGGCGTACTAGCTGTCCTGAGTATATTGTTTGTATTAATCTTCTCAGGAGCAAAAAGGTCATATTCCGATAAAGTTGGTAGTCGGACTTCAGCTTCAGCCCCCTCGTATTCTTCAGCATTATCAGTAGGCTTCTCATCTTTGGGGGGGATCGGTTGTGATGGATTCCGCTTGGCATAAGCCTCTTTCGCTTTACGCAGGGTTTCTTGATCGACTTCATTAGCCGACCGCCATACTTCCTCTGCCCAGGCGAGCACGTCGTTGTACGGATCAGTCGCAGACGATAAAAAAATACCTGCCTCAATATTGCCTGATTGCTCACCTAGCGAGAGACCATTCGACGAAATATTCGCAGAGGAAACTAGCGCTCCCGACTCGCCCACCACAACCTTCGAATGCAGCCGCAGCTGATGTCGCAGCTCTATATCTATATCGTCCCGGTGCTGCAGCACCTCAATGATGGCGGGGTTCGTCCCACCATCTGTCAAATTACAAACAGCTTTGTAAGTTTTCCCTGGCTCAAGAATATCATCTATACCGATGCCCCAATAAGCCACCAGCATCAGTAGAGCTTCGCCGTCAGGTTGCGTAGAGATCAGCTCCGTGAGCTTTTTTTTTATCTTGAGCCCGCTACCGAGAAATTTTATTTCCGACATAACACAAACTCCTGCTCATCCTTGTTCAGCTAGCGCCGCTCTCTGAACACAAGGTAATCAATTTGTAGTAACTTATTCGGTCAGCGCCTTTCAACTGTGGATGGAAAGCGCTCTTAAACATCCGATTAGCTTTGCTAAAAAATCAAACAAATCGATACGGTAAAGCTGCCTGATAAAGTGGATCTGAATCATCTATCTCGTTGCAGCTCGCACCGGCTAACTCACGTTGCAAATCAGATACTCCCAAGCTCCTGCTAATCACGGCAGACAGCTCATTCTTACGGTGCTCCCCGCTCGCGAGCTACTAACATCAATCCGCAGCGGCATCTGCTCTTTCAGCTCCGACACATGAGAGATGATGCCAATGGTCCGCCCGCTGGACTGCAGCTCAACAAGAGTGTTTATAGCTAACTGCAATGACTCCTGATCCAGGCTTCCGAAGCCTTCATCGATAAACAGGGTGTCGAGCTGGATTCCCCCGGAGCGCTGCTGCACCACATCGGACAACGCCAGCGCCAATGCAAGCGAAGCCATGAAAGATTCACCACCCGATAAGGTGGCAACCGGCCGGGTCTTGCCGCTGTAAGCGTCATCGATGGCCAGATCCAGCCCGGCGGTCATGGTCCGCTTCTGGTCCGCTTCGTTCTGACGCACGAGACGGTACTGGCCTCTGCTCATGGCATGCAGGCGCTGGCTCGCGACGCTGAGCACCGAATCGAGCAGGTTGCCAAGGACAAAACGCTCCAGGCTAACCCGGACGTCACCTCTTCCTCCGGCAGCCTTGGCCATTTTGCCAACCACTTCGTATTGCCGCTGCACCGCTTGCTGCTGTGTTTCCAGGGAACGAATTTTCGCTAATGTTCGATTCAGCAGCGCTTTAGCTTGCTGAGCTTCTGTCCAGGCCTTCTCGGCCTCCTGGTAGGCGGTTTCAGAAGCTTTATGATTCGCTTCCAGTGAGGCCATATCCGGTGGCTGTTGATCCGCCAGCTGCTGTGCGATCAGTTCCAGCTGGGAGTTCAGCGAACGAAGTTTGTCATCATAACCCTTTACAGTGGTCCGCAATTCTTCAGTCGTCGTCTCTTCCAGCACACTGGTTTCAAAATCTGCTTGGTTTTCAAACTCGCTATCCGACAGCACCCTTTGCCAAAGGCTGGACTGAGTCGTTCTACGCGTCTGCAGGTCTTGCAGCTGCTTGTTGAGTGCCTTCAGATTCGATTGTGCTGCGGAAGCAGCATTTGAAGCTTCGGCCTGCCGTTTCTGGGCCCCTTGGTAGTCTGTTTCAAGTTTTTTGATTGCCTGAACGGTATCTAGGATGGCCCGGTTCAGCGCATCTAGGCTCCGGTATGCTTCAGGCAATTCTTTCTCGGCATTTGCCAACTGGTTCTCGGCTGCCGCTTTCGCAGCACTCAGTTCCGGCATACCCTTATTGAGACTGGTGCGTTCCGTATCCAGCGGGATCCGCTTGGTCTCCTCTGTCTTTCTATTTGCCTTTACGGTTTCTAACTGCTGTTCGCTCTTGCAAATCTGCTGCAAGCGCTTCTCCAGCTCACGATGAGCCTGCGTTAACTCATCTACCGTATGTGTGGCATTTTCGCCCAGCTCCGACTCCAGCTCAGTAATGAGCTTTCTCTGGTGCTGTACTGCACTTACGCACTCAGTTAGCTGCGTCTCCGATGAATACCGAGCATTCAGGCAGTCGCTCGCATCTCTTCGCGCCTGATCAACTGCGTCCTGATTGACCTTCTCTATGTCTTCTGGAAACTCAGCTGGGTGAGGATGCTCGGAGCTACCGCACACAGGACAGGGTTGGTCCAGCTGCAGCTTTTGCGCAAGCACTGCAGCCTGATTGGTAAACCAGGTCATCTCCAGCCGATCGGCGTTGGTGTTCGCTTGCTTATAGCTTCTATCTGCTTCTTCTAGTGCCGCCTGGGCCACGCGCACGGCTTTTTCGCGCGTTGCCAAATATGCCGCTGCGGCCTCCAGCTTAACTCGAGTGTCTAGTCGACGCTTAGCCGCAATCTGCAGCTCAATGCACTCTGCCTTCTGCCCGATCTGTTTACCGAGCACTTCGATTTCTTCAATCTGACCCTCGAGAGTCTTGTCGATACTGGCCATCTCGTGATCGAGCGCTTCAACCCTGGACAGGGCTTTTTGATGCGCTAAGTTAGCCTTCTGAACAGCTGCCTTTAACGACTCATAGCCTTCCAGCGTTTTCCGGTAGCCTGCAAGACGAGTTTCCGTAGCCTTCAGTTCATCACGCGATTCGTAACGTTTTTCCATTTCCTGCAGGCTTCTCACGGCTTCATCAGCTTCAAGCTTCGCCTGATTCACCGCACTATTCGCCGCTTTAGTCTCGACGTCCTGAACCCGAATTTGCTGATCCAGTCCCTGCAACGTCTGCCAGAGCGGCGCGATGGCAGCGGCTTTCTCCGCTCTCTGGATTCGCACTCGAGCCTCGTCGACTTCGGGCTTGCGTTCCTGATGAGTCTTCAGATCTGTTTGCTTGGTCTCCTGCTCTTCAAAGCGTTTCTGCAATGCCTCAGCTGCTTTCAGCTTCGCCTCTTCAGCTCGTTTGAAGGTGTCCGCCTTTGCCTTTGCGCTCTCTCTTTCCGCCAAAGTAGTGGATGACTGAGCAATGGCCTCCAGTAAAGCGTCAACATCGGCAATGTGGATTTCGTGCAGTGCTTCGGTCTTACTCTCTTCAAATCTTCTGTGTTGTCTCTCTATGTCGCCCGCTTTGTCCTTCAATAGCTGCTCGATGCGCTTGTAGACCTCGGTCTGAAATAGCGTCGACAGGATTTCCTGGCGGTCGTCAGATTTCGCCAACAGCAGCTCACGAAACTTCCCCTGCGGTAACACCATGACTTGACGGAACTGATCAGTGGTCAGGCCCAGTATCGCCCTGATATGGACATCGGCCTCTGTTTTCTTCTTGGGGACCAGCGTCTCTTCAGTCCCATCATCTGCAATTCGGACCAGGTGTGCGGTAGCTTTCTGTTCCGTTTCGCCATCACCTCGTCGGGCCGGGCGCACTTGTGTCGGCACTCGATGAATACGATAACGCTGTCCACGGATGCTGAACTCGAGCTTCAACTCCGTGAGTACATCGGGATCTGCATTGTCGCACCGGATACCGAGCTCTTTTCGCTCGGCATCGGTCGTTTCACCATAGAGGGCATAGCAGACCGCATGCAGAAGAGATGATTTTCCTGCCCCGGTCGGGCCATCGATCAAGAACAGCGGATTCTCACCAAGTTGCGAGAAATCGATGGACTCATTGCCGGCGAAGGGACCGAAGGCAGACAGTTTCAGTTTATGCAGCTTCATCCCTGTTCCTCCATGCCGGCACGAGCCTCGGTAATCACTTCAAACAGCAACTCGTTCTGTTCATCAGTAAGCTCACCACCCATCACTTGCCGAAAGAAATCCTTGAACACCTGGTCCTCACTGCGTCGACTGCTGACATCGGCGACAAGCTGGCTGCCACGGGAAATGACGAAGTTGGTCCTTTCCAGCTCGAGCGTATTGGGATACACCTGTCTCAACTGGCTCATTGGCTCCAGCAGGTCCTGGGTATCGGTTAAGCGGGCGAGTATATAGTCGTCCTGGCGAGGATCTCTGCGCCCCTGCTCCATCAGCTCGGCCAACGTTCCCTCCAACACTCGCAGGTCACGTTTAGGAATCAGTTCTAGGTGCTCCCAAATCACGCCATCGTCCGTAAGTTCGACCAGGATCACACCTTTCTGCTGCCGGTGCTCTGAAAACGAGTACTTCAGCGGCGAACCCGAGTACCGGATATGGTCGGCGCCTTTGTACTGCGGCCCGTGCAGGTGACCCAGCGCCACATAATCAAACTCCTGCAGCGGTTGATAGGAGACACGATCAGCCCCGCCAAGGGAGAGTTGGCGCTCGGAGTCACACCCCTCAGCTCCGTCGATAAAACAGTGGCTGATCAAAACAGCAGGAATGCCAGGAGTCCGTGCCTGTTCGGCAAGTCGCGCAAGATACGTGTGCGCCTCATCATAATTCTTTACGTCACACCCATAAGCCTCCCGCACCTCGACCGGATCATGATAGGGAATGCCGTAGAAATGGACCGGGCCGCTGTCCGTCTCGAGCGTTACTGGAGTCGCAACGTTAAGGATATCGCCGAGAATATGCAGGCCGGATCCGGACATGTACTGAGCGCCGAATCGTAATCGTTTAGCACTGTCATGATTACCGGATATCAAGATGACTGGAATGGAAAGCTCAGCCGTGAAGTCGGCCAGAAATGCGCTCAGCGCATCAACCGTTTCAGCGGGTGGAACGGAGCGATCGTAGATATCCCCAGCCACGACCAAGGCATCTACACCGTGTTCCTTCGCATAACTTTTGATCTGCTTCAGAACATGCAGCTGATCATCGAGTAACGATACGTTCTGAAACAGCCGCCCAATATGCCAATCAGAAGTGTGTAGAAATCGTGGCATCACATCATCCTTGTCTGCACTTGCGAGTGAAATAGAGCATAGCCGCCATTTGGACCTTAAACAGCAAGTATCGAATTGATCATGACTTGGGCCCCTGCACAGCGCTGTGCCTCAGGCATTAACGCGTAATACGAATGGACCTGCCCCCTGCTGAGCAAAGCTGCTTTATCACCCGTATCAGGGTTCGGTAGGAAGGAGCGGATGGTCTTGTTGCCATCATTGCCCTGGTACCAGCGGATATTGAAGGCGCAGAGGTTCTTGAAGAACACCATCTCGTAGTAGCCGGGCACCTGATGATGAATCCACCAGGCCAGTGACGCCCAGTCGCCCGTCTTTTCGAACTGATCCAGCCAGGCGGGTATAACAATGCAGGCGGTTGCACCCATCTGGCCGCTAGCGTCCAGCGCATCCCAGATATGGGCAGCCCGATTGCTCTCGTTGCTGGCGCAATTCATTTTTGCACTGTTGCCCAGGGCATTGACCTCGGGCGATCGATAACCGGACCGAATATGGACCTTGCCCCAGGCCGCCTGGATTGGCTCCAGTACCTGCTCGCACAGCTGTGTACCTGCCGCGATCGCCAGCTCCGGGTTTTCCGGCGCGTTGGTTAAGCCATGGGCCTGGGCGATCTCGGAGTGCAAAAACTCCCGCATAAAAAAGTTTTCCGACAACCGGGTACGACCCAGCCCTTCCAGCTTTGCGTAAGTCCATTGACTAGCCATGGGAGTTTCTCCGTTCTTATCATTTTTCAGGATCAGCCGAGTTGGTTTAACTATCCGCCAAGACCGGTCTGGTGCATTGCACTTGAGCACGAGTGCAGGACATAGAGCAGAAACAACCCTCCGACTACGCCGACAATACCGATCGCACAGGTGTCAGCTTCGCTCGGGTTACTTGCAGCCAGCACCCCAAGCCCCGCGATTAGCTCACCCCAAAAGGGGTGATCCATCATGACGGCCAAACCAACCAATATAAGCAGCATCGCCATGGTCATCGCCTCGGTTTGAAAGCTTCAGTGACGTTTTGTCTTGAAGTGGCAGGTCTTGTGCCCAACGGTGACCACGATGCCAGCCGCCATAACCAGGTAGCAGCGGCGCACCTTGTCGAGCACTTGCCTGGTACAGGGCAGCTCCCGGCATAGCTGTCGCCAGCCACGCTTGTCGAGCCAGATCACTTGTGCGCCACGGTGGTAGTCGACTGCGCCATAGTCGATCAGCAGATCAACCATCAGGCCTGAAACACCGCGCTGCTGCATACGTTGTGTGGCATGTTTTGAAAACATCACCGCCTCCGTTATCCATCAACCGTTGTTGAGAGCCCAATACTAGGTTATCTTTTGATCACATGTAAGATTTGTATACATGTATATGTCCCCTTAACAGGACATGTACCCTGAAAGGGACAGGTAGGATGCTGACGGCACTGAAAGATCTGAAGTGGGAAGTGTTACTGCGTTATCGCTATATCGAGATCATTGCCCTGTGGGAGGGGCGCCTGACAACCAATCACCTGTGCAACACCTTTGGCATCAAGCGTCAGCAGGCCTCCCGGGATATCAATCAATACAAGCAGATGGTACCGGAGAACCTCGATTACGACGCTCATCTGAAGGGCTATATACCTTCCGTAAACTTCACCCCGCACTTCACGACTGGTACCGTAGATGAATACCTGAACCTGCTGGATTCACACAGCTTCCTTGAGGGCTTTGTTGAACGCATCGCCCTGTCACAAAGCCACACCTGCGTTATTCGTCCACCCCAGCGCCGGGCAGAACCACGTATCGTGCGTCAAGTAGTCGAAGCCTGCCGGACAGGCCAGCGGCTGGAGCTGACCTATGCCTCCATGACCAGCCCAAAGGGAGAAGAACGGATCATAGCTCCGCACTCACTGGTCTCCAGTGGCTACCGCTGGCACCTGCGTGCCTTCTGCGAGAAAAACCGGGATTATCGCGACTTCCTGCTCGGGAGGATTCTGGCGTGCGGCGAAATACTTGGCCCCCGGCTGGAGGATCCGACGCACGATAGGCTCTGGCAGCGGGAGGTTGAACTAAGACTGATCCCCAACCCCGGGCTGACGCCAGAACAGCAGGCACTTATCCGGCACGAACGCTGTTTCAGCGACGAGGTGCTGTGCATTAAAACCCGCGCTGCCACGGCGATCTACCTGCTGCAACTCATGCAGGTGCCGACAGCCCCGCTTGACGTGGAAGACATCAACCTCTGCAGGGCCAACCCAGTGGTACTGGAAGACTATTCACAAATAGAAGCGTTACGGTTTGAAGGGGCCAAAAAGGCGCCGTAGATATGCTGAAACGGGTTTCTGGCTCGGTACGAATGCCTAACCAACGGTTAAGCCGTGCGCTGATCAAGTGGGATATGGCGCAAATACGAATTAAAAATTGAAAGTACTGAGGGGCTTGGCAGCATCAGGCCACGTTACCCTGAACTGTGGCGCCTTCAGGGTAACGCTGTGAAGTTGCCACTCCGCCCACGGCGGGTGGGCCATCATGCTGAGTGCGGTGTACGCTTCAGACTGCCATTTGACCCTGTGCGAATACGTCGTATTGATCAATTATCGATATAGGCTTTAACAGCGCATCCTTCAAAGTACATCTTCCCTTTCGTCACACGATTCAGGGCCGGCGGATTCTTCCCCTTCAGCGGCAGGTTATGCTGCACGGCATGCTTCAACTCGGTGATCCTGACGCCCAGGACACAGGCAACCTCTTCGATAGACAGCATGCGATCCCAGTAGCTTGATGCCTGGCTGTTATGCCAGCCAACGCTACCAGGGACGGCCCATGACTTCGACGATGTATCCTTTGCCATTTTAATATCCTGTGATCTGATGGTTAAGCCTTTGCATCTATGGTAGCTTGTAGCGATCAACGCTACGACACTCTGATCGCCATGATGGTCGCTACGGCACAAAGCGGACGTTGCGCGATTAGTACCTAACGTCCGGTTAGGCGGCGATCATTAGCGAGTTCGGTGGAGGCCACGCTTTTGTCGCCGGAATGAATTTTAGCCCGCTGTTATATTTCAACTGTACGCAGCTAGATAAGCGTCAGACAATCTCCGCCAAATTGGCTGAAGGCATTCAAAATCCAACTTTCCATTGGCTTTACCACCTTTCAAACTTCCTAGCTGGACTTCCTCTATAAGCACCTCATTTTGACTTTTCCAATGGTCTCTGAGGTGTTGAGGAAACTTTGGGGTGGGATACCGACCACCCAAATAATATACTCCGTCAATATATCTAAAATTGATTTTTCCTCGTCTGTTATTGAAATACCTGCCGTCGAAGCAAGTTCGGACAGCTTGTGATTTTTCCTAAAATCAGTTTTTCTACCGACACAATGAGCCTTGAAAACAAGCTCGAAGGACATTCCAATTAACATTTTATAGGTAGCCCAACAACTCACTTCTAAGTTCCGATTTTCTTGCATTGCAAGCCACAGCGTCCGAGCTGACACCAGCAGGTCATGAGACTTGCTATGCCAATATGCTGCAGTGCCTTGCTGTAATTCGAATTGCTTTTCATATATATTCATAAATTCCTATGCCCGCTTTAGAAGCTTTTTCCTGGCTTCGTTGAACTCCCCCTCGGAGATATGGCCATCTTCCTTCAGCTTTGCCCATTTTATAAGCTCATCTGCTACTGAATATTGTTTGAGCTTTTCTCCCTTGATAATATCTACTTCTCCTAAAGCTACAGATTCAGTGGGGCTCTTTGGCTTTCTAGAAAATATGCCATTAATCTCTACCCACTCGCTGTGCCGATCAAGTGGATTGATAAAAAGAAATTTCACAAAAATCAAATAGGCTATACAAGTTCCAGCGAATGCTAGAGAAAAATAGAGCTCTTCGTCCTGACGATCCCAGTAGTCTTCTTCGTTTAAAGTAGTTGCGCTGTACGCTGCCACGATTAAACAGGCGATCAAAATAAGTGATACATAACCTCGAAAGTTTCTAACTGCTGTAGCCACATGAGAAAAATCTTCATTTTTCTTCATCATGAATATCCCAAATACTAAAAACAAAGCGGGAATTACTCCTACAAGAAACCCTAAGGATGGCAGCATGAGCAAACCAAATATCAAAATTTTACTCTGGTCACTACTATTTAGTGGTTGATTAGTCATAAAATCTCCTTAGATATATTACATTTAAATACTGCACATGCTCGTTTACGCGCAGACCAAGATAGCGTTAAGAAAGCCTAAGCGACCAAAAAGAAACAATATTTGAGAATTCACAGCCATTCTCCTCCGTTGAAAACGTGCATGCATATTTTCGTACTAGGCCGTGCGCAGTATTTAACAGGCCCCAATCCATAAGGCATTGATACTGTAACATTTTTGCTCCTAATACCAGTCAGAAACGAGCACATGAATGCTGTAAAACGCGCAATAAGGCCGTATGGCGTCCAATACGCTGTATAAGCGCACAGGCTTTGAGGGTGAGTTATGCACAGGGCGCGGTAGCAGGCAATGTCCGCTTTGGGTCGACAGCAAACAGATATCTCTGCAGCACACAGTCATACCACTCAATAAATCAGCAGCATCAGAAATATCGGAAAAACCAGCAAACAATCATTAATTTAACCCAGTTAACTTGTCGCATTCCAGACAGTTTCCTGCTCGATTACGCTAACGAAGTCCCGGCCGGAAATACCGTTTTGATAAAGCGATCCAAATTCCTGCCCTGCCTCCGCAGGCTTCGCTTCCAGTACCGGTGGATTTAGAAACATGCCAGCCGGGTCATTCAGATAATACGCATCATCCCACAGGGCAATCAGGACCTCCTCGAGCGAAACCTTCAGAAAGCCCGAGAAACGCTCATGGTCGTGTTCAATCGACGTATCTACAATCCAGCCATGGATTTTCAGGCCATCAGCGTCGTTCTCCAGTCCCAGACTAGTTGCCAGGGTCATATCGGTCTTCAACACCTCGGTAACAGCTTCGACCTTCCGCTTTACTTGCGTCCCGGCTTTACGCAGCGTCTGTGTTTTGTGCAGCCAGGCATCGAACTGCGAACTGCGCAAGAAGGTAGACTTGATCTCCAGCACTAGCAGGTGACCATCCCGCTGGCAGATCAGATCGATTTCACCCGGATCATAGTCATCCGTTTTAGGGGGCTGATAATTCGCTACGACTCTGAATCCACGCGCAGCAAACTGCTCCGCCAGCCGTGTCTCGATACGCTGGGTCTCATCCCGGGTTTCCTGTCTTCGCCCCCCAATACGGCGCAGGTTGTTAAGTGCCGCCGTAGAATTGTTCTGGAACGCCATCAGCCACGGTAACTGAAACAGGAAACGGCCCATTTTCAGCACCGGCCGTTCATGGAGTTCTGGTATCGGGCCGTGGCGCTTGTCGCGTAATTGGGCGGCCCGTTCTTTCAAGTCCGAGGTCCAGAAATCGAGTATGGCTTCTGCCGCTTTCAGGCTGCCCTTGGGTAGGGCCTCGTTCACGGTCCAGCCACGTATGGCTTCAATCTTTTCTTTGCGGTCCGAGAACGTGATGGGAAATCGGTTCTGCATCCCATCCTGAAGGCCTTCGATTGCCAGAAGGCACAGCGCTTTACACCAGTGTCCGGTTTCATCGAGATAGCGATTGAATGGCTCTATAAAGGCTGCATTGTAAAACGCAGTCATTAGCTCCATTGACAGTAGGGCTTGATACAGATCCACGCGAAGCCCGCTGTCCGTCAGCAGGTGATCGCTTAACCCGAACACCTCGGTTAGCTGAAGCTGAATCCGTAATGTCTTGATGACTGCTGCCTGATTGCGCTCGTGGTTCTCAGGAAGCCCTATTACCTTCCCCTCCATGCCTGACCGGGAAAACTCAGCCACTGCACGGTAATACCAGTACTGGTGCAGCCTTGCGAGCTTCTCACCGCCACGCTTCCATCGCTGTCGTTCTTCGACATCCACCTCAACGATGGTCAAGTCATTACCCACCAGTTTGAAGCGGATACTGTCGTCGTAACAGAATGCGTCGATCGACTGGGACATGAAACTGTTGTACTCGAGCTGCGCCGCGACGAGCTTTACGAAAGACGGGTAGATGACTAGGTGTTGGCCGGAGTGCTCGGGTGACGGAAACAGGAACGGCGACATATGCTGCTGTAGCGACCGACCGATATCGGATACCGATAGATTGAGAGCACTACAATCAAACGATTCCAGCTTCCACTTCAGGATGTCATTGAACGCATACCAGTGATCTTCCATCTCGTTATCGGAGCCAGCCCCCTGACCTAGCACCTTTTCAGTCGGAATCAGGTACTCGAACGCGTAGAGGCTAGAATATGAAAGTAATTCCAATGGTGTCAGACGTGCAAGTGGAGACCGGGACTCTTCCAGCAGCGATAAACGGTCCTGGTGCGCTATATGAAACCGACGGCAAATGGCGACCAGTGCACCAAACTGATCGGGATCGCTGTCAGCCAGCGCCTCAACCTCTCTCCAGCTTTTCGAATCAGGCCTCATTACCAGCCGCGAGTAACGAATGGCTCGCCTGACGGCCGAAGGTACAAGCGCTGCTATGCGCAACAGCAATGATCGATTGGAAACCACATCCTGAGCAAAGTAACGCGCAAGCGCCAGTACGAATGAATTGGATGCACAGATATCTGGCGTTAGTTGTGCAAGGAAGTCACTAGTCCAGAAAGCTGTATCGCGCTCGCTCGCCTTAATGGGGTTTTTCTTGCTCCGCCTAGCCGGCTTGCCGTCGAGGTACTGATCGGTGATCTCAGTTATCGCGTCATCAACGCTTAAGCCAGCCTCCCGACAGCGCTTGAATCTCGCATCGTACATTCCAGACTGTACTTCCGACATGAACACTCCATTGTCCAGCTGAGCCTTCTCGGCCCCTCTTATGAGCGATATGGCAAAGCCCCTGCCAAGCTGTATGCCATCATAGCTATCCCGAATGAGAGTTGCACTCTTTCAAGATAGACCCGACTCCCCACTGTGACTTGCAGCTTCTGAATTGTCTGCTGTTCAGGCGTCAAGGCCTTGGCAATCGAGATCATACCGTCGTGCTCCTTTTCTCAGTTGAGAGCAAGACTCGCTCGGCGCCTCGCCTGGCCACGATGCCAATCTCGGGCGCCCTGCCCTCAGTTATAGGCGTCCGTTCTTGATATTTTCAATCAGATTACGCACCCCCATACCCGTCAACCGCGCTTTGCGCCCTTTCCATTTCCCGGTCCCTGGCCAAAAATCAATGGGGCCCTGATGACCGCACACGATCAGGTGAGCCCCCTCATTCTTGCTGGTAAACACAATGCCACTACACCTCAGAAGATGCGCACTGGAACCCCGGTTGTTCCCACGTTTTATCTGCCCTTGTTTACGCTGGGCTTCCATTTCGGCAAATATCGTATTCTGTTTCATCGTTTTTATTGGTCCCATACTGTTGAATGTGTCGTCCGAGCTGACTAGACAACCGCCGGCTGCCTAGCCCTTGATCCGAGCAGCTGTCCGTATACGATCACCGAACGTTTACTCTCAAAATA
Source organism: Marinobacterium aestuarii (assembly GCF_001651805.1). Lineage (NCBI taxonomy): Bacteria > Pseudomonadati > Pseudomonadota > Gammaproteobacteria > Oceanospirillales > Oceanospirillaceae > Marinobacterium > Marinobacterium aestuarii. The sequence continues at coordinate 2,009,751 of NZ_CP015839.1, read as the reverse complement.
TGTTGCTAGGCGGTATTTTCTAATCGGCCGGGTGAGCTGTACTGCGCCTCGGGTTACCACACCAAGTAGCTGCGGATACCGATAGCCGCAAAGGTACGCCTGTTGGCATCAACCAAGTCTGAGCGTAGCTGCATGGCTGTTCAGCTCATCAGGTATGAAGGTGGCATAGAGGTAATATGGAGATCGTGATCGTCGGGATTGACTGTGCGACAGCCGCCAAAAAAGTAGGGTTGGCCAAGTCCGTGCTGGTCGATGGGCAGCTGCGCCTCGAAGCGGTAGAGCAAGACCACACAGGAATGGATATCGCCGCGCGTATTACCCAGTGGATTTCTGCCACAGGACCAACCCTGATCGCGATGGACAAAGCATCAACTAGTCAGGCCACAACGTTGTTTCACTGACGACGTGTTGCGAGTGAAAGCCGAAGCGACTCCAGCTGCATTTAATGCAGGAGCCAACGAATGAGCCTTATACAGATACTACTGATTTCGCTAAAGCGAATCCGCTTATACATGAAGACTATCGACAGAGTGTCTTTTTTACGATTTTAGGAAAATGAAAAATTAGTGCAAGGCCAAATCCAAAAAAACCGAACTTCTACTTTAATTAATTCCTCGAACAATCAAAAGAACGCACGGAACCTCCATAGTGTTTTGTATGCTCTTTACAGAGATAGCTAACGCTTTTGAAAAGTTCGGGACGCGAGGCATACCCATCAGTAGGCTGAAGCCAAAAACTACCTGCCACATTCACCAAACCACCAGAAAAGTCAAAATGGATCCCAATGGCACTTGCCCAAGATGCTCTTATCATACTGTATAGAGTACCGATCTCTAGCCTCAGATTTCCCAGTGTGTAATAGGCATCTTTGTTAAAAAGAAGTAACATGTGATAGTGCAGCCTCCCATCATTACCTCCAATCTCTCTCGCCCACACATATCTTAAATTACTAGCATGCGCCCTATGCTCACTCCTACGAATACTCTCATATCTAACTTTCATTCTTGACTTCAAAGACTTTATAAACATTTGCATCACGTAGTTACTATCATAAGAAATATCATGACCAATAGGAAACCGCATATCCAAGCGAACTGCAAATGTACGAGGATGATCTTGTATTGCTCGATCAATTGTTGAAAGTGATCTTTCTAAATAACTCTCGATGCATGGTCCTTTATGAACCAATATCGGTAACCCGCAGTAGCTATCCATACAATAACGACTTAGGTTTGTATTACTTTCAACTCTCTTATTGATCCCATAACTCATGATAAAACTCCTAATAGAGTAGTCATGCACTAGAATAGAGTATATTACTATACCGACAAATACAGACTTAAAATGAGCCTATACTGCGATAGGTAATAGTACGCAACACCAATAACCATGCGGAAATGAAAATTGTCGGAATATATCAAAAGATGAAACAGAAATTTAGGGGGACATGCCCCCTAAGATGCTTTTGCATGTATACCTTTGACCACTGTTTTGTTGTCCTCACGCATTTCTATCCGCTCGAGGATCCAATCCGTAACTTCACTATCAACCCAGCCAACGACTCGACCACCAAGAGGAACTGGCTTTGGAAAACTTCCATCAGCGACATACCGATAGATTGTAGAGCGGGAAAGACCTGTGTTATGCATTACTTCTGAAAGTCTGATAATTCTCATGACCGGCTCCTTATTGGTTCATGAGATCAGCAAGCTCAATTAAAATTAATTTTTACCAACACTAAGCACTCATCCATCCAGCTGGCCATAAAAACAGCAACTAATTATATATTGAAAATATTTCCCTGACTATCGTTCGTTATTTTTGCGGATATAACTTTGCATCCCGAATCCCCGACCCGTTCTATCTGCGCCTGAAAATCCCCATGAAATTGGTGTAGATTAACTTTATCCTTAATTAATATTTCAACAACCACATCGCCTTCAGCGACATCATTCTTTCTGGTCATCCCGGCGCCCATCGATAGCGATTCACGAAACAACTTATAGCCAAAAGCCGGATGTAAACTAATCACCGCATCGAAGGAATCAACACACCTTTCGTTATAAAAACAGAGCAACGCAGCCTTAGTAACCATGGACAAACGGACAACTTCGCCTGCCATCACAAGCAAGGGTCTTAGTAATAAACTTAAAGTTTCCTCACCATCACTTCTCTTCGAAACATCTCTCAACTCGCTCTGGATGATTTTCTTTTTAGAAATAAATTCATCTTCGCCAGCAACGTGCAGATCCGCCTCCAACTCACTAAGAACACTCATCAATACCTCCCCAAAATTTTTATCTTCTGGGCGAATACTCACAACAGAAGGCCTTTCAGGCAGCCTTTCCCAATTCTCACGGAGCAATTTTGACACGTACTCACATAGTTTAATCTGTAAGTAGTATGCCCCTCTTTTTGATAAATCTATATCATCACGTCTTACAATAAGATAAGTTTCTGGAATTTGAACATACAGTTCCCTAGATTTCTTCGCATACAGAATAGACCGTGCAAAGCTACGATCTCTAAACGCTAGCTCGCACCCTTTTATATGCAAATAGATGCTGTGGCGTTTATGATCTCCAAAAACCTTGTGATCGAGGTTTAAATAGTAGATACTTTTTCGACGACCGAGCCAACCGGGATCCACAACACCAGGCACTACTCTCTTCACATACCCTAATTTCTGAAATGACAACAAATGCGAACGAATACGCTTTTCTGTCATCCCCGTCAGGTTATTGAGATCAGCCATGCCGTTGTCTCGCAGAACACCACAGTCATCAGCATGATATAGCATGACGGCTAATAACCAACGCATCGAGCGGCTAAAGCCGCCTCGCCTTGACTTACTTCCATCGATTCGAATTGAGATTGAGTGATCATAATTTGGAAGCATCTCCGTAGGGGTTTCGAGAATCCACTGAATCATATTCTCAATGCGCGGGTCAGGCAGTGAAGTTGGATGCCGCAGCAAATCTATGAACGTTGAACTAAATGCAAAACACCTTCCTCCCCGGCGACCAAAATCTGAGAGAGATGACTTACGCACCAGTTCTCTCTCAAGACAAAAAGAAAGCATTTCACTAACAGCTTTAGGGTTTGAGTCAAGACTCTTCGCAAGCTCTATGACTGTCCCGCTAATGCAATTCTCGTCATCAGACTTTGAAACGGCTCGCAGCAGAGCAAGGCGCCCCTCTGGTGTCAGACGACCAAACTCCTTAGCACGTTTCACTCTCTTCTTACGATGTGAGTCACCCGCGCCGTACTCAACTTGGTAGTAGTCCTCATCTCTCCAGCTCAGTAGTGACTGATACATCTCAAACCTCTTATTATCGTTTAAAACTACAAATAGTACCTACCTTATTAAACTCAGCAAACATGTTTGTCAACACGTTTGACTTTTCAGAATGTGTAAACCATATTGTTCACAAAGAGCAAATACTAAGATTTAGACTAAAGCTAGAGCGGAGCACAATAGTGAGCCAGCAAGATAGAGCCCATAAGGCCATACGAAGATTAATCATGAAACTTACGAATGAAGACATACAGTGGGCAGTTAATTACTTTAATAAGAAAGGCGTGTACTTTCCTTTATTTAGCCCGATAATTTCTAACAGGGAAGGATTAGAAAACTGTCTAGTCGATCTAACTAGTAGTGACCATTCAAGGTTAATCCTGAACAGATTTAAGGCAGCTTATCGCGAGCGTAAAAATCGTCAAAAACCTCAAAGCCGGCAGCTAAGCATTCTCATAAATAGTGATGAGAACAAAAAAATTGAGCGGCTTTGCCGAGAAAGCAACTGTTCAAAAAAAGCACTTGTGCTCAAACTTATTGAAGAACACGAACAACTACATAAAAATATAAGCTTGCATTTCGAAGCAAAATACAAGGAAAAAATTAACCATCTCGAAAGGAATATTAAAGCCCTTAAGGAAAATAAAAACGCAGCGAGACCATCAATAAAAATCAAAGAACTTAACTCGATAATAAAAAGACTTTACACACAACTTAAGGGTGCCGATAAGATAAATACTGCGATATTAAATCTATTTGAAGATGAGATTTATTCTCTTAGCCTCCAAATCACACAGCTCAAAAATAGCAAATCAGAACCAGTCATTGATGATGAAGTCATTAGGCAGGCACAACGAATATTCTCAGAAAAGACCTCATTGATGAAAAGCACCATTCTGGAAATTGACACAAATACTCAATCAGAAGTATTCATGAATGAGAACTTTTATTTCAACACCCCCTTACAGTCAAATGACGAAATCTGGTTTGCGAAGCGCATAGGAGATGAAGCACCAAAAACAGTTCAGGACGCTTTAGAAAAGCTTATGCAAGGATTTGAAAATCAACAAAAGCGCATAGAAGAGCTTGAGAGGAACAATATAGAGCTAGAAGCCCTATTAGATTTTACGACCCAACCAGACATCTAGGTCAACATTAGAAACCTCTTACTGCAACCCTTATCAAAAGGCAATAAATCTGTAATTTTATCTTACCTTTTTCTTAGCTAACCACTGGTCATAAATAAAAAACTCAAAGAACACCTTACCCCGGGACATATGAAAAATCTTCTTTTTAAATACAGAAAAATCACTGTCATTTTTTGCGCAAAAAGCCTACCCACCTCGTAACCCAATCCACCCATATATGGCATGAATACATCAGCACGGCTTCTGACTCATGAACTTACCTGATTACCCACAAAACTCAGCCATGTTTCAGCCAATTTAGCTTTAGTAAATTCAAAAGATTACAAAGTCTCTCCTGTTTAAACTTCTCATATCAAGACGAAAACAAACCTTGCTTTGGTCACCCATCATGTTGTACCTTCCTGTTCACTGGAGTCACAGCATGATATTGGGCTATATAGTGACTGAGGTTCATAAGTAATCAGGTATATATTTATATCTTACATCTATGCTCAACAATGCAAGTCACATATCGTTACTACTCCTGAGCAAAGTTACGTACAATCGGCAGCCCATTACGGGCCTTGTACTCTAAGTCATCCAAGTAATCAGCCCATTGCTGCATCATTTTGACCCGATGATTGAGGAATTTGGTTCGATTATATGCCCTGCCATTCGCATCCTTCACGGAATGGGCTAATTGATGTTCAACCCATGCTTCGTCAATGCCCAACTCCTCTACGAGTAGCGTACGAGCCATAGCTCTAAATCCATGACTGGTCATGGTACTTTTGTCGTACCCTATTCTTCTTAGTGCCTGATTCAGTGTATTCTCTGATATACAGGCGGAATTACCCCGAAGTGATGGGAACACGTACTTGGAACGCCCAGTAATCCCCTTGAGGCTTTCCAGAGTATCCATGGACTGCCGGCTTAAAGGAATCAGGTGATCGTTGCGCATTTTCATACGCTCACCGGGCATAACAATCACCTTGGCATCAAAATCTATCTCGCTCCATAAGGTTCTCCGCACTTCACCTGGGCGACAGAACCACAGGGACGCGCATTTCAATGCCGCTTTTACAACATAAGTCCCTGAGTAAAGATCTATATCCACCAGCAACTGTCCCACCTGGGCCGGTTCAGTAATTGCGGCGTGGTGCTTTACGTTCCTTGGTTTCAACAGGCCAGTTAGGTCATTGGCAGGATTGCGGGTACAACGTCCTGTAATTATCCCATACTGAAATACCTTACTGGCATAACCCTTCACTCGATGGGCGGTCTCCAATTTCCCCCGTTTCTCTATCTTTTGGATCGCGTTCAGTAGCTCCGGCGCTTCAAGCTTAGCAATCGGTTTACGGCCGACGTAGGGAAACAGGTACTCGGTCATTGCATGAATTGTTCTAGCCTGATAGCTCTCTGTCCACTCATCCCTGACTCGCTCAAACCACTCTCGCGCTACGACTTCAAATGAGTTCGCATTCTGCACCTCGGACCTCAGCACCTTCTCTTTTTTGGCAACCGATGGATCGGTTCCGTCAGACAGCAGTTTGCGCGCCTCGTCTCGGGTCTCTCGAGCTTTTTTCAGAGACACCTCAGGATATACCCCCAGGGCCAGCAGCTTCTCCTTCCCCAAGTAGCGATACTTCATCCGCCAATACTTCGCCCCTGATTTTGTGACCAGTAGAAAAAGTCCTTTTTCATCAAACAGTTTATAGTTTTTATCCGCTTGCTTAGCAGCCTTCAGAGCCTTATCTGTCAGGGCCATCGATCGATCCTCTTGCCCCTCCAGCGGGGTATCTATTGCTGTCTCATTGGGGGTATAGATTTAAAATAATGGGGGTATAAAATCTAAAAAAATAGTACATACCCCCACAAGTACCCCCTGAACACCTGAGCTAGTATGAGACATCATGAGACACACTGGGAAGATTTTATTTGTCTTTTCAAAGATTTATCAAGATGGGTGAAACTAGGTGAGATGCGATGAGATCATAAACTGGAGCGGGTAGCGGGAATCGAACCCGCCTCGCAAGCTTGGGAAGCTCGAGTAATAACCACTATACGATACCCGCAAGAACTCCAATAATCTAACGCCCGGCCTCTGCCGCTGCAAGCATTTCACGTTGTTTATTCGAGTATCAACCGGGCTCTGGAAAGGGCAGCGGTGTTGATGTGTCGCGGCGCACCTCAAACACATTCAGGGTCATGGCAACCAGGGCGTAATAGCCGAGAATTCCCACCAACTCGACCAGTGCAGGCTCTCCAAACTCGGCGACGGCGCGGTGATAGAGTGCGTCGTCGATACGTCGCGTTTGATACAGAGTACAGCCGATTTGATACACCAGCTGCTCGTCGGTGCGCTCAAATGCAGGCGTGTTACCCAGGCGCAGCGCAGCAATCACCTGATCGGCAATACCGGACTGGCGTGCTATGGGTTCGTGGATCTGCCATTCGGCCTGGGACTGCCACCAGGCCGCCGTGACCAGAATCGCCAGCTCCGACAGGCGCAGCGGCATTGACGTATGGTAGCGACAGTAAGCGCCCAGCGCCTGGGCTGGGTCGGCCAGCCCGGGGCTGTGAACCCAGGCCAGGAAGGGGCCGTCCAGATTGCCCCGCGGGCCACTGAGAATGGCATCCAGCACGCGCTGCTGCTCAGCGCTCATCGTCCCCGGCGTCAGTTCACTCAGACGCGATTTCATGCGCTTGCTCCCTTTACGGCGCGCAGCGCCAGAGTAATTGCACGCTCGAGTTTCTCCACCAGCTCATCCAGATGCGACTCTTCAAGGATAAAGGCCGGCGCCAGCAGAATATGGTCGCCCTGGCGACCATCAAGGGTACCGCCCATGGGGTAGCACATCAGCCCTTCGTCCATCGCGGCCTGCTTGATGCGCGCATGCAGTTTCAGCGCCGGATCAAAGGGCTCCTTGGTTGTCCTGTCGCGCACCAGCTCAATCCCCTGGAACAGACCTCGGCCGCGCAGGTCACCAATATGGGGATGATCACCCAAGCGGCTGCGCAGGCGCTGTTGCAGCGCCGTACCCAGCACCTGCACCCGGGAGAGTAACTGGCGCGACTCTATGGCCTGCTGTACCGCCAGGGCCGCCGCACAGGCGGTGGCATGACCAATGTAGGTGTGCCCATGCTGGAAAAAACCCGTGCCCGCCGCTATGGCAGCGTAAATACGCCCACTCACCAGGGTTGCGCCTATGGGTTGATAACCCGCCCCCAGGCCCTTGGCAATGGTGGTGATATCGGGGCTGACGCCATCCTCTTCGATGGCAAAGAGGGTTCCGGTGCGGCCCATGCCGCACATGACTTCGTCCAGTATCAGCAGTACACCATAGCGGTCGCATACCTCGCGAATCTTGCGAAAGTACCCCGGCACAGGCGGCACCGCCCCCAGCGTTGCCCCCACCACCGGTTCTGCCACGAAGGCCATCACCTCATCCGCCCCCAGCCGCAGAATTTCATCCTCCAGCTCCTGCGCCAGACGCGTTGTGAAGGCATCATCGGATTCCTGCTCGCCCTGCTCACGGTAGGCGTAACAGGGCGTCAGATGGCTGACCTGAGTCAGCAGCGGCTCGAACTGGGCACGGCGCCAGGCGTTGCCACCGGTGGCCAGAGCCCCAAGGGTGTTACCGTGGTAGCTCTGACGCCGCGCAATCAGATGCCTGCGCTGCGGCTGTCCCGTCTCGGTGAAGTACTGCCGCGCAAGCTTGAGTGCCGCTTCAACCGCCTCCGAGCCACCGGACACAAAGTAGACGTACTCAAGCCCGGCAGGCGCCCTTTCGATAAGAAAGTCCGCCAGCTGCTCCATCGGCTCAGTGGTAAAGAACGACGTGTGCGCATACGCCAGGCTTGCCACCTGCTTCTGAATGGCCTCGACCACCTCGGTTGCATTGTGCCCGAGACAGGATACCGCTGCCCCGCCACTGGCATCCAGATAGCGGCGCCCGTCAGCGGCGATAATATAGGGGCCATCACCGGCAACAGCGACCGGGTAGGACTGGTGGGTATTGCGGTGAAAGACATGGGTCATTGAGGGGCACTCAGCAGTACTAGTATTTAGCAAATATATTTGCATACGAAAAATTATGCAATTATTTTTGCATAACCATCAGGTTATACTGCACACCCGACAACAACACCTGAACAATATAGAGCGAACTCTGGCGATGAACACATCAGGCTTCACCCCGCCCCATGACCTCAGTAGCCTGCGGCAACTGCTGGCCGATATTGATAGCAAGCAGGCGCCTATTCGCCTCGGCGGCCAGTCGCGCCGGGTACTCAATGCCATGCTGACTAATCCTGAACAGGTTGCCCTGACCTCCATCACCGAGCTTGCCGAACGCCATGGCGTCAACGCATCCACCCTGACCCGTCTGGCCCACCGCCTGGGGCTGAGCGGCTTCAACGGCCTGCAGCAGCTTTTTCGATTTGAACTGACCGGCAGCCCGCTGCATTTTTACAGCGATCAGGCCCGCCATCTGGCCCGTGAGCCCGGTCTTGCAGCCTCTGACCTGCCTGCCAGAGTCGGTCAGCAGGAATGCAGCAACATCAGCGCCATGATCGATAAGCTGGACCCAGAGAGCTTCAAGCGCGCCGCCGACCTCATCGCCAGAGCCCGGCAGGTGCGGATTTACGGCCTGCGTCAGTTCTATGCACTGAGCTATTTCCTGGGCTATGCCCTTGGCATGGTCAGGCCCAACGTCGCCACACTCGAGGCCGGGCGCCAGGGCATCGCCGATGCACTGAGCACGCTGCAGCCAGGCGACCTACTGATAGTCGCCAGCTGCTTTCCCTACACCGCCAGCGTGATCAGGACAGCGGAAATTGCACAGCAGCATGGCATCGAAGTCATTGCACTGACCGACACCCAGGACTCACCACTACACAACATTGCCAGCTACAGCTTTTGCGTACCCAACCGCAGCCTGTTTTACAGCAATGCCATGGCGGGATTCTTTGTGCTGGGGGAAGCGCTTCTGAGTGAAGTGGCGGCACGGCTGGGCGACACAGCGATAGAGGCGCTGCGCCGCAGAGAGGAGCTGATCAGCGAACTGTCACCGCTGTCTTGAAGGACAACCTGAAACCCTGCAGATCAGGTGGCTTTAAGCGCATCACCGCGCAGAATCATCACCGAACACTGCGCACGTTCAACCACGCGGGCGGAGTTTGATCCCAGCAGCGCACTGTCCAGCCGGCTGCGGTGATGCGCCGACATGATGATCATATCGGCGTTAATTGCCGCCGCCTGCTTGATGATCCGCTCCGCCGGATGCCCCTGATGTACCGAAAGGCTATGGGGTACATTAGCCGGGAGCTGCTGGGCAGCAAAGTCCACCAAGTGCTTATCCACTGCCTGATGCGCCTTCTTCACCGTCGCCGGATCAAAAAACGACGCGACCAGGGGAGAGGCAAAACCTGGCATCACCGTCATCAGATGCAGCGTGCCACCATTGGGGTCCAGCTCACGCAACGCCACCGCTATGGCAGGCTGGGCGAAAGCAGGTTCTTCAAGGTCAACCGGTATGAGAATAGTTTTGAACATGATCGGTCCTCGACCGGCCCAGAGCCGGCTCTGTCAGGACCGCCCACCCAGGGGCGGGCGGCCCGGTTATCAAGCCTTCGCAGTTCCGCCCTGCGCCTGCACCCCGCGCCTGCGACGCTGCATCATCACCAACGGCACCAGCAGCAACAGCGCAGGAATAAAGATCAGCTCCTTCGCAGGCTGAGGCTGGGCAATCTCTATACGCTCGATAACCTGGTCAAATGTCAGCCCCGCACGCTCCGCCCGGCTGTCATAGCTCACCGCATCCACCAGCGCCTTGCCGCCGTCGTCCATCAACTCGACACCTGCATCCATCAGCCGATCCCGCGTGTTGTCGCCCTCACCTGCCGGCAGCAGCACAACGAAACGGCGCTCGTTGCCAATTTCGTCTTCACCCAGAATATGCAGCCGCAAAGAGGTTCCCGCAGGAATGTCCAGAGTTTCATCCAGCAGTGCCGCACCTTCACGTACCTCGAAGGGGTCCACAATCCGATCCATCCAGAAACCCGGCCGAAACAGCGAAAAGGCAATCAGCAGCAGCAACAGCGTTTCGTGTACACGGCTGCGCACCAGGAAATAGCCCTGGGTGGCGGCGGTAAACAACAGGATGCCGATGGTCGAGATCACGAACACCATGATGCCATGGGGCCAATCAACGTTGATCAGCAGCAGATCGGTATTGAAGATAAACAGGAATGGCAGTATGGCGGTGCGCAAACTGTAGAAAAAGGCCACAAAGCCGGTGCGAATCGGATCACCACCAGACACCGCCGCCGCCGCAAAGGACGCCAGCCCCACCGGGGGTGTGACATCGGCCATGATGCCGAAATAGAACACAAACAGATGCACCGCAATCAGCGGCACGATGAGCCCGGACTCCTGCCCCAGGGTCACGATCACCGGCGCCAGCAGGGAGGAGACCACAATGTAGTTGGCCGTGGTTGGCAGCCCCATGCCCAGGATCAGGCTGAGCACAGCCGTGAGTATCAGCATCAGCAGCAGGTTACCGAAGGACATGACCTCCACCAGATCCGCCAGCACCGAGCCTACGCCGGTCTGGGATACGGCACCGACGATAATGCCGGCTGTCGCCGTAGCAATACCGATACCGATCATGTTGCGGGCACCGGTAATCAGGCCATCAATCAGCTGATCAAAGCCCGACAGACAGGCCGCCAAAAGCCTGCCTTCGTTGCGGAACAGCGCAAACAGCGGACGCTGGGTGACCAGTATGACCATCATCAGCACACTGGCCCAAAAGGCAGACAACCCGGGCGACAGTCGCTCGACCATCAGACACCACACCAGCACCACCACCGGTAAAATAAAGTGCAGACCCGACTTCACCGTCGGTCCTGTCTCCGGCAACTCCACCACCTCGGATTCGGGATCATCCAGCTCCAGTTCCGGGTAGCCCGCAGCAAAGCGGATCAGCCCGACGTAGACCCCAAACAGCAGCAGCGCGATAACAACACCAGCCGCATCGCCCAGTATCGGCTTGATCCAGCCGATACCGAAGTACACCGCAAACGCCACCACCGCCGTGCCCATAAAGCCCAGCAGCAGGCCCATGAGGCGCATCTGCCAGGGACGCACAACACCGCGGCGCGGCAACCCTTCCATGCCCAGTTTCAGGGCCTCAAGGTGCACGATATATACCAGCGCTATATAGGAAATCAGCGCCGGCAGGAAGGCATGGGTAATGACCTCGACATAGGACAGCCCCACATACTCCACCATCAGAAAGGCCGCAGCCCCCATGACCGGTGGCATGATCTGGCCATTGACCGACGAGGCCACCTCGACCGCACCGGCCTTTTCGGCACTGAAACCCACCCGCTTCATCATCGGAATGGTAAAGGTACCCGTGGTCACTACGTTGGCAATGGAGGAGCCCGAAATCAGCCCGGTCATGCCGGAGGACACCACCGCCGCCTTGGCGGGGCCACCCCGCATATGGCCGAGCAGCGAAAAGGCCACCTTGATGAAATAGTTACCGGCGCCAGCCTTGTCGAGCAGCGCGCCAAAGAGCACAAACAGAAATACGAAGCTGGTTGAGACACCCAGCGCAATACCAAAGACCCCTTCGGTGGTAACCCACTGATGGTTTACCACTTGTTTCAGGCTCGCGCCCTTGTGGGCAATAATGTCCGGCATATAGGGGCCGGCAAAGGTGTAGATCAGAAAGACCAGCGCCACCGCCACCAGCGGTGGCCCCAGCGCACGCCGGGTTGCCTCCAGCAGCAGGACACCACCGATACAGGCCACCACCATATCCTGCAGCAGGGGTGCGCCCGGGCGGGTCGACAACTCCACATAGAAGATAAACAGGTAGGCCGCCGAAAATGCGCCCAGCACAGCCAGCACAAGGTCAATGGCCGGCACCCGATCCCGGGGGGAACCATCAAAGGCCGGATAGGCCAGAAACGCCAGAAATACTGCCAGCGCCAGGTGGATGGAGCGCGCCTCGGTATCGTTGAATACGCCAAAACTGCCGATCAGCGGCCAGTCATAAAATGGCAGGGGCGACGCAATCCAGAGCTGGAACAAAGACCACCCCAGCGCCGTACCGAGCAACAGCATTTTCTGAAAACCCAGGGGGGTGCGCGCACCGCTGTCAGTGGCTGCAACCATGTCCTGCAGCCCTGCCTCATCAATGGCTGACGGGCCTTTCTTTGGGTCGCTCATAAAATCTCCGGTTATTAACTGCGCCCGCACTTAAGCACTAAAACGCTGCGAGCCAAACGAAAAACGGCCTGCCGATATGGCAAGCCGTTTTAATATAAGCCCGTGATTACATCCAGCCACGTTCTTTGTAGTACCGCACCGCACCGTCATGCAGCGGTGCAGACAGGTTGTTCTTGATCATCAGCGCAGGGTCCAGATTTTCGAACGCCGGGTGCAGACGCTTGAAACGATCGAAGTTATCGAACACGGCCTTGACCACCTGGTAAATTACTTCCGGATCAGCCTTGGTTGAGGATACAAAGGTCGCGCCCACACCAAAGGTGGCCGTATCTGCATCCGTACCCTTGTACATGCCCGCCGGAATAATTGCCTTGGCGTAGTAGTCGTTCTCACCGATCAGCGTATCCACTTCAGCACCTTCCACCGGCACCATCAGGGCATCGCAGGAGGTCGTGGCTTCCTTGATGGAACCATTGGGGTGACCCACGGTGAAGATAATGGCATCAACCTTGTTATCACACAGCGCCTGGGACTGCTCGGAAGACTTGAGCTCGGAGGCGAGTTTGAAATCGTCCAGCGTCCAGCCCTTGCGCTCCATCAGCACTTCCATGGTACCGCGCTGACCAGATCCCGGGTTACCGACGTTCACACGCTTGCCCTTGAGGTCATCAAACACCTTGATGCCTGAGTCTGCACGGGCAACCACGGTGAAGGGCTCGGGATGTACGGAAAAAACTGCCCGCAGCTCGGGGTTGGCACCCTGTTCTTCAAACTTGTCGGTACCGTTATAGGCGTGGAACTGCATGTCGGACTGCGCCACACCCATGTCCTGGCCACCCTCACGAATGGCATTCAGGTTGGCGACGGAGCCGCCGGTAGAAGGCGCGGTGCACTTGATGCCATGATCATCGGCACCGCGGTTCACCAGCCGGCAAATCGACTGACCCACGACATAATAGACGCCGGTCTGGCCACCTGTACCAATAGTCACATAGGTCGGATCGGCCGCAGATACACTCTGCACAGCGCCTGCCAGCATGACTCCAGCTGCCAGTACCGATGCGGTAAAGGCGGATTTAAGTTTTATCATGTTGTCTGCTTCCTTGTTTGTTATTCAGTGAATCTATGCAGCACGCAGCTACCACACTGAGAATGCCTGTAACGGTGCCTGATAACGCCCGGATGAGCACCAGGGCCAAGTTAGATAGGGTCGGCGATACAGCTTATAAAATCAATCAGTTATGTCAAAGACAAGGCGAAAACCCCAGTATTTCTCAGATTTTCCTGTCTATTTGGTCATACCCCGCAACCCGGATATCCTTGTTACAAGCATAGGCCGAGATTTGGCCGCGCGCCTGCAAGCACAAACACAGGCCGTGCCGGGGTACTAACGGATTACAGATTTGGGCAGTCAGCCATAAGGAGAAAAGTTGCACACACAGACGCCGATCAGGCAGCGGCGCTGTCCGCCTGTTTCAACAACGCCAGAACAGCCTGAATCGAGGTACCCAGATCGCCACGCATCCAAAGGCCCGCAAGAACCTGTTCGAAAACGTCAATCCAGTCCCGCGCCTTGGTGTCATTCGCGTCATCCACGCCTGCTACAACACATTCCACAAAATACTGACCATGACTGAGCAGCACATAGTGCTGCGCCTCAAGCAGATGCTTTTCATACAAAAGCCCTGCTGCGCTGCGCAACTGCGTGAGCGTCGCCTGACGTACGTCGATTTCCAGCATGCCGAACGCTTGCCCGACCGAAGCATCAGCCTGACCCAGGCGCGAGGCGCCTCCGGCCAGCAACAGCGGCTCCATGCCGGCAGACAAGAGCTTCGATGGCTGTAGCGCTGAGGCACCCACAAGATTAAAGGCGCCGGCGAACAGACGTTGCAAATAGGGATAAAGCTGCCCCGAATCGATGGCCCGGGCTCGACTTTGGGCGCCATCACGCTCGAGCCAGAGCGCACTTTGAGCCAGCGCATAGGGCCGGGCGCGGGCCGCAAGGGATTCGAGCCGGGGAGCATGAGCCGCCAGCCACTCAAGCATGGGAGCCTGAGCCAGCCACATTTGCCCCAAAAACAGATCCGACAGTTCAAATCGATGCCAGCCAAACTGCACACCACCCACCGGAAAGCGCAATTCAATCAGTGCGGCTATATCAAACTGGCCCAGCTCATCGAGTACCCGCTGAGCGCCCTCAAGAAAGAACTCGTAATCTGCCCGAGCATCGCCCAGCGCCTGAACCGGATCGCGCAGCACCGATGCATAGTTTTCTACCGGCCAGCGCGCGAGCAGTGTTTTTTCGAGCGGCGCCAGCCGCTCGCTGGCGTGATCCGCCGCAAGCTCAGCCACCAGCTCCGATGAGATCGCAGCCTGTTGCAGCATGTTCCCAAAACCACGATCAAGCCCCGCCCCCTTGGCGCAAGAGGCGTCTGAGAGTGTCATATTGGTCCGACTAGACGGGCGTCGATCAGGCTGCATCCAAGCTATCTCCCTATTCAGCGCTGGATCTGGCTGCTCACCGCTGAGCAAGGCCTGCGGGCGCGTCTGCTAATTATATACCTCTTGCAAGCCGCGGATCGGGCTTGAGGCTTTTATCTCACAGACTGTCATTGATAGAGCCCAGTCTATCGGCGCTCGCCCCCTGCCCTTGAGCTGTTTTACAGTGCCACCCAAGGTATTTTTTCAATGGCGTGCTTCGGTATAACCTGAGCTGATATCCTTGCGCCATGGAATTATCTCGCATCAACCTCAACCTGCTAACAGCACTGCATCAGCTGCTGCGCTGTCGCAGCGTCAGCCAGGCCGCGCGTGCCCTGTTCGTAACCCAGCCCGCCATGAGCCGCAACCTGGCTCAACTGCGCACCCTGCTGGGGGATCCACTGCTGGTGCGGGTCGGCAACCAGATGCAGCTAACCCCCAGGGCCGAAGCCCTGTCGGCGCAGATAGCGCCATTACTGCTGAACATTGAAAGCCTGCTGATGCCCGATCACTTCGATCCGGCGCTGTTTCAGGGCCGCTTCAATATCGCCATCACCGATTACACCAGCGAGCATATTCTGCCGACACTGGTCGAGGACCTGTGCCGTACCGCCCCCGGGCTGCAACTGCATTTCCACCTCTGGGAACCCGCCATGATCACTGACCTGCGCGAAGGCCGCATGGATCTGGCCGCCTGCATCCTGAATGAGGTACCCGACGATATTCACGGCCGCCAGGTCGGCGAAGACAGCTACAGCTGCCTGCTGCGTGCCGACCACCCGCTGCTGGCAAATGATGGGCCCGACCTGGATCAGTACAGCCAGGCAGACCATATCAGCATCAGCGGCGGTGGCGACAAGAACCGCGCCCTGGACAACGCCCTGGCGGCACTGGGCAGACTGAGACGGATCCGTATTACCGTACCCTTCTTTCACTCCGCGCTGGCCTTTTGCGCCAGCAGTGACGGCATTCTGACCCTGCCCAGCCACATGGCGGAAAACCTCAGGCAACGGCATGACCTGGCGCTGCGCCCGCTACCCTTTGAGGTCGAACGGGTGCGCTATTCGCTGATCTGGCATCAGCGCCAGCAGCATGACGCCGCCCACCGCTTCGTGCGCGAACGCTTCTATCAGGCACTGGAAAAATCGAGCTTTTCAAAGCCCGCCTCAAGTCATAAGCAGAAGTAATATCCCATATCAGCAATGGGGATTGGCGGCACCCGGGCGCCACTGCGTACACTGGGCGTCCAGATTAAGACTCCAGAGACTGACACTATGCTCGAATGGTTACTCTTTGCCGGCATCACCCTGCTGGGCGCCATGATTCCCGGGGCAAACATGGCCATAGTGCTGCGCAATACCCTGGGGCGCGGTCGCAGAGCGGGCTTTTTCACCGCAGCAGGCCTGGCCACCGCATTGCTGATCCACGCCTCCCTGTCCCTCGTCGGTATTGCTACCCTGATCAGCCAGTCACCGGGACTCTACGCCGGCATTCGCTGGCTCGGCAGCGCCTATCTGCTGTATATGGGTGTGATTTATCTGCTCAGCAGCCGCAAGGCCGAGAACCCCGACACAGCCGGTACAGCAGCGAGCAGCCAGCACAGCTTTCTCGCCGGCCTCATGATCAGCCTGTTCAATCCCAAGGTATTGCTGTTCTTTATGGCCATGTTTTCCCAGGTTCTGCAGCAGGACCATGGCTGGCCCGCCCTCATGCTCTACGGCCTGACCCCGGTCAGCATTGAACTGGCGTGGCTGAGCCTGGTTGTGATGCTGCTGACAAGACCCGCGGTACAGCAGGCACTGGCGCGCGCACGCCAGCGCATCGAAGGCGCGATAGGCGTGACATTGATGGCATTGGGAATCAAGGTTGGCCTGGGCTGAGCACCCAGGCGTGCTTCAAAGACAGAAACCACATACAAAACACGAGGGCGCTGGCTAGAGCGGGCTCACATCAGACAGCGCCGCCACACGACGGGCTTCGCGCTCCTGCAGCTTTTTCAGCACCCGCGAGACCGCCACAAAACCAAAACTGGCGGTAACGCAAACGGAGGCGCCAAAGCCGCCGTCACAATCCAGCCGCGTACTGCCCTCTGCGAGGGTCTTCTGCTGGCAGACAGTGCCATCGGGCTGCGGGTACACCAGCTGCTCGGTCGAATAGACGCAATCAACGCCAAATTTTCTAGAGGTACTGAAGCCATAATGACGCCGCAGCCAGGAGCGCACCTTGGCCGCCAGCGGATCCTGGCTGGTGCGGCTCAGGTCAGCGATGTCGATGCGGGTCGGGTCCACCTGGCCGCCAGCCCCGCCGATGGTAATCAGCGGAATCTTGCGCCGCTTGCAGTGCGCGATAAGGGCAGATTTTTCGCGCAGGCTGTCGATGGCATCCACCACGTAATCAAAGTCACCACTGATCAGCTCGGCGACATTTTCCGTGGTGATAAACTCCTCAACTTCTGCAACCACCGCCTCGGGGTTGATCGCCCGCACCCGTTCGGCCATGGCCTCGACCTTGGAACGGCCGATATTGCCGCTCAGCGCATGGATCTGACGGTTGGTGTTGGTGACACAGATATCATCCAGATCGATCAGGGTAATCCGGCCTATGGCCGTGCGCGCCAGCCCCTCGGCAACCCAGGAGCCCACGCCACCAATACCCACCACGCATACATGGCTGCGGCGATAAAGCTCAACCGTATCAACACCGTAGAGTCTGCGAGTGCCACCAAAGCGGTTTTCAAATTCGTTCGACACCGTTCACCCAACCCTGCTACTCAGAAGTCGTCATCCGTAAGCTCGGTCAGTACCGGCTCACCGCAGCCTGTGCACTTGCCCTCGATAAACAGCACACCCTTGAGTTCGTACTCGATCACCGTATGCATGCCAAGATTGGCCTGCTGACACTTGTCGCACCAGGTCTGAGTCAGAAACGCCTGCTGTTCGTCTTCATCCCGGGCGCCGAAATCCCGCATTGTCCGCTCGTCTAACATGTTGTTTCTCACCGGGGTCTGGTTTACATAGATTATAAATTTTTCATCGCCAACAGCCGTTGACACAGCCCGTTGGCAACGCCATGCCTGACATGAAAACGGCTGCCGGGCAGCACAGGGATGATGCAGAAAAGCCCCCGCGGGGGCAAGACACACGCCAGGGTAAGAGCCGGTGCTACCAGCCCATCTCCTGCTTGATAAAGGGAATGGTGATCTTGCGCTTGGCACTCAGGGATGCCTGATCCAGCCGATCGAGCAGGCCGAACAGGTCGCCCATATCGCGACTGGCATGATGAATCAGGTAGCGCACCACTTCACTGGATAGCTGGAAGCCGCGGGCCTGGGCACGCAGCTGCAGAGCGCGCTCCTTGTCTTCATCCGGCAGCGCATGCAGCTGAAACACCATGCCCCAGCTCAGGCGCGACGCCAGATCCGGCAGCTTGATACCCAGCTGGCGCGGAGCACTGCTGGCCGCCACCACCAGACGGTTGTTCTGTGCGCGGATGCGGTTAAAGAAGTGAAACAGCCCTTCTTCCCACTGCTTATTGCCCGTCACCAGCTGCACATTGTCGATGCACACCAGATCCAGATGTTCCATGCCATCCAGAATGCCGGGGCCCAGGTGCAGCAGCTCCTGCAGCGGCAGATAGACCGCGGTACGGCGTGCGGGCTCGCTGGCGTGGCAGGTGGCCTGCAACAAATGGGTACAGCCAACCCCTGGAGTCCCCCAGAGGTAGAGCAGCAGCTCACCCTCACCTTCGGCCGCCTGCTGCAACATTGCGCGAGCCAGGCCGTTGGCGCCGGTCAGATAATTCTCAAAACGCGCATCATCCCGCAGCGATACGCCGAGCGGGAGTTGGAAAGGAGCCGTGTTATTCATCCGCTTCTGTATTCAGCAATTCCACTTCGGCAACCTGCGCCGACCCATACAGCGTGCTGCTCTTGTAACCCTGGTGCAAATGGCGCAACAGCACCATGATCACCGCTGCAACCGGCAGCGCCAGCAATACGCCAACGAACCCGAACAGCTGCCCGCCCGCCATGATCGCAAAGATCACGGCCACAGGATGCAGCCCTATCCGATCCCCCACCAGCAATGGTGTCAGCACCATGCCTTCTAGCGCCTGGCCGACGGCGAACACCGCCCCCACCCAGAACAGCACCATCGGATCCTGAAACTGAATAAAGGCTGCAATGCCCGCAACAAAGATACCGATAATAAAGCCCATATAGGGCACGATACTGGCAAGGCCGGCCAGCATACCAATCAACAGCGCAATATCAAGCCCTACCAGCCACAGACCGACGGCATAAATGATGCCCAATGCCAGCATGACCAGCAGCTGCCCCTTTATAAAGGCACCCAGAACCTCATCGCATTCGTTAGCCCAGAGCGCGACCCTGGGCTCCAGGTAGCGCGGCAGCAACATGCGAATGCGCGCCATCATCAGATCCCAGTCCCGCAGCAGATAAAACAGCACCACCGGAATCAGCACCAGGTTGGCGATCCAGGCGAGCACCGCCAGACCTGAACGGGTAATCCCCCCTGCAAGCTGCGCCATCAGACTGCCGGTCTGCTGCCAGTTGCCCGCCAGCATGGATTTCAGCGTACCCAGGTCCATGGCCGCCAGATCCACCCCCAGGGTTGATTCGAGCAGCGGCACCAGGCGCTTCTCAACCAGATCGATAATCATGGGAACCCGTTCCAGCAGCACCTGAATCTGACGCCCCAGCTGCGGCAGCAGCAACAGTACCGTCAGTGCCAGCACGGCCGTCATGAACACGAACACCGTCACCACGGCGCCGGTACGGCCAAACTTCGCCGCCTCCAGCCGATCCGCCACCGGATCAAACAGGTAGGCCAACAGGGCACCCACCAGGAAAGGCGTCAGAATCGGCGCCAGCATATACACCAGCGCCCCCAGGATCAGGGTGACGATCAGTAAAAACCAGCGTTGCGATTCCGTCATACGATGCCTTCCCTATCCATGTTTCAGTTCTGCCAACGATACTGCAGCAAACCTGTGTCCGGCATATAAACGCCATCCATTCGACCCACCGGCGTCAGGCGATTATCCAGACGCAGCGTTTCCTGCAACTGTTCCACACTGGTATCAAGCTGCAGCCGCAGGCGCAGACGCCCCGCAGATATGAGTTCCGGGAAAACTGCCATAACCCCTTCGCTCGCACGCAAACGCTCAACCAGGGCGAGATAATCCGCCTGACCACTAATCCCATCGATCTGCAGCACCAGCCCCTGGGGCCGGTAATCCAGCGGCGCCAGCTCAGGTATCTGCAGCAAAGAATCCGCCACCCTATCAACGACGTCCGTCATCTGCTCATCCAGCTCGCCGAAAGGTGTAAAAAGCTGCGTCTCACGCCGCTCACCCGCAAATTCGAACTCACTGAACCAGAATCCACCTTCGAACCATATCCGGCCGGCCAGCACCGCATCGGGCGCATAGCGCTGGGATGCCAGACGCACCTCATCCGAGGCCTGCTGCCAGAGCAACTCCGGCGGCAGTTGCTGCAGGTCCTGCAGATCCAGCAACGGCAGCTGCAACGCCAGACCACGACGCTGCGCCTGCGCCACCAGCGCCTGCAGGGCCGGATGATCCGCCGTAATATAGTCTTCAACCGCCCCGGCCTGCTTGGCCACCAGCCACAACAGCAGCGCCGGACGTTGCTGACCGGGGCCCCGAATACCGGCATCCTGCAACAGCTCATCAAGCGGCGCCGCAGCGTAGTGCAGCTGTAGCCAGTGCTCACCCTCGTCCGAGCTACGATAGGCATACTCGCTCAGCAAGCCCTGCGCCTGGGCCAGCACCGCGCCATAGCCCGCCTCGGCCGCAACCTCGGCGCTGCCGCTGAGCTTGATCAGCACCTGTGCCAAACCTTCGGTGATCTGCTGCAGATTGGGCACCGTCCCTGCGCGGGCAACATTTATTTCAGCACTGTAAAGCCCCGGCACAGTAACAGCACCGGCAGAGATCGCCCACAGCAGCGCGGCACAGGCAAAAACCTGACGCAAGCATTTGATAAACATGAGGTATTCCCAACTACGATAAAACCGGCGAACAGCGAGGCAAAAGACGCTTAAACTCTAACACACAATAGCCGCCCCACGCGCAACCTGATAGAATGTCGCCTTCATTTTTTTGCCGCCAATCCCCGTTGCTGAAAGGTTATCTGATTCATGTCTACCGCATCCGACAAAACATCACTGAGCTATAAAGACGCTGGTGTCGATATCGACGCGGGTAACGCCCTGATTGAGCGTATCAAGGGCGTCGCCAAACGCACTGCGCGCCCTGAAGTCATGGGCGGACTCGGCGGCTTCGGCGCCCTGTGCGAAATCCCGGCCGGATATCGCCAGCCTGTCCTCGTATCCGGAACCGACGGGGTCGGCACCAAGCTGCGCCTGGCCATGGACCTGAAAAAGCATGACACCATCGGCATTGACCTGGTTGCCATGTGCGTCAACGACCTGATTGTCGCCGGCGCCGAACCGCTGTTCTTCCTCGACTACTACGCCACCGGCAAGCTCAACATCGACACCGCCGCCGACGTCGTGACCGGCATCGGCCGCGGCTGCGAACTGGCAGGCGCCGCACTGGTAGGCGGCGAAACCGCCGAAATGCCAGGCATGTACGAGGGCGAAGACTACGATCTGGCCGGCTTCTGCGTGGGCGTGGTTGAAAAGGCCGACATTATCGATGGCAGCCGTGTACAGGCCGGCGACAGCCTGATTGCCCTGGCCGCTTCAGGCCCTCACTCCAACGGCTACTCCCTGATCCGCAAGATCATTGAAGTCAGCAAGGCCGACCTCAACCAGCCCATGGGCGACGGCACCCTGGCCGACGCCCTGATGGCGCCGACCCGCATCTACGTCAAGTCCGTACTGCAGCTGATCAAGGACAGCCAGGTCAACGCTCTGTCCCACATCACCGGCGGCGGCCTGCTGGAAAACATCCCCCGCGTCCTGCCCAAGTCCAGCAAGGCCGTGATCAACACCGCCTCCTGGAAACTGCCGCCCGTATTCCAGTGGCTGCAGAGCAACGGCAATGTTGATGCGCGCGAAATGTACCGCACCTTCAATTGCGGCGTCGGCATGGTTATCGCCGTACCGGCAGCCGAAGCCGACAGCGCCCTGGCACTGCTGACCGCCGCCGGCGAAAATGCCTGGGTGATCGGCCAGATCGAAGACGCACAGGATGGCGAGGAGCAGGTCGAACTGCGCAGCGCGGAGGCCTGAGCGTGACACAAAAGCGGATTGTGGTACTGCTTTCGGGCAGCGGCAGTAATCTGCAGGCACTCATTGATGCGACCCAGTCGGGCCGCATCAATGGCCGCATCGTCGCCGTGATCAGCAACAAGCCAGGCGTCAGAGGCCTGGAGCGTGCACGCGATGCCGGCATCGATGCCCTGCTGCTGGACCACACCCAGCACGAATCCCGCGAGGCGTTTGACGGCGCTCTGCAGGCGCTGATCGACCAGCAAGAACCCGACCTGATCGTGCTGGCGGGTTTTATGCGCATCCTAACCGCCGACTTCGTACGCCATTACCTGGGCCGAATGTTTAACATCCACCCGTCACTGCTGCCCAAATACAAGGGCCTGCACACGCACCAGCGGGCGATTGAGGCCGGCGACAGCGAACATGGCTGCACTGTGCATTTCGTGACCCCGGAGCTCGACGGCGGCCCGCTTATTCTGCAGGCAGCGGTACCCATCGCAGCCGACACCAGTATCGAAAGCCTGCAACAGCAGGTCCAGGTGCGCGAGCATGACATCTACCCACTGGCGGTAGAGTGGTTCTGCGCCGAGCGCCTCACACTTGAGGCAACGGGCGTGACACTGGATGGTATTCAGTTACCGGCAAGCGGACAGCGCGTATAAATCCAGAGCATAGACCAACCGGCGCACCACCCCTGAGCGGGCGCCGGACAGGTTTAAACCCTGACCGCCAGCCACCGCACTGCGCAACCCACACGGAGCTCCAATGATGTACCGCCGGATAAAACAGATCCTGTGCTGCACCCTACTTCTGGGCAGCAGCATCAGCGCCCAGGCACTGAGCACCCCAACCGAACTGAAGCCCTTTCGCGCCCTGTACGAATCACACCTGGATGTTGGCATCGAACTGACCCTCGAAGCGGTGCGCGAACTGCGCCAGCAGAACGACGGCCAATGGCTACTCACCAGCACCGCTGACGCGGCCATTGCCGGCATTGAGGAAAGCAGCCGCTTCACCCTTGATAACCTGCAAGTCGTACCGCAAGAGTATCAGTACCACCACAAGGTATTCGGCAAGCGCCGCGACGCCACCCTCAACTTCGACTGGCCCAACACCCGGGTCACCAACGACGTTGACAACAAGCCCTGGCAGATGGACATCCCCATCGGCACCCTCGACAAGCTCGGTTACCAGATGCAGATCCGCCTCGACCTTCCCAGCGGCAAGACCAAGCTCAGCTATCCGGTCGCCGACGGCGGCAGCCTCAAGCAATATGACTTCGAAGTTCTGGGCACCGAGTCGGTCGACACCCCCGCCGGCACCTTTGATGCCATCAAGGTACAGCGCGACCGCGGTGAAGACGCCAAGCGCGAAACCTACATCTGGTTTGCACCCGAACTGGATTACATGATCGTCAAGCTTTACCAAATTGAAAGCGATGGCAAGAAAGCACAACTGCTACTGAAGAAGGTAGAGTCTCCATGACCCCCAACGATTACAGCGACAGCCTCCACAACTACCTGCTAACACAGGAACAGAGCACCGACGACAATGACCGTCTGTTCTATTGCAGCTACCTGCTGGGCCACCTGAGCCTGGCCGCCAGCACCGAGCCCGCCGACTGCGACCTGCTAGACAACAGCGTTAACCTGAGCCTGGAAAGCGCCTTCGCCGTTGATCGCCTCAGCGACGCCGACAAGGCCGGCATCGCTGCGCTCTGGGTCGAAACCGCACGCACAGCCCGCAACCCCGCCTGAAGCCACTTCAGCCACCCAGGCGTAACAGCGGATCCTGCCGATAAAACAGACGCAGCTGCCCATACACCTCAGGGTAGCTGCCCTGCAATAGATCAGGCGCCGCAAAGAACGCCTCGCTCAGCACTGCAAAACACTCCGCCGGATCCTGTGCCGCATAGGCATCCAGCGCCATAGCCCCACCCAACTCAGCCTCAGTCGCAAGGCCCGCATAGGCCGCAGCAAAATCCACCGCCCACTGCTGCACCGACATGCCCGCATGCAGCGGCGGCAAGCCATTGGCCGCGCCGTTGAGCATATCCAGCTTATGGGCGAACTCGTGAATCACCAGATTGACACCCGCAGGTGCCTCCGCCTCCACATCCTCCCACGACAGGATCACAGGCCCCTGTTCCCAGGCCTCACCACTGAGCGCCGCACGCTCGACATGCACCACGCCATCCTCGTCCTGATATTCATGTCGGGCGACAAAACCGCCGGGATAGACCAGCACGCTGCGCACGTCACGGTACCAATCCAGCCCCAGCGCCAGCACGGGCAGACAGGCCTGCACCGCAATGCGCAAACGCATGGCATCACTCAGCACCAACCCCTGTACACCCACCACAGACTTTTCCACCAGGAACAACAGCACCAGCTGCTGCAGATCCCGTAACTCCTCCGCACTCAAGCCTCGCAAGAGCCCAAGCGATGCCACCAACTCCTGCCACTGCGCCTGCGGCAACGCAGCCCTCTCCAGCAGACGCCTGCGCCGCCAGGCCCTGAAACTCCACATCAGCACCACCTGCAATCACCAGAGCACCACAGACAATCAACAGCCGCAATCAGGCCCCGCACACTAGCGCAGAAACTCTGTCGGCTTTTCGATCTCACTGATAGCCTCGGCTATATCATCCAGCTTGCCATTCAGCACCGCCTGAGCATCCGACAAGCCACGATTGTAGTAGTAGGCTCCTACTTTTTCGGAGAAAAAATCCAGCAGAAACTCGGCATCAAACTGACCAATGTCCTGCTCCAGCTCATCCCGAAAATAGCGCTGAATCTGCAGCACAACAGATGCCTTCTCTTCCTTTGAAAACTCAATCAGGGCCATGCAATCCACACTCCTCTTACTCACTGAATGCCGCGAACCGACACCACCAGGCCGCCACGCACAACTCGACCGACGCACATCACATTGAGACGCCAACCACACGGCACCATCATAGCGATTAACGCGACCCACCAGAACAAAGAAGAAAAGAAGCAAGGGAGAAACAGCCGGAGACAAGCACCTCAGAGCAGCACCCAGCAACAACGGACAGGAAGCATAAACATCAACGGAAACACAGGACAAAACGAATAACGAGCGTAAAAATTACGGAGGAATAAAACGACAGAAAACAAGCAGACAAGAGAGATAGAGCAGGAAATCATGTGCATGAATTGGTGGAGCCTGGGGGGATCGAACCCCCGACCTCGACGCTGCCAGCGTCGCGCTCTCCCAGCTGAGCTAAGGCCCCATAAAACAATTCACGCAAAACCTGAAAGTGGCGTCCCATAGGGGGTTCGAACCCCTGTTACTGCCGTGAAAGGGCAGTGTCCTAGGCCACTAGACGAATGGGACGCATAGGACTTTCAGCTGTCTTTTGAAGTGGTGGAGCCTGGGGGGATCGAACCCCCGACCTCGACGCTGCCAGCGTCGCGCTCTCCCAGCTGAGCTAAGGCCCCCTTCAGAAGACGAGCGCTATAGTAAAGTCAGACCCCGGTACTGTCAAGCAGGTTTTCTGCAAAAAACCAAAGAAAGTCCTTTAATATTCAACTGGTTAAACAACGCTCAGATTGAGCCGGATCTGCGGACAACAAGGCGCCCTTAAGGATGCAAATGCAGGCAATAGCAAACAGCTACCCTACTACTTGAACGTCAATGGCGGCTTGACGCCACGATCCACCTCAAGACTAAAGATATCGGGGCGACCGTAATGCCCCGCCACGTCCAGGGATTTGCGGGCCTCGCGAGCAGCGTCTGGATCAATCTGCGCATACAGAATGCCTTTTTCCCGATGCAGCGGGCCGGCCACAACGCCGCCAAAGGGCTTGATGACAACGGCATCCCCCGGATTGATCCATTCATCCGCACTGTACAACAGATCTCGATCCGGGAAAGAGTCCGGAATGTCGCCAGTCTGCATGGCGGTTGCGGTGCTGAGCACCCAGCAGCCGCCCTCACGCGCGATATGGTTCATTGACGCCAGCCAGGTTTCGCCGCTATCCCAGGTCGGGGCTATATAAAGGTCGATGTTCTGGGCATAGAGCGCGAAACGCGCAAGCGGCATGTAGCTTTCCCAGCAGATCAGACAGCCAATACGCCCGACCGGGGTATCGACTACGTTCAGGCCGGAGCCATCGCCGGCGCCCCATACCATACGTTCAGGATTGGTGGGCATCAGCTTTCTATGCCGATTCAGAATCTTGCCATCAGGCCCAATGACAACCACCGTATTGAACAGGGTGGAACCGCTGTATCGGCTATCCCGTTCGTTGAGCCCCATAACCACCACCATATTGTGCCTTGCTGCCGCCTCGCATATGCACTCAAGACCACCAGACTCCAGATCAACCGCGTTGGCAACAAGCTGAGCATGCAGACGATTTCCCAGCGCCATGTCACCACCGGGTCGCAGCCGCCAGATCCAGGTTGGGTAACCGGGAAGATAGGCCTCCGGGAAAACCACAAGCCGAGCCCCCTGTGTTGCCGCCTCCTCGATACTTTCGAGGGCGCGCTCCAGTGTCGCCCTGAGATCCAGCAATACCGGGGGCTTCTGAATAATTGCAACCTGTATGCTCATGGTGACTGTTCCGCCAAGTGAGTAAGTCCATTGAGACTAGCCCACTACGGGCAGCCGTCCAGCCTGATCAGGCGCCACTCATGCCTGACACAGAACGCAAAAACCCCGCCGCAGCGGGGTTTGGACGGACCAGGACTATGCGTCCCGGCGCACTCTGTTAATCAACCCTCAGCCTTTAGCGCCGCAAATTCCTTCTCCCAGCGCTTGCCTTCCTTCTTCGAAGGCCCGCCAATGATATTGAGCGCATGACGCACGCGGGCGCGACTCATGTCCGGCCCAAGGATCGCCATGGCGTCCATCACGGACACCGTCTGACTGGTGCCGGCAATGGCGATAAACAGCGGGAACAGGAAGTCACGGATCTTGAAGCCCATGCCATCGGCCAGCGCCTTGAGTTCGGTAAAGAGCTGATCCTTGGTCCAGACAGACTCGGTATCTATCTGCCAGGAGGCAAACTGCAGAATCTTGCGCACGTCTTCAATCTGCAGGGACTTGTGTGCAAAGCTGGATTCATCCAGATCGATCATGCCCGACAGGAAGAAGCCCGCCAGGGGCGCCACATCCGACAGCTTTTCGACGCGCTGCTGAATCAGCGGCAGAATCTGCATCAGGTACTGCGGGTTCAGCGCCCACTGCTGGAAGCGCTCGGCAAACTGCTCCGGACTCAGGTCTTCGCGCAGCCAGAGGCCATTAAGCCAGCTGAGCTTTTCCTGATCGAAGACAGGCCCGCCCAGGGACACGCGCTGAATATCGAAGTTAGCGAACATTTCGTCGCGCGAGAACTTCTCCTGTTCATCCGGCATGGACCAGCCCATGCGACCCAGGTAGTTGAGCAGCGCCTCAGGCAGGAAACCCATGCGCTGGTAGTACAGGATGCTGGTCGGGTTCTTGCGCTTGGACAGTTTGGACTTGTCGGGGTTGCGCAGCAGCGGCATATGGCAGAGTACCGGCATGTCCCAGCCGAAGTATTCATACAGCAGCTTGTGCTTGGGTGCCGAGTTGATCCACTCCTCGCCACGAATCACGTGGGTGATCTCCATCAGGTGATCATCCACCACGTTGGCCAGATGGTAAGTCGGCATGCCATCGGACTTGAGCAGAATCTGCGCATCCACCATGCCCCAGTCCAG
This sequence comes from Marinobacterium aestuarii, assembly GCF_001651805.1. Lineage (NCBI taxonomy): Bacteria > Pseudomonadati > Pseudomonadota > Gammaproteobacteria > Oceanospirillales > Oceanospirillaceae > Marinobacterium > Marinobacterium aestuarii. Next base: position 1,981,665 of record NZ_CP015839.1, on the reverse strand, counting down.
CTCGATGGTGCCGCGCAACAGATCGTCGATCTGGCAGGCGCCCTCGCCTTCAGGCACCACCATGCGAATCACGTAGGGCAGCCCCTGGGCCGCGCGCTGCTCCACTTCAGCCGCCGGCAGCGCCAGATCACTCTGCTTCAGCGCGGTATGACCGCCGGCAGCCCGACGGGCTTCACGCAGTGCATCCAGCTCTTCAGGTGTGCGATAGCACAGAAAGGCCTTGCCCTTCTCCACCAGTTCCAGCGCGAAGTTCTTGTAGATATCGCCACGCTCGCTCTGACGGTACGGACCGTGGGGGCCGCCGACATCGGGACCTTCGTCCCAGTCCAGCCCCAGCCAGCGCAGGGAATCCAGAATCATCTGCTCGGATTCCGGCGTACTGCGCGCCTGATCCGTGTCCTCGATGCGCAAAATAAACTGCCCGCCGTGCTGGCGCGCGAAGGCCAGATTGAACAGGGCTATAAAGGCGGTGCCGACATGGGGATCGCCGGTCGGGGACGGAGCTACGCGGGTACGTACTGTCATCGTTATCCTGAAAGCTATAATCGAGTTAGCGAAATGACGCGCATTATAACGCCGCACCCAGACTTGGGACAGTCAAGTACCGGCGGACATCCCTGACGGCGTCGAAAATTTATCGCAAGAAAGGCATGTTTCATGCATATATTTTCAGTCACAGGATTTTGTTTGCCTGACTGAATGCACCCAGGAGCCCCCGTTAGAATGAAAAGCCCTCCATCGATAAAAGTATTGGTGATTGATGAGGATCGTGGCCGAGCCGCGCTGCTTGAACAGTCGCTGCGCGATCAGGGATATGAGGTGCTGGCACGACTGGACAATACCGATCTGCTGGCCGACCGGGTGGAGGAGCTTCACCCCGACATGATCATTATCGATCTGGACTCCCCCAGCCGGGATGTGCTGGAAAACATGGCGCTGCTGAATGACCGTTCACCGCGCCCGGTGGTCATGTTCGCCGAACAGGGCGACAGCGATACCATTTCAAAGGCCATCCGCTCCGGCGTCAGCGCCTACGTGGTCGACGGGCTTGAATTTGGCCGCATCAGCTCGATTCTGGATGTCGCCGCCGCGCGTTTTCGCGAGTTCCAGGCGTTGCGTCGCGAGCTGGTCGAGGCACGCTCGGAGCTGGCCGATCGAAAACTGATCGAAAAGGCCAAGGGCCTGGTGATGAAACGTCACAAATGCCCTGAAGACGAAGCCTTCAAGGCGATGCGCCGCATGGCGATGGATCAGCAAAAGCCGCTGGCCGAAATCGCCCGCAACATTATTGCCGTGATGGAAATCATCTGATCTGAACACGCTGCCCGCCCCGACCGCGGCGCACCGTTTGCATCCGACCCAATATGGATACCCGCTATGCCTGACCTTAGATTGCCCAGCCCTTTGCCGGCACCGGAAAAACCGCAACTGACACTGGGCTTCGTGCCCCTGATCGACGCCTGCCCGCTGATCCTGGCGCTGGAACTGGGATACTTCCGCGACTGCGGCCTGGACGTCAGCCTGAGCAAGGAGGCCTCTTGGGCCAGCATCCGCGACAAGGTGCAGCTGGGCCTGCTGGATGCCGCCCAGATGCCGGCGGGCATTCCGCTGGCCGCAGCCCTGGGGCTCGGCTACGGCCAGAACCCGCTGGTCTGCACCATGGGTCTGGGCCTCAACGGCAATGCCATTACCCTAAGCAGTGCGCTCCATGAAGCCCTGCAACAGGCGCCGGATTTCGGCACCGACCCCGCCTGCGCAGGCGCGGCCCTGGCCTGGTACCTGCGCGAACATCCCCAAGAGCGCCCCACCTTCGCCACCGTGTATACCCACTCGATGCACAGCTTTCTGCTGCGTTACTGGCTCAACGCCTGCGGTATCGACCTGCAGCGCATTCGCCAGGTGGTGGTGCCGCCGCCCCAGATGGTGGATGCACTCAAGCGCGGCCTGATCGATGCGTTTTGCGCCGGCGAGCCCTGGAACAGTGTCGCCCAGCAACAACAGGTCGGCCGCGTGCTGATCAGCGGCCACCAGATCTGGCATAACGCGCCCGACAAGGTGCTGGGCACCACCGCCCACTGGGCCCGCCAGCACCCGGACAGCCTGCAGCTGCTCATCATGGCACTGCTGCGAGCCTGCGCCTGGCTGGATGAAGCCGGCAATCGCAGCCGCATGCTCGACATTCTGGGCCAGCCACAGTACCTGGGCGCCGGTCTGATAACACCGGATCCCGGTATCGGCCGGCATCAGTTCTTTGGCAGTGCCGCCAACTTCCCCTGGCAGTCCCAGGCACGCTGGCTGCTGGAGCAAATACAGCAGGGCCAGCCCAGCCCCCGCAGCGGTGCAGAACTGGATGAACTGGCGCGCTCGACCTACGACAGCAGCCACTTTCGCCTGGCCAGCGCCGCCCTGCAGCTCAACCTGCCGCTGAACGACAGCAAGCTTGAAGGCATGCACGACAGCCCCTGGGAGGTTGCCGGCAACCAGGGCCCCCTCAGCCTGCCCAAAGACAGGCGCTTCGATCCGAGCGCCCAGCCTGTAACGGCTGAGCAATAAGAGTGCAGCACGCCAGCACCACTGACTTGCCGCAGTGCACAACAGAGCGCACAAAAATCACGCAACATAATTTAATCCATATATTTCAATGATTTAAATTTGTGGCACGGCTTATGCAATATCCTGAACAGTTTTGTTAAAAAGCAGTTTCAGGCAAAGGCGCCTGTAGCGGGACACGTATTTGGTCCCGTTGCAGGCGCCTTTTTGTTTGCAATTCAAGGAGCCAGACCATGCCACTCAACACCGCCCCGAGCACCACCTCCGTCCGCCCCCGTCGCACCCTGCTTAAGCAGGCGATGATCACCGCCGGCGCCCTGTCGCTGTCATCCCTCATGACCCTCAGTCTGGCCCAGGCCGCAATAGGCCCGCCTGAAAAGGAAGACCTGAAATTCGGTTTTATCAAGCTCACCGACATGGCGCCGCTGGCCATCGCCTACGAAAAGGGCTATTTCGAGGATGAAGGCCTGTTCGTACAGGTCGAAGCCCAGGCCAACTGGAAGGTACTGCTGGACCGCGTGATCGACGGCCAGCTCGACGGTGCCCATATGCTGGCGGGCCAGCCACTGGGGGCGACCATCGGCTACGGCACCCAGGCCCATATCATTACCGCCTTCAGCATGGACCTTAACGGCAACGGCATCACCGTCTCCAACGATATCTGGGAGCGCATGAAGCCGCATATCCCCAAGGATGCCGACGGCCGGCCGGTACACCCCATCAAGGCCGATTACCTGAAACCGGTGGTCGACGAATTCAAGGCCCAAGGCAAGCCCTTCAACATGGGCATGGTCTTCCCGGTCTCGACCCATAACTACGAGCTGCGCTACTGGCTCGCCGCCGGTGGCATACACCCCGGCTTCTATGCGCCCCACAAGGGTGATATCAGCGGCCAGCTCAGTGCCGATGCCCTGCTGTCGGTCACGCCGCCGCCACAGATGCCCGCCACACTCGAAGCCGGCACCATTCATGGCTACTGCGTCGGTGAGCCCTGGAACCAGCAGGCGGTATTCAAGGGCATAGGCGTGCCCATCATCACCGATTACGAAATCTGGAAGGACAACCCCGAAAAAGTGTTCGGCGTATCCAAGGCCTGGGCCGATGCCAACCCCAACACCCACCTGCGCGTCGTCAAGGCCATGATCCGTGCCGCCAAGTGGCTGGACGCCAACGACAACGGTAACCGCCCCGAAGCCGTTGAGATTTTGTCCCGGCCTGAATATGTCGGTGCTGATTATGAAGTTATCGCCAATTCCATGACCGGTACCTTCGAATACGAAAAAGGTGACATACGCGAGGTGCCCGATTTCAACGTCTTCTTCCGCCATAACGCCACCTACCCCTACTACTCGGACGCCATCTGGTACCTGACACAGATGCGCCGCTGGGGCCAGATCGAGGATGCCAAGCCGGACAGCTGGTTTATGGATATCGCCAAGAAGGTCTATCGCCCGGACATCTACGCCCAGGCGGCCCAGTCCCTGATCGAGGAAGGCAAGATGGAGGCCTCCGAGTTCCCGGACTTCGGCACTGAAGATGGCTACCGCGCGCCCCAGACCCACTTTATAGATGGCATCACCTACGACGGCCACAGCCCCAACGACTACCTGAAAAAATTCGGTATCGGCCTCAAGGGCGACGACAAAATCTGAGCTTAACCGGCGCAGGCAGCACGCCTGCGCCTCCGTTGTGGAGCAATAACCGTGAGCACTACAAGTCCCCAAAGTCACCCTCTAAAGGCCCGCCGGCTGCGCCTGTCACTGCGCGCACCCAGTGCCGACAGCGTCACTCGCATCGCCCGTGCCCTGCTGCTGCCGCTGCTCGGCCTGCTGGTGTTTGTGTTCGCCTGGCATATAGCCGCGCGCAATATCGATACTTCGCTGGGCAAGTTCCCAGGCCCGACCCAGGTGTATGAACAGTCCTTTGGCCTGATCGCCGACCACCAGCGCGAGCGCGGCCGCGAAGCCGCCTTTATGGAGCGCCAGGAAAAGCGCAATGCCGCCACTCTGGCCAAGGACCCCGGCGCCGAGGTACGGCTGCGCAACTACACCGGCAAACCCACCTTTGTCGATCAAATCGGCACCAGCCTGGTCACGGTACTGGCAGGCTTTGCCCTGGCCAGCCTGATCGCCATTCCGCTGGGCATCCTGATCGGCCTCAACGGCACCCTGTACGCGGCGCTTAATCCGCTGATTCAGCTGTTCAAGCCGGTCTCCCCCCTGGCCTGGCTACCCCTGGTCACCATGGTGGTCAGCGCGCTTTACGTCTCCGACGACCCCATGTTTGCCAAGTCCTTTGTTACCTCGCTGATCACGGTGTCCCTGTGCAGCCTGTGGCCAACGCTGATCAATACCGCCGTGGGGGTGTCGAGCATCAGCCAGGACCTTAAAAACGTCAGCAAGGTGCTGCGCCTGCCGTTCATGACCCACGTTCTCAAGATCGCCATTCCGGCCTCGATTCCTGCCATGTTTACCGGCCTGCGACTGTCGCTGGGCATCGCCTGGATGGTGCTGATCGCCGCCGAAATGCTGGCGCAGAACCCGGGGCTCGGCAAGTTCGTCTGGGACGAGTTTCAGAACGGCAGCTCCGACTCCCTCGGGCGCATCATGGTCGCGGTCCTGGTGATCGGCATCATCGGTTTTATGCTCGATCGCGCCATGCAGCTGCTGCAGAGCCGCATTTCCTGGGACAAAAACGCCGTCGTGCGCTAGTGCACTAGCCACCCAACAAGGAGACACCCCATGACTCACCTGGAACTTACCGGCGTAGCGATCGACTTTCCGACCCCCCGCGGCCCTTTTCGCGCCCTGGACGGCGTCAATCTGAAGATCGACCAGGGCGAATTCGTCTCCCTGATCGGCCACTCCGGCTGTGGCAAGTCCACAGTGCTCAACCTGGTTGCCGGCCTCTATGAGGCCACAGAGGGCGGTGTGGTACTGGAGGGCAAGGAGGTGCGCGAGCCCGGCCCCGAACGGGCCGTGGTGTTTCAGAACCACTCGCTGCTGCCCTGGCTCAGCGCCTACGAAAACGTCGAACTGGCGGTCAGGCAGGTATTTCGTAACAGCAAGACCCGCGCCGAAATGAAGGACTGGATCGAGCACAACCTGGAGCTGGTGCACATGAGCCACGCCCTGCACAAGCGCCCGGATGAAATTTCCGGTGGCATGAAGCAGCGCGTAGGCATAGCCCGGGCGCTGGCGATGCAGCCCAAAGTGCTGCTGATGGACGAACCCTTCGGCGCCCTGGATGCCCTGACCCGCGCCCATCTGCAGGACTCCCTGATGGAGATCCAGGCGCGGCTCAACAATACCGTGATCATGATCACCCACGATGTCGACGAGGCCGTGCTGCTGTCGGATCGTATCGTCATGATGACCAATGGCCCGGCGGCCACCGTGGGCGAGATCCTTAAAATTGAACTGGAGCGGCCACGCAACCGCATCGAACTGGCCGACGACGCCCGCTACAACCACTACCGCCACGAGGTGCTGAGTTTCCTGTACGAGAAGCAGCACAAGCCAGACCAGGACAACAGTCAGCGCAGTACGCCGAGCGGGAAGTCTGCCCCTACCAAACCCGCAACCGAAACCGCAATAACAACCGAAAGCGCAGTACTGGCACAGGACGTGCATTCATCCATGGCATCCACAGGAGAAACGACAGCCCCGGCTGCCGCCTGACCCACGGCAACGGCGCCAGGGGCCAGATAGCGGGTAAAAAGACAACTCCTGACGCACCGAAACAAGGCCCATAAAAGGGCAAACGCACCAAATTTGAACAATGGCGTTCAAGCCTTCCCGGCAACGGGAATCTTGGACGCCATTTTTTTTGCACTTTGCTGGCCCAGTAATGGATGAAGACCTATGACTGATCACACCAAGCTCAACCTGTTTGCCTTTAGCGGCAAAATGAAGATCCTGCACATGAGCTGGATCGCCTTCTTCCTGACGTTCTTTGTCTGGTTCAACTTCGCGCCCCTGCTGGGCGTGATCAAGACCTCCTTGGGACTGACCTCCGACGAAATCAAGACGCTGCTGATTCTCAACGTCGCCCTGACCATTCCGGCCCGCGTTCTGATCGGCATGCTGACCGACAAGTACGGCCCGCGCAATGTCTACGCCGCGCTGCTGTTCTTCTGCAGCCTGCCCTGCTTCATGTTCGCCCTGGCGCAGGACTTTACCCAGGCCGCCGTCGCCCGTTTCCTGCTGGGCTTTATAGGTGCAGGCTTCGTTGTCGGCATCCGCATGGTGAGCGAATGGTTCCCGGCCAACGAACTGGGTACCGCTGAAGGCATTTACGGCGGCTGGGGCAACTTCGGTTCCGCCGCCGCCGCCATGCTGCTGCCAACCCTGGCACTGATTTTTGGCGGCGAAGACGGCTGGCGCTATGCCGTGGCCACCACCGGTCTGCTGTGCCTGATCTTCAGCTTTGTGTGGTTTTTCAATGTGTCCGATACCCCCAAGGGTTCGACCTACTTCAAGCCCAAGCGTATCGGCGGGCTGGAAGTCACCAGCAAGGGCGACTTCGTTTTCCTGCTGATCATGAAAATCCCTCTCTATGCGGCCCTGGCGCTGCTGTGCTGGAAACTGTCGCCCCAGGGTGTATCGATTCTCAGCGCCACAGTCGCGTTCTTTATCTATATTGGCCTGGCGATCTTCTTCATTTATGACTGCTACAGCGCCTACAGCGTCAACCGGGAGATCTTCACCCAGCCGGTACCGGAAATGCACCGTTACAAGTTCAAGCAGGTTGCGGTACTGAATGTGCTCTACTTCGCCACCTTCGGTTCGGAGCTGGCCGTGGTCTCGATGCTGCCACTGTTCTTCGCCGACGTTTTCGAGCTGGACATGGTCTATGCCGGCCTGCTCGCCTCGGGCTATGCTTTCATGAACCTGATGTCCCGCCCGGCCGGTGGCCTGATCAGCGATCGCTGCGGACGCAAAGCCACCCTGCTGGTACTGACCGCGGGTCTTGCCCTGGGCTATGGTGTCATGTCGGTGATCGACAGCAGCTGGCCGCTGGCACTGGCCGTCATTGCCGCCATGGCCTGCTCCTTCTTCGTCCAGGCCGGTGAAGGTGCCGTCTTTGCCGTCGTGCCGCTGATCAAGCGCCGCCTCACCGGCCAGGTAGCTGGCATGACCGGCGCCTACGGCAATGTCGGTGCAGTGTTCTACCTGACAGTACTGTCCATGGTCAGCTACCAGACCTTCTTCATGGTCATTGCCGCCACCGCGGTACTGGGCTTTGCCGTCCTGCTGCTGCTGGAAGAACCCAAGGGGCACATGGCCGAAGTCAATGCCGATGGCAGTGTCGAGCTGATCAACGTCTCCTGATCAGCCTCTCCTGACTCAAGCGACAGCAGGAAGTAACCCGGGGGCGCGGCCGCAAGGCTTCGCCCCCTTTTGAGGTTCTGGAAGCACGATTATGAATCAGCCCCACAGCGGTGCCACCAAACTGCAGGTCCGTTTCGGCGGCCAGTCCATTGCTGGCATCAAACCGCAAAACCAGGATGCCTTCGCCGCCCATGCGCCGGACGACCAGGCCCTGCTGCTCAAGGGCGCCGCGGCGGTGATCGCCGATGGCGTCAGCAGCTGCGCCGACTCTCATATCGCCAGCCAGACCGCGGTCACCAGCTTTATTACCGACTATTTCAGCACCCCCGACAGCTGGAGCACCCGCCACGCCGCCGCCCGCGTGGTCTCGAGCCTCAACAGCTGGCTCTATCAGCAGAATTCCAGCCGTCTGGGTCACGACGACAGCATGCTGTGCACCTTTTCGGCGGTGATCTTCAAGTCCAACACCCTGCACTGCTTTCATGTCGGCGACAGCCGCATCTGGCACTGCCGCGACGGCGAGCTGGAACAGCTCAGTCGCGACCATGTTCACGTAGAAGGCGGCCGCAATTACCTGTCCCGCGCCTTCGGTGCCGACCAGCATCTGGAGCTGGATTACCGCACCCAGGCGCTCGAACCCGGCGATCGCATCCTGCTCACCACCGACGGCGTGCATGAGCACCTGACCCGGGCCCAGATCAGCCAGCTGATGAATCAGCACCCCACCGATCCCGTGGCCGCCAGCGCGCTGCTGATCGACCAGGCCATGGCGGCGGGGAGCGATGACAACCTCACCGCCCTGCTGATCGAGGTCGATGCGCTGCCGCTGGAAACCCCGGATGAAAACTATCAGCGCCTCAGCGCCCTGCCGATACCGCCGGTACTGAATGTCGGCAACCGCATCGACGACTATGAAGTGCTGGATGTAATCTTCAGCGGCACCCGCAGCCATATGTATCGCGTCAAGGATCTGGCCAGTGGCCAGATCTACGTGCTCAAGGCGCCGTCGGAGAACTTCAGCGAAGACAGCCTCTACCTGGATGGCTTCATGCGCGAGGAGTGGGTCGGGCGCAGGCTGGATCATCCCAATGTCATGAAGACCTTCGCGCCGCCGCGTCCCAAGCGCCTGCTGTATTACCTGGGCGAACACATCGAAGGCCAGAACCTGCGTCAGTGGATGCAGGACAACCCCCAGCCGCCACTGGACAAGGTGCGCGACCTGATGCGCCAGATCATATCCGGCCTGCGCGCCTTTCAGCGGGCCGAGATGGTGCACCAGGACCTCAAGCCAGAGAACATCATGATCGATGGCGACGGCCGGGTACGCATTCTGGATTTCGGTACAGTACGCATCGCCGGTATCGAGGAAATGGGCTCGCCACTGGACAAATCCGTCCCCCAGGGTTCGGTCAACTATGTGGCACCGGAATACCTGATGGGCCAGCAGGGCAGCTTTCGCGCCGACCTGTTTTCGCTGGCCGCGATCTGCTATGAAATGATTACCGGCCAGCTACCCTATGCGGAACCCTCCACCAAGCGCTATCGCATCGAGCACTATGGCGAGCTGCACTATATCCCGGCCCTCAAGCACCGCAAGGACTTGCCGTTCTGGATGGAAGGCTGCCTGCGCAAGGCGCTGCAACCCAATCCGATTCACCGCTATAACGCTTACTCTGAATTCCTGCATGACCTGACTACTCCCAACAGCCAGCTGGAGGCCCGGGTACGCGACCAGCCACTGATGACCCGCAACCCGCTGCTGGGCTGGCAGCTCATTGCCGGCGTGCTGTTGCTGATCAACCTGCTGCAGGCGTTTTTATAGACAGGCGCGGTACTGCCCACATCTGGGTAGCCCCTGCACACTATCGCTGGCGCCATACTTTCGCACCAATAACAGGCACCGCCACGGAGCAAGCACCCTATTCGGTGCACCAAAGCCCCTGACCCGCCCCCCGCAAACTACCCCAGAGTACTGAAAATACACACTTTCCAATACTTGGCACGGTCCCTGCTTTATACAACATAGACAAAGCGACGGACTCTTCGGGGTCCACTGAACAAAGGCGTTCATCCCCCGTGTCATTGCGCACGGCTGATGAACGCCTTTTTTTATTGAACGCTTTTTCCTGAAATAGATATTGCGGAGCCCACACCGGATGGAACTACAGAAACTGGTCATTATTGGTAACGGCATGGCAACCAGCCGTCTGCTCGACGAGCTGTTGAGCCGCGATGCCAGTGCCTACCAGATTACTGTATTCGGTGATGAGCCCGGTGGTGCCTATAACCGTATTCAGCTCTCACCACTGCTGGCAGGTGACACCGACCGCAAGTCGATCCAGCTTAAGAGCAACCTCTGGTACAAGAACCACGGCATCAGCCTGCACAGCAATGACGCCGTGGTAGAGATCGACCGGGCCCAGCGTTTTGTTATCAGCCACAAGGGGCTGCGCTGTGAATACGACCAGCTGATTCTGGCCACAGGTTCACGCCCGGCCCGGATCCCGGCCGATAACCAGGCACTGGCTGGCATCTTCGATTTTCGTACCGAGCAGGATGTCGAGCACATCCTTGCCCAGAGCGCCCGCAGCCGGGACGCACTGGTGATCGGTGGCGGCCTTCTGGGTCTTGAAGCCGCCGACGCCCTGGCCAAAAAGGGCCTGGGCGTGACCCTGATTCACCGCGGTGACTGGCTGATGAATCGCCAGCTCGACGCCTGCGCCGGCGAGCTGCTGCGCGCCGAGCTGGCCCTGCGCGGTATTCGCTTTGTACTGGGGGATGAAATCAGCCACTTCGAGGGCAGCGAGCAGCTGCAGGGTGCCGTGCTGAAAAGCGGTACCCGCCTCGATGCCCAACTGGCCATCATCGCCACCGGCATTACCCCCAACAGCGCGCTGGCGCGCTCGGCGGCGCTGGAATGCGACCGCGGCCTGCAGGTCGATGATCTGCTGCGCAGCAGCGATGCCCGCATCAGTGCCCTGGGGGAATGCATAGAGCACCGTGGACGGACCTTTGGACTGGTAGCACCGATCTGGGAGCAGGCTCGCCTGCTGGCAGATCGACTGGTCCGGGGTCTGGCCACTCCTTATCGTGATGCACCGGTACCCACCAAGCTGAAGGTGTCGGGCATCAATCTGTTCAGCGCAGGCGAGTACCTCGATGCCCCTGAGCTGGACAGCCTGACACTGGGCGACAGCGCCAGCGGCGTCTATCGCAAGCTGCTGCTGCGGGATAACCGTCTGGTAGGCGTCGTGCTCTATGGCGACGTACAGGACGGCCAGTGGTACTTCGAACTGATGCAGCGCCAGCAGGATCTGGGCGAACTGCTGCCACAGCTGATCTTCGGCCGCGCCTGCTGCCTTGATGAGATCCCGGAAGTACCGGTCACGGCCTCCATTACCCAAGAAATAGCCGTATGAACACTGAACTCAAACTAGCAGATCGATCCTGTACGACCGGGTCCCTGCCAGCCACAGAATCCGTAACGGGAGTAACCCCATGAACAAAACTAAACTGATCCTGATCGGCAATGGCATGGTCGGTCACCAATTCCTCGCCAGCCTTGCAGACAGTGGCGCAGCCGAGCGCTTTGACGTCACCATCTTCTGCGAAGAGCCGCGTCTGGCCTACGACCGTGTGCAGCTGAGCGCCTATTTTTCGGGCAAGACCGCCGAAGATCTGGCCATGGGGCAGCCGGCGCAGTACGCCGAATGGGGCTACACAGTACGCCTGAACGAAAAAGTCGTCAGCATTGATCGCGATAACCAGAGCGTCACCAGCAACACCGGTGATGTCCTGGCCTACGACCAGATCATTCTGGCCACCGGCTCCTTCCCCTTTGTGCCACCGGTACCGGGTCATGACCGCGAACACTGCCTGGTGTACCGCACCATCGAAGACCTGGAAGCCATCACCGCCAGCGCCGCCAAGGGCCGCAGCGGTGTGGTCGTGGGCGGTGGCCTGCTGGGACTGGAAGCGGCCAAGGCGTTGCGCGATCTGGGGCTCGAAACCCACGTAGTGGAATTTGCCCCGCGCCTGATGGCGGTACAGCTGGATGATGCCGGCGGCAAGGTGCTGCGCGACAAGATTGAAGAACTGGGCGTGAAGGTACATACCGGCAAGAATACCCAGCAGATCGTGGATGGCGACAACGCCGTGCACCGCATGGAGTTCGCCGACGGTGAGGTACTGGAGACAGACGTCATCCTGTTCTCCGCCGGCATCCGCCCGCGTGACGAACTGGCCCGCAGCTGCGGCCTGGATGTGGGCGAGCGCGGCGGCATCGTTATCGACAACGATTGCCTGACCTCGGACAAGAACATCTTCGCCATCGGCGAATGCGCCCTCTGGAATGGCCGCATCTTCGGCCTGGTGGCCCCAGGCTACAACATGGCCAAGGTCGCCGTTGCCAGGCTGCTGGGTGAAGACAAACAGTTCCTCGGCGCCGACATGAGCACCAAACTCAAGCTCATGGGCGTGGATGTGGCCAGCATCGGCGACGCCCACGGCCATACTCCGGGCGCGCGCAACTACACCTATCTGGATGAAGCCTGCGGCACCTACAAGAAGATCGTCGTCAATGAAAGCGGCAAGCAGCTGCTGGGCGCGATCCTGGTGGGCGATGCCGAGGACTATGGCACCCTGCTGCAGTACGCCCTCAACGGTATCGAGCTGCCGGAATTTCCGGACAGCCTGATCCTGCCCCAGCGCGGCGGCGACGGCAAACCCGCGGGCCTGGGCGTTGCCGCCCTGCCCGAAACGGCGCAAATCTGCTCCTGCCATGATGTCTCCAAAGGCGATATCTGCCAGGCCATCGATGGCGGTGCCGCCACCCTGGGTGACGTCAAGTCCTGCACCAAGGCGGCCACGGGCTGTGGCGGCTGTTCCGCCCTGCTGACCAACCTGGTGAACCATGAACTCGAAAGCCGCGGCGTGGAAGTCAATCGCAACCTGTGCGAGCACTTCGACTTTACCCGTCAGGAACTTTACCATCTGGTACGCGTGGATCAGATCAAGTCCTTCGACGAGCTGCTGCACAAACACGGCCGTGGCAAGGGCTGCGAGATCTGCAAACCCACCGCCGCTTCCATCCTGGCGTCGTGCTGGAACGAGTTCGTACTGAAAAAGCCCCACGTCGGGCTGCAGGACACCAACGATACTTTCCTCGCCAACATGCAGAAGGACGGCACCTACTCGGTCGTGCCCCGTGTTGCCGGCGGTGAAATCACCCCCGACAAGCTGATCACTCTGGGTCAGGTGGCCAAGCAGTTCAACCTCTACACCAAGGTCACCGGCGGCCAGCGTATCGACCTCTTCGGCGCCCGCCTGGAAGAGCTGCCGCAGATATGGCGCATCCTGGTGGATGCCGGCTTTGAAACCGGCCACGCCTACGGCAAGTCGCTGCGTACTGTCAAATCCTGCGTCGGCAGTACCTGGTGCCGCTACGGTGTAGACGACAGTGTGGGTCTGGCCATCGAAGTGGAGAACCGTTACAAGGGCCTGCGCTCGCCTCACAAGATCAAGTTTGCCGTATCCGGCTGCACCCGTGAGTGCGCCGAGGCCCAGAGCAAGGACGTGGGCATCATCGCCACCGAAAACGGCTGGAACCTCTACCTGTGCGGCAACGGCGGCATGAAACCGCGCCACGGCGACCTGTTCGCCACCGATCTGGACAAGGACACCCTGATCAAGTACATCGACCGTTTCCTGATGTTCTACGTCAAGACCGCCGATCGCCTGCAGCGCACCTCCGTGTGGATGGACAACCTTGAAGGCGGTCTGGACTACCTGCGCCAGGTCATCATTGAAGACTCCCTGGGGCTTGGCGCAGAACTTGAAGAGCAGATGCTGCAGGTTGTCGGCACCTACGAATGCGAGTGGAAGAAAACCATCGAGGACCCAGAAGCCCTCAAGCGTTTCCGCCCCTTCGTCAACGCCGATGCGACCGACGACAACGTGGTGTTCGTGATGGAACGCGATCAGATCCGCCCCGCCACCGCTGCGGAAAAAACCGCCAATACACCGGCCGTCCCCGTCAAGATGGTTAGCTGAGGAATCAAACCATGACCACCAACACAAAACTGATTTCCCTGTGCAGCAAAGCCGACCTGGTCCCCAACAGCGGCGTCTGCGCCCTGGTGGACGGCCGCCAGGTGGCACTCTTCTACCTGCCGGACGACGAACAGGTCTACGCCATCGACAATCACGACCCCTTCGGCCAGGCCAATGTATTGTCCCGCGGCATCGTCGGCTCCATCGCCGATGTGCCTGTGGTCGCCTCGCCGCTGTACAAGCAGCGCTTCAGCCTGATCGACGGCCAGTGCTTCGAGGACGAGACAGTGAAACTCGCCACCTGGCAGGTAAGCCTGCGGGATGACGTACTGCTGATCGACCCGACGCCCCGTTAAGGGGCATGCGGGATCAGGCACGCACCCAAACGGCTCCTTTATGTACCGCAACAGTCCCCCACTGCCGCGATTCACACCCGGAAACGCCAATGCCATGGGCATTTTGGGAAAAATAATAAACTGGCATGACATTCGCATAACCAATAACAATAGAACGAAAAGTGTCGTGCCCCGCGAGATCTGATTCTCACCGGCCCGGCCCCTAACGTGGAAGTTGGCAATGGCGCCATCTCCTGCCACTTGGCGGGAGGTGGCGTTTTTTTATGCGCACTGTTTTCCAAGTTGCCTGTGCGCCTGACTCCCCATACACCCAGGTCTGAACGACACGGCGAGTGGAACCCATCATGAAGAACAAACCTGAGTCCAGCACCCTGACCACCTGCCCCTACTGCGGCGTCGGCTGTGGTGTCGAGGCGCGCGTTAGTGACAACCGCCTGATCGCGGTGAGCGGCGATGCATCGCACCCGGCCAACAACGGCCGTCTTTGCGTCAAGGGCTCGGCGCTGCATGAAACCGCAGGCCCCGAGGGCCGTCTGCTGTACCCGCAGATTCAGGGTCAGCGCGTCAGCTGGGACAGCGCGCTGGACAAGGTCGCCGATACCTTCGCCCGCCTGATCGATCAGCATGGCCCCGACTCGGTCGCCTTTTACCTGTCGGGCCAGATCCTGACCGAAGACTATTACGTCGCCAACAAGCTGATGAAAGGCTTTATCGGCAGCGCCAATGTCGATACCAACTCGCGCCTGTGCATGTCTTCGGCGGTCGCCGGGCAAAAGCGCGCCTTTGGCAGCGACACCGTACCCGCCTGCTACGACGACCTCGACGAGGCCGACCTGGTCATACTGGTGGGCTCCAATGCCGCCTGGGCCCACCCCATCCTGTATCAGCGCCTGGCAAGAGCCAAACAGGCCCGCCCGGACATGCAGGTCGTGGTACTGGATCCAAGACGTACCGCCACCTGTGACCTGGCCGACCGCCACCTGGCCCTCAAGCCCGGCAGTGATGCCTTTCTGTTCAACGGTCTGCTGAGCTACCTGGCGCAGAACGATGCGCTGGACGACGACTATATTGCGCAGCACTGCGAAGGCTTTGACGCCGCCCTGACCCAGGCCCAGCAGCAGTGCCCGGACCTGATGACCACCGCGGCCTACTGCGGTCTTGAGCCTGCGGACGTGCAGTGGCTGTTCGAGCATTTCGCCCGCACCGAGCGCAGCCTGACGTTTTACTCCCAGGGCATCAACCAGTCGTCCTCCGGCACCGACAAGGCCAACGCCATCATCAACTGTCACCTGGCCACAGGGCGTGTCGGCAAGCCCGGCGCCAGCCCGTTTTCCATTACCGGCCAGCCCAACGCCATGGGCGGGCGCGAAGTCGGCGGCCTGGCCAACCAGCTGGCGGCCCATATGGAGTTCGACAACCCGACTCACCTGGAAACAGTGGCCGACTTCTGGCAAGCCCCCAAAATGGCGCAGGCGCCTGGCCTCAAGGCCGTGGATCTGTTTCAGGCAATTGAGCGCGGCGACGTCAAGGCCGTCTGGATCATTGGCACCAACCCGGCGGTGAGCCTGCCGGACTCGGCCCAGGTACGCCGCGCCCTGCAGCAGTGCGAACTGGTGGTGGTCAGTGACTGTGTCGAGCAGACCGACACCACGGCCCTGGCCGACGTGCTGCTGCCGGCCACCACCTGGGCCGAGAAAAACGGCACCGTCACCAATTCGGAACGCCGCATCTCGCGCCAGCGCGGCTTCTTGCAGGCTCCTGGCGAGGCTCGCCACGACTGGCAGATCGTCTGCGATGTCGCCGCACGCCTGGGCTTCGGTGACGCTTTCGCGTACCGGCACCCGGCGGACATCTTTCAGGAACACGCCCGCCTGTCGGGCTATCGCAACCAGGGCAGCCGGGATTTTGATATCTCCGCCCTGGCCGACCTGACCCGCAACCAGTACGACGCCCTGGCACCCATCCAGTGGCCCGTCACCGATACCTCCCCCGAAGGCACGGCGCGCATGTTCGCAGACGGCCACTTCTTTACAGCCTCGGGCCGCGCCCGCCTGCTGCCTATAGATGCCCGCATGCCAGCCAATCCCTGCCGGGACGGTGACTTCGTACTCAATACCGGGCGCAGCCGGGATCAGTGGCATACCATGACCCGCACCGCCCGCAGCCCGCGTCTGCTGGACCACTGCGACGAACCCTACATCGAAATCAGTGAACGGGATGCACAACAGCAGCGCATTCACAGCGGTGACCTGGTCAGCCTTTCAGCCCTCAATGCTGAATATATCGGGCGCGCTCGGGTGACCCCGAATCAGCAACCAGGATCACTGTTTGCCCCCATCCACTGGAATGATCGCTATGCATCCCACGGCGCTGTCGATGCCCTGGTGGCCGCCGTCACGGATCCGGTCTCCGGGCAACCCGAGCTGAAACAGAGTCCGGTGCGCATGCAGGGCCTGCGCCCGCGCTGGCAGGGGATGCTGCTGAGCCTGGACGCCATTGAGACGCCCGCCAGTGACTACTGGAGCCGTGTCACGCTGGAGCAGGGGGAACGCTATGCGCTGGCGGGGTTCAATGACAGACCGGACTGGTCGGACTGGGTCAAAAGCTGGCTACCTGCCAGCACCGACCTGATCGAGCTGCTGGACAGCCACGCCAACCACTATCGCGCCGCCGCCTTTAGGGACGGCCGCCTGTTATGGGTGTTTATTGCCAGTTGCGACGCTGAACTGCCGCCGCCTGCCTGGCTGTCGACCCAGCTGGGACGCAGCCTCACGACCAAGGAACGCATGCAATTACTGTCGGGCCGCGCCAGCGAAGGCGCACCGGATCAGGGGGCAATCATCTGTTCCTGTTTCCAGGTGGGGGAAAAGCGCATTCGTCAGGCGATGAAGGCGGGTGCCAACTCGGTCGAGTCCCTGGGCAAGGCGCTGAGCTGCGGCACCAACTGTGGCTCCTGCATTCCCGAGCTCAAGGCGCTGATCGAACATGCCTGAGCAGGCATTAACACAAATCTCGCTGCACTCAGTGATCTTCCCTGGCCGGGCGCAGCAGCGGAATCTTTGCCGTGGTCTGCAGCAGTCGCTCGGCCTGGTCAAAGTCAAGCGGTTTTGAAAACAGATACCCCTGCCCAACGTCGCAGCCGAACTGGCGCAGGATGCGCCACTGGGATTCAAGCTCCAGCCCTTCAGCGACCACCTTCAGCCCAAGCGCATGGCCCATCTGGATAATGGTACGTACCACGGTGGCATCGTTGGCGTGTTTTTCCAGCTCGTCGATGAAGCACTTGTCGATCTTGAGCGTTGCCACCGGGAAGCGGGTCAGATAGCTAAGGGAACTGTAGCCGGTGCCAAAGTCGTCGATCGTCAGGGACAGACCCAGCGCACGTAGCTGTTCGAGGCGCGGCATTACCAGCGCCAGGTTTTCGGCCAGCAGTGACTCGGTGATTTCGAGCTCCAGCGTCGCCGGATCAAGACGGTTATCGGTTATCATCTGGCGGGTATAGCCGACAATCGAATCATCCAGCAGCTGACGCACCGACACATTGATGGCCATGGTCAGCGAACGGCCGCCAATGGCCTGAAACCGGGCCAGATCCTCACAGCCCTGCCTAAGCGCAAAGCGACCCAGCTCCTCGATAAACCCGTTTTCCTCGGCGATCTCAATAAACTCGGCGGGACCGACCGCACCCAGCGAGCGACTGTTCAGACGCATCAGGGCCTCAAAGCCCAGAATCTCGCCGCTTTCGATCGAGTTCTTGCTCTGGTACACCATAAAGAGTTCGCCGCTCTTCAGCGCAATGGGCAGCTGATGTTCAATCTCGAGCCGGCGTTTCATGCGCTTGTCGAGCTCGGCATCAAAAAAGGTAAAACGACCGCGACCACAACGCTTGGACTCATAGAGCGCAAGGTCGGCATCACGAATCAGCCCCTGAGCATCGGGGCTGTCGACCGGATAGCGCGATATGCCAATACTGATCGACATGCTCAGATTCTTGCCCTGCAACGGCAGGGGTGCGCGAAAGGCCGCGAGTATATTGCCCGCCACCTGTTCGATCTGGGACCTGTTCTGAAAGCTGAAATGGATCAGGAATTCATCGCCACTCATGTGCGCCAGGCTGCCATCAGCACCCAACACCTGCTGCAGGCGCTGAGCGACCCTGACCAGCACCTGATCACCGAACAAATGTCCGAAGGTATCGTTAATCTGCTTGAAGTTGTCCAGATCCAGATACAGTAGCGCCACTTCACTTTGGCTACTCCAGGCCTGCTCCAGCGCCTGTGTAATCAGCTCGCTGGCCCGGCGCCGGTTGGGCAATTGCGTCAGTGAATCGAAATTGGCTTGCTGGTAGAGCAATGCTTCTGCGGCCTTGCGCTCGGAAATATCCTGACCGATCAGGATAAAACTGACATCGTCCGACTCGGAAATTTCCACCAGCGAAATCGAAAACTCATACCATTGCTCGGTACCGGCCCTCTGGCGCTCGCCGCACCAGCTGCCGTTGTCCAGCACCTTGCCCTGAATCTGCTGCAGATCGTCACGCAGCATGTCATGGGGGGAAAAGTTCGTGACCGGCACCCCCTTGAGGCGAGCCTCATCCTGCTTGACCTCCCCCTCGAAGCGACGGTTGGCATATTCGATACACCAGCTACTGTCGGTCACCACAACGCTGTCCTGGCTCTGCTCAATCGCCTGGGACAACTTCAGCAGATTACTCTCGGCGGTGATACGGGCATTGACCAGCCGTGTACCGGCCAGCCAGATCAAGCGATAGACCAGCAGCGCGACCAGCAGAAACAACGCCACCACGGTGCCCACGGACTGCACCTTGCCGAGCCAAAGCCAGAACAGCTGACGCAGCGGCAGAAAGGCAGCGGAGACAAACTGATACTGCGGCAGCAACTGCGACTGCACCACCACCGATTCATCATTGAGAGCCAGCGAAAAGGCATCGCCACTCATGCCATAGCCACCGCGCAGCTGCAGTTCTGCAAGTGTCTGGGTATCGACCTTCATAGTGGCAAGATCACGCAACATGCCTCCCGTCATGGGGTGGGCATAGCGCAGCTTGCCATCATCCGCCAGCAACCAGAGGTTGGCGCCGTATCGACGCTGCACGTTTTGCCAGATCGAATCCTGCCCATTGATGCTGTACAGCGCCACCAGCAGCGCCAGCACATTGCCGTCCTTGTCGGGCAGAGCCAGAAAGGCGGGCAAGAGCGCGACTGAATCGACATCAAGACGAAAGGCCGCCCCCAGCTTGAGGTGTTCGGTATAGCGCGCCTGGGTGATGGCATCACTTGAGGTCAGACTGAGATCCGCCGCCATGTCAGCGCCCACCCCCAGCAGCAGCTCGCCGCGACGATCAAGCACACCCAGCCCACGAATTTGCGGCACAGTAGCAGACAACATATCCAGCGCCGCCTGCAACTCGGAACGGCGCAGACGGTTATCCTGCACCAGCGGAGATCCTGCAGACAGCAGCAACTGTTCCTGCAGGCGGAAAAACGTCTCGGTCTGATCAATAAAGGCCGCGTTCTGCTGCTGCAGATCCTGCGTCACGTTGCGCCTCACCTCGTTCCAGCTGAACCAGCCGTAGGAAACGACAGACAGCAGCAGCAGCAGCGACAAGATCAGCATCGTTAGGCGCAAGGGCCTGAAACTATCGGTCATATCCAGTCCCCGATTCCGGGAGTGAGGCCCGACACTGCCGAGTTGCGACAGCACAGGCATCGCCATCAATGGCACTATTAAACGTGTTCGCATGGGCCCTTGGTTTCAACGAAGGACCCAGTGATGAAGCCCCCCCTGCTTCAGGTCTTAACCCACCGGGTTAATATGTACAGAGAAGAAAGCCCCTCAAAACACTATAAGTGTTTAATCCATATACTGCATCCCCCTGCACTCCAGTCAGGTGAAATGTTGCAATAACCGGTTTACCAGCGCCGGCCCCGGGGATACCCTAGCGCACTTTCAAGGATCGAGAGACGGCGCCACCATGGCCAATGTGCGACTTAAAGCCAATCTGTTGTTGCTGCTGGTAGCCGCAATCTGGGGGCTCGCCTTTGTCGCCCAGCGCCTTGGCATGGATCACCTGGGGCCCTTTGGCTTTAATGCCGCACGATTTTTGCTCGGCGCCCTTTCACTGCTGCCCCTGACGCTCATATTCCGCGCCCGCGCAGGCCAAGGCGAGTGGCGCCCGCTATTGCGCGGCGGCCTGGCCGCCGGCAGCCTGCTTTTTTGTGGTGCATCCCTGCAACAGGCTGGCCTGCTCTACACCACCGCCGGCAATGCGGGCTTTATCACCGGCCTCTATATAGTGCTGGTGCCAATTGCGGCCCGGCTGATGGGACAACCGGTAAGCCGTGCTATCTGGGTCGGCGCCTCCCTGGCACTGGTGGGGCTTTACTTCCTCAGTATCAACGCTGCCATGGTTATCAACCGGGGCGACCTGCTGGAGCTCATAGGTGCAGCGTTCTGGGCCGGCCACGTACTGATCATAGGCCGCCTGGCGCCTCACCTGGACGGCTTGCGCCTGTCGATCATTCAGTTTCTGATCTGTGCGCTGCTCTGTCTTGGCGTGGCATTGATCTATGAACAAGACAGCTTTACCCTCGCCAATCTGAAGGCCGCCTGGCAGCCCATCGCCTACGCAGGCTTGCTGTCGGTTGGGGTCGCCTATACCCTGCAGGTCTATGCGCAAAAGCATGCTCCCGCCGCCCACGCCGCCATCATCATGAGTCTGGAAGCGGTATTCGCCGCCTTCGGTGGCTGGCTGCTGCTCAATGAGGAACTGACCGGCCGCGCTCTGGCGGGCTGCGCCCTGATGCTCGCCGGTATGCTGCTTGCGCAGCTACCATCAGGCCGCGCCAGAACCTGAACCCTATCGAACACCCAGCGCACAAGGAGTAGCGGGATGACCGACAAAATCCCCGTCAATATCATCACCGGCTTCCTCGGAGTCGGCAAAACCACGGCCATCAACGCGCTGCTGGCCCAGAAGCCCGCCGATGAGCGCTGGGCAGTACTGGTCAATGAATTCGGTCAGATCGGCGTCGACAAGGCCGCCATGCCCGATGCCGATGGCCTGCATATCAAGGAACTGGCCGGCGGCTGCATCTGCTGCGCCCTGGGACCTGCCCTGCGGGCGGGACTCGCCACCCTGATTCGCAGCGCCAAGCCCCAGCGCCTGATCATCGAACCCACCGGCCTTGGCCACCCCGAGGGCATTATCGACACCTTGCAAAGCGGCAGCTTCAAAGACGTGCTGGATCTGCGTGCCATCATTTGCCTGCTGGATCCGCAGCTACTGGAAGACCCACGGGTCATGGCCCATGAAACCTTCCAGGATCAGCTCAACCTGGCCGATATCGTAGTGCTTAACAAACTCGACCTCGCCTCCCCCGCCCTGATCGACAAGGCACTGCAAGGGCTCCAGGGCCTGTTTCCGCCCAAGCAGCGCATTGAACAGGCACGCCAGGGCCGCTTCCCCATTGAGCTACTGGATCTGATCCGCGACGATACCCTGGCCGCCCAGTTCCCCGACAGCCATAGCCAGCAGGCCATGCAACCAGGCCCCTCAACTGCCACCACCGCGCAACCCCTGTTGCTGCCGGAGGCCGGACAACCGATTCGCCGCATTGGCCAGGGCACGGATTTTGTCAGCTGCGGCTGGGTATTCCACCGCGACGAGGTATTCGACTATGACCGCCTCGAAGTCGTGCTCAATGGCCTCGAAGGTGCGCTGCGCGTCAAGGGCGCCTTTCGAATCGGCTATGTCTGGGTGTTTTATAACCGCGTGCTCGAGCAGCATGATATTGACAAGATCGCCTGGCGGCGTGACTCCCGCGTGGAAATCATCGCCCGCGAAGCACTCGACTGGGATCTGATCGAGCGGCAGCTGCAACGCTGTATAGAGCCCCGCTGAGGCAGGCTCCCGTGTCGCAGCGCGACACCGCGCTGCGACATTCAGCCACAGCGACAGAGCCCCCCTGCTGTCCTAGAATGCGTCTTTGCCCTGAATGAGCCGGATATGTCTGAGACATCCCAGACCCCGCGCACCCTGCTGATGTTGACGTTAACGGCAGCATGCCTGCTGGCAAGCATCCTATTGCTGCCGCGCCTGCTCAGCACAACATCACAGACGCCCAGCCTTGCCATGGTGCCGGGCTGCGACCTGTCCGTCGCGCCCTGCACCAGCCGCAGCAACGACCAGGCCATGACACTGGAGCTGGTATCAGGCCCTGCTCTGGCCGGTGAAGCGCTAGAGTTCAGCTTGCAGCTTGAGGGCATCCAGGCCCGCAGCGTCACCCTGCAACTGGAGGGACGTAACATGTACATGGGAATCAACCGTCTGCAGCTGACCGAATCCGCCGACCAGCCAGGCCTGTGGCGCGGCAGAACCGAGCTTGCCATCTGCACCACTGAGCAGATGCAATGGCAAGCACGTATTGAAGCCCTTGGCGATACCGCCCCCACCATCGCCCACTATGAGTTCAGCGCCCAATGAACAAGAACCTGAAGACATTGCGTATCCTGCTAATCATGAGCGTCCTGCTGCTGGCGGGCATTGCCAGTGCCATCCTGCTGCGCCCGGCCCCCGTCGAACAGACCCTGGGCACACGCCTGGGAGGGGATTTCAGCCTAATGGCGGCCACAGGACCGGTGACGCTGACTGACTTTCGCGGCTACCCCAGCGTGCTCTATATTGGCTACGCCTCCTGCCCCGATGTCTGCCCCACCTCTCTGGCCGTGATGGCCCAGGGTTTTCGTCGCCTCGACCCGAGCGATCAGGATCGGGTACGCGGTATTTTTATCAGCGTCGATCCAAAACGCGATACGCCCGAAGCACTGGCAGCCTACAGTGCCTTTTTTCACCCCAGCCTGGTGGGGCTGACCGGCAGCCGGGCGCAAATCGATGCGGTGACCAAAAGCTACGGCGCCTACTATCGCATCAGCGAACAGACGGACTCAGCCCTGGCGTACAGCGTCGATCACAGCTCACGCCTGTATCTGATCGACAGTGATGGACAGTTGCTTGAGGTACTGAGCGACACAATCAGCCCGGATGAGCTGGCCGCCAAACTGCGCGCGCTGCTCTGACTCTCCCGTCATTAACCCTCCCGACAGCACAAGGAAGATCCCCCCATGCCACAGCTACTGCCCCGCGCCGGCCTGCTCTCAACGCTACTGACCAGCCTTCTCTGTACAACCTCCGCCTTCGCCGAGGTTCAGGCACAGGACGGCTACGTGCGGGCTGTACCGCCCGGACACAGCATCAGTGCGGCCTACCTGACGCTGCACAACAATTCCGCCAGCCCGGTACAGCTGGACAGCGCCCAAACCGATAGCGCCGGCACCACTGAGCTACACCAGACCCGGCAGCAGGATGGCGTCATGCGTATGCGCGCGGCGCAGCAGGTGGAAATCCCCGCAGGAGCTGAATATCGCCTGCAGCCCGGCGGCGATCACCTGATGCTGATCGATCTGACACAGCCCCTCAATGCCGGCGACGAGGTAAGCTTGCAGCTGAACTTCAGTGACGGACAACAGCTGCAGCTCACCCTGCCGGTTCGCTCTCCCATGGAGGAAACACATGCTGCAAACCCACAGGGCGCCTCTCATGGCGAATCACATGACTCGACACAAGACCCGGCACACAAAAAGGCGGAATCCATGACCCATTCACATGGCACAGAACAGCACAGCCACTAACAGCCATGGGTAACGGCAGCGGCTGCTGCAGGCTGAAAACGGCAAACGGAATATAAAGAAAGGATCAGGAACGAAACTCAGGCGGTCACATGATCGCGCTGCCGCCCGGATTCTGAGGGTGCTGCCTCACAGCTAAGGGTACTGAAGCAAGCTCTGTATCGTACGGCAGCGCAAAGGCGCCGGGATCAAGCGGGTCTGTGCCGTAAAAGGCCCTGAACGCCTCCACCAGCAAGCCTGCTCTGGTGGGCAGGCCCACCTCAAGATAGTGCAGCACCTGGCGCTGAACGCGAGCTTCGAAGCCACGGCTGGCGCCGATCTGCGCCGACAGATTGTCAGCACTGAAGTGAAAGCGGTGCCCACAGGCGACGGAAAGCATCCACTCCAGCGCCTGGGGTTTGACTTCTACGCTCTCGAACAGCGCCTGTTCCTCTGCCGTGCGCCCGTCAGGCTTGTACCAGTAACCAAAATCCACCTGGGTACGCCGCTTCGCACCGGCCACGCACCAGTGGGAAATTTCATGCAGAGCGCTGGAAAAAAAGCCGTGGGCAAAAATAATCCGGTGCTGCGGATGCTCGGCATCGGCGGGCAGATAGACGGGTTCGTCATCGCCACGCACCAGCAGGGTGTTGAGGCTGTGCTCAAACTGACCGTTGAACAGCTGGATCAGATCCTGATATTGATGCGTACTCATCACTCAAACTTCTGCCATGCATCCTGCTTCAGCCACCAAGTATCACCATTGCGCCTGTCCAGCCGAGCTGCCACATAGCCCTTGATATCCTTGTCAGGCCGGGCTCCGCTGAGCTGAATTTCATAGTCCGAACGTTCCAGCGATCCGGATTCAAGCAGCGGCTGCCAGGCGCCCTGATCCGCCAGCCATGACTCACCGCTGAAGCGGTCATAACGGATCAGTATCCATTGCCCTGCGCCGGTGTAATCGGCGGCGATGCGATAGCGATCCCCCACACCGCTGAGCGACAGCTCATTGGCTATCTGGCTGAGCTGGTCGATCAGGCCCGCCAGCTGCTCTGGCGCCGCGCCCGCAATACCTGCAGGTGCGGCATTGTCGGCAGCATCATCAGCACCGTCCAGGGCGGCGCTGCCGGTCAGCATCTGCAGGCGCGCAAGCGCCGTGCCTGACTGCTGTGACAGCTCGGCGCCCTGAGCCTTGATCTGGATCAGCTGCTCCTGCATCAGGGTCAGGCGGTTGGCCAGTGTCTCCAGGTTACGCTGCAGCGCCTCATCAGTCGCTGCTGTCGTCACTGTGCCGGACTTTGCCGCCTGACCAGGCGCCTGAGCGGAGGCATTGGACGCGCCAGTCGCCGCCGCATCCTGCCCGGCCGGAGCATTTGAAGCAGGCGCACCGGCTACCTGGGCATCTGATTCAGCAGGCACAGGCCCGTTGGCCAAACAACCGCCAAGCAGCAAGGACGCCAAGATTACGCAACTGATCTGTTTCACATCCATCCTCACATTCTTAAATACTTGCCCAGACTCGCGCCATTAGATACGCCAGGGTAGATGCAGAGACCGAAAGAAGGCGCACATTATTACTGCCCCGGCAGAGCTTGTCACGCTATCTGCAGAGGTATTAACCCGGGTTAATACATGAAGCAGGGATGCTTGATCACTGGGCCTTTCATTCAAACGAAGGGCCAATGCGAACGACATCTTTTTCCCTGAAGAAGGCCAGCATGTCCACGCACCTGTGTCCATTTTTGCAGGCTAAAGAGTGATGGCCTGACCGCGCATTCGCATCCATGCGTGCGCGGCATACGATCGCCATGGATGGCGGGAATGCAGAAAATGCAGGAGCATTTTTCTGTCGTACTTCCTGTACATAGCGACAACTCGGTTAAGGAACCTATTTGTCCGCCAGGTTAATAGTGCAAAAACGGGAAAGAGCCCGGGGCGAACGCCTCAGGGTTTGGCGGCAGAAGCCTGCAACATGTACCAGCAACTCAGCAATGACATCACCGCCGACAGAATGGCATCAACCCCCATGCGTGCCAGCTGAAGCCTGCCATTCTCATCCAGCCCAGGCTGCCCTATACGCTCAAGAATGCCATCGAAGGTTTTGCGCAGCGCCGTAGCACCGGCCACCGCATCGGTCACGATCATTTGCCTGTCGGTACCACTGCAGGCAAAGAGCACATCCTTGGTCATGCCGAACACCTGGGTCAACTCTTCGTTACCGCCACGAATCTCACCTGAGTGATAGTGCGCATCGACAATGGAGCTACACACCTGTACCGCAATCTTTCGGGCAGTGGCGACCAAGCGGCGCGGCTCCATGCTGTCCTGGCTGAGCCGATACCAGGCTTTGAACAGCTTTTCCACCGCGATGGCTTCATAGTCATCAGGTGCGGCAGCCGCCGCACCGCTGAGCGCGCGGGCCAGATCGTCAAACTGAGTACGGATTATTTCCTGGCGTTCAACCTTGCTGGCGGACTTGTACTTCATGAATTGCCAGAGATCATTCAGGTTCTCGTGCTCCAGCACAAGGTCCGGCAGATGGCCGTTAACCTTGGCGTCGGCCATCAAGCCATCGCGCAGCGCCTTGTAGCGGGGCGCCTTGGTGGGGCCGCCAGCAATAAAATCCAGCAGCAGCCCACGCAATTCTCGCACCATGTCGAGCAAAGCGCCCGGACTGCCTTGATTGTCACTCATCTATCGAGATCCTCTCCGATCTGCGCCCCAGAGCGCCCATGCAGCACCGCCATCGTGCATCCAATACGCACGAATTTCATGGCAGTATACAGGTCCAATTGTAACACGACACTAGCACCGGCGTTGTTACTTCGGGCACTGCCCGCGAGCCCAGCGCCCGCCAAGTGCGCGCCTCGCAGGCCGCGTCTGCGCCTGAAGCATAGCTGAACACCGCCGTTATCACGGCCAGTTAGCCTTAGGGGCATGCTAATTGCGATAAATTCTCAGAGCGACAGTATATCGATGCGCCCTCCCGGGGCCTCCGCGTCCTCACCTGACGTCGCCACTCCTTCGGCAAAACCCAGTTGCAGATTGGCAAAGTCAAACAGTTGCGTATCCGCCAGGTGGCTGGGCACTACATTCTGCAAGGACCTGAACATGGTTTCGATCCGGCCCGGATGAGTGTGATCCCACCCCTGCAACATGTCCTTGATGACCTGGCGCTGGAGGTTTTCCTGGGAACCACAGAGGTTGCACGGAATGATAGGGAACTGCCTAAGCTCGCTATAGGCTTCGATGTCTTTTTCCCGCGCATAAGCCAGCGGCCGGATCACCATGTTCTTGCCATCATCCGACAGCAGCTTGGGCGGCATGGACTTGAGTTTGCCACCGAAGAACATGTTGAGAAAAAAGGTTTCCAGAATGTCATCGCGGTGATGGCCCAGAGCGATCTTGTTGGCGCCAATCTCATCGGCAAAACCATAGAGGGTGCCGCGGCGCAGACGGGAACAGAGGCCACAGGTGGTCTTGCCTTCCGGCACCAGCTTCTTGACGATCGAGTAGGTATCGCGCTCGACTATATGGTAGGGCACGCCAACGGCATCCAGATAGGCCGGCAGTATGTGCTCGGGAAAGCCCGGCTGCTTCTGGTCCAGATTGACCGCCACCAGCTCGAAGCTGATAGGCGCACTCTTTTGCAGGTTCAGCAGGATGTCGAGCATGGTGTAGGAATCCTTGCCACCGGACAGGCAGACCATCACACGGTCGCCGTCCTCGATCATCCTGAAATCCTCGATCGCCCGTCCCATCTCGCGGCGCAACCGCTTCTGCAGCTTGTTCAGCCGCAGCTTGGTTTTGCGCTCGGCATCGCTCTGGGCGCCCTGCGCTGCACAGGGCTCAGTATCGGACGCGGAAGACGCCGCCAGATCAGCAGGCGTCAGGGAAGAAACAGGATCGCTCAGGACCTCTTGGTACAGGATATCGCTCATGGATTGGCATCGATCGAAATTTGAAGAGGCGCCGATTATAACCAAGTCACCCTCGATGCGCAGCCATTGTGCCCGGCCAATAGAGCCGTACGGTCAAGGGAGTTGCGCGCAATCCGCCCCTGAGCACCGAGTCACCCATCGCTAAACATGCAGGAGAAAGTACCTGCACATAGCCGCATCAGCGATCAAGGCTCAGCCCCACGCGCACACAGCGCAGCAGGCCCATGTCATAGGCACCGCCCAGGGCTTCATGCACCGGTTTTAACGCTGCACCGAAATCACGCTCACACTCAATCATGACCTGCTGAATGTGGCTGACTTCGGCCTGCGGCAACTCGACCACTTCCGCCATCTCCAGCTGCCCCTGCTGAATGGCCCGTGCCAGCTGACCAAAGATGGCGTTGACCGACAATTTGAGCTGCAGCGCAACCTGCTGTACCGTCATGCCACTGCGAAACAGCAGCAGAGCTTCATCCGAGGCTACCGCCTGCGTCTGGCCGGCCTGTTCATGCTGCTCGATGACCGCGAGGAACTGCTTGCCATAGAGCTCCAGCTTGCGCTCCCCCACACCGTTGAGCCTGCGCAGCTGCACCTCATTCAGCGGCCGGTGCATGACCATTTCCATCAGGGTGGCATCATGGAAAATCACATAGGGCGGCACGTCCTGGGTTTCGGCCAGCGTCTTGCGCGCGGCCCGCAGGTCATTCCACAGAGCATAGTCACTGGCTTCCAGTTTCGACTGCGGCACCGAGCTGCGGGTAAAGCGGCTCTGGCTGCGAGACTCCAGCCGCAGCTCCAGTGTCTGCTCGCTGCGCAGCACCCCGCGACAGGCCTCGGTCAGGTGCAGCACGCCATGCCCCTGGCCATCCACCCCCAGAAAGCCCCGCGCCACCAGCTGGCGAAACACCGAGCGCCACTGATTGCGGTCCAGATCCTTGCCAATACCAAAGGTCGACAGGCGATCATGCCCGCGCTCTCGCAGCTTTTCACTATTGCTGCCCAGCAGGATATCGATGACATGATTGACGCCGAAGTGCTGGCCCGAGCGATACACCGCCGACAGCGCCTTGCGCGCCGCTTCAGTGCCATCCCAAACAGGCACAGGTTCAAGGCAGGTATCGCAGTTGCCACAGGGCGCATGCTCAGACTCACCGAAGTACGCCAGCAGCGTCTGACGCCGGCAACTGGTGATTTCACACAATCCCAGTACGGCTTCAAGCTTCTGGCGTTCAATCTGTTTTTGCTGCTCGGGGGCCTGGGAACCTTCAAGCATCTGGCGCAGAAAAATAACATCCTGCAGGCCATACACCATCCAGGCATCGGCGGGCATGCCATCACGCCCGGCGCGGCCGGTTTCCTGATAGTAGGCTTCAATGCTTTTGGGCAAATCCAGGTGCGCTACAAAACGCACATTGGGCTTGTCGATCCCCATGCCAAAGGCGATGGTCGCCACCATGATCAGACTTTCTTCGGTCAGAAAACGGTGCTGGTTATGCGCCCGCAGCTCCGTCGAGAGCCCGGCATGGTAAGGCAGTGCATTGAAGCCGCGCTCGCACAGCCAGGCAGCTGTAGCCTCGACCTTTTTGCGCGACAGGCAATACACCACGCCGGCATCCTGCGGATGCTCATCGCGCAGAAAGCGCAGCAGCTGATCCTTTGCCTTGTCTTTCTGACCAATGCGATAACGGATATTGGGACGATCAAACCCCTGAATAAAGCGCACGGCCTGATCAAGCTGCAGCCGTTCGACGATTTCCTGCTGAGTGCGTCCATCTGCGGTGGCGGTGAGGGCGATGCGCGGCACGCCGGGAAAGCGCTCGCGCAGGCGACTGAGCTGCAGGTATTCGGGCCTGAAGTCATGCCCCCACTGCGACACGCAATGCGCTTCGTCGATAGCAAAAAGCGCCAGGGTGCAGTGCGACAGCAGATCCAGTGTACGCGGCTGCAGCAGTCGTTCTGGCGCTATATAGAGCAGATCCAGCTCGCCACTGCGCAGTGCATCCTCGGTACGGCTGCGTTCTTCAAAACTCACCGCCGAATTGAGGCAGCCGGCACGAATGCCCCACTGCGACAGGGCACTGACCTGATCCTGCATCAGTGCAATCAAGGGTGACACAACCACGGCTGTACCGTCGCGCAGCAGCGCCGGCAACTGGTAGCACAGTGACTTGCCGCCACCGGTCGGCATGACCACCAGCAAATCCTGACCGCCCACCAGACGGCTGATTACGTCTTCCTGGGGAGTGCGAAACTGGTCATAGCCAAAAACGTCTTTCAGTACTCGAAGTGCGTGTTCCATCATGGGGCGGCATTATCCGGCAAGGCCAGCGCCCTGTCACTTGAATTTCCCCGCCCGCAACTGAACAACCAGGGTCAAAACGCGGCTGATTTTAATTTATTCTTACTTCTTTAAGTCCTTTGGCGGTAGAATCGCCCCAACCAAACCGGAATCTGGACAGCCCCATGTCAATGCCCCCTATTGCCCAGCCACTGAACGATGATGAGCTGGACCGACTCGAGGAATTCCTGTTCTCCGACGCCGTATCCGAAGAATCCCTAGACCTGATCGGTATTCATGGTCTTTTCTGTGCCCTCAGCATCAGCCCTGAGCCCGTGCCCGAGGCCGAATGGCTGGCGCTGTTGCTCGACGGAGAACCCCAGTGGAAATCCGATGCCGAGCGCACCGAAATTGCCGGTCTGCTGCGTCAGTGGTATCAGTCCATCGGCAGCGACCTGTACAGCGACGAAGAGATCGATCTGCCCTGCGACACCACCCTTGAGCTCGACGAAGAAGACAAGGAAGCCGGCATCGCACCGCTGACACTCTGGGCCGAAGCCTTCATGGAAGGCGTGTTCCTGCACGAAGAGCTGTGGTTCAGCGCCGAACGTGAAGAACAGGTAGCCGAGCTGCTGCTGCCGATCATGGTCGCATCTGACCTGTTTGAAGAAGACGATTTCAAGCAGATGCGCCGCGACAAGCGCCTGTGCGAAGAAATGGTAAAACAGATTCCGGACCTGCTGGTCGACCTCTACTTGGTTTTCCACTCCCCCGAGAAGTAACCTCCAGGGATGGAGGGAATACTGATTTTGCCGGGAGCAAAAATCAGTAAACCATCCAGGGATGGAGGGCATGCTGTTATTGCCGGGAACAAATGACAGCACGCCCTCCAGAACTTACCCGCAAAAAAAACCTCGCAGAGCTGATCTCGCGAGGTTTTTTGTTATCCGCTATTCGAAGCCCGCTTTATCAGCGCTAAAAAGCGCCATAGCGTCACTACGAACAGGCCTGCTACCTGTACGCTGCACGGAAATTGGTGAGCCCTGAATCTAAAAGGGCAGGCCTGAATATCAGTGCCTGCCCGGGAAAAACTTAAGCATTATTGCTAATGCCTGATGGTCTCACGACCATTCGGAGATCGAACTGTGATTGTTGATAACACTCAGCTAAGCCCTCCCTTCCGATAAAGGTAACTTCAACATAGCACAGGAAAAGGTGCCTGTCGCACACTAAAACGCATTCATCTGCAGCGTCTCATTCCATGACCTGGTGCGCACCACAAGACGGAAAAATGCGCAGCCGTCAGGGTTAATAGGCTACGCGAGTCGCGCCGGCGGACTCCAGCAGACGCACACGCTCACCGGGGCGGAAGAACTTGCCGCCATCGACTTCCTGCACCAGCGACAGGGTTTCACCGTTATCCAGACGGACGGTAATTTCCTGCCCCTGCTTGCGGGTGGCGGACGCTTCAATCTTGTTGCCCAGTACACCGCCGGCCACAGCACCGATCACGGCACCCACGGCGCGGCCGCTGCCACCCCCAATATTGCTGCCTGCGATACCGCCAACAATGGCGCCGGCGCCGGTACCCACGGCACCGTCGGTACGCCCTTCGATCACCACCGGTGTTACCGAATCCACCACACCATAACGCACGTAATGCACCTGGCGCGCTTCGGAGCGTGAATAGGTGGTGCCGGTCAGGCTGGGCCCAGCGCAGCCTGCCAGCAACACAGAACCGAGCACCAGCGCCGCACAACCTGATATGTATTTCATTGTCACTTCCTCATTATCGAATTCTCAACACAATCTGACTGATCAATGACCAGATATACTCACGGATTTTGCGATGCCAGGGACGCGCATGCCAGGCTTTTTCGGTTATTTCGCTGCAATGCTGCACGTCAGCACTGAGCATGGCCGTCACCTGGTCGACAAACCGCGGCTCGCGAATCTCGATATTGGCCTCCAGGTTCCAGCGCAGGTTCCAGTGATCCAGGTTGCAGGAACCTATGGAGCTCCAGTCATCCACCACCCCCACCTTGGCATGCAGGAATCGGGGCTGATACTCGAATATTTTCACCCCGGCACTGAGCAGGCGCTGATAATACCGCTTGGAGGCATGGAACACCCAGGGCTGATCGGTATAGGGACCGGCCAGAATCAGCCGCACATCGACACCGCGCAACGCCGCCCGGCGCAGGGCCCGACGCAGCGAACGCGAGGGCATAAAGTAGGCCGTTGCCAGCCAGATGCGTTCGCTGGACTGATTGACCTGCTGCAAAAAGCTGAGCTTGATGCCCTGCTGATAGAGCCCTTCGGTGGTACAGACCTTCATCATCGCAGGCCCCACCTCGGCCCCCAGACTGCCTGGCGGCAGGCGCGTCGCAGTACAGCGCTTCCACAGGGCGTTGTAAAGCTCGATCAGATCACACACCACGGGGCCGCGCAGCGACAGCATGACCTCATGCCAGGGGCAACCCGCCTCCTCGGCCAGCCAATACTCGTCCGTCAGACCTGTACCGCCGATGAATGCCAGGGTCTGATCCACGATCATCAGCTTGCGATGATCGCGGGCGAAATTCTGCGTCAGCTTGCTCCATTTCAGCGGGTTATACACCAGGATCACCACACCCGCCGCCTCAAGCCGCAAGCGATCTGGCTCGGACAGCTTGCGACCACCAAAGCCATCGATCATCAGGCGCACCATCAGGCCGCGCCGTGCAGCTGCAATCATCTCGATAATGAACCTGTCCATTATCTGGCCGGAAGACACCAGATAGAACTCCATCAGCACGCTGTGACTGGCCTGGCGAATCGAATCAAGCATGATCGGAAAGAACTGCTCACCGTCGACAATCAGCTCAACCGCATTGCCTGCCCGCCATTTGAAACGCCTGCGATACTGCATCCATTCCCCCAGGGTTTCCTAGATTACTGATAGTGCCCGTAGAGCCTTGCGTAGAGGCCGTTTCGATCCAGCAGCGCCTCGTGGGGCCCCTCCTCGGCGATACGGCCATCCTCGAACACATAGACATGGTCTGCCTGGCGCACCGCGCTCAGGCGGTGCGCCACTATAAGGGTGGTGCGCCCGGCCAGAAAGTGACCCAATGCCTCATGCAGCCGCGCCTCGGTCTGGGCATCCAGCGCCGAAGTCGCCTCGTCCAGAATCACGACGCTGGGATCGGCCAGCACCATGCGCGCAATCGCCAGGCGCTGGCGCTGTCCACCGGATAGCCTGACGCCCTGACGCCCGATGCGGGTATCCAGTGTCTGTTCCAGCCCAAGGATAAAGTCACTCAGCTGGGCGATGTCCAGCGCCTGCCACAGCTGCGCATCAGTGAACCCCCGGCCCATGGACAGGTTGCTGCGCACGGTGCCATTAAACAATGCCGGTTGTTGCAACACAGTGGCAACCCGATCGCGCACCCGATCCAGCCCTATGTCCTCGAGCGGTACGCCGCCATACAGAATCCGGCCCGTGCCTGCAGGATAAAGCCCGAGCAACACCTGCACCAGGGTCGACTTGCCGCCACCGCTGGCCCCCACCAGGGCGATTTTTTGCCCCGCCGGCACCGTCAGGCTGATGCCATTGAGCACATCCTGTCCCGGCCCGTAGCCAAAGTGCACATTTTCAACGCTGACGGACACCGTTCTGTGCCCGGCAAAGGGATCACGGCGGTGCGGGTAACGCGGCTCCTGCTGCAGCATCAGCAGGCCATTGATACGCGCCAGCGCAGCCTTGGCGGCATAGAAGGCGTACTGCACCCCGAGCACTTCCTGCACCGGCCCCATCATGAACCAGAGATAGCCAAAAACCGCGATCATCTGCCCGACACTCAGATCCGAGAACACCACCATCAGCATGGAGACGGCGCGAAACAGATCAAAGCCCACCAGAAACAGCATCATGCTGAAGCGGGACGCGGCATCACTGCGCCACTCAAACGCGGCCGAATGATCCCGCACCCGACGTGCCTCATCCACCATGCGCGACAGATAATAGCGCTCACGGTTGGAGGCGCGGATCTGCTGAATGCCGTCCAGGGTTTCTATCAGGGCATTCTGAAAGACTTCAAAGGCCGCATTTTCGTGTTTCTTGAGCTGCTTCACCTGCTTGCCAATCGCCATGGTCAGCGCTATGACCAGCGGATTCAGGAACAGGATGAACAGCGCCAGCTGCCAGTGCATCCACAACAGAATCACCGCGGTGCCCAGAATCGACAGCAGCGCTATCAGCAGTTTGCTGACCGAGCCGCCGATAAACCTGTCCAGGGTGTCGATATCGGTCACGAAATGAGAGGTCACAGCCCCGCTGCCGCGGGTTTCGTATTCGGCCATCGATATGCGCTGCAGCCGCGCCAGCATGTCACTGCGAATGCGAAAAATAATGTCCTTGGACACCAGGGTGAACTGGCGCGCCTGCCACACCCCCAGCAAAAGCGCCAGAGCGCGCAGCAGCACGGTCACCAGCAGAATGGCCATGATATAGAGCACAGGCCCATGCCAGCTCTGGGGCACCAGCGGATTGATCAGATTGATCAGCGGACCCGGCTGGTTGAGCAGCACCTCATCGACCAGCAGTGGCATCAGCAGCGGCAAGGGCACCGAGGCCAGGGTGGCCAGCAACGCAATCAGGTTAGCCAGCACCAGCTCGCGGCGATGCTCCAGTGCAATGCGCGCAATACGCCCCCATTGGTATGTCACTGTATCCATGCCACCCGTCTGCCTCATCGTTCATCCATGGCATCATAGCCAATTCAGCCCTGCCAAACACCCCAAGCAACGCACGCAGGACTCGACGTGACGCCGGCAAGACAGTAACGTATATGCCCTGCGCAAACCTGTACAAGAGAATTCAATGGAAAGCATCACCCTGCAACCTGTCACCCGCGTCGATGGCGAAGTCCAGATTCCCGGATCCAAGAGCCTGTCCAACCGCATTTTGCTGCTGGCAGCCCTGGCCGAGGGCAGCACTCGCATTACCAACCTGCTGGACAGCGACGACATACGCCACATGCTCACCGCCCTTAAGCAACTGGGCGTACGCTATCAGCTGTCAGACGATCGTCGCAGCTGTACGGTTGAAGGGATTGGCGGCAGCTTTTCGAGCCAGGCTGCCGAGCTGTTTCTCGGCAACGCCGGCACCGCCATGCGCCCGCTGACCGCGGCGCTGTGCCTGGGCCAGGGTGAGTTCCTGCTGACCGGCGAGCCGCGCATGTACGAACGCCCGATCCGGGATCTGGTCGATGCACTGCGCACCCTGGGCGCCGACATCAGCTACCTGAAGGATGAAGGCTATCCGCCGCTGAAGATCAATGCCCGCGGCCTCCCCGGCGGCCAGGTGAAGATTCGCGGCAATATTTCCAGCCAGTTCCTCACCGCCCTGCTGATGGTCGCCCCCCTGGCCGCAGGAGACCTGACCATCGAGATGGACGGTGAGCTGGTCTCCAAGCCCTATATCGACATTACCCTGCACGCCATGCGCAGCTTCGGCATTGACGTCGAAAACGACAACTACCAGCGCTTTCATATCAAGGGACAGCAGAGCTACCGCTCGCCCGGCGCGATCATGGTGGAAGGTGATGCCTCTTCGGCGTCCTACTTTCTCGCTGCCGCCGCCATTGCCGGCGGCACTATTCGCGTGCACGGCGTAGGCAGCGACAGCGTACAGGGTGACAAGCTCTTCGCCGACGTACTCGAGCAGATGGGTGCCAGCGTGACATGGGGCCCGACCTGGATCGAAGTGACCCGGGGCACACTCAAAGGCGTGGATCTGGACCTGAACCATATCCCCGATGCCGCCATGACCATCGCCACCACAGCCCTGTTTGCAAAAGGCCCGACCGCCATTCGCAATATCTACAACTGGCGCGTGAAGGAAACCGACCGCCTCAGCGCCATGGCAACGGAGCTGCGCAAGGTGGGTGCCAGCGTGGTCGAGGGTGAGGACTTTATCGAGATTTCGCCACCTGCGCGATTGCAGGAAGCGGCCATCGACACCTACGACGATCACCGCATGGCGATGTGCTTCTCCCTGGTTGCCCTGAGCAATACGCCTGTCACCATTAACGACCCTGGCTGCACTGCCAAGACCTTCCCGGAATACTTCTCACTGTTCGAGACGCTGTGTCAACGCTAAAGCCAATAGATACTGAATGACAAGCGCTGCGGACAGCCTGTGTTCGCAGCGCGGCTGCTTTAATTGCAACAGCCGTTCCCCCAAAGACCTCTCCCCTAAAAGCACTTCCCGCAGCCGCCCTGGAAATCTACTGAAACAATCGCGCACGGACAGACTCCAACAGCCATAGTCACTGCTACCGAGTCATTGCTTGATGAAATTTCCCGCTGCGCTACGCCTGAGCACCCTGTTTCTGAGCCTTTGCCTCTTGCTGGCAAGCGGCTTGGTGGCTGCCGATCAGCTCTATATCAGGGGCGTACTGTTTCGCGATGGCGACTCGGTGGTGCGCCTGCTGCAGCATGCGGGGCAGCCGCTGTGGGTGAGTCAGATTGGCTATCGCTGCGATGAACGTTTTTCTTACAGGAGCACTGACAGACGCCGCTTTAGTGAACGCAGCAACCGGCATGACTGGCGCCGGGGGCGCAATCGCAACAACTGCGACTACCGCAGCCCGGCCGAACGCTGGACCTACATAGACGCCGGCAAGGAAATCCGCATTACGGTGGTGGCGGATACCATCGATGCCATCGACTGGAAGTTCAAGGGCCACAGCTGGTGACCCTTGGCTGCTCTAGAGCACGTTCATCTTACATCGGCCCATTGCGATGGTTGAGACGAGATTAAGATGACCCTGTTAGAGCCTGTGCAGACTGAGGTATCGGAGCGGTTTGATGGCTCATGTTGCGCCTTGCTGGCGCGTTACTTGCCAAGAAAGTAACCAAAGCTCTTCACCTTGAAGAATACGCCCCAATGAAGCCTATTCGCTGCGCTCTGAGATCATTCGACGGGCTGCGCTGACGGTACATCCCTGTATCTCATCGCAGGCGCATCAGTCCCTGTTGCGCCCCTTCGGGCCTTATCGCCGAATGACCTCAGTGCTCGCCGGCTTCATAAGGGGGAACAAGAGCCGCCCTGATGTTTCGGTGGCAGCACTCAAAGCAACCTCGATCGACAGATAAGTGTTTTGTGAAAATGCTCTAGCAGCCTGTCGGACTTGGCCGATCGTAGCGAGGGAAAGTCCGTTTTGAGGCAGTTTTTGAGCTCTTTTGAGGCAAATAGTGGTTCTATTTAACGAAAAAGAGGACGAAAAATGACCAAAATCGGCTTTTCCGCAGTAGATCAGTGGTAAGTCCGACAGGCTGCTAGCCTTTGGAACCCCCAAGGCATTCGGGGGACGTCGGCGCCTGTTGCTGACGCGCCCGCCATTCATCCGCCGTATAGAGGTGCATGGATAGCGCATGAATCGGGTTGCTCATTTCGTCCTTGAGCAAACCAAAGATCAGCTGATGGCGTTGTACCAGGCGCTTGCCGGCAAAATCATCCGACACCAGTACCAGCTTGAAATGACTCTCAGTGGCCGGCCCCGAGTGCATATGGCTTTCATTTTCGATATCCAGCTGCACAATGTTCAGCCCCTGGTTGAGCTTGTGTTCAATTATCGCCTGTACACTCATGTCTTCTCTGCCTTCACGCCCGTCTTGCGCTGCGCTTCCGCGCTGCGCTCCTCGCGGGCAAGTTCATGAAAATGTTTATGGATACGCCGTGTCACAAACCAGACGCTAAAGAGTACCAGCGGCACTGAAACCCCCACCGCCATATCCTTGTCGACCGGCACGCCGGCATCATAGGCGGCGGTAATAATATGCTTGAGCAGGCCAACGCTGTAATAGCTGATCGCCGCCACCGACAACCCCTCGACGGTATGCTGCATCATCAACTGGATGCGCGAACGCCTGTCCATGGATGCCAGCAAGGCCCGGTTTTGCCCCTGGATCGACAGTTCGACCCGGGTGCGCATCATGTCCGATACCCGATCGATGCGCCTGGACAAGTCCTCCAGCCTGCGCCCAACGGTTTCGCAGGTGCGTACCGCCGGCGTTACCCGGCGGGTGATGAATTCGGTCAGGGTCAGATGGCCTGAGACCTCATCTTCATTCAGCTCTTCCAGGCGCTTGAGCACCAGCTCATGGTACGCCCGCGTGGCGCTGAAGCGAAAGGTCGAACGCGCCCGAAAATCTTCCACCCGCGCCGCCATGGCGGTCAGCTCGGCGAGGATAACGGCTTCATCCAGGTCCGAATTGCCGGCCAGACGCTGGGTAATATCAGCCAGAGCTTCGTCCATGGGCGACAGCGCCGGCGCTATGCTGCGCGCCAACGGCATGCCAAGCAGCATCAGCAGGCGGTAGGTCTCGATCTCCAGCAAGCGCTGCATGAGTCGCCCAAGCTGGCTCGGTGACATGCCGCGGTTATACACCAGAAAACGCCCAAAACCATCGCTGTGCAGACGAAAGCTGGTCCATATATGGGCATCGCCCTGCTGCGGGCTACTGCCAATCAGGCGCATGCCTTCAAAATTGCGCTTGGCCTGGGGCAGCAATTGCTTGCCTTCCAACTCGCTGTATTCGAAGGCGACATGGAAAGCGCCCACTACACTGCCATGCAGCTGATCCAGCCAGCCAGGTGGCAACAGTGATAGCGCCGTGCGCGCGAAGGGCTGGTCGCAGGCGGCATTCGGGCTGGTCGCATCGAGATGAATGAAGGTGTAGGCGACGAACTCCATATGGGTTTCGCGCCGCAGCCGCAGCGAACCGAAATCCTGCTGAAAACAGCTGCTGTCGTGCTCAGGTACGGGTGCATCGAGCTGCTCGCACAGCGTTTGCAGATGGCGAAACTGCTGTGCCCGCTCGGACTCTGGGCACAGCACCGCCAGATGTGTAACACGGGCCGGCGCCTGAATCTGCTGAAACGGCCGCGAATGCAGCTCTTCGTACAGCAACTCGCGCAGCGGATGCAATTTGAACCCGGGCTCGACTGGCAACGCTTGAATAAGCTCGGTCATTCCTTGGCTCCCTTTCACTGAGCGGCTATTGAAACCCGGCACGGGAACGCCACTCAATACTGCGAATGTACCCTTGGATATGCAACTTGTGGGCCTGCTAGCCCTTACAATTACATTTAGTCCTGCAGCGGTGCCAGCATAAGCGGCTTTGATGACAGATCAATCGCCATCAGCTGCGGCTGCAGTTCGAACCAGGCGTCAAACAGCTCAGCACTCAGATTCCCAGGCCAGTGATCGGCAAACTCATCCCAGGCCGACAGCTCGTTTTCGAACATCTTGCGCCAGTGATCCGATTGGGCGGCGGCAAAATCCTCTTCGCTGAAGACTTCGTCAATCAGATAGAGCGTGCCCTCGGCCCGAAGCGCTGCGAGGCTGGTGTCCTGGTCCGACGCCTGGGCGGTATCGGCGGGCAGTGCGCTGACCCAGTCGGCAAACGGCTGGCGCGGTAACAGTGCAAAGGCCGCACGGTTTAACAGTTTCATGGTTGCATCTCTCGCTTTTCGATATACTTTTCAATCACTTTTATGACCCCGTGCCCCATGCTGATTCGAGTTTTGCCCGCCCTCAACCACCGTGATCACTGGGTCAGCCTGTGCCAGCGCGAATCACCCTATTGCTTTGTTGAAACCCCGGAAAGCCTGGTGGACTTTCAGACGGGTTTTCTGCAGATCACGCAGCTGAATGGCACTGTGCGCGACGGACGTGAAGCGGTGAAATTCAGCCTCGGCTCGCGCTTCTCGCTGAAGCCCGCCTGGGCCCTGGTCAAGGCCTGCAACTGGCGCCTGGACACGCTCATCGAAGGTCTGGAAACGCTGGACTTTCGCAGCAATGTACGGGACAACTCCCTGCTGGGCGTACACACCGACCTCAGTGTGCGACGCTACTTTGCCCGCGAACGGCATATCAGCTCACCGTCACGCCTGGGGCTGCTTGGGCCGCTGCAGCAGACGCCGAATATCTGGGATGGCCACAATCTGAGCCGCCTGCTGGCCAATGACCAGTGGCAGGATCTGCAGCCCGCCAGACACGCCTCTGCCGCAGCATCAGCCAGCGCAGCCCCTATCGACAGCAAGAGCCTGCTGCTGCAACTGCTGGATGCGCCAGAGCACTGGCTCGGGCTAAGTCGCAACGGTCGCCTCTATCTGCTGCACCGGCGCAATGCCATCGCCAGCCTGGTGCCGGACCTGCAGCCGCCACAACCCAGGTTGCAGCGACCGCCTATCTAACAGCTTTTAGCCGAGACTCAGCCGGCTCAGGCAGGCTCAAGAGTTTCGTTCTGCGAATCCTGACTCATCGCGGCCAGCAGCGTGCGCGGATGATCCGAGTTCAGCAATTCCTTGCCCTTAGCGGTGGGGAATTCCACATCGATATCCACCACGCGGCCATCACGACAGACGTTAATGATGGTATCCATGCAGGAACTGAGCAGCGAATACTTCTCATCCGGTGCGGCAATGATGGTCTGCAGCCCCAGGTCGTTCATGAACGCCAGGGAGGTCATGGTGTTTTCGGAGTCCAGCTTGTTGAACGCCTCATCGAACACCGACAGACTCATACCACCGAGCGGGCGGCCATCCGCGCCTTCACGCAACCGGTAGGTCGCGCCCATGGCGGCGGCCATGGCCACATAGAAGGGCACCTGATGCTCACCACCGGAACCGGTCTTGATACGCTGCGTCAGGGTCGTCTTGCGGTTGCCGTCCAGATCCTTGACCACCAGTTCGAAGTTGTAGAAGTTGCGATAATCCTGCAGCAGGCTGCTCTCGCCCTCGTCCTTCAGCACGTCGTGGATTTTCTCCAGCGCCTGATGGTGCGGCTTGTCACCGTCGTTCTTCAGATCGAACAGCGAGCCGACATTGGCCTGATCCATCCGGGTGTAAGCCTCAACCAGCTCCAGAATGTCCTTGAGCTCGGGGTTGGGCATCATCTCGAAACTGTACATTTCCTTGTGGAAGGGGCGGTTCTTGAGATGCGAATTCAGCTCGCGGATCAGGTCCTTGATCTTGTCGATCTGATCGTTCAGATGCGCCACAAAGTCGGATCGGAAAGCCGTTTCGGCTTCCAGACGAGCCCGCTCGGCTTTCTTGGCGTATTCAGCCAGTTCCGAATCAACCAGCACCGTCACCGTCTTGTCGACAAAGGCTTCAAGATCCTCGTGGGTCGACTCAGAGCTGATCATGTCCAGCGCCTGGTGACTCAAGCCGCCGCCGTGGTAGCGCGCCTTGTACTGAGCCACGGCATCACGCACGCCGTTTTTCTTTTTCTCGTGCAGCTGCAGTTCGGCCTGGGCCTTCTTGGCGGCTTCAAAGATGACGCGCTCAAGCTCACCCACACAGGTTTCATCAAGATAATCGCGTTTTTCCTGCGCGGCCTGAGCATCAAATATCGGATTTTCCTGGCAACGGCCGCGGGCCGCGCTGTGTTCGACCAGTTCCTGCTCCAGCACCTCGACCGCAGCGTTATCCTTGATCATGGCCGTGCGGGCTTTTTGCAGACGATCCATCAGCTGTTTCTGCTCGTCACCGGCTTTTTTCTGCGCGGCAACAAACTCGGCAATCGCCTGCTGAATGCCGCTGTCGTCCTGATTGCGCAGGTCTTCGACCGCCTGGCGCTGACCTTCGATCTCGGCATTCAGCTGCTCACGCTGATTCACCAGATCAAATACCCGCGCGTTCACACCCAGCAGCGCATTGGCCAGGCTGATCAGGTTGTCGCGCAGTTTTTCCAGCGCACTGTGCTGCTTGCCCAGGGTCGCAAACTCATTCACCATCTGATCAACCTGGCGACCCTGCACTTCCAGCTGACTGGCGCGACGCCGAATACCCATGATGGGCTGCATTTCATTGATCGAGGTGGTGGAGCCCTCGGACTGCAGCATGCAGTCGTAGGTCAGAGCACGTTCGTGGCGCAGCAGTTCGGTTTCGGTTTCCACCGCCATCACCGAGCCCAGCGCACGGTTCATGTACGCCCTGGCATGGTCGTTGTCAGTGTCGATAAAATGCGCCAGGGAGCCGGCCTTGTAACGCCCCAGCCAGTCATCACTCTTGGTGGTGTTGATGATACGGCTGCCCTTGAGGTGCCGACCCTTGCGCCTATAGATAGTAATGGCTTCCTTGACCCGATCCGGATCCACCACCAGTGCTTCGCGCCGCGCTCCCAGGAAGGACTCAATGGCCACGCGCCACTTGTCGTCATTGATATCGACCAGCTCGCAGATGGGCGTGGACTCGATACCGTATTCGGCCAGCAGTTCCATCAGCTCCTGGGTATTGCGGCGCACCGGTGCCCGCCCCTGCTTGAGCTGCTCCACCGCGCCCTTCTGGTTCTGGATTTCGGAGCGCAGCTCGTTCATCCGAATCACCGAGCGCTCGAACTGACGGGCGATCTCGCGCCGCACGCCATCAACATGCTTTTTCAGCTGATCGAGATTATTGTCGACCTCAACCGGCGACTCGGGCCACAGATCCGCCATCATGTCGCCCCCCTCACGCCACAGGCCAACGGACTGCTGCACCACGGGGCGGAAGTTCTCCGGCATCAGCTGCTCAAAGCTGGCGAAGCCTACAGTGGTGCGCAGCACGCCATGAACATGCTGAATGCGATCTTTGATACCGCCCAACTCATGCTGGCGCGCGGTCACGGCCGACTCCAGTGCC
Organism: Marinobacterium aestuarii; assembly: GCF_001651805.1. Taxonomy (NCBI): domain Bacteria; kingdom Pseudomonadati; phylum Pseudomonadota; class Gammaproteobacteria; order Oceanospirillales; family Oceanospirillaceae; genus Marinobacterium; species Marinobacterium aestuarii. The sequence goes on along the minus strand of NZ_CP015839.1, from coordinate 1,938,793 downwards.
TTGATCTGGTGCGCACTGTCGGTATTGTTCAGACGCGCGCGAGCTTCGGCCAGGTCCTGCATAATCTGGTTGAGCTGATCGGACTTCTGCTCCAGCGCAAGCTGATAGCCGCTCTCTTTTTCCTGGTTTTCTTCCAGCCGCTCGGCGGCCGCCTCTTTCTTCAGGTCGGTATTCTCGAAGCGGGATTCGTGCACCACCCATTCATACTCGACGGCATTGCGTACGTTGCGCGCAATGCCCTTGCACAGCTCCTGTACCTTTTCGAGCTCTTCGATGCGCCGGGACACTTCCAGCGTCTTGTGCTCCATGGCCCTATACTCATCGAGCGACTTGCGAAAGGCCCCCACGTGCACAATGCTCTCGTCCAGCACGAACTCGCGAATAAAGCGCGTCGGGCTGTCAATGGGCAGGAACTTGAGCGCGTTGCGAAAGTTTTTGACGAACTTGTCGTCATCGTTGGGCATCTGCGGATCATGACTCAGGTGCGTGACCATCTCGCGAATAAAGCGATTGGCACGCTTTTCGAGCACCATATCCGGGCAGGCCTTGAGCAGACTGGCCCGAACCTCGTTCCAGGGCCGCGGCAGGCGCCCTTCGCCATCACGGCGGGTAAAGTCATCCAGCGATACCGAGAAATCCTGCAGGATGAAACGCCCCAGAATATCTTCATCGGCGGAAGCCGTGGAGGCACTGATGGCGATACCGACGCAACTTTCACGCGCCGTTTCGGTATCGAAAAAGCTCAGCGCCATATAGCTGAGGGCATCTTCACGGGCGTTACCCTTCTTGCCGCTGTCATCCATCATGCCCAGGCAGTAGGTGCGCAGGCTGCGCTCGCTCTTCTCGCCGGCCGAGGCGTTGAAGCTCAGATAGCGCTTGTGGCCACCCATCAATACCGTCTGAATGGCGTCCAGCAGCGATGACTTGCCTGAACCGTTGGGGCCGACGATGGCAACATTGCCCTTGATCGGGATTTCGATGGCACCAAGCACATACCAGTTAACCAGAACTATTCTATTGAGCTGCTTCATCAGCGGACTCCTCGGCAGGTGCCATTTCATCGCGGTTATCCGCGTCACACAGGGCTTCCAGCTGACCGATGAAGTCCTCGACCACCACCTGACGAATGGTGGGGTTAATACCCAGCGGAATGTTTTTCGGTTCGGTTTCCAGCGGTTTACCGCGCTCGATCAGACCATGGCGCGAGAACAGCGACAAAATTTCCTTGAGGCGGGTTTCATTGGGAAGCTCCTTAGCCGTCAGGTTTTCATAGAGCCCCAGCAGCTCATCGGTGCTGGTGTAGCCCTTGCCGCCTTCGACCTCGAAGTTCTCCAGCTTCTGCTCGTACTGTTGACGCAGACACAGCAGCAACAGCGACTCATCCAGACGCAGCCGCATGACCCGCTCTTCCCCCTTGGGCAAGACGCCCAGGTAGGCCTCATCCGGCTGATAGATCAGCGACCAGCCGATGGCCTCGAACAGGTTGGAGAAATAATCGATATGGGACGCCACCAGGAAGTAGCTGTCACGGTGGCCCGGCCGCTCGGCGTAGAGGAACTGACTGACCAGCAGCAGATTCGCCGCACGGGAAAAGTCGTCGGCCTTGTACTGGTCGCTTCGACCGATGATTTTCTGCAGATCACCCAGCATTTATAGTTTCCTCTGAATCACAAAATCTCGGCACTCAACCATATCGGCGACATTGACAAAGTTGTCCTTGAAGCGGATAGAGTAGGCCTGCATGGTGCCCTTGCCCTTCTTGCCCAGGGAGGCCAGATGGCGTACATAACTGAAACAGATGTAGTCTTCGATCGTCTCGATGCGAAAGCCGCCGGCCTCAAGGCTGCTGCGGCTGCCCAGGTTGCTCTCCAGATAGACATCGATGCGCTCCGGAGTGACCTCCCGGCGGTCCTTGTACTCCTTGAACAGACGCCGCAATTCCAGCACCTGTGGATCAATCTCGGCCTGGTGAATCACCCGGGGCTGAGCTTCAATGCGCCGGCGTATCGGCGAGCGCACACTGGAAGGCGACAGGAAGCGAATGGACTCCAGGGTGTCGACGCGGGGCACCTGCGCATCCGGCCGCCGGGCAATTTCGCCGATCACCCGTGACAGCCGCGCGGCCATGCCTGGCGTGGTCTTATCCATGTATCGCACGGTATCAGCCACGCGTTTTTCCAGCCGATAGCGGAAGTCGTCGATGGTGGCCAGGCGCTTATCCACCGAATCGAAGATGCGGATAATACGGTTGATATGCTGATGCACCCGCGCTTCGGCCTCATCGTGACCGACCTCAAACTGCATCTGATAATGCACGGTCAGCTTCTCAAGGCGCAGGCTGTCGAACTGCAATTCCCGCAGCAACGACAGTATCTGACGCCGGAAGCGAAAGGGGTTGTTCTTGGTTTTCAGTGTCTTGTAATCCGACACCAGGATGTGCTCAACGAAGCGGTCGAAGAAGCGCCGCACGATCTCTTGGGCATTGTTGGTGGCGGCCAGACTGATCTTGAGCTCGCGCAACCCCAGCAACATATCGGTCAGATGGGCGCTGAAATCCGCCGCAGTCTGCGCCGCTTCCGCCAGCGTAATACCGCGCCCCACCGGATCATTAATGGCAGACTCCAGCGAGCTGAGTACGTTCAGCACAGCACCGCCGTAGGAACGTTTTTCCAGGTTGGCAATCGACACCAGCGAACGCAGCAGGTAGCTGATAGAGGGCGACAGCAGCACGAAGGTGCGGTAAATGCGCTGTTCTTCCTCCAGCCAACCGGTTTGCACCAGACGGCGATAGACGCGGTTGGCGTACTCAGCGGCCGAGCGTGGCGGTTCGCCACCCTCGCTGTCGTCATCGTCCTCCGGCTCCCAGCGACGCACACCCAGGCGCACCACTGCATCTTCGATTGCCGAACGCACCAAATCCTTGGGAATGAAAGGGTCGATCAGGTCCTCATCGAAGAACAGATCCGCCAACGCGAGCATAACCGCCTGATAAATATGGCGATTCTGACCCGAGAGCGGCAGAAATAAGTCATCTGGCAGCTTGTTGAACAGCATTCGTTCCGGTTCCCCTGCCGCCCCTGAGGGGCAAAGCCCGTTGCAATGGAAAACAGAGGATTCTAACGGAAAACGGGCCTATTAATAACCCTGCTCGGCAAGAAGAAAGTACCGCCCCAAAGCCGGCTCAAACACCAATGACACCCAGGCCAAACTCAAGACAAAAAAAGGCTGACACTCAGGTCAGCCCTTTCTCCAGCGAGAGTTACACAGTTTTCAGCTTTACTGATCCGTTTGCAGATTGTTACCGGCGATCAGGGTATCGATAATCTGCTGGTCGGACATAGTACCGCCCGCAGTCAGATCGACACCCTGCAACACTATTTTCTGCGTCACATCCGCGCTGTTGAGCGCATCGTGGGCGATGGACACCGTGGTATTGGCGCCGTCCCAGTTAAAGCTCAGGAACTGATCAAGGTTATCCGCACCGACACCTGAGCCATCATGCTCACCCTGCAGCAAGTCCGCCAGATTCAGCACATCGCCTTGCGCCAGACTGAAATCTGTCACCGTATCGACAGCCGGGCTCGCCAGGGTACCCTCATCGCCGTCGTTCCAGACGAAGATATCCGAGCCATCATTACCGGTAAGGATATCGTTGCCTGAGCCGCCGGCCAGCACATCATCCCCTGCCGTGCCAACAAAGGCACTGCCAACGCCATCGCCGGAGCTAACAATACTGATGACACCCGAAGCACTGTCGCCATCGCCATCCACAGCCTGGATAGGCACATCGAAACTGACCTCACCATCATTAGACGCCACGCTCAGGCTGCCGACAACAAACTTGCCGTCACCACTTTTAACCCCCACATCCACTGTATCCAGCACCTTGCCTGAAGGCGCAGAAATTTCAAGGAAGTCGGTCGTGCCGTTGTACGTAATGACGCCGGCTGTCACACCGTTAGCATCATCAGCGAAGCTGGTGCCAATGGTGACCGCCACCTTGTCGAAAGAGCCATCATCGTATGTCACCACGACATAGATGAGATTGCCATTGCTGTAGTTTTTGCTGAAATCGAGCATGACGCCGTTGGCCCGCGGCCCACTCCAACCGGCATTGGCTTCGGAATCAGTCGTCGTGCCATCATCCCCATCCCCAAACTCGATGCGCATGACCTCCAGCGTATCGTGATTGTTGTTACCGCTACCGCTTGACGTACCTGTACCCCAGCCCGCTAAAGACCCATTGATTTTCGAATCCATCAACGCTGCATCATTCGCCGTACTGAACCAGTTATCCAGTGCCGCTTGAGACCCGGCATATCGACCCGACAGTATCGCCAGCTCATTATCGGCCCCATCTCGCAGAATCGCCCAGTCAGACGGGCCACCGGCCTCTTTCACGGCACTGCCCAGTGCCGTCGTGACAAAGGCATCCAGCGGTTGCAGAATCTCGACGTTATAACTTTCGGAGGCGGTATCGAGTGTGATCTCGAACGCCCAGGTACCCGAGTCGGCAAAGGCCGCGACCGCAGACAGCGCGGTCGAGCCCACCAGATGACTGGCGTCACTCGGATCAATGTAGTAGTACAGCGTAGCATTACCGCTGGTAACCCCGGTGACTACAGAACCATCAACGACAGAGTCGAATCGCAGTTCCTGCAGCCCATCGGCGCCGGATTGCAAATTGATTCGGCCGTCCGCAGCGATCCCCGCCTCATTGGCAATAAATATCTTGTCAACCGAGGTGATACTTGGGCCATCATCGGCGAATTGGATGTTACCACCAAGGTCAATCACCTTGGTATCCGTTGCCGAGTCGCCATCACCGTCAACAATGGTGTAAGACACACTGAGATTCACCAGACCGTTCGCCAGCACCTGCACATCGTCATCGTAGGCCGCCATGGTCTCTGCGTTAGAGTGATCCAGCGCACCGTACTGACTCAGAGTGACTTCGCCGCCACTCGCAACCCCGATGCTGAATACCACGCTGGCATCGATCGACGCCGGGGCCGTAACACTGGTAGAACCCACCACAGTGCCATCAGCAAGCTGATACAGGTAGATGCTCGCTCCCCCGCTGGTAAGGCCTGAGGCCGTACCCCCTCCCGACACCAGATTCAACGCAAAACTATATCCTGCACTCGAGAGCCCATCCGCCCCCGTGGATGTCGACAGGGTCACAGGAACACCGAACACAATCGCACTGGTGGCGGTGTCCGTTTCAGTTGGGTCACCGTCGGTTCTGCTGTCCTGCGTTTTCAGCACCACATTGGTGTCACTGCCCAATGTAAGAGTCACACTGGGCTCATCATCCACAAAGCTGATGTTGCCCCCCAGATCGATACTGGTGCCGTCCGTCGCGGTATCACCATCACTGTCGGTGGTGGTCGCGGTCGCGGTCAGCTCAACCAGACCGTTGGCCAGGGCGATAACATCGTCAAAGGCTCCGCCTTCAATATGATCGATGGCTTCGGACTGCGTCAGGGTGACAACACCATCGCTGTCCACCGCTATGCTGAACACAGGCGTGCCGCCGGCGCTGCCGACAATCTCGCCACCCACCAGCGCCAGGGTGATAGCAACACCGCCACTGAAGAGGCCAGAGGCGTCGCCATTACTGACGCCGGACGCCAGTGCGAGGCTGTAGCTAATGACAGTATCACCGGCACCATCGGCGCCATAGATCGGGGTCGCGGCAAAGATGCCACCAAAGGCGGCGCTCGACACGGCAACATCATCGTCGGTGGGGTCGCCATCGGTCAGGGCATCATTGGTCTGCAGCACCACAGTGGCTTCACCGCCCTGGCCCGTAACCGCGATGCTGACACTGGGCTCATCATCCACAAAGCTGATGTTGCCCCCCAGATCGATACTGGTGCTGTCCGTCGCGGTATCACCATCACTGTCGGTGGTGGTCGCGGTCGCGGTCAGCTCAACCAGACCGTTGGCCAGGGCGATAACATCGTCAAAGGCTCCGCCTTCAATATGATCGATGGCTTCGGATTGCGTCAGGGTGACAACACCATCGCTGTCCACCGCTATACTGAACACAGGCGTGCCGCCGGCACTGCCGACAATCTCGCCGCCCACCAGCGCCAGGGTGATTGCAACACCGCCACTGAAGAGGCCTGAGGCGTCGCCATCACTGACGCCGGACGCCAGTGCAAGGCTGTAGCTAATGACAGTATCACCGGCACCATCGGCACCGTAGACCGGGGTCGCAGCAAAGATGCCACCAAAGGCTGCACTCGACACGGCAACGTCATCGTCGGTGGGGTCACCGTCGGTCAGGGCATCATCGGTCTGCAGCACCACAGCGGCTTCACCGCCCTGGCCCGTAACCGCGATGCTGACACTGGGCTCATCATCCACAAAGCTGATGTTGCCCCCCAGATCGATACTGGTACTGTCCGTCGCGGTATCACCATCACTGTCGGTGGTGGTCGCGGTCGCGGTCAGCTCAACCAGACCGTTGGCCAGGGCGATTACATCGTCAAAGGCTCCGCCTTCGATATGATCGATGGCTTCAGACTGCGTCAAGGTGACAACGCCATCGCTATCCACCGCAATGCTGAACACAGGCGTGCCGCCGGCGCTGCCGACAATCTCGCCACCCACCAGGGACAGGGTGATAGCAACACCGCCACTGAAGAGGCCAGAGGCGTCGCCATTACTGACGCCGGACGCCAACGCGAGGCTGTAGCTAATGACAGTATCACCGGCACCATCGGCGCCATAGATCGGGGTCGCGGCAAAGATGCCACCAAAGGCGGCGCTCGACACGGCAACATCATCGTCGGTGGGGTCGCCATCGGTCAGGGCATCATTGGTCTGCAGCACCACAGCGGCTTCACCGCCCTGGCCCGTAACCGCGATGCTGACACTGGGCTCATCATCCACAAAGCTGATGTTGCCCCCCAGATCGATACTGGTGCTGTCCGTCGCGGTATCACCATCACTGTCGGTGGTGGTCGCGGTCGCGGTCAGCTCAACCAGACCGTTGGCCAGGGCGATAACATCGTCAAAGGCTCCGCCTTCAATATGATCGATGGCTTCGGATTGCGTCAGGGTGACAACACCATCGCTGTCCACCGCTATACTGAACACAGGCGTGCCGCCGGCACTGCCGACAATCTCGCCGCCCACCAGCGCCAGGGTGATTGCAACACCGCCACTGAAGAGGCCTGAGGCGTCGCCATCACTGACGCCGGACGCCAGTGCAAGGCTGTAGCTAATGACAGTATCACCGGCACCATCGGCACCGTAGACCGGGGTCGCAGCAAAGATGCCACCAAAGGCTGCACTCGACACGGCAACGTCATCGTCGGTGGGGTCACCGTCGGTCAGGGCATCATCGGTCTGCAGCACCACGGCGGCTTCACCGCCCTCGCCTGTGACCGCGATACTGACACTGGGCACATCATCCACAATATTGATATAGATCGTACCCTGACCGGTGTTGCCATTGGCGTCCGTCACCGTGAAGCTGAAGCTGTCAGCACCCTGCTCGACATTGGCGCCATCATCAGCGACAGGATCGCTGGTCACGGGCGCCGTGAGGGTATAGATATAGCTACCGTCACTGTTAACCTGGATAGTGCCGTAACTGCCGGTCGCAGAACCGTCCAGCGCAAAGGTATAGGGGCCATTGCCGCCGGACACATTGTCACTCAGATCACCCGCTGTCGATGTCTCGGCCGTACTGTCCGGATTACTGCCAGTTACAGTACCGGCGACGAGATCATCACCGTCCTTGATTTCATCCAGCGCCGCTTCGCTCACCTGAACGGCATTGTGATCTTCCACCAGCAGCCCTGCATTGGTCAGGTTTATGGTGAGCGTTGTGGTCGACGTATCACCATCGCCATCCACCAGGGTGTACACAAATACATCCTGCATATCGCTGCCGATGGCATTGGCCGTCGATGCATAGCTATAGCCGCCGTCGGCATCGAGCGTCAGGGTGCCGTAAAGGCCGGCAACAACATTGCCTATATCGCCACTGACTGGCGTGGTCGTATCACCGCCCGCCGCCCGCACACCCTGCAGGCTGGCGCCATCCGCGCCTTCAGCATCATTGACCAGCACGCCTGCAACCGCATCCACCACCAGGGTCGCCCCTTCGGTCACATCACCGGAGTCTGGATCGGCATCGGGCACATCATCCACAATCTCAATGGTGATGGTCGCTGGCGCCGAGTTCTCGGTACCGTCGAAGACTGTCAGACTGAATACATCTGTCTCGGCCGCATCAGGCACGTCGGTCGTTGGGCCTGTAAGCTCATAGCTGTAACTGGCAACCCCCGTTGCCGCGTTGTAGGCCGTAATGGTCAGAGTGCCACTGGCTCCCGCAAAGGAGGCATTCACCAGATCACCAATAAGCACCGGCGATCCACCATTGATCGTAATGGAGACGAGATCGTCGAGCCCGTCGAGGTCCGAGAGCGTAAAGCTACCCAGCGCAAACTCTGTGTCCGCTCCGCTGTCCGACCCCACCGCGAGGCCTGACTCGTACACAACATCATTGCCACCCTGGGGGTTACCGGTATCCACGACTACTTCGGGCCCATCGTTCGAACCGACCAGCGAGATTACAACATCGGCAGCATTGCCGGGGTTGTAACCATCGGTGACCTGGTAGGCATCGGGGAACGTAATCACCAGATCCGGATCGGTGTCATCCAGCGCGAGAAACGCGGCCTTGCCATCATCATTCAGTACAAAGACATAGCTGCCATCACTCTGAATAGTGAGATCACCGTACTGATGCGACAGTGCAATCTCGGTATCACCGGGCGGAATAACGACCTCCAGATTACCGGCAACATCGTCGCCATCCTCATCGGTGTCGTTACCCAGCACATTGCCCTCGGCGGACACAACCTCTGGATCACTGATGCTATTGATGTCATCTACGGCCACCGGCGTGGTGTCATCATCAATAATGGTGACATTCGCGGAGCTGGCATTAGGGTTAAGGTTGGCACCGCTTGCACTGAGCAGAATAATCTCGAAGGTCTCGTTACCTTCGTCCAGATGATCCATCACTATGCTGACCGGCACTTCAAACACCGTTTCGCCGGCCGGGATAACCACTACATTGATCAACTGACCATCGAACCAGTCATCGGGATAACTGGCCGTTCCCGGGCGCAGCTCGTAGGTCACGGTCACATCCTGGTCGTACGCCTTGTCCAGGGTCAGCAGAAAGGTGATAACACGCGGCTCACCACCGTTCGTCCCCTCCAGAACCAGGGCACCACTACCGCTCACAACAATGGGAAAGTCAGGTGTTGGCACATCGGGCGGCTCACCGCCGACCGGTGGCTCAGGCTCTTTGATGATAACGCTCACCACAGGCTCGGCGTCTGTCAGCAACACAACTTCGTTATCCGGTGTCGTAAACCCGCGACTCAGACCGCTGGTCGGATAACCCGCCTCAGGATTAACTTCCTGACCGGTACGGGACAACAGCACAAAGGACGAGCCTGAATCTCCCGGACCACCGGCATCACCCGGCGCCTGACCTGCGGCTGTAGCTTCGGCCACGGCGGTGGGATCCTCACCGGCCAAAATTGCGGCCTGAATGGCATCTATTTCACCGGTTTGCTGCAGCGCCTGGTCGGCACTTTGGCTGGAGGCCACCGACTGGGATGAATCGAACTGGGCGGCATCGGTATAAAATTCGGGGGTTATAAGCGCCTGCTGGCCTGACGCCAGGGAAACCGTCTCACCGGAGGCACCGGTCAGCTGCACGCTGCCGCCACTGGCGACGCGGATCAGCTCGCCCTCGAACAGAACATCACCGACCGCCAGAATACGTTCGCTGCCATCGGCGGCAACGGCGACGACAGTGCCGCTGATCGAGGTCACCGTTGCGGCAACATCCTGATGTTGAGACTGGCCATCGCCACTATGGGCGGTCAGGAAACCCGCATCGACCGTCGCCTCCTGGCCGGAATCCAGCGCCAGCGTTTCGCCGTTAGCTGCGGTAATCTCAATTCGTCCGCCGTCCGACACACGTACCTGATCACCTTCATAGAGGGTGTCGCCAAGCGAGAGTACCCGTTCTGCACCATTGGCGCCGACAGCCACAACGGTTCCGAAAATAAAGCTGACACTACCTGCAACGTCCCCGATAGCCATGACTAATCTCCTTGGTCTCGATAGCTGCCCAGTTCAGGCGTTACCTAAACATAGGAGCTAAAACCAGGGGCGCCTATTGTACCGTGGTACAGTAGCAGCCATATCGATACAGAAGTCGCAATAGGCACAAGGACTAAAAATCAGGGCTGATCCTGATAATGACTCGCTTTTATCTGCTGCAGGCGCTGATAGGTATCGAGCAAGATTCGATGAGTGACAAGACCTTCCAGGTTTTCCCCAATTGCCGGGGCATCCACGAATATTTCTTCGCCGGCCAGCATCTGACGCACCCGATCCAGCAACGGCTGACCGTAGATTTGCTGCAGCAGATAATCAAAATGCTCCGCATGGCGCTCGGGATCCAGGCGAAACTGCAGTAGCTGGTTAATACAGCGAAACAGTCGCAGACGCTCATCAGAGAGCAAACCGCTGTGCATAACCCAGTCGCTCCACCCCTGTGCCAGGCTCAGATCACCTGTACGCAACGCCAGCAAACAGCGCAACTCACCCACACTGAGTTGCCCCCAGTAGGTATCCGGATCGGCATACAGACACAAGAGTTCGCTGACACGCAGGTAATCATCCAGTTCAAGGCTGTCGAGTTGCTGCTCCAGCTCCGCGGCCTGCTCAACACTCAGCTCCGCGAGCTGCAATATCGAGCCCCGCATGGCCACTGCCCGATTATTGTTGTGATGCACGAGATAATCGACCGGATACAGGTCGGCCATCCCCGGCACCACAATCTGGCAACAACAGAGCCCCAGGTGCTCATGATCCGCGATATAAATATCCATATCGACGCGGTGAATCAGGTAGCACAGGTGCTCAAACTCAGCCTGACTGTCACCTTCAATGTTCCATTGCGTGAAGCTGTAATCAGGCTTTCGCGACAACAGATCCCAGGCGACCACGCCGCTCGAGTCGATAAAGTGCGCCTCCAGATTATCCTGCTCGGCCACCATACTGAGATCAAAACAGGGCGGCGCAAAACCGTTCAAGTCATCCAGGTCCCGCCCCTGCAGCACACCTGTAAGCGTGCGTTCCAGCGCGCGCTCGAATTTGGGGTGGGCACCAAAGGCTGCACAGCAGCCCCCGTCAGCCGAGTTGATCAGCGTTATATTGACCAGCGGAAACTTGCCCCCCAGTGATGCATCCTGCACCACCACAACAAAACCGGCGGCACGCAACGCATCGAGAGACTCGCAAAATGCCGGATAACGGGCCAAAATCGCCTGGGGTATCTGCGGCAGACTGATGCCAGCCGTCAGAATAGTGTTCTTTATATGGCGTTCAAAAATCTCCAGCAACGCCTGGGTTCGGGCCTCCCAACGCGAGTGCCCCGCGGCCATACCGTTGCTGGTATAGAGATTATTCAGAATATTGACCGGCAGCCAGACCTGCTGACCGGTGCGCTGACGCGTAAAGGGAATGGCACAAACCCCGCGCTGCTCATTACCGGAGTTTGTGTCCAGCAACATTCGGGCCCGCAGCTGGCCATGCAAATCGAAATGATCCCGCGTTGCCTCATCGAGCAGACCCTCGGGCAAGCCCTTGCCCGTGAGCGCAAACCAGCGCTCATTCGGGTAATGCACAAACTCAGCTTCGGCCAGCTCTCTGCCGAAATAGTAATCGGCAAAAAAACGATTGCAGGACAAGCGCTCATAAAACTCAAGCAGAGCACTGCTCAGCGCTGCATCGCGACTGCCGCCCCGTCCACTGCTGCTCAGCAGCGAACATACCCGGTCACGCAACTGAACCGACCAGACATTGGGCACCGGATTAAACCAGCACACTTCCTCCAGATCGAAACCCAGCGCCTGAAGACCCTGACGCATCTGGTCAATACGCTCATCCAGTGGCGCATCGTTACCCGCTGCAGCGCTCATATACTCTCCCTTGCCAACCACTTCTTATACTGTTTGCCCGAGCATGCCGACCTGCACACCTGAAACCGTGCATTCTATTGGCGCCCACCTGACACCCGCCCAGGCCGAGACGCTCGGCCGCGCCCGCACCCTCATAGAGTGCCGCGCTGACCTGCATGATTATAACCGCATCCCGTGTCGTCCACGCAGCCCCACCCAGCGCAAAAATCTTTTTTAAACTAAGGGGTTGACGCTGCCCGGCCTCGTCATTAATATACGCGGCCTCGGTTGAGACATTCCTTGATAGCTCAGTTGGTAGAGCAGTAGACTGTTAATCTATTGGTCGCTGGTTCGAGTCCAGCTCGAGGAGCCAACCGTAGAAATTGGTAGTGATGTTCCCTGATAGCTCAGTTGGTAGAGCAGTAGACTGTTAATCTATTGGTCGCTGGTTCGAGTCCAGCTCGGGGAGCCAACTATCAAAGCAAGTGCAGTACCGTCGGAGTGTAGCGCAGCTTGGTAGCGCATCTGGTTTGGGACCAGAGGGTCGTAGGTTCGAATCCTATCACTCCGACCATTAACCCTTCCCGCAAGATCTCGGTAATATTTGACGCCCTGGAAAATACGCAGTTCCGGCAGACCTTTGGCTCTGCTCTGGTGTTGCAAGTGTGTATCAGGCGCGACATGAAATAACGAGCTAGCAAAGCAAAGCAAAGTGTAGTACTGTCGGAGTGTAGCGCAGCTTGGTAGCGCATCTGGTTTGGGACCAGAGGGTCGTAGGTTCGAATCCTATCACTCCGACCATTTCCTTATCTCAGAAAATTCAGAATATCTCTCAGCTCGGTATATTTCGGGTCCTCCGCTTACCCCAATATTCATACTGTCCTGCAAAAGTTCACTCATTTCATATCACTCTGGATGTTTGACACCTCTGCATGATCGGAAACACCGACAGCCCCTCTCTTATCACTGATACAGCCTGGCTCGGTCGTTTCCTGAAATTCCGCCTATTGGCACGCCCCCTTCACAGATACCGCCATCTGAGAACAGTTACGCACCACCCTGGGTCACCTATAATCCAAGAGGCTGCCAGCTGGATCAGTGTGTAAAACAGGATGAGGGACAGGTTGATGCTCCACCAACTTATGACACTGCTTTCGCTTCCCTTCAGCCGCAACAAGCTCAGCATCCTGAACTACCATCAGGTTCTCGCCAAACCAGATCCGCTACGCCCATGGGAGCCGGACAAGACCAAATTCGACTGGCATATGGCATTGCTCAGGCGCCACTTTCGACCACTAGCACTCGTCGAAGCCCTTGACCGTATCGAGGACGGTACCCTGCCTGCACGGGCAGTCTGCGTGACTCTGGACGATGGTTACCTGAACAACCTTGAAGTGGCTCTGCCAATCCTGGATCGCTACCAGATCCCGGCAACTGTATTCGTCGCCACGGCCTTCAGTAACGGTAACAACATGTGGAACGACCGGATCATCGATCTGCTCGCCAGCATTAAAGCCAATGCCATCGACCTTGAACCGGCGGGGCTTGGGCGCTGCACCCTAGACAGTGTCGCAACGCGCCGACAGCTAGCCAACCAGATCATCAGCCAGCTCAAGTACCTTGCCGTTGAAGACAGACTTAAAAAGGTAGACGAGCTCTATGCGGTCAATGGATCCCTATCCGAAACGCGCAAGATGTTGCGTCCAGATGAGGTGGCCAAGCTTTCCCGGGCGGGGATCGAAATTGGCAGTCATACCCACAACCACCCCATTCTCAAGGGGATGACGCCAGGCCAGCAACGCGAGGAAGTCGGCCGCAACAAGGCTCTGCTGGAGGCATGGACGGGCAAGCCAGTGCTGGGGTTTGCCTATCCCAATGGCCGCTTCGGCAAGGATATGGATACGGCGAACCTCGCCGTGATCAGGGAGCTGGGATTCCGATATGCTGTATCCACTGACGCAGGCTATACCACCCAGGACTCTGATCGCTTTGCCCTCAGGCGCTTCACGCCCTGGGACGCCATTGCGCTGAAATTCCATGCTCGTATGCTTCTGAACCTGTTGGCCAACGCTACTCCCGGTGGCGATCCTACGAAAGCCCCCTGAGGCCGCCAACCAGGGAGGACAAGCGCGATACAACCCGGCTGCTGGAGCTGGCACGCTGCCAATCTCACCTCGATCAGAACCAAGCCAAAGCAATTGAAAACCTAAACAAGGTTGGCGCTAGAGATGAAAATTGAAATACTAAATCCTTATAAAAATAAACGTTACCGTCGAACCATAATTCTTCCAAAAACACAGGTCTAAACTACATGTTATCAAAAAGCCTAATAAATCAGAACTCATTCAATAGAAACCTGCCTTTCCATGAGCATGTTTTTGAGCCCGGGAAGCGGGTATTTTTTACTATATGCCTTTCGCGCGTGAATTTCTGAATTTTTAACATCACCTAACTTTAAATAAGCCAGCCCAAGATTATAATGAACCTCAGCAGAATCCCGTATAGAAAGCGACTTCGTATAATTTTCTATCGAACTTTTGTAGTTACCTTTTCTAAACAGATAGTTACCATAAATATGGTAAACCCTATAGTCTTCAGGTTTAAATTGCTTTGCCCTAACAAAAAAACAATTTATTTCCTCTTGAATAAATGGATCAGTTTTTACACCTTCGTACTCACTATATTTTACGAGAGTTGTCAAGGCAGGGTAATGATTAGGAAATTTATTCAATGTATATCCAAGATCTCCCATTATCGATCCAGTTTCTCCACCCTTCTTTAAACCCTGCACATTATCTGTAAAGTGTCGCCTCTCAACCGTTTCAAGAATTCTACTGCGCTGTTTCTCGTCAGAATAATCGTATGGGCCATATTTTTCAGCATAAACATCCCCACAGGACCCATGAGAATATGCAGAAAAAACAATCCCCCCCCAAAAAAACATGACCTTGTTATAAAATAACAGGCCTGCTAAAAAACTCTTTCTATTTAGCAACATAACCAACTCCTTATTTCCCCAAAAAATCAAGAGAGATCACCCATACAGCTTAATCAGCATCAGCTAGACCTCAAACTCTTTGCATAGGGCCTTGAGATGGTTCGCCATACGCCGCTGCACACCCGCTTCCATCAGGGACCCTCGGTGAAAGCATGGTCACTTTTTTCATAATCCGCCTCCTAAAGTTACGTTACACACTCACAAACTATAAGCCAAAAAATACAGGTAGTATCACTTAACCTTCATACGAAAAAGCGAACGACAAGTGCGATGAAAGACACCGGCCACATTAAACACCTCTTTCTTCATCGGATGCTGTAGGACGAATACCCCGGCTAGCCAACCAACAGCCGCCAGCACGCCACTGACCGCCAGAACGGAAAAGTGGTAGTCTGAAAGCCCGTTTTCTATAGCGTAGAAAGCCGTCAGCGCCGGACCTAAGCAGGAGCAGGGAACCAGTATAAGAGACGGAAAGACAGCCTTTATGTGATCTGAAAATCTTAGCCCGAAGGTACGGTAGAGCGCTCGCTGCACACAAAAAATCTGGGTCAGAGCCACTACGCCAAACAGCATCACTACGTCTTCGAGGCTCAGCCAGATTGAACTGAGCAGCACCAGAACCTGGCCCCCCTGAATCGTCGATTCAACTGCCAGGTTGCGCTTCACTTCGCCGACTGCGATCAAAGACAGGCTGTAGAAAGTATAGGGCGTCACCAGCATCGCATAGATACAGATCAGCGACGCAAGGGGGGCCGAACGTTCCCACTGATTGCCAAACAGGAACAGGATGAGAGGCTCGGCTAAAACAGCCATAACCGCAAGAACCGGTGCCATGATAGCGACCAGGTAGCTCATCGACAGGCTGTACAGCTTGGCGCCATCCGCTCCCTGCCTGATCTCACTGGCAAAGGTCGGGAAATAGACCGTGCGCACCAGCGCAACGACCCTTGAGATCAGCATCTTCTTCAGGCCGTTGGCCCGGCTGAAGAAAGCCACTTCGACGAATCCGAGGGTACGGCCCAGGATCAGGTCAGGCGCTCCGTTGCCAATTTCCCGGATAATTGAAGCCAGACCGGTCAACGAGCCAAATTTAACCGCTTCTCCCAAACCCCGGACGGTCGGCCACATAAAGATTTCCCCGGGTCTGACATAGTTCAGCCACACGACCTTGAAGACGTGCGCAGCCAGAGCTCCCCAGGCCATGCTCAGGTAACTTTGCCCGGCATAGGCACAACCGATGGTTACCAGGGTCTGCACCAGGTTTGTAAGCCACATGTTAGTGGCCAGGTAGTGAAACTGGAGTTCCCGGTGCATTAGCGCCAGTAGCGGCGTACCAAACGGAAGGATAAGAAAGTTGACGCAGAGAATACCCAGAACCTCGGCCACGCCAGGATGATTATAAAGCAGTGCAAGCGGCTCACGGACGGTAAACAGGATAAGCGCCAACAACCAGGAGGAGTAGAGCGTAACCGAGAATGCCGCCCGGAACTCCTGCCGCCCTACCGCTTCGGCCTGGACCAGATACTCGGCAACACCAAAGTCACGGAAGGTATGCGCCACACCCAGTACCGCCACGGATACAGAGTAAATACCGATCTCCGCCGGCGTTAGCACACGTGATACAACGATCACACTTGCAAAGCTGAGGGCGAAAGAGATGAAATGGGCCACGCCCATCCGGCTGAGATTTTTTCTGACAGCCATAGCGCTATACCTCCCTTTCCATCTGTCTGGCCAGACAAGGCAAGGAACGTCTACGCACGTGATCTCACCTTGCTCATCATGACCTGCAAAAGATTGGGAACAAACATCACGATAAAGGCTGGGTCGCTCCAGGACGCCCGAAGTACCAGCCGCCAGTCGCACTTCTGTCCCGTTTTGAGTAAATGAACGATGCTGGCAACTAGTGAATACCGGGTATCCGTCAACTGCGTGGCAACAAAGGCGCGGTGGTTATCCTCAAGGTTCAACTCTGCCAATATGCACTTGGAAAGTTTGAGGTAACTGGTCAGCAGCACCAAGGATTCAGGAGTCCCCCACCCAGCACTGTCAAAAATATTAACGCCGCGCCCCTCATCAACAAGGACCAGGGCAGCGAAAGCCACCTTATCGGTCTTCTGGCTCAACTCAAGCTTAAACAACCGGTCCTGACCATTGAACAGTCGCGCACTGAATCTCAAATCCGGGGCAATTTCAAGCCGGTACACCAGCGCTGATGTGCTAATGATGTTGCTCCGTTTGATGGCGTAGCCAAAAAAATCGCCGGAGAATGCATACAATGGCCGTTCGCAGCCCAAAGAGCAGTGATTGGAGGCAACAAGATCAAGCCCCGCCTCGGACTTCCATTCGAAGCGCGTATCAGCGAAGCCGGATCGGCGGCTATTGGCAAAAAAAAGGTCATAACCACGTTGCATGGCCTCCATGGCATGGAGCAAGAAATCCTCCCGCCAACAATCGTCGGAATCAATGAAAGCCACATACCGGGTACCATACGGCATATGATCCAGACCGTTGTTTCTAGCCGCCCCTGGGCCTGCATTATCCTGATTGATAATAGTTAGCCTTCGATCTTTCGACTGCAGATCAGCTAACTCTTCGCTGGCTGGAATCGGAGAGGCATCATCAATGACGATAACCTGGATACTGAATTCCCCCTGCTGAGAAAATATAGACTCAACACACCTTTTCAACAACCCCCTCTCCGATTGATAGTAGGGTATTATAACGCTAATCAATTGATAAAAATTTGAATCACCCATACATACCACCAACTATTTACATCGTAATTTCACGGTCCTGTTCTGCCCTACTCAAAAGATAATTTTTTCTATCATCAACAGCATGAATTTTACTAAGCTCCTTTTTCACAATGACATAAACCGAAATAATTGTTATCACGAAATGATAAGGTAAATCGAAGTATGCCAATGATAAAAAAGCTCCGCCTACAAGATAGGCGACCAAAGAAACCTGAAGATAACGGCATAACAATCCCGCCCACTTAAGTGACTCCACATTTTTTGACATCATTATTACCTTACTGGCGATCCTCCATGTTGCAAGAAAAACCATAAGATAGCTAATAAATGCCATCCACCCATGTTTCCCCAAAACCTGTATATAGTTGCTGTGAAATGCGACAAAATCATTCGGATCAGGTGCATAAATAATGAAATTGCTCGGAGTCTCCGCATTGAAACCTCGGGAAAACGGATGTGAAAAAGACATGTTTACCCCTGCCCTCCATGCATTCAACCTGCTTGCAGAGGAACTTTCTCTGACCTCTCCGGCCTCCTCATCTACAAAAATTGTACCCATTCTCTGATGCCAATTGTCAGGCATAAAATTATAAACAGCAGGTAACAAAGCAAGAAGAATCACAAAAGAAATAAGTTTCTTATTAGTTTTCGCCAATAAAAACAAAGCACATGCAATTACTGCAAGAAAGGCGCCCCGTGATTGAGATCCAAAAGCCGCTACGACCATCAACACAGCACAGAGTAAAAGAAGATACTTAAGTCGCTTGTCCGACTGGTTAGCACTGAAGTATACAAACACAGGAGCCACCATCAAATTAGTAACGGCCATAGCGTTATTTTCTTTAAAAAAGCTTCCGCTCGGACCATAAACGCGAAATTCCCCTCCGGTAAAAATTGTAAAAACACCACCCTTTACGCCATAAAATCCTATACTTAATGCGACAACAAGCAAAGCCAACTCAATTCTCTTCCTTGAGGTAAGCATAGCAAGTATAACCAGCGTAAAAAACTGAACTTTAAATACTTTCATGGCCAGTTCATTAATAAAGGGTGTCTTGTCGTGTAAAATCCAGGACAAAAACACCATTATATAAAACACAAATAACCAAATAATGGGTTTTTCAAGCGCTATTTTTTTTGGTTCATTACTGATAAAAAATGCAAAAATAGTAGTGACTCCAATCAGCATTGCCACAGGAAATTCAAACATGAACCCCCAAGTATGACTCTGTGGCAGCATGTAACTAACCCAACACCACATAAGCACACCGAAGAATGGCCGCCTAAAAATAAAGGGTATAGAACCCACAATTATTAGAAAAAGAAGAATATCACGCACATATAACCCTCCCTTATACGCGGTTTAAATTTCCCGCTTCACTTTTTGTTCTGGAAAAATATTTTTTTATCTTTGAAATCTCGTTAATTAACAAAACCATCATTCCTGAAAGGCTACGATAGTTAACAATTTGAACTCCGTACAGGCATCGACTCCGGTCCATCCATTCCTTTTTAAAGAAATCCAAACCGGTAAGAAAATCTATTACTTCCACATTATCTATCTTTATTACTCGCTCAATCATTTTCGTAGTAAGTACCGTGCCAGGGGATAAATTTTTATAATTTTTATCGTAGGCAAGCTTATAAATATAAGCAACTCTATTAGCCACCACCCACAATTGAACAGCAATGGGCTTACCATCAACATCTAGAACACCTAATCTAAGACGGTTTTTTTTGGCACACATCCTTGCAAATCCATTAATGAATTCCGGATAGGGCTCATCGTTCTTCCAACTGTTTTCGTATACCCTGTGATAATCTTTCAACTTTGATTCAATCGAGTCTAATTCTGTATATATACAGACAGACCAGCCACCGACAGCATCCAGCTTCTTAAATTTTCGTTTAACTGTATTGACTACACGCGAAGAACGACTTGAAATATAATTTTCAAAATTTTCACAACTATCATGATAAAAATTCTTAGTGATAAAATAGTCGAACTTCCAAATTTTCACCCCACTTATTTTTAGGATATCATTCCTAGCCTCGATACTTACAGGGTAAAAATCAACGAGATCCCACCCCTTCATCTCTTTCCATAGATACGTCATGAAAAAACTGTAAGCATATTCTCTGGTCGTAAGACTGGCGTCAATAATGACGTCATATATAGGAGAGTAGTAGTTTGATAGCCCAGTGAGCTTTCGAACCTTTACACCATGAAAACGCCCTTCGTTACGCCACATCGGCAGTACTGCTACCGCACGACCATTATTGTCTGCCATGCACAGGAAGAATACATCTCCAGCACCGGTCGCAACGGTTGCGCTAAAATTATCAAACCAATCGCGGCCCAAAAATATCGAATCCTGATCCTTCTCCTCAAGCAGCCTCAGGAAAACATCGGGCAGGGCATTAATCCGCGGATAACTTGACACCTCCACTTCAGGAGCGGGAGCGTTCTGTTTTTCCACCATAAGCCTGGCCAGGGAGTGCGACATCCGATAGAGCGCCTTGCGTGAGCTTCGCAGGAAGGGCTTAAGATCTCGCCGGCTAAAAAAACTGAACACAGGGCGCTTTAGTTTCCCGTGGCCAGGCACAAAGCGAGGAAGGTATTTAACAGGCCCAAATGCATCCCTTTCACTGTCAAACCAGATTGTCGGCGTGTAATTTCCTGTACTGACAGGAACTGCCTGCCCGGTCGAACGGAGATACTCGATTGCAGGCAGATCACAACCCGCTCGGATGCAAAGACCCACCCAAAAATCGGTGCGTCCAACCGTCGGCTCTATGACCCAGTAGCGTCCAGCTGCATCCCGTTTGAATTCCAGCGACACCGGTCCGCACAAGCCCAGCCCATTGAAAAAGATCTTTGTCAGGTCACGTAGTTCGGGCATATCAACAGAAACCGCAACAGTGGTCTGCCCCAGCGCCGGCGGGAAAGACGCCAGTTTGTTACCCTCAAAATTGACTAGCGGGAGCCCATTGTCCAGGTAGAGCGCACAGAAATAGAGGTCCTTGTCAGTACCGCTTACCCATTCCTGGACGAGAAAAGGATAGTCGTCGGGGTAATGATCGACCACAGCTTCAAGCTCCGCGACTGACGTGCACTTGATCGCCTTAAATCCAGACTGAGGGTTGGCAGGTTTGATAATAAAAGGCTGTTTCAGCGATGACACCTGATATTTTAGGTCACCTCTACTTTCCAGCACCACGGAAGCCGGGTAGTTGAGACCTACCGCCTTGCACCGACCCTCGATATTGCTCTTGAGCAGAAGCTTTTGGACCTGATCGACGCAACCTTCCCAACTGAGGATATAAGCCCCCCTGAGCCGCTCGATGTTGCTGGCAATTACCCGTACATTGCTATCATTCGAGGGAAACAGCACTATGTCACGCGATAATGGTATCCGTTGTCGAAAGGCACGCAGATCGTCGACCAGGGAGTTGTCCTTGATGCTTTCCACGTAATGAATATGGGCAGAATTCGTCAGTGCTCCCGGTATCGACGAATTGGCTTCAAAGGCGTGCACTTCAATTCCCAGGCGTTGCAGAGACCGCGCAATAGCCAGTCCGTGACTGCAAAGCCCGACCACCAGAGCACAGGGTGCGTTCTGAGGAAGTATCATCCCAACTCCTGCCGTGCACTTTCGTTGTTCAAAGACCGCAACCGTTGGCGACGCCGCCTTCCCATTACCCATTTGAGCCTGCCCGTGATCTAGCAGCCTCTCGGACTTAACACTGATCTACTGCGGAAAAGCCGACTCTTTTCGGTAAAGAGGGGTCATTTTTGTTTACTCTCTATAGAAGCACTATGCACAAGCTACATCCCTGTAGCTTGCCTGGTGGGCAGCTTACGCTGTGTAAATCGGCTATCCTGCCGATTTATCTCCTCAAAAGAGCCTCAAAACTGCCTCAAAACGGACTTTCCCTCGCTACGATCGGCCAAGCCCGACAGGCTGCTAGTCCCTGAAACTGGTTACAAATATCTGGGTTTGCCGCGCCACCCAATCCTTGGCTTGCCGGGTCGAAAATGTATGATCCGCACTATCCAGACACACCCGGGACACCGACCGCTCCTCGACCAGTTGCGCCCACGCAGCATCTTGGGCGAGCTGCCGGGAAAATGTTTTGGCCGTCAGATCATTGCCGCTTAGCACCAACAGAACCCTTCCCGGGTATTTATTCAAGCCCTCGAACATGCGCTGCTGATAGCAATTGTCAGAGGACTCTTTCGCTTTGGCCGCGCCTTTGTCACCGATCAGTGCCTGCCAAAGCGTGCAAACAAACTCCCATACACTGCCCACAAGGTTTCCTTTACCCTGTTTCAACTTGCGCCAAAAGCCCGGATCCAAAAACCGGCGCCTGTAATAGTGGGAGACTTGAGCCTGGGCCTTCGCCTGGCGATTCTCCAGCCAGGGATTCAGTAATACGAGGCCGGCCAGGCGCGGATCCCGGTGAGCGTATATCAGTGCTGCAGAGGCGCCATCGCACAGCCCCCAGAGCACGATACTCTCGAGCTCGGGACAATGTTGCTGGAAACAGTTAACCGCAGCGGCAATGTCGGCATCCAGATCATCGAACGCCTTTTTCTCCCCGCTGCTATCCCCCATTCCCGTGACATCAAAGCGCAGCACGGAGATGCCCTGGCTTGCCAACGCCCTCGCTAAATGAACAAATTGACGGTGACTTCCAACCCGATACTGCGGACCTCCCACCACGATAACAACCCCGACACTTGCGCGATCAACCAAGTGCAGGATAGCCGCCAGTTGCTGGCCCTGACTCGTGAAACAGAATGCGTGCTCAGGCATGGCACACCCCGTTGGCTTCCTTCAGACATTTCAGCGTCAATATAGTCAAGCTATCTGCATCGTACGTATCTGGAACTTGCCAAAACGGCACACCGGTACATGCTTCTATGGTCAGCCTGTCACCAGGCCACTGAGCATGAAGCCTGGAGGCAGTCAGTGGCACCTTCTCGCTCGCGGCCTCGATCCAGATAACACTGACCTTTTCCATCCAGGTTGAAGGTTGCATAGAGAGGGCGCTGATCTGAGAGACCAAACCTGAACTCATTGGGTATCCGGCCACCTCCACCGTCTCACCCTCCAGACAACGCCGGTACCAGTTAATCTGATCGTCTCCTCGCCCCTGCATCATCTCGCTCATCTGCTTGAGACGAAAAAACTGGTTCATCAATTGATGACCATTGATGACTGGCTTCCAGAGCAGCAAACGGTCCACCGCTTCCGCACCACGATCATCGACGTAGTGGGCTGCCAACAAACCGCCAAGTCGCAATCCCCAAAGGGTCACCGAGGAGCGTTGCTTTTGCCCTATCCACACCAGCGTGGCTTCGATATCGTTGAGCCACCCCGGAACCCTGGCTTCATCGAATTCCCCTTCACTGTCACCGGTACCGAAATAATCCAGCAGCACGACAAAATAGCCCGCCTCGGTCAACATTCGGGCCTGCCTGGCCACTACAGCACGAGAGAGATTCATCTCTTCCGCAAAAGGAGGCAGGAACAGCACAGCGTGCTCGGCGGAGCAATCCCCGAAAGCGGCCAAATAAAGACGCCCCTGACCTCCAGCAATGAAGTGCCCCTGGTACTTCACCTGCCCAAATGCTCCGTCACAAAATTCACCAGTGCGCCCAGGGTTTCAAAGCATTCGGCACTAACGTCATCGTCGTCGATAAGGATTCCGAACTCGTCCTCCAGGGTGGTGAGAAAGGTGACTATGGCCATTGAGTCCAGTTCGGCAACATGTCCGATCAACGGGGCATCGCGATCCATCAAGGCGATATCGCCTCTGGCCGTGGCGGCTATCAGCAGATTTTTTACAGTCGTTTCATAATCCATATTTTGGTTTCCCAGCGATCAATAATTCCGATCGAGCCACAACGCCAACACCATCAGCACCCACACCAGCTCGCCATAATACGAGGCGTGCCCGCTCTTATGACGGTGGATTGCCTCATCGATAAACGTCTTCTCGAAAAGATCGTACCGTTGCAGGGAATCGATCGCCTCATAGGCCAGCTTCTGCAGTTTTGGCTGGTCTTTGGTCCAGAGTCCGAACGGCAATCCGAACCCATGCTTGGTCTTGTGGATAATCTTGTTCGGAAGAAAACCGTCCATCGCCCTTTTGTACAGATGGCGCAGGTTGCCACGGGTCAGCTTGATGCCTGCCGGAACGCGCAATGAAAAATCTACCAGACGGTCGTCTAACATAGGATAGACCACGTCCACCCCAGCCAGCCGGCACATACTGCTGACCTTGACCAGGTCGTTGTCCGCCAGGGTATGCTTCCAGTCAAGGTAAAGCAGGCGATCCAGCGGGCTGGCATCGGGTAGCGCATCGTAGAGCTGCTGGCACTGCCGGTCGGGTTCAAACAGGTCGACGCCCTTGACGACACTGGCCGAAAATATCGCTTTGCGGTCAAGCAGATTGAGGAAGTTGTAGTATTGGACGTTCTCCGGGACCGTCATCTTTAGCTGTCGGACAAAGCTCTTGGCTTTGCCCAGCAACGCGGGAGTATCCGGTAGCGGGGAGCGCAGCAGGGTAAGATCCAGCGTTCCAATCAGGGGTCTGAGCCTTTGCCGCCAGCGATCCAGTTGCAGCTGAGTGGCATAACGCTGATTGCCGGCAAAGAGTTCGTCGCCGCCGTCACCGGCGATCAACCGGTTGACCCCCTGGGATCTGGCCAGTTGCGCGCAGAAATAAGTGGGGATTACCGAGCTGTTGCCGAAGGGCTGATCCATACTGCCGACCACCTGCGGCAGCGCCGCCACGACGTCTTCCGGTGTCATGCAATGTTCGTGGCCATTGAGACCGAAGTGTTCGACCGCCGTACGGGCATAGTCGATCTCATCGTAGCGCGCGACCGGGAAGCCGATGGAGAATACATCGGGGCTTGGAATCGATTGAGAGACCAGCCCGGCAAGACTCGAACTGTCCAGGCCGCCGCTGAGAAAACAGCCTGTCTTGTCCTTGATACAATAATCGGCCACGACGTCCTGCATCAGTACAAACAGCTCGTCGGCCAACTGCTGTTCACTCTGCGATGCCTGCTGATCAAACGCAGGCTGCCACCAAGTCTCGCTAGACAGCGTTCCCTGGCACCATGAGACCCGTTGGGCGGGCTCGAGACAATAAACACCTTCATAGACGGTTCTCGGGCTGGGGATCATATGGTGGTACAGATAGTTGACCACCGCCTGCCGGGAGAGGGCCAGGGGCTCGGTAGCGGCTCCGCGGAGCGCTTGAAGGCTGTCCGCTACGATCAGGCCGCTGGATACTGATTGGTAGTAGAGCCGATGGGTCACAAAACGGTCGGAAAAAAGATGGCAGGTGCCAGAGCGCCGGTCGTCGATTATCAGGGCGTAGTGGCCGGTCAACGCCTGAACACATTGGCCGCCCAGATCGCGATAGAGTTGCCCGATCAATCCGGGGGCCGCCTCGCCTCTGCATTTTTTTTGCAGCGGCTGGCCGTAGCAGTAGATCTCGCACCCATGCACCGACGCCCGTTGCCACTTGTCGCTGGCGTTGAGGTCATTCGAGTCACTGATAAGGACCTGAACTGCAGCCTTGGCGGGCTCTGTTGATAATTCTGCACTATCCGGCATCAGCAGTGCCCTTCCTCCTGCGCTGCACAATGGACATAGCGCAGTGTAGTACGCATCTTTGCCTCTGGCCTGCAGCAACAAAAAACTCGCGAACACCTCAGCCCTGCACTATCTTTTTCCCACCTGTGTATCAATGCCATTGCTACGTCTTGACATTATCGGCTTCCAAGGTTCGCTAACTGTGAAAGGATTTTACACATGGTTGTGATCAAGACATTGGACCTGAATACACAAGACCGCTGGGATCAGTTTGTTGAGACGTGCGAAGAAGCCACCTTTTTCCACAGGGCCGGCTGGAAATCCGTGATCGAATCAACGACCGGTCACACCTCTTACTACTTCTATGCCGAGCAGGACGGTCAAATCTGTGGCGTTTTGCCTCTGGTTGAGGTCAAGAGCCTGCTGTTTGGCCATTCACTGGTGTCCACCCCGTTTTGCGTCTACGGTGGCGTCGCGTCGATCAGCGACGCGGCGACCGTCAAGCTTCTCGACCACGCCAAGACTCTGGCGGAAACGCTGGGGGTCGACTATCTGGAACTCAGACACCGCCAGGCCAAAAGCCCTGACTGGCTCGCCAAACACAAGCACGCCACTTTCCGTCGCCCCCTGAGTAACGATGCAGGCAACCTGCAGGCGATGAAGCGCAAACAGCGTGCGGTTATCCGACAGGCGATCAGCAATGAACACACCGCGACTATCGAGACTGGCCTTGATCAGTTTTTTCATGTTTATTCCACCAGTGTCAGAAACCTGGGGACACCGGTGTTTTCACGGCGTTTTTTCCAGGCCCTGCAGGCGGTTTTCAAGCACGACTGCGAAGTACTCACCATCCATCACCAGGGCAGGCCGGTCAGCAGCCTGATGAGTTTTTATTTCCGCGATGAGGTACTGCCCTACTATGGGGGCGGGCTGCCGGATTCGCGCAACCTGAAAAGCATGGATTTCATGTACTGGAATCTGATGCAGCGAACTACGGCCAGGGGGCTTGCGACCTTCGATTTCGGTCGCAGCAAAATTGACAGCGGCCCCTATCACTACAAGCGACACTGGGGTTTTAAACCCGAACCGCTCTGTTATGAATACCATCTGGTCAAAGCGACCAAGCTTCCGGATAACAGCCCCAATAACCCCAAGTACCGTTACTTTATTAAGCTCTGGCAGCACTTGCCGCTGGGGTTGTCCCAGCAACTAGGCCCCTATCTGTCGAAGAACCTGGCATGACCACTTTCGAGCCCACCATAAACCGCGGTACGCCGCGCCTTCAGCTCAAGCGTCAGCAACGCAAAGCGCTGCTGACGCTGGCTCTGCTGGTGCTGGTTTACGCGGCAGTCTTCTGGCCCAGCCTGATGTCCATGGCGGCGATCTGGTGGCGCTCGGAAACCTATGCCCATGGGATGCTGATCCCCCTGATCAGCCTCTGGCTGATCATCCGTAAAGGTCCGCAATTGACCACCCTCGAAATGGGACCGGATTGGAGCGCGCTGATTCCATTGCTGGGATTGTGTTTTGTCTGGTTGCTGGGGCTGGCCGCCGATGTGCTGGTGGTGGAACAGATGGCCGCCATTTTGATCTTGATTGCCCTGGTGGTCGTCACTCTGGGCAGAACGGTCGCCAAGACCTTGGCATTTCCTTTGGCCTACCTGATCTTCGCCGTCCCCTTTGGCGATCAACTAACGCCGTATCTGCAACAGGTCACCGCAGATATCACGGTTCAGGCGCTGCAGCTCAGTGGCGTGCCGGTCTATTTCAACGGCCTCCTTATCGAAATCCCCAGCGGTCGTTTCGAGGTTGCCGAGGCCTGCAGCGGGCTGCGCTACCTGATCGCCTCCGTTGCCCTCGGGACCCTTTATGCCCACCTCACCTATCGTCGCCTGCGCAGCCGTCTGATCTTTATCGCCGCATCCGCATTGATGACGGTGCTGGCCAACGGCATACGCGCCTATCTGATTGTACTGATCGCCCACCTGTCCGATATGAAATATGCCACCGGGGTCGACCATTTGATCTACGGCTGGCTGTTCTTCGGCCTGGTGGTGATGTTGATGTTCTGGATCGGCAGTTGGTGGCGAGACCCTGAACCGGCTTTCAATCCAGACCAGAAGACCAGCGCCGTGAGCTCCTTGATGGAGGACAGGCCGCGCTCCCGGGTCTATGCGGCTCCGGCAGCCGCGCTAGTGATTTTGCTGCTAACCTGTACTTGGGGTCAGTTGATGAAGCTCACACCACAGCTTTCTGCCTTGCCCATCCAGCAGTTTTCCTTACCCCCATGGACCCAGCAAGCCGCCGACGCGCTGGACTGGCGCCCGAAATTTGTCGGGGCCGACCGAATTTTCCACGCAACTTACCGGCTGGATCACGACGCCACCGTCGGTCTTTATATTGCCGACTACCAATCCGAACATCAGGGCAAGGAGCTGATTAGCGGCGTTAACCGGTGGTACACCACCAATGCCTGGACGCCGGCGGGTCGCACTACTCGAACGGTCCCGGTCGGTTCCGGTCAACTCAAGGTCAATGTGCTCGAGCTGAGGACCCTGGATGGCAACATGCGACGAATCTGGTACTGGTTTTACGCCTACAAGCGGCCCGTCGCCAACCCCATGGAGGTCAAGCTGCTGCAAGCCCTGAACAAACTTAGCGGTGCGCACGAAGTGGTCAGCGGATACGCGCTGGCAGTGGATTATGAGGACAGCCTCACCGCCGATGCGACCCTGACTCGCTTCATCAAGGACAGCTGGCCCGAACTGGCGACAACCAGCCCCTGAATATCAGGACAGACGATGAATACGCGCACGCACTATCTCCTGCACCATCTGATCGAAACCAGGGCCGCTCAAACACCCGCACAACCTGCCTTATCCCACAGGCAGGAGCAGATCTGTTACGGCGAGCTTTCTACAAGGGTGCAACAGCTTGCTAGCGGGCTGGGAGAACTGGGCCTGCAGCGCTATGAACGCGTAGCCATCTACCTGCCCAAACAACACGAAACCGTGATCAGCCTGTTCGCCGCCACGCGGGCGGGCGGGGTCTTCGTACCCATCAATCCGGTCCTGAAACCGCCGCAGGTCCAGCATATACTCAGCGACTGCAATGCCCGCATTCTGATCACCAGCCACGCACGGCTGCAGCAACTGGCCCCGAACCTGGCGCACCTGCGTGATCTTAAGCAGGTGGTTCTGATAGACGACAACCTGTCCTGCGAACATGCCCCATACTCCCGTGTGTCTTGGCATCAGCTCCAGGGCGCGCCGATCTGCAGCGCGTCACCGGGTTCCGTAACCGACACCGATATGGCTGCCATCCTCTATACTTCCGGCAGCACGGGAAAACCCAAGGGAGTGGTACTGTCTCACCGTAATCTGATCGTCGGTGCCCAGAGCGTTGCCGGCTATCTCGACAACACACCGCAAGATCGTATCCTGGTGGTTCTGCCGTTGAGCTTCGACGCCGGCCTCAGCCAAGTCACAACGGCGTTCGAATCCGGCGCCTGCTGCTATTTGATGGACTATCTGCTGCCCAACGATGTTCGACGCCAGGTCGCCCGACACCGAATAACCGGAATCACAGCAGTACCGCCGCTGTGGAACCAGATCGCCTCGCTGGAATGGAGCCAAGATGCGGCAAGCTCAGTACGCTATTTTGCCAATACGGGCGGACATATGCCGCAATCCTTGCTGACCAGACTGCGCAGGCTCTTTCCCAACGCCCAGCCGTTCCTGATGTACGGCCTGACCGAAGCGTTTCGCTCCACCTATTTGCCTCCAGAGCAGATCGATTTCAAACCAGGGTCTATCGGCAAAGCGATCCCCAACGCCGAGGTGCTGGTATTGAGGGAGGACGGGGTCCCCTGCCAACCCCATGAACCCGGGGAACTGGTTCACCGCGGCCCCCTGGTGAGCCAGGGTTACTGGAACGACCCGGAGAAAACCCGCGAGCGTTTCAGGCCCCTTCCCGGTCAAGCCGAGGGGCTGGTGTTTAAGGAACTGGCGGTCTGGTCGGGCGATACTGTCACCCGGGATGAAGAGGGGTATCTCTATTTTGTCGGCCGCAGGGACGAAATGATCAAAACCTCCGGCTACCGGGTCAGCCCCGACGAGATCGAGGAGATGGCTTACCAAAGTGGCCTTATTCGCGAAGCTGCGGCTGTCGGTGTGCCTCATGCAACTCTAGGCCAGGCAGTCCTGCTGATTGTGACAGTGCCCGCGACAACAGACTCCACGGAGTCATGCCTCGACGCCCTGCTGCAGCGATGCCGCGAACAACTGCCCAATTTTATGGTGCCACATAAATGTATCCTTGAAGCCGAGCTGCCACGTAACCCCAACGGAAAAATCGACCGCCGACTCCTCGCCCAGCGGTACGCTGACTTATTCGATGACCTTTCGGAGCCACCTCATGCCGACGGTTAACCCCTTAGGTCACAGCACTCAGTGGCCGGATATACGCCACAATGAGCTCTATATCGGCGGCCTGCCCTTGTCCCGGCTCGCCGCTCAAATGTCCCAAACGCCTTTCTACGCCTATGATCGCCCGTTGATTGCTCAACGAATCGCCGAACTTCGCAGGCTGCTGCCGGCTGGCATCCAGCTCCATTACGCCCTCAAGGCCAATCCTATGCCGGCGCTGGTGAATTTCATCGCGCCACTGGTCGATGGTTTCGACGTCGCATCGCATCAGGAAATGCTGGTGGCGATCAATGGCGGTAAAGCCGCCAGCGAGATCAGCTTTGCCGGTCCAGGCAAGACTCGGCGCGAAATCGAAGCCGCAGTCGCCGCCGGCATCATCATCAATGCCGAGTCTTTCGCTCAAATCGATCAGGCGGCGCGGGCCGGCGTCGAACTGGGTATAGCACCCCGAATCGCTGTCAGACTCAATCCGGAGTTTGAATTAAAGTCCTCGGGCATGCGCATGACCGGCGGTGCCAAGCCGTTCGGGATTGATACCGAGCAATTCCCCGAACTGATCGAAAAGATGCGAGGACTGGACCTGGAGCCGGAAGGGCTGCATCTCTATACCGGCTCCCAGAACCTGAATCCGGCAGCCATTTGCGAAGCACAACAAGCAGTGGTAAACCTTGTCTGTGAGCTGATCAAGCGGTTCACGCTCAGGTTGCGCTTTATCAATATCGGAGGGGGATTCGGTATCCCATACTTCCCGGGGGAATCCCCCCTGGACCTTACGAGTGTCGCCGACCAACTGTACCGGCTACAGAAACAAACCCAACAGGCCTCCCCCAAGACCGCGCTGGTCCTGGAGCTGGGGCGTTACCTGGTAGGAGAAGCAGGCATCTATGTCTGTAAAGTGCTGGAGCGTAAAAGATCCCGAGGCACTGTCTACCTGATCACCGACGGCGGTCTGCATCATCACCTTGCCAACTCCGGCAACTTTGGGCAGGTCCTGCGCAAAAATTATCCGATACTGATCGGCAACCGCGCTGAAGGCGAGGAAAAAGAACAGGTCACCGTCGTCGGACCACTCTGCACCCCGCTGGATATCCTTGCCGAAAAAGTGATATTGCCGAAAGCGCAACCAGGCGATTGGGTGGTCATTCGTCAGTCCGGCGCCTATGGCCTGACCGCAAGTCCGCAACAGTTTTTGGGCCACCCTCCCGCAACTGAAGTGCTAATCGGGTAATGAGGTGGGCTTTCGACGTCTACACTGATGTTACCGGTTCTCATAAGCCTGAGAACCGTTGATTGGCCGGGACGGCTGGCGCTCAGGCGCGGACGTTATGGCAGGATGCCGATATAAAGCGAAACTCCCGAAATTTTCGGCACCATGCTTGCCGAGATATTTTCAACACCGGGCTGAATCGCTGCTTGAAGCGTCCGCACTAGAATTCTAATATTTCCAATATTGCGGCTCACGATCGCCCAACTTTCGTCGCTAAGTGCTCGAAACAGCAAGATCGGACGAGCTGACAGCGAGTGGAAGTAGCCAGCTGCATACCATCGCGGATTCCGGCTAAGCACAGACCTAAGACAGGGAGCTGCTTGCATGTTCGCACATCTGGCCGGTAATTTATCCGTCAAGCACACCTATGCGCTGCTGGCGATCAGCGAAGCATTCGCGATGTTGTCGTGCTTATTCCTGAGCATGAACGACTCGCAGCACAGTTTCTTCGATCACATGAGGTGCATGGGCTGTATCGTTTTTGTGCTTATCTGTTTTCTCAGCATGGCAGCCATGGGGCTGTATCGTCCGCTGCAGCGAGGCACCTCCCGCGAACAACTCGCACGAATACTGCTTAGCTTCACCCTGGCCTCCATCACCGAAGGGATCATCATCTATACCATCCCCATGACCAGCATCCCGCCCAAGACGGTTTTCATGGCGCTGGGCCTGTCGTTTCTGGTGGTTTGCGCATTGCGGTATGGATTCAACAAGCTCCACACCACAGACCTGTTCAAGCACCGCGTATTGGTGCTGGGCGCCGGAGCGCGGGCCTGTATTATCCAGGATAAATTGCGCCGCGCCTCAGACCGTAAAGGCTTTCAGCTGCTTGGCTATGTCGGAATCGAAGGGGATGCCGCAGGCGTCCGACAACCGGACCGATTAACCGTTGATCTCGATCATCTTGCCGAGTTTGTAGAACGCCACAAGATCAAAGAGGTGATCCTGGCCGCCGATCAGCACCAGGCTTACCTGCCGATGGATGAACTCTACGAATGCCGGCTGGTTGGGGCCAACGTGATCGACATCGCCAGCTTTATCGAGCGTGAGAGTGGAAAAATTCCGTTGCTACTGATCCCCCCGAGCTGGATGGCCTGCGGCAATGGCTATCGGATCAGTCGCCTGCTTGTACGTACAGGTAAACGACTCTTCGATATTATGATCAGCCTGCTCCTGCTGATCATAGTCTGGCCTATTATGCTGGTGACTGCGTTGCTTATCAGGCTCGAAAGCGGCCCCGGGGCCTCCATTCTTTACCAGCAGACTCGGGTTGGGCTCAGAGGAAAGCCTTTCAAAATCTATAAGTTCCGCAGTATGAAGGTAGATGCAGAAACTCACGGGGCTATATGGGCCCAAAAGGGCGATCAGCGGGTGACCCCTGTGGGGGCGTTCATGCGCAAATATCGTATCGATGAACTTCCACAGCTGTTTAATATTCTTCACGGTGAGATGAGCTTTATAGGTCCGCGCCCAGAACGCCCGGAGTTCGTCGAGCAACTCTCCCGCAACCTGCCGTATTACGATGTGCGCCACCAGCTCAAGCCGGGGCTGACCGGATGGGCACAAATCTGTTACAGCTACGGCAGCAGCGAAGAGGACGCCCTGGAAAAACTCCAATACGACCTCTATTACGTCAAAAACTTCAGTTTCCTGCTGGACACCATGATTCTGATACAAACCGTCGAGGTGATCCTGTTCGGCAAGGGTGCCCGTTGATTAACGCCGCTCACTGCAGAGCCGCTCCGCGCCCCGGTATCGGCCTGGCCGGCATCGACCAGGACTGCAACTCACTGTTCGGCCGGCCGGCTGTCTATACTGGCCGGATAATACGGCACCACCCCATCACCGAGTCTGCATCTATCATTAAAGTTTGGCGTTAAATGAGGCTCCCATGACCCGCTACGATCAGGTTCAGCATGCACTCACAGCCACCCCAAAGGTCTGGCTAGTTACCGGCGTCGCCGGCTTCATCGGCTCAAACCTGCTGGAAACCCTGCTCAAGCTCGGGCAGCACGTCATCGGCCTGGACAACTTCGCCACCGGACACCAGCACAACCTCGACGAAGTCAAATCCCTGGTTTCGACAGAGCAATGGACCAGCTTCCACTTCATTCAGGGCGACATCTGCAACCTCGAAGACTGCCGCCGCGCCATGCGCCACCCCGTCGCCGGGACCCGCGCTGTGGACCACGTCCTCCACCAGGCCGCTCTGGGCTCTGTCCCCCGGTCTATCGCCGACCCGATCGCGAGCAACGCCGCCAATGTCACCGGCTTCCTGAACATGCTGGTAGCCGCACGCGATGCCGACGTCACAAGCTTTACCTATGCAGCATCGAGCTCCACTTACGGCGATCATCCAACTCTGCCCAAGGTGGAAGAGAACATTGGCAAGCCGCTGTCGCCTTACGCTGTGACAAAGTATGTGAACGAGCTATACGCCGAGGTCTTTGCCAAGACCTACGGTTTCAAGACCATCGGCCTGCGCTACTTCAACGTCTTTGGCAAGCGTCAGGACCCGAACGGCGCCTATGCCGCGGTCATTCCGAAATGGACGGCGGCAATGATCCATTGCGAGGACGTTTGTATCAACGGCGATGGAAAAACCAGCCGGGATTTCTGTTTTATCGACAACACCGTGCAGATGAATATCCTCGCCGCTACCGCGCCGGATGACGCGAAAAACGAAGTTTACAACGTGGCCCTGGGAGACAGGACCAGCCTGAACACCCTGTTCGACACCCTGAAGGCAGCCCTGGTCGACTGCGGCGTGACTTACACCAAGGCCCCGGTTTACGGGGACTTTCGCGCAGGGGATGTATGCCACTCACAGGCCGATATCAGCAAGGCACAAAGCAAACTGGGCTACGCCCCCATTCACCGTATTTACGACGGTATTGGTCAGGCCATGCCTTGGTATGTGCGCTCTCTGAGTTAAGGACAATAGCCCGCGATGTCCCGGCCAGCAGCCTGTAATGACCTAGGTGAATTCCGCGGAAACAATTGTGAGGAAACTTATGAAAGTTCTGGTGACCGGCGGTGCCGGCTATATAGGGTCACATACCGTGGTCGAGCTGCTGAACGCCGACCATGAAGTGGTAGTGCTGGATAACCACTGCAATAGCTCGCAGACTGCACTGGAGCGTGTCGCACGAATAGCAACAGATGCCCGAAGGCAGACGCCACAACTGCTCGCCATTGAAGGCGATATCCGTGACAGGTTGCTGCTCGACCAGCTGTTCACCAAGCATCAATTTGACAGCGTCGTGCATATTTCCGGTCTGAAGGCGGTCAGCGAGAGCGTGGCGCAGCCGCTGGCCTATTACGAGAACAATGTCGCCGGCACCATAACACTGTGCCAGGCGATGCAGGCGGCCGGCGTGTTGAACCTGGTGTTCAGCTCCTCGGCCACCGTATATGGCGAACCGCCTGAGATGCCGATCCGTGAGGATTTTCCCACCGGTGTGCCGATAAATCCCTATGGTCGCTCCAAGCTGATGGTCGAACAGATGTTGCAGGACCTGGCCCGCTCGGACCCCCACTGGTCCATAGCACTGCTGCGTTATTTCAATCCCGCCGGCGCGCACGCCAGTGGACTGATTGGCGAAGATCCGCAGGGTATTCCGAACAACCTGGTTCCCTATATCAGCCAGGTGACGATCGGCCAGCGGGATAAGCTCTCGGTGTTTGGCGGCGATTATCCGACAGCCGACGGTACCGGGGTGCGTGACTTCATCCATGTCGTGGACCTGGCCCTCGGCCACCTGGCGGCACTCGGCTGGATGCAGCAAAACCGGGGTATCGGCATCTGGAACCTCGGAACCGGCCGGGGCTTTTCAGTGCTGGAGGTCGTGCGTGCCTTTGAGCAGGCCAGTGGCCGCCCCGTACCCTACACCATCGTCGAGCGGCGTACCGGCGATATCGCCGCATGCTGGGCCGACGCCTCTCGCGCCGAACGGGAGCTGGGCTGGAAAGCGGTTCGCGGGCTCGAGGAAATGATGGCCGATACCTGGCGCTGGCAGTCGATGAACCCCCTGGGGTATGGTCAGGCACGGTAAAAGCTAGGAGGCTGTCCGACAATACTCAACCTACTGAGAACCACCTGAGTTTGGCTGTTTTCGTGCTCTTTTTGACTCGTCGCAGGCTCCTCGGTCTGCGCCCCCGACAACTCGCCGGGGCTGGCGCGACAACGTTGCCCGCGAGCATGAGGCCAAAAACTGCCTCCAGGCGTCCATGCGTTCGGTACGAAATACACCCTTTGCGCTGGCCCCGGCGTACAAACGCCTGACTTTGCAATGAAACAGCCGGATGAGTCCACTTTACCTGGCAGGAGCGGCCACACTTGCAGCAACCACTAGCGCAGACTATGTTTCATGAGTGATGTTTGAGAGCAGACTCCAGTTGTATTTATAAGCACGGAGAATAGAAAATCATGAAAGGAATGAGGCCTGAGTGGCTGGCTTGTACTGCAGTAATCATTGCGCTCGCTCTCCTGACAGGCTGCACGAGCAATCCATATCCACCATTATCTACAGCTGTCGCAAAACATCCCCGTACAACCGACCCCGCCCAGTACAACTACCTGATCGGCCCGGGGGACAGTTTGAATATTTTTGTCTGGGGCAGCCCGGAAGTATCCCAGACAGTAACTGTACGTCCGGACGGCAAGGTCACATCCCCCCTGGTCGAAGATGTCTCGGTAAGCGGATTGACACCGACCCAGGTCGCGCGAAAGCTCGAGGAGAGCCTTGGCCTCTACATCAAGGAACCTATCGTTACCGTCATCGTCCAGGGCTTTGTGGGCCCCTACTCCGAGCAGGTGCGTATTATCGGCGAAGCCGATGAACCCCAGGCCCTGTCCTACCGAGAGGACATGACGCTGCTGGATGTCATGATTGCGGTTGGCGGCCTCACAGAATTTGCCAACGGCAACGGTGCCAGCGTGGTACGTATAGTGGACGGCCAGCAACAACAGTACGGCATCCGTATAGACGACCTCGTTGAGGATGGTGATATCTCCGCCAACGTCCATATCCTGCCCGGCGATATTATCATTATCCCGGAAGCGTGGTTTTAGGGCATCGGAGTATTATCCATGCAAGATATTATTGAGCAGATAGTCTCCTACCTACGCGGGATTTGGGTTCATAAATGGAGCGCTTTGGTATTGTTTTGGGTTCTGTGCCTGATCGGTTGGCCCTTTGTCCTGAAAATGCCGGATCAATACGTCTCTGAAGCAAAAGTGTATGTTGATACCCAGTCTCTGCTGGCGCCGTTACTGCGAGGCCTGACCGTTCAGACCAATCCCGAACAGCAGGTGCAACTGATTGTCAAAACCTTGCTGACCCGTCCCAATCTGGAAAAAATCACCCGTTTGGCTGACCTGGATATCCAGGCAGAAAACGACGCCGAATACGAAGCCATCATTGCTCAGCTGGTAGCCAACCTCACTCTGAGCCGAGCGGGTCGGGAAAACATCTATGCCATCTCTTACACAAGCCACTCAGCAGCAGAAGCCAAAAATGTGGTTGAAGCGACCTTGACTACACTGGTCGAAAACACTCTGGGAAACAAACGGGAAGACAATACCACCGCAGCCAACTTCCTGGACCGGCAGATCGGCGAATACGAGTCACGCCTGAATGAAGCGGACAACCAGCTCAAAGAGTTCAAGCAGAGAAACTACGAACTGATGAGTTCCGACAGTGGGTTTTATAGTCGCATCAATAGTCTAAAAGGCCAGACCAGGGCCATAGAGCTGGAGCTACGGGAAGCCAAAACCCGTATGGATTCGCTTGAAAAACAGCTGGCCGGAGAGGTGCCAAATTTTGGCATCATGGAAGAAGAAGAGCTCACTACGTCCTCCTACGATATTCTCTCCAGTTACGATGGACGCATCAACACTCTGGAAAACCAACTGGACCAGCTGCGTTTGAAATACACCGATCAGCATCCGGACATTCGGGAGACAGAGCTTATTTTGAAAGACCTCCAGGGGAAGAGGGCTCAGGAACGACGTGCACGACAACGGACGCGGCAAGCCACCCAGATTACACGAGAAGGAGGCTTGAACGAAAACCCTGTTTTTCAACAGCTCAAGCTCTCACACGCCAATGAAGAAACCACCGTGCGATCCCTGGAGGTACGCCTGGCTGATTATCAACAGCAACTGGATAGATTACAGAACAACGCCAACACCATCCCTGAGCTGGAGGCGGAGCTTCAAGCGCTGCAGCGAGGATATACGATTACCCAACAGCAATATAATGAACTGCTGTCGCGCCGCGAGTCGGCGCACCTGTCGGAACAGGCGGACGCCAGTGCAGATGGAATTAAGTTTCGCATCATAGAACCACCACGTCTGCCCGCAGCGCCCACGGGCCCTAACCGTCCCCTGATCCTGTCCGGGGTACTGGTAGGGGCAATGGGCATTGGCATCGGAGTCGCTTTCCTCATCTCCCAGCTCAGGCCTGTCTTCTTTGACCCCAAACAACTCTTTCAGGCCACAGGTTATCCCGTACTGGGGGTGATCAGCATGATCAGGGACCCGGAGTTGCTGAGCCAAAAACGCAGGGAAGCCCGTCTATTTATAGCCCTGGCAGGATCACTGCTGACGTTTTACGGAATGCTGATGTTCCTGCAGTTACTCCCTGACGCTAACCAACAGCTGCTTGCCTACGTTCCCGATTTCCCGAATACCTGGTTTCGCCAGCTCCAGCAGTTAGCCTACAGAATTCTCAACTATTTTTAGGGGTTCTCATGAGCACAATCGAGCGCGCACTTGAGAAAAGTCAGCAGATGGGCACGGAAAAGCGGGGAACTGTCAGTGTCGATAACCATCACAGGCTCGACGACACCCCGTCCGAGACACCGGTACGGCCCTCTATACAGGCCGACAGGCCGCTACAACCTCCCCTTCACGCCCCCCAGTCCGGGCCCCAAAAGGATGACTCAACCGACACTAGCCCCGACCTGACCGGCAGTCCAGAACAACTGTACATCGATACAGATCGCCTGGAACGGATGGGGCTGATTACCCCCACCGAAAACTTCACCCCAATCAAGGAGGAGTATCGCTATATCAAGCGTCCATTGCTCGATAACGCTTTCGGAGCCAATGCAGCACAGCTAACTAACCCCAACCTCGTTCTGGTCTCGAGCTGTCATGCAGGAGAGGGGAAAACCTTTACTGCGCTGAACCTGGCACTGAGCATGGTGACCGAGCATGACCGCTGCGTATTACTGGTGGATGCCGATGTGATCAATCCAAATCTCAGTCGCAGACTGAATATTTCCGACCAGGCTCTGGGTTTATTGGATTACCTGAATAGCAAAGCCGAAGTCAGGGACATCATTCAGAGCACCAGTATTCCTAACTTCAAGGTCGTGTCCGCCGGTACCCGCCACCATCATGCCACTGAGATGATTGCCAGTGAAAGGATGAAACAATTTATGAAGGAGCTTTCCAGCCGCTACAGCGACCGCATAGTGATCTTCGACACCTCACCGCTGCTTGGGGCCAGTGAAACCAGCGTGCTGGCGAAGATGACGGGGCAGGCATTGATTGTCATAGAAGAGGCTCGTACCTCGCAACGCCAGGTGGAACGGGCACTGAGCCTGCTCAAGCCAAATATGGCAATTGGTCTGGTCTTGAATAAATCCAGGACCAGACAAAAGGACTATTATGGCTACTACGGCGCTTCTCAGCGATAACCAGGTACGTTGGCTTGCGATCCCGCTAACAACAACGGTCCTGTTCACACCGATAGCGACAGCTCAGGCCAGCGACTGGGCATTTACGCCCGGGATACAGGTCACCGAGCATTACACCAGTAATCTCAACCTTGGCTCGAGCGCCGAAGAGGCAAGCCTTATTACTGAGGTGCGGCCCGGCTTTTCCCTCTCCAAACAGGGAGCTCACCTGCAGGCCAACCTGGATTACCGGCTCCAATTCCTCGACTATTCGTCAGACCAAGGCAGCGATGGCTACCATCATCAACTGGGCCTCTCGGCTAACTCAGAGCTGATCGACGACCGGCTTTTTCTGGATGCCAGAAGCAGCTACAGCCAGCAGTTGACCAACAATCGCAGTGCCAGCGCCGGCGACTCTTTGAGCGCCCCCGATAATTTTAGCGACACTTTTACCTTCCAGGTCACTCCCCGCTGGCGACAACGGCTCGGACGCTACACCACCTTCGGGGCGGATCTTTCCTACGATATGGTACGGTATGATGGCGTCAATGATGACAGCGACGGCTACCACACCAACTTTTTTCTCGACAACCAGTCCAACCCCAGCAAGATTTACTGGGCCCTCAATATCGATACCAGCCAGGCGACACCCGATACCTCCGCAACGAGCCAATCAGAGACCATGGATATCGAGCTGGGATACCGATTAAGCCGCCAGCTGGACGGCAAGCTTCGGTATGGTTATGTCGACAGCCATCTCGCCAATCCAACCCAGTCCGAGGCACAAGCAGGCAATTTCTGGGGTGCGGACCTTAGCTGGAACCCAAGCCCCAGAACGTCGCTCAGCGCTTCCTACAATAGCCGGCTGCAATCCAATCAGGGCTATGGATTGACCTTCAATCACCGGCAAAGACACACCAACTGGTCGCTGGCCTACAACAAGAATATCAGCAGTGTCCGTGAGGAACTGCTGCAACTCACCCCCGTCGGCACTCTGATCTGCCCATCAACCGCCTCTTTCTCCATTGCCGACTGCAGGCTGGTGGGTGGGGGCAGCCCAGTTCTACCAGGCCCCGGTGAGCGCGCGATCACCCTGGTCA
Source organism: Marinobacterium aestuarii (assembly GCF_001651805.1). NCBI lineage: Bacteria > Pseudomonadati > Pseudomonadota > Gammaproteobacteria > Oceanospirillales > Oceanospirillaceae > Marinobacterium > Marinobacterium aestuarii. The sequence goes on along the minus strand of NZ_CP015839.1, from coordinate 1,898,920 downwards.
CTCCGCTGCCTACTCTCTCCGAAGAGCAGTTTATCCAACAAAGCCTGAACGCCAACCTCGTCATTAGCAAAGGCAAAAGCCTGTGGACCCTGGGCCTGTTCAGAACAGAACGAGAATTTCAGGTACAAGCCAGGACCGAAGAAGATATGGGCGCCAACGCCGGCTGGAGGATACAGGCATCAGGGCAAACCAGCCTGAGCACACTTTATACCTGGTCTCGCCTGGAAACAGATTCAGGGGCCACGGACTACCAGCAAGCGCTCTCGTTAAACATGGTTCGGCAGCTGGGCGCGGACAGTTCTCTCAACCTCGGCTTAAGGAGCACCGAGCGGGACTCTGCGGATGATAACCGTGCCTTCCAGGAGTTTCGAATCACACTCGGATTCAGCCATACCTTTTAGCGAGTATTGACCTATGTATACGTCATATTTCGGCTTTACCGCCAAACCCTTCCAGCTAAGTCCGGCGACTGAGTTTTTCTTTACAAGCAAGAGCCACAAGCGCGCCCTATCCTATCTGCATTACGGACTGAGCCAGGGCGAAGGGTTTATCGTGATCACCGGCGAGATCGGCACCGGCAAAACCACCTTAATGCGCAAGCTCTGGTCCACGATCGATCGGGACAACCTCGTCATCGCCCAACTGGTGACAACCAAACTGGAAGCCGATGACCTGCTGCGCATGATCTGCAGCGCCTTCGGGCTGCCGGCGGAGAATAAACCCAAGGCGGTGTTGCTACAGCAGTTTCAGGACTTTCTGCAGTCGGCTCATCAGGCCAAGAAACGGGTACTCCTACTGGTAGATGAAGCTCAGAATCTGTCGGCCAGCGCGATTGAAGAGTTGCGAATGCTTTCCAATTTCCAGGTCAAGGATACGCCGCTGATGCAGAGCTTCCTGCTGGGTCAACCGGAGTTGCGGACGATTATCCAGGATCCAGACATGGAGCAGTTTAGGCAACGCGTTATCGCGGCCTTCCACCTGCAACCTCTGAGCGAAGTGGAGGTCAAGGCGTATATCCTGTGGCGTCTCGGGGTGGCCGGCTGGACGGAAAATCCCGGCTTCTGCGACGGTGCATTCAAGGAAATTTACCGGTACACCAAGGGAATACCAAGAAAAATTAACGTATTCTGCGATCGCCTGTTACTGCTCTGCTTTCTCGAAGAGTTTACGATGGTAGATGAAAATACTGTCACTACAGTGGCAGAAGAACTCGCAGAAGAGTTCTCTCCCCTGTTAAGCCACCGTCAACCGCCCCCCACCGAAGGCAATACAGATCTACTTCTGGCATCCATTACGAGTGATGTATCTGAACTGCAGAGAAAAATTATACTCATCAACAAATATCTAAGTATCATGGTTAATGAGAAGGTTGAGCTGTTGAAAGACCTGGACAAAAAGCTCAAGCAGGAGGTCGACAGGACGCTGGAAGATTACGAGAGGTGACGGAACACCCTAAACGCACAGAACAGCCGGTTACCAGAGTTAATCCCTGCCGACAGATATTGAACGCATTAACTTTCGAAGCAAATGAGGGCCTAATACCGTAAGGGGCATTTTAAGCAGGTGGCCACGCCAGTAAAGCATATATTTTGCCAGCCTGTGCCCAGGTTTTTTGACCAGAGAATGGTGAGGTATGAGTACGCGGGTGAATAATATGTCCGCCACTCGCAGCTGTAAAGCGTTTGGAGCTCCAGTATCACTCGCCGCCCAGATATCATCAGGTATCGGACTGGACAAACAGTGCCGGCAATACCTTAGAGCGTAGAATAGAGGTCTGGCCAACTGCAGTTCCTGTGCTCGATGCTTGAGTTTCTGCCAGTCATCCGGATGTAACTCTCGAAAGAGAAGATCCATATCAGAAAGATCTCTCAGGCCATTTTCGAACTCTCCCTCAAAAAATAGATGCGTAGCACTATGAATAATCATATCGTACAGATGTAAAGTCCCTACGCCATCAGCATCAAAGCAAACCTGATCTATTAACCTTTCAATATCGACCCGAAACCGAAGCACGGGAAATATGTTGTGATGAATATCCAGCACTGTCTGTCTTTTATAGTGAATCAATGGCGGAATTTCATGAGTCCATTCTCGATAATAATGCTGATCGTAATCGTCGGATTTTTCGGAATACCAACCGACTGTTTTCAGTTGTCGCTCAACTTTTAGCAGTTCCTCTTTACGCACCAAGACATCAATATCAGTCAGGGTACGGCCTTGTCCGGCGGGCTTGTTCGCATAGATGTAAGCGCCCCCCTTCAACAAAATGGGCTGCACCCCAATATTGTGCAGCTCCTTCGCCAGCAGTTTGACTTCCCACTGTACCTGCGTACGCTGCTTCTGTGCCTGAAGTGAGGCCGAGACCAAGTGATGATACGCCTTTTGCGGAACCTCTTTCAGTAGATCCTTGTCGGCGAGTAACTGGCACAACCGTGCCAACAGGTTAGCAGACCGCCCCAACCGGATTGCCTGGTCCCACTGTTCATCCGAGTACTCCGTCGCTAACGAGGGATTACTTAACAGCGCCTCAATCACTCCGTGCCCCTTCGCACAACCCATCAAAAAATTCGAAAACCTCTTCAAATCGACTGTACTCCAGCGTGAAACAGTCACACTGATCCACCAACCTGCAGGCCGTATCAAAGCCCGATTTGCCAAGAATATGATAATTGAAGCTATTATCGATTAACGCCATTAATGCCGCCGGTTTTCGGCATGCGCGAACACTTAAGGCGCTACCTGCCAAGTAGCGGGGAGTAATAATATGAGTCGGCATCGCTCCCACCGATACCCGGGAAGCCGTTTCAGCCGTTGGCTTCATCAGCGCTATCACCCCTTTAGAGGTGTCGTAAAATTTTTCCGTCAACTCCGCCTGGGGAAATAGCTGACGCAGCAGGTCGATAGACTCGTTTTTCAGGTTGACCGGACGCCCGATAGGTATCGCACAGGCAGTAGAGGGTTCCACCATCAGGATCTCGTCCGAGAACAAACGCCAGCCATGCTGCATCAATGCTGCTGCCAGGGTGCTCTTGCCAGACCCCGGCGGGGCCGGGAGAATCACCATGACCCCGTTTTTTTCGACGCCAGCCGCATGGAAATGCAGGTACCGATGATACTGATTGGCGATACACCAGTTCAAACCCCACTCAAACAGTGGAACCGCCTGAAGAGCCGGCAGAGGCTTGAACGGGGCGAAGCCATCAAGATAAAAATTCACCTGTGGACGCACCCAGCGGCGCAATGACGCCGGTCGCTCTACCCGGATACGGAAGTCAATGAAGGCAGGACGAGTCACCGTTTTTCGAAACGGCTGGTAAAGAAAGGGAATCCACTTTTGGACGGAGTTGACGCGGGAAGTCAGTGCGACCGTGAAAGAACCAAATTCGAAATACCAGGTGTTATCCCCTTCGACACCCGGACGATACAGGTGACTCAAAGCGCGCGCACCAGCTGGCATTCCTGCAGTAAATGCAGGGTGTCGCCAACTATCCGCGGTAGCTCCTCAATCTCAACATACAAGGCTGCGGCTTGCCCGATCAGAGACTCGGTTGTCTGCGGGTTCTGTCCATCCAGGCAACACAATAAATGGTCGGCGAGATCGTTAAGCTCGAAAGTATCACCGGACAAAGGATGAAATACCACCGCGCCATCCTGCCAGCGTCTGGAAGCCTCCGCGTAGCTGAAATCCAAGTACCATCTAAGCTCATCCATGCTGTATTGACCTATATCGTACACCGCTGTACCAACGCAGCATTTTCAGCACCATTTGCGTTGAAGTGGGCCAAAATTCCCTCCAGCTGGATTTCCTTGGTCACATCGCCATGGACAGTGACCAACGCCTCAGTAATCTCCCGGTGCGAATACGGGTAAGTAACGCTGGAGTGCAAGGTATTCAGCAAAGCGGCGCTCGCCTGCTGAGCGTAAGCGTCGCTACCAAACAGGTACGCCATTATCGGGAGCGCAAAACCACCGACCCAGCTAAGAGAAGAACCGGATGTGGCCAGTACCTGAGTGATCAAACTATCAAGAGTGGTTCCGTTAGCATAGGTATAAGTATTATCCGATAGCACACGGCCCTGATCATCACACTCATCGCAGGGATTACTGACCTTCTTTGGCGGCCCACTCCCATTAACCTTGGGCTTGTACATGGTCCCACATTCGAGCCCCAGAACCGCAGGCCAGCAGACGGGATGGCTCTTCCAATACTCCGGCGTCTTGCCATCCCCGAGCGTGCGGCAGTCATGCAGGTGGTTAGAAAGGTTGCCGCTAAGCATGCCTGATATGGAGCACTCCGCCCCCCACGCCGATCGACTGGGCAAGGATGCCATAATGGGCGTACCGGCAAGCCCTATTAGCAGCCGGCGCCGGGTTGGGTCTGACTTCTTGGAGTGTTTCTCATCGGTATCCATCATCGGCATCCATTATAGAAAATCCACGTCGTCTGGGGCCCCTCCTGACGCTAAACCTAAGTTTCAGGCCTTTACTAAAAAGTCAGCAATATTCAAGCCACAGAAATATTTACTTTAAAAACAATAGGTTGATAAAATCGTATTCGACCACTGTAATAAAAACTGACACACTCGCGAGTCAATGCGGCTTATACCCTCAAAACAAGCCAACTTTACCGGGCACACTGAATTGCATGCTTTTCCAGCAACGCGTACAAAGTTGGCCGGGTAATGCCGAGCAGCTCTGAGGCCCTGGAAATATTGTTGTCAGTAAACCCCAGCGCCCTCACGATCGCACGTTTCTCCTCGATATCGCGAACCTGCTTGAGATTCAAGGGCCAGACATCCTGCGCCTCCCCCTGTGGCAACCCTAAATCACTGGCAGTAACCTGACTGCCATCCGCCATGATCACCGCGCGTTTGACCCTGTTTTCCAGTTGGCGTACATTCCCCGGCCAGCCATATTCCTCCACCGCCTGACAAGCCTCCTCGCTAAAGCCCTTCAACGGCCGCCCCAGCTCGTCGCAGTACCGGTTAAAGAAGGTACGAGCTATGAGTATGGCATCGCCTGGACGTGCTCGAAGTGGAGGAATGGTGATCACGAACTCGCTCAGCCGGTAGTAAAGATCCTCCCGAAAACGACCGTCACGGGTCATCTCTTCCAAATCCTGATGCGTCGCGCTGATAATCCGCACGTCCACCTCGATCTCCTGGCGTCCACCAAGTCGCTCAAAGCGCCTTTCCTGTAAAAAACGCAACAGCTTGGACTGAAGCGGCATCGGCATATCACCGATCTCGTCCAGGAACAAGGTGCCACGGTGGGCGGTTTCGACCTTCCCCGGAGTTTGTTTGACGGCCCCCGTAAAGGCCCCTTTCTCGTAGCCGAAAAGTTCGCTTTCCAACAAATTTTCCGGTATCGAGGCGCAGTTGATCGCAACAAAACGCTGACTGGCTCGATCGCTCAGGGCGTGGATAGCTACGGCCAGAACCTCCTTGCCGGTACCGCTTTCTCCCAGCAAGAGAGCACTGATATTGGCAGGCGCGATGCGTTCGACAAGCTTGCAGACTTCAAGCATTTCCTCGGAGGCCGCGATCACGCCCTGCAGCGGCGAATTTTGCAATCGAATGGCCGCCAGCCTGCGATTCTCCTTTTCCAGCTCGCGGAGCAGAAAAGCCCGCTCCAGTATCAAGCCCAGCGTATCCAGGTCCATGGGCTTTTGGCAGTAATCATAAGCCCCCAGGCCGATCGAGTTAACCGCATTGACCTTGTCGTCATTGCCGGTGAGGACGATAACCTTAGACTCAGGATGAAGCTGCAAAATTTCCTGCAGCACCTGCATCCCCACCGAGGCATTGGCAGGATCGGGCGGCAATCCCAGGTCCAGGGTGATCACATCCGGTTCGTATCGCCTTAGTTGCGCAATGGCGGTTTCCCGGTCAGTCGCAAACACCAGCTCGTACTGCTCCAATCCCCACTTGAGCTGTTTCTGAAGCCCCATGTCATCCTCGACAACCAAAAGGAGCTTCTTATCGCTTTCCCGGCCATTACTCATACTGCTTTACCTGTCTCTGCTTCCAGCCCCCCATGTATCTCATACGCCGGCAGTGCCACACGAAATTCACTGCCCTGCCCCGGCGCACTACTGACCTCGAGGGATCCCTGGTTCTGAACAACGAACTGACGGGTTTCGTAGACGCCAATCCCCATACCCGCACGCCCTTTGGTGGTATCAAAGGGCTTGAAAAGCCGCTCACGCTGGAACTGCTCGCTCATGCCGCAGCCATTGTCCATCACACTAAAGATAGCCATCCCGTCCCGGTTGTCTACCAACAAACGGACAAAACCCTCCGCCGGGGTCGCCTCCTGCGCATTCTGAACCAGATGACCCAACACCGAGACGAGCTTATCGCGCTCAGTCTTGAGCTTTAACGCCGCAGCCGGGCCCTCGGGAATCACCAACTCCACCTTGGGCAGCTGGTCCTTCTGGTTTTGCACGACGGCCCTGGCTATATCGAGTGCATTGACGATTTCTGCGCGCGCTGCGAGCACGCCCTGCTGCTTGAGCTGGCTCAACATCCTGTTCATGCGCTGCACTGCGTTGTCCAGAGTCTCCAGCGTATCGTCCACAAACTCGGGATTGCGCTTGTGCCGTTCGGCGTTCTTGGCGACCATGGAAAGTTGGGCCACTACGTTCTTGATATCGTGAACCACAAACGCCGAGAAACGATAATAGGCCTCGAACTGATGGGTGGCCGCTAGCTGCTCCGTCGTGTCTCTGAGGGTTATCAGAGCAGCCAGCTGAGAACCGAGTGCCTTCAACAGATCGTGATCCTCCCAGTTGAGGGTGCGTTCTGCCCGCGGGTGGGCCAAGCCAACCAGCCCATGAAGAGCGCCCTGATGCAGTAAGGGCACCAACAGCCAAAGCTGCTGCCCTTCCAACAGTCGATCGGCAATTTGAAGGTCGCCATAGTGAGCCGGCGCAGCCAGGTATTCTGGTACCTCGATGACCCAGCCACTCTCCTGACAGAAGTCGAGCAAGGCCCCATCTTCACGGCTCGACAGATTGGACAACGGCTTGACACTGCTCCAGCCCTTGACGACAAACTCCCCGCCTTCGCGTACCCAGAGAATCCCTCCCAGGCTATCCAGGGGATCAGCCATCCCCTGGATCAACTGCTCGTAATAGAAGTTATCCAGCGGCAGTGCGGAAAAGCGTTCGTTGGCCTTCATCCATTCCACACGGTAATCATATTTGTAGGATAAAAAGTGCTTGCTGACCCAGACAGCGACGATCGAACGGAAACGCCCCGAGCCAACCAGCAGGCACAGGAGCGAAAGCGCCACTACAATAAACACCACCCGGACCGCGCTGCCCTGGCTGGATTCGAACCAGCGCAGGTAGTAACCGACCATCGACATGACAAGCAGATAGATGCCCGCTAAAAACAGGCCGGTGGAGAAAAACACCGCCCGATGAGACAGGTGTAACTGACGATCTCCTCCCTTGTTTCGAGCGATGGAAACCGCCAATAGCGGCGCCATTAGCGCGCATACGAACCCACGCACCTGCCAAAGAGTCGCGTCCACCCGGTTAAACAGCAGCGCCTCTGAGTAGAGCAGGAAATCGTAGCCGAACACCACAGCAGTCCCGACACAGAAAAACTTGACCGACCAGCGCTGCTCCCGGGGTATATTGCGGTACCACTGTTCCAGCAAAATGAGCGCCAGGATCACCAGCATAAAGGGGCTCATAAGAGTGAGAGAAGCAGGCAAAAACCTGCCACTCTCTCCCAATGAAAATTGCAGCAAACTCCCCAACAGCAGAACGATCAGCAGCGGAAAAAACCCCCACAGCCACCGGCTGGACCAAAAATTTCGTGTGCCAACGTCCTGATTGCTCGCGTGCAGCCGCCACAACAGCATGACCCAACCGGCATCCCGCACTATCTCCAGAAAAAATTGATTCGGGTCTGGTTCCTCAGAACCCGGAATACCAAGACGCTCCCCGCCGCTGTTCAGCCCCAGATAGCCGGACCAAACAACCATCAGCCCCAGAGCCAGCAGCAACCAGCCCCCCTGCAGCCGCCCTCGCCATAGAAACAGGGTCAGTACCAGCACGGTAGCATACGCCAGGGTTGCGGCCAGATAACTGAACTCGGCAACCATCATTGGAAGCTCAATTCCCTTCACCCGCCTCTCTCCCGGAAAATTCGCAGCCAGGTCTCAGCCGCCCGTTAGACTGGATAGCAACTCACGCAGATAACGCACCGGAATCGCATAGCTGATGCCGCTGGGGTCACTCAGGACATCCTCTTTGGTCGATTTGACATAGACCCCGTTAAGAATTCCGACCACGGTTCCATCGTCCGGGTCATACAGCGGACTGCCGCTGTTGCCGGGGTACGCGGTGGCGTCCAGCTGGTATACCATCAAGGGCTGTCGCAACTGCCGGATTTTATGTGCAGATAACTGCCCGGATGATTGTGCCGGTATCCCCATCGGCGTGATGCTGGAGATCATGCCACGGTGCGTCACGGGGTAAAGACCCAGAATGGCCCCCAGCGGAAAGCCGGTAAAGGCGTAGCTCTCGCCCTCGCGAACGGTTTTCCTGTTCGAAAGCCGCATTACAGGTAGCCTGTCGGATACTTTCAGCAGTGCCAGGTCGTGGCGACTTTCAGAGGCGACGACCTTCGCCGGAATCACCCGAGGAGTATTCCCGATACCAACAAAAACCACCAGCTGCTCCTGCTTGAGGTCGTCTAGTTCGATATCAACCACATGGGCGTTGGTCGCTATATGGCGTCCATCGCCCACGACAAAGCCGGTGCCCAACAAGCGTGAGGGAGGACGTCGGCTTGGCGAGTAGGTTCCGATACCAACGATTGACGGTTTGACAGCAGAGACGGTGTCCGCCAGTTCGGACGCCTGACCGTAGCCACTGCCAAGGCCCGTCGTCAGCATCAGACCGAGCCAGACCCATGCGTACCGATGCATTACACCCCCGTCCATCATGCCACTCCCCAACCCCGATCAATACCGCCAAGCAAGCAGCAATCGAAGAGAAGTATAGTATTGAAGACTGATCTCTGTGGCTCACAGGCCCCAGCTCCTGCAGCATCCGGCAAGCTCTTGAAGTGATAACCCGTTTCAAAGAAAAGCGTTTGATCACGCGCCTCACGGGCTACAGGCCGACTCTGCCCTGCAGCTCCTTCAACTACACTTATCAAACACCGCTACCGAGCATGACGGCTGACGGCTGACGGCTGACGGCTGACAATAGTTTTTTGCTTGCGATCATTCTCCCATCAGAGTGACAAGGAATTCAGAGCTATGCTCCCTGCCCCTTTCCCCGAGATATCGACGGACTATGCGATCACTATCGATGTCGAGGATTACTTCCACGTGGCGGCGTTCGAAACGGTTATTTCTCCCGATCGCTGGGATCAGTATCCCTGTCACATTGAAGCCAATGTCCAGCGCATTATCCAGTCGTTAGACGCGGCGGTGGGAAAGGCGGGAAAGGCGACCAAAGCCACTTTTTTTGTCCTCGGCTGGGTCGCCGAGCGCTACCCCAGCCTGATTCGGGAGATCGCAGCACTTGGCCATGAAATCGCCAGTCACGGCTACCATCACCAGCGCCTGAATCATCTTTCTCAACACGAATTCAGGCAGGATATCACCCGGTCCAAAGCCTTGCTGGAAGATCTAACCGGTGCGCCAGTGGCTGGCTATCGGGCCCCCAGCTTTTCGATTGACGAAAACAGGCCCTGGATTCAAGACGAGCTTCGAGAGGCAGGATACCGATACAGTTCAAGCATCAACCCCGTGCCCCATGATCTGTATGGCTACAGGCACGCGCCGCGCACACCTTTTCTATGGGACAACGGTCTGCTCGAAATCCCGGTGGCCACGGCTGAGGTGTTCAACCGACGTATACCCTGTGCCGGTGGCGGCTACTTCAGACTCTACCCCTATGCCTTGTCAAAAAGGCTACTGCAAAAGGCCGCCCGACAGCTCGCCGGGCCTGTCGTTTTTTATGTTCATCCCTGGGAAATCGCGCCCGAGCAACCGAGAATTCAAGCGGCGTCGGCTAAATCCAGGTTTCGGCACTATCTGAATCTGCATCGGACTCTGCCGAGGCTGGAACGACTGCTAGGTGATTTCCACTGGGGCAAAATGTCTGACCTGCCGGTCGTCATTCATCACTCAAAATAAGCACAGGAGTATTATGCCGCTTGCCTTCAAAGTCCCTGCCGATAAATAACTCCCCAAAACCTGGCAGCCCCGGATTCGCGGACCTTCTGTATCCGCGATCTGAATCCGAGATCAACGCATATGCACGTCTTATAGAAATCGGAGTGATAGTGAAGTGGAAAAACGAAAAGCCTCTTCGAGCTAGACTCGAGGAGGCTTTTTTCGACCTGACATTTATCGACCTGACGATTAACTCCCTTACTTCAGATCAAAGCCGGTCAGAGGGTGGATCTGGAAGTTACCGCCGTTGAGATAGCCGTACACTTCATAGATCAGGTTGTCCTTGTTGATATTGGTGACCTCGCCGTCCGCGTTGAGCGTGGGCACGACGCCCTCGTAGATCCTGATATGGTAGAAGTCGGCGCAGCCGCAGTCAGCAAGCTTGTCGGTGACCGGAGGGTTGGCGAACGGATCGTTGCCGGACCCCATGTCGGGGCAGACGGCGCCGTCTTCCATCTTGTTGCCGGGCTCACCCAGATCTTCGATATGGACCTGGAACCAGTGGACGGTCGCCGGGTCCTGATTGGGCTTGTTGCCCACGGGCTCAGGCTGAATATCGTAGAACGCCGTATCCACCACACCCACACTGTGTACCAGCTCTGGATTTTTCCAGCTGAGATTCTTGAAAGTACCAATACCGACGAAGTCGATCTGCTTGTTAGGCGCAGGCCGAGCTTGCCTGCAATAGCCTGCATCCGTACAAATAATCTCGTCGATTTCGGTGCCGTCCGGCGCGCTGGCGGTACCGGCATGGAAGGTGAACTTCAGGTTGTTGGGGCTATTATGGTTGGAGTGGGTCCACTCACCCTTGGGCTGAGGCTGCAGGGCCGTGTTGGCGCCGGCCTGGCCGCCCATGGTGTAGCGGTAGGGATCCAGCGCAACAAGACTGGAGACCTTACCTTTTTTCTTGGTGACCGTGGGAGTCATCAGCCCCTCTGCGACCGTGCCGTCCCAACCCGGCGTTACGCCATCCTCGAAGATCCCAGCGGTGTCATTGCCGCCGCCTGTCACCCGGCAGGCCATTTCCGGAGGGATAAACTCGAAGGCATTATTAGGGTCAATCTGCAGGAGAATGTCGGGTCCCGATAGGCCATTGATGGCGCCGGGGTCGACGGGATCGAGTGCCCCTGCTATGGGGCTTAGGTCGAAGTTCATGGACGGGTTGGTTTGCTTGAAGCTGACGACCTGGCTGTTATTAAAGGGAAGTATGGTGCCCAGATCGACGCCGCTGGGGAAGAAGTCCTTGTCCACGTACTGCACCAGCACGGCGAGTTGTTGGGAGCCTTGCCCCAAAACAGTGCCTGTCCCGGGCCAGTTATTGGTACCAAACTCATCCAGGTTCCCCTGTAAGGGAATACCATTCAGGTCGGTACTCTGTGTAAAGTTACCCGACAAAACCGTCAGTTGCCCGCGGAGTATCGACAGGCCGTCACTGAACCCGGTGCCCGCCAGGGGATTCGCATTGGGGTTATTGTCGTAGTACATCTCGAAGTAATTGTCCCCGTTGGCGGGGTCCAGCGCGAGCAGCACTATGGTGCCGTCTGAGTTGGAGGTGATCTGGACGCCGTTGGCCAGGAACACGGTGATTTCGTAATTGACGTTGAGCCCGGGCGGATTTATAACAATCCCGTCAGGATCTACCGCGGCGGCCAGCGCCGAGTGGGAGTACGCCTGGGCGCTCACCGTTGAATCCTCTAAAACCGGGATTTCGTCCTTGATCACGGTGCTGCCCGGTAACCAGTCCAGGGAACCGATGGTAAAGGCGCCACCACCACCCTGGCCATCCGGGTCGAACTCAACCGGTGTGGATGCCTGAGCGTATGCCAAAGGCAGGCACAAACCGATGGCCAATGCCATTGGAAATAACCTGTTAGTAAAACGTCTAATGTTCATATTAGAGCTCCTTGTAACCGATTTCGTAATAACCAAGTTTCTAAGAGCCATCCGATAGCCTGGTGAAAAAAGGATTGTGACATCACTGGCACAATCCTTGTCGATACTTACTTGTCGCTTGCCTGCAGGCGATTAACTCCTTCTGGCGAATTGGTTCCGGCTTCCAAACCCCAGGAGCAACAGCCCCAAGCCGAAGAGCAGTACCGTGCTGGGCTCAGGAACTTCCGTGGTTACAAAGCCAGAGTTAGCGTCCGTCTGGAACAGGATGTCGGGGCCGCTGAAGCCGTTGACAGCGCCAATGTCAGGAATGATGGTGGAACCGTCAAATTGCATGGACGGGTTGGTTTGCGCGAACGGCAGTATATTGGAGGTATTGAAGAACAGATCCTGCACCAGGGCTGAGACATTGGATATAAAGAAATCATAGTCCTGGAAGGTCACGTCCGCGACCAGTTGGGTGGAGCCTTCGCCGCTAATGGTTTGCTGTCCACCCCATTGGTCTGCGCCGAATTGGTCCAGGAGGCTGGTTTGCAGGATGTCGCCGGCATTGAAGCCTCCACTGTTGTCAACATCCACGAATGTGAAGTCTGCGGTGAAGTTACCGCTGAGGCTGACCAACTCGGCGCTCAGGATCAACTGCCCGTCACGATAACCAGTACCCGCCAGCGGGTTGTTTTGTGAGCCGGCAGAAAAATCGTCGTAATAGATTTCAAAGAAATTGACAGTTTGGGTGCCGGCCTCCACCAGGGTGATGGTCTGGGAGAAGGTGTAAATATCGTTGCCACCGCCAATACCGTCGCCGCCATCGCTAACCAATACAGTTGGCGAGGTTTCTACGCTATCGATGGTTTCCGTAAAGCCCGCGACAAAGGTGATTTCAAAATTGGTATTGAGCCCGCTTGGCGCAATGCCGATGCCGTTTTCATTGACCAAGATGCCCAGGGATGCGTGGGAGTAGGATACGACGTCGTCTCCCTCTGCAGTGGGAATGGTGTCGACGGACAGGGTGCTGCCCGGCGCCCAATCAAATGAACCTACATTAAGGGTACCGTTGGCAGCTTCACCCGTGCCATCGGGGTCAAACATGATGGTGTCGGTGGCGAACACCGGCGCCGACAGGGTGCAGGCCAGGGCGAAACCCGCGGCCAAGAGTGTTTTCTTGTTCATGTGCGTCACCTACTTAGGTTGCCCGTCAGGTTGCCAGCCTGCGTGGATAATTGAACTGGACTCGAAGAGTCAACTGAACACTCAATACAAAGCACAACCCATGCCCTTTTCATTATTTCTTTTAAAAACAAAGGTATGGATTTTTTTTGACAGGCTCACAGATGCGCCTTTGGGGGAGGGTGTAAAAAAAACTGACGCGATACTAACAGACATCTGGAAATTACTAAGCCGCCGTGGTCTGAGCCTTGAGCAGGCGGGCAGGATTGCCGCCCCATATTTCCCCGGGGGCAATTCGAGCGCCTTTGCCCACCACGGCGCCCGCCGCCACCATAGCGCCATCGCCGATGGTGACACCGCTCATCACAATGGCCTTGGCGCCCACGGTGACATTGTCACCGATGCGGATCCTGGCGTGTGACAGATGATGGCCTTCCAGGGCGTGGCTGAACAGCACTGCATCGTGCCCGATCAGGGTATTGGCCCCGAGTTCAGTCAGCGGTGGGTCCATAATAACCCCGGCGCTGTAGCTGTTGTCCCCCAGGCGGGCGCCCAGGGCCTGGTAGAGCAGACGCATCAGGGGGGTGGGCAGCAGGTGATTGCGGGTCAGGGGGTAGAACAGGAGCAGGTAAAACAGCAGGTACACCTGATAGCCGAATTCCTCCCGGGAGTGCTCGGCGATCTCGCCTTCGCGAAGAGGAAAGTAGCGCAGGAAAACCCGATAAACGGCAATGCCGCAGAGATAGACCAGGAGAACCCAGCCAAGGGCCATGAACACACCGCGAAAATCCCCCAGGGGAAGCCAGCCCAACAGGAGATAGTTGATGACGCTGGCCAGGGCCAGGATAAGCGACAGCAACAAAACAAAAGTAAAGACCGGAGCGGCGGTAATCTTGCGCATGGCTATTCTCTAGACACTTGGTTCGTCGGGATTCTACGCCCGCCGCCCACGGTCAACCACTCAGTTCATCGAGTAATTTCTGCGCCTGCTGCTTGCCGGGAAAGGCCGCCTTGCTGTTCAGCAACTCGGTCAGCACCTGGGCTGCCCGTTGTTTGTCCCCACTTTGTGCCAGGGCCTGGGCCAGGTGGAAATGGATCTCGGCATTCCCTGGAGCCTGCTGCAGGGCATTCTCAAGCAGCCGCACGGCGCGCGCCTCCTGCCCTGGCTGGGCCAGCAGAATCATCGCCAGGGTATCCTGAACCGGCGCCGTCGGGGATAGCTTATAGGCCTGTTCCGCGTAGGCAACCGCCTGTTTGGGCTCGGTATCCCTGAGCAGCCAGGCGAGGTTGTTCAGGGCAATGATATGGTCCGGATTGCTGTCGAGGATGTCGATAAACGCCTTCTGGGCTTCGGGTTTGCGATCTGCCAGCAGGTAGAGATTGGCCAGGTTGTACCGGACTACGATGTCATTCGAGTGTTTGTCGAGCCAGTCCTCCATGGGTTTGAAGGCCTGTTCCCGCTGCCCCGCCTGCCACAGGGCTAGGCCGTATTTCACCACCAGGTCATTGCGCTCAGGTGCCAGCGCCAGAGCCTGCTGGTAAGCCTCGAGCGCCTGTTGGGGGTCGTTAAGCGCGGTCGACAACTGGGCGTCCTGGACATGCACGTCCGGATTACGCGGGTGATCCTGTTTCAGTTTGTCGACCAGTTCCCGGGCCTGGTCCCATTGCTGGCGCTGCAGCATCAGGCCAAGCATGGCAACCCGGGTATCAAGGTTCGTCGGGTCCAGTTGATAGGCTTTTTCCAGAGCGACGGCAAAATTTTTCCCGTCCCCGTTCCTGTAGTAGGCCTGGGCCAGCAGGTAGTAGTTAGGGGCCGATGCCGGCTGCTGGGCAATCAGGCGCTGGTAGCTATTGACGGCGCTACGATAATCTCCGGTTTCCGCCTGGGCTGTGCCCAGAACACGGAGCACCGCCGTATCCTGCGGGGACGCAACGGCCGCTTCCCGGATCACCTGCAGTGCCCGCACGGCATTCCCGTGGCGAAGCAATGTCTTACCGAGCAAGGCAGCAGGTTCGGCTTCCTCAGGGTTCTGTTGCCACACCTTTTCCAGCAGCGGCATGGCTTTTTCATCCTGGCCAATCAGCAGCTGGAGCTTGGCCAGTGAAAGGCTGATTCGCGCATGATCCGGGTAATGCTTCAGGCTGTCTGCGTAGAAGCCCAGGGCCTGATTTATATCGCCGCGTTGCAGGGCAAAAACCGCCAAATTGTGAGAGGCACTGGGATTGCCCGGTGACAGCTCCAGTACTTTTTCAAAAGTCCACAGGGCCTGATCTCCCAGCCGGTTGGCGAGGAAGGCCCACGCCAGGCCGAGATGGGCCGGAACGCTTCGGGGCTTCTTGGCCACCCAGCGCTCGGCGGATTCCAGTGCCTTGGCATTCTCGCCGGCCTGCATTTGGCCCAGGACCAGGCGTAATTCGAGATCATCCGCGCCCGGCTCAAGTGCAATTGCCTTTTCCAGCTCGGCCGTGGCCTGGTCAACCTCCCCCTGCGCCATCAGAGCAAGCCCGAGCTTGGAGCGCAGGCCGGCCGAGTCGGGATCCAGCGCCACCAATCGCTCCAGTTTTTCGATTGCCTGAGCCGGCTTGCCCTGCAGCAGCTCCAGGCCGGCCATCAGCTCCAGCGCATGTCGGTTGTCCGGGTTCCGCTGCAGCACCGATTCGAGCAGCGGATACGCATTCTCCAGATCCCCCTTGCGCAGCTGCATGCCGGCCAGCACGCTCGCCGCCGGGCCGGATTCAGGTACCAGGTTAAGGACGTTTTTGAGATAGGTGTCCGCCTGGAGCTCGTTGCCCTGGGCCAAATGGACAAGGCCCAGGTAATACTGTGCCGGGGCATAGTCGCCATAACGACTCTGCGCCTGTTCAAAGGCGGTCTGTGCGTCCCGGTACTGCTGTTGCTGGAAATGGATCAGGCCCCGGGCGAAATATTTGCCCGGATAATTGTCAGAAAGCTTTTCGATATCCTTTTCGGCGCCTTCGATGTCCTTGCGCTGGATACGCAGGAACACCCGCTGGGCGATGTATATCGACTTGTTGGCCGCGGCATTGATGGCCCGGGTGTAGGCCTCCTCCGCTGCCTCGAGGTTGCCGCTGGCTTCTTCAATCCTGCCCAGCTGACTCAGGGCTTCCGGGCTATCGGGTTGAATTTTCAGCGCCTTGTCGACCCACTCCCGCGCGGCAGTCAGGTCACCTTTAGCCTGCTTGACCTGGGCCTGACCCAGTAAAGCCGCAACGGAGCCAGCGTCCAGCTCCAGAGCTTTGTCCAGCTCCGACCGGGCCTCGCCGATTCTGCCGGTTTGTAACAGGCTCTTGCCACGCAGGGCCAGCAGCTCAGCCTGCAGCTCCGGTGAAAGCGAATCCAGGGGCCTGTAGTTTTCGAGGACATTCTTATATTCCCGCTGAAGAAATAATGCATTGGCCAGCGGCACCAGAACCATCTCCTCGGCCATCCCCCTGCTCCGCGCCTGACGCAACTCCTTTTCTGCGGAGGTACCGTCGCCCAGTTCAATATAGACCTGGCCCAGTAACAGGCGAGCCTGGGCATTGTCCGGGTTGGTCTTGAGGGCGTTCTTCAACTCAACGACAGCGGTTTGATATTCTCCTTGGCCCACGGCCTCCCGTGCCTGCTGGAGGTATTCCTCGTCCGTCAGGCTTTGGTCGCAGCCTTGCAGCATGAGGAACAGTATCCCGCACATCAGAACCTGCCAGGTCTTTTTATGCAGGGGGAGCATGGCTGAACGATTCACCAGTTCCGAACGACGCATGGTTGTTGTTCTCCACCTTAATGGTTGATTCCCTGAGACCAACTTGGCCTGCAACAGCGGCCGAGCCAATAGAGCTTTGATAACTGTAGTTCAATACAGTCTCCATTTCTCAGACCCTGGCGAGCTCCCGTGCAACCAGGTCTGCAAAGTTTCTTTCTGGCCCATAGGCCGCAACCTGTCCCATTACCGCCATGGCACAATCTCGATAACGGTTATTCCCCATCATCGTCTCGACCACCTGCTGGAGCCGGGAAGTGGTGGTTTGGCCTGCACGCATCAGGGTGCCGACCCCGGCCTGTTCCAGATAGGACATATTCAGGTACTGATCCAGATTACTGGCGATACCGATGACCGGTACGCCAACGGCCAGCGCTTGCAGGGTGGTGGGGCTACCGCCATTACAGATCACCAGGCTGGCACGTGATGCCGCCTGCTCACCGGGCAAAAAGTCGGCAACCCAGGCATTCTGCGGTGTGCGCTCTAACTGAATCAGGCCTGCAGTCGCAACAATAACGGTCACAGGCAACTGCGCTAACGCTTGCAGAACCCTGGGCAACAGTTCGCTCTGTCCGGAGCTGCCCAGGGTGAGATAGATAATCGGCTTGTCGGTGGGCAGTTCATCCCACCATGGCGGTAGCGCCACACTGGGTGACCAATTGATTGGGCCTATATACCGGTGTGTCGCAGGACGTTCAAACGTGGGTACGAGCTCGGGGAGATCGGCATAAAGCGTCTGGTCAGCGTCGGTATAGGTGCGCCTGAGATCCAGACCCAGAGACGGTAGCCCGTAGTGTTTCCTGACCCGGTTCAGCGGCCGGGTATGCAGCGCAAAGGCCAGGGGGCGCGCCAGCTTAAATAATGCTCCTGCCACCCCGGCGCCAAAGAATCGTGTGATCGGCAACTCAGGCACCCGGTAATCTGGCCTGGCGTACGGGCTCCAGTAGGCATTGGTGATCGTCATATAGGGGATAGCCGCAAGGCGCGCGCTCACCGACAGAGACAGGCGGAAGTCCCCGATTATAAGATCCGGGGAGACCTCTTTAATCACCTCAAGATCTTCTGTTATATACGCCTGGAGTGTATCACTGTCATAGAGAGGCTGCCCCTTGGCCAAGGCCTCCAGAAATGCCCGGCTGGAGATGGACTGAACGGGCCGCCAGGACCTTTGAAGCGCATGGAACAGTTCCCGGTATCGAGGATGACAGGCAAAGTGAACGTCATAACCTGCATCCTCCAGAACACGGGCCAGGACCATCGGTCTTGCAACATGCGCCAGGGTGACCGCTTCGGCGAAAAACAGCACACGTCTTTTGTGCATTACGCTACTTGCGTCAGGTTTTTCGTGTTTTGTTTCAGACGAGTCCGACTGACGCTCACTCATTCTGCCGGCCTGCCTGCTGATTGTTTACCGGCTGATTTTTCCGAGATAATCAATGCATTCAGATCCAGCCTCAGGGAACGGGAGGCCGGCAGCGGGCTTTCACCTATGCGCCCGATAAACACAGCCTGGTTCGTCTGTGCTGCTAACAATAGCGTGAATTTTTCAGCGCAGGCGCCGGCCAGACGCTCCACTGACGGGGTTTGGGTAAAGGGGATGCCGGCACGAATATAGCGGGCGAAAATCAGCGGCGTCATCTCCGGTTGCACCCCCAGCCCCAGCCGGGTAGACGTCAGCCACAGCCGCTGCATCGCGCGGCCCGCCTGCAGATAGTCCTCCAGGGTTTCGGGCGCCTTGGGTGCTACGATGGCAAAGTGGGCGGCGCAGCGCAACCCGGGAACCAGATCCAGCTGCAGTCGTGGCGCCAAAGTACCCGCCAGGTAACGGTTCATAATGGCGACCCGCTCCCAGCTTTGCATCACCCAGTGCATCAACTTTCCGGTCAGAGGATCGATCCCGACCGCCTGCTCGGGGATTCTGTCTTCGCTGAATTGCTGCCCCCAATCGATAATATTGCTATGCACCAGATAAGCCTCGGGCATGGTGAGCCGCACCTTGGCGTTGGCGAACATCAGCCGAGCCACCTGCCAGCGCTTTATCGGACGCTCAAACCAGCGCACCCGATATCCCTCGGGCAGGCTTTGCTCCAGCCGAGACCGCTCGGTAGCGGTCAAGGGTCGGGTGCTCATCGGTCGGCGCTGCACCGAACGCACCCTTAAATAGGGGGCCAGGGGATCAGGTTCCAGACTATCATCCGGGCGCAAGGTGACATCAAAGGTGGGAGTCTCCTCCGGCAGATCAGGGCGTTGCAAGATCCTGGCCCTCAAGCCAAGGGTTGAAGCGGCGATCTCTATCGATTCCAGAAGAGCACCG
The DNA here is from genome assembly GCF_001651805.1 of Marinobacterium aestuarii. NCBI lineage: Bacteria > Pseudomonadati > Pseudomonadota > Gammaproteobacteria > Oceanospirillales > Oceanospirillaceae > Marinobacterium > Marinobacterium aestuarii. The sequence goes on along the minus strand of NZ_CP015839.1, from coordinate 1,879,582 downwards.
ATCGCCATCTGACTGGCGCGACCATCGAGGTCGTAAACCACCCTATCCCTTGTATCTGAGCCGTGCACCACCAGCGCATTGTCATCCACCAGCTCAAACCGCCATGGCTGGGTGTTGTCGCCGCTCGGCGCCCAGCGCGCCAGATCCAGCACTTTCTCGGCCGCCGTTACCGGCGTATAGGTGGCCCGTTGTTTCGGTTTTGACTTTTGCAGCAACTGTTTCTTGCCAATACTGATGGCCAGCTGCTGCAGGGGGTTGTTATTGCCGCCGGGCCGCCAGGTCTTGGCCAACCGGTTGGCATAGGCATCAAACTGCAACCCCCAGGGAGCGGCCACCACCTTGCCCCGCTTTAACAACATTTTTAATACCTGGGTAGCCGCCGCGCCTGCGCAGAGCTCACATCCCATTGCCGTGGACGGCCCCTTTCTGGCGAAGACATCGATAGCCCCCGGATCCACCAGGTAACCACTTTGGAGCCGGGCAGGCGCCAACCCGACAAAAAAGCGCAAATACTGCTCCTCTTCCGAAACCCCTTCCAGGCGAAAATATTCCTCGAAGGTCATTTTCCCCGGCAGGAAATTCAGCACGGCGGTACCCATGCCCAAAGGCGCGGCTGTTGTTACCGGAATCCCCAGGCGGTCGCAGGCGGCAAATACGGCCTTGCGCATCGCTAATGCAAAGAAATCCAGTCCGTCCACATACACATCGACGTCTTGCAAAAACGCATCCAGGTTCTCGCTGGAAACGCCGTCAGGAAAAGTGCGGATATCCAGCTCCGGATTGATATCCAGGGCTCTGTTGACCAGGGTTTCGAGCTTGGGTTGACCGACAGACGAGAGGCTGGCACCCGCCTGGCGATTAAAGTTTTCGACACCAAACTCATCGAAATCCGAGAGATTGAAGGCACCGATGCCCAGACGGGTCAAAGTTAACAGGTGACTGCCCCCCACACCGCCCAGGCCTGCGATCGCCACGCGCCTGGTTTTCAGCAACCGCTGCTCCGCTTCGGTTACCCAGCCAATATTGCGTGAAAATGCAAGATCGTAATCAAAATCGCTGTTCATAATAGTGTGAGAGGCTCCAACCTGATGCCTGTTAAGCCAAATTCCGGGGGTTCGCTGTCAACCTGCTTCGCGGCCTTGAAGTGCGCCAGCCCAGCCAACAAGACGATACCGCCTGACACGTTCGCCATGCTATGTGCACTGGCCAACACCTCCGATGTGGATCAGATCCTCAAAGCGTAGGATAGATGGGTAACTTATTGGTAGATTCCGCAAACGATACGAAGTCTGCGTCTCTGGGCCCCCAACCGGGGGCCAGACATTGCAGCCAGTCAATTAGGACCGATACAATCAGAAGTACCGCGTCAACTGGATTTCAACGTAATCATCATCTTTGATCTGATGGAGAGGATCCTCTTCATCCACATGGGTAAAGAGTCGCATTTCCAGGCCAAGAACCCAATGCTCGTTCAAGCGCCGTGAAGCTTCCACATTGGCGAAGGTGGAACTGGAGTCTATATCGACGGTGCCCCCCGCCAGAATGCGGGTATTATGAATATCGTTATCAGTCAATCTCACCCCGAAAAAGATATCATCCTGCAGTACTGTGGCAGCGCTATCACCCCGGTCGTCGTAGTTGTACTCCAGCAACCAGCCCAGGTCGACCGCACTTCCCGCTATACCGAATTGTGTGAACTCAAAACCGCCGACGTAGGCGTAATAGTCATTGACATTGTTCTGGTTGTAGATCGCCTCAAGCTTCCAAAGCCATGCGCCCTTGGTGACCTGGACGTCGAGGCTGGTCTGGTCGATCTGCAGGTAGAGCGGGCGAAGGCTGGGGTTGGGGCCTGAATCATCGAGTATCAGCAGCGGTTCGCGGCTGGTTCCACTGAAATGCGCGATACCTATATCCCAGTCACCGAAATAGTGGGACCAGCGCAAGGCGAAATCGACATGGCGTTCTTCGTCGCCGGATTCGTAAATGGCATCATCGGTATCGACCACTGGCTCACTGCGCAGGCGGCCATCTGTTCCCGGGAATGTACGTTCCCTGAAGTAGGGCAACAGGTAAGCCTGCCAGGTGCCCCAGTCACTCAGGTAGTCGAGGTTGAGCATGGGTTGCCCAAGTTTGTCTTCCCGATCGATATTTTCCACCAGATCAGTCTGGTTGATGATATCGACCAGATGTTGCGACTCCGCCACCCCCCAGAAGACAGTGTCGACCCCTGCTTTAAAGACGAATTGTTCGGCCTCCATGCGCCAGAACAGTTCGCGTATATCGGCATGAGTACGCTCGTCGTCATTGGCGTCAAGGCGGAAAAAAGGGGTAAACGCCAGAGTTTGGGCTCCATAGTCCCAGTTCCGATAGTATTCAGGCTGGAATGCTCCAGACAGACTCCGGTCATCCTGGCCCGGATGGGCGGGACTGTGGAAAAACAGTCGGGTATCCAGGCTGGCGTAGCCTGTCCATTCGCTCGAAACGCTGTCTGCACTTGAGTTGGCTGAATCGTCTGCCGCTGCATCGACAAATTGCCCATATGCAAGCAACGGAACCAGGATCAGGGATGACAAGTCGATGCGGCGCACTTTATGCTTCAAAATGGCTTTCCTATTATCGAATGCGCGACAGTGCACTGCGGTTGAAATCACTGTCCGTCAGGCCGGTGCGGAACCGGTAATCCTCGAATATCAGGGTAGTACCCTTCCCATTCTGGTGATTTTTCATGATCATTTTTGCCGGGCGCCAGTACTGGTCCAGGTACTGTGTGTAACCTGCCAGTGTCATGGTCTTGAGAAGTTCGCCCTTGCGATCGTAATAGTCCACGCGTCTGAGCCGATATTCGCTCTGATCCACCCAGGTTACCTGACGGGTGTAGCCCGATTTTGGATCAACGGGAACGCGTTCGACCACGAAACAGGGTTCGCCTTCCACAGGCTCGTCCCGCAGGTAAGTGTAGGTATATTTTTCGACTTCCTGCGAGGACAGGTCCTCATAGGCAAACTCGCTGCCCATGAACGGCCCCGACTTGTCGGCGGAAGATATGCGTTTTACACGCTTGAGCGCCGGCAGATAGAGCCACTGGTCATCGCTGCCGACTTTGTGAGTAAAGGTCAGTATGGCCGTGCCATTGAGATCCCGTGGTCTGTCAAACACCATGATGCTCTTGTCACCGTCGCCCTCGACTTCCAGCGTCAATTGCCGCATTTCCCGGCGGACCTCCTCGGTTCCGGACAGGTTCAGCAGCATGGCGAGGTTGACCGTCGTGTCCGCGAAACCACTGTCGCGCTGGTCTGCTTCAAGTGCGATGGCCAGCCCTCGCTCAGGCGCAGACTCTTTCGAAGCTGGCTCTTCTGAAAAAGCCGGACCACAAAGAATGGCCACGCCGATAAAGGCGGCTAGTGATCGGTAGAAGCCATTTCGACTGATCCGTTTTACGCTCATACATATCTCCCAATCGGGGCTAGCCACCGATGATAGTCGTTTTCGCAGCCTTGGGCAGCAGCCAGCGATCAGCCTTGATCAAGACCGTCGGTAGAAACAGCAGATCCAGGGTGATGGCAATAACGATGGTCATGGCCACCAGCAGGCCAGATGTGGAGTTTACCGAAAAGTCAGACTGCACTAGTGCCAGGAACCCGATAGCCAGGACAATAGAGGTAGATACCAGAGCACTGCCCACTGCAGTAAAGGCGTACCTGATCGCCTGCTCCGCATCCAGGTTCCGCTCCTGCCTGGCCTCCAGATATTTCACAAGGAAATGGGTTGTGTCATCCACAATGATGCCCAGGGTCAGACTGAAAACTACCGAGGCGGCGATGTTTACCTCACCGACCACGGCCCCCCATATCCCGAGGGTAATGAAGGCGGGAAACAGGTTAGGTATGCAACTGACCAGCCCGAACCGGATCGAGCGAAATGCAACAACCAGGCAGAGCGAAACAAGCACGATTGCCGCCAGGGATCCGAGTAACATGCTGTTGATGTTGCGCAGGCCGACATTCGCAAAACTGATGGATTGACCCGCCCCGCGGACGACCATCCCCGGCACATTATCCTGCATCCAGCGCCGGCCTCGAGCCTCAAACGCAATCAGCCCCTGTGATTGCTGGTTTTTCAGCGTTGCCGCCACCTTGAGGGATGATTTGTCCGCGCTCACCTGATGCGTGACATCCTGCCCATACGGAACCGATATCTCAAACAACAGAACATACTGCGCCGCCAATTCCCTGCTGTCTGGCAGTTTGTGCCACTCGTCGGCCTCGCCATGCATCACCTGGTTCAGCCGCTTCAGGGTATCGGTAAATGATTCCACATTGACCACTTCAGGTTGCGCCCTGAGCCAGGAGACAAAGGCATCGATATCGGCAAGGAAGCCTGGATCGACGATACCCTGCCCCTCTCCGCTATCAAACGAGTAGTACAGCGATTGGGTTCCCGAGAGCTTGCTCTCAACGACGTCAATGGCCTGAGTGAGTGGAATCGCGTCAGAGAAATAGCCCGTGGGGTCGTCATTGAGTTCGATTCGGGGAATAAAACTCACGCTAAGAGCAATGAGTAACAACGAACTCCAGAAAATACGGTTGTTATGGCGAATCACCCAGTTGGCGAGACCACCCAGTGGTATTCCGGTTGTGACTCTCCCCGCCTTTCTGAAGGGCAGCATCAGCACCAGCCCGGGAAGAATGGTTACCGTCACCCAGAGCGCGCCCAAGACCCCCACAGCGGATATGGTGCCGAGTTCACGAAACGGTGGCGATTCGCTGAAATTCATGCTTAGAAAGCCCAGCGCCGTGGTGAGGCTGGTGAGCACAATTGGATAAAGCGTATGATCCAGCGCGTCCCGTAGCGCATCCCTTTTCTCCCGGCCTCTCCTCTGGCGCGTCAAGAATACGCTCAGCAGATGGATGCAATCCGCGACGGCCAGAGTCATGATGATCGTCGGCGCAGAGACGTTGACACTGTTTAGGCTTATACCTGCCCAGCCGGCAAAGCCCATACCCCAAAGGATGCTAAGAAATATTGTGACCACCGTGCAGATTGACGCCATCACGGATCGCAGCAACAGGGCAATAATGACCAAGACCAGGACAAAAAGTGCTGGCATGAGGGTGAGCGAGTCGTGGGCAGTGACCTCTACAAGGGTCTGCTCGGTCAAGGCCCATCCGGCCAGGTGAATATCAATGGCGGGATTTTCACTTTCGACTTCGGCCGCTAACGCCCTTGCAAAAGTCACGGCCTGATCAATGGCGGCCCCTTGCCCATCTTCAGGTAAATTCAGGGTGACATTGACTGCAGCGACCTGGCCGTCACCAGCCAGAATCCGCCCTATCAGCGCCTGTTGTGACAAGGCAATGCCCTTAATGCGCTGGCGGTCTTCACTGGTCAGCGAGCCCGCCTCTTCAACCAGCCTGTCGATAACGATGTCGTCGCCGTCCACCTCGGGATAGAGAAAGTTGGTGACCGAATCGACGCGCTTCGAGTGGGGCATCAGCCACGATTTTTCGGTAATTATCTGAACAGACGACAGATTGCTGGCTTCAAATATGTCACCGCCGCGGGTGTCTATGACGAAGAGTACGTTGTCCTCACGGCCGTAGGCTCGCTTTAGCTCTCGGTCTGCGAGGATGTTCGGGTCGTCCTCACTGAAAAAGACGTCGATACCCGACTCGACAGTCAAGCGGCTACCACCAAACCCGACGCCCAGGATCAACACCAGGCTGACCAGCAGTATCCGGTAGGGATAGCGGACGAGCATTGTGATCAAGCGATCCTTGAACACCATGGAAAGCCTCTCAAGATAGATACGATGGAAGTCAGGGGACTGAGTCCGACCTTAAACCTAGTGTAGTGGTTCAATAAACGCGGACACCGATTCTGTTACTCGATAGAGCCAAATCGGTGTTTCACGCCCATGGCGCTGATTGCCAAGGTCAGGTTCAGTGGCAAGACAAATACTCACGATAGAGGTGGCTGGATGCATTGCTCGCAGATTGACGAGCTCTGACACGACACGCTGTCGCCAGACAGGGACACTATAAGTTATTGATTTTATATAACTTTGTTAAAAGCCTCAGTCTAGCGTCGCTTTTTGATGACATTTCATGGAGAAAAACTCAGCTGACTTGTCGTTTGGGTGCACGATAAAACGATATAAACTATTGATTATTAAAACAAAGTATAAAATGGCTCAAGTTTTGCTTAAAAACCGCTGAATTCAACTATTAGTTACCCCTTGATCATACCAGTGTGTATCTGTGAGTAGATTATTAACGATTGTTAACGGGACTATTAAATGTCGATTCGCTTTGAGTTCAGTACAGATCCGAATTTGCTTGCCCAGTACTATCAAATCCGTGAGACCTGCTTTCGCCAACAACTGGGAATCGACTCTTTCGATGGCTCTGAAGATGTACACGATCGAGCAGGACATATTCTTATCGCCCGGGACGGGGATCGCTGCATAGGAGGGGCCAGAATATCCGGTACAGCCCCCATTAACCCGGCTCGGCTACCCATGGAATGCGATGATTTTATTCTCGAAGAGCACTTTCCCGAGCTGACACAACAGGGCATATCCTATTGCCAGTGGACGCGCCTGGCGCTACTGCCCGAGCACAGAACAGCCGAGGTATTGCGTGCACAATGCCTGGCGTTGATCAAGGGAAGTGCCGAGTTGAATTACAGCTACGCCTTTAATGTAGCGGGGACTATTCGCGCGCGTCTCTACCGGCGCCTGCATACTAACCTGGGTTATGGCTACGAGATTTGTAACCACATCAGCATTCCCGCCGAGAACGGGTTTACCGACCTGGAGCACCTGCTTTCCGTTGCCGCCATCAAACCTGAGGCCAACGGCCTGGCGTGCTTCGACAGCCCAAAACTTACACAGCGTGCGGCTTGATCAGCAACCCCCTGCGCAGCGCGGGCGGCATGACGAGAGCTTCGGGAGATAGGTTACCCAGGTTAAAAAGGGCTACCGTACGACATTACATCCCCCACCATTCATGGGTTGGACTGCTGCTCCGCCAGCTGGATGTATATTGCATCGAACATTTCCCGAATGGGAGCAATCATGTTCGACAGCAATATTTCCGGGGATATATAGAAAGGGGCTCTCCGGCCGTGGTAATCAATCGGCTCTCCTGCCTGCTGAAATTGAATGCCGATCCGGGTCAGCGCCCTGGCGAGCTTGGGCTCCATCATCACCAGTACATATTGGTAGTTTTGCTGCACGAAGAGCGCCGCTGCCGCCAGGTAGAGTCCGACTGCGATATAGGGGAAATTCCGTGCCTGATCGGATATGTCCGCCCTCACCCCGTCGAAGATAAAGGGCCTGCCCGTTTCCCCGCTACGACGCCGGTAGCGGGCGGGAACCGCCAACCGTGAGGCTTCGGCAATGGTGCCACGCGCCTGGGCCTTAAGATCGAAGAGCGCCGGATCGAAGGCGTGACTACAATATTTTTCCAGCGGCAGTATCAGCCCGGGCTCCGATACAGAGGTATGTGCGAAGCGCACTGTACCGGCAAAAGCCTGACTACTGTTATGCACCAACAGCAGATGATCAGAGCTGGCATCGAACGCATCATGCTCCAAGCCGTCGGGAAACGCGTTCTTGTCCTCGAACCCCAGCTCGTCGCAATAGACTTCATAGCGAATTCTGAACGCTTCTTGACGCAACGCTTGCGTATCAGCCAGCCGAACGCTGAAATACTTTTTGAAATTACTCACGATTTCTTGCATCGACCCTCCGCTCTTGTGCGTTGATCATCATGATCAGCTGGGTCTGCTGCCGTTTAGCGACCCCAAGCCCACCACTGAAGCGCTCTGAGAACACGACCGGTAACCCAGTCGCAGCACGCTTCAGGCCAGGCCGGCGCCCGGAGGTATTGCCACGGCACCTTGCTCGATATTCCTTCGAAGTATTCCCCAGCGAGATCAAGAGACACACAATCATTATTTTCTCAGGCAAAAAATGTGCGTCTTTTCGACTTCCACAACTATTTCAAATGGTTACAAAGCATGCGCAATACCAGCATAAGCGCAATCGTAAAGATTCCTGACACATATCGCCTCAAAACTACGGCTGTCTCCTGATGTTGCGCAGATAACACCGGCCTTGCTCTCCCGACTCACCTCCCAGCGCAGTGCTCACCCTTGCCACAATATTGAAAGGTCGCCGACAAAAACGAACCGAGACCCGGAGGAGCAGTTCGGTGCTTCTGGAGACAAGATGACCGGCTATTCAATTGATATCCTTAGCTCAACCCACGACTAAAGCAGCGGCGGCGCCTGACGGTAGCTGAAGCCTGCTTGCCTGATGCTTGGGCAGGATCGCAGCTGCAGAAGAGACCGGGTGGCCTCAGCGCCAGGGTTGGAATTCAACCGCGTCATCCCCACCTCACAATCGCATATCCGAGTCGCCCGCCAGCAGCACATACTTGAGATCGTAGAGCAGATGTTCGGGTTTCCCCAGCTCGCGTATCCGTGTGGCCCCCATGTCGACGAACTGCTCATGGGCCACGGCCAGGATGATTCCGTCGTAGACTCCCGCCTCGAGCTCCTGCAACGGACTGATACCGTAGGAGCGTTGCGCCTCCTCGGCATCGACCCAGGGGTCGTAGACGTCCGCCCGGACGCCGTAGGTCTCAAGCTCAGTGAGGATATCAACCACTTTGGTGTTACGGATATCCGGGCAATTTTCCTTGAACGTCAGCCCCATCACCAGCACCCGGCCACCGGTCACCTTAATGCCCCGTTGCAACATTCCCTTCACCAGTTCGCCGGCCACATAGCGGCCCATGGCATCGTTGATGCGGCGCCCGGCCAGGATCATCTCTGGGTGATATCCCACCTCCTGAGCCTTGTGGGTCATATAGTAGGGATCGACCCCTATGCAGTGACCGCCGACCAGTCCGGGCCTGAAGGGCAGGAAATTCCATTTGGTGCCCGCCGCCCGCAGTACCTCTTCGGTGTCTATATCCAGGCGCTTGAAAATCATCGCGAGCTCGTTGATCAGCGCTATATTGATATCGCGCTGGGTATTCTCGATCGCCTTGGCCGCCTCGGCGACGCGAATACTGCTCGCTTTATAGGTCCCCGCCGCAATGACATTTTTATAGAGGGTATCGACAAACTCGGCGATGCTGTCGGTGGATCCGGATGTCACTTTCAGAATATCCGCGACCCTGTGGTCCTTGTCCCCGGGGTTGATGCGCTCGGGGCTATAACCCACGAAAAAGCCCTCGTTCAGTGTGAATCCGGAGCCCTTCTCTAGCAGGGGAACGCAGACCTCTTCGGTGGCTCCCGGGTACACCGTGGACTCATAGATCACCACATCGCCCTGCTGAATCAACCCACTTAACAGCTCGCTGGCGCGCTGCAGCGGCCCGAGATCAGGCCTTTTGTGACGGTCGATCGGCGTCGGGACAGTGACAATATAGACTTGGCAGCCCCTGATATCCTCAGGATCCGAACTAAAGCTCAGCGCCGGCAAGGCACCCAGTTCCTCGACGCTCATTTCAAGCGTGCTGTCGATCTGATCCTTCAACGCATTGATACGCTCGGCATCGATATCGAACCCCACCACGTCGAACTTTTTGGCAAAGGCCGCCGCCAGGGGCAACCCCACATAACCCAGACCTATTACCGCCACCTTCACGTCTTCAATCCTGTTCACGGCCCATACCCTCGCTCGTCAAAATCGCTCAATGCCATTACTCAATGACTGAGTACCCCAGCGACATCAATCACTACCTTCTCGTTCAGAAAGTCACTGGACAAGCCGTTAAACTCTTTGTGCGCCACCAGCAGCAGGATGATATTGGCGCGCTCCAGTGCCTCGTTATGGTGGACCTTTTCAACGTCCCGCCTGCTTAAAACGTCCGGCAGCTGATCAACATTGGGCTCCACAACCAGAATTTCAGCCACCTTTGCGTCCACCAGTGCCAGGGTAATCGAGAGCGCAGGGCTTTCCCGAAGATCATCGATATCGGGCTTGAAGGAAAGACCGAAACAGCCTATCACTGGCTGCTTGAACTGGTTGGCGGCCTTGAGTGCCTTGTTGATCACGTAGTTCGGTTTGCCATCATTAACCTCTCTGGCCATGCGGATAAGACGCGCCTCCTCTGGTGCCGCACTGACGATAAACCAGGGATCCACCGCAATGCAGTGCCCCCCCACCCCGGGCCCGGGATTGAGGATGTTGACCCGCGGGTGACGGTTCGAGAGCCTGATCAGTTCCCAGACATTGATCTTGAACCTGTCGCAGATAATCGACAGTTCATTGGCAAAACCGATATTCACATCCCGGTAGGCATTTTCCGTCAGCTTGGCCATTTCGGCGGTACGGGTATGGGTGAGCAGGCACTCCCCCCGCACGAATATTTGATAGAGCCCCGCCGCCCGTGCTGCGCAGCGAGGGGTCATGCCGCCAATAATGCGATCGTTCGCGACCAGCTCCTGCAGCACGTTCCCGGGCAAAACCCGCTCCGGACAATAGGCAATATTGATGTCGGCCTTTTCCCCCTGCTGCTGAGGAAAGGAGAGGTCTTCACGGCAGTGCGCCAACCAGCCGGCAAGCTGCTCCGTGGTGCCAACCGGGGAGGTCGATTCGAGTATCACCAGATTGCCGGGTTGCAAAACCGGCGCTATGGTTTCGGCGGCAGCCTTGATGAAGCTGAGGTCCGGTTGATGATCGTCTGTAAAGGGGGTAGGTACGGCGATGATAAATGCCTCGGCCGCTTGCGGAATCAGCGTGGCCTTGAGATTACCGGTCGAGACCACGCTACGGACAACGATATCCAGATCCGGCTCGACAATGTGGATTTTACCGGCGTTGATGGTCGCTATGGCATGCTCGGAAACGTCTATGCCGATCACCTGGAGCCCTCGCGACGCCAGAACGGCCGCCGTCGGCAGGCCTATATAGCCCAGCCCCACCACAGATACGGTGTTAAATGTCCCGTCTGCTTCGTTGCTCATCACCATGCCTCTTCATGTTAAAGGTGTGCGCGCCCCATCAAAATGCGCTGTTTAGCGTGTGGCCGTGAGCATCGACGATCATCTGACAAATACGTTCACTGGCTCTCCCGTCCCCGTAGGGGTTATGGGCGAAACACATTGCCCGGTAGGCGTGCTCATCATCGAGCAGCGTGCAGGTTTCGGTCATAATCCGGTCAATGTCGGTACCGACCAGCCTGACCGTCCCGGCGCTGACGGCTTCCGGTCTTTCGGTCGTGTCACGCATCACCAGCACCGGCTTGCCCAGTGATGGTGCTTCCTCCTGAACCCCGCCGGAGTCGGTCAGAATGATGTGGGCCCGGCTCATCAGGAAAACGAAGGGCAGGTACTCGAGGGGCTCGATCAGATGAACATTCTTTTTGCCGCTCAGGAGGCGATAAACCGGCTCTCGAACCAGGGGGTTCAGATGTACAGGATAGACAATCTCGACATCATCGCGGCTCGCCAGCTCGCCCAGCGCACTACAGATTCTTTCAAATCCACTACCAAAGCTTTCCCGGCGATGGCCGGTCACCAGGATGATTTTTTTACCGCCAGGATCTCCATGACCCTGGCTCTCAATCGGGTTCAGAAAGGGGAATTGCTGCAGCATCTGCGTCCGTAACTGCGGATCTCGCTTGAGTTTTGCCTGAACAGCAAGCAGCGCGTCTATCACGGTATTACCGGTGACCCGGATACGGGTTTCTGCAACGCCTTCTCGCAGCAGATTGGCCTGGGCCATTTCGGTGGGCGCGAAATGCAGGTCGGTGAGGGCACCGGTCAGCTTGCGATTCGCCTCTTCCGGCCAGGGAGAGTAGAGGTCGCCGGTCCGCAGCCCGGCTTCGACATGCCCGACGGGAATCTGTCGATAGTAGGCGGCCAGCGCAGTGGCCAAGGTCGTGGTCGTATCACCGTGCACCAGGACCCGGGCCGGCTCAAAGGCCTGCAATACGGGGCCTAAGCCACTCAGCACGGCGCAGGTCACTTCGGTCAGGTTCTGCCCTGGCTGCATGATATTCAGGTCGTAATCGGGAATGATCTGGAACAGCGTCAGGACCTGATCCAGCATCTGCCGGTGCTGGGCGGTAACGCAAACCCGGGCCTCAAACCGCGCATCCGCTTGCAGTGACTGTACCACCGGCGCCATCTTGATCGCTTCAGGGCGGGTACCAAACACCAGCAGTATCTTGATCGGATCTTTTATCACCGCGACTACCTCCTGTAGAGGCTGTTTGACGAGTGTCGACGTTTTCTCGGTGGTCTGTCGTTGGACTATCGATGAGAACGATCATCGAAGCGCACAATGTCGCCTTCGCCCAGGTAGCCCCTGGTTTGAACTTCGCTCAGATGCAGCGACAGCCATCCGCTGCGTCGGGCAAAGCCGCAGCCAGTCTCCGGATACTGCGCAACGAGGCCAAAGGCGACCCGCTGTAAAAATTGCTTGGGACACTACTTGCGGGAAAGCGGCCAAAGCCGGGTTCCGGCCCCCCGAAGAGCATGACGGGTGTCATAGTCTATCCTTCGTTGGCTCTTGGCCTGGCGCTCAAGCGTAGAGAAAAGCATAGGCGACGGTTCAGGAGTCAACAAAGTATTCAGCAATTATCCACGAGTTGAGGTTAGCCGAGACTGTGCGTGCGCGCGGCCAGGTAACGGTAGAGTGCGATTCCCACCAGTGCACCGAACAGGTCCAGCGCCCAATCGCTCAGGCTGCCATAGCGCCCGAAAACCCCCAGCTGGTACCACTCATCGTAAGCCCCATACCCGCCCGTCAGCAGCAGCACCGCGACGGCTCCCCCGGGCGATTTCGGCAGCGCATGGCTCCAAAGGACTGCCAGCACCGCGAACGCAGGAATATGCAGCAGGTTCTGAATCGCAGGCGTCAAGGAAAAGTAGACAAAATCCACAGCCCCTGGCAATTCCACCTTGCCCGGAATCGACGACACCCGATGTAACAGCGCCATGTAGGCCAGCGCAGCAATCAGGGCCCAAGCGGAATGTGCCAGCCGCTGTCGGCGGCTGTTTTTCATCGGCCTTTTGACGTTGATGTCCACACAGAAACTCCCAGTTGAACGGGTTGATTGAATTCCCGCCTGCCTAAACACTCAAAATTATGCAGGCCTTATTCTGCATAGTTTATTGTAATGAAGCGCAATGACCGAATGCACGCCCTATCAAATTCTATTCTTACAAACAGATACCCCCCCGAAATCGCTGCATAATGGTTAGTATTAATTTTCGTCTCCTGTAGATATTCTATATAACCCCCAAGACTGAGGAATAAATCGATTGGTAATAAAATCTCCAATTCTTCTAAAAAACTCATTATCACTCTGATCCATAAAATTTGAAAACTTCGCTATTGATCTCACCTCTGAACTTGCACTATGGCTTTCAACCAAGACTGATAAGCTCTTAATTTCATCTATAGTGAAATCTTCTCTTGACCAACTAAATGATACTGGATCTATTGCCACATAGAACGATTCCCCATTATCCATGGCACTCATAACTACTTTTTTATCAAGATATTCAACGTTTGAAAAATCAATTTCTTTATCATACTTAGGCAAGTTAGACGAGAACCGGTAAGGCAAAGTAGAACTGAAAATTTTCATACCAGGATTTAGAGATGAATAGGATGCAATAGAGCGAGCATTGGCAGTAAATGAACGAATATTAATCTGTTCCAAATAACTTAAGACCAACGAGCCAGATACATATATCATCATCACAAAAAAATAAATCCTACGATTTATTTTTGACAAAAAATAGCCACTCACAAGCGTCATAGGCGCTACAAATATAAGCATATAGTTTACTTGCTTTGCTATAAGACCACCTGAAGGCAATACAAAAAATGTAAAAACGATAATTAAAGAAAGACACCACAGGACCACATAATTAAAGTTAGCGTCGCGTTCTTTACGAAAAAAATATACGATTAAAGAGAAAGCAAACAAATATCCCAACAGCCAAGTATGATAGAGTTTTACAAAAAGATATAATGGATAATAAAGAGGACTATCTTCAAATGAAAGATATCCATATTTTGATGTAGCGGCAAGGACAGATCTTACCAAATGAAACGGATCTCCTTGAAAATACCAGAAAAACAGACAATTACCCCCTACAAGAAGGCCTGACCCCAATGCCATAATAAAAATATTCTTTGGCGTATTCCGCATCATTCTAATGATATTAGGAATGAAAGCTAGATGAACAAGAACTGCCACAATGGCCTTGACCCAAAATATCGTCCCCAATGCACAACCAGTTAGAAAGTAGAGGTTAGAGTTAAATCGATAAGTTGCAATTCTGAACATAATAAAACTTGTAGTTATGAAGAGAGCCAAAGGCGCATCAGCCATTATTCGCCCGCCAAAGTGGACATGAATAGGCAACAACATGAGTAATATCGCAGCACTTACCGCAGCTCTTCGTCCCCACCAACACGCTGCCATGTAATAAATTATAGATACTTCCAAAGAGGATGAAATAAGACTCCAAAGATTACTACTAAACTCTGAAGTTCCGAAAACCTTCATTAAGGCCGCCATAGGTAAGTTAACCCCATAGCGGATACCTCCAATATAGTTTCCAACCTCCAGATTTCCATCAACAATCGCGTTCGCAGCATTGAAGTAAGTAAAGTCATCACTGCCGAAAAAACCGGTGAAAAAAAACATACGAACACTAGCAGAAACAATAAAAACCACCAAAGTAGAAAGTAATATATTACTAGATACGATTTCATCAAGAACTTCTTCTGATTTCATATCCATCAACCTCGATTAGTTACGAAAATTAAATATTTTTACTTTCAAGCTCGAACCATACTGGATTAATAAAGAACAGACTACGTTCAACAATTAAAGCATTAAATCGGCCTGATTCCAACACGATACTAATGGAGTAAATTTTCATTAAGAAACGCACTTAAAATTCAATATAATCTGACAGCCCAGCCTAATATAGAGTTAAGGTTGCCCCAAAAATAAATACCCCAAAAAAGCATGACACCAGACCCAAGTAATAACGCCACTCCAACATTATAAATTTCTTTCTTGTAAGGAGTCGTTCCTGCTGATCCCAGAATTTTTACCCAAAGCCTGCTGGTAACGCTTACAACGCCTGGTTGTCGCCTCCAGGATAAATCTAGGTCTGCGCCGCGACTCATCCAGCCCGCGCCAGATATATTCACCGAGGACACCCATCATCAGCATTTGAATGCCTCCAAGGAATAGGACGATAACAATCAGTGTGGTCCAGCCCTGGGGAGGCGTGCCGGTTAAGGCGTTGTAAATCACGAAGAGCGCGTAACTAAAACCGATAAAAGCCACCAGAATGCCGAAATAAGAGATGGCGCGAATCGGCAGATAGCTGAAAGCTGTGACAGAATCAATCAGTAGCTTTAATTTCCTGCCCAGGGTCCAGCCGGAGCGTCCGTTCAGGCGCGCTTGTTTATCATACTGAATCGCGGTCTGTCGAAAGCCCATCCAGGTCAACAGTGCCAGCAGAGAGATGTTTTGCTCGCCGAATTTACTGAGCGCCT
The DNA here is from genome assembly GCF_001651805.1 of Marinobacterium aestuarii. Classification (NCBI taxonomy): domain Bacteria; kingdom Pseudomonadati; phylum Pseudomonadota; class Gammaproteobacteria; order Oceanospirillales; family Oceanospirillaceae; genus Marinobacterium; species Marinobacterium aestuarii. The sequence goes on along the minus strand of NZ_CP015839.1, from coordinate 1,864,029 downwards.
TGACCACTTGCCTGTCCAACAGGAAAAAGTCAGCGCCATTAGCAGGCATATCGCGGAAGCCCAGTACTTTTCGCATCATCATGTAGTATAAGCGCGCGGCGCCCTTGGTGAGCCAGCTTTCCCCCTCCCTGCGTGCCCGTGCGGCCCAGACCACCTGATAACCTTCCTGCCACTGCGCCAGAAGCTCCGGTATCACTTCTGGCGGGTCCTGAAGGTCGGCCGCCAGGGCAATGGTACAGTTGCCCCGCACGTGATTAAGACAGCAGGTTAGTGCGAGATGTGAGCCAGAGTTGCGGGCGAGACGGTAGCCTTTGACGCGAGGGTCATGCTGCGCAAGTTCAGTAATTACCTCAAATGTATCGTCGCCGGAGTGATCGTCCACCAGCACCCACTCCCAATTCAAGGCGGCTTCATCCAGCACCTGGCAAAGGCGCTGGTAAAGCACCGGCAAGTTCTTCGCCTCATTGTAGGCCGGTGTAACGATGGAGATCATTGGCGCATTGCCGGATGCAGCGGCTGGTTCCTTCTTAAAGGTGGAAGCCGGATCCGTATTCATCTCAATCCTCTCCCTGCATTTCGAAGGCGCATCTTGCACTCTGATGGCGGTGACCGCCCGTTGGAGTGCTTGCACGACACGCTGCTGCTGTTCGAGCGTCAATTGCGGATAGAGTGGCAGCATGATGCAGTGGTCCTGGGCCGCTTCGCTCTCCCTTAGAGACTCGTCCCCTGCCGCATGTCTGTGGCCCGTCGTGTCCCGCGGGTTAGATGAGAGATCGACACTACGCCAGCAGCCCTCCGGGTAACTCGCTTCGCGGTGGATACACATGACCCCACGGCGAGTGGCGATACCCTCATCCAGCATTGATTGCATCACCGCTTTCTGATTCACGTGCGCGGGCAGACGAACACAGTAACTCTGCCAATTAGTGCGTGCCCATGAAGCCTCCTGAGGCAGCAGCAGCCCAGAAACTGACGTCAGTTCTCTATGGTAATATCCAGCCAGCTCCCGTCTTCTGGTGACTATATAGGACAAGCGTTTTAACTGTTCACGCCCCATGGCCCCCTGAATATCGGTCATACGGTAATTGAAGCCAAGTTCCGGGTAGCTCTCGAAGATAACGCTATTGGCCTGATGGCGGGTACGGTCGTTGACGTCCATGGCATGCTGGCGCAGCTTTGACAGACGTTCGGCAAGTTCGGGGTTATTGGTGGTCAGCATGCCGCCGTCACCGGTGGTAATAACCTTACGGGGATGGAACGAGAAACAGACGATCTCACCCAACGGAGCGCCGATCCGCTGCCAGCGGTCACCAGTCAGAATCTCGCTGCCAATAGCACAGGCGGCATCCTCCACCACGGGGACGCCGCGGGATTTTGCGATTTCCAATATAGATAAAAGATCCGCAGGCATGCCCAACTGATGAACCACCAGAATCGCCTTGGTGCGAGGGCTGAGCGCTGCCTCGACACCTGCTGGATCCATATTGAAGCTAATTGGGTCTATATCCACAAATACCGGCAGGGCACCGCAGTAACGGATCGCGTTGGCAGTGGCGACAAAGCTGTGACTTACAGTGATCACCTCATCCCCCGGACCTACTCCGAGTACGTGCAGTGCGAGGTGCAATGCCGCAGTGCAACTTGATACCGCGCAGGCGTGATCGGCCCCAACATAGTCAGCAAAGGCTGCTTCAAAGGCGGCCACCTCCCGCCCCTGAGTCACCCAGCCACTGGCGAGGGGGCGCTGAATTGCCTGCTGTTCTTCCTCTCCGAACAGCGGCATGGCGACGGGGATAAACGCCGGTTTTACTTCCATATCAAGACCTCAGTTTTAAATATTCCAGTTTCGGGTCACTTCGTCCTTGAGTAGTGTTTCAGGGCTCTTCCCCCCCCCCTCGTACCAGGCCTTAAGGCGGCCAAGTCCCTCCTTGAGGCTCACTTTGGGTCTGAAATCCAGCAGCTCCCGCGCTTGGTTGGTATCGGCATAAAGCCGCAGCACATCACCGGGCCTAGGGGCTTCATGAACCACATCCACGGTGCGGCCCTTAACCAGTTCATTAACCAGACGGGCGAGTTCGTTGATGGTGATTTCTTCACCCTGTCCCAGGTTGATCGTCTGGCCCACAGCTTTTTCGGAAAACCCGGCGCAGAGAATCCCCCGAGCAGTGTCACTGACATAAGTGAAATCACGAGTCTGAGATCCGTCTCCGTGGATGATCAGCGGATGGCCCGTCATGGCCCGTAGCAAAAACTTGGGAATCACCTCGCCGCTGTCCCCCTCATGGTGGCTGCGGGGACCGAAACTGTTGAAGGGACGAACCACCACCGTCGGATACTCATAAGTACGAAAGAAAGCGCGGGTGTAGCTCTCACCGGCCAGCTTGGATCCGCCGTAGACAGTCATGGGCAATGTGGGATGGTTTTCGGTCATCGGCACCCACTGGGCGGTACCGTACACTTCCGAGCTGGAAACATAGACAAAACGTCCGACCCCCGCCTCGCGACTGGCTTTCAACAGGTTCAGGGTGGCGGTGGCGTTGACGTCATGATTTTTCAACGGCGAGTGTATCGAGTGACGTACCCCCAGACAGGCGAGGTGGAAAACTACGTCCACCTCTTTCAGCAGCGGTATCATCTTGTCCAGATCACAAATGTCGTATGAGTAGAATGTCACACGATCAGTTAGCAGTTTCTGGATGTTCTCTCGCTTACCGTTGATCAGGCTGTCGACGATGATAACGCGCTCCGCACATTTGCTGAGCAAGTGAGACAACTCGGAACCGATAAAGCCGGCTCCGCCAGTGATAAGAACCGAGCCTTGGCTGGCCATAGATATACTCCGCCTGCTAGCGAATTGATTTCATAAACGCGATGTACTTAGAGTGATCAATCGCGAAATTACCTGTTACTCTCTGGTTGGCGGCGACATTCTTCGTCACTGTACTTCCAATCGTTACGTAAGCGTTGTCGCCAATACGGATTTCTGATGATATCGATGAACTTGGTCCAATCCATACGTTATCGCCAATTTCTACAGTTCCGGCAATCATTGCATTTGCGGCTATTTCACAGTTTCTACCGATCATGACATTGTGGGAAATATGTACCATGCCATCAATTTTGGTTCCTTCGCCAATTTCCGTGAAGCCACCATAAACAGATCTAGCCACATGTGAGTTTGATTGAATTTCAACATTGTTTCCAATTCTCACCCCACCGGTATGAGGAATAACAATATGCCGACCTGAAACATTTTTGGGTTCAAAACCGCAACCACCGATGACACAACCAGCCCTGATAATACAATTATCACCTATGACTGACCTTTCAAGTATTGTCGCGTTTGGCTCTATGATTGTGTTTTTTCCTATGATTACGTTTTTCTTATCAATGTGGGCAGACTCATGAACGAATACACTATCATCAATTTTAGTTTCGAAACTGCTCCAATAAAAATCAGTGCTTTTTTCTAAGTATTTGTGGAGTTCGTAAAATACACTGTCGGGATCCTCGCAGGTTGCAACCCCCAATTCCTTTGGGATTTGATTCGAAAGTCCAGAAGTGGTTATTACACAAGATATTTCTTCATTATCCAGAAGTGCTGAGATAAAATTTTTGTCGTAGAGTCTAACGAGTACCTTCGGTTTACGATGCGATAGAAGACCAAGAGCTGAAAAACTACCTTCATTAATTAAGTCTATCGAAAAGAGCATGCAAACTTCAGATAGGTTCATTATAATCACTCGCACATATTATTAATATTATTCAAGCCTTAAGTTGCATTTTTATAAAAATCGGGCATATTCGTGTATCCCCTTTGGCAAGCAAGGGCTATCGCTTCATCATAACGCTCAATTTGAGCGTAGGCATTTAAAAGCTCTGAACCCACTTTCAAGCCACCCGCTTGTAAACGAACGATGGGCTCATCACCTATCTCCGAAGGTAGTATTCCCATATGGCCATTTTTTGGCGATATGGAGGGATAAACGTTTTTAATTGAAAAAGACTCTCGATCAATATCTCCCCAGAATTGAACTACGGTAGTTTCTGGCCAAAATTGAGAAATAAAGGAAGACTCTTTCTCGCCCATGGGTTTATTAAAATTTGGATTGGTTGCGATAAGAACAGCATCAAAATCCATATTTGTACTCGAAGATTCTAAGGTTTCCGAAACACTTACGCTAGCGCCTACTTTATTAAGTGTATCTTCAACATAGGATAAAAATGGATTATCACATATCAAAAGTATATTACTCTTGTAGCAGGGAACTCCAGCCCTGTTTAGAAGATTTATCGCCATCAGCCCTAGGTAAGAAAAAACATCAATATCAGGATGTCTTTCATTAGTTCCTGCAACAAGAACATTTCTGCTTTTGCAGAATGAAATATCTATGTCAGATTCCCTTAGCTCCCAAGACTCATACATAATAGGTATTGCAGACCCAGGCTTCATTTTGCTAATCAGCGCATTCGATATAGGACGAAGATGGCCTGAGTTAGTCAACATATCAATGCGGCCTATGATTTCTTCGGATAATGTGTCAATCACCTCTACTCTATCGATCAGTTGAGCCTTGCCAGCCAGATCAAATGTAAGAGACCGAACCTCATCAAAAGTACCGTGCCTTGTCGTTTTAGTATATGCGTAGACTTTATCGGCGCCCGCCATTGCTGCGATAATCGGTGTACATGCGTAAGCACCAGTAGCCGCCTCTGTCAGTACAGTCGTGCCAGTCAGATCCAACTTGCATTGCGCTATACTGGTAGCCATTAACCTTAGCATTCGATTCTTTCGTTGATTATTCATGTTTTTAGTTAGTTCAGATTGAGGTGCTGTATTAAAGTGGTGTTTATTTTTCCAATTGATTCGATAGACAATTCCGGGTAAATCGGTAGGGATAGCAAGTGGCTGCTAGACTCTTCACAGATTGGTAATCTATTTATATGGCAAGAAGAGTCCGCATATGCCTTCTGTAGATGAATCGGAATCGGGTAATGGATCCCCGTTTGCACGCCCCTTTCATTCAGATGCTGCTGCAGCGCATCTCGCTCCTGAGTGCGTACCGCATAGACGTGATAGACCGGCTTCGCCCAGGGCTTCTCCGTGGGGATCCTTAGCGCCAAACCCGCCAACTGCTCATTGTACTGGTGCGCTACCTCACGACGTGCGGCTGTCCAGTCATCCAGGTGCCTCAGTTTGACCCTGAGAATGGCACCCTGTATGCCGTCCATTCGGTAGTTGTAGCCCTTGAGCACATGGTGGTACTTCTTCTCCTGGCCCCAGTCCCGAAGTAACCGGATCTTATTGGCAAAGGCTTGGTTCTGAGTGACCACCATACCGCCTTCGCCGCAGGCGCCCAGATTTTTCCCCGGATAAAAGCTGAAGCAGCCGAGATCCCCGATGCCGCCCACGCGCCTGCCTTTGTATTCGGCACCATGGGCCTGGCAGGCATCTTCAATCACCCGCAGATTGTGGCGCCTGGCGACTTCCAGAATCGGGTCAAGGTCGGCGGGATGACCATGCAGATGCACCGGCAGGATCGCCCGGGTACGCTCGGTGATGGCCGACTCTATCAGAGTCGGGTCCATATTCAGGGTATCGGGGTCTACGTCCACAAATACCGCTATCGCGCCGCAATAGTCTATTGCTGCGACCGTCGCAACAAAGGTGTTGGAGACAGTGATCACCTCGTCACCCGGACCGATCTCAGCCGTCAGCAGTGCCAAATGCAGCGCGCTGGTACCACTATTGACGGCGATGCCATGAGCAGCGCCGCAGTATTCGGCGAACTCCTCTTCAAAGGCAGACACCTCAGCGCCCAGTACATACTGACTGCTGGCCAGGGTATTGAGCACGGCCTGGTCGATCTCCTCCTTGATGGAGCGGTACTGGGCTTTCAGATCAAGAAACGGGATCATCTTTTCAGCTCCCTGCACTGAGTTCGATAGTGCAGCCTTTCTCCTGCATCGAGCGTGTGGCAGCTTCCAGAATTTCCACCACCTCCAGGCCCGCCTGACCATTATTGACCGGCTGTTCGCCCTTGGCGATACAGTCGGCGAAGTACCTCGCTTCGAAGTTCAACGCTTCGTGATTCTCAATCTGCGGCGCCACCATGTCGCCGACCCGGTAGCCGACCAAGTGGTCATAAAGCGCCTGGCGCTCACTGACGGTGATCCCTTTGTCGTAGATCTTGATCTTTTCGCTCGGCTCGAGATCATCGTAGACCACCATCTTCCTGGTACCGGCGATCATGGAGCGGCGCAACTTTACCGGCGACAGCCAATTGATGTGTATATGGCCCATCATGTTGTTTTCAAAAAAGAGTGACAGGTAGGCGATATCTGCAGGCTTGCCCGGCACATGGCCCATACCGGTGGCGGAAACAGCGACAGGCTTCTGATCGAAGACGAAGTTCATGATAGCCAGATCGTGGACGGCCAGATCCCAGATCACGTTAATATCGGGCTGAAACAGCCCCAGGTTGACCCTCACCGAGTCGTAGTAATAGATATCACCGAGCTCACCGCTCTCCACCAATTGGCGCATCTTGCGTACGGCACCTGTGAAGATGAAAGTATGATCCACCATCAGAATCAGCCCGCGTTTATCCGCTTCGTCGATCAACCGCCGCGCCTGCTCGGTGGTTTCGGTCAATGGCTTTTCGAGGAATACGTGTTTGCCAGCCTTGAGCGCCTCCATCGCCAGTGGAAAGTGTGTATGGACCGGTGTGGCAATCGCCACCGCGTGGATATCATTGGCCGTCAAGAGGTCACGATGATTGATAGTCGTGCGAGTTGCTGGATAGCGCTGTTTTACCAGCTGTAACCGCGCCGGATTCATGTCGCTAACCGCCATCACCTGGACTACGCCCGTCTCGTTAAAGTTTCGTACAAGATTCGGCCCCCAGTAACCATAGCCGATAACGCCGATATTGAGCATCTATCAACCCCTGTGTCAGACGTGGGCAATTACAGCGATACCACCTAATATCATCGCCATTCCAAGGAGTTTTTGCGCAGAAAGGACTTCACCGAAAAACAGACTGCTGCCGCTGGCCACAAGGACGAATGTCAGGCCTACCAGTATCGGGTAGCCGATACTAAGTTCCAGCTTCGAAAGTGCGCTGAACCAGACGATGGCGGCCAAACCATAGAAGAGCATTCCGAGCATGAAGAGCGGTTGCAGGCTGAGGCCTATCAGGCCGTCGATAATCCGGTTGGCGGCCAGGCTGAAGTCGCCGAATTTCAGTACACCCGCCCGCAACAGAAGATTAGCGGCACCTGTCATGATCGCGCTGAGCGCGATCAACAGCATCCCTGTCGTATTCATGACAGAGCTTCCTGGCTTGCTCCCTCGGTTGACGTTTTCTTCCGGGTATCTCCGACGATGCGCGCTGGCACGCCGGCGACGATGGCAAACTCAGGTACGTCATGTGCAACGACGGCACCTGCCCCGACGAGCGCGCCCTGACCGATGGTCAAGCCGGCAAGAATGGTCGCGTTGGAGCCGATCGAGGCTCTCGAACACACGCGGGTCAGAACTACCTGCCAGTCGGCTTCGGTTTGCAGTGTGCCGTCCTGAGTTACCGCCTGTGGGTAAAGGTCGTTGGTGAACATCACCCCATGACCAACAAATACGCCCTCTTCCAGCGTAACGCCTTCACACAGGAATGAGTGGCTGGACACCTTGCAATTGACGCCGATTTTTACGCCCTTCTGGAGCTCGACAAAGGCACCGATTCTGGAATGATCCCCGATGGTACACCCGTATAGATTGACAAGAGCAGGTTGGGGAATAAAAACGTTTTCGCCCAGTACTACATCATCTGCAATCATGTACAACTTACCTTGATTGATAGAATCCATCGGCCAGTTCGGGCTTGCCCCGCTTTCCGGCAACCTTCGACCTTGAGAATCTCCCTTAGAACCTCAAGGGAAGTCTAGAAGAGTCTGTCAAAGTTGCCAGAGGCCACGTCCATTTAATTTAGACTCACGGGCACCCACCCTGGACCGAGCCCGCATACGGCGCCAGAACAGTCAGGGTCGGTTTGCAGCTCCGGTGACTACAGGGCTTCGTAAATTTAGTAGTAATTACAACACCGCACCCCTGATTGGCTCTATCACCGCACAGCACTACTTTCGTCGATTCTGGCTTTTCCTTATCGCTTCGAGCGCGGGAAGCGCTGCTTGCTACTGTTGACACTGTGGGCATTGGGGCGCCGGACGAAGCGGTGACTTAAGCACGGCCGTAATACTCAACATTTTTAGCTAAAGCCTTATTAAATACTCTTAACAAAGAAATATTTAATAAGAAAACTGCTCAGTCAGAATTAAGCAATTATCCACGAGTCGAGGTTAGCCTGGACTGTACGTGCGCCGAAGGCGCCAGCAGAATGTGCCAGCCGCTGTCGGCTGCTGTCGGCTGCTGTTTTTCATCGGACTTTTGACATTGATGTCCACACAGAAACTCCCTGTTGTACAGGTTACCCCGAATCCTGCTTGACCTCGCCTAAGCATGGTGGGACAACTGCATTTTTGCACGCAGGCAGTCCATAGCCTAGACTGATTCGTGCCGCGCAACCAAGCGTTGCGCGCCACAGTACACTGCCGGTCTGACCTTCGCCTAACTCACGTAAACAGGAGAATGCGGGCTCCACACCGCTGGCGGCACAAACTCCAGCACTAGAGAAATAAGCGTCAGGCATCGGGCTAAGGAATCAGGGGAAATGGAGCATATTGTTTTTCTGGTCCACCGCATTCCTTATCCACCCAACAAGGGCGATAAGATCCGCTCCTATCACCTGCTGCAAGCGCTTGCCAGGCAGTACAAGGTGCACCTCGGCTGTTTCGTCGATGACCCTCTGGACTGGGAGCACACCGATAAACTGCTACCCTTCTGCGAATCTCTTAACTGTGTGCCGCTCAAAAAGTCTTCGCGCTACTTCAAGGGACTCGAAGCCTTGAGCAGCGGCAAGCCGATCACGCTCCCCTACTATCGAACGTCACAGATGCAGCAGTGGGTCACTCAAACGATCGAGCGGCACGCCATCAAGCGCGCGCTGGTGTTCTCCTCATCAATGGCGCAGTACCTGGAAGGGAAGCGTTTCTCCCACCTGAAAAGGGTCATCGATTTCGTGGATGTTGATTCCGACAAATGGGCACAGTACGCAGACAAGAAACGCGGCCTCGCCCGCTGGGTTTACCTGCGCGAGCACCGCACTCTGCGTCGTTATGAAAACCGCATTGCCCAGATTTTTGACACCTGCGTGTTCGTCTCCAACGAAGAGGCACGCCTGTTCAGCAACCAGCTTCCAGCCTCCCTGGCATCCAAGGTGGTTCACCTGCTCAACGGCGTCGATACCCGGTACTTCAACCCATCAGCAAGCTTTGAAACCTCGGAAACCTGCTGTCAGACCCCCTATCTGGTGTTTACCGGGGCTATGGATTACTGGGCCAATGTCGATGCCACAGACTGGTTTTGTCAGCAGGTGTGGCCCAGATTGAAACAGCTGTATCCTGACCTGCATTTTTATATCGTCGGCGGCAATCCCACGGCAGAAACCTGCGCGCTCGAACGTTTGCCTGGGGTCCATGTGACCGGGCGTGTGCTGGATGTCCGACCTTATTTGCATGACGCAGAACTGGTGATCGCCCCCTTGCAAATCGCTCGAGGTATTCAGAACAAGGTGCTGGAAGCCATGGCCATGGGCAAGCCGATCGTGGCCACCTCCATGGCCATGGAGGGGATTCATCACCACTCTGACCTCTGCCTCGAGGTCGCCGACTCACCCGACGACTTCAGCCGCGCCTGTAACCGCCTGCTGGAGCACAAACGCCCCGGAAACAACGCGGCCAACAGAGCCTGGGTCGTCAACCAGTTCGGCTGGGAAAAAACGCTGGGGCCACTATCGGCTTTGCTGGAAGGCACCGCGACATGAGCATCCCCCACCCTATCACCGATATCACCCAAATCGCCGATATCAAAAGCCGCTTCGGCACCGGCGGCCTGGATACTTGGGTGGCAAGATACCGAGACCTTGTCCACGCTTCAAACGTAGCCTCGGGTTAGGGAGCCCTTTATGTGCGGAATCGCTGGACTGCTTAATCTGGATCTCCAACCGGTTGACGCCGGACTGCTGCAACGGATGAACGATATCCAGATCCACCGCGGCCCGGACGCCGGCGACAGCTACATTGCAGGCCCCCTGGGACTGGCCCACCGGCGCCTGTCGATCATCGACATCGCCAGCGGCCAACAGCCGCTGGTCAACGTCGAGAACAACGCGGTCATCGTCTTCAACGGCGAGATCTACAACTTCGCATCCCTGCGTGAAGAGCTCAAAGGCCTCGGCGCTGGCTTTCGCACCCACTCGGACACCGAGGTCATCCTGCAGGCCTGGAAGATCTGGGGCAAGGCGTGCGTCAAGAGACTGCGCGGCATGTTCGCCTTTGCCATCTGGGATAAGGACAACGAGCAACTTTTCATCGCCCGCGACCGACTGGGGATAAAACCGCTCTACTACAGCCTGATCAATGGCCGCCAGCTGGCCTTTGCCTCCGAGCTCAAGGCACTGCAGTGCCTTCCCCGGCTCGACCGTCAGCTCGATGCCCGCGCCATTGCCGACTATTTCACCTTTGGCTACATCCCCGACCCCAAGTCGATTTTTGCCGGTGCCCATAAACTGCCGCCGGGCCATACGCTGCTACTGGAACGGGGCCAGACTAGCCCCACCATCGAGCAGTACTGGGACGCCAGCTTCGCCGACCCCTTTCAGGTGCACGACCAACAGCAACTGGATGAGGAGCTGATCGAACGGCTGCGCGAGGCGGTCGGTATCCGCCTGGTTTCCGAGGTACCGATCGGCGCCTTCCTCTCCGGCGGGGTCGACTCCAGCGCCGTGGTTGCCCTGATGGCCGGGCTGATGGAACAGCCGGTCAACACCTGCTCCATCGGTTTCGACGTTCCCAGCTTCAACGAAACCGAGTTTGCTCGCCAGGTGGCCGAGCGCTACCAGACCAATCACCAGGAGCACCAGGTGGCGGTGGACGATTTCGGCCTGCTCGACACCCTCTCGAGCCTCTACGACGAACCCTACGCCGACAGCTCGGCGATCCCGACCTACCGGGTCTGCGAGCAGGCCAAAAAGCGGGTAACCGTCTGCCTGTCCGGCGATGGCGGTGACGAGCTGTTCGCGGGCTATCGCCGCTACCGCTGGCATCTGCTCGAGGAGCGGATCCGCGGGCTGGTCCCTGCGGCGATCCGCAAGCCGGTGTTCGGCTTGCTGGGCAACTACTACCCCAAACTGGATCGGGCGCCCAGGTATCTGCGTGCCAAATCGACTTTCCAGGCACTGCAGCGCGAAGCGCTGGCCGCCTACCTGCATACCGTATCCTTCACGCCTGAGTCGATCTTCAAGCAACTGTTCACGCCCGAATTCAACAGGCGTCTGAACGGCTACCGGCCCCTGGAAGTGTTCGAAGGCTATCAACAACAGTTCGATGGCGACGACCCGCTGTCGCTGATCCAGTATCTGGATATGAAGACCTACCTGCCCGGCGACATCCTCACCAAGGTGGACCGCGCCAGCATGGCCCACAGCCTGGAAGTGCGGGTGCCGCTCCTGGACCACGAATTTGTGGGCTGGGCCAACCGCATTCCCGCACACCTGAAACTGCACCGCAGAGAGGGCAAACACATATTCAAGCGCGCGCTGGAGCCCCATCTGCCCAGTAACGTGCTCTACAGGCCCAAGATGGGCTTTGGCGTACCCGTCGCCCGCTGGATGCGTGGCCCCCTGGCCGACACTCTGCGCCAACGCATCCTGCGGGGGCATTTGCAGACCCTGGGAATTTTCAATCAGAAGACCCTGGACCGTCTGGCCGACGAACATATCCACGGGACCAGCGATCACAGCGTTACGCTCTGGGCGCTGCTGATGTTCGAGGCCAGTATCAGGCGCTCAATGACCGGCGATCAGGTAGCCGCTGCATGAAGATACTGCACATTTTTGACCATTCCATCCCCTTGCACAGCGGCTATACGTTTCGCAGTCGTGCCATCCTGGAAAACCAGCGTGTTCAGGGACTGCAAACCTGTCACTTGACCAGCCCCAAACAGGGAAGCGCCGCCGCGTCAAAAGAGCAGGTGGAGGGTCTGGACTTTTACCGCTGTAAAGACGTACCCGGTTGGATAAAAGCGGTACCCTTTGTCAGTCAATTGGCCATCATTCCAGTATTGAGCCGCAGGATCGCGGAGGTTATCGACCGAGAACGGCCGGATATCATCCACGCCCACTCGCCGGCCCTCAACGGAATTGCCGCCCTGCAGGCCGCGCGAAAAGCCGGTCTGCCACTGGTTTACGAGGTACGGGCATTCTGGGAGGACGCTGCCGTCAACCTTGGCACCAGCTCCGAAGGCGGAATGCGCTACCGTCTCACCCGTGCACTTGAAACCCATGTTCTCAAGCGCGCCGACGCTGTGACCTGCATCTGCCAGGGCCTGCGGCAAGATATCATCGCCAGGGGGGTGCCGGCACAACGCATCACCACCATCCCCAATGCAGTCGATCTGGAGCAGTTTCCGCTGCTGACCGGAAAATCCGCGGAAATCCTTCAACTGCATGGCCTGATTGACCAGCCTGTCATCGGCTTTATCGGCTCCTTCTACGAATACGAAGGCCTGGATATTCTGATTCAGGCCGTCGACCAACTGCGCGCCACCCTGCCGAACCTGCGGGTGCTTCTGGTGGGTGGCGGCCCCCAGGAAACCTTTCTCAAACAGCTGGCCTGTGACCTGGGCGTCAATGACCGGATCATCTTCACCGGAAGAGTACCCCACCAGCAGGTCGCCAGCTATTACAGTGTGTTGGACGCTCTGGTCTATCCCCGCAAATCCATGCGCCTGACTGAACTGGTGACCCCCCTCAAACCCATGGAGGCCATGGCACAGGGCAAGCCGGTACTGGCCTCCGACGTGGGCGGGCACAGGGAGCTAATAACCCACGGGGAGAACGGCTACCTGTTCGCCGCTAACAATCCGGCCGCCTTGGCAAACGCCATCGAATCGATGTTCCGCAATACTGCCTCCTACGACAAGCTGGTGGTCCGAGGGCGCGAGTTTGTCGAACAGGAGCGCAACTGGGTCGCAAGCGTAGGTCGATACCCACCCATTTACGCGGCTCTCGCGGGGACTTGCCAAACTGATGGCGTTTGATGCCCTGCGGATCTGTGTGATTGGCCCGGTACCCCCTCCCGCCGGAGGAATGGCCAGTCAGACAGCGGAGCTCTGCCGCCTGCTGAAACAAGAGGGAGCCCGGGTCACGCTGGTCGCCGTCAACCCTCCCTACCGTCCGGCATGGATTGGCCGCTGGCGGGGGCTGCGGGCGCTGTTTCGCCTGCTGCCCTACCTTCGAGCGCTTTGGTGCAGACTCGGACGCGCCGACGTAGCTCACCTGATGGCCAACTCGGGATGGTCCTGGTACCTGTTCGCAACCCCCGCGATCTGGATCGCTTACCTGAGAGGAACCCCAATCGTCGTCAACTACCGCGGGGGTAACGCCGCGACTTTTTTCGACCGTGCCTGGCCTTGGATCCAACCGACGCTGCGCCGTGCCAGCGCCTGCGTGGTGCCCTCGGGATTCCTTGCCGAAGTGTTCGCCAGGCACCAGCTATCGACATGCATCATTCCCAATACCCTGGACCCGTCCCGTTTTTTCCCAGCCAACCCGGCAAAGCCCAGGGTTTCACCGTCCTCCAGAGCGCCGATCATGCTCATTACCCGTAACCTGGAGCTGATCTATGGCATCGATTTGGCCCTGCAGGCACTTCCCGCCGTGCAGGCGCGGTTTCCCGGGGTCCGGCTGCTGATCGCCGGTTCAGGCCCTGAGCAGGCCGCACTCCAGTGCTTGGCAGAGGATCTGGGGGTGGCTGATCGGGTGGAGTTTCGCGGTCGACTGGCGTCTCAGGAGGTGGCCGAGCTGTACCGACAGGCCGACCTTCTGCTCAACCCCAGCCGGGTGGATAACTCGCCCAATTCCATCATCGAAGCCCTTGGCAGCGCCCTGCCCGTGGTGTCCACCCGTGCCGGCGGCATTCCTCAGCTGGTCACTGATGGGGAAACGGCGCTACTGGTGGACCTGGAGGATCCCGCCACGCTGGCAGCGGCCGCCCTGCGTGTACTCGAAGATGATGACCTGCGGGACCGACTGAAAACTGCCGGGCTGGAATTTAGCCGGCAATTTCATTGGGACTCGGTGAAAAGGGACCTGCTGAACACCTACCAGCAGGTCATTGAGACGAAAAATGACCACTTTAAATGAACGCTTTTGATACGAGCGTGCAGCACGCCGGCGTCGACAGGGGCAGTCGGAGGCCAAGTATTGGCCGGTTTGGCTATGAAAAGTCATCATCCAGACTAATCTCTAAATACTGACAAGCCTTTTTAGCGTGCAAGCAGCCTGTCGGACTTAACTCTGATCTACTGCGGAAAAGGCAACTCTGGTCATTTTTCGTACTCTTTTTTGTTAAATAGAACCACTATTCGCCTCAAAAGAGCCCAAAAACTGCCTCAAAACGGACTTTCCCTCGCTACGACCGGCCAAGTCCGACAGGCTGCTAGACAGAATGGACCGCATCGATGCATATCTGCCATATCGTATTTCGATTTGACATCGGTGGCCTGGAAAACGGCATCGTGAACATTCTCAATTGTCTTCCCAGCGCCGGGTATCAACACTCCATCCTCTGCCTGTCGGACTACAATCCCGAGTTCTTCGGCAGAATTCAGGCCGACGGCGTCACCATTCACACGCTGAACAAAGCCCCCGGTAAGGATATCGGCTACCTCAAGCGGCTATACGACCTGCTTCGAGAGCTTCGCCCGGACATCGTCCATACCCGAAACCTGAATACCCTCGAGTGCCAGGCAATCGCCTGGCTGGCCGGCGTGCCCGTCCGGATACACGGTGAACACGGCTGGGACTCCGAGGCGGCCAGGACCCGCAGGAAGCCAGCGCTCATTCGAAAGCTGTTCAGCCCCTTCATTAGCCGCTACGTCGCCCTTTCGGCTGAAACCGAACGTTACCTCACTGAGCGAGTGGGAATCTCACCCAAGCGCATCGAACGCATCTGCAACGGTGTCGATATCAGCCGCTTTCAACCCAGGCGCCCTGCCACACAAGCGCCATTGGCTGAAGAGACATGGGTCATCGGCTCCATTGGACGCCTGGCCAAGGTCAAGAATCACCAGCTGCTGATTCGGGCCTTCGCACAGTTGCTGGACAAGGCAGGCAGTCGCAGTGACCGGCTACGCCTTACCATCGTTGGGGACGGCCCCTGCCGCCAGCAACTCGTCGCGCAGGTCAAATCCCTCAACATCGAGGCACGGGTTTCCCTACCTGGCGCCAGCGAAAATATTCCAGACGTAATGTCCAGCCTGTCACTCTACGTACAACCTTCCTTCGCCGAAGGGATATCCAACACCATTCTCGAGTCCATGGCCTCGGGCCTGGCGGTCATCAGCACCGATGTCGGCGGCGCGAGAGAACTGGTAGAGCCAGGATTCAATGGCGAGATTACCGCAAACGACAACGTCGAAGAGCTTACCGAGGCGCTCTGGCAGTATATTGAGGACCCGCAGCGACTGCGCGTACAGGGTACTAACAGCCGTTTTCGGGCGGAGCAGAATTTCAGCCTTGCAACCATGGCCGAGCGCTATCATCGCCTCTACCAGGGACAGTCGGCTGCGGCGATCAGGAACAGACGCCATGACCATAATTTTGGGCGTACCTGAGTCATGGCGCAATCCCTTTACACCCGGCTGGTCGCCGATTGCCTGTTTCCCCTGCATGAAAGACTGAAGGGTCACAAGAGTGTGCAACTGAGAAAGGCGCTGGAAGAAAGCCAGTGGTTTACCCGCGATGTGCTCCAGACCCGTTGTAACACACAGCTGCAGCACTTCCTGACCGACGTAAATGCCAGCAACCCTTATTATGCCGACCAGTTCAGGGCCTGTGGACTCTCGCCTTCCAGCTTTGGCGACCCGGAGATACTCCTGCGTATCCCCTGCCTGACCAAGGAGCTGATCCGTGCGAATCGAGACCGCCTGCTCTCCCATTCCGATCAGCCTGTGAGGTTTATGAAGACCTCCGGCTCCAGCGGCCAGCCATTGGAGTTTGCCGTCGGCAGGGCACGGATCAGCCACGATATCGCCGCCAAATGGCGGGCAACCCGCTGGTGGGGCCTGGATATCGGAGACCCCGAAGCCGTTATCTGGGGCTCGGACATCGAACTCGGTGCTCAGGGTCTGGCCAGGCAGATCCGTGACCGGCTGATACGATCGCGTCTGTTCCCCGCCAAACATCTACAGGGCGATGCGCTCATGGCCCTGTTCGACCGCCTCCAGGCCTACCAGCCCGCCATGATCTACGGTTACCCCTCGATACTATCGCTCCTGGCCGAGGCCGCACGGCAACAGAAACGTCACTATAACGCAGGCCCCCTCAAGGTCATATTTTGCACAGCTGAAAAGCTCTACGACCATCAGAGGCAGCTGATAGAAGACGTATTCAAAGCCCCCGTAGCGAATGGCTATGGCAGTCGTGATGCGGGCTTTATCGCCCACGAATGCCCGCAAGGACGCCTGCACATCAGTGCCGAGGACATCATCGTCGAAATTCTTGACGATCAGCAGAACCCCGTTGCCGCCGGCACACCGGGTGAGATCGTCGTCACCCACATGGCGACCCGAGCCTTCCCGATGATCCGATACCGGACCGGCGATATTGGAATTCTCTCCACTGAACCCTGCGCCTGTGGACGCCAGCTGCCGGTATTGACGGACGTGATCGGTCGCGCCAACGACCTGCTCCGCGCCACGGACGGCGCCCCGGTTCACGGCGCCTACATCGGTAACATTGTCCGGGAAGACGCGGCGGTGGCCCAGTTTCAATTCATCCAGCACAACCCCCGACAGTTTGAACTCAAGCTGGTCTGCCGCGACGGCGCGCAGCCCAATCAGTCTGGCCTGAGGGCAAAACTTCTCGACGTAGTGGGCGGTGATGCCGAGATTGCAATTCAGCACACAGCCGCCATCGCCGTGGAACAAAATGGCAAGTTCAAGTACATTGTAAATCGGTGCCGCGAAAACCCTAGCCTCGCCGGCGCAACCGAACAGAGTCCCTGACCATGCAGACACGGACACAGATCTGTATCACGGTTGATACCGAATTCAGCATTGCCGGCCACTTTCAAGATCCAGAACGCTATGCTCCCCTGGCCGAGCCAGTCATCTATGGCCATGACCGGAACAAGCGACAGGGTCTCGAATTCCTTCTCGATACCCTTGCCCGCTACGAGATTACCGCCACCTTTTTTGTCGAATGCGCCAACTACTTCTACTTCGGCGACGAACCGATGCGCAGCGTCGTGAGGCAGTTGCAGCGTGCCGGCCAGGACACCCAGTTGCATATCCACCCAGTCTGGCTGAGCTTTGCCCAGGGCCGCGAGCAGTTCCCCCGCCACGATAACTGTGATGGGCGCAGGTACGAGGAGATTCTGCGCGTCATCACCCTCTGCGCCGACATCTTTGAGCGCTGGGCCGGACACCGCCCGCTGGCGCTGCGCACTGGCAGCCTGCGCGCCGATTTAAACGTCTACCGTGCCATGTCCGACGCTGGCATCCCCATGGCATCCAATATAGCCCTGGGCATTTTCCGACCCGGCGAGCCGGAGCTGCAACTGGACTCAGGCCGGCGGCGCATACAGGGTGTCATGGAACTGCCGGTGTTTACCTACCGGGACAGCAATCTCTTTGGCGCCCACAAGAAGTCACTGCAGATCACCAGTTGCTCCTGGCCGGAAATGCGGCATTTGCTTTGGGCTGCACGCAGAGCCGGCGTTGAGCAGATCATACTGCTGACCCATCCGTTTGAATTCATCAAGAAATCGGACTTCAGATACACCCGGGTGACACGTAACCGGGTCAACCAGAGGCGCCTGGAAAAGTTGTGTCTGTTCATCAACCGATACGAACAGGACTTTGTCGCCGTCAACTTTGCCAACCAACGGACAACCTGGCTTAAGTCGGAACTGGAGCAACCGTTCGTGCAGATCCCCTCAGTGTTCAGCATCGGCCGCAAACTCCACAACCGGATCAACGATTGGGTATGGGCCTACTGACCCACACTAAAGGTTCAATATCCCCCTTTATGAAAGATGCGCAAGACAAAATCATTATTCTCGGTACCGATACCCAGATCGGCCTGTCCCTGATACGGGAGCTGGGCCGACGACACTGCCACGTGGTCGCTATCGGGCGTTCAAGAGGCTCGATCGGGCTGCGGTCGCGCTATGCGCGGGAAGGCTTCCTCTGGCCCGGGGGCGATGAAACACAGCAGATCGAGTTTCTCAACCGGGTCGCCAGGATCACGGGGGCTCGCTTCCTGCTCTGCGTGTCCGAGACCGATATACTGTTCCTCAATCGCTGTCGCGACCGCCTGGAAGGACTGACACCGCTGATTCCCAGCCAGACGATGATCAACAGGGTGCTCGACAAACAGGGCACCGCCTGCGTTGCGGCCCAAGTTGGCATCCTGTCGCCCGAAAGCCACACCATCGGTGATTTGACGGAACTGTCCAACCTCGCGCCCTCGCTCAGCTATCCGGTGATTCTGAAGTGGAGCAACCCCCACGCGGTGATGCAGGATAGCCAGCGCCAGGGTCTCGTGATCGAAAAAATTATCTACTGCCACAACGCCGGAGAGCTGGCCGAGCAGCTCGGGCGCTACAAGCCGCTGGGCCGGTTTCCGATGATTCAGGCGTACTGTCCGGGTTACGGCCTGGGCCAGTTTTTCTTTATGCACCGGGGAAAGGCTCTGTTGCGCTTCCAGCATAAGCGCATCCACGAATGGCCTCCCGAAGGCGGGTTCTCGTCACTCTGTGCGGGTGTCCCGCTGGATCAGCACCCTGCGTTGCAGCAAAAGTCGATCGCCTTATTGCGAAAGCTCGACTGGGAAGGCCCGGCGATGGTGGAATACCGGTACGATGAACACAATGATCGCGCCGTTCTGATGGAGATCAATGGACGGTTCTGGGGAAGCCTGCCACTGGCGTACCATTCCAATGCCCCCTTCGGCTGGTACAGCTACCAGGTGCTGGGCCTGGGACAGGTGCCCGCAACACTGGACCCGATACGGGATGACATCCAGTGCCGCAATACCCTGATCGAACTCAAGCGTTTGTTTCGCATTCTCTTTCAGCCGCACAAGATCAAGGACAAAAGCCTGAGATTCAGTCCATTCAAAGAGGTGATGAGTTTCATCGGCGGTTACTTCAATCCCAGGATGCGCTACTACATCTTCAGCCTGTCAGACCCCAAGCCCTTATTGGCCGACTGGGCCGCCATGGCGCGCAAATTAATGCGCCGCTAAGATTCACTCCCTTGGCCTGAACGAGCGGTGCGCCAGGTACTGTTTGATCAGGTTCTCGGTGGCATTCTCGATAATTGCATAGCAGTGTTCGAAATAGGCCTTGCCATGTATATGAGGATCATGAATATGTAACCGCCGAGGCCGGGCCCAGTTCCCAAGGAGCGCAATTTGCGCATTGCTTTCGCCCAGCATGCCTTTCAGCAGCTGTGCGTGGCGCAGCTCCATCACCAGCAACAGGTCCGTATCCAGCACATTGAAGTCGGTAAAATCCGTGGTCAGATGTGAGCGCATATCCACCCCCCGCTCTAGCGCCGTCTCCACGCCGAGGTCAAAGGCCGGTACACCGGTGGTCGTAGATAAGCCGAAACCGGCACTGGGGATACCGTGACGCTGGGCCACGCATTCACCAAAGGGACTTCGGCAGATATTCCCGAGACAGACAAATACCAGACGCTCCACTCTGGCGAAATCGACCTGCCGAAAGTCTCCGTCCAGGCCAGCACGCGCTCCCATCTCGGTGAGCAGCAGTCGCACGAGCCCCTTGAAACTGGCGAAATTGTCATGGATGTAGGGCATTGTTCATCCGACTTCTGCTCCGGCGTCTAATGTGGGTACGGCTCATACCCGAGATTCGGCTAGCATCGACAGGCTTCAATCACGATAGCAGAAGCTGTAGCGCTGCCTCTGGTTGAACACAGCCGGCAGGCACCAACAAAGCTGGCGTATGCTAGGCCAGCGTCCGGCATGGGTTTGGCCTGCGGGCTTGACGTTATTGCATGCTCAATCCATGGATATATATCCAGAACCTGGATTATAGGACGGCTAGGCCGTCTGCGCTGAGCGCCATAGCGCCGGGCAACATCTCTAACCGTCGACGGCCTGACCGCCAAGGGTCACCGTTTTGTGCACCCGATGGCCATCACCAGTGCAGGCGAACGCCTGATCGCATCCGCGCGCCATAGTAGCCAACGACTCAAGCCACCGGAGTGGCTAGCCTGATTAGCGACTAGACTCTGTTATGCCCCCCAGCAGAATGAATCATCTGGACTCAAACAGCCATGAGAACCACATTACTCGGCGCTAGCTTGATCATCTTTGTACTAGTCGCCATGAACCTGACTGGCAGTGTTGATTTACCTGGCCAAACAACACAGACCACCCAGGCCGGCGACGCCCAAACTGGCAGAAACCTGGCCGACTGCATGACGGCCCTGAAGGACCTGGAGGGTGGTTGGTGTGAACTCCGAGTAAGCCCGGATAATCCCGGTATCGCCAATGTCTGGCCCGCCAAGCAGCCCCGTATTCAACACTCACTGGGCCCCAAGGCCGTACTCACCGCCTGGAGCAGCGCCGCCTGGGATAGCGACAATAAAGCGTTTTATTTTATGGGTGGCGGCGGCAGGGATTACGGGGGTAATGAGGTCTACCGTTTTTCATTAACCGACGGTAGCTGGAAAAGACTCACCAACCCCAGCCCTCTGGATCATTGGACCACCGTCAAAACACGCCATTTCTGGATCCCGGATATTCGCTCTGTACCGCCGGCGTCTTACATTCACGATGGGCTCCTGTTCAATAACACCACCGGTACTATCATATTGCTAGCCAGCCAGCCGGCGAACGGAGCAATAATCAGGGACGACGACAATGCCAGCCAGAGCACCTTTTTAAAAGACGGGAACGAGCCCCACCAATATGAATTTAATCCCTCGGAATCCGAAGTTCGTAATGGCCTGGCTCCCTTGAGCTGGAGGCGTATTGGTGACTATCCCTGGTCTACGGCGAGGAGTGTTCAGCTACAAGACGGTACTCTGATATTGGGCAACAAGGAACGGTTGTACAAATCCAGCCAAAACAAAGAAGGCCAACTGCAAGACCCGCAACTTTTCCACGACGATCACAAGAGCCGCGGTGGCAATGCCGTCTATGACTCGCACCGGAAATGGATCTGGAGCCTTTACCTCCGCAGCCTGGTTGCGGTCGATAGCTCCGGCAGAACCATGCTGGATATAAATCTGCCTATGAACGCCGGCAGGTCCATAGCATTTGATCAGCATGGCAGTCTTGTCATGTGGGATGGCAATACCCGCATTTTCATGCTCGACCCTGCTGATTCAGCCTCGGTATGGCGCACCATCAACTGGGTTAAGAATGGACCCTACGGAGGCGCGAAAGGAGCAGTCTATGGCAAGTGGATTCATCTGGGTAACAACTATTTTGCCGGTATTTCCAGTTACAGTCACGGCATATGGATATACAAGCATCCGGATAATCCAAAATCCGGGCGCCAGCTCTCGGATATCAATATTCAGAAAATGGTCGATCAGGCGGAAGATAACTCAGCGTTAAAATTGCCGGCGGGGCTCTATCCCTATGGGCTTCGCATTGACAAGCCCCTGACATTGGATCTCGAGGGCGTTGAGCTGATGGACGTCTCTGGCGGCAAGGGGCTACTGAACATTACCAGCACAGATGGAAGCCTAGTCAGGATACGTAACTTTGAAGGCAACGCCGAGGCCGGAGCGGCACAAACCGGCAATCTGGCGGGTATCCGCATAACCGGTGTCAATTTTAACGTCAGCCTGGAAAACATCACGATTCGCAAGACCGCCATCGGCGTCATGACCGACAACCGCGGCGGCAGTCTCTCCATACAGGACAGCGTTTTTGAGGATATTGGCTACTACAAGCGCAAAGGCTTAAGCCACATAATTTATGCGGGCGCCATCGATTCCCTTGATATCACTAACTCCCGACTGCAAAGAGCCTTGCATCTGGGCCATCTGCTCAAATCCCGCGCCAAATCCACGACAATTAAAAACAGTCAATTACTGGGTTTGCAAAGTAATCACAGTCGCGTAATTGATCTGTCCTGCGGAGGAAGACTCCTGGTAAGTAATTCTGTCCTGCAAAGCAGCTCACTTACCGATAATCAGGATCTGATTTCCGTCGGTGTCGAAAAACCCCAAAATTGCCGCCAGGGTTTGCAAGATG
Source organism: Marinobacterium aestuarii (assembly GCF_001651805.1). Lineage (NCBI taxonomy): Bacteria > Pseudomonadati > Pseudomonadota > Gammaproteobacteria > Oceanospirillales > Oceanospirillaceae > Marinobacterium > Marinobacterium aestuarii. The sequence goes on along the minus strand of NZ_CP015839.1, from coordinate 1,841,608 downwards.
GAAGTATTGACATAAAGAATAGTGTAATTATCTTTGATCGAGATACACCTGCGGCCAACAAAAATCGCTTGTTCACTTGGCGTACCGGACTCGAGTATCTGTCCCTGAACAACAACACTATTGTCAGCAAAGGCGACAACAACCTGCTGAAACAGGAAATAGGCGATACCGCCATCGAAATAGAACCTCAACATAACACCTTGTTCAAAAGTCGTCAGGCAGCCAGCCTGAATCCAATACCGGATACATCTCCCTAATCCGAGTCATTACCAGAATAATGACAAACGCAGCGTAAATTCAAAAGGCTCACCCGATGAATTCCCATAAATTATTAACATTAATTATCACCAGTTTTCTCATAGGTTGTTTAGTCATCAAAAACGATCTGGCTGCTGCTGACATTATGACTACAACGGGAAAAAAAATAGATTCTGAACTATCAAAACTGGCTCATGCCATGAAGCCGGGCGAGTGGGCTGAACTCAAGGACAAACGCCCTCACAAGCTTATGCGGGTATTTGTCGGCCATCGGGAATCGGGAAAGGAAGTGTGGCATCACATTGCCGGCTGGACTGATGATGGCAAGTGGGACCCTAAAACCCGGCAGTTCCTGTTTATGGGTTTTCGTAAACAGAATAAATTCATTGCCTACTCTGAAGACAGCAATCAATGGCGTGTCCTCCCCGGCCCCTTTGGCTGGAACACCTCAGCCCCGGGCACCTTTAAAGACACCCGCAAAACCGGTTTCGGACACGTGTACGGGCGCAATGCACTGGATGCGGATCACGGTATATTCTATGTATCTTTAGCTGACTACACCTACGCCTATAACTTGCAGGACGGCACTTGGTCCCGTACACCAGGCGGAAGTGACATGAGCATCGAATATTTCCCGGGACTGGGGCTGCTGTCACACGAAACTCGTCCGAACAAGAGCAAAACAGGTTTCCCACTTAACCTCATAAATCCCGATACGAGCACTTGGGAACCCTTTGCCACTCTGCCCTTTTCCGGCTATCACGCGATAGTTCATTACAACCCAAAAATGGATGAAATGCTCTTTATTGCCGGCAACAAAAATCGAAGCGTGATTTCGCTCAAGCGCAATGGCCAACTTACCCGAAAGAAAGATTTGCCCTTTGACATGACAATCCGGTATGGCCAAGTGGTGGTGGATCCCAATACCGGTCTCTATCTAATCTTTAGTCAAGGTTCACTCACTGAATTTAACAGCAAAACCAATCAATACCGATCCGTGAGAGACTATCGTCCACCTTGGGGAAAGTACGAAATGCCGGTACCAGCAGCAATTCCCGAGCTGGGTGTGATCCTGTTTGTGGACGATAAAACTCTGCTGTATAAACACCATACCTCGCACGACCCTTAAGAATTAATCGGGAGCTGTTCAGTACCTGCGTGCCGCATATTCGACTATTTCGTTCGACTATATGTAAAACCCCGCGCCAGGCTGGCGCGTATTATCGGCGAACAATTGAGTTCAAGTATTACCTTGGAGTGACATCCCGCCATCTGACTCCAGCCTGCGCACTTTTCGCCGCAGGCCAGCTAGATATCGACGTAGAGACCCAGCACCTGCTTCAGGCGATGTGCCGCCCAAGCTGTAGAGGCCCAATGTTCGGCCTGTAACAGCTCATCCATACTCCCAAGCGTTCTTTACTAAGACGGACGAGGTACTTCTTCAGTGGCGTATGAACATGCATTCACTGCAAAATATCAACCTGAGAGTATGCACGATAAAATTCATTATACTCACCACGATGAAATACTAGACTGAATTCTTGTCTGGAACAAAAAAGGCGTCTACTCTTTCTATACTTCGTCAAAGTCGCTACCCGATTATTATAGCAAGTCAACTCAGCAACGATTGCACCTCATCTAGGTGGATGCAACTCAGAAGATCAGGGTACATATGCATCAATATAGTATAACTAACCAAGCAGATGACCAGTTTTATCTTCATCTTAAAAAAAAAGGTATCGAAATATATATCAAAGGCCAGACGGAAAAAACTGTTGGCTTTCCCTTAAAATCCAGTTCGGCTCGTAACAACCCTTACGAGGGAATATATGCCACATGGAAATGGGACGGCAAGCAACTTAAAGCCAGTAATGATCGTTACGGAATTAAGCCTCTATTCTATTTCAAGAATGACAACGAAATCATTATTTCGCCATCGATAACGCCAATACTTAGATCAGGGGTACAGCTAAAACCCGATTACCCAGGGCTTTCAGTTTTCTTACGACTAGGCCATTTTATCGGCAATGACACTCCTTTTCGCAACGTAAAATTACTCCCCCCAAACTCAAATCTATGTTGGGAAAATGGTGATCTTAAAATTGAGTCCTTTAAAATCGATAGTTGTTTTCAGAATAAAACCGTCAAAAATTATGACGATGCACTTGAGGGATATAGATACTACTTTTCCGCCGCAATTAGAAAACGCGCTCCATTAAATGAAAAATTCATACTACCTCTAAGTGGTGGTCGTGACTCTCGCCATATACTGTTTGAACTTTATTACCAGGGGTTTCGACCGGAACGATGCGTTACACTTCAGTATCGACCACCAGCAACCAATGAGGACGAACGCATCGCCCGGTTAATTTGCAACCGGCTTCAGATCAACCAAGACATTGTTAATTATCCACATTCATGGTTCGATGCAGTTTTCGACGATTTATTGAAAACAAATTATTGCGGTGGCGGGCATTCCTGGATATTACCGTTACTAGAATATTATGAAAAACGAGGTAACAACACTCTATATGATGGACTGGCGGGCGACGTGCTATCCACTGGCCACACCATAAGCAGAAATAAATCCGAGCGTTTTATTAACAGAGATTACGATAACCTCTCTGTTGAAATCCTGAATGAAGCCTCATATGAAGCATTAAACCGTTCATCTCTTAAATCAGATTTCTATCAAGAACTATCATTCGATTCTGCAGTAGAACATCTAAAAAGCGAACTAGTAAAACATGAAAACTGCGACAACCCGGCCCTTTCCTATACGTTTTGGAATCGCACCAGAAGGGCTATCGCCAGTATTCCCTACTCGATATTATCACCGATACAAAAGGTTCATTGCCCTTTCCTCGACCACGATTTTTTCGATTTCTGTACCGGTATACCCTCTCATATAACCATTGGAAAAGACTTTCATGACGACATTATAAAAAAATCCTACCCTATCCAGGCGGATATCCCCTACGAGAATAAATCGAAAAAAGCCATATACGACAAGGATGCTCGTAGATACTACCGAAAATCCGTTATAGATTTTACAAATTATATTTTTCGGCGAGGCTTTGGTAAATCAACCTTGCTAAAGGAAACATACCTCGCACGTCAAATTATAAAAGATCTTCTTACTAACAGCCGTGAACAACCCTGGTACCTTCGACGAGCAATATACTTATACGAACTGGAGAATCAACTCAAAAAATAGTTAAGCAGTATTCAATGAATTTTGTCGTCAGACAGCCCCATACATAACCCCTTCGACGCCTCTGGTCGGTACTGGCACCGTACGGGTTCCAACACCGACTTCGGTTGCACACTAGTGTACTGCTTCACCCTAATGGGTGCTTATAGAGCCCGCCAGAAGGTCCTCCGCGGTGTTGCATTTCCTTGAAATAGGCCCACTATGCCTTCGGAAATGCGCCGAGCGGCCAACCTCCTGGCGACTCGCTAAAAGCGCCTCTAAGAGCGAAGCAGTACACTAGCACCCAGGCCTGAATGACCTCGAGCGGATCGCTGACTTCTTCCGCAAAGCTCCGAGTTACGGGGTTCCCGCAGCACGAGCAGTGCTCGCTTGGGCAAAGAGTACCCAATGCACACTCGCTGCAGCCAGCCCTTCGATGAACTTGCGGATATCGGCCGGCTCACCGACCAGGTGGACCGGTATCACGCAGGAAGGCCGAACCCCATCAGCGGCTCCGGATGCCGCCGCTATGATGACAATAACGCGGCGACAGTTAACGGCACCACCTAGCTGATACGCTTGGGCATGCACACGTTTATCTTTCAATCAGCTGGTGATATATCTCACTGCCCGATAAGTGACTCTGATGTTCTTTGAGCTTGATCTTGAAGAAGAAGTCAACTGTACTACCTTGAGTCGAGACTGATGGTCCCTGACGAGCAGCTCGAATCCTCATATGTGATTCAGGAAGGGATGACAGGATGCAGAACGACCTCCCCTTGGTTTCGATCATCATTCCCGTGTACAACGGTGAGAAGTACATTGGCGAATGCATTCAGAGCGTCGTTGACCAAAGCTACCCGACCAAGGAGATTATCGTTGTCGATGACGGCAGCAGTGACCATTCCCGGCAGGTAGTGGAAAGCTTCGGTGGCCAGGTCCATTATTTTTACCAACCGAATTCGGGGTCGGCAGTGGCTCGCAATACCGGCATCGAACAGGCCAAAGGGCGTTACATAGCGTTCAATGACGGCGATGATCTGTGGTCCCCTGACCGGCTGCACCAGCAAGTCCGTTTTCTGGAGGAGCATCCGGAGTACGGGGTCGCGACTGGCCGCTTCCAACACGTGGACCAGCACTTCAAACTGAAATCGGCCGTTCCTGTGGACAGTACTTCTGCGCCGGTGATCGACGAGGCGATGTCCGGATGGGTTTACCATACCCTGTTCGAGTGTTCCTGGTACCACATCATTGCCGCCCTCGTTCGCGTTGAGGTGCTCGAAAAGGTCCGATTCAACCCCGACTTCAGGCGCGGGCAGGATTACGACTTCTGGCTGCAACTGGCGCACCACACCCGTATCGCCCAACTGGAGAGTAACTACGCCTATTACCGCAAGAACGAGGAAAGCATCTCTCACAAGCCCCACCTGCGTAATTACCGGGCCGAAATTATGGAGCACAACCTGTGTACCCACGGAGCGAGCAGCCGTGATGGCCGCTCCATCAGTCAGGGCAAACTCAACCGGCTGTTTTACAATGTCTGGTTCGAATACGGCTATGAACTTTTCCTGGCCGGGTGGTATCGCAGGGCTCTGAAAGCCTTCAATATCGCCCGGCGAAAGGCCCCCTTGAGCTTCAGTAGCTACAAGTTCATTGTCCGCTGCCTGGTGAAACTGCACCAGGATCGCTCACCGGCATGATCCACAGGCGCGACCTGGGGAAGATCGCCCGCATGCACAAGCAGCTCTGGCATCGAAAGCTGTTCGGCAAATCCCCTTTCCGTGGTCAGGATGATCTGCTGAAAACCCACTTTGCCGGCCCGAGCAGTGATCCCTGCCCAGGTTTCGAAACCCTGATTCATTACTTTTGGGACGCCCACCAGCACTATCTGCACAATACCGGCACCCTGGCTTACTACCCGGGTGCCGGCAGCATCTACGGGGCACGCAACGACGGTATCGAGGGAGTGACGCGGCTGCTGCCGCTCTGGGCGGCCTACCGTAACGCCCCCCTAGCTGACTCAGAGCTGCGAGCGGCAATGGACGTGCAGATTCTTCGCGCGCTGGTCAACGGTACTGATCCGGATCACTCCGGCTATTGGGGAGATATAGGCCACCGCTCCACCCTGATCTGCGAGGCGGGGGATATAGCCCTGGCCGTCTGGCTGATACGGGACAGTCTGTGGCAGCAACTTGCCGATACGCAACGACAACGGGTCCTGGCCTGGCTGAAACAGGTCATCGGCAAACAGACCGCCGACAACAATTGGCACCTGTTCGTAATCCTGGTGGACAAGATCGTCGCAGCACTCGACGCCAGCCACCGTTTTACCAGTGCCAGCCGCTACCGGAGGATCAAATCGTTCTACCGGGGCAACGGCTGCTTTGTCGATGGCGAGGGCGGTATGGTCGACCTGTACAATGCCTGGGCTTTCCACTACAGCCTCTATTGGCTGGACAAGATCGACCCCCAGTTTGATCCGCACTTCATCCACGATTCAGTCCGGCAATACGGGGCCTGGTACCAATACCTCTTTAGCGACCATGGGGTCGTCCTTTTCGGCCGCAGCCTATGTTACCGCATGGCCACCCCAGCCCCACTGCTGATAGCCGCCGAACTCAACCCTCTTGAGTTCCCCTATGGCATGGCACTAACGGCCCTGGACAGTTGCTGGCGTTACTTCATCCAGCGGGGAGGGGTACGTCTGGGGCGACCGACCCAGGGGGTTTTTGACGATGACCTGAGATGGCTGGACCCCTACAGTGGCCCGGCCAGTTCATTCTGGTCCACCCGCTCCCTGGTGATCTTCTATCACCAGTCGCTGTCAATGGATTGGTCCCGGGTCCAGCCTGCGCCACTGCCCGCCCAGGAGCGTCAGGTCGAAATGCAGATCAGTGAAGCCGGACTGCAGCTGGCAACTTATCCCGACAAGAGGTTCAGTCAGGTCATATTCTATGATCACCCCTACAGCAGCAGCGAAATAACCCCCAGGCAGCAGTCCCTGCGGGAAAAGCTCAGACAGTGGGTCTATGGGGTCGCCTGCCGCCCGTCCAATAACCTCCTCGGACAAGGCTTACGGGAGTTTGACTCCCGACTGGATGCCTACCGCCGATAAGCGATCACAGGTGATGCCCCGGCCCGGCGCTCCCATTGTCCAACGCCGGTGAACATTCGCTACGGCCCGCATTCTCGGACGGCCTAGCCAAACGCCAGCCATAGCGCAACGCCGACCATGAGGGACCCTGCTACGCGATTCATCAGACGAATATTTGAGCTGCGCTGCAAAAAGCGACTGAGCGTTTTTCCGCCCGCGGCATACATCAGCAGACAGCAGAACTCGATCAGCAGAATAATGGACAGCAGCACCGCCAGCTGAGGCACCATCCGATATCCGGGGTCGACAAAAGGCGGCAGCAGCGCGATAAAAAACGCCCAACCCTTGGGGTTGGATATGGCTGTCACAAACCCCTGCAGCGCAAGCTCAATTGCCCCTACGTCATGGGTCGCACCCGACGCAGACAGCGCCATTCGCCCCTTCGAGCGCCACATCTGCACGCCTATATAGGCCAGATAGGCACCGCCCCCCAAGCGCAGCAGATCGAACAACGCCGGATACTGCAGCAGGATGGCAGCGACGCCCAGCACCGAAGCACCGGCCACCAAGCCCACACCAATCAACTCACCCAGCATCATCCAAAGGGTGCGGCGCAACCCAATACTCATCCCCATGGTCAGCGCCAGCGTCATGCACATGCCCGGCGTAATAGAGACAAAGAAAAAGGTTGGGATAAAGATCGCGAGCACCGCCAGATTCATAATTCCGTCCATGAAATACCCTCAGCACAAAAATTGAGCACAAAAAGATCCTGAGCAAGCATTACCGCACAATCGACGTAGCTCCGGAAACAACCCGACGTCTGACACAACACGAATTGAATAGAATATTTCACCAATAAGCTGAGAAAGCATCGTTTGCCGCCGAGACCCACTCTGGATAATCTGCACGCCTAAGCAGATGCGCGCCAAAACAGTGCGCACAGACAGATCAGGCACCACCAGGGTGCACACTATATAGAGGACACTACCATGCAGGTTCAATACTACCCGTTCGACTTCTCCACCAGCCAGAACAAGAACCGTCGCGAAAGCGAACAGGAATACTTCATGCGCATGGCCCGTGAATTCGAAGCCGCCCGCGCCCTCAAGAGCCGTGAAGAAACCAAGCAGAAGATCAAGGCCGCCTTCGTTGCCGCACTGAACCTGTTCAAGTTCAAGCGCACCCAGAACCTCGAATCCCTGCTCGGACGATAATCCGATGTCAGCCATCATGCAGCAAAGCCCGAAAACAGAAGTATCGGGGCGCGCTGCATGAAAACGCGATACTTTCGAGCCAGTCGTCTGGACCCCGAACACCTCTGATCTAGAACCTGCTATTTGTGCAGACTCTCATAATCACCCGCACCGCAAGCAAGCCCTCTACACCAACACCTCGCAACACCACACCATTTAAATCCGTCCACCACTCCTAAACCGAACCCTCTCAGTGCCCCATGCGCTATCGCAGAAAGCGGCGATATTGCCAGACATAAAACCAGCCTGACAACACACCAGCATTATTGCATTAGCCACCCAGCGACGTCTGCACATAGAAGCGGCGCAGCACCCGCGACAGATTCCAGGAGTCCCTTGCACCCGCCATTTCCCGAATCGAGTGCATGGCAAACTGGGGCACACCGATATCCAGCGCCCGAACACCAATTTCAGCCGCGGTAATTGGACCAATAGTACTGCCGCAGGCCATGTCGGTACGCACCACAAAGGACTGCACCGGGACCTCTTCCTGTGCCGCCAGATCACGGAATATCGAACTTGTCTCGTTCGTCGTCGCATAACGCTGGTTGGCATTCACCTTGATGACCGGACCCGCATTAAGCAAGGGCCCGTGATTACCATCGTGACGGTCGGCAAAGTTGGGGTGCACACCGTGGGCATTATCCGCAGAAATCAGCATGGAGCGGGCCAGCATCCGTTGCCGCGCCTCAGGCTCTGGCAACAGGCGCTCAAGCACATGAGCCAGCATGGGGCCCTGCGCACCCGCCGCGCTCATGCTGCCGACCTCCTCATGGTCATTGCACACCAGCAAAGCGCCCTGATCGGTGTTACTGCCCAGCAAGGCATCCAGACCGATAAAACAGCTCAGCAGGTTGTCGAGCCGCGCCGACAACAGAAATTCGGACTCAAGCCCCAGCAAGGCCGGCGCCTGGGTATCATAGAGTGACAGGTCATAATCCAGCACCTGATCAATCCCGGATACCCCCTGCGCCTCCAGTTCATGCTTGAGCAGCGCCCTGAAATCCAGCTTCTCGCCCGCCTGCCCCAGTATCACAGGCAGGTAGGTCTGCGCATTAATGGTGCGAGCGGTATGCACCTCCCTGTCCAGATGAATGGCCAGGCTGGGTATCACGGCAACCGGACGCTCAAAATCCAGCAACATCTGCTCCAGGGCTCCGTCAGTCCGACGGTAACTGACCCGTCCTGCAATCGACAGATCGCGGTCAAACCAGGGATTCAGCAGAGCGCCGCCATAGACCTCGACACCCAGCTGCAGGTAACCATTGCGGTGCAACTCAGGCGCAGGCTTCACCTTCAGGCAGGGAGAATCCGTATGCGCTCCTACCATGCGCAGACCCGACTCCTCCAGCCTGCCCGCCTTTGGCATCACCCAGGCAATAATGGATGAGCCATTGCGGGTGGTAAAATAACGCCCACCCGACTCGAAACGCCAGGCATCCCGCTCCTGCAGGCCCACGAAGCCCGCCTGCTCAAGACGCTCAACCATTTGCGCCACCGCATGATAAGGCGTGCGCGAGGCGCCCAGAAAATCCATCAGCTGCTGATTAAATTGCTGCATCCTTCCACCCTTGCTTAATGCGATTACGACTACTGCGACGACTCAACCGCAAGCAGCTCGACCTTGAATACCAACGCCGAATTCGGCGCTATGCTCGGCGTCGGGCTCGACATGCCGTACGCCAGTTCAGACGGCAAATAAAGCATCCACTGCGCACCCTCGCGCATCAGCTGCAACCCCTCGGTCCAGCCCGGTATAACCCGGTTCAGCGGGAAACTTACCGGTTCACCCCTGGCATAGGAGCTGTCAAACACAGTGCCATCGATGAGCATGCCTTCATAATTGACCTGTACCGTACTGCTGGCACCCGGCATGGCACCGGAGCCTGGCACCAGTACGCGATACTGCAAGCCCGAGGGCAAGGTCACAACACCCTCAACCTGAGCGTTGCTCGCCAGAAATGACTGACCGGCACGCTGATTGTCATCATTGCGCGCCTTGTCGACCAACTCTGCGCGAAACGCCGCTTCATCCGAGTCATCGCCACACCCCACCAGCACAGCGCCCATCAGGACCCAAAGCGCCAACCTTACTGCTCTCTTTTGCATCTGAAACTCACCCTGCTAGCGCCGTAAACGCTTGATTTTACATTAGGACACGCGATGACTACACTCTGTTACCTGTACTGGTTGAACTTGCCAGGCAATTAGCCTGTCTGAAGGTTCAACTACCTGGCCTACTGGGACGCACCGAACCGATATGCTCAATCGAACTCTTTTTCTGCTTCCAACCCTCGCGCTGTCATTTCTGCTTCAAAGCGCGAGCGCCAGCACCACCGCCCCCGAAGCACTCGCGCCCGAGCCGATTCATCGGCAAACCACGCTCGATATTCTCGACTCCCTGACGCGGGAACATTACAACAAGGTCACCATAGACGATAGCTTCTCTGGCCAGCTGCTGGGTCAGTACCTCGAAGACCTCGACCCCAGCAAAAGCTATTTTTACGCCAGCGATATTGCCGAATTCAACCCCCTGAGCACCACCCTGGATGACAGCATTCAGGCCGGCGAACTCAAGGATGCCTATGGCATTTTCAACCGCTACCAGCAGCGCATGCATGAACGACTGACCTTCATGATCGCCGAACTGGAAGGCGGCCTGGAAGACGTGCAGTTCGACCTGGATGAAACTCTTGATATAGACCGCACCAGCGCCTCCTGGATCCAGACCCAGGAAGAAATGGACAAGCTGTGGCGCAAACGCCTCAAAAATGCCGCCCTTAGCCTGAAACTGGCGGACAAGAATCTGGCCGACACCACCGAAACCCTGCTCAAGCGTTACCGCTACCAGCTGCACCGCGCCGAGCAGATGAAAAGCGAAGACGTCTTCCAGACCTACATCAATGCCGTATCCAAGGGTTACGACCCGCACACCCAGTATTTCTCGCCGCGCAACTCGGAAAACTTTCAGATCAACATGAGCCTGTCACTGGAAGGCATCGGTGCCGTACTGCAAAGCGATGACGAGTTCACCAAGATCGTCCGTCTGGTGCCGGCGGGACCTGCCGACAAGACCGGTCAGCTGAAAGCCTCCGATACCATCGTGGCCGTGGCCCAGGGCGATGATGGCGACATGGTCGATATCGTCGGCTGGCGCCTGGATGACGTCGTCAGCAAAATTCGCGGCCCGGCCGATACTGTTGTGCGCCTGCAGGTCGACCCCGCCGGCAGCAACGACCGTCAGAAACGCAAGGAAGTGCGCATCGTGCGCAGCAAGGTCAAACTTGAAGAACAGGCCGCCCATAAACGCATCATGGAACTCGACTACCAGGGCCAGAACTATCGCCTGGGCGTGATCGAAATCCCAGCCTTCTATATTGATTTTGCCGCATTGCAAAGCGGCGATCCCAATTACAAAAGCACCACCCGGGATGTCGAGAAGCTCATCAAGGAGCTAACCGAGGAAGGCATTCAGGGGCTGGTAATCGACCTGCGGGATAACGGTGGCGGCTCGCTGCGCGAAGCCAACGAACTGGTCGGGCTCTTTATCAGCCGCGGCCCCACCGTGCAGATTCGCGACCCCAATGGCCGCATCGACATCCTCGGCGATTATGATGCCGATGTAGCCTACAACGGCCCGTTGGCCGTACTGGTGAACCGCCTCAGCGCCTCAGCATCGGAAATTTTCGCCGGCGCCATTCAGGACTATCGCCGCGGCGCGGTTGTCGGCAGCCAGACTTTCGGCAAGGGCACAGTACAGTCGCTGCACGCCCTGCGTCACGGTCAGCTCAAAATGACGCACGCCAAGTTCTACCGCATCTCAGGCGACAGTACCCAGCACAAGGGTGTCGTGCCCGACATAAAGCTGCCCAGCCTGTATAACGAGATGGATATCGGTGAAAGCGCACTCGAAGGCGCCCTCCCCTGGGACCAGGTACGGGAAGTGCGCCATGGCAAGTTTATCGGCGTCGACAACTTCCTGGATGAACTCAACCAACGCCACCTGAAGCGGGCCGAGGCAGATCCGGACTTCATTTTCATGCGCGAACAGGTTGAACACCTGACAGAAGCCGCCAAGGACAAAACCATTCCGCTAAACGAAACCGCGCTGCGCAAGGAACGCGACGAAGCCGAACAGTGGCAGCTCGACGCCCAGAACCGGCGCCGCGCCCTCAAGCAGCAGCCGCCACTGACGGCGCTGGCGGAACTTGAAGATGAACTGAAAAAAGATGAGCAGGGACGCCCCATCAGCTCAGAATCCATAGCACAGCTGGAAGAAACCGGCCGCATCCTGCTGGACATGGTAGATCTGACGTTCCGCTATACGGCCGCCGCCAAGGAATAAGACCCTGTCATGGTCAAACCCAGCCGCCAGATACTGATTCTGACAGGCGCGTCAGTGCTGATCGCAGCACTGGCGACCGGAGGCTATTTCACCTACCGCAAGATCCAGTCACAGCATGCGGCCACACAGCTAGAACTCGAGCAGCTCGGCTATACCAGCACAGGCCAGGCTCCGAGCAGCTCACAGCTCAAGGCACGCATGCAAAGCGCTGCAGCCACACCGGTACAGCAGCTGATCTACAACCTGACGGAAGAAAAGGAAAAGCTGACGCAGGCTAATCAGACCTTGCAGACACAGCTGGACGCTGCGCAGGAACAGGTCAAGTCGCTGCAGGAATACAGGCAACTCAACGAGTATTTCGCACCAAAAAATTTCGACCAGAAAATCATCCAGATCGAAAGCGACCTGAAATCATACCTAAGAAGACTGCCCGACGCAGATCGCTTCTCCGACCTGCAGATAGACATCATGGCGATTGCATCTGCACAGGAATACCGACGCTTTGCGCAACAAAACAGACTAATGCTGGATCAGGCTGAGCATGATCGCATCATTAACGATTATTTGCCGGGCTACGCCTTCTGTACCGGGGATGCCGTCGAGGTTGCCGCCAATAACGCCCTGGAAGAACGCATGCTGGCACAGTATCTGAGGACAAAGGATACGTCCCTGCTTTCGACAGCACTGCGCCAGGATTTTTTAGCGGTCATCAAGCCGTGCCAACTGGCGCTACGCCAGTCACTCGACACTCTACTTTAGACGAGCCGGTTCAGCCTTTCTTCGCCAGACGCGCACGCGCTTCAGCACGCTTAGCTTCTTCACGCTCACGCTTGGCAGCTTCCTTGGCTTCACGCTTGCGCGCAGCTTCGGCTTTCTGCTCTTCCTGAATACGGGCAAGGTCTTCCTGGCGCTGCTGCTCGCGCTCCTGCTTGAGGCGCGCTTTTTCGCGCAACTCTGCGGCAAATTCTTCGGACTTGCGGGAACGCTCGCTGGCAAGTTCTTCAATGCGCTCGCGCTTGCTTTCGGTAATGCTGGCTTCTAGCTCTTGCAACTTTGCGATCTGAGCTTCTATATCGTTTTTTGTCATGTAATCCTGGTAAGCACTCTGCTGGGGTTTGAAACTGAAACCAATTATACCGACAAGAGGCACCCGAACGCTATCTTAACAGGCACATTAGCTGTACAATATGGCTCCCTTATTGCGGCAAATCGGTGTCCCGTCAGCAACGGAGACTGTTGCCGCTTTATGTTTAATTTGACCTATACAGCTGACGGTATAGAAAGCTCGCGCCGCCCTACTTCTAATAACGGGCTGCCGACTTACCATAGGACCTATTCATGAGCGAAAGCTTTGCTGAACTATTTGAAGAATCCCTGCTAAACGTAGATATGACTCCGGGCACCCTCGTTATGGGTGAAGTTGTCGACATCGACAGCGATTGGGTTACCGTTAACGCAGGTCTCAAATCCGAAGCCGTTATCCCGCGCGTACAGTTCCTTAACGATAACAACGAACTTGAAATCAAGATCGGTGACACGGTTAAGGTCGCTCTGGAAGCGGTAGAAGACGGTTTCGGTGAAACCCGCCTGTCCCGTGAAAAAGCCAAACGTGCTGAAGCCTGGGAAGTACTGCAGACCAAATTCGAAGCCGAAGAAACTGTTACCGGTTACATCAGCGGCAAGGTCAAGGGCGGCTTCACTGTCAGCATCAACAACATTCAGGGCTTCCTGCCGGGCTCCCTGGTTGACGTGCGTCCCGTACGCGATGTCGACCACCTGGAAGGCAAGGAACTTGAATTCAAACTGATCAAGCTGGACCCCAAGCGCAACAATATCGTTGTTTCGCGTCGTGCGGTCCTGCAGGAAGCCAACAGCGCTCAACGCGACGAGCTGCTGGCTGCACTGCAAGAAGGCCAGGTTGTCAAGGGTTACGTCAAGAACCTGACCAACTACGGTGCCTTCATTGATCTGGGCGGCGTTGATGGCCTGCTGCACATCACTGACATGGCGTGGAAGCGCATCTCTCACCCGAGCGAAATGCTGAACCCGGGCGACGAGATCTCTGTCAAGATCATCAAGTTCGATCAGGAAACTGGCCGTATCTCGCTGGGTCTGAAACAGCTGAGCGAAGATCCGTGGGAAGCTATCAAGTCCCGCTACCCGTCCGGCAGCAAAGTACCCGCACGCATCACCAACCTGACCGATTACGGCTGCTTTGCCTCGATCGAAGACGGTGTTGAAGGCCTGGTACACGTTTCCGAAATGTCCTGGACCAACAAGAACATCCACCCGTCCAAAGTCGTGCAGATTGGCGACGAAGTCGAAGTGATGATCCTGGACGTGGACGAAGAGCGTCGTCGCATCTCCCTGGGTATCAAGCAGTGCACCGGTAATCCATGGGTTTCCTTCGCTGAGCAGCACGCTGCTGGCGATCGCGCTTCGGGCACCATCAAGACCATCACTGACTTCGGTATCTTCGTAGGTCTGGACAACGATCTCGATGGCCTGGTACACATGTCCGACATCACCTGGGAAGCTGATGCTGAAGCCGCCCTGCGCCAGTTCAAGAAAGGCGAAGAAGTTGAAGCTGTCATCCTGTCCATTGACGCTGAAAAAGAACGCATCTCGCTGGGTATCAAGCAGCTGGAAAGCGATCCGTTCAGCGAATACGTGGCAGCCAATGACAAGGGCACCATTGTCAACGGTATCGTCAAGTCGGTTGAAGCCAAAGCTGCCGTTATCGAGCTGGCTGAAGGCATCGACGCAGTACTGAAAGTATCCGAGCTGAGCGCTGAGCGCATCGACGACGCTACTACCGTACTGAAAGTCGGTGACAAGGTTGAAGCCAAGATCACCAACGTTGACCGTCGCAACCGCGCCATCAACCTTTCTATCCGCGCCAAAGACCAGGCTGAAGAAAAAGCAGCCATCAGTCACGTGCGCAACCAGGAAGTTGAAGTCGCTGGTCCGACCACCATCGGTGAGCTGATCAAACAGCAGATGCTGAAAAACAACTAAGCGATACTCTATCGCTTGGCAAAAAAGGAGCGCTTCGGCGCTCCTTTTTTATACCCACCAAAACCCAACTCACCCCATTCCGACACCAGCCGCAGACTTCAGCCACACAATCCAGATATCCATCCCGAACATCAGCCACAAGCCCTGTTCCTGCACATCCATGCGCCCACAGGATAAGTACATCCCTGCACAAAAAAGAGCGCCGTAGCGCCCCTTTCCGTTAACAAGTTACCGCCAGACAATTCGATAACGTCTATTCAATAACGTAGTCGACGAAGTCATCTTCACTGATCTGGTTATCCTTAACCTCATACCAGCTCAACACAGACGCATCAGCCTCAGCCACGGATTCGGCCCGACCACTGATCAGCGGATGCCAGTCCGGCAGATCCTTGCCTTCGTGAACCAGTCGGTAGGCACAGGTTCTGGGCAGCCAGTGGAACTCTTTCACATCTTCAGGGCGCAACTTGACGCAGGACGGCACCAGCGAACAACGCTTTTCATACTGAGTGCAGCGCCGCGTTTCCAGATCAAGCAGATGACAGACGACCGAGGTGTAAAACACCTCATGGGTATCCTCATCCTCAATCTTGTGCAGACAGCAGAGCGCGCAACCATCACAGAGCGACTCCCACTCATTGGACGTCATCTCTTCGAGTGACTTAGCACGCCAGAATACTTCCTGAGCCACCTAACGCACTCCGGTTTCTGGACGATCCGGATACAGATCGAGCATATAATCTTCCCTGGGCGGCGGCATCTGCAGGTAGTAACCATTTTCCGTAATGCCCGCCAGCATCTTCTCGACATCGATACGCGCCAGCTTGCGCCCGGGCTTGACCGGCATATCCATCAGATGCACCGGCGTGCCAAACATCGTGATCAGCGCCTCGGGCACTCGCGTAAGCAGCTCACGCTTTTCAACGTAGAGGTACATCTCGTCCTTGCGCGAACTTTTGTAAATACTGCAAATTTTCATATCAACTCTCATCTCTGTTCAAACGGGCGCTATTGCTCAAATCGACGCAACTGCACCAGCAGGTCGTCGCCTATCACTTCCTGGCGCCATCCCTGCAGCCCCGGCGGTAGCGCATAATCTGCACTCTCATCACTGCCGGTACGTATCAACGCCTCAATATCACGCCGGCGTAACAACAACTCCGGCGCCATATCCAGCGCTTCAGCACGCTCACGCCCCATCAGCTTCAAACGCTTGAGACGCGTATTCCAGATCACAGGCAGCGGCCTTGGGATCGGATCAACCGATTGCGCCTGGGGCGCAGCGGCGGCATTGCGCAAAAAATCCAGCATGGTCTCGCCATCTTCGCGCAAAATCCGCCGTTTCAGCTCAGGCACGCGGGACAGCTCGAGCGTGGTGCGCGGCCAGCGGGTAATAATGTCGAGCAATGTCTGATTGCGCAGCACCCGATTACGGGGCACATTGCGCAAGCGACACTGTTGCTCACGCCAGGCCGTCAAATCACGCAAGGCCGCCACCTTGTAGGGCGGCAGCGCCGCCATCTGGCTAAAGCGCAGATAGTACTGAATGCCGGTGACATCGGCATCAGGCGCATTGGCCAGCAACGCCAGCATTTCTTCCTGCAACCAGGACGTCATGCCCCTCTGCTCAAGCTCCGCCATCTGCAGACGACAGATCGCCGGCAGATAGGCCACATCCAGCGCCGCATACTGCTCCTGGCGCTGCGTCAGGGGACGCTGCAGCCAGTCCGATGTCGTTTCGCCCTTGCCGACCTGTACGCCGAGTACATTCTCCAGCATACGCTGCAGACCGACAGTAAAGCCCCAGCCGACAAAGCCGCCGGCCACCTGGGTATCAAACAGCGGACTGGGTAACACGCCAAACAGATGCTGGAACAACTCCAGATCTTCGGTGCTGGCATGCAGCACCTTGAGCACTGAAGGCTCGACAAAGAGCGCCAGCAAGGGCGCGAAGTCCGTGATAGACAGCGGGTCAATCAGGTAGCAGGCATGGTCGTCGGCCAGCTGAATAAGCCCGGCAATCGGATAAAAGGTATCCACCCGCTGAAACTCGGTATCCAGCGCAACCATGGGCAGCGTAAGCCAGTACTCGCACAGCTGCGCCAGTGCCTCATCGGTACCGACCCACACCGGCTCCTGCGCAGCACGTTCAAGCTGCTGCCAGTCATATCCATTTTCGTGCGCCATGCCTACCTCAATTCAGGGAACGTCGACCCGCCAGCGCGTGCGCCAGAGTACCACCATCGATAAACTCAAGTTCGCCACCCACAGGCACACCGTGGGCAATACGACTCACCCGAACACCCAGCTCGCGCACCTGCTCGGCGATATAGTGTGCCGTCGCTTCACCTTCCACCGTGGGATTGGTCGCCAGTATGACTTCGCGCACCTCACCGCCACGCAGCCGCTCGACGAGCGCATCGATACCCAGATCGTCGGGACCGACGCCATCAATAGGCGACAGATGCCCCTTGAGGACAAAATAATAGCCCCCGAACCCTCCCGTTTGCTCGATGGCCAGCATATCGACCGGCGACTCCAGCACACAGAGCACCGAGCGATCGCGACTGCTCGACGTACAGATGCCACAGGGAGACACTTCCGACAGGGTACGGCAGGACGCGCACTCACCAACCCGTTCCACCGCTTCGTGCAGCGACGCGGCCAGCTCCAGCGCCGCCGGACGGTCATGCTCAAGCAGATACAGTGCCATGCGCTGCGCCGACTTGGGACCCACACCCGGCAGGCAACGCAAGGATTTGATCAACTGCTGTATCAGAGGACTGAAAGACATCGTTATCAGAACGGCATATTAAAGCCCGGCGGCAACTGCATGCCGGCGGTGACTTTAGACATTTTATCCTTGGTATTGGTCTCAACCTTGCGTACGGCATCGTTGACGGCCGCCGCGATCAGGTCTTCCAGGATCTCTTTCTCTTCTTGCATCAGGCTGTCATCAATGGCAATCGACTTAACGTCGTGACGACCATTCATGACGATCTTGACCAGACCTGCGCCGGATTCACCGGTCACTTCTGCGCGCGCCACTTCTTCCTGCACGCGCTGCATGTCTTCCTGCATTTTCTGCGCCTGCTTCATCAGGCCACCCATGTTCTTCATCATCGTATTTATCCTCAGCCAATCAATTCGGTTCGAGCGGTACTACGGTATCTATATCAATATGAGCATCAAACTGCTGCAGAATATCCTGCACCAGCGGATCCTGCTCAATCGCCGCAACAGCCCGGGCCTGGCGCAGCTCACGCTGACGCTGGGCAAACTGATGCGGCGTTTCGCGGCCCTGGGCCGCACATTCGAATTCTACCTCAAGCGGCTGTGCAAAATAATCACGCAGCGCCTTGGTGATACGTTCGCGCTGGATCTCATTCAGCAGCGCCTGCTGTTGTGCCGTGTAGTGAAACCGCAGGTTTTGCCCCTGCACCGACTCCAGCGACAGATTCACCGCCAGACTCTCGGTCATCCCTCCCAAGCCAAGACCGGTGCAGAGCGCAACCCAGTCATCGGCCTGCAATGAATCCAGTGCCAGCGGCCTGGCCTGCACCGGAGCGATCTGAGTTGGCCGCGACACCGGTACTGACGACGAAGGCGACTGAGGCTGAACAGGCGACCCCGCCGCAGCGGACCGCGACGCCTGCAAGGAGGCGGGCTCAGATCGCCCAGTGTCAGCCCCTGATACAGTGCCAGCCCCTGACGCAGTCACGGGCGCGGCAGCTCCCTGAGGCGCCGACTGCGGCCGGGCGACAGCAGCGGACTCAGACTTTTTTGGCGGCGCTACTCCCATGAACGCCAGATCCGCATCACCCTGATCGTATCCGCCCGGTATATCCGACTCGTCGTACTCAGGCGACCCATCTGGCCTGGCACTCGCTGACACGGCAGACACCCGCTGCGATGCACTCTCAGACACAGGAGCGGGCGCAGGTGCGGCCACAGGAGCGGCAGCAGCGGTCATTACGGGCTCGGGCGCAAGCGCTGGCGCTGCAACCGGCGCCACAGCGAGAGCCTGCTCAGCACGCGATACAACAGCCTCACGGGCTGCATTGCGGACAGGTTGCGCGGCCTGCACATTGGCAACCCGCGCATTGGTAACCTGAGCATCCGTGTCAGCCACAGGCGGTGACGCGCTAGCGCTGGCTCCTGTATTGACACTGGCATTTGAACTGGCATTCGCAGCGGCGCTGGAAACAGGCGCGGGTCCCGCAGGCGCATCCGCAGGGCGAAAAGCCAGCATGCGCAACAGCACCATTTCCAGGCCTTCCCGGGCGTCCGGCACATAGGGCAGATCCCGTCGGCCCAGCAAGGCAATCTGGTAATACAGCTGTACATCTTCAGCGGTCAGGGCGCGGGACAGCGCCAATATCTGTTCGCGATCTCCCAGACTGTTATCCGCCGCATCGGGCAGCACCTGGGCAATGGCAACACGGTGCAACAGGCTGATCATGTCCCCGAGCACGCTGGCATAATCGGGCGAGAACTGCGCCAGATCCGCCACCGCCGCCAGCAACGCCTTCGCATCCCGGGCCGACAGGCATTCCAGCAGCCGACTTACCAGCATCTGATCGATGCTGCCAAGCATGGTCTGAACATCGAGCGTGGTAATAGTGCCGGCACCAAAGGCAATAGCCTGATCGGTCAGGCTCATGCCATCACGCATGGAGCCGTCGGCGGAGCGCGCCAGCAGCCAGAGCGCAGCCTCCTCGAACGGGATATTTTCCTCCCCCAGCACGAATCGCAGGTGCTCGACGATACGCTCGGGAATCATATTCTTGAGATTGAATTGCAGGCAGCGCGACAGGATGGTGACCGGCAACTTTTGCGGATCCGTCGTGGCCAGCAGGAATTTCACATGGGGCGGCGGCTCTTCCAGCGTTTTCAGCAAGGCATTGAAAGAGTGAGTCGACAGCATGTGCACCTCATCGATGAGGTACACCTTGTAGCGCCCGTGGGTCGGCGCGTACTGCACGTTTTCAAGCAGCTCGCGGGTATCCTCCACCTTGGTACGGGAGGCCGCATCGACTTCGATCAGATCAACGAAACGCCCTTCGGCAATCTCGCGACAGGCGCTGCACTGGCCGCATGGATCCGACGATACGCCGACCTCGCAGTTGAGTGACTTGGCAAACAGGCGCGCAATGGACGTCTTGCCCACGCCCCGCGTGCCGGTGAAAAGATAGGCATGGTGCAGCCGATCATCGTCCAGCGCATTGACCAGCGCCTTCAGTACGTGTTCCTGACCCACCATTTCCTGAAAACGCTTCGGACGCCATTTACGCGCCAGCACCTGATAGCTCATTGCTGCCCTGATTACGACTGAATATAACAGGCGCCTATGCTACCGGCTGAGTTGCCCTCGCGCCAGCACAACGACGGCCTTTAACCCGACCACGCAACGCTGCCAGACAGTCATCGGCGCCACTCCGCGACAGGGACCCGGCCTAGCCTTGCATATCTATAGTCGACTCATATAATAAGCATTGCTTACTATATAGAGTGCTTACCATGAATCACGACGCCAACCCGGGCTTCCTGTTCGCCGATATCGGCCGCCTGATGCGCCAGCGCTTCCAGCAGCAACTTGACCACAGCGAGCTGACCTACGCCCAGGCCCGGGCACTGATCTACATCAGTCGCTATCCGGGATCACGCCAGGTCGAGCTGGCCGAGCTGATGGAGATTCAGCCCATTACCCTGGCCCGGCTCATCGATCTGCTGCAGCAACAGCAGCTGGTAGAACGACGCGCCGACCCCAGGGACAGACGCGCCTACCGACTGCACACCACCGCTGCCGCACAAAACCCACTGCAGCAAATCCGCCAGATCGGCGCCGGTATTTACGAGCAGATGATGGACGGCCTGGATGCCCGTCAGCGTGATGAACTGGCGTCATCCCTAGTACAGATACGCAGCAACCTGTCCGGCAGCCAGACGCCCGCCAGCACTCACCCAGAGCCCCAGCCAATCTAGGAGACTGAACCGGTGACCACAACGCTCCCCCAAACCGAAAACACTCCGCCACCGCGCCGCAGATTTGCCGGTATCAGCCTGCGCACCCTGCTGATGGTCGTCATACCGTTACTGGCCGTCGCCATCGCCAGCCTGCTTTATCTGCGCAGCGGCCGTTACCTCGAAACAGACAACGCCTACCTCAAGGCCGACAAGGCCCCGATCAGCAGCGAAGTTTCGGGCACAGTGCTAGAGCTGAACGTGGGCGACAACGCCGCCGTCAGCAAAGGTGACCTGCTGTTTCAACTGGATCCGACCGAATTCCAGACGTCACTGCGTCGCGCCCAGGCACAGCTGGCCGCCGTCACAGCCGACATCCAGGCAAAACGCAGCAGCCACGCCGAGAAGCAGGCGCAGATCGACCTGGCCCGTACGGACCTTGATTACTGGCAACGCGAAGCCGATCGCCAGGAGAACCTGGCCCGCAGGGGGGCGATATCCCGCGCCCGCCTGGATGAAGCACGCCACAATGCCGACATGGCACGCCAGCGCGAGGTGGCACTGAAGCTCGAGCTGCAGCGCATTGCCGATGAACTGGCGGGCGGGCCCAACACCCCGATCGAGCAACATCCCGACTACCGGATTGCAAAAGCCGAACTGCAGCAGGCAGAACACGCCCTGCAACAGACCGCCATCCATGCCCCGATGGACGGCCATATCAGCCAACTGCCCAAACCCGGCCAATTCCTGGAGCGCGGGAAAATTGCTGCAATTCTGATTGGCAGCAAACTCTGGGTTGAAGCCAATTTCATTGAAGCTGACCTGGCCAAGATCGCCCCCGGACAGCCAGTACGCATCAATTTCGACAGTTTCCCCGACCAGCAATGGCACGGCTCGGTAGACAGCCTGAGCCCGGCAACCGGCGCCGAGTTTGCCGTCATTCCGGCGCAGAATGCCACCGGCAACTGGGTCAAGATCCCCCAGCGTGTGCCGGTGCGCATCCAGCTCGCTGACCCCGGCGGCAAGCTGCGCGCAGGGCTCAGCGCCCTGATCGAGGTGGACACAGGCACCTGCCGCCTGCAAGGCGCCTGCTCTTGAGTCCAGTCGGACAGCGCACCGGCCTGATTACACTGACCGTGATGCTGGCCACCATCATGCAGGCACTGGATACGACCATCGCCAACGTCGCTCTGCCCAACATGCAGGGTGGCCTGTCGGCCACTCAGGACCAGATTTCCTGGGTGCTGACCTCCTACATCGTGGGTGCGGCGATCTTCATGCCGCTGACCGGTTTCATGGCTGCACGCTTTGGGCGCAAGCGCCTGTTCAGCGCTTCGATCATCGGCTTTACCCTGACCTCCATGCTCTGCGGCGCCGCCCAGAACCTGGATCAGATGGTACTGTTCCGCCTGCTGCAGGGGATTTTCGGCGCCGCTCTGGTGCCGCTGTCCCAGGCGGTACTGCTGGACAGCCACCCGCCCCAAAAGCACGGTTCCGCCATGGCCATGTGGGGCGTCGGCGTGATGGTTGGCCCCATACTGGGACCGACGCTTGGCGGCTACCTCACCGAATACTACAGCTGGCGCTGGGTGTTCTACATCAACCTGCCCTTTGGCATTCTGGCCTGGCTGGGCCTGCTGCTGTTTCTCGACGAAACCCCCACCGATCGCACGCGTCGCTTTGACCTGCCGGGATTTGCCTTTCTCGGCCTCACCATAGCCGCACTGCAAATGGCCCTTGATCGAGGCGAACTGCTGGGCTGGCTGAACTCGCCCGAAATCATGCTTGAGCTCTCGCTGACAGTGCTTTGCGGCTACCTGTTTGTGGTCCACAGCTGCACCGCAGCACAGCCCTTCATCAGCCCCGGTATTTTTCGTGACCGCAATTTCAGCGTCGGGCTCATCATGATCTTCGCCGTTGGCATCATCCTGCTGGCGACCATGGCGCTGCTGCCACCCTTTTTGCAGCACCTGTCGGGCTACCCGGTCATGACCACCGGACTGCTGCTAGCCCCAAGAGGCATAGGCACCATGCTTGCCATGCTGATAGCCGGGCGCCTGCAGGGCACGGACAATCGCTACAAAATTGCACTGGGACTGGTATTGATCAGCTATTCGCTGTGGGAAATGACGTTCTTTACACCGGACATCAGCCAGTGGGAACTGGTACGCACGGGTATCACCCAGGGACTGGGGCTGGGCTTTGTGTTTGTGCCGCTAAGCACCCTGGCATTTGCCACCCTGGCGCCGGCATTTCGCAACGAGGGCACAGCGCTATTCAGCCTGATGCGCAATATCGGCAGCAGCATCGGCATCGCCTGGATGGTCACCCTGCTGGCCCACAACACCCAAGCCAACCACGCCGCCTTCGCAACCTATATCACGGACTTCAGCCTGCCATTGCAGCAGGTCATCAACACCGGCGCCTGGAGCCTGGAGAGCCCGGCGGGGCTCGGCGCGCTGAACGCCACCGTAACGCGCGAGGCCCAGATACTGGCGTACCTGCAGGATTTTCAGATCATGATCTGGGTGACCCTGGCCGCCCTGCTGCTACTCCCCCTGATGCAGGCTCCGCGCCCACAAAACACTAGGTAGGAATCAGGCTCCGAGCAGGATCCGCAGGCGCTCCAGATCCTCCGGGGTATCCACACCCGCCGGCGGCAACTCGGCCGCGACCGCCACATGAATGCGGGCGCCGTTCCAGAGTGCGCGCAGCTGCTCGAGGCATTCCGTGGTCTCGACCGCTGCCGGGGGCCACTGTACGAAGTCGTTCAGCAACCGCACGCGATAGCCATAGATACCAATATGGCGCTGCCACTCGAACCCGGCCGGCATCTGCTCGCGCCCGCCAGCAGTGGCGAAGGAATCCCGCGGCCAGGGAATGGTGGCACGGCTGAAATAGAGCGCCATGCCAAAACGATCCGTCACTACCTTGACCACATTGGGATTCATCAGCCCGGCGATTTCATCCACCGGCTCCGACAGGGTCGCGATCCCCGCCTGGGGGTTAGCCGCAAGGTTGGCCGCCACCTGGTTGATGATTGCCGGTGGAATCAACGGCTCATCACCCTGCACATTGACCACTATATCGTCATCCGCCATGCCAAGGATCGCCACCACTTCCTGCAAGCGGTCGGTACCTGAGGGATGATCCGCCGAGGTCATGCACACTTCGGCGCCAAAGCCACGGGCCGCATCAGCAATACGCACATCATCGGTGGCAACCAGCACCCGCGTCGCGTCGCTCAGGCAGGCACGCTCGTAGACATGCTGAATCATCGGCTTGCCGGCAATATCGGCCAGCGGCTTGCCGGGGAAACGGGTGGAGCCGAAACGGGCCGGAATAATAACTGTGAAGCTCATGGGCGCACCTGCTTTTTCAGTGCCTCGCGCTCGGCTTCGGTCAGCTTGCGCGCTTCGGTTTCCAGCATCACCGGAATGCCGTCACGGATCGGGTACGCCAGACCGCTGGCACTGCAGAACAGCTCGTCGGTTTCCCTGTGATAGTGCAGCGACGCCTTGGACACCGGACACACCAGAATATCGAGCAGTTTCTTATCCATCATTGTCTCTCACCTGAAATAGCATCAGACACCCGCAACCCGGGCCCTGGGGAATCTTGTCTATTTAACTGCGTCGCAAGCGCAGATTCAAATAGCGTGTCCAGCCGCGCCTCCACCGGCAGATACCAGCTGTTCGCCGGTGCCAGATTACGGCACTTCACCGCATCTTTTTCCGTCATGATCAGCGCCAGATCATCGCCAAATTCAAGGTCTTCGGCACTGAAGGCATGATGATCAGCAAAACTGTGGGCAATGGGGTCAAATCCCAGCCGACGCAAACTGTCGAAGAAACGCTGCGGGTTGCCGATACCGGCCAGCGCATGCACCCGCCGCGCACCCGGCCAATTTGCAGCCTGCAGGCTGGCACTGCCATCAAGCGCCCGCAGCGCGCCCGGCATCAATTGCATCATATGGGCACCGACAGGGCGAAAGGGCCCGTCACCGTTCACCACAACAAGATCGACCGAATCCATGCGTTCTGGCGGCTCGCGCAAGGGCCCCTCCGGCAGGCAGCGCCCGCTGCCAAGGCCGCGCTCACTGTCCAGCACCAGAATTTCGACGCTGCGCCCCAGGCGATAATGCTGCAGACCGTCATCACTGATGATCAGATTACAGTCGGTCTGTTGCAGCAGATACTTCGCCGCCGCGACGCGGTCCGGGTCTATCACCAGCGCACAGCCACTGCGCTCGACGATCAGCAGCGGCTCATCCCCCACCTCGGCCGCGTTCGCGCCCGCAACCACCAGACAGGGGTACCGCGACGCTTTGGAGCCGTAGCCTCGACTCACCACACCGGGCTTGTAGCCCGCCGCCTGCGCCCACTGCAGCAGCGCCAGCACCAGCGGTGTTTTGCCGGTTCCACCTACGGAGATATTACCAACGATGATCAGCGGTACCGGCGGCTGCCAGACAAGCTCAGGATGGGACAGATACTGCGCGCGACGGCGCAGCACAAGATGACGGAACAACCACTCCAGCGGGCGCAGTACACACAGCCAGCGACTTCCCTGATACCAGCCTCGCACCCAGCCCCGCATCAAGGCACTCATTGATCAGGGCGAACCCGGTTCGCGGGTAGTGATACTCAGGTGCACGAAGCCCAGCTGACCGGCCACATCCATGACGGTGACGACCGCCTGATGCGGCGTGGTGCCATCGGCGGTAATCAGCAGTGGGCGATCACGCTCTTCACCGGCACTCTGGCGCAAGGCCTGGCGCAGTGTATCGGGCTTGGAATTCACCAGCGGCTGACCATTAATACTGTAGCGCCCCTGGGCATCGATCAGCACTTCCAGCAGCTGCGCAGACGCCTCGCCAGGTTCGCCACTGGCTTCAGGCAGATCCACCTGCAGATGGGTTTCGCGGGTAAAGGTCGTGGATACCATGAAAAAGATCAGCAGCAGAAACACCACATCAATCAGCGGCGTCAGATTGACACTGACCTCCTCCTGGCTGCGGCGCTGAAACTTCACGCGCTACCCTCCGGACGGGGCATGGTAAATGCGACGGCGATATCAGACATGGTCAATTTCACGCTCGCCATGCACCACTTCCACCAGCTTGACCGCTTCCTGCTCCATTTCCTTGACCAGGGAATCGACCTTGCGCTGAAAGAAGCGGTGAAAAATCAGGGTTGGAATCGCCACCGAAAGACCGGCCGCCGTGGTGATCAGCGCCTCGGAGATACCACCGGCCAGCACCGAGGCGTTCCCCGTGCCCTGTACCATGATTTCGGTGAAGACCTTGATCATGCCGATCACCGTGCCCAGCAGGCCCAGCAAGGGCGTAACCGCAGCGATGGTCCCCAGGGGGTTAAGGAAGCGTTCCAGCTCGTGAATCACCTGGCTCGCAGCCTCAAGAATGCTTTCCTTCATCACCTCGCGGCCATGTTTGGCATTGTTCAGCCCGGCCACCATGATGCGGCCCAGCGGGCTCTGCGTTTTGATTTCACGCATCTGGGCGGGCGTCAGCGTCTTGCCCCTAATCTGCTCCCAGATATCACCCAGCAAGCCACCCGGCGCGATGCGCGAGGTACGCAGCACCCACAGCCGTTCCAGGCAAATCGCCAGTGAAAGCACCGAACATGCCACGATCGGAATCATCAACCAGCCACCGGCTTTCAGAAGTTCAAACACCCTGTACCCTCCGCTCGAATGCTGGCTACTTTAGCATAGCTCCCCTGCCAAAAGTAGGTCATTAACCCGCTGACCAATAACGCTTTTTCACCCCGCGCCAGGGCCTTGTACGGCACTCACCGGCGCCATTCGCTACCAGCTCCAGCGCCCCGGAATCGGCGGTATTGAACAATCGCGCACCCTGCCTCTCAAAGCGCGCTACCACCTCTGGCGCCGGATGACCGTACTGATTCATAAAGCCCGCACTAAAGAGTCCATATTGCGGCTGCAGCGCCGCCAGAAAATCCTCGGTCGACGAACTGCGACTGCCGTGGTGAGACGCCACCAGCCAGGTCACCGGCACCAGGGACCCGCCCCGCACCAACGCCTGCTCCACATCCGCTTCTATATCGCCGGTCAGCAGCAGACGACAGCCCGCAGCCTCAACCAGCAACACACAGGAGCGGTCATTCTCGCTCGCGCCCGCGCTGCCATGCAGATAGCTAAACGCCACCCCCGACCAGCGCCATTGCTGCCCCGCCCGACAGGCACTGTAGCCTTCCTCCTGCTGCAGCCGCAGACTGCCGGATGCGCGCTGCTCAACCGCCAGCGCGCGCAATACCTGCCCCCGCCCGCCGGCATGGTCGTTATCCGCATGACTCACCACCAGCCGATCCAGCGCCAGGGCGCCACGGCGCTGCAGATAGGGCAGCACTGCGCGCTCAAATGCAGCGCCGCCGCTGCGATAGCCAGGCCCTGTGTCATACAGCAGACTGCGCTCGCCCGCCTGCACCCAGACAGACACCCCCTGGCCAACATCAAACACCCAGGCCCGGAACCCCGCAGGAGGCGATGCAGGCGCACTGCCAAAGAGCGCCAGCGACCAAACCATCGCCGCCAGCACTCGCGCCCGCCACCCCAAGGGTAACACCAGCGCCAGTGACGCCAGCAAAGCTAACACCACCAATACCATAGCGGGCACCACCATGGGTCCGCTGGCAGCCAGATTCTGCGCCAGCACCGCCTGCTCCACCACACCCAGCCCCTGCCACAACGCAGCCAGCACCGCCGAGTAAATAAGCGCCGGGAACGCCACCGCGCACCAGAGTCCGAGCAACACCGGCACCAGACCCAGCACCAGAATCGGCAGCAGCGGAATGGCAAGCAGGTTAACCAAGGGCGCCACCAGGGAGATCTGACCAAACCAGCCCAGCAGGAAGGGTGTCATCAGGCAGAAAATAGCCAACTGCGCCACCAGAAGACGCTGCCATAGCGACTGAGCACCGCGCACGGACGCCAGCATCAGCAATATAGCGACAGCTCCAAACGACAACCAGAGCCCCGGCGCATACACCGCCAGCGGCTGCAGGCTCAGCACTACCGCCAACGCCAGCCACCAGCGCTGCCACAGACTCAACTGACGCAGACAAAAAGCCGACAGCAGCAGTGCGGCGGCCATAATCCAGGCCCGCAGGGTGGCTATGCCGGCACCTGCCAGCAGCACATAGCCCCCACTGAGCACCAGTGCCAGAAGTACCGGAAACAGGCGCAACACAGGCGCGCTCAAGCGGCCTGCCGGACACAGCCAAAGCAGGCCGCGCCCCAGTATCCAACCCAGCGCCACCACTATGGCAATGTGCAGGCCGCTCACCACCACCAGATGCACCGTGCCGGTGCGGCGCAATCGGTCCCAGTCCGACGCCGACAGCGTCGAGCCGTCACCAATAAGAAAGGCCCGTGCCAGCGCAGCGGCCGCAGGATCGGGCAAACCTTCAGACAGCTGCGCGCCCAGGTTGGCCCGCACCCGATCAAGCGTCCAGCGCCGCGACGGCTGACCATGCAACTCACGCACATAACCGACGGCGTCGACATCACGCATCAGCGCCCAGAGCTCATAATCAAAGCCGCCCGGATTCCACAGGCTGTGGGGCGGCTTCAGGCGTACACTGAGCGTCACCCGATCACCCGGCAGCAACAGTGGCAACGTGCCGTAGGCACTCAGACGCACGCGCCGCAGCCGGGTACCCTGCTGCGACAACACCCGCAGCTCAAACCGCTGTACCTCGCCTGAGACTTCCGGCAACCCGACCACCTCACCGCCAAGACGCAGCTCGGTGCCGGCCTGCTGCACATCCAGGCGGTGCCACAGTTGCCAGTTGCCGTAGCTAACGGCCAGCAAAAAGCCCAGCCAGAGCGGCAGGCATTGCCTGGGCCAGCGACTGCACAGCAGCAGCGGACACAAAACCACCAGCAGATAACCATCGGGTAGCTGCGGCAACAGGGCCGCGAGCACAATTCCCGTGACGTAGTAGATCATCCTTGATCCTGTCGGGTTGGCTTACGTAAGACCTGAATGCATAATAGAACCCCTCAGAGACTGCAATCAAAGTGCGACACCTATGCCTCGCAAGCTGATCAAGAAGTACATGCCCGACGAGCACCGGTTTCGCAGCCACCGAACCCTGAGCTGGCTTGGCGATCATATTCATGATCCCAACCTGTTTCACCTGACCCGCAAGTCCGTATCCCGCGCCTTCATGGTAGGCATTTTCTGCGCCTTTCTGCCCATACCACTGCAAATGCTCGTCGCTGCCATCATCGCGGTTGTGGCTCGATCCAACCTGCCAATATCCGTCAGCCTCGTCTGGCTGACCAACCCGCTGACCATGCCGCCGGTGTTCTATTTCACCTACCTGGTCGGCTCGCAGATTCTGGGAGCACCGGTAGAGCCGGTGGTGTTCGAATTTTCCCTGCATGGCCTGGGTGCCGAAATATCCGCCGTATGGTGGCCACTGCTGCTGGGCTCCGTACTCTGCGGCCTGGTGTTTTCCTTGCTGGGCTATGCCGCGGTGCAGCTGTTCTGGATTCGCCATGTGCTCAACAGCTGGAAAAAACGCCGCCTAGAACGCAAGAACCGCAAGTAGCCGACATGCCTCCTGCCACGACGTAAAAGCGCTACCGAGCGCGCATAAAAAACGACAGCACAGACTGTCGTTTTTTATGCCGGGCACAGAGCCCGAAGAGATATCAGGCAATCAGGCGGAAAAAAGGCTGCCGTCACGCAACTCCAGCTTGCGATCCATGCGCGAGGCCAGCTCCAGATCATGGGTTACCACAATAAAGGACACGCCGGTACGCTGATTCATATCATCCATCAGCGCCTGCACTTCGGCCGCCGTATTGCGATCCAGATTACCGGTTGGCTCATCCATCAGCACGCAGGCGGGCTCTGCCACCAGCGCCCGGGCTATGGCAACGCGCTGACGCTCGCCACCACTGAGCTGCGCCGGGCGATGCTGCAAACGCTTGCCCAGCCCCACGGCCTGCAGCACCCGCTCAGCCGCGGCGCTCGCTTCGCGCACCGGTGTGCCACGGATCAGCAGCGGCATGGCGGTATTTTCCAGCGCACTGAACTCCGGCAGCAAATGGTGGAACTGATAGACAAAGCCCAGCACCCGATTGCGGATGTCGCAGCGCTGACGTTCCGCCACGGCGTAAAGATCCTCACCACCCACCTCGACACTGCCACTGCTCGGGCGGTCAAGGCCGCCCAGTATGTTCATCAGCGTACTCTTGCCAGAACCCGAACTGCCGATAATCGCTACCCGCTCACCCCGTGCGATCTGCAGCTGCACATTGTCGAGCACCTGCAAGGAGGTACCACCCTCGCTGTACGCCTTAGCGATACTCTGCGCGCTCATCACCCAGTTACTCATAGCGCAGTGCCTCCGCAGGCTCGGTACGGGATGCGCGCCAGGCCGGATACAGGGTCGCGAGAAAACCGATGGTCAGTGCCGCACTGCAAATCAGCGTGACATCGTCCCACTGCAGCTGCGAGGGCAGATAGCTGATGAAATAGACATCGGCGGAAAGAAACTGAATGCCCAGCGCCCGTTCCAGCCAGGCCACCAGATCCGTGACGGTCAGGGCCAGCAAAACCCCAAGCCCCGTCCCCAGCAGGGTACCGATAGTGCCTATAAGACAGCCCTGCACCATGAATATGCGCATGATGCGCCCGGACGTAGCCCCCAGGGTGCGCAAAATGGCGATATCCGCCTTCTTGTCGGTCACCACCATGACCAGGGTCGAGACTATATTGAACGCCGCCACAAACACGATCAGAAACAGCAGCAGCCCAATCATGCGTTTTTCCATTTGAATCGCCTGGAACAGATTGCCGTGGGAACGGGTCCAGTCGCTGACCAGATAGGGACCGTTCAGGCCGGACGCAATCTGGCGCACGGCGGTCGGCGCATCGAACAGATCGTCAAAGCGCAGCCGGATACCATCCACGCCATCGCCCTGACGCGTGATGACGGCGGCATCCTCCAGACTGATATAGGCAAGATTCGCATCCAGCTCCGCACCCACCTCAAACACGCCCACCACGGTGAATCGCTTCATCCGCGGCACCACGCCGGCCACGCTGACCGACGCCTCCGGCAACACCAAAGTCACCTTGTCACCGCTGCCCACTCCGAGGGAGCGCGCCAGTATGGCGCCCAGCACGATGCCAAAACGCTGATTACCCAACGCCGCCAGGCTGCCCTCGCGCATGTGATCGCCAATAATGGACACCTGGTTTTCACGTACAGGATCGATCCCGGTCACCTGAACACCGTGCACGCTGCCACCCTGGGTCAGCATGCCCTGGGCCTGAATATAGGGCGCTGTGCCCAGCACGCCGGGCTGGCGGGCAATATCGTCGGCGACCTTGCGCCAGGACTGCAGCGACTCGCCGTAGCCGGCAATGGTGGCGTGGGGCACCATCCCCAGGATGCGCTGCTTGAGCTCACGGTCAAATCCGTTCATCACGGACAGCACCAGAATCAACGCGGCGACACCGAGCATCAGCCCGAGCATCGAAACCAGGGAGATAAAGGATATAAAATGATTGCTACGCTTGGCGCCGGTATAACGCAGGCCAACGTAAAGAGAGAATGGTCTGAACATGCGCGGGATTAAACCATAGAGGGGGGATTTACTCTAACAAAATCAGCACAATGTTGTTATTCTGCCAAGCAGAAAAAGAATCCTAGGAGAGCCCGCATGGACCAGGATCGGCGCCAGTTTTACCGTATCGAACACCAGGTCGCAATCGAGTACAAGCTGGTACCCGAAGCCGATGTCATGGACAGTGCCCGCCCCTACCAGTTCGACGTGTCGCCCCATTTCCTGCTGCTCAGTGAACTCCAGGCCATGGATACCGATACCGGCCACCTGCTGCGCAAGATCGGCGAAAAGCAGCCCGAAGTATCCGCCTACCTCAAGCTGCTGGACTCCAAGCTCAATCGCATCGCCCGCAGCCTGGTATCAGAGGAGCTCAAGGACACCGGCTCGCTGCGCATGCACAACATCAATCTCAGTGAAGGTGGTTTGTCCTTCGACTGCGACGACAACCTGCCGCTGGGACAGTACCTGGCACTCAAGCTGGTCTTCCCCGACAGCCTGCTGGGCCTGCTGCTCTACGCCACAGTACAGCGCAACGACGCCGTCGAGGGCGGTTATCAGATAGGTATCGAGTTTTTCAAGATGCCGGAAAGCTGCCGCACCCTGCTGGCCCGCTTCATTCTGGAAGCCCAGGCGCGGGAACGTCAGCGCCAGCTCAACCCCCATGACTGAAACACTTTTACCTGGCGGCCAGCCCCTTGCCAGCGAGCTGCTGGACGCATTCGATCAGCTGAACAGCAGCCTGGCACAGTTCTGCACCCTGCTGCGCATGAGCGACCGTGCCCTGTGGATACCGCGGCGCGACGGTGAAAACAGCACCAGCGAGCGGGATTTTGCCTGCTCCCTGATGGCGGATATCTGGTACAAGGATGGCCAGGATGGCCGCTGCACCCGCAGTCGCCACGGCCTGATCGGTGCCGATGAGGCGCTGCTCGCCAGCGCCCATGTACTTAACCAGCACAAGGCCGCCTTCCAGCTGGCCGCCAGCCGCCTGAACGCACAGCACCTGCGCGAGCTGCCAACCCAGCTGGCCCACCGCAGCGCCCTGCTGGGCGAGTTGCTCAACAACCAGGGGCTGGGCCGCATTCATCTCAAGCAGTGCTATCGCCAGGTGCCCATCCTGGAGCGCACGCCCACGCGCATCGGCTTCAACTGGTACAGTAGCGGACGCAGCATACGCCGCCTGACAGCGGGCGATGCGATGCAGTTGCTGCTCAAGCTCGACCAAAGCCAGCCCCATGTGCAAATTCAGCTGGCGCGCCTGTCGCCCCTGAGCGCAGAGACGCCACTGGCGCAGCTCCAGACCCAGGTACCGGTGATGCGCGCCAACATCGGCTGGAAAACCGATCAGGGCTGGCAACGCCAGGCCCGCAACTGCCCACTGCCGCTCCTGTTCCCGCTGGCGCCTGACGGCACCCTGCCGGAACACAACAGGCCAGAGCTTACGCCACCGCTGGGTCGAGAGCGCGCCGAACGCTCGGATGCACGTATAGACCCCGAACCCTTTATTGCCAGTCTGCGCATTCATCGCTACCAGCATTAACGCCAACGATCAGGCCCACCATGTCCCCAGCCAGAACCAAACTGCTGCACCATATCGCCACCGCCCTGGGCCTGCTGTTCCTCGGCCTCTGGTACGTCCTGTTCAAACAGCTCGGCGTCCTCGACTGGATCATGGATCTGGCCCCCCGCTCCCACGCCGGTGCCGGCCTGATGCTCGGCATAGCGACGATCATGATACCGGGCTTCTTTATCTGGAAGCTGTACAACCGCTGGGTCGAACGCCGCCTGCAGATCCGCGGCATCTATTACGAAGACAGCTACTACCAGAAAAAAGCCGACAAGGACGACTGACAGAACCCGACGCAGCCCCAGCCCCATAATCGACGCCACCCTGCCAAGTCGACTACACTGCATGCTTTGATGAAACATGGAATCGACTCAGATCGCCCTGCATTCAACGTGATAACAGGATGTTATGAACGTCAGGCACCAGTTTTCGACGGATCCGGCAGCCAACCGGTCTAACCACGCCCTCGCCGAACGCGAGCAGGGCGCCCCCCCCAGACTGCTCACCTGGGTGCAGCAACAGCAGCGACAGATCCGGCTCCTTGCCATCCCGTTGCTGCTCCTGCTCATGACTGCTGTCTATACCCTTGTGTACCTGACCGGCGGTGTGAAATACGTCTACGCACATTCCATGTACTTGGTGATTCTGCTGGGCGGCTTTATCTACGGCGCCCCTATAGGCGCCCTTGTCGGCGCGATGGCGGGTCTTGTACTGGGCCCGCTGATGCCGATCGACGTCAGCACGGGCGAGACGCAGAAAACCATCAACTGGCTTTACCGCAGCGGCTTTTTCATCCTTGCTGGACTCTTCTGCGGCACCGCCAGGGATTGCGTGCAGCGCTACCTGGACCACATCCAGTGGCTCATGCACCACGACGGCAGCAGCGAGCTGCCCAACCGCCAGGCATTGCTCTCCCACCTGAACGCGAGCTCTTACAGCAACCAGGATTTCAGGCGCAGCTACCTGGCGGTGATTTCCGTGGAAAACATGCTGGAAATGGAAACCGCCTATGGCCTGGGCATCAGCGATGAAATTATCCAGCAGCTGTCCTATCGCCTGCAGACCCTGAAAGACATGGAGACCAAACCCTATCGGATCAATAGCCATCAGTTGGCGATCATCCTGACATCGACATCGGCCTGCAATATCGAGAAGCGCCTGACCCGCATGGGCGAGGAATTTAACCTGCCGTTTCGTTTCGACACCCTGCTGATTCATGCTGATATCAGCACGGGCTATACGCTCCTTGCCAGCCAGAATGAAAGCGCCGAAACCTGCCTGCGCCAGGCCGAAATCGCACTGCGCCGTGCCGCCGAGCGCGCACAACCCTGGGCTCGCTTTAGCCCGGAGCTGGATATCACCCACAACCAGGACACCCTGGAGCTGCTGGCCGAACTCAACACAGCCCTGGCTTCGAATCAGCTGTCACTGCACTACCAGCCCAAAATCTGCCTGCTGAGCAATAGCGTCCTCGGCGTGGAGGCGCTGATGCGCTGGCAACACCCCGAGCGCGGCCCGATCCCTCCCGGGAAATTCATCCCCCGCGCCGAGCACAGCACCCTGATCGATCAGCTCACCGCCTGGGCCATCGACAGCGCCCTGGCACAGATTACCCAGTGGCAGTCCATGGGCATTCAGCTCAGCGTTGCCGTCAACATATCCACCCGCAACCTGCTGGCCCCCGACTTCGCCGACACAGTACTGGCCCTGCTGGAAAAGCATCAGGTCGACGGTGCCCTGCTGGAGCTTGAAATCACCGAAGGCGCCTTTATGCTCGACCTCGATCGCACCGTGCGCGAGCTCACACGCCTGTCCAACGCCAATATAACCCTGTCCATCGATGATTTCGGCACCGGCTATTCTTCGCTGCAATACCTTGATGCCCTGCCGGTCTCCGTCATCAAGGTCGACCAGTCATTCGTGAAATCCCTCTCCAAAACCTCAGGCTCATACCATATCGTCAAGGCCGCCGTGGACATGGCCCATAACCTGGGCATGCAGGTGGTTGCCGAAGGCGTGGAGACCAAAACCGCCTACGCGCTGCTGTCAGACTTTGGCTGCGATATCGCCCAGGGGTATTTCATCGCCCGCCCCATGCCCGCCGACCAGTTCAATAGCTGGTACCAGGATAACAACGGTCGTTTCCGACCCGAGTAAGCCTGTCCGGCACCCGGTCTGTAAAGCCGCGCTCTGACGCAGGTGATATAATCTGCCCTAACCTAATGCTGCAACGCACTATTTCCATCACCGTTCCCGGCAGCCAGTGCATTCGACACCGCTCTCCCTAAAGGACCACGCCAACACCATGAACCACCCGCAACCCAATAACCCCCTGCATGGCACTACCCTGGAACAGGTTGTCACCCGCCTGGTTGAACACTACGGCTGGAGCGAGCTGGGTGATCGCATTGATATCCGCTGTTTCACCCAGGACCCGTCCATCAAGTCGAGCCTCAAATTCCTGCGCCGTACGCCCTGGGCACGCAAGAAGGTCGAAGACCTGTACATCGCAGTGCTGACAGACGGCCCACGCAGCTGAGAGCCCTGGACGCCCTGGCAGCCTGTCGGACTTACCACTGATCTACTGTGGAAAAGCCCGACAGGCTGCTAGCCGGGCCTGATCTCCCGCAGGATGTCTTATGCAAACACCCCCGACCATCCTCAACGCGGAACCCCGTTTAATGGCGAACAAAGCATTTATTTTACAGCGCATCTGTATCTACGCCGGCACCACTATCGACCCCGACGCCGACGCTGAAGTCAGGCAGATCCTGCTCGACAAGTTCAACCTGCCCCTGCCCCAGCGCCGCTCACTGGAAGAGTCCTTGATGGCCGTGGCCACGCCGCGACCGGAAATCATCGACCTTATCATTCAATACCGTGCCCTGACGGCGAGCAAAAACAAGACGAGCCTGATCAATGCGCAAAGAAGAACGTGAAGCCCCCGGCAAGGCCGACATTGCCCTGATGCCCCCATTCCAGGGACTGGGTCTTGCCCAGATCCTGGTACCGCGCAGTCATGAAGACTTCATAGCCGCCACCCGGGACCTGCTGCAGTGCCGCTATGTGGGCTTCGATACCGAGTCCAAGCCCACCTTTGACAAGGGTGAAACCTCACGCGGCCCCCACGTGGTGCAGCTGACGACCCTCAAGCATGCCTATATCTTTCAGCTCTGGCGCGAGCATTGCTGCGAACATCTGTGCCGCATTCTGCAATCGGCGGACACCGTCAAGGTCGGCTTCGGATTAGGCTCCGATCGCAGCCATATCCGCCGCAAGCTGGGGATTACGCCCAACGCGCTGCTGGATCTGGATCAGGTATTTCGCAAGCAGGGGTATCGTCGGGAGCTGGGCGTCAAGGCTGCCATCGCGGTACTGCTGGGGCAGAAATTTCAGAAATCGAAATCCGTTGCCATGTCCAACTGGGCTCTGCCGGAACTCAAGGACAACCAGTTGCTCTATGCCGGCAACGATGCCTATGCGGCACGGGTGGTACTGGAGCTGCTTGACATCGACGCTGCGGCGCTGCCGATCAGCCATGCTGACACGCCAAAATCCGCTCAGAGCGATGCCAAGGCACGAAGGAATACGCAGAGGAAATCCGGATCGCCAGCCTGACAGGCTGACGGATAAAGACAGAGCCCGGCCAGAACCAGATGGCTCCGACCGGGGATATCGCAAAGATCTAGATGTTGGAAATCCGGTTCAAACCGGAAATAGCCGCAACACGGTAGGCTTCTGCCATGGTCGGGTAGTTGAAGGTGGTATTGATAAAGTACTTCAGGGTGTTAGCCTCACCCTTTTGCGCCATGATCGCCTGACCGATATGGACGATCTCGGAAGCATGGTCACCAAAGCAGTGAATCCCCAGGATTTCCAGCGTATCGCGGTTGAACAGCAGCTTGAGCATGCCCACCGTCTGGCCGGATATCTGCGCCCTGGCGGTATCCTTGAAGAAGGCCTGACCCACTTCGTAGGGCACGCATTCCGCCGTCAGCTCTTCCTCGGTCTTGCCGAGCGAGCTGATCTCGGGAAGGGTGTAAATACCGGTCGGCACTTCGTTGATATAGCGGAAGTCCTCGCAGTTCAGCAGATCCCCCGCCGCGGCACGCCCCTGATCCAGCGCCGCCGACGCCAGACTTGGCCAGCCCACCACATCACCGGCCGCATAAATGCCTTCGCAGCCCGTGCGGTAATGGTCATCCACCTCGAGCTGACCACGACCGTTAGCCACCAGGCCGATCTTCTCCAGCCCCAGGCCATCGGTGTTGCCGGTACGGCCGTTACACCAGAGGAAAGCATCGGCATGAATGCGCTTGCCGGACTTGAGGGTCATGATCACGCCGCCCTGGTCCGCGACAACGGATGCATATTCTTCGTTGTGACGAATTTTCACAGCATTGTTGCGCAGGTGATAGCTCAGCGCATCCGAAATTTCGCCATCCAGGAAGGACAGCAGACGGTCACGCTGGTCAATCAGGTCCACCTTGACGCCCAGGCCTGCAAAGATGGAGGCGTATTCACAACCGATAACCCCGGCACCGTAAATCACCATGGTACGGGGTGTATGGCTGAGTTTGAGAATGGTATCGGAGTTGTAGATACGCGGGTGTTCGAAGTCGATATCCGGCGGGCAATAGGGGCGCGAACCGGTTGCGATCACGACATTGCGCGCGCGCAGCGTTTCCTCGCCATTGGCCGTGCCGCGCACGATGATGGTGTTCTTGTCGGCAAACTCAGCCCGGCCAAAGAACACATCCACCCGGTTGCGCGCATAAAAGTTGGTGCGCAACATCACCTGATTGGCGATAACCTTTTCGGCGCGGTTCAACACTATGGGGAACGAAAACCAGCGCGGCTCACCAATATCACGGAACATCGGGTTGGTGTTGAACTCGATGATCTGCTTCACGGAATGACGTAGTGCCTTGGAGGGAATTGTACCCTTGTGCGTACAGTTGCCGCCCACCAGGTCCTGCTCCTCGATCACCGCAACGCGGCGCCCCTTCTTGACCGAATTCATGGCCGCACCCTCACCCGCGGGTCCGGATCCGATCACAATGACGTCATAGTCATACACTGCCATTCGTTTCCCCTTCGTATCTTGAAATAACACCACTATGGGCGGACAAAAATCCAGGCCAGGTATAGACCTATGCCTTGACCTCATACGCCAGAGCCGCCGGAGTCTGGGCCCGGTCGGTGGTTTTTTTCTGTTCTTCGTCGCACTTGTTCGGGTTACCGCCGCAGATATCGCACTCGGTTTCCACACCCATGGCACCCATGCCGCCACAGGAACCGGCGATGGGCTTACGCCCCATCAACACGCCCACGGACATGGCCAGGATCACGGCACCGAGCACCACAAAGGTCAAAATCATAATATCCATCAGTAACACCTCACTTGGCTTAGGTATTGCTCGAATTGCGGCATCATGCGCACGCCCACGGGCATCGTCAGGATCACCGTGCCGAGCGACACAAAGGTCAAAATCATAATAGCCATCGGCAATAGCTTACTTGCTTAGGTATTGCTCGAATTGCGGCGTCATGCGCTCTACAAAACCGGCTTCAGACTTGACGATAAAAAAGGCGGCTATCTGATTATCGATCGCATACTGGTAGCCGCGTTCATCCCCCATCACCGTCAGGGCCGTGGCCAGCGCATCCGCCTCGGCGCAGGTTGGCCGCAGTACGGTCACCGATGCCAGCTGATGCGCAATAGGCTTGCCGGTCAGCGGGTCCAGGGTATGGGAAAAGCGCACCCCGTCTTCCTGGAAGTAATTGCGGTAGTCACCCGAGGTGGCCACGCCGGTTTCATGCACCGTAATAACACGCTGCACTTCACGGCCTGCATCGACCGGGCTTTCAATCGCGATGCGCCAGCCATTGCCATCGGGCTTGAGCCCCCTGGCACGCAGCTCGCCGCCAAT
Source organism: Marinobacterium aestuarii (assembly GCF_001651805.1). Classification (NCBI taxonomy): domain Bacteria; kingdom Pseudomonadati; phylum Pseudomonadota; class Gammaproteobacteria; order Oceanospirillales; family Oceanospirillaceae; genus Marinobacterium; species Marinobacterium aestuarii. The sequence continues at coordinate 1,802,351 of NZ_CP015839.1, read as the reverse complement.
CTCCACCAGATAGCTGTCGATGCCTTCATGTTCCATCACCCGCGCCAGCTCATCCACGCCATAGCCCTTGGCGATGGCCGAGAGGTCGACGTAAAGATCAGCCGTCTTGCTTGCATGCAGTGTGGGCGCGTCCAGCTGCAGGTACTGATAACCCACGCGCTGACGCGCCGCATCGATCTGCGCCTGCTCCGGGGCATGGGTCACGCGCCCATCAGGTCCAAAGCCCCAGAGATTGACCAGCGGCCCGACTGTAACATCGAAAGCACCCTGGGTGCTCTGGCTGATCGTCTGCGCCAGCTGCAGCACTTCAAACAAACCGGCCGAGACTTGAGTACTGTAGCCCGCCCCTGCCTGATTAAAGCGCGATAGCTCAGAATCCACGATGTAGGTCGACATCGACTGGTTCACATCCAGCAAGGATTGCTGCAGCCGCGCCCCTATGCGCTCAACAGACTCATCCCCGGACTCAGCCGACACCCATTTGACGCTGTAGGTCGTCCCCATGGTGGCGCCCGAAACGCTGAGCACCCGCTGCTCGGGTTCCGAACTGCAGCCAGACAGAATTAGCAGCCACACAAAAAAAATGGCCAGCAGGGAAGCTGCTGGCCATTTTGTTGTCAGCTTCGGCACAGAAGCGACCATCCATCAACCACCGAAGTCGTCGAGATAGATGTTTTCACGTTCGACACCCAGATCTACCAGCATCTGGATGACCGCCGCGTTCATCATCGGCGGCCCACACATGTAGTACTCGCAATCTTCGGGCGCATCGTGATCCCGCAGATAGTTCTCGTACAGCACGTTGTGGATAAAGCCGGTGTGGCCATCCCAGTTATCTTCAGGCTGGGGATCCGACAGCGCCAGATGCCACTTGAAGTTATCGTTCTCTGCGGCAAGCGCATCATATTCTTCACCATAGAAGGCTTCACGCATGGAGCGTGCGCCATACCAGAAGCTGATCCTGCGCTTGGAGTTCAAACGCTTGAGCTGATCGAAGATATGCGAGCGCATTGGCGCCATGCCGGCACCACCACCGATAAAGACCATCTCGTTATCGGTTTCCTGGGCGAAGAACTCACCGAAGGGACCGTAAACGTCGATCTTGTCACCGGGCTTGAGACCGAAGACATAGGACGACATCTTGCCCGGCGGGAAGCTGGTGCCCGGCGGCGGCGAAGCGATACGGATATTGAACTTAACAATACCCACTTCTTCCGGGTAGTTGGCCATGGAATAGGCACGGATAACCGGCTCATCAACCTTGGAGACATACTGCCAGACGTTGAACTTGTCCCAGTCTGCGCGGTATTCCTCTTCGATATCGAAGTCCTTGTAGTGCACTACGTGGGCCGGAGCCTCGAGCTGCACATAACCACCGGCGCGGAAGTCAACATTCTGGCCTTCAGGCAGGCGCAGTGTCAGTTCCTTTATGAAAGTGGCCACGTTCGGGTTTGAATCGACGGTGCACTCCCATTTCTTGACGCCGAAGACATCGTCTTCGAGTTCGATCTTCAGGTCCTGCTTGACGGCAACCTGGCACGACAGACGCCAGCCCTGCTTGCCTTCACGCAGGGTGAAGTGGGACTCTTCGGTCGGCAGCATGGAGCCACCGCCCTCTTCCACGATACATTTGCACTGGGCACAGGTACCACCGCCGCCACAGGCGGAGGGGACGAAGATGCCAGCACCGGCCAGGGTCGACAACAGCTTGTCGCCGGCCGCAACCGTAATGGTTTTTTCCGGATCGCCATTAATCTCTATATTGACGTTACCGGAGCTTACGAGCTTTGAACGGGCTGCCAGGATAACCGCGACAAGTGCCAACACCATCGCGGTAAACATGACAACGCCGAGAACGATTTCAGCATTCATTGGCTTGATCCACCCTTGTGTTCATCATGTTCCTTACAGCTGCACACCGGAGAAGGACATGAAACCCAGAGACATCAGACCGACAGTAATGAAGGTGATGCCCAGGCCACGCAGTCCTGCCGGCACGTCGCTGTACTTGAGCTTTTCGCGAATACCCGCCAGCGCCGTGATGGCCAGAGCCCAGCCCGTACCGGCACCCACTCCGTAAACCACACTTTCGCTGAAGTTGTAGTCACGCTCTACCATGAACAGCGCCGCACCCATGATGGCGCAGTTCACGGTAATCAGCGGCAAGAACACACCCAGGGCGTTGTAGAGCGCCGGTACGAACTTGTCGAGGAACATCTCGAGAATCTGCACAACCGCCGCAATAACGCCGATGTACGAGATATAGCCGAGGAAGCTCAGATCCACGTCAGGGTAACCGGCCCAGGCCAGCGCGCCTTCACGCAGCAGATGGTTGAAAACCAGGTTATTGATCGGCGTCGTGATGGCCAGTACCACTATAACCGCAATACCCAGGCCAATCGCCGTCTGTACCTTCTTGGAGATCGCAAGGAAAGTACACATCCCCAGGAAGAAGGCGAGCGCCATGTTTTCAACGAAAACGGCCTTAACGAAAAGGCTTATCAGCTGTTCCATGATTACACCGCCTCCTGCTTGCTATTGGGGGCCAGCACGTATTCCGGCGCCTCAACCTGGTCTTTCTTCCAGGAACGCACGATCCAGATGAACATGCCGATAATGAAGAACGCGCTCGGCGGCAGCAGCAACAGACCATTGGCCTGGTACCAGCCACCGTTGTTGACCAGCGGCAGAATCTCGATACCGAAGAGGGAACCGGAGCCCAGCAGCTCACGGATGGTACCGACAAACATCAGTACCACACCGTAACCCAGGCCATTGCCAATACCGTCGAGGAACGAAATCACCGGAGGGTTCTTCATGGCGAAGGCTTCGGCCCGGCCCATGACGATACAGTTGGTGATGATCAGACCGACGAAGACCGACAACTGCTTGGACACATCATAGGCATAGGCCTTGAGGAACTGATCCACTACGATTACCAGGGACGCGATAATAGTCATCTGGCAAATGATGCGAATGCTGCCCGGAATGTGATTGCGGATCAGCGAAACAAAAAAGTTCGAAAACGCCGTCACCACGATAACCGCAAGGCTCATGACCATGGCAGTATTGAGGTTGGACGTAACCGCGAGCGCAGAACAGATCCCCAGGATCTGCAGACCGATCGGGTTATTGGCAAAAACCGGTTTCGTCAGGACGTCTTTAGCGGAAACTGAAGCCATGATTTACACCCCCCCTGCACGCAGGTTAGCCAGAAACGGCGCGTAGCCATTCTCGCCGAGCCAGAATTTAACCAGGTTGCTCACGCCATTGCTGGTCAGAGTCGCGCCGGACAGACCATCAATCTGATGCGCCGCATCCGCTGAAGACGGATTCACATTGCCCTTGATCAGGTGCAATATGGGATCCATCGTTCCCTCTTCGTAAACCTTCTTGCCAGGCCAGAGCGCTTTCCAGGCCGGGTTATCAACTTCGCCACCCAGGCCCGGTGTTTCGGCGTGGGAATAGAAGCCCAGACCCACCACTGTGTTCAGGTCGCCTTCCAGCGCCAGGAACCCGTACAGGGTAGACCAGAGACCGTAACCGTGAACCGGCAGGATAATGCGCTCGATCTGGTTTCCATCTTGCACCAGGTAGACCGGCATATAGCGGGCCTGACGCTTGATGGAGGCGATGTCGTCCTGGCGATCCAGCTTGATGGAACGTGCCGGATCCTTGGCAGCCTTGATGGCATCGTAGGTCGCAACATTCACCGCATCGGTGAACTTGCCTGTTTCCAGGTCGACGATTTTGGTGGTGATCTGCGCGAACAGCTCATCCACGGACTTGCCGGGTTCACTGATACCCGCTGCCGACAGGATGTTGGACTTGCGGTCCAGCTCCTTGTTGGAAACCTGCTGAGGCTTGAGCAGTACCGCTGCGGCGGATACAACTACCGAGCAGACGACGCACAGCAGAACGGTAACGGTAATCGTCTTCTTGATCGAATCATTAGCCGCCATGACGTTTCATCCTCCGCTTGATGTTGGCCTGCACCACAAAGCTGTCGATCAGCGGCGCAAAGAGGTTACCGAACAGAATCGCCAGCATCATGCCTTCAGGGAAGGCCGGGTTGACGACGCGAATCAGCACCACCATCAGACCGATCAGGGCACCGAAGTACCACTTGCCGGTATTGGTCATGGACGCCGACACCGGGTCCGTGGCCATGAAGAACAGACCGAAGGCATAACCACCGAGCACCATGTGCCAGTAGAAAGGCACACTGAACATGGGATTGGTATCGGACCCGATCAGGTTCAGCAGCACGGTGGTAACTACCGTACCGGCCAGCACGCCGGCAACGATACGCCAGGCCGCAACCCTGGTGTACAGCAGTACCAGGCCGCCAACGGCGATAAACAGCGTCGAGACTTCACCCACCGAGCCCTGAATGTTGCCGATGAAGGCATCGAACCAGGTGATATTCTGCGCCAGAATGGCATCCACACCGCCCGCTGCAGCCAGACCCAGCGGCGTAGCGCCGGAGAAGCCGTCAACGGCTGTCCAGATCGCGTCACCTGACATCTGCGCAGGATAGGCGAAGAACAGGAAGGCACGACCGGTCAGGGCCGGATTGAGGAAGTTTTTGCCGGTACCACCGAACACTTCCTTGCCGATCACCACGCCAAAGCTGATACCCAGGGCAACCTGCCACAGGGGAATCGACGGCGGCAGAATCAGTGCAAACAGGATAGAGGTAACAAAGAAGCCTTCGTTGACTTCATGGCCACGCTTCATCGCGAACAGCACTTCCCAGAAACCGCCGACCACAAAGGTCACCGCGTAAACGGGAATCCAGTAGGCAGCGCCGTGAATAATGTTATCCCACAGGCTGTCCGGATTGAACGACGTCAGAGCGCCGGCAACACTGCCCTGCCAGCTGCTCGCGTCGGTCAGACCCAGGCTCGCCATGGCGGTGTTGGCCTGAAAGCCAACATTGTACAGACCGAAAAGCACGGCCGGAAAAGTACAGAGCCACACCAGGATCATCATGCGCTTGAGGTCGACGCCATCACGCACGTGAGCGGCGCTTTTGGTCACCTGCCCCGGGGTGTAGAAAATGGTATCCACCGCTTCGTAGAGCGCGTACCAGTTTTCATATTTGCCGCCTTTATGGAAATGCGGCTCCATTTTGTCAAGAACGTTTCTCAGGCTCATTGGATCAGGCCTCCTTCTCGATACGCAGCAGGTTGTCGCGCAGGATGGGGCCGTACTCATACTTGCCCGTACAGGCAAAAGTAAAGAGTGCGAGGTCTTCCTCATCCAGCTCCAGACAGCCCAGCTGCATCGCGGTCACGATGTCGCCGGTAATCAGGGAACGCAGCAACTGTGTCGGCAGGATATCCAGCGGCATCAGCGTTTCGAACTGTCCCACCGGGACCATGGCGCGCTCGGAGCCGTTAGTGCTGGTGGTGAAGGCGAACTTCTTACCCGCATTCAGCACGGACGCAAACATGTTCAGTACCGAGAATTTCTCGGTCCCAGCGGCAATCCAGCCCATGAATTCACGCTTGTAGCCTTCTTCCAGCACGCTCACCTGAGTCGCGTAGCGACCAAGATAGCCCAGAGGGCCTGCGGCGCTGCGGCCATTCCAGATGGAACCACTGATCACGCGATTGGTACCCGGTTTGAGACGACCGGCGCAGACTTCCGCCAGGTTCGCGCCCAGACGGGTGCGCAACAGCGTCGGCTTGTCGACCTGCGGACCGCCCAGGGCAATAACACGCTCGGTCGACAGACGACCTTCGGTGAACAGCTTGCCCATGGCGATAACGTCCTGGTAACCCAGAGCCCAAACGGTCTTGGTGCGGGAGACAGGATCCAGGAAGTGAATATGGGTACTCGCGTTGCCGGCCGGATGAATACCGGAGAACTCGGACAACTGCACGCCTTCAACCGTATTGATCTTGGCGCCTGCCGCCTTGCACAGATAGACCTTGGTCTTGCTCAGCACGGTCAGGAGTTTCAGACCATTGGCAAAGGCCTCGGCCTGCTCGGCAATAACGACCTGAGGATCAGCGGCCAGCGGGTTGGTATCGATCGCGGTAACGAAGATCGAGTGCGGCTCGCTGCCGGGCTGAGGAATCTTGCTGAACGGGCGGGTACGAAACGCCGTCCAGAGTCCGGACTGAACCAGGTTCTGTTCGACCTGAGCACGCTCAAGACCCGCCAGCTGAGTGGCGTCGTACTTGGCAAATTCGACCGCTTCTTCGTTGTCATCCAGTTCGATAACAACAGACTGCAGTACCCGGCGCTCGCCACGGTTGATTTCCTTGACGACACCCGCGCCAGGAGCCGTGAAGTCGACGCCTTCTGTTTTTTTGTCGGAAAAGATCACTTGACCGAGTTTTACCCGGTCCCCCACCTTGACGGCCATCGTAGGCTTCATGCCTACATAATCCGGACCCATCACGGCGACGGAGTGCACCGTCGGAGCAGCGCTGATTCGCTGCTCCGGTGCCCCCGCAATCGGTAGATCCAGACCCTTATTGATCTTGATCATACGCCTCACCCAATCACGTTAACTGTATTTCAGGACTCCGCCCTTGAACATCAGTCATCAACTGAACGCTGCCCCGGCAACGATCAAGATGCTGTTTTGTTTTTGTCCCAAGGAAAGATTTGCCCCGCCAAAAATCCGCAACAGTATAACTGAGCGCAGCCTGTCTTTTCTACAAACTACCTTTGCAATCAGGCCCTTTGCTTCATTTAAGTTCGATAATTTTCAACGCAGGCAAACGCAGCGCACAAAAAAGCACCACGACGGGAATAAAGCCGCACTCAACCAGAGCATCATCAGACCTGATTGCAGAACACAACCCGACCTTGGTCGTACAAGCGGTAAATAAAGGCTGCGCCAGATCAGACAGATACAAAAAAATCTGCCCGCAAATGATCCGAGCAGCACAGAGCCGAAAACAGCAAGGGGGACAAAAAACAATCAAGCAGCGCCCATACAAACAAAAACCGGCTGCACCCAAGGTGCAGCCGGTCAGGCCTCTTTTTCAGAGGCAGAGCCGATCAAGCCTGCATCAGAACGACCCAGGCCAGCGGAATCCGAATCAGATCCCCTTTAGCGGGAACGCCGGCAGGGTGCAGTGCGCCATGGCCTGCATCATGCGGAATACCTGGCAGCTGTAACCGAACTCGTTGTCGTACCAGACGTAGAGTACACAACGCTTGCCATCAACGATGGTCGCCAGACCGTCGACCACACCAGCGGCACGGGAACCGACGAAGTCGGTCGATACGGCTTCGGGTGAGGTGCTGAAGTCAATCTGCTTTTGCAGCTCGGAGAAAAGCGCGGCATCACGCAGGTAGGCGTTCAGCTCTTCCTTGCTGGTTTCCTTCTCCAGGTTCAGGTTCAGAATGGCCATGGAGACATTGGGCGTCGGCACGCGAATCGCGTTACCGGTCAGCTTGCCTTCGAGCTGCGGCAGCGCCTTGGCAACAGCCTTGGCCGCACCGGTCTCGGAAATGACCATGTTCAGACCCGCCGCCCGACCACGACGATCACCCTTGTGATAGTTGTCGATCAGGTTCTGGTCGTTGGTGTAGGAGTGCACGGTTTCAACGTGACCGTTGAGCACACCGAACTGCTCATCGATCTTCTTCAGCACCGGCACAATGGCGTTGGTGGTGCAGGAGGCCGCCGACAGGATGCGATCTTCGTCGATGATATCCTGGTGATTCACGCCCATGACGATGTTCTTGATGCCCTTGCCAGGCGCCGTCAGCAACACGCGGGATACGCCCGTCGCACGCAAATGGAGGCTCAGACCATCGGCATCACGCCACTTGCCAGTGTTATCGATCAGCAGCGCATTGCTGATGCCATAATCGGTGTAATCGATGGTGTCAGGTGCATCGGCAAAGATAACCTTGATCATGTTGCCATTGGCAATCAGGGCCTGGTTTTCTTCATCGACCTGGATGGTGCCCTTGAAGGATCCGTGTACGGAGTCACGGCGCAGCAGGCTGGCGCGTTTTTCCAGATCATTCTCAGCATTGCCACGGCGCACAACGATGGCACGCAGGCGCAGGGACTGGCCGCCACCGGTACGCTCGATCAGCAGACGCGCCAGCAGGCGGCCAATGCGACCAAAGCCGTACAGTACGACATCGGTAGGTTCGCGCTCAGGGGCACCGATTACACTATCGAGTTCTTTTTTCAGGAAGGCTTCGATATCACCGTTGCCTTCGTGCCGAAACTTGATTACGAGCTTGCCGACATCTACGTGGGCGTTGGCAACACCCAGCTTGTCGACGGCTTCCAGTACCGGATAGGTATCATGAACGCTGAGCTCTTCCTGATCCTGCATCATCTGGCGCGCAAAGCGGTGCGCCTTAAGGATATCGGTGACCGAACGCTTATGTACAAGACGTCCGAACACAGAAGTTTCAACATTCCGATCGCGGTAGAGACGGCCGATTAACGGCACCATGGCCTCTGCCAGCGCTTCTCGCGCTTTCCAGTCTGCGAATACTAGTTCTTGGCTCACAGGTAACTCCAAATACGGTCAAGGCTGAAATTGGCTGCGGGCGCATTATCGCTTTTTCCACCAAGCGGGGCAAACTTGCCGGCCTACGACTTTCGCACTGCAGCATTTGGCGCAGGCCCCTGGATCTCAAGCCTGCCCTTTTGACCCCGCAGGCGGTAACATAGGGCGCTTTTGTAGTCGGGGCTTCAAGGAGTCAGCAACCGTGTTTGAACTGGACTATCCGATGCCGGCGGGAGCGGGCGATATCAAGCGTATCGGCCAGTTAAAAGGCTGCGCCCAAGGCTACCTCGCCGCTGCCGCCGCCCGTCACCACAAGGGCGTGACCCTGGTCATCGCCACCAGCAGTGATGCCGCTACGCGCCTGGCCAGCGAAATCGCCTTTTTTGATCCCGAGGTCGAACTGCTGTCCTTTCCCGACTGGGAAACCCTGCCCTACGACAATTTCTCGCCGCACCAGGACATTATCTCCGAACGCATCCTCAGCCTGTATCGCCTGCCGCAGCTGAGCCGCGGCATCCTAATCGTCACGGCGGCCACCCTGATGCAGCGCATAGCACCGCGCCAGTTCATCGGCGGCAACAGCCTGCTGCTGGACACCGGGCAGACGCTGGACCCCAGCGAAACCCGCCAGATGCTGAGCGATGCCGGCTATCGTGCCGTTGAAACTGTGTATGAGCACGGCGAATTCGCCCAGCGCGGCGCCATCCTCGACATTTACCCCATGGGTAGCCGCCTGCCGTATCGCATCGATCTGTTTGATGACGAAATCGAGACGCTGCGGGTGTTCGACCCGGAAACCCAGCGTTCCATCGAACAGGTAGAGCAGGTGCGCCTGCTGCCGGCGCAGGAGTTCCCGTTTGATTCCAGCGCCATCACCGGATTTCGCCAGCGCTGGCGCGAACGCTTTGATGTCGATCCCGGCCGCTGCCCGACCTACCAGGACGTCAGCAATGGCGTGACACCCCCTGGCATCGAATATTATCTGCCGCTGTTTTTCGATAACAGCATGACACTGTTCGACTATCTGCCGGACAACACCCTGGTGGTATGCGACCCGGGCCTGGAGGCGGCGGCCGAGCAGTTCTGGCACGAAGCCCAAGCGCGCTACGAAGAGCGCCGTCATGATATCGAACGTCCGCTGCTGGCACCTGAAGAAGTCTTTACCCGGGTCGATGAACTCTTTGCCGCCCTCAAGCGCCTGCCACGCCTGGTACTGCACAGCGACAGCGCAGGCAACGGCGGCGGCGCCCAGGACAGCTCGTTCGAGGAGCCGCCAACACTGCAGGTAAACGCTCAGTCAAACCAGCCCATGGCGACACTGAACGATTTTCTGGACAGCCACCCCGAACCCATACTGTTCTGCGCCGAATCCGCCGGGCGACGCGAATCCCTGCTCGAGCTCTTCGCTGTCGCCGGCATAAAGACCCGCAGCATCGACAGCTGGCAGGACTTTGCCGAACAGCAGCCACGCCACGGCATCTGTGTCTATCCACTGGAACTGGGCCTCAACCTGCCGGGCCAGTGCCAGCTGATTACCGAAACCCAGCTGTTCGGCCAGCAGGTCTTCCAGCGCCGGCGTCGCAGCCGCGACAAGGAACAGGCCGACCAGGTCATCAAGAACCTGTCGGAACTGCGTGCTGGCGCGCCCGTGGTACACCTCGATCACGGTGTTGGTCGCTATCTGGGCCTGCAGTGCATCGAGCTGGACGGCCAGCAGAATGAATTCCTGACGCTGGAATATGCCGATAACGCCAAACTCTATGTACCGGTCAGCTCACTGCACCTGATCAGCCGCTACGGCGGCAGCAGCGATGAAAACGCCCCGCTGCATCGCCTGGGCACCGAGCAATGGATCCGTGCCAAGCGCAAGGCGGCCGAAAAGGTGCGCGACACCGCCGCCGAGCTGCTGGACATCTATGCCCGTCGCGGCGCCCGCGAAGGTTTCAGCTTTGGCACCCCGGATGCCGAATACCGCCAGTTCAGCGCCAGCTTTCCGTTCGAGGAAACCCCCGACCAGGCTTTGGCCATCGAAGCGGTGCTGCAGGACATGACCGCTCCCCAGCCGATGGATCGCCTGGTGTGCGGCGACGTCGGCTTTGGCAAGACAGAAGTGGCCATGCGCGCCGCCTTCCTGGCGGTGCAAAACAGCAAGCAGGTGGTCATTCTGGTCCCCACCACCCTGCTGGCGCAGCAGCACTACGATAATTTTCGCGACCGTTTTGCCGACTGGCCAGTCAACGTCGAGCTGATTTCGCGCTTTCGCAGCACCAGCCAGCAGACCCAGGCGCAGGCCAAACTCGCCTCCGGCGAGATCGATATCATTGTCGGCACCCACAAGCTGTTGCAGGGCGACATCCAGTTCAAGGATCTGGGCCTGGTCATCATCGACGAGGAACACCGCTTTGGCGTGCAGCAAAAAGAGCGCCTCAAATCCCTGCGCGCCCAGGTGGATATCCTCACCCTCACCGCCACGCCCATTCCGCGCACCCTCAATATGGCCATGTCCGGCATGCGCGACCTGTCGATCATCGCCACGGCACCGGCGCGACGCCTGTCGGTAAAGACCTTTGTGCGCGAGGGCGACAAGCCCATGATCAAGGAGGCCATCCTGCGCGAACTGCTGCGCGGCGGCCAGGTCTATTACCTGCACAACGAGGTCAAAACCATCGAGCGCACCGCCGAAGAGCTCAAGGCGCTGGTGCCCGAGGCCCGCATCGGCATTGGCCACGGCCAGCTGCGCGAACGCGAGCTGGAGAAGGTCATGACCGACTTCTACCACAAGCGCAACAACCTGCTGGTCTGCACCACCATTATCGAAACCGGCATCGATATCCCCAACGCCAACACCATTATTATCGACCGGGCCGACAAGTTCGGCCTGGCCCAGCTGCATCAGCTGCGTGGCCGTGTCGGCCGCTCCCACCACCAGGCCTACGCCTATCTGCTGACACCGCCGGTTGCCAATATGACCCCGGATGCCGGCAAGCGACTGGAAGCCATCGCCCAGGCCAGCGATCTGGGCGCAGGCTTCACCCTGGCGACCCACGACCTGGAAATCCGCGGCGCCGGCGAGCTGCTGGGCGAAGGCCAGAGCGGCCAGATGCAGAGCGTTGGCTTTACGCTTTACATGGAAATGCTGGAGCAGGCCATTCAATCAATGCGCGATGGCAAGACGCCCAACCCGGACGCCCCGCTGCGGCACGGCCCCGAGATCAACCTGCGGCTGCAGGCTCTGATCCCGGACGAGTACCTGCCCGATGTGCACAACCGGCTGATCCTCTACAAGCGCATTTCCAACGCCAGCAACGATGCCCAGCTGCATGAACTCCAGGTAGAAATGATTGACCGCTTCGGCCTGCTGCCGGAACCGGTGAAGAGCCTGTTCCGCATCACGGCACTCAAGCTGCGCGCCAGCGCACTGGGGATTGCCAAGGTCGATGCCGGCGATAAAGGCGGACGCATCGAATTCAACGCCGATACCACTATAGATCCATACAAACTGGTCACCCTGGTTCAGAGCCAGCCGCGACGCTTCAAGCTCGAAGGCGCCAGCCAGTTACGCTTCAATGTCGAAATGACCACACCCGAACTGCGCGCCCAGACCGTCGAAAACCTTCTAAACGAGCTTTCTGCATGAGATTTCACCCAAGCCTCCCCCCGCTGCTCAGCACTCTGGCGCTCGCCTTGCTAACGCTGTGCAGCCTGTTTGCCCGGGCCGAGGACCCCGTCTACAAGGTGGAAGTGCTGATCTTCGCCAACCAGGACCCTGCCGCCCTGAAAGAACAGACCTGGCATAGCCTGGAGATACCCCGCCGTGCGGCGGCAGAACTGGGCAACGGTGGCAGCGGCACTTACCAGCGCCTGCCCGGCAATAACCTGGTACTGACGGCGGAAAAAAACCGCCTCGCGCGTCAACAGGGATTTCGCACCCTGTTCCACGGCGCCTGGTATCAGCCGGTGGGCAACCAGAACAGCAGCCGACCGGTACACCTGCGCGGTGGCCAGCTCATGCCCAACGGCGCCTACGAACTGGACGGCTACATCAGTATCGACCGCGGCAGTTCCCTGCACCTGCGCCCCGACCTGTACTACACCAGCATCAGCTCACAGGCCACCGACAAGCTGCTGATGGCAACCCTGAATACACCGCGGAGCATGAAACCCAACCAGATTCACTACCTGGATAACCCGCTGTTCGGCGTCCTGGTACTGATTCAGCGCTAGTCAGTGCCTGTACATACAAAAAGGGCTCCTTGCGGAGCCCTTTTTTGATCGAAGCCATTTAGCTGCCAAGCACTGCGCTACCGCAAAAGCACCGCTCAGGCGCGAACATCATCCGCGGCGGCATTGATAATGCCCTCATCTGCACGCGCGCCAGCAGCCTTTTCAGAAAATCCTCCAGAAGACTCTCCAGAAGGTTCAGCGCTGACCGCCACCAGCGGCAGGTCGACATAAAACACCGTACCCTGCCCCGGTATACTGTCAAAACCAATCTTGCCGCCGTGGCGCTCAACGATGGCCCGCGTAATGGCGAGCCCCAGCCCGGTACCGCCCAGGCGACGCGTATCCGAAGAATCAGCCTGGGTAAAACGCTCAAACACCTGCGCCTGAAACTCCAGCGGAATACCGGGGCCCGAGTCCGCCACGCTGATACGCAGCTCTTCAGACCCAGACAGCAAGGACACCACAACCTCAGCGCCCGCAGGCGAGTATTTGCAGGCATTGGACAGCAGATTCGAAAACACCTGCAGCAGGCGATTCTCATCCCCCAGCACAAGCGCCTCGCCCGCGCAGGGCACCAGACGGCAGCGCACAGCATACTTGTCGGCATAGCCCTGATTCATCGCCAGCGCCTTCTCGGCCAGCGCATTGGCCGGCAGCGACTGCAGCCTGAGCTCGACGTCTGCGTACTGAATCTTGCCGATATCAAGCAGGTCATTGATCAGGGTTTCCAGCCGCTGACAGTTGTCGTAGGCCAGCGTAATGGCGCCGACCTTCCTGTCGGGGTGAGCGTCCAGCACACCGCCCACCACCAGCCCCAGCGCCCCCTTGATCGAAGTCAGCGGCGTCCTGAGCTCATGATTGACCGTGGAAATAAACTCATCCTTCATCCGATTGACCTTATGCCGCTCGGTCAGGTCATGAATGATCAGGGTGTAGCGCATGCGCTCTCCAATCGGTAACGGACTCACCGCCAGCTCAATGGGCACTCGACTGCCATCAGGACGCAAGGCCCAGGTATCGCAGCGACTGCCTGCGCCGGACAACGACCCCAGCCCACCTGCGCCCGCCACCAGGCTGATGAAAAATTCCGGCACAACGTCACTGATCAATCGCCCGACGAGCGCCTCGGCGGGCTGAGCAAACAGCGCCTCGCCGGCCGGGTTAACCGACTCCAGTCGGCCTTTTCTATCCAGCGTCATAATGGTTTCAATGGCGGTGTTAAGAATCCCGCTCAGCTCCGCCGTACGACGCTGCACCAGCACCCCCACTTCATAGGCCCGGCCGGTCATGGCTAGCAAGAATGCGCCCAGCACACTGGTAAACAGCAGCCCTGTTGCCAGCACACCCCAGGCCTGCCAGCCACGATGACCTGACATATAGCCCGCCGACGGCCAGAACTGCAGCGTCCAGTGCCGCCCACCGACATCAATATCAGCGGTAAAGCCATAGGATGCACTTTCAAAGCCCGCATGATTTTCCGTCCCATAGAGATGACCCCCATCGGACGCCCCTCGATCGTCGATCGACAGCATAATATTGCCAGGTAGCCTGGCGTTCAGGACTGCATCGACAATATCACCGACACGGAAGACACCGACCGCAAAACCAGTGAGATTCTGCCTGCGATCCGCTGCAGTATTGCTTGCTCCGAGATATACCGGATGAAACAGCAAAAAGCCGGATTGAGCCCCGCCCTCCTGCACCAGCGTGATAGGCGCCGTCGCCACCGCAAGCCCCGTATCCCGCGCCCGATTCAGCGCCTCCAGACGCTCGCTACTGGACGCCACATCAAACCCCAGCGCCTTGCCATTGTCGCCCAGCGGCTCCAGATAGGTCGCCACTACATAATCAGGCCGCCTACCCGCCCGCACCAGCGCCCCCGTGGCGTCCCGCTCGGTGATTGCAAAGCCGGGAAAGCCCTCCGCCTGCACTAACTCTTCGAAACCCGCCCTCTGGGTTTCGGTGATACGCGGGTTCCAGCCCAGCCCCTGAATACCGGGCTTTTTCAGCAACATGTTTTCGACGAAGGCTCTGAACTCCGGTCGCATTACCCGGGATGAACTGACAAAAAAGCGCTCGATCGATGCGACAGAATCCAGGTAACTGGCCACACTGGCCCGCAGACTCTCCGCGGCTTCGCTGGAGGCCTTGCGGAACTCGAGCTCGGTGCGCTGCGCTTCCCACTTGCTCACCCAGACAAACAGCAGAACCACCGACGCCAGCGACAACAACAGCGGCACCGCCACCGAATGACGCCGCCCCCACCACAATGATCTGGGCCTGGAAAAACAGATAAACATCAGCGGCGCTGCAATCAGCACACCGATGGTATCCCCCACCCACCAGGTAAACCAGCTGTAGCCGTACTCGGCGATACTGATAACGCCGCCGGCATAGAGACTGGTCGCCCCCACACTCGCATTGACCAGACAGGCCACAGGACCTGCCAACAGCATGAACCTGAAAATATCCTGCTCTCGGGACTGGGACGTCGGATACCCCACCACCCGCTGCACCAGCCAGGCCCCGGTCAGCGCCTGCAGGGCCGCGCCGCTGGCAGCCCCAAGGGACAGCTGCAGCGCCACCAGAGACAAGGCTCCCTGCTCCAGCCCCACCCAGCCATTAAGCAGCATCGACCCCAGAAAGACCCCGGGCCACAGACGATTACCCCAGATCAGCAGGGCCGCGACGGCAATACCGGCGGAGGGAAAAATAGCCGTCGCATAGCCCGGCGGTATGGCCAGCAGCAGCGCCAGCCGCCCCACCAGGGCGTACACGATACACAGTATCAACACCGCCGCCAGCCAGGCTGGTTTAGTCCCAGCATTAAAAAATCTGTCCATATAACGGGGACGTCCCTGTATAAGTTGGAAGAGGAACCCTGCAGCAACGGTGATGATCCCGTAAAGCACCCTAACTCTGTAAATACTCCTGCAGAATAATAGTGCACCATCTTCCCCCGAGGTGCCACAGCAAGGCCGTGCCACACTAACCCACCGCCAGCAGATTACGACGCCGCCACACGCCAGAACGAAGAATCCCGCCTCCCTCTTGCGAGGTGGCGGGATTCATAGAGGCATACCCAGCACGGACTCAGAGCAGCTCGATCAGGCCTGCGATGGCGCCCGCTCCGACCGCGATGCAGCCTGCGACGGCAGCGCTCCCTGCGCCACAGCAGCATCCGGCAACGAGGCCAGGTGCAGCGTCTGGGTCGGAAAGGCCACCTCTGCACCGCGGGCTTCAATGATCTCAATGATGCGCAGCAGCACATCCTGCTTGATCTCATGGAAACGTATCCAGTTGGTGGTGCGCGTAAAGGTATAAACGAAGAAATCGACCGACGATGCACCGAAGCTGTTCAGGTTAACGATCAGCGTCTGCTCCTGATCAATCTCCTCGTGCTGGCGCAGCATGGCATGCACATCCGCCACTATCGCCTGGACGCGTCCGACATCATCGTAGCGCACGCCAATGGTTTCGTAGATGCGCCTGTTGGTCATGCGCGAGGGGTTCTCCACCGAAATACTGGCAAAGGTGGCGTTGGGCACATAGAGCGGACGCTTGTCGAAGGTGCGGATGCGCGTCTGGCGCCAGCCGATTTCCTCCACCGTACCCTCGATGTTCTTGTCCGGAGAGCGAATCCAGTCCCCCACCTTGAACGGGCGGTCCAGGTAGATCATCAAACCGCCAAAAAAGTTTGCCAGCAGATCCTTGGCGGCAAAGCCCACGGCGATACCGCCGATACCACCAAAGGCCATAACGCCGGAGACGCTGTAACCGAAGTTTTGCAGTACCACCAGCGCCGTGGTGATGATGATCGACAGGCGCAGCAGCTTGCCGATGGCACCCACCGTGGTCTGATCCATCGGCGTCTTGACCTTCTGCGGCGACACCAGCGCCACTTCAGCCCGTCGAATAAGACGAATCAGGAACCAGGTGATAAGCACGATGACCCCCATGCGCCTTATCGGCCCCACCACATCCATCAGTACAGTGCCGGTCTGACGATCAATCACCTCCAGCGCCCAGGCAGCACCAAAGATCCAGATCAGTGCCGCAATGGGGCGTCGCGCCGCCGCCAGCAGCAGGTCATCCCAGACATTGCTGGTCCGCTCCAGGCGTACACTCAGACGCCGGAACAGCCGATTGGAAAGGTAATTCAGCAGCATGGTCATAAAGACAATCAGAAAGACCCGCAACATCCAGCTGGTCTCCGGGCCAAAGGGCCAGTAATTCGCCAGCTGCTCACTAAACGCCTGCCACATCCGTTACATTCTCCGCTTGATTTCAGATTAACCCTGTTAGAGCGCCCGCAGCTCTGCCGCCAGCGCCTGGGCCCTGACCTGACGCTGCTGATTGATTGCGCGCCTGTCGCCGCGCAGCGCAGCAATAGCCGGACTTGGCACCCGAGGGTGCGCCCGCAGATAGTCCAGCACCTCGCGCGCGCCTTCGGGGTGATTGCACACCAGCAGCATGTCGCAGCCAGCTTCAAGCGCGCGGGCGGCACGGGCGGCATAGCCGCCGGCAAAGCCGGCCCCCTCCATGCTCAGGTCATCACTGAAGATCACACCTCTAAAGCCCAGCTGCGTGCGCAGTACCTGCTGCAGCCAGTAGTGCGAAAAGCCCGCGGGCGAGGGGTCCACGGTACTGTAGATCACATGGGCCGGCATTACGCCTGCAAGGCCTGCATCTATGAGTTGCGCAAAGGGCTGCATGTCCTGCTGTTCGATGGTGGCCAGGTCCCGCTCGTCGGTGGGAATCTCCAGATGGGAGTCCGCCTCGGCCCAGCCGTGCCCCGGAAAGTGCTTGCCGGTGGCGGCCATGCCGGCCTCGGCCATACCGCGCACAAAGGCCCCCGCCAGGGCGCTGACCGTTGCCCCATCGCCCCCAAAGGCGCGATCGCCGATCACCCGGCTGCGGCCATAATCCAGATCCAGCACAGGCGCAAAGCTGATATCGATATCCATATCCAGCAGCTCTGCGGCCATCAGCCAGCCGAGCTCAACCGCTTCAGCCAGCGCAGCCTCAGGCGCACAGGCGTAACGCTGCGCCAGCACACCCATGGCGGGCAACAGGGTGAACCCCTGGCGAAAGCGCTGCACTCGCCCGCCCTCGTGATCGACCGCGATCAGAATATCCGGCGCAAGCGCCCGCACCGCCGCAATCAGCCGGCGCAACTGCGTGGGGCTCTCAAAGTTGCGACTGAACAGTATCAGCCCGCCAACGGCGTCATCAGCCAGCAGCGCCGCTTCATCGGCACTCAGTTCGGTGCCCGCCAGATCCAGCATCAGTACAGCGGCTGTCATGGAAATTCCTCTGCTCTCAACTTTTCACAAACGCGTACGTTCACAAGCTCACAATGTCAGAAGCTTGCACGCCCACAACCTCAAGGATCAATGACGACCGCAGTACCTGTGGTGACGCGGTCAAACAAATCCAGCACATCGGCATTGCGCATGCGGATACAGCCATGGGACAAGGCCACACCCATGGGTTCGGTGTCCGGCGTGCCGTGGATATAGATGTATCGACGCATGCTGTCGACCGTCCCCAGGCGATTGAAACCGGGCTCGCAGCCACTGAGCCAGAGGATGCGCGTCAGTATCCAGTCCCGCTCAGGGTATGTGCGGGCCAGTGCCTGGGAGTAGGTTTCACCGGTAAAACGACGCCCGCGAAAGACCGCATTGAGCGGCTGCCCGGCGCCTATCCTGGCGCGAATGCAGTGCCGGCCACGGGGCGTACAGCCACTGCCTTCCTGCTCGCCAGGGCCATTGCGCGCCGTGGATATGGGGTAGCACTGCAGCACCCGCTCCCCCTCGAGCAGCTCAAGCTGCTGCCGGCTGATCGACACACGCAGCCAGCAATCACTCATAGCCAGCAGAACTGGATGCTTTCGGCCCGCGCCTGAAAGCCGCCAGCCAGCACCGGCACCAGCCGGTGCAGAGTACGTTCGATCTCGGCATCCAGGTCAAAGGTCTGCTTTTCAAGCGCCACCAAGGTCTGAAAGTTGGCCAGGGTAAACACCACCGAGCCCAGCAGGAAGTGCAGCCGCCAGAAGAACTCATCATCCTCCATGGGCGCCGAATCCTGCCTCAGATGCTGCAAGAATGGTTGCAGACGCGCACCGTAGTGCGTCACCAGATGCTCGCGTAGCGCCTGCTGCCGGCCCATGTAGGCCAGATCCAGCAAGCGCATGAAGACGCTCAGCTCGTCGGTGCTGCGCCTTTGCGCCTGTAACAGCGTGCGCATCAGCATGTCCATCAGCTCATCCAGCGTCAGACGCTGCGGCGCCAGCGCCAGGCGCTCCGCCAGCGCGCGCTCAAGCTGCTGCACCAGCGGCTCGATACAGGCATCCGCCAGCGCCATGATCAGGCGTTCCTTGGAACCAAAGTGATAGTTGACTGCGGCCAGGTTGACGTCGGCGCGTGCGGTAATCTGACGCAGGGTGGTGTCGTTGAAGCCTTGCTCGGCAAACAGCGATGCTGCCGCCTGCAGTATCTTGTCCGTGGTGTCGGATTGCGGCATCCGTTTCTCTCCTGTTGAACATGCCACTCGTCCCGAGGGCACGATACAGCTTGCCAGCTCTGTTAAACGCAACCCGTTTTAGCGGGACAACAGGCGGCTTTTATACAACCGGTCCCACCAGCGCAGCATCAGGCTGTCGCCGGTATGGATGGCGAAATCGCTGAGACGCTCCTGCAGGCTCTTCTTTTCTTCATAGCGCACACAGAACACATCAGCCTCGCGCGCGGCCTGCATCAGGTAATCGTCACTGGTGCAGATTTCATCGATCAGGTGCTGCTCCAGGGCGCGCTTGCCAAACCAGATTTCGCCGGTGGCCACCTTGTGAATATCAAGCTGGGGACGATAACCGGTCACAAACTCCTTGAACAGCTCATGGGTGTCTTCCAGCTCTTCAACGAATTTTTCCCGGCCCTTGTCGGTGTTCTCGCCGAACATGGTCAGGGTGCGTTTGAATTCGCCGGCGGTAAGAATTTCCATGTCGATATCATGCTTTTTCAGCAGTTTGTGAAAGTTGGGCATCTGCGCCACCACACCGATGGAGCCCAGCACAGCAAAAGGCGCGGCCATCAGCTTGTCGGCCAGACAGGCCATCATGTAACCGCCGCTGGCGGCAACACGGTCAACACAGATGGTGAGGGGGATTTTCTGGGCCCGAATGCGCTCGAGCTGCGAGGCGGCAAGGCCGTATTCATGCACCAGACCACCGGCGCTCTCCAGCCTGAGCACGACTTCATCTTCAGGACCGGCCACAGTAAGGATCGCGGTAATCTCTTCACGCAGCGGTTCAACGTCGCTGGCCTTGATATCACCATCGAAATCGAGCACGAACAACCGACGCCCGGACGAGGTTTCGACGGCTTCACCCTTTTTCAGCGCCTTTTTGCGCGCCTTGGCCTCGGCCTTTTCCCGCTTGGCCTCGTCCTTCATCTGCTGCTTGTAGCTGTCTTTGTCCATCACCGATTGCTCGATGGCGCTTTGCATATCTTCAAGCTGGTCGTTGAGGCTTGTGACGCTGATCTCCCCATCCGAACCGCCTTTGCGATTACGCCCGGCAATCAGGACAAGCCCAAGCACAAACACCAGCACAGCAACCACCAGGGTCATTGTTTTGGCCAGAAACAGGCCGTAATCAGACAGGAACGAGAGCACGTGCTTCTCCAGAAAATCTTAGATCAATGTAAGCCGGGTAATGTACCATAAAACGCTGTCGTCACGACCAGACGGTTTACTGCCCAGGACACAGTGGAATCCCATGAGCGAACAGATCAGCGTCGACCAGGTAATCGATAAACTCCCCTCCCGCTTTTGCCCCGACCAGGCGAAGGATCTGAACTGCACCTTCCAGTTCATTATCGATGACGAAAATGCCTTTTATATCGCCATCCAGGACCAGCAGTGCCAGGTAGTACGCCAGCACCACGCCGACCCTGATATCACCCTCTATGTCGGCAGCGAGGCCTTTATTCGCGTCGTGACCGGGGAGCAGGATGGCATGAGCGCTTTTTTGAAAGGCCAGCTGCGCGCCGAAGGCAACATCATGCTGGCCACGCGCCTGGGCAAGCTCTTTTCCCGCCAGCGCCAGCGCTGATACGCAGAGTTCAGTAACCCTTGGCGATCAGCCCAGCTCGCCGCGGCGGTAGCTTTCGATCAACTGACGGGAGATCGAAAAGGACGGCGGCAGGTCCGGCAGATTATCGCGACTGAACCAGTGTGCCTCCAGAATTTCCACGCCATCGGGCATCAGCTCGCCGGCCTTGTAATCGGCAAAGAAACCCAGCATGAGCGCATGGGGAAAGGGCCAGGACTGGCTCTTGAAATAGCGTACGTTCTGGACCTCGATACTGACTTCTTCCTGAATTTCCCGTGCCACGGCGGCCTCTGCGGTTTCACCGGCTTCAATGAAGCCTGCCAGGGTACTGAAACGCCCGGCGGCATAATGGGGCGCGCGGGCCAACAGACACTGATCCCCGCGCACCACCAGTACGATAATGCACGGCGAGATGCGCGGGTACTGACTCAGGCCACAGGGCTCGCAGGTCTTGGCCAGATCCTGGGCGTGATGAATGAGCGCAGCGCCACAGCGACCGCAAAAGCGATGCTGTTCATGCCAGGTGGCCAACTGGGCCGCCCGCGAAAGCCAGCCATATTCGCTCTCGTTGCGCGCCTGGGCCAGCGCATCGCGCAGCGCCATGGCGGGCTGTCGCAGCGCAGGCTCAGTGTCGGCGTGCAGCACCAGCAGCCGACCATCCGCCGCATCGGGCCCCAGCGGGTACTGCGCTTCTATCACTTCTGAGTGCAGCGCTTCCAGTTCAGCCGGCATGGCCACCAGCCCCCCGCTCGCGCTTTGCAGCAAACGCCCACCAGCTGCCAGCAGCACCGGCTGGCAATCATCCTGTCTCATCCATTCGCCTCGTCTAGGATACACATAAAGCTTGCCTTATCTTAACAATAAGCAAACCTGATAATGACTTATAGATTAGCGCCAACACGCCTTGAACTGGTGGCCGCACAACCCGCTGCAGGCCCGATGAACCGTCGCTGGCACCGTCTTTTTATAATCTGTGGCTATTCTTATTTTTTGTTGTCGCTGCTAGGCTAGCCCCGCTTTGTCATAAAGGGTCATGATCCAAGGTTAGGCTGCCATACCTGAGCGTAGCCTGCGTCGTGACACCGTAAACATAACAGACTCTGCTGGCATAGGAATAACAGCCATGACGAACACCTTACCCCAGGCGTTCATACGCAATTTTCTGGGCAACTCACCCGTCTGGTACAAGCAGGCTATTATTGGCTTCCTTATCCTGAACCCCATCCTGTTTCAGGTTGCAGGCCCAGTGGTTACCGGCTGGCTGCTGATCTTTGAATTTATCTTCACCCTGGCGCTGGCGCTCAAATGCTATCCATTGCAGCCCGGCGGACTCCTGGCCATCGAGGCCATTATCATTGGCCTGGCCAGCCCCGAGTCGGTCGCCCACGAGGTTGAATCCAACCTCGAAGTCATACTGCTGCTGATGTTTATGGTGGCGGGTATCTACTTCATGAAAAGCATGCTGCTGTGGCTGTTCACCAAGATACTGCTCAAGGTGCACTCCAAGGTCATGCTGTCGCTGCTGTTTTCCCTGTCTTCAGCCATGCTGTCGGCATTTCTCGATGCCCTGACCGTCACGGCAGTACTCATCAGTGTCGGCGTGGGTTTCTATGCGGTCTACCACAAGGTGGCCTCGGGCAAATCAACTCAGCTGGATCACGACCACTCTGACGACGAGGACGTCGGCGACACCCACCGCAGCGAACTGGAACAGTTCCGCGCCTTCCTGCGCAGCCTGCTGATGCACGGTGCTGTTGGCACGGCACTCGGCGGCGTCTGCACCCTGGTGGGCGAGCCCCAGAACCTGCTGATCGCCCAGAAAGCCGGCTGGGATTTCGTCGAATTCTTCGTCATTATGGCGCCCATTACCATGCCGGTGCTGTTTGCCGGCCTGCTGACCTGCGTCCTGCTGGAGAAAGGCAAGCTGTTCGGCTACGGCGAACAGATTCCGCTGAACGTGCGCCAGATTCTGGAAGAGTTCGACCGCGAAGAAGACCGCAAACGCACCAAGCGCGACATCGCCATGCTGGGCGTTCAGGTCGTGGTATCGATCATCCTGGTACTGGCACTGGCCTTTCACCTGGCCGAAGTCGGCCTTATCGGCCTCTGTGTCATCATTCTGCTCACCGCCTTTAACGGCATCGTCGAAGAACACCAGATCGGCAAGGCATTTGAAGAGGCACTGCCCTTCACCGCCCTCCTGGTGGTGTTTTTCTCCATCGTTTCGGTGATCCACGAACAGCACCTGTTCCAGCCGATCATTCATGCCGTGCTGGAAATGAGCCCCAGCGTACAGCCCGCCGTGTTCTTTGTCGCCAACGGCCTGCTTTCAGCCATCAGCGACAATGTGTTTGTCGCGACCGTGTATATAAACGAAGTGGTCGAGGCGCTGAACAATGGTGACATCACCCGCGAGCATTTCAACAAGCTCGCCGTGGCCATCAACACTGGCACCAACATTCCCAGTGTTGCGACGCCTAACGGTCAGGCAGCCTTCCTCTTCCTGCTGACCTCGGCGCTGGCACCGCTGATTCGCCTGTCCTACGGACGCATGGTGATCATGGCACTGCCCTACACCATAGTGATGAGCCTGGTCGGCTTTACCGCCGTAAGTTACACACTCTAGGCCCTGCCATTACCTGCCGCCCTGTCCTTTCCCAGGGCACAAAAAAACACCCCCGCAACGGCCTGTTGCGGGGGTGTTTTACTATCGGCCTGCAACAGTGCATGACTATAACCGGCCCGTATGCTCCTTAAGCCTCAGACGGTTCCTGCGACTCCCACAGGCAGGGCTCACCGGCTTTCTTGCTCAGCAAGGCAACAAAGGCCCGGTGCGCTTCGAGCTCGTCATCGCTGGCACGCAGCACGCGCAGACTGTAGCGCCCCGCTTCCACCCGACGAATATCCCGCTCCGCACCACCGCCGTCGGAGCCGTCATCGCCGGTATCCAGCTTGAGCTGACCACCGGTCAGGCCCAGATAGACATCAGCCAGAATTTCGGAGTCAAGCAGAGCGCCGTGCAGCTCGCGGTGCGAGTTGTCGATGCCGTAGCGCTTGCACAGGGCATCCAGATTGTTCTTCTGCCCCGGGTGCTTCTGGCGCGCCAGCAGCAGGGAGTCGATTACGCTACAGATATCACCAATGCGCTCGGGATGGCGAATGCGCTCAAGCTCGGCATTGATAAAGCCAATATCGAAGGCAGCATTGTGAATGATCAGTTCGCCGCCACGGATAAACTCCAGAAACTCAGTCACCACCTCAGCAAACTTCGGCTTGTCAGCCAAAAAGTCATTGGTGATGCCGTGAATCTCAATGGCTTCCTGGTCGATGGCATGATCGGGCTTGATATAGACGTGATAGGTGCGCCCGGTAAGCTTGCGACCCACCATCTCGACACAGCCGATCTCGATAACATTGTGACCTTCCGCCGGTTCAAGACCCGTGGTTTCGGTATCCAGTACGATTTGACGCATTAACAGCCCCTAACCCTTTATTTGCTCAACGCCCTTGTTGGCCAGTTCATCAGCCAGATCGTTTTCCGGGTGCCCGCTGTGCCCTTTCACCCAGTGCCACTTGACTTCATGACGCGCCACCTCGGTATCCAGGCGCTGCCACAGGTCGGCATTCTTCACCGGCTGGCGGGCGGCGGTTTTCCAGCCATTGCGCTTCCAGTTGCGCATCCACTCGGTAATACCCTTGCGCACATACTGGGAGTCGGTGGTCAGATCCACAACGCAGGGCTTGGTGAGCGCCGCCAGAGCCTCGATCGCCGCCATCAGCTCCATACGGTTATTGGTGGTATTTTTCTCGCCGCCAAACAGCTGCTTTTCCACATCGCCATAACGCAACAGGGCCCCCCAGCCCCCCGGGCCCGGATTGCCCTTGCAGGCACCATCGGTGTAAATCTTAACGGAATTCTCGGTTTTCACGGCAATGCTTTCCTCGCGCAGACGGCTCAGGTATCGGCAGACTAATCAGTTTTCGGCGGCGCCACTCCGGCTGTATCGGGGTCATGCCAACCACATCCTTGCGCGCCACCATCAGCGAAAAAGCGCCATGATAGCTGCGACCGGGTTTGGCATAACGCTCCAGC
Organism: Marinobacterium aestuarii; assembly: GCF_001651805.1. Taxonomy (NCBI): domain Bacteria; kingdom Pseudomonadati; phylum Pseudomonadota; class Gammaproteobacteria; order Oceanospirillales; family Oceanospirillaceae; genus Marinobacterium; species Marinobacterium aestuarii. Next base: position 1,777,417 of record NZ_CP015839.1, on the reverse strand, counting down.
GCAGAGAAGCGCTGGCGCCATTTACCCGCCGCCATGGGCGGCAGGAAAAAATCGGTTATCAGCTTAACTTCCACCAGCTCCACCAGACTCAGCCAGTCACTCAGACGCCAGTGGCTGATAAAGTGCCCACACCAGGGCACCTCGGTGCGCTTGCGACACAGGCGGCTATAGAGACCCCAGAGGCTGAGCGGATTAAACCCCAGCACCAGAAGGTGCCCGCCCGGGCGCAGCACCCGCGCGGCTTCGCGCAGTACCTGATGCGGGCTCTGGGCGAAATCCAGCGCATGATGCAACACAACCACATCCAGGCTGTTGCGCTCCAGCGGCAACTCCTCGTTGGCCGCAATCACGCTGTTCTGCCCCAGACCCAACTCAAGTGCCGGTGCGACTATGAACTTGTGTGACACAGGACTGCTGTCATACAGACAGATCTGGCTGTCGATGCCCAGCTGCAACAGGTGATAGCCAAAGAGTGTGGGTAAAAGCCGTTCTATCTGCGCCCGTTCGGCCGCAAGCAACTCCTGTCCAAGCTCCGTTTGAAACCAAACGCGCAGTGCCGGAATCAGTTTGTGCAAGGGGGGCTGCTGACGAAATCTCATCAAATGAAACCGGTGTTGCTGACAATGACGGTATGTTAACAGCCCCCACCGATTGAGGTAACCTGTATCGCCTCAGACGCGCCGCCGTGCAGATACCTATTCGAGAGGATTATCATGTTTCAGGTCACACCAATCCCCGCCTTTAATGACAACTACATCTGGCTGCTGGCCGACGCTCAGAGCAATCGCGTTGCGGTGGTGGATCCCGGCGATGCAGCGCCTGTACTGAAATACCTGCAACAGAACAACCTGACCCTGGCCGCAATACTCATTACACACCACCATCAGGATCATACCGGCGGTGTCGCCGACCTGCTGCAAGCCTTTAGCGTGCCGGTCTATGGTCCGCGCCCGAGCCCGTTCGGCGGCATCGACCAGCCGCTGCAGGATTCAGACAGCCTCGAGCTCTTTGGCCAGACCCTGCAGATACGGGAAATACCCGCCCACACCCTGGACCATATCAGCTACTACTGCGCACCCCGCACCGACGGCGAAACGCCGCAACTGTTCTGTGGCGACACCCTGTTTCTGGCCGGTTGCGGACGCCTGTTTGAGGGCAACGCCCACCAGCTGCAGCAGGCCATGGATTATTTCGCCTGCCTGCCCGATGCGACCGAGGTCTATTGCACCCACGAATATTCCCTCGCCAACCTGGCCTTCGCCGCCGCCGTTGAACCCGACAACGCCCATATTCAGGCCGCCATCAAAGAGTGCAAAACGCTGCGAGCCAAGGGCGAACCCACGCTGCCAAGCCATATTGGCACCGAAAAAAAGATCAATCCCTTTATGCGCACCCACACCGAGTCGGTCAGCGCCAGCGCCAGCCTGCATGCGGGTTCGACGCTTGATACACCGGTCGATATCATGGCCGCCATCCGCCAGTGGAAAAACCAATATTGATCAAAGGTTGACCAGTTCGGCATCGACCCATAAAATGCTTCGACTTTTTTAGAGACAGATTTTGGCCCATGACCTTTACACGCAACTGGATCTCCATCACAGCTGCAGGACTTCTGCTGTCCGGCTGTAGTAGCGCCCTGACGCAGAATCCCGACAGCAGCCCTGATGCACTCGGGTTGTCCAACAGCAAGGCCGGCGCCCACGCCAGCCCCTGGGACAACCGAGCGACCGGCAGTCGTGACAGCATCGGCCGCAGCAAAGCCCGTAGCAATACCCCCGCTGACACGACAGCCCCCCCTGAAGACCTGTGGCAACTAAGCCGCAACCACTTCCAGATCAACCTCGAAGCCGACAACCCCCGCGTCGCGTCCCAGATAAAGTACTACAGCAAGCACCAGGACTACCTGGACCGCGTCACCGACCGCGCCGAGCGCTACTACCACTACATCCTGCAGCAAATCATCGAACGCGGCCTGCCCGCCGAGCTTGCCCTGCTGCCGGTGGTTGAAAGCGCCTACGACCCCTTTGCCTATTCCTCTGGCCGCGCCGCTGGACCCTGGCAGTTCATCCCCGGCACCGCCAAGCATTTTGGCCTGCGCAAGAGCTGGTGGTATGACGGCCGACGCGACATTGTGGCTTCCACCGATGCCGCCCTGACCTACCTTGAACAGCTCAACAAGCGCTTTGATGGCGACTGGCTGCTGGCCCTGGCGGCCTATAATGCTGGCGGCGGCACCGTTTCCAAGGCCATCCGCAAAAACACCAAAAAAGGCCTGCCGACCGATTTCTGGTCCCTCGACCTGCCCAGTGAAACCGAAGCCTATGTCCCCAAGCTGCTGGCCATCGCCAGCCTGGTAAAGACCCCGGACAGCTACGGCGTCAGCCTGAGGCCACTGGCCATCGAGCCCTACTTCGCCATTATCGAAACAGAAGGCCAGATCGATCTGGCCCAGGCGGCCAAGATGGCCGACACCAGCAGCGAAGAAATGGCATTGCTGAACCCTGGGTTCAATCGCTGGGCCACCGACCCCGAAGGCCCGCATCGCCTGCTGATACCGATCGACAGCGCCGAGGACTTTGAGAACAGGCTCGCCAGCCTGCCCGCGGATCAGCGAGTACGCTGGAACCGCTACCGCATCCAGCGCGGCGACTCCCTGTCGGCCATAGCCGCACGCTTTAATATCAGCACCTCGGCGATCCGCAGCGCCAACAAAATCAAGGGCAACCGCATTACCGCGGGCAAAACCCTGCTGATACCGGGACCTGGCAATGCCAGCCTTGTTGCCAGCAATGATCCGAGCGACTCGGCCCAGGCCGCACGGGAACAGCTCAGCTATAAAGTCCGTGCCGGCGACAGCTTCTGGAAGATTGCCCGCAGTCACAAGGTCTCCGTCAGCGAACTGGCGGGCTGGAATCAGATGACACCGCGCAGCCCCCTGAAGACGGGCAAGGAACTGGTTATCTGGCGTGACAGCAGCAACAGCGGCAACACCCTGGCCAGCAGTGGGCGGGAAACCCTGCGCAAGGTGGGCTACAGCGTTCGCAGCGGCGACTCCCTGTCGGATATCGCCAGCCGCTTCAGCGTTAGCGTCGCGGACCTGACACGCTGGAACAAGCTGGATCAGCGCAGCTACCTGCAGCCAGGCCAGCGACTGACCCTGTTCGTCAACGTAACCGACAGCTGAACCGGCGACACCCCAACGCTCGACGTTAAACGCGCCCCGGTGCCACTGCTTTTTATAATCAAAAAGGCAGCGGCAGCGGGGCGTTTTGCCATCCAGCCTCCTGCTTCCTGCATTCTGTTCAGCGCCCAGGTACGACAAACACCGCCGCAGGAGCACTTAAGTGCTCCTGTTTCACCTGTCGATGGAATAAATCTGCAATTCACCTGTCATATAGCGCTACTCTAGGCCCATCCACGGTTCCATAAGCGACAAGTGACTGATATAACAAGTCATATTCTTGCAGAGGTGACGGAGCACTATGACCAGTACACATTTGCCCTTGCGACTGCTCGGCGCGGTAATTATCAATGTCTGCCTTTTTGCCAGCAGCAGCCTGCTCGCTGACAGCCACCCCAGCCACGGCATCGCCATGCACGGCGATCTCAAGTATCCGGCCGACTTCAGCCACTACGACTACGTGAATCCCCAGGCCCCCAAGGGCGGTACCCTGAAACAGTGGGATATGGGCACCTTTGACAGCTTCAATAGCTTTATCATCAAGGGCAATGTGGCCGCCGGCACCAACCTGATGTACGACAGCCTGATGGATCAGGCCGCTGATGAGCCCTTTTCCCAGTACGGCCTGCTGGCCGAGTCGGTCATCATGCCGGAGGACCGCCGCTGGGTAACCTTCAAGCTGCGCGAAGCCGCCCGCTTCAGCGACGGCGAGCCCGTGACCGCCGAGGACGTCATTTTCACCTTTGATATACTGCGCAGCAAAGGCAGCCCCTTTTATGGCGCCTATTACGCCGGCATAGACCGCATTGAAGCGCCCAATCCCCAGACCGTGACCTTCCACTTCAAGGGCGAAAACAACCGCGAACTGCCACTGATCGTGGGCCAGGCCAGCATTCTGCCCAAACACTACTGGCAGGATCACGCCTTCGACAGTCCCTCCCTGGATATTCCCGTGGGCTCAGGCCCCTACCGCATCGATAGCTTCGAGGCCGGCCGTTCGATCAGCTACAGCCTGCGCGATGACTACTGGGGCGCAGACTTGCCGGTACGGCGCGGCCACAATAACTTTCGCCAGATGCGCTTTGACTACTACCGCGACGCTACAGTCGCGCTGGAAGCCTTCAAGGCCGGCGAATATGATTTTCGCCTTGAAACCTCTTCCAAGGAGTGGGCTACCGCCTACACGGGTCCCGCATTCGACGATGGCCGCATCCTGAAACAGGAACTGAGCAATGGCAATCCCACCGGCATGCAGGCCTTTATCTTCAACACCAGACGCGACAAGTTCGCCGACCCCCGGGTACGTGAAGCCCTCGGCTATGCGTTTGATTTCGAGTGGACCAACCGCAATATTTTCTACAATGCCTATACCCGTACTCACAGCTTTTTCTCCAACTCTGAAATGGCCGCAACCGAGCTGCCAGGACCCGAGGAACTGGCACTGCTGGAGCCGCTGCGCGACCAGGTGCCACCTGAGGTTTTCAGCAAGGTCTACCGCGCGCCCAGCACCGATGGCAGCGGCAATATCCGCGGTGAACTGCGCCAGGGCATGCGCCTGTTGCAAAGCGCCGGCTGGGAGTTCAAGGACAACAAGCTGGTGAACAGCAAGACCGGCGAGCCATTTCGCTTCGAGATCCTGCTGGTTCAAAAAGAGTTTGAGCGCGTCATAGCACCGATGATTCGCAACCTCGAGCGCATGGGCGTGGAGGTGGATATCCGCATCATCGATGTGTCGCAGTACATCAACCGGCTGCGCAGCTTCGACTTCGACATGGTGGTGGGCTCCTTCCCGCAATCCAGCTCACCCGGCAACGAGCAGCGCGATTTCTGGCATTCGGAGCTGGCCGACATGCCCGGCACCCGCAATTTGGTGGGCATCAAGAACCCCGCCGTCGACAGCCTGGTGGATACCCTGATCGCAGCACCGGATCGTGCCAGTCTTGTCACCGCCGCCCGCGCCCTTGACCGCGTACTGCAGTGGAATCACTACGTCATACCGCAGTTCCATATCGCCACCTATCGCATCGCCTACTGGGACCGTTTTGGCATGCCCAAGGTACGCCCCGCCTACAGCCTTGGCACCGACACCTGGTGGGCATTGCCGACTGACACTGCGGCGTCCGCACACTGATGGCAGCTTATATACTGCGGCGCCTGCTGCTGATTATTCCAACGCTGCTCGGCATCCTGACCATCAATTTCTTCATTATCCAGGCCGCCCCCGGCGGCCCGGTAGAGCAAACCCTGGCGCAGCTTGAGGGGCTCAATGTCGAAGCCACCGGTCGCATTGGCAGTGCCGTGCAGAGCGATATCATTCAGAACAGCAACGGTGACAGCAGCTACCGCGGTGCCCAGGGCATGGATCCGGCTCTGGTGGCCCAGATCGAAAAGCTCTATGGCTTCGACAAGCCGGTACATGAGCGCTTTCTGCAAATGCTGCAGAACTACCTGGTGTTCGATTTTGGCCGCAGCTTCTACAGTGACAAACCGGTCACGACCCTGATCATGGAAAAAATGCCGGTATCCATCTCCCTCGGGCTCTGGACGACCCTGCTGACCTACCTGATCTCGGTGCCACTGGGCATCAAGAAGGCGGTGCGGGACGGCACCCCCTTCGATGTCTGGAGCAGCAGCGCCATTATCGTCGGCTACGCCATACCCAACTTCCTCTTTGCCATCCTGCTGATCGTGGTCTTCGCCGGCGGCACCTATTTCAACTGGTTTCCGCTGCGCGGGCTGACCTCATCGAACTTCGAGGAACTCTCGCTGCTCGGCAAGATCGGCGACTACTTCTGGCATATAGCCCTGCCGGTACTGGCATCGGTGATCAGCAGCTTTGCAACGCTTACCATGCTGACCAAGAACTCCTTCCTGGATGAAATCGGCAAGCAGTATGTGCTGACCGCCAGGGCCAAGGGCCTGAATGAAAACCAGGTCCTCTATGGCCATGTGTTTCGCAACGCCATGCTGCTGATCATTGCCGGCATGCCCGCCGCCCTGATCGGCATATTCTTCACCGGCTCCATGCTGATCGAGGTCATCTTCTCCCTCGATGGCCTGGGCCTGCTGGGGTACGAAGCCGTCATCAACCGCGACTACCCGGTGATTTTCGGCACCCTCTATATCTTCACCCTGATCGGTCTGGTGCTGAAACTGATCAGCGATATCACCTATGTGATCGTTGATCCACGGATCGATTTCGAGAGTCGGGAGGGATGATGCGACTCAATCCGATCAACCGCCGCAGACTCGATAACTTTCGCGCCAACAAGCGCGGCTACTGGTCACTCTGGCTCTTCGGGCTGCTGTTTTTTGTCAGCCTGTTTGCCGAACTGATCGCCAATGACAGGCCACTGATGGTGCAGTACCAGGGCGAGCTGTACTGGCCGGTAGCACAGGATTACAGCGAAACCCGCTTTGGCGGCGAGTTTGAGACCCTGGCCGACTTCAAGGATCCCTATATCCAGGACCTGATTAACAACCAGGGCCAGGGCTGGATCCTCTGGCCAGCGGTACGCTACAGCTTCGATACCATCAACTACGACCTGTCGGTACCGGCACCTTCTGCGCCCAGCACCGATAACTGGCTGGGTACCGATGATCAGGGCCGCGACGTGCTGGCACGGGTCATCTATGGCTTTCGCGTATCGGTGCTCTTTGCCCTGGTACTGACGCTGGCAAGCTCTGTGGTCGGCGTTGTCGCCGGTGCCATCCAGGGCTATTACGGCGGCAAGGTCGACCTGCTGTTTCAGCGCTTTATCGAGATCTGGTCCGGCCTGCCGGTGCTCTTCCTGCTGATTATCCTGTCGAGTCTGGTGCAGCCCAACTTCTGGTGGCTGCTGGGCATCATGCTGCTGTTTTCCTGGATGAACCTGGTGGATGTGGTGCGAGCCGAGTTTCTGCGCGGCCGCAACCTGGAATATGTCCGCGCCGCTAGGGCACTGGGCCTGGGCAACCGGCTGATCATGTTCCGTCATATTCTGCCCAACGCCATGGTCGCCACCCTGACCTTTATGCCCTTTATCTTCAACGGCTCGCTGGTCACCCTCACCGCGCTGGACTTTCTTGGCTTCGGCCTGCCTCCAGGTTCCGCCTCCCTTGGCGAACTGGTCGCCCAGGGCAAGTCAAACCTGCATGCGCCCTGGCTTGGCATCACGGCATTCTTTGCCCTGGCCATCATGCTGACGCTGCTGATCTTTATCGGTGAAGCGGTACGCGACGCCTTCGATGCAAGGAAACTCAAGCTGTGATGCCACCCGTTGCCTTAACCGTACACTCATTCGCAAACCGCCAGCGCGCCAGCCGCCTGCCCAGCCCGCGGAGAACGCGGCCATGAACGAGACCCTGGTCGAGGTCAGTCATCTTTCGGTCCGCTTCGAGCAGGATGGCCAGGCCATCAATGCCGTGCGTGACATCAGCTTTAACATCCCCCGCGGCCAGACCCTGGCCCTGGTGGGGGAATCGGGTTCCGGCAAATCCGTCACGGCCCTGTCCATACTGCGCCTGCTACCCTACCCGCGCGCCAGCCATCCCAGTGGCCGCATCCGCTACCAGGGCGAAGACCTGCTGCAGACCGACGAGCCGCGGCTGCGACAGATTCGCGGCGACCGTATCGGGGTCATCTTTCAGGAGCCCATGACCTCTCTCAACCCGCTGCACACACTGGAAAAGCAGATCGGCGAAACCCTGCTGCTGCACAAGGGCCTGAGCGGCATGCAGGCACGGCGGCGCATCCTGGAACTGCTGACCCTGGTGGGCCTGCCGGATCCGGCATCACGCCTTGGCAGCTACCCCCACGAACTCTCCGGCGGCCAGCGCCAGCGCGTCATGATTGCCATGGCGCTGGCCAATGAACCGGAACTGCTGATCGCCGACGAGCCCACCACGGCGCTCGATGTCACCATTCAGGAACAGATTCTGGAGCTGCTCGCCCGCCTGCAGCAGCAACTCGGCATGGCCATCCTGCTGATCACCCACGACCTCAACATAGTGCGCCGCCATGCGCACCGCGTCTGTGTCATGTACCAGGGTGAAATTGTCGAGCAAGCCAGCACCCAGGCGCTGTTCGCCGCCCCCGAACATGCCTACACCCGCCGCCTGCTCGACGCCGAGCCCTCGGGCACACCTGCTGAGCCACCCACAGAGCCGCAGGACATCATCAGCACCGACAACCTGCGGATCTGGTTCCCTGTAAAGAAAGGGCTACTGCAGCGCGTTACAGAACACATCAAGGCCGTGGATGGTGTATCGCTGCAGCTGTCCCGCGGTCAGACCCTGGGGGTTGTCGGCGAGTCCGGCAGCGGCAAAACCACCCTGGGCCTGGCCATACTGCGACTGATCCGCAGCGAGGGCGATATTATTCTTGAGGGCAAGAGCATCCAGGGACTGGCGCAAAAGCAGATAAAGCCACTGCGTCGCCAGCTGCAGGTCGTCTTCCAGGACCCCTATGGCAGCCTGAGTCCGCGCATGCCGATCAGCGATATCATCAATGAAGGCCTCGAAGTCCATGGTATTGGCGATGGCGCGGCGGCCCGCGAGCAGCTGATTATCGATGTTCTGCAGGAGGTTGGGCTGGACCCTGCAAGCCGGCACCGCTATCCCCACGAATTCTCCGGCGGCCAGCGCCAGCGTGTCGCTATCGCCCGTGCACTGGTACTCAAACCCAGGCTGATCATTCTGGATGAACCGACGTCTGCGCTCGATCGCACGGTGCAAAAACAGATTGTGGAGCTGCTGCGCGAACTGCAGCGACGTCATCGACTGAGCTACATCTTTATCAGCCACGACCTGGCCGTGGTACGTGCCCTCAGCCACCAGCTGCTGGTCATGAAACAGGGCAAGGTGGTCGAACAGGGCCCTGCTGCACGCATCTTCGAACAGCCCGCCCACGAATACACCCGCCAGCTGCTCAAGGCGGCCTTTCGCTGAGACGACGGCTTGCGGCCAGAGCCCTATTACGCTTTACAGAAAATTATCCCTAAAACCAAAAAGCCACCGGGGCGATAACCCCGGTGGCTTTTTGGCAGTGGCAGACAGGCTCTTACCTGGACTCTGCCTGCAACTGAGAAACAGGCGCCTGCGGTACAGGCGCCCGGCTCAGTTTTTCTCGATCTCGGCTGCACCTTTAAGCGTACGCACCAGATCCTGATAGTCCTGCTGACCCTGACGACCCGCCAGATATGCGCGCATGGCCTTGAGTTCATCGGCCGATACTGCATCATCCAGGTCCGGCACCGTTACTGCCTTGAGCGCCACGATAGCCCGACCGCCGTTATTCAGCTCCACCGAGGCATAGCTGCTAGTGTCGGCCTGCGGCTGCGGCATGCGAAACAGCTCGGCACGCACTTCAGTGGCCAGCTCCTGGCTGGCACGACTTACATCGACAAGCTCGGTCAGCGTCTGATTCTGAGCCGCAGCCAGTTCGGCCATATCCGCCCCCTGCTTCAGCTGCTGCAGCAGCTCGCCCGCCAGAGCATCGATACGCGCCGCAGCTTTCTCGTCCAGCAGCTCCTGACGGATCACATCGGCCACCTCATCCTGCGTCTGCTGACGCGGGCGCAGATGTTCCTGCACGCGAATAACGACGCTACGACCGGCATCCAGTTCGATGGGCGCACTGTTAACGCCATCATTGATCAGCTCAGTAGAAAAAGCCGCCGCCAGCACCCGTGGATTGGCGCTGATGGCATCGCTGCCGCCAGTGCGACCAAAGGGCTCAGTGGTCTGAATGTCCAGCTGCAGCTCCTCGGCAGGCTCTTCCAGGTTACCGGATGAGAAGGTGACGTCAGCGAGGCGCTCCAGCTGCTCAACATAGCGACTTTCGCCCTTCTGCGTCAGAATCTGCTCGCGCAGGTCGGCCTTCATTTCATCAAGGGACGGTGCTTCTGTCTGGACTATCTTGCCCAGCTTGATCAGGTGATAGCCAAACTCGGTGCGTACCGGCGCTGACACCTCACCTTCGTCCTTCATGGCAAAGAGCGCATCTTCAAAAGGACCAACAAACATGCCCCGGGCGTTCAGCCCCAGGTCACCACCGCTGGCCGCGGAGCCTGGATCGTCGGAATTGGCCTGCGCCAAAGCCGCGAAATCAGCACCTTCATCCAGCTGCTTTTTCAGCGCCTGGGCTTTGGCTTCGGCGGCCGAGGCGTCCTGATCATCAGACACTTCAATCAGGATATGGGCCGCTTCACGCTCTTCATCAGAACTGAAGCTCCCCAGCACCTGCTGATACTGCCCCTGCAGCTCGGCATCAGTGACCTCGATGTCACCCAGCAGACTCGCCTTGTCCAGCAGCAGATAGCGGATGCTGACCTGCTCTTCGGTCTGATACAGGTCGCGCCGGGCTTCATAGCGCGCAGCTATATCGGCATCGCTCACCTCAATCTGCGCCCTGACAGGCGCGGCCGGCACTTCAAACCAGGCCATGTCACGGGTCTGACGGTCCAGCGCCAGCAGGTTCTTCAGCTGGTTGTCGGTGACAAAAGCAGACAACTGATAGCCGGACTTCTCCTGCTCGATCAGGGTTTCCCTGCGCAGGTAGTCCCTATAGGTCAGCGGCGTCAGCCCGACATTGCGCAATACGGCCTCGAACTGGTCCCGATTAAAGGTGCCATCGAGCTGAAAGTCACCGGTGCTGACGATCATCTGATCAAGCATCTGCGGTGAAATCGCCATGCCCTGGTCATTGGCAGACTGCACCAGCACTGCATCATCAATCAGGCGATCCAGCACCATGGTACGAATCAGATTGTCATCCAGCGCGGCGGGGTCAGCATTTGCACCCATCTGAGCCAGCAGCTGGCGACGCTGCAACTCGACGGCACGAAACAGCTCCTGATCACCGATCTCTTCACCGTTAACGGTCGCCGGCGCCTTGGTACCTGTTGTCAGACTGACGAGCGACTCCACACCGAACAGGGCGAAGGTCACAACGATCAGACCCACGATTACTTTAGCAACGATACTTTGGGAATTGTCCCTGATGGACTGCAACATGCTGAATCCAAAAATTCAAATGTACGAGATTAAAAAAAAAGCGCATTCAAATCGAATACGCCTTTTTTGTATTAGTTGGTACAAAAACGCATTTTGTATTTCTGCACCAAAACCGGACCAGCGACTGTTCAAAAAACAACCGCTTGTTCCCCTGCGTATCCCGCAATGAAGAATCTGACTGATCGGTATTTAACCATTCAAATTCTGCATACGTACGATGAAGACTCAATTAATGCACTAAATCTCACACCGTTAAAATACTTCAGCAAAAAAGGTGACAATATTTACACCTGATTGCGCTAGAAACAGTACTGAACAAATAACTTACCGCTTCAGTATCCGGGCTGCAGAAAATGGCGCAGGACAACCCGAAGCATTTTCCAGCGGAGTTCCAGCCAGCTCACAACCCTGCCTGCGCAGAGCTTTCGCCATTGCCGGAGCCCGCCTTCGCGATCAAATCCTTACTTGTTTACCGCGTCTTTCAGAGCCTTGCCCGGCTTGAAAGTCGGCAGAGTCGCTGCAGCAATTTCGATCGGCTGACCGGTTTGCGGGTTGCGACCGGTGCGCGCTGCGCGCTCTTTGACACCGAAGGTACCAAATCCAACCAGAGCGACAGAGTCACCTTTTTGCAGAGCGCCAGAGATGCTTTCCAGAGCAGAGTCCAATGCACGGCCAGCAGCTGCTTTCGGAATGTCAGCAGAAGCTGCAATAGCATCAATCAGTTCAGACTTATTCACGATGTTCCCCTTGAATCCAATTCGTTATGTTCTTGTGTACCGTAGTCCATGCCCAGCAAGACGATCAGGCACTTTATACCAACTGGCAGAAACGGCTGTCAAGCAGACGCCACGCGGTTTCTGCCGATGTTGCCGATTAATGAGTCTTTATCTGTCCAGACTCATCCTTCACCGTTTTTTTATCTGAAGCCACCGGCTCCTTCAGATCATCTTCACGCGGTTTGGGCTGGTATTTGAGTGCAATATCCAGTACGTCGTCAATCCATTTAACGGCTTTTATTTCCAGATCCGCCTTAATGTTATCCGGTATTTCCTTCAAATCACGCTCATTTTCCTGCGGAATGATCACCGTGCGAATGCCACCACGGTGCGCCGCCAGCAGTTTTTCCTTGAGCCCGCCAATCGGCAGAACCTGCCCGCGCAGCGTGATTTCACCGGTCATGGCAACGTCCGCCCGCACCGGTATTCCGGTCAGTACCGACACCAGCGCGGTGCACATGCCAACGCCCGCACTGGGGCCATCCTTGGGTGTGGCGCCTTCCGGAACATGGATGTGGATATCGCTCTTTTCGTGGAAGTCCGCCGCAATACCCAGACTTTGGGCGCGGCTTCGCACCACGGTCAGCGCCGCCTGAATGGACTCTTTCATCACATCGCCCAGACAGCCGGTCGTCACCTGACGCCCCTTGCCAGCCACAACAGCCGCCTCAATGCTGAGAATTTCGCCACCCACCTGAGTCCAGGCCAGACCGGTCACATGACCCACCTGATCCTCTTCCTCGGCGATGCCAAAGCTGTGCCTGCGCACACCACTGTAGTGTTCCAGCTCGTCGCCACCAATGACCCGCTTCTCGCCCTTGAACTGCCCCAGGGACAGTTCCTTGACCAGCTTGCGGCAGATCTTGGCGATCTCGCGCTCCAGGCCTCGCACGCCGGCTTCGCGAGTATAGTAGCGAATCAGGTGTTTGATGGCTTCATCGCAAATTTCAATTTCGGATGTCTTGAGACCATTTTGTGCCAGCTGCTTGCTCACCAGATACTTGCGAGCGATGTTGAGCTTTTCATCCTCGGTGTAACCCGGAATGCGGATGATTTCCATGCGGTCCAGCAGCGGCCCTGGAATATTCATCGAGTTGGAGGTGCAGACGAACATTACATCGGACAGATCAAAGTCCACTTCCATGTAATGGTCGTTGAAGGTGCTGTTCTGCTCCGGATCCAGCACTTCCAGCAACGCCGACGCCGGATCTCCGCGCTGATCCATGCCCATTTTGTCGACTTCATCCAGCAGGAACAGCGGGTTCTTGACGCCCACCTTGCACATTTTCTGAATCAGCTTGCCCGGCATGGAACCGATGTAGGTGCGGCGGTGACCGCGAATCTCGGCTTCGTCACGCACACCACCCAGGGCCATGCGCACGTACTCACGGTTGGTGGCCCGCGCGATGGAACGCCCCAAGGACGTCTTGCCGACACCCGGAGGGCCGACCAGACACAGTATTGGCCCCTTGAGCTTGCGCACGCGCTTCTGCACAGCCAGGTACTCAAGAATGCGATCCTTCACTTCCGCCAGACCGTAGTGATCCTCGTTGAGAATCTTCTCGGCCCGTCTCATGTCGTGCCGCACCTTGGAGCGCTTGGCCCAGGGAACCTGCAGCATCCAGTCAATATAGCCGCGCACAACGGTGGCCTCGGCCGACATCGGCGACATCATCTTGAGCTTGTTATACTCGCCCAGCGTCTTGTCGTAGGCCTCTTTGGGCATGCCCGCGCCATCGATACGGCGCTTGAGCTCATCCATATCATTGGTGCCGGACTCATCCAGATCACCGAGTTCTTTCTGAATGGCCTTCATCTGCTCATTCAGGTAGTACTCGCGCTGGCTCTTCTCCATCTGCTTCTTGACCCGGCCACGGATGCGTTTTTCCACTTCGACCAGATCAATTTCCGACTCCATCAGCGCCATCAGATGCTCGAGACGCTTGTGGTTATCCAGCATTTCGAGAATGTGCTGTTTCTCATCCAGCTTGAGCGACATGTGCGCCGCTATAGTATCGGCCAGACGACCAATATCATCGATATTCTGCAGCGATGTCAGCACTTCGGTCGGGATCTTCTTGTTGACCTGAATAAACCGCTCGAACTGATCCAGCGCCGTGCGCTTGTAGATTTCAGCTTCGGCAGGATCGGTATCTTCGACCTTGAGCACCGAAACCCGGGCGGTAAAGCTGTCGTCTGTCTGGTGAAAGCTTTCAATATTGGCGCGGTAATCACCCTCCACCAGCACCTTGATGGTGCCATCCGGCAATTTGAGCATCTGCAGCACGGATGCAACGGTGCCGACCTCGAATAGCCCTTCGGCCACGGGCTCATCATCAGATGCATTTTTCTGTGCAACCAGCAATATTTCCTTGTTGCTGCTCATGGCCGCTTCGAGGGCCTGAATCGACTTTTCACGACCAACAAACAGCGGAATGACCATGTGCGGATAGACAACGACGTCTCGCAGCGGCAATACCGGAAGCTCGATGGTTACAGCATCCTCTTTTGCTTCAATCTGATCCATGTGGATGATGCCTCTTTGCAGAGCATCCGCCCCGAGCGCTGACGGATGCGAGAACCTTGGAAATAATGGTAATACCAATCAATGGGGCTGGAGCATGGAAATACAAGCAATACTCTGAAAAAAACCGCATATCAGTGGCCTTGAGTCGACCCCTGGCCGCCAAACCCGCGTGCTACGGAACACAACCCCGCTTGCTGCAGCACAGCACAAAGGGACAGACTCCGTTATAGCAGCAAGTCTAGGGACAGGACAACGGCCAAAAAAAACGGGGCCCTGACATGCAGGGCCCCGTTCCGGATGGCAGCTTACTTGTAGTAGGCTTTGTCGGTCTTGCTGTGATCGGTTTCGTCACGCACGGCGATCAGGCCCGGTACACGCTCAAGCAGCGTTTTCTCGACGCCGTCCTTGAGGGTCATGTCCACAGCGCTGCAGCCCTGGCAGCCACCGCCAAACTTGAGTACGGCGATATGGCCGTTTTCTTCTTCCACCAGCTCAACCAGCTTGACCTCGCCACCGTGGCTGGCCAGTCCCGGGTTCACATCGGAATACAGAATATAGTTGATCTGCTCTTCCATCGGGCTGTCGGCGGACACCTTGGGCACCTTGGCGTTAGGCGCCTTGATGGTCAGCTGCCCCCCCATGCGATCTTCGGCGAAATCGATCATGGCTTCTTCAAGGTACGGCAGGCTGTTGCGTTCCAGATAGAAGCGGAGCAGCGTCAGCTCCAGCAGCTCGTCATCCGCGATCACCTCGTCAGGACGGCAATACGCCAGACAGGTTTCAGCATAAGGCGTGCCCGGCTGGGTTACGAACATCCGTACGGACATGCCTTCAGCGTCCTGCTTTGCCAGCAGATCAGCCAGATATTTTTCAGCACTTTCGGTAACCGTGATATTCATGGGAATTACTGGACTCCTACTTCACAAACTGACAGGTGATAGCCTAATAAATCGAAGGATACACGCAATCTAATTCCGAGTAAATTGATCAGCTATTATGACCATCCCCCACCGCGGGCATAAGTCTGCTAGAATTGCCGCCTCTTTTTTCACCGCCCATACAGCCCGCAAACCACGCCCGATGAGCCAACCGCAACGTGTACGCACCATTCTGACACTGGGTCTGCCCATCATCGGCGGCATGCTGTCGCAAAGCCTGCTGAACCTGGTGGACGCCGCCATGGTCGGCCGTCTCGGGGAAACTGCGCTGGCGGGCGTTGGCATTGCCGGCTACGCCAACTTTATTGCCCTCAGCTGTATTATAGGCCTGTCCTCTGCGGTGCAGTCCCTGGTGGCGCGGCGCCATGGCGAAGGCCGCCGCGCCGAGATGGCCCGTCCGGTCAATGCAGGCATTATTCTGGCGCTGACCATAGCCCTGCCCCTGAGCCTGCTGTTTGCCACCTTCTCCGACAGCCTGCTTGGCCTTATGAGCCGCGACAGCGCGGTACTGGCCATCGCCAACGACTATTTCGACTACCGCATCCTTGCCATGAGCGCCGTGGGCATTAACTTCTCCCTGCGCGGTTGGTGGAACGGCACCTACAGACCCATGGTGCATCTGCGCCTGTTGCTGGTCATGCACCTGTTTAATGTCATTCTGAGCTACGGCCTTATTTTCGGCGCCCTCGGCCTGCCGACTCTGGGCGCAGCAGGCGCGGGCCTGGGGACCTGCATTGCACTCATAATTGGCTGCCTGCTGAACGCAGCACTGGTGTGGCGTGATGCCAGAAAACACGGCTTCCTGCGCGCCAAACGTGACCGCCGTGCACTCGCCACCGTGCTGAGCCTGTCGCTACCCCATTCGCTGCAGCAACTGCTGTTCGCCATCGCCATCGCCGTGCTGTTCTGGATCATCGGCCAGATTGGCACCCAGGAGCAGGCCATCGCCCATGTCCTGATCAATCTGGCGCTGTTCCTGATCCTGCCAGGCGTTGGCCTTGGCATGGCGTCCACCTCCCTGGTCAGCCACGCTCTGGGGCGCAACCAACCGAGTGAAGCGCAGCAATGGGGCTGGGATGTCATCAAGACGGCACTGGCGATTATCTGCCTGCTCAGTCTGCCGATGTGGCTGGCACCCGAACATATCCTCGCCCTCTTCATCACGGACCCGCAGCTTGTCGACCAGGCACGACTGCCGCTGCAGATCACAGGGCTCGCTATCTGCCTGGATGCCGCCAGCCTGGTACTGACCCAGGCACTTCTGGGTGCCGGCGCGCATCGACTGGTAATGATGGTCTCGGTGGGAGGGCAGTGGCTGTTCTATCTGCCATTGGCATGGCTGTTCGGCCCTCATCTGGGCTTCGGCCTGACCGGCATCTGGCTGGTCCAACTGGTCCATCGCAGCCTGTCGTCACTGGTCTTTATCGGCATCTGGCGACGGCGTCACTGGGCCCACATAAAGCTCGGCTAGTTTGATACACTGAACCCAGGCCAAAGCAGCCTTGCGATCGTCACAGCGCGACTATCTGCCGCGAGAGTCAGGGTATCGCCGACTGTTCAAGGTTACAGCAATACAGCAGCGGCTCTATTCTCTCAGGACCAACTGGCCACCCAGAATCACTGGCTCGCGGCGCAGCATCACAGGACCCCCATATGGCGGAACAGAGCCTCGTATTCTCATTTTTCCTGATATTCACCGGCGCCGCGATTCTCGCCACCCTGGCCCTCTATACCCGCCAACCGCTGCTGGTTGCCTACATAGTGCTTGGCGCTCTGCTCGGGCCCTACGGCCTCAGCCTGGTAACCGATACAGCCCTGCTGGCAGACATCTCCCATATCGGCATCATTTTTCTGCTCTTCCTTTTAGGGCTCGACATGCAACCGAGCCATCTGTTGCACATGCTGAAAAAAGCGACCCTGGTGGCAATTGCCAGCTCGCTGATCTTCATGGCCACTGGCTATGGCGCCAGCCTGCTGTTCGGCTTTAGTCAGATCGAAGCGCTGATTATAGGCGCGGCACTGATGTTTTCCAGCACCATCATCGGTATCAAGCTGCTGCCCACCACCGTCTTGCACCATCGCCATACGGGCGAGCTGGTCGTCGGCCTGCTGCTGTTGCAAGACGTTATTGCCATTCTGGTATTGCTGTTGCTTTACAGCGGCAATAACGAGGAGCAGAGCGGCGCCCTGGCCTTTCTGAAAACCCTCGCAGCCCTGCCATTGATGACCGCCGGGGCCTTCCTGTTCGTACGCTACGTGCTGCTGCGCCTGCTGCAAAGCTTTGACCGCTTCCACGAATATATCTTTCTGCTCGCCCTGGGCTGGTGCCTGGGGATGGCGGAACTCGCCCAGGCCATAGGCCTCTCGGCCGAGATGGGCGCCTTTGTCGCCGGCGTCACCCTGGCCACCAGCCCCATCTCCCAGTACATCGCCACCAGCCTGAAACCGCTGCGTGATTTTTTCCTTATTCTGTTCTTCTTCTCCATCGGCGCCAGTTTCAATCTCGCCCTGGTCGATGCCATTCTAGTGCCCTCCCTGGTCATGACCGCGCTGGTGCTGGCACTCAAGCCCGTGGTCTTTCGCTTCCTGCTGATTCGCATCAGCGAAAGCAAGAAACTGGCCTGGGAGATCGGCTTTCGTCTGGGTCAAATCAGCGAATTCTCGCTGCTAATCGCCTATCTGGCCACCAGTGCAGCCCTGATTGGCCAGGAAGCCTCCCATGTGATTCAGGCCACCACCATCCTGACCTTCCTGTTCTCCAGCTACCTGGTGATCTTCAACTTTCCCTCCCCCATCGCCATATCGGACCGGCTGCGCAAGGACTGAAACCCTACCACGGCCATTTTCGCCGCCAAACGCAAAAGCCGCCTTCCGTGCAGGAAGGCGGCTTTTTGCAGCAACCGCGGTACAGCTATGTCAGTACTCAGCCCCAGTGACGTACGGGCCCGACATCCACATGCAGAAAGTTGCTGCGCGAATAAAACCCCACACCGCCGGCCTTCATTTTCAGCGCCATGCGCTGCACATCCCGCAGCGCAATGCCCGGCACACGGATATCAATCGCCTTGCCCTGCATATGGTAGCTTTTTTTGGCAACGCCCTGGCCCTGCTTGCGCAGCTTCTCGTTGGTTTCGGGCGAACGGTAACCGGAGATCACCTGAAACTCCTTGTGCAGGCCGACATCGCGCTGCAGCAGGTAGAGCAGATCGAACAGCTGGCGATCCATCTGGATCGAGGTGCCGGTACGGTGGTCTCGCAGCAGATGATCCACCTCCTGCAGTACCTGGGGCATGTAATGACCGTCGGCCCAGTAGACCGCGGTCATTTTCTCACCGGTGTGCATATTGTTCAGGGTGAGCTTGCGTTCAAGCCCGGGATTCTTGATCAGCGGTGCACCTATAGCACCCGAGCCTGCCAGCCCTGCCGCGGTACCGGCCAGAGTCTTGATAAAAGTGCGACGATTCTGAAGGATTCTATGGGGCATGATTCAGCAACAGTTGGTTGAAATATTTACAGCCATTATCCACAAATAGCATCAGCTGTATATTTTTTACACGATTAATTGAGTTTCTAGTACGCATCTTTGGTGCGCGCGCGCCACAGTTCCCGCGCCTGGCGTACCGCCTCTTCAGGCTCAGATACACGCCCGAGCAGCTTCAGCACCGCCGCCAGGGTATTGATAACAGCGCCCTCGCCGTACTCATGCTCCAGCTCGCCACGCCACAATTGCAGCAGCTCCCGCGGCTGCAGACTTTCGTCGCGAACCACGCGCTGGCCCAGCAATCTTGGCCATTGCTGGGTGTGCATTTCCCCGCCAAGGATCCACTGCAGTTCGCTTTCAGAATCAGGCTTGAGCTCGGCCTCGCCGCCATCCCCCTTAACCGTTACGCTATTGCGCATCCCCAGCAGCATGCTCGTTTTCTGATGCATGGGGCCGTAGGGCGGATGAAAGACGCCGTCGATAACGCGCTCCGCCCCCAGCGGATTGAGCAACCGGCACAGCGTATGGACCGGCGAGCGCAGCCCCAGCACCGAGCGCAGTTGAATAATGTCACCCAACTGCGGTGCCAGCGCATCAATGGACATAAAGGCAAAGTTGCGCCCATCCAGCTCAGCCGCGACCTCCGCCCAGTCATTACAGGAGGGCAGGCCGAACAGGTCGAGCATGTCTTCGGTGTAAAGCCGCCCCGGCATATGGCCGCGCGCGCCGTGCATGAACACCCGTACGCCGGATTGAGCCAGCGCCAGGGACGCCAGCAGGAACCAGGGCAGGCGCCGCTTCTTGCCGGCATAGCTGGACCAGTCGAGATCGACCTGCAGATCCTGCGGTGCCTCTAGCCGCTCCCGCACCGCAGTGACAAAACCGCACAACTCTTCCGGCGCCTCTTCCTTCACCCGCAGCAGCATCAGGAAGGCCCCGAGCTGCTCGGGCCGCACCTTCCCATCGAGAATCATCCCCATAGCATCACGGGCTTCTTCGGTGGTCAGCGAGCGCGAGCCCTTCTTGCCCTTGCCGAGAATACGGACATAGACTGCAAACGGATGTTCCTGACTGCTCATAGATCTGATGCCTCTTTTGCTCTAGAGTGTGGCCGCGTCATATATACCCAAGCGCAGGCCTGAATGCGAGTCCGAATGAACGCTTTAACCCGGGAACTACATCTTTTTTTTAACGCCCTGACTTTTTTCACCCGCATCCCGGCACCCGCCTGGGTAAAGTTCGGCGCCGATGAGCTCAATCACGCCAGCCGTTACTTCCCACTGGTGGGCCTGATCGTTGGACTTGTCGCGGCAGCGCTTTACGCAATATTTGCGCTGCTGTTTCCGACGACCATCGCCGTACTGCTCAGTACCGGCTGCATCCTGCTGCTGACCGGTGGCTTTCATGAAGACGGCCTGGCAGATCTGTGCGATGGTTTTGGCGGCGGCTGGACTCCGCAGCAAACGCTGGACATCATGAAAGACTCAAGGCTTGGCAGCTACGGCGCCCTGGGCCTGATAGTAGTGCTGGGCCTGAAGTTCGCCAGCCTGATCAGTGTCAGCGATATACTGATTGCCCTGATCGCAGGTCACACCCTCAGCCGTTTCGTTGCCGTCAGTCTGATCCACACCGATCGCTATGTACAGCTCGACCAGCTCAGCAAGGTACGCCCGCTGGCAAGCAATACGAGCCGAGCCGAACTACTGATTGCCGCCATCCCGGCACTGGCCTGCCTGCTTATGCTGCCAGTCTACAGCGCAGTTGCCGTCATAGCCGCGCTGCTGCTGATACGACTCTATCTTTGCCGCCTGTTCAGACACAGGCTCGGCGGCTATACCGGCGATTGCCTGGGCGCGACCCAGCAGCTGGCGGAGGTCGCGGTCTATCTGGTGCTGTGCCTGCCTCTAGGCCTGCTCTGAGACCCAGCATAAGCCACGCCACGTTTTCACCCCGGGCCATAGACTGCTAGAATGCGCGCCATTCACTAGCGAGAGTTGTCATGAGCCGCAGCAAACCGATCCGTTTTGGGGGCCCCGCCCGCAAGAGTGCCAGCCGCAGTCCACAAACCCTGGACATTGAAGGCCTGAGCCATGAAGGCCGTGGGGTTGCGCGCCTTGAGGGCAAGACCGTATTTGTGACCGGCGCCCTGCCCGGCGAACAGGTAAAGGCGCGCATCGACAACGACCGCAACCGCTACGCCGAAGCCCAGACCCTGGAAGTACTGAGCGCCAGCCCTGATCGCTGCGACCCCGGCTGCCAGCATTACGGCCAGTGTGGCGGCTGCGACCTGCAGCACCTGCGCCACGACCAGCAAATCCGCTTCAAGCAGGACCAGGCGCTGGACCAGCTCAAGCGCATTGGCAACCTGGTACCTGAACAGATCGAGACACCCCTGGTCTCGCAGCCCTGGCACTATCGTCGCAGCGCCCGCGTCGGCATCAACCAGCTGCAGCGTAACGGCGAGCCCCTGATCGGCTTTCGCCGCCGCGCCAGCAACAAGCTGCTGCAGATCGAGCAGTGCAACGTGCTTGATGTACGCGCCCAGGATCTGTTCCGCGGACTGCGCGATACCCTCAGGGGGCTGGACGACCTGAAATCCATCACCCACGCCCAGGTTCAGTATGGTGACAGCCGGGGCGCCCTGACCCTGCGCACCAAGAAGCCACTGCGTGCCGATACTCAGGCACGCCTGCAGCCCCTGGCCCAACAGTTCGACCTGCAGCTCTACCTTGAAGACGCACAGGGTACTCAGTACGCCGGCAAGGACGCCGAGCAGCCGCTGACCTATAGCCTGCCGGCATTCAAGCTGGAACTGGGATTTGCCCCCGGCGACTTCCTGCAGGTGAACCCGGATCTGAACCGCCAAATGGTGTCCCGCGCGATCGAATGGCTCGATCCGCAGCCCCAGGACCGCGTGCTGGATCTGTTCTGCGGCCTTGGCAACTTTACCCTGCCCCTGGCGACGCGCTGTGGCGAAGTCATAGGCATAGAAGGCAGCGAAGCCATGGCCGAGCGGGCAACCCTCAATGCAAAGGCCAACGGCATCGAGAACGCCACCTTCTTTCGCAACGACCTCAGCCAGGACTTCCGCCATCAGAAATGGTATCGCACAGGCTTTGACCTGATCCTGCTGGACCCCCCGCGTACCGGTGCCCGCGAAGCCATACTGCAGCTGATCGGCTACAAGGCCAAACGCATCCTGTATGTCTCATGTAATCCGGCCATGCTGGCCCGGGACGGCGCCGAACTGGCCCAGGCCGGTTATCGCCTGAGCCGCTTCTGTGCCATGGACATGTTCCCCCATACCGCCCACGTCGAGGCACTGGCGCTGTTTGAGCTGACCCCATGAACTACAGCCTGACCTGGGCTGACGCAGAGCTGGTGGTGGTGGTCAAACCCGCCGGCCTGCTGTCGGTGCCGGGCCGCGGCCCGGACAAGCAGGACTGCCTCTGGCATCGGGTACAGGCGGATTTCCCCACCGCCCGCATCGTGCATCGGCTCGATTGCGCCACGTCCGGCCTCATGGTGCTGGCGCTCAATGCCGCCAGCCACCGCGAGCTGAGCCGTCAGTTTCAGATGCGTGAAACTCGCAAGCGCTATCAGGCACTGGTGGCCGGCCGCCCTACCGAGAACAGCGGCGTGATGGATTGGCCATTGCGCTGTCACTGGGAGCGTCGCCCGCTGCAGATCGTCGACCCTGTTGAGGGCAAGTCCGCCCGCACCGAATGGTGGCTACTGGAGACTGATGGGATCCAGAGTCGCATTCAGCTGCACCCCATTACCGGTCGCTCGCACCAGCTGCGGGTGCATCTGCACACCCTGGGACACCCCATTCTGGGGGACAACTTCTACGCTCCGCCCGAGATCATTGCCCGGGCGCCACGCCTGATGCTGCACGCCGAGCAGCTCGGCTTGCAGCATCCGGTCAGCGGTGAGGCGCTGGACTTTGAGGCACCGGTACCCTTTTAGCCGGGCGTCAGCAAACGGCCCGCAGCGCCTCCCCGCGCTTGAAGGCCTGCACCGTGTCCAGCGTCTGGCCGATGATGCGCTGCCGGGCTTCGCGGCTGCCCCAGGCATTGTGCGGCGTCACGATCAGGTTGGGGATACCACTGTCCAGCAGCGGATTACCCTCCCTGGGCGGCTCCACGCTGAGCACATCGGTGGCCGCCCCCGCGATCTCCCCAGTGCGCAGGGCTTCTGCCAGCGCCGCCTCATCAACGATGCCCCCGCGGGCCACATTGATCAGCAACGCCGAGTTTTTCATGCGTCTGAAGGCCGCGGCATCAAGCAGGTTGCGAGTATGTTCGGTCAGCGGACAGTGCAGCGTCAGCACATCCACCTGGGGCAAAAGTTCATCCAGCGGCGCACGACCCGCTTCAGCGGGCCCACCCGGGCGCTGTGCGATCATGACCTTCATGCCAAACGCCTCGGCAATGCGCCCGACACCCTGGCCCAGATTGCCATAACCAACAATGCCCAGCGTCTTGCCAGCGAGCTCTGCGATGGGAAAATCCAGAAAGCAGAACTGCCCGGCCTGCTGCCAGCGCCCGGTCTGCACTGCCTGGTGGTAATCCAGCAGGCGCGTACTGAGCGCCAGCAGCAGCGCGAAGACGTGCTGAATCACGGAATCATTGCCGTAGGCGCGACAATTCGACACCTGAATACCCAGGCGCTGCGCCGCCTCAAGGTCCACATTGTTGGTGCCCGTCGCAACCACGCAAATCAGCTTGAGTCTTGGCGCCTGCTGCAGCGCTGCTGCATCAAGGCGCACCTTGTTGACCAGCACCACCTCGGCATCCCGAATGCGCGCTGCCACCTCTGCAGGCGCTGTAGCCATGTGAGTTTCGAAGCTATCAAACTCAGCCGCCAGCGCGGCCAGGTCGATGTCTTCCAGGCTTTCGAGATCAAGAAACACTGCCTTTTCCATAGAATCCCACTCCTGTTCTTAAATGCACTCTTTGGCTCAGATACGACAAAGGGGCCGCAGCCCCTTTGTCGTTAATCGGTCATCAATTATCGCTCAGGCTTAGGCCTGAGTCGTCACCGAGAGCGCCCCCTGAAGGCACCAAGATTCAGCCTGCGGGCAGGTGATCCTTGACGCTCCACAGAATTTCTTCTGCTACCAGAGCGGGCGCCGCTATGCCTTCAGCCGTGTTGACACTCAAATAGCTGCCGCTGCGTGTACGGTTCATGCGCAGCTGATAGCGGCCCACGAATTCATAGTTGCCGGTTTCACGGTTCAGACCACCATCCTTGCCATCATCACCAAAGACATAGATGACCTTGCCGGCAAACCAGATTTTGTAGCCTTCACGGTTGGCCAGGTTGTCGGGATCCGCCAGATCGCTCTGATCCACCACGCCCTCAACCAGACGGTCGGTCGTCTTGGCGCTGTAGCTGATACCATTATCGGCATCGGTCTCGCCAAGGCCCAGGGTGCGCTCAAGCAAGCCGGTATCAAACTTGATATCGTCACGCTCGCCGTGCAGCCACTCGAAGAAACCAGCCTTTTTGGGATCGTCCACCGGCGTTGTGGTGGTATAGGTCAGATAGAAAATGCCGCGCTCCTGATCCCGCGTACCTACGTCCAGCTCCGCCGCCGTAAGTGCACCATCAATCAGTTTCCAGGCATTATCAATCGGGGTTTCGATCTTCAGCGTCGGATTACCACGCGAATCACGCCCCAGCAGCGGGCGCCCCGTCTCGCGTTGCTGCAGTGCCAGCAGGCTCTGGGCGCTGGAGTCGGCCGTGGCCTTGCTGAGATAGCGCAGCATGTCGAACATCATGTCGCTCTTGTAGCCGACATCGCTGGCCTGAGCACTCCAGTCGATAGAATCGACCTGCTGACTGAACGGAAACGCCACATGATCGATACGGATGGAGGTACGGGCGTAGTTTTCCGGATCCGGTTTCAGGCTGATGCGCAGCTTGTTGCGGGTATCGGTTTCGATGTCCTGGAAAGACAGCTTCTTGATCCAGCGGTCGGCAAAACTGTATTCCTTGCCATCGACACGAATCCAGCCGGATTCCATCTGCCCCTGGCGCGGATCGGACTTGGCCAGTTCGATGCCATTGAAACGCCAGAAATCCTGCAGTTTGAGCCAGACATCGGCGATGGGCTCATCGACGACGATAATTTTTTCGTCACCCAGGCGTGACAGGTTCACACGCTCGGAGCCGGTGTCGGCATAGAAGAACTCAGGCCGTGGCACCTTGAAATCATTCTGGCGCAGGGTCGCGGTATCACCCACCACCGGCACCACCAGCTGTTCGTTCAGCTCACGGGTCTGCAGATGCGGCGGAATCTCCAACCGTGCCTGCGCCTGGGCGGCTTCGTAATCCTGGGAGCGGTTGCGTACCAGACCCTCTTCACCGTACAGCGGGTTGCTGGACAGGTAGCTGCAACCTGACAGCCCCGCGACGGCAACCAGTAGCGCACCGGTCAGCGTTTGACTCTTCATCATGATGGGTTCAGCCCTGAATGATGCCGCTCTCGCGCAGCGCATTGCGAACGATCGGCTGACAGCTCTCGGCCAGCAGCGTCAGTGGTAAACGAATACCGGGACCAATCAGACCCATTTCGTACAGGGCCCATTTCACCGGAATCGGGTTGGACTCTACAAACAACTGAGTGTTCAGTGGCATCAGCTTTTTCTGCATCGCACGGGCGCCATCGGCATCGCCAGCCAGTGCCAGACGGCACAGCTCGGCCATCTCGGCCGGCGCCACATTGGCGGTCACCGAGATATTGCCATGACCACCGGCCAGAATCAGCTCGACCGCCGTGGCATCGTCACCGGAGTAGATCGCAAAATCCTTGGGCGCACGGGCCACCAGATCACGGGCACGCTCGACGCTGCCGGTCGCATCCTTGATACCGATAATGTTATCGATCTCGGCCAGACGCAGTGTAGTGTCGTTGCTCATGTCACAGGCGGTACGGCCCGGCACGTTGTAGAGAATCTGTGGCACGGCCACGGCCTCAGCGACGGCCTTGAAGTGCTGGTACAGACCTTCCTGGGTCGGCTTGTTGTAATACGGCGTTACCAACAAACATGCCGCAGCACCCAGTTCCGCCGCACGGCGCGTCAGGGAGATGGCCTCACGGGTGGAGTTGGCACCGGTGCCAGCAATCACCGGCAGGCGCCCGGCGACCCGCTTGATGATGTACTTGATCACCTGGCAATGCTCGTCACAGTCCAGGGTTGCGGACTCGCCGCTGGTCCCGACGGCCACGATCGAATCGGTGCCGTTATCCAGATGCAGGTCGATAACCTTGTCCAGAGCGTCCCAGTCGACATCTCCGTTGATCTGCATCGGCGTAACGAGCGCAACAATACTGCCAGTAATCATTACTTTCTCCATCTGACAAATTCGGGTCTATGGTACTGTGCGCACCAGACTCGTACAACGAGACCGGATTCCCCCAGAGGCTCAGCCACCGGTGGGTTTGATCTCGCAGAAAGGCCCAGTATTCTATACGATTTACACGCCCGAAGCGTACCCGTTTTTTGACCCATAAAGGAATCCCCATGAGCCAAGTATCACTTGACCTGCCCGTACCGGACTTCAGCGCCCAGGCCACCAGCGGCCTGACCGTCGACTCCAGCACCCTGCGCGGTCGCAACCTGGTGATCTATTTCTACCCCAAGGACAGCACTCCCGGCTGCACCACCGAAGGCCAGAACTTTCGCGATCTGTATGCTGAATTTCAGGCACTGGATACCGATATTTTCGGCGTGTCGCGCGACGGCCTGCGTGCCCATGAGAACTTCAAGGCCAAACAGTCATTTCCGTTCGAGCTGATCAGCGACAGTGATGAAAGCCTGTGCGGCCTGTTTGACGTTATCAAGCTCAAGAAACTCTACGGCAAAGAGCACATGGGCATTGAGCGCAGCACCTTTGTGATCGACAAGACCGGCACGCTGCGCCACGAATGGCGCAAGGTTAAAGTCGCCGGCCACGCCGACGCCGTGCTCGAGGCCGTCAAGGCGCTCTGATTCACAGACGCGGGCTGCCCGACAGGGCGCCCGCGCAGGCGCCCTGTCCCAGCCAGGACTGCTTCTCTAAGGCTGTGGCTGACCATCACCGGGCAGCGTCGCCACCTGATTCTGACTGCCCGGCCAGGCATTCAGAATAGCCTTCACCAGCGTCGCCAGCGGAATGGCGAAGAACACGCCCCAGAAACCCCACAAACTGCCAAATATCAGCACCGCGACTATGATCGACACCGGGTGCAGATTCACCGCTTCCGAAAACAGCAGCGGCACCAGCACGTTGCCATCCAGCGCCTGAATGATGCCGTAGGCCACCATCAGCCACATGAACTCAGGGCCCCAGCCAAACTGGAAGAAGCCAATCAGCGCTACCGGCAGGGTCACCAGTGCGGCACCTATATAGGGCACCAGCACCGAGAAGCCGACAATAATGCCCAGCAGCGCCGCGTAATTCACCCCAAGAAACGCCAGCGCCACAAAAGTCACAGTGCCAACGATAAGGATTTCCAGCGCCTTGCCACGAATGTAGTTGGCGATCTGATCATCCATTTCGCGCCACACCTTGGTCATCATGTAACGGCGCTCCGGCAGGAATGACGCCCACCAACCCACCAGCTTGCGACCATCCTTGAGAAAGAAAAACACCAGGATAGGCACCAGCACCACGTAAATCAGCAGCGCCACCAGATTACCCAGGGAGTTGAGCGAGAAGGTCAGCACCCACTGTCCGGCCTGGCTGAGCTCAGTGGTCGCCAGCTGGATCAGCTCACGCACCTGGGACTCGGAAATAAAGTCGGGGTATTTCTGCGGTAACAGCAACAACAACGACTGCACATGGGACACCATGCGCGGCAACTCGTTAAACAGGGTGACGAGCTGCTTCCAGGCCAGCGGCATGACAAACAACAGCAACGCCAGAAAGAAACCGACAAAGGCCGCAAACACCAACACCACCGCCGGCAGATGACTCAGCCCTCGGGAGACCAGCCAGTCCACCGAGCCCTGCATCAGAAACGCCAGCACTATGCCGGCAAACACCGGCGCCAGCGGCTGCCCCAGGGTAATAATGACCGTCAGGCCCACCGCCAGCAGCACAAACAGCAACAGGGCCTCTTCGTCAGAGAAATACCGATCAATCCATTTACCGAAAATCTTGCGCATATAGAATCTCTGCAGGCTAGGAGCGCCGGATAATGTAAATGTAACGCTCGTCCTCGGTGAACGATTGCAACAGCTCATGGTCACACTGATCGGTGTATGCCTTGAAGTCCCGCACCGATCCCGCATCGGTCGCAATGACCTTTAACACAGCACCGCTTTGCAGCCGGTTCAGTGCCTGCTTGGCCTTGAGCAACGGCAGCGGGCAATTCAGCCCACTGGCATCAAGTACCTGATCGAATTCACCGCTTACCATGATTACCCCTCTTGCCGGGTCGCTTGGGAAGCTGGATATTAGCATAAAGCTCTGTACGATAATCGTCAGCGATTGATGATAAGGAAACCCATGCTAGCGCCCAAAAAACTGCCCCCTCTGCTGCTGGGGCTACTGCTGTCCCTGCCGCCGCTAACCCAGGCTGCGCAGAACCTGCCAACCATCGGCGACACCTCTTCATCCATCGTTTCACTGTCGCAGGAGGCACGCCTGGGCGACACCTGGGGACGGATGCTGCGCGGGCGCGCCAAGCTGCTCGAAGACCCTGTCGTCTACAGCTATCTGGAAGACCTGCTGTGGAAGCTGGCCGCCAACAGCGCACTGCAACAGCCGCAGCTTGAGCTGATCACCGTCGACAACCCGACACTCAACGCCTTTGCAGTGCCAGGCGGCATCGTCGGCGTGCATGGCGGCCTGCTGCTGTCGGCCGAGGCGGAAGACGAACTCGCTTCCGTGCTGGCGCACGAACTGGCGCATCTCAGCCAACGCCATTTTGCCCAGCAACTGGAAGAAGAGCGCCGCAATCGCCCCTTCATGATGGCTGCAGTGCTGGGCAGCATCCTGGTCGCTGCGGCCGACGCCCAGGCGGGCGCCGCAGCGCTGAGCTCAACCCTGGGTGCCAGCGAGCTGGCACGACTCTCATTCAGCCGCCAGAACGAGCAGGAAGCCGATCGCCTTGGCATGGCCACACTGGCAGCATCCGACATAGACCCCGGCGCCATGCCGCGCATGTTTGAGCGCATGCAACGTTCGATGCGCTTTTACGGCGACCGTCCACCTGAGTTTCTGCTCACCCACCCGGTGACCCAGTCCCGCATCGCCGACTCCCTCAACCGCGCCGCCCAGCTGCCGATGCCGAGTACGCAGCGTCAGAGCCCCGAATTTGATATCGCCCGCACCCGCCTGCAGGTGCATTACGCCGACCGCCCGGGCGCCATCCTGGCCAGTTTCGAAGCGGCGGCACAGAACAGCGGCAGCAGCCGCGACTACTACGGCATGGCAATGGCCGCGAGCGCTAACGGCGATCACGCCAAAGCCCTCAAGGCACTCGACAGCCTGGATAGTAGCTGGCAACAGCATCTTTATGTGCGCATCAGCCGCGCCGAAATCCTGCACGCAGCCAAGCGCGACAGTGAAGCCGAGCAGATCCTCAGCGAACTGAATCAGCTCTATCCCAACAACCTGCCGGTGCAGAAAACCTACGCCCGCCTGCTGCAGGACATGGAGCAGCCCGCCCGGGCTGCCCAGCTGTACGAGTCGCTGCTCAGGCGCCACCCCAACGATATCGACAGCCGCTTCAACCTCGCCGAGACCTATGGCCTGGAACAGCAGATTCTGCGCGTACACGAAGCCCGCATTGAATATTTTCTGCGCACGGCAGACGTCGACAAGGCGCTACGCCAGGTGGATTTTGCCTTGAAGGAAAAGATGCTGTCCGAGTCAGACCGCGCGCGACTGCAAGCCTACAAGACGGATGCCGAGCAGCTGCGTGAAAACCTGAAAATGGATTTTTGATACCAAGGAAAGGCAGACACTAAAAATCCCGGCGGGCGCCGGGATCAGAGAAAGTGCCGAACCACCCTGAGGGGACAGTTTCTGGCCTATAGCTTGCCTGTGAAAGGGGTGACAGGCGACCGGGGCGCAGGCCCCGGCAAAACGCTCTACCCCTTGAGCGCAGCGGAGAAATCCAGCATGCGCTGCAGCGGTCGGCGCGCCGCAGCAATCAGAGATGCATCGACCAGCACTTCATCACGACCCTCTTCCAGCGCCGTCACCATATTCTCAAGACCGTTCAGCGCCATCCAGGGACAGTGCGCACAGCTGCGACAGGTCGCGCCACTGCCGCCGGTCGGCGCTTCGATAAACACCTTGTCCGGTGCTGCCTGCTGCATCTTGTAGAAGATACCGCGGTCGGTCGCCACTATCAGCTCACGGTTTGGCAGCTCGGCTGCCGCCTTGATCAGCTGGGAGGTTGACCCCACCGCATCAGCCAGCTCGATCACTGACGCCGGCGATTCCGGGTGCACCAGAATGGCGGCATCGGGGTACACCTGCTTCAGATCCAGCAGCCCCTTGGCCTTGAACTCTTCGTGCACGATGCAGGCGCCATCCCACATCAGCATTTCGATGCCCGTCTGCTTCTGTACATAGGCGCCCAAATGCTTGTCCGGCGCCCAGATAATTTTCTTGCCCTGATCCGCCAGATGCTCAACCACATCCAGCGCAATGCTGGAGGTCACGACCCAGTCGGCCCGCGCCTTGACCGCAGCGGAGGTGTTGGCATACACCACAACCTCGTAGTCCGGATGCGCATCACAGAAGGCGGTGAACTCAGGCGCTGGACAACCAATATCCAGCGAACAGGTCGCCTCAAGGGTCGGCATAAGAATGCGCTTTTCCGGGCTCAGGATCTTCGCCGTTTCACCCATGAAACGCACACCGGCTACCAGCAGCGTGGTTTCCGGGCGGGCATTGCCAAAGCGCGCCATTTCCAGCGAGTCAGCGACACAGCCGCCGGTTTCTTCGGCCAGCTCCTGGATAATCGCTTCGGTATAATAGTGCGCCACCAGGCAGGCATTCTTTTCTTTCAGCAATGCCTTGATACGCGCTTTATAGCGCTCGACATCCGCCCGACTCATGTCGTCCGGCAGATGTTCTTTGGCTAAGTGCTCCTGCACCAGGATGCGCTCGGAGATGTCCTGCTTGCTCAACATAGGCGTCATGTCAGTCTGTCAAAATTGGGGCAACAAACCCGATGTGAATTTCGAGGCGCAGAATAATACCACAGTTCTGCGCCAGCGGTCGCCGTCACTGTCTTTGACCCGATTACCTATTCATTGTGCCGAGCTTGCGCGACTGCAAGCCCTGACACACTGATAACGGCCAAAATATACGCGAACGCGCCCAACTGACATAAAACCAACGCGCACAAAGCAAACCGACAAAAAAAGAGGGAGCAACAAGTGCTCCCTCTTTTTTCGAATGTGGTGGGTCGTATAGGATTCGAACCTATGACCAATTGGTTAAAAGCCAACTGCTCTACCAACTGAGCTAACGACCCGATGGGCTGCGCATTCTAAAGACTTTCAGCGTCGATGCAACCCCTGAACCCACTTTTATGCCTGATAGCGGGTCGGATCCTCAACACCGGCATCGGCAAAGCCTTTGGCACGCAAACGGCAGCTGTCACAGACGCCACAGGCCCGCCCCTGATCATCGGCCTGATAGCAGGACACCGTCAAACCGTAGTCCAGCCCCAGCCGCTGACCTTCGACAATGATATCCGACTTGGTCAGACTCATCAGCGGTGTCTCGATACGAAATGGCTGACCGCTGACACCCGCCTTGGTGGCGAGGTTGGCCATGGATTCAAAAGCCGCGATGAACTCCGGCCGGCAGTCGGGGTAACCGGAGTAATCCACCGCGTTCACGCCGATAAACAACGCCCTGGCACCCAGCACTTCAGCCCAGCCCAGCGCCAGGGAGAGAAACACCGTATTGCGCGCCGGCACATAGGTCACCGGAATCTCACCCTCAGCGTCCTGCTCCGGCACATCGATCGAATGATCGGTCAGCGCGGAGCCGCCAAAGTCCTCCAGATGCAAACGAACAACCTTGTGCTTGTGCGCGCTTACACCCAGAGCACTGACAACAGCACGGGCGGCATTCAGTTCGGTCTGCGAACGCTGACCATAGTCAAAACTCAGCACATGGCAGTCGTAACCCTGATCGAGCGCCATCGCCAGCACTGTGGCCGAATCAAGACCGCCGGACAGCAACACCACGGCTTTGGGGGAGGATTGAGTCATCAAAACAGCTTCCGCTTTAAAAATGTGAGCAATACAACAAATAACTGAGCCCGGACAGGCCGGGCTCAAACGAACACCAAGCGCCTAGACGCCTAGCGCTTAAAATTTTGCGCCAAGCGCGCGGCAGAACTTTGCGGGAAATCACGTATCACCCGCTCCAGATAACGCGCAGACTCAGCTGTGTTGCCTCGCTGATAATTCAGCACACCCAGCTTGTAGAGCGCATCGGGCAGTTTGGTGCTGCCGGGAAAGTCATCCACTACACGGGAAAAGGCTGTCTGGGCAAGGTCCAGCTGCTGCTGGGCCAGGTAAATTTCACCGAGCCAGTAGTGCGCATTCGCCAGCCGGGCACTCGCCGGATAGTCCTGCACAAAACGCTCAAAGGCACCGGCCGCTTCGTTGAACTTGCGCTCTCGCACCAGCGCAAAGGCATCCTGATAGGCCTGATCGTCGCCGCCTGATCCAGCAGAAGCCGAGGGCGCATTATAAGCAGGCGCAATCGGGGCACCTTCAGGCCCAGGGGCTGCTGCATCCGGCAAGGCCGCATCAGAATTAAGTTCAGGAACCACAGGGGCTGCGGCGGCACCGGTGATCAACGCGCCCATGCGGCGGTCGAGATCACGGTATCGCTCCAGCTGATCCTTCTGCATACGATCGAACGCGTATTGCTGCGATTCCACCTGGCCGCGCAGGCTGCGCACCTCATCCTGCAGCTGTTGCAGCATCATCATGAGCTGCGCCTCCTGCGTGCCGAAGGACTGCCCTGAGCCGCCACTGGAGTAGCTCTGCCCTGGCCCCGGCGCGATCTCAATGACCGGCACGGGATCCGCAGCCAGAACCGCTACTGGCGCAAGCGCCAGCAGCAATCCCAGAAACCTGAGTCTGAATACAGTCATGGGCACTTAGCGGCCAGCGTATTTCAGCTCAACGCGACGGTTCTGCGCCCAGGAATCCGAGCCATGACCCATCACTGCCGGCTTTTCTTCGCCGTAGCTGATCACTTCAACCTGACCGGCGTTGGCGCCGTTCACCATCAGGAAACGCGCAACAGCGTTACCACGACGTTCGCCCAGGGCGATGTTGTATTCGCGAGTACCGCGCTCATCAGCGTGACCTTCAAGACGAACACCTGCCTGCGGGTTGGACGACAGGTAGCGTGCATGCGCTTCCAGATCAGCGAAAGATTCGCCCTTGACGGTAGACTGATCAAAATCGAAGTAGAAAACCGTCTGCAGGTTTGCAACTTCAGCCGGCAGGTCGGAACCCGACAGTCCGCCCATACCCGCAGAACCTGAAGTCATGGCTCCGCTGTCAGAGCCCATGCTACCGCCCATATCAGCGCTGTCAGTCTGAGTACTGGTGGAGCTGCAACCTGCAACCCATGCGAATGTAAGAGCCAGAGCAGCAACCTTGGTAACGTTCAACGCACGCATCTTTCTATTGCTCCTTGCAGCGACCATCATGGTCGCTAACGTGTAGAGTAAAGTAATGTTAGCCCGGTCCTATTGCAAGTAGGGGGACCAGGCCGGCTCCCTAACATCGCCCGATGACGAGGGCATGCGAAAGCGCACCCGGCCATCGAGAGAAACTGCCGCCAGTACACCGGTGTTACCCTGCTGGGTCGCGTACAGCACAATACTGCCGTTCGGTGCTATGGTTGGCGATTCGTCCAGAGACGTCTGGGTCAGTATATCCAGACGCCCTGTTTTAAGATCCTGTACCGCAATATTGAAGGCAGCTCCGGCACCTGCGCTGCGATGCACCATGGCCAGGAAACGGCCATCCTGCGTCAGCTTGCCACTGCTATTGTAGTTGCCCTCAAAGGTCACACGCTCAATTCGCCGATCAGACAGATAGACACGGTAGATCTGTGGCTGACCACCCCGATCCGAAGTAAACAGTATAGACTGCCCGTCCGGCGACCAGGTCGGCTCGGTGTCGATGCCGTAATGGTGCGTCACGCGGGTCAGCTGACGGCGCGCCAGATCCAGCGTATAGATTTCCGGATTGCCGTCCTTGGACAGCGTCAACGCCAGGCGCTGGCCGTCCGGCGCCCAGGCCGGCGCACCGTTAAGGCCGGCAAATGACTGAATCTTTTCGCGCTTGCCGCTGGCCAGGTGCTGCACATAGATACCCGGGCGCGAACTTTCAAAGGATACGTACGCCAGCTTGCTGCCATCCTTGGACCAGGACGGCGACATGATAGGCTCACGGGACTCCAGAATGGTACGCGCCCGAGCCCCGTCAGCATCCGCCAGCTGCAGACTGTAACGGTGCTGGCCACCGCCCTGATTCTGGGCGGTCACATAGGCGATACGGGTAGAAAAGGCGCCGCGCAAACCCGTGAGCTTTTCGAATACCGCATCGGCGATGTAGTGCGCCATATCACGCATATTGCGTGTCGAACCGCTGATCTGTTCGCCGAACACCCGCGCTTCCTTAAGCACATCATAGAGCTCATAGGTTACCTGCAGCTGCTCACCACCGGTCGAGGTCACACGACCAATCAGCAGGTAATTCTGACCCGACACACGCCAGTCCCGAAAGAACACCTGCGCCTGCTGCTGCGGAAAGCCCAGCATGTCGCTGCGCTTCATGGCACTAAAAAAGCCACTGCGATGCAGATCCGTGGAGACGATCTCGCCGATATCCTCCGGCAATGGCGTGGCGCCACTCCAGCCAAAGGGGACCACAGCGATGGGCGTCGGCGCATCCACGCCCTGGGTCACTTCAATCACCAGTTCGGCGCGCACACCAAATGCCAACAGCATCAATACGCAGCACGCCAGCACTCTTTGCTTCATCGCTATTACCACCTCAATCCCTCCGGTCGGAACTTAACTCTGAATTTTCTGAGATTACGCTCAAACGTCAACGGATCAACTTCCGCAACCCGCACAAAGCGATCAACCTTGAACACCGCCTGCACCGCTGCATTGTCAAACCCCGAATCGCCACTGCTCTTCACCAGGTTGGCACTGTCCACCTCACCCGACGGGAAAAGGCGGATCTCTACCACCGCTTCCATACCGTCGCGAAACGCACTCGAAATCCGCCAGTTGCGACTCAGCTCGCCGTTGATGTAATCCGTCATCGACACCATCAACTGCTGCGAGGCGCGATCCGCCGCCATGCGTTGCTGCTCCTGAGCCAGCTCTTTTTCGAACTGCGCCAGTTCACGCGCCTTGTCGGCGTCCTTGCGCTGCTGCTCTTCCTGCTTGCGCTTGGCCTCAGCAACACGCTTGGCTTCGGTTTCCGCCTTGGCCTTGGCAGCGACGTCCGCCTGTTTTTTCTTCTCGGCAGCGGCTTTGGCCTGATCGTCAGCCTGTTTTTTCTTCTCGGCAGCAACCTTGGCCTGGTCATCAGCCAGCTTTTTTTTGCCCGCCGCAGCCTTCGCCAGATCCTCGACCTGCTTTTTCTTCTCGGCGGCGAGCTTCGCCTGCTCCTGAGCTTTCTGTTTCGATTCAGCCACAGCCTTAGCCTCAGCGGCCTTCGCCTTCGCCAGAACTTCAGCCTGTTCCTTTTGCTGACGCTGGGTTTCAGCTTTCTGCTCAGCCTCTTTTATCGACTTTTCCTTTGCCGCCTGCTCATCCCGGACTTTCTGCTCCTGAGCCTGCTCTGCCTTTTTAGCCTTGTCCTGCGCCGCCAGCTCCTGCTGACGCTGCTTTTCCTGCGCCTGCTCACGTTCGTTCAGTTTGCGCTGCTCGGCTTTCTTGCGCGCCTCTTCTGCACGACGTGCCTGCTCGGTCTGCTTCTCCAGCGCCTGACTCACCGCGCCCAGATCCACCATCTGCGCCTGAATATGGCGCGGCTTCAATTCCCGCGGATCAGCCTGATCGAACCAGTGACCGGCAAGCAGCAACACCACAGCCACATGCACCAGAAACGCAAGCAGGCTGGGTACCAGATAACTGCGCTTATCCACCGTCCACACCTACTCTGTTACCAGCCCGACACTGGGTGCGCCGGCCTGTTGCAACAGCACCATCAGCCCGACCACCTTGTCATATTCAACGCGCTTGTCGCCTTTGACCAGCAGCATCTTGTCCGGATTCGCCGCCAGCACCTTCTGCACGCGCTCACCGACATCCTCAGCACTGACCACCGACTGGTCGGCACCACCGATGTTGATGTAGTACTGACCCTCAGCATCCACCGTGACGATCAGCGGCTCGCTGTCCTTGCTGTCCACCGGGTCAGCGGAGGCCTTGGGCAACTGCACATCCACACCCTGGGTCAGCATGGGGGCGGTGACCATGAAGATCACCAGCAGCACCATCATGACGTCGATATAGGGTACAACGTTGATCTCGGCGTTGAGTTTGCGCTTGCGCTTCTGTCGTCTAATCATGAGATTGCCTGATCAGTCCGCTGAATGAATGCGACGGTGCAAAATGCTGGAAAACTCATCGGCGAAGGTCTCGTAACGATTAAGCAGTCCTTCGGATTTGGACGAAAAGCGGTTATAGGCAATGACCGCCGGAATCGCCGCAAAAAGTCCGATCGCCGTCGCCACCAGTGCCTCGGAAATCCCCGGCGCCACGGATGCCAGCGTCGCCTGATGCATATTGGCCAGCCCGCGGAACGAGTTCATGATGCCCCATACAGTGCCAAACAGGCCGATATAAGGGCTGGTCGAACCGACGGTGGCCAGAAACGGCAGGTGCTGATCCAGTTTTTCCTCTTCACGGGCCAGCGCAACACGCATGCTGCGCTGAATGCCTTCCATAACCGCATCGGGATCGTAATTGCGCTGCTGGGTCAGGCGGGTAAACTCCTTGATGCCGGAGCGAAAAATATTCTCGGCGCCATTACCCGGATCCGGCGACTGATTCACTTCGCGGAACAGGTGCCCCAGGTCAACGCCCGACCAAAAGCGTTCTTCAAACACCGCCAGGCCTTTGCTGGCGTCACTGAAGACGCGACGACGCTGAAAAATCATGATCCATGACAGGAAGGACGCCAACAGCAATATCAGCATAACCAGCTGTACAACCAGACTTGCGTTGAGCACCAGACTCCAGATCGACATTTCCTCGACCACAACAAATTCCTCTCAGGCGCCAGATCACAATAAGTGCCGGCTGACTCGGTTGAAAGATCGGACTACCCGGTGCAGAAAGCAACGAACAGACCACAACAGGTTAATAGGCTACAAACGCCTGCCGACACCTCTGACGACCCTACCACAGACTTGCCTGTGAACGCTGTATGATAGCGCTCATGCTGTTTGGTTCAGCCATATCCACGAGCGCCGCATCATAGCGGTTACAAGCTTGCTGCAGAATGAACAAACCCACTGCTCGAACCCCGCCCCACGCGCACCGTCGCACAACCTTAACAGGCGCACGCAGCAGAGGTGAAGAAGGGTAAGCTGACAAAGTCGTTTGCGCGATGGGCAGGGACCAGGGACCTGGGCCTTTAGGCAGTCGGGCGAATTCTGCGCCCACAATAGCAGGCGCAAAGATTTATTCAAGCAGCTTGTGCAGCACCAACGCAAAAAGAATTTCAGCCACCATAAGCGCCCTGAAATAGTGCGCGCAAACGGCCAGAAACAGGCAAAGTCCGCCCGACGATTTGTGCTCAGGAGGTGCGCTCAGGCACCTCAAGGCCAAAGTGCAGATACGCATGATCCGTGACGATGCGCCCCCTGGGCGTGCGCATGATATAGCCCTGCTGAATGAGATAGGGCTCAAGCACATCCTCGATGGTATCGCGTTCCTCCGAGATCGCCGCCGCCAGGTTATCCACCCCGACAGGCCCGCCGCCAAACTTCTCGATCATCGCCAGCAACAGGCGCCGGTCCATATGATCAAAGCCGCGCTCGTCGACGCTGAGCATGTTGAGCGCCAGATCCGCCGTCTGCCGGTCAATCTCGCCATTACCCTTAACCTCGGCGTAATCCCGTGCGCGTCGCAACAAACGATTGGCGATACGTGGCGTACCCCGCGCCCGCCGGGCGACTTCCAGCGCACCCTCAGGCGCAATACTGGTACCCGACAGACGCGCCGAGCGCTCCACGATGTGCGCCAAATCATCAACGCCATAGAACTCCAGCCGCTGCACTATGCCAAAGCGGTCCCGCAGCGGGGATGTCAGCAGCCCGGCACGGGTCGTGGCGCCTACCAGGGTAAAGGGTGGCAACTCGATCTTGATCGAGCGCGCCGCCGGCCCCTCACCGATCATGATATCGAGCTGATAGTCCTCCATGGCCGGATAGAGAATCTCCTCGACATTGGGGCTTAGACGGTGGATTTCGTCGATAAAGAGAATGTCTCCGGGCTCAAGACTGGTCAGCATGGCGGCCACATCACCGGCCTTTTCCAGCACCGGACCCGAGGTCGTCTTGATGGCGCCCTTCATCTCGTTGGCAATGATATTGGCAAGTGTGGTCTTGCCAAGGCCGGGCGGTCCAAATATCAGGGTGTGATCCAGGGCTTCGCCACGCTTGCGTGCCGCCTCAATGAAAATTTCCATCTGCTCGCGCACCCGCGGCTGGCCTTCGTAGTCCGCCAGCGTCTTGGGGCGTATTGCCCTGTCCAGCACATCCTCCGTCGGGCTCGCCTGGGGCGCAATAAAACGGTCCGCTTCGATCATACAACCTTACTCCACAGCGCCAGGTCCGACATCTGTCACCCCCCGACCATTGACTTGAGCGCCTGACGAATCAACGCCTCACAGGGCGCATTGGCATCCAGTAGCCGCGCCGCCTGACTCACAGCCTTGGTGGCTTCAGCCGGCTTGTAGCCCAGCGCCACCAGCGCACTCTCCGCCTCGGAGGCCGCATCAGGGCCTGCTACTGGCGCCTGCTCGCCGGGCGCGGACAACTGAAACTCGCCGGCGCCGGACACCTGCAGCTCCTTGAGCTTGTCTTTCATCTCGACGATCAGCCGCTCGGCGGTCTTTTTGCCAATACCAGGCAAACGTACCAGCGATGCGGTATCGCCCTGATGCACCGCCCGCACAAAGCTGTCGGCATCAATACCCGATAGAATGGTCAGCGCGAGCTTGGGACCGACGCCATTCACCTTGATCAGGGCACGGAACAGACTGCGCTCGCCCCGGTCGGCAAAGCCGTAAAGCAACTGTGCATCTTCACGCACCACAAAGTGGGTATAGAGCACCACCTGCTTGCCGCGCTCGGGCAGGCGATAGAAGGTATTCATCGAGGCCTCGAGCTCGTAACCAACGCCACCCACCTCAACCAGCAACTGCGGCGGATGCTTTTCCAGCAACTCCCCTCTCAGACGTCCTATCACGGCTCTTTTCTCTCCAGATTACGGGCTTCTTCAGGTGATTCCAGCCTGTGTCCCGCCACTATAAACTCGGGCAGCCGCAGGCCCGCCACAATAGAGGCCATGCGAAACACAAACACTATGGTCATGGCACTGAGCTCCAGCCAGCGCGTGGGCTCGGTCATGACATGGCTGAACACCACATACACCAGCGCGCCCACCAGCGCACAGCTGGCGTACATTTCACCGTTCCATTGCAGAATCAGCGGCACTTGACCTGTGAGGAGATCGCGAATCATGCCGCCGGCCACGCCGGTAATGACCGCCATCATGACCACCACCACATCCGGCATTCCCAGGGCGACGGCCTTCTGCGCCCCCAGAATGGCGAACAGCGACAACCCCAGCGCATCCAGAATCAGCAACATGCGCCTGGGGTACTGGATATAGCGCGACAGCACAAAGGCGACAACCGCACTCAGAATGGCCACCCACAAATAGAGGGTATCGCCGATCCAGAGTACAGGATGAGCATTCAGGGTGATGTCCCGCAGCGTACCGCCACCCAGGGCCGTCACAATGCCCAGCACCACCACACCCAGAATATCCAGTCGCTTGCCCTGGGCTGCGAGCGCCCCGGTGGTGGCAAACACGGCGACACCGGCAAGGTCCGCCGCGTAGACAAACTCAAGGTAGGTCATTTGCGCCAGCGTCCGTTGCGACTGGCGCAGACACCCAGGGTGCGCACCATGCTGCTGCGGGTATGGGCATGACAGATGGCAATGGCCAGGGCATCGGCGGCATCAGCCTGGGGCAGACCCGGCAATTTCAACAAATAGGACACCATGTGCTGCACCTGCGTCTTGTCGGCGCCGCCATTGCCCACCACCGCCTGCTTGACCTTGCGGGCGGCGTACTCATACACCGGCAGATCCCGATTACTGCAGGCGACGATGGCCACACCGCGCGCCTGCCCAAGCTTTAAGGCCGAGTCCGGATTGCGTGCCATGAAAACCTGCTCGATCGCCATTTCCTGCGGGCAATAGGTCTCGACGATCTCACTGACGCCGGCGTAAACCTGCCGCAGCCGTTCGGGCAGTTCATCGCCCTTGATGCGAATACAGCCACTGGCAACATATTCGTTGCGCCCGTCGACATGGTTGATCACCCCGTACCCGGTAATCCGAGAGCCGGGGTCAATTCCTAGAATCAGCATACAGATTCGCTTATCCCTGAGTGCGCCCGGGCCATGATACCGACTCAGGCGTACCGCTGCGCAAAATAAAAGGCCGGAGCCCGGATTTTACAGCCCCATCCGTGCAAGCCCGCAATGGCTTCACTGACGACGACTAAAATCCTGACCCCGGCCTGGTGTGCCCCGGCGGGATGCCCGTGACGCGAAACGACTCAGTCGCCGTCCATCGCCTCGTCGGGAATATCCGCATTGTGGAAAACATTCTGCGAATCATCCAGGTCATCCAGCGCATCGATCAGCTTCATGACCCTGCGGGCGGTCTCGACATCCAGCTCCACCGTAGTGGCCGGAATCATCGAGACCTCGGCAAAATCGGACTCAAAACCGGCGTCTGCCAGACCCTGTTTGACGGTCATGAAATCCGCCGGCGCCGTGAACACATCCACAGAACCGTCGTCATTGCCGACCACATCCTCAGCCCCCACGTCCAGCGCCGCTTCCATGATGGCATCTTCGTCCGCGCCCTCACCAAAGCTGAGCTGGCCTTTTTTCTCGAACAGGTAGGACACCGAACCGTTGGTACCCAGATTGCCACCAAACTTGTTGAAGGCGGCACGCACCTGGGACACGGTACGGTTGACGTTATCGGTCATGCACTCGACCAGAATCGCCACGCCGTTGATGCCGTAGCCTTCGTAGGTCAGCTCGTCGTAGCTTTCACCGTCCATGCCGCCGGCACCGCGCGCAACCGCCTTGTCGATGGTATCGCGCTTCATGTTGGCACCCAGCGCCTTGTCCACCGCCGCACGCAGGCGCGGGTTGTCGTCCGGATTAGGCCCGCCTTCCTTGGATGCCACGGTCAGTTCGCGAATCAGCTTGGTGAAAACCTTGCCGCGCTTCGCATCCTGGGCCGCCTTGCGGTGCTTGATGTTGGCGAATTTCGAATGACCTGCCATAGATATACCTCTATCTGCAGAGCCGCCGCAGCGGCCCCGCCACTACTTTTTATCAGGGGGTCTTGCGCAGACGAATGTTCAGTTCGTGCAACTGAGCCGCACTCACTTCGCCCGGCGCATCGGTCAGCATGCAGGACGCGCTCTGGGTTTTCGGGAAGGCAATAACTTCACGAATCGAGTCGGAGCCGGTCATCAGCATCACCAGACGATCAAGGCCGAATGCCAGACCACCGTGGGGCGGCGCACCGTATTTAAGGGCATTGAGCAGGAAGCCAAATTTTTCCTGCGCTTCCTCGTCCTCGATACCCAGAATCTTGAACACCACCTTCTGCATGGCCTGATCGTGGATACGGATGGAGCCGCCCCCCAGCTCAGTACCATTGAGCACCATGTCATAGGCGCGGGACAGTGCGGTTTCAGGGCTGGATTTCAGCTCGTCGACGCTGCAGCTCGGTGCCGTGAACGGATGGTGCAGCGCGGTAAGGCCGCCCTTGCCGGTTTCCTCGAACATCGGGAAGTCCACGACCCACAGCGGTGCCCACTCGCGCTCGATCAGACCCAGATCTTCCGCCACCTTGATGCGCAGTGCACCAATGGCTTCGCTGACGATCTTGGCGCTGTCGGCGCCAAAGAATACGATATCACCGTTCTTGGCGCCCAGACGCTGCATGATCTGCAGGGAGACATCTTCACCCAGGAACTTGACGATGGGCGACTGCAGCCCCTCAACACCGTCTTCCAGCGCATTGACCTTGATCCAGGCCAGACCGCGGGCACCATAGATGCTGACAAACTTGGTGTAGTCGTCAATCTGCTTGCGGGTCAGCACGGCGCCGCCCGGAACCTTCAGTGCCGCAACACGGCCCTTGGGATCCTTGGCCGGGCCTGCGAAGACCTTGAAGTCGACCGTTGCCATCAGGTCGGCAACATCGACCAGCTCCATGGAGATACGCAGATCCGGCTTGTCCGAACCGAAGCGACGCATGGCTTCGGCGTAGGGCATGCGGGGGAATTCGCCCAGATCCACATTCATCAGATTCTGGAAAACACCGCGGATCATTTCCTCGGCCATGCCCATGATCTCTTCCTCATTCATGAACGAGGCTTCGATATCCACCTGGGTAAATTCAGGCTGGCGGTCGGCACGCAGGTCTTCATCACGGAAGCACTTGGCAATCTGGTAGTAGCGGTCAAAGCCGGACACCATCAGCAGCTGCTTGAACAGCTGGGGCGACTGCGGCAGCGCAAAGAAGGACCCTTCATGGGTACGGCTTGGCACCAGATAGTCGCGCGCGCCTTCAGGCGTGGCACGGGTCAGGATAGGGGTTTCGATATCCAGGAAGCCATGGCCATCCAGGTAGGTGCGCAGCGCACTGGTCACCTTGGAGCGAAAGCGCAGCTTGTTCTGGATTTCAGGACGGCGCAGGTCGATGTAACGGTGACGCAGACGCACGTCCTCGCCCACCTGCTGATGGTCGTCCAGCTGGAACGGCGGCGTTTCCGCCTTGTTCAGGATAATCAGTTCCTTGCCCAGCACTTCAATGCCGCCGGTGGACATATCCTTGTTCAGAGTGCCATCAGGACGGGCTCGCACTGTACCGCGCAGTTCGATAACAAACTCGCTGCGCACGCTGTCCGCGAGCTTGAAGCTTTCTTCACGGTCCGGATCAAATACAACCTGGGAAATGCCTTCACGATCACGCACGTCGAGGAAGATAACCCCGCCGTGGTCGCGGCGACGGTGAACCCAACCCATCAGCGTCACATCTTCGCCGATATGTTCTTCTCTCAGCTCACCGCAATAATGGCTGCGCATAGTTTCCAATTCCTGTCGATTAACCATAGGGGGACGCGCCCCGAAATCTTGTATAGCGCCGCCTGAAGCGGCCATTAGCTGTGTGCCTGTCGCCTGCCGGATATCACAGCAGCAAACCACTCACGGGCAAGCGGTAATCCAGACCTCACCCGGGACCCAACATTTCTGGGCGGCACGACGCAGGGTTCAAGGCCAAAACCGGCTCTTGGCAGCATAACAACTGAGCACATGACGCAAAAACGCCGCCTTTGCACCACAACAGGCGTCACAAAGCGGCGAATTATACCTGATTTGAAAGGCGCTTACAGACCCGCGCAGGCTAATTTTACCTGCACCTTAGCCTCTGCATGTACCGACACAGCGGCCGTCGGCCGACGCCTATCAGGCGGGCTGCGGCACGAAGTCCAGCTCACCGGACATCAGCGCCTGCAGTTTCTTGCGGATACCCGCAACCTGCTCCGCAGTGTAAGTGCGCGCAGGCAGCTTGCCCCATACAGGCCCAGGCCAGGCCGGGTCTTTTTCGAACCGCACGATGTGATGCAGGTGCAGCTGTGGCACCATATTGCCCAGAGAGGCAACATTCATCTTGCGGGCGACAAAGGCGTCAGCCAGATTTTCGGCCAGAAAGCAGGATTCGCGCATCAGCTGCACCTGATCCTCTGACGACAGATGGTAAATTTCACTGACACCGCTGCGCCGCGGCACCAGCACAAACCAGGGATAGTTGGCATCATTGATCAGCAGCAAACGACAGAGCGCAAAGTCCCCCAACGGGATACAGTCCTGTGCCAGCTGCGGGTGGAGTTCAAATTCGAGTTCCAGCTCATCCATCTAGGGGCTCCTGTTCGCCACGCCAAAACCGGATATTCTGCACCCGGGCATTAACGGAAGTATAGGTAAAAATGCTTGAACTCAAGATTCACACCGACATCGGCGCTATAGGCCCAGACACCTGGAACCGACTCTGTGGCATCGACTACCCCTTTCTGCGCTATGAGTTTCTCGCCGCTCTGGAAGACAGCCATAGCGTCAGCCCGCAAACCGGCTGGCAGTCCCTGCATATCGCTGTCGAACAGGACGGCGACACCATCGCCGTCATGCCGCTGTACCTTAAAACCCACTCCTATGGCGAATATGTGTTCGACTGGGCCTGGGCGGATGCCTACCAGCGCCACGGGCTGGATTACTACCCCAAACTTGTCACTGCCATTCCGTTTACTCCCGCCG
This sequence comes from Marinobacterium aestuarii, assembly GCF_001651805.1. Taxonomy (NCBI): domain Bacteria; kingdom Pseudomonadati; phylum Pseudomonadota; class Gammaproteobacteria; order Oceanospirillales; family Oceanospirillaceae; genus Marinobacterium; species Marinobacterium aestuarii. The sequence continues at coordinate 1,732,852 of NZ_CP015839.1, read as the reverse complement.
CCGGACCGCGCATTGGCAGCAGCCAACCGACAGCAACCCTGATGCCCGCCCTGCTGGATGCCATCAGACAGCTGGCTGAGCGCTTTGGGGCCTCATCCTGGCACGGCCTCTTTGTGGAACCCGGACTGCGACAGAGCATGGAAGCATCCAATCTCACGCTGCGTCTGGGCACCCAGTATCACTGGCTCAACGAGGGCTTTCGCAACTTCGACCATTTCCTGGAAAAATTTGCCTCACGCAAGCGCAAAAATATCCGCCGCGAACGCCAAAAGGTACTCGACCAGCAGATCAGCCTGCGCCGCATTCAAGGCACCGAACTTAGCCCCGAGCTACTCGACATTTTCTACGCCTTTTACCAGAACACCTATTTGAAACGCGGGCGCACAGGCTACCTGACACCCGAATTCTTCCAGCTGCTGCACCGGACCATGCCCGAACAACTGCTGCTGGTGATCGCCGAAAAAGGCGGCCAGCCCGTTGCGGGGGCACTATCCCTCAAGAGCAGCTCCACCCTGTACGGCCGCTACTGGGGCTGCCGGGATGACTACGACAGCCTGCATTTCGAAACCTGCTACTACCAGGGCATCGAATACTGCATCGAGCAGGGCCTGACCCGCTTCGACCCCGGCGCTCAGGGCGAACACAAGATCCAGCGCGGCTTCCAGCCGATCGAAACCTGGTCCGGCCACTGGATCAGGCACCCGGGCTTCGCCGACGCCATCAACAAGGCCATGAGCACCGAGCGCGATGCCATGCGGGCTCAAATCGAAGAATTGACGACCTGGCTGCCGTTTCGAAAGGACTGAGACGACAATCAAATCCATGCCTTTGCAAACGCACAATCGCCCCAGACGCAGCAGCACGGGGCACAACGAGAAACACCGCAGTTTCACTTTGCAGCCGCAGCATGAACCGCAATAAACAAGCGATTCAGACGCATGAATTTAAATACGAAAACTGCCATAGCGACCACCGCCAAGCCCTTCTACACTCATGAGTGCTCTCAGGGAAGGCAAAGAAAATAATGATGAACTCCCCCAAACAATGGAGATATCACGGTATGTTGACGTATGAAGAATGCTTGGCAATGTGCGATTTGACGGAGGCTGAAATCGAGGCAATCGCGGAACATGAACACATGGACCCCATGATCGCGATGGCGCTGGGGCAGTACCTGACATCCCACCACGGCGACCAGCGAATCAAGAGCATCATTCTTGATGATATAAAACGCGCCGAACGGTGCGGCAATACAGGCCATGCCGAGGTTTTGCGCAAGGTACTGCAACACTTTCTGGCAACCCACCCGGAACACGGCAACAGCGCTGCCGCGTGACAACCGAACTTGCCATAAACCACTTGATCAAACTTTCAACCGGAGCAGAGACACTTCCCCTTCTGTCTCTGCTGCATTGCGGGCAGGAGTCGGCACCAAGGCGCCGACTCCTGCCCGCACTTTTATCTGCTCTCCCCCTGATACCCGCAACGATATCAGACGCAAACGGCCAGGCTGCTATAGCATGGCATCTGCGATTGCCAGCACCGCCACATAACCCACACTGTAGGCCAGCAACAAACGCGGCAGAAATCGCAGATAGGTCGCAAAGCTGAGGGCTTCAATCTTGCTCATGGCAATAACACCCGCCGCCGAGCCGATGATCAGCAGAGAACCACCCACACCCGTGGCATAGGTCAGCCCCATCCAGTCTGCGCGATCCATGTCGATACCAGACTTGAGGATGGCTGCAGTCAAAGGCACGTTGTCCACCAGCGCAGACAGCAGACCGACCACATAGTTGGCCGCGTAGACCGGCATCACCTGGTACAGCGCCGGCAGCTGCTCCAGCACCGACAGCTCCTTGAGCATACCCACCAGCAGCAATACGCCGAGGAAGAACAGCAGGGTGTCGAACTCGATCTCGCGAATATACTCCAGCACACTCTGGCTTGAGGGCGTATTGCGGTTGAGAAACTGATACATCAGGAACATCACCGAGAGCCCAAACAGGAAACTCAATACCGGTGGCACACTGAAATACACGCTCATGAAAAGTGTCGAGCCGATGGTCAGCACGAACAGCAGCGCAATGACCTTGTCGCGCCCGCCAATGGGGCGCCGAAAATGTGGAATATCCAGCTCGCCCGTGGTGCCGCCGAGCATCGTCAACAACAGCACAATAACCCCGAGGATCGCCGCAGGAATCAGCATGAACAGATTGCTGATACTCACCTTGCCGGCGAGGAAGATCATCAGGGTCGTTACGTCACCGGTAATCAGCGATACGCCACCGGAGTTCACGGCGAACACCAGCAATGCCGCAAACTTCAGCACGGTTTCGGTCTTAAGCTTGAGCGAAGACAGCAGTGATAGCATGATCAGGGATGCGGTGATGTTGTCTGCCAGAGACGAAAACGCCAGTGCCAGCAGCGCCATCAGGAGCATCAACTGACGCTGACCGATACGCGCCGGCAGAATGCGGTACACCATCTGGGTAATCAGACCCTGCTGGTTGAGGTAGGCCACGAAGGTCATTGCCGCCATCAGAAAGAGCCACAGGGTGGCGATGTCCAGCAGGTTTTCGTTCAGTTGCGCCTGAATGGTCGCGGCATCGACACCGGGTTCAGGAAAGATAAACGCCAGCAGCCAGACGAGGGTTCCCAAAAACAGGCTCGACTTGGCTTTATTGATATGGACAAAGTCTTCGGCCACGATCAATACAAACGCCAGCACAATAAGGCATAGCAGTATCCAATGCATGGAGTGGTTCACTCCCCAGGTTTGGGTTGTCCCGCAGGGGGACAAAAAATTGGCAGTTCACTGGCCCCGTATCAAACGGGCCGGATTGCCAACACTGGGCATGATGAACAGCCAATCGCTTCCTGGCACAGAACCAGGAGGCCGGCATCAACTGAATACCACCGCTGCAGAGACATCTGGCAGACACGGTCGCGGATAAAGGAGCAAGCACCTCAAAACGCGCCCAATATGCCCAATTGCGACACTCAGGTCGAGCCCCTCCTGCATAAAATATCTTTCGGCCCTGCCCCACCATGCGCTTGCAGCACCTCAAGCACCCTGCCGCCCAAACACCAGAGCGCCCGGTAGAGCGCCGCCTGGCCTGCCAAGCGGATTCACCGCCAGCGGCATCAAATCAGGATAATCATCCATTGGGCTTGGGACTAAAGACAGGAGGCCGCGCAGCTCCACAGTACGGAAACAACGCTGCATTACTTATAAAGGTAAAATTCTGGACTACAAATGCAACGGGCCACCCTGAGGTGGCCCGTGATCAGCTGTAAACGGCTAATACTAGTGAAGCGCTTCGTACTTTCTTTGAATCGCTGCAAGTTTGGGTTGAATATCCAGTGGAGCATAACGGATCGCCTGATCAAACAATGCCCTGTTCTCTTCAGACAGACGCTCCTCTTCGGTCATCACAGACAGCTTCTGCATGGCTTCAACGAATTTAGGATGGGTTTTAAGCTTGGTTTCCATAATGGTGACTCCCATTCTAGGCAGCATTTCTGGCTCACGCTGTTTATTGTGCCGCAGGTGCACAAAACTTCAAAGCAAATATTCACCCTCCATGCAGCGTCCGCCGGGAGCGTTACCCCCGGCGACTCAAATTTCAGTTACAGGGTGGCGACTGCAGGATCATCAGCGCCGACTGGGCATGTTCAGCCGCTTCGCGACCGAGATCGGTCAGGTAACCGCCATCAGCCTGGGTGATCAGGCCTTTTTCAAACAGCCGAGCGGTGGCAGAAACCACCGCGACTTCAGCATCGTGGTGTACCTTGAGACCTTCCTGGGTTGTCATCAGATTGAAGCGACTCAGCATGTTCAGCTCTTCAATCATTTCAGGCGAATATGGCATAGGCAACTCTCGCATTAGGATTATTCTTTGAAAATGGGTGCAGCTCAGCATAGAACGATTCACCTATTCCCGTACAGTAGGCAATGCAGCAAAAGCAAACCGCACCTGCTACCACGGGCGCAACACCCGCGCGGGCCCCACGTCACAAACCGACACCCCTCGCCAAGAAACTAGATGACTTTTGCATCACTGGCAACCACCGCCAGGCGGCTTTGAGACTCAACGGGACAAAGACATTAACGCTTCACCCCGGTGGCGCTATACTGGGGCTCGATATTCGCGCCTTGAGCGCGACCTGACAGGGAGAGATACCATCCGTCGTCTGCCACCACTCAATGCACTGCGCAGCTTTGAAGCCGCTGCGCGCCACGGCAGCTTCAACAAGGCGGCCGATGAACTCTATGTCACCCCCTCCGCCGTCAGTCACCAGGTCAAAACGCTGGAGGACTTTCTGGAGGTACGCCTGTTCCTGCGCGAGAAACGCAGAGTCAGCCTTACCAGTGCAGGCGAGCGCTACCTGGCCTCGGTGCAGCTGGCGCTGGATGAAATCGACAGTGCCACCCGGCGCCTGATGGCCTCGCCCAACTCGGTAGCGGTCACCATCAGCGTGGCTCCCGCCTTTCTGACCCGCTGGCTGGTGCCCCGCATTGGTCAGTTTCAAACCGAATACCCCGATGTCGAGCTGCGCCTGAGCGCAGCCTACGGCCCGATCGACTTTGATCACTCCGATACCGACATGGCGGTCAACTTTGGCCGTGGCGGCTGGCGCGATGTCGAAAGCACCCACCTGCTCAATGTCCGTCTGGTACCGGTCTGCAGCCCTGCGCTGCTCACCGGCGCCAAGCCCCTCAACACCCCCGAAGACCTCAAGCGCCACACCCTGATCAGAGTCGCCGACAGGCCCGACGAATGGCCGCGCATTCTGCGCCAGGCCGGCGTCAGCAGCACCGACATTGGCCGTGTCATGACATTCTCAAGCACATCCCTGGCCATGTCGGCCGCGATGGAGGGCGTGGGCATTGCCCTGGGTGATGAAAAACTGGTGGAGCGAGAAGTACGCTACGGCCAGCTGGCCAAGCCTTTCGACCTGGTGCTGGACAGCGGCAATGCCTTTTTCCTGGTGTACCCCAAGGGCCGCGCGCTGAGTTACGGCATGAAAGCGTTCCACGACTGGGTGATCGAAGCGATCACCCATGACGCGCCCATGTCAGGCATCAATGCCTGAATCAGGGCGGGTTGTGTGCGGCGACACAGCCGCCTCCGGCAGAGGAATCATGCGACTGAGGCCCCGCTCGCGGGCCGACTCCAGAATCAGCTCATCCGCCAGCAGATAGACACGCTCGGCACCGCGCAGCACGCGCAGTAACGCCTCTTCCTGGTACATGATGGCAGAGAAACAGAGTTTGCGGGTCGTGGCCAGACGCTCGACCCGCAAGCCACCGCTGTCCAGCGCATAGGTACCGGTGAACCGGTTGCAGCCGGCAGAGCCGAAGACATGCCCCTGATCATCAAACTGAACGGTGGAATTGATCGATGCGGGTACCGGCTGATCAGCCACCCGCCTTACCTGCCAGCGGGTGCCGGCAAGGCTGGGTACCGCCACTCTTGCATCAGAAGCCGCAGCGCTGACCTCAGCCATATGCTGCTTGCCACCCGGCGCGCCGTCCTGCGCCGACCCGACACCCTGATGCTGCACCCCTGAACAGCCCGCCAGCAGCAACCCTGCTGCGACCAGGATACATTGGCTCAGACGAGTACCAGCAAAGATCCGCTTCATCCTGAAAGTCCCTTTAAATTCACTGCCTACGCAGAATAGCAGGCGCACTCCAATGGTGCGCCCAACGGTGGCATCCCTGCCATCTTACATTCGTATCACTGCTTAGCACACCAGACTGCAAGGCCTGGTGTGTGAAGCAATCTCAGACGTTATCGTTCAGATATCGATAACGTCGAAGGGAACCTGAGGGTCCACATCGGCGGTGTAATCCACCGCATCCAAACCGAAGCCGAACAGTTTCAGGAACTCGGCCTTGTAGGCGGCGTAGTCGGTGAGATCAAACAGGTTCTCGGTGGTGACCTGGGGCCAGAGGGCGCGGCATTCGCTCTGAATATCATCGCGCAGCTCCCAGTCATCCAGGCGGAAACGGTTGCCCTCATCCATCTTGGCACTGCCACCGCACAGACCCGTAGTGAACAGACGCGCTACCTGCTCCATGCAGCCTTCGTGGACGCCATGTGCCTTCATGATGCGGAACACCATGGACAGGTACAGCGGCATGACCGGAATGGCAGAACTGGCCTGAGTCACGACGGACTTAAGCACCGCCACATTGGCCTGACCGCCTTTGGCTGCCAGCAGGCCGTTGAGTGCCGTTGCGGCGCGATCAAGATCCTGCTTGGCCTTGCCCAGGGCGCCATCCCAATATATCGGCCAGGTGATATCGGTACCTATATAACTGTACGCTACCGACTTGCAGCCTTCTGCCAGCACGCCGGCATCGCTCAGCGCATGCAGCCAGAGTTCCCAGTCTTCACCGCCCATGACGGTGACGGTGTTGGCCACTTCTTCCTCTGTCGCAGGCTCAACTTCAGCCTCGATGATGCAGTCGCGGTTGGTATCGATAGCGGTTGAACGGTAGGTCTCGCCGATGGGCTTGAGCACCGAGCGCACCACTTCACCGCTATCCGGCATTTTGCGCACAGGCGATGCCAGGGAGTAAACCACCAGATCAATCTGCCCCAGATCCTGCTGAATCAGCTCCACAACCTTCTGCTTGGCGTCATGGGAGAAGGCATCACCGTTCAGGCTCTTGGCGTAAAGGCCGGCAGCATGCGCCTCTTGCTCGAAAGCAGCCGAATTGTACCAGCCGGCTGTGCCGGTCTTGCGTTCTGTCGCCGGCTTTTCAAAAAATACACCAATGGTGGCGGCGCCCGAACCAAAGGCCGCCGCGATACGGGATGACAGTCCATAACCGCTGGACGCGCCTATCACCAGCACACGTTTGGGACCATTTTCAACAGTGCCCTGCTGGCGGGTATATTCGATCTGCTCGCGCACGTTCTGGGCACATCCTGTGGGATGGGTGGTAGTACAGATGAAGCCGCGGATTTTCGGTTGGATGATCATGCTTTTTTCAGTCTCAGGCCATTCAATTCGATGCACAAAGTGTGCGGCAACGATACCGGAAACTCCCGCCTGATAACAGCCCGCTGCCGGGCAGGCCCAAAGCGGGCAACTAAAAGCCTGCACTACATTCGGCACGGCTTAATAGAATCGTGCTCAATGCAGGCGCCCTGGCCCACCACCCACTGAGTACAGTTCAAGGCCGGTCAGGTCAGCGCGGCCACCAGCGCCTGCTCCGGTGCAAAGCGCAAGCGCACAGTGTCCCCGGGCAAGAGCCCCCTGGCCTGATCACGCGACACCAGGGCACAGGCCTCGTCGCCGCCCTTGAGACGCACCTGCAGCTCAATACTCTGGCCACAGTCTTCCAGCCCCAAGAGCCTGCCTTCAAGCCGATTCAACCCAGGATCAGAGAGTTGCGCTGCGTCTGTAATCAGTTCGATGGCCGGGGCCTTGAGCAACAAGAGCACATCCTTGCCTGGCAACAGTGCCAGACGTTCGCGGCTGCGCCGGGTAATACTCGCGCAGAGCAGGGTGCCATCGGCCAGGGCTGTGAAAATACGCTCATCGGGACCCATCGACTCAATACGCTCGACCACACCAAAAAACTGATTGCGGGCGCTGGTTTGCAGCGACATCCGCGCCATGACCCCCAGCAGACTGTGCAGCGGGATGCTGTCGTCTTCCAGCGCCACCAGCGCCTGTCCCTGCACCTGCTCCAGCAACTCATACAGCTGCACAAAACGGGCGCCACGGCGGGTCAGCGCGGCCCCACCGCCACCGCGCCCACCCACGGCGGATTCGACCAGCACCTCGGGACTGCGCTGATTCATCTCCTTAACCGCATCCCAGGCAGCCTTGTAGCTCAGCCCCGCCAGTTTCGCGCCCTGACTGATAGACCCCGTGACCCCGATCTGACGCAACAGGGCGATACGCTTGGGGTTTGCCAGCAGCTTGCTGTCCTGCAGCAGGGTCAATACGACCTCAAGTTCCATACGCCTCCATTTCAGCACATCTTGACCGATACACTGGCTGCCCATTGTGCCCGTCGCAGCCAAAACCTCAAGCCATGGCAACAAGGGCAAACAGCCGCGCGTAAAAAGCACACCGCAGTGCGACGCACTTGCACAGCGCTATATACCTTGATATATATCGATACCCTATGCCCCAACCCCGCGCCTGCCACCAGGTCCTCACACCTTTTTCTGCCGGACAGTCCACCATGCGCCTGAAACCCATCGCTGTACTGCTCAGCCTGCTGCTGAGCCTGGCATCCCTCCCCGCCCGCAGCGCAGAATCCCTCAGCATCTATGCGGCCGCGTCCCTGACCAATGCCTTGAACGCGGTTATTGCCGCCTTCGGTGAGACCCACCCGACCCGAGTCATCGCCAACTATGCGTCTTCATCAACACTGGCCCGCCAGATCGCCCAGGGCGCGCCGGCGGACCTTTATATCTCGGCCAACCTGCAATGGATGGATTATCTGACCGAGACCGGCGTACTGGCCGATGACAGCCGTCGCACTCTGCTCGGCAACCGCCTGGTGCTGGTCACAGGCACTAATAGCGCCCTGGTGCCGGTTGAACTGGATCAGGACTGGAATCTGGCCGGCGCACTGGGCGACAGCCGCCTGGCCTTGGGCGACCCCGATCATGTACCTGCCGGGCGTTATGCCAAAGAAGCACTGCAGTGGCTCGGGCTCTGGCCGGTGGCCGAGCCGCGCCTGGCACGGGCCAACAATGTGCGCGGCGCCCTGGCGCTGGTCGAGCGCGGCGAAGCACCGCTGGGTATCGTCTATGGCAGCGATGCCGCCAGCGCCAGGGTGCGAGTTCTGGCCGAGTTCCCGGCCCGCAGTCACAGCCCCATCGACTATCCAATCGCCATTGTGCGCAGCGCAGACAGACCCGCCGCCCGCGAGCTGCTGGCATTCCTGAGCACACCTCAGGCCACCGACATTTTTCGCCGCTACGGCTTTGAGGTCCGCTAGATGCTGAGCGAATACGAATGGCAGGCACTGATGCTCAGCCTGAAGATATCCAGCGTCGCGGTACTCTGGAGCCTGCCGCCCGGCATTCTGCTGGCCTGGCTGCTGGCCCGCGGGCGTTTTCCGGGCAAGGCCCTGCTGGATAGCCTGATTCACCTGCCACTGGTGCTGCCACCGGTCGTGATCGGCTATCTGCTGCTGATTGGCATGGGCCGCCAGGGCCTCATCGGGGGCTGGCTGTACGAGAGTTTTGGCCTGAGCTTCAGTTTCAGCTGGCGCGGCGCGGCGCTGGCCTCCGCCGTGGTAGCCTTCCCATTGCTGGTACGCGCCATCCGGCTGTCACTCGAGGCGGTTGACCGCCGCCTCGAAGACGCCGCCCACACCCTGGGCGCTGGTCGGCTGCGTGTCTTTGCCACCATTACCCTGCCCCTGACACTGCCCGGTATTCTGGCCGGCACCGTGCTGGCCTTCGCCCGCTGCCTGGGCGAATTTGGCGCGACCATCACCTTCGTCTCCAATATTCCCGGTGAAACCCGCACCCTGCCCTTGGCCATGTTCAGCTTTATCGAGACCCCCGGCGCCGAAACCGAAGCCGCCCGCCTGTGCGTAATCGCCATAGTGGTGGCACTGGCCGCACTGCTGTTTTCCGAATGGCTGGCCCGCCTGACCCGCCGTCGGCTGGAGGGCACATGCTGAGTATCTGTATCGGCAAGCGCCAGGGGGATCTCGACCTGCAGCTGGATATCCAGCTGCCACTGCAGGGTATCAGCGCCATCTTTGGCCGCTCAGGCGCCGGCAAGACCTCCCTGATCAACATGCTCAGCGGCCTTGTTCGCCCGGACCGGGGCCGTATCGCCCTGGGCGACGAAGTACTGTTCGACAGCCGCCGCAATATTCACCTGCGCCCGGAGCAGCGCAGGATCGGCTACGTGTTTCAGGATGCCCGCCTCTTTCCGCATTACAGCGTGGAAGGCAACCTGCGCTATGGATCGCGCAAGCCCGACCCGCAACAGTTTGCCGATGTAATCGAGCTGCTGGGCATAGGCCCGCTGCTGCAGCGAGCGCCGGCGACCCTGTCCGGCGGTGAACGTCAGCGCGTCGCCATAGGTCGCGCCCTGTTGAGCCAGCCACGCCTGCTGCTGATGGACGAGCCGCTGGCCTCCCTCGACCTGCCGCGCAAACGCGAGCTGATGCCCTATCTTGAGCGCCTGGCGGCCGAAATCCGACTCCCAATCCTCTATGTCAGCCACAGTCTGGATGAGGTGCTGCGCCTGGCAGATCACCTGGTCTTGCTGGACAAGGGCCGCGCCCCTCTGCAGGGGCCGCTGGAAGAAGTATGGGGATCGGCGCAGATGCGCCCCTGGTTTGCAGCAGAAGAGGTGAGCAGCGTACTAAACGCCAGGGCGCTGTCCCAGGAGCCAAAGTGGCAGATGACGCAGCTGTCACTGGGGGAAGGTTTGCCGCTCTGGGTGCGCAGCATCGAGGTGCCGGCGGGGCAACAGGTACGACTGCGCATTCGTGCCAATGATATTTCCATTGTGCGCACGCGGGCGCAGCACAGCAGTATTCGCAATGTGCTGCCGGCGTGCATCGAAGCCTTGCAGCCGGATGCCAGCGGTCATCAGATGGCGGTGCAGCTGCGCATTGGCAGCCACCGTCTGTGGGCACATATCACGCTCTGGGCCGCATCTGAGCTGGGGTTGAGTGTCGGTGATCAGGTCTTTGCCCAGATCAAGGGGATTAGCCTGAATCAGACAGACTGGGCCGCCCACGGAGGGCGGCCCTGATCAGGTCAGCAGACTAGCAGCCTGTCGGACTTAACACTGATCTACTGCGGAAAAGCCGACTTTGGTCATTTTTTGTCCTCTTTTTTGTTAAATAGAACCACTATTTGCCTCAAAAGAGCTAAAAAACTGCCTCAAAACGGTCTTTCCCTCGCTACGATCGGCCAAGCCCGACAGGCTGCTAGCGGGTCTTCTGACGCATGGTGACAAACTCTTCTGCCGCCGTCGGGTGAATACCGATGGTGGAGTCGAACACCGCCTTGGTGGCACCGGCCTTCATGGCAATTGCAATGCCCTGAATAATTTCTCCGGCATCACCGCCCACCATGTGTACGCCAACGACCCGATCAGTGGCGGAATCCACGATCATCTTCATCAGCGTGCGCTCGTCGCTGCCACTCAAAGTGTGCTTGAGGGCACGAAAGCTGGAGCTGTAGACGTCGATAGCTCTATAACGCTCGCGGGCCTGCTCTTCACTCAGCCCCACAGTGCCGATATTGGGCTGGCAGAATACGGCCGTGGGAATAAGGTCGTAGTCGACCTTTTCCGCCTTGCCATCGTAAAGGTTGCGCACCAGCGCCATGCCTTCGGCCAGTGCCACCGGTGTCAGCTGGACGCGATCCGTCACATCACCCAGGGCATAAACCGACGCTTCACCGGTCTGGAACTGGTCATCGACGATAATGGCGCCATTGTCGCGCTGGCGTACCGCCACCTTTTCCAGCCCCAGATTGGTCACGTTCGGCACCCGACCCGTGGCATAGAGCACGCAGTCCGCTTCCAGTATTCCACCGTCTTTCAGCTCAACCCGCAGACTGCCATCCGCCGCCTTCTCAATGCGCTTCACATCGGTATTGAACCTCAGATCGACGTCTTTCTTGCGCATTTCCTCGGCCACAAACTCCCGCACTTCCTGATCGAAGCCGCGCAGGAACAGCTCACCGCGATAGATCTGATGGGTTTTGGCGCCCAGGCCTGCGAAGATGCCGGCGAACTCCACCGCGATATAGCCACCGCCCACGACGAGAACACGCTCGGGAAAAGTGTCCAGATCGAAGACTTCATTAGAGGTCGTAATATGCTCGCGACCGTCGATATCAGGCACGAAGGGCCAGCCGCCGGTCGCGACCAGAATGCGCTCAACACTGTAGTGATCATCCCCCACCGCCACTGTATGGGCATCCACAATGCGTGCCCGCCCCTCGATCAGGGTGCAGCCGGAGCTCACCAGCAGATTGCGGTAAATGCCGTTGAGACGTTCGATTTCCTTGCTCTTGTTGTCGCGCAGCGTTTCCCAGCGAAAACGGGGCTTTTCTGTCTGCCAGCCAAAACCCCGCGCCTCGGAGAAATCGTCGCCGTAGTGGGAGGCATAGACATAGAGTTTTTTCGGTACGCAGCCGACGTTCACACAGGTGCCGCCCAGATAACGGTCTTCGGCGATGCCGACCCGCACTCCCATGGCAGCCGCCATGCGACCCGCTCGCACACCGCCGGACCCGGCTCCAATTACAAACAGATCAAAATCATATTCCGCCACTCTGGCCTCCCTCTCGCTGCTCAGTGTCTGTGGCGACCTACTCTATAGATTTCACCTTCCAGAGGCCAATAGCCTGCCGCTAAAGCGGAAATAGCGCCCGGCTATATTTGCAGGGATGAGCCCGCCAAACGGGCATGCTACACTGCTGCGCCGCCCGTCATCAGGAGTACCGTCAGGCATGAAGCTGGTCTCATTCAATACCAATGGAATACGCGCCCGCCTGCACCAGCTGGCCGCGCTGATCGAGTCCCACCAGCCGGATGTTATCGGCATTCAGGAAACCAAGGTTTCAGACCCCGAGTTCCCTATCGAAGCCATCGAAGCCCTGGGTTACCACGTGGAGTTTCATGGTCAGAAAGGCCACTACGGCGTCTGCCTGATCTCGCGCCAGCCCCCGCTCAGCGTGCAAAAAGGCTTCCTGACGGACGATGAAGATGCGCAAAAGCGCCTGATCATCGGCCGCTACGCCAGTGAGAACGGCACCGAGGTCACGGTCATTAACGGCTATTTCCCCCAGGGCGAGAACATTGCCCACGCCACCAAGTTCCCCGCCAAACGCAAGTATTACGCGGATCTGCAGGCCCACCTGGAGCAGCACTGCGACCCGGCCGAGCTGCTGGTAGTGATGGGAGACCTGAACATCTCCCCCGAAGACATTGATATCGGCATTGGCGAAGACAACCGCAAGCGCTGGCTGCGCGATGGCAAAAGCAGCTTTCAGCCCGTCGAGCGCGAGTGGCTGCAACGTCTTCAGGGCTGGGGCCTGCAAGACACCTACCGACTGCACAAGCCCGACGACAACGCACACTTCAGCTGGTTTGATTACCGCAGCCGCGGCTTTGAACGCGAGCCCAGACGCGGCCTGCGCATTGACGCCATCCTGGCGACGGCACCCCTGGCAAGCCTGTGCACAGACGCAGATATCGACTATGTGATTCGTGCCATGGAAAAGCCGTCCGACCATGCACCCATATGGGCCACCTTCGACCTCTGAGATCTCCAAGCAGCCGCTATAGCAAAAGGCCCGCGAATGCGCGGGCCTTTTGCATTCCCCGTAGTTGTCGTCGCGGCGGCGACACTCTCGGTCAGGGCGAACCAAAGCCCGGTGGCTTGACCGCCAGCACGTCACAGTCCAGGTGATCGAAGATCCGCTCAATGGTACTGCCCAGCAGCAACCTGTCCAGAAAGCCTCTGGCAACCGACCCCATCACCATCACATCAATTTTGTGCTGCGCGGCAAACGCAGGCAGGGTGACATGGCTCTCCCCCTGCAACTGATGCACGTTTTCAGCGTCAATATGCACCAGCTCATCCAGCATCTTTTGCAGCGCATCGGCATGCTGCTGCACGACCTTTCGCTGCAGCGCGGCATAATCCGTCACAACATGTTCATCGAATATCACCGCCTGCGGCAGGGTCTGAAAGCTGTGTACCACATGCATACGGCCATCGGCCAGGCGCGCCAGCACACAGGCCTGATTCAGAATGCCGCGGTCCAGTTCCGCCGGCGCATCGCACTCGTGAAACGGATCGACACAGGCAGCCACCTGGGGTATACGGCCCCACTGATGCGCCTTGACCAGCAACATCGGCACCGCACATTGCCGCAGTAACTGCCAGTCATGGTGCGCCATCCAGTAGTGTCCCAGCCGGCTGTGGACACCAATCTGGTGAATCAGCAGATCGGGGTCGTAGCGCTGCGCCTTGCGCAGAACGCCATCGCAATGATGCCGATCCCAGGCGACATCCACTTCCACACTCAGCCCCTGGCTCTGCAGGCTCGAGGCGATTGCCAGCAAGCGCTCTTCCACCTGGCGCAAATAGCCATGCTGCGCGTGCAGACCCGCCTCCTGATCGAACAGGTAGCCGTTGCGTACCGAAAGGTTGAAACAACAGCAAAACAACTCGATAGACGCGCCCGAGCGTTCCGCCAGCCAAACGGCCTTGGCGATCGCCTCGGCGCTATCGTGATGCTCTTCGACATTGACCAGAATCTTGCTAATCGTTTTCATATTGCCTCCTGCAACAGCGAGATCTCTGCTCGAGCCCGGCAGCCTTTTCTGGCAACTGCTCCTGAGAATACGGACTGGCCCGCGAGGACTGATCAGCCCACCCGGAGCAACCAGGGAGACCGATACACAACGGCATTGATGCCTCGCCGCCGCAGGCTTGATTGATAACGCGACAAAGTGAAGTACAGTCTCCCGGAGACCGGCAGAGTCTGCTAGGATCAGCGCACACTATATGAAGGATAGTGCGTTTGTGACGATACAAGTGCTTCGCCTGCTTATCGCACCCTTTGCCCTGATGCTCATGGCGACACTGGTGCTATTCAGCAACCTGAGCCGCCTGTCCCCGGAACTGCAACTGCTGATTGTCACCCTGCCCTATCTGCTCGGTGCTGCCAACCTGCTGCTGGGGTTTATGTTTAACCAGAGCCGGCTGCTGTTCGCCGCATTCAATCTGCTGGGCGTCTACGCACTTATCCAGCTCTGCCTGCAGACCCCGCTGGAACGACCCGACAATTACGTGCTGTTCAGCCTGCTGTCCCTGCTGCTGCCCATCAACCAATTCGTGATTTGCCTCGCGCCCGAGCGCGGCCTGCTCAACCCTGGTGCCTGGCTGCGCCTGCTATTGCCCCTGGCCACCTACCTGATACTCGGGTTCCTATGGCAGCAACAGATTCTGGGCTACTGGCTTGGATACCTGCCCATGCTGCTGCTCGAACTGCTCGTCGCAGGTCACTACCTCAGTGAAGGCGCCGCCTGGCTATTTGGGCTGACCTTTGTACTCAGCGCCCTGGTGTTATCGCTGCGCCGCACCCGCGCCGATGCGGCACTGTTCGTATCTCTGCTCATCATGCCGGCACTGTTTTTCTGGTTTGACCTGACGCACATCTCACCGCTGCTGTTCACCTGTATCCAGCTGATACTGTGTCAGGCATTGGTCTCACACTCTCACCATCTGGCGTTTATTGATGAGCTGACGGGCCTGCCGGCACGCCGGGCGCTGCAGGAGCAGCTCAGCAGCCTGGGCCAGCGCTATACCCTGGCCATGATGGATATCGATCATTTCAAACAGTTCAATGATCGCCACGGCCACGACGCCGGCGACCAAGTGTTACGCATGGTGGCATCTCAACTCAAGCAGGTAGGCGGTGGCGGACGGGTCTTCCGCTACGGCGGCGAGGAGTTCACGGTGCTATTTCGCGGCAAAACCGAGGCCGAGGCTCTGCCCTATCTCGAACAGCTGCGCGAAGCCATCGCCGGCTACCCGCTGCATCTGCGCCAGCCCAACCGCACCGAAAATGCCAAGGCGGGCCGCCAACAGCGTCAGACAGGCACGCCCGCCAAGAGGTCAACCCAAGGCTCGGACAAGGCGCTTCGGGTCACCATCAGCATTGGCCTGTGCGAGCGCGGACCTGCACAGCTGCACAGCGATGAAGTCATGCAGCTGGCCGACAAGGCGCTCTACGCCGCCAAAGGCGCCGGGCGCAACCGCACCCTGGCAAACTCTCAGCAGACGCGGCGCCCCAGGCGCAACAGCCAGGCGGATTTTGCATGAATAGGTTTCACTCAACAGCCGGGGCACGCCGCCGATACTCAGGGCATCCACTAACGCTGGGAGCCTGATCCGCCATGGACATAAAACCCGACAACTTCGGCCGACAGGTCTCCGCCCGCGCCAGAGCCCAAGACCGTCCCGCCGGCGGCCTGGGCACAGCGGTTTCTCAAGCGGCCCGTAGCGACAAGCAGCTCACGCCCGCCGATCATAGCCAGGCGCGCAACGAAGCGATTCTCGAAGCTTCACTCAAGGTCAGTATCACTGTGGGCAGCCAGCCCATGGAGGCGCTGTATCGCAGCGTTATAGGCGCACTCAATGAAGCACTGCAGACGGACCTTGGCGACTCAGCGATTCAGACCGCCTATGCCGCAGAGCTGGATGTCAGCCCCGAAGCCACAGCCGCGCGCATCCTGAGCCGCTCGACGGCCTTTTTCGCGTCCTATCAGAGCCAGCACCCGGAACTGAACGCGGGCGACGCCCGCCTCAGCTTCGCCGACCTGATACAGGGCGGCATCGACCAGGGCTTTGCCCAGGCGCGTGACATTCTAAAGGGTCAGGCCGTACTTGAGGGCAATATTGCCAGCGCCATAGACGCGACCTACAGCCTGGTCGTGCAGGGATTGGAGGCCTTCAGAGCACAGCCTGAGACACCCGTCGAGACTCCCGCAGGCTAACCGTTAAAGGCACAACGGCTGATTGAAACCCTGCACGAACTTTACTGCGCCCAGGTTTAGTCGCCCGCCAAAAAAACCGCCTGCCCCGTAACGGCTCAGCCTTCGCCATCCCAGCGGTAGTGCGCCAGCGAAATGCGTCCACGCAGAAAACAGATACCCTCGGATTCAAGCCGACTGCGTTGCAGCCGCGCACCTTCACTCTGCGCCGGCAACGACAGTTCGCCCCTGGCGTTCACCACCCGGTGCCACGGCAATCGACTGCCCTCCGGCAGCCGGCTGAGAATACGCCCCACCAGGCGCGCCCGACGCACAAGGCCCGCCAGCTCGGCCACCTGACCGTAGCTGCAGACCCGCCCACTGGGGATGCGTGCCACCACCTGCCAGATACGCTCGGCATCCGTGAGAGGTTCTGCGCTGACATCGGCCTCGGCGCCATCGCGCGCCAGGGCGGTCTCCAGACTCATGACTGCAACCGGTACATCTGCCATTCCTCGGTCGCCTCATTCAGCATCATGACCATCTCGACCACATCCTCTTCGGCATTGAAACGCACCTTGAAACCCAGCTTTCGGGCCAGGGTCTGCATGCCCCGGTTAACCGGCAGGGTCGAGCCATACAGCTGCAGCGTCCCCCGACTGCGACAGTAGTCGATCAGCTTGTGCATCAGCACAGCCCCGACACCCTCCCCCTGCAGATCGTCCCGAATAACAATGGAGAACTCGCTGCGCACATTATCCGCATCCGTCACCGCCCGCACCACGGCCAGGGTCTCGTTGCCGGCGCCGTTTTCCCGCGGTGCCGACACCACAAAGGCCATTTCGCGGTCATAATCAATCTGGGTCCAGTTGGCCAGCTCCTGGTGCGTCGGCACACCACGGCTGTAGAAATAGCGCATGCGGATAGATTCAGGGCTGAGATGATTGTAAAACTCCAGATGATCGGGTTCATCTTCACCTCGAATGGCGCGCAGCACAGCCTTGCGGCCAGAGCGACGCAGACGAATCGTCTCGGTCAGATGCTCGGGGTACGGCGATATGGCCAGGCGCACAGGCTCGGCCACCGACACGGCCACATCCACCGCCAGCAGACCGCGCTTGTTGAGCAGCAGCGGGTTAATTTCCAGCCCGGCGATATTAGGCAGATCCACCACCATTTCCGACAACTTGATCAGCAGATCGCACAATTGATCGACATCGCGTTCAACCTGATAGCTGTTTTCACAGATGATGTCGTACACCCGCGAGCGCTGCACCAGGGTACGGGCCAGCGCCTGATTCAGCGGTGGCAGCATCAGCTGTCGATCCGCCAGCACATCCACCGTATAACCCCCTGTGCCAAACAGCAGCAGCGGCCCGAAGATGGGGTCGCGGGTAATGCCCACGTTGATCTGCAGCGACTGAAAGCCACGCTTCATCTGCTGCACGCAAAACCCCATCACCTGATCATCACTGAAGCGCTCACGCACGCGGTACTCAAGCCGAGTCACGGCATGGCGCACCTCACTGACCGAGTACAGATCCAGCGCCAGATCGCGCCAGCGCTGGCGCACCTTGTCGTCATAGCTGAACGGGTAGACATTCTCACAGTGCAGCGCCCGCACGGCCACGGATCCGCCCAGCTGCTTGGCCACCTCCACCACGCCTTCAACCGAATCGGCATAGTACGAATGGGACACCGGCACGCCGTACAGATCCAGTAATTCACAGGCCTGGGCATGGTGCAGAAACCCCCGCCCTGCTTCCAGCGCCTGGGCCACCAGATTACGCGCCTGGATGTGATTCTGGCTGTTCTGCTGCAGAAAAGGCGCCGGCGTCTGGCGCATGACGTCCTGATTGTGCCTGTAGCGCACCATCTGCAGGAAGGCATCAACCGCCTCTTCAGGGGTAATGAAGGTGGCGATGCCGGCGGTATTGAAATGATTGCGGGCGGCAATGGCCGTGGCCCGGCCCATCCAGCAACTGAGCACGTTGCGTGGCGTTCCCCGGGCAACCTCTATCACCGCCCGGGCGGTCTCGGCACCCGGCGCAGGATGGGTCGGCGCATGTATCACCAGCACCGTATCCACTGCGGCGTCGGCGACCAGGATACGCAGCGCTCTGGCAAAGCGCTCGGGCGTGGCGTCGGCATTTAGATCCACAGGATTGCCCCGGTTCCAGCCATCGGGTAGCAATGCCGCTAACGCCTCACAACTGGCCTCTGACAACGGCGCCAACTGGCCACGACCGCGCAGCAAGCGGTCGGTTGCCAGTGCATTGGGCCCCATGCCATTGGACACAATGGCCAGCCGCTCGCCACGCATGGGCTTCATGCGCGAAAGGGTTTCCAGAGCATGGAACAGCTGATCCGAGGTTTCGACCCGCAGCACACCGGCACGGCGCAGCGCAGCGTCATACACAAGGTCTTCATCGCTGACACCGGGCGCCAGGCGAGCGCAGTGCTCGGCATCCTGCACCACATCGGACTTGAGCACCAGCACCAGCTTGTTGCGTGATGCGGCGCGTAACGCCGAGAGAAAGTCCCGTGCAGAACCGGTCATGCGATCCATCTGCAGCAAAATGGCGTGGGTGTGAGGGTCCTTGGCCAGATAATCGATCACTGCGGGAATATCAACATCAACACTTTCACCCAGGGTCAGAAAGTGGGAAAAACCAATCTCCTGCCCGTTTGCCCAGTCAATCATGGCGGTGCCAATCAGCCCCGACTGACCCACGTACGCCACCTTGCCGTGACTGATATTAACGTGGGAATAACTGGCATTCATGCGGGACCCCGGCACCAGCAAACCCATGCAGTCCGGCCCCAGGATGCGGATGCCATAGGGATGCGCGGCGTCCAGCACTTCCTCATGCAAGGTACGCTCGGTCTTGCTGTCTCGAATCGACAGGCCACCGGTAAGAATCAGCGCCGCCTTGACCATATGGGCACCAAGCTTGCGGATAATGTCGGCAACGGTCTGGGGCGGCGAGCAGATAATGGCCAGATCCGGCATCTTCGCCAGCTCACTGACACTCTTGACACAGGGCACACCCCTTACCGTCTCGTAGCCCTGGGCGTTGACGACAATCAGTTCACCCTGGTAACCACCGTCAAGCAGATTCTGCAGCACAACGCCACCCATGCTGTCATCGCGCTCCGAGGCACCAAAGACAGCAATGGAGTCCGGTTTGAAAAATCGCTTTAGGTATTTTGTCGACACGCGACCCTTCCTGTTCAGACGAGACTGCTGAAGCTGCTCATGCAGATCAGCATACTATTTTAGCCTGCAAAGCCGGTTACGGGAGCCAGCAACCCGTATGTCATTATGCATAAGAGCAACGCCCGGGCGTCTTGCACCCTATCCCCGGCCACTCGGGCACGGCCTGCCAGTGGCAAAAAACTCGCATACAATACCCCCTTCAGGATAATTTTCAGCCAAAGGACAGAGACCCCGCATGCACCTGCCCAACTTTCGCCTGTTTTTGCCTGCCCTGCTGCTCGCTGGCTGCAGCAGCACGCCACCACCGTCCGTTGTTACCCCGCCGCCGGAGCCGGCACCGCGTCAGACCGACATTTTCCCCGACAAGGTACGCCCTCAGATCACGGCCTTGCGAGCCGATCCCGGCGAGCTGGCCCGCAGCTTTGTCGATGACTATCAGCGCCAGGTGCTGTACAGCGGCCAGCATGCCGCCACCCTGGCCCGTGAGTACCAGTTCCGTGAGAATCGCTGGTCAACCCAGCAAGACAGGCTGATGATGGTATTTGACAATGACAGTGGCGATAGCGGCTTCGTCGCCTGGAGCCTGAGTCGCAATGCCACGGCCACCTCCCTGCGTGTTCAGGACTCTATGATCGGCCAGCGTTTTGCGCTGATTCTGCGCCCGGCACGCCTGTGCTTTGCCGTCAACGCCGCCCAGGCCCCCAGCTGGAGTACCGGCCGCTGGGCCTATGATCCAATACGCCCAGGCTCTTTCGAATGCAACGGCCTTACCAACAGCTCGGCGTTCAAGCCGGGCACGCGCCTGCCAGCATTGCTGGGCGCCTATTTTTCCGAGGGCGATGCGGTGCTGATGTTTGACAGCCGCGGCCAGCGTGATGCGATCGCAGGGGTACTGGCACAGCTGTTCCCCTACCTGACTTTCAGCCCGCGTTAGCACACCAAATCTGCCTGTAAGCGCCGCAGCCTAAGCGGTTACAGGCAGCTGCTTTTTACCGTTGCAAAATCACTGCACCAAGCTCTAATATCTGTTCCATACTAGTTAGGGAGTTACGCACAGGCTGTGCTGCAAAGCAGGCTCTGGGTGTAAGGCGCTGTCATATACCAGGACAGATACAGCGTCATCCGGATTCTCAGCAAGGTAATGCGCGGACAGATGTCGAGAACAGATCTATGAGCAAAAAACACAACAGCAGCGACATGACAGACGACGATGATGTCGTGGACTGGGACTCCGAACCGGAGATCAAGGAAGACGCCCCCGAAAAACGTAAAACCATCGACCCGGCTGCACGGCGCCGCATCGAGCAACTGCTCGAAGAACGCGCCCTGAGACAGCAGATAGAAGATGCGTTTGACGACGATTAAGCCTCCCTGTACAGCTGCCAGCTAACAGACGTCAGTCCCGGGAACCGACCCGTGCCGGTTCCGTTCCGCTTTGTCCGCATCAAACGAACCAGCAGACTACATCCGCCCGCACCCAAATAAATCGAACCTGCCTGCAGCCCCTGCCAGCGCGACGTCTCGGCGCTGTGGCAACAAAATGCCCTGCCGCCAAAGAATTCACTTTACCCAACGCCAAAAGCTGCTATATATTCGCAAAATGAACCGCGCGGCAGCTTGTCAAGCCCCAAATGGCCGTAATCCGGCAGGCGCTACCCCTGCGAGCAAACCTATTGGCACACCAGCGCCATGATTTTTCAACCGGCGGGGCTCTGTCCCTGTTTGATTTCAACCTGAGATGTGAGAACGAGAGCCGATGGGCACCAAAATTCGTGTCGATCAAGTCCCTGCGGACGATATCGAAGACTGGGATGACGACTTTGAAGACCGGGACACAAGCACCCGGGGCAAGAAGATTAGCTACAACAGCAAGAAACGTCGTCAGATAGAAGAACGCATGGAAGAGCGCCTTCTGGCACGTCAAATAAGCAGCGGCTACGAAGACAGCCTGTACGAGTGAGCCTGCATCCGCTGCCCCGGCAGCGGAGCCTTCACGCGCGGTTACCCCGGTACCCGCTCTTTGCCTGTTGCCGATCAGTGCACCGCCTCGCGGATAGCCCTCTGGATGTTCCGCCGTACTCTTGAAGCAATGCTTCCCCGTGCCACCAAACCGACTCTCCCACCGCCCAGACGTTGTTTCGACTATGATTGTTAGGCACGGGAGTTGTCTGATCTATACAGCCGAGGCCTTTCTCCAGCGAGTCATTCCCCCTCAGCGATCAGTTCTCGTGCACCTTGCGCTGCCCCTTGCAGTCACCTGCATGCCACTCATCCCCTAGTGTACTGCACGCTTGTGCCAGGCGCGTACAGGACACCTATCCTTCGCTATTGCCGAATCAGGCTCGCCCCCAGGGCTCTGTTTGTCGTAAAATTCACCGGTCTGAAGCCCAGCCGGAACTCCCATGGAATTACAGAAAGTCGCTATCCGATCACTGACCCGCGCCGCAGGCGAGCTGACTGCGCTTGATCCGCAGGCTCCGCTGGTACAGCAACTGTTTGAAGCCGTTACCGGCAGTTTTGGCCGCCGTTCGGCCCTGACCCACGGTGCCTTCAGCGACGATACACTGTACGAACACCCCTTCGCGACCGCACTGCTACCCCTGACCGGCGACAGTGCCAGTGATGCAGATCTGGAGGCACTGGCCGATGCCAGTCTGGCGGCGCTACTGCAAAGCGCGCAACCCGACCAGCCAGCCGATGCCTGTGACAGCCAGGTCATCTTCCTGCTGTATCAAAGTGATCGCTATCAGTACCTGCTGCTCGCCCTGGTAGAGCACGAGACCCGTCTGAGCCTGGACGCCAACCTGCAGCCCATCCAGGCCCAGGTGCTGGCGGCTGAGCGGCTGGTGCAGGCACTGCGCATCAACCTCACCCGCCTGGGCCGCAGCCAGGACAGTTACCTGAGTTTTGTGCCCGGCAAACGCAGTGGCAGCATCGGCCAGGACTTCCCCGGCGCCCTGGGCTGCAGTCAGGCTATTCCTGCGAGCCAGAGCACCCGCGAACTGATCCGCGCCACCCGTGATTTCTGCAATCAGAATGCGTTGCACGAACGCAAGGATGAAGTGGTGGAAGACGTCGTCAGCTATCTGGAGCAACAGCGTGGCGAGCAGCGCCATGCGTCGCTGAATGAGGTAGAGCGCTTGTTCGATGCCTATATCCCACCCAGCGAAGATCCGGCACCGGGAACAACCTTCGGCGAGTTTGCCAATACCGAACCCTACCAGGTCAGTCAGGAATTTCAGCCACACCGCGGCACCCTGAAAGCCCTGAGCAAGGTCAAAACCAAATCGGATAACTGGCAACTGGACTTTGCCCGCCGCTCCCTGGGGGCCCAGGGCTCGGATCGGGACATTTTGTTCGACGAACAGGGGCAGACACTGACTTTGCGCCGTTTGCCGACGCGCGTTATTCAGACCATCCGTGAAGCACTGGAGCAGGAATAGACACAGCCCAGAGCAGGTCTGTCGCCAGGCAGACCCCGCTCAGCTATTGTCCGAGCCAGCAAAGCGCGCGGCAAGGCCACTCACACGGTTGCGGCCCTCACGCTTTGACCAATAGAGCCGCTCATCCGCACGCTGCAGCAAGGCACTTGCTGTCTCCTTGCTGCGCAGCTGCGACACACCAAAACTGGCGGTAACCGGACGGCCGATCCCAAAATCCGCCTCGCAGAAGATCTGCCGCAGTCGCTCCGCCACTTCCTGCGCCAGAGCGCCGTCGGTTTCAGTGGCGATCAGCATGAACTCCTCCCCGCCGGTACGGGCCAGGAAATCCACTTCGCGCACCGCCGCCGACATCAACGACGCCACCTGGCGCAGCACCGCATCTCCAACCGGATGACCATGGCTGTCATTCACCTGCTTGAAGTTGTCGATATCAAACAGAATCACCGACAGTGGGCGCTGAAAACGCTGTGCTCGGCTGATTTCCTGTGCCAGTAGCGCCTGTATACGACGGTGGTTGATCAACCCGGTCAGACCGTCGGTCGAGCTTTCGCGCACCAGGATAGTCAGTTCGCCAAAACGGCGCACCGCGAAGATCACTATATAGATAGGCAGAAACAGCCCCAGCGAGAACAGCATCTCATCGAGGTCAATAGCTTCATAGGCACGGCTGAAGGCATACAGTTTTTCACTCAGGTCCAACCGGCTGACAACATAAAAAATTATCAGCAAAATCAGGCAACTGAGTAAAAATTCCCGCAGCCAGCGACGCTTGTTCAGGTACTTGTGATTATCCAACCGCAAAGAGTCCCGTGTGTATGTGGGAACAGCGCGAAGAATCCATTGTAAGGAGTACGCCGATTCGCCACAACACGAATGTCGCTATCTAAAGACAGCAAAGAACGAGTTCTCCTGAGCCTGATACTGCAAGCCAAACCAGCATTGCGGGCCTGGTAACCAGACACCCGTACCGGTCGGAGTCGAACAACCGGCGGGGGAAAGCTGCGCGCAGCGCCTCACTACGCGGCTGTATGGAGATACTGTGAGGCCTTGCTGGGCCTCAGGAAGGCCGCTGCGCCTGGCGCTCGCGCAGCGCCTTTTTCTCATCCTTGCGCTTCTTGATGGCCTTGGCGGCATCAGCGCCCAGGTGGACCTCACCGCGCCGCTCGGCCAGCCTGACTTGCAATTCACGCTGCGCATAGCGCGCACGCTGCTCATCGGACAGTTCATCAAAGCAATGCGGACAGCTGACCCCCGCCATGTATTTCTCGCTGTTCATGTCCGCCTGGGTAATGGGCAGACGGCAGGCATGGCACTGCTCAAAGCTGCCCCGCTCCAGCGCATGATTGACCGTGACACGGTTATCAAACACAAAACACTCGCCCCGCCACAGCGACTCTTCCTGCGGCACGTCCTCCAGGTACTTGAGAATGCCACCCTCCAGGTGATACACCTCCTCAAAGCCCTGCTCCTTCAGGTAGGCAGTCGATTTCTCGCAGCGAATACCGCCGGTACAGAACATCGCAA
Source organism: Marinobacterium aestuarii (assembly GCF_001651805.1). Taxonomy (NCBI): domain Bacteria; kingdom Pseudomonadati; phylum Pseudomonadota; class Gammaproteobacteria; order Oceanospirillales; family Oceanospirillaceae; genus Marinobacterium; species Marinobacterium aestuarii. Next base: position 1,708,150 of record NZ_CP015839.1, on the reverse strand, counting down.
CCTTTGGATGCCTGGCAGGATCCAGATTCTGTTTCACAAAATCCGGGAACTCACGAAACGTCTTGGTCAGGGGGTTCAGCGCGCGCTCAAAGGTGCCGATCTGCACCTCGTAGTCATTGCGGGTGTCGATTACGACCACATCCGGATCCGCGATCAGGCTATTCCAGTCCGCAGCTTTGACATAGGTGCCCACAACCTGGCGCGGGTCTATGCCCTGGACGCCCATGGTGACGATCTCTTTTTTCAGTTTCACCTTGGTACGGTAAAACGGCATCTCGTCGCTGTAGGACTCCTTGTGGGAAAGGTTCGCCAGGCGCGCATCGGCGCGCAACCAGGTCAGCACCGCATCGATCCCCGCACGGGAACCGGCCACGGTGCCATTGACGCCCTCGCGGGCCAGCAGCAGGGTGCCACGCACGCCCTGAGCCTCCATCACATCGTGCAGAGGCTGGCGCATGGACTCAAAGTCCTCCAGGGTCGCAAACTTGTACAGGGCACAAACAACGATCTGAGTCATATCATTTCCGTCTTGCGATCCGGGGCGTAAGCCCGGAGCAGAGTTAAACAGGCGCGCATTATACCAAACTGACGCCAAAGCTCGACACCATGCACAGTGCAACGACGCCCTCGAACAACGCCAAAAAACAAAAAATCTGTGCTGCCCACCCGATACTGAACTTTTATCCATCCTGTGAATCTACTAACACGGATCAGGTCTGCCCTGGATACAGGGCATGCCTGGCCCAATCCTCAGCCGGCGCCCCCGGTGCCTGTGGGACGTCGGCTGACTTTCCTCATATCAATCCGCTGTCTAAACGCCTGTCATTTTCGCTACTGACCTCGACCCAGAACACGCAGCTTTTAACCCGCCTCTAGGAGGCTATCCGAGAATGCTGCTATGCTAGGCGCCATTCTTTGTATCGCCTCGGCGCCCTCTCAACCCATCCTGTGAAAGCACCGCAATGAGTAAATTCTGGAGTGAAGCGATCCAGCACCTGGTTCCCTATGTACCAGGCGAGCAGCCGAAAGAGCAGCAGATCGTCAAACTGAATACCAATGAAAACCCCTATCCGCCCTCGCCGCTTGTCATGCAGACACTGCAGGACTTTGATCTCGAACGTCTTCGGCTCTATCCGGATCCCGATGCGCGGGCGCTAAAACAGGCGCTGGCGGATTACCACGGCGTTACGCGGGACAACGTCTTTGTCGGCAATGGCTCCGATGAAGTACTGGCGCATACCTTTATGGCATTCTTCCGCCAAAAGGCACCGCTGCTGATGCCCAACATCAGCTACAGCTTTTACGATGTCTACTGCAACCTGTACGACATTCAGTACAGGGAAGTCCCGCTGCAGGCCGATTTCAGTATCTGCCTGGATGACTACAGCCAGACCAATGGCGGCATTATTTTCGCCAACCCCAACGCCCCCACCGGCCGCACGCTGGAACTGGATGAAATCGAACGCCTGCTGGCGCGCAATACCGACTCCGTGGTGGTGGTGGATGAAGCCTACGTTGATTTCGGTGCCCAGAGCGCCGTCGCCCTGACGCAGCGCTACGACAACCTGCTCGTGGTGCAGACCTTTTCGAAATCACGCTCCCTCGCGGGCCTGCGCATCGGCTTTGCCATCGGGCATCCGGACCTTATCGACGGGCTGGAGCGGGTCAAGAACAGCTTTAATTCCTACCCACTGGACATGCTGGCCATCAGCGCAGGCGTCGCCGCGATTAAAGATGAAGATTACTTTCGCAGCACCACCGATCGCATCGTCGCCACCCGGGAATGGACCTGCAACGAACTCCAGGCTCTGGGCTTTATCGTACTGCCCTCGTGCACCAACTTCGTTTTCGCCCAGCACCGCTATCTGGAAGGAGCGGAACTGATGGGCTACCTGCGCGCCAACGGCCTGCTGGTGCGGCATTTCAGCCGCCCGCTGATCGACAATCACCTGCGCATCAGCATCGGCACCGATACCGAAATGCAGCAGCTGATCGATACCCTGACCGGGCATCCGGATATCATCCGCCTGGAAGCCTGACCCGGCCAAAACGAAAAAAGGGTGCCTGATAAAGGCACCCTTTTTTTCAGCGGTTGAATTCGAACCCCACGTTAGACGACGTAGTACTTGAGTGGCGGAAAGCCGTTGAACTCGACCGAACTGTAACTGGTGGTGTAGGCCCCGGTGGAGAACCAGTACAGCCGATCCCCCATTTCCAGCGACAGCGGCAACTTGTAGCGGTAGCTTTCGTACATGATATCCACGCTGTCGCAGGTGGGCCCCGCCAGAATCACCTCTTCGAATTCCGCCGCAGGATCATCGTCACGTTCGCTGGCCAGTGGATACTTGATGGCCTCGTCCAGCGTTTCTATCAGGCCGTTGAACTTGCCGACATCGGTAAACACCCAGCGCTCCAGCGCGGTCGCGGACTTGCGCGAAATCAGCACCACCTCAGACACCAGAATACCGGCATCGCCCACCAGCGAGCGCCCAGGCTCCAGAATGATCTCGGGTACATCGTCACCGAAATCCTCTTTCAGAAAACGCGTAATCTCCTGCACATAGACGGCGAACTCGTTGGCCTTATGCAGATAGCTGGCCGGAAAGCCGCCGCCCATGTTGATCATTTTCAAGCCGATGCCATATTCTGCCTGCAGGCGCTCAAAGATCACCTTGACCTTGGCGATGGCACCGTCCCAGACATCAATGTCGCGCTGCTGCGAGCCTACATGGAAGGACAGGCCCCAGGGCACCAGCCCAAGGTCGCGCGCCAGTACCGCCAGCTCCACCGCCATCTCCGGGTTGCAGCCAAACTTGCGTGACAGCGGCCAGTCGGCGCCCTCGGAGCCTTCGGTCAGCACCCGAATATAAACCTTAGATCCCGGCGCCTGTGCCGCGATATTGCGCAGATCAGCCTCGGAATCCGTCGCATAGAGCCGCACACCCTTGTCATGGAAATAACGGATATCGCGCGCTTTCTTGATGGTATTGCCAAAGCTCATGCGTGAGGGATCAACGCCGTGCTTCATGACCTTGTCCAGCTCATAGGTCGAGGCAATGTCGAAGTTCGACCCCAGCTGCGCCAGCAGCGCAATGACTTCATCCGCCGGATTCGCCTTCACCGCATAAAACACCCGGGCGTAGTCGAAACCCTGCTCCAGCTGCGTGTATTTCTGGCGGATATTGTCCAGATCAATCACCAGGCAGGGGGTCTCCCGGCTATCGGCAATCGCCTTCGCACGTAGCCACTGTTCGGGACTGATATGTTCTGGCAGCTTCATCAGGCGCAGCACCTCTCAATATGCGGTGGTTGGGGCCCCAGACATCACCTGCGAGCAGATCGGATGCTGCAGGCTGGGCTGGACCCATAAAAAAGAACCCGCAGTGATGGCATCAGCGCGGGTTCTTTTCTGAATTTTCGCGGAGTATAGAGCAATGACATCAGGGCGCAAACATTTTCGCCCCGGATTGAAAAAGCAGCCCGCCCCTCAGAGCTCTCCACCCTGGGCGACGATTTTTTCGATCTCGGCGAATGTCTTTGCCTCGTACATGACTTCAAAACTGACCTTGAGCAAACGCGAAATATCGCTGGCCGAGATAACCCCCCGCACCCGCTTGACGCCGGCATAGCCCTCATCAATCACCACAACGTGCTGGTCGCCCGACCCCTGCATGGTGAGCATCAGGTCACCGATGGTGGCATTGGCTACCTGCTCGAATGTCAGACCACGAATATGTGCCCTGCCAAGCATAATGTGGCACACCTGCACTTCGGCGCGGGCAATACCGTGCTGTTGGGCATACACCATGGCCCTGGAACCTGCGATATCCCGCGCGGTAATCACACCGGCGAACTGGTTCTTTTCATTGACGACAAACAGCATGCGCACATGCTGACTCTTCATCCAGTCCAGCGCCTCGTCGACACTCATCTGCGCCGATACGGTGACCGGGGCAGTCTCGGCAAAGTCGGTCATGACGTCCAGCGCAGGGCTACGCAGGGTCGATTGCGGGCGGACCTGGGTGGGCGAGAGCAGGTGGTCGACGTCCGACGCCTCCTGCACTCTCAAATGGCGGAATTCCTGAAACATAAGCGCTCCTACTGCAGCTGTTCTTCTTGGCGCACAGACTAGAAGCATAGCGAGTTTCAGAGCGTATTTCATTGCCCAAAGCGAGCGGTGGAAAAACACCGGCACCCAAACCGCCGGCCCCGTGACTTAATCCAGCAGGAAATGCCCCTCGCTGATACGCCGCGCCTGGCCTTCGACAAACACGGCCTCGACCCCCGCCGCCCCCATTTCGACCCGGGTCTGGATCAGACTCGCCCGTCCCATCTCGATACCCTGCTCAATCCGCAGCCGGTGTGTGCCAGGGGTAGCGGCCTGCACGGCAAGATAGCCCGCCAGGGCCGCCGCCGCGGATCCGGTGGCGGGATCTTCCGGAATATTGTTGGCGGGGTCGAACATGCGCGCACGTACCGCCTCGGTGTCCTCTTGCAGGCAAAAGCAGTACAGATTGGAGACAGGCCCATCGCCCAGCAACCGGCGCCAGTGCGCCACATCCAGCGCCGCCTGCCCCAGCGCCGCCAGATCCCGAACCTGCAACAGCTGAAACGGCAAACCGCAGCTGGCAATCACAGGCTGGGCCACCAACTGCTCAGACTGCAAGCCGATCAGCACAGCGGCCTCATCCCGGCTCAGGGTACTGGCCGACATTTCTGGCAGTTTTGCGGTACGCAGGCGCGCGACAAGCCCTAATTCGGTCGCTTCGATCTGCACCGGCACAGGCCCCACGCGCTGTTCAAGCACCAGTGTGTCCGGCTGATCCGGCGCAAGCAGCCCAAGCTGTGACAGCAATAACGCCGTGCCTATGGTCGGATGGCCGGCAAAGGGAATCTCTCCGCCCGGTGTGAAAATGCGCGTTTGAAAGTGATTTCCCGCCATCGCCGGCCCAACGAACACCGTTTCAGACAGATTCAGTTCGCGGGCAATCTGCTGCATCAAGGCTGTCGGCAGCTCGGCGGCATCGGTAAATACCGCCAGCGGGTTGCCGCTAAAGGGCGTGTCGGTAAACACATCCAGGGTATGGAAGCTGAGTTTTTGCATCTTTATCGGCCCTCTTTAATTCACCGGTACTCGTTAATCAGCCGGTATTCGTTGGTTCGTTCAGCGCCAGGGCTCTATCACGGCAGGACAGAGCCCTGGGTCGGCGGTCATTTTTCCCAGAAACGCTTGTGCCCTTCCAGATAGGCATCGGCCCGGCTGATGCCTATATCCTTGAGGCTGCGGTCGTCCAGCCCAAGCAGCTGGCGGCGTGAATGGTAGCGTTGCTGTGCACGGCGCAGGGCTTTCCAGATGCGATGGAACAGTTCAATACTTAACATGGTTTCGTCCTCCCGTTGTTGATGTTGTACAGAGTAACGAAAGCCCAAAAACCATTACAGATTCAATAAAATATTAATTAACCATTACAGATATTGAGAAATTACGACTGTACTGCTAATTTTACTGGCATCTGTACTGATACTTTATAAGCACACAGGATCTGTAATGAAACTCTATGAGCAGGTTGCGACTGAGCTGGGGTCTCGCATCGAACAGGGCTTTTATCGCTGCGGCGACCGGCTGCCCTCCATTCGCGCCCTGAGCAGGGAGCACGGGGTCAGCGTGGCCACCGTGCAGGAAGCCTACCGGCTGCTGGAGGATCAGGGCCTGGCCCAGCCCAAGCCCAAATCCGGCTACTATGTGCGCCTGCGGCCCGCTACCCCACAGCTGCCGGAGATCAGCCGACCGGCACAGCGCCCACTGGAAGTCTCCCACTGGGAACATGTACTGGACCTCCTCTGCTCCGGCGAAACCCCCGGCGTGCTGTCACTCGGCCGCGGCATGCCGGATATCACCGCCACGACACTCAAGCCGCTGCAGCGGGCTCTGTCCGAGGGCAAGCGCGGTGACAGTCTGCGCGGCTTCGCCTACGACAGCCTGCAGGGCTCGCCAGAGTTGCGCCAGCAGGTCGCGCGCCTGAGTATCGACGCCGGCTGCAAGCTGCACCCCGATGACATCGTCATTACCACCGGCTGCCAGGAAGCACTCTCGGCCAGCATTCGCGCCGTCACTCAGCCCGGCGATGTGGTGGCGGTGGACTCGCCCAGTTTCTTTGGCTCCATGCAGGCGATCAAGGCCTTTGGTCTCAAGGCCATGGAAATCCCCACCGACCCCGTCAATGGCATCAGCCTTGAAGCCCTGGAACTGGCTCTGGAACAGTGGCCGATCCGCGCCATCCAGGTAACTCCAACCTGCAACAATCCGCTGGGCTACACCATGCCGGAGACGCGCAAACGCCAGCTGGTGAGCCTGGCCCAGCGCTTTGACGTCGCCATTATTGAGGACGATATCTACGGTGATCTGAGCTTTCAGTTTCCACGCCCGCGCTCCATCAAGTCGTTTGATATCGACGACCGGGTACTGCTGTGCAGCTCCTTTTCCAAGGTACTGGCACCGGGCTTGCGGGTGGGATGGGCGGCCCCCGGACGTTACCGGGATCAGGTCATGCACATGAAATATGTTGGTACCGCCGCCAGCTCCACCCTGCCACAGCTGGCGGTGGCCGAGTTTATCGAGAAGGGTGGCTATGAACGCCACCTGAGACGCATGCGGGCACAATACCTGGATGGGCGCGACCAGATGATTGCCGCGGTGGAGCGCTACTTTCCCGCCGGCACGCGGATCAGCTACCCCCAGGGCGGCTTTCTGCTCTGGGTCGAGCTGCCGGGGGATATCGACACCCTGCAGCTGAATGACCGACTGCAGCCCAACGGTATCCGCATAGGCCCGGGGGTGCTGTTCTCGGCCTCGGGCAAATACCGCAACTGCATGCGACTGAATTTCTCGGACAAGCCCTCGGCCGCGCAGGACCGGGCCCTGCAACAGGTGGGCATTGAAGTGCAGCAGATGCTGCAGGAGATCGACCGGGTTGCCTGAGCAGACCTTGTATTAGCGGGGCCTTTCAGTCTGCTGCAGCAGGTGGGTCAGCAGTGCCCGCAGCTTGCCGGGGCGCACCGGCTTTGGCAGGACCGGCAGGCCCTGCTCACGAAACAGCTGCAGAGTATCGGCCGAACGGTCCGCCGTGATCATGGCGGCCGGAAAACCAGTTCCCAGTTGCTGGCGCAACGCCTGTACCACCTCAAGCCCGGTACGGCCCAGATCCAGATGATAGTCCGCCAGCAGCAGCTGCGGGGCGGCTTCCCTGCCCTCTTCGCCATTCTGCACACAGAGCGCCAGTGCAGCCTCGCAATCGCGCGCCACACTGAGCTCGCAGCCCCACTGTTCCAACAGCGCACACATGCTCAACAGCACGCCCTCATCGTTATCCACCACCAGCACCCGAGTGCCTGCCAGACTGTCCAGCGGCGCACTTAGCTGCTCCGGCGCCGCAGCAGCTACCTGCCCCGGCACCCGCGGCACTTCAATGGCGAACATAGAGCCCTTGCCAAGGCTCGAGCGGACCTCGACGCGATGCTCCAGCACCCGTGCGATACGATCCACAATCGCCAGCCCAAGGCCCACACCGCGACGCTCACCGGCATGATGGTCGGGCAGCTGGTGAAATTCGCAGAAAATATCCTCGAGTTTGGAGTCAGCAATGCCTGCGCCGCTATCCCACACCTGAATGCTGACCCGGTCACCGCGGTTACGTACTCCCAGCAACACAGTGCCGCGCTCGGTATAGCGCAGTGCATTGCTGAGAAAATTGCGCAGAATGCGCGTCAGCAGACGACTGTCGCTGCGAATATTCAGCCGGCTGGGCGCCAGCCGCAGCTGTAGCCCTTCGCTGGCGGCCACCGGCTGTAGCTCAGCGGCCAGCGGCTGCAGGATGGACTGCAGGGAAAATTCGGCCAGATCCGGTCGCACCGCATTCTGGTCAAGCCTGGAGATATCCAGCAGGTCGGTCAGCAGATCCTCGGCCCCCTCCAGCGCCAGATGCACGCGTTCAATCAGGTAACCGTCCTGGCCTTCGAGCGCGCGTTCGCGCAGCGTGGACACCAGCAGGCGCGCCGCATTCATGGGCTGCAGCAAATCATGGCTGGCCGCCGCCAGGTACTTGTCCTTGCTCTTGTTAGCCTCATGGGCGGCATCACGGGCCAGGCGCAGCTGCTCGTTCAGCTCAAGCAGCTCTTCGGTACGTTCGGCGACCCGCTGCTCAAGCTCGGCATTAAGCTGCTGTAGCCGCTCGCGGGCACGCTTGCGCTCTGTATAGTCAGCCACGAAGGCTTCGATAATTTCGCCGCCATCAACCTGCTTGAGCAGGATATTCATGGCCACATCCACGGTGCCGCCATTGCGGCAGCGCAGACGGGTTTCATAGCCGATAAGCCGCTGACTGGCGAGCAGCATCTGGCGTATCGCCGCCAACTCCCCCGGATCAACAAACAGCTCGGTGGCAAGGTCACGCACCTGATCGATCACCTGCGCGGGCGAATCATAGCCACAGAGACGGGCGATGGCCGGGTTCGCCGCCAGCACGCCACCGGTCATATCGGCGCGAAAAATGCCGTGCAGGGCGTTCTCGAACAGCCACTTGTAGCGGTTGCGCTCCTGCTCCAGCTCGTGCATCTTGCGCTCGAGTTCAGGGTAGTAACTCTTGCGCGCCGACTGACTGCCAAGGCCGATCAGGTCTTCGAAGGTCGCCGGATTCTGCTCAGAGGCATTGTCCGAATCAGAGCGCTTCTTCATAGATGACCTCAACATCCCGCCGTGAGGACTTGCGCGGGTTGGTCAGGATGCAGGGATCCTTGATGGCATTTTTCGACAGCGAAGGTATATCGCTCACATTCACCCCAAAGACGCCAAGCGACTCTTTGAGCCCCACCTCCTGCTTGAGCCCGATGACGCGCTGCATCAGACGCTTGCGGATCTCGCTGCTGTTCATGCCGCGCACATCCACCCCCAGGGTGTCGGCGATGACCTTGAACTTGTCCGGCGTTTCGCGGTAATTGAAATCGATCACATGCTCCAGCAGCATGGCGTTGCAGAGGCCGTGGGGCAGATCCAGATAACCGCCCAGGCTGTGGGACATGGCATGCACGGCGCCCAGAATCGCGTTGGAGAATGCCAGCCCCGCCTTCATGCTGCCGAGCATGACCTGCTCGCGCAGGCGCAGATCATCGGGGTGGCGAATCAGATCCGCCAGGTTGCCATTGATCAGGCGAATGGCATCCAGCGCATGCATGTCGGTCATGGGGCCTGAACCGGTAGAGACAAAGGCCTCTATGGCGTGCACCAGTGCATCCACACCGGTACAGGCGGTCAGAAACGGGTCCATGGTCATGGTGGTTTCGGGATCGATCAGCGAGACATCCGGTACCACGGACTTGCTGACGATGGAAATTTTCACCCGTTCGAATTCGTCATTGATGATGGCGAACTGGGACACATCGGCGGAGGTGCCGGAGGTGGTGGGAATCAGGATCAGTGGCGGAATCGGCACCGTCAGGGTATCGACGCCCTCGAACTCCAGGATATGGCGGCCGTGACTGCTGACAATACCAATGCCCTTGGCGCAATCCATCGGGCTGCCACCGCCCACCGCCACTATCAGGTTGCAGCCCTCACTCGCATACAGGGCCGCACCGCGCATCACCTCCTCGGAGCGAGGGTTGGGCGAGACATCGGTAAACACCACGTAGTCGATCAGCGCCTCGCGCAATGTCTGTTCCACATCCGCGACCCAGCCTGCCTTCTGCACGCCGGGATCGGAGACCAACAGTACCTTGCGCGCGCCGAAGGTTCTCGCATAGTTGCCGACCGTCTTGCGGGCACCGGCGCCAAAGAGAATTTCGGGGGCGACAAATTTGCGCAGATTGGAAAGTTCATGGCTCATGCGTGGGTCCCGTTGTATCTAAGCCCCTGGGAGCGGCTCTTGTTTTGTCTGCATTATACCGACTGCGCCAGACAACAACATCGACGGACCTGCACGCCGCTCTCGCTCACACACCATAGCCGGCACCCCACAGGGAGCCAGGCTGTGCGTTGCGCCAGGGCTAGCGCACTTCCTGCTGCTGCTGGCAGCTCATGCATAACGGCGATTCAGGCCGCACGCTCAGGCGGGCAAAGGGAATACTGGCATCACAACTGCGACAGTAGCCAAAGTCCTCATCACCTTCATCGATGCGCCGCAGCGCCGCTTCCACCAGATGCAGACGACGCTCGCTCAGCATTACGTTGGCCTTGGCCATGTTGCGCTGCTGCAGAGCGTCGCTGCGCTCGCTGGTATCGAACTGCTCGCGGTCGCCGCCCACCTCCGCCAGCATCTCGCGCAGGCCGGTAATTTCTTCGCTCAGGTCATGCTGTAATTTATGCAGGCGCTGAATAATCAACTGCATCTGCTCGTCCTGTACGGTGTGTTCCATAATATGGGTCTCTCAATTTGTCGATTTCAGACAGCGCCTAGGGCTCGAAAATGCCTGGCGTGTTACGGGCAAAAAAAAGGCGGACCCGAAGGCCCGCCTGGATACTCCAGCAGTCGCTCAGGGGTCTGATCGCATCGGCGTCAGCTCCGGGATGGCACCCGCCTCCCGACGCCACAAGGGCACCAGGACAGCTCGAGCCTTGCCCAGACAGGGGAAGGTCGAGCTTGCATTTGTGGACTGCTGGAAATTGGACATTGTTAACTGAGTGCTCTTTTACTAAAAAATATGCGTAACTAAACAGCTTGTTGCTGACTTGAGTGTCACCGATCTGATGGCAAAATACCAGCATTCTGCATCCGCGATTAACAGATGCCACAGGCGCCACCCCATAAGCCTCTGGCACTCGCGAGTGCACGAATATAAAGCACAAAAAAAGCGGCCTCCAAAGGCCGCTTTTATACCCTGCGGGTGACTTACCGGCTTACTGACTCAGTTCAAGCAACAACTTGTTGAGACGCGCCACGTAGGCGGCCGGATCATCCAGCTGTCCACCGGCGGCAAGTCCCGCCTGATCAAAGATCACCAGGGACAGCTCCCCAAAGCGATCTTCATCCACTTCCTGGTCCAGCTTCTGAATCAGCGGATGCGCAGGGTTGAGCTCAAACACCGGTTTCACTTCAGGCACGGGCTGGCCGGCGGCTTCCATGATGCGGCGCATCTGCGCGCCCATGTCATAGCTGCCCAGTACCACGCAGGCCGGGGAGTCGGTCAGGCGGTGCGTGATACGCACATCCGATACCCGCTCACCCAGTTGGGTCTTGAGACGCTCAACCAGGCCGGAAAGCTCCTTGGCGGTCGCTTCCTGGGCGGCTTTCTCTTCCTCGTTTTCAACCTCGCCCAGATCCAGCTCACCCTTGCTGACATCCTGGAAAGACTTGCCGTCGAAGTCGAACAGGTGGCTCATCATCCACTCGTCGATACGATCGGTCAGCAGCAGCACTTCAATGCCCTTCTTGCGGAAAATTTCCAGGTGCGGGCTGCTCTTGGCGGCGTTGAAGGAATCGGCCACCACGTAGTAAATCTTGCTCTGACCTTCCTGCATGCGGGCCACGTAGTCATCCAGACCCACGTTCTGATCGCTGGTGCCCGTATGAGTGGAGGCAAAGCGCAGCAGCTTGAGTACTTTTTCGCGGTTGGCGTGATCTTCCGCCGGGCCTTCCTTGAGCACCTGGCCGAACTCTTTCCAGAACGCCTGGTACTTGTCGGCATCGTTCTTGGCCAGCTTGGCCAGCATGTCCAGGGCGCGCTTGCTCAGGGCCGCACGCAGCTTATCGACATGCGGGTCCTTTTGCAGGATCTCGCGGGAAATGTTCAGCGACAGGTTGCTGGAGTCCACCACACCCTTGATAAAGCGCAGGTACAGCGGCAGGAACTGGTCCGCCTGGTCCATGATGAACACACGCTGGATATACAGTTTCAGGCCACGGGGGGCTTCGCGGTTCCAGAGGTCATAGGGGGCTTTTTCCGGTACGTACAGCAGCGAGCTGTATTCCAGGCTGCCTTCGACCTTGCTATGAGACCAGCTCAGCGGATCGTTGAAATCATGGGAGACATGCTTGTAGAACTCGGAGTATTCCTCGTCGGTCACTTCGCTCTTGCTGCGTGTCCAGAGGGCCGTGGCACTGTTGACAGTCTCGTCCTGGGGCGCTGCCACCGGCGTCGGCTCCTGGCCTTCTTCCGGCTCTTCTGGCTCAACGGCATCCTTTTGCATCACGACCGGCAGCGCGATGTGATCGGAGTACTTGCGCACCAACTCGCGCAGGCGCCAGCTGTTGGCGAACTCGGCTTCTTCTTCCTTCAGGTGCAGCACGATGCTGGTGCCGCGGCTCTCTTTTTCCAGCGTGGCGATGCTGAATTCGCCTTCACCACGGGAGGACCAGTGCACGCCTTCGGCTGCCGCCAGGCCCGCACGACGGCTAAACACATCCACCTTGTCGGCAACGATAAAGGCCGAGTAAAAGCCCACACCGAACTGACCGATCAGCTGGCTGTCCTTTTTCTGGTCGCCGGTCAGCTGGGACAGGAATCCGGAAGTGCCGGACTTGGCAATGGTGCCCAGATGATCGATAACATCCTGGCGGCTCATGCCAATGCCGTTATCGTCGATGGTGATGGTCTTGGCGGCTTCGTCGAAGCTGACACGAATCCTGATATCGCCGTCGTTCTCGTACAGATCGGCGTTGGACAGCGCTTCAAAACGCAGCTTTTCCGCCGCATCCGAGGCGTTGGAAATTAGCTCGCGCAGGAAGATCTCCTTGTTGGAATACAGGGAGTGAATCATCAGATGAAGCAGCTGCTTCACTTCCGTCTGGAATCCGAGAGTTTCTTTCTGGGTTTCGGTACTCATGAATATATAGGCCCTTGGTTCTGCAACAATTTCAGGTAACTCGCCTGTGCTCCAGAGATGGGGCCGGCAGAGTCGATTTCAAGGCCTGAATGCAAAGCTCATGTGCATAACCCCTGCAGGGGCCGCCATTTCAGCGCTCGACTTCGGTGCTCATCATCATGGTTTGCAGCGCCAGGGAGACGAATTCACGCCTGTAGAGCACGAATACCACTGTGCCCGACAGCAACATGAACAGCCAGGGGTTGATAAACCAGCCCAGCACAGCAACGCAGAAATAGTAGGTACGCAGGCCAATATTGAAGTTGTTGGCCGCCAGGGATGTCATATCAGCGATACGGGCCGCGTGGGCCTGCAGGCGCTGCTCATTAAGCGACTCGCTCGGCACAGGCGCACCGCCGATCATCACCGATGAAAAACCATACTGGCGCAGGCTCCAGGTGAACTTGAAGAACGAATAGACAAACAGCAGGATCAGCAGCAGCAGCTTGAGCTCCCACTCCCCGGCCGAGAGCGGATAGGCATAGGGAATATCCCGCACTATGTTCATGGCTTCATCGGACACATTGAGCAGTGTCATGAGACCGGCCAGAATCAGGATGGTGGTGGAGGCAAAAAACGCCACCGTGCGCTCCAGATTGGCGATGGCGGTGGTGTCGGGCACGCGATTGTCACGCATCAGCATATGGCGCATCCACTCCAGCCGGTACAGGTGCATCACACTGGCCAGGCAGGGCGTGGTGTGTGCTTTAATGCGCGCATAGGTCATGTAGCCACGAAAACACAGCAGGAACCAGCCCAGCGCCAGCAGGTTAATCCAGTGCAACCTTAGAAAATCCACCACTACATCGCTTGTCATCAATATCCGCCCGATTTCAAAAAGCACGTCATTGTAAATCAAGCCAGTGCGCGCCTCCACCGGGCAACAGCACAGCGCAAGCCGGCCAGAGGCCGGAATGGCTGCAGTATTAAACCGGTGGCATTTTACGTCTGCAGAGCCGGTTTAATACTCTGGCGCAGGGTGCGCCGCCATTGGCCAACGGCCAATGCGAACCCTTGAAAATCCAGGAGTTTCACAAATTCCGCCTGATTTTCAAGGGCGATGATGAAACAGGGCGGGACGGCCTATTTCATCGCCAGGTTAATAGTTTTTCAGGACAAGCGGATCAGGAGGAACAGGTCAGGCAGATAGCGCCGGCCCAGTCCGGCGGCTCGCCGGCAAAGCGCTCAAACTCGGGCTGCTCGGCACAGGGGGTGCGCAACAGGGTCATAAGGTCGTTAACCAGGGTGAAGTCGCCCTGGTGCGCCCCCCGAATCGCCTCTTCAGCCATATAGTTGCGCAGTATGTATTTGGGATTCACCGCCAGCATGCAAGCCTGGCGATCGCTGCTCGTCCCGGCCTCCAGATCCAGCCGGGCCTGGTACTGCAACAGCCAGTCAGTGACCCTGGACGGATCCGGCCAGAGTGCCAGCACCGCGCCCAGCGCCTCATCGGAGCCATCAAACCGGCTCAGGCTGCGGAAAAAGCGGGTCATGTCGATACGCTGCTCCGCCATCAGGGCCTTGAGCGACGACACCAGCGCGGCGTCGCCAACATCCTGCGCCACAAGCCCCAGGCGCTCGCGGTAGCGTGCCAGCTCCGCCGCCTCATAGAGGCCGCCAAAGCGCTCGAGCTGCGCCTCCAGATCCGCCCGCTCCACCAGTGGCAGCAAGGCCTGACCCAGGCAGGCCAGATTCCACAGCACCACACCGGGCTGAGCCTTGAAGGCATAGCGTTTCTGATGATCATTCTGGTTACTGACATAGTCGTTCTGGTAGCCATCCAGGAAACTGTAAGGGCCGTAATCGAAGGTCTCGCTCAGCAGCGACATGTTGTCGGTGTTCAGAACACCGTGCACAAAACCGTAGGCCTGCCAACGCGACACCAGCTCGGCTGTACTTTGCACCACTTCGGCAAACATCGACTGATAGGGGTTCTCATCCGCGGCCAGATGGGGAAAGTAACGCTCGATGCAGTAATCGGCCAGCTGCTTGAGTTCATCGTGCAGGCGGTGGTAGTAAAAGTATTCGAAGTGACCGAAGCGGATATGACAGCGCGACACGCGCAACAGCATGGCGCAGGGCTCCATACCTTCACGCCGCGTATAGTCTTCACTGCCAATCAGGCAGAGCGCCCGGGTGGTAGGAATATTCAGCCCCTGCATGGCCTCCCCCGCCAGATACTCCCGCACGCTGGAACGCAGGACCGCGCGCCCGTCGCCAAAGCGGGAAAAGGCCGTCTTGCCGGCGCCCTTGAGGTGCAGATCCCAGCGCTCACCGGCCTGGTTGAGCACTTCGCCCAGCAGCAGACCGCGACCATCACCCAGATCCGGGTTATAGACGCCAAACTGGTGCCCGGTGTACTTCATGGCCAGGGATTCCGAGCCCGGCAAAGGCGCGTGACCGCCAAAGTAATTCGCCAGCGCCTCGGGCGTGACCTGGCAGGGATCAAGGTCCAGCAGGGTCGCCACTTCGGTATTGAAACTGATCAGGTGCGCGCCCTGAAGCGGCTGCGGCTCGGTGATCTGGTAGAATCGCTCCGGCAGCCGTGCAAAACTGTTGTCAAAATTAAGGTTTTCCAGGGTTCGCAGCACGCTCATGGTGGGTCTCATTGCAGCTTTCAGGGACTGGGAGTAACTCAGCAGTTTCTGTCGGGACGCTCTGTCGCCTTCGGCAGAAGAGTCTGCAGGTCCGCGGTGCCGCCGCGGCCCCTATACCCTAGCATTTCTATCAACTATTATCAGCACCCTGAAGCGCGTACTCGCGTAAACCTGCCAATGGATAATGCCCTATGAATATCGAGCTACAGGACCTGTTCTGGCTCAGCCTCGTCAGCTTTGTCTGCCTGCACTGGTGGCAGGGGCAGAAGGTGCGGGAAACCGCGCTGCGTGCGACCCGCAAGCGCTGTGAAGAGCTGGATGTGCAGCTGCTTGATGACAGCGTGGGCCTGCGGGCCATCTGGCTCAAGCGCGACCTGCGCGGCAGTCTGCGTTTCTGGCGCAGTTATCAGTTCGAATTCACCGCCACGGGCGAGAACCGCTACCGCGGCCGCGTGGTCACCCTGGGACAGCAGATAGAGTCCATCGAGCTGGACGCACACCGGTTTTGATTCGCTGCTGCCCGCCGCCGTACAATACGACAAGCCGCAGGCACGGCCTGTGTCACACGACGCTTTCACTACCCCTGTCAGACGGGCAACCACAGCATGCAGATTTCCGAACCCGGCCGACCACAATACGGTGACGGCGACACCTCCTACCAGGCCGCCGGCGGCATTGACGGCATTCGCCGCCTGGTTGATGCCTTTTACGACCAGATGGATAGCCTGGCAGACGCCGCCGACATCCGCGCCATGCACCGCCAGGACCTGAGCGAATCACGAGACAAGCTGAGCTGCTTTCTCAGCGGCTGGCTCGGCGGCCCCAAGCTCTACCGCGAAAAATACGGGCCTATCAGCATTCCCGCCGCCCATGCCCAGCTGCGCATCGGCAGCCTGAGGCGCGATGCCTGGTTGCTGTGCATGCAAAAAGCGCTGCAACAGCAACCCTGGCCCGAGGGCTTCAAGCAGTACCTGCTGCAGGCGCTGAGCGTACCGGCCGAACGCTGCCGCACCCGTGACTGAACCTGCCACACAGGCCAGCTCCCGGAGCGCGACTGAACCCCATGCCCGCCAACCCAAAACCGGTATTCAGCGCGGTGCATTAACAGGCTGGCTACTGTTCGCCGCCGCACTGAGCTCTATTGCAGGCGCTCTCAGCGGACTTGTACCGCCCCAGGTTCCGGGCGCTCTGGCCTGGGCCGCCGGCCTGTTGCTGTTCCGCCGCCTCGGCGGGCTGCAGCGAATCCAGGTGCTGCTGATGTTAAGCGTCGGCGCTGCCGGTTTGCTGCAGGCGGCCTATCAGGGCGAACTGCTTATCTACGGCGCCCAGGCGCTGGCCAACAGCCAGGTACTGATCGCCATGCTGGTTGCGGTAGGCTTTTTGCGTCTGGTTGCCGTTCCTGCTGCCGCAGGCAATTCAACAGGCAACACCGGTCATACCGACTCAACAAACCCTGTCAGCCTGCCCCGTGGCCGGGCGGCGCTGTGGAAGACGCTACTGGGGACGCACCTGTTCGGTGCAGCGATCAATTTTTCCGCCCTCACCATCATCGGCGACCGGCTACACAGCGCACACCCGCTGCAACCCCTCCAGGCGATAGCACTGTCCCGCGGCTTTAGCCTCGCCGCCCTCTGGTCACCCTTTTTTGTCGCCATGGGCATAGCCCTCACCCTGGCACCGGGGTCCAGCCTGCTGCCCATGAGCCTTGGCGGCCTGAGCGTTGCCCTGCCCGCCCTGCTGCTGGCCGGTTACTGCCTGGCAAGACGCAAGGAGAGCCCCGACTTTGCCGGTTATCCCATTCAGCCCGAGGCGCTGCGCATCCCGCTGGTACTGGTATTGCTGGTGATGGCCGGGCACCAGTTGCTGCCCTGGCTGGGCATTTTAAGCCTGATTACGATCTGCGGCCTGTCCCTGCCGCTGCTGCTCTTGCTGTACCAGAGCCGCCACCAAGGTGCCCGGCGCTATCGCCAGCATATCGAACAGGCAGTGCCCGGCATGCATGGCGAGTTGCTGCTGTTCCTGGCAGCGGGTGTACTCATGGCCGGCATCTCGGCGCTGGTGCATTACAGCGGCATAGAGCTGTCGCTGCAGCACTTCGGGGCGGCAGAGGCCGCAGGCCTGGTCGGCCTCAGCGCGCTGGCAGCCATTTTCGGCATACATCCGGTGATTACCGTCAGCAGTCTCGCGGGCATGCTGATGCCCGTTGTAACAGACCCCAACCTGCTGGGCCTCAGTATCCTGATGAGCTGGTCCCTGGGCGTCGTCGTATCACCCTGCTCCGGTACTCACCTGGCCATGCAGGGTCGCTTTGGCATCAACGCCTTTCGGTTTTTTGGCTGGAACTGGCGCTTTGGGCTGGGGCTTTACGGCCTCTGCTGCCTGGTGCTCTTTGGCTACGAAGCCCTGTTCAGCTAGAGCATTTTCATGAAACACTTAGCTGTCGATCGAGGTTGTTTTGTTTGAGTGCCTCCTTACTTCGAGGCGGCCGGATAAGGTCGAGGTAAGATGAAAGTGCTCTAGATCGCGCTTGCAGGCGGAAGCTCCGCTGATTTTTTCGAGCCCGTATTTCGCCTGTCGGCGACATACTTTCTTTGTTCGTGCAAAGAAAGTAACACGACCAGGAGGTCGTAACAGGGATTATCAAAAAGCTACCGTTGTTGGCTGTATTGCGGATCCCTGCGAAAGACCCCCTTTTATTGTTAACGAGCCAGGTGGTTAGAGCATTTTCACGAAACACTTATCTGTCGATCAAGGTTGTTTTGAGTGTTTCCTTACTTAGAGGCAGCCGGATATGGATCGGGGTAAGATGAAAATGCTCTAACGATCCCAATCGATGGCGTCATGAATCAGCTTAAGCCTGGCCGCCGGGCCATCGCAGGCCAGCAGCTCCTGCTTGTCCTCGGCCGAAAACGGCAGCCAGTCGGCCAGACGATAGCCCAGTGTCACCGCATCCCCGGTGTCGGTGTCCGCGGCCTGGGGTGCAAAGGTCGGATGCTTCAGCATCTGACACAATAACTGCTGCAGGCCTGCATACTCCGGCGGCACCGGCGCGGCGGGCTCAACCGCCAGCCGGTCACATTCTCCCAGCAACAGGTTGTCCGGTTGCGCCTGCACAGGCCCGATGCGCACCCGCCGCAAGCCCTGCACCAGGATACCCAGACGCTCATTGGGCAACTGATCCCAGTCGATGATCTCGCCATAGACCCCCACAGCATGGAATGGCGCCTGGCCCCGTGCGACCGCCTGATCGCTGCGGGTCTGGACAATGACAAACCCGCTCTGACGGCGAAAGGATTCGGAGACCATCGTTAAATAGCGCGGCTCAAAGATCTGCAACGGCAGGCGTGAGCCGGGGTACAACACGACCGGCAGCGGAAACAGCGGCAATATATCCATCAGTCCTCCAGGCACTTTGGTCTGAGTATACGAACTCTGGACCCCAGCCGTTCAATCTTGTTCAGCTGAAGCAACCGAGGCCCGCCTGCCTGGCTCAGTTTTCTTGCCGTCAATTACTCCGTCTTCAGCAAGCAGGCACAAAAAAAGGCAGCCGAAGCTGCCTTTTTTAATCGTCTGAAATCAGGCGATTTTTACTTCATTTCCCAGCCAGTCAGTTCGGCAAGCGCCTTGCCGATATCGGCCAGGGAGCGAACAGTCTTGACGCCAGCGTCTTCCAGGGCGGCGAATTTCTCATCCGCAGTACCCTTGCCACCGGAGATGATCGCACCGGCGTGACCCATGCGCTTGCCAGCCGGAGCTGTAACACCTGCGATGTAGGACACAACCGGCTTGGTCACGTTGGCCTTGATGTAGGCTGCGGCTTCTTCTTCAGCGGAACCGCCGATTTCACCGATCATGACGATGGCTTCAGTCTGCGGATCCTTCTCGAACATCTCCAGGATGTCGATGAAGTTGGAACCCGGGATCGGGTCGCCACCAATGCCGACACAGGTAGACTGGCCAAAGCCCGCATCTGTGGTCTGCTTGACCGCTTCGTAGGTCAGGGTGCCTGAACGCGACACTATACCGACCTTGCCCGGCAGGTGAATGTGACCGGGCATGATGCCGATCTTGCATTCGCCCGGGGTAATAACGCCCGGGCAGTTAGGGCCCACCAGGCGTACGCCCAGCTCGTCACACTTGGCCTTGCACTGCAGCATGTCGATCACCGGGATGTGCTCGGTGATGCAGACGATCAGCTTGATGCCTGAATTGGCGGCTTCAAGGATGGAATCCTTGCAGAATGCAGCCGGCACGTAGATCACGGAGGCATCAGCGCCAGTCGCGTCAACGGCTTCCTGTACGGTGTTGAACACCGGCAGGCCCAGGTGCTCGGTACCGCCCTTGCCCGGTGTAACACCACCGACCATTTGGGTGCCGTATGCAATCGCCTGTTCGGAGTGGAAGGTACCCTGGCCACCGGTGAAACCCTGGCAGATGACCTTGGTGTCCTTGTTGATCAAAATCGACATTATTTACCCTCCGCTGCTTTAACCGCCTGCTGAGCACCGTCGGTCAGGCTGGTTGCTGCAATGATATCCAGTCCGGATTCAGCCAGACGCTGTGCACCGAGTTCCGCATTGTTGCCTTCAAGACGAACAACGACGGGCACGTTCACGCCCACTTCCTTAACCGCACCGATGATACCGTCGGCAATCAGGTCACAACGCACGATGCCGCCAAAGATGTTGACGAATACCGCTTTAACATTGTCGTCGGACAGGATGATCTTGAACGCTTCGGTAACACGTTCCTTGGTGGCACCGCCGCCAACGTCAAGGAAGTTGGCCGGCTTGCCGCCATGCAGCTTGACGATGTCCATGGTGCCCATGGCCAGGCCTGCGCCGTTAACCATGCAGCCGATGTTGCCATCCAGTGCCACGTAGTTCAGGTCCCACTCGGCCGCACGGGCTTCACGGGCATCATCCTGGGACGGATCGTGCATTTCCTGCAGATCCTTGTGACGGTAGAGTGCATTGCCGTCCAGAACGATTTTGGCGTCCAGGCAGTGCAGGTTACCGGCATCGGTGATGACCAGCGGGTTGATTTCCAGCAGCGCCAGGTCCTTTTCTTCAAACATTTTCGCAAGACCCATAAAGATGCTTACGAACTGCTTGATCTGGTCGCCCTTGAGGCCCAGTTTGAATGCCAGGTCGCGGCCCTGGTAGGGCTGCGCACCGGTCATTGGGTCGATGGTTGCCTTGAGAATCTTTTCCGGAGTCTCTTCTGCAACTTTCTCGATCTCGACACCACCTTCGGTGGAGGCCATGAACACGATACGACGTGAAGAACGGTCTACCACCGCACCCAGGTACAGTTCCTGAGCGATATCGGTGCAGGTTTCAACCAGAATCTTGGAAACCGGCTGACCGTTGGCATCTGTCTGGTAGGTCACCAGGTTTTTGCCCAGCCATTTTTCAGCGAATGCGCTAGCTTCTTCCGGAGAAGTGATCAGCTTGACGCCACCGGCCTTGCCTCGGCCACCGGCATGTACCTGCGCCTTGACAACCCACTGGCTGCCGCCAATTTTCTTCGCCGCAGCCGCTGCGTCTTCCGGAGTATCTACCGCGTATCCCTTGGAAACCGGCAGACCATAGGTGGCAAACAGCTGTTTACCTTGGTACTCGTGAAGGTTCATGCTCTTGTCCGTTGTCTGGTCAATTATGAATACTAAGCCCGCCAGGCGAGCATACAGTATTCGTGCTCACTCGTTTATACGACAAGCGTCTAATAGGAATGGCCGGATTTGTATCCGGCCATTCATAAGCCCGTTTTACCGGCTTATCTCTTTTTGCGGTTGGCGATATGGATCGCGTGGTTATCCACCGCCAGCGCTGCTTCATGTACCGCTTCGCTGACAGTCGGATGCGCGAACATGGTCAACTGCAGGTCTTCGGTAGTGGAGCAGAACTCCATCGCGATGACGCCCTGCGCGATCAGCTCGGACGCGATACCGCCGACCATGTGCACACCCAGCACGCGATCGGTGACTTCGTCAGAGATGATCTTGACGAAACCGTCGGTGTCGTTGGATGCCATGGCACGGCCGGACGCCGCGAACGGGAACTTGCCGGTTTTGTATTTCACGCCGGCCGCTTTCAGTTCCTGCTCGGTCTTGCCAACCCAGGCCAGTTCCGGGTGGGTGTAAATGATGTTGGGAACCACATCGTAGTTCACCTGCGCCTTGTGGCCCGCCACGATGTCGGCAACCATGATGCCTTCTTCAGACGCCTTGTGCGCCAGCATCGGGCCGCGTACCGAGTCACCAATGGCGAATACGCCCGGCATCTCGGTACGGCACTGCTCGTCAACCTTGATGAAGCCGCGTTCATCCAGCTCAACGCCGCTGTCACCTGCCAGCAGGTTCTGCGTCAGCGGGCGACGGCCAACCGCCACGATCAGCTTGTCGACGATCATTTCCTTGTCGCCTTCAGCGTCGGTGAATTTCACCTTCACTTCCTTGCCATCCAGAATCTCGGTGCCGGTTACGCGGGCGCCCAGACGGATATCCAGCTTCTGCTTCTTGAGCAGCTTGGCGGCTTCCTTGGCAACGTCCTGATCGGCCAGCGCCAGGAAGCTGTCCATGGCTTCCAGCACTGTGACTTCCGAACCCAGGCGAGCCCATACAGACCCCATTTCCAGACCGATAACACCGGCACCGATAACGCCCAGGCGTTTCGGCGTTTCATCGATGTTAAGCGCGCCTTCGTTGTCCAGGATCAGACCGTCGGTCAGAGGCGCCGGCGGAATGTTCACCGGCACGGAACCGGACGCCAGGATCACGTTTTCAGCTGCATGAACGCTGACAGTACCATCCTTTGCAGTGACTTCAACCTGCTTGCCCGCCAGCAGCTTGCCAGCACCTGCCAGCAGGGTTACGCCGTTGGCCTTGAACAGGCCGGCGATGCCACCGGTGAGGTTTTTAACGATGGTGTCCTTGCGGGCGACCATCTGTTTAACGTCCATCTGCACGTCGCTGACGTTGATACCGTGAACAGCTGCGTTGTCCTTCACTTCGTGGTACTTGTGCGTCGATTCCAGCAGCGCCTTGGACGGGATGCAACCCACGTTCAGGCAGGTGCCGCCAAGAACCGGAGCGCCCTTGCCATCAATCCACTTCTCGACACAAGCTGTTTTCAGACCCAGCTGAGCCGCACGAATCGCCGCCACATAGCCGCCAGGACCCGCACCAATAACAATTACGTCAAATTTATCAGACATTTCTTCCTATCCTTAAATGCTCTAGAAGTACGGTAGGCTGCTTAAACGTCCAGCAGCATGCGGGCCGGGTCTTCCAGCAGATCCTTGAGAGTGACCAGGAACTGGACAGCCTCTTTGCCATCGATCATACGGTGATCATATGACAGCGCCAGATACATCATCGGCAGGATAACAACCTGACCGTTGACCGCCATCGGGCGTTCCTGGATCTTGTGCATGCCGAGGATCGCAGTCTGCGGCGGGTTCAGGATCGGGGTGGACATAAGGGATCCGAAGACACCACCGTTGGTGATGGTGAAGGTGCCGCCCTGCATGTCGTTCAGACCCAGTTTGCCGTCACGGCCGCGCTTGCCGAAATCAGCAATGGTGGACTCGACGTCGGCCAGGCTCATGCTGTCGGTATCACGCAATACAGGCACCATCAGACCACGCTCGGTGGACACGGCGACGCCGATATCCTGGTAACCGTGGTAGACCATGTCATTGCCGTCGATGGAGGCATTGACCGCCGGGAAGCGTTTCAGCGCTTCGGTAGCCGCCTTGACGAAGAAGGACATGAAGCCCAGGCGCGTGCCGCCGTGTACTTTTTCGAACAGATCCTTGTACTGCTTGCGCAGCTCCATCACCGGCTTCATGTTGACTTCGTTGTAGGTCGTCAGCATGGCCGCGCTCTGCTGTGCTTCCACCAGGCGCTTGGCGATGGTGGCACGCAGACGCGTCATGGGTACGCGCTTCTCAACCCGCTCACCGGCAGCAACGCTGACGGCGACAGGTGCAGGTGCAGCCTTGGCCGCCTGAGGCGCTGCAGGAGCCGCCGCCGCGGGCGCCTTGGCACCGGACTTGATGAAGTTCTGTACATCTTCCTTGGTGATGCCGCCGCCTTTGCCCGTTCCGGCAATCTGGCTGGCATTCAGGTTGTTTTCGTCGATCAGCTTGCGTGCAGCCGGGCCAACCTTGTCGGCGTCGCCTGCGGCGGCGTCAGCAGCAGGTGCTGCATCAGCGCTGGTACCGGCAGCGCCGGCTTCAAACTGAGCAATCACTTCATCGCTGAGGACGGTTTCGCCTTCACCCTTGAGGATTGCCTTGATGACACCGTCAGCCGGTGCAACCACTTCCAGTACAACCTTGTCGGTTTCGATATCGACAATCAGCTCATCGGCCGCACAGGCTTCGCCAGGCTGCTTGTGCCAGGTCGTTACTGTGCCGTCTGCGACGGATTCCGGAAAAGTCGGGGCTTTGATTTCGATGGACATGTTGTTTCCTTGTGTGCTCCGCAAGGTCGTATCCCGCGATACGACCTGTCATTAACCGTTGAGTGCTTCGTTGACCAGCGCGTCTTGCTGCTCGATATGCACCGATATATGGCCCACCGCAGGCGCTGCCGCATGCGGACGTCCGACACCACCCAGGTGCAGTGCCGGATTGTGACGCTGCAACACATTGCGCATGTGGTGCTGACTGCAATACCAGGCGCCCTGGTTCATCGGCTCTTCCTGACACCAGACGACAGATTCCAGGTTGGTGTAACCGGCAATTGCCTCGGCCAGCGCAGCCTCCGGGAACGGGTACAGCTGCTCAATGCGCACGATGGCCACATCGGTCAGACCCTGTTCAGCGCGGCGGTTGTACAGGTCGTAGTAGACCTTGCCACCGCAGAGCACCAGGCGCTTCACCTTGGCGGCATCCTGCTGATCCACTTCGCCGATCACCGGCAGGAAGGTGCCTTCGGCCAGATCTTCCAGCGTCGATGTCGCCTGTTTGTGACGCAACAGGCTCTTGGGCGACATGACAATCAGCGGCTTGCGCAGCGGACGTGCCACCTGGCGACGCAGCAGATGGAAAATCTGTGCCGGCGTCGTCGGGGTGCAGACCTGAATGTTGTGCTCGGCACACATTTGCAGGAAGCGCTCCAGACGGGCAGAGGAATGCTCCGGACCCTGGCCTTCGAAGCCGTGGGGCAGCAGCATGGTCAGACCGCAGAGACGGCCCCACTTCTGCTCGCCACTGGTGATGAACTGGTCGATCACCACCTGGGCACCGTTGGCGAAGTCACCAAACTGAGCTTCCCAGATCACCAGCGCGTTGGGGATAGTCGTGGCATAACCATACTCGAACGCCAGCACCGCCTCTTCCGACAGGTAGGAATCCAGAATGGTCATGTTCGGCTGATCTTCCGCCAGATTTTTCAGCGGCACGTAGCAACTGGCATCTTTCTGGTTATGCAGCACGGCATGGCGATGGGAGAAGGTGCCTCGACCCACGTCCTGACCGGTCAGGCGGATCGGGTAGCCTTCCGCCAGCAGCGTGGCATAGGCCATGGTCTCGGCGAAGCCCCAGTTGAGAGCCATTGCGCCCGCCGCCATGCGCTTGCGATCTTCATAGATCTTCTGCACCTGACGCTGTACCACAAAGCCTTCCGGCGTTTCGCAGACCTTGTTGGCCAGCTCCTGCAGCAGCTTCATGTTAACGCTGGTGTCGCACTCGAAGGACCACTCATGGCCCAGGTACGGACGCCAGTCGACAAACAGCTCGGTATTGGGCTCAAGCACCAGCGCCTTGGCAACATGATCACCATTTTCCAGCGCGCGACGGTATTCCTGCTCCATCGCCTTGCTTTCGTCGGCGTCGATGACACCGGCTTCCAGCAGGCGCTGGGCATAGAGTTCGCGGGTGGTTTTCTGGGCCTTGATCTTGGCGTACATCAGCGGCTGGGTGCCAGACGGCTCATCCGCTTCGTTGTGACCGCGGCGGCGGTAGCACACCAGGTCAATAACGACGTCCTTTTTGAACTCGTTGCGGTAGTCCAGGGCAACCTGGGTTACAAAGCTGACGGCTTCGGGATCATCGCCGTTGACGTGGAAAATCGGCGCCTGGACCATTTTCGCCACATCGGTGCAGTACTCGCTCGAACGCGCGTCTTCCTTGCGCGATGTGGTAAAACCGACCTGGTTGTTGATCACGATGTGAATGGTGCCGCCGGTCTTGTAGGCGCGGGTCTGGGACATCTGGAATGTCTCCATGACCACCCCCTGACCGGCAAACGCCGCATCACCGTGGATCGACACCGGCACAACAGTGCTACCGATAGAGTCTTGACGACGATCCTGACGTGCACGCACCGACCCTTCGACCACCGGAGACACGATCTCCAGATGCGACGGGTTGAATGCCATGGCCAGGTGGACTTCGCCGCCCGGGGTCATGACGTTGGAGGAGAAGCCCTGGTGGTATTTGACGTCACCTGAGGTGGTGATCACTTTCTTGCCTTCGAACTCGCCGAACAGTTCGGCGGGGTTCTTGCCAAAAATGTTCACCAGCACGTTCAAACGACCGCGGTGCGCCATTCCGATAATGACTTCCTTGGCGCCTGCACGACCTGCGCGCTGCACCAGCTGGTCCATCAGTGGAATCAGCGCTTCGCCGCCTTCCACGCCAAAGCGCTTGGCGCCGGCGTAGCGGGCACCGAGGTACTTTTCCAGACCCTCGGCCGCCGTCAGGCGCTCAAGAATATGCTTGCGCTCCGGCACTTCCAGCGCCGGATGGCTGCGCACAGGCTCAATGCGCTGCTGCAGCCAGCGTTTTTCCTGGGTATCAACAATGTGCATGTACTCGGCACCAACAGTGGTGCAGTACGTGCGTTTCAGATCCTCGACAATCTGTTTCAGCGGTGCTTCTTCGGTGCCGAAGAAGAGTGAACCCAGCTGAAACACAGTGTCATAGTCCGCTTCGCTCAGCTCGTGGAAACGCAGGTCCAAATCCGGCACCGGCTCACGCTTGTGCAGATCAAGCGGATCTATGTCCGCAGCCTGATGTCCACGCACGCGATAAGCATTGATCATCCGCAGGACACGCACCTGCTTCTTTTCATGCTCGGACGAGACGCTGCTGACTTCAACCGGACGGGACTGACCCTGGTTTTTGGAGAGGTAGAGGAAGTGTTCACGGATCGGTGAGTGAGGCACATCCTGAGAGATGTGCTCGCCGACCTTGGGTAGTCGGTCAAACTCTTCGCGCCATTCCTGGGGAACGGCGTTTGGATCCATAAGGTAGGTTTCGTAAAGTTGTTCGACGTATGAAAGGTTGCCACCATATAGGTGGGCATTCTTCCATAACAGCTCCATTACGCCATCTTGCATTCTTTGATCACCCTGGCTCAAGGAGTACACCAGCACGAAAGGTTGCACCATTTCCTTCCGTAACATCCGCTGGATGCCACCTTTTTGTTACCGTTTTGTGTCGCCTCACGCCTATCAAAAAAGCGCATAAACGCGGGGCAGTATTGTACGCCTTTTGTAACAGGCTTTACACATCAAAGCCGCGTGGCATTCGACAAAAAAACTTAATCAACCGATGCATATTTCTATGCTGTAGCCGACCGACCTTTTTCCGACTGCTCGAACTCACCGCCAGCGACCATTTTTATACACACAAAAAAAAGCGGCACCACCGGTGCCGCTTTCTTTCATCGGATCAGGTCGCCTGTTGTAGCAACATATTCCGGATCTTGCCGATTGCCTTGGTGGGGTTGAGCCCCTTGGGACAAACGCTGACACAGTTCATGATGCCATGGCAGCGGAAGACGCTGAACGGATCATCAAGCTCCGCCAGACGCTCCCGGGTTGCCGTATCACGGCTGTCCGCCAGGAAGCGGTAAGCCTGCAACAGACCGGAAGGTCCGACAAACTTGTCCGGATTCCACCAGAAGGACGGACAGGCAGTGGAGCAGCATGCACAGAGAATACACTCGTACAAACCGTCCAGCTCAGCGCGCTCTTCCGGCGACTGCAGACGTTCGATCGCCGGTGCCGGCGTATCATTGATCAGGAACGGCTTGATCTTCTCGTACTGCTTGTAGAACTGACCCATGTCGACCACCAGGTCACGCACAACCGGCAGACCCGGCAGCGGGCGCAGAACCAGTTTGTCCTTTTCCACCACCGCAGACAGCGGCGTGATGCAGGCCAGACCATTCTTGCCGTTCATGTTCATGCCATCTGAGCCGCACACGCCTTCACGGCAGGAGCGACGGTAGGCCATGGACGGGTCCTTGTCCTTCAGAAGCTGAAGCAGATCCAGCACCATGATGTCCTTGCCACCGGGGATATCGATATGGATATCCTGCATGTAAGGCGCATCGTCAGTCTCAGGATTGTAGCGATATACACTTACCAGCATCGTAACAGCCCCTTAGTACGTTCTGATTTTCGGCGGAAAAGCTTCCATGGTCTTGGGCGCAAAGTTCACCGCACGTTTGGTGATGCGCTTGTCGACCGGATGGAACAGGGAGTGACACAGCCAGTTCTCGTCATCACGCTCAGTGAAGTCGTTACGCGCATGCGCACCGCGGGATTCCTTGCGGACCTCGGCAGCAATGGCAGTCGCTTCAGCCACTTCCATCAGGTTTTCAAGCTCCAGAGCTTCGATACGCGCGGTATTGAAGGCGCCGGACTTGTCTTCCAGATTGAGATTGCCAACGCGTTCGCGCAGACCCTTGAGCAACTCCAGACCTTTCTGCATGCTGCCGCCATCGCGGAACACGCCGAAGTACAGCTGCATGGTGCTCTGCAGGTCCTTGCGAACCTCAGCCACGCTTTCGCCGCCGGTGCTGTTATTGAGGCGATTCAGACGCGACATGGCCGCTTCTATATCAGCATCAGTCGCATCCAGGCATTCATAGCCTTCCTGCAGCTGCTTCTCGATTTGAATACCGGCTGCACGACCGAATACCACCAGATCCAGCAGCGAGTTGCCGCCCAGACGGTTAGCACCGTGTACCGATACGCAGGCCACTTCGCCACAGGCAAAGAGTCCGTCGATGATGCAGTCATTGCCCTCAGCATCCATACCGATCGCCTGACCGCCGATGTTGGTGGGAACGCCACCCATCATGTAATGGCAGGTCGGAACAACCGGGATTGGCTCTTTCACCGGATCCACGGCCGCAAAGGTCTTGGCCAGCTCACAGATACCGGGCAGACGGGAGTGCAGCACTTCCTCACCCAGGTGATCCAGTTTCAGGAAGACGTGATCGCCGTCCGGGCCACAGCCACGACCGTCGAGCAGCTCCAGAATCATGGAACGGGCAACAACATCACGGCCTGCAAGGTCCTTGGCATTGGGCGCATAACGCTCCATGAAGCGCTCGCCGTCCTTGTTGACCAGGTAGCCACCTTCACCGCGGCAACCTTCTGTCACAAGCACACCGGCACCGGCGATGCCGGTTGGATGGAACTGCCACATTTCCATATCCTGGGCCGGCACGCCTGCGCGCAGCGCCATGCCCATACCGTCACCGGTATTGATCAGGGCATTGGTGGTGGACGCATAGATGCGACCCGCACCGCCGGTAGCCAGAACAGTGGCCTTGGCCTTGATGTAAACGGTTTCGCCGGTTTCGATGCAGATGGCGATACAGCCGACTACAGCGCCTTCGGCATTTTTCACCAGATCAACGGCGTACCATTCATTCAGGAACACGGTGCCCGCTTTCAGGTTGCCCTGATACAGCGTGTGCAGCAGCGCGTGACCGGTACGGTCAGCCGCGGCACAGGTACGTGCAGCCTGACCACCTTCACCGAAGTTCTTCGACTGACCGCCGAAAGGACGCTGATAGATACGGCCGATTTCCGTACGGGAGAACGGCAGCCCCATGTGGTCCAGCTCAAACACCGCCTGGGGACCGACAGAACACATGTACTCGATCGCATCCTGGTCACCGATGTAATCGGAGCCCTTGACGGTATCGTACATGTGCCAGCGCCAGTCGTCGTTCGGATCGGCACTGGCGATTGCACAGGTAATGCCGCCCTGGGCGGATACCGTGTGCGAGCGGGTCGGGAACACCTTGGTGACACAGGCCGTATTCAAACCGGACTGGGCCAGCTGCAGTGCTGCACGCATACCCGCACCACCGCCACCGACTACAATTGCGTCGAAAGTTAGCGTACGCAGCTTAGTCATCGCTTAGATACCCCACAGAATCTGAATGCCCCACACGACATATATGAAGGTCAGCAGACCACAGACGGACTGGAACAGAAAACGCGCGCCAGTCGGCTTGATGTAGTCGGTCGACACTGACCAGAGCCCGATCCAGGCATGGGCTGCCATGGAAAACAGAGCCAGCAGGGTAAAAATGCGCATTGCAGTACCGTCGAACAATCCTTTCCACTGCTCAAACGTCAGCTCATCACCAAACGCGAGATAGAAAATCATGAACACGGCATAGGCAACCAGAACGACGGCGGTTACCCGCTGCACCATCCAGTCATACAGGCCGCTGCGGCCAAAACTCGTGATACTGGTTACCATACCCACACCCCCACCAAAAGGATCGACACAGCACCGGCAATCAGAGTTGCCTTCGCTGCCAGCTGACCGCTTTCCAGTTCTTCAAAATAGCCAGCGTCCATCACCAGATGCTTAACGCCCGCCAGGCAGTGGTATACCAGTGCTGACAGCAATCCCCACGCTATCAGTTTTGCAAAGAAGCTGTCTTCAAACATGACAACTGCTTCGTTGAATCCAGCCTCGGATTCCAGTGACAATCCCAATGCATACAACATAAAGATGGCGCCAAAGAACAACGCGACACCCGTAATGCGATGCAAAATTGAAGAGATCGCCGGAAGGGGCTGTTTAATAGTTCGCAGATCTAGGTTTACAGGTCTTTTTTTGGTCACGGCTCTAGTTCACACTTGGCTGTTCTATTGCAGAACAGGGTTGCTAGGAAGTGCTCAGAGAGTAAATACCCCTGTCGTCGAAGCCGCGAAAACCACCGTTGGCGCCGCAACTTCGGTGCGAGAGTATAAGCATTCCCCCCACAGATTACAATGAAACAGCGACCCGCCTAAGCGCGCCAAATGCCCGCCAACACCCATACTGCCTGCATCTACAACTAATGGCCTATAGGCGCAAGCTCTCTCGCTACCGCTTTATCCGATTTTTGCTGCACTGCGAAGATAAGACCCCTTCAGCCAATTGACAATCCTGATTCAATCTCTATATTGGGTGGGTCCAAATCGGGCCTAGACATTGAGATGTGGCATGCCATGAGCGTGCCACGGTAATACTTACGACAAGATAGGAGCCGCAAATGGCTGACAAGAAAGCACGGTTGACAGTCGACGGCCTTGATGAAGCTATCGAATTGCCCGTTTACTCCGGCACAGAAGGCCCAGACGTAATAGACGTCCGCCCGCTCACCGGCAAAGGTCTGTTCACCTACGACCCCGGCTTCGTCTCCACAGCTGCCTGCGAATCCAAAATCACCTATATCGACGGCGACCAGGGCATACTGCTGCACGGCGGCTACCCCATCGAACAGCTGGCAGACAAATCCGACTACCTGGAAGTGTGCTACCTGCTGCTCAATGGCGAGCTGCCCACCGAAGAGCAGAAAAAAGAATTCATCCACATCATCAAGAACCACACCATGGTTCACGAGCAGATGAGCCACTTCTTTAACGGCTTCCGTCGTGATGCCCACCCGATGGCCATCATGGTTGCCTGCGTTGGCGCCCTGTCCGCGTTCTACCACGACTCCCTGGACATCAACGACGCGCACCACCGCGAAGTCTGCGCCTTCCGCCTGATCGCGAAGATGCCGACCCTGGCCGCCATGTCGTACAAATACTCCATCGGCCAGCCGTTCATGTACCCGCGCAACGACCTGGGTTACGCCGAAAATTTCCTGCACATGATGTTCGGCACGCCCTGCGAGGAATACAAACCCAATCCGGTACTGGCCAAGGCCATGGACCGCATCTTTGTATTGCACGCCGACCACGAGCAGAACGCCTCGACCTCCACGGTTCGCCTGGCAGGCTCCTCCGGCGCCAACCCCTTTGCCTGTATATCTTCAGGTATTGCCGCACTCTGGGGGCCGGCTCACGGCGGCGCCAACGAAGCCGTACTGACCATGCTGGAAGAGATTGGCGACGAATCCAACATCGCAGAATATGTTGAGCGTGCCAAGGATCCGGAAGACCCCTTCCGCCTCATGGGCTTCGGTCACCGCGTCTACCGCAACTTCGACCCGCGCGCCAAGGTCATGAAAGCGACCTGCGATCAGGTACTGAAAGAGCTGGGCGTCGAGAACGAACCGCTGCTGAAGATCGCCAAACGCCTGGAACAGATTGCCCTGGAAGATCCCTACTTCGTCGAGCGCAAACTGTACCCCAATGTCGATTTCTACTCCGGCATCATCCTCAAGGCCATTGGCATCCCAACCAGCATGTTCACCGTGATCTTCGCGCTGTCACGCACCATTGGCTGGATCTCCCACTGGAGCGAATTCCACAGCAGCCCGAACCGCATCGGCCGCCCGCGTCAGCTGTACACAGGCCCGAAAAAGCGCAACTACCCGCAGTAACAGCACCGCTGCGGCCGGCCACAGGCCCGCCGCAACCCCATGATCGAGCGCCAGGGGTTGGCGCTCGATCATTTCAGACCGCCCGCCCCCTGCCCCCATCAGCACCACCCACCCCTCAGCAGCACAGATATTGGCTACAGCGCCCGCATCTCCTCGATATCACGCGCAACCTGATCAGCCGAGTGATCAAACATCACCTGCTCCTGCGCATCCAGCGCAAGCTCGACCACCCGCGTCACACCCTCTGCCGCCAACACACAAGGCACACCCATGGCAATATCGGTGCGACCGTACTCACCCTCCAGAATCGCCACCACCGGCAAAATGCGGTTACGCCCATTGACGATGGCATCAACCATCTTCGCGATCGCCACACCCGGCGCATCGCAGGCACTGGCCTGCTTTTTCAAGCCCAGTATTTCACCGCCACCCTGACGCGTGCGCTCAACGATGCGCGCTATCTGCTGCTGCGACAAAAAATGCGACAACGGTACCGAAGCCACCGCACAGTAGCGCATTAACGGCACCATGCTGTCGCCATGCCCTCCCAGCACCAGAGCACTGATATCCCGCACAGAAAATCCGGTTTCTTCGGCGATAAAGCATTTCATGCGCGCCGTATCCAGCACCCCAGCCTGACCGAATACCCTGTTACGACTCAAACCACTGATACCCCAGGCCCTATAGGTCAGCACATCCACCGGATTGGACACCACCAGCACCATCGCCGCCGGCGCGTGCCGATTCACATCCTGCATGATGCCGTCCAGAATCGGCAGATTGGTACTCAGCACCGCCTGGCGCGACTGACCAGGCTTGCGCGGCACGCCTGCGGTAATGACCACAAGCTCGGAGTCCTGCAGCAACTCGGCACTGGCACCACCATAAACCCAGGTATCGGACCCCGCCTCCACCGCCGCCTGCCAAACATCCAGCGCCTTGCCCTGCGCCAGATCACCCTGCACATCGATCAGCATCAACTCACGGCAAAGCTCTTCCCTGGCGATCACCTGAGCTGCCGCTTCACCCACCAGACCCGCCCCCACAATCGATATTTTGTTCATCACCCACCTCCCGGCCGGCACCGCCGCACTCGATGCAGCACGCCACACCTCTACTGAGAAGTATTACCCCTTAAACAAAAACAGCCACCCGAAGGTGGCCGTAATAGCAGACAATAACGCAACAATCGGGCGCACTTACTCCACGGACGTGGACTCGATGCTATGAATACTCAGGTCAGCGCCGTTAAATTCCTGCTCCTGCGACAGACGCAGCCCGACCACCAGCTTGATGCCACCGTACACCAGCGCCCCCCCCACCAACGCCACAGTGACACCGGCCAGGGTTCCGACCAGCTGCGACAGCAGACTCACCCCGCCCAGACCGCCCAGCGCCTCACTGCCGAAGATACCCACGGCAATACCGCCCCAGGCACCACAAACACCGTGCAGCGGCCACACACCCAGCACATCGTCGATCTTCCAGCGATTCTGCATCAGCGTGAACAGCCAGACGAAAATAGCCGCCGCCACACCGCCCACCGCGAGCGCACCAATGGGGTGCAACAGATCGGAACCGGCACAGACCGCCACCAGACCCGCCAGCGGACCATTGTGGATAAAGCCCGGGTCATTGCGCCCCAGCACAAGAGCCACGATGATGCCACCGACCATGGCCATCAGGCTGTTCACCGCGACCAGTCCGGAAATGCCATCCAGCGTCTGCGCCGACATCACATTAAAGCCAAACCAACCGATACAGAGAACCCAGGCACCAAGGGCCAGGAACGGGATACTCGACGGTGGATGCGCCACCAGCCGCTCACCCCGGTAACGACCATGGCGATTCCCCAGCAGCAGCACCGCCACCAGCGCTATCCAGCCACCCACGGCATGCACGACAACGGAGCCTGCAAAATCATGGAACTGCGCCCCAAAACTCGCTCCTAGCCAGGCCTGAAAGCCATAGTTGCCGTTCCAGATAATGCCCTCGAAGAACGGGTACACGAAGCCGACCGTCAGCGCCGACGCCGTCAGCATGGGCCAGAAGCGCGCACGCTCAGCCACACCGCCGGAAATAATGGCCGGAATTGCTGCTGCGAAGGTCATCAGAAAGAAGAACTTGACCAGGATATAGCCGTTATTCTGCGCCAGCGTTGCCGCATCGGCGAAGAAAGTCACATCATAGGCCACCCAATAACCGACAAAAAAATACACCACGGCCGAGAAACCGAAATCGGTCATGATCTTGACCAGGGCATTGACCTGATTCTTGTGCCGAACCGTGCCGACTTCAAGAAAGGCAAAGCCCGCATGCATGGCAAACACCATGATGGCACCCAGCAGAATAAACAGCGTATTCGAACTCTGGATCAGGGTTTCAACCGCACTGTTGACAGTATCCAAGAACAACCTCCTAAGTCTCGAGTCACCCAAGCGACCCATGGCGCACCAATAAGGTGCATATTGTTATTAATTGACCCATCCCGGTGCAAGCCCCGCCATATCAGAACCTGCTTCCCTTCAGCCTTGCCCGAATCTCACAAACCACCACTTCCCGAGCGCTCAACGCACCTGACTGGAGCCCAACGAGCACTCAAATGGCGCATACCGAAACAACTCGCCCTAATTTAAAGCATTATTTGTGCCACCACATAGACCACAGAGGCCCTCCCCCGCGCAGCTCTGAAAAAACCGCTGCCACAACGCAAAACGCCGTATCAATGAGATACGGCGCTACTGCGTTACCTAATTCAACAAGCCGCTAGCCGGCGCGATGACGGATCTCAAAGCAAACATGAATGCTCTTGCTGCGCTTGAAGTCCGGATCCAGCGTCTTGGCGGTTATGTCCTGAATATCAAAATCGGCCAGCACTTCATAATCAAGCACGAAGCGACGGTAGTTGTTCGAGAACAGCAAAACACCGCCCGGTCGCAGCAGCTTCATGGCGGCCTGCACCAGGGATACGTGATCACGCTGGATATCCAGCACCTCCTCCATGCGCTTGGAGTTCGAGAAGGTCGGCGGATCCATGAATATCACATCAAAAGCCGCCGCACGGGGCTGATTCAGCCACTTGATGCAATCGGCCTGAATAAACTGATTGTCACCACCGGAAAAACCGTTCAGCCCCATGTTTTTCATTGCCCAGCCAAGGTAGGTGGCCGACATATCCACACTGGTGGTGGACTCGGCGCCCCCCAGGGCTGCATGCACCGATGCGGTGGCGGTATAGCAGAACAGGTTCAGCACATCCTTGCCCAGCGCCAGTGACTGAATACGGCGCCGCACGGGCCTGTGATCCAGGAAGAGCCCGGTATCGAGATAGTCATGCAGATTGACGCGTAACTTGCAGCCATGTTCCTGCACTTCAATAAAATGATCGGTCTGACCCTGGCGACCATACTGACTTGAACCCTGCTGGCGCCTGCGCTGCTTGAGCACCACACGCTCCTGCTTGACCCCAAGCACCTCGGGGATAACGCTGATCACATCCTGCAGCCGCTCGAAAGCCTTGCGCGGGTCGATGGAGCTCGGTGGCGCATACTCTTGCACATGCACCCAGTCACCGTAGCAATCCACCGCAACGGCATACTCCGGCATATCCGCATCATAGAGGCGATAACATTCGATCTGCTCGCGCTTGACCCACTTGGACAAAGCCTTAAGGTTCTTTTTCAGGCGGTTGGCAAACATCTGCGCCTGCTCGCTGATCGGCGTGCCCGGCTCCAGCGGCAGGGGACGGTCCCGCTCGGCATGCAGCGTAAACAGAAACAGACCACACTCGATGGCGCCGTTATACAGTTTGTACTGACGATCGACCTTGAGACCTATGACCTTGCACTGATCCGCATTGCCGCTGAAGATCGCCACCTTCCAGCCGCCAAACTGGCGCTTGAGGCGCTCCCCCATCTGGCGGTACATATACATCAGCTCGGTTTCATCACCGATACGCTCGGCATAAGGCGGGTTGGTCACCAGTAGACCCGGGCCCGGGGCCGGCGCACCCAGCTCCACCATATCCTGCTCGCGCCAGTCGATAACCCGAGCAAGGCCCGCCTGCTCGGCGTTTTGTGCCGCAAGCTGCAAAACGGAAGCATCGCGATCATAGCCCGTGAAGCGCACCGTTAGCGCCGCCAGCCCCGCATCACGGCGTTTGACAGCCTCTGCCTGCAGCTTTTGCCACTGACTCTTGTCGTGCTGCAGCCAGCGACTGAAACCAAAGCGCTCGCGCAGCAGACCCGGCGCGACATCCGCCGCCATCATGACCGCCTCGATCAGCAGCGTGCCTGAGCCGCACATCGGATCCAGCAACTGCGGATGCGTTGCCGCCAGTTGCGGCCAGCCGGCACGATACAGCACCGCCGCCGCCAGGTTCTCCTTCATCGGCGCGAGACCTGCACGCTTGCGGTAACCGCGCCTGTGCAGGCTGCCACCGGACAGATCCAGCGCAATAGTCGCCTTGCCACTGTACAGATGCACATTGATACCCAGATCCGGCTCCACCCGATCCACGGTTGGACGGCTCCCCGTTGCCGCACGAATCTGATCCACCACCGCATCCTTGACCTTCTGAGCGCCGAAGTGCGTATTGATGATCTGCTCAGTGCGCCCGGAGAAGTCCACCGACAGGGTTCCCAGTGGGCGCAGGTGATCCAGCCACTGCACCTGTTGCACAGCCTCATACAACTCATCCGCCGTATTGACCGGACTCACCTGCAACGGCAGCAGTACACGGTTGGCAAGACGCGACCACAGGCAGACCCGATAGGCATCCCTCAGCTCGCCTGCGAAATAAACCCCTGCCTGCGTTTCCTTCACCGATGCCATACCGAGCATTTTCAGCTCATCCAGCAGCAGTCCTTCGATACCCTTGGGACAGGTTACAAAAAAATTCATCAGCCACGCTCTTCAAGTTGTTTCACACAGCTAGCCCCCGGAAAATGCGGCACGCAGCTGAGTCGAGAAATTCATTCAAACTTAATACTTTAGCAATGAAAATAATTCATTAACTGACTATATCTGGCGACAGTAATTTAACTTACTGATAAATATGTAGTTTCTAGCCATTTCGAGCATAAGCACTATTGCCTTGCCCATCCTCATAGTTTTTTAGGATCGTAACTGCCGCCAAATTCCGTTATCAATGAAAGCTGTGGTACACGAGAGGATCTGCCACATCTGCTGGGAACAGACGGTTAGGCCTGTTCCCGGATTTAGAATTTTAGAGAGGCGTACTATGAAGACACAGAAACGCGATAAAACCTCTACTTTGTTTAACCGCGGCTTTCAGGCGGGCTTAGACGGTAAATCCAAAAGCACCTGCCCAGTCAGCGAGATCGATTCACGCACACATTGGATGAGTGGATGGCGAGAGGGACGGGAGGCCCACTGGAGCGGTCAATCCGGCGTCTCTGCAATACAAGCTAACCCGTCACTTCACTGATATAGCTCGAACAACCTAACTTTCAGGATTTTAAATGGCTCCCGGCGGGGAGCCATTTGCCATCAGACAGATGGTAACGCTAGCGCTGTCGTGCCTGTAAAGCCCTGATCGCTTCAACCGAATCGCTCACCAGCCTTGGGCCCTGATAAATAAAACCGCTGTAAATCTGCACCAAGCTGGCACCCGCTTCCATTTTCTCGGCCGCATCAAAGCCCTCGGTAATACCGCCGACGCCAATAATGGGCAAGGCACCGCCCAGCTCCGCCGCCAGCTGTCGAATGGTACGCGTAGAACTGTTACGTACCGGCGCCCCGCTGAGGCCGCCATCTTCGTTACGCAGCGGAGAATCCTCGACCCCATCGCGCGACAGCGTCGTATTGGTGGCGACAACACCGTCCAGCTCATAGGTTTTCAGCGCCTTGGCCACCATGATGACTTCTTCGTGCGTCATGTCCGGCGCAATCTTCACCGCTATAGGCACATATCGATCATGCAGCCTGGCCTGGCGCGCCTGCTCCAGCTTGAGACGGTTCAGCAGGCTGTTGAGCGACTCGCCAAACTGCAGCGTGCGCAGCCCGGGCGTATTGGGTGATGAGATATTCACCGTAATGTAGCTCGCCCGTGCATAGACCTTGCGCAGGCAATAAATGTAATCCTCGTCCGCCCGCTCGTTCGGCGTATCCTTGTTCTTGCCGATATTAATCCCCAGCACACCATCAAAGCGGCTGCGTTCAATATTTTTCAACAGCTGATCAACACCCAGATTGTTAAATCCCATGCGGTTGATGATCGCCTTGTGCTCCGGAATGCGGAATATGCGGGGGCGCGGATTACCCACTTGGGGGCGCGGCGTTACCGTACCCACCTCAATAAAGCCAAACCCCATGGCGGCCAGGCCATCGATGGCAACACCGTTTTTATCCAGCCCAGCGGCGAGTCCAACCGGATTGGGAAAGCGAATGCCCATGACTTCCACCGGGCAGCTTTCCGTCTTCGCTCCGAGCAGACGATGCATGCCCAGATTCGCCATCAGGTTCATGCCCCCCAGAGCCAGATTATGGGACAGCTCGGGCTCCAGTTTGAACATCGAATAACGCGCAAGCTGATACAACATGGATTATCCAATAGGGTTTACAGAAATAAGGCGGCATTATAGGCGACGCAGTGGTTCCTGAACACCCGCCCACCACAACGGCCGTCATCACCGCAGTCGTGCAATCGAACTGAGCCGCCCCTGCGGATCAAAATGAATCACAAAGCGCCCGCGCACGCCATCGCTCAAGACAAAGCGCTGCAAAATACCGGCAGGAAAACGCACCCGCCGCCCGTCCAGCGCAGTCACCGTGACCTGAAGCCGACCCTGCGCCTGATAGTGCCTCAGGTACTCCTCCCGGCTGATTGCAAGATCAAACTCAACCTGTGCCATTTTTGCCCCGACTGCATAAACCAAAACACTCCGCAACCCTGATAATGCACCATCCCAGGCCCTATTTCGACTCATAGTACCGCGCCGCTTTCGCGGCACAGCAAGACGATAGCGCAGCTGAGGCTGCAGCCCGTGATTAATGGGCTTTAAACAGGCGCCAGCGGCCCCGAAACCGCGCCCTCGCCGTTAAGCTCTGCTATTGTTTTGAGACACCCGTCTCTTTTTAACGACGCCAAGAGTCGGCAGACGTAAAAAATGCTCGCCCCGGCATCTGCCGATGCAAGGCTCCAAGCGGCCGTGATTTCCAACAAGTCATTGATATACGAGGGGGGTTACCTGATAATGACGCAGGACGCGGACCTGAAACTCTGGGCCATTTCGAGCTTGTATTCCGCTTGACGGCATGCCTCAGAGTGGCCCTGACGGGTCTTTCACAGCCAGCTGAATTAAAGGCACTATGCGCAAGCTGCCGTTAGTACTGAACCTCATCTGCCTGCCCGTCTTCGCTGACGTGTCGGCTTACCTTGATCGAAATACGATCACGGCGCAGGACACGGTTCGTCTGACGCTTGAGGCCGACTCTCGCATACAGCAGGAAATCGACTTCTCCCCGCTTTACCGCAATTTCCAGTTTCTGGGCAGTAAACAGCTCACCCTGTCGAGCCATGCCGGCGGTGACAGCCAGTATCGCACCCGCTGGGAAGTTCTGCTGCGCCCAAAATCGACCGGCGAAATCAATATTCCCCCGCTGCAGCTCGGACTTGAATCCAGTAACAGCCTGCAACTCAAAGTTTTAAGCGGCGCCGCCCGCGAAAGCGGCCTGCAGGGAGAGCAGGTATTTATCGAGGCAAGCCTCGACACCAACGAGGTCTATCAGGACAGCCAGTTGATCTACACTGTGCGCCTGTACCATGCCATTGAGCTGCTTCCCGACACTCAGCTGACCGACCCCTATCTGCCCGGCGCGCTAATCAAGCCACTGGGCGAGCAGGCACGCTCCACTCAGCAGGTACGCGGGCGCAACTACAGCGTCATCGAGCAGCGCTATGCACTATTCCCAGGCCAGACTGGAACCCTGACGCTGGACGGCCCCATATTCGAAGGCCGCGCCCGCCAGGACAACAGCCAGATCCAGTTGCAGGCGCGACCGCTGGAAGTCGCCGTTATCCCCCCGGCCTACCAGAGCGCCCGCGGCTACTGGCTGCCGGCAACGGTACTGACGCTGGACGATGACTGGCAAACCGGCGCGCTGCCGAACACCGCGGCTACCAGCCTTGGCGAAAACCTGAGTTACAGCATCAGTATGACGGCGACTGGATTGCCGGCGTCCCGCCTGCCTTCTCTGGCTCCGCCCGCGGGTGCCAACTTTGATATCAGTGTCGACAGCGTTGAACTGGCTGAAGATGTATCCGAACAGGGCCTGACCAGCCGACGTACCGAACATATCGTGCTGCGCCCCCACACAGCGGGCGCCCTGACACTTTCGCCCATCGATATTACCTGGTGGGATCTGAACACCGACAGCGCGCGCAATGTCGCCCTGCCCGAACATCTGCTGCAGGTGAAGCCGCGTTCGCCGGCCGCCGAGGCGGCTCTGGCCATGGCTGCTGCACTACCCCAGCCCAGAACCCAGGCCGACATCAACACCGCCGCTGATAAGTCATCACCTCATGCCGCGATCAACGCAGCGGCCGCGACTGCCGCCTCGGTTGCGCGGCTGCAACAGGCGCTGAACGAAAGTCGGCTGCTTATCGGCCTGCTCACCGTCATCAGTCTGATTTCATCCCTGGGCTGGCTGTACACCTTCAACCACCTGCGCCAGCTGCGCAGGGAAGAACAGCAACAGGCGCAGCAGGAAGAAATGCGCCGCCGCCGCAAACTGCTGATGGCCCACCAGATGGCCGAGAAGAACACCTTCCAGGCCTTGGCCATGGCCTGCCAGCAGAACAATCCGGAAGTGGCCAAGTTGCGGCTGGTCGAATGGGCGCAGAATTTCTGGCCCGATCAGCACATTTTCAACAGTGAAGATATCAGCGATGCCGCCCGCAGCCAGACGCTCGACTTCCTGATTCTGGATCTCGAACAGCACGTACATCAGGACGACAAGGCGCTCTGGCAGGGTGATCTGTTACTGGAAGCCATTGAGAAACTGCGAGACCGCCGCCCCGAAGGCTACGAAGCGGCACCGCTGCCGGAGCTGCACTTCGCATCCGGATAGCGGCAATTCCCATCGCCAGCCTAAATGTTCGTTTGCCTATTTAATTTAATCAGTTCGCATTCGCACCAACACTTCAGTGGGCTGTGGCCTTCTTGAGTGCTTCGGCAAGCGACGTGCAGCGAAATTCATAGCCCGCATCAAGCAAACGCCTTGGGTAAACCCGCTGGCCCGACAGCAGCAACTCACTGGCCTCCCCCAGCAGCAGCTCCAGTAACGGCGCCGGCATCCGCATGCGGGCCGGGCGGTGCAGCGCCGCACCCA
This sequence comes from Marinobacterium aestuarii, assembly GCF_001651805.1. Lineage (NCBI taxonomy): Bacteria > Pseudomonadati > Pseudomonadota > Gammaproteobacteria > Oceanospirillales > Oceanospirillaceae > Marinobacterium > Marinobacterium aestuarii. The sequence goes on along the minus strand of NZ_CP015839.1, from coordinate 1,666,755 downwards.
GCGCTGTTGCGAAAGCGGCATTGGTCACCGCCTCAGGCGCGCAGGCATTGAAGGGTCCGCGCAGGGTACGCTGCTCCAGCAGAAAACGAATGATCGCCACTTCGTCCTCCAGCCCGATCCAGGACATCCACTGGCGCCCCGAACCAATGGGGCCACCCAGACCGCAGCGAAAAGCCGGCAACATCTTGCCGAGCGCCCCACCGCGCCCCAGTACTATACCGGTGCGCAGCAGACAGACACGTACGCCAAGCGCCTCAGCCTGCAGTGCACAGGCCTCCCAGTCGGCACACAGCTGATGCGAAAAGCCGGGCTTGTAGTCATCCGCAGCTTCAGTGAGGGTCATATCGGTGCTGTGGCTGCCGTAATAGCCCACCGCCGAGCCGCTCACCAGCACCTCCGGACGCGTCTCCAGCCGCCGGATCAGGTCCAGCAAGGCCTCGGTGGTATCAAGCCTGCTGGAGCGCAGCAAACGCTTGCGCGCATCACTCCAGCGCCGCCCGACAATGGGAGCCCCGGCCAGGTTGACGATAGCATCAAGGGTGTCGCTGCTGGCGATCTGATCCAGACTGCCCAGTACCTGCACCTGCGCCGATACACCGAGCCTCTGCGCACTGCGCCGCACCGAGCGCGACAGCACCAGCACTTCATCCCCCGCGGCCACCAGATCACGCACCAGCGCCGTGCCGATAAAACCACTGCCTCCGCTGATCAAAACCTTCATTCAAGCTTCCTCGGAATTTCCTAAGCGCGCCGTTTTTCAGTTAAGCTTCGGTCTCTTTAATTCAGCCACACGAGACAGCCATGTTTACCGGTATCGTTCAGGGCAAAGCCCGCGTCGTTGCACTGCAACGCCACCCTCAGTTTATGCAACTCAGTCTGGATTTGCCGCCCGCGCGCGCCAATCAGCTCGAACAGGGTGCCAGTATTGCAGTGAATGGCACCTGCCTAACGGTGACCGGCTTCGAAGGCACCCGGGTCGATTTTGATCTGATTGTCGAAACCCTGCGCGCCACTAACCTCGGCGAGTTGAACCTGGGTGACGAAGTTAATTTCGAGCGCGCGGCGCGCTTTGGCGATGAAATCGGCGGCCACCTGCTGTCGGGGCACGTCCATGCCACCGCAGAGATCGTCAGCATTGAGAGCACAGAGCACAACTGCATCATCAGCTTTGCCGTGCCGACAGCGCTGCAAAAATACATTCTTCCCAAGGGATTTGTGGCACTCAATGGCTGCAGCCTCACCATTGGCGAAGTGCAAAACGGCCAGTTCAATGTCTATCTGATTCCCGAAACCCTGGCGGTGACCCGCTTTGGCAGCGCCCGGGTGGGTGAACGCATCAATCTGGAAGTCGACCCGCACACCCAAGCCGTAGTCGATACGGTGGAGCGTTATCTTGAGGCACAATCAAAGGCCTGAGCCTACGCCATATCCTGTAGCAGATCACGGTACAGCTCGACATACTCCTCGGACTGGTGCTCGCCAAACAGTGGATCAACATTGCGCGGCAGCTGTTCTCTCAGCGCCGCCCAGTCCAGGGGCTGCGCCAGCTTTTCCAGCCGCACGAAAACCTGCTCATCTTCAAACGCCATATGGGATTTCTGCTCGCGCACATAGGTCTCCAGCTTATCGATCAGCTGCTCCATCGGCATCAGGGTATCGTTGAGGATACTGTCAATGGCGTCACTCAGATCACGGGACAAAGCCTGCACATGCTGATGCTGGGTTTCACACTGCTGTATAAGGTCATCAAGCTGCGCATCCCGGCCATGGAACCAGGCCAGCATCCGGTCTTCCCGTGAGTGATGGTACTCATCGGCGTAATCACCGATATAGCTGATCGCATCGGCCATAAGCCGGTAATTCGGCCTGGTACCGGCACGCAGCTTGGCGACCTTGGCGCTGAGAATATCCAGCAGCCGGTCTAGATTAAGATGATCGCTGTGCAGTTCCGCCACGATTGTCATATCGAACCTCCGTGCTACATTCATAGCTGTTTCCTGTCTGTACTATAGACAAGCCAGCTTCAGCAGAGTTGGATACTCAGGTGTTCAATGGCACTGTGGATGCGGCGGTGCGCTGCAGCAGAGCGTGCAACTCGCCCAGATCCTGCACCCGCAGATCGGTGAGTTCGGGCCAGTGACGATCTTCACGACTGTCGACATGCACAGTCATAAGCCCGGCATTGCGCCCAGCCTCAAGATCATAGCGATAATCCCCCACCATCAGCGCATCCTCAGGCTCAATCTCCCAGCAGGACAGCAGATGCTGCAGGCCGCCGGGGTCGGGCTTGGGCTGGGCCTCATCGCGACCGAGCACAAAGGCAGGGTCGAAATAAGCCTCCACGCCAATGGCACGCAACGACAGCAGGGCGAACTCGCGCGTGTTGCGCGTCAGAATGCCAAAGCGGCAATTGCGCTCGCTCAGCCATTCAAACAGGCCATGCAGCCCCGGCGCCGGCGCCGCCTTGAGGGCATAGTAGCGCTCAAGATCATCGAGCTGGACATAAAGCGCACTGCGCTGCGGCTCAGGCAAGTCCGCCAGCGTGGCCAGAATGTCCGCGCCAGGCGCCAGCCCGAGTTCACGGCGAATATGCTCGAAGTCATGCACCGGCCGGGTCAGGGTACCGTCCAGATCAAACACCCAGTAGCGACACTGATGCAGTAATTCCATCTTAACCATCCACCGCCGTATCGCTGGTCATATTGTCCAGCAGACCGCCGAGCTTCTCCTCGACCTCCCGCAGCATGACCTGATAGCGCTGCTGATTGCCGTTGCCCTCGCTCAACAGCCGCTCCAGATTACCGATGCTCTCCTGGCTGTCCCGCAGGGTTTGCAGCATGTTGCGTGAGCGCTTCTTGCTGCTGTCCGTCAGTTGATCGATACGACTGAAGGTGCGCCTGAGCTGATCATCCAGATCGTGGATATGCTGACTGACCTGCAACAGACCATCGTTGATCGAGTGGCTGATGCCCCCAACCTGATGCTCCAGCCGGAACACGGCATTGCGAAAGCGCGACAGGAACTGCTCACCCTCGCGATCCATGAAGATGGACAGCAGCTCTTCGGGATAGAGCGCCCGATTGCGGCCGTCGGCCCGCATGGTGTACTGGCCGCTGGGCGTGCAATAGGGCTTGGAGGGGCCGGCGGGAATTTCAACCCTAAGAAAGGGCCTGGCGCCAAGATTTTCAATGAAAATCTCGACGTCGATATTGGGATAGCAACCGGTGGCCTTGTTGATCAGACTCAGGCGAGCGCCATCATCAACGTCACAGCCCACCACCTGCCCGCGCTGCACACCGTCATCGCTGGTGTACTCGTCAATGCCGATCAGCAGCGTACCGCCGCTGGCGGCATTGGCAAAGGCGACCAGGTCGCTGGCATGAACCGCGGACGCCTCGCGCTTGAAGTCGACATTGACACCTTCCGGCATCTGCAGCAGACGACGCGTGCGCCCGGTAATGCCGCGATACTCTTTTCTCATGGACATCGTCTCATGCGAATTCCCGGAAAAAGTACAGCGGCACTATTACTTGTAAATACCGTCGTCAAACGGATCCAGCGGATGCTCAAGCATCTTGTCATCACGAAAGTACAGAATGCGGCCTTCAAACTTGAGTCCCTTGGAGGCGAACCAGCGATCCGTATCCTCACAGCCTTCATCCGCCTGGCTGGTCTTCATGCGCGCCATCAGCAGCCGGTAAAAATACAGACCAAAGAGCGCAGCCGAAGCTCCCAGAAAGAAATCAGACGCCAGCGCGAACAGCAGTGTCACGACACCGGCGACCCAAACCCGGCTTGCCTTGGCGATTTGCATGGCCCGGTTGGCGTCTTCGCGCTGGTCCCGGAACTTGAGGTAGCGACGATAGTTCTGTTGCAAATCGAACTTGTCGTGGCTTGAAAGCAATCTTTCCATCTAATGCATCCCTGAGTATTTCTTGGATATGTGCTGCTAAACAATGTCTGGCAGTATAACCAACCCTGCCATCGCGGTCTTGTGTCAGCCCAGACTCTTGCTGACCACCTCGTACACATCCCGTGACAGCTCACCGCTGTCCAGAATGCGCCGCAGTTGTGCCTGCATCAGTGCCTGCCGCGCCGCGTCATATTTGCGCCAGCGCGTCAGTGGCGTCAGCAGGCGTGAAGCCACCTGCGGATTCAGCCGATTCATCTCGATGATCCGGTCCGCCAGGAAAGCATACCCTGCCCCGCTGCCGTCATGGAAGTTCACGGCATTGATGCCACAGAAAGTCGATATCAGCGAGCGCACCTTGTTGGGGTTACGCAGGTCAAAGGCCGCGTGCTGCATCAGCGCCTTGATGCGCGTCAGGGCACCAGGCTTGGGATCGCAGGCCTGTACCGCCAGCCACTGATTCACCACCAGGGTTTCACTCTGGTAGCGCTGGTAAAAATCCTCCAGCACGGCAGCGGCATCTGTCTCAAAGCCCGAGTGGGCGATCAGGCTGAGGGCTGCCTGACGCTCGGTCATGTTGTCGCAGCTATCATACTGCGCCCGGGCGCGGGCCAGGTGCGCCGGCGCCTCCAGCGCCACAAGATAGGACAGGCACAGATTGCGCAGACTGCGCCGCGCGACCTGATCAGCATCAGGCGCGTAGACCCCGGTTGGTGCCAGCGCCTCGTAGCGACGCTGCAGCGGCGCTTCCAGCAACCGCGCAAGCTCAGTGCGGGCAAACTGGCGGGCCAGGTGAATCGCTTCAACATCGATGCAGTCGGCAAGCTCGCTCAGGTAGGCCTCGGAGGGCAGCGACAGCACCTTGGCCACCATCGCAGGGTCCAGGCTTTCATCGTCCAGCACCGCGGCATAGGCATCCACCAGCGCACCGTCCAGCTGCAGTGCCTCACCCTGGCGGTACTGCGCCATCAGCCCCTGAATCACCTCAACCGCAAGGCGCTGGCCGGCGTCCCAGCGATTGAAACCATCGCTGTCGTGACTCATCAGAAACACCAGCGCATCACGGCTATAGGGATACTGCAGTCGCACCGGCGCCGAAAAGCCACGCAGCAGTGAGGGCACAGGATGTACCGGGATCTGTTCGAAAACGAAGGTCTGACGCTGCTCGGTGAGTTCCAGCACCTGCGTCGTGGCACCCTCTGCCAGCGCCAGATCCGCTCCGCTGGCATCCAGCAGGCCCAGCGCCAGCGGAATATGCAGCGGCAGCTTTTCAACCTGATCAGGCGTTTGTGGCAGCTGCTGTTCAACATGCAGGCGATACTGCTGCGTGGCGGCATCATAGTCATCCGCCATGCGCAGCGTCGGCGTGCCGGCCTGGCTGTACCAGCGCCGGAACTGCGTCAGATCCCGCCCGGATGCAGCCTCCATGGCACAGACAAAATCATCGGTGGTCACGGCCTGGCCGTCATGGCGCTCGAAATACAGGTCAGATCCCCGGCGAAACAGCTCGGCCCCCAGCAAGGTGTGCAGCATGCGCACCACTTCGGCACCCTTCTCGTACACGGTGAGGGTATAGAAGTTGGAGATTTCAATATAGGATGCCGGGCGCACCGGGTGCGCCATGGGACCGGAATCTTCGGCAAACTGGGCGGTACGCAGCAGGGTCACATCTTCGATGCGCTTGACGGTGCGCGAGTTGATGTCAGCGGAGAACTCGGCATCACGAAATACCGTGAAGCCCTCTTTCAGGCTCAGCTGGAACCAGTCGCGACAGGTAACGCGGTTGCCCGACCAGTTATGGAAGTACTCATGGGCCACCACGCCCTCGACACGCAGGTAGGCAGCGTCGGTGGTGGTTTGCGGGCTGGCCAGCACGCAGGAGGTGTTGAAGATATTGAGGCCCTTGTTCTCCATGGCCCCCATATTGAAGAAGTCCACCGCCACGATCATGTAGATATCCAGATCGTATTCGCGGCCATAGACCTCCTCGTCCCAGCGCATGGCATTGATCAGCGAGTCCATGGCGTGATCGAGCTTGTCCAGATCCTTGGGCTCGGCAAAGATGCGCAGCGACACATCGCGCCCGGACATAGTTTTGTAGGGGCGTTCAATATGCTGAAGATCGCCGGCCACCAGCGCAAACAGGTAGGCAGGCTTGGGGAAGGGGTCTTCCCAGGTGACCCAGTGACGCCCCTCCTTTTCGCCGGACGCTACAGGGTTGCCGTTGGACAGCAGCACCGGAAAACGCGCCTGATCGGCCTCAACAGTGGTAGTAAAGACCGACATCACGTCGGGCCTGTCCATGTAGAAGGTGATGCGTCTAAAGCCTTCGGCCTCACACTGGGTGCAGTACATGCCACCGGACAGGTAGAGCCCTTCAAGCGCAGTGTTGGTCTGCGGGTGGATGCGCGTGGTGCAGCTGAGTTCGAAACGCTCAGGCACCCGGGCGAGGGTCAGCAGCTCGCCTTCGCGATGGTAATCCGCCGCGTCCAGCTCCCTGCCGTCGATGGCCAGACGGCACAGCTCCAGACTTTCATGCCCGTGCAGCTCAAGTGGTGCCTGTGCCGAAGTCGCCTCGGGATTGCGCCGCACCTTGAGCCTGGAATGCACCAGCGTCTGGTCGTCCGCCAGCTCAAAACGCAATTCAGTTGTATCTATCAGGTATGCCGGTACCTGGTAATCCTTGAGATAAATTGCCTGCGGTTGTTCTGCCATGCCTGTTTCATCCTATTCGGAACGAAATTCCACCTCGTAGGAGGTGTATTTGCGCAAGTTGATCACACCGGTGTCGAGTATCAGGTACTGCCCCTTGATACCCAGGAGCTGCCCGCTGATTTCGGGTGTTTTATCCAGATTCAGTGAGCTGACTTTAAGCGGATAGTTCAATACCGGATAGTCGATCGTCACTTCCTCCGCCTCAAGACGCTGCACGGCCTGCAGACCAAAACGTTGCTCCAGCTCCCCCATACCCGCCGCGCTGGCCTCGAACAGCCGGTCGCGCTCGGCCTTCAGGTCCAGCGGCGGGATACCGCCCTTGAGCATGGTGCGCCAGTTGGTCTTGTCCGCCACCTGATCCTTGAACAGATGCTCCATGAGCCCGGACTGCAGGCGCGAATCAACCCGCAGAATCGGCAGCGCCTGCACCGCCCCCTGGTCAATCCAGCGCGTAGGCACCTGGGTACCGCGGGTAATACCCACCTTGATGCCGGAGGAATTGGCGAGATAAACGATATGGCTCTGGAAACAGAACTGCTCGCCCCAAGACGGGTCGCGGCAGGTGCCCAGGTGAAAGTGGCACTTTTCCGGGCTCATGATGCAGCTGTCGCATTCGGGCAGCTTGGTAAAGCAGGGGTAGCAATATCCCTGACTGAAGCTTTTCTTGGTTTTCCTGCCGCAATGCAGGCAATTGATTGCACCAAGGTGCTTGAGGCTGATCTGCTGCCCCAGCCGCTCATTGAGCGCCAGGGTCTGGTCACCACAGACCAGCTGATAGTGCGCTTGACCGTCGGTCAGCCCGGTACGCATCTTGCGCAGGGCGCCCTGTGCCAGTACTTGCATGAAAAATTAAAACCTAATTGAGAATTTTAAGGGGCTGGGGCTGCAGCGGGTCACGGCCATGCTGGGCGCCATCAGGCCGGGTGCGGTCAATGAAACCGGTACGCTCGGACTCGGGCAGGCGATTTTGGTCATAGGCGATTACCGCACGCAGACAGAGGGTGCGCTGCTCTTCACTCAAACGCTCACCGTTGGGCCATTTACCGATTTCCACCGCCAGCTTGAGCGAACGGTGCATTTCAGGGGTCATGGTTTCAATCAACTGTTCGTAATTCATTCTCTAGACTCCACACTCTCTAACCGTCCAGCGGATGGACACTCAATCTGATTCGCACGCAGTGTACCAGACTGTGCCACAGGGGCTGAACCGTCTGGAGAGCACTGAGTGCAGAAAGCACGCTGCTACAGGCACTGTTCAGGCCTGGCGTTTCGCGGCAAACAGACTGCGCAGCAAGGCCCAAACCAGCCCTGCCACCAGCCCCGCCAGATGTGCCGTGTTGGCAATGGCGCCCACGCCGACATATTCCAGTACGCCGGCAAACCCCAGCACCAGCCACAGCAACATCAGCCCCATCAAGGCCGGTGGCAAGCCTATGGCCGGGCGCCCTGCGCGCCTGTCCCACAACCAGGCATAGCCCAGCAGCGCGAACACCACACCCGACATGCCACCGAACATAGGGCCACTCACCCAGAACTGGGCCAGATTGGATAGCAGCGCCGAAAATAGCACCAGACCCAGCAACGCCCAGCGACCGTGCAGATATTCAATGCCGCGCCCAGCGACCCAGACCCACAGCAGGTTGAACAGAATATGCGGCAAACTGAAATGCATAAGCGCGGGCGTGAACAGACGCCACAACTGCCCCCCGCTCAGGGTATCCACGAGCCCTGCATAAAAGATGCTATCGCCGCGCACCTGAAAATCCACCAGCGCAAAACGGCGCATCCAGTCAATATTGTCACCGAACCCCACCAGCAGCGACACCAGCACACTGGCGACAATCAGCAGCAGGCTGAGCCAGCTTTGGCGCAATGCGGTCAGATTGACCAGCTTCCCGCCGTCTGATCGCGGCGCCTTGAGCGCACTCAGATCTGCCCCTTCGCGCCAGAGCTGGTAGAGCGTCAGTACCTGCTCTGCATCCACCCGGCTGGATACCCAGAGCTCCTGCACTGCGTCCTGTTCCACCACCCGATGGGGCACCCGCTGCTGCCAGAGACATTCGGTAAAACCGCGCAAGTCCTGCGCCAGAGGCACTTCAAGTAACTTGATCACAGAACATCTCCAGACTCAGGCCTGCGCACTTCGCGGGCAACATCCACCCAGACAAACTTGGCGGGATCAATGCGCGCTTCATGATCATAGCGATAGGCCACCAGCTTGCCGAACTTCACCGCACTGTAGTCCAGGCAGGCAATATTGCTGGTAATGGGAGCCGGCTCGCCATCACGCCAGTAGTGCCCGACAAACAACAGTTTTTCGTCTTCGCCGTAATGCAACAACTGCTCACGGTCAACGGTACTAAGGGCCATGCCGGCGATTTCGTCCGGCAGCGGGTCCGGCTGAAACACGACATCACCGTAACATTCGGCCGACTCGGCCCAGAACTTGGTACGGAAATAGCGCCGCTGAAAACCGTCCTTGCTGGTGATAACCGCGCCATTGGGCAGCTTCATCTGAGTCCCACGCAGCGCACGGTCCATCAGTTCACACTCAAAGTTGGCAGGATCGACCGAGCGGTGCAGGAAGTCCTCGGTGATACGATTACCGCCGTACTCGAGGGAAAAGCGGTCCAGCAGCGCCTGGGGCCAGCAGGCGTGGATCACCCGAAAATGCTCGAATTCCAGAAAAATGGGCATCTCCCGGATCCAGGCAAGAAAATCGTGGCGCTCCTGCGGATAGGACTCAAAGGCATCCAGCGTATCTTCCAGCACCCGGTGATGGCGCGACGTATGGGAGCGCAGGTACTCCAGACCGGAGCCGGGGCGCCCCGGCGTGCAATAGCAGAGGAAATTGTACTCATGATTACCCATGACTACCTGGGCGGTACCAGCCTCCACCATGTTGCGCACCAGGTGCAGCGACTCGCGGATGCGCGGCCCCCGGTCGATGATATCACCGACAAAGAGCGCCTGGCGCCCGGGGTGACGATAGGCGCCGCGCTCCAGCCGATACCCCAGACGCTCCAGCAGCATGCCCAGACTGAAGGCGCAGCCATGCACGTCACCAATGAGATCAAAGCCTTTTACATCCGACACATCAAGCTCCCAGCCTTGTCCCCCACCCGAGCTTTTCGCGACAGGTACGGTAAAAGTCATAATTGAGAGGATGCAGCAACTTGAGCTTGTGCGGCTTTTTGTGAATGGTGATCACATCCCCCGGCGCCAGACTGAAGCTCAGCTGACCGTCACAGGACACCGTGGGATAGGTTTTGTTGTTGTCGCTGATCACCAGCTTGAGCTCGCTGTTGCCATCCACCACGATCGGACGACTCGACAGCGTATGGGGGAACATGGGCACCAGCACCAGCGCATCCAGCTTGGGCGACATGATGGGACCGCCACCGGAAAGTGAATAGGCGGTCGAGCCGGTTGGCGTGGCCACGATTAGACCATCGGAGCGCTGCGTATAGACAAACTGCCCCTCAATAAAGAGCTCAAACTGAATCATGCGCGTCGCCTTGCCGGGGTGCAGCACTATATCGTTCAGGGCCGTGCCCTCGCCTATGGGCTCACCTTCGCGCTTGACGATCAGATCCAGCAGGAAGCGGCTTTCCACCGTGTACTTGCCTTCCAGCACTTCGGCGACCTTGGCCTCGATATCGGCCGGCGATATATCAGTCAGAAATCCCAGGTTGCCGCGGTTCACGCCCAGCACCGGCACATGGGAAGGTGACAGCGCCCGGGCTGCCCCCAGCATGCTGCCATCCCCACCGACGACAATCACCAGATCGCAGATCTCGCCCATCATCTTCTGCTTGCAGGTCTGCTGACCGTGCCCGGGAATCGTATCGGAGATGCGCTCATCCAGCACAGTGTTGAGCCCGCGGTCATTGAGAAAGCGAATCAGCTGTTTCAGCGTATCAATAACCGACTTGCTGCCAAGGCGCCCGATCAATCCGACATTGCGAAAATAGTCCATCAAACCTTCCTGTTGTTAAGCTAACCGATCAAAGCGGAAGCCCACCGCGGTAAGCACTTCCTTGATCGTACAATGTTTTTTCCATTCCTCTAAGCCCCTGCAGACCACCGGTGTGGATTAGCAGCACCCTGGAGCCCGCGGCAACCTCGCCCTGCTCCACCATCTGATTGAAACGCAGCACCATCTTGCCGGTATACACAGGATCCAGGGCTACGCCTGTCTTGTGCTGAAAAACCGCCATAAATGCCGCCAGCAATGGCGATGTGCGGGCATAACCGCCGCCATGGGCATCCAGCTGCAGGGCCCAGCCGCCGGGGTCAGTTTCACCCGCCTGGTGCAGCAAAGCGGCGATATCGGCGTATAAAAATTCACCCCCCTTGAGAGCCGAGAACCCCAGCAGCCGGCTCGACGCAGGCCTGGTCGCAATCAGCCCCGCCATAGTCCCCCCGGTGCCGGCGGCGACACAGATCAAATCAAAACCAGCCACACCATCAAGACCTGCAAAAATTTCGCGACACCCCGCCAGCCCCAGTGGCCCGAAGCCACCTTCGGCAATAACACCAAAATCCCCCAGGCGAGTGCGCAACTGCTGCTCAAATGCAGAATCCTGCTTGTTTCGGTAGGTCGCCCGATCCACGAATTCGAGCTGCATGCCCCAGGCCCTGGCATCCGACAGTGTCGGATTGGCAGCATAGGCAGGCTCCCCGCGAATCACGCCAATGGTCTCGATACCCAGAGCCTTGCCTGCAAACGCCAGCGCGTGCACATGATTGGAGTAGGCTCCGCCAAAAGTGAGCACACGCCGCTCGCCCCGCTCCATCAGATTCTGCAGCGCGTATTTTAACTTGTACCACTTGTTGCCGCTGACCTGCGGATGAACCTGATCGAGCCGCAACATCCAGACCTCGACGCCAGCACGGCGATAGAACTCCAGTGGCAACGGCTGTAGAACCGGCACGGCGACAGAATCAAAAGGATTGAAATGAGGCAGAGTCATGGGCACCCAAGCTGGGTATTGAAACGCACTGGGAAGCTGCGCAAGGAAAAAAGCCACAAAAACACAAAGGACGGGACAAGATGATAGCCGCACTGACCAAGAAAGTACTGCGACTGATCAGCAAGCTGGCAAAAAAAAGGCAAAAAAAAGCCACTTCGAAAAGTGGCGGAACGGACGGGACTCGAACCCGCGACCCCCTGCGTGACAGGCAGGTATTCTAACCAACTGAACTACCGCTCCGTTATGGTGGGCGAAGAGGGGTTCGAACCCCCGACCCTCTGCTTGTAAGGCAGACGCTCTCCCAACTGAGCTATTCGCCCATAACGCTGGCTTAATACGACGTTTCAGCACTTTGAAACAAAGTCTTGCTCTCAACACTTGTCACGAGTGTCTTTTACAATTTCCACTTCGCTAGAAACGGCAGTATGGACAGGACTGAATCCCCGGCCGCACCTGTGATGAAATGACAGGCTGATATTCTAACCCGTTACCCCAACACTATCTTTCAAACTACCCACATGCTCAAAGCAAGTGGCGGAATGGACGGGACTCGAACCCGCGACCCCCTGCGTGACAGGCAGGTATTCTAACCAACTGAACTACCACTCCGTTATGGTGGGCGAAGAGGGGTTCGAACCCCCGACCCTCTGCTTGTAAGGCAGACGCTCTCCCAACTGAGCTATTCGCCCATAACGCTGGCCTTTAATACGACGCTTCAGCACTTTGAAACGAAGTCTTGCTGCTTACATTTTTCTAAAGCTTCCACTTCGAAAAGTGGCGGAATGGACGGGACTGAATCCCCGACCGCACCTGTGATGAAATGACAGGCTGCTATTCTAACCTGCTACTCCAACACTATCTTTCAAACTATCCACATGCACAAAGCAAGTGGCGGAATGGACGGGACTCGAACCCGCGACCCCCTGCGTGACAGGCAGGTATTCTAACCAACTGAACTACCACTCCGTTATGGTGGGCGAAGAGGGGTTCGAACCCCCGACCCTCTGCTTGTAAGGCAGACGCTCTCCCAACTGAGCTATTCGCCCATAACGCTGGCCCTTAATACGACGCTTCAGCACTTTGAAACGAAGTCTTGCTGCTTACATTTTTCTAAAGCTTCCACTTCGAAAAGTGGCGGAATGGACGGGACTCGAACCCGCGACCCCCTGCGTGACAGGCAGGTATTCTAACCAACTGAACTACCACTCCGTTATGGTGGGCGAAGAGGGGTTCGAACCCCCGACCCTCTGCTTGTAAGGCAGACGCTCTCCCAACTGAGCTATTCGCCCATAACGCTGGCCTTTAATACGACGCTTCAGCACTTTGAAACGAAGTCTTGCTGCTTACATTTTTCTAAAGCTTCCACTTCGAAAAGTGGCGGAATGGACGGGACTCGAACCCGCGACCCCCTGCGTGACAGGCAGGTATTCTAACCAACTGAACTACCACTCCGCATTCTTCTGACCAAGGGAGATTACACATCAACCTGCCCTTGGATCAACCGCCCTGAAGATGTTGTTGCCTCAGAACGGAGTGCGAATTCTAATGATTTTGCGTGTGCTGTCAAACGTTTAGCTGCATTTTTTTTAAGTCATGCTAAAGCTGCGCACTTTTCATACAGAAAAGTCCTTACGCGTGGCTGCAACCCGTACCTGTGCCTGCAAAGCAAAGCTTCCACCGACCGCCTCACCACAATTTAACCATCGGCCAGAGCCGTCCACTGCCCTATTCCACCGCGCTATTGCACAATCAAATCCGAAGCAGATAGAGTAAGCCGCGTTTAAAGACACATATGCAGACACGCAAACAGACATGCTGATCGACATAGCAGCGCAAGCTGTTTTCCACATCCAGACCCGAGTGACGCAATGACCCAGAGCGCCAGCACCGCCCAGGCACTTGACCGCTTTATTGATCGCGTGCTTGAACATCAGTTGCAGCAGGCCGGCAGACTGCCTCTTATCGCTTTTGACACCCAGTGGCGTTCAGACTGCTATCAGAGTGAAGCCGATGCAGGCACACCCACCCAGTGGCGCCCTGTACGCCAGGCCGACATCAGCGATCTGTTCGAGCGTATTGGTCTGGCACTGGAGCAACCCATCCACCCCGATATAGTGACCTTCTACAGCCGCTACTGGTCCGACCCGCTGCCCGCGCTGCATCAGTCCGACCGGCTAACCCTGCTGCAACTGTGGAACCCCGAAGATGGAGAGCGCCTGCGCAGCAACCTGCTCGGACACGCCCTGATGAAAACGCGTCAGAAGCAGCCACTGACACTGTTCTTCGCCACCACTGAGCCTGATGACATGTTTATCAGTCTTAACAACAACGACGGCAGCGTCTGGCTCGAAGCACCGGGCAAAAAGCCGCTGCGCAAAATTGCTGACAGCCTGACGGCGTTTCTTGACGCGCTGCAGCCCGACACCCTTCAGGATCAGGAGTAAGTCATGTCCCGTTGCACGTACCTGTTTTTCAGTCTGCTCATCACCCTCGTCACCGGCTGTACCAGCCTGAGCCCGCAGCAGATCGAGCTTCAGCCTCAGATCGATACCCAGCAACGCCTGCCCAGCGGCATTCAGGTCGAGCTGGATGCGAAGGATCTGCGCACGTCTCCGATCATTGGCCACCGCGTATCGCGCTTTGAGCAGAATGCGTTTATTACACTGGCAAGGGATGCGCGCTATACCCTGCTGAGCAGCGCCCAACAGGGTTTGCGGCAAATGGGCGCATACCAGTTTGGGAGCAACACCGGGCAGCGTAACGAACTCAAGATCACACTGCTGCTGGACGAGCTGACCTACAAGGCCAGCCAGGAAGGCTCACAGCAACAGGTGCGCCTGCAGATGACGCTGCGACTGGTGACCCAGATGAATGGCCGCTCGTTCAGTGGAGAGTACAAATCGGAGCAGCGCTATCAGTCCCCCCTGACACCGTCTGAAAGCAAGAACCAGGAACTGTTCAACCTGCTGGCCAGCGATACTCTGAGCCGCGCCTTCAACGACCCCAAACTGCTGCACTTCATTAACCAGCAGTATTAAACGCGACAGGCCGGGACCCGCCCTCGCCTGCTCCCGGCAATTACCAGCCGACAGTCATGGCCAGCAGCCGGCTGATCTGACACAGGGGCCGGCCGGATTCCAGCTGCCACTGATTGAAGGCCTGCTGCACCAGGCGCAGATCACGCTGCGCCGTCGGCCTCTTGTCCACCACGCCCTGTGCAATCAGGCCGGCAACCACATCGTCGGTCAGCACAAAGGTATCCTTGCCTACCATGCGCAGGAAGTAAGGCCCGGAATTGCCGCCCAGCTGCGAGCCCTGCTGTTTGAGCAACCGCCAGAGCCCAACTATGTTGTCCTGCGGCCAGTCCGCCAGAAAGCGCGCAAAGCTGCCGTGCCTTGACGCCATCTCCGTCACCATAAAGGCATTGGCCCGCACCGACTTGAGCTTGCCCCAGTGCCGGATCAGCTTGTCGTTCTGCATCAGGCGTTCGAGCTGCTCATCCGACATAAGCGCGACCTTGTGAGCATCAAATCCCCAAAACGCCTCCTCAAAAGCCGGCCAGCGCGCATCCACCAGCGCATGCCTGAGCCCGGCACGGAACACCCGCCGACACAGATCAGACAGCAAACGGTCATCACCCACCGCCGCCAGCTGCGCCGCATCAAGCGACTGCGGCAGCAGGGCCTCGATGTCTTCACCTGCGCGATGCTCAACCACATGTTGGTACAGCCACTGAAATGACTTCATCGCCGCTCTTTGCATCCCTGATATTGCATGCCCGTGACCATTGCGTGTGCAGCACGGCTCTATTCTGTGGCCGCATATTCTTTTGCACTGAAAAAGGACGTATGATTTATCCCTTTTCGCCAATGGACACAGGCACTTCGCCAAATATTGTCCAGCCAGTCGCAGTGCCTGGCAGCCTGTCGGACTTAACACTGATCTACGGCGGAAAAGCCCGACAGCCTGCTAAAACCAATCGCAACTGCAATGGAGTTCAGGGTTGCAACCATGCCAGTAATCAGAAAATCGAACAAGCTGATCAACGTCTGCTACGACATCCGCGGCCCTGTTCTGCAGGAAGCCAAGCGGCTTGAAGAAGAAGGCCATCGCATTCTCAAGCTGAATATCGGCAACCCGGCGCCCTGGGGCTTTGAAGCCCCGGAAGAAATCGTGCAGGACGTCATCCACAACCTGCCATCAGCCCAGGGTTACTGCGACTCCAAGGGACTGTTTTCGGCGCGCAAGGCCATTATGCAGGAATCCCAGCGCAAGGGCATTCGCAACGTCACCATCGAAGACATCTACATCGGCAACGGCGTATCCGAACTGATCGTCATGGCCATGCAGGGCCTGCTTAACGATACCGATGAAATGCTGATCCCCTCGCCCGACTACCCGCTCTGGACTGCGGCCGTGAGCCTGGCCGGCGGCAATCCGATCCATTATGTCTGTGACGAACAGGCCGACTGGTTCCCGGATATCGAGGACATGCGCAGCAAGATTACCGAGCGCACCAAGGGCATAGTGGTAATCAACCCCAACAACCCCACCGGCGCCCTCTACCCGCTGGAGCTGTTGCAGCAGATTATTGATCTGGCCCGCGAGCACGACCTGATCCTGTTTGCCGACGAAATCTACGACAAGATTCTGTACGACGGCCACGAGCACACCTCCCTCGCCTCCCTGGCGGATGATGTCTTGTGCCTTACCTTTAACGGCCTGTCCAAGACCTACCGCGCCGCCGGCTTTCGCTCCGGCTGGGTAATCGTCAGCGGTCCCAAGCACAACGCCCGCGATTACATCGAGGGGCTCGACATGCTCGCCAGCATGCGCCTGTGCGCCAATGTCCCGGCACAGCACGCCATCCAGACGGCACTGGGCGGCTACCAGAGCATCAACGAGCTGACCGTACCCGGCGGGCGCCTGTACGACCAGATGGACAGCGCCTGGCGCCTGATCAACGAAATCCCGGGGGTTTCCTGCGTCCGCCCCAAGGCCGCCATGTACCTGTTCCCGAAACTGGATCCGCAGATGTACCCGATCCACAACGACGAAAAAATGGTACTTGACCTGCTGCAGCAGCAAAAAGTGCTGGTGGTGCAAGGCAGCGGCTTCAACATGATGGATACACAGCACTTTCGCGTCGTCTTCCTGCCGCGCCAGGATGAACTCGAAGATGCCATCCAGCGTCTGGCCGACTTTCTGCGCCTGTACCGGCAATAAGACTGCAGCCTGAATGCCGGAGACTGACCCGGGCGTCATTCTCTGGCATGCTGGAAGACGCGCATGAACAATGCGCACGTGCCGATTCATCAGAATAATAAGACTGGAAGCCACCATGACCCGATTTTTCTGGCGCAACCTGTTACTGTCGTCCCTGCTGCTGATGTTCAGCCAGCTGGGACTGGCGGCGGCCGTCACTGCAGACCAGGCGCGGCAGTCCAGCACCGGCAAGGTCGCCCAGATGAGCGACGGCGAAGTGCGCCAGATGCTGCTCGACCAGCTCGAACAGCAAAGCATTGCCCGCAAGCCCAACCCCTACGACGCCCTGCAAAGCATGCCGGCGCCGACCAATGATTTCGAAGGCAGGCTCCTGCTGCTGCAACAGAGCTTCGAGCGCTGGCCGCAACAGCAACAGCATTTCTGGGATTCACTTACCGATCAGCGCGGCTGGGACGGTTTCAGCGATCTGATGATCGCCTTTGCGCTGATGCTGCTGTCGGGCCTGACGGTTGAAGGCCTGCTGGGCTGGAAACTCAGACGCATGTCGTCCGATATTTCCTGTCAGCAGTGTCAGAGCCTGTCCACCAGTGTGGGTTATCTGTTCCTGCAGGCGGCACTCAACCTGGTGCGCCTTGGCGCCTTTGTACTGGGTGCCCTCGCCCTCCCCGTGCTGGCCTATGACCCAGGCACCGGCCTGCGCCCGACCCTGATGGCGCTGCTGGTGGCCGTGAGTATCATCCGCTTGGTGAGCATCCTGTCGCGCTCACTGTTCGCCCCCCATGCCCGCGGCATACGCCCGTTTCGCATGGACTGCGAGAATGCCCAGAACATCCACCACTGGGTTATCGGCTTCGCCATCGTCTATGTCATTGTTACCCGCGGCCTGTCACTGGTGTACCACCACGGCATTGAAACCATACTGTCGGCCATTACAGTCCCGCTCGGCGGCCTGCTGCTGAACCTGATCGCCATTACCTTCGTCTGGCATCACCGCCACACCATTACCCGCCTGTTCGCCGATCCTGAAGCCGACCAGAGCTCATCCATGCGCCAGACACTGCGCCAGAACTGGCCGATGCTGGCCACCCTCTGGCTGATGCTGCTCTGGGGCATCTGGAGCTACCATGTCTTTATTGGCAATTACGAAACCGCCCGCAGCGTAGACCCGGTCTGGTGGCTGACACTGGGCTTTATCCTCATCGACCGACTGCTGCACGCCCTGTTGCAGCGCATGTGCCAGTTCTCATGGCTGCAAAGCCATACCTTCGAGCAGCGCTCACGCAGTTTCATCCGCATCATCCAGAACGGCAGCCGCCTGATTCTGCTCGGCATGACACTGTTCTTTCTCAGCGAGACTTTCGGCTTTTCGTCCATGTCGATGCTGGAGGAAACCCTGGTGCAGCGCAGCCTGGGCGTCGCCATCGACATCATGGTCATCCTGCTGCTGGCCTATACCTGCTGGCAGGTGATCCAGTCCGCCATCGAACGGCGCCTGCCTGAACCCCAGAGCGAAGACGCCATTGCCAGCCTTGAAGGCGAAGGCGGTGCCGCAGGCGCCTCCAGAGCCGAGACCCTGCTGCCACTGGTACGCAGCTTTACCTCCGTCATACTGGTGATCGTGGTCGCCTTAATGGCGCTGAGCGTGACTGGCATCGAGATAGGCCCCTTACTGGCCGGCGCCGGTGTCGTGGGCATCGCCATTGGCTTTGGTGCCCAGAAGCTGGTGCAGGACATACTGTCCGGCATCTTTTTCCTGCTGGATGATGCCTTTCGCCGCGGCGAGTACATTGAGGCCGCTGGCCTTCGCGGCACCGTGGAGCAGATCTCGCTGCGCTCCATGCGCCTGCGTCATCACCTGGGCGCCGTGCAGACCATCCCCTACAGCGAAATTGCCACCGTAAAGAACCTGTCACGGGACTGGGTCACCATGAAGCTCGAGTTCCGCCTGCCCTATGACACCGACATCGAGCAGGTGCGCAAGATCATCAAGAAAATAGGCATCGCAATGCTCGATGATCCGGAAATGGGCCCCCATATACTGCTACCGCTCAAGTCCCAGGGGGTGATGCGAGTCGAGGAATCAGCCCTAATCTTTCGCATGAAATTCACCTGCAAACCCGGCGAGCAATGGGTGATCCGCCGTGAAGCTTACCGCCAGGTGAAGGATGCACTGGAAGCCAACGGCATTCGCTTTGCCCACCGTTCGGTGCATGTCCTGCTGCCCGACAGCGCTGCTGCGACCAATACCACGGATCCTGCGGGTGCGACCGGCCTTGGTCTGGCGGGCGCAGCTGCAGCACTGGCACTGCATCCAGACCTGCTCAAGAGCAACCGTATCGACGATGACCACGGCAAAAACCTGTATGACGAAGATGGTTCGGCCTGAACCACACCCGCACCGCACCGGCCATGGCTATACAAGCCCCGAGCCGGTGCATTACTATGGCCGCCAGAAATGGACGCAGCTGCATAAGGCAATAGTTTGAAAAACCGTCGCTTGCTGATCTACAGCCATGATTCCTTCGGTCTCGGCCACCTGCGCCGCTGCCGCGCGCTGGCCCATGCCATGGTGGATGCCTACAAGGGGCTTTCGGTGCTGATCATGACCGGGTCGCCCATCATCGGCCGCTTCGACTTCAAGGCCCGGGTCGACTTCGTACGTATCCCAGGCGTCATCAAGCTGCACAATGGCGACTACACCTCGCTTGCGCTGCACATCGACCTGGCCGACACCCTGGCACTGCGTGAAAGCATTATCCTGAACACCACCAAGGCGTTTGCGCCGGATATTTTCCTGGTCGACAAGGAGCCGCTGGGTCTCAAGGGCGAAGTGCACTCGACGCTTGAAATGCTCAAGGACACGCCAACCCAGACCATACTGGGCCTGCGCGATGTCATGGATGCGCCGGACCTGCTGACCGCCGAGTGGCACAAGAAGGGTATTTTCGGCGAACTGGAACGCCTGTACGACGAGCTCTGGGTCTATGGCCCCCGCGCCATGGGCAACCCCCTGAGCAGTCTGCCGATCCATGCCGATACCATGGACAAGATGCGCTATACCGGCTACCTGCGCCGCGAAATTCCCGAGGTCGCCAATACTGTCGATTCCACCTCCCCGGAGCAGCCCTACATTCTGGTGACACCCGGCGGCGGCGGCGATGGCATCGAGATGACCGACTGGGTGCTGCGCGCTTACGAATCCGGCGCCCCACTGCCCTGGCGCGCGCTCTTTGTACTGGGCCCCTTTATGCCCCAGGCCGAACGCCAGCAGTTTTTGAACCGCGCAGAAGTACTGCCCAATGTGGACATGATCACCTTCGATGCGCAGCTTGAACGCCTTATGGCCAACGCCAGCGCCGTGGTTGCCATGGGCGGCTACAACACCTTCTGCGAGATCCTGTCGCTTGATCGCCCGGCGCTGATCCTGCCCCGCAGCTTCCCGCGCAAGGAGCAGCTGATACGGGCACAAAATGCCGCCGCGCTGAACCTGATCAGCCTGGTGGATGCCGACGGCGAACGCTCCACCGCCGAAATGGTCGATGCCCTGCAACAATTGCCGCTGCAATCACCCCCGGGTGTCGCCGACAAGGCCGAGTGGCTTGGCGGTCTTGACAGTGTTACTGAGCGCATCGGTGAGCTGTTCAACCAGGCGCCGCAATGAACCCATCAGGCACTGCCCCCGCACGAGTACTGTTTTACGTGCAGCACCTGCTGGGTGTGGGGCACCTGCGCCGCGCCGCCCTGCTGTGCGAGGCGCTGGTTGAAGCCGGCCTTGATGTGCACATGGTTCTGGGCGGAGAGCCGGTGCCCTCGATCGGTTTTGGCGGCGCTCACTGCCATTACCTTAGCGCCATCCGGGTCGAGAATGCCGACTTCTCCACCCTGGTAGACGCCACCGGCAAGTCGCTCAGCGATGCCACCCGCAATGCCCGCCGCGACCAGCTACTGGCGCTGGCGGCGCAGATCCGGCCCGAGGTCATCATTACCGAGCTGTTTCCCTTTGGCCGTCGCCAGATGCGTTTTGAGCTGCGCCCCCTGCTCGACTGGGCACAGCAGCAGAGCCCGCGTCCGCACCTTGTGTGTTCCCTGCGCGACATAGTGCAGCAGCGCAGCCCGCAGCGGGAAGACGAAACCCTGCAACTGATCAACCAACACTACAGCCGCATCTGGGCCCATGGCGATCCGCACTTCGCGCCGCTGGATGCCAGCTATGGCCTGACACCCAAGCTTGACCAGCGCCTGTATTACACCGGATATATAGCCCCCGCGGTGCCTGCGCCCCGACCACGCTGCGGCGTTGTCGTCTCGGCCGGTGGCGGTGCCGTTGGGCTGCGCCTGCTGCAGGCGGCCATCGCGGCTCACCGTGCAGGGCTGCTGCCGGGTCGCCCCTGGACCCTGATCGCAGGCCCCAACCTGCCGCAGACGGATTTCGATCAACTGCAACAGTCACTGCATTCGCCCGAACTGCAGCTGGTGCGCTTTTGCAGCGACTTTATCAGCCGCCTGGCAGGCGCTGAGCTATCCATCTCCCAGGCCGGCTATAACACTGTGATGGACCTGCTGGTCAGCCAGGTACCGGCGGTGGTCGTGCCCTATATCGGCAGCGGCGAAACCGAACAGATTAGCCGCGCCCGCCAGCTGGCAGACGCCGGGCACGTCAGCATCGCCGATGAAGCCGAGCTGTGCGCCCAGAGCCTCAGTCTGGCTGCGCAGCGGGCGCTAAAGGCAGGACCACAGGACGCCGCCTCGCCCGAGCTGCGCCTCGATGGCGCCCGCGACGCCGCCGCCGACCTGCTCAGGCTGCTAAAAGGTCCACCGGCATGACGCCCTGGCAGGCACTGCAACAGGAACTGGATCTCTGGCACACGCCCGCCACCTTCTGGTGGCGCGATGACGATGCCATTGAACCCAGCGCCGCACTCGACCGACTGCTTGCCATCACCGGTCAGCACGACATTGATCTGAGCCTGGCGGTCATTCCCGCCCTGTGCACCGAGGCCCTGGCCCGGCGTCTGGGCACCGAGCCTCGCGCCTGGGTGCTGCAGCACGGCTACGATCACCGCGCCTACGCCGCCCCCGGCGAGCGCAAGCGCGAACTCGGTGGCCCCCGGCCCCGGGATGAAATACTGCAGCAGCTGCGTACAGGCCGACAACGCCTGGCACAGCTGTTTGGCCCCCAGGCGCTGGATATACTGGTGCCGCCCTGGAACCGTATCGATGCCGACCTGTTGCCCCTGCTGCCGGGGCTGGGCTATCGACGCCTGTCGGTACTGGGCCCGCGACCGGCGGAACCTGTGGGCCCGCTGCAGATCAATGTCCATATCGATATTATCGACTGGCAGGCGCGGCGCTTCGCCGGCACCGACCTGGTGCTCAAACGTATTATTGCCAACCTGGAAGCGCGCAGGCTCGGCCGGGTGGATGCAAGCGAGCCCTGCGGCCTGATGACCCACCACCTGGATCATGATCCGGCCTGCTGGGCCTTCCTCGAGCAGCTGACCCACACACTGGCAGCGTCCCCGCAGGTTCGCTGGATTGAAGGATCTGCCCTGCCAACCGCCTGAGTGGCGGCTTTGTAAAGTATTGGCCATGAAGGAGTACCGCTTGAGCCGACAGATCACCCTCGTACTGAAAGGCTATCCACGCCTGTCGGAAACCTTTATCGCCCAGGAAATACGCGCCCTGGAGCTGCGAGGCATGAAGATTACCCTGGCCTCCCTGCGCCACCCCACCGACAAGGCCACCCATCCGATACACGACGAAATTCAGGCACAGGTGCTCTACCTGCCCGAATACCTGCACCAGGAACCCCTGCGGGTGCTCAAGGGCTGGTGGCAGGCACGCCGCATGCCAGGCTATCGCACCTGTCTGCAACGCTGGTGGCAGGACTTCAGGCGCGATAGCAGCCGCAATCGCCTGCGTCGCCTGGGCCAGGCCCTGGTACTGGCCGCAGAATTGCCGCCAGGGACCGAGCAGCTCTACGCCCACTTCCTGCACACACCCGCCTCGGTCACACGCTATTGCGCCCTGCTCACCGGTCTGCCCTGGAGCGCCTCAGCCCACGCCAAGGACATCTGGACCAGCGACACCTGGGAGCTGCGGGAAAAGCTCGCAGAACTGGCCTGGCTGGCGACCTGTACCGGCGCCAACCACGACTATCTGCAGGGACTGGCCGCCGACCCTTCAAGAGTGCATCTGGTGTACCACGGCCTGGATCTGCGCCGTTTTTCCGCCCCGCCCGGCGTGCCACAGCTGCGTGATGCCCGCCAGTCGCAGGATCCGGTACGGCTGATCTCGGTCGGCCGTGCGGTGGCCAAAAAAGGCTATGATGACCTGCTCAATGCGCTGGCGGCGCTGCCGGCCGACTGCGCCTGGCAACTGACCCATATCGGCGGCGGCCCGCTCCTGAGCCGCCTGAAACAACAGGCAGAAGCGCTTGGCATCGGCGAGCGCATCCAGTGGCTCGGCGCCCTGCCCCAGACAGAAGTACTGGAAAGCTACCGCGCCTCGGATCTGTTCGTGCTGGCCAGCAAGATCGTCGATGATGGCGATCGCGATGGCCTGCCCAATGTGCTGATGGAAGCCCAAAGCCAGGGACTCTGCTGCCTGAGCACGACCATTTCCGGCATTCCCGAGCTGATCGAACACCAGCACACCGGCTGGCTGGTGGGCCCCGCCGATAGCCCTGCGCTGTCCGATGCGCTGCAACAGCTGCTGCAAAATCCTGCGCTGCGCACCCGCCTGGGCCAGGCCGGCCAGCAACGCGTACAGCAGGTGTTTGATGTCGAGCGCGGCATTGATCAGCTGGCAGCGCTGTTCGATCTGCCGGAAGCACCGGCCGACACCAGCACCGCAGCCGCCCAACACTGCGGCTGCGACCACTGAGCCTTATGTCCGCCCCCGTCGCTTTCTACGCCCCCCTCAAGGCGCCCAGCCACGCCAACCCGTCGGGCGACCGGCTGCTGGCCCGGCTGCTCATGAGCGCACTGAAGGAAGCGGGTTTTGATGTACGCCTGGCCAGCACCCTGCGCAGCCGGGATGCCAGCGGTGACCCTGTGCGCCAACTGCACATGGCACAGCTGGGCGAAAAGTTGGCAACACGCCTGATCCGGCACTGGCAACGCCAGCAATGGCGCCCCAGGCTCTGGTTTACCTATCATCTGTACTACAAGGCGCCGGACTGGATTGGCCCCGCCGTCTGCCGGCAGCTCGGCATTCCCTACGTCTGCGCCGAAGCCTCCTGGGCCCCCAGCCGCGCCCAGGGCCCCTGGGCACTGTCGCACCAGAGCGTCGACGCTGCGCTGCATCTGGCACAACGCATCTTCACGCTCAATCCCACCGATGTCGACGGCCTCAAGGCCTGTCTTGGACCCAAGGCGCCCATTGTCAGCCTGACGCCCTTTATTGACCTCGAGGCTCAAGCTGTCGCCTGCATCGACAAAGCTGCCCTGGCCCGACGCTGGCAGCTGAACCCCCACAAGCCCTGGCTGATCAGCGTGGCCATGATGCGCGCCGGCGACAAGCTGGCGTCCTACCGCGTGCTGGCGGCAAGCCTTGCACAGCTGCACGGTGACGCCCAGCTGCTGATTGTCGGTGATGGCAGCGCCCGCAATGAGGTGCAAGCCGCCTTTGGCCCGCAGAACCCGTCGGATCAGCAGGCGCGCGTGCGCTTTCTGGGCAGGCTCTCGCCCGCTGAGCTGACGCCCCTGCTGCGGGCTGCCGATCTAATGGCCTGGCCCGCGGTCAATGAAGCCTTTGGCATGGCACTGCTGGAGGCCCAGGCGCAGGGCTTGCCGGTGATTGCCGGCAACGAAAGAGGCGTGGCGGCGGTGGTGCATCACAACCTGACCGGCCAGCTGGTTGCCCCGCGGGATCCCGGCGCCCTGGCCCGGGCCTTGGACGCGGCACTGGCACAGCCGGCGCTGCGCCAGCAATGGCGTGACGCAAGCCTGGCCAGCATTCGTCAGCAGCACTCTCTACAATCTGCCGCCACCGTGCTGCGCACCGAACTGGAGCCGCTCTTTCATGCCTAAAAAGCTAATGCCTGAAGCCGCATTCGAGCTGATCTGCCTGCGCCACGGCCCAACCGAATGGAACCGCCTGAAGCGCCTGCAGGGCCGCCATGACGAGCCCCTGATGCCGCAAAGCCGCAGCGATTTTCAGCGCCTCAAGCTACCCGCGAGCCTGGACGGGCTCGCCTGGTACAGCAGCCCGCTGCTGCGCGCCCGCGAAACCGCTCAGCTGCTCGGGCTGGATGCCCAGATTGCACCGGCACTGATCGAAATGGACTGGGGCGACTGGGAAGGACAACGCATTACCGACCTGCGACTTAAAGATCCCGCTGGCATGGCGACGATGGAAACCCGGGGGCTGGATCTGCGCCCACCCAACGGCGAGTCGCCTCGCCAGGTACAGCAGCGCCTTACGGACTGGGCAGAGTCGATGCGCATGGCAGGATGTGGCCGCGCAGGCGCACTCTGTCACAAGGGCGTTATACGGGCACTGCTCGCCGCGGCCTGTCAGTGGGACATGCGCGGCAAGGCCCCGGTAAAACTGGATTATCGCTGCCTGCAGCACTTTGCCTGGGACGGCCAGCAGTGGCATCTGCGACAGCCCAACCGGGCCCTGGAGCCGCGCTAAAGATAGAGCCCAAAGCTCGGAAAAAGCCAGAAGATTACGAAAAGACCAAATTTTTCAACAACCTGCTAAGCTGTCACACAACCTTAGTCAAATTGTCTTATAGTCATTCGCAGTCGAAAAAACACGCAGAGGTTCGTCAATCATGTTTATCAAAATCAACAAGAACAGCGGCATCTACATGGAACACAACGGACTGGAAAAACAGCGCCTGATTCCGGTGACGTCCAACTTCCTGATCAATCTGAATCACGTCACCGAGGTGTCTTTCTACAGTATCAAGGAAGCCAAAAAGCGCTACGACCTGGAAAACCATGAGTTTACCGTGCAGCCGCACACCCGGGTCATCCACTTGCAGATGAGCTACCTGCACGCCACTTACAAGGAGACCATCCACGGCAACAAGGGCAATCTGGTGGATCGCGGCTACTTCAAGCTGTACTTCATGCCCGAAGAAACCGGCCAGTACGATGCCATCCGCAGCCAGATCGATGGACTGACGCTGAACCTCTGAGGCGATACTGCGGCACCCTTCAAGCATCCTGAGCGCCACTGCAAGGCATGATTTCCTCAGCCCTCAGTGGCCGCGCCGCACCCTGAGCCTCAAGCTGCAAGCCTGGAGGTCAGGCTTTTTGATAGGCGTATTGCAAAGCACTGATCAGGTCGGCAACATCATCCAGCGCGCGGTGATTGCGATCCTGGCATTCGATGGCATCCAGAAAACGCTGACGCTGCACGGCGCTGAGCAGCACTTCCAGGCCCCTGAGCTGAAACAGCGGACGCATTTGCGCCGCATCGTACAGACGCCGCATCCAGAAGTGATCGAACTCCAGCGCATCGCAGTAAACCATCTTGCCTTCCAGCGCCCGGTTCAGCCGCCAGCAGGCCGCCGCCGCAGTGACACCCTGATCGTGCAGTTCTTCGCGGGCCAGACCATGAATGCCCTCGGCTACCTCATCCCAGTGTGTCCAGCCCGGCACTGACTGCGGGTCTATCAGAAAACTGTCCTGTTCGCCGCTGCCGGCATCGCGCCAGGCCACCTCTATCGGGTAGGAACTTGTCCCCAATCCGCTGGCCTCGAAATCCAGGCAGATAATATCCATCAGGCCTCCCGTTCGAACAGCAATACCTTGAGGGCCCGCTCCGGGTCCTGCTCGGGAAAGTCGTCGGGGTTATCCAGCCGCTCACGAAAGGCAAACTGCGGGCACTCCTGCGCCATGAGCGCGCGGATAAAACCGCTGTCATGCAAGGGGTCATTATGGCACGCCAGTATGCGGCTGCCGATCTGGGTCAGTTCGGGCAGGCGCCGCACCACCTTGCGATAATCCTGCTCGGCGATAAAGCTGCCGGGCTGAAAACTCGGCGGATCAATCAGAATCAGATCATAGGGGCCGAGCTTGCGCAGCTTGCCCCAGGATTTAAGCAGATCATGCCCCAGGTAGCGCACATCGCGCTGGTCATGCCCGTTGAGCTGGTGATTCTCGCGCCCCCGCGCCAGGGCGCCACGGCTCATGTCCAGATTCACCACCGAGGCCGCACCGCCCGCCATGGCCGCCACTGAAAAAGCACAACTGTAGGCAAACAGATTAAGCACCCGAGCACCACGGGCCTGCTCGCGTACCCAGCGCCGCCCTTCGCGCATATCCAGAAAGAGACCGCTGTTCTGATTCTGCAGCGGTGAAACCCAGTATTGCAGACCCAGCTCAGTGGCCGCCAGGCGCTCCGGCACCTGACCCCAGGCGATCTCGTTACGTGTCTCGCGGCCGCGGCCACGGGATTGCACCACCAGGGCTTCGATACCGGCTACCTGCGCCAGCGCAGCACACAGGCGCTCACACCAGCCAGGCTCGACCTCTTCATACAGCCGCACAACGGCCACCGGTGCAAACCAGTCGATCACCAGGTGCTCTAGCCCCGGATAACGGTGGCCACGACCATGAAACAGCCGGCGTGTTTCGCCCGCCGCTAACTGCAATTGCTGTGTGACTGTCTCGATCAGCGGTTCCATTTTGTACCCCGGCCGGATCGGCGGCTGCAAAAGCGCGGCATTATAGCCGCCGTGGTGGGTAGCAACCAGACGATTTTTAATGCCCAATACATTGAAACTTTATCGCCCTGCCCACATCTTATCGCCTAACACCCAACCAGGTAGACTTACACCATGATGCGGATCGTCCTGTTTCTTGCCACCAACATCGCTGTACTGATCGTCGCCAGCATTACCCTAAGCCTGCTGGGCGTCGAGCATTACCTCAGCGGTACCGGGCTCAACCTCGGCTCATTGCTGGCCTTCTGTGCGGTGTTCGGTTTCGCCGGATCCATTATTTCGCTGCTGCTGTCCAAGATGATGGCCAAGATGTCGACCGGCACCCAGATCATCACCCAGCCACGCACCGAAGCGGAACGCTGGCTACTGGACACCGTTGCAGAACTGTCGGAAAAGGCCGGTATCAAGATGCCCGAGGTCGGCATTTTCCCGGCGCAGCAGGCCAATGCTTTTGCCACCGGCTGGAACAAAAATGCCGCCCTGGTCGCCGTCAGCCAGGGCCTGCTGGATCGCTTTCGCAAGGAAGAAACCCGCGCCGTCCTGGCCCATGAAATTGGCCATGTTGCCAATGGCGACATGGTAACGCTGGCGCTAGTGCAGGGGGTGGTGAACACCTTCGTGATGTTCTTCGCCCGCATCGCCGCCTATGCCGTAGATTCCTTCCTGCGCCGTGATGGCGATGACTCACGCCCTGGCATTGGTTTCTATATCACCACCTTTGTATTTGAAATCCTGTTCGGCATTGCGGCCTCCGTTATCGTGGCCTGGTTCTCCCGTCGCCGTGAATACCGTGCCGATGAGTCCGGTGCCTCCCTGGCCAGCCCCCACGCCATGATCGGCGCACTGCAGCGCCTGAAGTCCGAATATGGTGTGCCTGACCAGTTACAGGGCCAGCTGACCGCATTTGGCATCAGCAGCCACATAAAACAGGGCTTTATGGCACTGCTGTCGTCGCATCCGCCGCTGGATGACCGTATCGCTGCACTGCAGAACCGCCGCTAGGCCACCCAAGCTATAAGACTGCAGATACAGCACTTCAGAAACAAAAGCGGGCGCCCTTGGGCGCCCGTTTTGCGTTCTGCAGCTCGCTCAGCCGCCTTCGTCCAACACACAAAAGGACAGGCAGGTACTGAAGAGCGCCACCGCTATCATCAGCGGAGGCTGCGCCAGCCATAGCATAAAGAGCCCCGACAGTATCCAGATGTTGCGCACCAGCCTCAGGCGAGAACGCACTTGCCATTCGCCCAGCCCAAGCCATCGCAGTACAAATCCGAACAGACCGGGAAACATGAGCACCTCCAGAGTCACAGAACGCATCTAGCCGCGCATCCACATACGCCAGCCAGCGTTCTTTAACGTCCTTTCAGGTTAGAAGCCCACTCAGTAATCCGCCACCCGATAGAGTACGGCGTCGTGGTAGCCGGTGGTAATGCGCATCAGACCCGCGAAGGCGGCATCCAGCTGCGGATCCCCGCTGTCGACAATAAGGGGCCGCCCTTCCAGCGCCTTGAGCTTGGTTTTGGATGCCAGCAAATGAATATTGTCGCGCCC
This sequence comes from Marinobacterium aestuarii, assembly GCF_001651805.1. Taxonomy (NCBI): domain Bacteria; kingdom Pseudomonadati; phylum Pseudomonadota; class Gammaproteobacteria; order Oceanospirillales; family Oceanospirillaceae; genus Marinobacterium; species Marinobacterium aestuarii. The sequence goes on along the minus strand of NZ_CP015839.1, from coordinate 1,637,693 downwards.
GATACGGCGCAGCAGCGCAGGGCTCAGCTGCTGATTGCCACGCCCGATAATATGCCCCTGTCCACCGATGACCGTAATCACCAGCTGGCTGTCGCGGCTCTCGGTTAACGCCAGCAACTGCTCGGCGGTACAGTCGCTGGCGATCAGCTGACCATCCTCGACAACATCCACGCCCAGCAGCGTATTCGCCAACCCCAGTTCCTGCATTACCGCCTGCACCGTGGTGCCAGAGCCCATCACATAACGTACGCCCGGCAACATGGATTCCACCATGTCCGCGGCGATATCCGCCAGCACCAGCTCTTCAACCTCGCGGGCGCCATTTTTCACATGCTGCAGATAACGGTGCTCCTGGGGCACCAGCAGCTCGCCGTAGTACTTGGCACGCACCCTTCCCTGGCGAAAGGCCTCTTCGTCGATATCCCGCACTTCCTGATCCGCCAGCGTCACCAGCTCGCCGCGCACCAGCATGGCAACAATTTCCCCGGCCGCCCGCGGCGTAACGGCATAGACACCGGAATGGATTTTCACCCCGGCGGGCACCCCCAGTACCGGTACTCGATCCGACAGCACATTGCAGATATTGCGCGCCGTGCCATCACCGCCGGCAAACAGGATCAGATCGACCCCAGCCGCCGCCAGCGCCAGCGCCGCGCGCTCCGTGTCCTCTGGACCGGTATGACCCGATTCGATCTGGCCCAGCACCCGGGGCTCAAAACCTGCGTTAATCGCCACATCGGCCCCCATTTCCGCCGGCCAGGTCAGCACCTCGACCTCCAGCCCCTGCAGCGGCAGCAGCGCCTGCAGCGCGCGCTCGCAGGCTCTGGGCTTAGCACCGAGTTCCAGCGCAAGACGCGCGGTCTCGGCACCATCGCTGCCCTTGAGGGCCACGCTGCCGCCAATGCCTGCCAGCGGGTTAATGATCAATCCCAGTCGAAACACTCGACCTCCTGCACCTGATAATTTGAATAATTGACCACTGCCGGCCCACAGTATCCTGCTCCCTTAGAGAACCGCGTCTATATGGCCGGTTTCGAGCAGCAATTGCTGATAGACAAAGCCTGCCAGCATCACGCGGCTATCTTCCTCCAGATCGCAGAATTCCACTCCGTAGCGAAAACCGGTTGCCAACGCCTGCTGGCTCCTTATCTGCGCCGGCACCAGCAGAACCTGGTCGATACCGGCCAGCACAATGCGCAGGGTCACAAACAGCCGTTCACCTGGCTGGCCGATCAACCCCAGGGCCTCGACACAGGCGCCCTGCAGGCTGATATCCGTACAGAGCGCCGAACAGGGCAAACCCGACTGTGTTGCTGCAGCGTCATCCTCGGTATCCAGCGCTATTTTCAGGCGCACAGGCACACGGGTGCAGTTGCGGATCCGGCGGACTTCCACCTCACCGGGGTACTCAAGGTGCCAGTAGCCAAAGGGCTGTGTCTGAATCCGCAGCAACCGGCTGGTAAAGGCGCAAATGCGGTTGCCCGCCATCAGCCGCACGGTCACCGACGAGCCCGGATTGACACTGGCTGCCAGAGAGCCTGCACGGGGCGCGGCGATCAGCACACTGCCATCAACCCGATAGCCAATGAGCTCGGAAACAAAGCGGCTGCGTGGCGTGCGGCTTTCAACCCGCAGGCGCTCGCCCGGCAATGGCCGTAACTGCGCCAGATCCAGGGATTCGGCACTTTGTTCAAGTGACTTGGGCATTAAGGTTCCGGCGTGGTCATGACGCATTAAAAGCGCGACAGCTTACGACAATTCCACCCTGAAGCCGAGCGCCACAAGCTCCTCGGCCAGCGCGGGCGCCAGCCGGCCGGTAACCGTCAGGGTGTCGAACTCCCGCCGTACCGGATACTCCTTGCGCAGGCGGTCAAATGCGACCCCACGCTGCGCCTGTGGCAATCCCAGGGTTGCGCGCAGCGCACGGTCATCCCGATAGGGGTCATACAACAGACGCATCAGCTCAAGCGGAGTCAGGCCGGGGCCCGCCTCCACCCGAGGTACCGATGCCGCGGGCAGATAGTCCTGCAGAGGAGCGGCTTCCGGCAACCCAAGGTGCTGACACAGCGCCTGATACAGCATATAGGTGCCGCGAATCTTGCCGTCCAGACTGTAACCGGCAATATGGGGCGAACCCAGACGCACGAAAGGCGCCAGCGCAGTATCAATACCCGGTTCATTTTCCCAGACATCCAGCACCAGAGTCAGGTCCGGGCGCTGCCCTGCCACCTGCAGCAGCGCCGCACCGTCGATAGCCGCGCCGCGTCCGGCGTTCAGTACAATCGCCCCCGCACGCAGACGCTTCAGCTGCGCAGCACCCAGCAGATGCTGCGTGGGGTGCGGCCCGGCGGTGACCAGCGGCGTATGCAGGCACAGGATATCGGCCTCGTCCAGCAGCCTGTCCAGACTGACGAACGACTCGCCGCCCTCGGCTGCACGCGGTGGGTCGTTAAGCAGCAAATTGATGCCAAGGCGCTGCAGGCGACGCTGCAGGCGGGATCCGACATTGCCAACACCGATAATGCCAACGGTTTTGTCCCGCAGCACAAAGCCCTGCTCAGCCGCCAGGCTATAAAGCACGGTCAGCACATACTCCACCACCGCATCGGCATTGCAGCCCGGCGCACTGCTAAACGCAATGCTCTGCTCACGCAGGTACGCCTGATCAACATGATCCATGCCAATGGTTGCCGTGCCGACAAAACGCACCGGTGTGCCTTCAAGCAACGCCCGGTCGACCCGGGTAATGGAGCGCACCAGCAGCACATCGGTATCGGCCAGATCAGCCGCCGTCATGCTGCGCCCCGGCAGGGTTCGGACAGTGCCAAGAGACCCCAGCAGGGCCTGGAGCGCGGGTATGTTTTCGTCGGCAACTATATTCAGATGACTGGACTTCAATCTGTACTCCGGATCTTTACAAATGCCATGGTTTCGGGCTCAATGCGCCGTTACGCCCGCTGCACCTTGCATCGGGATCTGGCGCGGCGGGCCTGGGTCTGTCGCATAAACGGGTATGCATTCACTGCAACATTTTCCCCCCGATCGAGTTACGGTAAAAGCCCCTTGATAGTACGCTGGCAAAAAGAGCAGGAATACTTCATTGTTCGCCTGTATCAGGACCTTGTCGGTGACTGGATTCTGAGCCAGAGCTGGGGTGATCGAGCGGCGAATGAAGCGACAGTGACCCATACCGTGCTGCACTCCTACAAGGAAGCCAGACGCCTGCTCAGCAGCATCGCCCGTCAACAGCGCAAACTGGGCTACCGCCACACGGGCCGTAGCGAAGAGCAGCTAGGGTTCGATTTTAACTAAGCTTATCGCTACCTCCGGCACTTCCGATGCCCTATCGCTTTCTTGCTTAGATACGTTAGCCCTGCGAGCAACCGCACTAGTGTACTGCTTCGCTCTTAGAGGCACTTTTAGCGAGTCGCCAGGAGGTGGGCCGCACGGTGCATTTTCGAAGGCATAGTGGGCCTATGTCGAGGAAATGCAACACCGCGGACGACCTTCTGGCGGCTCGCCCGCAGGGAGCGCGCCAATTCGCGCCCAGCTGCGTTGCCGCTCTTGGCAAGAGCCCCACTATTACCGGCGGACGGCGCCTTGCCGGACACGCATTGGCGGGCTCTATAAGCACCCATTAGGGCGAAGCAGTACACTAGTACCCAGCGCTTTCTTTCAGACTCCCAACCCTGCGGCAATAAAAAAACCGGCTCCATGACAGAGCCGGCATTCACGATACGCGTGATAAGAGCCTTGAACATTAAAAATGTGACTGAGCGCATCCCGCCAAAGATGGGCCCTGTCGAACCGATAGCACACCGGCATAAACTCCGATGAATATCGGCGACTTGCGAACAAGACAGACGATAATCTAAACGATAATGATTTGCAATAACAGGCAGAAATATTATCCGAATGAGTTTCCCGTGGCCTGATTTTTGTACAGCAGGACTTTTGTCGCCCCTTGGACTTTTTCTGATCGCCCAGTTGCACTACAATCACGACACATTGCCGGGGCCAGCCCCATAGCTATTCGTCCATCGCGCCCGAGAGGCGCGTTATTTTTTTGGAGGCCTGATCGTTGACACCCAGTGGCAAGATCAAACTGCAGGGCTTTAACAACCTCACCAAAAGCCTGAGTTTCTGTATTTACGATATCTGCTACACCCGGACTCCGGAACAGAAAGCAGAATATATCGAGTACATTGATGAGCAATACAACGCTGATCGCCTGACCGAGATCCTGACCGAGGTCTGCGATATCATCGGCGCCAACGTACTGAATGTCGCCCGCCAGGACTACGAGCCCCAGGGCGCGAGCGTGACGATTCTGGTATCGGAGGAGCCGCTGAAAGACTCACTGATGGTGGATACATCGGAAAAGCCGGGCCCGCTGCAGCCGGACTCCGTCGTGGCTCACCTGGACAAGAGTCATATCTGCGTACACACCTACCCGGAGAGCCATCCGGACAACGGCATCTGCACCTTTCGTGCCGATATCGAGGTGTCTACCTGTGGCGTCATTTCGCCGCTGAAAGCGCTGAACTACCTGATTCACAAGCTCGAGTCCGACATAGTGACGATCGACTATCGTGTACGCGGCTTCACCCGCGACGTTCACGGTATCAAGCACTATATCGACCATGATATTCACTCGATTCAGAATTTCATGAGCGACGATATCCGCGATCTGTACCAGATGGTGGATGTGAACGTTTATCAGGAAAACATCTTCCATACCAAGATGATGCTGAACGACTTCGACCTCAACCAGTACCTGTTTGGCACCACCACCCAGGGCATGAGCGAAGAAGAAATCAGTACCATTACCGACAATCTGTTTCGCGAGATGCGGGAAATATTCTACGCACGCAACCTGCCGGAAATGCCGTTCAGCCAGGGCTTAGTCTAAACCCCAAGCGACGAAAAAAAGCAGGAACCGGGATGAGTCCCGCTCCTGCTTATTTTTGTTTTTGCTTTTCTTAAAAACGCGACTGCATTCAGTCAAGTCTGACATCAGACGACAGCAAGATTGTCCCACAGCACCCCGCCCCAGATCAGCATCACGATCAGCAGCGTAAAAAACACCCCCGCAGACCCCAGATCCTTGGCGCGCCCGGCCAGCTCATGCATTTCGAGCCCGGCCCGGTCCACCACCGCCTCTATGGCACTGTTAAACACCTCTGCCATCAGCACCAGCAAACAGCTGGCAATCAGCAGCCCGAGCTGGACTCCCGTCTGGGCGACCCAGAACGACAGTGGTATCAGCACCAGCGCCGCATACACCTCGTAACGAAAGGCCGGCTCATGGACAAAGGCCGCCCGAATTCCTTTCATTGAGTAGCAGGTTGCATAGTAAAAGCGTGCAGGCCCTGTCACTTTATCGTTGGGCATCATCCCTCTCCAGACATGCTAAGTCGCGGCTCGAACAAGCCACGGTACTTGGGTTCCAGCTCATCGTAACGAATCAGTGTTTCACCATCACTTAATTTCACGCTGCCGCGCTTGAAATCAATGTCATAGATGGACTGATCAGGAAACACCAGGGCGGCCCGCGGGTCATTGTGCAGCGTAATCATGTAGGCCGTCACGATGCGCATGCGCTGCGGGTCTATCGGGTGCAGCAAACTCACACCGCCGAGCTCAGTGACAGGCACAACCGCCATCAGTTCCAGCGCGCTGGGCACTATATCCGCCGCACTGACCGGCGCATCCACCGCAGCCTTCACCGCATCCAGCTGACCGATTGGGGGAAATACCAGCAGCGGGTTGCGAATCACTTCGGGAATAAAGTCGGCATGAAAGCGGCTGCCCTTGTCATCCACATGCTCGCCGTGGTCACTGGCATAAAACACCCAGGTATTGGGATCAAGGCGCCGCGCCTCCTCCACCAGCCTCGACAGGTACAGATCCGTATAGCGCACCGTATTGTCATAGGCATTCACGCTATTGGGACCCGCTTCCGGCAGGTACATCTTGTAGGCTGCCGGCACCTGGGCGCCAAACGGCGTGTGGCTGCCACTCATCTGAGTGACCAGCATAAAGGGCTCCGCCTGCTCAGTCGCGCGCTTTATGTAGGGCATAATCCCCCGCTGCAGCACCTGCAGGTCGTCAGCACCCACGGATACCGACACATTGGCGCTGAAATTCACGCCCTGCTCATAGTGATCCAGATCATCGTCGACAAACAGCTGATCCAGATTACGCCACTGAAAATCCTGCGCCGTAATAAGCGCCGTCTGGTAACCGCCGCTCTTGGCATAATTGAACAATGTGGGCACGGTATAGATGACGCCATGGGGATCCACCCCCTGCAGCCCGGTGAGCATATAGGGCACCGATGTCAGGGTCCGAGGCGAGACACCCACCGCATTTTCCATGGCCAGCATCTCGCCGCGCCTGAGCATCGCCGACAGGTGCGGCGTCGTGTCGCGCCCGTAGCCATAGAGACCCAGATGATCCCGGTTCAGCGACTCGCCAATCACCACTATGACATTAGGCGCAGCGGGACTGGCGGCATGGCGCAACAACTCAGGCTTAACCGGCCGCTCCAGCGTTTTAACCTGTACCTCAAGCGCACTGACAAGGCTGCCAAGGTAGGCCACTGGCGCCACCTGAAAGCTCGAGGCGCCATACCAGTTCAGTGTAACCAGCAGAAACAACGGCAGTGCCAGCGCAGCGCTGAACCCGCGCCGCAGTAACGACGGACGAGCATCGAGCGACATCACCAGCGCCAGAATCAGCCCAACAAACGCCGTTACCCAGATCGAATGCCACAGCGCAACGCTTTGCGCGCCCAGCTGCAGCGACAGCAGCGGATCGGCGGCAAAAAACCGAAAATCAAATGCGGTAACAAATTTGCCATAGACATTGAAGTAGGATGTCTGGGCAAAATAGGCCGCGCCCAGCAGCAGCAGCACAACAGATCCAAACCAGGGCCTGCGCCACAGCAAACCCCGCACGCAGTACAGCAGCAACCAGAAAATCAGCGCGCTGAGGGCGAAATTTACGATAAAACGCTTACCAAACAGGTTCTCAACCAGCCAGGCGCTGTCGCGTACCATAAACAGATCCAGCAGGATCAGCAGCCCCCAGGCAAGCAGCAGCGCGGAGCGTCGGAACAGTGAAGCGCACCGACAGAGCCCATGCCAGGGTGTGGCTAAAAATCGCGAAAAAAACATAACCCATTGAAACCTGAACACTTAATACTAAACGGGGTGCTCGACAGCCACCTGAAGGCGATGCCGGTGCAGACACCGAGGGCGGTTGCACAAAACGCAGGTGGCAATCATAGCGATTTAAACCTCGGGCCGCACCCCTTAGGCCCTCCCGCTATCGGCCACCTGCCACGCCAGTCGCCTGCACTTGCGTGCTTGGTGTATAATCGAGCCCGCAAATTCCATCGCCGATCACAGACCTCAGTTGTACAACATGCCCAGCAGCCTCCAGCACCAGCCAGCCACCAGCACTAACAGCCAGGCGCCCAACCGCCGCTTTTCCGTCGCGCCCATGATGGACTGGACAGATCGTCACTGTCGCTACTTTCATCGTCTGCTGAGCCGCAATGCTCTGCTGTACACCGAAATGGTCACGACCGGCGCACTGATTCACGGCGACAGCGAACGCTTTCTGCGCTATCAGAACGCGGAACACCCCATAGCGCTGCAGCTTGGCGGCAGTGATCCGGATGCGCTGGCGCTGTGCAGTCGCATGGCGCAGGACCATGGATACGACGAAGTAAACCTCAATGTTGGCTGCCCCAGCGACCGGGTGCAGAACAACATGATTGGCGCCTGCCTGATGGCTCATCCACAGTTGGTGGCCGAATGCCTTGAGCGCATGCAAAGCGCCGTATCAATACCCGTTACCGTGAAGCACCGCCTGGGCATTGACGACATGGACAGCTATGAGGAGCTGCACCACTTTGTCGACACCGTACGCACCTCGGGCTGCAGCACTTTCATTATTCATGCCCGCAAGGCGATCCTCAAAGGCCTTAGCCCTAAGGAAAATCGCCATGTACCGCCGCTGAAATACGACTGGGTCTATCGCATCAAGCAAGCCTTCCCAGAGCTTGAGATTATTATCAACGGCGGCATCAAGTCACTCGAGGAATGCGACACCCACCTTGAGCACGTTGATGGCGTGATGGTTGGGCGCGAAGCCTACCAGAACCCCTACAGCCTGCTGGCCGATGTCGACAGCCGACTATACGGTGCACCAGGTGACGCCATCAGTCGCCTCGAGGCATTGCAGCAGATGATCAGCTACAGCGAGCAGGAGCTCGGTGACAGGGTCAACCTGGGGCATATTTCACGCCATATTCTGGGTTTGTTTCATGCCCAGCGCGGCGGCAAGCAATTTCGCCGCTACCTGAGCGAGAACGCCCACAAGCCCGGTGCCGGCTCCGAGGTACTCAGGCAAGCAATGGAACGGATACCCGCCTAATCATTTCGACAAAGGACACACAGAGCATGCAAAGCCAGCTGGAACAGTTGAAAGCCATCACCAGTGTTGTGGCAGATACCGGCGATATCGAGGCGATACGCCAGTTCAGACCCGTCGACGCCACCACCAACCCCTCACTGCTGCTCAAGGCCGGCCAGAACCCGGCCTATCGCCCCCTGCTGGAACAGGCACGCAGCTGGGCCCAGAGCCTTGGCGGCGACAACCAGCAGCAGCTTGGCAACATGACCGACAAGCTGGCGGTACTCATCGGGCTGGAAATCCTTAAACTGGTGCCCGGACGTGTCTCCACCGAGGTGGATGCCCGCCTGTCCTTTAATACGGACGCCACCGTCACCCGCGCCCGCAAGCTTATGGCCATGTATCAGGAGGCCGGCATCAAGACCGACCGCATCCTGATCAAGATCGCCTCCACCTGGGAAGGCATCCGCGCCGCCGAGATACTGGAGCGCGAAGGCATCAACTGCAACCTTACCCTGCTGTTTGGTTTCGCCCAGGCCCAGGCCTGCGCTGACGCAGGCGCTTTCCTGATATCTCCCTTTGTCGGCCGCATCCTCGACTGGCACCGCGCCCAGCAACCCGACGCCGACTTTGGTGGCGACCGCGATCCTGGCGTGGTTTCAGTAACGCGCATTTACAACCACTACAAGCAGCACGACTATGGCACCGTTGTCATGGGCGCAAGCTTTCGCAATATTGGCGAAATTCAGGCCTTGGCCGGTTGCGATCGCCTGACCATCAGCCCCGCACTGATGCAGGAACTGGACGCCACCCAGGCACCACTGGAGCAACGCCTGAGCCGCGCGAGCGCCCGCCGCCAGGAACTCAACACCAGCCTGACAGAAAGCAACTACCGCTGGCAGATGAACGAAGACGCCATGGCGACGGAAAAGCTGGCAGAAGGCATTCGCAACTTTACCGCAGACCAGATCAAGCTCGAGCAACTGCTGCTGGCACTCTGACGCACGGGCACCGCCGCACTTAGCCTGCCAGGGACGGCGAGCTATACGCACTTTCGCTCAGGCAGGCAGGCAGGCAGGCAGGCAGGCAGGCAGGCAGGCAGGCAGGAAAAAGATAAAAGCCGGGCGAGCGCCAGACACTTGAAAATATCAGGCAACCGGTAAATTCGAGGCGCAAGCGAGTCTAAAAAACTGGGCAGATCAGATTATTGCAAAGCGCTTGAAGCAGAGATAAATAAAGCTGCAGATATAAAAAGCAGACATAAAAAAAGGGCTCTTTGGCATCCTGCCATCAAGCCCTCGCCCAGCATCCTTGCCGGTCACCCCTCAAATCCCTGAGAAGTGAGTAATTGAGTTCGTATCCCTTCGTCGCGCCCTATCCCTGTGACCTCAGCTTACAAAGTCAATACTAGAGCTTTTACCGGCAGATACCATAGGACAAACTCCTAAAAGCACGCCCGACTGGCTAGAATCCCGCCCTGAGTCAGAGGTGACACTCCAGCGTAGAAACCAGATCAACAAAGGCATCCCGATTAGACTCATTCAGACTCATCAGAACCTTGTGCGCTTCAATAATACGATCACGCACCGCTGCTTCCGATTCCTGCACAAACGGCAGCCGCTTGAGATCGACCAGACTGGTTGGCATGGTATCCAGCAGCAAAAAAATGCGCTCAAAACCCATGGTAAAAAGAATGCGCGTCACATCTTCATTGGTCGATACCAGGGTCGGCGCCTCCAGAGACAGACGACTCGCCCCCACCGCCAGCTTGGCAATCAACCCCAGCGACGTACTGTCAATGCTATCGGTTTCGGTCAAATCCACCAGAATATGCCGAACACCCCCAACGGCCAGTACCTGCTCCAGGTGGCGATCAAGGGTCGTACAGAGCGTGAGGCGCACTTCGCCAACAAACTTCAATACGTAACTATCACCCTCGCGGGCAAAAAAAATCGAGCCTTCACGCATCAGAAGCGTCCCGGAACAAAGTCAAAATAGCAATATCATCCGGACAGCTGGCGGTACCCAGCACAGTGTCCAGCAAATCATCAGGCTGCACTACACCCGCCGCTACCAGAGTGCGCAACCGCTCCTCACGTTTTTCCAGCGAGCCTTCCCCAACCATGACTTCCAGCACGCCGTCCGAGAACAGAGTCAGTGAAAATGTATCGGCCAGATGCAGCTCGTGCTCATCAAAAAACGGCTCGTCAAACAGCCCCACCGGCATGCCCCGACCGGACAGAAAGCGTGCCTCCCCTCCCTGACTCAGGATCGGCATGGGGTGGTGCCCCCCCACGGCGTATTTGAGGGTTGAATTACGCGCATCCAGAATCCCGGCAAAGATCGTAAAATGCTTGCCAAGGCCGGTATCAAGCAGCTCGCGGTTCAGCAAGTAGAGGGTAGAGGCAGGCGACAGCTCAGACAGGGGCGTATCACGATGGTGGGCCCGCAACACACGATTGGTCATATTCTTGAGCAACACAGTGACCAGCGCCGACGAGGCTCCATGGCCTGAAACGTCAGCCAGATAAAACAGCGTTAGATGATCATCCAGCGGCGCCACATCGACAAAGTCACCACTCAGCACCAGGGACGGCGTCAGATCATAGGCAAAACTGACGCCACCGATGGTTTGCAGCTTGGCCGGCAGCAAATTCTGCTGCACCTGCTGAGCTGCCATCTGGTCCGAACGCAGCTCATCAAGACTGCGCTCCAGACTCTCGCGGTAGAGGTTTGCAGCCTCAAGCTGCGCCGCCCGGCTCAGCAGGCGAGAGAGTGTCGCGACAAAGGCCTGGGCTTCGTACTGCAGGCAACGGTAGCTGTAGATGTCACTGGCACCGGCACGCAGCCCACTGAGCAGATAGGAAGCATCCAGCTCTGGCACCAGCGCAACAACCGGCTTGGGGTGCAAACGGATACAAAGGTCGCGCAGAGCAAGATCCGCCGGCAGCCGCTGGACATTGACCACAGCCAGCGAAAACTCATAGTGATCCAGCAGGCTTTCGAGCGCCGACGCATCAGAGGCTCTCAGTATCTGCAGACGAAAAGGCTCGACCTGCTCACTAAGTTCAAAGATTTGATCGATAAGTTGAGTATCGGACTCCACCAGCAGAATCCGGTGGCAGGGGGGACTCATAGAGTAGCCTGCGGTAGAAAAAGCCACATATTCATGAGCCTGCACACTACGCCGATTACCCTGAAGTTGCAACGCAAAGATCAGAAGTCCTGAGCATCAAAAGGCGCATTGATTTGACCGTCATTAACCTGGTATTCCCGGCGCTGCAGATAGGCATCGCGGATGAAAAGATAGCGATCACCGCTGATCAAACCTTCGGACTTCAACAGCTCCGCGCGGGTATCAATCAGGCGCGCCCCATAGAGGCTGTTACGCGTCGGCACATGCTCGACTTCGCCCACAGGGTCCAGGTAGCTGTCCGGCACCAGCGCCACGCCATCACGCAGGGTGCTGGGGCCAAACAGTGGCAACACCAGATAGTTGCCACTCGGCACGCCCCAGTAGCCCAGCGTCTGACCGAGGTCTTCATTGTGCTTTTCCAGCCCCAGCGGCGTCGCTAAATCCAGGACACCGACAAGACCAAAGGTGGTGTTAAGCGTTATGCGGGCGGCATCACTGGCGGCATCATGCAGCTTCAACTGCAGCGCGTTGTTTACCAGGGTGCGTACATCCCCCAGATTGCCAAAAAAGTTCGACACGCCACGTTCAACCAGATCCGGCGTCACATACTGATAGCCTTGGGCAACCGGTTTCAGCGCATAACGATCCAGCATATCGTTAAACTCGAACAGGGTCCGGTTAAAACCTTCCCATGGATCCGCAGATACGCTCTCGCCTTGTTCGGCCGCAACCAGCGGCGCAGCAATCAGCGCTGCGCTCAACATCGCAGCCTTGCAGGATTTCATCGTCAATGCTTCCTTTACTAAACTTAACACTGCCTAAACATCTGCTCTTTATAGCATTTCGCACCTGCGCAAACCAGATGCAGAGTAGCATCCCCGCCGCCCAGCCCACTCGGCAAGCATTGCCCCAACGAAAAAAGGGCCCCCTTGCGGGGACCCTTCTGCACAACCAATCACGCCAGGCGGATTAGAAGTTTACGTAGTAGCTCAGAGTAACGGTGTCTTCTTTATCGCCGTCATCAATGTCCAGTACGGTGTAAGCCGCTTTCAGACCGGCTTTTTTGCCCAGAGCGTATTCAGCCTGCAAGCCGTAAGCGTCTTCTTCAGACTGGTAGTTGTAGTCATTCTGTCCGTAAACAGCTTTCAGCTTGGCATTGCCAATTGCGTAAGTTGCAGCAACGGCATACATGTCGGCTTCCAAAGAACCGAACTCAGCATCTTCGTAAGTAGCGCCCAGGGTCAGGTCGCCGATGTTGTAGCCAGCACCAACAGTCAGCAGTTCGCCGTCAGGGAAACCAGAATCACCAGCGTTGCCGTCGATGTAGTTACCATCGATTTCGGTGTAACCAACAGACAGGCTCAGATCCATGATGGAGTAGTTGAAACCAGCCATCCAGGCATCAACGTCTTCTTCAACATCACTATTGCCGCCATCGACGATCAACTGAGCATAGGCTTCAAAACCAGCCATTTTTGGCGTCACGTAAGCGATGGAGTTACCCACGCGGTCGTTATTCCAGTACTTGTTGCTCGCACCCATCAGGATGTCGGTATAGCCTTCAGCAGCTTCGGTCAGACGGTTCTGACGACCTACCTGCACGATACCGAAGCCGCCAACCAGGCCGACGTTGGCTTTACGCAGGGTAACGTCGCCGTTGACATTACTGTCGTTGCCAGCACCACCAGCGATATCAAAACCTTCGATGCTGCCATCGGAACCGTTGGCATCCAGACGGAATTCGATCTGGTAAGTAGCTTTAACGCCGTCCAGGTTTTCCAGGTCGGAAGAACCTTTAACGCCGATTTCAGCTTTGTCGACGTACAGGTTGGCATCTTTGTCTTCTTTGAACTGCAGACGGGTATCGACGCTACCGTACAGAGTGGCATCAGCCTGAGCGACGATCGGAGCAGTCATGGCACCGGCGATAGCCAGAGCGATCAGTGACTTTTTCATCAACATTCCCCTTCAATGATTCAACTTACTAGTTGTGTACTCTAGTTTTTCTTAGTGCACCTAAGTGCTTCTAGGAAAGTACTATAAATCCTAAATATTTCAAACCAGTGAAAGGATTTTTTTCATTTCTTTTCCTTCTCGCCTGGCCACTTTATTTATAGCTACACACGAATTGTAACTAAAGGCTAAGTAATCCTGTACATTCTTTTGCCTTGTCTGACCCTTTCCCGCTTTAAACAAACCGGTACGGATATCTCTATTGCAACCGCCAGACAATAGCCAAACCGCAGGCATTACAGCATACCCGCCTGCGGCGCGCAAGCCCGCCCACAGCCGTCAGACCGCCTGCGATCAAACGATTTGGCGTAAGGCCTCGTCGAGGCACATAAAGACTTGCAAAAAACCATAGCCCGCTATTAAGACGCATCGCCAAACCACTGACGCCACAGCAAGAAACGCCGTAATCGCAACAACTGCTGCGACATTTTATGCTTTGCTGGCGATTCTATTATCAACCTTCCAGACACCCGAGGCCTGTCACTACTGCCATTTTCACTTGTGCCAGCTGTCGCCGGCGGAGCTGACGCCAAAACATGCAACATACAAGGCACTTATTAGAGCGCAACAGCTGCCTCTCGCCCTTTACAAGGCACAATCACGCCTGCAACTGGCGCCACTGCTGCTGCAGCCGCTTGTCCGATACTGCGACCTGGGTACCCAGCGCCTGGGCAAAAAGCGAGACGCGGTACTCTTCCAGCATCCAGCGATACTCTTCAAGCGCCGGGTCAAACAAACCCTGAGCCTTATTTTTGTCGCGTAAACCTTTATAGCGCTGCCAGTACTGTTGCAACTGGTCAGATAATAACCGCTCCCGATTAAGGTCTCGCTGGTATTTTTCCAGCCGCTTCAGAATCGCCTGCAGATAACGCGGGTAATGCTGCAACTGCGGCCAGGGGGTAGTCAGCAAATATTCAGCCTGCATCAGCTCCGAAAGCTGACTTTTTATATCATTCAGTACTGTTACTGCCTGCAGCGGGATGTTTCCGCCCAGCTGCTTGCGCACTTGGTGATAATCCCGGTGACAGTCGCGTACAAACCCGGCCAGTTGAACAACCTTTTCCCATAAAACTGCACGCGCCTGCTCAAGCCTCGCCCTGTAATCCGACTCTGAGCGCGGCAGCGACTCATCCAGCTGCATTAATTGCATCAGCGCCTGCATCAGGATGGCATCCGCCAACCGCGTCTTGTCAAACTGGGCACCGCCGTACAGTAGTGCTTCATTTAGATGAGGCATCTCGCGCCTCGCATAGCGCACCGGCGCCGCGAGCTCCAGCATGGCAAGCCGGGCAACGCCCTGGCGCGATTCCGCCTGCGCCTGATCCGCCGAGGCACAGATGTGCAGCTCGACACTTGCGCCGCAGTCCCGCAACCCAGGATAGGCCGCCACGCGGATGCCGCCGGCCTGGCGCAGCTCCACAGACTCAGGCAGCTCTCCGAAATCCCAGCGAGTCAAGCCGCTGCGACCCCAGCTATCCCCCGGCCCTTCACGCAACGCAGCTTCGGCCTGCTTGCCAAATTCACTTGAGAGCGTCTCCAGGTCCCGCCCGGCACCCAACTGCTGACCGGCCGCATCCAGCAAACGAATATTCATGCGGAAGTGCTTGTCCAGCTCGACGGCGCGCAACTTGGCCGGGTCCAGGCGCACACCGGTTTTGCGCCGCAAAAACAGGCTGAGCGCCTCGTACAGATCACCGTCGGCAAACACCACCTGATCGGTGAAGGCCCGCACATGATCCGGAATCGGCACGAAATGCTTGCGCAGCGGCTTGGGCAAGCCTTTAAGGATGGCAATGCACTTGTCTTGCAGCATGCCGGGTACCAGCCAGTCGGGGCGCCGCGGGGTTACCCCGTTCAACAGTGCCAGCGGCAGATCGAGCGTAACGCCGTCACTGGCGGTGCCGGGTTCGAACTGATAGTTAAGCGGCAGGTCGACGCCTTCCAGCCTCATGCGCTGCGGATAGTCCCGCGCTGTCACATGGGCCGCCGAGCGCTGCAATACGTCTGCCTCAGTAAAGAACAGCACCTGAGGGTTCTGCTGCTCGGCGCTCTTGCGCCAGTGCTCAAAGCCCGCACCGTTAACGATATCCGCGCCACCACTCTCGGCCAGGCGTCCGGCATAGAAGTCGTACAGACTGTCCTCATCCACCAGCAGGTCGCGGCGCCGGCTTTTGGCTTCCAGCGCCTCCACCCCGTCCAGCAGTGTGCGGTTGTGGCTGAAATACTTCGCCTGGGTCTGGTACTCCCCTTCCACCAGCGCACTGCGAATGAAGATCTCGTGGCAGGCGACTGGATCTATGGTGCCGTAATGGATCTTGCGTCGCGGTACTATGATCAGACCAAAGAGCGTGACTTGTTCGCTGGCCACGACCTGGGCGCGTTTTTTCTCCCAGTGCGGTTCAAGATAGCTGCGCTTGACCAGATGCCCGGCCAGTGGCTCGACCCACTCAGGCTTGATCGCCGCATTCATGCGGGCAAACAGGCGCGATGTCTCGACCATTTCCGCCGACATCACCCACTTGGGCGCCTTCTTGAATATTGTCGAAGCCGGAAACAGATGAAAGCGGCGGTTGCGCGCCCCCAGATATTCCCGATTCTCCTGTCGCATGCCAATCTGGCTCAGCAGCCCGGCCAGCAGCGACTTGTGAAACGGCTCATATTCCGCCGCAATCGAGTTTTCCTGCAGCTTCAACTGCCGGCAAATCAAGTGCAGCTGGCGATGCACATCGCGCCACTCGCGCATGCGCAAAAATGACAGAAAGTGCTTCTGGCAGTATTTGCGCAGCTGATTCTGACTCAGGCTCTGGCGCTGCTCTTCATACAGATTCCACAGCTTGAGCAGGGTGACAAAATCCGATTCATCGTCGGCGTATTCCCGGTGTTTCTCATCCGCCGCCTGCTGCTTGTCGAGCGGGCGCTCACGCGGATCCTGGCTGCTCAGCGCACTGGCCACCACCAGCACTTCGCGCAGTGCATTCTGCTTGGCCCCCTCCAGCACCATGCGCCCGATGCGCGGGTCCACCGGCAACTGTGCCAGCTGACGCCCGAGTGCCGTCATGCCGCGCCCCGTATCAACAGCACCGAGCTCTTCGAGCAGCTTGAAGCCGTCACTGATAAAGCGGCTGTCCGGTGGATCGATAAAGGGGAAGTCGGCGATATCACCCAGCCTCAGACTGAGCATCTGCAGGATGACCGCGGCCAGATTGGTACGCCGGATCTCGGCATCGGTAAAGCGCGGTCGGGCCTCGAAATCCTCTTGCGAATAAAGTCGAATGCAGATACCCGCGGAGATGCGACCGCAGCGCCCCATGCGCTGATTGGCGCTGGCCTGGGACACCGCTTCAATCGGCAGACGCTGTACCTTGGCTCTATAGCTGTAACGCGAAATACGGGCCTGGCCGGGATCAATGACGTAACCGATGCCCGGGACCGTGACCGAGGTTTCCGCCACGTTGGTGGCCAGCACTATGCGCCTGCCTGCACCACGATCCGCCTGAAACACCCGATTCTGCTCCGCCACGCTCAGGCGCGCATAGAGCGGCATGACTTCGGTATCACGCAACTGTGCCCGGCGCAGCACTTCGGCCGTTTCGCGGATTTCCCGCTCGCCACTGAGAAAAATCAGAATATCCCGCGCGCTGTTGCTGCGCTGACTGCGCCCCAGATCGGTGATTTCCTCCACCGCCTCCAGAATTGCCTGCTGCTGGTCTACATCGGGCTGGTCTTCACCGCGATCATTCAGCGGGCGATAGAGCACTTCAACCGGGTAGGTGCGCCCCGAAACCTCAATAATGGGTGCGTCATCAAAGTGGCGCGAGAAACGCTCCAGATCGATAGTGGCCGAGGTGATGATGACCTTAAGGTCCGGGCGCTGCGGCAGAATCCGTTTCAGGTATCCCAGCAGAAAGTCGATATTGAGACTGCGCTCATGGGCTTCATCGATAATGATGACGTCATAGCGCTCCAGCAACCGGTCGTGCTGCGTTTCCGCCAGCAGGATACCGTCGGTCATCAGCTTGATCAGGGTATGGTCAGACACCTGCTCGGTGAAGCGAACCTGATAGCCCACCTGGTCACCCAGGCTGCAATTCATCTCTTGCGCTATGCGCGTCGCCACAGTGCGCGCGGCCAGGCGCCGCGGCTGGGTGTGACCAATAAGGCCACGCACGCCCAGGCCCAGCTCCAGGCAGATCTTGGGTATCTGAGTGGTCTTGCCGGAACCTGTCTCACCGGCAATAACGACCACCTGATTGGCGGCGATCACCTTGGCGATTTCCTCGCGCCGCGCTGATACCGGCAAATCGGGGTAATTAATGCTCTGGACCCGCGCAGCGCGCGCCTTTACCTGCGCCGCTGAGTGTTCCAGTGCCTGTTCCAGCTGGATCGCGATGCGATCCGCCGGCAAGCCCTTTTCCAGGCGCTGTTCCAGCTGCTGAAACTTTCTGAGAAGACCAAGGCGATCCTTGCACTGGCAGAGCGCAAGCTGCTGACGAAGATGTTCAATATCGATAGTCACAAATAGGCTGCAGTCGTTCAGGCTGAAAGAGGAGCCACATTATAAAGGAGACACTCGGCGGATACACGGGCCCTGCAATCCAGAGCCTCGCGGCGCGCCTGAAAAACCTGCGCGCACCTTTAGTGAAGCTCGCCTTAGAGGGTGCCTACCGGCGCTTGCGATGCGACTTCTGCAGTACGCTGCGCCACCACCAGACCGTTTTCAAACACGCACAACTCGCCGGTTTTCAGCGCCTGCCAGCGCTCGTTGTCGGTCAGCGGATCGGTCGCTATCACTGTGACCACATCCAGCGGCGTGGTTTCCTGGCAGAAATCGACCGTCAGCTCATAATCCTTGAGCCTCGCCTCACCGAATGGCGCCCGGCGCGTAATCCAGGACAGCTTGGTGGTGCAATAGCAGAACAGATAGCGTGATTCCGTCAGCAGCATGTTGAACACGCCAAAGCCGCGCAGACGGTCGCAGAGCCCGGCAATAAAGTCGCTCAGCTCTGCAATGTCATCGGGCTGTTCGGGATAACGGCTGCGGACCTGTCCCAGCAACCAGCAAAAGGCATATTCGCTGTCGGTGGTGCCGATGGGACGATAGAACTCCAGCGGCAATTCGTACAACTGCGCGTCCAGCTGCCCATTATGGGCGTAGGTCCAGCTGCGCCCCCAGAGCTCGCGGGAAAACGGGTGGGTATTTTCCAGGCAGATCTGACCGACATTGGCCTGGCGGATATGGCTGATAACAATATGACTCTTGATCGGGTGACTGCGCACCAGACGCGCAATGGCGGATTCCACACTGGGTGCCGGGTCATGGAAAAAGCGCACACCCCGACCCTCGTAAAAGGCGATGCCCCAGCCGTCGCGGTGCGGCCCGGTTGCCCCGCCTCGCTGCATCAGTCCGGAGAAACTGAAACAGATATCGGTGGGTACATTGGCACTCATGCCCAAGAGTTCACACATCGGTACGGCTCCGTCTGCTCTGATCAGTGAGCGTGCAGCGCTTCTGGGCGCGCAACGCAATAAAAGCGGTCTTGCTTGTTCCCGGGCCTTACTTGTCTTCGAACTTGCCTCGGCCACGGCCCAGCACGATTCGATCCGGCAGACTGTCAATGGCCTCGACACCAAATTCATACGGCTTTTCCGCTGCGCCCTGCAACGCCAGCACCTGCTGAATCTGCTCGCGCCGCTCACCCTGAAAGCACCCCTTGGGATCGACCGACATTTGCCGACTCAGCACCCGGGCCCGCACCTTGCCACCGGCCTCGACATAGAGGATATCGCAGATCACCTCGCCTTCGAGGCGCCCGCTGACATGTACATGCTTGGCCTTTACCAGCCCTTTTACCTCGCCGGTCTTGCCAATGGAAATATCATCATTGGCGTCAATTTTGCCCTCGATAACACCGTCGACATGCACCTTGCCCTGTACCGTCATGTCTCCGGTGAATCGGTTTCCTTCTGCGATGATGGTAACTGCACCGCGGCCTGATTTAACGGATACATTTCTTTTAAGGATGCCCATTTCACGCTCGTTACGTCTGTAAAGATGGTGTCAAAATTCGCAATATTCCACTTCAGAAAAGGTGCCGGATCAATCGCCGTAAACAGGCGCCTTACCTCATAGTGCAAATGCGGCCCGGTCGAACGACCACTGTTTCCGCTGTGTGCGATCAACTGACCCTTGGCCACCAGATCACCTGCTTCGACATTCAGTTTATCCAGATGTGCGAAGTAAGTCTTGAAACCAAAACTGTGCTGCATGATGACCAGCTTGCCAAAACCACTTTGCCGGCCACTGAATTCCACCACGCCATCAGCCGTGGCATAGACCTTGGTGCCCCGGGTCGCCGCAAAATCGACGCCATTGTGCATACTGCGCTTGCGCGTCACCGGATGGGTACGCATGCCAAAACGATCGCTCATGCGGGTCCCCTGCAGCGGCACACCGTTGGGAATATTATGCAGCAGGAACAGCCGCTGCGCGGCCGTCGCTTTTAGCACTTCAGCCTGCTCCGGCGTATAGGAGTCGCTGGCTGGCATGCCCAGCATCGACTCCAGCCCGCCAAGACTTTCGTCCAGCGAGGCATTCAATTCACCGATACGGTAATTTTCCTGCTGCAGCACTTCGAGTGTACTACTGAGCTGGTTCAACTCAGACACATAGAGCTGCTGAGTCCCGAGCACGGTTTCGTACTGATCGGACAACATCTGATGATCTTCTTCCAGAATGGCCAGATCGTCACTGGTTTTTACCAGCAAGGCATTGGACACGAAGAAGCTGAGCACCGCCATCAGCAAAAAGGCTGGCACCAGCACACGAGCCACCTGGTTCAGCGTGTACTGCCGCGAACCCTTCACCGTCGTCAGGGTAACGATCAGTTTGTTTTTCAAGGCACGCCCCCGCATGAGTCGACAAGGAGGTTGAAGACAACAGTCCGTTCACAAAAGTTCAGCGGACACTTGCAGCGCAACAGCTACTCTCAGGCCACAGCGCACTGTGGCCACAAAAACCAAACGCCCACTGGGCGCGGGGTATCATAACGCAGGACGCACAGAGCGCGACAACCCTGACGGATTATCGCGCTCTGTTTTCAGGCGGCTAGACCTCAGGCAATGGCGCCGGCTACCCCGGTAAGGCGGTAGCAGGGTGTGTATTCCTGATAGTTCAATTTCATGCGCCGCTGCTGCACAAAGGAATTGAGCAGCTGATCCAGCGGATCCATCAGATCAGGCTCGCCACAGAGTTCGAAAGGCCCGAATTCCTCTATGGCCTGTACCCCCGGCTCCTTGACGTTGCCTGCCACAATGCCCGAGAGTGCACGCCGCAGGTTGGACGCCAGGTCGCAGGGTGACTGATCCTGGAACAGATTCAGCGTCGCCATGTTGTCATGGGTGGGTTCAAACGGTTGCTGGAAGGTCAGCGGAATACTGATCTGCCAGTTGAAGTGGAAGGACTCGCTGGTCGCCTTGCGATAAGCCGTGACGTCACGCAGGCCCGCCTCCATGCGCAGCGCAACCTTGACCGGATCGCCAACAATGATTTCATAGCGCTTCGCCGCCGCATCGCCCAGCGTCTTGCGCAGGAAACGATCAATGGTTTCGAAGTAGGCTTCACTGCCCTCGGGCCCGGTAAAGATCAGCGGGAACGGCAGCTCGTTATTCTTTTCGTGCAGCAGCACACCCAGGATGTAGAGGATTTCCTCCGCCGTGCCGGCGCCGCCCGGAAAGACCACGATGCCGTGTCCAAGGCGCACAAAGGCCTCCAGCCGCTTTTCGATATCCGGCATGATCAAAAGCTCATTGACGATTGGATTCGGCGACTCGGCGGCAATAATACCGGGCTCCGAAATGCCCACATAGCGCGCATCGCGGATTCGCTGCTTGGCGTGAGCGATGGCCGCCCCCTTCATGGGGCCCTTCATCGCCCCCGGGCCGCAGCCGGTACAGATATTCAACCGCCGCAGGCCGAGCTCGTAGCCCACCTTCTTGGTGTATTCGTACTCGTCATGGCCAATGGAGTGGCCGCCCCAGCACACCACCAGATTGGGTTTTACGTGCGGACGGAAAACATCGGCATGGCGCAGAATCTGAAAGACGGTGTGCGTGATAGTGCCACCCTCATCCAGACCATGGCAGTAATCATCCAGCTCGTCGCCGATATAAAGCAGATCGCGCAGCACCGAAAACAGGTGTTCGCGTATACCCTGGATGATTTCGCCATCCACAAAGGCACTGGCCGGCGCATTAATCAGATCCAGCTGCAGACCACGGTGTTTCTGGCTGATCTTGATATCAAATTTCTTGTAACGCTCAAGCACCATCTTGGTGCTATCCAGCTCACTGCCGCAGTTCAGTACCGCCAGGCAGCACTGCCGAAACAGTCGGTACAAACCACCCTGGCTTGCATCCTGCAACCTGGCAACTTCAACGGGGGAAAGTGTCGCCAGGCTCTCGCTGGGCGTCACGCTGGTGGTCACGAAGTCTTCGGTGATCATGAATATCACCTCCCTTGAGCATCGGATTCCTGAAATGTCGAGCCCGGCCACACCTTATGCGCTACCGACCCAACCGGTAAACCCTGCACCGACCCTGGCTGACAGATGTCGGTACTCTGGCGCAGTACAGTCATGAGACAGGGCCAGCACGCCAGTGGTTCACCCTCTTCAATATAGGGAATTTCCGCGGATCCCACCATAACCCTTTTAAAAACAATACGATCCAGATCATTTTTTGATCAAGCCACTTATCACGGCCCAGGCAGCAAACTTTTTTACGGCCAATTAAACGCAGCCATCATCTGAACGGTTACACGTAACATTGGGACTGCTATTGTGTAGGTGCGGCAGCTGTATTGTGCTTATGGATCCGCAGGATACAGCCGCATGCTTATCAAGCTAGCAGCTGAAGGAAAAGCCGATGACCGCATCGAAACTTTATATTCTCGATACCAACGTGTTGCTGCATGATCCCAAGTGCCTGTTCGAATTCAAGGAACAGGACATCACCATCCCCATGACCGTGCTTGAGGAACTTGATGACATCAAGGACCGCAAGAAAACAGTGGCGCAGGAAGCCCGCTTTGCGATCCGGGCGATCGACAATATTCTCAGCGCCGCGAACAGCCCCACCCAGATCACCAAGGGCGTGCGCATCATGTTGCCGGGGATCGATCGAGAAACCCCGCTGGGCAAACTGAGCATCTTCCCCGACCACGAACTGGGTGCGCGCCAGGGCTTTCTGCCCGCCGACAAGAACAAGGACAACCAGATCATCAACTGCGCCCTGCACCTGCAGGCGACCAACCCACACCGCGACATCATCCTGGTCACCAAAGACATCAACATGCGGCTCAAGGCCCTTGGGGCCGGATTGCTGAAAGTTGAAGACTACCGCACCGATCAGCTGATCTCCGATCTCGACCTGCTGCCCGCCGGGCACCAGAAGATAGAGGGCAATTTCTGGGACCGCATCGAGCAGGTTGACAGCTACCGCGATGGCGATCGCACCTATCACCGTGTCAACCGGGAAATGCTGCCCCACACCTACCCCAACGAATACGTTTACGACGACAGCAAGGACTTCGCCGCCCGCACCATTTCAATTGAGGACGACAAGGTGGTACTGCTGGACTTGGGCTACAGCCACCTGATGCAGCAGAACTGCTGGGGCATCACCCCCATCACGCTGTACCAGGCCTTTGCCATGCAGTCCCTGCTGGACCCAACGGTCGACATGTGCCTGCTCAATGGCGCAGCGGGTTCGGGCAAAACCCTGATTGCGCTGGCCTGCGCGCTGGAAATGGTGATCGAGCAGAAGCGCTTCAACAAGATTATAGTCACCCGTTCCACGCCGCCAGTGGCCGAGGATATCGGCTTCCTGCCCGGCACCGAAGAGGAGAAAATGACCCCCTGGCTCAGTTCCATTCACGACAACCTCGAGGCCATGCACGAGCATGACGAGCGCCCCCAGAGCAGCGTCAAGTACGCCATTGAAAAGGCCAATATCCAGTTCAAGTCGCTGAACTTCATTCGCGGTCGCAGCATTCAGGATGCGGTGGTCATCGTCGACGAAGCCCAGAACCTGACACCGCAGCAGCTCAAGACCATCATCACCCGCTGCGGCAAGGGCACCAAGATGATCTGTCTGGGCAACCTGGCGCAGATCGACTCCAACTACCTGACCGCCCTGACCTCGGGCCTGACCTATATCGTTGAACGCTTCAAGGGGTTCGAAGGCTCTGCCAACGTCCACTTCGAAGGCATCTTCCGCTCCCGCCTGGCACGCTACGCCGAAGAGCACCTCTGATACAGTACCGCTTTTGCGACCCAGCAATGTCCCGGCCGCCGCGCCGGGGCATTGCCCCTTCGAAAGTCCTCTTTCAGACCCGCCATACCAAAGTATAAATAGCCTCTGCAGGCCCTACCGCAGCTGCGTTACACCCTCATGAAACCGCTGTGTTATAGACACTATAAAAGATGGCCGCGTTTCCTTCCGTCGCTCCTGACTTATAATGCGTCGCAACTGCGAAAGATAATAATAAAGCCTTCAGCCAGATCAATCCGTGTTTTGAACCGACCGAACAGACCCGGATCTGACGGGCGCAAGCACCTTTTTTAAAGCTGCCAAGCGCCCTGCTGCCCAAACGCAGACAGGAATTCTCCGGCTGATGCCACGGCGACCTGATGAGCGCCGAACAAGAACATCAGCCGCTCCATAGCGAACGGGACCGAGACCGCGGAATACCCCGAAGAGGGCCGCCCAGCAGGGCGACAAGCTTCAGGAAAGGGCCAAAAGCCCATAACCGCAGCGTCTCAACTCCATGATCAACTATCTAAGAGGCGGAGTTATCATGACTGCAAAATCCGTAGACGTACTGCTCGTCGGGGCCGGCGCAATGAGCGCAACCCTGGGCACGCTACTCAAACAGCTGGATCCGAACCTCAGCATCAGCATGGTTGAGCGCCTGGACCAGGTTGCCCAGGAAAGCACCGACGGCTGGAACAACGCCGGTACCGGTCACGCAGCCTACTGCGAACTGAATTACGCTCCCCTGACGGCTGATGGCAGCATCGACACCCGCAAGGCCTTCACCATCAATAACGCCTTTGAAGTCAGCCTGCAGTTCTGGTCTTATCTGGTGGAACAGCAGCTATTGCCGGCGCCGAAAAACTTTATCAATGCCACGCCGCACCAGAGCTTCGTCTGGGGCGAGGAAAACGTCGACTTCCTGCGCAAGCGCCATGCAACCCTCAGTGCCCACCCGGCCTTTGCCGCCATGGAATACAGCGAAGACCACGCGGTTCTGCGCCAGTGGATGCCTCTGATCATGCAGAACCGCAGCCCGGATGAAAAAGTCGCAGGAACCCGCGTACGCTACGGCTCGGACGTCGACTTCGGTTCCCTGACACGCTGCATGACACAGAACCTGCAAACCCAGACCGGTTTCGAGTTGCTGCTCGCGCGTACCGTAGCCGATCTCAAGCAGCAGGCCGATGGCCAGTGGGACGTGAAGCTGAAGAACAGCCAGAGCGGCGGCACGGAACAGATTCGTGCCCGCTTCGTCTTCCTGGGCGCAGGCGGCGGTGCTCTGCCCCTGCTGCAAAAATCCGGCATTGCCGAAGGCGACGGCTACGGCGGCTTCCCGGTCAGCGGCCAGTGGCTGGTCTGCAAGAAACCCGAGATTGTCAGCCAGCACCTGGCCAAGGTCTACGGCAAGGCCCCCATTGGCGCGCCCCCCATGTCGGTACCCCATCTGGATACCCGCATTATCGACGGTGAAAAAGCGCTGCTGTTTGGCCCCTTTGCAGGCTTCACCACCAAGTTTCTCAAACGCGGATCCAACCTGGATCTGCTCAAGAGCGTGCGCCTGAACAACATCAAACCCATGCTGTCCGTGGGCATGAACAACATGGACCTGACCCGCTACCTGATCAGCGAAGTATTGCAGTCCCATGACGCCAGGATCGAGGCACTGCGCAAGTTCTACCCCCAGGCGCGCACTGAAGACTGGACCCTGTCCCACGCCGGGCAGCGAGTGCAGATCATCAAGAAAGACGCCGAGAAAGGCGGCAAGCTGGAATTCGGCACCGAAGTGATCACCTCCGCTGATGGCAGCCTGTCGGCCCTGCTGGGCGCATCCCCGGGCGCCTCCACGGCTGTCAGCGCCATGATCGGTATTATCGAGCGCTGCTTTGCCGATAAGCTGGCAACCCCGGCCTGGCAGGAAAAAATCCGCACCATGGTGCCGTCGTACCAGCAGGATCTGATGCAGAATACGCAGCTGCTGGAGCAAGTACGTAGCCGCACCCTGTCTGTGCTGCAGCTGGACGAGGGCCAGACTGCCCCAAAGTCACAGCCAGCGCCTGATGCCTTTGACGACATCCAGGCACTGGCCAGCTAACTGACAGGCTATACCGCACAGCGCGCAGGCCCCGCCTGCGCGCTTTCCTGCAGCGCTGTTTTTCCCTATGCTAGGGGGCTTCCATCACCCGGGAGTCATACACTATGCGCTGGCTGCTGATCGCCCCTATCCGCGCCTACCAACTGGTAATCAGCCCTATTATCGGGCCCCGATGCCGCTTTTACCCCAGCTGTTCCAGCTATGGCATTGAAGCCATTCAGCTCCACGGCCCCGCCAAAGGCGGCTGGCTGACACTCAAGCGCATCGCCAAGTGCCACCCGCTGCACCCCGGTGGCGTCGATCTGGTGCCCGATCGCTGTGCTACAAAATCGGCCAACCCCGAGGCCGCCCAGACACCTGCAACGCCCCTTGATCGCCCCTGATCTAACACTCAAGCCCGCCGCTACATACGCAAATTCAGCCACTTAAGTTCGATTTAAAGTGCAATAGCAGCACCACACCGATTGACCCCCTCGCCCGCAGCAGCTATTAAATAAACACTCCCATAGCGCTGACCACAGGCACCTGCATCCATGTTTTCTCCGACAACGGTCACTATCGTGGTGCTGCTCTACATGGGCATTCTGTTCAGCATTGCGCAACTGGTGGAAAAACGCGTTGAGCGCAACGGCCAGGCCAAGCGCGGCCCCTGGATCTATGCGCTGTCGCTGGCGGTCTATGCCACCTCCTGGACTTTCTATGGCAGCGTGGGCCTGGCCAGTCACTCGGGACTGCTGTTTCTGGGCATCTATGCCGGCGCACTGATCGCCATCGCGCTCTGGTGGGTCATCCTGCGCCCCATGGTGGCCGCCAAGGAAACCTTCCATATCACCAGCATTGCCGACTTTATCTCCACCCGCTACAACCGCTCCCAGACCATCGCCGCCGCCGTTACCCTGATCGCACTGATCGGCGCCCTGCCCTATATAGCCCTGCAGCTCGAAGCCATCATCAGCTCCTTCAACCTGATCACATCGGGCAACAATCCGGGTGTCGGCGGTTTTACGGGCCTGATGGTCACCCTGGTGATGATTATCTTTACCATCGTGTTCGGCGCCCGCAGGCTGGACCCCACCGAGCGCCACCCGGGCATGATCACGGTGCTGGCCGTGGAGTGCGTGGTCAAGCTGGTCGCCTTTATGGCCATAGGCGTCTTCGTCACCCTGACGGTATTTGGCGGCCTGACGCCCCTGCTGGAGCGCCTGAGCGAAGGTGACCTGCGCCACCTGACCCGGATCAGCAGCTACAAGGGCGATGGCCTCACCTGGCTGACCTTCATTATCCTGAGCTTCGCCGGCATTCAGCTGTTACCGCGCCAGTTTCATGTGGCGGTGGTGGAAAACTCGGATCAGCAGCATATCAAGACCGCCATGTGGCTGTTCCCGCTGTACCTGATTCTGATCAACCTGTTTGTATTGCCCATTGCCGGTGCTGGCCTGATCAGCGACCTGCCCATCAGCATGGCGGATTTCTATGTGCTGCTGATTCCGCAGCAGGCCGGTGAGCAGGCCCTGACGCTGCTGGTGTTTATCGGCGGTTTCTCGGCAGCCACGGCCATGGTGCTGGTCACCACCATGACGCTGGCCACCATGGCCTCGAATCACCTGCTGCTGCCTCTGTTCGAACGCACCCCGGGCCTCAGGCGGGCGCGGGGTTCTCTGCTGCAGGTGCGCTGGGTGCTTATCGCGCTGATTCTGGTGTCGGCCTACGGCTTTGCCGTCGAATTCGCCGAGTCCTACCTGCTGGTGACCATTGGCCTGCTGTCCTTCGCCGCGGTACTGCAGTTCGCGCCGGCACTCTTTGGCGGTCTGTTCTGGAAGCGCGGCAACAGTGCCGGTGCGCTGGCGGGCCTGTGCGTCGGCTTCCTGATCTGGTGTTATACCCTGGCACTGCCCACCTTTATTCGCCAGGGCTGGTATGAACCTGGCCTGCTGACCGAGGGCCCCTGGGGCATAACACAGCTGCGCCCCGAAGCGCTGCTCGGGCTTGACGGCCTGCCAACCCTTACCCACAGCGTATTCTGGTCACTCCTGATCAATATCGGCGCCTATGTGCTGGGCTCACTGCTCTACAGCCCCGGCAAGGGCGAGCGCACCCTCACCAGCGACTTCCTCTCTGCCATGCTGCCACAGCAGCACCGCAGCCGGGCCCGTCACACCGGGCTGCATGCCTACATCGACCTCGCCCCCAAGATCGCCGAAGCCCGCAGCCTGCTGGCCAAATACCTCAGCAGCGACAAGGCAGAAGCTGCAGTGCACAACCTGCTGCAGGACTTGCAGGTGGCCGACAAGCCCCATATCACCATTATCGAACTGGTAGAGTTTCATCGCTCGCTGGAACATATCCTGGCCGGTGCCATCGGCGCCGCCAGCGCCCACAGCGCCATCGAAGCCTCAATCCACTACAGTGACCGCGAAGCTGCCGACCTGAAAGCGCTCTACAGCCATATAGTGAGCGAACTCAATGGCCCGCACCTGACGGCATCTGCGCTCAACAGCCCCAGTGCCGCAGCCCAGGGTTCTGCGGACCATTACGGTATGGTGAGCGAACTGCAACGCAGCATCGAAAAGCTGGAACAGAATATCAAGCAGCAGAAAAACGAGATCAGCCAGCTCGAAACCAAACTGGAAGAGCGCTATACGGATATTTTCCGCTACCGTATCGATGCCCAGAAACTGCTGCAGGAAAACGAGCTGCTACGCCGGGAACTCGGCGCCCTGCGGGCCGAGGATCAGCTGTAGGCTCGGCCCCAGGCAAGACGCCAACCCAGATCACAGAGCCCTTAACGCAAAAGACCGCCAACAGGCGGTCTTTGTATGAGGGGCTACCCGTAATGGGCAGCAGGCCGATCAGGCATCCTGCTTGTGCAGATGAACATCCATCTGCGGAAACGGAATACTGATGCCTTCCGCATCCAGGCGCAGCTTCACTTTTTCTGTGGTATCCCAAAGCACAGGCCAGTAATCGGCACTCTTGACCCAGGGACGCACATTGAAGTTCACGCTGCTGTCCGCCAGTGCCGCCACGGCAATGACCGGTGCAGGTTCGGCCAGTACACGCTCGTCTGCGGCCAGAATTTCGCCGAAGATGCGCTTGGCCTTGAGCAGGTCGGCGTCATAACCAATACCGAATACCATATCAACGCGACGTGTAGCGCGTTTGGAGTAATTGATGATCACGCCACTATAGATACCGCCATTGGGCACCACAACCTCACGGTTGTCGCCGGTACGCATGATGGTGCTGAAAATGGAAATATGCTCAACAATACCCGACACACCACCGGCCTCGATGAAGTCCCCTTCCTTGAACGGACGGAACACGATCAGCAGCACACCGGCGGCAAAGTTCTTCAGCGAATCCTGCAGTGCCAGACCAACCGCCAGACCCGCCGCACCCACCACGGCAATCAGCGATGTCGTATCCACACCCAGCTGATCCACCGCGGCGACAATCACGAACAGCAGCATCAGCACATTGCTGATCGCACTGATGAAGTTGATCAGCATCTGGTCAACCCTGGCCTTGCGCAGAATCCGGTCGAGCAGATTCAGTACCAGCTTGGCCAGCCCCCGGCCCACCAGAAAGATGGCCAGCGCAAAGAAAATATTGATCGCCCAGGGCACAGCATAGGCATCAATGTAGTCTGCATAGAACGTATCCATACACTCACTCCGTAAATTGAAAAAAAACCGCTTCCCGCTCCAGCCACCCCTGGCACTCGAACAGACCCAATACTGTCGGGTTAGCGCGACAAGCTACCGCCGTCGCGCGGCCAAATGACGCCCGATGGCGACATAGGATAATAAAATCCACCACGATCGCAACCGTTGTGACGTTACAGGGTTTCAGGATTTTTTTTCGGAACTATAATCAGGAACCTTGGACAGCGGTTATACGTCAGATACTGAGACTCTGCGCCGCACAGGCGGCATCACATTCAAGCCCGCTCCATCGGCAGGCAACCCGGCAACCAAGGACAACGACTTTCGAAACTCAATGATTATACTTCCGGACTCACGCACCCCGACACGACTCGCCACCGGCCTCATTCTGCTCGCCTCCCTTTGCCTGCAGCCGGTTTTCGCTCAACCAGGCCATGTCGCCGACGACGTTTACACCTTCTATCACAGTGGCCCGAGCAATCAGTACCGCATTGCCGGCCGGATTCGCAGCGGCGATGCCGTGGAAATTCTCAAGCGCGACGCCAGCACCGACTATATCCAGGTCAAGCTGGAAAACGGCCGTACAGGCTGGCTGCCCGGTGATCAGATCACCGAAGGGCAAAGCACCCTGGCCCGGTTGCCGGAACTGCAGGCCGCCCTGAATGAAAAAAGCACCACGACCGTGCAACAGGCCGATGAGATCGAACGCCTGCGCTCGGAACTGGCCGATATCAAGACCCGCAACCAGTCCTACGATGGCGAGCGCGACCAGCTTAATCGCCAGATCAAGGACCTGAACAACCAGATCGAGAACATGGATGACAGCAACCTGATGCGCTGGCTCACCCACGGCGGCCTGGTGGCACTGGGCGGCGTGCTGCTCGGACTGCTTATTCCCTACTTCCCGAAACGCCGCAAACGCAACACTGACTGGTTCTGATCACCCAGCAGATCGCTGCTCAGATAGTGGCAGTCACCGGCTGACTGTCGCTATTTCGCGTCGATTGTTTTGCCATTCGGTGCGTTTTTGATTGAATATTCATTAAAGGGCATAGATAATGCGACGCCTGTGTAATACGTGATCAATAGACAGCCACACCTATGCAACTCACCAAGCAGACCGACTACGCCATACGCGTACTCATCTACCTTGCCACCGCCCCTCGGAGCAAACTCTGCACCGTCGCGCAGCTGGCGTCTGCGCTGGATATCTCATCCAACAACCTGGCCAAAATCGTCAACCGCTTTGCCGCCCAGGGTCTGATCACCACAGTTCGCGGACGCCACGGTGGCATGATGATCAATACCGACACCCTGGACTACCGCATGGGTGACCTGGTGGTCTCGTTTGAAACCGATACGGAACTCGCTCGCTGCGAGCAGCCCCTATGCATATTGTCGACGCAGTGCCGCTGGCGCCAGATTCTGGCCGCCTCCCTGCACCATATGATCGAATACATGAACCAGTACCGCCTGCGCGACCTGCTGCACGACAGCGACTGGCTCGAGCAGGTACTTCAACTCGCTCCTCAGCCCCCCAGCGATAGTCTGCAATAATCATCCTCATTGCGATGCCCAATTGGTCGCACTTCAAGCCCCTGTGTTCTACTGGCCAGCACTAACTGACAGGAGCAGCACTATGGAACGCATTACCATTTTCGGCCGTGAAGGCTGCGGCTACTGCCGCCGTGCCAAAGAGCTGTGCGACATCAAATCCCTCAACTATCGCTATATCGATATTCAGCGCGAGGGCATCAGCAAGGCTGACCTGGAAAAGACCATCGGCAAGCCCGTGCTCACCGTGCCGCAGATATTTCATGGCCAACAGCACATCGGCGGCTACACTGAATTTGCGCGTCTGCTGCAACAGACCCCGGCCTGACCTGACCGGCAGCCAAGGCAGGTCCACGTCACCCGGCGCTGTCATAGTGGGCGCAGAACTGGTACAAAGGGAACATGTTGTTCGGGCAAAGGGCCTGGCGCATGCGCTGATTCACAGCACACTATGTCTGAAACGGAGGCATGCCATGCTTACTCTGACAATACTCGCGTTACTTGCAGGTGGCCTGATGATAGTGGCAACATCCGCCAAACACCGCGCCAGGCCGGAACCCCGCCTCATCCCGATACGGATAAGCGAAGACCGCAGGCCCCGACGCTAGACCGCCGGGCTCAGCCCCATAGCCGGCCAGCCAAACCGCTGGCCCGCTGCGTACGCCGCGCAATAACCCTTTTCAGCAGGTAATCCGGCGCATAAAGTTCGAATTGTTTGCGCGCCCGCGTGATCCCCGTATAGAGCAACTCCCGCGTCAGCACCGGCGCATCCTCAGGGGGCAGCAACAGCAACGTCTGATCGAATTCGGATCCCTGCGACTTGTGTACCGTCATGGCATAGACAGTGTCATGTTCCGGCATGCGACTGGGCAACAGCGCCCGCACCTCGCCCCCCTGATCAAACCAGACCCGCAACTCACCCTCGGCATTTTCCATGGTGATACCGATATCGCCGTTGAAAAGATCCAGCGCCCTGTCGTTGCAGGTGACGATCACCGGCCGCCCGGCATACCAGCTGGCGCCGGGCGCAATAAGCCCGGCGGCGGTCAGCGCCTGCTCTATACGCTCATTCAGACCCGCCACGCCATAGGGCCCGTTGCGCAACGCACAGAGCAGCTGAAAACGGTTGAATGCCGCCAGCACCTGCGCCGCCGGCTGCCGTGCCGCTATCGCCTGCAGATAATCCCGGTAGCCCTGCACACAGCGATCAATCAGCGTCTGATAGCCGGCACTGTCCAACCCGTGCCAGACGATATCGGCAAAGCCCCCCTGCCATAGCGCCTCAAACTGCGCCCCATCCCCCTGGTTGACCGCCCGGGCCAGGCGCCCGATGCCGCTATTCACACCAAAGCGGTAGCTGGTGCGCAGCTGCGCCAGGGAATCCGCGATGGGTCTTGCGTCCTGCGCCACCAGCACAGCACTATCAAGCCTGCAGGCCTGGGCCAGATAATCGGCCTGCGCCTGGCCGTAACGCAACTCGCCCGTCCAGCTGCAGATATCCCCCAGCACGCTGCCCGCCTCCACCGAGGCCAGCTGATCGCGGTCACCGATCAGGATCAGCCGCGCACTGTCTGGCAATGCCGCCAGCAAGCGCGCCATCATCGGCAAATCCACCATCGAGGCTTCATCCACGATCAGCAGATCCAGATGCAACGGGTTGTCGGTGTTATGGCGAAAGCCGCGACTGCCCGGGCGTACGCCGAGCAGCCGGTGCAGGGTCGAGGCGTCCTGCGGGATCAGGCGGGCCACCTCGTCGGCCAGATTGAGTCCTGCCCGCGCCGCCGAGATGGACTCCGCCATGCGGGCGGCGGCCTTGCCGGTCGGCGCCGCCAGGCGAATGCGCGGCCTGGCCCCCACCGCCAGCTGCTGCTCGATATAGAGCGCCAGCAACTTGATTACCGTGGTGGTCTTGCCGGTGCCGGGCCCGCCACTGATGACCGAGAAGCGCCGATTCACCGCCGCCGCCGCCGCAACCCTCTGCCAGTCCGGCTCCGCAGTGCCTGCGCCAAACAGCAGCTCCAGCGAGCGTCTAAGTGTATTGGGATCAACCTCCAGCGGCTCACTTCGCTGCAACAGAAAGCCTGCGACATCACATTCGAAACGCCAGTAACGCTGCAGGTAGAGCCGATCCAGCTCCAGCACCAGCGGCGTCAGGCGCTCACCAGCAGACAGTACTGCACCACCGGCAGCCGGGTCCGGCGTGCCACTGAACCAGGGCCGCAGCTGCTCACCCAGGCCAGGCGCGAGACTGTGCAGCAAGTCAGGCACCGCCGCCAGCGGCAGACAAACATTGCCGCGCCCAAGCTCAAAACTGGTGAGCGCCGCCAGCAGCAGCAGATTGGGATCCTGACAATGGCCGGTCTGGTGCACAAAGCGTGCAAACTGCACATCCAGCGAACGCAGGCCTCCGGGCACAACGGCGCTCTGCAACAGCTTCAGTATCTGCATCGCTCAGGCCTCCGCCAGGGTTAGACTCTGGCCGGCAAAGAGCCGGTCGAGGGATTCTATCAGGGCTCTGTCGGGCCTGCGCTGAAACACGCCAGGGCGCTCCTGTGCACCGACACGCATGCCGCGCACAAACAGATAGAAGACCCCGCCCATGTGGGTGTCGTAATCGTAATCCGGCAGGCGCTGGCGCAGCAGCCGGTGCAGCGCCAGGGTATAGAGCTGATACTGCAGATCGTAGCGGTGCTCGAGCATGGCGCCCTCCAGTGCCTCCTGTGCATAGGCTTGGGTGTCATGCCCCAGATGGTTGGATTTGTAATCGGCGATGTAATAGCGCTCATCGACGCGGAACACCAGGTCGACAAACCCCTTGAGCATGCCCTGCACGCGGTCAAACTGCAGCAGGCCGGCCCTGGCCGAGAGCGCATCGCCCTCGGCCAGCAAACGATTCAGGGCGCGGCAGTCGAGCCCCGCCACCGGCAACAGGAACTCCAGTTCCACCAGCCGATCGGCCGCCGCCACCTGGCGCAGGCAAACACCGTCAGCATCCAGGGGCGCATCCAGCACATCGGCCACCAGTTGCTCCAGCACCGGCTGCCACAAAGGGTCATAACCCTCCAGCTGCAGACGCTGCTGTACCACCTGCGCCAATACAGCCCCGCGGGCATCGGGGAAATCCAGCTGCTCGAAGAGCCCGTGCAGGAAGGTACCGGCGCGGGCCCCTTTGGGGAAACTGAATATATCCGCCTGTTCAATCAGAGGCGCCGCGCTATCAGCCTCGGCGACAACCTCCAGATCCAGCCCCGGCAACTCGGTGAGAGTCTGGCTGCGGCCATGGGAACTCAGCCCCGAGTAGCTGGCGATACGCCAGTTGCGCAAAATGGCGGTGCGAAACGCCCGCGCCTGCAGTGTCACCTCACCTTGCGATGGAGTCTGCAGGCTGCGCTCGTGCAGCGGTGGCTCGCATAACGCAATACCTGCTGCGCTGGCGAAATCCTTCAGACAGGCGCTCAGCTCGGCGGGGCTGGCGCCACGCAGCAACAGATAGCCCAGCGCGCTGGCCGGCAGCACACTCTTGTTGCCACGGCCAAGCCTGATATCACTGATACCCAGGTAGCAGGCGTGCACCGAGCGGGTCAGGGCCACGTAGAGCAGCCGCAGATCCTCGGCCAGGCGCTCGCCATCGGCCTGCTCCATGGACTCCCTGGCACCGCTGAGATCCAGCACAGTGCCCTGGTCTTCATCGTGATACAGGGCGGTGGAGGCGACCCGGAAACTGTTGGGAAAGGGCAACAGCACCACCGGATACTCCAGCCCCTTGGACTTGTGAATGGTCACCAGGGTCACGCGGTTGCGGTCGCTCTCCAGGCGCAGCTGCTGCGCGGTGCTGGCGCTATTGGGGTTTTGCAGGTGCTCACCAAACCAGCGCATCAGCCCCGGCATACCCTCCAGCTGCTGACTGGCTTCCTGCAGCAGCTCCGCCAAATGCAGCAGGTCCGTCAGGCGGCGCTCACCGCCCGGCAGCGCCAGCAGGGCCGGCGCGAGCTTGCGCTGCTCCAGCAGCTGGTGCACCATCGCCAGCACGCCAAGATTCTCCCAGCGCAGGTGATAATCCATAAACTGCGCCACCAGCGCTTCCCAGCAGCGCTCATCCTCATTCAGGGCGTTCAGCGCCGCCGCATCCTGCAGCAAAAGCCCACTGGCCAGGGCCGTACGCAGATAGCGCTCCTGCTGCGGCTCCTGCACAGCCTGCAAAATGCGGTAAAGGTCGATGGCTTCCTGGGTACTGAAAACACTGTCGCGGCCCGACTGATACACCGAAGGCACATTACGCCGTTGCAGTTCGCGCTGCACCGCCGCCGCCTCGTAGCGATCCCGCACCAGCACCGCCAGATCTGCGGCTTCCAGCGGCCGATCGCCCAGAGTCGCCTCTCCCTCCAGCAGCGTGACCACCTGACTGGCGCAGCTGGCGGCAAAACAGGCCAGGTAATCGGCCTTGGCGACAGGCTCGCCGGGCAGATGCCAGAGCGTCATTGCCGGCACCACGTCACCCTGCAGTTTCAAGGGTTTCTTGTCGGCATGGGCAGCAGCACGCACCGATACAAAGGGAATGTCCGCGTCATAGATGAAGGGGGCGTCATGGCGGGCAAAGAGCCGGTTGACCGCATCCACCATCTTCTGGCCCGAGCGCCAGTTGGTCTCAAGCGTGTAGTGATCCGCCACCGCCCGGCGCGCCTGGATATAGGTAAAGATATCGGCGCCGCGAAAGGCATAGATCGCCTGCTTGGGGTCTCCGATCATAAACAGGCCACAGTCCGGGGCCCCCGCATACAGAGTACTGAAAATACGGTACTGCTGCGGGTCTGTATCCTGGAATTCATCGATCAGGGCGACGGGATACTGCGCGCGGATGGCCGTCGCCAGGCGCTCACCGGCAACAGAGGCCAGCGCCCGGTCGAGACCACTGAGCAGATCGTCAAACCCCTGCACCCGGCGTTGTTGCTTGTTGCGCGCCAGACGCAGACGCACCTCGTGCAGCGCTTCGGTGAGAATCAGTTCGCGCAGCGGCGCCCAGCTGGTGCAGAGTTCCTCCAACTGCTCAAATAACAGATGTTCGGGCGAGACGCCGTTCTTTTTGGTTTTTTCGTAAAGACGGCTCTGGCAAAAGCGCTCCAGCACTTCGCTCAGCTTGCTATCCGGCAGCACCTGGGGCGATTCGCAGTAATCATCAATGGCCTGTAGCCAGACGGGCATCGAGGCCTTGCGGTAACTGTTGCCGTTCAGATCGGCGACCTGCAGCAAGGCCAGCAGATCATCCGTATTGCGGCTCCAGGCCTGTTTGAAGGCAGTAACGCGCAGATCCTGCTTGTGCCACTGCTCAAGCAGGTCAACCCCCGCCAGATCCGGCTCCAGCCGCAGACCATCGGTGGCCAGATGGGGCCGAATGTCCTTGAGCAGCCGACTGGGCTCGGCCCAGAGCGTCAGCACCTCGTCGGCCAGGGCATCCGGCAGGGTATAGACCCGCTGGCGCCAGTAGTCGAGCATGGCCTCGTGCAGCAGGGGTGCGTCATCCTGCTCCAGCTCGGTATCGAACAGGCTGCCGCTCTCAAACGCGTGCTGCTTGAGCATGCGCTGACAGAAACCGTGGATGGTGAATATGGCCGCCTGATCCATGTTGCGCGCCGCATCGCCCAGCAGCCTTGCGGCACCGGCGTGATCCGGCGTATCCGCCAGCAGCCCCTGGATAAAGCCATCATCGCTGGCGCCGCGCATAAAGGCACGCCGCGCCTCCTGGATGCGCGCCCGCACACGGTCGCGCAGCTCTCCAGTAGCAGCCTCGGTAAAGGTCACCACGAGGATTTCATCGACATCCAGCGGCCTTGCGTGGGCGCTGCCCTCAGCCCCGTGACCCAGCAGCAGGCGCAGATAGAGCGCGGCTATGGTGTAGGTCTTGCCGGTGCCGGCGCTGGCCTCGATCAGGCGCATGGCGTGCAGCGGAAAACTCAGGGAGTCCAGTATCTTATGGGCTGTCATGCTCAGGACGCCTCTTCAATGGAAGCCACAACATCACCGAACAGCTGCTCACTCAGGGACGGCAGCTGCACACTGATAGACTCGAAATCGGGCCAGGCCCGGGCAATGTAGGGATCGTCCCCCTCCCCCGGCACCAGAAAACCGGTATTGAAGGCATCCCGCGCCCGCTGCAGCGCCTGATCCTTGTCTTCCTCGGCAAGCCAGGCCCAGGCGGTATTCGGGGCCAGCGCCAAAGGTTCGCACAGGCCGCGACGATAGCCCGCCAGCAGGCGGTTGAGCGCCTCGATCGCCGCGTCTCTGTCTATGGGCTTGAAGCGCAGCGTCGTGACGCCGGCCTTGCGGTCCACCCCCAGATACTGACACCCCTTCAGGCCCGCCCCGGCAGACGCCACCAGATGCAGTATCCAGCCACGCAGATAGTCGTGTCCTTTCAGGCCCGCGGGGCGATAGCGGATCAGGCAGCCGTCATGCACGCCATCAAGCCAGCCGCTGAGCAGGCAGTCGTCCAGCTCAAGGCTGATTTCGTGCCGGGCGGCAGGGCTTGCCAGCAGGGGCTGCAGCGCCTGTGCCAGGGGTGCAACATCGGCCCGATGCCGATCGAGCAAGCGGGTGCCCGCCTTGCCCACCGGCAGCCCACCCTGGGCCATCAGCCGGCGCGCCAGCAGATCAAGCGGCTCTGCCCGCAACTGTGCCTGCAAAATCTGCTGCTTGAGGCCGTAACCTTCCAGGCCATCGAGGGCGAAGGGCTCTTCATCCAGGGTATCGACGCCCTGCTCGTGGAAACTGACCCGCAGCCTGCGCTGGAAAAAGTACCGACTGGGGTTGCGGTAGAACGCCAGCAGCTCATCGAGTTCCAGCTCAGCCACAGGTTCCGCCGCCAGGGGGGCAGCACAGAAGGGTTCCGCCACGCCACTTTGGCTGCAGGCAGCAGGCAGCCACTGGGCGGCATAGCTGAACAGCCGTGGCGATTCAGCATTGAAATAGCGCTCGCTGTAGGCGGTCAGCGGATGCTCGGTGACCAATGCCTGGCGCAACGCACGCGCACTGTCTTCAGGGCTCAGATCCCGATGCGCTGGCAGCACGAAGCCCTGGGCACTGTATTCGAGCAGCTCGCTCACCAGCACCGAGGGCACGCGCTCGCGGTTGTCCTGAATGGAACGGCCGATGTAGCTGATGTAGAGCAGGTCCCGGGCCGACAGCATGGCCTCGAGAAACAGGTAGCGGTCATCGTCACGGCGCGAGCGATCGCCCCGACGCGGATGCCGGGCGATAAGGTCAAAGCCCATGGGGGCCAGGGTGCGCGGATACACGCCTTCATTCATGCCTAGCAGACAGACAACCCGAAACGGAATGGAGCGCATCGGCATCAGGGTACAGAAGTTGACCGGCCCCACCATGAAACGCTGACTGCTGCGCTGCTCACCCAGACTCTGGGCCAGATAGTCCACCAGGATCTCGGCGCCCAGCGGCTCCTCGGAGGCCGCATCGGCCAGTTCCTGATGCAGGCCTTCCAGTACCCGGCGTACCTGGGACAACGCCAGCTCGTCCTCTTCATCGGGGGCGTAGCAGGCCTGCAGCAGGCGGTTGATTTCACTCACCCAGTCAGCCACCGGACGGGCACCGCGAAACAGCCCACAGGTTTCTTCCAGCAGGTCGATGAAGTCCGCCAGCGGGCCCAGCAGTACCGCGCCCAGCCCCTCAATTTCGCCATAGGGTGCCTGCTCCTGCCAGAGGCTGGTATCGTCCATCAGGGCATAGCCTGCCAGCATCCGGCGCAGGCCAAAACGCCAACTGTTCTGCTCGAACGCAGGCAGCGCCAGGGACTCACGCTGGCTGGCATCCAGCCCCCAGCGCACACCGGCCTGCTCGATCCAGGCCCGCAGCTGATCAAAGCCTTCATTGTCCAGACCAAAACGGCGCAGCGTGGCCGGCACTTCCAGCAGATCCAGCACCTCCGACACCCGCAGCCGGCTTTGCGGCAGCTGCAGCAGCGCCAGAAAACTCTGCAACAACGGGCTCTCCTGCTGCAGGGATCTGTCCGAGATCGCAAAGGGGATACGCCGCTCGTAGCGCGCGCTGCCAAACACCGCTTCTATATGGGGCGCGTAGGCGGCCACATCCGGCATCATGACAATAATATCCCGCGGCGCCAGAGTAGGATCGGCCTCGAACAGCGCCAGGATCTGATCCTGCAGCACTTCAAGTTCGCGCAACGGGCTATGGCAACTGTGCAGCTGCAGGGAGCGATCTTCCGGCGACAGCACTGTCTTGTAACGGGAGTCCTGCGCATCCGGCGGCTCAAGGCTGCGATCGTCCAGCTCCAGGATATCCCGCTGCACATGGCCCAGCAGCCTATCGGACGCCTGCAGCTCTTCCCCCGGCAGCTCGAAGAAATCAAATCCGGTGAGCTCCATATCCTGCAGCTGATGCAAATAATCGCGCCCCAGCTTGCCCATGGAGGCCAGCAGCGGATTGCCGCTTTCCAGGTACCCCGCGTTATCGGCGCTTCCCTGCCCCGCGCTGCCTGATTTGAAGAGCCGGCGGCTGAGCTTGGCCAGATAGGCCGGGTCAATAATGTCGCCCCAGTAATGGCGGCAAGGGTTGAGGATCATCAGGTGCACATCGATGCGCTGACCCAGCGCCTGCAGTGCCTGCAGGAAGGTCTGGGGCAGGGCTGAAATACCGAATACGAAGAGCCTGGACGACAACCCTTGTGGCGTGCGAGCCCCAAGGGCCTTTACAAAGGTCTGCTGCATATTGGCCCGGTGCCAGTGCGGCTGCCCCAGGGCTTGGGTTTTAGCCACCAGCGCACGCCACAGCAGCGGCTGCCAGGCCTGATCCCCGAGCGGCGCAGGCATCGCTTCAGAGCGATCCCAGGCTTCAATCCAGTCGGGTCTGTACACCAGGTACTGATCGAAGATATCGGCGATCTTGCCGCACAGCTGATAGCGCTTGAAGCCGGCCCCATCATCGTCCAAGTACTGACGCAGCGGCAGGAACTCCTCCAGCGGCAACAGCGGTGGCAACAGTTCCATCAGCTTCCAGGTCATGGCCTCCTTGCGATAGGCCGAACGCTCCGGCACCTCGGGCAGAAGCGCGGCGAAGCTCTCCCACAGGAAGGTGGCGGGCAGCGGAAACTGCACCGCGGCGGCAATACCCAGGCCCGCAGCCATTTCCAGCTTAAGCCACTGCGCCATGCCGGGGCTCTGTACCAGGATGGTTTCATCCTGAAAGGGATCGGGCAACGGATCGCGCTCGATCAGCAGCACCAGCAGGTCTTTCAGATTGGTCAACGAATGGGAGTGGTAGATCTGCAGCATGTCCTGTCCCTGGGAAACCGTGCGTACGTGAAGCCGCACCAGCTTTAAGTGTGCACGACGATGATGACGCCCTGGCGTCATCAGATTGTCGCAACCCGCGGGTCTAATAGTGACCATTCAAGCGATCGTCACGAACCGATTACGGGAGCCCAATCATGAATATTCAGCCCCAGAGTCCCGCCAGGCCCTTGCAGCCTCAGCCCAGGCCTTCGCAACAGAGCCGCAGCCAGTCGCGCCAGCGCCTGCTCAGCCGTGCCCGGGATATCCGCCAGCAGGCCCGCGGCACCACAGATCTGTGGCTGGCGGCACAGTATGAGGCCGCGGCCGAACTGCTCTAGACGCCCATCCAGGCTAACCAGGCGGCGGTTCCCTGGATGCCGTGATCGGCAGATTCGGCACTATGACCGGCTCAAACTGACCAAAACCTTCATCCAGGGTCCAGAGCGTTAACCCCTGCTCGACCCGCACTACACCGTCAAAGCGCTGACGCAGATACACCACCGCATCATCGAAGGCGTCTATGTCACACAGAATGACGCCGCCACGGCCATTCTCGGTACTGAACAAATAACTTTTCATTGCGCTCTCCTCGGGGGCCGAATCATCGCACAAAGCCGCACCCAGTTTAAGCCATTGCGTGTCGGCAGGGTCTTTGCCCCCACTGCAATTTCACGACGCTGCGCAGAACGTAAAAAAATCACGAAAGTAATTTACATCCGGACTTAAGACTTTGTCCGCATGCTGTTATTCTGATCACCATTAAGCCACCTTCGGTTGCCCCGCAAGCCCCCCTGACACAGAGCGTGAAGGCTGCACCGCGACCGGCACAGGCCAGAATTTTTAAAACTGTACGTCTGAGGTATGTCATGAAAAAGCAAGTCGTCATCATTGGCGGCGGGGCGGGCGGGCTCGAACTCGCCACCCGTCTGGGTCGCCGCTATGGCCGCAAGGGGATGTCGGTCACCCTGGTCGATTGCAACCAGACCCACCTGTGGAAACCGCTGCTGCATGAAGTAGCCACAGGCTCGCTGGACGCCGGTATCGATGAACTGAGCTACCGCGCCCAGGCCACCAACAATCATTTCCGTTTTCGCATCGGCCGTCTGGATGGATTGGATCGCAGCAATCGCACGGTGCACCTGGCCGCGGTGACCGATGAAGACGGGCTGGAAATTTTGCCGCAGCGCTCGCTCAACTACGACCTTCTGGTGCTCGCCATCGGCAGCATCACCAACGATTTCGGCACCCTCGGCGCCGCCGAGCACTGTGTCTTCCTCGACAGCCGCGAACAGGCCGAGCTATTCCGCCACAACTTGCTCAACGCCTACCTGCGCACCAGCGCCGATCCTCATCCGCTGAAGATTGCCATCGTCGGTGCCGGCGCTACCGGGGTCGAACTTTCCGCCGAGCTGTTCAACACCGCCAAGGAGCTGACCAGCTACGGCTTCGAACAGGGTGACGCCCAGCAGCTGGAAGTTAGCCTGGTGGAAGCCGGGCCGCGCATTCTGCCGGCACTGCCGGAGCGCATATCCGGTGCCGCCCACCAGGAACTGGAAAAGCTCGGCGTGCGCGTTCGAGCATCGACACCGGTGCGCGAAGTGACGGCAGAGGGTCTGATGACCGCCACCGACGAACTGATCGAGGCCCACCTGATGGTCTGGGCGGCCGGCATCAAGGCCCCCCCCGTTACCCGGAATCTGGACGGGCTTGAAGTCAATGCGCGCAACCAGCTGCTGGTTAACGCCAGTCTGCAGACCACCCAGGACCCAAGCAT
The DNA here is from genome assembly GCF_001651805.1 of Marinobacterium aestuarii. Classification (NCBI taxonomy): domain Bacteria; kingdom Pseudomonadati; phylum Pseudomonadota; class Gammaproteobacteria; order Oceanospirillales; family Oceanospirillaceae; genus Marinobacterium; species Marinobacterium aestuarii. Next base: position 1,595,419 of record NZ_CP015839.1, on the reverse strand, counting down.
CTTTGCCCTGGGCGACTGTGCCGCCTGTCCAATGCCGGATGGCAAGGGCCAGGTACCGCCACGGGCCCAGTCGGCTCACCAGATGGCCTCTCACCTGCACCGCCATATCCGCAAGATTCTGGACGGCCAGCCCATACCGCCCTACGTTTACCGCGACCACGGATCCCTGGTCTCGCTAAGCCGCTTCAGTACCGTCGGCAGCCTGATGGGTAACCTGGGCGGCAAGAGCCTGATGATTGAAGGACGCCTGGCCAGGCTGGTGTACATCTCGCTCTATCGCATGCACCAGGTGGCGCTCTACGGCGTGACCAAAACCATCCTGGTGACCCTGGTTGATCGCATTAACCGGGTGCTACGCCCGCGCGTCAAACTGCATTAATCGATCATCAAGCAGTAACCTGCAGCCGACAAACCGCAGCTGACAAAACAGGGCCGCCCGGCCCTGTTTTCTCCTGCCCAAGCCGGCGTCATCCTCCCCTGCCCCGCAGGCCCATTCCGTTAGCGACAGATTCGCCACAGAGGCCGTCGTACGGGCCTTAGGCTGCCTGTCTGCAATTGCGCCAGTGCGGCGCTTGTGCGAGTATCGAAGGCAAACTCACCCGTTTGCTCCCATACGGACAAGGATTTCGGAGTTCAACCTATGCTCCACTCCCTCTCGACGCTGACGTCGCTGGTACAGGACATATCCCGCGCCGAAAACGCTGTCGCGGCCATGCGTCAGATCGTCGTCAAGCTCACTGAACTGTTTTCAGTACCCGTTTGCAGCCTTTATTTAAAGTCGTCATCCGAACAGCGTCTGGTTCTGGCCGCCACTGCTGGTCTGGCCGATGTGGCCGTCGGCAAGGTCAGCCTGGCACTGAATGAAGGCCTGGTCGGCAAGATCGGTCGTACGCTGCATCCACTGAATCTGGCCGATGCCCCGACCCACGACAAGTTCGTGTACATTCCCGAAACCCACGAAGCCCCCTACCATCAGTTTATGGGGGTGCCGCTGATTCACCTGCGCGAGCTGATCGGGGTACTGGTCATTCAGGGCACCGAGCAGCAGCGCTTCAGCCAGGATGCCGAGGCCTTTATGGTCACCATCGCCAGTCAGCTGGCCGGCACCCTGCAGTCGATACAACGCTCCGGCGCCTGGTTGCCGCAACAGCCCGTTACCCATGACATTGACCGCTACAGCGGCGTCAAGAGTGCCCCTGGCATCGGCTGTGGACGCCTGGAAGTACTGCACCTGAACCTTAGCCTGCAGGACATTACCCAGCAGCGCAGTACCAATATAGACGCCGACCTGGCTCGCTTTGAGGCTGCCGTCGCACGGCTGACGGACGAGCTGACCCTGGGGGCATCACGCCTGGGTGACAGCCTGCCCTCCGATATCGCCAACCTCTTTTCTGTCTATCTGATGATGCTGCAGAGCCCTGAGCTGCACGAGCGCACCGTGCAGCACATCCAGCAGGGCTTCAAGGCCAGCTGGGCGCTGCGCGAAACCATCGATGAACTGGCCGGCGCCTTCGACCAGGCACAGGACCCCTATCTGCGCGCCCGGGGCGAAGACATTCGCAATATCGGCAACCGCCTGCTGCGCCACATGCTCAGCAAGACCCCGCTGGATACCGCCAGCGAACAGCGCGAACTGGTACTGGCCAGCGACCTGATCAGCATTGCCGACCTGTCGATCTACCGCCCCGAGCAGATCAAGGGCATCATCTGCACCGCAGGCTCCGCGCTGTCCCACACCGGTATTGTCGCCAATGCCCTGGGTATTCCGGCGGTCATGGGGGTTACCAGCCTCGATCTGAAGAAATTCGATGGCGAAGAGGTCATTGTCGATGGCTATCGCGGCGAATGTATCCTGCATCCGCAACCTGCGCTGCTGAAGGAATACCGTCGCCTGCAGCACGCCGACGCCCAGTTTATCGACCAACTGGCCTGCCTGCGCGACCTGCCGGCCGAAACCCGCGACGGTGTGCGCGTGCAGCTGCTGACCAATACCGGCCTGCTGGCCGACGTGACCCCTGGCCGCAAGCACGGCGCCGAAGGCGTGGGGCTCTATCGCTCCGAAATTCCCTTCATGCTGCACGACAGCTTCCCGACAGAAGACGAGCAGTATGAAATCTACCGCCAGGTACTGAGCGCCTACTCGCCATTGCCGGTCTCCATGCGCACCCTGGATATCGGCGGTGACAAGCAGCTGCCCTACTTTGAGATTCGCGAGGACAACCCCTTCCTCGGCTGGCGCGGCATTCGCTTCACCCTGGACAACACCTCACTGCTGGTGACCCAGCTGCGCGCCATGCTGCGGGCCAATGTGGACAACGACAACCTGCGCCTGCTGATCCCCATGGTCAGTCGCATCGACGAGCTGGAAAGCTTCGTGCGCATCGTCGATGACACTCTGGAAGAGCTGCAGTCCGAGGGTGTCGCCGTGGTACGCCCGCCCATCGGCATGATGGTGGAAGTCCCTTCTGCGGTGCTGCTGTTGCCGCGCATGCTGAAGTACGTGGATTACGTCTCCATCGGCTCCAACGACCTGACCCAGTACCTGCTGGCGGTGGACCGCAACAATCCCAAGGTATCGGCGCTGTTCGACAATCTCAACCCGGTCATGCTGGTGGCGCTGGAGCAGATCGTCGCCCACACCCAGGCCGCCAATATCCCACTGTCGCTGTGCGGCGAAATGGCGTCGGACCCTGCCGCCGTATTGCTGCTGCTGGGCATGGGGCTGCGCACCCTGAGTCTGAACGCCCACAGCATTCCCAAAATCAAGTGGCTGATCCGCTCGGTCAACTGTACCGATGCCCAGGCGCTGCTGCACAAGGCGCAGCATCTGGCCAGCGAGGTGGAAATACGCGCCCTTATGAGCGAGGAACTCAAGCGCCTGGGGCTCAAGAACCTCAGTGGCCCGGAGCCCGCGACCATCGTCTGACGCCGCCAGCACCCAGCTGTGGCAACAAGTACCGGGCCCGGCAGCATTTTTGCTGTACATGGGCCCGAATACTGCACAGAATCTCAGCGACTCAATACCCGTTCAGGTTAGGGATCGATGCAGACACTCACCGAAAATCAGATTCTCGAGCGCATTCAAAACCGCACCCCGTTCAACGCCCGTCTGCGTGACGGTTCGCTGCACATTCGGGTGGACGAATACCTCCCCGTCGTCTGCACCGCATTGCACGGCGGCAGCCGCCTGCACAGCGACAGCCTGCAGCGCCTGGCGGTGGATGACAAGGCCCGCCTGCAACTGGAGGATCGCGGCAGCGACTGGCTGATCGAGCTGATGCCCATCGCCCTGTGCGTGCAGGATTCGCGTATCGATTACGATCTGAGCCTGCCGGCCAATCGCTGCGTGCGTAATGAAATTAACGATACCGCGCTCTGGCACAAGCCGGTAACCAAGACCATGCGTCACCGCGGTCAGGAACGCCACCAGCGCATTTACCGCATTCTGGACGCCCTGCTCTGGGTCATTGAAGAAGACCACAGCCACGCGGTGCTGTTCGATGTACACAGCTGTCCGTTCGAGGAAATGAAGGACGGCCACAGCAAGATTCATATCGCCACTGAAGATGTCGACAGCGAGCAGTGGAGCCCGCTGATCAAGCGCCTGCAGAGCCGCCTGGGTGAAATCGAGCTGCCGAACCTCGACAACCGCGTCAGCCTGGGCGAGCGCAATCACGGTGGCGGCTACACCTCAAGCCATATTGCCGAGCATCACAGCAACACCCTGACTATCCCGTTTGAGATCCAGAAGGTGTTCCTGGATCTGGACAGTGGCGCGCCCTTCCCACTGGTGGTGGATGCGCTGCGCCACGGCCTGCATGACGCCCTGCTGGAAACCACGGCGGACGCCAGCCGCACGCTGCCGGGCCCCTCCCTGCACCGCAACGACCTGATGCCCACGGAGCTTCCGCCCGAAGTACTGCTGGTCGACCGCGAACTGAAGAAGCTCGCACGGGGGCTGGAGACCCTGCTCTACATCAACCCCATCAACATGCCGGTTGAGCAGCGCCGCTTCTTCAAGCACCAGGGCCGCAAGGCGCCGAACTTTCGCTATCGCCAGCTCAAGATTGACCCTTACGCCCACCGTGAAAAGCTCTACCGTCTGCCGGTAGACTCCATTCGCGAGCCGGCGCTGCGCCAGCTGTACCGCCAGGTGATTGACGCCCTGGCCGAACGTATCGACATGCTGGTGAGCATCGGCACCGACAGCTTTCTGTACAACTCGCTGCGCTATTATGGCGAGCCCACGGCAGGCGAATTGGCCAACGCGCGCTTTTTGCTGCACGCCGCCGACCGCGCCGAAGAGCTCAACGGTCAGCAACTGAGTTCAAAGGAGATGATTCCGCAGTTCCAGCAGCTGGCCAAGGAATGGGGGCTCAAGTGCAAGGTGGAACTGTCGGACCGCCTGATCGCCGCTGCCATGGTGAACAACGGCCGCAAGGCCCTGCTGGTGCGCCGCTCGGCCAAAGTCAGCCCGGTGGAACTGCAGGCACTGGCGCACCACGAGCTGGGGGTGCACATGACCACCTCGCTCAACGCCAAGCAGCAGCCACTGGAAGTTTTTTCACTGGGTCTGCCCAACAACACCCATACCCAGGAAGGCCTGGCGATTTTCAGCGAGTATCGCTCCGGCAATCTGACACTCAAACGTCTGAAAAGCCTGGCATTGCGGGTTATCGCTGTGGATCTGATGATTCGCTACGGCGACTTCTGTCGCACCTGGCGCACCATCGTCGAAGACTACGGCACTGAACCTGAAGAAGCCTTCCGCGTCTGCACCCGGGTACACCGGGGCGGCGGCTTTACCAAGGACCACCTTTACTTAAGCGGCTTTCGCGATGCCTACCAGCTGCACAAAACGCGGGACATCACCGGGCTCTTTATCGGCAAAACCAGCTTCGAATTCCTCGATCTGATCGACGACCTGCTGGCCCGCGGCCTGCTGACACCGCCGACCTACCTGCCAGTGTGCCTCAACGCCCCCGGCAACTCGGCCCCTGAGATCGACTATCTGGTGTCCTGCATTCGTTAGGCGGGGAAAGAGGGACGAGATGAAAGGGAAAAGGGGAAAGAGATAGGAAAAAGAGGTTAACCGGACTGGCCGGTGCCGCGCAGAAGACGCGCGGCGCCGGCCACCTGTGACTCGCAACCTGGGCGCTTAATCCCGGGTCATTGCCTAAATATTGCGGGCAATGAGATAGAGCACAATACCGACGACAATCAGGCAAAAGATAACTTGCGATTGCAACGAACTCATTTTGCGCTTGCGAGCCGACTTCGTTGTGAAACCGCTAGCATTCGCCCCTTTTCTTTTGATGTTTTTCTTGTGTTTCTTCAAAGAGCTCATGGCCCATCCTTTGGATAGTTTTCAGTCAACCAGCTGACTCCAGAGCTTGAACGGCGCACAACGCTCCAGCACCTCAGCACCCTTGATCATCAGTACTTCGCCGGGCTCCAGCCCCTGCCAGTCGCCCCTGTCCAGCGCCTGACCGGACACCCGAATTCCACCCTCACTGCGGCCCAGAAAAAGACCGGACCTGTCTGGATCACCGGCCTGCTGATGGCCGTGCACAAACAGCAGTTCGCTGTCGGCATAAATGAAGTTGGCAAGCCCGAGCGGACGCATGCGGGCGGCGAAATCCGACACCACCGCCAGACGCACCTCGGGCAATGGCGTGTCCTCCAGCCAGAGTACCCGCATGCGGGACATCAGCACGCAAAACGCCCGCTCAGCCGAGGCATCACCTATGGGGGTGTAAACCCCGGTGGGAAAGGCCCGACTATCCTCCAGCCCCTGCAGCTCACCCTGCATGGCGAACAGATGCACAGTCCCCATCAGCTCACGGGCAAAGGGTTGGCAATTCGCCAGCCCAGCGGGCAAGTCCGCAGCCTCCCCCTGGCAGGCCAGCAACAGGCCACAGCCTTGCGTGGAGCCATCAATAAAACCAGACACCAGCCCGGCCCCGGCGGGATCCCGTATCAGCTGGGCATCCGCACCCTCATAACAGCCCAGCCCCAGATTCGCCGCAGGCACCTCCGATCGCGCCATGAACGCAACGAGAGACTGATTCAACGGGGTTTCAACGCCTGTATAAGCAAACAAAAGCGACACGACCACAACCTCCCTTTGAATGATTCAATTCTCTGCCCGGGCATACAGGCCCAGCATCACAGCCGCTATGGATTTAGCCGGACAACGGCTTGCTGACCACCCGCAACTGACAGAACTGGTGAAAGCCTTCGGCCGAACCATGAAAACCATAGCCGCTCTGACGCGCCCCCACCCAGGGGCATTCAACGGTACCAAAACAGCTTTTGTTGACGCCGATCATACCGGCTTCCAGGTGCCGTGCCACCTGCCAGGCACGGTCTTCGTCTTCACCGAACACCACAGCCCCCAGGCCATACTCGGTACTGTTGGCCAGAAACAGCGCTTCATCAAGATTGTCATAACCCTGAATGCAGAGCACGGGCCCAAAGGTTTCCTGCTGCATGATCCACATATCAGAGCGGCAATCGGTCAGCACTGTGGGGGTGATGTAGCGCGGCGGATGATCCTTGCCGCCATGCAGCAGCCGCGCCCCCGAGGCCAGCGCCTGCTCGATCTGATCCAGCACATGCTGGCGCTGACGGTCATGAATCATGGGGCCCAGCCTGGATTTGGCATCGTGCCAAGGGCCGGCAAGGTACTGCGCCGCCCGCTCCGTTACCCGCTGTTCGAAGCAGTCGAGCACCTGACGATCAACATACACCCGCTCGGTCGCCACACAAACCTGACCTGCGTTCTCAAAACTGTTGGCGCAGGCAAACTCGGCCGCGGCATCAAGATCGGCATCATCCAGTACCAGTAACGGATCCTTGCCCCCCAGCTCCAGCATCAGGCGTTTGAGCCCAACGGCTGCGCGGGTCATGATGTCTTTGCCCGCCTCGCGCGAACCGGTAAAGGCCACCATGTTGATATCGGCCTCCACCAGCGCCCGCCCCTGCTGATCGGGCCCCTGCACCACCTGCAATACACCCGGTGGCAGATGGCGATTGAGTACATCGGCATAGGCCTGAGCTATGAGTGGCGTTTCCTCCGACGGCTTGAACAGCACCGTATTGCCGCACAGCAAGGCCGGCAGCAGCATCCACTGCGGCATGGACATGGGATAGTTCCAGGGGCTGATCACGGCACAGACACCCAGCGGATCATAATAGAGCGTGGACTCGGTATCGCCATCGCTGCTGCGCCGCGACTGCAACGCCGCCACCGCCTGCTTGACCCGCGGTTCGATACTCTGGGCGCAGAAGCGCACCTCGCTGATCCCCTTGCGCAACGGCTTGCCCATTTCCTGGCTCAGCAGCTCGCCCAGGCGCTCAGACTCCTGCAGCAGATCCTCGGCGGCGCGCAACAGACATTCACCCCGGGCCTCGATACTCAGATGACTCCAGTTAGAGCGCGCGCCCCTCGCCGCGCACACCAGCGCAGGAATGGCATCCAGCGACGTGGTCGGGATTTCACCCACCGGTTCTCCCGTGGCGGGATTCAGGGAGATCAGATAAGTCATGGCAACACCTCCTTCAGCCTGACCTTAGGATAGTTGCTGCCAGACCCAGCCGCGAGCCCGGCGCCTGCGAAGAGCCTTGGCAGGGCTTTTATATGGCGGATTTCACACTGGGCTCACAGGCGCGCTGCTAGGGTGCTGTCGTACTCAACACCGGGACCCACGCCACCGATGAATGCACTGGAAACCCTCAACCAGACACTGTTCCTGTGGATCAACGCCACTGACCCGCAGCCCTGGCAACTGATGCTAAGCCGTATCGCCGCGCGCGACCTGATCTGGCTGCTGGCCGGGCCCCTGATTCGTCGCGGCTGGGTGTGTGAATGAGCCGCTACGAGCCTCTTCACCCACCCCTGCAACAGCAACCGCTGCAACAGCACCCGCGACTGAAAACCGGTGACACAATTCCCGCCACCCGCATGCTGCAGATGAGCCCCGCGACCCTGCGCTGGCGCCCGCTCGGGCTGATTCCGCTGCTGCTGTTCGTACTTGGCGTCGCACTGCTGGAAGTCTATGGGCTGGATCTGAAACTGGGGGATCTGCTGTATCGGCTGGAGGGCCATCAGTGGGCGCTGCGCGAACACTGGCTTACGGCCGGGCTTATCCATAACGGCGGCCGACTGCTGAGCTTCGGGCTCTTGTTGGTCGCTGTACTGGGCTGGAGTCTGAGCTGGATACGCCCAGGTCTGCGCCACTGGCGACCGGGTTTGAGTTATCTGATCAGCGCCGTGCTGTGCAGCGTGCTTATCGTCAATATCGCCAAGCGCCTCGCCGGACTCGACTGCCCCTGGAGCCTGCAGCGCTACGGCGCCGATCGTCTCTACCATTCCCTGTTCAGCCTGGACCCTGCAACGACCAGTGGCGGCAGTTGCTTCCCCGCAGGACATGCCAGCGCGGGCTATGCCTGGGTCGCTCTCTACTTCCTCGCCCTGCACCATTTCGGCGGCACCTCGGCACGGGCCCGCCGCTATAGACGCCTGGCGTTGCTGCCGGGCCTGGGACTGGGGCTCATATTCGGCATTTCCCAGCAGCTGCGCGGTGCCCATTTTATTTCCCACGATATCTGGACCCTGGCGATTTGCTGGTTCAGCGCGCTGCTGCTGTACCGCTGGCGTTTATGGCCGCAGCCCATCACGCCCAAATTCTGCTACAGTCGCTTTTGCGCCGGGACTTCCGGCTCCTAATCATGCTGTGACAAAGCAGGAACCCTTGATGCTATGAATGTGCTGGTCGCCGACGATGATGCCAATATTCTGGCGGGCATTGCGGACTTTCTTCAGTGGCGCGGCATCGACACCGACTGCGCCAGTCACGGCGCCCAGGTGCTTGAGCTGTGCCGTCAGCATCAATACGACGTACTGATACTCGATATCATGATGCCCAGGGTCAGCGGGCTCTCCGCCTGCCAACAGCTGCGCGCGCTGGGGGTTACTACACCCATCCTCTTTCTCACCGCACTGGATACCCTGGACGACAAGGTACGGGGCTTTCAGTCCGGCGCCGACGACTATCTGGTCAAGCCCTTTGCCATGGCGGAACTGGTGTGTCGGGTCGAGGCTCTGAGCAAGCGCGAGTCGCGCCAGATGCTGCGCCGCTTGTCCTTTGGGCCCCTGGCGCTGGATGTCGAACAGGCCACCGCCAGTCGGGAAGGCCAGCCCCTGAACCTCACCGCCCAGTCGTTCAAGCTGCTCAAGCACCTGGTCGCCAAGGCGCCCCGGGCCGTGCCCCGGGAAGAGCTGGAACAGCTGCTCTGGGGCGACAACCTGCCCAACAGCGATGCCCTGCGCTCACTGCTGTATCAGCTGCGCATGCAGCTGGACAAACCCTTCAGCCAGCCCATGCTCACCACGGTGCGCGGCATCGGCTTTCGGCTGACACTCCCCAGGGACACCCACGCGAATGAAACAGAGCTTTAGCCGCAAAATTCTGCTCACCGTCGGACTCTCAACCTGCCTGATCATGAGCCTGTACTGGCTGGTAGGCTGGCAGATGGTCGAGCGTATCGAATCCGAAAGCGTGCAGCGTTTCAGCAACTATATAGGCGCCCAGGTCGATCGCGTGCTGGCCAGCGAAGCGCCGTCCGAGACCCTCGAGTTTTTCGATATTCTGCATTTCTACGCCAACCGGAATTTACTGCCGCAGGACCTGCAGGCTTTCACGACAGAGGGTACCCACGAACTGCCCAACAGCGACCTGCTGGTGGTTCGCCCGCATCCGATCAGCGGTGAGCTCTATTACATGGTGCTACAGCAGCTGGAAGAACTGCTCGAAAGCGAAGCCCAGGAGGCGGCCGAGGTCGGCCTGGTCATGGGCGGCATTGCCCTGATTACCTTTGGCGCCATGGGGCTCACACTGCTGATTGCCTGGCATCTGACGGTACCCATCCGCCAGCTCAGCCGCCAGCTGGCCGATATAGATCCCACCAACCCGCGCCTCGAGCCCCTGCAGCGCAACGACGAGATCGGCTTTATGAGCCGCCAGTTCGCCTCCCTGCTCGAGCGGGTGTCGGACTTTATCCAGCGCGAGCGGGATTTCACCCGCTTTTCCAGCCATGAGCTGCGCTCGCCGGTGATGGTCATCCGCAGTTCAGCCGACCTGCTGCGTGAAACCCTGCCCGCCGACAACCTAAGCCAGCGCGCCCTGAAACGCATCGACGATGCCACAACCCGCATGAGCCAGCTGATTGAGGCCTTTCTCTGGCTGGGCCGCGAGGGCAAGGCCAGCAGTACCGCGCCGGTCAACCAGGCAGGACTGCAGGCCCTGATCGAGGAGCGCCTGGGCACCCATCCGGATCTGCGGGCCCGCGTCTCTTCACTGGCACTGGCGCCGTGCAGCTGGCCGGTGCCACCTTTTATTCTGTCGGTGATTATCGACAACCTGCTGCGCAATGCCCTGGTACACGGTAGCGGCGATATCATCATTAGCAACGACAACGACAGCCTGCTGATACAGAACCGCATTGGCGATCTCCCGCCGGACGAACGGGACAGCCATGGCTATGGCCTCATGATCGTGGAACAGCTCTGCGCCCAGGCCAACTGCCGTTTCGAGCTGGAACAGACACCACAGCAGTTCAGCGCCAGACTGATATTCACGCTTGTCTGACATCTGAATGATTTCCTAAGGCCGCCAAAGCCTCAGAGCAAGCAACCCCAGCCGACAGTGCCCGCCCCAAAACGCAGAAGCCCCGACCAGTCTCCCGGCCGGGGCTATTAGGTTGTTATTCATACCCTGGATTTCATGCCATGGGATTCATGCGTTTAACCTATACGAGACAGCTCAGGCTGGTCCCTGACTCGGATGCTGCTCCTGGAGCTGATCCATAACCGGCTCTGTCTGCTGCTGCACCGTACCTCTAGGCAGCGGCTGACGGCAACCGTCAAAGATATCCAGCCCAGGCTGGTACACCGACGTTGCAACCCCCATCAGCCCCAACACCGAGTGTGCCAGGTTGTCGTGACTCAGGGCCTGAGTACGCTTTGCCCCCAGGCAACGGGAATCCAGCCCGGTGCGCTGCTGCATGCCATCGGACAGCCAGGCCATAAAGGGCACATGGGTCTGCTCCTGCGGCGCAAACATATAGGGCATGCCATGCAGGTAGATATTGCCCTCCCCCAGGGATTCGCCGTGGTCAGACATGTACAGCATGGCGGTATCGTAGCCCTGCTGTTCGCTTTTGAGGAAGCCAATGACGCGGCTCAGAAAGTAGTCCGTATAGAGAATGCTGTTGTCGTAGGCATTGCGAATTTCGGTCTCGCTGCACGACTGCAGTTGGGTACTGCGGCATACAGGCGTAAACGTCTCGAACTGCTGCGGATAGCGCAGATAATAGGCCGGGCCATGACTGCCCTTCTGATGCAGCACTATGACCGCATCCCCTGTCGTACTTTCCAGATAGTCATCCAGCGCATTGAGCATGCCTTCGTCGTAACACTCCTGTGCCACACAGAACTCCGGCAACTCAAACACGGCGGTTTCCTGGCTTTCCACCCGATCACAGACACCCTTGCAGCCGGAATTATTGTCCCGCCAGAGCACCTTGACGCCCGCATGCTGCAATACATCCAGCAGGTTTTCGCGGTGACGTTCCGCCGCCTTGTCGTATCCATCCCGGCCGTTGAGGGAAAACATGCACGGCAGGGACTCCGCCGTACTGGTGCCGCAGGAGGCGGCCTCCTGGAAACTCACCACCGGCAGGGCGTTGAGCTGCGGATTGGTATCACGGGCGTAACCGTTGAGGCCAAAGTTCATTGCACGGGCGGTTTCGCCCACCACCAGCACCAGCAGCTTGCGCTTGCCATCCTCGATGGGGTCAGCCACCTGGCGGGCATCTTTCCCCAGCTGCTGCAACGGCACATTCACCGGATCATAGGCGCCCATGAGGTAACGGGTACCGTAGTAGAGATAATTGGAGGGCACCGCCAGATTGCGGATCTGGCGGTTATTGCGAAACAGCGATGAATAGTCCTTGTAGAAGAGCACACCGTTGGCACCTATCACCATCAGGCACAGAAACAGCGCCGCCGCCCGCCCCCTGAGCTCGGCAAATACCGGCCGGTAACGAATGCGAATGCTCATGGCCAGCAGCGCCGGCAGCACGCCGGTCAGCAGCAGATGCAGTATCAGGCCGGCATTGAGCAGCTCGGAGGCTTCGGCGGTATCGGTTTCGAACAGGTTCTGCACCATGCTGCGATCCACCAGAATGCCGTAGCTGTGCATGAAATAGGACACCGCACTGGCACTGAACAGAATAAAGATGGCCAGGGGCTTGAGAACCTGACGAAAACCAACCAGGGTCAGGCAAAATTGCAGCACCGCCACCATGAAGCTGAAAAAGGCCGCCATGAACAGCCAGCCCGCAATCTGACTGGATGCCGGCTGCGCCGATATCAGCTGCCACAGGGGACCGTTATAGAAGAGCGCCAGTACGGCACAGAGCAAGAGCCGAAACTGGCCACTGGACAGCGTCAGCTGCAGGCCTTTCAGGCGGGATACTCGCAAGGGGGTATTCATGGCAACACACACTCATGGCAGCAGGACTATGCGACCAGAGCATAAGCGCCTGTCTGTGAGTGCCATGTGAAATCCAGGCGGACGCTACTCCCTTGCTTGCCACCCTCGATCCTGCTCTTACCCTTGCACCTTGTACCTGCTTTTATCCCTTGCGCTCAGTCTGCAGCCTGCCGGCATCGGGTCAGACCGGCGATCAGCGCCATGGCCGCGAGCACCACCGGCAGCATCAGCCAGTTCATCATCACCCAGCCAAGGGATGCCTCGAGCCAGCCGGCCCCCAGGGCCGACAGCGCCACGCTGCTGAACACCAGAAACTCGTTGGCCGCCTGGGTACGGGCCTTTTCGGCGGGCCTGTAGGCACCGGTCAGAAAGGAGGTCGCGCTGACAAACATAAAACACCAGCCGGTTCCCAGCAGCACCAGCGCCAGCCAGAAGTGCCAGTGGCTCTGGCCCAGCAGGTTCACCAGGATACAGAGCAACATCAGTGCGCCGCCGACCAGCATCATCGCTGGAGCGCCAAAACGCTCCACCAGACGCCCGGTAAAGAATGCCGGCACAAACATCCCCAGCACATGCCACTGAATGACGTGAGCCGAGTCATCGAAGCTGAAACCCTGGCGAATCATGGCCAGGGGCGTGGCACTCATCAACAGGTTCATCACCGCATAGCCGACCATGCCCGCCACCACCGATATCACAAACACCGGCTGACGCATGATAGCGCCCAGCGGCCGCGATGCATCATTCGACTGATGAATCGACAGCGCCCCCAGGCGCACTGAGCGCAACAACACGAGCGCCAGGCAATAGAGCCCGAGGAGCCCGATAAAGCCCCCCAGAAAAGGGGTATCGGTAAACCAGACACGGCTGTGAATGGCGAGGTTCGGTCCCAGCACCGCCGCCAGCACACCGCCGGCCATGACCAGGGAAATGGCCCGGCTCTGCTGCCCAGGCGGCGCCGCTTCTATGGCGGCAAAACGATAGAGCATGCCAAAACCGATACCTATACCCAGCAGTAAGGTACCGAGGTTGAAGGCCCAGAAGCTGGTTTCAACAAGCGCAATAGCACTGCAGGCAGCCCCCAGCAGGCCGATCAGGTTGCCCAGATAAAAGCCGTTCTTGCGGCCAATGCGCTGCATGATCAGCGAGGCCGGAATCGTCGCCGCCATCAGACCGATAAACTGCATCGCCATGGGCAGGGTGATCAGCACCACCGATGGCGCCAGCTCCTTGCCAATCAGGGCATTTACCGACACCAACAGGATATTGCCGGTATTGAGCAGCGCCTGACACAGCGACAGCAGAATCACATTGGCATTGAAGGCTGATGCGGGGGGCATCACAGAAGACGGATCTGACACTGACATAAACCTTCCTGAACCTTCCTGGTTCTGATGAGCGACTGAAAACTCCGCGGCCAGGTGCTATGGCAGCGGCCAGTATCGGGCTCTGCCCTGCCCTTGGCAACCACCCTTGAGCACAGCGCCCAACAAGAACACAGAACCCAGACGGAATCCGCCTTGCGCTTTGCCGGGGGCAACGCATACTTGAGCGTGACATGCCTAATTCCCCGGTTTTCCCATTTCAGCGCCGCGACGGCCAGATGCGCATACTGACGCTGAATATTCAGGTCGGCCTGCAAACCTCGAGCTATATGCACTATGTAACCAGGTCCTGGAAGCATCTGCTGCCGACACGGGGTGCACGTAACAACCTGGAACGCATCGCGGAGCTGGCCTGCCACTTCGACGTGGTCGCACTGCAGGAGTGCGATGCCGGCAGCCTGCGTACGGCCCAGCTGAATCAGGTAGCTCATCTGGCAGAACGCGCCGGCTTCCCGTACTGGCACGCCGCCATTACCCGGGATCTGGCGCCCTTTGCCCGCCATTGCCTGGGCTGCCTGTCGCGCTGGCCATTGCGGGAAATACAATTTCATCCCCTGCCAGGGCGCTTGCCGGGGCGGGGCGCCCTGGAGGTGGAAGTGCGGCCACCGGGCTACGCGCCCCTGCGCCTGATCATTGCGCACCTGGCCCTGGGCCGTCAGACCCGGGCCCGCCAGCTGCATTTTCTCGCCGAGCTGATCGGCCGTGACAACGACACCCTGCTGCTGGGTGATCTCAACTGCGATCTGCCGGAACTCCATGCCCATCCCGGTATCCGCGATGCGGCCCTGCGCACGCTGCACAATGGTGAAACCTTCCCGAGCTGGCGCCCCAAGCGCTCGCTCGATCATGTGCTGGCAACACCCAGGATCGATGTCATCGATGCCAGGGTGCTGGATGAGCGCCTGTCAGACCACCTCCCCATTGCCACCCATATCCGCCTGCGGCTAGACCCGAGACCCGACCGCTAACCCAGCCGGTTCGACTAAAGCCGCGCCAGCAGTACCTGGCGGATTTCATGGTCGCTCAGTACCAGCGGGTTGGTTTTCATGCTGTTGCCGCCGCTACCGGCGATCACCCGGGGCAGATCGGCTTCGGTCATGCCAAAGACCGACAACCGGGGCAACTCAGATTCCTCAATCCAGCTGTCGAGCAAACCCACCAGCGCATCAGATCCAGCCTCGATGCTGTCTTCTTCTGCGCCCAGCCAGCCCGCCACCTGGGCGTATTTTGCCAGCGCAGGACTTTGCGGCATGCGTTCACGCAGCGCCGCTATGTTCATCGCCGTGGCCATCGCCAGCAAGGTACCGCAGGCCACGCCATGGGGAATGGGAAAGTAGGCCCCCAGCGGCGAGGCCATGCCGTGTACCGACCCCAGCCCGGCCTGGGCCAGACAGATACCGGACAGCATGGCGGCATAGGCCAGCTGGCTGTAGTCCTTCACCGGCGTTGCAGCGCCAGGATCAAAGCTCGCCGCAAAGGCCTGGATACCGCTTTGAGCCAGGGCATCGGTAAAAGCGCTGGCACGGGTCGATACATAGGCCTCCAGCAGCTGGGTGAAGGCATCCATGGCATTGGCCAGCAATACCTGGGGCGGACAGCTGTGCAGCAGATCCGGATCCACCAGCGCGATGCGCGGCAGCAGTTTTTCATCACGGAAGGATTTCTTGAAGCCGCCGACGCCATGGCGCGTCAGCACCGCGTTCTTGGTCATTTCACTGCCGGTGCCGGCGGTTGTCGGCACCGCCACCAGCGGCAGGCTCGGGCCCCGATAGGGCAATTCCGGCCCAACGCCCTCCAGATACTCCATCACCGAATGCTGCACCGGTAAAAGGCCGGCGATGGCCTTGGCCGCATCCAGCGCACTGCCGCCGCCAATCCCCAGCACCATATCAATGCCATAGTCACCGTAGTGGCTGACCACCTCATCCACCTGTTCGGGGCTGGGCTCACCGGCAATGGAGACCTGCACCCAGGCCACCCCCGCCGCCTGCAATTGACCCTGTAACCGCGCCCAGCGCTCAGTGCCGGTAAAGGACTGCCCCCCGGTGACGACCAATACCCGCGTACCCAGATTCGCCAGTTCAGCCGCCAGGCGATCAAAACTGCCGGGGCCAAAAATAATGCGCGGCAATGCCGCCACCCCAAAGGACGCAATGCCCGCAAGACCTGCGCCCATTTTGCTTGATTCCGACTCTGTACTGCTCATATCCCACTCCCTTGTCCATGCCGACCACCGCGGCGGATTCGCTATGCACCATAACATCAAAGCAAAAAAGCCGGCTGCCCCCAAGGGACAGCCGGCCGGCTTCACTGATGTTCAGCGCAGAAGCCTTGGAGCCTTTCGGGCCTAACCAATCGTAGCGAGGAAAAGGTCGTTTTGAGGCAGATTTTGAGCTCTTTTAAGGCGAATAGTGGTTCTATTCAACGAGAAAGAGCGCAAAAAAATGACCAAAATCGACTTTTCCGCAGTAGATTAGTGTTAAGTCCGACAGGCTCCTACCCCTTGCGGCCGGCTTCCCAGCTTTTCAGCAACTCGTCGTAGGGCACGGTTTCACCCTGGGGTTTCTCGTTGGCCAGTTTCGCCTTGGGCGCACCCGGCTGTTCCAGCCAGTAGCTGGCTTCGCGCGGTTCATTCAGCTTGGGACCGCACTCGCCCTGCACACCGGCCCGCTCAAGACGCTGCAGTACCTTGTCCTGGGCGGCGGCCAGGCCATCGAGGGATTCCTGTGGCGATTTCTCGCCGCTGGCGGCTTCCGCAATGTACTGCCACCACAGCTGTGCCAGCTTCGGGTAATCCGGCACGTTGGTGCCCGTGGGCGTCCACTGGGTGCGGGCCGGGCTGCGGTAGAACTCGACCAGGCCGCCGAGCATGGGTGCCGCTGCGGTCATGGCATCGGAGTTGATGTCAGACTCGCGGATCGGCGTCAGGCCCACCAGGGTCTTCTTCAGCGAGACGGTTTTGGACACGGTGAACTGGGCATAGAGCCAGGCCGCCAGGCGCTGTTTTTCCGGGGTGGACTTGAGGAAGGTCCAGGAACCTGTGTCCTGATACCCCAGCTTCATGCCCTCTTCCCAGTAAGGTCCCTTGGGAGACGGCGCCATGCGCCACTTGGGCGTGCCGTCTTCGTTTACCACCGGCAGCCCCTTCTCGGTCATGCTGGAGGTAAAGGCGGTGTACCAGAAGATCTGCTGCGCCACGCCGCCCTGGGCGGGCACGGGGCCGGCTTCAGAGAAGGTCATGCCCTGAGCTTCCGGCGGGGCATACTTGCGCAGCCACTCAACGTACTTGGTGGTGGCGTACACCGCCGCCGGGCCATTGGTGGCGCCGCCGCGCTCGACGCTGGAGCCCACCGGGCTGCAGCCTTCTACCCGGATGCCCCACTCATCCACGGGCAGACCGTTGGGCAGGCCCTTGTCGCCGGCACCGGCCATGGAGAACCAGGCATCGGTAAAGCGCCAGCCCAGGGACGGATCCTTCTTGCCGTAGTCCATGTGACCGTAGACAGTCTCGCCGTCGATCTGCTTGACCTTCTCGCTGAAGAACTCGGCGATATCCTCATAGGCGGACCAGTTTTTCGGCACGCCCAGCTCGTAACCGTAGATGTCCTTGAACTTGGCTTTCAGATCGTCACGGGCGAACCAGTCGGCACGGAACCAGTAGAGGTTGGCGAACTGCTGATCCGGCAACTGGTACAGTTTGCCATCGGGGCCTGTGGTGAAGTCCAGACCGATGAAGTCCGGCAGGTCCAGGGTCGGCAGGGTGAAGTCCTTGCCATCGCCTTCGATCATATCGGAAATGGGCACCACCTTGCCGTAGCGAAAGTGGGTGCCGATCAGGTCGGAATCGTTGATGTAGGCATCGTAGATATTGCGGTCGGACTGCATCTGGGTCTGCAGTTTTTCCACCACATCCCCTTCCTGGATCAGGTCATGGTTAACCTTGATGCCGGTAATCTCTTCAAACGCCTTGGCCAGCACCTTGGCCTCGTATTCGTGGGTAGCAATGGTTTCGGATGCCACATTGATGGTCATGCCGCGGAACGGCTTGGCCGCTTCGGTGAACCACTGCATTTCGGTAATCTGCTGCTCCGGCGTCAGGGTCGAGGTGTCGAACTCCTCGGCGGCCCACTTGTTGGCAGCATCCAGATACTGGTCCGCATAGGTTTGTACACTGACGCCCAGGGTCGCGGCGGCAATGGCAACACGCAGCAGCAGCGCCTGTGGCAATTTATTATTCTTGATCATCGTCAACCTCATTGGAGTTGATTGCATTTCAGGTGGTCGCGGCAACGCCATGTCACCTTGATCCGCCTGTCTTTCTTATTACCGGTGCGACTCTGCAGCCGCACCGGGGCTTGGGTTAAGCAGTCTTGTGTAAAACACCCTTGCAGCTTGGGTTTCAGCCCCAGCGCAGCACGATCGCCAGCCAGATCACGGAAATCCCCAGTGGCAGCCACAGCGCCATGTCGGTCAGGCCGACATACACCAGGTGGAAGTAGGCGCTCACCAGCAGGCCGATAAAGAGCCTGTCCCCGCGGGTGGTGGCGATCGGCAGAAAGCCCTTGCGCTCGACACAGGGCGAGTACAGTTCGTAGGCCGTCATGCAGACCAGGATGATGCCAATGGTGGTGAAGAATATTGCGACCGGTAAGGTCCAGGCCATCCAGCTAATCATTATTCGTCTCCTTATACCCGGCCCAGGGCAAAGCCCTTGGCTACATGGTTGCGTACAAACCAGATCACCAGCAGACCCGGCAGTATGGTGAGCACACCGGCCGCGGCCAGTACTCCCCAGTCGACCCCGGTGGCCCCCACGGTGCGCGTCATGATGGCGGCGATGGGCTTGGCTTCCACCGATGTCAGGGTGCGCGCCAGCAACAGCTCGACCCAGGAGAACATGAAGGCGAAGAAGGCCGTCACACCGATACCCGAACGGATCATGGGCAGGAAAATACGGGCAAAGAAGCGCGGAAAGCTGTAACCGTCGATATAGGCGGTTTCATCGATTTCCCGCGGCACGCCGGACATGAAACCTTCCAGGATCCAGACCGCCAGGGGCACGTTGAACAGGCAGTGCGCCAGCGCCACGGCTATATGGGTGTCGAACAGCCCCACGGACGAGTACAGCTGGAAGAACGGCAGCAGGAAGACCGCGGGCGGCGCCATGCGGTTGGTCAGCAGCCAGAAGAACAGGTGCTTGTCGCCGACAAAGCGGTAGCGGCTGAAAGCGTAGGCCGCGGGCAAGGCCACCAGCAGGGTGATCACTACGTTCATCGATACATAGATGATGGAGTTGATATAGCCCGAGTACCAGGTGGCATCGGTGAAGATCACCAGGTAGTTGTCGAAGGTGAAGTTGCTCGGCCACAGGCTCAAAGACCCCAGAATTTCTTCATTGGTCTTGAATGACATATTGATGAGCCAGTAGATGGGCACCAGCAGGAACAGTATATAGAGCGTGATGCCGACGATTTTGCGTTTGGTCATGTTCATGATTCGGGCCTCACTTCGCCTTGTCCATATAGGTGATGGTCGTGAAGAACAGCCAGGACACCAGCAACACGATCAGGAAGTAAATCAGCGAGAATGCCGCCGCCGGCCCGAGGTCAAACTGGCCGATGGCCATCTTGGTCAGGGTCTGGCTGAGGAAGGTGGTCGAGTTGCCAGGGCCACCGCCTGTGAGCACAAAGGGCTCGGTATAGATCATGAAGCTGTCCATGAAGCGCAGCAGAATACCGATCACCAGCACGCTCTTGAGGCGCGGCAGCTGGATGTAGCGGAACACTGCCCACTTGGACGCCCGGTCAATCTCGGCCGCCTGGTAGAAGGCCTCCGGAATGGCCCGCAGGCCCGAGTAGCACAGCAGTGCCACCAGGGAGGTCCAGTGCCAGACATCCATCAGCAGCACGGTGGCCCAGGCATCGCCCGTATTGGAGGCGTAGTTGTAATCGATTCCCATGGCATTCAGTGCCCAGCCGAACAGGCCTATGTCCGCGCGACCAAAGATCTGCCAGATGGTGCCCACCACGTTCCAGGGAATCAGCAGCGGTATGGCCAGCAGAATCAGGCACAGCGAGCCCATGCGGCCCTGGGTGGGCATCATCAGTGCGACGCCGATACCGAGCGGAATCTCGATGGCCAGCACCGAGAACGAATAGATGAACTGGCGCAGCAGCGAATCATGCAGGCGCGGGTCGCGCAGCACTTCGCGGTACCAGTCCACACCCACGAAGTAGGCATTGTTCTGGTCAAAAATGTCCTGCACCGAGTAGTTCACCACGGTCATCAGCGGAATGACCGCCGAAAAGGCCACCAGCAGGAACACCGGCAGTACCAGCCACCAGGCTTTGTTGTTTTCAGTCTTGATGATCATCGGGCTTGCTCCTCAAACAGGAACTCATCGATATAGAGCTTCAGCCACTGCTGCGGGAAACTCACATAGGCACGACCATTGGGCACTTCGCGGTCTTCATCCATGCGGGCCTTGAGCGTCTGCCCGCCCAGCTCGAAGGTGACGATCTTGTAGGTGCCAAGGTCTTCGGTGTGCTGCACCTGGGCCTCGAAGGCATCATCGGTGGGACCATCCCAGATATGCACGAACTCGGGGCGGATACCGATCTTGAGGTTGTCGCTGGGCACCAGTGCGAGGTGCTCGTTCAGCTCATCGCTGAGCGGCACCTTGAAACCATCGAAACTGACCCCGCCTTCACAGCGGCGCACCTCGATCAGGTTCATGCCGGGACTGCCGATAAAAAAGCCCACGAAGGTATGGTTGGGCGACTCGAACAGCTCCCGCGGCGTGCCGAACTGCACGATCTGGCCGCCGTACATCACCGCAATCTTGTCGGCGAAGGTCGAGGCCTCCAGCTGGTCGTGGGTCACGTACACCATGGTGATATTGAACTGCTCATGGATCTGCTTGAGCTTGCGGCGCAGCTTCCATTTCAGGTGCGGGTCGATCACGGTCAGGGGCTCATCGAACAGGATGGCCGAGACATCGTCCCGCACCAGGCCACGTCCCATGGACACCTTCTGCTTTTCGTCGGCGGTCAGGTTCTTGGCCTTGTTGTGCAGCACCGGGTGCAGCTCCAGAATCTCGGCGACTTCATTCACCTTGGCCCGCACCTTGGGCTCCGGTACCTTGGCATTGCGCAACGGGAAGGCCAGGTTGTCGAACACCGTCATGGAGTCGTAGATCACCGGGAACTGGAACACCTGGGCGATATTGCGATCCTTGGGAGAGAGTTCATTGACGCGCACATTGTCGAACAGCACCTCGCCCTCGGACGGTGCCAGCAGACCGGAAATGATGTTCAGCAGGGTACTCTTGCCGCAGCCGGACGGGCCCAGCAGCGCATAGGCGCCACCCTGGTGCCAGACATGGTCCATTTCCCGAATCGCGTAGTCCGAAGGGCTTGTGGGTTTGTCACTGTAGCTGTGGGCGAGTGATTTCAGGTGTATCTCAGCCATGGTTAGCTACCCCCTGCGCCGGGCGGACTTCGGGTGTCGCCGATAGCCGTGCAGCGACTCGCGCCCTCGTGGCGCTGTCCGCACAGGATTTCAGATTTTTTTCACACATGGTTGGCAGCCCCCTGGACCAGACGCGTCGGTGCCTGCAGCATGGCGCCACTCTTGTCGAACACGAACAGCTTGTGGGTTGGCAGATACACCTTGATCGGCGCATCGGTGCGGTATTCGTGTACCCCCGACAGCTGCAATACCAGGCTAAAGTGGCGGTTCTTGACGTGCATGAAGGTTTCGGAGCCACTGATTTCCGCCAGCTCGACCTGCATGGCCAGCTCCAGGTCATCGTCATTGCGCGGCACCAGGCCGATATGGCTGGGGCGCACACCGAAGCTGTAGTCACCGGGTGTCAGATCGCGCAGATCCTGGTTGAGCGGAAAGTGGGCGTATTCATCGAAGGTGACTTCCGTCTCGGAGACGCGACCGCCCAGCAGGTTGATGGGCGGCTCGCTGAACAGCGCCGCCGAGGTCACGTTCACCGGCTGACGGTAAACAGCATTCACCGGGCCCGACTGAATAATACGGCCCTCATGCAACAGGGTGGTGGTGCCCCCCAGCGCCAGCGCTTCGTTGGGCTCGGTGGTGGCATAGATGGCGATGGAGCGACGCTCCTTGAACAGCTCACGCAGCTCCATGCGCAGCTCTTCGCGCAGCTTGTAATCCAGGTTCACCAGGGGTTCGTCAAACAGTATCAGGCTGGCATCCTTCACCAGCGCCCGCGCCATGGCGGTGCGCTGCTGCTGCCCGCCGGAGAGTTCCAGTGGCAGGCGATCCATAAAGGGATCGATGCGCAACATGGCCGCCGTTTCATCAACACGCTTTTTGATCTGGGATTCCGGCATTTTCGACAAACGCAGTGGCGAGGCTATATTTTCCCGTACCGTCAGGTTGGGGTAGTTAATGAACTGCTGGTAAACCATGGAGACATTGCGCTGCTGCACCGGCATGCCGGTGACATCGGCGCCGTCCATCAGCACTCGGCCCTGGGTCGGTTTATCGAGCCCGGCCATCAGTCGCATCAGAGAGGTTTTGCCGGCCAGGGTGTGGCCCAGCAGGACATTGAAAGATCCGGGTTCGAAGCTGATATTCGCATCGCTGATGAATGGCACGCCATCCACCACCCGTGTGATGTTTTCCAGTGTTAGCGACATAGTGTCGTCCCTTGTTCTTATTGTCATGGCTGCCTGCTCAGGCGGCCGGTGCACTGCGAACTCTGCGGCTCACAGCTTTTTCGAATACGAACAAAGGAAAGCGAACATCGTGCCAAAGTACAAAAACGTACCAAATAAAATTACAACTATATGTTTTTTAACGATAATTAGTAAAATAATCAAAAACACCTCATGAGTATAAATGTTCGACTTCGAACATTTATATTCAAAACACTGTTGACTGAACAGTCAATTGAACAGATGATTGAACACTCAACGCCCTGTTCAACCCTGTCACAGACTGAACAGGGCACCGGGGAACACCGGGCAGGGATGAAGTGGCTATAGTTTCCCGGACACACAGACGCAGGTAAGATCACCTGCCCATAAAGGTGTGTGTCATGAATCAGAACAAAACCAATTCTTATACAGCTGAGTTCAGAGAAGCCGCCGTCAAGCTGGCGGTAGAGTCGGATCAATCTATCAGCCAGACCGCCAGAGAGCTCGGTGTCAACGTTAACACGCTGCATACCTGGATCCGCAAGTATCACGGTAAGCAGGATGTCAGTTCCGGTAACCAGGTGGATGATCAGCATCTGTATGATGAGTTGAAAAAACTGCGGCGAGATAATGCCCGACTCAAAGAGGAGCGTGAGCTGCTAAAAAAGGCGGCCGCCTTCTTCGCCAAGGAATCTCGCTGAGGTACGCCTTCATTGAGGCTCAACAGGGTGCGTTCAACACTGCCCTGATGTGCCGGGTGTTTGAGGTATCCCGCAGTGGCTATTACGAGTGGCGGTCAAGGCCGCCCAGCCAAAGAGATCAGCAGGACGAGGCGTTGAAGGCCAAGATACGTGAACAGCACGACGTAAGCCGCGCAACCTATGGAACACGACGTATCCAGCAGGCTCTGGCTGGAGCGGATGAGACGGTCAGCCGTCGCCGGATTGCCCGATTGATGAAAGAAGAAGGCCTTGAGTGCAAGACACGGCGAAAATTCAAAGCGACCACGAACTCGAAGCACGACAAGCCGATCGCTCCGAACCTTCTGAATCGCAACTTCTCAGCTGAGAAGCCGGATCAGGCCTATGTCGGCGACATCACCTACAGTGTGCCCGGAGTTCGGGGCGAGCAAGGATGCTTAAACGAACCACGAGTCTATCTGGAATGTTAGGCGGAAATATCAGGACAGTAATTTTCGCGTTACCCCATCGACTGTGACGGTGGTGAGCCTGAGCGGCAGTGACCTGCGGTATGCCCGCAGGGTGATGTAACCCGCTGACAACGGGGATTGAGGCGAGATCACTAAGCCAAGATGATCCTCAAGGCTAAATGTTGAAAGGCTGAAGAACATGAACCCATTCATCCGCCTCTGGGGGTTGAAATGTCACCACGGCTTACGTGATCTGATAAGCCGTACAGAAAGGGAAGGCAGTTTGACATGTAAGCGCTGCCGACCGAAGGAACCGTACAAATATGACGGGTTCCGGGACAGCAGAATCCATCACAGACGGGACTGCTGCTTTCTGTCAACTTGCAGCACGCAAGGATAAAGAGTGCGATGGGCAGCCTCCTCAACATGTTTGAGTCCAGATAGATGAACCGGGGAAGGTCAATGTCGGATGCCAAGGTGGCATGACGCCGATGCCGCATTGACTGACGGAGCTTCCGTAGTAGTCCGCGATGGGGAAAGCTCATTACATGGCGAAGGGGAGCAGTTTGAATGTGTTTGCCAAGCAAACTACCTGACCTAACAGGGTGAAGACCTTTGATAATCAGCGAAATGCAATGCAAGCTGGCCACATGGACGACAGCGGACCCCACTCGACGAGTTGACCGTTTGTTGCGCCTGATAGCACAGCCTGGCTGGTTGGCTGAAGCCGCCCGTATTACCCTGTCTTCCAAAGGCGCACATACGCCTGGCGTTGATGGGGTGGGCAAAGCGACGCTACTTGCCACGCTGCCAGAAATCCTGGAGACACTTCGGGGGGAGCTCCTCTCGGGTGCCTACCAACCGCTACCGGCCCGCCGGGTTTACATTCCCAAGGCCAATGGTACGCAACGGCCACTGGGCATCCCAACCCTCAGAGACCGCATCGTTCAACGAGCGATGCTCATGGCGATGGAACCCATCTGGGAGAGTGATTTTCATACGCTCTCGTATGGTTTCCGACCTGAACGCAGTGTCCACCATGCCATCCGTACTGTGAAATTACAGCTCACAGACAGTACCGCGACAAGGGGGCGCTGGGTCATAGAGGGTGACCTGTCCAGTTACTTCGATACCGTGCATCATCGCCTCCTGATGAAGGCTGTACGGCGCAGAATCAAAGATAATCGGTTCTTAGTGCTGCTATGGCGTTTTATCAAAGCTGGGCACATTGATGCCGGACTCTTTCGGGCTGCCAGCGAAGGGGTACCCCAAGGGGGCGTTATATCGCCGCTGTTGTCGAATATCATGCTACATGAGTTTGACCAGTATCTGCATGGACGCTACCTGAGCAAGAAAGCCCGCAATGACCGATTGTACTGGAACCGCAGTATCCAGATCGGTCGAAGTACGGCCATCCGGGAGAATTGGCACTGGAAACCCGCTGTTGCTTACTGTCGTTATGCCGATGACTTTGTACTCATTGTCAAAGGGACTAAAGCACAAGCTGAAGCGATCCGGGAGGAGTGCCGGAGCGTGCTCGAAGGGAGGCTGAAGCTGACACTGAACATGGACAAAACCAAGATTACCCATGTGAATGACGGCTTTGTCTTTCTGGGACATCGAATCATCCGTAAACGCAGCCGTTACGGTGATATGCGGGTGGTCTCGACGGTCCCTCGAGAGAAGGCTAAGAACTTCGCGGCATCGCTGACGGCCATGCTGTCAGGCAATTATAGTGAAAGTAAAATCGACATGGTTGAAGCTATCAATCGTAAACTGAAAGGCTGGTCGACGTTCTATAAGTTCGTTGATTTTAAGGCCAAAATATTCGGTCACATTGATGGTGTCGTGTTCTGGAAACTGGCCCACTGGCTGGGCCGCAAGTACCGTTCTCGAATCAAGCCACTGATGCGCCACTGGTTCAAGCGCCCGGCACCCGGTCAAAGCAAGACCTGGGTACTGTACGGTAAAACGAATCATGGCAACCTCTGTGGTGCCGTCCTGCACCGACTTGTTGGACAGGGCAAGAAACGGTTCCTGTGGCGTCTTCCAGAGGGTAACCCCTATCTGAGGACAGCGCCCAAGAGCACGTATACCTCGCGTTTTACTGAAGTGGCTATGGCGCTCGCCAGCAGTTGAACGGAGAGCCGGATGCGCTGAAAGGTGCACGTCCGGTTCGGAGAGGAGAGGCAGGGAAATAGTTTGACTACGCCTTGCCTCTTACTCTACTACCGACACGGGAAGGATGGCTCTATCTGGCCGTCTTTATTGACCTTTGCTCGCGCGCTGTTGTGGGTTGGTCGATGGGTAAGCGGATGCCGGCATCGTTGGTGAATGACGCCCTGAAGATGGCGATCTGGAAACGGCGGCCAAGTGCCAAACTATTGGTCCATAGTGACCGAGGTAGCCAGTATGCCTCTGATAGTTTTCAGCGCTTGCTGAAGAAACATGACTTCCGGTGCAGTATGAGTCGCAAGGGAAATTGTTGGGATAATGCCCCAGCAGAGAGCTTCTTTCACACCCTGAAGACCGAGCTGATCTATCACGAGGACTTCAAGACACGGGAAGACGCGAAGCAGGCCATCTTCGAGTACATCGAGGTGTTTTATAACCGGGTGCGACTGCACTCCAGCAATGATTACATGAGTCCTGTGGACTATGAATCAGCGCTACGAGCAGCCGCTTGAAAATGTGTCCGGAAAACTGTTGCCAGATCAGGACGCAGCTGAACAGCACACTATAAAAACAATAAAGAGCCAACCCCATGCGCATTCCGAACAGCGATACCGAACATGACAGCCTGATCCTCGATTCCTGGGACCGCTGCCGCTCGTTCGGACTGGAGCACGACAGCCAACCCGGGCTGCAGCAACTGGGCAGCTCCGAGTGCAAGGTACTGCGTGAGGAACACAACTCACTGGTGCACACCACCGGGCAGGAAGTACTACCCTTCTATGAAAATATTCTCTCCAACAGCAAATGCATGATTCTGCTTACCGACTGCCGCGGTCAGGTACTCAATGGCTGGGGTGATCAGCGCTTTGTCGGCCAGCGCCAGAAGGCCTTTTTCCAGCAGGGCACCAGCTGGCTCGAAAAGACCCACGGCACCAATGCCATAGGCACCGCCATCGCCTCCGGTCAGGCGGTGCAGGTGCAGCGCGATGAACACTTCCTCAAAGCCAACCGTTTCATGATTGGCTCTGCGGCCCCCATTTTCGATGTCAATCGCGACCTGTTGGGCGTACTGGATGTCTCCAGCGATGCCTACCTGCCCCAGGCCCATACCCTGGGCATGGTCAAACTGATGTCACAATCGGTGGAAAATCGCCTCATCATCAACACTTTCGGCGCTGAACACTTCTTGCTCACCTTCAATACCAATCTGGACAACCTCGACAGCCAGTGGTCCGGCCTGCTGGTATTCAACGAAGAAGGCACCATTATTTCAGCCAACAGGCGCGCCGAGCTGCTGCTGGGGTACGACCTGGCACTGGTCAGCATCAGCCAGCTGTTCGATTGCCCCCTGCGCGAGCTTAAAAACCAGCCCGAATTGCAGCCGCTGCAGCTCAGAACCCCCGGCCAGCATCATATGTACGGCGTGGTCAAAAGACCCATAGAACGGGTGATTCAGGCGGTGGATTTTCGCCAGCACAAAGCCGATGGCAACAGCACCCCGCCAGGCAGTCCGTCGGGCGACAACCGCACAGCACCGACTGCCGGCAATGGCGTCATCGGACTGGACCAGATCGGGTACGGCGATGCCCGCGTTGATCGCTGCGTACGCCAGGCCGAACGTATTATCGAAAAGGACATCCCCATTCTGATCCACGGCGAAACCGGCGTCGGCAAGGAAGTGTTCGTCAAGGCGCTGCACCAGCACAGCTCGCGCAGCCGCTTTGCACTGGTGGCGGTCAACTGCGCCGCCATTCCAGGCGAGCTGGTGGAGTCCGAGCTGTTTGGCTATGAAAAAGGGGCCTTTACCGGGGCCAGCAACAAGGGCGCCATCGGCCTGATTCGCAAGGCGCACAAGGGCACGCTCTTTCTTGATGAAATCGGCGAAATGCCACTCCAGGCCCAGGCGAGACTGCTGCGCGTGCTGCAGGAACGCAAGGTCACCCCGCTGGGCTCCACCGAGTCCTACCCGGTGGACATCAAGCTCGTTTCCGCCACCAACCGCTGCCTGCGCAGCCAGGTGCAGGAGGGGCTCTTTCGCCAGGACTTATACTACCGCGTCACCGGTTTGAATATCGAGCTGCCGCCGCTGCGCGAACGCACCGACCGGCGAAATCTCTTCCAGCAGGTGCACCTGATGCACCGCGACCCCAGCCAGAGCGCGCCCCTGTCCGAGGAATTACTCAACCTGTTCGACCAGCACCCCTGGCCCGGCAACATTCGCCAGCTGATCAGTGTTCTGCAGATTGCCCTGGCGATGGCGGACGAGGATGCTATCGAGCCCTGGCACCTGCCCGATGACTTCTTTCAGGATATAGAACAGCAGCGTAATGCCCTGCCCGAGCCCACGGGCAGCGCGCCGGTAAACACGCTAACGACTCGCACCCTGCCGGAGAAAGAAGCCGCCCCTTGGCCTGCAAGCACAGCAGCGGCGCCAGCGCAGGATGCAACCTCGACAGACGAGACACTGGCGGCCTACAGCCTGCATGAGGGCAATATATCCCGCACTGCCAAGGCGCTTGGCATCAGCCGCAACACCCTTTACAAGCGCCTGCGCGATCTCGGCCTGCGTCAGAGCTAAGCGACCCGAAGCAACCGCTCGCATAACAAAAAGCCGCCACTCCTTGATGGGAGCGGCGGCTCTTTAAGGTCACCCGGGGGTAGCGGGTTAGTTCGTCTGCACCTTGGATACAGCTTTTTTCCAGCCATCATAGAGGCCGTCACGACGGGCCTTGTCCATGCGGGGCTCAAAGCGGCGATCACACTGCCAGAGTTTTTCCAGTGATTCCAGCGAATCAAACACCCCTACTCTCAGCCCCGCCAGATAGGCTACGCCCAGCGCTGTGGTTTCGATGATTTTGGGCCTGTCGACGGTCGCGCCCAGAATATCGGCCAGATAGCTCAGCACCCAGTTGTTGACGACCATGCCGCCATCCACCCGCAGCGCCACCGGGCGCACACCGTCGCTCTCCATGGCCTTTTGCAGGTCCTTGGTCTGGTAGCAGACCGACTGCAGGCCCGCAGTCACGATCTCCTTGATGCCGGTATCCCGGGTCAGACCAAAGATGGCGCCGCGGGCATTGGGATCCCAGTGCGGCGCGCCAAGCCCGGTGAAGGCCGGCACCAGATAGACACCGTGATCGAGGGATGTCTGCTCCGCCAGGGGTTCTGCATCACTGGCACCACGAATCAGCTGCAGGCCATCACGCAGCCACTGGATGGTAGCGCCGGCCACAAAGATACTGCCCTCGAGCGCATAGGTAGGCACACCGTTCAGCCGATACGCCACGGTGGTCAACAGCCGATGTTCGGACTTGAGCGCCTTGAGGCCGGTATTGAGCATCAGAAAACAGCCGGTGCCATAGGTGCTCTTGGCCATGCCCTCGCGAAAACAGGTTTGCCCGAACAGCGCCGCCTGCTGGTCGCCAGCAACACCACAGACGGGTATCGCAGCCCCCAGCAATGCGGTATCCACCCACCCGAAGTCATCGGATGAGTCCATCACCTGGGGCAGCATGCTGGCCGGGATATCAAACAGATCCAGCAGTTCCTGATCCCACTGCTGGCTATGAATATTGAACAGCAGGGTGCGCGAGGCATTGGTGGCATCGGTGCGATGTTCACGCCCGCCGGTCAAATGCCACAGCAGATAGGTGTCCACTGTGCCGAAGGCCAGCTCACCGCGCTCGGCACGTTCACGCGCGCCCGGCACCTGCTGCAGTATCCAGCGCACCTTGGTGGCGGAAAAATAGGGGTCAATCAGCAGCCCGGTTTTGGCACTAATGAAGTCTTCCAGCTCCTGTTGCTTGAGCGACTCGCAGTACTTTGCCGTACGCCTGTCCTGCCAGACGATGGCATTGTAAAGCGGCTCGCCGGTGACGCGATCCCATACCAGGGTGGTTTCACGCTGATTGGTAATACCGATAGCGGCAATCTGCTGGGCCTCGATACCGCACTTGGCGATGACATCGCGACAGGTCTGCAGCACCGTACCCCAGATATCGGCCGGTTCATGCTCGACCCAGCCATCTTCTGGAAAGTGCTGCGCAAACTCCTGCTGGCTGGTCGCCAGAATCTGACCTTCGCCGGAAAAAACAATGGCCCTTGAGCTGGTAGTGCCCTGGTCGATAGCCAGTAGATACTTAGTCATGATTCGCCCCGCAGTTCACAAATGTTCTTTTTTGTTCGTATTCTTACCATTAGATCACTAAAAACCAAGCAGTATTTTCTTTTTCCATCATCACCACTCCGGTACAGCCAGGCCGCAGCTGCCATTTTTGCGCTATAAGTCCTTAAAACTATGAGATAATCAGCGCAATTACAGGCACCCTGGCAGAATCAATGCAATCCGCTGCGGCGAAGCGCCCTGATCAGCGCCAGCGCCGACATTGCCCCTGAAGGAAGAGTACAAGCCATGACACAGCGGCGCAGACAGGACCTGATTCTCGAGAAGGTCCAGGCCACCGGTTTTGTCACCATCGACGAGCTGGTCGAGCACTTTCAGGTGACGCCCCAGACCATCAGGCGCGACCTGAACCAGCTGGCACAGGATAACAAGCTGCGACGCCACCATGGCGGCGCCGGCGTTGAATCCAGCACCGAAAACACCGCCTACCAGGCGCGCAAGATCATGGATTTGGACGCCAAGGAAAAGATTGCCCAGCAACTGGTCAAGATCATCCCGGATGGCGCCTCACTGTTTATCAATATAGGCACCACCACCGAAACTATCGCCCGCGCCCTGCTCAACCACAACAATCTGCGCGTGGTGACCAACAACCTGCACGTAGCCTCGATTCTCTGCGCCAAGGAAGACTTTACCGTGATAGTCGCCGGCGGCGAGGTGCGTAACCGTGACGGCGGCATCGTCGGCGAAGCCACGCGGGACTTCATCAACCAGTTTCAGATGGATTTTGGCATTATCGGCATCAGCGGCATCCACAGTGACGGCACTCTGCTGGACTTCGACTACCGCGAAGTGCGGGTCGCACAGACCATTATTGCCAACTCCCGCCAGGTACTGCTGGCGGCGGATCACTCCAAGTTTGGTCGCAACGCCATGGTACGCCTGGGCAATATTGTGCAGGCCGACCACTTCTTCACCGACCAGACCCCGCCGGCGGAGATACGCCAGCAGCTGATCGACCATCAGGTGGAACTGCACGTCGTCTGAGGGCTGCGCCCTCAGTCCTGACGATCCACCCTGCTACACGCTTCCCCCTTGAGCCCCCCTTTCTTGCTGTCCTTACCAGCCCACGCTTAGCTGCGAACACAAGGCTGCAGCGGCATTCTTTACTCACAATTTCCTGCAATATCAGCGCGCCAACATTCGCATCGCCACCACTGCACTCATCAACCCGAATATATTTCATCAAAATAATGTTCGTTTATGATTGTTTGTTTTCGTTATCGAATAGTATAGTTGTATCCATCGTCTGATAGCCCTGCGGGGCATCGGCTCAACTACAGGATTCAGGGAGGCCCGCTTCTGGCCCCCTGCCGACGCGGAGACAGACACAGCATGACCTCTGAACAGACAGTCCAGGATCTCATCGTCATCGGTGGTGGCGTTAATGGCGCCGGTATCGCCATGGATGCGGCCGGTCGCGGCCTGCAGGTGATGCTCTGTGAAATGGATGATCTGGCATCGGCCACGTCCTCCAGCAGCAGCAAGCTGATTCACGGCGGTCTGCGCTATCTGGAGCATTACGAATTTCGCCTGGTACGCGAAGCCCTGGCGGAGCGCGAGTGCCTGCTGCGCAATTCGCCCCATATCATGTGGCCACTGCGCTTTCGCCTGCCCCACAGGCCCCATCTGCGTCCGGCCTGGATGATTCGCGCCGGCCTGTTTCTGTACGACAATCTGGCCAAGCGCGAACTGCTGCCCGCGTCCAACGGCATCAGGTTTGCGCCCCAGGGCCCGCTGAACAACGACATTAGCCGAGGCTTTGAATACTCCGACGGCTGGGTCGACGATGCTCGCCTGGTGGTACTGGTCGCCATGGCGGCCCGGGAGAGAGGCGCCGACATACGCACCCGTTCCCGCGTAATCAAGGCCGAACGCGAAGGCGAGCTCTGGGCGGTCACGCTCAAGTGTCAGCGCAGCGGCAACGAAGAAGTGCATTACTGCCGCGCCCTGGTGAACGCAGCCGGCCCCTGGGTCAGCCGGCTGTTCAACGAAACCATGACGATCCCTGCGCCCAAGCAAATCCGCATGGTGAAGGGCAGTCATATAGTGGTGCCGCGTATTCATGACGAGCATCAGGCCTATATTCTGCAGAACGAAGACAACCGCATCGTCTTCGTGATTCCCTACGAAGACAATTTCTCGCTGGTGGGCACCACCGATGTCGACTACCAGGGCGACCCGCGGGATGTCGCCATTTCGACGGAAGAAACCGACTACCTGATCTCGGTGGTGAACAGTCACTTCAAGCACAAGATTGCCGTCAGTGATGTGGTCTGGAGCTACTCCGGTGTGCGTCCGCTGATGGACGGTGAAGCCGACTCCGCCCAGAAAGCCTCCCGCGACTATGCCTTTGAAACCGACGCCGCCCCCGGCAAGGCACCGCTGCTGTCGGTGTTTGGCGGCAAAATCACCACCTACCGCAAGCTGGCGGAAGCGGCCACCAACAGCATTTGCGAGCACTTCCCCCAGGCCCGTGGCGGCTGGACCCGCACCGCGGCCCTGCCCGGTGGCGACTTCGAAAACCAGCACAAGCTGCTGAGCCAGCTCGCGCGCCAGTACCCCTGGCTACCGGTGGCGCTGGCACGCCGTTTTGTGCGCACCTATGGCACCCTCAGCCACAGCATTCTTGAGGGGTGCAGCACCACCGAGGATCTGGGCACGCACTTTGGCGCCACCCTCTATGCACGGGAAGTACGCTATCTGGTCGAACAGGAGTGGGCACTGGAGGCGGAGGACGTGCTGTGGCGACGCACCAAGCAGGGACTCTACCTGCAGGAAGCTGAATGTGCCGCCGTTGCCACCTACCTGAAAGAGCTTCTGAGCGAGGCACCATTGACGCTGATCTCAAAGCGCGGCTGAGCGCTCTGCCACCGCATATCCAGCCGTAGAACACACAGTCGTCAAACCCGACCAGAGCCGAGCGCAAAGGCCCGCGCTCTGGCCTATTAAATATTCCTGCATGTCCGCCAGGCTTGTAACAACGGGCCAGCCTATATCTGACCATCCAGTCATAAATCCATCCCGCCATACCCTCAGCGACTGCCCGGGCGGGCTATAATGTCCGGCCATTCCAGCCTGAAACTGCCTTGGTGACTCCTGCTCGCCTCTTCCTGACCGGCGCCCGTGACACCCTGCCACTGATACTGGCGGCCATCCCCTTTGGCATCGTCTATGGCGCGCTGGCCACCAGCAACGGTCTATCCCAATGGGCAACCCTGGCCATCTCCCTGTTTGTCTATGCAGGCTCCGCCCAGTTTATCGCCGTGACCCTGCTGGCCAGCGCCGCCGCCCTGCCGGTAATTCTGCTGACCGTCTTCGTCGTCAATCTGCGCCACATGCTCTATGCCGCCATGGTCGTCGCCTTTATCGGCATAGTGGTGCCAGCACTGCAAAGCCGCGCCCAGTGGGCATGTGCGTTCAGTGCTGGCGTCTGCTCACTGCTGACCTGGGACTGGCCGCATCAGAGCGGCCTGCTGTTAACGGCCCTGGTGGCCATCACTGTGGGGGGCGTGCTGGAGCGACGCGATAACAAAGCATCCAACCTGCCGGCATATACAGCCGAGACGCCAACAGCTGCGCAGGAAGAGGGTTCAAAATGAATGAATGGATTCTGATTGCCGGCATGGCCGCATTGACCTTTGGCCCGCGCTATCTGCCGCTGGCCCTCGCCGGGCGGGTACGCATACCACCGCTGATCGAACAGGCGCTGCGCTTTGTGCCCATCGCCGTACTCAGCGCGATCATCACCCAAACAACGCTTATTCGTGGGGGTGCACTGGATTTCGACCTGGGCAACGCCCATCTGCTGGCGGCGGTGGCCGCCTGTATCGTCGCCTGGCTCAGCCGCGGACTATTCCTCACAGTCGCGTCCGGAATGCTGGTCTATGGCTTTGCGCTCTGGCTGCTATGAGAGCAGCGCTGATTGGCGTCAATGCAGGCGCAGCGTCAGGGTATCGCCACGCTGCACCAGCTCCAGATCCTTCATGAAACTCATGCCCAGCAAGACGATGTCCCCCGGCATGCCGGGGTTTATATTGCCGGCCACATTTCGCAGCACTATGGAGCCCAGGCGTACTTCGTCCAGCTGAGTATCGTACACTGTGACCAGGCCGTTGGCGGTGGTGGCCTGGCTGGCATGGCCCTTCTTCAGGCCCAGCCGTGTGGCCAGGGACAGCGGCACGCTGATGCGCGTCGCCCCCGTATCCACCAGAAACTGCACCGCCTCGCCGTTGATGCGCCCGGGCGCTATATAGTGCCCGCTACGGCTGCGCTGCAACACCACTTCTACAGGGCCAGCACCGTCCACCACCATCAGGTCAGCGTTGGGGTTGTGCTGATCCTCCAGCCAGTGTTCAAAACCCAGCACCAGCACTGCCAGTAACGACAGCCAGGCAGCAAACCACATCAGACGACCGGCACGAGGTTCCCGGGGGTTGGAATCATTCATGCTTTTAAAGGCAGCTCGCAACGCGTTTAGTTCATTATCGAGTCAGGCTTGAAGCAGCCTGACGCCGACTCGCCCGGCAAAAGCATAACACGCCACACCGGCATTCAGACCGCAGCGCAGCACGCAGCGGGATCCAGGGCTGACCGTGAAAAACTGCGCAGCATCGAGGCCGGCCGAGTGAGTCGATAAAAAGTGAATGAATTTAACAGATGTAGTGCCGCCACACGGGCATCATCAAAATCATAATCTGCGTCAAATGCCGGTATTAAAGGCGCTTAACAGCGACCATGCCGAGGAATCGCCGGCCAGCGGAGAACAAATAGATGAATATTTCTAATCATTAAGCTGAAAAAGCGTCGTTTGAGTCAATATCGTCGACTGAGTACTATGGCGCCATCAAATGATTGCAGCGCTCTACGGAGCCAATGGTTTGGGGACCGGCAATTACTTGCAACCGTGACACGAGGCAAACGCGATGAATAGCACAGAGCAGACTGAAAAAACCGTAGCGCAATTCGACATCAACAACTTCGACTTGCAGGACATCATGGACCGCGCCCGCGCTGAGCGCTCCAAGACTTTTTACGCGTTTTTCAAGTCGCTGTCGCTGAGTCGCCGCCAGGTGGTGCCGGTGTGGGAACAGGCTTTCAAGCAGCTGTTCGCCCGCTTCAGCCACTGAGTTACCGCTTTTCCTGTGATACCTGTTTGATTTACTTGTTGTTCGTTTTTTTCGGTCGGCCCCGGTAACCCGGGACCGGCCTTTTTTATGTCTGCACGAACCTGCCCGTCCAGGGATACACAGGCGCCGGGACCCGATTCCAAGGCGGATACGCGTTAAACGCGCAAACCACCATCCATCTCGACAATCCGACCGGTAAAGAAATCGTTCTCGATGATGTATTGCAGCGTGTGAGCCATTTCCGACACTTCGCCCAGGCGCTTGAGCGGCACCGCCTGCAACATGCGCTCGATGGCTTCGGGTTTCATTTGCGCGGTCATCTCGGTGGCGATCACGCCCGGGGCGATACCGCCGACACGAATGTTGTAGCGCGCCAGCTCACCGGCCCAGCTGGTAACCATGGTCGCGACGCCCGCCTTGGTGGCTGAATAGTTGGTCTGCCCCATGTTGCCGGCGCGGGACACCGACGAAATATTCACGATCACGCCGCCCTCGCCCTGCTCCGCCATGATGGCAGCCGCCTCCCGGCCACAGAGGAAAGTCCCGGACAGGTTGACATTGACCACCGAAGACCACTGATCAAAACTCATTTTTCCGACCAGCTTGCCGTCTTTCAGCTTGATCAACAGGCCATCACGCATCAGGCCGGCATTGTTCACCAGGCCATGCAGGGCGCCAAAGTCGCGCCTGATGGCGACAAAAACGCTTTCCACCTGGTCTTCCACGGAAATATCACACACATAACCCCGTGCCCGGACACCGGCCGCTTCCAGCTGCTGAACCGCTGCATCCAGGCTCGCCTGGTTCAGGTCAATCAGCGCCAGCTGGCCACCCAGGGACGCCAGGTGCTGCGCCATGCCAAACCCAAGGCCACGGGCACCGCCGGTGATTACAAATACTTTGCCGTCAATTTGCATGCTGAGACTCCTGCGTCGACTGGTTGCTGTTTTTTGTTACTTGCCACTTTGTTATAGACCAATAGCGCCAAGTTGACGTTAACGTAAAGATTACCTCGACAGGAGAGCGAAGGCGAGCAAAAAATAAGTGTTTACCCCTGCGGATGTTGGCATCTCTGACCCGCGCAATACTGACCAACACAAAAAAACGGCGGACTCGTGTCCGCCGTTATCTGCCGGTATCACTGCAGGGGCTGCAAGGCAGGCGCTACACCAGACCGGCCTGCTGCATGGCACTACTGATTTCCGGCAGGATGCTGGCGTCATCAATGGTCGAAGGTGCCTGGTAGCTGTCACCAACGGCGATCTTGCGCAGTATGGCCCGCAGAATCTTGCCAGAACGGGTCTTGGGCAAGCGCTGCACCACCAGAACACGGCGAAAACAGGCCAGTGCGCCCACCTGTTCCCGCACCCGTTGTACCAGTTCCGCCTCCAGCCGGGCCCCGTCAATGTCCTCTCCGGACTTGAGCACCACCAGCCCCACCGGCAACTGGCCCTTGAGCGCATCCTGCACGCCGATCACGGCACACTCCGCCACCGCCGGATGACCGGAAACGACCTCTTCCATTTCCCCGGTGGAAAGCCGGTGCCCCGACACGTTGATCACATCGTCGGTGCGGCCGGTGATAAATACATAACCGTCTTCATCTTTGAAGCCACCATCGCCGGTATGGTAGTACCCGGGAAAGAGGCGCAGATAGGCATCGGCGAAACGTTCAGGCTGATTCCAGATACTCCAGGTCACACCCGGCGGCATGGGCAGACGCACGCAGATATTACCCGATTCCCCCGTCGCGACTTCCTCGCCATCGCCGTCCAGCACCCGGATGTCATAGCCCGGAATCGGCTTGTTGGTGGAGCCCAGGCGCGGCGCGGAAGGGTTGTCCCAGCCGGTCATGGCCGAGGTCATGGGCCAGCCGGTTTCGGTCTGCCACCAGTGGTCCATCACCGGCACGCCGAGCAGCCCCGCCAGCCAGTCGTGGGTGGAGGAGTCCAGCTTTTCGCCGGCCACAAACAGGCGCTTGAGGCTAGACAGGTCGTAGGCTTGGCTCAGACGCCCCTCGGGGTCTTCCTTGCGCACGGCCCTAAAGGCGGTGGGCGCGCAGAACATGGCATTGACGCCATAGTCTTCAATCACGCGCCAGTAGGCACCGGCATCGGGGGTACGCACCGGCTTCCCCTCGTAGAACACGGCACTGCAGCCCCCCATCAACGGGCCGTAGACGATAAAGGAGTGGCCCACCACCCAGCCGATATCGGATGCCCCCCACCAGACATCGCCAGGTGCCATGCCGTATACATTGCGCAACGCATACAGCAGTGCCACGGCGTGGCCGCCATTATCGCGCACTATGCCCTTGGGCTGTCCGGTGGTGCCGGAGGTATAGAGAATATACAGCGGGTCGGCGCCCTTCACCGGCACACAGGCAGCGGATTCAACGCCACGCTGAACCTCGTGCCAGTCAAGATCCTGTGGGGCCCGCATCTCGGCACGCAGCAGCGGACGCTGCAGCACCAGGGTATGGGCCGGTTTGTGTGTCGCCAGTGCAATGGCCTTGTCGACCAGCGGCTTATAGGCAATGGTCTTGTCCATCTCGATACCGCAGGAGGCGGTCAGAATCAGCCGCGGCTTGGCATCGTCAATCCGCACCGCCAGTTCATTGGCGGCAAAACCGCCAAACACCACCGAGTGCACCGCACCGAGCCTGGCGCAGGCCAGCATGGCCACCGCCGCCTCAGGTACCATCGGCATGTAGATCACCACTCGGTCGCCCTTGCCGACACCCAGTGTTTTCAGCGCACCGGCAAAGCGCGCCACCTGGCCCAGCAACTCGGTGTAGCTGATCGCCTGCTTGACGCCGCTGACCGGCGAGTCGTAATAGAGCGCAACCTGATCGCCGCGGCCCTGCTCGATCTGCCAGTCGAGCGCCAGATAGCAACTGTTAAGCTCGCCATCGGCAAACCAGCAATGGCTGCCCTGGGGCGTTTCTTCAACTATGGTGACGGGCTTTTTGAACCAGGCAATCTGTTCGGCCTGCTGTGCCCAGTAAGCCTGCGGATCTTCCAGCGACTGACGATAAGCGTCGGTATAGTCCATTGCGCTACCCTCGTATTGTTGTTTTTGTCAGCGGAAACGGGCGCCGTTGGGGCGGCCCCCAAAAACAGGGGGAGTGGCTTATTCGCTGTCGCGATAGAGGTTCAGCAGGCTGGAGAAATCCAGCCCGCCGTTACCCTGGGCCTTGTGCAGGCTGAAAAGGGCGCGGGCAGCGGACCCCATGGGGACGGGGGCGGCACTCTGCTGGCTCAGATCCATGGCCAGCCCCAGATCCTTGAACATCAGGTTGGTCTGGAAACCACCCTGATACCCTTTCGAAGCAGGTGCCGTCTCCATCACGCCGGGCCAGGGGTTGTAGACATTCAGCGCCCAGTTACCGCCGGAGCTCTGCTGCATGATCTCGGACAGAACCGCAGGATCCAGGCCATTCTTGACCCCCATGTTGAGCGCTTCGCAGGTGCCGGCCATCAGTATTGCCAGCATCATGTTGTTGCAGGCCTTGGCGATCTGGCCGGCGCCATGATCACCGGCATGGAAGATATTCTTGCCCATCACATCGAGTATCGGCTTGGCGCGCTCGAACTGGGCGGCAGAGGCGCCCACCATAAAGCTCAGGGTGCCGGCCTGGGCCCCACCCACGCCGCCGGACACAGGCGCATCGATAAAGTCGCGGCCACGCTCGGCGGCGATGGCGCAAACCCGTTTAGCAACATCGGCCTCAATGGTGGAGCAGTCGATAATGAGGGCGCTGGGGGCGATAAGCTCGAGCAGCGGCTCGGGCCCGCTGACGTAGAGCCCTTCCACATGACGCCCGGCCGGCAGCATCGATATGACAAACTCGGCATCCTTCACCGCACCCGCCGCGCTCGCTGCCTGAACGCAGCCCTCGGAAACGGCATGGGCCAGGGCCTCGGCGGACAGGTCATACGCCTGCACCCGGTGACCGGCCGCCGCCAGATTGTGGGCCATGGGGCCACCCATATTGCCCAGCCCGATAAATGCGATCGTAGCCATGATAGGTATCCTTCTTGTTATCTGTCTTAATTCAGTAACGGGCCTGGGGTTCAGGCCGACGATTGATCAATGCGCCGCTGTTTTTCAAGCTCTGGGCCAGAGGCTTAAGCTCACAGATCTGCCAGTGGCTGTTCCTGCCCAAGAGGGTTGGCGAAGAGTTCTGCGATAAAGGCCGGATCCACCGCCTCCAGTGATCCGTAGCGCCATTGCGGCTTAGCGTCCTTGTCGATCAGCAGGGCGCGCACGCCCTCGGCAAACTCACCCTGGCGGCAACACTGCAGTGACAGCAGTAATTCCTGCTGGAAGACTTCGCGCAGCGACAGATGCCGGCTGCGCTGCAGCTGTGCGCCAATCAGTTGCAAGGAGAGCGGGC
The DNA here is from genome assembly GCF_001651805.1 of Marinobacterium aestuarii. Classification (NCBI taxonomy): domain Bacteria; kingdom Pseudomonadati; phylum Pseudomonadota; class Gammaproteobacteria; order Oceanospirillales; family Oceanospirillaceae; genus Marinobacterium; species Marinobacterium aestuarii. The sequence continues at coordinate 1,555,763 of NZ_CP015839.1, read as the reverse complement.
TGCCGTTGCGCACCGCTTTCTGGGCCCGCAGAACCCACTTGTCATCAGACTCCAGCGCCAGCAAGGCCGCCACTATGGCCTCTACACTGTCGTGATCGGTCAGGCTGCGGATCAGGTCGAAATGCTCGCGAATGGGGGCCGGCTGTGTGTCGAAACAGCTGCGGGATTCGCCCTCAAGCTCACGCAGTATGCGGCTGACGGTACCGCCGGCATCGCCATTCCAGGCTTCGCTGGCCAGCCGGCTCAGCAGGCCCTCGCGCAGACCCGCATCGATCGCGCGATCCGCCAGCCCCAGGAAGATGGCATCGCGGGCGTTAATCGGGTTGCCGGTGAGCCCCAGAAACAGTCCGGTGCCGCCCGGCATGCGGTTCAAAAACCAGCTGCCGCCTACATCCGGATAGAGACCAATGCTGACCTCAGGCATGGCCAGGTGCGAGGTCTGGGTCACCACGCGGTGACTGCAGCCATTCATCAAGCCCATGCCGCCGCCCATGACGATGCCGCTGCCCCAGCAGATAATCGGCTTGGGGCTGGTATGAATGGCGTAGTCCAGACGGTATTCACGGCTGAAAAACGCCTGGGGAAAATCCGTATCGGCTTCGCCGGTCATGGCCTTGTACAGGTTGACGATATCACCGCCGGCGCAAAAGGCCTTGTCGCCGCTGCTGTCCAGCAGAATGGCCACCACACGCGCATCGGCCTGCCAGCGGTCCAGCTGCGGCTGAATCAGGTCGATCATCTCCAGCGTCAGGGCATTAAGCGTACGCTCGGAGTTCAGCCGGATCTCGCCGATCAGGTGACCGCTCTGGGTGGGATGTTCAGAAAATAGTACGGCGCTCATGCAGGACTCCTCAGCAGTTTTTCCAGTGCGGTGCGCGCTTCTCGAGAAAGGCATTAACGCCCTCGCGCTGATCTTCGCTGTGGAACAGATCCACGAACAGCTCCCGCTCCAGGATGTAGCCCTGGTCCAGCGGCCGGCTGCGGCCCGACTGAATCAGTGTCTTGCAGGCACTCACCGCCACCGGGCTTTGCTGCGCCACCTGTTCGGCCAGCGCCAGGGCACGCTCAAGCCCCAGCCCGCGGGCAACCACCTCCTCCACCAGACCAATTTTCTCGGCGCGGGCCGCATCGATACGCTCGCCACACAGAATCATGCGCTTGGCCCAGCCCTCGCCCACCAGCAGCGCCAGGTTCTGGGTGCCGCCGGCGCAGGGCAGCAGGCCCACCTTGGCTTCGGGCAGTGCCATCTGTGCCTGCTCCTCGGCGATACGGATATCACAGGCCAGCGCCACTTCGAGCCCGCCCCCCATGGCAAAACCGTTGATGGCGGCGATGGAGACACCGCGGAACCGGCTCAGGGCCTCGAAGGCTTCACCGAAATAACGCGCCATGTCCCGGGCCACGGCACGGTCACCCTCGGCGAACAGCTTCAGGTCGGCGCCGGCGGAGAAAAACTTCTCGCCCTGGCCGGTCAGCACCAGGGCATAGATGTCCCCGTCCTGATTGAGTTCCTCCACCAGCACCTTGAGACCCCTGAGGCTGTCGGCGGTCCAGATATTGGCCGGCGGGTTGTTCATCGTCACCAGGGCTGTATGGCCGCGGCGTTCACACATAAGACTGTCGTTCATCGTCTACTCCCTGTTCGAGGTGCTTCCTGTCACTACTGAAAAATCAAAGCAGGTCGGCGGCGTTTTCGGCCAGAAGCCTGCGCGAAATAATCAGCCGCATGACTTCGTTGGTCCCTTCCAGAATACGGTGCACCCGGCTGTCGCGCAGGTAGCGCTCCAGCGGATACTCCTTGATATAACCATTGCCGCCGTGCAGCTGCAGCGCCTCGTCACAAACCCGGTAGCCGGCATCGGTGGCAAAACGCTTGGCCATGGCGCAGTAAGTCGAGGCATCCACATGCCCCTGATCCAGCTTGCTGGCAGCAAGGCGCACCAGCTGACGCGCCGCGACCAGCTCGGTCGCCATATCGGCGAGCTTGAACTGCAGCGCCTGAAAGTCAGCCAGCCGCTTGCCGAACTGGCGCCGCTCCAGCATGTAGTTGCGCGCGTCATTCAGCGCCTGCTGGGCAGTCCCCAGTGAGCAGGTGGCGATATTGATACGACCACCATCCAGGCCCTTCATGGCCAGCTTGAAGCCCTCGCCTTCCGATGCCAGCAGATTGGCCACCGGCACCTTGACGTCATCAAAGGTAATCGTGCGGGTGGGCTGACTGTTCCAGCCCAGCTTGTCTTCCTTGCGGCCATAACTGACGCCATCGCTGTGGGCATCAATCACCAGAGCCGATATCCCGGCAGCACCAGCGCCACCGGTGCGGGCCATGACCACCAGCACATCGGTACTGCCGGCGCCGGAAATAAAACACTTGCTGCCATTGACCACATAATGATCACCCTCGCGCCGCGCCGTGGTTTTGAGCGAGGCGGCATCGGAGCCCGCGTTGGCTTCGGTCAGGCAGTAGGAGCCAAGCTTCACGCCACTGATCAGATCATCGGCGTAAGCTTCCCGAGCGCCGGCGCTGCCAAAGCTCGCCACCATCCAGGTCACCATGTTGTGAATGGTGAGGTAGGCGGTAGTAGAGGTGCAGCCCATGGCCAGCTGCTCGAAAATAATATGTGAGTCCAGTCGGCTCAGCCCCATGCCACCGTGCTCCTCGGCGGTATAGAGACCACAGAAGCCGAGTTCACCGGCTTTTTTGAGCACATCTACCGGGAAGTGCGCTTTCTCGTCCCACTCGGCGGCATGGGGCGCGAGTTCATTGTCGGCAAAGGCGCGGGCCATATCGGCAAACGCCTGTTGCTCTTCGTTTAATTCAAAATCCATGCATGTGCCTCCGCAAAAGCCCGGGGCCCTGCAGCGCCCCGAGTGTCGTCTGTTACTGCAGCTGTTATTTAAGCTGAATGGTCATGTTGGGACCGCCGGCAATATCGTCTTCGAACCAGCGCGCGGTGACGGTTTTGGTTTCAGTGTAGAAACGCACCGCCTGTTTGCCATAGGCATGCTGATCACCGTAGAAGGACTTTCTCCAGCCGGTGAAGGAGAAGAACGGCAGGGGCACCGGGACCGGCACGTTGATGCCGACCTGGCCAACCTGAATTTCGTGCTGATACTTGCGCGCAGCGGCGCCGGATGCGGTAAACAGGGAGGTACCATTGCCGTAGGGGTTGGCATTGATGAGGCTGATGGCTTCATCCAGCGTGTCCACCTCCATGGCCACCAGCACGGGGCCAAAAATTTCATCGGTGTAGATCGACATCTCGGGGGTCACCTTGGTGAACAGGGTCGGCCCCACCCAGTTGCCATCGGGAGCACCTTCCACCACGCAGTCGCTGCCATCGAGCACACAGTCGGCACCGGCATCCTTGCCTTCCTGGATATAGCGCAAAACACGCTCGCGGGCCTGGGGATTGATCAGCGGGCCGTAGCCGGCCTTGGGATCATTCCAGAGACCCGGGCGCACCTGGGCCAGGGCTTCACGCAGCTCCGGAATCCAGTTGCGCGCCTCACCGACAAACACCGCCACCGAAATGGCCATGCAACGCTGACCGCCGGCCCCCACGGAGGCACCCACCAGGTTGTTGATTACATGCTGCTTTTGCGCATCCGGCATGATGACCATATGGTTCTTGGCGCCGGCAAAGGCCTGCACACGCTTCATGTTGGCGGTACCGGTGCGATAGATGTGCTCGCCCACCGCCACGGAACCGACAAAGGAAATCGCCGGCACATCGGGGTGATGCAACAGCTGGTCGACCTGTTCCTTGCCACCGTGAATGACCTGCAGCAGGCCATCGGGCGCGCCGGCCTCCTGGAACAACTCGGCCAGACGCATCGGCGTCAGCGGATCCTGCTCCGAGGGCTTGAGTACGAAGGTGTTGCCGCAGGCAATGGCCATGGGGAACATCCACAGTGGAATCATGGCCGGAAAGTTGAACGGCGTGATGCCGGCGCAGACACCCAGCGGCTGGGTATAGCTGTAGCAGTCGATCTTGCGCGCTACGTTTTCAACGGTTTCGCCCATGGAGAGAGACGCGATGTTGCAGGCGTGCTCCACCACTTCGATACCGCGCCAGACGTCGCCCTTGGCATCGTCGAAGGTCTTGCCGGTTTCCTTGGCCAGAATGGTAGCGATTTCATCGTGGTGCTGCTTGAGCAGGTCCTGGTAGCGCAGCATCAGACGGGCGCGCTCGGACACCGGGGTTTCCTTCCAGGTTTCAAACGCCTTTTTGGCTGTAGCCACAGCCAGGTCCACTTCCTCCACCGTGGCACAGGGCACCTGGGCGATGACTTCCTGGGTGGCAGGGTCCGTCACTGGAATCCACTGCTGGGTTTCGCTGCGGAGCATTTCACCGCCAATCAGAAGAGGAACGTGCTGAGTCATTACTATCACCTGCTTATGGTTACTGTTATCGGGTGTTGCTATTGGGTGCAGGCATGGCCACCGAGGCCGGCACTGCGCAATGGGTTATTTGTACCATGGGCACCCCCGTAGACAGATTGATAATCTTGCGCACTTGATGGACTATATTGCGATCAAATACATAGATACCCCAGGTTGGTAATGCCGCCATGAGTACCCCATCGAACTGGCCACTGACCAGCGACAGCATTCGTTTTGTTATTCCCAGGCGCATAGTGGCGTCGCTGGCAAGCCACCCACTGAGCCAGCAGCTCTACCCGCTGGGTATCGGCTATTATCAGCACGCCCGTGGACACCAGATGCAGCGTTCCACTCACGACGACAATCTGCTGATCTACTGCCTGGAAGGGCGCGGACGGCTGACCCTGAAGGATCGCACACGCACCGTAAAACCCGGAGATCTGCTGATCCTGCCCCGAGGCCTCAGTCACAGCTACGAAACCCGCAACCAGAACCCCTGGAGCATTCTTTGGGTGCATTTCGAAGGCGAGCTGGCCGCAGAATTCATCCGTCAACTCGAGCTTGATGACGGCTCCGCGCTCTTGCCACTGGGGATTCATTCTCGCCTGGTGGCTGACTTTGAGGCCCTGCTCGATGCCCGTCAGGCCAGCCATAGCCTTGCGTCCTTCATTCACTGCGCCAATCAACTGCGCCAACTTCTGACACATATTGCGCTTCTCAAGCCCATGGCCATCCGGCCGGCCAGCGACAACATGGATCTGGAAATCATTCACAGCCTGATGCAGGCGCGGTTGCACGAGCAGCTCGATATCGACACCCTCGCAGCAGCGGTGAGCCTGTCGAAGTTTCATTTCATCAAGAAATACAAGGCGCTGACCGGCACCACACCGATCAGCCACTTTATTCATTTGAAGATTGAACGGGCCTGCCATCTGCTGGATGTCACCAGCAAGGGCGTAAACGAGGTTGCCTGGGCATTGGGGTATGAAGATGCGTACTACTTTTCCCGCATCTTCAAAAAATCCATGGGCATGTCACCCAGCCAGTACCGTCGCATCCGCTTTGGTGACTTCAGTTACAAGAGCTGAAGCCCGCGCTCAGGCCGGCGGTTGCACCAGATTGTAGGGATTGCCGTAAAGATCCAGCACTATAGCCGACACGCCCCAGGGCACTTCACTGGGCTCCTCCGCCACCCGAACACCACGGGCCCGCAACAGCTCGCAGTCGGCGCGACAGTCATCGCTGGCCAGCACGCAGAAACCATTGGCACCGATACGGGCCTGATCGCCCTCCTGCATCGGCGGCATCAGCACCAGCTGCGGCCAGCCGCCTTGCATTGGCGCAACGGTGAGCCAGCGAAACCCGGGCATGAAGTCACTGTTGTCATCACAGACCACAAAGCCGAACTTGTCGCGATACCAGTCCAGCGCCTCGTCCTGATCACGCACAAAGACCGACAGATGCGTTACGCTCTTAATCGTCATAAAGCCTCCCACCCCATGTATGGACGCCGCCTCTCAATGCAGGCGTTATTTCTCAATACCGTTATTTCTCAATACCGTTATTTCTCAATACAAAGGGTAGGCAACTTCCGCGGGGCCTGCCCCGGCTCGGGGCAACTCAGCATTCAGATCAGTTCGATCGCCACCGCCGTGGCTTCGCCGCCACCAATACAGAGGGACGCAACACCTTTCTTCAGGCCGCGCTGCTTCAGCGCGTGCAGCAAGGTGACCAGGATACGCGAGCCGCTCGAACCAATAGGATGACCCAGGGCGCAGGCACCGCCGTGAACATTGACCCGGGCAGGATCCAGGCCCAGTTCGCGCACCGCCAGCATGGTGACGACGGCAAAGGCCTCATTGACCTCGAACAGGTCCACTTCATCGGCTGTCCAGCCCGCCTTTTGCAATACCTTCTCGATAGCCCCGATGGGCGCAATGGTGAACTCTTCCGGCAACTGGGCGTGGGTCGAATGGGCCACAATACGCGCCATGGGCTTAAGACCGCGCTGCTGCGCTTCGGACGCCGCCATCAGCACCAGCGCTGAAGCGCCGTCGGAAATTGAACTCGAGTTGGCCGCCGTGACCGAGCCATCTTTCGCGAAGGCCGGTTTCAGGCCACGGATTTTGTCGGGCCGGGCATTGCCGGGCTGCTCGTCGGTATCAACCTGGATATCTGCGCCACGTGCTGCCACAGTAACGGCGGCAATCTCCTCTTTGAAAGCGCCGGATTCAATGGCCGCCAGCGCCTTTTCCAGCGAACCAATCGCAAAGTCATCCATGGTTTCACGGCTGACATCAAAACGATCCGCCGCCTGCTGGGCAAAGGCGCCCATGAGCCCACCCTTGTAAGCATCCTCAAGACCGTCGCAGAACATGTGATCGATCACCTGACCATGCCCCATGCGCATGCCCTGGCGTGCCTTGGGCAACAGGTACGGCGCCTGACTCATGTTTTCCATGCCGCCCGCCACCATGGTCACGGCAGAGCCCGCCAGTATCTGGTCATGGGCCTGCATCACGGCCTTCATGCCCGAACCACACATCTTGTTGACCGTGGTGCAGCCGGTGGCGACCGGAATGCCGGCGGCCAGGGAGGCTTGGCGTGCCGGCGCCTGGCCCAGGCCCGCCGGCAGCACGCAGCCCATAAGTACTTCGTCGATATCCTCAGGCGCGAGGCCCGCACGGGCCACCGCCGCCGCGATGGCGGTGCCACCGAGCTTGGGTGCCGACACCGTCGACAGCGCGCCCATCATGCCCCCCATAGGGGTGCGGGCTGCACCCAGAATAACCACTGATTCCCGCTTCATAGATACCTCACAGTTTACGTAAACGTCAATTTAAACAAGTGCCGAGGGTTGCCAAATAGTGACTGCAACCCCCGGACCCGCCTCCGCTGCTTGAGCTTCAGGCGTGATGGATAGCCGTACTGTCCCGCGTTTCTAGCCTCCGGGTCAATGTCGGAAACACAAAAATAAGGGCTAACACCTACTACTTTAGTAGCATAAAGCTTTAACATCTTCGTCGATACGACTGCCACTTCCCTTTAATTTCAGTCAGTTACCATTAGTGTACAGACTGCGCTAAGCTTTGATGCAGCGCGAAGGATGTTTACGTTCACGTAAACTTGATTTACTCTCGGACCCAACTCAAGAGTCATACATGAACACACAGACCCGTTATTCCATCAGTGATCTTGCCAGGGAGTTCGACATCACGACCCGCAGTATCCGCTTCTATGAAGACCAGGGACTGCTGTCACCGGAACGTCGCGGCCAGACCCGTATTTACAGTCGCCAGGACCGGGTACGGCTGAAACTGATTCTGCGCGGCAAGCGCCTGGGATTTTCGCTCACCGAGTGCGGCGAGCTGTTCGAACTCTGGGATCACAGCAACAGCGGCAGCGAATTGCAGCTGCGCCTGATGCTGACGCGCATTGCGGAGAAGCGACAGGCGCTGGAGCAGCAACTGCGCGACATCGCCATGATGCAGCAGGAGCTCGACGGTGCCGAAGTACGCTGCAACGAAGCACTGAATGCCCTGGCACCTGCAGGCACTGCCGCCACGCCGGCGCAGGAATAAAGCGCCGCTCCCCGTTCTCCAGACGGCGAACAACAGATGGCGGGCGGCACGCACATTAACCATGCCGGCATTCACAGCGCCGGCTCCAACAATGCCGGTGCTTATGCCTGGCCGGGAAGGACGCCTCCATGCCGCAGCACAAGTCAAACAGTCAGGCACAACAACAGACACAAAAGCAGGGCCCGGTAACCGCGCTGAATCTGCCCATACCGGCGCTCAAAGACCTGCCGGAGCCTGTCGCACAGTACTTTTCCAAGTGTCAGGAAAAGCTCGGCCTGGTGCCCAATGTCCTCAGCGCCTACAGCCACAATCTCGAACAACTCGACGCCTTCACCCGCCTCTACAATGAACTGATGTTTGGCGACAGCGGCCTGAGCACGCTGGAGCGGGAAATGATCGCCGTGGTGGTCTCGGCCCACAACCGCTGCTTTTACTGCCTCAGCGCCCACGGTGCCGCCGTGCGACAGTACTCCGGCAATCCGCTGCTGGGCGAACAGCTGGTGATGAACTACCGGGTGGCCGACATTTCACCGCGCCAGCGAGCCATGCTGGATTTTGCCCAGCGTCTGACCGCACAGCCAGAAACCATTGAAGAGACGCATCGCCAGCTGCTGCGCGAGCAGGGTTTTAGCGATAGCGAGATCTGGGATATTGCCAGCCTCACGGGCTTCTACAATATGACCAACCGCCTTGCCGGTGCCGTCGAGATGCAGCCCAACCCCGAATACCACGCCAGCTTTCGTACCGGCACCGCGCCTGCTGGTGAACCGTCCCCGACCTGAATCCCGGCCCGGACACTCCCGCGGTCCGGACCACAACATTTCGACTGATTGAGCCATAACAACAAGAGGTTCAGATTTCATGAACAACGCGCTTCCCAGCTATACCAGCGGCACCTCGGATCAACCCCTGATCGGCATGACCATCGGCGACAAGTTTGACCAGACCGTGGCCACCTACCCGGACAACGACGCCCTGATCGTGCGCCACCAGGCCATACGCTGGAGCTATCGCGAACTGCAGCAACAGGTCAACCTGTGCGCCCGCGCCCTGCTGGCCATCGGCATCAGCAAGGGTGATCGGGTGGCGATCTGGTCACCCAATAATGCCCAGTGGACCACGTTGCAGTTCGCCACGGCCAAGATCGGCGCCATCCTGGTAAACATCAATCCGGCCTACCGCCTGCATGAGCTGGACTACGCGCTGAATCACTCCACCCCGCGCCTGCTGGTGATTGCCGAGAACTTCAAGAGCTCGGACTACACCCAGATGCTGTATGAGCTGGCGCCAGAACTGAAAGACTGCGCCGCCGGCAAACTGAAGGCCGCCCGGGTGCCGCAGCTGGAGATGGTGGTGAATCTGGCCCAGCAGCCCCATGCCGGCATGTGGAGCTGGGGCGATCTGATCGCCAACGCTACTGGCATCGACGAGGCTACCCTGGCCCAGGCTCAGGCCGGGCTGCAGTTCGATGATGCGATCAATATCCAGTACACCTCGGGCACCACCGGTTTCCCCAAGGGCGCCACCCTGTCGCACCACAATATTCTCAACAACGGCTTCTCCGTTGCCCGCAGCATGGGCTTTACCGACCAGGACCGGCTGGTCATTCCAGTGCCGCTGTACCACTGCTTTGGCATGGTGATGGGCAATCTGGGCTGCATCACCCACGGCGCCACCATGATTTACCCGGGTGAGGGCTTCGACCCCAAAACCGTGCTCGACACCGTGGCCGAAGAGCGCGCCACCGCCCTCTACGGCGTCCCCACCATGTTTATCGCCGAACTGGAACACCCCGACTTTGCCGGCTACGATCTCAGCTCGCTGCGCACCGGCATCATGGCAGGCTCCATCTGCCCGGCCGAAGTCATGAAAGCCGTGAACTCCAAGATGCACATGCAAGAGGTGCAGATCGCCTACGGCATGACCGAAACCAGCCCGGTGTCGACCCAGACCGCCGCCAATGACCCCTTCGACAAGCGCGTCACCACCGTTGGGCGCACCCAGCCACACCTGGAATCCAAGATCGTGGATCCTGCCACCGGCCAGATAGTGCCACGCGGCACCATCGGCGAACTCTGCACCCGCGGCTACAGCGTCATGCTGAAGTACTGGAATAATGAGGAAGCCACCCAAAGCGCCATTGATGCCAACGGCTGGATGCACACCGAGGACCTCGCCACCATGGATGACGAGGGTTATATCCAGATCGTGGGCCGTATAAAAGATATGGTGATTCGCGGCGGCGAAAACGTCTATCCCAAGGAAGTGGAAGAGTTTCTCTATACTCACCCGGCCATTTCCGATGTGCAGGTCACAGGTGTGCCGGACAAGAAATTCGGCGAAGAGCTGATCGCCTGGGTCAAGCTGCAGCCGAACGCCCCCGCCGTCAACGCGGACGAACTGCGCGCCTTCTGCAAGGGCCAGATTACGCACTTCAAGATCCCGCGCTACTTCAAGTTTGTCGATGAATTCCCCATGACGGTGACCGGCAAAATTCAGAAGTTCAAGATGCGCGAAATCTCCATCGACGAACTGGGGCTGGACCAGGACTGACAATGTCCATCGACCACCACTACGGCAATAACCTGCAACAGCAGCAGGCGCTGCTGAGCGAACTGCGCAGTGCCTGCCCCAATGGGGCTGATGCCTGGCAGCTCGCGCCCATTGATCAGCTACATACCGGCGGTCTGCAGGCCTCCTTGCACCTGCGCGATACATTGGCGGCCTGTCTGGCGTCACAGCCGGCGCCGCGCATTCTGGATGCAGGCTCAGGCGCCGGCGGCCTGCTGCGTCTGCTGGCACAGCTGCCAGGCGCGGATGTCACCGGGCTGGACCTGTGCCACAACCTCAACCGGCTGAGCCTGGCACTGTGCCAGCTGTACCAGCCACCCTGTTACCTGATGCAGGTCTCGGGCGATGCCCACTGCATGCCCTTTGCCAGCGATCATTTCGATGCCATAGTACTGCAGCACAGCCTGCTGAACATGCCCAATCCCGACCAGGCACTGGATGAATGCCTGCGTGTGCTCAGGCCTGGCGGCCACCTGGTGCTGCACGAACTGATTCAGGGGCCCGCCCCCGCGCAGATGCAGTTTCCGGTCCCCTGGGCACGCGAACCTGAGCAATCCCACCTGCACAGCGCTGGCACCCTGAGCGCACGGCTGCAGGCCCGCGGCTTTCAGATTCGCACCACCACCGACCTGACAGCATCCACCCTGGCCTGGCGCCAGCGTCAGGACAACCGCCCCCAGGCCCAGACGTTCAGACTCACACCCGCACTGATTCTGGGGCCAGACTTCCCCCTGATGTTTGCCAACCTGCTGCACAACCTTCGCCATGGCGCCGTCGGCGTGATGCAATACCTGGCATCCAAGCCTGCGTCAGATCCGCGTTTGCGATAACAGGCCCCTGCGCCCTCTCGCACCTCTCACCGATCTCAGGCCTCTCGCGCCAGCGGCACCTTTTGCGTCCAACCGGCCCCCTGGGTGCAAACAAACGCAGGATAATTAGGAAACCTTCGTTTAAGATGATGTTCGGAACAGCCTGTTGTAGCCCGCGATTGGCGCCAAAACACTGTGGCGCCTGGAGTACGGGGAATATATGGGTCGCTGCCGCCAGGCATGCACTTGCATCAGGCGCGAGGCCTGACCTACAGTGGACGTTGTGGACCCTGTCAGCCGTGCTACGACTGTGGGCTCATCTGATGGAATAGGTGTATCAACATGCTTTTAGCCAGGATAGCGCGTCTTTTGCCACCAGGCCCGATTGCGGGATACGGTCTGGCATTGCTTGTGTTGCTGCTTTTGCCGCTACAGGCCTTTAGCAATGAAGACTACACCCCGCTGGATGACTATCTGCAGCAACACCCCGAGCAGACTGAACGCATGGCAAAGTTTGCCAGCATCGTCAGCAGCCCTGCCGTTGCACTGACCGCGCCACAAAGTCGTCCCGTGCGCATCGCCATTATTTACCCAGCCTTTCAGACATCAGATTACTGGCGCCTGAGTATCCTTGCATTCGAGGCACGCCTGAAGGAATTGAACATCAGCTACGAGCTGCAGACGCATCTTTCAGGGCTCAGCGACGACCCCGCGGCGCTGGCGACCCAGCTGCAGCAGTCCCTGGACTGGCAACCTGACTATCTGGTCTTTACCCTGGGTGCGCTGATTCATCGCCAGCTGATCGAAAAAATTCTGGCACAGAAGACACCCAGGCTGATCCTGCAGAATGTCACCACACCGCTGCAGAACTGGTCCTCCCACACACCCTTCCTTTATGTCGGCTTTGACCATCAGGCCGGCACCCGATTGCTGGCGCAGGCCATGCTGGCCGACACCAGCACCCCGAAGCAGTACGCCATGCTGTACTCATCCCACGGTTACATCAGCCGCCTGCGCGGGGACACCTTCATCCGCCTGGGCAACGACAACCCCGTTACCCGCCAACTCGGCAGCTACTACACAGACAACGACAGCAATCTGGCGCGGGATGCAACGCTACAGGAACTGGACCGCCACCCGGACCTGAACATGCTGTTTGCCTGCACCACCGATACCGCCCTGGGTGCCATCGAAGCGCTGCGCATGCGTGGCAAGCTGGATCAGGTAACGGTGAATGGCTGGGGCGGCGGCAAGGCAGAGCTTGAAGCACTGCGCCGCGGCGAACTGGATCTTACCGTCATGCGCATGAACGACGACAACGGCGTCGCCATGGCGGAAGCCATCAAGGCCGAACTGGAACAGCGCTCCGACCAGGTGCCGCAGGTTTTTTCCGGCGAAATGGTTCTGGTTACGCGGGATACACCGCCAGATGAACTGAAGGTACTTACAGACAAGGCTTTTCGTTATAGTGCGGCGCAATGATACTGAAACTGAACTCAAGCAGGGAGGCGGCACTTGCGTAAGCTGAGCTTTACCAACACCGTTCTTGCCATTGTTATTGCCGCGACGCTCGCACTGTCGCTGCTGATACTGATACCCGCCTACCAGAGCTCGGAGCAGGTACTCGAGCAGGAGCAGTCGCTGTCACATCGCCGTCACGCGGCGCTGATCAATCAGCTATTCGAAAGCCATCTGCGGGGCATTTCACGCTCGTCCGCCACCCTGGCCCAAAGCCCTCAACTTATCCAGCAAACCAGCAGCGGCAACCTCGCGGGTATCAAGACGCTGCTGCAAAAAACCATTAACAGCCGCGGCGGCGAGCATATTCAGGCCTTTGCCGTCCAGCTCAAGGATGGCCCCCTCACTCTGGTGCCCGGTGCTGCGCTCTTCAATGTATACCTGCCACTGGCAGAGCTCGCATCGCGCCGCATTGTGCCCGATACCTGGGCCACCCTGACGACCCGGCAAAAGCAGCAGGACTACCAGCTACTGCGTCTGAGCATGCCGATTATTGCCGCGCCCTTTGGTGAAGTTGTGGGCTACCTGCACTCCTTCGTCATTCTCAATGACAATTTCTGGATACTCAACCAGATCCAGTCGCTGTCCGAAGCCCGCGCCATTGCACTCTATACCGACAACCGACGCATCGGCGCCCTGGCCGAGACACCGGACCAGCTGCAGCTGCTGGATGCCAGCAACCCTGCCACCGAAACCGGCACGCACGCTGATACCGATACGGATGCCGACGCCAACCAGACCCGCATCGCCGATGACAGCATTGTGCAACGGCACAGCCTGTTTATTGAGCCGGATAACCGCTTCGAAGTACGCCTGCTGCTGCCTGATTACGCCGGCATCCTTATGCGCCAGGCGTTTGCCGGCACTATCGGCTACAGCCTGCTCGGCGCCCTGCTGATCGGCGCACTACTGATCCTGGTGCTCTGCCGACTGGCGCAACGGCCGATACGTCTGCTCAGCCGCTACATCGATTCGGTCTCCGGGAAAGACCCTGCATTCACGGCACCCTCGCCTGAACTGAAGCCGCTGGCCAAGGCCGTACAGACCATGCTGCAGCGCGTGCAAGAAAATGAACAGCGGGTCAACGCCCTCCTGTCCCATACGCCCAGCCTCATCTTTCTAAAAGACAGCAATCTGCGCTATCGCCTGATCAACCCGGCCTGTGCCCGCACTATCGGCCTGAGCGCGGATCAGATCATAGGCCTGCGCGATAAAGACCTGTACCCCGATGCCCTGGCTCGGCAACTCGGCCAGGCCGACCAGCAGGTTCTGACTCAGCGCAGCCAAGTGCACATCGAATACAGCGCAGAGACCGCGGACCGCGGACCGCGTGACTTTGTCGGCACCCTGTTCCCGATTCTGAACAGCGAGGATGAAGTCGAGGGCATTGGCGGCGTCATGCAAGATGCTACCGAATACAGGCTCGAAACCGATCACCTGAAACTGACCGACCAGGCACTCAACAGCACCCTTGAGGCCATCCTGGTACTCGATAGGCGCGGCAATATCATCACCGCCAATGCGGCCTACCAGCGCATCAGCGGCTTTAGCCAACGGCAAGACCGCGGTCAGCCTTTCAGCCCTCTGGCGCAACAGCCAGAATTGCTCGAGCAGCTGGAACACGCAGGCCAGCTGCAAAGCGAAGCCATGCTGCTGCAGGCTAACGGCGATGCAATGCCGATCTGGCTGTCTGTTTCACGCCTGCAAGGCGATGCCCCAAACAGCCACCAGGAAGAGCGCTACGTCGCTGTCCTCGCCGATATCAACCGGGCTCAGAGCGCCGAACAACAGCTTGAGATTGCCTCGCGCTACGACAGCCTCACCGGTCTGCCGAACCGTCAGCAGTTCTGTGCACAACTGGATCAGATACTGCACAAGGCCGAGAAAAACGGAGATACCGTGGCGGTACTCTTCGTCGATATCGATGATTTCAAGAGCATTAACGAAAGCCTGGGCCATGCCGTGGGTGACCAGCTGCTGCGCGAAACGGCCAAGCGCATCGAAGCATGCCTGGCATCGAGCGAAACCCTGGCGCGCCTGGGCAGCGACGAGTTCAGCATTATTCTGGACAATATTCCCGATGCCAGCAGCAGCCATACCATAGCACGCTCGATTCAGCAGGCCTTTCAGCAGCCGTTTTCCCTCGCAGACTCAGAGACCGTGGTGACCTGCAGCATCGGCATTGCGCTGTTCCCCGATGATGCCAGGGACGCCCAGACGCTGCTGGCCAAGGCCGATACCACGGCGCACCACGTCAAGCAGCAGGGCCACAACGCCATCCACTTTTTCGACAATGGTGTGAACCAGCAGGCGCAACAGCACCAGCAACTGAACGACGGCCTAAGACGCGCCCAGTCCAACGGTGAGCTCTTTGTGCAATATCAGCCGCGCTTTGATATCGACGGTCAACGCATCCTCGGCGCCGAAGCACTGCTGCGCTGGCTGCACCCTGAACAGGGTCTGATCCCCCCGCTGACCTTTATCTCCCTCGCCGAAGAGTCGGGCATGATACTCAAACTGGGCCCCTGGGCACTGCAGCAGGCCTGCACCGACGCCATGGAATGGAACCGCAACAGCCCATACCCAATCCCGGTCTCGGTCAACCTGTCGCCGCGCCAGCTACGTGACCCGGAACTGATCCCCGACATCTGCGATGCCCTTAGAGTCAGCGGTCTGGCGCCCGAGTTGCTGGAGCTGGAAATCACCGAGAGTGTCGTTATCGACGACATCAACCGCATTCTCGGCACCCTCTATGAACTGCGTGACATGGGCATTTCGCTGTCCATCGACGACTTCGGCACCGGCTACTCCTCCCTGGCATACCTGAAGAAACTGCCGGTCAATACCGTCAAGATCGACCGCTCCTTTGTAATCGACATCCCTGGCAATACCGATGACGAAAGCCTGATCGAAGCCATTATCACCATGGCCCACAGCCTGCGCTTCAAGGTCGTAGCTGAAGGCGTCGAGACCAGGGCACAGCAGGCGATTCTCAAGAAGCTGGGCTGTGACGAGCTGCAGGGTTTCCTGCTGGCACGCCCCGGCAGCTGCGAAGAACTGATAGAGCTTGCCAGGAACTCCCATAGCGATAGCGACGCCCTGTCGGAGATTCTGCTGCGACACTAAAGCGCCATCCTTAAGTTTCCCCTGTTGCCAAAGCAGGGCCATTGCCTTGGCCCTGCCCTTTGGGCAGAATGAATCAAATCTGCCACCGCCACCGTTCGATTTTGCAGCGGGCCCGCGGCCATGCCACAGGCAGGAAACCCAAGGGAGTGTCCATGCGCAAACTGATCCCCACCCGGCCCCTGGCGTGTCTGCTGAGCAGTGCAGCCCTGCTCTTTGCCGCACCTGCCCAGGCCCAGACACCCGTTGCCGCCGACAACCTGCAGCCCGGACTCGAGGTCTGCTATATAGACGGATTGATTCGCCATATTGATGAGATGGTACGGCTCGAAGCGACCAAACCCTGCGAGCCCGGCCCCAACCTTCGGCTGCTTAACTCCAGTGTCGGCGGCGGTACGGTGCTGACCAGCAACCTGAACGACGGCGTCATGGCACGGATCACAGGTTTAATTCACCTCGACACCGCGGGCACCTACCTGTTTACGTTTGAATCCAACGACGGTGTACGGCTGGAAATTGACGGACAGATGATCCTGGAAGACCCGGACGTACACTCAGACCGCTACGCCGAATACGGCCGCATGGACGTCACCGAACCCGGCTGGTACCCGCTCACCGTGCGCTACTTCGAACGTAAAAGTACCTCCACACTGCGTTTCTTCTGGCAGCCGCCAGGGACTGAAGGTACCATGCCCAAAGTGCCGGCCGCAGCCCTCGCACACAAGGGCGCCTGACCCGCTCAGATTCAACAGCACCACCTTGACTTGCCACCGGCCAGGCAGGTAAAGAGGCAGATGCAGTAAAGCAGACGACCACTCTAGTCATCAGGCCCCGTACGGATATGGGGCTTTACATAGGGATATGTAACCATGCGTACTTCCGTCCTCCTGCGCACCACCGCGGGCCAGCTGCGAAACATGCTACTCGCCAACGCCACCGCCAGACCCAACAACCGGGTACTGGAGGACATCCAGAACACGGCCAAAGACCTTAAAATCCTGTGCCCCTACTCCGCCGACAAGGCTCAGCGCATCAGCCAGTGCGCGCTGGCGTTTTACAGCGAAGCCCAGGACAACAGCAACGACAAAGCCGCGCAACACCTGCGCATGCTCGAACTCACCGCCCAGATAGAAGGCGCCGCCAGGGTGCACCAGCACAAGGGTAATTAGCCGTCTGTCGGGCTTAACACCAATCTACTCGCCTCGGGTATCACATCCATGCAGCCGAGTGGAAAGGCCGACAGCCAGCACCCGGCATTGTGATTTGTGATCACAGAAGAATTGAAAAGCAGCCATGCAGAAACAAAAACAGCCACTCGGCTTGACCCGTTAGTGGCTGTTTTTGGTACACAATTTGGTAGGACTAAGCGGACTCGAACCGCTGACCCCCACCATGTCAAGGTGGTGCTCTAACCAACTGAGCTATAGTCCTGAAGAGATGGTGCGTATTATAGTGACGCCGACTTTGAACGCAAGCCTTTTTTGCGATTTATTCCCGATTGCTTTCAGCAACTTAGCTTGCAGCTTGGAAGCTTCATTTTGGCCAACCAGACGGGACTGAAAGCCGCTTCAGAGCGGCTTGGCCATGGCTTTAGCGTTCAAACAGTGACAGCCGTCTCGCCCAGATAGGGGCTGATATTTTGCATCGCCCGCGACACATACTCCTCTTTCTCTCCCACAGGTGCCACGTAATGCAGGGCGGACTGCGCCGCGTCCATGCCCTCCAGACGAGCAATGACCCAGGCGGCAAGGTATTGAGATGCAAGACAGCCGCCGGCCGTGGCGACATTGCCTTTGGCAAAAAAGGCCTGGTTGAGCACCTCTATGCCGGCATCCTGCACCCAGGGCTTTGTCGTCAGGTCCGTACAGGCTGGAATACTCCTGAGTAACCCAAGCCTTGCCAGCAGCAACGTGCCGGAACATTGCGCCCCCAGCAACTGACGGGAGGGATCAAGCTGCAACTGGCTCATTATCGACGCATCCGCCACTATCTGCCGCGTGCGCATGCCGCTGCCAATAATGACCGCATCAGCCGTGCTTGCCTCGGCAAGCGATACCTGACTTTCGAGCACCACCCCGTTCATCGACCGCACGCGCGCAGCAGGGCTGGCAATGGTCACGCGCCAGCCTGGCTTAGCTACGCGATTCAGGATGCCGAGCGCGATCAGGGAGTCGAGCTCGTTGAAGCCATCAAAGGTGAGAATGGAAATATGCATACTGTCGGAGTCCTGTTTAACCACGCTTGCGAGGCCCGACTCTATGCTCCAAAATCAGGACAATCAAATTATTGTCATGGATACATTCCCATGCCCCGCGCCCAATACAAACGCCTGGTGGACGCCTTTGCCGCCGATATTCGCGCAGGCACCCTGGCGCCCGGCACTCGCCTGCCCACCCACCGCGAGCTTGCCGCCCGGGAAGGCCTGGCCCTGGTGACAGCGTCGCGGGTTTATGCCGAACTTGAAGCCATGGGTTTGACGAGCGGAGAAACCGGCCGAGGCACCTTTGTGCGCGAAACAGCACTGTCCCCGGCCCAGGGTATCGATCAGCAGGCAACGGCCGCAAACATGGTCGATCTCAACTTCAACTACCCCTCACTGCCGGGCCAGACGGAACTGCTGCGCGGCGCCCTGCGCCAGCTTGCCGCCTCCGGCGATCTGGAAGCCCTGCTGCACTACCAGCCCCACGGCGGACGTACGCACGAGCGCGCCATCATTGCCCGTCACCTGAGGTGCCGAGGGCTATCGGTCAGCGCGGAGCAGGTACTGATTGTGAGTGGCGCACAGCATGGCCTGGCAACAGCGGTTATGGCACTGCTGCAGCCCGGTGATGTAGTTGCCACAGATGCGCTCACCTACCCTGGTTTCAAGGTACTCGCCCAGAGTCATGGGCTGGAGCTGGCCCCCATCTCGGCGGCAGACCAGGGCCCTGATCTGGAAGTACTAAAACAGCTATGCGAGAGCCGGCAAGTCCGTGCCCTCTACGCCATGCCGACCCTGCACAACCCAATGGGCTGGGTCACAGGCCTGAAACAGCGCCAGCAACTGATCGCTATTGCACGCAAGCACGACCTGCTCATTATCGAGGATGCTGCTTATGCCTTCCTGGCACAACAGCCCCCCGCTCCGCTGGCGATGCTGGCCCCGGAGCGAACCCTCTATATCTCCGGCCTTTCCAAGAGCGTTGCCACCGGGCTTCGCATCGGATTTATCGTCACGCCACTGCCCTGGGTGCCAAGAATCGAGCGTGCAATCCGGGCGACTACCTGGAACACCCCCGGCGTTATGACCGCCATTGCCTGCGGCTGGATTGACGATGGAACCGTTACTCGCCTGGAAGCCGAAAAGCGCCAGGATGCAATGCAACGCCAGTCAATGGCACGGGAGATACTGGCCGGACTGCAATGCAGCGGCCACCCGGCCTCCTACTTCCTCTGGGTTAACCTGCCGGAGGAAACCCGGGCCGACCGGGTGACGATGGCGCTACTGCAGAAAAATATCGCCGTTTCTACTGCCGAGCCTTTCGCAACATCCGAGCAGGTTCCCCATGCAATACGCTTGGCACTGGGATCGGTGAAGCTGGAGGTACTTGAAGTCGCACTACAAACAGTGCGGCGCGTTATCGAGGATTGCTACTGCCAGGTCTGACGGGAGAAACAATGAAGACGCTGACATCTGCTTTATGCACCTTGATGCTTCGCCGTAGCCATCAGGCACAAAAAAGCCCCCGACATTGCTGTCGGGGGCTTTTTTAAAAGCAGCTTACATTAAGCTGTTTTTTTGGCAGCATTAACGAAAACGTCTTTGCTTTCAGTCAGGATAGCCTGAACTTCAGTGAAGTAAGCCTTGGTGCTTTCTGCAGCGACCTGAGCATCAGCCTTCAGAGTCTCAAGGTTCTTCTTGGCTTCTTCAGATTTTGCAGTAACAAAAGAAGTCAGAGCTTCAGGGTTTTTGATTTCAGAAACAGCTTTGAAATCAGCCTGTGACTGAGCAATCTGCTTCTCGATAGCCGCTTTCTGCAGTTCAAACGCCTTTGTCATTGTAGCGGTGTTCAGTTCGATCAGTTTCTGAACAGGAGCGCCAAAAGCAGAGAAGTCAGCAGTAGGAAGATTCTTGAACATGTTTGTGTACCTATTGGTTAAGAGAAGTTTTGGTTAAAAGTAGTTGATGTGAGGAGTCTATACCTCGTTATGCTGCAGCGCAACAAACAAAAACTACGAAACCCCCATGCTTTCTATAACTAATTGTAAATAAACAAATAAATTTATTTTATTTGTTTTTGTGCACTACAAAATAATGCCGACAAATGTCTTGCCGGCCCAGCGGCCTCCGCCTTAACGGCACGATCGAACAGCGGCATTCTCAAGACGGGCATACCGGCCAGGTACCTTAGCCTCTGCCTGGGATATCCAGCTGCTGGCTCAAAAGCTTGCATGCCTCAGCCCAGGGCTGAAAGGCGCCTCGGCCTTTAAGGTGATCAAGCCCGAGTCGGGTCAGGGTATTGGGCGTAGCTATACCGGCACTGAGCTCGCGCAGGCTGTTTTCTGACCTGTCAGCACCCATCGCCGCCGCACCCGAGCTGGCACTCAGAATCAAGGCACGGGCCTTTTCAGGCGCAATTCCCTGTTGCTCGAGCCATTCGCTCACCGTCGCAAAGAGATCGAGCAACCAGCCGTTGTAGCAGGCAGCAATTGTTGCGAGTTCGAACTATTCTTCATTGTCTAGGGGGATTACCGAACCCAGGCAACCGAACAGCACCTTGACCTCTGCGCAGGGCGGACAGATCGGAACAGCGCCGGCGATACAGGAGATCACCAACTGG
Source organism: Marinobacterium aestuarii (assembly GCF_001651805.1). Classification (NCBI taxonomy): domain Bacteria; kingdom Pseudomonadati; phylum Pseudomonadota; class Gammaproteobacteria; order Oceanospirillales; family Oceanospirillaceae; genus Marinobacterium; species Marinobacterium aestuarii. The sequence continues at coordinate 1,534,954 of NZ_CP015839.1, read as the reverse complement.
TCGCCACGAAAGCGACACTCGGCCAGCACGGGGTTAAGGAACTCGGGCCGGACTGCGAGCAGGATCCAGTCGGCGGTATCAATCACCGCCTGATTGGAAGCCACAACCTCACAGCCGTAATCCCGACCGAGCCTTGCTGACAGCTCGCGGTTGCGCGGCGACACAACAATACGGCGATTGTCGCCGCCATTGCGCAGCCCGGCGACCGTATAGCTGGCAAGATGACCAGCACCGATAATGCCCAAGGTTTGAGTCATGGTAGGAAGGTCCTTTACGCTTTTTACGAGAGGGTGAAATCGTGGATTAAACGACCGTCCCTTCTACATGGATAGATCATAGTGATCGTACCCTGCAATCGTGGACACGATTCAGCGGGTCACAAAGTAAGGCTATGCGCGGCCTTGTAGGCAAACAGGAGAGAATCATGACCGAGATTATTATTGCAGCAACAGGACTGACCGCGCTTGTCGTTATCATCTGTGCCCATCGCTTCCGCGCCAGTCCCCTGGATGGCTTCAACAAAGGCATCTGAATCATATCCCTTGTCTGCCAGCACCTGGTCGGGCGTAAAGCCATCCAATAGCGCCTCGGCTTGCCCGTATTCCGATGCCTGCCCTGGCGTCAGCAGTAGTCGTACCGGGTTGCCCAGGGCATCTACGGCCGCATGGATTTTGGTGCTCAGTCCGCCTCGGGACTTCCCCATGGCTTCGGCGTCTTGCTCTGTTTTTTTGCGGCCCCGTGCTGATGGACTCGCACAATGCTGCTATCGACCATCAGCTGTTCAACATCAGCGTCCTCTGACAGCGACTCCATGATTTTTAGCCAGAAACCCTTGTGAGAACAGCGGTTGTAACGGACGTAAACACGGTGCCAATGTCCATAGAACTCGGGCAAATCCCGCCAGGGCGACCCCGTCCGTGCAATCCACAGAACCGCCCCAACGAACAGGCGGTTATCACGTGCAGTCACGCCTCTGTCGCAGGACTTGCCAGGTAGCAAATGCTTGATGCGCTCCCACTGATCGTCACGTAGCCAGTAGTACCTAACCAATCGTTACCTCAAATGTAACAAGGTTACCGAGTGAGGCCGGTTGCTTCAAATGAGGACGCGCTCTAGCACTAATTACATGGAGAACGATGTAGGCAAGTCCGACCCCTGCTTCGTTGACCGTGGCTATCATGGTTCCGGCGTTGACGGCATCCGGATCATTATTGCCGGGCAGAAACGCGGTGTGCCGGAATCGGAGAAGCGCTAGATGCGACCACGCGACTGTGTCGAGCCGATCATCGGGCACCTGAAATCAGACGACAAGATGAAACGGTACTTCCTGACAGAAGTTCTGGGCGATGCGCTCAACGTACTGCTGAGCGCCAGTGGCCAGAATCTGCGCAAGTCACTACGGTGGCTTTATTTTTGTGCTGGGAAAGTACCGCCCGTTGTTGCGGTATATGCTCACTCGCTTGCTGAAAGCATTAAAAAGTGACCCCGAAGGAATAGCGGCTGCTGCTCGAAACGCCATTTTTCAGGGTCAACTAAATACCATCGACACCGCACGCTGTCAGAATTTTTGACGTGCTACAGTGCTGGTGCAGGCAGGATTGGCGTACCTCTGGGCTTCTGGCCGTGGTTCGCGAGTCCCTATCCGCCCCGGAGCTATCTGGGATGCCTTGACCGACCCTTAAAGTGAAATTATAATTTCAAGAATTGAATATTTGTGGAGTTATAGTGTCATGAGCTCTGTCACTACCGTAACGGCGGGCAAGCAAAAGCGCACCGCTGTTATTTTTCCAAAAGAGCAGAGGATTCTCCAGCAGCTGGGTGAAAACATCCGCCTGGCGATGAAACGGCGCAAGATCACACAAGCCATGATTGCTGACCGCACAGGCTTATCCAAGCCAACCCTGCGCAACATCGAGCGGGGAGAGTCAACGGTTTCTATCGGTCACTACTTGCGTGTGCTCGCGGTATTGGGCTTGGCAGACGATCTGGCCAAGGTCGCGTCCGATGATGAAATGGGCCGTAAGGTACAGGACATCGAACTGCTTTCCAGAGCAAAATCGGTCACGAAGCGCACGCCGTCACCGGTGCCAACCCCTACTGATAAGCGGCATCGCATGACACCAAAGCACGACGGGAAAAAGAGTACCGCTATTCAACCGAAGGAAGCGCGCTCTTCGACTTTAAAATCGCTAATCGGCTCAGCGATGAAGAAGGCAAAAGAGCAACGGAGGGAGAGCGTCAAAAGCACGTTGCCCAACAGAGAGTCAGATGGAGATGACACATGAGCCGCGATATCTATGTCTATGCCGACTGGGTCGGTGATGAGCCCGAACTGATTGGTACCCTGACCGCAGATCTGGTGCGCGGGAATGAGCACTTCAGCTTTTCCTATGCACCTGAGTGGCTACAGCCAGGCTCCTCGTACCTACAGATTGATCCTGAGCTGCAATTGTTTGAGGGCAGTCAGCACCAGGGCGGTGATAGAAACTTCAGAACCTTCCTGGATTCCTGTCCAGATCGCTGGGGGCGTCTACTGATGCAACGGCGTGAAGCGGCCCTGGCTCGTCAGGAAGAACGGCGTCCAAAAACCCTGCAGGAGTCCGATTATCTGCTCGGGGTACACGACCTGTACCGTATGGGAGCCATGCGCTTTAAATCCGACATCGAGGGACCGTTTCTGGATGACGACGAGCGCCTCTCAGCGCCGCCTATCACATCCCTGCGTGAACTGGAGTTCGCTGCCAGGCAGATTGAAGATGATGGAAAATTTGACGACCCTGAGTACATGAAGTGGCTCTATATGCTGATTTCTCCAGGCTCATCCCTGGGCGGTGCCCGTCCCAAGGCCTCTGTTGTGGACGAACACCAGAATCTCTGGATCGCCAAGTTCCCCAGTCGTTTTGACGATCACAATATCGGCGCCTGGGAGTACCTGACCTACCTGCTCGCCGTTAATGCGGGTATTGATATGGCAGAGTGCCGCATTGATCGCTTCAACTCGAATCACCATACCTTTCTAACCCGTCGTTTCGACCGTGAGGGAAGTACCCGTCTGCATTTCTCATCGGCCATGACACAGCTTGAATACTACGATGGTGATCAGGGCGCCAGCTACCTGGAGATTGCTGAGTTCCTGACGAATCACGGGGTCCAGGCCAAGGACGACCTGGCACAACTGTGGCGCCGCATCGTCTTCAACATTGCGGTGTCCAACGTTGACGACCACCTGCGTAATCACGGGTTTGTATTTGATGGCGCAGGATGGCGCCTATCCCCCGCGTACGACATAAATCCAACCACCATGGCCACTGGCCTGCATCTCAACATTGATGACAAGGACAACAGCTTGAACTATGAGCTGGCATTCGAGGTTATCGACTTCTTTCAGCTCAGCCTGGAGGAGGCCGAGAGCATCTTTATCGAGATATTGGCCTCGGTTGGAGAATGGCGCGAAGTTGCCAACAAAATCGGCATCCCACGGTCCGAGCAGGAAACTATGCAGTTTGCATTCAAGACCGAAGAAGAGTGAAACTAAACCTTCATAAATAGGAAGATTGGGTATTTTTAGTTTCACTATCTCTGACGGACCAAGAACAACGGGCATTGGTAGAAGACTTCCGGCGGTACAAGACCACAGGAGAGCTCCCGGGCACTTTTGGGCGCGACGCACCTTATGATCACTGCCATTGGTATTGGCGGAAGAAGTGAAGCACATCCACTTGGCAGATGACCGAAGCCTTGGCATGTCCAAGCAAATCAGTACCGCCGCACCTGCGATATCCACTTGGTTTACTGCCAGGGCGCAATGCTCGATGACCATTATCTGCTGATAGCGATACTCTCACCTGACACACACGTCCAAACCCGAAACAACAACGTAATGATCAAACTTGGGCTCACAGCTGAGCTGTTTCGTCAAAAATATTAATAAGAATGCGTAGACCATCAACAGCAAGCCCCACTCTGCGAGCGGAATAATCGAGGCCGCTGATATCTCCGGTCGGGATGGCCTTCGCTTCGCTCGGCGGTCTCTCGCTTACGCTCGAGTCGAACCCTCTTCTCGGGTTCGAATCTATCGACCTTCAAAACAAAAAAGCCCCGCTCTGCGAGCGGAAAATCGAGGCCGCTGACATCTCCGGTCGGGATGGCCTTCGCTGCGCTCGGGTCTAACCCTCTTCTCGGGTTCAAATCTATCGACCTTCAAAACAAAAAAGCCCCACTCTGCGAGCGGGGCTTTTTTGTTTTGAATATGGCGGTGAGGGAGGGAAACACCCACAGTTCTTAATAACTCTTAAAAATCAAAAACTTAAAAAACAACATCACTCGAAAAACACCACAAGTGTCATAGGTAAGTAACCCAACAATAGCGACAGATACTGGTACTGTCAATCAAGGCATGCAGATACGTGGGAACAACTATGGGGAGTGGTTGCGGGCACCTTCATCGCGACTGACCAGTTAATCCATGTCTCCGGATATTGACCTTAAAAAACATCTCCACCGCAACTCATGTGGCATCTGTGCAACTTTCGCATATAACACTCACGCCAACCTGTGCGCTTGTTCGGAGAAGCTTGTACAAACCAACCTCAATCTTGGCAAGTGATATCATGTAGACAGACACAGTGTTGCCAGCATGACGAGATTCTTGTCGAATCAGGCGCTCGGAACAGATTTTGGCGGTGTGGTAAAATTGGTAGACACAGGGGATTCAAAACTCAACCCCTCTAGTGCTAATTTTATGGTAAAGCGTTGATATTGCTGTTGATTTTTCTTCATCGATCAGCAAAAATGCCATGTAGACCCGTGTAGACATACACAGCGTTGCCAGTGTGGTGAAATTGGTATACACAGGGGATTCAAAATCCCCCGCCCTTAAAAGCGTGCCGGTTCGAGTCCGGCCACTGGTACCATCTCAGAAGAGGCTTGCAGCAATGCAGGCTTTTTTCGTATCTGGCCCATGAAAACCTGCTAATGCCAGGCAGGAGCCCCGATCAGTCATGGTGCAGCACAAAGGGACGCTGCAACAGACGCCTGGGTGAGTGAAGAAGTGCTGCATACACCCGCACCTTGCTTGCGCAGCGAGAAGCCATTTGCAAGCCAAGTTGAAAACGGGCTCTCTCACAATGACCAAACACAGAGACTAGCCGATGAACTTCAGAGACCCATTCGGACGCCAGGCGAAAAGAAGCGAGCGCGAATACGCCTCGCTACGGCAGAAACTGCCAGGCGCAGGCGTCACCACCCGGGCCGATGCCGAGCAGCTGATAGAGAACGTAGGCAAACGCGGCAAGTACGGTTTAATGATTATTATTCCGCTGACGTTACTGTTGATACTGCTCATACCCGAAGGGCGTATTATTTTCGGCGCAGCCGGTACTATGATGGGTCTGTGGGCATATATAACCAGCCGCAAGATTCAGGGTCACGTTCAGCGTTATATCCAAGAGGAGCTCACCACGGACAGCGACTGCGAATCAGCGCCCCCCGACGACTCCGCAACCTTGTAGTTGCAGCCAGGCAGCCTTTTCCGGCTCAAGATCATCGCGACTGCGAGGTCATCAGGACCCGCCGCTTGTTCCCAACCGAGACATTCGTGATGAAGGCGCTCTATCCCGCCTTACATCATATCGCCAAGAAGTGGACGATGCCGATACGGGCCGGGAACAGGCGATAGGACCGTTCAGTATCCTCTTCGGTAATCGCCTCTGACTGTAATATATCGCCATTAACACGGATAAATTTACAGTCTCTGGTTGGGGCTCTGTTGATGTTTGGTACCAGATCCGGCCACCGCAGAGACATCGGCAACCGTAACTGTGTGTTATCGCCAATGAAAAGCCCCTGCCCACTAATACTGTGCAGGATCACTGCGCGAGCCATCTGTACCGGCAGGGTCAGCACAGCACTCAGGCCGGCGCAGAGGTTCAGACTTTCAGTCGTGCAGGATGATGCTGCTGGCGGCCAGCGGGATACCGTAGCCTCCCCCCTTGCTGCCCGAGCCCCAGGCTTGATAAAAATTGGCCAGGTCGCCGTCTTCATCGCTCACACTGCATAATGTCAGCCAGCGGCAGAGCTTTCGCGGCAACACACTTTCCAGCGCGCTTTTTATGCTGTTGCAACGGGTATCGAAAAAGGTGCCCGTGAGAGCATTCGTCCTTAGGCTGTTCAATGTCGAGTCTCGCAAACGATAAGGTCCCTCGGCGTCCTCAAGCTGCCCCAGCAACTCAGTAGGTGTCTGATCCTTGCCTGGAATCTCACCCTGCAGTCGCAGTGCCTCTTCGCACAGCAAGACAAGCAGGTCGGTATCCCCGAGGGCAGGCCGCCGCACCAGCTCTTCACCCGCCAGGTACTGACGCAGCACCATGCGGTAAAAAGCATAATCCAGCATTCCCAGCTCTATCCTGCGCAGCAGTGTGCCAGCGCCATCAAGAACTCTTAGCTCAGCCATATCGGCGGGCAGTTCAAGCGTTAAGGTACGTTTGTGCGCTTCCAGCTCTCCCAGGTTGATCAGGCTGACCAAGTCTCGAAAACTCAGCGACTCAGTAAGCTGCAACATCAACGGGGGCAGTTCATCACGCATGCGGATAAACGGGATATCGGCCAGCACCACCTGTGCATCGCGTGCATCCACCGTCTGACCTGCAAACGTGGTTAACGCCTGGCTATACGGGGTTGGATAGCGAAAGGCCTTTACCGACTCAAACGGCTCACTCACCAGTACATGCGATAACAGATCACCCGGGCGGCCTAACAGACTCATGGCGTAGCCCAGATAAAAGGTCATGGTTTTGCGCCCGCCGGCAATGGATGCATGTACCGAGCGGTCCGGGTCATCGGTCAGGTTGCGCACGCACTGCATAATAAAGTCACCCAGAGCTTCGTGATCTTCCAGGCTGCGCGCATCGCTGACTTCAAGACCGTCGGCGCCCCGCACCACATCAATCTCCACCTGCGCCGGCGCCAGCGGTGTACAGCCATAATCCGCCGCCAGCTGATCCAGTGTGGTCTGCAGGTCGTGCAACTGATCGCGACCCACCGTGGTGGTTATCACCTTGATGCGATCCGGCCAGCGCAGTCCGTCACGCGCAATGGCATACAGCGTTTCAGTGATCACCGCCGGTGACATTCCCGTAACCGACAATAGCGTGTGCGACATACCCTCTCCTTTTCGCCAATTCCCTGCGGCATCTGTCCGCCGTCAGCCTGTTCCTGAGCCCATAGCCAAGCTTGTGCAGCGCCAGCCAGGTGGCCCGCAGCATTAAGCTGCTCTGCATCAACCTCAATGGGAATTTGCTGATTGAAACAGCTGCGCTCAGAAAAAACCACCTGGATCGTCAGCCGCCACCCAGGCGCTATCGAGTATCTCGCACGCCAGGGGTTTCGCGGTAAACAGCAGGGCCACCTTGATCCTGCCCTGTTGCAGGCCGGTGACCGCGTTATTGGCAACCTGCCGATGTCGATGATCGCCCGCCTGGCGCCTCTGGGCGTCGAATACTGGCACCTCTGCATTCAGGCAACGCCTGCCGAGCGGGGCATCGAACTGAGCGCAGACCGTCTGCACGAGATGGGCGCCAGCGTGCGTCGTTTTCTGGTCACGGAGCAACCCTGATGCACTCAGTCGCGCGTGATCTGGGTCCGCCCCTGGCGATACTCCATCGTGCCTGCGATCATATCTGTACGCTCGCCGCCGAGGTTGGTATTGATGGTTCCCGCCTGCTGCAATGCCTTCCTGCGCCTGGCCAGATGGCCAAAGGCAACTCTGTACCGGTCATCGAACCCCGTTACCGCGGCACCTGCAGCGCGCTGCTGTACATTAACCGTACCAGCACCGGCCGACTATGGCCCTTTCTGCGGCTGCACACGTTCAAGGATGGCGGCCAGGAACGAACCTTCAACGGTCTGCGCTGGCAGTGCACCAACGCGAACAGCCAGACCCCAATGTCCCGCGTGGCGCTTCGAGCCACCCGGGACCCGGCGCTGGAAAATGCCCGACGCCTGCAACGGCATGGACACTTTGAACGCCAGTATTGCGCGGCGCCGCACCTCGGCCCTGACCATCCCTGGCTGGCACAGCGGCTGACCGGGCTGGCGGATACCGCGCTGCTCAGCCGCCTGCCAGTGCGCTGCCCACAGCCAGGCCAGCTCCTCATTCCCTTTGGTAACCCCCACCAGGGTTATACGGGTTTTCATCAGATAACTTTCAGCCCGCACGGTGACCGCAAACGCCACTTCGTGCGCGAAGCCGGGCTGATGAGCGGCAGCTTTATCCGTATCCAGCCAAAACCCGAGGCAACCGCACGGATCCCGGTGCTCATCTGTGAAGGGCTCGCCACGGGCCTCACGCTGGCGCTTGTCTGGCCTGGTGAAGTCCGCGTTGCACTATCGGCGCATAACCTGGCCGCGGTAAGGCGCAACACCCCGGGTCCGGTGATCTTCTGTCACGACAACGATATCTGGAAGCCCAGGGTCGGCAACGTCGGCAAGCACTGCGCGCAGTCCGCCAGGCAGCCTGGTGACCGCTTGTGTTACCCGACTTTCAGCCGCGAGACGCTGGCCCGCGCCCGCCCCACAGACTTTAACGACCTGCTGCGCTTAGAAGGATTCAGCGCATTGCACTCCACACTGGAGCGGTTATGGCTAGACGGCACTACCTGATCGGGTACGACATCAGCGACAACCGCAGCCGGCGCCGAGCACTGCGTATTTTGCATGCACTAAGCCTGAGTTATCAGGACTCAGTGTTCGAACTGCCGCTATCCAGCATAGAGCTAAACCACTTGCTGGAGCAGCTACTGCCACTGCTGGACGGACAAGACCGGCTCTATGCCATCTGCCTGAACAGCATGAGCAGCTGCTGGCAACTCGGATGCGGCGCCATGTCCCCTACAGGCCCGCTACTACTTATCAACTAGGATCATCCATGACCCATGTGATTTTGGATCGACGCCAGCTCAGCCTGGAATACGCCACAGACTGCATTATCGTGCGTGCGCCTGAACAGCCGCCCCGAACCCTGCCGCTGAGCCGCATTGATCAGGTGATCTGCATGCACAGCGTACAACTCACCACCCAGCTCATCGGTCAGCTGCAAAGCCGTGGAATCGATCTCATCGTGCTGAACCAACGCCATGAACAAAACAGCTTTGCCCTCTTTGCCAACCAGCAGCGGCAGGTTGAACGCCGCTGCCGTCAGTATGCGTGGCAGCAGTCCCTGACCCGGCGCCTGCCCATTGCCGTTCAGTTTTGCCGCCACAAGTTCAACATCCTTAACCGGCTGCTGACTCACACAGCCACAGGTGAGGCGCTCCACCAGCACATAGAAGTGGCGCTGCGCCAGCTCGGCAGCTGTGAAGACGATGCCCAGCTACGCGGTATCGAGGGCAGCGTACAGCGCCTTGCATTCGCGCACTGGCGTGAACAGCTCCCGCCACAGCTGGGCTTCAGCAAGCGCGAGCGCCGGCCACCACCCGATCCGGTGAATGCGGCGCTTTCGCTCACCTACACCCTGGTGCACCAGGAGGCGGTACGCCAATCACTGCGGTATGCCCTGGACCCGCAACTGGGGTTTTATCATCGCCCGGCATACGGCCGAAAATCCCTTGCCTGCGATCTGATGGAGCCCCTGCGCCCCCAGGTAGAAACCTGGGTCGTGCGGCTATTCAACAGCGGTCTGCTTGACCGGCGTCATTTTTCGACTCGCCCTGGTGGATGCCTGCTGGGAAAAGAGGGCCGCCAGCAGTTCTATGCCGCCTATGACGAGGTCTCGACGCACTGGTCACGACAACTCGGTGCCGGTGCGCACTGGCTGTCGCGGCGTATCGACCGCGACTGTGAGGAAGCACTGTGTGACTAGCCACTGGTACCTGCTGGCTTACGATATCCGCTCGCCACGCCGGCTGCAGCGGCTGCAGCGATTTCTGAGAACCCAGGCCTACGTATTGCAAGAATCCGTATTCGCCTGGCAAGGCGATGACGAAGCCCTGGCCATACTGCAAGTACAGCTACTCAAGCTGATTCGCCCTGGCGAGGATGACCTGCGGGGTTACCGCATACCCGCGAACACACTGATACACTTTTGGGGTGCCTCGCCGTTTCTGGAGGGTGTTTTCGATAATGGCTATCCGGCACATCAACTCCACGACTTCAAACAGTCATCGTCGGTCACACATCCAGACATCATGGCCGCGGATACCCACGCATAGCGGCTATTTATTGCAGTCATTCAGAACTTTCGGCATGCTCACTGAAGCTCGGAACTGGTAGCGCTCTTTAAGCGAAACAACTGGTTATTTTTTAGCCAACTTTTTGGTTGATTTTCGATCACCTAAAAGCCACGGCTAAACGCTTGAAAACAGGTCTGTTTTTTCAGGCTCGGAGTCCGAGACCTGCCCCGAAACCGGAGGGGATTAAGACGTACAGCTGCCATTTCAATGGCACGAGCTTCAGTCCGAGACCTGCCCCGAAACCGGAGGGGATTAAGACCTACGCCTAGTGCATCACACACGGCTTTAGGTCCGAGACCTGCCCCGAAACCGGAGGGGATTAAGACTGTTGGCGTTTCCCGACAGGTCAGCCCAACCGCGTCCGAGACCTGCCCCGAAACCGGAGGGGATTAAGACGCCTTACGGTTGCGTGCATCGGCCAGTTTGTCTGTCCGAGACCTGCCCCGAAACCGGAGGGGATTAAGACTATGCCGTGTGCCCGATTGGTCACTTCTCCGAGGTCCGAGACCTGCCCCGAAACCGGAGGGGATTAAGACGGAATGACGAGTACACGTGAGTTGTCCTCTGGGTCCGAGACCTGCCCCGAAACCGGAGGGGATTAAGACCCTGGGGGTGACTCCCCAGGCGATATCCGTGTCCGAGACCTGCCCCGAAACCGGAGGGGATTAAGACATATCTTAGAAGTCAATGCGACCTCTTTATAGTCCGAGACCTGCCCCGAAACCGGAGGGGATTAAGACCTTTTAAGATCGTCACCAAAAGAGATTTTCATGGTCCGAGACCTGCCCCGAAACCGGAGGGGATTAAGACATTTCAAGAATCTCAACTTCCCTTGCATTATCCGTCCGAGACCTGCCCCGAAACCGGAGGGGATTAAGACTTCAAGCTTAGTTACCTCAGTAGCGTTTTCAGTCCGAGACCTGCCCCGAAACCGGAGGGGATTAAGACGTCATGACAGGTACGTTTGTTCTCACTGTTAGTCCGAGACCTGCCCCGAAACCGGAGGGGATTAAGACCAAACTCAACTCTCTGGCTGCTAGTTGTCGGGCTTGTATTGAATTACCCAGTCACGCTGCACGTTGAATAGCAACTGCATATGGCACCCTGGCTGGCACGGCCAACCGGTACCTTGAGCAAGGAGCAGCGGCCCGCGAGCATCCCTGACTGTGCAGACTGCCAAGCTTGGCAACACCCCTAACGCCCCTGCATGCCAATAGACTGGGAACCAATGAAACGGCAAGCACCGGGGAAATCACCATGAGCCAGACTGACACCAGCACGCAGCACATAATTGATATCGCTGTAACCATGAGCCAAGTCGCCAAGGCTGAAGGTGAACAGATCGAACCCGAGGACCTGTTGAGCGGCATCGATTATTTCCTCTGTGAAGCCAGTCGGTTACTGACAACAGAGGCAATTCTTTCACTGACGCCATCGCAGTGGGCCGTCATCATTTCACACACCAACGCGAACGGCCTGGCTGCAGCTGAAGTACTGAGCATGCTGCTGCAGACCGGTATCGGCCAGGCACCCCAAGCTATCCGGGACTTTGCGGCAAGCCGGCCGCCGATACGACTGCCGGAACGGAATCCTTCCCTCCCAAGGTCGCGCTTGCGCCTGGTTAAGTAGAAACTCAGCGCACTGCCCAAGCCGACCCATCGGCAATCAGACCGTTAACGCAGTGGCGGGTATTCCATTTCGATATATACAGCCTGGAACTCGTGCGCTAGATTGATACCGGGCCAGGACGCCCCTTGCTGAAAAGGAACAAGAACAATGAACTCAGGCGAATTCTGCACCACTTTTATCGCGGGGCCCGCGATCACCACTCTGCTGTTCCACGCTTATCCAGAACGTTCCTTTTTTCTACCTGCTCATCCGGGCAGCATGCTACGCGGTGCACTGGGGCATGCCCTGCTGTCACGCTTTTGCAACTGCGGTACATCGGGGCACCGCAGCGAGTGCTTCTACGTGCATCTGTTCGAGGGTTATCGGCGCGCAAATCAGGACGGCATTCCCGCAGTAATGTTCACCCCGATAGACCAAGACCGGCACCTGCGGGCCGGACAACACTTCCGGTTCCGGCTCAATTTAATCGGCCTTTCAAAAGCACTGCAGACGGCTGTGCAATCTGCCATGACAACCGCGCTGCTCAAAGGGCTAGGCGAGTCGGACATCCCTTGCCGACTGCAACAGGTTACTCCAATCACGCAACAGATCTTACTGTCCGGCGCTGCGACTACCCTGGAGTTGGTAACCCCCTGGCTGATTAAACGCAGAGGGCGACCTCTACAGGCTGACGAATTTCGGGTGCACGACCTGCTCGTCGCACTTGCGCAGCGCCAGCGCATGGTCAATCGCCACTTTGAGCTTGATCTCCCAGTGCCGGATAACAAGGACCTGCTGACACTGGCCGACCAACTGACCGTTACCTCGCAGCTGCAGGACGTCTGCTGGCAGCGCCATTCGCAACGACAGGCTAGTCGGCATCCTCTACAAGGGGTGATGGGTCAGCTGCGAATACAGCATCCCAACCCGGAAGGGCTGCTGCCCCTCGGGCAGCTCCTGGCCAACGGCACTGCCCTGCATGGCGGCGGCAAGACATCGTTCGGCCTGGGTGCATTGCAACTGACAGCCCCGGCATCAACGCAACACAACTTTAACACTGTGACGGGTACCGCTCTGTAGTGGCCTCACGGACTTTGCGATGGATGAACGTATGGATATGGACAGGATAGAGGCCGAGTTCTCTCTCACTACACCAATGTTTCTGGGCGAAGCAAATCAGGCCTGTGCGCAACAGATCAGGCCACCGGCTATCAAGGGGGCATTGCGCTTCTGGTGGCGGGCGCTGAACTGGGCACGCCTGCGCCAGCAGGCACCGTCGGATCAGGTGGCTTTACAGCAACTACATCATGAGGAATCTGCCCTTTTTGGACAGGCGACCAGAGACGAAAGCCGCGGACCATCCGGCCAGGCTGGATTCCTGCTGCGCGTCAGCCAGCAACATGTGCATGTGTCTGATCAGGATTTTGCGAATACGCCTGAATTGCAGTATCTGCTGGGCCAGGGGCTTTACTCCAAAGGGCTGAAGCGAAGCTATCTGCAGTCTGGTGGTCACTTCACGTTACAACTGGCACTGAAGCGTGGCCTTACCGACGGGCAAAAGCAGCAACTGATCGAGGCCCTGCTCTGCTTCGGCTTACTGGGCAATCTCGGCAGCCGAGCCCGCAAAGGTTTCGGCTCTATAACGATCAACCGACTGGAGGTATCCGGGCAGCCGCAGCCTCTCCCCACAAATCAGACCGAGTACAAGCACGCCATTGCCGAACTACTGGGGCCGACCGCAAAAGCGGATGAACCACCCTTTTCGGCTTTCAGCCGCCTGAGCCAGTTGCAGGTCGGTGCCAGCGGTAACGACGCGATCGCCCTGTTAAGGCAACATGGTTTTGAGATGGGCATGTACCGGGGCTATGGGCGCAACAAGCTTACATTCGGCCGGGAGGCTGAACAAAAATTCAAGCCTGACCATGACTGGGCCTACGAGGTCAGCGAGGGCAAACGTCAGGGCCGTCTGCCCAGCCGGGCCGTATTCGGTTTGCCCCACCCCTATTTTCTAAGCAGTACCGGAAAAAATGTCAGCATTGATGTTGATGTTGATGGCGTTAGCGGCGGCCGACGAGCCTCCCCGCTCTTCGCCCATCTGCACCGCCTGCCGGATGGCCAGTTTCTGCTGATTCACCTGCTATTACGGTCGCTGTTTTTACCTGACAGCGCCAGTGTCAAAGTAAAGGGTAAGGGCGCTGCCCATTTTGAACTGAGCGGCAATCACGTGAACCAGCAACTGGACTGGCAGGTACTGGATACCTTCCTGGCGCGCTTCAACGAACGGGATGTCATTCATGTCTGAGCAATATTTTCATTTCACTCTGGGCCCGGTCCAGGCATTCGTGGCACAGGCACGGCGGACGCGTGATTTCTGGGCGGGTTCTTTCCTGTTGTCGTGGCTTGCTTCAGTAGCAATGCAGTCGGTACAGGCGCAGGGCGGGCGTATCGAGTTTCCCTTGCCCGATGAAGACTACCTCGACTGGCTGCAAGGCAAAGGTAAGGGGACCCCGCCGCAACAGGGCTGTATTCCGAACCGATTCAAGGCGGCTCGTGCCATAGTACCGGCATCCTTTGACCCGTTGCAGGTAACAAACAATGTGCAGGCTGCCTGGCAGGCGTTGGCCGATCAGGTCTGGCAGGGAGATTTGGCCGGTTTAGAGCACCCCAGCATCGAACAAACCCAGTCAGTCTGGCAGCGCCAGGTCGAGCATTTTTGGGAGATAAGCTGGTGTCTCACCCCTGACCCGACAGCCACCAACCTGCTCGACAGGCGTAAAAACTGGCGCACTTACAATCCGCCAGCCGAACCCGGTGTCAGCTGCATGATGATGGAGGGCTGGCAGGAGCTGTCAGCTGAGCCACGCCCCGGCAAAGCGGTAAATACCTTCTGGAAGGCACTTGCCGAGAAAGCGGGCAAAAGCATTAATACCGATCTGCGCCCCGGTGAAACACTCTGTGCCATTGCGTATATCAAACGTCGCTTTGCACACTACTTTCATACACTGGAACTGCCCTTTAGCGGCCAAAGTGGCATCGATCAATGGACACTCAAGGGCTGGAGACTGCCCGTGAATGTACCTTCGGTCAATTATTTGGCGGCCGCACCCTGGTTGGAGAAAGCGATCCTGGCGGCGGCTAAAGATACGCAGCTGCGCGAAGAAATTAGTTTGCTCAATCTGGATCTGGCAACTCTTGATTCAGGGCATGAGGGGGGCACCCTGAATCTGAACCGGATCGATAAAGCCTGTCACACCTTTAACATTCCCGACTGGAAGTGGCAGACCGTGAACGGCCGGTACTTCTATGAGGAAGAGCTCGCCTTGCTGGCAAAACGCAGCGACGATGCCCAGGAACGAGAGATTCTTAACAGCATCCAGCAGCGGCTTCACACCGTGCAGCGTCAATTGGGAAAGCCGAGCGACTTTTATTCCATCCTGCTTATGGACGGCGATGCGCTGGGCAGCCAGATGAGCAATGCCACCAAACAGACGGGTATCAGCAGAGCACTGAATGCCTTTACCCGCAAAGTACCTGACGTGGTGCAAGCCCACAGTGGCTTTTTGGTGTACGCCGGAGGCGACGACGTGCTGGCCTTACTTTCAGTGGACGACGCCATCGCCTGTGCCGATGCATTGCGTCAGCTCTACACCCACTGTTTCGCTAAGGTTAATCAAACTCTAGGTCAAAACGCCATTACCACCAGCTTGTCGGCGGCGGTATTGTTTTGTCATTACAAGTCGCCCTTCGCACAGAATTTGGCCAAAGCGCACCCACTGCTGGACAAAGTCGCTAAGGAAAAAACGGGGCGAAACAGTCTGGCAATCGAGGTCTGGAAGCCCGGCGGGCTGCATTGTCGGTGGTCCAGTCCGTGGGAGCGCGGCGATGCTCCAGCGCCCGCAGCGCTGATCAGATCCCTGACAACTGAGCTGATGCATTACCGCAGTACGGATAAACAATTCTCCCGCAAGTTCCTCTACAAGCTGGAGGCCTTGATCGAACAGCTTGGGTTGAATAAGCCGGTTGCTCAGGCAGAAGATCTCTCGATAGATAATCTTTACCTGCGAGCCCTGATCCGCGCTGCGTGGCAGCATAGCGGTAAAGCCGTCGGTGAATTGAATGCCACATTGCTGGATGAACTGCTGCACATGACGGAATCCTGGAAACGCGAAGACAACGGGGTGACGGTCAAAGAGCCAAGGCTGACAAATGATGCACTGAAGCTCTTGCATTTCCTCACCACAGAGCAAATTAGTGCTTCCCCATCGTCCGCTATGTCGGAGGCCAGCGTATGAATAAAACTCTGGAGATACGATTCACACCCATCGATACCTGGTTCTTCCGTGATGCCCGACCCCATGATACCGCGGGTGCAAGCCGCTTAAGCAGCCTGTTCCCACCGCCCGTCGCCACGCTGACAGGTGCAATCCGAACACGCCTGGGTGAGGCGCTAGGAATTGACTGGAAACAACATGTCCGCTCAGAAAATGATCTGCTTGGTGCGCAATCTGTGGGCGATATCAACCTGTCGGAATTAATCGGTTACGGCGATAACAGCGGCCTGCTGCGCTTCGGTCCGTCGACGCTGTTGTACCATGGCGAACCACTCTATCCAGTGCCAGCCTACCTCCTGAATACTGGGGATGACAGGCTGGTGCGTTTGCAGCCGGGCAGTCCGATCCTCTGTGACTTGAGCCGACCCGATGCCGAAGGACGCCTTGGTGCTGTGGTACTGCCAACCCTCCCCGAAGGTATCCAGAACGCCAAGCCACTGGAGAGCTGTTGGACGACGGGGGCTGGATTGCTGCGCCTGTTAAACGGCGACGTTCCGGCCAAAGGAGACCTGAAAAAAGCCGAAGAACTTTTTGTGCTTGAGCCACGCCTGGGTATTGCCCGTGACAATAGCCGTGCAACCGTGGTGGAAGGTCTGCTGTATCAAACCGAGCACCTGCGTTTACTCGATCCTGTGTCAATAAGCCTGACGCTGACATTGCCCGCGGCGGCAGCGGATCAACTAATCAGCCAGATTAAGGCTGACTCCATTCAGCGCCTCGGTGGTGAAGGACGTATGGCAAGCCTGAGCGTTGAGATCATATCGGAGCCCAGGCCCGTCGCTTTAAAGGCGTCTGCGAAAACGCGCGGCCTGATTCTCACATTACTGTCCCCCGCTCGCCTGCCAGGCAGTTGCGCAACACAGCCGCTGCCGGGATTCTCGGTGGCCTTTGCCACGGATGGCAGCGGCTTGCAAACCTGGCAGGGGTCTATCGCCGGAATAAAGATGCGGCTGGTAACAGCCGTTACCGGCAAGGTGCAACGTACCGGTGGCTGGGATCTGCAACGCCGTGCACCCAAAGATGTGGTCAGCCTGATGCCAGCGGGCAGTAGCTGGTTTGCGGAAATCGATGATACCCGTACCGACAGACTCACAGCAGCAGTCCAGGCCCTTCACGGTCAGGCGATTGGCGAGCAAACCGGATTCGGATATGGCCAGCTGGCGTGTGGTCTCTGGCAGTCCAATTGAGCAAGTTACAAGGAAGCAAAACTGATGCGGAATAACCAACTTTTTGGCCTGCGTGCCGAAACCTCCATCCACGCCGGCACCGGCGAGTCGGACGGTAACATTGACCTGCCGATCATGCGCGAGCAGCACAGTGGCTGGCCCGTTGTGTTTGGCTCGGCGGTGAAAGGTGCGCTACGCGCAGCGGCAGAGCAAGCTCTGCAACATGATACCGAAACTCTGCTGACACTATTCGGTCCCGACACCCAGAATGCCAGCGATCATGCCGGCGCACTGATGATCAGCGATGCTCGCCTGCTGGCACTGCCGGTCCGCTCACTGACCAGCCAGTATCGGCTGGTCACGTGCCCGGAGCTGATCAAGCGCCTCGCCCGTGATGCTGAACGCCTGGGTTTCTCGACCCTGGAGCTGGGCGCCCTACACGAACCTGACGACGAGAACATTCTTACCGCACAGGACGAGAAACACGACTATCTCTTTCTGGAGGAGTATGCCTATCAACGTCAGACCGCTGACTTGGGCCTACTGATCAGTGTACTGGCAGAACTGTCCGGTCTGGACGAACGTGATATCACAGCCAAACTGGCGGTGGTGAGCAATGACAGCTTCGCCCATTTGTGCCAGTCCGCCATTCCTGTACAGGCACATATCGCCATCGACAACGATACGAAAACCGTCGCACGCGGGGCCCTATGGCACGAGGAGTCCCTGCCGCCGGATACATTGCTCTATATCGGTATCAATGCAGCAAAGTCGCGCCGGGAAAGCAGTCCTATGACGGCCCAGGATGTGATGACAGCATTGACCGATCAGGTATTTGGCCAGTTCCCTTACCTGCAGCTCGGTGGCAACGAAACCACCGGAATGGGCTGGTGCAAAATCAACGCATTCAGCAAGGGGTGAGCGTGATGGCAAAGTACAAAAAGCAGGGATCCAGAAAAACCAGTCCAGCTGCAGCGCCATCCATTTCCATTAGCCCACGTAAAAGTGTCGAGACGGCCAGCCGTCAGCAGACTATCGCACAACAGCGCGCAGGCTTCGCACTGAAGAAGGTGCTAGCTGTGACGCCGGACAAGGAGACAGCTAATAGATTCAAAGCCTACGCCAACAGCCTGCCGGCAATGATTCAGACCAACGGTATTGGTCAGGCACTGGCGTTCGCCAAAATGAAAGGCAATGGAAGAGGCCCGGAAGCGAGCGCCTGGCTGGCACTGTACAAGGCAGTCAGTGAATGGCTGACCACCGGTGAGCGGGGTATCTGGCCTGCGCAGCAGGATGTTATGGAGGCCATTGTGGCGGGAGACCAGTATCAGTACCAGCGTGCCCACGCCGAAGCCCAGGCCTTGCTGAGCTGGATCAAACAGTTCGCCCGCGCTGAAATTGCCGGAGACAGCCATGAGTGAGTACAGCTACTGCCCCTTGCCATCCGCAAACCGTAGTCGTCTTGCAGCGGCACACAATGATGACGGCCATAAGGGGCTTGTGTTTACCCGCCTGTTCCAAGGCTATAACGCGAAGTTCGATAAGGATAAGATCGACCCCGCAAGTAAAACCAAGGCGCTGCAGGATTGTGCGGGCCGGTGTGGCAACCCAGAGGCACTGCAGGCGGCCTGTGAGCGGTTAACAGCCCTGACAGGCAACCTTGGAGGAGAGCTGCGCATCTTCCGAACCGACTGGCATTTTGTCACAGGCATGGGCAATGCCAGCCCGATCGAAAATGGTTTTACATGGCACCCGACACTCGGTACGCCCTATATCCCGGGCTCTACGGTCAAGGGATTAGTACGCGCCTGGGCGGAAGCCTACACCGATTTGCCCAGCGCAGAGATACGTCGCTGGTTTGGCAGTTCGGCCAGGCAAGTTGGCATGCCCGCCAATGATAGCCCCGACGGTGAAAAAATTACCGAGGAGCACCAGGCGGGCGAACTGATTTTCATGGATGCAATTCCACTGGAACCGCCACAGCTCAGCGTCGATATAATGACGCCCCATATGGGGAAGTGGTATGAACTGGGTCACAGTCAAGATAAGAAAGCCATCCTGCCCGGTGACTGGCATGCGCCCGTCCCGGTGCCGTTTCTAGTGACCCGTGAAGCCAAGTTCATTTTTTCCATTGCTCCGCGCCGTGGCAGTACAGTGGATTTGGCTCCGGTGTTGCACGCACTTGAACAGGCACTCGCCTGGCTCGGCGTCGGCAGCAAGACCGCGGCGGGCTATGGTCACATGACACTCGAAAAAGGGCTGACGGAAACACTGCAGGCAAGCACGCTGAGTGAGGACGAGCAGATGTTGCAGAAACTGCGCCGCCTGTTTACCAATGAGCAGGCGTTTGGTCCAAACCCGGCCAGCAGCGAGGTTAGACTGTTACTGCAGGCGATGGCCGAGAAGCAGACAATCCTCAACTGGCCAGCCGACAGTCAGCAGCGGCTCCTGGCCGTCGCGGAGGAAGCGCTGAAATTCCATGATGGAGACCGCTGGAACAAACAGACAAAAAAGAAAAAGCCGTCGCTGTATCAGAGGCTCAGCGAGCTCATCAGTGGCTAAAGTACAATCTCTTCATTGCCAGAATTAGAAATACTTTGCGTAATCACCACGCATCAGTGAATGCAATAAATAATCGTGCTGGAGCAAGAGTGTAAATGAAGAAAACACTGATTACTTTCTTGGGCCGAACACGAAAAACTGAACAGGGCTACAATAAAACCGCCTATGTCATCGACGGCGAAACCCATGAGCCTTCCGCTTTTCTGGGTTTCAATCTGCAGCGCCACCTAAAGCCGCAACGGCTGGTTGTGATGGGGACGGCGGGCAGCATGTGGGATCACCTGTTCGACGGCGATATCAATCTGGGTGACCTGGCCGAAGACGAACGCCTGACCCTGGCCGATGCAGTAGAAAACCAGGCTGTCACCCAGCAACAACTGGATAGCCTGCGCCACTTGCTGGAAGAGCGCCTGGACACCGAGGTTCGGTTGCAGATTATTCCCTACGGCCATGACCTGGCAGAGCAGGTCCGCCTGGTCGAGTTGATGGCAAACCATGTGCAGTCCCAGGACAAGGTCCATCTTGATGTGACCCATGGTTTCAGAAACCTGCCAATGGTTGCGCTACTGGCCGCCATGTACCTGCGCGAGATCCGCCAGGCCCGGATTGAGGGCATCTGGTACGCCGCCTACGACCCCGGCAAGCCAAGCACGACCGTCAATAATATCGAAGGCCTGCTGCGTGTTGCCGACTGGCTCACCGCCATGAGCTCTTACACCAAAGACGGCGACTATGGTGTCTTTGGCAAGCTGCTGGGGAAATCTGCCCATCTTCTGAAAAGCGCCGCCTATTTCGAGCGCACCAGCAATCCGGCCAAAGCCAGGGAGTGCCTGAGCAGCTGGACAATCGCGGACAACTACCCGGATGACCCGGTTGCATCGCTGTTTGCCGATGAACTGCAGCGCCGAATCGACTGGCATAAAAGCCAGTCACGCCCAGACTACGAAAAGCACCTGGCCTGTGAGTATCTGAACCGACGAGATTACCTGAGAGCGGCAATATTTGGCCTGGAATCCAAGATCACCGAACAGACATACACGCAAAAACTGCCGGATGACTACGCAAGACGCAAGGAAGTGAGTGAGCAACTGAAGCAGTCCGCTGATTTCAGCACGCTCAACAATATGCGCAATGCGCTGGCACACGGCTTGCGCAGCCCAGACCCGGCGCTGGATCGCCTGCTGGCGAATGAAGACAAACTTCAAGCAGAGCTTAGGCGTCTGTTCAAGGCACTGAAAATAACGTCTCCCGCCACCTGAAACTCAAAGCACGCAGGCCCCGGAGGAATACCAAAGCCCTGCCGGGGCAGCGACTGCAGCCGCAAGTCCCCACCCAGAAACTACCGCTTACCCAGGTTTCGGACGTACTACCCTCCGCAGTACAGAGCGGATCGCGAGTCTTAATCCCCTCCGGTTTCGGGGCAGGTCTCGGACAAAGAAACATTTTTGGTTTAGCGAGTTGGTACAGTCTTAATCCCCTCCGGTTTCGGGGCAGGTCTCGGACGCACTCAACATGGCGGTGCGACAGCACTTCCAGTCTTAATCCCCTCCGGTTTCGGGGCAGGTCTCGGACAAGCAAGGCATATCTCTCGGCAAGTTAATGGGTCTTAATCCCCTCCGGTTTCGGGGCAGGTCTCGGACTCAATTAACGAGGTACAAGCAGATGGATATCGTCTTAATCCCCTCCGGTTTCGGGGCAGGTCTCGGACAAAGAAGAAGGTATCACAGTTGAAGGTTTGGGTCTTAATCCCCTCCGGTTTCGGGGCAGGTCTCGGACGCCAAGGAACCAGCCAAGCGTCTTGCTCAGCTGTCTTAATCCCCTCCGGTTTCGGGGCAGGTCTCGGACCGCAAATCGCGGCGAAAGCGGCACATGGAGCTGTCTTAATCCCCTCCGGTTTCGGGGCAGGTCTCGGACATATAGAGTGGCGCCGGCGGCTACCTCTAACGGTCTTAATCCCCTCCGGTTTCGGGGCAGGTCTCGGACGAGCAACAGAAGCAGGTCGCGCTGTTGTGTGGTCTTAATCCCCTCCGGTTTCGAGGCAGGTCTCGGACCTTGAATGTGTCCGTTGAAATGAAGGACGAACAGTCTTAATCCCCTCCGGTTTCGGGGCAGGTCTCGGACAAACGTAAGGCTATGGAAGTGAGCGTCGTGGTCGGTCTTAATCCCCTCCGGTTTCGGGGCAGGTCTCGGACTATTGGGATATGTATTTTATACTGAAAAGTACCGTCTTAATCCCCTCCGGTTTCGGGGCAGGTCTCGGACGCTGCACAGGCCGCTATTGCGACTACCAACGCTAGTCTTAATCCCCTCCGGTTTCGGGGCAGGTCTCGGACAGATAAATTATTGACAATGTACCCCCCACTATCGTCTTAATCCCCTCCGGTTTCGGGGCAGGTCTCGGACCTGGCGGTCGCATGACCCGTCAGCGCACCATGTCTTAATCCCCTCCGGTTTCGGGGCAGGTCTCGGACGCTTATGGTCAAAGCCAGTGCCGATCTCGTCTAGAGTCTTAATCCCCTCCGGTTTCGGGGCAGGTCTCGGACCCCAGCCCATCTGCAAATGTACCATTTGTTACGGTCTTAATCCCCTCCGGTTTCGGGGCAGGTCTCGGACCGGAACCCGCTCGAAACTCGGCTAGGTGCACCGTCTTAATCCCCTCCGGTTTCGGGGCAGGTCTCGGACATCTTTGGCAAATATTTACAACGCTCTATTAATGTCTTAATCCTCTCCGGTTTCGGGGCAGGTCTCGGACGCCAGTAGCTACTCATCCAGCGACACTGAGTTGTCTTAATCCCCTCCGGTTTCGGGGCAGGTCTCGGACACGAAAGAACAGCCAACCACTTTTACGCCATGTCTTAATCCCCTCCGGTTTCGGGGCAGGTCTCGGACCTTAGGTAAGATCCAACACGCCCTGTTTGACGTCTTAATCCCCTCCGGTTTCGGGGCAGGTCTCGGACTTTGGTTCTTCTTCCTCTGATGATTCTGATGAGTCTTAATCCCCTCCGGTTTCGGGGCAGGTCTCGGACCACTATCGGTACACCAGGAAGCGATGCCCACGGTCTTAATCCCCTCCGGTTTCGGGGCAGGTCTCGGACTGAAAAAACTTATGACATGGTTTATCAGATCAGTCTTAATCCCCTCCGGTTTCGGGGCAGGTCTCGGACGTCAAACGTATGAATCAGGGAAAAAGTTTGCTGTCTTAATCCCCTCCGGTTTCGGGGCAGGTCTCGGACGGTGTAGGTAACGTCGCTATTCACATCTACATGTCTTAATCCCCTCCGGTTTCGGGGCAGGTCTCGGACCAAATAAATGTGTTATTTCGGATATCCAAGTAACGTCTTAATCCCCTCCGGTTTCGGGGCAGGTCTCGGACTCCGAGCTTAAAAAATATCTCATACAATCAATAGCTTGAACAGCTGTTTTTAGTGATCGATTTTTAGCCACAAAGTTGACTAATATTTGACCTGTAGTCACCCTCATTTAAACCTCCCATTCTGCCAGTCTCCCGTGAACGGCCAATAATCCTTCCGGAAAAAAGCACGGGCTTCAATAGCCGCCAGTCCGGCTCCCCTGCCGCGCCGACCGCATGCCAAGCTTGCCAACCCCCGCTCACCCGCAGCCCAGCGATAGTATGGCACCTGTCATCAGCGACACGGGCTTGTGCTGTTGTGTCGGCGGGTAAACGAAGGGTGGATGCCGCAAGGCGGAGGTACGGATGAGCGGGTTGCTGAATGTGCTGAGCAGGACATTGCTGGATATGACCAACGAAGCGAAAGGAGAAGGCAGGATGACCAACGACCAGGCGATTGCAGCGAGCGATCTGATCGATAACCCCTCACCGCGCTGTGCCTGCATGGTCGTGCTGGATACCTCGGGCTCCATGTCCGGCCAGCCGATCAGGGAACTGAATGACGGGCTGCAGCGCTTTCTGGAGTCGCTGAACCGAAATGAAGTGGCGGCCTGCTCCGTCGAGGTGGGCGTCATTACCGCCGGACAGCAGGTGGACGTGGTTCTGCCGTTCGTCTCAGCCATGAATGTCGACGGGTTCCAGCGTTTCGACGCCAGCGGGCCAACCCCGCTGGGGGCCGCCGTCGAGCTGGCGCTGGACACGCTGGAAAAACGCAAGGGCGAATACCGCAAGACCGGCGTTGCCTACTACCAGCCCTGGCTGGTGGTGATCAGCGATGGCGCGCCCACCGATCACTGGCAGAGCGCCGCCCAGCGTGCCAAGACGCTGTCTGGAAATCGCAAAATGGTTGCGCTGGCGGTCGGGGTGCAGGGTGCGGACATGCAGGTGCTGGGCGAGTTTTCCAACCGACCGGCGATCCCGCTCGATGGCCTCAAGTTCGGCGAGTTCTTCGAGTGGCTGTCCGCCAGCATGAGCCGGGTCTCCGCCTCGGCGTCGACAGCGTCGCGGGTGGATCTGCCGCCCATGGACAGCTGGGCCAACATCTGAACAGGCCAAGGTCGCGGGGCGGTTTGTTCAAGCAAGGGAGAGGAACAGGATGAGTCAACTGTGTGTGTGCGACCCTCAGGGGACTGCCAGGGCGTTGGGCCCGCTATTGGCAAAAGGTGGCGAAGGCGCTGTGTACCCACTCCGGGAGCGGAACGATATTCTCATCAAGTGGTATCACCCGGAACAGTTGCGCAAGCGCTCATCCATTCTGCAGCCCAAGGTCGAAGCCATGTGTGGCATGGCCGCCGCGCAGAAGCTGGACAGCCTCAGCTGGCCGCTTTTCTCTGTCTATGACGAAAGTGGCAGCTGGATCGGCTACACGATGCGCCGGGCACAGGGCAAACAGCTGTTCCTGCTGGCACATGCCGTGCTGTACAAGCGGCACTTTGGGCAACTGGATCGGTCCAGGATCGTCGGATACCTGCTCGACCTGCTGGCCCGCATCGAGCAGCTGCACCGAGCCGGCATCATGATCGGCGATTACAACCTGAACAACTTTCTGGCCGACCCGCAGAGCGGCAAGGTAGCGCTGCTGGATTGCGACAGCTACCAGGTGCACGCCGGCAAGCACCGCTTTGCCTGCCCGGTGGGCAGCGCCGACATGACGCCCAAGGAACACCAGAACCGGGCCTTCAGCGAACTGGTGCGTACGGAACAGAGCGAGGCGTTTTCAGTGGCGATAGTGCTGTTTAAATGCCTGATGCTGGGGCGACACCCGTACGACATTGTTGGCGGCGAAGATCCTGTCACCAACCTCTGCCGCGGCAATTTCGCTTACGGAACCGGCAATCGGGGGATTCCGCAGGGGGCCTGGTACAACATCTGGAGTCACATGCCGCACCGGCTCAAGCAAATGTTCATTACGACCTTCACCGATGGTGCCGACGACCCTCAGTGCCGACCCTCGCTGAGTGACTGGCAAGAGGCACTGCAGCTGTATGGGCGCGAAATGGCCAAGGGGTGGCATGCCCGCGACATAGTACCGGCTCAGCCCAAGTCCAGTGAGTACCGGGGCAATCGCGCCGAGCCCTGAGCTGGCGCACCTCCTCAGCCCATCCTGCAAAAACACACAGAGGTGAACAAAGATGCCCAGGAAGAAGAAACTTGGCGCCGCGCGCAACCCGGTCGTGACATCCATCCGCGTCAAGCCGCGCCGACACGCGCGCACGCCGGCACCCGTCGGCCCCGTGCGAAAGGCGACCCGCCCTGCGGCCTCGAAACGGGCACCGGTACAGCCATGCCCGGCGCCCGCCGCTGTGACACAGATAACCCAGGCAGCCGCACCTGTCTGGCATGCCCAGTATGAGGCTGTGGTCGGTCTGTCGCATCGCGACAGTCGTTATCCGCTACCCTGCCAGGATGCGGTGCTGGCGCAGGTATCATCGCGCCCCATGCTGCTGGTGGCAGACGGCGCCGGCAGTTCAGCGGTCTCGGAAATCGGTTCGCAGTCTGTCGTGACCGGACTTGCCCGGCTTTTTCAGACGCTGGAATACCTGCTGGCAGAGCTGCTGGATAGCGATGACGCCAGCGACGAAGCCCGTACGCGCCAATTCGCGCTTGTGATCGTCAAGCATGCGCGGGGAATACTGGAGGATCTGTCCCGCGCGCACCGCCGGGCGCTCGGTGATTTTCGCTGCACACTCTCGGCCGTCATCCTAGGTCGCAAGCGACTGATCTGGCTCAAGGTGGGGGACAGTCCCCTGGTGCTGGAGCATGAACGCCAGCAGGCCGGGGCCAGCAATGAATCCGAGCGCAAAGACCGGGTACTCAGCACGCTGGGCCACAACGGCAAGGGTGAATTCGCCAACCAGACCGTTTTCATCGACGAGAAGCTGCAGCCAGACGAGGTGCAGTTCGGTCTCTTGCCCGTCCACCAGCTGACCGGCGTGGCCGTGATGTCGGACGGTGCCGCCGAGCGGCTGGTTGCCACGGACGGCTCAAAGGCCAGCATCCAGCTGAGCCAGTGGTTCGCCGCATTGCGCAGCGACACCTTCAGCAGACGCGCACTGACACGCTTTTTTTACTCAGACGACTTCACCAAAGGCAGCAGCGGTGACGACTGCTCGGTGGGGATGCTATCGCTGATGCAAACGGTGGGTTAACTAGCCGCCGCCAAACAAGCTGCACCAATCCTGCGTTCGGAAAGCCAGCCGGCGCAGCACCCCCGCCCCGCCCCGAACTGTGACCCGCTAATCCCCTCCGGTTTCGGGGCAGGTCTCGGACGGAAGGCATTGAGAACCTGCCCGACTATGTTACGTCTTAATCCCCTCCGGTTTCGGGGCAGGTCTCGGACGGTAAACGAGCCAGCTGATGGCCCGCTTATTATGTCTTAATCCCCTCCGGTTTCGGGGCAGGTCTCGGACGACATCGCCGCTGAATACCACTATGACACCACGTCTTAATCCCCTCCGGTTTCGGGGGCAGGTCTCGGACGAAGGGAAGGGGGCTGAGCGTCACGCTGACAGTAAGTCTTAATCCCCTCCGGTTTCGGGGCAGGTCTCGGACCGTCTGGGTGCCTGACCCGGTGGTGGTGCAGGTCTCGGACAACAACAGAAGCCGGGAGGGAAGCGGATGTTCGTCTTAATCCCCTCCGGTTTCGGGGCAGGTCTCGGACAGTGATTATTACGTTTCGCGATCATTTTAGGAAGTCTTAATCCCCTCCGGTTTCGGGGCAGGTCTCGGACGGTATCCCCGTGTACACAAGTGACCTCGCTAAGTCTTAATCCCCTCCGGTTTCGGGGCAGGTCTCGGACGCAATCTTCGATCAAGAAGTCTTTGATTTGGGTCTTAATCCCCTCCGGTTTCGGGGCAGGTCTCGGACTCATCCCCAGATCTCACAGTACGTTACTAACGTCTTAATCCCCTCCGGTTTCGGGGCAGGTCTCGGACACCAAACGAACGTTTTGTAGTTCCATTCTTGCGTCTTAATCCCCTCCGGTTTCGGGGCAGGTCTCGGACATTAATGAATTTCCAATTAACTATGAAGCATTGGTCTTAATCCCCTCCGGTTTCGGGGCAGGTCTCGGACTTCAAATGCCTCCACAACCATTACAGAGGTAGGTCTTAATCCCCTCCGGTTTCGGGGCAGGTCTCGGACTGTATTTGGATTTATAGGCTACGAAGCCTTTTGTCTTAATCCCCTCCGGTTTCGGGGCAGGTCTCGGACTTTGATGGTGTACATGGGGTATATCTCCTAGGTCTTAATCCCCTCCGGTTTCGGGGCAGGTCTCGGACAAAAAAAGAGGGGCTACGGCCCCCCTTTTTTGTCTTAATCCCCTCCGGTTTCGGGGCAGGTCTCGGACCGTATGCAGGGCGATGACCGCCACCGCCTGGTCTTAATCCCCTCCGGTTTCGGGGCAGGTCTCGGACATTGAGCAAGCCCGGAAACAGATCGAAGATATTGGTCTTAATCCCCTCCGGTTTCGGGGCAGGTCTCGGACTCCGAGCTTAAAAAATATCTCATACTATCAATAGCTTGAACAGCTGTTTTTAGTGATCGATTTTTAGCCACAAAGTTGGTTAATTTTTAACCAGAAGTAACCCTTCATAGATCGACCTTTCATTGCTGTTTTTGCTCTACCTGCCTGCTGATGAAACCCGCTGTTTCTGCGCAGCCAGGGCCACCGACACAGATCGACCTGACACAGAACGCGGATAGCCGCGTTAGCCGCGTTAGCCTGTGAAAACAACAGGCTGCGACCGGCAAGGTGGGCACAGCCTGTTGGGCTCAATGAAAGTTAAATGGCAGGCACTGTTTCAGGGCTTTCAGCAGCTGGGGCCTGGAAGCCTCCCCTTGCAGTAGTTTTTCCAGCGCCTGATGCGGGGCGCCCGGAAGCGCCCGCTGCAATTCGGCCATTTTGCCGTTGAGCGGTTCACAGTAGGGAGCGGCTATATCCAGCCTGCTCCCGAGGGCCTGCAGCACGCAGCCAATCCACTTAAGCGTGCTGTGCGGGATCTCATCGCACAGGTGGATGGCCTGTTGCAGCAACTCGCTGGCCTGTGGCCGGTTACCGGCCTCTGCCAGCAGCCAGGCCCGGTACGCCAGAATCAGAGGCCAGGGGTGATCCTCGCCCTCCTGCCAGCGACCCTGTGCGTTCAGGTAAAGCTCGCGCTCTGCTGCCATCTCGGATGGATAACGCACGAGCGCTCGCAAATAGAGTTGCTGTGTGTAACGCATACTGGAATCACTGCTCGCAATATTGCTTGGGATGCGTTCGGGGCTGCATCCAAACACACTGGAAAGGTGCTGATCGAGCTGTTTTTTGAAAGACTCGAACGCCGTCGTCGGGTCATTCAGCCTGGCAAAAAGCACATAGGTTCGGGTTTGCCCGATTTCCCTGGCGGCCAGTTCCTGATCGGATAAGCGTGTGAACACCGCGATAGCCTGCTCGAAGGATTCGACAGCCTGCGCAAATTCTCCCCGAAATGCCAGCAACTGCCCCCGGGTAGAGTGCAGCTTGGCATGATTGAGCAGTCCGAGCGTCGCAATCGGCAGTTGCAGCCACTGTTGCACAAAATCATCCATGCTGCTGAAGTCGAATGCATTGGTCGCGGCAACCACGGCCCTGAGGATGATCTCGCAGGCCTGGGGAGCGTCTTCGTCGATAAGCTCATTCGCCAGTGTTACCGCTTCTGCCACCATTTGCGGGTTGCACAGGCCCCGGTGATTGTACACCGCCAGACAGGCGGCCTTGTGCTGGAGCTGCAGCAGACGGGGAATATTGGCGTCCTGGGGTTTGTAAGCCTCCAGCCAGGCAATGGTTCTCATCAAGCCGGCAAGGGAATAGGTCTTGTGCCGAAGCTGCACCTGCACCTCATTCAGATAGGCGCTCCATAACCTTGGTTGCTGTCGTACCTTTTCGCCCAGCTGAGCGATACAGCCGCTCAACAGCGTAAAGGCCTGTTCGCTATCGTCGCCCCCTTCCTGCAAAAGCTGATACCAGTCGGCAGGACGCAGCGCCAGGCCTCCCTCCAGGCTGAGCAGCATCCGTTCGTAGGCACGGTCATCGGCGGGATGCAGCAGGCAATGATCGAGCAGCGCAAAGTGTTGCAGCAGCTTTTTCTTGATCGGTTGCGCACTGCCCCAACAGTTGGCCACTGTATCCACGTAGCCATTGAAAGGGCTTGCGTTTTTGTCGATAAAGCGGATATCCAGCGCCAGGCGGGCGTAACGCTCAGGGATTAGTTGCTGAAGCTCGGCCAGGATAGTTTCGGTACGTATCTTCCAATCCACCTTGCTATCCCAACCGCCGCGCTGCTCGATAAGGAACTCAACCCGGGTTGGCGCAGAGGTTTTTAACGGCAGCAGGCGAAGTACCCAGCGCACCAGTTGATCAACCTGCTGCAGCCAGCTGAACCGGCTGGAGACTCGATCCTGGCTGGAAAAGCCGAAGATGCCCACGGGCTGGGACGTCAGCTCGCGTAGCACGGCCTCAATACGCGCATCACTCTCATTGGTTGCATGAAAGCTGGGCTCCAGGGCGGCCAGCTTGCAGTGTTCGGACAGGGCCAGTGCAACGACTTTACCCACATTTTTATCGCTCTCGTTGAGTGCATCGACCTCCTGGTCGAAGTGCTGGCCGGTTTCATCCACCAGTATGGTCCAGTGCTCAGCGGGGTTCAGGTTGGTGAGCGCGTTCGGATGCCCGTCTGCCCTTAGCCGTAGCGCAGGAGAGCGGATGCTGTAGTTTTTATTGTCCTGATGCTTCGCCTGCTGTGTAACGATATATTCCCTGCGCTTTTCGAGTTCCAGGCGCAAATGTTTGGCAACCGGGGCCTCAGCCTTCGCTACGGTTGCGTCGAACCATTGCTCGAATTCGACACTGTCGCCCAGCGCCCCCAGCTTTTTGTACAGCTCAGCTACCAGCGCATTGGCCGCATCACCCCTGCGTTTTGCCCGCCGCATTTTTTGATCCAGATTGGCGACTTTGTCGATAAGGGTTTCGGCCTCCAGCTCGAGCCTCTGCAACTCTTTTTGGAACTTGTCTTTACCCCAGGCGTGACGCAGAAAGGTTGTGTGAACGATGCCGCTGGCCCGTTTGTTGGCGTCATCCGCTGCATTCTGATCCCCCGCCGACCTGTTCGGCCGCGGCGCTTGCGCTGGCGGCGGATGACTGGCGTCGACTTGCCTGGACCAGGTCTGCGCACCCTGGTGATGAAACAGTTGCGCCTGCGGCCATAACTGACTGCCTTTGCGTATCAGTGCATTATTGCTGTTCATGCCCGCAATAATGCACGCGATATGCGCGCCCAGGCCCAAGGCTGCCAGTTGCTCCAGCTCATTGGCGGTAATATCGTCACCCAACTGCAACTCAGATCGCAAATTATATTGCTGGGGGCGTTGAGACGGGGCTCCGGGAAGTAAAAGCGTAATATCCATACTGAGCATTTCACCTGTGTATTAAATTCGTGTTTGAGATCATGGGGATGCAATGAGGCCGCAGCGTTTTATGTCAGTTTAAGAGCCTGTAAAAGGCTGTTTCTATCGCTACAGAGCGTAATTTCGCTTCCCTCGAAACGTGCTTCGAACAGATCCCAGTGTTTTTTCTGACTCAGTTTTTCACGGAACTGCGGGCCTATGAATAGCAGCTTGCGGGTTTTACCTAAGCGGTTGCCAAGGCTCGACAACTGATGCTCCACCGACCGGATTTCAGTCTCCGGTGGCAGGTCGGCTTTAATCTCCACCAGGTAGCTTATGCCCTCGTGATGTACGAAGAGATCGGTTTCACGCCCAGTCTCGGACACCCCCGTTATCTCATCACTCACCACGACACCGCGTGCCATGTGCTCGGGGGGGATTCCAGCCTCTTTCAGCCACAGGAAGGCAAGCTCTTCCAGCCAATCTCCACAGATCCATTTGCGCAGATCTTTACCCGATTTTCTGGCGCCATTGCCCGGCAGTATCAAGCGGCTAGCTTCCAGACGGAACTGCCGAGGCGCGAGCGCTGAAAATTGCTGTAACCAGGCGTGCATGGATGGCAGCAGTTTTTCGTCTTGCAGAAAGTCACAAAATAAAAGCTCAAGGTCAGCGCGCTTATACGCCGGATTATCACGCCCGGCCGACCAGATCCGCTCCAGCGCGTCAAACAGCTGCAGCAAGCCTGGCTCCCGTTGCTCCAGCCCTTCCCAAAGAGCGGCGGCCAGCGGGCCCGTGAGGTGCTCAGAATCTCGCAAACCACCGCCAACCCGCACATCGCCGGCATAGAGCCGAGCGACCTGTAACGGGGATGCGGTCACGGGTAGCAGCGGCGCCCTATCTGATTGCCACTGATTGTTGTGTAGCTGCAGCACCTGAATTTTGTTCTGACCAATCCCCTTGTAGTGCAGCTGCTGGCAATCCAGCGAGGTCAGTAATGCCATACTGAGGGCCTTGGTGCCGCCGGTGAAGTTCAGGATCGAGGCGTTATCTGTGGGCGTGTGTTTACTCAAGTATGGCTTGAGCGTGGACGCCACCCAGTGCAGCACAGCAGCGATATCTTCGCCGTTAAGCGCGGCTTCGGTGTCAGGTCTATGGATCTGTACGCCTGGAAGCTCCGTCTTTAGCACCGCCGCCAGCCGTTTTGCGCCCTGCTGGGCTTTTGGGAAATCGCTAACGATCAATATCAGGTGACTGGGGCGCATGGCAAGACAGGCTTCCAGTTCGGGAAGATTGAACTCCGAAGCAATACATAGATAGGTAATGGGTGTCAGATCATGTATGGCCAAACCGGCTTCCTTGTTTCGAGTTAAAGGGGAACTGCCTCGTATCATTAGGTGCAACATCACCCTCAACACAGGCGGAACTGGGCGACACAAAAACCGCGATACGAGCGATGCTCACCCCAGGCGCTTCCAGAATCGCCGGGCAGCGAGCATCAATCGACAAGGATGCGAATCTGCTTGTGCGGGTTGGGCAAGGGTATGCCATATCCGCACCCCTTGTTTTTGATCTTGCCGGTAACGAGTAGCGCCTCGCCATTCTCATCGAACATCTGCGCCGGCATCAGGCACTGCACCAGATTCGTTGGCAGGTGCTTGGTGAGCTCCTGTTGAATGCTGTTCAAATAGGTACTGAACTGGGTATCGGTCACACCGCCTTTGTTCCGAACGGCCTGCAGGCTGCGCTCCAGATTCGAATGCTGCTCCCAGAGGCTGTCGTTTTGCAGCAGCTCGTCAATCAGTTCTTCTACGCTACTGCCTAAGCACTGAATACCACGCAGCTCGGCAAGCGTCATCGCCATTTGAATTGCGAGCACGGAGTCAGGCTCCGAACGGCCAGGCCTGGCATAACCACCTCGATCGCTGGCCTGCAGCGTCTCTGCTGCAAGCAGCAAATACAGCACCCAATGCCACAGGTTCGAGATGTGAATATCTTTCGCCACCTCTGAATGACTGGAATAGACCCGCAGCCTGTACTCGCGAGGGTAGATATCCAGCCTGAGCGCCTGCGGCTCGTCCCCGAGGTTGATCAGGTTAACCAGCTCGCGGAAGTTAACCTGTTCGCTGAATTCCTTCAGCAGCTCAGGCACCAGGCGCCGCTGTCGGATGAAGGGGATGTCAGCCAGGGTCACTTCGGCATCCCGGGCATCCAGAGTGGTTCCGTCACGCAGCCGTATGGGGTGACTTTCGCGAGTCGGATAGAAAAAGTCAGGGTGGTTCTCATAGCCTTCGCTGACCAGCACATGGGACAGACTGTCGATGCGCCTGCCGAACAGGCTCATGGCATAGCCCAGGTAAAAGGTCATGGTCTTGCGGCCGCCCGCAATCGAGGCATGAATCCCGGTATTCTCATCCCTGGTATAGTCGCGTACCGTCGTGACGATGAAGTTGGCCAGCGCCTCGTGGTCTTCAACGCTACGGGCATCAACGACCGGCTCTCCATCTTTCCCCGGGACCACAAGAATATCGTCCCTGCTGAACGGTATGCGGGGGTTATCCAGCACAGCGCAGAGCCGATCAAGGTGACCGTCCAAGACCAGCCCCTGCCACAACCGCTCCGCACCTTTGGACGTAGTGATGATCTTAAGTGCCTGAGGCCACGCGCTTCCCTTGCGATTGATACTAAACAGCGTTTCGGTGATGATCGCAGGCGACATACCGCTGACAGCCAATAACATCGTTCTCATTCGCACAACTCCTTGTGATGATGGTTTGACCCATTATCCCCTACAAACCACTGCCACTTCCGTCACACAAGCTTGGCTAGCGCTCAGCGTGTTATACCCTACCCCGCTTGGCAACGACAGCCGGATCATAGCTCGCTGTATCCCGATTACGTCTCGATTAATCAAAGCAAAAACAACGGACGCAGCCACCTATAAACCCCTTATATTAATCGCCATCCGCCTCCGCAAAGTTCTGGATATCCTCAGGAATTGAGGCAGCAAGTCTGACCAGCAACTATCTGAGGGCACGTTAATTCGCAGGCCAATTCGACCGTTTCAGAAACCAACTGGATGAGGCCTGAGCAGCAGTACTGTGGCGTACGATGTGTGCTCTACCCTATGAAGGCAATACTTTAGACACGACTAGTACCGGCACGGTATTGATGCAATGATTCCCGGCACTGATTTAGGTGATAGGCCGCAGCTAAGGTGTTTTATAACAAGACAAAATGGTGCGATCTCAACCGAGTTCAGCCACATGCAGGGGTACATAGTGTTTGATAGAGATACTCGATCACTGAGCCCCAACGCGAACAAGTAAAATACGCTGACTTGCGTTGAACTCAATATAGGGGATCCAAGGGGTTTACCCCTGGCCGCGGAGTCTTACGGAAAAGCGCAGCTTTGAAGTAAGACATAGTCGGTCACTCGGTCTTGATTTTATCAAGCTAAAAAAAAAAACGAAAAACCATCTCTTATAACCAAGAAAACTCTTTTATTTTATCTTGTTGTCATCAAGTCTTATCTAAGAGATATCGAGAAGTAATATACCCTATTCCGGACAGATATTTTTAGCAAAGCATGCGGAATTTCAACTCAACAATGATTATGGATCTAGACTCGAGCCATGAGATAAAACGGTGATTTTAACTGTGGTGTCTGTTAGCAGTCAGATAGCCGGCAACACTGAGGTTGCCGCCAAGTTTGATAGACCTAACATGGTAAATTTCCTGTACGCAGGTAACGCTGCCACATTGCGTTCGCCGGGTAGTGCGGATTGCCAATGCAGTCGAGGATCAGTAACGGCGGTTCCTCTGTCACAACCATTACACGAACGGCAACAGTACCGTTCGATAGGTATTTTAGATCGTGATTCAGTGAGCGAAAAAACAGGCGGTGCTTAAATAATACGCGCATAACTTGCATCGATTATCCTCCAGCAGGTCTACGAGCTTAGCAAAGTAGAGACGATAAGCTAACCGACACCAATGAATTTAAATTATAACTCCATAGAACCTAAAGTCGGCATTATACGCGCCAGTCTAAACTCAGAAAGTTCGCGATCATTAAAGACATAAAGCCACCGACTCATGAGTACTTTTACAAAAATGGAGAGCTTGGAAAATGGCAACTCTGAACGGGATGGACGACCTACCGGAGCTGCAAAATAAATCCCCGAAATATCGGTACTGAGCCCCTCGCGCAGTTGAGTGAAGCTAAGTTCATCTTTAACCATCCAGTCATAAAATATGCCGTAGATTTCTCCAATAGAATAGCGTAGAAGAAAGTGAAGCGCTCGATAGTTTATCGTATTTTTAAGTAAATATGGCCGATCTGTAAAGTCTGGAAACTCCCATTGTGTTAGGTCGGAAGAGTTCAATGCAGACTGAGCACCCTGAACCGCCACACGAAGAATATCATGCATAATCACATCAACGAAATATAATGACAAAAGTGGGTTTGTCCTAAAAACATCCAATCCATTTTCGCCGACAAGAAATTTATCAATTTCGCCCCTTGATAGACAGGAGGAACTTTTATAATAAATAACTCGATCACGCGCTTTGTGCTTGCAGCTACATGAGCAGTCCGCGAGTAATCGTCCTGCAAGATCATTTTCCTCACACAGGTCCAATACCTTCTCCAGCCCTTCTTCAGTCGGCAGTAAGGCGTCGGTAAACGCAATCGGACAAGCAGGAGGATTGTACACAGTCCAGTGATCTGCACATGCCCTCAACGTATCGCAAATGAACACCACTTTTAGACTGTCAGTGCGTTTGTTCGTCTGAAGATGATGCATATGTTCCTCGCTCGTCCCTGATTTGGGGAAAATGTATCACGTCTCTAAAATAGGGACAATGATCAAGACGATTAACAATACTCGCTACGATGACCTGATTCGCTGGCTACGCTGCGCCCGTGAAGAGGCAGGCTTAACCACGCGAGAGCTGGCAGCGCGCCTGGATGAGCCCTTTCAGTTTGTTAGCAAAGTAGAGCTCGGGCAGCGCAAACTTAATGTCTACGAGTATGTGCAGTACTGTGAAGCGCTAGGCCTAAACCCAGGGGATGGACTGGTGCTTCTCAAGAAGAAATCACCGACAGCCTGGTCTGGCAAGCCTACAACGACTGCGCCGGATCTGTAACCGCGCCTCCTACCCCGTTGCCAGGCTGCGTATGTGCCATCAACCGCAGTTGAACCACATAGTTATCCAGCACATCCGCGAGCACCTGATCGCTCGAACTGGTGCGCTTTCATGAACTGCTGCAATTGCTCTAATCGCGCCCTGACAGCATCACCTTCGCTCCGAAAAGCCTGAGCATCGATCCGCACCTCGCCGTCAAGCTAGAAAGCCGCCACCTGCTGCGGATGACGCACAAACTTTGAACCAACGCGGGACGCGCTGCCTATGCGTTGCGCAAGCAAACGCTCGACCCGGTGTTCGGCATTATTAAAATGGTGCTCGGCTTTCGCCAGTTCTCGCTGCGCGGACTGACAGGAGTGACCGGGAATGGCCGTTGGTTGGTCTGGCGTGGGATTTAAAGCATGGCCGTATTGCGACTGCAGTAGGGAAATACGAAGGGATTAGCTCGTAAATACGTAGAAATCCTCAAACATTGCCTATTTTTGGTTGTGTCGAGCCTGCCAGACTCTCTAGTCCGACAGGCTAGGAAAGAGCGGATTTTTGGCATTCGATGGCAAATATGACAGTAGATTGCAGATAAAGTGATAGGGATAGAGCTGTGGGATTCGTATCAATAGGCACTACTTCCTTTTTTGGCTTTCTCCCCCCGATGGAATAGCTCGATAACAACGCGTCTTAGCCAACAGTTGTCAGCAACCCGGTGAAAACGCTCGTGCCAGTGCTGGTGACGCCCGGTGCCGATTGTGACTGCGGTTCGGCGGGAAACGCTGGTTTATCACGGCGCTCCGCGACCAATGACAATGCCCGAGGTAGTAGTTCGGCAGGCAAGCTCCGCCCGATAGCGCTTCCATCGCTCGCAATAGGCTGCGGCCCCCCGGCGGATGTCAGCTTCGCCTTCCGGCCCAATCTCGCGCTTCGGCTTCGCGGGACTGCCCACGACCAGCGTGTTATCGGGAATTACCATCCCTTCGGTGACGAGGGCACCGGCACCTATCAGGCAATTGCGGCCGATCCTTGCACCGTTAAGCACCATTGCGCCCATGCCGATAAGACTGTTGTCGCCAATCGTACAACCGTGCAGCATTGCCCTGTGGCCGATGGTACACCCCTTACCAATCCGCAACGGATAGCCGGGATCGACATGCAGAACCGCATTGTCCTGCACGTTGCTCCCTTCACCGATCTCGATGGTGTCGTCGTCAGCGCGCATGACTACCCCAAACCATATACTGGCGTCGCGGGCGAGACGCACATCTCCGACCAAGATGGCGCCAGGCGCGATCCAAGCCTCCCCGTCGTCAGGTCCCTGAACGCTCATATTGTTTAGGTCAAATAGCCAGCCGGTCATTATGCCAACTCCTCTTGTTATGTGATGTTGGGTGTACCGCCCGCGAAATGCTGGCGGCGCAGAGGCCGTGGCGACGCAAGACTGCCACGGCAGCGATATCAGAAAGAAACTTTGTCAGCACCCTTCAGTTCAAGCATCTCGCGCGCCTCATCGGGGGAGGCAATTTCCAATCCAAGCCCCTCGATGATCTGCCGTGCAGCCTGTACTTGTTCGGCGCTGCTGGTCGCCAGACGACCGGCCGACGCCCAGAGCGAATCTTCCAGACCCACCCGCACGTGGCCGCCCATAGCAGCCGACATCGCGGCGATCGGCAGCTGGTTACGGCCCGCACCCAGAACCGACCAGCGGTAACTGTCGCCAAACAGACGGTCAGCGGTGCGTTTCATGTGCATCACGTCATCGGGATGCGCACCAATACCGCCCATCAGACCAAATACCGTTTGGATTAACAGCGGCCCCTTGACCAATCCTGCATCCATGAAGTACTTGAGGTTATACAGATGGCCTGTGTCATAGCATTCAAATTCGAACTTCGTGCCATTGGCGCCCAGCGTAGTGAGAATGTGTTCGATATCCTCGAACGTGTTGTGGAACAAGATACCCTTGTCACCGATATAGTTCCGCTCCCACTCGTGCTTCAGCTTCCCTTCAAAGCGTTTGAGCATCGGAAAGAGGCCAAAATTCATAGAGCCCATGTTCAAGGACGCAAGCTCAGGCTTCCATTTGGCGGCGGGACGGATCCGATCCTGGATGCTCATGGTGGGGGCGCCGCCGGTAGTAATGTTGACCACGCAATCCGAGCGCTGCTTGATAACTTCAAGAAAGGGCTTAAAGGCTTCGGCAGTCTGATCGGGGCGACCGTCCTCGGGGTTACGGGCGTGCAGATGAACAATCGCCGCCCCTGCCTCGGCCGCGCCTATCGCGGCTTCGGCGATCTCGCTGGCGGTGACTGGTAGATATTCCGACATGGATGGTGTGTGGATTGCACCGGTGACGGCACAGGTGATAATAACTTTACGCTTGGTGGTCATAATTAAGTTCTCCTAGTGTTAGTCGTTGTCGCGTAGAAATCGGCCCAACTCGGCCAACCGCGTATCCCGCCGGCGGCTGAGTTCCTGCACCTGTGCGGGCGCGGGCAGATCCGCTGCAATGATGTCGGCGGCAGTTTCGGTGAAAGCCTCCCCCCGTGCGGCGCTGTCGCTCAGCCGCGCCATGGTGGGGCCGTAGCGGTCAAGATAATCTTTCACCCCCCCCGGCGCGTTCAGATTGATCGTCGCCATCGGTCCCAGCAGCGCCCAGCGCCGCCCCAGGCCGTGGCAGATCGTGTCGTCCAGCCCCTGTGGGGTCACGATGCCCTGCTCAATCAGCCGGAGCGATTCGGCAAGCAACACTGCTTGCAACCGGTTCAGCACGAAGCCGTCGATCTCGCAGGCTAGGCGAACAGGTACTTGCGCCACGGCGCGCATAAACGCCTCGGCGCGGTCCATGACCTCAGGCGCGGTATCAGGGCCGGGGCATAGTTCCACCACCGGAATGACATGGGGCGGGTTCACAGGATGCGCCACAAGGATACGTGCCCGCCCCGGCAGACCTGTGGCAAAGCGCGAGGCGACAAGCGCCGAACTGGATGAGGCGAGGATCGTTTCCATCGAAGCGATGCGATCGAGTTCGGCATATATCTCGCGCTTGATTTCCAGCTTTTCTGGGCCGTTTTCCTGAACCCATTCCACCTTGTCGACGGCAGCGGCCATATCTGCACAAACCGTCACCTGCGCAAGGGCAGCTGGGTCGTCGCCACTCAGGTGGCAGGCTTCAGCCAGTTCGTCGAGTGCGCGCGCTCGCACCTTGGGGTCCGGATCCCACAGCCGCACCTCGCAGCCTGCCCGCGCAAAAACCAATGCCCAGGCTCGGCCGATCAGGCCACCGCCGATAACTGCAACGCGTCGTGTCATTTGGAGTTCCTCCCGCCGCGGCGGCTGTGTTGTTCCGTCTGAGCCTCCCAGATACGCAGAGTCTTCTGCAGATCGCTGGCAGCCTCAGTGATGTCGCGGATGATGGCCTGTTGCAGGGCTTCGGGATCGCCATCCCGCAGCGCCTGCAAGGCAGCGCAATGACTGGCCATCGATTGGTCGAAATGCATCGGCGCCGCGACAGCGATGCGGATAAGCGGCCCCACCCGCAGCCACAAGCCCTTGATCTGGTTCATCAGGATCGGCCTATCTGCTGCGCGATAGATGAGCGAATGGAAGCGCCAGTTGTTTTCCAGGTACATGTCGACATCGCCGGTTTCAGTAGCGCTTTGCATCAGATTGAAGGCGTTGCTGATGACGCGCATCTGGGACGGTCCGATCCGGTTTATTGCCTGTGCTGCGGCGAAGCCTTCAAGATTGACGCGGATATCACGGATATCAATCAATTCCGCATCCGTCAGGATGGGGACGCGCAGAACACGGTTGCCGCCGAACGTCTCGAGCCCGCCATCACCCTCAAGTCGCCGCAAGGCCTCACGCACGGGGGTGACGCTGGTTTCCAGAACCGCCGCCACTTTGCGCAAGCTGATTTCTTCGCCCGGGCGGAAATAACCGCTGATCAGGGCATGACGTAGTGTCGCGTAGACCAGCGATTGCGCGGTCGCACCTTCCTGTAGCGCCAGCGGGCCCAGCCGGGCCCAACTGTCGCGCTGGACGTCGTTCATAGGAGGTTGAATAGGCTCACCCAAAGTGTGATCTCACTTAAATGTTGTTTACAGAAAGATTGCAGCATAAAGCAAACAATAGTCAATAAAATAACCATAATAAAGCGTCTTGACGATTTCAAAAATGACAATGTATAGTAAGTGTGATCACGCTTTGTGTGATTAAGCGACTGCCACTGACAGTCGAAAATAAATTTCCAAAGGAAAAATAAGAAATGCGAAACTTTGTCTTTGCCACCGCGGCTACGATCAGCTTCATGGCCG
This sequence comes from Marinobacterium aestuarii, assembly GCF_001651805.1. Lineage (NCBI taxonomy): Bacteria > Pseudomonadati > Pseudomonadota > Gammaproteobacteria > Oceanospirillales > Oceanospirillaceae > Marinobacterium > Marinobacterium aestuarii. The sequence continues at coordinate 1,494,792 of NZ_CP015839.1, read as the reverse complement.
GCACCGCCGTCGCGCAGGAAACCGAGGTATTTGATGTAAGCCTGCCTCTCGGGCCAACCTCGCATCACGCAGTCGGCGTACTCAAATTCGGTGAGGAGCTGGAGAGACTGTCTGGTGGGCGCCTCACCATCCGGCCCCATTACGACAACGCCTTGGGCGGTGAACGCGAGGTCGTCGAGGGAATAAGCTTCGGCCTGATCGACATGGGTATTTCCTCGACCGGACCCATGGGTGGCTTCGTCGATGATTTCATGCTGTTCGACCTACCCTACGTTTTCACCAGCCCTGAACAGGCCTACGGCTTTCTGGATGGGCAATATGGTGACGGGCTGGCGCAGAAGCTGGACGATCAGGCAGGCGTCAAGATCCTGGGTTGGATGGAAAACGGTTTCCGCCACAACACCAACAGCGTTCGGGCGCTGAATACACCCGATGATCTGGCCGGTATCCGGCACCGCACACAGGAAAGCCGTGTGCAGGTCGATACCTGGAGCGCACTGGGGGCTAATGCCTCGCCCATGGCCTGGACCGAGGTCTTTACAGCGCTTCAGCAGGGCGTGATGGACAGCCAGGAAAATCCAATCGCGACGATCTATGACGTCAAATTCTATGAAGTGCAGAAATACCTGAACCTCACGGGCCATGTGTATTCGCCGGCGCCCTTGATGATGGGGTCGAAGCTTTTCAACTCTCTGCCGGACCAGGATCAGGCGATCGTACTTGAGGCTGCCGCAACCGCCGTGCAGGTACAGCGTGAAGCGTCACAGCTCATGGAACAACAACTTATCACCAAATTGGAAGAGCTAGGAATGGTCGTCACACGTCCCGATCTCGCACTATTCCGGGAGCGTGTACAGCCTGTAATTGAGCAGTGGAAAGGGACCGTCGGGGCCGAACTGGTGAATGCCGCTATCAACTTCCAGCCTTGATTGCACTCTCTTTGGCGCGGGCCCGGCAAGCAGCCAAGGCCCGCCATTTCCAACACTTCAGGAGATTCCGATGCAAGTCGTTTTGCGTAAGCTGATACGAGGTGTGGACCAGGTCAACTGGCTGTGCGGATGGTTTCTGGCCGCTCTCCTGCTGGTGATGACCGTGCTGATTAGCTGGCAGGTCTTCGCGCGCTACGTGATGGGCAATTCGCTGACCTTCTCCGAGGAAGTCGCTCGCTTCTCGATGGTCTGGCTGACCATGCTGGGGGCGGCTTACGCCTATCGCCACGGCTCGCTGATCGCGGTCGACATGCTCTCCGAGATTGCGGGGGGGCGGTTTGCAAAGGGACTGCGCCTGATCATTGCGGTGGCATCCTGCATCTTCGCCTGGGTCTTGCTGACAGAGGGGGTCAACATCACGGAACGCGTTGTCGCGCAGACCGCGCCCAGCATACGGGTGTCGATGGCCTGGCTCTACGCGTCAGTGCCTGCGGGCGCGGCAATGATTCTTATCAATGCTTTCGCCATCATCGCAGACAACTTTACCGCAAGAAAGGACTAGGTCATGGCTGTGCTTCTTTTTGGGTCACTTCTGTTGTTTCTGGTGGTTGGCGTGCCCGTGACCTTCGCGCTAGGGCTTGCTGCGATCGTCACCATTTGGCTGGGCGAGATCATGCCTATGCTTATCGTCCCGCAAGAGATGATTCGTTCAATCAATTCATTCCCGTTACTTGCCATCCCATTTTTCATCCTCGCGGGCGATCTGATGCAGCGCGGTGGCATCTCGCACAGACTGGTTGAATTCTCGCGCACGCTCGTAGGCAGCATGAACGGCGGACTGGCAATGGTGGCCATCGTGACGTCAGCCTTCTTCGCCGCAATCTCTGGATCAGGCGCAGCAACCACTGCGGCGGTCGGGGCCATCTTGATCCCGGCGATGATCACCCAAGGCTACAGCGCCTCTTATGCAACGGCCAATCAGGCCGCGTCCGGTGCACTGGGCGTCATTATTCCACCGAGTATTCCGCTGATCCTCTATGCCATCGCCGCCAACCAGTCCGTGAGCGACATGTTCGCGGCGGGCTTCCTGCCGGGATTTGTCGTTGTTGGCTCGCTGATGCTCTACGCCTATTTCCATGCGCTGAAGCATCCCGCGACGCGTGACGAGCCCGCAAGCTTCGCCGAGATTTTTCGGGCGGGCCGCAAGGCCATCCTCGCCTTACTGATGCCAGCGCTGATTCTCGGCGGTATCTATGGCGGCATCGTCACGCCGACGGAAGCAGCGGTCATCGCCGTGGTCTATTCCTTCATCGTCGGAGCCATTATCTATCGTGAACTGCCGTTGCGAGATGTCCCAGACATTCTACGAAAATCTGCCGTCACCTCGGCTGTGGTGGTCAGCATCATCGCAACCGCCGGGCTCTATGGGCGCATCATCCTGTCGTTGGAGATCCCTACGCTCATCTCCGAACTGGTGGTCGGCTTCATCGACAGCCCGTGGCTGTTCGTCATCCTAGTCAACATTCTGCTGCTTTTTGTCGGCATGTTCCTTGAGGCAGCGGCGGCGATCCTGATATTCACACCGATCCTTTTGCCGATCGCGCTGAATTTCGGCATCAACCCGATCCATTTCGGCATCATCATGGTGGTGAATCTCGCGATGGGAATGTTCACACCACCGGTGGGGCTGAACCTGTTCATCGCCTCACAGATATCACGCATCTCGATCGCGCACCTGACGCGAGCAATCCTGCCTTTCGTCGCACTTATGCTTGTGGTGCTGATGATCATCAGTTTCGTCCCCTGGCTGTCTCTGACGCTGACGGGTCATTAATACGCTTGGCGGTTCCGACCCCAGCCTCTAAAAGAAGGAATACTTTGCATGGATCTGTCCCTTGAAGGTGCCCGCATTATCGTCACGGCCGGTGCAGGAGGCATCGGGCGCGCGATTGTCGATGGCTTCCGCGAAGCTGGCGCACAAGTCGCCACCTGCGATATTGATGAAGTAGCCCTTGCTGCGTTGCCTGAAGATATCTTTCGGCAGCAGGTCGATGTCGCGGATAGTGATGCCCTGACGCGATTCGTTGATGCGGCGGTGGAGCGACTTGGCGGGCTCGACTGTTTAGTCAACAACGCCGGTATAGCTGGGCCGACCGGGCGGATCGAGGACCTGGAGGTAGGAGTGATCGAGCAATGCCTGTCGATCTGCCTGACCAGCCAATTCGTAACCATCGGTCGCGCCGTCCCGCATCTGCGACAAAGCCACAATCCGTCGATCGTGAACATTTCTTCGCTGGCGGGCCGACTGGGCTTCAAGCTTCGCAGCCCCTATGCGGCGGCCAAATGGGGTGTGATCGGCCTGACCAAGTCCATGGCCATCGAGCTGGGCCCGGACAAGATCCGCGTTAATGCGATCCTGCCCGGCATAGTGGCCGGTGATCGCCAGCGCAGAGTGCTGGAAGCACGGGCGCTGGCAAGGGGTACTAGCTTCGATGAAGCGGAGCGCGAGGCGTTTTCGTTCACCTCGATTCATGACTATGTCACGCCGCAGCAGATCGCCGATCAGGTTATTTTCCTGGCCAGCCCTCGCAGCATGACCGTGTCGGGACAGTCGATTTCAGTCTGCGGCGATACGGGAATGCTTGGCTGACCGGAGGTCCCATTAATCCGGGCATGCCAACGCAACAGGCGCTGGACTACCCGGAAACAATGGCCGAGGTAGTGAGGAGGAATGGAGCGCTGTGGCGTTGTAAAGCGTTTCCGGTCTGCTATACGTTTACCGCCGCAGTCTCTTTCATCCAATGCGACGATCAAAGGTTTCGAAGGTCATACGAGCGCTGAAAAAACGACAGGCGACTGTCATTAAAATCCAGCCAGGAGCCAGGAGCCATGGGCAAGGTAACGTACGCTTGGCATCGGACCAGACATGATGCTGACGGAACGCTCGAATATCGCAAAAAAGCAATCGAGAAATAGGCGGCTTGACCAGCTCTAATCAGCCCACATTTTAACGGTGTTCAGTTTTTGCAACAGAGTGCCATCGAACGAGAGTGTGTATTGGCCGAAGAGAGCCTCCGACTCAAGCGACAACTGACTAAGAACCCCGAGGAGCTTGAAATCGAAAAAAGCCTTTATTCACGATCGCAGGCAAACTTTCAACATTTTCAGCCTATACGCTTGTGCCCAAAAGTATGCTGGCGTTGGGCTGTTCGGCACATCCTGAACCGCTAGGTCGACCATGCCTACAACGACTGCGCCGGATCTGTAACCGCGCCCCCTACCCCGTTGCCAGGCTGCGTATGTGCCATCAACCGCAGTTGAATCACATAGTTATCCAGCACATCCGCGAGCACCTGATCGCTCGAGCTGGCTTTCATGAACTGCTGCAATTGGTCGAGTCGCGCCCGGACAGCATCACCTTCGCTCCGAAAAGCCTGAGCATCGATAGGCACCTGTAAAGCCACTTTAAGCGCATTCAGCGCGCGTGTTGCGGTCTCACGCTCACAATTAATCGCATCCACGCGGCTCACTTCGCCGGTCAGCCGGTAGATCTGCGCATGCAGCACTTTTGTTTTTTGCCGCCAGCGCTTTTCCGCCCGGTGCTCGAAGAGCTTTTTGAGACCAAAGAACCCCAGTATTCGGCCGCCCAGTGATTCGTACGGCTTGAATTTTTCCACCAGTGCCTGGGCCGCGACCCGCGCATCCTCCGCCGTTTGGCGCGCCTGAGCCGCAACAAGCGCATCCGCCTGGGCTTGCTGATGCAGTTTTTCGGCCCGCTCCTTTTCTTGCGCAATGCGCGCGGTCTGCAACCGGGCTTCTTCCTGCGTCGCTTCCACAAGCCACGTAGCCTGCGCCTGGGCGTCCGACAGGACCTTTGCCGCTTGCCGGTCCACGATATCGGCCTGCCGCTTGGCATTGGCCAGGGCTTCCGCCTTAGCTTGCTCACGTTGCCACTGCGCACGCGTCAGCCGCTGACGCCGCGGCCCTATGCGGGCCTGACCGTAGTGCACGGCAACTTCATGATGATAACGGTCCTGAAACCTCCTCATTTCAGCTTTGTACGCGTCGTTACCGGCTTTTTTACCTTGGCCTGTACGGTCGTTGCCCTGCACAGCTCGGCGGGCCAGCTCACCTTTGTGCAATTGCTTGAAATCATTGCAGGGCTCGGTCGCCCCCACCAGAATGTGGATATGCGGATGACTCTCGTCCCAATGCAGCGCGGCAACCTGTACGCGGCCGGGAAATTCGCTTTGCGCAAATGCAATTGAGTCTTCCGCCCATTCCCGTATCTCTGCCAGGCGCAGCTGCCGCTGCTCGTCCGGCAGCGCGTCCAGGTCAGCGACTGACAGCGGATAACTCGCTATCAGGCCAATGCCTGTATTGGCGTCGGCCCTTACCTTGCGCTTTTTACCGCCATGCAAAGTGGTGCTCGCATCTGCCGCTATCGAAACCTGCTCCGCCACTGCAACGAACGAAGTGCCCAGTAAGTACTCAGGCTGCAACGGCGACTTAACATGCGGGTGGCTGTAAGACACCCGTTCAGCCTCCCGCGCAATTGACGTCAGACTGCGCTTTTTACTCGTCCCCTTAGTTCCGTATGCTTCGTAGTGTATAAATTGATAACCCGCCATGAGTTCCTTCTCTTGCTTTCAACATATAGCACTCCATGCTATTTAGAATATGTTAACCAATCGACTGTAATTCCCATCGCCTGACATCCTGAACAACAGCACGGCATTGGATAGGCAAAAAACACTGATCGATGGAAATAAATTTTCCATCTATGCTCAACCACGAAATAAAAAATTACGCGGCGTCTTTAGCTTTACGAATGGGCTGCTTTCGTTTCACGCGATGAGTACGTCGCTGACGCGGTTCAAAATCATCTTTCATCCGCAAGAAACGCGGGTAATCGACGTGCTCCATATCCATGTCATAGCGTATTTTTTCTATTTCTTTACTCAACGACTGAATATTGAAGCCACGTCCGTAGTTACTCGTCATACTGGCATTCTCGTGCCCGACAATAGCAGCAATACGCGCTTCTTCTACACCGGCATTCCGCAACAGGTCAATAACCGTATGTCGATGACTATGGAAGGATTTATTACCACGATTTTTAATCTGGACTGTGTCGAGATAGCCATTGGCCTTCGCCTCGCCGTCACCATTATACCAGCGTCCAACTTTACGCCCCCAACGACTGCCTTTCTCGTACTCAAGCCCCTCAAACAGCATTGTATTTGACGCATCGCCAACTACGGCCTTATTACGCGATTCCCAATACTCAATAAAACCAAACTTCAGAAGCTGACTATGAATCGGAACCTTGCGCTTCGAGCTTTTGCGCTTCAGGTTCTGATGTTCATCTTCATCGGTAATATTAAAGCACCAGATATCCCCTTCGCACTGGATGTCAGCAACCCCCAGCTGACATAGCTCGTTCAAGCGAGCGCCCGTGTACATGGCCATCAGAGGCACCCAAAAGTGCGCGGACAGGAACTGACGCTTGCCACCCGTGTAATCAGCGGTATACATATACCCATTGACGATAGCTTTCAGGTCGGCAGGATCAAACGGGTGCTTTTCGTCCTCTTCAAGGGTTTCTGCCGGGAAATCGATATCGCGGGCAATATCTTTTTCAAGGTCATCGTTGGAGTAGGCAAAACGTATCAGAGACTGGCAGATTTCAAAGTACGCCTTGGCGGTATTGGGAGATATGCGCGCATAAGTATCCCGCGCCATCAAAACCTGTAGCGACTCGCTCGCCGAGTGGCCCAGATTACGTCGGGCAGGATACTGACGTAGCGTCTTTTTGACGTCAACTATATCGGACTTTTTGAGAGAACCAACAATTTTGTCCTTTCCGATTATCTCGACGATAGCGTTAATCCGGCCGACGTTAATCTGTAAGGTTTTTTCGTCCTTCCACTTTCCCGCCACCAGGCGATCCTGCAAAAAGTCATCAGCAAGCTCACGAACGCTATAGCCTTTTATTTGCCCCCCATTCCCCGATGCAGACTCTTCCAGCACACCAGAAACAGCCGCAGGACGAGATACAGAATGCACTTCAGAGATCTCTGTATACTCACCCATCATTTTTAAATACTTCAACAGCGCTTCCAGGTCTTGATCGGCAGAGCCGTAGTCAAACCGAACTTCACTGCCACTATTACTCTGATGTGTAATGCTTTTTAAAAACATACTGCTATCCTTCTCTACAAATCCTTTTAAGTAACTAACCACCCCCCGGGCCATTATATTGGCCTCATGTTCGGTTAACTCTTTTTTAAAATACTCGTATTTTAAAACGCTAGCAATTAATTCATTAAAAAAATTAATATGTGCGAAAGCCCTGTGTTTAGCAACGGAACGTTCTTTGGTTTTAAGGGAGCAGCGGAATATAGAAGAAATGGACGGCAAAAAACCGAGAACAGCCTTGGGCCAGATCAGGCGAAGGTAGTAAGTCCCGGTTGCAGTACGGTAAGTATGTGGTAAGTGCGCAGGCATGAGCGAAACCCCTAACTGTCATAGCTAAGTGTCACACCTGGGTATTTTTACTGACATTTCCCTTTAAGTCATTGAAACTTAAAGAGAATTAAGAATATGGCGGTGAGGGAGGGATTCGAACCCTCGATACCTTGCGGTATACACACTTTCCAGGCGTGCTCCTTCGGCCACTCGGACACCTCACCATATTGTATGCTGCACTGTCTTTTCAGACTTGTAACTTGCACGCCTGGGCGTACTCGTTACCGTCGTCGCAAGCTCCGACGTTCTCTACGGCTTCGCCTCCGAGTCGGCCACTCGGACACCTCACCATATTGTATGCTGCACTGTCCTTTCAGACTTGTAACCTGCATGCCTGGGCGTACTGGTTACCGTTGTCGCAAGCGCCAACGTTACTTCTTTTCTCAACAGCACCGAGGGCTTTTGCTGCCGTTGCGTAACGTTGAGGCCGCGTAATTTAATGGATAAGGTCATGTATTGCAAACTTTTTATCTGATTTTTTAAGAAAAAGTCAGGCACTGCGAAGATAAGCCTCGCGTGGAGTCTACTTCAGCTCCACCAGGCCCTGTTCGATGGCGAAACGGGTCAGGCCGGCGGCGGTCTGGATGTTGAGCTTGGTCTTGATATTCTGCCGGTGGGTTTCCACGGTTCGCACCGAAATATCCAGGGTGCGGGCGATGTCCTTGTTACTGCCACCTTCCGCCAGCAGGCGCAGTACGGTTTCCTCCCGCGGTGTCAGTGGCTGCGAGTCGGGATCAGGCGCCGATGGACTCAGGGGCGCGGCAAAGGCCTCATCCAGACTGAACAGCGACTGAGACGCACTGGCGCTGAAGTAGGTGCCGCCCTGGTGCACGGTTTCGATGGCTTTTATCAGCTCATCGGAGGAGACATCCTTGAGGATGTAACCCGAAGCGCCGGCACGGATCAGTTGCAGTATGTACTCGCGGTTGTCGTGCATGCTGAGGATCAGCACCCGTACCGAGGGGAAGCGCTGCTGGAATATCTGGGTCGCTTCAAGTCCGCTCATCACGGGCATGGAAACGTCCATCATCACGACATCCGGCTGCAGCTGTTCAGCCAGTTCCAGCGCTTCCTGGCCGTTGTACGCCAGCCCGATGACATCCAGATGGGCTTCGGTGCCAAGCCGGGACGAAATGCCTTCAAGCACCAGTGGGTGGTCGTCCACCAGCAGCACGCGAATGGGTTTAGCGACGGTCATGCTCTAATACTCCCGAGTCTCGTACATAAATACTGCAGGGCAACTCATGCCGGCAGGCCGATGCATAGCCGCGCCCCCTCCCCCGGTGCCGATTCCAGCGCAAGCTCGCCACCGAGCAGCTCCAGCCGGTCGCGGATATTGCGCAGACCAATGCCCGCCTGGGGCGAGAGGTCATCGGGGTCAAAGCCACAGCCGTTGTCTTTCAGCTCAAGCCACAAGAGCCCGCTGCTATACCAACTGCGCACCAAAAGGTGGCTGGCGTCGGCATGTTTTTCAATATTGGTCAGGGCTTCCTGCACCACTCGATACAGGGTGGTTTCAATATCATCATTCAGACGTGCCGCCGGCAGCGAGAGCCGCAGATCCACCAGAATGCCGGTGCGCAGCTTGAATTCATCCAGCAGATTGCGCAGCGCAGGCTCCAGCCCCAGGTCATCGAGAATACTGGGGCGCAGGTTATGGGACACACGGCGCACTTCCTGTATCGCTTCATTAAGCACCGCCATGGCGTGATGCAGATCAGCCGTCGCCGAGGCACTGTCACCGGCCTTGGACAGCTTGTTCAGGGCCGACTCTATGCGAAACTTCACCGACACCATCAGCTGGTTGATGCCATCGTGCAGCTCCCGGGCAAAGCCGCGGCGCTGGCTCACCTGTAGCTGAATCGACTTGTGGGCCAGGGAGCGCAGGCGCCCATCGGCGAGGCGACTTTCATGCAGATTCAGCGCTATGCCGATAACGATAATCACCGCCACCGCCGCCGCCACTATCAGCAGTACGGTAAAGAAGGTATTGCGGATATTGCGCGTCACTTCACTGCGGATCTTCGCCACTTCCTCGGTGATGTCGTCTATATAGAGACCTGTTCCCAGCATCCAGCCCCACTTGGGCAGACTCACCACATAGCCGAGCTTTTCCTCCGACTCGCCCCGGGACGGTTTTTGCCACAGGTAACGATGAAAGCCGCCACCCTCGCGGGCACGCTGCAGCAGGCTGCGAATCACATAGTCGCCGCGCGCATCCTGCATGTCATACAGATCCTGCCCCACCAGGTCGGTGAGAATCGGGTGTACCAGCACCTTGCCGTTACGGTCATAAACGAAGAAGTAGCCATCATCGCCGAAGGTAAGATCACTCAGAATGCGCATGACCTCAATTTTCGCCGCCTCATCATGCACATCGGCATTGGCCACAATATGATCAATGGAGGTCAGCGCCAGACTGACATAATTCTGCAGCTCACGCTGCTTGGTGCTCAGCAGGTTGTCCTCGAAAATGCGGATTTCCTGCTCAGAGAGGTTGCGCGCCTGCTGCAGGCTGACCATGGTCACCAGGCTGCTCACCAGCAACAGTGGCAGGATCGCCAGCAATAACAGCTTGGCCTTTAATGACATACCCATGACACCTCTGGTGAACAAATCCGTACCGCTGCGCGGCAGGATCATGATAACAGCAAAAAACGGCGACCCCGACAGAAGTCGGAGCCGCCGCAGATGGCGATAGCTGTATAAACCTGCGCCGACAGTACCGGTGTCAGGCGGACCTTGCTCAGGTCAAACCATAGAGACCCGGGAACGCCAGAATCGTGACCAGCACCACCAGCTGCAACAGGATAAAAGGCACGACACCCTTATAGATGTGGGTGGTGCGTATCGAGTCCGGCGCGACCCCTTTTAGGTAAAACAGTGCAAAGCCAAAGGGCGGTGTGAGGAAACTGGCCTGCAGGTTCATGGCGATAAGGATCGCAAACCAGATAGGCGCTATCCCCAGGGCATCGGCCACCGGCGCCAGAATCGGCACTATGATAAAGCTGATTTCAACGAAGTCGATAAAAAAGCCCAGCACCAGAATGGCCAGCATCGACAGCAGCAGGAAACCCATCTGGCCGCCGGGCAGCTGTGTCAATACTTCTTCGACGATGTAATCACCACCGGTATAACTGAAGGCCATCGAAAACGCCGTGGCGCCCAGCAGAATGGCAAATACCATGGCGGTGACTTTCACCGTCTCCAGCGAAGCGTCATAGAGCATCTTGAAACTGAACTGGCGATAGATCAGCGCCAGCACCAGGGCACCAACCCCGCCCAGGGCTGAAGACTCGGTGGGCGTAGCAATGCCGGCAAAGATAGAGCCCAGCACCACCAGAATCAGTGCCAGCGGCGGCAGTATCGCCTTAAGCGCCTGACCGTAGTAGCTGCGGCGGCTGATGCTCGGATCCACCGGCAGAGCCGGTGCTGAGGCAGGATTCATAAAGGCATAGATAAGGATATAAACGATATAGGCGCCGATCAGAATCAAACCAGGCCAGAGCGCGGCCTTGAACAGATCCCCCACCGGGATACCCAGCACATCCCCCAGAATGATCAGGATAATGGAAGGCGGAATGATCTGCCCCAGGGTGCCGGATGCGCAGATAGTGCCGCAGGCCAGGGATTTATCGTAGTTGTATTTCAGCATCACGGGCAGCGAAATCAGGCCCATGGCAACGACGGAAGCGCCCACAACACCGGTGGATGCCGCCAGCAGCGCGCCCACCAGCACGGTGGAAATCGCCAGCCCGCCACGCACGCCGCCAAAGAGTTTTGCCATGGCTTCGAGCAGTTGCTCGGCCAGGCGAGTTTTCTGCAGCACCAGGCCCATAAAGATAAACAGCGGCACCGCCATCATAGTGGTACTTTCCATGATGCTTTGAATACGAAACGGCATGAAGGCGAAAATATCCGCGCCTTGCGCAAAAACACCAAACAGCAGCGCGACGCCACCAAAGATAAAAGCCACCGGGAATCCGCTGAGCAGCAGCGCCAGGGCGGCGAAAAACATTACGATACCGATCATGCGCGATCACCTTGAAGGTCGGTCACAGACTGCCCCCGCAGGGTATTAACGGATTTCAGCGCCAGCCCGAAACCACTCAGGGCAGTGGCAAAAAATGCGAACGGAATGGCGGCCTTGATCAGCCAGCGATACCCCAGGCCACCCGGGTCGCCGGAACTCTCACCCAGCAGGAAGGATTCATGGGCGAACCCCACACCGTACCAGCCCACCAGCAGACAGAACGGCAGCAGCAGACAAAGGGTGCCGGTCAGATCGATCCAGGCGCGCTTGCGCAGACTCAGGCGGTCGTAAATGATATCCACGCGTACATGGGCATCGGCGCGCAGGGTGAAGGGAACCCCCAGCAGAAACATCAGCGCAAACAGGTGCCACTCCATTTCCTGCATGGCGATAGAGACATCATTGAACGCATAGCGGCTCACAACGTCGTAGAACACGTTAAACAGCAGCAGCACAAACAGCACGGCAGCGGCCTTGCCAAACAGGTCCGAAACCCGGTTGACCGCACGCTCCAGTTTCAACATCAGCATGGAAACACCTCGGCATCTTTCTCGAAACGCACACCCGGCGCGGAACCAGGCCCCTGATACAGGAACGGGAGCCACTAGCAGCCTGTCGGACTTGGCCGATCGTAGCGAGGGAAAGCCCGATTTGAGGCAGTTTTTGAGCTCTTTTGAGGCAAATAGTGGTTCTATTTAACAAAAAAGAGGACGAAAAATGGCCAAATTCGGCTTTTCCGCAGCAGATCAGTGGTAAGTCCGACAGGCTGCCAGAGGCTCCCGTCGGACGGATCAGTCAGACAGACTGTTCAGGTAGGCGCGGTCGGAAATATTGGTCCAGACCCGGACCCGTTCCTGGTACTTCTGCTGCGATTCGATGATTTTCTTGGCCAGCGGGTCAGCGGCAGCAGCTTCCTGCAGCAGTTCGTCATTGGCACCCTTGAGCGCGGCCATTACATCGTTCGGGAACGTCTTGACCTGGATCTCCGGGAACTCGGTTTTCATTTCCGCCCAGGCGGTGGCCGAGGCATCGTAGTTCTGGATATACATGTCATAGGAGGCTGTACGCATGGAGACGCGCAGGATTTCCTGCAGATCCGCCGGCAGCTTTTCCCAGCTGCGCTTGTTGATCAGGAACTGCAGCTCGGTGGCAGGCTCGTGCCAGCCGGTGTAGTAGTAAGGCGCGATCTTGTGAAAGCCCATACGCAGGTCAAGCCCGGGACCTACCCACTCCAGCGCATCGATGGTACGACGTTCCAGTGCGGTGTAAAGCTCGCCCGGCGGGATATTGGTCGGGTTGGCACCCAGTTTCGCCAGCACTTCACCGGCAAAGCCCGGAATGCGCATTTTCAGGCCCTGGATATCATCCAGCGAGTTGATCTCTTTCTGGAACCAGCCGCCCATCTGGTTGCCGGTATTGCCACCGGGGAAGGACAGCAGGTTAAAGGGCTCGTACACCTCCTGCATCAGGTCCATGCCTTCGCCCTGGTAGAACCAGGCGTACTGCTCGGGGGTGGTCATGCCAAAGGGCATGGTGGTGAAGTACAGGGTATTGGGGACCTTGCCTTTCCAGTAGTAAGACGCCGAGTGGCCCATGTCGTACTGGCCGGCGCGAACCATGTCAAACACACCCAGCGGCGCCTTGTGCTTGTTGGCGGAGTCGATGGTGATCTTCAGGCGACCATTGGACATTTTCTCAGCCATGGCGGCCATGTTGCGCGGCGCATCGCCGAAGATCGGGAAGTTGGTCTGCCAGGTTTCGGCCATTTTCAGGCGGTAAACCTTTTCTTCGGCCTGGGCCGGATTGAACAGCGAGGCTACGCAAGCCGCCGCCGCAATCAGGGTGCGTGCAACAGGGAGTTTAAACATTGTTATTGTCACCTTTTGACTGGCTGCCCCCAGTAGGGGCTTCAAGTGCGCGCATGGCCTGTTTGGCCCTGCACACCCGCATCAGGCCCGTGTCGGAGCCGTTGCGCTATGGTGACGATTCGCCGCCAGCACCGCCATTCGCACTAATGCGCAGCAGGCCCGCAACCGCAGGCGCGGATTCTACTGACGAACCTAAGTAGTACTACCTAGATACCCCAGTTAAGCACCAAGAAAAAAGGCCACCCCAAAGGGGCAGCCTCAAAAGATCATGCAAAAAGGGTAGCGGCGCTATAGAACAGGCAAGGCCGCAACAAGCAGTCGAATCAGTCGGCCTGGCGGCGCAGAAACGCCGGTATATCCAGAAAATCCATATCGTCGGTACCGGTGCGCTGCAACGCCTGGGCCGGCGCTTCGGTCGCAGCCACAGGCGCCGCACGGGCTGCACGTTCATCTGCGCGATTGCGCAGCACGGTCGGCAGCTCCAGCTGGCTGTAGTCGGTGGTCGGTTTGCCGGGGCCCGGGCGGGATGTCACGCTGGCGGAGCCACCATTAGCGACCCGCACTTCCTGCTGCTGAACCTGTCCAAGACCGGTCGCAACCACTGTAATGCGAATTTCGTCACTCATTTCCGGATCAATAACAGTACCCACCACTATGGTGGCGTTGTCAGAGGCGTACTGCTCGACAATACTGCCGACTTCGGAGAACTCGCCAAGGCTCAGGTCAAGCCCTGCGGTAATGTTCACCAGCACGCCGCGCGCGCCCTTGAGGTCGACATCTTCCAGCAGCGGGCTATTGATGGCCGCTTCAGTGGCTTCCCGTGCGCGGCCTTCACCGCGGGCACTGCCGGTACCCATCATCGCCATGCCCATTTCGGACATCACGGTGCGGACGTCGGCGAAATCGACGTTGATCATGCCGGGGCGGATAATCAGATCGGCAATACCCTGCACCGCGCCCCTGAGGACATCATTGGCGGCATTGAAGGCATTGATCAGGCTGCAGTTTCTGCCCAGTACCGGCAACAGCTTTTCATTCGGGATTATAATCAGCGAATCGACGCACTCCTTCAGCTCGCGAATACCCTCTTCCGCGATCTTGAGGCGCTTTTTGCCTTCAAACGGGAAAGGCCGCGTCACGACGGCCACGGTCAGAATACCCAGTTCACGCGCCACTTCGGCCACTATGGGGGCAGCCCCGGTACCGGTGCCACCGCCCATGCCAGCGGTAATGAATACCATATCGGCACCGCTGAGCATCTGTGCGATACGTTCACGGTCTTCCAGCGCGGCCTGGCGACCGATCTCCGGATTAGCCCCGGCACCCAGCCCCTTGGTCAAATCACCACCGAGCTGAATGACACTGCGGGCGGCAAGCCCCGACAGCGCCTGTGCATCGGTATTGGCACAGATAAAATCGACACCTTCAACATCGGCGCTGACCATGTGCTGCACGGCATTACCGCCGCCGCCGCCCACGCCTATCACCTTGATGATGGCATTTTGCGCAATGCTATCAGCGAGTTCGAACATTTGGATCCCCTCCTTGCGAGGTGCCAGCTTCTTCGTCTGAACACCTGCCCTGTTTACGTTATGAACTGCCCTGCGACGAACAAAAACTAAAAATTACCCTGAAACCAGGATTTCATGCGTTCCACCAGCCCCGGCTGCTCGGTGACTTCTATCGGCTGAGGCTCGCGTCTTGACGCTTCGCCCTGGCCGGAATAGGCGCCGTTATAATTTTGCCTGGCATAAAGCAGCAGCCCCTGGGCTGTGGCATACACCGGGTTGCCCAGAATATCCTCCATGCCATGCACGCCGGTGGGGCTGGCGAGCCGCACCGGAATATGGAAAATTTCCTCCGCCAGCTCAACCGCCCCTTCCATCTTGGCGGTACCCCCGGTCAGCACTATGCCTGCGGCCACCAGATCCTCGAAACCACAACGACGCAGCTCCGCCTGAATCAGTGAAAACAGCTCTTCGTAGCGCGGTTCCACCACCTCGGCCAGAGACTGACGCGACAGGCTGCGCGGCGGCCGCTCGCCGACACTGGGAACCTTGATGGTCTCATCGGCACCGGCCAGTTGCGCCAGGGCACAGGCATATTTGACCTTCAGCTCTTCCGCATTCTGGGTGGGGGTGCGCAGTGCCATGGCGATATCATTGGTGACCTGATCGCCCGCCACCGGAATCGACGCCGTATGCCGAATGGCACCGCCGGTAAAGACTGCTATATCGGTCGTGCCGCCACCTATATCCACCAGGCAGACGCCCAGATCCTTTTCATCGTCAGTCAGGACCGAATAGCTCGATGCCAGCGGCTGCAGCACTATGCCGTCGACATCCAGCCCACAGCGGCGTACGCATTTTTCGATGTTCTGTACCGCATTGATGGACCCGGTCACCAGATGTACCTTGGCTTCCAGACGCACACCCGACATCCCGAGCGGCTCCTTGATGCCCTCCTGGTTATCGATCAGGTATTCCTGCGGCAATATATGAATGATTTTCTGATCAGCGGGAATGGCCACGGCCCGGGCGGCATCGATCACCCGCTCCAGGTCCTGTTCGGTCACTTCCCGGTCACGCACGGCAACAATGCCGTGGGAGTTAAGACTGCGGATATGGCTGCCGGCGATACCCACAGTGACGGAGTGAATCTTGCAGCCGGCCATCAGCTCGGCCTCTTCCACTGCCCGCTGGATGGAACTCACGGTGGACTCAATATTGACGACCACACCGCGTTTCAAACCACGCGAAGGCTGGGCCCCTATTCCGACCAGTTCAATACGCCCGTTCGGATCCATCTCGCCCACCATACAGACCACCTTGGAGGTGCCGATGTCGAGTCCGACAATCATATTGTTAGGGGTTACCATCTTGCCATCATCCGCTGTGGATTAAGTCCGTATAGAAAGGCGTTTTGGTTAAATATCGCAAGAACCACGCCAACTTCAATCGACCTTTTGCTAACTGCAGTCATAGCAAGAGATTGAAACAAAATGTACAAAAAAACAACAGCACTTACCACCTTTATATCGGCAATGTTTTACCGAAGTTTAGCAAAATTCTTTGTTTTTCAGTCTTCTAGTTTTTTCTCGGCGGCAAAGTTTTTCCGCCCCTGATGCTAATTAACTCACCCGCTTTTGAGGAATGATTAAAATAAAAATCAAGAATAGATTTTGATAAATAAAATAAACATCAATATTTAATATTGATTAATCTAAAATAAATCAAAAATTGTTTTTGATTTATCGAGCAAGATATCAAAACCTGATCTTGAATATAAAAGTCACAGGTTTGGCTAAAAACTTATTGAACGGCAGCGTTCAGCGCGCCCGGTAACTGTAACCGCCCCTGCTCCCCTGCCATTGCAACGGAGGCTCAAGGCTACCCAGGTATTGGCGGATACTGGTGCACCCATCTGCCAGATAACTGCTGTCCATAAAATTGTCCAGCACCGCCTGCCCCTGGGAGGCCGCCGCCTCAAGACAGAAGGCGAGGTAGCGCGGAAAGGGCAGAATATCATCGCGCCACAGCGGGCCGCTGTAATACTGCCCTACGCGACGATAATACTCCGCGTGGGTCACGCACTTGTTAAGACGGTAATCCATGTCAGTGCTGCTGGTACAGATACGCCCCTGAACCGGCATACCAGCCTCATCCAGTGCCACAACCTCGACCCAGCGATAACGGTGTTCACGTTCGTAGAGTGCGGAAAAATCCGCCTCGGGCACTTCGAAGGCCGAGCAGATAATCTCGCAGCCCGCCATCGCCTGCGTGGAGCAAGAGGCAATTTCAAGGCTTGCAGCATCAGCACCGTGGCGACTGAAAAACACCACCCCGACCTTGTTGAAAATGCGCCTGTAGCCAGGAAGGCGCACCCGTCTGAAGCCGGTGAGGCTCGGCACCGTTTCCAGCGCCGAGCGCTGCGACAGCAAAGAGCCATACCCCAGTACCGTAATCAAGCCTTCGCTTCCTGTCGCAATACCCATGGGTCACTACCAGTAAGTATAGAGCGCGGCGATTGAAGCCAGCACCAGCGGTGCCATCACAAAGAGTGTGCGTACATGGCCGAGCAGCGGCTGCAGCAGCACCAGGTGCGCCACCGGGAAGGTCAGGAAAATGCACAGCAACGGGATCCACCAATCCAGCAGACGAAAACCATAGGCCATGGCTCCCAGCAGCGTCAGCGCGGCGAAGTTGCCGATCATCACTACCCACAACTGGCCACTGCGCTGCAGCGCAAACGGCGGCTTTTGCTCATCGGGCAGCTTGTTAATGGCCCCGGCACTGAGGGCCGCGGACATGGACACAAAACCACTGAGCAAGAATAATACGAGGGGTTCCAAGGGGTAGGCTCCTGTGAGGTCATGGACGGCCGCATTGTACGGGATTTACCGTCTTATCCCCAGCCCTTGAACAGCATGACACCAAGCCTGCTTTGCCCCTCCCCCCTCCACGCCCGCCCCTGTTTTCCCCGCCATCGACCTCGCGGGCCTGGGTTGTTAGTATCCATGGCCCGGCATCACCGCCTTACAGACATCTGCAAAGTACCCTCGCCATGCTGCTGTTCAAACGCCTGCGCAAGCTGATTTACCACAACTTCAAGGAAATGAAGTGGCAGGGCCTGCTAATGTCACTGCTGGCCTATATGCTGCTGTGCTGGCTGGTACTGCGCCTGCTGGGGGAAACCGCACTGGCGGGCGCCGACTACCTCTACTGGATCATCGTCACGGCCTCCACGGTCGGCTACGGTGACCTGTCGCCCGCCACTATGGGGGGCAAGCTGTTTAGCGCATTTTTCGTTATTCCAATCGGTCTGGGCCTGTTCGCGCTGACAGTCGGCAAGGTTGCCGCCTTCAGCGCCTACCAATGGAGAAAGGGCATTATGGGCATGAAGGCACTGAACCTGAACGAACACATCCTGGTTATCGGCTGGGATCCGCACCGCACGCCTCAGCTGCTGCGCCTGTTGCTGATTGAAGCGCAACAGAACCTGGGCCGCACGCTGTGCCTGTGTGTCAGCGACGAAATCGAGAATCCGCTGCCGGGGGAAATCGAATTCGTGCGCGTGTCGGCCTACAACGACCCCGCTGACATGCAGCGCTGCTGCATTGACCAGGCCTCCAGCATCATCATCGACTGCGCCCGGGACGACAGTACCCTGGCCGCCGCGCTCTACAGCCACAGCCGCAACCCCCACGCCCACAGCATCGCCTATTTTCGCGACCAGTCTCTGAGCCAGCTATTGCGCCACCACTGCCCCAATATCGAGTGCACGCCCTCGGTCGCGGTGGAGCTGATGGTCAAGGCCGCCATGGACCCAGGCTCCAGCGCCCTGCACCGCCAGCTGCTGAGCGCAGGCGACGGCATGACCCAGTACTCGGTATGCTACCCCGAGCCGCTGCCACCGATCAGCATTCGCCGCCTCTATGCGCCCCTGAAGGAACACTACCAGGCCACCCTGATCGCGGTGGATCAGGAGGCGGACGGCGAACCCGAGATTAATCCGCCGCTGGATATGGAGCTGCAGCCCGGCGCGCTGATTTACTACATTGCGCCCAGGCGCATCCGTGACTTTGACTGGGCGACGCTGACACAGCCCTGAGCGGTATAAAGTAACTTGAGCGGGGGGCACCTCTGAGCCGCAACTACCTGCGCCCCCCGGGTGCAGCATCGCTGTGCCGGCATACCGGGAGCCCTGCAGGACGGCAAAAAAAGCTAGCAGCCTGTCGGGCTTGACCGATCGTAGCGAGGGAAAGTCCGTTTTGAGGCAGTTTTTGAGCTCTTTTGAGACGAATAGTGGTTCTATTTAACGAAAAAGAGCGCGGGAAATGACCAAAATCGGCTTTTCCGCAGTAGATTAACGTTAAGTCCGACAGGCTGCTAGAATGGCGCCCCCTTGTAAATGACAGTGCGCGCCTTGCCATGACCGACTTTCTCGTCCACGAAGCCATTGAAGACTACGCCTTTATCAGCACCGGCGCAGAGCCTGCATTACTGCAGGAGCTGATCGATGCCACCAACGAAAACATGGGCTGGCCGCAGAAACTGTCGGGCCGCCTGGTGGGGCGCACACTGAAAATGCTGGTGGCGCTGGCACAACCCAAAGTCGCGCTGGAAATCGGCATGTTCACCGGCTATTCGGCGCTGTCGATCGCAGAAGGCATGCCCGACGACGGCCGCCTGATCTGCTGTGAAACCAACCCCCGTGCCATTGAGTTCGCCCAGGGATTTTTTGATCGCAGCGAGCACGGCCACAAGATCGAGGTGATCTTCGGCCGGGCGCTGGATACGTTGGAAACCCTGGATCTGGAGCTGGATTTCAGCTTTATCGACGCCGACAAGCGCAGCTACCTTGAGTACTACGAACGGGTCAAGACCATGACCCGCCCGGGCGGGCTCATAGTGCTGGACAATATGCTCTGGTCCGGCAAGGTCATTCAGCCCGAATCCGATATAGACGACACCCTGGTGGAGCTCAACCGCCGTATCGCCGCCGACCCCGATGTGGAAAACATCTTCCTGACGGTGCGCGACGGCATTAACGTGGTGCGCAAGCTGCGCTAATCGCAGCCCCTCTCCCTATAGCGTAAAGCCCCGCCCTTAATGCCGCGGGACCAGGTCCCCCTGCAGCGCAGCCTGCAGCCCGTGCTCAAGCAACTGTCCGGCAATGCTGCAGGCCGGATGATCGACACCGGCATGCAGCGCCCGCCCCCGCGCGGCGGCGCTCAGCATGGCAGGCGTAAGTTCGAAACGCAGAAAGTGCACGCTGGAGGTCTTCTCTTCGTTGCTGCGCTCCATATCCTCATCGGCAATGGCAAATACCGGCTCCAGCGTGCCCACCTGTATCCAGACTCTGTGTTCGACACCGACCATCGCCTGTAGACGCCGACGCCGCTCCGGTACATCGGCAATTTCGATCATCAGCGTCGCCTTCCAGTTCGAGCCATCCGGAATCAGCGGATTGTAGGCATCAAGTTCATCCCGAATCTCGGCCTCCTCAAACAGTTTTTCGATGCGCAGCATTTCCTGAACCTGGTATTGCACCGTGGTGCGATCCTCGAACAGCAGGCGCAGATGTTCACCGAGCAGCAGCTGACGATCACGCTTGTGGGCCATCACCCGGGCGCGAAAATCACCGCGCATGCGGGCATAGGTTTCCAATGGCCAGAGATCCTGCGGGGTCAGTTTGTCCATGGTAGGGCTCCAGTCTGTACAGGGGAATGAAAGAGTCGCATCAAATGCCGTAGGCCTTGCGCAACAGGCTGATGGGGTGCTCGGCATGATCGACCCCGGCGCTCAGATGGGCAATATGGGTCGCAGCCATGGGGCAGTCGCTGGCAAAGTGATCCGCCTGCTGCTGCTCCACCTTGCGCACCACCGGGCGGGCAATTTTTACCGACTTGTCGCGGGTCTCGGTGCGCACCGCATAGGTGCCGTCATGGCCGGAGCAGCGCTCAATCGCATGCACCTGGGTGCCCGGCACCAGACTCAGCACATCACGGGTTTTAAGGCCGATATTCTGCACCCGCAGATGACAGGCCACCTGATAGCTGATGTCTCCCAGCCCCTGGGTAAAGTCCAGCTTAAGCCCGCCCTCCCGGTGTCGTAGCCACAGATACTCAAACGGATCAAAGAAAGCGGCCCGCACCTTGGCGACATCGGCATCATCGGGAAACAGCAGCGGCAGCTCCTGCTTGAACATCAGTACGCAGGAGGGAATGGGCGCGATCAGATCAAAGCCCTCATCCACCAACCGGGCCAGCAGTGGAATATTAAAGTCCCGCGCCCGGGCAACCGACTCAAGATCGCCCAGTTCCATCTTCGGCATGCCGCAGCACTTCTCCCGCGGCACCATCTCGATATGGATATCGTTGTGCTGATATACCCGGAACAGATCCTCCCCCAGCTCCGGGCTGTTGTAATTGCCATAGCAAGTCGCAAAGAGCGCCACCTTGCCGGTTGTCCCATTGATTTGCAGCGGACTCAGCGACTGCCGCAGTGGCGCGACACGCTTGCGCAGGGTCTTGCTGTGATATTTGGGCAAGGGCGCTTCGTGGTGTACGCCGAGGGATTTTTCCAACACATTGCGAAAGCCCGCGTTGGCGTTCATGGCATTCACGGTCACATCGATCAGCGGAATCGACGCCAGCGCCCCGACACGGTCGGTACTGGTCAGTGTCAGATCCCGCCAGGACGCCCCTGTCTGCTGAAAATGCACCGCCTTGGCACGCAGCATCAAATGCGGGAAATCCACATTCCATTCGTGGGGCGGCACATAGGGGCACTTGGTCATGTAGCACAGATCACAGAGGTAACACTGATCCGCCACCTTCATGTAATCCGCCTTGTCGACGCCATCCACCTCCATGGTGTCGGACTCGTCCACCAGATCGAACAGGGTCGGGAAGGCATCACAGAGACTGACGCAACGCCTGCATCCGTGGCAGATATCGAACACCCGCTCCAGCTCCTGGTTCAGCGCCGCGCTGTCGTAAAAAGCCGGCGACTGCCAGTCGATTGGATGGCGGGTGGGCGCCTCAAGGCTGCCCTCGCGCGATATCTTGCTCTGGCTCATGGCTCGGTTACCTGAAAGTTAGCCGCAAAGTACTCATGCAGGCAGATACTGGAGAGCACTGATGGAGAACACCCAGGCCCTCCCCCTAAACAAGCTTCTGCTCAGCCATCCAGGCCGTCGAGGGCTTTCTGGAAGCGATTGGCGTGGCTGCGTTCTGCCTTGGCCAGGGTTTCGAACCAGTCGGCGACCTCATCGAAGCCTTCCGCACGGGCGGTTTTAGCCATGCCCGGATACATGTCGGTGTATTCATGGGTTTCACCGGCAATGGCGGATTTGAGGTTCAGCCCAGTGGCACCGATCGGCAAGCCGGTGGCCGGGTCCCCCACTTCTTCCAGATATTCCAGGTGACCATGGGCGTGACCGGTTTCACCTTCTGCGGTGGAACGGAACACGGCGGACACATCGTTGTAGCCTTCAACGTCCGCCTTGGCGGCGAAATACAGATAGCGGCGATTGGCCTGGGATTCGCCGGCAAAGGCGTCCTTCAGGTTTTGTTCGGTCTGGGAACCTTTGAGCGACATGACGCACCTCCTGACACTATGGGGAAAACGCTGCTTCAAGGGGGCGAATGGCGTTCACGGCCGCGCCGCCCTGGTTAAAAAGTAGGCGGACAACTAGAATCTGTACAATAGATAAATTCTCATGCAATGATCGAATTTTCCGATGACTCACCCGCCGACCTTCAAACAGCTCAAATACCTCTGCGCCGTGGCCGAGCAGTTGCACTTTGGTCGCGCCGCCCGTGCCTGCCATGTGTCTCAGTCCAGCCTGAGTGCCGGTATTGCCGAGCTGGAAGCGCACCTGGGCGTGGTGCTGCTGGAGCGCAACAACAAGCGCGTGCTGCTCACCGAGGTAGGCGCCGCGGTGGTGACCCGCAGCCATCAGATACTGAACGCCGTGGATGATCTGGCAGCCCTGTGCGAACAGGCGGTGCCGCCCCTGAGTGGCCGCATGCGCCTGGGGGTTATTCCCACCATCGCCCCCTTTCTGCTACCCGGCCTGCTCAATCGCCTGCGCGCCCAGCATCCACAGTTTCAGCTCTATATCCGTGAGGACCTGAGCCAGCATCTGGTGGATGCACTGCACCAGGGCGACCTGGATCTGTTGCTGCTGGCCATTCCCTTCCCGGCGGATGCGGTCCAGTGCATGCACCTGTTTTACGATGGCTTTGTACTGGCCTGCCCATCACAGCATCCGCTGAACCGGGTTGAGCAGCTGTACACCCAGGATCTGGCCGGACAGGATTTGCTGCTGCTGGAAGAAGGCCACTGCCTGCGCGGACACGCCCTCGCCGCCTGCCATCTCACCAGTGCAACCCTGTCGATGCCCTATCAGGCCACCAGCCTGAATACCCTGGTCCAGATGGTGGCAAACGGCATCGGTATTACCCTGCTGCCCCGCATGGCGCTGGACACACCTATCCTCGCCGGCACCGATGTGCAGACCCGTGAATTTGCAGAGACAGGCGTTCAACGCGCCATCGGCCTGATGTGGCGCCGCCAGGCCGCCCGGGCCGATGAATTTCGCCTGCTGGGTGAATTTATCCAGCAATACAGAGTCCCTGCTATCAGCCCCGCCACGCCCTGAAGGGCCTCGACTTCGGAGATTCAATGCGCCCGGCCCTCTGGCTTCTAACACCCCTGCTGCTGCTCGCACTGCTGTACGCGCTGCTGCCCAGGCTCGCCAGCTACAGCATCGAGCGCTGGCTGCAGGCCCGTGGCATCGAGCAACCCCGTATCGAACTGGACTACCCGGGCTGGAACCGGCTGCAGATTCGCAGCTTCAGGCTCAGCCAGCAACAGAATGGCCAGCGTATCACCCTCGACTCGGGCCCCGTTCTGATCGAGTACGATCCGCTGGATCTGATCGGCCAGCTGCATCTGAACAGCCTGCGCATTTCCAGCCTCAAACTGCAGTTGCAAACACAGCCAGGCACCGCGTCTGACCCGGCCGCGCTGGATCTGCGCCCGTTACTGCCCGCGGCCTGGCTCGCACTGGCACCGGCTGACCGCCTCCAGGTTGGCCAGCTCGACCTCAGCCTGCTGACCGAGGGCCAACCCAGTCGCGGCCTGCGCGGCAACATCGACCTGCACCAGGGCCAACTGCACAGTCGCATGCAGCTATTTGAAAACGACAGCGCCCTGGGCTGGCTCGATCTGGCGCTGGATGAGGACAACCGCTTTGAACTGAGCCTGCTGCAGGATAACAATCCCGTTTACCAGGCCCGTGGCGAACTGCGCCAGGACGCTGGGCAACTGGAGATTCAGCTGCGGCAATCACTTGAGCTGGCCGAGGCCCTGCGCTGGCTGCAACAGCTGCCCAGCCCCCTGTTATTAGGCGATCAGCTCTCCGGCCAGCGCTTATCCGACGAGATGCCCGCCATCCAGGGCCGAGTTGAGGCCCAGGGCCTGCTGCGCCTGCCCCTCGCATTTGAAAGCGACCACTGGCTGCAGCAGATGACCCTGGAACAAAACCTGGCCGGCGCGTTGCAGCTTGATCTGAATCGGCCTGAGCTGCAGCGTGTGCAACTGCCACTGGATGCCAGCCTGAGCCTTGCGGCAGGTACCCTGAGTTTCAGCCTGGCCGCTGGCAGCCGGGTCGACCTCAGCGGCCTGGCCCTTCCCGGATTCGCGCCCGTGCAGGCCAGCGCGCAGCTACAGACCCCGCTGCAATGGTCCCGACGCCTGGACGATGCGGATACTGCGCCGCTGCAATTACCCGCCTTTGAGCTGCTGCTGCAAAGCCCCGCGCTGCAGCATGCCCGCGGCACCCTCAAGCTCAGCCCGGCCAGGCTCGATATCAGCCAGCTGGATCTGCAGCAGTACAGCGCCGCCGGTCGGCTGCGCATCGCCGAGATCAACTGGCAGATGCCGGGGCAGCCCTTCCCCTTGGCCGCACTGGACAGCCGCTTTGAACTCAAAGACTCGGTGCTCAGCAACCGTTTTACACTGGACCTGGCGGATCCTGCACTCAAGCTGCAGGGCCGCGCCAGCACCCGCCTGTCACCCTTTGTCAGCGATATCCACTGGCAGGCCAGCCCGCTGTCACTGCAACAGGCCGAGCGTCTGTGGAACCGCTATTATCCCCCGGCACCACCTGAACTCAGTGTCAGCGCAGGCGTGCTGCACCATAATGGCAGCGCCAATATCAGCAGCCGCGGCCTCGCACTGCGCCTGGAACAGCACACCGATCAACTCGCCGCACGCTGGGGCGCCCTTGAACTGCAGGGCCTCAACTGGCAGTCCAGTACCGAGCTGCGCCACAGCGGCCAGCTGCTCCACCAAGGACAGGTACAGGTCGAGCGCCTGGATACCGGCTTCCCGCTACAGGCCATTGCGCTGGACTATGGCTATCGGCAAACACCGGCACAGACACCCGTCCTGCAACTGAATAGCCTCACCGCACAACTGCTCGGCGGCGCCCTGGCGCTTGATTCAGTTGCGATAAATCCCCTGTCCCCCACACTGAGCACAGAACTGAGACTGCAACAGCTGCAACTGGCCAAGGTGCTCGAGCTGCAGCAGCAGGAAGGCCTCAGTGGCGAAGGCCTGTTGTCCGGTCGACTGCCGCTGACCTTTGATGCCAGCGGGTTTCAGGTACGGGATGGCCTGATTGCCAGCGAAGGCCCGGGCGAGATTCGCTTTGCACCCGATGCCAAGGTGGCCGCCTTGGGCCAGGCTCACCAGGGCATGGCCATGGCGCTAAAGGCGCTGAAAAACTTTCAGTACGAGGCGTTGTCGGTCAAGCTGCAATACGACGCCAGCGGCGCTGCCCTGATGAATACACGGCTGCAGGGCAGAAACCCGGACTGGAATAATGGCAGACCGGTCGATTTCAGCATCAATATCGAGCAGAACCTGCTTAAACTGATGCAGACGCTGCAATTTACGGACAAATTGACGGAATCGATCGAGAAGCGTTACCGTTGAGAGCTGACTCGCAGTCACAGCACTGCCGAGCCCTGGAGGAGACACGCATATGTACCTACACCGATTAATGCCCAGGGCCTCGCTGCTCACGGCCGGCGTTCTGCTTGGCGCATGCACGCCAACCGTGCAGGTCGCCATGCCCAATGAGCCGATCACCATCAACCTGAACGTCAAGATTGAACATGAAATCCTGGTCAAGGTTGATAGGGAAATCGATTCCCTGCTCAAAGAAAACAGCAATCTCTTCTAAGGACGTTGCCATGAACAACACGCTTAAATCACTACTGTCACTGATTGCTCTCACCGCCAGTCTGCTGGCGACGTCCGCCTGGGCCCTGTCACTGGATGATGCCAAAAGTCAGGGGCTGGTCGGCGAGCGCAGCAACGGCTACCTGGGCATAGTCGTGAACAATCCGTCCGCAGACGTCAAGACGCTGGTGGCGGACATCAACAGCAAACGCAAGCAGGCCTACCAGGAAAGCGCCAGCAGCGCGGGGGTTGAACTGCAGATCATCGAACTGCGCATCGGCCAGCGTCTGCAGCAAAAAACCGGCGGCGGTCAGTATATCCAGACCGAGGGTGGCGCCTGGCAGCGCAAGTGAGCCAAACCACAGTTGAACTGCAACGAAAGGACTGCGCGTGATTCCCAAGTCTGCCACCTCCGGCATGTCATATCGTCTGAGCAATTTTATCGGTTTAAGCATCTGCGCCGGTGCACTGGGGTTCGCCCTGCTCTACCTGCAGCAGGAACAGGGGCTGGAGTCCTGCCCGCTGTGCACCCTGACAAGATTCATTTTCCTCTGTCTGACGCTGCTGTTTGGCATTGGCTGGATACTGAACCCCAGGCCCTGGCTGCAGCGCCTGCTGTCGGGACTGAATCTGCTGCTGCTCATCGCAGGCCTGGCCACCAGCCTGAAACATGCCTGGATCAACGCCACCGCCACGCCGGACTGCACAGCAGACACGCCGCCTGATGCCCTTTCTGCACTGCAATCCATTAGCCAGGCCCTGGCTGATAACTGCGCCAGCGGCACGGACTGGAGCCTGCTCGGCCTGCAGGTACCGCACCTGTCACTCCTGCTCTTCGTCGTTCTGCTGGTACTGGTGTGGCAGCAACTGCGCAAGAAAAGCCGCCGCAGCTATTTTAACTGAGTCGACCCCATGCGAATGAAAGCCTTACTCGCAGGCCTGTTGCCATTACTGCTGCCATGGCCAGCACTGGCCACAGAAGATGAGCCCTGGACCTACAACTTCTATCTGGAAAACGATCTGTTCGCTCAAACCGATCAGAACTACACCAACGGTATCCGCTTTTCCGCCGTGTCCCCGGATATAGACAACTTTCTCTACGATCCACGCCTGCCCGACTGGGTGCTCACGGTAAACGACTGGTTCGAGCCCTTCTACCCGGTGCCCGAATCGCGCATCGACGCCGTCAGACGCAACATAGTACTGACGCTGGGGCAGCAGATTTTCACCCCAGAGGATAGTGTTCGTACCACCCTCGACCTCAACGATCGCCCCTATGCGGCCTGGCTGTACGGCGGCGTGGGCTATCACGCCAAAACTCGCAACAAGCTGAACTCGGTGGAGCTCAACCTGGGCTTCGTCGGTCCCGTGGCGCTGGGCCAGCAAGCGCAGGACTTTATCCACGACCTGCGCGGCTTCGACAAATTCCAGGGCTGGGACAACCAGATCAAAAATGAGCCCGGCCTGCAGCTGGTCTATGAACACAAGGAACGCAGCCAGACCGAAAGTCGCCCCTCGGGCCTGGGCATCGATTTCATCTGGCACGGCGGCGCCAGCCTTGGCAACGTCACCACTTATGCCAACGCGGGCGCAGAATTGCGCGCAGGCTGGCACCTGCCCGATGACTTTGGCACCTCGGCCCTGCGCCCTGGTGGCGACAACAGTGCACCGGGGCGCCGCGACCCTCGCTACTACGGTAGCTGGGGCCTGCACGGCTTTATTTCCGTCGATGGCCGCTGGGTACTGCAGGATATTTTTCTGGATGGAAACAGCTGGCGCAACAGCCACTCGGTCAGCAAGGAGCCACTGGTGGGCGAAGCCGCCATCGGCGTCTCCGCCCTT
This sequence comes from Marinobacterium aestuarii, assembly GCF_001651805.1. Classification (NCBI taxonomy): domain Bacteria; kingdom Pseudomonadati; phylum Pseudomonadota; class Gammaproteobacteria; order Oceanospirillales; family Oceanospirillaceae; genus Marinobacterium; species Marinobacterium aestuarii. The sequence continues at coordinate 1,466,828 of NZ_CP015839.1, read as the reverse complement.
TTCGAGCGCTGGAAACTGTCCTTTGCGCGGGTACACCGCAGTCGCGAATTCGAGGGCCAATCCAGCGGCCACAGTTACGGATCCTTGTCAGCGTCCTATAACTACTGACAAAGCCCGGCGTGCCTAACCCCTTTGCGCCCGTCGGCATATAACAACAGGGAATCAGATCATGAATATTCTGTTTTACGGCCAGGGGCTTGCGAATGATGACTGGCTAGACGCGATGCGCACCACCTGGCCCGACAGCGACATTCAACTCTGGTCAGCGCAGCTGGACGCTAACTGGCAGGCTGACTACGCCCTGCTGTGGCACCCGCCGCGCGAGCTCTTCGCCAGCCAGCACAATCTGAAAACCATTTTCAACCTGGGCGCCGGCGTCGATGCCCTGCTACGCCTGCCGGGCCGCCCCGTCGAAGTACCCATAATCAAGCTGCGCAATGCCGGCATGGATCCCTGGATGTTCGACTATATCCACTACGGCGTGCTACATTTTGGGCGCAACTTCGACCACTACCGGCGCCAACAGCAGCAAAGGAAGTGGCAACCCCACGCCAGCCTGGCCCCCAACGCCTGCTGCATAGGCGTACTGGGACTGGGCGCCCTGGGCCAGACAGTGGCACAACGCTTTGAGCAGCTGGGCTATCGGGTGCAGGGCTGGAGCCGCGGTCCCAAGAGCATCGAGGGCGTCGATAGCTACTCCGGGCTGGAGCACCTGGGTGACTTTCTCGGGCGCTGTGATGTGCTGGTCAACCTGCTGCCAGGCACAGAGCAAACGTACAATCTGCTTGATGCCAGCCGCCTGGCGCAGTTACGCCAGGGAGCCGTACTCATTAACGCAGGACGTGGCACCACGCTAGACCCAGACGCGCTGAACAGTGCGCTGGAGAGCGGGCACCTGCGCGGCGCCCTGCTGGACGTGTTTCACACCGAGCCTCTGCCAGGCGATCACCCACTCTGGGCAAGATCCGATGTCATCATCACGCCCCATATAGCCGCACCGACCCTGATCGATGAGGCGCTGGGGCAGATCGCCGCTGATATACAATCGCTGCAGCAGGGCCTCTTCGTGCCCCGTGTCGATAGTACACTGGGGTATTAAGCCGGCCCGCCCGCCGCATCCAACGAACTCGACTACAGTGTCTCAATAGGGATCACCAATGACCCGCCGAGGCAAGTACTGCGATGGAGTTTAAAGACTATTACAAGGTTCTCGGTGTCGCTGCCGACGCCGACAAGCCCACCATCAAGAACGCCTATCGAAAGCTGGCGCGCAAATATCACCCCGATGTCAGCAGCGAGTCCAACGCCGAAGCCCAGTTCAAGGACGTCGCAGAAGCCTACGAGGTCCTGAAGGATGCCCAGAAACGGGCAGAATATGACGAACTGAGACGCTATGGCCGCCATGGCAAGACATTCGAGCCTCCGCCGGACTGGCAACCATCAAGCGGATTCGGCGATAGCAGTCACGCCACCTTTTCTGGCGATTTCTCGGATTTTTTTGAATCCATATTTGGTGGCGCACAGCAACGGCAGCAGCCACATCGAGGAACAGAACGCGATTTTGAACGCCGAGGTCGTGATATCGAGCTCGACCTGCCCGTCTTTCTGGAAGACACCCTCTCGGAAGAATCCATGCCTGTCGCCTTCGAGGTGACCGGGCCCGGCGCCAATGGTCAGCAGACCCGGCGCAAAAAGCACCTGAACGTAAAAATTCCGGCCGGTGTCGGCGAGGGTGAGCGCATTCGCCTCAAGGGTCAGGGAGCTCCGGGGACGGGCGGAGGGCCCGCCGGTGACCTGTATCTGCGGATCCGTCTTGTGCCTCACCCGCTGTTCGATGTCGAGGGGCACAACCTGGTTATCACAGTACCGCTTGCCCCCTGGGAAGCCGCGCTGGGCGCCAAAATTGAGGTCCCTACCCTGACCGGCAGAATTCACCTGAGCATTCCCGCCAACAGCCAGACCGGTCAGCGTTTGCGCGCCAAGGGAAAAGGCCTTGTTGGCAGAAGCCACAAAGGCGATCTCTTCGCAGTGCTGAAAGTCGTGATGCCGCCCGCCAGCAATGACAAGATTCGCCAACAGTGGCAGCAACTGGCCGAATCGGCATCTTTTGACCCCAGAGCCGAATGGAGCAAGCGATGACCCCGAGCTCTCACATCATTGAAATGACCCTGGACGAGTTCATTCACGCCTCTCACCTGCCAAGCGACATCCTGCAGCGAATGATTGAGGCCGGCATTCTGGACCCGCACGCAGATGCAGCCGGTGAATGGCGTTTCGAATTTCAGATGGTCTTTACTGCCCGGCGGGCATTGCGTCTGCATCGAGAGCTTGAGATTGACTGGTCCGGGATTGCACTGGCGCTTGATCTTCTGAACGAACTGGAGCAGCTCAGAGACGAAAACCGCATGCTCCGGCAACGCCTGGGACGATTTACCGATGACTGACACCCGCACCTGACACTGACTCCAATCCCGGACAAAAAAGCCTAGGGCACCGCAGTACCCACCTGAGCACTGCGGGCGACAGCCCTGAGGTTTTCCTTCATTTCGTACATGCGGCTATCCGCCAGCGCCATCAGCGCATCCAGACTGTCAGCCTCGCGCGCATAGAGCGCCCAGCCCATGCTGGCGCCCACGACGATACTCTGGCCTTTATAGCGTACCGGCACTCGCAGGGCGACCGAGAGCTTTTGCAGTACCGCATCCACATTCGCTGCCGACTCGATGCCCGGCAGCAGCAACACAAACTCGTCGCCACCGGTGCGAGCCACCGTATCCACCGCACGCAGCGCATGGCGCAAGCGCAAAGCGGTCTCCTGCAGTACCTGATCGCCGGCATGATGGCCATAGCGATCATTCACCGGCTTGAAGCCATTAAGATCGACATAGCAAAGGGCAAAACCACTGTCATTACGCCGAGTCTGGGCGATCAGCTGATTAGCGCGCTCAAGCAAGATGCGCCGGTTGGGGAGGCCGGTGAGGGAATCGACCGAGGCCTGATGGCGGGCACGGCAAAATACCCGAATAAGTTGCACTAATAACGCCACTATGGCCAGCAGCAAGCCATACAAAAGCCCCCTGACCCGCATGCCGGAATGCCCCTGCAGGCGGTAGTCTGGCACGACCGCAATTTCCCACTGACTGTGGCGAAAGTTGACGGGCTGCGTCAGCACAGCGCGGTTTTCAAACACCGCTGAAGGCCCAAAAAACTGCTCACCCCGGGCCCCCTGACCGTCGGTTCCGCGCAATGCTATACCTCTGGGATTGTCATTCAGCCCCGCAGCGCCCAGCAGGGAATTCATGTCGATGACAATCGACACCATGCCCCAATAACGGCTGTCCTTGCCTTCATCAATAAATATCGGGCTGCGCGCAATCAGGCCACTACCGCCCTGGACAAGTGGCAGAGGCCCGCTCACCAGCATGTCGCCATGCTCGATGGCGCGCTGAATGGTCGGCCACTGTTTCGGATCCTGGGTGTAATCAAGCCCCAGCGCGGCTTCATTGCCGGTGAGCGGATAGACAAAGCGAACCACATTGTCCGGTGCCAACCCAATATTGCGGATATGATCACTGCCGCGCACTATGTATGGCGCGACCACGGCCAGTTCCGCCGGCGTCGCATCCGGGCGCGCCACTATATAGGCCGTCAGGCCGCGGGTCAGATAGAGTACCGAGTTAATTTCGCTTTCGAGCCAGGCACGCAGCTCCGACAGCTGTATCTGGGTTTCCAGCTGCACAGATTCACGGTCACGCTCGGCGGCCAGGCGCGCTACGTATTCGGTTCCCAGAATGCCGCTGAGTACCACCACCAGCACCCCTATATAGGGCAGCAACAGCCCACCGAACGCCTCCCTGGCCCTGCGAATTATCATGCGTACGGGTGCTCCCTACCTCAAAGATGTTGCCTGGCTTTTACCCAAGATGAATTACAAAGGCCCCACAGCAACCAGCAGCAACTCAGCCAAAGCACTTTCTTATTTCAGTATACCCAGCAAAAATCGGAATAGTATTCAGAAAAATCAGAAATCATCGCAATTTTAGTACAAGCTGCCACTGCGCGGCGCTGACCGGCTGTACCGAAAGTCGCCCCTGGCGAACAAGCGTCATATCGGCCAGCGCCGCAGTCGCCTTGATCTGGCGCAGCGGTATGACCTGGCTGAAGCACTCACGCAGGCGGATATCCACACAGAACCAGCGCGGTGACCCCGGAGCCGCTTTTACATCAAAGAGCGCATGGGAGGGTTCAAACTGGCTCGGGTCCGGATAGGCCCCTCGAACCACCTCGGCAACACCGGCAATCCCAACCTGCTTGCAGCTGCTGTGGTAAATAAACACCTGATCACCGACACGCACCTCATCACGCAGAAAATTGCGCGCCTGATAGTTGCGTATTTCATCCCAGCGCGCCGTCTGATCAGGCGCCCGGGCCAGATCATCAATGCCGAACACATCCGGTTCGGTCTTGAACAACCAGTATTGCATCCCTGTCAGCCCCCGTTGTTGAACCGGCCATCAGTATACCGCAGCCATCCGTCGACGGCCGCCATGAAGCACGACATCACCCCAACTGGCGGCGACACCACTGAGCCGCACCTTGAAGAGCCCGTCACAGGAGGGCTTGACTTCGGAATTTAATCGATTAAACTCCAATTTAAACGATTAAACGGCGATTATAATGACGACAATAACCGATCCAAAAAAACGTGCGACCATCAAAGATGTTGCCCGTGTCTCTGGTACCTCTTCGGCAACCGTCTCGATGGCGCTGCGCAAAGATCCCCGTATCAGCGAAGAAACACGCAGCCGCGTCGAGACAGCCGCAGTTGAAGTCGGATATGTCTATAACCGCAGTGCCGCCAACCTGCGTAATCAATCTTCAGACATCATCGGCCTGGTGATCGGCGATATCGCCAACCCGTTCTTTGCCCAGTTGTCCGCCGGGGTCAACGAAGTGTTGACCGAAGCCGGCAAGATGCTGTTCCTGGCCAGTTATAACGAGGACCCGGAACGCCAGGCATCGTTACTTTCACGCCTGAGCGAACAGAGTGTCGATGGAATTCTGCTGTGCCCGGCCTTCGGTACTGACCCTGCCATGGTCAACACCCTGCAGCAGTGGCAGATTCCCTGTGTTCAGCTGCTGCGCACCCTGCCGGATTCGCCATTTGACTATGTCAGCACCGATTACCGCAGCGGGATAGACCAGATCTGCGAGCACCTTATGGCCCTAGGCCACCGTCATATTGCCTTTGTCGGCGGTGACCGGCTGCACTCGGCAACCCTGGAACGACACCAGGGCTTTATTGATGCCCTGCAACGGCACGAGCAGGACGCCAGCCTGATTTTTCACATCGAGCCCAGTCGCCGCAGTGGCAGGAATTTCGTCGAAACCTTGCGCCGCGAACATCCCGAGGTCAGCGCGGCGGTCTGTTTCAACGACGTTACCGCCTTTGGCATGATGGCCGGCCTGCGGCGCCTTGGACTGGTGCCCGGCAAGGATTTCGCGGTCACCGGATTCGACAATGTGGAAGAAGCCGAAGATCGCATACCGGCCCTGACCACCATCGATTCCCATGCGTTTGAAATGGGTCGCCGGGCGGCGCACATGTTGCTGGCCCGTATGGAATCTCCAGATCAACCCAGGCAGCAGTATATTCTGCCGGCGGAACTGATCATACGCGGCTCCTGCGGCAATAGCGGCGCCCTCCCCATCCCCGAGCTTCCTGGCGATAGGCTCTAACCCACAGCGCTTCACTCAATAACCTGAATTGCCACACCCGATAAGCCGGCGCCAGCCGTTATCGGGGCAATACCCCTGTGCCTGAAGCACTCTTGAACCAATGGAGAAGATAAAAATTATGAAAGCCTTCATTAAGTCACTCTCGGCCAGCCTGGTCGTCGGTGCGACCGCCCTTACACTGACAACCGCCGTCTCTGCAGCCTCCGTAACGCTGCGCTTTGGTCACCTTGGAGCCGAAGATACGGCCTATCAGGAGGGCGCGGTCAAATTCCAGCAACTGGTAAGACAGTATTCTGATAACGACATAGACGTGCAGATATTTCCCAACGGCGTGCTTGGTGACGAGGGAGAGCTGTTCGAGCAGCAAATAGCCGGTGTACTGGATGCATCCATTATCAACCCCGGAAAAATCACCGATTTTTCCGAAACCGCCAACATCTTCAGCTTTCCGTTTCTGTACCGCGATGCCGCTCACTGGAACAGCGTACTGAGCGGCGACCTCGGCAAGGAAATCAGTCATCGCATCCATGCGGAGTCCGGCGTGACGGTGATCGGTTACTTCGGCGGCGGCAAGCGGCAGATCGTCAGTAACAAGCCGCTGAACAGCCTGGATGACCTGCAGGGCATGAAGGTTCGAGTGAACCCGACAGACCCGCTGATCGAAGCTTGGAGCGCACTGGGCGCACAACCGACCACCTTTGCCTGGAAGGAAATCTATACCGGTCTGCAACTGGGGGCCATCGACGGCCTGCTCAACGAGCCCGAATGGATTTACCGCATGCGTTTTCATGAGGTCGCTCCCCATATCGGCCTGTCGGAGCACGACATCACCGTGCGTCTGATGACGCTGTCCGGCAAGGCCCTGGACAAGCTGTCAGCAACGCAGCAAACGGCTGTCAACCGGGCCGCCGCCGAGGCTTCGGCCTATGCCCGCCAGATACAGCTGAAACTGGATGCCAAATCCGAGGCGGACCTGGTTGCCGAAGGCGCCATTCTGTATCCACTGGATCGGGTCGAGATGAAACGCCGGGTACAGGCGCCGCTGCTGGCCGTGGCGAAGAAAATGGAACTGGACGATCTGTATCTGCGTATTCAGCAGGCCGAGTAAGCCGCTGCCGGGGCGGCAGCTTGCGTTGTGGCCCCGTTTCCAGTCTCACAGACTCACAAGGTAACTGGCATGATTTTTACCGATAACCTGAACGTCAGACGCGCAGGTTCGTTACGCCCTGCGCTGATCACACTGGAAGGCGTCAACCGGCACCTCGAACACGGACTGGAGCGGCTGCTGCAGGTGCTGCTGTTCGCCTTTGTCGGCCTGATCGCCTACCAGATTCTGAGCCGCAACCTGCCGGCCCTGCCGGTGATTTACTGGAGCGAAGAACTGGCGCGCTTCAGCTTTCAATGGTCCATCGCCTTTGGCACGGCGCTGGGTGTACTGCACGCGGATCATTTTGTGCTGCACGCTTTCAAGCCCGGCCGGCGCGCCGACCGGGCCTGCCGCCTGATCGCCGAACTGGCCATGCTGGCACTGGCGCTCTACCTGATGATCTACGGCTACGAGTTTGCGGACTCCGGCTGGCATCGCAAATCCACCGCAGCGCGCCTGCCCATGTTCTGGATGTACATCACCTTCACCACCTGCGGCAGCATCATGCTGCTGTTCTCGCTGCAACGCCTGCTGGGACTCTGGCTGTACGGCTTTGCCTACCTGGAACGCCTTGGCGACACCAGCGCACTGAATCCGGACGGCGCCAGCGACTTCGACAACAAAAACCATAACGACGCCCGCAGAGACAGCTTACAGGAGCCAAAATCATGATCGAAGCCGACTTCTTCTGGCTCTTGCCCTGGGCCCTGTTCCTGCTGCTGGGACTCTTCATCACCATCGGCATCCCCATCGCCTTTGCGCTGATCGCCAGCGCCGTTGCCATCACCCTGCTGGACCCGCGCCTGACAAACTGGATCGTCTTCCAGCGCATGTACAACGGCATGGATTCTTTCGTGCTGCTGGCAGTCCCCATCTTTCTGCTGGCCGGCAACCTGATCAACCAGGCGGAGGTCACCGACAAGCTGATCCGTTTCGCCATGAACCTGCTGGGTCGCTTCAAGGGCGCCCTGGCCCATGTCAATGTGGCGGTCAGCATGATGTTCGCCGGTGTGTCGGGCTCATCCACCGCCGACAGCGCCGGGGTGGGGTCCATCCTGATACCCTCAATGAAACGCGAGGGCTATCCCACGGAGTTCGCCGTAGCCGTCACTGCAGCCTCGTCGGTAATCGGCATCATCATTCCGCCCAGCATCAACATGATCGTCTGGGGCGCGCTCACCAATACGTCCATCGGCGGCATGTTTCTGGCCGGGATTGTACCTGGCATCATGATCGGTCTGTCACAGCTGCTCACCAACACCTGGTTCGTGCGCAAACTGAAGATCCCGGTACAGGCGCCGGCCAGTCGCCGGGCACTGTTGATCTCCTCCAAGGATGGGCTCCTGGCAGCCGCTATTCCGGTACTGATTATCGGTGGCATCCGCTTTGGCTGGTTTACGCCCACTGAAGCTGCCGTCATTGCCGTGATCTATGCCCTTTTTCTGGGCTTTGTTATCTACCGCACCCTGAACCTGAGCAAGGTCATGCAGGCCAGCACCTCAACCATTCGCCTGTCTGCGCTTTCACTGTTCAGCCTGGTAGCGGCGTCCATCTTCGGCTATCTGATCTCGTTCTATGAAGTGCCCAACACCCTGATGGGCGGTATCACCCTGACCGATCCGGTCACCCTGATGCTGGTCATGACCCTGGTGATGCTGCTGATTGGCACCTTTATGGACTCACTGCCGGCCATGGCCATCATCGCGCCGCTGTTCCTGCCATTGGCGCTGCAGGCCGGCATACACCCGGTGCAATTCGGCATTGTCGGCGTCATGGCGCTGGGCTTTGGCCTGATCACTCCGCCCTACGGCCTGTGCCTGATGATCGCCTCCAAGATTGGCGGCATTAACCTGCTCAAATGCCTGGTACCGACCCTGATTTATCTCGGCGCCATGACCGCCGTCCTGCTGCTGATCATTGTTTTCCCGGAGCTGACCCTGGGACTGCCAGAACTGATGGCACCCGAACTCATTGGCATTCGTTCCTGACAGGAGAAACAGACTGTGAAACCTAGCATCGTAACACTCGCACAGCTGGCGCCCGCCGCCATCATGGAAGAACTGCAGGCCCGCTACGAAGTGCGGCACTTTGGGCCCGGCGGCGACCCGGCCGACCTCAGCGCGCTTGCCGGCGACTGCGGAATACTGGTCACTAATGGCGCCATCGGTGCCAGCACCGCGCTCATGGCGGCCATGCCGGCGTTGAAGCTGATCACTGTCTATGGCGTTGGTCTGGACGCGATTGATCTGGAGTACTGCCGCTCACGGGGCATCGCCGTCACCTCGACACCGGGTGTGCTGACCGAAAGCGTGGCGGACCTGGCACTGGGGCTGCTGCTCAGTGCCAGCCGTCGCATCGCCGAAGGCGACCGCTTTGTGCGCGCAGGCTGCTGGTCAGACGGCAAGCTTGGACTCGGCTGGAGCCTGCGCCACCGCAAGCTGGGTATTCTGGGCTACGGTCAGATTGGCCAGGAGATCGCCCGCCTAGCCCGGGCGTTTGCCATGGATATTTACTACAGCGACCGCGTTCCCAGGCCGGATCTGCCGGGTACCTTCATTGCCGATCCGGTCGAACTGGCGCAGACCGTGGATGCGCTGGTGGTCGCCTGTGCCGGCGGCCCGTCCACCGCCGGCCTGGTGAGTCGGGATGTCATGCGGGCACTGGGGCCCAACGGCCTTCTGGTCAATGTTGCCCGCGGCACTGTGGTGGATGAAAGTGCCCTGCTGCAGGCGCTGCAGGCCCAAGAGCTGGGCGCCGCCGCCCTGGATGTGTTCGCCGATGAGCCCCGCGTGCCACGTGCGCTGCTGGAGCATCCACAGTTGGTATTAACGCCCCACATCGCCAGTGCCACCGACCAGGCCCGCATGGCCATGGGGCGTCTGGTACTGGACAACATCGCGGCCCACGTGGCGAATCACCCCCTCCCTACCCCGGTTCCAGGAGTCTGAGCATGTTACGTATAGCTTCAATCGGCGAATGCATGATCGAAATTCAGGACATGGCCGATGGCACTACCCGCCGCACCTTTGGTGGCGACACTCTTAACGTCGCCGTCTATGCCAAACGTGCACTGGGTGATCAGGCCGCCTGTGTCAGTTATGTCTCCGCCCTGGGCGATGACCCCTTCAGCCTCGAAATGCGCGACTTTATCGCCACTGAAGCCATCGATACCTCCACCGTGCTCAGCCTGCCCGGGCAACTGCCAGGGCTCTATGCCATTACGCTGGAGAACGGCGAGCGCAAACCCTGGTTCTGGCGCTCACAAGCCGCCGCAAGGCAGCTGGTGCAGGCACCGGCTTTCACCGAGCTCTGTGCGCGGCTGGAGGACTACGATGCGCTCTACTTCTCAGGCATTACCCTGGGCATCCTGGATCCGGACAGCCGTACCCGCTTGCTGACCTTTTTGGGACGCATGCGCCACGCGGGCAAAACCATCATTTTTGATACCAACTACCGCCCGCGACTGTGGCAGAGCCAAGCGGAGGCACAGCAGGCTGTGACCGATGCCCTGCAGGTATGCACTCTAGCACTGCCAACATTCGAGGATGAACAGGCCTTGTTCGGCGATGCCTGCGCCAGCGACACCATTGTCCGCATTCAGCGCAGTGGCGTTGGGGAAATCGTCGTCAAACAGGGTGCCGAGCCATGCCTGGGCCGCTGTGCAGAATCCGACTTCGAGGTTGCACCCATGCAAGTATCACAGCCGGTGGATACCACGGCGGCGGGCGACTCCTTCAATGGAGCTTATATAGCTGCGCGCTTGAACGGCAAGAGCGCGGAACAGGCTGCCGCAGACGGGCATCGCATGGCGAGTCATGTTATTGGCTATCGCGGTGCCATAGTTCCACAACTGCAACACTGATTCCGCCCGTAAAACCCAACAGGGTGAGGCCAACTTCTCACCCCGTCGATACAAGGACACAACATGTCTCTGACTGCACAACAAATTGAACAGGCCGCCGCACCACTGATTCGTGCGAGGCTGGAGCATACCCAGCTGAGCGAGCTGCCCTCTGGCTGCACGCCCGACTCCTACCAGGACGCCTATGCGATACAGGATGCGGTCTGTCACGCACTCTGGCTAAACCGCGGCCTGCGAATAAATGCTTGGAAAGCCGGGGCTGCCAATGCCAGCGTCACGCCCTTTGTGGCGCCCATCCCCCCCGATCGAGTATTCGACAACCACAGTACCCTGGCGGCTGCGGATTTCCATGAAATCGGCGCCGAGGCAGAGCTGGCCTATCGACTGGGGCGGGACCTGCCCGCACGAGATGCGCCCTACAGCGAAGCCGAGGTCCGCAGTGCCATCGACGGCATACAGGTCACCATCGAGATTATCGACAGTCGCATGCGACACTGGCGGGAACAGACGGCGTTCTGGCAGCTGGCCGACAGCCAGATGAACGGTGCCCTGATTGTGGGAGATCTGTATGCCGACTGGCAGAACATTGACCACAGCCAGCAGCAGGCTCTGTTACTGGTCGACGGCTCTGAGCACGTCAGTGCCACCGCCAGCAATACAGTGGGAGATCCGTTCAACATCATGACAGCCGCCGTCAACGCCACGGTACAGCGTTTTGGCGGGCTCAGGGCCGGGGATCTTTTCAGTGCCGGCAGTTGGACCGGTACCTGTTTCGTTGAACCCGGTTGTGAAATCATCGCCCGTTTCCCTGGGATCGGGGATACCAGGGTCAGCATCAGCTGATGCTGATCAAACCCCGGCAGGGTCGATTAAGCCCGGTTCACGACCTGTTCAGATGAAAGTGGCAAGATGAACTCTATACCGCTTGTTAACTGATCAGGGAGAGATGGATGAGCACGACACAGCGTAGCAGCGCACTGCTGCTGGGACTCTGTATTCTGCTGGGGCTCTCAGCCCTGGGATATCTGCTGGGCGAAGGCGCGCTGCGGGTGAAGGAACATGAACGCTCGGTCACCGTAAAGGGCCTGTCGGAACGGGAGTATCCGGCCGATATCGTACTCTGGCCGATTCAGTTCAGCGTCGTGGATAACGACCTGACCGCACTCTATACGCGCCAGCAGCGCCATGGCGAACAGATTCGCGCCTTCCTGCTGCTGCGCGGCATTGAGCCCTCTGAAATAAGCCTGTCCCCCCCGGCGGTCATCGACAAGCAGGTACAGCAATACGGCGATGGCAATTACAGCCAGCGCTACAGCGCCACTCAAACTGTTACCCTGTACTCCACCCGTATCGATCAGGTACGCCTTGTGATGCAGGATCTGGCGGAGCTGGGGCAAAGTGGCATTGCCCTGACGGGAGATCAGTACGGCAACAGTACCGAGTACCTGTTCAATCGCCTGAACGACGTCAAGCCCGACATGGTCGAGGAAGCAACCCGCGAGGCGCGCGCGGTGGCAGAAAAATTCGCTGCCGATTCCGACAGCCGGCTCGGCAAGATTCGCTCGGCGCAGCAGGGCCAGTTCTCGATCTCGGACCGGGACCGCAACAACCCCCACATCAAAAAGCTGCGGGTGGTCTCCACCGTCGAGTACTACCTGTCGGACTGATTCTCAGACATCGTTCACGGGCATTGCCGGCCTGCAAATCAAGGCTGCGGCCCGTTTTTCGCCGACCCATCTGCAACCAGAGCGTCCAGATCCATCATCCGGATCGCGCTGATCGCCGCCTCCCAGGCACCTTCGCGACAGAGCCCGCTGATGGCCGCGTTTTCATACCCCTGCAGGGCCGCCAGGATGGCGGCAGTCTGTACCGCCCGTGCCAGTTTAAGTGCATCTTTATGGGGCATCTTTGCCACCTCTGCATATATAACTCAAACTCAAGCATAGCCTGCAGGCACAGCAAGGCCCGTCCAGCTCAAAACTGTCCCAATTGGTTTCAAAAAACATTGGTTTTTTTGCTGTGGATTGTTCATATTCGGCATTCAAATCAGGCGCTCATCAACACCCGCGTCTATTGTTGGCCACAGCCGTTGCGCCAACCATTTTCAATTGACACCCGGAGAACCGAGTGGATGAAAAGTACGACTTCCATACTCAAAACGCTTGTCACCGGCCTGGTGTTCGGAGCCTCGCTGCAGGCCTCTGCACAGCAGGAACTGCACATTTACAACTGGTCGGACTATATCGCCGAAGACACCCTCGAGCGCTTCCAGCAGGAAAGCGGCATCAAGGTGCTCTACGACGTGTATGACTCCAACGAGGTGCTGGAGGCAAAACTGCTGGCCGGCCACAGCGGCTACGATCTGGTATTCCCCACCGCCAGGCCCTTTGCCGACCGCCAGATCAAGGCGGGCATCTTCCAGCCGCTGGACAAGACCAAGCTCAGCAATTACGCCAACCTCGATCCGGTTATTCTGAACTCCCTGGCCGATATCGACACCGATAGCGCGTACCTGGCGCCCTACATGTGGGGCACCACGGGCCTGGGCATCAACCTGACCAAAGTACGTGAATTGCTGGGTGCCGATACGCCCCTGGACAGCTGGAGCCTGGTGTTTGACCCCGCCGTCACCGCCAAACTCGCCAGCTGCGGCATCTCGCTGATGGATGACCCCACCGAAGTGCTGGTGGCCGCCAGGGCTTATATCGGTCAGGCACCGAACGACTACAGCAACGCGGCCCTGGATGAGGCCGCCGTGGTGCTGAACGCGGTACGGCCGAACATCCGCTACTACCACAGCTCGCAGTACATCAACGACCTGGCCAACGGTGATATCTGTGTCGCCCACGGCTACAGCGGCGATGTGCTGCAGGCCAAGGCCCGCGCCGAGGAAGCCGGCAACGGCGTCGAGATCGCTTACCTGGTGCCGCGCGAAGGCGCCGTGGTCTGGACCGATGTTATGGCCATTCCGGCCGATGCCCCCAACAGTGATGCGGCACACCGCTTTATCGACTTCGTGCTGCGCCCGGATGTGATTGCACCGATCAGCAACTATGTCGCCTACGCCAATGCCAACGCAGCAGCCACGGACCTGGTGGATGAGGCCGTGCGCCAGGATCCCGGCATTTACCCGCCCCAGGCCACGCGTGAGCGCTTTATCACGCTGAAAACACCCAGCAACCGCGAAACCAAGGCGATCAACCGCCTCTGGACGCGGATAAAAACCGGCCAGTAAGGCCAGTCCCCAGCCTCAACAATGCCCCCTCGGGGGCATTTCTGATTCAGGAACCCGGTAGCAGCAATGACACAAACCCCGATCTCACCGGCACCCGACGCTGCAGATACCGCCTCCACGACAGCCTCTGTGCGGCTGGAGGGCATCAGCAAATCCTTCGGCAACAGCTACGCGGTGAACAATGTCAGCCTGGACATTCAGCAGGGTGAGTTCTTTTCGCTGCTGGGTCCCTCCGGCTGCGGCAAAACCACCCTGCTGCGCATGCTCGCGGGCTTTGAAACGCCGGATCGCGGCCGCGTGCTGATCGATGGCCAGGACATGACCCGGGTGCCGCCCTATGAGCGGCCGGTCAACATGATGTTCCAGTCCTATGCCCTGTTCCCCCACATGAGCGTGGCGGACAACATTGCCTTTGGGCTGAAGCAGACGCCCATGGCCCGCGGCGCACGCAATCTGCGCGTGACGCAAATGATGGAGCTGGTGCAGATCAGCCCGCTGGCAAAGCGCAAGCCGCACCAGCTCTCTGGCGGGCAGCGCCAGCGTGTCGCCCTGGCCCGCGCCCTGGCACGGCACCCGCGTATTCTGTTGCTGGACGAACCCCTGGGCGCGCTGGACAAAAAGCTGCGCGAGAAAACCCAGTTCGAGCTGGTCAACATTCAGGAGCGCCTGGGCACCACCTTTATCGTCGTCACCCATGATCAGGAAGAGGCCATGACCATGTCATCCCGCATCGCCCTGATGCGTGACGGCCAGATCGAGCAGTTGGACGCGCCCAGGCGTCTGTACGAGTTCCCCGCCACCCGTTATGCCGCCTCCTTTATCGGCTCTATTAACCTGTTCCAGGCCCGCGTACTGCAGCAAAGCGGCGATGAAGTCCGCCTGGCCTGCGACCAGGCCGGCGCCGAACTACAGGTGCGCAGCAGCGAAAAAATGCTGCCCGGCATGGCGCTGACACTGGCCGTACGGCCGGAAAAGGTGCGCTTGCTGGCCCCCGGCGAACAGAGCCCCAACCAGATACGAGGACGCATCAAGGAAATCGCTTACCTGGGGGGCGTGTCGATCTACCACGCAGAGCTTTCCAGTGGCAAACGGGTGCAGTTTACCCAGTCCAATGTGCAGGCACTGGCCGAGCAGCCCCTGAGCTGGGAGCAGGACGTCGTGCTCGGCTGGCAGCCCGACAGCTGCTCGGTACTGACCGAATGAGTACCGGTGCAGCGCGTGCGCTCACAGGCCGGCGCCTGATCATCGGCCTGCCCTCGCTCTGGCTCGCTCTGTTCTTTGCGCTGCCCTTCCTGTTCGTACTCAAGCTCAGCCTGTCCGAGTCCGTGCTGGCGCAGCCGCCCTATCTCGACCTGCTACGCGAGTTCAGGGACGGCGTACTGGTGCTCGCCATTAACCTGGGCAACTATCAGCTGCTGCTGGAAGACAGCCTGTATTTCAAGGCCCTGCTCAGCTCGCTGCAGATCGCCGGCCTCTCGACCCTGCTGACGCTGCTGCTGGGCTACCCCATGGCCTATGCCATCGCCCGGGCGCCACGCCACTGGCGCCTGCCACTGATGATGCTGATCATACTGCCGTTCTGGACGTCTTTCCTGATCCGGGTCTACGCCTGGATCGGCATTCTGAAAAACAACGGCCTGATCAATCAACTGCTGATGGGGCTGGGCATCATAGACACTCCGCTGGAAATGCTGCACACGCCGTTCGCTGTCTATATCGGCATCGTTTACAGCTACCTGCCCTTCATGGTGCTACCGCTCTACGCCACCCTGGTTCGGCTGGATCTGACCCTGCTCGAAGCGGCGGCGGACCTGGGTTGCCGGCCCTGGAAACAGTTCCTGCGCATCACCCTGCCGCTGTCCATGCCCGGTGTGCTGGCCGGCGCCATGCTGGTGTTTATCCCCGTGATGGGTGAATTCGTTATTCCGGACCTGCTCGGCGGCCCCGACACCCTGATGCTCGGCAAGCTGATGTGGACCGAGTTTTTCAGCAACAAGGACTGGCCACTGGCCTCGGCACTGGCCGCGGTACTGCTGGTAGTACTCATAATTCCATTTATGCTGCTGCGCCATTATGAGCAGCGTGATCTGGGGGCTCAGTAATGTTTCGCCGTGCACCGCTGCTAATGACGGTACTGCTGTTTGGCTACGCCTTCCTCTACGGGCCTATTCTCAGCCTGATGGTGTATTCGTTTAATGAAAGCCGGCTGGTAACTGTGTGGGGCGGCTTCAGCACAAAATGGTACGGCGAACTGCTGCATAACGAGCAGATACTCGGCGCCGCCTGGCTCAGCATCAAGATCGCCGCCATCAACGCCAGCGCCGCCGTGGTACTGGGTACCCTGGCGGCAATGGCACTGGTGCGCTACCGGCGCTTTCGCGGCCGTACCAGTCTGGAAATCATGGTGACGGCCCCCATGGTACTGCCGGACGTCATTATCGGGCTCTCGCTGCTACTGCTGTTTGTCTCCATGCAAACCCTGATCGGCTGGCCCGCCGGCCGCGGCCAGACCACCATCACCCTGGCCCACATTACCTTTTCAATGGCCTACGTTACCGTGGTAGTACGCAGCCGCCTGGCGCATATGGACATGTCGCTGGAGGAAGCGGCGCTGGACCTCGGCGCCCGGCCGCTGAAGGTGTTTTTCGCCATCACCCTGCCGATTATCGCACCGGCCCTGGTGGCCGGCTGGCTGCTGGCTTTTACACTGTCGATGGACGATCTGGTGATTGCCAGTTTCGTATCCGGCCCTGGCGCCACGACCCTGCCCATGGTGGTCTATTCAAGTGTGCGCCTTGGCGTCAGCCCGCAGATCAATGCACTGGCAACCCTGATTGTGGTCATCGTCAGCATTGCCGTGGTCATCGCCGGAGTTCTGCTGTACCGACAGGAGAAAAACAGCGCCTACCGCAATGGATAGAATTACAGCGCAATGCGGAACCTCGGCGCACCTGCACGCCGATAAATAGGGTTATACTGCTGAGCGGACTTTCAATATAGCGCCGACAGGACAGCATTAAGGATGATGGACGCGACCCAGCACACACGTGGCCTGCAACTCGTCAAACGCATCTACCCTGGGCGCAGCACTGGATTTATGCTGGGCGCCATCAGCGTCGCCTCGGTGCTGTATGAGCAGAATGTCGGCCCCGGCAGCTGGTTAATGATTGCCTTCAGCGGCCTTCTCTGGCCCCTGCTGGCGTACTGGCGAGCCTGTCGCAGCAGCAATCCCTACGCCGCTGAAAAGCAAAACCAGCATTTTGATGCCGCCCAATGCGGCTTCTGGACCGCCATGATGGGCTTCAATCTGCTGCCGGCCACCATGGGCTTTGCCATGCTGGGCATGGTGCTGCTGTCCCTGGGTGGCAAAAAACGCTGCCTGAAAGGCATCCTGGTTTTTACCCTGACCGCCGCTGTCACCTGGTTACTGAGTGACATACCGCTGCAACTGCAACCTTCACTGTTCACCCTGCTGGCCAGCGTGCCGATACTGCTGTTCTATCCGCTGCTCATCGGCTACAGCGCCTACAGCTTCGCCCTTGCCGCCAATGAACAGCGCAAGCAGCTGGAAATTGTCAGCCGCACTGACGGCTTGTCAGGACTGAATAATCGTCAGCACTGGGAGCAGCGCGTCGCCGACGCCTTTGCCCAGGCTCATAGCGAGCAGCATGCATACAGCCTGATTATGCTGGATATTGATTATTTCAAGCAGGTAAACGACCACTTTGGCCACGGTGCCGGGGATGATGTGATTCGTCAGGTCGCCCGTCTGCTGGAGGAGTGCTTTGCGCACGACGCTTGCCTGGGCCGCTATGGCGGTGATGAATTCGGCATACTGTTACCGAACTGCGGCGCCGCCGAGGCTCTGGCGCGGGCCGAGAAAGCACGCCAGCATGTTTTCACCTACCTTCATTCCCAAAGCCCCGCAACCATTAGCTTAGGCATTGCCGAACTCGATACGAAAGCCTCTGCCGAGAGCTACTCCGACTGGATTCTGCATGCCGACCTTGCGCTCTATCAAGCCAAACGCCAGGGGCGCAACTGCGCCGTATGCTTCTCCCAGCTGGCTGATGCCCGCCTGACCGCAGAGGCCTGACATAAGGCTGCACATATCCAGCCCAGCGCCCAGAGGCCGCATTGCCGGATAGAGTCCACCCAAAAGAATCAGTTAAAGACGTTTTTCACCGCTATGGGCAAACTGAAGGTGACACGTCCCTGGGCCATATCCCCGCGCATGCGCAGGTGACCACCATGACGCTCAATCACGGCACAGGCATCGGGACTGCGCATAACAGGCTCACTCCAGACATCATCGGTGCTTAGCCTGGTCATGCGTGGCAACTGCAGATCGCCAATATCCTGCACGGTAATCAGCAGCTCGCTTTCGCTCTGATGCAAACGCACCAGCAAGCGACTGCTGCGATGCTGACTGACCAGCTCCACCACCAGTGAACGCAAGGCCGACGCCAACAGTTCAGTCTCGCCGTAGAGGGTTCCAAGTGCGCTGGGTGCCTGCAGGAAAAACTCGTCAACGCCTTCCAGTGCCGGGCCGAACGCCCGCTCAATAAGCATCAGCGGATCCACCGCCCCGCCCCTGAGATCCGCCGCCAACAGCACCTTAGGCGCGTCAGGCTGGGCCTCCAGTTGCAGCAACTGCTGTAACTGTTTTAGCTGCTGTGGCTCAAGAGAAGCCTGCACAGCCGGACTGGAACAGAACTCGACCAACCCGCGCTGGGGTTCGGGCACCCGTGTCGCCTGCATGTCCACGACCGCATCGGGCTGGTGCTGAAACAGCAGGAACTCAAACTTGAGCCAGCGAATGGCCAGAGCAGAATGGAGTTGCTGGGTTACCGGCTGGCGTATCAGGACATGATCACCCTCGCGGTGCAGTACCTCGACCTGCATGCCAGGCACCAGAGCAAACTGACGCTCGGCCAGTGTGCTCACCAGCAACAGGCTGCCGGTGTGATTAATAAGGGCGACTCTGCCGTGGAGCTGATCGAGCAGGCGCTGGAAGAACGTCAATCGCATGACACACAAATCCGGAAAAATCAGAATGCGTGTATATTACTACATTTTCCGAATTTATCGTTCAATAACCTGGCCGCATACACAAAGCCCCTCACAAAAGCAGGGCATAGCTGTAGGCCGGTTTTACACTTACACAAAAAACGGGGCACACGGGACCAGAACAGAAAGAACAAGCATCACAGGATCCAACGCAGCTGTGTTAGAACGCAGCGCAATCAGGCAGTAAGAAAACAAGTGGCTCAATCAGACGATTGAGCCGGCGATTAACGGTTGCGCTGGCGCTCGAGAATCTGCTCAACACGCAGCTTTATTTCATTAAACGGAATCGGCTTTGGCAGCACCTGGCACTCGACTCCGACCGGCATACGCGTCAGCACCTCATCGGCTTCCAGTGCTGAAATCACCATCAGTTCCATGCGCTCCAGCAACCCACTGTGCTTGAGCGCCGCAATAATGCTGAAGCCATCAATATTTGGCAGGTTCAAATCGAGCACCAGCAGTTGCGGTTCCACCTGACCCACACTCAGCAATCCACTGTAGCCATTGTCCGACAGATGCAGCTCCAGCGGTAGCTGCCAGCTTTTCAGCGTCAGCTCATAGAGTCGCAACAGCACCTTTTCATCATCGATGACCAGCACCCGCACCGGCGCATTGCGAGAGGCATCCGCCTCATTCTGCGCATCAGACAACACCGGTCCCTTGCCGTCCTGCAGCTCGCGCACCAGCTTTTCCACCTGCAGCAGACTGAAGCGACGATGCCCGCCCGGTGTTTTCCAGCTCTCGATAACTTCGGCATCCGCCCACAACTGCACCGTGCGCGCAGACACGCCCAGCATTTCAGCCGCCTTGCGACTGGTACAAATATCATCCGGTTTGAATTTCATGGGCATTCTTTGCTATGTGATCCTTGACAGCGGCATTTTACACCTTTTTGGTACCCTGCGTTTATGCACGGGAAACCCCTAGTTTCAGCTTAACAGCCTGCGGGTACAATTGCGCTACAGCTCGTCCCCCGACAAGGCTTCCCTTCCCCGCACGCGCCTCTGGCCTGGCATCACAAAACGCCAGGGAGACACCCACTATTGCCTAATGGTTACCGCCCAAGCATTCAATTCTGCTTAACAACCCGTACAATACGTCTAGATGTTATTTAAAGCAGCAAATCATTAGCATGTATTGCTCTTTTTGCCCGCGTTCTTGAGATCCGATCCATGTTTCACGCCTTCAAACTCGCCACTCGCCAGGTACCGACTCCCCTGGCCGGGCTTGCCCTGGGTATTGCCGCACTCGGCGCCTGCTGGGAACTGTACAGCCCGCACCAGGGGCAGGCTCAATTGACCGGCGCCCTGCTTGCGAGCGTCCTGTTGCTGGCGGTTCTGTGCAAGTTTGTGCTCAACCCACTGCTGCTGTGGCGCGACCTGGCCCACCCGGTTGTGGGTGGCGTAGTACCCACCTTCAGCATGGCCACCATGGTCATCAGCGATGCACTGCACCCACTTGTGCCGACCTTTGCCGGTGGCATCTGGCTGCTGGCCGTGGCATTGCACCTGACATTTCTGCTGCTGTTCGCGCTGCACCGCATTCGAAAGTTCGAACTGCACCATATGGCGCCGAGCTGGTTTGTGCCGCCCGTGGGCATCGTCAGCGCGGCCCTGACCTGCCCGCCTGAAGCCGTCGAACTGGCCCGCAATCTGATGTGGTTTGGGCTGATCAGTTACAGTCTGCTGCTGCCGCTCATGCTGTACCGGCTTATTTTCGCCAAGCGCCTGCCGCGGGCGGCCCGCCCCATCCTGGCCATACTGGCGGCGCCTGCCAATCTCTGCCTGGCAGGCTATATCAGCATTATCGATGAACCGTCCATTCTGCTGATTGCCGTGCTGGGCACGGTGGCCCAACTGATGACACTGATCATATACATGGCATTTTTTCAGCTGATGCGACTGCCGTTCAGCGCCTCCCACGCCGCCTTTGCGTTTCCGGTGGTGGTCAGCGCACTGGCGATGCTGGAGCTCACCGATGTCCTGCAGACGCTGGGGGCTCCTGCGGATGTAGTAGGCCAGATAGATACGCTGGCAACAGCGCAACTCGGCCTCGCCAGCCTGATGGTGCTCTATGTCTCAGGGCGCCTGCTGCTGTATTACGCCACCAGCCTGCGCGCAGCCGAGGCCCAGTCGACCAGCAGCGACTGACCGCGCTACCCGGGCAGGGCTTTAGCCCTGGGGGCTATCGTCGGGGCCGTGGTGTACCTTCATCAGGGTGTGGTTGCGCCCCTCCACCAGCTCATCGCCGAACCAGGACAGGCTGTCATGCATTTTCACCACTTCACCCACAATCACCAGCGCAGGCGCCTCAAGCTGCGCCTTGCGCTGCAGTTCGGCGATCGTATCCAGGGTGCCGGTCAGTACCTTCTGATCAGCAGACGTGCCTTTTGAGATGATGGCAGCGGGTGTAGTGCCCGGCTTGCCGTGGGCCACCAGTTTGGTAGCCAGTTCCGGCAACGTATGCAGCCCCATGTAGAACACTATGGTCTGATTGGGGTGCACAAGCTCTGCGAAGTTGAGGTCCGTGGTGCGATTTTTCAGCTGTCCGGTGACAAATTTCACCGACTGCGCATGCTCCCTGTGCGTGAGCGGTATGCCGGCGTAGGTGGCACAGGCGCTGGCGGCGGTGATCCCCGGTACCACCTGGAACGGGATACCGTGGGGCTTGAGCGACTGCAGCTCCTCGGCACCACGGCCGAAGATAAACGGATCACCGCCCTTAAGACGGCATACGCGCTTACCCTGCAGGGCATATTTCAGCAGCAGCTCGTTGATGCCCTCCTGAGGCACGGCGTGATTGTCCCGCTGCTTGCCGACATACACCATGTCTGCATCACGCCGGCACAGATCCAGCACCGCCTCTGATACCAGAGCATCGTAGAGCACCACATCGGCCTGCTGCATCAGGCGCAGCGCCTTGAATGTCAGCAGCTCCGGGTCGCCCGGACCTGCTCCCACCAGATAGACCTCGCCCACCTGGTGTTCGGGATCACCTTCATCGAGCTTGGATTGCAGCAACTTTTCCGCCGCCTGCATACGCCCGGCAAAAGCCTGCTCCGCCACCTGCCCCTGCAACACCGACTCCCAGAACTTGCGGCGCTGATTGACGCCGCCAAAGCGCGCCTTGACCTGATCGCGAAAACGCCCGGCCAGGGCTCCGAGCTGGCTATAGCCATTGGGAATCAGGGTCTCGAGCCGGGCCCGCAACATGCGCGCCAGCACCGGTGAAGCCCCACCCGATGAAATGCCAATAACGATGGGGGAACGATCAACAATGGCCGGAAAGACGAAGGTACAGAGCGCCGGGCAATCCACCACGTTAATCGGCAAGCGGCGCTGCACGGCATCATAATGGATACGCTCATGCAGGACTTCATCGTCGGTCGCCGCGACCACCAGCACGCAACCGTCAAGCAGGGCGGGATGATATTCGCCAATCACCTGCTGACCGCCCTGCACCTCGACCATTTCAGCCAGCTGCGTACAGATATCCCGCGCCACCACCGTCAAGCGGGCACCGGCACGCAACAGCAGCTTGGCCTTGCGCATGGCAATCTGCCCACCGCCCACCAGCAACACCGGCTGGTCCTTTAGACGGAAAAAAAGAGGAAGGTACTCCACGATCCGAACTCCTGCTGCCTGATGACAATCTGTAGTGTATCTCAATTCGCCGCGCTCTCAGCGCACGCACGCATAAGCCTGTAGCAAGATCGCTGCCAAGGCGTGAAACCTCATCACAGCGGTCTTTTGGCACCATTTTAAGGCCTATCGGACAAACACCCTGGGATTCCAGCCGATTGACGGCCAAGCCGCGTACCGCAGCAGCTAGAACGCCCCATAAAAGAGCAGCAGAACGCACCAAAATCGAGCGTTAGTGTACTGCTTCGCTCTTAGAGGCGCTTTTAGCGAGTCGCCAGGAGGTTGGCCGCACGGCGCATTTTCGAAGGCATAGTGGGCCTATGTCGAGGAAATGCAACACCGCGAACGGCCTTCTGGCGGCTCGCCCGCAGGGAGCGCGCCAATTCGCGCCCTGCTGCGTTACCGCTCTTGGCAAGAGCCCCACTATTACCGGCGAACGGCGCCTTGCCGGACACGAGTTGGCGGGCTCTATAAGCACCCATTAGGGCGAAGCAGTACACTAGACCCTATCCCGCACAACAAAAACGCCGCGGCGGTAACCCGCAGCGGCGCCTGGGCACAACGTCCGACCTTACTTGAACTTCAGCGGTGTCGCCGGGTGCAGACCGCACTCGCGGTTGTCCGGATTTTCCCACCACCAGCGGCCGGAACGTACATCTTCACCCATGGAGATGGCACGGGTACAGGGCGCACAGCCGATGCTCGGATAGTGCTGGTCGTGCAGCGCGTTGTAGGGTACGTCCAGCGCGCGGATATAGGCCCAGACATCCTTCTCGCTCCAGTCCGCCAGCGGGTTCAGTTTCTGCAGACCGTTGCCCTTGTCCCATTCGCTGAAGGCGATTTCATCGCGGGTAACCGATTGTTCGCGACGCAAACCGGTAATCCAGGCTTTCTGGCCGGCCAGGGCACGCTTTAGCGGCTTGATCTTGCGCACGAAGCAGCACCCTTTGCGCAGATCCTGCGACTCATAGAATGCATTGATGCCATGGTCCGCCACAAAAGCTTCCACATCGGCAGCCTCCGGGTAATACACCTTGAAGCTCACCTGTGGATAACGAGCCTTGGCGTCGGCCAGCAGTTTCAGGGTTTCCTCCGGCAGACGCCCGGTATCGAGCACGAAAATGCCGATGCCGGGGGCGTGCTTGCTGATCAGATCGGTCAGCACCATGTCTTCAGCGCCAAGACTGTTGGCAAACACAATGCCGGCGCTATAGTCGTCAGCCGCCTGCTTCAGCAGGCCGGCTACATGCTCAACCCGGGCGTTCAGCTCGGCGCTCAACTGCTCACTCATGCAAAGTATCCTCTATAAAAAACGGCTGTCGGCCATGCCGCGGAAAGTCCGACGAGCATGGCAACAGCCGTTCTGGCGACAAGATGTCTAGCTGCCCCACTTAACCCTGACGGTAGATCGGGCGCGGATCGTCAGCGCCGGCCTGGTAATGCACGCTCACTTCACCGAAGGCATTCAGCACTTCTGGCTTGAAGCGGTCTTCCGGCACAGCCAGGGCATCAAAACCGCAGCGCTGCATATGGTCCAGACGATCACGGGTGACATCGCCCACGGCGCGCAGCTGACCGGCAAAACCGGCGCGACGCACGAGACGCGCCTGGCTGAAACCACGGCCGTCGCGGAATACCGGGAACTCGATAGCCACCAGCGCCAGGCCGGACAGGTCTGTCAGCAGCGGCTCTATATTATCATCACCGTTGAACTGCACACCCAGACGACCGGCGCGGCCATTCAGGCTGTCGCGGTTTTCCAGGTAAAGCGCCAGCGGCACAACGATATCACCGTCCTGCGGCACCTGTTCCAGGGTCGCTTCCGCATCCAGAAACTGCCAGCTATCCTGGGCTACAACTTCGCGATTAATGAGCAGCGGCATAGACTTTCTCCTTGAACGGGGCAACACCGATGCGACGCACCGTCTCAATGAACAATTCACCTTCTTCGCGGGACTCAACGTAGGTCAGCAGCAGCTTTTCAAGCGTGTCTGCGACTTCATCAGCCTGTACCGAGCGACCCAGCACCTTGCCCAAAGACGCATCTTCCTTGTCGGAGCCGCCGATGGTGATCTGATACCAGTCCTCACCGCCCTTGTCGACACCCAGAATACCGATATGGCCGACGTGGTGGTGGCCACAGGCGTTGATGCAGCCAGACATATTGAGGCGAATTTCACCCAGTTCGTACTGGTAATCCAGATCTTCGAACTTCTGATTGATCTGATCAGCAATCCCCAGGGTCTTGGCGTTGGCCAGAGCGCAGAAATCGCCCCCCGGGCACACGATCATGTCGCTGAGCATGTTGATGTTCGGACGCGCCATGTTGTGCTCGGCCAGCACCTTCCAGAGTGCATACAGATCAGCGTTCTTCACATCGGCCAGCACCAGGTTCTGGGTGTGCGTCACGCGGATTTCGCCGCCGCAGTACTGATCAGCCAGATCGGCCACTATATCCATCTGCAGATCGGTGGCATCGCCTGCCGGTGCCAGCATGGGCTTGAGCGAAACGACCACGGCACGATAGCCGTTCACCTTGTGCACTACGGTGTTTTTCTCGTACCAGACACGGAAATCCGTATCGGCTTCGAGCTGTGCGTTCAGGCTGACATCTTCAGCCGCCTCCGCGTCGTATTCGAAGGTGTTGAAGAAGTTTTCCACGCGGGCGAATTCTTCAGCGGTGATTTCAAGCTCAGGCTGCTCGGCCTTGATCAGTTCCCATTCGGCTTCAACCAGACGGGCAAACTCTTCGGCACCCAGTGCGTGCACCAGAATCTTGATACGGGCCTTGTACTTGTTGTCGCGACGACCATTAAGGTTGTACACGCGCAGGATAGCTTCAAGGTAGGACAGCAGATCAGCCTTGGGCAGGAAGCTGCGGATCGACTTGCCGATCATGGGTGTACGGCCGAGACCGCCACCGACCAGCACTTCAAAGCCAACGTCACCGGCGGCATTCTGCACCAGGTGCAGACCGATATCATGTACCTGGGATGCGGCGCGGTCTTCCGGACCACCGGTGACGGCGATCTTGAACTTGCGCGGCAGGTAGGCAAACTCAGGGTGCAGCGTGGACCACTGGCGAATCAGCTCGCAGAACGGCCGCGGGTCTTCGATTTCGTTGGCGTTCACACCGGCGAAATGGTCCGTGGTGGTGTTGCGGATACAGTTGCCGGAGGTCTGGATGGCGTGCATCTGCACCTGCGCCAGTTCCGCCAGAATATCGGGCACTTCTTCCAGCTTGGGCCAGTTGAACTGCACGTTGGTGCGGGTGGTGAAATGGGCATAGTTCTTGTCGTACGTACGGGCGATATGCCCAAGCTTGCGCATCTGTACGGACGACAGCAACCCGTAGGGAATCGCCACACGCAGCATTGGCGCCTGACGCTGAATGTACAAGCCATTCATCAGTCGCAGCGGCAAAAATTCTTCATCCGGCAGCTCACCTGCCAGGAAACGTCGGGTCTGGTCACGGAACTGCGCCACACGCGCATCCACCAGACTCTGGTCTACTTCAGTATATTGATACATGCTAACTACACCTTGCCTGACGGGGAGGCCCGCCACTCATCTCAAAGCCCGTGGAAAGATTCGATCAACCTGCCAGAACAAAGCGCAGACCAATCGCGAATAGAATCGAACCCATGATCGGCTGCATCACTCGCGGCGACAGCCGGACGCCTACATGACTGCCCAGAAATACACCAGGCAGGGAACCGATCAACAAGTATACCAGCAATGTCAAATCGACATTACCCATTGAATAGTGCCCGGCACCGGCGATGCTGGTCAGCACCACGGCGTGAACCAGGTCGGTACCCACGATAGCCGGCATGCTCAGGCGCGGGTACAGCACAATCAGCATGGCCGTGCCCAGTGCACCGGCGCCCACGGACGACAAGGTGACCAGCGCACCCAGCAGCAGCCCCATCAGGGTGGTAACCAGGGGGCGCCAGCGCCGCGCATGAACGGCCAGCGGATGACCGTCAAGGCGCATGGCGCGCTCGCGAATCTGATTGCGCAGGAACACGGCGATCGAGGTCAGTACAAGCGATACACCGAGCGTCATGTTCATCAGGCTCTCGATGCTTTCCAGCGCCTCGAGCCCTTTCAGGTAATGCAGCGTCAGCAGGCTGCCCGGCACGCTGCCCAGCAGCAGCATCCCAACCACCTTCCAGTGCACCATCTTGCGCCGCGCATAGGACCACATGCCGCCGAACTTGGTGACTGCGGCATAGAGCAGATCGGTGCTCACGGCCACGACCGGTGCTATGCCAAAGACAACGATCAGAATCGGGGTCATCAGGGCACCACCACCGATACCGGTCAGCCCAACGATAAAACCGACGACCAAGCCTGCAAAACTGTATGCGAATTCCATGCTGCCCAACCACTCATGCAGGCGAACTGCTGCTATTAATTGCGGCCATCATACTGGCCACCACTTATAACTCTAAATACTTATTTGAAATTTTGTTATAACCAAAATAACACAAAAAACCCAACAGAACCCACCGACCTCTTATTCCATATAGATCTAAACGAAGTCTAATATATTCTTTTTGATTGTATGCGTAATGCTGCAATAATGCGCCGCATCATAGGTTAATAGCCGTTTGGCGCCCACCGGGCAGCAAACAGCCTACTCAATACAGGTAAGGAAGGGGTCGATCCATGAATCAGTTGCCGGAACACCGTCTGACACATCTAAGACAGCTGGAAGCCGAGAGCATCCACATCATCCGGGAAGTGGCCGCGAGCTTTGACAACCCCGTCATGCTGTACTCCGTCGGCAAGGACTCCTCCGTCATGCTGCACCTGGCACGCAAGGCGTTCTACCCGGGCAAGCCCCCCTTCCCGCTGATGCACGTCGACACCACCTGGAAATTTCGCGAAATGATCGCCTTTCGCGACAAGATGGCGGAAAAGGCCGGCATGGACCTGATCGTGCATATCAACCCCGAGGGTGTTGAGATGAACATCAGCCCCTTCGTGCACGGTTCCAAAACCCATACCGATGTCATGAAAACCCAGGGCCTGAAGCAGGCACTGGACAAGTACAAGTTTGATGCGGCCTTCGGCGGCGCCCGTCGTGATGAAGAAAAATCCCGCGCCAAGGAACGTGTCTTTTCGTTCCGCGACAAGCATCACCGCTGGGATCCGAAGAACCAGCGCCCGGAACTCTGGAACACCTTCAACACCCGTATCGACAAGGGTGAGAGCATCCGCGTCTTCCCGCTGTCCAACTGGACGGAACTGGATATCTGGCAGTACATCTACCTCGAGCAGATCGAAATCGTGCCGCTGTACTACTCCGCCCTGCGCCCGGTTGTCGAGCGTGACGGCATGCAGATCATGGTGGATGACGACCGCCTGCCGCTGCAGCCAGGTGAAGAGCCCGTAATGAAAAAGGTGCGTTTCCGTACCCTGGGCTGCTACCCGCTGACCGGTGCCGTTGAGTCCGAAGCAGACACCCTGCCCGAGATCATCCAGGAAATGCTGCTGACCACGACGTCCGAGCGCCAGGGGCGAGCCATCGACCACGACGGCGCAGGCTCCATGGAACAGAAAAAGATCGAAGGCTACTTCTGAGCAACACCCAGGGCCGCGACCGCGTCGACCACGACGGTACAAGACCCATGGAACAGAAGAAGATCGAAGGCTACTTCTGATCAAAATCCGGGCCCCTGCCATCATTTGCTTATAAGGCAGACCTGGCCCGGACACAACATCCAATACGACACCAAGACGCTGCTGCCGCGGCCCCGCCGCCGGCAGCGTCAAGCCTGGAGCTAACACATGAGTCACCAAAGCGACCTGATCGCCACTGATATTCAGCAATACCTGTCCCAGCACGAAAACAAGGAACTGTTGCGGTTCCTGACCTGCGGCAGCGTGGACGACGGCAAATCCACCCTTATCGGCCGCCTGCTACACGACTCCAAGATGATCTACGAAGATCAGCTGGCCGCCATCACCGCCGACAGCAAGAAATCCGGCACCACGGGCGATGAGATCGACCTGGCACTGCTGGTCGACGGCCTGCAGGCCGAGCGTGAACAGGGCATCACCATTGATGTAGCCTACCGCTATTTTTCGACGTCCAGGCGCAAGTTCATCATCGCCGACACCCCGGGGCATGAGCAGTACACCCGTAACATGGCCACCGGCGCCTCCACCTGCGACCTGGCCATCATCCTGGTCGATGCCCGCCACGGCGTGCAGGTGCAAACCAAGCGCCACAGCTTTATCGTCTCCCTGCTGGGCATCAAGCACACCATCGTCGCCATCAACAAGATGGACCTGGTGGGCTTTAGCGAAGAGCGCTTTGAAGAGATCAAGGCTGAGTACCTGGCATTCGCCAAGGAGCTGGATCTGCCGGATCTGCAGTTCATACCACTGTCGGCCCTCAAGGGCGACAACGTGGTCACCGCATCGGAGCAGTCCCCCTGGTACAAGGGCGAGCCGCTGATGGGCCTGCTGGAATCGGTTGAGCTTGCCAACGACGCCAACTTCGACGACCTGCGCTTCCCGGTGCAGTACGTTAACCGCCCGCACCTGGATTTCCGCGGCTATTGCGGCACCCTGAGCTCCGGTATCGTGCGCCCGGGCGATGCCGTTACCGTGCTGCCGTCCGGCAAGTCGAGCCGCGTCAAATCCATCGTCACCTTCGATGGCGAACTGGCCGAGGCCTACCCGCCGATGTCCGTGACCCTGACGCTGGAAGATGAGATCGACATCTCCCGCGGCGACATCCTGGTGCACAGCGACAAGCTGCCCGACGTCACCAGCCGTTTCGACGCCATGGTGGTATGGATGGCCGAAGCCGAACTGGTGCCGGGCCGCACCTACGACGTCAAGCTCGCAACCCAGACCGTGGCCGGCAGTATCAGCCACATCCGTCACCGTATCGACGTCAACACCCACGAACAGCTTCCGGCTTCCAACCTGAGCCTGAACGAAATCGCCCGCTGCGAACTCAATATCGAGCGCTCCATCATCGCCGATGACTACCGTGACCATCGCGGCACCGGCTCCTTTATTATTGTCGATCGTCTGAGCAACGCCACTGTGGCCGCCGGCATGATTATCAACGAAGGCGACCAGGCACAGCAGGACGACATCGACACCATCAGTGCCGACTCCCGCGTGAGCCGCAGTGACAAGGAACGCCGTTATGGTCAGCGTGCCGGCATCGTCAGCGTCAGCGGCGGTGACGCAACAGCCCGCGACCAGCTGCTGTACAGCACCGAGAAGCGCCTGTTTGACGCCGGGCGCGCCGTCGCCGTACTGACGCCCCGCAATCTGCCAGCTGCTCTGCAGGCAAATCTCGAGGCCACCGCAGCGGTACTGGCCGACAATGGCCTGGTGGTCCTGGTCGACAGCGACAGCGTCCTGCCCGGCGCCCTGAGCGTCAACCTGGATGGCCAGGCCGGTGATCTGCGCCTGAACAGCGATGCCCAGAGCCCGCAGGAACAGGTAAAAGCGCTGCTGGCACTGCTCAAGGCTCACGCTCTGGCCTAACCGCCAGCGCCGACCTGCCGTCATGGCACCCTCGGGCCCGGCACAGATATCTGTGACCGGGCCCGATGCGTTAATAAGATCGCTTAATCCGGACTCAAGCCTGTACCGAGGCGGGGTCAATCCGGTAAAATTCGCCGCTCGATTTCCAGCGGACCCGGGCTATCCGCATAAACCCCGGTAGATTTTTTGGCGGGCGCACAGCGACAAGCGCGCCCCTTGAGCGGTGAAAATGCCGCGCCCCCTGCAACTTGAGCATCGCGATGACGGAATTTCTGCTTATTCTGATCAGCACAGTGCTGGTGAATAACTTCGTACTGGTGCAGTTTCTTGGCCTGTGCCCCTTCATGGGCGTTTCCAACAAGCTGGAAACCGCCATGGGCATGTCCCTGGCGACCACCTTCGTACTGACGCTGTCATCCCTGTGCAGCTACCTGGTCTACACCTACCTGCTGGCACCCCTGGAGATGGCCTTCCTCAAGACCATCGCCTTCATCCTGGTTATCGCCGTGGTGGTGCAGTTCACCGAAATGGTGGTGCGCAAGACCAGCCCGCTGCTGTACCGGGTGCTGGGCATCTTCCTGCCCCTGATCACCACCAACTGCGCCGTGCTCGGCGTGGCGCTGCTCAACATCAAGAAGATGAACGGCTTCATGGAATCCATTGTCTACGGCTTTGGTGCCGCGGTGGGCTTTTCCCTGGCCCTGATCCTGTTTTCAGCGATTCGTGAGCGCGTCGCCGTGGCCGACGTGCCAACCCCCTTCCGGGGGGCTGCCATCGGCATGATCACCGCCGGCTTGATGTCACTGGCTTTCATGGGCTTCACCGGCCTGGTGTCATTCTGAGCGGAGAGTACGCATGAGCGCAGTCATTATCGCCATCCTGGTCCTGCTCGGACTCGCCGTTGTTTTCGGCATAGTGCTGGGGTTCGCCTCGGTGCGCTTCAAGGTTGAAGGCAACCCCATCGTCGAGCAGATCGACGCCCTGCTGCCCCAGACGCAGTGCGGTCAGTGCGGCTATCCGGGCTGCCGCCCCTACGCTGAGGCCATCGCCGGCGGCGACACCATCAACAAGTGCCCGCCCGGTGGCCAGTCCACCATAGAGGCGCTGGCCGATCTGCTGGACGTCGACGTCATTCCGCTGGACGACGAGCACGGCGAAGAAAAACCCCGCTCCATCGCCTATATCCGCGAAGCCGAATGCATCGGCTGCACCAAGTGTATCCAGGCCTGCCCGGTAGACGCCATCCTCGGCGCCGCCAAGCAGATGCATACCGTGATCATGTCCGAGTGCACCGGCTGTGATCTCTGCGTTGAACCCTGCCCGGTTGACTGTATCGACATGATCCCGATTGAAACCACTCTCAGTACCTGGAAATGGCCCGCGCCCACACCCGGCATCCAGCTGATCGCCACCGACGCCGGCCGCGGCAGCGCCCAGCCGGGAGGCCTCGCCTGATGGGTCATGTATTTGCCTTCCACGGCGGTGTACACCCGCCGGAAAACAAGCGCCAGTCGACCCGCACGCCGATTCGCCAGGCGCCGCTACCCGATCAGCTGGTACTGCCACTGTCGCAGCATATAGGCGCGCCGGCAGAACCCCTGGTCAAGGTAGGCGACAAGGTACTCAAGGGACAGCGCATCGCCGACCCTGTAGGCCGCATCAGCGCCGCCCTGCATGCCCCCACCTCGGGCATCGTAACGGCCATAGGCCCGCATCCAATCCCCCATGCCTCTGGCATGCAGGCCAACTGCATCATTATCGGCAGCGACGGTGAAGACCACTGGATCGAGCACGCAGGCCTCGCGGATTACCGCGCCCTGGGCAAGGCGGCGCTGACCGACTATATCCGCAACAGCGGCATTACCGGCATGGGCGGCGCAGGCTTCCCCACCGATGTGAAGCTGCATCTGGGCGACCACCATATTGTCAACACCCTGATTATCAACGCCGCCGAATGCGAGCCCTATATCACCGCCGATGACATGCTGATGCGTGAGCGCGCCGACGATATAGTGGCCGGCATCGAAATCATCGATCATCTGCTCAAGCCCAGTCATATTCTGATCGGCATCGAGGACAACAAGCCCCAGGCCATTCGCGCCCTGGAAAAGGCGCTGGCCGGCTGCAGCCTGAATATTGATCTGCGCGTGGTGCCGACCAAGTACCCGTCCGGTGGCGAAAAGCAGCTGATCAAGCTGCTGACCAATGTCGAGGTTCCCAGTGGCCGCATCCCCGCCGATGTCGGCATCGTCTGCCAGAACGTCGGCACCGCCTACGCCACCGCCCGCGCGGTCCACCAGGGTGAACCGCTGATTTCGCGCATCGTTACCCTGACCGGCGAAGCCGTGGCCCAGCCGCAGAATTTCGAAGCCCTGATCGGTACGCCCTACTCGTTGCTGCTGCGCGCAGCGCGGGTCAGCCCGAACGATCTGTACCGCCTGGTCGTCGGCGGCCCGATGATGGGCTTTAGCGTCGATAATGACCAGATCCCGGTGATCAAAACCACCAACTGCCTTATCGCCGCCAGCCCCGACGAGATGCCAGCAGCCCCGCCGGCACAGGAATGCATTCGCTGCGGCCTGTGCGAGCAGGTCTGCCCGGCCGAGCTGCTGCCCCAGCAGCTGTACTGGTTCGCCAAGGGCCGCGAGCTGGACAAGGCCAAGCACCACAACCTGTTCGATTGCATCGAATGCGGCGCCTGCTCCTATGTCTGTTCCAGCGCCATTCCCCTGGTGCAGTACTACCGCAATGCCAAGGCGGAAATCCGCAGCGACGACGCCGAGCAGCGCAAGGCCGAACATGCCCGCGTGCGCTTCGAAGCGCGTCAGGCACGCCTCGAAGCCGAGCAGGCCGAAAAGGAAGCCCGCCGCAAGGCCCGCGCCGAGGAAGCCGCTCGCAACCAGGCCGCCCGCAAGGACAAGCCCCTGGCAGCGGTATCCCTCGCCAGTACCGCAGCAACTACAACGCCGGCGGCAGAACCCGACCTGAAGCAACTGAAAACCGCAGCATCGGTGGCCCGCACCAAGCTCAAGCAGGCCCAGAAGGCGCTCAAGAACGCCGAAGACAAGGGACAGGAGGGCATCGATGCCCTGCGCGATACCGTCAACGCATTGAACGCCAAGGCCGATGCCGCCCAGCAGGCCTACGACCAGGCCCTGAACGCCGACAGTGCCGCCAGCGCCGCGCC
The DNA here is from genome assembly GCF_001651805.1 of Marinobacterium aestuarii. Classification (NCBI taxonomy): domain Bacteria; kingdom Pseudomonadati; phylum Pseudomonadota; class Gammaproteobacteria; order Oceanospirillales; family Oceanospirillaceae; genus Marinobacterium; species Marinobacterium aestuarii. The sequence continues at coordinate 1,433,423 of NZ_CP015839.1, read as the reverse complement.
CGATGCCAAGCAGCTAAAAACCAACGCCGCCGTGGCCCGCACCAAGCTCAAGCAGGCCGAGAAGGCCCTGGCCAGCGCCCGTGATGCCGGCAGCGACGATATTGCCGCGCTGGAATCTCGCGTACGCGAACTCGAGCTGCGCGCCCGCGATGCACAACAGGCCTATGGCGGCGCCGACGCCGGTGCCCCGGGCATTGACCCCGCCAAGCTTGCCGAACTGCAGGCCGATATGGATGCCGCCAAAGCCAAGGTCGACAAGGCCCAGACTGCACTGGAGGGCGCCATCGCCTCCGGCAGCCCCGCAGTCGAGAAAATGACCGCAGGCGTCGAGAAGCTGCGTGGCAAGTACCTTGACGCCAAGGCCGCCTTTGACGCCGCCGGCACCCCCGCCGACACCCAGGCCGTGAACCCGGCCAAGCTCGCCGAACTCCAGGCCGACATGGAGGCCGCCAAAGCCAAGGTCGACAAGGCCCAGGCCGCACTGGAGAGCGCCATCGCCTCCGGCAGCCCGGCAGTCGAGAAAATGACCGCCGGCGTCGAGAAGCTTCGCGGCAAGTACCTCGAAGCCAAAACCGCCTTTGACGAAGCCAGCGGCACTGCACCGCACACAGGACAAGATGCAATTCAAGCAGCAGGGCCAGACACTGCCAAAGCAGCCGAGACTGTCGTGGATATCAAGGCACTGAAACAACAGGTATCCATCATGCGTACCAAGCTGAAAAAGGCCGAAAAAGCCCTGCAGGATGCCGATGCCGATAGCCAAGCTAGCCTCAGTACTGAGGTGCAGGAGCTGAGCGGTCGCTTTGAGAACGCCAAAGCCCAGCTCACTACGGCCGAGCAGGCACGCATCGAAGTTGCCGCCGCCGCCGGCGTCGACCTCAAGCAGCTGCAGATCGATGCCGCCCTGGCCCGCGCCCAGGTTACCAAGACCGAGCGCGCCCTGAGCACAGCCGACAGCACCGCTGCCACGGAACTTGAGCAGGCTCTGCTCCAGGCCCGCAGCCACGCCGATGAATTAAGCAAAACGCTGAGCCGTTTTGAATAAGGATTGACCGAAGATGGCACTGATTCGTTCCAGTTCACCCCACCTGCGCCGGGCCGGCAGCTCTGCCCACCTGATGCGCCTGCTGATGTTCGCCACCTTGCCGGGCCTGGCGGCCATGACCTTCTTTTTCGGCTGGGGCACCCTGTTGCAGGTCGGCTGGGCCATGCTGCTGGCGCTGGGCTTTGAAGCCGCGGTCATGAAACTGCGCGGGCGCCCCGCCAGCTTCTACCTGCGCGACTACAGCGCCCTGGTCACCGCCGTACTGCTGGGGCTAGCGCTGCCACCCTTCGCGCCCTGGTGGCTGATGGTGGTGGGCATCTTCGTTGCCATCGTCATTGCCAAGCACCTCTATGGCGGCATGGGCAATAACCCGTTCAATCCGGCGATGGTGGCCTATGCCCTGCTGCTGGTGTCCTTTCCCGTCGACATGACACGCTGGAGCGCCCCCTTCGTGCTGCAGGGCGAGGACGGCTGGCATGTCCTCGGTTTTCTGGACACCTTCAAACTGATTTTCGGCGCGCTCGAACACAGCACCCTGGATGCCTTCACCTCGGCCACACCCCTGGATGAACTGCGCCACCGCGGCGGCCTGACCACGGAAGAAGCCTTTCGCAATTCAACCGTACTGTCCAACGGCGTGGGCGCCTGGCATGCGGTCAGCGCGGCCTACTTTATGGGCGGTGTCTTCCTGCTGTACCGCAAGGTTTTTACCTGGCATACGCCCGTAGCGGTACTCGGCAGCCTGGCGGTATTCTCGACGCTGTTCTACATTTTCTCACCCGATACCTATGCCGATCCGTTCTTTCACCTGACCATGGGTGCCACCATGCTCGGCGCCTTCTTTATTGCCACGGATCCGGTCACCGCCGCCACCAGCAACCGTGGCAAGCTCTATTACGGCGCCGGCATCGGCCTGCTGATCTTCATTATCCGCACCTGGGGCAGCTATCCCGATGCCGTGGCCTTCGCCGTACTGCTGATGAACCTGTGTGCCCCCTTTATTGATCAGTACACCCAACCGCGCACCTACGGCCACGCCAAGCCCAAGCACGGCCAGAAGGAGAGCACCTGATGCAAATGCTCAGCGCCATTAGCCGCAGCACCACCGGCATTGCCATCTTCGCCGTGGTCACCGCCGGCCTGATCGCCATTACCCAGGTCGGCACAGCCGATCGCATCAAGCAAAATGAACGCGAGCAACAGGCCCGGTCGCTATATGAAATCGTGCCCCGCGAGGGTCTGGACAGCGATCTGCTGGAAAACGGCATCGAGTTTGTTGCCCCTGACCTGCTCGGCCACAACCGCCCCGAAACCGCCTACCGCGCCATGCGCAACGGCGAAGCCGTGATGGTCATACTGCCGGTGGTGGCACCCGATGGCTATACCGGAGAAATCAGTATGATCGTGGGCATCAACAGCGATGCAAGCGTTGCCGGCGTGCGCGTACTGGCCCACAAGGAAACCCCGGGCCTGGGCGACAAGGTGGATATCAAGAAATCCCGCTGGGTGCTGGGCTTTGCCAACCAGAGCAAAACCGAAATAGACCCCAGCTGGGGGGTGCGCAAAGATGGCGGACGCTTCGACCAGTTCACCGGGGCTACCATCACCCCCCGCGCGGTCGTTAATGCGGTCGGACGCACGGTAGATTACTTTCGTCTGCACCGCGGCGAACTGCTCGGCCTGAGCGACGACGCGCAACAGGAGACTCGCAACAATGGCTGATTACAAAAAGATCACCCTCGACGGCCTCTGGCACAACAACCCGGCCCTGGTGCAGCTGCTGGGGCTGTGCCCGCTGCTGGCCGTGACGGGCTCTGTCGTCAACGCCATTGGTCTGGGCGTTGCCAGCACCCTGGTGCTGACGGGCTCCAACCTGACCGTGTCTCTGTTTCGCCACTTCGTGCCGGAGTCCGTACGCCTGCCGATCTTCGTCATGATCATCGCCTCCTTCGTGACCTCGATCGAGCTGTTGATGCAGGCCTTTACCTATGAGCTGTATCAGATTCTGGGCATCTTTATCCCGCTGATCGTCACCAACTGCGCCATCATGGGGCGTGCCGATGCCTTCGCCTGCAAGAACCCGGTGGGCGCTTCGGTGCTGGACGGTCTGATGATGGGCCTGGGCTTTACCCTGGTGCTGATGATCCTCGGCGCCATGCGCGAGGTGCTGGGTCTGGGCACACTCTTTGCCGACATGCAGCTGCTGTTTGGCCCCATGGCCGAGAACTGGAAGATCACCCTGATCGGCGACTACTCCGGCTTTCTGTTTGCGATTCTGCCCCCCGGCGCCTTCGTCGGCATGGGACTGCTTATCGCCGTGAAAAACATTGTCGACGCCAGGCTGGAAGAGCGCCGCAAGGCCCGCAAGCCCAAGAGCGACGGCGGCAGCCGGCGCGTACGTGTGACCGGCACCATCAACTAGGCGGATATGTATCGATGAATGCGGCAAAGCGGCTGGAGATTTTCACGCGCCTGCGTGACGACAACCCCCATCCGGTGACCGAGCTGGAGTACAGCTCGCCGTTCGAACTGCTGGTGGCGGTGACGCTTTCGGCACAGGCGACGGATGTGGGTGTCAACAAGGCGACCCGCAAGCTGTTCCCTGTCGCCAACACCCCGGAAGCCATACTGGCGCTGGGCGTCGACGGGCTCAAAAGCTACATCAAGACCATCGGGCTTTATAACAGCAAAGCCGAGAATATTATCAAAGCCTGCCGCATGCTCATTGAACTGCACGGCTCTGAAGTTCCAGAGACTCGCGAGGCACTCGAAGCCCTGCCCGGCGTGGGCCGCAAAACCGCCAATGTGGTGCTCAATACCGCCTTCGGCCAAGCCGTCATGGCGGTCGACACGCACATTTTTCGCGTCTCCAACCGTACCGGCATAGCGCCCGGCAAGACGGTGCTGGACGTCGAAAAAAAGCTGATGCGCTTTATCCCCAAGGAATTCCTGCTGGATGCCCACCACTGGCTGATTCTGCACGGACGCTATGTCTGCATCGCCCGCAAGCCACGCTGCATGTCCTGCCTGATTGAAGACCTGTGCGACTATAGGGACAAGACCGACAGCACCTGAGTCGCCCCCTACAGACTCTGCTATTGTTTAGCCACAGCCCCACAAGACACACGGGAAGACGACTCTGATGCGTAAGCGCGATGAGTGAGAACGCCAGCGATCAGCCAGGCCTGGCTGCCATTAGCCCCGAAGTACGCGCCCTGCACACCGAGCTGCTCTGGTCCGAATACCGTTACCGCCATGACCATATCTGGAAGGTACTGTTCCAGCTCACCGCCGCCACCGTACTGCTGGCCATCGCACCCTATATACAAACGCAGATCACCCGGGTGGTGTCCTACTGGGTGCTGGCACTGCCCATACTCGGCATCTTCCTGCTGCTATTCGGCACCCTGCTGCTGCGCGAAGAGCTGTTGCTGTTCAGTCAGATCAAGGCGCGCTTTCGCGCCGAGCAAAGCGCACTGCTGGGCATTGAGCACCCTCCGGGCTTTGGCTTTGATCGTTTCGTCTATCTCTACCTGGGTGCGCTCTGCGTACTGGGCCAGAGCAATCTCTACGTGCTCTGGCAGGTGTGGATACCAGCCGCCATCAGCGCTGCCTGACACAGCGCCCAACCCCAAACGCTATCCAGCGTTTAGGCCCTGCCCGCCTGGCCCGCCTTGCCCAGCTATACACAGGACCAGCACCAAAGCCCCCCCCAAAAAAACAGGATTACGCAGAGAAAATGATCGCTGGGTCCCAGAGTGCATCAGCACTGCAACACAGGCAGCCGAGCTGTCGAACAAAAAACATACAGCCACGCTTGAAATAACACTGAATATGACCGTCAACACTCTTGATCACTTGGTCAGTTTATGTCCGTTTGATTGAAGAATGTTGATAATTCAGTTACCCCCACTTTCTGTGGATAAAACTGTTGGTAAAGTTTGGGCAGATGCCCCCAGCCCCCACCATTCAAGGGCTCACCTTGGATTGATCAAAATATAACCACATGATATTTATCCTTTAAAAACATATAGTTACTTAAGTCAACAGAGTTTATTCACGAATTATCGGCATCGCTTCAACAACACCAAAGATGCATCTCAGAGGTGTGGATGATCAACAGAGAGGGAGGCTGTCAAGACCGATTTCTCTGCTCTTTTTCATGTCTGCTACTTGTTCTTTATTCATCTTTCTGAAAAGACAGCGCAGGACACTCGCACCTGTGCACAGGCTTGAAAATACCCCCAGGGCTGTGGGTAACTCGGCCCTAACAGGACCAGCCCCCTGCCACAATCATGCCGAACATATACTGCTTTTTTATCCCCTCAGGACGGCGCCGCTAGCCAGGCGGGCAGAGGCAAGCCCTTTGCCTGCAGGAAAGCCGGATTGAACAGCTTGCTTTGATAGCGCGAGCCAACATCACACAGAATCGTCACCACCGTATGACCCGGCCCCAGGGTGCGGGCAATCTGTACCGCACCCGCCACATTGATGGCGCTGGAGCCCCCGAGGCAAAGCCCCTCGTACTGCAACAGGTCATACAGATAGGGCAAGGCTTCGCCATCACTGATCTCCAGCGCATCATCCACTTTCAGCCCTTCCAGGTTAGCGGTAATGCGGCTCTGCCCAATCCCCTCCATCACCGAGGATCCCTGGGCGCGCAGCTCACCCCCGCGATAGTAATTGCACAACGAAGCCCCCTGCGCGTCCGACAGCACAATGCTCACGCTTTTATCCTGCTCGCGCAGCGCTCTGGCGACCCCCGCCAAAGTGCCGCCCGTGCCAACCGCGCAGCAGAAAGCATCGAGCTGCCCGCCACACTGGCGCCAGATTTCAGCCCCTGTGGTCTGATAATGAATCTCGCGATTGGCAGTATTGTCGAACTGATTGGCCCAGATGGCACTGCGACCCTGCTGCTGCATCTCCATTGCGATACGGCTCGAGACACGGGTGTAATGATTTTCATCGGCATAGGGCACCGCGGGCACCAGGCGCAAATCGGCACCATAGAGACGCAAAAGATCCTTCTTCTCCTGGCTCTGGGTCTCTGGCATAACGATGATAGTGCGATACCCCAGCGCATTGGCCACCAGGCAGAGACCGATACCGGTATTGCCGGCGGTGCCCTCGACGACGGTACCGCCGGGCTCAAGCAGGCCTCTGCGTTCTGCATCCCGGATAATGCCCAGTGCTGTACGGTCTTTCACCGAGCCGCCGGGGTTAAGAAACTCGGCCTTGCCAAGAATGGTACAGCCGGTCAGCTCCGACACCTGACGCAACTCGATCAGCGGCGTATTGCCTATCAGGGAGACCAGCGCGGGTTGATGCTCAAACATGACGATTCTCCGAATCCGTTATTGCCAAAAGTATGGCAGTAACGGCTGCGAACCGTCGCTTATACAGGCGCTTATAGGGGTGCATTGATCGCCTGGGGCTTACTCACACAATCTGTGCATAAGTTACTGCATAACTATTGCGTATATAGCTGAAAAGCAGCGCCTGCGCGGCTTTCAGAAAGTCGCACAATATTCGAACAACTCAGGATAAGTGTTATTTTTCAGTAAGTTATACCACACAAAAAACCATAAACTTTAGCTTGGAGAGCCAAAGTCAATATTGACAGATCACTATCTTCAGCTGTGCAAAAGATTTTTATGACGCCGAATTGAGGGATCTAAAAAGCAGAAAAAAGGGCGAGGTGCGACGTGAAAGGTGAAAGGTGAAAGGTGAAAGGTGAAAGGCATGATGTGACCCTACAAAAGTGGACACAGGGTTAGATCGCCTGCTCGAACACCACAGCTTTACCCTGCTTCCCGGAATTCACAGGTTACCCGTAGCGAATTCCGACATCCGCAGCGGACTGTGGAGGACAGTTCAAAGGCGCGAGCGCTGATGCTCGCGACGAATAACGAATAACGAATAACGGCTTTTTAACAGATGCTCAGCGGCGTTGCACCTGCACCTCGCCACTGACGCTCCCTTGTACCTTGCATCTCGCAACTTTCCACTGCCTATTCCGACGGAAGCTCTATCTCGATATGCGTTTTGGGCTTGCAGCAGCAGGTGAGGATTTCATCGTCGTGCAGATCGACCAAACAATCCTGTACCGTTTCCACTTCGCCATCGAGCAGACGCACCTTGCAGGTTCCGCAGTACCCGCCCCTGCAGCTGTACGGCGCCGGGATCGCCTGCGCCTCCAGTGCATCCAGCAGCGAAAACTCGTACTGGAAATAGAAGGTGGGATAGTTGCTGACCTTGATGCGTGGAATCCCGGCCATGGCTTGCTCCTTGTCTGCAGGCATAACGCGGTTAGAAGTCAAAGTCGTCGAAATCGCCGTCTCCCACCTCATTGTCAATCTGACCGACCAGGTAGGAGCTGATTTCCGACTCCTGAGGCGCTACCTGTACGTTGTCACTCACCAGCCAGGCATTCATCCAGGGCAACGGGTTCTGCTGAGTCTTGAACATTTCCTCAAAGCCCAGCGCTTTCATCCGCACATTGGTGATGTACTCGACATAGTCGCTGAGAATCTTGGCGTTCAAACCAATCATGGAACCGTCACGGAACAGATACTGCGCCCAGTCTTTCTCCTGCTGCGCCGCTTCTGCGAAGATTTTCAGCGCTTCTTCACGACACTCGGCCGCCACTATCTTCATTTCCGGATCATCGGCGCCACTGGCCATCAGGTTCAGCATATGCTGAGTGCCTGTCAGGTGCAGCGCCTCATCCCGTGCGATCAGCTTGATGATCTTGGCGTTGCCTTCCATGATAGCCCGCTCGGCAAAGGCGAAGGAGCAGGCAAAGCTGACGTAGAAGCGGATCGCCTCCAGCACGTTGACAGACACCAGTGTCAGGTACAGGGTGCGCTTGAGGTTGCGCAGCGTGGCATCCACCTTCTTGCCGTTGATCTCATGCTCACCTGGGCCATAAATGCCATAGACCTGCACCAGGGCGATGAACTGGTCGTACAGCCGGGTAACAGACTCGGCGCGCTTGACGATCTCCTGGTTGGTGACGATCTGATCGAACACCAGGGACGGCTCGGTGATGATATTACGGATGATATGGGTGTAGGAGCGGCTGTGAATGGTTTCACTGAAGGCCCAGGTTTCGAACCAGGTCTCCAGCTCCGGCAAGGACACCACCGGCAGGAAGGCGATGTTGGGTGAACGCCCCTGTACCGAATCCAGCAGCGTCTGGTATTTCAGGTTACTCAGGAAGATATGCTTCTCATGCTCCGGCATCGCCATGAAGTCCTTGCGGTCAGACGACAGGTCGACTTCCTCGGGACGCCAGAAAAACGACAGCTGCTTCTCAATCAGTTTTTCGAAGATGGGAAACTTCTGCTTGTCGTAACGGGCAACGTTAACACTGCGACCGAAGAACATGGGTTCGAGCGTGGCATCATGGGTAGACGGGTTGAACGTGGAATAAGCCATTAATTCCTTAAAGCTCCGAAAAACTGCAACCGGACAGGCGAAGCCGCCGTCAGGGGACGGCGGCCTTGCAGCCTGTCGGACTTAACACGATCTACTGTGGAAAGCCCGACAGGCTGCTAGCCCGAATTATCTGAACGCTGTTGTTACAGCTTGCAGGCGCCGCCTTCACAGCCATCATCCTGGCCGTCGGAGGCACCATCACGGGTGTTGTGGTAGTAGAGCGTCTTGACGCCGTATTTGTACGCGGTGAGCAGATCCTTGAGCAGCTGTTTCATCGGCACCTTGTCACCCGGGAACTTGCCGGGGTCGTAGTTGGTGTTGGATGAAATCGCCTGGTCGACGAACTTCTGCATGATACCCACCAGCTGCAGGTAGCCTTCGTTGTTCGGGATGGTCCAGAGCAGCTCATAGTGCTGCTTGAGCTCCAGATACTCCGGCACCACCTGCTTCATGATGCCGTCCTTGCTCGCCTTCACCGACACATAGCCACGGGGCGGCTCAATGCCGTTGGTGGAGTTGGTGATCTGTGACGAGGTTTCGCAGGGCATCAGCGCCGTCAGGGTGCTGTTGCGCAGACCGAATTCCTTGATGTCTTCGCGCAGCGTTTCCCAGAAATAGTGCAGCGGCTCGTCGCAGAACTCGTCGATTTCGCGCTTGTAGGTGTCGATCGGCAGCAGACCCTTGGAATAGGTCGTCTCATCGAATTTCGGGCAGGCGCCACGCTCCTTGGCCAGCTGATTGGAAGCCTTGAGCAGGTAGTACTGGATCGCCTCAAAAGTACGGTGTACCAGACCATTGGCCGAGCCATCGGAATAGCGCACACCGTTCTTGGCCAGATAGTAGGCAAAGTTGGTGACGCCCACACCCAGGGTACGGCGCCAGTTGGTGGCATTGTGGGCCGCCAGAATCGGGTAGTCCTGGTAATCCAGCAGGTTATCCAGCGCCCGCACGATCAGATCGGACAGGTTTTCCAGCTCGTCGAGGTTGGCCAGGGCACCGAGGTTGAAGGCCGACAGGGTGCAGAGCGCAATCTCGCCATTCGGATCGTTCACATCACGCAACGGCTTGGTGGGCAGCGCAATTTCCAGACAGAGGTTGGACTGCTTGACAGGGGCAACCTTGGGATCAAACGGGCTGTGGGTATTGCAGTGATCGACGTTCTGGATATAGATGCGGCCGGTGGAGGCACGCTCCGATGCCAGCAGACCAAACAGCTCGACCGCCTTGATGGTCTTCTTGCGGATCGACGGGTCCTGCTCGTACTGCACGTACAGACGTTCAAATTCGACCTGGTCGGCAAAGAAGGCATCGTACAGGCCAGGCACTTCGTGCGGGCTGAACAGGGTCAGATTTTCACCCTTGATCAGGCGCTGATACATCAGCTTGTTGAGCTGCACGCCGTAGTCGATATGACGCACGCGGTTCTCTTCCACGCCACGGTTGTTCTTGAGAACCAGCAGGGACTCCACTTCCAGGTGCCACAGCGGGTAGAACAGCGTCGCCGCGCCGCCGCGGACGCCACCCTGGGAGCAGGACTTCACCGCAGTCTGGAAATGCTTGTAGAACGGAATGCAGCCGGTGTGGAAAGCTTCACCGTTGCGAATCGGGCTGCCAATGGCGCGAATCTGACCGGCGTTGATACCGATCCCGGCACGCTGGGAGACATACTTGACGATGGCACCGGCCGTGGCGTTGATCGAGTCCAGGCTGTCATCGCACTCGATCAGTACACAGGAGCTGAACTGGCGCGTGGGGGTGCGCACACCGGCCATGATCGGCGTCGGCAGGGACAGCTTGAACAGCGAGGTGGCATCATAGAAACGACGCACGTAGTCCAGGCGTGTTTCTGCCGGGTAGTTGGCGAACAGGCAGGCGGCCACCAGCATGTACAGAATCTGCGGGCTTTCGTAGATATCGCCGGTGACACGATTCTGCACCAGGTACTTGCCTTCCAGCTGCTTGACAGCCACGTAGCTGAAGTTCATATCACGGTCGTGCACCAGGTAGCCGTTCAGCGTATCCCAGTCTTCTGCACTGTAGTCTTCCAGCAGGTGACGGTCGTAGCGCTTGCTGTCCACCATGCGGGCAACATGTTCTTGCAGGTGCGGCGGTTCGAAAACGCCAAAGGCGCGCTTGCGCAGATGGAAGATGGCCAGGCGTGCCGCCAGATACTGATAGTCCGGAGCCGTTTCCGAAATAAGATCGGCCGCCGACTTGATCAGCGTCTCGTGAATATCGGAGGTTTTGATGCCATCATAAAACTGCAGATGGGCCTTGAGCTCGACTTCGGACGGAGACACATTGTCCAGGCCCTGGGCAGCCCAGATTACGACACGGTGAATTTTCTCAAGATCGATTTTTTCACGTCGACCATCCCGTTTTGTAACCATCAAATCTTGCTGCATCCGTCGCCTACTCCTGGATGTTATGTCTGTCGTCTGAGCGCCAGTTCGTCGCACAAAAGCCACTGCCAATACAACCTGGAGGACAAGCCTCAAAGGTGAATTCAGGCAACAGCAAAGCCAGTTTCAACTGTGGGATCGCCGCAGATGAAACACTACATATAGTGGACGCTGGATTAATTGGCACTAAATATAGATACAAACCGTTTTTTTTCAACTCTTGATTTAGCCCAGTATTCTGTGTAGCCGGGGCCGCTGAAGGCCCCAAAAGCCGCTACTCCGGGAGCTGTGCTCAAATTGCCGAGTCGGTAAATTTATATAAAAAAACTGCTTTACAATACGGCCAGTTATGCAGCTCACCGGCCCAATGAACGACTGGTCAAATAACACTCAAAGATTACGCATTTGCACAATTCGCGCCGCGGCCAAAACTGTACAAATAACAACCAGAACCCACCCGTTAAAGGTCACCGCCGGCATAAATATTCGCCGTGCCCTCTGTACAAAAAATACAGCCCAAGGCGGTTAGCGCCTGTCCACCTTGCCAGCCAATTGCGAGTGATCCGCCTCGGGCTGTCTGAACGGAATCAGCACCAGCTGCATCAGACCGATCTGGTCTTCTCGCTGATATTCACGCAGACCAATTGTCATGCCCAGGTGCCCGGCAGAGGGTTGACCGCAGTAGCTACCCAGCAGACGATCCCACAGCGATATAAAGAAGCCGTAGTTGCTGTTGGTTTCTGCTGGAATCACCGAATGGTGAACCCGATGCATATCCGGTGTCACCAGCAGCCAGCGCAGAGCCGCATCCAGTTTCGTGGGCAAACGCAGGTTGGCATGATTAAACAGCGCCGCGGCACTAAGCGTCGCCTCGAACACCAGCACCACAACCGGGCTGATCCCCAGCACCGCCACCAGCGCGACCTTGTACAGCAGCGACAGCAGGATTTCCAGCGGGTGGAACCGAAAACCGCTGGACAGGTCAAGGTCCAGATCCGTGTGGTGTACACGGTGCAGGCGCCAGAACAGGGGGACGACATGAAACAGCCTGTGCTGCAGATAGATCGCCAGATCCAGCAACAGGAAGCCCGCCACCGCGCTCAGCCAGGCGGGCCAGGCCTGCAAATTGAACAGCCCGCAGCCCTGGGCCTGGGCGTAGACGGCCATCCCCAGGGCTGCAGCCCCCAGAGTAAGGCGCTGCGCCAGTATATCGATGCCCAGGAGGCCCAGGTTGATGCCCCAGCGTGTACCTCTGGACTGTCGCCGGGCGCGCCTGGGCCAGGCATGTTCACACAGTGCCACCAGCGCAAAGACAGCCACAAAAATCAGCAGACGCAGCCCTGACTCGGGCATAGGGTTTCTCCCTTTAAAGTGATACTCAGCCCCGCAGGCCTGCCACTGAACCGCGCCAGTCTCGCAAACTCACGCACGCCGATGCAACGGCTTGAAAAAATAATTGCGGCCCCTGGGAATAAAAACATCGTTCAGCTGTTTATGAAAGTGAAGACCCAACCACTGAAGGAATCGTTCAACATGCGTAAACTCACACTGGCGACTGTACTCTCCATGCTCATCAGCGCCCCCCTGTTCGCGGCACCTGCCATGACCGGCGACAGCACCAAGGGCGAGATCCTCACCGATGCGCAGGGCATGAGCCTCTATACCTTTGACAAGGACAGCAACGGCCTGTCTGCCTGCTATGACGCCTGCGCCCAGAACTGGCCGCCGCTGCTGGCTGAAGCCGGCGCCGAAGCGGACGGCGACTTCGCCATTAGCGAACGTAGCGACGGCGGCTTGCAGTGGACCTACAAAGGCGCCCCCCTGTATGGTTTCGTCAAGGATCAGCAGGCCGGCGACATCACCGGTGACGGCGTCAAGGATGTCTGGCACCTGGCTCGCCCCTGATCCGTCGGCCTACAGTGCCTGACTGATCGCGCCAGCGGCAGGTTCCGGCGACACTGGCGACCTGCCGCTCCAAGGACCGTACTGCGTGAACAAGAATGACCTTGTAGAACATTTGCCAGACCTGCGCCGCTACGCCCGCTCGCTGCTCTACGCCCCCAGCGATGCCGAGGATCTGGTGCAGGAAACCCTGCTGTCGGCCCTGAGCAACATGCCGCTGTGGCTGCGGCGCAGCAAGCGCCGCCCCTGGCTTTTCAGCATTATGCACAACAATTTCATCAACTTGGTGCAGCAGGGCAAAACCCGTGAGAAGCACTTCCCAAGCCTGGTTTCACTCTATGGCGACCCGGTGGAGCAGCCCCCCGCCGAGCCCTGCGCCGGTCTGCACCGGGCACTGCAATACCTGTCGGTGGATGATCGTTCACTACTGCTGCTCGTGGCCCAGGCGGGCTTCAGTTACGCGCAGGTTGCCCAGATTCTGGACCTGCCGCTGGGCACCCTGATGTCCCGGCTGCATCGGGCACGCCAAAAACTGCGAAAACTGCTCGAGCAGGCCGACGACCACCGTTACCGGGAACAGCAATGAGTACCTCAAATGAAAGCCCGCGCACTGGCCTGCCCTTCGATGCCGATCAAATGGAGCTCTGGCTGACGGCACGCCTGCCAGAGGCACAAAAGCGCAGGATCGATGACTGGCTGAGCCAGCATCCGCAGCAGGCGGCCTACTGGCAGGCACTGCAACAGGATCAACGGCTGCTGGCGCAGCTCGACCCGGTGCACGATGAGCGCAACCTCGACGACTACGCGCTGGCGTCCCGTCACACGCAGCCTGCCCGGCCCTGGCGGCGCTGGCCAGCACTGCCCACCCTGGCAGCCTTTGCCCTGGGTTCACTCTGCAGCGCGCTGCTGATCCCCCTCTGGACGACCGTTCCCACTGAGCCTGCAAATCGGCCCGCCTTTGTGCAGAGCGCCCTGCAGGCCCATGCGCTTTACAGCGTGGAGGTACGCCACCCCGTCGAGGTCGGCGAGCAGGAGCAGGCGCACCTGCTCAAATGGCTTTCCAAACGACTGGACCGCCCGCTGGCAGCACCTGACCTAAGCGGTCTTGGCTTTCAGTTGCTCGGCGGGCGCCTGCTACCCGCCCCGGACGGCCCTGCGGCCCAGTTGATGTATCAGGATACCGGGGGTGAACGCATTACCCTGTACATTGCCGCGGCGGCCGACAGCCAGCCCAGCAGCTTCCTGTTCAGTGAACACCGGGGCGTCTCGACCTTCTACTGGGTGGACGGACACTGGGGCTACAGCCTGAGCGGGCGCATCGATCAGGCTCGCCTGTCACAGCTATCAAGCCAGGTGTACCAGGCACTGGTGCTCTAGCAGCCGGTTGCCGACACTTCTCAAAGCCCCTAAGCTGGCACTTGCCGATGGCGGGGGCAGCCCCCGCCACCTCAACCGCCAACAGCACCGAGTCGTCCCATGATCTTTGACTTCGACACCCTGTCGCCCAACCGCCGCTATCACCTGATAACGCAGAGTCTGGTACCGCGTCCCATCGCCTGGATTCTGAGCCGCAACGACAACGACAGCCTGAACCTGGCCCCGTTTTCGTTTTTCAATGCTGTCTGCTCCGACCCGCCCCTGCTGATGCTGTCGATCGGGCGCAAGGAGGGCGGCGAGATCAAGGACTCGCGCCGCAACATCCTCAGCAAGCGCGATTTTGTCATCCAGATACCGTCCCGCCACCACGCCGCCGCCGTGACCGCCAGCGCAGCCAGCCTCGAGTACGGCGAGTCTGAACTGGCATCGCTGAATCTGGCACTGGCGGACTTTCCCGGCTGCAGCGTGCCGCGCATCAGTGATAGTGGCATTGCCATGCACTGTGAATTCCACGAGGTGCATTATCTGGGCCCGGCCGAACAGGCAATCGTCTACGCCCGCGTACGCCAGTTCTATGTCAGTGACGACATTCTGAGCGAGACCAACGGTCGCCACAGCATCGATGCCGCCGCACTGGATCCGCTGGCACGCCTGGGGGGCGCTCAGTACGCAAGTCTGGGTGAGCTGTTTGCCATAGCCCGCCCATCCTGAACGAGCGCCGGCCAGCCTCCTAGCCTGGCCGGTGCAACAGCCAGCGCCAGCGGTTGATCAGCAGAGACAGAAAGATCAGCGAGCAGCCGATCAGCTGCTGCAGGCTCATCGTCTCATCCAGCCAGAGCATGGCCAGCACAGCGGTCCACACTGGCTCAAGTGTCATGATGATGGCCGCATGACTGGCAGATGCCATGCCCTGGGCCTTGATCTGCAGGAAAAACCGCAGGCTGGTCGCGATCAGAATGCTCGCCAGCAACCAGCCAATCCCGACCCCGCTGATGGGCACAGCCCAGGTCTCGGTCAAGCCGGACGCCAGTAACGCCATCAGGCCAACGACGCCGAGCTGAATCCCGGTCAGCGCCACCGGCGGAATACTCAGCGCATAGCGACTGTTAAGATTGAAATGCAACGCCAGTATCACCGCTGCCGCCGCAAAATAGCCATCGGAGGGTGCAAAATTCAGCCCCGTCTCCAGCGACAAACTGCCAAGGCCCAGGGTCGCCACCAGCAGGGCGATCCAGGTGCTGGTCGAGGGCGTCTGACGAAAAAACAGCCATCCCACCACCGGTACCAGCACCACACTCAAACTGGAAATAAAGGCACCAACCCCCAGCTGAGTGGCCTTGGACAGCCCCAGTATCCAGCACAGCATGGCCAGCCCCATCACCACACCGGTGGCACAGGCGCGCCGCCAGGCCTGCCGATGCAAAGGCCGTACCTGATGCCAGCCCAGAGCTCCCACCAGCAATCCTGCCAGTAGAAATCGCACACCAATAAACCCCAGCGGCGGCATCTCGTTCAACGCTTCGTGGGAAAACATCCAGCCCATGGCTGCCAGAAAGGTGACCAGCAGCATCAGCAGGTCAGCCTGCAGGTTCTTCGCCATCATTGAATGTCCATCCCTGACCCGTTACCTCGTTCACTATATTTAAAGCACTCGCGTCCCGTACCGATAGCGCTATCACTCAAAGTGAGACGCCCGCAACGACACTTGATCCCTTATAATAAGCCCATCGTTCAGGTCACAAGAGTTCGCAGGCATGCAGTTTGAAGTCAATGCTCACAGCGCAGACAAACCCGCCGGTCGCATTCGGCAGCAAAACGAAAAGCTGATTATCAGCGCAGCTGAGCAGGAGTTTTCCTGTCATGGCTTCAAGGGTACCAGCATGCAGCGGGTCGCTGATCGCGCCGGCCTGCCAAAAGCCAATATCCACTACTACTTCAGCAACAAACTTGGCCTCTACTACGCGGTGCTGGCGAACATTATCGACCTCTGGGACAGTACCTTCAATGAGCTAAGCGCAGAAGATGACCCGGCCATCGTATTGCCGCGCTATATCGCCGCCAAAATCGAATTCTCCCGTCAGTACCCCCTGGCCTCACGCATTTTTGCCATGGAAATACTGAGCGGCGGCCCGCATCTGAGCAAATTTTTCAAACAGGATTATCGCAGCTGGTTCAAGCAAAGGGCCGCGGTGTTCGAGCACTGGATTGCCGCTGGCAAGATGAAAGCCGTTGATCCGGCCCATCTGATCTTCCTGCTCTGGGGCTCCACCCAGCACTATGCCGATTTCGCCGTTCAGATTGAAGCCGCTCTCGGGGAAGAATCACTGGGGCAAGAAGTGTACGACACGGCAACCCGAACCCTAACCGACATTATTCTGCGCGGCTGTGGCATCGCCGTCGACTAACCCGGCGCGGCCCCACCGGCAAGCCAGGCATTAAACGGCACCAGCGCTGACCACCTGGTTGCGCCCCTGGTGCTTGGCCCTATAGAGCGCTTCATCCGCGTGGCGCAGTAGCCCCTCGGCCTGGGCCTCCTGACTCGGGATAGTACAGGCCACCCCCATACTGATAGTCACCCGCTCACTGACCTTTGACGCGGCATGCATAATGCCCAGCGCCAATACCGCCTCGCGCATCTGCTCGGCCAGCAGGCACGCCTCCTTCAGCCCAATACCGGGCAGAATGATCGCAAACTCCTCGCCCCCAAACCGGGTCACGGCATCCCCCGCCCGCCGCGCATGCAGATCCAGGGTGCTGGCGACCGCCCGCAGGCAATCGTCGCCCATCAGGTGACCGTAGCTGTCATTAAAATCCTTGAAGTAGTCGATATCACATATGATCAGCGACAGCACCGATTGCGCACGCAGGGCGCGGCTCCACTCTTCGGCAAAGTGCTCATCAAAATAGCGCCGATTCGGGATTTCCGTCAGACCGTCGATCGACGAAAGCGCGTACAGTTTTTCAGCCAGCGACTCTGCGCGCTGCTTTTGCGCCCTTAGCTGCAACTCGGTCTGGCTGCGTATCTCGATGTCCTCACGCAACTGCTCATTCAGCTTGAGCACCTGACGCTGCTCCTGACGCAGTTCACGCAACAGCTGCTCATTGACTACACCACTGGCCACGAAGCCCTCAAAAATATCCGCGATACGGTAAATAGAACGCAATGAAAAGACGAAGAAACCCACGCAGACCAGCCCCATCGCCATCTTCTGTGGCTCAAGCGAAATCAACAGCACCAGCGCCACCGGCAGCAAGGTAATCGCAGAAAAGATCAGAAACATGCGGGGCGATACTGAAGCCGTACTCACCACGCTGCCCGCCACCATTCCGGCCAGGCACACATAGATAAAGGCCGCATCAGCAAAGGGCTGGCTGTATTCAACATAGAGGCCGATCGTCGCCCAGCTCAAGGCTGCGGCAACGAAGCCTGCGACATGCAGGTGTCGCCAGTTGGCAGACTCGAGCGCCTTGCCGTTCTGGCTCCGGCGCCAGGCCGCAAAACACAGATACAGCGACAGACGTGACAGAATCACCAGGGCGGTGACCAGCAACCAATAGACGTAAAACGCCTGCTGCGTTAACCACCAGTAGTAACCGCCGGCACAGGCAGACACAAAAGCCCCCCCGCACAATGCAACCGGCGTTTGCTCATGCTGAGCCTCCAGTAGCTTCCTGCGCAGATAGCGGGCGTCCAGCGGACTCATCGGGTATTAGCCTCCGGATGGGTACGGGCAAAGTCCCAAAACCAAAGTCTAACAATAGATGATCTTCAGGGACCGAGCGCTCTGTTGACCATAGACCTTTATCTATACGGCTGTCAGCTTATTGCGACAAATTGAACGACAAACACTCAGGCCGACTACCTCTGTTGACTTTCATTTACATATATAGATAATACATCTTTAAACATGTAAACAAATAGCACTTTAAAGGAAACCCCTCCCATGCTGCAGCCCCACCACATCGCGACCGTTCAGGCCACTCTGCCACTGCTGGAGTCGGCGGGCCCCGCCCTCACCGAACACTTTTATGCCCGCATGTTCCGCGACAACCCGGAACTCAAGGACGTATTCAACCTCGCCCACCAGACATCGGGCGCCCAGCCCGTCGCGCTGTTCAACGCCATCCTTGCCTATGCGCGTCATCTGAACAACCCGGCGGTCTTGAGCCAGGCGGTTGAGCGCATTGCCCAGAAACATACCGGTTTCCTGATCCGCCCCGAACAGTACAGCATTGTCGGCCATCACCTGCTCGAAACCATCCGTGAACTCGCGCCCGATGCCGCCACCCCCGAAGTGCTCAAAGCCTGGGAGCTCGCCTACGGTCAGCTGGCCCAGATATTCATCGGCCGCGAGGCAGAAATCTATGATCAGGCTGCGAATGCCGATGGCGGATGGCGTGGCACGCGGCGCTTTCGCCTGGCCAGCAAAACCAGGGAAACCGACTTAATTACCTCGTTTGAGTTTGAGCCACTGGACGGTGCGCCTGTCAGCCTGTTCAAGCCCGGCCAGTACCTGACGCTCTCCATCAGCCACCCAAGCCTGGCCCAGCATGAGTATCGACAGTACTCGCTGTCCGATGCCCCCAATGGCTGCAGTTACCGTATCAGCGTCAAGCGTGAAGCTGTGCCCGTCCCCGGAGAGGTGTCCACCTATCTGCACAATGAGCTTCAGGTGGGTGACGAGATTGACCTGCTGCCGCCTGCCGGAGACTTCTACCTGGACGTCACCCGCGACACGCCGGTGGTCCTGCTCAGTGGCGGTGTGGGCCTGACACCCATGCTCAGCATGTTCAACAGCCTGGCAGAGGCCGACCACAGCGCGCCTGTGTACTATCTGCATGGCTGCGAGAATGGTCGCCAGCACGCCTTTGCAGAACACGTGGCTGCACTCTGTGCCAGCCATGAGTCACTGCACAGCTTCAGCTGGTATCAGGCTCCGCTGACAAGCGATATTGCCGACCAGGACTATCAGGCCTCCGGTCTGATGGATCTGGCACCGCTGCGTGCAGCCATTGAGCGGGACAACACGGAATATTACTTCTGTGGTCCCCTGCCCTTTATGCAAGCCATCCACCGCCAGTTAAAAGCCTGGGGTGTGGCCGACAGCCGCCTGCACTACGAACTCTTTGGCCCGCACCAGGCGCTCTGACGCACAGTAGCACTCGACTAGACAGACCCGGCCAGCGGCCGGGTTTGGTTTTTCAGGGATATGAGTTACTCAGCATGCCGAGTCGCGGGTCTTTACGACAAGAAGGACCCGTTCAGGCCCGTACTCTACAAGCCGCACTTTGTTAGCGCGCAGTGGTGCTGGACTGATACGCCTGCCATTCGTTTTTCCAGTGTGCATCCAGCTGCCCCAGAAACGGCCGCAGCACCTGCTTGTCGGCCTCCGATACCTTGGCAACTTCCTGCGCCATCACGCCAATCTGGGCAACCCGGCTCTGAAACTGCGGCGGCATCATGGCCTGCAGGGCAGGGTCCATGGTCTGCATGCTGCGAGCCAGTTCCAGTATCTGCGGGTAGGCAGCCTCGGCCTTGAGCGCCGCGTAGCCTATCAGTACCCGATCCCCCACCCAGGCCCAGGACTGGGCATCAACGAAACGGCCACCGCGCGCCAGCTGATCCAGTTGCTGCAACTGACCCGGCTGCTGCTGTTGCAGAATGCTCAGCCCCCGCGCATGGGGCCGGAAGTCCTCACCGGCCACGGGCTGCAACTCGGTGCGCAGGCGCTGCCCCAGGGCCGGGTCGATCTGGTTGGCGAAGGTCTTCACCTCAGGCATGAGCGCGATATAGGCCTCGACCTGCTGCGTCGACAAATCCTGCGCCTGGGCCGGTACGCCCGGCATCAATAACAAGCCCAGCATCAAAGACGCCAGCGCCGTGAAACCCTTGAGTGAATAGCGGCACAACATAGAATGCAACTCCGGCAGAAAATCAGCAGTATCGGGGCCCCAGTATGAATGGCGCCTGAGCCATCTGTACAGAGGGTCCGCACGCAGCCTGATTGAATCTCTACTGGCCCATCGACCGGCACCCCAGACTTGCCGCCCAGCGCCCGGCATCGCATAATGCGCACCATCAAACTTCTTTTTGTATACAGATATTCTGTGTATTGCAACGCCTCCGAGCGGCGCCTGGCGCCAGCTCCGGGGCAGTGGCGAAGGGTTCACGCCTAAAACAACCCGACCGGACCGACAGCGCAACCGATGCGTGTTGTCGACGATCTAACTGTTTGAGGAAGTCACCATGAACCCGCGTCTCTGGATCAAATCTCCGCTGGCCATCTACACTGGCACCGACAAGGATGCCCGCGGCGGCCTTGTCGTCCAAGGCAATCGCATTGTTGAAATACTGGCCGCCGGGCAGCAACCGGCCCAGCCCTGCCTAAATACCTATGACGCCCGAGAGCATGTCGTCATACCCGGGCTGATCAATACCCACCACCACTTTTACCAGACACTGACCCGCGCCTATCCGGATGCCCTCAACAAGGAGCTGTTTCCCTGGCTCAAGAGCCTGTACGGCGTCTGGGCGCATCTGGAACCGGAAATGCACGCCCTGGCCACCCGGCTGGCCCTCACCGAGCTGCTGCTATCGGGCTGCACCACCGCCGCCGACCACCATTATCTGTTTCCCGCCGGCATGGAACAGGCCATCGATATCCAGGTTGAGGAAGCCCAAACGCTGGGCATCCGTGCCGTGCTGACCCGCGGCTCCATGAGCCTGGGGGAAAAAGACGGCGGCCTGCCGCCCCAGAGCACAGTACAAACCGAAGAACAGATTCTGCTCGACAGCGAACGCCTGATAAACCGCTACCACGAGCGTGGCGAGGGCGCCAAAATCCAGATCGCCCTGGCGCCCTGCTCACCCTTCTCGGTCACGACCGACATCATGCGCGAGAGCGCAGTCCTGGCCGAGCGCCTGGATGTACGGCTGCATACCCACCTGGCCGAAACCCTGGACGAAGAAGCCTTCTGCCAGCAGCGCTTTGGCATGCGCACCGTGGATTACCTCGAAAGCGTCGGCTGGCTGTCGCCGCGCACCTGGCTGGCCCACGGCATTCATTTCGATGACCAGGAAATCCAGCGCCTGGGCCAGGCCGGCGTTGGCATCTGCCACTGCCCCAGCTCCAACATGATGCTGGCCTCGGGTATCTGCCGTAATCGCGAGCTGGAAGCCGCGGGTTCTCCCATTGGTCTGGGCGTCGATGGCTCGGCCTCCAACGATGGCTCCAACATGATCAACGAAGTCCGTCAGGCCCTCTATCTGCAGCGCCTGCGCTACGGCGCATCCAAGGTGACCCACTTTGATGCCTACCGCTGGGCCACCGCCGGGTCGGCCCGGGTGCTGGGGCGGGATGATATAGGCACCCTCGATATCGGCAAGCAGGCCGATGTCGCCCTGTTCCGCCTCGACGAGCTGCGGTTTTCCGGCAGCCATGACCCGCTGGCGGCCCTGCTGCTGTGTGGCGCGCAACAGGCCGATCGTGTGATGGTGGCGGGCGAGTGGAAAGTGATCGACGGCACTCTGCCGGGTCAGGACCTGCAACAGCTGATGGCCCAGCACCGCCAGGCCGCCAAGCGACTGGCAGCAAAGGCCATGGCCAGTCACTAAACCCTCCTTTATCCTGTGACATTGCCTGTAGCATTCGCTGAGGCATCTGGGGGCGGCGCCGCCGCTCCCGACTTAGCAAAGTCTGACTAATCGGTTATGATTCCGCATCGCCGCGTTCACGCAGCCCCGAATCGATCAGGAGAACAGACCCATGGCTTCAGTGCCTTATCGCAAAGACTTTCCGGTTTCCTGGGAGGAATTGCATCGCAATGCCCGCGCCCTGTCCTGGCGCCTGCTTGAACTGGGCCCCTGGAAGGGCATTATTGCCATCACCCGTGGCGGCATGGTGCCGGCGGCCATTCTGGCCCGCGAACTCGATATACGCCTGATTGATACCATCTGCGTCACCAGCTACGACAAGAGCGCAGACAACGACGGTGCCGCCATGGTGCGCGGTGACCTCAACATTATCAAAAGCGTCGAGGGTGACGGCGAGGGCATGATCCTGATCGACGATCTGGTCGATACCGGCAAAACCGCCCAGTGCGTGCGCGACCTGCTGCCCAAGGCCCATTTCGCCACCATCTACGCCAAACCCGCCGGCAAGCCCCTGGTGGATACCTTTATTACCGAAGTCAGCCAGGACACCTGGATCCGCTTCCCCTGGGACATGGACTACGCCTTCGCGCCCCCTATGGCCGACCGCTAAGCCCCCTTCTCCTTCCCGCATTTTGCCCCAACGCCAGTGCGGCGACATCCTTTGGTGTCACCGCACTGGCGTCTCGACTTCTTTTCGGTTTAACTCAGGGAGTGATTCGCTCGCTCATGGCGGCGGATAACCGGACCTGCGCAAAGGAGATCACGGCCATGGAACACTTTCTCAACAGCCTGCCCAAAGCCGAACTGCACATGCACCTGGAGGGCAGCCTCGAGCCCGAGCTCATGTTCGAACTGGCACGGCGCAATAACATTGAACTGCCCTACGATACCGTTGACCAGATCCGCGCGGCCTACAATTTTGGCAATTTGCAGGACTTTCTCGACCTCTACTATCAGGGCGCCGCAGTCCTGCAAACCGAGCAGGACTTCTACGACCTGACCTGGGCCTACCTGAAGCAGTGCGAAACCCAGAATGTGATCCACACCGAGCCCTTTTTCGATCCGCAGACCCACACAGCCCGCGGCATCGATATAGGCACCGTTATCCGCGGCATAGACCAGGCCCTGCAGCATGGCCGTGAACAGCTGGGCATCAGCAGCCGGCTCATCCTGTGCTTCCTGCGCCACCTGAGTGAAGACGATGCCGCTCTCACCCTGGAGCAGGCGCTGCCCTATCGGCAGCACTTCGTCGCCGTCGGCCTGGACAGCTCTGAAGCGGGCCATCCGCCGGCCAAGTTCCAGCGGGTGTTTGACAAGGCCCGCAGCCTGGGGCTGCTCACCGTAGCCCACGCCGGCGAGGAAGGTCCGCCGGAGTACATCTGGCAGGCACTGGACCTGCTGCAGGTGGCACGTATCGATCATGGTGTCAGGGCCAGCGAAGACCCGGCCCTGATTGAGCGCCTGGTGCGCGAGCAGACCCCCCTCACCGTCTGCCCGCTGTCCAATGTACGCCTGCGGGTGTTTGACAAAATGTCGGATCACAATGTACTGGAGCTGCTGCAACAGGGGCTGCGCATCACCATCAACTCCGATGATCCGGCCTACTTTGGCGGCTATATGGGGGAGAATTTCCTGGCGCTGCACCAGGGCCTGTCACTGACCCGCGCCCAGGCGATCCAGCTCAGTCGCAATGCCTTTGACAGTGCCTTCGTCAGCGATGACGAAAAGGCGGCGCTGCAGGCCCGGCTCGACAATTTTGTCGCCCATTACCGCAAGTAGCCCGCGACAGGATAGCCATTAGATCAAGACAGCCGGCGCTTCAGAAGAGCCCGAACTGGGGTGCCACCAGGCCATCGAAGTCCTGCCCCAGAAACGGCAGCAGGGTATCGACCACCGGCTTAAGCTGACGATCAATGTAGTGCTGATAGTCCAGCGGTGAGCGCACCCAGCCCAGCGGCTCCGGGCCGCTCAGCGTAATCAGATACTCCACATGGCTGCCGGGGCGAAACGGACTGCGCCGTCCCTGGCGCTGCATTTCCTGCTCCACCTTCAGCGCCGCCTGTACATGGGGCGGGCGGTTGCGCTGATACTGATCCAGCGGCCGACGCAGCCGCTTGCGATACACCAGCTCCTCATCCAGTTCTCCGGCCAGCACCCTGGCCACGGTATCGTGTATCAGGTCTTCATAGGGCTGATCGTGGAAGACCCGCTCGTACAGCTCCAGCTGCAGTCGCCGCGCCAGCGGCGTCCAGTCGGTGCGCACATTTTCCAGCCCCTTGAACACCAGCTCCTCGCCACCATCCCCCAGGCGCTTGAGGCCGGCGTAACGCTTCTTGCTGCCCTTGTCGGAATGGCGCATGCGCGGCATCAGAAAGCGGTGGTAATGGGTTTCGTATTCAATTTCCAGATGGCACTCAAGGCCAAAACGCTGCATCAGCTGATCCTGCCACCAGCCATTCAGATGCAACGCCAGCGCCTCGCCACTGCGCTGGGCGTCTGCATCGCTGCAGCTGTCACCCAGCCAGACAAACACCGAATCGGTATCACCGTAGATCACCTTGTAGCCAAAGCGCCGCTCGATTTCGTCCCGGGTACGGTTAAGAATTTCGTGGCCGCGCAGGGTAATGGAGCCCGCCAGGCGTTGATCAAAAAAACGACAAACAGTGGACCCCAGCACGCCGTAGAAGGAGTTCATGATGATCTTGATGGCCTGGGACAGGGGCGCGTTGCGCGCCTGCTTCGCCTCATCGCGGGCCTGCCACAGACGCTCGATAATGCGCGGCAGAATGGTCTGGCTGCGGGAAAAAATAGCGCCGTTAAAGCCCGGCACCAGGTCATCCGGCTCGGCACCCTCGCGCAGGCCCCGGGCCATACCGTAGGGATCGACACAGAAGGTACGGATAATGCTGGGATACAGGCTCTTGAAGTCGAGCACCAGCACCTGGCGATAGAGCCCCGGCACCGACTCCATCACAAAGCCGCCGGGAATCGACAGGCCCGACTGGCCCGATGCATATTCGGAAGCAACATAGCCGCGGCGGTGTAACTGCGGCAGATACTGGTTATCAAAAGCCGCCGCCGAGCCACCGATCTTGTCCAGTGGCAGACCGGTAAGACGGGCGCGCTCGACCAGATAATGCAGCAGCTGTGCCTTGGCAAAGATATCCCACACCAGCACGCAGTCTTCCAGGTTATAGCGCGCCAGTGCCTGCGGATCCTCACGGAACAGACGCTGAATCTCCTCCCCCCGCGTATCCACCTTGTCGACCAGCTTGCCGCGCTGCAAAAACACCCGCGCCACATGCTCCAGCGAAAAGCTTTCAAAACTGAAGGTGGCACCGCGCAGGGTATCAATGCCATCGACCACCAACCGTCCAGTGAGGCGTACAAAACCCTTGCCTGCGGCGGAGTCAATCAGCTTTAGCGGGCTGGTGTCGCGTCCCAGGCAGAGCTTTACACCCAGCGCCCGGGCGCGCTGCGACAGCACCTTAAAGTCGAAATCGATAACATTCCAGCCAATAAAAATATCGGGGTCGAATGCCCGCACCAATTCCATCAGCCGTTGCAGCAGAGCGCACTCATCGGGCAAAAACTCGAGCCAGTCGGAATCTTCGCCCTGACCGCGCATCAGCACCCGGCGTATACCCTCGCCATAGAGCCCGATGGAATGAATGCGGTCGGCGTTAAGGGTCGTTTCCAGATCGATGGACAACATGCGCAGCTGCGCACTGTAGTCGGACGGGCGCAGCAGAGGCGTCGCGTCACTGCGGCTCAGCACGCTGACACCGCCCTGAATGAAGCGCTCCATCAGGTAGCGATCCACCGGGCGTATATCCTCCTCCAGCAGTGCAACGCCACCCTGGGTCAGGCGCTCAATCAGGCTGCGCTGCAGTTTCAGGCTCTGGCTGTAGAGCGCCGACACCGCCTCACCGGTAAGGTCCTGCAGCTCAAGCTCGGTCAGGGTCCAGCCCGACAGGTCCTGCAGCAGCTGTTCTACCTGATCGGTCTGGCTGCGACGGACAAAGAAGACGGCCTTTTGCCCGGCAATGCGCACTTCCTGCGCGCCCGTGTCGGTGCTGAGCCAGTAGCTCAGCTCGATACCCTCGCGGGTGTCGCGCTGCTGCCGGCTCAGTACAAAGCCCGTCAGCTCAGGTAGCGCACTCAAGCGCGAAAAGGCGCCACAACTTCAAGCCCCGGGAATGCCTGCTCGATTGACGCCTGATCGGCGGCCTCGAACAGCAGCTTGAGGTTGGGGCCTGCGTCCATGGTGAAATAGACCGCCAGGCCCTGCTGGCGCAACTGCCAGACCTGCTGCATGGCCGCCACCGAATCCGGTGTCCAGTACAGCAGCGGCGGCCAGGAGGCGATCATGGTGGCGTGCATCGATAGCGAGTTTTGCTCGGCCGTCTGGCCCAGCAGCGCAAAATCCTTGTCGCCGATGGCCTGGTGCAGCCGGGTCAGATCGGCGGCGGCCTGCAACGGCCAGCTCTGATAAAGATGGGCCGTTTCGATGGTGCGCTTCATACCGGCGCGGCTGTCGACGGCCTTTGCACCGGTCGCCACCTTCACCAGACCTATGCGCAACTCGGGCCAGGTCGCCTGGAGCCGTACACCGTGGGAATCCATGCCATCATCGCGGACGCCATCATCCCACTGCACAAAGCCCTCGAACAGCGAACGACAGGCACTGCCACTGCCCATGCGGGCAAAGGCCGACAGCACGGCCGGCTCCAGCTGCAGGTCCAGCCACTGATCCAGCGCCAGCGTCAGGGCAGCAAAGCCCGAGGCCGACGACGCCAGGCCGGCGGCCGTGGGGATATTATTCTGCGTCTGTACATGCACCGGCAGGGTGCGGCCAGCGCGAAACAGCTCGACAAAGGCCAGCAGCTTGCGACTGAAGGCCGTGTCCGGCGCCTGTTCGGAGCCGTTCAGCCAGACGCGGTCACGGCCATCGTCGGCGT
Source organism: Marinobacterium aestuarii (assembly GCF_001651805.1). Taxonomy (NCBI): domain Bacteria; kingdom Pseudomonadati; phylum Pseudomonadota; class Gammaproteobacteria; order Oceanospirillales; family Oceanospirillaceae; genus Marinobacterium; species Marinobacterium aestuarii. The sequence continues at coordinate 1,406,642 of NZ_CP015839.1, read as the reverse complement.
GGGTCAGGCGAGTGCGGGTGCCCAGGTGTGCCAGCGACACCGACAGGCTCGCATTGATCGGCAGGTTCAATTCGGCATCGCGCTTGCCCCAGTATTTGCACAATGCAATATTGCTCGGCGCAAAGGCCTCGGCTTCGAGCCCTGGCGTCAGCGTTGCCGCAAGATGTGCCTGTACTACCTGTTGTTTACTGATCATCTGCTGCACGTCTCCTGCCGCCATCTCAAAAAATTCTGCTGCCCGCGAATCGCCTCAGTGACGCTCCAGCCGCAGCCCCTGACCGCTGACCGCCACCTCGATGCGCTGAAAATCCCGCTCAAGCTCGGTATCACTGCCCAGTGCCAGTACACAGTCACCGAGTCCGGAGCCGGATATCTTGCAGCCCAGTACGGCGGGGTTGGCACGCAGGCGATAGATCATCTGCGCCAGTGTCGGGTCGTTAACCCCCAGTGCGTCCATCAGGCCCTGATAGACATTCATCAGTCTGCCCAGCTGCGGCCAGTCCTGCTGTCGGATAGCCTCTTCTGCCGCCACCGTGCTGCGGTGCATCAGCTCATAGAGCCCGCGGTGCAAAGACTCAAGGCCGCTGGCTGCCTGTTGCGCCACGCGCGCCAGAACGTCCGGCGTGCGGGTCTTGTAGCCGGCGTAGTACAGACTGATAGGAGGCAGGCCCGGCAAGCGGTCAACGCGCCGTGGTGACACAGTGTAACCAATCAGGCCGCCATAAACGCTGGCGGCAAGATCGGTACCGGAGCCCCGCCCCTGCACCTGGTGAATGATCGCGAGTGCGTGATCAAACACGTAGTCCGGCTCAGTATTCTGGTTACAACAGGCCAGCAATGCTGCCACCAGTGCGGCGGTTACCGCCGCCGAGGAGCCAAGCCCCACGGTATGGGAAAATTCGGATTGGATATCAAGCTCGAAACCGCACGGCAGGCGCTCGGCGAACAGGCCAATGGTGGCCAGTACAAAGCTGAGGTTTTCATCCTGGGGCAGCGCATCGAGAGTACCGCTGACAGTGCCCAGCGCAGAGCGCACATGCACCTGGCGGTCCTTGCGGCGCACCAGCTGCAGGTGCATGAAACGGTTCACCGCACAGGCGATGGCCCGGTGGCCGAACAGCACCGCGTGCTCGCCCATGACCATAATGCTGCCGGGCGCGCTGACCTTGATGGCTGTCCATTCACTCATGTTCGTGCCTCTGTTCCACTGCGGCTCTGCGTTTCTACGGATTTGCGGCGCTCGCCCGATCGTTGTATTCAAGCTCAGGGCAGCCAGCGCACGCCCTGGCGATCTTCCTTCAGTTTGCCCCAGCGCCAGTCTGGCGCCAGATTCAGCCTGTCCGGCGAACCCTCCGGCAACCACAGCAGCATCAGGCCGCCCTGATCCCCGGATACGGAGCCTGCGCCACACACCTTGGCCGCGCCGCCGCGCTGCTCTACCTGCTCGGCGAGTCGCACCAGAGGGGCCGGCACTACGCCAATACGGGTCAGCAAACGGTGATTTTCCCGCACTGGATCAAGCAGCGACGCCCCCTGCAACAGGGCCTGCTCTACATGATCGGTAACAGCGGCAAAATCCTTCCAGATGGCGGAGCCTGCAAAGTTGCGGCGCACGCGGTCAACACAGGCGCCGGTACTGGCAGCCGGCGTGCCGGTAAACAGCCAGAACCAGCCCTCCCCCAGCCCCTGCTCGGCCAGGGGCAGGCGGCTGACAGCCCCCCCGTGCACCTTCACCAGCCCGCCGTGACACACAGTCGCTGCATCAATGGCACTGCCCTGACCATGCTGCAGACGCTCGCAGTGACGCACCTGCTGCACCAGCGCCTCAATATCGTCGAACTCGCCAAAGAGTTTTAACAGCGAGGCAATCAGCGCCGCGGAGGAGCCCATGCCGGCGCCAATGGGAATATCGGAGTCGATATTCACCCGCCCGCCATGCAGATGTTCCAGGCCCGACAGCAGGCGTGCCATATCCACGGCATAGAACACCAGCTCGGCGGGTTTTTTCAGGATCTGACCGATAGACAGCTCGCCACGCAGATAGCGCTCGAAGTAGGAGTCCAGCCGGGTACGCAGGGAATGGAACTTGTCGAAGCCCAGAACATGGGTCTTCTCATGGGTCTGCCAGCTTAACCTGGGCAGGCGGTCGGGCTCGAAGCTGACGCGCATCTGGCGATCTACCGCCAGTGCCAGCGCTGGCGCCCCGTATACGACAGAGTGTTCACCGCTGATGATGATCTTGCCGGGGGCGCAAACCTGCTTTAGCACACAACGTATTCGCGCTTGTGGTTGGAAATGGCCGCCAGACGGAAGCGTCCGGTAGTGGTGGTCGCCGGGATATCGTGGTGTTCACCGTCACGGGGGTCGGGATAACGATACAGCTGCAGGTATTCTTCGTAGCTGAGTTCCTGACGCGCATCCAGCAACTGGCGGTGCTGATCGCGGTGCAGCCAGCGCTCATACCCGTCCATCACCCGACCGGAGAAAAACTCAGCCACACAGCCAGAACCGTAGCTGAAAAAGCCGATGCGCTGACCCGCCAGATTCTGCTGGCAGTTTTCCAGCAGCGATGCCAGACCAATGTACATGGAAGCGGTATAGCTGTTGCCGATGGCACGGTTATACAACAGCGTGTCCTCGATCTGCCTCTCCAGCTGTTCTGCATTGAGCGCACACTTGTTCAATTTGGCCAGATGCTGATGCGCCTTCTGCGCCATGCGCCCAAACGGCAGGTGGTAGCAGAAATGACCGAAGTCGGTGAACATCAGTGAGCTGGCGGTGCGGAAATTCTCCCAGGCCTTTTTCAGCGACTTGAGATAAATCTTGGTCGAATACTTGCCATCGACCAGCGCCGTATTGCGGTAGTTGGGCCGCCAGAAGTCCATCACGTCCTCGGTGTAGTTACCGACTTCCGGATCAATTTCCACCAGCCGCGGATTGGCGCTGACCATCATGGCCACGGCGCCGCAGCCCTGGGTCGCCTCACCCGGCGTATTCAGGTCGTAGCGCGCAACATCGGACGCGACCACCAGCACCTTGGTGTCGGGCCTGCGTGCCACCAGGGCACAGGCCATCTGGATTGCGGCCGTGGCGCTGTAGCAGGCCTGTTTCAGCTCAACCACGCGACAGTTCGACGACAGCCCCAGCAACCGGTGCACATAGACACCTGCGGCCTTGGACTGGTCGATACCGGTTTCTGTGGCAAACAGCAGCGTTGTTACGCGCTCACCGGCGCCTTCAGCAACCAGGGGCATAGCCGCATTGGCCGCCATGGTGACGATATCTTCGTCCGGCGCCGCCATGCCCATTTTTTCCTGTCCTATACCCACATAGTACTTCTCAGGATCCGTCTGCTGGGCCTCGGCCAGAGTGCGCAGATCCAGGAAATAGTTCGAGGTATAGAAACTGATTTCATCAATACCGACTGACATAAGTGGTTGTGTTCCTCAACGCTCTTCAAGAAGCAGACTTTGATTCCTGAACAACGACGCGATATCCGGAGTTCCCAGCAGAAACATGGCAATTCTAAACTCTTTGCGCAGCTGTTCGATGACAGCAACCACGGCATCCGCAGACTCCATGGCAGGGCGCAGAAAGGGCGCGGCCAGGCCGCACAAAGAGCCGCCGAGTATAACAGATTTCACCATATCAATCCCATCCCTCAGACCGCCACTGGCGATCAGCGTGGCACGGTCTGCATAGGGCTGGGCAAGCTGCAATGCCAGCGGCGTGGGCGTCCCCCAGTCCTGAAAGCGCAGCCCGGTTGGATCTTCCCCGCCCGAACAGCGATGGTACTCGATCCGGCTCCATGAAGTACCGCCACTGCCCGCCACATCAAACAGGCTGACGCCGCTGGCAAGTCCTGCTGCGATATCCTCAGGCGCCAGGCCGCAGCCCACTTCCTTCAGAATCAGCGGCACCGACAGCGAAGTCGTCAGGGCCGCTATGCGCTCACCCAGACCTGCAAAGTTGGTATCGCCCTCCGGCTGTATGGCTTCCTGCAGCGGGTTCAGGTGCAGGTAGAGCGCATCGGCTTCCAGGCAATCCACCGCCTGCTGGCACTGGCGCTGATCAAAGCCGTAGTTCAGCTGTACGGCACCGACATTACCCATCAGCAGTGTGGTCGGCGCCAGGTGGCGCAGCTCGAAGCTGGAGCGCGCTTCAGGCTGGGTGAACATCACCCGCTGTGACCCCACCGCCAGCGCAACCTGGCAACGTTCAGCCGCTTCGGCCAGGTTGCGGTTGATGGTGCGTACCAGCGCATGATCACCACCGGTCATGGAGGAAATCAGCAGCGGAAAGCTCAGTGTCTTGCCAAGCAAAGTAGTCGAGCTGTCGATGGCTGCCAGGTCCAGATTCGGCAGCGCCCGGTGGCGCAGATGAATGCGATCAAACCAGGCCCCACCCCGCTCGATCGCCGGATCCTTCTCGATGGCCCTGATATGCTCTATCTTGCGCTCGTTCGTCGGGTCCGACATTATCGCTCCAGCTTGAGATGTGCTTCCATCAGCTCACCCGGGTTGGTTTGTGCTGCCAGCAATGACAGCTCGCCACAAAGTACAGTCGCGCCACAGATGGCCGCAAGCCGGCGGGCATTGGCACCCGGGTCGCGGTCTTCCTTGCAGCCGAGCAGGCGCAGGTTTTCCTCAACAAAATCGAGCCCTTTACCATTGCCCACGGTACCGACAATCAGGTTGGGCAGTGTACAGGAGAAATACAGGTCACCGTCACGCACTTCGGCATGCACCACCCCCTGAGAACCCTCAATGATATTGGCGGCATCCTGACCGGTGGCCAAGTAGAACGCCAGCAGCATATTGGCGTAGTGCGCATTGGCACTGCGCAAGCCACCCGCGAGCAGGGTGCCGATCAGGTTTTTCTTGATATTAAGGTCGACCACTTTTTCCGGCGTTGTGTGCAGCTTGCGCTCGCACAGCTCCCGCGGAATCAGGATCTCGGTCACCACATACTTGCCGCGCCCCAGGATGCCATTGACCGCCGTCGCCTTCTTGTCGGAGCAGTAATTGGCCGAGATCGAGGAATAACGCAGCCCCGGGTACTCGGACAGAATCCAGGGTATCAGCTTGTCGGCGGCATTGGTGACCATATTGTGACCCGAAGCGTCACCGGTGGTGAATTCGAGGCGCAGGTAGATCAGGTTTGCCACGACCTGGGAATGCATGTCGATCAGCTGAGCAAAGCGGCTGGATAAGCCAACCACCTTATTCATGGCATCACGTCGGCTCTTGATCGACAGCAGCGCCTGGTGCGCGGCCCAGGCATCATCCGCTTCCAGCAAGATGGAGCGGCTCATACGCTCATCAATCACCGACGTTTTAATGCCACCTGCCAGTACAGAAATACGCGCACCACGCCCTACCGAGTGCCACAACGGCGTTTCGTAGGTCGCCAGCGGCACCCACACTTTCTCGTCAAGCAGGTGGCCCGTGAGCCGAATGGGCCCTACCGAACGCATCGGTATGGGGGCCTGTTGGATCTTGTGTGCTTTCATAAAGGGGGATGCCGCACCAATTAAAAAGGGTTGCGCCATGCAACCCTTGAGCTCTAAGAATGTTCAGGCAGCGCGGATTTTATCCAGCCACCTGAGCAGATGCAAACCCGTCCGGCTACGGATTGGTGCCCGCCATCTCGGTAGAGTCCATCATGGCCCCATCCTGCGGCAGGGATACATCAAGAGCACTGAGTAACTGACCGGTACCATTGATGACCCGATACTGAGCAATCAGGTAATCGAAGGTGGAGTCTGTGAGGGTGTTCTTGGCCGAGAAAACCTCATTTTCAGTATCCAGCAAATCGAGCAGGGAGCGCTGGCCGATATCAAACTGTTTCTGGTACGAGTCGCGGGTTTTCTCCGCAGAGGCCACGTACTGTTCGAGGAATTTCACCTGCTGACCCAGAATCTCATAGGCGTTCCAGGAGAGACCCAGGCTCTGCACCACCTGACGATCAGCGCTGTTGCGGATCTCTTCGGCTTCGTGGATCTGATACTGGGTCTTGCGGATGCGGGCATCGTCTGAACCACCGTTATAGAGGTTGTAGCGCAGACGCAGCATGGCGGTGAAGTCTTCGTTATCGCCACCGACACCGTCGATGTCGTTAAACAGGGTGCGCTCCATTTCAAAATGGAAAGTGGGCAAACGACGGCTGTAGGCCGCTTCGTACTGTGCCTTGGCCGCTTCGATATCGGATGCCGCCAGCTGCAGCGTGGGCTGATTCGCCGCCGCCTGCTCCAGCGCCTGATCAAGGCTTGCCGGTACATTCACCCCCATAGGCACTTCGAACTGCGCCGGCGGTTCTGCACCCACCACGCGAACGTAGTTGGCTTTGGCATCACGCAGATTATTGTCCGCGGCCAGCACGTTGACTTCGGCCAGCGCCAGACGGCTCTCTGCCTGCTGAATGGAAGACAGGCTGCCAAGGCCGGATTCGGAGCGCTTGCGAATCTGGTCATAGATACGAACGTGGTTGTAGAGGGTTTCCTTGGACAGGCGCAACAGCTCCTGGCGGCGAATCAGCTCTAGATAGGTACGGGTGGTATCCAGCGCAAACTGTTCAGCCACTTCACGCACACGGGCATCGGCCGAACGCAGCCTCGCTTCCTGACGCTGTACTTCGCTCTCGGTGGCCAGCCCGTCGTACAACATCTGACGGAAATTCAGCGTCGCCTCTTTGCGCCACATGTCCTTGTCGCCATCACCTGTCGCGCCTTCGGCGCTACGGGTCGTCGGGCTGTCGGTCCACTCGTAGCCCACACCCAGCAACAGATCGATATCCGGGTAACGCCCACCCACAGCTTCTCGCACTTCCTCGGCCACGGCGCGTTTGGCATTGATCGCCGCCGCCACTTCAGGATTCTGCAGCATGGAATCAGCCACCACCTGTTCAAGCGGAGCCGCCTGGGCCACCTGAATCGCCGAGGCAATTGCCAAACTCAACAATACACCTGTCCTTTTAATCATCTTCCGAATCTCCCTAGCAGCGACTTACGCCTACCGTTCAATGAATTATATGTCGTTCCTGCGCCATCAAAATCAGCGAAACCCGATCTCCGGCTCCGGTTTTCCTTAATATGGCGCTTATATGCGCTTTTACAGTTCGCTCCGTGATCTGTAGTTCCCTGGCGATCTGCTTGTTAGAGGCCCCGGACATAAGTATATCCAACACCTGCTGCTCCCGCTCACTCAAATTAGCGGCCAGGCCCACCTTTTCAGACTGAACCGACAATAAGGCAGAAGGATGACCATTTAACAGGCGTTTTACCAGTTGCTGCATCACAGAAGGCGTGGCCCAGATATCACCACGCCATACAGTTTCAAGCAGCTGCTGTAAAAGGGAGCCGGTCATAAAAGTACTGGCATAGCCGCGGGCGCCCTGGGCCAGCAACCGAATACCTTCATCATTCTGCGGACGGTCCGCCATAATAACGAACAGCTGCTGCATGGATTCAAACCGCTGTATCAGCTCACGGCGCTGATCCGGCGCCACTGAATCCAAATGCAACAATATCAAACCGCCCGACAGCCCTTCTGCCAATTCTGCAGCCTGCAATTGGCGCACCGGATATTCTGAGAGCAGACGCCCCCACCGACTCGCGACATTCGCCTCTACTGAAAAAAAACCAAGATGCATGTCAGCGTTCCGTGAAGGCCCGATCCCGGGCTTTAAGTATCGGCTTCAAAATGTAATCCATTACTGTTTTTTTCCCTGTCAGAATATCAACACTCACGGTCATGCCGGCAATAAGCGGAAGTTTCTTGTCCGCAGGACCCAAATAGGGCTGTTTCGTTTCAAGACGCACCAGATAATACGCCTGTTTTTCCTCATCAAGGATGGTGCTCGGTGAAACAAACTCCACGATGGCATCCAGCCCACCATAAATAGAGAAATCATAGGCCGAAACCTTGACCGTTGCCGGCAGTCCGACGCTAATCTGGGCAATATCGGCCGGACGCACCCGTGCCTCGACCAGCAGGCGATCCTCCCAGGGCACTATATTCAGCAGCTGATCGCCGGGCTGCACCACACCCGCGACTGTATTGACCAGCAGTTGCTTGACCGTACCCTTGACCGGAGAGCGCACCTCGGTTCGGGTAATTCGATCCTGCATGCCCTGCAGCGTTTCCTTCAGACGGGCCAACTCGCCGCTCATCTCATTCAGCTCGGCACGGGCCTTGGAGCGAAACTGCAACTCGCCTTCATTTAAACGGCTGCGATGCTCGGAAATGGCCGCTTCGATACGAGGCACACTGAGGCGAATACCGGCCAGCTCGCCCTTCATGTCATTAACCTGGCGGCGCAGACGCAGATACTCGACTTCAGAAATCACGCCCTCACCCACCAGCGGCTGCATTATATCAAGTTCCTGCAGCATCAGGCTGTAGCTGCTGCGGATCTGCTCTTCCTTGGATCTAGCCTCACGCAGCTCCTGCTGTCGCTGCTCGAGCTGACGCTGCGTCACGGCAAGGTTCGCACGCAGTTCCTGCTCCCGCGCCTGGTACAGGTTGCGCTCACGTTCCAGCTGCAGCGTGAACTGCACCGGATAATTCTCGGGCGCAACAAAGGGCGCACCGTCCGCTTCGGCCTGCAGCCGCACGACCTTGGCAACCAGTTCGAATTCCCGCACCTGACTCTCGTTAAAGGAACTGGCAAAGCGGGTATCATCGATACGCAGCAGTATCTGCCCACGCTCGACCAGGTCGCCTTCACGCACCAGAATTTCGGATACTATACCGCCCTCCAGATTCTGTATCACCTGCAGCTGGCGCGACGGGATAATTTCGCCCTCTCCCCGACTGATCTCATCGAGTTTGGCCCAGTTGGCCCAGAGCACCGCAAGCAGTACGAACAGAGCCATCACCCAGAGCAGAACCCGGGCACTGCGCGGCGTCTGCTCCAGCATGGCCTCACTGATGCTGGTCATGAACTGGGTGTCTTGCTGTTTGGCGATCCTTTTCATGTCAGCTCCCTAGGTCCGGATCTGCAGGCGGCCCTGCTTGAGCGCATCCAGCACAGCCTGCTTGGGCCCGTCTGCCACTACCTTGCCACCGTCAATCACGATCAGCCGATCCACCAGCGTCAGCAGGGACATCTTGTGCGTGACCAGCAGCAGGGTACGCTCGCTGGCATAACTGGCCAGCTGTTTCTTCAGATACTCTTCAGAGGCGTTATCCATCGCATTGGACGGTTCATCAAGCACCAGCACACGAGGGTCATGAATCAGCGCCCGCGCGACAGCCACGGCCTGACGCTGACCGCCGGACAGAGCCGCGCCGCGCTCGCCGACCTGCATGTCAAAGCCCAGCGGATGACGATTGATAAAATGGTCTGCGCCCGAGAGCTCCGCCACCCGTATCACCTGCTCGTCGGTGGCATGGGGTGAGCCCAGGGTAATATTCTCCCGCAGCTTGCCGGCAAACAGCATGATGTCCTGCGGCACATAGCCCAGGTGACGGCGCAGATCGACCGGGTCAATCTGACTGATATCGATACCATCGATGCGGATGGCGCCCTCGGTCGGACTGTAAAGTCCCATCAGCAGCTTCTCGATCGTGGACTTGCCGGAGCCGATGCGACCGATCAGCGCGACTTTTTCGCCCGCCTGCAGGCGAAAGGACACCTGATCCAGCACTTTTTGCTGCTCACCCGGATAGGCAAAAGATACCTGATTGAATTCGATCGAGCCCTTGAGTACCGGGCGATGCACGAAGTGCCGATCATTCTCCCGTTCCTCCGGCATATCCATGATCTGATTCAGTGTTTTTAGCGCCGTGGAAGCCTGGTGGAAATTGGTGATAAGCCCCGCCAACTGCCCCATGGGCGCGATAACCCGACCGGCCAGAATAACACTGGCGATAAGGGCACCGAGGGTCAGCTCATTTCCACTGATCAGGTAGACACCGAAAATTACCAGCGCGGTGGAGGTCAGCTGCTGCACCAGGCCAGCAAAATTGACCACCGACGACGAGAGCATGCGCGAACGCAGACCCCAGCGCGCTATGTAACCGCCCGCCTGCTCCCAGCGCAGCTGCAGCGGTGATGCAGCTCGCTGTGTCTTTACAGTTTCCATGGCCGTCAGGGTTTCGATCAGAATCGAGTTTTTCTGCGATGCCGATTCAAAGGTCTTTTCGACGGACTCTCGCAGGCGCGGGCGCACAATCAGCGAAAAAATATAAATAATGGGAATAGCTACCACCGGCACAATAACCAATGGGCCGCCGATAAGACCGATGACGGCAAGGAATATAAGCGCAAAGGGGATATCGATCAGCACCGTATTCACGGTGGAACTGAGCATCGAGCGAATGCTTTCAAATTCACGCAGATTATTGGCAAAAGAGCCGACAGAGCGCGGCATGGCGCCATACTTGATGGCCTGCACCTTTTCAAACAGCAGTGCCGACAATAGAATATCGGTCTTCTTGCCCGCCACTTCTATAAAGTAGGCACGCAGCATTTTCAGGCCGAAATCGAAGATATAAACCACGAACAGACCGATCGCCAGCACCCACAGGGTTTCGATCGCAGCGTTCGGCACGACCCGGTCATAGACGTTCATCACGAACAGCGGACTGGCCAGCACAAACAGGTTGATCATCAGAGACGCCAGTAGCACATCCCGATATATAGCCATTGAACGCTTCAGCGTACCCCAGAACCAGTGCCCTTCCCGATCGGCCAGCACCCTGGATACGCGTTCACTGTAGCGATATTCCAGCCGCACGAAAATGGCAAAGCCGGTGTAGTGCTGCTTAAGCTCGCTCAAACCGATGCGATGCTTGCCGCCACTTTCGGGCTGAATGATAAAGGCCGAGCCGTCTTCTGCATCCAGTTCCTGCAGGATGCAGGCCTGGCCGTCGTCCAGTATCAGCACCACAGGCAGCACCAGGGGCGTGATTTCAGCCAGAGGGCGACGCAGCACCCGCGCCGCAAGACCCGCACGCTTGGCGGCCTGCACAAACAGCTTGGGCGTCAACCGACTCTCCTCTAGCGGCAGCCCTGCACTGAGCACTGCAGCCGACAACGGATTGTGATTCTGTTTGCTGAGTTCTACTAGACAACTTAGGAGGGGGTCTTGAATTTCATCCATGTCCTTGACCTGCTCGGAACGCGGCCTACATACTAGCATGCAACCTAACTACCTGATATCCCTGACTCTGATGCTCTATGCCATAAGAAACACGGAGGGCCGAATTATTGGCCTGACCGAATCTGCCCGGCCCGGTTTGCAGGCCGTAGACGTAAAAAACAGGGAGGTTCTTGAGTTCCTGTCGATCAACGACGAAGACTTCTCGGCCGAAGACTTTCTCGACCAGTCCGATGTCGGCACCGTCCGCATTATTGAGGACATAATCGACATTCTGATCGCCAAGAACCTGGTTCTGTTTACCGACTTCCCGCTCGCATCGCAGAAAAAGCTGCTCAGCCGCAAACTGGCGCGCAGCATTATCCAGTCAGAGTCGCCGGAGCCGGACGCCCAGACGACGGGCACCCAAAAAGCCCCATCAATCCTTATCGAAGATGACGAGTCCTGGCTCTGAGACTGCGCCAGCCCTTCCAGCGTCACAACCGGGCCACACCAGCAACACAGACAAACAGTCAGGCACAAAAAATCCGGCAACCTTGTGAGGGTACCGGATTCTGTAAAGCCGCCTAAAACAGGCTTGCTCAGTCCTGCTCTTCTATCCAGGCCATCTGTATGGCTTCAAGGATCTTCTCGCCGCAATGATTCGGGTCATCATCGAACCCTTCAAGCTCCATGACCCAGCGATACAAATCCGGAAAGCTGACCGTGATGGGATCTACATCGGGGAACCGCTCACACAGTTCGATGGCTATATCGTTAACATCTACCCACTTTATTCCCACGCTAGCCCCCTGGATCAGTGCCGTTCAGAAACCTGATTGATGGTGTATTTGGGAATTTCGACGACCAGGTCTTCATCCCCCACCAGTGCCTGACAGCTCAGCCGCGACTCCGGCTCCAGCCCCCAGGCCTTGTCGAGCATATCTTCTTCGAGCTCATCAGCCTCATCCAGAGAGACAAAACCTTCGCGCACAATAATATGGCACGTAGTGCAGGCACAGGATTTCTCGCACGCATGCTCGATTTCCAGGCCATTGGCCAGAGCCGCATCACAGACGGTCACACCCGGTTCCACCTGAATAACCTTGCCTTCCGGGCACAGATCCGCGTGGGGCAGGAATATTATCTGCGGCATTAACGACTCTCCTCGATTTCATCAATATTGTGCCCCTGCAGAGCACGCTGAATACTGGCATCCATCCGGCGCGAGGCGAACTCGTCACTGGCGACTGCCAAGGCTTTTACACCACTCTCAATGGCACGGTGATCAGACCCGGCACGCACCTCCTGCAGCTGCATCATGGCGGCCTGCAGAGCCTCACGCTCTGCCTGCGTCAGCAACGCCGCACCGTCTTCGATCAGCGCCTGCTCCAGCGAGTGCAGCAAACGGTCTGCATCCACCTGCTGTTCGCGCAGACTGCGCAACACCAGATCCTCCTGTGCAAAGCTGTAGGATTCCTTCAGCATGCGCTCGATCTCGGTATCACTCAGACCATAGGACGGCTTGACCTGGATTCGGCTCTCGACACCGGTGGAAAGCTCCTTGGCCTCCACATTCAACAGGCCATCGGCGTCCACCTGAAAGGTCACGCGGATTTTGGCAGCACCGGCCGCCATGGGCGGAATGCCGCGCAGCTCAAAACGTGCCAGTGAGCGGCAATCATCAACCAGTTCGCGCTCACCCTGCAGCACATGAATCGCCATGGCCGTCTGGCCATCCTGGTAGGTGGTAAATTCCTGGGCCTTGGCGACCGGAATCGCGGTATTGCGAGGCACCAGCTTTTCAACCAGCCCACCCATGATTTCAAGCCCCAGGGACAGCGGAATAACGTCCAGCAGCAGCATGTCGCTGTCCGGCTTGTTACCGGCCAGCACATCCGCCTGCAGTGCCGCACCCAGCGCCACCACGCGATCCGGATCTATATCGGTCCGCAGCGCCTTGCCAAAAAACTGCTGTGCCGCTTCACGCACCTGGGGTACTCGCGTCGAGCCCCCCACCATGACGATATCCTGTACCTGCGCCACGCTGACACCGGCATCCTTCAGGGCACGACGACAAGCACGAATGGTACGCGCCACCAGGTCATGGATAAGTTCGCCAAACTGGTCTCGATCGATACAGACACGCTTCTCGACACCGGCGACGGCAAGCAGTGTCTCGACCACGGGCTCATCCGTCAGGCGTTCCTTGATGCTGCGCGCCTGTTCGGTCAGGTAGCGCGCATCCGCCGACCCCAGCCCGGCCCCGATGCCCAGCTGATCAACCAGCCAGTTGGCCAGCGCCAGATCCAGGTCATCTCCGCCCAGAGCGCTGTCGCCACCGGTCGCCATGACCTCGAACACGCCCTTGCTGAGGCGCAGAATGGAGATATCGAAGGTACCGCCGCCCAGATCATAAACAGCGATTACACCTTCCGCTGCCTCATCAAGACCGTAGGCCACGGCCGCCGCGGTCGGCTCGCTCAGCAGACGCAGTACGTTCAGCCCCGCCAGGGTTGCCGCATCCTTGGTCGCCTGTCGCTGGGCATCATCGAAATAGGCCGGCACCGTAATTACGGCACCCGTCAGCTCACCACCCAGGGAGTCTTCAGCTCGGCGTTGCAGCGTGCGCAGAATATCCGCGGAGATCTCCACCGGGCTCTTCACACCGGCGGCGGTCGATAGATAGGGCATGCCCTCGTCCAGACGCTCAAACCGGTAGGGCAGCTCATCACCCAGTTTCTTGATATCAGCAACACCGCGCCCCATGAGGCGCTTAACGGACTGGATGGTATTGAAGGGATCGGTAACCGCCTGGGCATGGGCGTCATGACCCACTACGGGCCCACCTTCGGCAAGATAACGCACGACGGATGGCAGCGTATGCCGCCCCTGCTCATCCGGCAGAGTCACGGATTCGCCACTGCGAACCGTCGCGACCAGTGAATTTGTGGTACCCAGATCAATACCCACCGCGAGCTTGCGCTTGTGGGGATCTGGGCTCTGTCCGGGTTCAGCTATTTGCAACAAGGCCATTTGTTCAACTCAGAATCAGTACAAGTCGTCTTCGAGACGCTCTATTTCACGCCTCAGCTTATCCAGGAATTGCATCTTCCTGACGGCCGCAGCAGCGGCATGGAGCGAGGCTTCGGCGGGGATAGCAATCTGACTGCGAAACTCGGCCTGCAAGGGCGCCATCATCTGCTCGACCCCCTCCCCCAGCGCAGCCAGTTCCGACTCGGGATCTGCATGCTGCGGCGCATCTTCGAGCCGCTCGCGCAGCTCCATCTGCTGCATCAGGAACACGGGATCCATGGGTGCACTGCTCTCGTTATGGGTATCAATACCCTGCAACTTGAGCAGGTACTGAGCCCGTAACAAGGACGCACGCAAGGTGGCATAGCCTTCATTGAGATAGGCTGTGTACTGTGCAGACAGTCGGCGTTCCTGGTCGGAAAGGTGGGCGAAGCGATCGGGATGGAGTTTCTTTTGCAGTTCAAGATGACGCTGCGACAGCAGCCCAAGATCTATATCAAAGACCTCGGGCAGGCCGTAAAACTCAAAGAAGTTTTGCTTGATATCCATGCGACTCCGGACGAACTGGATCAGACGTTAAAGCTTTCGCCACAACCGCATTCGTTACGCACGTTCGGGTTATTGAACTGAAAACCTTCGTTCAACCCTTCGCGTACATAATCCAGCTCTGTACCGTCCAGATAAATCAGACTCTTTGGATCCACTACAACCTTGACACCACTGGCCTCGAACACTTCGTCCTGTGCCTCGACGTCATCGACAAATTCAAGCACGTATGCCATGCCTGAACACCCCGTCGTGCGGACGGCCAGACGAACGCCTTCACCGTGCCCACGTTTTTCAAGATAGCCGACCACATGTTTGACAGCGGCCGGTGTCATGGTAATAGCCATAGGTCAATACTTCCCCGCGCCGCATGTTTCGCGGCGCCACAGCTGAATAGATGAAGCCTTACTTGCCCTGCTTCTGCTTGTAATCGGCAACCGCAGCCTTGATGGCGTCTTCAGCCAGAACCGAGCAGTGAATTTTCACCGGCGGCAATGCCAGCTCATCAGCAATCTGGGTGTTTTTCAGTTCAGCCGCCTGATCCAGCGTCATACCCTTGACCCATTCGGTCACCAGGGAGCTGGACGCGATTGCAGAGCCGCAACCGTAGGTCTTGAACTTGGCATCTTCGATAACACCGGTATCGCTGACCTTGATCTGCAGGCGCATTACATCGCCACAGGCCGGAGCGCCGACCATGCCGGTACCCACACTGTGATCCGCAGCGTCCATTTTGCCGACATTACGTGGATTTTCGTAGTGATCTATAACTTTTTCGCTGTAAGCCATGACTATATCCTCTTATTCGTCCGCAGCTGCCTTAGTGGTGAACCCACTCGACCTTGCTCAAATCAACGCCATCTTTAAACATGTCCCACAGAGGAGACAACTCTCGCAGCTTGCCTACCGCTCCGCGGATGTCCTGGATCACATGATCGACATCGTCTTCGGTGGTAAAGCGCCCGATGGAGAAACGGATTGAGCTATGTGCCATTTCGTCGTTCAGACCCAAAGCACGCAGTACATAGGAAGGCTCCAGGCTCGCCGAGGTGCAGGCAGATCCCGAAGACACCGCCAGATCCTTCAGCGACATCAGCAGAGACTCACCTTCAACAAAAGCGAAGCTGATGTTCAGGTTGCCCGGTACACGCTGAGTCAGAGATCCGTTTACATAAACCTCTTCCATATCCTTGACGCCCGCCAGCAGGCGATCACGCAGGGTGATCAGACGCTCGTTTTCAGCCGCCATTTCCAGCTTGGCGATACGAAACGCCTCGCCCATGCCTACGATCTGATGCGTCGCCAGAGTACCGGAGCGCATGCCACGTTCGTGACCGCCACCGTGCATCTGAGCTTCAATGCGAACACGCGGCTTGCGGCTGACGTATAGAGCGCCGATACCTTTGGGGCCGTAGACCTTGTGCGCCGAGAAGGACATCAGGTCGACCTTCAGCTTGCTCATGTCGATATCGACCTTGCCCGCACTCTGAGCGGCATCTACATGAAAGATGATGCCTTTGGCTCGAGTGATTTCACCAATAGCGGCGATATCCGTCAGGGTACCGACTTCATTATTCACATGCATCAGGGACACCAGAATGGTGTCTTCACGGATGGCGTCCGCAACGACCGAAGGCTCAATAATGCCTTCCTTGTTGGGGTCCAGATAGGTGACCTCGAAACCTTCGCGCTCCAGCTGACGGGCCGTATCCAGTACCGCCTTGTGCTCGATGCGCGAGGTGATGATGTGCTTGCCTTTCTTCTGATAGAAATGCACCGCGCCCTTAATAGCCAGATTGTCGGACTCGGTCGCACCGGAGGTCCAGACGATCTCGCGCGGATCGGCATTGATCAGATCAGCCACCTGGCGACGGGCATTTTCAACCGCTTCTTCGGCCTTCCAGCCAAACAGATGAGAGCGGGATGCAGGGTTACCAAAGTTACCCTCCATCGTCAGACACTCAATCATCTTTTCCGCAACCCGCGGGTCAACCGGGGTGGTGGCGGAATAATCCAGATAAATCGGCAACTTCATTCTCTATCTCCGGTACAAATCGGTTACACCGCCGCCTTGCGATCGGCAGGCGTTTTTTCACCCGTACTCATAATCAGCTGATCTACATAACGACGATCCTGCCGTTTGGCAACCTGCTGTACATCTTTGCGCTGAACCAGGTCCAGCAAAGTGATACTGCTCAGGAATGCATGAATCTGTTCGCTCAGGTCGCACCACAGATGGTGCGTCAGACAGGTTTGGCCCGACTGACAGTCACCGCTGCCGTGGCAACCCGTAGCATCAACCGACTCATTCACCGCGTCGATCACTTCGGCCACATTGATGTGTACCTGATCACGACTCAGCTGATAACCACCGCCGGGCCCTCGCACACTGCGCACCAGCTCGTTGCGTCTCAGCTTGGCAAACAGCTGCTCAAGGTAGGACAGCGAGATACCCTGACGCTCGGAAATATCGGCCAGACTGATCGGGCCTTTCCCTGCGTGCAACGCCAAATCAAGCATCGCTGTAACTGCATAACGGCCTTTGGTGGTCAATCGCATAAGCTTCCTCTCGACACCGGGCGACTCGTGCAAGCATTATGCAATAGCCTACAAAAACGGTCAACTATTTAACCTACTAAAACAGTCGGCTAATACGAACCCGACGCCAACAGCAGCACCACGTTTCAGCCACCGCCGACTTTCTTGTTCACCGCCGTCAGAATGCCACGCAGCACATTGACCTCGACCTTGTCCGGCACCGCACGCAACAAAAGGCGACGCAGCCGGGGCATCAACTGACGGGGATTGTCCGGATTCAGGAACTCGATATCAACCAGAGTGCTCTCCAGATGCTGAAACATCCGCTCAATCTCGCCACTGTCGGCCAGATCGATATCCCAGGGCGTACCCCAGCGCGGCTTCTCGACTGCGGCACCCGACAGCGCCATCATGCGCAACTCATAGGCGATAACCTGCACCGCAGCCGCCAGATTAAGCGAACTGAAACCCTCAACCGATGGGATATGTACATGCTGATGACAGCAATGCAGCTCTTCGTTGGTCAAACCCCGATCTTCGCGCCCGAAAACGATGGCAACACGCAGCTGCGGCTGCACTTCGGACACAATCGCCGCCATTTCCCGCGGGTCTATTACCGGCCAGGGTATGTGACGGCCACGGGCACTGGCTCCGATCACCAGATGACAGTCCGCCACAGCATCGGTGAGCTCAGGCACGATGCGGGCATTATCCAGCAGGTCGGTTGCGCCGGACGCACGCACCACCGCCGCCTCACTGGGAAAGTCATTGGGGGCAACCAGACAGAGGTCAGACAACCCCATATTCTTCATCGCCCTCGCCACGCCGCCAACGTTGCCCGGATGGGAGGTATTGACCAGCACAATGCGGATATTCTCGAGCATTTTTCGCGCCTGATAGGTTCAAGGGGGCGATATTTTAACAGAACAGGCCGTTTTAGGTGAATTAGTGTTCTTCCAGCGCCACAGTTTTTGTATAATGCCGGGTTTTGGCTCGCTACATATTAGGTCCCTACTGATGCAACCGATGGTAAACATTGCCCTGCGCGCTGCGCGTCTTGCAGGAGAGCAAATCGCACGTGCTGTAGAGCGCCTTGATTTGATCAAATCCGAGCAGCAAGGCGTCGCTGAATTCCTGAACGAGACCTGTGTACAGGCCGAGCGGACCATGGTGCACACGATCCAGAAGGCTTACCCGAGCCACACTATCGTCGGTGAATATTCAGGGGAACACGCTCCGCTACAGGAAGGCCCGACCTTCACCTGGAACATCAACCCGATCGACAGCATCACCAACTTCGCCAATGGCCTCCCTGTTTTCGCCATCAGCATGTCTGGTCACAGCACTAGCAAAATCGAGCATGCCATAGTCCTGAACCCGATGGCCGGCGAGGAATTCACCTGCAGCCGCGGCTACGGCGCCCACTTCAACGGCAAGCGCCTGCGCGTCAGTAACCGCAAAACCATCCAGGGCTCACTGATCGGCACCGGCTTTATCGGCCGCACCAGCGACAAGCTCTACCTGAACGAATTTCAGGAAATGTTCCGCAACATCATCCTGGCAGACGGCAAGACCTTCAACGGCGGCTCTCCAGCCCTGAACCTGGCCTACACCGCTGCAGGACGCCTGGACGGATTCTTCCAGATCGGCCTGCAGCAGAATGAAATCGAAGCAGGCATGCTGCTACTGCAGGAAGCCGGCGGCCTGGTCGGCGACTTCACCGGCGGCACCGGCTATCGCACCAGCGGCAACCTGGTGGCCGGCAACCCGAAAATGTTCAAGGCCCTGCTGCAAAGCATTCGCCCTACCCTGAACGAATCACTGAAGTAAGGGCGCCCGCCAACACTTAAAGCTCGCAGCTGCAAAAAATGCCAGCCGGTAACATTCACCGGCTGGCATTTTTTTTGCCCACACCCCCACCTCTGCCACAACATCAATACAGAGCCCACCCAGCCAGGACGCATAAAAAATCCGGAACCCACCAAGTGAGTTCCGGATTCTGTCAAAACTCCAGGCGAGCGACAGGCCTCAGATAACGCACACCTGGACCCGGCCGCGGGCTTTTTGAAGCATCAGACGCCGATCAGTCTTCCAGCAGATTGCGACCCTTGCTTGCCGCAATGCGCATACGCAACGCATTCAGCTTGATAAAGCCCTCTGCATCCTTCTGATCATAGGACCCGGCATCGTCCTCGAAGGTCGCAATGCTTTCATCAAACAGGCTATCGACAGAGCGACGACCCACAACTTCGACATTGCCCTTGTACAATTTCAGGCGCACATCACCGTTCACGTGACGCTGGCTGTAATCGATCAACTGCTGCATCATCTTGCGCTCTTCAGACCACCAGAAACCGTTATAGATGGTCTCTGCATAACGCGGCATCAGTTCGTCTTTCAGGTGCGCAGCTTCACGGTCCAGCGTAATGGACTCAATGGCACGGTGAGCACGCAGCATGATGGTGCCACCCGGCGTCTCGTAACAGCCACGGGACTTCATGCCAACAAAGCGGTTCTCGACGATATCCAGACGACCAATGCCGTTTGCACCACCGATCCGGTTCAGCGTTTCCAGCACAGTCGCTGGAGACATAGCCTCGCCATCGATGGCAACGATATCGCCCTTGGCGTAGGTCAGCTCAATGTAGGTCGCCTCATTCGGCGCCTGCTCAGGCGACACCGACCAGCGCCACATATCATCTTCCGCTTCCGCCCAGGGATCTTCCAGCACACCACCTTCATAGGAGATATGCAGCAGATTGGCGTCCATGGAGTACGGAGACTTTTTCTTCTTGCCTGCGAAATCGACCGGAATATTGCGCTCTTCACAATATTTCATCAGGGTTTCGCGGGACGTCAGATCCCACTCACGCCAGGGCGCGATCACCTTGACGCCCGGCTTGAGCGCATAGGCACCCAGCTCAAAACGCACCTGATCATTACCCTTGCCGGTCGCGCCATGGGAAATGGCATCGGCGCCGGTTGAGTTGGCTATTTCAATCAGTCGCTTGGCAATCAGCGGGCGTGCGATGGAGGTACCCAGCAGGTACTCACCCTCGTACACGGTATTGGCACGAAACATCGGGAATACGAAGTCACGCACGAACTCTTCACGCAGGTCTTCGATGTAAATTTCCTTTACACCCAGAGCCTCTGCCTTGGCACGCGCAGGCTCAACCTCTTCCCCCTGCCCCAGATCGGCAGTAAAGGTGACCACTTCGCAATTATAGGTATCCTGCAACCAGCGGACGATAACAGACGTATCAAGTCCGCCGGAGTAGGCCAGCACAACCTTTTTAATATCCGACATCTATTGGCTCCACATGAAATCACCCGACAGCCGGCAGCGAGCACAAGGACCCACAACGACAGCAACCGGGCAAAGAATCTGTTGGCGAAAAAACGCAGTATTATATCAGCAAAGCACGGGACTCAGAAGGCTATTCACGCTCAAGACGGATAGTGACGCGGCGGTTGCGATCCCGATTCGCCGCCGAATTATTGGGCACCACCGGATAACGCTCGCCATGAAAGCGCATGGTGATCATGGATTCATCCATGCCCTTGGCCTTCAGGTACTCGGTCACAGCCTCGGCCCGCTTCTTCGACAGGTCCCGATTCAGCAGACGCCGCCCCAGATTATCGGAATGACCATCCACATAGACCGACTGCACGCTGTCATCATGCTTGACGTAGAGCGCGATCAGGTCGAGTCGCGCCCGGGCCGAATCAGACAGCACATAAGTTGCCGGCGGAAACAGCACCGCCGTGCGCGCCACCTGACGATAGTTCACCGGCAGCAAGCCTTCGACGCAGCCACTGTAGTCCTGATAGGCCGAACCAAAATTCGCCGCCGACACCCCGACCCGCAGCGCCTCCGCGGTCCCCTGCCAGTCGGTACGGGTAAATGTGGGCACCAGCCCCTTGTACAGAAACGCCAGCATCTGACGGGCGTAGTTCGAGGCGACATCAATATCACCACTGGCGGCATCCACCTTGAGCGTCGCAATCATCTGCGGCGCCGCGCCCGGCCGCCAGGGCGGCGCCTCAGCCACCAGCAACGCCTGCGCCGAGGCATTCACCTGCTCAACCGCACGCAGGCTGAAACGCACATCCTCCCCCGCCTCGCGCTCAAACAGCGCCCGCCCGTAAGCCGGCACAGCCTGACTCAGACGGCAACTGAACTTGGAGGACTCCAGCTCCCAGCGCGAATCGTCAATCGCAGCCCGATAGGTGACCGCCAGGGCAGTCTCGGCACCCAGCCAGACGAGCAATAGCAACGAAAGTCTGCACAGCAAATTTATCACCCCAACCAGGAACCAGAACACACTCAAGTGTATCGACCCGAACCCCATTTCCTTTAACACCCAGCCCGACAAAAGGCCTGCGGCGATACAAACATATACCCTTAACTGCCTCGACTCTACGGGAATATGCGTTCAGCAATGGAGGCTGCGCGCCTGGGTTGCTAGAATAGCGCCTTACTCACCGACTGCACGCGCGGCAATTAAGGACTCCTCTTGAGCAACAGCACCATTCCGCAACTGATGGCAGACCGTTTTCGCGGCTTTCTGCCCGTCGTTATTGACGTTGAAACGGCGGGCTTCAACTCCCGCACCGACGCCCTTCTGGAAGTCGCAGCCGTCACTCTGACGATGGACGAAAACGGCTATCTGATGATCGATCAAAGCTTCGACGAGGCGGTTGATCCGTTTGAGGGTGCCAACCTGGAGCAATCCGCACTGGACTTCACCGGCATCGACCCCTTCGACCCTGAACGCAACGCCATTTCCGAAACCCTGGCGCTGGAAAATATTTTCAAGCCCATCCGCAAGTCGATCAAGGCACACAACTGCAAGCGCGCGATTCTGGTTGGCCATAACGCCGCCTTTGACCACAGCTTTATTCAGGCTGCGGCGAGCCGCACCGACGCCAAACGCAACCCCTTCCACCCCTTTTCCACCTTCGACACCGCCACCCTGGCAGGGCTTGCCTATGGACAGACCGTCCTGGCACGGGCCTGCGACGTGGCGGGCATCGATTTCGATGGCAAGAAAGCCCACTCCGCGCTCTACGATACCGTCAAGACCGCCGAATTGTTCTGCGCCATCATCAACCGCTGGAAGGATCTGGGCGGCTGGGACATGGTACTGGAAAGCCGTCAGTACGACGACTAGACCATCAACAGCAACCCGCGCCCAAACGCAAAAAACCCGTCACGAAGACGGGTTTTTCATATCTGCAGAGGCCAACTCCAGGGAGTCGACCCGCACAGCAGGCAGGCTTACAGCTTGCCGGATTCTTCAGCCAGGTAAGCGGCAACGCCTTCCGGAGAAGCGTTCATACCCTTGTCACCCTTGTTCCAGCCAGCCGGGCAAACTTCGCCATGCTCTTCGTGGAACTGCAGCGCGTCAACCAGACGAATCAGCTCGTCGATGTTGCGACCCAGCGGCAGGTCATTGACGATCTGTGCACGTACGTTACCTTCCTGATCGATCAGGAAAGCGCCGCGGAATGCAACACCGTCAGCGTGCTCAACGTCGTACGCCTGGCAGACTTCGTGCTTGATGTCAGCCACCAGAGTGTACTTAACAGGACCGATACCACCCTGATTAACAGGGGTGTTGCGCCATGCGTTGTGCGAGAACTGGGAATCGATGGAAACACCGATAACCTCAACGTTACGCTCTTTGAATGCCGCAACACGGTGATCCAGTGCGATCAGCTCAGACGGGCAAACGAAAGTGAAATCCAGCGGGTAAAAGAAAACCAGGCCGTATTTACCCTTGATGGCTTCTTTCAGGTTGTAGGAATCAACGATTTCGCCAGTGCCCAGAACAGCCGCTGCGGTAAAGTCCGGTGCTTGCTTGCCAACTAGTACGCCCATTACTTCTCTTCTCCGTTAGTCGTCGTATTTCAACGCTTAAAAACTTCGGCGTGACCACTGTGCGCGATCACGCCGAAAGAATAAATGCTGTATTAACTCAGGCTTCTTCTTCAGGAGCCTGGTTCGCTGCGGCCTGCTTGATCAGCGTTTCCAGCTCACCATTGGCAGCCATCTCGCAGACGATATCGCAACCGCCCACCAGCTCACCATTGACCCACAACTGTGGGAAGGTCGGCCAGTTCGCATACTTGGGCAGCTCGGCACGAATTTCAGGGTTTTCCAGGATGTTCACGAACGCGAAGCGCTCGCCACAATTCATCACAGCTTCGACTGTACGGGATGAAAAACCACATTGCGGGAAACGCGGCGTGCCCTTCATATAAAGCAGGATGGTATTTTTCTCGACCTGCTCTTTGATAGTATCGATCACACTCATTGATACACCTTTAAAACTACAGTGAAACTCTAGTCCGCCGTGCGCGAACGCCTTGTATCAGCCTACCATATATCCGAGCAAAAGAGTCAGGCAAAAAACACCCGCACGCCGACTTCTACCCACCTGACACAGGCCAGTATATTGCGCCAAAGGCGCGGTATTTCAACCCCGGCCGTGAGCGTTTTTTACGCATTAGCCCTCGTCCGCCACTGCCGCGAACGTCTGCCCGCACGACATCCATTGCCAAAATGAATGCCAGTCAATAGAATGCCTTTCTTTTGTTTGGCAGCCAGGGCTGCCTTTTTGCGTTGTAGGGAGCACGAACATGGCAGCTACGCCTATCATGAATACATATAACAGGCTCTCGGTTGCCTTCGACCATGGCGCAGGCGCCTGGCTGTATGACACAGACGGCAACAAGTACCTGGATGCACTGTCCGGCATCGCCGTGTGCGGCCTGGGTCACAGCCACCCGGCCGTCACCCACGCCATCAGCGAACAGGCCTCCCGCCTGATTCACACCTCGAATCTGTACACCATTCCGCTGCAGGAGCGCCTGGCCGAACGCCTGTGCGCCATCGCCGGCATGGACAGCGTGTTCTTTGGCAACTCAGGTGCAGAGGCAAACGAAGCCGCCATCAAGCTGGCACGTCGCTTCGGCCACCAGAAAGGCATCGACAACCCGGCCATTATTGTCATGGAAAACTCCTTTCACGGCCGCACCCTTGCCACCCTGAGCGCCACCGGCAACCGGGCTGTGCAGGTGGGTTTCGAACCCCTGGTCAGCGGTTTCGTACGTGCACCCTACGATGATGTCGACGCCATTCGTACCATCGCCGCCAACAACCCCAATGTGGTTGCCATCCTGGTGGAACCGGTACAGGGCGAAGCCGGCATTCGCATTCCCGCCGACAACTACCTCAACCAGCTGCGCGACATCTGCGATGAGCACGAATGGCTGCTGATGCTGGACGAAGTCCAGACCGGCAACGGCCGTACTGGCAAATATTTTGCGTATCAGCACAACGCCATCCTGCCGGACGTGGTAACAACAGCCAAAGGTCTGGGCAATGGCGTGCCAATTGGTGCTTGTCTGGCTGCTGGCAAAGCTGCCACTATCCTGTCTCCGGGCACCCACGGCTCGACCTACGGCGGCAACCCACTGGCCTGCGCTGCGGCCTTGGCTGTGGTTGATACCATTCAGAGCGAAAACCTCTGCCAGCGCGCCGAGCAACTGGGCCAGCGCATCTGCGACGGTTTTCGCGCCCAGCTGGGCGATTCGGACTACATTCGGGAAATCCGCAACAAGGGCCTGATGATCGGCATTGAGCTGACAGAAGCAGGCACCGAACTTGCGGTGCTGGCCAAGGTCAAGGGCATCCTGCTGAATGTAACCGGCGGTGGCCGCGTTGTACGACTGCTGCCCCCCCTGATTTTGAGCGATAGCGAAGCAGACCTGCTGGTTAACACGCTGTCAAAACTGATCCAGATATATGCGGCTGACGAGCGGGAAATTTAACCTCGACCGCCGCTCTCAGAGGACCTGCTTAAGCAGATACTACCTATGAGCACGAGACATTTTTTAACACTTAAAGACCTGTCCTCCGAAGAGCTGAAACAGCTCATCGTACGGGCCGGCGAACTGAAGAAAATGCGCAATGACGGCGTCGTCTACGAGCCGCTGCAGAACCACGTCATGGCCATGATTTTCGAAAAGGCCTCGACGCGTACACGCGTATCTTTCGAAGCCGGCATGGCACAACTGGGTGGCCACGCCATGTTCCTGTCCTCGCGGGATACGCAGCTTGGCCGTGGCGAGCCGGTCGAAGACAGTGCCCGGGTTATCTCCAGCATGGTCGACGTGGTCATGATCCGCACCTTCAGCCATGAAACCGTGGAAACCTTCGCCCAGTACTCCAGGGTGCCGGTCATCAACGCTCTTACGGATGACTATCACCCGTGCCAGCTGCTGGCTGACATGCAGGCGTACCACGAGCATCGCGGCTCGATTCAAGGCAAGACTGCGGTCTGGATCGGCGATGGCAACAACATGTGCAACTCCTATATCAATGCCGCGGCCCTGCTGGATTTCCGCCTGCACATTTGCTGTCCGGAAGGCTTTGAACCCATGCAGTCACTGCTGCAAGAGCATGGTGACCGCATTCAGCTGTTCCGCGACCCCCAGGAAGCGGTGCGCGGCAGCGACCTGATCGCCACTGACGTTTGGGCATCCATGGGTCAGGAAGACGAGCAGCGCATGCGCGAGCGCAAATTTGTCGGTTTCCAGGTGAGCCCCGCACTGATGGACCTGGCCAACCCCGACGCCGTCTTCCTGCACTGCCTGCCGGCCCACCGGGGCGAGGAAATCAGCGAAGACATGCTGGATGATCCCCGCTCCATTGTTTTCGACGAAGCAGAAAACCGCCTGCACGCCCAAAAGGCGCTGCTGGAATTCCTGCTGGTCAAGTAGGTTTCAAGCGCATCAGTGGGCCGCTGTACACTGTGCCCGCCGATGCGCAATTTCGCGTCCGATACCCTCTATTTGGCTCAGGTTCGCTACCGCGACCCGACGGGCCGTCGCGTTTACCGCTATAATTTCGTTTATTTCATTCAGGATGGGTACCAGGCATGGTGGAACTAAGGCATCTCAAGACTCTGGCGGCCCTGCGCGACGCCGGCAGCCTGGTCGAAGCCGCTGAGCGGGTCCACCTGACCCAATCCGCCCTTTCCCACCAGATCAAGGATCTTGAAGAGCGACTGAGCTGTTCACTGTTCATCCGCAAGACCAAGCCCATCTGCTTTACCTCGTCGGGCCAGCGCCTGCTGGCCCTGGCCGATGATGTGCTGCCCATGATTCGCAATGCCGAACGGGATATTGCCCGCCTGGCAGGTGGCGAGGCCGGGCGACTGAACATCTGCATCGAATGTCACAGCTGTTTTGAATGGCTCATGCCCACCATCGATCACTTTCGCCAGCACTGGCCGGAAGTCGAAATGGACCTGTCGAGCGGCTTCAGTTTTCAGCCGCTGCCGGCCCTGGCCCGCGGCGACCTCGACCTGGTCATCACCTCCGACCCCGAAACCCGCAACGGCATCATCTATATTCCGCTGTTCAGCTACGAATCAGTGCTGGCCATCGCCAAGCAGCATCGCCTGGTGGCACGGCGCTACATACATGCCGAAGACCTGAGCCAGGAAACCCTGATCACCTACCCGGTGGATCACGGCAAGCTGGACATCTTCAACCACTTCCTGGATCCGGCCGGCATTGATCCGGCTGAAATTCGCACCGCCGAACTGACCGTGATGATCCTGCAGCTGGTCGCCAGCGGTCGCGGTGTATCGGCATTGCCCAACTGGGCGATACACGAATACCTGGAGCGCGACTACATCGCCGCCCGTCCGCTGGGCGACAAGGGCGTCTGGTGCACCCTCTACGCCGCCATCCGCGAAGACCAGAAATCATCCGAGTTCATGGTGGACTTCCTCAATACCGCCAAGGAAGTCTCGTTCCGCAACCTCAGCGGCATCAAGACCGCCTGAGGCTGAGGCTGCCCCGTGGGCTAGTTGCCGCCGCTCGACTCCCAATCTTCTATCGCCTCGCGGGCCGCACGAAAGGCCTCCTGTGCCGCCGGCGCACCGCAATAGATCAGGGATTGCAGCAGCACTTCCTGTATTTGCGCCACAGTGCAGCCATTGCGCAACGCGCCCCGCACATGCCCCTTCAGCTCAGTGGGCGCCTTTAGCGCCGCCAGCATCGCAATGGTCACCAGGCTGCGGGTCTGGCGCGGCAAACCCTCGCGCTGCCAGGTCGAGCCCCAGGCATGCTCGTTGAGCCAGTCCTGCATCGGCCGGGTAAAATCACTGGCACCCTCCAGCGCCCGGCTGACAAACTCTTCACCCATGACTTCGGTGCGAACCCGCAAGCCATTTTCCCAATCATCCCTAGACACAGCGCTCTCCCCTGACTGTTGTTAACACTCGATAGCAAAGGCCTGAAGATAGGCCTAGCAAGAAACCAACTCAAGCCTGACAGGTACTCTGCCCCGTTAAACTGTCACCCACGTGCGACGGCTACAAGCACAAAAGAAACGCGGAGAAGGCCCCTGAGAATGCCGCACCAGCAGCGCCAGTACAGGCCCCAGAGCCACGGCGGGCCTTGTTTCTTGTCGATGATCCCGTACACTGTTGCCTTCCTCTAAATTGACATCAGACAGAATCCAATACCATGCAAGACTGGAGCCCCAGCAGCTGGCGCGAAAAGCCCATCGTGCAGCAACCGACCTACACAGATCCTCGTGCCGTTAGTGCCGTGGAAGCCGAACTGAACGCGCTGCCGCCGCTGGTTTTTGCCGGTGAAATCCGCTCACTGCACGCACAGCTGGCCAATGTTGCCGAAGGCCGTGCCTTTTTGCTGCAGGGCGGCGACTGTGCCGAGAGCTTTTCCGAGTTCAACGCCAACAAGATTCGGGATACTTTCCAGCTGCTGCTGCAAATGGCGGTGGTACTGACCTTTGCCGGCAGCTGTCCGGTGGTCAAGATCGGTCGCATGGCCGGCCAGTTTGCCAAGCCCCGCTCCACCGATATGGAAACGCGCGGCGGCATCGAACTGCCAAGCTATCGCGGCGATATCATCAATGATATCGAGTTCACCGCCGAAGCCCGCATTCCGGATCCACAACGCCTGCTGCGCGCCTATCACCAGTCGTCCTCCACCCTGAACCTGCTGCGCGCCTTCGCCCAGGGCGGCTTTGCCGACCTGCACCAGGTACATCGCTGGAATCTGGGCTTCGTGGAAAAAAGCCCGCTGGGTGAAAAATACCAGCACCTCGCCGATCAGATCGACCAGACCCTGGCCTTTATGGAAGCCTGCGGCGTCCACGCCCAGAACACTCCCCAGATCAAGGAAACCTCGCTCTACACCTCCCACGAGGCCTTGCTGCTGGGGTACGAACAGGCACTCACCCGGCGCGACAGCCAAACCAACGACTGGTACGACTGTTCAGCTCACATGCTGTGGATCGGCGATCGCACCCGCCAGCCGGATCATGCCCACGTGGAATTCCTGCGCGGCGTGAAAAACCCAATCGGCATCAAGGTGGGCCCCAGCACCAACACCGATGACCTGCTGCGCCTGCTGGATATTCTCAACCCGCTGAACCTGCCAGGACGCATCACGCTGATCGCCCGCATGGGCGCAGACAAGATCGTCGAAAAACTGCCGCCGCTGGTACGTGCCGTACAACTGGCCGGCCGCGCCGTTGTCTGGAGCTCGGATCCGATGCACGGCAACACCACCACGGCATCAAGCGGTTACAAGACCCGCAGCGTCGAGGCCATACTGCGCGAAATCAAGGGCTTCTTCGAGGTGCATAACGCCGAGGGTACCCATGCCGGCGGCGTGCATTTCGAGATGACCGGGCAGAACGTCACCGAGTGTGTTGGCGGTGCCTTTCAGATCACTGAAGAAGGCCTGGCAGATCGCTACCAGACCCAGTGCGACCCACGCCTCAATGGCGAACAGGCACTGGAACTGGCATTCATGATTGCCGATACCCTCAAGCACGCTCGGAGTTCAAACCGGTGACACGCCAGCAGCAACTGAACCTGCTGCTGCGCCAGCTCGAACAGGAGCTGCAGACACTGCAGCTCTGGCAGCAAAGCGCTCCCAGCAGCGAAGCACTGAACAGCATAGAGCCGTTCTGCGTCGACAGTCTGGCCTTCAGCGAATGGCTGCAGTGGGTCATGATTCCACGCTTCGATGCGATGATTCAGCAGCAGCACGCCCTGCCCAGCAACAGTGACATCGCCGCCATGGCCGAAGAAGCCCTCAGCGGCATCAATGCCGATACCGCAGTGCTGCTCGACCTGATCCGTCAGATCGACAGCACCCTGCGCATAGTGCACTAGCAGCCTGTCGGACATACCTCTGATCTACTGCGGAAAAGCCCGACAGGCTGCTAGCCCCCAAGCTCCGATGCTCAATCAGAACCTGCCGTCATATCAGGCCTATCGCCGGCCTGATATGACTCCTATTCGCTTCCAGTGACGGAACTGCCATCCATGGAACAGGGATTTTTCCATCAGTTTCTGACCATCATTGCCGCCGCCGTGGTGGTCATCAGCCTGTTTCGCCGCATCGGCCTGCCCCCCATACTGGCGTACCTCTGCGTCGGCAGCCTATTGGGTCCCTACGCACTGGGGCTGGTCAGCAACGACAACAGCATTGCCCTGCTCAGCGAGCTGGGCGTCGTCTTTCTGCTGTTCATGCTGGGACTGGAGTTTTCCCTGCCCCGCATGATTGCCATGCGCCGCACGGTATTTGGCCTGGGCTCCATCCAGGTACTGGCCACCAGTGCGCTGATCATGGGGCTGGCCATGCTCGCCGGCCTGCCCTTCGCCGCCAGCCTGGTTGTCGCCGGCGCCCTGGCGCTGTCATCCACGGCTATCGTCACCCGCGAACTGATCCGACGCAGCGAAATCAATGCGCCCCACGGCCGATTATCCGTGGCCATACTCATCTTCCAGGACCTGGCGGCGGTCTTTTTCCTTATTCTGGTGCCGACACTGGCCAGCGATCATGCCTCTATCAACCTGCACAGCCTGATACCCACGCTGCTGCAGGGAGGCGCAATTCTCGTCGCCCTGCTCCTGTTTGGCCGCACCCTGCTGCCGCGCCTGCTCAACGAGGTTGCCAGGTCCCGCTCGGACGAGCTCTTTGTGCTGACCACCCTGGTAGCAGCCCTCACCGCCGCCTGGCTCACCCATGCCGCCGGCCTGTCGATGGCGCTCGGCGGCTTCCTCGCCGGCATGATGCTGGGCGAAAGCCGCTACCGTCATCAGCTTGAAGCCGATATACGCCCGTTCCGCGATGTGCTGCTCGGACTCTTCTTTGTCTCGGTGGGCATGCAGCTGAACCTGGCCGCACTGGTGCACAACGGACACTGGGTACTGTTGCTGACGCTGGGCCTTATGCTGCTCAAGGCCAGCCTGATTGCGCTGGCGGCCTGGCTGTTGCAGCGGGACATGAGCAATGCGCTGCGCGCCGGCATCTGCCTGGCCCAGGGGGGAGAATTCGGCTTCGCCCTGCTCACCCTGGCCTCAAGCCACCAGCTGATCAGCAGCGAACTGAACGCCCAGGTGGTCGCCATTATTATTCTCAGCATGCTGTGCACACCCCTGCTGATTCGCTTTAGCGCCACCCTGAGTCGACGTATCCACAGGCCCGCCAAGGACGCCACAGTGCCGGCCCGCAACGCACCGCTGCCGGAAGACCTGGAAGAGCTGTCCGACCACGTTATCCTTTGCGGCTATGGCCGCGTCGGCCAGGTCATCACTCGCTTCCTGCAACCGCTGCAGATCCCCTACATCACCATCGACAGCGACCCGGTGCGTGTGCAGGAGGCCGCGGCGGCGGGCGAGCGCATCTATTATGGTGACGCCAGGCGCACGGACCTGCTGAAGACCCTGGGCTCAAGCCGGGCCCGGCTGCTGATCCTCACCTTCCCCAGCGACAGCGATGCCCTGATCGCCCTGCATGGCCTCAAGCACCACTTCCCCGACCTGCCGGTGCTGGTGCGCACCCAGGATGACAGTCGCCTGCAGGAGCTGCAGGATGCCGGTGCCACCGAGGTCATTCCCGAAGCCCTGGAGGGCAGCCTGATGCTGGTCTCCCACGTACTGACGCTGCTGGACATTCCCCGCGACGCCATAGAGTCACGCATTAACCGTGTGCGCGAGGAACGCTACCGCCTGCTGCATGGCTACTACCATGGCGGCCAGTCCCGCAAGCTTGATCACCGTGGCGCCCAGGCCGAAGTGCTGCACCCGGTGGTACTGTCGCCCGGTTGCCACGGCGCCGGCCACAGCCTGCGTGAACTGCACATCAAGGCCGAGGTGGAATCCATACGCCGGGGCGATGAGCTACTCAGCGCCGTCGATATAGATACACAACTGCAGGACAACGACATCGTAATTCTGCGCGGCAGCGTCAGTGCGGTGGAGCAAGCCGAAGCGACCCTGCTCGCGGGCTGACAACCCGGCTGTCCTCGCCTGCGCCAGACTGGTAAAATCCGCCCCCTTGATGCACCGGACCCGAGGACAGCACTGTGGACCCTATTCAATCGTTACTGGACCTGATTCACCAGACCGGTGCGCGCTGCCGCCTGTTTGACATGGGCCGACGGGTCAGCAAGGTATCTGCCGAGGTCTTTGGCCGTGTTGAACAGGGGCAGATCGCCTACCCCCAGCCCTATCTGCACCACGCCTGGGTCGGTCTGCTGATGTGGCATCCCAAAGAACCCCAGCGCAATGCCGTCTGGTTTCTCAAGCTGCCGCTGGATGAGCAGGGCTTCCTGATTCAGGCCGTGCGGGACGATCTGCTGCAACGCCTGTTGCAGAACATCAGCGGCCTGCTCGATGGTGGCCCAGACGCACTCAAGGATAATCCCTTTTCGTTCAAGCCCGACGCCGAAAAAATGGCCATCTTTCATGCCCATGCCAAGGTCGTACTGGGGCTGCCCGCGTCCCAGCACTACGAATATGCGCAACATTATTTTGCCGGCCAGCTCGGATTTGATCAGTGGCCCAATCTGGGCCTGCAGGGCATCGCCGACATAGTGGTACGCCTTGAACAGGGCAATAACGAGGCCCTGCTGATCGGCGCCCTGGCGCAGCTGCCCGACGCTCCTCTGCAGGCACTGTGCTGTGCACTGGAACATGTTGAGCCGAGCCACCGCCTGATGCAGGCGCTGCAGCCTCGCCTTGATCAGTGCCTGAAACAGCACGGGGGTGATCAGGGAATGCTGGCAGCGCTGGTACGGGCGCTATCCAACAGCACCAGCGACACCTTCAGGCAGGCCTGGCTGAGCCGGATACTGGCCAGTGAGCGTGCACTGGAAACGGAAGTACTGGTGGCGATTGCAACCCGCTGCTGCGAGAGCCTCAAGGATCCTGCGCTGCTGCAGGCATTTCTGGAACGCCTGGCGGCGGGAGATACGGGTCAGAACGGATTTTCGCGCGTTATGGCCGACCTGATGTTCATGCCGGCACTGCGCCGGCCCATCATGCAGGCGTTTCGCAATCCCGAGCGCAGCGAAACCCTGTCGGCGGCGATCGGCGCCATGTTTGGCAGCAATTTTTCCAGCCACTAGGCCATAGGCCAGCGCTGAGCTAGCCAGTCTCAAGGCGTTACTGGTAATCCAGCGGCAGCTCGAGGCTAAGGCCCAGCTGCTGCACCTTCTTCTCGGACGCATCACGGTACAGGTCTCGTACGCGCGAGCCCTTGGGCTTGGTGAGGTAGTACAGCAGTGACGCGGCCACCTCAGGTGCCAGTTCCTGCTCCTCGCCCCAGCGCTGAATAAAGGCCACCAGCGTATTGCTGCGTCCATCGGGCAGACCCACCGCCACCGCCACGCTCAGGTCTTCACCCTCGCGTACCCGGCGCGACATCACCTCGTAGTTGTAGCGAAAATCGGGCAGTACCCGGCGCTGCTCTTCGGAACGCAGCCGAAACCAGCCGGTCGCACGCCCGGCCTGATAGACCGCCGGATGGGACCACGGGTGCCGCGTCGGACGATCGGCATGCATGCACGCCTCCTCGTAGGCCCGCAACACGCCGGGCAGACCGAAATTCCCTTCCTGCTCGTGCAGAATCTTGAGAAATTCCGAGATGGTGGGCATCCAGGCCAGCTGCTCCTTGCAGTGGTCGATAGCCGACACCAGTTCGCGCTCGCCGTACCCCCGCAGGCTCAAGGCCCACTCGCGCTTGGCGATGCGGATCTCATCCTGGGTTTCAAAGCAGCTCTTGAACTTGTGGCCATAGATCGCCATAAAGCGCGCAAACAGCATGTTCACCAGCGCCTTGGTTTCCAGCGGCAAAGGCCCCGCATCCTTCTCACCGGCGCCGCGATTACCAGTCGGTGTCGCGGATGTCCATGATTGCTGCGGTAACCTGTTTGCGTTTTTCCCGAGTATCTCGGCGGGTGTTTTCATTTTTAAAACCTGTCTGTCGCTCTTTGTCGGCGCCGGAATCCCGGCCATCACGGGTTTGCTTGCGTACCCATTCCCGTTTCACCCAGGCGAGAAATTTTTGATCCCAGTTGGTTTCCTTGCGGTCCTTGTCGAGCCAGTAGAGCACAAACTCATCCAGCAGACCCTCGGCGTACTCAACAGTAATATTGTGCCTTGGCAGCAGCGCAAAGAAGGTTTCCGAGGGCTGCCAGCCGAGCTGCATGGGTTTAAGCTGCTGATTGCGTTCTTCATGCTGCTCGAACAGCACCTGCAGTTCATCCTTGTGCCGCCGCCAGCCACTGGCACCGCCAAAGGTTGGCGCAGGCCCGCGCGCCTGAATGGTTTGCGGCGTCGCGCGCAACGCCTGGCGCGTCAACGGGCGGGGCGGCGTATCGTGTACAGCCAGCCGACTGAGCGCATCAGCCTGGGGGCGGGGCGGGGTCTGGCGACTCGGCTCTGGATACCGCTCGGCATAGGATTCTGCAACCTGCTCTTTTACCGGCTCAGTAGTTTGAGCAGGAAGATCCCAGCGTCGCGCCGGATCAGGATGACGATGGGGCCGCGCTGTGGGTACTGGCGCGTATTGCGGCGCAGACTCAGGCCACTGCGACGGGGTCTGTTCCTCAGAATGCCCGCCATGCACAGAGTCTACATCCGCCAGCCCTGCCGCCTTAGTTTTCTCGGTAACAGGCGCGGCCGTTGCAGCCCTGGCGGCGACAGAATCGACTGACTCATCAGCCTCAATAGCACCCTCGGCTGATTGGGGACGGTCCTGGGGCTCCAGGCTGAGCCGCACCAGTGCACTGTCGACCGAGGCCAGGATACAGCCCTGGCGCACCAGACTCTCGGTGATACTGCGCAGGTAGTCCTCATCCCAGAAGTCGGCGATTTTCAGCCAATGAGCACGGCTCAGCACCAGTTCAGAGGGCTCGGCACGCCCGCCATTGCGAGCCCGGTCGTGATAAATGGCCAGCAGCAAGGCCTCATCACTGCCGATGCGCCTTGCCAGGGAGGGATAGAACAGAATCGGTTGTTCCGGGAAGCGATAACCCATGAGACTCCAGTGTAATAAAGGTGGTCAGACTTGAGCCCGCCTGGTGACGACTGCCGTCCCGACACCCACGCAGCCCAGAGCGCCGCTCAGCCATCCAGGGCAAAGACTTCCACGGCGCGCAATACATCGCACCGGCTGATCTGTCCGATCAGCTTGCCGCGCTGAACCACCGGCAGACGGCGCATGCCATTTTTGATAAAGGTCTCGGCGACCTTGATGATATCGGCATCGTACTCGATGGTACAGATATCCTGCGACATGTACTGCGAGACCTTACCGCCAAACTCCTCCTCGTGATAGGTCAGGGTCAGGATAGCCCTCAGGCAGTCGACCTCCGACAGCACCCCCACCAGCGCACCCTCATCGTTCACCACAGGAGCACCGCTGATCTTGCGCGCTAACAGTTGATGTATGGCCTGAAACAGATCGGTGTCCGGCGTAAAGGTCACCAGGTCCCGAGCCATGTAGTCCGATGCCTTGACGGATCTGAGCATAAGCGTATCTCCTGTGCGGGGAATCAAGGCTGCCGCCGCCATTCAACCCAGGCACAGCCGTCCCTTGAATAGTAGCTCAGGCTGTCGCAACGGGCAGACTGGCGCCCCACGATCGGGTGCTCGGAACAGGCCGGATTCTAACAGCTAAGCCGCTCTGATACAGTAGCAGCGCGTCGGCACTGAGCCTTCCGCAAGCACATAAAGAGCCGCAAGCAAGTAAAAAACGCTACAAATGCCACCCAGGAGCACGGGCATGCACGAGGAGGAAAACACGCAAATAATTCAGGCCCCTGGTGCCGACCTGGTGGTAGTGCGCGGCTTTGTCGATACGCAGCAGAGCAAGCAGCTGATCAGGTGCCTGAGCCTGGAAATCGACTGGCGCCAGGACCGCATCCGGCTGTTCGGCCGTGAACATGCCATTCCGCGCCTGCAGCAGTTTCAGGGTGAACCGGGGCTGCACTACCGCTATTCCGGCCTGTTGCTGGAAGCGAGGCCCTGGCACCCGCTGATCGAACAGTTGCGCCGGCGCATCACGGCGGTGGAGCCCGCCCCCTTCAACTGCGCTCTGCTCAACCTCTATCGCGACGGCGAAGACAGCATGGGCTGGCACAGCGATGATGAGCCGGAACTCGGCCTTGATCCGGTCATAGCGTCTTTGAGCCTGGGCCAGCCGCGGCGCTTTGTTCTGCGCCATCGCACAGACCGGCAGCAGCCCAAGATCGAGCTGCTGCTGGATGATGGTTCTCTGCTGCTGATGCGCGGCAGCACCCAGCATCACTGGCAACACGCCCTGCCACGCACCCGCAGGCACTGCACGCCCCGCCTCAACCTGACATTTCGCTGCATTATCGATTGAAACCCTGTTACACGCCTCATACAGTGACGCCAGCGGGGCCAAGGCGCTAGAATGCCCGCTGCAAAGGAGATCCGCTTACATGAATCAGGTTATCGAATTACTTAAATCCCACCGTTCCATCCGCAAATTTACCGCCGAGCCGATCGACCAGAGCACCGTCGACGAACTGGTACGCGCCGGTCAGGCCGCCGCGACGTCCAGCTTCCTGCAAGCCTGCACCGTGATTCAGGTACAGGACCCCGCCAAGCGTGAGCGCCTCGCGGCCTGCGCCGGTAACCAGGCCTATATTGCCGCAGCGCCGACCTTTCTGGTGTTCTGCGCCGATATGAAGCGCCACCAGCTGGCCTGCGACATGCACCAGGCCCAGATGCAGTCCGGCTTCACCGAGCAGTTCATCACCGCCACCGCCGACGCCGCCCTGTTTGCACAGAACGTGGCCATCGCCGCCGAGTCACTGGGGCTGGGCATTGTCTATATAGGGGGTCTGCGCAATGAAATCGCCGAAGTCGCAGAATTGCTGGAACTGCCGGAGCTGGTCTATCCGGTGTTTGGCATGTGCCTGGGTTTCCCCGACCAGAGTCCGGAAACCAAGCCACGGCTGCCGCTGTCAGTGGTACTGAAGCAGGATCGCTATGACGACAGCCAGGATACTGCGGTGATCGCCCGGTATGATGAGGAAGTGCGCGAGTACTACCGCACCCGCACCGGGGCTGCCAAGGTGATGAGCTGGAGCGAACAGATTTCCGGCATGCTGATCAAGGAAGCGCGCCCGCACATGCTGGCATTTCTGCAGCGCTGCGGCTTCCTGAAGAAGTAGCACAACCCTATTCGCGCGAACCGGTGCCTGGGTACCGGTTCCCGCGGGCGCCTGGTCAGATTTTCGCAGCCAACCCCTGAATCCAGGCATCCACCTCGGCTTCCGGATCCATGGTTTCGCAGGCATCCAGAAACAGCGGCGACACCAGTTCGCGCAGCTGCAGCTCGCGCAGCAGGTCAGCCACCTGGCGACCGCCCTCGGCGAAATCATCGTAGGAACTGTCACCCCGGGCAAGCACGGCAAAACCCACCTTGGGCAGCAGCGGAAAACGATCACGCAGTTCCAGGTACAGCGGCAGCAGATTTTCCGGCACTTCACCCTGGCCAATGGTAGCCGAACACACCAGCAACACCTCTGTGTCCTCAGCCACCACATCGTCAAACTGCGCCTGACGCAACACCCTGGCAACATGACCCAGCGCCTGAAGTTGCGCCGCGCAATCCTCGGCTATTTCCTGGGTCGCCCCGAAAGTTGATCCCACCAGAATTTTGATATTCGCCATAACCCGCAAGGTCCCCGTTAATATTTCGCAAGTGCAACATTCTAGAGAAAAGGCCGGATGATATAAACCATGCATCTTGCCGGCAGCAGCAGCCACAGCCTTGGCAAAACCCCTCGCCAAATCCCCGTGACTGGACTAGCTTTTACACTGTAGTCACCAGAGGAGATGCCCCATGCCTGTCAGCCATGTATCCCGCCTGCTCGAAGAGCTTGAACGCAAAGCCCTGCATGAGAGCAGCCTGACCGATCTAAATGTCACCCTTGCCCGCGAGGACCTCGTCAGAATAGAAGCCATGGCCAGCGCTTTCGGCCTGACCCGGGAAGAAGTCTGCACATCGCTTCTGCATACCATTCTGATGGAAGTCGAAGAAAAAATGCCCTATCGCCCGGGCCCCAAGATCATCCGCATCGAAGACGGCGACCCGATTTACGAGGATATAGGCCCCATGCCCCGCTATCTTGATGCCAAACGCAAAATTGAAAAGGAGCTCGATTGCGCCTGAGCAACACCCAGCACAAGCATGCACGGCAAAGATCGCAGGCATATAAGGCTGACTCAAAGGGCAATGACAAAAGACAGCTATAAAAGCTAAATGTAAAAATCCGGAGCCCCTCAACAGGACTCCGGATTTTTTTATGGTCTGATCAGCGCGCCAATGCAGCTCTGTCTGATCTGTGCCGCCAGGATCA
Source organism: Marinobacterium aestuarii (assembly GCF_001651805.1). Taxonomy (NCBI): domain Bacteria; kingdom Pseudomonadati; phylum Pseudomonadota; class Gammaproteobacteria; order Oceanospirillales; family Oceanospirillaceae; genus Marinobacterium; species Marinobacterium aestuarii. The sequence goes on along the minus strand of NZ_CP015839.1, from coordinate 1,368,693 downwards.
GGCGGAACGGGCGATGATTTCTTTCCACTTGGCGGGGCCGGTGTTGTGCACCGACTCGCCGTTCACATCCACCGCCACCGTAACCGGCATGTCCTTGACGTCAAACTCGTAGATCGCTTCCATGCCCATTTCCTCGAAGGCCAGCACCTTGGCGCCGACAATCGCCTTGGACACGAGGTAAGCTGCGCCACCAACAGCCATCAGGTAGACCGCCTTGTAGTCCTTGATCGCTTCGATAGCCACGGGGCCACGCTCGGACTTGCCGATCATGCCCAGCAGACCGGTCTGGTCCAGGATCTGACGGGTGAACTTGTCCATGCGGGTTGCCGTGGTGGGGCCTGCCGGACCCACCACTTCGTCACGCACCGGATCAACCGGGCCTACGTAGTAGATAAAGCGTCCCTTCAGGTCGACCGGCAGCTCTTCACCCCTGTTGAGCATTTCAATCATGCGCTTGTGCGCCGCATCACGTCCGGTCAGCATCTTGCCGTTCAACAGCACAGTTTCACCGACCTTCCAGGTGGCAACGTCTTCAGGCGTAATGCCATCGAGGTTGACCCGGCGCGTGTTGGCACCGACTTCGGCGGTAACCTGCGGCCAGTCTTCCAGGCTCGGCGGCGTCAGAATGGCCGGGCCATTACCATTGAGGGTGAAATGCGTGTGACGAGTGGCGGCACAGTTGGGGATCATGCACACCGGCAGGGAGGCCGCGTGGGTCGGATAATCCTTGATCTTGACGTCCAGCACCGTGGTCAGGCCACCCAGACCCTGGGCACCGATGCCCAGCGCATTGACCGCATCCATGATTTCCAGACGCAGCTCTTCAACCCGGTTCTGCGGGCCACGCTCGCGCAGCTCATGGATGTCGATGGAATCCATCAGTGATTCCTTGGCCAGTACCGCGGCCTTCTCGGCCGTGCCGCCAATGCCCAGACCCAGCATGCCCGGCGGGCACCAGCCAGCCCCCATGGTAGGAACTGTCTTGACGACCCAGTCGACAATGCTGTCGGACGGGTTAAGCATCACCATCTTGGACTTGTTCTCGGAACCACCGCCCTTGGCGGCGATCTGTACATCCACCTCATCGCCTTCAACGATTTCGTAGTGGATAACCGCCGGCGTGTTGTCCTTGGTGTTCTGACGCTTGCCGGCGGGGTCCGCCAGAATGGAAGCGCGCAGCACGTTGTCCGGGTGCGTGTAGGCACGGCGCACGCCTTCGTTGATCATGTCGGTGACGCCCATGGTGGCGTCCCAGGTGACATTCATGCCCACCTTGACGAACACGGTTACAATACCGGTGTCCTGGCAAATCGGCCGACGACCTTCCGCACTCATGCGGGAATTGATCAAAATCTGCGCCATGGCATCTTTGGCGGCCGGGTTTTGTTCCTTCAGATAGGCCTCATGCACGCCCTGAACAAAGTCGATCGGGTGATAGTAGGAGATGAATTGCAGCGCGTCTGCGACGCTGCTGATGAAATCGTCTTGGCGAATCACGCTCATTGAGACTCTCCGTCTGGCTCAGGGTCATTGGTTTGCAGCTCTATTACAGGGCGAATCCCTCTCGGCTGCTTGGGCTCACGGGGTCTGGCCCCGGGCCTGCTTTATCGTATCGCGGCGCGATTATACACCAATTAGCCAAAGACGAGAGTTGTGAGCCGACAAGCGCGTACACCGGGGCGCGGGATCAGGGTGAAGCCCTCTGACCTCCAGCCGACTCCGGGCAGGTCAGGTTAGGAGGCAAGATCATGTCTGGGTGCTATTCAGTACCAGGCGCTCAAACAGCAGCACGCCCCAGCCCAGCATCTGTTCGTCAAAATCAAAGGTGCCGCAGTGGTGACCGCCACCGACCGGCGAACCCAGGATCAGATGGGTCGCCTCGCCGCCCTGCTCGCGTACCTTCTGGATCAGAAATCCCGCATCCTCACTGGCCGAAACCAGAAAACTGTCCTGCAGCAGCGCCTCGGGCAAACCTATTTCCAGCGCCGTCACCGCGACCTCTTCAGCCAGCGCCCGGCTGTTGGGGTAGCTGGAGAATTCAGCAAACACCTGGCGCTCCCAGGTCACGCCGTTCATGCGGGCCGCGCCCTCAAGCACCTGCTCGGCCGCCGCGGCCATAAAGTCGCAGATTTCATTATCGGCGCCTCGCACCTCGTAACGAAAACGCACCTCGTCGGCGATCACATTGTGGGCATTGTCGGAAACAAAGCGCCCGACATTGACCCGCGACATGCCGGCGCTGTGACGCGGCAGTGCATAGAGGCCCTGCACCGCCTGGCACGCCGCCAGCAGCGCATTGCGGCCATCCTGGGGCGCATTACCGGCATGACTGGCGCGGCCGTGGAATACGACATCGTAGATACGCGCCGCAATCCAGGTGGCATCGAAAATGATGCGGTAGCGATCGACAATCCCCAGGTGCAGCGTCAGGAAACGTTCCACCTCGGCCATCTGTGGCAGCCCGGCGAACAGCAGACCACCGCCGGCCACCTCCTCGGCCGGCTGGAAAAAGAAATGCACCTTGCCGGCCCAGCGCGCGCGGCTCGCCGCCAGCCGACGCGCCAGCCCAAGACCGATGGTCAGATGGCCGTCATGCCCGCACGCATGCATAATGCCGGCATGTTCCGAGGCAAAGCCCTCGGCCGCAGGCTGATGCTCGGCGTCCTGGCTTTCCGTGACCGGCAGCGCATCGATATCAAAGCGAAAGCCGAACACAGGCCCTGGTTCCGTTGCCGCCAAGGAGCCTTCAAGCGTCGCAACCAGCCCGGTGCGATTGCCCTGCATCGACGGCAGATAGCGGTTGCCGACGCCGAGTACCTGTTCGGCTCGTGCATAGGCGATACGATCCGTTTCCACATCCGGCGGATTGGGGGGCTGTTGCGTGCCGTAAAGCGCCTGTCCCCATGCCACGGCAAAGCCCAGGGCTTCGAGCTCGGTACAGAGCCGTGCCGTGGTCAGGTATTCGGTCCAGGACAGCTCGGGAATACGGTGAAAACCGCGCCGCGTTTCGCTCAGCTCCCGCATCAGCGCGGTATCCGGGCAGGGGGGTAGTAGTGCCATGTCAGACTCCCGGGGCGCCATCTGCTGACGCCCGCAAACAGTTCTATTTCAGCTGGCTGGGATCCAGATTCACCGATTTGCGCGCACTGAAAGCCTGCAGCCCCTCGGGGGCCAGCGCCAGGGAGCCGTTACCTGAGGCGCGCTGACCGATCCAGCAGAGCCTGGCATCGACAAAATTGCAGCGATTGACATAAACCGTGCCGGTATCGACGGCCGCCACAAAGCGTTCGGCCCGTTCCCGCGACCGGGTGAAAATCGATGCCGTCAGGCCATAGCGGCTGTTGCACACCTGCCGTACCGCTTCCTCGTCATTGGCCACCTGCATGACCGGCAGTACCGGTCCGAAGGTTTCCTCCTGCAGCACCTGCATTGTCGGCGTCACCTCGGCCAGCAGCGTCGGCTTCAGAAAGGTCACACCACCGATCTGCTCGGTCTCGCCGCCGGTGCAGACCCGGGCGCCACCGTGCTGTGCCTGACGCACCATATCGAGCAGCCCTGTAACCGCCCGCTCGCCGCCATGCAGTGGCCCCAGAGTTGTGTCGGGCGCCATTGGGTCACCGCTTTTTTCACTCTCCATGATTGCCTGGGCCCGGGCCAGAAAATCGTCGTAACGGCTGGCGTGGACAAACACCCGCTTTACCGCACAGCAGGACTGTCCGGAGTTATGCAGCCGACCGATCTTCACCGCCCAGAAAGCCGCCTGTTCGAGATCGGCATCCTCGGCGATATAGGCGGCATCGCTGCCACCCAGTTCCAGAGAACACTGAATAAAGGGCTCCGGCACCGCATTAAAAGCACGCTTGGCAACGCTCTGCTGCACCACACGACCGCCCTGCACCGACCCGGTAAAGACCAGATGGTTGATATCAGTTTCTTCGATAATGCGTGCCGAGACCTCATAATCCACCACCGCGTGAATCAGCAAATGATCGATTCCGGCCATCGACCCGAAGGCTTGCTCGAAATGGCCGCCGACCGAGGGCGCTGTGCTGTGCTTGAGCAGCACCGCGTTGCCGCTCAGCAAGGCGCAGACGGTGCCGTTAATGGCGCAGAACAGCGGGTAATTCCAGGGCGTGATGATATAGACCACGCCCTTGGCCCGGCACTCGATGCGCCCTTCGAACCCCTCGTCCTCGTACTCAGGATATCGCCTGGCCTCGAGCGCGCCGTCGGTGGCAAAGCGGCACAGGTACTGGGCCCGTTCCAGCATGAACGTCAGCTCCTCCTTCGCCGCCGCCAGCGGCTTGCCGACTTCCCGCGTGATGCCTGCGGCGATCGCATCGCAGTGGTTACGAAAATAATCCAGCGCTGTCAGTACATGGCGCGCCCGCTCCGCCGGACTGATCACCTGCCAGGCACGGGACGCCCCCTGGGCTGCATCAATATGCATGCTGATAGCCTCGATGCTTTGCGATGGCTGCGAGAACACCTGCTCCCCGGTAAAGGGGTTATGGACTTCGATCTGGCTCATGGACGTGCCTCCTGGTCTGCTATGAATCCTTTGCGGGTAAAGATGGTCTGGTTTGACGGGAGCCTCGCTGACCGATCCCTGTGTCTGTCAGTAATGCGGCATAAGCCCTTAACGACGGGACAAGCGGTCTATGTGATGTACAAATTGATCGATATCCCCGGGACAGGTATCGAAGGAGGTCACCAGGCGCACTTCTGAGACGGCCTCGCCCGGCCACACCAGCAAGGGCGTATGTTGCAGCAGCGGCTCGACCCAGGCGGTCGGCAGCTGCGCAAACACCATATTGACCTCGACCGCTGCGCTCAAGCGGACCTGTTCGAACTGCACCAGCTGTTCGGCCAGGTAGGTCGCCATCGCATTGGCGTTAGCGGCATTGCGCTGCCACAGCCGGTTGTCGAAATAGGCCAGGAACTGGGCCGCCAGAAAGCGCTGCTTCGAAGCCAGCTGCATGCCCTGCTTGCGTATATAGGGATAGGCTTGCTGCAGTGCCGGGTTCAGCACCACCAGCGCCTCGGCCATCATCAGGCCATTCTTGGTACCGCCGAAGGACAGCACATCAATGCCCAGATCCGCCGTCATCTCGGCGAACCCGACGCCAAGCGCCGCCGCGGCATTGGCAAGCCGCGCGCCGTCCATATGCACCAGCAGTGCCCGCTCCCGGGCGAACGCCGTGATGGCCCGCAGCTCTTCAAGGCTGTAGACGGAACCGCGCTCGGTGGCCTGGGCCAACGAGATCACCCGCGGCTGGCTGCGGTGCACCACATCTCGCTCGGCCGCCAGCCGCTGTTCGATTTTGGCCAGGCTCAGTTTGCCCTCAAGGCTCGGTACTGGTAGCAGCTTGCAGCCGACAAAATGTTCCGGCGCCCCGCATTCATCGACCTGCAGGTGCGCCTCCTCGCTGCAAAAGACCGCCTCATGGCTCTGCACCATGCCCTTGAGGGCCAGTACGTTGGCAGCGGTGCCATTGAACAGCAACAGGGTTTCGCTCTGCTCGCCGAACAGCGCCTTGAAACGCGCCAATGCCTGCTGCGTCACTTCATCGGCGCCGTAGCCCGGCACATGACCCTGATTCACTTCAGCCAGCCTGGCCATCACCTCGGGATGAACCCCCGAAGCATTGTCGCTGGCCAGCAGATGCCCTCGCACTGCCTCCATGGGTACCTCCAGAATTGAATACCGGCTGCTATCGAACCAGCACGTCACGATTCGCCAGCGTAAGGAAGGTGCAGCCGTCAGCCGTCACCTCCACGGTATCGGACAGAAAAGCATCGCCGATACCGGAATTCAGCAACCAGCTCATCAGATGAAAGGTCATGCCTTCGCGCAGGCGCATTTGAGAATTACGCCGCAGCCCGACAGGCACGCCGCTGCCGGACCAGCTCGGTGGATAGCCAATACCAATCGAGTAACCGCAGTGATGGCGTGAATAGTGCGACAGGTCATGACGATCGAGCACCGCCTGCCAGGCTTCATAGACATCACCGGCCAGGGCGCCGGGCCGGATGATATCGGCGGCTGCCATCATCGCTTCACGACAAACAGCATTGACGTTCTGTGCCTCTGGCGGTTCTTCGCCAATAAAAACGAAGCGACCGACCGGTGCATGGTAGCGTCGCGCGCAGCCGGCCATTTCGAGAAACAGCAGGTCACCCGACACCAGTGTCATATCCTCCCAGGTGCCGTGCTCGTGGGCCAGGTTACGGGTCGAGCGCACCAGCGGCACGAAGCCGGGATAAGTACCGCCACGCCGGAACATGGCGTCATAGATCGCCGCCATGACCTCGCGGGCATGAACGCCGGGGCCGGCCGCGGCAATGGCCGACAGTATCATGGAATCCGAAATAGCTGCGGCCTGACGCGTCAGCTCCAACTCCGCCGGCGACTGTACGATGCGGACATCGTCGACCAGGCTCTCGAGTTGCTGCCAGTCGGCATCCGGCACGCCATTCATGATCCCTTCGGCAATCGAGTAGGGCAGGAAGGTGCTGTTCATATCGATGCCGATCACCGCTTTCGAAAGCCCCGCGTCGCAGAGCGCCCGCACCGTTTCGCGCACCGCTGCACTGGGCATCAGATAGGGCCGGCGCCGGGGTTCCCGTGTCGGCGCCCCCATGGTCAGCGACCAGGTTTTATCGATCAGCTCATCGCCAGCGTTATTGCCCGGCGGCGGCTCGGTGCCGTCGGTATAGCCGACATGCAGTACATCGGGCGCCTGGTCGCGCACTGTGGCCTTCTCCATCGCCCGGGTGATCAGAACCGGCTGACCACTGGCCGGCAGGATCAGCAGCTGGCAGGCAAAATAGCCCTGGTGATCCAGGCCTGTGAGGTAGTAAATATTTTCGGGGCTGGCGATCAGGCAGGCATCCAGCCCGCGGATAGACATTCCGTCCCGGACCTGGCGACGACGTCGTTCATATTCAGCATCATCAAAATAACGGCCACTGATATCGTTCATCCTTGCGTCTCCCGTTGCTTGAGGGCCTAACCGGCAACTCATCCGCTTCGCAAAACGGCATGGCCACTTCGAAAATTCTTGAGCGAGCTCTGTGCCCCACGCCCTGCACTCCGTCACGGCGACAGGCAGCAGCAAGACAAACGGCGTCCGCCCTGTTTTCACACCACAGGTGCGATCCAAGGTTCAATTCAGCCTACGAGACATAGACGCGGATTAATATGACTATGAGTAAATTTCATGAAGAGGCCAAGCTCAAACTCGAGCTTGTGGTCGGTACGGGATCACTTCGCATAACAGCGCAAAGTGCGTTGCCGAGCGCGGGATAGAAGGAATCACAGAGGGGAAGAAAATGAACTCGCCATGGCACCAGCCCGCGACAGGCTCAGGCTGGAATCAGGCATCAACAGGGCGCATTCAGGCGGAGCGCACCCGAGGCAGCGAATACTGCAGCGGTACTTCGAACAGGGGAGTATAAAGAGAACCGCGCTCGCCGACCTTGCTCATGTAGAGCACCACTGAAGACGCCGGGCTTTGCAGATCAAGCACAGGCCAGCTGGCCGGAGGCTCAAAGCTGTTGTCCGCCGGCAGGCGCCCGAGGGTCACGTGGGGCCGGAAGTCCGTGTCGTCATAATCAAGCCCCGCCGCGACGGCCACCTGCACTATCTGCTGATGCAGCGATTGCAGCTCTTCACTGCCCTCGCTCAGGGCAGCGACCAGCGCAAGCCTGCGACTGACCGGATAGTAGTCGACAGCATTGAGACGGACATGGAAAGGATCAACCTGAGACAGCTGTTCGCGCGTCAGGCGTTCAAGGGTATCGACCTGGGAAATCCCGATATCGCCCAGAAAACAGAGCGTCAGGTGATAACTTTCGGAGTTCGCCCAGTTCACTTCCATGTGGCGGTCGTAGGTGCACAGGGTATCAGCATGATCAGACAATCTACGCACCATCTGATCGTTCAGCTTGAGTGCAAAAAATGCACGTAATTTCTTCACTAGTAGCTATTAGCCTTATAGATAGACGGGTCATTCTGCCCTGCCGACGCCGGCGACGCAATGCCTGATTCAGCAATAGTACAGCAGGGCCCGCTGTATGCAGGACAGAGACGCAACCGCTGCAAATTCGCGGCTGAGTCGAATCAAACGCTTACTGCAGCCGCAACTGCAGATTGTTGAGCTGCTGACGCATTTGCAGCAATTCCTGATTCAGCTGCCGGCGACTGCCATCTATGGCCTGAATCGCCTGCTCATTGACACGCACACGGCGGCTCACATCGGTGTTGCCGGCACCGGCTTCCAGCGTCGCCACCTTGTCACTGAGCTTGCGCAACGCCTGCTGCTGGGCGACCACCTTCTCCGATTGCACTTCTTCACTGATACGCACCTGGGTTTCCAGGGTCGCGAGGGAGCGCCTGAGCTCCTGCACGGTTTTATCCAGATCGCCCTTGAGGCTGGCCTGCCCCTTTTCCAGCCCCGCCAGTGCTACCAGCTGCTTGTCGGTTGCAACACGCGCCTTGTCGCTGGCCGCCAACCCCGCTTGCAGGGATTTAACCTCAGTCGCCAGGGACTCTAGTTGTGCAACCTGAGACTGCAGTTGCGCGGCCTGGGACTCTAGTTGCACGGTCTGAGACTGCTGTTGGGCGGCCTGAGCCTTGAACTGCTCCGCCAGTGGCGCCAGCTGAGTCAGTTGAGCCGCCTGTACCTCAAGCTGCTTGCTCTGCTGTGCCTGTAATTCCGTTTGGGTGGCCAGCAGCTTTTCCTGGGCTTCGAGCTTGGGCTTGTTGCTCTGATAAGCGATGGTCCAGAGCTTGGCGATTTCGGAATCGAAATGCTGATATTTTTCGGCCGCCGTTTTGCCTTGCTGTTCCAGCCGGCCGCTGAGCGTCTGACCCGACTGGCTGGCACTGTCACTGGTGACCTCAAGCAGTTGCTCCAGATCAGTCAGTCGCTGTGCCGCCTGCGCCTGTTGCTCCAGGCTGTCATTCAGCTGCTGCTGCAAGCCGTAACCCCAGTAGCCCAGGCCGCTGGCCGCTGCGGTCAGCAGCACCAGCACCAGGCTGTGCAACAGGTTGCCGCCCTTGGCCGGTGGTGGCGGTACTGGAGCGGCACGGCGAGGCGGTGGCTCGGCCTGACCGCGGCCTGGGGCAGCACCTTCCCGTGCAGGCCCCAGGTCCGGAATATCAAACTCTTGCGAACGACTCATAGTCGCGGTTCAACCTGTTCAGCACAAAAAGAAGGTCACACTAGCAGTTTTGCCAGCCCCGCAAAAGTACGCGAACCTGGGCAGGCTTCAGCCAAGGTTGTAGACAAACACCACCAGCACCGCCGCCGGGCTCAGAAAACGCAGCACGAAATGAAATACCCGAAAAGTAAGACCCTCACCCAGCCCGATACCCTCGCGCAGTGTTTGCGGCTTCATGGCCCAGCCGGCGTAGAGCGCAATCGCCAGCCCCCCCAGCGGCAACGCCAGATTCGACACCAGAAAATCGAACAGGTCGAACAGCGTCTTGCCCTCAAAGCGGGCGAGAAAATCCAGCGGATGAAACTGCGCCCAGATATTGAAGGACAGCACCGTGCAAATGCCCAGCAGCCAGATCATGGCACCGGACATAAGCGCGCCCAGCATGCGGCCAATCCCCTTGTCTTCCAGCCATTCAACCACCGGTTCAATCATGGAGATGGCCGAAGTCACGGCGGCCACCAGCAGCAATACAAAGAACAGGGTGCCAAACACCACACCGCCGGTCATCTGGCCAAAGGCCAGCGGCAGGGTCACGAAAATCAGCCCTGGGCCCGCGCCTGGCTCAAGGCCGTTGGCGAATACCAGCGGAAAGATCGCCAGCCCCGCCAGCAAAGCCACCAGCGTATCCAGCAAACCAATGGTCACCACGGTACGGGCGATATTGACGTTTTTTGGCAGGTAGGAGCCATAGGCCATCATCACGCAAATACCGGTACTGAGGGTAAAGAAAGCATGGCCCAGCGCAGTCAGGACACCTTCGGTGGTCAGCTTGCTGAAATCCGGTGTAAACAGGAAACCCAGTGCCTGAGCAAAGTTGCCGCGCACCGCCGCATAGCCCACCAGCACCAGCAGCAGCACGAACAGCAGCGGCATCAGTAGCCTGATGCTGCGTTCCATACCGGCGCGCACACCGCTACCGGCAATCAGCACCACCAGCAACATGAACAGGCTGTGCCACAGCAGCAGCAATACGGGATCTTCCAGCAACTGGCCAAAGATCCCGCCGATGGTGGCGGCGTCGGCACCGCTGAACGCCCCTTCAGCCGCAAGGCCGACATAAGCCAGGGACCAGCCGCCCACCACCGAATAAAACGACAACAGTACAAAGGCCGCGACAAAACCGATCCAGGCCATCCAGCCCCAGCGCGCCGACACGCCATCGCGCCGGGCCAGCTGTGCCATGCCCTGAATGGGACTGCAGCCACTGCGCCGCCCCAGCAAAATTTCTGCAGCCAGAATCGGCAGACCCACCACCAGGATACACAGCAGGTACACCAGCACAAAGGCGCCGCCGCCGTTTTCACCGGTGATATAGGGAAATTTCCAGATATTGCCCAGCCCAACGGCGGAGCCCGTGGCGGCAAGAATAAATGCCAGCCTGGAGGACCACTGAGGGTGCGTCACAGCACCGCTGCTGGCGGCATCGGAACGCGGAACCGAATCAATTCTGGACATAAAACGTCTCCTGAATCTGCAACGCACCTGGCGGGATAACGCAGGTGTGTCGGGCCAGAGCCGATAGGCTGCAGCCATTTGAATTGCACACACAATGACGGCGGCACCGGACTTGCCGGTACCGCCGTCATTTCGCTACTGATGCGGTGGGCTTGTGGCCTCGGTCCGCAACATTTCGGCGGCAAGAATAGCATAAAAAACAGGCGCTTCACCGCTATCCAGAGCGCCGCCTCTGATGTGCCTGAAGAACCGCCAGCGCAGTCGCTTCAGGCGTCTTGCAGCTGCTCGCGAATCAGCTTCTTGTTGACCTTGCCCACACTGGTTTTGGGGATCTCGTCAACGATGCGGATTTCGTCCGGCACGGCCCACTTGCTGATCTCGCCACTGCCGACAAACTGCTGCAGATGCTGCACCAGCGCGCCCGGCTCAAGCTGCGCATCGGCCGCCAAGACCACCAGCGCCAGCGGACGCTCACCCCAGCGCGCATCCGGCACGCCCACCACCGCGACCTCGGCCACCCCAGTATGCTGGCTAATCAAGTTTTCCAGCCGCAGCGAAGACACCCACTCCCCGCCGGTCTTGATCACATCCTTGATGCGATCCCGAATCTGCAGCACTCCGGCAGGCGTTATAGTGGCCACATCGCCGGTGTGCATCCAGCCGCCCTGCCAAAGTTCGGCCCCCTTTTGCGCATCGAGGTAATAGCCCTGGGTGAGCCAGGGTGCCCGCACCACTATCTCGCCCATACTGCTGCCATCTTCCGGTACCCGCTGCCCGGTTGCATCCACCAGATGCAGATCCACCAACCCCACCGGCACGCCGGTGGATGTGCGCAGTGGCAGTTGCTGCTCCAGCGGCAGATCATGTTGTTGCGGGGTCAGGAAGGAGGCGCTCAGCAACGGGCAGCTCTCGGACAGACCGTAGCCGGTAAAGAACTGGATGCCGCGTTCGGCCATCTGCCGCACCATGCCCTGCGTCGGTGCCGCACCGCCGGTCAGCAGCTTCCAGCCAGTGAGATCGGTTTTGGCCGCTTCCTCAGAGTTCAAAATCATCTGCAGCACGGTCGGCACGCCGTGGGAAAAGGTCACGCCTTCGTCCCGGAACAGCCGCACCAGTCGATCCGGGTCATAGCGCCCCGGATACACCTGCTTTACACCAAGCGCGGTGGCGGCATAGGGCACACCCCAGGCATGCACATGGAACATGGGCGTCATGGGCATATAGACGTCTTCAGAGCGCAGCAGCGCAAAGCCCTCGTAGGCCGCCAGGGTCGTGGTCATGTTTAGCGTATGCAGCACCAGCTGGCGATGGCTGAAACAGACTCCCTTGGGATTGCCAGTGGTTCCGGTGGTATAGAAGGTCGTGGCAATGGAGTTTTCATCAAAATCGGGAAAGTCATACTGGCTGTCGGCTGCCGCCAGCAGGGCCTCGTATTCGCCCAGCGGCGCCAGCGTGCAGGTTGCGACCTTGGCGGCATCACTGAGCTGGATATAGCCGCGCACGCTCGGCAGCGTCGGCGCCAGCGCCTCGATCAGCGGCAGAAAGTCATCATGCACCAGCACCAGATTATCCTCGGCATGGCGCATGGTATAGCCCACCTGATCCGGGCTCAGGCGCACATTGACATGGTGCAGCACGGCACCGATCATCGGCACCGCGAAGTAAGCCTCCAGATAACGATGGCTGTCCCAGTCCATCACCGCTACAGTGTCACCAGCATCGACGCCCGCCGCCCTAAGCACATGGGCCAGACGACAGATGCGTTGATTCAGCTCGCGGTAGCTGTAACGCCTGCTCCCGTGCACGATTTCCCGCTGCTGTGCATAACGCTGCCCCGACAGCAGCAGGCTCTTGATCAAAAGTGGATACTGATAGGCGCCCTCGCAGGGCTCAATTATTTTTGTCGGCATGATTCTTTCCCGCAATGCATCAAAATGACAGTTGCAGTATGGAAGCCCTACCCCCGAGCGCCAGCGCCCTTGCCACCAGACGACAAACAAGACCGCGAACCACACTCCGATGAGGGCCGAAAAAAGCCCCGTCGACACCAAGCCAGACTTCCGAACTGGCCTGATCAATACGGCGAAAAGCCTGTGCAAAGGGACTCGAATTCAGGCAGCCCGGCAACGCAGCAAGGCGCCAGACAGACGGCCAGGAGCTGGCCGAAAAATATTCCTCGCCGGCCTCTGGCGGACAGCCCCGGCGCAATGCTATTGATATACAAGGAAGAAGGCTGCACAGCGCACTGAGCCGCAGCATCGCTGCCGATGCGCACACCCAGCCTGTTCCGCCGCACAAAAAAATTGTTGTCAGTGATGACTATACTGACATCGGTAGTCATGATGTATGAATCAGGGTCACTTGAATGGGGGCGTATTTGCAATCTGATGCAGGCGGGACTGCCAGCACGAAAAAGGGGATTAGCCCCGCGACACTGGCCAGGCAAAAGCCCCACCGCTGGCGGTCTATATTGCTGTTCTGGGTTTCCCCGATGGTCACAGTCGCTGCCGTGGCCGGCCTGCTCGCGACCCACGAGATCCGCACCGCTGAACTGCAGTCCCGGGAGTTAAGCCGGTACGCCCAGACGCTGCAATATACGTTGCAGCCCGGCCCCAGTGACGCCATCCTCTATCCCCAGCACGGCCCGTTTGACCTGCGCATGGGATATGCACGTCTGCCACAGCTGCTGCAGCGCGCGCAGCGGCAAAACTTTGAGATTCTGCAACAGACGCGTTTTTCCGAGCCACTGCTTAGTTACGGCCAACGCGGCCTGCCGGTGCCCTACCCGGAAAAATCCCAGACGGGCCTGGCCATCTATGACTGTCGCAAGGAGCCTTTGTACAACTTCGACTACCCGCAGCAGCATTATCCAAATTTTGCCGTGATACCCCCGCTGGTGGTGCAGAGTCTGCTGTTCATCGAAAACCGTGACCTGCTGGACCCGGCGCAGCCCCGCGCCAACCCTGCCGTCGACTGGCCGCGCTTCGTCAAGGCGGCACTGTCGCAGCTGGGAAAGCGCCTTGACCTGGCCAGCGATTCGGCGGGCGGCAGTACTCTGGCGACCCAGCTGGAAAAATACCGCCACTCCCCCAGAGGCCTGACCGACTCGCCCAATGAAAAGCTGCGCCAGATGTTTTCGGCCAGTGTGCGCGCCTATCAGCAGGGGCCCGATACGCTGGAGTGGCGCCAGCGGGTGGTGCGCGATTATTTGAACACCGTCCCCCTGGCCGCAGCGCCGGGGCATGGCGAAGTGCATGGTCTCGCGGCGGGCCTTAAGGTCTGGTTCAACGCCGACTTCGACCAACTCAACCAGTTGCTCGGCGCGGCCAACGATGCCAAGCCCGCCGATGCCGCCACCCTGGCGGCCCGCGGTCTGGCGCTGCGCCAGGTGCTGTCACTGCTGATCGCCCAGCGCAGACCCTCCTATTACCTCCACCGTGGCCGCTCCGATCTGGCCGAGCTCGCCGACAGCCATGTGCGCCTGCTGGCACGGGCAGGCATGATCGATGATGCCCTGCGCAGCGCGGCACTGGAACAGCAGGTCGAATTCCGCGACTGGATCAACACCCCGATTCAGCATCAGGTCGACAGCAGCAAGGGCATCAATGTCGCCCGCACCCGCCTCTCCAGCCTGCTGGGGCTGCCCCTGTACGACCTCGACCGGCTCGACCTGGTCGCCGGCAGCACCCTCGTCGGGCAGTTGCAACGTGATGTCAGCCAGTATCTGCGCCGCCTTGCAGACCCGGCCTTCGCCACCGAAACAGGCCTGCTGGGCGAGCGGCTGCTGTCGGCCAGCAACACCGACCAGGTGCGCTACAGCTTCACCCTGTTCGAGCGCAGCTCGGATGGCAACCGCGTGCGGGTGCAGACCGACAACACCGACCAGCCATTTGACATCAACGAGGGCAGCAAGCTTGAGCTGGGCTCCACCGCCAAGCTGCGGGTGCTGGCGCACTACCTGGGCGTTATCGCCGAACTGCATCAGCGCTTTGCCGGCCTCAGCCGCACCGAGCTGCTGGCGGTGGAGGTTGCCGCAGACGACTACCTGACCCGTTGGGTGCAGGACTACCTGGCCCGGGGTTTTGACCCCGACCTTGAAACCATGCTTCAGGCCGCCATGGAGCGGCGCTACTCCGCCAGCCCCTACGAGCGCTTTTTCACCGGCGGCGGCCTGCATACCTTCAGCAACTTTCGCAGTGAGGACAACGGCCGCCAGGCCACCGTAAACGATGCTGTGCGCGAGTCCCTCAACCTGCCCTTCGTGCGCCTGCTGCGCGACCTGGTGCGTTACAGCATCTATCAGGCCCCGGGCAATACCGGTGAACTGCTGAAAGACGACCAGGATCCCCGCCGCGAGGGTTACCTGCGTCGCTTCGCCGACAAGGAAGGCCGCGTGTTTTTGCTGCGTTTCTGGCGCAAATACAACAACAAGACACCTCAGGAACAGCTGGACATCTTTCTCGACGGCCTGCGCCAGACCCCGGTGCGCCTCGCCGCCGTGCATCGCTACCTGATGCCGGATGCCGCTCAGGCCAGCTTCGATACTTTTTTGCGCGAACGCCTGCCCGGTGAAAAACTGACCGACAAGGAGCTCACCGGCCTGTACAGCAAATACGGCCCCGGCGCCTTCAACCTCACCGACCAGGGCTATATAGCCCGCGTGCACCCGCTGGAACTCTGGCTGCTGCGCTACCGGCTTGAGCACTCCATCGCCACCTTCAGCGATGCCGTCAATGCCAGCGAAACCCAGCGTCAGGATGTGTACCGCTGGCTGTTCCGCACCCGCCACAAAAGTGCCCGCGACAGTCGCATCCGCACCATGCTGGAGGTTGAAGCCTTCCTTGATATCCATGAGCGCTGGCAGCGTCTGGGCTATCCGTTCGAGCACCTGGTGCCGTCGCTCGCCACGGCGCTGGGCAGCTCCGGCGATCGCCCGGCGGCGCTGGCGGAACTCATGGGTATCATCATGAACGATGGCCTGCGCCTGCCGAGCCTGCGCATCGAGCAGCTCGACTTTGCCACCGACACACCTTATGAAACTCGCCTGGGTCAGCGCCCCAGCGGTGGTGTGCGGGTAATGCAGCCGGAGGTCGCCAGGGTCCTGCGCGCAGCGCTCAACACCGTGGTCGAAGGAGGTACTGCCAGGCGCCTGCAAGGCACCTTTACCGACATCCAGGGCGAGCTGTTACCGCTGGGCGGCAAAACCGGCACCGGTGACAACCGCATCGAGCAGGTGGGCCGTGGCGGCCATGTGATCAATTCCCGCGTGCTCAACCGCACCGCCACCTTCGTGTTCTACCTGGGGCCCAACCACTTCGGCACCCTCACCGCCTTCGTGCCCGGCAGTGACGCCAAGGACTTCAGGTTCACCTCGGCACTGCCGGTACAGGTGCTCAAGGGCATGGCGCCTATCCTGCAACCCTACCTGCAACCCGGCAGCCAGTGTGCAACGCCGCTGCCACTGCAGACCACCTCGTACTGATGTCTAACCTGTTTGCAGGCGCGCAGACTCTACCGCCTGCAAAAGCCTGCAAGCACCCCTGACGCCTTCTTCGCGCCACAAAAACGGAATGTACAAGTAGGTTGCGGTGCAGCGAAGCGAAACCCAACAGCCGTCGCCATAGCACCTGACGGCCAAGCCGCTAAGCACCCAAACGTCGCTCTACAGCTTCAAGCACCTGCTGGAAGGGTTGTGCACTCAGGCTGCCATAGGCCGGATGCTTGCGCAGTCGAAAGGTCGCCGGGCTCGACAGGCCACAGAGGAAACGGGCCAGCTGGCGCGGGTGGCGTAGCGCCTCCTGGCCCTCTGCGATCAGGGAATCGATACTGCGTTGCTGGGCGGCACTCATGGCCGCGTCGGCCAGGGTCGGCAGGCTGCGCGCGCCCGATTCCAGGCAGCTGCTGCACTGACCACAGGCTTCGGTGAGGTTGTCACCGAAATAGCCGCACAACTGGGCCGGCAGGCAATGGGCATCCTCGGCATAGTCCAGCACCTGGCGCAACCTGGAAAGGCTCTGTTCTTCGCGCCTCGCAAAGAGCTGCCCCAGGCGCCCGCAGAGCTGCGCCAGGTCCGGCGTCTGCAGCCTGCGATACTGCTGGCGCACGCCCTTGACCTGAGTGCTAATACTGCCCTGCTGCTCCAGATACTGCAGCGCCTTGAGCAGGCGTTCACGCGGCTCGCCCAACGCCTCGGCGGCATGGGTAACATCCAGCGTCAGCCATATCCGCCCCTGCTTGCCGCTGGCAAACACCCGTTGCAGAAACTCGGCCCGAGCGGCATCAAAGCCCTGCAACAGCTGCGCCTGGGGCAGCTCGAAGCGGATCTGGTAAGTGCTGTAGAAAGGCCCGGTGCCGGCGATCACGCCTTCGAGCTCCAGGTAGGTGAGCACCGTATTGATCACCAGCGGGCGTATATCGAACTGGTTTGACAGGTCATAGACCGCGATATCGAAGGGATTGCCAAGTGACAGCAGATGCCCGATCAGCGCATCCAGATGCTGCGGCACCGGCGTGTCGCCATAGGTGAAGTTTTCCAGTACGCGGATATCGTCCGGGCAGGCGAACAGCTCGCAGCGCGACGCCGCGCCATCACGCCCGGCGCGGCCAATTTCCTGCATGTAGTTTTCCAGCGACTTGGGCAGGTTGTAGTGATACACGGCACGGATGTCGGCCTTGTCGATACCCATGCCAAAGGCGATGGTCGCCACCACAGTGCTGACCTCCCCCGCCATAAAGGCGTTCTGGATGGACTCGCGCACCTCGGGTTTCATGCCAGCGTGGTAGGCCCGGGCGCGGATACCGGCGCCTTGGAGCTGTGCCGCCAGGCTTTCGGCCTGCTGCTGCAGCGTAACGTAAACAATGGAAGCGTCGCCGGGGGCGACCTGCAATGCACGCAGCAACAGCGGCAGCTTGTCAGCATCGCGACAGGGCGTTACCGCCAGGGCCAGATTGGCCCTGTAGAAGCCGGTGTGGATATGATTGCTCGCAGGGATAGCGAACTGGCGGCAGATATCCGCAGCCACGGATGGCGTCGCGGTGGCGGTCAGGGCCAGCACCCGCTGCACGCCTATATCCCGCGCCAGCTGCGCCAGCTTGAGATAGTCGGGACGAAAGTTATGGCCCCACTCGGAAATGCAGTGGGCTTCATCTACCGCCATCATGCCGATATGCAGCCCCTGCAACAGCGCCAGAAAACGCGAATTCTGCAGCCGCTCCGGCGCCACGTACAGCAGCTTGAGCTCACCGCTGCGCAACTGACGGTAGATCTCGCGCACCTCGTCACCGCTGCGACTGGAATCCAGCCGCGCCGCGGCAATACCCCTGGCGTGCAGGGCCGCGACCTGGTCCTGCATCAGCGCGATCAGCGGGGAAACCACCAGCGTCAGACCCTCGATCAGCAGCGCCGGCAGCTGATAACACAGACTCTTGCCGCCGCCGGTGGGAAAGACCGTGAGTACCGACTCACCCTGCAGCAGCTTGTCGATGGCGGCCTGCTGGCCGTCACGAAAGGCCGTCAGACCGAATGTGGATTGAAGCGTTTCAAATGCCCTGGTCATCAGTGCATTTGTAACGGGTGCAGTGGTCATAAGCCGGTCTCCCTGGTGCTGCTCAATGAGCGGTATTAGAACCCTTCCCGCCCCGCCGCTGCAAACGCATCGCGGGTAAAGTTCTCGCAGCCCTGTGCAGTCACGGCGACATTGTCCTCGATACGGATACCACCGAAGGGCATCAGGGCTTTCAGCTGTGCCCAGTTCACGGCGCGACCGCCCGGAGACTCTCGCAGCTTGCCAAGCAGCGACGGAATGAAATAGAGCCCCGGTTCGATGGTGATGACGAATCCCGGTTGCAGCGTTCGGGTCAGGCGCAGGAACGGGTGCTCCGCAGGCGGCTCGCGCAGGCTGCCGGCGGCGTCCTGCTGCCAGCCGCCCACATCGTGCACCTGCAGGCCCAGCAAATGGCCGAGACCATGGGGGAAGAACGCACGGGTGATGCCCTGCGCGATCTGCGCTTCCACGCTGGCGCTGACCAGCCCGGCGTCGCGCAGTACACCTGCGAGCAGCTCGTGCATCTGCTGGTGCAGTTCAATGAAGCTGGCACCGGGGGCGACGGAGCGCAGCAAGGATTTTTGTGCACTGTCGAGCGCCGCGATCAGGCCGGCGAACGCCGAGGCCGGATCGGCGGCATGGGTGCGGGTAATATCGGCGGCGTAGCCATGATGGCTGGCACCGGCGTCGATCAGCAGCGTGTGTCGCTCAGCCGGCGCCTCGCGCTGCTGAAACTGGTAGTGCAGCACCGCCGCATGACAGTTCAGCGCCACGATATTGTCGTAGGGCAGGTCCCGCTCGTTGTGATCGATGGCAGCCAGGTAGCCCTGGTGGATAGCGTATTCACTGGCGCCGGCCTGGAACAGCTGCTCGGCGGCAAGATGCCCCCGCACCGCGATACGGTTGGCCTGTCGCAGGCAATGCAGCTCCCAGTCGGTCTTCAGCGCCCGTTCGAAATCCAGCCGTGCCATCAGCCCAGCAGGATTGTGCACCCAGTCCTCACGGGCAAAATCCGGCTGCGCCGCAGCAATCACGGCGGTGCGGCCAAGGCCCTTTAAGAGCGCTTTCAGTGCGCCGACATCGGTGAAGCACTCGATCTCGAACAGAGCGGTCCAGTCGCCGCTCGGTGCTTCGGGGGCCTGGTGCCAGAAATCGTCCGGGCAGTAGAGGTAAAGCACGGGCTTATACCCCGGACGCAGCAGCAGCCAGCTGCCGGGCTGCTCGGTCAGGTACGGCAGCCACTGCACGAAAGGCGGATGGGCCCGAAAGGGATACTGGGTATCGTCGAGAAAGCGCCGCGGTGCGGTGCCGGAACCGAGCAACAGCGCGTCGAATGCAGACTCTGACAAGATCCGGTCAAAGCGTGCCCTGAGCGTTTCGATATGGTGTGCAAAGAATTTGTGCATAGGGTTTACTCCGGCCCCTGGGGCCTGAATCAGGGTAAGACGCTGGAAGGCCGCTCGAAACGCTCGGCCAGCAGCGACCAGAACGCTTCGAGGTTGGCATTGTGGTCGTGTCGACGCCGATAAAGACGGATCTGTAGCGGAATATGCCAGTGTTCGTCACCGGCCAGGCCCAGCTGGCTGTATCGCAGGCTATCGTCGATCAGGCGGCGCGGCACCCAGCCCAGGCCGAAGCCCTCCTTGACCATGGCCTTGACGCTGATGGCATGCACGTTTTCGTTCATGGTGACCAGCTGCGGCGGCCGTAATTGCTGCTGCATGAACTGCTGAATCACCGGGCGGGCAAAAGCGCCCTCATGGTAGCCGATATAGGGCAGCGGTTCGCGGCCGCTGCCCGGCAGGGAATAGATCGGCTGCTGTTGATCGTCCAGCGCGGTGATCGGTACCAGCACCTCGTCGGTCACGGTCAGGTATTCAAAGCGGTCCTCATCCAGCGCCCCCATGAACTCGATGGCCGGGTGCCAGTAACAGAGCACCAGATCGCAATCCCCCTGGGCCAGGGCATTAACGAAGTCGGCACCGACCCAGGCAGTGGATTTGAGGTTCAGCTCGATGTCGAAACCCGGCTGGTTGGAGAATGGCTGGATCCAGTCGTTGTAAAAGCACAGGTAGAGCGTCTGGGTGGTGGCGAAGTAGAGCCGATTGCTTTCCTGCTCACGTATTTCGTTACAGCGCGCCTTGGTCTCGCGGGCGATACGGCTAATCTGTTCGACGCCGGCCAGAAAAACCTCGCCGGCCGGCGTCAGCGACAGCGGCAGGGTGTTACGGTCAATC
Source organism: Marinobacterium aestuarii (assembly GCF_001651805.1). NCBI lineage: Bacteria > Pseudomonadati > Pseudomonadota > Gammaproteobacteria > Oceanospirillales > Oceanospirillaceae > Marinobacterium > Marinobacterium aestuarii. Next base: position 1,348,229 of record NZ_CP015839.1, on the reverse strand, counting down.
AGGGTCACGCCCATCTCGTCTTCGAGCAGCTTGATACGCCGGCTCAGGGTCGGTTGCGTCACGTTACGCTCGTCAGCGGCACGGGAAAAGTGCCGCGTCTTTGCCAGTGCGATGAAATCATCCAGCCATCTGACTTCCATCCAACGTTCCTCAGATCTGGCGTGCGAGCCAGGCCAGCAGCGGGTCCAGTAGGGATGCGCCCAGGCGCGCCGAGCGCTCGGGCGACCAGCCCTGCAGCGGGTCTGGCCGCAGATCGTAGTCCTTGAACGGCATCTCCAGTGTCATCGCCGGGCACTGAAAGCGCTTGCCAACCCAGTTGCTGGCAATGGTGATGGACTCGGGCCCGTACTTGCCGGGCGGATAACCGCGCTCGAGCTGAAAATCCGCATTGGCCGCCGCCAGGTCCTGCTCGAACTGCAGTTCCTGTTGCAGCAACGACGCCTCGGCCCAGGGCAAGCCGTCCTGCCCGTCGATGAAGTTGCACGGCAGTCCTTCATCGCCATGCAGGTCGAGGTGCAGATCGACCCCGGTCTGCTCCATCCGCGCCCGCACCAGGAAGACCTCGGGGCTGCGCACGAGACTGGGCCTATCCCATTCCCGGTTCAGGTTCACGCCCAGCGCATTGGTGCGCAGATGACCGCGCACCGCTCCATCGGGATTCATGTTGGGCACCAGGTAGATAACCGCCTCCTCCAGCAGTCGGCCCGCCTGGGCATCGTGCCGGTCCAGCAGCCGCTCGATCAGCCCCTGGGCACACCACTGGGCCATGGTTTCGCCCGGATGCTGGCGCGCGGTGATCCAGATCGTTTTGCATCCCGCTGCCGGCGTACCGATGCGCAGCAGATCCAGGTCGCGGCCGTCCAGGGTAGTGCCCAGATGTTCGATGCGCACCCGCTCCGACTGGCCGGCCCAGGCGATCAGGTCCAGATGCTGCTCGAAGCTGTAGGGCGCGAAATAAGCATAGTAGAGGCTGTCCTGCTCAGGCTCGTGTTCGATCACCAGTTCGCCGCCGCTGTAGCAGGTCGGCACCCGGAACCAGTGCTTGCGATCGTAGGACGCCACCGCCCGGTAGTCGTCCCAGCCGTCCGGGTAGGAGGCACCGGCGGCGTTGAGCAGGCGCATGCGCAGCGCCAGGCCGCGGCCGCCCTGTACGCGGTAATGGAACCACTGGTAGAAGTCCGAGCCGCTGTCCTTGCGGATTTTCAGCTGTATATCGTCCGCCCGGCTGGCGTCTAGAACGTCAATATTGCCGCTGTCGAAGTTTGCACTGATATGTAGTTTGCTCATCTCAGAACCGGCCCTCTTGCACCGCGTGACAGGCCACCTGGCCACCTTCACTGGTGGCAATCAGTGTGGGAATTTCCCGCGAGCAGCGCTCGTTGGCATGGGGACAGCGGCCATGGAACACGCAGCCCGACGGCAGGTTAACCGGCGTCGACACCTCGCCCTGCAACCGGATATGGGCCGGCCTGCCGTCTTCCAGACGCGGGATCGCCGACAGCAGCGCCTGGGAATACGGGTGACGCGGCGTTGCGAACAGCGCCTTGGTCGGGGCCAGCTCGCACAGGCTGCCGAGGTACATGACGGCCACCCGGGTGCCGAAATGCTCGACCACCGACAGATCGTGGGTAATGAACAGATAGGTCAGGTTGCGGCTTTCCTGGGCGTCCATCATCAGGTTCAGCACCTGGGCCTGGATCGAGACATCGAGGGCCGAGATCGGCTCGTCCGCGACGATGAATTCCGGATCTACCGCCAGCGCCCGGGCGATGCTGATGCGCTGGCGCTGGCCGCCGGAAAACTCGTGGGAAAAACGCTTGCCCCAGCTCGGGTCTATACCGACCGACTGCATCACCTCGTGCACCTTGTCGCGCACCTCGGTGGTCGACGCCCCGGGGTTGTGAAAGCGCACCGGTTCTTCCAGCGTCTGGGCGATGGTCATGCGCGGATTCAGCGACGCATAGGGGTTCTGGAAGATCATCTGCATCTTGCGCCGGTACGGCAGTATCTGACGGTCACTGAGATGATCGATACGCTCGCCACCATAGCTGATGGAGCCAGCGCTGGGCTTGAGCAGCCCCATCACGGTACGGGCGATGGTCGACTTGCCGCAGCCGGACTCGCCGACCACGCAGAGCGCCTCACCGCGCTGCACGTCGAGGTTCACACCGTTGATCGCGTGCACATGCTGCTGTTCGCGCACGAGCTTGCCGCCGCGAAATTTCAGCTGATCGAGGAAATCGCCGGAGATGGAAAAGCGCTTGTACAGGTCCCTGATCTGAACCAGGGATTTGGCTTGGGCATTCATCTTAGTTGACCTCCAGGGCGCGTGCGGCCGCCTCTTCCTCGAGTTTCATCTGCGCCACCATATGGCAGGCAACCCTGCAGCCACCGGAACGGGTGAAGCCTGGCAGCTCATGGCGACAGGCATCCATCACATAGTCGCAGCGCGGATTAAAGGCACAACCGGTGGGGATATGCTGCAGCGGCGGCATGGAACCGCGAATCTGGTTCAGACGCTGTCCCGGCAGCGCCATCTGCGGCAGCGCGTTCATCAGCCCCTGGGTGTAAGGATGCTGGGCATCATTGATGATTTCCTTGGTGGGTCCCTGCTCGATGATGCGACCGGCGTACATCACCATCGCCTGGCGGGTCATCTGGGACACTATGCCCAGATCATGGGTGATCAGCATCAGCGCCACGCTGTTGCGCTCGCACAGATCCAGCATCAGGTCCATGATCTCGGCCTGAATGGTCACGTCCAGCGCCGTGGTCGGCTCGTCGGCAATGATGATGTCCGGGTCCATCAGCAGGCCGATGGCGATGACGATGCGCTGGCGCATGCCACCGGACAGTTCGTGCGGGTACTGATCGATACGCGTCTCGGGTGACGGAATCTGCACCTGCTTGAGCTTCTGCACCGCAATGCGCCTGGCATCAGCGCGGCTGATCTTGCGATGGGCGAGCAGGCACTCGACCATCTGCTGGCCGATGGTCAGCACCGGATTGAGCGTCATCATCGGATCCTGGAAGATCATCGAGATGCGGTTGCCGCGAATCGAGCGCAGCTGTTTGGGTGACATCGCGGCAAGGTTCTGTCCCTCGAACAGGATCTCGCCGCCGGCGATATAACCGGGTTTGGACAGCAGGTTGAGGATCGAGAAACCCAGCACCGACTTGCCGGCACCGGACTCGCCCACCACGCCGAGCCGCTCGCCCCGCTCCAGGCTGAAATTAATGTCCCGCAGGGCCGTCACTTCGCCGCTGCGCAGGCCGAAACGGACTTCAAGGTTATTGACTTCCAACAGTGCCATCGGCTTATCCCTTGTAGAGTTTCGGGTTGAGGACGTCGCGCAGCCAGTCGCCCAGCAGGTTCATCACCAGTACCAGGCTGATCAGCACCGCGCCCGGGATCACGGTGATCCACCAGGAGCCGGAAAAGATATATTCGAAGCCGCTGGAGATCAGCGAGCCCAGCGACGGCTCGGACACCGGCATGCCCAGGCCCAGGAACGACAGCGAGGCCTCGGCGATAATGGCGTTGGCCACCTGCACCGTCGAGATCACCAGAATGGGCGACAGCGTATTGGGCAGAATGTGGCGGAACATGATGCGCGGCGCCCTGAGGCCAATGACCCGGGCCGCGTCGACATATTCCTTCTTCTTCTCGGCCAGCACAGAGGCGCGGATGGTACGGGCATACTGGGGCCATTCGGCGATGCCGATCACCAGGATCAGCATCACCATGGCCAGCTCCTGGTACAGCTCGGTGCCGAAGGTCGCCTGGAACACCGCCAGCACCACGATCGCCACCATCATGGTCGAGAACGACAGCTGCACATCGGCTATACGCATCAGCAGACTGTCAATGCGCCCGCCCCGGTAACCGGCCAGCAGGCCAACGACGATACCGATCAGCGCCTGCAGTACCACGGCGCACAGACCGATGGCCAGCGACACCCGGGTGCCGTAGAGAATGGTCGACCAGAGGTCGCGGCCCTGGGCATCGGTGCCGAGCCAGAAGGCCGGGTCCGACCCCGGCTCCCAGCTGGGCGGCATTTCGGCATTGAGGATGTCGATCTGGGCCGGGTCGTAGGGATTGTAAGGCGCAATCAGCGGCGCCAGCAGCGCCAGGATGGCATAGGCGACGAAAATCAGCAGACTGAACTGCGCCACCCGGTCCTTGGTGAAACTGTGCCACAGGTGGCTGTCGAGGAAACGCTGCCAGGCGCTCGGCGGTGTATCCAGGGTCTGTACGTGATCGTTCATGACGTTTTACCTGCCAGCTGCACTGTCGGATTCACGAGGCCGTAGATCAGGTCGACGAGGGTATTGGTCACCACGAAGATGGCACCGACGACAATCAGATAGGCCACGATCAGTGGCGTATCGACCCGGTTGACCGCCTCGAGGAACAGGAAGCCCATACCCGGCCACTGGAATACCGTTTCCGTCAGGATGGTGTAGGCCACCATGGTGCCGATCTGCACACCGCCGACGGTAATAACCGGCAGCATGGTGTTTTTCAGCGCATGGAGAAAATAGATACGCCGCGGCGCCAGGCCCTTGGCCCAGGCAAACTTGACGTATTCGGACTGCAGCACTTCCATCATCTCGGCGCGGATCAGACGAATGAACAGCGGCAGCATGATCGACGCCAGCGAAATGCACGGCAGCACCAGGTGCGCCAGACCATCGGTGGTAAAGAAACCGCTGTTCCAGAAACCGAACACCAGCGCCGTGTCGCCGCGGCCGAACGAGGGCATCCAGCCGAGTTCGATGGAAAACAGATAGATCAGGCCGATGGCGGTCAGGAACACGGGCACCGAAATGCCAATGATACTGAACCCCATGACGGCCCGGGAAAACAGGCTGTAGGGTTTGAGCGCCGAATAGACCCCCAGCGGCACCGACAATAGCATGATGATCAGGGTGGCACCGAACACCAGCTCCAGCGTGGCCGGCAACTTGTTCAGAATCACCTGCAGTGCTGGCTCCTTGAAGAAATAGGAGGTGCCCAGATCACCCTGCAGGGCATTTTTGGCAAAGCGCGCATACTGCACCAGGAAGGGGTCATTGAGCCCCATGTCGTCGCGCAGCGCCTGGCGTTCCGCTTCCGATACCGACTGACCCACCAGCTCTCGCAGCGGATCGCCGAGGTTGTCCTGTATCGAGAAGCTGACCAGGCTGATGACAAACATCACGATAATCGCCTGAACGACGCGTTTGATCAAAAAAGCAATCATGGTTTCACAGCCTCGAGTCTCGCTCCAATCCCTGGGGCAGACGTCGGTTTGACAGCGGGAACAGGCAGCCGGACTGGCTACCCATCTGGAAAACAGCGGACATTGGCGGTGCCGGCCGCACGTGCTGCGCCGGCACCGACCGCATTACTCCTTGATGACCAGGTCGCCCAGGTAGGGGAAGTTCATCACATTGAGCACCGGCGCTATATCGACGTTCTTGTTCACCGCCCACGCCAGGTTCTGCCAGTGCAGCGGTACGAAGGCGGCATCGTCGTAGAGCATCTGCTCAATGGTCTGCATGATTTCGGCGCGCGTCTGAACGTCGGTCTCGCTGTTCGCCTGCAGTACCAGCTTGTCGATCGCCGGGTTGCAATAGTTACCGCTGTTGTACTGGCCGGCACCTGTGTCCTTGTTTGGACACTGGGTCAGGAACTCGAAGAAGTTGTTGGAATCCTCGGTATCGGCATGCCAGCCGATCATCATGATATCGGCTTCACGCACATCGAAGGCCGGCCAGTACTGCGCCTTGGGTACGGTTTTCAGATCGACCGTGATATTGATGCGGGCCAGCATGGAGGCCACCGCCTGGGCGATCTTGGCATCGTTCACATAACGGTTGTTCGGCGCCATCATGGTCACGGTGAAGCCCTTTTCATACCCCGCCTCCTGCATCAGCTGCTTGGCTTTTTCCAGGTCATAGCGCGGCTTCAGGGCCGGGTTGTGGCCCAGGTAACCTTCGGGGCTCAGCTGCGCCGCAGTGGTGGCGAAGCCCTTCATGATCTTGTCGACGATGCCCTGCTGGTTGATCGCATAGTTCACCGCCTGACGGACACGCACATCCTTGAAGGCTTCGACCCGCGCCTGGTTCAGCTGGAAGGTGATGATGCGGGTACCGCCCATGGCCACCAGGTTCGTCCGGTCGCTCTTTTCGATACGATCCAGGTCAGTGGGCGGCACCGGCGCGATGAAATCGACATCACCGGACAGCAGCGCGGCGACGCGGGTCGGTGCCTCCTTGATCGGAGTCAGTACTATATGGTCGACGTTGCCCGGCGACTGCGTATCCCAGTAATCCGGGTTGCGGTCAAACTCTACCTTCACGCCCTGCTCGCGGCTGCTGATGGTATAGGGACCGGTGCCAGACAGGTGGCTGGATGCAAAGGAATCGCCGTGCTTGACCAGCAGGTCCTTGGGCTTGCCGTTTTCGTCGGTACCGCTGTAAAAGGCGCTGTCCATTGGGAACAGGTAGGTGGCGTTGTTCAGCACCAGCGGGAAAGGCTTGTGGGTCACCAGGTCGATGGTGTAGTCGTCAACCGCCTTCACTTCCTTGAACGGCCCGAAGATGCTCTTGAAGTCGGCGGACTCCTTCAGACGATTGAAGGTAAAGACCACGTCCTTGGCAGTCATCGCGTTGCCGCTGTGGAATTTCACGCCCTGGCGCAGGTGAAAGCGCATCGTCAGGTCATCCACGCGTTCCCAGCTTTCAGCCAGACGGGCCTCGAAGCCCAGATCCCTGGACCAGCGCACCAGCGGGTCGAACGTCATGTGGGACAGCTGCAGGGTACCGCCGGAGAGCTGCTCGTGCGGATCCAGCGATACCGGGTCGGCATCGTAGGCCATTTTGAGGGTCGCGGCCTGAGCGCTCATCAGCCCCAGGCTCAGCATGGCGCCGGCCAGAATCGAAACGGTCTTATTCATCGTGTATTCCGTATTTATTGTTGTGTCGTAAAGCTGTTAAACGCGTTCAAGACTAGACGATAGGCTGCGCAGCACCAATCGAAATACCGACTAGGCCTATACGCCATACGCATACTCATGCGTATGGCGTATCAGGGTCCAATGAGTGAACCGATAGCACTAAAAGCAGGAGACATCGAAGTGACACTTGACCAGGGTGCAATATCACCGATCATGCCTGTTCCTGGGTTTTGGCATCCTGCGTCGCTCAACCTCCTGCCTCCCTGCAATCGTGCACATCAGCGTGCGCGCTGGATGACCAACCCCGCGGGTTGACAGCCATTGCCCTAAACGCAAAAACCCCGACATAAGTCGGGGTTTTAGCGTGCGACCCGCCTGGCGGCGGGTCAAGGGAGCCTGGGCAGGCTGCTTACATCATGCCGCCCATGCCACCCATTCCACCCATGCCACCCATATCAGGCATGGACGGCTTGTCTTCCGGGTGATCAGCGATCATGGCTTCGGTGGTGATCATCAGACCGGCAACAGATGCCGCCGCCTGCAGCGCAGAACGTGTCACCTTGGCCGGATCCAGGATACCCATTTCCAGCATGTCGCCGTATTCGCCAGTACCCGCGTTGTAACCGAAGGCGCCAGTACCTGCACGAACCTTGGAGACAACCACGGAACCTTCTTCGCCGGCGTTCTCAACGATCTGGCGCAGCGGAGCTTCCATGGCGCGGAAGGCCAGTTCGATACCGACAGTCTGGTCGTGGTTGATGCCTTCCAGGCCCTGTACGTTGGACAGAGCGCGGATCAGTGCAACACCGCCGCCAGGAACCACGCCTTCTTCAACGGCCGCACGGGTTGCGTGCAGGGCGTCTTCAACGCGGGCTTTCTTCTCTTTCATTTCAGTTTCGGTGGCAGCACCGACCTTGATAACGGCTACGCCGCCGGCCAGCTTGGCAACACGTTCCTGCAGTTTTTCGCGGTCGTAATCAGAAGACGTTTCTTCGATCTGAGCGCGGATCTGCTGTACGCGAGCCTGGATATCAGTGGCTTCACCAATACCGTCAACGATGACGGTGTTTTCCTTGGTGATGTTGATGCGCTTGGCCTGACCCAGCTGTTCCAGCGTGGCGGTTTCAAGGCTCAGACCCACTTCTTCAGCGATCACGGTGGCGCCGGTCAGGACAGCGATGTCTTCCAGCATGGCCTTGCGACGGTCACCAAAGCCCGGTGCCTTGACGGCAGCAACCTTGACGATACCGCGCATGTTGTTGACAACCAGAGTTGCCAGCGCTTCGCCTTCAACGTCTTCTGCAATAATCAGCAGCGGACGGGAAGACTTGGCAACCTGCTCCAGAGTCGGCAGCAGATCACGGATGTTGGAGATTTTCTTGTCGAACAGCAGGATGTAAGGGTGATCCAGGTCGATCGACATGTTTTCCTGGTTGTTGATGAAGTACGGCGACAGGTAACCGCGGTCAAACTGCATGCCTTCAACAACGTCCAGCTCGTTCTGCAGGCTGGTGCCTTCTTCAACGGTGATGACGCCTTCCTTGCCAACGCGCTCCATTGCCTTGGCAATCAGCTCGCCAACATCGGTGTCGGAGTTGGCAGAGATGGAACCGACCTGGGAGATGGCCTTGGAGTCTGTGCAGGGCACAGCCATTTTGCGCAGTTCTTCAACAACGGCAATAGTGGCCTTGTCGATACCGCGTTTCAGGTCCATCGGGTTCATGCCGGCAGCAACGGATTTCAGACCTTCGTTGACGATCGCCTGAGCCAGAACAGTTGCAGTGGTAGTACCGTCACCGGCAACGTCGCTGGCCTGGGAAGCGACTTCCTTGACCATCTGCGCGCCCATGTTTTCGAAGCGGTCTTTCAGCTCGATTTCCTTGGCAACGGATACACCGTCTTTGGTGACCAGCGGCGAGCCAAAGGATTTTTCCAGTACCACGTTGCGGCCTTTAGGGCCCAGGGTCGTTTTTACAGCGTCAGCCAGGATGTTGACACCCTTGAGCATGCGTTTGCGTGCATCATCACCAAAACGTACGTCTTTTGCAGCCATTGTCTGTTAATCCTATACAAAGCGTTATAAATCGGAAATCAACGGGGTCAAGCAGGCCAATCAGCCTTCGACCACACCAAAGATTTCGCTTTCGTTCATGATCAGCAGCTCTTCGCCGTCAAGCTTGACAACGTTGCTACCGGAGTACTGGCCAAACAGAACGACGTCACCTTCTTTAACGGTCAGTGCTTTCACATCACCGTTGTTCAGCGTGCGCCCTTCACCCACTGCAATTACAGTTCCACGGTTCGGCTTTTCTGCAGCAGAACCCGGCAGAACGATACCGCCAGCGCTGGTGGTTTCTTCTTCACTGCGACGAACTACAACTCGGTCGTGAAGCGGACGAATTTTCATCTGTTCTACTCTCCTGATCTTATTAGGATCCAAAGCTATTGTTTACAGAGAAAGGACAACAGGCCATCTGCTGCCCCAGATACTGGATGTTCAGGATAATGGGGGCGGGGAAATGCATTTCAACAGCACCAGCAAAAAAATTTGAAAAATTTCTGCCCTGCATCCTCTGCCCTGCAGCCCAAAGCCCCGCACTCACCAGCCCCCGAAAGCAGGGGCCAGAGCCCCAACGACAACAGGCGCCAGCGGCGCCTGTATAAGGAAGGACGAAAACATGGGGTCACCCGTAGTGACTGGAGAGCCGCTGTGCTGGAGTCGCTTAGTCGTCTTCGCGGCGGTACTCGCCATCGATGGTATCACCCTTGCCATCGACACGGGGGTCGGGCCGGGAGTTGCCCGGCCCCGGTGGAACCTCGGGGCCCTCAAAGGGAGAACGACGGTGGGACGCCGCCACCAGGGTAAAACGACTCACCAGCGCTTTTGACAGCAGCTGGCGGGTAAAGGGAATCAGGCAGCAGAAGCCGATAACATCGGTAAAAAAGCCCGGCGTGATCAGCAGCGCACCGCCCACGGCCAGCACCAGCCCCTCGATCATTTCACCGGCGGGCATCTCGCCGGCGTTGATCTTCTGCTGCGCCCGCGCCAGCGTCGACAGCCCCTGATAGCGCAGCATATTGACGCCGATAAAGGCCGACAGCAGCACCAGCCCCACGGTATACCAGGCACCGATGGCCTGACCGACGTTAATCAGCAGGGTAATTTCGATAATTGGGATGATGATAAAAAGCAGAAAAAGAAACCGCATTGCCATAGTCCGAAATGATTTTCCTCATCACACCAGATGATGGCTGGATCCGCAACTTAAATGCCCTCGCGCGGGTATTTGTGTCGCCAAGGCAAAATGCTGCAGCCAAATTAGACCAAAGTATAAGAAAATTTTTCCCACAAATAGGGATAAAAATAAAATCCTTATAAATCATCAAGTTGAAATCGGAAAAAGTGGAAACGCGGAACGCTTTATATCAACCGCCGGCAACAGTTTGATGACAGTTGTGTGAACCCGGTAGACATTTGTGCACAAGCGATATAGCTTTGTGCAATGCAACATACTGCAGCGCACAATAATAAAACTACACAAGAATCATACTTGGAATCAGGTGAACACAATGGACATTAAAGACAAGGTAATCGTAATCACGGGTGGCGGTCGCGGTCTGGGTCGCGCCATGGCACTGGAACTGGCCGGCAAGGGCGCACGCCTGGCTCTGGTCGACATGAATGGTCCGGATCTGGATGAAACCTCCGGCCTGTGCATGGAAAAAGGCGTGGAAGCACGCTCCTACCTCTGCAACGTCACCGACGAAGCGGCAGTCGAGCAACTGTTCATTGATATCGCCACGGACTTTGGCGCCATCAACGGCCTGATCAACAATGCCGGCGTTACCCGCGATGCGCTGCTGGTAAAAGCCAAAGACGGCAAGGTTGTCTCCAAAATGACCCTGGACAACTGGAACATGGTCATGAACGTCAACCTTACTGGCACCTTCCTCTGTGCCCGCGAGGCGGCGTGCAAAATGATCGAGCTGGGCAACCCCGGCTGCATCATCAACATTTCTTCCATCTCCCGCTCCGGCAACATGGGCCAGACCAACTACACCGCCACCAAGGCCGGTGCACAGGCCATGGCCGTGACCTGGGCGAAGGAACTGGCGCGTTACGGTATCCGCGCAGCCTCAATCGCTCCGGGCTTTATTGCCACCGACATGGTCATGGCCATGAAACCCGAAGCGCTGGAAAAAATGGCCGCCGGTATTCCTGCCAAGCGCCTTGGCCAGCCGGAAGAAATCGCCCGTACCGTTACCTTTATTCTTGAAAACGACTACATCAGCGGCCGCTGCATCGAAGTCGACGGCGCGCTGCGCATCTGATTACCCTGAACAAGCCTTGATTCACCTTTAAAACCGGCGCCTGAGCCGGTTTTTTTATGCCTTTTTTATACCCGCCCGACCAGCCTAAGGCACGCCCGGGTGACACATACGCCGCCCCCGCCTCTTTGCGGGCGTTTACAAGCCTGCGACCGATGGACACAATGCGTGTTCACGGACCTCCAGGAAACTGAACCCCACCATGCAAACCGAACACGCCGAGCACACCCTGAGCTGGAAAGAATGGCTGCACAGCGCCCGTGTCTACCTGCAACCTCGCCCCATCACCTTGTTATTTCTTGGATTTTCCGCCGGCCTGCCGCTGATGCTGGTCTTTTCCACCCTGTCCTACTGGTTGCGTGAAGCCGGTATTGATCGCGGCACCATTACCTACTTTTCCTGGGTCGCCCTGGCCTACGCCTTCAAGTGGGTGTGGTCGCCGATTATCGACCGCCTGCCCATTCCGCTGCTTTCTGCCTGGCTGGGACGGCGGCGCAGCTGGATGTTGACCGCACAGCTGCTCATCGCCCTGTGCCTGCTTGGACTGGCCGATTCCGATCCGCAGCAAAACCTGGAGCTGATGGCCTGGTTCGCCCTCGCGGTCGCCTTTTGCTCCGCCACCCAGGACATCGCCATCGACGCCTACCGCATCGAATCAGCCGAGCCGCGCATTCAGGCCGCCATGGCCGCCACCTACATGCTCGGTTACCGCCTGGCCATGATACTGGCGACCACCGGCGCCCTGCTGATCGCCGCCTGGCACGATCCAGGCGCCGACAGCTATAGCCGTGAGTCCTGGCAGATGGCGTACTGGGCCATGGCGGCCCTGATGAGCGTCGGCATTGTCACCACCCTGTGCGCGCCTGAACCCGTACCCGATGGCGCCGCAGCAGAGCAAAAAAGGCAGGAGATAGAGGCCTTTATGGAACAGCGCCAGCATTTGCCCCACGCCCTGGCACGGTTGCTGGGCTGGTTTTATGTCGCGGCCTACTGCCCCTTCGCCGATTTTATCAGCCGCTATGGCAAACCTGCGCTACTGATTCTGGCGCTGATCGGCAGCTACCGTATCGCCGACGTCGTCATGGGCATCATCGCCAACGTGTTTTACGTCGACATGGGTTTTACCAAGATTGAAGTGGCTGAAATCACCAAGCTGTTCGGCACCCTGATGACGATTGTCGGCTCCCTGGTGGGCGGGCTGCTGGTGTACCGCTTTGGCGTGATGCGAATACTGTTTATTGGCGCTGTGCTGGCGGCGGCCACCAATCTGCTGTTCTCGGCCTTGGCGCTGACCGGCCACAGCGTCGGCTTTTTGATAGTGACGGTATCGCTGGACAACTTCAGTGCCGGCATCGCCACGGCGGCCTTTATCGCCTATCTGTCGAGCCTGACCAGCATCAGCTATACCGCGACGCAATATGCGCTTTTCAGCTCGGTCATGCTGCTGATGCCAAAGTTTCTGGCGGGTTTCTCCGGCGACGCGGTAAATCTGATGGGCTATCCACTGTTCTTCGCCGGTACCGCTGTGCTTGGTCTGCCGGTACTGATCCTTGTCTGGCTGGCGGCACGCCATGCACCGGTTCAGGCAGAAGCCACTCACAAATAACAACGATTATCATTTACAAATGATAATCGATATCATAAAGTCCCAGAACCACTCAAGGGAAGGGACTGTTATGAGCTATATCATCGACGCCTGGCTGGAACGGCCAGATCCATACCTTCGTATCACCCATCGCCATACCGGCATCCGCGTTATTGAATGGCGCAACGAGAAGGTAACCACCTTGCTGGAGCAGGGCGTGATTTGCCCACAGGATCTGCAGCAATCGCAATGCTGCAGCAAGGAACTGGTTCAGGAATTGTTTTTACTGGCCTGCCTGGAAGGCGGCCGCTGTCACTGCAACGATGGCGAGCCGCACTGACGACGCTGCGCTGCTAAACAGAGCGCCAGGCATAAGCACGGCACTACAGGCACCGGCCCGTTGCAGGCCGGTATCTTGAGTCCGACTAGTCGCGGAAGTTGTTGAACTGCAGCGGCAGCTCCAGATCAGCCGCCCGCAGCAGGGCCATCGCGCCCTGCAGGTCGTCACGCTTCTTGCCCGTCACCCGTACCTGCTCACCCTGCACCTGGGTCTGGACCTTGAGCTTGGCATCCTTGATCAGCTTGATAATTTTCTTGGCCAGCGCCTGATCCAGCCCCTGCTTGAGATCCACCTGCTGGCGCGCGCGCATATTGGCCTTTTCCGCATCCTTGACTTCCATGCAGCGAATATCAATCTTGCGGCTGGTCAGCTTGGCACGCAGTACTTCCTGCAGCTGCTGCAACTGGAAGTCCACCTCGGCCCAGAGCACCACATGACCATCGCCCAGCTCGAAGCGCGCATCAATACCCTTGAAGTCGAAGCGGTTCTGAATTTCACGATTGGCCTGATCCACCGCGTTGGTGACTTCATGCATGTCCAGCTCGGACACTATGTCAAATGACGGCATTACCCGATCTCCTCTAAATTGAAGCGGCCCGCAGACTCCACAGCACACAGCACCGGGTCGAGCCGAAGTGGAGGCATTTTAGCGAAGGCCCGTAACCATTTCACCCATTGCGCACTCTGGTTATCATAAGCACTGCGATTAACCGGCAGAGTTGCGACATAAAGCACGCATGCTTCATCATCAGGCCATGCATGGGAACAATGTTCCAATGCGAATCCCGCAAACGCCAGCTCTCGTGCTCGCCTTGCAGAACAAGGGGCGTACAACCCGGTACGGCGCCCGAGCGTTCGCACAATGAATACACAACTAATGACGCAGTGACGGACTTATCATGCACTGGACAATCCTTGGAGCCGGCGCCATCGGCTGCCTCTGGGCTGCGCATCTGCAGCGCGCCGGAGTTTCGGTCAGCCTGGTGCTGCGCAGCCCCGAACGCCTGGCACAGTTTCAGGCTCGCGGCGGCGTTAGCCTGATTGACGATAGCGGCGAAACTTTCTGCCCCCTGAGCGCCACTCTGGCGGCAACACCCCAGCCCATTGCGCAACTGCTGCTCTGTACCAAGGCGTATGACAGCCAGGTGGCGCTGGAGTCGGTGTGGCATCGCCTCACTGTCGACAGTCGCATTCTGGTACTGCAAAATGGCATGGGCAGCCAGCAACAGGTCATTGAGCGTGCAGGCAATGATCGCGTGCTGATCGGCTCCAGCACCGATGGTGCCTACCTGCGCGCGCCCTTCGAAGTCGTTCATGCCGGCCACGGCGAAACCGCCATTGGCCGCTTCGACAGCACCGATGCCACACTGCCGGATTGCGGCCCGCATTTTAAGCTGCAGCTGCGCCAGGATCCTGCGATTGAAACCACGCTGTGGCGCAAGCTGGCGATCAACTGCGCCATTAACCCGCTGACGGCGCTCTACGGCTGTCGCAACGGCGAGCTGACAACAGTACCGGCCTACACCCGTGCACTCGAAGCCCTGTGCGAAGAATTCGATGCCGTGGCCCGCGCCCGCGGCATCCCTCTATTTGACGGCCCCTTGCGAGACCAGGCCCTGATGGTGGCCCACACAACCGCAAACAACTATTCGTCGATGCTGCAGGATATTCGCCACCAGCGCCCCACCGAGATCGAACAGATCACCGGTTTCCTGTGCAATGAAGCCCGTCTGGCTGGCATTGATGTGCCCCGCAACCGCGCAGCGCTGCAGCAGGTACGCCAGTTGCAGCACGACAGCGGTACAACCTCATCCCCGAAGACTCTACCAAACTAACCCCCGAACCAACCCACGACAGGGAACCCGCACAATGTCGGATCGTCTCAATCGCATTTACACCCGCAGCGGCGACAAGGGGACCACCGGCCTTGCCGATGGTCGCCGGGTCGAAAAATATCATCCGCGTATCGAGGCCCTGGGCGATATTGACGAGTTGAACTCGAGCCTGGGCGTACTGATCGCAGAACTTGGTCCCGATGATGCCCTGCAAAGCTTTCTGCCAGGCCTGCAGCACGATTTGTTTGATCTTGGCGGCGAGCTGGCCATGGTCGATGCGCAGTACTGGGTGCTGGACGCCGCCGCCACCCGCACGCTGGAGCAACAGCTGGACAACCTGAACGCCGAGTTGCCCGCCCTGCGCGAATTTATCCTGCCAGGGGGCAACCGCGTCAGCGCCCTGTGCCAGCAAAGCCGCAGCCTGTGCCGACGTGCCGAACGGCGCCTGGTGGAACTGGCACAGCTTGAGTCGGTCAACCCCCATGCTCTGAGCTACATTAATCGCCTGTCCGATCTGCTGTTTGTCTGCGCCAGGGTGCTGGCACGCCGTGACGGCGGCCAGGAGCTTTACTGGCAGGCGCGCAACAAACGCTGAGCGCCGTCATCCCTGCGCTCTAGCGGCGGCGCCAGCGGCGGATCGGTTATACTTCATTCGAGCCAAGGAGGATAAAAATGAAAAGAGTTGTGCCCGTACTGATACTCGCCTGGCTGCCCCAGCTGGCGTTCGCTAACTGCGCCCTGGATCAGCAGTTTTGTCGTACCGAATGTGAAGTCAGGCATTTCACTGACGACGCTGCTGTCACCGGATGCAAGGCCCGCTGCGCCGTGCAGCGCGCCATCTGCTCAACGGGCAAGGGCGCCGAAACCGCGGTCGAACTCGGCAAGGAAGGTGCCGATGCCGCGGTGGAGGCCAGCAAGGACGCCTGGGAAGGGACCAAGTCCTTTATCAAGGGTATCAGCGAACCCTGAAGCAGTGGCAGGCCTCGCCGCCTTTTCTGCCACGAAGAGCCCCACTAACAGCGCCCTCCCCTGCGGAGAGCGCTGTGCCATGGCCAACTTCCGCGCCGAACCAAAAAGAGCGGCTTTCAACGGATACCCCTAACCCGGTTCATAAACGACAGTTCACACCAGCCATGGGCGCCATCCCGCCCCAGCCGAAGCCGGCTCAGGGACGCGGTATCAATACGCAGCTGCGACCAGTGGCTGGCCTCCAGCCCCAGTGCCGTACCGAGAAGCCCCCGGATAACGCCGGCGTGGGTCAGCAGCAGCAGGTGGGTATCGCCCTCAGCCGTTGCAATACTCTCAGCCTTTAATTCATGCTGCAGTGAGGCCAGGCGTGCACAGAAGGCCGCTATGGCTTCCCCTCCTGGCGGCGGATGCGCTTGCGGATCTCGCCAGAATGCCAACACAGCCGCCTGCTCCTGCTGCCAGACGTCCGCATAGGGGCGACCGTCCCAGCGGCCAAAATCCAGCTCCAGCAGGCGCGCATCTGTAGCGCACTCAAGCTGCAAGCCCTGGGCGAGTTCTGCTGCGGGCTGCGCACAACGGCGCAGCGGCGAGCAGAGAATGCGCTGCCAGCCAGGATTTTCGGCGCCATAAGCCTGCATCTGGCGCCTGCCCAGCGCCGTCAGGGCAGAATCGGTACGCCCGCGGTAACAACCGGCATCTTCGGCATCACCGTGGCGCAGCAGATCCAGCGTCAGTACGCTCACCCGCCGGGACCCGCCACACCGGCCTGGGCGAAGGTCGCCATGCCACTGTGTAACTCACAGGCACTGCGTACTATCTGCAGCGCCAGCGCCGCGCCACTGCCCTCTCCAAGTCGCATATCCAGCATCAGCAAAGGCCTGGCCTGAAGTGCCTCCAGCATAAGCCCGTGGCCGGGCTCAGCCGAACGGTGACCATAGAGCAGCCAGGGCGCCAAAGCCGGATTGAGCCTTACCGCCACCAGTGCCGCCAGGGTACTGATAAAACCATCCACCAGCACCGGCACGCCGCACTGGCCGGCATGCAGGTAAGCCCCCACCATGGCGACGATTTCAAAGCCCCCCAGGCGGCGCAGCAACTCAAGCACCCTGGGGTTATCGCCAGTATGCAGGCTGAGCCCCTGGCGAAGCAGCGCCACCTTGTGGGCCAGCACAGTGGCATTAACGCCAGTCCCCGGGCCCGCCAGCTGCGCTGGATCCAGTTCAAGCAGCACAGCGCCAAGCGCCGTCGCCGCACTGGTATTGCCAATGCCCATCTCGCCGGCGACAAACAGCTCGCAGCCGGCCTTCTGCGCCTCAGCCAGACGCTCGGCACCGGCCAGCAAGGCGGCATCCCGTTGTGCCACCGTCATCGCGGCCTGCTGAGTGAAATCCGCCGTGCCCGGCCCCAGCCAGCGATCAACCACTCTTGGGTCTGGCTCAGGTCGTTGCAGCGTTCCCAGATTCACCACATCGAAACGGGCACCGGCAAGTTTGGCCAATACCGCAACGGCTGCGCCACCGGATACAAAGTTGGCCAGCATCTGCGCGGTTACAGCCTGGGGGTAGGCCGAAACCCCGGCGGCAGCGATGCCGTGATCGGCGGCGAACAGGCTGATATGACAGGAATCCACACGGGGATAGACCCGCCCCTGCAAGCCGGCAAGGCGAATCGCCAGCTGCTCGAGCTCGCCCAGAGCCCCGGCGGGCTTGGTCAGCTGCAACTGGTGGGCTCTGGCCTGGTCCTCTGCCTCGGCATTGGGCTGTTGCATCGGCTGCTCAAGCCAGTTGGCGGCCAGGGAAAAAGGCATCATTTCACCTCCAGCGGCAAACCCGCCACGCTCAGGGTCACGCGGTCACAAATGGCCGCCATGCGCTGGTGCAGCCAGCCGGTCTGATCCTGAAAGCGCCGACTGAGCGCCCCCATGGGCACAATGCCCAGACCCACTTCATTGCTCACCATGATCAGGCTGCCATCGACGCGTGCCAGTAGCGCATCCAGCGCATCCAGCTCAGCCTGCAGAGTCTCATCGCACTCCAGCAGCAACAGGTTAGTCAGCCACAGGGTCAGGCAGTCCACCAGTACGCAATAGCCCGCCTGCAGCAGCGGATCAAGCGCAGCGGCGAGTGCGATGGGCGCTTCCACCAGGCGCCAGTCGGCCGGGCGATCCGCCTGATGGCGGCGAACGCGCTCGGCAAGTTCTGTATCATTCCCCGGTACCATGGTGACCACCAGCGCCACTGGCAAGCCTGTAGCCTGGGCGCGCTGTTCCGCCAGCCGGCTCTTGCCGGAGCGGGCACCGCCGAGTATCAGTTGTTTCACGCACTTCTCCGTTATCGATTAATACAGCTTGCCGCGCCCCAGTTTCAGCCGGGCATCATCAAGATGAAGGCACAGTTGCTCGGCCCCGGACAGCGCCCGCAGCGTGGCACGGTGCATCCAGTCGGCATTGAGCTGATAGAACAGCTTGTGCTGCACCGCCGGCAGTTCGGGCCAGCGCTGCCAGCGTTCGATCCAGTCGTGGGGGGCTTCTTCGGTGGTGGTCAGTATGACCTCGGGGCGCACCGCCAGCACTGATTCCACGCCAAGCTGGGGCACGGCCTCTGGCCTAGCGGCGAAGGGATTCTCGCCACCGCACAGGCGCAACATCTGATCCACCAGCAGAGTATGGTTCACCGTCATCAGGGGTTCATGCCAGAGCTGATAGAACACCCGTACCGGCGCAGCATCCTGGTGCTGCAGGCGCAGGCGTTCCACGCGCGATTCCAGCTCAGAGGCTACGGTATCGGCCTGGGCCTGCAGCCCTGTAAGCTCGCCGTACAGGCGCAGGTTGGCGGCGATGGCGGCAAAGCTGTGTGGATCCGATTCGAAAACGGGAATGCCAAACTGGCGCAAGCGCTCCAGCTGTGCCGGCGGGTTGCCACCCGGCCAGGCAATGACCAGATCCGGCTGCAACGCCAGCACCTGCTCCAGATTCAGCTGGCCATAGCTCCCCACGCGGGGGATTGCCTGTGCCTGTGCTGGATAATCACTATGCGCCACGGCGCCAACGATGCGATCACCTGCGCCTATGCTGAAGAGATTTTCAGTGATATGGGGCGCCAGGGCGAGAATGCGCCTGGCGGGTTGTTCCAGAGTGACACTGCGCCCCCCGTTGTCCACCAGGGTGATCGCAGCCAGTGCAGGCCAGGTTAGCACCAGGCACAGCAGAGGCAGACACAGCCGAACAAACTGTAAACGAAGATGTTCCATAATGGCCCGCCGCGAAAAAGGCGCCATTATACCTCGGTGCAGGCCTGCACGCAGACCTGGAAACGATCCCTGCGTTCAGGCCTGTCACTAACAGACTAGCGCGACATATCGACGATCACGCGGCCTCGCACCTGACCCTCGACAATACGCTGGGCATAGTCCGGCACCTCATCCAACCCGATGCTGTGACCGATTTCCCCCAGCGCCGCGGCGGGCAGCTCCCGTGCCAGACGCTGCCATGCCTGCTGGCGCCGTGACAGCGGGCACATGACCGAATCCACGCCCTGCAGGCGCACATTGCGCAGAATAAACGGCATCACCGTCGTCGGCAGGCTGAAGCCCGCAGCCAGACCGCAGGCCGCCACTGTGCCGCCATAGTGCGTCTCAGCCAACACCCGCGCCAGGATGGTATCGCCCACGGTATCAATGGCGCCAGCCCAGCGCTGTGCTTCCAGCGCCCGCGGTTTGGACGCCATGCTTTCACGACTGACCAGCGCATGGGCACCCAGCCCCTTGAGATAGGCTTCTGTTTCCGGCCGTCCGGTGACGGCATGAACCTCATAACCAAGCGCCGCCAGAATCACGACCGACACGCTGCCTACCCCCCCGGCGGCACCGGTCACCAGGACCGGACCGGCCGCAGGCGTCAGGCCGCCTTCCTCCAGCGCCATGACGCACAGCATGGCGGTGAGACCTGCGGTACCTATCATCATCGCCGTGCGGGCATCCATGTCCTGGGGCATGGGCACCAGCCAGTCAGCCTTTAGACGAGCCTTCTCGGCCATGCCACCCCAGTGACGTTCTCCCACACCCCAGCCGGTGAGCACCACCGCATCACCGGGGGAAAAGGCATCATCCGCAGACTCCAGCACCCGCCCGGCCAGATCGACCCCCGGCACCATCGGAAACTGACTGACGATCTTGCCGCTTCCGGTAATCGCCAGGCCGTCCTTGAAGTTAAGCGACGAATAGTCCACCGCCACCAGTACCTCCCCCTCGGGAAGCTGTGATTCCTGCAGTGTTCTGACCTGCGCCTGCGTCTTGCCGTCCTGCTGATCCAGTACCAGAGCTCTGAACATGTCGCCTCCAATTTTCTGTAGTGCCTATTTGTAAGACGAATTAACATTAAGAGTAATTCGGCTATTTGTAAAGCAAATTAACAAATAGCCGATTCTATGAAATACTGAGCGCCACAACCGGGAGCACAGATGACGAACTCAGCCTTCGAGCCGATAAAACGGGACAACCTTTCACGCCAGATCGCCGATCAGCTGCGCCGCGCCATTGTCGATGGCGAACTGCGCGCCGACGACCGCCTGCCCACCGAAGACGAGCTGGCACTGCGCTTTAGCGTTTCGCGTCCGACCATTCGTGAAGCCCTGAAGATTCTGGCCGCCCAGAATCTGATCCGTTCAAAACGCGGCCCCACCGGCGGCACCTTTATCAACTGCCCGAGTGTCAACGACCTGAGCGAATCCCTCACCTGCGCCACTACCCTGCTGGTCGGCATGGATGCCTTCAATATGGACGAGGTATTGCAGGCCCGCGAGCTACTGGGGCTGCAATGCTGTCGGCTGGCGGCACACAACAGGACCGAGGCCCAGCTTGAGCGCATGCGTCAGCAACTGGATATCCAGCGTGACAGCAGCCTTAGCGCAGAAGACTTTTGTGCCTCAGATGTCGCCCTGCATCGCACCCTGGCCGATGCCAGCGGCAACCGTCTGCTGGGATTTGTCATGTTCTCGGTGATCGAGGCACTGCAGCCGGTCACCAACATGGTGGCGCACCGCTTTCGTGATCGAGCCCTGGTCAGCACCCAGCATCAGCGCCTGATCGAGGCCCTCGAAAAGCAGGATGCCGACAGCGCCTGCGCCATTGTCACCGAGCAGATCAACGACCTGCGCCAGCACCTTTGCGCCGATTCCTGAACTGCGTAGCCTGAGCGCCACTGAAGCCTTGCATCCAACGCCTCGCTGCCGGTAGGCTTTGGCCAACGATTGTTTTATTCTTTAATACCGGTATGACTTCCAGGTGAGGATTGACTGTGGAACAGAACAGCATATGGATCATTGGCGCAGTAGCGCTGGCGGTAGGCGGCCTGATCGGTTACCTGCTGGGGCGCTCGGGTTCTGATGCAGGACAGCGCCAGACACTGAACAATCAGCTCGATGAAGCCAAGGCAGAACTGGCGACCTACAAGCAGGATGTAACCGACCACTTCGAGAAAACCGCCGCCCTGGTTAACCAGCTCACCAACACCTACAAGGATGTGCACCAGCATCTGGCCAGTGGTGCCCAAACGCTCTGCGACGACGACGCCGCAAGTCTGGCACTGAATGAAAGCATGCAGGCCAAACTGACGGCCGCACCGGACGCACCCATTCCGGTCGTCACCGATGTAGTGCCCAACGCAGAAGCTGAAAAGGTGCCTGAGCCTCCGCGGGATTACGCCGCCAAGTCGAGCAACGAAAAAGGCACACTGTCCGAGACTTTCGGCCTTGAAGATGAAGACGAGGAAGAAGAACTTCTCACCGACCCCGCCCACCTGGCTGCGCTAAAAGCCAAGGAAAAGGAAAAGACCAAAGAGAAGGAACCGGCGAAAAAAGACGAAAAAGCACAGGAAAGCCCCAAAGCCAAAACCGCTGACGCGCACGACTGAGCCTGACGCCGAACTGCGCGGCGCAATGCCGCGCAGCTATGAGTGATTCACATCACCTTGAAATAGCCACCGCCAGCGCGCTAAAGACGTCCGTCAGACCGGATTGTCGATATCAGCAAAGCGCCACTCCAGCCCAAAGTGCTGCGCCAGATGTTCCCCCAGCGACTGCACGCCGTAACGCTCGGTGGCGTGATGGCCGGCGGCGATATAATGCACACCATGCTCCCGCGCGCTGTGTACCGTAGGCTCAGAAATCTCCCCCGACAGATAGGCATCCAGCCCCAGCTCCGCCGCCTGCTCGATATAGCCCTGAGCCGCTCCGGTACACCAGCCAATGCGTTCAATCTGCTGCTGTGCGCCCACAATACACAAGGGCTCACGGCCCAGTACTTTAGCAACCTTGGCGGCAAAATCAGCCAGCGACATTGGGGTTTTCAGGCGCCCGGCCAGCCCGACTGAGCGCGGGTTGCCGGGTTCCAGCGAACCTTCGATCTCCAGCCCCAGGCGCGCCGCCAGCTGCACATTGTTGCCGTACAGCGGATGCACATCCAGCGGCAAATGGTAGGCCAGCAGGCTGATATCATGCTGTAGCAGAGTCGCAAGGCGACGCTTTTTGATCCCGCGAATACGGCTGTCCTCCCCCTTCCAGAAATAGCCGTGGTGCACCAGCACAAGGTCGGCCTGCCAGGCGACAGCTTCATCCAGTAACGCCTGGCTGGCGGTAACGCCACAGAGAATTCGTTGCACCCGACCACGCCCCTCGACCTGGAGCCCATTGGGGCAGTAATCGGAAATGCTGTTGCTTTGCAGCAACGTATCGCAGTAACGCACCAACTCATTCAGTTCGATAGACATAGACTTATGATTCCGTATTTCACAACAGCTAACCACTAGCCGTATAATTGCATGATTTCATAGCACAATCACCCGAGCTGCCCATGCGAAAGTCTACCTATCTAATATGGCCGATCATTACCGGCGTGCTGGCAGCGCTGGTGATACTGCAGCTCTTTCCCGATTTGCTCAGCCCCACGATAACGACGGTCGAGATCCACGAAGCCCTGCCCCGCCCGGCTGCGGGCCGCGACAGCGGCCCGGTGTCCTACGCCAGCGCGGTGGAAACGGCAGCGCCTGCGGTCGTCAATATTTACACCCGCACCCTGGTCAAGCCACAGGAAAATTCGCTGCGTGACGACCCTGTCTTTCGCAACTTCTTTGGTTCCGGCAACCGCCCAGAGCGCGAACGTATAGAGTCGAGCCTGGGCTCAGGCGTTATCCTCAGCGCCCAGGGTTATATAGTCACCAACAACCATGTCATCGCCAATGCCGACAGCGTGCTGGTCGCCCTGCGTGATGGCCGTGAAACCCAGGCCAAGGTCATAGGCACAGACCCGGAAACGGATCTGGCAATTCTCAAGATCCAGCTACCAGACCTGCCGAGCATCTCCCTCACCTCATCCGAAGCCCTGCGCGTCGGTGATGTGGTGCTCGCCATTGGCAATCCCTTTGGCGTCGGCCAGACCGTCACCATGGGCATTATCAGTGCAACCGGGCGCAATAGCCTGGGACTCAACACCTATGAAGACTTTATTCAGACCGATGCTGCCATCAACCCCGGCAACTCCGGCGGTGCGCTAATAGACGCCTACGGCAATCTGATTGGTATCAACTCGGCGATCTTTTCGAAGTCCGGCGGCTCCCAGGGCATCGGCTTTGCCATTCCGTCCAATCTGGCGCGCCAGGTCATGCAGGATCTGATCGAACATCAGCGGGTTATTCGAGGCTGGATAGGCGTGGAAGTACAGGAACTCACCCCGCGTCTGGCCGAAAGCTTCGGCCTTGATAAAGCCCAGGGGCTGATCATCGCCGGTATCTTTCGCAATGGCCCCGCTCACCTCGCCGGTCTGCAACCAGGGGATATCATGACCGCCATCAATGGCGACTCCATCAGCGACAGCCGTGCCTCGATGAGCCGCATTGCGACCTTCAAGCCCGGCCAGACGGCCAGCATAGACATACTGCGCAACGGTACTGCGATGCAGCTCAAGGTGCAGATTGGGGAACGCCCGCAGGAAAGCGAACGCTAGGAGTTCGCCGGGTAGTCAGTGAAACCAGGGAAGGATAAGCGGCTGCGGCACCCGGGGTGACGCAGCCGCTTGCGTATCAGTCTTGCTTGATACGGTATTCGGCTGAGCGGGCGTGGGCCGTCAGGCCTTCACCGCGGGCCAGAATAGAGGCCACCGGGCCCAGCTTTGAAGCGCCATCGGCCGAAAACTGAATCAGCGACGAGCGTTTCTGAAAGTCATACACACCCAGAGGCGACGAGAAACGCGCCGTGCCGGATGTCGGCAGCACATGGTTCGGCCCCGCGCAGTAATCACCCAGGGCTTCGGCCGTGTAGTGTCCCATGAAGATGGCACCGGCATGGCGAATATCAGGCACCAGCGCTTGCGGATTCTCCACCGCCAGCTCAAGGTGTTCCGGCGCAATGCGGTTGGCCACATCGACGGCCTGAGCCATATCCTTGACATGAATAAAGGCAGCGCGGTTACGCAGCGAAACTTCTATAATTCCGCGCCTTTCCATGGTAGGCAGCAAGCGCAGGATGCTCTGCTCGACCCTGTCCAGGTAGTCGGCATCCGGGCTCACCAGAATCGACTGGGCATCTTCATCATGCTCGGCCTGGGAGAACAGATCCATGGCGATCCAGTCGGGATCGGTGCTGCCATCGCTGAGCACCAGAATCTCGGACGGGCCGGCGATCATATCGATACCGACAACACCAAAGACCGCACGCTTGGCCGTGGCGACATAAATATTGCCAGGACCCACTATCTTGTCGACCCGTGGCACAGTTTCAGTACCGTAGGCCAGAGCCGCAACGGCCTGGGCACCACCGATACAGAAAACCCGGTCAACCCCGGCCAGGGCCGCCGCGGCCAGTACCAGCTCGTTCAGCTCGCCACCGGGGGTCGGTACCACCATGATGATTTCGCCCACACCGGCGACCTTGGCCGGTAGCGCGTTCATCAGCACCGATGACGGATAGGACGCCTTGCCGCCGGGCACATAGATACCCACGCGGTCCATGGGCGTGACTTTCTGGCCCAGCATGGTGCCGTCGGCCTCGGTGTAGCTCCAGGAGTCGCTTTTCTGCCGCTCGTGGTAGTCGCGTACACGCACCGCAGCTTCTTCCAGCGCGCTGCGCTGCGCCTGGGGCAACTCTTCCAGCGCCTGCTCCAGGCGCTCACGGCTGATTTCCAGTTCGGCCATGGATGAAACACCCACGCGATCGAAGCGGTTGCTGTACTCCACCACAGCGGCATCGCCCTGGGTGCGCACCCGCCCGAGGATTTCATCCACAGTGGCGTTAACGCCGCTATCGGATACGGCTTCCCAGGCCAGCAGCTTCTGCAGCGAGGCTTCGAAATCTGCTGCGCCTGCATCCAGGCGCTGAATATTCAGTTCTGACATAACTCAGGCTCCACGCCGTGCCACAACAGCCTGCGCCATGCTGTCGACAATCGGCTGTATCAGGTCATATTTCATTTTCATCGACGCCTGCCCCACCACCAGCCTGGAGCTGATGGGTGCTATCAGTTCCAGCGGCTCCAGGCCGTTGGCCCGCAGCGTGTTGCCGGTATCGACGATATCAACGATCTGATCGGCCAGCCCCATGATGGGTGCCAGCTCCATGGCGCCATAAAGCTTGATGATATCCACCTGCAGCCCCTGGCGCGCAAAGTACTCGCGGGTCAGGTTGACGAACTTGGTGGCGATACGCAGGCGGCCCTTGACCGGTGCGGCCTTGACCAGACCCGCCGTCATCAGCTTGCAGCAGGCGATTTCCAGATCCAGCGGTTCATAGAGGCCTTCGCCGCCATGCTCCAGCAGGACGTCCTTGCCGGAGATCCCCATGTCCGCCCCGCCATATTCCACGTAGGTCGGCACATCGGTGGCACGAATGACCACCAGCTTCACATGGTCCTGATTGGTATCGAAAATCAGTTTGCGGCTGCTGAAAATATCTTCGGCCGGTACTATGCCCGCCGCCTCAAGCAGCGGCAGTGTTTCCTTCAGAATGCGCCCCTTGGAGAGCGCAATGGTCAACGGTTGAGTCATAAGTCTAGTGTGTCCCTGTCAACCCGGAATCCGAACGATGTGCGCACCCAGCTGGCGCATCTTTTCTTCAATATGTTCGTAGCCGCGGTCAATATGGTAAATACGATCGATCAGGGTGTCTCCGCGCGCCGTCAGGGCGGCAATCACCAGGCTGGCGGAAGCCCGCAGGTCGGTCGCCATGACCGGTGCGCCCTGCAGCTTTTCAACGCCTTCGATCATCGCATTGTGACCATCGATGGTAATTTTTGCGCCCATGCGGATCATTTCCTGCATGTGCATGAAACGGTTCTCGAACACCGTTTCGCGAATCTGGCTGACACCCTGAGCCACCACATTCATGGCCGCAAACTGCGCCTGCATGTCGGTGGGAAAAGCGGGATAAGGCGCCGTGGTAATGCTCACAGCCTTGGGCCTGCGCCCCTTCATGTCGAGCTCGATCCAGTCGTCACCGCTGGTGATTTCAGCACCGGCCTCGGTCAGCTTCTGCAGCACGGCATCCAGCGTATCAGGACGGGTGTCGGTGCAACGTACACGGCCACCGGTCGCCGCCGCCGCCACCAGGTAGGTGCCGGTTTCGATGCGATCGGGCAATACCGAGTAGCTACCACCGGCCAGGGACTCAACGCCCTGCACCCGAATGGTATCGGTGCCCTGGCCTGTGATCTTCGCACCCATGGCGATCAGGCAGTTGGCCAAATCCACCACTTCGGGTTCACGGGCGGCGTTTTCAAGAATGGTTTCGCCCTCTGCCAGGGTCGCCGCCATCAGAATATTTTCGGTGCCGGTGACGGTTACCATGTCGAAAAACACCCGGGCACCTTTCAGGCGACCGTTGCTGCGCGCATGGATATAACCTTCTTCCACCAGTATTTCAGCACCCATAGCCTGCAGACCGCGAATATGCTGATCGACCGGTCGGCTGCCAATGGCACAACCACCCGGCAGGGACACCTGAGCCTCGCCAAAGTGCGCCAGCATCGGGCCCAGTACGAGGATGGAGGCGCGCATGGTTTTCACCAGATCGTAGGGCGCGTGGTACTCGCGAATGGTACGGGCATCAATCTGTACATTCAGGTTTGCGTCAGCGACCACCTCCACGCCCATGCGCCGCAGCAGCTCGAGCATGGTGGTTACATCGTTCAGGTGCGGCAGATTGCTGATATGCACAGGCCCGTCGGCCAGCAACGCCGAGGCAAGGATGGGTAGCGCGGCATTCTTTGCACCCGAAATGCGGACTTCACCATTAAGGGTGACGCCGCCTTCAATCTTGAACTTTTCCATCAGGGGTCCTGTCGTTAAAAACGGCTTAGGATTGCAGCGTCTGCCACTGTTCCGGGGTGTAGGTCTTGATGGTCAGCGCATGAATGGCGCCACTGGCGATATGCTGCTGCAGGCACTGATATACAAGCTGCTGCTTTTTCACCGGCGTCAGACCGGCAAAGAGGTCACCTACGACGGTCACCTGAAAATCACAGCCTTCACCAGCGGGGTAAACACTGCAGCCATCAAGCTGAGATTCAATAATCTGCTTTACTTCTTGCGCTTGCATACCGCTCTCCAACACTCATTCTTCAAATCAAAACAGGCGCCGAATAATAGCCGAATGACGGCTAAAACGCGACGCCCCGCAGGGGCTGCTCCTGGACGATAAAGCGTTACCGCCGGGTACTAAGCCCTAAGCTTGAGTACCGCTCACTACTCACTGATCACGGAACTGAACAGGTGACCCAGACCGACCAGGCCGGCGATCGACAGCAGATCTTCCGGCACATAGCGGGCCTGCAGATCGATATTGCGCTCCTGCGCTTCGCGCTGACAGCACAGCCAGAGCGACAGCGCAGCGCTGTCGACACTGGTGACGGCGGAAAAGTCCACCACACAGTGCGACTCGCCGGTGGCAATAAGCCGCTCGAGGCGCTCACGCACCCCGGATACGGTGGCAAAACGCAGATCACCGCTCAGCGCCACCTCGTCGGCGGCGCGTACCTCGACAGAAGCCTGCATCAGCTGCCCTCGGTTTTGGTCACCCGGCTGTCAACCTGGCTTTCCCAGCTGGTGATAACCTGCTGGATATTGCCATTGTTGCGTTCAGCCAGATCGGCGAACTGATTGGTGAACGTCAGACGCAGGTTGATACCATCCAGAATAACGTTTACCAGCTGCCACTGGCCGTCGCGCTCCAGCATGTAGTTCACCAGGCTGTACCTGGTGCCGGCACCGGAGTAGACATTCAGGGTTACAACCTGCTTGTCGGGTTCAGGGCTTTCAGGCCCCTGAGGTGCCACTTCAACGCGGCTGATTTCAAAGCCGGCCAGTGCCTTTGTATAGGTTTTCACCATGGTGTGCTTGAAGACGGTGGCAAAGTGAGCACGCTCGGCATCATTGGCCCGACGGTAAAACTTGCCCATCACGCGCTGCGCGATGTAGTCAAAATCGATCAGGCCGTCCAGACGCTGTTCAACCCGAGCCATGGCGTCATTGAGGGATGCATCGTTATTGATATCGACACCCTCTTCCAGCAAGGTCACCATGTCCTGAGTCACTTTTTCAACCACACCGCTGGCCGCTTCCCAGCTGGCCTGAGCCGGCAGCGTTGGCAGCAGTAATGACAACATCAACGCAACGCTTGTTAACAATCGCTTCATGACAAACCTCACTCACTGACCTTGTTGAAAAGGAATTTGCTTACCAGGTTTTCCAGCACCAGTGCTGATTGAGTATTCTCCAGCGCATCGCCGTCCTCGAGCATCTCATCTTCAGCACCTGGCGTAATACCGATGTACTGTTCGCCCAGCAGGCCCGCCGTCAGAATCTGCGCCGAACTGTCACGGCTCAGATAATCCACCGAACTATTGATATCCAGTTCAACCACCGCCATCAGCAGGCGCTCATCAATCGAAATTGACTTCACCTGACCAATCTGGACGCCGGACAGCGTCACCTTGGCTCGGGGCGCCAGGCCACCGATGTTTTCGAACCGCGCCAACACGCGATAGCTGCTCCCGCTATCAGACACTTTCAGTCCGCTGACATTCAGTGCCAGCAGAATCAATGCCAGGATCCCTGTCAGCATGAAGCCGCCAACACTGATCTCCACCACCCTCGTACGCATCCTAAAACTCTCCAAACATCAAAGCGGTGAGAATAAAATCGAGCCCCAGTACCCACAGCGACGCATACACCACGGTACGCGTTGTCGCCTGGCTGATCCCCTCGGAGGTCGGCACGCAGTCATAGCCCTGGTATACCGCCACCCAGGTCACCACGAAACCGAATACCACCGCCTTGATCAGGCCATTGAGGACATCGTCATAGAAGTCCACCGACTGCTGCATATTGGCCCAGAAAGAACCCTCATATATCCCCAGCCAGTCAATGCTCACCAGGGCTCCGCCCCAGACACCAACCGTTGAGAAAATGGCTGCCAGGATTGGCAGACAAATAAAACCGGCCCAGAAACGCGGAGCGATAATACGCCGATAGGGATCAACCCCGATCATTTCCAGACTGGACAACTGCTCAGTGGCCTTCATCAGGCCAATTTCGGCCGTGAGGGCAGACCCTGCCCGGCCGGCAAACAAAAGTGCCGTGACCACGGGGCCGAGCTCGCGCACCAGGCTCAGCGCCACCATCTGACCGACGGCCTGTTCGGAGCCATAGCTGACCAGGATGGTGTAGCCCTGCAAGCCGAGCACCATGCCGATAAAGGTGCCCGACACCAGAATGATAACCAGCGACAACACACCCACGAAGTAGATCTGTTTCAGCAGCAGCGGAAACATCACCATGGGCTGGGGTCGCGCGATAAGTACGTGCGCCAGCAGCGACCCGGAGCGGCCCAGGGCAGACAGCCCTTCCAGTCCGATATGGCCCAGCGCCTGAAGGCGATCCAGCATCCTTTACGACCCTTTCATCAATTCGGCCTGGTAGTCACCGGCCGGAAAATGGAATGCTACAGGACCGTCCGGCAACCCGTGCATAAACTGTTTCACCTGTTCGGACTCATCGGCCCGCAGTTCGGCCGGAGTGCCGCTGGCAATCACCGAACCCCCCGATACCAGATAGATGTAATCAGCTATACCAAGGGTTTCCTGAATGTCGTGTGAAACGATAATGCTGGTATGCCCCAGCGCCTGGTTCAGACGCCGGATCAGATTGACCAGTACCCCCATGGCGATGGGGTCCTGCCCGGTGAAGGGTTCGTCATACATAACGATATGCGGATCCAGCACTATGGCCCGCGCCAGCGCCACGCGCCGCGCCATGCCACCGGACAGTTCGCTGGGCATCAGATCCTGGGCACCGCGCAGACCCACGGCCTGCAGCTTCATCAGCACCACATCACGGATCATGTCCTGAGGCAGATCGGTATGCACCCGCAGCGGAAAGGCCACATTCTCGAACACCGTCATGTCGGTGAACAGGGCTCCGCTCTGAAACAGCATGCCCATGCGCGCGCGCACCTCGAACAGGTCCGCCCGCGACAGCGTGGGAATATTGTCACCCTCAAGCTCAATGCGTCCGGTATCGGGCAGCAGCTGGCCCCCGATCAGTTTCAGCAAGGTGGTTTTACCTGTCCCCGAAGGCCCCATGATCGCAGTGATCTTGCCGCGCGGGATCTGCATGTTCAGATCGCGGAAGATGCTACGTTCACCACGGGAGAAACTCAGGTTACTGATATTGATTGTGAAATCTTCGATGTTTTCCATATATGAAGCAGCAGGTCAGCCTTGAGCCTGCCGTGATATTCGCCCTGGCAGATTAAAAGGCTGAAATATATCATTGCGGCGCACAAACCGGAAATTTTACTTAGGCAACGGCGCCCACAGGGCCTGATTTCCGGCTCCACGCTTGCACGGACTTGCCATTCTGTTCTAATAGATGCCCTGCGCAGCCTGCCACGGGGCCTGTGCCTTAGTGTGCAGCCAGATCCAGGCCGCTGCCGGGAGCTGTCCGTGCCGCTCCGTCATGCATTCAGTGCCGAAAATCCGGCCCTGCTCTGAGCGGCACTGTGACCGGCACTGCTGTACACTGTGCGTATTTTGAAAGCCACGACCATTTAACAACCCGCAAGGCCGAATTCGATGAGCGAACCCTTCGACTATCTCAGCACCGCACGCCGCACCATCGAACTGGAGCGTGACGCTGTATCCGACCTGCTCAATCACCTGAACGGCGATTTCACCCGCGCCTGCGACCTGCTGCTTGGCTGCGAGGGCCGCGTGATCGTGACCGGCATGGGCAAGTCCGGCCATATCGGCAACAAGATAGCCGCAACCCTCGCCAGCACGGGCACCCCGGCGTTTTTTGTTCACCCGGGTGAAGCCAGCCACGGCGATATGGGCATGATTACCAGCAAGGATGTGGTTATTGCTCTATCCAACTCCGGCGAAACCTCTGAAGTCGTGACCATTTTACCCCTGATCAAACGCATGAATGCCCCCCTGATCAGCATTACGGCCAACCCCAACTCCACCATGGCCCAGGCCTCGGATGCCAGCCTGCATATCGGTGTCGAGCGCGAAGCCTGCCCCCTGGGCCTGGCGCCAACGTCCAGCACCACGGCTCAGCTGGTGATGGGAGATGCCCTGGCCATCGCCCTGCTGGAAGCCCGCGGTTTCAGCGCCGAAGACTTTGCCTTTTCCCACCCCGGCGGCAGTTTGGGGCGCCGCCTGCTGCTCAAGGTCAGCGACCTGATGCACACCGGCGACGATATCCCTTGCGTCAGCAGCGATACTTCGATTAATCAGACGCTGCTGGAAGTAACCCGCAAGCGCCTGGGCATGACCGCGGTGACCGATAGCGAAGGCCGCCTGTGCGGTCTCTTTACCGACGGTGACCTGCGCCGCACTCTGGATCGCGACATCGACCTGAAGAACACGCCCATCAGCGAGGTCATGACACCGGACTGCACCACGGTCGCCGCCGGCATTTTGGCCGCCGAGGCGTTGCAGGTGATGCAGTCACGCCAGATCAACGCCCTGCTGGTGGTGGACGAGAACCGTCGCCCGGTCGGCGCCCTGAACATGCACGACATGCTCAAGGCAGGAGTGATCTGATGAGCCTTTACAACCCCTCTGCGTCACTACCCAGTGAACTGGTTGAACGCCTGCGCAAGGTTACCCTGGCGGTGTTTGACGTCGACGGCGTGCTGACCGACGGTCATCTTGATTTCCTCCCCGATGGCTCCGAAGTAAAAAGCTTCAATACCCTGGACGGCCTGGGCATCAAGCTGCTGCAGCAGGCCGGCATCGAAACCGCCATTATTACCGGTCGCCGCTCACCCCAGGTGGAAATGCGTGCCAAGGCACTGGGCATTACCCATCTGCTGCAGGGGCGTGAAGACAAGCTGGTCGCACTCAAGGAAATCTGGGCCCAGACGGCGCACGACAGCGACACCACCGCCTATATCGGCGATGACTGGCCGGATCTTGCAGCCATTCGCGCCGTCGCCTTTGGCGCTACAGTTCCCAACGGCCATCCGCTGATGCTGCAGCATGCACACTGGTGCACCCAGCGGGCAGGCGGCGCAGGCGCGGGACGCGAATTCTGCGAGCAGATACTCAGCGCCCGTGGCCAGCTCGAGTCCCTTATTAGCGAGTACCTCTAGATCATGTTGAGCAGCCGGACGCGTCTTATCCTCGCCACCGCCCTGCTGGCACCAATACTGCTTTACTGGGGGGCCGATCGCGCCCCCACTGAGGCAGCAGCACCCGAGCTAACACCAGGCAGCGCCGATACGGACTACTATCTGCGCGATGCCACCATTCGCCAGTTCGATGCCCGCGGACAGCTGCATCAGGAGCTCAGATCGCCGCAGCTCGAACACTACCCGCAGCCCGGCGAACTGCGCGCCCGGACGCCGGACATAGTGCTGTTTCGCAACGATAGTCGGGGCGAGGTGCTGATCAGCGCCCAGCAGGGCCGGATGCAGGACAGTGACGAGCAGGTCCGGCTCAACGGCGCCGTGCGCGTACAGAGCAGCAGTGACAAAGGCGCCAGCAGCACACCGCTGCGGCTGGAAACCGAAGCACTGACCCTGATGCCATCAGAACAATTTATCGAAACAGACACCGCCGTCACGCTGTTCAGCCAGGGGGGTGAAACCCGGGCCAATGGCATGAAGGCTTACCTGAATAGCCGCCAAGTCGAGCTACTGTCCGATGTCGAGGGACGCTATGAAACCAAATAATACCCGCCTCTGGCTGGCAGCCCTGCTGTCCCTGAGTCTTTCCGGCACCAGTCTGGCCCTGCCGACCGATCGCAACCAGCCGATCCATGTCAGCGCCGACACCGCCACCATCGATGACAACACCGGCATCACCACCTATAGCGGCAATGTCGAGATTGCCCAGGGCACGTTGAAAATCAACGCCCGCAATGTTGACCTGCACCGCAGCGAATCCGGCGTCAATCGCATTCTGGCCACGGGGGATGTCAAGTTCGAGCAACAGGCGGCCAAAGACAAGCCGGTGACCAATGCCTATGGCGAGCGCATGGACTACCAGGTCAATCGCCAGGAAATCACCATCACCGGCAAGGCCCGGGTGGTGCAGCAGAAAGACACCTTTACCGGGCAGAAGATCGTTTACAACCTCGACAAATCCCTGGTCAACGCCTTCAGCGGCGAAGGCGGCCAGGGCCGTGTGCAGATGGTCATCCAGCCCAAAGGGGCGGCGCAATGACCAGCACACTGGAAGCGCGCCAGCTGGCCAAAAGCTACAAGGGCCGGGCCGTTGTACGGGATGTTTCACTGAGCCTGAAAAGCGGCCAGATTACGGGGCTGCTGGGCCCCAACGGGGCCGGCAAGACCACCTGCTTCTACATGATTGTCGGGCTCGTTAACGCCGATCAGGGCCAGGTACTGCTCAACGACCAGGACATCACCTCCCTGCCGATGCACGGCCGTGCCCGCAAGGGACTGGGCTACCTGCCCCAGGAAGCGTCCATTTTTCGCAAGCTCAGCGTGCGTGACAACCTGATGGCCATCCTCGAGACCCGCAAGGATCTTGACCGCGCCGGCCGCGAGCAGCGTCTTGAGCAATTGCTGGAAGAATTCCACATTGTGCACATCCGCGACAGCCTCGGCATGGCGCTGTCCGGCGGCGAGCGTCGCCGGGTCGAGATTGCCCGCTGCCTGGCCACCGAGCCGACCTTTATTCTGCTCGACGAGCCCTTTGCCGGGGTGGACCCCATTTCGGTCAACGATATCAAGAACACCATCCGCCACCTGCAGACCAAGGGCATCGGCGTCCTGATCACCGATCACAATGTGCGCGAAACCCTCGACATCTGCGAACACGCCTATATCGTCAGCGAAGGCGGCATTCTGGCCCAGGGCACACCGGCGGACATCATCGCCAACAAGCAGGTCAAGGCCGCCTACCTGGGCGAACAATTCAGGCTTTAAGCCCGGACTGGGTGATATCTCTTTTTTTGGCGCTGCATGACCACCGCGGCGGTGTTTCTTCAGTCTGCCTGACAGATAGACGACGCCCGCCCCCGGTTAGGCATATAATGCACAGCAACTCGACCCACTCCCACAGATAACGCAGTCTTTCTATGAAGCAAGGGCTCCACCTAAAAATTGGTCAGCACCTGACCATGACGCCCCAGTTACAGCAGGCCATTCGCCTGCTGCAGTTGTCGACACTCGACCTCCAGCAGGAAATTCAGGAAGCGCTCGAAAACAATCCCATGCTCGAGTCCTCCGACGAGGATCACGACGAAGCAGCGGATGCCGATTACAACGAGCACCAGAACTCCGAGGCGCCACAAAAGGCCAGCGAGAGCGAGGGCGAACGCGCCAGTGCGGAAAACTCCGCCAGCGACGACAGCCCCCAGGCCGAAGACAGCTGGAATGACGACATCCCCGAGGAGCTTGGCACCGACAGTTCCTGGGACGACACCTTTCAGAGCAGCCAGCCCAGCGGCCCGGCCCGCGATGACGACGGCAGCATGGAGTCCAATGATACGGCGGAGGAAACGCTGCAGGATCATCTGGAGTGGCAGCTTAACCTGACACCCATGAGCGACCTGGACCGTTTTATCGCCACAGGCATTGTCGATGGCATCGATGCCAACGGTTACCTGCGTATATCTCTGGATGAACTGCTGGAACACTTCAAGCAGGAAAACCCGGAGGATTTCGAAGACGTCGACTCCGACGATATCGAAACCGTACTGCACCGTATCCAGCAGTTCGATCCCGCCGGCGTCGGCGGCCGGGATCTGGGCGAATGCCTGGCCATTCAGCTGCGTCAGCTACCGGAGTCGACTCCCTGGCGCAAGGAAGCAATTCGCGTGGTCAGCGAGTTTATCCAGCTGCTTGGCAGCCGGGATTACAAACAGCTGCTGCGCCGCACAAGGCTGAAAGAACACCAGCTGCAGGAAGTCATACTGCTGATTCAGAGCCTGAACCCACAGCCCGGCGCCAGCATCACCACCAGCACCGCCGAATATGTGATACCCGATGTTGTGGTCACCAAGGTCAAGGGCTTCTGGACGGTCGCGCTCAACCCCGACACAGCGCCGCGCCTGCGCATCAACACCCAGTACTCGGATCTGATCCGACGCGCCGACAACAGCTCCGACAACACCTATCTGAAGAACCACCTGCAGGAAGCACGCTGGTTCATCAAGAGCCTGCAGAGCCGCAACGAAACCCTGCTGAAGGTATCGCGGGAAATCGTCGTTCGCCAGGAGGGCTTTCTCGAGCAGGGCGAAGAGGCCATGCAGCCGCTGGTGCTGCATGACATCGCCGAGGCCGTCGAGATGCATGAGTCCACAATCTCCCGGGTCACCACCCAGAAGTACATGCACACCCCCCGGGGCATCTTCGAGCTGAAGTATTTTTTCTCCAGCCACGTCGGTACCAGCGACGGCGGCGCCGCCTCTTCCACCGCCATTCGGGCGCTGATAAAGCGCCTGGTGGCAGCGGAAAGTACCACCAAACCACTGAGCGACAGCAAGATCGCCACGCTGCTTGACGAGCAGGGTTTTCAAGTCGCCAGGCGTACAGTGGCGAAATACCGTGAAGCAATGAATATTGCACCTTCTAATGAGCGCAAGCGTCTGGTTTAATTGAGATGCAAACAAGGCGATCTTTCGCCGCTGTTGACTAGGAGAAAACTATGCAGATCAACATCACAGGACATCACGTCGAACTTACCGATGCACTGCACGAGTATGTACATAGTAAATTCGGCAAGCTTGAGCGGCACTTCGATAACATCACCAATGTCCAGGTTACCCTGAGTGTAGAAAAGCTGCGTCAGCAGGCCGAAGCCGATGTTCACCTTGCAGGAGGCAAGTTGTTTGCGACTCACGAACACCAGGACATGTACGCCGCCATTGATGGTCTGACCGACAAGCTTGACCGTCAAATCATCAAGCACAAAGAAAAAACCAAAAACCACAAATAACGGTAAACAAATAAGCCCATGTATCTGCATGAACTGCTGACCCCCGCTCTGACATTCTGCAACCTTGATGGGGGCAGCAAAAAACGTGTACTGGAAACAGCCAGTAACTTGATCGCCGAGCAGGCACAAGGGCTGGCCGCTGAAGAAATCTTCAGCGGCCTGATTGGCCGGGAACGGCTTGGCAGCACCGGTATTGGCAGCGGCATCGCCATTCCACACTGCCGGCTTGAGAACGCTACCCAGGCCAGCGGCATGATGATCAAGCTCGCTGAACCTATTGATTTTGACGCCATCGACAACCAGCCGGTGGACCTTCTTTTTGTACTGCTGGTGCCCTCCGAGGCCAGCGATGAACATTTGCAAACCCTGGCCATGCTGGCCGAACTCTTCAGCCGCGCAGAAGTACTGACAGCGCTTCGCGATACCACTTCTGACCAGCAGCTATTCGATACTGCCCTGCGTCTGGCATCGCACTGAGTACAAATCCCATGTCACAGGCCCTGCTTACCCCCACAGCATCCCGCCTGATGGCTCCAGCATGAAACTGGTGGTCATCAGCGGCCTGTCCGGCTCCGGCAAAAGCACCGCGCTCCAAGCACTGGAAGATGTCGATTTCTACTGTATCGACAACCTTCCTGCCCTGCTGCTGCCCAGCCTGATCGAGCAAATGCTGAAGGACCCTATGCCGCCGGAGAAACTGGCGGTCAGCATTGATGCCCGCAACCTGTTGAGCAACCTGCGTCAGTTCCCCAAGTTGCTCAAGAAGATGCGCACCCGCTATGCCGAGGTCAATACCGAGGTCCTTTACCTGGACGCCTCGGACCCGACGCTGCTCAAACGCTACAGCGCCACGCGGCGCAAGCACCCACTGTCCGGCGAGAACACAGGCCTGCAGCAGGCGATAAAAAACGAGCGGCTACTGCTCGAACCCATCGCCAATATGGCTGACCTGCGCATCGACACCACCCGCTTGAAGCTGTACGACCTGCGGGACAGCATCAAGCTGCGCGTATCCCAGCGCACCGAACAGCAGCTCTCGGTCCAGTTCGAATCCTTTGGTTTCAAACACGGTGTGCCACTGGATGTCGACTTCACCTTCGATGTGCGGGTACTGCCGAACCCCTTCTGGATTCCGGAGCTGCGCGGCTTTACCGGCCTCGACGATCCCGTCATCCGCTTTCTCGAACAGGCCCCGGAAGTGGCGGAAATGACCGGCGACATCCGGGACTTCATCGCCAAATGGCTACCGCGCTTCAAGAGCAACAACCGCAGCTATATCACCATCGGCATCGGCTGTACCGGCGGGCAACACCGCTCGGTCTTTATCGCAGAGCAACTCGCTGGTCATTTCCGGCGGTCTGTGGATAATGTGCATGTTCGTCATCGCGAACTGAATTAACCGCGGGACAAACGGATATATTGATCGAGGACAAGGCCCGGCATGATCGAAAAGCACGTCACTATTATAAATAAGCTGGGACTTCACGCCCGTGCTGCCGCCAAGCTCATCAGCACCACCGGGAAATTTTCCAGCCAGATCCGCATCAACAAGGACGGCCGCGAAGTCGACGGCAAAAGCATCATGTCTGTGATGATGCTCGCCGCCAGCAAAGGCACCGAACTGCTGATTCGCGCCGAGGGAGAAGACGAGCAGGCCGCCATTGATGCCGTCACCGCCCTTATCGACGACTATTTTGGTGAAGGCGAATAAAAAAACCGTTTTTGCACCCCGCCCGACGCCCGCCCCCGCTGATACCCGCCCCCTGATTCCGGTATACTGTCATTCCCAGCCCGGCCATCAGGCCCGAACCGCCCAGCACGGCACCCGGGGCAAAGCCATTTGAGCTCCCCCTTCCAGACCAGCCCCTGGGCAGCGCAAGGATGTCATGAGCAGCAAAGAGCCTCTCTCGCCGATTGAACGACTGAACGCCGCCATGGACAGCGGTGAACTGCGTCAGGTGCGCTATACGCTGAATAACAGCCTGCGCCCGGTGGAGATCGCCCATCTGCTGGACAAGTCCCCGCCCAAGGAGCGCCAGCTGCTCTGGGGCCTGGTCAACAAGGATCTGGAAGGGGATGTGCTGCAGCACCTGGGCTATGACGTCCAGGCCGAAATTCTGAGCCGCATGGAAACCCGGGAAGTCCTCGAGATCACCGAAGGCCTGGATATTGACGACATGGCCGACCTGCTGCAGCAGCTGCCGGAGCGCATCATGCGCGAACTGCTGCAGACCATGGACATCCAGAACCGCACCCGGGTCGAGCAGGTTCTGTCCTATGACGAGGACACCGCCGGCGGCCTGATGAACACCGACACCGTGACCATCCGACCGGATATCACGGTGG
This sequence comes from Marinobacterium aestuarii, assembly GCF_001651805.1. NCBI lineage: Bacteria > Pseudomonadati > Pseudomonadota > Gammaproteobacteria > Oceanospirillales > Oceanospirillaceae > Marinobacterium > Marinobacterium aestuarii. The sequence continues at coordinate 1,309,427 of NZ_CP015839.1, read as the reverse complement.
AAACGGCGCTGCGCTATATTCGCCGTCACAAGGAAATACCGGACATGACCGACAGTCTGTTCGTGGTCAGCCGCAGAGACGCCTATATTGGCATCCTGCCCCTGACCAAACTGCTGGTGTCGGATCCCGACATGCTGGTGCGCGAAATCATGAGCACCGACATTGAGCCCATCGAAGCCACGATGACAGACAGCGAAGTCGCCCAGCTGTTCGAGCAGCACGACCTGATTTCCGCGCCGGTCATCGACGAGGACGGCAAACTGCTCGGCCGTATTACCATCGATGACGTGGTCGACGTTATCCGTGAAGATGCCGACCACTCCCTGATGAGCATGGCGGGTCTGGGGGAAGACGCCGACACCTTTGCACCGCTGATGCGAACGACCCGCAACCGCGCTATCTGGCTGGGTATCAACCTGCTCACCGCCTTCATCGCCTCGGCGGTAATCGGCGTGTTTGAAGACACCATCGAGAAAGTCGTGGCCCTGGCCGTGCTAATGCCGATTGTCGCCTCCATGGGCGGTATCGCCGGCAGCCAGACACTGACGCTGGTGATTCGCGGCCAGGCGCTGGGGCACGTGGAGCGCAGCAACATCGGCTGGCTGCTGAATCGCGAACTGGTTGCAGGCGCCCTCAATGGCCTGCTCTGGGCTTCGGTGGTCGCCGCCGTCGCCATTATCTGGTTTCAGGATATCTATATCGGTGGCATTATCGCCGCCGCCATCGTGATTAACCTGATTGCCGGCGCTCTGGCCGGCACTCTGCTGCCCATCGGCCTCAAGGCCGCCGGCATAGACCCGGCCCTGGCCGGCAGCGTTCTGCTCACCACCATTACCGATGTTGTAGGCTTCTTCGCCTTCCTCGGACTGGCTACCTACTTTTACAGTTAAAGAACCGACCTATGACTAACGAAGAAGATTTTGAACAGCTAGACCCCGCCGACCAAGACGCAGAGCTGATCAGTAAAAGCCAGGCCAAACGCGACATGCATGCGCTGCAGGACCTGGGCAAAAAACTGGTCGCACTAAACAAGGATCAGCTGGCCAAAGTCCCGATGGATGAGACCCTGCGCGGCGCTGTAGAAGAATGCCGTCGGCTGAAAAAGGGCGAGGCCATTCGACGCCAGCTGCAATACATTGGCCGCCTGATGCGCCTGGCTGATACCGATGGCATCAGCCAGACAATGGACAGTTTCGAGGCGGGCAAGCAGGCCCACGACGCCCACTTCCATCGCCTGGAGCGCTGGCGCGATCGCCTGATCAACGGCACGCCCGACGACCTGACCGACTATGTGGCGGCCTTTCCCCATGCCGATATTCAGCATCTGCGCCAGCTGATACGCAACGCACAGCGCGAGGCGCTGCAGCAGAAACCACCGGCCAGCTCACGCAAGCTGTTCAAGTACCTGCGCGAGCTGGCTGAAGTGCCCAACTGATCCGGACCAGGCTTCGCCAGGAGCGCAGACAAAAAAAGCCGGAGTTGCACTGTGCAGCTCCGGCTTTTTGTTGTGGTACTCAAACGTTTACAGCGTTATTCGCCTATGCGCGCTCACCGGCATGCGCTGACGCAGACGCCGCAGTTCATCCAGATCGATCTCGGCACTGCACCAGCCCTCGCCCAGGGCCAGACTGGCGCTCACCTCGCCCCAGGGGCCGACAATCATGGAATGCCCCCAGGTTTCACGCCCCTTGCCATGCTGGCCACCCTGGTTGGCTCCCAGCACATAACACTGGAATTCCACCGCCCGGGCCCGCAACAGCAACTCCCAGTGCGCAGCACCCGTGACCGCAGTAAAGGCCGAGGGCACGCTGATCAACTCGGCGCCGGCATCGCGCAGGCGCTGGTAATGATCGGCAAAGCGCAGGTCGTAACAGATACTCAGCCCCAGGCGCCCGCAGGGTGTGTCGACCAGCACTATCTCGCTGCCAGGCTCGATATAGACGGATTCGCGATAACTCTGTTGCGCATCCGCCACTTCTACATCAAACAGATGCCGCTTGTCGTAACGCGCCCGCTGCCGCCCCTGATCATCAAATACAAGGCTGGCTGAACGCACCCGCCCATCGGCCACCTCAGCACCATCATCTCGCAGCATGAGCGGCACGGAACCCGCCACCAGCCAGATACCGGCGCTCTTGGCCAGGGCGCCGAGGCGTTGTTGCAACTCGCCCAGGCCCTGGGCACAGGCCAGGGCTCGCAAGCCGGATGAATCGAACAGGGCGAAATTCTCCGGCAGCAGCACCAGACGCGCGCCCTCAGCGGCGGCGGCGCGTACCAGTCGCTCGGCGGTGCCGAGATTGACCTCAAAGTCGGGCCCCGACACCATCTGTATTACTGCACAGCGCGACATCTTCACCTCCAGTTTGAAACTTGAGTTACCGCGGGCCTGCCGAGCGACAGGTACAAAGGTTCAACGTCTAGGGCGAGGCCGAACGCATGACCGACACCTCGGGATCATTCCAGTCACCGGACACGCGATAGCGAATCGAGGTCACCTTTTCCAGCTTGTCGCCAATCAGCTTGTCGATCAGAAACATGGCGCCGGCCACCTGGGGCGCCCCCAGCAACACTGCCGCCAGCGGTATGTTGCTGGTCAGCGGCAGGGTCACTTCCATTTCCTGCTCCACGGTTTCGTTCAGCAGATTCAGGCTGCCGGTCATGGTCATGTCGGCGGAGGGACCCTGCAGGCGCAGCGGCTCAAGTGTGCGGGCCAGGCCGCGCTCAAAGCGATAGCGGCCTGCCAGACTGTCGTAGGCCAGACCGCTTCTCAGCAGGTCGGAAAAATCCAGCTTGAAGCGCCGCGCCAGGCTGTTGAGATTCAGAATACCGAAAATGCGCAGTATATTACTGGCACCACCGCTTTCGATGATGCGCCCGTCCTCGAGCCTGAAGGCCAGCTCGCCCTGCGCCTGGACCAGCGATATATCCCAGGGCCGGCTCAACCAACCCAGCTGCAAATAGGCATCGCTCGCGTCGGACGTGAGCACTCGCCCACTGCCCCAGACTTCGAGCAGGGCACCTATATCACCCCCCTGCAGCTTGAGGGTCAGCTCCGTGCTAATGGCCGGCTGCTCGCGCCAGCTGCCCTCGCCGCGAACATCCAGCCCGCCGATATGCCCCTCAATCGCCTCGATCGCCAGACGTCCGCTTTGCGGGCGCAGCGCAAACTGCCAGCGCCCGAGGTTTCGGGCCCCCAGACTCAAACTGCTGATGCTAACATCCACCGCCGGTATACCACTGAGATCAATGGGCTCAAGGGCAGGCCCCGCGTTTGATTCCGCCGACTGCCGGGCTGACTCAGGCCGGGGCTCAGGCTCAGGCAGATTCAGCGCCTTGATCTGCAGCCGGTAAGGCTGCCCTGGCTGCACCGGCCAGTCCAGGGTGGCATCCATTTGCGCACTCTGTACAAAAAGTTGCCAGGGTGCCGTCCCCAGATGTACGCTGGCCTGGGTAAATGGCATGCCGCGCACATCCAGCTGCCCGACCTGCACATCCACCGCCCGCAGCGCCAGAAGCTCATCGACGACACCCGCTGCGCCCGCACTCGCAGCCTCGCCAGCCAGACCATCCAGCCACCCCTGCGACTGCAGGAAAGCCTCCAGCTGATTGGTACTCAGGGACTCGATGCGCCCATCCACCCAGAGCCCGGCCGACAGCGGCAGCTCGGGCCTTGCGCCGCCAAACGTCACCCGACCACGGCCGAGCAATGGCGGCGCCACACCAAAGACAGCCCGCAGACGCTCGTCGTAGTTCAGCCGCACCGAGCCCTCATCCAGCCCCAGCACTACAGTCAGCGCACGCGACTCTGCCCCCTGCTTGCCGAGAAACCCGGGCCAGGGCACCGCAACACCGGCAAGATCACTGCTAATCACCAGCCGATTGCAGTCGTCAGCACCGCTGCACAATTCAAGGCGGGCGTTATAGGCCGCCTTGCCGCTAAGATCCTGCAGAATATCCAGCTCGGACCACTGCGCCAGCTGCGCCATGGGCAGCTCTCCGGCCAGGCTGACACGGGTACGCCAGGGCTCGGTGCCGGGCGTGCTGATCTGGGCCCGCACCGGCTGGCCGAGCATATTGCCATCGAGCCGATCGCTGCGCAGACCCTTCGCCGTGCTGTAGTGCAGATCGCCGTGCAGGTCGGAAAATGTCAGGCGCAGCGATTCGGATGCCAGGGTGCCATTGGCCAGACGTGTCGCCACCCCGACACTGGGCAGCGGCTTGCCATCAAGCGGAATACTCAGCCGCAGCGCCGTCTCGGCAGGGCCGCTGAGCTTCCACTGTGCCAGCGCATCCCCCACCAGCGGCCGCAAGGGCGACTCCATCAGCAGGCGATGAATATCGGCGGCATCCCCGCCAAGCTGCCCGTCGATCTGCAGGGGCGCACCCGGCCCCTGCAGATAAACGCGGGCATGCTCAACCCGGGAGTCCATCAGCTGCCCCCGCTCCACTTCAACCAGCAACGCCCGGTCACGCAGCATGACAAAAACCTTGCCGTCCTTTACCGCCGGCCAGCCGGGCTGATAAGCCATGTCGGCCTGTTCCACATCGAAGAACATCTGCACCGTGGGCCCCACGCCATCGTCCAGCCCCCGGGTTCCGCCATGCAGCAAAAACCCGCCCTGCTGCACCCTGCCACCCTGAATGGCGCCGGCCAGCCAGTCATACAGACCACGTCCGACCGCACCCGGCGGCACATAGTTGGCCGTTTGCAGGGCATCGCTGTCGGTCATGCCGATCATGAGGGTCAGTTCGGTCTGTTCCTCATGCACATAGGGCAGACGCATGCTGAATCGCCCCGCCGCCGACACCGAGGCATTGGTCAGGTGCAGCAGTTCGCTGCCAATCACCACAGCATCCGGCTCCAGCGACCAGCGCACTATGCCGTCGGCCTTGTCGTAGGCCCAGCCACGGTCGTAGAGATCGGGAAAAAACAGTTCAAAGTCAGTCGTGGCCAGATGAATACGGCCGCCGCTCAGGTTCGCATCCAGCCGACCGCTGACACCGCTGACACGGGGTGCCCCCCAGGCCGCTTCGCTCGACAGACGATCCAGATCGGCCTGCAGTTCGAACGCACTCCAGTCGTCGTTCTCAGGCCAGTTGGCGCGAAAGCGGGTCAGCACACCGGTTGGCGCCAGTGGTAGCAAGGCTTCCTTCAGGCCCTGGGGCAGAAAGGGCTGCTGCTGCAGCCAGTGCGCCAGCGGCGCCAGATCAATGCCGGAGCCGGCAATCTGGCCGGGCTTGAGCTGTCCGTCCTGCCAGAGCGCCTCCAGCAGTAGCTGCGGCACCGCAAGTCCGGCGCCGGCACTGGTCAGCGCCAGCGCGTTGAGCTGCAGCTGATAACGATCACCGCTGCGCAGGAGCGCAAAATCAGTACGGGCTTCACTGATATCCGGCAGATCGGGGGATGCAGCGGAGAACTCCGCCACCGCAACAGCCCCCTGCAAACGTTCCAGCTGCCCCCCGGAGAAACGGCCCCAAAACTCGGTACTGGCCCGCAGACTGTCGATTTGAAACGGCAACAGCTCCAGATTCAGCAGATCCGGGCCCAGCTCATCCAGCGACAGGTAAAAGTCATAGGGCGCGTGCAGCAGGTTATCGCCGGTGTCGCGGGTTTCGATGGCAAAACGCACAGCCCCCTTGTCGCCGGCTGCCGGCAGGACCAGAGAGCCCCCCAGCTGGTGCTCCCGATTGCTGTTCTGCAACAGCAGCTCGGGGGCCCGCAGCACACGGGGGTCTCCTGCTTCTGGCAATAGGGTGAGCTGTACATCGGTAAGGGTGACACTGGGCTGAATCATGGCCAGACCCAGCATTCGACTCAAGGCCTCGGCCTTGAGACCAGTGCCGCCGTCACTCTCGCCAGGGCTATGCAACCAGCGGCCGTCACGCTCGCTCCAGGTCAGCTGCAGGCCGCTCAGCTGCGCCTGGCGAAAGACTGGAATCAGGTTGGCAATAGAGGCAGGAAGATCAAGCTCAACACTGAGGTGGTCAAACCGGGCACGCACTTCGGGCCCGGCATCGGTCTTGGCAGCTGTATCGGCAAAAAAGCGCACGCCGCTCACCGACAGCTGTGGCCAGCGGCCGCTCCAGTGTGCATCGATGCGTTCGATATCCAGCGGTACGCCAAGCTGCTCACTGAGCAGCGCCGTCAGTTCCTCGCGATACTCACTGACCGCCGGCAGAAACTGGCGCAACAGCGTTACCAGCAAGGCAATCAGCAACAGCAGGCCGGCACAGAACCAGCCCAGCCCACCCAGCACAGACCCCAGCCTGAGGTTCACGCCGCGCTCCGCTTAGCGCAGCACGACGTCGAACTGCTCTGGACTGTAGAGCGTCTCGACCTGAAAACGAATGGTTTTACCGATAAAAGCTTCCAGCTCCGCCAGATGTTCGGATGCATCATCCAGCAGATAATCCACCACCGACTGGGCCCCGAGCACCAGATAGGAATCGGTATCGTAGGCGCGGTGCTGGCGCAGGATTTCACGGAAAATATCATAGCAGACGGTTTCCGCCGTCTTGATCATGCCGCGTCCCTGACACTGGGAACAGGCATCGCACAGCACCTGTTCGAGGCTTTCCCGCGTACGCTTGCGGGTCATTTCCACCAGGCCGAGCTCAGAGACACCGGTGACCTTGCACTTGGCGTGGTCTTTTTCCAGCACCCGTTCCAGCGTGCGCAGCACCTGACGCTGATGGTCGGAATCTTCCATATCGATAAAATCGATAATGATAATGCCGCCCAGATTGCGCAAGCGCAGCTGACGCCCGATGGCGGTGGCCGCCTCCAGGTTAGTCTTGAAGATGGTTTCTTCCAGATTACGGTGACCGACAAAGCCGCCAGTGTTGATATCCACCGTGGTCATGGCTTCGGTCTGATCAAAGATCAGATAACCACCGGATTTCAGCTCGACCTTGCGTCCCAGGCCGCGCTTGATTTCCTCTTCCACATTGAACAGATCGAATATCGGGCGCTCACCGGGGTAGTACTCCAGCTTGTGCTGAATTTCCGGCACCAGCGCCTGCACGAACTCCTGCGCCTTCTGGTAGGTCTCACGCGAATCAATACGAATGCGCTCGACACCGGCATGGGCCATGTCCCGCAGCGCACGCATATTCAGCGGCAGGTCTTCGTAAACGATCTCCGGCAGGCCGGCGCCCTTGATCTTGTCCTGTATGGCGCCCCACAGGCGGTACAGGAACAGCAGGTCGGCGCGCAGCTCGGTTTCGTTGGCACCTTCCGCCACGGTGCGCAAAATGAAGCCGCCACGGCTTTCTTCACCCGCCTCTTCGGCCAGCGAGTCGATCAGGCTGCGCAGGCGGTCGCGTTCGTCATTGTCCTCAATGCGCTGGGACACGCCTATGTGTTCGTTGCCCGGCATATACACCAGATAACGGGACGGAATGGACAGATGAGTGGTCAGACGCGCACCCTTGGTGCCTATCGGGTCCTTGGTCACCTGCACCAGCAGGCCCTGACCCTCGCGCAGTACCTGGGCGATGGAGGTATTGCTGCGCTCCTCCGCCGTGGCGGACTGACCCAGCACTTCCTCGACATGAATGAAGGCCGCACGCTCCAGGCCGATATCGACAAAGGCCGCCTGCATGCCAGGCAGTACCCGTACCACCTTGCCGTTATAGATGTTACCCACAAGACCGCGGCGCTTGGCCCGCTCAATGTAGAGTTCCTGCGGGACACCGTTCTCGATCACCGCTACGCGGGTCTCCATCGGCGTAAAGTTGATCAGAATTTCTTCGCCCATCACTTACCGCCTGCTCCTTCGACTCTCAGTTAAGCTGACCGTGAAACCGATCTCCTGATCGACTTACTGCCCGGCCGGGCCCCATGACCCTCGTCCTGCGCAGCGAGCAGCCTTACCACTGATCTACTGCGCACGCATATTCTATATTATGCAGCACTGTACCAGAGCGGCACGCCAAACTGTGTCAGTAACTGTGCGGTTTCAGCCAGCGGCAAACCCACCACCGACGAATAACTGCCATTGATGGCCGTCACGAAAACAGCGCCCAGCCCCTGAATGGCATAGGCACCCGCCTTGTCCAGCGGCTCGCCACTGGCCCAGTAACGCCGGCACTGTGCCTCGTCCAGCACGCGAAATTCCACCTCGGTGGTCACGACGCGCGCCTCGGCCCGGTGCCCATCCACCAGCGCGACACCGGTCATGACCTGATGGCGCCGGCCCGACAGCAACAGCAGCATGCGCACCGCATCCTCTTCATCGCGGGGCTTGCCCAGTATCTCATCACCGCAAACCACCGCAGTATCAGCCCCCAGTGCCGGGCATCGGGCACCGCCTAGCTCAAAGCCGGCCTGCGCCTTTTCAAGCGCCAGCCGGCGCACATAGCTCTGCGGCGCCTCCCCCGGCAACAGCTGCTCGGGCAGATGGGGCGCACAGACCTCAAAAGCGACGCCGATCTGTGTCAGCAGCTCACTGCGCCGCGGCGATGCGGAGGCCAGAATCAGGCTCATCATGGTACTGTTGAATTCCCTTGAATAGTGCCGCCAGGCAGGATGTCAGAGCCCGGACGACTCTGCTGTCAGGTTACCCGGAAGGTACGCCTAATGCTACGCAGCAGCACAAAGACGCAGGGCCAGAGCACCGCACTCACCAGGGACGGCAGCATAAACATCAGGCTGTCCCGGGTATTGCCGGCAATGGATTGCATCCAGTGAAAGGTCAGTTGGTTGATACCCACCAGCACCAGCACCATCATGGCCTGCTTCCATAACGGAAACATGCGCAGGCGCTGGTGAATCAGCAGGGTCAGAAAGGCGATCAGGGTCAGCGCCAGGGCATTGAGCCCCAGGGCACTGCCCTTGAGCAGATCCAGCGTCAGGCCAAGCATCCAGGCGGTGCCTATGCTCACCCGGTGTGGCAATGCCAGTACCCAGTAGATCAGGATCATGGGTACCCACTCCGGGCGCACCCACTCGAATTGCACCGGCAGCGGCAGCTGGCTCAGGGTCAGCCCGACGAGAAAGGTTCCGACGATAATCAGAAAGCCGCCGGGACGCACCTCACTCATTAATCACCCCGGCCATCGGGGGTTCCTGTGGAACCTCCCTGGGCCCGCGTACCAGCAACAGGTGCCGGCTCTTGTCCAGGCGCGCCGTGGGCTTGGCCGTGACCAGGGAGAACGGCCGACCCGGATCCCGAATCACCCCGGTAACGACCGCAACCGGATAGCCCCGGGGAAAGCGCCCGCCCAGGCCCGAGCTGATCAGCAGGTCGCCCTCGCGCACGTCGGCGGTATCGGGCACATGCTCAAGCTCGATCTCGTCATAGACGCCCTTGCCCAGCGCGATGGCGCGCAGACCGTTGCGGTTGATTTCCACCGGAATGGCATGGCGGGCATCGGTAATCATCATGACGCGGCTGGTATAGTGACTGGCTTCAACTACCTGACCGATCACGCCACCGGCATCCAGAACGGCCTGCCCAATGTAGGCGCGATCTTCGGCACCGCGGTTGATGATGACCTGATGCAGGAAGGGGTCTGGATTGACGCCAATCAGCTCGGCCAGCATGACTTCGTCCTTGACTCGTTCCTTGCCGTCAAGCAGCTCACGCAGACGCAAATTCTCGGCCGTCAGGGCAGCGATCTGCTGTACCTTGCGCTCCAGCAGCAGGGCTTCGGACTTGAGGCGCTCGTTTTCCTTTAGCAGGGTCGTGCGATCCACCAGCACGCCGGACAGATCGTCCGCCACCCGTCCGGGCACGTCGACCAGCCATTGCAGGGGCGTAATCAGAAGGGACAGATAGCCGCGCGTCTCGCGCATCTTTGACCAGTTGAGGTCGGCGATGATGAGCAATAACGCCATCAGCACCAGCACAACAAAAAGGGCACGGGGCGACCCGCCCCTGAAGATCAGCTTAATGGGACACCTCTGGGCGACTGCCGCAGTGTCCCGGCTGGCTTGAAAAGACTGAGCAGAGCATCAAACCACTATTCGTAGGAGAGTAACTCAAAGGCACGGTTGTCGAGCATTTCCAGCGCCTTGCCACCACCACGGGCCACACAGGTCAGCGGATCCTCGGCAATGATCACAGGCAGGCCAGACTCTTCACTGATCAGTCGGTCGATATTGCGCAGCAAGGCACCACCGCCGGTAATCACAATACCGAATTCGGCAATATCAGCCGCCAGTTCAGGCGGGCACTGCTCCAGTGCGCTCTTCACCGCCTGCACGATCGCCGCCAGGGGCTCCTGCAGCGCTTCGAGAATCTCGTTACTGTTAAGGGTGAAGCGACGCGGAATGCCCTCGGCCAGGTTACGGCCGCGCACGTCAATTTCGAGCACTTCGGAGGTCGGGTACGCCGTACCCACTTCCTGCTTGATGCGCTCCGCCGTGGCATCACCGATCAGTGAGCCATAGTTGCGGCGCACATAGGTGACGATAGCCTCGTCGAAACGGTCACCACCGACCCGCACGGATTCGGCATAGACGATACCGTTAAGCGAGATGACGGCAATTTCGGTGGTACCACCACCGATATCCACCACCATGGAGCCGCGCGCTTCGTCCACCGGCAGACCGGCGCCTATGGCAGCCGCCATGGGTTCTTCGATCAGGTACACCTCGCGGGCACCGGCGCCGAGCGCCGATTCCTTGATGGCGCGACGCTCAACCTGGGTTGACTTGCAGGGCACGCACACCAGCACTCGTGGGCTGGGCGTGAGGAAGTTGCCTTCATGTACCTTGGCGATAAAATACTGCAGCATTTTTTCGGTGACGTGAAAGTCGGCAATGACGCCATCTTTCATCGGACGAATAGCGGTGATGTTACCGGGAGTTTTCCCCAGCATGCGCTTGGCATCCATCCCCACTGCGGCGACTGACTTGTGATTACCGTTATGTCGAATGGCAACTACAGAAGGTTCGTTCAGCACTATATCTTTATCACGAACATAAATAAGCGTGTTCGCCGTGCCCAGGTCTATGGACAGATCGCTGGAAAAAAGACCTCGGATTTTCTTGAACATGGGGATGGGGTACCTAAACAGATGCCGCGCGACGCGCTGATTCTGAAAACACGTAACTCTAGCAATGGCGGGGATTTAGAGCAAGGAACAAATATGTTAACTTAGCCGTCTTCCCCAGCACCGCCGAGTGCCGAAAACCTTAAAAAATCATTGAGAATTGCAACATGGCTCTAGAGCGTTCCGACGTGGAAAAAATTGCCCACCTGGCGCGGCTGCAAATCCGTGAAGAAGAAGTCCCGGGCTACACCCAGACGCTGTCCGACATCCTTGCGCTGGTCGACCAGCTGCAGGCCACCGACACCACCGATGTCGAGCCCATGGCCCACCCGCTGGATGCCGTGCAGCGCCTGCGCGCCGACGTTGTCAGCGAAACCAACCAGCGCGAACAGCTGCAAAGCGTGGCGCCGGCGGTGGAGAACGGCCTGTTCCTGGTTCCCAGGGTTATCGAGTAAACACCGCCACGTTCCGAATTTGTGAAGGATACCCAACCCCATGTTTGACAAGACACTGGCCGAACTGGCCGGCGGACTGGCCGCAGGCGACTTCAGCAGCCTTGAGCTGACCGAATCCTGCCTCGCTCGCATCAAGACCCAGGATGCCGCCTACAACAGCTTTATTACCGTCACCGAAGAGCTGGCCCTTGAACAGGCCCGGACGGCGGACAGCCTGCGCGCCGCCGGCAAGGCCGGCATATTCACCGGCCTGCCGCTGGCCCACAAGGACATTTTCTGCACCCAGGGCGTTCGCACCAGCTGCGCCTCGCGCATGCTCGACAACTTCATCGCGCCTTATGACGCCACCCTGGTGCGCAAGTTCAATGAAGCCGGCGCCGTGACGCTCGGCAAGACCAACATGGACGAATTCGCCATGGGCTCGTCCAACGAGTCGAGCTTCTATGGCCCCTCGCGCAACCCCTGGGACACCGACCGCGTTCCTGGTGGTTCCTCCGGCGGCTCGGCCGCGGCCATCGCCGCCCGCCTGGTGCCGGCGGCCACCGGCACCGACACCGGCGGCTCCATCCGCCAGCCCGCCGCCCTGTGCGGCATCACCGGCCTCAAGCCCACCTATGGCCGGGTATCGCGCTACGGCATGATCGCCTTCGCCTCGTCGCTGGACCAGGCCGGCCCCATGGCCCGCACCGCCGAAGATGCCGCCCTGATGCTCAACGTCATGGCGGGCTTTGATCCCATGGACTCCACCTGCGTTGACCAGGACGTACCGGATTACAGCGCCAGCCTGAACGACAGCCTCGAGGGCCTGCGCATCGGCCTGCCGAGGGAGTACTTCGCCGACAACCTGGACCCGGCCATCGCCGAACAGGTACAGAACGCGATTCGCGAGTTCGAAAAGCTCGGCGCCAGCGTCAGGGAAATCAGCCTGCCCAATACGGCACTGGCGGTACCGGCCTACTACATCATTGCGCCGGCCGAAGCCTCCACCAACCTGTCCCGCTTTGATGGCGTGCGCTACGGCTATCGCTGCGACAACCCCGTCGATCTGGAAGACCTGTACAAGCGCAGCCGTGGCGAAGGCTTTGGCGACGAGGTCAAACGCCGCATCATGGTAGGCACCTATGCCCTGTCCGCCGGCTACTACGACGCCTACTACCGCAAGGCACAGCAGGCACGCCGTCTGATTCAGCAGGACTTTATCCAGGCCCTGACCGAGGTCGATGTCATCATGGGCCCGACCACGCCGCAGCCGGCCTTTCGCATCGGCGAAAAGTCCGCCGATCCGGTACAGATGTACATGGAAGACATCTATACACTGGCACTGAACCTGGCGGGCCTGCCCGGCATGTCCGTGCCCTGTGGCCTGGCCCAGGGACTGCCGGTGGGACTGCAGATTATCGGCAACTACTTTGCCGAAGCGAAATTGCTCAATGTCGCGCACCGCTTCCAGCAGGCGACCGACTGGCACACACTGGCACCTGCGAGCATCAAGGGGTAAGGCACGATGGAATGGGAAACAGTAATCGGGCTGGAAATTCACGTTCAGCTCGCCACCAAGACCAAGATCTTTTCCGGCTCCAGCACCGCCTTCGGTGCCGAGCCCAACACCCAGGCCAGCGCCGTCGACCTGGCCCTGCCGGGCACGCTGCCGGTGTTCAACGAGAACGCCCTGCGCATGGCGGTGATGTTCGGCCTGGCCATTGATGCCGAGATCGGCAAGCGCTCGGTATTCGAGCGCAAGAACTACTTCTACCCCGACCTGCCCAAGGGCTACCAGACCACCCAGCTGGCGGAGCCCGTGGTGGGTCGCGGCCATGTGGATATAGAACTGGCGGATGGCCGCACACACCGCGTACGCATCCACCACGCCCACCTGGAAGAAGACGCCGGCAAGTCGCTGCATGAAGACTTCCACGGCATGACCGGCATCGACCTTAACCGCGCCGGCACGCCGCTGATTGAAATTGTCACCGAGCCGGACATGCGCAACGCCGAGGAAGCCGTGGCCTTTGCCCGCAAGCTGCACTCCCTGGTGACGTCACTGGGCATCTGCGATGGCAACATGGCCGAAGGCTCGCTGCGCTTTGACGTCAACGTGTCGGTACGCCCCAAGGGCACCGAAACCCTGGGCACCCGCACCGAAACCAAGAACCTCAACTCCTTCCGCTTTATGGAAGAAGCCATCGAGCTTGAAGTCGAACGCCAGATAGACGTGATTGAGGGCGGCGGCGACATCCGTCAGGAAACCCGCCTCTACAACGGCGACACCAAGGTGGCCCGCGCCATGCGCAGCAAGGAAGAAGCCAACGACTACCGCTATTTCCCCTGCCCGGACCTGCTGCCCATCGTTATCGACGATGCCTATATCGATGCCGTGCGCGCCACCCTGCCGATTCTGCCGGCACAGTGGAAAGCCACCTTCATCGAACAGTACGGCCTGTCGGACTACGACGCCAGCGTACTCTCGTCCAACAACGTCCAGGCGGCCTACTATGACCAGGTAGCCAGGAGCTGCGGTGACGGCAAGCTGGCCGCCAACTGGGTCATGGGCGAGCTGGCCCGACTGCTGAACCAGCATGACACCTACATCAAGGCCTCCCCGGTCAGCGCCGAACAGCTCGGAGGCCTGCTCACGCGCATCAAGGACGACACCATCTCCGGCAATATCGCCAAAAAGGTGTTCGAAGCCATGTGGCTTGAGGGCGGCAGCGCCGACGAGATCATCGAAGCCAAGGGCCTGAAACAGGTCACCGACAGCGGCGCCATTGAAGGTATCGTTGACCAGGTGATCGCCAGCAGCGACAAGCAGGTGGAGCAGTACAGAGCGGCCGAACCTGACAAGCGCGGCAAGATGCTGGGCTTCTTTATGGGCCAGGTAATGAAAGCCAGCGGCGGCAAGGCCAACCCCGGCGCCGTGACCGGCATTCTGAAGCAGAAACTCGACGCGCTGTGCGACTAGGGCCTGCAGGGCCCGGGCATTGCCACCGCAGTGCCCGGGCCTGAGCCCTCAACTCAATGAGCCGCATTCAAAGCTTTAACGCCGTATCCCGACCCGACGCCCGGCTACTGATTCTCGGATCAGTCCCGGGCGTCGCCTCGCTGGTACAACAGCAATACTATGCCCATCCGCGCAATGCCTTCTGGCCCATCATGGCCGAGCTGCTCGGCTTTGACGCCGACCTGCCCTACAGCACGCGCCTGCAAAGGCTACAGTATCACCGCATCGCGCTCTGGGATGTCGTGCACCGCTGTCAGCGCCCAGGGAGTCTGGATCAGAATATTGCGAAGGATTCCGTTGAGGCGAACGACTTTGCGACCTTCTTCGGGCAGCACTCGCAGCTCAGGGGCATCTGTTTCAATGGCGAGGCCGCCGAAACACTGTTCAAGCGCCATGTTATTCGGGGCGGCATTTCAATGCCCAGCGGAATTAAGCTGGCTCGGCTACCCTCGACAAGCCCGGCCAATGCCGGACTTAGACCTGCACAAAAACTCGAGCAGTGGCGCCGGGTGATCAACGATCTGCGCGCAACGAGCGACGCTCGATAAACACCAGGCACGCGGTAACGCATCAGACCCGCAGGGTGGGTGAAGCCATGCCGCCTTATGATGCCTGTCGATTGCCACAAGATAGGGGCAGAGTGCACCCCATCACATAGAGACGCCGGAAAAATCAGGCCTTTTTCAGGTAGGCCGCCACCAGCACGATCTGCACACCATTGACCTTGCCCTCGATATGCTTGGGGTTCGAGGTCAGGCGGATATCACGCACCGCCGTGCCGCGCTTGGCGGTAAAGCCCGCGCCCTTCACGTCCAGATCCTTGATCAGGGTGACAGAGTCACCTTCCTGCAAACGGCTGCCGTTACTGTCCAGGGTCGGCTCGCTGTCGTCATCTTCTTCAACGATGGCCGCCTGGGCCCAGCCCTCGAGCTCGGGGTCCAGATAGAGCATGTCCAGCAGGTCCTGCGCCCAGGGTTCAACAGACAGGCGCTTGAGCTGACGCCAGACCAGCACCTGGACAGCCGGCACCTGGCTCCACATGCTATCGCCCAGGCAGCGCCAATGATGCAGGTCCTGCGGATTATCGACCTGCTCGCTGCAGGTGGCGCAGAGCAGCGCCTGGTTATCCACACCGGCCGGGGCCAGGGAAACGTCACAGGCCGCCAGGTTCTGCGCACTGCCGCACAGCTCGCATTTAGCGCCACTGCGCTCCAAAAGTTGCCGCTCAATAGTCATGTATTTTGTCCGGGTATATAAATTTGCGGCGCACTATAACACGGGAAAACGGAGCGCGGCATACCGGACTCAGGCGCTGTCACGCGCCTGCAGCCGAAAGCCCAGATCCACCACCGTCTGCTGCAGCACCTCGCCGGCGAGACGACGCATCAGCATCTGGGCGGCGGTTTTACCGATATCGTACAGCGGCGTCTGAATTGAGGTAAGAGAGGGGTTGATGCAAGCCGAGCCTTCAAGATCATTGAAGCCTGCGATCGCCAGTTGCTGCGGCACGCGAATCTGCCGGCGCTGACACTCGTAAATGGCACCGTAGGCCAGGTCATCGTTGCAGCAGAAAACCGCATCCAGATCGGGGTTCGCCAGCAACAGGTCCGCCAGCAACTGGCCACCAAGGCGCACCGTAGAAGGCTCTGCGGTGGTCAGGACACGCTTGACGTCAGCCAATCCCGCCTCGGCCAGCACATCGATAAAACCCTGGATGCGCCGCTGGGAGCGATAATCCATCTGGGCGCCGAGCACGCCGATGCGCCTGTAACCGCGCTCCAGCATGTAGCGCGCCATGGCACCACCAGCCTCGCTGTGGGAGATACCCACACTCATGTCCAGCGGCGCCGAGGTGCCGACTTCCATGATCTGCACCAGCGGAATGGCGGCGGCCTCCAGCTGGCGTCGCGTGCTATCGGCCATGTCCAGCCCGGTGACTATCATGCCATCGGGGTGATGGGTCAGAAACTTGGAAATCAGGCTGGATTCCTGCTGCACCGAGTAATAGGTATTACCCATCAGCATCTCGTAGCCCGCCGGTGCACAGACATCGTAGATGCCGCGGATGACATTGTTGAACACGGCGTTAGACACCGATGGAATCACCACGGCGATGGTGTGGCTGCGACTGCCCGCCAGGGATCGTGCCGCACGGTTGGGGATGTAGCCCAGTGCATCAATGGCCTGCTCTACCCGCTCACGCACCTGTTCCGACACACGCTGCGGCTCGTTCAGCGCCCGCGAGACCGTCATTGCGCTGACGCCCGACATGCGCGCCACATCGCTCAGGGTTACCCGCCCCTTGCTGCGACTGCCCGGCTGACTTTGCCTGGTCGTCATTGTTACCGCTCCAGCACCCTAGAAGGCGCCATTCTAGCAGTATTTATGCAGCGCTAATACGGGCCTATGTTAGCGCTAAAATATTATTTGACGCACTTTAGCCGCTGGTATAGTCTTATACAACTCGCTAGGTTCCGCATTGGTGCGGTTTTTTTAGACCCACCAGTGTTAGCGCTAAACTCATTTTTACACTATGAAAACAAGAATATGAATCTAGTCATTATGGGCGTGTGCGGCTGCGGCAAAAGTACCATCGGCAAACTATTAGCGGATGAACTGGGTGCGCGTTTTATCGAAGGCGACAGCTTTCACCCGGTGGAAAACGTGCAGCGCATGTCCGCCGGCATCCCGCTGACCGACGCCGACCGCCAGCCCTGGCTCGAGCGCCTGCGCGATGAGCTCAGCGCCGCCCATGCTCAGGGCAGCCAGGCCGTGCTGTCGTGCTCGGCACTGAAGAAAGACTACCGCCAGACCCTGGCCAGCAGCGGCCCGCTGACCTTTGTCTACCTGCAGGCTGAGCGCGCTGAGATCGAGCGGCGCATGTCACTGCGCCAGAATCATTTTATGGTGGCCACCCTGGTGACCAGCCAGTTCGAAACGCTGCAGGAGCCCGGCACCGACGAAGCCTGTGTTCGCGTCTCCGTGCTGCAGAGCGTGCCTCAAATCGTGCAGGAAATTCTCGCAAAATTACCCCGATAACACCCCCGAGCCCGCCATCGACTAACCTTCTCAGGGTCGATGGACGGACTTGTAATCTAAAAACCACTGATAGGTGAAGCATGAAAATAACAACACCCCTGCTAACGTCTTCCAAGCGCCTGCTGACCGGCGCCATTATCAGCGCCGGCCTGCTGCTGGGCAGCGCCCAGGCGGCTGAGTTCAACTGGACCTTCCAGACCTCGGAAAACACCGGTGAGCCGCAGTTTGAAATCAAGAAAAAGTGGGCCGATAACGTCAAGACCATGTCCAGTGGGCGTATCGAGATCGAAATCCTGCCGGTCAATGCCGTGGTCCAGGCCAACCAGACACTGGATGCCGTAAGCTCCGGCATTCTGCAGGGCCACCTGACAGACCCGAGCTACTTCTCGGGCCGTGACCCCGCCTTTGGCATGCTCGGCAACCTGGTGGGCGCCTGGGGTGATCCGCTGGAATTCCTCGAATACATGAAATACAACGGCGGCGAAGAGATCTACAACGAGCTGGTTGAGCCCTACGGCGTGCACCTGATCGGTGCGGCCGCCACCGGGCTTGAAGCCTTCGTCTCCAAGAAGCCCATCCGTACCGTGGCCGACATGAAGGGCCTGAAACTGCGCGCACCTGAGGGCATGGTCTACAACATCTTCGAGAAAGCCGGCGCTACACCGGTGAACCTGCCGGGCTCCGAGGTCTATACCGCGCTGGAGAAAGGCGTTATCGATGCGGCTGACTACACCGTCTTCTCCACCAACCACGACCAGGGCCTGCACAGCTTCGCCAAGTACCCCAACTACCCGGGCTTCCATTCCCTGCCCATGGTGTCGGTATCGCTGAACAAGGATATCTGGGACGGTCTGCCGGCGGACCTGAAAGCCATTCTGGAAACCTCGGTTGATTCCATGGCCTACGAAATGGTCGCCACCCTGAAAGCCCGTGATCTTGTTGCCGTGAAGCAGGCCCGTGAAGACGCCTCCATCACCGTGATCGACATGGCGCCGGAAGAACGCGCGAAGTTTCGCAACATCGCCAAGGAAGAGTGGAAAGTCTGGGCGACAAAAAGCGAGCTTAACCAGAAGATCTACGACTCCGTGGTCGGCTTTCTGTCTGACCGCAACCTGATGTAATCCGGCGGGCTACAAGGAGGCTGCCCGATACTGCTTGCCGTAGCGAGACGGCTCGATTTTTTGCGCTGTTTTAAAGTGAATAGTGGTTCTATTCAACGCGAAACAGCGCAGAAAACAGCCCCTCTCTTTATTAAAGAGTCAGGTGGCTCGCTGTCGGTGGGTATTGTCGGACAACCTCCTTGACCCGCTTCGTTTTCAATCCGAATGACGGGCTGCCCTGCAGCCCGTGCGGAGGCTTCATGTCTACCCTTTCCAACACCCCAACACCCGCCGAAGACAGCCCGATCCACGACTCCATGGTCGGTGGCGAGCGCAATGGCCTGGACCGGATCATTTCCCGCTTTGGCGCCGCCGCCGCCTGGCTGGTTTTTCTGGCCATGGGCATCAGCGTGTTTGAAGTCATCATGCGCTATGTCTTCGATTCGCCCACATCCTGGGTACACGAAAGCGTGGTCTTTCTGGTCGCCGTGAGCTTTGCCCTGGGGGGCCCTGCAACCCTGGCCAAGAACAGGCATATTCGCGTGCGCGTGCTGTACGACAGCGTCAAGCCGGAGTTTCGTATCTGGTTCGACCGTTTCAATGATCTGGTGACCCTGGGCTTCTGCGTCGCCATGTCCTATGCGGCCTTCAACATGTTCTGGCGCGCCTCTCACAACCCGCTGGGTGAGTGGCAGCTCGAACGTTCAGGCACATCCTGGAATCCACCCATGCCCGCCCTCACCAAGGGCATCATCCTGTTTGCCTTAGGCCTGATGATGCTGCAGGCGCTGTTGCACCTGATCCAGTCGTGCCAGCGTGCACAAGGCACCGAGGAGTCCCGTTAATGGATATCGCCAACGCTACCTTTTTGATGGTCGGGCTGATTTTCGCCCTGCTGGTCACCGGCCTGCCGCTGGCCTTTATTACCGGCCTGATTGCCATGGCCTTTACCTTTGGCTGGTTCGGCAGCAACGCCCTGCCGCTGGTCACCAGCCGGGTGTACGGTTTCGTTACCGAGTATTCCCTAGTGGCGGTACCCATGTTTGTACTGATGGCATCCCTGCTGGATCGCTCCGGCATCGCCAAGGACCTGTTCAATGCCATGCGCATGTTTGCCGGTCGTCTGCCCGGTGGCGTGGCGGTACAGACCATTGTTGTAGCCTTTTTTCTGGCGGCACTGTCCGGCATTATCGGCGGTGAAATTGTACTTCTCGGCATTCTTGCCCTGCCGCAGATGCTGCGCCTGGGCTATGACAAGCATCTGTCCATCGGTGTGGTCTGCGCCGGCGGCGCGCTCGGCACCATGATGCCGCCCTCCATCGTACTGATCATCTACGGCATGATCGCCAGCGTATCGATTGCCGACCTCTTCACCGCCGCCATTACACCGGCGGTTATCCTGATGGCCTCCTATATCGCCTATGTGCTGGTGCGCTGTATCCGCAATCCCGCCATGGGGCCGCCGCTGCGCCCGGAAGACCACAACACCGGCTTTGACAGCAAGCGTCAGGCGTTAAAGGCGATTATTGTACCGGGGATGATTGCAGGCATGGTGCTGGGCACCATTTACGGCGGTATCGCCTCGGTGACTGAAGCCGCCGCCATGGGTGTATTCGGCGTGCTGCTGGCCATAGTGCTGCGCGGCGAATTTTCCCTCAAGGTGATGCACATCAGCCTGGGGCAAACGATGATCACCTGCGGCATGATTATCTGGATCGGCATAGGTGCCGCAGCCCTGGTGGGGGTCTACAACCTGATGGGGGGTAATCGCTTCGTGTCCGGCATGATTAACGGACTGGATGTGGCACCGATCGTCATCATTCTGGTGATGATGGCCATACTGCTGGTGCTGGGGCTCTTCCTCGACTGGATCGGCATCGCCATGCTGGCCCTGCCGATCTTCGTACCCATCGTGGTGCAGCTGGGCTTTGACCCGGTGTGGTTCGGCATCCTGTTCGCCGTGAACATGCAGGTTTCCTTCCTGTCACCGCCGTTCGGGCCGGCCGCGTTTTACCTCAAGGGCGTAGCCCCGCCGGAGGTCAGCCTCAAGGATATCTTTATCGCCGTACTGCCCTTTATCGCGCTGCAACTCTGTGTACTTGCGCTATTGCTGGCCTGGCCACAAACCGCGCTCTGGATGCTTAACTGAGGCCTGCGATGAAAATAACTGCGCTTAAAACCTGGCAGGTGCCACCGCGCTGGCTCTTCCTGAAAATTGAAACCGATGCCGGCGTCTATGGCTGGGGCGAACCAGTGGTTGAAGGCCGGGCGACTACTGTAGAAGCCGCCGTGCATGAACTGTCCGACTACCTCATCGGCCAGGATCCGCACCGCATCGAACACCTGTGGAACATGCTCTACCGTGGTGGTTTCTATCGCGGTGGCCCGGTACTGATGAGCGCTATCGCCGGCATCGATCAGGCCCTGTGGGACTTAAAGGGGCGGGATTTGGGGGTGCCTGTGCACCAGCTGCTCGGAGGCGCCTGCCGTGACAAGATGCGCGTCTACGCCTGGACCGGAGGCGACCGCCCTCAGGATGTCGCCGCCGGCGCCCGAGCCCTGGTGGATCAGGGCTTCACGGCATTCAAAATGAATGGTAGCGCCGAAATGGCTATCGTCGACAGCCACAGCAAAATTGACCAGGCCGTGGCCCGAGTGGCCGAGGCACGCGCCGAAGTGGGCCCGGATGTGGGAATCGCCATCGATTTTCACGGCCGGGTACACCGCCCCATGGCCAAGGCACTGCTGCGCGAACTGGAGCAGTACCATCCGATGTTCGTCGAGGAACCGGTACTGCCGGAACATTTGCCGGCGCTCAAGCACATCGCCGGTAATCTCGGCTATCCACTGGCCACAGGAGAACGGCTGCATACCCGCTACCAGTTCAGGGACCTGCTGGCCGAGGGCATGATCGACATCATCCAGCCGGACCTGAGCCATTGCGGCGGCATCAGCGAAGGCCTGAAGATCGCGACCCTTGCCAGCGCACATGATGTTGCCCTGGCACCCCACTGCCCCCTCGGCCCCCTGACACTGGCCGCCTCACTGCAACTGGATGCGGTCTGTCACAATGCCTTCATTCAGGAACAGAGCATGGGGATCCATTACAACAAGGGCAACGATGTGCTCGACTATCTGGTCGACAAGTCAGCCCTGAAAATAGAGAACGGCTTCATTGCCATACCGGATGGCCCCGGGCTGGGTGTAGAGATCGATGAAGCCTATGTCGAGGAGCGCGCCAAGGTGGGTCATCGCTGGCGCAACCCCGTCTGGACCCACGAGGATGGCAGCATCGCCGAGTGGTAACATGACGCCGCTGAGGCTACGCCCGTAGCCTCAGCTATCAGCCCCCTCCAGCAACGCCTGCGCTGCCGCCAGAGCGTCCAGCGTATTGATGTTCATAAACTCGACCGGGTCGTCACAGCGACACTCGACGTAGCCTTCCTGCTCCAGCCAGCCCCGTACCGCCCGCCGGCCTGTGGTCCGGAACAAATTTAGCGATGCGGCCTTCGCCACCGGCACTATCAGATGCAGCGTCTGCAAATAGTCACCATCGTGCACCACTACGATCTGATCGGGCGCCGCCTGACTGTGCGCGATCATCTGCCTGAAGCTTGCCAGTGACACCAGCGGCGTATCACAGGGCGTGATCAACAGATGACTGCAGCTCAGCTCCTGCAGCGCCCGACTGATACCGCTGAGGGGGCCAAGGCTATCGCCCTCGTCCAGCAGCAGACCATCGGCAACAGCCGTATAGTCCGCCGCCTGATCCTCACGACAGCTGATCCAGACATGCTCGGTACAGTCTCGCAGCCGCGTCCCAAGATGGTCGATCATCGGCCGTCCCGCCAGACTGAGCAGCCCCTTGTCACTCCCCCCCATTCGCCGGCCTTCACCACCGGCCAGAATCAGCGCATCCAGCTTCACGCCCAACCCCTGTCATCAGATAAGAAAACGCCAAGCAGCGCAGATTCGCGACCATATACCAGCTGCCGACATGACTCAAGCCACTGCTGATGACTCCTGCGTCCAAACGGCTGATTTAGGTACCCTGCACCGGATGACCGAACAGGCGCTGGCGTACCCTTTTTAGCTGACGGGCTTCGTAAGCGGAGTGCGTGGCATCGCCACTGAACGACGACTCCCAGGCATTGCAGTCCAGCAGCTGGATTTCATAGGGATAGATGCTGCGTCGGCCATCCGGCAACTTCACGATAAGCCGCTCGACAAACTTGAACATGCGAAAGGCGCGGTCACTGAAGGGATTATCACCGGACAGCTCCGCCAGTGGCAGCATGGCGCCCGCGGGCTGCTCAAGAACAAAGGGCGGCGCACTGACGCCGTAGAGCCGGTGTATTTCATCGAGTTCGGCAAGGGAGTTACGGCTGCGCTCAGGCAGCTGATTGGCAAACATGATGATATTGCGACTGCGCAGAAACTTGATCAGCAGCACCGCCGAAAAGATATCGTGCGTCACCAGCCGCACACCCAGGCGGTCAAACACCTCCAGCGCCAGGTTGCCGGGTTTGTGCAGCAGCTTGGTCATAAAGCGCTCGAAGGGCTTTTCCTCCTTGATATGAAAATCCACCAGCGGAATCTTGCAGTTCTCATCGCCAATCCACTGCTGCCCCGCCTGCTCGAACAGAAAAGGCAGGAAACGCGCCCGCACACTTTGCAGGGCCGCCTGGTGCGCTTCGAGATCCGAACTGAAGAGCGCATGGGTGGCACAGTGCAGCACCTTGAGCAGAACACAGGGCCAGTTGGGCCATTCACCCGTCGGTGGCTTAGCCGCGGCGACCAGCAGATCCTCGATCGGCATGCTACGCCAGGGCTCAGGCACAGCCCCGAGCCACTGCCAGGGCAACACCACTTCATCCAGATAGCGAATGGCGCGCGCATGGATCTGCTCCATGGCGCGGCAGTCACCAGGGTCCGTGGTATCAAAGCCATAGGCCTGCAGGAAACGCGCGGCAGAGCGATCATCCGTCACCGGTAGTTGCTGCAGGTCCACCACTGAACGGCCGCCGATAAGGGTTTCAAGCGTAGACCAGGGAATATCAAGCTCCGCCGCACTGCTGAGTCGGGGCGCCAGGGCAGCCCCCTCTTCGCGTTTTGCCATCGAGTCAGTCCATTTACAGCCAGAGAGCCCACCATGCTGCTGATAACCAATGCTGTCAAGCGTGGCGCAACGCCTGCAATAGCAAACTTTACGTTAAGGTAAAGCTCACGTATAAATAGGTACATTCCCTTATTGCATACCCTTATCCCCCAAAAAACTGCGGAGCCCGCCATGGACCTGTCACTGACCGAAGAACAAAGCCTGATCCAGGACACGGCGCGCCGTTTTGCAGAGGCGGAGCTCGCACCCGTCGCCGCAGAGCTTGATCGCACGGCCAATCATGCACTGCTCAAACAGCACTGCGCCAAGCTCGCGGAACTCGGTTTCATGGGCCTGAACATCGACAGCCAGTACGGCGGCACCGAGGCCGGCGTGGTGGCCTTTAGCCTGGCCATTACCGAAATCGCCAGAGCCTGCGCTGCCACGGCCGTTACCATGTCGGTGACCAACATGGTGGCCGAAGTCATCCAGGCGGTGGGGAACAACGCACAGAAAGCCGCCTATCTGCCCAGGCTCTGCAGTGGCGAGTACCTCAGCGGCAGCTTCTGCCTGACCGAAGCCGGCGCAGGCTCAGACCCGGCCTCGATGCGAACCCGCGCCGAGCCAACCGCCGATGGCTGGCGCATCAGTGGCACCAAGCAGTGGATTACCAGCGCAGCATTTGCCGGTGTTTTTGTGGTCTGGGCCGTCACCGACCCTGCCGCCGCCAAGGGTAAGGGCATCAGCTGCTTTCTGGTGGAAGCGAACAGGCCCGGCATCAGCGTAGGCCCGGCCGAACACAAGATGGGACAGTGCGGATCAGCTACCAACGAAGTGCATTTTGACAACGTAGAAATCCCCCAGGGCGCACTTCTGGGCAAGCTCAACGATGGCTTTCGCATTGCGGTATCGGAACTTGCAGGCGGCCGTATCGGCGTCGGCTCGCTGGCGCTGGGCATTGGCCTGGCGGCGATGGACTACGCCACCCGCTACGCTACCGAGCGCAAGCAGTTCGGCCAAGCTATCGCCGATTTTCAGGGGTTGCAGTGGATTATTGCCGATCGCGCCACCGAGCTTGAAGCGGCGCGCCTGCTATTGATGAGCGCAGCCGATCGCAAGGAGAAGGGACAAAGCTTCGCCAGGGAAGCCTCCATGGCCAAGCTGTTCGCCAGCGAGAAAGCCAACCAGGCCTGCTACAGCGCGCTGCAGCTGCTCGGCGGTTACGGCTACATGTGCGAATACCCGCTGGAGCGCATGACACGGGATGCGCGCATCACCAGCATTTACGAGGGCACCAGCGAAGTACAGCGCATCGTCATCGCCCGGGACATACTGCGCCAGTACGTAACATAAGCGCCGAGCCTAAACGCCGCCTGCCGCAATCAGGGGGCCGGCCTGGCCTGAACATCACGGGGCAGCTCGCCGAACAGGCGCTTGAACTCGCGGCTGAACTGGGACGGGCTGCTATAGCCCACCCGGTAGGAGGTATCACTGGCCTGGTTGCCGCCCAGCAGCATGGCGCGAGCGCGGTGCAGGCGCAGATTCTTGACGAACTGCATCGGCGACATCGAGGTGACCTGCTTGAAATGCTCGTGCAGTGACGAGGCACTCATGCCGGCAAAGCGCGAAATGCTGTCGATATCCAGCGACTCATGGAAATGTGCCTCGATAAAATGCACCACCGGGGCAATGCGGTTGGCGCCTGCGTGACTGGTCACACAGTTGCGCAGCAGATAACCGTAGGGGCCCTTGAGCACCTCATAGTAAATCTGCCGCTGCAGCACAGGGCCCAGCACCTGACGGTCCACCGGGTCAGCGAGCGTGCCGAGCAGCTGCACCAGGCTCTGCTGCAACCGCTCGGTCACTACAGTGGCACTGATAATCGGCGCTGCGGCGCCCCCCGATGGCAAGCTTCCCAGCGCTTCCATTTCCTGCAGTAACTGACCCACAAGGTCCCGGTCCACCGCCAGGCTCAGGCCCAGATAGGGCCTGTCTTCAGTGGCATCGACCACCTGCACATCCACCGGCAGCGTCAGGGAACTGATCAGATAATTATGCTGATCATAACTGCAGGTATGCTCACCGTAAAAAATCCGTTTGCGCCCCTGGGCAATCACGCAAATCGATGGTTCATAGACCGCAGGCATGCGCGCCGAAACGCTACCGCTACGGTACAGCATCAGGCCATTCACCGCCGTGGGACAGGCACCATCGGCCTTGCCCTGAGCCGCAATGGCCTGCACCAACTCTGAATCCAACCCCATAGACCCCTCCAGCGCACCTGCTCCATAATGGCGATAATTATGCCCCGCGCCGGCAAAGGCGTGCCATGACTAAATAGCAGTTTTGGAGTTTTAGGCAAGTAGTTCGGATGATCACGCTATCAGCTGCGCAGTGATCGCGGCTAGATTATCCACTTAAGCCAGTTCAGGAGAATCCCATGCCCGTTACGATCCAGGTAAACGGTGTCAGCCATGCGCTGGACGCCACGCCCGACACCCCACTGCTCTGGGCCATCCGCGACCATGTGCGCCTGACCGGCACCAAATTCGGCTGCGGCATGGCCATGTGTGGCGCCTGCACCGTACATGTCGATGGTCAGCCAACGCGCTCCTGCGTCACCCCTATCTCGGCGGTGCAGGGCAAGGCAATCACGACCATAGAGGGTATCGAATCGGCAGTCGCACAGGCGATTCAGCAGGCCTGGACCGAGCTTGAAGTCCCCCAGTGCGGCTACTGCCAGTCGGGGCAGATCATGTCCGCCACCGCCCTGCTGGAAAAAAACCGCCAGCCCAGCGATGCCGACATAGACGCAGCCATGGCGGGCAATATCTGCCGCTGCGCCACCTATGTCCGCATCCGCAGTGCCATCAAGCAAGCCGCCGAACAGCTGGCATAAGGGGAATCCAGATGCGTAGAATCCGCTCCAACAAACATCAGGGCCTGGTTTCCAGCCGCCGCGACTTCCTGAAACTCATCACCACGGCAGGTGCAGGCCTGACGCTGGCCATGAACCTGCCCCTGGCGATGGCCGCCGAATCCACTGCCGCCGCTGGCGTCGACTTTGAGCCCAATGCCTTTGTTCGTATCGGCACCGATGGCCGCGTCACCGTACTGATGAAACACCTGGAAATGGGCCAGGGCACCTTCACCGGCCTGGCCACCCTGGTGGCCGAAGAGCTCGATGCCGACTGGTCTGCGCTCGTAGCAGAAGGCGCGCCGGCCGATGCCTCGCGTTACAACAATCTGCTCTTTGGCACCGTACAGGGCACCGGCGGCAGCACCGCCATGGCCAACTCCTTTATGCAGATGCGCACCGCCGGCGCCACCGCTCGAGCCATGCTGGTCGCCGCCGCCGCACAGCGCTGGAAAGTCCCCGCCAGCGAGATTCAGGTCAGCCAGGGCATCCTCAGCCATAGCGCCTCCGGCAAGAGCGCAGGCTTTGGCGAGCTGGCAGAACTCGCCGCGCAGCAACCCGTTCCAGATGTACAGTCGCTGCGCCTGAAGGACCCGGCGGACTTTGCCTATATAGGCCGGTCGCTGCCACGGCTGGACCGGGGCAAGACCGATGGCAGTGCACTGTTCACTCAGGACGTGCAACTGGAGGGCATGCTGACGGCCCTGGTCGCCCACCCGCCGCGCTTTGGCGCCAGTGTCAAACACTATGACGCCGCCAAGGCACTGGCATCGCCTGGTGTGGTGGACGTGGTGCAAATTCCCAGCGGCATCGCGGTGCTGGGACATGATTTCTGGAGTGCCAAGAAAGGCCGAGACCTGCTCAGCATTGACTGGGACGAAAGTGTCGCCTTTACCGGTAGCAGCGCAGACATGCTGCACAAATACCGCACCCTGGCCGACCAGCCAGGCGCCGTCGCCCGCGCCGATGGTGATGCAGTCACAGCCCTTGCAAGCGCCACCACAGTGGTGGAAGCCGTATTCGAAGTGCCCTATCTGGCCCACGCCGCCATGGAGCCCATGAATGCCGTGGCGCTGGTAAACGCTGCCGGCTGTGAAATCTGGAACGGCGAGCAGTTCCAGACCGTCGACCAGTCGGCCGTAGCCACCGTGCTGGGGCTCAAGCCCGAACAGGTGAAGATCAACATGCTGCTGGCCGGCGGCAGCTTCGGTCGCCGGGCCAATCCCCATTCCGACTACGTGATCGAGGCCGTCCTGATCGCCAACGCCAGGCAGGGCACGCCGGTCAAGCTCGTCTGGACCCGCGAAGATGACACCCGCGCCGGCTATTACCGCCCGATGTACGTACATAAAGTCCGCGCAGGCCTGGACGCCAGCGGCAACCCCGTTGCCTGGGAACAGCGCATCGTCGGCCAGTCCATCGGCACGGGCACCGCCTTCGAAGCCTTCATCGTCAAGGATGGTATCGACTCCACCTCGGTTGAAGGTGCCTCCAACCTGCCCTACCAGATCCCGAACCTGCAGGTGGAACTGCACAGCGTGGATAATCCGGTGCCGGTGCAATGGTGGCGTTCGGTGGGTCACACTCACACCGCCTTTTCCACCGAAATTATCGTCGATGAACTGGCTCGGGCCGCGAAGCAGGATCCGGTGGACTTTCGCCTCAAACTGCTGAGCCAGCACCCCCGTCACCATGCCGTACTGAAAATGGCCGCGGAAAAAGCCAACTGGGGCGCAGCATTGCCCGCAGGCTGGGGGCGTGGCGTGGCCGTACACGAATCCTTTAACAGCTTCGTCGCCCAGGTGGCCGAGGTTTCGGTACAGGAAAACGGCAGTTTCAAGGTGGAACGCGTCGTCTGCGCGGTGGACTGCGGCCTGGCCATCAACCCGGATATCATCCGCACCCAGATCGAAGGCGGTATCGGTTTTGGCCTGTCTGCGGCATTACTGAGTGAAATTACCCTAAAGGACGGGCGGGTAGCGCAATCCAACTTCCACGACTTCCAGGTACTGCGCATTAACCAGATGCCGGCCATCGAAGTGCATATCATGCCCTCGGCAGAAGCTCCCACGGGCGTGGGCGAACCCGGTACGCCACCCATAGCACCGGCCGTTGCCAACGCACTTAGTGCCGCCACAGGCCAGCGCTTCCAGCGCCTGCCGCTGAAGCTCAACAGCTAAGCGCCACCACCGGGGCGCCCCTGGGCGTGCCCGGTCACCCTTTCCTATGTGATGCACAATGTTTTATCAAGAATGAGCGCTGCTTATGGCAAATGACCTCTCCCACCTGCTGCAGCAATGGTACCCCCAGCGGGACAGTGCCAACTGGGTGCTGGGTACCGTTTACCAGACCGAGGGCCCCTGCTACCGCAAGCCCGGCGCCACCATGCTGTTCAACAGCCTTGGGCAGCAGTTTGGGCTGCTCAGCGGCGGCTGCCTGGAATCAGACATTCACCGCCATGCTCGTCAGGTCATGCACAGTCACAAGGCCATGACACTCTGCTACGACGGCAGCGACGAGGATGACCTGTCATACCAGCTGGGCATTGGCTGCGGCGGCACCGTACATATTTTGCTGCAACCCATTCTGGCGCAACAGCAGTACCTGCAGCTCGATGCCCTGCACCAGGCGCTCGGCAACCGCACAGGCGGCTATCTGTACCAGCGCATTCCCGATGCCGCCGGCCAGGTAGAAAACCGCTTTATTGCCACAGACGCGCCCAGCGAAACTATGACCTCGGCATCCCGCCTGATCATGGAAGCCGGGCAGCAGTGGCTGGTGACACAGATCCGCCCCGCCCCCCACCTGCTGATCGCAGGCGGCGGCCTCGATGCCCGGCCTCTCGTCGCCATGGCGCACCAACTGGGCTGGCACACCAGCCTGTGGGACCCGCGCCCCGCCAACGCCAGGCGCGAACACTTCCCCACAGCCAATCGCATCATCCAGACGCCTGTCGATAGTCTCGCCGACTATGCCCGCACCGAGAAGGTCGATGCCACCGTACTGATGACCCACAACATAGGCCTCGATGCCGCCGCCCTGGAAGCACTCAACAGCACCCCGCTGCGCTACTGCGCCCTGCTGGGCCCACAGCACCGCCGCGCCCAGGTACTGCAGGCCGCGAACCTGAGCGAAGCCCAGCTCACCACCCCCATCGCCGGCCCCGCTGGACTCGACATAGGCGCCGAACTGCCCGAAAGCATCGCCCTGGCCATCCTCGCCGAATGCCACGCCCAACTACAGCAGCGCAGCGCCCGCTCCCTCAGCAACCCCGCATTGCGTATTCCGGCGAAGATGAACACCGATTCCGGACGAACGTGAACACCTGATTTCTCAACGCATCACGCCCTGGTGTTTTTAGCCCAGGTGTTCATCTTCGGTCAACTGCCCAAGGAGTTTTCGCATCGACTCGCCCTTCAGCGGGAGCCGGTGCGCGTTGTGCATCAGCCGGTCCAGGATGGCGTCCGCCAGGGTATTGTCGCCGATGCTGGCGTACCACTGGTCGGTCGGCAACTGGCTGATCACCAGCGTCGAGGTCTGGCCGTGGCGGTCGTCCATGATCTCCATCAGGTCGTTGCGGTGAGCCGGCTTCAGCGGCTCCAGTCCCCAGTCGTCGATCTGTAGCAGCTGAACCTTCGCCAGCTGCTTGAGCAGCTTGTGGTAGCTGCCGTCGGCCTTGGCCTGGGTCAGCTCCAGCAGCAGACGGGAGAGCCGGTAGTAGCGGACGCTGTAGCCCCGCAGGCAGGCGCTGTGGCCCAGCGCGCAGCCGAGGTAGGTCTTGCCGCTGCCGCAGGGCCCCGTGATCAGCAGGTTCTGGGCCCGGTCGATCCAGTCCCCCTGTGCCAGCCGGGCAACCTGGGTCTGGCTGACGTTGCGCGGGTGCTGGTAGTCGATGTCCTGCACGGTGGCGCTGAGCTTGAAGCGCGCCTGGCGGATCAGGCGCTCGTGCTTGCGGTGCTCCCGGCTTAGGCTTTCCTGCTCGACCAGCAGACCGAGCCGCTCGATGAACGACAGCGCCTCATAGGTGCCAACCTGTTCCAGCTGGGTTTGCAGGGCGCGGGCCATGCCGCCGAGTTTGAGGTGGCGCAGCTGCGCCAGGATCTGGGTGCTCATAGGGGTTGTCCTCGGGTGTGTCGAAGGCGTCAGTGGAAGCTGTGGGGACCACGGATGTTCTCGTGCTGCTGGGGCAGCTCGGCCTGGACGCTGAGCGTCTCGGGCAGCCGGTCGCGGTTGCTGAGCAAGATCGACTTGATCTGCTTCAGGCGGATCAGGCCCTCCCGGTTGGCGATGCCGCAGGCCGCATCCAAGCGCTCGGCTGGATAGTCCCGACTCAGGTTCAGCAGTCCCAGGCAGATCCGGTAGGCCTGCTCGGGATGGGCTTTGGCGGCCAGTTGCTCCGCCACCCAGGTCAACACCTCGGGCCCGATGTCCTTGGCCCAGTTCTTGAGCCGTCCCGGCGTCCATTGCTGCTGCTTCTGGTGGCGCTTGGGCATGTGACTGGCCTCAGTCGTGGTGCCGGGCCGGTGCTTGCGCGGGTGGGAGGCGACCGGCCGTTGCCGGAAGTACAGGGTGATCAAGGTGTCGCTGGCGTGCAGCTCCAGGGTCTCGCCGACATACTGGTGCGGCACCGAGTAGTGATGCTGCTGGTACTGGACGTGGTAATCGATGTTGACCTTGACCCGCTTGATCTCGACGTAGCGGTAGGGGTGGCTGGGCAGCGGTCGCAGTGCTGGCCGGTCGAGCTGCTCGAAGGCCTGCCGGCGGTTGCCCGGCAGTTGCTTGAACGGCTTCTCGTTCAGCTCCTCCAGAAGGGCCCGAATACACTGGTTGACCTCGGCCAGAGAGAAGAAGCTGTGGTGGCGTAGGCGGGCCAGGATCCAGCGCTCGACGATCTGCACCCCAACCTCGGCCTTGGCTTTGTCTTTCGGACGATAAGGGCGCGCCGGTACCACCGCGACCTGATAGTGCTCGGCCCACTGCTGGTAGCTCGGGTTCAGGTCCGGATCGTAGCGACAGGCCCGGCTGACGCCGCTGCGGAGGTTGTCGGGCACCACGATTTCGGTCGACCCGCCAAAGTACCCCAGCATCCGCACATGACTGCCCAGCCAGTCCGGCAGCGACTGGCTCAGAGTCGCCTCGGCGTAGGTGTAGTTCGATGCCCCGAGCACCGCCACGAACACCTGCGCCTGACGCACCTCACCAGTGCTGGCGCAGATGATCGGTACCGTCGGCCCACAGTAGTCGACGAAGCACTTCTCGCCGGCCCGGTGGGTCTGGCGCATCGAGCGCTTCTGCTGGCCGCACCACTGGCGGTAGCGGTCGCAGAACTGGGAGTAGCTGTAGCAGCGGTTGGGATACTGCTGGGTGTACTCCTCCCACAGCAACTGCTTGGTCATGCCCTTGCGCTTGAGCTCCTGATGGAGGGCGGACCAGTCGGGGACTTGGTAGCGGGTGAAGGGAGCGGTATCGGCACCGGGGTAGAACAGCCGCGCCAACTGGCTGTCGTCCAGCTCGTCGGGCAAGGGCCAGACAAGCCCGAGTTCATCGGCTTTACGCAACAGTTTCTGGATGGCGCCGACACTGATTTTGGTGCTGTCCTTGATCTGACGGATCGACAGCCCAGCGGCTAGCCGCAAGCGGAGAACGTCTCGGATTTTACGCATTGGAGTCCTGTTAGCCGGCATAGCCTCTCCCTAAAAATGAGGAGAGGTTACCAAATAAGTTGAAAATCAATGCGTTAAGAATGATTCCGGACGAACGTGAACACTTATTCCGGGAATATGAACAGTGATTCCGGTGCCGTGAACGGCGATTCCGGAAATCCGACAAAAATGTTCACCTTGGGCCGGAACAGGTGTTCACGTTGAATCAGAATGGGTGTTCACGTTCCGCCGGAATGGCTGTTCACGATGGGCCGGAATATGCAGCATAGAGCCCTTTCACAACACAACTTCGCGGCAACTCTAAGAAGCAAACCCAACGCCCGCCTCTTCCAATACACAGCCTTGCCTTCAAAACAAAAAAAGGCCCGAAATCTTTCGACTTCAGACCTTTCAGCAAGACTGATTAACCACTAATTATCTATCTCTAAATACGGTAGCGGGGACAGGATTTGAACCTATGACCTTCGCTGCAGTTATAGAGAGCGAGCCCGACGCGTGGCTTTTGGCTTTTTCTGGAAAACAAAAAAGGCCTGAATCCTCTCGAATTCAGGCCTTTTTCAAGACAAATAACGATTTGTTATCTGCCTTTTAAATATGGTAGCGGGGACAGGATTTGAACCTATGACCTTCGGGTTATGAGCCCGACGAGCTACCAGACTGCTCCACCCCGCATCAACGTGGAGCGAATATTACGCGCCTTTTCTAAATAGCGCAACCCTATGAAACAAAATACTTTTTATAGCTCCTCACAGAGCACGGCACAGCCACGCCCGCTCGCAACCTCGGTATACTCAGGCCTTGCAACCAAAGCGGACGAGCGGATCTTCAGGTGTCCAAACGCTATTACATAGGCCTGCCCCAGTGGAACCATCCGCACTGGGGCAGCAGCGCCCTGAGCGGCCCCGCCGCACAGTCGACACTGCAGCGCTACGCCTCGCACTTTTCCTCGGTAGAAGGCAACTCCACCTTCTACGCACTGCCCAACGCCGCCACAGTAGAGCGCTGGCGCGAAGAAACACCGCAGCACTTCCGGTTCTGTCTCAAACTTCCACAGCACATCAGCCATCGCCTGCAACTGCGCCATTGCCAGGACGAACTGCGCGGCTTTATCGACTGCATCAGCCCGCTGCAGGACAAGCTCGGTCAGCTGTTCGTTCAGCTGCCGGCGCGCTTTGGGCCTGACGGCCTCGACACTCTGAGACAATTTCTCACGCAGCTGCCAGCAGGCTTCAGCTATACCCTGGAAGTGCGGCACCCCGAATTTTTCGCCAAGGGCGAGGCGGAACGCGCGCTCAATCGCCTGCTGATCGAGCGGGGCATCAACCGCACTCTGTTCGATACCCGCGCGCTCTTTGCACTGCCGCGGGACGATGCCGCGACACAGGACGCATTGCAAAAGAAACCGCGGGTGCCGCTGCACGTTATCGCCACCGCACAGGCACCGATGGTACGCTTTATCAGCCCCATGGATTATCGCAGCGCCGATCCCTGGCTGGCGCCCTGGGTCGGCATGGTCGCGCGCTGGCTGGAGGAAGGCCGCCAGCCCTATCTGTTCTTTCATACGCCGGATAACCGCGAGTCACCCTTGCTGGCCGAGCACTTTGCCCGCGAGCTGGCCAGCCACTGCCCCGACGCCCAGGGGCTGACACCCTGGACACACACCGTGCAACAACAGGAGACACTGTTCTGATGAATGCTCTGATCTATATCATGGACCCCATGTGCAGCTGGTGCTGGGCCTTCGTCCCCGAGCTGCAGACGGTTCGCAGCCGTTTCACCAAGCTGCCGGTCAGTTTCATCATGGGCGGGCTGGCACCGGACAGCACCGACCCCATGGATGCGGGTCTGGCCCGCCAGATTCAAGCCACCTGGCAGCAGATTGAAGACCGTACAGGCACTGTCTTCAATCATGATTTCTGGACACAGAACAGCCCGCGCCGCGCCACCTACGATGCCTGTCGTGCGGTGATTGCCGCCACACGCATTCGGCCGGATACGCAGGAGGCCATGATCGATGCGATTCAGCGGGGTTATTACCTGCAGGCGAAGAATCCGTCCGACAAAGAGGTACTGATAGAAATGGCCCAGCAGATCGGGCTGGAGGCTGAACTTTTCGGCCAGTATCTGGGCGATGACATGACCCAGGGCATGCTGCAGCAACACCTGGCAATCAAGGGAAGTTTGGGGGTACAGGGATTTCCGACACTGCTGCTGCAACAAGGCGAGGAACTGCACTGGCTCAGTACAGGATACCGTCAGGCAGACGGCATTATTGCGCAGCTGGAGAAATTAACAGGGGAGCACTGAGCTCCCCCTTGTGACAGGGGTCAGGTACGGGCGACTGAAACGTCTTCCGCCTGCAAGCCCTTGTCGCTTTCGCGTACATTGAAGCGAACCTGCTGACCTTCTGTCAGCGAACGGTGTCCACGGCCGCGAATGTTGCGAAAATGCACGAATACATCGTCGCCATTCTCACGCGTAATAAAACCAAAACCCTTGGATACGTTAAACCACTTTACCTGACCGGTTTCACGGGTATCGTTTTCGTCATCATACTCCTCTTCACTTAACTCCATTTCAGTAGCCTGGGCCTGGGATTTCACACCCCATCCCGACGCTAGGGAAGCCGCCAGAACAACCACAAAGACTACCGCCAGTACCGGAACACTCAGTGCTACTTCTACCTTGGCAACAGCAGCCAATAAAACCGGAATCAATACTGCAGCTAAAGCGCTGACAACAAGGCCGCGTATCAGTTGATTACCACTCATTTAGTCATCTCTTGTATTAATCCATTTACATCAAAATAAACCCGCCCACACCAATAGAACGGGGGACGATCGCCACATATAGCGAATTTTGCGTATTTTTTCAACAGCTTAAGCCTTTTAATAGACTATTATCTGTAGAATACTGGCTGATTTAGACTGTAACCTTCACGCCTGCACGGAACCAATTGCACATGAGTGACACACCACGGCTGGACGATCTGGAGTCCCGGATCGCCTTTCAGGAAGACACCCTCGATACGCTTAATGCAATAGTGGCACGCCAGGATATCGAGATTCAGCGCCTTACCAGCATGGTCAAAGCCCTTAGCGGCCAGGTCAAACAGCTGGCACCGGCACCGGCATCGGCCGATGATATGGCCGACGAACCACCGCCACCGCACTACTGATATGAAGCTGCTCGAGCTGGTCGGCCGCCCGCTACTGTCCTGGATGGTTACCGCCACCACTCTGGGCAGCGCCCACCTGCACGGCGGCCCGCGGGTACGCTATGTACTGGAAAGCGATCGCTGGAGTCATGTGCAGCTGCTGCTTGAGCAGGCCCGCCGCGCCGGTGTGGACATTAAGACCGAACAGATCATTTTTGCCCGCAGCGGTGGCCAGCAGGTACTGAAGCAACACCTGAGCGAACTCTGCCAGCAGAGCCTGCAGGACCCGCAATACAAGATTGAGCTGATCCCGGTGTCCATTTTCCATGGCCGCCTGCCCATCCGCGAAACATCCTGGCTCAATCTCATGTACGCCGAGGCCTGGGATCAGGGAGGACGCATCGGACGCCTGATGCAGCTGCTGATCAACGGCCGCCAGAGCCTGATTCAGATAGACCCGCCGCTGCAGCTGCAGGACCTGGTTAACAGCACCCCGGATGCCACCACCCTGACCCGCAAGGCCAGCCTGTTGCTGCTGCAGCACTTTCGTACCCGGCGCCGTGCCGTGGTCGGCCCGGATCTATCCCATCGCCGTACACTGATGAGCATGATCCTGCATCACCCCGGGGTACAGCAGGCCATCGCAACCAGGGCCCGGGAAAAGCGTGAAAACATTCACCAGGCCAGCCGCTATGCGGCACGCGAACTGCAGCGCATTGCGGCCAACTTCAGCCCGGTCACTGCAAGACTACTGCACCCACTGCTCAATGCCACCTGGCGCCGACTCTACGACGATGTTGAAATCCTCGGGCTCGACCGGCTGCGCGAGCGCGCCCTGGACCACCAGCTGGTATACCTGCCTTGCCACCGCAGCCACATGGACTATCTGCTGCTGTCCTGGGCGCTGTACCGCCACGGTCTGATGCTGCCCCACGTTGCCGCCGGCGACAATCTGGACATACCGATCATAGGCCCGATTCTCAAACGCGGCGGCGCCATCTTCATGCGCCGCAGCTTTCAGAACGATGGCCTCTACCGCGCACTCTACCAGCAGTACCTGGCCCTGATGTCGCGCCACGGCCACGCCCTGGAGTATTTTATCGAGGGTGGCCGCAGCCGCACCGGTCGCCTGCTACCCGCCCGCACCGGGCTGCTGAACATGACGCTGGATGCCTGGTGCGCCAGCCCGGAACGCCCGGTGGCATTGGTGCCCGTCTGGATCGGCTACGACCGGGTGGTCGAAGCCCATAGCTATCAGCGCGAACTCAGCGGTGACAACAGCCGCCACCCGGGCACCCTCAATAGTCTACAAAGCGTCTGGCAGGTGCTGCGCCAGCGCTTCGGTCGGGTGTCTGTCAGTATCGGCGAGCCCATTGCACTGGCCGATGCGGTCAATCCACACCTGCCCACCCGCCCCCAGGCCCATGCCTTAGGCCGGCAGCTCTTGGAGCGCATCAACCAGGCCGCCGTACTGACCGAAACGGGCGTGCTGGCAACCGTAATGCTGGGGCAGCCCCAACTGATACTGGATAGCGACAGCCTGGCCCTGCAGTGCGACCAGCTGCGTCAGCTTGCACAGCGCCTGCCCAACGCGCCTGCGAGCGTACCGCCCGAAGCCCCGGCCCACTGGATCACCCGCGCCCGCGACCGCAAACAGCTCGAACAGTCCGGTAACCAGGTACGGCTGGAGCCGGCCCAGGGGCGGGAAATGACCTTTTATCGCAACAATATGATGCACCTGTTCGTGCTGCCGGGCCTGTGCCTGCTGCTGGTCAGGCGCAGCGCCAAACCGCTGCCACAGCTGATTACCCGCATGTTGCGGGTACTCTATCCCTACCTGCAGGCCGAGCTGTTCCTGCCCTGGCCGGAGCCAAACTTCAGCGCCGTGGCGGCACAGTTGCGCCAGAGCCTGCTGGATCAGGGCCTGCTGACACGCGAGGGCAAACAGCTGCGCGCCTGCGACAGCGATACCGCCCTGTGCCTGATGCGCAACGCCGAGCCCGTACTGCTGCGCTATTACCTGCTGTGCAGAATACTGCAGCGCTACAAGGCGCTGGAGCAGGACGAACTGATGGAAAGGTCGCTGCAACTGGCAGCAAAGCTGCAGCGCGAGTTTGGTTTTGATTCGGCGGAATATGCCGACAAGCGGGTACTGAGCGGATTTGTTGAGCAGCTGATCGATCGGGAGATACTGCAGTTCAAGGGCAGCCAGATTCAGCCACGGGTCTCACTCGATGGCCTGATGAAACAGGCCCGCGGCCTGCTGACAGAGCGCCGACTGAGCTTCATCGACCAGCAACTGGACGACCAAAGCCAGCGCTCACTTGAGGGCTGAACCTAAGCCAGCTTTTTCAGCGCATAAATATCGTAACGACTGGACTTGCCCGCCAGCTGCACACTGGGGGCCGGGCCCGGAATCACCGGCGCCTTGCGCGGGCGCTTCACCACCACCCGGTTGGCCGCCGCCGCAAGAGCGGCCTCCAGCAAGAGGCCGGCATCGGCATCATCGCCCACCAGATCGCGGAACAGCCGCATTTCCTTTTTCACCAGGGCGCTCTTGTCCGAGTGCGGAAACATCGGATCCACATAGACCACCTGGGGTCTGTCTTCACGCCCCGCCTGCTCGGCCAGCCAGGTAATGCTGTCCGCCTCTATCAGCTGCATGCGGGCGACAATTTCTGCCACCTCCAGATCATCCTGCCGAGCCCGGCCCAGGCCGTCGGCCAAGAGCAACTGAATAACCGGAACACGTTCAATCAGCTGCACCTCGCAGCCAAGGCTCGCCAGCACAAAGCTGTCGCGCCCAAGGCCCGCGGTCACATCCGCCACCCTGGGGCGCACGCCCTGGCGCACGCCCACGGCCTTGGCTATCAGCTGGCCGGAGCCGCCACCGTGCAGCCGCCGATGGGCCACGGCTCCGCCAACAAAATCCACCCACACAGGACCTGGCGCCTTGCGCCCGGTGGGCTGCAACTGCAGCCCCTCGCGGGTAACACGCAGCAGCGACTCATAGTCACAGCGGCCAAGATCTGCGCCACAGAGTAAGTTCAGCCCCAGCTGCTCAGACAATTCCCGGGCGCGGGTTAGGTGTTCGGGGTGAGTGTACTCAACGGCAAGACTGGCGGATTCTGTCATGAAGAGGTCTATATGAGGAGGTCTATTCAGGGGCAGCTTTGGCGCGCTGCGGATAAATAAGGTGCGGGGGCTGACCGTCAGATCAGCACATCGACAAAGGCCACATCGGCCAGGCCCGAGGGATTGCGCGACTGGGTAGCATCATAAGCCAGCAGCGCGCGCTGACTGTGATAATCCAGCGAGGCAAAGTGCGCATCAGCCTGGGCATCACGCCGACGTCCTTGTCCCTGGCTCGCCAGACGCGGCTCCCACTCCCCTTCACGCACCAGCTCCTGCGGCTCGGTGGCGCTGCGATCAGCCTGGCGACGCTTGAGCGCCGCCCGGGGTGCCGGCAGGCGAAAACTGGAACCTATCTGCATACATCAAGTCTGGCGCATTAAGGGATTCCAGTATCGCCAATAACGCGCCGGAAATAAACGCCAACGCTCGGCCAGAGCCTATTAAGCGGCGAAATACACCACCAGCAAGGCCACACCCAGCAACAGCCGGTAGATAACGAAGGGCAGCATGCCAATACGGTTCAGCCAGCTCAGAAACAGCCAGATACAGGCCCAGGCACTGAGTGCCGCCAGCACGGCACCCAGCCCTACCAGTTCCCAGCTGGCGGCGGAGCCTGACTGCGCCAGATCAATGCCCTTGAAAACACCGGCGCCAACGATAATCGGAATGGACAGCAGGAAGGAAAAACGCGCCGCAGCATCGCGATCAAATCCCAGCATCAGACCTGCGGTCATGGTAATACCGGAACGGGATGTACCCGGAATCAGCGCCATGGCCTGGGCCAGACCGATCCAGAGCGCATCCCTAGGGCCCAGGTTTACCAGTGTACGCACTTCCTGGCGCCGGCTGTCCGCCCAGCCCAGCAGGGCGCCAAAGATCAGCGTGGTGCCTGCGATCACCAGAATCGAGCGGGCAAGGTGCTCGATCATATTGCTGAGGAAAAAGCCCGCAAATACCGCCGGCAACGTTGCCAGCAGCAGATACCAGGACAGGGCCGAGTCCGCCGTGCGGGTGCCGCCAAGAGAGCGGTACCAGGCGCTAATCAGTCGCGCCAGGTCCGCACGAAAATAGAACATCACCGCCACCAGGGTGCCGACATGCACCCCGACATCAAAGGCCAGACCCTGATCAGGCCAGCCAAACAACTGCGAGGGAAGAATAAGATGGGCGGAACTCGAAATCGGCAAAAACTCGGTCAATCCCTGAATCACGGCCAGCATAATGGCCTGATAAATATCCATGTTTACTGCTGTTCCTTTTTCTTCCAGCCACCTTCACGAATATACACCGGCAGCCCATCCTCAGGTGCCAGTCCTCGCCCGCAGGCCAGATCCCGCGCTGCAATCGGCAGCATCGCACTGGCCCTTGGGTACACCTCAAGCACAGGCGCGGTAATAGCCGCCTGCACCGCAGCACTCATGTCCGCCAGATAATTGAAACCGGGGCCGACGCCCTGCCAGCGCGCATCTTCCATTAACCTTAACTCGGAGGCGGCACAAACCTGCTCATCCAGCATGGCTTCGGGCAGGCCATTTTCCAGCCGATAGGCACACCAGTAGATTTCATCCATGCGCGCATCCAGGGCTGCGATCACCCGCTCAGCCCCCAGCAAGCGCCCCTGTTCCAGCGCCATGGCCGCCAGTGTGGAGACCGGCAAAACCGGTATATCCGCTGCAAACGCCAGCCCCTGGGCAATTCCCGTAGCGATACGAATACCGGTAAAGGAGCCAGGCCCGCGACCAAAGGCCACCGCATCCAGATCACGGGCACTCAAGCCCGCCTCACTCAGCAGGGCGTCTGCCATGGGCAGCAGCAGCTGTATATGCTTACGCGGCACTACGCGAAAATCTTCCACCACTTCACCGTCCTGCCAGAGGGCAACGGAACAGGCGTCGGTGGAGGTATCCAGTGCGAGTATCTTGCTCATTACGACCTTCTTGAACACAAACTTTTAGGCACAGGCCCCGCGCCAGCAAACACAGCGAACACAGACCCGGCAAATTCAGAGCTGGCACAACAACGGCGCACAACAGCCTGACGATTAGACAGCCGGCATTCTACCCTCGGCACTGTTACATTTCATTACCGGGGTCAATCCCTGGATGAGAGCAACCCTTCCCCCCAGCGGGGCAGCAGCGTCTGCTCAACCCCCAGCTGGTTAAGGATACGGGCGACGATGAAGTCCACCATGTCCTCTACCGACTGCGGCCGATGATAGAAACCAGGACTCGCCGGCACCACCACCACACCCATGCGGGTGAGCTTGAGCATGTGCTCCAGGTGAATCTCCGAATAGGGCGCCTCGCGGGGAACCAGTATCAGCTGACGCCGCTCCTTGAGCGCCACATCGGCGGCACGTTCGATCAGGTTGTTGCTGGCGCCGGTGGCAATGGCCGACAGGCAGCCGGTGCTGCAGGGACAGACCACCATGGACGAAGGCGCGCCTGAACCCGACGCCACCGGCGCCATCCACTGCTCGCGCCCGAACACCCTAATCTGATCCGATTTGGCGCCGTACAGCTGGCTCAAGCAAACCTGCTGTTCGTCCGGCCGGCCCGGCAATGCCAAGTCGGTTTCGGTGGCGATCACCACCTGGGCGGCCTTGGAAATCATCAGCATGACCTGAATATCCGCCGCCACCAGACACTGCAACAGCCGCAGACCGTACTGAGCCCCTGAGGCTCCGGTAATGGCCAGGGTGATGCGGCGCGGATCGCTCTGACTCATGCCAGGGCCTCCCGTTCGCGCAACGCCTGCACCAGACGCTGATGAATGCCCTCAAAGCCGCCATTGCTCATGACCAGAATATGGCTGCCGCTACGGGCTTCGCGCACCAGTTCCTCGATCAAGGCTGCGGTATCACGTGCCAGGCTCGCCGGCACCGACGACTGCGCCACTACCTCATCGAGGGACCAGTCCAGCCCCTGCGGCTGATACCAGTACACCTGACTTGCGGCCGCAACCGAAGGTGCAAGGGCGTCCCTGTGGGCCCCAAGACGCATGGTGTTGGAACGCGGCTCCACCACGGCGATGATCGGCGCCTCGCCGACTCGGGCACGCAGGCCCGCCAGGGTGGTTTCGATGGCCGTGGGATGGTGAGCAAAATCGTCGTACACGCAGACCCCGCCGACCTCGCCCACCAGCTCCATGCGCCTTTTCACGCCGCCAAAACGGCACAGCGCCTCTATGCCATGCTGCGGCCGTACGCCCACATGCCGTGCCGCCACCAGGGCCGCCAGGCCGTTGCTGACGTTATGCCGGCCAGTGTGCGCCCAGTCAACGATGCCCTGGCACGCGCCCTGGAACCAGACTTCGAACCGGCTGCCGTCATCACTCAGCAGGCGCGCCTGCCAGGCCGCCTCAGTGCCCTCATCGCCGCTGCCGCGCTCATTACCCTCATCGGCAACATCGGTGCGCACCAGCTCAGACCAGCAGCCCATCTCGATAACCGCCTCCAGCGCGGGCTGATCCCGCGGCACCACCAGCTGGCCATTGCCCGGCACTATGCGTACAAGGTGATGAAACTGGCGCTGAATAGCCGCCAGATCAGGGAAGATATCGGCGTGATCGTATTCAAGGTTATTCAGGATCAGCGTGCGCGGATGGTAGTGCACAAACTTGGAACGCTTGTCGAAAAAGGCCGTGTCGTACTCATCGGCTTCG
Source organism: Marinobacterium aestuarii (assembly GCF_001651805.1). Taxonomy (NCBI): domain Bacteria; kingdom Pseudomonadati; phylum Pseudomonadota; class Gammaproteobacteria; order Oceanospirillales; family Oceanospirillaceae; genus Marinobacterium; species Marinobacterium aestuarii. The sequence goes on along the minus strand of NZ_CP015839.1, from coordinate 1,267,201 downwards.
ATAACGAAAAACGGTGAATCTCCGAGGCGCGCCGATACCGGAAAATCCTTCGGCACTCCGCCAATCAGAAAGCCCGGCGCCATGCCGGTGTGCTCCAGCACCCAGGCCAGCATGGTGGCCGTGGTGGTCTTGCCGTGGGTTCCCGCCACCGCCAGCACCCAGCGCTCGTGCAGCAGGTTCTCCGACAGCCACTGCGGACCCGACTGATAGCGCAGCCCGCGATCCAGCACGGCCTCGACACAGGGGTTGCCGCGGGACATGGCATTGCCAACGATCACCATATCGGGCGCAGGCTCAAGCTGTACCGGGTCAAACCCCTGGGTCAGCTCGATCCCCTGCTGCTCCAGCTGGGTGCTCATGGGCGGATAAACGTTGGCGTCGGAGCCCGTGACGCGGTGCCCCAGTTCCTTGGCCAGAATGGCCAGCGACCCCATAAAGGTGCCGCAAATGCCCAGTATATGGATATGCACGCAACAGAATCCTGTTCTACATCGGTTTGGGGCATGATACCCGTTTTACGGCCAGGGCCGCACCCGTTTAAATCTGCATAAATTTGCCGCCAAACCATGCAAATGGCCACCAAGTCCCGTATAATTTTGCGCCGAAACTCCCCTCCAGAACCCTAAAGGTTTAAGCAGAACAATGCAGCTCCTGAGCCAGTTCCTGAAACACCAGAAGACTGACGAACAACTGGTCGAATTGATCAACACGCTGATGGTCGCATGCAAGGAAATTGCATTGCAGCTGCGTGAAGGTGAACTGGCCGGTGTATTGGGCACCACCGACAACACCAATGTGCAGGGCGAAACCCAGAAAAAGCTCGATGTCATCGCCAACGATGTACTGAAAAAGCTCCTGCTGGACAACCCTCTGGTGGCGGGCCTGGCCTCTGAAGAGGAGGACGATCCTGTTCCCGGCAACCCGAATGGCCGCTTCCTGGTGACCTTCGACCCGCTGGACGGCTCGTCCAACATCGACATCGATGTATCGGTCGGCACCATCTTTTCGGTGCTGGAACTGACCCCCGGTGAAGACCCGGCGCTGCACAAAACCTACCTGCAGAGCGGCCGTCGTCAGGTCGCCGCGGGCTACGTACTTTACGGCCCCTCCGCCGTACTGGCGATGACTACCGGCCAGGGCGTGAACTTCTTCACCCTGGCCCACACGGGCGATTTCATCCTTACCCGTGAAAACGTCCAGATTCCGCCGACGACCCGCGAGTTTGCCATCAACATGTCGAACCAGCGTCACTGGGAACCGGCCATGCAGAACTACATCGGCGACCTGCTGCTGGGCAGCGATGGCCCCCGCGGCAAGAACTACAACATGCGCTGGATCGCCTCCATGGTGGCCGAAGTGCATCGCGTACTGACCCGCGGCGGCATTTTCAGCTATCCCTGGGACGCTCGCGAACCGGCCAAGCCCGGCAAGCTGCGCCTGATGTACGAAGGCAACCCCATGAGCTTGCTGATCGAACAGGCCGGCGGCATCGCCAGCACCTGTTACGCCCCTATCCTGGATGTCCAGCCGAAAGAGATACACGAACGCGTATCCATCGCCCTGGGCTCGAGTGAAGAAGTGGAAGCCCTGCTGAGCTACCACAGCACGGACAAATAACTTACCCGGATGCACAGGGCCAGGCGGCCATAAGTCGAATATAACTGACTGGCCGTCTGTGACTATAATCCCCCACTGCATTCAGTCCCGACCTTTAAACTGCTAACAGGAAGATACGCATGAGCTTTGCTAAAGTGCCTGCCGGTAAAGACCTGCCGAACGATTTGTACGTGATCATCGAAATTCCGGCCCAGAGTTCCCCGGTGAAATACGAGATCGACAAGGACGCCGACGCTGTCTTCGTTGACCGTTTCATGGCTGCTCCCATGTTTTACCCGGCCAACTACGGCTACATCAACAACACCCTGGCCGATGACGGCGATGCGCTGGACGTGCTGGTTCTGACGCCGCACCCGGTCATCACGGGCTCCGTGATTCGCTGCCGTCCTGTCGGCGTGCTGAACATGACCGACGAAGCCGGCGAAGATGCCAAGCTGATCGCCGTGCCCCACGAAAAGCTGAGCCAGGCCTACAACGACGTCAAGGACGTTGAAGACCTGCCCAAGCTGCTGCTGGATCAGATCTCCCACTTCTTCGAGAACTACAAAACTCTCGAAAAAGGCAAGTGGGTCAAGGTTGAAGGCTGGGCGAATGCCGATGCCGCCCGCGCAGCCATCGTTGAGGCCGCCGCTGCCTACGAAGCTGCCAAGTAACCCTTGCGCTTCCTCACCGGGCGGTTGCTTGCAACCGCCCGACACTGCTTTAACCGTGCTTTAAAACCCCGCCAAAAACCGACACTCAGACCAGCACCCGCCGCAGCCTCAGTCGTCAGAGCGTGCCCAGATTCAGCTCACCGCTTTCCACCACATTGACGTAGGGCAGATAAGCACCCAGATCCAGCCGTGCATTCAGCTCATAGGCCACGCTGTCACGCCTGGACTGCAGCAGATCGGTCAGTAATCTGAAACCATTCAGCAGGTCCGCCGTAGCGGTCACACTGAAGTCTGCCTCACCGTAGGCCGGCACCTCGGGCAGATCATTGGCCACGCCATTGAGCAGTTTGCGCCCTTCCAGCGACACCTGATAACTGATGCCCTGCAGGCTGATCGCCTCCCGGTTGGGGTTGATAATATGCAGCCCGATCAGAAAACGCGGCGCCATGCCCTCGGAGGGCACGGATCTAAAAGAAGTTACCGAAACCTGCGGTTTCTCGAAATCAGACTGCACCGCGGCACAGCCACCCAGCATTAGTATCCACAGCACCAGCAGTGCCCGTTTCAGGTTCAGCATTGCTTGAGTCTCCAGCGTGTTCGTTACAGGGGCCACCTCTAGCAGCCTGTCGAACTGGGCCGATCGTAGCGAGGGAAAGTCCGTTTTGAGGCAGTTTTTGAGCTCTTTTGAGGCAAATAGTGGTTCTATTTAACAAAAAAGAGGACGAAAAATGACCAAAGTCGGCTTTTTCGCAGTAGATCAGTGGTAAGTCCGACAGGCTGCTAGGGTGGCTGGTGCTGCACAGTATCGCAGCCCCCGCTCAAACACCACAGCGACACCCCAAGCTGATACCTGCTACCTACTGCGTCCAGTCGAGAATGACCTTGCCACTGAGGCCGGACTGCATGGCGGCAAAGCCCGCCTCGAACTCATCCACCTTGAAGTGATGAGTAATGACCGGCGCCAGGTTGAGTCCGCTTTGCAGCATCGCCACCATCTTGTACCAAGTTTCGAACATCTCACGCCCGTAGATCCCCTTGATCTCCAGCCCCTTGAAAATCACCTGGTTCCAGTCAATCGCCGTATTCCCCGGGGGGATGCCCAGCAGGGCGATCTTGCCGCCGTGATTCATGTGCGCCAGCATGTCGGTGAAAGCCGCCGGCACGCCGGACATCTCCAGCCCGACATCAAAGCCCTCCAGCATGTGCAGGTCCTGCATCACATCAGTCAGCGACTGGCGCTGCACATTTATCGCGCGGGTCGCCCCCATCTGGGTCGCCAACCCCAGGCGGTAGTCGTTTACATCGGTGATCACCACCGTACGTGCCCCCACATGGCGGGCGATGGCCACCGCCATGATGCCAATGGGGCCTGCCCCCGTGATCAGCACATCCTCCCCCACCAGGTTGAAGCTCAGCGCCGTATGGGTAGCATTGCCGAAAGGATCGAAGATGGCCGCCAGGTCGTCGGATACATCCGGCGGAATGCGAAACGCATTGAAGGCGGGAATCACCAGATACTCGGCAAAGGCGCCCTCGCGGTTAACCCCCACTCCCACGGAGTTGCGGCACAGATGACGCCTGCCGGCGCGACAGTTGCGACAGGCACCGCAGGTGATATGCCCCTCCCCCGACACCCGGTCACCGGTCTCGAAGCCGCGTACCTCCTGGCCGATCTTGACGATTTCCCCCACATACTCATGCCCTACGTGCATGGGCACCGGTATTGTTTTTTGCGCCCAGTCGTCCCAGTTCCAGATATGCATGTCGGTGCCGCAGATGGCCGTCTTGCGGATTTTGATCATCACATCGTTATGCCCGACCTTGGGCATGCGGGTACGGATTAAACTAAGCCCGGGGCCGGCTTCCAGCTTGGCCAGCGCTTTCATGGCTCTATCCTCGACTGTATGCTCAAGACTGTATCCTCATGACAACACCCCCAGCGCATGCCCCACCCGGGCAAAGGCGCCTATGGCGGCATCGATCTGGGTATCGGTATGGGCAGCACTCATCTGGGTGCGAATGCGCGCCTTGCCCTTGGGTACCACCGGGAAGCTAAAACCGATCACATAGACGCCTTCCTGCAAGAGTGCATCAGCCATGCGTGCCGCCAGGGCCGCATCACCCAGCATGACGGGAATGATCGGGTGACCGGCACCGCCAAGGGTAAAGCCCGCCGCCTGCAGACCTGTGCGAAAACGTGCCGTATTGCGCTGCAACTGAGCCCGCAGAGCCGCGCCCTCGGCGCTTTCAAGCAGCTGCAGCACCCGCAGTGAGGCGCTGACGATACTGGGTGCCAGGCTGTTGGAAAACAGATAGGGCCGCGACAACTGACGCAGCAGCGCGACTATTTCGCGCCGCCCGGCGGTAAAGCCACCGGACGCCCCTCCGAGCGCCTTGCCCAGGGTGCCTGTGATGATATCGACCCGCCCCTCAACGCCACTGTGCTCCACGGTGCCGCGCCCACCCTTGCCGACAAAGCCCACCGCATGGGAGTCATCCACCATCACCTGGGCACCATAGCGCTCGGCCAGATCACAGATGCCCCGCAGGTCGGCGATCACACCGTCCATGGAAAAGACCCCGTCGGTGGCGATCAGCTTGAAGCGCGCCCCCGCGGCATCGGCGGCTTGCAACTGCGCCTCCAGGTCCGCCATGTCATTGTTGCGATAGCGGTAGCGGGTCGCCTTGCACAGACGCACGCCATCAATGATGGACGCATGATTCAACTCATCGGAGATCACCGCATCCTCAGCTTCAAGCAGTGTCTCGAACAGGCCACCATTGGCATCGAAGCAGCTGGAATAGAGAATGCAGTCCTCGGTACTCAGAAAGGCCGACAGCGCGACTTCCAGATCCTTGTGCGATTGCTGGGTACCACAGATAAAGCGTACCGAGGCCATACCAAAACCCTGGCGCTCCAGCCCCCGGGCGGCAGCCTCAACCAGGCGCTCATCATTCGCGAGTCCAAGGTAGTTGTTGGCGCAGAAGTTAAGTACCTGGTCGCCGCCGGCCAGGCGGATCAGGGGCGACTGCGCACTGTCGATCACCCGCTCGGTCTTGAAAAAGCCCTCGTCACTCAGTGTATCCAGCCGACTCTGCAGCCGGCTCAGAAAGGCATTGTCCATGCTGTACTCCCGCCATAGGCGAATTTCGGGAAAAAACCTGCTGCCAAAACCATAGCAGCCCGCAACCTTAGTCACATGGCTCCCGCGCAAGGCTGGCCAAAGTTCCCGTTTAACTTTACTCTCAAGCACTATCCGTCTGCGGTTGAATAAGGAGTACCCATGGACCTGAATCTGTCGCTCTACCAGACCCGAGTCATAGGCGCGCTGATCGAGAAGGAGATCACCACACCGGATCAGTACCCGCTGTCACTGAACGCCCTCACCCTGGCCTGCAACCAGAAAAGCAACCGCGACCCGGTGCTGGACCTGGATGAAGGCACTGTGCAGCAAACCCTGGATGAACTGACCCAGATGCGCCTGGTCAAGGACGAATCCGGCTTCGGCAGCCGGGTACAAAAATACAAGCACCGCTTCTGCAATACCGAATTCGGCGTACTGCAGTTCAGCGAACAGGAACTGGGCATCCTCTGCGTCATGTTCCTGCGCGGCCCGCAAACCCCCGGCGAACTGCGCACCCGTACCAACCGACTCTGCAGTTTTGACGATGTACTGAAAGTGGAGAAGGTACTGTACAAGCTTATGACCCGGGATGACGGCCCCTTTATCGTCAAGCTTGCACGGGAACCTGGCAAACGGGAGTCGCGCTATGCCCATCTGTTCAATGGCGATATTGAGCCGGGCCAGAAGGCACCGCCTCCCCTGTCGGAGCCCGGCACTGTGCGCGAACCCGAAGACAGCGGCCGCATTGAACAACTGGAACAGGAAGTCGTTGAGCTCAAAGCCAAGGTTGCCGAGCTCGAAGCCCTGCTCGAAGAGCTGACCACCTGATAACCGCAAGCGAGGTACAAGGGGAAAGGGGAAAGGGGAAAGGGGAAATAAAAAATAACAGCTACGCCTGCGCAATAAAAAAGCCGGAAGGGTTTCCCCTTCCGGCTTTTTTATTCGGTCAATTAACAGTGACCTTTCTTGTGCTGTCCCGGCGGGCAAAAGTGCCCACCGTTATGATGATGCTTCTTGTGCTTCTTATGTTTGTGGTCGTGATCATCGTCGTCGTAGTAATAGACTTCGCGGCGCTCATAACTGGATTCACGATAATCACTGCGATGACCCTGAGTATTAATCGAGGTACCCACAGCCGCGCCGACACCGGCTCCGATGATGGCGCCATCACGACCACCCACTTCAGCCCCCAGGGCACCGCCTACTGCACCTCCCAGGGCACCACCGATGGCGGAGTCAACAGTCAGGCTGTTGCCGGCCATTGCCATGGCGGGTAGCAGCGATACAAGCACTATGGCAAACAGAGACTTTTTCATGGGAATCTCCTTCGGGATATCCAGCGTTGTGCGAAACAAAGTCATGCAAAAAAGCTTAATGGAAGCGTTGAATGAACAGCAGTCTCAAGAGTGTAAACAGTTTTAAACTGTGTAGCCTGAGCCTTATTGAAGCAAGCTTCCCTTTTAAATCAGCACCCACTTGAATAGTGCTCATCTAAATAAGACAGGTAGCAATTCGATCAAATAAAAACTGCAGCCCCTGCCTCTCAATAGCGCCTATTTAACAACAGCGACACTGAACAAAACATGAAGGCGCGCATTTTAAACCCGCCCTGCTGCAGATGCCAGACGTCTCGATATACCGACACAGAGGTCGCATACAGATGTTCGGCGACCGCTGCGGGGCTGGCCAGTTTTCCCAATCGGGTCCATGATGATGGCCGGACAGCATTGCGTGGAGCTTTTTGTAGCCAGCCGCGCCAAAGGGAACCAGTCGCCATTGGCACTGTCCCTCTAATGCTCCCGGGCAACTTCAGACCAACCTACCGAGAAGGACCTGTGACCCATGCTCAAACTTCACGGCATCGCACTCAGCAACTACTACAACATCGTCAAGCAGGCCATGCTGGAAAAAGGCATCGCCTTCGAAGAAGTCAGCGCTCCCCCCTCGCAGGACATGAGCTTTCTGGCTAAAAGCCCGATGGGCAAGATCCCCTGCATAGAAACACCCGAGGGTTTTTTGTCCGAGTCACTGGCCATTGCCGAGTACCTGGAAGAAACCCACCCGACCCCAAGCCTGTTGCCCGGCGATGCCTATCAGCGTGCCAAAACACGCGAGATCATCAAGTGTGCAGAGCTGTATCTCGATGGGCCTGCGCGGCGACTGCTGGGGCACGTGATCTTCGGCGCCCCGCTGTCACAGCAAGCCCATGAAGAGGTTCGCCCCGCCCTAGAGAAGGGCATGGCTGCCCTTAAACGCATGGCCCGCTTTGATCCCTGGGTCGCAGGCTCGGAATTCAGCCTTGCCGATATTGCCCTGCTGCATATCATGGGCCTGGTGCTCGCCATCACCAAACCCGTATACGACTGGGACATGCTGGAACAGGAACCTGAACTGGCCGACTGGATGCAACGTGCTGCTGCGCGGGAACACAGCCAGACGGTCATTGCGGCCCAGCAAAAAGTCCGCGACGCCATGGCGAAGAAAAGCTAGGTTCGCGCTGCACTGCAAAACGCCGGCCCTGGGGCCGGCGTTTTGCATTATGCGGGAGTACTCAGTCAAGCCCAGCGCACAGGCCCCCTGCTGTCAGTCACGAAAACGTGCACAGGCCGACCAGTTATTCATCAACAGGTAGTAGGTGACACCGGCTGGAATAAGGCTGGCATACCAGGAAATGGACGAGAACCAGAGCGCAATCACGGCACCGACGAGGGACGCAATGATGGCAGCATAGTTCACACCCCGGTAAGGACCCTTCTCGTCATAGAGCTTCGAAATATCCAGAGTGCGGCGACGCAGGATAAAGTAGTCCACGACCATCACCGCGAAGATCGGCCCCAGAAAAGCAGAGTAAGTCTGAACAAAGGTTTGCAGACCCGCTGAAGACTCTTCCTTCACCAATTCCCAGGGGAAGGTACCAAAGGCCGCCAGACCCACCAGAATAGTGGCAGTGCGAAACTTCAGCTTGAACACATCCATCAGGATATAGGTGGGAGGCACCACGTTGTTCAGCACGTTAGTAGTAACCTGGGCAAAGGCAATAAACAGCAAGGTGGTGATCAGCAGTGCCTGGTTGTCCACCGCACTGGCGAACACCTGAATGGGGTCGGATACACCGGTAGCACCTGAGACCATCAGGCCGATCAAACCCATGAACAGAGTACAGGGCAAAATAGACATGGCGTACAAGGTGGCTAGCAAACCGGGGCCAGTGCCCTTTTTAAGCTCGCGTGAATAGTCACTCACGTTCAGCATCATGGTGCTGTAGATGCCCAGGAACAGCATGGTGGCACCCCAGAACGGCAAGCCCCAGGTACCCTCGATATTCACCAGGTTGGTGGTGATTTCATCGCCGTAGCGATTGATCACGCTGTAGAACATGTACACCAGCGACGCCAGGATGAAAACGCTGCCGAAATTTTCCAGCCACTTGATGCCCTGGAAACCGAGCATCGACAGACCGATCTGCAGAAACTGGAATACCACAAAGTAAAACACCAGATTATCAAAGCCAAACAGACTGGCCGAAACAGCGTTAATGGCACCGGCGCCGATCCAGCTCTGAAAGCCGTACCAGACAATGGCCGGCACTGCCCTCACTAGCCCCGGGAAGCGGGTACCGGCAAAGCCAAAGGCACTGCGCGCCTGCACCATAAAGGGAATACCGTACTTGTAACCAGCAGCGCCGTTGAATGCCAGGGCGATACCGATGACGAAACAGCCGATGGCGATGGCCGCACAGGCCTGCAACAGGTTGAGCGTACCGACGATGCTGGAACCCATGGCAAAGGTACCGATGGAGACACAGCCACCGAACCAGGCTAGCAGGTAGGAAACCCGCCCCATGATTCGGGTTTGTTGCGGCGCCAGCGATTCCTCGCCGGCGGCCTTGGTGTGGGCCGGCTCATCCACCATGGCGGCTCCCGTTAATGCTTGTTCATTTTGCATGATGCTTCCTCATACAACGGGTCTTGGCCCGTATTGTTATTATATTGCAGCTAGGCTGTTTGCTTCCGCACACCCAGCACGACTCCGGTTTACTCGATCACCTTGTTACACGTCTTCTTGTACAGCGGTTGTCACTAATACTGCTTTAGCCAAAAGCTCAGCGCCCAGGCCCGGACAGATACTCGAACTGGCCACTAAAGGCCTTGGGCCGCGGGAAGGCGAGATCCCCGTGTTTGCTGGTACCCAGCCCCAGGCTGACCAGTGATTCCGCCAGTTTCATGGCCGCGGTGACACCCTCGACGATCGGCAGCCCAACTTCGCGACTGATTTGCTCGCGCAGGTCCGCCATTCCACCGCAACCCAGCACGATGGCGCCTATGTTGTCTTCCGCCTTGGCGCGCAGGCATTCCTCGATGATCCTATCCAGCGCGGCATTGCCACCGTCTTCCAGATCCAGCACCGGAATCTCCGCCGCCCGAACCCGCCGACAGTGATGGGCAAAGCCGTAGGACTGCAGCAGGTGTTCGGCGATGATGCCGGTGCGACCCAGGGTCGTGACGATGGAAAAGCGGGTGCTGATCAGCGTGGCCATGTGAAACGCAGCTTCTGCAATCCCGATCACCGGCGCCCGTGTCAGCTCCCGTGCCGCCAGCAGCCCCGGATCACCAAAGCAGGCAATGATGTAGGCGTCTGCCTGCTCGAGTTCGCCGGCTCGTACTTCCTCCAGTACGCCCACGGCGCTGATGGCCTCGTCAAAATGGCTCTCGATAGACGCAGGACCACTGCGCGGATTGGTGGCAACCACCCGGGTGCCAGGGGCCGCTATCTGCTGTGCAGCCTCACCGATTTTCTCGGTCATGCTCGCCGTTGTATTTGGATTTATTACGCGAATTTGCATCGTCACTCTCTCGCTTGGTTGAGGTGCCTGTGTAGTTTTACAAAAAAACAATTCAATACACAATATTTAAAACATAATCGTTAACAATAATGTTTTGTGATAATAAGTTCGGTATCGCAGACCGTTCAAACGCCAGGCCAGGCCGCCAGAAAGACCGTAAAGCCTTTCGCATCAGTTGGTTAAAGATAAGGAAAGAGCCTGAAAACCGGCGTAGCACCAGCGCCAGCAGCCCCATTTACATGAAGCGTCTGCATGAGAAACCACGATCTGTGATAAAAAACTCTCGCTATCGCACACGCAATACCAGGCCCCAAACCTAAGAACGCGGCACTAGGCAAGGGATGCACTGCGTTCCAAATCAACATCACCTATGCTGTGTTAAAGGCTTTGGCGCAGGCTCTCACTCAAGCCAAGAGGTTAGGTTTGAGCGATAGCAGCGGCGACCCAGGCTTAACAATCAGCATTAGCAGGAGGCGTGCGTCATGTTCCTGAAACAAAAATCCACGGGTAACATGGTGGAGGTTCTCGCCCTGACAGACCTGTTCAATCCATTTACGCTCTCCATTTCCGGCCGCTACAATCATGGCGAGGAAGCGCAGGATCCCGAGGACTTCGACAAGGGCGATCTGATTTTCCTCTCCGGTGAAAGCCTGCCGCGCTGCTGGACAGACTCCCATTACCGCGACGATGAGCTCAGGCGCTGAGGCGATTAGCAGCCTGTCGGACTTAACACTGATCTACTGCGGAAAAGCCGACTTTGGTTATTTCTTGTTCTCTTTATTGTTGAATAGAACCACTATTTGCCTCAAAAGAGCTCAAAAACTAACTCAAATCGGCCTTTCCCTCGCTACGACCGGCCAAGCCCAACAGGCTGCTAGATTCCCTTGCCTCCGCCCCTGCCAGAGGCTACCGTCTGACCACAGCTGCAGCACGCAAACGCCCCTCATGGACGCCAGGCTGCACACACATCATCAAAAACTGAACAGGAGAGCCAGATGGGTCTGGGTGCATTACTGAAAAAGATATTGGGTGCAGGCGACAGCGGCCAGGGCGAGAAAGCCGAAAGCCTCGGCGAGCCCATTGAATACAAGGGATATGAGATCTTTCTGCAGCCGCGCAGTCTGGGCGGGCAATTTGGCGTCGGCGGCCTGATTCGCAAAACAGTGGATGGCGAAGTCCGCGAGCATGTCTTTATTCGCGCAGATCAGGCCCCCAGCCGAGACCTGTGCAACGAAATCACCCTGCAAAAAGCCAGGAACGCCATCGATACCCTGGGCGACAGCCTGTTCCCGAAAAGCTGAGCCCCTGCCGGATGGACCTGCAGCAGGGTCTGCCCAGACTTCTGTCTCTATCATCACTGCCAACATTCAACAAAAGAATAAGCTTATCGCTAAATTGAATATGCGCTAAGCTGATGTCCTCCTGTCAGCCAAGTACCCGGTGCGCCATGCAACGTTATTTCCCCATACTGCAGTGGCTGCCCGGCTACAAGTGCGCGGACCTGGCCGCCGATCTGCTGGCGGCCGTTATCGTTACCATCATGCTGATTCCGCAGTCACTGGCCTACGCCCTGCTGGCGGGCCTGCCGGCCGAAGCCGGCCTTTACGCCAGCATACTGCCGCTGATCGCCTATGCCCTTTTTGGCACCAGCCGCACCCTGGCGGTGGGCCCGGTGGCCGTGGTGTCACTGATGACCGCCGCCGTGGTGGGACAGATCGCACTGCAGGGCAGCATCGGCTACCTCAACGCGGCCATCCTGCTGGCACTGATCAGCGGCCTGATGCTGTTGACCATGGGGCTGCTGCGACTCGGATTTGTCGCCAATTTTCTGAGTCATCCGGTGATATCGGGGTTTATTTCAGCATCTGGCCTGATCATCGCCGCCAGCCAGCTGCAGCACCTGCTGGGGGTTGAAGCCTCGGGGCACAACCTGTGGGAACTGCTGCAAAGCCTGTGGCAAAGCCGCCACGATATTCACACCATCACGCTCGCGCTTGGCGCCGGATCTGTGCTGTTTCTGCTGCTGGTACGACGTGGACTCAAGCCCGCACTGTTACGCCTTGGATGCCCAGTATCGCTTGCGGACCTGATCGCCAAAGCCGGCCCGATTATCACCGTGATCGGTGCCACCGCCCTGACCGCCTGGCTCAATCTGGATACCCAGGGGCTGCGTATTCTCGGCGCGGTACCGGCCGGCCTGCCCGCGCTAACAATTCCTCATGTGTCGCTGGCGCTGCTTGAGCAGCTATGGCTACCGGCACTGCTGATCAGCACCATCGGCTTTGTAGAGTCCGTTTCGGTGGCGCAAACTCTCGCCGCCAAGCGCCGCCAGCGCATAGATCCGGACCAGGAACTGATTGGCCTTGGGGCCTGCAATATTGCCTCCTCGCTGTCCGGCGGCTTCCCGGTGACCGGCGGCTTTTCCCGCTCAGTGGTAAATTTCGATGCCGGGGCCGCCACCCCTGCCGCAGGCGCCTTTACCGCGGTCGGGATTGCGCTGGCGACACTCTTTCTGACACCACTGATTTACTTCCTGCCACTCAGCGTACTGGCCGCGACCATCATGGTGGCCGTACTCAGCCTGGTGGACCTGGGTGCCATTGCACGCACCTGGCGCTACTCACGCCATGATGGCCTGGCGCTACTGGCCACCCTGTTGGCAACCTTGCTCACAGGCGTGACCTCGGGGGTTATCATCGGTGTTGTGCTGTCACTGCTGCTCTACCTGCACCGCACCAGCCGTCCCCACAGCGCCATTGTCGGCCGGGTACCCGACAGCGAACACTTTCGCAATGTACAGCGCCACGCGGTGGAAACTGACCCGGCGCTCTGTATTCTGCGCATCGATGAAGGGCTCTATTTTGCCAATACCCGCTTTCTGGAAGACCGTATCTACGCTCAGATGGCGACGCAGAAAACACTGCGGCACCTGATTCTGATGTGCCCTGCGGTGAACCATATAGACGCTTCGGCACTGGAAGCACTGGAGGCCATTAACGCCCGTCTGCAGGACGCAGGCATTGAATTGCACCTGAGCGAGGTCAAGGGGCCTGTGACGGATGCGCTGCGCAACAGTGACTTCCTGCAGCACCTGAGCGGGCGCATCTTTCTGAGCACCTACCAGGCCTGGAAAGCTCTTCACGACAGCCTGCCCGACTGACGGCTAACCGACCACTTCGTCACCGGCGGGTTCATGCTGTTTTTGCTGCTGCTGAATCTGCCACAGGTGCGCATAGCTGCCGCCTTGCGCCAGCAGCGCCTCGTGACTGCCCTGCTCAACGATACGTCCTTCCTGCATCACGACAATATGGTCCGCATCGACGATGGTGGACAGGCGATGGGCGATAACCAGGCTTGTCTGGCCGCGGGAAACCTCGCGAATGGCCTGCAGAATACTGCGCTCCGAACGGCTGTCCAGGGATGAGGTCGCCTCGTCGAACACCAGAATGGGCGGGCGCTTGAGAATGGTGCGGGCGATGGCGACGCGCTGCTTTTCACCGCCGCTGAGCTTGAGTCCACGCTCACCCACCAGGGTATCGTGCCCGTTGGGCAGGCGGGCGATAAAATCATCCAGATGCGCCAGCCGAATGGCTTCTTTCACCTCAGCTTCGGTGGCATCAATACGGCCATAGCGAATATTTTCATAGATAGAGGCGTTAAACAGAACCGTATCCTGCGGCACTATGCCGATGGCGCGGCGCAGGGAGTCCTGGCTCACCGAGCGGATATCCTGGCCGTCAATCAGCACAGTACCGGCGCCCACGTCGTAAAACCGGAACAGCAGCTTTACCAGGGTCGACTTGCCGGAGCCGCTGGCCCCCACCACCGCCACCTTCTGTCGCGGCCGCACACGCAGGTTGATGCCATCGAGTATCTGCCGCTCAGGCCCATAACCAAAATCCACCGAACGGAACTCGATCTCGCCGCGACTGATCTGCAGCGCTTTGGCTTCCGCAGCATCCTGGATCGCAGGCGCCCGGCGCATCAGGGCAAACATGCGCTCGATATTGGCCAGGGAGCCCTTCATTTCCCGATAGACGAAACCCAGAAAATTCAGCGGCATAAACAGCTGCATCATAAAGGCATTGATCAGTACGAAGTCGCCCAGCGTCATATTGCCTGCTACCACATTGCGCCCGGCCAGCACCATCATGGCGGTCATCGCCAGACCAATAATCAGCGCCTGACCGCCGTTTAGAGCAAAGAGCGTCAGGCGATTCTTGCGCCTGGCCACTTCCCACTCCTCCAGATCCCGGTCGTAGCGGCCGGCTTCGTAGCCCTCGTTGGTGAAGTACTTCACCGTTTCGTAGTTCAGCAGGCTGTCCACGGCCCGGGAGTTGCTTTGCGAATCGGCCTTGTTGGCAGCCCGCACATAACCGGTACGCCAGTCCGTGGCGACCACCGAATAGGCTACATAGGCCACCACGGCAACCAGTGTAATCAGGGCAAACCAGGCGGAATAGTTGTACAGCAGCAGGCCTATCACCAGGGCAATTTCCAGCAGTGTCGGCACTATGTTGAACACCATGAAACGCATCAGGAAACTGACGCCGGACACGCCGCGCTCGATATCCCGCGACAGGCCGCCGGTGCTGCGATTCAGGTGAAAATCCAGCTCCAGCGCATGCAGATGGTTGAATACCGCAAGGCCAATGCGACGCATGGCCCGCTCGGTTACGCGACCGAAGAGGGTGTCGCGGATCTCGCCAAAGAGCACATTCACAAACCGCACCGAGCCATAGGCCAGCAACAGGCCCAGGGGCAGCGCCACCAGGGTGCCGGCACCGGCGTCCATGGCATCCACTATATGCTTGAGAATAAAGGGCATGCCGACGCTGGCAACCTTGGCCGCCACCAGACAGCCCAGCGCCAGCAGAATGCGGCTGCGGTATTCCAGCAGATAGGGAATCAGCGCCTTGAGGGTTTGCAGATTGATGCTGGAATCGTCCGCCTCCGGATGATAGGAGCGATGTTTCATAGCGCGGCCCTGCTGATGGGTGAAAAGAGTCTGAGGTCAGCCATCATACCCGCTGCGGCGCGCAGGGTAGACGCAGGCTCAGTAATAAGTAGCAGCATGAGTCAGAGGATTCATCAGGGAGTTGAGCTCAGGACCCGTCACAGGAGCACGGCAGGGTCAGTCACTGGAGGTTGTCTCATCCTGCGGAGACTGCCAGCCAATACTCTGGCCAATCACATTCTCCAGCAGCGCGATCTCCCGCGACAGCTCGCGCGACAAGTTGATCATCATGAGGCCAAAGTCGGCGGGGAACAGCGTATGCAGATCGAAAAACAGCGCGCTGCCGATCTCCAGCACCACCACGTCCTCGCCAGCCACCGCGGTACCTGAACGGGCGTGCAGCCCAATCATGCCATCGAAACCCAGCAGCTCGCCGCGCTGAAAATGCCGCGTCAGTACATCCTGCCCCTCGGACTGCTTGTAGAAACTCAGATCCCCGTGCAGCACTACATAAAATTCGGCCGCAGGATCCCCTGCGCGGTACAGCAGGTCACCCCGATGCAACTGCAACAAACGCCCGCCGCAGAGCAGAAAGCGCACCGAGTCTTCGGACAGGGCACCAAAGGTGGAGAGTTCGTGAAAATAGGCTCGACCGAGCCATTGCGTGACAAAGTCGACATCCAGCGTTTTCATCTGCAATATCCTGCGTTGTCCTGTCTATAAAACAGCTGAGTGACAACTTTGACTATAGTGCCTCAAACGCAGGATATTCCAGCAATAACCGCGCGCCCCTGGCAATGCCCAGGCACGCAGGGAGTGTGGCAAATACGTGCTGCGCTCAGGCCCGGCGCAACTGTGCCGCCGTCAGGGTATTGCGCAGCAGGCAGGCCACCGTCATGGGACCAATGCCACCCGGCACCGGCGTCAGGGCGCCCGCTACGGCGCTGGCGGCAGCAAAATCGACATCGCCGACCAGGCGGCCGTTGCCGGCCTCGTCTTGCAGCCGATTGATGCCCACATCCAGCACAGTGGCGCCGGGCTTGATGTGATCCGCCGTAATCATGCCGGGACGTCCCACGGCCACCACCAGAATATCCGCCTGGCGACACTCCGCGGCCAGATCGCGGCTGCGCGAATGCACAGTCGTCACCGTGCAATTGGCGTTGAGCAACAACTGGCCCATGGGTTTGCCGACGATATTGGAGCGACCCACCACCACCGCCTTGAGACCGGACAGGTCACCGAGGCGGTCCTGCAGCAGCAACAGGCAGCCCAGTGGCGTACAGGGCACCAGTGACGGCTGACCGGCACTGAGGCGCCCGACATTAACGGGATGGAACCCATCCACGTCCTTGGCAGGATCTATAGCCTCGATCACTGCCGACTCGTCCAGCCCGGCGGGCAGCGGCAACTGCACCAGAATACCGTCGACGGAGTCGTCCGCATTCAGTGCGTCGATCAGGGCCAGCAGCTGCGCCTGGGTCGTGGTGACATCCAGCAGGTGCGCAAAGGACTCAATACCGGCTTCCGCGGCCTGGCGCACCTTGGTACGCACATACACCTGACTGGCGGCATCAGACCCCACCAGCACGACCGCAAGCCCGGGCCGACGCCCCTCTACAGCGCTAAATGCCTCTGCCCCGCTTTTGACTTGGCCCCGCACCTGGGCGGCAAAAGCCTTGCCATCAATCAGGGCGGCCTTAGGGCTGGTCAGTTGCTGATGCTGTGCGAGTTCGCTCATCTGTTGTTCCCTTGTTCTGCAGGTTGTCATGGGCCCGCGCAGGCCCATTAGCACCCAGCTTCTGTTCTAAAAAACGACGGTGCGCAGTCCGTTCTGAAACACGCGGCGGCGCACATGATACTTCACAGCACGGGCCAGTGTCTGGGCTTCCATATCACGACCAACCTGGGTCAGGTGCTGCGGGTCATGGCCATGGTCGACGCGCTCCACCATCTGCTCAATGATCGGGCCTTCATCCAGATCCCCGGTTACATAGTGCGCCGTGGCACCGATCAGCTTCACACCGCGCTCATAGGCCTGGTAATAGGGTTTGGCGCCCTTGAAGCCCGGCAGGAAGGAGTGGTGGATATTGATGCAGCGCCCGGCCAGTGCCGTGCACAGCGTATCGGTCAACACCTGCATGTAGCGCGCCAGCACCACCAGCTCGGTGCCGGTGTCTTCGACCAGTTGCAGCAAGGCCGCTTCCTGCTCGACCTTGCTGGCCTTGGTCACCGGCAGGTACACAAAGGGGATGCCCTCACGCTCGGCCATGTAACGCAGATCTTCGTGATTGGATACCACCGCCGTGATCTCGATATTCAGCTCGCCGGTGGCACGGCGATAGAGCAGATCACGCAGGCAATGGTCATATTTGGAAACCATGATCAGCACCTTGGCAGGCTCGGTGGCATCATGGATTTCCCACTCCATATCAAAGCGCAGTGCCGTAACCTCGAACGCCGCTTTCACCTGTTCAACACTGGGCTTCTGGCTACCTTCGAAAACGAACTCGATGGTCGAAAAAAAGCGCCCCGTGTTCAGGTCATCGTACTGATGCAGCTCCTTGATAAAACAACCGCGATCCGCCATGAAGTTACCTATGGCGGCAACGATACCAACGCGGCCGGGGCAGGATACCCGGAGGATGTAAGCGGGCTTGTCTTTCATTAGGGTTCTCTTTGTCTGGTAATACGTTGTACAGGCGCACCTATCTTACCAGCCTCCCAGGCTCGATGGTGACTGAGAGCGAAGCCATCCTTCGCCACCGCGCACAAAAAACCGGCCTGCCCACCTCATAACCACAAAAGGCCGCAATCATCCGACTCCAGCCTTATATCCAACCCCATGAGCGACACCCGCGCTCCTACCCACGACCTTCGCTGCAGCTATAAAGAGCGAGCCCGACGCTTTACACTCTTGCTGCTCACTGCTCAGCAACAAAAAAGGCCCGAAATCTTTCGACTTCAGACCTTTTTCGTTTAGCTAAAAATTACAAATATTCAGCGTCTAAATATGCTAGCGGGGACAGGATTTTAACCTGTGACCTTCGCCCGGGGTTATAAAGAGCGAGCCCGACGATTTTATTTTTTCCGTACAAACACAAAAAAGGCTCGAAGTTTCATCAACTTCGAGCCTTTTTTGTAAAGCCAATAATACTAATTACCGACTTAAAAATATGGTAGCGGGGACAGGATTTGAACCTATGACCTTCGCCCGGGGTTATAAAGAGCGAGCCCGACGATTTTATTTTTTCCGTACAAACACAAAAAAGGCTCGAAGTTTCATCAACTTCGAGCCTTTTTTGTAAAGCCAATAATACTAATTACCGACTTAAAAATATGGTAGCGGGGACAGGATTTGAACCTATGACCTTCGGGTTATGAGCCCGACGAGCTACCAGACTGCTCCACCCCGCATCAACGTGGGGCGTATAATATAGAGGCCCAACCGCAAGCGCAACCCCCTTATCGAGCCCTCACACGCTTTATTTCGAAAGAACCGCTCAAAACCAACAATTTCATGATTTTAAACGAAAAATACCTGCAGCCCTTCCGGCATCCAGCCCCTCTCCAGCCCAGGAAGCGGGGACAGGATTTGAACCTATGACCTTCGCCTTGGGTTATAAAGAGCGAGCTCGGCGTCTGCTTTGCCCCTCTACTAACGACAATCGAGTAGGAGGAGGCCTCACGGCCTCCGTCCTCTCACACCACCGTACGTACGGTTCCGTATACGGCGGTTCATGTCATACTTTTGAGCCGATGGTATTGAGCCATTAGCGATACCAGTCCGATTCGATCAAACACCTTTTTTGGCAACGCCTGATTCAGATGCGAGGCGCCTGAGTTCCACCACGGGCCCCGCCCATTGGTGGCACTGCGCCACGCGCGTTCTTCAGACAACCCCAACCGCATCAGCATCTTGGCGCGGGTGAACGGGCGCTTCCACTGACGCCACAGGATCTTGCGCAGGTGGCGGCGGATCCAGCCGTCCAGCTGCTCAAAGACCCCCTTCACGTCCGCATGTCGGAAGTAGTTCACCCAGCCCCGCAGTTTCGGGGACAGCATCTCCACCGTCCGGTAGATCTTCCGTCCCCGGCCTTTGCGGAACGCCAGCTTCAAGGCGCTCTTAAGCCGTTCAAGTGGTTTTTCGGCGACCTTCAAGCGGATATTCCGCTGGCGCGTGTCGACCGTATAACCGAGGAAGCTGCGCTTCCATGGCCGGTCCACCGCGCTCTTGGCACGGTTTACCTTGAGCTTTAGGCGCGTCTCGAGGAATCCGGTCAAAGAAGCCAGAACACGCTCGCCGGCTCGCTGACTATGCACATAGATGTTGCAGTCATCCGCGTAACGACAGAAGCGATGCCCTCTGCGCTCCAGTTCCCGATCCAGATCGGTCAACAGGATATTGGACAGCAGCGGCGAGAGCGGGCCGCCTTGCGGCGTGCCTTCCTGCCGCACTGCCACTATCCCACCCTCAAGAATGCCGGCCTGAAGATAGGCCCGGATCAGCTTCAGCACCCCTTTGTCCTTGACCCTGCGTGCAACCCGGGACATCAGGATGTCGTGGTTCACACAGTCAAAGAACTGCTCCAGGTCGACGTCGACCACCCAGCGGCGACCTTCTTCCATATAAGTACGGGCTTGCTGGACCGCTTGCGCGGCACTGCGGCCCGGACGGAAGCCGTAGCTGTGCGCCGAGAACGTCGGCTCGAACACTGGGCTCAGTACCTGATGCAATGCCTGCTGGATCAGGCGGTCGAGGACACTGGGGACGGTCATCGCGAACTGCACTGGCGCACAATGCGGTTTTGGGATCGGCCACCATCACCCACCCTTTCCATCCCTTGCACGGACGCTACCTCGAAGCCCTAAAGACCCGGCGTGTCTCCGGCATCGAGACACTCATGCTCCGGCACCCGGAGCTCGCCACCTTCGCCGTACCTCGCGAATGGACCGACTGGGGCGAGCCATCGCCCGGCGGCACGCCTGATGGACCTGCCCTGCTGGCCGAGTTCGACGCACTGCTCCAGCTTGCTGAACTTGTGGAAGCCCTGGCGCCCAACAGGAGGGTTGACGAATGAGCACAGCTGAACCAATATCAGACCAGTTAATAACGTGGTCTGATAGGCATGCAGGACAAGGCCTCGGCGAGCCTGCGCCGGCGCCGCAAGGCGCTACTACGTCAGCTTCCGCCATTGGAAGCCGTGCTGCGCGGCTCGCTCATCGAACGCTACAAACGCTGTGGCAAACCCGGCTGCAAATGCGCCAAAGGCCCCGGTCACGGCCCCAAGTATTATCTCTCCGTCAGTCGCACCGGGGCGCGGCCGCAGATGGATTACGTGCCGCAGGACTATCAAGCCCAAGTGACCGCGTACCTGGACAACTACCGGCGCATTCGCGAGATCCTCGACGAACTCTGTGCGATCAACCGCGAACTGCTCCACCGCCGCGAGGCGTTCTGAGCCATGCCGGCGAGCGACGCCCCCACGACGCTCACCGAGACCCTCGACTTGGCCCTAGCCACCACCCTCATCGCCAACATGCTCGAAGCCTGGCTCGATCAAGAGACCCCATTCTGTGCGAACGAGGAGGCCTGCGATGAGTGCAACAGTGACCGAGCAACACCGGGCGAAGCCCGCGTACATCTATATCTGCCAGTCGACGATGGGGCAGGTGCGCTTCCACCAGGAAAGCACCGAACGCCAGTACGGGCTGCGGGAGAAGGCCCAGGCACTGGGATGGCCGCCGACGGCCATTCGGATCCTCGACAAGGATCTGGGGGTGTCGGGCGCGCAGATGAGCGGACGGGACGACTTCAAGCGCCTGATCGCGGATGTCTCGATGGGCCAGGTCGGTGCCGTCTTTGCGCTGGAGGCCTCACGACTCGCCCGCTCGAACCTCGATTGGCATCGCTTGATCGAACTCTGTGCCCTGACCGCCACACTGGTCATCGACGAAGACGGCAGCTACGACCCTGCCGACTTCAACGATGGCCTCCTGCTCGGGCTCAAGGGCACACTGGCGCAGGCAGAGCTGCATTTTCTGCGCGCGCGCCTCCAGGGCGGCAAGTTAAACAAGGCCAAGAAGGGGGAGTTGCGCTTTCCACTGCCGGTCGGCTTGTGCTACGACGACCAGGGGCACATCGTGCTGGACCCGAATGAAGAAGTGCGCGGGGCGGTGCGCCTGGTGTTTCAGCTGTTTCACAAAACCGGCAGCGCCTATGCCGTGGTACAGCGCTTTGCGGATCTGGCGTTGCGTTTTCCCAAGCGCGCTTACGGCGGCGCCTGGGATGGCAAGCTCGTGTGGGGACGCCTCAGTCACAGCCGTGTGCTCGGCCTGTTGAAAAATCCGAGCTACGCCGGGACCTATGTCTTTGGCCGCTATCAGTCGCGCCGGACCGTCACCCCCGAAGGCGAGGTGCAGCAGGGCAGCCAGGCCGTACCCCATGCGGATTGGCTGATCACCTTGCCGGACCATCACCCGGGCTATATCAGCTGGCAGGAATACCAGGACAATCAAACGCGCTTGGCGCAAAACCGCACCAACCGCGAAGCGAGGGTCTTGAGCGGTCCGGCACGCGAAGGCATGGCCCTGCTCCAGGGACTTCTGCTCTGTGGCTGCTGCGGGCGTAAGCTTACCGTGCGCTACCGGGGTAACGGGGGGCGCTACCCTGCCTACGAGTGCAACTGGCGACGGCGCGAGGGACTGGCCACCGCCGCCTGCATGACACTGCGCTGCGAGGCTTTGGATACGGCGATCGCAGCACAGGTGCTGAGCGCGCTGCGGCCGGCCCAGCTCACCTTGGCAGTGTCGGCCCTCGAGCAACTGGAGGAGCGGGACGCGGCTGCGTTGCGGCAGTGGGAGATGCGCCTGGAGCGCGCCGCCTACGAGGCTCAGCTGGCCGAGCGACGCTACCAGGAGGTGGACCCAAGCAATCGTCTGGTCGCCGCGACCCTGGAACAACGCTGGAACGCCGCCCTTGAGCAGCTCGAAGCCCTCAAAGCCCAATACGCCGAGCAGCAGCGCTGTGAGGCGCGGGTGGCTACGGCTGAACAGAAGGCCAAGGTGCTGGCGCTCGCGCAAGACTTTCCCCGCCTGTGGCGCGCGCCCACTACGTCGGCGAAGGACCGCAAACGCCTGTTGCGTCTGCTTATCAAGGACATCACGGTCGAGCGGGCCCGAGGGGAGCCGCAGGCGCTGCTCCACGTGCGCTGGCAAGGGGGCGCTTGTACGGATGTGGTGGTGACCCTCCCGTCCAAGATAGCGGACCGCCTGCGTTACGGCGCCGAGACCGTTGAGCGCGTACGCGTATTGGCGCAGACGCTCAGTGACGTCGACATCGCCCAATGTCTTAACGAGGAGGGGCTGCTCAGCGCCAAGGACAAGCCTTTTACCGCCGCCATGATCAGTTGGATCCGCTATCGTTACGCGATTACGCATCCCGACCTCAAGCGGCCTGAGGAGCTATCCGTCAAGCAAGTCGCTGACCGCTTTGGCGTCAGCATCCATGTGGTCCATTATTGGATTCAGCATGCTGTAATCAAAGCACGGCAGCTCAGGCGCGGAGCGCCCTACTGGATTGTCCTGAACCCCCAGCAAGAAAACGAGCTGGAGACCTGGGTCCGCCACTCCGCCAAGATCAAAAAAGGTGAAGGCATGCAAAAGCCTACTGCAGGAGGTGCATTATGAAACCACCGTCGGAATGCCCAGCATACGGACACCGCCACCGGGCTTGGGGATCTCCACTTTGCGCACCGGTTGCGGACGGTAACGCCCGTCCAGCAGTAGCTGTTTGATCTGGGGCCAATGACGTTGCAGGTAGGGCTTGAGCGCCGCCACTGTCATGCCATCAACCCCGGGGGCGCCCTTGTTGCGGCGCACCCGATCGAAGGCCCGCAGCATATTGCCACGGGCCAGTACCGCCGACATCAGATCGACATCGGCCCCGCTCGGAAGTGGGTCTGTCTCCGCTGTGACCGGCATCGCCTCAGCCGGGGACTCTGACGGGTTCCGCCCGCCATCCGCGTCGGTGAGCAGCGCCTTTTCAGCGGCTGTATCTGCGATGTTCAGGGTCATCAAGGCACAGAGCTCCCGATTCGTATGACATGTTCAGCCCTTCAGTCTGCGGTAACAGACCTACTATGGCGTCTGCTGACATCTGCTATCCCATCCGGCCGCCTCGCGACGGCCGTAGCCAGAGGCAGGACAGCAGAGCTCCCAGGGTAAGACACGTGACCTTCACACTTATACCCGCCGCATTTACGTCCACCGTTTCCGTGCAAGAATGGGGCTTTGAAGATAATTGCCTCCTCACCCACGGCGACCGCCTCCTATGCGATTTCTGTTCGTCGGGCCAGTGCTTTGCCTTCGGCTTCCTTCAGATTCCACCTCGCGGTGGACACCCTTGCCGTTCGGCTAATCGTTCCCCTTGCCGGGCCGATAGTGGACTTTCACCACCAAGTCATCCGGCCGCCACCACGCGTACCGGAACAGCGCCAATCAAGGCGCTACGCGCCATGCCTGGCGCACAATAACAAAAAAAGCCTGAGGCTTTTCAACTTCAGACCTTTTTTTGCAAGACCAATAATCAACAATTATTGATCTCTAAATAGGGTAGCGGGAACAGGACCTGAGCCTATGACCTTCGCTTCCGTTATGAAGAGCGAGCCCGACGCTTTTTGCCCTCACTGCTCAAAAACGAAAGAAGGCTGGAATCTTTCGACTCCAGCCTTCTCTCTAAATATGGTAGCGGGGACAGGATTTGAACCTAAGACCTTCGCTGCAGTTATAAAGAGCGAGCCCGACGTCTTCTTTGCTCCTCTACTAACGACAAATAACAAAAAAGGCCTGAAGCTTTTCAACTTCAGGCCTTTTTTTTGCAGAACTGATAACTTTCGATTACCAACTCTTGAATGTGGTAGCGGGGACAGGATTTGAACCTATGACCTTCGGGTTATGAGCCCGACGAGCTACCAGACTGCTCCACCCCGCATCAACGTGGGGCGTATAGTATAGAGGGCTTCACTGATGCGCAACCCCCTTTGCCAATTTACCTGAAAAAACAGCCAATTAGCCCTATTGAAGCGAGTCGACTAGGCTTCCGGCTGCTCAATACCAACGATAACCCAGTCAGCATTCTCAACCGACATGTCACGCTGCAGATGCCAGACTTCGCTGAACTCGGTGGTCTGATCGGACTCTTCCTTCAGCCAGCCGTAGAAGTTGATACTGGCCACCACGTGATCCTTGTTATCAATAAAGCCCGCCAGCTCTGCCATCACAGACACCACCTCGGTCTTCTGCGCGCCCTCCTTGCCACGTTCGGCCTGCAGTTCGGTGAAGAGTTCGGGGGAGACGTAGCTGCGGATCTCATCCCAGTTTTGCTCATCCCAGCTCTTCTGCAGGTGGCTAAAGTGTTTCTGGGCCCCCACAACGAAAGCATCACGGTTGAACCAGTGCGGCGTTTCAATTTCAGTGCTACCAAGACCCGCACCGAAACCGCCGGCCGGCGCCGCAGCAGGTTCTGCCTGGGCATTGGTGCGCGCCATCGGCTCGCTGTAGGAGTTTGCGGCACGATCCTGTACCGGCGCACCACCCGCGCCGGCATAGGCCGGTGCGTTCTGGCGCCGGAACATGGAAAACAGCTTGAAGGCCGCAAAGGCCAGCAGCGCGATAAGCACAAAGTCCATCATCTGCATGCCGTCAAAGGCGCCGCCCATAAACAGGGATGCCAGCAGACCACCGGCCAGCAGGCCGCCGAGCATGCCGCCCAAACCGGGCTTGCGCGGTGCCGTCGCAGGCGCGGCTGCTTTTTGCTGCGTAGTTGATGAAGTGGCAGCCGGCGCTGTCGTTTTCTTGGGCATAGAGAAGCTCTTGCCAATACTGCTACCGCCGCCAAAACGCTTGGCCGCGTCGGCCCCTGGTGCCAGCAGGGTAAAACTCAGAAAAACGGCAAACATGATGGTCATCAGCTTTTGCATGAAGACTCCTGTGAATTGGTTGGTCTCAGGTTACGCAGTGTATCAGTAACCACGGCCAGAAAAATGCCCCCGAATATTAGGGCTATGCCGATAAAATGAAAAGCCTGAACCTGCTCTCCAAGGAAGATTACCGACATCAGCAACCCAAACAACGGCATTAGGTGGATAAACAGACCCGCCACCGGGGCCCCAAGTTCCGCAACGCCACGATTCCAGCACATATAGGCCAGAATCGACGGAAATATCGCCATGTAGAGCACCGTCGCCCCTGTGTGCAGCGAAAGCTCTGGCATGCGCCCCTGGCTCAGCTCCAGCAATGCCGGTAGCCAGAGTACCAGCGCCCCAAGCGTAATGGTAATGCCCAGAAAAGACATACCACTGAGCTCAGCCGGCTTGTAACGCAGCAGCACCGAGTAGAGTGCCCAGTCGGCCACGGCGGCAAATATCCACAGGTCGCCGCGGTTAAATTCAAGGCTGAGCAGGGTCTCGATACTGGCCTGACTCAACAACACCAGCACCCCGCACATCGACAGGGTGACGCCCACCCACTGCCGCCCGCTGACGGCGTGGTGCAAAAAGACCCGGCTGATAATCAGAATCAGCACAGGAATCATCGAGTGCATCAGGGTGGTGTTGGTCGCCGTCGTCGTCTGCAGACCGGTATAAATGAGGGTATTGAAGCAGGAAACGCCCAGTATCGACAGCAGCAGTATGATGGGCCAGTTGGCGCGAATCACCGGCCATTCGCGCCTGATACGCGGCAACACGAAGGGCAGCAGTATCAGCATGGCCAGGGTCCAGCGCGAGGCGGCCAGGCTTACGGGCGGGAACTCCAGATGAATCGCCCGTGCCATGACCGAATTTCCAACCCAGAACAGCACGGTAAACACCAGCAACAGATGAGCCATCAGCCTTTGGCTCCCAGATTCAGCAAGCGCGACAACAAGGTATCGTTATTTTCCCGCCCGGTAAGCAGGTATTGCAACAGATTGTAATTATTCACTGTCCACTCCATTTGATGCAGCGCTTCACTCAAGCCACAAAACAGTAATTCGTCCCCTTCCTGCAACTCGCAAAGCTCGCCCGGCAGCAGGCGTACCTCGGCGCCACGCCGGTGCATCAGCGCCAGACAGCTCAGGCTGCGGGTGCGATCCCGCGGATCCTTCATCAGGGTGCGCAGTTTCAGCGCCTGCTCTGGCTGCAACATCAGCAGCGCCGGGGTTTCTTCCGGGCACAGCCGAATGCCCCAGCTGTCCAGCTCCCGATCCCCCACTACATGACTCATGCGATTGAGCAGCACATGGGCCCAGACATCGTCGTGTTCACGCAGCATGCGCTCGATAAACACCGGCAGCAGGGGCGTCTTGATCTGCGCCAGAATGCGATTGGCGATAATCCGGCCGGGCTCCATCACAAAGTCCGCCCGCGAATTCTGAAACACCAGATCGTTCTCGCCCAGATTCTGCCGTACCACTGTAATCAGTTTCGGGTTCAGCGCCCGCGCCGTCATGATGATCGACAGGTTGTCGGCATCGTGAAAGGTCCCAGCCACTAAACCGACGGCATCGCCAACGCCGGCGTCCTGCAGCGTCACCGCCTCGGTGCCTATGCCCCGCACCCGGTGCAGCGGCTGCGCAAGCTCGTCACTGCCCTCATCGATCAGTGTCAGCTCGACACCGGCCTGGCGGAAAGCCCCACAGAGCGCGCGACCAAAACGGCCATAACCGCAGATAATCCAGCGCCCTTCACGACGCTTGCTGACCGTCGCCATATGCCGGTGCAAAGGATTCAGCAACCAATCGTACACCAGGTGGGTGTAAGGGGCGTGGGTGGTCAGCACCAGGTATTCGGCATAGGAGCGAAACGGATCCACTACCAGATCGGTGCCAAAGGAGTCGAGGTTTGAGGTCGTCACATCGGATTCGGTGCGACTGATCACCATACGCTCGGGCACCAGCACCTTGCTGGCAATGGCAATGGCCAGGTTCGCCTGATCATCATTGGTCAGCGCCAGCACACCGATACAGTGGCGATGCCGCAGCCCCGCATCGTGCAGCGTATCAGGCAAGGAAGCGTCGGCACACAGGCGCGGCACCCGAATCGACAGGCCGTCCATCTCCAGACCATCGATGCGCTCCTGTTTCAGATCCAGCACCACGGTGCGGATTTCCCGCGCCGCCAGTTTCTTCACCACCAGGGAGCCGGTAACACCGTAACCGCAGATCAGGTAAAAGGGCTCACGCAACCGGCGCACCTCGTTGACGAAGGAGCGCCGGCGCATCAGGCGCCCAAAGGCGGGTTCCTGCACCAGCGTCAGCAGGGTACCGATGCTGTAAAGCCAGGCGATGACGGTGGCGTAGATGCAGGCCATGGTCCAGAAGCGCTGGCCATCGGTAAAGGGGTAAGGCACTTCGCCAAAACCGATGGTCGAGCCCATAAAGGAGACAAAGTAAAACGCATGAAAGAAGTCCATGCGCCAGGGCTGCCCCTGGTCATCCTCTCCCGGGATCAGCACCAGCCCCAGCACGGACACCGCATAGACCACGATAAGGGTGATCAGCGGTGCCCGTAGCCGGCGCAGCAGTATATAGATGACATCGTTCATCGCAGGCGCCTGTCAGCGCCGGACCATCACGGTCTCGACCACCAGCAACACCACCGAGAGGATATTGGCCATGAGGGCACCGCCCGACAGCGAGACCACACTGGCCAGAATCAACTCGTCGACACCCCCGCCCACCTGGGCGGCATAACCCCAGATAACGGCGGCAGCCACCAGCTGCAGATCCGCCACCAGACTGGTCGCCAGCATCATGGCGCCGACATGGGTCCGATCACCGAACTTCAGCACAGTGCAGATCAGGCTGATCACCAGGGCAGCATAGAGCTCGTACACATTGTGGTGATTGGGATTACTCGTATCACCGACAAAAAACCCAAAGTTCAGCGTCAGCGCCAGCACGATAAAGAAGGCAAAAATCACTTTCTCACGGTTCATGGAATTCCCTTGCGTGATCGAAAGGCCAGGTAGATGCCCGATTGTATCGACTGTAGCCCGTCGCTGCCACGCGCGGCGCCACCCCGCGTACAGAATTCTGCCGGTGCTGCCGCCTTGGCAGTCAGACAAAGGCACGTGCGAACTTTGCGCCCGGGGCACAGTCACAAGGCTCACAACTCTGAGTGACAAGTCATCTGCAGGCTCATAGTATGTTGACCCTGTTGCCGGCACCCAAGGACTCCGAGACGCCATGAGACAAACGAACTTCGCCGCCCCCCTGCTGTTGCTGTTTTTCTGGCTGTTCAGTCTGCCGGCACTGGCCCAGAGCCAGATAAGTGTCAGCCCCAACGACAATCGCGACTACCTGAACTTCACCCTGGACAACCAGCTCAAGGTGCTGGTGATTTCAGACCCCGACACCGACAAGGCCGCCGCCTCGCTGGATGTGGACGTAGGTTCCAATGCCGATCCGAAAGCGCGCATGGGACTGGCCCACTTTCTGGAGCACATGCTGTTTCTGGGCACCGAAAAATACCCCGAGGCCGGCGCCTATCAGGCATTTATCCGCGCCAGTGGCGGCAGTCACAACGCCTACACATCCTATGAGAACACCAATTACTTCTTCGACGTCAGCGCCGAAAACCTGACGCCCGCGCTGGACCGTTTCGCCCAGTTCTTTATTGCGCCGCTGTTCGACGAAACCTACGTGGACCGCGAGCGCAATGCCGTCAACTCCGAATACCAGAGCGGCCTGCGTGACGACGGCCGCCGCATCTGGAGTACCTACAAGCG
The DNA here is from genome assembly GCF_001651805.1 of Marinobacterium aestuarii. NCBI lineage: Bacteria > Pseudomonadati > Pseudomonadota > Gammaproteobacteria > Oceanospirillales > Oceanospirillaceae > Marinobacterium > Marinobacterium aestuarii. The sequence continues at coordinate 1,238,236 of NZ_CP015839.1, read as the reverse complement.
CCTGACCAACCCGCAGCACAGCTTCAGCCAGTTCAATGTTGGCAACCTGGATACCCTGTCCAACGACGAACCCGGCGTACTGCGCCAGGACCTGCTCGACTTCTACCAGCGCTACTACTCCGCCAACCTGATGACACTGGTGGTGCTGGGCCGCGAGCCCGTCACAGAGCTGCGGGCACTGGTTGAAGCCCGCTTTGCCGCCGTAAAAAACTTCGATGCCGCTCCCTTTCACGACCCAGCCCCGCTTTATACGCCCGGCACCCTACCCGCGAAACTCGATATCCGCACCCTGGACGATACCCGCGAACTGAGCCTGAGTTTCCCGTTGCCGCCGGCCAAGGACTACTGGTCCCAAAAGCCGCTGTATTACCTGTCGAGCCTGATCGGCTATGAGGGCAAGGGCAGCCTGCTGTCGGCCCTCAAGGCCCGGGGCTGGGCCAATGAACTGGGTGCATCCCAGGGTATGGATCTGCCCAACGCCTCCTCACTGGTGGTCAATATTGACCTCACCGAGCAGGGCTTTGAACACTACCAAGAGGTAACAGCGCTCTTTTTCAGCTATGTGCGCCTGCTGCGTGAGAGCGGCATCGACGAGCAACTCTACGCCGAAGAGCGCCAGCTAAACGCCACCCGCTTTCGCTTTGTCGAGCCCAGCTCCCCCGTGCACTATGTGCGCCAGCTGGCCCGCGGACTGCAAGAATACCCGGCCGCTCACGTGCTGGATGCAAACTACCTATTGGCCGACTTTGATGCCGAGCTGATCCGCCGTTTTCTGGCGCCGGTACGCCCCGATAACATGCAGCTCACGCTGCAGGCACAGGATCTGGACACCGACCAGGTCGACCCCTGGTATCAGACCGGCTATCGCATCACGCCGCTGGCCGATGCCCAGCTGTCGCAGTGGCGCCGCAATCCTGCGGGCGACGACAGGCTAAGCATCCGCGCGCTAAACCCCTACCTGGCGCAGGATCTGGAGCTCAAGCCCCTGGCACAGCCTGCCAGCCCCCGACCCAAGGCGCTGCTGTCCCAGGCCGGGCTTGAGCTGTGGCACCAGCAGGACAGTGAATTTCGCATCCCCAAGGCCGATTTCTACTTCTCGCTGCTGTCAGAGCCCGCCAATGCCGATGCCCAGGGTGCCGTACTGACGGCGCTCTATACCCGCATGGTGAACGACCAGCTCAACGAAACCCTGTACGACGCTGCGCTGGCGGGGCTCTCGGTCAGCCTGTATCCGCACATGAAAGGCCTCAGCGTGCGAGTCTCCGGCTACAACGAGCGCCAGCCGGTGCTGCTGGACGCCCTGCTGCAGGCCATGATCAAACCGCAGCTGGATGCCGACCGCTTTGAGCTGATCCGCCGCCAGTACGCCCAGGAACTGACCAACGAGCGCAACGACACGCCCTATAGCCAGACCACCGGCGAGCTTTACAACCTGCTGCTGCCACAGTGGTCCAGCGAACAGAAGCTCAGCGCACTGCAATCGATTACGCGCTCGCAGTTAGAGAAATTCGTACCCAGACTGCTGGCCAACACCCGCCTGCGCGTACTGTCCCACGGCAACCGTCAGGCCGATGAAGCCCTCGCCATGGCGCAAACCGTCAACCAGGTACTGCGCAGCAACGCAGAGCTGGCCGAGCCCGCCAGTATCAACGTCGTGCAGCTGAGTCCGCAGGATGCACTGGTGCAAACGCTGGAGCTGGAACACGAAGATTCTGCCGTCACCCTTTACCTGCAGGGGCAGGATACCGACCTGGGCACCCGCGCCGCCTATATGCTGCTGGGAGAAATGCTGTCGTCACCCTTTTACAACGAACTGCGTACCGAACAGCAGCTGGGCTATGTCGTTTTCGCCAGTTCCATGTCACTGCTGAATGTGCCCGGACTCGCCCTGGTGGTACAGTCGCCGGTCGCAGACCCGCTGACGCTGGAGCAAAAGATGGAGCAGTTCCTGCGGGATATCAAACCGCTGTTCAGCCAGCTCGACGCCGCCGCCCTGGCGGAGGTCAAGGCCAGCACCCTGTCTCGCCTGCTGCAAAAGGAAACCAGCCTGAGTCAGCGCAGCGGGCGCTACTGGCAGGAGCTGGATCGGGGAGAGCTGGGGTTTGACAGTCGTGAGCAACTTGCCGCCGCCATCGAAGCGCTCAGCGTTGCGGATCTGCAGCGCCAGTTCGCTACGCTCGCCGAACGCAGCCTGCTGGTCAGAAGTTTTGGCAAGAGCATTCGCGCCGAATTCAAGGCCCAGGAAACAAACAGGCGCGCCGACACTGCCATCAGCGCCCTCAAGGCGGCGGATGCCTTTGTGCCGGGTGCCTGATGGCGCATAGCTGTTATCTGGCAAGGAAATCGTGACTAAAAAGAATGGCGGCGGCGGAATTTGGCCGCCAACGCCAAGCGCCCTGCCCGGCTACGTTCTGAAGCCTTCAGGTTCAGTCTGACAACTGTTCCGCCGCCTCAAGGTAAGACGTGCCAGGCTCGGCCTTGATCTGCTCGAAAACACGGTCTTCACCGCTGGGCGCAGCGGGCCTTTTTACAGACCCTATCAACACTTCAGTGGCTTCAGGCACCTTGGCATAGGGCACTATATGGGGCGCCGGCAGGCCGGACCCCGCGTCCACTGGCCGGACTTCAGGCATGTCTTCACCATCAAGACTGCCACGCGCCTTGTTGTCATACACGCTTCGCCCACTCACTGTACCTGCCGAAAAGCCCCGTGGCTCGGTCAGCGCATAGGGCAGCACTTCTTCGCCCCAAAGCGACGGCGCCAGCAGGCTCAGCAGAGCGAAGCCAAGCGCCAGGGCTCTCATGCGTCCATGCCATCCATCGGGTAGATGGCTTCGGCATAGACATTCAGCTCCTCCAGAATGCGGCGCTGCTCGTCGGTGCGTTCCGGCGCCTGATAGAGTGTATTCAGCCGCTCATAAAACGCCGTCATCCCCAGATAGCCATCACTGTTGTCACCGAGTAGTTTGCGCTGGCGGTACTCTTCCCAGTGCAGTCGCTCATCATCACTGAGGCTGGCGGGGAAATTGCGCGCCTTGTAGCGCAGCAGCATTTCTTCCAGCCGCGGATCCTGAAAGGCCAGCTCCAGCGCGCCAAGCTCCTGGGGGTCGCAGGTGCGAATCCGCGCCATGGCCGACTTGTCGGCCTCGCCAAAGAAACCGCCGCTGTAGAGCATCTGATCAGGATCGGACGGCGTATCAAAATCACTCTCGCCGAATACTTCTGCCAGGGTCGACTGCAGACCGTCAAAGCTGCGCAGGATCTGCAAGTGCGTACGGCAGCTATCACCGTCAATCTGCAGCCGCTTGGCTTCAACCGCCGTCAGCATGCCCGCAGGCGCAACAATGGGGCACTTGTTGATATGTACCTGCTTGAGCGCGATACGGGGTGCACCCGGCTCAAGGTCGTCGCTGCGGGTATACATCAGGCGACGAATTTCCGCCGCCGGCAAACTCAGCAGCGGCGTCGGATCAACCCGCAGATCCCACACGATCACGCTGTTGCGATTGACCGGATGCCCCGCCAGCGGTGCGACTATGGCGCAGTTGCCCCATTCCACCGGGTAACGCGACGATACATGCAGCACCGGCTTGTGCGTGGCCACGTCGAGCAGCGCCTGCACCGAACGCTTGCCGCGATTTTTCAGTACATAGTCGTACAGTTTCGGCTGGCGCTCGCGCACGAGTTTCGCCATGGCGATGGTGGCATAGACATCGGACAGCGCATCGTGGGCATGACCGTGGTCAATGCTGTTGGCGCGGGTCAGATCCTCGAGACGCAGGCTCGGCGTACCATCATCGTAACTCGGCCACTCGATACCCTCGGGGCGCAGCGCCCGCGTCAGACGCAGCATGTCGATAATGTCCCAGCGCGAACAGTCGTTCTGCCACTCCCGCCCGTAGGGGTCGTAGAAATTGCGGTACAGAGTGTAGCGCGTGACCTCGTCATCGAAGCGGATACTGTTGTAACCCACGCCACAGGTGCCCGGGCGGGCCATTTCAGCATGAATCCTGGCGATGAACTCTGCTTCGCAGACACCGTCTACCAGCGCCTGCTGCGGCGTGATGCCCGTAATCAGGCAGGCGTCGGGATTAGGTAAAAAATCATCCGCCGGCTTGCAGAAAAACATCACCGGCTCTTCGATGATGTTCAGCTCCATATCGGTACGTATGCCGGCAAACTGAGCCGGGCGATCGCGTTTGGGGTCGGCACCAAAGGTTTCGTAATCGTGCCAGAAGAAAGTCGGCGTGGCGGAGACAGACATCGAATCGATAGCTTCCCTGATAAAAATGATCAACCCGACGGCAGACGCCACATCGGATCCTGTTTAGACTATGGGCCTGCGCCCTGAAACAGTCTGCATTAAAGCCTAACAGCTCGGGCGGCGTCGATCCATTTCAGCTGCCGGGATGGCCGCCAGCACAGGGATAACCATGTCGAAGAAGAAATCTGCCTCCGCTATAGCCGCCGAGCTACCGGCCGAAATGCCCTGCCCCTGCCAGAGCGACAGGCTGTATCGCGATTGCTGCGAGCCCGCCATTAGCGGCAAGCAGCCAGCACCGACCGCGGAAAAACTGATGCGCTCACGCTACAGCGCATTCGCTCTGGGGCTCGCCTCCTACCTGATCGATACTCTGGCACCGGAGCGGCGCCAGCCGGGCGAGCGTGCTGTACTTAAAAAACAGTTCAGATCCACCCGCTGGATAGGCCTGCGGATTATTGAAGTTCAGGCCGGTGGCGAGCAGGATAGTACCGGCACTGTGGAGTTCGAAGCCTTGTACATCAGCACTGACGAGCCCGGGCGGCTGCACGAACGCTCGCGCTTCAGGCGTGACGACAAAGGCCGTTGGTACTATGTCGATGGCGACGCCAAATTCCTGCCCGCAGCGACAGTTTAACGGCGAGGAGACAACAGGATTGCTACTCGGTTCCTGTGTTTGGCCATTTTGCACACATGTCAACTCTTTCGCTGCCATCCATGGCGTCTTAGAATAGCTAGCTTTCGCGCTGCAGCATAACGAGATCATGCTGCCCAACCCTTATGCCGGGACCCCCCTACCAATGTTTGCGAAGTTTTTCAGGCCCAAGTGGCAAAGCAACAAGGCGGACGTACGGATACGTGCAATCAGCACTCTGCTGACGGAACACCCCGATCAACTGGAAATACTCGCCAGGCTGGCTCAGATGGATCAGAGCCCTGAGGTGCGCAAGGCTGCAGTGGCACGGCTGCAAAAGCCCGAGCTGCTGCTGCGTGTCATGGCCAGCGAGCAGGACCCGTCCATCCGGCACGTCGCCACCGACCGCCTGTGCAAACTGGTGGCCAGTGAAGCCAGTACGCTGTCACCGGAGCAGCAACTGTCCTGCATTGAGGATATCCAGGATCAGGACCTGCTGACCCATATAGCATTGCACACCGGCCAGGCCGCGCTGCAACAGGCCGCCCTGTTACGGGTGCACGATGAAAGCAATCTTGAAGTACTGACGCTGAATGCCCAGAGCGCGCAGATGCGGCGCCTGGCAGCCGAGCGGCTGGAAAGCGAAGCCATACTTGAGCGCGTCGGCCGACAGATGCGCCAGCGTGACAAGGCGGTCTACCGGGTCACCCGGGACAAACTGCAGCAGCTGCGCGATCAGACCCGTGCTCAGGATGCCTTGCAGACCGACAGGCTCGAGCGCGTGGAACGCATGGAGCAACTGGCCGAAGGCGAATTGATGCCACTCTACGGCGCGCGTATCGATGCCCTGAGCCAGGAATGGCACAAGCTCGAAGTCTGCGCAGACGAACTGGAAAACCGTTTTCAGCAGGCTCTGCTGTGCTGCCGCGAACGTGCCGCTATTGTGCAGGCCGAGGCGGATGCCAAGGCACAGCAGCAGCGCGACCAGGCCGCCTACAGGGAAGCCTGCGCGCAGTTGCTGCAACAGCTCGAAGTGATCGAGCAGAGCAGCCGCGAAGCCCTGGCAGACACCCGTCTGGACACCGCCGCCCTGGATATCGAACTGACCACCTGGCAGCAGCACTGGGACGCCCTGAACCATACAGAGCGCTCCGGTGACGCGCAGGATCCCGGCAAAATTCTCAGTCGCATCAAGAGCACAGCCGGTAGCGCCACAACATTGCAGCAGTGCCAGACCGACCTGCAACGCCTGCTGTCGCAACCGATTGAAGACGCAAGCCCGGCCGTACTGCGCAAGCAGCAACAGCGCATCAGCAACCTGCTGCAGAAAATAAACTGGCCCCAGGCACTGCCGCAACCTGAAGCGCTAAAACAGGCGCAACTGCGTTTGCAGGCCATAGACGCACGCCACAAGGCGCTGCACGAGCAAGAGCAGGAACTGGCGCAAGACCTGCAGCACCAGCTCGACAAGCTGGAGCTGGCCATCAAGGACGGCCACGTCAAACAGGCGGGCAAGTGCCATGACCGTGCCGCCCAGGCGCTGGAGATGCTGAACGGCAATACTGCCGCAGCGCTGGATCTGCGATTCAGGCAACTGCATGCCCAGCTGCTGGAACTAAAAGACTGGCAGGGCTACGCCGTAACGCCGAAAAAAGAGCAACTGTGCGCCGACATGGAAGCCCTGATCGACAGCGAACTTGAGGTCACCGAACTGGCCGAAGCCATCCGCCGCCTGCAACAGCAATGGAAACTGCTCGATAGCACAGACCCTTTCCACGCCCAGGCGATTTGGCGCCGATTCAAGAAGGCTTCGGACCTGGCCTATGCGCCCTGCGAAGCCTACTTCCAGGCACAGGGCGAGCGCCGGCGCCAGAACCTGGTGCAGCGCGGCGTGATCTGCGATCAGCTGGAAAGCTACATCGCCAGCATCGACTGGGAACAGGCCGACTGGAGCGCTATCGATACCATCAGCCGCGCCGCCAAGGACGAATGGAAACATTATTCCCCGGTCGACCGCGGCCCCGGCAAGCAGGCACAGGAGCGCTTCAATCAACTGCTGCAACAACTCGATGCCCCGCTGCACGATCACTATCACAGCTGCCTGGAGTTCAAGCGTGAGCTGGTCGAACAGGTCGAGGCACTGTGCGACGCCGAAGACCCGCAACAGGCCGCTCAGCAGGCCAAGCAATTGCAGCAGCAATGGAAGGATGCGGGCAAAACCTTCCGCAGCCAGGAACAGCGACTGTGGAAGCATTTTCGCGCCCACTGCGACACCCTGTTTTCGCGTCTGGGTGACAGCCAGCAGCGCGATCGCAAGCTGCGTGTCGAACAGCGCGAAATAGCAGAACAAATTTGCCATCAACTGGAGCAGCTACTGGAAACGCCGTGCAGTCGTGCGCAGCTCGAACAACTGCTGCCAGAAAGCATCGCCCACTTCAGCGAGCTGGAGGAAGACTTCAGCCTGCCCTACCTGCGCCGTTTTGACGATGCCCGCCAGCAGCTCGAGCGCCAGCGCGCCGATCTGGCGCAGCTGCAGGATACCAGCGCCTATACAGCGCTGCGCCTGCGCATAGAGCTGTGTGATGAGCTTGAGGACCAAGTATTGGCGCAGGACTCAGACCCCGCTGTATTGGATCAGCTGCAGGCACGTTGGGAAACCCAGGACAACTGCTGCACTGACTATGTCGAGCTGATCGAACAGCGCTTTGCACTGGCCCGACAGGTGCACCAGGAACCCGAGCTACTGCCAGAGCTCACCGAGGCCGCCGGTCTGCGCCTGCGCCAGCTGTGCATTCAGCTGGAGATAGCACTGGGACTCTCGTCGCCCGAGGATGACCAGGCGCTGCGACTGGAATACCAGATGCAGCGCCTGCAGCAGGCACTGGAACAGCAGAGCGAAGCTGTCACCACAGCGGACCTGCAGCGGCTGGAATACGAGTGGCGCTGCGTGCCCATGGCACGGCGCCACCCGGATCTGGTACAGCGCTTTTACAACCCGCTGGAAGGGCTGCTGTAAGACCGCCAACCACAGGCGCTCAGACATAAAACAGCAAGGCACAAAAAATCCCGCGAGCAGCGGGATTTTTTTATTTGAGCCCAAAACACTGGCCGAAACCAGCACTCGGGCGCGTCCTGTATCAGGACATGTGCAAGCCGCCGTTCATCGACAGATCAGCACCGGTGATATAACCGGACTGCTCATCAGCGACAAAGGCCACCAGACGGCCGATCTCTTCCGGCGTACCGAAACGACCCACAGGGATAGTCGCGGTAATCTTGTCCTGAACATCCTGTGCAATGGCTGCCACCATGGCAGTCTTGATATAACCCGGCGACACAGTGTTAACCGTGACACCCTTGCGCGCCACTTCCTGCGCCAGCGCCTTGGTGAAGCCATGGATGCCGGCCTTCGCAGCCGAGTAGTTGCACTGACCGAACTGGCCTTTCTGGGCATTTACCGAGGAAATGTTGATAACTCGGCCCCAGCCCTTGTCCAGCATGCCGTTGATCACGACACGGGTCATGTGGAACATGGAGTCCAGGTTGGCGGACATGACTTCGTCCCACTGCTCCCAGGACATTTTCTTGAACTGGCCGTCACGGGTAATACCCGCATTGTTAACCAGCACATCAATGGTACCGCCGGTCTGCTTCTCCACGTTAGCAATACACTGCACGCAGGATTCAGCGTTGGTCACGTCACCGTAGGCGATCATGATTTCATAGCCGGCCTTGCGCTGTTCTTCCTGCCACGCCTGCGCTTTTTCGTGCTTGCCGCCGCTGTTGTAGCCTGCAACGACCGTAAAGCCCTGATCAACCAAAGAACGACAAATAGGCGTACCCAGACCACCGGTACCGCCGGTAACAAATGCTATTTTCTTGCTCATATACGCATCCCCATAGTGTCAATTTCCCTTTTTATAAGGCGACTTATAATTTTAGTGTCTATCGCTTAGCTCGTCCCTAAGTCAGACGACAATAATACCAACCCAGTGGCCAAATCAACTTCATTTGCTACAGGCGGATGACAATACCCGTAAAAATTTACGGATATATGACAAAAAGCAAAGTTCGCAGCCAAACCTGCACCCGGCCAGGTCTCCGACGGCCAAGCGCGCTTCTGATACAATGCGCACCCCAAGCTCCTTAAGCCCGATACTTTCTAACGCCATGAACCTGATTCTGCTGTTTGACGACGACTTTATCGCGCCTGCCAGAGTGCGCCTGAGCGACCGGCGTTACGCCCACATCCGCGCGGTGCAGCAACCCGAGGCAGGACAGACACTGAAAGTGGGGCTGCTCAACGGCGCTATCGGACGCGCCCAGGTACTGCGCGTCGATGACCAGAGCATTGAGCTGGAAACCTGTCTTGATCAGATGCCGCCGACAGCGCTGCCGCTGACACTGATCCTGGCGCTGCCAAGGCCCAAGATGCTCAAACGCACCCTGCAAACCATCGCCACCATGGGTGTTAAAAAACTCTGCCTGATCAATTCCTACCGGGTCGACAAGAGCTACTGGTCCAGCCCCTTGCTCGCCGACGCTGCCATCCGGGAGCAGCTGCTGCTGGGGCTGGAGCAGGCCGGCGACACCCAGGTACCCGACGTCTCGCTGCACAAGCGCTTCAAACCCTTTGTAGAGGACGAACTGCCTGCCATCGCTACCGATACCCGCGCACTGGTAGCTCATCCTTACGAGGCGTCTGAGTGCCCACCCGCCGAACAGACACTCACGACGCTGGCCATAGGGCCGGAGGGCGGATTTATCCGCTATGAGGTGGAAAAGCTGCAACAGGCAGGACTTGCCCCCATCCATGTCGGCCAGCGCATTCTGCGCGTTGAAACCGCCGTGCCGGTATTGCTGGCCCGGCTGTTTCCGCCGCTTTGATACACAGCGGCTTAGGGGCATGCCAGTGCATGCGCTCGCGCCGACTTTCGCTCGCGCCGGTTCCTGGTCCCGGCTTTTGTTGGCACAGCTGCGTGGCTAGACCCGGCCCCTCCAAGTGAGAATAATACTCATCCCCCTTGACAGGCCCTGGAATATTATTAAGAATTGTTCGCATTATCTTTTACACAAATTCTCCGGACAAAGTGAGTTCCCGCATGAAAAGCTCCCGCACACTCCTTGCCGCCGCTACGCTGACATTGGCCAGCACGGCGTCTATCGCCCAGGCCGCCAACGAAGTCAATATTTACTCCTACCGCCAGGCATTCCTGATTCAGCCTCTGCTGGAAGAGTTCAGCAAGGAAACCGGCATCCAGGTCAATCTGGTTACCGCTGGCAAGGGCTTGCTGGAGCGCCTGGAGCATGAAGGTCGCAACTCCCCGGCAGACATCCTGCTGACCGCAGAAGTCGGCCCGCTGTACGATGCCACTGAGAAGGGGCTGCTCAGCGCCGTAGAAAGCGACGCCCTGAACGCAGGCATCCCGCAGCACTACCGTGACCCCGAAGGCCGCTGGTTTGGTCTGACGGCCCGTTCACGCATCATTTATGCCTCCAAGGATCGTGTGCAGGAAGGTGAAATCAAGACCTACGAAGACCTGGCTGACCCGAAATGGAAAGGCCGTATCTGTACCCGCAGTGGCAAGCACACCTACAACCTGTCCCTGATCGCCTCCGTAATTGCACACCACGACGAAGCCTACGCCGAGCAGTGGCTTGAAGGCCTCAAGGCCAACCTGGCACGCAAGCCCCAGGGTAACGACCGCTCCCAGGTCAAGGCCGTGAAGGAAGGCGTCTGTGATCTGGCGCTGGGCAACTCCTACTACTTCGGCAAGATGCTGACCAACGAAGACCAGCCGGAACAGAAAGAATGGGCTCAGTCCGTCAACCTGGTGTTTCCGAACCAGGATGACCGCGGCGCGCACATGAATATCTCCGGCGCCGGTGTTACCCAGTATGCACCGAACCGCGAAAACGCCATCAAGCTGATCGAGTTCCTGGCCGACAAGAAGGCCCAGACGATTTACGCCGATGTGAACTCCGAGTTCCCGGTACGCCCTGGCACGCCCAACTCGGCCCTGATCGAAGAATACATGGGCAACTTCAAGGCCGACGAGATCGACCTGAATAAACTGGGCCCGCTGCGCGCAGTCGCATCCCGCCTGGTCGACAAGGTCGGATTTGATAACTGATCCGGCAGCGCCGAGCAGGATCGCCCCCACGGGCGGCCCGGCTCGACATTAGCAAACGAAAACGATAGCCTGCCCGGCCCTGGATCAGGAAGATTATCGATGAAGACAGCCACCGCCACCCTGGCGTACAGCCCCACACGCCAGCCACGTCCGCGCCTTGCCGGATGGTACTCGGCGGCCTGGGGTATTGCGCTGATGGTGGCGCTGCCGGTGCTGGCGGTTTTCTATCTGGCGCTCTTCCCGGACGAAAACATCTGGGCGCACCTGGCCAGCACTGTGCTGCCGGTCTACGTCATTACCACCCTGGAACTGATCATCGGGGTTGCACTGCTGTCCATTCTCGCAGGCGTCGGCAGTGCCTGGCTGGTTACCATGTACAGTTTCCCCGGCAAGCGTTTATTTGAGTGGGCGCTACTGCTGCCCTTTGCCGTGCCCGCCTACGTTATTGCCTATGTGTATACGGACCTGCTCGAATTCGCAGGCCCGGTACAGGGCGCACTGCGGGCGCTGTTTGGCTGGCAGAGCGCACGGGACTACTGGTTCCCGGAAATACGCAGCCTCGGCGGCGCTATCCTGATGCTCTCCCTGGTGCTCTACCCCTATATCTACCTGCTGACCCGCGCGGCCTTTCTGGAGCAATCCGTCAGCCTGCGCGATGCCAGCCGATTGCTGGGCTGCAATGCCTGGCAGAGCTTTTACCGCGTCTCCCTGCCCATCGCTCGTCCGGCGATTGCCGTGGGCGTCTCCCTGGTGGCCATGGAAACCATCAATGACTTTGGCACCGTGGACTATTTTGCCGTCAAGAGCCTGACCGCCGGCATCTACGACACCTGGCTGAACATGGCTAACCTGGGCGGTGCGGCCCAGATTGCCAGCCTGATGCTGGTGTTCGTGGTTATGCTGATCACCCTGGAGCGTATGGCGCGGGCCCAGCAGCGCCATTTTCACAGTGCAGACCGCTTCAGTACCCTGGAGCCCAGCCGCCTGCAGGGTGCCGGCGCCCTGGCCGCCAGCGTCTTCTGCCTGCTGCCGGTACTGTGCGGCTTTATCGTGCCCTTCGCACTGCTGAGCTGGTATGCCTCCAGTTACCTCGACCAGCTCTGGTCAGAGGACTTCCTCAGCTATGCCAGCCACAGTTTTACCCTCTCGCTGAGTGCTGCCGTGCTGTCGATCGCCCTGGCTGTAGTGCTGGCCTATGCCAAGCGCCTGTACAGCGAAAGACGCGCCCTGCTGTTCGCCGTACGCTTCTCCAGCCTGGGGTACGCCATGCCGGGCGCCGTACTGGCGCTGGGCGTGATTATCCCGCTGGCGGCGTTTGACAACGCCGTGGACGATTTCATGCGTCGCACCTTTGATATGTCCACCGGACTGCTGCTCAGCGGCACCACCTTTGCCATTATCTTTGCCTATGTGGTGCGTTTTCTGGCGGTCTCCAACGGCGCGGTGGACAGCTCGCTCAGCAAGGTAACCCCGTCCATGGACATGGCGTCCCGCTCACTCGGCCAGAGCGCTTCGGGGACATTGCTGAAGGTACACCTGCCGCTGATCCGCGGCGGTCTGATGACCGCATTGCTGGTGGTGTTTGTGGATTGCATGAAGGAACTGCCGGCAACACTGATTCTGCGCCCGTTCAACTACGATACGCTGGCAACCTTTGTCTATCAGTTTGCGTCCGACGAAATGCTTGAGCGCAGCGCCCTTGCGGCGCTGCTGATTGTGCTGGTCGGGGTCTTGCCGGTGATACTGCTGAGCCGCTCGATCACCGCCAGCCGACGCCAAAGCGAGGCCTAAAGCCCAAAGTAAAAAGTTAAAAGTTAAAAGTGGTTCGTAGCAGCCTCAGCTAACGCATTAGCCCTGGCGCTCGATCAAAGGCCAACGATCACAGGTCAAAAAAGGCGATCGGGCGGTGTACCGAAACCTGCAGATGCACCTGCTCGCCCACCTCAAAGTCCATTTTTTCACGCACCTCGGACTCAACCCTGCGCCCGTTCGGCAATTCCAGTGTATACAGGGTCATACCACCCAAAAACTCCCGCGTCAGCACCTTTGCCGGTACCGTGCCTTCCGACGCCGGCCTTATGTCGGCCGGGCGGACAAACAGCTGTACCGCACTGCCATCGGGTGAGCAGAAGGGTTCTGCGAACTCCAGCAATCCAAGCTCGGTGCGCACACAGGTGGCACTCTCACACACGCCATCAAACAGACTGCCCTTGCCGACAAAACCCGCCACCAGCGGATTCACCGGCTCATAATACAGTTTTTCGGCGCGGCCCCACTGCTGCAGCTCACCACCCGCCAGAATGCCCAGCTGATCACTGATGGCAAAGGCCTCTTCCTGGTCGTGGGTCACAACGATAGCCGCAATATTCTGATGCTTCAGAATATTGCGCACTTCCAGCGACAGCTGCTTGCGCAGCTCGGTATCCAGGTTCGAGAAAGGTTCATCCATCAGCAACAGTTGCGGCCGAGGTGCCAAGGCCCGAGCCAGCGCAACACGCTGCTGCTGCCCACCGGAAAGCTCATGCGGGTAGCGCTTCGATAAATCCGGCAGCTGCACCAGCTCGAGTACTTCGGCGACGATGCGCGCCTTTTCCCCACGCGAAGCCGATAGCAGCCCAAAACTGATATTTTCAAGTACATTCAGATGCGGGAAGAGTGCGTAGTCCTGGAATACCATGCCCATCTGGCGCTTTTCCGGCTCCAGCACAAAGTCCGCTGTAGAAACGGGCATGCCATCAATCCGGATGCAACCCGAACGCAGCCGGTTAAAACCGGCCAGCGCCCGCAACACCGTCGTTTTGCCGCAACCACTGGGGCCCAGCAGACAGGCGATCTCGCCGGCAGCCACCTCGAACGACAGGTCCTTGACCACGACATTGTCCTGATAGGCACAACTGACCGATTCGACTTCCAGCAACTGACTCATGCAAATCCATATTGGTTCGGGTTTCAAACAGGCGCGGTGCTCGCCGGCATTACAAACGTCGCCGAAAAACCGGGCATTCAAAATTGTGCTCGCAAATGATAAATGAAAACAATTCTCAATACAGCCTGATTTCGAGCCCTGCCATGGCAAGCGCGGCAATTATCAGCAACCAAAGCACCAGAGCCCGACCCACCAGACGCCGTAACGCGCCCATTTCCTCGGCGCCGCGCTGCGCCAGGTTGCCAGCCAGATCGCGACTGCCCGCATAGTCACCAATGGCACCAAGCCCAACCCGGAACAGCCATTGAATATCGTTGCGTCTATGGGACAGGCGCAAGAGCGCAAACCAGGCACCGCTTCCACTGCCTACTACGAAGAAACTAAAACCCAGCAACCGGACCGGAAGCCACTGCACCCAGTAAGCCCATGCGACAGGCCTGATCGTTTCGAGCTGCGGCTGTACCAGTACCGCCAGCAACAGGCCGGGAATACCTGCCAGCCAGAACCAGAACAGCGGTACAAAGAGCGTCAGCAGCAACTGCTGCAGGTAACACTGGCAAATACGGTAATGCAGACGCTGCGGCCGCTCAGGCGAAACATGGCCATGAAAGCGAATTTGCTCCGCTGCATGGGCAGAAGCCGCACTGTAATCCCCACGGACCCAGAGATCCGCATATTCCAGCAACAGGTTGCCAGGGGTCGAGCGCCCCAGCCAGTAACTCAGTAGCGCTGTTTCCAGCAGCAGTACCGGCAGGCCATAGGCGAACTCCAGACTCAACAGCAGCAGCGCCTCGAGGCACAGCGACAGAAACAGCCAGACAATCAGCCGGTCCCGACTGGAACCTGCGGCCGGCTGGTAAGGCTGGCTGTGCGGCTGGAACAACAGCCGGCTGAAGAGTAGCGCGCCCAACAGTGCCAGAAATTTCATCGCCGCACCCCTTGCTGCGATTGAGCATGCAGCAACTGGGCGCGAAACCGGGCCCAGTCAAACGCAGGCCCAGGATCCGTCTTGCGCCCGGGCGCTATATCGGAGTGCCCCACAATGCGGGCGTCGGTGATGCCCGGGAACCTTTGCTGCAACTGACGCGTTACCTCCACCAGAGATGCATACTGGGCATCGCTGTAGGGCTGATCGTCGGTGCCCTCCAGCTCAATGCCGATGGAGAAATCATTACAGTTTTCCCGCTCCTCGAAGCAGGACCGGCCGGCGTGCCAGGCGCGCTGATGCAGCGGCACGAACTGAATCAGGGCACCGCTGCGCTCAATCAGCAGATGGGCCGACACCTCCATACCTTCAATACTCTGGAAGTAAGGGTGGGCCTGCCAGTCGAGCCGGTTACAGAAAAACTGCTCAACAGCGCCTGTGCCAAACTGCCCGGGCGGCAGGCTGATATTGTGTATAACCAGCAGCGACACCTCGCTGCCTTCAGGGCGCGCATTATGATTTGGGCTCGCCACAAAACGTGCGTTCGAGAGCAGCCCTGCAGGCTGCGGCTGCGCATTCGCCATCAATTACCCCTATTAGCAGCATCCGGATTGGGCTAAAATTCTGCCTAGTTTAGCACCACTCGCCTTTCCATTGCTGTTGCAGATCAAACACCTATGCTGACCCAACAAGACCTGAAAGACACTATTATTCAAAGCGTTGCCCTGGCCCTGGCCGAAGATATCGGTGACGGCGACATTACCGCCCGCCTGATACCGGCAACCCAATCCGGACACGCCCGCGTGATTACGCGCCAGAATGCCGTGGTCTGCGGTACCGACTGGGTTAATGAGGTATTTCGCCAGGTTGATCCCGCCGTGCAACTTAGCTGGCATGTGCGCGATGGCCAGAGCGTTGTGGGCGACCAACTGCTGTTTGAAGCCAGAGGTGCTGCCCGCTCCCTGCTCACAGCCGAGCGTGCGGCGCTGAACTTCCTGCAGACCCTGTCCGGCACGGCCAGCATCAGCCGCCACTATGCAGATCTTGTAAAGGATACCGGTGTGCGCCTGCTGGATACCCGCAAGACGCTGCCGGGCCTGCGCAGGGCACAGAAATACGCTGTCAGCTGCGGTGGCTGCTTCAACCATCGCATAGGCCTGTACGACGCTTTCCTGATCAAGGAAAACCATATTCTGGCCTGTGGCGGCATAGACGCGGCCATCCGCACTGCGCGCGCCAATGAGCCCGGCAAGCCGGTTGAGCTGGAAGTGGAAACCCTGGCACAGCTGGAAGAAGCCCTGGCTGCCGGTGCTGATATAGTGATGCTGGATAACTTTAGCCTGGACGACATGCGCACCGCGGTAAAAATCACTGCAGGCAAAGCCAAGCTGGAAGCCTCAGGCGGCATCAGTGAAGATACCCTCTACGCCATCGCTGAAACCGGCGTCGATTACATCTCCATCGGCGCCCTGACCAAGCATTGTCAGGCGGTGGACCTGTCGCTGCGGCTGGTTTAAAAAACAGAGAAAGGATAAAGGGGAAAGCCGCGGTCAATATTTGGCGGCGCAGTTATTCGCCCACAGAGCGATCCAACATCACCAACAGGTTTAAACTCAGCCCGTAGGTCGGGTTAGCCCGCAGGGCGTAACCCGACATGATGGGGATGGCAAGTCGCCGCAGGGCGTTGGGTTACGCTGCGCTAACCCAACCTACAGGCTGCCAAATCAACCCCGCCAGGTGCCTACGGCTTGCAAGACGCCCTGCCAATCAAATCCCAGTTATCGCTCTGGCGGATTTTGTCCAGATCATAGACTTCCACCGACGTGCCGGTAATGCCCTGCTGCTGCAGCAGGTTGCAGACATCGGCCGCCGCGCTGTCTTTGGGCTGGCCGTCCGCCAGCATCCCCACCGCCAGTATGGCCCCGTCCTGCCACCAGACCGGGCGGGCAGGAAAGCGGGGATCCTCGGTCAGCTGCGCTTCCAGTGCAACACGTACACTCTCAGGCACGGGTTCGGCCTGCCGGTTCAGGTAGAGGGTTACGCCCACGGATAACGCTATAAGTACAAGCAGAATTATTCTTTTCATAACACCAAAGCCTGAACTGAATTTGAAAAATAGGAAATTATACTTTGGTGGACAAATCGGCAGCCATACATTCAGAACTTAAAATCAAGATAGAACTCGATTTGAGCATCGAAATAAAAACATCGTTGGCAAATAAAAAAGCGAAGCGGCAATTACCGTACTGGGCAGATGCAAGGTAAACCACCCCAGCACAATCGTATGCGCTATTGCGGTAGATACCTTCCCCCTCAAACCTGATAAATGAAACAGCTGTACAGCAAAAACCCCGGACGATGCCGGGGTTCTTGGGATGGGGTCAACCCCATATGCTTAATACTTTATTACGGCCTGCAGGCGCTTGGCGCGACTTCAGGGTTATCCTGAACCAGCATCCCTGCAGCAGCAACAGGTCCCATCGACTGATCACACACCCAATCAACTTCAGAGCCGGCATCCATATTACCGGCTACAGTGAGCGTTTTCCCTTGGATCTTCTTGGCTACACCGGTAGCTTTATATGTTGCTGTAAACAAACAAACCGCAGGTGAAGTGGTATCTCCAATAACAGTCACTTGAGCAACATAGCTACCATCAAGATCCGTATTGAGATCAATAGCAGCATCACCAGCAGAAGTACTATTTGTATTGAGGGGACAAACACCATTGTCCGCATAATATTCCTGCGCCGCCACTTTCAACCCATCCGTAATCGTCAGCGCTTCAGACGCCTGGCTGCGTGCCACATAGTCCTGGTAGGCCGGGATTGCCAGCGCCGCCAGGATGCCGATGATCGCAATTACGATCATCAACTCAATCAGGGTAAAACCCTTTTGCACCATTTTGATCGATCTGTTCATTATATTTTTCTCCAGCGAGTTTTCCATTTCGATCGACTGCCGCGACCCAGGATTCATATCAGATCCCGATCCGACCGACTGTGCGACCCATCCACCTGACCCAGCATTCCAATGAGCCTGAGACCCTATTTCCAGACCCGAGTTACCCCCAAGCGTCTCCAAGCCCCAGACCACCGACAGCGTACTCTCAGATCGTATCATATCTGTTACAGTACGGTGATCTTGGAACAAGTATAGTCTGCATTTTCAAAGAGTCACGCAAGTGCTATGTTACATCCTGATCGTGCTCAATAACGGACTGGTCAGCTAGTCAGCAGGTACTAGGGAGTCAAGGTGAACGCTTTTCAACCTCTCAGCGGTCTCGCCAAGCGACTGGTAAATGACGGCGTGTTCTCAGCCGAAGTCGCGGTCGATGCCATTGCCCAGGCAAGGGCCGCGCAAAAGCCCTTTATCAGCCATATTATTGAGCAGCGCCTGGTAAGTGCACACCGGGCGGCCTGCGCCGCATCCGATGAATTCGGCCTGCCATTGCTTGATCTGGATGTCATCAGCCGCGAAGCCCTGCCCCAGGGCCTGGTATCCGAAGCCCTGATCAGCAAGCATCACGCACTGCCGTTAATGAAGCGTGAAAATCGGCTCTTTATTGCCATCGCCGACCCCACCAATATCCAGGCGCTGGATGAGATAAAATTTCATACAGGCACCACAACCGAAGGCGTCATTGTCGAAGAAGACAAGCTGCGCCGGCTGATTGATGCCTTTCTCGACAACCAGCACAGCGCGCTGGACGATCTGGCGGATACCGACCTAGACCACCTGGATGTCGGTGATCGCCCGGAAGTCGACATTGCCGAAACGGCGGAAGAAGCCGCCAACGATGCCCCCATCGTGCGCTTTGTTAACAAGATACTGCTGGATGCCATCAAGAATGGCGCATCCGATATCCACTTTGAGCCCTACGAGAAAAATTACCGCATCCGCAGCCGCATTGACGGCATATTGCAGGAGGTTGCCAAACCTCCAGCCAACCTGGCACCTCGCCTGGCAGCACGCCTGAAGGTTATGTCCCGCATGGATATCTCCGAGCGGCGCATGCCTCAGGATGGCCGCATCAAGATGAAGATCTCGGCCAAGCGCGCCATCGACTTTCGTGTCAACAGCCTGCCAACCCTGTGGGGGGAAAAAATCGTACTGCGAATTCTGGATCCTGCCAGTGCCAAGATGGGTGTCGATGCCCTGGGTTTCGAGCCTGACCAGAAGGAAATATTCCTGGCAACGCTGTCCAAGCCCCAGGGCATGATCCTGGTGACAGGCCCCACCGGCAGCGGCAAGACGGTGACACTCTATACCGGCCTGAATATTCTGAATGACGCAGAGCGCAACATCTCCACCGCCGAGGATCCGGTGGAGATCAATATGGAGGGCATCAACCAGGTTCATGTGAACACCAAGGTTGGCCTCACCTTCGCCGAAGCACTGCGCGCCTTTTTGCGCCAGGATCCCGATATTGTCATGGTCGGCGAGATACGTGACCTGGAAACCGCCGAGATTGGTATCAAGGCCGCCCAAACCGGCCATATGGTGCTCTCTACCCTGCACACCAACAGCTCTCCCGAAACCCTGACGCGCCTGCGCAACATGGGCGTGCCTGCGTTCAACATCGCGACCTCGGTCACGCTGATCATTGCCCAGCGACTGGCGCGGCGACTGTGCGAATCCTGCAAGCGACCAGCAGACATTCCCGAGACCGCCCTGCTGGAAGCAGGCTTTAGCGCCGAACAATTGGAAACGACTACACTGTTTGAAGCCAACTCCGAGGGCTGCTCCAAATGCAACCGGGGCTACAAGGGCCGGGTCGGGATTTACGAAATGCTGCCGATGAGTAACGAAGTGGCCAACGTCATCATGAACAACGGCAACTCACTCGATATTCTTCGTGTCGCCCAGGCCGAGGGGTTTCGCACTCTGCGACTGTCCGGGCTGATCAAGGTTGGCAAGGGCCTTACCAGCCTGGAAGAAATGAACCGGGTTATCGTTACCTGAGCCTAAGTCATTACAGGGATTACTATGGCCACAAAACAAGTCAAACTGCAGACATTTGTCTGGCAGGGGCGAGACAAGAGCGGCAACGTTACCAAAGGCAAGCTCGATGCTGCCAATGTCGCCACCGCACGGGCCCAATTGCGTCGCCAGGGCATTACGCCCAAAAAGGTTGGCAAAGAAAGCATTTCCATATTCAGCAACCGCAGTAAAGCCATCAAACCGCTGGATATTGCGTTCTTTACACGCCAGATGGCCACCATGCTGAAATCCGGCGTGCCGCTGCTGCAGTCCCTGGAGATTGTCGCCGGTGGCTCTGAAAAAGACAAAATGAAAAAAATGCTCTATGACATTCGCAATGATGTCAGTGGCGGCTCGGACTTCTCCACCGCGCTCTCCAAGTTTCCGATATTCTTTGATGACCTCTACTGCAACCTGGTCAAGGCCGGTGAGCAATCCGGCGCCCTGGATGCCATGCTGGATCGCATTGCCACCTACAAGGAAAAAATCGAAGCCCTCAAAGCCAAGATCCGCAAAGCCATGACCTATCCGATAGCGGTCGTGGTGGTTGGTATTATTGTCACCGCCATACTGCTGGTTAAGGTGGTGCCTGTATTTGAAGAGCTGTTCACCAGCTTTGGCGCCGACCTGCCCGCTTTTACCCGTTTTGTCGTCACACTGTCGGAGGCGGCGCAGAAGTGGTGGTTTGTGGTTCTGCTGGGAATTGCTCTCTTTGGTTACCTGTTCCAGAGCACGCACCGAAAATCACAGAAATTTCGTGATTTTATCGACCGTGCTATCTTGAAGATCCCAGTACTTGGCAAGATATTGCACAAGGCGGCTATCGCCCGCTTCGCCCGCACCCTGGCAACCACCTTCTCCGCCGGTGTACCTCTGGTTGAGGCGCTCGACTCGGCCGCAGGCGCCGTTGGCAACGTGGTCTATCGCAACGCCATCATCCAGATTCGTAACGGTGTCTCCACCGGCCAATCCCTGAAAAATGCCATAGAGATGACCGGTATCTTCCCCAATATGACCATTCAGATGATCGGCATCGGTGAAGAAGCGGGCTCCCTTGAGATGATGCTCGACAAGGTCGCTGAATTTTACGAGCGGGAGGTGGATGATGCGGTAGACTCGCTCTCCAGCCTGATGGAACCCATGATCATGGTCGTGCTGGGCACCCTGGTGGGCGGCCTGGTTATTGCGATGTATCTGCCCATATTCCAGCTGGGTAATGTTGTCGGTTAAACTTGCAAGCCTGCAAGTTTAACCGTAAACCCGAAACTCTCCCGCAGTGTCTGCGTTTAATGCCAGGCACTGCGGGCCTGTCAGAATCCATTTATGCAGATTGAGTTATTCAATACACAGGGCCTGGAGCTTACGCTTCTCGGGGTCACACTGGCGTTTGTATTTTCACTGCTGGTCGGCAGTTTCCTTAATGTCGTTATCCATCGCCTGCCCCTGATGATGGAGCGTGAATGGCAGGCCATGGCGGCAGGCGCCGACTGTAGCGCCGAGGAAACGAGCGCTAGCAGCTTTAATCTGGCGACTCCCGCATCCCGCTGCCCCCACTGCCAGCACCATATCCGCTGGTATGAAAATATTCCACTGATCAGCTATATGGCGCTGCTGGGCAAATGCTCCGCCTGCTCGGCGCCGATCTCGCTACGTTACCCGGTGGTCGAACTGCTAACCGCCCTGATCAGCACCTTTGTGCTCTGGCACTTCGGCTTTAATTCCGTCGGCTACAGTCTGGTGGCACTGAGCTGGGCCCTGATCACTCTGACGTTTATCGATATTGACCACCAGTTGCTGCCGGACCGCATCACCCTGCCACTCATCTGGCTGGGGCTGATCCTCAACAGCTTTACACTCTTCACAACACTGGAATCGGCCCTCTGGGGCGCGGTGATTGGCTACCTCGCGCTCTGGTCTATCTACTGGCTGTTCAAGCTCATGACCGGCAAGGAAGGCATGGGCTATGGCGACTTCAAGCTGCTGGCGGCACTCGGCGCCTGGTGCGGCGTGGAACAGCTGCCACTGATTATTCTGATGTCCTCGGTAGTAGGCATCCTGCTGGCCATAGTGCTGATGCTGCTGCGCAAGCACCAGATGGCCAACCCATTGCCCTTTGGCCCCTACCTCGCGATTGCCGGCTGGGTCGCCATCATCTGGGGCCGCCCTATCACCGAAGCCTACCTGCAACTATTCAGGCTCTAAGGCATGAAATTGACTAAGTACAACAGGAGACACCCGCTATGTTCGTTGCAGGCCTGACCGGCGGCATTGGCAGCGGCAAAAGCGCTGTCGCCAGGCTGATTCAAGAACAGGGTATTGTGGCGGTTGATGCCGACCAGGTAGCACGGGATCTTGTAGCACCGGGCGAGCCTGCACTGGCGCAGATCGCAGAACGATTTGGCGCCGACATATTGCAGCCCGACGGTGCACTGGATCGCGCCGGCCTGCGTCAGATCGTTTTTGCCACACCGGAAGCACGTCTCTGGCTCGAAGCGCTGCTCCACCCGCTGATTCGCCAGCGCATTCTGGCATCACTGCAGGAGGCAACATCCGCCTACAGCCTGCTGGTGTCGCCACTGCTGCTGGAGACCGACCAGCACAGGCTGGTGGATTACGTCGTAGTGGTGGATGTACCCGAAGAAACCCAGCTGCAGCGGACCATCGAGCGGGATCAAAACAGTACGGATCAGGTGAGACGTATCATGGCGGCGCAAATGGATCGCCAGGCAAGGCTTGCCAGAGCCGACAGCATCATCGACAATTCAGGCAACCTTCAATCCCTGCGCGCCGCAACACTGCAACTCCACAAGACGTTGCTGCAGCGGGCGCAAGACGCGAGAGATTCATGACGATTAGCCAGCCAAAAACCAGCGGCAAGCCAAAGACCATCAAGTGCCCGCAGTGCGGCAAGCCCAGTGTATGGAGCCCCGAAAACAGTTTCCGGCCGTTTTGCAGCGAGCGCTGCAAGCTGATCGACCTTGGCACCTGGGCTAACGAGGAATACCGCATTCCCACCGCGCCCTCGGAAGACGACTACAGCACCGGCATGGACGATGACGAGCGCCCCCATACGCCTACACGGCACTAGTCTTCGCTTAGGCTAGCAGCCCCACCATTCGCTGATGGCCGCCACGCCCTGGGCTCCTCGAGCCCAGGCTGCATCCAGATCCTTATCGCCCATTCCGCCCAGCGCATAGACCGGCAAGGTCGCCTCGCCACACAGGTCGGCAAAGCCCTGCCAGCCAAGCGGTCGGGTATCAGGATGTGAATCCGTGTGCGCCACCGGCGACAGGGTCACAAAATCCAGCTGCAATTCAGCGGCACGCGCAAGCTCTGCAGCGTCGTGGCAGGAGGCACTGAGCCACTCGCCTTTAAACGCATCACGCGTACCCAGTTGCGCCAGACGATGACGATTCAGATGTAGCGCCTGAGCTCCCAGGCGGTTCGCCAGCGCCAGATCACAATTCACGCCAAGCGTTGCCCCCGCAGCATCACAGAGCGGCAGCAGCTGCCGATACAGCTCGCAGAAGTCCGCCTCAGCCAGTTCCGGTGCCCGCAACATGACCCAGCGCAGCCCACAGGCCAGCGCACGCTCGGTACGGGCCAGATAGTCTGCAGCATCCGTAGCGGTACCGGTAATCAACATGCGAGCAGGCAGCTGGGCCGCCGCAACTATAGGTCTGTTGGCAGCCGGGAAGCTGTAATCGGACAACTGCTGCGCACTGACCCAGCGCACCGGCTGGCCTTCGCGGCCATGGGCCTGGCCATCAAATCGATCCACCACAAATACATCCAGCAGCACCGACTTGTCGGCGTAATGGTGCGGAATCTGAATCAGAGGACGGGCGCTGCGCACGCGAATGCCGAGCTCCTCAAAGAGTTCGCGATCCAGCGCATCGCGCACCGGCTCTCCCGCTTCAACCTTGCCACCGGGAAACTCCCAGAGCCCGCCCTGGTGCTTGTCGTCGGGCCGGCGGGCCAGCAGGATACGCTGATCCCCATCCAGAATCACAGCCGCGGCAACGTGAATCAGACGCCGTTCTGTTTTGCTCATGCAGGGAGGCCTTCGATATGCACGCGTGTTTGCAGCCTGCTAGACAGGCTGCCAAAGTACCCAGAACGGGCACCCTGGCGCGAGTCAGTCAGTTAGCTGCGGTAGTCCGCATTGATACGCACGTATTCTTCAGAAAAGTCTGTCGTCCAGACCGTTTCCGTCGCCTCGCCGCGGGCCAGCAGCACGCGGATCAGGATCTCTTCCTGCTGCATGACGCGCTGCCCGGCCGCTTCCGTATAGCCCGGGGAACGGCCGCCGTTCTCGACGATACAGACATCACCCAGGTACAGGCGCAGCGCATCCAGATCAAGGTCTTCGATACCTGCACGTCCGACGGCCGCCAGAATACGGCCCCAGTTCGGGTCGCTGGCAAAGAGTGCGGTTTTCACCAGCGGCGAATGGGCGATGGTATAGGCGGTCTGCAGGGCTTCGGCGCTGTTACGCGCGCCTTCCACCTGCACAGTGACAAACTTGGTCGCACCCTCGCCGTCACGCACTATGGCGTGGGACAGCTGCAGCAGTACCAATTCCACCGCCGCCGTGAACTGTGCCAGCAGATCTGCGTCCTGCTCATCTACTACCACGCCACTCTGGCCGGTCGCGACCAGCATGCAGCTGTCATTGGTCGAGGTGTCACCATCAATGGTAATGCGGTTGAATGACTTGTCCGCCGCAACGCCGAGAATGCGCTGCAGCAGCGGTGCAGCTACAGCCGCATCAGTACCTATATAGGCCAGCATGGTGGCCATGTTCGGCATGATCATGCCGGCACCCTTGGAGATGCCGGTCAGGCTTACGGTCTTGCCACCAAACTCAAACTGGTTCGAGGCTGCCTTGGGGCGGGTATCGGTGGTCATGATGCCGCTGGCAGCATCTTCCCAGCCATTGTCATCCAGTGCCGCCAGTGCCGCCGGCAACGCCGCCTCTATTTTTTCCACCGGCAGTTTTTCACCGATAACGCCGGTGGAAAACGGCAGCACGCGCTCAACCGGCAAAGAGACCAGCTGTGCCAGGGCTTCGCAGCAGCGGGTTGCATCCTGCATGCCTTCGCTGCCGGTGCCGGCGTTGGCATTGCCGGTGTTGGTCAGCAGATAGCGCGGGGCGCAGGCGAGATGGCGCTTGGCGATCTGCACCGGTGCTGCGCAAAAGGCGTTGAGGGTAAAAACGCCAGCGACAGTGGCGCCCTCGCACAGCTCCATCAGTACCAGATCCCTGCGGCCTGGTTTCTTGATGCCCGCCGACGCAGTGCCAATACGCATACCCTTGATGGGGTGCAACCTGGGTAAAGTTCCGGGACCTACAGCCATAACCACCTAATCCTCAATAGACGCCAGACAGGCAGTACCGGAAACCTTGTTTTTACCGGAACCGCCTGCGGGTGCTTAGCTCAATTGACCGTGACACTGCTTGAATTTTTTGCCTGAACCACAGGGGCAGGGATCGTTGCGTCCGACCTTGGGTGCTTCGCGCACGAAAGTCTCAACCTGGGCATCATCTTCCACCTCGGTACCCGCCTCGCCCGCATTAGCCTGCTGCGGCGCATCTTCCTGCATGGCGCTGCTCGCGGCATGCTGGTAGCTCATCTGCTGATTCTTTGCCTGCTCGCGACGCTGCTGCTCGACCACATCCACTTCTTCGGGCTGGCGCACCTGTACATGGCTCAGCACCTTGATCAGATCGCGCTTGATATGCTCAAGCAGCTCCTGGAACAGCTGGAAGGCTTCGCGCTTGTATTCCTGCTTGGGATTCTTCTGGGCATAACCGCGCAGGTGAATGCCCTGGCGCAGCTGATCCATGGTCTGCAGATGCTCTTTCCACAGCGTATCCAGTACCTGCAGCATGACCTGCTTCTCGAAGGTGCGCATGCCCTCGGCACCCACCAGAGCTTCCTTTTGCGCATAGCTTTCGCTGATGGCGGTCATGATCTTCTCGCGCAGGCCGTCTTCGTGCAGACTATCGTCTTCGTCCAGCCACTGCTGCAGCGGCAGCGCTATGGCGAACTCGCTCTGCAGGGACTTCTCCAGCCCCTCGACATCCCACTGCTCGGCCAGGCTTTGCGGTGCTATACATTCGCTGATGGCAGCGTCGACCACCTCGGCCCGTACTTCGGCCACGATATCGGAAATATCATCACTGGCCATCAGTTCATTGCGCTGACGGTAAACCACGCTGCGCTGATCGTTCGCCACATCGTCGTATTCCAGCAGCGATTTGCGGATATCGAAGTTGCGGCCTTCGACCTTGCGCTGTGCCTTCTCGATGGCGTTGCTGACCATCTTGTGCTCGATCGCCTCACCGCGCTCCATCCCCAGCGCCTGCATGAACTGGCGCACCCGCTCGGAGGCGAAGATACGCATCAGGTCATCTTCCAGCGACAGGAAGAAACGCGAGGAACCCGGGTCACCCTGGCGACCGGCGCGGCCACGCAGCTGGTTGTCGATACGGCGCGACTCATGCCGTTCGGTACCCAGAATATGCAGACCACCGGCCGCGACCACCTGATCATGACGCGCCTGCCAGGCCAGCTTGACCGCCGCCAGCTCCGCGTCTGTCGGGCTGTCCAGGTCGGCAATTTCCGCATCCAGCTTGCCGCCCAGCATGATGTCGGTACCACGCCCTGCCATGTTGGTGGCGATAGTCACGGCACCTGGGCGACCGGCATCGGCGATGATGCCCGCTTCCATAACGTGGTTTTTGGCGTTAAGCACGCTGTGCTTGAGGCTCTGCTTGTTAAGCAGCGCCGAGATCAGTTCGGAGGATTCAATCGAGGCCGTACCCACCAGTACCGGCTGGCCCTTTTCCTGGCACGACTTGATTTCCTCGATGATGGCTTCGTACTTTTCTTCCATGGTCAGGAAGACGATATCGTTCTGGTCCAGACGCGACACAGCACGGTTGGTCGGAATGACCACCACATCCAGACCATAGATCTGGTTCAGCTCGAAGGCTTCTGTATCGGCGGTGCCGGTCATGCCGGACAGCTTGCCGTACAGGCGGAAATAGTTCTGGAAGGTGGTGGACGCCAGGGTCTGGCTTTCAAGCTGAACCTGAACGCCTTCCTTGGCTTCAACGGCCTGGTGCAGACCTTCAGACCAGCGTCGCCCTGGCATGATGCGCCCGGTGTGCTCGTCGACGATGACCACCTGATTGTCCTGCACTATGTAATCGATATCGCGCTGGAACAGGTTGTGCGCCCGCAGTGCCGCCAGCACATGGTGCAGCAGGCTCAGGTTGCCAGGCGCATAGAGGCTCTCGCCTTCGCCCAGCAGCTTGTTGCTGACCAGAATATCCTCCACCAGCTGGTGACCGGCTTCAGTCAGCTCAACCGTGCGGTTCTTTTCGTCAACGACAAAGTGTTCGTTGATGACCTGAGTATCGTCCTTGGGGTCGATCTCGCCTTCAAAACGCTTGAGTTCGGGAATCAGGGTATTGATGGTGCGGTACATCGCCGAGCTGTCTTCGGCGGGGCCGGAAATGATCAGCGGGGTACGGGCTTCGTCGATCAGGATGGAATCGACCTCGTCGACCACGGCGAAGTTGAAGTCGCGCTGCGCCTTGTCGGCCAGGCTGAAGGCCATATTGTCGCGCAGGTAGTCAAAGCCGAATTCGTTGTTGGTACCGTAGGTAATGTCGCTGGCGTAGGCATCACGCTTGACCTGCTGATCCTGCCCCGACAGCACCACGCCGACACTCATGCCCAGGCCTTCATAGAGCGGACGCATCCAGTCGGCGTCGCGACGCGCCAGATAGTCGTTGACCGTAACCACGTGCACGCCTTTGCCACTGAGGGCATTGAGGTAGACCGCCAGGGTTGCCACCAGCGTCTTGCCCTCGCCGGTGCGCATTTCAGCCACCTTGCCTTCATGCAGGGCGATACCGCCGACCATCTGCACATCGAAGTGGCGCAGGCCCAGCGTACGTTTTGAGACTTCCCGCACTACGGCAAACGCCTGCGGCAGTATCTGTTCCAGGCTTTCGCCCTGCTCCAGCCGCTGACGAAACGCGACTGTCAGGTCCCGCAGTGCCTCGTCACTGAGCGGTTCCATTTCGGGCTCAAACGCGTTGATCTGTTCGACGATCTTGCCCATGCGCTTGAGTTCCCGGTCGTTCTTGCTCCCGAAAACCTTCTTCAATAGTGATGTCAGCATAATCCGAATTTCAACCAGTTGAATACAAAGACTTTTACGCGCGTGCCACGAAAAACGACTCGACATTCTACCCATATTGGGGCGCCGAGTAGAATTTTAAACGTAATTATTTTGCGACAGTGCGCAAACCTCGCCGCCAGAAAACAGTCAGGCCGGGCAAGAGCCCGGCCTGACTGAGTGCCGCCCGATGCAAAAACTGCCCCGCTCAGACCGCCTGCGCCGCCTTGGCGTAGGCGATCGGCGCCTGGGCATCGTCGCCCTCGAAGGTCACGATATCCCAGGCATCCTGGTTTTCCAGTAACTTGCGCACCAGCATATTGTTCAGATAATGACCTGACTTGTGACCCACAAATTCACCGATCAGGCTCTTGCCCAGCAGGTACAGATCACCCACCGCATCCAGAATCTTGTGTTTGACGAACTCATCATCGTAGCGCAGACCCTCGCTATTCAGAATGCGATGATCATCCACCACTATCGCATTGTCGAAGCTGCCGCCCAGGGCCAGGTTTTTCGAGCGCAGGTACTCGATATCACGCATAAAACCAAAGGTACGGGCCCGGCTCACCTCGCGCACGAAGCTGGTGCTGGAAAAGTCCAGGCAGGCTTCCATATTGCGATCGCTGAAGGCCGGGTGATCGAACTCAATGGTAAAACCGACCTTGAAGCCATCGAAGGGTTTGAAGGTGGCGACCTTGTCGTCGGCGCTAAAGCTGATCTCGCGCTTGATGCGGATAAACTGCTTGGGCGCATCCTGCTCCACAATGCCGGCGGACTGTATCAGGAACACGAAGGGCGCGGCACTGCCATCCATGATCGGCACTTCCTCCGCACTCAGCTCCACACAGGCGTTGTCGATCCCAAGACCCGACAGGGCCGACATCAGGTGCTCGACGGTCGCAACCCGCGCGCCACCAAATGACAGATTACTCGACAGCGTGGTATCCACCACCAGGTCCGCACGGGCCTCGATTTCCACCACCGGATCAAGATCGACGCGCCGAAACAGAATACCGGTATCCACCGCAGCAGGCTTGAGCGTCAGGTACACCTTCTCCCCGGTGTGCAGCCCGATCCCCGACGCCTTGATGCTGGTCTTCAAAGTACGCTGTCTGATCATGCTCGTAGCCAGTTCCGCCCGCAGAGGCGGCGAATAGTAACAAAGGTGAGTTGAGCGAGGCAAACCAGCGCCGGCCTGTATGGCCCGGCACACCGGCTTCGTTCACCCACCCGGGTAGCCTGCATCAATCTGCCTGACGGCGCAGGAAGGTCGGGATATCCAGTGCGCTGTATTCAGACTGCGCATTGTTGCCACCCTGGCGCAGCGATCCGCGGGGCGACTCGCCATCGGCGGGAGCGGCGGGATCATCCAGCATGGCTTCCTGACGCTTGCGACGCAGTACCGTCGGCAGTTCGATATCGTGCATGTTCAGGGCAGCATCGGGCTTGTAATTGCTGTTGCTGCTAACCACGCGAATTTCATCGGGACGCTTGTCCAGACCCGTCGCCACCACGGTCACCTTGAGGTCGTCCTTCATTTCCGGATCTATAACAGTACCCACCACTATGGTGGCGTTATCGGAGGCGTATTCCTCAACGATGTTACCCACTTCGGTAAATTCGCCCAGGCTCAGATCCAGACCCGCGGTGATGTTTACCAGAATGCCGCTGGCCCCCTTGAGGTCCACATCCTCCAGCAACGGGCTCTTGATGGCCGCTTCCGCCGCCAGGGTTGCACGGTCTTCGCCGCGGGCAATGCCGGTCCCCATCATCGCCATACCCATTTCGGACATGACAGTGCGCACGTCGGCGAAATCGACGTTGATCATGCCAGGGCGGGTGATCAGATCGGCGATGCCCTGCACGGCGCCCTTGAGCACATCATTCGCCGTATTGAAGGCGTTCAGCAGGCTGCAGTTGCGACCCAGCACCTGCATCAGCTTCTCATTGGGAATAATGATCAGGGAGTCGACCGAGTCACGCAGTTCACGAATGCCCTCTTCGGCAATCTTCATGCGTTTTTTGCCTTCAAACGGGAACGGCTTGGTCACCACCGCCACGGTCAGAATGCCCAGTTCACGCGCAACTTCGGCAACGATAGGCGCCGCACCTGTGCCCGTGCCGCCCCCCATGCCGGCGGTAATAAACACCATGTCGGCGCCACGGATCATATCCGCAATCCGCTCGCGGTCTTCGATGGCAGCCTGACGGCCGACTTCCGGATTGGCTCCGGCACCCAGGCCCTTGGTCAGCTCATTGCCAATCTGCAGCACCGAGCGCGAAGCGGAGTTGCTTAACGCCTGGGCATCAGTATTGGCACAGATAAACTCAACGCCATCAACGTCGCTGTTCAGCATGTGATGTACGGCATTGCCGCCACCGCCGCCCACACCAACAACCTTGATTATTGCGCTTTGTGGTACGTTATCGAGTAATTCAAACATATCCCCTTCCTCCGTTATAGCGCCTGCCAACTACATTCCGGCACCGTCAAAATACTAATAAGTTGTGATTCCGAGGCCGTCTGGCGCCTCAGAAATTTCCCTGAAACCATGTTTTCATGCGACCCAGCATCGAACCCACGCTGGGCAGTTCGGGCATCTGGATCTGGCGGCGCCGTGATGGCAGTTCCTGCATGGAACTGCGGGGCGACACTGCCGGTAACCTGTTCGTCGGCGACTGGTACTGGTGCTCCTGACGGGCGTAGTGCAGCAGACCGGTACCGGTGGCATAAATCGGGTTTTTCAGCACGTCTTCCATGCCGAAGACACCACTGGGTACCGCCAGGCGTACCGGCATATGGAAAATTTCCTCCGCCAGCTCCACCGCGCCTTCCATCTTGGCGCTGCCGCCTGTCATCACCAGACCCGCCGCCACCAGATCCTCAAAGCCGCTGCGGCGCAGCTCGGTCTGAATCAGCGAGAACAGCTCGTCGTAACGCGGTTCCACCACCTCAGCCAGTGCCTGACGGGACAGATCTCGCGCCGGGCGATCCCCCACGCTCGGCACCTTGATGGTTTCATTCACGCCGGCCAGCTGGGCCAGGGCGCAGGCATACTTGATCTTGATCTGCTCCGCGTGCGGCGTCGGCGTACGCAGTGCCATGGCGATGTCATTGGTCACCTGATCACCGGCAATCGGAATCACCGCTGTATGCCGAATGGCGCCGCCGATAAAGATGGCGATATCGGTGGTACCACCGCCGATGTCCACCATGCAGACACCCAGTTCCTTCTCGTCGTCGGTCAGCACCGCATAGCTCGAAGCAAGCTGTTCAAGCACCACGTGATCAACTTCGAGCCCGCAGCGGCGGATGCATTTTTCGATATTCTGCACCGCGTTGATGGCTCCGCTGACCAGATGCACCCGCGCTTCCAGCCGCACGCCGGACATGCCCAGGGGCTCGCGAATACCTTCCTGGTTATCGATCAGGTATTCCTGCGGCAGTATGTGCAGGATTTTCTGATCCGCCGGAATCGCCACTGCCCGCGCCGCATCAATGACCCGCTCCAGGTCGTGTTCGGTCACTTCCCGATCCTTGACCGCGACTATGCCGTGGGAATTCATGCTGCTGATATGGCTGCCGGCAATTCCTACGGTCACCGAGTGAATCTTGCAGCCGGCCATCAGCTCCGCTTCTTCCACCGCCCGCTGGATCGAGCTGACGGTGGATTCAATGTTTACCACCACGCCACGCTTGAGACCGCGGGAGGGCTGAGAGCCGACACCGATAATTTCAATGCGTCCGTCCGGGCCGACTTCGCCCACCAGGCAAACCACCTTGGAGGTGCCAATATCGAGCACCACGATCATGTTGCTGTCGGACATAGTTCTAACCCGCTTTCTCGTCTGTATCCGGTTTGGGCCGCCATTTGACGGCCACACCGTTGGTATACCGAATATCTACCTGTTCGATCTGCGTCGCGTGCTCCGCAAGCCCCTGACGGTAGATCTGAATAAATCGTGCCAGCCGCTCGGTTACCCGTTCACGGCCGACAACCACCCGCATGCCGTTGTCCAGCTCCAGCGTCCAGGCGCCCCGCGCCTCCAGCGACAGGCCACTGAGCTTCAGCCCGGCGCTCTGGAACATGCGGTTAAGATCATGAAACTGTGCCATCACCCGACCGGTATCACTGGCGGGCCCGTTGAGCCGTGGCAGCGCCACGTACTCAGGTTTCAGTTCGGGCCAGAAAATATCGCCCTCATGATTCAGCAACCCCTTGTCACCCCAGCGCGCCACCGGCACTTCCTCGTCGATGCGTACCTCGATCGCCGGTGGCCAGTCCCGCCGTACCTTGGCACCGCGCACCCAGGGCTCATCCAGCAATCGCTCCTGCACCCGGTTCAGATCCAGCTGCAGCAGCGGTGCATTCAGCCCCGCCGCCAGACGCTGGGCCAGCTCCGCCTTGTTCAGATGACGCGCATCGCCGAGCACCCGCACCTCGGTCACCGGCTGGTCCAGCCAGCGCCACACCTGCTGTGCCAGCGCAGTGCACAGACCGGCAAAGATCGCCAGCGACACCAGCACCAGCATCGAGCGCAGCAGTCCGCGCCTGGCGCCGGCAGACACCGCAAGCACCTGGGCATCCGGCACCGCACTGCGCGATGCCTGCCGCCCCTGCATCATCGCTGTCACTCAGCGCCTCGCAGTATCCGCACCACCAGCTCCTCAAAGCTGATGCCGGCCCGCTGCGCCGCCATGGGCACCAGGCTGTGATCGGTCATGCCGGGGGCGGTATTCACCTCCAGCAGATGGAACTGACCCGCAGCATCCTGCATCACGTCGATGCGCCCCCAGCCGCGGCAGCCGATCACCGCGAAGGCTTCGCAGGCCAGCGCTGCCAGCGCCTCGCTCTGGGTATCATCCAGACCGTGCTCAAACAGGTAACGGGTGTCATTGGCCTGATACTTGGCGTCGTAGTCATAAAACTCGTGCGGTGTTTCAAGGCGGATCACCGGCAGCGCGGTGCCATCCAGCACCGCCACCGTGAATTCGGCGCCGGTCAGCCACTGTTCGGCGATAACACTGCGGTCGTAGCGCAGCGCCTCGCCCAGGGCACTTTCGAACTGTGCCCGGTCGCGCACCTTGCTCATGCCCAGGCTCGAACCTTCATGGGCCGGCTTCACCATCACCGGGTAACCAAGGCGACGTTCGGCTTCATCCAGCATCTGAACCGAGGACAAGACCGCAAAGGGGGCTGTCGGCAGACCCGCACCGACAAACAGCTGCTTGCTGCGCAGCTTGTCCATGCCCAGCGCCGACGCTTCAACGCCACTGCCGGTATAGGCAATGCCGAGCATTTCCAGTACACCCTGGATCACGCCGTCTTCGCCGCCGCGCCCGTGCAGAATCAGAAAGGCCCGATCAATGGGCTGCGCCTGCAGCTGGGTTACCGGACAAAGGTCCTGGCTTTCACCATAGAGATCGATACCAAAGGCATCGACGCCGGCCCGGCCCAGCGCACTCAGCACCGCCGCACCGCTTTTCAGCGACACCGCGCGCTCGGCGGAATTCCCACCCATGATGACCGCCACCCGCCCAAGCTCTGCGGCCTCGGCGGCGGAAATCTGAAAATCGGCGACATTCGCCATAGTGCTTCCCCCGTCAGTCATGGGTCAGGCTCAGTGATTTAAGGTCATGCGCCAGGGCGGTGATATTGCCAGCACCCTGAGTCAGCAGCAGATCGCCGGGGCGCAGAATATCGCGCAGCACCTCGGCCACCTGCTCGTTGTTCTCGATATAAACCGGGTCGACGCGGCCACGCTGGCGGATACTGCGACACAGGCTGCGACTGTCGGCACCGGTCACCGGCTCTTCGCCAGCAGCGTAGACTTCCATCAGCAACAGGGTGTCGACCTCGGTCAGCACCTGCACGAAGTCCTCATACAGATCCCGGGTACGGCTGTAGCGGTGCGGCTGGTAGATCATCACCAGCCGGCGCTCGGGCCAGCCGTCACGCACGGCGCGGATGGTGGCCTGGACTTCACGCGGATGGTGGCCGTAGTCATCCACCAGCATGGCGCTGCCGCCATTGACCGGTACATCACCCAGCACCTGAAAGCGCCGACCGACACCCTCGAACTGTTCCAGTGCCCGGCAGATGGCGGCATCGCCGATGCCCTCGTCTGTCGCCACGGCGATGGTCGCCAGGGCATTGAGCACATTGTGCCGACCCGGCATGTTCAGGCTGATCTCAAGCTCGGCATGACCGTCCGGGCGCTGCACCCGAAAGCGCGTGCACATGCCGTTCTGACGCACATCGAAGGCCCGATAGTCGGCATCATCATTAAAACCGTAGGTCAGCATGGGGCGACCAATGTCGGGAATGATGTCGCGCACCACCTCGTCATCCGTACAGAGCACCGCCAGACCATAGAACGGCAGATTATGCAGAAAATCGACAAAGGTCTTTTTCAGGCGATTGAAGTCGCCCTCATAGGTATCCATGTGGTCGGCGTCGATGTTGGTGACTATGGCCACCATGGGCTGCAAGTGCAGG
The DNA here is from genome assembly GCF_001651805.1 of Marinobacterium aestuarii. NCBI lineage: Bacteria > Pseudomonadati > Pseudomonadota > Gammaproteobacteria > Oceanospirillales > Oceanospirillaceae > Marinobacterium > Marinobacterium aestuarii. The sequence continues at coordinate 1,203,671 of NZ_CP015839.1, read as the reverse complement.
AAGGACGCGTCGCTTTCATCCGCTTCAGCCACCAGATAGCGGCTGCCGCCCATCTTGGCGTTGGTGCCGGCGCTGTTGAGACGGCCACCGATCACAAAGGTCGGATCCAGCCCGCCCTCGGCCAGCACTGAGGCGATCAGACTGGTGGTGGTGGTCTTGCCATGGGTGCCGGCCACGGCGATACCGTGGCGATAGCGCATCAGCTCGGCCAGCATTTCGGCGCGGGGAATGACCGGTATCCGGCGTTCGCGCGCGGCCATGACTTCAGGGTTCTGTTCATTGACTGCGGTGGAGGTCACCACCACATCGGCCCGTTCAACATGCTCCGCCGCATGGCCGATAAAGACCCCCGCGCCCAAGGATTCCAGCCGCTGCGTGGTGGCAGACGAGCGAATGTCGGAGCCAGTAACGGCATAGCCCTGGTTCAGCAACACTTCGGCAATGCCACACATGCCCACACCGCCGATGCCGACAAAGTGGATGCTGCGGATACGCCGCATTTCGGGTACTTCAAACACTGTCGGGCTCTTGTGCATTCGGTTACTCACTTTCAAACACTGTCAGGCTTTTACGCATTAAATGACTCACTTCTCGATGTCCTGACAGATTCGCACCACAGGCTCGGGTACTTCAAACTCTGTCGGACTCTTGTGCATCTGGTTACTCACTCTCAAACACTGTCAGGCTTTTGTGCATCTGGTTCATTTCATGGTTTCCAGGCAGATGCGCGCCACGTCGCGGCTGGCGTCCGGCCGGCCCTGGGCACGCGCAATCGTTGCCATGCCAAGCAGCGTGTCCCGGCTGCTCAGCTGTTCAAGTAGACTTTTCAGCGCCGTCTCATCCAGATCCCGCTGCTGAATCAGACGCGCAGCCCCCGGGCCCGCCAGGTAAGCGGCATTGCCGGTCTGATGGTCATCGACTGCAAACGGGAAAGGCACCAGCACCGCGGCGACGCCTGCGATGGACAGCTCGCTCACCGTCAGAGCTCCGGCCCGGCACAGCACCAGATCAGCCCAGCCATAGGCCTCATCCATGCGATCAATAAAGGGCACAACCTCGGCCTCGACACCACATTCCCGATACAGCGCCTGGGTCTCATCCAGCAGTTTCCTGCCGGTCTGATGCCGCACCAGCGGCCGCTGCTCGGGCGCAAGGGATGCCAGCACTCTGGGCAGCAGGTCGTTAATGGCACGGGCCCCCAGACTGCCACCCACCACCAGCAGACGCAGTGGCCCGGTGCGCCCCTGCATGCGTTCTTGCGGCGGTGCCAGCTCAAGGATGGCACCGCGTACCGGGTTGCCGGTCAGGGTAACGTCACGGCCGGCACCGAAAGCGCCACCGAAGGCTTCGAGCACTCGTGTCGCCATGCGCGCCAGAATGCGATTGGTCATGCCGGCGGTAGCGTTCTGTTCGTGTATCACCAGCGGGCGCCCCTGCAAGCGCGCCGCCAGTCCGCCGGGGCCTGCGGCAAAGCCGCCCATGCCCAGCACCAGGTCCGGCTGGTAGCGACGCAGCAGACACCAGGCCTGCCATAACGCCCGCACCAATCGCAGCGGCGCCAGCACAAGGCTCAGCCGGCCCTTGCCGCGCAGGCCGGCCACATCGATATAGTGCAGCTCAATGCCGGCCGCCGGTACCAGCTCAGACTCGATGCCCCGCCTGGTACCCAGCCACTCCACCTGTACGCCTTCACGCTGCAGCTCCTGCGCCGTGGCCAGCGCCGGGAACACATGGCCGCCCGTACCGCCGGCCATAACCAGCACCTTTTTACCCTGCCAGGCCGTCATGCCACGGACTCCGTTACTTGCGCACCCGTACCGGCACGACGACGCCTGCGCGAACGCGGCGCCTCGGCCGCCAGACGCTTGGTTTTAAGCTCAAAATCGATTCGCAGCACTATGGCAATCATGGCGCAGCACACCAGCAAGCTGCTGCCGCCGTAGCTCAGCAGCGGCAGTGTCAGCCCCTTGGTGGGCAAGGCGCCGACATTCACGCCTATATTGATCAGCGCCTGGCCTGCGAAGATAAAGCCAAATCCATAGGCGGCGTACGCCATGAAAAACTCTTTCTGTTTCTCCGCCTGACGCCCGATCAGGAAGACCCGCGTCACCAGCACCACATAAAGACAGATCACCAGCAGCGCGCCTATCAGGCCAAACTCCTCCGCCAGCACCGAGAACACGAAATCGGTATGGGCTTCCGGCAGGTAGAAGAGTTTTTGCACACTGCTGCCAAGGCCGGTACCGAACCAGTCACCACGACCAAAAGCGATCTGTGCCTGGGACAGCTGATAGCCGGCACCAAAGGGATCGGACCAGGGGTCCTGGAAGGATTTCAGGCGTTCCATACGATACGGCTGGGCGATGGCCAGCACAGCAATCAGCGAACCGGCGCCGCAGGTAACAATCAGAAACTGCCCAAAACGCATGCCGCCCAGAAAGATCATGCCCATGACCGTACCCATCAGCACCACCGCCGCACCGTAGTCGGGTTCCATGATCAGCAGGAACACCAGGATACCCAGCGGCAGCGCAGGCTTGGCCACGCCGGTCCAGCTGCTGCGCACCTCGGTCAGGCGCCGTACCAGATAACCGCTGAGGTAGAGCACCATAAAGAACTTGGCAATTTCCGACGCCTGCAGGTTGATCGGGCCCAGGCCGATCCAGCGCCGGCTGCCGTTCACCTCACGGCCGACACCGGGAATCAGCACCAGCAACAGCAGCAGCAGCGCCACCAGCAGCAGTATCGGCCCCATGCGGTGCCAGAAAGCCAGCGGGATGCGCGACACCACCAGTGCCAGCACCAGCCCCATGATCATGAAAATGCCGTGGCGGATACTGAAGAAAAAAGCCCCGCCAAAACGCTCAGCCGCCACGTCCATCGACGCCGAGGTGATCATGACAAAACCGGTCAGTACCAGGCTGACGGCGGCCAGCAGCAGCCAGGGGTCGAACGGTAGCGCCCCCTGCTGCAGTGGCTGCAATGCCTGCCAGTACTTTTTGATCATGCCAGGGCCCTCACTGCGGTCACAAAGCTGCGACCGCGCTCCGGATAGCCACTGAACATGTCAAAGCTGGCGCAGGCCGGCGACAGCAGCACTATGTCACCGGGCCGGGCCAGGCTAGCAGCCTGCTGTACCGCATCATCCATGGACTGGGCATAGACACGGGGGACGGTACTGATAGCGGCATCAATGCGCGCTGCGTCGCGACCGATCAGCACCAGCGCGCGGGCATAGCGATCGAGCGGCCCATCCAGTTCGGTAAACTCGGCGCCCTTGCCATCGCCACCGGCGATCAGCACAAGACCTGCGCCCGTAGCCAGGGTCGGCCCCAGCCCGTTCAAGGCAGCCACAGTGGCGCCAACATTGGTGCCCTTGGAATCATTGACGTAGGCGACACCGGCGACATCCGCGACCCATTCACAGCGGTGCTCCAGGCCACCAAAGGTGCGCAGCGCCTGCAGCATGGCGGCCATCGGCAGACCGGCCGCCTGACCGATGGCCAGTGCCGCCAGCGCATTGCTGACATTATGGGTACCGCGGATACGCAGCTCGCTCACCGCCAGCAAGCGCTCGCGGCCCAGCGCCAGCCAGTCCTGCCCCGCGTCATCCTGCAGCAAGCCAAAGCGCTTCAGGTCAGGCGTGCCCAGGTGATACAGCCAGGTTTCCACACCCTTGGGCAACAGCGGGTGGGTCAATGGATCGTCCTTGTTCTCCACCACCTTGCGGGCTCCGCGAAAGATGCGGTGCTTGGCGCGGTAGTAGTCCTGCACGCTGTCGTAGCGATCCAGATGATCGGGGCTGATATTCAGCACAGTAGCGACTTCGGCACGCAGGTCGGAGGTCGTTTCCAGCTGAAAGCTCGACAGTTCCAGCACATAGAGCGCCTGCTCACCGCCGGCCAGCATGTCCAGCACCGGTGTTCCCAGGTTGCCGCCGACACCCACATCAATGCCCGCCGCCACCGCCATATCACCCACCAGGGTCGTGACGGTACTCTTGGCATTGGAACCGGTGATGGCAATGACCGGAGCGCTGATCGCGCGACAAAACAGATCAATATCACCGGTCAGGCGCACCCCGGCCGCAACCGCCTGGCGGATCGCCGGGTGACTCTGGGCCACACCGGGGCTCAGCACCAGCTCGTCGGCGCGCGCCAGAAAATCACCATCCAGCTCACCGCAATGCACGTCCACATCCGGTGCAAGCGCGCGCAGCTCGTCGAGTCCCGGCGGCGCCTGGCGGGTATCCACCACGGCAAAGCGACGGCCAAGACGCTGCAAATGCCGCGCACAGGAGAGCCCGGTCTTGCCCAGACCGATCACCACTGTTAGCCGATCACTCGAAATCAGACTCATCTATCTCTCATTCCCTGTTGCACCATTATCAAGAACCGCATCACCGGTGATACCCAACTCGCCACCTTTCACCTTTCACCTTTCACCTTTTACCTCGCACCTTTTACCTGATCTTCAGCGTCGCCAGGCCGATCAACACCAGCACCACGGTAATGATCCAGAAGCGCACTATCACCCGTGGCTCCGGCCAGCCTTTGAGCTCAAAGTGGTGATGAATCGGTGCCATCCTGAAGATCCGCCGGCCGGTCAGCTTGAACGAGGCCACCTGCAGGATCACCGACACGGTTTCCATCACGAAGACGCCGCCCATGATCACCAGCACCAGTTCCTGGCGCACGATCACCGCCACTGTGCCCAGCGCAGCCCCCAGGGCCAGAGCACCGACATCACCCATGAATACCTGGGCCGGATAGGTGTTGAACCAGAGAAATCCCAGTCCCGCGCCGACGATGGCACCGCAGAAAATAATCACCTCACCGGCACCGGCGATATAGGGAATATTCAGATAATTGGCGAACTGACTGTGACCGGTCAGGTAGGCGAAAACCGCCAGCGCGCCGGCCACCATGACCGTGGGCATGATGGCCAGCCCATCCAGACCGTCGGTGAGGTTGACCGCATTGGAGCTGCCTACAATGACGAAATAGGTAAAGACGATAAAGAAAATGCCAAGATCCAGCGCCACTTCCTTGAAGAAGGGCACGATAAGCGTGGTTTCGGCCACACCCGGCGCCGTGCTATAGAGGGCGATGGCAGCGCCCAGACCACCGACGGACTGCCAGAAATATTTCCAGCGTGCCGGCAGACCACGGGAGTTTTTCTCCACCACCTTGCGCCAGTCATCGACCCAGCCCACGGCGCCGAAAATGAAAGTCACACCCATCAGAATCCAGACGTAGCGGTTACCCAGATCACTCCACAAAAAGGTACTGATGCCGATCGCCAGCAGAATCAGGCCGCCGCCCATGGTCGGCGTGCCGGCCTTGCTAAGGTGAGACTGGGGGCCGTCATTGCGCACCGACTGACCGATCTGGCGAGTCTTCAGCAGGCTGATCAGGCGCGGACCGGCGAACAGCGAGATCGCCAGCGCCGTCAGCACACCCAGAATGCCGCGCAGCGTAATGTATTGAAACACAGCAAAGCCTTTAAAATACTGCGTCATAAACTCGGCAAAAATAACCAGCATCTAGTGAAATTCCCCTTGCGCCAGGCCAGATACGACCTGATCCATAGCGGCGCTGCGCGACCCTTTGACCAGCAGGGTCAGCTGCGCATGCGCCAGTGTATTAAGTGTGCCGATCAACTCGGCTCTGCTAGCAAAATTCTGCCCATCGCTGCCGCCCTGACTGCAATAGGCCGCAACCGCGTGACGACACAGGGGGCCGGTGGCATAAAAGTGATCCAGCCCCGCCGCCGCCGCATAGGCACCGATATCGGCGTGCTGCTGTGCGGCATCAGGACCGAGTTCCGCCATGTCACCGAGCACCAGTACGCGTTCACCCGGCAGGCTCGCCAGGACATCAATGGCGGCCTTGACCGACGCCGGATTGGCGTTATAGCTGTCATCAATCAGCCGACAGCCGGCTACGCCCGCTATCGGTTTCATGCGCCCGGCCACCGCCTCGAAACGCTCCAGCCCCTGCACGATCAGGCTCAGATCCAGACCCGCGGCAAAGGCCGCCGCCGCCGCCGCCAGGGCATTGGCGACGTTGTGACGTCCCAGCACCCGCAAGCGCACCGCAGCACGCTGCTCACCGACAACCAGCTCAAAGCCATGACAGCCATTGGGCTGGTAATACAGATCCCTGGCCGTCACATCCACATCGCTGCGCTCTAACCCGAAACTCAGTACCCGGCGTTGCTCCAGCTGTCGCAGCCAGGTATCCGCATGGGGATCATCGGCATTGACCACCGCCGTGCCACCGGCATTGAGACCATTGAAGATCTCGCCCTTGGCCCGCACGACCCCCTCCAGCGATCCGAAACCTTCGAGGTGCGCGCCAAAGGCATTGTTCAGCACCGCCACATCGGGCCTGGCCAGTCCCGACACATAGTCGATCTCGCCGGGGCCACTGGCGCCCATCTCGATCACGGCATAACGGTGCTGCTGTTCCAGCTCGAACAGCGTCAGCGGCACGCCGATGTCGTTGTTCAGGTTGCCACGGGTTGCCAGCGTAGGGCCTGCGCCGGCCAGTATGGTAGCAAGCATTTCCTTAACAGAAGTTTTACCGCTGCTGCCTGTGACCGCTATTAGTGGGCCTGCGAAAAAGGTGCGATTGTATTGCGCAATGGCACCGAGCGCGAGTCGTGTATCGGCGACAACCAGCTGCGGTATCGCCAGTGGCAGCAGGCGTTCGACCACCGCCGCTACCGCGCCCTGGCTTTGGGCCTGGGCGACAAAGTCGTGAGCATCAAAATTTTCACCGCGCAACGCCACAAACAGGTCACCCGGCTGAATCCTGCGGGTATCCGTACTGACACGACCAATGCTGATGGCACCGCCAGTGCCACCTTCAAGACGCCCATCCAGTACCGGTACCAGCTCGGCAAGACTGAAACTTCCGATCATGACAGCGCCCCCTGTTTGCGCCTGTCCAGCGCCTGCTGCGCGATCAACTGATCGCTGAACGGACGGCGCTGGCCGTTAACTTCCTGATAATCCTCATGCCCCTTGCCCGCAATCAGCACTATATCGCCCGTACCCGCACGGGCCAGGGTCTGCTGGATCGCCCTTGCACGGTCAGGCTCCACCTCGCAGACAGTGGCACTGTCGATACCGTCCTGAATCATGCCGATGATGCGTGCCGGGTCTTCGCTGCGCGGATTGTCGCTGGTGATCACCAGCCGATCCGCCAGGCGCGCGGCAATGCTGCCCATCTGGGCGCGCTTGCCGGTGTCGCGATCACCGCCGCAGCCAAACAGACACCAGAGCTGACCTTCAACATGATCGGCCAGCGCCTGCAGCGCCTTTTCCAGCGCATCCGGCGTATGGGCATAATCGATAACCACCAGCGGCAGGGCGCCGCCGCCAAAGCACTCCATGCGACCGCACACCGGCGTCAGGCCATTGAGGCCACGCTGCAGCTGGTCACGGTCAAGCCCGGCCAGCTGCAGCACCGCGGCGCTGAGCAGCAGGTTGCTGAGATTGAAGTGCCCCAGCAGGCGGTTTTCTATATCCATCTCGCCCAGCTGTGTGTGCAGTCGCAACTGCATGCCGCTGCTGTTGAGCTGACTGCTGAGCGGGTAAATATCTGCGCTCGCCGTAGTACCAAAAGCCAGTACCTGGCGTGCATCGACAAAAGAGCGCTGCAGCAAGCTGCGCCCAAAAGCATCATCGGCATTAATTGCCAGCAGCGGTACCGCCATGGCATCGAACAGCCGCGCCTTGGCGGCGCCGTACGCCTCCATGGAACCGTGATAGTCCAGATGGTCGCGGCTCAGGTTGCTGAATGCCGCCACATCAAAAGCAATGCCCTGGACCCGCCCCTGTTCCAGCGCGTGGGACGATACTTCCATCACCACCGTATCTGCGCCCTGGCGGCGGAAATCTGCCAGCAGGCGCTGCAGTGCGATGGGATCAGGCGTGGTGTGGCTGGCACTTGCCAGAGCATCAATAAAGCCGTTGCCCACGGTGCCGATCAGCGCCGTACGCCGCCCGGCAAGGTTCAGCGCCTGGGCAATGTAATGACTGCAGGAGGTCTTGCCGTTGGTGCCGGTCACGCCAATCATCTGCATGGCTCGGCTCGGCTCGCCATAGAACAGGGATGCCATGGGGCCAATACGCCCCGCCAGATGCGAAATGGCCAGCACCGGCACACCAAAATCAGCCTCGGCGATCGCTGCCACTTCAGCCGCATCCACCAGCACGGCGACGGCACCAAGGGCGACCGCCGCAGGAATGAAATCGACACCCCTATGGGTCAATCCCGGCCGGGCGAAAAACAGCTCACCGGCCTGTAACGTGCGGCTGTCCTGGGACAGCCCCCCGATAACGAGCGAAGCCAGAGGGGTGTTAACCGCCTCTGGCAGGAGCTGTTGCAATCTAACTTGCGCGATTGGAGTCATGCTATTTCATTGCCACCCGCTTGGTATCCTTCTCCGGCCAGTCATCCGGCGCCACGTTCAACAACCGCAGAGCACCGGCCGCAATACGCGAAAATACCGGCGCCGCCACCAGGCCCCCGAAATATTCCTGCCCCTTGGGATTATCGATCATCACCACCATGACCAGCTCCGGATTTTCCACCGGCGCTACGCCGGCAAAGACCGACACATACTGATCGGCGATATAACCCCCGGCACCGATCTTGTGGGTCGTACCCGTCTTGCCGGCAACGCGATACCCCGGCACCTGGGCACGGGTGCCGGTACCGCCGCTGTTGGTTACCGTTTCCATCATCGCCAGTACCTCTTTTGCCACCTGCTCCGGCATCACCCGCACCATCGGTGATGGTTCACTCTGCTTCAGCAGGGAAACCGGGCGAATCATGCCGCCACTGGCAAAAGGCGTATAAGCGTGCGCGAGCTGCAGCGGTGTTACCGAAAGCCCGTAGCCGTATGACATGGTTGCCCGCTCCACCACTTGCTTTTCCGTCACATAGGGCAGAGAGCCTGACTGTTCGCCCGGGAAGCCCGTACCCGGCACCTGCCCCAGACCCACATTGACCATCAGATTGCGTACTGCATCGCCGTGCATACTGAGGGCCAGCTTGGTCACGCCAACGTTGCTGGACTTGGTAATAATGCCGGTGAGATCCAGGATGCCATAATTTCGGTGATCCCGAATGGTATGCCCTTTGAGTCGAATGTAACCGGGGGAGACATCCACCGGCGTATCGGCCTGGTACTGACCACTCATCAGCGCGGCCGCCACGGTAAGGGACTTCATGGGTGAGCCGGGCTCGAACAGGTCCGTCAGGGCACGGTTGCGCAATGCGCTGCTGCTGAGCTTGCTGCGATCATTGGGGTTGTAGGATGGCTGGTTTACCATCGCCAGCACCTCGCCGGTGTGGGCATTGAGCACCACCGCCGCCGCGCCGTCGGCCTTGTGAACCTGCACCGCGGCCTTGAGTTCGCGATACGCCAGATACTGCAACCGCAGATCGATGCTCAGCTGCAGATTGCGGCCCGGGTCAGATTCCTCCACCGAACGAATATGCTTGATGGTGCGACCCAGCCGATCCTTGAGTACCAGCTTGCTGCCAGGATCACCGCGCAGCCAGTCGTTGTAGGCCAGCTCCATGCCCTCCTGACCTTCGCCGTCGACATTGGTAAAGCCCACCAGGTGGCTGGTGACTTCGGCCGCCGGATAGTAGCGCTTGTACTCCCGATCCACATGGATGCCAGGCACCCGCAACGCCGCGACCTGCTGGGACAGCTCCGGTGACACCTGCCGCCGCAGATAGATGAACTGGCGTGACTTGAATTCGTTGAGGCGATCCAGCAGCTCGGTACGATCCATCTCCAGCAGCTGAGCCAGACGCCCGAGGGACGGGTGGTTCAGGTCGGCCTTGCCGGGATCGGCCCAGATGGTCGCCACAGGTGCGCTCACCGCCAAAGGCTCACCGTTGCGGTCGGTAATCTGACCACGGTGCGCCGGAATCAGCATGGTACGCAGGGTACGGGCATCCCCCTGGCTCTGCAGAAACGCCTGATCCTGGCCATAGAGGGAGAACAGTTTGAACAGGATGGCCGTGGCGATGATCGCCAGCAACCCAAACAGCAGCATCAGCCGCCAGCTTTTGGCCGCCTGATTATCGACTTTGCCCGACTCAGCGCTCATGACGCACAATCTCAATCATGCCAGGCTCCGGCACCAGCATGGCCAGGCGCTTGCTGGCAATCTGCTCGATACGGTTGTTCGCCGCCCAGGCGCTTTCTTCCAGCACCAGCTGGCCCCACTCCACCTGGAGTTCATCCCAGTTGGCAACCAGATTCTGATGCTGGTTAAACAGAATACGGTACTGATAGGCACTGAAAATCACCGCCATGGCGCTGCCAACCAGCAACAGCACCAGCACCAGCAACACCATCGCCGGACGTGCCAGCTCTGCGGCGCGGAACAGACGCAACGACGCCGCAGGGGCAGATTGGGTATCTGTCACTGCGGCGTCGGCGGATTTCCAGACCTGCAACCGGTGCAAGAGCGGGAACTGGCGCCAATCCATGGCTGGCAATTTCATTTGATACGCACCGCGACTCGCATGACCGCGCTGCGCGCACGGGGATTCTGCTGAACTTCGCCGGGGCTGGCCTTGATCGCCTTGCCGGCAGATTTAAGACGCTGCTGCAACATATCCTGGGTTACAGGAATGCCACGCGGCAGATGCTCGTCACCCTTCACGTGCTTGCGAATGAAGCGTTTGACGATGCGATCTTCCAGCGAATGAAAGCTGATCACCACCAGGCGACCTCCTATCGACAGCAAATCCAGTGCCTGGTCCAGGCAACGCTCAAGGTCTTCCAGTTCCCGGTTTATATGAATCCGGATAGCCTGAAAGGCTCGCGTCGCCGGATGTTTCCCCTTCTCCCAGGCAGGGTTCGCTTCCGCGATAATCTTGGCCAACTGCGCCGTGGTGGTGATCTGCACCTCTTGGCGCGCCGCAACAACGGCGCGCGCCATACGTCGGGCGAAGCGCTCTTCACCATAGGTGAAGATCACATCCGCTATTTCCTTTTCATCGGCCGTCGCGATCCACTGCGCCGCGCTCTGACCCACATCGGGATTCATCCGCATATCCAGCGGACCTTCATTCAGAAAACTAAAACCGCGCGTGGCATCGTCCAGCTGGGGCGAACTCACGCCCAGATCCAGCAGAATGCCGCCGACCTTGCCGGCGAGCTGACGTGCACGCACATACTGATCCATATCCGCAAAAGAGCCGCGTTCGATCTCAAAACGGGGCTCTTCGCCAAAGCGCTCAGCGGCGTAGGTGATCGCCTCGGGGTCCTTGTCGATCGCCAGCACGCGGCCATTTGACTGCAGCTGTTCCAGAATCAGCCCGCTGTGACCGCCTCGCCCAAAGGTGCCGTCTATATAGAAGGCATCCGGGTCCTGCACCAGGGCCTCGACGGCCTCGTGCAGCAATACGGTGGTGTGACTGAAATCCTGTATCATTCGCGCTCGACAACCTGTTTGCTGTAATCATTTGGCTTACAGTGACAGCGTCTGCAACTCATCCGGCAGCGCCATACCACCCTCTACATCCTTCAGATACTGCTCGCGGGTCTGGTTCCAGAGATCTTCACTCCAGATCTCGAACTTGCGACCCTGTCCCAGCAATATCACCTTCTTGTCGAGTCCCGCGTATTCGCGCAACGGCGCCGTCAGCAGCAATCGGCCGCTGCCATCCATCTCCAGATCCGTGGCATGGCCAATCAGGAGTCGCTGGATACGCCGCGCAGCCGGGTTAAAACTCGGCAAGGCCTCGATTTTCTGCTGAATCTGTTCCCATTCGGGCAGTGGGTAGAGCAACAGACAACGCTCTTCGGTATCAATGGTGGCAACCAGACAACCCTCGCATCCCGCCTGAATCTGCTGGCGATAGCGTGCCGGAATGGCCATGCGGCCCTTGGCATCGAGATTGATCGGGTTCACACCACGAAACATGGGGCTGTCATCCTCTGCTTAGAGCACTTTTCACCACAAAATTCCCATAATTACCCACATCTGCCCACTTTACCCCACTTGCGCATACTATAGAAACTAACCACAGGCAATGCAAGGCAGCCGCAGTGGCACCTTCCATGGAGATAAGCGAACGCATTAGCTAATTTAAAGCCACTGACAGGGCGTCTAAGGTGGCTGGAAAATAACTGATATAGGAATCAGTCAATTAGGACAAAAACGCGGGGAAATCTGACACGCAGAATACAGCTTTTGCATGAGTAAATTAGTTGGATGAGCTCGCCTGTAAGCCGGGTTCTGTCGAGGACAGTCATTCATCTACGATGCATGTCACCATACACCTTTAGCGACCTACCCGGACCCAGCGCGGGCCGCGCCTAGTGGGTCCCTATTTGGTCTTGCTCCGAGTGGGGTTTACCGTGCCGTGGAATGTTGCCACCCACGCGGTGCGCTCTTACCGCACCCTTTCACCCTTACCGTCATGCAGCTCCGAAGAACTCCATGCTTAGGCGGTCTACTCTCTGTTGCACTGGCCGTCGGCTTGCGCCGCCCAGACGTTATCTGGCACTCCGCCCTATGGAGCCCGGACTTTCCTCCCCTGCGCAAGCGCAGCGACGACTGTCCGGCGAACTCATCCGGGCGCAAGAATACCAGTATTCACACAAAGCGCAACCCAGGATAGTTAGCCTTTTATAACCGACCTTTATCAGGCGTCGCGTCGCGCCAGCGCTGCCTGATACAGGAAGTTCTTTTTCAGACCCGTCAGCTTGGCTGCCAGCGCCGCAGCCTGCTTGATCGGCAGCTCTTCCAGCAGCACGTCAAGTACCCGCATGGCCTCGACATTGACGTCATCCGCCGCCGCCGCGGGCGCGCCCTGCACCAGCACCACAAACTCACCTTTCTGCTGATTGGCATCCTGGCGCATCCACTCCAGCAGCTCGGATACCGGCGCACCCTTTATAGTCTCAAAGGTTTTGGTTAGCTCACGCGCGGCCACCACCATGCGCTCAGACCCAAAGCAGGCCTGCATGTCCTCCAGGGATGCCAGAATCCGGTGAGTCGATTCATAGAAGATAAGCGTGCGCTCTTCCCGGGCCAGCGCATCGAGGCGCTGGCGCCGCGCCAGGCTCTTGGCCGGCAGGAAACCTTCGAACACAAAACGATCAGATGGCAGGCCCGCGGCACAAAGTGCCGTGACCAGTGCACTGCAACCCGGCACCGGCACAACCCTGAACTGCGCCTCGCGCACAGCCCGCACCAGCACGAAACCGGGGTCTGAAATCAGCGGTGTACCGGCATCGGAAATCAGCGCAATGCTTTCGCCGGCCGACAGGCGTTCAATAATTCGTTCGATTCGCTGCCGTTCGTTGTGATCATGCACTGAAATCATGGGCGTTTTAATGTTAAAGTGCGCCATCAAACGTGCACTGTGACGGGTATCTTCCGCCGCGATCAGTGACACTGTCTGCAGCACCTCAATTGCACGCGCAGTCATATCTGCGAGATTGCCTATAGGTGTTGCGACAACATACAAAACCGCTTCCGACATCGTGAATCCATCCGTCTTTTGGGGTGACAGAGTATATGATGAATCCGCTGCGCCTGTCTCTGACCGCCAGCCTGCTGGCCCTATTGCTTGTTGGCTGCAGTACGCCGACATCCAGAGCACCCGCACCCGCTGCCAACGCTATCGAACGCGAGCAAAACGCCATTGCGGCCCTGCTCGATGAAGCCAGCCGCGCTCAACCTATCCGCTCGGCCGAACTGCGCGCGCAAGCTGCCCGCAAACTGATCGATATCGATCAGCGCGACCAGGCCATTGCCATTCTGGAGCGCATCGACACCGCACTGCTGCCGCCAATCCTGCGCTTTGATATCGCCAAGCTCAAGGCGGGCACCGCGCTGGAACGCCAGGACAGCAGCCAGGCCCTGCTCTATCTGGCCGAAATGCCCAGCAGCGAACCCCTGCCTACCGCCCAGGCCATTGAGCTGGGCGAGCTGAGAGCGCAAGCCTATCAGCAACAGCAGGACAACCCGGGCGAACTGAAAGAGCTGATCAAGGTGGCGCAACTGCGCCAGGATCCAGCCCTGCGTCAAACACTGCATGAGCGTATCTGGGCACTGCTGGGCGAATTGCCCCGCGCCGGCCTTGAACGCCTGGCAAGCAGCGGCGATGCTTCCTATTACGAGCAGGGCTGGTACGAGCTGGCCATCAACCTGCGCACCAGCACTGATCTGGCCGGGCAGTACAACAGCCTGTCAGCATGGCGCACCCTGTGGCAATCCCACCCCGCCCTGCAACTGCCTCCCCAGGCGGTAGCTGCACTGCTCGACTCCAGCGTCACACCCACCCGACGCATCGGCCTGCTACTGCCCCAGAGCGGCTCGCTCGCCAAGGCCGCCAGCGCCATCAGCGACGGTTTCATGGCCGCCTACTATCAGGCGCAGCGCGAAGGCCAGCCTGTACCGGAAATACAGCTGCTGGACTCAACCCTGGTCAATACGCCCGAGCAACTGCTGAACCTGGCCCGCACCATGCAGCTGGACCTGGTGGTCGGCCCGCTCGACAAGAACTATGTTAACCAGATCGCCCTCGCCACCGAACTGCCCATACCTGTGCTGGCGCTGAACAATACCAACATCCAGACCCCCGGGAACCTCTACCAGCTGGGCCTTGCCGCCGAAGATGAGGCGCAGGCGGCCGCCCAGCGCGCCTGGCAGGACGGCCGGCGCCGGATGCTGATGATGATTCCGGAAACCGACTGGGGCTCACGCGTAGGCCAGGCCTTTATCCACGAGTTCGAGAGCCTCGGCGGCCAGGTTGTTGGTGCCGTCACCTTTGCCGAACAGGCCGACCTGGCAGGCCAGGTCAAGTCACTGCTCAATACTGATAGCAGCGCAGCCCGCGCCAAGCGCGTGCGCAAGGTCACTGGTAATCGCATCGAGTCCGAATCCCAGCCACGTAACGACGCTGACGCCCTCTTCCTCAGCGCCCTGCCGACCGACGCCCGCCAGATCAAACCCCTGCTGGCCTTCAATTACGCCGCCAGCCTGCCGGTCTATGCCACCTCACACCTGTATGACGGCAGCCCCAACAGCATCAGCGATATTGACCTGAACGGCATAGTCTTCTGCGACCTGCCCTGGGTGATAGGCCCGCCCAGCACACTGAAGCTGGCGATGAGCCAGCAACGCGATGATACCGACACCCGCTTTGGCCGCCTCTACGCCCTGGGCGCCGATGCCTTCACGCTGCATCCCTATCTTGAGCAGCTGCGGGCAAGCCCGCAGGCCCGCATCAGCGGTGAAACCGGCCAACTACACCTGACATCCGGCTCGCGCATCGCCAGAGACCTGCCCTGGGCCCGGTTTGATAATGGCGTCCCCAGCCTGCTGACACCCGCGAGCAATTGATGAACAGGCGCGCCAGCGGGCAGCTTGCCGAAGACCAGGCCCTGCACTGGCTGGAACAGCAGGGCCTGGTGCTGCTGACGCGCAACTACCACTGCCGCCTGGGTGAAATCGACCTCATCATGCAGCATGCCGACTGCCTGGTCTTTGTTGAGGTACGCAAGCGCGGCCGCAGCAGCCTGGCCAGCGCCGCCGCATCGGTCGACGCCCGCAAACAGCAAAAAATCATCCTTACCGCCAACCATTACCTGAGCCAATACCCCCAGCGGGCCACCCAGCCCTGCCGCTTTGATGTGATCGCATTCGAATCAGATTCACCGACGGCCACCCCGCTATGGTATAAAGACGCCTTCAGGCCCTGAGATCGGAAACACCGCTGAATGGAACTCGAAGACCGCATTGTCAGCCAGTTTCACAGTTCGATGGATATCAATGCCCATACCATCGAACACTACACTCCCATGATCGCCAGCGCCGGCGAACAACTGCTGCATTGCCTGGTAAATGAAAACAAGATCCTGTGCGTTGGCAACGGCGGCTCCGCCGCGCTGGTACAGCATTTTTGCGCCTTGCTGCTGAACCGCTACCGCCATGAGCGCCCGGGACTGCCTGCGCTCGCCCTGTCCGCCGACAGCGCCACCCTGACCGCCATCAGTGAAGACAGTGGCTTTAGCGACATCTACTCCAAGCAGATTCGCGCCCTCGGCCAACCCGGCGACATCCTGCTGATGGTCTCGACCCACGGTCGCGCCAACAATCTCGTGCAGGCCATTCAGGCCGCCCACGACAGGGACATGAGCGTGATTGCACTGACCGGCTACGATGGCGGCAATACCACGGCACTTTTACGCCCCGATGAGATCGAAATCTGCGTTCCAGCCGATGATGATGTACTGATACACGACGCCCATCTGCTGGTCCTGCACTGCCTGTGCGATCTGATCGACTACCAACTGTTTGGAGCCTGAAACCGATGAAAAAACTGTTAATTGCCACCAGCCTCGCCAGCCTCGCCAGCCTCGTCGTCCTGTCTGGCTGCTCGTCACTGATTAGCGCTACACGGGAAGAACCTATCCAGGAAGACAAAGGACACCGGACGCTCGGCAACTACCTGGAAGACGAAGTCATCGAGACCAAGACCCTGGTCAACATCAACAAGGGCTCAGTGGGCCTGCGCAATGCCCACGTCGGCGCCACCAGTTATAACGGCCTGGTACTACTCACCGGCCAGGTTCCCAGCGCCGCCACCCGCGACGAAGCCGAGCGCATCGCCAGCCAGATTCGCGAAGTGCGCAAGGTTCACAACGAACTGGAGATCGCCGGCCCGACATCCGGCATAGTACGCAGCAATGATGCCTACCTGACCAGCCGCGTCAAACTGCAGCTACTGGCTGAGCGCAATATCAATGGCAGCCGCATCAAGGTTGTCACGGAAAACAGCACAGTATTTCTGATGGGCCTGGTGTCCCAGAAGGAAGCGGATATAGCGGTACGCCTGGTCCGCACTATTACCGGCGTGCAGAAAATCGTCAAGGCGTTTGAATACATCTGATGGAACCGGACAGGCTACGCCACGCGCAGTCTGTCCGACACAACAGCAACCATCACAGCTGCTGTTTATAGCTACTATTTCACGAACAACTATTTTACGACCTTGAGATTCGGGCGCCCCGGCTTCGGTCTTTTTGGCGCGACCGCCTGAACAGGCTCCGCCCCCTTCTCAGCGCCCTCATCTGCCGGCCCATCGACCTGCTCTTGCCCTTCATCTTCCCCCGCAACAGCATCCACCGGCTGCAGGCGCTCGTAATAGTCGGCACCGGGCTCCATGCCAAAGCCCATGCCCATGGCATTCTCCTTGGCGAAGATGGCCATCAGCGCCGCGTAAGGCACCCGCACCTGCATGGGCACGCCACCAAAGCGGGCGCTGAACGAAATCTCGCTCTCCCCCATAAAGAAGTCACGCACGGCCGAGGGCAGCACATTCAGCACTATCTGACCGTCCTGCACAAACTGGCGCGGCACCACCACATGGGGCGCCTCTGCATCCACCACCAGATGGGGTGTACAGTCATTATCGAGGATCCATTCATACAGACCTCGAGCGATATAGGGACGACTAGGATTCATTACTCTGCCTCCGCAGGCACAGCCGCACATCCCTGACGCGGCGCCCTGCTTTCTGTAATTCAACATGACGGATATCGCCGTCTTTACCTGCGCCAGCAGCCCTATCGACAGCCAGAACGCACGCGGGCATCGCCCATAAAAAAGGGACAGAGTCGCCTCCATCCCTTGATTCGTACCACTAGAACCCGGAGGCTATCAGTCGCGCATCTCACGCTCAGCTTCCGACAGACTCTCCTGGAAAGCCTCACGCTCAAAAATGCGCTTCATGTAACGTACCAGCATCTTGCACTGCGCTTCCGGCAGCTCGATACCCATGGCGGGCAAACGCCACAACAGCGGCGCCAGACAGCAGTCTACCAGGGAAAACTCTTCACTCATGAAGAAGTCCTTTTCTCCAAAAATCGGAGAAATGGCGACCAGACCATCGCGCAATTCCTTGCGGCAGCGCTCGATCTCGGGTGCATCAGCCTTGCCAGCCAGAATAGTGTCCGCCAGACCACACCAGTCGTGCTGGATGCGGTACATGTACAAACGGCTTTCTGCACGCGCTACCGGGTAAACCGGCAACAGTGGCGGATGTGGAAAACGCTCATCGAGATATTCCATCATCACATTCGGCTCGTACAACACCAGCTCCCGATCCAGCAGGGTCGGCAGGCTGTTGTAGGGATTCAGTGACGACAAATCCTCGGGCAAGTCACTTTCGGTGCAGTCGACAATATCGACTGCGACCCCTTTTTCCGCCAGCACGATACGCACGCGGTGGCTGTAATGGTCTGCACCATTGGAAAAGAAGGTCATGGAAGAACGCTTAGCCACTACTCCCATCGGATAATCCCCGTCAGTCTTCATTTAAAAAAATAAATGCGGCCCGATCCTTCAGGCCGCATACGATCGTTGTTCGAACACAAGAACCTTAGTGTACGTCTTTCCAGTACTCTTTCTTCAGCGCAAATGCGAACAGGAAGAAAATAAACAGGAAGATAAGTACCTTGGTGCCGATGCGCTCGGATTCAAGACGGTACGGCTCACCCATGTAGGTCAGGAAGTTGGTCAGGTCGTAGACCGTCTTGTCGAACTCTTCGACTGTCTGGCTACCACTGTCTGCAACCGTCAGACACTTGGACATGCGGGTGTTGGTCAGCGGATCTATCTCGCCGGAAGCTGCATGAGCAAACTCTTCCGCCGTGCAGTGATTGACCTGCAAACCCTGCAGATCCTGCAGCACGTTGGGCATGCCCACGTCCTTGAAGACCACGTTGTTCACACCCCAGGGGCGCGACTCATCCTGGTAGAAGCTGCGCAGGTAAGTGTAGATCCAGTCCGGCCCGCGCAGACGCGCTTCCAGAGACAGATCCGGCGGCGGGTTACCAAACCAGTTCGCCGCATCACCCTTGTCCATGGCGATTCTCATCTGCTCGCCAACCTTCTGATCCCCCAGCAGCAGGTATTGCTCTGCCAGCTCCGTAGGAATCTCAAGATCAATGGCGGCACGCTCGTAACGCTGATAGTCCGCCGAGTGACAGCCCATGCAACGGTTAACGAAAGTGCCCATACCGCGCTGCAAAGAGGCCTGATTCTCGAGGTCCACTTCGATAGAGTCGAGTTGAACACCCCCGACCGAGGCCTGTACCGATACCGGCAGCAGGACCATCATCAATGCAATCAGATACTTTTTCATTAGCCTGTAACCCTTTCCGGAACCGGTTTAGTGCTCTCCATCCTGGTGTAGATCGGCATCAGAAAGAAATACGCGAAATACAGCGCAGTACAGATCTGGGAAACCAGCGTACGGGTCGGGTTGGACGCAACCACACCCAGATAACCCAGAATCACAAAGCTGACCGCGAAGATCACCAGTGTCACCTTGCTGATCATGCCCTTGTAGCGCATGGACTTGACCGGACTACGGTCCAGCCAGGGCAGTACGAACAGAACAGCAATGGCACCACCCATGACAACAACACCCGGGAACTGGGAGCCGGCGATGGGCGGAATGGCACGCAACATGGCGTAGAAGGGCGTGAAATACCACACCGGCGCTATGTGCTCAGGCGTTTTCAGCGAGTTGGCAGGCTCGAAGTTCGGCGCTTCAATAAAGTAACCGCCGCCTTCAGGGAAGAAGAAGACCACGATGCTGAACACGAACAGGAACACGACCACACCAACAATATCCTTGACGGTGTAGTAAGGGTGGAACGGAATACCGTCAAGCGGCACGCCATTTTCATCCTTGTTGGCCTTGATCTCGATACCGTCGGGGTTATTGGAACCCACTTCGTGCAGCGCGATGATGTGCAGCACCACCAGCGCCAGCAACACGATCGGCAGCGCTATGACATGCAGCGAGAAGAAGCGCGTCAGGGTAATACCCGATATCAGGTAGTCACCACGAATCCACAGCGACAGGTCTTCACCGATAAAGGGCACGGCAGAGAACAGGGACACGATAACCTGGGCACCCCAGTAGGACATCTGGCCCCAGGGCAGCAGATAACCCATGAAGGCTTCCGCCATCAGCGCCAGGTAGATGGTCATGCCGAACAGCCACACCAGCTCGCGCGGCTTGCGGTAGGAACCGTACAAGATGCCACGGAACATGTGCAGGTACACCACCAGGAAGAAGGCCGAAGCACCGGTGGAGTGCATGTAGCGCAGCAGCCAGCCATATTCGACGTCGCGCATGATGTACTCAACAGACGCAAAGGCGCCTTCTGCGGACGGGTTGTAGCTCATGGTCAGCCAGATGCCGGTAAGGATCTGGTTAACCAGAACCAGCATCGCCAGCGAGCCGAAGAAATACCAGAAGTTGAAGTTCTTCGGAGCATAGTATTTGGAAAGGTGATCTTCCCACATCTGCGTCGCCGGAAAACGATCGTCGATCCAGCGCATCAGACCACTTTCGGCCTTGCTCTTGTTTGGATTAGCCATTATGCAGTCTCCTGATCCACACCGACGACGAGGATATTTTCTTCCGGGTAGTTATGCGGAGGAATAACCAGATTCGAGGGCGCCGGGGAGCCTTTCAGTACGCGACCGGACAGGTCGAAGCGCGAACCGTGACAGGGGCAGTAGAAGCCGCCGACCCAGTCAGGACCCAGATCTTCAGGTGCAATTTCCGGACGGTAGGTCGGAGAGCAGCCCAGGTGCGTGCAGATACCCACCAGCACCGAAATATCCGGACGCAGGGAGCGGCTAGAATCATGCGGAATGTAAGCCGGCTGCTGCGGCACTTCTGACTTGGGGTCCGTCAGGCGACTATCAAGACCTGCCAGATCGCTCAGTGTCTTCTCGTTACGCTTGACCAGCCAGACCGGCTTGCCACGCCACTTGACGACCATCTGCTGACCCGGTTCCAGTTTACTCACATCGACCGTTACCGGAGCACCCGCGGAACGTGCCTTGGCACTGGGCATCCATGAGGCCACGAAGGGAACAGCAACCCCCACTGCACCGACAGCCCCTACCGCAGAGGTCGCGCCGACCAGGAGTCGACGCCGCCCCTTGTTCACGCCGTCATTACTCATTAACTCTCTCTCCCTTGTTCGATCTGCAATTTAACGCCCAGCAAGAACGCAAATAACCCGATCGCTCAACTAAAAATCATCAAATAACGGATTTTTAAAATGGCCCAAATGGTAATGAAAATACCCTTCGCTTACAAGGACATTGGCGGGCTAATAGCCTGACATCCGTACGACTTTTGATCTAGCCCAAACAAAAAAACGCCCAAGCCAAAAAGGCTTGAGCGTTTTTCTTGCCACAGTCTTCGACCGAAGCCGAAAGCGAATTAACGCTTGGAGAACTGAGGACGCTTACGTGCTTTGCGCAGGCCGACTTTCTTACGCTCAACCATGCGGGAGTCGCGGGTTACGAAACCAGCGCTACGCAGTGACGGACGCAGAGTTTCATCATAAACCATCAGTGCACGGGTGATACCGTGACGGATAGCGCCTGCCTGACCGAAACCACCACCACCGGCGACAGTAACGAAAACGTCGAATTTTTCGACAGAGTCAGTCAATTCCAGCGGCTGACGCACGATCATGCGTGCAGTTTCGCGACCGAAGTAGTTTTCGATCGTGCGGTCATTGATAGTGATAACACCTGTACCCGGGCGCAGGAAGACGCGAGCAGTAGAGGTTTTACGACGGCCGGTACCGTAATACTGAGTAGTGGACATAGTCTGCCTTCCCTTAAATGTTCAGTTCTTTGGGCTGCTGAGCCTGATGCGGATGTTCGGTGCCAGCGTAAACTTTCAGTTTGCTGTTCATGGCACGGCCCAGCGGGCCCTTGGGCAGCATACCCTTGACCGCGATCTCAAGAACCCGCTCCGGGTGAGAGTCGATCATTGTCTGGAAAGAAGCTTCGCGCAGACCGCCCGGGTAACCGGTGTGGCGGTAGTAGATCTTGTCTTTGCGCTTATTACCGGTAACACCGATTTTCTCAGCGTTAACAACAACGATGTAATCGCCGGTATCAACGTGAGGAGTGAATTCCGGCTTATGCTTGCCGCGCAGGCGACGTGCAATCTCAGTAGCCAGACGCCCCAGGGTTTTACCCTCGGCATCAACAACGTACCAGTCGCGTTTTACTTCGGCTGGTTTAGCAACAAAAGTCTTCATCTGTATATTGCCTTTATTTAACTCAGTTCTCGCCACACATTTCAGATGTGCCACCGAACTGACTTATAATTCTTGGTTGTGTTCGGGAGCATCCCGACCACAACAGTAACAACCCATAGAAATAGGTGGCGCGAATTATAGACAAGTCGCACTGCAAATGCGATAGCCAAGAAGCAGTTTCCCATCCGAATCCGGATATTTTTTTCAGGCCCGATGTGCCCGCGCCAGGTACTCATGGGACTGCATTTCCAGCAGGCGGCTCTGGGTACGCTGAATCTCGAACTCCAGACGACCTTCGCTGTAGATCCCGTGAATCGGTGCCGCCGCCGACAGGATCAGCTTGACGCCGCTGTCGTAGAATTCATCCACCATATTGATAAAGCGGCGCGCCGCATCATCATTGCTGCGCCCAAGCTGCGGCACATTGGAGACCAGCACCGCATGGTAGAGCTTGGCCAGCTCTATATAGTCGTTCTGCGAGCGCGGCCCCTGGCACAGATCGGCGAAATCAAACCAGACCACATCCTCGCAGCAGCGCCGCGAACGGATGCCGCGACCATTGACCTGCAGCACTTCAGCTTCCACCACTTCCACCAGATCGGGCGCCAGCGACTCGAAGCTGGCATTCAGGCTTTCATCGGCCTTTGCATCCAGTGGCGAGTGATACAGCTCGGCCTGCTCCAGGGCCCGCAGACGGTAGTCGATGCCCCCATCCACGTTAACCACTTCGGTGAACCTGTTCAGCAGCGCGATGGCCGGCATAAAGCGCGCGCGCTGCAGGCCATCCTTATAGAGACCGTCGGGCACTATATTGGAGGTCGCCACCAGGGATACGCCATTGGCGAACAGCTGCTCCAGCAGACTGCTCAGAATCATGGCATCGGCAATATCGGAGACAAAGAACTCATCGAAGCAGATGATGCGCGTTTCCTGCGCGTAGCGCCTTGCCAGCTCCACCAGCGGATTCTTTTCCCCGGCCAGGGTTTTGAGATCCTGATGTACGCGCTGCATGAAGCGATGAAAATGGGTGCGGGTTTTCTGCTCGAACGGCAGACTGTCATAGAAGGTGTCCATCAGGTAGGTCTTGCCTCGCCCCACGCCACCCCAGAAGTAGAGCCCGCGTAGCGGCTCCTTCGGCTCCTTTTTCCAGCCGCTGGCCAGACGCTGCATCAGGCCAGGCTTTGGCGGCGGTGCCGCAACCAGGTCATCAAACAGGCGTTGCAGATGCTTTACCGCCATTTCCTGCGCCGGATCATAGGAAAAATCATCCCGCTCTAGATCTTGCTTGTAGCGTCCTAACGGAGTCATACCGGCCCCAGCCCCTGCCATCTGTTCGTCGATCAAAAAGTGCCGGCACTTTACCTAGCTAGACCGGCATTGGCAATCGCGACCTTGGAACAACAAGAGGCACCACAAGCCCCAAAACGCACCATTCACAGCCGGCCTTGCACCTGAACGCCCGTCAGGACACACCACACACATGAACAATCCCTAGCGGCGCCCGCCCAGAATGGACCCCAGCAACCCGCGTACGATCTGGCGTCCAAGCTGGGTGCCAATCGCACGCATCGCGCTTTTCGCCAGGCTGCCAAACAGACCACTGCTGGCCCGCCCACTCGACTTGCGCGACTTTTTTTCATCCACAGGCGCATCCGCCAGCGCTGCAGCCTCGCTCGAGAGTACCTTTTCACTGCGCGCTTTCAGCAGCTCGAAGGCCGACTCCCGATCCACCATTTCATCGTAGCGGGCTCCCATGGGCGAACGGGACAGAAGCTGCACCCGCTCAACATCCTCCAGCGGCCCCAGGCGCGACTCCGGCGGGCGCACCAGGGTGTGCGCCACCTCCGTCGGCACACTGGAGGTATCCAGCACCGACACCAGCGCCTCACCCACACCCAGCGCAGTTATCAGCTGCTCGGTGTCCACTCCCGGGGCGGCACGGAACGTCTGGGCCGCCGCCTTGACCACCTTGCGATCTTTAGGCGTGAAGGCCCGCAGCGCATGCTGCACCCGGTGCCCCAGCTGACCCAGAATGTCCTGCGGTATATCACCCGGGCTCTGACTGACAAAATAGATCCCGACGCCCTTGGAACGAATCAGCCGTACCACCTGCTCCACCTTGTCGAGCAGCGCGCGGGGCGCGCGATCAAACAGCAAATGTGCTTCGTCGAAAAAAAACACCAGTTTTGGCTCGGCCTTGTCACCGACTTCCGGCAACTGCTCAAACAGCTCAGACAGCAACCAGAGTAAAAAAGTGGAGTAGAGCCTTGGCCTTGTCATCAGCGCCGTTGCATCCAGCACGCTGATCACACCATTGCCGGAAAAATCCCGTTGCATCAGATCCGCCATCTGCAGCGCGGGTTCGCCAAAGAACTGCGCCGCGCCCTCGGACTCCAGCATCAGCAGACGCCGCTGGATAGCCCCTATACTGGCGCTGGCGATATTGCCGTAGCGACTGCCCAGCGCGCTGCGATTCTCGCCCATCCAGGCCAGCATCGCCTGCAGGTCTTTCAGATCCAGCAGCAAAAGCCCTTCATCGTCGGCAATGCGAAAACAGGCATAGAGCACGCCGGACTGAGTCTCGTTGAGCTCCAGCAGGTGACTCAGCAACAGCGGCCCCATGTCCGACACAGTCGTACGCACCGGGTGCCCCCTGACCCCCAGCAGGTCCCAGAACACCACCGGCGCCGACCTTGGACGATAATCATCAAGCCCCAGCAGCGCCACTCGTTCGGCGATCTTCGGGTGCCCACGCCCCTCTGCGGCCAGGCCCGACAGGTCCCCCTTTACGTCCGTCATGAACACAGGCACACCGCTGCGGGCAAAGCCTTCCGCCATGGTCTGCAAACTGACGGTCTTGCCGGTACCGGTAGCGCCTGCGATCAAGCCATGGCGGTTCGCCATAATCAGCGGCAACTCAACATCCTTACCCGCAACGCTGCGCCCCAGCGCCAGATTCCCTGATGACATACGCAACTCCTCCGCTCTTTCCCGTTGGGCAAACACCGTCGCACAGCACGCCCTGAATACTCTCGCCACAGTGTAACAGCCCACTCGCCAGGCGCACTTTGCCAACAAGGGAGAATACGCAGGGCCCAGACCGCCTGCAGATTTCCCCTATAAATGACGCTACAGGTGCGCCGTAGAACTATGCATAATCAACGCCAAGGCTACGCTATACTGACAGCGCCATAGCCAAGCCGCCTACCGGAGTTACTGAATGAAAAGGACTTTCCCGCTTTTCGTGCTGCTGTTACTCAGCGCCGCCCCTGGCCGAGCCGAAGAGCCTGCAAGCGCACAAAACCTCAAGGATGGCATCTATGCCGCCTGCTTTCGTCTCAACATTGAAGCCAAGAATACCTACAAGCGTATCGTCGCCAACGACAAACGCAGCCTGACGATCAGCCAGGACCACCGCAGCGGCCAAATCAGCGTCGAGGAAGCCCTGACCGAAGCCGAGCAGATCCTCAAGCAGCAGCGCGTGGCTTATGATCATCTGGCCAATGTTCTGGTCGCCACCGATCGCCTGGCCTGCCCGGAAACCGCCAACCGCCTCGGCGAAGTTGAAATGCAATAATACGCAACTGATGCCTAAGCGCTTGTTTTATAAAACAGCCTTGACATCATCCGAGCCCGGATTATAATTTCGCCCTGTTCACAGCAGACCTGTCCAAAGGCCTGCTGAGGGCATAGGTTCGGGATATAGCTCAGCCTGGTAGAGCACTGTCTTCGGGAGGCAGGGGTCGTAGGTTCAAATCCTGTTATCCCGACCAAACTTTCCCGCTTCAACAACTGTTTCGCAGTTGGGTCTTAGACCACCGCAGCCTTGGCTGCAGCAGCACGTCAGATACGTCGGGGTATAGCTCAGCCTGGTAGAGCACTGTCTTCGGGAGGCAGGGGTCGTAGGTTCAAATCCTGTTACCCCGACCAAATCTGATATCGCTTCTTCTGATACAGCTCCTTCTAGATAAGCAAGATCCGTCCCAAGCAGCGCTCATATCAACTGCTGTTTTTTATACCCTCTCTTTATATAGTCCTTTGCAACATCTTCCGTTCACCCTTATGCAGCCCCAATACACCCCCAATACAGCTCCTGCACATTGCCACACCTGCCGGCAAGCCCGCGGTATCGCTGCGCCCTCCGATCCAGACGCAACACTCACTTAACAACACCCGCTTAAATTCAAAAATCATGCGCAGCCCACTGAATTTGCTGTGACTTTTATTGCGCGCCCGATCACGCACAAGCCCGCCACTGCTACACTGTATCGGCTGAGTCACTCGCCGATCCGTCTCTGCAGCCTGCATTCTGGCCTGCAAATTGCTGCATGAACGGTATCAGAGTAGCAAGATGCGACTTTTCGACAGCCCTCCCGGTCAGGCATCACCATAACGGGGCACTGTGCCCGTTAATGGATTGAAACATGCCTCACTTTGGTGAGTTGGAATGCAACAGGGATCAGCAGAAGGCATAAACCATGAGTATCGATTGGAAGCAGTACGACAGCGGTGGTTTCTTCGATGAATTGATCAGCTCCCCTGGCAACGCCAGAGCACCGGCTCGCAAGCTTGCCAACTACCTTGCCAGTCTCGATGAAGAAGAGCTTGAGAAACGCCGCCTTATGGCCGAGGCGACCATCCAGGAAATGGGGGTCAGCTTTACGGTATATACCGAGGAAGGAAACATCGACCGGGCCTGGCCCTTTGACCTTATTCCCCGCACCATCTCCCGCAAGCAGTGGGACAAGACCGCCGCCGGGCTGAAACAGCGTCTGCGCGTACTGAACATGTTCATCAACGATCTGTACCACGATCAGAATGTTATCAACGACGGCATTATTCCACGCCACCTGATCGAGAACTCCGTCAACTTTCGCCCCGAGTGCGTCGGCGTATCGCCGCCCCATGGCGTCTGGGCCCATATCTGCGGCACCGACCTGGTGCGTGATGGCGACGGCGAATTCTATGTGCTGGAAGACAACCTGCGGGTGCCGTCCGGCGTGTCTTACATGCTGGAAAATCGCGCCATCACCAAACGGGTACTGCCGGAGCTGTTCGAAAACGACAATATCATGCCGATCGATGACTACCCGGCCCAGCTGTTCGACACCCTGGCCGCCCTGTCACCGCGCAAGGTCAAGCAACCCGAAATCGTGGTGCTGACCCCGGGCATCTTCAACTCGGCCTATTTTGAGCACGCCTTTCTGGCCCAGCAGATGGGCGCAGAACTGGTGGAGGGCAGCGACCTGGTGGTCAGTGAAGACGATCTGGTCTTCATGCGCACCATCGACGGCCTCACCCGGGTGGATGTGATCTACCGCCGCATCGACGATCTCTTCCTCGATCCCGAAGTCTTTGACAAGAGTTCGGTGCTGGGCGTGCCCGGCCTCATGCGCGCCTGGAAAGCCGGCAACGTGGCCCTGGCCAATGCACCGGGCGCAGGCGTTGCCGATGACAAGGTCATCTACGCCTATGTACCCCAGCTCATCAAGTACTACCTCGATGAGGAGCCACTGCTGCGCAACGTCAAGACCTTCCTGTGCGAGAACGACAAGGACCGCGCCTACGTGCTGGAGAACCTGGACAAGCTGGTGGTCAAGCCGGCCAATGAATCCGGCGGTTATGGCATGCTGGTTGGCCCCCACTCCACCAAGAAGGATCAGGCCAAATTTGCCGAACTGATCAAGTCCAACCCGCGCAACTATATCGCCCAGCCCACCCTGGCGCTCTCAACTGCGCCCACCCTGGTGGACAACAACAAGCTTGAGCCGCGTCACCTGGACCTGCGCCCCTTTATTCTGCAGGGCAAGGACGTCTATGTGACCACCGGCGGGCTGACCCGCGTGGCCATGAAAAAGGGCTCTCTGGTGGTGAACTCATCCCAGGGTGGCGGCAGCAAGGATACCTGGATCGTTGATACGGAGGCCAAATGATGCTGTCCCGTGTAGCTGAGAGAATTTACTGGGCGGCGCGCTATCTGGAGCGCGTCGAAAATACCGCACGCCTGGTCAGCGTCTACGACAACCTGCTGTTCGACCTGCCCCGCAGTGTCAATATCGGCTGGTTCAATCTGGTCATCATCAACAGCGGTACCGAGCTGTTTTTTGAACGCTACAAGGTACAGGACGAGCGCAATGTGGTGAAATTCACCCTCGCCGACGACACCAACCCCAGCTCCATGCTGTCGTCCCTTACCATGCTGCGCGAAAACATCCGCACGGCCCGCGACGTACTGCCAGCCGAAGCCTGGGAACTGGTCAACGAACTGCTGCTGTTCGCCCGCAACGATATCCAGCAGGGCATCAACCGCAACGGCCGCCACGCCTTTCTTAACGGCATCATCGAGGGGTGCCAGGGCATCAATGGCCTGCTGCTCGGCACCATGAGCCGCGATGCGGCCTGGCACTTCATGCGCCTGGGCTGCAACCTGGAGCGCGCCGACATGACCACCCGCCTGCTGGACGCCGGCGCCGCCGTACTGCAGCTGTCCGAGGACAACGACACCACCAACCTGTCGCAGATTGTATGGGGCAATGTACTGCGCTCCGGCAGCGCCTACATGGCCTACCGTCGCACCATGCGCACAGCGGTCAATGGTTCCGATGTGGCGCGCTTTCTGCTCAGTGACGAACACTTCCCGCGCTCGGTGGGTTTCTGCCTCGATCAGATCAGCTCCGCCACCGCCAGGCTGCCCACCGCCGGCAAGCGCTACGCGTCCATCAAGCCACAGCTGCCGAAACACGATATCCGCGACGGCTTCTGCCTGAGTCCCGATTTTCGTGACTACCTGAACGATCAGCAATTAGTGCTGGCCGAGGCCCACAACCATATTGCAAGCAACTGGTTTGCTCACGACTAGGGGTCAAGATGACTATTCGGACCAAGATTCACCACCTGACGCGGTACAAGTTTGACCGTCACGTGAACCTGGCGCCCCACGTGTTGCGCCTGCGCCCGGCGGCCCATTCAAGAACCCAGATTCACAGCTACTCGCTCAAGGTCACGCCGGAAAACCACTTTATCAACTGGCAGCAGGACCCGTTCGGCAACTTTCTGGCCCGGCTGGTCTTCCCGGAAAAGACCACTGAGCTGTGCATAGAAGTTGAAGTTATCGCCGATATGACGGTGATCAACCCGTTCGACTTCTTCGTCGAAAAGTACGCCGAGCAGTTCCCGTTCGAGTACGACGCAAGCCAGCAGAAGGAACTGGCGCCCTACCTCGAGTGCACCGAACCTGACAGCCCGCTGCTGCAGGAATGGGTTGCTTCTGTGCCGCGCGAGAAAACGCCGATCAATGATTTCATGGTGTCGCTCAATCAGCGCCTGCAACAGGAAATCGGCTACGGCCTGCGCTTTGAAGCCGGCATTCAGAGCTGCCAGGAAACCCTGGAACTGAAAAAGGGCTCATGCCGCGACAGCGCCTGGCTGATGGTACAGATCCTGCGCAGCCTCGGGCTGGCCGCGCGCTTTGCTTCCGGCTATCTGATTCAGCTGAGCTCCGACGTAAAATCCCTCGACGGCCCCAGCGGTCCGGAGGCTGACTTTACCGACCTGCACGCCTGGTGCGAAGTTTATATCCCTGGCGCCGGCTGGATCGGACTGGATCCCACCTCGGGCCTGATGACCGGCGAAGGCCATATTCCCCTCGCCTGCACCCCGGACCCGGCTTCTGCCGCACCCATCAGCGGCGCCATGGACGAGTGCGAAGTCGAGTTCGAGTACAGCAACAAGGTCTACCGCATCCATGAAGACCCCCGGGTCACCAAACCCTACGCCGAGGAACAGTGGCAGGCAATCCAGGCCCTGGGCGAAGCCGTAGACGCGGACCTGGATGCGCTGGACGTGCGCCTGACCATGGGCGGCGAGCCGACCTTCGTCTCCATCGATGATATGGAGTCCGCCCAGTGGAACACCGAAGCCCTTGGCGCCGACAAGCTGCGCCTCGCCAAAACACTGCTGCTGCGCCTGCGTGACCGTTTCGCACCCGGCGCCGTGCTGCATTACGGCCAGGGCAAGTGGTACCCCGGCGAGGAAACACCGCGCTGGGCGCTGGGCTGTTTCTGGCGCCAGGACGGCGAACCCCTGTGGCACAATCCCAAACTGCTGGCCCGGGTGGATCAGAACCTGGGGCACAAGCTGGAGGATGCCCAGCGTTTTATCGACCGCCTGTGCGCCAATCTGGAGGTGTCCGACAAGCACATACACCCGGCCTACGAAGACGCCCTCTATTACCTCGACAAGGAACAGCAACTGCCGGCCAACCTGGACCCGCTCAAGGCGGACCTGTCGGACGACCTCGAACGCCAGCGCCTGGCCAGGCTGCTGCAACGCGGCCTCAACACCCCCAGCGGCTATGTGCTGCCACTGGGGCGGGACGAACTGGGTTCAAGCTGGCGCAGCTGTAGCTGGGAGATGCGACGCGGTGCCCTGGTGCTGATTCCGGGCGATGCGCCGCTGGGCTTTCGCCTGCCGCTCAACTCCCTGCCCTGGGTGAGCAAGGAAGAGCGCGAGGTTGAACCTGATCCCGATCCCTTTGCCGAACATCCGCCGCTGAAAAGCACCGTCTACGACATCAACCGCTTTACCGCAGGCCATGCCCAGACCCGCATGAAGGCCGCGCCTGAGCCCGCCAGCACCCAGGAGGCAACAGCCGCCAGCAAGGTGCTGCACACAGCCCTGTGCATAGAGGCACGCAATGGTCGCCTGCACCTGTTCCTGCCGCCCATCAAGGCACTGGAATCCTATGTGCTGCTGATCAGCGCCATTGAGCGCACCGCCGCCGAACTCGAATTGCCGGTGGTGCTGGAGGGCTATGAACCGCCCAAAGACGCCCGCCTGCTGCGCCTGCTGGTCACACCGGACCCCGGCGTTATCGAGGTCAATATTCACCCGGCCAACAACTGGCGCGAACTGACCGACAACATGATCACCCTCTACGAGGAGGCGCATCAGTCCCGCCTTGGCACCGAGTCCTTTATGGTGGATGGCCGCCACAGCGGTACCGGCGGCGGCAACCATATCACCCTGGGTGGCGCCACACCCCAGGACAGCCCACTGCTGCGCAGGCCCGACATACTGCGCAGTCTGGTGACCTACTGGCAGCATCATCCCAGCCTGTCGTACCTGTTTTCCGGCATGTTTATCGGCCCCACCAGCCAGGCTCCCCGGGTCGACGAGGGCCGTGATGAGGCGCTCTATGAACTCGAGATTGCCTTCCAGCAGATGCCTGAGGGACTGGTCGATCAGCCCTGGCTGATCGACCGCCTGATGCGCAACCTGCTGGTCGACATCACCGGTAACACCCATCGCTCGGAGTTCTGCATCGACAAGCTCTATGCCCCCGGCAGCGCCACCGGTCGCCTGGGCATCCTGGAATTCCGCGGCTTTGAAATGCCGCCCCATCCGCGCATGGCGCTGGTGCAGGCGCTGCTGATTCGCGCCCTGCTGGTGCGCTTCTGGAAAGAGCCGTATCACAAGCCCCTGGTGCGCTGGGGCACCGAGCTGCACGATCGCTTCATGCTGCCGCACTATACCTGGGCCGATGTACAGGATGTGGTGAAGGACCTGCAACAGCATGGCTGCC
Organism: Marinobacterium aestuarii; assembly: GCF_001651805.1. Lineage (NCBI taxonomy): Bacteria > Pseudomonadati > Pseudomonadota > Gammaproteobacteria > Oceanospirillales > Oceanospirillaceae > Marinobacterium > Marinobacterium aestuarii. The sequence continues at coordinate 1,171,939 of NZ_CP015839.1, read as the reverse complement.
CGTTCCAGCTCTCCTGGCTGGCACCCTTCGAAGAGTTCCGCTACCCGCACTATGGTCGCGTGAACATCGACGATATCAAGCTGGAGCTGCGCTGGGCCATCGAACCCTGGCACGTACTGGGCGAGGAAATCAGCAGCTTCGGCACCTCCCGCTATGTCGACTCGTCACTGGAGCGTCTGCAGGTAAAAGTCAGCGGCCTGACCGAAGGCCGCTACGTGCTGGCCTGCAATGGTCGTCGGGTACCGCTGTGCAACACCGGCCGCACCGGCGAGTATGTCGCCGGCGTGCGCTACCGTGCCTGGCAGCCTCCCTCGGCACTGCACCCCACCATAGGCGTGCATGCGCCCCTGGTGTTCGACCTGATCGATACCTGGAACGGCCAGTCCATTGGCGGCTGCACCTACCATGTACGCCATCCGGGTGGGCGCAGTTATGACAGCTTCCCGGTCAACGGCTTTGAAGCCGAAGCCAGGCGCGTCAACCGCTTCTGGGAATTCGGCCATACGCCCGGCCCCCAGGAGCCGCTGTCGCAGTTCGACGCCATTCGCGATTTCTTTCCTCACCAGAAAGCACCGCACCCGATGGCACCTCCCCCGGAAGAGCCCACCAACGAGTATCCCCACACCCTGGACCTGCGCCGCCAGCCGTAACGGAAGCACGGCTTGGCCCCGGTCTCGGGTATACTATGCTGAACCTTCCTGACAACACCTCTCGACGAGACAGGTTCACGCCGAATGAGCTTTTCCCAACAGCAACAATCAAACCAGGGCAATGCCCTGGTTTACCCGCGTCCGGCGGGGCTCATGGATGAGGTTTATGCTCCCGATGGCAGCATGCGCAGCCACTGGGAATACTTACTGGAGAGCCTGAATGTTCTGGGCCCCGACGCCCTGAATGATCGCCAGCGCAAGGCCGAACGCATCCTGCGGGATGACGGCGCCACCTATACGCTGTCCAGCGCGTCCCTGGCCAGTCACACCTGGGGGCTGGACCCGGTTCCACTGCTGATCGCCAGCGAGGAATGGAACCAGATTGAAACCGGCCTGAGCGAGCGCGCTGAACTGCTCGATCTGCTGCTCAAGGATATCTACGGCCCTCGCGAGCTGCTGCGCTGCGGCATACTGCCGGCAGAGCTGATATACAGCCACGGCGGCTTTCTGCGCCCGTGCCAGGATATCAAGCTGCAGGGCGACCACCAGCTGATACTGCACAGCGCCGATATGGTGCGCGGTGCCGACGGCAACATGGTCATCATCGGTGACCGCACCCAGACGCCAAGCGGAGCGGGCTATGCGCTGGAAAACCGCACCGTTATGCGGCGTGTTTTCCCCAGCCTGTTCCGCGACAGCCACGTACACCGGCTGTCACTGTTCTTTACCACCTTGCGCCACACCCTGACCCGCCTCGCTCCGCCGGGCAACCTGGCCGGCGGTGAGCTGCCCAGCATCGTCATACTGACGCCCGGCGCCTACAGCGAGACTTACTTCGAACACACTTACCTGGCCAACTACCTTGGCTACCCCCTGGTACAGGGCGGCGACCTGACGGTGCGCAACGGCTACGTCTGGATGAAGTCCCTCGATGGCCTCACCCGGGTGGATGTCATACTGCGCCGCGTCGATGACAACTTCTGTGATCCGGTCGAGCTCAAGAGCGATTCGCGCCTGGGCGTGCCGGGGCTACTGGAAGTGGTACGTTCAGGCCGGGTCGTGGTGGCCAACCCCATGGGCAGCGGCGTACTGGAAAACACCGCGCTGCTGAAATACATGCCGCAAATCAGCCAGTTTTTCCTCGGCCACGAACTGCAGCTGGCCTCGGTCAAGACTTACTGGTGCGGCGATGCCGGCGATCTTGCCCATGTGCTGGCGAATATCGACAAGCTGGTCATCAAGCGCTGTGCGCGCCGCGCCGGCGAGTTCAGTATCTTTGGCTGCGACCTGCCCGCTTCTGAGCGCCAAGAGCTGATCGAGCGCATCCGGCTTAATCCGCTGCACTATACGGCACAGGAATACATAGCCCCGTCCTCGGCGCCCAGCTGGCACAAGGGCGCCATGCACTCGCGCCCCTCGGTGCTGCGCAGTTTCTCGGTCGCAGGCGAAGGCTCCTATTCGGTGATGCCAGGCGGCATGACCCGAGTGGGCATCGCTAACGACAGTCGCCTGATTTCCAACCAGCTCGGTTCCCTCAGCAAGGACACCTGGGTACTGGCCTCGGAACCGGAAAAACAGCTGACCCTGCAGGCTGGCCCTGGCGGCGAAAGCCTCAGCCATATCCACCAGTACACCACCCTGCCAAGCCGCATGGTGGAAAACCTGTTCTGGATGGGCCGCTATTCCGAACGCGCCGACGCCGCCATCCGCGTACTGCGTACCGTCTTCGTCCAGCTCAACAGCGCCGTTATTTTGCCCAAGGGCGCCGAACGGCTGCTGCTGCGGGCCGTCTCCGAGGTAACACTGACCCTGCCTGGCTTCACCCGGGACAACCTGGAGCTGCTGCGCAAGCCAGAACCTGAACTGCTGTCAGTGATCAGCGATGCCCGGCGTACCGGCAGCGTCAAGGCCTCACTGATTGCCATGCTCAACTGCGCCGAGGAGGTCAAGGAACTGCTCTCGGCCGATATTCAGCGCATTATCAACGACATACGCGATGAGCTGAACGGCCTCGAAGACGCCGTGACCCGTGGCATGGCATCGGCACCGGAAGAAACACTGGATCCGCTGATCTCCGCCCTGCTGGCCCTGAGCGGCCTGTACCAGGACAGCATGTTCCGCGGCCTGGGCTGGCGCTTCCTGCAGATCGGCCGCCGGCTTGAAAAGGCCCAGCAGGTGGCCTCACTGCTGCGCCACCTGCTGGTGCCGGTCAACGTCGACCCCAGCGAGCCGCTGGCACTGGAATCGGCACTGCTGTCGACCGAAGCCCTGAATACCTACCGCCGCCGCTTCCGGGCTGAAACCAACATTGTCAGTGGCCTGGGCCTGCTGCTGATTGATCGCAGCAACCCGCGCTCCCTGATCTATCAGCTCGACAAGCTGTTCAAGGATCTGAGCGAGCTGCCCAATCGCGGCAAGGGGCCGGAACTGCCGCGCAATCAGCGGCTGGTACTGGAAATATCGGCGGCGGTGCGCCTGGCTGACATGCGCGCCCTGGCGGTAGTGGATGAAAAACTGCAAAGCCGCGTCCAGCTCGACAAGCTGCTGCAGCAGGTACAGCAGCGCCTGAACGAAACCGCCGTGGCGGTCAGTGAAGACTTCTTCGATCACACCGGCGGCCCTCAGCAGCTGGTGAACACCGGGTGGAATGGCGAACTATGATCTACCGCATCCGACATCTGACCGAGTACGAATACCAGCACCCGGTCAGCCTGTGCTACAACCTGGCCCATCTGCAGCCGCGCAACACCAGCTACCAGAACTGCCTGAGCAGCAAGCTGCAGATAAGCCCCATGCCGGCCTACAGCCGCAAGCGCAAGGACTACTTCGGCAACAACATAGTACACTTCTCCATTGAGGTGCCCCACCGCAAGCTGTCGGTCGAGATCACCAGCGATATTCGCATTGACGAGGGCCGCGCCAGCCCCGAGCTGAACCTGGATCTGGGCAGTACCTGCGCCCAGGCACTGGAAGCGCTGAAGACCAACCAGACAAAATCCACCCTGGTGGCGCGCGAGTTCGTGCTCGACTCGCCGATGATCAAGGCCATGGATGCACTGCGCGACTATGCGGCGCCCTCCTTCACCCCCGACCGGCCGCTACTCTCGGCTGCCCGCGACTTGACGCACCGCATCTTCACCGATTTCACCTATGATCCAGCCTTCACCACAGTAGCTACGCCACTGTCCGATGTGCTGGAGCACCGCCGTGGCGTCTGTCAGGACTTTGCCCATCTGGCCATCGGCTGCCTGCGGGCCCTGGGTTACCCGGCGCGCTATGTCAGCGGTTATCTCGAAACCCTGCCGCCGCCCGGACAGGTGAAAATGGTGGGTTCAGACGCCTCCCACGCCTGGTTCTCGCTCTATTCGCCGGAGGAAGGCTGGTTCGAATTCGACCCCACCAACGACAACATGCCGGCCGAACAGCACATTACCACGGCCTGGGGCCGGGATTACTCCGATGTGGCGCCGCTGCGCGGCGTGCTGTTTGACGGCGGCAAACCCCAGGCGCCCCGGGTCGCGGTGGACGTGCAGCGCCTGGAGGCTTGACGCGAAATCACCGGCCTGCGTTTAAATCAGTATCGCGGCGCGGCGGTTTTCTCCTAAAATGCCAATCCCGGAGCCTGTAGCAGAGCGTCGCCCGCTAAAGGGTCGAGCCGCCAGTCTCCCAATTTTGTGATCACGAGGTTTTATTCGATGCCCAAAGCATCCGAACTCAAGCGGGGCCATGTCGTCGAGCTCAATGGACATGTCTATGTGGTGCAACATGTCGATGTGCGCAACCCCACCTCCCGTGGTGCCAGCACCCTGTACAAGGTGCGTTTCAATTTGCTGCCCGAAGGTGGCAAGCACGAAGTCACTTTCACCGGTGATGACCTGGTCAAGAACGTCTCGCTGGAACGGCGCAAGGTGTCCTACCTATACCGCGAAGACGACCTCTTCACCTTCATGGATACCGAAGACTACAGCCAGTACTACCTCAACGGCAGCAGCATCGAAAGCCAGCTGCCGTTTCTGAGTGACGGACTTGAAGGCATAGTCGCGCTGCTGATCGAAGGCGAGATCGTCACTGTCGAATTGCCCGCCACCGTTATCATGGAAGTGGCCGAGTGCGTGCCCGGCATGCAGGCGGCAAGCGCCACCGGGCGCACCAAGCCCGCCATCATGACCAACGGGCTTGAGCTGCAGGTACCGGAGTACATCAAGCAGGGCGAGAAGATCAAGATCAATACGGAAACCGGGAAGTTCATGACCCGCGCCTGATATTGCCTGCTATAAATCACCGCACCGGATGACGCTGTGTCATCCGATTGCACCAGGAAATTAAAACATCAAAGAGCCCCATCACCGATGCGTAAAGTGACCAAAGCCATAATCCCCGTTGCCGGACTCGGCACCCGTGTTTTGCCCGCCAGCAAGGCCATCCCCAAGGAAATGCTGCCGGTCGGCGACAAGCCGGTCATCCAGCGCGTGGTGGAAGAAGCCGTCGCGGCAGGCATTACCAAGATTATTCTGGTGACGCGCTCCGGCAAGGAAGCCATTGAAAACCACTTCGATGCCCACTACGAGCTCGAAGCCCAGCTAGAGATCAAGGGCAAAATCGCGGAACTTGCCTCAGTGCGCAACATCCAGCCGCCTGATGTGGAAATCATCTCGGTACGCCAGCCCAGCGCCCAGGGCCTTGGCCACGCCGTCCTCTGCGCCGCCGGCATTATCGGTGACGAACCCTTCGCGGTCATGCTGCCGGACGTACTGATCAACAACCGCACCGCCGATAGCGGCCACGTTGACATGGCCGGCATGATGGCTGCCTTCAGCCGCAACGAGCACCCGCAGATCATGGTGGAGCCGGTGCCGCACGAGCACGCCGAGCGCTACGGCATTGTCGATTGCGCCGGTGCCGTCCTGCAGGGTGGCGATGCGCACCCGATTCAGGGCATGGTGGAAAAACCGGCTCCCGGCACGGCGCCCTCAAACCTGGCGATCGTGGGACGTTACATACTGCCGGCGCGCATTATGCAGCTGCTTAAATCCACCCCGCGCGGAGCCGGCGGTGAAATCCAGCTGACCGACGCCATGGCCGCCCTGCTCAAGGAAACGCCGATGGAGGCCTACCATATGGAGGGCAAGTCCTATGACTGCGGCAACAAGCTGGGTTACCTGCAGGCCAACATGGTCTTCGGCCTGCAAAGCCCGCACACAGGCCCTGAGCTGCGTGAATTTCTCAAGCAGCAGCTCGACGAGCTGGATCAGGCCTGATCCAGCCTGACTAAAAAGGGGCAGCGTGCCATGCACGCTGCCCCCTTTTTAATTCTGTCGCGCTCCCCTCAAACCGACGGGCCGTAATAGGCTCTGTACCAGTCAACGAACTTGCCGACACCTTCCTCCAGCCCCACCGCAGGACTAAATCCGGTCTGTTGCCGCAGTGCTTCAGTTGAGGCCCAGGTACGGGCCACATCGCCAGGCTGCATCGGCAGGAAGTTCTTACGAGCCTGTACACCTAACGCCGCTTCCAGTGTCTGAATAAAGTCCAGCAGCCCCACCGGCTGACCCGCACCTATATTGAAGATCCGATACGGCGCCGAGCTCTGGCCGCGGCTGCCCTGCTCCGGCGTCCAGCCCGGCTGCGCTGCGGGAATCTGATCCAGCACCTGCACCACACCCTCGACGATATCATCGATATAGGTGAAGTCGCGGCTCATGTCCCCCTGGTTGTAGACATCAATCGCCTCGCCGGCACTGATGGCGCGGGCAAACTTGATCGGCGCCATATCCGGACGCCCCCAGGGGCCGTAGACGGTAAAAAAGCGCAGCCCGGTGGCCGGCAGACCATAGAGGTGGGAGTAGGAGTGGGCCAGCAACTCTCCGGATTTCTTGGTGGCGGCGTAAAGAGACACCGGGTGATCAACCGCATCCGACTCGGCAAAGGGGACCTGGGTATTGAGCCCGTAAACCGAACTCGACGAAGCATAGACCAGATGCGCCACCTGCTGAGCCCGGCAGCCTTCGAGCACGTTCAGCAGGCCCGCCAGATTGGCATCCACATAGGCATGGGGGTTTTCCAGCGAATAACGCACCCCCGCCTGGGCCGCAAGATGGATAACGCGATCAAACGGCTGGTCGGCAAAGAGCGCCTCCATCGCAGACCTGTCCGCCAGATCCGCGCCTGCAAAGCGAAAACCGGCCTGGGGCCTCAGTAACGCGAGACGTGCCTGTTTCAGTGCCGGGTCATAGTAGTCATTCAGGCTGTCCAGCCCCAGTACCTGCCAGCCTTCAGACAGCAGGCGCCTGGCCACATGGAACCCGATAAAACCCGCAACTCCGGTAATGAGTACCTTCATCTGCCAACCCTTGACTCAGCCCATGCAGCAGAAGCACCCATGCCCCTGTCGTTAAGACCGCACTATATCATTAACTGCCAGTCCGACTCAGGCAGCATCAAGAAACTGTAATCAAAACCCGACAGACTCTGGGCATCAGGCTGCACTAGAGTTAGTCTTCAGAACATCTCTGTTTCAACGCGGGAAAGCTATGAAAATCACGGTATTTGGCAGTGGCTATGTCGGCCTGGTCACGGGAACCTGCCTGGCGGACGTTGGCCATGATGTTCTGTGCATCGATATTGATCAGACCAAGATTGATGGCCTGAATCAGGGCCGCCTGCCGATCTACGAGCCTGGCCTTGAATCCATGCTCAAGCGCAACCACAGCGAAGGCCGGCTGCAGTTCAGCACCTCGGCAGAGCGCGGTGTCGCCCACGGCCAGCTGCAATTTATAGCCGTGGGTACGCCCCCCGATGACGACGGCTCCGCGGACCTGCGTCACGTGCTGACGGTGGCCCGCACCATCGGCAGCCACATGACGGACTACAAGGTGGTGGTCGACAAATCCACCGTGCCCGTGGGCACCGCAGACCGGGTACGCGAGGAAATCAGCAGTGTATTGTCAGCACGCCAGACCCGCCCCGAGTTTGATGTCTGCTCCAATCCTGAGTTTCTCAAGGAAGGTGCCGCCATTGAGGACTTCACCAAGGCGGCCCGCATTGTCATCGGCACCGACAGCGAGCGGGTGCGCGGCCTGATGCGCGAGTGCTACGGCCCCTATAACCGTAACCGCGACAAACTGATGTTCATGGATCTGCGCGCCGCCGAGCTGACCAAGTACGCCGCCAATGCCATGCTCGCCACCAAGATCAGCTTCATGAACGAGCTGGCCCAGCTGGCCGAACGTCTGGGGGTCGACATAGAACAGGTGCGCAAGGGCATCGGCTCGGATCCGCGCATTGGCTATCACTTCATCTACCCCGGCTGTGGTTATGGCGGCTCCTGCTTCCCCAAGGACGTCAAGGCGCTCACCCGCACGGCGCTGGATGTCGGCCACGAGGCACCGTTGCTCAATGCGGTGGAGCGGGTCAACCAGCAGCAGAAACAGACCCTGTTCCACAAGCTGCAACAGGGCCTGGGCAAGGACCTGCGCGGCAAGCGCATCGCTATCTGGGGATTGGCCTTCAAGCCCAATACCGACGATATGCGCGAGGCGCCGAGTCGCACCCTGATGGAAGCCCTGTGGGAGGCCGGCGCCAGCGTCAGCGCCTACGACCCCGAAGCCCTCAACGAGTGCCACCGCATCTACGGCACGCGCGCCGACCTCAGCCTGGCCGCCACCCGTGAACTGGCGGTGGTAGATGCCGATGCCCTGGTGATCTGTACTGAATGGAAAGCCTTTCGCACCCTGGATTTCGCCTGGCTCAAAACCCAGCTACGCACCCCCCTGATCGTGGATGGCCGCAACCTCTACTCGCCGCAGGATGTCGCCAGGGCGGGCCTGGCCTACTACGCCGTCGGCCGCGGGGATTCACTGCAGGCCATGCCCCGCGACTAAACTGCGATGGGTAGCTACGGAGCCCTGCTCCTCGGCTTTGGCTCCTGCGCCGCCCTATCTCCTACATCCCTGTAGTCGTGTGCATCCATTGCACCCGCAGGATGACCGCCAGGGACGGCGGGAACTCTGGCTTTGCAGGAGCAAAAGGCAGGGACCGCCAAGGATGGCGGAAATGGCATTTTTGCAGGAGCAAAAAATGCCAACATACGTCCCTGTATAAAAAAGGCCACTCGATTGAGTGGCCTTTTGTTTGTATTGGTTAAATACATGAGTCTGTAGCTGTGTAAAAACGCTTCCCTTTCCCGGGCACGGCTTGCAGAGCAGACCGGTAAAAAATCAGGACCCCAAACAGGGCCCTGACGCCAAGGTTTTGGAAGTGGGTCTTTCCAAAGTGCTACAGCACCAAGCGACGGATATCGCTCAGCAGACTGTTCAGGTAGGTCAGGAAGCGTCCTGCATCCCCGCCATTAATCGCCCGGTGGTCATAGGACAGACACAGCGGCAGCATCAGGCGCGGCTCGAACTCCTTGCCATTCCAGCGCGGCTCTATGTCTGCCTTGGATACACCCAGGATGCCAACTTCCGGCGCCGGTACTATAGGCGTAAAGCCAGTACCGCCAATGCCACCCAGGCTCGAGATAGTAAAGCAGCAGCCCTGCATCTCGTTGGGTTTCAGCTTGCGATCCTTGGCCTTGCCAGCCAGTTCGTTCGCTTCCCGGGACAGCTCGTAGATGGACTTCTTGTCCGCATCCTTGATCACCGGCACCATCAGGCCGTTTGGCGTATCCACCGCCAGACCGACGTTGATGTATTTCTTCAGCACTATGTGCTCGCCATCAGCATGCAGAGAGGCGTTGAACTTGGGGTTCTCCTTCAGCGCCTGAGCCACCGCCTTGATGATGAACGGCAGCGGCGTGAGCTTGACGCCCTCTTTCGCTGCGGCGTCCTTCATTTCCTTGCGGAAGGCTTCCAGCTCGGTGATGTCCGCCTTGTCGAACTGGGTCACGTGCGGCACATTGAGCCAGCAACGGGTCATGTTCGCCGCCGTCACCTTGGCAATCTTGCTCATCTTCTGCAGTTCAATCTCGCCAAACTGGCTGAAATCGATCGCAGGGACGGCCGGAATACCGGAGCCGGTGGCAACACCAGCAGCAGGCTTCTCGGCCAGCGCCTTGAGCGAGACCTTGACGTAGTTCTGCACGTCTTCCTTGACGACACGACCACGACGGCCTGAACCTGCCACCAGCGACAGATCAACCCCGAACTCGCGGGCGATGGCGCGAACGGCCGGGCCTGCGTGCACGGCACGGTTCTTCTGCTCCAGTGCCTGGTTAACGGTCGCGCCTGGCGCCGCCTTGGCAGGCGCAGCAGGTGCCGCCACGGGTGCAGCTGCAGCAGCGGGAGCCGCAGCAGGTGCAGCAGCGGGCGCCGCGACCGCAGCACTACCGGCCACTTCCAGCGTGATGATCAGATCACCTTCGTTGCAGGTACCACCGGCACTGATGCTGACGGACTTGACGGTACCGCCCTTGGGCGCCGGCACTTCCATCGAGGCCTTGTCGGTCTCAACCGCGATCAGGCTGTCGCCCTCGGCAATGACATCACCGACCTTGACCAGGACTTCAATCACGTCCACATCGGTGGCACCGCTGAGATCCGGCACCCGAACCTCTTCGATACCACCGGCTACAGCCGGAGCTGCTGCAGGGGCCGGGGCTGCTGCAGGCGCAGCGGCCGGAGCCTGCGCCTGAGCCTGGGGCGCCGATGCTGCACTGCCTGCAACCTCCAGCGTCAGGATCAGGTCACCTTCATTGCAGGTGCCGCCGGCCACAATCTTGACTTCCTTGACCGTGCCGCCCATCGGGGCCGGCACTTCCATGGACGCCTTGTCGGTTTCGACCGCGATCAGGCTGTCGCCCTCGGCAATCACATCACCAGCCTTGACCAGGACTTCAACCACGTCAACATCGGAGGCACCGCTGAGATCCGGCACCCGGACTTCTTCAACACTTGCCGCAGCAGCAGCTGCAGCAGGTGCCGCAGGTGCCGCCGCGGGGGCTGGAGCAGGAGCCGCAGCAGCCGGAGCTGCTGTTGCGGAAGCTTCGGGGGCCGCTGCCGCGCCCGTTTCCAGAATCAGAATCTGGTCACCTTCGTTGCAGGTGCCACCCTCCTTGATAATCACTTCCTTGACTGTACCGCCATGGGTGGACGGTACTTCCATTGAGGCCTTGTCGGTCTCAACGGCAATCAGGCTGTCGCCCTCGGCGATAACATCGCCCGCCTTGACCAGTACCTCAACGACATCGACATCCGAGGCGCCACTGAGGTCTGGAACGCTAATTGTGATTGTGCTCACGATAATGTCCTCTACTAATTCTCAACCGTTACGAAGTTCACAGGAGCCTTAAACGGTCCAGGGCGCCGGTTTTTCCGGGTTCAGATTGAACTTCTGCATCGCCTTGGCAACATCGGTTGCAGGCACCTTGCCTTCTTCCTGCAGCGCCTTGAGCGCAGCCAGAACGACGTAGTAACGGTTAACTTCGAAGAACTCACGCAGCTTGGTGCGCGTATCGGAACGGCCGAAACCATCGGTACCCAGCACCTTGTAGCGGTGCGGGATAAATTCGCGCAGCTGATCGGCGAACATGCGCATGTAGTCGGTCGAGGCGATAACCGGACCCTGACGGTCCTGCAGGCACTCGGTCACGTAGGGTACGCGCGGCTCGTCGGTCGGGTGCATCATGTTCCAGCGATCAACTTCCTGTGCCTCGCGGCGCAGCTCATTGATCGAGGTGGTGCTCCAGACATCGGATTCAATACCGTATTCTTCACGCAGAATGATCGCGGCTTCACGCACTTCACGCAGGATGGTGCCACAGCCCATAAGCTGTACCTTGAGGTCGGCGCTCTTGCCTTCTTCAAGCAGGTACATGCCCTTGATGATGGCGTCCTCTGCACCCACCGGCATTTCCGGATGGGTGTAGTTTTCGTTCATCGTGGTGATGTAGTAGAAGCGGTTTTCCTGCTTCTTGTACATGCGCTCAAGGCCGTCCTGGACGATGACGGTCACTTCATAGGCGTAGGTCGGATCGTAGCTGACGCAGTTCGGGATCATCTGCGCCATCAGGTGGCTGTGACCATCCTGGTGCTGCAGGCCTTCGCCGTTCAGGGTAGTACGACCAGAGGTGGCGCCGATCAGGAAACCGCGCGCCTGGCTGTCGCCGGCCGCCCAGATCAGATCCATGACACGCTGGAAGCCGAACATCGAGTAGAAGATGTAGAACGGCACCATCGGGCAGTTGTTGTTGCTGTAGGAGGTGGCACAGGCCAGCCAGGCAGAGAATGCACCGGCTTCATTGATACCCTCTTCCAGCACCTGACCGGTCTTGGATTCCTTGTAGAACATGATCTGGTCAGAGTCATGGGGTACATAACGCTGGCCGGCCGAGGTGTAGATACCCAGCTGACGGAACATGCCTTCCATACCAAAGGTACGGGCTTCGTCCGGAACGATCGGCACTATGCGGTTGCCAATCTGCTTGTCCTTGACCAGCACGTTCAAGACACGGTTCAGACCCATCTGGGTCGAGAGCTCACGCTCACCGCTGGACTTGAGCTGGCTGGCAAAGGCATCCAGTGCCGGCGTTTCCAGCACGTCAAACTCGGTGCGACGGGTCGGGTAGAAGCCGCCGAGCTGCTTGCGGCGCTCGAACATGTACTTCATTTCCGGCGAATCAGGCGACGGACGGTAGTACGGAACGTCGTTCAGCTGCTCATCGGTCAACGGAATATTGAAGCGGTCGCGGAAGTCTTTCAGGTCGTCGACAGCCACTTTCTTGATGGAGTGGGTGTCATTCTTGGCTTCGCCTGAGGTGCCTGTACCGTAACCCTTGACGGTTTGCGCCAGGATAACGGTGGGCTGACCCTTGTGCTGATAGGCAGACTGGTAAGCCGCATAGACCTTGTACGGGTCATGACCACCGCGGTTCAGGTTCATGATGTCCTGATCGGACATATCCTTCACCATCTCAAGCAGTTCCGGGTACTTGCCGAAGAAATGCTCGCGGGTGTAAGCACCGCCGTTGGCCTTGTAGTTCTGCAGCTCGCCGTCACAGACTTCGTCCATGCGCTTTTGCAGCAAGCCAGTTGTGTCTTTTTCCAGCAGCGGATCCCAGTGGCGGCCCCACAGGCACTTGACCACGTTCCAGCCGGCGCCACGGAAGATGCCTTCGAGCTCCTGCACAATCTTGCCGTTACCGCGTACCGGCCCGTCGAGGCGCTGCAGGTTGCAGTTGATAACGAAGATCAGGTTTTCGAGATGTTCACGGCCGGCCAGGGAAATGGCACCCAGGGTTTCCGGCTCATCGCACTCACCGTCGCCCAGGAAAGCCCAGATCTTGCGATCACCGCGATTGATCAGGCTACGGGCAGACAGGTAGCGCATGACGTGCGCCTGGTAGATCGCCTGAATCGGCCCCAGACCCATGGACACGGTCGGGAACTGCCAGAAGTTCGGCATCAGCCAGGGATGGGGATAGGACGACAGACCATTGCCGTCCACTTCGCGGCGGAAGTTGTCGAGCTGCTCTTCGGTCAGACGACCTTCAAGATAGGCGCGGGCGTAAATACCGGGGGAAATATGCCCCTGGAAGAACACCATGTCGGCATCCTGCTCGCCTTCATTGCCGCGGAAAAAGTAGTTAAAGCCAATATCGTACAGCGTGGCGGACGACGAGAAGCTGGAGATGTGACCACCCAGGCCTTCCTTGTTGTCGTTGGCGCGCATGACCATCGCCATCGCGTTCCAGCGAATAAAGGAACGGATACGACGCTCAACAAACAAATCGCCCGGCATGCGACTTTCGTCTTTGGGGGCGATAGTGTTGCGGTATGGGGTCGTAGTGGCACCGACGCTACCTACGCCGATATCAGCGGCCTTGCGCCCCAGCTGTTTGAGAATAAACCGTGCACGATCATCGCCGTCGCTTTTGGCAACAGACTCCAGTGCATCCAACCATTCATGGGTTTCTATCGGATCAATATCTTCAACGAATTCTTGCACTTTGCTTTCTCCACTCATTCTTATTCGAGCAGTCAATCCCACGTAAGCGTTAAGACGGAACAGCCTGTTGTTCAGGCTTCCCGCGCCCTGCCATCTTCTCGTTCTTATTATCCTGTAGTATTACTACAGAATGGCGTCAATATTATGCACATATTGGATATTGATGGCAACAAAACCGTCTCCAGACTACATTTTTGTAGTAATAATACCAAACTGAAATCTACGTTTTCTCAGCCCTGGCGGGCATGCTGCGACTGCGGGCTCCAGCACTGACCTGAGTTACACGCCAATCTCGGCCAAATTGCGACATCGCGTCTCAAAAGTACCATTAAACACCGGCATTAGCCCGGCGCAGCGCCCGTTCCTGACGGGTATTTTCCCGTTCCCCTTCCAGCAAGGCCTCTTCAACATAGGCAATATGGTGGTGGGCAGCCTTGCGCGCGTTGTCCGGCTCACCGGCAAGGATAGCAGTCATCAGCACCCGGTGCTGGTCATGGATCTTTTCCCGGTAGCCGGGCCTGGGGTAAATATTCAACAGGTTGTCGGTGATGTGCTGGCGCAGCAAACTGAAGAGCGCGCGCATCATGTGCAACAGCACCATGTTGTGGGTCGCTGCGGCGATGGCGAGATGGAACTCAACATCGGCGTCCACCTCCTTGCTGAACTCCTTGCAGCTGTGAAAGTGCTGCAGCTCATCATAGCGCGTCTGGATCTCTTCCCGGTCGGCGGCCGTACTGCGCAGCGCTGCATAGTAGGCCGAGACACCCTCAAGGGCGTGGCGAAACTCCAGCAGATCATACTGCGCTTCCGGATGCGTCTTGAACAGCTCCAGCAACGGATCGGAAAAGGAAGCACCCAGCTCTTCGGAAACATAGGTGCCGCCGCCCTGGCGGCTCACCAGCAAACCACGGGCCGCCAGTTTCTGCACCGCTTCACGCAGCGATGGACGTGAAACATCAAACTGCTTGGCCAGCTCCCGCTCGGGCAGCAACTTCTGACCCGGCTTAAGCGTACCTTCGAGAATCATTTCCTCTATCTGCTGCACTATGACATCGGAAATTTTGGGTTGTTTTACCCGCTGATAGGCCACCTTAATCCCTCCCGCTGTACCAACAGCATGATAAAACCCTAATAAAACCGTCATGTTACGGCGCTTTTTAACTGGGCGCCTATAGTTGTAATTCACCGGGTCAGCACAGGCCAGCGCAATAATTGGTAATACCAGTTTTCTACCTTATCAGATCGTTGATATCAAGACCCTCCCCTGAAACGCTAACAAATACGGGAGCTTTGGTTTTAATGGTGAAAAAGTTGACAAGCGTTGTACAGAAAAAATACAGTAACAACACTGGAGAGGTAAATTGGTAAGACCAATAAAAACAGTGGCCATCCGGTCGCATGCGAAAGCACAGAATTCCAACAAAAATAATCAGCTCCACCCCGAGGACACTTCATGAAGAAATTCTCCAAAAGCCTCATGTCCGCTGCCGTCATCAGCGCCATTTTCACCGGCAGCGCCTTCATGGTCGCCAGCCCCCGGGCACTGGCAGCCGAAAAAATACTGCTGAAAACCCCCATCGCCTTTGCAACCAATCTGCCGGCGCTGGGCACCACCATCACCTGGGTCGCAGATCGGCTTGACAAGGTCAGCGACGGTAACATCCGCATGAAGGTCTATGAGCCCGGCAAACTGGTCAGCCCGCCGGAGATCCTCGATGCGGTATCGTCCGGCAAGGTGAACTCCGGCTATGCCACCGCCGGTTACTGGCAGGGCAAAATTCCGGCCGCCGCCCTGTTCTCCGCCGTCCCCTTTGGCCCCGAGGCGGGTGAATACATGGCCTGGATGTACTACGGCAACGGCCTGAGCCTGTACCAGGAGATGTACGACAGCGCCGGATTTAACGTCAAGGTACTGCCCTGCGCCATCCTGTCTCCGGAAACCTCGGGCTGGTTCGCCAAGCCGATCGACAAGCCTGAAGACCTGAAGGGCCTGAACATGCGCTTCTTCGGCCTGGGTGCCTCGGTGATGGAAAAACTCGGCGTGGGTACAGTGCAGCTGCCGGGCGGCGAGATTTTCGGAGCACTGGAGAAAGGCGCCATAGACGCCACCGAGTTCTCCCAGCCGGCCATCGATCAGCGCCTGGGCCTGAGCAAGATCGTCAAGTACAACTACTTCCCGGGCTGGCATCAGCAGGCCACCATCTTCGAGTTGCTGGTCAACAAGGACGCCTGGAACGGCATGAGCGAAGGCCAGCAGGCAACGATTGAAACCATCTGCATGGCATCCATGACCAACTCGGTGGCCGAAGGCGAGGCCATGCAGTTCCCGGTGATGGCCAAGGCCAAGGAAGATGGCGTGCATATCCGTTACTGGAACCAGACCATGCTGGATACCTTCAAGAGCACCTGGGATGAAGTCGCCGTGGAAAAATCCGCCGAAGACCCTTTCTTCAAGAAAGTCTGGGATGACCTGAGCACCTTCCGCGCAGGCTATGACCTGTGGGAAGCCAACGCCTTCCTGCCGCGCAGCCGCACCGAGTAACACCTTCGCCGGGGCGTCATGCCCCGGCTTTTTTTACGCCTCCCGTCCTTATCCTGAACTCGAAGGTCGTTCCCGGTGACTCACAAAGACCCCCCCTCTCCTGACACCGTACCCCTGGCGGATCGCATCGACCGCCTGATTCAGCGCCTTACCCTGGCCATTGGCTGGAGCTATGTGCTGCTGGTGCTGGTAATTATCCTGCAGGTCACGCTGCGCAAGGGTTTTTCCCATGGCCTGATCGCGCTGGAAGAACTGCAGTGGCACCTCTATGCCCTGGGCGTGATGTTTGGCCTGGCCTACGCCCAGACCACCGATGCCCATATCCGCGTGGATCTGTTCCACAGCCGTTTCAAAACCCGCAGCAAGCGCCTGGTCGAGATCCTCGGCATTCTGTGCCTGTTGTTGCCCTTTATTACGGTGATTTTTCTGCACAGCCTGGATTTTCTGTACGACTCCTACCGCATCAACGAAAGCTCCTCGGCGCCCTCGGGCCTGCCCTGGCGTTGGCTGATCAAGGGCGTGATTCCGGCCAGTTTCGCGTTGCTGGCCCTGGCGGTACTGTCGCGCCTTTTTCGTGAGTCTGTTTTGCTGCTGCGCGGAGAATAAGAAACATGGATATCAATGCAATTCTTGTGATCGCGATGTTTCTGTCCTTTATCGCGCTGCTGTTTACCGGCTTTCCGGTGGCCTGGGTGCTGGGTGGCCTGGGCATCCTGTTCGCCTTTATCGGCCAGCTGGCCGACACCTATTTCGATACGATTACCGGGCTCGACTACCTGACCCTGGGCCTGGTGGTGAACAGGCTCTACAAGATCATGGACAACTGGATCCTGGTGGCGCTGCCGATGTTTATCTTTATGGGCATCATGCTCGACAAGTCCGGTGTGGCCGAGCGCCTGATGCACTCCATGCAGGAGCTGTTCGGCCGTGTGCGTGGCGGCCTGGCGATCACCGTCACCGCCATCGGCATTATCCTCGCGGCCTCCACCGGCATCATCGGTGCCTCTGTCGTGCTGCTGGCGGTGATGTCACTGCCGGCCATGACCAAGCAGGGTTATTCGATGCCACTGGCACTGGGCACCATCGCCTCGGCCGGCACCCTCGGCATTCTGATTCCGCCCAGCATCATGCTGGTGATCATGGCCGACCAGCTGGCGCTGTCCGTGGGTGATCTGTTCATGGGCGCCGTGATCCCCGGGCTCATGCTCGGCGGGCTCTATATCGTTTATATCCTGATCTACGGCCTGGTAAAACCCGCCGCCGCGCCGGTGCCGGTGGATGCCAAGCCCGTGACCTGGCCCATCGTACTCAACGTGCTGCGGGCGGTGCTGCCGACCCTGCTGCTGATTTTCGTCGTGCTGGGGTCGATCTTTGGCGGCATCGCCACCCCCACCGAAGCCTCGGGCGTAGGTGCGCTCGGCGCCACCCTGCTGGCGATGTACAACCGCAAGTTCAGCCTCAGGGTGCTGCACGATGTGGTGCGCGGCACCACCAACACCACGGCCTATATCTTCGCCATCTTTATCGGAGCGACCTGCTTTGCCCTGGTGCTGCGCGAGCTCGGCGGTGACGAACTGATCGAATCCTTCCTTACCGGGCTGCCCTTTGGTCCCTACGGCATCATCTTCTTCATCCTGGGGGTGATCTTCCTGCTCGGGTTCTTCCTCGACTGGATCGAGATCACCCTGATCATCCTGCCGCTGCTGGCGCCGGTGATCTCGGCGCTGGGTATCGAGATCGATGGCTACGGCGTGGTGGATAACCCGGAGCTGGTGTGGTTCGTGATGCTGGTCGCCATGACATTGCAGACCTCCTTCCTGACGCCACCGGTGGGCTTTGCGCTGTTTTACCTCAAGGGCGTCTGTCCACCCGAGGTGCGCCTGGGCGATATCTACCGCGGCGTGATGCCGTTCATCGCCCTGCAGCTCATCGCCCTGCTGATCCTGGTATTCTGGCCCCAGCTGGTGCTCTGGCTGCCGGCCAATGCCTACGGCTAACAGGCAGATTCCGGGCTGACCCGGCTGCCCGTTTAACTGAGTAGCGATACAACTTTTTATCTTTTCACCCTTGTGAACAATGTCCTGCGCGGTCATGCCGCCCAGGTGAGGCTATCAACAGATGAAACCGGCTTACTCCGCATTCCTGCAGGAAGTTGCAGCCTTTATCCCGCAGACACGACTGATCACAGACCCGCTGCGTACCCTCGCCTACGGCACGGATGCAAGCTTCTATCGCCTGCAGCCCAAGATAGTGGTGCGGATTGAGTCCGAACAGGAGGTTATCCAGCTGATACGCCTGGCGGGCGCGCAGCAAATCCCCCTCACCTTCAGAGCGGCGGGCACCAGTTTGTCAGGCCAGGCCATTACCGACTCGGTACTGGTACAACTTGGCGATGGCTGGAAGGGCCATCGGCTGCACGATCATGCCCTGGCCATCAGCCTGCAACCGGGGGTTATCGGTGGCCATGCCAACCGCTACCTGGCGCCCTTTAACAAGAAGATAGGCCCTGACCCTGCATCCATTAACAGCGCCATGATCGGCGGCATCGCCGCCAACAATGCCAGTGGCATGTGCTGCGGCACGGCGCAGAACAGCTTCAATACCCTGGCCAGCATGCGCCTGATTCTGGCCGATGGCACTCTGCTCGACACCGCAAGACCCGAATCGGTAACGGCCTTTCGCAAAAGCCACCGCATACTGCTGGAAACCCTCGCAGGCCTGGCTCGCCAGACGCGGGAAAACGCAACGCTACGCCGGCGCATTGCGCACAAGTATCGCCTTAAAAATACCACCGGTTACGCGCTCAATGCCCTCACCGAATACCAGGACCCGATCGAAATCTTGCAGCACCTGATGATCGGCTCCGAAGGCACTCTGGGTTTTATGGCCGAGATCACCTATAACACCGTCGATGATCACCCCCACAAAGCCTCGGCACTGATTTTCTTCGAACAGCTACACAGCTGCTGTGAGGCCGTGGCTTTGCTCAAGCCCACGCCCGTGGCGGCGGTGGAGCTGATCGACAGGGCCGGTCTGCGCTCGGTCGAGAACAAACCCGGCATGCCCGACTTTATAAAGCAGCTACCGGATGGTGTCACCGCCCTGCTGGTTGAAACCCGCGCCGCCAGCACCGATGCCCTGGCGCAACAGGTCAGTGCCATTAGTGCTGCCATCGAGCACCTGCCCACGCTACAGCCAGCACGCTTTAGCACCGAGACGGCCGAATGCGCCCAGTACTGGGCCATCCGCAAGGGGCTTTTCCCCGCCGTGGGCGCGGTACGCGAAACCGGTACGACCGTCATTATTGAAGATGTCGCCTTCCCGGTAGAACGCCTGGCAGACGCAGTAGCCGACCTGCACCTTATCTTCCAGAAATGGGATTACACCGATGCGCTGATTTTTGGCCATGCACTGGAGGGCAATCTGCACTTTGTTTTCACCCAGGCTTTTGACACTGACGATGCCTTGAGGCGCTATGAAGGCCTGATGGATGATGTGGCACAGATGGTAGTTGGGCGCTACGACGGTTCGCTCAAGGCGGAACACGGCACCGGACGCAACATGGCGCCCTACGTGGAGCTCGAATGGGGCAAGGATGCCTATCAGTTGATGTGGCAACTCAAGGAACTGCTCGACCCGCTCAACATTCTGAACCCTGGCGTGCTGCTCAACCGTGATCCGCGGGTACATCTGGCCAACCTTAAACCCATGCCTGCAGCCGATGCAATTATCGACAAATGTATCGAATGCGGCTTTTGCGAAGCGAGCTGCCCGTCCCGGGCCCTGACCCTGACGCCGCGCCAGCGCATCGTTATCTGGCGTGAAATAGCCCGTCTGGAAGCCAGCAACGAAGACCCCGAGCGCCTCGCCCTCATGCGCGAGGAATATCGCTACCAGGGCACCGATACCTGTGCAGGCTGCGGCCTTTGCTCCACCAGCTGCCCGGTGGGCATCAATACCGGCGACCTGACCCGTTCGATCCGCAGCCGCGACAACGAAAACCAGACCCGGCTCGCCCAGTGGCTGGCCGAACATTACGGCGGCCTCAATCGCACCAGCAAAGCCGTCTTTCGCCTGGCCGATGGCGCCCACGGCCTGCTCGGCAGCACTGCCATGAAAAGCATCACCGGCAATCTGCGCAAGCTCAGCGGCGAGCGCATTCCGCTCTGGACCGAGGCCATGCCAAGACCCGCCGCCAAAATTCACAACAAGACAGCAAGGCCCGACAGCGACAGACCCAGGGTGGTCTATCTGCCCAGCTGTGCCAGCCGGACCATGGGGCCCGCCCGGGGCAGCGCCGACAACCGCTCCTTGGTCCAAGTGACCGAAGCCCTGCTACAAAAAGCCGGATATGAGGTGATTTATCCACAGGAACTGGAAGGACAGTGCTGTGGCATGCCGTTTCAGTCCAAGGGCATGTTCGAGGCCGCCGACTTCAAACGCGACGAAACCGCCGACATGCTGCTCGCCGCCAGCGAAAACGGCGCCCTGCCGGTGTATTCGGACACCAGCCCCTGCAGCCTGCGACTGAAGGAGTTGCTGGACAGCCGTATCCGCCTGTTCGACAGCGTGGACTTTATCGACCAGTTCCTGCTGCCGCGCCTTGAATTCCAGCCGCGCACTGAGCCCGTAGCCTTGCACGTCACCTGCAGTGCGAGCCGCATGGGGCAAACCGAGGCGCTTAAACGCATCGTCGGCCAGTGCACCACCAAACTGGTGATACCGGAGAACATAGGCTGCTGCGGCTTTGCCGGCGACAAGGGCTTCACCACCCCGGCACTGAATGCCTCAGCGCTGCGCACCCTGAACCAGGCCGTACAGGGCTGCCAACAGGGCGTATCCACCAGCCGTACCTGCGAGATTGGCCTGACGCATCACAGCGGTATTGATTACCACTCGATTGTCTACCTGCTGGATGAATGCTCCCGCGCCGGGGCGCCTCAGGCACAGGCTGCAACCCAAGAGACACCCCCGCCTATTCAACAGGCTTGATTCAGGCAAAACAGGGACAGTACCATGTCGCACTCAGGCTACAATCTGTAGCCCGGGTACGGCGTGCCTAGATCGCGTTTACTGCACCGCCTGATGTGATGCCGCCTGCCCCTCATACCGAAGCGACCTGCGTCGACCGGTGCCACCGCTTTTACTGCCCAGGGAAAAATATCAATGGACGACGCTTCTCTCCTGCTACTGGAACGCATTTTCCAGGTCGTCTTCCCGCTCGTCGCCATTGTCACCGTGGGCTATTTCTATGCGCGCCGCATTCACACCGACATGTCGGTGGCCAACCGCGTAAACATGGATGTCTTCACGCCGGCCCTGATACTGTCCGTCATGGCGGACCAGTCCTTTGATCTGGCACTCTACCAGCCGCTGGCGATCGCAGCGGTCTGCGTGGTCATTGGCTCCGGGCTCCTGCTGGCGCCGTTTTGCCGCCTGATCGGCATTCACCCCAAGACCTTTTTACCCCCCATGATGTTCAACAACAGCGGCAATCTCGGGATTCCACTGGCCGTGCTGGCCTTTGGTGACTATGCCCTGCCCGCGGCTGTGGTGCTTTTTCTGGTGGAAAACACCCTGCATTTCACCCTCGGCATGTACATGCTCAACCCCCGCACGCATCCACTTTCAATGCTGCGTATTCCCATGATCCTCGCCGCCATCGCAGGTCTGGTGATCAGCAGTGCAGGCTGGGTACTGCCCGTCTATGCGAAAACCTTTATCGACATGCTGGGGCAGATCGCCATCCCGCTGATGCTGTTTTCGCTGGGCGTACGCATGCTGAGTATTGATTTGTCGAACTGGCGCAGCGGTGTCATAGGCGCAATCCTGTGTCCGCTCAGTGGGATTCTGATGGCACTGGCAACGCAGCAGGTCATGCAGCTGGATGATACCCAGTTCCGCTATCTGATTTTGTTCGGCGCCCTGCCGCCGGCACTGCTGAACTACCTGGTGGCCGAGCGTTACAACCAGGAGCCGCAGCAGGTGGCATCCATTGTACTGCTGAGCAATATTGCCAGTCTGGTGATCATTCCGCTGACGCTGGCCTTTATTCTCTAACCACCGCGCCTGCTTTCGCCTCTGCGCATGACCGCCAGGGATGGTGGAAATCCTGAAAATGCAGGAGCACTTTTCAGGGAACGGCCATGCGCCCGCAGGATACATACATCCCTGTAAACCCCACTCCTGCGCATCCATGCGCCCGCGGGATACATACATCCCTGTACATAAAAACGGCACCTGTGCAGGTGCCGTTTCATTTGCGAGCCGGGGTAACGCTACTTGGCAGGCGCCGACGTCACGCTAATCAATTCCCGGTTCTTATCTACTGTTGATGCGCCTATGCCCTTTACTGCACTGAGTTCATCAACACTGCCAAAGGGACCCTTGCTATCGCGATAATCCACAATGGCCTGGGCCTTGGCAGGTCCGACGCCAACCATCACGCTGGATAACTGCTCAGCAGTGGCGGTATTGATATCCAGAGTATCCGCTTGAGCCACAGAGAGAGGCACAAAAGCGAGGCAGAACGTCAACAGCAGGGCACGCAATATTCGAGAGTTCATATGAACCTCCTTGTTATTTATTTAACAGCCAACGTACCTGTTAGGCTGTTAAATAGGGATAGCACAGAGGTCGAATTTGCGCCACTCAGCCGCGAAGTTGAGCCAGCTCCTGCTGAATGCTTTCGAGCACCGCCAGCGGATCTGCCGCCTGGGTTATAGGCCGCCCAATCACGAGATAGTCACTGCCGGCCTGCACCGCCTGCGCCGGCGTCATGATGCGGCGCTGGTCACCGGCATCCGCATTGGCCGGGCGAATGCCTGGTGTTACCAGCTTGAAATCGGCGCCGATCAAGCCGCGCAGCGGCCCCACTTCCTGGGCCGAACAGACCACGCCATCCAGACCACTGCGCTCGGTGAGCTGAGCCAGTCGTTTTACATGCTCAAGCGGCTCGATATCGATACCGATATCGCAGAGATCCTGCCGCTCCATGCTGGTCAGCACGGTAACGGCAATCAGCAGCGTCTTGCTGCCGGCAACACTGTCGATCTCATTGCGCGCGGCTTCCATCATGCGGCGCCCGCCCGACGCATGGACATTCACCATCCAGACGCCAAGCTCGGCCGCGGCCCGTACCGCCTTGGCGGTGGTATTGGGTATGTCGTGGAACTTGAGGTCGAGGAACACATCAAAACCGCGGCCTTGCAGTGTTTCCACAATTGCCGGCCCGCTGCGGGTAAACAGCTCCTTGCCCACCTTGAGCCGACACTGCGCCGGATCGAGTCGTTGCGCCATTGCGATGGCCTGGGCCTGATCGGGGTAGTCCAGCGCGACCAGTACCTGTTTTGAATCCGTTGCCATGAAACCCTCGTGTGTTAGCGTTCACTCTGCCATCAGGCCGGTATGCAGCGGCCATAGAATGCCGCGCGGCGCCTATTATACAGCCAAAAGTGCAGTTTGCAGGCTCCATTGTACACAAACAGAATCGTGCCTCGGCGCGAGCACAGATGCTTAGATTTAGACGATGAAGAGAGGCCATGAACAGAGGGGGTATCAAGCAGGGAGGGAATAACAGAGGTGAGCCAAAAGCACAGCAGAATCAAACACAGGGATCTGAGTCGCCTGTGTTTGATTGCGACCTATAGAGCCATCAGACGCTGTCTTTGGCCACCAGAGCACGCTGCTGCTCCAGATCATGCTGCGCCACGGCCAGGCGCTTGCGGGCCGAACGCAGGCGGGTTTTGAGACCCAGCACGGCGACACTGCTGAGCAATATCCCGAGAATGCCGCCGCAGACAAAAGCGGCAATCAGCCAGAGCGACAGGCTGGCCTGGGGCAACTGCACCAGGATCAGGTCAATCGAGACCTTGTCGGTATTATGAATAGTGAAGAGTATCCCGACGAACAGGACAACGAGACACAAAACAACGAGTAGTAGCGTTCTCAACCAGCGCACCGGATCAAGCCTCCAACAGGCAGAGTAGATAAACTCTAGTATTCAGACAGACTGTCATTGACCTGCTCCCGCAGTTCCTTGCCAGGTTTAAAATGCGGCACATGCTTGGCCGTCAATGGCACCGACTCACCGGTCTTGGGATTACGTCCCACCCGAGGTGCGCGGTAGTGTAACGAAAAACTGCCAAAGCCGCGAATCTCGATCCTGTCACCATGCGCCAGCGCCTCGGTCATATGATCCAGCATCGTTTTGACGGCAAGCTCGACGTCCTTTACAGATAGCTGATTATGACGATCTATCAGTCGTTCAATCAACTCTGACTTGGTCATGACAACTCTCCCTAAAGATTCAGGCTATTTGGCAAGCCTTCATTCCACTGGCGCTTGGCCGCCATATACCGGTGATACAAACAGGGAGAGCCAAGCTCTCCCTGCTGATCAACTATCCGACTTGTTCATTTGCGCCTTGATCAGGTCACCAATGGTCGTCGGGCCGGCGGATACCACCGGTTGCTCCTGAACCGTCTTGAGTGCCTGTTGATCAACCCTGGCATCGCGTTGCTTCTGCGACAGCTGGATACTGCGATTACGCCGATCCACATTGATAACGGACGCTTCAACCGCATCACCCACCTTGAAATGGGCCGCCAGGTTGTTGCCGTGCTCAACCGATACATCTCCCGCCCGCAACACACCGGTGATGCCGTCTGCCAGCTGCAGGCTAACCTGCCTGGCATCCACCTCAGTCACAGTTCCGGTCACAAGCGCGCCCTTGCCGAACTGCGCGGCAAAGTCTCCAAACGGATCCCCCGCCAGTTGCTTGACGCCCAGCGCAATACGCTCGCGCTCGGTATCGATCGACAAGAGCACGGCGGTCAAGTCGTCACCCTTGCTGAGGGTTTTGGCGACCTGCTCGCCCGGCAGATCCCAGGACAGATCGGACAGGTGTACCAGGCCATCGATACCACCATCCAGGCCGATAAAGACGCCAAAGTCGGTAATGGAACGAATCTTTCCGCTCAGGGTATCGCCCTTGCTGTATCTGCTGGCAAAAGCCTGCCACGGATTGTCGCGGCACTGTTTCATGCCCAGCGAGATACGACGTCGATCGGTGTCGATATCGAGCACCATGACTTCGATCTCGTCGCCCACCTGCACCACCTTGGAGGGGTGCACGTTCTTGTTGGTCCAGTCCATTTCGGACACATGCACCAGACCTTCGACACCGGCCTCGATCTCCGCAAAGCAGCCATAGTCGGCCACATTGGTGACCCGGGCGCTTGACCTTGTACCGACTCCATGGCCATCCATCAGCGTCAGCCAGGGATCCTGACTGAGCTGTTTCAGCCCCAGGGATACACGATTGCGCTCGGTATCAAATCGCAGCACCTTGACGTCGATCTCATCGCCAACCTGCAACACTTCGCTCGGATGCTTCACCCGCTTCCAGGCAATGTCGGTAATGTGCAGCAGCCCATCCAGACCACCCAGGTCTATAAAGGCACCGTAATCGGTCAGGTTCTTGACGATACCCTTGATAACGACGCCTTCCTTGAGCTGCGACAGCAACTTGTCGCGCTCCTCGTTGTAAGAGGCCTGCAGTACCGCACGACGGGATACCACTATATTGTTGCGCTTGGCGTCCAGCTTCACCAGCTTGAATTCAAGCTCCACACCTTCAAGGTGGGCGGTATCACGAATGGGGCGAATGTCGACCAGCGAGCCCGGCAGGAAGGCCTGTACGGTATCCAGATCCACGGTAAAACCACCGCGCACCTTGCCGACGATCATGCCTTTGACGACCTCGTCGTTCTCGAACGCCTGCTCCAGCAGATTCCAGCTTTCGGCGCGCTTGGCCTTCTCGCGGGACAGCATGGTGGCGCCAAAGCCGTCTTCAACCGCTTCAAGTGACACCTGCACGGTATCGCCGACGGCAATCTCCAGCTCACCCTGCTCATTGAAAAACTGCTCTCGGGGAATAAAGCCTTCAGATTTGAGGCCCGCATGCACCATGACAAAGTCATTTTCGATCGCGACCACTGTTCCCGTGACGATGGAGCCAGGCGCCATCTTCAGGTCCTTGAGGCTTTCCTCAAAGAGTTCGGCAAAACTTTCGCTCATTACCGCCCCATCCTCACAAAACAGAAACCTACCAGGTCAAACCCTTGTGTCTGGCCTGATCCATAACCACCTTCAAAACCTCGTCAATACTCATCTGGGTTGAGTCCAGAATCACCGCATCGCTCGCGGGTTTCAGCGGCGCCACGGCGCGGTTCATATCGCGGTCGTCACGTGCTTGAATATCAACCAATATCGTATCAAGGCTAGCACCGAGACCCTTATTTATCAACTGGTTATAACGGCGCCGCGCACGCTCTTGCGCACTGGCATCCAGATATATTTTCAACTCGGCAGCGGGGAACACCACCGTGCCCATGTCGCGCCCGTCTGCGATCAGCCCTGGGGCCTCGCGAAATGCACGCTGGCGCTCCAGCAAAGCCTCGCGCACAGGCCCACAGGCAGCCACCCGGGACGCATCGGCGCCGGCTTCTTCGGTACGAATCTGCTGGGTCACTTCTTCGCCTTCAAGCAGCACCTGCACCTCATTCTCTTCACCGCGCGGCACAAACTTCACATCCAGATGCGCCGCCAGCACCACCAGCGCTTCCTCGTCATCCAGCGCAACGCCGTGATGTCTTGCCGCCAGTGCTGTCAGTCGATACAGGGCACCGCTGTCCAGCAGATGCCACCCCAGCTGGCGCGCCAGCAGGCGGCAGATGGTTCCCTTGCCTGAACCACTGGGACCGTCAATGCTGATTACCGGCACGCTCAATTGCTTCGAGACCATCAGTCCCTCTCCTTACCTATTCTGAACCCCGCCTGACAGGCGAGGGCAACAAACTCGGGGAATGCAGCCTCAAGACAGGCACATTCCGTAATATGAACTTCGCCGCTGGCACGCAGCGAGAGGGCCGCAAACGCCAAGGCGACACGATAGTCGCCAGAGGCACTGAGCTCACCGCCACCGATGTGGCCTCCTCTGACGCAAACACTGCCAGCGCCCACCAGAGCCTCAACGCCCAGCTCATCCAGCCCTGCCACCAGGGCCTGCAGCAATGCATCCAGCCCGTAACGCAGCTCACCGATGCCGCGAATCCAGGTGGTGCCCTCGGCACAGGCGGCAGCCGCCATCAACAGCGGCAGCTCATCACTGGCGCGAGCCAGCAGTGCGTCCGGAACCTCGATGGCTCGCAATGGACGGTAACGTACGCGAAGATCCGCAACCGGCTCGCCCCCCACCTCGGTGGCATTATCGAATGTGATATCTGCCCCCATCAGACGCAGTATCTCGATCAGGCCGATGCGAGTCGGATTAATACCCACATGTTCAAGCAGCAGCTCTGAGCCCGGCGAAATCGCCGCGCCGACGATAAAAAATGCCGCCAGGGACATATCACCCGGCACATTGATCCGGGCCGCCTGCAACTGGCCACCGGCCTGCAGCGCCACCTGCCCCCTGGGGCGATCCAGCGTCCAGCCCAGCCCCTGCAGCATGCGCTCGGTATGATCGCGGGACGGCGCAGGCTCGATGACCGTCGTGGTACCACTGGCGTAGAGCCCGGCCAGCAACAGCGCCGACTTGACCTGGGCGCTGGCCAACGGCAACTGCTGCGCAATACCCTGCAGCGACTGGCCACCGCGAATCTGCAGCGGAGGCAGGCAACCATCTGCAGTATCTATCTGCGCGCCCATCTGACGCAGCGGCCGCACCACCTGCTCCATCGACCAGCTCGACAGCGAAGCGTCGCCCGTCAGCTCGGTATCAAAACTCTGGCCCGCCAGCACACCGCACAGCAGTCGCATCGACATGGCCGAACGCCCCAGATAGAGCGGACCCGGCGGCGGCTGCAGACCCTGCAGACCAACGCCGTAGATCTTCACGGCACCCTGGTGAGGCCCTTCGATCACCACCCCCATATCGCGAAACGCCTGCAGCGTGGCGAGGCTGTCTTCACTTTCAAGGAAGCCCTCGATCCGCGTGATACCTGTCGCCAGGGAGCCCAGCATGATGGCCCGGTGCGAAATCGACTTGTCGCCCGGCAGCCGTACCTGGCCTGCCAGCGCAGATCCCTGCTGCGCCCGATAACTGACCGCAGCGCTGTGCTGTTTCTGTGAATAGGCGGAGCTCGACAATATGCGGCTGAAATGATCCCGCGACGCCTTGGCGCGGGTGAAAATACCCAACATCGCCTGACTGTCGGCCGAACTGATGGCATGGCGCAGCTTTTCGACACCGGCACTGAAGCGATCCAGCTGTGCCAGTATGGCATCACCATTGGTCAGGCAGATGTCATGCCACATGGTGGGGTCTGAAGCCGCGATGCGGGTAAAGTCCCGAAAGCCGCCGGCAGCATAGCGAAAGATATCGGTATTGGCCGCTTCTGCGGCCAAGGTGTCGACCAGGGAGAACGCCAGCAGATGCGGCAGATGACTGGTCGCGGCCAGTACCTGATCATGCCGCGCCACCTCCATCTGCAGCACCTCGGCGCCGACGGCCTGCCACATGCGAGCAATCACCAAAGTGGCTTCAGCGGAGGACTCGGCCGTTGGCGTGAGGATCACCTTGTGACGCTCGAACAGGTGCGCATCGGCCGCCGCCACACCGCTTTTCTCAGACCCGGCAATCGGGTGACCGGGGACAAAGGTGGCGGGCAAGCTGCCGAATACCGCTTCGGCCGCCGCCACCACATTGCCCTTGGTACTGCCGACATCGGTCAACAGGGTATGCGGGCGCAGCGCCGTACTGATGTCTGCCAGCACCGCATCGGTCGCCTTGACCGGCACCGCCAGCACCACCAGATCGGCGGCGGCGACAGCCTGGCGCAGATCATGTGCCGCCTCGTCAATCACGCCCAGCGCAAGCCCGGCCTCGAGCTCAGCGGTATTACGGTCATAACCAACCACTCGCTGGCAGTAGCGTCGATGCTTCAGCGCCTTGGCCAGGGAACCGCCTATCAGCCCCAGGCCGATAACCAGTACGTTGTTGATGGGAAACCTCACGCAGACAAAACCTCTTCGAGCACCTGCAGACAACGCAGATTCTGTGCCAGGAGGCCTATGCTGATGCGCAGATGATCCGGCATCTGATAGTTGGCCACCGGGCGCACAATAACCCCGCGCTCTAACAGCTGCTGATAAACCGGCCCCGCCGGGCGCCCCAGGCCGACACAGACAAAGTTGCCCGCCGAGGGAATCACCGCCAGCCCCAGACGCTTCAGCCCGTCTATCAGTTGACGCATGCCGGCGCGATTAGTCTCCAGCGTACGCGCCAGGTACGCCCGATCCTGCAGCACGGCTTCGGCCGCCGCCAGCGCCGGCCCCGAAACATTGAACGGCTGGCGCACCCGGTTCAGCAGATCCGTAATCTCTCTGTTGGCGGCGGCAAAGCCGACCCGCAGGCCCGCCAGTCCCCAGGCCTTGGAGAAGGTTCGGGTCACAACCAGGTTCGGATAGCGTGCCAGCAGCTCAAGGCCATCGGGAAAGTCAGGATCTTCGCTGTATTCGGTGTAGGCCTCATCCAGCACCAGCACTACAGACACAGGCAGCGCATCCATAAAGGCACAGAGCTGCGCCCGGCTTAACCAGGTGCCCGTAGGATTATTGGGGTTGGCGATAAACACCAGGCGGGTGCGTTCGGTCACGGCCGCCAGCATGGCATCCAGATCATGCCCCCAGTCCCGCGCCTCGGTCACCACCGCCGTGGCGCTGCTGGCCTGGGTAATGATCGGATACACCAGAAACGCATACTGGGAGTAGACCACCTCATCGCCTGGGCGCAGAAAAGCCCGGGCAATCAGTTCCAGTACATCATTGGAACCATTGCCCAGGGTAATGCAGTCTGGGCTAAGGCCGTAGTGCTGCTGCAACGCCTGCTTCAGACGATAGCCGCTGGCATCGGGATAAAGGTGCAGTTCGGCCAGCGCCTGCTGCGCCGCGGCCAGGGCGACAGGGCTTGGGCCAAGGGGGTTTTCATTGCTGGCCAGTTTGATGATGTCGGTCAGGCCCAGCTCGCGTTCGAGCTCCTGCGCCGGCTTGCCGGGGACGTACGGCTGTAGCCCCTGCACACCCGGGGTAGCCCGGGCGATAAAATCACAACCCATATTGCGACTCCTGCGATGACGCTTACAACACCGCCTGCGGGTAAGATCCAAGGAGCTTGAGTTCAAGCGACTCCGCCTCCAGATCCTTGAACAACGCCTGCACAGGCGCATCAGATACATGGCCTTCGAAATCGATATAAAATACGCTGCTCCAGGGCCCCGACAGGGTACGGGTTTCGATCCGCGTCAGGCTGATGCCACGCAGGCGGAACGGTGCCAGCAGATCATAGAGTGCGCCCGGCTTGTCGTGGGCGCATACCAGAATGGAGGTCTTGTCGTGACCACTGGGGCCGACATCCTGGCACCCCAGAATCAGGAAGCGACTGCTGCTTTCGGCCTGATCCTCGATATTGCGCACCGCAACCTGCAACGGGTACAACTCGATGGCCAGCTCGCTGCCAATGGCGGCAGCCAGACCAACATCGGTTTCGATCGAGGCCTGGCGCGCAGCATCGGCATTGGTCGCTACTGCGACCCGCTCCACCGAGGGATAATGCGCGTCCAGCCAGCTACGGCACTGGGACAGCGCCGACTGGGTGGCATAGATCCGGGTGACGGCATTGCGATCAATAGTCGGGCGCACCAACAGGTGATGGTGGATGTTCAGCTCCACCTCGCCGACGATCGACAGCCGAAAACGCGAAAACAGGTGCAAGGTGTGGTTAACCATGCCTTCACTGGTGTTTTCGATCGGTACCACGCCATAGTGCGCGGTCCCTGCTTCAACCTCGCGAAAGACCTCATCCAGCGACGCCAGGGGCGCAGTAATCGCCGACAGGCCAAAGTGTTTCACCGCCGCCTGCTGGGTAAAGGTACCCTCGGGCCCCAGGAAGGCGATCCGCATCGGCTGTTCCAGCGCCAGACAGGCGGACATGACCTCACGGAACAAGCGTGCGACATCCCGCTCAGGCAAAGGCCCGGTGTTGCGCTCCATCACCCGACGCAGCACCTGGGCTTCGCGTTCGGGCCTGTAGAACACCGCATCGCGGCTGCCCTGATACTTCTGCTTCACCTCGGCTACCTGTTGAGCACAGGCCGCACGCTGGTTAAGCAGCGTCTGAAGCTGCTGATCGATCTGATCGATCTGATCACGCAGAACCTGCAGTTCCTTTTCCTGGTCACTCATGGCTATGCCACTCTCATATCTGACTTAAGCGTGCTGCTGCGCAAATGTCTGCATGAACTCAATCAAGGCATCCACAGCGGCTTCAGGCACCGCATTGTAAAGACTCGCCCGCATGCCACCCACTGAACGGTGCCCCTGCAGGTTAAGCAGACCCGCAGCTTCAGCCTGCTCTAGGAACATGCCATCCAGCCCGGCGTTCGCCAGGGTGAAGGGCACGTTCATCCAGGAACGGCAGTCCGGTGCTATGGGGTTGGCGTAAAAGCTGCTGCTATCTATATAGTCATAGAGTTTGGCCGCCTTGCGACGGTTCACCGCTTCGATAGCCGCCACACCACCCTGGCGCTTGAGCCACTTAAACACCAGCCCCGCCAGATACCAGCCGAAGGTTGGCGGTGTGTTGTTCATGGAGTCCGCACCGGCATGCACCTGATAATCGAACATGGCGGGCGTTGCTGCCGCCGCCTTGCCGAGCAGGTCTTCGCGCACGATTACCACTGTCAGACCCGCAGGACCTATGTTTTTCTGCGCACCGGCATAGATGAGTCCGAAACGGCTGACATCAATTTCCCGGGACAGAATACTGGAAGACATGTCCGCCACCAGCGGCACCGATCCGGTGTCCGGAATATAGTTGTACTCGACACCACCGATGGTTTCATTCGGTGTGTAGTGTACATAGGCAGCATTGGGATCCAGCTCAAGCTCGTCCTGGGTCGGCACGCGCGTGAACTGCTCGGATTCGGTGCTGCCGGCAATACGCACATAGCCATAGCGCCGGGCTTCAGCGATACCTTTCTTGGACCAGATACCGGTATTGATATAGTCAGCGCTGGTCTTGTCGCCCAGCAGGTTCAGCGGCACCATGGCAAACTGACTGGTCGCGCCCCCCTGCAGGAAGAGCACCCTGTAGTTGTCCGGAATGGACATAAGGTCGCGCAGATCCTGCTCGGCCTGCTCGGCAACCGACACAAAGGCATCGCTGCGATGGCTCATTTCCATGATCGACAGCCCCTGGCCATGCCAGTCGAGCATTTCATCACGGGCCTGTTCCAGGACCTCTGCCGGCAACGCCGCGGGACCAGCACTGAAATTGTATTTGCGACTCATGTTCTCGCTCACACTCGATCCAAGGTTACAGATAATAAGGCGACGGCCCCGAAGGGCCGCCGCGGGATTACGCCTCGGTGTCAGGCGCAGGGGCCTGCTCTGGCGCATCGCTGCCCTGATCGGCATCCACGACTGTGGATTCGCCATCAATCGTTTCGCCATCAAGCTCCTCGCTACCTTCCGGCAGTTCGACTTCTTCCGGCTCTTCGATACGGGCCAGGCCGACCAGGGTTTCATCTTCGGCTACCCGAATCAGCATTACGCCCTGGGTGTTGCGGCTCAGCTCCGAGATTTCCTCGGTACGGGTGCGAACCATGGTGCCGCGATTGCTGATCAGCATCACGTCATCCCCGGTAAACACCTGCACGGCACCTGCCAGTTCGCCGTTGCGATCGGTACACTGCATCGCAATCACGCCCTGACCACCACGTCCCTTACGGGGGAAGTCTTCCATGGCGGTGCGCTTGCCAAAGCCGCGGGCCGATGCCGTCAGCACCTTGCCTTCAGGCTGCGGAATGATCAAGGAAATCACCGAGGTACCCGGCTGCATGCGCACACCGCGTACACCGCGCGCCAGACGACCCATGGCGCGAACGGCATCTTCCTCGAAACGCATCGCCTTGCCGGCGCTGGTCACGAGCAGAATGTCGTCTTCACCGGTGGTGATGGCGGCACCGATCAGGGTGTCGCCCTCATCCAGCCCCAGCGCAATCAGACCACTGGTACGCGGACGGGAGAAGCTGTTGAGCGGTGTTTTCTTCACTGTACCGTTGGCGGTCGCCATAAAGACAAAACGGTCTTCGCGGTATTCATTTACCGGCAGGATGGTGGTGATACGCTCACCCTCTTCCAGCGGCAGAATATTCACGATCGGACGACCACGGGCCGCGCGGCTGGCCTGGGGAATTTCAAACACCCGCAACCAGTACACCTTGCCACGGCTGGTGAAGCACAGAATGGTATCGTGGGTACTGGCGATCAGCAGATGTTCGATGAAGTCTTCATCTTTCATCGTCGTCGCCGACTTGCCACGACCACCACGGCGCTGCGCCTGATAGTCCGTCAGCGGCTGGGTCTTGGCATAACCGCCGTGGGAAATGGTCACGACCATGTCTTCGACGGTAATCAGATCCGCCACCGTCAGGTCACGACGCGAAGCCGTAATCTCGGTGCGACGCTCGTCACCGTACTCTTCCAGCACGGCTTCCAGCTCTTCGCGGATGACTTCCATCAGGCGGGTGTGAGATCCCAGAATTTCCAGCAGTTCGGCAATGCGCTCCAGCAGTTCGCGGTATTCACCGATCAGCTTTTCATGCTCCAGCCCGGTCAGGCGGTGCAGACGCAGATCCAGAATCGCCTGTGCCTGAACCGGCGACAGGTGATAGCGCCCTTCGCGCAGGCCAAACTGCGGCTCGAGATCGTCCGGACGGCAGGCGTCTTCGCCGGCACGCTCGAGCATTTCCAGCACGTTGCCAGGCTCCCAGGCCATGGCGACAAGACCTTCTTTCGCCTCAGCCGGTGTCGGCGAGCGCTTGATCAGCTCAATGACCGGATCGATATTGGCCAGTGCAACCGCCAGACCCTCAAGGATATGACCGCGTTCACGCGCCTTGCGCAGCAGGTACACCGTACGACGGGTGACCACTTCGCGCCTGTGGCGAACGAAGTTTTCGATCAGCGACTTGAGATCCAGAATCTTCGGCTGGTTGTCCACCAGGGCAACAACGTTGATGCCAAAGACGCTTTCCATCTGCGTCTGGGCAAACAGGTTGTTGACCACTACCTCGGGTACTTCACCGCGACGCAGTTCGATCACGATCCGCATGCCGTCCTTGTCGGACTCGTCCCGCAGCTCGGAAATGCCTTCCAGGCGTTTTTCCTTCACCAGGTCGGCGATCTTTTCGATCAGTCGAGCCTTGTTCAGCTGGTACGGAATCTCGGTGACGATAATCGTCGAACGGTGAGTCTTGGGATCTTCTTCCACATGGTGCTTGGCACGCACATAGATACGACCGCGACCCGTGCGATAGGCTTCCAGAATACCGGCACGACCATTGATGATACCGCCGGTCGGGAAGTCCGGCCCGGGGATGTATTCCATCAAGTCATCAACCGTCAGCGTGCTGTCATCGATCAGCGCGATACAGCCGCGCACGACCTCGGACAGGTTATGCGGCGGTATGTTGGTCGCCATGCCCACTGCTATACCGGATGAACCGTTTATCAGCAGGTTGGGCACACGGGTCGGCAGCACGTCGGGAATCTGTTCCGTGCCGTCATAGTTGGGCACAAAGTCGACGGTTTCCTTGTCGAGATCCGCCAGCAGATCATGGGAGATCTTGGCCATGCGGATTTCGGTGTAACGCATGGCTGCCGCGGAATCACCATCGACGGAGCCGAAGTTGCCCTGGCCGTCGACCAGCGGATAGCGCATGGAAAAATCCTGCGCCATTCGCACAATAGTGTCGTACACGGCACTGTCGCCGTGGGGGTGGTATTTACCGATCACGTCACCAACGACACGAGCGGACTTTTTATATGGTTTGTTCCAGTCATTGTTCAGTTCGCTCATCGCGAACAGCACTCTGCGATGCACAGGCTTGAGGCCGTCGCGCACGTCTGGCAACGCCCGACCGACAATCACGCTCATGGCATAATCCAGGTACGACTGTTTCAGCTCGTCCTCGATATTGACTGGCAGAATCTCTTTGGCTAGATCACCCATTCGTCTCAGCTTTCCTTAGATCCGGTCTGCTCGATAGGGCCGGTATTCCGGCGTTTTTAACCGGGCGAGTATACCACAAAGCAATGCAAAGATTCCCTTAAAAAGAAGGCGTTGCGTCAGACCCCGTTGACAGCAGCCGGGCCCGACCTGTATTCACTTCAAGCCCGATGCTAGAATGACCGCCATCCTTTTACTGTCAGCGAAAACAGCCACCATGACCGATTCGCACAACCGCAACATTGATCCGGACGAGATCGCCAAATTTGAAGAACTGGCGAGCCGCTGGTGGGACCGCAACAGCGAGTTCAAGCCACTGCACGATATCAACCCGCTGCGCGTGGGCTACATCGACCGCATCGCGCCCCTGGCTGGCAAGCGCGTGCTGGATGTGGGGTGCGGCGGCGGCATACTGTCGGAATCCATGGCGCAGCGAGGCGCCGAGGTTTCAGGTATCGACATGGGCGAGGCGCCACTGAAAGTTGCCAAACTGCACGGCCTGGAAAGCGGCATCATGATCAATTACCGCCAGGTCACCGTGGAACAACTGGCCGACGAAGCCCCCGAGAGTTTCGATGTTATCACCTGCCTGGAAATGCTGGAGCATGTACCGGACCCGTCATCCATCGTCAGCGCCTGCGCCCGCCTGACCCGCCCCGGTGGCAAGCTGTTCTTCTCGACCCTGAACAAGAACCCGAAAAGCTATCTGTTCGCCATCCTCGGCGCCGAGCACCTGCTCAAACTGGTCCCCAAGGGCACCCATGATTTCAACAAGTTCATCCGCCCGTCCGAGCTTGGCCGCTGGATACGCGAAGCCGGGTTGCGCCTGAATGATGTCACCGGCATGACCTACAACCCCCTGACCAAGGTGTACAAACTGGATCCCAGGGATGTGGATGTGAACTACATCATGGCCGCGAGCAAGCCCGAATAAGATGACCCAGCCCGACACCCCACTGCAGGCGGTACTGTTCGACCTGGACGGTACCCTGCTCGACACAGCGCCGGACTTTATCTGGGTGATCAACCGCCTGCTGGCCCAGGAGCAGCATAGTGCGCAGGATTTTGATGCGCTGCGCCAGCAGGTATCCAACGGCGCCACCGCCATGGTCTGCACGGCGTTCGGTCTGCCGGAGGACCACCCCAGAGTTGCCAGGCTGCGCCAGCGCTTTCTGGATATCTACCTTGAACACCTGGCCATCAAGACCGAGCCCTTCGCGGGCATCATGCCGCTGCTCGACTGGCTCGAGCACTGCGCCATTCCCTGGGGCATCGTTACCAACAAACCGGAACTCTACACCCACAAGCTACTGCAGCGACTCAACCTGCATCACCGCGCCGGCACCATTATCTGCCCCGAGCAGGTACAGCACCGCAAGCCCCACCCGGAATCCATCTGGCTGGCCTGCAGGGAACTGGACTGCACACCAGAGAACAGCGTCTATGTCGGCGACCACATCCGCGACATCGAAGCCGGGCGCCGGGCAGGACTCAGCACCATTGCGGCACTCTACGGCTACATCGGGCCCGACGAGGACCCGCGCGACTGGCGCAGCGATCACAGCGTTGATCACGCCGATGCCATCAAACCCCTGCTACAATCCCTTTATCGCCTGAGTTGAACCCGGCCGCCGGCCCGTGAAGGAAGTTTCATGTTCGAATACAAAGCTCCTGAAAACCTGCTGCAAGACCGCATTATCCTTGTCACCGGCGCAGGTGCAGGCATCGGCCGCGCCGCCGCCCTCGCCTATGCAGCCCTGGGGGCTACTGTTGTGCTGGTTGGGCGCACACTGGAAAAACTGGAGCAGGTGTACGACGAAATAGAAGCCGCCGGCCACCCTCAGCCCGCCATAGTGCCATTAAACCTCGAGAGCGCGACCGAGCACGAATATCAGGAACTGGCCAACACCCTGGAGCAGGAGTTCGGCCATCTGGACGGACTACTGCATAACGCCAGCCTGCTGGGCCTGCGCACCCCCATAGAATCCTATGATCCGGTGGTATGGAACCAGGTCATGCAGGTGAACGTCAATGCAGGCTTTATGCTGACCCAGGCCCTGATACCCCTGCTCAAGGAAAGCCAGGATAGCTCCATCGTCTTCACAACCTCCAGCGTTGGCCGCACCGGCAAGGCTTACTGGGGCGCCTACAGCGTATCAAAGTTTGCCACCGAAGGGCTGGCGCAGATTCTGGCGCAGGAACTGGAAAACACCAGCAACACCCGCGTTAACTGCATCAACCCCGGCGCCACCCGCACCCAGATGCGCGCCAGCGCCTACCCAGCCGAAAACCCAGAGACCAACCCCACGCCCGAGCAGATCATGCCGCTGTACCTGTATCTGATGGGGCCGGACAGCAAGACGATCAACGGCCAGTCACTGGATGCCCAGTAAGCCGCAATTCTGATTGTGCAGGGTGTAAAGCGATCTTGAACGGGAAACGGCCTGACCTTTAAAGGGAACCCGGGCCGGACATAAAGCAGAAGCGGTAAGCGGTAAGCGGTAAGCGGTAACTTTGCAAAAAAGCGGTGCGATCCGCAACGGATAGCACCGGGCACTCATATCACTTATTCGCCCGAAGGCTTGCGACGACCACCTACCTCACGACGGCTGCGCTGGCGCTTGTAACGGCGCTCCAGCACTTCCTTCTCCTTGGTATCGAGTTTCACCGGCCGCTTCTCTTTCAGCTCCAGCATCTTGCCAAGATTGGTGATTTCCTTGGGCGCCAGTTCTTTCCAGGTACCGACGGGAACGTCGCTGGGCAGGAATAGCGGCCCGTAGCGCACGCGTTTGAGACGGCTGACCTGAATGCCCTGGGATTCCCACAGGCGACGTACTTCACGGTTGCGGCCTTCCATCACCACACAGTGGTACCACTTGTTGGCACCCTCACCGTCAAAGAACTGCACATCGGTAAAGCGCGCCATGCCGTCTTCCAGCAACACGCCCTCTTTCAGGCGGGCCAACATGGCCTCATCAACATTGCCCAGCACACGCACCGCGTACTCACGATCGATCTCGGCAGACGGATGCATCATCGCATTGGCCAGATCGCCATCGGTGGTAAACAGCAGCAGACCACTGGTATTAATATCCAGACGACCAATGGCAATCCAGCGCCCCTGGTTCAGCGGCGGCAGATGGCTGAATACGGTCTTGCGACCTTCAGGATCGTGGCGCGTCGATATCTCACCCAGAGGCTTGTTATAAATCAGTACCCGGCGCTGACTTTCGCGCTCGAATACCAGTTTGACCTCGCGGCCATTCATCAAAACCTGAGCCTTAGGCCCAATACGATCGCCAAGCGTTGCCGTTGCACCATCAATGGTGAAACGACCCTCGCCGATCCAACGCTCCATCTCACGACGTGAGCCCAATCCGGAGCGCGCCAGTACTTTTTGCAGTTTTTCATCTGACATTTGACGCTTCCTTTAAAACCAAAAAAGCCCCCCATGATTGTCGTGGAGAGCTTCGACGAATAATAGCACGTAACCTATTTGATAAGGGTATCTTCCTTGGTGACACCATGCTTTTCAAAGTACTCATTAAACGCCACCGGTGTACGACCACGCCCCGACCACTCATGCACTGTACCGCCGGCACCCTTGATACGATATTTCGCCTCAACCTTGCGCTTGGGACCCTCCGAGGCCTTGATCGCCTTCAAGTCATCCAGCCCGATACCCGCATCATCCATGCGCTTGCGAATCTCGGCAATTTTTTTCATCCTCTGCTGTTCGGCAGCCTGCGCCTGAGCTTCTTCAGCATGACGTTCCTCAAGTATTTCATTCAGGTCCGCCAGTACCTTTTCGACATCAGCAACAGACATATCCTGACACTGCTTGCGCAGTGAGTTTTTGCGGGTGAGGACTTTCACAAAATCAGACATGGGCCGGGCGCTCGCAAATTAGAGAGAATGGATAAGGCAATTATCGTTCTAAAACTATTAATTTCAAGTAAAGCGGCCTTAATTAAAGCACCATCTCATTTAACCACCCTGAAACCGCACCGCCCCAGTTACCCGAAAGTAAATGGCGCAGCGCAGCAAAACCGCCTCAGGCAAGAGTACCTATTGGCCCCGCGCCCTGGCGAATGATCTCCGGCACACCGTCCACCAGATTAACCACGGTTGTAGCCTCAACGCCGCAATAACCACCATCGATAACCAGGTCGACACTGTGCTGCAGCAAATCACGGATCTCATAAGGATCCGCCAGCGGCTCAACATCCCCCGGCAAAATCAGGGACGTGCTCATAATAGGCTCACCAAGGGCTTCCATCAGCGCCAGTGCAATTGGATTATTGGGAATACGGATACCAATGGTGCGGCGCTTGGGGTGCATCAGCCGGCGCGGAACTTCGCTGGTCGCATTCAGGATAAAGGTGTAAGCCCCAGGCGTATGCGCCTTGATGAGGCGATAGCACTGATTATCCATCTTGGCGTAAGTACTGATTTCACTCAGATCCTGACACACCAGCGTAAAGTTATGCTTGTCATCAAGCTTGCGAATACGCTGAATGCGCTCCATCGCCGACTTGTCACCCAAATGACACCCCAGGGCATAGGCACAATCCGTGGGATAGACGACAACCCCGCCTTGCCTGATTATCTCGGCCGCCTGCTGAACCAGACGCTTTTGGGGATTTTCCTGATGTATCTGAAAAAATTGACTCACGATTAGCCTGCCTGTCCTGATTCCCTCTCAAGGCGCAGTGTAGCCCAGCACAGAGGACTAAAGAAGAGAGGACAACACATGCCGGCACTCAGTATCCGGCGGCTGAAAACGCCCAAGTTCCACCCAGGGCTTGCCTGGCTGATGAAAATCACTGCCGGCTGATACCATCAGATCCATTTTACGGGCAATCTTTTGCAATTCCCGCTGATGCTCCGGCTTTATACCCGAATAACTCACTTCAATACCGTCGCCACCAGCAGCAATAAAATCCGTCAACAGAGAGCGCAACCGAGTAAAGGTAAGGCGATACTTGGTAGGGTGCGCCAATATTCCCACGCCCCCGGTATAGTGCAACAAATCCAGCGCCACCGACATGGCCGGCCAGGCCATCTGCACATCCCCTACCTTTCCGGTACCCAGATAGTTTTTAAACGCCTGCTGCTCGGTTTCACAGACACCGGCGGCCACCAGAGCCATGGCAAAATGCGGCCGCCCCACCTGACCGCCCCCCGCCAGCTCCAGCACAGCCGGCAACAGATCCGGCAACTTGCGGCCAATCAGCCTCTTGGCGATACGCTGCGCCCGATCCGTTCGCAGTTCCGTCAGGCCCTCAAGGTAACGCTGCAGCGACGGCGCCGTCGGATCAAAACCAAGACCCACCAGATGCACGACCCGGGAACCCCAGCTGGCCGTAAGCTCAACCCCCGGCAACAGACGTATATTGGCCGCCTGGGCCACCACCGAAGCCTGCTGTAGAGCAGCAACACTGTCATGATCAGTGATCGCCAGCACCTCAACCCCCTGATCCGCCGCCCTGGCCACCAGCTCGACAGGACTCAGCACACCGTCGGAAGCCGTCGTGTGACAATGCAGATCATATTTCGGTAATACCATTACAGGGTCCGGTTTATAAGTCATGAACAGGCCTTTATACTGGGGCTCCACACAGTAGACATCAAGCCCATGAAACTTTTACTCGATTTTTTACCCATCATCATCTTCTTTGCCGTCTACAAGACCAGCGGGGACATCATCCTGGCAACCGCCGTGCTGATCCCGGCCACCATGCTGCAGATGCTGTACACCTGGATACGCACTCACCGTATCGAGAAAATGCAACTGGTCACCCTGGTACTGGTGGTGCTAATGGGCGGGGCCACCGTCATTTTTCAGGACAAGACATTTATTCAGTGGAAGCCCACCGTCGTTAACTGGCTCTTTGGCGCCGTATTTCTGGGCAGCCAGTTTATCGGCAAAAAAACGGTTGTGCAGCGACTCATGGATGCCAATATAGCCCTGCCAGCACAGGCGTGGCGCAACCTCAACATCGCCTGGGTTATATTCTTCATCAGCATGGGCATTGCCAACCTTGCGGTGGCCTACTCTCTGAGTGAAGAAGCCTGGGTAAACTTCAAACTGTTCGGTATGCTTGGACTCACTTTTGTATTTATCCTGGCTCAGGGGTTCTACATGTCCCGGCATATCCAGAGCGACACCCCAAAATAACGCATACAAAAAAAGAGGAGTACCGGTAACATGTTTTACGCAATCATGGCCGAGGATAAACCCGATAGCCTGGAGCGACGACTGCAGGCACGGCCCGAGCACCTTGCCCGCCTCGAACAGCTTAAGAATGAAGGACTTCTGCTCGTAGCCGGGCCACACCCGGCAATTGACAGTGAAGATCCGGGCCCAGCAGGTTTTACTGGTAGCCTGGTTATTGCGCAATTCAGTTCGCTGGAAGCGGCACAGACCTGGGCCAATGAAGACCCCTATATAAAGGCAGACGTATACGCGCGCGTTACGGTAAAACCTTACAAAAAAGTTTTACCATAATCACACAATCTGTATGTTAGTATGTTGCCGATTAGCTATACCGTAACCGGTAGCTGTCTACAGCTGTGAAAAGTACCCCTGGCCACCACGGACGTTGACGGTTACATTCAACCATCATTCAGGAACCGTGGGAGAGAATTTGGGCTATTTTTATAGACTGACCACCCACAACAGGCACAAGGAAATCTTACTATGAAAAAGTTTGCCCTCTCCGCCGGTGTCGCTTTGGCTATGACTTTGTCTGCCGTCGCCCAGGCGCACCCAACCAATCAAGGCTACGTTGAAGACTCTTCCGCCACTATCTGGCGCAACAGCTTCGGTGAATGCTGGCACACCGGCTTCTTCACCGAAGCAGATGCCACAGTTGAAGGCTGCGACGGCTACCAGGCCATGGCTAAAGCCGAAGAACCCGCTCCGGCTCCGGTTCCCGCCGCGCCAATGATGGTCAGCGCTGACAAAAAATTCAGCCTGTTCTTCGACTTCGACAGCGCCAAGGTTGAAGAAGACATCAGCGCCATCGTTAACTACATTGGCTCCATGTCCAAGCTGGACAACGTAGATCTGGTCGGTAACGCTGACTTTATCGGCAACGCCGATTACAACCAGCGTCTGGGCCAGCGTCGCGCTGAAGCCGTTGCTTCCGAGCTGCGTGCTGCCGGCGTTGATGGTGGCAAGATCAGCGTCAGCTCCCTGGGCGAATCCGCACCTGTCGCCAGCTGCTCCGGCCGCGGCGCTGCTCTGATTGCCTGCCTGCGCGCAGACCGTCGTGTAGACGTGCAGATCTCCGGTGACAAGAAAGACATGTAATCTTTCTTAAGCGGTAAAAAAGCCGGCATCTGCCGGCTTTTTTTGTGCCTGTGATTCCAGCTCGCAGCTGCAGACCCCATGCGCTAGTAGGATGACCGCCAGGGATGGCGGGACTATTGTTATTGCAGGAGCAAATAACAATAAAGTACGTCCCTGTAAACCCCGCTCCTGCGCATCCATGCGCACGCGGGATACATACGTCCCTGTATAAACCCTACTCCAGCGCATCCATGCGCCCGTAGGATAAGTACATCCCTGTACAAAAAACGGCAGCCCGAGGGCTGCCGTTTTAGTTTCGAGCGAGGGAAAGCGGTTTAGCCAACCCAGACGCGGGCATTGCGGAACATGCGCATCCAGGCGCCGTCTTCTTCCCAGGCGTCCGGCGCCCAGGAGTTCTGCACAGCCCTGAACACACGCTCCGGATGCGGCATCATGATGGTGACACGGCCATCCGCCGTGGTCACACCACCAATACCGACCGGCGAGCCGTTCGGGTTGGCCGGATACTGCTCGGTCACGCGGCCATAGTTATCCACATAGCGCAGCGCAATGTCTCCAGCACCCTGCAATCCGATCAGGTGCGCTTCGTCACGGAACTCCGCACGGCCCTCACCATGGGCAATAGCGATCGGCATGCGCGAACCCTGCATCCCCTGCAGCAGAATGGACGCACTCTGCTGCACCTCCACCATGGCGACGCGGGCTTCGAACTGCTCGGACATATTACGCACGAAGTGCGGCCAGAGTCCTGCGCCCGGAATCAGCTCATGCAGGTTGGATAGCATCTGACAGCCGTTACAGATACCCAGCGCAAAGGTATCGGTACGGTTGAAGTAGGCTTCGAACTGCTCCCGCGCGACAGCGTTGAACAGTATCGACTTGGCCCAGCCTTCACCGGCGCCCAGTACGTCACCGTAGGAGAAGCCGCCGCAGGCCACCAGGCCCTTGAACTCTTCCAGCGTGCGACGCCCGGAAATGATGTCACTCATGTGCACATCCACCGCCGCAAAGCCGGCCTTGTCAAAGGCCGCCGCCATCTCCACCTGACCGTTAACGCCCTGCTCACGCAGCACCGCAATGCGCGGACGCGCACCGGTATTAATGAAAGGCGCTGCCACATCTTCGTTCTGATCAAAGCTCAGCTCGGCATGCAGACCAGGATCCGCCGCATCCAGCAGGGTATCGAATTCCTGCTGGGCACATTCGGAGTTATCACGCAGCGCCTGAATGCGGTAGGAGGTTTCAGACCAGACCCGCTGCAGCTCAATGCGTGCAGCGCTGTACACTTCTTCGTCATCGAAGTGAATACACAGCTGATCGTCGTCATTCAGCGAACCTATAACCTTGGCAATATCGCCCAGACCCGCAGCGTTAAGCTCCGTCAGTACGGTTTCGGTATCAGCCCTGGAGACCTGCACCACGGCACCAAGCTCTTCGGCAAAAAGCGCCGCCGCGATTTCGGATGCATCCGCCGCCAGCAGATCAAGATGCAGATCCACACCGGCATGACCGGCAAAGGCCATTTCAGCCACGGTCGCAAGCAGACCACCATCAGAACGGTCATGGTACGCCAGCAGCAGATCCTGCTCGTTCAACTCCTGAATGGCGGCAAAGAACGCTGCCAACTGATCGGCATCATCCACATCCGGTACCGACTGACCGACCTGGCTATACACCTGCGCCAGCGCAGACAGTCCCAGGCGGTTCTGGCCGTTACCCAGATCCAGCAGGATCAGATCGGTTTCGCCCTTGTCGGTACGCAGTTGCGGCGTCAGTGTCTTGCGCGCATCCAGCACCGGCGCAAAGCCGGAAATAATCAGCGACAGTGGTGCAGTAACGCTCTTCTGCTCGCCATTGTCATCCCAGACAGTACGCATGGACATGGAATCCTTGCCCACCGGCACGGTAATGCCCAGCTGCGGGCACAGCTCCATGCCAACGGCACGCACTGTGTCATAGAGTTTTTCATCTTCACCCGGGTGACCGGCAGCACACATCCAGTTGGCCGACAG
The DNA here is from genome assembly GCF_001651805.1 of Marinobacterium aestuarii. Taxonomy (NCBI): domain Bacteria; kingdom Pseudomonadati; phylum Pseudomonadota; class Gammaproteobacteria; order Oceanospirillales; family Oceanospirillaceae; genus Marinobacterium; species Marinobacterium aestuarii. Next base: position 1,127,400 of record NZ_CP015839.1, on the reverse strand, counting down.
CCGCACTTCGCCGATCTCGCCAATGCGCGCCGCCGCCAGGTTGGTCAGGGTCTCGCCGATGGCCATGCGCCCGGAAGCCGGGCCATCCACCAGCGCCAGCGGCGTACGCTCGCCCAGCGCCATGGCTTCACCAGCATAGGTATCGTAGGCCGAAGTGGTGACGGCACAGTCCGCCACCGGCACCTGCCAGGGACCGACCATCTGGTCACGGGCCACCTGGCCGGTAATGGAGCGGTCGCCAATGGTGATCAGGAAAGACTTGGAACCCACCGCCGGCAGACGCAGCACGCGCTCAACCGCTTCACCCAGCACGATACCATCGGTCGAGAACTCGGCCACCTCGTAGCTGCTGCGCTGCACGCTGCGGTGCATCTTCGGCGGCTTGCCGAAGAGCACGCTCATCGGCAGATCCACCGGCTTGTTATCAAAATGCGTATCGCCAAGCGTCAGGTGATGCTCTTGCGTCGCCTCACCGACGATGGCATAGGGGCAGCGCTCACGGGCACAGATAGCTTCGAAGCGCGCCATGTCCTGCGGTTGCACCGCCAGCACATAGCGTTCCTGCGCCTCGTTGCACCAGATGGCCAGCGGCGTCATGCCAGGCTCGTCACTGTTGATATTGCGCAGCCCGAAATCACCGCCGCGACCGCCGTCCTTTACCAGCTCGGGGAAGGCATTGGACAGACCGCCCGCGCCGACGTCATGAATAAAGGCGATGGGGTTGACGTCGCCCATCTGCCAGCACTGATCGATGACTTCCTGGCAGCGGCGCTCCAGCTCGGGGTTGCCACGCTGCACCGATGCAAAATCCAGATCTTCGGAAGAAGTGCCGGAGGACATGGACGATGCCGCCCCGCCGCCCAGACCGATCTGCATGGCAGGCCCGCCGAGGCACACCAGCTTGGCGCCGGTCTGGATCTCGCCTTTTTCGACATGATCCCCACGGATATTGCCCAGACCACCCGCCAGCATGATGGGCTTGTGGTAACCACGCACTTCCTCGCCGGCAGCACCGTTGACGCGCTGCTCAAAGGTACGGAAGTAGCCCGTCAGGGCCGGGCGGCCAAATTCGTTGTTGAAAGCCGCACCACCTATGGGGCCTTCGAGCATGATATCCAGCGCCGAGACAATGCGGTCCGGCTTGCCGTACTGGGATTCCCAGGGCTGCACAAAACCTGGGATATTCAGGTCGGAAACGCTGAAACCGGTCAGACCCGCCTTCGGCTTGCCGCCACGCCCCGTCGCACCTTCGTCGCGAATCTCGCCACCGGAGCCCGTTGCTGCACCCGGGTGGGGCGCAATGGCGGTCGGATGGTTGTGCGTCTCAACCTTGATCAGGATGTGGATATCTTCCTGATTGGCGCCATATTCGCGGCTTTCAGCATCCGGGTAGAAGCGTCCGGCCCGGCTGCCAACGATAACAGCGGCGTTATCCTTGTACGCCGATAGCACGCCTTCACCGCCCAGTTCGTGGGTGTTGCGGATCATCGCAAACAGGGAACGATCCTGCTCTTCACCGTCGATATCCCAGGAGGCATTGAAGATCTTGTGACGGCAATGTTCGGAGTTGGCCTGGGCAAACATCATCAGCTCGACGTCGGTCGGATTGCGATCCAGCCCCTTGAAGCTGTCGACCAGGTAGTCGATCTCGTCGTCGGCCAGTGCCAGACCCAGAGCCGTATTGGCCTGAGCCAGGGCATCACGCCCACCGCCCAGCACATCAACGCGACTCAGCGGCTGTGGCACGTCCTCCACAAACAGCTGCGCGGCTTCGTCCAGCGAACCCAGCACGGCTTCAACCATACGATCCTGCAGCTCTGCACGAATCAGCGCACGATCGGCTTGATCCAGCGCCTGGGATGACTGAATATAGTACGCCACACCACGCTCGAGGCGCTTGACGTCAGACAGACCACAGTTGCGGGCAATGTCGGTCGCCTTGGAGGACCAGGGTGAAATGGTGCCGGGACGGGGAACCACCAGCACCAGTTCACCCTGGGGCTCACCGGCTTCGGCTTTGGGGCCGTAACGCAGGATACGATCCAGTACATTACGCTGGCTATCCGCCAGCTCCTGCTTGAGGTCGGCAAAATGGATGAACTCGCCGTAGAGCGCCGTAACCGCTGCAACTTTGGATTGCAGGGCTGACAGCAGCTTTTCGTGACGGAATGCAGAAAGAGCGGGCGCTCCACGCAGTACGAGCATGTCGTTTTCGAGCCTCTTGAAAGTATGCCTGGACGGACAGGGATTACAGAAAAAACAGGCCCTGAATTTTACCGAAACAGCCCTACGGATACCAGAAAAGCCCGAACTATGTTGCTGAACCTTCATCGCCGCAAAGATGCCCTTATCCTGCTCAGCCTGCTTGTTTTGCTGAGTTTTCCGGCACTTGTGAGCTACAACAGCCTGACGCGACTGGAAGTTATCCAGGAACGCGGCGTGCTGCGCCTGGCGACCCGCAACACCCCCAGCGACTATTTTCTCGACAAGGGCGAGCCCTCCGGCTTCGAATATGAGCTCGCCCAGGCCTTCGCCAGCGAGATAGGCGTGCGACTGGAACTGCAGATCCCGGACAACTTCTCCGACCTGCTGCGTCAGGTACGCGAGCGCAGCGCCCACCTCGCCGCCGCCGGCCTGACCATCACCCCCGAGCGTCAGCAGGACTTCAGCTTCGCACCGCCCTACATGGAAAGCGCCGCCAACCTGATCTACCGCGTCACCCAGGGCAAGCCCGCCCCCACCTCCATCAAGGACCTGATCGGCAAGCAGATCCGCGTGGTCGCCAACTCCAGCCACAGCGAACTGCTGCGCCAGTACCAACAGGACTTTCCGGAGCTGAGCTGGGAAGAAACAGACGCGCTCAGTGTCAACGACCTGCTGGAACAGGTGCACAACCAGGAGATCGATTACACCATTGCCGACAGCATCCGCTTCGACGGCCAGTACTCCTTCTTCCCTGGCCTCGAAAAAGCCTTTGCACTGGAACAGCCCCAACCCGTCGCCTGGATGCTGCCCAAACTGCAGGACGGCTCCATGCTGGAAGCGCTGAACCAGTTCTTTGCCAAGGCAGAAACCCGCGAACTGATTCGCCAGCTGCGGGAAAAATACTTCGAGCGCAGCAACGCCCTCAATTACTTCGATACCGTCACTTTCAAGAAAGACCTGCGCGAGCGCCTGCCGGAATACGAGCAGTACTTTTACATCGCCGAACAGGAAACCGATATCGACTGGACCCTGCTCGCCTCGGTGGCCTACCAGGAGTCACACTGGAATCCGGCGGCGGTCTCCCCCACCGGCGTAAAGGGCATCATGATGCTGACCAATGCCGCGGCCTCGGAAGTGGGCGTGGAGGATCGCACCGACCCCATCCAGAGCATCATCGGCGGCGCCCACTACCTGATCAGCGTAAAGAACCAGATTCCCGAGCGCATCCCCGAGCCCGATCACACCTGGATGGCCCTGGCCGGCTACAACGTCGGCTTCGGCCACCTTGAAGATGCCCGCATCCTTACACAGCGCGCTGGCAAGAACCCCGATAGCTGGGAGGATGTCGCCAAACACCTGCCCCTGCTAACCAAGGAAAAATACTATAGCACCGTGCGCCTGGGGTACGCCCGCGGCTATGAGCCCGTGCTCTACGTCAACAATATCCAGAAATACATCGACCTGCTGCGCTGGGAAAAACAACTAGACCGTATTCGCCAAAACCGCGACAACACAGTATCGGAACCCAGCCCCGGCGAGGCCGTACTGGAAACCCTGCCACCAACACTTTAAGCGCTTCACCGGAGCCCAGCCCCGGCGAAACGCTGATCAAAAGCCGCAGGAAGACCGTCCGCCCTATCACTCTGCGCGCTCAGCCCTGCCCATCGCCCGGCGCAGCCTCCGGAAGAGCCCGCGACGCCTGCTTCTGAGCCCGCTTCTGTTCCCGGCGACGGTGAAAGAAATCACTGATGCGCTCGCTGCACTGCTGCGCCCTTATACCGCCCTCTACCACAACGCCGTGATTCAGCCAGGCCTGCTGCAACAACTGGCCGTTGCTGACCACAGCACCGGACTTGGGCTCAGTGGCGCCAAACACCAGCCGACGGATGCGCCCGTGCACTATGGCACCGGCACACATGGTGCACGGCTCGATGGTGACATACAGGTCCGCCCCCACCAGACGGTAATTGCCGATCGCCGCCGCCGCCTCGCGCAGCGCCATGATCTCGGCATGGGCGGTGGGATCATGGCCGCTGATGGGCCTGTTCCAGCCACGGCCGATAATCTCGCCATCCAGTACCACCACGGCACCGACCGGCACCTCACCGGCGGCATCGGCCTGCATGGCCATCAGCAGCGCCTCATCCATCCAGCGCTCGTCGATCGTTCGCTGCTCGTCAACCATGCCCTCTCCTGCCGCCGCCCCTGCGCATCCCTGCGCTCGCGGCATACTGTACATAAACCCTGCTTTTGTGCATCCGTGCACACGCAGGATAAATACATCCATGTATAAACCCTGCTTTTGTGCATCCATGCACACGCAGGATAAATACATCCATGTATAAAAAAGCCCGCAGCAGCGGGCTTTTGGATCACTTAGTTAACGATCATTCCCACTCGATAGTGGCCGGCGGCTTGCTGGACACATCATAGGTCACGCGGGATACCTGCGGGATCTCGTTGATCACGCGGCTTGATACGGTTTCCAGCAGCTCGTAGGGCAGGTGCGCCCAGCGGGCAGTCATGAAATCGATGGTTTCGACAGCGCGCAGCGCGATGACGTATTCGTAACGGCGACCGTCACCCACCACACCCACGGACTTCACCGGCAGGAAGACAGCAAAAGCCTGGCTGGTCTTGTGATACCAGCCGGCGTTGTGCAGCTCTTCAATAAAGATGGCATCCGCCTCACGCAGGATATCGGCGTATTCCTTTTTGACTTCACCCAGAATACGTACGCCCAGACCCGGACCCGGGAAGGGGTGACGGTAGACCATATCGTAGGGCAGGCCCAGCTCCAGACCTATCTTGCGCACTTCATCCTTGAAGAGTTCGCGCAGCGGCTCAACCAGTTCAAACTGCATGTCATCCGGCAGGCCGCCCACGTTGTGGTGCGACTTGATCACGTGCGCCTTGCCTGTCTTGGAGGCCGCAGACTCGATTACGTCCGGATAGATAGTCCCCTGCGCCAGGAAGTTAACGTCCTTCAGCGTGGTGGCTTCTTCATCGAAGACTTCGATAAAGGTGTTGCCGATCAGCTTGCGCTTCTTCTCCGGGTCATTTTCACCCAGCAGACGGGACAGGAACTTTTCCTGGGCATTGGCACGGACCACGCGCACACCCATGTTCTGGGCAAACATGTCCATGACATGATCGCCTTCGTTCTTGCGCAGCAGGCCGTTATCGACAAACACACAGGTCAGCTGATCGCCAATCGCCTTGTGCAGCAGCGCCGCCACAACAGACGAATCCACACCCCCAGACAATCCCAGCAGAACCTTCTGATTGCCAACCTGGGCACGCACCTTGGCGGTCAGGTCGCTGACAATGTTCGCCGCCGTCCAGAGGCCGTCGGTGTTGCAGATTTCACGCACGAAACGCTCGAGGATGCGACCACCCTGCTTGGTGTGTGTCACCTCAGGATGGAACTGCACGCCATAGAGCTTGCGCTTGGGATCGCACATGGCTGCCACTGGCGCAGAATCGGTGGATGCGATGATCGCAAAACCTTCCGGCAGCTCGGTGACCTTGTCGCCGTGGCTCATCCACACATCCAGAATCAGCGAGCCGTTGTTGGCCAGATGATCCTCAATACCTTCGAGCAGACGGCTCGGGCTGCCGGCAAGGCGTACCTTGGCATAGCCGAACTCGCGCTTGTCGGAAGTCTCAACCTTGCCGCCCAGCTGTTCGGCCATGGTCTGCATGCCGTAGCAGATGCCCAGCACCGGAATACCCAGGTCAAACACGGCCTGGGGCGCACGGGGCGAATCATACTCGGTGACCGATTCAGGACCGCCGGCGAGGATAATACCCACAGGGGCGAACTCGCGGATGGCCGTTTCGTCCATATCCCAGGGATGAATTTCGCTGTACACACCGATTTCGCGAACCCTGCGCGCGATCAGCTGGGTGTACTGGGAACCAAAATCCAGGATCAGGATGCGTTGTGCATGAATATCTTGTGTCATTCGACAGTGTCTCCACCGGTTGCCGGGCAACTAATGCACTAGGAGACTGGCCAACAATACTCAACCTGCTGCGAACCACCTGAGTTTGGCTGTTTTCTGTGCTGTTTTTCGTTAAATAGAACCACTATTCGCCTCAAAACATCACCAAAATCAGCTCAAATCAGTCGGCTCTCGCTACGGCCAGCATTATCGGACAGCCTCCTGGCAAAAAAAAAAATGGAGCGGTCAGTTGCCACCCCATTTGTCGGAGATGTTACAAGGTTTAGCCGACGCGGTAGTTCGGCGCTTCCTTAGTGATGCTTACATCATGTACATGGCTTTCGTTCATGCCGGCACTGGTGATGCGCACAAACTGCGGCACCGTACGCATGACATCAATATTGGCGCTGCCGGTATAGCCCATGGAGGACCGCAGACCGCCCATCAGCTGATGCACAACACCCGCCACCGGGCCCTTGCAGGGCACGCGACCTTCGATGCCTTCAGGTACCAGCTTCTCGACACCTTCAGAGGCATCCTGGAAATAACGGTCCGAAGAACCGGAGGTCTGCGCCATGGCACCCAGGGAACCCATGCCACGGTAGGACTTGAACGCCCGCCCCTGAAACAGCTCCACTTCGCCCGGCGCTTCATCGGTACCGGCCAGCATGGAGCCGACCATGATGCAGGATGCTCCAGCCGCCACAGCCTTGGCCAGATCGCCAGAGAAGCGCACGCCGCCATCGGCAATAACCGGGATGCCGCGCTCGCTCATTACTGCGGCAACATTGGCCACGGCGGTAATCTGCGGCACACCAATACCAGAGACGATACGGGTCGTGCAGATGGAGCCCGGACCAATACCCACCTTGACGCCATCGGCACCGGCGTCCGCCAGGGCAATGGCCGCAGCGGCGGTCGCGATGTTGCCACCAATGACCTGCACCTGCGGGAAGGTCTTCTTGACCCAGGCCACGCGATCAATCACGCCACGGGAATGCCCATGGGCCGTATCGACGATAATGACATCAACACCGGCCTCAACCAGCGCCGCAACGCGGTCTGGCGTATCGGCACCGGTCCCCACAGCCGCGCCCACGATCAGGCGACCCTGGGAGTCCTTGGCGGCATTGGGATAGGCCTTGGCCTTGTACATGTCCTTGACGGTCATCATGCCGCTGAGCTTGAAGGCATCGTCAACCACCAGAATGCGTTCGATGCGGTGCTTGCGCAGCAGGTTGCGAACCTTGTCCGGGTCAGCCCCTTCCTTCACGGTCACCAGGCGCTCTTTGGGCGTCATGATAGTGGAGACCTTGGCGTCCAGGTACTGCTCGAAACGCACATCACGGCTGGTGACGATACCGACCAGCTCGCCATCATCCACCACAGGGAAACCGGAGTAGGTCAGGCGTTCGGACAGCGCACGCAGCTCGCCCACGGTCATATCAGAGTGGCAGGTGACCGGATTATTGACGATGCCGGCCTCGAATTTCTTCACCCGGCGCACTTCGTCAGCCTGCTGCTCAACGGTCAGGTTCTTGTGAATGATGCCGATGCCGCCTTCCTGCGCCATGGTAATCGCCAGACGCGCTTCGGTAACGGTATCCATCGCCGCCGACGCCAGCGGGATATTCAGCTCGATCCCCCGGGTCAGGCGCGTCTTGAGGGATACATCCTTGGGCAATACCTCGGAGTATCCGGGCATCAACAGAACGTCATCAAAAGTGAGCGCTTCTTCAACGATTCGTAACATTATCAGCAGCCCATAGTAGCGTGAAAGGAGCATAAAAAATGAAACGCGCAATTATACAGATATCACCGACAAAAGTACAAAAACGATTAACCTCTGACCAGCCTGTATCCGGGCCAGGCGGCTCTCTCTGGCCGCCGTCGCACACAGGCTAACACAGACGCAACCGACAACCGCTTATCCCGGTGCGAATACGCCCTATTGCGACTTGTTCGGCGCCTCCTTAAGATGCAGCCATGATCCTAAAAGCCCAGACCCACGCCCTCTCCGTTTCCGACCTTAACCGGCAGGCCCGATCCTTGCTGGAAAGCTCGTTCATGATGATTCAGGTACAGGGGGAAATATCGAATTTTGTGCGCCCCAGTTCCGGCCACTGGTATTTCACCCTCAAGGATGAACGCGCCCAGGTGCGCTGCGCGCTGTTTCGCAACCGCAGCCAGTTCCTGAAATACCGCCCCAGGGATGGTGATCAGGTCATGGTGCGGGCCAAGGTATCCCTTTATGAGGGCCGTGGCGAATTCCAGCTGATCTGCGATTACATGGAAGAAAGCGGTGTTGGCCAACTGCAGCAGGCATTCGAAGCCCTGAAACTGCGCCTCGACGCCGAGGGCCTGTTTGACCAGGCCGGCAAGCAGCCTTTGCCAGCGCACCCGCGCCACCTGGGCGTGATCACCTCGCCCACGGGCGCCGCCATCCACGATATTCTCAGCGTGCTGAAGCGCCGTTTCCCCGGCCTGCCCGTCACGCTCTATCCCAGCGCCGTACAAGGTGCGGAAGCGGCCCCCGCCCTGGTGCGAGCGCTGAAATTGGCCCAGCAACACGATCAGTGTGACGTGATTATTATTGGCCGCGGCGGCGGCTCACTGGAGGACCTGTGGCCCTTTAATGAAGAGAGCGTGGCCCGTGCCATTCACGCCTGTCGCATCCCCGTCGTCAGCGCCGTGGGCCATGAAACCGATATATCGATCAGCGACTTTGTCGCCGACCTGCGCGCCCCCACTCCCTCCGCCGCCGCCGAGCTGTTGACCCCCGATCAGCGCGAACTGCAGCTGCGCCTCGACCAGGCACGCAGGCGCCTGCAGGCACGGCTCGGACAACAGCTGCAGCAGTATCAGGAACGCCTGATCGCACTGCAGCGCCGACTGCGTCACCCCGGGGAGCGCCTGCGCGAACGCGCCCAGCGTCTGGATGAGCTGGAACTGCGCCTGCGCAAGGCCGCCCTGCGCCTGCTCAGCGACAAGCGCACCCGGCTCGAACGCCAGCAGGCTCGGCTGGTACAGAGTCGCCCGCAGCGCCAGATTGCCCAGCTGCGCCAGCACCTGGCCGCCCTGCGCATGCAGTTGGAGCGCCAGATGCACTACCTGCTGCACGACAAGCGTCTGCGCAGCGCCGCCATGGCCGGCCAATTGAACGCCGTGAGCCCGCTGGCCACGCTGGAGCGTGGCTACGCCATAGTGCAGGACAACCGCGGCCAGGTCATCGACGATGCCAGCCTGCTTGCGGTTGACGACCTGATCGAAACCCGCCTGGCCAAAGGCCGCGTGCACAGCCGGGTTACCGCCACCCTGATGCCCGACGAGAACCGCTAATGCCCGCACCGCTTTCCAACCGGATATCCAAACAGCTTTTGCTGCCGGTGTTGCTGCTCGGCAGCCTGCTGACGGCCCACGCCGCCAGCGCCGACAGCCGACTTCCGCAGGAGTCCCGCGTACCCGGCGGCGTGGCCCTGGTGCCCTTCCAGGCCGCCGCCGCGCCCAGGGTCAGCTATCAGGATGCCCGGGTACTGGTGGTACCGAACCCCGCAGCCGGCCCCGACCAGTGGCTCGCCGTCGTCGGCATCCCCCTGGACGCCGATGCCAGCGCCTCGCAGCAACTGGATATCAACGGCAAGGCCCTGGCTTTCGATATCAAAGACAAGACCTACAAGGCGCAGTACCTGACCGTTAAAAACAAACGCCATGTAGACCCGGATCCGGAGGACCTGAAACGCTGGACGCGAGAAAGAGCCGAGATGGATGCAGCCTTCAGTTACTGGTCTGAACCCGCAGCTCCGGTGCTGCATTTCGCCTTGCCGGCAGACGGGCGCTTCAGCAGCCCCTTTGGCCTCAAGCGCTACTTTAACCAGCAGCCGCGCAACCCCCACAGTGGTCTCGATATCGCCGCCCCCGAAGGCGCACCTATACGGGCACCGGCGCCAGGCGTCGTGCGCGCCACCGGCAACTACTTTTTCAACGGCAATACCATTATTGTCGATCACGGTTTTGGCCTCAGCAGTCTCTACTGCCACCTCAGCCGTATCGATGTAGCGCCGGGCCAAAGCATGGCCGCCGGCGAACAGCTGGGGCTGGTTGGCAAGACTGGCCGCGTCACCGGAGCCCACCTGCACTGGAGTCTTAGCCTTAACAACGCACGGGTCGACCCGTTGCTGTTTGTCAACGAGCAGCCATTTATCGACAAGAAATAAAGCGCCGCTTGTGGTAGCCTGCCCGCTTTTAAAATCACAGAACCGACAGGGTTATGCATGTCTGAACTGAAACTGGAAACACTGGAACAACACGCGAGCTACGGCATTGGTCGCCAGATGGGCGATCAGCTGGCACAGGGCGGCTTTGAAGGCCTGGATCTGGATGCGGTTGCCACCGGCATCAAGGATGCCTACAACAACCTGGAACTGCGCGTTGAAGTTGCCGACATTCAGGCGGCTTTCAATGAGATCAATCGTCGTCTGAGCGAGCAGAAAGAAGCCGAAGCCAAGGAATTTTCCGCTGTCGGCGAAGCTTTCCTGAGCGAGAACGGCCAGCGCGACGGTGTTACCACCCTCGAATCCGGCTTGCAGTATGAAGTTGTTAACGCCGGCGATGGCAGCGTTAGCCCGACAGCCGACTCCAAGGTGCAGGTTCATTACCACGGCACCTTCATCGACGGCAAAGTCTTCGACAGCTCCTACGACCGTGGCCAGCCGGCTGAATTCCCGGTCGGCGGCGTTATCGCAGGCTGGACCCAGGCTCTGCAGCTGATGTCCAAGGGTGCCAAATGGCGCCTGTACGTGCCTTATAACCTGGCCTACGGTGCTCAGGGTTCCCCCGGTGGCATCCCGCCCTACGCCACCCTGATCTTCGACGTAGAGCTGCTGGAAATCCTCTGATCCGGCCCCGCGCCTGATCGAGTCGCGTTACCGCGCTCCCGCCTGGCAGCCTATCGGGCTTGACCGATCGTAGCGAGGGAAAGGCCGATTTGAGGCAGTTTTTGGGCTCTTTTGAGGCGAATAGTGGTTCTATTTAACAAAAAAGAGCACATAAATTGACCAAATTCGGCTTTTCCGCAGTAGATCAGTGTTAAGTCCGACAGGCTGCTAGCGGGAGCCATTCCCCGTACAACCCGCTCTGGTGCCGAGCCAGAGGCACGGAGCCATCCATGCAATTGCATCACCAGATTCAAGGCCAGGGCGAGCCCCTGCTCATCCTGCACGGCCTGTTCGGCAGCCTCGACAACTGGGGTAGCCAGGCAAAGGCACTGGCAAGCGACTACCAGGTCATCAGTATCGACCTGCGCAACCATGGCCGCTCCCCCCACGACAATGAGATGACCTACGCCGCCATGGCGCAGGACCTGATCGAACTGATGGACAACCTCGGTATCGACAGCGCCCGGGTACTGGGTCACTCCATGGGCGGCAAGGCCGCCATGCAGCTGGCACTCAGCGCACCTGCGCGCGTCAACAAACTCATAGTGGTGGACATAGCCCCGGTGCAGTACCCCGACCACCACAGCGATGTTTTCAGCGGGCTCCAGGCGATCGACCTGTCGACGGTAAAATCCAGAAGCGACGCCGAAAAACAGCTCGCCCCCCGCATCGAGGATGCCATGGTACGGGCCTTTCTGCTGCGCAACCTGTACCGCACCGAGGCCGGCCAGTTCGACTGGCGCTTCAACCTGCAGGCCCTGCACCGCGGCTACCCGAACATCAGCGCCCCACCGACAGGCGCGCCCTTTGCTGGCCCCACCCTCTTCATCAAGGGCGGCAACTCGGACTACATCCAGCCCAGCCACCGCGATGCCATTCTCGGCCTCTTCCCGGCCGCGGGCTACAAGGTTGTGGAAGGTACCGGTCATTGGCCCCATGCAGAGAAGCCGGCCCTGATGACACGCTTGATACGAAACTTCCTGCAGGAATAACCAGACAAGTCACTGACGCCTGCCAGTGCCCGAAAAACCCGCACTGGTGACGCGGCTGATTCAAGGCTTTTTGCAGGATTAAGCCGGAATTAACCCAATAGGCCACAGGCACTCTCACATGCCCGAAAAACCGGCACTGATGACCCGACTGATACAGACTTTTCTGCAGGATCAAGCCGGCAGGCTAACCCGGAAATTAAAGCAAGCTCAAAAAATCGCCTCCCCTGGGCGAAGCCTGCGATATTTCACAGGCACTCCCCCGGGCTGAGTTCCCTCGATAACCTCATAGCCCCTTACAAAACCCCAATGGCGTTGAGGAAGATGGCGACGATCCCGACCGGCACCACATAACGAATCAGCCAGCGCCAGAGGCTATAACCAAGCCCTGTGCCCACCTCTTCGCCAGTCGCGGCACGGGTCATTACCCAGCCGGTAAAGATCGCCATCGCCAAACCACTCAGCGGCATAATCCAGCCGCTGGTCAGGTAGTCCAGCACATCAAAGAACGTCTTGCCGTACAGTCTGTGCTCCTGCCAGAGATTGAAGGAGAACACCGACCCCAGGCTCAGCAGCCAGATGCCAGCGGCGGTCATCAGCCCGGCCCTGAGCCGGGACAGACCGCGCTTTTCGGTCAACCAGGAAACTGCCGGCTCCAGCAGCGAGATTGCCGATGTCAGGGCCGCAAATGACAGCATCACAAAGAAGAGCACGCCCACCAGCTGGCCGAGGGGTAACTGCCCGAAGGCGAGCGGCAGGGTGACAAAAATCAGCCCAGGGCCCGCCCCCGGTTCAAGACCGTTGGCAAATACGATCGGAAAGATCGCAAGACCTGCTATCAATGCCACCAGGGTATCGAGCAGGCCTATTGTCAGGATGGTCCTGCCCAGCGAGACCTGCTTGGGCAGATAGGAGCCGTAGGTCATCATGCCGCCGCCGGCCAGGCTCAGGGAAAAGAACGCATGGCCGAGCGCCACCAGTACGCTGGTGCCGGTCAGCTTGCTGAAATCCGGATTGAACATGAAGGCGAAGCCCTGTCCGAAAGATCCGGTCGTCATCGAATAACCCACCAGCAGCAACAAGATCAGCAGCAGCCCCGGCATCATGATGGTGACGGCCCGCTCCAGTCCCTGCTTGACGCCCTTGATGACAATGGCCGCAGTCACCGCCAGCACCAGGGTCCCCCAGAGCGTCGAGGCTACGGGGTCGCTCACCAGACTGTTGAACAGTGCGCCTATGTCGTCACTGGAGGCACCGGTAAAAACGCCGCTACCGGCATTGAAGATGTAGGCCACGGCCCAGCCCGCCACCACCAGATAGAAGCTCAGCAGCACAAAGCCGGTCATGACTCCGACCCAGCCGACCAACTGCCAGCGCGGGCTCACACCGGCTTCCAGCGCCAGGGCCCGCATTGCATCCGGCGGGCTCTGTTTGCCGCGCCGGCCAATCAGCACCTCGGCCATCAGCAGCGGAATACCGATCAGGGCGATGCAGCCGAGATAGAGCAGCACGAAGGCACCGCCGCCATTTTCACCGGTGATATAGGGAAACTTCCAGATATTGCCCAGCCCCACGGCCGAGCCTGTGGCTGCCAGGATAAAGGCCAGCCGGGTCGACCACTGGGTCCGCCCACGCTCAGGCGCAGCCTGGTTCAGCGAGGCCGCCGCTGCAGCTGCCCCCTCAAAAGTACCGTTGTTACTCATGCTTGATGGTTCCTGATCTTATAGTTATGTGCAGGAGCGCCCTTACGCCGCACGGGCGGCGCATAAAACGCAGGCGCCCGTTCTGCGGGCGAATCAAATGGGGGCTGGCCGCTCGCGTGCAGGCGAGCTCCCGCATGCCTCAGGTCACGGCGGTCAGACTCTTGAACGCAGGCCGATCCCAGTCGCGGGTCGCCATAATGTCGACCAGTGCATCGACACAGTCCCAGAGATCCACAAAGCGGACATAGAGCGGCGTAAAGCCAAAACGCAGGATATCAGGGGCGCGGAAGTCACCAATGATGTTGCGCGCAATCAGTGCCTGCATGATGGCGAAGCCCTGCGCGTGCGTCAGTGATACCTGGCTGCCCCGTAACGCAGGATCCTTCGACGAGGCAATACCAAAGCCGTAACCACCCAGGCGCTGCTCCGCCAGCTCGATAAAAAGCTGCCCCATCTGCAGTGATTTTTCGCGTACCAGCGTCATATCGGCCGAGGCCATGATATCGACCCCGATCTCAAGCAGACTGGCACCGATCACAGGAGTGGTACCGCACAGCATGCGCTCGATTCCCGGGGCGGGTTCGTAGTCGTCACGCATCTGGAAAGGGCTGGCATGGCCAAACCAGCCGCTCAGGGGTTGCTGCAGCTGCGCCTGATGGCGTTTGGCGACGAACAGGAAGCCCGGTGCACCGGGGCCGCCATTGAGGTACTTGTAACCGCAGCCGATGGCAAAGTCGGCACCGACGCTGTTCAGCGCCACAGGCACGGCACCGGCGCTGTGGCTCAGATCCCACAGCACCAGCGCTCCCACTTCATGGGCACGGGCCGTGATCGCCGCCATGTCGAACATGCTGCCGCTCTTGTAGTGCACCTGGGTCAGCACCAGCAGCGCGGTATCTTCGTCGATGGCCGACAGAATCTCGTCGCGGTGCACCGTATTCAGCTGCACACGACCGTCCATAAAGGCTTCAAGGCCCTGCAGGATATACAGATCAGTGGGGAAGTTGCCCGGCTCAGACAAAATCTTGCTGCGCCCGGGGCGCAGCTTTACCGCCGCCGCCGCCAGCTTGAACAGGTTAACCGAGGTGGAGTCCGCCACCACCACTTCGCCAGCATCTGCGCCAATCAGGCCGGCAATTTTGTCACCAACCCTGCGCGGCAGGCCCACCCAGTCAGCGGTGTTCCAGCTGCGGATCAGGCCCTGCCCCCACTCCTGCTCCACCACATCCCGTGCCCGCGCCTTGGCCGTTTTGGGCAGCACGCCGAGCGAATTGCCATTGAGGTAGATATGCTCGGCCGGCAGCTCGAATTCTTGCCGAAAACCGGCCAGCGGATCCTGCTGATCCAAAGTGGTGAAGTGATCACGCGTCAGTGTTGTCATGCTTAAATGCTCCTTAGCAGGGCTCGCACGGGCGAGGCATCAAGTGTGTCCAGTTTCAAAGGCGGCGCGATCAACTCGTAGGGACCGGCGGGGACCCCGTCGAGCACCAGGCCTTCGAGGATCGCCATGCGGTGACGCCGCACCGCCCGGTGCGCATCCAGCGTCTTTGAGTTCTGCGGGTCCAGCGACGGGCTGTCGATACCGATCAGGCGGGCGCCGCGTGCGGCAATCAGATCGATGGTCTCGGGCGCGACGGCGGTGAAGTCCGCCGGCCAGTGATTGTGGGGGAACTGTCTGAAGGTACGCAGCAGCACCCGCTCTACCCGCGCGGGCAACTGATCGGCAATATCCTCCGGGCGCACCAGTGCGCCCGACACCGTCGCATCGATCAGCACGCAGGGGCCTATGTAATACTCGAGGCTCACCTCGGCAATCGGCAGACCCTGCGCATCGTAGTGCAGCGGCGCATCGGCATGGGTGCCGGCATGGGTCGAGAGGCGAAAGCGCCCCACATTGACCGGACAGCCATTTTCCAGCACCCAGTGCGGATCGGATTCAAATGCGGTATCGCCGGGCCAGACCGGCAGGCCCGCACGCAATCTTTGTGATATATCCCAGAGCTTGCTCACTGGCGGGCCTCAGACCGAGGTCCGCACGGACCAAAGTTCCGGGAAGAACTGCAGGTCCAGCGCCTTGACCAGATATTTCACGCCGGCGGTGCCGCCGGTTCCGTGGCGATAGCCGATAATGCGCTCCACCGTTTTCATGTGACTGAAGCGCCATTTCTGAAAGTTGTACTCCATGTCCACCAGCTTCTCGGCCAGCTCGTACAGATCCCAGTATTTAGAGGTATTGCGGTAGATCTCGGACCAGGCCGCCTCGACCTGCGGGCAGGCACTGTAGGGCTCGGACCAGTCGCGCTGCAGATGGCTGGCGGGAATATCGAAGCCGCGCTTTTGCAGCAGTGCCAGCGTGATGTCGTACAGGCTCGGCGCCTTGAGTACCGCCTGCAGATGTGCGTAATGCTGCGCATGGGCGCGGTGCGCCTCGATCATGCGGGCATTCTTGTTGCCCAGCAGGAACTCCAGTTCACGGTACTGGTAGGACTGGAAACCGGAACTCTGGCCCAGATCATCGCGAAAACTCGCGTAGTCCGCCGGTGTCATGGTCACCAGTACTTCCCAGGCATTGATCAGCTGTTCCTGGATGCGGGCAACGCGACTCAGCATCTTGAAGGCAGGCCGCAGATTATCCTCGCGGATATGCTTCGCAGCGCCATAGGCCTCGTGCAGGCAGAGCTTCATCCACAGTTCCGAGGCCTGATGGATAACAATGAACAGCATCTCGTCATGCTGGTCGGAAACCGGATTCTGGCAGGCCAGCAGCGGCTCCAGCGCCAGATACTGGCCATAGCTCATGTTCTGATCCCAATGGACCTTCTCGTCGTCCAGATTAACCTGCTGCCTGTCCGCCGCCTGTGCCCTGCATCCATCGCTCATCGTTCGGTACCCTTGCTGTTATTGAATTGTTGTTATTGAGTTGCAGTGAGTTTACGTAGCGCAGATTTGCATGTAAATTTCATAAAATTCCCACTTTCTATTAGTTTTTTACATACTTTATGAGCACCAGAGTCAGCACCCGCCATCTGCAGATGATCCTGGCGATCGCCACCTCCGGCAGCGTTTCCGAGGCCGCCGGGCTGATCGGGCTGACACAGTCGGCGCTGAGTCACCGCATCCGCGAAGCCGAACGCCTGCTCAATACCGAACTTTTCTACAGGCGCCACAAGAAGCTGATCCCCACCAGCGCCGGCAAACGCCTGTTGCAGTCGGCGCGGGTGGTGCTGGGAGAGCTGGAACGGGCAGAAAACGATATCAACAAGCTGTCGGTGGGAATCGAACATGTGGTGCGAATCGGCAATGAAGCCTATGGCAGCTATCACTGGCTGCCGCCCTTCCTGACCGGCTTTATGGGCGCACACCCGAGCATCAGCGTCGAAATCATTCCGGATGTGTCGATGGACCCCTATACGGCACTGCGTAACGGCAGTATCGACCTGTCGATCGTGTCGGGAACGGTGGTACAGACGGGTTTCCGCACACTGAAGCTGTTCCGGGACGAGATGGTGGCGGTATTACCAGAGGGCCATAGCGGCGCAGACAAGGACTGGCTATCGCCCGAAGAAATCGCCGACAACACCTATATCACCTACCACACCAACCCGGGGCCGGGTCGGGAGTACGAGCAGCTGTTCAGCCACTATCAGCTACTGCCCCGCAGGGTAATCCGCGCCGGCGTCACCGAAGCTGTGGTGGAGTTTGTGCGCGCGGGCGCAGGCATCACCATCATGCCGACCTGGGCCCTGAAACCCTACCTGCGCCACGGCGGTCTCAGTACGGTAAAAGTGACCAAAGCAGGACTCTATCTGGACTGGCAGGTGGTACTGCGCAAGGACGAGCGTCTGGATTCACCGATCACGATGCTTGCCAAAGCGCTGAAACAGGCCGATTTGAAACACTTCTAGAGCGCAATCCCCTGCCCTTAACGCGGCAAAGGCTGTCGCCGTTCATCGACAGCCAAACAGCCTTAACCTTGACAGCACTGTGTGATCAGACTCGCCGTCACAGCAGCAGGGTCACCAACTCGCCTTTCCAGCTCAGCAGCACCAGGGTCAGCAAGGTCGCGATCAGGAACGGCCAGAGGGCGCGGAAAATCCGCATGGGCGGCTCGCCGGTCATGCTGGAGGCAATAAAGAGCCCGGCACCCACCGGAGGTGTCAGCAACCCCAGCACCAGGGTCAGGCACACCACCACGCCAAACTGGTACGGGCTGATGCCGTACTGCTGCTGGGCGATGGGCAGCAGTATGGGCACCACCAGAATCAGCGCGGCGATGCCGTCAATCACCATGCCCACCAGCAGCAGAATGCCCACCACCATCAGCAGAAAGATAAAGGGGTCCGCCGTCTGGGCCGCAATCCAGACGGCCGCGTTCTGGGGAATTTCCTCAAATACGATGACCCAACCGAAGACACCGGCCACGGCGATCAGCATGATCACCATGCCGGAGTTGAAAGCTGTGCGTTTTAGAATGTCGAACAGGCGGGAATACTGCAGATCCCTGTAAACATACTTGCCGATCAGCAACGCCCCCAGGGATGCCAGTGCCGCCGACTCGGTGGGCGTTGCCAGCCCCGCAAGGATGCCACCGATAATGATCAGCGGTATCAGCCCGGCCGGAATACCCGCCAGCAGGTACTGCCGGGCCTGCTGGCGCGTGGGCCACTCGCCCCTGGGGTAGCTGTGCACCAGCCCCATCAGGCTGATGGCGACAAAGAACAGCAACGCCATGATCAGCCCCGGCACTATGCCGGCAATAAACATCTCCGCAATGGGTACCTGGGCCAGCACACCAAAGAGCACAAACAGCATCGAGGGCGGGATAATCGGCGACAGCAGACCGCCGGCCGCGGTAATGGCCGCGGCATAGGACTTGTCGTAGCCTTCCTTTTCCATCGCCGGCACCATGGCGCGGGACATGATGGCAATCTGGGACGCCGCTGACCCCATGATCGCCGCCATCATCATGTTGGCCACCAGGTTGATATAGGCCAGGCCGCCGCGAAAACCGCCCACCAGGATGCGGGCCAGGTTGACCAGGCGCGAGGTTAGCCCCCCCTCGTTCATCAGCTCGCCCGCCAGCATGAACAGCGGAATGGCCAGCAGACCATAGCTTTCGACGGCGCCAAAGAGTTGCTGGGCGTAGGAATCAAACAGCACCGCATTGCCCGACACTGCGATGTACCAGAGTGCGCTGAGGGCCAGCACCAGCGCAATGGGGACGGCGCTGAACAGCAATACCGAAAAAATCACCAAGGTCATGCGGCTTCTCCCGCCAGGGCCGGTCGCGCGCCCAGACATTCAACCAGATTACTCAGGGCATGCAGGCTCAGTGACACCGCAAAAAAGGGCAACGCCAGCCAGATCCAGAACTTTTTCAGTCCCAGGGTGCTGGTGTTTTCGGCATAGATAAAATTGAAGGTCTGGGCTTGAAACGCCTGCAGATCAAACCCCGACTGGGCCAGCGTGACAGGGTCATACCAGCGCAGACACAGCCACAGCAGCACCAGGGCAAAAACCAGGATCACCAGATCGCTGAACAGCGACAGCGCTCTGCGCACGGCCGGCGTGCAGCTGTCGGTCAGCAGGGTCACACTCACCCCCTCACGCTGTTTCAGCAACACGGCGGTCGTCAAAAAGGCCATCCAGACCATGCAGTAAATCGCCAGCTCATCCACCCAGTAAATGGCATGCCCCAGGGAGCGACTGGCGATATTCAGCAGTACCAGCAGGGTGACAGCCCCTGCCAGTACCGCGGCCACCCTGGTTTCCATCCGGGCAACAGTATTCGAGACCTTGTGCAACATGGCATTCTCCTGCGTGCCCCCGACCCCGGGGGCAGTTTGGGTGTGCAGCGTCAATCAGCTGCCCTTGATATCAGCCGCGGCCTTGCGCAGGGACTCCAGCGCCGGCGCCTTGGCCGACCAGGTTTGCTCCCAGACTCCGATCGCCTCGCTGAAAGTGCTGCGATCCGACTCGGTGATGGTGATATCAAGCCCGCGCAGCTGCGCTTCCTGATCCTTTTCCTGTGCCTGGAAACGGGCGATGACAGAGTCCAGCTGCACCTTCATGCTGCTGCGAATCAGGTTCCTGTCGTCCTCGCCCAGCGAGCGCCACAGACGCCCGGAGACCACCCCCACCATCGGAAACATCATATGGTTGGAAATCATCAGGTTATCGGCGCGTTCATAGAATTTGAGAATCAGGATGGAGTCGAAATCCATGTCGATGGCATCGACCTGACCGTTGGCCAGGGCATCGTAGACCGCCGGCAACGGCAGGGGTGTCGGCGCGGAGCCCAGGGCCGCATAGAAGTCGCGGATCGGCTCAAACGGCGTTATGCGCAGTTTTTTGCCCTTGAGATCCGCAGGGCTCGCCACGGTTTCGCGACTGAGCACCTGACGCATGCCCGCCATGCCGTAGCCGATACCCACCAGACCTGCGCCTGCGGGCAGCTGATCCAGCAGACCGACAGCGGCATCGGAGCGCAGCAAGGCCGCAGCCTGATCGATATCGTCCACCAGGTAAGGCGCGTAGAGGGCACCAAAGTCCGGTACCCGGTTGGATATTTCGGCGATCGTCAGAAAGGCCATGTCCAGGGCGCCGGTTTGCAGTTGTTGTACCATCTGGGCTTCATTGCCCAGTTGCTGCGCCGGGAAAACCGAGACCCGATGCTCCCCGCCGGACTTTTCATTCAGCGCTGTGGCGAAATCGTTAGCCGCCTGGGTCCAGATATGGGGTGGTGGCGTTATCAGTCCGAGACGGAAGTCCTGGGCCTGGGCCGTGACGGCGGATAGCGCCAGCGACGTCGCCAGCAGCAGGGGTTTGAAGTCGATCATGGTGAGCTCCATTGTTGTTATAGGCAGCCTCTGCCCACGAACAAGCAACGGGGCAGTCTGTGCTGTCTGGCACCCGGCTTACGCCTGCGGGCCAGATACAGCTATCAGACCAGAGAGCGCCGGCATCGAACTATCCCGATACTTCACGATCCCTATCCGTTTTTAACCCCAATGGAAACTCGGATTCCGGCGCTACCTACCGGGCCGCCGCATCAACATACTGCGAAGCGCAGCCAGCGCTGTCCTGCTGCTTGCCTGGCAGTGGCTCGAACAGGTGCCCTAGCTGATAACGCTGCAGGGCGGCGTCAAGCTCGGAGCCCTCTTCACTTTGCAGCGCGGCGGCCTTGAGGCTGCGCAGGATCTCACGGGCATCGGAACGACCACCGAGCGCCCGGGCCGCTGCCGAAATCGCCCTGAAACTGCGCAGCCCCCGCTCCCGGGTTTTGCTGTAGCCCTTGATCAGCTCCGGCAGTGCCGCCACTTCGCAGCCCAGGTCATAGTCTGCCACCAGCGTGGCCTCGAGCTGCTCCAGCCAGGCATCAATCTGTGTCTGCTCGATAGCATCACGCAACGAAAAGCGCCTGAGTGGGCGTAACTGTGCCACCAGGTACAGCGACACAAAACCGCAGAGGCTCTGGGTCGAGAGCTTTTTCGGGCCGGCGAACAGGACTTCCAGCAGCCGCCCCGCCCAGCCGGTGCGCAACACCCAGCGCCCGACACCCGCGGGCAGTGTTTCGGCGATTTCTTCGAGCCGCGGGTGCATGAACTCGGTGAAGTGGGAGACCTGGTCCGCATCGATACCCACCTCGTCGTACAGGCGCTCAAAACGCTGCGAGCGCGTTTTGATATCCGCCACCCGGATCGTATCCTCATAGGCCATCCAGAGCCCCAGGGTGCGGGCTGCCACGGTACTGCAGCGCCCAGCCTCTTTGCCCCCGGCATCCGCCCCGGCTTCCAGGGCCACCAGCCGCTGCATCCGCTGGACATAGCGCCTGGCGTAACGCAGGTCGCTGTGATCCAGCATTCTGCGCACCCCTTCCTGAATCAGCGGTTGCAGCACGAGCGCAAAGTCCCGCTCCACGTCGGCCAGCAGCTGGCGAATACCGCCGTCCTGCCCCCCGTAGTGCCAGCCCGGTGCAACAGCACCGGGAACCACAGGATTTTCCGGCTTGCGGTTGGCCTCGGCCTGCGTGGCACCGGCGGCAAAGGCGGCAAGGCTGGCATCCACCCCTACACCGCCCCGGCGTATGGCCTGCTCAAATTCCTCCCGCCCAAAAGGCAACACGCCGCTGCCATGGATGGCACCAAACAGCACCGCGCTCACAACGCTGCGGCATTGCTCGGCCAGGGCTGCCATATCAAAACAGATATAGCGCTGCGCCATTTCCGCCGCCGTGACATGCACCGAGTCAGAGTCGGCGATGGCATTGCCCATGGATTCCTTTTCCGCCACGGCATAGGCCCGGTGCGACGAAGCGATCAGGGTGGTGCGATCCGGCGTTACAAAGCCCCGCTGCAGGGCACGACCGGCCTCCATCAGCTCAGCCGCGACCACCAGGTCCACATCACCGCTGGCCGGTGACAGCGACAGCACGGGCCGCCTGGTATCGGCATCGCCCGGCTGCGGCCGGAACAGCTCCAGATAGTAGATGGTCGCCCCGGTACGCTGGGCCACGCCCGGCACCGAGGTGGTCTGGGCGTGCCAGTTCGCCGCCTCCGCCATGCCTACTATCCAGTCGGCCAGCACACCACCGCCCTGCCCGCCCATGGCGGTAATGGCAATATTGAAACGCTGTTTATCGAGTGTTTTCATCAGGCCGCTCCATCCAGCTGGTAGATTTCATGGCGCCTTTGCGCCCTTTTCTGCAGCCTGCGAATCACGCTTTGGGACAGGCGACGTCTGAAGGTCTCCCAACGGCCGGCATTGCGCACCACTTCCACCCGCACAAAGGACGGGCAGAGAATGTCAGCGTGCACGTTTTCCCCGCACAGGCCGCAGCCGACACAGCTGCTGTCGATGCGTGTCACCGGGTCCGAGCGCCAGGGATCGGGGTTTTCCTTCACCGTCAGGGACGGGCAGCCCGACAGACGGATACAGGCCCGATCACCGGTGCAGGTCTGCTCATCAATGGCAAAGCGCGCCTCGGTCACCCGCTTGCCGGCTTTTAAATCCGCGCGCTTGTTGCGCTTTTCCCGCCGCTGCAGGTTCAGCATGCACTCGGACTGCGCCACTATCACCTTGGGCCCCTGGCCCTTTGTGCTGACCGCCTCGCGCAGCGTCTTGAGCATGGCCGTCACATCGTAGGTGCGGGTCAGGGTCCGCACCCACTTCACCCCCACGCCCTCAACCGCGCGGGAAATCGGATTATTAGTCGCCAGGTTCGCATTCGCGGCCCGGGATGACAGAATATCCTGGCCCCCGGTGGCGGCGGTGTAGGCATTGTCGATAATCAGATTGACGCCATCGCTCTTGTTGAAGACCGCATTGCCGACCCCGCTGGTCAGGCCGTTATGCCAGAAGCCGCCATCCCCCATGATCGAAATCGCGGGCTTGTCGGAGCTGACATTGAAGGCCGAGGCCGAGGCACTCCCTAGGCCATAACCCATGGTGGTGGCGCCCAGGTTAAAGGGCGGCAGGATCGAGAACAGGTGGCAACCGATATCACAGCTGATATGAAAGTCGCCGCGCTCCTTCTGCAGAAGCTTGATGGCGGAGAAAATCGGCCGCTCCGGACAACCGGTACAAAAGCCCGCCGGGCGGGCCGGTACCACGTCGGTCAAAGTCTCCACTGACAGAGACCGGGCCGGCACGAAGGACAGCGCAGTTTCGTGCTGCAGCAAGTCCGTGGTCTGGGCCTGCAGGAAGTTGCGGAGACCGGCCTTCACCACATCGGTGGTGTATTCACCCACCCGTGGCAGCACCGCCTTGCCCTGCAGCAGCGTCTTGCAGCCGGCCCGGGCGAAGAGGGTATGAAGTTCATGCTCGATAAATTCAGGGTTACCCTCCTCCACCAGCAGCACCGCAGACTTGCCTTGCGCAAAGCGCAGCAGCTCGTCATCAATCAGCGGAAAAGCCACGTTCATCACATAGAGCGGGATCTGCGACTGACCATAGGCATCCGCCAGCCCCAGGTGCTCCAGGGCACGAATCACGGTGTTGTAGCTACCGCCCTGCAAAATAATGCCGATATCCTCGCGGCTGCCGGGAAAGAACTCGTTCAGCTCCTGCGCCTTGATAAACTCGATGGCCGCCGGCAGGCGCGCTTCGATCTTTTCCCTTTCGTGCACAAAGGTAGACGGTGGCAACACCACCCGGCTCAGGTCCCGCTTGGGATTCTGCAGCGCATCCTGCAAGGTAAATTCGGCCTTGCGGTTGTCCTTGGCCACAAACTGGCCATGCACATGGCAGGCGCGAATGCGCATCTGCAGCATGACGGGGGTGTTACTGGCCTCGGACAACTCGAAGCTTTTCTCAACCATATCAACGATGCTCGGCAGGTTGGGCCTGGGGTCGAGCAGCCAGATATGAGACTTCATCGCAAAGGCATGGGTACGCTCCTGCATGATGGAAGAGCCTTCGCCATAGTCCTCGCCGATAATGATCACGGCACCACCGGTCACGCCGCCTGATGCCAGGTTGGCCAGCGCATCGGAGGCCACATTGGTGCCTACCGTTGACTTCCAGGTCACGGCGCCGCGCAGCGGATAGTGCACCGATGCCGACAGCATGGCGGCTGCGGTGGCTTCACTGGCACTGGTCTCGAAGTGAATGCCCATATCATCGAGAATTTCTTCCCGCGCATCGGCCAGCACATCCATCAGATGAGAGATGGGCGAGCCCTGATAGCCCCCGACATAGGACACGCCCGACTGCAGCAGCGCCTTGGTCACCGCAAGGATGCCCTCGCCGTGGAACAGCTCGCCTTCGCCTGCGTGCAATTTCTTCACTTCACTCTTGAACGATCTTTCCGCCATCTGGCCTGTTCTCCCGCACCGATCACGCGAGCCTGTCGGCTCACGATCAACATTAGTAAAAGCCGCTTTCAGCCCTGCCAGTGCCTGAGCCCGGCGATATCCGGGCAGCAGAGCATCTGCATTGCGTTGTTCAGTTCATCCTCCAGCATGCGCATCACATGATCAGCCCCCGCCGGGCCCAGGGCCGCAACGCCATACATGAAGGTGCGCCCCAGCAGGGCAAAATCAGCCCCCGCCGCAATGCCCCTTGCCACATCGAGACCCGAGCGCAGGCCGCTGTCCAGAATCAGCGGGAAATCCGGCCCCACCGCCTGGCGTACCGCCGGCAGTACCGCCAGGCTCGACGGGCAGGCATCCAGCTGTCGCCCGCCATGGTTCGACACGACGATGCCATCCACCCCCAGATCGCGGCAGCGCAGCGCATCCTCGGCACTGAGCACCCCCTTCACCACCAGGGTGCCGGGCCAGCGCTGGCGGTAGGCCTTGAGCCGCGCCCAGGGCACCCGCCCGGCGATCTTCGCCGGCAGGTAGTCATTGGAATGGCGCCGATAGGGCTCCAGATTGCTGAAGGCCGGTACGCCCCGGCGGGCACTGCTGAGCGCCCAGTGTGGCCGACGCATGATATCCAGCAAGGTACGGGGGCCAAGTTTGGGCGGCAGCGAAAGACCGTTGTGCATGTCCAGCTCGCGGCGCCCGCCCACCGGCACATCAACGGTGACCAGCAGCACCTTGTAGCCCGCCTCGGTGGCACGCTGCATCAGGCTCTGTTCCACCGCCTCGTCACTAAAGGGGTAGAGCTGGAACCAGGCCATGTCACCGGCAAGCCGCGCCACCTCTTCAAGGCTCGACGTGGCAAAAGTGCTGGCCGCAATGGGGCAGCCCGCGGCCTTTGCCGCCCGGGCAAGGGCTGCCACCGCCCCCGGCCAGACCAGGCCATCCAGACCTATGGGCGCCACTCCGAAGGGCAGGCGGTAGCCTTGCCCGAACAGGGACGTACTCAGATCAGGCCCGTCACCGGCATTAAAATAACGTGGCGCCAGTTCCATCTGCTCGAAGGCGGCGGTATTGCGCAGCAGGGCGCTCTGGCGTCCGCTGCCGCCCTGCAGATAATCAAACACAAATCCGGGCAGGCGCTGCCGGGCCCGTCGCTCCAGATAGGCGGAGGACGGAAAACGCTGCATCAGGCGGGTTTCAGGCATAGCTCAGCCTCCATTGCCATATTGTCGTATCCGTTCAGGGACCCAGGCCCGGCGGTTGCCCGCCGGGTGAATATCAGCTGCCAAAACTGGCCTTGAGCTGCTGCGCATACTGCGGGCTGAGCTCTTCCACCGCCTGCCAGCCGGCACTCTGAGACAGCGCCTCAAACTGATCCGCCTGCGCAGGCGCCAACTGGATGGCTTCGATGCCGGCATCGGCCTGGTGCTGCTTGTCGGCCTTTGCATCTTCACCGGCCCCCTCGTTGAGGGATTCAATCCAGGCTACCTGCTGGCGCATGAATTCACGCTGCGGCTGATCGAGCTTTTCCCAGCTCGCCTGATTCATGAACAGACTGACTTCCACGTTGTAGAAGCCGGGTTCAACGCGGTAACGGGTCTTTTCCTGCCAGCCCAGATCGAAAATACCGACAGAGGGCCAGCCATAGCCGTCCACCACGCCCCGCTCCAGCGCCGTAAAGACTTCACCGGGTGCCACCTGCAAAGGCGTGGCGCCCAGGGCCTGGAAGAAGGAGCGGTATACCGGTACCCCCCGCAGCTTGAAGCCGGACAGATCAGCCGACTCAACCTTTTTGTTGGTATAGATATGGTATTGCAGGCCATCGGACAGACGCGCCAGCCATACCATGTTGGCCTTGTCACGGTGGATCTGATCCATCAGCGCATAGCCGCCATTGGCACGCAGCTCCGACATGGGCTTGCGGGTGAGGGTCATGGCGAGGGATTCAGGCACCATGTTGGCGTGGAAAACGCCGGTGCTATTGGCGATATCCACAATACCGGCGCGCACCGCATTGCCAACCTCAAACGGCGGCATGGATTCAGGACCGCCCATGACCTGAATCTGTACCAGGCCCTTGCCCTGCTCGTTCACGCTGCTTACAAACTGTTTGAAACGCTCGTTGAAGTAGGTGTCCTGGCCAAAGGCCGTGACCGCCTTGAGGGTAACTTCCTGCGCCTGGGCCAGCCAGGGAACACAGACCAGCAAACCGCCGCATAATGCTTTCTTAAAATTATTCGTCATGGGGTTTCTCCAGTTAATTTATTGCACGACCAGGGAATCAGGGGTGTCGTGTCCTACCCCATCAGATTGGGTAGCCCGGTTGCCAGCCAGGGCATCAGCAGAATGCAGCTCAGCACCAGCAACTCGATCAGCAGGAATGGCACCGCCGACGCATAGATCTGGGTCAGGCGAATGGACGGCGGTGCCACGCTTTGCATCACCATCAGCAGCAAGCCAAAGGGCGGCGTCAGCAGACCCAGCTCCATGGCAATCAGCATCATGACGCCGAGCCAGATCGGATCTATACCGGCGGCCGCAGCCAGGGGCATAAAGAACGGCAGGGTAATCATCATCATGCTGACCTGATCGATGACACAGCCCATGACCAGAATCACCACCAGCATGCCGACCACCAGCCAGAACGCCGACAGCTCGTACTCACCGACCAGCGACAAGAGGCCACCGGTGGCACCGGAAAAGCTCAGCTGCTGGGAGAAGGCCGTGGAGGCCACCAGCACAAACAGAATGATCACCGAAATACGCGCTGTTTCGACCAGCGCCCGAATCAGCTTGGCCTTCGTCAGAACGCCGTAAGCCAGGGTCGCCAGTACCGCCGCCAGGGCACCGATGGCCGCCGATTCCGTCGGCGATGCCCAGCCCGCCAGCATGCTGCCCACCACGGCGACAAAGATCCCCAGCAAGGGCACCACATCCCGCAGAAACGGCCACCAGCGCTCCCAGCGTGTTTCGCGGACCTCATCAGCGGTATCGTCCTCGCGGCTATTGCCGTACAGGCAGGAACGCACAATAACGAATCCAAGAAAGCCCGCCGCCATCAGCAAGCCCGGCACTATGCCGCCGATCAGCAGACCGGAGATAGACACACCCGCCAGGCTGCCCAGCATGACCGCCAGCGCCGAAGGCGGAATCAGCATGGCGATGCCGCCCACGGCCATAATGGGCCCCATGGCGACCGTCGGGTGATAGCCACGCTTGAGCATTTCCGGCAGCAGGGCGCTGCCCATCATCGCCGTATTGGCGATGCTGGAACCGGACAGCGCCGCAAACAGGGTGCCGCCGAGAATCGAGACGATGGACAGCTGGCCCGGCACCCTGGCGATCAGACGCTCGATGCTCGAGATGGCGCGATAGGCCAGACCACTGTGAAACAGCACCTCCCCCATCATCACAAACAGCGGAATCGGGGTCAGGGAAAAACTGCTCACAGACCCCACAGAGTTGCGCACCAGCTGGCCTATGCCGGCCTCAGCACCCATAAACAGCCAGGCACCGAGCAGATTCACCCCAAGAAAAGCGAAGGCAACCGGCATGCCAATCAGCATCAAGCCAAAGAGCGTGCCCAGCAATACCGTCAACGCCAGATACCAATCCATCAGTGGGCCTCCTTCACGGCCGGAGCGGGATCAAGCAGACGGCGCACAAACTCCACCGTCAGCAGCACAAAGCCCGCGATCATGGGCAGGTTCAGCCACCACTGGGGAAACACCAATACCTTGAACACCAGCCCGCCCTGGCGCGCCGTATCCAGGGTGACTTCCAGGCTGTACCAGCTCAGTACCGCGCATATGCTGGCGCCCAGCAGGCTGAGACCGCGCTCGAACAGCCCGCGCCAGTGCGGGGGCATCAGCTGCAGCGCAAGGTCGATGCGAATATGGTCGCCGCAGTACAGCAACCAGGGGGCGGCCAGCATGGTCGCCGTCATCAACAGGTATTCCGAGGCTTCCACCGTCCATGGCAGCGAGAAGCTGGTTATGTTGCGCAGCGCTATATCGGTGCATACCAGCAGCGCCATAAGCGCGAACATCAGCGCCGCCAGCAGGCCACAGCCGTTAAACAGCCCATGGTAAAACCGGTTGACGGCTATCGTATCCGGCAGTTCAGTCACCCTATCCATGTCTTCGCTTCCGTTATTGTTATGGTTTCCCGCCACCGCAGCGTCCGGTAACGGCCTGTTCGCAGTAGGTCAGTGTTAAGCCTGGCAGGCTGCCAGGCCTCAGCCCGCAGGGGCCGGCGCCACTGCCGGGGCAGCTTGATATTTCAGCAACTGCTGGCGAATCTGCGGCGGAATCGAGACCTTGCCCACCCGCTCACCAATGGCGCTAAAGCACAGCACCAGCTGCGCTTCCAGAATGGCCTCCCCCTCGCGCCAACCGCTGATCCTGACTTCGAACGAGCTGTCACCGACCCTCAGGCACGAAAGCAGCAGCGACAGCCGGTCCGCCTGGCGGCAGGGTTTTGAAAAAGTGATGTTGAGATTTACCGTCGGTACACCGGCACCGAAGCGCGCCTGCATATCGCTGAACGCAAAACCCATAGCCTGAAACCAGTCTTCCACAGTGTCATTCAGGATTTCCAGGTAGCGCGGGTAAAACACGATTCCGGCGGGGTCACAATGCCGGAAGCGAATGACTTCTTCCTTCTGAAAAACCATGGCTTTGTCCTGTATGCGTTAATTCGAAAACGTTATTAAACCGGTGGCATTTTATGTCTGTAGAACCGGTCTAATACTGTGGCGCAGGATGCGCCGCCATTGGCCAACGGCCAATGCGAGCCCTTGAAAATCCAGGGATTTCACAAATTCCGCCCGATTTTCAAGGGCGATGATGAAACAGGGCGGGACGACCTGTTTCATCGCCAGGTTAATAGCCGGCTCTGTCTTTCAGAATCCGGCTCATCAGCACCAGCTGGCGGTGCAACTCACCCATATCTTCATCACCCAGCCCGCCGAGCACCTCGGTAATCCAGGCCTTGTGGACAGCTGCCATGCGCTCAAACGTATCCCGTCCCAACAGCGTGAGGCTGATCAGCTTGACGCGCCTGTCGTCCGCCTGCGCCTGGCGCTGCACCAGGCCATCGCGCTCCAGCCGGTCCACCACCCCGGTGATATTGCCGTTGGAGACCTTCATCCATTGCGACAGGGCCGACATCTTCTCGGTCCCGCCGGCGTGCTGCAGCGCGGCCAGCAGGTCGAACTGCGGCAGGGTGACATTGAACTCCTTCAGCAGCAGGGCCCGCAGTTCCTGCTCGATCAGTGCGGTGTTGGACAGCATCCGAAACCAGGTTTTCAGTGATAGTTCGTCTCTCATCGGCCCCTGCTCCCGCCAACCCGCACCGCGCCCTGGCTGTCAGCCTTGCGGTGCTCCTGCGGGAATCTCCTTTGCGGTTAAATTATTCATACACTAATATTTTAAGGTTAAAGTATCTAGCTAAAAATATACTCCGTCCTCACCCCTGATGCGCAAGAACGGAGCGCCCTGGCCATGCGCAACACGGCTCAGCTGGCAGAAAATTTCTCGAAATACACCTGGCAGTTCGCCATGGCCCGCTGATCCAGCCACTGCTTGACCGCTTCAACCATGGGCGGTGGTCCGCACAGGTAGGTATCCACCTCGCCGTCGTTGAAATGACTGTCCTCGAACAGGTCCGTCACCACGCCAACGGGGCCCTGCCAGTCTTCGCTCTCCCGCATCACAATGCGGTGATAGCTGAACCCCGGCAACTGTTCGGCATAACGCTGCAGACGTTCCAGCTCGCACAGGTCCTGCGCCTGGGTCACCCCATAGAACAGGGTCACCGGCTGGGTGCAGGCACCGGGCTCTGCTGCCATCTCGTCAAGCATGCCCAGGAAAGCCGAGAGTCCGGTGCCACCGGCCACCAGCACCAGCGGACGGCTCACCTTGCGCAGGTAAAACGCACCCAGGGGCGCCTTCAGCCGGATACGATCCCCGGGCGCTGCCCGCTCGCGCAGGTAATCACTCATGGCTCCCCGGGGCAGCAGCCGAATCAGGAACTGCAGGCCGTTGGTCGCATTGGGCGCGCAGGCGAAGGAATAGGAACGCCACTCGTCGGTACCCGGCACCTGGACGTGGGCGTACTGCCCCGGCAGAAAGTCGAGCTGCTGATCCAGCGAAGCCGCATCGATATGCACGATGGCGGTGGAGTCGGACAGCTGCTCGACGCTCTGCACCACAGCCTCAACCTCCAGCGGTCCGGCCGAGGTGCAGAGGGTCGACTCAAAGTCGAACTTTACCGCGCAGTCGGAGCTGACCCGCATCTGGCAGGCCAGCACCGCGCCCCGCGCCAAATCGGCCTCGGACAGCGCATCTTCATCCACGTAATCCAGGCTGTAGTCGCCGGACTCGCAGGTGCCCTTGCAGGTAGCGCAGACGCCCTCGCGGCAATCCACCGGCAACGTGATGCCCTGGCGCAGAGCGGCATCCAGCAACGGCTCGTTGGCATTAACACCGACAAAATGGGTCCGTCCGTCGGTAAAACTCAAGGCTACTTTGTGCATGGCGCACCCCCTTGTTTCTGTCCGTCACTTGCGTGCCGATCAGACGTGATAGAAGTCCAGTACGTGGCGAATCTTGTCGTTCAGCAGCACCACCTGCTTCCTGCGGATACGAAAGCTGTCGCCCTCGGCGCGCAAGCGGTATTCGACCCGGCCAAAGAACACCTCGGCCTCGCCAAAGCGGTAAAAATGGGTCGCCCAGTTGGCCTTCACCAACCAGCTGCCATCATCCTGCGGCTGTGCCTGTACATTGCTGACAAGGTGCAAGGTGCGCGGCATGGGGGTACAGGCCGCCGATTTGCCGGTGCGAATGCGAAATACCCTATCTTCAAGCCCGGCACGGCTCGGGTAGTAAATCAGTGACATTTCCCGTCTGGGATTTGTGGTGTGGACATGCTCCGACTCCCACTGCGGCATATGAAACTCGGCGTCCTCGTCAAACAGCGCCAGGTATTCATCCCACTGCTGACGATCACAGAGCTCGGCCTTCTGGTACAGAAACTGTTCAATGCTGTGCAAGGTCGGGTTCATCAGTTGCTCTCCTCTGCCTGGCGAGTCTTGGCGGCCAACCCCTGCAGCAGGTAGCGCTGCCAGGTGGAATGCTGATTCACGTACAGGCCTTCCTGGGTAAATTCGGTGCCGGTCAGCACCGGCCGGATACCCAGCGCCTCGGTATTGGCCGTGGGGCCCGTGACCCAGTTTTCACAACCGCGGGAAATGTCGCTCCAGCGCTCGGCGCGGCCCTGGAACCCCTTCTGGGCTTCGCGGAATTCCACCAGATCATCCGGGGTTCCCATGCCGGACACATTGAAAAAGTCCTCAAACTGGCGGATGCGGTTCTCGCGGTCGGCGTCGGACTCATTTGTGACACCCAGGCACAGACTGTGTACCTCGGTCTTGTTCCAGGCCACCGGCCGCACTATGCGCAGCTGGGAGCTGATCTGATCCATAAAGAACAGGCTGGGGTAGATATTGAGGTTGCGCAGGCGGTGCATCATCCACTGTGCCCGGGCCTCACCGAACTCTGCCACCAAGCGCGGCATAACGCTGGCATAGCCGGGGCGAACTTCCGGGTTGGGCATGTCGCTGAACAAAATGGTGTGACCGTTCTCGAACGCAAACCAGCCGTCATCGGTGTCCTTGTCGCCGGCGCCCAGCTTGCTGTAGTCCAGCGTCTTGCTGTTGTCCGCGGATTCCTTCTTGGACTCTTCCTGCTGACGATGCTGCACCGTGGCAACGTAGTTGTAGTGCACCGTGCTGACGTGATAGCCGTCCAGACCGTTCTCGTTCTGCAGCTTCCAGTTGCCATCGAAGGTGTAGGACGAGGCCCCCGGCAGCACTTCCAGCTCAGCCGTCGCGGACTGGGCCACCATCATGTCAAAACCGATGCGGGCATCACCGAGGAAATCCTCCAGCGACACATCAGACTCGGTGTTGAGGTTGATAAAGACAAAGCCCTTGTAGCTGCTGATCAGCGCCTTGCGCAACCCGCGGCTGGTCTTGTCGAAATCCTGCGGATACTCGTCCGGCGCCTTGACCTTCACCAGACGGCCATCGGACTTGTAACACCAGGCATGGAAGGGGCAGGTAAAGGTGGACTGGTTGCCCTTGCACACCCGGGTCAGGGTGGCGCCGCGATGCTGACAGGCATTGACCAGCGCATTCAGCTCGCCCTTGCCGTCACGGGTAATGATCATGGGCTGGCGCCCGGCCTGCATGGTGAAAAAGTCGTTTGCATTGGCAATCTGGCTTTCATGGCAGGCATAGATCCAGGTGTTCTCGAAGATCAGCTCCATCTCCAGGTCAAACAGTTCCTGGTCGGTAAACATTTCCCGCGCTATCTTGAAGACGCGCTCATTCGGGCGGAAGTCAAGCGCGCCCTCAATCTGTTCGCGCCAGGCGTTCAGCTTTTGCGTATTATTGTTGCTCACGGTCTTGCCTCCAATCGCGGCCAGTTCGAGCCTGTTTCAGCCCGCTCATTCAGTGCCTCCATGAAAACAGAGAGCAGGGATAGCGGGCTATCCCGATATTGTGTGAGCTCTATCCGTTTTTTCACCCCCGCTCTAAAAACCGGGATAAAACCCGCAGGATTGACGCCGGGGACAGGAAAGTGGTATTTTTCCGAAGCGCTAAGTGATGATAAAAACGATTAGAACTCATAAAAAACTGACTTAAGGTAACGCGCTATGCTGGGTATTCAGAATCTGGTCGAAGGCCGTATAAAGGATGCTATCAGCACAGAAATACTCGATGCTGAAGGTGCCCGATCCTGGATGGAAAGCATTTGCGGCCCACATTACCTGAAAGTAAAAAACACCAAATCCATTCGATTCCGACATGTGGGCAATGTTTTAACATCCACTACCACAGCCATTGGTCATATTGAATATGGCACCGATGTGACCGTTGAAATCGATGACTTGCAGAGCAGCTACAGTATCAGTTTGCCCGTCAGCGGATTTCAGGCACTGGAAGGTCCCAGCCTGCAGGCCCAGTCGGACATCACCCGGGGCGTCATTATCTCCCCGTCTACCGCCTGCCGCCTGCATATCAGTGGCAACTGCCGCAAGACACTGGTGCGGATATCCCGCCAGGCCATGGAAACGGGGCTGGAAAACCTGCTGCGACGCCCGGTGACCGAACCCCTGGTATTCCAGACCCAAATGGATGCCGCCATAGGTGCCAACAGCGCTTGGTGGCGCACCATCCGGCACATCGAGAACGAACTTCGAAGCACTAACGGGCTCTACAACAGCTCACATTTTATCCGCGAAATGGAGCAGGCGCTGATCAAGGGCATTATTATCTCGCAGCCCAACAATTACTCCCAAGCCATTGAAAACGCCACCTGCACATCGATGCCGGCCTACCTTTCACGCACGATCGAATTCATCAAAAAACATGCCCATGACGATATCAGTATTGAAGATATCGAGCAGGCCGCCTGCGTTTCACGCAACAAACTCTATAACGACTTCAAGAAGTATATTGGTGAACCGCCAACATATCACCTTAAAAGAATTCGACTGGAAGGCGCACGCCAGGACATTCTGACCGACAGCGCCAACGAGAATATCTCGTCCATCGCCATGAAGTGGGGATTCTCCCACCTCGGTCGTTTTTCCGTGGACTACAAAAAACAGTTCAATGAATCCCCCTCTGAAAGCATTCAACGTATCAAGAACGCAACATCATTTTGAAAATCATAATTCAGCACTAAAAAGGCCGACAATATGTCGGCCTTTTTGAATAACACTTAAAATATGTTCAAAAGGGTAATACAGCCTTAATCCAGAAAGCATCGCCCTGCGGCCTGTTTTCAACCGCCATTTCCTTTTGGTACTTGGCGGTTACAAAAAATCCTTTGCCGTTATCGAACTTGATTGACGGTCCTATGGCAAACGCCTGCCCCTCATTGCCGATATCCAGCCCATTGAGCTTATCGCTGCTGACCTGCCGGTAGGCATAGCCCCCCAGGCCAAGCACCCAGCCGGGGCCAACCCCATAGCCCAGCGCATAATCGAGATGCAGCTCCTGGCCCGACTGGTAGCCCGTGGCGTCATTTTCAAAGTTGTAGTCATACATCAACTTGAGGTCCCAGTTAACGCCTGCTGGGTTGATATGGGAGGCGGCATATACAGCCTGCATAGACCAGTAATTGCGCCCGATATTGGCCAGGTTACCGGCCCGGTAACTGCCCGTCGGCACGAAGACATCGATGCCCACCGCGCTGTGCAGATTGGCGCTGTGGTGGTAGGCCAGCAATGCGGTCAAATCCAGATCACCCGCACCGCGGGCGCTGTCGCTCATGCCATTGACCGAAACATCCAGATCAACCAGCGGCAGCAACGCCGCATACACCAGCTGGCCACCCAGCACACTTTGGTCCGTCACCCAGAGCAGTCGAGGTGCCACCACCTTAGCCCGCAGGCGAAAATCAATGGGCAGACTGTCGCCGCGGGCGTCATTCAGGCTGTCGGCCGCATAATGGCTGGCATAGATCAGCGGGTACACACCCGGCGGGGGCAAGGCGCCCACCAGATAGTTCTCTGCCCCCATGGGATAACTGGAACCCCCGCCTTCAGTGGCCTGTACAGACACTGAAAAGGCGAGTGCGCCCGTCGCGAGGCCAAGACCTGCGCGCGTCAAATATGTCTTCATGATGATGTATCCGATTTTTCTTATTGGGTCAGCTGTCCGCGGCCCCACGAGGATCGGCACAGGGACAGGCTGTTATGGATAGGTCTCGCACGGGGCCTGGCGTTGAGACCCAGACCAGGGCGAGAGGTACTCAGGCACAGAGCTGACCGAAAGCGCCCCGGTAAAACAGTAGCGGGTCACCTTCTCGGGTGCTGAACGCTTCGACTCGTCCCACAATCAGAAGATGATCCCCCGCGATACGCGTGAACTCGACGCTACACTCCAGCTGCGCCAGGCTCTCGTCGATCAGTGGAACCCCGGCCCGGCTAACGCCATGGGACACACTGGCGAACTTGTCATCCGCAGCCCTTGCAAACGTCATCGCCAGCGCATCCTGCTGCCGATCAAGTATATTCACCACGAAGGGCCGCCCTTGCCCAAAGACATCAAGGTTTGGGGATTTCAGCGCCAGACTCCAGAGAATGAGCGGCGGGTCCAGCGACAGCGACGAAAAAGAGTTGGCAGTAATGCCGATGGGTTTCCCATCTTCCCCCTGTGCTGTTACCACTGTGACCCCGGTGGCAAACAAGCCCAGGGTGTTGCGCAGTTCCCGACTGTCGAGAATAGGTCCTGCTGGCATTTCGTCGGCCAAGGCAACGGCGGCCGATGTCTTCAGAGTGGTCATTTCAGGCCCCTTTTCAGCTGTTCGTTAACAAAGTGATCGCAGGACTCAGGCTCCAGCCACCAGGGCATGAAATCCGGCGGATTATTGAAGCCATTGGCAATGCTCGCCGCCAGGGCCGGCGAGCGCTGTGCAGCGCCGAGCAGGTTTAAAATATGCTCGGGCGGTGGCAGCAACAGACTATTGGTCCAGCTCACGACATCCTGGGCGTAGCGCCAGTAAGTCTCGAAGGTCTGCTGCATCCAGGCCGTATCGAAGGGCGCATCGCCGCGGGATAATATTGCCTGCAGATACACCCGGCTGCATTTGGCACCATTGTTGGACCCCTGCCCGGTAATCGGATCGTTCACCACCAGGGTGTCGGCGATGCCGAACACCGCTCGACCCGATGGCAGTGTTGCGACCGGCTTGCGTACCGTGGGGGCAAAACGACCGGCCAGAATGCCATTGTCGTCGGTGAGCTGCACATCCGTGCAGCGTTCTGCCTCGCCCGGTGCATAGGTACGGATGATTTCAAGACTCCTGGCCAGGTGCTGCGCGGGACTCGATACATCCTGCCAGCAGTCCATCGGACCGCCGGGGATACCCTCGAACACCATGATTTCACAGGGTCCGTTTAGCGTCAGAGCCGGAAACACAAAGTACTCGCCGACACCGGGTATCAGGTTGAACGCCACGCGTGAATAGGGTTCGGCGGGCGCCATGCCCTGCACGTAAGTTAACGCCAGTGCCCGCTGCGGCTTGTCGAACACAGAGCGCTCGGCATCGCGCTCGAACAGCCGCACGATCTCGCCCTTGCCTGCGGCAATCAGCACCAGATCATGGGACGCCGCCAGCTCTTCCAGTTCGTCGATACCGGCATCTCGAATCACCAGCTCACCTCCAAGACGAACAAACTCATCCATCCAGACCGGCATTTTCAGGCGCTGATCCACCGATTGAGCTGGCTTGTCGAGACGCGCCGACCAGTTGATCAGCGCCTGACCGGCCCGTTCAGAATCAGGTACCGTCATGCCAATACCCTGTACCGGCGGACAGTCGTTTTCCCAGAAGTTAATCCCCAGCGCGCGCTCCGTTTCAAGCGCATTGTCGAACATGCACTGGCTCGACATCACCCGGCCTGCACTGATCTGCTCCCCTGTGCGATTGGATATCAGGGTGACCTGATACCCCTGCTGCAACAGGCCAATCCCGGTCTGCAGTCCGGACTGACCGGCCCCCACGATAGCGATACGTCGCGTCATAATGATCTCCAGAAACTTTTTTTGTTGTAAGCAACGCCAAATGGCGACTGCTGGTACGCTCAGCCCGCAAGCTTGGGAATCGCCGGGTCACGCTGCTCCGGGCCCAGTGCCCCGTAACCGCCATCGACGGCATAGTCAGCGCCGGTGACGAAGCTGGCCTGGTCTGAACACAGAAAGAGCACCACGGCGGCCACTTCCTTCGGCTCGCCGAGCCGGCCCAGCATATGGAAGTCCGCCGCGACGAGGTCCGCCCGGGGACGGTCACCACCGCTGACCTCGCTGATCACCCGGGACCAGGTCCAGCCCGGGGACACAGAGTTGACACGAATACCGTCGTCGGCAAAGTCCAACGCCATACTGCGGGTCAGGTGCTTGATAGCCGCCTTGCTGGCCGGGTAGAGCCAACGTCCGGTCTGAGCCACCTGTGCCGAAATGCTGCTGAAATTCACGATGGCGCCACCGCCGCGCCTGCACATCAAAGGATGCACGGCTTTGGCGGCCATCACGGCGCTGACCAGGTTTACGTCCAGTGCCCTGAGCCAGTCCGAGCGCGGTGATGCGGCCCCGTCATCCAGGTAGCTACAGGCCAGATTGACCAGGCAATCGATGCCATCGAAACGTGCTTCAGCCTCATTGATGGCCCGGCTCAGCTGCTCGTCGCAGCAGATATCGGTGGCAATAAAGTGCGCCTTTGAGCCCAGGCGGTCGGCCAGGGCAGCGCCGGACTCGGCGTCAATATCGAGTACCGTGACATTGGCGCCGGCGGCGACAAAGGCTTCTGTAACGGCCTGCCCCATCAGCGTCGCACCGCCGGTAATCACGACACTTCGTTCATTAAAATCAGTCATGCGCTCTTCCCCGACTGATGGGCACTCTGGGCCCATTTGGCCATCAGGCCATTGGATTCAAGGGTCTCATCCAGCAACTTGGCAGCGGTTTCACGCCCGGCCACCGGCAGGCCGGCGGGATCGAGCACGCCGATTTGCACCAGCACCGAGGCCTGATCCCAGTAGATATGCTCGTGATAGAGCTTGTCGCCGCGGAACTTGACGATAGCCACCAGCGGAATCTCGACCCGCTTGCCGGTGGGGGCTATGCCCGGCAACAGCCAGTCGATTTCACGGTCATGGGTAAAGCTGAACAGCACTTCATCGACGATCTGGGTCGCGCCTATGGTGCGGGAGATCGGTAACAGTTGCGTGTCGTCCGGGTTGGAATCCACAAAATGGTGCTTGTAGAAACGGAACAGCTCGGTCGCACCGACGCCGCCGGTCAGAGTCGGAATATGGTTGACGTAGGGTTCAGCCACCATGGTCGCCATGGTCGCCTCCACATTGCGGCTGGAAAACTCGTATTCACAGTGTTTGTCCCACAGCATCGAGAGATCATAGTTGGGCCCCATTGCCTGGCGAAATGCGGTCACCGAACGCTGGTGCGCCATCAGCGCCGAGGGCTTGTGATAATGCTCCGACGCCGGCCGGGCAAAGGCATGATCCACATCAGGGTAGGTATAGAGTTCAATATTGTCCCGTTCCTGCAGCGCAACACAGATATCCTGGCGAGCAGCCGTCGGGCAGAACTCATCATTGCCAGCGAAGTGCAGCACCAGACGCCCTTTGATATTCGTCGCCTCATCGAGGTGATTTTCGATACCCATGCCGTAATAACCGACAGCCACATCAACATCGCAGCGACAGGCGCTCAAATAGGCCAGACGGGCACCGAGACAGAAGCCAAGGGTGCCCACCGCACCGCTGCACTCGCTGCGCTGACGCAGCGCCTGGACAGTGGCATCGATATCATCAATGCCAAGGTCCTGATCGAACGCCTGATAGAATCCAAACGCCTTCTGCCAGTCCTGCTGCGTGTAGCCCAATTCGACACCGGCCTTCTGACGCCAGAACAGATCCGGCACCAGCACCACATAGCCCTCCTCGGCGTAGTAGTCCGCAATCTGTCGCATGGTGCCGTTGACACCAAAGATCTCCTGCAGCAGCACTATGCCGGGGCCACTGCCGCACTCGGGTACTGCCAGATACCCCTGGAAAGCTCCGCTGCCGTCCTTTGCCCTGATCTCGATCGATGTACTCATACTGGTCTCCTGGATAGATATTGAGTTGCGCAGCTACATCCTAAGTACCCGGGAGGCGTGGACACGAGCCGCTGCGTGCGCCGACTATCCATTGTGTGCAGAAAACTGTGCAAGGATCGCCGCCCGCCAGGCCCGCTCGCTTATACTGGCGACAGAATAAACGACCGCGGGCACAAGCCTCGACGGCCAGAACAATAAAAACGAGACCACGCCATGACGAGAACTACATTGTCGCCATTGCTGAGATCTGCCCTGCTGAATAACGCCCGCCAGTTGATTTTCTGCTCTCAGGATCTGGATGAGACCCGGGACCGGGTCGGTGCTGTCTTCAAGCCCCACCGCCTGCAGGCACTCGGCAAGACAAAGGCTATCGACTCGCGACTGCATCATGTCCCTATCCAACGGGTATCCCTGAACCGCCTCAGGTACGGCGCTGATGTGCAAATCGAACCCGAATGCCTGGAACAGTTTTTCCTGATCCAGATGCCGTTG
Organism: Marinobacterium aestuarii; assembly: GCF_001651805.1. NCBI lineage: Bacteria > Pseudomonadati > Pseudomonadota > Gammaproteobacteria > Oceanospirillales > Oceanospirillaceae > Marinobacterium > Marinobacterium aestuarii. Next base: position 1,087,629 of record NZ_CP015839.1, on the reverse strand, counting down.
CAGGGCGAGGGAGAAGTTCAATGTGACGGCGAGCGCGTCGATCTGGATCACAGACGGGGTGCTATCCTCAACCCCGCGCAAGCGCTGGTCATGCGCTACAGCCAGGGCTGTGATCAGTTAATGCTGCGTATCGAACGCGAGGCGCTGGAACAGGCCTGCAGTCGAATTATCGGCCGGCCGTTGCCCCGGCCTCTGGCATTCGAGAACACACTGGACTGGCAGCAGGACGCCAGCTGGATGAACATGCTGCTGTATCTGGTGCGGCTGCAAAAAGAATCGCCCGAAGGCCTGCAAGAACCCCTTATCGCCCAGCAGCTTGAACAGCTGATCATCAGTACTCTGCTCTGTGTACAGCCGAGCAATTATTCGGATGCACTGCGTCAGAATGATCGCCGTCTGGCACCACGACACGTCAAGCGAGTGGAAGAGCATATGGCAGAGCACGCCAGCGAGCCGATGGCTCCAGCGCAACTGGCGGAGCTGGCCGGCGTCAGCCTGAGAACGCTTTACGCCGGCTTTCGGGAATTTCGCAATCAAAGCCCCATGGAATATCTGCGCCAGATACGCCTGCAAAATGTGCGGCACGATTTACTGCACCACAGCCAGGCAAAAACGGTGACCGAGCTGGCCATGGGGTGGGGCTTTACGCATATGGGACGTTTTAGCCGGGACTATCGTTTGCTTTACGGCGAAAGCCCCAGCGAAACAAAACGCAGGACAGGCCGCTTGTGACACAGGGTCAGCGACCTGAGTGCAAGCAATTAAAAACGGAGAGTGAAAGAGACAGCGGCTGACTCATACAAGCAGGGGGTGCAGCGCCCGCCGCAGCGGTCAGGCGTGGGTATCGATAATGGCGCCGAGAACACCTTCAAGGTCGTTTGATTCTTTAACTGCGGATACCACCTGGGTGGTCGGGGCTTGGTGCCCGGACGATGCCGAGGTCTCAGCCACCTCATCGGGTGTGCGGCCGCTGGCCAGCTCCGCCTTGTCGGCCTTGCCGGAACCGATCATATCGCCGGCGACTTTCTGCACATTGTCGATGCCGCGATTCAAACCGAGCAAACCGGACTGCGGCGCTGATGTAACGTTCATATCGGTATCTCCCTGGCTATCTGCGCGGATTTTCCGGGGCGCAGACTACCGCCCCAGTATAGTGCGCACCTCGCTGCCGGGCCAGTACTGTACAAACTTTGTTCAGCCCCTGACGTCAGCCAGCAGCGCCGACAGATCCAGGCAGTCCGCCACCGCCTCAGGTGTCGGGTTCGCCAGATAAGGCACCTCCCCCAGCAGCGGCGCCTGAAACAGCCCGCGCAGTGTCGCCAGGTTGTCCTCATAACAGGCCATATGCGGGTCGATACGATTCGCCACCCAGCCCGCGATGCGCAGGCCATCACGCACTATGGCTTCGGCGCTCAGCAGCGCATGGTTGATGCAGCCCAGCTTCATGCCGATGACCAGAATGACCGGTGTTTCCAGCAGCTGCGGCACCCGCGACAGCATTTCCCGCCCGTTCAGCGGCACCCGCCAGCCGCCAGCCCCCTCGATCAACAGCAGATCAGCGCGCTGCATCATGCTGCCGCGACAGAGCGCCGCGATACGATCAGCCGACAGACTACGCCCAACCTGGGCGGCGGCAATATGGGGTGCCACGGCCGCCGCCAGGGTGATGGGATTGACCGAGTCATACCCCAGCTTGATCGAGGCGGCCTGCTGCAGCTTCAGCGCATCGTCATTGCGCAGCCCCTCGGGCGTTTCCTCCGAGCCCGCTGCGACCGGTTTGAGGCCGATGGTCTGCAAGCCCAGCCGGTTGGCGGCCTGCAATATGCCGGTGCTTACCAGGGTTTTGCCGGCATCGGTATCGGTGCCGGCGACAAAGAAATTATGCTTGGCCATGTATGTGTATTCCGTTAGGCCCGGGCAAGGCCCGGCAAGAGATCAGTCTTTTTGCAGCTGCAGATAATAAACCTGATAGGTCGCAGGAAGCAGGCCATCGGCGTCGCGGTGCTGCTCGTAGGCAGTCTTGAATGCCTGCACCCGCGCCTTGCCGGTAAGGCCTGCGGCCTGGCCCTGGTTCATGTTGTGCGCGCCTATACCCTTGAGTTCAGAGGTCAGCTGGCGCAGCTGGGTATAACGCAGCACGCGGTTTTCGGTGCAGCAATCCTGCAGACGCAGCCCTGCTGGCAGGCCTTCGAGCAGCTGTTCGCGGGGCATAAAGCGATTGACGTGCATGTCACCATCCACCCGCGCCCAGGCATCGCGCAGCTCGTGCAGGGTATCAGGCCCGAGCGTTGCCACCACAAAGCGCCCACCGGGACGCAGCACCCGTGCGATCTCGGCAAAGAGCCGCGCCGGCTGCTCACACCACTGAATCGCCAGGCTGGAAAAGATCAGATCCAGGCTGTCACTGGCCAGCGGCAGGGCTTCGGCATCGCCGCACACCCAAACGGCATGGGGGTCCGGCCTATGCTGGCGCGCATAGGCCAGCATGCCCTGGGCCAGATCCAGACTGACGAGCTGGCTGGAGGCAAAGCGCTGGCGCAGCAACGGCGTAAAATAGCCGGTGCCAGAGCCCAGATCCAGCACTCTCCCGGGTTCTGCCTCAGAGCCGCCTGGGGGCAACAGCTCCAGCAGCTGATGACCGATCTGGCGCTGCAGTTCGGCCGCAGCGTCGTAGGTCAGGGCCGCACGGCTGAACGAGTCCGCGATACGGTGCTTGTCGAGCAACGCAGCCGCATTCACAGCTGGGCTCCGACAAACGCTATCAGGTCTTCGACAAAGCGCGCCCGGTGAGAATAGAACGGCAGATGTCCGGCACCCGGATAAAGGCGCACCTGGGCCCGCGGTTGTAGTTGCTGCAAGGGCACCTCGATACTGGCCGGCACCAGCTGGTCATCCCCCCCCAGAATATGCAGCGCGGGCTGTGTCAGAGCGCCCAGGGTGCGGCGATAGTCGCCGGCCAGCAACTGCAGAGTATCGCCAGGGGCTGCCGGCTCCGACTCTGCCAGCAGCGCCTTGAGCGCCCGCAAAGTGTCCCGCGCGCCCTCTCCACGACTTTGCAACAGGGCAAAGCTTGCCAGGGTACGGGCTGGGTCGCTCTCCAAGGCGCGGACAAAACCGTCGAAAGTGTCTGGCGCCATGCCACAGGGCCAGTCGTGCTGTGCCACAAAGCAGGGATTGGAAGCCACGGTCACCAGGCCGCGTACCCGCTCCGGCGCCTGACGCGCCGCCTCCGCCGCCACCAGCCCACCCAGAGACCAGCCCAGCCAGATGGCGCTTTCAGGCCGCCGTTGTTGCACCGCCTGCAACACCTCGGCGGCAAGCGTCTGCACACTACAGGGTCCCGCCAGTGCAGGCGAACGCCCAAGGCCCGGCAGATCCACCTGTACTGTATCGAAATGCTGCTGCAGCGCTGGCAGCACCGGCTGCCAGACACCGCTGTGCAGACCCCAGCCATGCAGCAACACCAGCAGGGGCCGCCCGCTTCGAGGGCTGAATTCGATATGCAGACTCATCCCGGGAGGGCTCCGTGCGCCTGCGTACTTGTCACCTGCGCTCCAATCACCTGTGCACCTATCACTTGTCCGAGCGCCTCAAGCAGCTCATCGACCTGGGCTTCGGTGTGACTGGCGCTGAGAGTGACGCGCAGGCGAGCACTGCCCACCGGTACCGTGGGCGGGCGTATGGCGCCGACAAAGATGCCCCGCGCCTCTAGTCCTGCGCTGATGGCCATGGCCGCATCGGCCTCGCCGATCAGAATGGGCTGGATAGGTGTGGGGGATGCCATCAGGTTAAGGCCCAGCTGCTCACAACCAGTGCGAAAGCGTGCAATAAGCGCGTTCAGATGCTCACGGCGCCAGTCTTCGGCCTCCAGCAGGCGCAGGCTCGCAAGGGAAGCACAGGCCACCGCAGGCGGCATGCTGGTGGTGTAGATATAGGTACGGGCAAACTGGATCAGGGTTTCGATCAAAGCGCTGGAGCCGGCCACGAAGGCGCCGGAGGTGCCGAACGCCTTGCCCAGGGTGCCGACCAGTACCGGCACCTCGTCCTGGCCCAGGTCAAAGTGATCGGCAATGCCTCGGCCGCCACGCCCGATGCAGCCAAAACCATGGGCATCGTCCACCATCAGCCAGCCGTTCTCTGCCCTGGCAGCAGATGCCAGCGCCGGCAGCGGCGCCAGATCGCCATCCATGCTGAAGACGCCATCGGTCACCACCAGCTTGCGTCGACCGGTGGTTTTAGCCAGGCGCTGCTCAAGACTGGCAACATCATTGTGCAGATAACGCTGAAAACGGGCGCCGCTCAGCAGGCCTGCATCGAGCAGGGAGGCGTGGTTTAAACGGTCCTGAAAGATCGCATCGGCTTTGCCCAGCAGGCCATTGATGGCGCCAAGGTTGGCCATGTAGCCGGTGGAGAACAGCAGCACCCGCTCGCGACCGGTGAATTCGGCCAGGGCTTCTTCCAGTGCATGGTGAGCACGGCCGTGGCCGTTCACCAGATGGGAGGCACCACCGCCAACGCCGTAGCGATCGGCGCCCTGCTGCAGCGCGCGCACCACCTCGGGATGGTTGGCCAGGCCCAGGTAGTCGTTGGAACAGAACGCCAGATAGCGCTTGCCATCGACCTGCACCTCGGGCCCCTGGGCGCTGTCGAGCACGCGGCGGCGGCGGTACAGGGCATCACGTTCACGCTGATCCAGCTCGGCCTGCAACTGATCAAAGGACATGGGTCACTCCAGCTATGGCCCCCAGCCGCGCCTGTATGTTCAGCGCGCGACTGGGGTCAGAGGCACAAGAAAATCAGGCGGGGTAGAAGCGCGGACTGTCCTGATTGGTCTGCACCTGCTGCATCAGCTGTTCCTGCTGCGTCTCGTCGGACTCGGAAATCCGCTGCTCGGGATTGATGCCCAGGCGCTTGAACAGCTGCAGATCGCTATTGGTATCCGGGTTCGGTGTGGTCAGCAGGCATTCGCCGTAAAAGATCGAGTTGGCGCCAGCAAAGAAGGTCATGGCCTGCATTTCGTCGCTCATGCTCTCACGCCCGGCGGACAGGCGCACATGGGACTCGGGCATCATGATGCGGGCGACCGCGATGGTGCGAATAAAATCGAGGCGGTCCAGATCCTTGGCGTTTTCCAGCGGCGTTCCCTTGACCTTGACCAGCATGTTGATGGGCACGGACTCGGGGTGATGCGGCAAATTCGCCAGCTGACTCAGCAGGCCGATACGGTCGGTGGCGGACTCACCCAGCCCCAGGATACCGCCGCTGCACACCTTCATGCCGGATTCGCGCACATGGTGCAGCGTATCCAGGCGATCCTGATAGGTGCGGGTAGTAATAATCTTGTCGTAATACTCGGGCGAGGTATCGAGGTTGTGATTGTAGTAATCCAGCCCCGCCTCAGCCAGGCGCTCGGCCTTGTCTTCATTCAGCATGCCCAGGGTCATGCAGGTTTCAAGGCCCAGTTTCTTGACCTCGCGCACCATCTCGGTCACATAGGGCATGTCCTTTTCAGCCGGGTGCTTCCAGGCAGCCCCCATGCAGAAACGGGTGGAGCCGGCCGCCTTGGCGGCGCGGGCCTTCTCCAGCACCTTGTCGACCTGCATCAGACGTTCTTTTTCGAGTCCGGTGTTGTAATGGCCGCTTTGCGGGCAATACTTGCAGTCTTCCGGACAGGCGCCGGTCTTGATCGACAACAGGGTGCTGACCTGCACTTCGTTGGGGTTGAAGTGCTGACGATGCACCGTCTGGGCCTGAAACAGAAGATCATTGAACGGCAGTTCGAACAGTGCGCGAACTTCCTGCTGGGTCCAGTCGTGACGAACAGCGGCCTTGGCTTGCATCTTGGCGAATCCCTATCAAAAATTCTGTCAGGCGCAACCGGGCGCCACGTGAAGTCTAGGCAGCCATAATAAACCGACAGAAGGATCTGTCAACCAATGCATAAACTACTGGTAAACCTTAGGTTGTTTTTTAGTCAATCATGCAACCTGTGCTTGCAGCATCCACAGGCCCGCGCCGGCCTCTGCCATCGCTGTCTTGCAGACATGCCCCGCATTGCGCCCGCCTGTCAGCGTTGCGCCCTGCCCCTTGAAGGCAGCGACGGCCTGATCTGCGGCCGCTGTCAGAAGCGACCACCCCCCTTTGACCGTACCTTCGCTGCCTTCGCCTATCGCTTCCCCCTCAACCAGCTGATACCCCTGATCAAGTACCAGGGCCAGACCGGACAGCTGGGCTGGCTGGCCGACGGCCTCGCCGACCACCTGCAACACTGCGACGGTGAACTGCCACAGGTGTTGATACCTATCCCCCTGGCGCCATCAAGGCTGCGCCGGCGCGGCTACAATCAGGCTGCCTTGCTGGCCGGGCGCCTGGGCAGGGATCTCGGAATACCGATTGATCTGCGCAGCCTGGCCAAACCCAAGGAAACCGCGCACCAGATGGAACTCAAGGGCGAGGCCCGGCGGCACAACCTCAGGGGCGCCTTCAGCTGGAGTGGCCCGGCCTATGATCATGTTGCCCTGATCGACGATGTCATGACCACCGGCACCACTGTGAGTGAAATCAGCCGACTGCTGAAAAAAGCAGGTGTGCGCCGGGTGGATATCTGGGTGCTGGCCCGCACACCCTCACCGGGCGATCACTGAAGATTCAACAATCGGTTTGAAGCAAACACCAAAGCACGCCTACGCTTTAATGTACCTCGGGCGCCTGATTGGAAGACACCGAGCCTCAGTCAGTAAGGAGGCTATACATGCAATTCACCCTGTTTGGAGACCTTGTCGGCGGTATCGGATTATTCCTGCTGGGCATGCACCTCATGACCCAGGGGCTGCGCAAGGCAGCAGGCTCGTCACTCAAGCAGATTCTGCGCACCGCCACCCGCTCACGTCTGCGCGGACTCGTTTCCGGCACTCTGATCACCGCCATGGTGCAATCTTCCGGCGTCGTGACCATCGCCACCATCGGCTTCGTCAACGCCGGTCTGCTCACCCTGGCCCAGTCGGTATCGGTCATCTACGGCTGTAATATCGGCACTACCATGGTCGGCTGGCTGATTGCCCTGATCGGCTTCAAGATCAAGATCAGCGCCCTGGCCCTGCCACTCATCGGCGGCGGCATGCTGCTGCATCTGGCCGGACGCGGCCGCCTGGCCCATATCGGCTTTGCCCTGGCGGGCTTTGGGGTCTTCTTTATCGGACTGGATTTTCTCAAGGGCGCCTTTGCCGGCATCGAGCAGCATCTGGACCTGTCGGCCTTTGGCAGCAGCGGCCTGAGCCTGATGCTGTTTGTCGCCGCAGGCTTCGCGCTTACCCTGCTGATGCAGTCCTCCGCCGCCGCCCTGGCCATCACCCTGTCCCTCACCGCATCCGGCGCCATCCCGCTGGCCGCCGCCGCCGCCATGGTGATCGGCGCCAACGTCGGCACCACCTCCACCTCTATCATTGCGGTACTCGGCGCCACCTCCAACGCCAAGCGCATCGCCGCCGCCCATGTCCTGTTCAACCTGATCACCGGCCTTGTCGGGCTAGGGCTGCTGCTGCTGCTAGCCCCCTGGGTTAACCACATTGATGCCGCCCGCTTTGATCTGGTGCTGTTGCTGGCGCTGTTCCACTCACTGTTCAACCTCGCAGGCGTGGCCCTTCTCTGGCCCCTGACCGACCGCCTGGTGGCAATTCTGGAACAGCGTTTTCGCAGCCAGGAGGAAGACGAGGGCCGCCCGCGCTATCTGGACGAAACCCTGGTACAGATGCCATCCCTGGCCATCGAAGCCATGGCCAAGGAGATGACACGCCTGGACCAGATCTGTTCGCGCATGGCGCGCGAGGCCATCAGCTCCAGTAATGGCGATACCAGCCACCTGCGCGCCCAGCAGCTGGGGGTGGATCAGCTGGCCGGCAAGATCGGTGCTTTCTGCCAGCGCATTGCCGAAAACGATATCAGCAGCGAAGTCAGTGGCATTCTGCCGACAGCACTGCGGCTGGTGCGCTACCTCAACGAAGTCAGCCGCCTGTCGTGCCTGCTGCCAGGTTACTATGATCGCTTTGAGGTCATCGCCGACGAAGCAACAAGGCGCGACGTGCACCAGTATCAAAAGGCCAGCATCGCGCTGATTGATGCCTGCGAAATCGACGACAGCGTTGATCGCGGTGCCGACAGCGCACATCTGCTGCTGCACCAGCTGGAGCGTCAGTATCAGAGCCTCAAGACATCCATCCTGCTGGCCACCACCGAACGGCGCCTGTCGCCGGAAGATACCGTTCAGCTGCTGGATGCCCTGAGTCACATCCATCGCCTGGCCGAACAGGCCGAGAAGGTATCCCGTTACTGGAGCGGTATCACACCGCTGCAACATCGTGATGCGGCGCACATCGCAGCGGCTTCGCCACAGCACTGAGCTGAATGGCCCCGCAGGATGCACTGCCCAGGAAAGATATGCGGCCCGAGGCAACTTCAGGAGTTCGGCAGCCTGCCTTGGTACCTTTACAAGGCCCGGCGTCCGGCCTTAGGATAAGCGCCCGCCCAGCCTCGAACGGACTCGCCTGCCCATGATTCAGGATCCCTTTTTCTATCTGGTCGCCATCCCGGCGGTGCTGATTGTCGGTATATCCAAAGGCGGCCTGGGCGGAGGTCTTGGCCTGATCGCAGTGCCCCTGCTGGCCCTCGCCGTACCACCCACCACCGCCGCCGCCATCATGTTGCCGATCCTCTGCCTGATGGACCTGGTGGGGTTGTGGAAATTCCGTGGCAAGGGGGATGCCCGCTGCCTGAAAACCCTGCTGCCGGCGGCGCTGGTTGGCATAGTGCTGGGAGCACTGAGCTTTCGCTACCTCACCGATGATCACATCCGCCTGATCGTCGGCACCATTGCCATCAGCTTTACGCTCAACTATTACCTGCGCAAAAGCAGCCAGCAGCCGCGGCAACAGAACCTGGCCCGTGGCAGCTTCTGGGGAGCATTGTCGGGTTTCACCAGTTTCAGTGTGCATGCCGGCGGCGCCCCGCTGAATATCTACCTGCTGCCCCTGCGGCTGGAAAAGCAGGCCTATATCGGCACCACCATCGTTTTCTTCGCCGCCGTCAACTACATCAAGCTGATCCCCTACGGCATGCTTGGCCAGTTCAATACCGACCTGCTGACCACCTCCGCCGTGCTGGCAGTGCTCGCGCCCGTGGGGGTACTGACCGGCGCCTGGCTGCAGCACCGCATCAACGAAGGTGTTTTTTACCATCTGTGTTATGGCTTTCTGATGCTGGCCGGCATCAAGCTGTTTTACGATGTGTTCAGTCACTGATGCCAAAAGGCGAGCCTGTTATACTGCCGAGCTTTAATGCCTTGAATGACGACTGATGCAGCCCATTGAATTTCAGCCCATCGGACTTATCCACAGCGGCTACAAGGAAAAGTTCGGTATTCCGCGCCAGCCAGGCCTGGTGCACTCCGTCGGTGCCACCCTGGAACTCCTGCCGCCCTATGGCAACCGCGAATCGGTCCGCGGACTCGAAATGGCCAGTCATATCTGGCTGCTGTTCCTGTTCAGCGAATGCGTCGACAAGGGCTGGAGCCCAACGGTGCGCCCACCGCGTCTGGGGGGCAATCAGCGCATCGGCGTTTTCGCCACCCGCTCCCCCTTCAGGCCCAATCCCGTCGGTCTCTCTCCGGTACGGCTGGACGGCATCCGCTTTGAAGGCGATCGCGTGCTGCTCTATATCAGCGGTGCCGACCTGCTGGATCAGACCCCGGTGTTCGATATCAAGCCCTACCTGCCCTACTCGGACCGTATCGACAGCGCCACCTTCGAGCTGGCCGGGCGCATCGAGCTGCTGGATCTGCCGGTGCATTTCAGCGAGCAAGCGGAGCACTTCTGCAGTGATTACGAACGCCGCCGCCAAGAACCGCTGCGCCAGCAGATCGAAGACCTGCTGCGCTGCGACCCGCGCCCGGCCTATCAGAAAAAGCAGGCCGAGCGCATCTACGGCATTCGTCTGCATGATCTGAATGTCCGCTGGAGCATCGATCAGGACAAGATCCGGGTTCTGGAGATCCGGCCCCACGCCGACTGACGCTCAGCCACCACAGACAGAGCCGCAGGGCCAGATCGGTGCTTGCGCCCGGGTGCGTTGCTCGCTTTAATAGCGCTCATTATTTATCCACAGGGAGTTTTCATGCCCAGCCCAGAGATTACATCTGAACAGATAGCATTCGATCAGCAGCACATCTGGCATCCCTACTCGTCGATGATCAACCCGCCACCGGCCTACCCGGTGGTGGCCGCCAAAGGTGTGCGACTGGAGCTGGCCGATGGCCGCCAGCTGATCGACGGCATGGCGTCCTGGTGGTCGGTCATTCACGGCTATGGCCACCCGGAGCTTAATGCCGCGGCCCATGCCCAGATTGATCGCATGAGCCATGTCATGTTCGGCGGCATCACCCATGAGCCTGCCATCGAACTGGCCCGACGCCTGGTAGAGATGACCCCGGAGGGGCTCGACAAGGTATTTATCGCCGACTCAGGTTCGGTGGCGGTGGAAGTGGCGATCAAGATGGCGATTCAGTACTGGCACGCCAAGGGCCTGCCGGCCAAGCACCGCCTGCTGACCATTCGCAGCGGCTATCACGGCGACACCTTTGGTGCCATGTCGGTGTGTGACCCGGTCGGCGGCATGCATGAAATCTTTACCGGTGTACTGCCGCAGCAGTTCTTCGCCCCGCGCCCCGAAATCCCCTTCGGCGGCGACTGGGACGAGGCCGACATCAGCGCGCTGGAACGCCTGCTGGCCAAAGAGCACGCGCACATTGCCGCCCTGATCCTGGAACCCATAGTCCAGGGTGCCGGCGGCATGCGCTTCTATCATCCCGGGTACCTCAAGCGCGCCCGCGCACTCTGTGACGAGTACCAGGTGCTGCTGATTGCCGATGAAGTCGCCACCGGCTTTGGCCGCACCGGCAAGCTGTTTGCCTGCGAGCACGCCGGCATTACCCCCGACATTCTCTGCGTCGGCAAGGCCCTGACTGGCGGTTACATGACCCTGGCGGCCACCCTGACGCGCAGCGATATAGGCGAAACCATCTCCGCAGGCGGCGCCGGCTGCTTTATGCATGGCCCGACCTTTATGGCCAACCCCCTGGCCTGCGCCGTCGCGGCCACCAGCCTGCGACTGCTGCAGGAGGGAGACTGGGCCGGCAATGTCGCCCGTATCGAGCGCGGCCTCAAGACCGGTCTTGCCCCCGCCGCCGAACTGGCAGGCGTGGCCGAGGTGCGTTGTCTGGGCGCCATAGGTGTGGTGGAGATGAAAGCCCCGGTGAACACCGTGGCCATCCAGAAGGAGTTCGTCGCCGAGGGCATCTGGATCAGGCCCTTTGGCAAGCTGGTCTATGTGATGCCCCCGTATGTCATGAACAATGAGGACCTGGCAAGCCTGACCAGCGCCATGGTGCGGGTACTGTCCCGCGCCTGACCCGGCCGTTCAACTCAGGTACAGGCACTTTGGACTATGCTGTGTAGTCAAAGATATTCAGACCGCAGAGGTAGCCCGACAACCTTTGCCCGGGAGATACAAAGATGAACAAATCGATGCTCGTAGGTACAGTGCTCGGCGCCGTCCTCGTCACCGCCGGTGGCGGCTTCGCCGGATATCAGATGATGAACTCGGCTCCCGCCGAAGCCGAGGTGCTCAAGGTCACTGAAGCCTACAAGACCACCAAGGTGCCACGGGAAGTCTGCGAAGACCGCGTTGTCACCCGCCAGGCACCGGTGAAGGATGAAAACCGCGTTGCTGGCTCCGTCGTCGGTGCCGTCGTCGGCGGTCTGCTGGGCAAGCAGGTTGGCGGTGGTAACGGCAAGAAGCTGGCGACCATCGCTGGCGTCGCCGCCGGGGGTTATGCCGGCAATCAGGTACAGAAGAACCTGCAGGAAAAAGACACCTACAGCACCACCGAACGGGTCTGCAACACCGTAACCGACAGCCGCAAGGACCTGATTGGCTACGATGTCGAATACCGCATCGGCGAACAGGTGGCCTCGGTGCGCATGGATCACAACCCCGGCAACAGCATCCCGCTCAAGGATGGCCAGCTGGTGCTGAACGCCCAGTAAGACCACAGCATATCGCGTACACAGGGGCCCTTCGTCGGCCCCTTTTCTGTGTTTGGCGACAGGCTGCGGCGCTCGCCTGCAGCTTGCACCTCAGGCTCGACCCAAGCGCCTGTTTTCATTATGCTTTAATGACATGGGTCTGCAGCGGAAACAGCAATGCCACGTATCAAGATTGAGATGCCAGAGCACTTTACCTTTACCACCGAAATGCCGGTACGCATCAGCGATATCAATTACGGCGGACACCTGAGCAACGACTCCATCGTTTCCCTGATTCACGAAGCCCGGGTGCGCTTTCTGGCACAGTACAACTATGGTGAACTGAACGTCGAGGGGGTGGGCATGATCATGACCGACTCGGCGGTGATCTATAAGGCAGAGGGCTTTCACGGTGACGTGCTGCAGATCGATGTCTGCATCAGCGACTTCAACAAGTACGGCTGTGATTTCTATTATCTGCTGAGCAACAAGCAAACCGCGGTGGAGGTGGCCCACGCCAAAACCGGTATGGTGTTTTTCGACTACGAAGAACGCAAGGTCACGGCCGTGCCGCAGAAATTCCGCGACCGCATGCAGAAAACCACCTGACCCCAGATACGGAAACAGCCCTGGTCAGGGCTGTTAACAGAGGCAGACGCTTTAACAACCGGCATCAGCCGCCGTCAAAGCCGCCGTATTCTTCGTAGTGCTGCGGCGCCAGATTCTCGAAGCGGGTGTACTTGCCGATAAAGGCCAGTCGCGCGGTGCCGATGGGACCGTTTCGCTGCTTGCCGATAATGATTTCGGCGATCCCCTTCTGCTCGCTGTCCTCGTTGTAGACCTCATCACGGTAGATAAACATGATGACGTCGGCATCCTGCTCGATGGCGCCGGATTCACGCAGGTCGGAGTTCACCGGGCGCTTGTTGGGGCGCTGCTCCAGCGCTCGGTTAAGCTGCGACAGCGCCACCACCGGGCACTCCATTTCCTTGGCCAGGGACTTGAGGGAACGGGATATCTCGGAGATTTCTGCCGTGCGGCTTTCCATCTTGGTGCCCTTGATCTGCATCAGCTGCAGATAGTCGATCATGATCAGGGCCAGATCGCCGTGTTCGCGCTTGATACGCCGCGCCCGGGAACGCATTTCATTGGGGCTTATACCGGCCGTGTCGTCGATATAGAGCGGCTTGTCCCGCAGCATATTGACCGCCGTGGTGAGACGCGGCCAGTCTTCCTCTTCCAGCTGACCGGTACGCACCTTGGTCTGGTTAATGCGACCAAGGGATGACAGCATACGTGTCACCAGCTGGTCGGCGGGCATTTCCAGGCTGAACACCAGCACCGGACGGCCACTGAGCATCAGGGCATTTTCCACCAGGTTCATGGCGAAGGTGGTTTTACCCATGGACGGACGCGCCGCAATGATAATCAGATCCGATGGTTGCAGACCCGTGGTGCTCTCGTCCAGATCATCAAAGCCGGTGGACACCCCGGTCATGGCCTCGGCATTGTTGAACAGCATGTCGATGCGCTCAACGGCCTTTTTCAGCAGCGGATTAACCGGCTCAGGGCCACCCTGGTTCGGCCGGCTCTCGGCGATCTGAAAGATCTTGCGCTCGGCATCGTTGAGCAGATCCTCCGGCAGCATCCCCTCGGGATTGAAGGCACTGTCGGAAATTTCCTGGGACACCGAGATCATCTGGCGCAGCAGGGCGCGGTCACGCACGATCTCGGAATAGGCGCGAATGTTCGAGGCACTAGGCGTGTTGCGCGCCAGCGTCACCAGATACTCCAGCCCGCCACCGGCTTCAAGTTCACCGACCCGGTCGAGCTCTTCCTGCACCGTCACCACATCGACCGGCTGACTGGCATTGATCAGCCTGTCCATGGAGCGGAAAATCAGACGATGATCCCGACGGTAGAACAGATCTTCGGTCAGTATCTCGGACACGGTATCCCAGGTGCTGTTGTCCAGCATCAGCCCGCCGAGTACCGACTGCTCCGCCTCTATGGAGTGCGGTGGCAGCTTGATACTGGCCAGATCATCATCATGCAGTTCTGAAAAGTCCATCGTATAACCTACAAGCCGAAAACAGGGGTCTATCTATCGCTGAGCCGTGCCTCTATACCCACTCCTGGTGCCAGGCATCACCAATGCGCCGCTCCTGCGCATGAGCGCCAGGGAAGGCGTGAATGCCGTTTTTGCAGGAGCAAAAAACGCCCCATGCGCCCGCGGCATACCGTACATCCTGTACATAAAAAAAGGCACTGCGCAGTATTCTACGCAGTGCCTTTTCAGCAAACAAATTGTCAGACGAAATTATTCGCCAACAACGTTCAGCTTGATTGTCGCATTCACTTCAGCGTGCAGCTGCAAGTTGATTTCGAACTCGCCAGTCGTGCGGATAGCACCTTCTGGCAGACGAACTTCACTTTTCTGAACAACAACACCGGAGCCGGAGATCGCATCAGCGATATCGCGAGTACCGATAGAACCGAACAGCTTGCCTTCGTCGCCAGCTTTGGCAACAACAGACAGTTCCAGTTCGTTCAGCTGCGCTGCACGCGCCTGAGCGTCGCTCAGCTTGGCGGCAGCAGAAGCTTCCAGTTCCGCACGACGTTCTTCGAACTTCGCGACGTTGTTTTCAGTGGCAGATACAGCCTTGCCCTGAGGAACCAGGTAGTTACGACCGAAACCGGCTTTAACGTTAACCTTGTCACCCAGGTTACCCAGCTTGCTAACTTTTTCGAGCAGAATAACTTCCATCTCGTAAACCTCTTTGTTCTGCAAATGTCATTGCAGTACTAAGTCTTGGCCGGTATGCGTCGACGGATATCGACCAGGCTGTCTATCACAGCCAGCAACACCAGCATCGTAATCAGGTAAGGACCCAGCACCACGACCGCCATGTAAAACATGAACAGCCAGGTACCCCCTACTTTCCGTTTGGCCACGCTGCCGTGAACCAGTGCCAGACCGGCAAATACCAGCGGCAAAACCAGTAATGGCAACCAGTGCACCATTACGAGACCGAACTGTGGCCCCAGGACCAGCACCGCCATGACAGCCAGTGTCAGTGACGGGCTCAGTCTGAGCCGGTGAAATTCCTCGCGGAAGCCACCGGGGTTGTACAGTACCGACTGCCACCAGCGTGCCAGCACTAGACTGGCCAGCATCATTGCTGCATGGGAGGCACTAAGGCCACCGGCAAGCAACTGATACCAGCCATCGGCACCGAGCTCGGCGCCTGGCACTGTCGCCTGCGACTGTGCCAGCAGTTCCTGCACAACCTCGACCAACTGCCCCAGAACCTCGCGCAGCATCTGCTCAAGAGCAATGCCGGCGATTACACCCACGGGTATCAGAACCGCAAGGGTGCTGCCCCAGGACACCGTCCGTCTGAGTATCACTGCAAGTACGTAAGTACCCAGGATAACCAGAGCGGGGGTCGGATCTCCGATCAGCCCCCAGGCTCCGGCCGGAAGCAAGCTCCAGGCCAGGAGTCCGGCACCCTCGCTGGTCCCTCTTCTGAGGGTGACCAGGCCGACGGCCGCTGCGCTGATCCAGTACATCATCGGCAGCATGGTGGCGATAAACACCACCAGTATCGCCTGCGAGCGGCCGCGCATTATCAGCTCAGCCAGCTTGCGCATGACGACTAACCCGGCTTACAGGTGGCTATCGGTGTACGGCAGCAGAGCGACAAAGCGCGCACGCTTGATCGCAGTCGCCAGCTGACGCTGGTAGCGCGCCTTGGTGCCGGTGATGCGGCTGGGTACGATCTTGCCTGTTTCGGTGATGTAACCTTTCAGGACTTCCAGATCTTTGTAATCGATCTCTTTAACACCTTCCGCCGTGAAACGGCAGAACTTGCGGCGACGGAAAAAACGAGCCATGGGATTTCTCCTCAATCAAATAAAAGGTGGGGTTACTCGGCAGCAGCTTCTTCAGTCGCTTCAGCCGGTTTCTCTTCCTGCCTTTCTGGCCGGGAATCTTCACGACGTGGCTTGCGCTCTTCGCGGGATTCAGCAGCTTTGATCGGAGAAACTTCAGTGATCGCTTCTTTACGACGGATGAACATGTTACGCAGAACGGCATCGTTGTAGCGGAACATGTTTTCCAGCTCGTCCAGAACTTCCTGGCTGCATTCTACGTTCATCAGAATGTAGTGTGCTTTGTGAGCATTGTTGATTGGGTAAGCCAGCTGACGGCGACCCCAGTCTTCCATGCGGTGGATCTTGCCGTCAGCACCTTCGATAACGCCGGTGTAACGCTCAACCATCGCAGGAACCTGCTCGCTCTGGTTCGGGTGAACCAGAAATACGATTTCATAATGACGCATTGGAACTCCTTTCGGTTTTACAGCCTTCGACGAGCTCTTAAACAGGGAAAACCTGTGTATGCACGCGAAAGCAAGGAGGTTAATGAAGTACAAATGGACGCGGAATTATACGCAGATCACACAGCAGATGCAATGCAGCCAGATAAAACCGAAGGCATGGCCTTCGGCTTCTCTGTTTAAGCCGTAAGCTTTAGGCTTCGGACTTTGAACCTTAAACGTCGAGCTCGATGATCTCGTAGCTGTGGCTCATTTTGACGCCGCCCTTCTCCAGCATCAGCGATACCGAGCAGTACTGCTCCGCCGACAGCTGCACCGCACGCTTGACGTGGGCTTCCTTGAGCTTGCGCCCCGTCACCACAAACTTGAGATGAATGGCGGTGAACACCGCGGGCACGGTATCGGCGCGTTCGGCGTCAATTTCCACTACACAGGCGGTGACATCCTGACGGCTCTTGCGCAGGATCGCCATGACATCGACGCTGCTGCAACTGCCAAGGCTGGCCAGCAGCAATTCCATCGGCCGCGGACCTTCTTTCAGGTCACGGTCCAGCATCACATCAAAACCGGAACCGGTAGTCGCCTTGAAACGATCATCACCCGCCCACTGAACCTTGGCACTCATTGTCATCTTCGCAGCTCCCTATCAGTCAAACAGTTCAGCCAGCTTCAGACCCGGGTCTTCGGCACGCATAAAGGTTTCGCCCACCAGAAAGCTGTGCACGCCGTGCCCACGCATCAGGGCCACATCGGCAGGCCCGGTAATGGCGCTCTCGGTCACGACGATACGATCGGCCGGCACCTGATCCAGCAGTTCGATGGTGTTGTTCAGCGACACTTCAAAGGTGTGCAGATTGCGGTTGTTGATGCCCACCAGGCGGTTGCCGAGCCCAAGAGAGCGCTCAAGCTCTGCCCGGTCATGCACCTCAACCAGCACATCCATGCCCAGCTCCAGCGCCAGGGCATTCAGATCCGCCATCTGCTGATCCTGCAGTGCCGCTACTATCAGCAGGATGCAGTCCGCCCCTATGGCCCGGGCTTCATATACCTGATAGGGATCGACGATAAAGTCCTTGCGAATCACCGGCAGACTGCAGGCGGCGCGGGCCTCCTGCAGGTAGGCTTCGCAACCCTGAAAGTAATCGAGATCCGTCAGGACCGACAGACAGCTGGCGCCGCCACGCTCATAGGAGCGGGCAATATCGGCCGGCACAAAAGGATCACGCAACAGCCCCTTGGACGGGCTGGCTTTCTTCACCTCGGCGATCACCGCCGAGCGACCGGCGGCAATGCTGCGCGCCATGCTGTCGACAAAACCGCGGGGATCGGTGGCAGAGCCCTGCTGATCGGCGATACGCAACTTGAGATCGCCGATCGATACCTTCGCAGAGCGCTCGCTGACTTCCTCGGCCTTGCGGGCCAGTATTTTCTTCAAAACCGTGGGCGTATCGTTGCTCATGCCTGCTCCTGCGCCAGTTGCTGACTGAAGGCCGCCAGCTGCTCCATTTTTTCCAGCGCCGCGCCGTTTTCCAGCTGCTCCCGCGCCAGGGTCACACCCTCGGCCAGGGTTGCCGCCACACCGGACAGGTAGATGGCCGCACCGGCATTGAGCGCAATAATATTGCCGGCCTTGCGCGCCGCGGTGTTGTTGGCGTTTTTAAAGGCATCCATGATCAGGCGCAAGGAGTCCGCCGAGCTGCTGACTTCAAGCCCGATCAGGCTCTGGCTCTCGATGCCGACATCTTCCGGCATCAGGCTGTATTCGGTTACCACGCCATCTTTCAGCTCCGCCACATGGGTATGGGTCGCCAGGCTGATTTCATCCAGCCCATCGTGGGCGTGCACCACCATCACATGCTCGCCGCCGAGCTCGCGCATGACCTCGGCCATGGGGCGACACAGGGAATCGCTGAACACGCCGATCAGCAGGCGCTTGACGCCGGCCGGGTTGGTCATGGGCCCGAGAATATTGAACAGGGTACGGATGCCGAGCTGACGCCGCGGCCCTATGGCGTACTTCATGGCACTGTGGTGACTGGGCGCGAACATGAAGCCCACGCCGACATCTTCCACACAGCGCGCCACACCGGCGGCATTGAGGGTCAGATCGACGCCACAGGCTTCCAGCAGGTCAGCGCTGCCGCTGGAGGACGACACGGCCCGGTTGCCGTGCTTGGCCACACTGGCGCCGGCGGCGGCGGTAACAAAGGCACTGGCGCTGGAAATATTGAACAGGTTGGCGCCATCGCCACCGGTGCCGACGATATCCACCAGGGGGCCTGCATTGATATGCACCGGCGTCGCGAGGTCACGCATGACCTGAGCCGCACCGGTAATTTCGTCGATGGATTCGCTCTTCATGCGCAGTGCCACCAGGAAACCCGCGATCTGGGCTTCAGTGCACTGTCCAGTCATCACCTGCTGCATGACCTCGATCATTTCACTGCGTGTCAGATCCAGATGGTCGACCACCTTGGCGATCGCTTGCTGAATGTTCATTGTCTCTCCTTAGCAGGCTGCTAAAAAAACCTGCATGGCCAATCCTGCGTTAAAAATCCGTTCAAAATCCTCATTTACACCGCGTAAACTGCGGTTTTTCACGGATGTTTGCCTTGTCTTGACTGCTTCGCCAACGTATTTCAACACCCTGCTAGGCCGCCTGTGGACGGCGACGCTTGAGAAAGTTGGCCAGCAGTTCATGTCCCTGCTGTGTCAAAATCGATTCGGGATGGAACTGCACACCTTCGATATCCAGGCTGCGGTGGCGCACGCCCATGATTTCATCGAGAGTGCCATCGTCATTCTGGGTCCAGGCCGTCACTTCCAGGCAGTCGGGCAGGGACGCCTGCTCGATCACCAGTGAATGGTAGCGGGTCACTTCCAGCGGATTGGCAAGGCCTGCAAAGACACCGCTGTCGTTGTGATACACCATGGAGGTTTTACCGTGCATCACCTGCTTGGCGCGTACAATCTTGCCGCCAAACGCCTGGCCAATACTCTGATGGCCAAGACAGATACCGAAAATGGGCAGTTTGCCGGCGAACTGCTCGATGGCCGGCACTGACACCCCCGCCTCTTTGGGCGTACAGGGGCCAGGCGATATCACCAGCTGCTCCGGGTTCATGGCGTCGATCTGCTCCAGGGTAATTTCGTCATTGCGAAACACCCGAACATCAGCGCCCAGCTCACCCAGATACTGCACGACGTTGTAGGTAAAACTGTCGTAATTGTCGATCATCAGCAGCATATAGCACCCAATCTGTTGATACGTATAAAGCCTTATTCGTCCGATCCGCGACCATGGCATTGCCTGCGAATCAAAAGCGCCATTGTGCGCCTACGCCGAACCCGACGGGAAATAATACACGACTTCGCCGGCTTTTCCTCTTGCCGACACAGGGAAAGCTATTGCGGGGACCTTGGTGCGGCTACACTGCCTGCACATCAGGAGCCTGACATGAAACTATTCACCTGCCAGCATTGCGGCCACACCCTCTACTTCGACAATTTCAGCTGCATTCGCTGCCAGCACGAACTCGGCTTCCTGCCCGATAAAATGGTGCTTTCAGCCCTAAAGACCCACGACGATCACTGGGTTGCCGTTGATGCCGAACCCAGTGAGGCCGGTTATCGCAAGTGTGTTAACTACAGCGAACACAACCTGTGCAACTGGATGATCGCGGACAGCGATCCCTGCGAGTACTGTGTGGCCTGCCGCCTGACCCAGACCATTCCGGATTTGAGTGTCGAGGGTAACAAGACCCTCTGGCACCGGCTGGAGGCGGAAAAGCGCCGCCTGGTATTCAGCCTGATGCGCCTCGGCCTGCCCCTGGAACCCAAGCCTGAACCCGATGCCGAGGGGCTGGCGTTTGCCTTTCTGGCGGATGACCTGAGCAAGGCGTTTCACGAAGACGACGAGCGTGTAATGACCGGTCATGCCGCCGGCCTGATTACGCTGAATATCGCCGAGGCCGACGATGCCATCCGCGAAGACATGCGCCAGCAGATGGCCGAGCCCTACCGCACCCTGCTGGGCCATTTTCGCCATGAGTCAGGGCACTACTACTGGGACAGACTGGTACTGGATAGCGACTGGCTGGAGCCTTTTCGAACCCTGTTTGGCGACGAGACGCAGGACTACCAGAAATCCCTGCAGCATCACTACGAGAAAGGTGCGCCCGCCGACTGGCAAAACAGCTTCGTCAGCACCTATGCCAGCAGCCATCCCTGGGAAGACTGGGCCGAGACCTGGGCTCACTACCTGCATATCGCCGACACCCTGGAAACCGCCCGCGCCTTTGGCCTGAGGGTAAAGCCCCGGGTGGAAGAAGCCGAAGACCTGAGCACAGGCGTGCCCTTCGATCCCTATCGCAGCAAGAATTTCGAGCCATTGATAGAACAGTGGTTGCCGGTCACCTACGCCCTCAACAGTCTGAATCAGAGCATGGGCCAGCCCGACCTCTACCCCTTCATCCTGGCGCCGGACGCCATAGAAAAGCTGTCCTTCGTACACCGGGTCATACTTGATCAGCGCGAGCGCAAAGTGCAGTCGGCTTAGGTTAGGGCACCTGACTCGCGTTTTATCGGAATCCGGTCAGCCGTCGGCCTGGGATTCGTGATTTGTGATTCGTGATTCGTGATTCGTGATTCGTGATTCGTGATTAGAAGATGGGCAATTAGAAACGGTCGCGGCCTGCGCGCTGCAGATTGTTGATCCGGGACTTGCCCATCAGCTTCAGCACCCCGTTACGACAGCTGCGCAGCAGCGGATAGAGCAGCGCCGAGCGGCGCTTCGAGCGGAAGATCCAGTAATTCAGGCGATTAAACGCGCCCGAGCGGCTGCTGAGCAATGCCAGCCGTTCGATGGCATCAGCACCGTAATAGAGCCGTTCACCCATTTTCAGCACCATGCCCTGGTCGATATCCAGCCCGGCTGCCGTGACCTCAGCCATCAGTATGGTCCTCTCTTCGGCAGTGTCGCGGGCATTGACCAGCCGCAGCGTCCCCACCGCCGCCCGAATACGCACCAGGCGACAGTAGTGCTCACAGAAGGGGCATTGCTTGTCGTAGATCAGCAGGAGTTCGCGCATCGACTTCCCATAAATATATTCACACCGCCACACTCAGTACTTGGTCGACTGTACCGGAATAAAAAAGTCGGGAGTAGTAGATCCCGACTTGGTAGCCCCAGTCGTAATCGCTGACCACGTCCTGGCCGTCGCCGCGGTTGAACACATAGGTGTCGCTGCCGGTCCAGCCTTCCAGCCGGTCGTTGCCTTCGCCGCCGATCAGGGCGTTACTGTTGCCGGCGGCGGTCTGGGCGTTGTAGCTGCGGTAGGTATCGGTGCGTGCCACCCGCAGCAGGTCGTCGTCGCTGCCACCGTGCAAATAGTTGGAACCGGAGTGGGATGCAGTGACAACGTCATTGCCAGTCCCGGCGAAGACCTCGTCATTACCCGCCCCCGTATTGACAATATCGTCGCCGGCGCCCGCCAGCATGAAATTGTCAGAGGCTGTTCCTGTCAATGTTTCAGCCGTCAAAGTGCCGGCAATATAACGCTCATTGTCAAATGGGGTATCACCCAGCACGCCGAGACTGGGCAACGTGTCGATGCTGGCCTGTACGAAGTCTCTGAGGCTCCAGCTCGAGCTGTTATTATCCAGCACTGTGGCCAGATCGAAGGCGTCATAGACCTTTTCACTGTCGAGGCTCAATTCGGCTGTTAGCAGCTGCTCCATCTGCGAGAAATCAAATAGCAGTTCTTCGCCTGACCACTGGACACCGATTGCATTCATATAGGGTGACAGGCGTGTCTGAGCCAGGAGGCCGCAGTAAACTGAGTTGGCCACTCGATGGGCTCCTCTGGCTCGCCCCGTCGACTCAACCGGGATATCATTGCTTGCTGGCGCGCCAGGTTGAAACCTGCGGCCAGCAACTCGTATTCCAGCCGCTGCCGGTCTGCATTAGTCTGGGAATTATCAAACTCCACCAGCACCTGGCCCTTACTGACCGGCTCCCCATCCCAGCCTATGGGCTGCTTCGGGCAAACGAATTGCATTATCGGATGCATGAAGCTTTCGAAAGTAAATGCAGTCATCTTATTTTCGTTCTTATTTTATGGAAATAAAATTGTTTATTTTCCAGTTTTCACTCTCTTTGACTAATCGTACGCTAATGCTGGCCGACTTTTTCTCAAACCTGACGACCACTGTACAATCAGAATAGTTCCTTTCTACACTTTCATGCTGAGCAATGCCTTTATATAGATCGCAATCAGGATCACCATCTATATAAGCTAGGTCTCCAAGCTCGACCTTCCCTTTCCTAACAATTTCATCTGGTTTTAGGCCAGAATGTTTATTAAGCCAAATAGATGCTCTTGCCGTTAGTCTTGATGAACTCCAAGGTTGAGCTACATCTAGCAGTGCTTCTGAAACATAATTTTCCACCTCATTTATTGCTAGCTTTGCCCTAACCAAGGCGCTGCTGGAATATAGCGCCACAACAACTCCAAGCACAACTATAATTCTTATCATAACTGAGCTATTCCTTCATTGTTCAGTCTGTAGAATGAGATAAAAGCCCTAACCTACGCACCATATAAACTTTATAAAAAAGACCTTAACGAATTTATTAATACTGACATAGCCCAGTATACAGTGATGTACAAAATCACAGAAAGGACTATTTAACCCACCACCCATTTTGATATTAACCCGGCGGATAAATACATCGATCATGCGGCATACCGAATGTGTCCTGCCCGGAAATAGGTTTTTACCCGTTCTGGCCGACGTTGCAATGTGAGCATGCACGATCGAGTGCGTTTCTTCAGGTCGTCAATCGAACGAACCGCCGGACCGCTGTGCACCATGTTCTTCAAATCGCAGTTCAAGTATTCATCCGGGTTCAGTTCAGGCGAGTACGCGGGCAAAAAGAACACTTCCAGATAGCGCTTCACGGGCTTCTTTGCGAGCCAGCGCTTCACTATCTTGGCATGGTGGACGCGCAGGTTATCCAGAATCAGAAACACTTTGCCGGGCGTAGATTCGATCAGTGCCCGAAGAAATTTGATCAGAACCTTGGCGTTCATCATCGATTCGTACAGCATGAAACGCACGGTCCCCTGGTTGGTGATCGCCGAGATCATATTCAGTGATACGCGCTTGGCCGGCAGTGGCTGCACGGGCGTTTTGCCGATCGGAGCATAGCTACGGCCATGCTGGGTTGTATTCTTGATCCCGGTTTCATCACCCCAGAAAATCTGCGCGTTCTCTGCTTTGGCGCGCGCCTTGATTTGCGGATACTCCTCTTTTAGCCAAGCATCGACCCGGGCCGGGTTCTGTTCCCAGGCTTTCTTTAGCGGCTTCTGCGGCGAGAAGCCCCAGCGCTTGAGGTAGTCTCCCAGAGTCCGAACCGGAATGTCGATCCCCCAGAATTGCTTGATTAGCTGAGCGATAGCACGCCGCGTCCAGAGCGCAAAACCCAGTTTGTACTGATCCGGCATCTGGTCTTTAACCGCCTCAATGACACGCTGCTCCTGCGCCTCGGTCAGGCGACGCGGTTTGTTCTTGGGGCCCCGTTTTTGTACTGTCAAGGCCGCCTTGCCGCCGGCTTCATAACGCTGGTACCAGCGTCCAACAGTATCGGGGTGAACATTGAGCAGCTGCCCGATTTCACGGAAAGTTTTGCCTTTCAAACGGAGTCGAATGGCTTGCTGCCTGAGAAGTTCCTGTTGCTCTGTGCTGAGCTTGCGTGCGTCGGTATTCATGCGCACATTATATCAGACCTAAATTGCCGCCGGGTTAATATAAATATGTAGATCGCCAAAATAGAAAATGCAACTTAAACAAATAAAAACACTAAAAAGATCATGTTTTTCAAACACGGCAACTCATACAGAAAGACCAATAATTAAGAAAATAATTTTCTTGATAAACAATGAAGCATCACTCATATCGAGATTCACTCTGCATAGCCGTGGTCTTTTCGTAGGCTGTATTGAAGCCTGTAACCAGCTGCACCAGCCCATATCTGATATTAACCCAATCATCCAGCAGCGGCCGTGGAAAAGTGACCAGTATCATGACCTCAGGACTGAAATTGAATCGGGTATTACAAGACGGATAGGAAGCGTAACCATCTTTCATGCAGCTGAAGTACTGTTTATCTTTACTGTTATTATTTAGTATGATGAATTCATACCCTTTATTACGACTGTCATATATTTCAAACTCACCCAAGGTATTTATTGTTTCCGGTAGAACATGGTTAATTAAATGCTCATTGATTATTTGATTTACCGCCTTGGAGCTATTATAGCTTTTGAAATAGAATAATATTTTTTTCCCTTCGCTAAGGCCTGTGGTTTTAAATATTTTCTCATTACTTTCGTTCATTGGTTCAAAATTGGGATAGAGTTAATGCAAGTTAGGCTCATATACGACCCCATCTCTGATTTTGCTATAAGACCACATGTAGTTTTTGGGTATTATAAATCGGTGATTTTCCACTTCAAATATGTAGTCTTTGCTTTTGACTGATGGCTTGTACCAGCCAGACTCCTGCCACAGATACAGTACAAAACCACCGAAAAACAAAACGGCGGCCACACCAAAGGCGATATAAAACAGAGTCTTAAAACTGCTTAGCAAGCCGTTTAGAATACGTATCAGCATATCCGTCACCAGAAAGCTGAAAAGTCAGGGCATTCACACCCTCTATCGCATAGATGAGCCGTATCCGGGACAGCCTTGGGGGCCTTCAGGCGCTCTGTATTGCGCCGATGAAATCCAGCGATGCAGTAACGGATTAACACCTTGGGACTAATGCTCCGTACAACGCCCAAGGAATTTCGCAGCACCCGGGTTTTCCCGGCAGCGCCTGTATGGTGCCTTGTCGCCAAACGAGCTTTAAACAGGGTTGGATCAGGCGGAAATTGCCGGCAACAGGCAACTGGGCGTAAATAATGAAGGCCGGAATCCCTGCCTTCCCGGCAGGACTCAGGTGTATCTGATCGCTTTGACACAGACTACATTCCTTGTAGCAACTGAAAATCCTATGGCGACCTTAAACCAAAGCCGCCCGACAACACAAGTGCCCAGGCGCAGCAGGCTGCTTCCTTCATTGGTTATGTTCAGGGCTGCTAAAGCGCAAAACAATGAGGGCCAGGACCCAAAACGCAGCATCGCAATCCGTGCTGCGCTTTGGGGCTGTAAAGAACCGACAGCGGTCGATGCTTGCTGGAGGCAGGCCCCAGCCACAAGACGCAGGCCCCAATGATTCCATTCATACGGGCACAGCTAGTCTACTGCGTCAGTCACCCAGCTGATTGACCAGACAGCTCATCATCGCCAGATGCTGACCCGTCTGGGATTTCGCTTCAGCGACGCTGCCCCGCAACTCACCAAGCGTGGCGCAGCTTTCGATCAGGTCAGCAAACTCACCCTCGCCGCCACAGGCGCCGCTGGCCTGCAGCAGCGCCAGCACCCGGCGTCGCACCGCGGCATCCAGAGTCTCGCTCAGCTGCTGTTTGCTTTTGCGCTGCCATTTGTCGAACGCAGGCAAGCTGTCCAGGGCGCGGCGCAGCCAGAACAGATCCAGAGAGTCGTTGAGGCAGAACCAGGCGCTGGCGGCCACTGGCACGTCGCATCCGGCCTGCTGGGCGATGGCGGCGATATCAAAGCCAAAATACAGCCGCTCAAGCTCGGCGACCCTGGACTCCAGCAACCCATGAGGCCCCTGGGTCGCGCCATCCATGCCAGGCATACGCCCGCGGGTGTCGTCGATAGCCCGACGGAAACGCGCCGCGATCACCGCTGTCGGCTGCGACCAGTCCGCATGTTTGAGCAGCCAGTAGGTCGCCCGCTCCACCGGATGATGCATGCGCAGCTGCAGATCCATCTGCTGCCGGTTGCTGATGCCGGCATCCAGCCCATCGATATCCCGCGCCAGATCGGCGATACCCAGGGCTTCGCGCGCCACCGCATAGGAACGAATCCAGCGGGCGCAGTCGGTTTTAACCTCTTCCAGCAACAGCAGGCAGAAGCTCGACCCCATGCGATTGATGACCTGGTTGGTCAGCTGGGCGGCGAGTATTTCCCTGCGCAGCGGGTGATGCTCAATATCGTCGCGGTAGTTGTCCCGCAACAGGGCCGGGAAATACTGCAGCAGGGATTCGGCAATGATAGGGTCGTCGATCAGGTCGGTATCGATAAGCTTTTCGAACAGCCGACTCTTGCTGTAAGCCAGCAATACCGCAATTTCGGGCCGGCTCAGGCCTTCCTGGCGGGCGATGCGCTCGGCAATTTCAGCGTCGTCCGGCAGACATTCGAGCTGGCGGTCCAGCCGGCCTTCGCGCTCCAGCAACTGGATCAGCTGCGCATGCTTGCCGATAAAGGCCGCCGCCGTCTGGCTGGACTGACTCAGCATCTTGCTCTGGGCGTAGTTGTTGCGCAGCACCAGCGCCGCCACCTCATCGGTCATGGCATCCAGCAGCTCATCCCGCGCCGGCGCCGCCATGACGCCCGCGCGCACGCGCTGATCCAGCAGAATCTTGATATTGACCTCATGATCGGAGCAGTCGACCCCGGCCGAGTTGTCGATGGCATCGGTATTGATCAGGCCGCCACGGCGGGCGAACTCGATACGGGCGCGCTGGGTCAGCCCCAGGTTGCCACCCTCCACCACCACCCGGGCACGCAGCTCGGTGGCGGCAAGGCGCAGGCCGTCATTGATGCGATCCCCCACATCGAGATCGGTCTCGTCGCTGGCGCGCACATAGGTGCCAACGCCACCGTTCCACAGCAGATCCACAGGCGCGCGCAACAGCGCTGCGATAAGCGCGTCGGGCGAGAGATACGCAATTTCATCGCTGATGCCCAGCGCCTGCTTCATGGGCAGGCTCAGGGGGATTTTCTTGCTCTGGCGGGAGAACACGCCACCACCGGGGGATATCAGGGCTGCGTCGTAGTCACTCCAGGCCGAGCCTTCGAGGCCGAACAGCCGCTGCCGTTCGGCAAAAGACGTAGCAGGATCGGGCGTCGGATCGACAAAGATATGCCGGTGGTTAAAGGCTCCCAGCAAACGGATCTGATTCGACAGCAGCATGCCGTTGCCGAACACATCACCGGACATGTCGCCGATACCCACGACACTGAACGCCTGACGCTGGGTATCCAGCCCCAGCTCGCGAAACAGCCGCCTTGTGGACTCCCAGGCTCCGCGGGCGGTAATGCCCATTTTCTTGTGGTCGTAGCCCTTGGAGCCGCCGGAAGCAAAGGCATCGCCGAGCCAGAAGTCGTACTCGGCGGCGATGCCATTGGCCAGATCGGAAAAACTCGCCGTACCCTTGTCGGCGGCCACAACCAGGTAGCTATCATCCGCGTCATAGCGCACCAGGTGCTGCGGTGGCACCACCTGGCCATCGACACGGTTGTCGGTGAGATCCAGCAGGCCGCGGATAAAGGCCGAATAGGCCAGGCGCACCTTGGCTGCACGCAGAGCCGGTTCAGTATCGGTGCCCAGCGCCTTGCAGACAAAACCGCCCTTGGCGCCGGTGGGCACGATCACGGCGTTCTTCACCATCTGCGCCTTGGCCAGCCCCAGCACTTCTGTGCGGTAGTCCTCCATGCGCTCGGACCAGCGCAGACCGCCCCGCGCCACCTTGCCACCGCGCAGGTGCACCCCTTCCACGGTGGGGCCGAAAACGAAGATTTCGAAGGCCGGCACGGGCTTGGGCATATTGCGGATGCGCCCCGGCAACAGCTTGAACGCCAGGCAACGCTGCGGGTCGGCCCAGACCGCGGGATTGAAGAAGTTGCTGCGTACCGTGGCACAGATCACATCAACGAAGGCTGTGAAGATGCGGTCGTCGTCCACCGAGGCCACGCCGTCGATCTGGGCCAGCAGCGCCCGCTGCGCGCTCTCGAGATCACCCTCACTGCCCTGGGCGGCGGGGTCGAATTTGAGATGGAAATATTCCACCATGGCGCGGGCCAACTGCGGATAACGGCACAGTGCGCCCTGCATGTAGGCCTGACTGAAGGGCAGCTTGATCTGCAGCAGATAGCGGGCCAGAGCGCGTAGCAGAATACAGCCGCGCAAATCCAGCGCGCAGAGGGTAATCAGGTTATTGAAGCCATCGTTATCCACCTCATCCGTGGATACCGCCAGCAGCGTCTGGCAGAACTGCTGCTGCATCGCCCGACTCCCTACCAGCTGCGCACCCCGGGGCTGCAGACTCAGCTCAATCACCCAGTCGCCATGCTGCTGCGTGCTGGCGGAGCTAATGACATCAACCCCCAGGTTTTCAACGATGGGCAGCAACGCCGACAGGGTCATAGGCGCCCCCTGCCCCGCAACCGCTAGCCTCAGGTTTTGCTCGCCCGGCCTGAGGACTAGGAACTGACTGCGGACGATGCGCGCAGGCGCGGGCATCTGAGATGTGCTGGCATCCATAGGTATTTTCATGCTCTGCCCCGATAGTATTCAGGCGTTAAGGACGACGTCAGGAGGTAAAGCTATTCAGACATCAAAGCCCGAAGCTGTGATTGAAGATCATGCGCTGGGCTTCGGCCTCGGACACATCCATGGGGCGAAAACGCACCCGGGCACCGGGCCCGCGCTGGGCCAGCTGGGCCGCCCCCAGGGCGCTGATACAGCCGATTTTGGGATAACCGCCGATGGTCTGGCGATCCCGTAACAGCACTATGGGCTGGCCATCACTGGGAATCTGGATGGCGCCAAAGGCGATGCCTTCCGAAATGATGCCGTTGCGCCTGGGCTGAATCGCATCGCCGCTGAGCCTATAGCCCATGCGGTCCATGTTCTGGCTCACCTTATAGCTGGCGGAAAAGAATTTCGTGCGCTGCACTATATCGAACTCATCATGCTGATAGCCCGGCATCACGCCCAGCTCCAGCGGGCTGTCGTAGTCGGGGATGGCCCAGGCGGGCACCCGGGCGTCAATCGCCGTGCGGTTTGGCTCAAAGGGCAGGATATCCCCGGCCTTGAGCTTGGCGCCGGTACCATCGCCACCGCCCAAGCCTTCGCGGCAAACGGTGGCACAACTGCCCAGGCGCGCCTCGGCCTGAAAGCCCCCCGGCACCGCCAGATAAGCCCGCAGTCCGGTAACCGGGGTCGCGAAAGTGATCTCGTCGCCTTTGCGCACCCGCCGCGTGCACCAGGGTGCCAGCGGCGCACCGTTGATACGCGCCCCCAGGTCCGCCCCCGCCAGGGCGATGCAGCTATCGGCCTGGCAACGCAGCTGCAGCAGCCCATAGGTGATTTCGAGCTGTGCAGCACCCGGCGCGTTGCCCAGCAGATGGTTCGCCCAGACAAAGGCATGCTCATCCATAGGGCCGCCGCTGGTGACCCCCAGGTGCTGATAGCCAAAGCGCCCGCCATCCTGCAACAGACTCAGAATGCCCGGATTAATAACCTCAAAGCTCATCGAACTGCCCTCCCAGACTCAGGTATTCCTGCCTCGACACCGGTTCGAAGCGCACCCGATCACCGACTTCCATCAGCGCCAGCGAACGGCTGTTCCAGTCGATCATCTGCCGCGGTGTGCGGCCGATAAGCTGCCAGCCCCCCGGCGTAACACTGGGATAGATGGCGGTCTGGTTGTCGGCAATACCGAGGCTGCCGCGGGGTACTTTCAGTCGTGGCGTGGTCTTGCGGGGCATGCACAGGCGCGGGTCTGTATTGCCCAGAAAGGCAAAGCCCGGGCTAAAGCCAATCGCATAAACGCGGTAGCTGACACTGCTGTGCAGGGCGATCACCTCATCGCTAGACAACCCCAGATGCTGACAGATCGCAGCCATATCCAGCGCCACTTCCTCGCCGTAATAGACCGGCAATACCAGCTCGCGCACCTCCAGAGGGCTATCATCGGCGAGTTCCAGCCGCTGCATCAGCACCCGCAGTCTGGACTGCATGCCCAGGTGGTCGATCCGGCGCAGATCAAAGCTCAACAGTATCGAGGTATAGGATGGCACCAGATCGATCACACACTCCGCCAGTTCGCGGCGAATGCCATCCAGCACCAGGCGCACGCGCTGGGCGATGGCATCACAGATCTCGTCACCCAGGCTGATCAGCAGAGTGTTTTCGTTAACGCTTTCCAGTTTCATCGGCCAGGTCTCAGGAACTGCAGCCGCTGCACCACCTGCAGCGCCAGCGGATTGTCGCCGTGAATGCACAGGGTGTCGGCCTGGATGGGCACCCGCACGCCATTAATGGAGGTAACACTGCCATCATTGATCATCTGCGTTACCTGCTGCTCGATCGCCTCACAGCTGTGATGCACAGCGCCTGGCACCGAGCGGGATAGCAGCCGCCCCTGGTCGTCGTAGGCGCGATCCGAAAAGGCCTCGAACCAGAGTGTCAGCCCCAGCGTTGCAGCCTGGGCCCGAAAGCGCTCGGCATCGGGCGTGGCCATGATCACCAGTGGGCACCGCGGGGCGTAATCCAGTACCGCCTGCATCACCACCGCCATGGTGGCCGGGTCTGCGATCATGCGGTTATAGAGCGCACCGTGGGGTTTTACATAATCGATACAAGCCCCGTTCACGCGGCAGATGCCGTCCAGGGCGGCAATCTGATAGACAATCAGCGCGCGCAGCTCATCCGCCGAGCACTGCAGATCGCGCCGGCCAAAGCCCAGCAGGTCGGGATAACCGGGATGGGCACCAATACTGACGCCGCTGACCAGGGCCAGCTTGACGGTTCTGTCCATGGTGAGCGGGTCCGAGGCATGGAAACCGCAGGCGATATTGGCCATATCGACAAAGGGCATTACCTGTTCGTCCATGCCCATCACCCAGCTGCCAAAACTTTCACCCATGTCACAATTGAGCTTCATTGAGTTTCTCCAGGCACAGCCTTGCCGTAGCCCCGCAAGGGTGCGCAGAACAGGGCAAGATCAGAAAATTAATCCAGGCTGATGCAGGGCTGTACCGCCAGGCGGCACAGCCCCTGTACGTTATATCACTAGCGCTGCGACATGGTCGTCGGCAGGTAGGTCACGATCTCGGGAAACCAGCTGATCAGCACTATGGCAAACAGGATCAGCAGGAAGAACGGCAGTGCCGCCCGGGCCACGTAGAGGATGTCCTTGCCAGTGAGCGCCTGAATCACAAACAGATTGAAACCCACCGGTGGCGTGATCTGGGACATTTCCACCACCAGCACTATGTAGATACCGAACCAGAGCAAATCGATATTGGCCTGCTGCACCATGGGCAGAACCACAGCGACAGTCAGTACCACCACCGAGATACCGTCCAGAAAACAGCCCAGTACCACAAAGAGCAGCGTCAGTGACATCAACAGCACCACCGGCGAGAGCGCCATGTCGCCAATCCACTGCGCCAGGGCGCCGGGGATGCCAAGAAAGCCCATGGCCAGCGTCAGAAAATGCGCACCGACCAGAATCAGCCCGATCATGCAGGAGCTCTTTACCGCCCCCAGCAGACTGCCGAGAAAGCTCTCGCGATCCAGGCTGCCGGTCACCAGGGCCAGAAACAGTGAACCGAAAACCCCCAGTGCAGCCGCTTCGGTCGGTGTGGTCAGGCCACCATAGATGGAGCCCAGCACGAAGCCGATAAGGGCGACAATAGGCAGCAGCTGTTTCAGCGCCTTCAGTTTGACGATAAAGGGTACGCGGTCGGAAGTGTTGCTCGGCAGCTCATCCCTGTTCAGCAGCGCCCACACCATGGTATAGCCCATAAAGAGCACCATCAGCAGCAAGCCCGGCAAGGCACCGGCGATAAACAGCCGACCAATCGACACCTCGGCGGCCACGCCGTACACGATCAGGATAATGGAGGGCGGTATCAGCAGCCCCAGGGTGCCGGAGCCGGCCAGGGTTCCCACCGCCATGCGCTCGCTGTAGCCCTGGGCCTTGAGTTCCGGCAGGGTCATGCGGCCAATGGTGGCGGCCGTGGCGGCGGAAGAACCCGATACGGCGGCAAAGATGCCACAGCTGAGCACGTTCACATGCAGCAGTTTGCCCGGCAGGCCACTCAGCCAGGGCGACAGCCCCTTGAACAGGTCCTCCGACAGGCGGGTGCGAAACAGCACCTCCCCCATCCAGATAAACAGCGGCAAGGCGGTCAGAGACCAGGAGGTACTGGCGCCCCAGCTGGAGGTGGCGAACAGCAGGCCGATCTGGTCGTTGCCGGACAGCATGAGCCCCAGCACCGCCACGCCTGTCAGCGCCAGCGCCACCCAGATACCCATGGCGAGCATCAGCAGCATGCTGACGGCCAGTACAATCGATAGCAGCGTCATATCCATCAGACTTCCTCCAGATTGAGTTCATTCTCATGGGTCTGATAGGCCGGTACCCGCCCTTTCACGACACAGACAAGGCTATCCAGAATGGCCAGATTCAGCGCCAGCATTCCCAGCGCCAGTGGCACCTGCGGAATCCATATAGGCACCGGAATATAGCCGTAGGAGACTTCCTCGAAGACGTAGGACTCCCACACCATATAGATGCAGTGCCAGGTCATGTAGCTAACCAGCACCAGGGCAAACAGCAGTACCAGTAATTCCTGCAGGAAGCGCACCCGGGACGAGCAGCGCTGAATCAGCAGCGTAACCCTGATATGCCCGCCTTCGTGAAAGGTATAGGCCAGGCCGAGGAAGGTGGCGCCGGCCAGGGCATAGCCGGAAAAGTCTTCCGCCGAGGGCACGATAAAGCCGAACAGCCTACCGACTATCTGGGCCAGGATGATGAGCATGATGACGACCAGACAAAAGCCCGCCAGGTAGCCCGATGCCAGATACAGTTTTTCTCGAAGTGAGTGCATAACAGGCGCCTCGCTGAACAGGCTCCACAATCGGAGCCTGTGACACTGAAATTACTAGCGGTAGCTGGAGAGGATGGCGCCAACGTCATCCGGAGACTCGGCCTTCCACTCATCGATCATGATGTCGCCGATCGTCTGCAGTTCAGCCATCAGCTCGGCGGAAGGCTCTGCCACCTGAATACCGTTCTCGGCCAGGGTTTTGGTATCCTCGGCCGCCGTGACACGCACACGCTTCCAGCCTTCGCTTTCGGCTTTGGCGGCGGCATCCAGAATAATCTGGCGGGTCTTGTCATCCAGACGCTTGAACGCCCGCTTGTTCACGACCACCACGTTCTTGGGAATCCAGGCACGCACATCGGTGAAGTGCTCCAGGTAATCCCAGGCCTGGCCGTTCACGCCGGTGGAGGGTGACGTGATCATGGCGTCGATAATACCGGTGCTGAAGGCCTGGGGAATGTCCGGCACCTGCACAGTGGTCGGGGTGGTATGCATCAAATCCGCCAGGCGGGAAGTCGACGGGCTATAGGCGCGCATCTTCAGGCCACTCAGGTCTTCCAGCCGGTTGACCGGCGCCTTGGTGTAAAGGCTCTGGGCCGGCCAGGCAACGGTGTACAGCAGGGTCATGCCGTCTTTATCCAGCTGCTTTTCGACTTCGGGCCGGGCCGCCGCCCAGAGTTTCTCGGCATCATCAAAGGTGGTGGCCAGAAACGGAATATTGTCGTGTTTGAACACCGGATGGGTATTACCCATGATGCCAATAAAGACCTCCCCCAGCTGCACCTGACCGGTTTTCACCGCCCGCGGTATTTCCGGATGCTTCACCAGGGAAGCGCCCGAATGCACGGTAATATCCAGTTCACCGGCGGTATTGGCCTTGATTTCCTCGGCAAATTCACGCGCGATCTGGGTCGGCAGATTGGCATCGGCGTAGGGCGTGGGCATATGCCACTTGTCGGCCTGAACCGCAGAGGTCGCAAGGGTACCCAACAGCAGCATGGCGCTGGCTAATTTTTTCATCTTGATGCTCCAGTTTTCATTGTTATTAAAAAGTACCGGATCTCATCCTGAGCCGGATAACGATTACCTCTGGACGACAACATTCCTGCTATCAATAATAGCTGTCGGCATTAAAGCTCACTGGGTTACCGGGAAAGGTGGCGCTGCAGCGTGCAGGCCTCAGAGAATCGCAAGTTCTGCATTAAGAAGATCGGTGATCAGCATCTTGCCGGGCACATGGGTGATGCAGATAGGCGGTTTGGCATTGCCCACGGCCACCTGGGGCGTCACACCGCAGGCCCAGAAAACAGGCAGCTCATCGCCACGCAGCTCAACCGCATCGCCAAAGTCAGGCGCGGCCAGGTCTGCAATACCGATCAGTGATGGATCACCCAGATGCACAGGCGCACCGTGGGCCTTGGGCAGCCGGGTGGTGACCTGTACCGCGCGAATGGCGTCGCTGGCGATGAAAGGCCGCATGGACACCACCATGTCACCGTGGAAACGCCCACCGGGCACGGTCGGGATATTGCTGCGGTACATAGAAACGTTCAGGTCCATGTCGATATTGCGCACCGACAGGCCGGCCTGCTGCAGGGCATCTTCAAAGGAAAACGAGCAGCCCAGCACGAAAGCCACCATGTCATCCTGCCAGAGGCTAGCGATATCCGTCGGGGTTTCAACCAGCTCGCCGTCGCGAAAAATATTGTATTCGGGTACGTCGTGACGAATATCGATATCCAGCCCCAGGCCCGGCAGGGCCGGATTACCCACCTCGGACACGGCGATCAGCGGACAGGAAACCGGATTGTTCTGACAATAGGTGAGAAAGTCACCGGCCCAGTCGGCGGGCAGAATAACCAGATTGCCCTGCACCAGACCCGGCGCCAGGCCGCTGGTCATGGCACTGTGCTCGCCGCGGCGAATAGCCTGACGCAAGGCACTGGATTCGCCCAGCAGGCGCTCTTTGTAATCGGACAGACTGCGTTGCAACCTGGACATGGCGGGAACCTCTGCTGGTCTTGTTATTGTGTCTTCTGCTAAAGACTCTACTCCAGTCAGAAAAAATTTCTAATTATCATTTTATTGCCATGTTAATAAAAAAAATTGATCAACTAAGCCGTTACGGCGGTCGTGGCTACCCTAACCGCCATCTGTGCCGCGAGCTCCGCCAGCGGATTGCACGGCACTGTAGGATAGGAGGCCGTAAAGGCCAGGGCGCTGGGCGTCCAGTCTACCTCGACCCTTTTCAGGGTACCGGCGGCCAGTTCCGCGGTGATCATGACCTCTGGCAAGGTCGAGACACCCACGCCATCCAGGGTCAGACGGTGGCAGGCCGCCAGTGAACTGGATGAAAAAAAACGCACCGGCGGCCCGTCCAGCGCCCGGAATTGCTGGCTGATCTCGGCAAAGGGTTTGGTGCTTCTGGCATAGGTAATAATCGGCCAGCGCGTCAGCTCGTTGAGCACCACCGGCCGCTGCGGCAGATCCAGCCCGGGGCTGGCAACCCACACCAGCGGGAAGGTGCAGAGTTCAAGGTCAGCGATATTGGGGTCCGAGACGGGCCCCATCAGAAAGGCCAGATCCAGCGAGCGCTCCAGCAAGCCCATGCGCAGGTTGCTGGTCACATCCACGGTCAATTCGACTTCCAGATTGGGCATATCGATATGCAGGCACCGCAGAAAATCGGGCAGCCAGGTATGGACGATGGTTTCAGATACCCCCAGGCGCAAAATGCCGCCCAGCGCCAGTGACAGGTTGGCACGCTTGCGCAGCTGTTCCGACATGAAAATGATCTTCTCGGCGTAGGGCAGTAGCTCCTTGCCCTTGGCCGTGAGGGCGACGGGGCCTGGCCCTACCTCGCGTACAAACAGCTTGGCGCCGAGTTCCTCCTCCAGCGCGGCTATGCGCGACGAGATCGCCGGCTGCGTAGTGCACTGGCGTTCCGCCGCCTTCCTGAAGCTTCCGAGGGTCGCTACCCAGACAAAGGTTTCCAGACGTTTGAAGTTCATCAGATTCCCCTTCGAAATAAGTTCAGCGCCGCAAAGGTGCGCTCTTTGGGGAAAAACAGCAAGACGCGCCGGCCAGGCACGCTCAACCGTAGCCTGATTTTACGAATTCCGGGAAATGAGCCCCAGGCGAATTTCGGTGCACCACCAATCCACCAATTACCAATGACTACTTACCAATCTTCGTGATTCGTGATTCGTGATGTCAGCTTACGGCTTACGGCTGAAAGCTGCCGGTTTACCAATTACCAATTACCGGTAGCCCGGTCGCTTTCTCGCCCCTTGCCCCTACATATTCGGGTAAGTCGGGCCGCCGCCGCCTTCTGGCACCACCCAGGTGATGTTCTGCGACGGGTCTTTGATATCGCAGGTCTTGCAGTGCACACAGTTCTGGGCGTTGATCTGAAAGCGCGGGCCGCTTGCCTCTTCCACCACCTCGTACACCCCCGCCGGGCAGTAACGCTGCGCGGGCTCCGCCCAGGTGGGCAGGTTAGTGCCAATGGGGATGCTGGCATCCCTCAGCTGCAGGTGGCTGGGCTGGTCTTCTTCATGGTTGGTGTTCGACAGGAACACCGATGTCAGTTTGTCAAAGCTCAGCTTGCCATCCGGCTTGGGGTAGTCGATCTTCTGGCTCTGAGCCGCAGGCTGGAGCTGGGCATAATCCGCACGGGTATCGTGCAGGGTGACGGGCAGCTTGCCGCCGCACAGGTTCTGATCGATGAAGTTGAAGGCGCCCCCCATCAGAGTGCCGAACTTGTGCAGCGCAGGGCCAAAGTTGCGGCTGCGATAGAGCTCGTCGTAGAGCCAGGAGGCCTTGAAAGCATCGGTGAAAGCGGTGATATCCTGGCCGGCGCTGTCGTTTTCACCCAGGGCTTTGAACAGGCTTTCGGCGGCCACGATGCCTGATTTCATCGCCGTGTGGGTGCCCTTGATCTTGGAGAAGTTCAGGGTGCCGGCATCACAGCCCAGCAGCAGTGCGCCCGGCATGGTCATTTTGGGCAGCGAGTTGAAGCCACCCTTGGTGATGGCGCGGGCGCCGTAGGACACGCGCTTGCCACCCTCCAGATACTGCGCAAACAGCGGATGGTGCTTCATGCGCTGGAATTCATCGAACGGGCTCAGCCAGGGGTTGCTGTAGTTCAGATCAACGATCAGCCCCACCACCACCTGGTGGTTGTCGGCGTGGTACAGGAAGAAGCCGCCACTCGTGCCTTCCTGCCCCTTGCCCGTCAGCGGCCAGCCGGAGCCGTGCAACACCAGGCCCGGCTGATGCTTGGCGGGGTCTATATCCCACAACTCCTTGATCCCCAGGCCGTAGTGCTGCGGATCGGCGTCCTTGTCGAGCGCAAACTTTTCGATCAGCTGCTTGCCCAGGTGGCCGCGGCAACCTTCGGTGAACAGGGTGACCTTGGCGTGCAGCTCCATGCCTTGCGTATAGCTGTCTTTGGGCTGGCCATCGTGGCCGATGCCCATGTCGCCGGTGGCGATACCCTTAACGCTGCCGTCTGCGTGATAGAGCACTTCGCTGGCAGCAAAACCCGGGAAGATCTCTACGCCCAGGGCTTCGGCCTGCTCCGCCAGCCAGCGGCACAGATTGCCAAGACTGGCGACATAGTTGCCATGGTTGTGCATGGTCTTGGGCACCAGCGCATTGGGGATGCGCCGGGCAGAGGTCGCATCACCCAGCAGGTAGATCTGATCTTCGGTGACTGCGGTGGTCAGGGGCGCGCCGCGCTCTTTCCAGTCAGGAAAGAGTTCGGCCAGGGCGCGGGGTTCGATCACGGCACCCGAGAGTATATGGGCGCCGACTTCGGAGCCTTTTTCCACCACACAGACCGACAGCTCGCGTTCGGCGTCCTGCGCCTGCTGCATCAGGCGAATGGCGGCGGACAGACCCGCAGGGCCCGCACCTACAATCACCACATCGAATTCCATCGATTCGCGTTCAGCAGCGTTCACGGCTTCGCTCATGGGGACTTACCTCTTGTTATGCTGTGTAGTGGAATTAGAAAATGGGTGGGTAAATTGCGTCTGTAAAAATAGATAAATGAATAAATAGCTGTACCAGGCAAAAAAACAGGGGCCGGCAACTGAGGCCCGCCCCTGAAGGCACAATGTTGAACAGATACTTGAATATTACAGGCTGGCTTCCAGCTCAGGCACGGCCTCGAACAGACCTACAACCAGGCCGCAACTCGAGAGCGCCACCTGGAAGCTTTACAAGCTCGCTTCCAGCTCAGGCACAGCCTCGAACAGACCTACACAACCAGGCCGCAACTCGAGAGCGCCACCTGGAAGCTTTACAAGCTCGCTTCCAGCTCAGGCACAGCCTCGAACAGACCGACAACCAGGCCGCAACTCGAGAACGCCACCTGGAAGCTTTACAAGCTCGCTTCCAGCTCAGGCACAGCCTCGAACAGACCGACAACCAGGCCGCAACTCGAGAGCGCCACCTGGAAGCTTTACAAGCTCGCTTCCAGCTCAGGCACAGCCTCGAACAGACCGACAACCAGGCCGCAACTCGAGAGCGCCACCTGGAAGCTTTACAAGCTCGCTTCCAGCTCAGGCACAGCCTCGAACAGGTCTGCGACCAGACCATAATCCGCCACCTGGAAGATCGGCGCCTCTTCATCCTTGTTGATCGCGACTATCACCTTGGAATCCTTCATGCCGGCCAGGTGCTGGATGGCACCGGAAATGCCCACAGCAATGTACAGCTCGGGCGCGACAATCTTGCCGGTCTGGCCGACCTGCATGTCGTTGGGTACAAAGCCCGCATCCACTGCCGCGCGGGACGCGCCCACGGCCGCACCGAGCTTGTCGGCAACCTTTTCCAGCAGGGCGAAATTCTCGCCGTTGCCCATGCCGCGACCACCGGAGATAATGACACGCGCCGCCGTCAGCTCAGGACGGTCCGACTTGGCGACTTCTTCACCGACGAAGCGCGACAGCGCAGCATCATGTACCGCCGTCACGGCTTCAATAGTGGCAGAACCGCCTTCAGCAGCCACCGGGTCAAAGGCCGTGCCACGCACTGTGATGACCTTGATGGCATCCAGCGACTTCACCGTGGCAATGGCGTTGCCGGCATAGATCGGGCGTTTGAAAGTATCGGCCGACTCGACCGCAACGATATCGGACAGCTGACCCACATCCAGCAGGGCTGCCACGCGGGGCAGCAGGTTCTTGCCGGTGGTGGTGGCCGGCGCCAGCACATACTCAAAGCCAGCGGTCTTGGCCAGCTCTGCCACCAGCGGCGCGACGTTCTCCGCCAGCTGATGCCCATAGGCGGCATTGTCGGCCAGCAGAACCTTGCTGACGCCGGCAACCTTTGCAGCCTGATCGGCTACGGCCTGACAGCCTTCACCCGCCACCAGCAGAGCCACATCGCCACCGATGGCAACGGCTGCAGCAACGGTATTAAGCGTGGCCGGTTTCAGGATGCTGTTATCGTGTTCCGCAATAATCAGGGTCGCCATCAGATCACCTTCGCTTCGTTTTTCAGTTTTTCCACCAGCTCGGCCACCGAGCTCACCTTGATACCACCCTTGCGTTCGGCCGGCGGCTCAACACTCAGCAGCTCGATGTGCGCGCGCAGCTCCACACCCAGATCCGCCGGCGTTTTCACCTCCATTGGCTTCTTCTTGGCTTTCATGATGTTGGGCAAAGACGCATAACGCGGCTCGTTCAGGCGCAGATCGGTGGTAACGATGGCGGGCAGCTTCAGACCCAGGGTCTGCAGGCCGCCGTCGACTTCACGGGTCACCAGAGCTTCATCACCCTCGATCTTCACTTCAGAGGCGAAGGTACCCTGGGACAGGCCCGTCAATGCCGCCAGCATCTGGCCGGTCTGGTTGTTGTCGGAATCGATCGCCTGCTTGCCGAGAATCACCAGACCCGGCTGCTCGTCGGCCACGATCTTGGCCAGCAGCTTGGCGACGGACAGGGATTCGGGGCTGTTTTCGGTTTCAATATGGATACCACGATCAGCACCGAGCGCCAGCGCCGTGCGAATCTGCTCCTGCACCGCCTTGGGGCCTATGGAGACGACGATCACCTCGGTCGCCACGCCGGCCTCTCTGAGCCGCACCGCCTCTTCCACCGCGATCTCGCAGAAAGGGTTCAGCGACATCTTGACGTTGGCCAGATCCACATCGCTGCGATCCGCCTTGACGCGTACCTTGACGTTGTAGTCGAGGACACGCTTGACCGTTACCAGTACTTTCATGCTGTTCTGCCTTTTCGCATTACTGTCCAGGCCCACACCCGCAAGGGGCGGACCGCATCGATAACATGAACTTGTGCCTACCTGGCCATAAGGATAGAACCAAACAGGACACTCGCTCGCCCATAGGGCATGCCAGCCACAAAAAAATACGCTTCAAGCGCCGCTGGCCGGTAAGTCAGTGTCATGCAGTGTCGCGCGTAGTCGCGTATCGGACAATAACAAATGGAGCCTATTAATTGACATATGAGGCCAGCAGCACAAAAACCCGCGGCCACACAGGTGAAACAAGGGAACATCACAGGTTCGAATACCGACAAGCGACAGACAAAGACAGGCAAAAAAAACCGGAGCTCAGGGCTCCGGTCTTGGGTTCAGTGCTGCGGTCTGCGCAGCAGCAGGCCTGTTAGAGGTTATCGAGGCCCTGCTCCACCATGGCCACGGCACGGAAAATGGCCCGCCCCTTGTTCATGGTTTCATCCCACTCGTTCTGGGGTACCGAATCGGCCACGATACCGGCGCCGGCCTGAATGTGCAGGGTTTTGTCCTTGATCACCGCAGTGCGAATCGCGATGGCGGTATCCATGTTGCCATTCCAGGACAGGTAGCCCACGGCGCCGCCATAAACGCCGCGTTTCACCGGTTCAAGCTCGTCGATAATTTCCATCGCCCGCACCTTGGGCGCACCGCTGAGGGTGCCGGCCGGGTGGGCCGCACGCAACACATCCATGGCACTGACATCATCGCGCAGGCGGCCATTCACGTTGGAGACGATATGCATCACGTGGGAATAGCGCTCTACCACCATTTTCTCGGTGAGCTGCACCTCGCCTACCCGGGCCACGCGCCCCACATCGTTGCGCCCCAGATCGATCAGCATCAGATGCTCGGCCAGCTCTTTGGGGTCCGACAGCAGATCCTGCTCCAGCGCCCGATCCTCGGCCTCGGTTTCACCGCGGGGGCGTGTTCCGGCGATGGGCCTGACGGTCGCAATACCATCCTCCACCCGGGCGAGAATTTCCGGCGATGACCCCACCACATGGAAATCATCCAGATTCAGCAAATACATGTAAGGGGACGGGTTCAGGCAGCGCAGTGCGCGGTACAGATCCAGCGGCCGGCTCTCGAAGGGAATCGACATGCGCTGGGAGATCACCGTCTGCATCATGTCACCGGACAGGATGTATTCCTTGATACGGGCCACCGCCGCCTTGAAGGCATCTTCACCAAAGCTGGACTTGAACGCAGTCTCATCAACATGACGCGCAGGCGCAGCCTCGGGCGGCCGCGGCGTGGCGGTGCGCAGCCTGGCCACCAGCTCATCGAGCCTGGCTTCGGCACGGGAAAGTGCATCCGGCAGCGCAGGATCGGTATGACAGATCAGAATCAGCTTGCCGCTGAGATTATCGAACACCACCAGCTCATCGGACACCATCAGCAGGATATCGGGCGTGCCTATCACATCCGGCGGGGCCGTCGCCGCCAGGCGCTTTTCGATATAACGCACTGTGTCGTAGCCAAAGTAACCCACCAGGCCACCATTGAAGCGCGGCAGATGGGGTAGATCCGGTACCCGGTAGCGGGCCTGGAACTGCTCGACAAAATCCAGCGGATCTTCCACCTCCAGCTGCTCGACGATGGAACCGTCGGTACTGATGCTGACCTCATGGCCGCAGACCTTGAGCAGGGTACGGCACGGCAGGCCGATAATGGAGTAACGCCCCCACTTTTCACCGCCCTCGACGGACTCGAACAGATAGCTGTAGGGCGCGTCGGCCAGTTTCATGTAAGTGGAAAGCGGGGTGTCCAGGTCGGCCAGTACGGTGCGCATCACCGGAATACGGTTGTAATTCTGCGCGGCCAGATCGGAAAACTGTTCAGGCGTCATTTTGCTGCCTCAAAAAGTGGGTATGAAGGTGTGTCAGGCGGGAATTACAGACGCCATCGCCAGCGCGACTCCAGCTGCAATACGCCGAGTCGAAAGCCCATTTGATGAAGCACAAAGAATAGATTCACGGCTGAAAGTTGTCAGTCAAATCAGAATGTTGGAACCATACGATATAGCAAGCCCGAGGGCCTGCGCAACCGCTGCCACAGCGACTCACAGCAGCGCATCCAGCCGCGCCACTATCAGATCAGGCGCGCTGGCCTCGATAGGTTCACCGTGGTTGTAGCCATAGGGCACGCCCACCACCTTGCACCCGGCAGCCCGGGCGGCACGGATATCGTTGCTCGAGTCCCCCACCATCAGGGTAGTGGCAGGCGTGGCGCCGCACTGTTCGATGGCGCTGAGCAGCATGGCGGGATCCGGCTTGCAGCTGGGCAGGCTGTCGCCACCGATCACCACATCAAAGTAGCCATCGATCCCGAGCCCCTGCAGCATGTCACCGGTAAAGCGCATCGGCTTGTTGGTCGCAACGCCAAGACGAATACCCCGCGCCCTTAGACCATCCAGGCATTCGCTCACACCGGGATAGAGTGCACTCAGTGCCGCGGTGGACTCGCCGTAGAACTGCAAAAAGAGCTCATAGGCCTGCTCGAAGCGCCCCACTGGCAGGGTGGCATCGGCTATATCCAGCTGCCCATGCAAGGCGCGGCGCACCAGCGTCGGTGCGCCATTGCCGACCCAGTCCCGCACCCGTGCAACGCCGGCAGGCTCAAGCTCGAGCGCCGCCAGCATGCGATCAATGGCCAGGGCCAGATCCGGCACGCTATCCACCAGGGTGCCGTCCAGATCGAACAGCACCAGCGCGGGGTCACTGCCTCCGAACAGGCTGCGCATCAGGACACCTTCGCCAGCTCGGCACGCATGGCTTCGATAGTCGCGCGGTAATCATCGGTATTGAAGATGGCGGAACCGGCGACAAAGGTATCGGCACCGGCGGCCGCGATCTCGGCGATATTGCCAATACCGACACCACCATCCACTTCGAGGCGGATATCCAGGCCACTGGCGTCGATACGCTGGCGCACCAGCCGCAGCTTGTCGAGGGTAGAGGGAATGAACTTCTGACCGCCAAAACCCGGGTTAACGGACATCAGCAGAATCATGTCCAGCCGATCCATCACATGGTCAAGGTAATGCAGCGGTGTCGCGGGATTGAACACCAGGCCTGCCTGACAGCCGCCATCACGAATCATCTGCAAGGAGCGATCTATATGCTCCGAGGCTTCGGGGTGGAAGGTGATAAAGCTGGCACCGGCCTCGATAAACTCGCCGATCATGCGATCGACCGGCTTGACCATCAGATGCACATCGATAGGCGCCTTGATGCCGTGCTTTCGCAGCGCCTTGCAGACCATGGGGCCAATGGTCA
Source organism: Marinobacterium aestuarii (assembly GCF_001651805.1). Lineage (NCBI taxonomy): Bacteria > Pseudomonadati > Pseudomonadota > Gammaproteobacteria > Oceanospirillales > Oceanospirillaceae > Marinobacterium > Marinobacterium aestuarii. Next base: position 1,043,847 of record NZ_CP015839.1, on the reverse strand, counting down.
GATTCGGCACATAGTGATTGTCCATGACATCAAAGTGCACAATGTCAGCACCTGCCGCGAGTACATTTTCAACCTCCTCACCCAGGCGGGCAAAGTCGGCGGACAGAATGGACGGGGCTAGTTTGTAATCGGCCATGGTCAGACTCTTTGTGAAGGAAATTTTCAATCGGCGCTATTGTAACCAAGCAAGGCCTTGCCTGCGACCGGGCAGTTCTGAATAATCCGGACATGAAGCCAATACTCTGCGCCCTCACCCTGAGTCTCCTGCTGCCCGCCGCCCTGGCTCAGGCCGCTGCATCCACTGCCCAGACGACTGTCGAAAGCGACCCCGAAGCCAGCCCAGCTGTCGCCCTGCGTGAACGGGTCGAGCCGACACCGCAGCAACAGGGCATGCTCGACCTGGCCCGCGCCCTGGCGCTGGCGCCGGAAACCGAGGCCAACTGGCTTGAAACCAACAGCGACCGCAGCCTGACGCTCTATCAGCCCGCCAGCCAGGCCGACCCCACCGGCGCCGTGATTCTGCTGCCCGATGAGCACAGCCACCCGGACTGGCCGCAGGATCTGCATCCGCTGCGCACAGGCCTGGCGCGCCACGACTGGGATACTCTGGCGGTTGCGCTGCCGCGCAGCGCCGCCATGCCCGTACCGCCGCGCCGTTTTTCATCCAGCAACAGCGCAGCCGTCAGTGGTGCAGAACCCAGCGTCACCGACCAGACAGATCCGCAGAACACAGCCGATGCCACAACGCAGGACACCGAAATCACACCTATGGAGCTGTATGCAGAGCGCGTTATTCGGATATGCGAAGCCGCCATCCGACACCTTGAGTCCCGCCAGCACGACTATCTGATCTTTCTGGGCACTGGCACGGGCGCGACCTGGGCGGCACTCTGCGCCCAGGAGTTCCAGCAAAGTCACCGCTTAGGTCTGGCCCTGCTGAATGCACGCCAGCCCGCCGCGCAGGGCGCCCCCCAACTGACCCAGCTGCTGACGGAGCTGAGCCTGCCGGTAGTGGATATTTATCAGATAAGTTATATGGCGAGCGAGGCTGCCCGCCTGCGCGGCAATAGCGCGCGCCGGGCGCTGCTTGAAAGCTATCATCAGGGAACACTGCCGGAAATACTGCCCGCCGATAACGGCGCCCTGCTGGTGCGCGAAGTGCGCGGGCGCATCAAGCGCTACCTGATGCCCCCGCCGATGGTTAACCAGGATGCTGAGCCCGCCGAGCAGCAGCCGGGGCGCTAAATCCCCCAGGCGCGTTCAGCCCGAACGGGCTCCGATAGCTCATATCAAGCTGTTTCTTTTATCAGGCGGCTTTGCGGGCGTTTTTGACGCGATCGTAGGCGGCCTGAATTTCCTGGGTTTTTTCCTTGGCCAGCTGCATCATTTCCGCCGGCAAGCCCTTGGCCACCAGCTTGTCAGGATGATGCTGACTCATCAGCCGGCGGTAGGCTTTTTTCACCTCGGAATCCGACGCCGACTCGCCCACACCCAGCACGCCATAGGCATCTTTCAGCAGCTGCGGCTCGGCAAAGCCCTGCTGATGACTGTTAAAACTGTGTTCGCCGTACGCCTGCTGCGCCTGCATGCGGGCGATCAGCGCCGCCACTTCACGCTCGGTCATCATCAGCTGCTGACATACCTGACGCACCAGCGCGAGCTCCGCCGGGCTAATGCTGCCATCGGACATCGCCGCCTGCAGCTGAATTTCAACAAACATCAGCTTGAGCGGCACATTGTAGCGAATCATCGCCGACAGGGGCCGCAGCACTTCGGCGATATCGAAATTCTCGTGCTTGCCCTCGTTGAACAGGCCTATCGCCTCTTCACGCCGGGTCTGATCCAGATTCATGCGCGCCATCACATCCCGCGCATAGCGAATCTCGTTTTCCGTTACCCGGCCGTCGGCCTTGGCGATCTTGCCCATCACGGCAAAGGTGGCGCGAAAAAAAGCCTCGCGCGGATTAAAGCGTCGCAGGCTGCCCTTGAGCCAGCGATCCAGCATAAAACCGATACCAGCGCCAAAAACCAGCCCGAACAGCCCACCGCTGAACAGACCAATCAGACCACCAATGACCAGCCCGGTACGGTGCTGACGCACGCTGTCGGCCAGCCCTGCCCCGAATTGCTCCGGATTAATTGCCATCTGGGTGCTTCTCCCTCAAATCCCTGTCTAGCTGTTGCAGTCGTTCGACGGTGCCCACATCCACCCAGCAGCCGTCATGATATTCACCAGTCACCCGCCCCCGCGCGATCGCATCGCGCAACAGCGGCGCCAACGCAAAGGCGCCGGCCGTGCAGCCGGCATAGAGCGCTGCCGACTGCACACTGACCCCGCTAAAGGTATAGCGTTCCATCCCCTGAGCCTCGATACGCCCCTGTGCCAGGGCAAAATCACCCGCGGGATTGTGTTCAGGGTTGTCCACCAGTACCAGATGAGCCTCGCCGTTGAGCGCGCGGGGCAGGCGACTGAGCGGATAGTCCGTGAAAACATCACCGTTTACCACCACAAAGGGGCCGCCGTGCGGGGAAAGCCAGTCGAGCACACGAAAAATACCGCCGCCGGTTTCCAGCGGTTCACCTTCGACGGAATAGCAGATATGGGCACCGTAGCGCGCGCCATCCCCCAGATAGGCCTCGATCTGAACGCCGAGCCAGGCGTGGTTGATGATAATTTCGTCAAAACCCGCCGCCACCAGCCGCTCTATATGGTATTCGATCAGCGCCTTGCCGCCGACGCGCAGCAGCGGCTTGGGCGTGGTCAGCGTGAGCGGACGCATCCGCGCCCCCAGCCCCGCCGCCAGTATCATGGCTCTCATCGTTGCAGCCACCGCCTGATCGCATCGGCATCAAACTGGCCCGACGCCACCATGGCCGGTATGACCCGCTGGCGCAGCCACTGGGCCTGGGCATCAAATTCGGGGTAGGCGTCGGCCACCTGCTGGATATAACCCAGGGTACGGGGCACATCAACCAGGTAATTCGATTTGCCGTCACGCAGTTTCAGACGGGCAAAAATGCCCACAGCCTTGAGGTGGCGCTGCATGCCCATCAGGTCAAACCAGCTGCGAAACAGCTCATCGTCGTAGGTTTCCATCAGCCCCTCGCGCGCCAGCACCTGGCCGAAGCGAGCCATCCACTCGTACACCTTGCCGGGGGGCCAGTCGATATAACAATCGCGCAGCAGGGATACCAGGTCATAGGTGACAGGCCCAATGACCGCGCCCTGAAAATCGATCACGCCGGGCGTTGTTTCCCGGCTCACCATCAGATTGCGTGAATGAAAGTCCCGGTGCACGCATACCTGGGGCTGCGCCAGGGCTGAATCCGCCAGCGCAGCAAACAGCTGATCCAGCAGGGTCACTTCGGCGGCTTCCAGCTCCAGCCCCAGCAGCTGTTCGACAAACCACTCGCGAAACAGGCCCATCTCGAAGGTGAGCATTTTTGCATCGTAACGGGGCAACGCCACACCGCGCCCGAGCGTGACGCACTGCTGTATGTGCGTCAGCGACACCAGCGCCTTGGCATAGAGCGCTTCAGCATTGCTCGCATCAAGCACATCCAGATAGAGGGTATCGCCCAGATCCGACTGCAGCATGAAGCCCTGGGCCAGATCACAGGCGTGAATACGTGGCACATGAATATTCAATGGCGCCCAGGCCCGGGCAATCGCAACAAACTGACGCGAATCCTCGGTCTCGGGTGGCGCATCGACGGCAACCCAGGTCAGATTGTGGCTATGAACCCTGAAATAGCGCCTAAAGCTGGCGTCTCCGCTTACTGACGTCAGGCGCCAGTCAGGGGCGAGATCCAGCCCCAACTGCTCAAATGCCCGCGTCACCCACGCTGTCAATTCAACCTGACGCTGGTCCATACTTGGAATCCTCTAGCACTGTCTCTTGCGAATGATTTATCATTCCACGTTTGGATTTAGGCTGGCACTCATTTGAGGGTGCCTCAGAGCCTCCTATGGTACCGGTGTTTGGCAAGAAACAGGAACCCGTGCTCGCAGGCTTGCAACTGGATGTGACTGAATGCCTTTCTTACGACGCTCTGCTTATAAACTCTCACTGGCGATTTCATCCGCCTTGTTTGCACAGATGTCTGCCGCCCAGACGACAGAGGCGGCGGGCTGGGATTGCGCCCAGACGACCCAGGGTCAATGGGAATGCGGCGCAGGCGCGGCCAGCGCCAGCACGCCCGCCGCGACTAGCGCCCCTGCTGCGCCGGCACCTGCTGCTGTGCCGGCGCCACCGGCCGCCGCCGTGACGGTCGCGCCCGAAACACAGGCCCCTACTGAGGTGGCCCCGACACCGGCACTCGCGCCTGCTGCCATCCCTCTTGCGCGTCCGGCTTCTGCGTCACAGGAAGCCGCGCCTCAGGAAACGGCACCACAGCAAAGGGCGCAGACAGCGGCAGCCGCTGAACTTGCCCGTGCGCAACAGCAACAAATCGACAACCCCTATGCCCATCTCGACTGGTACCCCTACGCCCCTGGCGAGCACACTGGCTTGTGCCGGGGCCGTTATATAGAGCCGGAAATGGACGTCGCCGATGGCGACACGCCGTTCAACCTGCAACGTGTACTGATCGCCGCATCCAGTTCCCAGAGTGAACTGGGCGGCCTGACTCAGCTCGAAGGCGGTGTCCAGGTCACCCAAGGCGGACGACAGCTGAGCAGCGCCTACGCGGAATACGACCAGTTTACCCAGCTGGTACGCCTTGAAGGCGACGTCAGCTACCGCGAGCGCGGTCTGCTGCTGGTCAGCGACGCCGCCCAGACCAACCTCAACAACCTGGAAACCATTTTTTCCCAGTCGGAGTATGTGCTGCATCCCCAGCATATCCGCGGCAATGCCGAGCGTATTCTGCGCCTTGAAGACGGCCGCATCCGCATTGAAGATGGCTCCTACACCCAGTGCGAACCGGGCAACAGCAGCTGGCAGCTGGCAGCCGACAGCATAGTGCTGAACCCCAACACCGGCTTTGGTGAAGCCCGCGGCGCGGTGCTGGAGATCCTGGATGTGCCGGTGCTGTACATGCCGTACTTCTACTTCCCGATCGATGACCGCCGTGTCTCCGGCTTTCTCTATCCAGCCATCAGCTACTCCAGCAGCGAAGGCATCGACATTGCAGCGCCCTACTATTTCAACCTGGCGCCCAACTACGATGACACCTTCACACCGCGGCTGCTGAGCGAACGCGGCCTGATTCTGGAGAACGAATTCCGCTACATGAATCGCTGGTCCCAGACAGCCCTGAGCAACGCGGTACTGATCGACGACGACAAGACCGGCGAAGACCGCTGGCTGCTGGGTGTCGATCACGAGGGCACACCCTGGACGGGCTGGCAGAGCTACATCGACTACACCGCGGTCAGCGACGTGGACTATTTCGACGACCTGGATCCGACCAATCTGGATATCGGTTATACCAGCCATCTCAACAAGCTCGGCGAGCTGCGCTACGACACCCAGGACTGGAGCTTTATTGCCAGAGCCCATGGGTACCAGTCCCTCACCAGCAGTGAAAAATCGCCCTACCGCCGCCTGCCGCAGTTCCTGTTTGAAGGCCAGGTACCGGAGCTGCCCGCCGGACTTGAAGCCGGCTACAGCGCCGAGTACGTGCATTTTGACCGCGACAGCAGTGACCCGCTGCTCAGCCTGGCCGACCAGGTACAGGGCGATCGCGTCCACCTGAGCCCAGGCGTCAGCCTGCCGCTGGAAAGCAGCTGGGGCTACGTCAAGCCTGAGGTAAAACTCTGGAGCACCCAGTACCAGCTCGACGACCAGCTGGCAGGGCTGGATCAGAACCCCAGCGTCAATACATTCATCGCCCGCGTGGATTCAGGCCTTACCTTCGAGCGCCAGGCAAACTTTGACAGCCGCAGCTACACCCAGACGCTTGAGCCGCGCTTGCTCTACCTCTATGTACCCGAGGAAGACCAGACCGACATTCCGGCCTTCGATACCAGCGAGCTGGATTTCCGCTACGACAGCCTGTTCCGCAGCAACCGCTTCAGTGGCCGCGACCGCATTGGCGACGCCAACCAGTTCAGCCTGGGCCTGGCGAGCAATTTCTACGATGACAGCGGCCGCGAGCGCTTCGGCATGGCACTGGGTCAGGCGTACTACTTCGATGACCGCACTGTACAGCTCGACAGCACCACAGCTGCGGATACCGAAAGCACATCGAACTTCGCCGCCAAGATCGACTGGAGCCCTACACCGGACCTGCGCATCAGTCACGACAGTGAACTCGACAAGGACGACTTCGGCGCCGTGGCCCAGAACTACCGCCTGACGTTCTCACCCGACGACGATCGCCTGATTTACGCCAGCTACCGCGACCATGAAACCGAACGTCAGCAAGCCGATTTTGGTCTGCGCTGGCCCATCAATGCACAGTGGAACCTGCTGGCACGCTGGCGCGAAGACCTGATGGAAAGCGAAACCCTTGACGCCCTGCTGGGGGTCGAATACAAGGACTGCTGCTGGAAGGTACGCCTGGGCGTACGTCAATGGGCTGACGACAACGACGGCACCCGCACCACCAATGAAGCCGTCATGCTGCAGTTTGTACTTCGTGGTCTGGGATCTGTCGGCGACGACAATACCACCCTGTTTATCAGAGAAATTACCGGATTTAACGAGGATAAGGATAATGAGTTTTAAGCAATCCCTGCGCCGCTGCGTGCTGCCGCTGCTGTCCGCGACACTGCTCAGCGCCAGCGTCAGCGCCCAGGCCGAGCTAGTCCTGCTCGACCGCATCGTTGCCATCGTCAATGACGACGTCATCATGCAGAGCGAGCTGGACAACCGTTCTGCGGTTATCCGCGCCCAGCTGAGTGCCAACCAGACCCGCCTGCCGTCCGAGGAAATCCTCAATCGCCAGGTGCTCGACCGCCTGATCATTGACAACATCCAGCTGCAGATCGCCGAGCAGCAGGGCCTGAAGATCTCCGACCGTCAGCTCAACGAAACGCTCGAGCAGGTCGCCAGCCGCAACGGCATGACGCTGGCGCAGTTCCGTGAAGCCCTGATCGCCGAAGGCCAGGACTACAACTCGGCCCGCGAGCAGATTCGCGACGAACTGCTGCTGACCCAGGTACAGCAGAGCAGCGTCAACCGCCGCATCCGCGTATCCGAGCAGGAAGTGCAGAACTTTCTCGCCTCCGAACAGGGCAAGAGCGCCATCAGCCCCGACTACCTGCTCAGCAACATCCTGATCGCCATTCCCGAGCAGGCGACACCGCAGATGCTCAGCAGCGCCGAACGCAAGGCACTGGATATCTTCCAGCAGCTGCGCAAGGGTGCCGACTTCGCCGAAGCCGCCGTGGCCAACTCCAATGCCCAGAACGCCCTGAACGGCGGCGATCTTGGCTGGCGCAAGGCCTCTGAACTGCCCGAGGTGATTGCCACCATCGCCAGCACCCTGGCGCCGGGCGATTTCAGCAAGCCGGTGAAAACCTCATCGGGTTACATCATAGTGCAGCTGCGCGACAAGCGTGGCGGCCAGTCTGCCCTGGTTGAACAGACACAGGTTAGCCATATCCTGCTCAAGCCCACCGAAATCCGCAACGCAGCCCAGACCCGCAGCGCCATAGAAGACCTGTCGGTACGCCTGCGCAACGGCGAGCCCTTCGATCAGCTGGCCCGTCAGTACAGCGACGACACCGTCAGTGGCTCACTCGGCGGCGACCTGGGCTGGACCCAGGACGGTCAGATGGTGCCTGAATTCGAACAGATCATGAAAAACACCGCCAATGGCCAGATCAGTACGCCTTTCGAGTCCCGCTTCGGCTGGCATATTCTCTGGGTACGGGACAGGCGCACCCAGGACATGGGTGACGAAATGCGCGAAAACCGCGCCCGTTTCAGCATTCGCCAGCGCAAGTTCAACGAAGAGCTGACCACCTGGTTGCGGGAAATTCGCGCCCAGGCCTACGTTGAGCTGAAGATCTGAGGCCGCCGCACGTGACATCCCAGACTGTAAGGCGCCTGGCGATCACGCCGGGCGAGCCCGCCGGCATTGGCCCGGACCTCTGCATCCAGATCGCACAGCAGAGCCACCCCCATGAGCTGGTCGCCGTGTGCGACCCGGATCTGCTGCGCCTGCGCGCAGAGCAACTGCAACTGCCGCTTAGCATCGAACTGTTTGATCCAGCAGCAGCCCCGGGGCCGAGCCTCGCCCGCACCCTGAAGGTCTTGCCAGTACCCCTGGCCGCGACCGCCAGGGCCGGGCAACTCGACACCCGCAATGCCGCCTATGTGCTGCAAACGCTGGAGATCGCCACCCGTGGCTGCCAGCAGGGCCTGTTCGATGCACTGGTCACAGCCCCGGTACACAAGGGCGTGATCAACGATGCCGGCGTGCCCTTCAGTGGACACACCGAACTGCTGGAGCAGCTTACTGGCAGCGACAAGGTCGTGATGATGCTGGCCACCGAGGGCCTGCGTGTCGCCCTGGCCACCACCCACCTGTCATTGCGCGATGTCGCCGATGCCATAACAGCACCCTTGCTGGAACAGGTGCTGCAGGTGCTGCAGCACGACCTGATCCACTCGTTCGGCATAGCGGATCCCCATATACTGGTGGCGGGTCTCAACCCCCACGCCGGTGAAGGCGGGCATCTGGGGCGCGAAGAAATCGACATTATCGAACCTGCGCTGGAGCGCCTGCGCGCCCAGGGCATGCATCTGAGCGGCCCGCTGCCGGCCGACACGCTGTTTAACGAAAAATATCTGAGCCAGGCGGATGCCGTGCTGGCGATGTATCACGACCAGGGATTGCCCGTACTCAAGTACAAGGGTTTTGGCAACGCCGTCAATATCACCCTGGGGATGCCGATCATCCGCACCTCGGTTGATCACGGCACCGCCCTGGACCTGGCTGGCAGCGGCACCGCCGGCTGTGGCAGCCTCAAGGCCGCCATCGACTGCGCCGCGCTAATGGCCAGCCACCGCCATCTTACCCCTGAGGATTCATGAGTAAAAAACCCGCTGGCCACAAGGCCCGTAAACGATTCGGCCAGAACTTCCTGCATGATCAGGGCATTATTCGCCAGATCATACGTTCAATTTCGCCGCGCGAAGGCCAGCACATGGTCGAAATAGGCCCGGGCCTCGGCGCCCTGACCGAAGAGCTGCTGGCTGAAGCCAATGCGCTGGATGCCATAGAGCTGGATCGCGACCTGATCCCGATCCTGCGCACCAAGTTTTTCAACTACGAAGACCGTTTTCGCATCTTCGAAACCGATGCGCTTAAGTTCGACTTCGCCGAGCTGCGCACTGACGACCGGCCGCTGCGGGTCGTGGGCAACCTGCCCTACAACATCTCAACGCCGCTGATCTTTCACCTGCTCAGCCATGCCGGCCTGATCCAGGACATGCACTTCATGCTGCAAAAGGAAGTGGTCGACCGTCTGGCATCGGAGCCCGGCACCAGCGATTACGGCCGCCTTGGCATCATGACACAGTACTTCTGCAAGGTTGAGCCGCTGTTCCTGGTGCCCCCGGGTGCCTTCAATCCGGCGCCCAAGGTGGACTCCGCCATTGTCCGCCTGACGCCGCATACAGTACTGCCGCACCCGGCCATCAGCGAGCGCATGCTGCAGGATCTGCTGCGTACCGCCTTCAGCCAGCGCCGCAAGACACTGCGCAACAACCTGCGCACTCTGCTGGATGCCGAGGCCCTGACGGCGCTTGAAATAGATCCGGGTCTGAGACCCGAGCGGCTTACACTGGCAGAATTTGTTAGAATCAGTGATTACCTCAGCGGTATCGAAGCGGAACATCATGGAGCCGAGTAAATTGGGTGACAACGTTCAGATCGACGTCAAGACAAACTACCTCAGCGAGCAGTCGGATCCCGACAGCAAGCGCTTTGTCTTTTCCTATCACATCACCATCACCAACAAGGGCGCGCACAGCGTTCAGCTGCTCAGCCGTCGCTGGCTGATTACCGATGGCAACGAGCACGTGCAGGAAGTGGCCGGTGAGGGCGTGGTTGGCGAGCAGCCCATGATCGAGCCCGGCGCCAGCTACAGCTACACCAGCGGCACTGTGCTGGCGACCCACGTCGGCAGCATGCAGGGGCACTATCACATGCGCAGCAACGACGGCCATGAATTCGACGCCCCCGTCGTTCCCTTCACCCTCGCCCAGCCTAACGCGCTGCACTGAGCCGCGCTGCCATGGCCACCTATGCAATCGGCGACATCCAGGGCTGCTTTGACCAGCTGAAGAGCCTGCTGGAGTGCACAGGCTTTAGCGACACCGACCAGCTCTGGCTGGCCGGTGACCTGGTCAACCGCGGCCCCAAATCCCTCGAAACCCTGCGCTTCGTCCGCAGTCTGGGGGATCGGGCCCGGGTGGTGCTGGGCAACCACGACCTGCACCTGCTGGCGATCCACTATGGCGTGACCCAGCCCAGACGCAGTGACACCCTGGGCCCTATCCTGGGCGCGCCCGATCGCGAAGAACTGATGCACTGGCTATTGCAGCAGCCGCTGCTGGTGCACGACGACGCCCTCGACTATGTCATGGTGCACGCCGGCATACCGCCCGACTGGTCGCTCAAGCAGGCCTGCAATCGCGCCCGGGAAGTCGAAGCTGTGCTCCGGGGGCCCGAGGCCGAAAGCTTTTTCCAGCACATGTACGGCAATACGCCGGATCGCTGGAGCAAGGAACTACAGGGCTGGGACCGACTCCGGGTGATCACTAACTACCTCACCCGCATGCGCTTTTGCGACAGCGAAGGCCGGCTGGATTTCGCCGCCAAGGGTGGCCTGGAAACCCAGCCCAAAGGCTTCAAGCCCTGGTACAGTCATACACGCAAGGCAGATGCGCAGCGCATTATTTTCGGCCATTGGGCCGCGCTTGAAGGCGGCCTGCAGCATCCGCAACTGTTCTCCCTGGATACCGGCTGCGTCTGGGGTAATCGCCTCACCGCCCTGCGGCTGGAAGATCAGCGCTATTACTCCTGCGATTGCAGCGTTAACCGCAGACCCACATCCGGCACCGCCAAGAAAAAGGTACTTTCCAATGGATGAGTTCAAATGCATCTCGGGCCAGCAAGCCCTGGCCCTGATCGAAGAAGGCGCCGCCATCGTCGATATTCGCGACTCCGACAGCTTCACCCAGAACCACATCACTAATGCGGTACAGCTGAATAACGAGAATCTGCAGGATTTCATTCGCGACAGCGATATGGACAAGCCCTTGATCGTCTGCTGCTACCACGGCTTTAGCAGCCAGAACGCCGCCGCCCAGCTGGCCCACGTCGGCTTTGATGCCGTCTACAGCCTCAATGGCGGCTTTGAAGCCTGGCAGGCAGAACATCCGGACAAGTGCAGCCGCTGATGCAGATCTACCTGGTGGGGGGCGCCGTGCGCGACCGGCTGCTCGGCTACCCCATCTATGACCGTGACTGGGTTGTCGTGGGCGCCAGCGCCGAGCAGATGATCGCCCAGGGCTACAAACCGGTCGGCGCCGACTTCCCGGTGTTCATCCACCCCCACAGCGGTGAGGAATACGCCCTGGCCCGCACCGAACGCAAGTCCGGCCACGGCTATGGTGGTTTTGTCTATTACGCCAGCCCCGATGTCACTCTGGAACAGGACCTGTTGCGCCGCGACCTCACCATCAACGCCATGGCCGAGGCGCCCGACGGCAGCTTGAGCGACCCCTATGGCGGACAGGAAGACCTGCAAAAGCGCATCCTGCGCCATGTATCCCCCGCCTTTGCCGAAGACCCATTGCGAGTGCTTCGCGTCGCGCGCTTTGCCGCCCGTTATGCCGCGCTGGGTTTCAGCATCGCCGATGAAACCCTGGCGCTGATGCAACAGTTATCCACAGACGGTGAGTTGGGGTATTTGAGTGCAGAAAGGGTCTGGCAGGAATTCGACCGGGCGCTGGGCGAGCCCTCGCCGGCGGTATTTATCGACGTTCTGCAGCGCTGCGGTGCACTCGACAATCTCTTTGGCGAATTCACCGCCCTGCAGGGCGATCCGGCCTGGCCGGCGCTGGCAGCACTGCTGCCACAGCTGCCCTCGAGCTGCGAGCGCTTTGCAGTACTCTGCTGCGCGGCGCTGCGCATAGCCAGCATCGAAGCAGACGCCTCGCGCCAGCACATAGAAGCACTCTGTCTGCGCCTCAAGGCCCCCAAGGCTTTCCGCGATCAGGCCCTGCTGGTGTGCGCTCAGTACGCGGGCCTGCTAAGACTGTCCCAGGCCGATGGTGACACCCGCCTCGACGTCGCCAGCGGGCTCGACCTGTTGCGCCGCCCCGAGCGCATCGCCAGCCTCGCCCGCTGCTTCGACACCCTGGCCGCCTGGCTCAATGTCGATGCACCCGCTGCACAGCATTCCCTGCAGGCACTGCACGAGGCACTGACCGCAACGGCCCCGGCCGAGCTAATGCGCCAGGGGTTCAAGGGCAAAGCGCTGGGGCAAGAGTTGAAACGCCGCCAGCGTGACGCCTGCGCCCGAATCGAGCTGTAGTTAACGGCGTCAAGCTTTAAGCTGCGAGTTTTAAGCTGCGAAAAGCGAGAGGAGTTAGACCTTCGCCCGGGAGAAACTGCGCCCCTGCCAGACAAAGTCCACCGCCCAGAGTCGTTGCTTTTGTTTGTCATACTGCTGCCAGAGTGCGGCATAGGACAGCCCGTTCAGCGGATGCAGCCCCTGGGGCGCGATTTCCGCCAGCGGCTGCAACACAAAGGCATTGAACAGAATTTCGGCCCGGGGCAACTCGACCCCCTCGACCCGCCCGCAGACGTCATCATAGGTCAGGATATCGATATCCAGCGTACGACCACTGAATTTGGGCCCCTGGCGGCAACGCCCGTTACGATCCTCAATGGCCTTGATTTCCCGCGACAGCTCGCCGACCGCCAGGGTCGTCTCGAAGCCCGCCACCAGGTTATAGAAATGATCACCGGCAAAGCCGACCGCCTCGCTCTCGAACACCGAAGACAGCGTCAGCTCGCCGAAGGATTCTGCCAGCCCGTCCAGCCCGGCTGCAATATTGTGCTCGCGCTCGATATTGCTGCCGATACTGACATAGACCTGTGCCATCAGAACGCCTCTCCCCGCTCAATCAGCACACCAACATCCCGCGCCCCGCGAATGGCACCGGGCTTGCCCAGACGCAGGCGCAACCAGCGCACGCCGAACTCCTGCATGACCAGCTGCGCTATCTCTTCGGCCATGGTTTCCACCAGCAGAAACTCGCTGCCCTCGATAAAGGCAATCAGGCGCTTGGAGACCGACTTGTAGTTCAGGGTGTTGCCAATATCCTCGGTGGCCGCAGCCTCACGAATATCAGTGCCCATTTCCAGATCCAGACTCACCGCCTGGCGAACTTCACGCTCCCAGTCGTAAATGCCGATCACGGTCTGCACCTGCAGCTCGCGTATGTAAACTATATCCACGTATGACCCAATAAATTACTGATTTAGATATGGTTTCAGCGCCACCGACAATAACTGTCAGCTTTGTTTTCCAGGCCTGGCCCGCGCAGCCGTAATCCAGCCTGGACCACAGCCAAAGTACACAGGACCTGGGCCCCACTTCAAGGCCGCTAGTTTAACACCGACTGCACCCCGTTGGCGTACAGACGCACCAGATCCTACCGCCGGCCCAATCAAGGCTGCAACTGCATGCGCCTGTCAGCAGTTGTCTCAGGCACCGGGATCAGGCAACAAGCCGTTGATTCAACACAGTATCCAGTCTGTTTGTATCTCAGCGAGTTTGGTATTAGGGTATAGAATCACACCGTTGAACAACCCGCGGACAGACCCATGCCGGGATCGGAAACCCTGTTGCCCATACTGCTTGCAGCCCTTGCCTATCTGCTGGGTTCAGTGCCGACTGCAGTACTGGTGTGCCGCAGCATGGGGCTTGCAGACCCGCGGCAGCTTGGCTCCGGCAACCCTGGCACCACCAATGTCCTGCGTCAGGGCAATCGCACCGCCGCCGTGCTGACACTGCTGGGCGATGTCGCCAAGGGCGCTCTTGCTGTACGCCTCGCCCTTTATGCAGACCTTGGCTCGATACAAACCGGCCTCTGCGCCCTGGCGGTATTGCTCGGGCATATATACCCGCTGTTCGGGCGCATGCGCGGCGGCAAGGGTGTTGCCACCACCTTTGGCCTTTGCCTTGCGCTGAGCCCGCCGCTTGGGCTCATAGCTCTGGGCGTCTGGCTGCTGCTGGCGGCCATCGGTAAAACAGCATCGCTGGCATCGGTGGGCACTGCTCTGATCACGCCGCTGGCAACCTTTATGCTGCTACCCGAACAGCTCGCGGCCATCAGCCTGATCTGCCTGCTACTGGTACTGCGCCACCGCGACAATATTCGGCGCCTGCTTGGCGGCCAGGAACACAGGCTTTAGCAGTTACCGGAGTCGCGAGTGACCGGTGATTGGTGATTGGTGATTGGTGATTGGTGAATCGTAATTGGTAAACCGGCAGCTTTCAGCCTTAAGCTGACAGCTTTAAGCTTACGGCTGAAAGCTCTAATCACGAATAACGAATTACAAAGCCAGATTTAACCGGATAGGGGTCGGGAATATGACCCCTTTCACCTTTCACCTCGCCTCTTTAACCTTGCTTCGTGCCCCTTGCCCCCTGCACTTCAGAGCGGCGGCAGCGTATCCATCGGCCAGCGCGGGAACACACTGATTTTCAGATCATTCGACTGGCCCGCCAGCAGTCGCTGGCAACCGGCGAACGCGATCATGGCGCCGTTGTCGGTGCAAAAACGCGGACGGGCATAGAACAGGGTCGCCCGCTGTCGCCGCACCACTTCATCGAGCTTTTCACGCAAACGCGTATTGGCGCTGACCCCGCCTGCAATCACCAACTGATGCAGGCCGGTCTGTTGCAGCGCACGCTTGCACTTGATGGCCAGGGTATCCACCACAGCCTCCTCAAAGGCAACGGCGATATCGGCCTTGCTCTGGGGATCGAGCTGACCGTCAGCATCGCGCAACTTATTGGCGGTGTTCAGCGTAAAGGTCTTGAGGCCGGAAAAGCTGAAATCGAGCCCCGGCCTGTCGGTCATGGGGCGGGGGAAGCGAAAGCGGGTGGCATCGCCGTGACGGGCGAGCTTGGCGATCTCGGGCCCGCCGGGATAATCCAGCCCCAGCATCTTGCCGGCCTTGTCGAAGGCTTCACCGGCGGCATCATCAAGAGACTCACCCAGCAGCTCGTAGCGACCTATGCCATCGACCCGCACCAGCTGGGTGTGCCCGCCGGACACCAGCAGCGCCACAAACGGAAAGGCCGGCGGCGTATCTTCCAGCATCGGCGCCAGCAGGTGACCTTCCATGTGATGCACGCCCAGCGCCGGAATACCCAGCCCCAGCGCCATGGCACGGGCGGTGGACGCGCCCACAATGAGCGCCCCTATCAGGCCAGGTCCCGCGGTATAGGCAATGGCATCGAGTTCCGACTTGTCCATCCGCGCCTGCGCCAGGGTCTCGCGCACCAGCGGCAGCAATTTGCGCACATGATCGCGGGATGCCAGCTCCGGCACCACACCACCGTACTCGGCGTGCATGGCGATCTGGCTGTAGAGCGCATCGCCCAACAGACCCTGCTCACTGTCATAAATTGCAACGCCGGTTTCGTCGCAGGATGTTTCGATTCCCAGTACTCGCATCAGTATCGCCGCCAATCGCTGTAGATGATTCGCCCAACCGGCCTGCCTCCAGGCCACAATGGGCGCATTATCACCCAAAAATGCCTCAATATCACCGCCTGGACTTTACAGCCAGCCCCCTGCGATATAAAATTTTGCGCCTTCATCAAAGTTGTGAGAACTGTGGCCACTGCGTGGTACCCGTTTCAGGCCGCGATGAAGAGGTAGAAAAGTCCTACGTAACCCTAGTAACAGCAAGGTCCAAGATAGATGCCTAGCGTAAAAGTTAAAGAAAACGAGCCATTTGACGTAGCCCTGCGTCGTTTCAAGCGTTCCTGCGAAAAAGCCGGTGTTCTGGCTGAAGTACGTCGTCGCGAGTTCTACGAAAAGCCCACTTCTGTTCGCAAGCGTAAAGCTGCTGCAGCCGTTAAACGTCACATGAAAAAGGTTTCCCGCGAGCAGGCTCGCCGCGTACGCCTTTACTGATCGACTGGAGTTGAACGTACATTCAGTCTGTTCCATCGACTAGCAACCGCTCTATAGAGGATGTTTGATGTCTGAACTCAAGCTCAAAATCAGTGCCGAGATGAAAGCTGCCATGCGTGCCAAAGACAAGGCTCGTCTGGGAACCATCCGCCTGATGATGTCTGAGATCAAGCGCATCGAAGTTGATGAACGCATAGAACTGGATGATACCCGCGTGCTGGCCGTGCTCGACAAGATGCAGAAGCAGCGCCGCGATTCAATCTCGCAGTTTGACACAGCGGGTCGCCAGGATTTGGCAGACCTAGAGCGCCAGGAGCTGGAGGTGATTAAAACTTTCCTGCCGCAACCGCTGACAGAACAGGAGCTGGCCGACCTGATTGCCCAGGCCATTAGTACAACCGCTGCCCAGTCTATGCAGGACATGGGCAAGGTGATGGCGATTATCAAGCCACAAATTCAGGGGCGTGCCGATGGTGGCGCAGTCTCCAAGCTCGTAAAAGCCCAGCTAGCCGGTTAAACTCCCGCTGAATCTTTCTCAGCAGGTCCGCAATGGCAGGTCGTATCCCGCAATATTTTATCGACGACCTTCTGGCCCGCGTCAATATCATTGACGTCGTCGACGGCCGCGTTGAACGTCTCAAGCGCGCCGGCAAGAACTACTCCGGGCTCTGCCCGTTCCACAAGGAAAAGTCACCCTCCTTCAGTGTCAGCCCCGAGAAGCAGTTCTACTACTGTTTTGGATGTGGCGCCGGCGGTAATGCCATCGGCTTCCTGATGGAATACGATCGCCTCGACTTCCCCGTCGCCGTGGAAGAGCTCGCCCGCCTGGCCGGCATGGAAGTGCCGCGCGAAAACAACAGCCCACAGCAGGCCCAGCGCGAAAAGCAGCTCAAGGACCTCTATGGCATTCTCGATGAAGCCGCGCGTTTCTATCAGCAGCAACTGACCCAGCATCCCCAGCGCGACAGCGCCGTCAGCTACCTCAAGGGGCGCGGCCTCAGTGGCCAGGCAGCCAAGGCCTTCGGTATTGGCTATGCCCCGCCCGGCTGGGACAACCTGATGCAGGCGCTCGGCGCCGACAAGCAGCGCATCGAAGCGCTGGAACAGGCCGGCATGCTGATCCACAACGAAGAGCGCAACAGCCATTACGACCGTTTTCGTGATCGCATCATATTTCCGATCCGGGACATGCGTGGCCGCGTTATCGCCTTCGGCGGCCGGGTACTGGGGGACGAAAAGCCCAAGTACCTCAACTCCCCCGAAACCGAGACCTTCCACAAGGGCCGTGAGCTCTATGGCCTCTACGAAGCGCGCCAGACCAACGCCCAGTTGCAGCGCCTGCTGATCGTCGAAGGCTATATGGATGTCGTTGGCCTGGCGCAGAACGGCATTCACTACGCCGTGGCCACCCTGGGCACCGCCACCAGCGCCCAGCATCTGGAGCGGCTGTTCAAGGTCGTACCCGAAGTCGTGTTCTGTTTCGATGGCGATACCGCTGGCCGCAAGGCCGCAGAGCGGGCGCTGGAAACCACTTTGCCGGTGATCCGTGACGGCCAGGAAGCGCGCTTTCTGTTTCTGCCCGAAGGCGAAGACCCGGACAGCCTGGTGCGCACCGAAGGGAGAGATAACTTCCAGACCCGCATCAATCAGGCGCTGCCGCTGTCAGAGTATTTTTTCCGCTCCCAGACCGAACAGGCCGATCTGGAAAGCATGGACGGGCGTGCCCGCTTCAGCACCCGCGCCCTGCCGCTGATCCGCGCCATGCAGCCGAGCCTGCTGCAGCAAATGATGCTTGAGCGCATCTGCGAGATCACCGGCCTGTCGCTGGAGCAGATCAACAGCGTGATCAATTTGCATCAGGTCACCACAGACACGGCCGCGCCTGAACGCCCGCAGCAAGCTGCGCAGCCCGCCCCCTCAGGCTCCCGCTCAGCCGGACCGCAGAACCAGGAGATGCCCAGTCGCCGGCCGCGACCACGTAACCCGACGGGCAACCTGGATCTGTGCGACAAGGCGATTTCCTGCCTGCTGCACTTCCCCCGACTGGCCGCCAGCATTCCGGCAGCCAGCGAATTGCAAGGCATGGCGGAGCGCAATGCCGACATGCTGATCGCCCTGGTGGACTACCTGCAGAAAACGCCCAATTCATCCCTCGGCACCCTGGTGGTCGACTGGCAGGAAGATCCGCAGCGTTCAGCCTGGCTGATGCTGCTGAACGAAATCGCCCACAACACCCCATTGGCGGACGGCGCCGAACGCGAACTGCAGGACGCCGTTAGCCGCCTGCTGCGCGAGCGCCGGCCGGAAATGGAACTGGATGCGCTGCTGAAAAAGAACCGCCAGTCCCCTCTGACCCAGGCCGAAAAGCAGCGCCTGACCGCACTCCTGGCGAGCCGACAAAATTAATCTTGGCCGGCGTGCAACTCCCGCCCCACAAATCTGGTCTATTTTTAATGGATAGCGCGTCGAAAACCGGCGCCAACTGGATTTAAATCATCTTCGAATGTATAATATCGCGCTCTCTTTTACGCCACCTATCTTTCATCTTCTCGTAGGGCCTCTATGACAGATACCTCTCAGCAGCAATCTCGTCTCAAGGAACTGATCGCCCGAGGCAAGGAACAGGGTTACCTGACCTATTCCGAGGTAAACGATCATCTGCCAGAAGATATCGCTGATCCGGATCAGGTCGAAGACATCATCCGCATGATCAACGAACTGGGCATCTCGGTTACCGAGGTAGCACCGGACGCGGAAACGCTCCTGATGACCGAAGGCGACTCGGCCGAAGAAGCGGACGAGGATGCGGTTGCCGCCCTCGCCGCTGTCGACTCCGACGCCGGACGCACCACCGACCCGGTGCGCATGTACATGCGCGAAATGGGTACCGTCGAACTGCTGACCCGCGAAGGCGAAATTCTGATCGCCAAACGCATAGAGGAAGGCATTCGTGAAGTCATGTCCGCGCTGGCATGCTTCCCGGGCTCGGTTGAAACTCTGCTTGGGGCCTATGAGGTTACCCTGCTGGAAGAAGGTCGCCTGAGCGATATCTTCAGCGGCTACATAGACCCCGACGAAAGCAACTTCGTACTCGAAGTGCCTGAGACCGAAGAAGTCGACGAAGAAGACGATGACGACGATGATGACGACGACAGCGATGACGACGCCGAGGAAGAAAAGGACCGTGGTCCCGACCCCGAAGAGGCCCGTCAGCGTTTCGCCAACCTGCTGGACAAGCTTGAAGCCGTAAACCTTGTCATGGTCGATGCTGATCGCAATTCCCCGGAAGGCCTTAAGGTTCTGGCAACCCTGGGCGAAGCCTTTTCGCCGATCAAGCTGTCACCGCGCTACTACGAACTGCTGGTTACCCGCGTACGCGCCTGCGTTGCCCGCATCCGCGAGCAGGAAAGGTCCATCATGCGCATCTGCACCCAGCGTGCCCAGATGCCGCGTCGCGACTTTATCAAGGCATTCCCGGGCAACGAATCCAATACCAATTGGTTCGAAGAAATCATTGCCACCGGCCCCGTCTACGCCGGCGCCATGCAGCGCAACCTGGTTGACCTGAAACGGGCGCAGAAGAAGCTGATTCAGATCCAGGATGAGGCCAAGATCGACCTCACCGAAATCAAGGAAATCAATCGTCGCATGTCGATTGGTGAAGCCCGCGCCCGCCGTGCCAAGAAGGAAATGGTCGAGGCCAACCTGCGTCTGGTTATTTCCATCGCCAAGAAGTACACCAACCGCGGTCTGCAGTTCCTCGATCTGATCCAGGAAGGCAACATCGGTCTGATGAAGGCAGTGGACAAGTTCGAATACCGTCGCGGTTACAAGTTCTCGACCTACGCCACCTGGTGGATTCGTCAGGCGATTACACGCTCCATCGCCGACCAGGCACGCACCATCCGTATTCCGGTGCACATGATTGAGACCATCAACAAGCTCAATCGCATTTCCCGCCAGATGCTGCAGGAAATGGGCCGTGAAGCCACGCCTGAAGAACTGGCCGAGCGCATGGACATGCCGGAAGACAAGATCCGCAAGGTGCTGAAGATCGCCAAGGAGCCGATCTCCATGGAAACACCGATCGGCGACGATGAAGACTCCAGCCTTGGGGACTTCATTGAAGACATCACTCTGTCTTCACCGGTCGATTCCGCTACCGGCGAAGGTCTGCGTGAAGCGACCCGCGAAGTTCTGGCCGGCCTCACCGCCCGCGAAGCCAAAGTGCTGCGCATGCGTTTTGGTATCGACATGAACACCGACCACACGCTGGAAGAAGTCGGCAAGCAGTTCGACGTCACCCGCGAGCGAATCCGCCAGATCGAAGCCAAGGCGTTGCGCAAACTGCGTCACCCCAGCCGCTCCGATCACCTGCGCAGCTTCCTCGACGAGTAGGCCGCACAAGGCGTAACGCACCACAAAAAACCGCAGCCCAGGCTGCGGTTTTTTATTGTCACCAAGAAGCTACGATTCTTTATGGGCAAGAAAACCGCAGGAATTTCAAACGGCTATTGGCTCCGGGTACCGCAGCCGTTATAATTCGCCCTCGTTGACGGGCCCATAGCTCAGTTGGTTAGAGCAATCGACTCATAATCGATTGGTCGCAGGTTCAAGTCCTGCTGGGCCCACCACTTCTTTCAGTCGCGCTGAACCTCAGCGGACTATTCAATCCTCGAATCACAGATTCGAGTCGCACAAAACGATCAAAGCGGTGCTTTGAGAAAATCTCATTTTGTTGCTCTGCTGGGCCCACCACTTCTTTCAGTCGCGCTGAACCTCAGCGGACTATTCAATCCTCGAATCACAGATTCGAGTCGCACAAAACGATCAAAGCGGTGCTTTGAGTAAAACGCGTTTTGTTGCTCTGCTGGGCCCAGCATGTAATTGCATGTTTCCGTAGGAGCGGCGTCCCGCCGCGAACAGCCGCAGAGCTTCCTCGCGAGGTATCATGCCCGAGGTTGGGTGCGCATCTCCTACGGGCGTTCAGGCCCACCGCTCCTTGCTTTCTCTGTGTGCAACTCTGCTCACCTGCGCCCTGAGTCCCGACTGCATCGCTCGATCCTGCTTTCATCGATCAGCCCACCAGTAGGCTATTATCCCGCCCGCTGAACTGATTGCAGATATATTTGCTGATTGACTTCGCCATGTTTGACTTCCCCTGCCGGCAAAACTAGATTGCCCTGTCCTTATCCTCATCTTCGTTTGGAAGCCTTTAGTGATCCTCACCCTGTTGCCCCTGTTTTCGCTGTTGCTGAGCTGCTTCATCATGATGCTCGGCTTCGGACTTATCGGCCTGTTACTGCCCGTGCGCATGGGCATTGAGGGCATGGGTACGGACACCATCGGTCTGGTGCTGTCGATGTATGCCGTCGGCATGCTGCTCGGTGGACTTTATAGCCGTGTGCTGATTATTCGCGCCGGCCATATACGCATGTTTGCCGCCGTTGCGGCCCTGGCCGCCATCAGTATTCTGGCCTGCGGCCTGTCGACCAATCCCTGGCTCTGGGGCGCCATGCGCATGCTGATGGGCTTTTGCATCGCCTGCACCTTTGCCGCCATCGATAGCTGGCTGAGCGAAAGCGCCACAGCCAAGACCCGTGGCCGCATACTGGCGGCCAACCAGATCGTCATCATGGGCGCCTTTTTTATCGGCCAGTTCCTGCTGAACCTGGCAGACCCAGGCACCCAAACCCTGTTCATGGTGGCCGGCATGCTGCTGGCGCTGGCGCTGGTGCCCATCGTCATGAGCCGCAAGTCCGGCCCTGCGGTGGCGGATATCCGCTCCATGTCGATGCTGGATCTGTACCGGTTATCACCACTGGGCGTGGTGGCCTGCTTCTTCTGTGGTTTGCTTTACAGTGGTCTGCTAAACATGCTGCCACTGTTCGCCAGCAGCAATGGGCTCAGCGGTTTTGACCTGTCGCTCTTCATGGCGTCCGCCATCTTCGGCGCCTTTATACTGCAGATTCCAGTGGGCTTCCTGTCGGATCATTTCGACCGTCGAAGCGTGCTCTTCGTACTGTTGCTGATCACTATCGGTGCCTGCCTGTCGGTGCCGCTGCTGTCCGGGCTCGACAGCCGCTACCCGCTGATGCTGGCGATCGCCATCACCACCGGCATCATCGCCTGCATCTACCCCATGAGCATTTCCGAGACCTTCGACAAGGTGCTGCAGAATGACATGGTCGCCGCCATGGGTGGCCTGATCGCAATCTATGCACTGGGCAGCATCATAGGCCCCTATGCGGCATCCCTCGCCATGAAGCAGTTCGGTAACAATGCCCTGTTCCAGTTCCTGGCGGTACTTGAAACTCTGCTGGTGATCTTCGTTATTTATCGGATGAAAGTCCGTCACGCCCTGCCGGTGGAAGCGCAGGAAAAATTTGTTATGCATGGCCTGACCGGCTCCAGCTCTATCGAGATAGACCCGCGCTTTGAATACCACGCCCCTGAGCAGCCGCTGAGTGAAGCCGCTGCCGTCGCTGTGAAGGTGGCGCAGAATAATCCGGCCGCCGCCGTGCGCATGGCCGTCGCCCTGGCAGAAAGCGCCCCGCAGGAAGCGGCCCAGCTGGCGGTTGCCCTGAACCAGGTAGAGAAAGTCGATATAGCAAGGCTCTATGCAGCCATTACCACGGCAGCCCCCGAGCTGAGCCTGGATATCGCCGAAGCCCTGGCCACCGCCTCACCGGAGAGTACCGACGAGCTGGTGACCTGGCTGGCCCGCGAGCGCCCCGAGCAGTTGTCGGGCATTCTGGTGGCTATCGCAGAAGCCGTGCCGGAACATAGTATGGACATCATCGGCAGCGCCGCCGAGTCCTTCGCTGAAACCCACGCCGAAGACGCCTCTGAAATAATGCTGGATCTGGCCGAAACCTATGCCAGCCACCTGTCCGAAGGGCTTGAGGAAATGCGTCCCGTTGACCGTGCCGCAACCTACCCGGAACATCAGGCCGCCGACCTCTATACACGCCTGTACGACGTCATGCCGGAACATGCGGCAGATCTGGCCTATACAGTGGCTGAAGCCATGCCTGAAGCCGCCACCGAAGTGGCCGAGGCCTATGTGCACAGCCTGATCGACGAGCCCGAGGAAGACACTGCGGCCAAAGGCCACGAGAATGAAGTAACGACCAGCGATACTGCTGAAGATATAGCGCTGCAGGAAGCCGAGACGCTGGAAAACAATGAGCGCGTGGCCGACGCCTTCAGCGACTACATCAGCCACAGCAGCGAGAGCATGCCGGACCAGACCATCGATGTCGCCGCCATGATGGTGGAATCACGCCCGGATCTGGCGTCCGATGTCATCGAACAGCTGCAGGCGATGGAAGGCTTCGAGGAGCGCCTGTCATCCAGTATTGAAGATAAGCCCCAGGACAGTATCTTCCCGGACTACGAACCTGACCCGGAAAAGCCCGCCAAGCCCTGAGCTCTAAGCTCTAAGCTCTAAGCTCTAAGCTCTAAGCTTCGAGCTGACAGCTCGCAGCTGTGAGCTGTGAGCTGGCAGGCTCTGCTGCAAGCCGCTAGTCTGTTTGCAGATGCCACGGATTCGGCATCGGCTCGACTAAGTTTCACGGAGGAAACCATCATGCACCCAACTAGCCTGCTATTTGGCAGCACCCTTGTCCTTGTCCCCGCCATCATCAACGCCGCTCCTGCGCCCCTGATGCTGGCGAGTGAGGCGATTACAACAGCGCACCTGTCCAGCCTCGACCTCAGCCAATACAGCGTCAGCGAAAAACTCGATGGTATTCGTGCCTACTGGAATGGCCAGCAGCTGCAGAGCCGCAGTGGCTACCCGATCAGCGCTCCGCCCTGGTTCACCCAGGGCTGGCCCGCCACGCCCATGGATGGCGAGCTCTGGATCGGCCGTGGCCGCTTTGCAGAAGTATCAGGCATCAGCCGCAGCTATAAAGCCGATGACCGGCTCTGGCGCCAGGTACAGTATCGGGTGTTTGACTTGCCGGCCCAGCCGGCAACCTTTGATCAGCGCCAGCGAGCCCTGCAACGGCTGCTGGAGCAGATAGACCAACCCTGGGTGAGCATCATTGAACAGCGCTTGCTGGGCAGCCAGAAGCAGCTTGAGGCCTATCTGGCGCAGGTCAGCGCCGAGGGTGGTGAAGGCCTGATGTTACAGCGGCGCGACGCGCTCTATCACATCGGCCGCAGCAGTGATGTACTCAAGTACAAGCAGTATCAGGATGCGGAAGCTGTGGTGACGGGATACCAGCCTGGCAGCGGCAAGTACGAGGGGATGGTGGGTGCCTTGCGAGTGACAAACGATGCGGGACAGCAATTTAGCCTAGGCTCAGGCCTGAGCGATGCCCAGAGGCGTGACCCGCCGCCGCTGGGCAGCCGTGTCACCTACCGCTATAACGGACTCACGGCCGGCAAGCTGCCCCGCTTCGCCCGCTTCCTGCGCATAAGGCTCGATTAACCACGCGGGTTCGCGGCGGGATGCCGCTCCTACGGGAATCATGACGCCCTTAATGCAGTTGCGCCGGCAGATGCAGCGCATCACGGATCTCATGCTGGGGCTGATAGCCGCTGACATGACGCAGCAGCAGTGCCCGGATACCGGCGCAGTCGTAGGTGTCGCAGCAGGCCTCGATCTGCTGCAGCACAGGCGCCAGCTGTGCCTGGGATAGCTTCTCTTCGTTGGCCTTCATGATCATCGGGTGCGGCGTACCGGCAACATCATCGCCGATAAGCAGCTCTTCGTAGAGCTTTTCGCCGTCGCGCAGGCCCGTGTATTCAATGCCGATATCACCGCCTGGGCAGTCCTCGTCATTGACGGAGAAACCCGCCAGGCGAATCATCTGCTCCGCCATCTCGCGTATCTTCACAGGCGCGCCCATATCCAGCACGAACACATCGCCGGACTGCGCCATGGCACCGGCCTGGATCACCAGCGCAGCCGCCTCCGGGATGGTCATGAAATAGCGCGTCATTTCAGGATGCGTCACGGTAAGCGGGCCGCCGGCAACGATCTGCTGGCGAAACAGCGGAATCACCGAACCGGAGGAGCCCAGCACATTGCCAAAGCGCACTATGGCGAAGCGGGTCTGGTGGCCGGGCTCCGCCGCCAGCGCCTGCAGCACCAGCTCCGCGCAGCGCTTGGTCGCGCCCATCACATTGGTCGGGCGCACGGCCTTGTCCGATGAAATCAGCACAAAGTTCCTGACCCCCGTCGCCTGCGCCGCCAGCGCTACAGCCCGGGTGCCCAGCAGATTGTTGCGCACCCCCACCACCATGTTGCGCTCAACTATAGGCACATGCTTGTAGGCCGCCGCATGGTAGAGCGTCGCCACCCGGTAGTGACTCAGCGTGCGCTCCAGCAGCGGTTGTTCCGTCACTGAACCCAGTACGCCGGCCAGCTCCACACCGCTGGCGAGGCAGAGCGGCGTCAACTCCTGCTCGATCTGGTAGAGGCCGTACTCGGAGCTGTCCAGCAGCACCAGGCGCTTGGGCTGCTGAGTCAGGATCTGGCGACACAACTCCGAGCCGATCGAGCCGCCGGCCCCGGTCACCATCACCACCTGGTCGCGGATATTCGCCGCCATGAGATGCGGATAGGGTGAGACCTCTTCCCGCCCGAGCACATCGGCAATTTCGATTTCGCGGATATCGCTCAGGGCCACCTTGCCGCTGGCAATGTCCGACAGCCCCGGCAGTGTCAGCACCTTGACCGGCAGGGTTTCCAGCAGTGTCAGCAGCTCGCGGCGCCGCGTCCGCCCTGCCGACGGCATGGCAAGCAACACCTCGGCCACCTCAAAGCGATCAATCAGCCGCTCCAGTTGCTCCGGTGGATAGATCACCAGCCCGTGTACCTCGAGCCCCGCCAGCGCCCGGTTGTCATCCACAAAGGCCACGGCACTGAGCTCACTGGAGCTTTCGAGCGCCGTTGCCAGCTGACGCCCGGCGGAACCGGCACCATAGATGATCACCCGGTCGGTGGTGGCAATGCGATGCAGGCCACCGGGGAACTGCTGCAACAGCAGCCAGCGCGCCAGCAGGCGACTGCCCCCGATCACCACCAGGGCAATAAACCAGTAAATCGGCAGCACCGAGCGCGGCACCCGCATATCGAAGCCAATCAGATAGGTCACCGCCGCCCAGACCAGTACAAACAGCGAGACCGCCTTGACCACGGTCCAGAGCGCCCGCGGGCCTATATAACGCGTTACCGCACGATAGAGCCCAAGGCGCACAAACACCGGCAGGGCGACGACAGGCGCAATCAGGTAGGCGGGCCAGTGCGCAAAGCCCATGGCATCCCATTCCCCGTAACGCAACGCAAAACTGAGCCAGCAGGTAATCACCAGCGCCAGCACATCGAAGATTAGAAACACCAGCCGCTTCTGGTTGCGCGACAGGGACAGCACTTCATTCAGCATGCGTGTATCCGTTACGGGGTGGCCGACGCCTTAATGCGTCGGTGTATCAGGGCAGGCTTCTGGAAAGCTTTTTCAGCCAATCCAGCGCGCCCTCGGTCGTTTCCCAGGTGGCCCGCATGGCATCGCGGTACAGCCAGGCCTGATCTTCGCCTCCCAGGGTTATGCCGTATTCGTCCAGCTCGGGCTGGCGAATGCGCTTGAGGCAGAGATAACGCGCAACATAGGGCAAATCCGCGTGGGCTTCACGCACCGCCGCCTCTGCGCCGGCCAGATCACCGGTGCGAAACAGCGCCAGTACCTTGCCATAGCGCGTTTGCGGCGCCATATCCTCTTCATAGCGCTGCGCCAGGGCAAGCGCGTCCTGATCGCGCCCGGCCATCAGGTAGGCATCCATCAGCTCCCAACGCAAACCATGATTGTCTTCAGCATTAAGCCGGACTATCCACTCACTCAGCTCAACGGCCTGGGCATCGCGGCCGGTCTCATTCAGCAGGGACACCAGCCGCGCCAGCGCCCGCAACGCCGGCCTGTTCTCCTGCATAGCCCAGGGCAGATGCGTATCTTCAGCCACAGCAGCGGCAAGAATCGCGTGACTGCGGCGCAGTACCCGCTCCAGCAACTGCTGTGCCGCAGAATCGCCCCAGAACTGTTCATCCAGCAACAGCGCCGCCAGATCATCCAGTATCGCGAGATCATCCCAGGCCGCCGGATAGCGGCTAAGAACACCCATCCAGCGATCGAACAGTTCCGACTCCCAGGGATCAAGTTCATCAAACCCATGGGGGGCTGTACCTGAGGGTGTATCAAGCGGGCACACCTTGGCCCAGCGTGAACGCACGGACTTCAGCGAGGAGAGCTCAATCAGCATGGCGGCAGAGTCCGGCTGAGCCCCTGGCTCCTCAAGCGGCATCACCTCGAGCTGATAGGCCGGCACCGCTCTGCTCTGTTGCTGCTCGATCCAGCGGTACAGCTCCAGCAGCTCTTCGGCCCCGGAGAGCTGCAGCATCATGCCCACCGGATCTTTCATAAAGCCATTGAGCAGCTCGACCTGGGGGTCATCCTTGTACAGGCCTGCGCGCAGCAGCTGGCGGCGCCAGAACTCGGCCCGTGGCGGTATTTCACTCAGACGCCCACCCGCCATCAGCAGCTGCACCTCCAATACACCCAGGCTATCGCTGTGGGGGGTATCGCGCTGGGCCTTCTGAAACGCCTGCCAGGCAGCCTTGTCGTCACCTTCATCCATCAGAATACAGGCCAGACGCTGCCAGGCACCGCCGCGCAATACCGACTTGGGCGCCTGCTCTACCAGCGTATCCAGCAGCCCCCGCTTCTTGCGGTGGAACCCCAGGGCATCGTAGCAGTTGCACAGCAGATTCAGCGCGTAGTCGTGCAGGTTGCCGGACTTGCTGGCATGCTCGAGCGCCACCATGGGCTCCAGCAGCGCCGCCGACTTGCGATACAGCTGCCGATCAAACAGCTCAATGGCGGCCTCGAGCAAACCTTCCAGCGGTACCTGCCGGCTGGCAACCGCCTTTTCCAGCAGACCAAACTCCTGCAGTGCCGGAATGGCAAACACCCACACCTGCTCACTTTCGAGCGTCAGCGAGAAACTGCCCGTCAGGCGCTGACAGCATTGCTTGAACTTGGCGCCGGAGCCACAGGCACAGGGATCATTGGGTTTAAGCTTGGGCAAGGGACGCGGTTTGAAGTGATTGCCAGGCAAGGGCATGAACTGCCAGATCTCCCGCGCCAGATGCCCCGTCAGGGCCGCAACCGTACCGGGTGCCAGGCCCTCATCGAACATGCTGGGCGCGCAGTAATTGTCAAAATTTTGCCGCAGCCACTGGCTGAATAACTCGAAATCTTCGACACGGAAAATCTCGCGCGCAGCATCCTGCAGCAGGGACTCAAGTTGTAGCGGCTCATCATCGGGTTCGAACGGATGCACAGTCAACCTTCAGTAATATCAGGAATAATGGAAGCGGACGCCAGCATAGCGACTGTAGCCATAGGGCGCAAAGGCAATCAGCGCCGCGCCCTTTGCCCAGAGGCAGCGACCTGCTCGGCGGCACCGGCGCTGAAGTACAAAGCCAGCACAATCAGGGGCCCATAGGCCAGCAACATCGCCAGCAGCGGCCCCACCCACCCGATCACACAGAGGGATGCCAGTGGCAGCAGCCAGCACATCAAATGCAAAAAACTCAGCCCACATCTGGATGTGCGAAAACGCCACTATCGCGCTAAGCATAGGGAATCCAAATTCAGATCTACTGCCTCATTTAACTATCCTATGGATATTGCTCTTATTTTCACTCGAAGGGCGCAAAATACCTGTGAGCGTTATCGGGCCGCCAGGTTCATGACTTCCTCAAGCACGGCACAGGTCTTGTCGATTTCATCCGGCCTCAACGTCGGATGCACAAGAAACATCAAACAGGTTTCACCAATTTCCTTGGCGATGGGCAACGGCTTCGCAGGCCGCCACCCTGTGTCATCAAAGGCCTGCTCGCGATAAACCTCCGAGCATGAGCCCGTGTAGCAAGGAACACCTCGAGCGACTATTTCAGCCAGTATTCGGTCCCGGCTCCACCCCGGCTGCAAGTCAGAGGGCTCGACGAACACATAGCATTTATACCAGGCATGGCAAATATGCGCTGGTACGGCAGGCACTCGCAATCCGGGCAACTGACGGGCGATATCGAGGATGCGGTGTGCATTGCGCTGGCGAACCTCCTGCCACCCCTGAAGCTTCTTCAGCTGTAGCCGGCCAATCGTCGCCTGCATTTCCGTCATTCTCGCATTAGTGCCAAAACTCTCGTGCAGCCACCGAAACCCTGGCGGATGATCCTGACTGAATACAGCCTTTCTGTTTTTCCCATGATCCTTAGACGACCAGAGACGCTCCCGGAGCGCCGGATCGTTGGTTGTGATCATCCCACCCTCCCCGCCCGTCGTGACGATCTTATCCTGGCAAAAAGACCAAGCGCCGACATGCCCAAGCGTGCCGACACTTTTTCCCTTGTAGAAAGCCCCATGTGCCTGGGCGCAGTCTTCAATCACCTTAAGATTTTTTGAGCTGGCAAGCTGCAGAATCGAATCCATATCACAGGGCCAGCCGGCAAGGTGCACACAGAACAAAGCTCTGGTTTTGGCCGTCAGAACTGGCGTTATAGTGTCTACGGTAATGTTTTGAGAATCACGGTCTACATCAGCAAAAACAGGCACAGCCCCGACCGAAACAATTGCCGAAACGGAAGCAATGAACGTACGGCTCGTCACGATGACTTCGTCACCGGCACCGATATCCAGCGCCTGCAACGCGAGCTCCAGTGCAACAGTGCCATTCGAAACCGCCACAGCAAACTGGCAGCCTACAAGGTTCGCAAACTCTTCCTCGAAAGCCTGCCCCTCGTTACCCGTCCAGTAATTGACCCTGTTGGACAGAAGCACTCGCTTGACCGCCTCAGCCTCTTCGTCGGTGAAACTTGGCCAGGGTGAAAACGGGGTATTGAGCAATTGCTGTCTCCTTTAAAGCTTTGAATCAGGCCGATCCGACAATCCGGGCCGGAACACCTAGCGCAGTACAACGATCAGGTAAGTTCTGGACAACTGCAGCGCCTGCGCCTACAACCACCCCGTCTCCAATACTTACAAGTTGCTTCACAGAGGCCCCAATACCGATCCAACTTGCTCGACCTACTTTAACTCCTCCCGCCAAGTGCACCCCCGGACTCAAGTGCACGCCATCACCCAACTCACAATCGTGATCGACCGTAGCTCCTGTGTTGATAATGCACCCCTTGCCCACATGGGCATCAACATTGATCACAGCGCCGGCCATGACCACAGAGCCGGCTCCGATCGATGCATAGCGGCTAACGGACGCCTGCGGATGTATTAGTGAGACCAACGCCCCCCCGCTTTCGGCAAGAAGACGTTGTTTATCCAGGCGTACAAGATTGTCTCCAATCGCTACGATTACCCCGTCATAGGCCGCGACCGCAGCAGTCAACGCCCTAGTATCCCCCTCTACTCGCCATTGGCCCGCCTTCTCCAGCCCGGGCCAGGCATCGTCGAAGAAGACCGTTTCCCCCCAACCAACCAGCTCGGCCATATCGGCCAGGACCTTACCGTGCCCGCTGGCGCCAAGTATTGCCAACCGTTTCACGAATCACTTCCTCTGAACTTCTCGCAGGTCGCCTGGCCTTGCGCATTGATTCCTTCTCGCGAAATGACCTTCTTGACGGTGAGCAACAGGATCTTGAGATCCAGCCATAATGTTCGGTGGTCCACATACCAGACGTCGAGCTTGAATTTTTCTTCCCAGGACAGGTTGTTGCGCCCATTCACCTGGGCCCAGCCGGTAATGCCTGGCCGTACTTCGTGGCGACGCCGCTGCTCTTGGCTATAGAGCGGCAGGTATTCCATCAACAGCGGACGCGGCCCGACAAGGCTCATATCGCCTTTCAGCACGTTCCAGAGTTCTGGTAGTTCATCGAGGCTAGTCGAGCGTAACCAGAGCCCAAAAGAATCGAGTCGTTCGTCGTCTGATAGTAACCTGTTATTCGCATCTCTCGCACCGCACATCGTGCGAAACTTTAGTAGCAGAATAGGTTTACCGTGTAGGCCTGGACGAGGTTGTCGAAATAGTATCGGGGGGCCAAGCTTAAGGCGAATTAGAATAGAGATCAAAGCAATAACAGGGGAAAACAGACATAAAATGCAAAGTGCAAATATAATGTCGACAAGACGCTTAAACATCAGACCCCCATTTCTTTTAACATTACTTCATTGATGAGCTTAACATCATACTTTCCTACCGCAATCTGTCTTGAACAGTTACCCATTTCTGCCATCAATTCCGGATCGTCAATGAATCGTTGCATTGCACATGCAAGCTTATCTACTGACTTAACAGGTACCAGGAAGCCATTTTTTCCCTCAACAACTGTTTCGCGACAACCTGGCGCATCTGTTGTGATGATGGCGCGTCCCATAGCCATAGCCTCCAATACCGTGCGTGGAGTACCCTCCCGATAAGATGGCAATACATAGACATTACAACAGGCGATGACGGACCTGACATCCTCCAATCGACCCAAGTACTCTATGACCCCCTCAGAAATCCATGCATCTAACTCTTGCTGAGTAATCGCATCCGGATTTTCATCTATCCAACCCACCAAGCTGAAAACTACTTCAGGATATCTTTCACGGACCCATCGCGCGGCTGAGACATACTCGCGCACTCCTTTACTACCAAGAAGTCGAGCAATTAAAAGAAAACGGGGAATAGTCGGCAAGGGAACAACTTCAAAGCGGGTCAAATCTACCCCTGAACCGTTAACTACTATCGACGGTGTCATAGGCTTAATTATCCCAAGAGAACGAAACAGCGCCTGATCATCTGGATTCTGAAAGAAAACCTTCTGCGTACCTTTTAGTGCCAGGGTATACAACTGTTCCACCAAAAATCGTAGACTAGAACGACGAGCATCATTTATTTTCTGATCTTGAAAGGCGTACCCCAGCCCCGTGATCAATGCAAACCGATGAGGTACTTTTGACAACAAAGCAGCAAGAGAGCCATAGATAACCGGTTTGATCGTATAACTAAGAACAAAATCCGGTCGGATATTATTCATCAAGCGCCATAGGCGCCACAAACTGTTTAAATCACTCCATGGACTCATATCAGTCCGACGTAATGGTATCTCATGAACGCGCAGCCCTTTCAATTCCAACTGTTTACGTAGTGGACTACCGAAATAAAGGTCAGGAGCAGCAACATGCACAACCATACCTCGAGCAATCAATGCCTCAATCAACGCACCTCTGAATCCAAGAATCGACTCAGGAAAACTTGAAATAACTAGAAATATCATCCCCACAAAAACAACTCAAACAACATAGATAACCGCCCGCGACAAATGATATTTAACATAGCTATCACAATTTTTCTGAAGGAATAACTTCAGCACTTTTCAAGACTATAGTTTCACCTTTCCTTAAGATACTCCATATACCAAGGCATAGCCTGCGCCAACCCCACATGAATATCAAATTCTGGCGAATAGCCTAGCAGACGCTTCGCCTTGCTTATATCCGCGTGGGAATGGCGAACATCCCCCTTACGGAATTCGCAATAAGCAGGCGATTTTGTGTAAAAAACCTCATGACCGGCCAGATTACAACGAATGAGCTCAAATAATTCATTAAGACTTGTCCGAGCCCCAAATGCAATATTGCAAATCTGGTTTTGTGCAGAAGATGTAGACATAGCTGCCAATATTCCCGCCTGTATGACATTGTCTATAAAACAAAAGTCGCGACTCGTTCCACCATCCCCATAAATATAGATATCTTCACCTTCTATCATCGCAGCCGTCCACTTCGGGATAACGGCCGCATAGGCACCATTAGGATTCTGACGCTTTCCAAAAACATTAAAATAACGCAAACCTATACTGTTAAAACCATAGGTACTCGCGAATACCGCCGCATATAACTCATTTACATACTTTGTTAATGCATATGGAGAAAGGGGGTTTCCAATTTCACCTTCTACTCTGGGAAGTACTTTTGAATCCCCATAAGTAGAACTGGATGCGGCATAGGTAAAATTTTTGACATTCGAGTCCCTCGCAGCCACCAACATATTAAGAAAGCCGTCGATATTAGTAGCATTAGTGCTTATTGGGTCATCGATTGAGCGCGGGACTGAGCCCAAGGCCGCATATTGCAATACATGATTTATTCCTTCGCAAGCCATGCGACAGTCGTCAAGATCTCGAAGATCCCCTTCTATGAACTGAAAGCGTGCCCACTGTTCAAGGCTTACATCGTCGCAAACCTCATCAAGATTTCTCTGAAATCCGGTAGAAAAATTATCGATACCTATGACATGTTGATTAAGCTTCAGAAGTGCTTCCAGCATATTAGAGCCAATAAAACCAGCCACTCCCGTAACAAGCCATTTTCTTGGCTTCTGTCTCAACTCTGCTTTTATTTTTTGGTAATGAGTCATCTGCGTTTCCTTTCGACACAGTCCAATAAATTTGAAAAGCATATCGCTCGTTTCCATATGTAGAAGCCGAGCTAAAAAATAAAATTTAAATATTCCTGAGCCGCTTTAAACATACTACGTGACTATTTATAGAATTTATTATCGATTTCATCGTTTGTCGACCCTAAAGCTTTTAGACTTCATGCTTTAAAACCAAAAGCTTCACTTATTTAAAATAAAATTACAATTTCTTATAAACACCAGACCGATGTTTTCCAGGACCTAGAATTTATATATCTTAACTAATAAGACACATCTTGTAAAAGTGCTAGTAATCTCGGCGCTTGTATTTGAAGCGAGTACAACCGTTCTACCTTATCGCGTCCATTTTCCCCTAAACTTACACGTTTACTTTTATCTTTTAGCAAAGTTAAGAGAGCTTCTCGCCATTGTGCCAAATCTTCAGGTAGATAACCGTTAACATCCGGCTCTACGATGTTTTTATTTACACCAACTGGCGATGAAACTACCGGCACGCCACATGCCATATATTGAATTAATTTGTAACCACATTTTCCGCGTTCCCAAGGCGAATCATGTAATGGCATGATACCGACATCAAATCGCTGAATCAACTCAACTTCCGTTGCTTCTGACCATGGCCAAGCTTCTATTGGCATATCCTTTAACTGTTCCGGCCTAGCCCCAACCGCAACAAAACGTACATCAAAATCATTTCTAAGAGACAAAAATACATCTTTCAAGGGGAACAAGTAGTGGCATGTTTTAGGGGTTCCAATCCAGCCGATAATCAGCTTATGTTGGGTTCGTTGCTCCCGTACCTGATAACGTTCCAAATCAACAACAGACGGTAATATTTCAACTCGACTCGCCCCAGCGGCTCTGGCCCTTTGTGCCAGATATTCATTGCCGGCAATGACCAAACTGGCGTGCTTCATTACGGAATCAATCTTGCGAGTAAAAAGTGCGCGAATCGGCCATCTTGGATGCTTATCATACCTGTGAAAAAGCGCATCGTCATAGTCAACTATATATTTCACTCCTGTTTTTTTCAGAAGGAATTCAAACCACGATGGCATAAAAGGGAATAGCTCTTTTTCGATAATAACCAAGTCATATTTGATACCCGAAATTACGCTGAACAAACGTTTAACGTACCCTCGACACACTTCCGGCCAACTCTGTTTTCCCTTGTACAGAGCATCAAGGTATCGGTTTGAAAGCAAAGGCGATACGGTTAGTTCGATACCTCTCTGTCGCAGATAGGGAAGATACTGCAAAAATCTCACCCGGCTACTAGCCCCATGCGTACCATAGCGTGAAAGCAAAAGAATTTTCATTGGCCTGATCGATCTCTATTTTTCAACATACCTGGCAAGGCAGAAAATAACATCTGGTATCCAGAAAACGTATTCTTTATCCCCTTCCAATCTCTTCCCAAGAAACAATATAATGTTCTAGTGAACGGTTCAACCAGACAAGTAAGTAATAGAAGGGTCCAAGATTCCCAAGTTGAAAAATGCTTAAAACCATAGAGCAAACGACTTCTCAAAGAATAAAATAATCGTTTATCCTTTACCTGATCGGATGTGCCTCCACCCGCATGAAAAGCCTGAGCACCCGCCAAATATACACTCTTCCAACCAGCCTGATGTGCTCGGCAGGAAAAATCCAAATCTTCCAAGTAAACAAAAAAACGTTCATCAAAGCCGCCTAATTGTTCAAAAAGACTACGACGTACTAGATAAAATGCACCAATAACATGGTCAACTTCTCGAGTATCATCGTGTGACCATTCAGACATAAAGTAACTGGTTTTTGGCAGAAATCGGTTAAGTCCAATAGTATTAGAAAAGAAGTGCATAAGAGTTGGGAACCGTGTGCATGAACGAGCTACGTGTGCCTGATCATCTATCAACTGGACACCACAAACACCGATTTCAAAATTCTCTGCCAACTGCATATAGGCAAGTGACTTAAATATAGTATTTTCAAAGACCCTGGCATCGGGATTTAAAAAAAGCAAAAACTCACTTCTAGCCTTCTGCGCCCCCAAATTGCATGCTCTACCAAAACCTAGATTAGCGCCTGCACGAATCAGAGTTACTAAAGGAATTCCCTCAAGACAGGATTCGGACCCATCAACAGAACCGTTGTCGACAACGATAATCTGACTCACTAAACCTGCACCATACTTAACAACGGAATTGACACACTCATGAAGTTGGTCTCCAGAATTCCAGTTGACTATTACTACTTGGATCATCTAAAGGCCACCATAAATTTAAATCAAATAACCGATATTTATACAAAAAATTTAAAAAAACAACTTGTTAAAATAATCTTTTATTAAAAATCAAATGAAATCAACACATCTCAAAAATATACGGGAAGTATATTCTTCGCTATATTCTACCGGCGAGATACCACTTAAAAATCCAGAAGATGCAGTTATAAAATCGCGCACAACTTTATCGGATGATTCAGCATCCCCAAGAATATCAAAAAGAAAAGACTGAGGTAATTTTTTACAGATATTCCAAGTTGCACTTCCCACATAGGTTACAACTAGTATCGGCTTTTTCTCTGGTATATATTCAAATAATTTACTGGGTATTGCAGCATAAGACGCACATAACAATAAAAATCCATCAACGCTATTAAGCATTGATATAATTTCCGCTCTTACAATCGGTCCTTCCAACGTTAATAGCCAGTTATTTTCCTCGAATTCAATGCGATAAGGGTTAATTCGTTCAATCTCATCTGTGGAAAGATCACCTATAAATCGAACCATCGCGCTTCCAGTTAGTTTTTGAGCTGCATTCAGTAATGGGGAAAGTAATATTTCCGGAGACTGTGTACTTCGCGAACCTATAAATCGGCCTGTATGAACAAAAACCAGCTGATTTGAATCTGTCCTGCGTACTGAAGGATTCATCTTCGATAATGTATGCGGATACGAATTCGTCAACACATTTATTTTTGAAGACATATGAGGAAATCTTTTACAAAGTAATAGTTTCCAAGTATCAGAAGTTACAAAGACTGCAGCCGCATCGGATAAAATTTTCCGCTCATGGCGGGATTCTAGCCAACGGCGAACACTCGGCTTACTAAGAAAGGGCTTCAGAGGCTCATCTAACCAACCATCTCGCATATCAATAACTAATGGTATTCTTGTCTTTTTAGACAGTAAAAAAGCACAAATATGAGCCGACTCAGGAGGGCTTGAAGATAGAATAAAAGAGGCACCTTCCATTACCTCCAATACACCAGAATTTCTGGCAGCAATCCTAGCCCAAACCACCCCAGGATCCGGATTAAAAAACAAGTACGCCAATGATCTTCTAACTTTACTCGGTTTCCGCGGTGATTGTACAATCACTTCGTTCGAGTTAACGTCTCGATATAAGCCTAAAGGGTCTCTTACACTAACTTCCACTCCCCAGTTTTTCTTTTCAGTTCTGTTTTTTCTAGCAGCCTTAACTACTACTACACTATAATTAGCAGCATTCAACCAACGTATAAAACGATCAATTCTGTTGTTTCCAACATTCCCTGGCTGTCCCCAAAAAGGGGCAATTATTACAGCGACTTTTCCTTTAATCATACATAACTCAAAAACAAAAAATACATAATCACCCCTAAAACATGGCGCTTCAAGCAATAGAGTCCATTCGTTCCGGATCACTTTTGAGTGCTGTCAGCACGCGTACTAGCATATATCGCGACAACGGGCGACATTTTATCGGTGTGAAATAAAGCCACCACAGAAACTTGCGCAGTATCTGACCACAGGCGCTCGGCAGTACGTTAAGCACATCGCCTAGAACACTTTTCAGGAAGCACTGTTTCATCTTGCCATCTGATTTCAAGTGCCTGATGATCGGTTCGAAACTGTTGCATCGTCGCACCCAGCGCTTCTCCGATTCCGGCACACAGTGCTTCTGCCCCGCGATAATTATCCGAGTGTCATCACTCGATAGCCACTGTCAAAAAAGCAGGTATCGGGCTGCGGCCCGGTAATGTTTCTACTTGCAGCAATTGGTCTGCCACGTGTGCGCGTCATACGTATTGCTGAGTAGCCGCGGGTTCCGATGATGAAGGAATCCTTGGCGGTGACTGCAATGCCGGCTTTAACGCTGAACTTGTAGCGCTTGTACAGTTTCGCATGCCCGTATCGGCCATCGTCGGCATCAGTTCGTTGAAAAACGTTTTGTAGGGCTGCCGCAGCGTGAGCGTCAAATCATGCACAACACTGTTCAGTAGCTAACGTGCTTTGTGGTAAAGCTTAGCTTCCATCGGAAAGTTGATGTTCTTCTCTGCTACCAAAGCTCTGCATCGATCCGATCCCAGCCAATAATCTGTCTCAGGAGTTCCAGCGCATGTGCCAGATTGACGATGTCTTCCAAGATCGGTTTGAACAGCTTATTCTGAGGTTCTCGAGTTTCCTTTCTCTGTTTCATATTTCAACAATTTCGAAACCTTTCGGGCCATCAAGCGTGAAAATGAAGGTGTTTAACAGTTAAAATAACATTATTATCAACCACAAGCCAATAGGTTGAGAGCTTTTCAGGGAAGACCATGTAGTCGCGTACTTTTAAAACTTACGGTTCGCCTCTACATTTTTTCAGCATCGGAGTAAATAAAACTTTCACCCTCTCTTGCCAACCCATTGCGCTACAATACTTCAACAGTTCTTTGCAGATGCCAAAGTCGATATTAAAATAACAAGACTAGATTATATAAACTCATCCATTTAAAATCACTATTTCAGTATAACTATACCCTGTATAGGCTTGAGCAGCCGCGCCACTTCTATTATCCAATCACGGTTTAAAAAATAACTAAGCGTCATATACAAAGATGCTGAAAAAACGATACCTAACGCTAGTTTTAAAAAAGAGCTCTCAATATGGTTTAAAAAATAATAGACAAACGAAGTACTTAAAAAAGCGATAAAAAACGGCCGCAGCGTCATTATCGAATAATCCAATAATCGAGCATGACACAAAGGCCTAATCAAGATATACCAGCCGGGAATAAACAATGCCGCAGCTAAGCCCAGCAATGCCCACGCCAAACCTAAGGATCCAAAGTGGGAACCTCCCCACAAAGTAGGTGGCACAACTACGAGCAAGCCAAGGTTCCACCGGAGCGACAGATCGGCACGCCCCATGCCCAGTAACAAACTGCCTGCAGGATTACCGACAGAACGAAAAAAACCCCATATCGCTAGCAATCGTAACAGGCCAGCAGCGGCTATCCATTTGTCACCCATTAATACCTGAACTACTTCGGGCGAAAAAAAAGCAATACCCAGATACAGCGGTGCATTTGTTGAGGCGGTCATATTCAAAGTTTGAAGATAGACTTTCCGGACCTTTGGCAGATCAGACTGAATTTCAGCGATAAGCGGAAAGCCAACTCGAGTTACTATTGGATTTACAGTGTTCTGAATTTGAAAAATCAGTTGACGTGGCACGCTATAAAAGCCCAACGCCGCAGCTGCAAGCATTCGGCCACCTAATATAAGGTCCACGTTTCTGTTTATTTCGTTAACCATATTACTGATGACCAAGGCACTACCAAACCCCAAGTAGCTTTGAACATCCGCCACTCTAAAGTGCCACATCGGTCTCCAGCCATGTGCCAGAAAAATCCACGACAACAGCATCCCGCTAGACGCCGCAACGATAGCGCCCCAAATAAGCGAATAAACACCAAATCCAGATTTAGCAACTGTTACCGCCACAGCAAACCCAAGAACTGCGGCACCTACCTCAATAAATATCACCGGCCCAAATTCCAAAGCCTTTTCCGATGTCATCCGTATTTGTTGGCCCAGGGCACTCAGCACAAAGGTCATAGCTGCCAACATTATTAGTGGAACCAGGCGATCATCATCGAAAAAGCCAGCTATAGCTGGACTCAAAATCATAACAAAAGCAGTCACCAACACGCTAAGGCCAACATTTAGCCAAAAGAGGCTGGAACGTTGCTCAGTTGT
The DNA here is from genome assembly GCF_001651805.1 of Marinobacterium aestuarii. Lineage (NCBI taxonomy): Bacteria > Pseudomonadati > Pseudomonadota > Gammaproteobacteria > Oceanospirillales > Oceanospirillaceae > Marinobacterium > Marinobacterium aestuarii. The sequence continues at coordinate 1,004,280 of NZ_CP015839.1, read as the reverse complement.
CACATCCTGTCGCTGTACATAAGCAGCGTTAACCCCCATATCCGAAAAAATGTATGCAAAACCCAATACAAGGCTCACAATAGACATAAGCCCAAAATCTTGCGGTGATAACAAACGCGCCAGCACCCCAATCTGAGCCAACTGTAACAACGCTCGAGCGACCGATGCCATTGCAGTCCAGCGTACAGCCGAGTAAGCTCTACGCTTAAGACTCAAGCTCTTTTCGCCGTGACAAAGTAACCACATGATTCCAAAGCCCAGTTACGGTCCAGCCTGTCTAATATAGGTGCCATTTTCTGTCCTAAATACCAGCATGGTAATAGACATGCCTTAATAATCCAACGTAGCGGCTCTGGACCACGGATTAAGCGACAGGTAAAATAGTTCCATTTAAGTATTGTGGTAGTGAAATAGCCGGCTTGCGCCTCAACAACAACATCGCTAAAGCCAGCCTTTTCAAATAAATATTTTAGTCCATATGGCGTATAGCGGAAAAAATCATAAGGAGCCTCATGTATCCACCACTGCCAGGGAACCTGCAGAATAATATTTCCGCCAGGTTTCAATATTCGAAAGGCTTCGTTAAGCATAATTTGTGGTTCACAGAGGTGTTCCATTACAGATAATGAAACCACGGTATCTGCAACTTCTGAATCTATCGGTAGAGGTTGGTTAAGATTGGCGACAACATCAGACATTGTATCGTGTAAACTATCGGTCCAATCTACCGCGATGTATTGTTGAACGTGCCCCAAGAAAAAATCTTTATAAGGTGCTTCGCCTGCGCCAAGATCGTATAAGACTCCGTTATACAAACGCGTATGCATTTCCAAAAAACGATCATTTATATTGTAACCAAGCCAATTGTGATAGCCGCGATTAATGTGATTCTTGCTGACCAATGAGAACTACTCGTTAACAGTTTTTATAAATTTAACTACGTTTTCTTCAATGATATCCGCGCCCCAAAATTGTTCTATCACCTGTCTATTTTTATTCTTCTGACCTTCATCAAGCTTACAATCAATATCTTCATCGACTTTACCAATATCATTTACATCAAAAACATATGCACCGCGATCTCTTAAAAAAAATCCGACATTACTATTATTACTTAAATAAAGTTTTCCACCGTTATAAAGAACAAAACCAATATTACCCAAAGCCTGTTGACGATAATGATTCATTATCGCAACCGAACACGTTCCAATTAATTTATTATACTCAAAAAGAGACATAAATTTGACTATAGGATAAAAATTCGAACCAAGTAACTCTCTTCCTTTATTCAAAACAGCATTACGGTAAGCCGTATCACCATAACACAGCGGCACAATTATTTTACGGTCCGCCAAATCACATTTAGCCAATGTACGAAATACTTCCATATGGTTGTTAGTAGGCGTCGCGGAATTACCGACCAAAATATTCAACCTTTCTTTACTGCTAGAATTAAGAGTGAATGTTTCATTTACGCCTCCATAATTCAGTTGTACATATGAGGCGGAAAAATCATCTCCCAAACAACTTTTCAGAATATAAAAATCATTAGGGATTGGTGAGGAAAAAAAATCTACCCGCCTAATTGCTGGCATCAGATTAAAACGTTGCAAATAAATTCGACGCAACGGTCTTAGAATCATTTTGATAATAGACCAGGGATTCCCCCTTGTCTCTTTTATTTTCATTATCCGTACAGCTTTTTTTGTTTCAGGACCTAAAAGAGAGCTCTCACCACCTGGTAATAAATGATAATAATCGGCACCCCACCCACTCCAGACAATTTTTATATTATCAGGCGCAGCTTTAATCATCTTCGTACTTTCAAATGTGAGGAAGTGCACTACTAAAACATCACAATTTGAGAGATCATCTAACATGATTTTAGAGTTAAAATAAGAATAATCTACTTTTCTAAATGGATTGACTTTAAAAACATGAACCAAACTATCAACTGAATAAACACCATAAACAATATAGCGATGATTGTGTTCTATACCAGAATATTTCATCGTATCAGCAAAAAAATCAATAAATTTTTCATCCTGAACCAGATGGATAAATCTCATATTTAAATTGATTAACCTTGAGTAAATATTTTTTCCAACGCAAGTAGGTCGCGTTTTCTATTTTTAATCCATTTCACCGGTACACCAGTATAAATTCCGAACGCTTTGCAACTCTTAGCCACCAAGCTTAACGCGCCTACGGCAACACCTTCCTCAAGAGTAACTCCAGGAAGAATCACGCTACCTGATCCAACAATGACATGCCTACCCACAGTAACGGCCGCATGAGTAACGTTGGTAAATTGCTCGGGAACCATTGGGTTGGTCATACTTGCGCCACTATAGTCGTCATTGCTACTGTATATTGAAACCTTTGATGAAATATTACTAAAATCAAGAAGTGTAATTTTCTCTCTACCTATAAGAGAGCTAAATACGGCAATGTGTACATAACTACCAATTTCAATTCCGCCCATTCCTGCAGATAGCACACAAAAATCATCAATACGAACACTATCTCCTATAAATATATTTTCACAGTTATAATAAGAGGCTTTGTCAGAAAGATAAGAATTTGATCCCACGTACGAAAAGCCCATCTCCGAAATTTTTTCTTGGGTAAGGTATCCCATTCAAGAGTTCCTTAGAACATTGATAATATTCGCCATGTCTTTTTTATCGAGCAATGGATAAATCGGCAAACAAATAACTTTATTCGAGACTGAATTAGCCACGGACAAATTACTAATTCGAGCAGACTCCATGCCCCGATACATAGGAAATTCACTGATCAATGGATAAAAATATCGACGAGAATAAATATTATGATCCTTCAATTTATTATAAAGCTCATCTCGACTCAAGGGAAACTCATCTTCCACAAGAATGGGAAAATACGAGTAATTGGCCGTCACCTGATCACTCCCATCATAAAAGGTAATTCCCTTTACATCCTTTAACGACTCCCGATAAATCCTATCGATTTCGCAGCGTTTCGCTAATGCCTCGTCAATGTACTTGAGTTGAAGAAGTCCAAAAGCCGCATTAATCTCACTCATTTTTCCATTGATACCCGGAGCAACGACCGTAACTTCATCCACAAATCCAAAATTTTTAAGGTGATCAATGTGGAGTTTCGTTTTCGCATCTGGGCATATAATGGCTCCGCCTTCAAATGTATTAAACACCTTCGTCGCATGGAAGCTCAGTATACTTAGGTCGCCGTGACGCAATATGCTGCCGCCACTGTCCTTAACTCCAAAAGCATGAGCAGCATCATAGATTACATTTAGATTGTAAGCATCAGCTATCTTCTGGATAGCAACCACATCACAGGGGCGACCGTAGCAATGTACAGGCATAATCGCGGTCGTCTCTGGAGTGATTGCTGCTTCGATTTTTGATGGATCCAGGTTGAAACTATGTGGATCAATATCGACGAAAACCGGTTTGATTCCATTCCACAGTAAGGAATGTGCCGTAGCTACAAAAGAATATGGTGTTGTGATTACCTCACCGGTTACCCTTAGTGCCTGCAAAGCAGTAAGTAGTGCTATCGTCCCATTATTGAAAAGTGCGATATGCTCTACACCTAAATATTCAGATAGCGCCTGTTCAAGCTGTTCATGCATTGGTCCAGCATTCGTGAGCCTTTTGCTATCCCAAATACTTTCAAGATACGGAATAAACTCATCCAGAGGTGGCAAGCTGGGTTGCGTTACATAAACTGGCCTATCGCTCATTCTGATTCATCCGTAAGATATAATGAAATTTAGGCAATTAATACATTTGAACATAGGAAATAAAAACTCAATCAATGAACGAGAGTAAATAACGCGTCGCGCCGTTCAAATCCGTACTATTCGCATCCTAATTCGACAACAGTCGTTTTTAACATTCAGTTTTCGGACACTCACTCCTGTTGGCTTCACTGCGATACACGCCGTGACTTGCCGAAGGTCGGCGAGTCGCGGCGGCTATCCTCCGCACATCACCTACTCAATCAACACCTCAAGCCCGCGCTCGTCATACAGTCCCCTGATCTTTTCAGCCAGCACCTGTTTCGCCTGCGCCTCACCGTGGATCAGTCGTATTCGGCTGGGCCACTGCTGCATTCGGGTGACGAAGTTCAGCAAGTCCTGCTGGTCGGCGTGGGCGGAGTAGCCGCCGATGGTTTCAATGCCGGCGCGGATGTCGATGCGTTCGCCATCCAGCTCGACATAACCGCCGCTGGGGCCATGGGTCTGAATGGCATTCCCTGCGGTGCCACGAGCCTGGTAGCCAACGAAGAGTACATTATGGCGCGCATCGTTCAGCATGGCCTTGAGGTAGTTGACGATGCGCCCGCTGCTGCACATGCCGCTGCCGGCGATAACAATGGCAGGGCGTGCGGTATCGGCCAGATGGTGCACGGTTTTCAGATGCTCATGGTGGCTGTCGATGGTCAGCAGTTGCTCGAATCCCAGCGGCTTGCGCCCGGACTGCAGGCGCTTGTGGGCTTCTACATCCCAGTAGGGCTGCAGGGATCGATAAACACGGGTAAAGCGACTGGCCAGCGGCGAATCCAGAATAACGGGGAGCTCTGGCCAGTCAGGCTGCGGTTCGATGCGTTTCAACGCGGCCTGAACGCTCTTGCTGCGATGGATGATATCTTCCAGTTCGTACAGCAATTCCTGGGTGCGGCCAATGCTGAAGGCCGGAATCAGTACGGTGCCCTTGTCCTGCAGCGCCCGCGTAATGGCGCTTTCGAGCCTTGCGCGGCGGCTGCGCCTATCCTGATGCACGCGGTTGCCGTAGGTGCTTTCCATCACCAGGGTATCCGCTCGCCGCGGTGACTGGGGCGGCGGTAACAGCGGTGCATGGGGCGCCCCCAAGTCCCCGGAGAAGACCACAAGGTGTTTTTCTGCACTATGGCGGTTGTGCAGGTCGCATTCGACATAGGCCGAGCCGAGAATATGGCCGGCGCGCTGCAAGCGAATCCGGCACAGCATCCAAGGCTCGTCTATAAGCGTAAACCAGGTTTTATAGGGTAACGGTACCAGCCGTTTGCTCACCTGGCTGATAAAGCGCTCGACCTGCTGCTGATCACGGCTGATGCCCAGCTTGAAGGCATCCTCCAGCACAATCGGCAGCAGTTTGGCCGAAGGTTCACTGCACAGGATGGGCCCCTTGAACCCCGCCGCCATCAGGTACGGAATACGCCCGACATGATCGATATGCACATGAGTTGCCACCAGTGCCCGAATTCCCTTGAGCGAAAATTCCACCGCCAGCCGATCTGCACCGTTGCGACCGTCACCCGAGGTTTCAGCCCCCTGAAACAGGCCACAGTCGATCAGCAGGCTCTGATGCTCATCGATGTGCAACTGATGGCAGGAGCCGGTGACACCGTCTCTGGCGCCGTGGTGAATGATTTCAGGGTAGTCCATGGCGTTAATCCTTTAACCTGCGGGTTACGCTCGACTCGGTATAGATCACTTATCCACGGCCCTCGAGGCTCGCGCTACCACCTCAGGACTGAGCGTAATTCAAAAGAACGACCACTCTTTTAACTTATCGTCCGTAAACATCATCCAGTCTTATAATGTCATCTTCCCCCAGGTACGAGCCTGTCTGAACTTCAATCAGATCCAGTGGTATTTTCCCTGGGTTTTCGAGCCGATGTACTTCCCCTATCGGAATATAGGTAGACTGGTTTTCGCTAACTAAATAAGTTTTATCACCTCTGGTGACCCGAGCCGTGCCATTGACGACGACCCAGTGCTCGGCCCTGTGGTGATGCTTTTGCAGTGAAAGCTGCTCGCCGGGTTTCACACGGATATGTTTTACCTGAAAGCGTTCACCATGGTCAATGGACTGATAATTTCCCCAAGGGCGATAAACTCTGACTTGGTCAGCCGCTTCGGTTCTTCCTGCGCTTTTAAGCTGTTCAACAATCTCCTTAACATCCTGAACATGATCTTTAGAGGCGACCAACACAGCATCTGGGGTCTCCACAAGCACCAGGTTATCAATACCTACCGCACCAATCAGTCGTCCTGAGCTGCTAATGTAAGAGTTCGTAACATTGGATAGAAAGACATCGCCTTTAAGCACATTACCAGTTTCATCTTTTATACCAAGATCCCAAATAGCAGACCAGGAACCAACATCACTCCAGCCGGAATTCAGCGGAACCATCACAGCCTGACTTGTTTTCTCCATCACTGCGTAATCAATAGATATATTAGGAGATCTTTCAAATTCTTCATTGTTTAAGCGGATAAAATCGAGATCTGTACGCTCGCCCTGCAAAGCGGTTTCACAGGCAGCGACTACGTCCGGCTGAAAGATAGTCAACTCTTCGATATAACGAGAAGCACGGAATAAAAACATACCACTATTCCAGTAGTATTCACCGGAATCTATATAGGACTGCGCAGTAACTAAATCCGGCTTTTCAGCGAATGACTCAACAGATAAAACGCCATCACCCGTGTCTGGCCCAGTGCGGATATAGCCATAACCGGTCTCGGCATAAGTAGGCATTACACCAAAGGTAACCAAACTCCCTTCTTTTGCAGAAGCAGCCGCCTTTTCAATCGATTGGTGAAATGCATCTCTGTCTTGAATCACATGATCCGCAGCTAACACAAGAAGCAATGGATCCTGCCCTCTGCGTAGCAAATGCAAGGCCGCCAAGGCCACGGCGGGAGCCGTATTCCGTGCAACAGGCTCGAGTAAAATACCGCTATGAGCGCATTCAATCTGACGCAGCTGTTCTGCCACCAGAAAGCGATGAGATTCATTACAGATAAACAAAGGTGGCTCAATGCTCTCAATACCCTCCAAACGCTGCACGGTATCCTGAATCATCGATGTACCATTAACCAAAGACAAAAACTGCTTTGGACAATTACTCCTGGATGCGGGCCAAAGACGGGACCCCGAACCTCCAGACATGATGACAGGTAATAGTTTCATTGTTTTTTTTATCAACTAAACCTCCTGCTAGCTTCCTTACCCAATGTCACAATGGACCGCTGCCAGTGCTGGAAAGCTATCACTTCTTCCATAAATTACTGTAGTGGCGTTTTATTCAAAATCATAAAAATTAAATGTTCACTCACGCAAAATGTCGGAAATTACACCTGCAGTAAAAAGCTACCCTTGCTGTCTTTGATCGACAACAACGGATCAGAACTTGGCCACTCAATCCCAATTCCCGGATCATCCCACCGGATACAGCGTTCATGCTCCGGTGCATAGTAATCCGTGCACTTGTACTGCAGTTCCGCCTCTTCCGAGCTCACATAAAAACCGTGGGCAAAGCCTGGGGGTACCCAGAGCATCTGCTTATTGGCTTCGCTGAGATAGACGCCGACCCATTTTCCGAAGGTTGGCGAGCTTTGGCGGATATCCACGGCGACATCAAATACCTCACCCCGGGTGACCCGTACCAGCTTGCCCTGTGGCCGCTCAACTTGGTAATGCAGCCCGCGCAATACCCCCTGCTTTGAGTGGCTGTGGTTTTCCTGCACGAAGCTGTGGGCGCCGCACTGGGCTTCGAACTCGTTCTGGCGAAAGCATTCCATAAAGAAGCCGCGTTCGTCTTCAAACACCTTGGGGGTTATCAGTACGACATCGGGAATTTCGAGTGGAGTGAACTGCATCAGCTGTTTTCCTGTACCAGGTTCAGCAGGTACTGGCCGTAACCGGTTTTGTTTAGCTCTTCTGCGTACTTGCGTACCTGCGATGCCGTGAGCCAACCCTTGTAGAAGGCGATTTCTTCGAGGCAGGCGACTTTCAGCCCCTGGCGCTGTTCTATGGTCGCAACGAACTGGCCCGCATCCAGCAGGGAGTCATGGGTGCCGGTATCGAGCCAGGCAAAGCCGCGGCCGAGCATTTCCACGTTCAGGCTCTGATCCTGCAGGTAGTAGCTGTTGATATCGGTGATTTCCAGCTCGCCACGGGGCGAGGGGCTTATCGACTTGGCGATGTCGATCACGCGGTTGTCGTAGAAATAGAGGCCGGTCACGGCGTAATTGGATTTTGGCTGTCTGGGTTTTTCTTCGATGCTGATGGCGCGCCCTGCGCTATCGAACTCCACCACACCGAAACGCTCGGGGTCCGACACATGGTAGCCAAACACAGTGGCGCCTTCAGCTCGGCTGTCGGCGGCGCGCAGCTTGTCGGTAAAGTGCTGCCCGTAAAAGATATTGTCACCGAGAATCAGGCAACAGTTGTCGCGGCCGATAAAGTCTTCACCAATGATAAAGGCCTGCGCCAGACCATCCGGGGATGGCTGTTCGGCATACTCCAGCGTTATGCCAAAGCGGCTGCCATCCCCCAGCAGATGCCGGAAATTGGGCAGGTCTTCGGGGGTGGAGATGATCAGAACCTCGCGTATGCCCGCCAGCATCAGCACCGACAGCGGATAGTAAATCATCGGCTTGTCGTAGATCGGCAGCAGCTGCTTGGATACGCCCAGGGTGATGGGGTGCAGACGGGTACCGGCGCCGCCGGCGAGAATAATGCCTTTGCGTTGCGTCATACATTACTCCCTGTCATTTGCTGCAGCAGGCGGGACACCCCGTTCTGCCAGTCTGGCAGGCAAAGGCCAAAGCGCTCTTGCAGCTTGTGGGTATCGAGTCTGGAGTTTAGCGGGCGCTGCGCCGCAACGGGGTAGTCCTGGCTCGCAATCGGCGTTATAGCCCTCACCGCCAGGGTTGCGCCCTGGCTACGGGCCTGGTCGACCAGATAGCAGCCATAGTCGTACCAGCTGGTTTCGCCGCCCGCCGCCAGATGGTAGAGCCCGCCGAGATCCGCATTCGACTGGGCACTGCGCAGTGCATGGGCCGTAACATCCGCCAGCAGATCCGCGCCTGTGGGTGCGCCTATCTGATCGTTTATCAGGCTCAGCTGCTCCCGTTCACGGGCCAGACGCAGAATCGTCTTGATGAAATTATTGCCATGCAGGCCATAGACCCAGCTGGTGCGAAATATCAGGTGCCGGCAACCACTGGCGGCAATGGCCTCTTCACCGGCCCGCTTGCTGTGACCATAGACATTCAGCGGCGCTGCGGTATCGCTTTCGAGCCAGGGGCGCTTGCCGCTTCCATCGAAGACATAGTCGCTGGAGTAATGTAGCAACCAGCTATCAGTCCTGCGCATTTCATCCGCCATCAACTGTACCGCCCGGGCATTGATCAGCATCGCCTGGGCCTGTTCCGTTTCGGCCCTGTCCACCGCTGTATAGGCGGCGGCGTTCACCAGCACATCAGGCTTCACCCGGCGAATGCTATCACGCAGGCCATCGAAATCGGCCAGGTCGCCGACAAGCCCGTTCGTGCCGTTGCGATCCAGCGCGACAAGCTCACCCAGCGGCGCCAGAGCGCGTTGCAGCTCCCACCCAATCTGACCGTTCTTGCCGAGCAGCAGGATTCTCATGCCCAGGAGCCTGCCGGACTTAACACTGATCTACTACGGAAAAGCCGACTTTGGTCATTTCTTGCACTCTTTTTCGTTAAATAGAACCACTATTCGCCTCAAAATAACTCAAGAACTGCCTCAAAGCGGTCTTCCCCTCGCTGCGATCGGCTAAGCCCGGCAGGCTCCTAGAGCCTTCCGCCATACTGGCTGTCGATCCACTGCTGGTAGGCCCCGCTTTTAACGCGGGCGATCCAGGCAGGATTATCCAGATACCATTGCACGGTCTTGCGCAGCCCCGACTCAAAACTTTCCTCTGGCACCCACCCCAGTTCGCGCTGAATCTTGCTGGCGTCTATGGCGTAGCGCAGGTCATGGCCCGGGCGGTCCTGTACCCGGGTGATCAGCCCGCTGAAACCCTGAAGATTGCCGCTGGCGCGGGACTGACGATTGTCCGGTACCAGTTCTTCCAGCAGCTCGCAGATACTGTGGATAACGTCCAGATTCTGTTTCTCGTTCAGGCCGCCAATGTTGTAGGTCTCACCCACCTGCCCCAGGCTCAGTACCCGGCAGAGCGCCCGGGCATGGTCTTCCACGTGTAGCCAGTCACGCACCTGGTCTCCCTTGCCATACAGCGGCAGGGGTTTGGCCTCCAGTGCATTGAGGATCATCAGCGGTATAAGCTTTTCAGGAAACTGGCAGGGGCCATAATTGTTGGAACAGTTGGTGATCAGCGTCGGCAAACCGTAGGTGCGCTGCCATGCCCGCACCAGATGATCGGAGCTGGCCTTGCTGGCCGAATAGGGCGAGCTTGGCGCATAGGCGGTGGATTCAGTGAACAGGGCATCGGTACCGGCCAGATCACCGTACACCTCATCGGTGGAGACATGGTGAAAACGAAAGGTGCTTTTGTGCTCGGCATCCAGCCCCAGCCAGTAGGTCTTGGCGACTTCAAGCAGGCTATAGGTGCCCACAATATTGGTTTCGATAAAGGCCGCGGGGCCGTCGATGGAGCGGTCCACATGGCTTTCGGCCGCAAGGTGCATCACGGCATCAGGGCTATGGCGGGTGAACACCTGCTCCAGCGCTGCGCGATCACAGATATCAACCTGTTCAAACGCATAACGGTCGCTGCGGGAAGTCCCACCCAGGGAATCCAGATTGGCGGCGTAGGTCAGCTTGTCGACATTGACCACCTGATCCTGCGTCTTCTGTATCAGATGACGGATCACGGCCGAGCCGATAAAGCCTGCCCCGCCGGTAATCAGTATTTTCATCTGAATGTTTCTCCTGTGGGACTACGCCTGCAAGAAGCCTCCCGAGGGACCTTTTATGAAAGCAGACTTATGACAGCATGTTCTGGAAACGTCTGTTGCAAGCGCTTTGCGAGATCCTATTGCCGGCGTGTCATGGGCGAATCGGCGTCAGCCGCAAAGGCTTTAAGCACGCTACCGCCCCGGGATTGACCGTCAATTTCCCGAGAACGCAGCCTGACCAAGTGCTGCCCGAAGGCAGACTCAGGCCTGGCGGATGTTGGCCAGCGGCATAACCAGTCGCTGGTTTCGTTGCATCAGATTGAGCAGTATAACCACCCGTTCGGTGCCATCGTAGCACTCAAACAGGGCATCAAGTTCGGCAAAGGCACCGTCCGATATACGTACCGGGTCACCGGGTTTCAGCAGGGTTGCCGCAGGCTGTTTTTTCTCACCGGCCACACGCTTGCGCAACTGGTCGACAATGTCGTGACCAACCGGCAGCGGGGTATCGTTGAATGTGACCAGGCGACTGACGCCGCGGGTCGAGCGGATAGGACGCCAGTTATCGGCGATCTGATCCAGATAAATAAACAGGTAACCGGGGAAAAGAGGTTCAGACAGCTCGCAGCGCTTGCCGGCTCGGATTCGTTCAACAGTCATGAAAGGCGCGAAGCAGTCGAAGCCCTGGAACTCCAGGTTCTCCAGAGCACGGGTGTCCTGCCGAGGCTTGGTTTGCAACAGGTACCAGGCGCGCTTTACAGCCATTGCGCTCTCCGTGTTCAGATTCCGTTTCGAGCGAGCCGAACAGCCAGAATCAGATGTCGACGCTTGTTTCTGGCTTGAGTATGAGTGGATCGCCAAAGGTTATCCACTGCGTTGAATTACAGGCGTTTATCCACCTGATCCAGCGCCAGCATTCCTTTCACATCAAACAATACACTGTGTTCCCTGTCCCTGCACAGCCCGCGGATGCGTTCTGCCCCCATATCCTGAAACTCTCGATGGGCCACGGCCAGCACCACGGCATCAAACTGACCCGGCTGCAGATTTTCAAGCAGATCAAGGCCATACTCCTCACGGGCCTGATGCGCAGAAACCCAGGGGTCGTGCACATCCACATGGGCGCCATAGGACTCAAGCTCGCGTACTACGTCAATGACCTTGGTATTGCGGATATCGGGGCAGTTTTCCTTGAACGACAGCCCCAGAATCAGCACCTTCGCATCGGCTACATGCACACGCCGCTTGATCATCAGCTTGACCACTTCTTCGGCCACGTATTGGCCCATACCGTCGTTGATGCGCCGTCCCGCCAGGATGACATCGGGGAAATAGCCCGCTGCCTGCGCCTTGTGGGTGAGGTAATAGGGGTCAACGCCTATACAGTGTCCGCCCACCAGGCCTGGGCGAAACGGCAGAAAGTTCCACTTGGTGCCGGCGGCTTCCAGTACCTGAGCGGTATCGATCCCCAGCTTGCCGAAGATGATCGCCAGCTCATTCACCAGGGCAATGTTCAGATCACGCTGGGTATTTTCAATCACCTTGGAAGCCTCGGCCACCTTGATGCTGCCCGCCTTGTGGGTACCTGCGGTAATAACGCGGCGATACAGATCGTCGACAAAGTCAGCGACCGCAGGCGTGGAGCCCGAGGTGACCTTGACGATACTGGGAAGGCGGTGCTGCTTGTCACCAGGGTTGATGCGTTCGGGGCTGTAACCGACGAAGAAATCCTGGTTGAAGGTCATGCCGGATGCCGTTTCCAGCTCGGGCACGCAGACCTCTTCGGTCGCACCGGGATAAACGGTGGATTCATAAATGACGACGGAGCCTGGCTTCAGGACTGAGCCTATCGCCTGGCTGGCGCGGCGCAGAGGCGACAGATCCGGCTGCTTGCTTTCATCGACGGGCGTTGGCACTGTGACGATAAAGACATTGCACTGTGCCACATCCGCCAGGTCCGCACTGAAGCCCAATTTACTGGCGGTGCGCAGCTCCTCGGGTTCGACCTCAAGGGTACTGTCCTTCCCGCTGCGCAGCTCATCGACCCGCCCGCGATTGATATCAAAACCGACGGTCTCGAATTGCTTCCCAAATTCGACCGCCAGTGGCAGCCCTACGTAACCCAGACCCAACACACAGATCCTGATGTTATCCAAGTCCAACATTCTTTACGCCCTTGTGCTCGGAATTTCGCAAAGCAGGTATCATAGCAGCCACAAGCGGATTGCGGGTAGCCGTGAGTTAGTGCTAAACCTGCGCCGCCGCTGCCAAGAACCCCGAACCGGATTCAGCAAACCCGTGACCCAAATACTGTGACTCAACTTCAGCACGCCGTCATCGACTGGAAACTGCCCAGGGCGCGGTCCACCCGCTTCGATGAGGACTATTTCAACAGCGACACGGGCCCGACTGAAGCCCGCCATATTTTCGTGGATGGCAACCGGCTTGGCCCGCGCTTCGCGGCCCTCACACAGCCTCATTTCAGCATTGCCGAAACCGGCTTTGGCAGCGGACTCAACTTTCTCGTCACGCGGGCGCTCTGGCTGCAACAGGCACCACACAACGCCCGGCTGAACTACATCGCGCTGGAGAAATACCCCTTAACGCTGCAGGATCTTAGCCGCGGCCTCGGGCACTGGCCGGAATTCGCCAGCGCCGCCACGCAGCTGACCGCGCAGTACCCGCCCCTGCTGGAGGGATTTCACCGCCTGGAGTTCGATAAGGGCCGCATCAGCCTGACGCTCATATTCGCCGATGCCACCCAGGGCCTTGCCGAGTTCGAAGGCCCCGTGGATGCATGGTTTCTCGATGGTTTTTCACCTGCCACAAACCCGGATCTCTGGTCCGAGGCGCTGTTTGAGCAGGTCGCGCGCCTGAGTCACAGCGGCACCACACTGGCCGCCGCTCGCACCGAGAGCTGTGTGCAGCAGGGCCTTGCGACAGCAGGCTTTGATATCAACCAAGCAGCGGGGCTTGATCGCTCAGGCCAGATGCTAAGCGGCATCCATAGCGGCCACTTTGCCCCTGACAACCCGCCTGCCCGCACATCCATCAGCCCCTGGTTTGATCGCCCCAGGCCTCGCCCAAGGCCAGAGTCCGTGCTGATCCTGGGCGCAGGTCTGGCCGGCTGCTGTGCGGCCTACGCGCTGGCCCGCCGGGGCATCCCGGTCCGAGTACTGGAAGGCAGCGGCCAGGCGGCCAATGGCGGGTCCGGCAATCGACAGGGCGCGCTCTACGCCAAACTGCCGGTGCGCCCGACCAAACAGGGGTTGCTGCACAGCACCGGGCTCGACTACAGCCGCCATCTATTGCAACAGCTGAGCGCAGAAGGGTTACTGCCAGCACACAGCTGGCAGGCCTGCGGACTGCTGCAACTGGCTCAGAGCGACAAGGAAGCCAATCGCCAGGGTCAACTGCTCGACGCCGGTGCTTACCCCACGACTCTGGTGCATGGGGTCAGCGCCGCCGAGGCCAGCTCACTGGCAGGCAGCGACACGCCCCACAGCGGCCTGTTTTTCCCCACTGCCGGCTGGGTATCGCCGGTGGACCTGTGCCAGGCGCTGCTGCAGCATCCGCTGATCAGCCTTGAAACCGAGGTGACTGTAGAGGCATTGGAATATCAGCAGGACGCGCAGCGCTGGCAGGCCCTATGCGACAGCGGCGAGCGCTATCTGGCCGCGGCGGTCATCGTTGCCACCGCAGGGGCCGCCAAGGCACTGCCTCCCCTCGCCCAGCTGCCGCTCAAGTCCATTCGCGGCCAGGTCAGTGAAGCCCCGGCGCCGGCGACAGAACCTGCGCTGCGGACCGTGGTTTGCGGCGATGGCTATATTCCGCCCGCCATGAACGGGACTTACTGCTTTGGCGCCACCTTCGACCTGCACGACAGCGATACCGATATCCGCGACCAGGATCACCAGAGCAACCTCGCCACCCTGAGCAAAACCCTGCCGGCCCTGGGTGCAGCACTGGCACAACAGCCGCTGCAGGGCCGGGTGGCGTTTCGCTGCTCCACGCCGGACTATCTGCCCATCGTCGGACCCGCGCCCGATGCCGAGCGTTTCACAGAAGACTATGCGCGCCTGCGCCAGGACCGAAAGTGGCGCTTCGACACTGAACCCTGCCATTACCCCGGACTCTATGTGAGTGTCGGCCACGGCTCCAAAGGGCTGTTGACCTGCCCCATTGGCGGCGAACTGCTGGCGAGCCTGATCTGCAATGAACCGCTGCCACTGGGACGCACCCTCACCGAGGCGCTAAGCCCGGCACGCTTTATCATCAAGAATCTGATCCGCGGGTCGATATAGTGGGAAGTGGTGAATGGTGGAAACCCACTCTGAGGATGAATCGTCCGCCCGAGGACCGGGGCTCTCAGCCACACCGCAGCTACCGCGAGGAGGCAATATGGCACTTGTCATCTACGATCAGGGGTACCGGATCCAGACCCCGGTGCGGGCGCTGTTCAAGCCCGGCGGCGTCGACAGCATCGAACCTATCAAGGCCACCCATGCCGCTGCCGGGGAAGAACAGCGCGTGGAAACCGAAGCCGAGCGTTTCAAACTGCCGGACTCGGCTCAGCGCAACAAGACCCAGACAGGCACCCGATCGACACAGCAGCCCGCCCAGCGCGCCTATGCAGCCAGTGAGAAATCCGCTGAAGACACCGCTGCACAGCGCAAGGCACCGCAGCTGCTAGCCGCCCAGATAATGACAAGCCCGGTGCAGCACATAAGCCCCGACACCCCCATAGGCGAAGCCCGCGAGCGCATGCGGCGTCTGCATATTGAACACCTGGTTATCATCTCGGCCGAACAGCGCCCGCTGGCCATGCTCAGCAGCCGGGATTTGCACCAGACGGCGCTGCCACCGCAAAGCCCGGTCGCCGCCATTCATGGCCGCCACCTGCTGGCAGCATCCCCCCAAACCGATGCATCGCACCTGGCGGCAAGTTTTGTCGAGTTTGATCTGGGCGCTATGCCCATCGTCGATACAGAGGACAAGCTGGTCGGTATTGTGACCCGCACCGACCTGCTACGCCTGCTGATTACCGGCGCTCACATCGAAGGCTGGGCCTGATTCAGGACGAAGTGGCAGAGGAAAGGGCGAGGTGAAAGGTGAAAGGTGAAAGGTGAAAGGTGAAAGTAGCAAGCGGATTCGTGATTCGTGATTCGTGATTCGTGATTCGTGATTCGTGATTCGTGATTCGTGATTCGTGATTCGTGATTCGTGATTCGTGATTCGTGATTCGTGATTCGTGATTCGTGATTCGTGATTCGTGATTCGTGATCAGCGTGCAAGGCCAACCCACCAATTACCAATAACTATTTACTATTTACTAATAACCAACGGCAAGGCACGTGATTCGGGATTAGTTATTCGTAATTCAAAGCACTCAAGCCGACCGCTCTTTCTTCTCTCCCTTGCGCCTTTTACCTTGCACCTTTAACTTACTCGTCCAACCGGCTCTTTCCCTGTTTCAGTGGCGCGGGCGTTCGCCCGGCAGGGCCCGGCTTGAGCCTGGACTAGAACCAGAGCCTGAACTCGAGTGCAGCGGCGCGACCTCATCGCCACCGCCGCCAAAGAGCCGCGTCAGGAAACGAAACACCCGCTTCACGCCACGCCAGACCTTGGGCAGCAGCCACACCAGCAGCAGCACGAATACAATGAGACCGGCGATAAACAGCCAGGGGTTGTACAGCGCCGCCCAGATACCGCCGACGACCATCACGTCTTCAGCCACGGACGCCGTCCAGTTACTGAAGGGTTCCGGCGAGGTATTGATCAGCACCCGGCTGCCGGCCTTGGCCGCATGGGTCGCAGTCGCCAGCGAGCCGCCCACAATGGCGGCGGCCAGTTCCACCGGCAGGCCAATCTCGCCCACGGCCCCCGCCGCCAGCGCAGCGCCTGCGGGAATACGGATAAAGGTATGCAGGGTATCCCAGCCGGTGTCGACGCCCGGTATCTTGTCGGCGAAAAACTCGACGCAGTACATCAAGCCCGCGGCCATCAGCACCATGGGGTCGCCAACAACCTCGAGCCCAGGCGGCAACACTATATTGCCGGTGTTGGACAGCACCCCCAGCATCAGCAGGGTGGCGTACAGATTGATACCACTGGCCCAGGCCAGGCCCATGGACAGGGCAATCATTTGGGTGATTTGCTCTAGCTGATCCATAGCGCCTCCGATTTAGGCAATGAGTAAAAAAGGGGAAAGCGTCCGCTCAATAAATATGACCACGGAACAGGCTTATTTTTCCAGCTGGTCCTTTGCCACTATATTGCACAGCCCTGTACTTTCGCTGAACAGTATAACCACCTGGCCGCGCTGCAGCAGCTGGCGCACCTGCCCTATCCGGCTCGCCAGGGGCGTTTCCTGCTCACCGTAGTCGGTACCATCACGGGTGACAAACTCGCTGATCAGGTTATCCAGAGTCTCGGGCGATAACTCACCATGGGGAATAATCACCACCAGCTCCAGAGTCGCCGCCATTCCCAGCGACTGGAATCCACCAGCTCGGGGCAACGCTGCAGCTCGTCACTATATTGTCTGGCTCTTGCCGCCACGCGCTCGGCTTCCTTCTCGATCCAGATACCCTTGTGCACGCCCTGGCTGTAGGCACCGGGTCCCAGACGGTAGGCCAGATAAAGTGCATCTACCTGCTGGATATCCAGCTGCAGCATCTGGCGATTGCGTGCCACACCCCAGCCGAGGAAGTCCACCGCATCCGCGATGTCATCGGTTGTGGCCGACCAGTTACTCTCGGCAATGCGGTACTCATCCCAGGTATTGCCGAAGGGCAGCACATGGCGCTTGCGCCCGCCTCCCAGCGGCGGCTCCAGCAGCGCCAGGGCGACCGCAGGTTCCAGCCCCCACTTGCTCCGGGTATCCTGCAGCGCCACACGCAGCGGGCCCTGGCGTTCGAGCAGCGTACAGGTTGCAGGTGTGGCCATCTCGACGGTAGCAGTCTCGACGGTGGCAGCCTCGCTACCGCCTGCCCAGCCGGGGGCCCAGGAGGGCGTGACAGATGCGCATCCGGCCAGCCAGACGACAGGAGCCAGCAGGATCAGGCGTTTAATGGGTAATACCGTAGTGCTGGAGCTGTTCAACGAATTCTCCTTCATCAATCACTTTGACCGCCAGTGACTGCGCCTTTGCCAGCTTGGAGCCGGCACCAGGACCTGCAA
The DNA here is from genome assembly GCF_001651805.1 of Marinobacterium aestuarii. Classification (NCBI taxonomy): domain Bacteria; kingdom Pseudomonadati; phylum Pseudomonadota; class Gammaproteobacteria; order Oceanospirillales; family Oceanospirillaceae; genus Marinobacterium; species Marinobacterium aestuarii. The sequence continues at coordinate 986,426 of NZ_CP015839.1, read as the reverse complement.
CCACACAGTCGGTTTTTGCGGATACACTGCCCGACACCTTGGCGCCGAGCGATAGCAGATAAGCCTTGGCCTGATCCCGCGTCATGAGTTCCAGGGTCCCGGTCAGCACCCATGTCTGACCGGCGAGGGGTTCAGCCGCCGCCTCGGATTCATCGGCACGCTCGGCTTCGCAGCTCCAGTGCATGCCAAACGCCAGCAGCTGCGCTTCGATGGCCCGCGCCTGCGCACACCAATCAGCGTCCTGCAGCTTGTGGCGCAGGTTGAGACAGGCAGCCTTGGACAGTTTGGGCACGGCGTCCAGCTGAGCAGCATCCGCCTGCAACAGGGCCTGCAGCGAGCCAAAGTGATGGGCCAGATGCTGGGCCATCACCGGGCCGACCTTGTCGATCTTCAGCTTCACCAGCAAATCAGCCAGGGTTACGCTGCCGCGCAACACAGCCCCCAGCTCACCACTGCCCTGGGGCACTACGCCGAGCTCCGCCAGGTCCGTAATCACCTGACGGTTATGCTCATCGCCAAAGAATCCGGCGATCTCCCGCGCCACACCCAGCCCTACCTCGGGCAGGCAGGTCAGCAACAGCGGCAAGGCCGCTGCGACGCGTTCCAGGCTGCCCAGATTCTGTGCCAGCACCCGCGCCGTGCCTTCACCCACTTCGCTGATACCCAGGGCATAAATGAAGCGCGGTAATGGCACCTGCTTGCTGGCCTGAATCGAATGGTACAGGTTGGCTGACGAGACTTCAGCAAAGCCTTCCAGCGTCATGAAATCACTGATACCCAGGCGGTACAGGTCGGCCGGTGAGCGCACCAGTTCACGCTCGACCAGCAGCTCAACGCTCTTGTCTCCAAGACCGTCGATATCCAGGGCGCGCCGCGAGACAAAATGAATAATGGCCTGGGACAGCTGCGCCCGGCAGGCGAGACGCCCGACGCAATGAAAGCCGGTGCCATCAACCAGCTCTTCCTTGCCCTTTACCATGCGTACCAGCTGGTTGCGCACAACCTGAGAGCCACATTCGGGGCAGGTCTCGGGCACAGTGACCGGCGTCTCTGCACCGCTGCGTCGCTCGGTCACCACCTGCACCACCTGGGGAATCACATCCCCTGCCCGGCGCACCACCACTGTATCGCCAACACAGAGCCCCAGACGGGCGATTTCGTCCATGTTGTGCAGCGTGGCGTTGCTGACCGTCACACCACCGACAAACACCGGCTCCAGTCGCGCCACCGGCGTCACCGCACCGGTGCGACCCACCTGAAACTCCACCGCCAGTACTTTGGTCATTTCTTCCTGGGCGGGAAACTTGTGGGCGATGGCCCAGCGCGGCGCCCGGGAGATAAAGCCCAGCTGTTCCTGCTGCGCCCGATCGTTCACCTTGAACACTATGCCGTCAATGTCGTAGCTCAGGCTGTCACGCCGGGCGGCGAGATCCTCGTAGTACTCCAGGCAACCTTCGGCACCCTGTACCAAGCGCATGTGCGCATTGATACGAAAGCCCCAGCGGTGCAGCAACTGCAGGGTTTCGAAATGTCCCTCAGGCAGTACTGCGTCATCTGAGACGATACCGGTGCTGTAGCAGCACATCTCCAGCGGCCTGTCCGCCGTAATGCGGGCATCCAGCTGACGCAGGCTGCCGGCGGCGGCATTACGCGGATTTACAAAGGTTTTTTCGTCCCGCTCGCGCTGGCGTTCATTCAGCGCGTCGAAACCGGCCTTGGGCAGGTAAATTTCGCCTCGCACTTCAAGTCTCGCCGGCCAGTCGGTGCCATTGAGCTGCAGCGGCACACTGCGCAGGGTGCGCACGTTCTGGGTGATATCCTCACCGGTGGTGCCATCTCCCCGCGTCGCGGCCCTAACCAGCAGCCCGTCTTCATAGAGCACGCTGACGGCAATACCATCCAGCTTGGGCTCACAGGCAAAGGCGATCTCATCACCGCTGGATAACTTGAGGCGCTCCTGCACCCGGCGTACGAAGTCGCGCAGTTCCTGGGCATTAAAGGCGTTATCCAGCGACAGCATCGGTATTTCGTGCTGTACCTGGCTAAAGGCCGACAGCGGCCTGGCGCCAACCCGCTGGGTCGGGGAACTTGCGCTAATCAGCTCGGGATGTTCGGTTTCCAGTGCCTTGAGGCGCTGAAACAGACGATCATATTCGGCATCCGGCAACTCGGGGTCGTCGAGCACATAGTAGCGGTAGTTATGGTGATTAAGGGCATCACGCAGTTGCCGCAGCTCCTGCTCAATCGTTACAGCCGAACACATGGAATCAGAGTCATCCTGAAAAGAAATTGTGGGACAGGGAGAGGGCCTGAAGCGGCGGGCTCAGCGCGGCTATAAGCGCGCAGGCGGCTCAGGCTCAGACGCGCGAGCCGCCCCGGCGGGACCGGTTGTGCATTTCGAAATCACGAATGCGCTGACGATAATGTTCCTTGGTCTGCGGGCGCAGCACCGAGCGATTTTCATCCAGCAGGTCACCGTCAAGATGCCGCGCCAGTGTCTCGGCCGTCGCCAGCATGCACTCAAAGGCATTCATCACATCCCGTGGCTCTCGCATGGACATGAAAAAAGTCACGGCCTGGGTGGTCATCTCATCGATGGTCGCCAGATCAAAGGTGCCGGGGTTGACCGCGTTGGCCATGCTGAACTGCACCGGCCCTGTGTCACTGCCATCCTCGTGGCGATGGAAAATATCCATGTCACCGAAGTGCAGATCACAGGCGCTGATGATCTTGTACAGCAAGGCACCGGGCAAGCCCTCTGGCACACTGGAAACAACGGTGATAACCAGAACGCTGTCCGGGTTCGGCGCAGCCGCCGAGCTATCGCCCGTGCGCGCCTGAGGCGCTGCAGGTTCGGCGGCACGCCCACGGCTGCCTGCTGGCTCAGGCTGTTCCGGTGCATTGCCGAACAGCAAATCCTGCTGGGGCGCAGCCGGCGCTTTCGAACTGGACGACCCCGCTGCACTCTCGGCCGAAGCGCTGGCGCGTTTGGGCTGACGATTGCGCTCCATCAGCAGCGGAATCGGTTTTTCCAGGTCCAGTGCTGGCGCTACGGGCAGATCATCAAACAGCGGGTCGGTTTCGCCCATCTCCGGTGAAAAACCCCGGGAGACGTGCTGAGGAACTTCCTCAGCGGGTTTCTGTACCGCGCTTTGTGGATAATTTCGCCCAGAGCCCGCCGCAGACTTGGCATCAGCAGCTTCAGGCAACTTGGCATCAGCACTTGCTGCGTGACTGTCGTCAGCTTCAGGCTCCAACGCCGCAAAAGACGCCCTGCGCGGTGCCGGATAGTCTTCCTCTGTCGGTTCGTCAAACAGGGGGTCTGCATCAAAAGAGACGTGGCTTTCAGCCCGTGGCGCAGCTGCCGGCGGTACCGCTGCCTGATTAACAGCGACCTGGTTAGCAGAGGCGTGCTCAACGGAAGGCCGGGCAGCAGGGGGCTGCACAGCAGACTGAGCATCGCTGTCGGGTTCAATGCGCTGCTCGACGCGGGACTCTGTACCCGCCTGCCCGTCGGCCTCTGTGCCAGCGCGCAGCGGTGCACGGAAATCCGATGCCCCACGGGCCTGAGGCTCGAGTGCTGATGACTCAGGCGCCGACGCACGCGCGGGCTCAGCCACGCGGGGCTGCCCCTGCTGGCGAGACTCGGCACTAAAGCCGAAGGTCGGCTCAATACGTTCAGCGGGTTCCGTTGCCGACTCATCCGCAGCCTTGGCCGTGGCGGCCATTTTCGCGGCATAGGCAGCACCGGGCTTGCGCTTGGGCACAAACTCCGGCACCTGGCCACTGATGGGTCTGGCACCGCCGTAAGGCAATTCAGGATTGCTCGAAGGCTCCACGGGCTCTTCCGGCAGGTCACGCAGCTTGCGATCAATATCCATGCGCAAACTGTTGCGGCCACCACGCACACGACGCCAGCCATCAAAGATGATCAGCGCAATGACAATCACACCGCCGACGACAAGCCACTCTCTGAGGCTGATCTCCATAAATCCGCTGCTATCTCAAAGTTTTTTGACTGGCGCCCAGTCGAACTCTGGCCACCGACTACTTTATCTCGCCAGAGCGACTAGGTCGCCCCGGCAATAACAGATGCAACTATAGACCGAGCGACGACTACTCCACAACCTGATCAATAACCAGATCAATCGCTTGCGTCTGTCCACGCACCGAAACAGGACTCAGAATCGCGAACAGATCACCCGCTTTGGGCTCAGGTGTGCCCGTCAGGGAAATGCGCGCTCCAACCTCGACCTCATCCACACCAGACAAGCGCGCCTGGGGCGTCATCGCCAGGGTATCATCAAGCACCACTTCCAGCGGCAAGTCCGATACCTTGAGCTTGACCGCCGCCAGCGGCATGCGTCCTCCTACCGGGCGGGCGAAGATGAAGACTGCCTGATCCGGTTCCAGGGTCGCGCCAAGGCCTTCGGCCAGGCGCACCGCCAGTCGAATTTCCGCAGGCTCGATGCCTGCAACTTCAGGTACAGGCTCGCCCAGCGCCCGCAGTTCCTGCTGGGCACGACTAATACCGGCACGCAGTGACTCAGCCGCGGAAGGCTCAGCCTGGGCCAGCGCCCGGGACCAAAAATCGATGGCTTCGGCATAGCGCTGCTGTTCGAACGCATCTATGCCCAGCAGCCCCAGGGCGGTTATTTCGCCGGGATTACGCTGCAATGTGGCCGCCACCTGCTCGCGCACCGCGTCATTCATCTTGCCACCATTGGCGAAATACAGCGCCTGGGCGTACTGTCCCATAACACCAATATACTGCGGCGCATCCTGCGGCAGCCGCGCCAGCACCTGCTTGAAGGCGGCGATGCCGTCGTCGTAGCGCCCCGCCCCCATGTAGGTGGTGGCCAGCAGATACCAGCCCTCGACATTTTCCGGCGTGACCTCCAGTTCGTGCTCCAGTCGCGACAGGGCTTCCTCCAGCGTCGGCGTACGGCCCTCAAACGGATCTGGCTGCGCCTGACGTTCCAGCGCCAGCTCAAGCCGCGGGGCACTGCCAAGCTTCGCATAAAGCCCCAGTGAACTGATCACCAGCAGCACCGCCATCACGGACACCGTGATCACCTGCATGCTACTGATTTTCGACACCCGCAGCGCGGCTTCGGTATCGCCCACGTCCTGCAGCAGGCTGCGCTCAAGCTCCAGCTTCAGCTCATCGAACTCGGGCTGGGCCAGATTGCCCTGGGCCTTTTCTTCCTCCAGCTCAGACAGGCGCTCGCGATAGATATCGATATTCTGCCGGTCACGATCCTCGGCCACTTCCTGCTGCTGCAGCCTGCGCGCACGCAGCAGGGGCAACAGCACTATGCCCAGCGCACAGAGTGTCAACAGAGCTATTCCGGTCCACAGACCCACCATTATTTCTCATCCTGTTTAAGCAATTCATCCAACCGCTGCCGCTCGGCGTCCGACAAAGGCTCCACCGGCTCAAGCGGGCCCGGCTCCGAGCTCGCAGAGACACCCGGGCGAGGCGCTTTTTTGCGCCTGCGTGTCATGACCAGTACGACCAGCGCCCCTATGGCCAGCAGGCCAAAGGGGCCATACCAGAGCACCAGCGTCTGGGCGGTGACACGCGGGCGATAGAGTACAAACTCGCCATAGCGCGCCACCATGAAGTCGACGATGTCCTGATCCGAATCACCCTGTTGCAGCATGCGGTGAATCTCGTTACGCAGATCCTGGGCAATGGGCGAGTTGGAGTCGGCGATATTCTGGTTCTGACATTTGGGGCAGCGCAGTTCGGCGGTCAGACTGTAAAAACGCTCCCGGGTCGCCTCATCGCTGAACTCGAAACTGTCGATGGCAGCCAGAGCCGTCAGCGGCAACCAGAGCAGCAACGCGATTAACAGATGCCTCATGAGCCGCTCCCCTCCAGATCCTGCATCAGGCCGCGCAGCTTGGCCCAGACCTTCTCGTTAACCTCGCCCACATGGCGATAACGGATAATGCCATCCTTGTCGAGAATATAGGTTTCAGGCGCACCATAAACGCCGAGATCTAGCCCCAGCAAACCCTTGTCATCGTAGATATTGAGGACATAGGGATCCTCGTAACGGGTCAGCCAGTCCTGTGCCTTGGCACGATCATCCTTGTAGTTGATACCGTAGATGGTCACGCCTTCGTTACGGGCGATACGGTTGAGCTGCTCGTGCTCCTGCTTGCAGGTCGGGCACCAGGTGGCCCAGACATTCAGCAGCGCAGGCTTGCCCTTGAGCTGTTCCTGGGTCAGCAGAGTGTTTTCGTCGAACACCGAGCTGAGGCTGAAGGCAGGCACGGGCTTGCCGATCAGCGCCGAAGGCAGCTCGGCCGGATCCAGCTGCAAACCGCGCCAGAGAAACGCAGCGACCGTCACGAAAATGACCAACGGAATAAAAACCAGCAATCGTCTTAGCATCATCAGAATCCTTGATATCAGGCCGCGACAGGCGCCTTGCGGCGCGCCTGTTTGCGATAACGCGGGTCTGTTGCGGCCAGCAGGCCTCCGAGGGTCATCAGCAGACCGCCCAGCCAGAGCCAGCGCACAAAGGGTTTGTGCTGCACGCGCACAGCCCAGGCACCATCACCCAGGGACTCACCCATGGCCACATAAAGGTCGCGGAAAAGACAGCCATCGATGGCAGCCTCCGTCATGACACTGCCCCGTGCCTTGTAAAAGCGCTTCTCCGGGAACATTTCACTATAGGCTTCGCCGTTTTTCAGTACCCGGATGCGGGCCATGTCCGATACATAGTTCGGACCCTGCTGCTCGCGCACACCATCAAAGATGAAGGAATACTGGCCGAACTCGACCTTGTCACCCGGCGCCATGCGCAGATCCTGGGCTTCGCTGTAGAGCGACACCATGGTAACGCCCACCACTACGGCGGCGATGCCAGTATGGGCCACGACCATGCCGCAATAGCTGCGTGACAGACTGCGCAGGCCATCGCGCAAGCGGCGCTTGCTGCGCACCTTGGCGTACAGATCACGCAGCTGGCTGAAGAATACCCAGTAGGCCAGCGCCATAGCCGCGGCCGCCACCAAATTGAAGCTGCCATCCATCAGCAAGGGGGTGGCAATGCCGCACAGAATCGCCAGCACGGCCGGCAGCCAGAGCACCAGGGAGATCTGCTTAGCCTGGCTTTGCTTCCAGCGCGATACGGTACCCACGCTCATAAACAGCACCAGCAGCGACATCAGCGGCACAAACAGGCTGTTGAAGTACGGTGGTCCGACCGAAATCTTGCCCATGCCCAGGGCATCGATCAGCAACGGATAAAGCGTGCCCAGCAGCACCATCAGACAGACCACGACCAGCACAATGTTATTGACCAGCAGCATGGTTTCCCGGGACAGCAGCGCAAAGCTTGAATCGCTCTTCACATGAGCCGCCCGCAGCGCATACAGCAGCAGCGAACCACCGATGGAAATGCCCAGCAGCGCCAGCACGAAGAAGCCACGCTCGGGGTCCGTGGCGAAGGCGTGGACCGAGGTCAGCACGCCGGAGCGCACCAGGAAAGTACCCAGCAGGCTCAACGAGAACGCAAAGATGGCCAGCAACACCGTCCAGCTTTTGAAGACACCGCGCTTTTCCGTCACCGCCAGGCTGTGTACCAGAGCCGTACCCACCAGCCAGGGCATGAAGGAGGCGTTTTCGACCGGATCCCAGAACCACCAGCCGCCCCAGCCAAGCTCGTAATAGGCCCACCAGCTGCCCAGGCCAATACCCAGGGTCAGAAAGGCCCAGGCCATGACGGTCCAGGGTCGCGACCAGCGCGCCCAGGCGGCATCCAGCCGACCGCTCAGCAGTGCCGCTATGGCAAAGGCAAAGGCCACTGAGAAGCCGACATAGCCCATATAGAGCATCGGTGGGTGGATGATCAGACCTATATCCTGCAGCAGCGGGTTAAGGTCACTGCCCTCAAGCGGGAAGCCTGGCAACAGGCGCTCGAACGGGCTCGAGGTCAGCAGAGTGAACAGCAGAAAGCCCACCGAGATCATGCCCATTACACCCAGTACGCGGGCAAGAATTTCCAGCGGCAAATCGCGACTCTTGGCAGCCACCGCCCAGGTCCAGCCCCCCAGGATCAGCACCCACAGCAGCAGCGAACCTTCGTGCCCGCCCCAGACCGCACTGAACTTGAAGTAGCTCGGCAGCAGGGTGTTGGAGTTGCCCGCCACATAGGCCACCGAAAAATCATCGGTCAGAAAGGCATAAATCAGGCAGGCCATGCTGATGGTCAGAAACAGGAACTGCCCCCGCGCCAGCGGTCTGGCGTACCCCATCCACAACAGGTTGTTGGTACTGGCGCCCACCATCGGCACCACCGCCAGCAGGACCGACATGCACAGCGCCAATATCAGCGCGTATTCACCCAGTTCAGGAATCATTTGTTAAACACCTCAGGCTCTGGCGTGGGCATGGTACCGGCCGCCTTGAGCGCTTCAGCCACTTCAGGCGGCATGTAGTTTTCATCGTGCTTGGCCAGCACTTCGACCGCGGTAAAGACACCGCGCCCATCCACCGAACCCTGGGCGACTATGCCCTGACCTTCGCGGAACAGGTCGGGCAGGATACCCGTGTATTCAACCGCCACGGTTTCGGCGAAGTCCGTCAGTTCAAAACGTACCATAAGTGATTGCGTATCACGGATTACGGAACCTTCAACCACCATGCCACCGGCACGAATGCGGGTGCCTTCAGGCACTTCACCGGCCGCGATCTGAGTGGGCGAGTAGAACAGGTTGATGTTCTGGTTGAGTGCGAACAGGGCCAGTCCAACAGCCACTGAGACACTCACCAGAATGGCCAGCACAATGACCAGTCGACGCTTGCGCTTGGGATTCATGACAACCCTTTCTCCCGTCGCACAAGGCGCGCCTGCTGATTAAGGAGCTGACGCGTCTGGCGCAGCGGCTGCACCACATTGAACAACAGGATCGCCAGTGCTATGCCATAGGCCAGCCAGACGTATAGCCCGTGTCCGCCCATCCCGATGAAATCTGCCATACTTTCGAACTTCACGTTCACCTCAACAACTTGCATTCAAATTCGGTCTGCCTGTTCGCAGGAATTTGTAGTTCCAGCTATCCGGCAGGTTTCGCTCAGCGTGACTCGACCAGCGCCTGCACCCAGGAGCTGCGTCTTTCACGGCGAAGAATTTCGTGGCGCAGGCGCAACATCAGCGACACTGCAAAGAAACAGTAGAACCCCACCACCATCACCAACAGCGGTAGCCACATTTCAGGCGGCATGGTCGGTTTTTCGGTCAGTTTGAAGGTGGCGGGCTGGTGCAGGGTATTCCACCACTCCACCGAGTACTTGATGATCGGAATATTCACCAGCCCCACCAGCGCCAGCACCGCCGTGGACTGCGCCGCAGTAGTATCATTTTCGATCGCCGAATGCAGCGCCATCACGCCCAGGTACAGAAACAGCAAAATCAGCATGGAGGTCAGGCGCGCATCCCAGACCCACCAGGAACCCCAGGTGGGCTTGCCCCAGATAGCACCGGTGGCCAGGGCCAGCAAGGCCAGGGAGGCTCCCAGCGGTGCGCAGGCCTTGGCGACCATGTCGGCCACCTTCATTTTCCAGATCAGACCAATGGCGCCTGCCAGCGCCATCATCATGTAACAGGACTGCGCCAGTATGGCCGAGGGCACATGGATATAGATGATCCGAAAGCTGTTGCCCTGCTGATAGTCCGCCGGCGCAAACAGCAGCGCCCAGACAGTACCGCCGAGCAGCAGCAGCAACGCCAGCACACTGAATGCCGGCAGCAATTTGCCGGTAATGTCATAACACCAGCGCGGTGACGCCAGCTGATAGAACCAGCGCGGCATCCAGTTTTTATCGGTTTTATTCTTGGCCATAAACAATCAACTATCCGCTCACAGAAATTCGTAAAGCTGCCCCGATCGCCAGCGGCGCCAGCACCACACCCAGTGCCAGCATGGCCCCCAGCAGCGCCAGATAACCCGCCAGTGGCAGGCCCGTCACCGCCGCCTGTACCGCCCCCGAGCCAAAGATCAGCACCGGGATATAGAGCGGCAGTACCAGCAGCGAAATCAGCACGCCGCCCTTGCGCAGGCCCACCGTCAGCGCCGCCCCTATGGCGCCGATCAGGCTCAGCGTCGGCGTCCCGAGCAGCAGACTCAGCATCAGCCCGCCCATGCCGTCCGCTGGCAGAAACAGCATCAGCCCCAGCAGCGGTGCCATCAGCGTCAGCGGCAGGCCGGTCATTATCCAGTGCGCCAGCACCCGCGCCAGCACAATCAGTATCAGCGGCTGCGGGCTTAGCAGCGCCTGCTCCAGGGTGCCGTCCTCAAAATCAGCCCGAAACAGGCTGTCCATCGACAGCAGCGTGGCCAGCAATGCAGCCACCCAGACCAGCCCTGGTGCCAGCAGCGCCAGAAAACCGGGCTCCGGACTCACCCCCAGGGGAAACAGGGTCGCCACCATCAGAAAAAAGATCAGCGGGTTCAGCAGATCACTCTTGCTGCGAAACGCCAACAGCAAATCACGCTTCAATGCCGCCCGAAACACGCCGACAGCGGAGGGTCCCCGCGCTTTGGCCGGCTCATTAGTCGCTATCTCGCTCATGAAGTTCCAGCCAGTTGATCCAGATTCAGTCGACGCAGCCCGTCGAGGTGCAATTCATGGTGTGTGGTGAGGATAACCGTGCCGCCGGCCGCGGCATGACGCAGGATCAGTTGTTCCTTTTGCGCCACGCCCTTTTTATCGATCGCGGTAAAGGGTTCGTCCAGTATCCACAAGCTTGCCTGGCTCAGATAGAGCCTTGCCAGGCTCACCCGGCGGTGCTGCCCGGCGGACAGCATATGGCAGGGCACATCCTCGTAACCGGCCAGCCCCACCTGGCGCAGCGCCGCATCGATGGAGGCGCTATCCGTGCCCGGTTGCAGCGCAGCATACCAGCCCAGATTCTCCTGCGGTGTCAGGGTCGCCTTGACGCCCGGCAGATGGCCGAAATACAGCAACGCCTGACGATACTCATCGACCACCTCGTCCATGGGCTCGCCGCGCCAGTAAAGTTCGCCCTCATAATTGCGCGACAACCCACTGAGAATGCGCAGCAAAGTGGTTTTACCACTGCCGTTCTGCCCCTCGATCTGCAGAACCTCACCGGCACCGATTTCGAACGAAAGACCATCGAACAGAACCCGCTCATCGCGCTCGCAGTAAAGATTCTCAACTTTCAACACAGGCTCAGACTCCCCAATCGGCGAAAGCGCTATACTCCCCATGCCCGACCATATGCATAAAACCCGCCATTATATACAAATAATCTAATGCAGGCGCCGTGCATTCAACCCGTCTTTGGAGCCATTTTGATACCTACTTTGGGCCCCAACCTGTTGCAGACCCAGCCGTCCGTCGAACCGACTCTGGCACGCCTGCTCCCCGCCGGTGGCCAGCTGGCGGCAACCGTGCTGCAGGCCAGCACCGATGCCAGCGGCATCCGCCTGCAACTGCAGCTGCAGCGTGCAGGCCAACTGCTGGAGCTGAACACCCAGCGCGCACTAGCGGCCGGCACTGCCGTTGTGCTGTCACGCAACAGCGCGGGCCAGCTGCAACTCAGCCTGACCGCCGAAACGCCGGCCCGTCCACCAGCAACCCCCAGCAGCCAGCCCAGCAGCCAGCCCGCCCCCCCTGCGACTGCGACTGCGACTGCGACTGCGACGCTGGACAGCCTGCTGCGTACCAGCCTGCCGCGCCAGCAACGTTTTGGCGACGTACTCAATCAGCTACTGCAACAGGCACAACCGGGCACGGCGGCCGCCACCCAGGCGGCGCGCCAGCTCAGTCCCGTCGTACAATCCCTGCTGCAGATATTCGGCATTACACCTGGGCTACGTGATTCAGGCCTGGCCGTGCGCCGCAATATAGAGAAAGGCGGATTTTTTACCGAAGCAAACCTGGGCCGCACAGCCACCCAACCCAGCGGCACAAAGAGCACCGCCCCCGGCAATACGGGCAGCGCCACTACGGACCTCAAGGCTCAAATGGGCCAGCTGCAACAGCTGGCAGACGCCCTGCCACCCCAGGCTCGAAAGCAGATGCACAAGCTGCTGGGCGACCTGCTGGCCCGCATCACCAGCTCGCAACTGAACAGCGCCAGCCAGAACAAGGATCTGCCGGACGGCACCAGCGAGCGCCACCTGGCGCTGGATTTGCCGGTGCGCCTTGGTGAGCGCATGGAAAACGTGGAGTTACGGCTCAAACGCTACCGCGCCCGCCGGGGCGAGGACCCAGCCAGCAGCCACTGGCTGGTGCGGCTGCATTTTGATCTGCAAGCCCTGGGACCGCTGGAAGCTGAACTGCGACTGCGCGATGATAGCCGCATGAGCGCCCGTTTCTGGACACCGGAGCCGGAAACCGCCCGACTGATAGAGCAGCGCCTGCCTGAATTTGCCCGCAACCTGGGCCGCCAGGGTATAGAGCTCGACGATCTGGGCTGTCACCAGGGCACGGCACCGCGCGGTGAAACCGGCATTCGCCGCCAGCTTATCAACCTTAAGACCTGACCCAGGAGAATCTGGAAAGATGGCAACCTGAGACGATGAAACCGATCAAGCCTGAAGACAGCGCCATCGCGCTGGGGTACGCCCCAGGCCAGCGGGCACCGGAAGTACTCGCCAAGGGCCGCGAGCTGATTGCCGAACAGATCATCGCCCTGGCCGAGGAGCACCAGATACACATTCACAAAAGCCCGGAGCTGCTGGAGGTGCTGATACGGCTGGAACTGGGTGACGAAATCCCCCAGGCGCTTTACCAGGCCATTGCGGAGGTCATCGCCTTTGCCTACCAGCTCAAGGCCGAGCCGCCGCTGCAACCCTGATGTTTGCGGGCCTGGGGAGCAGGCGCAAGGTTAAAGTGAAAGGTGCAAGGTGAAAGGGAGAGAAAGGCAGTTCGTAGCCTGATGAGCGAAGCGAATTCCGGGAAAGGAGCCCCAGGCGAATTTCGAGAATGTGGCCATTCAGGCTGCGTGATTCGTGATTCGTGATTCGTGATTCGTGATTCGTGATTCGTGATTCGTGATTCGTGATTCGTGATTCGTGATTCGTGATTCGTGATTCGTGATTCGTGATTCGTGATTCGTGATTCGTGATCAGCATGCAGGCTACGCCGACCAATGACCAACCACTATTTACCAATTACACGTCACCAATTACCAATTACCAATTACGATCCACCATTCACCATTCACCAGCGATCAGCGATCAGCGATCAGCCGCCTAGCGTGACGGCTGGGGCAGCGACTCGGTGGACTGCAGCTCGCGGTGCAGCAGCGCCATCAGCTCGGCTTCGGGCCGGCCTATGCCGCAGCTTTTCACCAGATCATCCACATTGCCACCCATCTCCATCAAGCGCGCCGCCTGATTGTAGGCCAGCACGCCAGGGTCGCGATTTTCCAGTTCCTGCTGTTTTTCAACGGTAATGTTGAGCCTGCGTTCGGCGTCCATCAGACGTCGCCCCATGCCAATGGAGCCACTGGTCATGGATCGAATCTCGTTGCGCAGTACGTTGACCAGCGCCTGTTGCTGTCGCTCGTAATAGCGCATACGCCTGTACAGCATGATGCCCGCCCCCGTCCCCGCCAGGGACAAGAGCGCAAAGCCAAGCCAGAGTAGTGTTACTTGAGTCACCCGAACCATCCAGTCTTGCTGTCAGCGCTCAAGGATACTCGATCCCGCCGCCCGCGGACAACGGCGCGGCTATCAGCGCTGCGCATCGGGCTGTACCTCGGCACGACGAAAGAGTACACCACCATTTTCGGTTTCAAGCTGCTCAATGGCGGGCAGGGGCGGCGCCTGTTCGGCATCCAGCAGTTCGCTGACGGTATCAGTGCTGATCTGCTGACTGCCAAAGGAGGACACCGCCCGGCGTACCCGCTTGTCGCGGGACACCACGATCAGCACGCGCCGGTTCATGCCGCGCCCCTCTGCGGTACGGTTGCTGTAGGCCGGCTGATATTCCCCATAGCCTACCGCCGCCATGCGCTGGGGGCTGACACCATTAAGCGCCAGAATGCGTACCACGGCCGCAGCCCGGGCGGCAGACAGCTCCCAGTTGGAGGGATAGAGGTCGGTCGCAATGGGTTGATTATCGGTAAAGCCTTCAACATGAATCGGGTTTTCGAGCCCGCGCAACAACTCTGCAATCTTGCCCAGCAGCGCATCGGCTTCTATTTCCGGCAATGCATCGGCGCTGCCAAACAGACGTGATGCGCGCAGCTCGATCGACAACCAGAGGTCGTTACCGTCGATTTTCATGCTGCCCGCCTCTATCTGGGGCGAAAACCTGCGCTGCAACTCGGCCTGCAGACTGCGCAGCTGTGCGGTCACCGCAGCATCGGCGGGGTCGATTTCAATAGCAGGGGCATCGGGTCGTACGGCGTTGCCAATGGCCAGATCACTGGCGGCATCCTGGGTGGTCGCGCCCGCTGGGCGGCCGGAACCCTCGAAGACGCCGGACAGCGCATCGGAAATGGAGCGATATTTCTCCTCGTTCACCGAGGAAATGGCATACATGACAATAAAGAACGCCAGCAGCAGCGTAATGAAGTCGGCGTAGGACAACACCCAGCGATCCTGGCGCGTATCATCAATCGGTGGCATCCGACGCGCCATAGTTTCTCCTACCCCAGATAGCCTTGCATACGCTGGCGAATGAGTTGCGGGCTCTGCCCTTCGGAAATCGACAGCAGGCCTTCGAGCATCATTTCCTGGTAGCGGTAACGCGCCAGCACCAGACTCTTGATCTTGTTGGCCAGCGGAATCAGCAGCAGGTTGGCCAGGGCCACACCGTAGATGGTGGCCACAAAGGCGGTGGCGATACCCGCACCCAACCCCTCAGGATCCTGCAGGTTGCTCATCACCTGAATCAGGCCAATAACGGCGCCAAGAATACCCAGCGTCGGGGCATAGCCGCCCATGCTCTCGATCACCCGGGCCCCCTGCAGGTCACGCTGCTCCTGGGACACCAGCTGTATCTCCAGCATGCCGCGAATGACGTTGGCGTCCTTGCCATCCACCAGCAGCTGCAGACCACTGCGTACCACGGGATCCGACTCGGCTTCAATCTCCGCCTCCAGCCCCAGCAGCCCAAGTTTGCGGGTGCGCTGACACCACTCCACCACGCGCTCGATTCCGCGCTCGAAATCATAGCGGGGCCCGTTTACCAGCCAGCGCATCAGCCAGAGGGCACGGCGAAACTCATTACTGGGGGTCTGAATGGCCGCCGCCGCCAGAGTGCCGCCAACAACGATCACCACCGCAGGCCCGTTAAGCAGCTGCTGAATCTGGCCACCATCCAGATAATGACCGCCCGCAATGGCGACGACGGCGAGTAACAGTCCTGCAACGCTCAGGCGATCCATGCACAAGGCTCCGTTAGAAAAAGTAGGCCGCAGCAGAACCTGCCTGGCGCTAGATAAACGTACTGGCTGTCATGCGCCTTATAAGCGCACCCGGGCAGCCTGTGCAGTGATTTGTGGTTATCGGCCAAGATCTGCAAATATCCAGTGTTAGTCCAACCCAAACTACAACTAACGCCAGTCTCGCAGGCGGCCCTTCAGCCGATGCGCCGCCTGACTGTGAATCTGGCTGATGCGCGACTCACTCACGCCCAGCACCTCGCCAATTTCCTTCAGATTGAGCTGCTCGTCATAGTAAAGCGCCAGCACCAGCCGCTCGCGTTCCGGCAACCCCTGGATGGCCTTGGCCAGCGCCTGGTTGAAGACATTCTTTTCAACCTGATGCTCGGGTTCGGGATCATCCGCCACAAACTGCTCGCCGGCACTCTCGTCGTCTGGCCTTTGCAGTTCTTCAAAACTGAACAGACGGCTTTCCATCGAATCCTGCAGCAGGCCGTGGTATTCGGTCACGCTGATGTCCATCTCGGCCGCCACCTCGGCATCGGTGGCATCGCGCCCCAGGCGCGCTTCAAGCTGATGGATGCTGTCGGAAATACGCCGGCTGTTGCGATGTACCGAGCGCGGCGTCCAGTCACCGCGGCGCACTTCATCGATAATGGCGCCGCGAATGCGAATACCGGCGTAGGTCTCGAAACTGGCACCCTTGGCGGGATTGTATTTGCGGGACGCTTCCAGCAGACCGATCATGCCGGACTGAATCAGATCGTCCAGCAGAACACTGGCCGGAAGGCGGGCAAGCAGATGGTAGGCAATACGCTTAACCAGCGGCGCATACTGCGTGATCAGATCCTGACTAGAGGTAAATTCCAGCTGGTTATACATGGAGCCTCTTTATTAACTGCTAGCTTCCCTGCACCAGGCGCTCGACAAAGAATTCCAGGTGCCCACGCGGCGTTGTCATCACCGGCCAGCCATCGACCCGGTTGGCAAGCTGACGATAGGCAAGCGCCGCATTACTGCTGGAAAACGCTTGCAAAACAGCTGTTTGCCGCTTAACCGCCTTGCGTACCGCCTCATCATAAGGGATTGATCCGACGTATTGAAGCGTTACATCAAGGAATCGATCCGTCACCGTCAGCAGCTTGTTATACATGTTGCGACCTTCAGACTCGCTGCGCACCATGTTGGCCAGCACCCGAAAACGCGTGACCTTGTGATCCCGATTCAGCAGCTTGATCAGCGCATAGGCATCGGTAATGGAGGTGGGCTCGTCACACACCACCATCAGCACTTCCTGGGCGGCGCGCAGGAAGCTGATCACCGACTCGGATATGCCCGCCGCGGTATCAATCACCAGTACATCGATTTCGTCGGCGATATCGGTAAAGGCATGAATCAGCTCGGCATGCTCATGCACACCCAGGGCCGCCATGGATTGGGTACCTGAGGATGCCGGTACTATGCGCACGTTTTCGCCCGCCTGCAACATCACATCGGACAGCGCACAGTCCCCGGCCAGCACATCGGATATATTGTATTTGGGCCTCAGGCCCAGCAGCACGTCGACGTTGGCCAGCCCCAGATCCGCATCCAGCAGCACCACGCGACGGCCCATCTGCCCCAGTGCCAGCGACAGATTTACCGAAACGTTGGTTTTGCCAACACCGCCCTTGCCGCCGGTGACAGCCACTACTTTTACTGGATGCATAATCTGCTTCTTCCCTGGGTCATCCTGCCCGACCTATAAAACTCAGATCCGGACCTTCGTCCGCCTGCTGTTCACGTTCCTGCGCTTTCTGCGTCGTCACCACGGCACGGCTCACCAGATCATGACGCCGCGCCACCCCTATATCATCGGGAATCTTCTGACCATCGGTTACATAGGCAATAGGCAACTGTTTCTCGATCGACAGCGTCAGCGCCTCGCCCAGACTGCCGGACTCGTCGAGCTTGCTCAGTACGCAGCCGCTCAGACCCAGCGTCTGATAGGTATTGTAGGCACTTTCGATCACCCGTTTCTGGCTGGAACATGACAGCACCAACAATTTTTTAAGCCGCAGCGACACACCCTGCAGCAGCTCGATCTGCGCTGCCGTATGGGGCTCGTCGGCGCTCATGCCGGCGGTATCAATCAGTACCAGGCGCTTGCCCTTGAGTGAGTGCAGCACTTCATCCAGCGAATGATTTTCATCCACCACCCGCACCGGCACATCCAGAATGCGGCCAAAGGTACGCAGCTGCTCATGGGCCGCGATGCGGTAGGTATCCGTGGTCACCAGCGCGAGACTGGCACTGCCGTACTTGAGCACGTAGCGTGCTGCCAGCTTGCCGATCGTGGTGGTCTTGCCCACTCCGGTGGGACCGACAAAGGCCACCATGCCACCGCGCTCGATAAACTCTTCCCCGACCACCGGGATGGCATCGGACAGGCGCGCCAGACTGCTGCGCCAGGCCTTGTCGATTTCAACATCCTGCTCAATGCTCGACACCAGATGGCGCACCACCCGGGGCCCGATGCCGAGACTGTCGAGCCTGCGACTGAGGCGCACCTGGGCCTGCGGCATGGCAGCGGGTTGAGCGGCCGGTGGCGGAGCCGGCTGGGATGGCGCGGGCTGAATGGGTGCCGCTGGCGGCGCCTGCATCTGAGGCTGCATCTGAGGCTGCGCCTGGGCCTGCAACTGCTGCTGCAGCATGACTTTGAGCTGCTGAATCTCATCCTGCATGCTGAGGATGCGCTCATGATCCTGCGTGTCCCGAGAATTGCGAGAGCTCCGGGATTCCCCTGGATACTCGGCTGCCGCCGGCCCCTGAGGTGCAGATGCTGACTGCGGCCGCAACTGCGGCTCGGAGCGCAGTTGCGCCGCTGATCTTGGTGCCGGTTCTTGCCGTGGTTCAGGCCCTGGCGCAGCTTCAGGCCTGAAGGTCGGTTCAGGCCGGGATCCAGGGGCGAAGGGGTCAGCCTCAAAACCGCTGCCTTCAAACGGTGGCGCTACCACCTCAGCGCGGGATTTTTGCCGCTGCTTGAGGGATTCCAGAATACTGCGCAGATCCTCGTCATCATCCTGGCCGATCTGACGATTACGCATGACCCCCATATCCGGCTCCATCGCAACACCGCTCTGTTGCTGGGCCGAGGCGATACGCGCCCTGACCTTGCGCATTTCGTCTTCCAGCACGCCACCCTGGCGCCCGGCGCCCGAACGATCAGCACCGGTGAGCGTCTGCACCTGTTCGTCACGCCGGCGGCGCTCCTGGCTCTGGCGCTTGAACTCGGCCTGGGCCGCCTCGTATTCCTGTTCGTGGGCGGCAACCACTTCAACACCGCCGGCCACACGGTGATTGGAGACAATGACCGCATCGGGGCCGATCTCTTCCCGCACCCGTCGCATCGCCTGGCGCATGTCAGGGGCAAAAATGCGTTTTACTTTCATAGTCGTCCTCTGAGTAAGGCGTTGCAGGGCCAGCTTCGCGTTCTGGCAGCCTGCCGGGCTTGGCCGGGCGCAAAGCCAGACCGCCAACAGGCGGGATTAACCACCCTGTCCGCCCACGGTCGCCACTATGGTGACTTTCTTGTTTTCCGGTATCTCCTGATAGGAGAGTACATGAATCCGGTGGTTTCCATAGCGCACGAACTTCGCCATCAGCGGCCGCACCGGTGCCGCCACCAGCAATACCGACGGTTTACCCGCCATTTCCTGATTCTGCGCCGTCGTGGCCAGAGACTGCTGCAGGCGCTCGGCCATACCGGGCTCCAGCACCAGACCGTCGCCAGCGCCCTGATTCTGCACCGAGTTGAGCAGCATCTGCTCAAGCTTGGGGTCGAGGGTAATCACCGGCACCTCATCGGAGTAACCGTTGATTTCCTGCACGATCAGCCGTGACAGCGAGACCCGTACCGCCGCGGTCAGCGCCATCGGATCCAGGCTGCGGCCCACAGCCTCGGCCAGGGCTTCTGCGATACTGCGAAAATCCTTCAGCGGCACCTGCTCCATCAGCAGGTTCTGCAGTACCCTCAGCAGGCCGCTGATCGACAGCTTGGCCGGTACCAGTTCATCCACCAGCTTGGGTGAGTGCTTGCCCAGCATGTCCAGCAGCTGCTGCACCTCTTCATGCCCGAGCAGTTCATGGGCATGGTTCTGCAGCAGCTGATTCAGATGCGTGGCAACCACGGTACTGGCATCCACCACCGTATACCCCAGCGACTGCGCCTGCTCCTTTTGCCCGGTTTCAATCCAGACCGCTTCCAGACCGAAGGCCGGATCCGTCACGGCGACGCCCTTGAGGGTACCAAACACCTGGCCCGGATTGATCGCCAGCTCACGATCGGGGTAGACCTCGGCCTCACCCACAATAACCCCCATCAGCAGAATGCGGTAACCACCTGGCACCAGGTCCAGGTTGTCGCGGATATGTACCGAGGGCACCAGAAAGCCCAGATCCTGCGACAGCTTGCGCCTGATGCCCTTGATGCGCCCGAGCAGCTGACCACCCTGCAGCTTGTCCACCATGGGAATCAGCCGGTAACCCACTTCCAGGCCGATCATGTCCACCGGCATCACATCATCCCAGTCGAGTTCTTTCTGTTCATCCACAGGCACCGCCGTCTGGGTACGCGCCAGTTCCTGCTTGCTCGTCTGTTCCTCCTGCGCCTCCCGCGCCTGGCGACGCAGAATCATCCAGGCGATAGCACCGGCGGCGGCGGCAAGCGTCAAAAAAGCGACATGTGGCATGCCGGGCACTATACCGATCACACCCAGCAGGCAGGCGGCGACAATCAGCGCCCGGGGTGCCGAGAACATCTGCTGCAGGATCTGGTTGCCCATATCCTGGGACGAGTTCTGCCGCGTTACCGTAATCGCCGCTGCGGTGGAGAGCAGCAAGGACGGAATCTGCGCCACCAGACCATCACCAATGGTCAGCATGGAGTAATACTGAATCGCCAGATCAAAGCTCAGGTCATGCTGCAGCATGCCGATGGACAACCCGCCCACCAGGTTGATCACCAGGATCAGGATACCGGCAACCGCATCACCGCGAACAAACTTGGAGGCACCGTCCATGGAACCGTAGAAGTCGGCTTCTTCGGTCACTTCCCGCCGGCGCAGCTTGGCCTCTTCCTGCGTAATCAGACCCGAATTGAGGTCCGCATCCACCGCCATCTGCTTGCCGGGCATGGCGTCCAGTGTAAAGCGAGCGCTTACTTCCGAAATACGCCCGGCGCCCTTGGTCACCACCACAAAGTTGATAATCACCAGGATCAGGAACACCACTATGCCGACCACATAGTTGCCGCCGATCACCACCTGACCGAAGGCCTCGATCACCTTGCCCGCCGCATCTCCGCCCTCGTGACCATAGAGCAGCACCACCCGGGTAGAAGCCACGTTCAGCGCCAGCCGCAGCAAGGTGGCCACCAGCAGGATGGTTGGAAAGACGGTAAATTCCAGCGGCCGCAGCGCGTACACGCAGACCAGCAGCACCACCAGCGACAGCGCTATATTGAACGTGAAAAAAACGTCCAGCAGGAAGGGCGGGACCGGCAGCGTGACCATGCCTATCACCACCAGCAGCAGCAGCGGAACCCCCAGGTTGCCCTGGCTGAGGCTGCGCATGCCGTTGCTTAAGAAGGTTCGATCCAATCGACTACCCGTCAATATTCAGTCACAGACAGCCGAAAACCGGCTAAATGTCGCTGTATTCAGACTCAATGGAAACAAAACTCAAAATATTGACGCCTGTATTTCCAACCAGAATAAGTAATGCAATAAACTAGCCAATTAACTGACAACCCGGGCTTTTCCTCCTGGACGCTGCGTTTAATCATCGAAGCGCAGGTCATCCGGAATATCCAGATCATCATCCCGTACCTGGGTAGGCGCCACCGACTCGCGCTTGCGGTAGCTGCGCAGCTGATACACATAGGCCAGCACCTGGGCCACGGCCTTGAACAGACCGGCGGGAATTTCCTGATCCAGCTCCGCATGCTGAAACAGGGCTCGAGCCAAGGGTGGCGCCGACAGCATGGGCACTTCATGCTCCACCGCCAGCTCACGAATCCTGAGTGCGACAAAATCGGCGCCCTTGGCCAGCACCACCGGCGCCCGGCCGGACTCAGGATCGTATTTCAGTGCCACCGCATAGTGGGTCGGGTTGGTAATGACGACATCGGCCTCGGGTACCTTGCCCATCATCTGACGCTGGGAAATTTCGCGCTGCAGCTGGCGAATGCGTCCTTTCACCTCGGGCTTGCCCTCGGTGCTTTTCATCTCGTCCTTGACTTCCTGCAGCGTCATTTTCATTTTCTTGCTGTAGTCGTACAGCTGAAAGGGGACATCCAGCAGCGAAATCAGGATCAGGCTGGCGCTGATCAGCAGGAAGGTCCAGATGACAATATCCACCGCATCACTGATGGCCGGCACCACATCCTGCGATCCAAGCCCCAGCAGCCTTGGCTGCATGACCTTGAGCACCAGGATGGCAATGGACGCCACCAGCAGAAACTTGGCCAGCGCCTTGACCAGCTCCACCAGGGCCTTGAGGGAAAACATGCGCTTGAGGCCGGAAAGCGGGTTTATTCGGCTCGCCTTGGGCTGTATTGATTCGCCGCTGAAATTCCAGCCCCCCAGCGCAAGAGGGCCGACAATCGCCGCCAGCAGCACCAGCCCGAAGAAGCCGGACAGCGCCATCAGCGCATCAAACATGGAGCGCGCCAGATAGGCCACCATCATGGAGGAGTCGAACAGGGCTTCACGTTCCAGCGAGAGGTTACCCGCCATCATGTCCCGCATGCGGTTGGCAACAAGGTCGCCAAATATCAGCGCACTGGCGGCGGCGGCCAGCAACAGCACAGTAGCGCCCAGCTCTTTTGAACGGGGTATATCGCCCTTCTCCCGCGCCTCTCTTATTCGCTTGGGGGTAGGGTCTTCGGTTTTCTCCTGACCGGTTTCTTCAGCCATGCTCAGCCGCCACCCAGGAAAGTGATGCTGATCAGCTCCAGCGCATACTCGGCGATGCGCTGATACTGCCCCAGAAAACCGCCCAGGCTGACCCAGGCAATCAGCAGCCCCATCAGCATGGTAAAGGGGAAGCCGATAGCGAAGATATTCAGCTGGGGCGCGGCCTTGGTGATAATGCCAAAGGAAAAGTTGATGATCAGCAAGGCCGTCACCGGCGGCAGCGCCATCATCAGGGCGGCGGCGAACATCCAGCCACCGGTGCGCACTATTTCAGAAAAGATCTCCGGACTCAGGCCCGACATACCTACCGGGATCTGCTCGAAACTGCGCGCCAGCACATCGATCATCACCAGATGGCCATTCATGGCAAGAAACAGCAACATCACCAGCTGCAGATAGAACTGGCTCAGCACCACCACCGAGACGCCATTGACCGGATCCGACACCGATGCAAAGCCCAGCCCCATCTGGGTTGAGATCAGCTGCCCGCCCACAACAAACACCTGCAGCAACAGCTGCACCATAAAGCCCATGGCGGCGCCAATAAGGATCTGCTGGGCGATCACCAGGTAACTTTCGACGGAAAAGGCTGCAAAGGATGGCATGGGCGGCAGCACTGGCAACAGCAACACTGTGACCCCGATCGCCAGCCCCAGGCGAATGCGCGGCGGCACCAGACCACTGCCGATCATGGGAATGGCCATAAAGAAGGCGGCGATACGAAACAGAGGCCAGAGGAAATCTGCCACCATCTGCTCGATTTGCAGCAGCCCTATATCGAACATCAGCGGTCTCCCGGACCCGGCATCTCGCTATCCGACCTGAATCATCTGGGGAATGGCATCGAAGATGAGGCGAAAGTGATCCAGCAGACGGGTCACGATCCAGGGGCCGGCCCACATCACCATGCCCAGGGTAATAATCAGACGCGGCAGAAAGCTCAGCGTCTGTTCGTTAATCTGGGTGGCAGCCTGAAACATGGAGACCATCAGCCCCACCATCAGGCTCGGCAGAATAATAACGCACACCAGCAACACCACCAGCCAGAGCGCCTCGCCGAAGAGATCGAGCATCAGTTGCGGTGCCATGACGTCCTCCTGTGTATGCCGTTAACGGCAGCTAAAGTGATAGTCGCGCAGAGCGCCATCAGAGCCCGAAGCTTGTCGCCAGGGTCCCAACCACCATAACCCAGCCATCCACCAGCACAAACAGCATGATCTTGAACGGCAGCGAAATGATAACCGGCGACAGCATCATCATGCCCATGGCCATCAGTACACTGGCCACCACCAGATCGATCACCAGAAAGGGGATAAACAGCATAAAGCCGATCTGGAAGGCGGTTTTGAGCTCACTGGTCACAAAGGCCGGCACCAGCACGGTAAAGGGGACCTCATCAATCGAACTCACCCGCGGCGTCTTCGACAGCCGCATAAAGAGCTCAAGGTCACTTTCGCGGGTTTGCATGGTCATGAAATCACGAAAGGGCGCCGCCGCCGCCTGTGCCGCTTCCAGCGGTGCGAGCTCCCCTTTCATATAGGGCTGCACGGCGGCGATGTTCACCCGCTCGATCACCGGCGTCATGATAAACAGGGTCAGGAAGAGCGCCAGCCCCATGAGCACCTGATTCGATGGCGTCTGCTGCAGCCCCAGCGCCTGACGCAGTATGGCAAACACCACGATAATGCGGGTAAAGGCGGTCATCATCATGATCAGTGCCGGCAGGAACGTCAGCATGGTCATGAGCGCGAGAATCTGAATTGTCACGCTATAGCTGGTACTGCCGTCATCCGCGGTGATGATGTTAACCGCGGGTATGCCTATATCTTCAGCAGCTGCGGGCAGTGCCAGCAATACCAATAAGGGCAACAGCAGCAGTGGCCAGAATCGTGTCATCCGGGTGATGACCATCGTCGAAATCCAGACTATGGACGCGGTCATTGACGCTCCTTGCGTTCCAGCACTTCACGCAACCTGGCGCCGAATCCGGCACCGGGGTCAGTTTCCACCACTGGCTCATCGAAGCGCTCCAGCAGGCTGACCCTACCGGGTGCGACGCCCAGCAGCAGCTGCCGGCCTCCCACTTCGATCAGTACCGCCTTTTCCCGGGTGCCCAGCGACAGGGCAGCGACAATTTTCAGATGATGCCCCTGGACCCCAAGGCCGGTAAAACGCTTAACCAGCCAGAGCACCAGCAGTATCGCCATGATCACGATTACCAGCCCCATCAGCAGCTGGCCAAGCATGGCGAAAGATACCGGATCCTGCATCGCCGGGCGTGCCATGGAACCGGGCGCCAGACTCAGAGTTGACCCCAGTGCGGGCTCTGCCTGCAACGGGGCCTGGGCTTGGGATACCACGCCTGGCACGGCACCTGACACAGCTCCGGCGACAGTGCTTGAGGCCGCAGAAGCAACGGCCTGGGCCAGTGCTGCAGGTGCCGCCAGTGCGAAAAGCAGGATTACAAAGAGACGCCGCATCCTTTAGCGCAGCTTCTTGATGCGTTCTTGCGGGCTTATCACGTCCGTCAGGCGAATGCCGTAACGCTCGTTCACCACCACCACCTCGCCGTGGGCGATCAGGGTACCGTTCACCTTGACGTCCAGCGGCTCGCCGGCCATGCGACCGAGCTCAATCACGGAGCCCTGGCTCAGTTGCAGCAGATTGCGGATGGCAATCTCGGTGTTACCCACTTCCATGGACAGGGTCACCGGGATATCCAGGATCACATCCAGTTTGGGGTCGCCCACCGGGGTGGACTCGTCTTTCAGCTCATCGAGTTCGACTGCCCGTGCCGCGGCACCGCCGGCTTGTTCATCCATGGCGGCGGACCATTCGTCACCCTTGCCCTGAGGGTCAGAACCCGCGTCCTTGTTATCACTCATCTGTGCAGATACTCCAAAGCCCGCCGGCGGCGGCCTGTCAGCCTGTGGATAAAACCGTACCCGGATGCCGGGCCGGGCTAGTCGGTTGCCTTGACTTGATCAATGATTTTTACCGCCAGGTTCGATCTGGACACCCCCAGGCGGCAGCTAAAGGTGGGAACGCCTGCGGCACGCAGGATCAGCTCCTGCGGAATTTCCACCGGAATGACGTCGCCGACTTCCAGCGCCATCACATCCCGCAGGGTCATGTCCCGCTGGGCCAGCTGCAGGTTCAAATCCACATCGGCCGACATAATGTCACGCCGCAGGGCCTGCATCCAGCGCTCGTCACCCTCGCGCTCGGCGGGCTGAAAGCTCGATACCAGCAGGTCGCGGATGGGCTCCAGCATCGAATAGGGCATGGTGACCTGCAGCTCACCGCTGCCGCCCTCCAGATCGACCTGAAAGGTGCTGACCACCACCACTTCAGTCGGACTGACCACATTGGCCATGGCCGGATTCATTTCGTGTCCGATATGCTCGAAGTGCAGATTCATCAGCGGACGCCAGGCCTCTTCAAGGTCGGCAAACAGCTGACCGAGTACCTTGCGCACCAGCCGGGTTTCGGTTGGGGTAAAATCCCGCCCCTCGATCTTGGCCTGACGACCATCCCCCCCGAAGAAGTTGTCGACCAGCTTGAACACCAGCTTGGCGTCCAGGATAAACAGGGCCGTGCCCTTGAGCGGCAGGGCTTTCACCAGATTCATGCTGGTCGGCAGGTAGAGCGTATGCACATAGTCGCCGTACTTCATGACCTGCACGCCGCCGACCGTCACATCCACGGTGCGGCGCAGCAGGTTGAACAGGGTCAGACGGGTGTGACGGGCAAAACGTTCGTTAATCAGCTCCAGCGCCGGCATGCGCCCGCGCACGATCCGCTCCTGGCTCGCCAGGTCGTAGGACTTTACACCACCGGATTCGAGTTCCTCTGCCTCATCGCCGGTGCCGATGTCACCATCGTCCACGCCGTGAAGCAGGGCATCAATCTCATCCTGTGACAGCAGATCTTTAACCGACATGCGTGCTGCCTATTCCGTTACTGCATGACAAAATTGGTAAACAGCAGCGCTTCCACACCGGGGCGCCCTGCCTTTTCCTGCAAAATTCCCTGCAGCAGCTCCAGCGCCTCGGTGCGCAACTGGATCTTGCCATCCATGGTCTGTAACTGTTCGAACTTCTGGGTCGAGAAAAGTGCGTTCAGCCGGGCCACGATCAGCGGCATGTGCAGCGTCAGCACATCAACCACTTCCTGATCACGGCTCTTGGCTTCGATATAGGTCTGCAGAAAGTGCCGTTTGCCATCATCCGAGGCCAGGGTCACCACAAACATCGGCCGGCCTTCGAGGGTGCGTATCTTGGTATAGAGCGCCTTGGCCTTGACCACAGGCGCCGCCGTGTCACCCCCGGCTGGGGCCGTATCGCTACCGGTAAACATGAAGAAGGCCGCGACACCGCCGCCACCGATCAGCAGTGCCAGCAATACTGCCGCCACCATCATCAGGCGACCCGACTTTGCCGACTTGCCCGCTGCCCCATCTTCCACTGCATTATCCTGTGCCATCTGTCTCTCCACCTGCCCGGAGGTCTAATATAACACACTGATTTTAAGGCTCTATCAAAGACTCAACCCGGGTTTTCCGCCTCAGGCGTAATCATCCACCAGTGACCGGCTGGACGCCGCCACGGGCACCACCGTTATGGCCGTATCCTCATCCTGCTCGGCCATCAGCCCAGTACCCTGGCCGGCATCGGGTGCAGAGCGTTCGCGCCGCTCTGAATCATCGGCCACCGAACTGCTTTCAAGATTGAGCCCCTGCTCTGCCAGCATCTCGCGCAGGCGCGGCATCTGCTGTTCCAGCGCATCCCTCACCTGGGCGTGGGGCGAGCTAAAGCTAAGGCTCGCCTGATCCTGATTCAGCTGCAGGCGCACATGCAGAGTGCCCAGTTCCGGCGGATCCAGCCGAATTTCGGCCACCTGCAGACTGCCCGCCGTCATTAGCAGTACCCGCTCCGAAATGGCCTGCCCCCAGGCGGCATTACCCTGTGACAGGCCCAGCGAAAGCCCGGGCGGCATACTTTGCAGCTGCGCCGGTAGCGGATTCAGCGGCTGCGCCGCCCGAGTTCCTTCAGCACCGGTTCGCAGCACCCCTGCCTGCAGGGTACTGTCATCGCCCTGATCGGCGCCCGCTTCAGCTGCGCCTGCGAGGCGCACCATCGCATCCGCCGCACTCAGGCGCACTCGGGTCTGCTCTGCACCGGCATCAGCGTTCTGCGGTGCAAGACCCGGGTTAGGCGTAACAGAAACAGGCGCTAGCTCAGCGCCCGGCAGGCGCGGCGGTGAGCCCGCCAGCACAGGCTCAGTATTCAACCCTGGCGTAGCAGCCGCCGGTGCGGCCTCAAGACGCTGTTCTGCATGTTGAACTTGCTGGGCTTGCTGCGCCTGCAAGGCACGAATTACCGCCGGCGGCAGTGCCTGGCCGGCCTCACGCTGAATCGCGCTCATCAGGGTCTGAATATCCACAGGCGGCGCACTGGCCGCCGCTGCATTCGCGCTAACCGCGCCCGCGATATCCACGGCTGAATTATCTACAGCCGGTGCCCGCGCCGCGCCATCGCCATCGCCATCGCCATCGCCATCAACTGTGCTGATATTTGCGCTCTCAGTCGCCACTGCAACTTGCGGCACAACCCCAACCCAAGGCCCGCTTTCATCCTGCACGGCTAAGGGCGCCCTGGCCCCGGACGGCGACAGCAACGGCTCAGCCGCCTGATCCATCTCTTGCTTCGCAATCTGACCGGCCGACTCTAAAGCCGACGACAATGCAGCATCGGCATTGGCTTGCTGGATAGAGAGTTCAGACTCAGCCACTGGCTCAGCCCTGGCAGGCACACCATTGATCACCGCACTCCCCTCGGCCGCACGGGCCTGGGCCTGTAGCGATGCGGGCGCAAAGCCCTGCTCCCGACGCATTTGCGCGGAGGCTCGTGCATCCGCCCCAACACTCCCCTCAATATCTGCGCCCGCCTCAGCGGCAACATCGGTGCTGGCTGGATTATCCCCAACGCCTGGCAGGCTCTTGCCGCCGCTGTTTTCAGCGGGCTCTGTCGCCTGGGGCTGCGGCAATTTTTCGCCGCCGGCACGCTCTGCGGCCAGTACGCCGGAAAAATCCACAACTCCGGGCGCTGAAGGCGCAGAGCCAGCGCCGGCGGCTGTCACAGCGGGCCTGGACAACGAAGTGACAGAGATGACAGGCGATAAAGGGGCAAGCATGGCAGCTCCAGAGTAATAGCAACTGCGGCTATCCATGCAGATTGCAGGCCAACCCGTCACAATGGCTGGTTGAGCCTGGCGACTGGCAGCGGAACACGCCATCAGATGAAGGGTGTGCGCACCCGCTGCGAGCGCTCATCGAGTTCCTTTTGCAACTGTTTTTCCGCCTCGGCGCGCTCCTGAGTCAGAGCACGTTCAGTCAGGTTTTTCATCGCGCACTGGTGGCCGTACACCTGACGCCAGTATTGCTCGACCTGTTGCAACTGCTCGGCGTTGGTTTTCATGGTCTCGCGGTGCTGGCGAATACTGGCTTCGATTTTCTCCACAAAAGCCCGCGCCATCAGCATCTGACCCACAGCGACACCCGCCTGCCCCTGCTGCTGAAACTGCTGCTGGTATTCACCCAGGAACTGTTCGAGCTGCAGCAACGTCGCCTCACCCTGATTCACCCGCGCCTGACTGTCGGCCAGAAACTGGTCCGCCTGGCGCTTTTTTCGCTGCGCCAGATCCTGCAGCAAGGCCATGCGCTGGGAGCGCTTTTTCATCGCCGTACTCCGGCAACAGGCGTGACAGCGGCGGGATTACCCATGCTGGGCTTGGGCGGTGGCGACAGCACCATCGACAGCTCCTGAATGCACTGCGCCATGGGTTTCGCCTCATTCAGGCTCTGCTGCAGAAAACTGCGCAGCACCGGCATGCGCTCGATGGCGAAGTCAGTATCTGCATCACTGCCCTTGCTGTAGGCACCCACGGTAATCAGGTCTTCGTTCTGCTGATAACGCGACATCAGCTGCTTGAAACGCATGGCCAGCGCCAGATGCCCCTCACCCACGATAGCGGGCATCGCCCGGCTGATGGAGGCCTCGACGTCGATGGCGGGATAGTGGCCCTGCTCGGCCAGGCGGCGCGACAGCACCACATGACCATCCAGAATGGCCCGGGCAGCGTCGGCTACCGGATCCTGCTGATCGTCGCCTTCGGTCAGCACCGTATAAAAAGCCGTGATGGAACCGCCCCCGGTCGCGCCATTGCCCGCCCGCTCCACCAGACGCGGCAGCTTGGCAAACACCGACGGCGGATATCCCTTGGTGGCCGGCGGCTCGCCCACCGCCAGGGCGATTTCGCGCTGGGCCTGGGCATAGCGCGTGAGGGAGTCCATCAGCAGCAGTACATTACGCCCCTGGGCGCGAAAATATTCGGCAATGCGGGTCGCCAGCTGCGCGGCCCGCAGGCGCATCAGGGGTGAGTCGTCGGCAGGGGATGCTACCACCACCGAGCGCGCCAGACCGGCGGCCCCCAGGTTGTGTTCGATGAATTCCTTGACCTCGCGGCCACGCTCCCCGATCAGGCCCACGATGATGATGTCGGCCTCGGTATAGCGGGTCATCATGCCCAGCAGCACCGACTTGCCCACGCCACTGCCGGCAAACAGGCCCAGACGCTGGCCACGCCCGACGGTCAGCAACGAATTGATGGCGCGAATGCCCACATCCAGCGTCCGTTCGATGGGGTGGCGATTCAGCGGATTGATAACTTCACCGCCCAGGGAGACACGCTCGGTAGCCTCGATCGGGCCCTTGCCATCCAGCGGCTTGCCGACGCCGTTGAGCACCCGCCCCAGCAGGCCGGGCCCCACATCCACCTGGCCTGCGCCGCCCAGCGGTGTGATGCGGGCACCCGGTTGCAGGCCATCGATACTGTCCAGCGGCATCAGGTAAATGCGATCTCCGGAAAAGCCCACCACTTCAGCCTCGACCCGCACACCGGGGCGCACCTGAATCTCGCAGTTGTCGCCGATGGCGACCTGCAGACCCACGGCTTCAAGCGTCAGACCAATCAGGCGGGTGATGCGACCTTCCACCAGCGGGCGGACGGCGCTGTACTTGAGATCCAGATGGCGTTGCATGCGCTGCAGCAGACGGGACATGGCGTCAAATTTCCGTCATTTGGCGCTGTCATCGGGGCCAGACTCAGCCAGACGTGACAGCAATTGATCGGCAGCCTGGCGAAAACGGCTCTCTATACTGCTATCCACCCGGCAGTTGGCGGTCTTGATCACACAGCCGCCGGCGCTGATGCCGGCATCGGGTACCAGCTCGCGATCATCCCGCGCCTCCACCAGCGGCTGCAGCAGCACTTCGTCTTCCGGATTCACATGAATCCGCACGGCGCCGCCTTCGCTGGGCAGCTGCGCCAGGGCTTCCTGCACCGCCTGCAAAATCAGCGCCGGCTGGCTGCTGAGTTCATGCCCGGTGACCGCCCGGGCCAGGGAGGTCACCAGGCTCAGCAGGCACTGCTCCAGCTGCTCGCTTTGCTGGGCCAGCGGCGCTTCGAGCTCACCCAGCAACTGCGACAGACGTGCGAGGGAGCGATCAATCTCGACCTTGCCCTGCTTCAAACCTTCTGCATGGCCCTTTAAGCGCCCCTCTGCGAGTCCCTTGGCGAGCCCTTCGCGATAACCTTCATCCAGCCCTTCCTGGCGCGCCTCATCGGTAATGCGCTCCAGTTCCGCCAGCGTCATCTTGGCGCCGCCAAACAGCTGCTCCTCGGGCTCCAGCTGCTCCTCCACCGCTGACGCCTGCCGCTGTACCAGCGCCACCAGATGCTCGCCCTGCACACTGGGCAACTGCCAGGGCAGCACCAGACCCACATCGGCGGCGGGGATACGTGTCGGCTTTTTGTCAGATGGGTTCATGACGGCCTCAGATCAGTTCCTCGCCACCGCCGGCGAGCATGATCTCGCCCTCATCGGCCAGGCGACGTGCCACTGTGAGGATTTCCTTCTGCGCCGCTTCCACTTCGCTGACCCGCACAGGCCCCTTGGCCTCCAGATCATCACGCAACAGCTCGGCGGCACGCTTGGACATGTTCTTGAATATTTTCTCCTGCAGTGCCGTATCGGCGCCCTTGAGCGCGATAACCAGCAGGTCGGTGGAGACTTCGCGCAGCAGTACCTGCACGCCCTTGTCGTCCAGATCCTGCAGGTTGTCGAAGACAAACATCAGATCGGCGATCTGCGATGCCAGGCCTTCATCGGCCTCGCGAATGCCATCCATCACCTCGGCCTCCACGCTGCTGTCGATAAAGTTCATGATGCTGGCCGTGGCCTTGATACCGCCGAGGGTGGACGTCTGGCTGCTGGAGCCGCGGCCGGTGAACTGCGCCTCGAACATGTCGTTCAGCTCCTGCAGCGCCTGGGGCTGAATCTGATCCAGCGCCGAGACGCGCATCAGTATATCGAGCCGTACCCGGTCGTCGAAGTAGGTCAGCACATGGGCTGCCTGATCAGGGTCGAGGTAAGCGATCACTACCGCCTGAATCTGCGGATGCTCGAAGCGGATGACTTCGGCGATCTGGCGTGCTTCCATCCAGCGCAGCGTATCGAGCCCCGACGTATTGGTGCTCATGAGGATACGATCGATCAGGGTCTTGGCCTTTTCCTCACCCAGCGCCTGATTCAGCATGGCGCGAATATAGCGGTCATTATTGATGCCAATGCCGGTCTGATCGCTGACCACATGCATGAAGTCCGACACAACGGCCTCAACCTGCGACTGCGGCACGTTATTCAGGCGCGTCATGGCATAACCAATGCGCTGCACTTCCTTGGGGCCCAGATGCTTGAGCACCTCGGCCGCATCCGCCTCGCCCAGACTGATCAGCAGTATCGCTGCCTTTTCAATATCATCCAGGGCGCCGCCCCCGGCGTCATCACTCATGTTCCGCTACCCATTGCCGTACCGCCTGCGCCACCCGGGCAGGATCCTCGGCCACCATACTACGAATGGTATTGATCTGATATTCGAAGCTTTCATTCGGCGTGGCCAGAAAGCTCTCTTCAGTGCTGCCAAAGGTCACCCGGTCATCCGCCACATCGGAGCTTTCGAGCCCTTCAAGCTCTGCGGCCACGTTACCGCTGCTGCCAAGACGCGGCTTGCCGTCATCTGTTGTCGGCACCGCCAGATTCTTCAATATCGGGCGCAAGACGCCGAACACCAGCAGCAGCACAAAGAGCGCGGCCATCACCTGCTTGACGATATCCCACAGCCAGTCCTGCTGCCACAACGGGGTGTCGGCCGCCTCCACAAAGGGCTCGGTGGCGGCGAAGGCCGAGTTGATCACATTCACGCTGTCGCCACGCTGGGGCGAAAAGCCCACGGCATCCTGCACCAGAATCCGCAGCCGTTCGAGTTCATTCTGGGACCAGGGCTGGCGCTGCCCACCGCCCTCTTGCGAACGTGCTGCGGGCACATCATCCACCACTACAGCGACGGTCAGGCGTCGCACACGGCCCATTTGCTGGCGCGTATAGCTGATCGAGCGATCCAGCTCATAGTTGCGCACCGCCTGCTGCCGACTGCTGCCCGACAGCGCGCCGCCGGCGCCTTCACCCGCCGCACCATTGGCGACCTCCGGCACTGTGCTGGGGCCTGGCGGCTGATTCGACAGCGCACCCGGCACACCACCGGCGGCCTGGCCACCGGCACGGTTTTCCTCGACGGTCTGCTCGCTGCGCAGCGATGGCAGATCCGGATTAAACAGCTCGCTGGTCTGCTCCACCGCATTGAAATCGATGTCCGCCGACACTTCGGCACGGTAGTTACCCAGCCCCACCACCGGCTGCAGAATGCTGTTGACGCGGTTGAGCAGGGTTTCCTCGATCTTGTGGGTGTAATCCAGCTGTTTGCCGGCCAGCACCACATCCTCATCCACATCGCGGGTATTGAGCAGCCGCCCTTTCTGATCCACCACCGTGACATCGCGCACATCCAGTTCCGGCACCGACGAGGCCACCAGGCTGGCAATGGCGGCCACCTGGTTGGGCTCGATACGCCGGCCGGCAAAGAGTTCAACGAACACCGACGCGCTGGGCTTGCGCTCATCGCGGATAAAGACGGTACTTTTGGGAATGGCCAGATGCACCCTGGCGCTGCGAATGGCGACCAGGCTGGCAATGGTGCGGGACAGCTCACCTTCCAGGCCGCGGCGGTAGCGGGCGTTTTCCATAAACTGGCTGGTGCCCAGGGTCTGTTCCTGATCCAGCAGCTCAAAGCCCACGCTCTTGTCCGCGGTAAAGCCCTCGGCGGCCAGTTTCAGGCGGGCCTGATGCACATGTTCCTGCGGCACCAGTATGGCGCGGCCGTCGGCATCGAACTTGTAGGGGGTGTTGTACAGGCGCAGCTGCTCGATCACCTGATTGGCGTCGGCAAAGGACAGGTTGGAAAAGAGTACCCGATAATCGGGCTGTTGCGACCAGAGCACCACGGCGAAACCGATAGCAACACTGGCAGCCAGGCCCACCATCAGGCCTATCTGCCGAAGAATGCTGAGACTGCTGAAGCCGGCCATCAGACCACGCTTGCCGCCTTCGAGTTGCGCCGGGGTATTATCCATTCAAGTGAAGCCGCCCTGATTCCTGTTGGATCCCGTATTACATCGGCATCTTCATAATGTCTTCATAGGCCGAAACCAGCCGGTTACGCACCTGAGTCATGGCCTCGAATGAAACCGACGCCTTTTCCATGCTGATCATGACCTGGGGAAGGTCTACCGCAGGATCGCCCTGCTCGTAGGATACTGCCAATTTTTTGGCATCTCCCTGTAAGCCGTTCACATTGTCGACGGCACTCTTCAGCAACTCACCGAAACCGGTGCGATCCACACCTTCCGGACCCTGCTGTACACCCGGCGCCTGAATCGGCGAGACCCCTTGCTGTGCCTGAGCCTGCATTGCTCGCATCTGCATCAGTACGCTATTGATATCGGCGCGTTCAACCATTGCTGTCTCCCCCGACCAACCTGGCAGCATTTTGACATTATATGTCGCTTTTCCACCACAGCAAGCCAGCCAGGGGGCAAATGCGACAAAATGCTGTCACCAGAACGTCAATAAGTTAGTTATCGACAGGGAATAAAGCAAATACCACGCCAATAGCATGATTTAAAATTGACGGCACGCTACAAACCCGCCAGAGCCGCCATAAATCATTCAATTTCAGTGGCTGGCACTGGGGGCTTCGCCGTGCTTGAGGCGCACATACATCAGCGCCACTGTGATGGCATCCCCGAGGGCCGTATGACGTTCGATGATAGGCACGTCCAGGCGGGAGGCCAGAGTGTCAAAACGCAGATCCACTGTGCCGCCAATGGATTTCCACTTGATGATGTCGTGATAGACATGGGATAGCTCGATGGTCTTGTTGGGCAGACCAAAGCCGTAACGCGGGCGCAGATACTTGTCGAGCATGCGCACATCGAAGCTGACGTAGTAGCCCAGAATCGGTCTGTTGCCGACAAACTCCAGTACCAGCCGTAGCGCCTCGTCGATCTCGATGCCATCTGCCAGATCCGTGGCACGCAGCTTGTGGATCTTGATTGAATCGGCGCCAAGACTCGCCGGCGGCTTGAGGCGAATGTCGAGCCGCTCGCTGGTCAGCACCCGGGTGCCGCGTACCCGCACCGCGGCGATCGAGAGAATCTCCGCCTCGGCCACATTGAGACTGGTGGTTTCACAATCCAGCGACACCACCTCATCCCCCCGATACGGTTCGAACAGAGCACCGTGGATGCCACGGCGATGCTCGAGCCGGTCCTTGAGTCGGCGCAGGGTTCTGGGAATGTACATCAGCCCTCCAGGCGATAACGCAATGTCAGATGTTTCTTGAAGCTTTTGACGATATGCAGCGCATCACGCAGCAGATCCCGCTCCATCTTGTTCAGCAGCGGCAACTCGATCAGGTTGGGCGTTGGATCCTGGCCGTCGTCACTGGCCTCGAGCCTGCGCATCTGCTGACGCAGGCGCAGCTGTATAAAGAGCGCTAGCGCCTCAGCCAGCTCCGCACCCTGTTCGGCCTGCAGCTGCCCCAGCTCCACCAGTGCATCAATACGGCTGAACGTATTAGTGGCCAGTACCCGATATTCCAGCGCCATGGCACGGATGCCGTGTACCACAGGGAAAATGCCACCTTTCTTGATATCCAGCTGAGCCTTGTCCCGCAGGCTGCCAAAAAACGTCAGGGGTGTGTCGAACGCCAGCGCTGCGCGGGTGAAGTGAGAAAAGAATAGGTCGTTATTGCGCAGGTGACGCAAAAACCAGTTACGCCCGGCCTTGAAGAGCGCAGGATTGCCCGCCACGGGTTTGGCGTCCACGGCAATAGCCAGGTTCATCACGGCATCGCCTTCGCAGGACTGGGCCCAGTCACTCAGGTTTTGCGTCCAGTCCCCCAGCGAATTTACCCAGGCAGGGTTCGATACCATGATATTGCCGGGGCACGGCGGAAAGCCGAACTCGATCAGCCGGGCGCTGAAGCGCTGCAGCGTCTGTTGCATATCGGGCCAGCTCAGGCCATCGCGGTAGATGACGGCGTTGTCCTGGTCGGTCTTGAGAATCTGTTCACCCCGCCCCTCGGAGCCCATCACCACCAGACAGACGTGGGGCTGCATGTCCGCCGGAATCATCAGATCAAACAGCTTGGCCATGATACGACCGTTCATGGCCGCCAGCAGGTCCATGGTAAAGCGCACCTTGACGCCGTGGGACACCAGCGACTTGATCAGGCTGTTCAGGCGCTGCGCCGCATCCTGCAGCTCCTCTTCGCTGCGGGCGCGCTCAATACGAAGACCTATTACATGGGAGTGGCTGGAGAAATAACTCAGAATATCGGTCAGCGCGACTATGCCCACCAGGGTCTGCTGGCGCATGACCACCAGGCGTTCAATATGCTGCTGCGTCATGATCACCAGGGCATTGAACAGGTAATCATCGGGGCTTACCGAGATCAGACGATAGTGGGCTATCTGTGCGATATCAGTACTCTGCGGCAGGCTATCGAGAACCAGCGCTTCCAGCAGGTCCGTCTTGGTGATCATGCCGTAGCGATTACCCTTTCGCACCAGCACGCAATCGGCCTTGTGGGTGCGCATCAGCACAGTGGCCTCGCTAATGCTGGTACCTTCGTCGACGATCAGCGGCTCCTGCACCAGGCCGCTGCTGACCTTGGCCAGCATGAACTCGGCCATGTCCTGATCCTGATCATGCTGCGCCACTATCTCGGATTTGACCGCCAGATTCTGCGCGAAATAGTCCGCAAAGAGCGAATTGCCGGACACAAGTTCCAGCAGCACCCGCGTCGGCAGTATGTGGCAGATGGTTTCTTCCACCGCGACAAAATTGTGAATAGCACGACCACGGATGGCCGACCAGCCGCCAAAGTAGTCATCCGCCTGATAGTGCACGAACACCTGCTCGGGCACGTCGCTACCATCGGCGCGGCGCTCTTCGCTCTCGCTGACACAGCCCTTGAGGATGATATAGACCCCCTCGGACTCGCCGCCGGCCACGACTATGGTTTCGCCCTGCTGGTAGTAGGCGATATCCAGGCTCTGCAGCAGCAGCGCCTGCTCAGCCTCACTGAGCAAACTGAAGGGCAAATTGCTGATATTGAATGTCGAAGACATACGTACTCCTGTCTGACATTGCCAGGCAGCCTGCCGGCTGCTCATGACAACCCCCTGAAAGCAAAAAGGCACACCCGCATAAGCCGGTGTGCCTTTGTCCCTACTATTAACCTGGCGGACAAATAGATTCCCTCCCTATTTGTCCATCACGCCATCAAAACGGGCGCAGGTGCGTGGACATGCTGGTTTTGCTGGCGTTCGCATTGGCCTACGGCCAATGATGAAGCGTCCCTGCTTCATATATTAACCCGCCGGGTTAATAGCTCAGATCGGTTAGTGCGCGTGCGCTTCACCCGCTCCGCGAGGAATGCGGATGTTCTCGACAATCGCCTGGATTTCAGCCGAAGGCGCGGGCGTCATCGACGACACCAGGAACGCAGAGGCAAAGTTCAGGATCATGCCGACAGTACCGAAACCTTCCGGAGAGATACCGAAGAAGTAGTCATCCGGGCTGCCACCCATGAACTTGAAGTAGATGATGTATGCCATGGTCGATACCAGACCCATCAGCATCCCGGTCACAGCACCCTCAGTATTCATGCGCTTGCTGAAGATACCCATCAGCAGCACCGGGAACACCGAAGCACAGGCCAGACCGAAGGCCAGCGCCACCACCTGGGCCACAAAGCCCGGCGGGTTGATCCCGAAGTAGCCGGCGATACAGATCGCCACGATAGCGGCAAGTCGGGCGTACAACAACTCCTGCTTGTCGGTTATGTTCGGATTAATGGTTTTCTTCATCATGTCATGGGCGATCGCCGTCGAGATAACCAGCAGCAGACCTGCCGCCGTCGACAGCGCCGCCGCCACCGCACCGGCTGCCACCAGCGCTATGACCCAGGCCGGAAGATTGGCAATCTCGGGGTTCGCCAGCACCATGATGTCACGGTCGACATAAACTTCGTTGGCAAAAGGCGCGCCATTGACCGCCGCAGGCTCCATTTTCGGGTTGCTGACCATACGCTGACCAAACTCGCCGGCACCGTCTGTGAAGTTGGGCTTGCTGCCTTCAAAGGCATCACCCGCCGCATACTGCACCTTGCCGTCACCGTTATGATCGTACCAGCCGATCAGGCCCGAGGTTTCCCAGTTCTTGAACCAGCTCGGCATTTCCGTATAGGTTGTACCGGCATTGTCGGCGCCATTAATCGTATTGATCAGGTTCACGCGGCCAAAGCCTGCCACACCCGGGATAGAGGTATACAGAATGGCGATAAAGATCAGCGCCCAACCGGCAGAGGTACGGGCATCCTTCACTCGCGGCACGGTGAAGAAGCGCACTATGACGTGGGGCAGGCCCGCGGTGCCCGCCATCAGCGCAACGGTAAAGAACACCATATCGATGGTCGACTTGCTGCCATCCGTATAGGCCTTGAAGCCAAGTTCCACCGACAGCGAATCCAGCGTTGCCAGTACCGACTGACCCGTCCCCAGGGTTGCACCCAGACCAATCTGGGGCAGGAAATGACCGGTAATCTGTGCCGACAGGAAGAAGGCTGGCACCGTAAACGCCAGGATCAGCACGCAGTACTGTGCCACCTGGGTGTAGGTAATACCTTTCATGCCGCCCAGCACCGCATAGAAGAATACGATGGCCATGCCCAGCAGTACGCCTGTATTAACATCCACATGCAGGTAGCGGGAGAACACGATACCCACACCACGCATCTGTCCCGCCACATAGGTAAAGGAAATGACGATGGTACAGAGCACAGCAATCATGCGCGCCGTGCTGCTGTAATAGCGGTCACCGACAAAATCCGGCACGGTAAACTTGCCGAACTTGCGCAGGTAGGGCGCCAGCAGCATGGCCAGCATTACGTAACCGCCGGTCCAGCCCATCAAATAGGCAGAACCATCACGGCCAACGAAGGAAATAATCCCGGCCAGAGAAATAAAGGAGGCTGCAGACATCCAGTCCGCCGCCGTGGCCATGCCATTGGCAATCGGGTGAACACCGCCGCCTGCCACGTAAAACTCTTTGGTCGATCCGGCCCTGGCCCATATCGCGATACCGATATAGAGCGCAAAGGATCCCCCGATAAAAAGGTATGTGAGTAAGTCGAGACTCATAATAATGCCGCCCTTCTAGTGTCTTTTATCGTTGTTATTCGTGAACGTCATATTGTTCGTCAAGCTTGTTGGTACTGAACACATAGGCCCAGATCAGGATGACGAAAATAAAGATAGAGCCTTGTTGCGCAAACCAGAATCCCAGCGGGAAACCGAAGAATTGAATGGCATCAAGCTGGTCAACAAACAGAATGCCGCAACCGTAGGAGGCGATGAACCAGATCGCAAGATAGGTCCAGATGATGCGCAGGTTCGCGCGCCAGTAGGCAAGGGCTTTTTCAGGACTCAGGGACATAGCACCATTCCTTTATTGTTGTTAGCAGGATTAATTAAAATCAGGACAGATTCAATCTAGCAGAGCGCTATGGATTAAAAATCCCCGACTTTAGTCCAAGTCGGCCCTGAAACAGCGCAGCTACAGCAGCAAGAATGACTGCAGCACCCGCCATACGGGCGTTTCGCTCAGAAATACATTTAGCGATCCCGGTGCAAGGCAACAGGTTATACAATAGTCGTACGGCAAAGTTCTGCAAATAAGCAGAGACTGTAAAGATCAACACTGAGACAGCGGCGCCTATGTTTTCCGGCTGGACGATAATACTGATTTCACTGGCGTATGTAGGCCTGCTGTTTGCCATCGCCTATTACGGCGACAGCACCCGCAAGGGTCGCTCCTACGCTGCCAATCCGGTTATTTACTCGCTGTCTCTGGCGGTGTATTGCTCATCCTGGACCTTTTACGGTGCCGTGGGCCGGGCCGCCTCCAGCGGCTGGGAGTTTCTGGCCACCTACCTGGGCCCCTTTCTGGTATTTATTTTTGGCTGGCGCGTGCTGGAAAAAATGATACTGGTGAGCAAAGAACAAAATATCACCTCCATCGCCGACTTTGTCTCGTCCCGCTACGGCAAAAGCCAAAGTCTCGCCGTGATGGTCACGGTGATCGCGGTGCTGGGTACCATTCCCTACATAGCGCTGCAGCTGAAGGCCGTGGCCATCAGTTACGATGCTCTGGCACCCGCGGCCAGCGATGCCCTAAGCAAGGGCAATGATACCGCCCTGTTCGTGGCCCTGCTGATGGCGGTCTTCGCCATCCTCTTTGGCACCCGCCATATAGACGCAACTGAACACCACGAGGGCATGGTGCTGGCGGTGGCGTTCGAATCCATCGTCAAACTCACTGCCTTTATTGCCGTCGGCCTCTTTGTCACCTTCAATGTCTTCGAAGGCCTGGACGACATGCTGTTCAACCTGGCCAACCAGCTGAGTTACAACGAAAATTTCGGCAGCCTGCTAAAAGACAGCTTCCTCACCGAGACCCTGCTGGCCTGCGGTGCGGTGCTCTGCCTGCCACGCCAGTTCCACGTCAGCATTGTCGAAAACACCGATGTCGCCAACCTGCGCACCGCCCGCTGGCTGTTCCCGCTCTACCTGGTGGCGCTGGCCGCCTTCGTATTGCCGATCTCGGTGGCGGGCTACATGGTGTTTGGCTCCCAGGATGTCGATACCGACACCTTTGTACTGATGCTGCCCCTGGCCGCCGATTACAAGGCGCTGGCGACCCTGGCCTTTATCGGCGGCCTCTCGGCCTCCACCAGCATGGTCATAGTCGCCAGCGTGACGCTGTCTACCATGGTGTGCAATGACATCGTCATGCCGCTGCTGCTGCGTACACCGCGCCTGAAGCTCGCCGAAAACAGCGACCTGGGCGGCCTGCTGCTGCAGGTACGCCGCATCACCATTGTGTGCCTGCTGCTGCTGGCCTACTTTTATTACCGCATTCTGGGGGACCGCGGCTCCCTCGCCTCCTTCGGCCTGCTGGCGTTTGTTGCCGCCATTCAGTTTTTGCCCGCCATTCTGGGCGGCCTCTACTGGAAACGTGGCGCCCGTTACGGCGCTCTGGCGGGGCTTGCGGGCGGCTTCTGCCTCTGGGTTTACACCCTGGTAATTCCCACCCTGATCGACGCCAGGCTGATCTCCGACGCCCTGCTGCCCGCGGGCGCCGCCGCCGGTGGCTGGCTATCCCCCACAGACCTTTTGGGTCTGCGCAGCTGGACGGGGCTGGACCCGCTCAGCCACGGCGTGATCTGGAGCCTGGCCGTCAACCTCGGGCTCTATGTGCTGGTGTCACACTACAGCGGCTCGCGCCTGGTGGACCGCATCCAGGCCAGCGCCTTTGTCGATGTCTACAGCAAGGAGCTGCAGGACCCCTCACGCCATTACAGTCAGGTCACCGTTGGCGATCTGCAGACCCTGGCCGAGCGCTTTCTGGGCGCCCATCGGGTGCAGCAGGCTTTTGCCGGTTTCTCGACCCAGCATGGCGAAAAGCCGCCGTTGTCGGGTGACAAGGCACCGGCGGAACTGATCCGCTTTACCGAACGCCTGCTGGCCGGCGTGATCGGGGCATCCTCGGCCCGTATCGTGCTGGCCTCGGTGCTGCGCGGCAAGGAAATGCAGATTGGCGATGTCGTCACCATCGTCGATGAGGCCTCCAAGGCACTGCGCTTCAACCGCTCGCTACTGCAATCCACCATTGAGCACGTCACCCAGGGCATCAGCGTGGTGGATCAGCAGCTGCGACTGGTGGCCTGGAACCGGCGTTACCTGGAAATGTTCAAGTACCCTGAGGGCCTGATCTGTGTCGGTCGCCCTATCGAGGAAATATTCCGCTACAACGCCTTGCAGGGTGAATACGGTGACGGCGATATCGAGGCACTGGTGACGCAGCGCATGGGCAGCCAGGTGAGCCACGCCCCCCACCTGTATGAGCGCCACCGCCCCGATGGCACTGTACTCGAAATTCTCGGCAACCCCATGCCCAACGGCGGCTTTGTCACCACCTACGCTGATATTACCAATCACAAGCGCACCGAGGCTGCACTGCGTGAAAGCGAACAGAATGTGCGCACCTATACCGACAACGTGCCCATCCTGATTGCCTACCTGGACCCGCAGCGGCGCTTTCTGTTCGTCAACAAGGCCTACGCCGACGCCTTTGGCATCGATCGGCACCATGTACAGGGGCTGGCCTACGAAACGGTCCTCAGCAAGGCCCAGGTCAGTAACCGTGATCTGTATATCGAGCAGGCACTGCGCGGCCAACGGGTGCGCTTTGAGTCCCTCATGCCAAGCCAGATTCCCAGCGACGCGCCGCGTTACGCCGAAGTCACCTATATCCCCCACTTCGACGAGCAGCACCAGGTCGTGGGCTATTTCACGCTCTATCAGGACATCACCGAAAGGCGCACCGCGGAGCTCGCGCTCAAGGAAACCAATGAAACACTGGAAGAGCGCGTGCGCGAGCGCACCCTGGCACTGTCGACGGTCAACCGCGAGCTGCGCAAGGAAAACACCATTCGCGCCCTGATCGAGGACGAGCTGCGCCAGGCCAAGGCCGAAGCGGAAGCGGCCAACCTCGGCAAGACACGCTTCCTGGCTGCGGCCAGCCACGACCTGTTGCAACCGCTCAATGCCGCGCGCCTATTTAGCTCGGCCCTGGCGCAGCAAAGCCATGATCAGAGCACTCACCAGCTGGTGGACAATCTGGATTCATCCCTCAAGGCGGCGGAAGAGCTGATCACCACCTTGCTGGATATTTCCAAGCTGGACGCCGGCGCCCTGGCCGCCAATGTGACCGATTTCTGCATCAGCACCATGCTCACCAACCTAAGTACCGAATTCAGCCTGCTGGCGGCCGAAAAACAGCTGCAGCTGCACTGGTGCAATTCGCAGCAGGTGGTCGCGTCCGACCAGGCACTGCTGCGCCGCATTCTGCAGAATTTTCTCTCCAATGCCATTCGCTATACCCAGCAGGGCAAGGTACTGCTGGGCTGCCGGCGCCACGGCGACAGGCTGCGCATCGAGGTCTGGGATACGGGTGTGGGCATTGCCCCGGACAAGCTGGATGAGGTGTTCGAGGAATTCAGGCGCATCGACAACCCGCGCCACAGTCAGGTGAAGGGGCTGGGCCTGGGCCTTGCCATCACCGAGCGTATCGCCCGCATTCTCGGCCATCGCATCGAGGTGCGCTCATGGCCCGGCAAGGGTACGGCCTTCAGTATCGAAGTGCCCTTTGGCGACCCCGGCAAGGCCGTGCGGCAGAAAACCGAGCAACGGGGCTGGATTCGCAGCAAGGGTCTCAATGGCGTGCGGGTGCTGGTGATCGACAACGAACCCAAGATCCTCGAGGGCATGCGGGCACTGCTCAATGGCTGGTCCTGCGAGGCCATCACGGCGCTGTCGGTGGATGAAGTGCGGCAGCAGCTGAACGGCACCGGCTTTGAGCCCGATATCATTCTGGCCGACTTCCACCTGGGGGAAACCTATACCGGACTCATGGCGCTTGAAGCCATGCAGGCCTTCTGGTCCAAACCCATACCTGCGGTCATCATCACCGCCGATCGCACCGACAGAGTCAGCGATGAAATTGCCGCCAGGGGCGTGCACCTGCTGACAAAACCGGTGAAGCCCGCAGCGTTGCGCGCCAT
This sequence comes from Marinobacterium aestuarii, assembly GCF_001651805.1. Taxonomy (NCBI): domain Bacteria; kingdom Pseudomonadati; phylum Pseudomonadota; class Gammaproteobacteria; order Oceanospirillales; family Oceanospirillaceae; genus Marinobacterium; species Marinobacterium aestuarii. The sequence goes on along the minus strand of NZ_CP015839.1, from coordinate 942,872 downwards.
GATCAACAAACTGATCGCCAGCGATAAGGGCTAGAAGCAAGCGGCAAGCTGACAGCCTTAAGCTGTCAGCTTACGGCTTACGGCTTACGGCTTACGGCGGAAAGCTGCCGGCTTATCAATATCCAAGCACCGCGATCACCTCGATGGGTTTCGCTGCGCTCCACCGCATCCAACAAGGCTCGATTCACCAATTACCAATTACCAATTACCAATCTTCGTGATTCGTGATTATGAGAGCGGGTTCAAGGGGCAAGGTAAAAGGGGCAAGGGAGAGAAGAGCAGGCTGCGGACGTTGGAGTGTAGGTAACCTGGAATGAGCCTGCGAATTCCGGGAAAGGAGCCCCAGGCGAGTTTCGGTGCAGCGCCAATCACCAATCCACCAATCACCAATGACTAATGACTAATGACTAATGACCAGTCTTCGTGATTCGTGATTAGAGCCTTCAGCCGTAAGCTTAAAGCTGTCAGCTTACGGCTTACGGCTTACGGCTGAAAGCTTCCGGCTTACCAATTACCAATTACCAATCACGAACGGCGACTGTCGACTATTTCAACTCGGTCTTGGGCGGCTCAACGCCAAGACGCTGCGCCGCAATGACCGCCTGGGTGCGGCTGTTAACGCCGAGCTTGCGCAGAATGGCGGTCACATGGGCCTTGATGGTGGCTTCGGACACGCTCAGCTCATAGGCGATCTGCTTGTTCAGCAGACCCTCGGTGAGCATGGTGAGCACCCGGAACTGCTGCGGCGTAAGCGATACAAGCGCCTGGGCAAAGCGCTGATCCTCCGGCTCGACCTGATCGAAACTGTCGGCGATTTCCTGCGGCAGCCATTCCTCTCCCTGCAGTACCGCCGTAATGGCCTCGGCAATGACCTCCAGCGGTGCCGACTTGGGGATAAACCCCGAGGCGCCATATTCGATGGCCCGCTGCATGACATGTACTTGTTCGCTGCCGGATACCACCACCACCGGGATGCCCGGATTCTGCCCACGCAGAAACACCAGTCCGGAAAAGCCATTGGCGCCTGGCATGTGAATATCCAGTAATACCAGATCGGCGTCCGGATGTTTGTCCACCGCGTCCTGCACCGCCGCCAGCGTATCGGCCTCGACGATTTCCACCCCCGGCACAGCCTGGGATACCGCTTGCTTCAGTGCGGCCCGAAACAGCGGATGGTCATCGGCGATGATGATTTTTTGCGCTAACTGCATGCGGTGTCTCCATCTGCGTACCCGTTACCGGGTTTTATTATATGCCAAACCGCAATCAATCCGGCTGTCGGAAAACCTGCCTGACAGTCTTTGCAGACAGTTCCTGGCGGCCGTTCCTGGCAAGAACGCGCCAGCCCTGGAGGCGACTTTGCACCTGCGGTACGAGCCTGACTTTAAAGACAAAATGCCGCCACGACCAGAGGCCGGGAGGCATTTATGCAACTGAAATACAGTTATTTACGAAGTAGCACAGGCCGACGGCCGCTGACAGGGCTGTCAGCGGCCGTAGTTTCAGGCCTTGCGATTCAGGCGATTTTCGATCAGATCATCCACCACGGTCGGGTCGGCGAGGGTCGAGGTATCGCCAAGGGCGCCGTAATCGTCTTCGGCAATCTTGCGCAGGATGCGGCGCATGATCTTGCCGGAGCGGGTCTTGGGCATGCCGGGTGCGAACTGGATCAGGTCCGGCGAGGCGATGGGGCCTATTTCCGAACGCACCCAGGTACGCAGTTCTTTGAGCAGTTCGTCGGATGCATCAAAGCCAGACTGCAGGGTGACATAGACATAGATGCCCTGGCCCTTGAGATTATGGGGATAACCCACCACCGCCGCTTCCGCCACCGCAGGATGCGCCACCAGCGCGGATTCCACCTCGGCGGTGCCCATGCGATGGCCGGAAACGTTGATCACATCATCGACGCGGCCGGTAATCCAGTAGTAACCATCGGCATCACGGCGGGCGCCATCACCGGTGGTGTAGAAACCCTTGAAGGTGCTGAAGTACGTCTGGGAGAAGCGCTCGTGATCACCCCAGATAGAGCGGCTCTGGCCCGGCCAGGAATCCTTGATCACCAGGTTGCCATCCGCGGCACCTTCCAGTTCCTTGCCCTCGTTATCCACCAGCGCAGGCAGTACGCCAAAGAATGGCCGCGTCGCGGAACCAGGCTTGGTATTGATGGCACCCGGCAGCGGCGTAATCATGATGCCGCCGGTTTCGGTCTGCCACCAGGTATCAACGATAGGGCAGCTGTCCTTGCCGACTACGCGGTTATACCACTCCCAGGCTTCGGGGTTGATAGGCTCGCCGACGGAGCCCAGCAGGCGCAGGCTCGACAGGTCGGCATTGCCCAGTACATCCTCACCCTGCTGCATCAGCGCACGGATCGCCGTGGGGGCGGTATAGAACTGATTGACCTTGTGCTTCTCGATCACGCGGCCAAAGCGGCTGCTGTCGGGATAGTTCGGCACGCCTTCGAACATCAGGGTGGTGGCACCGTTAGCCAGCGGGCCGTAAACGATGTAGCTGTGACCCGTCACCCAGCCCACATCGGCGGTGCACCAGTAGATATCGCCAGGCTTGTAGTCGAACACGTATTCGTGGGTCATGGCGGCATACACCAGATAACCACCAGTGGTGTGCTTGAGACCCTTGGGCTTGCCGGTTGAACCTGAGGTATAGAGGATAAACAGCGGATCTTCCGCCAGCACAGGTTCAGCTTCACACTCTGCCGAGGCCGCTGCAGTAATATCGTGATACCAGACATCGCGGCTGTCGTCCCAGGCCAGCTTGTCGCCGGTACGCTGCACCACCACCACTGTCTTGACCAGTTTGGCCGCCGCGGGGTCCGTCAGGGCCTTGTCGACATTGGCCTTGAGCGGCACAACCTTGCCACCGCGCAGGGAGAAATCAGAGGTGATCACCACCGTCGATTCGGCGCCGTCGATACGATTGGCCAGGGCTTCGGGCGAGAAACCACCAAACACGACTGAGTGCACCGCACCGATACGGGCACAGGCCAGCATGGCGACGGCGGCTTCCGGAATCATCGGCATGTAGAGGGTAACCACATCACCTTTTTTGACACCCTGCCCACGCAGCGCATTGGCCAAACGGCAGACGCGACCGTGCAGGTCACGGTAGCTGATGTGTTCGGATTCGCTCGGGTCGTCGCCTTCCCAGATGATGGCCGTCTGATCACCGCGCTCTTCAAGGTGGCGATCCAGACAGTTGTAGGAGGCGTTCAGGGTGCCGTCTTCAAACCAGCGGATATCCACGTTATGCAGGTCGAAGGAGGTATTCTTCACCTTGGTAAAAGGCGTAAACCAGTCCAGGCGTTTGCCGTGCTCGCCCCAGAACGCATCCGGGTCATTGATGGACTGATCATACATTGTCTGGTATTTGGCGTTATCGATGTGCGCCTTGGCGGCGAACTCCGGATTCACCGGATGTACCTTGATATCACTCATTGAAATGCCCTTAAGATTGCTTGTTTTAATTATGTGATCCTGGATGCGTACAAGCAGCCGATCGAACTTAACTCTGACCTACTGCGGAAAACCCGACAAGTTGCTGGACGCTGAAAACGGATCTATGGCGTAGTGTTATACAGACTTCACTACAGTGCCCTGAATTAGACATTGGTATATCCCGGCCCCTAAACCGGGCCTCTGAAGCAGCCCACTGCGCCACACCAGAGCGCCGCAGCACCCAGCCCGAGCGGCCTGCAGAGCTGTACCCCTGAGCGTCCGCCCCAGTGCCAACCATAGTACTAAAAGACTAGCTCAGCCTGGCCCGGACGAACTAGTTTCGGCCTGACCACAGCTCTATTCACTCAGCGCAAAGCCGCTCTCGCGCATGCGCGCCAGCTTGTAGCGCAGGGTGCGCGGGCTGATGCCCAGTCGCTCGGCGGCATCCTTGCGGCTGCCGCCGGTCTGCTGCAGCGCATCTACGATAAGCTGAAACTCATGCTGGCGCAGATCAGACCCCAGCTGGCCGGCATCTTCAGTTTCGCCGCCACTGTCAGCCATGGCAGTGCCGTTGTCTTCGGCCGAAGCTTGAGTCGCGGCAAACTGACTGATACTGATGGCCCCCGGCGACAAATGCAGGTCGGCGGCCTGGATGCGAGGGCCGGTTTGCAGGATAAGCGCGCGCTGCATGACGTTATCCAGCTCGCGCACATTGCCGGGCCAGCCATGCTCCAGCAGCAACTGGCGCGCCTCGGGGCAGAGGCTCGCAGGCACGCGGTGCATCTTGGCGCAATGCTTGGCCAGCAGGCGCTCGGCCAGGGGCAGCACATCCCCTGGGCGCTCGCGCAGCGGCAACCACTGCAGCGGGAAAACATTCAGACGGTAATAAAGGTCTTCGCGAAAGCGGCCTGCAGCAACAAAGGCCTCAAGCGCGCGGTTACTGGTGGCCAACACCCTGACATTGAGCTTGATGGCCTTGCGCCCGCCGATACGCTCGACTTCCTGCTCCTGCAGCACGCGCAGCAGCTTGGCCTGGAGCCCGAGGTCCATTTCGCTGATTTCATCCAGCAGCAGGGTGCCGCCGTTGGCCTGTTCAAATTTGCCGGCATGGCTGCTGTAGGCGCCGGTAAAGGCGCCCTTTTCATGCCCGAACAGCGTGGCTTCGAGCATGTTTTCCGGAATGGCGGCGCAATTGATGGCCACAAAGGGCTGATCGCTGCGAGCCGAGTGCTGATGAATATACTGCGCCAGCACTTCCTTGCCGGTGCCGGACTCGCCGGTAATCAGCACCGTAGAATCCGTTTCGGCCACGCGTCTGGCCAGCTGCAGCAGCTGCCGGCTGCCGGCATCCTCGGCGATGGGCGGCTCGAACGCCGATACGCCGGCAGCGCCTGCGTGCAGCCTGAGGGTTTCAATCAGCTGTTCGGGCTCGAAGGGTTTCATCAGATAGTCGACGGCGCCGGCGCGAATGGCCTCCACCGCCTTCTGCACCTGGCCAAATGCGGTGATCAGCACCACCGGCAGGCAGGGGTGGGATTGCTGCAGCCGGGCCAGCAGAGCATGACCATCCAGCCCCGGCATGTTGACATCGCTGACCACTATATCCACCGCCGCCTGCTTGAGCCGCTCAAGTGCCTGGAGGCCATCGCTGGCCTCCAGATACTCGAAACCCGCCAGCGCCAGGGTATCGGCAAGAGCTTCACGCAGCGCTTGATCATCTTCGACTATCAATACCCGAATACTCATATATCCCTTATTTCCATCTAGTAGCTGGCGCTACGGCGCCCTCAGGCATTCGGTAACGACTGACCGGCATCGGCCATATAGGGCAGCAGCAGCATTGCACAGGTGCCCTGCCCCGGCGCCGATTCGAGTTCAAAACTGCCGTGGTGGCCACGGGCAACCACCTGAGCCACCGCCAGCCCAAGGCCGGTACCGTGGGACTTGGTGGTATAAAACGGCTGCATGGCCTGGGCCTTGGTCTGCGAATCCATGCCGGGGCCTTTGTCTATCACCTCGAGGCGTAAAAAGGCAGCATCAGTGCGGGCACGTATGGCCAATTCCGCACCGGTGCCACAGGCCTGCAGGGCGTTGTCCACCAGGTTTTGCAGGGCGCCCAACAGGGTTTCACGGTTGCACTGCAGCCAGATGCCGGGCGCATCATTCTGGCAGTCACAGTCGGCGTCGTGACTCGACAACGGCACATCAAGCATGTCTTCGATGGCCCGGAACAGCTCTTCGGTGCTGATGCGATCATCGAGGCGCGTTTCACCACGGGCAAACACCAGCATATCCCGCACCTGCTGCTCCAGATTCACCAGGCGCGACTTCACCTTGCCGGCAAAGCGCACCCGCTGGCTGTCTTCCAGCACCGGACGGTTCAGATGGGCGGTATATAGCAGTGCCGCCGACAGCGGCGTACGAATCTGGTGCGCAAGAGACGCCATCATGCGGCCCATTTCCGACAGCCGCTGATAATGGGACAGGCGTGTTTGCAGCAGCCGTGTTTCGGTCTGGTTGGTCAGTAGCACCAGCTGACCCGGCTCGTTATCCATGGCGCGGGTCGCCAGCTGTACCCGCCGGCCATCCTGCAGCGAGACTTCGTGACCATCATCGCTGCGCGGTGCAAAGCTGCGTCTGATAATCTCGATCCAGAGTTCCCCCTGCAGCGGCTCGCCCAGCAGATCCTGCGCCGCCGGATTGACCTGGGCCACGCGGCCATCGCTGTCGATCAGAATCACGCCGGCGGGCAGCAGATCCAGCAACTTGCGCATGCGCTCTGCCAGACCCGCTGTATGCTCCAGCTCACCCACGCGGGTCACACGCTCGCGCGCCAATTCATTCCTGGCCGCGGCAAGCTCTGCTTCGAGCGCGGCGATGCGGTTTTCAGCCGCGGCCAGTGCCTGGGGCTGAGTTGAGGTTATGGCCTCAGTCATTTGCGCGAGATTCCATATTTGCGCATCTTTTCCACCAGCGTCGTGCGTCTTATTTGCAGCAGGTCGGCGGAGCGAGCGACGACGTTATCGCAGCTGTCCAGTGCCTGTTCGATAAGGCGCTGTTCAATGGATTCAAGATGACTTTTCAGGTCAATACCGGCGTCGGGCAGCCGGGCCAGATCGGGCCCAACTGCCGCTGCGCCCGTCTCGTTTGAAGCGTCGCTGGCAGATAGGGCGGCGCCCGCTTTGGCACGGCGATAGCGCCCGGGATTAGGCTCATCGATAAGGCGAAACTTCTCCGGCAGCTCGGATACCCCCACAACACCATCGGGATGCATGATGGCCATGCGCTCAACCAGATTGGCCAGCTCGCGGATATTGCCTGGCCAGGGATAACGCTTGAGCGATTCGATGGCCACTGGATGAAACATTAGCTGGCCGAAGCCCTGGTGATTCAGACGCTTGACCAGCGCACTGATCAGCTGCGGAATATCCTCGCTGCGCTCGCGCAGGGCCGGCAGCTCTATGGGGAAAACATTAAGGCGATAATAGAGGTCTTCGCGGAACTGACCCTCGGCGATCATCTGCTCCAGGTTCTTGTGGGTCGCCGCCAGAATGCGCACATCCACATCCAGCGTCTTGCTGCCGCCCACCCGCTCGAACTGGCGTTCCTGCAGCACCCGCAGCAGCTTCACCTGCATGGGCAGCGGCATATCGCCGATTTCATCCAGAAACAGGGTGCCGCCCTGGGCCAGTTCGAAGCGCCCGGCGCGGTTAGAAATGGCGCCGGTAAAGGCGCCCTTTTCGTGGCCAAAGAGTTCGCTTTCAAGCAGTTCCGCCGGGATGGCGCCGCAGTTTACCGGCACGAAGGGGCCCTTGCTGCGCAAGGAGTGCTCATGCAGGCTGCGCGCCACCACTTCCTTGCCGGTACCGGACTCGCCGGTAATCAGCACGCTGACATCGCGCTCGGCGACCTGCGCCATGATGCGCCGCACCTTTAACAGCGACTCGCTGGCCCCCACCAGGTCCGGAAAAAGCCCGACCTGATCGACATGGCCCGCGCCACACTGTTGACGATACACCAGGGCCGCATGCAGCAGATCCGCCAGGGCGTTGTAACTGGGCGTGGGCGCCAGAGCGCCCACCAGCATGGCCTGCAGCTCATCCGCAAGCGAGGCCTGCTCACTCCAGTCAGCCAGCAGAATCACCGGCATGGCGCCATCCTGGCGCCGCAGCTCGGTGAGCAATTTGCCCAGCGACAGCGGCAGACGGCATTCACCCAGCAGAATCACCGAACACTGTACCGGTTCATCGCCGCGTTGCAGCCAGGAGACAAAATCCGTCGCCTGACACTGCAGGCCGACAAACTCCAGCACCTGCACAAGGCGCTCGCGCCGCGGCACGTCGTCTTCGATCAGCTGTATCTGAACACCTGGCAGCATCATCCTTCGCCGGCACCTGAATTTTTGATAGTCAAATTTATGACATCCCACAGCAAGGTACAACCGCAACTGTCACATATTTTTGACACTTGTCTCATTCAGGTAACGGGTACCCGACACAACAGACCCGCACAGCCTGCAATTTGCGGGCGGAACAAGGGCCTCGGTGCCGCCCACACTGACCCCGCTGCGAAACACTCACAACAAATATGGCCCCGGCCAAAAAAATTTCTAAAGTTCCCCTGTAAAGCGCCGTTAACACATTCACACCGCACTCACACCGAATCGGGATCTCAGGATCCCTACGTATGACCCAGAACCCCTCCTGCCAGATTTGAACGGCCACGGAGGTAAAAGGAGAACGACCATGGCTGTTATCAATACCAATATCGCGTCCCTGAACGCCCAGCGTAACCTGATGAAGTCCGAAGGCGATCTGCAGACGTCACTGCAGCGTCTCTCCTCGGGTCTGCGTATCAACAGCGCCAAGGACGATGCGGCAGGTCTTGCCATCTCCGAGCGTATGGGATCCCAGATCCGCGGCCTGAACCAGGCGGCACGTAACGCCAACGACGGCATTTCCTTGGCCCAGACCGCTGAAGGCGCCATGAGCGAAATCAGCAACAACCTGCAGCGTATGCGTGAACTGGCGGTTCAGTCCCGCAACGCCACCAACTCCGCCGATGACCGCGTTCAGCTGCAAAAAGAAGTTATCCAGCTGAAAGAAGAAATTGATCGCGTCGCCAACCAGACCTCCTTTAACGGCACCAAGTTGCTGGACGGCAGCTTCACCATGCAGGCCTTCCAGGTGGGCGCCAACCAGGGCGAAACCATCAACATCACCGGCATCGCCGATTCCAACATCGCAGCCCTTGGCGGCTGGACCAGCGTTGCAACGCCGGCAAGCCCGATTACCGGTGCGGCACCGGCAGGTGGCGGCGCAACTGCTGCTACATCCGGATCCGGTGTTTTCGATGCATCAACACTGCTAGCTAACTTTGGTACTGAAGAAGTTAGCTTTGATGTGACTGATGGCACCACGACTACAGCCGTGACTCTGAGCGCTGATTACTCTGGTGCAGGCGGTATAGACACATTAGTGACTGACCTCGGCACAGCTCTTGGCGCTGACTTCGTAGTAACCAACTCTGGCAACGATGTAACGATCACCAGTGCTCTAACTGGTGCGGGTACAGAAGTATCTGTAGCAAACTTTAATGCCGATGCTGACGGCAACACAACAGACTCCGCTGTTACAGCCTTTCCTGCAGTTACTGGTACTGATGGCACCGATGCGGTCGCAGATACGTTCGACGCCCTTTCCGGCAGCGCCTTCACCCTGAACGGCACTAACATTGAAGTGGGCGCAGCAGCCGATGCGGCTACCCGCCTGACCGATCTGGTATCCGCCATCAACGCCGAGACCGGTACCACCGGCATCAGCGCCGAAGTCACTTCCGGTGCCCTGACGCTAACATCCCTGGGTGGCACCGGCGATATCAACGTTGGCGGCACTGACTCTGCCGTGGTACTGGCCCAGACAGGCCTGACCGTAGCGGATAGCCTGGCAACGCCTGGCACCACTCAAACCGGCTTCGCCAGCCTGGATATCTCCACCGTGACCGGTGCAGACAATGCCATTCTGGCCATGGACGGTGCGCTGAACGCAATCAACTCGGCCCGTGCGGATCTGGGTGCGATTCAGAACCGCTTCTCGTCCACCATCGCCAACCTGCAGACCAGCTCCGAGAACCTGTCGGCCTCCCGCAGCCGGATCGCCGATACCGACTTTGCGTCCGAAACCGCAAGCCTGACCCGCGCACAGATTCTGCAGCAGGCCGGTACCTCCATCCTGGCCCAGGCCAACACCCTGCCACAGTCAGTGCTGTCGCTGCTGCAGTAACGGCTACTCGCCCTAAGTAGATACACTTGACGGGGGCCTTTGGGCCCCCTTTTGATTCAAGGAGATTCAAGCATGAATATCATCTCCCCCGCATCAGCCCAGGCACCGGGCGGTTCTGTCAACAGCGCAGCCGAACGCAGCGCCCCTGCACGGGATAGCGGCACCATCGCCCCCCAAAGCAGTAACAGCGACAGCACAGCGGTTGCCACCGAGAATACCCAACTCACGGTACAGGAAGTCTCCGAAACCGTAGAGGCACTTAACAGCGTGATGCAGCAGATGGAGCGCGGCATCAGTTTTCAGGTGGACGACCAGAGTGGCCGCCAAGTGATCCAGGTGATCGACCGGGACTCCGGTGATGTGATAAAACAGATGCCCTCGGAAGACCTGCTGAAACTGATCAGCCATATGCAGGAAATGCAAAATATCCTGTTCGACGAAACCGTTTGAAACGCATACCGATACCGGGAGCTTAAATCATGGCCATTACCACAACGGGCTACGGCTCAGGCCTGCCTATCAGCGACCTGGTATCACAGCTGGTCGCCGCCGAAGGCAGCCCAACCGAAACACGGCTGAATCAAAAGGAAGCCAGGCTGCAGTCTGAGCTCTCTGCTATCAGCATTCTCAAAGGTGCCCTGTCCAGTTTTCAGGCCAGTTTTGCCAAACTGCAGGATGCCAGCAACTTCACCAGCCGCTCCCCCAGTAGCTCGAATACTGATATCGCCAGCATGACGGCGAAGGAATCTGCCAGCCTTGGCAGTTACAGCCTGGAAGTATCTCACCTTGCCAGTGCCCACAAGCTGGTTGGACAGCAGGACTACAACAGCGGCGATACCGGCAGCCTGAGTTTTGGCAACGCCGCCGGCGACAGTTTCAGCGTGGATATTGCCACCGAAAATGCCACCCTCGAAGGTGTGCGCGATGCCATCAACGGCGCCTCGGACAATTTTGGCCTCACCGCCACCATTCTGAACCTTTCCAGCGGCCCGCGCCTGGTGCTCACGGCCAACGACACAGGCGAAGAAAACCGCATCACCTCGATCAGCAGCACCAGTACAAGCGGTGATCTGTCGGGCTTTGACTACAGCTACGCTAGCAACCTCGATCCGCTACTGGACGGCGACAGCAGCAACTACGATCAGGTGCGGGCCGCGACTGATGCTGCCTTCACGCTGGAAGGCCAGGCACTAACCTCGGCCAGCAATACAGTCGATTCGGTTATTCCCGGTGTCACCCTGACACTGAAAGACACCACCGAAGCCGACAAGCCCGTTGCCCTGACCGTAGGCACTAATACCACCGGTATCAAAACGGTGATAGAAAGCTTCGTAAAGGCCTACAACAGCCTGCAAAGCCTGATAAGCGAGCAAACCCGTTACAATGCCGAAACCGGTCAGGCCGGCAGCCTGCAGGGCGACTCTCTGACCCGTACGGTACAGAACCAGTTACGCAGCATGATCTCCGGCAGCTACAACGACGGCGGCGCGATCAGCAGCCTGCTTGACCTGGGCATGACGACCAATACGGATGGCACCCTGAAGCTGGACAGCGACAAGCTGAAAACCGCATTGGCGGACAACTTTGAAGCTGTGACGGCGTTTTTCTCGGCTGAAAGCGGCCTGGCGAACCGCCTGGACACCAGTCTCGATACCTATCTGCAAAGCGATGGTAGCTTCGCCAGCCGTACCGAATCGATCAGCACCCAGATGGCCAAGCTCGGCGATGACCGTGAATCCCTCGATATTCGCATGAGCGCACTTGAAGCCCGCCTGCTGAGCCAGTTTAATGCAATGGACGCCATGGTCGCACAGCTCAGCAGCACCGGCGACTTTCTGACCCAGCAGTTGGAAAGCATCAGCCAGATCAGTAACTTCAGAAATAAATAACGTTATTCAGAGCGGAACGGACCCAGATGAACAGACTTCAGGCCACCAAAGCCTACCAGCAGATCAATATCAGTTCCGAAGCCCAGGGCGCCTCGCCACACCGCCTGATCGGCATGCTGCTCGAAGGCGTACTTAAGCGTCTGGCCGAGGCCAAAGGCGCGATCGAGCGTAAGGACAACGCCGCCAAGGGTGAAACTATCGGCAAGGCCATCAGCATTATCGGCGAACTACAGGGCTCGTTGCGGGATATCGAGACCAATGAAGTGGCCGGCAACCTGGATCGGCTGTACGACTACATGACCAATACCCTGGTGCAGGCCAACCTGGAATCCTCCAGTGAAAAACTCAACGAAGTGGCGCAACTGATTATCGAAATCAAGGCGGGCTGGGATGCCATAGGCACCCCTCAGGCCGGTACCCCAGAGCCCGCCTGATGGCAACCGTGGATGATAAGCCGGGCGAATCAGCCTACGCACATTTGAACGAACAGCAGTGGCGCGCGCAACACGCCATTGCTGTGGCCTGCTTTGACGAACTGCGCCAGCTGGCACAGCAACCCATTACCGAGCCGCTAGATCCCGCCGCCCTGCTTGAGCGCTGGAACGCCAGTATCCGGTCACTGGATATCAGCCAGCTGGCCGACGACCCCGCTTTTGCCCCGCCCCTGCTGCAAGAACTGGTAGCGATGAACACTGAATTGCAGTCACTGTTCAGCGCCCGTCGCAGCGCCATCAGCGAAGCCCATAACAAACAAAAAAAAGCCCACGCCGGCATTAATGCCTATCGCGGGCTTTAATACCTTTGCGGATGCGTAAAGGCTTCGCTGCAACAAAAGCACGTTCGGTAACCGGTGTGATGCCGTACCCGTAGGGTGGAATGAGCCTGCGAATTCCACCACTCGAAAGCAGCGCCGCTGGGGGCAACCACCGAGGTATCGGGTAAACGGTGCGATTCGCTGCACTCATCGGCACCCTACAGGCGCCCTACGGTACATTGCGAAAAATGCCAAAAAGGAGGACAAGGATGTCCAAGTACCTGCGGCTATGGAACCTTGGGGGCTGCTATTTCTTTACCGTCAATCTTCAGCAACGCCGCAATAATGATCTTTTGATCCGGCACATCGATACCCTGCGCGAGGCCGTGCGGCATGTACGAAGCCGGCATCCGTTTATTATTCATGGCTGGGTGGTGCTGCCGGATCACCTGCATTGTCTGATCGAACTACCCGCCGGGGATTGCAACTATGCCATCCGCTGGTCTCTGATCAAAAGCCGTTTCAGCCGCAATATCCCTCCATACGAGCGACGCTCGAAAAGCCAATCCCGGCGTGGCGAACGCGGCATCTGGCAACGCCGATACTGGGAACATGCAATCCGCAATGAACAGGACTACCGGGCGCATCTGGATTACATCCACATTAATCCCTTAAAACATGGTCTTGTTGAACGCGTATCAGACTGGCCCTATTCGACCTTCCACCACAGTGTCGCCAAGGGGCTCTATCGCGAAGACTGGGCAGATGACTGCCAGGCACGCCAACTGGCCTATGACGATTAACAGAAGGCATGCGAATGCGTAAACGATGCATTCCCCTGCATTGAGAGAAATGGCGGATTATCACGGTGTAGTGCTATACCCGTAGGGTGGAATGAGCCTGCGATTTCCACCACTCGAAAGCACTGCCGCCCGATGCAATCACCGAGGCACCGGGTAAACGCCGGGGTCACGGTGGTAAACGGTGCGATTCGCTGCGCTCATCAGCACCCTACGGCCCCCTGCGAAGCCGTGCATTGCGAAAAATGGCGGATTATCACGGTGTAGTGCTATACCCGTAGGGTGGAATGAGCCTGCGATTTCCACCATTCGAAAGCACCTCTGCTGGATGCAGCCGCCGAGGTATCGGGTAAACGCCGGGGTCACGGTGATTCGCTTCGCTCATCAGCAGCCTACAGGCCCCCTGCGAAGCCGTGCATTGCGAAAAATGGCGGATTATCACTGTGTGATACCGTACCTGTAGGGTGGAATTAGCCTGCGAATTCCACCATTCGAAAGCACCTCTGCTGGATGCAGCCGCCGAGGTGTCGGGTAACTGCCAGGGCACGGTGGTAAACGGTGCGATTCGCTTCGCTCATCAGCACCCTACGGCCCCCTGCGAAGCCGTGCATTGCGAAAAATGGCGGATTATCACGGTGTGATACCGTACCTGTAGGGTGGAATGAGCCTGCGAATTCCACCCTTCGAAAGCACCTCTGCTGGATGCAACCGCCGAGGTATCAGGTAACTGCCGGGGCACGGTGGTAAACGGTGCGATTCGCTACGCTCATCAGCACCCTACAGGCCCCCTAGCGGATGTAATCGAACAGACTTAGCCCGCTGACTTTGCTGAAGCTGGCGTAGGCCGCTTCCAGTGTTGTCTTTTGCAGGGTCAGGCGACTGATGGCTTCGTTGTAATCCAGGTCCTGAAAGGACGACAGGGTTTCCTGGGTCAGCAGGGTGTAATCCTCGTTCACGAGCTGCTGCTGATCCAGCGCGTTCATGCGCGCACCAATGGATGTACGGCCACGGATATTCGCATCCTGAGCGCTGTCGATTGACGTGAGGGTATCCCCCAGCAAAGTTTGCATCTGCGCCCGCCCGGCTTCTGTGCTGGTATCTATATTCTTCAGACCATTGCTCAGACCCAGTGCGATATTGAGCGGATTTTCGGGCTCAAACAGCTGCGCACCAGAGTCGGTGGAAGCAATGCGGTTATCTGGCCCTATCTGGATAAAGCGCTGCTCGGCATCGCCCTGAAACTCATAGCGCTCGGTGACATCATTAAAGCTGTACGCCTGCTTGTCGCCCTGAAAACCAGAAAACAGATACTCGCCCTGCACATCCCTGGTGTTCATCAACCCCTGCATCTGATCGATGATACCGTCCACCTCGGTGGCAAGGGCAGCACGATCCTGTGAGCCCAGTGCCGCGCTGCCTGCCTGAATGGTAATTTCCCGCAACCGCACAGCATTGTTGAACAGCTCATCCAGAGTCGTTTCCTCAAAACTGAGGCGACGGTTGCTGACATCAATATTGCTCTGGAACTGGTCAGTACGGGCCAGCTCCTGCTCCAGCTTGATAATCTGGCTGGCTGCCAGCGGATCATCCGAGGGCTGCAGCACCCGCTTGCCGGTGGCGATCTGTTCCTGAGTCTTGATCAACGCGCTGTTGGCCCGACTGAGGTTATCGACGTTGTTCAGAAAAACTTGCTGGGTGGATATGCGCATTGTTGCTCCTCCTCATCTGCTGTCTGGAAACCAGCCGCTAAATCGCGGCCAGCAGTGAGTCAAAGATCGTCTGGGACGCCGCGATCAAACGCGCCGACGCCTGGTAGGCCTGCTGGAACTGCACCAGCCTGGCCGCTTCCTCATCGAGATTGACGCCGCTGAGACTGGATTTGGTCTGCAGGTTGGCATCCAGCACCGCCTTGCTGGACTGGGTGGTGATCTGGGCGGTGGCCGTAAGACTGCCGACACGCTCGATCTGGCGGCCGTACTGCTCCTGGTATGAACCGCCCCCCACCAGCTTGGCAAACTGCAGATCGGACATGGCCAGGGCATTGCGGTTGTTGGACACGCCACCTGCGCTGTCGGCCAGGGCCAGACCTCGACCGCTGCTCAGCTCCAGCGCAAACTCGGAAGCACCACTGCGGGTGGGCTGGATCTCGAACTTGTCGCCCTTTACAAAGCGCGCGCTGGAATCCAGATCCAGCCGAAAGCCATCGACCTGCAGCGTCAGGCTGCCGCTGCTGGCATCGAAATAAAACTCCTGGTTCGCATCCACACCCGCGGCACCGCTTTGGCTGCTGAGCTGGTTGCTGTTCCAGCGCACGCCATCACTCAGGCGCGTCACGGTAAAGCTGCTGTCGGTATTGAACACCAGCTCATAGGCAGAGGCCTTGAGGGCACCGGTATCGACAATATCCACGCGGGAAGTCGCATTGCCGGCGTTGCCGCTGTCCACCAGTACCCGGTCAGTCGCCGCCGCACTGGCATTAATATCGGCGAACAGGCGCTGACCGGCATTGCCATCCAGATCCAGCCCCTGCAGCTGCTGGGCATTCATGCTGGAGGCGAACACCATGGCGATAAGGCCCATTTCGTCCTTTGTCTTGTCCAGCACATCGGCGCGGTAATCGAGCAAACCACCGATCTGGCCACCACTGAGCTGGCCACTGATATCACTGAGGGTACTGCCAACCTGCAGCGCGATATTATGCTGACTGGGGTCCAGGCTGTCCTGTATCGTCAGCAGCCGGCTGGCACTGCCGCCTACCACCAGCGGCTCGCCGTTACCGATAAACAGGTTCATCTCGCCATTGGGCTGCGGCACTGTGGTGAAACCGACATAGCCGGCCAGAGACTCCATCAGGCGATCACGCTCATCCAGCAGTTCGTTGGTTGAGGCGCCAGAGGCCGTGGCCAGACGTATCTGATCGTTAATCTGCGCCAGCCCCTGACCCAGACTGTTAACCTGAGCCACGGAGCTTTCGACCTGGCCGTTGATCGTATCCTGCTGACGCGTCAGGCTGGCGTCCAGATCCTGAAAGCGGCGCACCAGCGCATCGGCCTGGGCCAGAAAGAGCTCACGGTTGGCCAGGTTGCTCGGATCATCCACAGCGCCCTGCAAGGCCGCGAAGTAATCATCCATGGACTTGGAAATGCTGGATACATCCGAGGCCAGCATATTGTCGAGCTGATTCGCCAGCTGCTCGAATGCCAGGGCACTGTTATAGGCCGAGGTATCAGACATGATCTGGCCGGTCAGAAAATCATTGGCCATGCGCTGTACATCACGCACCTGGACGCCACTCAGGTTATCCCGCGCAACCAGATCCGCCCGTTGCATCGAGTAGCCCGGCGTATTGACGTTGGCAATATTCTGCCCGATCACCGATAGCGCGCTGGTGTTGGACTGCAGCGCCTGGGTACCGATGTTCAACAGATTGAAACTGGACATTGACTCTCTCCCTTGCGGCGCCAGACAGAACGCGCCACTAGATTCTTAGCGGCCGACCGCGGTTATTCTTGAGCCGAATCTGCTCGCGCCTGCAACAGCAGTTCACTGTCGAAGATACGCCCGATTTTTTTGGCGTAGGCCGGATCCGTGGCATAGCCCGCCGCCTGCAGCTCCTGCAGATACGCCTCTGGATCGGCGGCTTTCTCCAGCGCCTGGCGGTAGCGCGGGTTCTGCTGCAGAAAGCTGACATAGTCTTCAAAGCTCTGTTCGAAGGAGCCGTAGGCACGGAATGCCGCCGACTCGCGCACCGCCACACCACCGCGGTATTCCAGCGTGCTGATCCCTACGCGCTCGCCCTGCCAGGCGCTGTCTGCCTTGATATTGAACAGGTTGCGGCTATTTCGGCCACTGCTGTCCCGGCTGATATGCCGGCCCCAACCGGTTTCCAGCGCCGCCTGGGCCACCAGCACCTTGGGATCGACGCCAATCTCCGGCGCCAGCCGCTGCGCCAGCGGCAGCAGGGTCGCAACAAACTCGGCGGGGGTTTCAAAGGTCTCGGGGCCTGCAGCGGCGCCGCTCCTGGTCGCCTCGGCTGCTGCATCTGCTGCCGGCGCCGAACCGACCTGGGGCCCAGGCGCATAAGGTGAGGTGACATGGGGTGGCAACTCCGCCGCGTCAGACGGCTGCGAAGGCTGCAATTGCGCCAGCGCCGCCAACTGAGCCCCGCCACCGAACGCCCGCTTGAGCATGCGTTCGGATTCATCCAGCGGCCGCAGTTCAGTTTCATCCTGCTCGGCCGGCATATTGAGCTGCTGACCCAACTGCTTGACCAGCACCTCGGCCAGCCCCATGCCCTTGCCGGTGGAGAGTTCCAGCGTCATCTGCTGATCGAGCATGTCCTGATAGAACTTCACATCGCCGCTGTTAAACGGGCTGTCTTCCGCCAGGGAGGCGTTGGCTTCGCGCATGCTCTTGAGCATCATGCTCATGAACATCTGCTCGAACTGCTTGGCCACCTGGGCCAGCGCTTCAGGGCCATCACTTTTGGCATCGCGCTTGAGCTGCGTCAGCTGACTCAGGTCGGTATAGACCTGCGCCTTGCTGCCAAGACCGTTACTGCGTTCCATCAGATCCACGCTCCCATAAAGCAAGTCTTAACGGGGTGCCGGCCATGACGGCTCATATCACCACCAGCTCGGCCCGCAGGGCACCCGCCTGCTTCAGGGCTTCAAGAATCGCCATCAGATCGCCCGGCGCCGCGCCCACCTGGTTTACCGCCGCGACTATATCCTGCAGCGAGGTGCCCGGCGCGAACTCGAACATGTGGCCCGAGCCCTCATCCACCTCGATGCCGGTGCGCGGTGTCACCACGGTCGCTCCGCCGCTCAGGCCCTCGGGCTGATTGACATCAAACGCCTCGGTAATGGACACCGTCATGCCACCGTGGGTGATGGCCACCGGCGAAATGCGCACATTCTGGCCGATGACAATGGTGCCGGTGCGGGAGTTGATAATGACCCTTGCCACTTCTTCGGCCGGCTGCACTTCCAGGTTTTCCAGCACCGACAGATAGGACACCCGCTGCGACGGATCCCGCGGGGCGCGCACCTGTATGGAAGTGGAATCCATCGCAACCGCCATGTCCGGGCCCAGCAGGCCGTTGATCTGTTCGGCCACGCGCCTGGCCGTGGTGAAGTCACCGTAGTGCAGGTTCAGGGTCAGGGTATCGCTCTGGGCAAAAGCGCTGGGCACGGCGCGCTCAACCGAGGCGCCATTGGGAATGCGCCCGACGCTGGGCACATTCACCGACAAACGCGAGCCATCCCGCCCCTCGGCGCCAAAGCCCGACACCACCAGGTTGCCCTGGGCAATGGCGTAGACGTTGCCATCGGCGCCCTTGAGTGGCGACATCAGCAGACTGCCGCCGCGCAGGCTCTTGGCATCCCCAATGGCGGACACGGTAATGTCGATGGTCTGGCCAGGCTTGGCAAAGGCCGGCAGTTCGGCATGAATCGCCACGGCGGCAATGTTCTTGGACGACGGATTCTGGTTGGCCGGCAGGATCACGCCGAAATTCGTCAGCATGTTGCGAAAGGTCTGGGAGGTAAAACTGGTCTTGTCGCCGGTGCCATCGAGCCCCACCACCAGACCGTAGCCCACCAGCTGGTTGCTGCGCACACCCTGTACCGAGGCGATATCCTTGAGGCGCTCGGCCTGGGCCGCAGACACCAGCAGGCACAACAACACCGCTGCAATAACCCGATTCATCATGCGCTTGAACATTCGCTGCACTCCCCCTGACGGCTGTTAAAACAGCCAGAACGGGCTGATAAAGAATTTGCCCAGCCAGCCCATGACATTGGAGTCATGCACGGCACCGGTACCACTGTAGGCAATGCGCGCATCGGCCAGTTTGGTCGATGACACCGTATTGTCGGCCGCGACATCCCGCGCCCGCACCATGCCGCTGACACGGATATATTCATCGCCCTGGTTCAGCGTCAGCCACTTCTCGCCTTTTACCAGCAGCAGGCCGTTGGGCCTCACCTCGTGCACCGTGACCGTAATGCTGCCGCTCAGGCTGTTGCTCATATCCGAGCTGCCTTCACTGGCAAAGGCGCTGTCACTCTGGGCCGACAGACTCAACGGACTGCCAAAGGCGCTGAGGCCGCGGCCAAACAGCTGTGGCTGCGGCAGATTGATCTGATTGCTTTTGTCGACATCGGTCGAGGCGGACTTGGTCGACTGGGTCTTTTCAGACAGCAGTACGGTAATCACATCGCCGATCCGCAGCGCACGGCCATCACCGTAGAGGTTAATGCTGGTCGCCGCCTGGTAGATAGAACCGTTGGCCGGGGGTACCGTCTCGTAGGACTGCGCAGGGATGGGCGCGAAGTACGGATTATCCGGTTTCGGCGCCTTGGTTACACAGCCGCTGAGTACCAGCACCAGCGCCGCCAGCAGCAAGCTGCGTGTCATCATCATGGCTTCTGTCATCCCCTGCACCTTATCGACTGCACCTTTCACCTTGCCCCCTTCAGCCTGTTACAGCTGCTGCGTCACGAAGGACAGCATTTCATCGGCGGTGGAGATAACCTTGGAATTGAGCTCGTAGGCCCGCTGCGTGGTGATCATGTTCACCAGTTCTTCCACCGCATTGACGTTGGACCCCTCCAGCATGCCCTGCTGCAACAGGCCAGTGCCGCCATCCCCAGGCTGCGCCACCACGGGAGCGCCACTGGCGGCCGTTTCCAGAAACAGGTTCTGGCCGATGGCCTGCAGACCCTGGGGGTTAACGAAGTCCGCCAGCTCCAGCTGGCCGATCGTCTGCGGATTCGCATCCCCCGCCACCGTCACCTGCACGGTGCCATCCAGACCTACGCTGAAGGTCTGCACTTCGGCGGGCAGGGTAATGGCCGGTTCAATCTGGAAGCCTTCGGCGGTCACCAGCTGATTGTCGCCATTGAGATGCAGCTGGCCATTGCGTGTATAGGCAATCTCGCCGCTGGGCTGCACGACCTGCAAAAAGCCACGGCCATTGATGGCCACATCGAAGGGCTCATCGGTGACCTGCAGGTCGCCGGTTGAAAACAGCTTCTGGGTGCCCACTGTGCGCACACCGCTGCCCAGCTGCAGACCCGAGGGCAGCTGGGATTCCTGCGCCGACTGGGCGCCGGGCTGGCGCTTGATCTGATACAGCAGATCCTCGAACACGGCGCGGTCTTTCTTGAAACCCACTGTGGCGACGTTGGCCAGGTTGTTGGAGATGACCTTGAGCGCCGTATCCTGCGCGCTGAGGCCTGTCTTGGCGACAAACAAAGCACCATTCATAGCATTAACTCCTTGGCATTTTACCGGTAACAGCCATCAGACTGTTGCCAGCCACTGCGTTAGCTGAGCTGCAGGATACGGGCCGCAGCACTTGAATTTTCTTCGGCGGTTTTCATCAGTTTGACCTGCATTTCGAACTGGCGGGCCAGGCTAATGATCTCGGTCAATTCGTTCACCGCATTGACGTTGCTCGATTCCAGATAGCCCGAGCGCAGGCTCACATCCTGCGACGGCGGCAAGGGGGCGTTGCCGGGGACATGCATCAGACCGTCCAGCCCCTTGAACAGGGCGTCGTCGTCGGGCTTCACCAGCTTGATGCGATCCACCAGCAGCAGCTCGGCGGCCCCTTCACCCAGCGGGCGGGCGCTAATGGTACCGTCGTTGCCGATATCAACCTTTTCCGAGGGCGGGATCACAACGGCAATGCCGCCGGCACCCAGCACCGGCAATCCGCTGCCTGTCACCAGCTGGTTGGCGGCATTGATCTGCAGCTCTCCGGCACGGGTATAGGCCTCGGTGCCGTCCGGTGCCACCACCGCAATCCAGCCTTCGCCGTTGATGGCAACGTCCAGATCCCGTCCGGTCTGCATCAGAGTGCCAGTGCCGGTATCAGTAGCGGGGCGCTCGGTCATGGCATAGACCCGGCTCGGCAGCCCCTCGCCAAACACCTGCATGGCGCGGGCCTGGGCCAGATCGGTCTTGAATCCGGTGGTGGTTGCGTTGGCCAGGTTGTTGGCATGGGCCTGCTGCGCCACCATGCTTTCGCGGGCTCCGCTCATTGCCACATACAGCACTTTGTCCATCGACCGCTCCTGCTGGGAAAACCGTTGCCGCTTTCGCGACCTTTACGGATATAAAGCAATTGCTGTGCCATACAGCCAGGGCAGGCGGAGAAAGGAGAAAGGAGAAAGGAGAAAGGAGAAAGGTGAAAGGTGATGTGATTCGTAATTCGTGAATAGTCATTGGCAAAGCGGCCACAGCGGAGCGCTCCGCGCTGACGAATAGCCAATTACCAATTACCAATTACCAATTACCAAGAAAAGGATACTGCAGCCAGATACCAAAAAGCGGCGCAGGGACTGCTCCCGCGCCGCTTGTTAACCGCCAGCTAAACCGATCAGATCTGCAGAATGGTCTGCGTTACTGTATTCAGGGTTTCCAGGGTCTTGGAATTGGCCTGGAAGTTGCGCTGCGCCTCAATCAGGCTTACCAGCTCGGCCGACAGATCGACGTTGGACTGCTCCAGCGCCGCCGAGCGCAGACTGCCGCTAAGACCCGAACCCGGTGGGTTGACGATCGCAGACCCCGAATCCAGCGTCGCTGTCCATTCAGTGCCGCCGCTGGAGCGAAGGCCCGCCTGGTTTTCAAAGGTCGCGATGGCCACCACACCCAACTGCTGATTCTGGCCGTTGCTGAAGGATGCAATCATTTCACCGTTGCCGCCAAAACTCACCCCTACCAGGTCACCCTTGGTGTAACCATCCTGATTCTGCGTCTTCACGATCGAGGCAGACGCAAACTGGGTGGTGTTACTCATGTCCAGTCGGATTTCGGTTTCGGCATTGGCGGGGTCAGCGCCGGCAATAGTGATGCCCGGTACACTGCCGCCGGCCAGGAACTGCTGGCCGTTAATGCTGTTCAGCAGGCCGCTGCTGGGATCAAAGGTAATCAGCACAGGTCCAACCTCGGACTGCTGAGACGCAAAACCCGCCTCACCGGGATCCACCACCTTGCCGATATCCAGCAATTCCTCGCCATTCAGGTAGGCGTACATCTGGTACACGCCCTGGAAGGAGTTGTCCCCCGGCGTTACCGCCGGCGCACCTATGATGGCACCCGGATCACTTACCGCCAGCATACCGTCGGCAATATCACCGGAGGCCGCCTTGAAGGTAATGATCAGTTCGCCGTTGTTGGCGTCATAGATCACGGACTCGACATCAGGGTTGAGATCCTTGATCGCCCCCTGACGCGAGGCCAGGGCGGCGCCCATCTGATCCTGAGTCATGCCCGAATCCAGGGCGATCTCAACACCTCCAATCTCGACCACCGTATCCGCTGCCAGCGGGCCTGCCGCCACGCCATAGGTATGGGCTTCGTTGGCCGCCAGCTGCGCCGAGCTGATGCCCGAGAAGCTCACGCCAGCATCGTTATTCACCACCTGCAGCTCATCGATATCAGTGGCCGAGGCGTTCATGCGTACCACCAGATTGGACCCGCTGATACTGATATCGGCGATACGCGGATCGGCATTGATCAGCGCCGCCGACTCGGCGGCGGAAATACCGTCGCTGGGATCAAAGGTGTAGCCCGAGATGGTGACAGAGTTTGGCAGGGCATCGAACTCCAGCGTCTGCACTTCGCGCACCGGGGGCTGTTCCACCATGTTCAGCTTGACGGTATGTTCGTTACCCAGGCTGTCGAAGGTACGCACCGTGGTGCTGTAGGTGAAGGACGAAGGTTCGTCCTTGCTGTAGGGGGTCAGCAGCTTGGTGGCATCAGCGCGCGAATCAATATTGACCGACAGATCTATATTGGTGGTCGCCTTGGGCGGACTCTCCTTCTGGGTCACGGCCAGATTGCCCACCGGCAGCAGGTTGCCCTGATCATCGATGCCGTAGCCCTGCAGGTTCTTGCCGTCCTTGGAAACGATGTTGCCGCTCTTGTCGAGCTCAAAGGCACCGGCACGGGTGTAGGTCACACTGCCCTGGCCGTTGTCGAGCTGGAAGAAGCCCGAACCGTTAATCGCCAGATCAAGGTTATTGTTGGTGAATTCGATGGTACCGGCGCTGAAATCCTGGGCGATATCGGACACCGTCACGCCGGAGCCGGCCGTATTGCTGGATCCCGCCCCCACCACGGCAGTGGCATAGATATCGGCGAACTCGGTGCGCGAGGACTTGAAGCCCACTGTGCTGGAGTTCGCTATGTTGTTGCCGGTGACATCCAGATCGGTGGACGCCGACTTGAGCCCGGTAATTGCCGTATTGAAACCTGCCATGCTGCTCTCCTGTGGGGTGCCTGCCGGCTGCGCTGAGTCAGATTCAGCTCAGCCTAGGCGACGCCTATCCGAGTTGCTTGATATCGTTGATTCCGGCGGAGCCGACATCCGTATTTACTTTCATGCCGATGCCGTTCTGGCCCAGCGTCACGCTATTGATGCGGTGCCCCATGTACAGATCCTGGGTTTTGACCTCGCCATTCACCTGGGCCTGGGCCACAACGCGATACTGACCGGGCGGCGTATTCTGGGTGCCACTCCAGACAAAGCTGTGATCACCCGCGCTCTGGGCACCCATCTGCTGGGTATCCACCAGCACGCCGTTGCGGTCGTAAATCGACACCCAGACATTCGATGCGCTGCTGTCCAGAGACAGCAGCCCCTCAACCTTGCCACCCTCAGGCAACACCGCCAGATCCGTTTTGACGTAGGCCTGCTGCCCCACCATTGAGGACGCCTGCAGCGCCGCCTGGCTGCTCATCAGCGACTGGCCGAGCTGATCCACCGAAGTACTCAGATTGGCGATGCTCTCGACCGTACTCATGCTGGCGATCTGCTGCATGAAGTCGGACGTATCCGCAGGGCTGGTCGGATCCTGATTTTGCAGCTGGGCGATCATCAGCTTCATGAACATTTCACTGTCCGACTCGTCGGCGCTGGTCGCCTTGCTGTTACTCTGGTTGGTCTGGTTAATCTGATTGAAAATATTGTTGTTGCTGTCAATGGTGCTCATGACCGGTTACCTCCCAGGCCTACTGCCCCAGCTGCAGGGTGCGCTGCAGCATCTGCTTGGCTGTATTCATGATGTCCGCGTTGATCTGAAAGGAGCGCGACGCCGAAATCATGTCGGCCATCTCCTCCACCACATTTACATTGGGGTAGAAAATGAAGCCATTGTCATCGGCCATCGGATGATTCGGGCTGTACTCCTGGCGCAGTGGCGCGTCGCTTTCCACCACCTCAGCCACATGCACGCCAACCCCCGCCTCAAGCCCAGGAGCGGCAAAGGACTGCATGGCCTCTGGCGCGCGCACCTCGAACACCGGCTTGCGCGCGCGGTAGGTTTCACCGGTGCTGGAGCTAATGCTCTCGGCATTCGCCAGGTTACTGGCGGTGGTGTTCAGGCGTACGCTCTGGGCGTTCATTGCGGAGCCCGCGATACTGAATACGTTGGATAGTGACATCGCTTAGTTCCCGGTGATGGCCTTGCTCAAACCCTTGAACTTGCGGTTCAAAAAGTCGAAGGAAGCCTGATAATCGAGGGCGTTTTCGGTATAGCGCGCCATTTCTTCCTGCACCTCAACCGTATTGCCATCAATGCTGGGCTGGGTCGGGGTGCGGAACATCATGTCTGCCGCCAGGGATGACGGATCAGACGTCAGCTGCTGGTGCCCGGCCTGGGTTGTCTGCATCGCAAGACCGCTGGCCGGCGCCTGCGCACCCTTGAGCATGCTGGCGAAATCCAGGTCACGCGCCTTGAAGCCAGGGGTATCGGCATTGGCGATATTGTTGGACAAAACCTCCGCCCGGCGGGCCCGCAACAGTGTTGCCGACTCGTGAATCCCCAGTGCGCTATCGAAGCTGATGGTCATCCGATTGCCTCTTTTCATGACTGCCAATCATTAAAGCAATCAACATGCCAAAGCCGAAAACCCCAGTAACCGCGGGCTTTGCGTATTTTTGTGGCAGCCTGGGCGGCAACCTTTTACCGCTCAATACCGGCCGGCGGCAAAGCGGCAATCCGCGTCTGCCGCTGCGGTTTACAGCCCAGGACAGACCTGACATCATCGACGGGCGCTGCAGCATCTACCTGCAACGCCCGCTTTGCCCATTCACTCAGGAAATCCCTGTGACGCGTCTTTCTCTTTCTGCCCTCGCCCTGTGCGCCAGCCTGCTCCTCTCTACGATGACCCAGGCCGATACTTCCGCCGCCGCCGTCGAGAACAGCGCCCGCGACTACCTGACCGAACTGTACCGACAGCAGAATCCCGACGCCCAGATAGACGTGCACATCAACCCGGTCAGCACCCGCCTGCGACTGCCCGACTGCGCCTCCCCCCTGACAGTTGAAGTCCCCAGGGGCAGCGGCAGCCGCATTACCACCAGGGTTGCCTGCGACGGGCCGCAGCACTGGGCGCTTTTTGTGACGGCCAAGGTCGGCATACTGCACCAGGTCATCATCACCCGCCGCCCGGTGGGCCGTGGCGAAGTGCTTGGCAATAACGATATCGAAAGCCGCCTGCTGGATATCAGCGACGAAACCCGCGGTTACTACCTGGCGCCAGAGGATGTCATAGGCCGCAGTGCCAGCCGCCACCTGCCCAATGCCAGTATCCTCAATGCTGGCATGCTGACCAACAGCACCCTGATTGAGCGCGGCGACAGTGTCATTATCGAAGTCCGTACCGGCGCCATGCACCTGCGCGCCCAGGGCACCGCCCTGGAAGACGGCGAGGACGGCGCCCAGATTCGGGTGCGCAACGACCGCTCCGGGCAGGAGATCAAGGCCCGGGTGGTGGCCCGCGGCCTGGTACGGCCGCTGGCGCGCTAAAGCAGCTGAAAGCTGAAAGCTGAAAGCTGAAAGCTGAAAGCTGAAAAAGATGGTGGCCGCCGGCACGAATTACGAATCACTATTCACGATTTACCAATCACCAATCACCAATCACGGCTCCTTGAACCTAATGCCAGCCCATGACCGCGGCGCCTGTCTGGGATATACTGCAGCGAGGTAACGCCACTGTGATGACAGTGATAAAAGCCTTTGGAAAAAGTACTAAAGTTTTGCCCGATACATCCGATAAACCTCATCAGAAGCGAAATTGAGGATCAGCAGGATGGTTATTGATTTCACGGGGCTGCCGCCGAAAAGCCAGGCCAGCGGAACCCGTGCCCAGACAGACAACAACCGCGTTGGCGATCAGGCCCAGCCGCAGACGCCGTCCGCCCCCAGGGCCGGCAGCGCTGCCGAGGTCCGGCTGAGCGAAGCCGCCCAGGCGCTGCAGGGTGCCGACAAGGCGCTGGCGGATACGCCCGAGGTGAATGAAAGCCGGGTGCAGGCACTGCGCAGCGCCATCGAATCGGGTAGCTACGAAATCAACTACGAGCGCCTTGCCCAGCGCATGGTCGACTTTGAGAGCACACTGGATTGACACCCCTTTCGATACCGCATCAGAACGCCTTTGACACCCTGACTCATCAGGGTGTTGTCGTTTTGACCGATCTGCAGGCCCAGCTTGAGATCGAGTTCGCCGCCCTCTCGCAGCACAACCTCGAAGATCTGCAACAGTCCACCGCCAGCAAGCAGCTGCTGCTCGAACAGCTCGCAGAATCAAGTGCGCAGCGCGAACAGCTCATGACACAGTGCGGATACAGCGCAACGCCGGACGGCATGGCACAGTGGTTTGCAGCCCTGCCGGAAGACGTGCGCCCCGCCAGTGAAACCCTGTGGCAAAGACTGCAGCAGGCGCTTGAGCAGATCCAGCGCCTGAACCTGCGCAACGAACAGGTACTGCGCCGCAGCAGCCGCAACAACGACCAGTTGCTGGCACTGCTGCGCGGACAGAATCAGCGCCACACCCTGTACGATGCCAGCGGCGGCAAGGGCCAGCTTTCAGCCCAGAATCGTCTCGGCAAAGCCTGAGGCGATTCCTGCGATTCAAGTCTGCTGCCCCCAGCCCCTGCGCTAAAGACCAGCCCCAAATAGCTCCGAACTGGCTGCCCGCACAGCTAGGCGAAAGCAGCTGTGCCGGCGGATCAGAGCGCTGCGATGCGCTGATCCACCTCGTTCATCTGCCCCCTGAACAACGGAATAAGACCATCAACCCTGGCCATGTCCTGGTCGCGGGCGGCGTCTTCCAGCTGCTCACAGTACTCACTCAGGCGTATAGCACCGACCGAGCGGGCGGATGACTTCAGCTTGTGGGCCATGGCACTGACACCCTCAGCCTCACCATCCGCATAGGCCTGCAGCAGCTCGACGGAGGTCTGCAGACCGTAGTGACGAAAATCCTGCAACAGTTCCAGAATGGCTTCGGGATCATCCCCCACCAGCGCCGCCAGCTCGGCGGTATCCAGCACCGCGCTCGCGGTTTCGCTCTCCGCCATGCTTTCCATTGCAGGCTCGTCTGCAACGGCCGCTTCAACTTCGGCCCCAGTAATTGCCATAGCCTCAGCTGCCCCTGCCTGCAGCAAGGCCCTTTCTGCCAGCTCTGATGTTGTGACCGGCTGCGCGGCATCAGGCTCATCGGCGGCGTCATTCGCATGCGCAGCAGCCGCAGCGGCGCTCGGCATCCACTTGTCCAGCATGGCGCGCAGCAGTTCCAGCCGGGCCGGCTTGCTGAGGAAATCATCCATGCCGATATCCTTGCAGCGCTGCGCCTCGCCCTTGAGCGCGTTGGCGGTCAGGGCAATGATGGGCAGGCGCGCCTTCTGCGTCTGCTCGGCCCGCAGCGCCTTGGTCAGCTGATAGCCGTCCATCTCCGGCATATGCAGGTCGGTCAGCAACACGGCGTAGTCACCCTGGCGCCACAGCTCCAGCGCCTCGATGCCATTGCCGGCAATATCGGCGGTATAGCCCAGCAGACCCAGCTGATGCATAAGTACCTTCTGGTTCACCTTGTTGTCTTCTGCCACCAGAATCAGGCGCCCCTGCTGCAGCGCTTCCTCACGGGTCGGCAGCACATCGGCTTCCACAGCCTCGGCCTGGCCCCATTTGACCGGTTCGAGTATCTCACGCCGGCTGGCATAGGTTACGGCGGCCAGCAGCATCTCCCGTGACAGCACATTACCGTCCACCTCAACCCGGTTGGGCCGCGCCTGGCGTGGATAGCGCCGTTTGCCACGTTCGATCTGCACGAACACCAGGTCCTGGCCGGGGGCAAGGTCGGCCGCCAGTTCAAAGCCGGGGATATCCCGCGCCTGGCGTTCGATATCCACCACCCAGATATAGAGTCCGTCGCCCTGCTGCAGCTGCCAGCGCTGCGCCTCTTCCAGGCTGCTCACCCTGTCGGTAATACAGCCTGCGTGCTGCAGATACAGCTGCAGGTCGTCCGCCAGACTCTGCGCCGACCCCACCAGCAGGCAGTTCAGCCCCGCCACCTTTGACTCGGTGACAGCCATGTCCTGCACCTCCGGCAGGCGCTCCAGCGGCAGCGACACACTGAATACTGAGCCTTCACCGGGTGCACTCCTGACCTTGATATCACCCTGCATCATGTTCACCAGATGCAGCGAAATCGCCAGTCCAAGCCCGGTACCCCCGAAACGGCGCGTGGTGGAGGCATCCGCCTGCTTGAACGCGGTAAAGAGGCTGGCCTGGGCTTTTTCGCTCATGCCAATGCCATTGTCGGCCACCTGCAACAAAACCCGCACCTGCTGCGCCGATTCCTGCTCCAGCGAGACGCGTACAGACACCTGGCCGCCGTCGCCTTCGCTGGAAAACTTGATGGCGTTGCTGGCCAGATTCAGCAGCACCTGGCGTATGCGCAGCTCATCCCCCAACAGCAAGGGTGCAAGCTGCGGATCGGTAAACATGCGCAGCTCCACCCCCCGGTTGCTGGCCTGGTTATCCACCATGGCACAGCACTGCTCCACCAGCGCGGTAATGGAGAAAGGCGCCGGATCCAGTTCCAGATGGCCGGCTTCGATCTTGGAAAAATCCAGAATGTCGTCAATGATGCTCAGCAGCGACAGGCCGGAAACGCGAATCAGATCCACCATGCCTTTCTGCTTGGGTTCCAGCCGGGTCTGCTCCAGCACATCCACCATGCCGATCACGCCGTTCAGCGGGGTACGTATCTCATGGCTCATGGTGGCCAGAAACTGGGATTTTGCCTGGCTGGCCTGTTCGGCCCCCTGCTGCGCCTGCTGCAACTGCTCGGTACGCGCCAGCACACGCTGCTCCAGCTGATCATTCAGCTGCTTGAGCGCAACCTCGGCCTGCTTGCGCAGGGTGATGTTTTCATGGGACAGCACCACCCGCAGGGCGCCGCCTCCCACCCGGAAACGGCTGACCTTGCACAGAAACCAGTGCTGCTGATCGGCACTGTGACAGGCATACTCAAAGGCACCCTGCTGCCGCGTGCCCTGCATGACCGCCTGGATCAGTGCCGCCGCCCCTGTGCCCTCCTGCTCTGCCGGGCCACAGACACTGAAGTAATTCACTCCGCGGCGGATAGGCCTGCTCTGGCGCCAGTTGCTTTCAACAAAGCTGCGCCAGGACTCGTTGCAGGTAATCAGGCCGCCATCGGCATCCAGCACCACTATATGCACATTGAGCGCATTGATCAGCGCACGCATAAAGCCCTCGCTGACCCGCAGCTGGGCCGTGCGTGCCGCGACACGCCGCTCCAGGGTGGCGTTGGCCTCATGCAGCTGCTGCTCGCTGGCCTTGAGTGCCAGCTCGAGCTGTTTCTTGTCGTGGATGTCGGTATGGGTGCCGGAAATGTACAGCGGCTTGCCGCTCTCGCCCCGACTCAGGGCGCCGGCACTGGTGCGGATCCAGCGCCAGTCTCCCGTGGCGGTACGCAGCCGGTGATCGTGCTCATAATCCTCGCAGCGCCCATGCAGCAGATCATCCATGGCCTGCTCCAGTACCGGCTTATCGTCCGGATGTACCAGCTCAGCCCAGGTCTCGTAGCTGTGTTCCAGCTCATCGAGCCGGTACCCCAGCATACTGGCCCAGCAGCCGCTGTACTGAATTTCGTCCCTGACCAGATCCCAGTCCCAGAAGCCGAGCCTGCTGCCATCAATGACCCGCTGCAGCCGCGCCTTGGCCTGGGTCAGCTCGGCGGTGCGATGCGTTACTTCGTGACGCACCCGCGCCTGCTGCCCGGCGGAAAGAAAGGTGAGCAGGGTCGCGAACAGCGCCGCCAGTACTGCCGCGATCAGGTAGATTTTGACACTGGCACTCTGCCCCGGCCGCCAGGGCGCCAGTGACCAAAGCTCCAGCAGCATGTCCTCGCCCTGACCGGCGTGCAGCTGGTCGGTCCAGCCAGGCACTGTGTCCTGCGGCACCTGGCGCTCAAACAGCACCTGGGAAACAGGCGCTGCGGCCAGGGCCATGCCAAAGCGTACGCCTATCGTATCGCCGGCCAGTGCAGCCGCAGGCTCCAGCGACAGCGCACCCAGGGCAAAGCCCCGCACGCCGGCTCGGCGCTCTTCGAGGCTGGCACTGCCAATATCCAGGTCCCTGTGGTAGACGGGCACAAAGAGTAAACGGGTACCGCCAGACTCCAGCTCAGAGTGCAACACCTGAGCTGGCTGGCCGCTCTGCGCCGCCCTCACAAGGGCTGCGTTTACGCGCGCATCAACACTAAAATCCAGCCCGGGCTGCACCTTTTGTGCATCGGGGCCTGCGGCAAACTGCAATCGAAAACCGCCTCCCGGGGTATCGGGCTCGGCCCAGCCGAGCCAGAGCACGCCCTCGGCACTCAATGCCCGCTGGGTGAACTCGCTGAAGGTAGCGGCGCTTAGGTCCCGGCTGGAGGCAACATAGGCCGCCGCCATCATGACGGCATTTTCCTGGCTGACATAGAGGCCGCTTAACTGGGTACTCAAGTCCTGCCCTTGAACCGCCAGATCCGCCTGTTTTTCAAGCTGTTCGCTGCGCGCCAGCCAGTAATAACCGCTCAGCACCAGAGCCACCGTAAGCAGCGGCAGCATCAGCACCAGGCCCGCTCGCACCTGCTGATGGCGCCGGTACAGCACCCAGGCCATGATCAGCGGCATAATCAGCAGAACGCCAAGACTGTCTCCGGCCCACCAGCTGAACCAGATTCCGCTCAGCGCTGCGAAATCCGCCGTGCCAAAGCCAAAGCGTGCCGCCGTTGCGATACTGGCGGCCACCAGACAGACCACAGGCACCAGCAGTATCGACGGGATCAGCAGCGGAGTCTGGTCATAGTGTCGGATAAGCCCCCGGTACAAGGGCTGCAACACCCTCGCACCGATCATGGCCTGCAGCGTCGCGCCCAGCGCCGCCGCTGTAGCGACCAGCAAGGACGGCAGGTTGCCAGGGTCGCCCAGCTGGCTCAGACTGATCACCCCGGAGCCAAGGGCTCCCAGCGCAATGCCGGGCCAGCAGCTACGGCCATACATCAGCAGCGCAGCTATCGACAACCCCGCCATAGGCCAGATAAAGGCCAGTATTGAGTCCGGTGACAGCACGCGCAGTGCCAGCTGCGCCAGGGTCACATAAATCAGCGCAATGGCGAGTATTCGAGCGGGACGCGGCCAGCTGGCAATAGAGCAGGCAGACAGCGGCCTGGCCGCCGCCGATTGGGCAGTATCCGTCTGGGCAGTGTCCGGAGAAGTCGGGGTCATCGTCCTTGCCTCGTCATAACACGCGGGTGCGCGCCAACAGCGGTTTCAGGGTCATTCCATATGCAGCAGGGTACTGAACTTTTTCAGCAAAACGGCCTTGTCGAAGGGCTTGACCACAAAGTCACAGGCACCGGCCTTAAGGCTTTCAACCACCACATCTTTCTTGCTGTGCCCGGTGATCATGACCACAGGGATGCTGGCAAATGATTCAATGGCCTTGATGCGCCGCGTGGTTTCAATGCCACTGAGGTCCGGCAGGCTGATATCCATAAAGATCAGTTCAGGTCGACGCCTGTGTATGGCCGCCATGGCCTCCTGACTGGACAGTGCAAACATCAGTTCAACACCTGCATCCTTGAGCAGGCGTGCCACCAGCTTGTGCTGAAAGGCATCATCATCCACCACCAGCACCAGCGGTTTGCGCGTCTCGGTGAGCTGTTGCAGCCCACGCACGGACTCCATCTCAGGTGCCATATTCTGACGAAACTGTTTTGCCCAGTCGCTGACCGGCTGCAGCGCGCTGGATGCGGTACGCAGATGCACATCAATCTGCTCGGTTTGCAGGCGCGCAAACTCGCTCTGCAGCAGCTCCAGCACCGAGATATCCACCCCTTCAGCCTCACGCAGCTGCTGCTGTCCCTGGGTCGAGAAGCGGGACGCAAAGCCATCCAGCGCAACGCGGATATCATCGCCGGACTGCTCCACCACCTGCTGACCCGCTGCGATATGCTCGCTCCCCTGGGTAAGACTCATCTCCAGCAGCGCTTCGAGCCCGGCGATACGCCGCGCCTGGGCGGCAAATTCACTGGTGGTGGGCGTCTCGGCTTCGTTTAGCGCTACCTGTCGCAGCGCGTGATGCACTTCCATCCCCAGGCGCGTGGCGTCATACCCCAGCGGCCAGAACAGCACATAGCTTGAAAAGTGATCCTTCTTGCACAGGCTGTACACTTCCTGCAACTCGGCCTTGTTGCACAGAATCAGGGTTCTGTGAGGGTGTGCGTGGGCGCGGGCGCTGAGGCGATAGAGCCCCAGGTAGTAGCTTTGGGCACGAGCCAGTGTCGGGAACGCCAGCACCAGAACGGCGGGGCTGTGCTGTTCAAAATCCTGCACCGCCTTGTCCGGGTCGGTGGAGATAAATACCTGATCAAATTCCTTGCACAGCAACTCACGGACGATATTCGTATCATCCACGTCTTCAGCAGCAACCAGAATATTTTTATTGGCACTCATGCGACATCTTCTTGCAGGGCATTGAATGTACAAAGAAAGATAGCACGCACCCAGCATCCGACGGCAGAATCAATGTCAACAAACAGCCCAAAACTGATGGGATACCCCGCCAGCACGACCAATCAGGCAAATACGGAAACATAATCGGAAATACAGCGATCCCATCCCAGGTCTGGACAGGGAGTGCCTGATGGCTGGAAAACAACCGTATATAGAGTCGAGAAAGAACACGCAAAGCAGGAAACAAGCCAGTATCGCACTAACAACGGCATTGCAGGGACGCAACACAGTTAAAACACTCGAGACCACCGCCGCCGAGGGCAACGCCCGTCAGGCGTCTGGCGTTAAATGGTCTCCCCGCAGGGACTCGAACCCCGATCTAAGCCTTAGGAGGGCCTCGTTCTATCCAGTTGAACTACGGAGAGAGACATAACGTCTGCGCTGCGCAGGGCGCCAGAGCGACTTGTTTGCAGCGCGGGGAATGCTATTGCATTCGTCCTGCGGCGTCAACCGATGCATCGCCCGCGCGGCTCTGTACCTTTATTAGATAGCTCGCACTTAAGCCCTGTTCCCCGCCAGGCCCCATTCCCAAGACCTGATACCGGTAAAAGTTCCCCCCCCCTTTCTCAATTAAAAGTCGAGAATAGTCCAATTCATTGTTGAAATCTAAATAATAACGATTATCATTGGCAACACTATTTCAATGATTGATCGTCGGAGCTCAAGGTGGAACCCTCAATGGAGACAGCAACAACGCCAATACAGCAGGACGCTACCCTAACCGGTGACCTGGCCGCAGCCCCCTCTGCGCTGAACGCGACTCTTCCCACAGGACTGACCACCGATACCGGCGCCACCTTGCCGAGCGTAACTGACGCCACAGACCTGCTGAGCACAGAGTTCCCCCTGGCAGATCCGACCGCCCTGCCCCCAGGCTTTCTCGACCAGTTGCAGCAGTTCCTCAACGTCGGCGGGCCTGTCGTCTGGATCCTGCTGGGCTTCTCCGTTATTGCCCTTAGCATTGTGTTGCTCAAGATCTGGCAGTTTACCCTGCTGCGGCCCGAGTCCAGCCCACGACTGGAGTACAGCCTTGGACTCTGGCGCGCCGACCGCACCGACGAAGCCCTGGAGGGACTCAAGGGCCAGGGCCCCATATACGAACTGGTGGCGCTGGCCATGGTCGGACTGCAAAATGGTGGCGACACGCCGCTGCTGCGGGACGAACTGGAGCGGGTCGCCACCCTGCGCCTCAATCAGCTGCGTGCCTTTTTGCGCCCGCTCGAGGTTATCGCCATGCTCAGCCCGCTGCTGGGTCTGCTGGGCACCGTACTGGGCATGATCGGCGCCTTCCAGCAGATGGAAATCGCCGGCAACCAGGTCGATCCGTCCGTGCTGTCCGGCGGTATCTGGCAGGCGCTGCTCACCACCGCCGTAGGTATAGCCGTGGCCATTCCGGTGACCCTGGCCCACAGCTGGCTGGAACGCAAAACCGAGCGCGTCGCCGCCCTGATGAGCGATTCGGTCACCCGGGTCTTTACCAGCGCCCCGGCACTGCAGCACCAGGCCGCCAGCGAGGCGTTGCGCCGTGCGGCTTGATCTGACATTGCCTGCGCGCCGGCGCGCCATCAGCCTGACGCCGCTGATTGATGTCGTCTTTATTCTGCTGCTGTTTTTCATGCTGTCATCCACCTTTACTC
Source organism: Marinobacterium aestuarii (assembly GCF_001651805.1). Classification (NCBI taxonomy): domain Bacteria; kingdom Pseudomonadati; phylum Pseudomonadota; class Gammaproteobacteria; order Oceanospirillales; family Oceanospirillaceae; genus Marinobacterium; species Marinobacterium aestuarii. Next base: position 908,168 of record NZ_CP015839.1, on the reverse strand, counting down.
AGTGGCGTCAGCTTGATCTGGCCGTGCCCGGTACAGGCGCAGCAACACCGCCTGTACAGCATCAGGTCCAGCTGTTGTCCGAGGATGGACGCTTTCGACTCGATAACCTGGAGCTGAACCTGCAGGACAGGGGCGCACTGGACCGACAGATCAGTCAGCAGAGCGATGACCTCTTTGTGATCAGTGCCGACAGCGGCATTGCGACCCAGACCTTGATCGAGCTGCTGGATGCCCTGAAAGCCGCTGGCGCACGACAGCTGTCACTGGCGCAGACACCATGAAATTCACTCCCCAGACAAGCCCCCGCGCGACGAACCGGGATGACAACCTGATTCCGCTGATTAACGTCGTGTTTCTAATGCTGATCTTTTTTATGGTGGCGGGGAAAATAAGCCGTTCCGATGCCATTGCCATTAACCCGCCGGCATCGACAAGTGAAACAACCGCTCCCAGCGAAGAGCCGATTAATATCCTGCTTTCAGCGACAGGCGTGATTTACATGGATGATATGGAACTGGAATCCGAGCAATTAACCCATGCCGTCACCACTGCGCTTGATAACAGCCAGGATCCGCAGGCGCTGTCGATATTACTCAAGGTGGATGCCGCCACACCGGTGGATACCTTGCTGCAGACCCTGGAGCAGATAAAGGCCGCCGGCATGCTGAAAATATCCCTCGCGACCCGTGTTGCGGAGCGCCCGGCATGATCCGTCCACAGCACTGGATCCTTGCGCTGGGCCTGGCCCTGGGCGTGCATCTGCTTACCCTGGGCCTGGTACTGGCCCGCGAACCGGCCGAAGGTGCCCGCGCGCCGGGAGAACAGGGTATCGAGATAGATCTGGGCATGCTCGGCGACCTGGGTTCGGAGACACAGAACAAGCAGGCGGCTCAGCCCGAACAAACACCCGAGCCCCTTGCGCCACAGGCGCTTCCGACACCGGTGCCCGACGTGCCCCCCGCGCCTGAAGCAGAGCTCGTGCCTTTGCCTGAGCCTGTTAACGCCAGACAAACACCAGCGCTTGCGGTCAAGGCGCCAGAGCCCAAACCCGAACCTAAACCGGCGCCAAAACAAAAGCCAAAACCCGTAGCGCCCCAGTCGCCGCCAACGCCCAAGGTCAAAGCCGTACAGGCGGCATCAGCCGCCCCCAGCAGTACCCCGGGCAAGGACAGCAGTGACAGCCGCCGCATGACCACCGGCAGCCAGAATGCACTGAGTTCCGGCGGAAATCCGGGGGCCGAGCAGTCCTACTATGCATTGATCGCCGCGCGCCTGGCGCAGCACAAGCGCTACCCGATTCGGGCCCGTAAAAAAGGTGAGGAAGGAACCGCCCGGCTGTTTTTCATACTCGATCGCCACGGCAGCGTTATTGAATACCGTCTGAGCGAAAGTTCCGGTTTTAAAAGCCTGGACCGCGCCGTGATCGACATGCTTAAAAGCGCAACGCCGCTACCGGCATTCCCGGCGGACATGACGATGGACACGCTCACAATTAATATCCCGGTGGCCTTTTCAATTAACTGAAAAGATCCCCTGAAAGCCAGCTCCATTTCAAGCAATTCCCTGTAAAGCGGGCTGAAACTTCAGCCATAAACAAACCCCAGGCATGGCTGCCCAGATCGCGGTGGCCGGGTATTTCTGTGCCTATTTTCAAGGAAAGCAACAGTGTCAGAAGCAATGTCCGACAACAGCAAACCCGGGCTCGGCAACTCGAATTCCGCCATCAGGGGAGCACTCAGCCTGCGCCGGGAACGGGATTTCAGCCGCAGCGCTACCCTGGCCGGCAGTCTGACCCTGGTAATCTCAACCGCCATGATAGGTTCGGCTCATGCCGAGGAAGTCTCGCTGGATACGCTGGTTATTGAAGACGGCCGCATCGCCGCCGATGCCAACCCCTATGCCGAGCCCAACGCGCCCTACAAGGCCAAACGCAGCGCCGACAGCCGCCATGTGCGCGACATCGCCGACACGCCTCAGACCATGACGGTCATTACCAAGGCCGTGATCGAGGAGTCCGGCAAGACCGAACTCAAGGATATCCTCAGCGCCCAGCCTGGCATTACCCTGGGCACTGGTGAGGGCGGCAACTCCTTCGGTGACCGCTATATTATCCGCGGCTATGAAGCCCGTAACGACATCTACACCGACGGTCTGCGTGATCCGGGCCTGATCACCCGCGAAACCTTCGCGCTGGAACAGATCGAAATCGCCAAGGGCCCGAGCTCCACCTTCGCCGGCCGCGGCTCCACCGGCGGCGCGGTCAACAGCGTCACCAAGAAAGCCTCGCTGGACGATGATTTCAGCAGCGTACAGGCAGGTCTGGGGACCGACAGCTACCAGCGTTACAGTCTGGATACCAACAAGGTGGTCAGCGATGACCTGGCGCTGCGCTTCAACGCCCTCTACACCGATGCCGACATCCCCGACCGGGCGCCGGCCAGCGAACAGCGCCAGGGCGCGCTCATCTCCGGCGTATTCCAGGCCACCGATGATCTGGAAATCTCCGCTGATTACTACTACTTCCGTGGCAACGACAAGACCGACGGCGGCACCTTCCTCACCGACGGCAAACCCGACAAGCGCGTGCAGTACGTCGGCCAGGACGGGCTCGACTTCCAGGACACCGCCGCCGATATCGCGACGCTGAAACTCGACTACCAGCTCAGCAATGAACTGCGCCTGGAAAACAAGACGCGCCTGGGCTCCACCAGCAACGACTACATTATTTCCACCTACAGCACGCGCAGCGGCAGCCTGCGCAACTTCACCGGCTGGCAGGAAAATGACTACCTCGGCAACCAGACCAACCTGATCCTGGATACCCGCCTGGGCGGCATGCGCCACACCCTGATCACCGGCATCGAATATGCCAGCGAAGATACCAAGGGCGGCAGCTACAGCGTCACCACCGACAGCGTCTCGATTGATCCCTACAACCCGGACAACAGCAGCTGGGTGGGCTCCACCAGCCGCAACAGCGCCGCTACTGACCTGAATCTGACCACCCTCTCGGCCTACGTGATGGATACCGTCACCCTGAACGACGACTGGGAGCTGTTCGGCGGCCTGCGCTACGACCGTTTCGACTATGAGCTTTGGGCGGCGGAAAAAACCAACCGCGATGGCTCGGTCACCCCCGAAACCACCTACCAGTACAGCGATGGCTTTGTGAACGGCCACCTGGGTGCGGTCTACTCGCCCTGGGAGCACGGCAATGTCTACGCCAGCTGGAGCACCTCGTCCAACATCAACGGCGGCGAATCCGACGCCGGCACCAGCTGCGGCTACGGTGGCCTCTGTACCGATGCCGACGGCAACTTCAGTGCCGCCGAACCCGAGCAGTCCGTTAACCTGGAGCTGGGTACAAAATGGAATCTGATGGACGAACAGCTGCTGCTCACCGCCGCTATATTCCAGACCACCAAGGATGATGTGATCGAGGACAACGGCGACTCCTACGCCAGCGGCGGCCACCTCAATACCGGCAAGAACCGGGTCGAGGGTATTGAACTTGGGCTGTCCGGCAACCTCACATCACGCCTCAGCGGCCAGTTCGGCGTCGCCTTCATGGACTCCGAAACCCTGGATTCCTACAACGCCGACAACATCGGCAAGCCCAAGGCTAACTTTGCCGAGCAGAGCGCCAACCTGCAGCTGCGCTACCAGGCCACGTCTCAGTTTGCCTTCGGCGGTACCGCCACCTACTCCAGCGAAATCTTTGGTGGCCAGCCCGATGCAGCAGCGCGCACCAGTATTGAGCTGCCGGATTACTGGGTGTTCGATGCCTTCGCCAGCTACGCGTTCAGCCCACAGTTGAGCCTGCGCGCCAACATCCAGAACCTGCTGGATGAGGACTACTACACCGCAGTTTACCGCGGCGGCAGCATCGTCTACATCGGCGATGGCCGCTCTGCCAACCTGAGCCTGAACTACAAGTTCTAAATACAGATTGCAGCATTTCCCCGCCCGGCAGACCCGTTAATAACGCGACTGTCGGGCCTTTTTTGACCTGCTCCTTTATCCTTGCAGTTTTTCCCTTTCACCTGTGTAACGGAGGCCACTTGATTACCCCCATAGGCTCACTGCTTGGCAGCACCCAGCTGGCCCAGATGCGCACCCTGCTCGACCGTGCCGACTGGGTGGACGGTCGCAGCAGCGCCGGGGCCCAGGCGCTTGAGGTCAAGCGCAACCGGCAACTGCCCGCCGACAGCCCGCTGGCACAACAGCTGGGCGACCTCATACTGGCGGCCCTGTCGCGCCATCCCACTTTCATTTCGGCGGCCCTGCCCCTGCGCATCATGCCGCCATTGTTCAACCGCTACGAAGCAGGCGAAACCTACGGCCTGCATGTGGATAACGCCCTGCGCTTTATTCAGCCGACAGGCCCCGGCCAAGGCGCTGCCATCCCGGTTCGCACCGACCTCTCGGCCACCCTGTTCCTGACCGACCCAGAAGACTACGACGGTGGCGAGCTGGAGATCGAATCCAGCTTCGGCGCCCAGAGCATCAAGCTTGCGGCCGGCGACCTGATTCTCTACCCCGCCAGCAGCCAGCACCGCGTTACGCCCGTCACCCGCGGCAGCCGCAGCTGCGCCGTATTCTGGCTGCAGAGCATGGTGCGCGACAGCAGCCAGCGTGAAATGCTGTTCGATCTCGACCAGAGCGTACAGTCGCTCGGCAGCGAGCTTGGCCAGGCCCATGACGATGTGATGCGCCTGAGCGGGCTCTACCACAACCTGATTCGCCAGTGGGCCGAGACCTGAGCTCTCCTAGCCCCTCCAGCCCCGCCGTCAGCACAGCACGGAAAACCAGCATGCATGAACCCCTGAGCCAGATCCCCGCCGACCTCGTCAGCCTGTGCGATTACGAACGTTACGCACGCCAGCTGCTGCCCCACAGCCTGTTCGAGTACATCGCAGGCGGCGGTGCCGATGAGCTGACGCTGCAACGCAACCGCACGGCGCTCGACCGCATCCAGCTGCTGCCCAGGATACTGCGCGACGTCACCGCAGGCGCCACCCACACCCGGGTGCTGGATGAAGATCTGCGCCACCCCATACTGCTGGCGCCGGTGGCCTTTCAGCGCATGGTGCACCCGGACGGCGAACTGGCCACGGCCCGGGCCGCCGATGCCCTGGACACCCCCATGGTGGTCAGCACCCTGGCCTCCCACAGCCTGGAGGATGTTGCCGCCCAAACCCAGGCTGGAAAATGGTTTCAGCTGTATTTTCAACAGGATAGCGACTTCACCCTGTCCCTGGTACGCCGGGCCGAACAGGCCGGCTACAGCAAGCTGGTGGTCACGGTGGACGCGCCACTGCACGGCATTCGCAACCGTGCCCAGCGCGCCGGTTTCGTGCTGCCGGATGATGTCGAGGCGGTGAACCTGCGTGAGCGCCCACCGCTGCCCCGGGCCGTGCTGGAGCCGAGCCAGAGCATCGTGTTCCAGGGCATGATGAGCGAAGCCCCCGGCTGGGAGCAGTTGGAATGGCTATCTCGCCACACCCGCCTGCCGATTATCGTCAAGGGCGTGCTGCACCCCCAGGATGCCATCCGCGTGGCTGGCATGGGCCTGGCCGGCGTAATCGTCTCCAACCACGGCGGCCGTGGGCTGGACTGCGTGCCCTCCGCCATCGAGATGCTGCCGCAGATACGCGCCGCCACGGGGCCCGACTTTAGCCTGCTGCTCGATGGCGGCATCAGCCGCGGCACCGATGTGTTCAAGGCCCTGGCGCTGGGCGCCAATGCCGTGCTGCTCGGCCGCCCGCAGATCTATGCACTGGCCGTCGCCGGCGCCGTCGGTGTTGCCCATATGCTGCGCGTGCTGCGCGAAGAGCTGGAAGTGACCATGGCCCTGGCCGGCACGCCGTGCATCAGTGATATTACGCCCGAGACACTTTATCAAAGCCGTTTCTGACAGCGGTTATTGAAGGTAACGCCTAAAGCGCCAAAACGAAAAAAGCCCCCGCCACGGATCCGAAGATCCGCCGCGGAGGCAACCACAATGATCTCAATTCAGACCGGTAAAAAGCAGCCCAGCGGTACTGAAGCGATGGTGATCAGACCAGCCCCAGCGCCAGCACCGGGAACAGGATCAGCAGAATCAGGCGCAGTACATCCGACAGCACGAACGGAAATACGCCGCGAAAGATCTGCCCCATGGGCACGTCCGGTGCCACGCTTTTGATGACGAAGACGTTCATGCCGACTGGCGGAGTTATCAACCCGAGCTCCACCGTGATGACCGCCACTATGCCGAACCAGACCGGATCAAAACCTGCCTCCAGAATCAGCGGCAGTACCACCGGCACGGTCAGCAGCAGCATGGCGATGCTGTCCATGACGCAGCCCAGCAGGATAAATAGCAGCAGCACGGCAAAGAGCACGCCGTAGGGCGGCCAGCCCAGCTGACTCACGGTTTCTGTCAGAAAGAAGGAAATACGCGACACCGAGAGGAAGTAGCCGAAGATTTCCGCCCCCACGATCATAAAGAAGATCATCGCGCTCAGCGCCAGCGCCTCCTCCACCGCCGCCATAAAGCCCGCCCACTTCATGCCCCGGTACAACGCCACCAGCAGGGTGGCAAAGGCGCCTATGGCGGCCGCTTCCGTCGGGGTGAAGATGCCTGTATAGATACCGCCGATAATGATCGCAAACACGAACATGAAAGGTACGAAGCCCCACATGCCGACGATCTTCTGTTTCAGCGTGGTCGGCTCACCGGCCCGCGCCAGTTGCGGATAGAAGTACACCAGCAGGGCAATGGTGGCGCAGTAGAGCAGCAGCCCCAGAATGCCGGGTATTAGGCCTGCAATAAACATGTCGCCCACCGACTGTTCGGTGATCAGCGCATAGAGCAGCAGGGCGATACTGGGCGGAATCATGATCCCCAGGGTCCCGCCCGCCGCCAGGGTGCCGGTGGCCAGGGAGTCGGCATAACCGTGCCTGCGCATCTCCGGCAACGCCACTCGCGCCATGCTCGCCGCCGTGGCCACCGAGGAGCCAGAAATGGCAGAAAAGGTACCGCAGGCCGAGACCGCCGCCAGTGCCATGCCACCACGCCAGCCGCCGAACAGGGAGCGCGCGGCATTGAACAGCTCGCTGGACATATTGGCATGGGACGCCAGCACACCCATCAACAGAAACATCGGAATAGGGCTGAAGCTGTAGTTGCTCAGGGTTTCAAAGGGCCCGGCCTCCAGAATAGCGAACGCCGGATCAAAGGCGACGATGGTGCCAAAGCCGATAACCCCGGTGGCCGCCATCGCCAGGGCGATAGGGCAACGCAGCGCTATCATCACCAGCATCAGGCCCATGCAGACGAGACCGATCAGGGGTGCACTCATGCCGTTACTTCCTTCTTGCCCATTAATTCCAGAATCCCGCAGCTAAAGCCGCGCAGGGCCAGTACCGCCAGCGCAATGGCGGACACCAGATACATGGGCGCCAGTGGCAGCAGCAGGTCCTGGGTCAGCTCGCCGCTCATGCGGGAGGCCTCGGCGGCCTCAAGAAAGCGCCAGCACAGCAGGGCGCCGAACACGCCGAAGCAAAAGGTGTAGAAACCATCGAACCAGCGCAGCTGGGATGCCGGCATCTTGTGGGTGAACAGATCCACCACTATCTGGCCCTTGTCGACGGTATGGGGGAAGGCAAACAGCATGGCAAACAGCAGGCCGTACTTCACCAGCTCGATACCGCCGACGAAGGTCAGGTCCACCGCGCCCTCGGTCATGGCAAACAGACTGCGCGCAGCCACATCCGCCACCACACTGAACATCATCATGACCAGCAGCAGGCCGCTGATCCGGTACAGGATCAGCGCCATCGTATCGATTGCCTTGATCAGCCACTTCATATCGCATACCTCGCGCCAGGGATTGAATACCACAAGGCCGCGCCCTCAGTGGAAGGAGCGGCCTTGAGCGGCCTTAGTTGTCGCAGCTGAGGCTGAGCTCTTTGGCGCGGGCGAAGACATCCCGTGCGGCCAGGCCGCGACCTTCAAGGTCGGCCAGGTAGCCTTCGGTGGCCTTGTCGAGTACGGGCTTCCAGGCTGCATTCTCAGTGCCGCCTTCCAGCGTAATAATCTCGTGACCTTCAGCAACGGCTTCGGCACGTCCCTTGGCGTCGAGTTCATCAAACTTGACCGCCTGCTTCTGTGCCCACTCCTTGCCGGAGTGCTGATCAACGATCTGCTGCAGATCGGCCGGCATGCCGTCGTAGACACCCTTGTTCATGGTCACCACGAACGACAGCGTATAGAGGCCCAGTTCCGTGTGATATTTCGCCTGTTCATTCAGACGAAAGCTGGTCATGGCTTCCCAGGGCATGGCAACGCCATCAATCACGCCGCGCTGCAAGGAGGGATAGGTCTCGGGTGCCGGCATGCCAACCGGCTGAGCTCCCAGACCTTCCAGCATATCGGCGACCACTGTGGTCGGGCGGCGAATTTTCAGCCCCGCCAGATCTTCAGGCGTCTTGATGGCTTTCTCGCGGCTGTGAATATCGCCAGGGCCGTGGGTAAACAGAAAGAGCACATGGGTATCGTCGTATTCGCTGCTGATCAGGCCCTCGTCGTACAGCGACTGGATCACGCAGGAGCCCTGGGTGGCGGTCTTGGCCAGCCCCGGCAGCTCAACCACCTGGGTCAACGGAAAACGGTTGGCGCTATACCCCTGCACGGTGGCGGTGATATCGGCGATGCGATTCTTCACCGCATCGTAGCTCTGGGGCGCCTTGGCCAAGGTCTGGGAGGGGTAAAACTCAACCTTGATGCGGCCATCGGAGGCGGTTTCCAGCGACTTACCCCAGGCTTCAAAGCCTGCATGCACGCCTGAGCTCGCCGGCCAGAAATGGGCAAAACGCAGATTGAAGTCGGCGGCCATGGCATTACTGAATGGCAGCAGGCTCAGCAGCGCCGTGGCAGCTGCAGTTTTGGCGCTTGTCTTGGCAATTGTGGTCAATTTTTTCATGGGTTTACCTGTCTATTGTTGTTATAGCAATGGCGCCACAGCCGGGCTGTCTGACTCGACAGAACCCTGCTCGAAAACGGCGCTCCTCGCTCGGAGGAAGAGCGACTCTGCAAGCAGAAAGTCAACTCTATTCAAAGACTTTGGCCTTGTGCCTGGCGGCATTCAAGCTAAGTCCTGCCGGTGTGTTTCACTAATGATTTTATTGCCTTGTCACATATCACTTTCGATATGCGAACCCTGCCCTCAGAAAACATCCAGATCCTTGGCCAGCACCACCTTGCCGTCATAGCCCTGCTGCACTTCTGTCAGGGTAGACTCGATCGGAGCACCGTAATGCAGCACATGGGTCAGCACCAGTACTCCAGGCTTTGCAGTGGTCGCCAGTTTGGCCAGCTCGCTGGTTTTGGTGTGGGAGCTGCCATGATAGCGCTGCCAGAATTCAGGCAGTTTCGACAGACCCGCTTCATTGATCACCTCATGCACCAGTACATCGGCACCTTTGGCTATTTCGGCGAGCTTTTCGCTGTAGGCGGTATCGCCGGATATCACCACCACCTTGTCGGGCGTGGTGATCTTGTAGCCAAAAGCCGGCTCAATACTGCCATGGGGCACACTGAAGGCTTCGATCCTTACGTCGCCATCCTGCACAACCCAGCCACCCTCGCTGTACTCATTCACCTTGACCTGATAGAAGGTCGGGTTTTCGACCGGCTGATGGCCATCGGTGCGCAGCTCTATATCCCGCGCCAGCATGGCATAGTAGCCATCGGTCATTGCCTGCAGGCCGGTGGGGCCATAGGCGTTCAGCTGCTCGGTGCGCCGCCACCAGTAGGTCGCGGCCAGTTCCGCGTAATCCAGCACATGATCACTGTGCAGATGGGTCAGAAAGACATGCTTGATGTTGGTCGGATAGAGCGCCTTGATACCCTTTTTCTGCGCCGCTTCGATGGCGCGCTGCACCATGCCACCGCCGGCATCAAACACATAGGCCTGGTCGTTATAGATGACCGCGGCCGAGGGGCCTGAACGGTCAGCATCCGGCACGGGCGTGCCGGTGCCAAGGATAACGACATCGGTCTGCGCCTGGGCCGAAGGTGCCAGCAAAGGCAGGACGGCCAGGGTCGCAAAGAGCAAGACGGATAATTGAGTTCTGAGCTTTATCATTGTTGTACTCCTCTCATGAAAGCAGACTAGCAGCCTGTCGGGCTTGGTCGGTCGTGAATCCGTTGATAAGCGTTATTCGATCGCTTCGTAAGGCAGGCCGACGTAGTTCTCGGCGATGGTGCGACGACCGGCATCGGACTGGGTGTAGTACTCAAGCTCGGCCTGCTGCATGCGCTGGGAAAAGGCATCACCATCAAAACGGTGCAGCAGGGAGGTCATCCACCAGCTGAAACGCTCGGCCTTCCAGATGCGACGCAGGCAGATCTCGGAGTACTTCTCCAGCAGTTCGGGGCGGTCTTCCTGATAGTTTTTGCGCATGACGTGGTACAGGGTGTAGACATCACTGGCGGCCAGATTCAGCCCCTTGGCGCCGGTGGGCGGCACTATGTGGGCGGCATCACCGACCAGAAAGAGGTTGCCGAATTTCATCGGCTCTGCGACAAAGCTGCGCAGCGGCGCGATGCTTTTCTCGATCGACGGGCCCGTCACGAGCTGCGCTGCAGTCTCCTGCGGCAAACGTGACTTGAGCTCGCTCCAGAAACGCGTGTCGTCCCAGGCATTGATGTCAGTGTCGAGCGGCGCCTGTATATAGTAACGACTGCGGGTCTCGGAACGCTGGCTGCACAGCGCAAAGCCCCGCTCGTGGTTGGCATAGATCAGCTCGTGTGCCACCGGCGGCGTATCGGACAGTACCCCCAGCCAGCCGAACGGATAGACGCGTTCGAAAATTTTCAGCTTGTCCTGGGGCACGGACTTGCGCGAAACACCGTGGTAGCCGTCGCAACCGGCGATGTAGTCGCACTCAAGCTCCACCGTCTCGCCATCCTTGACGAAGGTAACGCGCGGACTGTCGCTGTACATATCGTGCAGCTGTACGTCGCTGGCCTCGTAGATACTTTTAGCACCGCATTTGGCACGGGCTTCCATCAGGTCGCGGGTCACTTCGGTCTGGCCGTAGACCATCACGGTCTTGCCGCCGGTCAGACCCTTGAGATCTATACGCTCACGGCGGCCACTGAACGCCAGTTCAAAACCATCGTGTACCAGCCCTTCGCGATCCATGCGCCCGGATGCCTGCGCCTCACGCAGCAGATCCACTGTCCCCTGCTCCAGTACACCCGCGCGGATACGCCCCAGCACATAGTCCGGGCTGCGGGCTTCCAGTATCACAGTATCGATGCCCTGCAGATGTAGCAGCTGCCCCAGCAAAAGACCCGAGGGGCCTGCTCCGATAATCGCAACCTGGGTTTTCATGGCATGATCTCCACTGTGATTTTTATTCGTTGCGGCTGCAGCCGTACCGGGCCGAGCCGTTGATATGCCTCTATAGTCGGCCTATGCAGCGATTGAAGGAATTCACATTTCCCGTAAAAACTTGTACTTTTCGTTCATGATAGCCTTCCAGCCATCAAGGCAACGCAGCTACCCTGCGCTTCAGCCTGCGCTGCTTATGATAGAAACCATAGGCCGCTTGCAGGTATTTTCAAGATCAGCAGAAGGCAACCCAAAGACGCCCAAGCTGTACTTTTACGCAGGACGCCACCCCAGCGATTCCTTCAATCAATACAGCAGGCCGGTCCCGTGACAGCACCCACCCGTTCCCGCACAGCCTCAGACCAGGCGCAGATTCCGCACTTCAGCCTCTATGGCGAAGCCGGCACCATTGAAGACCCGGCCTTTGTGCATATTGAAAACATCACCAGCCGCAGCAGCGTGCATGGCTGGGTCATCAAGCCACACCGCCACGGTCGCATGTTTCAGATGATCTGCATGTTTTCAGGCGGTGTAGAGGTCCAGCTGGACGAAAAGGTACATAGGCTGGAAGGCCCCTGGGCCATCACCATTCCGCCCGGTGCCGTGCATGGGTTTCGTTTCGAGCCGGACACCCTCGGCATGGTGCTGACACTGGCCGAGCCCATGCTCAGCGATGCATCCTACAGCCGCAGCCAGCCCTATTTCGAACCCCTGCTCAGCACCCCCATGACCATCGCCTTCGAGCAGAACGGGCCACATTTCGCGCAGCTGCAGCACTTGTTGCGCCAGATCGACTGGGAGTTTAACCGCCCCGATACCGGCCGCGCCCTGATGTGCGAATGGCTGGCCCAGGCGGTACTGATGACGCTGCGGCGCCAGCTTGACCTGCACGGCCTGTCGGCAGAATCGGCCAGCACCCCCAGCGCCACCCTCGCCGCCTTCCGCCAGCAGGTCGAGGCGCATTTTCGCGACCACAGGACCGTGGTCGAGTACGCCGACAGCCTGGGCACCTCAGCTGCCCGGCTCAACCGCCTGTGCAAGCAACTGCTCGCCAAGACCGCCAAAGCCGTGCCACAGGAGCGCCTGCTGCTCGAAACCAAGCGCCGCCTGATCTATACCCGCAGCAACCTGGATGAAATTGCCTACGACCTGGGCTTCCAGGATCCGGCCTATTTCTCCCGCTTCTTCAAGCGCGCCACCGGCCTCACCCCCGGCCGCTTTCGCAGCGAAAACAACTTCGATACCACGCCGGAATAAACTAAATTTATGAATAATAGTTATATACATAACCAAAAATAGACAGCCGCCACCGAGCTCGACCCACCGACACTTTCACTACCGTATCGCCGCCCACCCCGCCGCTTCGACCTAACAATCACCAAAATACGTCCTACTTAAAGCCACCAAAGCAGATCCAAGCAACATCCCTAAAGCCGTACATTTCAATTTAAATACCCGCCACAGAAACACATTTTAACGAATACCAATAATTTTTAGTTCAGAGCCAATTCCTGCGCGCTCTGTATTATCGAAAACCAGCATGCTGACAATTTCATTCCATATGTATCCAATAACAAGCAGGAAAAGACTATGAGCGGCACTCTGGAAGTAACCTTACCGCTGGGGGAAACGGCTTCGGCCCGACCCGCCAAAACGGCACGTAAAAACGTAATCGCCATCTCGGTCGGCAATGGCCTCGAGATGTATGACTTCACCGTCTACAGCTTTTTCGCCGCCGTCATCGGCCAGCTGTTTTTCAACGTCGAAAGCCCGGCTGTCGCCTTGCTGCTATCGCTGGCCACCTTCGGCGTCGGCTTTGTCATGCGTCCCCTCGGCGCCGTGTTGATTGGCAACTACGCCGACCGCCACGGTCGCAAGGCGGCCCTCACGCTGACCATAGCGCTGATGACACTGGGCACCGCGCTGATCGCGCTAACACCTACCTATGACAGTATCGGCCTGGCAGCAACAGTGCTGCTGGTATTGGGGCGGCTACTGCAAGGCCTCTCGGCCGGTGGCGAGATTGGTGCCGCCTCCGCCGCCCTGATGGAATCGGACAACCGTCACCGCCGCTGTTACATGGTCAGCTGGCAGCTCGCCAGCCAGGGCGCAGCCGCACTGGCCGGTGCCCTGGTGGGCTTTGCCATTAACGGCCTGCTGGAAGAAAATGAGATCCTCGCCTGGGGCTGGCGGATTCCGTTTATCCTCGGCCTGCTTATCGGCCCGGTCGGGCTCTATATACGCCGCAACCTGGACGAAACCCACACGGGCACCAGCACCGAGGCATCGCCCATCAAGACCGTGCTGAAAACCCAGTGGCGCACCATCATCTGCGGCATGCTGATGATCTGGGCCGGTACCGCCTCGATGTATATCGAAGTGTTTTACATGCCGACCTACCTGATCCGCGAGCTCAACTACCCAGCCACCACCGCCTTTGCCGTTGCCGTGCTCGCGGGCCTGACACTCTTTATCCTGCCTCCGATACTGGGCCGTTTTTGCGACCGCCTACACAGTCGCAAGACCCTGCCATTGATCGGCCTGGCACTGACCTTCGTCCTGATCTACCCGGCGTTCGCGCTGCTGCACAACACCACCGCCCTGTGGCAGGCACTGCTGATTATCGGTGTACTGATCACCCTGTTCGCTACTGTCTCGTCCTCCCTCTTCGTACTGATCATGGAAGCCTTTCGCCAGCAGTATCGTGCCAGCGGCATGTCAGCCATCTATGGCTTCGGTGTCACCGTCTTTGGTGGATTCACGCCACTGCTGGTCTCGATGCTGATCGTCTGGAGTGGCGACAAGATGGCGCCGGCCTATTACCTCATGCTCGCGGTAGTAGTGAGCAGCATTGCCATGTGGCGCTTTCCCACACCAACCCGTGCAGACAATCAGCACACAGCAGGAGCCCTCCAATGACCCGACTGATTGAAAACCCCGACTTCCTGCACAGCTGCGCAGAATTCGTGCGTATTCGCCAGGATATCCATGCCCATCCGGAACTCGGCGCCGAGGTGCCGCGCACTTCCGCGCTGGTCGCCCGCCTACTGCAAGACTGGGGCTACGAGACCCACACCGGCATCGGCGGTCAGGGAGTGGTCGGCGTACTACATAACGGCACCGGCAGCCGCAGTATCGGCCTGCGGGCCGACATGGATGCCCTGCCTATGCAGGAGCGCACCGGCCTAGCCCATGCGAGCACTATCGATGGTCGCATGCATGCCTGTGGTCACGACGGTCATACCGCTATCCTGCTGGCAGCGGCCCAGTATCTGGCCCACAACCGCCACTTCGACGGCACCCTTAACCTGATATTTCAGCCCGATGAAGAAGGCCTGAGCGGGGCCAAGGCGATGATCGAGGACGGCCTGTTCGAGCGCTTCCCCTGCGATGCGGTCTATGCGCTGCACAATATGCCGGGCAAGGAGGTTGGCCACGGCGTCGCCAGGGCCGGCGTCTTCATGGCCTCGTCGGATCGCGTCGAAATTCGCCTGCAGGGCAAAGGCGGTCATGCCGCCCTGCCCCATCTTTCGATCGACCCGACTCCGGCCCTGGCCAGCATAGTGCTGGCACTGCAAACCATCATTTCACGCAACCTTGACCCCATAGAAGCGGCGGTACTCAGCATCGGCAAGCTTGAAGCCGGCACCGCCTCCAATGTGATACCGGATCAGGCTTCGCTAACACTATCAGTGCGTGCTCTCACGCCCGAGAGCCGGGAACTACTGGAAAAACGCATTCGCGAAATAGTCCAGGGTCAGTGCAGCGCCTATGGCATCGATGCTCATATCGAGTACCACCGCCTGGTACCACCACTGCAAAACAGCGCTGAGCAAACCCAGCTGGTGCACGACTGCATCAGTGATGTCCTGGGCGCCGATTTTGTAGAGGGAAGTGAGGCCCAGCCACTCATGGGCAGCGAAGATTTTGCCTGGATGCTGAAGGAAAGGCCGGGGTGCTACTTCCTGCTGGCCAACGGCACCGGTGACTGGGTCGGTTGCTCAGTACACAACCCCCACTATGATTTCAACGATCGACTGGTGCCGCTCGGTGCCGCCTGCTGGGTCGAGCTGGTCAACCGCTATCTTTGCTGACCTCGACAGGTGACCTGCAGCTAGCCCGGTGTAGAATAACGCCATGAAAACCCATCACTTAAGAGCTTTTCTGGCGGTTCACGAAGCCGGCAGCCTGCAGGCCGCCGCACGGCAACTGCATATAACCCAGCCCGCTCTGAGCAAGGCGATCAAGGAGCTGGAAAACCAGTATGGCGTCAGCCTGTTCAACCGCAGTGCTCACGGCATCACCCTGACTCCCTATGGCCAGCGCCTGCTCGGCTATGCCCGCCTGATGCAGGAAACGGCTCGACGGGCACAGCAGGATCTGGAAAGCATGCAAGGGGCGCTGAACAGCGAAGTGACTATCGGCATAACCCCGGTGTCGTCGCTGCTCAAGCCGCTGGTTGGCAGTCTTAACGAATTTCAGCGCCGCCACCCCGCTGCCAAACTGCGTATTCTGGAGATGCGCCCGGCGCAGCTACTGGAACAGCTGCGCCAGGGCGGCATCGACTTCGCCATCACATCCCAGGTGCCCGTGATGGAAAGCGCACTGGAATGGCAACCCATCTGCCGCATTCCCAATGTCGTAGTGGTACGCAAGGATCACCCCTTGCGCAAGACAAGGTCGCTGCGCGCATTGCAGCAGACCGGCTGGATCACCCTAGATCCGCCGCAGGATCAGAGCACCTATTATTACCAGCTATTTGCTGTCAATGGCGTGCCGCTACCGACCAGCGTGCGGGAATGCACCTCAATGACGCTGGCGCGCATGCTGCTTCAAAGCACCGACCTGGCTGCGCTTTACTCCCTCGAAGCGCTGGAATTCGACCATATCAAGGCAGAGCTGAGCATAGTACCGCTGGTCGAAAACATTCCCGACAGCCTGATTTCAATGGTGACACCCAAGCGCGACATCATGACCCAAGCCGCCACAGAGCTGTTCCGAATCCTGCTTGAGGATATGCGCAAACGCTATCCGGAATTTTCATAGGCTCTGTTAGCCTGTGTAAATAGGACCTGACAGGCTGTCGCTCCTATTGAGCCGCGCCCATAAAAAATGCCAGTCAATGGACTGGCATTTTTTATCGTCTAGCCCTCCTCGCGAAGGGCGCACCTTTCGCCGCTTTTAGTGACTCAGGAACTTCAGCACCGCATCGACGCTTTCCTTCGCATCGCCGAACAGCATGCGCGTGTTGTCCTTGTAGAACAGCGGGTTATCAACGCCGGCGTAGCCGGTACCCATGCTGCGCTTGAGCACGATGGTGGTCTTGCCTTTCCAGGGCTCCAGCACCGGCATGCCGGCAATGGGGCTGTCAGGCACTTCCTGCGCCGCAGGGTTAACGATGTCATTGGCACCGATCACGATGGACACATCCACCTTGGAGAAGTCACCGTTGATTTCGTCCATTTCGTAGACGATATCGTAGGGCACCCGGGCTTCGGCCAGCAGCACGTTCATGTGGCCCGGCATGCGCCCGGCCACCGGGTGAATACCAAAGCGTACGTTGACGCCCTTGTCACGCAGCTTCTTGGTGATTTCGTAGACGATATGCTGCGCCTGCGCCACCGCCATGCCGTAACCCGGCACTATCATGACTTCACGGGCGTTTTCCAGCAGGTCTGCCGCTTCTTCCGCCTCTATCGGTTTAACATCACCGGCTTCGCCGGCAGGACCCGCCGCGGCGCCGCTCTTGCTGGCGCCGGTGCCAAAACCACCGAGGATGACATTGACGAACTTGCGGTTCATCGCCTTGCACATAATGTAGCTGAGGATGGCACCGCTGGAACCCACCAGGGCACCGACCACGATCAGCAGGTCATTGCCGAGCATGAAGCCCATGGCCGCTGCGGCCCAGCCGGAGTAGCTGTTGAGCATCGACACCACCACCGGCATGTCGGCACCACCGATGGCCATGACCATGTGCACGCCGAACAGCAGCGCCAGCAGGGTCATCAGGAGCAACCAGACGGTACCGCCACCCAGGGCGGACTGCTGGACGAAGAGCACACCAAACCAGATCGACAGTAGCAGCAGGCCTACGTTAAACAGATGCCGACCCGGCAGCTGCAGTGGCTTGCCGCTGATCTTGGCGCTGAGCTTGAGGTAGGCCGCCACCGAACCTGAGAGGGTCACGGCACCGATGAGGATGCCGATATAGGTTTCAACATCGTGAATGGTTTTCTCGACACCGCTGATGTCAGCGCCGTGATCCAGCGCATTGGCAAAACCGACGCACACCGCCGCCAGGCCCACCAGGCTGTGCAGAATCGCCACCAGCTCCGGCATCTGGGTCATCTCGACCTTTTTCGCCAGATACCAGCCGATACCGCCGCCGGCAAGCATGCCAACAATGAGCGCGAAGCGATTGTCGGTGACCAGGCCGAAAATGGTGACGACCAATGCCAGCCCCATGCCCAGCATGCCGTAGAGATTGCCCCGGCGCGCGCTTTCCTGGTGGCTGAGGCCACCGAGCGCCAGGATGAACAGTGCACTGGCACCGATATAGGACGCTGTGATTACACCTGTACTCATCGTATTGGCCTTATTTCCTGAACATGCGCAGCATGCGCTGAGTCACGGCGAAACCACCGACTATGTTGATGCTGGTGATAAACACCGCCAGCGTCGACAGCACCACGACCAGCGTGCTGTCGCTGGAGATCTGAATCAGTGCCCCTATAACGATGATGCTACTGATAGCGTTGGTCACACTCATCAGCGGCGTGTGCAGCGAATGGGACACGCCCCAGACCACCATGTAGCCGACAAAACAGGACAGCACGAACACCGTCAAGTGGCCGATAAAGGCCGGTGGCGCCACGGCACCCAGGCCAAACAGCACCAGGCCGGCGACTGCCAGCGGTATCAGGAAGGCCAGCGGGTGCGCCGGTTTTGCAGCTGGCTTTGGCATCGCGGCCTTCGCCTTGTCGCCCATATCCGCCTTGGGTGCGGCGGAAATACGCGGTGCAGGCGGCGGCCAGGTGACATTGCCTTCCTTCACCACTGTGGCGCCACGGATGACTTCGTCGTCCATGTTGACGACGATTTCGCCGTCCTTCTGCGGGCACAAATCGGTCAGCAGATGGCGCAGGTTGGTGGCGTACAGCTGGCTCGACTGAGCCGCCAGGCGGCTCGGCAGGTTAGTATAGCCGATCAGGGTAACACCGTGGCGCACCACCACCTCGTTGGCGACGGTCAGCTTGCAGTTGCCACCCGCCTCGGCCGCCAGATCGACGATCACGCTGCCGGGCTTCATGCAGGTGACCATGCCTTCGGTGATCAGCTCGGGCGCAGCGCGGCCCGGGATCAGCGCCGTGGTGATGATGATATCCACCTCCTCGGCCTGGGCCGCGAACAGCGCCATCTCGGCCTTGATGAACTCGGCGCTCATGGTCTTGGCATAACCGCCCTCGCCGCTGCCATCCTCATCCTTGAAGTCCAGCATCAGGAACTCGGCGTCCATGCTCTCGACCTGTTCCTTCACCTCGGGACGGGTATCGAAAGCACGCACGATGGCGCCCATGCTCTTGGCCGCACCTATGGCTGCAAGACCCGCGACACCGGCACCGATGACCAGCACCTTGGCCGGCGGAATCTTGCCGGCGGCGGTGATCTGGCCGGTAAAGAAACGGCCAAAATGCTGCGCCGCCTCAACCACCGCACGATAACCGGCGATATTGGCCATGGAGCTCAGGGCATCCATTTTCTGGGCGCGGGAAATACGCGGCACTGAATCCATCGCCAGCGCCGTAACACCGCGCTCAGACAGCGCCTGCAGCAGCTCGGGGTTTTGCGCAGGATAGAGGAAACTGATCAGGGTCTGACCCTTGCGCAGCAGTTCAACGCCATAAAAACCCAGCTCCGGATGCTGACTGGGCGGGCGCACCTTCATAATAATATCGGACGAACGCCAGAGTTCTTTCGGGTCTTCGATAATCTCGACGCCGGCTTCGCGATACTGGTCATCGTCGAAATGGGCGGCTTCGCCTGCTCGGGTTTCAATCGCCAGGCTAAAGCCCAGCTTTTGCAATTGGCCGGCCACCTCGGGGGTAAGCGCAACCCGCTTTTCCCCTTCGTCGATCTCTTTAGGGACACCTATTCGCATCTCTTTTTACACTCCGCAATACCAAAGGTTTTCAAAAACGGACGGCGCTGCCCAAAGCTGGACAAGGCACCTGAAATTCGCGTACCGGCCATAGACGTACGGTCATTGCCGTACAGACAGCTGATGTCACTCGATTATGCCGTGATTCGGACGCCACCATCTCACCAATAACGACACCTGATTGTCTTTGAACAAGGTGGCCAACAACTCCTGACGACCGAGCTGGGGTCTAATTTAGCTTAATGTATGTGTTTCAATTGTTTCAGTCGAGGGGGAATTGTAACTTTTTTAGTTATTTTTTAGGATTAGTCCTTTAGCCATAATAGATTTCTTATAGCTGCAATAAAGTTCGTCTTTTCCATAATTATATTTCCGACTTTTCCGGCCACAACCCCATTATATATAGCAGAGATTAGGCAGACTTTTATCGACCCAGGCCACACGGGAAGCTATTTAAACTGACCGACTGGTTAATTAAAGGTAATTAATGTTTAAAGTTGGGTGACAATCCATATCACCCAACAGGACGCTCCTGCTTTTCAGGAGCGCTAGGCCGAGTATTGTCCAAGAGGCTACCCGTCTGCTTTTGTATCCGGAAACAGGGTTTCGACGACGCGGCTATTGGAGTGCTCGATATGCGCGCGCAGTAACTCGCAGGCGGCCTCTTCATCGCGGCGAAAGGCCGCTTCCATGATCAGCTCGTGCTCGTCTACTTCCGCGGGGCCTTCGCGCAGATTAATCAGGGACAGGCGACGAAAGCGCTCGGACTGATCATATAGTGTTGAGATGAAACGCAGCTGCCATTTGGACGGGCACTGGGCGATCAGCGCCATGTGAAAACGGCGATTTTCGCGAATCAGCTCACCAGCCCTCTCCTTTAATTGCCCCTGGGCTGCGCGGCGCACGCTCAGTTCACGGTGCCTAGCACCAGCAATACCTGCTTCCCAATCGAGGTCGCCGTGGCGGATGGACTGGCGAAACGCATCCACTTCCAGCATGACACGCAGGCGCGCCACTTCCAGAAACTCCTCCACCGACACCGGCGCTGCCCAGTAACCGCGCTGGCCCTTGCGAACAACCAGCCCCTCCGCCGCCAGGCGGGAAAGAGCTTCACGCACCGGCGCTGCGCTGGATTCATAGCGAGCCGACAGGTGACTGATGGACAGCTTGCTGGCAGGCTCAATGGAGCCATCCAGAATGTCATTGCGCAGCTGCTGACAGGTGCTGCTGTTCTCGTCGTCAGTGTTCATTGCTGTACCGGTCTGGGCCTGCGCAGGAACGCGGCACCCTTTGTTCAAGTAGGGGCCTAAGCTAACAAGATCGGCATTGAAAGCCAATCGCCGCATTTCAATGAAGTATTGCGGCTGCGACAAGTAACATCACATATAAAAATAGATATTATTAAACTAATTAAGTAGTATTTAACAATAAAGATATGGCACTTGATCGCGATATCAAACCAGCCCTGCCCGAGCCCCGCTGCACAACCGAGCGCCTATACTGCAGTGGCTGCGCCGCCGGACAGCGCCTGCGAGACCAGGTTGAATCACCCCAGGGAGACATCCAGCACATGTCGGACACCAGTACCAAGACCGTCACTGACACCTCTGCCGTGCGCATTGAGGGTCTGGAATTTGTTGAATTCGCCGCGCCCGATCCTGCACAGCTGGTGAGTTTTCTGGAGCAACTGGGATTTAGGGCCTGCGCCCGGCACCGCAGCAAGGATGTCACCCTGTACCGTCAGGGAGAGATCAATTTTATCGTCAACGCCACCCCTGGCAGCTTTGCCCAGTCTTACGCGCAGCAGCACGGTGCTTCCATTTGCGCCCTGGCGCTGCGGGTTAACGATGCCAACAGCGCCTACCAGACCCTGCTGGCACGGGGCGCCTGGGAGGCCAGCACGACAGCAGGCGTGATGGAACTCAACATCCCGGCGCTGGAGTGCATCGGCGGCAGCCAGATTTACCTGATCGACCGCTACGGTCAGGACCTCAGTATTTACGATATTGATTTCAAGGCCCTGCCAGACACTGAAGTCCCGGCAGAACAGCTGCAGCAGGTCAGCGGGCTGACGCTGTCAGTCTGTGCCGGGCGCAGCCCCGAATGGAGCGACTTCTTTTGTCAGCTATTCGGATTCAGCGCCACCGAACCTGACCTTGTCACCAGCCCCGATGGAGTACTGCAATTGCGGTTTCAGGAACTGGACGGCGAGCACAGAGATCTTGCCGACGAAGGCTTTGCCAGTATCGAGCTCAGCACTTCGGACCTGGCCGGTACAGAGGCCCACTTCAGCGCTAGCGGGCTACAGTTCAGGCCCGCAGGCCCTGCGAGTACCCAGACAGGCACACAGCCAAACGACTGTTATGCCGTGCAGCACCCGCTGTTCGATTCCAGCGTCAATTTCTTTATCGGCCGGTAAGTATCCATGACTCAAGGCGACAACAGCACAGTACCGCATTTTTCCATCAGCAGCCTGAGCCTGACCGGCACCCTGGACGCCAAACTCCAGGCCATAGCCGCGGCGGGCTTTGATGCCGTCGAACTGGGCGCACTGGATTTGTCGGGGGCCAAGGATGGCCTCAGCGGCTCGATAGAGCGCATCCGCAGCAGCGGCCTGCGCATCAGCGCGCTGCAGGAAGTGCGTGACTTTGGCGGGCACTCAGGCCGGATCATGGCCTACAAGATTGAGCTGGCCAAAACCTACCTGCAACTCATGGCTCGCCTGGGCTGTCGCCTGCTGATCGTCACCCCCGCCACCTCGTCCCACGCTTCGGTGGATATAGACCGCATGGCGGCGGACCTGCGCACCCTGGCGACACTGGCAACGCTGCGCGGTATCCGTATCGGCTTCAAGCCGCTGGCCTGGGCCCACGATGTGCACAACTATCCGCTGGCCTGGGACATTATCAAACGGGCGGGCAACACCAACCTCAGCCTGGTGATCGACAGCTTCCACCTGCTGGCCCAGGCTCAGGGTCCTGAGTCCCTGGCCGAGATTCCTGTTGAGCGTATCAGCCTGGTGCAGTTGTCGGATTTTGCCATGAGCGCCATTCCGGCTCTGGAAGACCAGATCGATATCGCCCGCCATGCCCGTCTTTACCCGGGGGAAGGCAGCCATGGCCAGAGCATCCGTGAACTGATTCGCTACTGCCAGGGTATCGGCTACCGGGGGGATTATGTGTTCGACGTTTTCAACGACAAGTACCTGGCCCAGGCACCGCAGGATGCGCTGCAACACGCCACCCAGTCACGCCAGTGGCTGCTCGACGGGCTGGACTGAACCTCGCTCGCAACCCCCTCAATTCACATGGTATCCAGCGCAAAGGGACCGACTCTCAGCTTTTCAACCAGATAATCGACACAGACTTTCATTCGCGCCGAATGGCTCAGGCGCGCCTGTGTAACGGCCCAGATATCAACCTTGTAACTGTATTGCGGCAACACCCTGACGAAGCTGCCATCGCGCAAACTGGCTGCGGCGTCCCACTCTGATAACAGAATGACGCCCTGGCCATCCAGCGCCCAGTTTTTCACCACATCGCTGTGATGAGAACGCAGCACATTGCCGGACACACGAACGGTTTCAAGGCCATTGGGCCCATTCAGCCGCCAGGAACCGAAGGGATAGTCCCCATCCCGAAACAGCATGCACTGATGCTGACTCAGGTCGGTCAGGACCTTGGGCGTACCCTGTCTTGCCAGATACTCCGGTGTGGCACATAAAATCCGGGCCGATTCCACCACCAGCTGCGACACCAGATGGGGCTCATCAACGCCGCCGGACCTTATGTCGATATCGATACCCTCTTCCAGCAAATCCACCCGGCGATCCACCAGCTCCAGCCATACATCGAGCCCAGGATGATCCCTTACCAGCTGCGACAGGATGGGCGCGACATGATTGCGCCCCAGCCGCAGGCTGGTGCTGATGCGCAGGCTCCCGGTCGGTGAGGTCTTGCTGTTCGCCACATCCCTGGCCATGGCCTGGGTAGCATCCAGAATTTTGCAGGCCCAGGCATGGGCAATCTGCCCCTCGGGGGTGATCTGAATGCTGCGCGTGGTGCGATTAAACAGCCTGGCGCCGAGCTTGGTTTCAAGGTCCGCAATGCGCTTGCTGACATAGGGCCCCGAATAACCCAGCTCCTTCGCCGCCTCGGTAAAACTGCCGCACTTGACCACCGCGCAGAACACCGACAGGTCGACCAGCTCCCAGTTATTCTTCATGTTTTGCTATCAATGATTAAACAATTCGCCCAATTATAAACCGATTACCTTGATGTAGCATGGTAACCAGATCAGCGAAAAAGCAATTCTTTGATATCAATAAAATAAAAATGGACACCGCAGAAGATGACTCCACTCAAGATTGCCGTTGTCGGTGCAGGCATCATTGGCAAAGCCCATATGGATCTACTGGTCGCGAGCGAAGATTGCATGCTCGCGGCGGTGGTAGATCCCTGTGCAGACGCCAGAACCATGGCCCAGAGCTATGGCACAACCTGGTTCGCATCACTTGATGAGCTGTTAAACCACGGCAGACCCGACGGCATCATTCTGGCCACGCCCAACCACCTTCATGTCGAGCAGGGACTTGCCTGCATCGCCGCCGCAGTGCCGGTACTGATCGAAAAGCCGGTCGCCCACACCCTGGAAGAAGGCGCCAAATTACTGAATGCGGCGCTATCGGCCAAGGCCAAGTGCCTGGTGGGTCATCACCGCTACCACAGCCCCATTATTGCCAAAGCCAAACAGATCATCGACGAGTATGTTCTCGGTGATCTGGTGGCCGTCAGCGGCAGCGCCATGTTTTTCAAGCCCGACGCCTATTTCGAGCAATCCCCCTGGCGCAGCCGCAAGGGCGCCGGCCCCATTCTGGTCAACATGGTGCATGAGATCGGCAACCTGCGTTATCTGTGCGGCGAGATCCTGGAGGTACAGGCCATGGCATCCAGTGCGCAGCGTAACTTCGAGGTTGAAGATACGGTGGCTCTGAGCCTGCGTTTTGCCAACGGCACCCTGGGCTCGTTCATCTTGTCCGATACCGCCGCCTGTGCCCGCAGCTGGGAGCAAAGCTCCCATGAGAACAAAAGCTACGCCCACTACCCGGATGAAGACTGCTACCTCATCGCCGGCACTCAGGGCTCCCTGGCAATCCCCACGCTGCGCATGAAGCGCTATCCAGGCCAGGCTGAACGTTCTTGGTGGAAGCCCTTTGAGTGCTCTACGCTCAATGTGGAACGCCTGGATCCGCTGGCCCAGCAACTGGTGCACTTTTGCGCCGTCATTCGCGACCAGGCGTCGCCTCTTGTCAGCATTGCGGATGGCTTGCAGAACCTGAGGGTAATCGAAGCCATCAGCCTGGCAACCCGTACCGGTGGCAGCGTTCAGATATCAAACTGAGCAGCTGACAGGGCCTCCAGCGCGAGGAAAACAGATTCGACAAATAAACATAGATAGGACTTAATTTAATTAACTGATACCAATAACATATATAGAATAAAGAATATAAACCATGCGTATTGTTATTTTACATAGGCATACCGGTAGAGATATAACATATATACGATTTTGCTCCACCCCCGAGCCACTGCCACGCGCACGCCGGGTTCAATAACAAAAAGGAAACCACAATGACTCACTCCATCAAGAAAGCCCTCGTCTGCAGCGCTCTGGCAGGCCTTTTGTCTACCGGCCTCCAGGCCGCCGATTTCCCCGAGAAAAACCTTCAGGGCGCCATCATGTGGGGCGCTGGCGGTGCGACCGATAACGTCGCCCGTGCCGTGACGCCGCTGGTTGAACCGCTGCTCGGCGGGGAGATCGTACTGGTGAACAAGTCCGGCGGCGCCGGTGCCATCTCTACCAACTACGTCAATTCACGCCCCAGCGATGGCTACACCCTGCTGTACGGTGCGGAAAACCCGCAGCTGCACAAGGTGCTGGGCCTGTCCAAGCTGGATTACGCCGACTTCTACCCGGTGAACATTCTGGCCCGTGGCGTGGTGGTCATTGTCGCCAACAACGACAAGCCCTGGACCTCGATGAAAGAACTGGTTGCCGATGCCCAGGCCAACCCTGGCACGGTCAAAATGGGTTCAACCGGCCCCGGCGGCCTGCCCTTTGTGGTCGGCGCCATGCTGAAAACCGCCACCGACTTTGATGTTCGTGCCGTCCCCTTTGACGGCGAAGGCCCCGGCATCACCGCCCTGCAGGGCGGCCATGTCGACTTCATGCCGGCCGGCCTTACCGCCGTACGCGAACATATCCGCGCCGGTCGTGTAAAAGCCCTGGCGGTACTGTCCGATACACCGGTAGCAGGTCTGGAAGAAATTCCGCTGATCACCGCTGACCTGCCGGAATTCAAAAAATTCCTGCCCTGGGGGCCCTTCTACGGCGTCTTTGCCAAGCGTGATATTCCAGAAGATGCCAAGGCCAAGCTGACCGATGCCTTCCAGCAGGCCGCTGCCACCGAGCAGTTCGGCAAGTTCATGCAGGATTTCGGCGCCGTGGTCACCAATATCAGCGGTGACGAAGCCGATGCTTTCCTCAAGCACTGGCAGTCCGTCACTGCCTGGTCGCTGGAAGCCGTAGGTGAAACCAAGGTGTCACCGGCCGAGTTTGGCATCGCCAAGCCCTGATCCCGCAAGCTCTTCCACAGGGCACCCCTGCCCTGTGGACAAGTGGTACTCCCTATGAAAATTGCACGCAAACTTCACCCCGGCGAAGCGGTGATCAGCTGGTTGTTGCTGGCGTTCAGCGCTTTCGTTTTGTATCAGGCCATCGCCATTTCAGGCTTCTCGGGCCTCAGTACCCCCGGCGCCTTTCCGGTGGTGTCCTCCGCCATCATGACCGGCGCCATGCTCTGTCTGGTGGTGCAGAACTGGCGCATCGCACGCCGGATACCGAAACAGGACAAGCCACCTGCCTGGCGCGTGATCAACGAGTTGATGCCGTTGCGCATCGTGCTGTTCACCGCACTCATCGTGGCTTACATGTTCCTGTTGCAGCCGCTGGGCTTTCTGATCAGCACCTTTTTGTTTTTGTGCTGCGGCTTTATCTACCTGCGCGGCAGCACACCGCTGCGCAGCATTCTTATCGCCGCCGTCGCTGTTGTCGTGATTTACGGCCTGTTCAACTACCTGTTCCGGGTTGTCTTGCCCTGAGCTGAGTAAGGAGTGTTCTGATGGCTGATTCCATGTTCGGTTACTTTATGATGTCCTGGATGGACCCCTCGCTGCTCGGGCTTACCGCCCTGGGCACCCTGGCGGGGATCTATGTCGGTGCCATTCCGGGTCTGTCGGTCACCATGGCCGTATCGATCCTGATTTCCTTTACCTTTTCCTGGGACGTGAACAACGCCCTGGCGCTGATGGTCGGCGTCTATATCGGCGGTGTTTATGGGGGTTCCCGTTCTGCCATTTTACTGAATATTCCAGGTGCGCCATCGGCCATCGCCACCGCCTTCGATGGCTTCCCGCTGGCCAAGCAGGGCCTCGCCGGCCAGGCCATCGGCGTCACCACTGTCGTCTCGGTTATCGGTGGTTTTATCGGCATTCTGGTACTGGCCATCGCCGCACCACTGGTGTCGGATGTGGCGCTGATGTTTGCCCCGCGCGACTATCTGCTATTGGCGCTGATGGGACTGCTGCTGGTGGCGAGCCTGTCGGGCGAGTCCATGGCCAAGGGCATCTTCTGTGCCGCCTTCGGTGCCTGTATCGGCATGGTGGGCATGGACCCGATGACCGCGGAAGGCCGCTTTACCTTCGATACAGTGATGCTGCTGGGCGGCATTCCCTATGTGGTCGCCATGATCGGCTTCTTCGGTGTCTCCGAGGCCCTGTTCCAGCTGCACCATATAGGCCTCAAACCCATCAAGCAGGATGTCTCCAAAATCATTCCATCCTGGTCGGTGGTGCTGAAATACCTGCCCCTGTCGATCCGGACATCCTTTATTGGCGTCTTTATCGGCGCTCTGCCCGGCACCGGCGGCGATATTGCCTCCCTGATGGCCTATGACCACGCCAAGCGCTCGGTAAAAAATCCGTCCAAACCCTTTGGCGAAGGCGCTTACGAAGGCCTGGTGGCGCCGGAATCGGCCAACAATGCCGCCGTCGGTGGTGCCTATATTCCGATGCTGACACTCGGCATGCCGGGTGATGCAGTGACCGCCGTCATTATCGGTGCACTCTATATCCACGGCCTGAAACCAGGCCCGATGATGATGATCGAAACCCCGCACCTGTTCTGGTTTACCGTAGGTAACCTGACCCTGGCCAACATCTTCCTGCTGATCTTTGGCCTCACCGGCATCAAGATTTTTGCCAAGATGGTGGAAATGCCCAAGGGGCTGCTGTTGCCACTGATTATTATTCTGTCGGTAGTGGGTGCCTATGCCATCAACAACAACATTGCCGATATCTTCTGGCTGCTGGGCTTTGGGGTCTTTGGCTACTTCCTGAAGATGGCCGGGTTCCAGGTGGGGCCTATTATTCTCGGCGTGATCCTGGGCCCCCTGATGGACGTGTCCTATAGACGGGCGATGATCTCGGTGGGGGACAGCACGCTGGGCCTCATGCACGAACTGGTGACCAGCCCGATCTCGCTGATCCTGACCCTGGTGGTCACCTGGCTGATCATCAGCCAGACAGCGCTGCCGCGTCTGATCAAGGCTCGCTTCTCCAGAGGAAAAGCCACTTAAGCAACACTGTCGAACAGGCCGTTTTTTTGGGGCTTTCCACCATCCCTGGCGGTCCCCTGAAATGTGCTCCTGCATTTTCAGGATTTCCACCATCCCTGGCGGTCATCCTGCAGGCCTAGCCGTTCTGCAGCTGTTCAAAGTGAGGTACGGCAGGCTCCGCCATATTCGCGGCACAGACACGGTTGCGCCCCCTGTTCTTGGCCTGGTAGAGCGCGGCGTCGGCGCGGGCCAACACGGCCTCCAACGTATCCACGCCGTCTGTCAGCTGCGAGACACCAAAGCTGGAGGTCACTGTCACCGCCGCACCACCTGCTCTGCCCGCCGCCCTTCCTTCCACCGCCACCTGGCAAGCCTGCACCGCAACCCGCAGCCGCTCAGCCATTAGCAAAGCGGACTCCTGTGGCGTCTGTACCAGGATCACGGCAAACTCCTCGCCCCCCATCCGCGCCTTGATATCCGAATCCCGCAGTACTCTGGTGAGCGTCAGGGCCACTTCCCGGATGACCTTGTCCCCCACCCCGTGACCGAAGCCGTCATTCACCGTCTTGAAGCTGTCGATATCCAGCATGATGACGCTAAGCGGATGCCGATGACGCAGGGCCCGCCCCACTTCTTCATTGCCACGCTCAAAAAATGCACGCCTGTTCAGCAAGCCTGTCAGGGAATCTTCCCGTGCCAGAATCTCGGCCTGGTGCCTTGAGGCTTCCAGTTCCCGCGTCCGCTCCAGTACCTTGGACTCCAGCTCGTTCCTGGACTTTAACGAGGCACTCAGCTCGCGCTTTTCGGCGCTGAGCTTTTCATTGCGCAGAATATTGATTCGGTCCGCCAGCGCAAAGGCCAGCAGCACTGTCTGCGAGATCATGCCGAAACGGGTCGCGCCAATGGAAAAAGGATCGGACGGCATAATGCCCGTGAAGCGCAGAATGGCGCCTATAACCGTGAGCGACCAGATGGTCCAGGCCAGCGTATAGCCGCGGGCGATCTGATGACCCTGATACCACAGCCAGGCACCGAGCACGGGAAACAGCCCCAGCAGCAGTCCGATCAGCAGCGTCAGCTTGACTGACACGCCACGATAGCCGGTGAATAACAGCAGCGCGCTGACTGCAGTCAGAGCAATCAACCCCAGCAGGATGCGATCAAAGCGCGGAGCCCTGACCCGGGTTTCCAGAAAGCTGCGGCTGAACTGCACCGCCAGCATATAGAACAGAATCACCGCCATATTGGGGATGGTGTCAGACAACTGCGGGCTGAAATGCCACAGATAACGGTATCCAAGCCCGCTCAGGGACAGATAGGTCAAGGTGGCCGCCGAAGCGTAAAGCAGATACCAGAAGAATGGCGCCTCGCGTACAGACAGTATCAGGAAAAGATTGTAGAGGATGACCAGCAGGGTGGCGCCAAGGAAAACGCCAAGCCACAGGGCCTTGGTGTGCTGCTGCTGCGCAAAGGCCACCGCCGTGGAGGCCTCCTGGTATACATTGATAATGCCGGCCGAGTCGTAGGCAAAACGGATATAGATTTCGCTGCTCGCGCCCGGTGCCGTCAGGTAGGAAAAGCTGAATGTCTCGCTCGCAGGGCGCTGCGCCTCAAAGGGGCGGTGGTCGCCGGCCAGCTGCGTGACGACAGTACCCTCTGGCCGAACCTCGTAGCTGTCGACGTAGTCAGTGGTGTTGTGGGGTACATTCAGAACCCAGGCGACGGCTTCGCGCCCAGGATTTTGAGCCTTCAGTCGCACCCACCAGGCGGATGAGGATACTCCAAAGGCCGTCCTGCCCGTGGGCAACGGGACAAACTGTTGTCGCAGGGAATCACTGCGAACCTCATCCACGGTGAGCGCACGGCCAGGATCTTCCAGCACTGACAGATAGGGCGCGAGCTGCACGACCTGCATCACCGGCTGCAGCACCAGCAGGGCACCAGACTCAGCGCCCAATCCCACCCCAGGAAAAACGCCCAATAGCAGCATGACCAGTGAGCAAAGCCATGCCCGGGCTGTCACTGCCGAAGCACGGCGTTGGCCGCACAGCATCACGTCAGATTCACGCTGCAATTTATGCCTAGCCGAATGTTTATACACCAATACATCAGCATCCATATCAACGCGTTGGGGTCGATTGTTCGCCAATATAGCATTGTTATATAACAAACCGACAAGCCGGATGGCTGCAGATAGCTCCAGCTAAAAGGTGGCAACCAGGCGCACCTTTACACCGCAAGCCCCCTGGCTACTAGTTGCTGAGCGGCAGGGCCTCTACCGGAAAACTCAGGCGTTCAGCACCTGCTCCAGCAACCCACTGCAATCCGGTGCCTGCTCCAGAGTGTCGACGGCCGCAATGATGGCGTCGATACGGGCCTGGTCGAAATTGACCAATGCCAGGCGCTGGAACTTGTCACGGAACTCCGCCCGGGTCATGGCGGTGGCGGGGTCGCCCTTGGCGGCGGTCACAGGACTCTGCAACACCTGGCCATCCTTCAGGCTGATGCTCACCCTGGAGAGGATCTCCCCGGGGAAGCGTGCCGACAGATCCTCGGCTTCAACGATGTCGATCCGCCTGCTCACAGCCAGAATGTCCTCGGCATGAATCGCATCCCCGGTGACCTCATTGGGGCCCACCTGGCCACGGCTGATCAATGCCGCCAGCGGGAACGCCAGACCGTACTGGGCTTCATCGGCATTGGCCGGGAAATGCCCCTGCAGGCGCATGGATTCGTGGAAGGTTTCAACCCGCACCTGCTCAATGTCGCTACCCTTGATATCCCCGTGCTCGGCCATCAGTGCCGTAACAGCGGTCAGTGCCGGCTGCGCCCAGCGACATACCGGCCAGGGCTTGAAGTACTGGGCATCAATCTCCCAGCGCTGTCCCAGACCCTGCCAGCAGTGTTTGACCCCATCGGCTTCAACCGTTGCCGCAGGCGCCCCGGTAATGCCTGCCTGGGCCATAAAGAGCGCGTTCAAACCGGCGTAGGCACCGGCGCCATGGGCGTCCCGCAGCATGGTCGGGAAGTCCACCAGGCGCATCATCGGGCAGCGCGGACCGAAATACTCGGCAATGCCCAATGCATGCAGGAAGGTGTCTTCATCCAGCCCCAGCAGGCGGGCACCGCCACACACCACACCCAGCCCCGAAAAGGCACCGGATGCATGGTATTCCGGCGCCGTATCCATCAGTGCGACACCTGCACGCAGGGCCGTTTCATAGCCAACGGTAAGGGCGGCCATAAACTCGGCACCGCTGATGTCGCGCCCCTGTGCACGACAGGCATCCACCAGCGCCAGCAACGCCGGCACTACAGTGGCACCGGCATGGCCCTTGGAGGTGAAGTGACCTTCATGGGCATCGAGGCTATCGATGCAAAAGCCCCCTACCCAGGCCGCCCCCAGCGGATGCACTGGCCTGCCATCAAACAGCAGACGGCTGCTGAGCCGGCCAGGCAGGTAGTGCTCGGTGGCATAGGCCCTGATGCTGGTGGTGGTGTGGTTGTGCCGCGCACCTGCCGCCACGCCGAGTATATCCAGCAGCGCGGTGCTCATCAGGTAGCGGGTATGGGCGGGAACCTCGGCAAAGCTCAAATCCTGAACAAATCGATACAAAGACATGGTGCTATCTCAGCCTGAAGACAAAAAAAGGGGCCCGAAGGCCCCCAAAAAGACCTGCCTGGTACTCAGTTGGACGCGGTGCGTGCCTGGGTCAGCCAACTATCGAACTGGTCACGGTGCGCGGCTATCCATTCCTGGGCGTGACGCTTGATATCTTCAACGGACTTTTCACCGTCCTGCATCTTCAGGTTCTGGGCGCTTTCGTCAGCGGTGGAAATCTGCACCTGGGACAGGAAGGACCTGGCCGCCGGATGCGCTTCAGCAAACTCGCGCCCCATCACGGCCATGACCTGGTCGACGGCAAAGCCGAGGTTCTTGCCTTCGTAGGAGGTGTTGATGTCGTTCTTGCCATCGGGCAGATCGGTGTAGGGCACTTCCAGCCAGACCACGTCTTCACCTTCCACCAGTACACCGGCGATCCACTGCGGCACCCAGGTAAAATACAGCACCGGCTTACCTTCCCTGTAACGGGCGATGGTATCGGCCATCAGGGCGAAGTAGGAGCCGCGGTTATGGGTCACGGTGTCTTCCAGGCCGTAGGCCTGCATGTGGTGGTCGATAATCAGCTCGCAGCCCCAGCCCGGGTTGCAGCCGGTGAGATCGGCCTTGCCGTCGTCGTTGGAATCGAACAGCTTGGCGATGTCAGGTTTTTTCAGGTCGGCAATCGACTTGATGTCGTACTGTTCAGCGGTTTTCTTGTCGATCAGGTATCCCTGCAGAACGCCCGGAATAATACTGCCGGTCTTGATCATGGTCTCGTCGCCACCGGCCTTCTGGTAGAAGGTATCGTGCAGCTTGTCCCACAGGTGCACGCTGAAGTCGGCATCGCCGTAGGACAGCGCCATCATCATGGTGGCGTATTCGGTCTCCTTGGGCTCTTTAACGTCATACCCCAGTTCCTTCAGGCCGGCGATGGCCACCTCACCGCGAAAACGCTCTTCGGCGATGCTCGGGAAAATCGGCGTTACAGACTCACCCTTGCCGGGCAGCTCGCTCGCCTGGGTTGCACCGCTGAGCAAAAGGGCGCCGAGGGAAACGGCCGCGGTGACACTGCGGGTGCGACTAATAAATGTATCGAGTTGGGTGCGCATGGGCGTACTCCTGGTTGTGTTTCTTGTTTTAAGGGTTGGTTCGTACTGTTGTGTTGCGGGTACCGCGAAGGCTGCGAAACAGGCGCACACAGATACCAACGGGACCGCTTTCGTACCAGCGCAGGGTATTGCTGACATCGGAGCGCTCACCGATAGCCTGGGTCAGGCGATCGAGGAAGATGGCCAGCAAGACCAGGCCCACACCACCGACGGTGGCAAGCCCCATGTCCAGACGGCCGATACCACGCAGCACCATCTGGCCAAGCCCGCCCACGGCGATCATGGAGGCGATTACCACCATGGACAGGGACAGCATCAGCGTCTGGTTCAGGCCCGCCATGATGGTGGGCATGGCCAGTGGCAGCTGTACCTTGAACAGCATCTGCCGTGGCGTACAGCCAAAGGCGCGGCCGGCTTCCACCTTGTCGTCCGGCACCTGGCGGATGCCCAGGTTGGTCAGGCGCACCAGCGGCGGCAGCGCAAAGATAATGGTCACCAGCACACCCGGCACATTGCCGATACCAAACAGCATGACCACCGGTACCAGGTAAACGAAGGCCGGCAGTGTCTGCATGGCATCCAGTGCGGGGCGCACGAAGCGCTCGGCCCGGTCACTGCGGGCACAGACAATGCCCAGGGGCACACCGAACAGGGCACAGAAAAAGACCGAAGTCAGTACCAGGGACAGGGTCGTCATGGACTCGGACCAGACCCCGATCAGACCCAGGAAAAACAGCGTGATGGCGCAGAACACACCCATGCGCTTGCCCGCCAGCTGCCAGCCCAGCAGGCTGCCCAGCACAATGCCGATCAGCGGCGGTGGTGACTGCAGGGTAAATTCGATGCCGTTGAGCACCTGGTCTATGGGCCAGCGAATGGCACGGAAAAAACCGCGGAAGTTCTGTACCAGATAGTTAAGTATGGATTCGACCCACTCTCCCAGCGGAAGGTGGAGATACTGAAACGGATCAAGCAAGCTGAATTCAGACATCTGACGTCCTCTTGAAAACTGGCGGTTTTATTGATGGCTCAGCGTCTGCAGCAGCAGGCTTTTCGAAATGGTGCCCAGGAAAGCCCCCTGGCCGTCCAGCACCGGCAGCGGGTAAGCCGTGTCGGCCACCAGCGTCATCACCTCGTGCAGCGGCGTATCACTGCGGATGCTCAGGGGTTGAGCCACTTTCAGCGCATCCAGCGCGGCCATGTCCGGCGCTTGCCCGGCGAAATCGCCACCGGTGACGATGCCCTGCAACTGTTCCTGGTCATCAAGCAGATAACGAAACTGAATATCGGCGGAGGCATCCAGCAGGCTGACGCTGCCGTTCAGTTTGATCAGGCTGCGCGGGTCTTTGTGCGCAATATCGCCGGCCTTGAGGATCTTGGAGATATCCACACCCTTGAAAAAGGTTTCGACGTAGTCATCGGCAGGGTTGCGCAGAATCTCCTGCGGGGTGCCGATCTGGACGATACGCCCGCCTTCCATGATGGCGATGCGATCGCCAATACGAATGGCTTCATCCAGATCGTGGGAGATAAAGATGATGGTGCGTTCCTGTTCCTTTTGCAGCCGGATCAGCTCGCCCTGCATCTCGTAGCGGATCAAGGGATCCAGCGCCGAGAAGGCTTCGTCCATCAGCAAAATGGTGGGATCATTAGTCAGCGCCCGGGCCAGGCCCACGCGTTGCTGCATGCCGCCAGACAACTGATGCGGGAAGCTGGCACCGTGTTCACCCAGGCCCACCTGGGACAGCGCATCCTGGGCACGGCGATGGCGCTCGACTTCAGGTACACCGGAGATCTCCAGACCGAAAGCGGCGTTTTCCAGCACACTCATATGGGGCATGAGCGCGAAGGACTGAAACACCATGCTCATGTCCTTGCGCCTTACATCCAGCAGATCCTTGTCCGCCAGGCGGGTAATATCTCGGCCGTTCAGCGTGATACTGCCGGCGGTAGGTTCGATCAGACGGTTGAGCAGTCGCACCAGGGTGGACTTGC
Source organism: Marinobacterium aestuarii (assembly GCF_001651805.1). NCBI lineage: Bacteria > Pseudomonadati > Pseudomonadota > Gammaproteobacteria > Oceanospirillales > Oceanospirillaceae > Marinobacterium > Marinobacterium aestuarii. Next base: position 873,238 of record NZ_CP015839.1, on the reverse strand, counting down.
CGGAGCCCGACAACCCCATGATGACAAAAATTTCGCCTTTGCGAACCGAGAAGCTGGCATCGAAAACACCAATAACCTGACCGGTCTTTTCGAATATCTCGTTTTTGTCCGCGCCTTTTTCCAGCATTTGCATGGCAGTATCGGGTTCATTCCCAAATACCTTGTAAACATTCTTAATGCTGAGAATTTCATCTGTCTTAGTCATGTATCCCTCGTTTCACTTTTTATTCCGCAGGGTTCATGGCAAAAAAATACAACCAACAAAACTTTTACCGAGCCTTGTTACTTGCAATAAACCAGTACGTTTTTGTTATTTGCTACACAATAATTTATGGCGTTATGGGCCTAGCGTCCAACGACATTTGTGGCGTTTAAATCATAACCTTGCGTTATGGTGATATTTTCCGACGAGCCTTGGTGGAAACCCGCCAACAGGGAAAAGGCTGTGAAAACCGCAAAGGTACTTCACTGCCCTGCGCCCAGCTGGCAAGCCGGCGCAGGGGCTCCAAAGACAGGATTAGTCGGCCAGTTTTTTCTGCATGGTGGCGCAGTACCAGTCAACGAACTGGCAAACACCGTTCTCTGCCAGGTCCGAGAAGGGGCCCGGAATATAGGATGGCGAACTGACACCCCTGAAGGTTTCCTCCACCAGCTGGCGATCCTGGTCATTGGTGGCCAGCCAGACCTTGGTGAGGTTATCCAGGTCGTAATCCTTGCCCTCTTCGGCGCTGGCCGGCACCAGCCACTTGGTGGTTACCAGGGTTTCACCCGCGCCCAGGGGCAGGATACGGAAGCTCAGGGCATGATCGCCCAGAAAGTGATTCCAGGTAGAGGGATAGCGGAAATACAACAAGGCACCAATGTTTTCCTCATCGGTGTTATCCAGGCGCCCATTGACCGCAGGCTTGCCGTTCATGGTGTAGCTGACGGCATCCTTGAACAGCGGAATGCGCGTCATGCGATGGTAGCCGTTCGGGTCCATCACCAGCCGACTCGGCAGACCGGCGGCCTCGCAGCGATCCCAGTAGGCCACCAGCTCTGCGCTTTCGGCACCGCCGACACCGGCCACGGCCAGGTTTTCCATAAAGGAGTTCAGCAGCTCCGGGTGCGCACCATCACAGTGATAGCACTCGCGATTGTTCTCGAATACCAGCTTCCAGTTGCCCTTTTCTACCAGGTTGGACTCGAAAGCCACCTTGCAGTTATCCAGGTTGTGGGGCTCGATAAAGGGCGCGACTTCTGCGCGGAATGCTTCAAAATCCGGCGCCTCTGGGGCAACACAGACATAGATATAGCTGTTCACCACCTCACAATGCACCGGTTCCAGGCCATGATCATCGGTCTTGAAGTTCTCGCCCATATTGGCGGCAAACAGCAGCTTGCCATCCAGGTCGTAGGTCCAGCGGTGGTAAGGACACACCAGCTTGGCCACCTTGCCCTGGGCCTGGGAGCAGATACGGGAACCGCGGTGACGACAGGCATTGTGGAAGGCACGCACATCACCCTTGGCATCGCGCACCACCAGTACCGGATACTTGCCGATCTGCAGTGTCAGGTATTCGCCGGCTTTGGGAATCTCGAAGCTGTGACCGGCAAAGATCCACTCCTTGTGCCAGATCTGCTCCAGATCCTGCTCATACACGTCGGCATCCGAATAGAGCTCGCTACTCAGGGCATGGCGTGGCTTGCGCTGATTGATCAGGGCCAGTGTCTTCGCTTTTGTTGTCATTTCCTCACTCCAGTCACAGCGGGGCTCGCGGTTATTGTTACGCCGGCGTGGCGTTCTGACCTACAGGGTCTGAATCTGTTACTCGTCTGTCCCCGCGTGCTGCTTTATGGCAAGCTGCTTTGGGAACGCGCCGTGGCGCCAGCCGGCGTTTTTATCATGGCAACCAGTCTAGAAGCGCCCCTCTATCGGGCAAAGCGACTTTTTATCAAGGTTATTAAATACGTATCGTTATGGTTAAACACGCAGAACCGGACAAGGTATTGGTCAAGATGCCCTCACTCAGAGCAGTGAGGTCATTTGTGGCGGCCGCCAAATATCAGAATTTCACCCGCGCGGCCGAAGCCCTGTGTGTTACCCAGGCGGCCATCAGCCGGCAGATTCGCGAACTCGAGGCCAGCCTTGGGATCGAACTGTTCAAGCGCTCCGGGCGTGCGGTGGAGCTGACCGAAGCCGGCGCCATCTTCTACGATGCGGCCTACCTGTCCTTCGTCAATATCGCCCAGGCCGCCGAACGCGTGCAGGGGCTTGGCAGCAGCAAGAAGATGCTGACCATCTGCTGCACGCCGGCCTTTTCCGCGCTCTGGCTGTCCCGTCGCCTGCCGGCATTCTTCACCGCCAACCCGGATATCGACCTCAACGTCGTGACCACGGAAAACTTCCTGCAAATGGAGCCCGGTGTCGCACCGGACGTATTCATCAACAAGGTCGCCGACCCTCGCGAGGGCTACCACTCAATCCCGCTGTTCCATGACCTGATCTATCCGATCTGCACCCCCGAGTACCTGCGCCAGCACCCGGAAGTGGCGAGCCTTGAGGGGCTGCGCGATAGCGTGTTGCTGAACCTGAGCCCCTATGGCCGCTCCCAGGTGGCGGAACACCTGGACTGGAACGTCTGGTTCTCGTTTTTCGAGATAGGCGCCAACGCCCGCATTGATGACAGCTACCACCTGTTCAATGCCAATGACTACAACATGCTGATTCAGATGGTGCTGAACAACCAGGGCGTTACCCTGGGCTGGCACCACCTGGTAGCCCCTCTGCTGGCCGACGGCCGCCTGGTGGCACCGGTTACACCGGTGGTGGAGCTGAAGGAAAAACTGCATTACCTGACCTACGCCGACAACAAGACCCACAATGAAGCCTTCTGCCTGTTCCGTAACTGGATGCTGGCGTGCATAGAAAAAGAGCACACGGCGGTATCTGCGACCGAGTAGCCGCCCGCCGGCAAAACCCTGTCGCCACTGCGGCACCCGATTGCCTTCGCCTTTCCATGGGCTGTTTTCTGGGGCCCTGAGTGCAGGCTCTGCCGGGCAAAGAACGCACCCCCCCTGTAAAACAGTCCTCGAGCCACCCCGCGGTGGCTCCGTTTTTACTTAGCGCATCAAGGCTTCCTGCACACCACTCGCCAAGGCTCCCGGGTAGCCATTGGCGGCACAGCAGCACCGGGGCGTAAGCGGGGTTTGCTACCCTCTGGAGGCTGATAACCTATCGTTATGCTATTTGCGATAAAAAGGTTGATTGTGGCTTTTCCACTCCCCTCTTAGAATTTTCCCATCCGCGGTTTATCAGGTTTATACCTTTTAACTTCGCGCCAATTCGGACACGACAATCATAACGAAGGTTAAATAATATGCACTTCGAAGGAATTTACACGCCGGTAATTACGCCTTTCAAGGCAGACTATTCCATCGATTACGATGCCTATGCAGCCCATGTACAGTATCTGCTTGAGTCCGGCGTTCAGGGTCTTATGATTGGCGGCACCACGGGCGAGTATTATGTAGAGAGCCACGAAGAGCGTGTTGAATTACTGAAAATTGCACGTCAGATCTGCGGCAATAACTTACAGATCATCTTCGGAACCGGATCAATCGACCCTGCAGCCTCGGTGAAGCTGGCAGAAGCGGCTGTCAAACATGAGGCCGATGTTATTCTGGTTGCAACGCCGCCCTATTCGCTGCCGACGCAGCAGGAATTGGCACAGCACGCACTGACAATTGACCGCGCAGCCAACCTGCCCATCATGCTTTATAACTATCCAGACCGGATGGGCATAAACATGGACGCCGAGTTCTTTGACCTGATTTCCGAATCATCCAATTTCTGCGGCATTAAAGAGAGCTCTGGCGACATCAACCGCCTGCATATGCTGATGAATGATTACCCGAACATCCAGGTTGCCTGCGGCATGGATGACCAGGCACTGGAATTTTTTGCCTGGGGTGCCAAAAGCTGGGTTTGCGCCGGTTCCAACTTCCTGCCCAAAGAACACGGTGCACTCTATACCGCCTGCGTGCTGGAAAACGACTTTGCCAAAGGCCGTCGCATCATGGCAGCAATGATGCCGTTGATGAGCGTGCTGGAACAGGGCGGAAAATTCATTCAAAGCGTCAAACATGGCGTAACCCTGGACGGCCGCTTTGCCGGCGACGTCCGCAAACCGCTACTGGGCCTGAGCGATCAGGAGAAAACCGCCATGGCTCAGGTGGTTGAACAGTTGAAACAGAATATCGCTGACATTGTTTCGGAGGCCAAGTAATGACTGCCCTGCTGACTGTTGAAGAATATAAAGCAATTGCTGCCCAGCTGACGCCTCCCTCCATGAGCTTCGTTAATGGCGGCTTCCGGCCCTCCAGCAACGGGGAAACCATCTCCGTAACGAACCCGGCCACCGGCGAGCTGATTACCCAAATTGCGGCCTGTACGGTTGCCGATGTCGATTTTGCCGTTGCCAAGGCACGCGCGGCATTTGACAGCGGCGTCTGGAGCAAGCGTCACCCAACGGAGCGCAAGAACGTATTGCTTCAGTTCAGCAAACTGATTGAGGAGAACGCCAATGAGCTGGCTGTGCTGGAAAGCATCGATTCCGGCAAGCCCATTCTTGACTGCGTCACCATCGATATTCCGGAAGTGGCACACACCATCAGCTGGCACGCCGAGCTGATGGATAAAATATACGACCAGACAGCACCGGTCGGTAACGACGCCGTCGCCATGGTGGTACGTGAACCCGTTGGTGTTGTTGGCGCCGTACTGCCCTGGAACTTCCCGATCCTGATGCTGGCGTGGAAAATCGCGCCCGCACTGGCAGCGGGCTGCTGCATGATCGTAAAGCCTGCCGCCCAGACGTCACTGACGGCGTTGCGTGTTGCCGAGCTGGCAACCCAGGCCGGCCTGCCCGATGGCGTGCTGAATATAGTGACCGGCAGCGGCAGTGTCGTGGGTGAGGCGATTGGCAGCCACATGGACATCGACATGGTGACCTTTACCGGCTCAACCCAGACCGGCCGTCGTTTTCTGCGCTACTCGGCCGACTCCAACATCAAGGAAGTGGTGCTGGAACTCGGTGGCAAGAACCCCTGCATCGTGCTGGATGATGCCGAAGACCTGGATAAAGTTGCCGCCCAGGTTGTCGCCGCCGCCTTCTGGAACATGGGTGAAAACTGCTCGGCGGGTTCCCGCCTGATTGTTCAGGCAGGCATCAAGGACAAGCTGATGGAGCGGGTGCTGCACCACGCCAAAGACTGGAACACCGGCGATCCTCTGGACCCGTCAAACCAGCTCGGCGCCCTGGTCGACAGGGTACATTTTGGCAAGGTCTGCGAGTACCTGGATATCGCCAAACAGGAGGGGCACACCCTTGTCCTGGGTGGTGACACCCTGAATGGCTGCTATGTCATGCCGACTATCTTTGACGGCGTGAAAAACAGCGATCGCCTGGCGAAAGAAGAGATTTTCGGACCGGTGCTGTCTGTTATTACCGTCAGCAGCTACGAAGAAGCCATTGCCGTCGCCAACGATACCGAATACGGCCTGGCGGCCTCGGTATTCACCGCCAACGGCAAGACATCCATGCGTGCGGCTCAGGCGCTGCGTGCCGGCACAGTCACCGTGAACTGCTTTGGTGAAGGCGATGTATCGACCCCCTTCGGTGGTTACAAGCAGTCGGGCTTCGGGGGTCGCGACAAGTCCATTCATGCACATGACCAGTTCACCCAGCTGAAAACGATCTGGATTGACCTATCTGACTGATGGTTAAAGGTTCTAACCGGGCGGGCAATAGCGCCAAGGCCATGGCACATGGCGTTAGCAGTTACCCGGCCCCGGTTCAGAAGGACAGACTATGACCAAGACTATAAAAGTAAAGCGCTTGCCCGTGGATCCAGGCCCCGCAGCCTGGAACAGCATCTTGACGCCTGCATCGGAGTATCCACGCCTGAGCGGGGATATAACGGCTGACTGGGTCATCGTGGGTGGTGGTTTCACCGGTATCGCCGCAGCCCGCAGGCTGTCGCAACTGGTAGGGAGCGAATCGATCGTGCTGCTGGAAGCAAAACGCCTGGCCGACGGTCCCGCCGGGCGCAACAGCGGCTTTATGATCGACCTGCCCCATGACCTGAGCTCGGAGACCTATGCCGGTGCCCACGACAACGACCTGCGGCAGATTAAGCTAAACCGCGAAGCTATCCGCTTTGCCGGCGAAATGGCCGCTGAGTATGGCATGCCAAAAGCCGTCTTCAACCCATGCGGCAAAGTCACCGCAGCGGGATCATCCCGCGGCGAACAGCATATTGCCAGCTACCAAAAGCATTTGACGTCCCTGGGTGAAAGCTTTCACTTGATGAATCATGCTGAAATGAAAGAGTGGGCAGGTACTGACTTTTACCGCAGCGGATTGTTTACCCCCGGTGTGGTCATGATACAACCGGCGGCCTTTATTCGTCAGGCGGCAGCAGGCCTAAGCAGCAAGGTCAGCATTTATGAAAACAGTCCTGTCACCAGTATGCAGGTCGGCGCTGTACACAAGCTGGTCACCCCCGACGGCGTGGTAAAAGCCAAGGGGGTTATTCTGGCGGTCAATGGTCATATCCAGTCGTTCGGTTTCTTCCCGAAAAGGCTGCTGCATGTATTTACCTATGCATCCATGACCCGGGCGCTGACGCCCAGGGAAGTGACGCGTTTGGGTGGTGTCAGTGACTGGGGAATCCTGCCCGCCGATCCGATGGGCACAACCGTACGTCGCAGCTCTGGCTTTATGGGCAGCGGGGACCGGATCGTGATTCGTAATCACGCGACGCTGAACCAGTCTCTCGAAACCTCCGCCAAGGATATGAAAAAAGCAGCCAAATTGCAGGATCGCTCTTTTGAGAAGCGCTTTCCAATGCTCAAAGGGGTTGAGATGGAACATCGCTGGGGAGGACGACTGTGTCTTTCCTGGAATTCGATGCCCGCCTTTGGCGAAGTTGAACCCAGGGTCTGGGCAGCCGCCTGTCAGAATGGTCTGGGGACGGTGAAAGGCACCCTGTCCGGCATGATGGCCGCTGAGCAGGCCGTGCTCGGCAGCTCGCCACTGCTGACCCAATTTCTGGATCACCAGCAACCCAGGAAGCTTCCACCCGAACCTTTTCTGTCCATGGGCGCCAACATGACCATGCGCTGGAAAGAGTGGCAGGCCGGCATTGAAATGTAACTCTCCCGGCGCGAGCCGGGACGCTGAACAGGTAAAATCGATGACCCACTTCAATACGAGCGAGTTTCTGGACCCGGTCCGCACCCAGACCTGGAGCAACGGCCGCCACCTGGTGCGCTGCGTACGGGTCATCCGTGAAACCGCGGACGTTTGCACCTTTACCTTCAGCCTGGGCCAGCCGGTGCTGTTTTTCTTCAAGCCCGGGCAGTTCGTCACCCTGGAGCTGGAGATTGCCGGCCAGCGCGTGATGCGCTCCTACACCATTTCCAGCTCGCCCTCGATTCCCTACAGTTTCTCGATCACCGTGAAGCGCGTCCCCGGCGGAGAGGTCTCCAACTGGCTGCACGACAACCTGCAATCCGGCGACCAGATTGCCGTACATGGTCCGGTAGGCCAGTTCAACTGCCTGGACTACCCGGCCGAGAAAGTCCTGCTGCTGTCCGGCGGTGTGGGCATTACCCCGGTCATGTCCATGGCGCGCTGGTGGTTTGATACCGACACCGATGTCGATATTGCTTTCGTGCACAGCGCCCGCACCCCGGGGGACGTGATCTACCGGCACGAGCTGGACTACATGTCCTCGCGCATCGGCAATTTCCAGCTGCACCTGGTGTGCGAACACCACGACGTCGGCCAGGTCTGGGGCGGCTACCGCGGCCGGGTCGACATCAACATGCTGAAGCTCATTGCCCCGGATTTCCTTGAACGCGAAGTATTCTGCTGCGGCCCCGAGCCCTACATGAAGGCCATTCGCACCCTGCTGGAGCAGGCCGGTTTTGACATGCGCCAGTACCACGAGGAGTCCTTCGACGCCACGCCTGCGCGGGATGTGCGCCAGGCCGAGGTGCATGCCGACGAAGCCCAGCAGGCGGAACTCGTCGAGCTGGAGATGGTCCGCGTCAACTTTGCCGACTCCGGCCAGAGCGTCGAGGTCGCCCTTGGCTGCAACCTCAACGAGGCCGCCGCCGAAGCCGGCATCAATATTCCCAAGGCCTGCGGCATCGGTATCTGCGGTGCCTGCCGGGTGCGCATCATCGATGGTCGTTCCAGCATGGCGCACAACGGCGGCATCAGCGCAGAAGAAATCGAACAGGGCTATGTGCTGTCCTGCTGCACCCAGGTCGATGGCGACCTGCAGGTCGAGTTCTGATAACCGGGTGCTTGCTGCAGGCTCCGACTTTCCTCAAAAAAGGGTTCTTCCAGTTTTAGCGAGCAAGTGGTGCTGGGCAGGTAAACGAATGCACCGCCTCCGTGTAGAGATGTCTAGTCAACCAAGCATCACAATGGTCGGATAGCCCCTGTTTCGCCCTTTTGGGCGCCTTACTTTTCTTTGCTCGTGCGAAAGAAAAGTAAGCAAAAGAAACACGCCCTAAGAAGCCTTCACACTGCGCGCTGGAACGATTTTCCGGGCGCCTGCCTTCAAGGTGAAGAGCCTGCACGGCTTTTATCGGATCTGCGGCTCGGCATCCCTGCCTCGCCCCTGAAGGGCCTGATCGAAAAATAGCCCCAGTGCTCGCCGGCTTCTCACGGGGCCCGGGTGCCGCCCTCAACTATCTGGAAATGCTGCGGAACCGATTGAGGCGATATTGACAGCCCAAGTAGCGAAGCCATGACAAACTTTGTGCCATGCGCACCTCACCCGCCCTGCTAACCAATAACCAATAACTAATCACAAATTACAAATTACAAACCACAAATAACTAATGGCCTTAACAGCCGATCAAAGCCCCTCGTCGCGGCGGTACTGCCGGGCCTGGGAGGCCATGCGGATATGGGCATTGGCTTCGCCGTAACGGTCATAATTGCCAATACGTTGCACCACTTCGAAAAAGACACCGTGGGCTTCGCGGGTATAGAAGTGGAAGAATTCGCCGTCGTCATTGCGATCATACAGAATGTTCAGGCTGCGCAGGCGGGCCAGTACGTCGGGCTCAGGCGCAAAGCGTGCATCCAGATCACGGTAGTAGTTTTGCGGAATGGGCAGCAACTGCTCAGCGCCCACCGCAGTAGCCGCCGCAAAGATATCCTCGCAGGCAAAGGCGATCTGCTGCACGCCTGACCCCTTGGCCTTGTGGATAAAGCGCTGCGCCGAGGCTTCCCGCGCGGCGGTCATGTTAAGCGGTATGCGCACCCGGCCATCCCGGCTCTTGGCCACGCGGCTCACCACCAGGCCATAGATATCCGGCAGGTCCGTACTGGCTTCAACCTCGAAGCCGAACAGCGATTTGTAGAAAAAGGACGCCGACAGGAAGTCGGTATTGGATACCGTCTGGCCTATATGATCGATGCGCTGCAGCCCGACACTGGACTCGCCGGTATCGTCCAGCGCCACAAAGTCGATATCGAAAAAGCGGAACTTGCCCGGGCGTTCGACAAAGTACACCAGGCTGTCACCTATGCCGCGGATGGCCGGAATGTTCAGCTCGCCGGGGCCGGCCTGATTGGCAAAACGACTGCTGCGGTAGCGCTCGGTGCGCGCCAGCATGGCGCCCAGATCGGTGGTGGCAAAGGCCAGGGCACAGATAGACACGCCGTGGGCCTGGTAGTGCTCATGGGCCTGGCTCAGAGGTTCGCGGTTCAGCACCAGGTTGATGTCGCCCTGGCGCATCAGGCTGACATTCTTGGAGCGGTGGCGGTGAGTTTCGCGAAAGCCCAGACTCTGCAGCAATGCCACCAGCTCGGCGCCACTGTCACCTTCGACGGCAAACTCGATAAACTCGACATCGGTGATCTCGGGCTGCGGTGCCGGGGCCGCCGCGGGCTCAAGTGCAGCTGCCTGTGCGGGCGTAGCGCTGGTCTGCTCGTCGAGCCAGATCAGTGAGCGCATGCCGTCCACAGCCTTTTCCAGCGGCGACGAGGAGCGGAATTCATCATTAAAGATTTCATGGGACAGGTAATCGTCAAAGCCCTTGTCCTTGAGGCACTGCACGAACTCCACCACCGGCAGGTCGCCCTGTCCCGGGAAGCAGCGAAAATGCCGGCTGTAGTGCAGCACTTCCATCTGCAGCCGTGGCGCATCGGCCACCTGCACCAGGGCTATCTTGTCGATGGGAATCTCGTCGCGCAGCACATCCAGGGTATTGCCGCGGGCAAACATATGGAAGGTATCCAGATTAATGCCCAGATTCGGGTGATCGGCGCGTTTGATGATATCCCAGGCAACGTCGTAATCCGCCACATGGCGGCCCCAGGCCAGCGCCTCGTAGCCAATGATAAAGTCCTGCTGGCGAGCCAGTTCCGCCAGTTCGTGCAGATCGGCGGCGGCACGGTCGCGATCATCGATCACATGGGGCGACACGTTGCTGCAGATCAGCAGTCGTTTGGTGCCCAGCTCATGCATCAGCTCGAACTTGCGCTGTGCCCGGTAAAAGTTCTGCGTGCGCCAGGGTTCCGGCATTGCCTCGAAGTCGCGAAACGGCTGCAGGGCAATGATTTCGAGCCCCAGATCTTCCGCCATCAGGCGTAGATCCCGCGCCGTGCCATCGAACTGAGTCAGATCGTTCTCGAAAATTTCCACGCCATCAAAGCCCGCCTGCGCCGCGGCGCGCAGCTTTTCCTGCAGTGAACCTGAAATCGTGACCGTCGCGAGTGCCGTTTTCATGCTGTATTCCTGAAGATGCCTGGGCCGTTGCCGCGCCCATACATTGGCGCAGGCGGCTGAAATTTGTCATTGCGACCACACTACTCTGGTGATGCCGCGCTGATAAATGAATAATGCGCCTACTTAAATATCGAATTCGATATGATATGAACTACATTTAGCTATCTAAAACGCAGAATAGCTATGCGTTCAACGATTTATAAAACACCCTATACTTTAGACGAACTATCGGAGTATTCCATGCTTGAGAACCGCATCAAGTACCGCCACCTGCAGTGCTTTCTGGAAGTTTCACGCCAGGGCAGCGTCGGCGGTGCGGCCGACGTGCTGGCGCTGACCCAGCCTGCGGTGTCGAAAAAGCTCAAGGAACTGGAGGAAATGCTGGGCGTACGGCTGATGGAACGCAGCAAGAAAGGCGTGGAACTGACCCAGTTTGGCGAGGTGTTTCTGAAATATGCCGGCGCCAGTGTCGCGGCACTGCGCGAAGGCACCGACAGCATTGCCCAGGCCCAGCAGCGCGGCAAACTGCGCCTCAGTATCGGCGTGCTGCCGACGGTCGCCACCAGTATTCTGCCAAGGGCCGTACAGCGTTTTCGCCAGGGCGGCATCGATGTCACCCTGAATCTGCAGACCGGGCCCAATGCGCTGCTGCTAAGCCAGCTTCGCGTTGGCGAACTGGATCTGGTGGTCGGCCGTCTGGCCGAACCCGAACTGATGGCGGGGCTCTCCTTCCAGCACCTCTATTCGGAGCGCATTGCCTTTGCGGTACGCCCAGGCCATCCGCTGTTACAGAACCCTGCGCTGAATGTGCGGGATCTGGGCGCCTACCCGGTGCTTTACCCGCCCAAGGATTCCATCATAGCGCCCACCGTTGAGCGCTATCTGATTAGCCAGGGCATAGGTGCACTGCACGACCGCATCGAAACCGTGTCCGATGGTTTCGGCAAGGAATACATCCGCCAGACCGATGCCATCTGGATCATTTCCAGGGGGGTGGTGGCGCGGGAAATTGCCGATGGCATTTTCAGTGAACTGCCACTGGATACGCGGGAAACCCTTGGCCCCGTGGGCCTGACAACAAGGGCCGATACCATTGCATCCCCCGCGTTGCAGTTGCTCATGAACGCAGTGCGGGATGTAGCCCTGGCAATTAAAGCTACTGACCCCGACACACATATCAATAAGAATATATAAAAACCATTAAACGTCATTTTACATATCGGAAGAAGTTTAAGAAAGTAGAGACATAAGCTGCAACCACACCAGGGTCAATGACTATGCACAGCCTGTCGCTCAACGGAGAATTCATCCACTACCAGCTGGACGGTCCATCGCATTTGCCGCTGCTGGTTTTTTCAAATTCACTGGGGACCGACCTGCGGGTCTGGGACCCTCTGCTGCCCGAACTCAAGGACCAGTTCCGCTTCCTGCGCTACGACAAGCGCGGCCACGGCCTGTCGTCCTGCCCGCCAGCGCCCTACCAGCTCGATGACCATATCGACGATCTGATCGGTCTGCTGGATGCTCTGGAACTGAGCCAGGTCACGCTCTGTGGCCTGTCGGTGGGCGGTCTGATCGCCCAGGGCGTCGCCGCCAAACGCCCGCAGCTGGTGAAAAACCTGATCCTGTGTGACACCGCCCACAGGATAGGCCCCGCGTCCGGCTGGGATACCCGCATCGATACGATACGTGCGCACGGCCTGGAGTACATTGCCGACGCCGTGATGGAACGCTGGTTTGCCGCCTCCTTCCGCCAGGAAAAAACCGCCGAAGTCGCCCTGTGGAGCAACATGATGGTGCGCACCCCGGTGGAAGGCTATATCGGCACCTGTGCCGCTATCCGCGATGCAGATCTGACCGCAAGTTCCGCCGCGCTGACCCAGCCCACGCTTTGCGTGGTGGGCGACGAAGACGGTGCCACGCCGCCGGACCTGGTGCGCTCCACCGCCGAGCTGATCCCGGGTGCCCGTTTTGAAATCCTCGCCAATGCCGGCCACCTGCCCTGCGTTGAACAGCCCAAAGCCCTGGCCGCACTGATCCGCGATTTCCTCGCCGAGGTGACCGAGCCCCTGAGCCGCTACGAGCAGGGCATGCAGGTTCGCCGCTCGGTGCTGGGCAACGCCCATGTCGACCGCGCCGAAGCCAACAAGACCGCCTTCGATCAGCCCTTCCAGAGCTTTATCACCGAAGGCGCCTGGGGCTCGGTCTGGAGCCGGCCTACACTGAGCAAGCGTGATCGCAGCCTGATCACCATTGCCCTGATGGCGGCCCTGGGCCACGACGAAGAGCTGGCCATGCATATCCGCGCCACCGCCAACACCGGTGCGACGCTGGACGAAGTCCGTGAAACCCTGTTGCACCTGGGCGTCTACGCCGGTGTACCCGCATCCAATGTCGCCATTCGCATCGCCAAGGAAACCTACACCGGCATGGGAATCGCTATTGATGGAGGTAAGAACTGAGATGAGCACCCTAACCAAGCGCGACTGGGCCAGCCATGCGGCTTATATCAGCCCCGAATACAAATCCACCCTGCTGCGCGGCGTATCGCAAAGCCTGGTCGACATTGACCCCGAGCTGTCCGAGCTGACCGGCCCCGCCTACGGCGCCGAAGTGCTGGGACCGCTGGACCATGACCTGACCAAAAACGGCCAGGTCAATGGCGAGCCCCAGGGCGAGCGTATCGTGGTCACCGGTCGCGTGCTGGATGAAAACGGCAACCCGGTCGCCAACACCCTGGTGGAAGTCTGGCAGGCCAACGCCGCCGGTCGCTACGTGCACAAGGCCGACCAGCATGACGCGCCGCTGGACCCGAACTTCCTCGGCTCCGGCCGCTGCCTGACCGACGCAAACGGTTGCTACCGCTTTTACACCATAAAGCCCGGTGCCTACCCCTGGGGCAACCACCCCAACGCCTGGCGCCCGAACCATATTCACTTTTCCCTGTTCGGCCCGTCCATCGCCAGCCGCCTGGTGACCCAGATGTACTTCCCGGGTGATCCGCTGCTGGCGCTGGACCCAATCTACGCCTCGGTGCCGGCCGGTGCCCGCGAGCGCATGGTGGCGGACTTCTCGATCGATGTGACCGAAGAAGGCTTTGCCCTGGGATATATCTTCGACATCGTGCTGCGTGGCGTGAATGCCACCCCAATGGAGGACTAATTCATGTCACTGAAGCAGACACCGTCCCAGACCGTAGGCCCCTACTTCGCCTATGGCCTGACCGCCGAGCAGTACCACTATCCCCAGAGCCAGATTGCCACCGGCGCCATGGCCAGTGACGAGACCCTGGGCGAGCGCATCCGTATTGTCGGCCAGGTATTCGACGGCCAGGGCCAGCGCGTCAACGATGCCATGATCGAACTCTGGCAGGCCAATGCCGCCGGGCGCTTCAATCACCCCAACGATGCCCGTCAGTCCCGCCCGCTGGACCCGAACTTCAAGGGTTTTGGCCGCGTCGGTACCGGCACCACAGTGGACAACAGCTTTCGCTTTGACACCATCAAGCCGGGGGTGGCCCAGGCGGGCCTGGCACCTTATATCTCGGTGATCGTATTCATGCGCGGCCTGCCGAACCATGCCTACACCCGGCTGTATTTCAGTGACGAGGTCAGCCTCAACGCCGAAGATCCGGCACTGAAGAAGGTCGATGCTGCCCGTCGCGACACCCTGATCGCCACGCGCCACGAAACGTCCACCGGTGTGGAATACCGTTTCGACATCCATATGCAGGGCCCGCACGAAACCGTGTTCTTTAATTTCTAACAAGGATAAAGCCATGACCCGCCCCTGTATCATCAGCGTTGCCATCACCGGTTCCCTGCCACAGAAAGCCAATAATCCTGCGGTGCCCATCACCCCGGCCGAGCAAATAGAGTCGACCCACGAAGCCTTCGAGGCCGGTGCGACCCTGGTGCACCTGCACGTACGCAACGAAGATGGCAGCACCTCGTCGGATCCGGCACGCTTCGCCGAGGTACAGGAGGGCATCCGCAAGCATTGCCCCGGCATGATCATTCAGTTTTCCACCGGCGGGCGCAGCGGCCAGGGCGACGAGCGTGGCGGCATGCTGCACCTCAAACCCGATATGGCATCCCTGGCCACGGGTTCGGTCAACTTCGGTTCCATCGTCTATGCCAACTCGCCGGCGCTGATCGATGATCTGGCCGAGCGCATGCTGAAGTACGATATCAAGCCCGAGATCGAAGCCTTCGACCTGTCGATGGTGTTCAACACGGCCAAGCTGGTGGAACGCGGCCTGATCAAGGCGCCGGTGCACCTGCAGTTCGTGACCTCGATTCCGAACGCCATTCCGGCCAACCGCGAAGTGCTGGAGTTCATGATCAAGCAGTACGAAAAGGTCTGCCCCGGCGGCACCTGGACGGCCGCGGGCATCGGCAGGCATCAGCTCGAACTCAACAAGTGGGCGCTGGAGCTGGGCGGGCATGTCCGCACGGGGCTGGAAGACAACGTGCGCTTTGACAAGAACACCCTGGCCAAGAGCAACGCCCAGCTGGTGGAGCGCCTGGCCGGCATGGTGGTCGATCATGGTCGCACCGTCGCCACCCCCGCCGAGGCCCGCGCTCTGCTCAGCCTGCCTGCAGCCTAAGCACCCCAAAAAATAACCGCTTTATCTGCACCGACAGCGGGGCTGCGCGCCCCGCTGCCAACACCACTGCATTCGATTATCGGAGGATCATTCCATGACCCTGTTTGTTTCGTTAAAAGAAGCGATCGCCGCCAACGTCTTTGACGGCGACGTGGTTGCACTGGAAGGCTTTACCCACCTGATTCCCTACGCGGCCGGACACGAAATCATCCGCCAGCAGCGCCAGGATCTGACCCTGATCCGCATGACGCCGGACCTGATCTACGACCAGCTGATCGGCATGGGCTGCGTCAAAAAGATGATCTTCTCCTGGGGCGGCAACCCCGGTGTTGGCTCCCTGCGACGTTTTCGCGATGCCTACGAAAAGAGCTGGCCCCACAAGCTCGAAATCGAGGAGCACAGCCACGCCGCCATGGCCAATGCCTATGAAGCGGGCGCCGCGGGCCTGCCCTGCGCGGTCTTTCGCGGCTACCTGGGCGCAGGTCTTGCCGAGGTGAACCCCAATATCCGCTTTATCGAATGCCCCTTCACCGGCGAGCGTCTGGCCTCGGTGCCATCGATCCGCCCCGATGTCACCATCATTCATGCCCAGAAAGCCAACCGCAAAGGTGATGTTCTGATCGAAGGCATCGTCGGGGTACAGAAGGAAGCGGTGCTGGCCGCGAAACGCGCCATCGTCACGGTGGAAGAAATCGTCGATAACTTCGACGACGTTCACCCCAATGCCTGCGTACTGCCGAACTGGACACTGAAAGCCGTGGTGCAGGTACCGGGAGGCGCCCACCCGTCCTATGCCAAGGGTTACTACGAGCGCGACAACGCCTTCTACAAGGCCTGGGACCCGATCGCCAGCGAACGCGAAGGCTTCCAGGCCTGGATGCAGGAAAACGTGCTGAACCAGGGCCCTGAAGTTTTCGCCAGCCGCGTTGCCTTTACCCAGGCCCAGAAGTAACAGGAGCCACCAGATGAATTACACAGCAACCGAAATGATGACCGTGGCCGCGGCCCGCGCCATCCGCAACGACGATGTCTGCTTCGTCGGTATTGGCATGCCGTCCGCGGCCTGCAACCTGGCCCGCCTGACCCATGCCCCCGACGTCACCCTGATTTATGAATCTGGCACCATCGGCACCAAGCCCGATGTACTGCCGCTGTCCATCGGCGACGGCGAACTCTGCGATACCGCCGTCACCACAGTGGCGGTACCGGAAATGTTCCGCTATTGGCTGCAGGGCGGACGCATCTCCGTCGGCTTCCTGGGCGCCGCCCAGCTCGACAAGTTCGGCAACCTCAACACCACCGTGGTCGGCGGTGACTACAACAATCCGAAAGTCCGCCTGCCAGGCGGCGGCGGCGCCCCCGAGATTGCCACCTCCTGCGGCGAGATCTTTATCGTCATGAAGCAGTCGTCCCGTGGCTTTGTGGATAACATCGATTTCATGACCTCCCTGGGGCACGGCAAGACCGGCACCGAGCGCGAAGCCCTTGGCATCAAGACCCGGGGCCCGAGCCGCCTGACCACGGACCTGTGCATCATGGAAACGGACCCCGACGCCAAGGAGTTCATCGTCACCTCCATTCACCCGGGTGTGACCCGCGAGCAGATCGCAGAAAATACCGGCTGGGCAATACGCTTTGCCGACCAGGTGGTCGAAACACCGGCACCGAATGACACCGAGCTCGGTGCGCTGCGCGCCCTGAACGAACGCACCGCCCGCGCCCACGCCGGTAAATAAGGAAGCCCCCATGACCGTTGCCTATATCTGCGACTACGTGCGCACCCCCATCGGACGCTTCGGCGGTGCTCTCGCCCAGGTGCGCCCGGACGACCTGGGTGCCGTACCCCTCAAAGCCTTGCTGGAGCGCAACCCCGGGCTCGATCCCCAGGCCATCGACGATGTGATCTTCGGCTGTGCCAACCAGGCTGGCGAAGACAACCGCAACGTGGCGCGCATGTCATCACTGCTGGCCGGCTACCCGACCTCCGTGACCGGCACCACCATCAATCGCCTCTGTGGTTCGGGTATGGACGCCATCCTGATGGCGGCCCGCGCCATCAAGGCCGGTGAAGCCGACCTGATGATTGCCGGCGGCACCGAAAGCATGACCCGCGCCCCCTTCGTGATGCCCAAGGCCAGCAGTGCTTTCTCGCGTACTAACGAAGTGCATGACACCACCATCGGCTGGCGCTTCGTCAATCCGAAGATGAAGGCCGAATACGGTGTTGATTCGATGCCGGAAACCGGCGAGAACGTGGCCGAGCAGTTCGGCATCAGCCGCGCCGACCAGGACGCCTTTGCGCTGCGCTCGCAACAGCGCGCCGCCCGCGCCCAGGCCGCCGGCATCTTCGCCGAAGAAATCGTGCCGGTAAGCATCCCGCAGCGCAAAAAGGGCCCTATCCTGTTTGCCCGGGATGAACATCCCCGTGCCGACACCACCGCCGAGATCCTGGCAAAGCTCGGCACGCCCTTTCGTGCCAACGGCAGCGTCACCGCCGGCAATGCCTCGGGCGTCAACGACGGTGCCGCCGCGCTGATCATCGCTTCTGAAGCGGCGGTAAAAAAATACGGCCTGACCCCGATCGCCAAGATTCTTGGCGGCGCGACGGCCGGCGTCGAGCCGCGTATCATGGGTTTTGGCCCGGCACCGGCGAGCCAGAAACTGTGCCAGAAGCTGGGCATGCGCATCGAGCAGTTCGATGTGATCGAACTGAACGAGGCCTTCGCCTCCCAGGCACTGGCCACACTGCGCGATCTCGGGCTGCCGGACGATGCCGAACAGGTGAATCCCAACGGCGGCGCCATCGCTCTGGGGCACCCGCTGGGCGCCTCGGGTGCGCGCATCACCGGCACCGCAGCGCTGGAACTGAAGCGCCGCGGCAAGCGCTATGCCCTGGCCACCATGTGCATCGGTGTGGGCCAGGGTATCGCCATAGCATTGGAAGCCTGTCGGACTTAACACTGATCTACTGCGGAAAAGCCCGACAGGCTTCTCGAAGCCGTTTAAACTTTTTACCGAGCCGCCGGCGACAGGATGTCGCCGGTTCGGTTTTTATCGACAATGGAGACAGCATGATTCAGGTATCCCCCTTCGACTCCGGCCTCTACCAGACCCTGCTGTCCGACACCGAGGCCGGGCTCTGGCTCAATGACCAGGCCCAGCTTAGCGCCATGCTCAAGGTCGAGGGGGAGCTGGCCATGGCCCAGGCCGAAGCCGGCCTGATACCCGCAGACGCCGCCGCCGCCATTGCCGCGGCGGCGGCGTCCCTCATTCCAGATCCCGCCAGTCTGGCCGCCGGTACGGCCTCTGCCGGTGTGCCGGTGCCGGCCCTGGTGAAGGCACTGAAAGATGTCCTGCCAGCCGAACAGGCACGCTGGGTACACTTTGGTGCCACCAGCCAGGATATTGTCGATACTGCGCTGATTCTGAACTGCCGCGAACTGATCGCACTGCATGAAAGCCGCATCAGAGCACTGATTGGTGCCCTGGCGGACCTGGCCGAGGCGCACCGCAACACCCTGATTGCCGGACGAACCCGCACCCAGCAGGCCGTACCCATGAGTTTTGGCTTCAAGGTGGCACAGTGGCTCTCGCCCTTGCTGCGCCAGCTCGAGCGCCTCGAAGAACTGAAACCCCGACTGCTGAAAACCCAGCTCGGCGGCGCCGTGGGAACCCTGGCCGCCATGGGCGACAAGGCCGATCTGAGTGGCCAGATCCTGGCCCGCCGGCTGGATCTGGCCTGCGGCAGCAACTGGCATACCCAGCGCGATGCCCTGGTGGAACTGTCTGGCTGGCTCGGCCTGTCCACCGGGGCTCTGGGCAAGATGGCTCAGGACTGGCTGCTGATGTCGCAGACCGAGGTGGGCGAAATCCGCTTCAGCAATGGCGGTGGTTCCTCCACCATGCCGCAGAAATGCAATCCGGTGAACGCCGAAATCATTCTTGCCATGGCGCGCCAGAACGCAGGCCTGGTCGGCCAGATGCACCAGGCCATGCTGCACGAACACGAGCGCAGTGGCAGCAGCTGGGCACAGGAGTGGCTGGTACTGCCACAACAGCTGATGGCCACCGCCGTGGCACTGCGCCACGGCCTTGAAGCGCTGCAGTTTATCGAGATCAATGCTCCGTGCATGCTGCGGAATCTGGGCGCCTTTAACGGCGTCATCTACGCGGAAGCCGCCACCTTCGAGCTGGCCCGCAGCATGCCCCGCGACCAGGCGGCGCAGCTGCTCAAGGATGCCTGCCAGCAAGCTATCGCGGGCGATGAGCATCTGTTCAAGATAGTGGCGAGGCTCAGCGGTGTGCAGCTTGATGTTGCCCAGATGCAGCAACGCCTGCTGGGCGACGGTGCCACCGGTGTCTGGCTCGATACCCTGCTGCAACAAGCGCACGCCCTGCGCTAATACCCCCCAACAAATCTGCTGATACCCTGTTGCCACGGAGGCACCCATGCTGGCTGTACTGTCCACCACAGCGCCGATCTTTATGCTCATTGCGCTGGGCTTTGTCGCGGTGCGGACACGGCTGATGCCCAGCGACGCCATCCCCGGCCTCGGCCGCCTGGTGATGTATTTCGCCATGCCGGCGATGATTTTCAGCACCCTCACCAACATGAAGTTCGACGAGGTCATAGACCCGACCTATATGCTGGTGTATGGCCTGGGCTCTGCCCTGGCGCTGGCGGCGGGTATCGGGCTGAGCAAATTACTGTTCCGGGATTCCATCGCCGCAGGTGGCGTAAAAGGGATCGGCATGGCGCTGTCCAACAGTGCCTTCTTTGGCTATCCGGTGCTGCTGCAGGTGTTTGATGATCCGCCCACCAATGCCTTCGCCATGGGTCTGATGATCGAAAACATGCTGATTCTGCCGCTGGCGCTGGTGCTGATTGAGTACGGCGTCGGGCGCCAGAACGGCACGACTCTGGCGAGCGCCTGGAAGTCGGTGCTGGTGCGGGTCATGCAAAACCCGCTGATCATCGCCATAGTCGCAGGCATTGTGGCCTCGGCCATCGAACTGCAGTTGCCGGCGGTGGTCAACCAGAGCCTTGACATGCTCGCCGGCGTTGCCGCTCCGGTGGCACTGTTTGTGGTCGGTGGCTCCCTGGTCAACAGTTCGCTGCGCGGCAGTGTGTCTGAAATCAGCATGGTGGTGGTGGGCAAGCTGGCGCTACACCCGCTGATGATGGTGTTACTGATCTGGCTGCTGCCGGACTTCGACCCGCGTCTGCAGCTGGCCGCGGTACTGATGGCCGCCATGCCGATGATGAGCATCTACCCGATCATCGGCGGCAATTACGGCTACCGCAATCTCTGCGCCAGCATACTGCTGGTCACAACGGTGCTGTCCTTCGTCACCATCACCCTGACACTCAAGCTGCTGCTCTAGAGCACTTTCATCTTGCCTCGCCCCATTGCGATCATTGAGACGAGATTAAGGTGGCCCTGTTGGAGCCTGTGCAGGCTGGGGTATCAGAGCGGTTTGATGACGCGTATTGCGCCTTGCTGGCGCGTTACTTTCTTTGCTCGTGCAAAGAAAGTAACCAAAGAAACACAAGCCCCGATGAAGCCTATTCGCTGTGCTCTGAGATCATTCGGCGGGCTGCGCTGACGGTACATCCATGTACCTCATCGCAGGCGCATCAGTCCCTGTTGCGCCCCTTCGGGCCTGATCGCCGAATGACCCCAGTGCTCGCCGGCTTCATGAAGGGGGGAACAAGAGCCGCGCTGATGTTTCTGTGGCAAAGGGCTGCTAGCGCCTTTGCGCTCAAAGCGGCAGTTCGCTGCCCTTGTTTATGTGCTCAGTGAGCAGGGCCGCTGCCGCCTCAAACTTGTCATTCAGCATAAGATCCACCAGTTGCTGATGCTCGCCGGCCACCGCTTCGCCGCGAAACGGCCGTTTTTTCAGCGCCAGTACCTGGTAGCGCATGAACAGCTCCAGCACAGAGCCGTGATAACGGATCAGCTGGCTGGAGCCGCAGTTGGATACGATGGTCATGTGAAAATCGCGGTCGGCTTTTTCCCAGTCGCGCACATGGCTGCTTTCGTCTTCCATCATCAGTTTTTCCATGCAGCTCAGGCGGTAATGCGCGCTGATCAGCGCAGATTTCCAGTCCATGCGGTTTTGGCTGTTGGCCATGGATTTCTGCAGCCCGAGGATTTCGAGCTGCACGCGCAACTCAATCAGCTCGTCCAGATCGGACACTGAAACCGGGTTCACCCGAAAGCCCTTCTGGTCCTCAAAGGCGACAAAACCATCGGAAACCAGCCGCATCAGGGTCTCGCGCAGCGTATTCACGCTGACCCCGTAACTGGCTCTCAGCACATTGAGTTTCAGCTTCTGGCCGGGGCCCAGCTTGCCGGTGACGATGTCGTTGCGCAGACTATCGTAGGCCGTCTGCCCAACCAGTTTACGGTCCGCTGCAGTATTCATTCTCGTTGCTCACAGATATATGACAATCAGTATTTCACCCGATACTACTCTAAATAAAGGCTGTTTTCCGGTGCAGTTACGCTTTAACCCATTCTGCGCCGCTGAAACCAAGGCCCCCACCCAAGATGGGTTACACCGCCCCAGCTTATGTAGATGTGCGGCAAGACCCACGGGGCGGTTTCTCCCATCCTGCGACTGCGTCGTTTTTCCCCTTTAATCAGCCAAGAGCCAAAAAAAGGCCGCGTCAGACGCGGCCTTGCTCTATCAAGAGCTGCACGGAAAACTGCATGATGCAGCCCCGGCCAAAAACACACGCCCGCACAGGCGGGCATGCGCGACACAACCATCAGAAATCAGGCGATCAAATCACTCTGGATATCGAATTTCAGTTTAAAGCGCGCCAGCACCGCCTGAGCATCGGCACGCACGCCGGTAAAGATTTCAAAGGCATCGATGCCCTGGTAAATGAACAGATCAAAGCCCGAGACGATCGCCAGGCCTTTGGCATGCGCCTGCAGCAGAAACTCGGTATCGATGGGCGTATAGACCGCATCAAAGGCCCAGCGCTGCGACCCGATCAGTTCTGCGGCAATAGGCAGACCCGGCGTCTTGTAATGCCCGACCGGTGTGCAGTTCACCAGACCATCGGCACTGGCGGCGGCCGCCGCAACATCCTCAGGCGCCACGCTTGCGGCCTTGAAGCCGGCTGCGTTCAGTGCCTGGGCCAGGGATGCCGCGCTGGCGGCATTAAGATCCGCCACCAAGACTTCAGTGGCACCGACTTCAAAGAGCCCGAACGCCACCGCACGCCCGACACCGCCTGCGCCTATCAGCAGCACCCGACCTGCGGCCTGTTCGCCCACACGCTGGCGATAGCCACGGATGAAACCGCTGTAATCCGTATTGTGCGCGGCCACTGCACCGCTCAGGTTGAGCGTATTGGTGGACCCCACCAGCCGTGCACCCTGATAGACCTCCCCCGCATGGGCAACCGCCAGCTGCTTGTAGGGGAAGGTCACATTGGTGCCGCGATAACCCTGTTCACGCAGGCTGGCAAGAGTCGCGACAAAGGCGGCTTCGCTGGCATCCGCCGGTTCATGCAGCTCATAGCTCACCGGCAGATCATACATTTCACCCAGCATGATATGCAGGGCGGGCGAGCGGGACTGGGCAATGGATTGTCCGATCAGACCAAGCTTGAGCATTTTTATTCTCCACAGCGGCAACGTATCCGCCGAACTATTCAGGGACCGCAGAGATCCGGGACAGCAGCACCCTCGGGCGCACCTATCAACCGGAACCGGCAAGGGAAGTCCCGTCACCGACTGCGTTTTCAGATGAACAGATAATAGTCACCTCAACCGAGAATCGTCAATCTATATGATATTTTCAAAAATATAGGTTATTTTTACCCAAGGCCCTGAAACCCGCATGTTTACTGGCCTGACTCACAGATCACGGCCAAACATATCGATAATGGAATATAAAATGAACAAAATATCATTCTCTATATTGACCTGGATATTTAACGACAGGCAGCCGTAGCCGAGCGACAGATAGTCCCACGAACGCCTTGAAATCAAGGGCTTGAACACGACAGCAGCGTCGCAAGACCCCAATCCAGGATTGATGCATAAAATATAGGGTATTTTTGATTTAAACCTACGAACTTGACGATACTCAATACTGTTGCTAGCCTGCATTTCAATCGCAGGGCACGCCCTGATGAGCATGAGTACTCACAACAACAAGTGATCGCGGATTCATACTGACATCCGTCTTTGGAGAGAGAAGCATGAAACTTTCAACAAAAAAAATAACACTGGGACTTGCCACCGCCGCGGCCATCTTTGCGCTGCAGACACAGGCCGCTGATATCGAACTGACCCTAGGTCACGTCGATCCCCAGGAATGGACCACCTCCAAGAAAGGCGCCGCTTCCAAGGTCTTCAAGGATCTGGTTGAAGCCGAGTCCGGTGGCCGCATCGCCGTGAACGTATACCCGGCCGGTCAGCTCGGCGGTGAAACCGACCTGCTGCAGTCCGCCCAGGAGGGCACCCTGAGCATGGCCATGGTATCCGGCGCCTACTCCAAGCTCTGCGCCGAAGCCTCGGTACTGGAAATTCCCTACCTGTTCCCGTCTGCTCCCATTGCCTGGGAAGTTCTGGACGGTGAATTCGGCAAGGCGCTCGGTGAGCACTGCCTGCAGAAAACCGGCCTGCGCACCCTGGCCTACGCCGAAACTGGCTTTCGCAACTTCACCAACTCCAAGCGCCCTATTAGCGAACCCAAGGATCTGGAAGGCCTGAAAATCCGCGTCATGACGACGCCGCTGTACGTCGAGATGGTCAAGGCCCTGGGTGGCGAGCCAACCCCTATCGCCTGGCCTGAAGTCCCCTCAGCCCTGGCAACCGGCGTAGTTGATGGCCAGGAAAACCCTGTCAGCGTCATCTATGGCAACAAGTTCTACGAAATGCAGAAGTACATCAGCCTGGATGGTCATGTATACGGCACCGACTTCATACTGATGAACGACGAGCTGCTGCAGAGCCTGAACCCGCAGGATCAGGCCATCATCAAGCGCGCCGCCAAGGTTGCAGGCCTGGTCGGCCGTGCCATTCAGCAGGTCAACTCCGCTGAAGGCCTGGCCAAGCTGGCCGAGAACGGCATGGAAATCACCGTGCCCAATGCCGAGCAGATGGCCAAATTCCAGAGCGCCGCTCAGCCCGCCGTAATCGAATGGCTCAAGGGTGAAATTGATCCGACCTGGATCACCAAGGCCCAGGATGCGGTAAAAACCGCTTCTTCAAACTAGTCTTTTCCTGCATGCAAACGCCGGAGGCCCTGAGCCTCCGGCGTTTGCACAGCTACCTGTTTTCCGGGATCACAGCTTATGAAGCTCTTCTACAAGAAAGTCCTGTCCTGGCTGACAGGCAGTTCACTCTTTATCGTCTTTGCGGTGGTGCTGGTCAGCAGCATGAGCCGCTATACCCTCAATGCCCCCATTCTCTGGAGCGAGGAAGTCGCCAAGTTCGCCATGATTTACGGCGCCATGTTTGGCAGCATCCTGTGCTACCTCGAAGGAATCCATATCAAGTTCAGTTTTGTGGAAGACAGTGTGCCAGCCTCCGTGCGCCGAGTGCTGGCCATTGTGGTCGACCTGGTGTCCCTGGTGGCCGGTGGGGTTCTGGCCTGGTCCGGTTACCTCTTTGTCCTCAAGCGGGGTGCCATCCTGGCGCCTGGAACCGGTTTGCCGATGTACCTGTTTCAGTCCGCCATGATTGCCGGCGGCATCGGTCTGGTACTGGCGGCACTGATCAAGCTGTCAGAGCATCGCGCCGGCACCCCGGCCTGACACCCACGCACCCGCACATCTGAACAAGAGCCAAGGCGTTGCTCAATCCCCCCCCTGAGCGACGCCCAATAGAGCGAATAAGACTATGGTTGGATTTCTGATACTGTTCGTACTGCTGGCGATCGGCAGCCCCATCGCCTTTGCGATTCTGCTGGCCGTGTTTGGGCATGTGTCCCAGACGCCGTTTTCCTTTGGTCTGGTCAGCCAGCGCATTTTTTCAGGCCTCGATTCCTTCGCCATTCTGGCCATTCCGCTGTTCGTGCTGGCGGGCGAACTGATGAACGAGAGCGGCATCACCGGTCGCATCATCACCTTCGCCAATGCCCTGGTCGGCCACATGAAGGCAGGCCTGGCCCAGGTGAATATCTGGGCGTCGGTGATCTTCGCAGGATTGTCCGGCTCCGCCGTGGCGGACACCTCGGCGCTGGGTCGCATCTTTATTCCCACCATGGAAAAGGAAGGCTATCCACGGGACTTCGCCGCCGCCCTGACGGCCGCCTCCTCCGTGATAGGCCCCATGATTCCCCCCAGTATTCCGGTCATTATCTACGCCCTGATCACCACCGGCGTGTCGGTACCGGCGCTGTTTCTGGCGGGTGTAGCGCCGGGCCTGCTGCTGGCCATTGGCCTTTCGATCTATGTGCGCTTTTTCGCCGCCCACTATGCGCCGCTGCGTAAAAAGCTGTCGAACAAGGAACGTTTCAAGGCCTTTTTCGACGCCCTGATCCCGCTGTTCATGCCGGTCTTTATTGTGGGTTCCATCATTACCGGCGTCGTCACACCGACGGAAGCGGCAGCACTGGCCGCGGGCTATGCCCTGGTGGCCGGCATGTTCGTGCTCAAGAGCCTGAAACTGAGCCAGCTGCCGCACATTTTCACCCGCGCCATGCGTGACTCGTCGATCATTCTGATCATTATCGCCGTGGTGGCGGCGGCCAACTGGATGCTGACCTTCTCCCGCGTACCCCAGACCATCAGCAGCTTCGTGCTGGAAGAAATTTCGAGCCCCTGGGTATTCCTGATCGCGGTGAACCTGATTCTGCTGGTTGTCGGCCTGTTCCTCGAGGGCATCGCCGCCATGCTGATTCTGCTGCCAATCCTGCACCCCATCGCCATGAGCCTGGGCATTGATCCGACCCACTTTGGCATAGTCGTGATCTTCAACCTGATGATCGGCCTGGTGACACCGCCCATGGGTATCTGCCTGTTCGTGTCCAACTCCATTGCCAATGTGGGCATGGGGGCTATATCGCGCCGTATCATGCCCATGTTCCTGGTTGAACTGCTGGTGCTGATTCTGATCACCTTTATCCCGCAGACGGTGACCTTTATCCCCAGGCTCTTTGGCTACTGATAATAGGAGTGTTTGAGATGAGCAAGTGCATTTATGTGCTGAACGGCCCGAACCTGAACCTGCTGGGCACACGCCAGCCTGAAGTCTACGGTCACGAAACCCTGGCGGATGTGCAGCAGCGCCTGCTTGAGCGGGCGGCGCAGCTGGGGTTTGAGATAGAATTTTTCCAGAGTAATAGTGAGGGGGATATCATCGACAAGATTCACGAAGCCCGCAGCCGGGCCGACGGAATCATCATTAACCCGGCGGCTTACAGCCACACCTCGGTGGCGATTCTGGATGCGCTGAACACCTTCGAGCAACCGGTGATAGAGGTGCATATTTCCAATATTCACCGCCGCGAAAGCTTTCGCCACCATTCCTTCGTTTCGGCACGGGCCGAGGGGGTGATTGCGGGCCTGGGTACCAAGGGCTATCTGCTGGCGCTGGAGCATTTCGTCGACGCCGGCCAATAGAGCCCGCTGGCTGTACAGGCCGCCGGGCAACCGGCGGCGCCCCTCTCTCCCCTCTTCCTGCTTATTTCTTAATTGCGCCCGCTGGCGATCAGTACACTCTGATCGACAATCACTTCGGCCAGCATAATCACCGTACGCGCCATCTCCCGCGACAGATTGATCATCAGCAGGCCAAAGTCATCCGGCGCTTGCAGGTGCAGCTCGAAAAACTGATCCGAAGAGATATGTACCAGGGTTACAGGATTCTGCGCCACGCTGGTCGACCAGTGATCGTGCAGGCCTATCATGTCGACAAAGCCGAGCTGTTCCCCCTGGCGGTACAGTCGAGTCAGTGCATCCCGGTCGTGATGGTGCATATAGAGGGCGATGGAGCCCTTGAGAATAACGTAGAAACCGCCGACCTTGTCGCCGGGGCGGTACAGCACTTCGCCCTGGGAGAGCTCAGATACCTGGCCGTTTTGGAGCAGACTGAGAATAGTGCAGTCCTGCAGGGCGCCGAAGGTCGACAGGGCTCGGAAGTAATCAGTCCCCCAACGCTGCCACAGATCATTACCCGCTATAGTGCGCATCACTCATGCCCCGCTTTGGAGACCGCCAATATCTCTGTAGGCAGCGCGGCAGGCTCAGAGTTTCCCCCAGGCCCGCCCCCAGCAGCCTGCCGAACTTAACACTGCTCTACCGCGGAAAAGCCCAGCAGGCTGCTAGTACCGCATTCAGCCGAGGAATTCGGCTCTTGTGCGGGCGTTGCTTTTAAAGATGCCGCCCAAGGCCGTGGTTTCGGTCTGGGAGTTGGCATCCATGACCCCGCGGGACTTGACGCAGTAGTGTACCGCGCTGATGCTGACGGCCACGTTGTCTGTCTCAAGCAGCGTCTGCAATGCCACCAGAATCTGCTGTGTCAGACGTTCCTGCACCTGCGGACGCTGGGCGAAGAAGCGTACGATACGGTTGATCTTGGACAGGCCGATAATGGTCTGATCCGGAATATAGGCCACTTTGGCCACGCCATCGATCGTCACGAAGTGGTGTTCGCAGGTGCTGACAACACTGATGTCACGCACCTTGACCATTTCCTCCACCTGCATCTTGTTCTCGATCAGCGCCATCTTCGGAAAACGGGCGTAATCAAGGCCGGCGAAGATCTCGTTAACATACATCTTGGCAATACGGTGCGGTGTTTCCGCCAGGCTGTCATCACTGAGATCCAGCCCCAGCGTGCCGACCACTTCGGTCATCAGGCTTTTGATCCGTTCGTACTTCTGCTCGCTGCTCATGCCGTTCTCCAGCAGCGGGGTCTCCAGGCCCCGTGCAATCAGCACTTCGCGAACAATCTTCGCTTCATTGGATATCATTTTTCCATCCTGGGTGTGGCGGGAATGCGAGAGTTCCCAGATTCGGATTCCCGTACCTTTGCACTTTTTATTAGATAGAGCAGTTTTCTGTGTGAAACCTGCACGGTGGTCCAGTATCAGAACCGCAAGGGGTTCTGGCTTATGTTAGTAACGCGATATTAACAATCGGCAGCGCCGCTGAATACTCTATATAAGAAAACCGGATCAGATTGCTCTGATCCGGTTCAATTCCGGTGTTTTCAATAGCCTGGAAGCACGCCTGATCAGCTATAGCCCCAGCTTGCACCCGGCAGCACCATTAGTGCTACCGGCAGGTTTTAGCGTGCTACAAATCAGGACGGAAACGCGAACTGCGCACCTTCACGCACACCCGCCGACGGCCAGCGCTGGGTGATGGTCTTGCGCTTGGTGTAGAAGCGCACCGCATCGGGGCCATAGGCATGCAGGTCACCGAACAGGGAGCGTTTCCAGCCGCCGAAGCTGTGGTACGCGACAGGGACCGGCAGTGGCACGTTGATGCCGACCATGCCCACCAGGATGTTGTCGCTGAAGTAGCGTGCCGCTTCTCCATCACGGGTAAAGATGCAGGTGCCGTTGCCATATTCATGGTCATCAATCAGGTCCATCGCCTGCTGCATGCTATCGACGCGCACCACCAGCAGCACCGGGCCGAAGATTTCTTGCTGGTAGCAGGTCATCTCGGGGGTCACCCGGTCAATAAGGGTGCCACCGACGAAGAAGCCGTTTTCATAGCCGCTCACTGTTGGCCTGCGGCCATCGACGACGATCTCGGCGCCCTGCTCCTGGGCACTGTTGATAAAGCCCACCACCTTTTCCTGGTGCGCCTTGGTGATCACAGGACCAAAGTCATTGCTGCTGTCGCTGAAGGCACCGACCTTGAGGCTCTGCATCTGCGCCTGCATCTTGCTGACCAGCGCATCGGCGGCGGCGTCACCCACGGCAACGGCAACCGACAGCGCCATGCAGCGCTCGCCGGAGGAGCCGAAAGCCGCGCCCGTCAGGGCACTGACGGCGTTGTCCATGTCAGCATCGGGCATAACGATGGCGTGGTTCTTGGCGCCGCCCAGGGCCTGGCAACGCTTGCCGTTGGCACTGGCCTGGGAATAGATGTACTCGGCGATGGGCGTGGAGCCGACAAAGCTTACCGCCTGCACACGCTTGTCCTGCAACAGGGTGTCCACTGCTTCCTTGTCACCGTTGACCACGTTCATGACACCGGCGGGCAGGCCCGCTTCCAGCAGCAGTTCGGCAATAAACAGCGTGGAGGACGGGTCACGCTCGGACGGCTTGAGCACAAAGGTGTTACCGCAGACGATGGCCATGGGGTACATCCACAGCGGCACCATGGCCGGGAAGTTGAACGGCGTGATACCGGCGACAACGCCCAGCGGCTGGAACTCGCTCCAGGAGTCGATCGCAGGCCCCACATTTTTGCTGTGCTCACCCTTGAGCAGCTCGGGCGCGCCACAGGCGTACTCGACGTTCTCGATACCGCGGGACAGCTCGCCCATGGCATCGTGGGAAATCTTGCCGTGCTCTTCACCAATCAGGCGGCAGATTTCTTCGGCATTCTGTTCCAGCAGTTCCTTGAAACGGAACATGATGCGGGCACGCTTTTGCACCGGCGTGTTGCGCCAGGCCGGGAAGGCCGCCTGAGCCGCGGCTATGGCTTCTTCCACTGTGGCCTTGCTGGCCAGCAGAACCTGCTTGTCGACCGCGCCGGTCGAGGGATTGTAAACGTCCTGGCTGCGGCCGGAACCTGTGTGTGCAGTACCGTTGATCAGATGTCCGATGGTTTTCATGCGCTTGCCTCTATAAAGGTGTGGTAGTCGTTTAGTCGAGTTCGGCGAAGGCGTCGCCCAGGGCATTGATCACCCGGTCAATCTCTTCGCGCTCGACGATAAAGGGCATCCCCAGCTGGATGGTGTCGCCGCCGTAGCGCACGTAAAAACCTTTTTCCCAGCATTTCATGGCAATTTCATAAGGCCGCCGCGCAGGCTCGCCCGGGTAGGATTCAATCTGCAACGCACCGGCCAGGCCGTAGTTGCGAATATCACTGATATAGCGCGTGCCTTTGAGGCTGTGCAGCGCGTTTTCAAAGATCGGGCTCATTTCCTTCACCCGGTCGATCAGGTTGTCATTCTGCAGCACGTCCAGCGATGCCAGGGCCGCGGCACAGCCCACCGGATGACCGGAGTAAGTGTAGCCGTGGGGCAGCTCCATCATGTAGTCCGCCCCACCCTGCTCCATGAAGGTCTGGTAAATCTCGGTCTTGGCGACCACCGCCCCCATGGGGACAGCGCCGTTGGTCAGCTGCTTGGCGACGTTCATCATGTCCGGCACCACACCGAATTCTTCGGCACCGGTCATGGAGCCCATGCGGCCAAAGCCGGTGATGACTTCATCAAAGATCAGCAGAATGTCGTGCGCATCGCAGATTTCCCGCAGGCGTTTCAGGTAGCCCACTGGCGGCGGCAGCACACCGGCAGACCCGGCCATTGGCTCGACGATCACCGCCGCTATATTGGAGGCATCGTGCAGCGCGATCAGCTCCAGCAGCTCATCGGCACGTTCTGCACCTTTTTCCGGCATGCCGCGGCTGAACAGATTCTCTTTCAGCAGGGTATGGGGCAGATGGTCGGCATCCACGCCCTGGCCGAAGAGCGCCCGGTTGGCCCCTATGCCACCAACGCTGAAACCACCAAAGTTGACGCCGTGATAGCCCTTGGCGCGACCGATGAGCTTGATCTTGGAGGGCTTGCCTTTCTTGCGCCAGTAAGCGCGGGCAATCTTCAGCGAGGTATCGGCGCTTTCGGAGCCGGAGCCGGTAAAGAAGACGTAATCCAGCCCTTTGGGCGTCAGTTCACGAATACGATGAGCCAGCTCGAAAGCCTTGGGGTGGCCATACTGAAACGCCGGTGCATAGTCTAGCTCGCGCAGCTGTTTAGACACCGCCTCGGCGATTTCGGGCCTGTTGTGGCCGGCACCGCAGGTCCACAGACCCGACAGACCATCGAAGATGCGACGGCCATCGGCGGTCTTGTAGTAGGCACCCTCGGCGCCAACGATAATGCGCGGGTCAGCCTTGAACTGGCGGTTGGCGGTGTACGGCATCCAGAACGCATCCAGCTGCTCGGGACTCAGGCCGGCGGTTTTATCGTGCTGCGACTCAGACATGGCATACCCCTTGTTATTCATATGGCGATAAAGGTTAGGTGACTCGGTATGAATCGAGTGTGCCCAAGCTCCAATGTAAATTAAACCCAAACGTATTAACCTTCACACAAGTAATTACTTAACTTAAACCGGCGCTTTGTTTTATCCTGCTAGCTGTCCCCCGTGCTGAGGAACTGCACCATGAAAACCCGCAAGCCCGTCCTGCCCGGCCAGCTGAGTGATACCGACCTGCGCCTGCTGCGCATCTATCGCAAGGTGGTGGAGTGCGGCGGTTTTTCGGCGGCAGAGGTGGAGCTGAATATCAGCCGGGCGGCCATCAGCATTGCCATGAATGATCTTGAAAGTCGCCTGGCACTGCGGCTGTGTCAGCGCGGGCGCAGCGGCTTTGCCCTGACGGAAGAAGGCGCCGAGGTATACGAGGCCACGCTGCAACTGCTGGCGGCGATCGAAGGTTTTCGTACCCGGGTCAATGGCCTGCACGCCCAGCTCAAGGGGGAGCTGAATATAGGCATCACCGATAACCTGGTCACCATGCCGCAGATGCATATCACCAACGCCCTCAATGCCCTGAAAAAGCGCGGCGACATTCGCATCAATATCCGCATGATCCCCCCCACCGAGATCGAGCTTGGAGTACTGGACGGGCGCCTGCACACCGGGGTGATCCCGGCGCTGAAAACGCTGCCGGGGCTGCATTACCGCCTGCTGTACGAAGAAGAGTCGCTGCTCTACTGCAGCCATCAGCACAGACTTTTCGATGCAACCGGCATCAGCGCCAAACAGCTGGCGGCCTGCGACGCCGTACTGCCCGCCTACGCCCAGACCGCCCAGGTTAAAACCCTGCACGAGCCCCTCAAGGCCGCAGCCTCTGCCACCGATCGCGAAGGCATCGCCTTTCTGATTCTCACCGGCCAGTACATTGGTTTTCTGCCAACCCACTACGCCGAGCGCTGGATAGGTGAAGGTCTGATGCGGGCATTGAATCCGACGCAATACCGCTATATCACCCAGTACAGCGCCATCACTCGCAAGGGCGCACCCTCGAATCTAGTGCTGGAAAGTTATCTGGAAGAACTGGATCTACTGATACAGGCAGAAGCCGCCCAGGCCTAAGCGGCACCGGTAACGATGACCTTATTGAGCCCCTTGGCCGAAAAAGAGCGGCCGCAGCTGCGCGCCCAGCCAGACACCCGGCAGCACAGCCACAAACCAGAGCCAGCCATGCAGGCTGGTGGAGGCAATACCCGAGACCAGGGCGCCTATGGTGCAGCCAAAGGCAATGCGTGCACCGTAACCCATCAGCAGGCCGCCAATAATGGCGGCGATCATGGCGCCAAACCTGAGATCCCAGCGCCATGCCCAGCGCCCCGCCGCAAGCGCTGCACCCAGAGCCCCGAGCACCAGACCGATATCCATCAGGGAGGTCACATCCTGCAGCAGGTCTCCGCTCAGGGCCGAGGACTGAAACGGCGCCTGCCAGAAAGGCGCGCCGGCCGGATCCCAGCCCAGCTGCGTGGCGACCTTGGCACCCCAGAGCGCATAGGCCCAGGTGATGCTCCAGGGATGGCCGGCCAGCGCCAGGGTCGCCATGTTCAGCAATGCCAGCGCAAGAGCGCCGACCCACAGGGGCCAGACTGCGCGGGAACGATTGGCCACATCCGGGCGCAAGCCCGCGAGCCACCAGAGTGTCGCGATCAGGATCAGTTGCAACAGCGCCGCCGGCCACCAGCCCAGCACCTGACCCAGTACCACCGCGTTGATGCCCGGCAGACTCTGCCACCAGCCCATCTGCAGGCTGGCTAGAAAGGAGCCGGCACAAAAGGCGACGATCACCAGCAGCATGCGGCCATTGCCGGCACCCAGGCTATAGAGGGTGCCGGAGCCACAGCCTCCGCCAAGCTGCATGCCAATGCCAAACAGCAAGGCACCCAGCGCCACCTGCATCCCGATGGGAGCACCCGAGCCAGCCAGTGGCTGCCCGAAGGCCTCACCCAGGGACAACAACGGTGCAAACGCCAGCGTCGTCAGGCCTATTAGCGCCAGCGGGGCGCGCAGCGCCCGGGTATCAAATTCCAGTACGAAACGGCGCAGACTGGCGGTAAAACCGATTTCGGTCAGTACCAGTACTGCACCCATCAGCAAACCGACGCCAAAAAGCGCCAAATGACGTACACCACTGGCGCCGAGCGCGGCCAAGCCCAGGCCTGCTACAAGCAAGGCCCAGGCCGCCACCCGGGGCAGTCGACCTGCCGGTGACAATTTAAGACCCTGCCTACTCGGTGGCGTCACGGGCAATAGCAGCAAAAACCGCGTCCAGCTCCTGCGCCATTTCATCCAGCGCGGGGCTGGCATAGGGGGCAAAGGTGCTGCTCGGTGTCGCCCAGCTCAGGCGGGTGCTGCCATCGGCGTTTTCGGTCAGATAAAAGCGCAGCGGCGCCTCTATGCCAGCGGCCACGCTAGCCTCCAGCATGCGCACGGCATAGTCATTGCGATAGACCCCCACCACCAGGTTGCCGGGAATGCTGACACCCCGTGAGGCTGCACCCTTGCTGGCACTGGCCCGGGTGACCACCACCATCTTGTTCGCCACCACCGCCGCATCCAGGCGTTCAGCCAGTTGCGCAAAACTCTGGGAACTGTCGATACGGCGCACTTCATCGGCGGCCTGGGCCTGCAGTGATGGCAGGCTGAATATGATTGTGGCTGCGGCCAGCCGCAGGCGGCGTTGCAGGTTGAACAGCGAAAAAAGCTTCCGGGTCATCAGACTGCCTCCATTTTCTTCAAGGACACGAACGGTAAATCGTTACGTACAAGCATCGGCCGGCGCCGTAAAATGCACGGCTGGCGCGCTCATACTCTAGAAGACGAAGCTGAGCCAGAACTGAAAAA
Organism: Marinobacterium aestuarii; assembly: GCF_001651805.1. Classification (NCBI taxonomy): domain Bacteria; kingdom Pseudomonadati; phylum Pseudomonadota; class Gammaproteobacteria; order Oceanospirillales; family Oceanospirillaceae; genus Marinobacterium; species Marinobacterium aestuarii. The sequence goes on along the minus strand of NZ_CP015839.1, from coordinate 838,797 downwards.
GCCCAGGCGCAGTACCTGGGCAAGAAACTCCGACGGAAAATTTTCTAAATCAGGAAGCTGGCCGGGCAGACAAATATTCAGAGGTACCCATGCTTTGATAGCGCTCGCGCAACGCTGCCAGGTCCTCTGGCCTATCCGCATCCATCAGCACACCGGGGTCATCAACCTTGATACGCATACAGGCCTCTGGGTGGCGCTGGATCACAGAGCGTGCGCCCGCTTCGTCTTGTAACTGTGACAGCTCACCCCAGAAGTCACGCCCGAATATCACCGGGTGCCCGGCCTCGCCCTGATACGCAGGGCGGACGATGCGATCCGCCGCAGCATGCTCGATCAGCATGGCGAAAGTCCCGGACGTGATGCAGGGCATATCACCCAGCAGCACCGCCGCCGCTATTGCCTGAGGCGCGCGCAGCGTGCTGAATCCATCCGCAATACTGAAACCCAGGCCTTGATCGGCATGAACGGAACGGACAGTCGTCACAAGCACAGCGCCCACCGGCAATGCCGTTGCTGGCTCCAGCCCCAGTTCTGCCGGATCATCGTCACTTCGAATCACCACCCGCACGCTATCGAATACCGCCGCCATGGACTGCACAGTGGCGACCAACAGGGGGGAATTTTGTAGCAGCATTTCACGCCGTTTGTCAGTGCCAAAGCGTCGCGCCCGGCCCGCCGCCATCACCAGCGCCACCACTCTATTGGCTTTATCTGCGTCCCTGATTTGCGGTTGTTCCACTGCAGTCTCAGTGCTATTTGCCATCGTAAATTTCTGCCTTGAGTTCAGAGGCCCAGTATAGCCTTCGGGCACGGTCGCACTTAGCGCCCCTTCTCTTTGGCTTGCTCCGACCCTCAGTTTTATTTTTTGACCTTTTGGAAAAATTATCTTGCCCGGTCTGTTTTCAGGTTATATATTGACCAAAAGGTAAAACAACAATAACAACACAGCCAGGGACTCGTGTCCGATCAACCAGCGTTTAGCGGTTGCAGACAAACACCCAGGCTTGGCAAGACGGAGACAGGATCGTGTTCAGAACCTTATACCGCACCGCTACTCTCCTGCCCTCAGGCTACATCGCCGGCAGTACCCATAGCTCCACCCGCCTCCGTAATCCTGTGCCGCCCGACACTGCCCGGTACAGCAAACTGATGCCTGCACCTGGCAATTACCAGATGATAACCAGCACAGTGCACTGAGCAACACTCGCAAACCCCGACCTCCGAGCGATACCCGACTGCCTGGCTGCGTCCAGACGGCACCGGTAATACTTATAACAAAAAAGAGGATGCATCATGAGCACCGAGTCTCCCCGTACCTCAACCGCCGTCCAGGTGGGCGAGTTCTACGAACTCAATACCGGCCCAGACGTGCGTAACAGCGCCCACTATAACGAGGATATAGCCCCCACCAGAATCAGCGAACGAACCTGGTCGACCTGGAACGTCGCGGCCCTCTGGGTCGGCATGGCCATTTGCGTACCCACCTATACCTTGGGCGGCGTGCTCACCGCCTACTTTGGCCTGTCGGTGAGTGAGGCCCTGATCACCATCCTGCTGGCCAACGTGGTGGTACTGATTCCGCTGACGCTGAACGCCTACGCCGGCACCAAATTCGGCATCCCCTTTCCGGTGTTGCTGCGTTCGTCCTTCGGTGTTTTGGGCTCCAACATCCCCTGCCTGATTCGCGCCCTGGTGGCCTGTGGCTGGTTCGGTATCCAGACACTGTTCGGTGGCGTGGCCATCCATATCCTCTTCTCGACACTGATTCCCGGCTGGGAGAGCCTGGGCGGCACCGGCGAGGTGATCGGCTTCTTCATGTTCCTGGTGATGAACCTGTTTATCGTCATCAAGGGATCGGAATCCATCAAGATCCTGGAAACCCTGTCCGCACCACTGCTGCTGAGTGTGAGCATAGGCCTGATGATGTGGGCCATGCCCCAGGTATCCATGACGGAGCTGCTGGCCATCCCGGCCAACAGACCCGAAGGCGCGTCTTTCTGGGGGTACTTCTTCGGTGGTCTCACCGCCATGGTGGGTTTCTGGGCCACTCTATCGCTGAACATTCCGGATTTCAGTCGCTACGTTAAATCACAGAAGGATCAGATTGCCGGCCAGATCATCGGCCTGCCCCTGACCATGCTGTTCTTTGCATCGCTCGGCGTTATCCTCACCGCCGCCTCCGCGGGTCTGGTGGGCGAAACCATTTCGGACCCGGTCAATCTGATCGGCAAGATCGACAGCCCCTTCTGGGTCGTGATCGCCATGATCATGATCATCATCGCGACCCTGTCCACCAACACCGCGGCCAATATCGTCTCGCCGACCAACGATTTTCAGAACATAGCCCCCAAGAAGATCAATCAGACCCGCGGCGTGCTGCTGACCGGCGCCCTGGGCATAGTATTGATGGGCTGGGAGCTGCTGAAAAAACTCGGCGTCATCGAGTCCGATGTCAGTGTCGAGGCCATGTATACCGGCTGGCTGCTGGGCTACTCCAGTCTGCTGGGGCCTATCGCCGGCATCATGATCGTGGATTATTTCGTTATCAAACGTCAGTTCCTCAACCTGCCTGAACTGTACAAGACCCATGGCATCTATAGCGGCTTCAACCCCGCCGGCCTTACCGCCTTCGGCATACCCGTGGCGCTGACGCTGTTTGCCATCAGCACCGGCTACCTGAACTGGTTCTATCAGTACGGCTGGTTCACCGGCTCCATTCTCGGCGGCCTGGTGTACTGGATTGCCGCCAGCAAGCAGGCCGCGCCCGTCACCCAGGGCCTGGCACAGGGTAACTGAAACCAGACGACGGTCGAGGCGCCCTGTACCGGGCGCCGGCCGACATACGCCTGGCGACTGATTGTTTCTGGCTTTTGATTGTTTACATAAGAAGGAAGGAGAGACCCATGTCCATCGTGATCCGTGGTGGTACAGTCGTGACCGCCGACCACAGCTTCAGGGCCGACGTCTATTGTGAAAATGGCCTGATCGCCGCCATAGGCGAGAATCTGCAGGTACCCGCCGGAGCAGAGGTTATTGATGCCAGCGGTCAGTACATCATGCCAGGTGGCATCGATCCCCATACCCATATGCAGCTGCCCTTTATGGGCACCGTTGCCACCGAGGACTTTTACACCGGCACCGCTGCGGGCCTGGCGGGCGGCACCACAAGCATTATCGACTTCGTGATCCCGGCCCCCGGCCAGCGCCTGATGGAGGCCTATGAGCAGTGGCGCGACTGGTCCGCCAAGTCAGCCTCGGACTACAGCTTCCATGTGGCCATTACCTGGTGGGACGACTCTGTTGCCGCCGACATGGAAACCCTGGTCAAGGATCATGGCGTTAACAGCTTCAAGCACTTCATGGCCTACAAGAACGCCATCATGGCGGACGACGAAATTCTGGTGAAGAGCTTTCGCCGCTCGGTGGAGCTCGGCGCCATGCCCACGGTGCATGCCGAAAACGGCGAACTGGTGTTCCAGCTGCAACAGGAAATGCTGGCAAAAGGCCTCACGGGCCCCGAAGCCCATCCGCTGTCGCGCCCCCCCATAGTGGAAGGCGAAGCGGCGAACCGTGCCATCCAGATTGCCCAGGTGATGAATGTGCCTATCTATATAGTGCATGTGTCCTGCAAGGAGTCACTGGATGCCATTACCCGCGCCCGCAACGATGGCCAGCGGGTCTACGGTGAAGTCCTGGCCGGCCACCTGGCCATCGACGACAGCGTGTACCGCAATGAAAGCTTCGAGTTTGCCGCCGCCCATGTAATGAGCCCGCCGTTTCGCTCCAAACAGCACCAGCAAGCGCTGTGGCAGGGCCTGCAGGGCGGCAACCTGCAGACCACCGCCACCGACCACTGCTGCTTCTGTGCCGAGCAAAAAGCCGCCGGCAAAGATGACTTCACCAAGATCCCCAACGGTACGGCCGGCATTGAAGACCGCCTGGCCATACTCTGGGATGAAGGCGTCAACAAGGGCCGCCTGACCATGAATGAATTCGTTGCGGTTACCTCCACCAACGCCGCCAAAATCTTCAACCTTTACCCGCGCAAGGGCTCGGTGTCCGTGGGCGCCGATGCGGACCTGGTGGTCTGGGATCCCGCCGGCACCCGCACCATCTCGGCCAAAACCCACCATCAGAATATCGACTTCAATATTTTCGAAGGTCGTACAGTGACCGGCATTCCCAGCCATACCCTGAGTCAGGGCAAACTGGTCTGGTGTAACGGCGAACTCAGGGCCGAGAAAGGCGCCGGCCGCTATCTCCACCGTCCCGCCTTTACACCGGTGTTTGACGCCATGGCCAAAAAGCGCGAACTCGATGCACCTGTGCCGGTGAAGCGCGACTGATATGCTCAGCGCGCCCTATCAACAAACAAGTGAATGGAGGTTTGCATGAACTGGTTGGGAGTCCCGCTGACGCTGCTGGCCGGTGCCATGCTGGCACTGCAGATAGGCGTCAACAGCACCCTGGCCCGCAATGCCGGTTCCGCCCTCTGGGCGTCCGGCGCCTCCTTTGTCGTCGGCAGCCTTGCCCTTGGGCTCTGCTACCTGGGTCTGCGACTGCCCTGGCCCGGCGTCGAGGCACTGCGCGCAGCACCCGCCTGGTCCTGGACCGGAGGTCTGCTAGGGGCCTTCTATGTCACTACCCTGATCATTTTTGCGCCGCGCATAGGCGCAACTCTTGCGCTGGCACTGGTCATCGCCGGCCAGCTGACCGGCGCCCTGCTGCTGGATCGCTTCGGCCTGTTCGGCTTTGCTCCCCAGGCCATTACTCCGGGTCGCCTGGCCGGCCTTGTTATGATTCTGGCAGGCGCCGTCCTCGTACGTCGCTTCTGATCCCCCGAGCTGCAACACTGCAACGGGCTGGCATGCCCGCCGAGGCAGCACCCGCCCTCTGCCCTGACTTTGCGCCGCCTCAGATGATCCTAAAAATAAGTTATAAATCAAATAGTTAATATAATACATGAGTACTTATTGAACAGCTTCCTACTCTCCACAGGCTGCTATACTTATAAATGGTATAAGCAGTAGCAAATAGATAGCTACTTGCCAGCGCCGCAACAATCTTTTGAGACAGAGGGATCTCAGCCCAACTCGCTGGAGGTGTGTCATGAACCGGCACTATTACATCAGTGACGATCTCGACGAACTTGAAACCGTCGAGCACGAACTGGAAGCCAAGGGTATCAGCACGGAACAGATCCATGTGCTGAGCGAAAATGAAGCCGCAGTCGAACAGCACCACCTGCCGGAGGTGGCATCGTTCATGAAACAGGATGTTGTGCACTCCGGTGAAATAGGTGCCATCATCGGTGTTGTGCTGGCCGCGCTGCTGCTGGGCATCGCCTACGGCATGGGCTGGACTGAAACCGCCGCAGGCTGGATTCCTTTCGCCTTCCTCGCGGTCATCATCCTGGGTTTTTGCACTTGGGAAGGCGGTTTCTTCGGCATCCAGGAACCCAATGCGCATTTTCGTCGTTTCAAACGCCTGCTAAAACATGGCAAGCATGTCTTTTTCGTCGATGTCGAACCTGAGCAGGAAAGCATTCTGGATCAGGTGGTGAAACAGCATCCGCGCCTGAAACTCGCCGGCACCGGCGATGGCACTCCGCACTGGGTGGTCGCCTGGCAGCAGAAATGGCATCAGTTCAAACGCACAATCTAGTGTACTGCTTCGCTCTTAGAGGCGCTTTTAGCGAGTCGCCAGGAGGCTGGCCGCACGGCGCATTTTCGAAGGTATAGTGGGCCTATTTCGAGGAAATGCAACACCGCGGACGACCTTCTGGCGGCTCGCCCACAGGGAGCGCGCCAATTCGCGCCCTGCTGCGTTACCGCCCTTGGCAAGAGCCCCACTATTACCGGCGAACGGCGCCTTGCCGGACACGAATTGGCGGGCTCTATAAGCACCCATTAGGGCGAAGCAGTACACTAGCAGCCTCAAAAAAAGCGAAACCCGGCCGGCAGCACAACCCCGGGTTTCGCTCTGCCCCACCCGGTCTAGTCGCCCTAACCGCCGCTCGCGCCGAAAAACAGCAACCGGCTCAGAAAGACATAATCTGCCTCTATTGCCATCATTCCCACCAGTACCAGCAGGCACAGAGGGGGCAGCAAAATGGCATAGATGATGGCCAGCCGCTCCCACGCCATATGCATGAAGATCGACACGATCAGCCCCGCCTTGAGCAGCATGAACAGAATAATCAGCACCCAGCGCAAATGGCCCTGGAAATGAAAATAGTCCACCAGGTACGACAGGGTGCTGAGTACGAACAGCAGACCCCATATTTTCAGGTACAGGCTAATTGGATGCTGCTGCCCCTGTTTATGCTCTTGTATATGCTCCTGCATGGATTCCATTGCCGGCACCTCACCATAAATAGAAGAACGCAAAGATAAAGACCCACACCAGATCCACGAAGTGCCAGTAGAGCCCGGCGATCTCGACGGCCTGGTAGTTACCGCTGCTTTCGTAATGCCCCCGTATCACCCTCAGCGCCACGGTACTGAGGTAGATCACGCCTATGGACACATGCAGACCGTGGAAACCGGTGATCATAAAAAAACTGGCGCCAAACTGGGCCGCGCCCTCGGGATTTCCCCAGGGCCTGACCCCCTCTGCAATCAGTTTGCTCCACTCAAACGCCTGCATGGCGACAAAGGCCGCCCCCAGCAGCGCGGTCGCCAGCATCAGCAAGGCGGTCCTGACGCGGGCGCGGCGATAGCCGAAATTGACCGCCATGGCCATGGTTCCGCTACTGCTGATCAGCACAAAGGTCATGATGGCTATCAGAATCAGCGGGATGGAATGACCGGCAATGGTCAGTGCAAAGACTTCACTGGTATTGGGCCAGGGAGCGGTAGTGGTCATGCGCACGGCCATATAACCGATCAGGAAGCAGGAGAAAACAAAGGTATCGCTGAGCAGGAAGATCCACATCATGGTCTTGCCCCAGGACACCCGTCTGAAGGCCTCCTGATCCGAAGACCAGTCGCTATAAAGCCCCTCCCAGCCCTTAGAAGCGATATCCGCGGGGCGAGAATCCGATGCCGGGGCTACAGAAGGCCCCCCTGAGTGCACGGCCATATCATCACCTCAGGCCACACAAGGCGGCGATTGCTCGATAGGTTTCAGGGCTGCTGGTCAGGACCGCGAACAGCAGCAGCCAGAGCGCCAGCAGGTAGTGCCAGTAAATCGCGCATAAAGACAGGCTTGACTCCAGTTGAGCCAATGGCAGGCCGCGACCGTAACGCCAGAGCGTTCTGCCCCAGGCGACCAGCCCCCCCAGCAGGTGCAAGCCGTGCAGCCCCGTCAGCAGAAAAAAGAAGCTATTGGCCGGATTGGCCGAAAAGCCATAGCCGCGGGCTACAAAGGTACGCCACAGCCACAGCTGGCCGGCAATAAAAGCCAGTGCACAGATGCCACCGAACACCAATCCGGCCAGGCTCTCACCCCTTAGCCCCTGCCCTGCGGCCACCCGCCCCCACTGCAGCCCCAGACTGCCCATCACCAATACCAGAGTATTCAGCCACAGCAGCCCGGTACGGCTGAGGGGCGCTACCGATTCGGTCAAAGGCTGCCAGTCGGCGATCTGGGAGCGGGCAATAAAGGCGATCAGGAACAGCAGGAAAAACGAGCTGACAACCGCCAGAAAAATGCGCAGCCCAACGACAGCAGTACGATCACGCGCCTGCTGGCCCTGCTCCCCCGGTGCGCCAAAGCCCGTCGCGAAGCCATTTTCCGCTTTAAACAGCAGCCTGTTCATGGTGTTTCACCCTGGGTGCGGGCGCCCGATGCCAGTGCGGTCAAATCCTGCTCGGAACAGGTCTGGGGCACGAAATCCTGTGCCACACCCGGTACGCTGTAATCGTAGGCCCAGCGATGCACCACCGGCAATTTCTCGCCCCAGTTACCATGAGCCGGCGGCGTCTGCGGTGTCTGCCATTCGAGGCTGGTGGCATGCCAGGGATTCGGGCCGGCCGGTGCGCCCCGCCACGCACTCCAGAACAGGTTAAACAGAAACAACAGCTGGCTCACGCCGACAATGAGTGCCGCCACCGTGATAAAGGCATTCAGGTCCTGGGCTGACTGCGGAATGAACTCGTAGCCTTCGTAGGCATAGTAGCGCCGCGGCATGCCCAGAAAACCCAGGTAGTGCATCGGGAAATAGATGGCGTAGGTGCCCAGGAAAGTGATCCAGAAATGCAGCTTGCCCAGGGTATCGTTCAGCAGCCGACCGGTGACTTTCGGGAACCAGTGATAGATGGAGCCGAACACCACCAGGATCGGTGCGACCCCCATGACCATATGAAAATGAGCCACCACAAAGTAGGTATCCGACAAGGGGATATCCACAATCACATTGCCCAGAAAAAGCCCCGTCAGCCCGCCCACCAGGAAGGTCAGGATAAAGGCCAGAGCGAACAGCATCGGCACCCGCAGATGAATATCACCGCGCCACAGGGTCAGCACCCAGTTGTACACCTTGAGCGCCGTCGGCACCGCGATGATAAGGGTGGTGGTGGCAAAGAAAAAACCGAATTTGGGGTTCATGCCACTGACATACATATGGTGCGCCCAGACCACAAAGCTGAGCACGCCTATGGCCACGATCGCCCACACCATCATGCGATAGCCGAAGATATTCTTGCGCGCGTGGGTGCTGATCAGGTCGGACACCAGACCGAAGGCCGGCAGTGCCACTATGTAGACTTCCGGGTGACCGAAAAACCAGAACAGATGCTGAAACAGAATAGGGCTGCCGCCTTCATACGCCAGGGGTTGCCCGAGCGAGATCATGGCCGGCATAAAGAAACTGGTGCCCAGCAGGCGGTCGCACAGCATCATGATGGCACTGACAAAAAGTGCCGGGAACGCCAGCAGCGCCAGTACTGTCGCCATGAAGATGCCCCAGACGGTCAGCGGCATGCGAAACAGCGTCATGCCATAGGTGCGCGCCTGCAGCACCGTGGTGACATAGTTCAGCCCGCCCATGGTGGCGGCCACAATAAAGATCGCCAGCGACACCAGCATCAGCACTATACCCCACTCGGTGCCGGGGGTTCCCTGGGTGATGGACTGCGGCGGGTAGAGCGTCCAGCCGGCGCCGGTCGGGCCGCCGGGGACGAAAAAGCCGGCCAGCAGCACCAGCACCGACAGCAGATAAAACCAGTAGCTCAGCATGTTGAGATACGGGAAAACCATGTCCCGAGCCCCCACCATCAGCGGAATCAGGTAGTTGCCGAACCCGCCCAGAAACAGCGCCGTCAGCAGATAGATCACCATGATCATGCCGTGCATGGTCATCGCCTGATAGTAAGCCGCAGGGTCCATAAACCCGAGACTGCCGGGGAAGCCGATCTGCATGCGCATCAGGCCCGACAATACCAGCGCGATCAGGCCGACAAAGATAGCCGTAAGGGCATACTGAATAGCGATGACCTTGTGATCCTGACTCCAGATATAGCGCGTCAGAAAGCTGCGCGGTTCATGCACGGCTTCACGTTCGGCTTGCTCTGCATAGGCCATCATGTTCTCCCCGTGGCAGGGCGCAGGCATGCGCCGGCCACTTTCAAGGTGATTCCTCTGCTGCGGCGGCCACCGGGTCTGCCTGGGCAGCGATAAAGGCGCTTAACGCCTGCAGCTCGGCCTCACTCAGGCTGTAGGCCGGCATCACGGATGCAAAGCCTTTTACCGTTTGAGCCGCCGGGGTCTGAATCGATGCGCGAATATAGTCCTGATCGACCCGCACTTCAGTGCCATCGGCCAGGGTTTCCATGCGGCCAAAGAGTCCCCGCCAGCTGGGGCCGACACCGCGACTGCCATCAAGACTGTGGCAGGCCAGACAACCCAGGGTTTGGGCCAGTTGCTGCCCCTGGATTGCAAGCTGCGCCTGCGGTACTGCAGCCCCTTTGGCGCCCGCGCTGTCACTCAGTGATCGTATCAATGCAATCAGGCCATCAAGCTCTGCATCGCTCAGCTGATAGGCCACCATCACAGGCGCGTAGCCCTGCACGAGACGGGCAGCGGGCTGCGCAATGGACTCTTTCAGGTAGTCCGTATCAACCTGCACCTGAGTGCCATCACTGAGGGTTTCCATCCGGCCGTAAAGCCCCTGCCAGCCGGGGCCCAGGCTCTTGCTGCCATCCTGGCTATGGCAGGCGATACAGCCATGGCGCTGCGCCAGTTCGCGGCCAAGCTCCACTGCGGGGTCGGGCGCAGCGCCGGTTGCCTGCTGTTCGATGAGCTGGGCAAAGGTGGGCTGTTGCTGTAGCCACTGCTCGAACGCCTGGGGTGTTTCAGCCACCATCCGGCCCCGCATGCTGTAGTGCCCCAGACCGCAAAACTCGGCGCAGAGTACGTCGTAACTGCCGGCAGTGGTGGGCGTAAACCAGAAATAGGACACCAGACCCGGCACCATATCCATCTTGGCGCGAATCTGCGGAATATAGAAATTGTGTAATACATCCTTGGAGCGCAGCAGCACCTTGACCGGCAGATCAAGGGGCAAATGGACTTCATTTGCACGGATGATCACGTCATCCTGGCCTGCGGCATCGTCCGGGTTCAGCCCCAGCGGATTGGCCGCACTGATCCAGCCAACCCCCGATGTCCCCAGATGACCATCGAGCCCGGCAAAACGGTAGGCCCACTGCCATTGCTGCCCCACCACCTCCAGCTCATAGGCATCATCCGGCACCTGCACGAAATTGTTGTAGACCAGCAAACCCGGAGCGAGCAGACCGGCGATGGCGACGGTGGTCAGTCCCATCAGCCACCATTCCAGCTTGCTGTTGTGCGGCTCATAATGAGCTCTGGCACCCTTGCGGTGACGGAAACGAATCAGGGCGACGGCCATGAACAGCGTAATGGCAACGAAGAAAAAGCCGGTGATCAGCAGGGTAAGAAAAAGGGTGTCGTCAATCGAGCCCCAATTAGAGGCAGCTTCGGTCGCACGCCAGGGACTCAGCAAATGAAAGAGTATTGACGCGGCGACGATAATGATAAAAACAATTGCCAGTGCCATCAGTGATCAACCCCGGGCGCTGCCGTCGGATGAACAAACCAGGCATGACTATCTACAACACGGCCGAAGTCTTCGAGGTTACCGCAACGTCCGACGAATCAAACAAACTCCTAGAAGCGTAGTGTTGAAGCGCTACTTATGCGAATCCCGCCAGGCTCGCAACACCCGGTGTTATCCACTGACGGGCATCAGCGTCCGCAGCTGAAATCCCTCGTACAACGCCGCTCCTGTCACGGCCTGCCCTCGTTGCGCCATACAAAACCGCTGTGGAAAAGCTCTGCACAAGTTTTCACAGCACCAGTATCGGCTTCTCCTGGGGTTAATTTTTCCAAGGTACAGCGCAGATATTGTGCACCGGGCCAGATCCTTTTAAATACGGGCATTTCCATCAAGTGCACGGAGCTTGCGCACAGGCTATCAACAGCCTTGCTCAGTGCTTTTGTGGGTAAAACCCACAGGCAATTCGCAGTAATTTATACATAAGCAGTTATCCACACCCACTTTCCTTCGCCGCCTGGCAGAGCTCCCTGCCTCAACCCTCCCTATACTTGAATCGACGACCTGCAGCCAGACAGGCAGCCGGAAGCTGCGGCTAACGTCTATCAAGCTCAGGGAATCAAACATCAGTTCAGGAGGCAGCATGACGACAGAGGCACAGCCGTCGGATCTCTATTACGGGGATTACCTGCAGCTCGGGCGACTGCTCGGCGCCCAGGCACCCCTGAGTCGCCGGCAGGGCTCTGAAGCCCATGACGAGATGCTGTTTATCATAGTGCACCAGACCTATGAGCTCTGGTTCCGGCAGATTCTGCATGAGCTCGATGCCGTGCTGCAGGCTTTCTCAGCGGCGCGACTCGATGAACGCCGACTGGCAAGCATCTGCGCCAAGCTGGAACGGATCAGCGTTATACAGCACCTGCTGGTCGAGCAGATCAGTGTGATCGAAACCATGGCGCCGCAGGATTTTCTGGAGTTTCGCGATCTGCTGGTGCCGGCCTCCGGCTTTCAAAGCCTGCAGTTTCGTGCCATCGAGATAAAGCTCGGGCTGCGCGAGCAGGACCGTACCGCCTTCAGCGCCTGCGCCTTCTATCAACGCTTCAAACCCGCCGACGCCCGCTACCTGCGCGCACTGCACACAGAACCCAGCCTGTTCGACCAAGTCGATGCCTGGCTGGCACGCATGCCATTTTTGCAGGACAAGCACTACGACTTCTGGTCCAGCTATCGCAACAGTATCGAAGCAAGCCTTAGTGCCGACCAGCAGCTGATCAAAACACACCCGCAGCTCTCTGCCGACGACAAAGAGCGACAGCTGGCGCAACTGACGCAAACCCGGCAGCAGTTCGACTGCCTGTTTCTGCCCGAGGCCTACGAGTCGCAGCGGACACAGGGTCTGGTACGGCTATCACACCGTGCCATTCAGGCCGCACTCTTTATCTATCTGTACCGCGATGAGCCACTGCTGCAGCAGCCCTTTGGCTTGCTGAAACTGCTGGTGGAAGTGGATGAACAACTGACCGCCTGGCGTTATCGCCATGCCCTGATGGTACAGCGCATGCTCGGCCGCCGCATAGGTACCGGCGGCTCCTCGGGCCACGATTACCTGCGCACAAGCGCCGAGCGGACGCAGATATTTGGCGATTTTTTCAACCTCGCCTCCTACCTGCTGCCCCGCTCCAAACTGGCACCGCTGCCAGCAGAACTGACCCGGCTGCTGGATTTTCATTTCAGCACCCTGCACCGCGATGCCTGACGCCGATGCTGGCTATAAAAAATACTACCGCCGCTTCCTTGAGGCCCATCCGGATCAGCTGCATTTTACCGCTCACAGTCACCACTACTGGCCGGATGTGACGCGCGAGGCGATGCTGCAATACTGGGATGATGCCGCACTGCAGGTCGATGACAAATGGGCCTGGCTGCACACCTACCTGATGCCCCGGCTGCAGCAGCGTATCGGCACACTGCTTGGGTCAAACAGCCCGCAGCAGCTCTGTTTCGCCCCCAGTACGCACGAACTGCTGGTGCGGCTGCTTTCCTGCCTGGCACTGAATCGCAAGGTGCAGATTCTGACCTCGAGCGCGGAATTTCACAGTTTTTCGCGTCAGATACGCCGACTGGAGGAAACCGGCTGGTGCCAGGTCACCCGTATTGCGAGCGAACCCATAGACGAATTCGCGCCCCGCATGCTGGCCGCACTGCGCCAGCAATCCTGGGATCTGCTGTTTTTCAGTCAGGTATTTTTCGACTCTGGCCTGGTGGTTACCGATCTGGCCAAAATCACGGCGGCGGCCCCGCGCACCTGCCTCGTCGCAATCGACGCCTACCACGGCTTCGCCGCGCTGCCATTTGCACCGGGGCCGCTGCTGAAACGCGTGTTTTACCTGGCCGGCGGCTACAAATATGCCCAGGGAGGCGAGGGCTGCTGTTTCATGCATGTACCGCCGGACTGCAAACTACGCCCAGCGATCACCGGCTGGTTTGCCGATTTCGAACACCTCGACCAGCCGCATAACCGGATTGACTACGCCACGGACGGCCGCCGCTTCGCCGGTGCCACCTTCGACCCAACCGGCCTTTACCGGCTGGATGCAGTGCTGGGCCTGTATGAACGTGAAGGGATTGGCATCAGTGCACTGCATGCCCATGTCAGCGCATTGCAGCAACGCTTTCTTGCGGGCCTGGAGCAGCCGGTTGCATGTTTTCAGGGTGGGCGCTGGATCCATGAACCAGGACGGCCCCACGGCCACTTTCTGGCCATTGAACTGCCGGGAGCGCGCGCCGCCACACTGGTGCAGCAACTGAAGCAACAGGGCATCCACAGCGACCGTCGCGGCCAGCGCCTGCGCTTCGGCTTTGGCGCCTATCACGATGACAAGGATATAGACCGGCTTTTAGACTGCCTGCGCACGCTTCCCGCACCGCCGCCGCCCAAGCCGCGGTGAGGGCACCGCGCTGCCGATCATACCGGACAAAAAGGGGGCTGCCCCTGCGGCCAGCCCCCTTGCGTTAACGACACGTCTCTCAAACCGTTTCGTTCACCGCCGCCGTCAGCTCCATGATGGCTTTCTTGCCATCGCCAAACAGCATCAGGCAGTTGTCCCTGGCAAACAGCGGGTTGGGCAGGCCTGCAAAGCCCGGGCTCAGGCTGCGCTTGACCACCACCACGGTGCGCGCCTTGTCGACGTTCAGGATCGGCATGCCGTAGATAGGACTGCCCTTGTCCTCCCGCGCCATGGGGTTGGTGACGTCATTGGCACCGATCACTATGGCCACATCCGTCTGCTCGAACAGCGCATTGACCTCCTCCATGGACTGCATCTTGTCGTAGGGCACCTCGGCTTCGGCCAGCAGTACATTCATGTGACCAGGCATGCGCCCCGCCACCGGATGCAGGCCGTAGATCACTTCAATGCCGCGACGTTCCAGCGAGTCGGCAAGGTCGCGCACCGCGTGCTGCGCCTGGGCCATCGCCAGACCAAAGCCCGGCACTATCACCACCCGGCGGGCGCTCTCGAGCAGCATGCTCACCTCCTCCGGCGAAGACGACTTCACCTTGCCGGCATAGACTTCATCGGCATCCATCACAGGTCCGCCGGCCTCTCCCATGGAGCCGAACAGCACACCGCTGAGCGAGCGGTTCATGGCCACGCACATGATGCGGGTCAGGATAATGCCCGACGCCCCCACCAGAGCGCCGGATACCACCAGCACGCTGTTGCCCATAATGAAGCCGGCAGCCGCTGCCGCCAGCCCCGAATAGGAATTCAGCAGGGCGATCACCACCGGCATGTCGGCGCCGCCAATGGGCATCACCAAAGTGACCCCCAGCACCAGCGCCAGCACAGTGAGCAGTATCAGCGTACTGCTGTCACCGCTGCCGCTGATCAGTGAGCCCGCCAGCGCCAGCACGGCCACAAAGAGCACCAGATTAAAGCCACGGATGCCCCGAAATCCCAGTGGCCGACCCGGCAGCAGCTCCTGCAGTTTGGCAAAGGCCACTGCACTGCCCGTCAGGGTCACGGCACCGATCAGCAGCGTGATGCAGATGGCCACCAGAGCCACCAGCCCCAGGGGGCCATCGGCTCCCGCCAGGCCCAGAAAGCTTGCCGCCGCCACACAGAGGGAGGCTCCGCCACCAAAGCCGTTGAGCAGCGCCACCATCTGCGGCATCGCCGTCATCTGGATACGGGTCGCCAGCAGGGTGCCGATAAGCGAGCCCAGAATCACGCCACCCAGTATCCACTCATAGGACAGAATAGATTTGTCCAGCAGGGTGACCAACACCGCCACCAGCATGCCGATGGCGGCCATCTGGTTGCCGCGCACGGCGGTGCGCGGCCGGGTCAGCCCCTTGATGCCGCCGACGAACAGCATGGCTGCCAGCAGATAGAAACCATCAACCAGGAACAGATTCATGACTCACGCCTCCCTTGGCTGTAGTGGGGGTGGATACCTTGCGGGGCTGGAACATCCGCAGCATTCGGTTAGTTACGAGGAACCCGCCCACGACGTTTATCGTCGCCAGAGTCACGGCGATCATCCCAAGTACAGGGACCCAAAGACCGTTGCCATCGCCTGCGCCCGCTGCCAGCAGCGCACCCACCAGGGTGATACCGGAAATGGCATTGCTGCCGGACATCAAGGGGGTGTGCAAGGTCGCAGGCACCTTGGTGATGAGCTCGACGCCCAGAAACACCGCCAGCACGAAAAGTGAAATTTGCAGTATCAGGATTTCCATCAGGCCACCTCCTCCAGCACCCGTACACCCAGGCCCAGGCCCAGGCGTTCACGAATACGCCCGGCACAGATCTCGCCCTGGTGGGTCACCAGGGTGTCGGCAACGATTTCATCGTCAAAATCCAGCTGCAGGCGCGCGTCCTTGTCCAGCAGGTGCAGCAACAGATTTTCGATATTGCGGCCGTGCATCTGGCTGGCATGCATGGGCACGCTGGCCGCCAGATTCAGCGGCCCCATCAGGGTAATCCCATGCACTTGCTGTGTTTCACCGGCCCGGGTCAGCTCGCAGTTACCACCGCGCTCCGCCGCCAGATCCACGATCACGGCGCCTGGCTTCATCGCCGCCACCATCTCGGCGCTGATCAGCACAGGTGCACGGCTGCCGGGGATCGCGGCCGTGGTAATGACGATGTCCTGCTGTGCCAGTACGGCGGTCATCTGCTCGCGCTGGCGCGCCAGGAAGTCCGTCCCCTGTTCGGCGGCATAACCGCCCTGGCCTTCGGCCGCATCCGTTGGCAGGTCCAGCTCTATGGGCCGTGCACCGACGGAAATAATCTGCTCCCGGGCCGCCGGGCGCACATCATAGGCTTCCACCACGGCGCCCAGGCGCTTGGCCGTGGCCGCCGCCTGCAGGCCGGCAACACCGGCGCCCATAATAAAGACGCGGGCCGGATTCAAAGTGCCGGCGGCGGTCATCATCATCGGGAAGATGCGCGGCGCCGCTTCGGCTGCCATCAATACAGCCTTGTATCCCGCGATGGTGGCGATGGACGACAGCACATCCATGCTCTGGGCGCGGCTGATGCGCGGCACCAGCTCCAGCGCCAGCAACGACAGTCCACGCTCGGCCAGGGCTTCGAAGCGCGCGCTATCGCTCAGCGGATCCATCAGCGCAATGCACAGCTGACCGGCACTGAGGCCGTCGAGATCCGCATCGCGGCTGGCATTCACGCACAGCAGCACTTCACTGCCGGCGATCGCCTCGCCCCGCGACGCCACTATGGCGGCACCGGCATCAACATAGAGCGCATCGGCAAAGCCGGCCTCTACGCCTGCGCCAGACTCAACCCTAAGCTCGCAGCCACGGGCACAGAGCGCCGCAACATTGGCCGGCGTCAGCGCAACGCGCCGTTCACCGGGGTACAAATCCCTGAGTACAGATAATTTCATTATTTTTCTCCTGTACGATTATTATTTTATTGCGAGAACAAACGATTAAAACAGCGTGCACCACGCCATTAAATGCGGACCATAAATTTAAATATAAATAATGAATCAAAAACGAATAAACCCGGAAAAACCAATTAAAAATCACCAACCAAACTTTTCCTCTTTCTATCTTTCCTTTATCATTTTTAACTTTCTCCTTTCTCCTTTCCTTTCTTCTTTCACTAATAACTAATAACCAATCACCAATAACCAACCACCACACTTTACCTTTCACCTTTCACCTTTAAACCATAACCCGACACTCCATGCCGGGTTATGGCTGGAAAGGCCTCAGTCGTTGGCGCGCTCCAGTACCGCCTGCAGCAGTACGTTGCAGCCGGCGGCCAGGTCTTCCGCCTTGGCATTTTCCGCCTCGTTGTGGCTGATGCCGTTTTCACAGGGCACGAAGACCATGGCGGTCGGGGCTACACGGGAGATATAGCAGGCATCGTGGCCGGCACCGCTGACGATATCGCGGTGGCTGTAGCCGAACTCTTCAGCCGCCTGGCGCACGGAGTTTACGCAGGCGGTATCGAAGGGCACCGGCGGCGAGTACCAGATCTGCTCGAACTTCATTTCAAGTCCCAGCTCGCCAGACACCCGATCCGCAATTTCGCGCAGCTCCTGATCCATCTTGGCCAGCACCTCGGCATCCGGGTGACGGAAGTCCACGGTAAAGAACACCTGGCCCGGAATCACGTTGCGCGAATTCGGGAACACCTGCACCAGGCCCACGGTGGCGCAGGCGTTGGGCTGGTGATCCATGCCGATGCGGTTCACCGTATCGATCAGGCGTGCAGCTCCTACCAGAGCGTCACGGCGCCTTGTCATGGGCGTGGGACCGGCGTGGGACTCTTGCCCGGTCAGGGTGACCTCATACCAGCGCTGCCCCTGGGCATCGGTCACCACGCCGATCTGCTTGTCTTCATCCTCCAGAATCGGGCCCTGTTCGATATGGGCCTCGAAGAAGGCCTTGAAAGGACGACCACCCACTTCTTCGGGACCAGCATAACCAATGCGTTCCAGTTCCTCGCCCATGGTCTTGCCATCCAGATCCGCCCGGCTAAGGCCGTACTCCAGATCGAAGACACCGGCGAAAACACCGGATGCCACCATGGCCGGCGGGAAGCGTGAACCTTCCTCGTTGGTCCAGACCGAGGCCTCGATGGGCGCGCGGGTCTCAATGCCCTGATCGTTCAGGCTGCGAATCACTTCCAGCCCCGACAGCACGCCGTAGATACCATCGAACTTGCCCCCCGTGGGCTGGGTATCCAGATGGCTGCCCATAACCACCGGCGGCAGGGAGTCGTCCTGACCTGGGCGACGGGCGAAGATATTGCCCATTTTGTCGATGCGGATGCTGCAGCCGGCGTCCTTGCACCAGCTGACAAACAGATCACGGCCCTGCTTGTCCAGATCCGTCAGCGCCAGACGGCAGACGCCGCCTTTTTCGGTGCCGCCGATCTCGCCCATCTGCATCAGGCTGTCCCACAGGCGCTGCTGATTAACGGTAATCTTCTGCATGATTAGACTCTCTCACTCAGCTCTGTCAATTCTGAACATTCCACACCCGCAAGGCTCAGCAGGTGCAGCGAAAACAAGGGGGGCAACACAGTGCCCCGCTAGCAACATCAAGGATCGCAGTTATTATCAACCTGACGATTTAATACGACTTTTTACAAATCAAATATTAACCTTTGAAATGCGGGATAATATGTTCGCCGTACTGGGCGATAATATTTTCCTCGTCACCGTTATCCAGATAGATATTGAACTGGGTGGTGCCCGCTTCCTTCAAATGGTTCAGCTTGACGATATGCTGCTCGGCCTCACCCAGTACGCAGAAACTTTCAACAATTTCTGGCGTGATGAAATCCAGGTAAGGGTTATCACTCTGGCCATGCTTGGAATAGTCGTAGCCTTTGCGCTTCTCGATATAGTCGGTCAGGCTCTTGGGCACCAGGCCACTGTCGGTACCGTACTTCTCAACGATATCGGCCACATGGTTACCCACCATGGCCGGGAACCACTTGGTGGACTCAACACAGCTCTCCCGGTCGCCGAAATAAGCCGGCGCTGCAGCGATGATCTTGAAGTTGGACATATCACGACCGGCCTCGACGCCGGCAGCGATGGCCTGGTCCGCCAGCCACTTGATCAGCGCGGGTTCACCGATCTGCAGAATCACGCCATCACCCACCTCTCCTGCGGTTTTCAGCGCCATGGGGCCGTAAGCACCTATATAGACTGGCAGCTCGTAGCCTTCAGCCCAGGGGAACTGCACCGGCTCCGGGCATTCGCCGTACATGACTTCCTCACCACGCACCATGGCTTTCACCTTGGTGGTGAACTCGGCCACGCGGGCCAGAGTCGCGGGTTTCTTGCCCATCACGCGCACCGAGCTGTCGCCGCGCCCCAGACCCACTTCAAAGCGGCCTCCGCTCTGCTTGGCCAGGCTGCCAAAGAGGCTGGCTGCCAGCGACCAGTCACGGGCATTGGGGTTGGTGACGCAGGGGGCGAACTTGATGCGCGAGGTATGCTCCATGCACATGGCGATGGCCGGGTAGCATTCGCGCCACAGGATATGGGAGTCGTAGAACCAGCAGTAGTCAAAGCCGGCGTCCTCGGCCTGTTTCACCAGTGTGCGGGCGCGATCGTGGCTGACAAAACCTTTAAAGCAGATACCAAATTCCATAGTCACTCTCCTGGGTCTTTGTTTTTATTGAAAAAATTAATGAGCGTCGGGTGGGCAGATACGAATACCGGCGTGGGTAAAGGGCACCTTCTTGGAAATATTCAAACGGATAAGAATGGGTGTGATGGCCTCGATGCAGCGGGCGCTCTCGGCCGGGCCGCAGTTGTAGGCGGCCACATCCAGCTTGCGGATCAGCTCGATCACCTTTTCCTTGGCCGCCAGATCATTGCCGCACACCAGCACATCGCAGTTGATGCTGTGCTCCAGATCATTCAGTACCGTGGCCGATACGTTATGCAGCGCGCCCACCACCGGGATGCTCTCCCCCAGCAGCGCCTGGGCCGCTTCAGTGGCGGAACCCGCCGCCGGCATGGCCACGCGCTTGGGATCGCCCTGGGCCAGAGGCACGGCGATATCGATCAGTACCTTGCCCACCAGCAGATCCTTGATGGACTCAAGCGTGGCATCATGGGCGCTGTAAGGCACCGCCAGAATCACCAGTTCATCGGCCTGCGCCACCGCGGCGCGAATATCATGACCGCTGATCGCAGCTGCCGCGGGGTTCAGCAGAGCGCCAAGCTCTGTGGCTGCATCTGCCGCACGGGCCGCCTCACGCGAGCCAATTGCGACCTCTATACCCGCACGGGCAAAACGCAGTGCCAGACCCCGGCCCTGCGGACCTGTACCACCCAGAATTGAGATTTTCATCGAAACCTTTCCTCTTGTTCTTGTTGGTTCAAATTGCTGTCGGTTGAGCTTTTTCGTTTCAAGCAGCAGTCGTTGCGACCCACCAGGCCCTTGGGGCCCGCAGGGTTTAGCGAAACAGGTCTTCCTGTTGCGGACGCACCAGGTCACGCGCAGAGCTGTTGTCCGGGGTCCAGTCGATGCCGCGGAACAGAATCGCCGGGGTCTTGCCATCCTTGCTCATCAAGAGACCCGAGGCCGCCGCGAGCTCATCGGCCAGGGCCGGTACCGTGACCGAAAGCTCGCGCCCGAAGGCATCGCGCTCGCCCACCAGATCGATCTGGCTCGGCACCTTGGCAAGCCCCACCGCCACATTCACCAGCCCCATGCGCCAGGGCCGTCCGAAGGTATCGGTAATCACCACGCCCAGACGCACACCGCTGGCACGCTCCAGCAGCGCGCAGATTTCCCGGGCGCTGCGGTCCGGATCTTCCGGCAGCAGGATGACGGTTTCCTCGGCGCCGACATTGGATTCATCCACCGCGGCATTGGCGCAGATAAAGCCCAGCCGATGCTCGGCGATCAGGGTGCCTTCGAGCTGGCCGGGGCGCTTGATGGCCCGCACCACACGGCTGGATTCCCCCAGAATTACTTCGACCTTGCGCGGATCCTTGTTCAGCTCCAGCCCAAGCTGGCGTGCTTTCTCCCCCGGTACCACATCGGCCAGGCGCGTGATCCGGCCTTCGGCCTTGGAGACCACCTTGTGGGCGATCACCAGGATGTCGCCGTCCTGCAGGCTAAGCGCCGCCCGCTCGATGGATTCGAGCAGCAGCGCGGCCAGATCATCCCCCGGCGCTATGTCCGGAATACCCGGCAGTACCTGCATGGCAATGCGGGTACTGGCCGCAGGGCGGGCCGCCCTGGCGGCACGGTGCACCACAGCGGGGTCAGTCGGGGCAGCGCTGAACGCCATGCCTTGTGCTGTATTGTTCTGTATTACAGATTCCATAGGGTCACCAGTTCCCGCGGCAGATCGCCGCTGTGTTGATGCATCAGGCTGTGAAGATCATCCGGGGTATCCAGATCGAAACGCATATGATCAAAGTGCAGCAGCTCACAGGGCACCGACCGCTTGAGTGCCGCCCCCTGATGCGCTGCGCTGGAATTCGGGCCAAAGCAAAAGGGCACCACATCCGGCGGCGTGGTCAGCAGTGCATTAGTGCCGGCGTCACTGGCCGGGCAGATCAGCACCGAGGGCGCAGGTCTTGGCTGGCACAGCAGAGTGCGAAACTCGTCGGCATCAAGCCGTGCTATATCCGCCGGCACCAGCAACTGGGAATCAAAGCCGTGCTTTTTGCTCCAGTGTGCCGCCAGTGCCGCCGCCCCCGACAGCCCCGCCGGGCGCAGCTCGCGCAGCACAGAAGCACCGTAGCCGCGGGCCAGTTCACCGATGGCGGCAGAAGCCGTGACCACCAGCAGTGGATAATCCGGAAAATGCGTGCCAAAAAAGCTCAGGGTGCGTTCGCACAGGCGCCGGGCCAACTGGCTGCGGTCTGTATCGCCCAACACCGGACGCAGGCGCGACTTGGCACTGGCGAAATCCTTCACCGGGATCACGATCAGGGTTTTCAGGCTCATGCCGACACCCGCTCAGGCTGATCCAGTTGCGACGCCAGTCCAGTTCCGGCCAATCCAGCGATGGCCAGCAGTTCTCGGGCCAGGCATGCCTTGTCGGCATCGCTGCTCATCAGTGTCTGGGTCACCAGCGTCTTGAGCCCGCGCGCCTGCAAGGCCGCCACGTCGGCGCTATCACTGACATCAATTACCAGGCTATCGATCAGACCGCGGTAACAGTCGGCCACGCCCAGGTTGCTGCAGCTGTAACCCGCCGCCTTGAGCATGCGGTTCGCAGGCCCCTTCACCGTCTGGCCGCCGATCAGTGGCGATACCGCAACCCGGGTTGCGCGGGTCTTCTCCAGCGCATTGCGGATAGCCGGCAGCGCCAGGATCGGACCTATGCTCACCAGGGGATTGCTGGGCGCAAGAATCAGCAGGTCCGCATCGCGGATGGCCGCCAGCGCCTCTTCGGTTGGGCGTGCCTCCTCCAGCCCCTGAATTCGCAGCTCCAGCACCTCGGGGCGGCACTGTTCGCGCACAAAGTACTCCTGGAACGACAGCCAGCCGCGGGCGGTTTTGACCTCGGTCTGCATGCGGTCATCACTGGGCAGCAATATATTGGCCGTTACTCCCAGCGCGCGGGCGATGGTCTGGGCAATGGCGCTCGGGCGCACACCCTGGCGGCGCAGTTCGGTGCGATAGATATGAGTGGCGAAGTCCTGGTCCCCCAGGTACATCCAGTCATCGGATCCCAGGCGGGCCAGGCCTTCCAGGGTGCGGCTGGTTTCATTCGCCAGCCCCCAGCCCTTGCTGCGGTCAATCAGCCCGGCCAGGCTATAAGTGATGGTATCTATATCCGGCGAGACCCAGAGGCCATGGAATTCCTGATCATCCGCCACGTTGCCGATGATCGACAGCTGACCGGGCTGCAGTATCGCGGCAAGCCCTATGGCCAGTTTGGCGCCACCGCCACCGCCGGCCAGCAGGGTGATTTTCGGCGCCTGGGCACTCATGCCATGCCTCCGGCCAGCAGCGACTGGGGCAGCGCTTCAAACGCAGCATCAGACGCAGCGGCGCGGTCGAAAATTTCCAGCGGACGGTAGAGCGTATTGCGCCGCACCGGTTCGCGGCCCATGGCACGCATCATGTCGATCAGTTCCTGCGGCTGCATTTCCTGGCCATGTTCGCCACCGGCGGCACGGGAGATGCTTTCGTTCATCAGGGTGCCGCCCAGGTCATTGACGCCGGCGGCCAGCATCTGCTGCGCAAGGTCGGTACCAAGCTTGACCCAAGAGGCCTGGATATTATCGATCCAGCCATTGAGCATCAGGCGCGCCACGGCGTGCATGCGGATATGCTCGTGTCGCGTGGGGCCGGGGCGCACGCCCGCCACTTCCAGATAGAGCGGCGTCTTGTAGTGGATAAAGCCCAGCGGCACGAATTCGGTAAAGCCGCCGGTCTTCTGCTGGATGGTACGCAGCAGCGCCAGATGTGCCGCCCAATGCTCAGGCCCATCGATATGGCCGTACATGATGGTGGCGGTAGTCGGCAGGCCCAGGCGATGGGCGGTCTGGATAATCTCGACCCACTGCGCGGTAGTGAGTTTGTCCTTCGTCAGCTGCTGGCGAATCTCGGTATCCAGAATCTCGGCGGCGGTACCCGGCATCGAGCCCAGGCCGTGATCCATCAGGTCCTGAATGAAATCGGCGTAGGACATCTTGCTCTTGCGGGCACCAAACCAGATTTCAAACGGCGAGAAAGCGTGTATATGCATGCCAGGCAGCACGCTCTTGATGGCCTTAAGCATGTCGCGGTAGAAATGCACCGGCAGATCCGGGTGCAACCCGCCCTGAATGCACACCTCGGTGGCGCCTCTGTCCCAGGCTTCCTGGGCGCGGCGCACGATTTCATCCAGATCGAAGAATTCGGCCTCGGGATCATCCTTGCGCTTGGCAAAGTTGCAGAACTTGCAGCCCATGTAGCAAACGTTGGTGTAATTGATATTGCGCGTAATCACGAAGGTGGCGCGATCACCAACGCGCTGCCGGCGCACGGCATCGGCGGTGGCGGTGAGCGCATCCAGCTCGGCGCCTTCGGTGCCAAAGAGCACCACGCCTTGCGCTTCGCTCAGCTCCTCACCGTTCAGGGCCTGCTGCAAAATGGCACGGACTTCTGTGCTCACAGCCGGGTTGAAAAGCTCCTGCGGCACCCGAGGTGCCAGCGCGATCTTGTGGGGGACAGCGGCATTCATGGCTTTTCTCCTGTTCAATGACATTGCGCCAGCGCCAGACCATCGCCACGGGCGATGCCAGCCAGGCGGGCGGCGATGGGGCCGGCGAAGAAGCGATCCGGGTATTGCTGATAGTGCGGGTACACCGCCAGACGCTCCTGCAGACCGTAACCGCAGTCCGCGGTGGCGCTGCGCAGGGATTCAATCTGCGGCCAGGCACGTTCCGGATTGATGTGATCCAGCGTAAGCGGTGAAATGCCGCCCCAGTCATTGATGCCCGCGGCTATATAGGCGCCGAAGCGCTGCTGCAGATTAGGCGGCGCCTGTATGCTGATGCTCGGGTCCAGCAGCAGGCGGGCCAGCACCAGGGTGCGCACCATGTCGTTCAGATCCGGTTCCGGATGATTCGCCATGGCGGTACCGGGCTTGGCACGGAAGTTCTGTACGATAACTTCCTGAATATGGCCGTAGCGGCGGTGCAGATGATTGATGGTGATAAGGCTGTCGACCCGTTCGGCCCAGTTCTCGCCAATACCGATCAGAATGCCGGTGGTGAAAGGCACGCCCTGCTCGCCGGCGCGCTCCAGGGTACGGATACGCTGCACTGGCACCTTGTCGGGGCAGGCATAGTGAGCTTCGCCACGCTGAATCAGGCGACGGCTGACGTTCTCGAGCATCATGCCCATGCTGGCACTGACGGGCTTGAGCTTGTGGATATCCTCGTCCGACAGGGTGCCGGCATTCACATGGGGCAGCAGGCTGGATTCCTCCAGCACGCGTTCACACATCTGCGCCAGGTAATCCACCATGCTGCTGTGCCCCAGCTGCGCCAGTGCTTCCCGGGCCTGTGGATAACGCAACTCGGGCTTCTCGCCGAGGCTAAAGAGCACTTCCTTGCAGCCCAGGCGCTCACCTTCGTGCACCACGGCCATGACTTCATCGGGCGTCATGACGCGGGCATTGGGGGAGCCGGGTTTCTGAACAAAGGTGCAGTAGCCGCAGTCGTCGCGGCACATATTGGTCAGGGGTACAAAAACCTTGCGTGAATAAGTCAGAGTCCGGCCCCAGTGCGTATCACGCACGGCGGCTGCCTGCAGACCTAAGGTCTTGAATTCTGCGTCGCTCGCCTGTTCCAGCGCCAGCGCCTGTGTGCGGGTCAGCATCATGATCACAGCCTCCGTTATTGTTTTTGGTGGGGCCTGGAGCCTGTCGGACTTAGCACTGGTCTACTGCGGAAAAGTCGATTTTGGTCATTTTTCGCACTCTTTCTTGTTAAATAGCCCCGCTATTCGCCTCAAAAAAGTTCAAAAACTGCCTCAAAACGGCCTTTCCCTCGCTACAACCGGCTAAGCCCGAAAGGCTCCTAACATTGTTCCGGTCAAAGGTCGCTGTGCCTGCACAACAACTTTTTACCAAACGGTAAATTTAATCTACATCAATTTTTGCCAAGTGGTCAAATATTTTTTACAGATGTCGGAAGGCAAGGAGCAAGAACGAGCTGGAAGCTGGAAGCTGGAAGCTGGAAGCTGGAAGCTGGAAGACAGATTATGACGCTCGTCGGATAGCGGGTGTTGTCTTTCTGACGACCGACTTTCCTTTTGACGCGACAAGGACTGCCTGCAAGGGAAAATGCAAAGGAAACGCGCCCCAAGAAGCCGGCCTGCGGCAACACTGCACGCCGTGAAAATTCTCCGGTCCAGCAACGCCACACCCCTGTGGTGATGCGGGTTTCGGCATTCATATCGAGCCCCTTCGGATTGTTTGCAGGACTTTCCCGGTGCTCGCCTGCTTCAAAAGGGTTTTGGGTGCCAACTGAAACTTCGATGCAATAATCAGAAATTTTAGCACTCCATTATTTAGTAAACTTCGGTCACCCCCGACAGTATTCCTACAGCCCACCCAACAAGCTACAGGCATACATCGAGAATTCCGAAAGAGCATGTACGATTTTCTACAGTCAGCTACTCGATTTACAGTGGCGGACGATGAAAAAGTTTCCTAATATAAAAGCAAAATGTAGTTGTGCCGCTTTTGAATACGCTGCAGAGCCATGAGTCTAATTCCATATATTGTCTTTCAACGGATGAAAATAGCTATGATACTTCGTCATCTACTGTATTCCTTTAGTAAACCCTAGTATGGGTCTTATAGCATCTGCGTAAATGCGCAAGCTCAGCATTAGAATAAATAGAGGCTTTCATGGAAATTACACCTTCATCAGAAATACTTAGTATCGTTGCTTTGATCATCGCGCTGTCGTCTACAGTAATAAATTATTTAGTTTTAAAAATCCAGAGGGAACCCGAAGTGGTTATATATGCTTTGCATGACGAACGGAGCCCTTCATTCATAAACCTTATTATTGAGAACTCAGGATCAGGTGCAGCACAAGATGTAAATTTTACTAGCAGCAGAGCTATACCATCTCGTGCCTTCGGCTTTGAGAATGCAAAACAACCAGAGTACATGACTGAAGGTCCTCTAATCAAAGGCATCCCTTCATTTTCTAAAAGCGAACGACGGATTATTACGTGGGGGCAATATGGAGGTCTAAAAAAAGGACTTGGCGAGGACATCATTGACATAACCGCCACATACTACAGTCGACCACCCTTAAGTCTAACGCGTCAAAAACACACAACCATTTCTAGAATCGATCTACGTTCGTTCGAGGGCACGAATGCGTCGGATCATAATTGGGACAAGCAGACCGCTCAAAGTCTTGAGAAAATATCTAAAACCCTAGCTAGTATTACCAGTGTTGGAAATCAATCGTTAAACATATCTATTCGTACCGACAACTCAGACAATAAAAATCTCTAACATGGTAGTAAAATTCTCACTTTTATTCACGGCACTCGGAGTCCCAAACAACGTTATGGAAGGACCATTCCTTAAATCTGCCCCTGTTTCCGGCGTTAACGGTATAGCATATGAAAATTGTAAATTGGAATTGTAATTGTAACGGTGCATTGAGAAAAAAGCTGGACGAGGCCAACAGTTTTGACGCCGACTTACTAGTTATCCAAGAGTGTGAGAACCCAGAAAAGTCCAGCCCCGAGTATAGAGACTGGGCTGGTGATTACCTTTGGATAGGAGAATCTAAAAATCGAGGAATTGGTATATTTCCAAAAAAAGGGAATTTAGTTAAAAGCCTCAATTGGCAAGGGGATTTTAAACTCACTGAGTTAGACAGCAGCAGTACGGCACTTCGATGGAGCACAGATGAATTAAAACTATTTTTACCATTTACTATCAACGATTATCTTACAATTTTGGCAGTCTGGACAAAAGGCAGTAATGACCAAGCTTTCGGATATATGGGACAGTTCTGGAAATACTTGCAGATCCATCGGGAAGAATTATCGGGAAACAGCACAATCATTCTTGGTGACTTTAATAGCAATGTCATATGGGATAAACCTGACAGGTGGTGGAACCATTCTGATGTCATATCGGAGCTTGATGCAATAGGTATTCAAAGCCTTTACCACAGTCAATTTAGTGAGGCACAAGGAAAGGAAAGCAGACCAACGTTTTTTCTCCACCGAAATCCCGAAAAGGCTTATCACATAGATTATATTTTCACGTCAGAAGACATTTCCAGAATCAGCAGCCTTGAGATAGGTAACCACAATGACTGGATAACGGTTAGTGATCATGTACCTTTTGTTTTTAATATAGATAGTTCATCAGCTATTAACCCGGCGGACAAATAGGCATAGATAGAGTATAATCCGTGCATGAAAAAATTAGACACACGGAAAGTCTCTTCTGAGCTTCAGCAACACAACCGCGACTTGGCTATCCGGCTGTTTCAGCAAGGTCACAAAAGGGCAGAAATCGCGGAGATTATAGGTGTCCACTATACCGTTGCCTGCAGCTGGATCAGGGCCTGGAAGCTGGGCGGTGAGCAGGCGATAAAGCTTGGACAAAGAGGCCGGAGGCCCGAAGAGCAGCGGCGTCTAACCGGTGCTCAAGAGTCTATTTTGAAGAAGCTGATTTGCGACAAAAACCCGGACCAAATGAAACTGCCTTTTGCGCTCTGGAATCGCAAAGCGATACAGGCGGTAGTCAAGCAAATGTGGAATGTTCGTATTGCAATCCGCACCATCGGGGACTACCTAAAACGCTGGGGGTTCACGCCCCAGAAGCCCGCAAAACGGGCCTATGAGCGTAATCCGAAGGCGGTAAAAGACTGGTTGGATAGCACCTACCCGGGGATTAAAAAACGCGCATCTGTAGAAGGTGCAGAGATCTATTGGGGCGATGAAACAGGTATCCGTAACGACTGCCAACACAGTCGTGGGTACGCCCCGAAAGGGGAAACCCCGGTCGTCGAAATCAACGCCAAGCGGTTTTCGACGAACATGATCTCAGCGGTCAATAACCGAGGCACCGTCCGCTTCATGATGTATGGAGAGAACATGACCGCAAAAGTGCTGCTTCGGTTTATGAAACGGCTGATTAAGGACGCTGAGCGAAAGGTCTTTCTCGTTTTGGACAATCTTCGAGTTCATCATGCGAAGCTGGTGAAGGCGTGGCTGGTTCGGCATGCAGACGAAATAGAGGTTTTCTATTTGCCTGCGTACTCGCCGGACCTGAATCCGGATGAGTACTTGAATGCTGACTTGAAAGCCGGGATCCGCAGTGCGGCACCCGCTAGAAATCAAGCGGATTTGGCGGGTAAGGTGCTGAGTCACATGCGGATGCTGCAAAAGATGCCAGAGCGAGTTGCGAAATACTTTGAGCATCCGGCGATCAACTACGCCTCCTAGAGGTATTTGCCCGCCGGGTTAATAGCTAAGGAAATTATCGGCATTGAATTTCATAATCTATAACTGCTGGCGGAAAAGGTGAAGTTGGCAGCCTCCCCCTTATGAAGCCGGCGAGCACTGAGGTCAGGCGGTGAATTGGCCCGAAGGGGCGCAACAGGGACTGTTACGCCTCCGATGAGGTACATGGATGTACCTTCAGCGGAGCCCGCCGCATGAGCTCAGAGCGCAGCGAAAAGGCTTCATCGGGGCGTGCTTTCTTTGGTTACTTTCTTTGCACGAGCAAAGAAAGTAACGCGCCAGCAAGGCGCAACACAAACCATCAAACCGCTTCGATGCCAACGATTGCACGGGCTTCAACGCATCACCCCTTCAACCCAATCCCCTTCAAAATCACATGGGTCAAAAAATCCCCCGCCCGCGTAAAATCATCCGCCTCCAGACTCTCCTTGCCCAGCGACAACTCAATCTGCGCCGAGAAATCCGCATAGGTCTGGGTCGATGCCCAGATGGTAAAAAACAGATGCTCAGGTTCGATGGGATCGACAATCCCATCGGCAATCCAGCCTCTTACCAGGGCAAGATCGGCTTCAAGCTGGGGCAACAGCCGCTCACGCAGATATTCTTTCAGGTGCGGCGCGCCATTGATGATCTCGTTGGCAAACACCTTGGAGCCGTTGGGGTGGGTGCGGGATATTTCAAACTTGCCGCGAATGTAGTTTTCCAGCATGGCGGCGGGGTCTTCACCGGCCTGCTCCAGCAGCGTCATTTTCTCGAGCCACAGATCGAGAATCGTCTTCAGTACCTGGCGATAGAGAATTTCCTTGGAGGTAAAATAATAAAGCATGTTCTGCTTCGACAGCCCGGCCTGCTCGGCGATAGCTTCAACCGAAGCACCGTTATAGCCGAACTGTGCAAACACGTCTTCCGCCGCTGCCAGTATGCGGGTTTCATGGGCTTCCCTGATGCGCGAACGCCGCTTGGGTTTGATCTCTTCGACCGCTGGGGTGCTGTTCCCTGTCATTCACTCTGTTCCGCTGCTGTTACTCAAAAACCTGAGGGAATTTTACCACATGGTCCAACCTGGCGCTGAAGCGCCTGCGCCACTCGCGTTGCTAGCGCAGCAGTGCACCCAGGCTGCCCTGGGGCAGCTGCTCCACGGGCAGGGTCCGCAGGCGTTGAAGCAGCATCTGCCGGACCTGCACATCGCCTTTCGTCGACAGGGTCGCACAGAGGTGCAGGTATCGATCCACCATGCGCAGGCGCTCCTCGCGGCGCGTTTCGGTATCACGGCCAGATTCCAGAAACAGCTGGGCGAGATTGAGCAGCGCCGCCGCATTGGCGGGATCGTATTCGATGGCCATGCCGAAGTAGCGCAGCGCCTGGGGTATCTTGCCGACGCGGTACTGCTTCACGCCCAGGCGGTTGACCTTCAGACTCATGGCCGGATCCCGCTTGCCGGTATCCGGCGGCACCTGCGCCAGCAACGGCGTATCGGGCTCCAGCAGCGGCACCTTGTCGGCACTCACCCGCAGCTGTTCGCGCTTGAGATCCAGCGGTGTGTCCAGCGCCCGGTTCAGGGTCTCGGCCTCGCGCTCCATGCGTTCGGCTTCAAGCGTCTCACCCAGATCCTCGAACAGCTGGCGGCGCAGCAGCGCCACCTGGATCTTGCAGCGACTATCCCGTGGAAACTGGAACAGCGCCTGATTGAGTGACTGATCAAAGGCATCACGCAGCAGCACCGCCTGGCGCGCATCGGCATCGGCCAGCGCCAGGCGCTGGATATTGGCCAGCTTCAGGAAGGGCTCGGGGGAGCGATAAACACTGTGACGCCCCAGCACAATGGACTTGCGATAGGCCGTCTCGGCACTGTCCAGGTTACGTGTCTGGGTCGAGACCCGGCCCAGTTCCATCTGCCGCGGAATACCCAGCGGACTGCGTGCGGTGGCATCCACCAGCGCTTCGCGGGCAGCAGGCAGCTCGCCCAGGCGCTCGTGCACTATGGCCAGCAGATCATAGGCACCGATCAGCAACGGATAATGCTCGATCAGGCCTTCCAGCACGCCAATGGCATCACGCAACTGACCCAGGCCCGCCAGGGCTTCGGCCAGGTGCAGCCCGGCTTCCTTGTCTTGGCTCTGCCAGTAACGGGCTTCAGACAGCACTCGCGCCTCCTGGAAACGGCGCGCCTGAATCAGCAGCTTGCCCTTGACCTGCTGCACATAATCAAACAACGGATCATGCTTTGGCACCCGCTCATCACAGGCCGCAATGGCGCGGGGCAGATCACCCATTTCCAGCGCCATATCCACCGGGCGCAACACCGCTTTGCGACACACCAGGCTATCGAGGCGCAGTTTGAGTTCATCAATGCTGAAGGGCTTGGTGAGCAGCACATCGGGGCGGCTGTCGATGGCATGCAGCACCATTTCCTGGCTGGCGTCGCTGGTCATGAAAACCCAGCCGGCGCTGGGTTTCATATAGCCCCGGTAACGGGCCTCTTCGAGAATCTGGATACCGGAGACTGCATCACTGCCGTTATGACCGAGCAGAATCAGATCGAAACCGCCTTCGGAGATCAGGCTGAACACCCGATCATTGATGCTCACGGCCTGAATATTGTGCACACCCAGGCGACGCAGCATATGGAAGATCGCCGAGCGGACATTGCCGCTGCTATCGATCAGCAGCACCCGCTTGTCTGAATAGTCGACCTTCCTGTTCGTCACCGGACGCGGATTCCTTAATACGGCCATTGCAATAGCCGAGTATAAGAGGCCGGCGAGGAACACGAAAGGCGTACCGCGATCCGACCCTCAAATAGATCGCCATATCGGCTTATACCTAAAGCTCGTGTACTGCTTCGCTCTTAGAGGCGCTTTTAGCGAGTCGCCAGGAGGTTGGCCGCACGGCGCATTTTCGAAGCCATAGTGGGCCTATTTCGAGGAAATGCAACACCGCGGACGGCCTCCTGGCGGCTCGCCCGCAGGGAGCTCGCCAATTCGCGCCCTGCTGCGTTGCCGCTCTTGGCAAGAGAACCACTATTACCGGCGAACGGCGCCTTGCTGGACACGAATTGGCGGGCTCTACAAGCACCCATTAGGGCAAAGCAGTACACTAGCAGCCAGCGGCGCGGTGATTCGCTACACTCAGGCCCTTAACTCGGGCTTTGAACCTCGCACGATAGAGCCAGGCCACGCCCAAAGCGCCATAGCTGCACCCATAAAAACGATAACGACAAGAGAAAGCCTGCATGACCACCGCATTCATCTCCCACGCTGACTGCTGCCTGCACAATATGGGACCGGAACACCCCGAAAGCCCGCTGCGCCTGCTGGCCATCCGCAAGGTGCTCGAGCGCACCGGCCTGATGCAGGAACTGGCAGAGTACAGCGCTATCCCGGCCAGCACCCTGCAGATTGAGCAGGCTCACAGCCGCCAGCACCGCACCGGGCTTGAACGGCAGCAGCCCGAAGCAGGCATTTTCCACGCCGATGACGATACCGCGCTCTGCCCCTATACCCTGAATGCCGCCACACTGGCGGCGGGCGCCAGCATCCAGGCCACCGATCTGGTGCTCAGCGGCGCCCGCACTAATGCCTTTTGCTCCATACGCCCGCCCGGGCACCATGCCGAACAGAATCTGGCCATGGGATTCTGCTTCTATAACAATGTGGCCATAGGCGCCCTGCATGCGCTGCAGCAGCCCTCGGTACAGCGGGTCGCCATCGTCGACTTCGACGTGCACTACGGCAACGGCACTGTGGATATCTTCAAGGACAGGCCCGAAGTGCTGGTGTGCTCGACCTTCCAGCACCCCTATTATCCCGAGCGCTACCAGGATATTCAGCGCGACAACATCCTCAACTGCCCACTGCCGGCCTACAGCAAACCGGCGCTGTTTCGCCATGCGCTGGAAGACCGCTGGCTGCCTGCACTCCAGGCCCACAAACCCGATATCATCTTTATCTCCGCAGGTTTTGATGCCCATCAGGAAGACCCCATGGCGGATCTTGAACTGACCGAGGATGACTACCGCTGGGCCACCCAACTGCTCACTGATCTAGCCCGCCAGTGCTGCAACGGCCGCATAGTCTCGGTGCTGGAGGGCGGCTACAACCCGGTGGCACTGGGCTTTTCGGTGCAGGCACACCTGGAGGTACTGGCGGGGTACTGAACTGAAAAGCGCCAGCCGCTGAACTCGGCCAGCGACTCGATAACACATAAAAAAGGGCCGTCGGCCCTTTTTTATTCCTGCAGCTGTTCGCCTGTGTATCAGGAGGCGGCGACAGCCTCCTCGGCTTTCCTGCGCCCCTGCAGCGCCCCATAGATCACCAGGGACAGCACAAAGGTTGCCGGCGCGGCCATCGACGCCCAGCCCGACTCGAGGCTCATGAGCCCAAAACCAAGCCCAGTACCGCAGAACCAGGCCAGCAGCCCCACGCCATTGAACACCGGTACCGCGGCGTCGGCCCGGTCATTGCGGGCGGCAAAAAAGATATGCGCCAGCGCGACGCCGACCCAGGCCACGACGAAAACGCCCTGGTAGGCCAGCGCCTGCAACAGGTAGGCGAAGACATCCGCCAGCATCAGGCCGTAGACCACGGCGCCCACCACCAGCGACCAGATCAGGCGGGAGTAGCGCAGCCCCAGCAGGTTCTCGAAAAATGCCTGCATGTTTACGGTTGCCAGGTAGTAGTTGGCGGTATTGATGCGGGTCTGGGTCACCCAGACAAACAGCAGCCCCCAGATGCCCAGCAGTTTAAGTATCGCCAGGACCACCGAAACCTCACTCAGGGCGCCCTCCTGGGGCATGCTGGCAGCAAGATAAATGCCGATCACGCCGTTGAGCAGAAAGGTCACCAGATAGAAAGGCATGCCAAAATTGAAGCGGGCGTGGTAGCTGCTATCCTGCGCTTTGCCGAAACGGGCGTAGTCGAAGGTGTAGAGCATCAGCACCCAGACGCCCATGTAGTAGGTGAAGCAGTTCCACCAGCCGTACTCAGGCACGGTTTCCGGCCCCAGCTCCAGCCAGTCGGCCTGGTAGCCGTAGACGTTAATGGATACCACCACCGCCAGCACCAGACCCGCCAGATAGAAGGGCAAGAGCACACCGTTGAACTTGTCGAGCCAGTTTTGCACGCTGCCGAAAATCAGCGGCACGCTGTAGAGCACGACAATCAGCGCCGCCAGCTTGTACGGCAGTGACGGAAAGATGCTGTTCAGCGCCACCGCGATCACCGAGCCCTCGAAAACGGCGTAATAGATGGCGGTCGAGAAGAAAATCAGGGTCGCCAGTGACGCACCGGCGCTGCCGAACAGGCGCCGCGAAAACAGCGCCACCGACAGGCCATTGCTGATGGCGTAACGGCTGATGATGCCGTTGATCACGCCGTAGCTGACCACCGACAGCGCCATGCCGATAATGGCATTGCGTGCCCCGTAGCTCAGGGCCAGGGACGCCCCCACGACGATATAAAACATCGCACTGCAGACGGCCCACCAGGCCATGGTCAGGGAAAACCGGCCCATGCGTGCCGTAGCGGGCACGGGCAGGGTCGAAAGGTCGAGTTCGTTTGATTGTTTTTGTGACAAACCAGCCATTTCATACCTCCAATCAGAAATTCGGGCACAAAGAGGCCCTGTACGGCTCCGGCACTGTGCCGGAACCGCAGGAGCGCACTTGTTCCCAGGGGTTACTCAGTTGTTCAGCAGGTGTTCCAGCCGGGCAAGCCGTTGACGTGCGTCCTGCCGCGCGGCCAGCGCCTCGTCCATGCTTACCCGGGTAAAGCGGGCACGGTGATTCGGTTGCAACTGGGCGATCAGATCCAGATCGGTGCTGATCACGGTGCCGATGGTGGCGTACCCGCCGCCCGAGACGGCATCACGGTGCAGCACTATGGGCTCCAGCCCCGCCGGCACTTGAATGGAGCCGATGGGATAGCAGGCATCGACGATATTGGAAGGGTCGGACCCGGCCCCAAAGGGCTGTTCCCGGGGTACAAAGGCGAGCGGATCGCCGCCCTTGAAGCGGTAACCGATCCGGTCCGCCTCGCTGCCGACACTCCAGCAGTCGGCGAAAAAGCTTTCGACGGCCTCCGCGGTCAGGCGGTGGATATAGAGCCCGGGCAATACCCGCAGCAGTACTTCCTTGTCCAGTGCCGGCATCAGCGAGCGGGGCAGCGCCATTCCTTCCCGGGCACGCTCGCCCGCACCGCCCGTTGCCAGCAGATCACCGGCCAGCAGACGCCGGCCCTGCACGCCACCCAGCGCGCCCAGCGTATAGGTGGCGCGGCTGCCAAGCACCATTGGCACCTCGATAGCGCCGGCCACGGCCAGGTAGCTGCGGGCGCCGGCCTTGGGATAGTCAAAGCTCAGCACCTGACCGGCCCGGACCCGAAAAGAGACATCCAGTGGCATGTCGTCGCCGTCCAGCCGCGGCTGCATGCGAGCACCGCACACGGCCACCAGGGCATCCGACTGAAACTCGAGCTCAGGTCCCATCAGGGCGCACTCGAGCACCGCGGCGTCCGGCGCATTGCCCACCAGCAGATTGGCGGTCTTCATCGAATACTGATCCAGCGCGCCGGAGGGCGGTATCCCCAGATGGTAATATCCCTCACGGCCAGCGTCCTGCACCGAGGTCGCAAGACCCGGTTTGATCACCTTAATCGACATACAACACCTCCTGCAGCTGCTGCTTGTAAGCATCGGGATCGGCACTGAACTCATCGAGATCGAAGCTGACATCACGGATGCGCAGGTTGAAACGCCCCTCCTCGACCTCGACCAGGATACGGTCATAGGTTTCACGATCGACGGGCTTGAACTGCACTATGTCGCCGGCACGGAAGAACACCATCGACGTCTGCAGATAGGGCATGGCCTGCTGCGGATCGTAAATCGGTGCCGGCGTGACGCCGAACATCTGATAGCCGCCGGCGCCTCGCACCGAGTAGATGCAGCCAAAACAGCCGCCATGGCCCAGGGTCTGCTTCGGCGTATCGGTGCGGGGGCGCAGATACTTCGGCACTTCGAGCTGATGCTCCCGATCGACCATCTGGAACATGAACGGCAGCCCGGCGACAAAGCCAACCATGGAGACGAACCAGGGCGTCCCGCTATGGGCATCGATAAAATCCTGCACCTCCTGGTAGCCGTTGATGCGGGCGGCATATTCGAGGTCCGTCGCATCCGGGTCCTGGTGACGGTCCCGAAAACGCATCAGGGTTTCGTGGGTCCAGGGGTCGTTGTAGAGCACCGGTATCTCGACAATGCGCGTCTGCAGGCGCCGCGACCCGCCCACCGTTTCCTCCAGCGAGCGGACCTGCGTCAGCAGATCATCGGGATGAAGCAGATCCGGATTAAAACGTACCTGGAAAGAGGCGTTGGCCAGACAGATATCCAGCACGCCGGGAATGGCCGCCTCCTCGATGACGCGCGTCATTTCCATGCCCCGGAAAAACGCCTCCAGAGACATAGATTCGGCGACTTCGGCAAAGAGATGCTCATCTCCTCCAAAGCTATAGCGGATGGCTTGCTGTGACATTTCAGACCTCCTCTGCGAGCGCTTCACCGAGGCTTGCACCCTGTTTCGAGAGCCAGACCTCCAGGGTGCCGGTATCAAATCGACCGGCCAGAACCTCAGCATCTTCCAGCAGCCTGCGGTGCAGCGGTATCGTTGTGGCCATGCCGGTCAGCCGCGTCTGCGCCAGGGCCGTGGCGGCCCGCGCAAAGGCCGCGGCGCGACTGTCGCCATGCACCACCAGCTTGGCCAGCAGCGAATCGTAGTACGGCGGTACCCGATAGCCCTGGTACAGGTGACTCTCGACACGGATCCCCTCCCCCTGCGGCCACTGCAGTTCATCGACCACACCGGGACAGGGAAAGAAGCCGCGCTGCGGATCTTCGGCATTGATGCGCATTTCGATCGCCGCCCCGTGCAGTTCGATGTCGTCCTGCTGCAGCCGCAGCGGTTCGCCGCCTGCGATACGCAGCATCCACTGCACCAGGTCAACGCCTGTGACCATCTCGGTGACCGGATGCTCCACCTGAATGCGGGTATTCATTTCTATAAAAAAGAATTCGCCGCTGGTCTCGTCAAACAGATACTCCAGGGTGCCGGCACCGCGGTAATTCAGCGACGCGGCCAGCCTGACTGCGCTTTGGCACAGATGATGACGCAACTGCGCATCCAGCGCAGGCGACGGCGCCTCCTCGA
This sequence comes from Marinobacterium aestuarii, assembly GCF_001651805.1. Classification (NCBI taxonomy): domain Bacteria; kingdom Pseudomonadati; phylum Pseudomonadota; class Gammaproteobacteria; order Oceanospirillales; family Oceanospirillaceae; genus Marinobacterium; species Marinobacterium aestuarii. The sequence continues at coordinate 801,603 of NZ_CP015839.1, read as the reverse complement.
ACACTTTCTGACGACGGCGCTGCAGCGAACACTCGCGTTCGAACAGGTGCACGCAGTGTTCACCATCGCCTAGAATCTGTACTTCTATATGCCGCGCCCGCTCTACAAAGCGCTCCAGATAGACGGCACCCGAACCGAAGGCGGCTTTCGCCTCGCTCTGGGCAATCTGAAATTCGCGCACCAGCTCATCGGCATCTTGGGCAAGGCGAATACCCCGCCCACCGCCACCAGCGGAGGCCTTGATCAACAGCGGATAACCAATCGACTGGGCAACCTGCAAGGCCGTCTCTATCGACTCCAGCTCGCCATCGGAGCCCGGTACCACCGGCACGCCGGCGGCCTGGGCCGTGCTTCTGGCGCAGGATTTGTCACCCATCTGGCGAATGGTCTGAGCATCCGGGCCGACAAATATCAGGCCGGCCTTGACCACGGCCTCAGCGAAGTCGGCATTTTCGGACAGAAAGCCATAGCCCGGATGAATGGCGTTGGCGCCTGTATTGCGTGCCGCCTGCAGCAACGCCTCGACATTGAGATAGCTCTGATCGACGCGGGCTGGCCCTATGACCTCGACCTCATCGGCCAGGCGTGCCGGCAGGGAATCGATATCGGCCTCGCTGCAGGCCGCCACTGTGGGAATGCCCAGCGCCCTGGCCGCGCCAATAATGCGCACCGCTATTTCGCCCCGATTGGCAACCAGCAGCTTGGTAATCTTGTTATTCATACTGATCGCTCCTCAGCTGTCACTTTCGATCAGGGCAACCAGCTGCCCGGGTTCCAGCGGCTCGCCATCGGCAAGGCTGAAGCTGGACAGAGTGCCGGCATAGCCGGCCCTGAGCTCGGAAAACTGCTTCATCACCTCTATCAGGCCTATCACTGTATCGGGCTCCACCCGGTCCCCCTCCTGGGCATAGCTAGGCGCATCGGGCGCGGCGCGGCGATAAAACACGCCGGGCAACGGGGAATTCACTTCGTACTGGGCCATGTGGACCTCCTTATTATTGGTAAAAAACTTGAATCAGCGCGGCGCACGCACGCGGATATCCGCCTGCTCCAGCCGCTCACGGGTCGCCTGCATCAGCCCCAGCGCACCGGGACTGTCGCTGTGAATGCAGACCGAATCAAAGACAACCGCAATATCATCGCCCTCGACGGTACGCACTAAACCCGTCTGACAGGCTCGCAGCACCTTGGCCGCCACCTGCTCCGGGTCCAGCGCTGCGACCCTGCGCGTGAAAACGATGGAGCCGCTGCGGTCATAGTCCCGGTCGCCATAAAACTCACAGACCACCGGCTGCCCTGCCGCGGTCGCCGCCTGCCAGATCGCCGTACCCTGCATGCAGTAGAGCAGCAGTTCCGGCTCCAGGCGGCGCAGGTGCGCCACCAGAAGTTCTGCAGCCTCCTCATCCCGGGCCAGGTGCATGTACAGCGCGCCGTGGGGTTTGAGGTGCTGCAGCTTGAGACCACGCAGGCGGGCGAATTCACGCAGCGCACCCAGCTGGTAGAGGATGTCGTCGGTCACTTCCTGGGCCGACGCCTGAATATGCCGGCGCCCGAATCCCACCAGATCGCGGAATCCCGGATGGGCGCCGATGGCGACGCCGTGGTGTTCGGCATACTCGACGGTGGTGCGCATGGTGCCGGGATCGCCGGCATGAAATCCGGTGGCGATATTGGCGGAACTGATCAACGGCATCAGCTGCTCATCCACTCCTCCGCCAAAGGTCCAGGGGCCAAACCCTTCGCCCATGTCTGAATTAAGATCTACTGAGTTCATCGCTATGCTTCCGGGGTTCTGTAATTCGGTGACAAATTCACTATATTCCCCGGGTATAAGCTTAAAAAGATCTATTTTTTGATAGGGTATTATCTGAAAAATCGATAATGGAATTACACTATGGCCATCACGCTGCGTCAGATCCGTTACTTTGTCGCCACCGCCGAAGTGGGTCAGATCTCCCAGGCGGCACTGCATCTCAATATCTCTCAATCGGCGGTCACCAGCGCGATCAAGGAACTCGAGGGCACCCTGGCGGTGCAACTGTTCAGCCGTTCGCCCCAGGGCATGAGCCTGACCGACAGCGGCCGCCACTTTCTCAATCATGCCTACACCGTCCTGCGCAGTGTCGACGATGCGCTGAACATCCCCCACGCCGACAGCGACACCATCGGCAGCCTCAGCCTGGCCGCCAGCTACACGGTGCAGGGCTACTTTCTGCCGTTCCATCTGCAGCGCCTGTCACAGTGGTATCCAAATATCCAGATCGAGCTTTTCGAGCAGGAACGTGCCGACATTGAGCAGAGTCTGGTCGACAACCGCTTCGATATGGCCGTTGTTCTGACCGCCAACCTGACCCATCCGGAGATCGCTTCGGAGACGCTTTTCAACTCGGAACGCAGGCTCTGGCTGCCCAGCCATCACCCGCTCAGTCGCAACACCAACCTGAGCCTGGCCGACATAGCCACCGAGCCCTTTATCATGCTGACGGTCGACGAAGCCCACCAGAGCGCCATGCGCTACTGGGAGCAGAGCGGCCATAGCCCGAACGTCATCCTGCGCACCACCTCGGTGGAGTCGGTACGCAGCATGGTGGCCAACGGCCTGGGGATCTCGATCCTGTCGGACCTGGTATACCGGCCCTGGTCTCTGGAAGGACGCCGCATTGAAACCCGCTCGCTGGATGAAGTGCACCCCATGAGCGTCGGGCTGGCCTGGCGCCGTGACAAGGCGTTCACGCCGGCGATGCATGGTATTAGGGAGTATTTCAGGCAGGCGTTCGTGGCACCGCAACTGAACACGGTGCGGCGCTGAAGCGGTAGTGCTGTAAAGCGGTAGAGTGCCGCAGGTCGAGAGCAGGTTATTTCAGTCATAAAAAAGGGCCGTCGATGACGGCCCCTTTTTTATCCAGCAGCTTGTCGTTTAGCCGACAAACTTGATCATCACACCGGCTGCCACCGCAGAACCGATAACGCCAGCGACGTTCGGGCCCATGGCGTGCATCAGCAGGAAGTTCTGCGCGTTGGATTCAAGCCCCAGCTTGTTGGATACGCGGGCGGCCATAGGCACAGCCGAGACGCCGGCGGAGCCGATCAGCGGGTTGATGGCGTTGCCACCGGCCATCTTGTTCATGACCTTGGCCATCAGTACGCCACAGGCGGTACCTATACCGAAGGCGATGATACCCAGCACCAGGATACCCAGCGTCTGCACATCCAGGAACTTGTCGGCGGACAGCTTGGAGCCGACCGACAGGCCCAGGAAGATGGTGACGATGTTGATCAGGGCGTTCTGGGCGGTATCGCTCAGACGATCCACCACACCACATTCGCGCATCAGGTTACCGAAGCAGAACATGCCCAGCAGCGGTGCGGCATCCGGCAGCAGCAAGGCGACCAGAATAAGCAACGAAATCGGGAACAGGATCTTTTCCAGCTTGGTCACGTGACGCAGCTGGCTCATCTTGATCTTGCGCTCGGCCTCAGTGGTGAGAGCACGCATGATCGGCGGCTGAATCAGCGGCACCAGCGCCATGTAGGAGTAGGCAGCGACGGCAATCGCACCCAGCAGCTGGGGCGCCAGCAAGGTGGTGACGTAGATGGCGGTCGGGCCGTCGGCACCACCGATGATACCAATGGCCGCGGCGTCCTGAATGCTGAAGTCCATCACCCCCAGAGTCGTCAGGCCAATGGCACCGAGCACGGTGGCGAAGATGCCGAACTGCGCTGCCGCGCCCAGGAACAGTGTCTTGGGATTGGCCAGCAGCGGACCGAAGTCGGTCATCGCGCCCACGCCCATAAAGATCAGCAGGGGAGCCGCACCTGAGGCAATTGCCACCAGGTAGAAGTTGTACAGCATGCCGTTGCTGTAACCGCCATCCTGGGCCACCAGGGAGGCTGTCGCATGCACTGAAGGTGCAGAGACATGGTAGGCATGCAGGATTTCATCGGGGTCTGTACCGACAACATTCAGCACCGACGCCAGGGCCTGCATCAGCTCCGGCTTGGCGAAATGTACCGCGTTTTCAACCGCCGAAAAGGCCAGACCCGCCTCGGGTATGTTGGCCATGATGCCACCGAAGCCGATCGGCACCAGCAGCAGCGGCTCAAAGTTTTTGTTGATCGCCAGGTACAGCAGCAACAGGCCGACCACGATCATCACAAACTGGCCGCCGGAGATATTGTATATCCCCGAGGCGGTCAGCAGAGTTATCAACTTATCCATCTGGATCCTTCCCCGATTACGCCAGGCTCAGGAGGGCATCACCCACCTGAACGGCATCGCCTTCCTTCACGTCGACGGCAACCACGGTTCCGGCGCGGGCGGCGCGGACTTCGGTTTCCATCTTCATGGCTTCGAGGATCACCAGCACGTCACCTTCCTGCACGGCCTGACCCACACCCACTTCCACTTTCCAGATGTTGCCGGCCAGCGGTGCGGGCACGTCTTCACCCTCAGCAACAGTCGGAGCGGCAGGCGCAGCAGCAGCGACCGGAGCCTTGGAGATTGCGGAGATGTCACCACCTTCAGCGACCTGGACCACGTAGTTCTGGCCGTTAACGGTGATGGTGTAAACTTCCGGGCCGGATTTCTTCGGTGCAGCCATGGTCTGAGCGTCCTCTAGAGTCGGTACTGGTTCAAATGCGTCGGGGTTGGCGCGATTTTCCAGGAATTTAAGCCCAATCTGCGGGAACAGGGCGTAGGTCAGAACATCATCAATTTCGTTGTCGCCCGTCGCCAGGCTAATGCCTTTTTCCTGGGCCTGCTTGCGCAGCTCAACGGTCAGCCTTTCAATCTCGGGCTCAAGCATGTCGGCCGGACGGCAGGTAATGGGGTCCTTGCCATCCAGTACACGGGCCTGCAGCTCGGCGTTGTAAGGCGCAGGAGCGGCACCGTACTCACCCTTGAGGATGGCCTGCACTTCCTTGGAAATGCTCTTGTAACGCTCGCCCATCAGGACGTTGATGACCGCCTGGGTGCCCACGATCTGCGAGGTGGGCGTAACCAGCGGGATCAGACCCAGATCTGCGCGCACGCGCGGAATCTCGGCCAGTACTTCGTCAAACTTGTCGGCAGCGCCCTGCTCGCGCAGCTGGCTTTCCATGTTGGTCAGCATGCCACCGGGCACCTGGGCAATCAGGATGCGCGAATCTGTGCCGCGCAGGGAGCCTTCAAACTTCGCGTACTTCTTGCGTACGTCGCGGAAGTAGGCGGCGATTTCTTCCAGCAGCTCCAGGTTCAGACCGGTATCACGGTCAGTACCGTCCAGGGTAGCCACCACGGTTTCAGTCGCGGTGTGGCCATAGGTCATGGACATGGAGGAAATGGAGGTATCAACGCGGTCGATGCCCGCTTCAATGGCCTTGAGCAGCGTCATGTCTGCCAGGCCAGAGGTGGCATGGGACTGCAGCTGAACTTCGAGCTGAGTCTGGTTCTTCAGGCGCGATACCAGGTCAAACGCCTCGTAGGGCTTGAGGATGCCGGACATGTCCTTGATACAGATGGATTCCGCACCCATGTCTTCCAGGGTCTTGGCGTAATCCACCCAGTTGTCCAGGGTGTGAACAGAGCTGGTGGTATAGGAGAGGGTGCCCTGGGCATGCTTGCCGGTCGCCTTGACGGCCTTGATGGCAGCGGCCAGGTTGCGCGGATCGTTCATCGCATCAAAGATGCGGAATACGTCGACGCCATTGGTGGCAGCACGCTCAACAAAGCGGGCAACCACATCGTCGGCGTAGTGGCGGTAGCCCAGCAGGTTCTGGCCGCGCAGCAGCATCTGCTGGCGGGTGTTCGGCATGGCCTTTTTCAGTTCGCGGATGCGGTCCCACGGATCTTCGCCAATATAGCGAATGCAGGAGTCAAAGGTGGCACCACCCCAGCTTTCCGTAGACCAATAGCCGACCTGATCGAGTTTGTCGGCAATAGGGAGCATGTCGTCCAGGCGCATGCGGGTGGCCAGCAGAGACTGGTGACCATCACGCAGTACCAGTTCGGTAATGCCTAAGGGTTTCTTTGCATCGGACATGTTTAAAGGGCCTTTTGTCGAATGAATGCATTTATTCTTTTCATTACCACTGCCGTCAGTTAGAGCGGAACTTGTGTACCGCTGCACTGATCACGGCGACCAGCTCGTCATTGTTGGCGGCTGGAGCACTGACAGAGGCCGACCCGGCGGCCGTTGCACGCTTTTTAGCCGGTTTAATCTCTGGCGCGGGGGCATATTTCGTAACAATCTTGGACATAAGCCCGGTGACGAATACCAGCAGCGTCAGGAAAACGAACACGAACCCCATGCCGAACACCATCAGCTCGAGGCCTTCGGAGAGCAGATTATCCATCGTTGGATACTCCTTGTGTTAATCCAGTCGTTGTCTAATTAGCTGCAAATTCTCTTATTTTTCAGGAATTTAGCAACAATAAAGATCGATTTCCGAACAATTTGATCGGATTCAATTTAGCCGGGAATGCCTAGTCCCGGCAACATAAGCGAACGTATTTTAGACAAATTAGGGGAAACAGGGGAGACAGGAGTCGACTGCATAATTTATGGCAGACATTTAAGAAAACTTATAGCTGACCCTATTTCGATTAAACTCAGCTTTTGCATGACCGAAAAAAGGCGCCCCCAGGGCGCCTTTCTGCGATGTTTCCACCCTGCCCTCAGACGCTCTCGGGACGGAACACCTTGACGTTGGCAAAGCCCTTTTCCTGCAGGTGATGCGCCTGCACCTGGCTCATCACTCCCTTCTCGCAGTACAGCAGGTATTCGCGATCGGTATCGAAGCTTTCAACTTCAGTGCTCAGCTTGAAAAACGGGATAGTCAGGATTTCGCAGCCCGGCATGTTGAGCGGCTTCTTTTCCTGCTCGTGGCTGGCGCGGATATCCACGATCACCTGGTTGGCGCCGACCCGGGTCAGAGCCTCCACCGCAGCATGGGCATTGATATTCTCGACGATCTCGTCGATGGGTATCACCTGCACTTTTTTCAGCGCCTGTTCCAGTACTTCAAAATCGAAGTTGGCCTCTTCCTCCAGCACCCGCTCCATCTTGCCACGGGTGGTGGGGCGGTCCGAAATCACGCCGCAGTACTCGGGCATGCTTTTGGCAAATTCAAAGGCACCGATCTCCTTCGACAGGTCGATAATGTCCTGCTTGTCGGAGGTCACCAGCGGTCGCAGCACCAGCTTGTCGGTCGCCTTGTCGATCAACGCCAGGTTGGTCAGGGTCTGGCTCGACACCTGGGCCACGCTCTCGCCGGTCACCAGGGCATCGATTTTCATGAAGTCGGCGGCGCGCTCGGCTGCCCGCAGCATCATGCGCTTGAGAATGACCCCCATGTAGGAGTGATGCACATTCTGCAGCAGCTCGCCGATCACCTCTTCGAAGGGCACGGTCACAAACTTGACCCGGGCACTGGAGCCATAACGCTGCCACAGGTGCAAGGCCACCTGCTTGACGCCGATCTCGTGGGCATGGCCGCCGAGATTAAAGAAGATGAAATGGGTTTTGCAGCCGCGACGCATGGTCATGTACGAGGCCACCACCGAATCGAAACCACCAGAGATCAGCGACAGTACCGGCTCCTGGGTTCCCAGCGGGAAGCCGCCCAGCCCCTTGTGGCGCTCGGTGACGATAAACATGCGGTCGTCCACGATCTCAAGGTCGACCCACACCTGCGGGGTGCGTACATCAACGCCGGCTGCTTCCGTATGCTGATTCAGACCGCCACCGATATAGCGTTCCATATCCACGGAGGTGAAGTCATGGTTGCGACCGCTGCGTTTAACCCGCACTTTGAAGGTCTTGCCACGCAGAAGCTCGGCGTAGGCGTCCCTGGTGCGCTCGTAGGCGTCATGGAAGTCGACCAGCGGAAATTCCCTCACCTCAAGAAAGGCATGCACACCGGGCGTGCGAGACAGCACAGAGACGACCTCATCACGCAGGTGCTCAGTGCCGGGGGCGCACACAACATCAATCTTGTCCCAGTTGTTGCGCACCTTGATCTGCTCATCGACACGACGCAGGGTGACTTCCAGGTTGGTCCCCAGGCGCTGAATCATGCGCTTGCGCACAGGGCGGCTCTTGATGGTAATTTCGGGAAACAGCTTGACGATAAATTTCATGTCGCGGACCAGGAAAGCAGGACAGGGAAAACGGAGGCCCCCGATTATACCGGATCGAACGCCGCGAGTCAGAAGCTTAGACGTGAGAGCTGGAAGCTGTGAGCTTTAAGCTGATAGCTGTGGAGAACAGGGCAAGGTGCAAGGTGCAAGGTGCAAGCAAGATAGAACGCCAAATGCCGTTATCTAGCGCGAGCCAGGAAAACAGATTGGGAGCGAAGAACAGGAAAAACAGGGTATTGATGAATACCAGAGGAAAATCTGTGAGCTGTGAGCTGTGAGCTTTAAGCTGATAGCTGAAATATTGCCCTGGTGGCTGCTGCCGGTTCAGGACTCTCTCGGAATGATCTGCTTTAGAAACACTACATTCTTGCGTAGTGGTGCGCCCGGCACGATTGGAGCATGTGACCGTCTGGTGGCGCCTGCGGCGACTAAATAGTCCAGGTACTCTATCTGGAGTGATATCCAGTTTTGAGATTAGGGTTCGTCGTCAGACTGAGATTTTACTGGGGTATGGAAATCTGCTTTAGAAACACTACATTCTTTCGTAGTGGTGCGCCCGGCACGATTCGAACGTGCGACCGCCTGGTTCGTAGCCAGGTACTCTATCCAGCTGAGCTACGGGCGCTAAAGCAGTGAGGTTGTTACAGGAGTGGTGCGCCCGGCACGATTCGAACGTGCGACCGCCTGGTTCGTAGCCAGGTACTCTATCCAGCTGAGCTACGGGCGCTTCCTGTATCCCCTCTAAGGGACAAACTCGTTGACGTATTTTTCAAGTGGTGCGCCCGGCACGATTCGAACGTGCGACCGCCTGGTTCGTAGCCAGGTACTCTATCCAGCTGAGCTACGGGCGCCTACCTGAAAAATGGCGGTGAGAGAGGGATTCGAACCCTCGATACCTTGCGATATACACCCTTAGCAGGGGTGCGCCTTCAGCCACTCGGCCATCTCACCTCGACAACGGGGCGTACTATACGAGATTGATTTTCAAAAGAAAAGGGGTTTCTTAACTTTTATTCCTGATCTTCCTGGTCGCCGGATTTTTCGCGCTGGATGCGCTGATAAATCTCTTCACGATGTACAGAAACATCCTTGGGTGCATTGACACCGATGCGCACTTGGTTACCTTTTACGCCCAGCACGGTAACGGTGACGTCATCGCCTATCATCAGTGTTTCGCCCACGCGGCGGGTAAGAATCAACATCTATTGGATCTCCTTAAGCTTTCCTAGAGTACTGCAGGCCGGAGGGAGGCATCAGCCAGCTTTCCTGGCGCGGCCGCCCGTTATTCCCTATCCCGTCGAATCACAGCCTTGCAGGCGGTGCCCAACCCGATTATCGCAGCCGCAGATAGTACAGTAAGTCCCTGTAAACTGTTGCAATAACCGGGTTCAGCATAGGCCGAATTAACTATAGCCTACTTCAACAAAGCCACTATTCGCTAACCGTATCGGCCTTGTCCAGCTCAAAGGCGGAATGCAGCCCGCGTACGGCCAGCTCAAGGTACTTCTCTGCGATCACCACAGACACCTTGATCTCCGAGGTCGAGATCATCTGAATGTTGATGTTGTCCTGCGCCAGGGAATCGAACATCTTGGTCGCCACACCCGCGTGCGAGCGCATGCCCACACCGACGATGGATACCTTGGCGATCTTGTTGTTGCCGACCACCTCACGGGCACCCAGCTCCGCACAGACCTGACGCAATATAGCCTCGGCCTTGACGAAATCATTGCGGTGCACCGTGAAGGTGAAGTCAGTCGTTTTGTCGGCGGCCACGTTCTGCACGATCATGTCGACTTCGATATTGGCACGACTGATCGGCCCCAGAATGCGTGACGCCACGCCTGGAATATCAGGCACGCCGATCACGGTCAGCTTGGCTTCGTCGCGGTTGAAAGCGATACCGGAGATCACTGGTTTTTCCACTGTATCCTCATCCTCTATGGTAATCAGGGTGCCCGGGCCATCCACAAAGCTGGACAGCACACGCAGCGGCACTTTGTACTTGCCGGCGAATTCGACCGAACGAATCTGCAGTATCTTTGAACCCAGGCTGGCCATTTCCAGCATTTCTTCAAAGGTAATTCTGTCCAGACGGGTCGCGCCCTCAACCACCCGGGGATCGGTGGTGTAGACGCCATCCACATCAGTATAGATCTGGCACTCATCGGCCTTGAGCGCCGCTGCCAGAGCCACACCGGTGGTATCCGAACCGCCGCGCCCCAGGGTGGTAATGTTGCCCTTGGCATCCATACCCTGGAAGCCGGCGACAACCACAACCCGACCGGCAGACAGATCTGCCCGCATGCCGTCGACTTCGATATCCTGGATACGCGCCTTGGTGTGGGCACTGTCCGTCAGGATGCGCACCTGACCACCGGTGTAAGAGCGGGCGCTGAGGCCACGCTTTTCCAGCGCCATGCACAGCAGCGCAATGGTCACCTGCTCACCGGTCGATACCAGCACGTCCATTTCCCGTGGGCAGGGTTCGTCCTGGATGGCCTTGGCCAGCCCGATCAGGCGATTGGTTTCGCCACTCATTGCGGACAGCACAACCACCAGGTCGTGCCCCTCGTCGCGAAAGCGCTTTACCTTGTCCGCCACCGCTTCGATTCGTTCTACAGTACCCACGGACGTCCCGCCGTATTTCTGTACGAATAGAGCCATCTTCTGTCTAATCCTTTCACCGCCAGCTCGGCGGCCCCTAGTGCCTAGTAATGACAAAACAGAGCGCAAGGATCATCAGCGGGTGATGCTGCTCGCGCTCTGCCTGCTACCTGTTAAAGCGTGGATTCCAGCAATGCCGCTACCGAGGCCAGAGCCGCCGGCAGTGCTGCCACATCGTTACCCCCACCCTGGGCCATATCCGGGCGACCACCGCCCTTGCCGCCCACCCTGGCAGACAGATCACGAATCAGATCGCCGGCCTTGACGCGACCGGTCAGGTCCTTGGTGACACCCGCCACCAGGCTGACCTTGTCGTCCTGAGTCACGGCCAGCACGACGACTCCGCTACCCAGCTTGTTCTTCAGCTGATCCAGCGTATCGCGCAACGCCTTGGGCTCAATGCCGCTCAGCTGCTCTACCAGCACCTTCACGCCCTTGATCTCAATCGCCTTGCCGAGCAGCTCGCCGCCCTGCAGGCTGGCCAGTTTGCCCTTGAGCTGTTCCAGTTCCTTTTCCAGGGTACGGTTGCGGTCCACCAGACCCCGAACCTTGTCGGTCAGGTTGTCGCGCCCGCCCTTGGTGAGGCTGGCAATGGTGCTGCAGGTCGCATCCAGCGACTCAACCCAGGCCAGGGCACCGGCACCGGTCACGGCTTCGATACGACGCACGCCCGAGGCGATACCGCTTTCGGCCACGATCTTCAGCAGACCCAGGTCACCGGTACGCTGCACATGGGTGCCGCCACAGAGCTCGGTGGAAAAGCCATCGGTGCCCATGCTCAGTACGCGCACCTGTTCATCGTACTTTTCACCGAACAGCGCCATGGCGCCACGGGCCTTGGCTGCATCTATATCCATGATCTCAGTGCTTACGCCACTGTTGGCACGGATCTGGTCGTTGACCATGTCTTCCACGGTCTTGAGCTGTTCGGGCGTCAGGGCCTCGAAATGGGCAAAGTCAAAGCGCAGGCGCTCGGCATTGACCAGCGAGCCCTTCTGCTGCACGTGCTCGCCCAGCACCCGGCGCAGGGCTTCGTGCAGCAAGTGGGTACCTGAGTGGTTCAGCGCCGTCGCCTGACGGTTGGCGGCATCCACTTCAGTGGTAACCGTATCGCCGAGCGCCAGCACGCCTTCACTGACCAACCCCTGGTGCAGGTGGTTCTTGCCTTCCTTGCTGCAATCACTCACATCGAACAGGCCGCGATCCCAGCGCAGTGCGCCGCGATCACCCGCCTGACCGCCAGACTCGGCGTAGAAGGAGGTATTTGCCAGCACCACCACGCCGGACTCGCCCGCCGACAGCTGCTGTACCGCTTCGCCGTCCTTGAACAGCGCCACGACTTTGGAGCTGTCCTGCAGTGCGCTGTAGCCACTGAAGGTGGTTTCACCGTCCAGGTCCAGCTTGTCGTTATAGTCCACAGAGAAAGAGCCGGTGGCACGGGCGCGTTCGCGCTGCTGTGCCATGGCATCCTCGAAGCCCTGCATGTCCACACTCAGACCCGACTCGCGGGCAACGTCGGCGGTCAGATCCACCGGAAAACCGAAGGTATCGTACAGGCGGAACAGGGTTTCACCTGGAATCACGCTACCGTCGAGATCATCGATCGCCTGCTGTAACAGACGCATGCCGTTGTCCAGGGTGCGGGCAAACTGCTGCTCTTCTTTCAGCAGCACACGCTCGATCTGACCCTGCTGCGCCACCAGCTCCGGATAGGCTGCGCCCATTTCCGCCACCAGCGCCGCCACCAGGGTGTGGAAAAACGGCTCGGTTGCGCCCAGCTTGTTGCCGTGACGCACGGCGCGGCGAATGATGCGACGCAGCACATAGCCACTGCCTTCATTGGAGGGCAGCACGCCATCGACAATCAGGAAGGAACAGGAACGGATATGGTCGGCAATCACGCACAGTGACTTGTGCATCAGGTCATCGCTGCCCACCGCCTTGGCGGCAGCCTTGAGCAGGCTCTGGAACAGATCGATCTCGTAGTTGCTGTGCACGCCCTGCAGTACCGCGGCGATACGTTCCAGACCCATGCCGGTATCCACCGACGGGCGCGGCAACGGTACCATGGCGCCATCGGCAGAACGGTTGTACTGCATGAAGACCACGTTCCAGATCTCTATGTAACGGTCGCCGTCTTCATCCGGGCTGCCCGGCGGGCCACCGGCCACATCGGGGCCATGATCGAAGAAGATCTCGGTACAGGGACCGCAGGGACCGGTATCACCCATGGCCCAGAAGTTGTCTTCATCCAGTTTGGAGAAACGTTCGGGGTCAATGCCAATCTCGTCTTTCCAGATGCGCTCGGCTTCATCATCGCTGTGGTGCACGGTCACCCACAGGCGCTCTTTGGGCAGACCAAAGACTTCAGTCAGCAGCGTCCAGGCAAAGCCAATGGCTTCACGCTTGAAGTAATCGCCGAAGCTGAAGTTGCCCAGCATTTCGAAGAAAGTGTGATGACGCGCCGTATAGCCCACGTTATCGAGGTCATTGTGCTTGCCGCCGGCGCGCACGCAGCGCTGCGAGGTCGTGGCGCGGTTGTAGCTGCGCTTGTCGCTGCCAAGGAATACATCCTTGAACTGCACCATGCCCGCGTTGGTGAACAACAGGGTCGGGTCGTTAGCGGGAATCAGCGAACTGCTGGAGACAATTTCATGCCCCTGCTGATTGAAGTAATCCAGGAAAGCCTGGCGAATTTCGGCACTCGTCATGTATTTCATTAGCACGAACCGCTACAGATGGTTGGTTGCTCAACAGGAATCAACGTGGCGCTGTATTTCCGGCTCAAAACCCGATCAAAATACCACGCAAAAATGGCGAAGCAGTATATAACGTGGGTAAAAATTGTACGAACTTTTTCCGAAAAGCCCCGTGCTCCGGGGTTATTCATCATCCGTCTGCTGCAATGCATAGCGCGCCTGATCCAGGTTGTATCCACGCCCCAGCAGATAACGCATGCACTTGGCGTAGTGTTTGCGATCCTCCTGCGTCACAGCGCCAAAACGTCGCCGGGCCAAATCCCGCGCCTGTTCGAACCAGTCGATCCCCTCCGCTTCCAGGCTTTGCTGCCAGAGCTCGGCGCCAATACCCTTGCGTCCCATGTCACCACGGATGCGCATGGGGCCGAACCCCTGCGCCGCCTTGTTGCGCAGATAGGCCGCAGCAAAGCGCGCATCGCTCAGGTAGCCGCCGGCCTCCAGCGCATCCAGCGCCTGGGCCAGCAACTCAGGCGCTACTCGGGCGCCTATTTTCTGCTCCAGCTCCATACGGCTGTGCTCGCGCCGCGCCAGTAGCCGCACCGCGGCGCCCTTTACCTCGCCCAGGGTCTCGAGCATCTTTGTGTTCGCCTTGTCAGCGCGCAAAATTCACCTCTTTGTTTCGCTTCGTCAATCCACCGCACCGGCTCGAAGCTCAGGGACTGCATGGTAGAACCTCAATTCCGTCAGTACCAGTGGCGCAACAACCGAGCCGGGCATTAACTGCTGCTACTATTATTGCAACCTTGCCCTAACTGACGTGCCGGAGATTGCAATGAGCCTCACCGCTTCCACCATGATGCCACTGGGCACCCCCGCGCCGGACTTCAGTCTGCTGGATGTGCGCAGCGGCCAGCAGACCACGCTGCAGGAGTGCGCCGGCGCACAGGGAATCCTGATCGCCTTTATCTGCAACCACTGTCCCTATGTACGCCATATCGAAGATGAACTGATTGAACTGGCCTGGGACTACCAGGCCCGCGGCATTGCGGTGCTGGCCATCTCGGCCAACGATGTGGAGAGTTCGCCCGAAGACGGGCCCATGCGGATGCAGGATCGCGCTTCGGCCAAAGGCTATCCGTTCCCCTACCTCTATGACGAAACCCAGGAGGTCGCCAGAGCCTATAACGCCGCCTGTACGCCGGACCTGTTTCTGTTCGACGGCCAGCTGAAATGCGTCTATCGGGGCCAGTTCGACGCATCCCGCCCCGGCAACGGCATTGAGGTCAGCGGCAACGATCTGCGCCGCGCCTGCGATGCACTGCTGACTGGGGACTCGATAGACCCGAATCAGACCCCCAGTGTCGGCTGCAACATCAAGTGGAAAGCCTGCACCTGACCAGCCCCTGATCAAACCTTTCCAGTTCAGTCGTTAAACTCAGCCCCTCAGCGAGCCAGGCTCAGGCCGCCGCCACTATGGTCGACACCAGATAGCCGGTGTAGATCAGGTAGGCCACCAGCAGTACCCCGCCTTCATAGCGATTGATACGCCCCTGCTTCTTGCCAAAGCGGTACCCCATCAGGAAGAGTGCCAGCGTTAGCCCCATGGTCAGACCCCAGTCGCGGTACAGCACCACCGATTCCACGTCCAGCGGATGAATCGCCGCAGCGATACCGACCACCGCCAGAGTATTGAACAGGTTGGAGCCAATCACGTTGCCCAGCGCCAGATCATGCTCACCCTTGCGCATGGCGGCAATGGACGAGGCCAGTTCCGGCAAGGAGGTACCGATGGCCACGACCGTCAGACCTATGATGAGATCACTCACGCCCAGCGACTGCGCAATGGACACCGCGCCCCACACCAGCACTCGGGAGCTGACGATCAGCAGCACCAGACCGACCAGCAACCAGATGATAGCGGGCTTGAGCGCCATGGTCTTGACGTCCATTTCCGCATCCATGTCTGTTCCCAGGCTATCGCCACGCTGGCGCATGCCCTGAAAGATCGACCAGCCCATAATGGCGAAGAAGGCCAGCAGCAGAATCAGCGCATCCATGCGGTTAAGCTGACCATTGATCAGCAGCAGGCCGCTGAGCAGAGTGACGGCCGCCAGTATTGGCAGTTCCTTGCGCAGAATCTGCGACTGCACCGCGATCGGGCTGAACACCGCCACCAGACCCAGGATCAGGGCTATGTTGGTAATGTTGGAGCCGTAGGCATTACCCAGCGCAAGGCCGGGGTTACCCTCCATCGCCGCCAGTGCGGACACCACCATTTCCGGGGCCGAAGTACCAAAGCCTATGACCACCATGCCGATCAGCAGCGGTGGCATGCCGGCGTGGCCGGCGGTTGCAGCGGCGCCATCGACAAAACGGTCGGCACTCCAGACCAGCAGCACCAGGCCCAGAATGATCGCAAGAATCGGCAGCATCATAGTCCGGTCTCCAGGCCAGGGGGCGTGACAAAGGCGATAACAGGCGCACTGATCAGGCGCACAGCGGGTGTAAAGAGCTGAAAGTAATGATTCATGGTATGACTGTCGGGGGCCGGCGCTGGACACAGAGACACACCAAAAGAGCCGGCCCCGGTGCTTTTGATCTATCTCAGGTCTCATCAGCCCGAATTCGGACATGATCGCCACAGGTCATGAGGACCCGGAGATTGTTGACGACCATCCTGGCTGGCAGCGTGTCGGGCTTTTGCGCACTAGATCAGTGGTAAGTCCGGCGAGCGGCCAGGGCCAGGAGACTACTCCCCTAAGTGGGCGGGAGAATAGCAGAGTCGCCGGCATAAATGAATCGACCGCAGGCGGCGCTCTCCAGGCGACAGTTCAACAAGGCTAGCCAAAACGACAGCCCGGAAACGACAACAGGGCCGCGAGGGCCCTGTTGTTATCTAACGCAGCTGAACAGGCGTTATCAGTATTCCACCACCACGTCGCCCTGGGGCACGCTGCAGCAGGACAGGATGTAGCCTTCAGCCACATCTTCATCGGTAATGCCGCCGTTGTGGGACATTTCCACGTCACCGGACACCTTCATGACCTTGCAGGTACCGCAGATGCCCATGCCGCAGGCCTTGGGAATGTGCAGCCCGAGCTTGGCCGCCGCCGCATGCACGGTTTCCCCCGGTACGATCTGGACACTCTTGCCGGTGCTGGAGAAGTCGACCCGCAGCATGTCCGACGCCATGATGGCATCGGCATCTTCCTGCGCCTGCTCGGCGAACTCGGCCACTTCTTCCTTGACGTCCAGCGGCGTCGCACCGAAGGACTCTTCGTGGTAGTGCTTCATGTCGAAGCCCAGGTGCTCCAGCATGTTCTTCACGGCACGCATATAGGGCGTCGGGCCACAGCAGAAAATCTCGCGCTCCATGAAATCCGGCGCCATCATGTCCAGCATGGCGTGATTGAAGAAACCACGGTAGCCACCCCAGCTCTGACCGGACTCCTGCTTCTCGCACACCAGATTGAGTTTGAAGTTGGAAATGCGCGCGGCCATGTTCTCCAGCTCGCGCTGATAGATAATATCCCGTGGTGTGCGGGCGCTGTGCACAAACACCATATCCACATCGGCGTTGGTATCGAAGAACCAGCGCGCCATGGACATCACCGGCGTAATACCGACACCGCCAGACAGCATCAGCATTTTTTCATTGGGGAAGTCGATGCAGTTGAACTGCCCCACAGGGCCATGCACCGCAAGCTCTACACCGACATCCATGTGCTCATGCAGCCAGTTGGACACGACACCACCGGGCACCCGCTTGACGGTGATCGAGAAGCTGTAGGGTACCGAAGGCGCGCTGGAAATGGTATAGGAGCGGAAGATCTGCTCACCATTGATTTCCAGCTCCAGGGTCACGAACTGCCCGGGCTTGAAAAAGAACATGACCGGCTGTTCGGCCATAAAGCAGAACGTCAGCACATCCGGGGTTTCCCGAATCGCATTGACGCAGCGCACCACGTGACGGCCGTTGCTCCAGGTCTGGGTCGTTACCGGATTAAGCGCATCGGTATTCACCATGCTCACATTGGGATAATTCATGAGGCTTCTCTCGTGTTGTCCGCAGACTTGGGGGCAATTATTATGGCGCCATTGTCATCCCGTCCGGGCGTCGCCGTTTAGCTATTTGCGACAAAAATTTACCTGAACACACCACTCCTGACACCCGCAGCTGGCCCGACGTCGAAAAGACAGCGATTACGTGTCGCAAACAGGTAAATAGTGATGGCTGGCTTGGCGCACTATGCACTCCATGGAAGCCTGTATTTATGGCCCATTTGCGGGACAGCGAACAGACCTAAACAAGATTCTCACAGGACGGCCCATTGGGGGCTGCGCCGGTGACTGAGGATTAGCACCAGATGAACCAGCACGACCTTCTTAACATCACCTACGCCAATGCCGAAACCGCTCGCGTAGAGATGGATCGCCTGCTCAAGGGCCGCAAACGCAACTACTCGCTGCCGCGCCCGCTGTATAACGACCCGCACATGTTCCGTATCGAGATGGAAGAGATCTTCCAGAAGGAATGGCTGTTCGTGGGCATGACCAGCGAGGTGCCGAAAAAAGGCGATTACTTCACCCTCGAAGTGGGTCAGAACCCGGTTCTGATCATTCGTGATGGCGACGGCCAGGTGCGGGCTTTCCACAACACCTGCCGCCACCGTGGATCGCGTCTGTGCAGCGCCGAGCGCGGCAAGGTCGCCAACCTGGTATGCCCGTACCACCAGTGGACCTACGACCTGAAAGGCAACCTGCTGTTTGCCGGCTCCGACATGGGCACCACCTTTGACAAGTCCGAGCATGGCCTGAACCCGGCCCACTGCCGCACCGCCGGCGGTTTTATTTTCGTCTGCCTGGGCGAAGAAGCCCCGGACGACATGGCTCCGCTGCTCGCCACCCTGGATGAGTACATGGAACCCTACGACATGGAAAACACCAAGCTGGCGGTGGAAACCCATATCGTTGAGGACACCAACTGGAAGCTGGTGATCGAGAACAACCGCGAGTGCTACCACTGTGCCGGCAGCCACCCGGAACTGCTGAACACCCTGCTGGAATGGGACGATACCCACGACCCCCGTGCCGATGCGGAATTCCTCGCCCACTACAAGCGCCAGTCCGCCGAGTGGGACGCCGAAGGCATTCCCCACGAGCACCGCAGCCACGGCCTGCGCAACCGCATCGTGCGCATGCCGCTGCGTGAAGGCACCGAGGTCATGACCCTGGATGGCTCCACCGGCTGCAACAAGCTGATGGGACGCATCAAGAACCGCCAGCTAGGCTCCATGCGCATACTGCACCTGCCCAATTCCTGGAACCATATGCAGAGCGATCACGTCATCGTATTCCGCGTGCTGCCGATTTCCGCCCAGCAGACCCTGGTGACCACCAAGTGGTTCGTGCACAAGGATGCGGTGGAAGGCGTGGATTACGATGTTGCCAAGCTGCGCAAGGTCTGGGATGCCACCAACGAGCAGGACAAGCGCCTGGCGGAAGAAAACCAGCGCGGCATCAACTCAATGGCGTACCAGCCGGGCCCCTACTCCGAAACCTACGAGTTCGGCGTAATCAACTTCATCGACTGGTACAGCGACAAGCTGCAGGAACACCTGGGCGAATCAGCACCAGCGAAAAACGAAGGCTGAAAGCTGAACATTATGAAAAAGCCCGCAGGCATTGAGCCTGCGGGCTTTTTTGTGGTTTGGCGGAAATGTGCAGGGGGCGGTGAGCGATGCGAACCGCACCGGCTTATGTTGGGGCTGCGCGACTATGCATCAGCACTACTGACTTCATCAGGGACGCATTCTTCAAAGTAAAAAAACCTTGGCCTGCATCCCACGAATATGGCAGAGCGGCTCTTGTTCCCCCCTATGAAGCCAGCGAGCACTGAGGTCATGCGGCGAATTGGCCCGAAGGGGCGCAACAGGGACTGTTGCGCCTCCGATGAGGTACATGGATGTACCTTCAGCGGAGCCCGCCGCAGGGGCTCAGAGCGCAGCGAAACGGCTTCTTCGGGGGCGCACTCTTCAAGGTAAAAAGCCTTGGTTACTTTATTTTCGCGTGCAAAGAAAGTAACGCGTCAGCAAGGCGCAACACAAACCATCAAACCCCTCCGATGCCCCAGCCTGCACAGGCTTCAACACAACCTCCATAGTCTCGCCTCACCATCATAACCAGATCAACCTGGCAACGACCCGCCGACCGGAACGATTCGCTTGGGTAAACGGCCTGGATTTTTGGCCAGACTACCTGTACCGGACATGGCTTGATTTTTATTTTTTGCAGGGTATGATCCTTTTAAATATTAATTCTTTGGCGATACTGAATATGTATTTATTTTCCGCGAAAAACTTGGCCTTCCTGACTTAAGCCGGAGAGTAAAAAACTCTCCGGCTGATTCGCTACGCTTATCATCTCGGAGGGTTTTATGTGAACTGCTATACTCCTGCGTCTTTTAAAAGTATTTCTGATCGTTTAAGTTACTACTTTATTACCGAAGAAGGTTCCAGTTATACGAGCCCTCTCAATCTATTGGTTGCTTTCAGCAGACTAGAACAGCTTTGCCATGGGGAACCAGGGCAGATGCCATCTGCAGGCCCCGGCTCAAATCTTTTGGTCAAGCTACTGCAAACAGGGGAGAAGTCAACGTTGAGACTGGTAAGCCCTGCAGAGGCCGACCCCACGACACAACGAATATCTGTATTGTCGCCGCTTGGATCTGCCCTGCTCGGCAGGGTGCCGGGGGAGATATTCAAGGTTCGCATCTTCGGCTCGACACTTGATTTTGAGCTGCTTTCAATCCTGGATTAATTAATAGTAGGAGGATACTGCTTTGAAGACTTTCGGATGCCTTGCGCACCTCTCCTTTTAAACATATATCAGATTTTAGACTGGCTAATTTTTCAGTAGAAAGAATCTATTTTTAAATTAACGGAGAAACCGAAATGACCAAAGGCAAGGATAAAAAGCAGGCAACCAAGACGTTAAAGGAAAAACGTCGCGAGAAGCGCGACAAGAAAAAAGATGATGCCTAAAGCCTAAGCGCCTCAGCATTGGGCCTTCATTGGAGCGAAGGCCCAATGCGAACATCAGCCGCTACCACTAGAATCTAATTTTTCCGCGCAGGCCTGGCTTGCAGGCCGCGAGGCGAGGCTCCTGTGCAAGTCTGCGCTTGATTTCAACGGGCTCAATCAAGGATCGGAAATGGCTTATTTAGAGTACGATTTCGATGAACTCCAGGATGAGTTCGGTATTACCTTTGGGCTGGGCATCGACATTGATGCCCAGTACGAAGCCTTCAAAAACTATTCAGCTTACGGCGGGCAAGAGGAGAATAGTGTCACAAAAAACCTCATTTTGAGCGATAGCAGCAAGGAACTATTGGGATTCAGAATCGGAGTTTAGCAACATTAGCATGCGTGCTATGCAGCATCTATGGTGCATCAGAAAAGCACTCAGGCTGCTCAAAAAATAGCCCAAAGGGGGTCAACCCCCTCCTTTCTCATAACACTGCCATGCCCTTCCAGAGTATTTTTGATGAAGTCGGCTGCACCTGATGACTGTGGGTAACGCCAAATATGCAGGCGACTCCTGACATCCGGCGCAGCTGCTTTTTGGGAATGGCAGCAAGCCTGGGGCAGACCAGACCTTAAGTGGCATGAACAGCTATAAAGACCTGCACTGCAGATCAATATTTATAGCGAATCCCCCGGGAACAGCGTCACCCCGTCACCCAAGCTCCATTGTGGATACTTGCGCATCACGCCTATGAACAGCTCCGACGCCAACCAGTCGCTCAGCCACTGCTTCAGCGCAGCGTAGCCGCAGGCCTCAAACCAGACCGGATCAACCAGGGCGAACTGGCGAATAAAGGGGAATATGGCCGCATCGGCCAGCGAGTAACCGGGTGACAGCAAACCCGCGCCCTGTTGCAATCCGTCTTCCAGCGTCTGCAGAAAGGGCTCGGCCATGGCCCGATATTCATCGGCTGAACGCTCAGGATAGCGGTCGGCGTACTTGTACCTGTCCAGCGCCCACTTGAACTCGCCATCGTTGCGACTGATCAGCGCTGCGGTAGCCTTGGCATCTGCCCCCGACAGCCAGTGCCCGGGATCCTGCTGCCCCAGGGCCCAGCGCATAATGTCGATACTTTCTGCAATCACCTGCCCGGTCTCTGGAAAGCGGCCATCGTCTGGCAGCTGCAGCACAGGCACAGTGCCCTTGGCCGAGATCGCCAGCATCTGCGCAGGCTTGTCCCGCAGCACCACTTCCCTCAGTTCACAGCGGATACCGGCACGGGCCAGCGCCAGTCGGGCACGTATCGCATAGGGGCAACGGCGAAAGGAGTACAGAATAGGAAGCGACACAGCAGGCCTCGGTCTTGGTGATTAATGCGGCTATTGCACGGCAATAGAGCGCAGAGTGCAACCGCGCGCACGGGTTCGACTAGAGCATTTTCACGAAACACTTATCTGTCGAGGTTGCTTTGAGTGCTTCCTTACTTCGAGGCGCCCGGATATGGGTCGAGGCAAGAGGAAAGTACTTTGGGTAAAAGGTGCGATTCGCTTCGCTCATCAGCACCTACGAAAGCATCCATTGCAGCACCGGCAACAATGCGCCGACTGACGTCCTTTCCCTTTCCCTTTCTCCATCATCAGTTACATATCCGGACTTGGTACCACTCCAGCGGGGCGTCATAACGGCTCTTGTTCCCCCTTATGAAGCCGGCAAGCACTGAGGTCATTCGGCGATCAGGCCCGAAGGGGCGCAACAGGGACTGATGCGCCTGCGATGAGGTACATGGATGTACCGTCAGCGCGGCCCGCCGAATGATCTCAGAGCACAGCGAATAGGCTTCATCGGGGCGTGCTTTCTTTACATACTTTCTTTGCACGAGCAAAGAAAGTATGTCGCCGAAAGGCGAAATCTGCGCCAACGCAGACACGAAAAACCCGGGCAGGCGCGAGCCTGTCCGGGTTGGGTAGCGAGATTAATTGCCTGAGGGGCGACAGGACTCTGAGCTGGTTAGCGCCCCAGCACAGGCACCAGATACTGATCGATGGCACGGGCAACGTCAGGCAGCAAAATTTCACGCTGTTGACGCAGCTCATGCACCAGCGCCTTGGCCTGGGGCAGGCTCGAAGCCCCCTGCGGCTGCGCCAGCCAATTGAGCAACTGGCGACAGCAATGCTCGGCATCCACATTCTGGTCAACGGGAATCCCCAGCCGCACCAGACGCTCACGAAAATCATCCTGATCGATCAGATCGGCATACATCATCTCTGCGTTCTCCCTTTGGCTGGCAAATCAAACGGGCGTCCTGCCACTAGTACCAGCGGTCGACACCCTGCGCCAGCTTTTTTACTTAATAAACTTCTGCTTTCAAACCTTTATAAAGGCTCAGGCACATCAGCATCAAGACCAGCGTGAACGGCAGGCCGGTGGTGATGGCCGCCGCCTGCAGTGCGGTCAGGGCTTCGGAGCCGCCACCCACCAGCAGTACTGCGGCAATAATGCCCACCAGGGAAGCCCAGAACAGACGCTGGATCATGGGTGCGTCGGTTTTGCCACCGGAGGTGATGCTGTCGATCACCAGGGAACCCGAGTCGGCCGAGGTGATAAAGAACACCAGTACCAGCAGCACGGCGATCGAGGACATCACCATGCTCAGCGGCATGTTCTCGAACATCTGGAACATCGCCAGGGAGACATCACCGATGCCGTTGGCCAGCTCACCGATACCGGCTTGCGCCTGCCCGATCGCCGTGCCACCAAAGGCGCCCATCCAGAGGGCCGTCACCAGGGTTGGCACCAGCAATACGGCGGTCAGGAACTCGCGTACGGTACGGCCACGGGACACACGGGCGATAAACATGCCCACGAATGGCGACCAGGACACCCACCAGGCCCAGTAGAACACTGTCCAGCCGTGGAACCAGGTACCGTCTTCACGGCCCACCCAGTTGCTCAGCGGAATGATGTTTTCAACATAGCTGCCCAGGATGCCCCCAACCGAGCGGAATACTTCCAGCGTCGGGCCCACGACGATCACCAACGCAATCAGGCAGGCCGCGATCACCATATTGATGTTGCTCAGCAGCTTCACGCCGCCATCCATGCCGCGCGCAACGGACATCAGCGCCACGGCGGTCACACAGACGATCACCACGATCTGGGTCGTCAGGCTGTTTTCGATGCCAAACAGGTAGTTCAGGCCACCGGACGCCTGTTGTGCACCCAGACCCAGCGACGTTGCCAGACCAAAGATGGTCGCCAGCACCGCCAGGATATCGATCACATGACCGATAGGCCCCCAGCACTTCTCACCCAGCAGCGGGTAGAAGGCCGAGCGGATGGTCATCGGCAGACCCTTGTTGTAGCAAAAGAAGGCCAGTGACAAGGCAACAACGCCGTAGATCGCCCAGGGATGCAGACCCCAGTGATACATGGTTGCGCCCAGCGCCAGATCCGCACCTTCTGCGGTTCTGGGCGCCACGTTCAGCGGCGTGCCGTACCAGTCTGTGTAGTAGGCCACAGGCTCCGCCACACTCCAGAACATCAGGCCGATGCCCATACCGGCGGCAAACAGCATGGAGAACCAGGACATGGTCGAGTACTCAGGCTTGGCCTTGGCACCGCCCAAACGAACCTTGCCCACTGGCAGTACGATCAGCGCCAGGCAGAACAGCACAAAAAGGTTGCCGCCGATCATGAACAGCCAGTCGAAATTATCGATCGACCAGCCGCGTGCGCCGGTCAGTGCGACCTTGGCTTCAGCAGGGAACAGCAAGGTACCTACGATAAACAGCAGAATAAGGCCTGCACTCACGCCAAATACGGGATTATGGACGTCCATCCCCATAATCTGTACGTTGTCCTGACCCAACTCATAATCCGTATCGTACTCATTTTCTGCAACAGCACTGTCGGTTTTTAAACCCGCGTTCATTCAATACTCCTCACCCGTGTCGGGCTCGATATTATTTTGTCGTTATTGTTATATTTCGCGACATAATCTCTGCGAAATTCATTAACCCTAATAAAGGACTAAAACAAGCCTCCCGCAGAACTAAGCTGGCACTATGGGGACTCCATATTACAAACAAGCGCCGACGCCAGTGTTCTGATAGCGACATCAGCATTGCCAATATCCCCCCGTGGCGACATCGGGAACCTGTAAGCGCCACCCTTGCTATCAGACCCCGGCCCCTTTTCGGCCCATTCACTGACGTTATTCACCTGCTGGGCAAGCAACTTACCTACCCGGCTGCCCTTCACTCGACATAACGGGCGCAGCTGCACAGCCCGCATTAGGCCCTCTCTCTCGGCGGAATGCCCAACGATGAAGCATCCCTGCTGCACGAATTCCCCGGGTTGATGCTCACCACACACCACCACGTCGCCCAAACCACATTGCCGCTTCTTGCCACTGCGGCTCAGCCAAGCTTGCGGGCCTGACGGAATCAACCCGGGGTTTTGGCTTAGAGCACCGGAAGTCTCGAGTACAGGTCCGCACGGCGGGAGCTGACCCAACCCGACGCGATCGGGATGACACTACCGACAGCAGGTCAAAATCAGAATTTTCGGAACAACCAGAAGTGCCTGCATTTAAATAGTGCAAACAGCGGCACGAAAAAATGCCAACCATTACCCGTTATCTATTACCAAAACTACCTAATTTAAACGAAAATTCAAAAACAAAGCACAAAACAGAACAACAAACACACAGCTGTTCAAAACTAGAAATAACGATAATTTCGGAAACAAAAGACGTGAAATCCATGAAAAAATATTCGCTCGACCGTCAATACTTACGTACGCGAGTGACTTTAAAAATTCATTTCAAACAGGCGTTTAAATATTTGACTTTGAATTGACCGTTCAATACCCTTTTGCCCTGATCGCAGTGCGCACCAGGATGCGCCGCGGCCAAACAACTAAAAAGTGTGAAATGCGAGGAGCCGTTGCTAACGGGTCCAGGGAAGCAAAGCGAGAATGCTATTTACCTTATTTAGCCCTTCCAAGATTGGTCACATTGCCGGGTGCAAAACGGCGTCTAGAGCCAGAACCCGTGGCCTAAGCGTCCGTGCACCACTTCCGATCGTCAGTCCTGCAATCAGGCAGCACCCCAGTATCGAGCCGCCAGGCGCAACGGCACCCAGGCCGTTGCCCGGCCGTCCCATCGCGGGGGTTGCCAAGCAAAATAAGAAAGCACCTGGGTACCGACGATAAAAGCCATATCCCCACAAGACTTTTAAAGGAGACTAAAATGTCGGCCGAACTGCAAAGCATGCTAAAGAAAAATGGACTGGACCCTTTGAAGGTTGCTCTTTCATCGGTGTCGGAACTTTATTCCATGTCCGACGAAACCCTGCTGGAATTTAAAACCGGCTTGATCCGCGACGCCTTCCATCTCCATTACGCAAACAACGCCTTTTTTCGATCTGCCTGCGACAGTAAAGGTATAACGCCTGAGTCCATCGAGGCGCCGGAAGACCTGATCAAAATACCGCTTATTCCCATTGAGCTATTCAAAGCCAATGACAGTCACAAGCTGCTTTCCGTCAGCCTGCGCGACATCGAGCTGGAAATGCGCAGCACCGGCACTTCTGGCATCCCGAGCGTATCCCGCCGCTGCAGCGATACGGTCGACAACGCGGTCATGGGCATCTATGCGATGTACCGCGAGTTCCTGGAAATTTCCAAGGGGGCAGGCCTGTACCTCTGCCCATCGACCGAGGAAATTCCGGAAATGGGCATGATCAAGGCGCTTAACATGCTGGCCGGTCTGCTCGATACCCACCGTTTCATGGTCCGGCAGGAGTCGTTCAAGCCCGAAGACGCGCTGGCGCAGCTCAATGACTGGAATCACAAGTTCAGTCGCCACATCATAGGCCCGCCCTTCCTGATCAACCGCTTCATCAGCTACCTCAAGGCCACCAACACCCGCCTCAAGCTGGACAAGAGTAGCTATGTCATCACGCTCGGCGGCTGGAAACGCTTCTCGGGCCAGATGCTGTCTCGCGCCGAATTCAACCAGGAATGCATGGAATACCTGGGGGTCGAGGAAAGCCAGATCCGCGATATCTATGCCCTGGTCGAATCGAATGTCGTCGCGATTGACGACGAACATGGCGTCAAGCACGTATCTCCCTTCATCCACTTTTCGGTGCGCGATCCCAAGCAACTGGACCGCGAAGTCGCCCCGGGAGAAATCGGCCAGCTGGCGATTCTCGACCCCCTCGCCCGCTCGACCCCTGGCTTCATGCTGACCGAGGACCTGGTCCGGCTGCTGCCCGAGCCCAGCCGCTCCGGACGTAGCGGACAGCGCATGCAGTACGTGATGCGCCTGCCCGAGTCGAAGGAGTTCGGTTGTTGCGCCGTCAACCTGGACAAGCGCCTGGACGATCTTGAGGCTGCGCCGGCCGCCGCCGACAACTGTCCAATTGTCGCCTGACCGTACGCTGACAGGGAGCTGCTGCATGTACAACGACATCATTATCGACAACTTTTCCGATCCGGCCCACGTCGGCGACATCGACGGGCCTGCTTACGAGTACGAGATCGGCAATCCGGTGTGCGGAGACCGTATCCGTATCCAGATCAGTGCCACTGACGGGCAAATTGAGCGGGCCCGGTTCAGAGCCTGGGGCTGCGCCACTTCGGTCGCGACGGCGAACATCTTCTGTGCCTCACTCAACGCTCAGCCGCTGCAGCGGCTCGCGCAGCGCAGTGATCGCGAGATAGAGGCCATGCTCGGTGAGCTTGAACCGTCTCAGCACCACTGCGTCGAAATTCTGCAGCAGCTGCATCAACGGCTGTTGGCACAGGTCGAACGCGCTAGCCGGGAGATTCCGGCATGACCCAGACAGACGCGATCAAAGGCTATTTCGACTACAACGCCACCACACCGGTGTCCGAAGCCGCGGCCCAGGCGATGAGCGCCGCGCTGCGGCGCTTCGCCAATCCATCGGGGCGTACAGCGCCCTCGACCAGCAACCGCGAGCTGATGCAGAGCTCCAAAGAAAGGGTCGCGCGCCTGCTGGGCACCGAGCCTGCGCACGTTTTTTTCACCTCCGGCGGTTCCGAGTCCAACAACTGGGCGATCAAGGGCAGCCTGCTGAATGACCTGCCCCGCGCTGGCCACATCCTGACCACCGCGCTTGAGCATCCGTCGGTGCTCGAAACCATCCGTTATTGTGCCCAGCAGTTCGGCTTCGAGGTAACCTGTCTGCACCCGGATGCCAGCGGTGCCGTCTCCGTCGATGCTATGGCCGTCGCCATCCGGCCCGACACCCGCCTGATATCGATGATGTATGCCAACAACGAAACCGGTGTTATCCAGCCGGTCGAGCAGGTGGCAAAACTCGCCCGCAAGCGCGGCATTCCGTTTCATGTCGATGCGGTTCAGGCAGTCGGGAAACGGGCCTTCAATGTCGAGTCGCTGGGAGCCGACTTCGTTTCCTTCTCGGCGCACAAGTTCTACGGTCCCAAGGGAATCGGCGGCCTCTACGTCCGCAATATTGAGCGCCTCTCACCGCTGATCCACGGCGGCGGCCAGGAAATGGCGATGCGATCGGGCACCGAAAATCTTGTCGCCATCGCGGGTCTTGGCGCCGCCGCCGACGAGTGTTACAGGGAACTTTCAGCCTGGGATCAACACAGCCTGGCGTGCAAGCAGCGATTAATCGAGCGACTGAAGCACGCCGATATTCAGACCCACATCAATGGCGCCAGCACCTACGAGGCCGCCATTTCCAACACTCTCAACCTGTCGATCCCGGGTATCAGGGGCGAGGCACTCGCCGTTCTGATGGAAAGGAAGGAAGGCATGGTGGTGTCGATCGGATCCGCCTGCAGCAACAACAAGACAAAACAGCTATCCCCTGTCCTCCTGGCCATGGGCCTGGACGAGGAGAGAATTCAGAGCGCGATCCGGATCAGCTTCGGCCGCTTCACGCGCCTGGACGACATCGATCGTTTCGCCACCTCCCTTGAGCGCCGGGTGAAACAGCTGCAGGCCATGGGCTTCGGTGGATAGAGGAACGATGAAAATGAAGGATCAACCTGCCCCGCCGCTGCGTTTCATGGAGGCCTTCGACGGCCATGTCGCCCGCCATGGCGATCAAACCGCCTGCGTCTTTCAACCCCAGGGGACCGATACCGCCCGCTCACTGAGCTACGCGGAACTGAATCGGCAGGTGCTCGACCGGGCGCGCCTGCTGGTAGAGCGCGGGTACAGCGGCCAGCCGGTGGCGCTGCTGTTCCCCAGCGGGCTCGATTTCGTCGTCAACTTTCTCGCCTGCCTCGCCGCCGGCGCCGTTGCCGTGCCCCTCAACCTGAGCCGTAACGCACAGCAGCTTGAACGCACCCTGCGCATTCTCGAGGATGCCAGGACCCAGGCCATCCTCACCACGGCCCATAGCCGGGCACTGCTGGCGGAACAATTGGCGCAACTGCCCCAGGTCGACCTGCACGGCCAGGACTGGATCGACGAACACCAGACGGGCCCCGCGGACCCCCTCCCGTTGCCACCGCCTGACCCTCGCCAACTGGCCTTCGTCCAGTACACCTCGGGCTCCACCGGCCTGCCCAAGGGCGTCATGGTCAGTCACGCCAATATCGTCGACAACCAGCTGGCGATTCAGCAAGCCTGCGGTCATGAGCCCGGCCTGATCGCCGGCGGCTGGTTGCCCCAGTTCCACGACATGGGCCTCATCGGCCATCTGCTGCAGCCGTTGTTCCTGGGCGGCACCTACGTCTTCATGCCGCCGATGAACTTCGTGCAGCGCCCGCGCCGCTGGCTCGAGCTGATCTCCCATTACCGAATCCAGAGCTCAGCCGCGCCGAACTTCGGCTACGAACACTGCGTCAAATTCATTGCCGAGCGCGAGGACCTGTCCGGCCTCGATCTGAGTTGCTGGACGGTGGCGCTGAACGGCTCGGAACCGGTCAGCGCCGACACCATGCACGCCTTTGCCGACCGATTTCAGGCCCATGGCTTTGATTCTGCAGCCTTCTTTCCCTGCTACGGCATGGCGGAAACCACCCTGTTCGTTTCCGGGGGACCGGCGGGCTGCGGTATCGAGACCCTGACGTTCGAACCCGCAAGCTTTGACCGTGGCCGCCTGCATCCGGCTGCCGAGGGGCGCCGGGTAGTCAACTGCGGCCTGGTCACGCCACAGCTGGACCTGAAGATCGTCGACCCCGCCAGCGGCAGCCTCTGCGAGGCCGACAGCATTGGCGAGATCTGGATCAGCGGCGCCTCCGTCGCCCAGGGCTATCTGAACCAGCCCGAAATCAGCGCTCAGCAGTTTCGGGCCCAGCTGGTGCCTGCCGACAGTCGGTACTACCTGAGAACAGGGGATATGGGCTTCCTGCACCAGGGCCGGCTGTTTGTCACCGGACGCATCAAGGAAATGCTGATCCTGCGGGGGCGCAACCTGTACCCCTACGATATCGAGCGCAGCTGCAACAGCCATCCCCACGCCGCCGGCAACAACGGCGCCTCGGTATTCACGCTGGAGATCGACGGCGAAACCCGACTGGCGGCGATCGTCGAAATTCGACGCAACGCCTTTCTCAATGAGGATCACGCACAGCTGCGTCTTGAGCTGCGCGAGGCGGTGATGGCGGCGCACGATGTGGCCCTAGATCGGCTGCTGCTGGTCAAACCCGGCGGTATTCCGAAAACCACCAGCGGCAAGGTCAAACGCACCGCCTGCCGGGAACTGATCACCGCCGAACGGGCGCTCCCCGCCTAGACCTGAGGAAACCAAGATGACAACCAAGCTTTGCACGGCAACACTGGTGGAACAGATCGCCAGCTTCATTGCAGCCAAGACTCCCGAGTTCTCAATCGATGCACACCGGGATACGTCCTTTTCAAGCCTGGGCCTGGACTCTGCGGACCATGTGCGCCTGTCGACCCTTATCGAAGATCAGCTGAGTGTCGAAGTCGATCCGACGCTGGCATTCGACTACCCGACCATCAATGCCCTGATCGCGCACCTGGAGCAGCGTTTCGGCACTCAGGCCGGGGAGCCTAGCTGATGCCGCCGTACGATTGCATTGTCATCGGCGGCGGCCAGTTCGGTCTGCATACCGCGCGCAGGCTGCAGCAGGCCGGCTTTAGCTACCTGCTGCTGGAGCGGGACCGGATCGGCGACACCTGGCGCAAGCGGCTGGAGGGTATGCAGCTGTTCACCTCGCGTCAGTTCTGCGCCCTTCCTGAGCTGCCGTTTCCCGGTGATCCGGAGGGCTTTGCATCCGTGGCCGAAATGGCCGACTACCTGAGTCAGTACGCACAACATCACAAACTGCAGATTCAAGACCAGGCCAAAGTCGTCAGCCTGGAACGTGTCGAACCGGCAGGTTTTCTGGTCAAACTCCAGGATGGCACCGAGCTGCGGGCCAGCAGTATCGTCAACGCCACCGGTGCCAACCAGCTGCCCCAGATGCCGATGATGGGCCAGCAACTCGATGCCAGCGTCCGGCAACTGGACGCCGGACTCAGTTCCACCGCCTCGATCGCCGACCGCAGCACCGTCGCCGTCGTTGGCGACGGCGCTAGCGGCCGGCAGATCGCCGACCGGCTGGCAAAGCGCTGTACAGTGATCCTGGCGACCGGTTCGCCCCGGGGCCTGACACCCAACCGGATACTCAAGCGCGATATCTTCTGGTGGCTCGACAAGCTGCGGATCCTGTACGCCGACAAGAACAGCCTGGTGGCCCGGATACTGAAAAAGCGCAACCCGGTCCCCTGCGGCGACTACAGCAATCGCCACCTGCAGGCCCGCGGGGTCGAGGTCGTCGGCCGGGCGCTGGAATGCTCGGGCCGGCGCCTGCGCTTTAAAGGGGACCAATGGCGCGACGTCGACTGCGTCATCTGGGCCACCGGTTACCGGGACGACACCCAGTGGCTGAATCTGCCCCACTGCATCGGTGCCGACGGCTTCGTCGAGGACTACGGCAAGACCCCGGAGCCCGGCCTGTTCGTGGTGGGCCGCAAATGGCTCAGCTGCCGGGCCTCGGAGCTGGTGATGGGCGTCGAAGCAGACGTCGACAGGATCATGGCGCCGCTGCGCAGCTTTTTATCGAACAGGGAAGACGCGCTTTGAACGCAGGAAAACGGATGCACTGGCTTATGGAATCCCGCGCCAGCCGCTGGCTGATGGCACTGGTGCTGCTGCTGACCCTCGTGTCGGCCGCCGGTCTGACACGCATGGGACTGGCCAGCGACTACCGCATTTTCTTCGATGAAGACGACAGCGACCTGCTGCGCCTGGAGCAAATGCAGGATACCTACAGCACCACCGACAACGTCTTTATCATGATCGAGCCACCGGCCGATGACGGCGTCTACAACGCTGATACGCTCAGGCTGGTGCATGAACTGACGCAGGCACTCTGGCGCCTGCCCCATGTTTCACGCGTCGATTCGCTGACCAACTTCCCCTACAGTTCGGCCGACGGTGACGACATCCTGATCGAAGAGTTCGTCTACGAACTCGACGAAATCACCCCCGAGCGGATCGCCTTCATCGCAGCGGCCGCCGGCCAGGAGCGAGACCTGGTGGGCAACCTGGTGACGGCGGATGGCCGCTACACGGCTATCAACGTCACCACCCGGCTGCCGGGTCTGGACAACAAGGCTGAAGTCCTCGCCGTCACCGACGGCGTCGATGAACTGGTCGCAGTGTACCAGGCGGCCAATCCCGGGCACCATTTCTACCAGACCGGGGTGGTGGAAATGAACGGCGCCTTCTTCAAGGCGGCGAAGAAGGACTTCGTGACACTGATTCCGCTGATGATCGTTTTCGTGCTGATCAGCGCCGGTCTTATCCTGGGGTCGCCGGCCGCAGCCGGCGCCATTCTGGTCATCGTCGTGCTGGCGCTGTGCGGCTCCCTGGGCATGGCCGGCTGGCTCGGCATTCGGCTGTCCGCGCCCTCTGTCTCGGCCCCGATCATCATGTTCACGGTGATTGTGGCCTCGGCCATCCATATTCTCAGCTACATCAAGCGCCAGATCGCCGCAGGCCTGCCCCGGCATGACGCGGTACTGCAGTCGTATCAGCGCAATATCAAACCCATCACCGTGAGCCACCTGACCACCATAGTCGGCTTTCTGGCGATGAACTTCAGCGATTCGCCGCCGTTCAGGGATCTGGGCAATATAGTGGCGCTGGGGGTGCTGTTTTCGCTGCTTCTGACGGTCACAGTGCTGCCGCAACTGTTGCTACGGCTGCGGTTTTCAGCCCGAACCACTGCCACCACCCGGTTGTTCGAGCGAATGAGCCGGTTGTCCGACTGGGTGATCCGGCGCCGGCGTCCGGTTCTGTGGCTGATGCTGCCGCTGGCACTGGCTATTGCAGCGCTCAGCCCGCTGAACGCGCTCAACGACGACCTGATCCGCTACTTCGACAAGTCGCAGACGTTCCGCGCCGATTCGGAACGGATCGATGCGCATTTTTCCGGCATCTACACCATCGACTATTCGCTCTCGGCGTCGCAGCAGAGCGGCATCTTCGAGCCCGGGTTCCTGCGCTTCCTGGGGCAGTTCGATGCCTGGCTGCTGGAGCAGCCGGAGGTGGTCACGACCTCCAGCCCGCTGCACCGCATCAAGGACCTGAACCGCCTGATGAACGGAGGCGACGCGGCCTTTTATCGCCTGCCGGCCGACGCCACCACCGCCGCCCAGCAATTCCTGCTGTACGAGATGTCGCTGCCGTTCGGCCGCGACGTGACCCACCAGGTCAGCTTCGACAAGTCCGCGGCGAAACTGACCGCGCGGTTACAGAATCTCAGCTCCCTCGGGCTGATAGCCTTCGAGGAGCGGGCACAAGGCTGGCTCTGGCAGCACCAGCCCGCGACGATCGAGATCTACCACAGCAGCCCCGCCGTCATCTTCGCGCACATTGGCGAGTCCAATATCATCAGCCTGCTGCAGGGCGCATCCCTGGCGTTCGTGGTGATTTCAATCATGCTGATGCTGGTCTTCGGGTCCTTCTACATCGGCCTGCTCAGCCTGATTCCCAATCTGTTGCCGGTCGCGGCCGCCTTCGGATTCTGGTATTGCATCAACGGTCAGATTTCCATGGGCCTGGCCGGTGTCTCGGCGATGGCGATTGGCATTATTGTCGACGACACCGTGCATTTCATCTACCAGTACATCAATGGCCTGAAGCGCGGCCTGACGCCCGAAGACAGCGTGCGGGAAACCTTCAGCAAGACGATGGGCGGCATTGTGATCAGTTCGCTGCTGCTGGTCGCAGGCTTTCTGTTGCTGTCGACCTCCGCCTTCGAAAAGAACGCCCAAATGGGCATGCTGACCAGTATCACCATCGTGCTGGCGCTGCTGTTCGACCTGCTACTGCTGCCGGCACTGGTGCTCTCGTTTCTGCGCCGGGTACCGACCTCGGCGGCCCGATACTTTCGCAAAGCAGAGGAGCTTCAGGATGCGAATTGATTTGCGGCGACCCCGCGCCACGCTGCTGCTGTGCGGCCTGCTGAGCCTGCCGGCCAATGCCGCCCAAAACCAGACCGACCCAGGACGGCGGGTGGCCGAGGCGGTGGAAAACCGCGACCTGGGCTACGGCGACAGCGTCGCCGAGCTGACGATGACTCTGCGCAACCGGGCTGGCAATGAAACCACCCGCGAGCTCGAAATCCGCCTGCTCGAAAACCCGGAGGGCGGCGACAAGTCGCTGATACGCTTTGACTTTCCGGCCGATATCCGGGGCACGGCCCTGCTCACACATCCGCAGCCAGACGCCGCCGCCGACGAACAGTGGCTTTACCTGCCGGCCAATGCGCGCATCAAGCGGATATCATCTCGCAACAAGAGCGGCGCCTTCGTCAGCAGCGAATTTTCGTTTGAAGACCTGGCCGACAAGCAGATCGACGACTTCAACTATGCCTATGTCCGGGAAGAGGCATGCGATGACGGCAGCGGCGCGAACGCGCTCAGGTGTGATGTCATAGACCGCATGCCCGTCGACACGCACTCCGCTTACAGCCGGCAGCGGGTCTGGGCCGACCAGCAGGCCCGGCGGGTCCTCCGCATCGAGTATTTCGACCGCCGGGGCACGCTGCTCAAGACCTTTACCGCAGAGAACTTTCAGCTCTACAGCGACCGTCACTGGCGACCGATGCAGGTGGCGATGCACAATCAGCAGACCGGTAACGAAACGATCCTGAGCTACAGGAGCATCCGTTTCGGCAATGGCCTCTCGGACGAAAACTTCCATCGCAATACGCTGAAGGACTGATCAGGATGGGGTTTCTTCGCTCATCGGCTCAGCCACTGCTGTGCCTGTGCCTGCTCGCGCCACCGGCTCTCGCCGACGGCGCCATCGACAGCCACTCGGTGGACATCGCCGCCAGCTACCGCGCCTTCGCCCATGGGGCCGCGTCCCCGGCCGACGCGGGCGATTACCGCCGCTCGCCAGGTCTGCAGGGCCAGATGGACGCCAGCGGTCGTATTGGCGACGCCGACCTCAAGCTGCGCCTGTTCGGCAGCTGGGATGCCGAGGACGAGAGCCGCCGCTATGCCGATATCCGTCAGGCCAGCGCACAGTGGCGCCATGACCGGCTCTCGTTCAGTGCCGGTGTCGGGACCTTTTTCTGGGGCGTTTCTGAGTCCATCAATGTCGTCAATGTGCTGAACCAGGCGGACCTGCGCCAGGCCGTCGATGGCAAGGACAAGTTGGGGCAGACCTTCGCCTCAATGAGCCTGCGGTTCGACACCGGCGAGCTGTCGCTGTACTACCTGCCGACCTTTCGCGAACGCGAGTTTTCGCAGCGCCCGTCATTCGGGCTGCCGGTCTCGGATCACGCCCAGTTCGAGAGCTCCGACCACGGCGGCGAGCTCGCGCTGCGCAGCCAGCTGTACCTCGGTGATCTCGAAGTCGGGCTCGGCTACTTCAAGGGTACCCGTCGGGCACCGCTGCTAATAAGCAGCGGCAGCGCCAGGGAGCTGACACCCTGGTATATCGAAACCGAAAACCTGCTGCTGGACGCACTCTATCTGGTCGATGATACGATCCTGAAGCTGGAAGCCAAAACTGGCCGCGAACGGGGCCAGGGGTTCTTCAGCGCCAATATCGGCCTCGAGGTGCCGGTATATTCGCTTCCGGATGGCCTTCAGGACCTGTCGCTGATCGCCGAGTACCTGATCGATGACCGGGATGAGCAGGCCGAAAGCCTGGGCCAGAACGATCTGTTCATCGGGCTCAAATCAACCTTTGGCGATATCGGCAACAGCCAGTTTCGGGGCCTGGTCAGCTACGACTTCGACAGCCATGCCAACTACCTGGATCTGAGCCTGAACCACCGCCTGAACGACTATGTCAGGATCGAAACGCGGGCGCTGCTGTTCCTCAACGCCACGCCCGAGGATAGCTGGCTGTACCCGGTCCGGGACGAGGATTTTATCGAAATCAAGCTGCACTATTCGTTCTGATTCCCGACCATGCAGACACAGGCACCCGGCGATATCCGCATCTGGCTTGCGACCACCAGCGCATTCGCGCCGCTGCTGGCACTCAACCCGGCGCCTATTTTCGCCACGCTGAGCGTCGCAGAGTGCGCCCGCTACCGGGCCACCGTCAGCCGTGAGGCCAGCCTCCACTTTCTGCTCGGCCGTTACCTGCTGCGCCATGCGCTGTCCGCCGAGAGTGGCGGGCAAATAGCCCCCGCCGCCTGGGAGATCACCACCGCCGGCCAGGGCAAGCCCAGGGTGCTGCACCAACCCGCGCCGGGCTTCAGTATTTCCCACAGCGATGGGGGCGTGGCCGTCGCGCTCAGTCGCAGGCTTGAGCCGGGGCTGGATATCGAGCCGATCAGCCGGGATCTTGGCGCAGGTATCTGTACCCGGCGGCTGCTGAGCCCCGTACAATACAGGGCACTGCAGGCGATACCGACGGCTGAACGGGGTGCGCTGCTGGCGCGGGCCTGGTGTATCAAGGAAGCCGTGTCAAAGGCATTCGGCCTGGGCCTGCGGCTTCCCTTCGCCGAACTCGACTTCGATCTGGCGCCGCCGGAGGCGGCAGAGCCTTCCTGCTGGCAGCGGGGAACACGACTGGGCCAGGGCAGCTTCTGGTTCCGTCTCCCCTGTCTGCAGCGCTACCGACTCTGCCTGGCACTGATCGCCCCAGCGCAGGGCCCGCCCGAATTGCCCGGGATATCGCTACTGCCCTTTGCCCGCCCTGGCAGCAGGACGGTCCCGGCACCCCACACAATGCTGGCGACCGATCTGATATCGCCATAGCCGGAGCCGGCTTGCCGCTCCGGTACCACCCAGACAGGATCTGATGATGGACGTTTTCGAATATATCCGCGAGAAAGAACGCTCGATCAGAGTGCGACTCGGCCGTCTTGATCTCAAAAACACGTCCGACGCTCACCTGCGCCAGCTGTCCTACTTCATCAGCCACTCGCTGAACAACACGCTGAACAACTCCTGGGTGTCGAGAATCCATCTGATTCTCGACCCTGCCGGCGGTCGCGACCTGCAGGCCGTGAAGAACCCCAAGGTGGCCGACTTCTATCACGAGTGGCAGGCGCACATCGGCCATGAACTGTTCGTCGGTCACTGGATGACGATCGATCAGTCGCGCATCGACCGTTTCGCCGATGTGACGGGGGACCGCCAGTGGATTCACACAGACCCGGAACGTGCCCGCAACGAATCACCCTTCGGTGGCACCATCGCCCACGGCTTTCTGATCCTGTCGCTATTGCCGGACCTGACCGATACCGTCAATCCGCAAAGGCCCCCCTACCCCGAGGCCCGCATGGTAATCAACTGCGGCCTCAACCAGGTTCGTTTCCCGCATCCGGTCAAGGCTGGCAGCCGAATCCGCGCCCGCACCAGCCTTCAGTCCCTGGTACCGTCCAAGCGCAGCGTGGAAATGGTTAACCAGATCAAGGTGGAGGTCGAGGGCTCGGGGCGCATCGTCTGCGTCGCCGACTCCGTCCTGAAACTCTATTTCTGAAGCTGGATGGCGGAAAATTCGTTATTGCAGGAGCAAATAACGATAAATAGGTCCATGTATAAAAAAATCCGGGCAAGTGCCCGGATAAAAGCCGTAATTGGTACACAAGATGAAGGTGAATATTGCAAACACCTGAGCCTAACGGACGCTGGAGAAAGTCGAATAAGCGACCTAACTGCAGCTCCTCTGGAGCAATACGATAACAGTGATAACAGGAATATCCGGTGAATGGTGAGTTCACCCTGAGCAGATATAACCTGCGCCACCGTGGAAAGATAATACCGCTGATTTACTTAAGTGGAATGTCTGAATTCGTCACCGGATATTCTTTTTACGACAGTTACCGACTATTAATCGGTAACTGTCGCAATAACGACAATTATCGAATCACGCCCTCTTCGAGCAGCAGATCAAAAATGGCCTGCGCCTGTTCTACCGCTGGCTGATCCTTGATAATGCGCCCGCCGGTGCCCTGAGACTTGGCCGTGGCCGCCTTGAAACGCTCGGCAGCCGTCGTGGCCTTGACCTTCTTGAGGCGTTTTGGCCGCTTGCGCGCAGGTGCATGCTGCCACTGGGTACGTTCGCTATCGGCGGTTTCAACCCAGGGCATGGCCTCAAGCTGCGCACGGCGACCCGGCCCATAGGCACTCTGGCGCCCTGCCGTCGCCGCCATATCAACACTGGCCACGAAAGGCAGACGCACCTGAATGGCCCGGCGCTGCCCGCGCGGTAACGCCTGCAGAATCTGTGCTTCACCGTTTTCTATGCTGACGATATCGGCAATACGTGTCACCAGCGGCCAGCCCAGTTTCTCGGCCAGCAGATAAGGCGCCATGCCGGAAGACTCGCCGCTTTCGGCGCGCACCCCGGTCAGCACCACATCGGGGCGATGCTCATTAAGGTAATCGCCGAGGGCCACCACCGCATCGGCATCCGCCGACTGCTGCAGTATCCGCAGGCTTTTCAGCCCCATGCCGGCATACTGGCGCA
This sequence comes from Marinobacterium aestuarii, assembly GCF_001651805.1. NCBI lineage: Bacteria > Pseudomonadati > Pseudomonadota > Gammaproteobacteria > Oceanospirillales > Oceanospirillaceae > Marinobacterium > Marinobacterium aestuarii. Next base: position 763,123 of record NZ_CP015839.1, on the reverse strand, counting down.
GAGACTCATCCGCCGCATCACCGGCATGCAGTACCTGCACCCGCTCACCGGCCAGACGCAGACCCAGCTCCACGGCGCGTGCATCCTGCTCGGCGCGGCGCGCACGGCCCGACTTGGGGTGCTGCCCGATAGACACCAGGGCAACGATATTGAGATCAGATGACATGTTCGACCCTCCCGTTGCGGTCAGTCTGTTCAGGCTGCATTTTCAGCCGCTCCGAGCCGGTAGTCCTGCGCCAGCTCTATCAGGTGCTGCAGCACTGCATGACTGTCACCAATCACGCTCAGATCCGCGCGCTTGACCATGTCACAGCCGGCATCCAGGTTGATGGCCACGACCTTGTCGCACTGGCCAATACCCTGCATGTGCTGAATCGCACCCGAGATACCCACGGCCAGATAGACCCGTGCGGTAACCCAGGTACCTGAGGCACCCACCTGGCGCGGGCGTGGCATAAAGCCATCGTCCACCACCACGCGGCTGGCCCCTTCCGTGGCACCCAGCAGTTCGGCCGCCTGGTGGAACTGATCCCAGTCGCGAATACCGTTGCCGGCGGAGAGAATAAACTCGGCCTCGGCCAGCGGAATGGCGTTGGGATCCACCGCTACCTGACCACGGTCCTGAATGCGCACCAGGCTCTGGGCAACACTGCAGGGTTCCAGCACCCGCGCTTCGTGGCGTGCTTCATCCACAGGCTCGGCACATTCCTCGGCCAGTAGCAGCAGGCGCGGCGTGGCACGGGTGATATCCGTGCGCCCGCCGGCACCGCGGCACAGGGTCTGCTGCGTATCCACCTGCCAGGCCTGGGTTGCCGGACGCTCGCCCAAACGCGCCGCCAGACGACAACCCAGTTCGTTACCGCCGTTGATGCTGTCCGGGAAGAGCCAGTAGCGGGGCGCAAAGTTGCGTTCCACTTCAACCAGCGCCGCCAGGCGCTGTTCCGGGCTGTAGCCCTCATATTCACTGCCGTCCAGCTGCAGCAGGCGGTCAACGCCGGCCAGGCCGAAGCCCTCTTCCTTGCTCTCGCCGAACACCACCGCCAGCACGGCGCCGCTGCCCTCGCTATCGCGGATCAGCTTGTGCGCCTGACCGAGCACATCCTTATCGTGGCTGCCCAGGCGACCACCCACAATGTCGAGCACCGTGACCACGTAAAAATCAGGCGCATCAACAACATGCAGTGGCAGTTCAACCACCTGAGCGGCCTTGGCTGCTCCGCGGCGACCGCCGACAGCAGCGGCGCTGCCACCGAGCCGGTCAATGCGCTTGATACCGTTGGGGCCGATAAAGCCGACGCCGTGGGGGTTCTTGCGCAGCAGGCCCGAAGGCCCGCGCACTTCACCGGTGGCTGCCGTCATGGCCGCGTGCAGCGGATGCAGACGGTTGCGGGCTATCCACTCGGCACGGGGATCTCTGCGAATCAGATCACTCATGACATCACCTCAGCCACCCGGGCAGCCTTGGGGGCCGGCGCGCGTTCGATCAGCGCTTCGGACACGAGTTCTACGATATCCTTGATCACTGGCCGCGGCTCCACCACCCCTTCCAGCATGGCGGTACACTGCTGGCAACCCACCGCCACCAGCTCTGCACCCACGGCACGGGCATCTTCCATGCGCATGTCGGCAATACGGCGCTCACCCGGAATATCGGTGATAGGCGCGCCACCGCCACCGCCACAGCAGCGACTACGGAATCCGGACCTTTCCATCTCGGCCAGCTCAATACCCAGCGCCTTGAGCAGATCGCGGGGAGAGTCGTACTCGCCGTTGTAACGCCCCAGGTAGCAGGGATCGTGATAGGTCACGGTACCGCCCTTGAACGCATCCAGCTGCAGTCGACCCTGCTGGACCAGTTCGTTGATAAAGGTGGTGTGGTGCAGCACTTCATAGTCGCCGCCCTTGCCGTTTGGATAAAAGTCGCCGTACTCGTTTTTGAGTACATGGAAGGCGTGCGGATCTGTAGTAACAATGCGCTTGAAGCGGTATTTGCTCAGCACCGCTATATTGCGTTTGGCCAGACTCTGGAAGGTGGCATCGTCACCCAGCCTGCGGGCCACGTCGCCACTGTCGCGTTCTTCATCACCCAGCACGGCAAAGTCCACGCCAGCCGCCTTGAGCACCTTGACGAAGGCGCGCAGGATACGCTGGCTGCGCATGTCAAAGGCACCGTCGGATACCCAGAACAGCACCTCGGCCTGTTTCACATCGGCCATCAGCGGCAGGTTCTGATCCGCCGCCCAGTTCATGCGCCCGGCCGGATCAAAACCGTTGGGGTTGTCGGTGGCGATCAGGTTCTCCAGTATCTCGGCACCCTTGTTGGGAGTGTTGCCCTTTTCCATGGTCAGGAAGCGGCGCATGTCGACGATGGCATCGACGTGCTCGATCATCATCGGACATTCTTCAACACAGGCACGGCAGGTGGTGCAGGACCAGAGCGTATCCGAATTCACCAGACCTTCAGTGATGGTCTGGCCCGGGCCGCCGACGGCATGGCCGAGTTCAACACCGGGATAAGGGCTGCCGGCAAACTTGGCATCGGTGCCTCCGGCCAGGCCAATCACCATGTCCTGGATCAGCTTTTTCGGGTTCAGCGGCTGACCGGCGGCGTAGGCCGGGCACACGGCTTCGCACTTGCCGCACTGCACGCAGGCATCAAAGCCCAGCAGCTGGTTCCATTTGAAGTCCGTGGGCTTTTCCACACCCAGCACACGGGCCTGCAGATCGACCGGTTTCAGGCCGGTGGAACGGCCACCGTTAAAACGCTCCGGACGACGGTGAAACGCCAGATGCAGGGCACCGGCGAAGGCGTGCTTCATGGGCCCGCCCCAGGTCATGCCGAACACCAGTTCGCTCAGGCCCCAGGCCACACCGACCAGCAGAATCAGCGCCAGCACCCAGCCACCAAAGGCTTCAGGCAGAATGCCCGCCGCCGGCAGCGTGAGGATAAAGAAGCTCACCGAGAACATCAGCAGGCTCTTGGGCAGGCGCATCCAGGGGCCCTTGGACAGGCGCGACGGCGGATTAAGCCTGCGTTTGAACACAAAGACGGCACCGGTAAACATCAGCACCGAAGACGCCAGCAGCGCCCAGGCCAGCCAGCGGCTTTCCAGCCCGAACAGATGCACCAATATGATCAGCAGCATGGACAGCACAAAGCCGCCCGCCGTGGCCACATGGGTATTGGACATGTACTTGTCGCGCTCGACCACATGGTGCAGATCCACCAGGTAGCGTCGCGGCATGGCCATCAGGCCAGCCAGAAGATTGACCGACTCGGGCTGACCGGCGCGCCACAGGCTGGCGCGTTTAAACGCACCGGCCAGGGCCAGGGCCAGCGCCGCCGAAATCAGAACAGGGAGTAACCAGTCGAGGATCATGCGTCACCCTCACCAAAACAGGGAGCGACAGGCCGGGCCCGTCGCAAAATTAGGAAGCCAATACAGCAGGCCGGGCACGTAAGCCCGGCCAGAACCGTGTTAGAGGTCTTTGCACAGACGCAGGGCGTCGTAGATGGCGGCGTGGATATTGCGCTGTGATACGCAATCCCCCAGACGCCACAGGATCATGCCCTCGCCGGACTCGGACAGTATCGGCTGCGCCTGACCCGCGAACAGGGTCTCGTTGTCGATCTGACCCTTGTTGCGCGACTCGCCCTTGAGCTCGTAATACAGCTCTTCGTTGGGGCGAGTACCGTTCTCGATCACCACCTGATCCACCACGCGCTCTTCCTGGGCACCGGTGTACTCGTTCTCGAGCACCGCCACCAGTTTGTCGCCTTCGCGGTACACCTTCTCCAGCAGCATGTCGGAGGTCATGATGACTTCCTTCTCGTACAGGCTGCGGTAGTAAGTCGGGAAGGTGGTGCCGCCAATGCCAACACCCGGCTTGATATCATCGGTCACCAGCTCGACCAGTGAGCCCTTGGAGCTCAGATAGTCCGCCGCCGACATGCCGGTGAATTCGCAGATGGTGTCGTAGATCAGCACGCTCTTGCCCGGCTCCACGGTGCCATTGAGGATATCCCAGCTGGATACCGACAGGCCTTCGGCGGCGCCCCAGTGCGGGTTCTGCTCCATGAAGGGACGACCGCCGGTGGCCAGAATCACCACATCGGCTTTCAGGTCCTTGATCATGTCGGCATTGGCCGCGGTACCCAGGCGCAGGTCCACGCCCAGACGCTCGATTTCCATCGCCAGCCAGCGGGTGATGCCGGCCATCTGGTCGCGCTGCGGCGCCTTGGCAGCAATGGTGACCTGGCCGCCCAGCTCGTCCGCACGTTCGATCAGGGTTACAGCATGGCCGCGTTCGGCCGCGACACGGGCCGCTTCCAGACCGCCGGGACCACCGCCGACCACAACCACCTTGCGTTTGGTGCCGGTGGTTTTTTCAATAATGTGCGGCATGCCGCTGTATTCACGCGACGTCGCGGCGTTCTGGATGCAGAGCACGTCCAGACCCATGTACTGGCGGTCGATGCAGTAGTTGGCACCGACGCACTGGCGGATCTGATCCACCTGGTTCGCCTTGACCTTGGCAATGAAATGCGGATCGGCGATGTGCGCCCGGGTCATGCCGACGAAATCGACGTAACCGGCTTCCAGGATACGCTTGGCCTGGTTCGGATCCTTGATGTTCTGGGCGTGAATGACCGGAACCTTGACCACTTCCTTGATGCCGGCCGCCAGGTGCAGGAAGGGCTCCGGCGGATAGCTCATGTTCGGAATAACGTTGGCCAGGGTGTTGTGGGTATCACAACCGGAACCTATAACGCCGAAGTAATCCACCATGCCGGTGGCATCGTAGTAGGCGGCGATCTGTTTCATGTCTTCGTGGTTCAGACCATCGGGATGGAACTCATCGCCGGTGATACGCATGCCCACGGCGAAGTCCGCACCCACCGCCTCGCGTACAGCTTTGAGCACTTCAAGCCCGAAACGCATGCGATTCTCAAAGCTGCCGCCCCATTCGTCGGTACGCTTGTTCACGCGTGGCGACCAGAACTGGTCGATCATGTGCTGGTGTACGGCGGACAGCTCAACACCATCCAGACCGCCTTCCTTGGCACGCACGGCGGCCTTGGCGAAGTCGCCAATAATGCGCCAGATTTCTTCCGGCTCCATGATCTTGCAGGTAGCGCGGTGCACCGGCTCACGAATGCCGGAAGGTGACATCAGATTGACCCAGTTTTCACCGTCCCAGCGTGAACGACGCCCCATGTGGGTAATCTGGATCATGATCTTGCCACCGTGCTTGTGCACGGCATCAGCCAGATTCTGGAAGTGCGGGATGATGCGATCGGTCGACAGGTTGACCGAGCTCCACCAGCTCTGCGGGCTGTCGATGGACACGACGCTGGACCCGCCGCAGATGCACAGACCACAGCCACCCTTGGCCTTTTCTTCGTAATACTTCACATAACGGTCGGTGGTCATGCCGCCATCGGTGGCATAAACCTCGGCGTGGGCGGTACTGACCACACGGTTGCGAATGGTCAGCTGATTGATCTTCAGCGGCTGGAACAGCACGTCGTACTGGGACATGGCGACACCCCGTAACTCTTATTGATGACCGCAGCCTTGGGCTGCGGCACTGTCTTAAATCTGGCACACAGCAGCGCTGCGGCAATATGGAACCGGCGCCGAACGCCGGTCTGCTCTTTTTTGTACAGGAGCTGTGCCTTTTAGAGCGGGCTCACTTCGAAGATGCCGTAGTCACAGCCCTCTTCTGCCGCGCACTGGGTCTGTACCGCAACGGTACGTACCGGATAGCCCAGGCTCTGCGCGATCTGATCCATGGCGCCGGCAAACCAGCCGGTGAACATGTAATCGACCTTGCGATTCACCTGGCCGTACTGGTAAACGAAGGCGGAGTTTTCCAGCCGTACGCGGGCGGTGCCCTTTTCCAGGTCCAGCTCTTCGGTGATGAAGAAACCCCAGCCGCGCTGGGACAGACGCTTCATGTAGTGCTCGAATACAGCCGCGCCCGAGAGGCCATGGGCCTCGGCTTCCTTTTCGCACCAGTGCCAGGCGGACTTGTAACCGGCCTTGTAGAGAATGTCGGCATAACGCTCAGCACCGATTTCTTCCTCAATACCCATATGGTTATTGACGAAAAAGTGGCGCGGCACGTACAGCATTGGCAGCGCGTCTGTTACCCAAACGCCGGTTTCATCATCAACCTGGATCGGCATTTCCGGTGCATGTACACCCATGGTTTCAATCTCCAACTGAATTCTTTGTTGCGTAGGGCGGAACGCGCGACGCGGTTCCACCGAAAATTTGAACTGAGCTGTAAGCTGTAAGCTTCAAGCTTACAGCTGCTTTTCACTTACAGCTTTCTTACTCGCCCCAGACGTCGCCCAGAACGCGCACCCAGTTCTCGCCCATGATCTTGCGCACTGAGGCTTCATCGAAGCCGCGACGCAGCAGGGTTTCGGTCAGGTTGCCGAACTCACCCACGGTGCGGATGCCTTCGGGGTTGATGATCTTGCCAAAGCGGGTCAGGCGACGGGCGTAGCCCTTGTCGTGGGTCAGCATTTCAAAGAACGCCTGATCGTGACCCTGGGTAAAGTCGGTACCAATACCCACCTGGTCGATACCGGCAATGTTGACCACGTATTCGATGGCCTCGGCGTAATCGTCGATGGTGGATTCGATGCCTTTTTTCAGGAAGGGCGCGAACATGGTCACACCGATAAAGCCGCCGTGATCGGCAATGAACTTCAGTTCTTCGTCGGACTTGTTACGCGGATGATCTTTCAAACCGGACGGCAGGCAGTGGGAGTAGCACACTGCTTTTTTGGATTCCAGAATCACTTCTTCGGAGGTTTTGCTGCCAACGTGGGACAGGTCGCACATAACGCCAACGCGGTTCATTTCCGCCACGATTTCGCGGCCGAAATCGGACAGGCCACCGTCACGCTCGTAGCAGCCGGTGCCTACCAGGTTCTGGGTGTTGTAGCACATCTGCACTATGCCAACGCCGAGCTTCTTGAAGACTTCGACATAGCCGATCTTGTCTTCATAGGCATGGGCGTTCTGAAAACCGTAGATGATGCCGGTCTTGCCTTCCTCCTTGGCACGCAGAATATCGCGGGTGCTGTGAACAGGACGCAGCAGATCGCTGTTTTCAGTGATCAGCTGGTTCATCTCAACGATGTTGTTGACCGTATTCTGAAAGCCTTCCCAGATGGACACGGTGCAGTTGGCCGCCGTCAGGCCGCCCTTCTTCATGTCTTCAAACAGTTCGCGGTTCCACTTGGCGATAATCAGACCGTCAATAACGATCGAATCCTGATGCAGTTCAGCTGCGTTCATCGGTTTCCCCCAAAGTTCAGATGCCCGCAGTTGGTGCCGCAGGAGTTCGTTCAGATGCCAGACCGGGAGCGCAGCACAATGACGGCGATAGCGGATAGCAGCAATGGAGCCAGTCTAGCCCTTCGCCGCCCAACCAGAGGTACTGAAAACGACTCGCTGATTGCTAAAAGCGCCAAGCACCGACAAAGCCGCGCAGCCCCCGTATTAGCGTGCTTTGCGCCGACTCATGGCGGATTGAGCAACATTCAGCAAGCAGAATACACTGTTCTGAAAACGTCACGTCGATTGAATGGTGATTGGTGATTGGTGATTGGTGATTGGTGATTGGTGATCAGCATAATGAACTGCGAACCACGAATTGCCACTTACGAATAACGACTAACGCTAAGCTGCAAATCCACAGAGCCATCTCCGCCCGTGACGCCCGTGAAAAAAGCCCCGCAACGCAAAACCCCGGCACGGGGCCGGAGTCGCAGGCAATTGGCATGAACTCGCTCACGACGAATCACGCATCACCAATAACGAATGACTCGAAACTCGAGTGTGCGCACGACTCGCAACAGCTATTGCAGCGTTACAGAGCCATAGCTGGGTTCGGACTGGGCTTCGGTAAGCGCGGTCAGGGCGGTGGACGAGACCACATCACCCAGGCCACCGAAGACCGTGCCCAGGTTGCGAGACATGGGATCCATCAGCACCTCGGCGCTGCGCGCCACCCGCATGCCCATGCGTTCTTCACGGGGCGGAATGCCAATGTGTTCGCGGTAGCACTTGCTGAAATGCGGCGTCGAAACAAAACCACAGGCCGAGGCCACTTCGATAATCGACATCGACGTCTGCTTCAGCAACTGGCGCGCCTTGGTCAGGCGCAGCTTGAGGTAATAACGCGATGGCGAACACTGCAGGTATTTCTGGAACAGGCGCTCCAGCTGGCGCCGTGACAGGCCCACGTAACAGGCCAGCTGATCCAGCTCGATCGCCTCCTCCAGATTGGCCTCCATCAGGGACACCACCTCCACGAGCTTGGGCTGGGTGGTGCCCAGCACATGGCGCAGCGGTATGCGCTGGTGATCGGTTTCATTGCGGATGCGGTCGCAGATGAACATTTCCGAGATAGCGGCGGAAAGCTGGTAGCCATGCTCCTGCTTGATCATGTTGAGCATCATGTCCAGCGGCACTGTGCCGCCGCTGCCGGTGAGACGATCACGATCGACCGAGAACAGGCGGTTGGTGCAATTCACCTTGGGAAAGGCCTCCTGCAGCGAGGCGATGCATTCCCAGTGGGCGCTGCACTCGTAGCCGTTCATCAGCCCGGCTTCGGCCAGCGCGTAGGCGCCGGTGCAGATACCGCCGAGCTTGCGCCCCTTGCGGCCCATGGACTGCAGCCAGGACAGCTCACGCTTGCTGTAGCTGCGGGTAATATTGACGCCGCCGGCCACGACTATGGTGTCCAGGTCAAACGGATCTGTCATGGCGCCATCGGGGGTAATCTGAATGCCATCACTGGCACGCACCGGCTCACCGTCTTCGGTGAGGGTATACCAGTTGTACAGCTCCTTGCCGCTTAACTGGTTGGCCATGCGCAGGGGTTCTATCGCGGATGCCAGCGAAATCATCGTGAAGTTTTTAAGCAGCAGAAAACCGATGTTGCGGCTTTTCGGCTCGGTCGCGGCGCGGGTACCCGGGATGGAATCGTTCATCATTGGCTCCTTCAGCAACACGCCCGTTGGTGTCGGCTGCTGAATCACGGCTAGCAATTGCTATGCCTGTTTTTCTTATAATCACCACCGCAATCCAGATCACCTATCGGCGGCCTTGTTGCGGGTTGTGCATGTTTTATGACCGCGCATCCGGCTTAAAATGCCGCGGCCTGCAGTCGGCGGGGCTCAGGCGCCGACTGGCTCCTGCGGCGATACCGCAAGAGGCCCTGACTTTAGTCGTTTTTGGGGCAATGGGAAGCCATCAATGTCACCTATACTGCAAATCATTATTGCTACTGAGCAATACACACAAAAAACTGTTATTTTTTATCGGTTTGAAAGAGAATCGGCGCCCACCAAAAAAGGCCGGCAGATCGCACCACCCACCCTCTAATGCACCCTAACAGAGCAAAGGCAGGCCTCCATGCACCGCTGGGAAAGTATTGAAGCCTTCATAGAGGTCGCCCGCCTGGGCAGTTTGTCGGCCGCGGCCACCAAACTGCGCGTGTCCAGCTCCCATGTCAGCCGCCTGCTGAGCCACCTGGAACAGCGCCTCAACACCCAACTGCTGGTGCGTACCACCCGCCGTGTGACCCTGACCGAATCGGGCCAGTGGTTCTTCGAGCAGAGCCAGACCCTGGCCGATGGTTTCAGCGATGCCGAGCAGCAGATCACCAGTTTCAGCAACGAACCCCACGGCCTGCTGCGCATCAGCTGCGGTTCCACCTTTGGCGAGCGTTACATAGGCCCCATGCTGACCCGTTTCATGCAGCAGCAGACACGCCTGAGCCTGGACCTGAACCTGACCAACCGTGCGGTGGACCTGATCAATGAAGGCTACGATCTGGCCATTCGTCTGGGTACGCTGAAAGACTCCAATCTGGTGGCGCGCCGCCTCAGCGACAGACGCGAATACATCGTCGCCACGGCAAGCTATCTGGCCGCCAAGGGTACGCCCCACAGCCTGCTGGACCTTGCCGGGCACAACTGCCTGCGTGGTTCGACCGCCACCTGGAGTTTCTGTGTTGCAGGCCAGCGCAAGGACGTTCGCGCCAACGGTAACTGGCACGCCAACTCGGGCGTATTGCTGCTAGAGGCCGCACTGCAGGGCCTGGGGCTGGCCTGCCTGCCCGACTATATTGTCGAGCCGCACCTGAACAGCGGCGCCCTGGTCAGCGTACTGGACGAATTCCGCTGCCAGGACAGCGCCATCTGGGCGGTGTACCCGCGCAGCCGTCACCTTTCACCCAAAGTGCGTCACTGCATCGATTACCTGGTGGAAGCCTTCGAGAACCCCGACTGGCGCAAGCTATGAGTAACAAGCAGCTAGGAGAAAGATGAAAGGAAAGAAAACGACTGCGAGCTCGCTCCTGCCTCTTTCACCTTTCACTTTCTTCTTACTACCGGCTTAACACTCGATGGCATTCACCGCCAGACCGCCACGGGACGTTTCCTTGTACTTGTCCTGCATGTCGCGGCCGGTTTCCAGCATGGTGCGGATGACCTTATCCAGCGAGATAAAGTGCTCGCCGTCACCGCGCAGCGCCATCTGAGTCGCATTGATGGCCTTCATCGCTGCTATGGCGTTGCGCTCGATGCAGGGCACCTGCACCAGACCACCGACGGGGTCGCAGGTCAGACCCAGGTTGTGCTCCAGCCCGATCTCGGCGGCGTTTTCCACCTGTTCAGGCGTACCGCCCATGACTTCGGTCAGGCCCGCAGCCGCCATGGCACAGGCGGAACCCACCTCACCCTGACAGCCCACTTCGGCACCGGATATGGAAGCGTTCTTCTTGCACAGGGTGCCCACGGCAGCAGCGGCCAGCAGGAAGTCGACTACGTCTTCTTCGGTGGCCTGATCCTTGAAGCGCATGTAGTACATCAGCACCGCCGGGATAATGCCCGCTGCACCATTGGTCGGCGCCGTGACCATACGCCCACCGGCGGCGTTTTCTTCATTCACCGCCAGCGCGTAGAGGTTAACCCAGTCCATGGCGCGCAGCGTCGAGCTGATCACGTTAGGCGCCTCAGCCCGCTGCAATGAACGGTTCAAGCCCGGAGCTCGCCGGCGTACCTTGAGGCCGCCCGGCAGTATGCCTTCCTGCTCCAGCCCCTTGGCGACACAGTCCTGCATGGCCTGCCAGATAAGCTGCAGCCCGGCGCGGGTTTCAGCTTCCGGCCGCCAGACCTTTTCGTTTTCCATCATCAGCTCACTGATGCGCAGGCCGTGCACCTTGCACAGGCGCAGCAGTTCGACGGCATTGTTGAATTCGTAGGGCAGGCTGACCTGATGCACCAGGGGGGCACCGGCCATGGCTTCCTTCTCATCGATAACAAAACCGCCGCCCACCGAATAGTAGGTGTTGCTGAACAGCAGTTCGTCCTGGCCGTAGGCGCTCAGGCGCATGGCGTTGGGATGGTAGGGCAGGCATTCTTCCAGCAGCTGCATGTCGCGAGCCCAGTCAAAGGCGACAACACGCTTGCCCATCAGCCGCAGTTCACCGCCGCTTTTCAGCGCCTCAACGGTGGGATCAATGATGTCCGGATCAATAGTCGCCGGGCGCTCACCCATGAGCCCCATGATGATGGCCTTGTCGGTACCATGACCAATGCCGGTAGCACTCAGCGAGCCGAAGAGTTCAACCGTCAGGCGTGACACGTCTGGAATCAGCGCCATGCCTTCAAGGTGGGCCGCAAACTCGGCGGCGGCACTCATGGGACCCACGGTATGGGAGCTTGAAGGACCGACTCCGATCTTGAACAAATCAAATACGCTGATACCCATGATGCCTCCGGCAAAACTGTCGTTATTATGAGGGGAAGCAGGCACTGGTACGCATTTCCCCCTGCCGTCGAGCGGCGGGCAAGGCAATACTGACAGTCCTGTTCATATGACATGGATTATCTGCCCTGGGCGCCCCGCGCACTTGTCAGGCTGCGACCTTTATCTAGCTATAAAAAACGCAATTGCACCGCCATGTCTCAATTAGGCATGTAGGCGACTCATACAGACACATCCGCAGTCACGCGAAGCACTAGGGTAGCAGGATGGATTCAGGCAGCCGCTGCGACACCGTCATTGCCCGCAACAGCACAGAGTCTGCAACAGGCCCGTCCATACCGGCTTATATACATAAAAATCAGAAGGAGTGTTGTCAATGAGCAGCAACGCAAACCGCGGTGTCGTTTACAAAGGCGCCGGCAAAGTCGCCGTTGAATCCATCGCCTACCCGGAACTTGCCATCGGCAACCGCAAATGCGACCACGGCGTTATCCTTAAAGTCGTCACCACCAATATCTGCGGCAGCGACCAGCACATGGTGCGCGGACGCACCACCGCCGAAGAAGGCCTGGTACTGGGTCACGAAATCACTGGTATCGTGGTTGAGTGCGGCCGCGACGTCGAATTCATCCAGCAGGGCGACCTGGTGTCCGTGCCTTTCAACATTGCCTGCGGCCGCTGCCGCACCTGCAAGGAAGGCAAGACCGGTATCTGCCTGAACGTAAACCCGGCGCGCCCAGGCGCTGCCTACGGTTACGTCGACATGGGCGGCTGGGTCGGTGGCCAGGCCGAATACGTCATGGTGCCTTACGCTGATTTCAACCTGCTGAAATTCCCGGATGCCGACCAGGCCATGGAGAAGATCCGTGATCTGACCCTGCTGTCCGACATCTTCCCCACCGGTTTCCACGGCTGCGTCACCGCAGGCGTAGGCCCTGGCTCCACGGTGTACATCGCCGGTGCCGGCCCCGTGGGTCTCGCCGCTGCCGTATCCGCACACCTGCTGGGTGCCGCCTGCGTTATCGTCGGCGACATGGTGGAAGACCGTCTGGCCCAGGCCCGCAGCTTTGGCTGTGAAACCATCGACCTGACCCAGGAAGGCGATATGGCCGACAAGATCGAGGCCATTCTGGGCGAGCGTGAAGTCGATGCCTTCGTTGACTGCGTCGGCTTTGAAGCCCACGCCTGTGGCTGCAACCACGGCAAGGAAGCGCCGGCGACTGTACTCAACTCCGCCATGAGCCTGACCCGCGCCGGCGGCCAGATCGGTATCCCCGGCCTCTACGTGACCGAAGATCCCGGTGCCGTGGATGACGCCGCCAAGCAGGGCGCCCTGAGCATGCGCTTTGGCCTGGGCTGGGCCAAGTCCCACAGCTTCCACACCGGCCAGTGCCCGGTCATGAAGTACCACCGTCCGCTGATGCAGGCCATCCTGTTCAACAAGGTGAAGATTGCCGACGCGGTTAACGTGGAAGTTATCAGCCTGGATCAGGCGCCCAACGGCTATGCCGAATTCGACGGCGGCGCCGCCAAGAAGTACGTTATAGATCCGCACGGAACTGTTGCAGCCTGAGGCTGACCGGTAACAAGGGGAAATCAGCTGTAAGCTGTAAGCCCTGAGCCAAAAGGATTCAACTGAAAGCCCCGCCGGGTTTAACCGGGCGGGGCTTTTTTTTGTCACCCTGATATAGCCACACAGCCTGCACACCTAAAGCCTCAGACACCGGACAGTATCGCCCCGAAAAGCAGGCAAAAAAAACCCAGACAGAAGTCTGGGTAAAAGCCTCAGGAATTGAGGTACAACTCGGTAAAAACATAAAACCTGATACTACGAAACATCCACATTAACGCAACAGCGCATATACTCGTTTAAAACCTTCACCGCTATCACTCAAACCAATACTTTACAGGCTGTTAGCCTAAGTATGAATAAGCCCTGTTCTTTGGGCATAAATACAATGCCGGGCGCTATTTTCCCCGCAGCGCCCAGTCTCGCAATGCCCGATCACCCACGGCCGCCGCGACAACAATAATGCCCAGCAGCAACTGGAACCAGGTGGTTTTAATACCATTTACGATCAAAAAGCTCTGAATCGATGAGAGCGCAAAAGCACCGGCGATAACACCAACCAGGGATATGCGACCTCCAGCCAGGGCGGTACCACCCAGTACGCAGGCGGCGATAGCTTTCATTTCCATATACTGGCCCATACCACTGTCGGCTACACCGATTTTACCGGCATCCAGAATACCGGCAATGCCCGCCAGGAGTCCGCACAGCATAAAGGCCATGATCTTGTAGCGATTAACGCGAATCCCGCGCGAGCGCGCACTGGCCGCCGAGCCGCCCAGGGCCAGCAAACGGTTACCCTGGGGCGTCATGTACATAAAGACAATCAGTACCAGCATGATCAGCAGCATCCACCAGACGCCGGTATTCAGACCCAGAAGATCACCGCCCCCCAGCATCTGGTAGTCCAGCACAGACCGCTCCTTATAGGGAATCGCAAACGAGAACCCTTCATTCAGGGCGATAGTCAGGCCACGAAAGACCATCAGGGTACTGAGGGTGATAATCAGGGATGGCGCCTTGAAATGCGTCACCAGGAAGCCGTTTAGCGCTCCAATGGCCGCACCGGCAATCATGGCAAGAATGGCCGCCGGCACAAACCCCAGCTCAGGGGCCATACCCAGATAAGTCAGAGCGCTGAAACCAAATATAGAGCCCACTGATACATCAATTTCACCGGTCACCATCACCAGGGAGGCGCCCAGCGCCATAATGCCCAAGGTGGCGCTGACCTGGGCAATAGAGGCAAAGTTGTAGTAATTGGCCCAGCGATCGCCGGAGTAGAGGGTAAAGACGACCACCAGCACGAGGCAGACAAGTAAAATGCCAACCTCCGTGTGGCGGCGAACAAGGGCTTTGGACTGTGACAGTATCATACCGTCACCTCCGCCTTTTCAACCACGCGGCCGCCCTGACGAATAACCTGTTCGAGATCATCCGCCGTCATTTCGTCTTTGCGGACATCGGTAATTTTCTCGCCGTTTTCCATGATGATCACGCGGTCAGCCAGCTTGTGTACCTGGAAAATATCGTGGGTAATATAAATCACCAGCAGACCCTGATCGCGCAGCGACTTTGCCAGTTCATTGACGTGCTCGCGCTCGCGCACAGACAGATGGTTGGTCGGCTCGTCCATGATGACAACGCGGTTCTTGAACTCAACCGCACGACCGATCTTTACCGACTGACGCTCGCCGCCGGACAGCGCTTCAACCTCATCGTCCGCCGAGACATTTTCCCGCAGGCCGAAGGAACGAATTACCTTGGTACTGGCTTCACGCATTTTATCAAAATCAAGAAACGGAATACCGAAGCGGCGCTTGATGGGCTCGCGTCCCAGATAAAAGTTGCGTGCGATAGACAGGTTGTCGCACAGCCCCACGGACTGCTGAATGGTTTCAATACCGAACTCAATCGCATTAGCCGGCTCAAATTCTTCGACCCTGTTTCCATCGAGATAAACTTCACCGCTCGTCGGCGTATGAATGCCACAGAGCACGCGGATCAGCGTGGTTTTACCGGCACCGTTATCCCCCACCAGACCGATGAGTTCGCCGCCATAGAGTGAAAGAGATACGTCTTTCAGCGCATGAAACTGACCGAAATACAGATCAACATTTTTACATTCAATAAGCGGCGTATTAGGCGTCATTTTGCTATTCATTTTATTATTCTCCGTGCGTCGCGTGACCGGCCCAGCGAGCCAGTAACTGATTGAATATCAGTGATGCAATCAAGACCAGGCCCACAAAGGTGATATACCAGGACGAGGGTGCCCCCAGACTAATGAGCTGATAACGCACACTGGTAATGATGAAGGCGCCCAGCATGGCGCCCAGCAGGGAGCCGCGACCGCCCGTGAGCACACAGCCGCCGATAACCGCAGCGGCGATTGCTTCAAGCTCCATCAGCGTACCCAAAGTCACATGGGTCTGGGGCCGGTCAGCCAGGGTAAGAATGGCGGCAAAGCCCGCCAGTGTAGAACACATCATGAAAGCCGCGGTCTTGACACGCGGCACCCGGATACCCTGCCCCCGGGCGGTATTGGGATCTCCACCCACCGCCAGCAGGTGGTTACCGAAACGGGTTTTCCACAGCAGTGTAGAAAACACCAGCAGCACCAGCAGGGCCCAGAACACAGCCACTTCAATGCCAAAGAGCTCGCCACCGAAAACACTGGTCAGCCAGTGATGCTTGGCCTCCACCGGCAAGGAGCGCATTTGCCCGCTGGTCCAGATATGAATGATGCCACGAATGGCAAACAGCCCTCCCAGGGTCACGATCATGGATGGAATCTTGCCCCTGAGCGTGACAAACGCCTGAATATAGCCCAGCGATGCCGCAATCAGCAGAGCGGAAATCATCGCGCCCGGCACACCCAGATACTCTTCGAGCATGATGAAGGACACACCGGTCAAGCCGTAGACAGAGCCCACCGACAGGTCTATTTCTTTCACCATGATCATGATCGCCTGGCCAACAGCCATGACGCCAAGGATAGCGGTAAACTGGATAATGTCGGGCAGCGCATGCCCTGACCACCAGTTACTAAAATCAATAAGGGAGAAAATCAGAAAGATCGCACAAACACCAACTATTGCGCCAAAATCAGCACGTTTCGCGTAACGCTGCATCAACATTTTCATTATTATAATCCCGAATTATCCGAACGAAGCTTCCGGAAGAATCGTCGCCTGAGCGTAAAACCTGCTCACGAGTTTTTTATATACGCCTGAAAAACCGATAAGAACTGAACCCAGACCAGGTATCCGCCAACCCCTGATAGAACAAGGTGGTTAACCCTCAGACACCGACAAGAAGCAGGGATGCAGGGGAGCCTTGTGCCCCCACAGCACCCAGGTGTCGGAGGCGTTACTGCAGCCAGGCAGAATTATCTTCGGAGCCTGCGCCAAATACCGCGGTGGACAGCTTGTCCATCTGCTCGAGGTTGTTCATGTCAACCATGACCGGGCCGGTAATGATGTCCGACTGGGCGTCGTAACCCAGCTCATGGTGCCAGTAGAGCCATTCCATCGGGATATAGCCCTGCAGCCAGAATCCCTGCTCGGAGGCCACCAACAGATGACCATCCTTGATACCGGACAGTGCAATCGGGCCTACACCGACCGTCATGATGGTCATGCCCTTGTCGTCGACATCCGGGTCCAGACCAAGATCATTCGCCACTTCCCAGGACCAGGGCGCGGTGAAGTCACCCATGTTGAGGATATAGTTCGCGTCGGGATGGGAGGACAGATACGCCTTGAGGTTGTTACGAAACTTCGCCGGATCAACGTCGGTAAACAGGTATTCAGCGGTGGCGCCCACTTCCTTGAACGCATCCTCAATGCCCTTGCAGCGCTGGCGCAGCCCTTCATGATCCGCCGAGATCATGGCACAGACAACCTGCTTGGGCATCGGCACCTTGCCTTCCTTCGCCCTGGCAATGGCATACTGGCCCGTTTTCAAGCCTGTCAAGTATTCGTCACCGCCGACATACATCATGTAGGGAATGCGCTCGCCTTCAGGGCGACCATCGGCAGCGTTGAACGCCACCACCGGAATCCCCATGTCCAGAGCACGGCGAATGCCGGCTTCCAGCGCGTTGGCATCGGTAACCGGGATCGCAATACCATCGGGCCTGGAGGCGATGACCTGATCCAGGTTGCGGGCAAGTTCCTGCGCCGAGTAGGTTTCACCGCCGATGTACTCGGTTGTGACATTGGGGTATTTTTTCTCGAACTCTTCCAGCGCCAGCGTCAACCAGTTCATGTTCGGATCCTGGGCACCGATATGGGACACCATGACGAAACGATAGTCTTTTGCCATGGCTGCAGTCGCACTCAGGCAGAGGGCGGTGACCACAAGGCCGGTTTTAACCAGTTTCGAAAACTTCATTATGTATAACCTCGTTGCTTGCTTTGTTGTTGTTGTAAGGCAGTGCACGTCGAGAAAGGCGGGTTGAGCATTCAGTGGTATTCAGGCGGGGCCCCGCCGCTATCACCTCATTCAGCCCCGGCCATTCTGTTCAAACATCATGCGGGGCATAGTTTCCTTATCCCAGCTCAACCAGACGTCAGTCTCCGCTGACCCCAGGATCGCCTTCAGCGCCATCCCTTTCGATTCTAGGCACTTTAAACTTTCACACAAGACGTGAATGATATGTTTTATCAAAACACATCATTAACACTTCTTTTAAATTCAGCGTCCCACAAGGGCCACTGACGCGTAGCAGCGAACGTCTCGTACAGCGCCGGCGCCACAGCTGCGACAGCGCACGGTACAGAGCACTACCGAACCGACCCAAACGCCTGCTGCACCCGCGCACCCAGCCAGCCCACCATGGCATCCAGTAGCAACGGCGCGCCTTTGGGGTCATAACCACGCGGATCGGGGCCGAAGATTCCGTGCAGCGGGTGCTGTGGATCATGCCGCTGTGCACCGAAAGGGCTTTTACCCCGGTCAGCATCCGGCAGCCCTTCCTCTAGTGGCGGCAGCCTGCTCACATCCACACGATCCGGCCACAGCGAGGCCAGCAGTGTGGTTTCAAACATGCCGGCATGATCGGGTTCGATCGGTATGTCCTCACCCATGTTCATTGCCAGCGCGAGCACCTGCATTGAATGACCCTCATCATTCCATTGCGCCGCGATATTCTCGATCATGCGTATCTGTTCAGGCGCAAAGTGCCCGGAAAAGAGCACGGCAAGCTGCATACCAAAATCCCGCAATCGCACCAGCGAATAACGCAACAGCGCTGCAATTTCCGCCTCGCCCTGCATCATGATGGTAAAGGGATAGTCACCATGCCCCCCGCCGGTACCGTAATACAGCGGCGGACACACCAGACCGCCGTCGCGCAAGGCCACATGCAGACAAACCCCCTGCGCGGTCAATGCATCCAGCCCTATGGGCAGGTGCTCTGCGTGCCACTCGTAGGTACCCAATGGCATAAAAACCACCGGTCGCTCCGCCATCGCCGCGCGGATTTCATGCGGCATCAGGAGTTCGATCTGTACAGGCTGGAATTCGGGCGTCATTGTTCAGCTCTCACTTGTAATAGTTGCGAACCCACAGATGTTCGGCCAGCTGCGCCTTAAGCGCCGCAGGAAAAGCGGCGCCATCGGAATAGACCGCGTTCATGTTGACTTCGGCCGGGTTCGTCATGCCGGGAATGACTGTTGCGACCCTGGGCTCACTGAGGATATAGCGCATGGCGGCTTCGGCCAGCGTCGGATAATAGGGCGCACAGAGTGCCTTGAGCTTTTCCACCCGTGCGAAGGTATCCCCGAAGCGCTCATCCCTGAACAGTAAATGCGGCACCGATCCAGGCGCCCAGGCGGCATAGGTATCCCGCGTCCAGCTACCGGTCAGCGACCCCGAATCCAGCGGCACACGGGCAATAAACGCCGTATCCGTCTGCCCACCCGCCTGGAACAGCGCCCCGGCCGGGCGCTGCTCGAACAGGTTGAACACCACCTGAATTGACGCGGCGAGCCCAAGTTTCGCCAGGTCGATGCCTTCCTCGGGACGGTAGTCACGAATGGACACACCGATCTGATCGATCTTGCCTTCCTGGCGCAGCGCGTTAAGCGTTTCAAGCCAATCCAGCGCCTGGGTACCGTCGGCCACCCAGCAGTGCAACTGAAACAGATCCAGGCGTTCAACCTGCAAACGTCTGAGCGACTGCTCGACATTGTTACGCAGGTGCCACTGCGGGTAGCGGCCCCGCATCTGAGGCGCATCATCGTCGGGATCCGGCCAGACCGTCGGCTGAGCCTTGGTGGCGACATAGACCTTGTCGCCTTGCCACTGCTTGAGCGACTGGCCGATCACCTCTTCACTGTGGCCATGACCGTAGAGCTCGGCCGTATCCACAAAGTTAATACCCTTTTCGTAGGCATACAGCAGCGTCCTGATGGACTCGGCGTCATCCACCGCGCCCCAGTCGCCACCAATCTGCCAGGCGCCAAAGGCGATCTCACTGACCTGCCAGTCGGTGCTTCCAAATTTACGATACTGCACAAGCAATTCCTCCCACGTTCTGATGACACCGACACCGGCACGGCGCGTCTGTCCTGCCCTCAGAGCTGAAAGCTCAAAGCACCCAGACTGCCGCGCCAGGCGACGGCATTATTAAGCCTTGAGCAAAGCTTTGAGACTGATAGCCGGGTTGCTCAGCGCCTCTGGATCCAGGCATTTGCCGCTATCGATAAGCCGCTCGCCCAGCTTGATATCCCGCGCTATAGCGTTACCCCGGGCAAAGCCACTCACTGCAACCAGGCGGTTATCGGCGTCAAGGTCGAACAGCAACAGGGCGTTATCCGGCAGGTCCCGCTGCACCCGCCGTGCGCCGAGTGCGCCATCCCCGGCCATTTGCAGACCGCAGTCGAACTGATCGGACCAGAACCACAGACGGGCCTGATACGCTTCGTCCCGCCCCAGCAGATTGCGCGCCACCAGGTGCGCCTGTGCTTCGGCGTTGCGCCAGGTTTCGTGGCGCACCTGCTGCTGCGATTGCGGGCAGGGAAACTCGCAGACATCGCCGATGGCATAGATATCCGCAGCACTGGTCTGCAGCCGATCGTTGACCCGGATGCCATTGCCCATATCCAGCCCGGCCAGCTGTGCCAGCTCGATATTGGGTTCGATACCCACACCGACAAGGACCAGGTCACAGGGGATACGGGAGCCATCCTGCAACCTCACCGCCTCGACAGTCCCCTGCCCTTCGATGGCTTCGATACGACTGCCCAGCAAGACCTCGACACCCCTGGCACGATGCAGGCTCAGCAAGCGCTCGGACAACTGCGGCGGCAGTACGCGCTCGGCCAGCCGAACTGACGCTTCCAGCACGCAGACATCGCAGCCGAGTGTCCGCGCAGAAGCCGCCACCTCCAGGCCGATAAAGCCGCCACCGATCACCACCAGCCGGGGCCGGCCCGCCAGCGCAGAGCTGAGGCGGGCCGCATCGGTCAGCGTCCGAAGAACATGTATCCCGTCGAGCTCGATCCCGGGCAAAGCGACCTGCCGGGCCCGGCCACCGGTGGCCAGCACCAGTTTGTCGTAGTCCAGCCGCGTAGCATCGCTGAAACGGATGCTATGGGATTTGGGGTCGAGTCCTGTGACTCTGGTACCGAGCTTCAGCTCTATGCCCAGACCGGCATAGTCGACATTGCCATCCAGGTAGCAGTCCTCGGCGCCGGCCTGCCCCAGCAGCAACTGTTTGGACAGCGGCGGACGCTCATAGGGGGAAAAAACCTCCTCGCCGATTAGCGTCAGCGCACCCTCATAACCTTCCTGGCGCAGCGCCAGGGCCAGTCGCCCGCCGGCATGGCCGGCCCCGATAATCACAATGGGCTTGTTGCTGTTCGTCATTTGCATGCTCTCCCGAAACGGCAGGGACAATAAGGATCCTGATCCTGGCGCCGCGCCCCCAGCAGGGAGATGCATCAGCGTCTGCACGGGCCAGGCTCACGGCGATCACTCGACCTGCATTAGCACCCGACTGCCATCCACCTTCACCGGATAGGTCTGCAGGTTAATGCAGGCCGGCGCCCCCTGCGCCTTGCCGGTACGGTAGTCGAAGCGGCCATTGTGCTTGGGGCACTCAATGATGTGATCCATCACCAACCCGTCTGCCAGATGCACCTGCTCGTGGGTACAGTTGCCATCAGTGCCAAAGAACTCATCATCGGCAGACCGATAGACAGCAAAGGTTCGGTCGTTGTAATCGAAACGCATGACATCTTCTTCATCGATATCCTCTGTCCCGCAGACATCTATCCAGATATTGCTCATGATGCACTCCCGCTACTGTATTTATTGTTATTGAATTCAGGCCATTTCCGGCGCCGGGCTTGCCGGCGCGGCCGACGGGGCAGCCGCCGCAGACACCGGCTCGGGCACGGGACGCCGCACGAAATACTCCGGATCCTTGCGCTGGCGCAGCACCGCAGGAATGATTTCGCGGTAGGCCGCCCACAGACCGGGATACGCCGGTGCGCATTGATCCTTCATCAAGGCATGCAACTGCGGCAGCGCGTGATAAGGCACCATCGGGTACATGTGATGTTCAACGTGATAGTTCATGTTCACGTACATGAAACGGAACACCGGGTTCATCAGGATGGTGCGGCAATTGTGCCGATGATCCAGCACATTCTCGGCCAGCCCGGCATGCTGGGTGAGGTTAAACAGCTGGCTCAGGACCCCGCCATACAGCCGCGGCAGTACCACAAAGATCGCGGGCAGAATGCTGCCACTGGCGACACAGCTGGCCACAAGCGCAATAAGAATAAGCACATAGATACGACTGGAGATGATCAGTTTCGGCCACTCTGTCTCCGGCACTATGCTACGCGTCTCGGCATTCAGGCTGCCACCGGCAACACGCAGCAGCCGGGCAACTTCAAGCGGCGCAAAATGCAGATCAAACAGGTCAACAATCGCGACCCAGAGCTTGGGCGGCCGCTGCACCGCAATCTCCCGGTCACTGCCAACAATCAGGGTGTCGGTATGATGGCGCACATGACTCCAGCGCCAGTAGACGGCTTCATGCAGTGTCATAAAGGCGGTGAGCTGATAGAAAACATCATTCAGCCAGCGCGTTTTGAACGGCGTGCCGTGGGACAGTTCATGGGCCCAGTGATCGCTCACCGAGTACAGCAGCCCGTAGGCCGCAAAGGCCGGTATGCACCAGAGCGTACCCCAGGTTAAGAAGCCGGCCACACCCGCTGTGACCAGTAACAGCAGCCAGAACCCTAATTGCAGCAAGGCCGGCCGGTCGCTACGCTTCATCAGCTGTTTGAGCTGCTTGCGGCCGATATCGCAGGAAAACCATTGTGCCGACACCAGTCCGCTCTCGAGCGCTTGCCTGCGGCCAGGCCCGGTAAGACTGTAGTCACGCCAGGCAGTGTTTTTTATCATTCTTTGCACCCCTCATCAGTGATTGCTTGGATTGACGTTGCAGCAATATGGATAAACGCCAATGCCCTCATGAGTGACCGATTATATAACTCCGCATTGCCCAGGCAATGATGCAGTGATATTATTTATCAAAATACATCATTATAGGACCCTTCCATGAAGACTCCCACCCTGGCAGATGTCGCCAAGAAAGCCGGCGTCGGCATCGCAACCGTCGACCGCGTCGTCAATGGTCGGGTGAAGGTCCGACCGGAAACCGCCCAGCAGGTACTTGAGGCAGCAGAAGCCATCGGCTATAGAGGCGCAGGTATCATCAGGCGCAGGCTGGAGGAGGAAGCGCCGGAGCGCCGGCTGGGGTTTATTCTGCAAAAGCGCAGCACCCCTTTTTACAAGGCCTTGGCTGAGGAACTGATTCGCGCGACCGAAGCATCCAAAGCCATTCGCGGCACCC
Source organism: Marinobacterium aestuarii (assembly GCF_001651805.1). NCBI lineage: Bacteria > Pseudomonadati > Pseudomonadota > Gammaproteobacteria > Oceanospirillales > Oceanospirillaceae > Marinobacterium > Marinobacterium aestuarii. The sequence goes on along the minus strand of NZ_CP015839.1, from coordinate 739,872 downwards.
CTGTAGTGGAGTTTATAGATGAGCTGAAGCCCCAGAATGTTGTGGATGCCATGCACAAACTGGCTGCCAAAGTGGATGCGCTGGCGGTGGTCACCGCCAATCACCCGGCCGTCTGCCTGGCCATCGATCAGCTACACGCCAAAGGCATCCCCACCTTTGCCCTGGTCTCAGACCTCACTACCGAGCTGCGGGCCGGCCATGTCGGACGCGAGAACAGAAAAGCCGGCAGAACTGCGGCCTGGAGCATTGCCCGCCTGAGCAAAAAGCCCGGCAAGGTGGTGGTGTTGCTCGGCAGCCACAGTTATCTTTGCCAGGAAATCTGCGAGATCAGTTTTCGCTCCTACTTTCGCGAAAATGCCCCCCAATTCCAGGTACTGGAAACGCTCGTCAGCCGGGAAGACCCAGAACAGGCCAGGGCTTCCATTCAGGCACTGATCGAAAACAATGCTGACCTGGTGGGCATCTATGTTGCTGGCGGCGGTATTGAAGGCATTATCGAGGTGCTACGCAAGACAGACCCAGCCACCAGGCCTTTCGTGGTCTGCACCGACCTGACAGAGGAAACGCGCATCGCGCTGATCGACGGCACCGTGGATCTGGTGCTGTCCAATCCGCGGGATGTGATCGCAGAAAGGCTGGTGGAGGCCATGGCGCGAGTACTGGACCGGGGAATGGGCACCGAGCCCATACAGATACCGGTGCCACTGGAGATCTATACCTCCGAAAACCTTTAACCTGGCCATACAGTGCCCCCAGGCAGCCGGCCAGCAGCGACACGGCATTAGCAGGCTGTAGAAACACTACTTGCGTTAATCAATAGCGCCTTGCGTCCAGCGGACCTTCCTGGCCTGTCAGCTGGCGAAATAGTCCAGCGCGAGCATATATCCCAGGGTCCCCATGCCGGCGATCACGCCCTCGGCCCGCGCCGATACCCAGGAATGGTGCCGAAAGGCTTCACGTTTGTGGATGTTGGATATATGGACTTCGATCACCGGCGACTCGAAGGTGTTCAGCGCATCCAGAATGGCCACCGAGGTGTGGGACAGTGCCGCCGGGTTGATGATAATGCCGGCGGCTTTATCACGCACCTCATGCACTTTTTCAACCAGGGCGCCTTCAAAGTTACTCTGGAAAAACTCGATTTCCAGGTCCAGCTGCGCCGCCCGCGCGCGCATTTTATGCTCCACGTCGGCGAGTGTTTCATGACCGTATATCTCGGGCTGACGCTTGCCCAGCAAATTGAGATTCGGCCCATTGAGTACATAGATCAGCTTGTTCATGCTTACCAGCCTTGCAGTGTTGGAACAGGATCAGACGAGCGGAATCGTCAATTTATGGATCAGGCCACGGGTATCGGGGCGCATGCCGCGCCACCACAAAAAAGCTTCAGCCGCCTGCTCCACCAGCATGCCGACACCGTCCGCCAGCTGATGTACGCCGGCGCCCTTGGCCAGGCGCAGAAACGGCGTCAGTCCCTTGCCATAGGCCAGCTCATACGCCAGCCCCTGGGGTGAAAAAACGTCAGCCGGTACCGGTGGCAGATCGCCGCGCAGGCTCGCAGAGGTGGCATTGAGCACAATATCAAAGCGTTCGCCCACCAGATCGGCATAGGTCATGATCGTGAAGTTCTCGACATCGGCGAACTGCTGTCGCAGCGCCTGAGCCTTTTCCAGCGTGCGGTTAACCATCACCAGCTGCGCCGGATTCTGCTCCAGGAGCGGCAACAGGGCACCGCGCGCGGCACCACCTGCGCCCAGTATCAGTACCCGGCGCCCCTTGAGTTCAAAGCCCAGATTGCGCTGGATATCATTCACCAGCCCAACGCCATCAAAGTTTTCCGCAAAAACCCGGTCTCCCTCAAAACGCATGGCGTTGACGGCGCCGGCGAGCCGAGCCCGCTCGGACAGGTCCGTCGCATAGGCAAACGCATCCAGCTTGAACGGTGCCGTGACATTCATGCCCTTGCCACCCTGCGCCCGGAAACGGTCAACCGCCGGCGCAAAGGCCTCCGCCTCGATCGCCACATAGGTCAGGCTCTGGGCGGTTTCCCCGGCAAAGGTCTCGTGGATCAACGGCGATTTGGTGTGGCTAAGCGGATTACCTATCAGTGCATATTGATCGGTCATGCTGTTTCTCCCAGGGTATCCAGTCCGAGTTCACTGACTTTGTCTTCGCTGTACAGCACGCCATCACGAATCAGCGCATCGATGTCACCGGCGGCATAACCGAGGCTGCTGGCGATCTGGCGGTTATGCTGCCCCAGCAGCGGCGCCGGGGTTTTCTCGGTGGTGTCGCAACCGGAAAAGCGGAACGGCAGGTTGGCGAGCCTGACCTTGCCGACCACCGGATGCTCCTGTTCCAGCACCATGCCACGGGCCTTGATCTGCGGATCGGCCAGCACTTCGTCGATGGTCTGCACCTTGGCGCAGGGCACATCGATGGCATCCAGATCCTGCAGACAGGCAGCCACACTCTTGCCTGCCACCCAGGCCCGTACCACCGGCAGAATATCGAGGCGGTGCTCGTTGCGCCCGGCGGCACAATGGAATCGGCTATCTTCGGCAAAGGCGGCGTTGCCCGTCTGCTCGGCCACCAGGCCCGCAAAGCGCTTCCAGGCCACATCGACCTGAGCCGCAATCACCAGATCGCCGTCGGTGGCCGAAAAGACCCCATACAGGGTTGACGTCGGCAGATCATGACCGGTTTGCTGCGGAATTTCCTCGCCGTTGGACAGCGTGTAACACTGCACGGCGTATTCATGCATCGACACCAGGCAGTCATAGAGTGCCATGTCGATATGTTGTCCCTTGCCGGACTTGACCCGCCCGAGCAGCGCCGCGCAGATGGATGCCACACCGTGTATGCCGGTGTACATGTCCCCCAGCGCCACCCGCAGCAGCGGCGGCGCTTCGCCGGGCTCTCCGACCATCGCCATGATGCCGCTCTTGGCTTCGGCAATAAGACCGAAACCGGCGCGGTGCGAATCCGGCCCGGTATGGCCGTAGGCCGATACCGAGCAATACACCAACCCGGGATTAATCTCTGCCAGGGCTTCGTAGCCAAGGCCCAGTTTGTTCAGGGCACCTGGACGGTAGTTTTCGACAAACACATCGGCCGTCTCGATCAGTTTTTGCATCATCTCGAGACCCTTGGGATCCTTGACATTGATGCACAGCCCCTGCTTGCCCATGTTCTGTTGCATAAAATAGCCGCTCTGCCCCTCGATAAAATAGGGGTGAGCCCGGCCGGCATCGCCTTCGCCGGGGCGCTCGACCTTGATCACTTCGGCGCCCATGGCCGCCAGGCAGCGTGACAGGTAGGGGCCCGCCAGAAAATGGCTGTAATCGATAACACGGATGCCTTCGAGCGGACGTGCTTGTGTCGTCATGTGTCAATTCCTCTAGTGTTTGATGCCAGCCCTGGGCACGCCTGCCCGCTGTATTGATAAAAGCGGAAACGCAGCAGTGCCGGGGCCTGGGTTTCGTGGCCTGAAGCACCCGCCGGTGCGGGACAGCCGGTGTGGGTCTATAAGGGCCGTGTTGATTCGCGCCTAAAAGGCACCGGGACGACGCGGCACCATCAAACGGTGTTCGCCGCGGTGCACCACCTCATCGTGCTGATTGATCAGCTCCGAGGGCAGTATCACGATGCCCCAGCCCGGACGGCTGTTGGAGGCGCGCATGCCGGTCACGCTAAAACGCACCCGTAGTACGTCACCAATCTTGATCGGCAGCACGAAATCCCAGGTCCAGCCCAGGGACATACCCGGGACAAAACGGTATTCGCTCTGTGTCTTGAGGCCATCGGCGATGGACAGCCCCAGCAAACCATGGGCGACGCGAGTGCCGAACGGCGTGGTCTTGGCATACTCCTCATCGACATGCACCGGGGTAAAGTCACCGGTCAGCTCGGCGTAGGCATTGATACGCGCTTCGGTGACCTCATAGGTCGGACTCAGACAGACATCCCCCTCGCTGGCGTCATCCCAGTAACGTTCGGGGGTGCTAAAACGGTTGTTATTCGAACTCATATGCGGGCTCCGGGTCGTTGCAGTGTGAAAGGGATACGCGATCAGGCACGCGGATCAATCGCGAGCACAGTAGCCACGGCGGTGCCGCTGGCCTGAATAAGCTCAACGGCCAGGCCATCCGGTAATTGCAGCCAGTTGGGGCCCTGGGGCAGTTCGGTGACATTCCAGCCCCGAGCTTGCTGCAGTGCTGCCTCCAGGTCTTCCACCATGATGCCCAGATGGGCCAGCCAGCCGCTGTCATTGCTCGGCGGCGCATCGAAGTCGGGGGTCGCCATGAGCTGAATACCGCCAAGCGTCCAGTACTGACGCGGATTTTCCGCCGGGCCATCGACTTCACGCAGGGTCTGCCCCAGCACTTCGCGGAAGAAGCGAATATGCCAGTGAATATCGCGCACCCGTATCGCCACATGTTCGACGTAGGATTTATTGCTATAAGCCATTGTTTTAACTCCGCATTACCAAACTAAACCGCAAGACGCCGTTCGATGCCCTTGATACAGGCGACCAGCGTGCTGTTGACCGGGGTGGCCACACCGCAGCGCTCCCCCCAGCGCACCACCGCACCATTGATAAAATCGATTTCAGTTTTCGACCCCTTCTCCAGGCTCTGCAGCATCGAGGTCTTGAATCCGGCCGGCAGCCCGGCACCGGCCATATCCCAGGCCTGGCGCGGCTCGGTCAGCGACAGCTCAACGCTGTTGGCCCGGGCCACCGCCATGGCTTCAGCCACCGCCGCCGTCGCACAGTCCGCAATCTCGTCAACCGAATAAAGATCGCCGTAGCCCAGCCCCGTAATGCCCGCCAGCGCACCGGTGGCGACGTTAATCAGCAACTTGTCCCAGATGGTGCCCAGAATGTTCGGACTGACGGTTGTCTCCAGCCCCGCCCGATTGAACACAGCGGCGATCGCACTGACCCGCTCAGAGACAGACCCGTCCAGCTCACCGATGATGGTTTGCTTGCCGCGCGTACCTATAGTGATACGGCCAGGTCCGGTCATCACGCCACCGACATAGGTCTTGCCGGCCAGCACCCGATGCGCCCCCACGGCGGCCACCAGAATATCCTCGTGGCCCAGGCCGTTTTGCAGCGACAGTACCTGGGTATGCTCGCCAATCATCGGCGCGGCCGACGCTATGGCCGCCGCGGTATCATAGGATTTCACCAACACGATGATCAGATCGACGATGCCGACATCGCTGCTGTCCAGCGCAGCCTTGACCGTTACGCGACGCTCAACACCCGCATCCAGCATGCGCAGACCCGATGCGTTCATCGCATCGACATGCGCCCGGGAGCGGTTGATCAGCCAGACATCCTGGCCAGCTTCAGTCAGTACACCGCCGATCGAACAACCAAGGGCACCGGCCCCCAGTACACATATTTTCATAGTCGAGCCTCTCGTCTCTGGCGCCAGAACAAACGCCATTGCAGTGACCATCACGATAAGGCCCGCGGCCATCATCGTAAATTCAATAAAAAACATAATATGCATTGTGTTTTTTTATAGTCATCGACAGACGCAGAACAAGACGCCGCCCTAACGCGGCCCGAACAAAGAGTCCGGGCGCGTTGCATTCCAATTATTAATTATGAAATGATCTGGCGACCTCATATTGCGAATTCACATAGATATGACATCTGAAACCGATACCCGCCTCGTTGACGTCAAGCTGCTGCGGCTATTCGATCTGCTCTACAGCACCGGCAGTGTCACCCGCTCGGCCGAACTGCTGGGCCAGAGTCAGCCCACGGTAAGCATCTGGCTGGCGCGCCTGCGCAAGGAGTTGAACGATCCACTGTTCGTACGCTCGGCCGAAGGCATGCTGCCCACCCCCCGCGCCGACGAACTCATCGGCCTGGCCCGCGATGCACTGGATTCACTGCGGCGGCTCTCCGCCTGGGAACCTGAATTCGCGCCGGCAACGGCCCAGCGCGATTTTCGTATCTGCATGACCGACGCCAGCCATATCACCCTGCTCCCACGACTCCTGGCCCATGTGCGCGCCACCGCGCCAATGGTCCGGCTGGAAGCCGTGCGCATTAATGATGACACCGCAAAGCTGCTGCAATCCGGCGATGTCGATCTGGCGCTGGGGCTGCTGCCAGGACTCGAATCCGGGTTCTATCAGCAGGTGCTGTATCCTCAGGACTGGGTTTGCCTGGTGAATCGCCACCACGCGCGCATTCAGGATACCTTTACACGGACGGACTACAGCGCCGAAGGACATATAGGTATAGTGTCCGGCACCGGCCACCTGCTGCTGGACGATGCCATGAAACAACAGCAGATCGAGCGCAGGATTTTGCTGAAACTGCCCGGATTTTTGGGATTGGCCGCGATCATTTCCACCACCGACCTGATCGCGACCATTCCGCGTCATATTGGCGAAACCCTGGCCCGTAGCTGGGCGATTGAGGTCTATGACTGCCCGGTGCCGATCGCGTCGTTCACGGTCAAGCAGCACTGGCATGCACGCTATCATCAGGACGCCGGCAACCGCTGGCTCAGAGCAACCTGCGCAGCGCTGTTTCAGCGCTGAGTTGCCGGATTAAAACACGCCCTGCTCCCGCATTTCCCGCTGAAACAGACAGTGCCTGAAAACGCCTCTATGCAGGCAACCTGACGCACAGCGCCTGGTGCCGAAACCCGCCCGCACCATCATTAGATCATCACATAAATATTTAACACTCTATGTATTTTCACAATATTCGTTATTGAATTTCGAATATTGTGGGCCCGATTTCACCATGTAACTATCGGCTCAGGGTTTGCCCAGGCAACGAAAGCACGCCTTTATAAACATAATAAATCGGAGTACTGACTATGAAAGCAACGGGTATCTTTGCAAAAGAAAGCCTCAAGCGCATTGTTACCGCAGCCACCATTGCAACGGTTATCGGCGTATCTTCCCTGGCCCAGGCCGCCGAAATTAAATTGCGCATGTCGGCCATTGCATCGGCCACGGATCAGCGAGCGGTGGCCATGACGGAAGTCTTCGCGCCGGCGATTGCCTCTTTCGCAAACTTCGAAGGCCATTGGAACAGTTCTCTGTTCAAACAGGGCACCGAAATTGAAGCCATTGCGCGCGGCAACCTGGAAATGACCATTACCTCGGCGCAGGAACTGGCCGAGTTCTTCCCCGAGTTTTCAATTTTTAGCGCCGGTTACGTGCATCGCGATGCCGAGCATCAAAAGCGTGTCTTTGCGGCCGACTTCATGTCCCCGCTGAAACAGAAAGTCGAGGATGAACTGGGTATAAAACTGCTCAGCGTCATGTACCTGGGACGTCGTCACGTCAATCTGCGGACCGAGCAGGACGTTAAAACCCCCGCGGATCTGGCCGGTGTGAAACTGAGAATGCCGGGCTCCGATGCATGGCAGTTCCTGGGCCGCGCCCTGGGCGCCAACCCGACCCCGATGGCCTTTAGCGAGGTGTACACCGCACTGCAAACCGGTGCCGTGGATGGACAGGACAACCCTCTGCCCACCGACAAGGATGCCAAGCTGTACGAAGTCACCAAGCAGATAGTACTGACCAGCCATCTGGTGGATCTGAACTATATCGCCATCTCGAACAAAGTCTGGAACGAACTCACCGCTGCGCAGCAGGCTACCCTGCAGCAAGCCGCCGATGACGCCGCCGAAAGTGGCCGTCAGAAACAGCTGAAACTCGAAACCGATCTGGTGCAGTTCTTCAAGGATCAGGGACTCAAAGTCTACGAACCCGATCTGAAAGCCTTTCAGACCACCGTGCAGGCGGCCTATCTGAACTCGGATTACTCCAAAGCCTGGACACCGGGCATGCTTGATAAAATCAACGCCCTTTAAAAGGATTGTCAGCCGTGACCAATAGATTAAATTGGATAAAAAACGCGGCTGACAGCATTGCGGCAACAATGCTTGCCGCAATGTTTATCACCTTCGGACTGCAAATCGTATCGCGTTATCTTTTTAATGCACCGCTCGGCTGGACAGTAGAAGTCTGTCTGACACTTTGGCTTTGGCTGGTATTCTGGGCCAGCGCCTTTTGTGTCAAGGAGAGTGACCACATCCGTTTTGATGTGCTCTATCTGGCCGCCCCCCACAAGGTTCAGCGGATATTTTCAATCATTGCAGCCCTGGGTGTTATCGTCGGCTTTTTATATTCTTTTCTGCCCACCCTGGATTACATCCTCTTCTACAAAATAAAGAAAAGCGCGATCCTCAGGATCCGCCTCGATTATGTATTCAGTATCTATGGTGTTTTTGTTCTGGCCCTGATTGTTCGCTACAGCTGGCGTCTGATCGCCCATCTGCACCCGGGACTTTACAAAAAATACTGCGAAAAAGACGACCAGGAGCATGACTACTCATGAGTGCTGAATTTACATTTTGCCTGCTGGTGGTCTTTACCCTGGCGGCACTGGGGATGCCTGTCGCATTATCCATGATTATTGGCGCCATCGCCTACCTGATCAGCAGTGGCCAGGACGTGGCGCTCGCCGGTGAACAGATCATCCAGGGCGTCTACAACAGCTTTATACTGCTGGCCGTGCCGCTGTTTATCGTCGCGGCCAATATCATGAATGCCGGCACCGTGACCGAACGCCTGCTGAACTTCTGTGTGGCCATGGTCGGGCATCTGCGCGGAGGCCTGGGCCATGTCAACGTGGTGGCCAGCCTGATTTTCTCCGGCATGTCCGGTTCCGCCGTGGCGGATGCTGCAGGCCTGGGCAAGGTCGTTATCGGCATGATGACCAAGGAAAACCGCTACCCACCGGGCTATGCCGCCGCCATTACCGCGGCCTCCGCCACCATAGGCCCTATCATTCCGCCGTCGATCCCCATGGTGATTTTTGCCCTGGTCTCCGATGCCTCCATCGGTTACCTGTTTATCGCAGGGCTGGTGCCCGGCCTGCTGATGGGCGCCGTACTGATGGGCATGAATAGCCTTCAGTCAACACGCCTGAAGGTGGTGAAGGAGCCCCGCATTGCCCTGCGCGCGATTCCAGGGATCACATGGCGGGCCTTCCCGGCACTGATGATGCCCGCCATTCTGCTCTATGGCATCTACGGCGGCGTCACTACGCCCACCGAAGCTGCAGCGGTTGCCGCCGCCTACGCCCTCTTTCTCGCCGCCGCGGTGTACCGTTCCATCAGCTGGAAGGATCTGGTCAACGTATTCAAGCACAGCGCGGTTTCGTCAGCATCCGTCGGTCTGGTGATCAGCGCCGCACTGATCTTCAACTACATCGTCGCCACCGAAAACATTCCGACTCAGGTCGCCGAGCTGCTGACCGCCTGGAACCTGTCGACCTTCGAGTTTCTGCTGCTGGTTAACCTGATCTACCTGGTGCTGGGCTGCCTGCTGGATGCCACCACCGTGATTCTGGTCATAGTGCCGCTGCTTATCCCTGCCTGCCGCGAGATGGGTGTCGACATGGTGCATTTTGGCGTAATCACGGTCGTCAACCTGATGATCGGTCTGGTAACGCCACCTTACGGCATCCTGCTGTTCGTCATCAACGGCACCACCAAGATTCCACTGGCCGCCATTATCAAGGAAGTGATGCCCTTCGTCGGGGTGCTGATTCTGGCGCTGCTCGCCATGACGGCGCTGCCTGATGTAGTGCTGTTCATGCCTCGACTGCTGGGCTACGCCGGTTAGCTCACCGCAAGCGCCGCAGCTCGCCTCGCAGCTCAACACATTCACAATTCGAACAGGAAACAGTCATGATAAAACTCGGGCTCATTGGCAAGGGTATTCTCAAGTCTCAGGCGCCGGATTTGCACTGCCGCCTTGGCAAGCTGGTCGGACAGGTCAGCAGTTACGATCTTTTCGATGGTAATGAAACCGGCTTTCGCGGCCTCGAGGGCTCGCTTGGTTTCATGCGTGAGGCGGGCTACCAGGGCACCAACATTACCTTCCCGTTCAAGGAAGCCGCGCTGTCACTGGCCGACACCATTGGGGAAAGCGCGCGCAAGATTGGCGCCACCAACACCCTTATTCTGGGTGAGAGCATCCAGGCCGAGAATACCGATTACACCGGATTCATGAGCGCGTATCGCTTTCGTTTCGGCCAGACCACGCCCGGCGAAGTATTGCTGATCGGCGGCGGTGGCGTGGGCCGCGCCGTTGCGGTGGGCCTGGTGGATCTGGGTGCGAAAGCCATCTACCTGGCCGAAACCGATGTAGAGCGGGGGCGCAAGCTGGTAGAGGAACTCAAAGGGTTCGGCGTGCAGGCATCACTGCTGGATACCAACGCTATCAATAGCACCATTCCCAAGGTACAGGGGGTGGTTAATTGCTCGCCCGTAGGCCATGTGAATCATCCTGGCTGCCCAATCGACGTGAGCCTGCTGCAGCCGCAGCAATGGGTATTCGACGCCGTCTATGTGCCTGCCAATACGGAGTTTTTGCAAGGTGCCCGCAAGGCCGGCTGCAAGCTTCTGTCAGGCGTTGATCTTTTCGTGTTTCAGGGCCTGGACGCATTCAAGTTCTTTACCGCCAGCCTTAATTTGACCAACAGCCTCGACCGCGAGGCGAAATCGCTACACAGCTATTACATGGAAAAGCTGTTTAATACCATCTGACGCCTCTGTCACCGACAAAACGCCCCGTTCTCACGAAAGGGGCGTTTTTATACAGTCATCACCGCTGCTCACCTCATGGTGACCGGCGGCCACGCCATTCAAAACGGCGGCCGTCGTCCTGCAATAAAGAACACTATCGACAGAATCAGGCCCACGACAAACAGTATCCAGGCGATGTTGACCGCCGTACCGGCAATACCCGAAAAGCCCAGTACAGCCGCGATAATCGCAACAATCAGAAAAGTTACTGCCCAGCCAAACATAGCAATCTCCTTATGTTTATTGACGGGATAGATGCCAAAACCGTGCATATATCCATCAGGCACAATCGATGCCAGTTCGCTATGCTGTTCACTTTCAAAGATAATTTTTCCAGTGCCCGCTGCAATGCTGAGGCAGCGGGTGATAGGCCCCGCTTTGCGGGGTCTTATCCCGACGCCCGGGGCATATGCCCCTTGTCTGTCTTAGCGTTCGCCCTTCTGTGCAACTTTTTCATATTGATATTAATTAGTTATGGATCTGGCACCAAGGGTGCATCTGTTTCAAGTCAAGCACGGCATAACCGCCTTATAGACCCATATGGCTACACTGGTTAGCAGGACGCAGATGTTGTGCCACAACAGCCACCGCCGCAGGGTAACCTGCAACCACAGGACTATGTTCACATGCGAGGACTGCCATCTTTACTGACAGGTTCTGTCTGGCCGCTGTCGGCAACAGCCCTGCTGTTGCTCATCGCCAGTTTCGGACTGCTGACCTACGGCGCGTCACGCAATATCGAGCGCATCCAGCCCCTGAAAGGCCATCTCACCTACGTGGTGGCGATCGAGCAGGCAGCGGGGGACGTCCGCACCCAGCGGGTCAACCTGCTGGAAGCCGAAGACGGATACCTGGACCCCGGCAGTTTTGATGCACTCTTGCAGCAACTGCACGAACTGGCTGCATCCGACGCCTACCGCATGGATACGACCCCCGCCAGCATTGAACATGCGCTAAAACAGCTGGTGCAGTTCGACGGTTACAGCCCGGTTCCCCTGGATACGGCCTCGTCCGCGCTGCGCGGCGCCCTGAACCAGGAGCTGCTGGCCCACGAAATACTGCTCAGTGCTTTCCAGAGCGGGGCCCGGCGCGAACTCTTCATCGCCTTTGGACTGGCTATTGGCCTGCTGCTGATCTCTGCCCTGCTGTGGGCCCGGGTACGCCAGCGCGTCCTCAGGCCCCTGCATAACCTCAGCAGCCAGATGACCTTGCTGGCCCGACACGACTTCAGCGAACTGCCGGTGGAAGAGACAGATCCAATGCTGTTCCCGATGATCCAGAAATATAACCTCATGGTGCAGCGCCTGAAGAAGCTTGAACAGGCCCAAAAGCTGCGCCAGGACAGCCTCACCCGGGAGGTGCGCAGTGCCACCTACATGCTGTTGCAGCAGCAGCGCAGACTCTCCCAGGCCGAACGTCTGGGTGCCATCGGAGAAGTCGCGGCGGGGGTCGCCCATGAACTGCGCAACCCCCTTACCAGTGTCCAGATGGCGCTGGAAAACCTGCGCCAGGATGTCCAGGGAGCCGACCTGGTTGAACGGGTCGAGATGATCAATGACGAGGTTAAGCGCGCCACCCGGCAACTTAATCAGTTGCTGGACCAGGCCCGACAGCGGCCCGAGGTTCCGGTCATGCTGGATGTCCGCGAAGAGTGCGAGAGCCTGATCACCCTGGCCGCCTACCAGCTGCACGAAAATGTCAGCATTGACTCAGAGGTCACGGAAAAACTGCGCTGCCTGCTGCCCCACTCCCAGCTGCGACAGATGCTGCTGAACCTGCTGCTCAATGCCGGGCAAACACTGGGCAGCAACCATGGCCAGATTCTGCTGCAGGCAAGGCGCCAGGAGCAGATGCTCGAGATCACGGTCAAGGACAGCGGGCCGGGCTTTTCCCAGGCCATGCTGGAAACCGGTATCCAGCCCTTCTGCTCCTGGCGCGCCGGAGGCACCGGCCTGGGGCTGGTCATGGTGCGCCGTTTTACCGCTGATCTGGGCGGCGAACTACGCTTAAGCAACCGCAACGAGGGCGGCGCCTGTGTAACCCTGAGGCTGCCGTACAAAGAGGCCGATGACTAAATCCCTGCTGATTATTGAAGACGAGACCCTGCTCGGGATCGAACTTAAACGCCACTTTCAACGCGAAGGCTGGCGCGTCATGCTGACCGAGACCCTGGACAGCGCCCGCCACGAGCTGTTCGACAATGGCCTCACTCCCACCGTAATCCTGTCCGACATGAACCTGCCGGATGGCAATGCGCTGGACCTGCTCGAGGAGGCTAGCGGTCAGACGAGCGGCAGCGAATGGATCTTTCTCACCGGCTACGGCACCGTGGCCGACTCCGTGCGGGCGCTGCGTCTGGGCGCCTATGACTACCTGGAAAAGCCTGTCGATTTCGACCGGCTGGACCTGGTCATCAGCAGTGCGACGCGCAGCGCGACGGCACAACGGCGCCTGCGCGATCAGTTTTCCGCCGGCCGGCGCCGCTTCACGCCGGACAGCTTCGTGGGCCAGAGCGAGGCCGCCTCACAGCTGCGCACTATGTTGACAAAGCTGGCCCAGGCCCCCTTCTCCACCCTGATACTCACGGGTGAAACCGGTACTGGCAAGGGCGTGGCGGCGCGCATACTGCATCACAGTGGCACCCGCCAGGATGCCCCCATGGTGGAGGTCAACTGCTCAGCGCTGCCCAAGGACCTGCTGGAATCCGAACTCTTCGGCCATGAAGCGGGCGCCTTTACCGGCGCCAAGGGCCGTCGACGGGGTCTCTTCGAGCAGGCCGACGGTGGCACCCTGTTTCTCGATGAAATCGGTGAAATGCCCGCCGATCTGCAAGCCAAGCTGTTGAAAGTTATTGAAGAACAATGCTTTCGCCGGGTCGGCGGCGACCGCGAGATCAGCGTCGACGTGCAGTTGATCGCCGCCACCAACCGCAACCTGCAGGGCTGCATTGAAAGCGGCGATTTCCGCGAAGACCTCTATCACCGCCTCTGTGTGTTTGAGCTGCAGATGCCGCCCCTGCGCGAACGCGTTGAGGATCTGGACGCCCTGGTGCCCTTGCTGGTCGACGAATTCAACGCCAAGGCGGGCAAGAATGTGCGCCACATCAGCAGCAGTGTCTGGACCCGCCTCAAAGCCCACCGCTGGCCCGGCAACGTGCGCGAGCTGCGCAATGTGATCGAGCGCTGCGTGCTGTTTGCCGACGACACTGAACTGCCGCAGCAATGGCTGCAACTGCAACCCTCGACGTCGGACCAGGCGGAACCAGCCGCTAGCGCAGCGCCATCAGCAGACCCCCGCTATCTCCAGGTGCCGCTCGACGGCAGCATGGGGCTGGATGACATGGACAGTTTCATTATCAGCGCGGTACTGGAGCGCAATCAGCACAATGTCACCGCCGCCGCCCGACTTTTGCATACCACCCGCGACACCCTGCGTTACCGCATCCAGAAGTACGGCATCATCCTGTCCGACGAAGCCTGAGCGGGCCGCGACAACTCGCACCGGATAAGGGGGATATGTCACTACTGGCGCTGGGGCATTTCCCCCACCGGGGCATATCACCATCCACGAAAACAACACAACTTATTGTTATTAAACATAATTAATAGTTGGCACTCATACTGCAGTACAACTGTCAGGCCTGCCCTTTTTCATAACGTCACAGGCACCCCTGACCGGGCAGACCGGTCTGTGACACCGCTGCGACGCAACGATCGACCAACCGGGCACCGCAGCGGATCGAACCGAACCATCGGAGGCAAATGCCATGAAACGTTTTCCCATAAAATCCATCGTCGCCGCCTGCGCCATCGCGTTGGCCAGCGCCCCTCTTCTCGCAACCGCCGCAGGCGACCCGCCGTCGGATCTCTGGGCCAAGGCATCGCTGACCACGACCTATACCCTCAACCGTCACCTCAACCCTTTCGATATCGAAGCCGAGGTCAATGATGGCGTCGCCACCCTGCGCGGTACCGTGGAAAGTGCTGTCGAGCGCGATCTGGCCGAGGAACTTGCCCGTGGCATCGATGGCATCACAGAGGTCAATAATGAGCTAATGATCGATGCGGATGTTCCCGCTATGCACGCCAGCCAGGCCGGGGAAGGCACAGAACGCAGCTTCACCCGCAAGGTAGAAGATGCCAACCTCACCGCCAAGGTGAAATCTCAGCTGCTATGGAACAGAACCACCAGTGGTCTGGCGATCAATGTCGATACCCGCAATAGCAAGGTGATGCTGTCCGGCAATGTCGACTCCCAGGCCGAAGCCGAACTGGCCGAACAGATCGCACTCAATACTCACGAAGTTAGCAGCGTGGATAATCAGCTGACCGTCGGAGGCGAGGAGGCAACGCTCACCGGCAAAGCGGAGGCCAAGTCGAAAGAAGTCGCTAAACAGGTCAGCGACGGCTGGATTACCGCCAAGGTGAAGTCGGCACTGCTGTATAACCGCAATGTCGACGGCAGCGATATCGATGTCGATACCAAAGAAGGCGTCGTCAGCTTGCATGGCCAGGTCGACAGCGAGTTCGAACGGGAGCTGGCCATTAGCGTCTCCAGCAGCGTCAAGGGAGTGAAGTCAGTCACTGCAGAGCTCACCACCGGCAGTTGATCTGAACTACAGTGATTAGGGCGGCACACTCGAGTGTGCCGCCAATCTGGATATTCTCCGGATATAAAGGAGGGGAAACATAATGAGCAAACCGAATCCCGTCGACAGCGAAGCCTCCGTGCAGGAGAGTGAAACCCTGTCCCGGCGCGTCGCCGACGACCTGCATGAGCGCATAGAACAGGCCGCCAAGGTGGGCGAAGAACTTGAGCACGGGCTGCACGAACGCGGTGAACAGTTAACCGACAAGAGCCGCGACCTGAGCACAAACCTCACGCAGATTGTCCGCGATAACCCCTGGGCGGTCGTGGGCGGATCCGTGGCCCTGGGTATCCTGATCGGCGTACTGACACGACGCCGCTGACCCATGAAACAGTCAATGCACGCTGACCCCCAGGACGCAGCCGATTCCGCCACGCCCGAATCCTTGTCACTGATAGAAGCGGCGGCCGGCGTTTTCGCCACCACACGCCAGCACCTTGCCCAACTGCTCACACTGCTCACGCTGGAGGCCCGCTACGCCGGCCTGATGCTGGGCATGACCCTGGCTATGGCGCTTATCGGTGCCCTGGCGGCGTTCAGCGCCTGGGGGCTGTTGCTGGCGGCAGCCCTTGGCGGGCTGCTGGCTCTGGGCTGGAGCTGGAGTCTGGCGCTCGGCAGCCTGGCGCTGGCCAACGTTGTACTGGCGCTGATCTCGCTGTGGCTGATGCGCCGCGCACTGACGCGCATCAGCCTTGGGAGTACCCGGCAGGCGCTGGGGCTGGACTTACCGAATGATGCCGACTAGAGCGCAACTGCGGCGCCAGGAGCAGCAGGTACGCCAGGCGCGGCAGCAGGCGCAACAGGCACGGCAGCAGTTGCGACAATCGATCCGCACAGGGGCAACCTCGCCCCCCGGTCTGATCGCGGGCTTTGCCCTTGGATTGAGTATCGGCCGCTCAGTGGCTGCCCCCCCTGGCGAGGGCAATGGATCTGCTCGTACCCTTCATCTAGTGCGTTTGTTACTGCCGTTGCTGCGTCTGTTATGAACGCGCTAGCGGCACCCGAACGGCGCGAGGAAAGACATGACAGCTTCCAAAAAACCGCTCCCGGACCCCGCCACGGCCGGAGACACTAACGGGAATAACCGGCACTCAGACCCCGCCATCCCGGCCCGTGCCCAGGACAACACGGGCTGGAGCCGGATCGAAACCCGCCTGCTGATCGCCCTGACCCTGCTGGCGGTGGTCTATACCCTGGCGCTGGCTCAGCTGTTGCTGGTACCCATCGCCCTGGCTTTTCTGTTGAGCCTGGTACTGGCCCCGGTCATGCGCTGGCTGGTACGGTTACGGATTCCCCGTCCCCTGAGTGCAGCCGTCATCGTGCTGTTACTGCTGTCAGGACTCAATTACGGCGTATCGCAATCCATCGATCCGGTCAGCGCCTGGTTCGAACGGGCGCCCACACTGCTCAAACAGCTTGAGCGCAAGATCAACCCGATCAAGAAAACCGTCGAAGACATGGGCAAGGCCGCCGATCAGGTAGACCGCATCGCGTCAGTCAACCCGGCCCAGACCGTTGAGGTCAAGGGCATCAGCTTGTCGGAGATGATGTATTCCAACGCCCGCGGGCTGGCGACCGGCGCCGTCACGACCACCCTGTTGCTGTATTTCATTCTTTCCTGGGGGCCGCTGATGCTTAAGCGCATCAGCCACCTGCCGAACAGGGAGGGCCGGCGCGACCACTTTATCGAACTCTCCGTGATCCTGGAGGCGGAGATATCCAAATACCTGTCCTGCATCACCCTGGTCAATTTCGGCCTGGGCTGCGTTGTTGCCGCCGCCCTGTACCTGTTCGGCATGCCCAATCCCCTGTTATGGGGCGCAGTCGCTGGCCTGCTGAACTTTATCCCCTACCTCGGCGGGCTGGTCACGGCGCTATTGCTCGGCGCCACCGCCCTGCTGACCTTCGACGGCCTTGCCCTTCCCGCCATGGTGGTGGCTGCTTTTACTCTGCTCACCATCATCGAAGGGCAGATTGTCACCCCGCTGGTTCTGGGTCACCGCCTGTCCCTCAACCCCCTGATGGTATTTCTCAGCGTCCTGTTCTGGTTCTGGCTCTGGGGTGTGGCCGGTGCGCTTATGGCGGTACCGATGCTGATCACGCTCAAGCTGGTGGGTGACCGGGTAGAAGCGCTACGGCCTATCGCCGTTATCACCCAGCGCTGACCGCCATGAAGCACCATGCCCCCCAGAGTAGCTGGCTGCTGTTCGGATTTGCCTTCAGCCTTGTCGCCGGCTGCAGCACGAGCCCAAGACTGGAAACCGGGCAGCAGGAACCCCAGCCCGTCGTCCACCCCCTGGTGCTGATCGATGGCGGGCGGCGGGCGGCAAGCCCGCGGGAATACCAGGACCTGCTGGAAGAGGATGCCCCCGAGGCCGACACCCAGGTCATGCTCGATCAACTGATCAGCCTGTCCCAGGAATTGAGTGGCAGCGCCCTGGTCGCCGGCAACGATGCCCGCCTGCTGATCGACGGCCCCTCTACCTTCAAGCTGATGTTCGAGGATATGGACCAGGCCCGGGAAAGCATCCATCTGGAAACCTTTATCCTTGCAGACGCCGCCATTGGCCAGGCACTGCTCGAACGGCTGATCGCCAGCCGCCGCAGAGGTGTGGACGTGCGCCTGCTGATCGATGCCGTCGGCAGCTTCGACCTGCCCGCAGATTTCATCGAACAACTGCGCGATCAGGGCATTGAGCTGCGCAAGTTTCACCCGGTGAATCCCGCCGTGGACCCGCGTATCTGGCGCAGCAACAACCGCAATCACCGCAAGCTGCTGGTCATCGACGGCAAGGTCGCCTACAGCGGTGGCATCAACTTCTCCGGCGCCTACAGCCAGGGATCATTCTCGGCGGCCTCGAGCGAGGACAAGCCAGACCAGGCCTGGCGCGATACCCACCTGCGCATCGTAGGCCCGGTGGTGCACCAGTTTCAGCGCCAGTTTCTGGCAATATGGAACAAGGACTTGCCAGAGCCCGAGCAGCTGACGAGCAGCGGTCATTTCCCCACCATAGAATCACTCGGCAACATAATGGCGGGGGTGATCACCAGCAGCGGCGGCGACAGTGACGAATTCGATATCTATGCCATCCTGGCCGCGGCCATCAGCCATGCACAGGAGAAAGTCTGGATAACCCAGGCCTATTTCGCCCCGGATGAGCCTTTTATCGACATCCTCAAGGCTGCGGCCCAGCGGGGCGCCGATGTGCGCCTGTTGCTGCCGGGCATGACGGATGTCCCCTTGCTGATCCAGGCATCCCGCTCCAGCTATGAGGATTTGCTGGCAGCCGGGGTTCGCATTTACGAGCGTAACGGCTCAGTGCTGCACGCCAAGACCCTGGTCGTGGACAGCGTCTGGAGCAGTATCGGTTCAACCAACCTGGACTACCGCAGCTTCGTGCATAACTACGAACTCAACACGGTGATTATCGACCAGGACTTTGGCCGCGCAATGGACAAACTGTTTCTGGTGGATTTGCAGCACGCCGACGAAATAAGCCTCCAAGCCTGGCGGCAACGCCCGCTACTGCAACGGCTCAAAGAGGGGCTGGGGAATCTATTCCGGCGCTGGATGTAAACGCACTTATTCGCGGGAGCGGCGCCAGAATTTGCGCATCATCGGCTTGACGCTGAGGCCATGCACCAGGATCGACAGCGCAACCACCACCAGCGTCAGGTGAATCAGCTCGACCGCCAGCTCTTCGCCGATGCCATGCTCTATGGCGTACATTAGATAGTAGAGCGAGCCGATGCCACGTACACCAAACCAGGACGCCAGACCGCGTATCCGCCACGGAGTCCGGCTACCCGCCAGGCCCACCATCACGCTCAGGGGCCGTGCGACGGTAAACAGGAATAACGCCAGCGCCGTGGCGCGCCAGCTCCAGGAGTCGAGAAACAGCATGCCGCCGATCAGCAGGATCAGTACCAGCTCGGACAGCCGCTCAAGGTGCTCCTTGAACACCAGCGAGCCTGCACTGACACGCGCCGACGCAGGCTCAACCTGCAGCTGCGGTGTCTCCGGCGCCCGCTCCAGCTCCGCGCCTGCGAATTTCAATTCGGTCTGGCGCAATACCACGGCCGCGAAGAAAACCGCCAGGAAGCCCCAGGCATTGATCCACAGACAAATGCCGTACACCAGACCGATCAGCCCCAGACCCAGAAAGTCATTCAGCAACTCGATATGGTGCCCGCTACGGCGCACGTACAGACTCATGCGGGCGAGCCCCCAGCCGGCCACCCCACCCACAATGACCGCAGCCCCGGTGGCCCAGAGCACATCCAGCAGCCACCAGCGCTGCCCGAAGGTCCCCAGATCGTGCAGCCCGAGCAGCCCCAGACCCAGCATGACGAACGGGAAGGCGCTGCCATCATTCATCCCCGCCTCACAGGTCAGGGTAAAGCGCAGCCGGTCCCGATCCTCGGCATGACGAATCTGCACTTCGGTTGCCAGCACAGGGTCGGTCGGTGCCAGTATGGCCCCCAGCAGCACGGCCGCTCCCAGTGATAGCCCTAAAACGTAATGGCCAAACCCGGCCACCAGCACCACGGTCACCGTCATGGAGACAAAGGCCAGCAGCACCGGCGCGCGCCAACGCGCCAAGCTGACCGGCACCGGCATTTTTACACCGGCGGAAAACAGCGAAATCAGCACCACCACTTCGGTGAGCACTTCCAGCAGGGCCGATTGTTCCAGCGGGTTGAAATGAAAAAGTCCAAAGCCGGTTGGACCCACCAGCAGACCCACGGCCAGATACAGCATCGCCGAGGTCACCGCAAAACGCTTCATCAGCGGCGCGGTCAGCCCCATGGCGAGCATAAGCGCGCCTACAAGTACAAACCAGCCGGCGCTATTCATGGTGGTGAATCAAGACCTTGCGGACGCAAACAGCGTTATCGGTCAAAAGGCGGGGCATTTTCATCCGTGGCATCCTTATCAGAAGCGCTCCCGGCAGGGAAGGCACGCTCAGTATAGACGCACCGGCAGCCGACCCCGACCAAGACTCTGAGCAGGACCCCAAGCCAGGTCCCGGGCGCTCGCGCAGGGTTCAACGCCGGCACACGGGTTTAACTGAAAAGCCCCGACCGTTCACGCCTTGCGGGGTCTTTTTTGGTCTGGTCCGTTCAGCCGCCTTTAAACAGCCTGGCGGCCCTATGAAAGTTCGACATTGTGGTACACCTGCTGCACGTCATCCAGATCGTTCAGCATGGTCAAAAATCTCTCAAACAGGGCGACATCGTCCCCGCTGACTGTGGTAAAGGCGTGGGGGATAAACTGGATTTCATCCACATCGAAATCCAGTTCGCCACAGCGATCCAGCAGGGCCATCTTGGCCTTGAAGTAATCGGTGTTGGGGGCGAATACCGTAATTTTGCCGTCTTCATTCTCAATGTCCGTCACATCGACGTCGGCCTCCATCAGGGCTTCGAGCACCGCCTCTTCATCATCGTAGGCGAATACGAAAATGGCCGCGTGATCGAACATATGGCTGACACTGCCCGGCGTGCCGATCTTGCTTTTGGTCTTGGTAAAGGCCTGGCGCACATCACCGAAGGTACGGTTGGGGTTATCGGTGAGGCAGTCGATAATGGCCATGCTGCCACCGGGGCCATAGCCTTCATAGCGCGCCGCCGCGTAATCCTCACCCCCACCGCCTTTCGCCTTTTCGAGCGCCTTGTCGATAACATGACTCGGCACCTGGTCTTTCTTGGCGCGCTCAATCAGGCTGCGCAGGGTCAGATTGCCGGCAGGGTCAGTCCCTCCCGACTTGGCGGAGACATAGATCTCACGACCATAGCGGCTATAAACCTTGGCCTTCATGTCAGACGTCTTGGCCATCGACTCTTTGCGGTTCTGATAGGCTCTGCCCATGCGGCTAATGCTCCGTAATGATCACAAAAACAGCGATTCTACTGGCAAGTGCGCTATCTGAACAACGCAGAAATGCGAAAGATGGCGAACGTCAGCACGCGAAACCCGCCGCCGACAGCAACCACAAAAACCCCGCCAGCGTTACTCTGATGGGGCTTTTGTCCGGAGATTCAATGTCAGACTACCTGGGCGCGTGCTTCAGATCTTTGGTGCTTTCAGGTTTCGTCGCCGGCTTTCCAAGTTTCTTCAGTGCCTCGTAGTAGATCTGGGCCACGGGCGCCGGCACTCCATCTTCCTTGGCCAGTTTTTTGAACAGTTTGTCGGCCTTTTCCTTATGCTCCCTGGCACTGAGGCTCTTTTCCCGCATCAGCTGGTAGAGCGCGTCGTGCACCAGTGAGGCGCGCAGGTTGAAGGGTGTGTCGATCACCGGACCCGAGGTGCCATCCCAGGCATAACCGGCTTTTACCTGCAGGTTGCCCTGGCGGTCGAGGGAGATAAACATCGAGTCTATATCCGCCTCGGGCTTGATGGGAATCTTGAGTTCGTAATTTTCAGCCAGCTGATACTTGTAACCCGAACGATAGACTATGCCCTTATCTGCCATGGGAAACTCCCTTTGCACATGATGCCCTCCCCCGCCGATACTTTGTACGACGCGGCCTGGTTCGAAGCCTTAGCGTTAATCATGGCGCAGGGACAGCGGCGAATATCACACCCGCGGTTCGAACTAAAAAACAGTATCCAAACTGCAACACTATTTTTTTATTCATCCGAAAAACGGGACTGCAGTCATAAGCAATAATGCTGACCAGGTACGCTGATTATCGGTAAAGAACAGCTTCAGAAGCTGCGCACAGTATAGGTCAGGCATGTGCCGCTGCCAGTCACGTGCCGGGAGCCTCAGCGCGGCACTGGGGCAGCTCCACCCGGTTAATGGTCGTTACCAGTACAAAGCTGAGCAGCATTAACAGATACCAGGACGAAAGCTTGGCCAGCGACACCGGACTCCAGTCCTGCATCTGATTCGGGTAAATCCATATATTCACATAGGTGGCGATGTTTTCCGCCAGCCAGATAAAGAGCGCCACCAGAAACCAGCCCAGCAACAGCGGCATGGCGCGGTAGTCCCGGTGTACACGATAGTAGACCTGGGTGCGCCAGAACAGCAGCAGAAAGCCGCCAAACATGCAGGCGTAGGCCTGCTTGACGCCAAAGAGTACGAATTCCTTGATAATGGCCGCAATCGTCATAGGCAGCGTCGGCTTCCACAGGGGTAACAGTCGGGCCTGGCATTGGGCGCCCACGGCAATTAACCCAGCCTGAAGAACCACGGCAATGCGGCGCAAACCCTTGCCACCAGGCCCGGCCTTGATGCCAGAACGGGGTTCAGCCCAGGCAACCGCGCCGACAAAAGGCCTCAGACCTCCCCCGCAGCGCCAAACACATCAACTGTCAGCCAGGGTGCGCGCTGCACCAGCCCCTCAAATACCGGGCCCTGCAAAATCCCGCGGATAGCACTGGCGACCTGCTGCGGTATAGACCCCATCTCACCCTCACGCGCCAACAGGTAGAGGGTGCGGGCATGGCGGCTGCGATCCAGCTCCATCACCCGTACATCCTCAGTCAGATAGAGCACCTGGGCCAGGCAAAGGGCGCTGAGAATAGCCCAGCCGTGACCATCGTGGACGAAGTTCATCAGCGTGTGGGTATCATCGGTTTCGTAGCGCACATTGGCCTGCATGCCCATGCGCCTTAGCACCACTTCGCTGTAGGCACCTATATGGGTATGGCGGCCGTATTTGATCATCGGCAGGGCTCTGGCCAGGGATTCAACCGACACAGGCGCTGGCAACCCACCGAGATCCCGCGCCGACACGGCCAGCAGCATGGGGTCGCGGAACAGCTCAAAGCGCTCCAGGCCATCGACACCGGTCAGGGGATCATTGGACACCAGAATATCAATCTCGCGGTCGAGGAAGGCCTGCATCAGTGGCGGCGTCAGACCACTGCGCAGCGTCAGCTGTTCAATAAAGGGACTCAAGCGAGCGATCAGCTTGCTGCCGAACACTTCGGAGCAGGACGTAATCAAGCCAAGACGGCAATGCACCAGCCCCTGGTCTGCCGCACCCCGTACCCGCGCGCTGAGGCGACGCAGTTCACCCAGAATGCCCTCGGCATTCTGTTTCAGCGCATTGCCGGCGGCGGTCAGGTGCAGTGGCCGGCTGCGACGTACCACCAGCGCGGTACCTAATTGATCTTCAAGCTGTTTCAGACACTGGGAGACCGCCGACTGAGTCACTCCGAGGCGACGTGCGGCATCCGTCAGCGAAGGCGATTCCGCAATCACTACAAAGGTATGGAGCATATGGGTATCGAGCAGCCGGGGTTCGGACATGCGGCACCTAACTATTAGTTTAACTTATGAAACGCATTATAGTTGGTACTAAGGAGCCTTTTATGTAGTTACGCTAATAAAAATCCGAAATAATCGCCTCAGATCAAGACACCGGGCCGCTCTGGCGACCCACACGACAATGCACATGCACAACGGACACAGAACATGATTCTTCCCCAATATGACGGCAATTGTGGCTGGTATGAAATGCTTGGGACTGTCACTGACTTCCCGCAGCTGACGCAGGATATTCGTGTCGATGCCGCCGTCATTGGCGGGGGCTTTGTCGGCTGCGCCGCCGTGCGCCGACTGGCGGAAAACCGCCCCGACGACAGCTTTGTGCTGATCGAGGCGCTGAAAGTCGGCCAGGGCGCGTCCGGGCGCAACTCAGGCTTTGTGATAGACCAGCCGCACAAGCGCGATCTGGAGCTCGGTGACAAGGAACTCAAGCGCAAGATGGTGCATTTGAACCGCACCGCCATCGATTATCTGGAAACCCAGATCAACAGCTACAACATTGACTGCCAGTGGTCCAAAGCCGGCAAGTATCAGGGCGCCGTGGGCGCGCGGGGCGAGAAGTTTCTCGACCATTACGAACAGCTGCTGAAAAACTTCGGCGAGACCTACGAGCGCCTCAGCCCGCAGAAAATGCAGGATATATTCGGTACTGACTATTACAGTGCCTGCATCTTTACGCCCGGCGGCACCCTGATGCAGCCCGCGGCGCTGATGCGTGGCCTGGCCGACAACATGCCGGCCAACGTGCGCATCGCAGAACATACACCAGTGCTGGAGATCACCCGCACCGCCAACGGCTTTGTCCTCAATACCGGCAAGGCCCGCATTGAGTGCCGCCAGCTGATTCTGGGCACCAACATCTTTACCGCAGAACTCGGCTTCCTGCGTGATCGCATCCTGCCGGTCATGACCTTTGCCAGCATGACGCGCCCGCTGACCGATGCGGAAATGAAGCTCTATGGCGGCCAGCTCGACTGGGGCCTGACCCCCGCCGATCACGCCGGCACTACCCTGCGCATGACCCAGGATCGCCGGATCATCATCCGCAACTCCTACCGTTATGCCCACGACTACAACACGCCGCAGGAGCTGCTGCCCGGCATTCGCCAGCGTCACCGCGAAGGCTTCGAGGCGCGCTACCCGGCGCTGAAAAATGTGCAGTTCGACTACACCTGGGGCGGCGCCAGCAGCCTGTCGGGCAACTTCGAAACCTACTTTGGCGAGCTCGAAAAGGGCATCTTCGCCTCCGCCTGCGACCAGAGCGTCGGCGCTGCCCGCGGTACCATCTCCGGCATGATGCTGGCCGACATGGCCTCGGGCAAGAAGACCGACCTGCTGAGCAACATGCTGGAAGTCTCGGGCAATCCCTCGCGCCTGCCGCCCAAACCGCTGCTGCACATAGGCGTACCGCTGCGCATGGCCATGGCGCGCTTCGCCAGCCGTTCGGAGCTGTAACCCGCCCACTGTGCTAACAACATGCCCGCGTCCGGCACTTCCACCGGGCGCCTCAATCTCGCTCTTTGCACACGCTTAACAGGTTTTAAAACATGTCCGCCAAACTGATTCATGCCTCCAGCCTCAACTTTCAGCATCGCGGAGGCCCGCCGGGTGCCGCCGCCGTCGCCCGTGCCGTCAGCACCGACATGAGTGCCTCCCTGGGTGCGGGCGTGGCGAAGTTCGATGCCTGCTCCATCGCCTGGACGGTGCTCTACGACGAAGTCGTCTATGTGGTCGATGGCGTCTTTCGCCTCGTCACCAAAGATGGCGTGCTGGAAGGTCAGGCCGGTGACATCATCTGGATACCCGAGGGCACCGAGCTGAAGTACGAAGGCGAGCAGGCCACCATCTTCTACGCCGTCTACCCCGGCAACTGGAAGGCGCTCAACGGCCTGGAATAACCCGGCCTTAATCACCGCCTGCGACCCGCCCCGCGGCGGGCCGCAAAACCCCACCTCCGCCTGCGAATAGCGCTGCCTGCCCGCGCACAGGCTTTGCTATACTGGTTGCCCGGTTTCTTGACGACCTGTTAGCGACCCAGCCTATGACAAACCAGCACCGCCAGCGCACCTTCGACAGCCGCTTCAAACGCAGCAACCAGGCGTACCTCAAGGAAAGCGAGACCAGCTCGGCGCCTGCCATTCGAATTGGCTTCGTGCTGCGTGAGCACTTTTCCATGATGGCCTTTACCGCCGCGGTGGATGCCATCGTCACCGCCAACCTGCTGAGCAGCACGCCGCTGTACAGTTTTCGCACCCTGAGCCTGGATGGCAGCGCTATCCGCAGCGATCTTGGAATCGAAATTTCGGTGGACGGCGCCCTGCAAAGCCAGAGCTCGAGCGAACTGGACATGCTGTTCGTCTGCGGCGGCCTGCGCTGCAATCTGCAGCCAGACCGTGCACTGCAGGATCGGCTGCGGGACGCCGCCCAGCATGGCCTGATCCTGGGCGGTCTCTGGAATGGCAGCTACCTGCTGGCCCAGGCCGGCCTGATGGATGGCTATGAGTGCACGGTACATCCCGAAAGCCGCGATGGCCTGCAGGAAACCTGCCCGCGGGTCACGCTGTCGGCCAATCCCTATGTCATCGACCGCGAGCGCGTCTCCTGCGCCGGGGCCAGCAGTGCCCTGAGCATGATGCTGGCGGTCATCGGCCAGCACTATGGCAATGAAGTGGTACGCGGTATCGAAGAGATCCTCAGCTGCGACAAGATCGGCGAAATCCCCGAACGCCCCATGCCCTGTACGGCCATAGATCCGGCTCTGCCGGAACCGCTGCAGGCGGTGTTGCAGCTGATGGAAGCCAATATCGAGGAACCCCTGGGCATGGAGGAACTGGCAGGCCTGGTCAACCTGTCGCGCCGCCAGATCGAGCGCCTGTTCCACCGCTATATCGACAGTACTCCCTCCAAGTACTACCTGGAGCTGCGTATCACCCGCGCCCGGCGTCTGCTGCTGCAGACCAACGAAACCATCGCCGCTATTACGGTCGCCTGTGGTTTCGTCAGCACCACCCACTTCAGCCACTGCTATCGCGACTATTTCGGCCAGTCACCCAGCCAGGCACGGCAGAACCGCGGCCGCTGAGGCCGCTGTAAATTCCAGCTTATCCACAGGCTGCTATAGTAAGTCGGACTCTCACTCCAACCTGCCGGAGCCTGACCATGCCGGATACTCAGCCCGCCCAGGGCCACTGCCTCTGTGGCAAGACCTCGATCAGCGTACGCAAGATGCAATTGGATGTCGGCGCCTGCCACTGCAGGCAATGCCGCCGCTGGACCGGTGGCCCGCTGCTGGTCAGCGGCTGCGGTACCGACGTCACCCTTGCGGGTAGCGACTATATCGGTGTATTTCGCTCATCCGACTGGGCGGAGCGCGGTTTTTGCACCGCCTGCGGCAGCCACCTGTTCTATCGTCTGATTGAAAGCCGGCAGTATTTCGTACCCGTCGGCCTGTTGGAAGACAACCCGAACCTGGTGCTGGGTCACCAGGTATTCATCGACGAAAAGCCGGCCTTCTACGCCTTCGCCAATAGAACCCGAGACCTCACCGGTGCCGAGGCCTTTGCGCAGTTTGAGGCGGACGCTGATTCCGACTGATGCTAGCCTTGCAAGGAAACCGTCAATCACAGCCCTGCCGCCGCTGACTAGCACTGTTATTTTGCGCAGCGCGGCGCCAGATTTTTTCAGCCTTGCTCTGATTTGCTATTTTTATAACATTCACTCCAATGAATGCTGCACCTCGCTGTCAAAAAGGGACTCCCGCCATGTTCAACCGGCCAGCAACATCCACAGCCCCCGGCAAGCCTGCTCGACGCACCAGGGCCGCCTCAGTGACCATAGCTGCCAGCCTTGGCACTCTACTGCTACTGCTGACTCCCCCCACCTTTGCCGCCGAGCCCGGCGCCGACTTCATGACTGGCTTCAACGCTTACGAAAACGGTGACTACGCCCAGGCACTGGCGCACTTTACCCCCCTGGCCGAACGGGGCGACTCTGCTGCCCAGTACAATCTTGGGCTTATCTATTCCGAGGGACTGGGCGTAGCTGAGGATCCGGTAACCGCCGCCCGCTGGTTTACACCCGTGGCCGAGAAAGGCAACAGCCGGGCACAGTTTATCCTCGGTGGCATGTACGAACGCGGCGAAGGCGTGGGGCAGAATCACGACACCGCGACACTCTGGTATCTCAAGGCGGCGGAGCAGGGACATATGTACGCCCAGTATCACCTGGCAGGCAAGTATTACGCCGGCCGCGGCATCGCCCAAAACCTGCCGGCGGCAGCGCAGTGGTACAGCCGCGCAGCACAGCTTGGGCACGTCAATGCGCAGTTCAATCTGGGACTGATGTACGAACAGGGCCTGGGCTTGGCCAAAAACGAGCGCAGTGCCTTCAAGTGGTATCAGCTCGCCGCCGAGCAGGGATTCGCCAGTGCCCAGACGAACCTGGGGCTGATGTACCTGGAGGGACGTGGCGTAAGCCAGGATTTTCAGCGCGCCTACAAGTGGCTGAGCATCGCCAGAGCCAGCGGAGCCCATCATCCGGCGCTGGAAATACTGACCGACAAGCTGAGTATTAACGAAATCGCCCAGGCACAGGAGCAGGCCAGAAGCTGGCAGACGGAACACAGCCGGTAATAGCCGCAGGGGGCGCGCGGGACCAAGGAGTCATGAAAAAGGCGGCAGGAGGGCCCCGAACCTGGCGTTTTGGGGGAGCTCTAAGAGCGGTTGCCAGGCCCGGGGTGAGGGTTGTATCAGATGTCGGGAGCGCCCTTAGTCGGAAAAGACTACGGTGCGCTGACCCAGCACAAAGACACGTTTTTCGATGTGATAGCGGATGGCTCTGGACAGGGTTACACGCTCAATGTCCTGACCCTTTTCCACCAGATCTTCCGGATACTGGGCATGATCCACCGGCTGAATGCCCTGGGTGATGATAGGCCCTTCATCCAGATCGTTGTTGACATAATGTGCCGTGGCACCCACCAGCTTGACGCCCTTGGCCCAGGCCTGATGATAGGGCTTGGCGCCCTTGAAGCCCGGCAACAACGAGTGGTGAATATTGATGGCCCAGCCATCCAGTTTGCGGCACAGATCCGGTGACAGCACCTGCATGTAGCGCGCCAGTACCACCAGTTCTGTATCGTATTGCTGAATCAGCTCCCATACCTGAGCTTCCTGCTCGGCCTTGGTATCCGGCGTAATGGGCAGGTGGTGGTACGGAATGCCATGCCACTGCGCCAGGGGTTCCAGATCCGGGTGATTGGAGATAATCACCGGGATTTCGATATTCAGCTGACCGGTACGAAAGCGGTACAGCAAATCATTGAGGCAATGATCGTATTTGGATACCAGAATCGCCACCCGGGGCTTGTGCTCCGGCGTGCGCAGCTGCCACTCCATATCAAAGCCCGCAGCCCGCTCAGCAAAGGCGCCATTAAAGGCCTCTTCGCTGAAATTGTCATCCTCGGGGCGGAACTCCACCCGGATACAGAAACGATCCAGTTCGTGATCGTCAAAGGACTGCATTTCCAGCACATAGTTGCGGGTTTCGGCCATGAACCGGGTCACCACATCAACGGTGCCCAGGCGGCTCGGACAGTGTGCCGTGAAGATCCACGGTTTCAGTTTTGCTGTCATATCAAGTCCTCGTTAGCCGCAGCCCGAACAAGCAATGCGTCCGGCCTGCGGTTTCCTCGGGTATCAGGCTTGCGCCTTTTCCCTTGCTCCTTGAACCTTTCCCCTTGCCACTCAGTCTTTCACGACCAAGCCAAACTCGGCACAGGCATCCTGCAGCCAGAGCCACAGGTAATCGGCGAAGCTGCGTCGAATCACCAGTTCCCAGCTTTGCTCGCCGGTGCGACGGATCACCGCCTGGCTCTTGGCAAAAACGGTGGTCACGACCTTGCCGACCGGGAAGTTGCGGTCATGCACGTCGTAGGGCGTGGACTTTTTCAGTACCGCGCGGGCATCAGGGCCGGACAGTTCCAGTACGGTCTGACCACCGCTGACATTGACGATGGCGACATGGCCGCTCATGGCTTCGCGCAGGCGGTTTTCCAGCGCGAAAGCCTCCCTGCCCGGCAGGATCACCAGCCACTCGTCCGGTGCGATCCAGCGCACCGACAGGGCGCCGTCTTCGGCCGCCGTCAGCGGCTGCGTCGGCAGATCAAACCCCAGCACGGCCCTGGCGCCGGCCAGGAAGCCGGCATTGTCCTGGCTACCGCGGATCACCAGGTGACCCAACAGCTTGTGTTCCTGCAGCGTAACGCCACCGGTTTTGGGCCCCTGTTTTGCCACTGTGGCGAGGTCCGCGTGATAGAGCGGCGACTCGGCACGGATACTGGCGTCGGCCAGCTGATCCATCAGGGCAACAGCTGCGACGGGGGCCGCTTCAACTGCGGCCGGCTTGGTTGGTGCAATGATGTCAGACATTTTGACGCTCCCCCTTGGGATCCAGGAACACCGGGTTGCAGATTTCGGCTTCGATCACACGGCCATCGGCCAGCGGGTAGAACACGGTTTCGCCCATACGGTTGTGGCCGTTGCGGACAAAGCCCATGGCCACGGAATGACCCAGGTTGGCGCTGTAGTAGCTCGAGGTCACATGACCCAGCATGGTCATGGGGATCGGCTGTTTGGGGTCATTGACCGCCTGGGCGCCTTCCGGAATCACGGTCTTCGGCTCGCGGGTTTTGAGGCCTACCAAATGCTTGCGATCGGTGCGGACACAGTCTTCACGGGCCATGCCGCGCTTGCCGATGTAGCTGAACGGCTTGGCGTTGGACACACACCAGCTCATGCCCAGATCGATCGGGGTCACGGAACCATCGGTATCCTGACCTGCAATAATGAAGCCCTTCTCAGCACGCAGCACGTGCATGGTTTCAGTACCATAAGGCGTCAGGTTGAACTTGGCACCGTGCTCGAACAGTTTTTCCCATACGTGCAGACCGTAGTTGGCCTGAACGTTGATTTCATAGGACAGCTCACCGGTGAAGGAAATGCGGAATACCCGCGCCGGCACGCCGGCCACATCACCCTGGCGCCAGTCCATGAACTTGAAGGTATCACGGTCCAGATCGATATCGGTCAGCTCGCTCAGCAGTTTGCGGGCGTTAGGGCCGGAAATCGTCATGGTGGCCCAGTGATCGGTTACGCTGCTGAAGTAGACTTCCAGCTCCGGCCACTCGGTCTGATGATAGAGTTCCAGCCATTCCAGTACCCGCGGTGCGCCGCCGGTTGTGGTGGTCATCAGGAAGTGATTGTCGGCCAGGCAAGAGGTTACTCCATCGTCGAATACCATGCCGTCTTCACCACACATCAGGCCATAGCGGCACTTGCCGACCGGCAGCTTTGCCCAGGCGTTGGTGTAGACACGGGCCAGGAACTCACGCGCATCCTTGCCCTGAATATCGATCTTGCCCAGCGTAGAGGCATCGAGGATACCCACGCTTTCGCGGGTTGCCTTGCACTCGCGATCCAGTGCCTGCTGCATGGTTTCGCCGCCCTGGGGGAAATACCAGGGACGCTTCCACTGGCCCACGTCCTCGAACAGCGCGCCGTTGGATAGATGCCACTTGTGCATGGCACTGAAGCGGTTGACGTCGAACAGCGCACCGCAGTCACGACCGGCCACGGCACCAAAGGTCACAGGCGTGTAGTTGGGACGGAAAATGGTGGTGCCGGTCTGGGGGATCGTCTGGTTCAGCGACTTGGCAGCAACCGCCATGCCGTTGATGTTACCCAGTTTGCCCTGATCGGTACCAAAGCCCATGGCGGTGTAACGCTTGACGTGCTCGATGGACTCAAAGCCCTCGCGCGTCGCCAGCTCGATACCAGCCGCGGTAACGTCGTTCTGGTAATCAACGAACTGTTTCGGTGCCCGCGACGTCGGCTTGGTGTGCGGTATGTGGTAGAGCGCCATGGCTTTGCCTTCGCGCACTTCCTCGGCCAGCGGCAGCGGCATCTCCTTGAGAGCGGCCTTGGCGGCATCACCAAAGCCTGCGGCTTCACAGGCAGCAGCGCCGGCACGGGCGCCCTCTTCCAGCACCGCCTTGAGGCTGTAAGTACCATTGATACCACCGGCACAGTGCTGCTTCTGCACGGTTTTACCAGGCACAAAGCCAATCACATCATCGCGCCATTCGGGGCGGCTGCCGGTATGGCAGGACAGATGAATAACGGGGCTCCAGCCGCCAGAGCTGGCAACGGTATCGCAGCTCAGGCGTTCAACCGATCCTGCCAGCGCATCGCCGGTGGCATTCAGCGGTGCTATGGATACGCCAGTCACACGCTTGCTGCCCTGCACTTCAATCACGCCGGAACCGGCAATGATCTTAAGGCCACGGGACTTGGCCGCGTCAATGCGATCGCCCTTGGGGTTCTGACGCGTATCGACAATGGCCACCACCTTGCGGCCGGCGTCGTGCCAGTCCAGCGCCGTCTGATAGGCATGGTCGTTGGTGGTCATCAACACCAGCTCTTTACCCGGCACGACCGCATAGCGATTGATATAGGTCGATACGCCCGCAGCCTGCATGCAGCCCGGCACGTCGTTGTTGCCAAATACCAGCGGACGCTCGTGGGCGCCGGTGGCCAGCACAACCTGGTTGGCACGTACACGGTGCATGCGCTGACGCACCTGACCTGCCGGTGCCTGGTCGCCCAGATGATCGGTGCAACGCTCGTGGATGGTGAGGAAGTTGTGGTCGTGGTAACCGTTCACGGTGGAACGGGGCAGCAACAGTACCTCGGGGTACTGTTTCAGCTCTGCAACCACAGTGGCAACCCACTCAGCAGCCGGACGGCCATTGAGAGTTTCACGGGTATCCAGCAGGCAGCCACCGAATTCGCTCTGCTCATCCGCCAGCATCACGCGGGCACCGCTGCGGGCTGCAACCAGCGCCGCCGCAAGACCGGCAGGACCTGCGCCCACGATCAACAGATCGCAGTGATGGTTAACCTTGTCGTACATATCCGGATCACGTTCGGTGGACGAACGTCCAAGGCCCGCGGCCTTGCGGATAAACTTCTCGTAGGTTTCCCACATTGACTGTGGGTACATGAAGGTCTTGTAGTAGAAACCCGGCGGCATCATGCGCCCGCCAACCTTGCCGACATAGCCCATCAGGTCGAGGTCGGCATTGGGCCAGCCATTGGTGGCACTGCACACCAGGCCGTTGAACAGGTTCTGCTGAGTGGCGCGCACGTTGGGCACCTGGGTGGCTTCAGTTGCACCAACCTGCAGGACCGCGTTGGGCTCTTCGGCACCGGCGGCAATGATGCCGCGCGGGCGGCTGTACTTGAAGCTGCGTCCGACGATATCAACGCCATTGGCCAGCAGGGCCGAGGCGACGGTATCACCTTCAAAACCGGGGTATTGACGACCGTTGTAGCTAAAATTCAGCGCCTTGGCACGGTCAACGCGTCCACCGGAGGCGAGACGATTTTTCTGGCTCATTATGTCCGCTCCTTAGCTGGCGGCGACCACGGTCGGCCGCTCCCCGATTTTGTAGACTTCTTTGATTTCGTAACTCACGGTGTCGCGCGTCATATTGAAGAACTTGCGACAGCCGGTAGCGTGTATCCAGAGTTCATGATGCAGACCACGGGGGTTCTTGCGCATGTAGAGATACTCGCCCCATTCGTGGTCAGTGCAGTTGTCCGGATCCAGCGGCCGGGCCAGGTGAGCCTGACCCTTGGCATGAAACTCTTCTTCTTCGCGGTGTTCGCCACAATGCGGGCAGTAGATATAGAACATCGTTATAACTCCCGTTAGTGTGCGACGCCGGCAGCGCCGTGTTCGTCGATCAGCGAGCCGTTGTGGAAACGGAACATGGAGAACGGCTTGGCCAGCGGATGGGCTTCACCCTTGGCCAGGGTCGCCGCAAACACATTGCCGGAACCCGGCGTCGCCTTGAAGCCGCCGGTACCCCAACCGCAGTTGAAGAACAGGTTCTCAACCGGCGTATCGGAAATGATCGGACATGCATCCGGGCAGGTATCCACGATGCCGCCCCACTGGCGGTTCATGCGCACGCGGCTGAACATCGGGAACAGCTCGATAATCGCCGCCACCGTATGCTCGATGGTGGGGTAGGAGCCACGCTGGCCGTAGCCGTTGTAGCCATCGATACCGGCGCCTATAACCAGGTCACCCTTGTCGGACTGGCTGATATAACCGTGTACGTGGTTGGACATGACCACGGTATCGAGGATCGGCTTGATCGGCTCGGATACCAGGGCCTGCAGCGGGTGACTTTCCAGCGGCAGGCTGAAACCGGCCATGCCGGCCAGCACGCTGGAGTTACCGGCCACCACGCAGCCTACGCGATCAGCGCTGATCACGCCGTGACGGTTGGTGTTTACGCCAGTGATGGCACCGTCTTCGATGACCATGTCGATCACTTCGGTCTGCTGAATCAGGTCGACACCAAGCGCGTCGGCGGCACGGGCAAAGCCCCAGGCCACAGCATCATGACGGGCGACACCGGCACGCGGCTGCCAGGAGGCGCCCATAACCGGATAGCGGGTATTGGCGGAGCAATCCATGATCGGCACGATTTCCTGCACGGACTTGGCGTCCAGTACTTCACCGTCGATGCCGTTCAGGCGGTTGGCATTTACACGGCGCTCGATATCACGCATGTCCTGCAGTGTATGGCCCAGGTTAAGCACGCCGCGCTGGGAGAACATGACGTTGTAGTTCAGATCCTGCGACAGACCTTCCCACAGTTTCATCGCGTGCTCGTACAGGTGCGCCGCTTCGTCCCACAGGTAGTTGGAACGTACGATAGTGGTGTTACGGGCCGTGTTGCCGCCGCCCAGGTAACCCTTCTCGATCACTGCGACATTGGTGATGCCGTGTTCCTTGGCCAGGTAATAGGCTGTTGCCAGACCATGTCCGCCGCCGCCGACGATGATGACATCGTACTTTTTCTTCGGCGTCGGATTGCGCCATACGCGCTGCCAGTTTTCGTGGAAATTCAGGGCATGTTTCAACAGCCCGAAACCGGAATAATGCTGCATAGTGCCAGCTCCCCCTAGACTCCCGGTCAGACCGGGATAATTCATGCATGTGTGATGCTAAAGCCGGGCACCCGCAGGTGCCCGCAGCGAATCAAGCTTAGCGGTACGCCGGAAAGTCCGCACACAGAGCCTGGACCTTGTCTTTTACTGCAGCGATAGCGGCTTGGGCGTCGCCGGCCTGCATGGCATCCAGAATGTCGGCAATCCAGCCAGCCAGAGCTTCACACTGCGCTTCCTTGAAGCCGCGGGTGGTGATCACCGGCGAGCCCAGACGCAGACCCGAGGTCACGAAGGGTGACTGCGGATCGTTAGGCACGGCATTCTTGTTGACGGTGATGGAGGCACGCCCCAGAGCTGCGTCTGCGTCCTTGCCGGTCAGGCCCTGCTTGATCAGGCTGAGCAGGAACAGGTGGTTCTCGGTACCGCCGGAAACGACATCGTAGCCGCGATCGATAAACACCTGGGCCAGGACCTTGGCGTTCTTGACCACCTGAGTCTGGTATTGCTTGAATTCAGGCTGCAGCGCTTCCTTGAACGCCACGGCCTTGGCAGCAATCACGTGCATCAGCGGGCCGCCCTGGCCACCCGGGAATACGGCGGAGTTCAGCTTTTTCTCGATATCCGCATTGGCCTTGGCCAGAATCAGGCCGCCACGGGGGCCGCGCAGCGTCTTGTGAGTCGTTGTGGTAACCACATCGGCGAAAGGTACCGGGTTGGGGTATTGATCCGCAGCGATCAGGCCGGCGACGTGGGCCATGTCGACGAACAGGAAAGCGCCCACTTCGTCGGCGATTTCACGGAAACGCGCCCAATCAACAACCTGGGAGTAGGCAGAGAAGCCCGCCACGATCATTTTTGGCTTGTGCTCACGGGCCAGGCTTGCAACCTGATCGTAATCAATCTCGCCGTTTTCAGTCAGACCGTACTGCACGGCGTTGTAGATCTTGCCGGAGAAGTTGACGTGGGAGCCGTGGGTCAGGTGACCACCGTGGGCCAAGCTCATGCCCAGCACGGTATCGCCCGGTGCGCACAGCGCCATGTAAACAGAGGCGTTGGCCTGGGAACCGGAGTGCGGCTGCACGTTGGCGTAATCAGCACCGAAAAGCTCCTTGGCACGGTCGATGGCCAGCTGCTCAACCACATCGACGTATTCGCAGCCACCGTAGTAGCGCTTGCCCGGGTAGCCTTCGGCATATTTGTTGGTCAGCTGCGAGCCCTGCGCCTGCATCACCAGCGGGCTGGTGTAGTTTTCAGAGGCGATCAGTTCGATATGATCTTCCTGACGCTGTACCTCAGCGGTCATGGCCGCCCACAGGTCTGCATCGAAATTCTGAATCAGGTCATTATTATTAAACATCTAAAAATCTCCTCGCCAGGACATTCAGCCGGGAATTGAGTACAAGGTTTTAGTGGCGCGCAGCGCGCACCGGGATTCAGGTCAACAGATCCACCGCCACAGCGGTGAAAGTTGAGATCAGGACAGGCAGCTCCCCCACAGAACAACGCGTCATGGAACCGATAGTAGCCCTCAACTCCCAAGGGAAAGTGTTCACCGGCGTCCTGATGATATTCATTTACGACACCGACCTGGGTCGCTGTCGCACATAAGCAGACTTTCGCGGCAGACAGACAGGTCGCAAATGGGCAAGGAGCTAGATGAAAGCAGAAAGGCAAAAGGGGAAAGTGAAAAGCAAGCGGCAAGTGCCCGAACAACAGGCACTGCGCAG
Organism: Marinobacterium aestuarii; assembly: GCF_001651805.1. Taxonomy (NCBI): domain Bacteria; kingdom Pseudomonadati; phylum Pseudomonadota; class Gammaproteobacteria; order Oceanospirillales; family Oceanospirillaceae; genus Marinobacterium; species Marinobacterium aestuarii. The sequence continues at coordinate 703,542 of NZ_CP015839.1, read as the reverse complement.
ATGAAGGTTACAGAGCCTGTATCAAGGCAACAGGGCGGCGCGCCAGCACGCCGCTGGCCAGCAGCACGCCGGCCATAATCACGGTCACGCCTGTCAGGGTCGACGGCGCCAGCGTCTCTCCTAGTAGCGGGATAGCCGCCAGTGCTGCCAATGCCGGCGTGAAAGAGCCCAGCGCTGCGGTCTTCTCAGCTCCAAGTTCGCGAATTGCGACGCCATAACTAAAGCCGCCAACGATGCCGGCACCCAACCCCTGGGTCAGCAGATAGGGCCAGAGTTCAGCCCAGCCAACCGATAGCAGTTTCGATTCCACCAGCCCAAACCCCATCAATACAAGCAGCCCCAGGGAGGACACACAACACAGCAGCGCCGTGGCCTGCAGGGCGCCAACACCCAGCACCCGCAGACCCAGGGTATAGAACGCCCACAACAGGCTGGCACCGAGAAACGCCAGATGACCACGCCAGTAACCGGTATCCATTTCGAACAGACTGGTGCCCAGCAACAGCAGCACTCCGGCAAGAATGACACTAAGCCCCAGCAGGCGACGCCGCGGCAGGGGTTCACCAAACAACAGCACCGCCAGAGCCGTGACAAACAGGGGAGCTGTACCCGGCACCAGAGCGCCGGCATGGGCCGCCGGCGCAAGAGCGCTGCCCCAGGACATCAGATAAAAGAATGGCAGGCCGCCCAGCAACAGCATCAGGCCATGGCGCCTGCGGATCTGGCGAATACCCGAGCCACGCTTTAGCAGCCAAGGCACAAAGCACAGGGCCGGCAGACCAAAGCGCAGCAGTGCAAGATCCGTCGCCGTAAGCTGCGACTGACTCTCGGCCCGCAGCGACAGCAGAAAGCCGACCCAGATCAACAGCGTTACGGCCATGGCCGCCAGTCCCTTTGCATTCACCAGCGGTTCGCCGCGATATTGCTCCATGATCCCTGCCTGTGCCGGATATTTTGAGGCCTTATTATCGGGCAAAGACGCAAAACGAATCGTGCCGACTTGCTTGCAAAAACAGCCAATTTGGGATGATTATGGCGTCAGAGACTCTATTTTTAGCAATAACGGTTAACAAAAGCCCCATGACTAAAAAAGCCGAACTGGACAGCATCGACCTGAAGATACTGCAGGCCCTGCAACGCGATGGCCGCCTCAGCAATGCCGATATCGCCGATGCGGTCGCCCTGTCACCCTCTCCCTGCCTGCGGCGTCTGCGCCGGCTTGAAAGCGACGACGTCATTCAGGGCTACAGGGTCCAGCTCAACCGCCAGGCCATAGGTCTTGGCATGACCGTCTATGTGCAGGTCAAACTGCAGGATCACGGTATCGAATCCGTTGCGGGCTTTGAGCAGGCACTGTTGGGCATGCCCCAGGTTATCAACGCCCATACGGTATCGGGCTCGGCCGACTACCTGCTCGAAGTTGTCGTCAGCGACCTGCCCGACTACGACCGCTGGGTGCGCCAGATACAGCTGTTGCGCATGGTACGGGAAATCGAAAGCAACTTTGCCTTGCGCGAAGTCAAAGCCCAGGCCCCCTTGCCGCTGTAACGACTTAACCCGGGGCTGCGGCCTGAAACACAATATACAACGAGCACAAGATGGCGCCGCCAAAGGCCAGCGAACGCGGCCCTGAAAGATTGGCGAGATAGAAAACGGCGTGCGCAATGCGGCAGGCCAGAAAGATCAGCGCCACCAGGCTCAGCGCCGTCAGGTCAGCGCCGCCGGCGTAGGCGATCAGGCAGGTGGCACTGAAGATCATCAGCGCCTCCCAGGCATTGGCCTGGGCCGCATGGGCACGGGCACCCATGCCCTCCAGCCGAGCCTGCTGCTGGCGCGGATTATGATTGTCAAAACGCTCGAACTGCCGCATGCGACAAACATTGGTCACACCGGCCAGCACGACCGGCAACAACGACACTATAAAAAGCACATACAGAATAACGGGCATGGCAGATCCCTCTTGGTTAAATAGCCCCCGTGGAGGCTTCTGCTATCTGTACGCTCAGCGCCGGCTTTTGTATCAGCCTGGCGGCAAATTCCCCCACAGTATCTGCTGCAGCTCGGTGAGATCCGCCACCACCGGGATACCCTCTGCAAAGGGGTTGGCGCCCTTGACCACACCGACAAAGGGCATGCGATTGTGTTCGGCCGCAATGTAGTCAACCCGGCCGTCGCCTACCATCAGACAGCGCGACGCATCCAGCCGGTGGGTATCGAGCAGCTCGGCAATATTGATCTCCTTGTCCACCGGAGTGCCCCGCACCCCGGCAAAGTAGCCCGCCATGCCGCGGGCCTTGATCACCTGTACCAGCTCGGTTTCAGGCGTGCCGGACACCACGAACAGCGGCAGGCTTCGCGCCTGCAGCAAGCGCAGCAGCGCATCGGCACCAGCCACCTCCGGCGAATCGATCACCGCGCCCATACTGCGCTCGGCGAACTGCTGACACAGGGCCGCCAGCGCCTCTTCGCTCAAGGGCTCCTGCAGCATTTCGCTATAGACATGGCGCAGCTTGGTACTGCGCGACCGTCCTGTGTTGTGCACGAAGAACGCCAGAATCTGCTGTCGCAGTGCATCGCTGCGCTCAGGGAAGAGCGACAGGAAGGTTTCAGCCTTGATATCCAGCGACTGCGCCAGGGCATCATCAAAATCAAAAAATATCGCCTGCAAGTTCTCCAGCGCCGGTACTGCACGCACTGCAACGACACCGCTCACGTCCATATCTACCACCAGCAGACTCCTCTTATTAATAAACGAGCACAAAAAAGGCTCCACCAAGGAGCCTTTAAAGTATCAACTTAATACACAGGGGTGCCTGCGATCAAAATTTCAGATCTTCTGTTTCGCTGACAGGCTCTTCCGCCTTGGTCTTGGGCGCGGGCTTGGCCAGCAGTTTCTCGCGAATGGCATTTTCAATCTCGGTGGCGATTTCGCTGTGCTCTTCGAGATACTTGGCCGCATTGGCCTTGCCCTGGCCGATCTTGTCGCCCTTATAGGCATACCAGGCGCCGGACTTGTCCACCAGCCCCTGCTGCACGCCCAGGTCAATCACCTCACCCATGCGGTAGATACCCTGACCGTAAAGAATCTGGAACTCGGCCTGACGGAAGGGCGGCGCCACCTTGTTCTTCACAACCTTGACGCGGGTTTCATTGCCGACAACTTCATCACCCTGCTTCACCGCACCAATGCGACGGATATCCAGACGTACGGACGCATAGAATTTCAGGGCATTACCACCGGTGGTGGTTTCCGGCGAGCCGAACATGACACCGATCTTCATGCGAATCTGGTTGATGAAGATCATCATGCAGTTGGTGTTCTTGACGTTACCGGTCAGCTTGCGCAGCGCCTGGGACATCAGACGCGCCTGCAGGCCGACGTGGGAATCACCCATCTCGCCTTCGATTTCAGCCTTGGGCGTGAGTGCCGCCACTGAGTCAATGACGATCATATCCACAGCGGCGGAACGCACCAGCATGTCGGCAATTTCCAGCGCCTGTTCACCGGTATCCGGCTGAGACATCAGCAGATTATCGACATCGACACCCAGTTTCTCGGCGTAGATCGGATCCAGCGCGTGCTCGGCATCAATGAAGGCACAGGTCTTGCCTTGGCGCTGGGCCTGGGCAATCGTCTGCAACGTAAGGGTGGTTTTGCCCGAAGACTCAGGCCCATAAATTTCAACGATACGCCCGTAGGGCAGGCCGCCAATGCCCAGTGCGATATCCAGCCCAAGGGAGCCGGTCGAGACCGATGGAATGGCTTCACGGGGCTGATCGCCCATGCGCATAACCGCACCCTTGCCGAACTGACGTTCAATCTGCCCCAGTGCCGCGTCGAGCGCTTTCTTTCTATTCGCGTCCATTTTCCACCCCTTGCGCTTAGTCGGATACAGCACTCTGGTGCCAAACCGGATACTGTATGTTTGGACAGTATTATTCCAGATCGCTTTCGGAATGCAACCTCTTTGAGTGCTTTTTATACTGCAGACACCAATCGCCCCTTCAGGCCTTTTCGAGCTGCTTCAGCAGGCCGCGCAGAGCGATTTCTACCGCCTGGCGCCGCACCGCTGCACGATCCCCCGCCAGCAGGTGACATTGCGCCTCAGTCGGCAGGCCTTCACAGGCCCAGCCGAACCAGACAGTCCCCACGGGTTTCAGCTCACTGCCACCGCCGGGCCCGGCTATACCGCTGATGGATACTGCCAGTTGCCCGCCGCTCTGGCGCCGCGCACCTTCTGCCATGGCCCGCACCACCGCCTCGCTCACCGCCCCCTCCTGCTCTATCAGCTCAGGCGCCACGCCCAGCATGCGAGTCTTGGCAGCATTGGAATAGGTCACAAAACCTGCGTCGAACCAACCCGAACTGCCCGCCAGGGCCGTCAGCTCCTGCGCCACCCAGCCGCCGGTGCAGGATTCCGCCGTTGCCAGCATCCAATGGCGCGTCAGCATCCGCTGCGCGATCTGTTCCACCCACTGTTGCATAGATACCCTCCAGTAAGGCGCCTGATATCGACTCACGACTTACGAATCACAAATTACGGCTCACGAATCACGAATCACGAATCACGAATCACGAATCACGAATCACCCAAGATGCCAGCCGCACTCGCGCAGTGCAACGACCAGTCCCGACTCAGAGACTCAGAGAGGGGCGAATGCGCGCCAGGGTCAGCCGGCCAATGCCGCGCACCTGCAACAAGGCATCCAGGCTAGCGTGAGGACGGTCGCTGATGATGGCGGCCGCCAGGCGTGGCGAGATGCCCTTTATCAGCGCCAGCTCCCGGGCGCTGGCACCGTTCACCGACACTCGACTGGACGCCCGCTTCGCAGGGACAGGCGTTTTAGTATCGGCAGCAGCGTTAAAGGCCGCGGCCGGAATCTCCACCGGTTCGCACGCGGGTGTGTCGGCGCCCAGATCAACCGTCGATTCCGCCACCAGCGGACTACGCATAGGTTCGGCAGCAACCGGCACATCTGTAACTTTCGCCTCAACGCGTTCAGACGCCAGGGTCGGCGCGGGGGGACATTCAGCCGCCAGCTCAGCCGGTACTCCGGACTCAGTCGGCGGCGACGGCAGGACGCGGTAATCGCGGGTCAGAAGGCCAGCTTCAGTCCACTCGCGCAACATCAACACCAGGGATCCGCCATTAAGCGGTACCTGGTTCAGGGCAAAGCCAAAACGGTTGTGCAGCGATTCAAAGCCGCCACACAGCGTACCCAGTGCCCTGGAGGCCAGCCGCGTGCCGCTGAATGCGCCGCCCCGGTAAGACTCATCAAGTACCCAGAGCTCCAGACAGAGGGAGCCGGATCGGTTGCTGGCCTGGCGCGGATTAAGAATGCGATCAACCAGCAGATTCGCATGATCCCCTCCCACCTCGCAATGAACCTCACCCAGTATCATCGGCTGGCTGAAGGCCTGACGGTTGGCGAAGTTGGCGTAGTCGTGCAGCTGCACATCACCATTGCCGCCCACACCAACCAGCGCCAGCACCATGGCATAGTCGTCCTGGCCCGCCGGCGGCAGCGCCAGTGCGGTCTCAAGAGCAACAACGGCTGCCCTGCCCTGGGTATCGATTGGGCATTCGGCGATCTTGATACCCTGCAGCGCGCCGCCCTCATGGCGAGAAGAGCAGGCCCAAAGCTGCAGCAGGCAAGGGCGCTGACTGAAGGCATACGGGTCTGTGATGGTAAAACCGGCACCCAGCTGCGCACGATCGCCCTCGATCCGATAATGAATATCGCCGTTGAACTGGACCACCGGGTGATGCACTGGATTGTATGGGTAATATTGATTGTACATGGGAGCGGCTCTGAGCACTGGGGCGGGGAAATGCGCAGTATTGTAAAGATTTGGGTGGGTAATTGAATGACAGACTGTCGGCATTTGACAATAAATTAAAGATAGGCGCAGATGCCGTCATTTAGTCGCCGACTTTCCGCACATCAGCACCCTATTAGTGCACTAATATCCTCATCAACAGCAGGCGCGGTAATTCAATCCCTTACGCCCAGATGGCAAAAAGGGCGCCATGCGCCCTGATATCGAAAACCAGTAGATATACCAGACGAGCTGGGGGTAATAATCAGGCCTCGTAACCTGCAAAGAGGCGCCCGATAACCGCTTCAATCGCAGTGTTCTCGCCACCACAGGCCTTGTAACTGCGCAGGCCCATCAATTGAATCTGCAGATAGCGCGCCAGCTCCGCCACAGGAGTACTCGCAATCAGCGTGCCGCGCTGACGGTCGCCTTCGACCAGACGGGTAAACAGCTGCTTCATGCGCTGCAGATGCAACCCCGCATGCGCATACAGTTCATCATTCTTGCCATCGAGCTCCATGCGCGTTTTGACCAGCATGCAGGATTCTGCACAGGCTCCCACCTGCGACTCAAACAGCACCTGACGCACAAAGGCCTTGAATCCTGCCACGAAGGATCCTTGTCCTCGACCCGCACCAGCAATTCGTTCGCCATGCCGTCCGCGTAGGCGTCCAGCGCTTCCCGAGAGAACCCGGCCTTGTTGCCAAAAGCGGCATAAATGCTGCCGGGGTGCATATTGAGCGCCTGCTGCAGATCCCGCGTCGAGGTTCCGCCAAACCCTTTCTGCCAGAAAAGCGCCATGGCGCTCCTGACCACAGTGTCACGATCAAATTTGGCGATATGAACCATCTGAATAACCTGCTTGCGAATATGCGGCCAGTACATCTTGAGTGCTTATGGCGCTGCAAAACGCAGCAGCCCAGCAGGCCGGCACCGCCGAAGCTTGTTGTCAGAAATACGGCCGCCTCCAGAACAATGTGACGCACTGAATGCGCGCTTCGCTTCGAATCGCCGGCTTAATCACGTAAAATGCGTGGCCCATTGTTATCCACGCAACTCAGGCCATATCCAGCCTGAGGGTTCAACCCAGGCCACGACTATTCCCATGAGCATTCAGCCCGGCAATCTCGACCAGCACACTCCCATGATGCAGCAATATTTGCGTCTCAAGGCAGACCATCCGGATCAGTTGCTGTTCTATCGCATGGGCGATTTTTACGAGCTTTTCCACGACGATGCCCGCAAGGCATCGGAGCTGCTCGGCATATCGCTGACCGCCAGGGGCAAGTCCGGCGGCAATCCGATTCCCATGGCGGGCATTCCGTACCACGCCGCCGACGGCTATATCGCCAAGATAGTGCGTGCCGGCGAGTCGGTGGCCATCTGCGAGCAGGTCGGGGATCCTGCCACCAGCAAGGGGCCGGTGGAGCGCAAGGTCATGCGCATCGTCACTCCCGGTACCCTCACCGACGAATCACTGCTGGATGAACACCGCGACAATCTCATCGTGGCGCTGGAAAAGCAGGAGTCCGCGATTGGCCTGGCCATACTGGACATGAGCGCCGGGCGCTTCAGCCTGATGCAGGTCGGTGACGATGACAGCCTGCGGGCCGAACTGGAACGCCTCAAGCCCGCCGAGATTCTGTATAACGAGGACAGCACGCTCGGCGCCCTGCTGGAAACGCGCCCCGGCCAGCGTCCCCAGGCGCCGTGGAATTTTGAACTGGATACGGCCGAACGCCTGCTGTGTCAGCAGTTCAATACCCATGACCTGTCCGGTTTTGGCTGCGACCATCTGCCGGTGGCACTGGCGGCGGCGGGTTGCCTGCTGCAATACGCCCGCGATACCCAGCGCGGCACCCTGCCGCATATTCGCCGCATTCAGGTTGAACAGCAGAACGACAGCGTACTGCTGGATGCCGCCACAAGGCGCAACCTGGAAATCGACCTGAACCTGGCCGGGGGGCGCGAGAATACCCTGGCGGCGGTGATGGATCAGGCCCGCACGCCCATGGGCAGCCGCATGCTGCGACGCTGGCTAAATCGCCCGCTGCGCTGTCGCAATACCCTGTTGGCGCGCCAGCAATCTATCCAGTGGCTACAACAGGATTACCGCTACGAGGACATTGGACCGCAGCTCAAGCAGATCGGCGATATCGAACGCATACTGTCACGCATTGCGCTACGCTCGGCCCGCCCGCGAGACCTGGAGCGGCTCAAGCACGCCCTGGCCATACTGCCGGGGCTGCAACAGCAAATTCGCACCGACGACTGCGCCCATATCACTGAGCTTGGTCTGCAGATCAGCGAATTCCCGCAGCTGGCCGAACTATTGCAGCGCGCGGTTATTGATAATCCGCCGGTGGTTATCCGGGATGGCGGCGTGATTGCCGAGGGTTATGACAGCGAACTCGATGAGCTGCGCGCCATCAGCGAGAATGCCGGCGACTATCTGGTGAAGATCGAAACGCGAGAACGCGAAGCCACCGGCATCAGCACGCTTAAAGTCGGCTACAACCGGGTACACGGCTACTTTATCGAGACCTCCAAGGCCCAGGCCAAGGACGTACCGGTGGACTATATACGCCGCCAGACACTGAAAAATGCCGAGCGTTTTATCACCCCGGAGCTGAAGGAATTCGAGGACAAGGCGCTGAGCGCCAAGAGCCGGGCACTGGCGCGGGAAAAGGGTCTCTACGAAGAATTGGTCGAGACCCTGGCCGAACAGCTGGCACCACTGCAGGACTCGGCCGCCGCCATCGCCGAACTCGATGTGCTGACCAACCTCGCTGAGCGGGCGCTAAGCCTGAACTTCAGTGCACCACAGCTGGTGGAAGAACCCGGCCTGCATATCGAAGGCGGGCGCCACCCGGTGGTGGAAGCCGTGATGGACGATCCTTTCGTTGCCAATGACCTGCAGCTGGATCCCGAACGGCGCATGCTGATCATTACCGGCCCCAACATGGGCGGTAAATCCACCTATATGCGCCAGGCTGCACTCATCACCCTGCTGGCCCATATTGGCAGCTATGTACCGGCGATCTCAGCCCGCATCGGCATTGTCGATCGCATCTTCACCCGCATGGGCTCGTCGGATGACCTGGCCGGTGGCCGCTCCACCTTTATGGTGGAAATGACCGAAACCGCCAACATCCTGCATAACGCCACGCACCAGAGCCTGGTACTGATGGACGAAGTAGGCCGCGGTACCAGCACCTTCGACGGCCTGTCGCTGGCCTGGGCCTGTGCGCGCCACCTGGTAGGCGAAGTGAAGGCGCTGACGCTGTTCGCGACCCATTACTTCGAACTGACCAGCATGCCGGAGCAGTCCGCCGGGGTGTTTAACGTGCACTTGACCGCCGTGGAGCACAACGACCATATCGTCTTCATGCACGAGGTGCGCGAAGGCCCCGCCAGCCAGAGTTATGGTCTGCAGGTGGCGCAGCTGGCGGGCATTCCCCGCAAGGTGATCCAGCAGGCGCGCAATACCCTGATCAGCCTGGAGAAAGACTCGAACCAGCTGCAGCAGCGCCAGACGCAGAAAAACGCCCCGGTGCAGAACGACATGTTCGTCGAGGCACCGGTTAATCCCGCCGTCGAACGCCTGCAGACACTGAACCCGGATGATCTGAGTCCGCGCGAAGCCCTGGAAATGCTCTACCAGCTCAGAACCCTGGCCGGCGCCTGAGCCTTGCCACCCCGTGCCATTGCGCGCACGGGGTGATCTATACTGTCAGCCACTATCAGGCCAATCTGCCACGGGAGGTCCAAGCATGACTTTTGTCGTAACCGAGAACTGTATCAAGTGCAAATACACCGACTGTGTCGAGGTATGCCCTGTCGACTGCTTTTATGAAGGGCCCAATTTTCTGGTGATACACCCGGACGAGTGCATCGACTGCGGCCTCTGCGAACCGGAGTGCCCGGCCGATGCGATTTTTCAGGATGATGACCTGAGCGACGAGCAGCAAATCTATGTGGAGCTTAATACGGATCTGGCGGAGATCTGGCCCAATATTTCGCTGAAAAAGGCCGCACCTGCGGATGCCGATGACTGGAACGGCAAGCCCGACAAACTCAAGCTGCTGGAGCGCTAACGACCTCTAGCCATTTATTTCAGACGTAAAAAACGGGAAATGGCATTGAACCCATTTCCCGTTTTTTATGCCTCGGCACTTTTCGCCTTGAACCTTACTTCAGCAGGTCTTCGCCGGTCAGGCCGTTCTTCTCGACGATCTCGCGCAGCTTGCGCAACGCCTCAACCTGAATTTGCCTTACCCGTTCGCGGGTCAGGCCAATCTCACTGCCCACCTCTTCCAGCGTGCTCATCTCGTAGCCACGCAGACCAAAACGTCGCGACAGCACTTCAGCATGCTTATCGGGCAGCGCATTGAGCCATTTCTCGAGGTTGCCGCTGATATTGGAGCTCTGCAGCAAACTGGCCGGATCACAATTTTCCTGATCAGGAATGGTGTCCAGCAAGGATTTGTCGTAGTCCTTGCCTACCGGGATATCCACCGAGCTGATACGCTCGTTCAGGCCCAGCATCCGCTCCACGGTTTCCACCGGTTTGTCGACCTTGGCGGCAATTTCCTCGGCGGAGGGCTCATGGTCCAGCTTCTGGGCCAGCTCTCGAGCCACCCGCAGATAGACATTGAGTTCCTTGACCACATGGATGGGCAGACGAATAGTGCGCGTCTGGTTCATGATGGCGCGCTCGATGGTCTGGCGAATCCACCAAGTGGCATAGGTCGAAAACCGGAAACCGCGCTCGGGGTCGAACTTCTCCACCGCACGGATCAGGCCCAGGTTGCCCTCTTCAATCAGATCCAGCAGGGACAGGCCACGGTTCAGATAGCGCCGGGCGATTTTAACCACCAGCCGCAGGTTGCTCTCGATCATGCGCTTGCGGGATTTTTCGCAGCCCTTGAGCGCAAGACGGGAGAAATAGACCTCTTCCTCCGCCGTCAGTAATGGCGAGAAGCCGATTTCATTGAGATAAAGCTGCGTCGCATCCAGCGATTTGGCATTCATCAGATCCTTGTGGGCGAGGCTACCGCGCCCGCGTCCACTGTTCAGAAATGCGGGTTCCTTTTCGTCTCTGCTCTCCGCCGACACTTCGGTGTCGTTGGAATCTGCATCGTCGTCATTGGAATCGTCGCTTTCAAAACCGCGTTCAAAAACGTCTTCAGGCACGTCATAATCCTTGTTATTAACGTTTTCCATACACCCAACCCCACTGCCAGACAGGCATCGATGTTTCTTATTATGTTCTAACGTTTGGGCAGGTACCGCAACGGATCAACGGGTTGTCCATCCCGTCTAATTTCAAAGTGGAGCATATCCCTGGCAGCTCCGCTGCTACCTACTTCGGCTATTTTGTCGCCGCCATTAACCATATCATTTTCTTTGACGAATACGCGACTGTTATGCGCATAGGCACTGAGGAACTCCTGGTTGTGATTTATGATCACCAGAATTCCGTAACCGCGCAGACCGTCACCGGCGTAAACCACCCGCCCAGGGCCCGCGGCAATCACCGGATCACCCGCCTTGCCGGCGATATTAATACCCTTGGTCGCGGTACTGGAAAAACCGTTCAGCAAGGGCCCTTCGGCGGGCCAGCGCCACGTCAGTTTCTGTGCAGGGACAACCTGTGGCTTGGCGGGTGCACGCACCAGGGTAGCCGGTGCACGGGGCTTGTCCGGCACTGAGGCGGTGTTGCTGCCAGTGGAGCCCACCTGTGGGGCGCCACTGCCCGCACTGTCGCTAGCATAGGCACTGCCACTGCCACCAAGAGGCGTCACCACTAGAGGCAGGCTAGCGCCGACCGGTGATGTTTTGGTGACAGTGGGTTGTACAGACTGCAGACGCAGCGTCTGACCTACATAGATGAGGTAGCGCGAGTCTATATTATTGAGGCGGGCCAGGGCGCGATAATCCAGGCTGTAACGCCAGGCGATGGAATAGAGGGTATCGCCCTTGCGGACCCTGTAAGAGCCGGATTCAGGTAACGGGCGACTGTTGCTGTTGCTAGTCTTGCTATTGATGGAGCGCTCTGCCACAGGCGCATAGCCGCCGCTACAGGCCGCAAGCCCGAAGATGACAATCAGAACAAGAACGCACTTTCCCATTCCCTGCGTCACTGCAAGCCCCTAGTGTGTCATGGTCGGTTCGCCCGGCCAATCCGGTCCATCAACAGTACCAGCACCACGCCGAGAAGCATCAGGCCAAGCGCTGCACTCAGCCCTGGATCCTGCCCTGTCAGCATTTCAAAGCTTCCCGGCATCACATTTTCCTGCACCAGCGGCACTTCACCACCGTGACGGTTAATGGCGTAGGCGGTGGTGTACTTCCAGGGCCATACCTTGCCCAGGGAACCCAGCATAAAGCCTCCCAGCAGCGCCAGCGTAGTAGTGCGGTGATGGGAAAAGGCCCAGTCCAGCACCCGGGAGAACGCCAGCAACCCGACGGCACAGCCGGCGCCAAAAAGCCCCAGCGTCAGAAACTGCAGTCCCAGGATGGCCTGCATGATGGGCGTATACATGCCCAGCAACAACAGAATGAAACTGCCGGAGATACCCGGCAGAATCATGGCGCAGATGGCAATCATGCCACTGAAAAACACAAACAGCGGCGTGGCTTCCAGTGCCGAGGGCGTGATCTGGGTCACGGCATAGGCCACCACGGCGCCGGTGGCAAAAGACACCAGCAGGCTGCTGTGCCACCTGGGCACCGCGCGGCACAGACTCCACATCGAAGCGACTATCAGGCCAAAGAAAAACGACCACAGCAGCGGCGCATGGGTATCAAGCAGAAACAGCACCAGCCGCGACAGGCTCAGCAGGCTCAGCAAAATACCACTGAACAGCACCAGCAAAAAGGTGCCGTTCACGTGCTGCCAGGCCGCGGCCGGCCCCCGGGTAAACAGCAGCCGTAGCGCGGCTATATCGAAACTGCGCAGTGAGTGGATAAGTTCTTCGTAAATACCGCTAATGAAGGCGATGGTCCCACCGGATACACCCGGAACGGCATCGGCCGCCCCCATCAACATTCCCTTTACGGCCAGCAACAGGTATTGAAACCCATTACGCGACTGCTTCATGCTTGATTCCTTAACGAATAGTGCCACTTACCAGGGGTACGAACTTTACCGCCAGCAATTCCTGAGTATCGAACTGATTCTCGCCGGTACGCCGAATACGCTTGAGCTTTTGCCCGCCACTGCCACCCACGGGTATGACCAGACGCCCACCGATAGCCAGCTGCATCAGCAACTCTTCAGGGACTACTTCCGGGGCCGCCGTCACCAGAATGCCATCAAAGGGCGCTTGGGCAGGCCAGCCCATGCCACCGTCACTGTGCCGCAACTTGGCATTGTGCAGCTTCAGCAGACTCATGCGTTTACGCGCTTTTTCCTGCAGCGGCCGAATACGCTCAAGGCTGTATACATGCCCCACCAGCGGCGCCAGCACAGCGGTCTGGTAGCCAGACCCGGTCCCGATTTCCAGCACCTTCTCGCAGGGGCCGTCCTCAAGCAGCAGCTCGGTCATGCGCGCCACTATATAGGGCTGGGAAATGGTCTGGTTAAAACCAATGGGCAGCGCCGTATCTTCATAGGCACGGTGCGCCAGAGCTTCATCGATGAAAATATGCCGCGGCGTATCCCGAATCACATCCAGCACCGCCTCGCTGGCGATGCCCTGCTCGCGCAGGCGCTGGATCAGGCGCTCACGGGTGCGCCTGGAGGTCATGCCTATACCCTGCAGGTTTACATCACTCACTGCGGCTCCTCTAACCAGGCTGCCAGACTGTCCATGCCGACGTACTGGGTCATGTCGATCTGTATCGGCGTGATGGACACAAACCCCTGCTCCACAGCATAGAAGTCCGTTCCAGGCTCGCGATCCGCCACCTTACCTGCACCGGCGACCCAATAGCGCGTACAACCGCGCGGATCCACCGATGCCACCGGGCCGCTGGCCATTTCACGATGACCCAGGCGCGTCACATGCACGCCCTTGATCTCGCTCATAGGCACATCCGGCACGTTGACGTTCAGTACCGTGCGCGGCGCCAGTTTCAGACTGTCGATATCGCGCACCAGATTCGCCACCACTTCCGCCGCTGTGGCGTAGTGCTCAGGCTGATGACCGGCCAGAGATACCGCTATGGGCGGCAGCGACATCGAGCGCCCCTCAGTGGCCGCCGCCACTGTACCCGAATAGAGTACGTCATCGCCGAGGTTGGAGCCGGCATTGATACCGGATACCACAAGGTCCGGCACCATGCCGAAAATCCCACACACGCCCATATGCACACAATCGGTCGGCGTACCGTTCAGGCTGATAAAGCCGTTGTGGTGGTGGTGGGCCTCGAGCGGGCGATCAAGGGTCAGCGAGTTGCTGGCGCCGCTGCGATTGCGATCCGGCGCTATCACCTGAATCTCGGCTACCTTGGCAAGGGCCTCGGCCAGTGCGGCCAGGCCTGGCGCATAAACGCCATCATCATTGGAAATCAGTACTTTAATCATCAGTGCTCTGGCCTGTCGCGGGGCGCGATACACGAAAATGGCACAGCTCCCGTAGCACGCTGGTGGCAAAAGCACCCGCCGGAAGCTCGAATTCAAGCCAGCATTGTCGGTCAGATTCGCGTTGCATCGCAAGTCCCTGTGGCCGCAGCCGCAGACTGCGACGTTCCGAGCGCAACCCCAGCTGGGTCAAATCATCGATCAGGGACTGCCATGCAGCCAGGGTTTCAGTTTCCCAGAGCGCCGCCTCACCGCCAAGCAAACGCCCGGCCAGGCCCGGCATGGGGCCGGTCAGATCCAGATCGGCGCCGGCCAGGCGCAACGCAAGATCATCCAGCTCAGCCTCGGCTGCGAAGCAGCTGTTAGTACCATCCAGCATCAGCACATCGCCGGGCATAATGCTCGCCCAGCGACCCTGTGCAATACGCTGACTCAGCAAATGGTTGAACAGCCAGGAGCGCACCGCCGACAGGTACAGACCTTTTTTGTGGCGCTGGCGCTCCTTCAGCTCACCGCGAATGAGGGCAACACCCTTCTGAATATTGCCAAACCCGAAACCAAAACGCTGCTCACCGAAGTAGTTCGGCACACCCTCGGCAAGCTGTGCAAAACGCTGCTCCAGAGCATTCATATCGCTGACTTCAGTGAGCCGTAGACGAAAGCGATTGCTGCGGTGCACACCCAGTCGAAGCTTGCGCGGATGACGCACAGCCTTGAGTACTTCAACGCTGTCACCGCCAAACAGACTCCAGGTCATGTTGCGGTGCACACCCAGGCGAATGCAGAACCATTGTTCGGTAATGGCGTGGCGATCTTTCTTGCCGGAATAACTGACTTCGCGCGGTGACACCTGGCAGAAACCCGCCAGCTGGCGAGCAACCCAGTCGGTGTTTTCGCCATTCTTGCGGATATACAGGAAAACGTGCTCGCCTTCGCCCTCGGGCTCAAACCCGAGCTGTTCGAAAACCTGAAAATCGGCATTTTCATGCCGTATCTCGGCGCTCACTGTGGGCTCACCATTGAGCCAGCGAAAATCGGTGGGGAACTGCAAATTATCAGGGGTCATTGAGCGGATCCGCTACGGGGTTCAATCAACTGAATAAAGGTTTCATCCTCGCGAATCATGCCCATCTCACTGCGGGCACGTTCTTCCAGCGCGGCCAGGCCCTTCTTCAGGTCCTGTACTTCTGCCTCCAGCTGACGATTACGCTCCAGCAGTTTTTCGTTATCCTGCTGCTGCGTGCTGATGGCCTGGCGCAGCGCCAGCACCTCCCGCAGATTCGCCTCGCCAAACCAGAGACGGTACTGCAGTGCAAGCACCAGTACCACCAGGAGGGTTATGAGCCAACGAAACAAGATGCACTCCAGCGAGATCCCGACCTGAGCCGGATAGAAAAGATGACATTTAATGGGTGAATGTAACACACTCGATGCCGCAGTCCCGCCCTTCTTGCCCTGCGCTCCCAGAGGTCGGGCAAAGGCCCCTGATAGAAATACGGGGGCTAGGTGCAGGGACAGGGAGTTGCGAACAACTCGAATTCAGCCTATGGAAAAAAACGCCCCGTTACCCTAAGCGGTAACGGGGCGTCCTATCTGCAAGCGCCCCCTTAAGAGATACGCCTGCGGCAAAGCCGGCTTACGCCTGACCCTTGATTTCTTTCAGGCCCTTGTAGGGCGCCTGACCTGCGAGTTCTTCCTCGATGCGCAGCAGGCGGTTGTACTTGGAGACGCGATCGGAACGGCACAAGGAGCCGGTCTTGATCTGGCCCGCCGCCGTACCCACGGCAAGGTCAGCGATGGTGGTGTCTTCGGTTTCACCGGAGCGGTGCGAAATCACCACGCTGTAGCCGGCATCCTTGGCCATCTTGATCGCATCCAGGGTTTCAGACAGCGATCCTATCTGGTTGAACTTGATCAGGATGGAGTTGCCGATGCCCTTGTCGATGCCTTCCTGCAGGATCTTGGTGTTGGTGACGAAGAGGTCGTCCCCGACCAGCTGTACCTTGGCGCCGATTTTGCGCGTCAGGTAGGCCCAGCCGGCCCAGTCGGACTCGTCCAGACCGTCTTCGATGGAAACGATCGGGTAGGTGTCGGACAGCTGTGCCAGGTAATCGCTGAAGCCTTCGGAGTTGAAGGTCTTGCCTTCGCCAGCCAGGTTGTACTCGCCGTTCTTGTAGAACTCGGAGGCCGCGCAATCCAGCGCCAGGGTCACGTCCTTGCCCAGGCTGTAGCCGGCATTGGACACCGCTTCCTGGATCACCACCAGGGCTTCCTCGTTGGAGCCCAGGTTAGGTGCGAAACCGCCTTCGTCGCCCACAGCGGTGTTCAGGCCGCGGGCCTTGAGCACGGCTTTGAGGGCGTGGAAGATCTCGGCGCCGCAACGCAGGGCCTCGGCGAAGCTCGGGCTGCTCACCGGCTGCACCATGAATTCCTGGATATCGACGTTGTTGTCGGCGTGCTCGCCACCGTTGAGGATGTTCATCATCGGCAGGGGCATGGAGTACTGGCCGGCGGTGCCGTTGAGTTCAGCGATATGGGCGTAGAGCGGGATACCCTTGACCAGAGCCGCCGCCTTGGCCGCGGCCAGGGACACGGCCAGGATGGCGTTGGCGCCAAACTTGGACTTGTTCTCGGTGCCATCCAGCGCCAGCATGATGTTGTCCAGCGCGCGCTGATCGGTGACATCCTGGCCCAGCAGGGCTTCACGGATAGGGCCATTGATGGCAGCCACGGCCTTGAGCACACCCTTGCCCAGGTAGCGGGACTTGTCGCCGTCACGCAGTTCCAGCGCTTCGCGCGACCCGGTGGAGGCGCCGGACGGTGCGCAGGCGCTGCCCATCACGCCGCACGCCAGAATGACGTCAGCTTCAACCGTCGGATTACCGCGTGAATCCAGTACTTCGCGCGCCTTGATATCTGCAATCTGTGCCATTTGGATCAAACTCCTAGCTTATTATGTATTCTGAAAACCGTTACTTGGCCTGCTGGGCCAGCGCGGCCTGTATAAAGCCGCTAAAGAGGCCATGACCATCGCGGGGTGACGAAGTGAATTCCGGGTGGAACTGGCAGGCAACAAACCAGGGATGATCCGGCACTTCAACCACTTCCACCAGCTCGCCATCGGCGGAGCGGCCGGAGATGCGCAGCCCTGCTTCTTCCAGCTGGGTCACGTAGTTGTTGTTCACTTCATAACGATGACGGTGACGCTCGACAATACGGGTCGAGTCATAGGCGCGGGCCACATGGGAGCCTTCCAGCAGCTGGCACTCCTGGGCACCCAGACGCATGGTGCCGCCCAGATCCGTGCTTTCGTCACGTACTTCGACATCGCCCTCGGACGTCGTCCACTCGGTAATAAGACCGATCACCGGATGCGCGCTCTTGGGTTCAAATTCGGTGGAGTTGGCGCCGACGAGACCCGCCACGTTGCGGGCATATTCAATCACCGCAACCTGCATGCCCAGACAGATCCCCAGATAGGGCACCTTGTTCTCGCGAGCATACTGTACGGCCATGATCTTGCCTTCCACGCCACGCTCGCCGAAACCGCCCGGTACCAGGATTGCACTAACGCCCTTGAGGACATCAACGCCTTCCTGCTCAACGGTTTCAGAGTCGATATAGCGAATATTGACCTTCTTGCGAAACTTGATGCCAGCGTGAGAGATGGACTCGATCAGCGACTTGTAGGCATCCAGCAGTTCCATGTACTTGCCGACCATGGCAATGGTGACTTCACCTTCTGGGTTCAGGTGCGCATCGGCCACCTGATCCCACTCGCTCAGATCCGCCGGCGGGCAATCCAGGTGGAAGCGTTCAACGACGATATCGTCGAGGTTCTGATCCTTGAGCATGCGCGGAATGCTGTAGATGGTTTTGGCATCCGGCAGGGAAATAACAGCGCGTTCTTCCACGTTGGTAAACATGGACAGCTTGCGGCGGGACGAAGCCGGCAGCTCCTTCTCGGAGCGGCACACCAGAATGTCCGGCTGAATACCGATGGAGCGCAGCTCTTTCACCGAGTGCTGTGTCGGCTTGGTCTTGGTTTCGCCGGCGGTGGCGATATAGGGCACCAGGGTCAGGTGCATGAAGAGCGCACGGGAGAAGCCCAGCTCGGCCTTCAGCTGACGCACAGCTTCCAGGAACGGCAGGGACTCAATGTCACCCACGGTGCCACCGATTTCAACCAGTGCCACATCTGCATCGCCGGCACCTTCGATTACGCGACGCTTGATCTCGTCGGTAATGTGCGGGATCACCTGAACGGTACCGCCCAGGTAGTCGCCGCGGCGTTCCTTGAGCAGCACGTGCTGATACACACGGCCGGTGGTGAAGTTATTGCGACGGCCCATGGTGGTACGAATAAAGCGCTCGTAGTGACCCAGATCCAGGTCAGTTTCGGCGCCATCTTCCGTCACGAATACCTCACCATGCTGAAACGGGCTCATGGTCCCTGGATCGACGTTGATATACGGATCCAGCTTGAGCATGGTGACTTTCACACCTCGGGCCTCAAGAATGGCGGCCAAGGAAGCGGATGCAATGCCTTTGCCCAGCGAGGACACAACACCACCGGTGACGAAAATGTAACGCGTCATGCAAAACCTGTATGGTCGAAGGTTGAAAAAATGCGGGAAAATTACGAGCACGAGATGGGGCCACAGGATAGCAAAAGCCCCCCTTGCAGACAATCGGAACCTTGCCCGCTACTACAGCCAGACACAGGTCACGTGCCTCCCAGGTGCCGAAACTTTTATCCCAAACACGCTACCCCAGATCACGCCATGCCCAAACATGCTTGCGCCGACTCGCCGCACAAGGCTGGCGCCTAAGCGGGATGCCAGCCAGCACTATAGCCCTGATTACCGCACTCGGCCTGCCAGCCTTCACAGACCCAGAGTCCCGGCACGGCGACAATCTCGTCACCACACACAAACAGAGGCCATGTATCGCGCAGCCAGGGTAGCACCCCGTACTCCTGAAACAGTTTTTTAAGCGGATGAGAGCCACTGCGCCCCGCGGGTCGACAACGCTCACCCTCACGCCTGTAGCGCACAGTCACCTGCTCCAGCGTACGCAGAACAAGCTTCTGCTGCTCCCTGTGCACCAGGATGGAATGGTCTTCAGCCCGCGTCGCGACAATCGACAGGCGCCCGTGCTGCAATGCTATATCACCCGGTGCAAGCCTGATCTGTGCCAGCATCTCAGCGCTGGCGGCCTGGGGCTGCGCCAGCAGGAAGAGGTCACCGCGATAACGCCGCAGACTGTATGCACCGATCCGCAGTTGCGGCTGCCGATCCTGTCCGGCCCGCAGCACGTCCTGCTCGATGCGTGCCAGCAGCGGCCCATTGACAATGACCCCGCTAGCGGCGGTCAGCCAGTGGCGCAGCAGGTTACGCTGGCGCGGTAACGACAGGGCGCTCAGCGCGGCGCCTGTCAAGCCGCCCTGCGGCCCCCGACAGGCCTCTAGATCGTCCCGCGCCAGCTCCTTCAGCAGCTCGGCACTTTCATCCAGCAGCCCCGCACTCAAGCCCATGCGCGCCTGCACGCCTGGCCAGCGTTCGATCAGCGGCGCCATAACACGGTGGCGGATAAAATTGCGGTCATAATCGATCGCACTGTTGGACGGATCGTCCACCCAGCTTAAACAGTGCTGTCGAGCCCAGCGCTCGAGTTCCGCACGCCTCACATCCAGCAGCGGGCGCAGCAGTTGCGCCTCGCCAATGGCTCGTTGACGTGGCATGCCCGCCAGACCCTTGGGGCCGGCACCACGAATAAGGCGCAGCAGCAACGTTTCAGCCTGATCATCACTGTGATGCCCCTGCAGCAGCAGGTCGCCCGGTCGAAGTTCCCGCGCGAATGCATGGTACCGGGCGTCGCGTGCATCCGCCTCTGAAGCCGAGGCAGGCGCTACATTCAGCACCCGAATCGCCAGCCCCAGCGCCTGTGCCTGGGCCACGCAGTGCGCCGCCCAGGCATCGGACTCTGATTGCAGGTGATGATTGACGTGGAGCAACAGGATGCGGGATGGGTCCAGCACCCGGGCGGCCAGCTCGACCAGCACCCGGGAATCCAGACCGCCACTGTAGGCGATCAGCCAGCGCCGGACATGATGCTGCTCAGCCAGTTGTCGCTCAAACGTCTGCAGCAACCCATCAGCTGGCATCAGCGCGCCTCAGAGACAATCAGTCGCGGCTAAGACCATAGGACATCAGGCGCTCGTAGCGACGCTCCAGCAGCTCTTCGATCGGCAGGGCTTCAAATTTTTCCAGAGCCGTCAGCAGCTCCAGCTTCAGATTCGCTGCCGTCAGGGCCGGATCACGGTGCGCGCCGCCCAGCGGCTCGCTGACCACATGATCCACCAGGCCCAGCTCATGCAGACGGCCGGAGGTAATCCCCATGGCCTTGGCCGCATCGGCCGCGCGCTCGGCGCTTTTCCACAGGATGGACGCACAGCCCTCCGGGGAAATAACCGAGTAAGTGGAGTACTGCAGCATCAGCAGCTTGTCGCAGACACCGATCGCCAGGGCGCCGCCGGAGCCGCCTTCACCCACAACGGTGGAGATAATCGGCGTTTTCAGGCAGGACATCTTCGCCAGGTTGAAAGCGATGGCCTCGGACTGACCGCGCTCTTCGGCATCGATACCGGGATAGGCACCCGGGGTGTCGATAAAGGTCAGCACCGGCATCTTGAAGCGCTCACCCATCTCCATGATGCGCAGCGCCTTGCGGTAACCTTCCGGACGCGGCATGCCGAAGTTGCGACGAATCTTTTCCTTGGTCTCGCGGCCCTTCTGGTGACCGATCACGACCACGGGTTTGCCGTCCAGCCGGGCGATACCACCGACGATGGCGGCGTCATCGGAAAAATGCCGGTCGCCGTGAATTTCATCGAAGTCGTCGAAAAGGTGACTGACATAATCGAGGGTATAAGGGCGCTTGGGATGACGCGCCAGCTGCGAAACCTGCCAGGCGGACAGGTTGGAGAAGATGGACGCGGTCAGATTGCGACTCTTCTCCCTCAGTTTGCCAAGCTCTTCCGACAGGTTGATGTCGCTGTCATCGCCGACATGACGCAGCTCTTCGATCTTCGCTTCCAGTTCAGCAATGGGCTGTTCGAATTCGAGGTAATTCGGGTTCATTCGCGTCTGCTTCCGCTCTGCAATTCGGTTACTTGAAGATCATTCTTGAAGAACAACAAACGGGCAATTCTACCCGTTGAGTCCTGTGATAACCACCCCGCACATGACCAGGCAGCGACCGGCCTCAATAGCGCAGCGCCACCGCCCCTGCGCCAAAGCGATCCAGCAGCTTGAGCACCAGGTCATCACTGGCCTGTACCTTCCAGCTGTCACCGAAGGGCAGACAGGCCTCGGCATCGGGGCGCCTGTAGCGCAGCGTCACCGCCATGCTGCCATTGCCGCGGTGACTCTTCAGCACCTCGACCAGCTCGCGCAGCCGGCGGCCACCGAGGCTCTGACTGTCACCACTAATCTCCAGGCAGCGGGCATACTGCGCCCTGGCTTCGCTGATATCCATCACCCGGCTACCCTTGACCTTGAGGCCACCGTTGTAGTCATCCTGCAGCACTTCACCTTCCATGATCAGCACTGCATCCTTGTTCAGCTTGCTGCGGGCCAGCTCGTAAGCCTCGCCATACAGGGTCACATCGATGCGGGCGCTGCGATCATCCAGGGTGACAAAACAGAGCGAGTCGCCCTTCTTGGTTTTCTTCAGCCGCAGATCCACCACCAGACCCGCCATCTTCTGCTGCCGCCCCCGGGCCGGCTGCACATCGGAAATTTTCTTGCTGATAAAATGGCTCAGCTCTTTCTGGTACTCATCAATGGGGTGGCCGGTCAGATATAACCCCAGGGTGTCCTTTTCGCCGGTCAGGCGTTCCTTGTCGGTCCACTCTCGTACGCGACTGTAGTCGGCGTAGGGATCGCGGGCCTCTTCCACCGGCATTTCACCAAACAGGTCGAACATGCCGGCGTCCTGATTGCGCGCGCTCTGATCCGCCGCCTTGAGGGCATCGGGGATGGACTCAAACAGCACAGCGCGACTCGCGCCCAGGCGATCCAGGGCGCCGGAGCGCACCAGCGCTTCCATCACGCGCTTGCTGAGCTTGCGGGCACCCACACGCTGGCAGAAATCGAAAATATCGCTGAAATCCCCCTGACCATCCTTGCGCGCCTGCACTATGGCATCGATGGGGCCTTCACCCACGCCCTTGACCGCGCCCAGGCCATAGACAATTTCCCCGGCCGGGTTGACGGTAAACATGTATTCACTGCTATTTACATCCGGCACCGCCGGCGCGAGGCCCATGTTGCGGCACTCTTCGATGAAGATAACCACCTTCTCGGTGTTCTGCATATCGGAGGAAATAACCGCCGCCATAAAGGGCGCCGGGTAGTGCGCCTTGAGCCAGGCGGTCTGATAAGACACCAGTGCATAGGCGGCGGAGTGGGACTTGTTAAAACCGTAGCCGGCGAATTTTTCCACCAGATCGAAGATGTTACCCGACAGGTCGCGGTCGATGCCCTGCTGCTCACAGCCTTCCAGGAAGATGGCGCGCTGCTTGGCCATTTCTTCGGGTTTTTTCTTGCCCATGGCACGGCGCAGCATGTCGGCGCCGCCGAGCGTATAGCCCGCCATGACCTGGGCGATCTGCATGACCTGTTCCTGGTACAGGATGATGCCGTAGGTCGGTTCCAGCACGGGCTGCAGGCTATCGAGCTGGTAATCCACGTGCGGCCAGGCCATTTCGGCGCGGCCGTGCTTGCGGTTGATAAAGTCATCCACCATGCCCGACTGCAGCGGCCCCGGCCGGAACAGGGCCACCAGGGCGACAATATCCTCGAAGCGGCTGGGTTTGAGGCGCCGTACCAGGTCCTTCATGCCGCTGGACTCTAGCTGGAATACCGCCGTGGTTTCGGCGCTCTGCAGCAGATCGAAGGTGGTCTTGTCTTCCAGATCAATCAGCGTGATATCCAGCGGCGCTTCGCCCGCCGGCACGCGGATCTTGTTGATCGTTTTCAGCGCCCAGTCGATGATGGTCAGGGTCCGCAGACCCAGGAAGTCGAACTTGACCAGCCCGGCTTCCTCGACATCGTTCTTGTCGAACTGGGTTACCAGACCCTCGCCAGCCTCGTCGCAGTAGGTGGCGGCGAAGTCCGTCAGCTTGGTTGGCGCTATAACCACACCCCCGGCGTGCTTGCCGACACCGCGGGTCACCCCTTCCAGCTTGTAGGCCATCTCCATGATTTCCTGTGCTTCTTCGCTGGACTCCACGAATTCGCGCAGCTGGGATTCCTGCTCCCAGGCCTTGCCAAGCGTCATGCCGACTTCAAACGGAATCAGCTTGGAGAGCCGGTCCGCCAGACCAAAGGGCTTGCCCTGCACACGGGCAACGTCGCGCACCACCGCCTTGGCCGCCATGGTACCGAAGGTGATGATCTGAGACACCGCATCGCGACCGTAGGTACGGGCCACGTAGTCGATCACCTTGTCGCGGTTATCCATGCAGAAGTCGATATCGAAGTCGGGCATGGAGACACGTTCCGGGTTCAGGAAGCGCTCGAACAGCAAGTCATATTCCAGCGGGTCCAGATCGGTAATCTTCTGCGCATAGGCCACCAGGGAGCCGGCACCCGAACCACGCCCCGGCCCCACGGGTACGCCGTTCTCCTTGCCCCACTTGATGAAGTCCATAACGATGAGGAAGTAGCCGGGAAAGCCCATCTGGATGATGATTTCGAGCTCGAACTCGAGCCGGTCTATATACAGCTGGCGCTTGGCATCGTAGTCCGGATCGGTACGGTCAAGCAGAATCTCCAGCCGCTCTTCCAGGCCATCGAAGCTCACCTGACGGAAATAGTCATCCATCAGCATGCCTTCGGGCACAGGGAAGCGCGGCAGGTAGTAAGTGCCCAGCTCAATCTCGACATTGCAGCGTCGGGCAATCTCGACGCTGTTGGCTAGCGCCTCCGGAATATCGGCGAAGAGTTCATGCATTTCCGCCGCCGAGCGGAAATACTGCTGATCGCTGTAATCCCGCGGCCGCCTGGAGTCGTCCAGAGTACGGCTGAGGTTGATGCAGACACGCGCCTCGTGGGCATCAAAATCCTCTGCCTTGAGGAACATCACCTCATTGGTGGCGACCAGCGGGCAATCGGTTTCGTGGGCCAGGGCAACACTGGCGTGCACCAGATCCTCCTCACCCTGACGCCCCGTGCGCTGCACCTCCAGATAATAGTTATCCGGGAATATCTCCATCCATTCGCGCAGCACGGCAATAGGCGATACCTTGTCCGACTGCATGGCCCGACCCACTTCCCCCAGACGCCCGCCGGACAGCGCGATCAGGCCCTCTGAGCGCTCACGAATCCAGGCTTTCTTCAGAATCGCCTTTTCACCGACGATATTCTGGCCTTCGGCATAGGCCTGGGACACCAGCTCCATCAGGTTGCGATAGCCCTTGCCATTGCGCACCAGCAGCGTCATGCGATGGGGCTCGCCCGCGGGATCTGCCTCGTTCATGACATGCACATCGACGCCACAGATGGGCTTGATGCCGGCGTTCAGTGCAGCCTTGTAAAACTTGATGGTGGCAAAGAGGTTGCTCTGATCGGTCACCGCCACCGCCGGCATGCCGGCGGCCTTGGCTGCCGCGACCGCTTCCTTGACCCGCACCAGCCCATCAACCAGGGAGTATTCGGTATGCAGACGCAGGTGAACGAATTGGGGTGTCGCCATGGGGTCTCAGTCTCCGGGTTGCAGCAGTTCACGCACGGGGCGAAAACTGCGGCGATATTCAGGCAGGGGCCCCAGACGGCGCAGCGCGGCCAGATGGGCCGGCGTCGGGTAACCCTTGTGTTGCGCAAAACCATAGTCGGGATGCAGACGGTGCAGATCAGCCATCTCCTGATCTCGCACCACTTTGGCAATAATCGAGGCGGCACTGATCGCAGGCACCTTGGCGTCACCCTTGATCACGGCCTCGCTCGGACAGGCCAGCTGCGGGCAGCGATTGCCGTCGATGAGGGCAAAGTCGGGCTGTATGGATAACCCTGCCACCGCGCGCTGCATCGCCAGCATGCTGGCATGCAGAATATTCAGTTCATCAATTTCGGCCGGGCTGGCCGAGGCCACGCACCAGGCCAGCGCCTTGTCACAGATTTCGCTGTACAGCGCCAGGCGCTTCTTTTCGCTCAGCACCTTGGAGTCCGCCAGCCCCAGGATCGGACGTGAAGGGTCCAGAATAACGGCAGCAGCCACCACATTGCCGACCAGGGGCCCGCGGCCAACCTCATCGACACCGGCCACATTCTTGTCGGCGCCCTGCTCTACTTCGAAAAAATCAAATTCCTGCCGCTGCATTTACAACGACCTGTCGGCGAGCAGCTGCACGATCGCCTCGGCGGCGCGCTCGTCGGCATCGCAGTTGAGCTGGGCATGTATCTCGGCGAAACGTTCACGCAGCATGGCGGCATGGGCCGGATCTTCCAGCTGCTGCAGCAACAGTGGCCCCAGCACCTCGGGGCGCACTTCATCCTGCAGCACTTCAGGCACCAGGGGCGCATCGGCCAGCAGGTTGGGCAGGGAAATAAAGCGGCTCTTGATCAGCCGTGACAGTATGCGGTGCGTCAGCCCGGCCATGCGATAGGCCACCACCATGGGCTTTTTCAGCAGCATGGCTTCCAGGGTCGCGGTGCCTGAGGCGATCAGAATAACATCGGCGGCCTGCATCAGGCTGCGGGACTGCTTCAGATACAGCTCGACCTGCAGATCGGCAAACTCGGTGTCGATCAGCTCGCGCAGCGTCTGCAGCCGGGTTTCGTTCGCCGCCGGCAACACAAAGCGCAACTGCGGCCGGCGCTGCTTGAGCCAGCGGGCCGTTTCCAGGAAGGGCCGCGCCAGATACTTCAGCTCGCCGCCACGGCTGCCGGGCAGCAATGCCACGACCTCATCCTCCACCGCCAGGCCGAGCTGCCCACGCGCCTCGGCGGTATCGGGCTGCAGCGGAATCTGGCTGGCCAGGGGGTGACCGACAAAACAGACACGCTGACCATTCTCCTGATAAAAGCGCGCCTCAAACGGAAACAGCGTCAGCATCAGATTGGTGGTCTGCAGAATCTTGAACACACGTTTGCGCCGCCAGGCCCAGACCGATGGGCTGACATAATGCACCGTGGGGATGCCTGCGCGACGCAGCGCACCTTCCAGGTTAAGGGTAAAGTCCGGCGCGTCTATACCGATAAACAGATGCGGGCGCGTGGCGGTGAAGTGCTGGCGCAAGTTACGGCGAATACCCATCAGTTCAGGCAGCCGGCCGAGCACCTCGACCAGCCCCATCACCGACAGACGCTCCAGTGGATAGAGCGAGCGGCAGCCCGCGGCAATCATCAGATCACCGCCGATACCTTCGACTTCAAGATCGGGGAAGCGCCGGCGCAACGCTTCAATCAGACCGGCTCCCAGGATGTCCCCCGAAGCCTCTCCGGCAACAATGCCGATACGCAGTGACTGCGACACCGGCCGCTACCGGATGATGCCGCGGGTCGAAGCCTGCAGCGAATCAATCAACAATTGCAGTTCCGGGCAGTTGCTACGCATCTGCTCCAGCTGTTCCAGCGCCTGTTCCAGCGTCAGACGCTGGCGATAGATCACCTTGTAAGCCTGACGCAGGGTGCGCAGCGCCTCGGGCGAATAACCCCGGCGGCGCAGGCCTTCGGTATTAATGCCGTGCGGCGTCGCTGTATTGCCGGTGGCCATGACATAGGCCGGAATATCCTTGAGCACCACACTGCCGGCACCGCACATCACATGGGCGCCTATATGGCAGAACTGATGCACGGCGGTAAAACCGCCCAGAATGGCGTGATCGCCCACGTGCACATGGCCTGCCAGCGCCGCATTGTTGGCCAGGATCACATGGTCGCCCACCATGCAGTCATGGGCCACATGAGTGTTGGCCATGAAGAGGTTATGACTGCCGATGCGGGTCAGGCTCTGATCCTGCACAGTGCCACGGTGCACAGTCACGCCTTCGCGAAAGATATTGTGATCCCCCACTTCGAGCCGCGTCGGCTCACCGGCGTACTTCTTGTCCTGGCACTCCTCACCAATGGAGGCGAACTGGAAGATACGGTTATGTCGCCCGATCCGGGACGGGCCCCGGACAACCACATGGGGGCCTATAACCGTACCTTCACCGATTTCTACATCGGGTCCGATGATACTCCAGGGTCCGACCTCCACGTCGGACGCAATCTTGGCACTGGCATCAACAATGGCGTGGGAGTCGATCAAGGGTTACACCTTTCTATCTGCACACAGAATGGTTGCGGAGCTGACGGTATCGCCGTCGACGGAGGCACGGACAGCAAATTTCCAGATGCCACGACGCTCGGACAGTTTGCGGGCTTCCAGACGCAGCTGGTCACCGGGTACCACGGGACGCTTGAAGCGCAGGTCGTCAGCACCAACGAAGTAATAGATTGAACCGTCCTGGGGCTTCTTGTCCATGGTTTTGAAGCCAAGGATGCCCGCCGCCTGCGCCATCGCCTCGACGATCAGCACACCCGGCATGACAGGATGGCCAGGGAAATGGCCGTTGAAGAACGGCTCGTTAACCGTAACATTCTTGATCGCGACGATGGACTCACCCACTTCCAGCTCAAGCACCCTGTCAACCAGCAGAAAAGGGTATCGGTGAGGCAGATACTCCCGGATTTCCTTAACGTCCATCATCATTCTTTATGACCTTCAATAGAATTAAGCTCGATTGTCTGTTCCAGTTTTGCAACGCGCCGGGCGAGTTCATCCAGCTGTTTGAAACGCACTACATTGCGCTTCCAACTCTGGTGCGGTTGCAGTCCCGTGCCTGACGAATAGGCGCCAGGCTGGGAAATCGACTTGCTCACCAGCGACATCGCGGTGATATGGGTACCGGCGGCAATTGTCAGGTGACCGGTAATGCCCGACAGGCCCGCGATAGTGCAGCGCTCGCCGATTTTAGTGCTTCCGGCAACAGCGGTACCGCCGGCAATGGCAGTATCCGCGCCTATGTGCACGTTGTGAGCGATCTGAATCTGGTTATCCAGTTTCACACCGTCACCAATAAAGGTGTCGTCCAGCGCGCCTCTGTCAATGGTCGTGCCGGCACCGATTTCGACATCATCGCCAACGGTGACGCCGCCCAGCTGACAGATTTTCACCCAGCGGCCAGATTCCGGGGCAAAGCCAAAACCATCAGCCCCCAGTACCGCGCCTGAGTGAACAATGCAGCGCGCCCCCAGGGTGACGCTATCATACAGCACCACACCGGCCTCGACCCGGCTGTTTTCACCGATACGACAGGAGGCACCGATCACGGCATGGGCACCAATGAAAGCACCCGCAGCGATCACCGAGCCCGCGCCTATCACCGCCTGGGCACCAATCTCGGCGCCGGGATCCAGCTGCACGTCCGCCGCCAATACCGCCGTGGGGTGAACACCTGGCAGCAGCTCGCTGCGCCAGTCAAACAGCTGACTCACCCGGGCATAGGCCAGATAGGGGTCATCCACCAGAATGGCCACCTGGGACACCGAGTCCAGATGCTCCGCACGCACCAGTACGGCACCGGCCTGGCTTGCGCGCAGCTGCGGCAGATAACGTCCATTGGCAAAAAACGAAAGCTGGCCTGGGCCAGCTGATTGCAGGGTCGCGAGGCCGGAAACCCGGTAGTCCGGATCTCCCTGCACCTCGCCGCCGATCAGGTCGGCGATGTCCTGAAGCCTGATAGTTCGAGTAGCCGCCATCGGGGCCTAGAGCTTGTTCAGCTGTTCGATGACCAGAGGCGTGATATCCAGTTCGGTACGGATAAACACCGTCGCCTGCTTGGCCAGCACGACATCAAAGCCCTTTTGCTTGATCAGGTCGCGAATAACCTGATCCAGCTTGGGACGCATCTCCTGCAGGAAGTCGCGCTCACGCTCGGCCCTTTTCTGCTGCAGCTCCTGTCCCATTTTCTGATACTGGCCATAGGCCTTCTGGAACTGCAGTGCGAGTTGCTTGGCATCATCGCTGGATTGCAGGCCCTGATTCTTGCGCAGCTTGTCCTGCAGCCCCTTGGCCTGCTTCTCCATCTCGACAACCTGCTTTTCCTCGGAGGCCAGCTCGCGCTTGAGGCCTTCCCGGAAAGTGGCGGCCGCCTTGGATTTCAGCAAGGCCTCTTCAACACTTAATACAGCAATGGATTCAGCCGCTGCCTGCAGCGAAAACACAGCAACCAGCACCAGCAGCATGCCACGAATTGCGTTCATCATAGGTCCTTAAAATGTCTGCCCAAGAGCAAACTGGAAGAATTCAGTATCGTCACCGTCCTGATCATTCAGCGGTACCGCCAGCGCAATCGACAGCGGACCCACCGGCGTCAGCCAGCTCAGACCCACACCCACCGAGTAGCGAATATCGCCAAAATCGACACCCTCGGTACAGTTGCTCGCACCCGCCAGGCAGTCGGTGGTAAAGACATTACCGGCATCCATGAATGCCAGGGTACGCCAGCCCGTCTGGTCGCTGATAAAGGGCGTCGGGAAAATCAGTTCCAGCGAGCCCACCACCAGGACGTTGCCGCCGAAGGGGTCTGCGTCGGTGCTGGAGTCACGTGGCCCCAGGGAGTTGTTCTTGTAACCACGCACGGTTTTCAGGCCGCCGGCATAGTAGTTCTTGAAGAACGGATAGGCGTTACCCCCCAGGCTATCGGCATAGCCGATACGCCCGCCGGCACCCAGCACCCAGGTCTCGACACTGTTCAGTGGCTTGAAGTACTCGCTGCGGTACAACCCTTTAATGTACGTCAGATCACTGCCCGGCACCGCCGCTTCGAGTGACAGGCTCTGGGAGTAGCCACTGGTCGGGAAGATGCCACGGTTGAGGTGGTTATCCGTCCAGGATGCCTTGAGCAGCCAGTTCAGATAAGTATCGTCCCCTTCCTCTGCAATAAAGGTCGTGATCTCCGGTGCCGTTGAGTCAAAGGTGTTGATGCTGATGGATTCAAAACCAGCCCCAAAACTCAGGCGCTGATAGTCATCAATCGGGTAACCGAAGTTCACCCCGGCACCGTATTCATCGGTGGTGTAGCTACTGACGTCGTCTTCGTCGAAGTCTCGCTCGCGGTAGAAAACATCGAAGCCACGGCTGACGCCATCAACGGTGTAGAACGGATCCGTATAGTTGAAACTGTATTCAGTCAGGGTCGAGCTGTTGGACAGGTTAAAGCCCACCTTCTTGCCGCTGCCAAAGAAATTGTCCTGCTGTACGCCCAGCTGCAGGATTATGCCATCGCTCTGGGAGAAACCGACCGCGGCAGTAAACTGACCCGACGGTTGCTCAGCAACGGTGTACTCCACATCCACCTGATCATTGGTGCCGGGCACCGGACGCGTCTGCACATCCACCGACTTGAAGTAGCCGGTACGGGACAGCCGTTCCTTGGAATTCTCGATCTTTTCGGCAGAGGCAATGCCCGCTTCCATCTGGGTCAGCTGCTGACGCACCACTTCATCGGCGGTAGTGGTGTTGCCCTTGATCAGGATACGGCGCACATAGGTACGCTGACCCGGCTCGATGAAGTAGCGCAGCGAAACCGTATTGTCGTCCTCATGCAGCGTGGGCACGGGGCTGACGTTGGCAAACATGTAGCCGTTGTCACCCAGCTTGCGCACCAGGCGCTCCTGGGAGTCGGTCATGCGCTGACGCGAAAAGACCTGTTCGGATTCAACCTGCAGTTCGGCTTCGAGCTCTTCGCGTGGCACTGCCATGGTGCCGGCAAGATCGACATCCCGCACCCGGTACTGCTCGCCTTCGGTGACGTTAACCGTAATGTAGACGTGTTTTTTGTCGGGCGAGATACTGACCTGGGTCGAGTCGACCGCGAAATTGATGTAGCCGCGATCCAGATACCAGGAACGCAGGCGCTCAATATCACCCGACAGCTTTTCCCGCGAATAACGATCGTCATCCGTGATAAAGCTCCAGAAGCTCGGCAGTTTCAGCTCGAACAGCTGATCCAGCTCTGCGTCGTCAAACACACTGTTGCCAACCACGTTGATGTGCTGAATGGTGGCGACTTCACCTTCGCGAATATCGATATTCAGCGCCACCCGGTTGCCCGGCAGAGGCTCAACGTCTGCGGAGACGGCAGCGCCGTAGCGCCCCTGAGCGACGTAGAGGCGCTGCAGGTCCAGCTGAATGCGATCGAGTGCCGCACGCTTGAAGACTTCGCCTTCCTGCAGACCGCTCTGCTTCAGACCCTCGAGCAGATCCTTCTCCTTGAGTACCTTGTTACCCTCAAGGCGGATCAGGCTCACCGACGGCCGCTCTTTCAGGCGCAGTACCAGCACATCGCCGTCGCGCAGCAACTCGACATCATCGAAATAGCCGGAGCCGAACAGCTGCCTGGACGCCCGCGTAAGATCGTACTGCGAGACCAGATCGCCGGTGGCTATCGGGAAGTTGCGAAACACGTTCCCGGGCTCAATCCGCTGCAGTCCTTCCAGACGGATATCGGTTACGGTAAAAGGTGTGATGGCGGCGTGCGCCAGACTCCCCCAGCATATCAGGGAGAAAAGAAGCCCCAGTCTGAGTTTCATGAACTACTTCTTATTCCGTCGAAAAAACAGGCAACCATGCCATTTCTACAGCCGCATCAGGTCATTAACGATTGCAACTGCCATCAGGGTAAACAATAAAGCCATACCGATCCTGAGCCCGAACATCTGCACCCGTTCGCTGACGGGTTTGCCTCGCAATGCCTCAAGCCCGTAGTAAAACAGGTGTCCACCATCCAGCATCGGGATAGGGAGCAAATTCAACACCCCAAGACTAATACTCAGATATGCCAGAAAACTGACAAAGGACTCAAGCCCGGACGCCGCCGAGGCCCCCGCCACTTTAGCAATGGTGATCGGGCCGCTCAAGTTTTTTACCGAGATCACACCCTCGAGCATTTTCCAGATGGACTCAAGGGTTAAACCTATCATTTGTCCGGTTTTGGCAACCGCCACACCCAGCGCCTCTACAGGGCCATAACTCAGCGTGCGCTCCATCTCCGCCGGCCAGCTGATCGCCTGCACGCCTGCCCCTATATAGCCGATGGGGCCCGCCTCGCTGTCACGCGCTTCCGGTGTCAGCGCTATATCGAGCCGACCGCCACTGCGCTCCACCACCAGCTGCAGTGGCTGGCCGGCACTGGCGCGCACCCGCTCAACCAGTGCCATCCAGTCGTCGATGGCGTCACCGTCAATGCTCAGTATCCGATCACCGCTGCGCAGACCTGCAGCCGCCGCCTGACCGCCGTCCAGTAGCTGACCGAGAATGGCCGGCACCGGCGGCTGATAGGGTCGCAGGCCCAGTGCACGCAGCGGGCTCTCGCGCTCGACATCGACCTGCCAGGCATCCAGCCGCACCGGATAAGTCACAGGCATAGTGGCATCGTCATAGCGCACGCGCAGGGACAGGGTCCGACTGTCACCAATATGGGACGCCAGACGCAGATTCAGCTCTTCCCAGGAGTGCAGGTTGTTGCTATCGAGCCCCACCACTTCGCCGCCGGGCTCAACACCGGCCTCATAGGCGGGCGTACCTGGCAGAACCTGACCGATCACCGGCGCTACTGCACTTACACCAACAACGTACATGGCCCAGTAGGCCAGCACGGCAAACAGCAGATTAACCACAGGACCGGCCGCCACTATGGCACTGCGCGCCCACAGCGGCTTGTTGTTGAAGGCCTGGGAGCGCAGGGCTTCGGGAACAGCCTCCTCGCGTTCGTCCAGCATGCGCACATAGCCACCCAGCGGTATGGCGGCCACCACATACTCGGTGCCCTGGCGATCACGCCGGGACCAGAGTGGCTTGCCAAAACCCACGGAAAAACGCAGCACCTTGACGCCACAGCGCCGGGCGACCCAGAAGTGCCCCCACTCAT
The DNA here is from genome assembly GCF_001651805.1 of Marinobacterium aestuarii. Classification (NCBI taxonomy): domain Bacteria; kingdom Pseudomonadati; phylum Pseudomonadota; class Gammaproteobacteria; order Oceanospirillales; family Oceanospirillaceae; genus Marinobacterium; species Marinobacterium aestuarii. The sequence continues at coordinate 670,209 of NZ_CP015839.1, read as the reverse complement.
GAATGGTGACCAGCAACCCCAGGGTAACAATGGTGGCTAGCAAGGTATGCAGAATACTCATCACAACTCCACGCTGGCTTCAGGCAATTAACCACATCCCAAGCACAAATACGGGAGCGGCGGCCGTCAGGCTATCGATTCGATCCAGTACACCACCGTGCCCTGGCAACATGCAACCACTGTCCTTGATACCCTGATGACGCTTGAGCATGCTTTCGAACAGATCACCCAGCACGGACGCAAGACCGGTGCACAGGGACAGCACGACGAGATAGACCAGCTGCGGCAGTGGGAGTTCACGGGCCAAGCCATAAACCGCGCCGACCAGCACGCAGCACAGCAAGCCGCCCCAGAGACCCTCGCGGGTCTTGCCAGGGCTGACATTGGGCGCCAGCTTGTTGTGCCCCCAGGTCTTGCCGCTGATATAGGCACCGATATCCGATGCCCATACCAGCAGCAGCAGCAACAGGATCAGCACGCCGCCCTGATCGAGCCGCTTGAGCTCAACCAGCGCAAACCAGCTACTGATCAGCACCAGATAACCGATAGCCAGCCGGCTGCTGCGGGCATGCCAGACACCCACGCCCGGATAGTTCACCACCCAGTACAGCGCCAGCAGCCAGAAGATAACGCTGAGCAGCATCAGCAGCTGCACCGGCACCCAGGGCTTGATAAGAATACAGAGCCCGAGCAGCACGCCCAGGCCGCCACTGAAGATCAGACGGGATGACAGCCGCTCAAAGCCTGCCAACTGACTCCACTCCCAGGCCCCCAGCAGCATGGCCGCCGCCACAAAAAGCTCAAAACCCGGCAGCGGCAGCAAAAATACGCCCGCCAGGGTCATCGGCGCCAGCACCAATGCCGTAAGTAGTCGCTGTTTAAGCACCGCGTTCCGCCTCTATCTGTTCACTGGTCTTGCCAAAGCGGCGCTGACGGCCACAATAGTCTCTGATGGCCGCGTTCAACTCTTCCTTGCCAAAATCAGGCCAGAAACAGTCCGCAAAATAGAGTTCGGTATAGGCCAACTGCCAGATCAGGAAGTTGCTGATTCGCTGTTCCCCCGCCGTGCGTATGCACAGGTCAGGCCTGGGCTGATCCGACAGCATGCAGTAGCCATCGAACAGCGCCTCATCCACCGCATCAGGATCCAGGGTACCAGCGACGCAGTCGCGGGCAACCGCAGCGGCGGCCTGAGCAATATCCCAGCGCCCGCCATAATTGGCAGCGATATTCAGATTGAGGGTAGTGTTGCCGGCCGTGAGCGTTTCAACTTCTTCCATCTTGCGCTGCAAGGAAGCGCTGAAGCGACTGCGATCGCCAATAATGCGCAGACGAATGCCGTTCTTTTCCAGCTTGCGCGCCTCACGCTCGAGCGCACGCAAAAACAGTTCCATCAGCCCTTTGACCTCAAGCGCCGGACGGCGCCAGTTCTCGCTGCTGAATGCAAACAGGGTAAGAGATTCCACGCCCTGTTCGATACAGCCTTCGATCACCTGACGCACGCTCTCGACGCCCGCGCGGTGGCCCGCAAGGCCTGGCAGGCGACGGGCTTTGGCCCAACGGTTATTGCCATCCATGATGATGGCAATATGACGTGGCAACTCCGTGCCCAAAGTATTATTGGAAATATTATTCACCGACATAAGACAATACGCGGGGCACCCGACACCCAGGTACCGGGCGCCCCGGTGGTCATCAAATTTCCATCAAGTCCGTTTCTTTCTGCTCAAGCAGCTTGTCTACTTCAGCTACGTACTTGTCCGTGAGTTTCTGCACCTGGTCTTCGGCACGACGGCCTTCGTCCTCGGAGACTTCCTTGTCCTTGAGCAGGTCCTTGATCGTGCCATTGGCATCGCGTCGCACGTTGCGAACCGATACACGGCCGTTCTCCGCTTCCTGACGCGCCTGGCGGATATAGCCCTTGCGGGTTTCTTCAGTCAGCGCCGGCATTGGCAGACGGATGGTATCGCCATTGGTCGAGGGGTTAAGCCCCAGATCGGATTTCATGATCGCTTTTTCGATCACGCTGACCATCTGCTTTTCCCAGGGATTGATTGCCAGAGTGCGGGAATCTTCCACACTCACGTTGGCTACCTGGGTTATAGGTACATCGCTGCCGTAATAGCTGATGGTCAGCGAATCCAGAATACTCGGATGAGCACGTCCGGTACGAATACGTTTGAAGTGATCAACCAGAGACTCGATGCTCTTGGCCATGCGGACTTCTGCGTCTTTAACTATTTCATTCAGCATATTTTTCTCCTACTCCTTCAGCGCCGTCTATCAGAGTGCCTTCTTCACCACCTACAACCAGATTGACCAGTGCACCGGGTTTGTTCATGTTGAACACCCGTACCGGCATCTGATGGTCGCGTGTCAGACAAATGGCCGTGAGATCCATGACGCCGAGCTGCTTCTCGATCGCTTCGTCATAATTGAGATGCACGTAGCGCTTGGCCTTCGGATCTTTCATGGGGTCTGCGGTATAGACGCCGTCCACCTTGGTCGCCTTGAGTACCACATCCGCTTCCACCTCGATGCCCCGCAAACAGGCGGCGGAGTCCGTGGTAAAGAAGGGATTGCCGGTACCGGCGGCAAAGATCACGACATCGCCCTGATTCAGGTAGCGCATTGCATTGCGACGGTCATAATGATCGACAACGCCACTCATGGGAATCGCAGACATGACACGGGTATCGATATTACTGCGTTCCAGCGCATCACGCATTGCCAGCGCGTTCATCACGGTGGCCAGCATGCCCATATGATCTCCGGTGACCCTGTCCATGCCGGCCGCGCTCAGCGCCGCACCACGGAACAGATTGCCCCCGCCGATAACCATACCGACCTGCACGCCGATACCGACCAGCTGGCCGATTTCAAGCGCCATGCGGTTCAGCACCTTGGGATCAATACCGAAGTTATCGTCGCCCATCAGGGCTTCGCCGCTCAACTTGAGGAGAATACGTTTATATCTGGAGTGTCTGTCACTGGCAGGCATCTAGAAGTCTCCGCTCAAACGAGATCAGGTCAGTGTAGCAAGGAGGAAGATTGCGCCAGACAGGCGCAATCTGTGTCACAAAGCGTGATCAGCCTTTCAGCTGAGCAGCAACTTCTGCAGCGAAATCGGTCTTTTCGACCTCGATGCCTTCACCCACTTCAACGCGGACGAAAGACAGGACTTCACAGCCCGCCTGCTTAACCAGCTCACCGACTTTCTGCTCAGGGTTCTTGACGAACGCCTGCTCAACCAGGCTGTTCTCGGCCAGGAACTTGGCGATACGGCCCACAACCATCTTCTCGGCGATTTCTGCCGGTTTGCTGGCCATGTCCGGCTGCGCCAGAATGATTTCTTTCTCTTTGGCAACCACTTCAGCCGACATGTCTTCCTTGCGGACAACCTGCGGGTTGACGGCAGTCACGTGCATGGCGACATCTTTGGCCAGTTCAGCTTCACCGCCGCTCAGGGCAACCAGTGCCGCCAGCTTGTTGGTGCTGTGAACGTAGAAACCAACGGTGTTGCCTTCAACCAGAATGGCGCGACGAACAGAGATGTTTTCGCCGATTTTCTGTACCAGAGCTTCGCGGGCGGCATCCAGTTCACCAACCATCAGCGCAGCAACGTCGGTCTGCTTGGAGGCGAAAGCCTGCGCCAGAACCTTGTCAACAAACGCCAGGAAACCGGCATCGCGCGCAGCGAAGTCAGTTTCAGAGTTAACTTCGATAGCAATAGCGTAGCTGTTATCGTCGGCCACTTTAACGGCAACAACACCATCAGCCGCTGTACGGCTTGCTTTCTTGGCAGCCTTCATACCGGACGCTTTGCGCAGATCTTCGATCGCAAGCTCGATGTCGCCGTTCGCTTCAGCCAGTGCTTTTTTGCACTCCATCATGCCCAGGCCGGTACGCTCGCGCAGTTCCTTGACCAGCGCAGCAGAGAAGTTAGCCATGTCGTTTTTCCCCATCTATTCACGTATTAACGCATTGATTCAAATTCAAAAAAGGGGAGCAGAGCCCCCCTTATGCAAGTACGAAGAGACTATTCAGTCTTTTCGACAGGGCGATTACTCGCCCGCCGTCTCTTCTACTTCAACGAATTCGTTTTTAGCACCGCCCTGTTCAGCACCTTCGACGCAAGCATCAGCTGCAGCCTTGGCGTAGATCTGAATGGCGCGCAGAGCGTCATCGTTGCCCGGGATGACATAATCAATGCCGTCCGGGTTGCTGTTGGTATCAACAATACCGATAACCGGGATACCCAGCTTGTTGGCTTCGTTGACAGCAATGCGCTCATGATCAACGTCGATCACGAACAGTGCGTCCGGCAGGCCGCCCATTTCCTTGATACCACCAATGGAACGTTCCAGCTTTTCCATTTCGCGCTGACGCATCAGTGCTTCTTTCTTGGTCAGCTTGGCGAAGGTACCGTCAGCAGACTGGGCTTCCAGGTCACGCAGACGACGGATGGACTGACGAATCGTCTTGTAGTTAGTCAGCATGCCACCCAACCAGCGATGGTTGACATACGGCATGCCTGCACGGCTGGCTTCTTCCTGGACGATCTTGCTAGCTGCACGCTTGGTACCAACGAACAGGATCTTGTTCTTGTTGGTGGCCATACCTTTAACCACATCCAGGGCGCCATTCAGGGCCGGCAGGGTGTGCTCGAGGTTGATGATATGAATCTTGTTGCGTGCGCCGAAAATGAACTTGGACATTTTCGGGTTCCAGTAGCGAGACTGGTGACCAAAGTGAACGCCTGCCTTAAGCAGGTCACGCATAGTGACTTTTGCCATCTGATAAAACTTCCTAAATTTTAATGGGTTAAACCTCCACGTATCCCAGCATCCAACCGCGAGCGGCACCCTGGAAACTGTGTCGATACGTGTGTGGCGATATTCCCCAAAGCTAGGGCGCTTTTAGGGAGGCGGATTTATACCATAGCGGAGGTCGTTTTTGAAGCGCGGCTTTCGCTCGGGGAGCATATTTCGCTACAATCCCAGTACTTGGCCGCAAGCGAGCATTGTCGGCAACACATGAATGAAGAATCACGACGAGACGCCATGACTATCAGCATCAAGACACCCGAAGACATCGAAAAAATGCGCATTGCCGGTCGCCTGGCCGCAGAAGTGCTGGAGATGATCGAGCCGTTCGTAAAGCCCGGCGTCACCACCAATGAGCTGAACCAGATCTGTCACGACTATATCGTCAACGAGCAGAAGGCCATTCCGGCACCGCTAAACTACCACGGTTTCCCCAAGTCGATCTGCACCTCCGTCAACCAGGTGGTCTGCCACGGCATTCCCAATGACAAGGCGCTGAAAAACGGCGACAGCATCAATATCGACATCACCGTCATCAAGGACGGCTACCACGGCGACACCAGCAAAATGTTCCCGGTCGGCAAGGTCGCACCCCATGTTGAACGCCTGGCTGAAGTGACCCAGGAATGCATGTACAAGGCCATCGCCCTGGTCAAACCCGGTGCCCACCTGGGTGACATCGGCCACGTGATCCAGCAGCACGCCGAAGCCAATCACTATTCAGTGGTCCGCGAGTACTGCGGCCACGGCATCGGCCTGGAGTTTCACGAAGACCCCCAGGTACTGCACTACGGTCGCCCGGGCACAGGCGTGGAGCTGCGCGAAGGCATGATCTTCACCATCGAACCGATGATCAACGCCGGCAAGCGCCACGTCAAACTGTCCAAAAAGGATGGCTGGACCGTCGAAACCATTGACCGCCGCCTCTCTGCCCAGTGGGAGCACATGATCCTCGTCACCGCCGATGGCCATGAAGTTCTGACCCTGCGCACTGAAGAATCACTCTGATCATTCATCTAGAGGCTGCCCATGTCGACCCCCACCCCTGACGACACCCCGCTGCTGGATGTTGCAGCTTTTCAGTGCGCACTGGATGCAGCCCGCTCCCCGGTACCGATTTTCAAAAAAACCATCAGGGACGCCCAGGAGCGCATGCACAAGCGCTTTCGGGACGGGGAAGATATCCGCAAGCTTATCTACGGCCGCGCCTGGATCATTGATCAGGTTCTGTGCGCCGCCTGGAACCTGTTCGAGTGGCCGGACGATCAGCACATCGCCCTGGTGGCTGTGGGCGGCTACGGCCGCGGCGAGCTGCATCCACATTCGGATGTCGACATCCTGATACTGTTCAACGGCATCGAGGCCGAGTCCGCCCAGGACAGCATCAGCGGCTTCCTGACACTGCTGTGGGACATGTCGCTGGACATCGGCTCCAGCGTTCGCAGCGTGGACGAATGCTACGAAGAAGCCCGCAGCGACATTACCATCGCCACCAACCTGATCGAGTCACGCACCCTGGTGGGCAACCCCCAGCTGCAGCTCGACACATACGAGCGCGTGACTTCGGAAGGCGCCTGGACCGACCGCGAATTTTTTATCGCCAAGCTCAACGAGCAGCGTGACCGCCACGAGCGCACCAACAACACCGAGTACAACCTCGAACCCAACCTCAAGACCTCCCCCGGCGGCCTGCGCGACCTGCAGACCATCGGCTGGGTGGCCAAGCGCCACTTTGGCGCCACCTATATTCGCAATCTGGTGGATCACGGCTTCCTGACCGAGTCCGAGCTCGACATCCTCAACAAGGGCGAGCTCTACCTCTGGACCGTGCGCTATGCGCTGCACATGCACTGCAAGCGCCGTGAAGATCGCCTGCTGTTCGACCACCAGCGCACCCTGGCCGAGTACTTTGGCTACAAGGATCAGCAGGGCGCTCTGGCCGTCGAGCAGTTCATGAGCAAGTACTACCGCATCGCCAAGGCCATGTCGGAGTTCAATGACATGCTGCTGCAGTACTTCGATGAAGCCATACTCAAGGCCGACGACGAACAGCTCATCAGGCCGCTGAACAAGCGCTTTCGCATCCACAATGACTATATAGAAGTGCGCAGCCCGACGACCTTCACGCGCCACCCCTTCGCCCTGATGGAGCTGTTTGTCCTGCTGGCCCACAACCCGGCCATCAAGGGCGTGCGAGCCTCCACCATCAAGCAGATTCGCGACCATCGCCACCTGATTGATGACGATTTCCGCACCGATATCCGCAACACCTCGCTGTTCATGGAACTGCTGCGCTCCCCGGATGGCGTCTCCACCGAACTCAAGCGCATGAACCGCTACGGCATCCTCGGCCGCTACCTGCCGGAATTCGGCGAGATTGTCGGCCAGATGCAGCACGACCTCTTCCACATCTACACCGTGGATGCCCACACGCTCAAAGTCATTCAGAAGATGCGCCAGCTGCGCCACAACGACTACCGCGAACAGTTCCCCATCGCCCACCGCATCGTCAATCAGCTGCCCAAGATAGAGCTGCTCTATATGGCGGGCCTCTATCACGACATCGCCAAGGGCCGTGGCGGCGACCATTCGGAGCTCGGCGCCGAGGATGCGCTGAAATTCTGCCAGAACCACCACCTGGGCAAGTGGGATTCCCACCTGGTGGCCTGGCTGGTACGCAACCACCTGCTGATGTCCATGACCGCCCAGCGGCGTGATATTTCGGACCCGGAAGTGATCCACCGCTTTGCCAAGCATTGCGGCGATGGCGTCCACCTGGATTATCTCTATGTGCTGACCGTGGCGGACATTAACGCCACCAACCACACGCTGTGGAACAGCTGGCGCGCCACCCTGCTGCGCCAGCTCTACACCGAAACCAAGCGGGCGCTGCGCCGCGGGCTGGAAAACCCGGTCAATATCGAAGACCGCATCGAGGAACTGCAGACCGACGCCCTCGCCGCCCTGCGCCGCAAGGGCATTCACGACAAGGATGTGCAGGAGCTCTGGAGCAATATAGGCAACGACTACTTCCTGCGCGAAGATGCCAATAATGTCGCCTGGCATACCGAGGCCATTCTGGAGCACGGCCGCAACAAGCTTCCGCTGGTACTGGTGAAGAAAACGTCCTACCGGGTGTACGAAGGCGCGACCGAGATCTTCATTTACAGCGAAGACCTGCCCAACCTCTTTCCCGCCACAGTCGCAGCACTGGATCAGCTGCACCTGAGCATCCAGGATGCACGCATCATCCTGACCGACGACGGCCGCACCCTCAACACCTATTCGGTGCTGACCGAAGACAACCTGCCGCTGTCGGAAAACCCCGACTATCTGGCCAACATCAGACACACCCTGGTGGAGGAACTGGATGACCCGGACGACTTCCCGGACATCATCCAGCGCCGCGTACCCCGCGCCCTCAAGCTGTTCGCCACCCCGACCCGGGTAACCATCAGCAACGACCCTGTCATGCAGCAGACGGTACTGGAAGTCAGCAGCCCCGACCGCCCGGGTCTGCTGGCGCGCATTGGCAGCATCTTTGTCGAATTTGGCATTTCGGTACGCAAGGCCAAGATCGCCAGTATCGGCGAGCGCGTGGAGGATTACTTCTTTATCACCGACGCCAACGAGCAGCCCATCAGCGACCCTGAGTTGTGCCACCAGCTGCAGGACACCATCTGTCGCCAGCTGGATGAACAGGTCCAGCAGGAACACTGAGTCCGCCTCAGAGCCTAGATCGAATGCAACCCTGTACGCCGGAAGCCCCCGGCGTGCATTCCAATCCGACATACGCCGGAACAACAGGCACCGGCACAGGACATATCATGAATAAGCAAACCCGCACCGAGATTGAAGCCGCCGTTTTTCGCCGCCTGCTTGAACATCTGGATAATCGCAAGGACGTGCAGAATATTGACCTGATGAATCTGGCGGGCTTTTGCCGCAACTGCCTGTCCAAGTGGTATGTTGCCGCCGCCGACGAACAGGGGGAAAGCGTCGATTACGAACAGGCCCGCGAACGGGTCTACGGCGAGCCCTACGCCCAGTGGAAGGAAAAGCATCAGGCTGAAGCCAGCGCTGAACAGCTGGCCCAGTTCAAGCAATCAGCCCCGAAAGACTGATCCCCCGACGGAGCGCTAAACATCTTAGCGCTCCGACACCACCCAGGCCCGCTGCACCTGGCTCAGATCCAGCTCCAGGATGGTGGCATAGGTATCATCCTGCACCGGGTAGGACTTCACCACCCGGGCACCGCGCACAATGCCGGACACAGCCGCGCGAAAGCGGTCATTCTGCATCACCATGTCGTTGACCTGAGTCGTTCCGTACAGGTACTGCCCGTGCACCACTGCGGCCAGCTCCTGATAGGCGCGCAGCTTGGATGCCCGCATGGCCAGCAGCACCCGGTGCTGCTCGGTCTGCCCGGGCTGCAAGCTGATGGGAGCATAGCCGGTCGCCGTCACCAGTTCGGGCGCCCGACGCTCAACCTCCTGCGGCCGGCCTGTATAATGCGCCGATGACGCCTGCCAGCCATGCTGCACCGAACTGCAGCCCATCAGCAACGCAAGCGCAACGCCTGCCAGGCTCAGCCTGACTCCAGCCGTCATGTTCATTGTTTCAACCCCACAGGACCACGGCCATTCTCGATAATCATGCCGGCCTCCAGCGCCTGCAATGGATCAAACCCTGGCAGCGCACCCTCGAGGCGTGCATCCGGCACATGGGTCTGCCCGCTGGCGAGTACCTGACGCGTGGTGGTATCCAGCACCCGCGCATTCAGCACTATGCCGTCGGGATAGCGGGCGTAAGTACCGGTCAGCACGAAATAAATACGATTGCGACTGAACAGCACCGACAGGTTCTGCCGCGACAGTGGCGCCTTTTCGGTGGTGGTAAGACTCAGGGCGCGGTAGTCGATCAGGTTGTACTGCGCCTGCTGCATCTGATAAATGAAGTTCTCCGCCACCCGCTCTCCCAGCAGATCCCTGGCCGTTTCCGCCGTATCAGTGCCCAGCTCAACAAAGGGCAGTACCGCCATGGGCAGGCGCTTGACGCGATGCTCCCGCAAGCCGATCGACAGCTGGCGCACCATCTGCGCTACGGCCTCGCTCATGGGGTCCGTCAGCGCCTGGGACTCCAGCAGGCTCAGGGGTGCACCGCGGGACACCCCGCCCGCACCGACCGAGCCCTCGGCACCAAGCTCGCGCAGCTGCGCCACGGCGCCATCACCGAAGGACTCCACCTGCACCGCCACGGGAGGACGCTCTTGCATGGCACAACCCGTCACCAGCAGCACCAGTGCCCCAGCCAGTCGTTTCATTCTTGTCATCCGTCATTGATCCGCAGCCAAGTTAGTGTACTGCTTCGCCCTTCAAGGCACTTTTAGCGGCTCGCCCGAAGGGAGCTCGCCAATTCGCGCCCTGCGACGTTGCCGTTCTTGGCAAGAGCCCCACTATTACCGGCGAACGGCGCCTTGCCGGACACGAATTGGCGGGCTCTATAAGCACCCATTAGGGCGAAACAGTACACTAGCACAATGCCCGCCGGGGTTAACCCCTCCAGCCCCTGAACAACCCTGCGCGACCTCCCTGTAGCGTCAAACAACGCCGATTGCAGTACGGCTTACTATTTAAAGCCGCGAGGCCGCTACGGCATAGTTTGCAAGGCGGGTTCAAATTGCATACCTTTGCCCCAAGAGTATCGGCCCGAGAGCGCACATGTTTAGTCTTCTGTTACGCATCACAGGCCTGGCGGTTCTGCTAAGCCTCGCCACCGGCACTCAGGCCCAAAGCATGCAGGCCGAAGGACGCGCCATGATAATGGGCTCCGACATCGCCTCGGCGCGGCGCGCCGCCATCCAGGATGCGACCGAACAGGCCGCACTCCAGGCCGCCGCCTATATCAGCGTCAACCAGCAGATCAACGACGGCATACTGGAAGTCGACAACCTGCACATGGCCTCCCTTGGCAAGGTACGCAACGTGCAGTTGCTGGACGAAAGACGCCAGGACAACTGGCTTCTGGTGCGCATCAGCGCAGATGTCGATATCGCTCAGGGCTGCAGCAACGGCAGCAGCCACCAGTACCGCAACCGCCTGGCCGTGACCGCATTTGTACTGCAGCGCCCACAGGATGCGAACCTCGGCCAGCTCGGCAATATCGAACAGGCACTGGCGCTTGAACTGACAGAGAAACTGAACCTGAACCCGCGCCTTGAGGCGCTCAATGCGGGCAATACCCGCCTGATCGACAACCCCCTCAGCGCCCCCACCCGCCAGCTCGACAACGGCCGCCTGCTGACCCTGCTGCCACAAAGCGCACAGTTCGGCCCACAGTACCTGGTCTCGGGCGTGGTACGCGATCTGTCCATGCAGACCCCGGCGGTGCACAGCGAGCAGAATATCCTGAAACACTGGTTCAACCGCGCCCAGCCACAGGATGACCGCTACCTGCGCAGTTTTGCCATCGACCTGTTTGTACATGATGCCCTGTCCGGCGCCCTGCTGTTCAGCCACCAGTACCAGACCCAGGGACTGTGGAACCTGCCGATGGAGCAAAACACCGGCTTTGCCAGCGCGGCCTTCTGGCAACAGGATTACGGGAGCAAAACCCGGCTACTGCTAGAGCAGGTCGGCCGGGAGTTGGGCGAAGAACTGGCCTGCCTGCCCTTTCGCGCCCCCATATCCCGCATCGAAAACAACCGTATCTGGTTTGACGCCGGCACCAATGCCGGCATCAGCACTGGCGACAGACTCAGCCTGCTGCGCCTTGACCGGCTGCGTGACAACAGCCTTGATAACAGCCGCCAGACGTTCATCGTCGACGATGTACAGCCACTCTCCGCCAGTGGCACCCTTGGCAACAGCAGCGAAGTTTTCAACATCCAGCGCGGCGACCTTGTCGGCAGCCAGTAGGGCTTTGCCCAAGTGTTCAGGTCGCTGAATAACGACAATAGGCCCGGCCCGGTTTTTTCCCTATACTAGGCGGCTGTTTGACAATACTTAACCTACTGCGAACCATCTGAGCTTGGCTGGTTTTCGCGCTGTTTAGCGTTAAATAGAACCACTATTCACAAGCTACATCCCTGTAGCTTGCCCGGTGGGCAGCTAACGCTGTGTAAATCGGCTATCCTGCCGATTTATCGCCTTAAAACATCGCAAAAACCAACTCAAATCAGCCGGTTCTCGCTACGGCTAGCATCCTCAGACAGCCCCCTAGGCCGCTTTACCCACCCCGGATCAGGATTGTAATCAAGATGCAACAGACTGAAATGTTCGCCTTGCTGGAACGCAAAATCGAAGAAATGCTGGAAGAAGTTGAGCTTCTGCGTATGGAAGTCACCGAACTGCGTGATGCCAAGGATGCGCTGGAAGCCGATAAATCCGAATCGACCCGCCGCCTGCAATCCCTGCTGGCCCGTTTCGAATCCACTCAGGCCGCGCAGTCAGCCGCCTGAGACGCACGCGCACGACGGCAGATCCCGCATCTGCCGGACACAAGCCCTGCTCCTGCGCGTCCATGCGCCCACAGGATAAGTACATCCCTGTACAAAAAAGGGCCCGATCAACAGACCGGGCCCTTTTTTATTCACCGTTCAGACTAACGGTGGACACTGATCAGCTATCAGCTATCAGCCCGCGGCGCCGCGAATATAGACTTCCACGCGACGGTTCTGTGCACGCCCTGCAGCCGAGCCGTTGTCTGCCACCGGGTAGCGCGGACCATAGCCCTGGGTCGTCAAGCGCAACTGGGACACGCCACGACCAACCAGATAGCTGGCGACACTGGCGGCGCGCTGTTCAGACAGGCTCTGGTTGAACTCGAAGGAACCTGTGCTATCGGTATAACCGTTCACACCCACGGCACTGTCCTTGTACTTGTTCAGCACCAGCGCCACATCGTCCAGCACGGCATAGAAGCCCGTATCCAGCTGGGCACTGCCGGTCTGGAAGGTAATATTGCCCGGCATGATCAGGCGGATGTCATCACCCACACGCTCAACACCGACACCAGTACCATCCAGCTGCTGACGCAGCTCCATTTCCTGCTTGTCCATGTAGGCACCAACACCACCGCCCACAGCACCGCCAACCAGAGCACCGATCAGGGCACCCTTGCCGCGATCCTTGCCGCTGGATACGGCGGCGCCCAGCAGGGCGCCACTCACGGCGCCAATGCCCGCGCCCTTAGTGGCGTTCGCGGTTTTTTCTTCCCGGGAATAAGGGTCAAGAGTCGTGCAGCCCGCCAGCACGCCCACCAACATCGTCGCTGTAATTACTTTTTTCATCATTGAGAGTCCAACTCCAGCTGTTACGCCCGATTTGCGGGCGGCTCAGGATCCATTCTAAACGTGCTGCATTAACAGCTACTGAAGCCCCTGGCAGCGCATTTTCGCCGCATGCCAGCAGGCCCCGCCATAACCCCTTTAGCATAGGTTCTTTGTACCGGCTGGCAACCATGCACCGCTATTTATTGACCTCCTGAGCGGCGCTACGGGGGGATTAGCGCTAGTCAGTCCGGCGAACAACCGATAAAATGTCACCGCTTGACCCTGTCCTCTTTAAAACCCAGCGCCCGTTCTAACCGAGGAGTCCCCTTTGTCTCAGCTGCCTGTCATTGTCGGTTTTGGTGGTATCAATCCGGCCGGTCGAGCCTCATCGCATCACGCCTATCGCCGCGTGATTCTTGACAAGCTTGATGCTGACAGCCGCCAGCAAACGCTGCTCAGCCTGGCGACGCTGATGAACCTGGCCAGCTACAAGGACGATCAGTACCTCAACGCCAGCGGCGAAGCCCTCCCGCTGGAGGATTTGCTGATGCAGGTAGGACAACAGGTCATTGACAACACCCTGATTCGGCGCATTCACCCCGACTGGTTTGATGTCGATGCCGTGATGTTCAATCGCCCGGCCGATATTCAGGGCACCGATGGTCAGCTGCGCTTCCAGCTGCGCAGCCGCCACATGCCCCAGCAAGTGCCGGACAATTGGGAAGTGCGCCCCCTGGGGCCAGGCCAGATGGAAGTGACCATCAGCGGGCGCTGCGAAGTCATATTCCCCGACAGCAAGACCGCCCAGGTTCAATCCGCCGGCATGCTGCCGACCGGCTTCGCGCCGGGTACTCTTTACCAGTCGCGCAACCATCCGCGCAACCTGCAGATGACCGTCTTTGCCGCCTCCGATGCCCTGCAGTCCAGCGGTGTGCCCTTTGAGCGTATCGCCGCCAGAGTCAGGCCCGACCAGATCGGCGTCTATGCCAGCAACTCCATCGGTCAGCTGGACGACTTCGGCTTCGGCGGCCTGACCAAATTCCCGGCACTGGGCAGGCGCACCACCTCCAAGCAGATGCCACTGGGATATGCCCAGATGCCAGCTGACTTCGTCAACGCCTACGTACTGGGCAATGTCGGCGTCACCGGCGGTGCTCTGGGCGCCTGTGCCACCTTCCTCTACAACCTGCGCAATGCCGTCAACGACATTCGCAGCGGCGCCCGCAAGGTTGTTCTGGTGGGCGGCAGCGATGCCCCCGTAACGCCGGAAATCATCGAAGGCTTTCGCGCCATGGGCGCCCTGGCCGAAGACAAGGACCTGCTGGCGCTGGACGGCCTGAGCACACTGAGTGACGACGACTACCGCCGCGCCTGCCGCCCCTTCGCCAACAACTGCGGTTTCACCATTGGCGAATCAAGCCAGTTCGTGCTGCTGATGAGCGACGACCTGGCGCTGGAAATGGGCTGCCAGATCTTCGGTTCAGTGCCCGATGTATTCGTTAACGCCGACGGTCACAAGAAATCGATTTCCGCCCCCGGTATCGGCAACTACCTGTGCATGGGCAAAGCAGCCGGCATGGTGCGCACCCTGCTCGGCGACGAAGCCCTGCGTCAGCGCAGCTTTGTACAGGCCCACGGCACCAGCACGCCGCAAAATCGCGTGACCGAGTCCCATGTACTGAATGAAATTGCCCGCGCCTTCGGCATCGAATCCTGGCCTGTGGCGGCGATCAAGTCCTACCTGGGCCACTCCCAGGGCACCGCCGGTGGCGATCAGCTGAGCATGTCGCTGGGCACCTGGCAGTACGGTTTTATTCCCGGCATTCACACCACACCGCAGATTGCCGACGACGTTAACAGCAGCAACCTGCTGTTCCCGCACCAGCATCTGGAGGTTGGCCCCCAGGGCATGGACGCCGTTCTGCTCAACGCCAAGGGTTTTGGCGGCAACAACGCCAGCGCGCCTGTGCTCTCACCCACTGTTACCGAACAGTTGCTGGAACGCCGCCACGGCGCCAAGGCCATGACCCACTGGCGCCAGCAGCGCGAAGCCGCCATTGCCGCCTCCGCCGCCTATGAGGATGCCGCCAGCAAAGGCCTGAGCCGACCGATCTATCGTTACGACAACGGCGTACTGGAAGGCAGCGACCTGCAGATCAGCGACCGCGAAGTGCGCCTGCCCGGCTACGAACAGGCCGTCAGCCTGGTCGAAGACAACCCCTTCAAGGACATGTGCTGAGGCGTTGCGCCACGGCACAGATATCACAGACAGGAAACTCCATGCGCCTCGTAACTCTCTTCGCCCTTGCCCTGACACTGAGCGGCTGCCTCGCCCTTGAAACCAAACAGGAAGATTTTTACACCCTGGACACGCGCTACCTGCAGCTGTGCCGCGGCACTTCGAACACCTGCCTCGAACTGGCGTTGGTCGCACCCGGCATCGCCCTGGCCGATCCCATCGAAGAAGCCTACGGCCAGCAGCTAACGTCACCCAACTACCCCCTCAGCCTGGCAAAAATGATGCTGGAGCCCGCCGATGGCAGCTACAGCGCCAAGCCTGCGGATGAGAGTGGCCGCTACTATGTACTGCCGATCAATGACAAAACCACCGTAGCCTGGAATACGCTGAACAACATCTTCGACTGGATTTACCCGGACGACAACAACTAAGAGCCACCCCTGCCGACTCTCCGGCCTCAGCCACCGGCCAACCCCAGTACCGCACAGGCATTGTGCGTCGTCTGGCGGGCAATCTGCCTCACAGGCTCTGCCCGCAGCTGCGCCAAAACACCCAGCACATCCGCCACGCGTTCTGGCCGGTTAGGTTCCTCACGCCAGCCAGACAGCGGCATATCCGGGGCGTCAGTTTCCAGCACCATGGATTCGAGCGGCAGGGTCGCCGCCAGATGACGCAGCTTGGTGGCACGCCCGTAACTAAGCACACCTCCAAACCCCAGCTTGAAACCCAGATCAATATAGATGCGCGCCTGCTGCTCGCTGCCGGAAAAGGCATGAACTATGCCGCCGCGCGGCAACTTCAATCGCCGCAGGGTTTTCAGCATCGGGTCATGGGCCTTGCGCACATGCAGCAGTACCGGCAAGTCAAACTGCCTGGCCAGCAGCAGCTGCTGCTCGAGCAATTGCTGCTGAGCCTGCGCATCGCTATCAGGGATAAAGAAGTCGAGCCCAATTTCGCCGACGGCCAGAGCCTCACCTTCAGCGAGGCGCTGCTGCAGCAGGTCGAGGTGTTCAGGCCTATGTTCGGCCATAAAACAGGGGTGCATCCCCAGAGCCGGGTATAGCAGAGGATAGTGTTCGCAAGCCTGCGCGTGGAGCTGGCACAGCTGCAGCAGGCGCGGCCAGTATTGCGCCGTCACGCCCGGCAGCAAAATCTGACGAATACCGGCGCTGCGGGCATTGCGCAGCGCCTGATCACGCCAGCCACCGAAAGCGTCAAAATCCAGATGGCAGTGACTGTCAAACAGATCCAGGTCGGATTGCATGATCACCTCCCCTCTGTATCAGTGACGAGCCCTGCTTCCTATGCACAAAAGTACAAAGCCAGCACCGCCACAGGGCAGGTATCGGCATCTGCGCATCAGTGCTCGCGAGTGGCCCTAAATGCGATATCCGGCCAGCGCTCCTGGGTCAGGCTCAGGTTGACCCGTGTCGGCGCCAGGTAGGTCAGCAGACCACCGCCATCAATCGCCAGATTTTCGTACCCCTTGCGGCGGAACTCCTCCAGCATCTTGTTATCACTGCATTCGACCCAGCGCGCCGTCTGCACAGTGACGGCCTCATAGACGCAGTCAACCTTGTACTCATCCAGCAGGCGGTAGACTACGACCTCAAACTGCAGCTGACCGACCGCACCCAGCACCAGGTCGTTGTTCTTCAATGGCTGAAACAGCTGCACCGCGCCCTCTTCCGACAGCTGCTGCAGACCTTTTTGCAGCTGCTTCATTTTCATCGGGTCCTTGGGCCGCACGCGGCGAAACATTTCTGGTGCGAAGTGCGGAATACCGGTGAATTTCAGATCCTCACCGGCGGTGAAGGTATCGCCGATCTGAATAGTGCCGTGGTTATGCAGGCCAATGATATCGCCCGACCAGGCCTCTTCAACGTTCTCGCGATCACCGGCCAGAAAGGTCACCGCATCGGCGATCTTCACATCCTTGCCAATACGGGTGTGGCGCATTTTCATGCCCCGCTCGTACTTGCCCGAGCACACGCGCATGAAGGCAATGCGGTCGCGGTGCTTGGGGTCCATGTTGGCCTGTATCTTGAAAACGAAGCCACTGAAGTTCGCCTCATCGGCTTCCACCGGACGAGTCTGCGTCTGGCGCGCAGCAGGTGCCGGCGCCCATTCGACAAAGTCATGCAGCATTTCCCGCACACCGAAGTTGCTCAGCGCGGTGCCAAAATACACCGGCGTCAGCTTGCCCGCCATAAACGCTTCCCGATCCCACAGATGGGTTGCGCCGCGCACCAGCTCCATTTCCTCGACAAAGTCGTCGTAAGTATCGTCCAGCAGCTCACGCGCCTCAGGCGAATCAATACCCTTGATACGGATATCATCGGATAGCACTGCATTCTTGCCAGGCTCAAACACGTGAATTTCATCGGTGTAGAGATTATAAACACCCTTGAATTCCTTGCCCTGGCCAATCGGCCAGGTGATAGGCGCCGCCTGAATGCGCAGCACTTCCTCAATTTCATCCAGCAGTTCGATGGGGTCGCGAATGTCTCGGTCAAGTTTGTTGACGAAGGAGAAAATCGGCGTATCGCGCAGGCGGCAGACCTCCATCAACTTGATGGTGCGATCCTCGACACCCTTGGCACCATCCACCACCATCAGCGCCGAATCCACCGCCGTCAGGGTACGGTAGGTATCTTCCGAGAAATCCTCGTGCCCCGGGGTATCCAGCAGATTGACGGTGCGGCCATTGTACGGAAACTGCATCACCGAAGAGGTGATGGAAATACCACGTTCCTGCTCCATGGTCATCCAGTCAGAGGTCGCGTGACGATCGCTTTTCTTGCCCTTGACGGTACCGGCCTTCTGGATCAGCTGACCCAGCAGCAACAGTTTCTCGGTAATGGTGGTTTTGCCCGCATCCGGGTGCGAGATGATGGCAAAGGTGCGTCTGTTCCCGACGGCGCGGGCAAGCTCAGCTGCTGACATAGGTAGATCTTTCACTCTGATTGCCCCACCCCAATGACACACGGAACTACAAGGCCGACAGGAAGGGTGCGGGATACTTAAGGAATAACCCGTCATTTTCTCCGATCTTGGGTGTATACACAATCAGCGGCCTGACATTAAGCCAATTTTTCCTGTACGCCAGCGACAACGCAACCTCGTAACGGCGCGACCAAGGCTGCAGGGAGGCGCAGGCGCAGCAGGCCCCCATAGACACAACCAAACGCCCGAGAGCAGAAGACAGGGAAAAGGAAAAAGGGACAGCAAGAGGCAAGAAAGCAGATGGGAAAATATTAAAAGGGTGCGAGGACGGGATTTATTACAGTGACACACGCAAAAAATATTGATTAACACATCCGTAACATTCAAATGTATTAATCCTGCGACTTAACAAGAACAGCAAAAATTCTTAATCATTGATTTTCAGAAACCCAGGCCCAGTACGCCCCTTGTTACCGCAAAGGCCTTATAGTCGCGAGAGATGACGAAAAACCTTGCTTTGCAGAAGCAAGGGGTCTTAATTCATCTTCATAACGGACAAACAAGCAGGAAACCTGCTTGTCCGCCCGGTTAATAATCAGTGAGTTTCAACACCCAACTGCTGAAGGCTTTCATAGGTCAGGGCACCGACTGCCAGCGCATTGGCGACCTGATATTCTTTCAGCGCATCAATAGTCCTCGTTCCGACAATGCCATCAAGCCGACCAGGGTAATAGCCTCGATCCAGCAGTTTGCGCTGAACAATCTTTATCAGGTCCTTCGTCATATCAGCGTCGCACACTGCCCGACGGGAAACGACCTTAGCCTCACCTTCGTAGCGAGTAACGACCATTGACTTGGTCACCGGCGGAACATCGTTCAGTGTCACCGACTCAGCACTCACCAGATTCTCTACATCCAGGCGCTCTGTCTCCGGCTGCACATCGACACTGACCGCCTGGGCCGGCGCTACCACGACCCAGCGGGTCACTTCCTTGGTCTCGGCCGGCTCAACGATCATCCGTGTCATTTCAGGTTTAATGAGCTCTTTCCTGATGATTTTCCTGGTCTTTTGCGGCACCAGACTGGAGCAGAAAGCCTGCACGCCGGTGCCCTTCGAAAATTGCGTACCCGAGGTTTCACAGGGTTCCATTACGGATCGCGCCTGCTCAACGACCACTTCAACTTCTTTTTGGGCGTAGACTGCGGGCTCGACCTTATAGCGCACAACTTCAGGCCGCACTACAACCTGCTCGATTACCTGCTTGTACTTGGCCGGAATTATTTTATAGGTTACCGCACCCTCACGCGTAACAACGGTCGTAAGCCCACGCTTCAATTCCGCCGGCGTCACCGTTATTTTTGTCGTGGAGTCCTGCATCAGAACATCAATGTTGTCTTTGACAGCCTTGTGTTTGACCTGAGCATAGACCCAGCACTGCCCCGGAGAAATACCGGACAGACCGCCAGCATCCTGATCCAGGTTCGCAATAGATGTATCCACATCGTCTGAATACGCCAGATAACGATCAGTGGGCGTATCAACAGGCGCTACCGACTGATTGAGCGTCGGAGCAGGCACTGTACTGACATTACCCCCTGCCGCGCGCTCCGGCTCTGCACGAACAAGAAAAGGCCCGCATCCAGACAAGGTGAAAGAAAAAATCAGCACCAAACCTTTCTTAATCATTCTGAATACGTCCTGTAATCCATAAAATCCAATCTCAAAAAAACATCCGCAATAGCAGTAGAGGCCACAACTGAACCCGGCAGCCCCTTGCCTGGCTCCCGTATCAGCGAATGCCCGGACGGCGCAGCAAGCTGCGCAACTATATCATCAGAAGACACCATTGTAAGCGCCGAACACGGCCCCTTATCGGCTCGCCCCGAAGCCCTGACGCAGCATGACCAGTATCGCATCAACAATGACCGGCGCCTCCGCCTGCATATCCACCTCGTTGTCGTCAGCGAACCAGTTGGCGATCAGTCCATCGACCATGGAATGCAGCATAAAGGTCGCAAGCTCCACGGGCAGATCCGCCGGCAGCTGCCCCTGGTTCACCGCATTAGTGAGGATACGCGCAGTGCGGGCCCTAAACTGGCCGTGCATCAGCTGCATGTGGGCACCGATTTCGCGCAGCTCACCATCCAGTTCGTTGCGATTGATCATCAGCCGAAAAATATGCTGATGCACCGGGTCGCTGACGACCATTTGCAACAACAGCATTATCAGTTCACGCAGCTTTTCCACAGGCTGTGGTTCCTGCGGGTTTTCGCTGAGTTCAGCCAGCTCATCCAGCGGATTGCGCAACTGCGCCCAGAGCGCCTCAAACAGCTCGACCTTGTTTTTAAAGTGCCAGTAGAAAGCCCCCCGGGTAACACCCGCGGCCGTGGCGATATCCGACAGCGTGGTGCGGGCAATGCCCTTCTCGCAAAACTGCTCCAGCGCAGCCGCCATCAGGCTGTTGCGGGTTTCGAGCGCTTCTTCTTTTGTGCGACGCACCATAACCAATTCCGTCGTCAGTTTATTTACATACATACATGTTTGTATGTATCATACGCCTCTATTAACGGACTGCCAATCTGCTGCCGCCGCAAAAATTTGCAACCGCGCAGCGCAACCAAACAGGGTGCACCATTTTGAACACACCAATCCGTCGTACGCTGACCATCGCCGTGCTGGCCGGCATCCTGCTCACTGGCTGCGATAATTCAGGCCCCGCCAATGCCGGCATGGGCGCCCCCATGGCCATGGAAGTGGACGTGACAACACTGCACAGCCAACCGGTCAGCCTGACCACCGAGCTGTCCGGTCGAACCAGTGCCTACCGCATCGCCGAAGTACGCCCCCAGGTGAGCGGCATCATTCTTGAGCGCCTGTTCACTGAAGGCTCGGACGTCAAGGCAGGCCAGGTGCTGTATCGCATAGATCCGGCCAGCCACAAGGCCGAGGTCGCCATTGCCGAGGCTGCCGTCGCCAGGGCCCGCGCGTCCGAAAGCAGCGCCCGCCTCAAGGCGAAACGCTATGCCGAACTGGTCAAGACCAATGCCATCAGCACCCAGGATCATGACGACGCCCAGGCCAGCCTGAAGCAGCAGCAGGCCGAGATTGCCTCAGCCCAGGCACAGCTGGATGCCGCCCGCATCAATCTGGCGTACACCGAGATCAAGGCTCCCATTGCCGGGCGTATCGGCAAGTCCGCCATTACCGAAGGCTCCCTGGTTACGGCCCAGCAGAGCCTGGCCCTGGCCAGCATTCAGCAGCTCAACCCGCTCTATGTCGATATGCGCCAGTCCACCATCGAGCTGCTGCGCCTCAAGCGCAGTCTGGCCGATGGCAGCCTGGTCACGGTCGCAGGTGACAAGGCTGTCATCACCCTGCTGCTGGAAGATGGCTCGAAACATGATCAGCAGGGCTTGCTGCAGTTCGCCGACGTCAGCGTCGATGAGAGCACCGGCATGGTTAACCTGCGCGCCGAGGTTCCCAACCCGGATCTGTTTCTGCTGCCCGGCATGTTTGTACGCGGTGAACTCACCGAAGGCGAACGCCCCCAGGGTCTGCTGGTGCCTCAGGTGGCCGTTACCCGCACCCCCAACGGCCACGCTACTGTCCTGACGGTGGATGCAGAAAACACTGTAGACCTGCGTGAGATAGGTATCAGTCGTGCCATTGGTGATCAGTGGCTGGTTGAGTCTGGCCTGGAAGATGGCGTTCGCGTCATCACCGCCGGCACCCAGAAAGTGCGCCCCGGCATGACCGTGCGTGTCAGCACCCCGGATACAGCCAAGAACGATAGCCAGCAGAACGGCGCAGCGGCCAACCCAGTCGCCAGCCAGCACTAATCAGGAGCGCGCCTTAATGGCCAGATTTTTCATAGACCGCCCTATCTTTGCCTGGGTTATCGCCATCGTCATTATGCTGGCAGGGGCGCTGTCGATCCTGACACTGCCCGTGGCCCAGTACCCGACCATCGCGCCGCCGACGGTCAAGATCAACGCCAGCTATCCGGGCGCATCGTCAACGGCGGTGGAAAATTCGGTCACCCAGGTGATCGAGCAGAACATGACCGGACTGGACAACCTGAGCTACATGTCGGCCCAGAGCGATGCCGCCGGCAACGCGACCATTACCCTGACCTTCGCCAGCGGTACCGATCCCGATATCGCCCAGGTACAGGTGCAGAACAAGCTGCAGCTGGCCACCCCGCAGCTGCCCCAGGTGGTGCAGGCACAGGGCATAAAAGTATCCAAGTCGTCTACCGGATTCCTGATGGTTGCCGCCCTGATCTCCAAGGACGGCAGCATGAACAGCCAGGATCTGGGTGATTACATGACGGCCACCCTGCGCGAACCACTGAGCCGCATCGAAGGCGTGGGCGATGTCACCGTCTTTGGCAGCCAGTACGCCATGCGCATCTGGCTGGACCCCAACAAGCTCAACAGCTACAGCCTGACACCGCAGGATGTGCGCAGTGCCGTCCAGTCGCAGAACAGCCAGGTCGCCATTGGCGAACTCGGCGGCCTGCCGGCGGTTGAAGGACAGCAGTTCAGCGCCACCCTTATGGGCCAGGCGCGCAAAAGCAATGTTGAGGAATTCAACAACCTGCTGCTGCGCGTGAACGCCGATGGCTCCAAAATCTATCTCAGGGACGTGGCGCGGGTCGAACTCGCCGGTCAAAGCTACGGCACCGCGGCTTTTTACAATGGCCAGCCGACCGCCGCCGTGGCGATTCAGCTGGCAACCGGCGGCAACGCCCTGGATACCGCAACCGCCGTGCGGGCAAAGTTCGTCGAGCTATCCGAGTTTTTCCCGGCTGAAATGGACGTGGTGTACCCCTACGACACCACGCCTTTCGTGAAAATTTCCATCCAGGAAGTCGTACAGACACTGTTCGAGGCCATAGTGCTGGTGTTCCTCGTCATGTACCTCTTCCTGCAGAATTTCCGCGCCACCCTGATTCCCACCATCGCGGTTCCCATAGTGCTGCTGGGTACCTTTGGCGTGATGGCGGCTTTCGGGTTCTCGATCAATACCCTCACCATGTTCGGCATGGTGCTGGCCATCGGCCTATTGGTCGACGATGCCATAGTGGTGGTAGAGAACGTCGAACGCATTATGGCGCAGGAAGGCCTGTCACCCCGCGACGCGACGCGCAAGTCCATGGGGCAGATTACCGGCGCCCTGATCGGCATTGCACTGGTGCTGTCTGCCGTCTTCGTGCCCATGGCGTTCTTTGGCGGCGCCACCGGCGCCATCTACCGCCAGTTCTCCCTTACCATCGTATCGGCCATGGCACTGTCTGTACTCGTCGCCATGGTGCTGACACCGGCCCTGTGCGCGACCCTGCTCAAGCCCGTGGATAGCCATGCCCACGGCAACAAGCGCGGCTTCTTTGGCTGGTTCAATCGCATATTCGATCGCGGCACCCAGGGTTATACCAATGGCGTGCGGCGTATCGTCAAGCAGAGTATCCGCTATGGCCTACTCTATCTGGGCCTGATCGTCGTGCTGGCGGTGCTGTTCGTGCGCCTGCCCAGTTCTTTCCTGCCAAACGAAGACCAGGGCGTGTTTTTCAGCCTGGTGCAGCTGCCGGCCGGTGCCTCCCAGGAACGCACCAAGGCTGTGCTTGATCGCACCCGCATCCATCTGCTGGAGGCGGAAAAAGAAAATATCGAATCCGTACTCACGGTGGCCGGTTTCAGTTTTGCCGGTAGCGGCCAGAACGCCGGCATCGTCTTCGTCAAACTGAAGGACTGGGACCTGCGCAAGGCACCGGGGCGTGATGCCGACTCCATTATCGGCCGCACCATGGGCTTTCTGATGGGCATCAAGGAAGCCAATGCCTTCGCCTTCAACCTGCCGCCGATTCCGGAACTGGGAACCGCCAGCGGCTTCGATTTCTACCTGCAGGATCGCGCCAACCTCGGCCACGATCGCCTGATGGAGATCCGCAATCAGCTGCTGGGCATGGCGGCACAGGACCCTGCGCTGATGGGCGTGCGCCCCAACGGCATGAACGATACGGCCCAGTTTGAGGTCAAGATTGATTACGACCGCGTGCTGGCACAGGGCCTGGATATCGACGACATCAACGATGCGCTGTCCATCGCCTGGGGCTCGGCCTATATCGACGACTTTATCGACCGCGGCCGGGTGAAAAAAGTCTATCTGCAGGCCGATGCTCCCTTTCGCATGACGCCCGAAGATCTGAGCCTGTGGCATGTGCGCAACAGCAACGGCGACATGGTGCCCTTTTCAGCCTTTGCCAGCACCCAGTGGAACTACGGCTCGCCGCGCCTGGAGCGTTACAACGGCTCACCGGCGGTGAATATCGTCGGTCAGGCAGCCCCTGGCATGAGTACCGGTGACGCCATGGACGCGGTCGAACGCCTGGTCGGCCAGCTCCCCGCCGGTGTCGGTATCGAATGGACCGGCCTGTCGCTACAGGAACGCATGGCGGGAGATCAGGCACCGGCACTCTACGCGCTGTCGATTCTCATCGTCTTCCTCTGCCTGGCGGCACTGTATGAAAGCTGGACCATCCCGTTCTCGGTCATCATGGTGGTACCACTGGGGGTACTGGGCGCCGTAGTGGCGGCCTTTGTCTACAACCTGTCCAATGATGTCTACTTCCAGGTCGCCCTGCTCACCACCATCGGGCTCTCGGCCAAGAACGCCATCCTGATCGTGGAGTTCGCAAAGCATCTGCACGATCAGGGCACCGGCCTGGTGGAAGCCGTGATTGAAGCCGCCCGCATGCGTCTGCGCCCGATCCTGATGACCTCTCTGGCCTTCATCCTCGGCGTACTGCCGCTGGCCATCAGCACCGGTGCCGGTGCCGGCAGCCGCAACGCCATCGGTATTGGCGTTATGGGCGGCATGATCGCCGCCACCGTGCTGGCCATATTCTTTGTACCCCTGTTCTACGTGGTGGTGATGCGCATGTTCGGACGCCGCAGTGCACCGATCACGGCCACCACCGAGGTCGCGACGCATGACTAAACGTCTGATTGGCCTGTGCGCGGGCGTGCTATTGCTTAGCGCCTGCTCCCTGGCGCCGCAGTATCAGCAACCGGCCACGCCCGAAGGCGCGGCCTGGCAGGCTGCAAAGACCCTTACCGAAATCCCGCAGCCCAATGAGGTTTTTACCGACCCTGGGCTGCAGCGACTCATCGGCCTGGCACTGGAAAACAACCGCGACCTGCGCCTGGCGGCGCTGAATGTGGCGGCTTTTGAGGCCCAGTACCGCATCAGCCGTGCGGCCCTGCTGCCAACGCTGGATGCCAGCCTGGCTGGATCGCGCCAGCGCCTGCCGGCGGATGTTTCCGGCAGCGGTGCCGCCGCCATTAGCAGCCAGTACAGCGCAGGCATCGGGCTGACGGCCTATGAGCTGGATTTTTTTGGCCGTATCCGCAACCTCAAGGACCAGGCATTGGAGCAGTACCTGGCCCAGCAGCAAAACCAGCACAGCGCTCGCATCGGGCTGGTGTCGGCGGTGGCCTCGGCCTACCTGACGCTGGTGGCGGATCAGGATCTGCTGCAGCTCAGCAGCTCCACCCTGGAAAGTGAGCTGCAAAGCCTGACCCTGATCCAGCAGAAGCAGCGCCTGGGTGTCGCCTCCGAACTGGAGCTGGCCCAGAGTCGCATGACGGTGGAATCCGCCCGCGCCAGCGAAGCCCTGTACCAGCGCCAGGTCACCCAGGACATGAACGCCCTGACCCAGCTGCTCGGCACCCAGTTGCCGGCAGATCTGGATCTGCCGGCGGGCCTGACGGATGTGGAGATCGCCGCCACACCGGCACTGGCGCCCTCGCAACTGCTGCTACAGCGGCCAGACATTCTGGCCGCCGAACATCAGCTGCGCGCCGCCAATGCCAATATAGGCGCGGCCAAGGCGGCGCTCTTTCCCAGCATCAGCCTGACCACCAGCGCAGGCTCCCTGAGTCCGGATCTCGGCGGCCTCTTTGCCGGCGGCTCCGGCACCTGGCTGATGGCGCCGGCACTGAACCTGCCGCTGTTCGATGGCGGCCAGCGCGCCGCCAATGTCGAGGTCGCCAAGACACAACAGGAAATCGCCGTGGTCAGCTATCAGCAGACCATTGAAACGGCCTTTCGCGAAGTTGCCGACAGCCTCAACACCCAGGCCCAGTTCGACCGCCAGCTGACTGCACAGGCAGCCCAGGTGGTTGCCGGCGAGCGTTATCTGCAACTGGCAGACCAGCGCTTTGAACAGGGGGTCGACAGCTATCTGACGCGCCTGGATGCGCAGCGCTCCCTGTTCAGTGCCCGCCAGCAACTGGTCAACACCCGCCTGGCCGAACTGAACAACCGCATCAGCCTCTACAAAGCCCTGGGCGGCGGCTAGACCACACACCTGCCCCGGGCGCTCCGGGGCAGGTATAATGCCCGGCTCAGCCTGCCCCGACGCAGGTATATCCGGAGCCCAGCGTGCACGGCAATCGTCAACAACTGCTGCAACTAACCTACCTGCGCACCCTTGCCCTGTTCGGGCTTGGCGGCCTGTTGCTCTATGCCGTCTATGAGCTGGACGCCCGGCTGCACAGCTGGCAGGCCGTCACCACCCTGCTGGCCATGACGCTGGTCAATGCCGTTACCTACGCCCGGCTGCATTCCCGTCTGCCGGTCACCAATCCGGAACTCTTTGGCCAGCTGACTGCCGATGCCGCCCTCTACGGCGCGCTCTTCTACCAAACCGGCGGCGCCAGCAATCCCTTTATCTTCATGCTGCTGGTGCCGCTGATCATAGCCGCCACCACCCTGCCGTGGCGCTACACCTGGCTCATGGCCGCGCTGATCGTGGCGATCTACGGCTCTCTGCTGCAGCACTACATCCCCATCTGGCCAGAACAGCACGGGCATTCAAATCCGGGTACCTCGCTGTTCGACCTGCACGTCACCGGCATGTGGCTGAACTTTCTGCTCACAGTGCTGCTGATCGGCTGGTTTGTCGCCCGCATGCACGAGAACATGCTGCAACAGCAGCATCGACTCGAGCGCCAGCGTCAGAAGCGTATCGAGGATCAGCAGCTGCTGGCACTGGCGACCCATGCCGCCGGCACCGCCCACGAGCTGGGAACGCCTCTGGCCACCATGCAGGTACTGCTGCACGAAATGGCGCTGGAGCACCAGGCATCACCGCAGTTACTGGAGGACATTCAGTTGCTGCAAACCCAGGTCGACAGCTGCTCCGAGCGCCTGCGCAGCCTGGCCCACTCGGTACGCGACGAACAGGACAACATCCAGCTCATGGGGGTCGACAGCCTGCTGCGCGAGGTACTGGAACAATGGCTGCTGATGCGCCCGCAGATAACCTACGCACTGCAGCTAGACCCGGGCGAAGCCCCGCAGATGCTATGCTCGATCTCGCTGCGCCAGGCGCTGCTCAATCTGTTGAACAATGCCGCCGATGCCTGCCCGGACAATATCCGCATCCAGCTGAACTGGGATGCCGGCAACTGCTGGCTGCGCATCCGGGACCGCGGACCGGGCCTGCCACTGGAGCGCAGCGAGGATCTGGGTAAACCCTTCGTCACCACCAAGGGTCGCGGCCTCGGCATTGGCCTGTTCCTGACCACCAGCACCCTGGCCAGCATCGATGGCGAGGTACGGCTCTACAACCATCCCGAGGGCGGTACCCTGACCGAAGTCCGGCTGCCCCGCCACCCCCGCCACAGGCAGTCCGATGAGCACGATTGAACAGCGGCATTTTCTTATCGTCGACGATGATCCCACCTTCAGCCGCATACTGGCCCGGGCCATGCGCCTGCGAGGCTATGACGTCCAGCACGCGCAGAATGTCGAGCAGGCACTGCAATGCCTGCAGACACAGCTACCGGATCAGGTGACAGTGGATCTGAAAATGGAGGGTGCCTCGGGTCTGACGCTGATCCCGCACCTGCGCGCCGCCAGCCCCTCAATGCGCATCCTGGTACTGACCGGCTACGCCAGCATCAGCACGGCAGTGGAAGCCATCAAGCTTGGCGCCAGTAACTACCTGCCAAAACCCGCCAATGCCGACCAGATACTGGCCGCACTGGCACAGCAGGATGGCGATCCCGACATGGAGATCGACACCCAGCCCATGTCGGTCAGCCGGCTGGAATGGGAACACATTCAGAAAATACTGGGGGAGCACCAGGGCAACATATCCGCCACCGCCCGGGCACTGGGCATGCATAGGCGCACCTTGCAGCGCAAACTGCTAAAGCGCCCGGTCAGCCGTTAGGACTGTGGATAAACGACTGAGCGTTACTGCCAGCCGCTACTGATCGTCGATATAGGTGCGGGCATTGAAGCTGCGAATCCAGTCGGGATAGAACACCATCATGCCGGTCATAAGGATGCCGTTGAGCAGACCTTCGGGAAACATGATTAGCGGCAGCAGCATTACATATTCCTGGCTGATCCGATCCCATGGATACACCTCCAGCCACCACAGCAGCAGTGCCGCCGCGAGGCCCGCCAGCGCCACCGCAACAGCCGCGCCCAGAAAGGCGCAGCAGAACAGATACACGAAAAAATTCTTTGCCAGGCGCGCCTCCACCAGCCGCAGAATGCCAAGACTGGCCAGCGCCGGCAGCAGGATGGTGCAAATACCGTTAAAACCAAAACCCTGCCAGCTTTCGAGCCCGACCCAGGTCACCCCCAGCAGTGCCAGGGTTGCCGATATGATCGCCAGATCCCAGCCGAACATCAGCGTAAGCGTAGTCATGCCCAGAAAGTGAATACCCAGCCCTGGTGAAATGCCGGCGCGCAAGGTCCAGAGCAGCGTCAACGCCACTGTACTGCCGAAAAAAAGATGCTGCAGGCGCCGGTTACCCAGCAGTACACCCCAGGGCAGACGCCACAGGGCCAGCAACAGAAACAGCACGAACAGGGCGTGAAACCAGAGCGGAGCTGCGCCTGTCAGCAGGCCGTCGATGATACTCATAGAGGTTATCTCTTGTCGGCCTCAAGCGCCTGGGCGAACACTCATCAATACCGCGTCCTCATGACCGGTCGCCGTGGGGTAATAGCCACTGCGACGCCCATCCTCGACAAACCCCAGGGCACGGTAGAGCCCCAGCGCCGGCTGATTGGAGACCCGGACTTCAAGCATCAGGCGCTCGATGCCCAACCGTGCCAGCTGCACCTGCGCCTGCATCAGCAGCTGACGCGCAAGACCTGCACGCTGATACTGCGGCGCCACACCAATTTGCAGCACCTCGGCCTCATCCAGCACATGACTTAACAGCACAAAGCCCTGCAAGTCACCGTCACAGAAGAGGCCAAGATTAAGCCCCCGGGGATGTACCAGACGCGCGTGCAGCATGTCCTGGCTCCAGGGCGGATCAAAGCACTGCGGCTGCAGCCGGTTAAGGCTTGCCAGATCAGCCAGTTGCAGCGCTCGAATCTCAGCCATCGACGGGCGGCGCTTGCGTCAGGTGGCGCATCAGCGGTTGCAGATCCCGCCAGACATCCCGCTTGCACCCCGGCACCTGCAGCATTTCACTGAGGCTCGCGGTGGCCAGCGCCGACACCTGGCTGCGCGGCCTGAACAGCATGCCGCGCATGCCGTCACCGCCCTCGGGGGACTGCAGCAACAGACGCGCCGCCGCGTCACCCAGCAGCAGCACAAAGCGCGCCGGCGATTGCTGCAGCATCAGGTCGAACTTGCGCTGTACCGCCGTCTGGGCCTGATCCCAGCCCTGGTCAAGAGAACGGCTGGTAAAGGCTGGCCAGGGCAGCAGCTGCGCCCGGGGTGGCTCCGCTGCTGGCATGCCAAGGGCACGCCAGAGCGACATCGCCAGACGCAGGTGGGCGGGACTGAAGCCCCCGCGCGACTGCGGTGGCAAGGAGTCGATAATCAGACCATCACCCATGGACAAAAACGCCAGCTTGAACTCCGGCACAAGCTGAGGTTCAGGACGCCGCGCACGCGGCACAGCCTCTGGCTGCACAGGTGCAGCGGATGCTGTTGGGGCAGACGGCGCTATGGAAGGAGCAGCAGAGGGAGCAACAGATGCAGCCTGGGAGTTGGCCTGGGGGGCTCGTGCGACGGCTGCGGTTGCTGGTGATGGAACCGCACGGGGCGGCGCCACAGCGGGGCTTGCGGGTGTTGCAGGCCTTGCGGGCGCAGTTTTTGAGACTGTGTCTAAACCTGAGCCTGAGCCTGGCGAAGCATCCAGACTGTCCAGCAGCGCAGCACGGCCGGCACCGCTGCTGCGACCGGCAGTCGAAACGGCGCCAGCGTCGGGGGCAACGTCATCGATGTCCGACTCCGGACTCTCGCCATCATCCCAGGCGTCTGTTGCGCCCTGCTGAAACTGCCACACCCAATCAGCAGATGGCCGGGCACCGGCCAGGGGCTCCCGCGGGAGCCAGCTGCTGATGCCCATCGCCTGCAGATACTGGTGGCGTAGCTGTTGTGACTGCAAATCCTGAGCGTTCATCACACCTGCGGGTGGGCCTTCTGAACGTTGGCCTCAAGCAGATTCAGCGCATGCACATAGGCCTTGGCCGAGGCGATAATGATATCGGTATCGGCGCCCAGCCCATTGACGATACGCCCGCCCAGTTCCAGCCGAACGGTAACTTCGCCCTGGGAATCGGTGCCGCTGGTAATGGCATTAACCGAGTACAGCTCCAGGCTCGAGCCCGACTGCACCATGGACTCAATCGCCTTGAAGGTAGCATCCACCGGGCCCGATCCCACCGCCTGCGCCGACTGCTCCTGACCGTTGACCATCAGGGTGACGCTGGACTCCGGCACTTCGCCTGTCTGGGAGGTTACCCTCAGGCTGCTCAGGCGGTAGGTTTCGTTACCGGCGGTGGCACGGGTATCGGACACCAGCGCCATCAGGTCTTCATCGAAGATCTCGTGTTTCTTGTCCGCCAGGTCCTTGAAACGGGCAAAGGCATCGTTCAGTTCGGCTTCGGACGCTACACTGGTGCCCAGCTCTTCAAGGCGCGCGCGAAAAGCGTTACGCCCGGAGTGCTTGCCCATCACCATGCGGTTGGTGTGCCAGCCAACGGATTCCGCGGTCATGATTTCATAGGTTTCACGGTGCTTGAGCATGCCATCCTGGTGAATGCCCGACTCGTGGGCAAAGGCATTGGCGCCGACAATGGCCTTGTTGGGCTGCACCGGGAAACCGGTCACGCTGGACACCAGCTTGGATGCCGGCACTATCTGGGTGCTATCAATATTGGTGGTCACGCCCAGGGTATCGTGGCGGGTACGGATCGCCATGACGATCTCTTCCAGCGAGGCATTACCGGCACGCTCACCCAGACCATTGACGGTACATTCCACCTGCCGCGCACCGGCCGACACCGCCGCCAGGGAGTTGGCAACCGCCAGCCCCAAATCGTTATGGCAGTGTACCGAGAAGATCGCCTTGTCGGCATTGGGGATATTCTGAATCAGGCGGGCGATGGTTGCGGCAAATTCCTGCGGCACCGCATAACCCACGGTATCCGGAATATTGATGGTGCGGGCACCGGCATCGATAACCTGCTCGATAATGCGGCACATGAAATCAAATTCGGAGCGGCTGGCGTCCTCCAGCGAGAACTCAACATCGTCCATCAGGTTGCGCGCCCGGGTAACGGCCTTCACCGCCTGCTCCACCACCTGATCCGGCTGCATCTGCAGCTTGTACTTCATGTGGATCGGCGAGGTGGCTATAAAGGTATGAATGCGCCCGGAGTTGGCGTTGCGCAGTGCCTCGCCGGCGCGGTCTATGTCCTTGTCCAGCGCCCGGGACAGGGAGCAGATGGTGCTGTTGCGCACCGTATCGGCAATCGCCTTGACCGCCTCGAAGTCACCCTGACTGGCGATGGCGAAACCCGCCTCTATAACATCGACGCGCATTTTCTCAAGCTGGCGAGCAATACGCAGCTTTTCATCCCGGGTCATGGAGGCGCCGGGGCTCTGCTCGCCATCACGCAGGGTGGTATCGAAAATGATGACTCTGTTGCTATCACTCATCGGGAAGTCTCCAAATCGGTTGCGGCGTCGCCCGGTTGTTGCCATCACAGGCGGGATGCGGCCTGGTCTGCTCACAGGATACTAATATAAAGGAAAGAGGGGAGGAAAAATCAGGCCACCGCCGCTCATCAAGTCGCTCAGCGCGCTCCGATTACAGCACTGCGAGCCCCTGTTCAGGTCCCTTCCAGGGCCCGCAATCACTGCGATAACAGGGTGGAATGGAGGGCCTGGCTGCTCCGGTTCGTAACTATAACGCCACGTTGACTATTTGCAACCCGGTGCCGCTACAATGGTCCGCAACCCAG
This sequence comes from Marinobacterium aestuarii, assembly GCF_001651805.1. Taxonomy (NCBI): domain Bacteria; kingdom Pseudomonadati; phylum Pseudomonadota; class Gammaproteobacteria; order Oceanospirillales; family Oceanospirillaceae; genus Marinobacterium; species Marinobacterium aestuarii. Next base: position 637,630 of record NZ_CP015839.1, on the reverse strand, counting down.
GTTCACGCAAAAGGTGCAGCATGGCCCCCGAAAATTTTGACCGTATTATCGATCGCCGCGATACCGCCAGCGAGAAATGGGAAAAGTACCGCGACAGCGAAATACTGCCCATGTGGGTCGCCGATACCGACTTCATGTCGCCGCCGGCCGTCATCGAAGCGCTGCAGCAGCGTATCAGCCACGGCGTCTTCGGCTATACCCAGACGCCGGCCGAGCTTAATCGCCTGGTGATCGAGCGCATGCAGCGACTCTATGACTGGACTATCAACGTCGACTGGCTGGTATGGCTGCCGGGCCTGGTGTGCGGCCTCAATCTCAGCTGTCGCAGTGTCGGTATCGACGGTGACAGCGTGCTGGCGCCCAAACCTGTCTACCCGCCCTTCATGACCGCGCCACGGCTGTCATCACGCCAGCTGATCACCGTCCCCATGCAGCAACAGGGGTCACGCTGGACGCTGAATCTTGACGCTCTGGAAGCCGCCATTACCCCCGACAGTCGGCTACTGCTGTTCTGCAACCCGCACAACCCCGGCGGCACCTGCTACAGGCGTGATGAACTGGAGCGTCTGGCAGCCATAGTGCAGCAGCACGACCTGATCGTCTGCTCCGATGAAATCCACTGCGATCTGATTCTGGAGCCTGGCGTCGAGCACCTGCCGCTGGCCTCAATCAACAACGCTATCCAGGCCCGCAGCATCACCCTGATGGCACCCAGCAAAACCTACAATATCGCGGGCCTGGGTTGCTCTTTTGCCATCATCCCCGATCCTGAGCTGCGCAAGGCCTTTAGCCGGGTACGCAGGGGCATAGTGCCGGACGTCAACCTGCTGGGCTACACCGCAGCCCTCGCCGCCTACCGCGATGGCGATACCTGGAACCGGCGCCAGCTCGACTACCTGCGCGGCAACCGCGACTACCTGGTGCGGGAAATCAACAGTATTCCGGGCCTGCGCATGGAGCCGGTGGAAGCCACTTACCTCGCCTGGATAGATGTCTCTGCCGCCAAGCTCGAGAACCCGGCGCACTTCTTCGAACAGGCGGGGGTTGGCATGTCACCGGGGCGGGATTTTGGCGATGACCGCTATATGCGCCTCAACTTCGGCTGCCCCCGCGATCTGCTGGAAGAAGCCGTACGCCGCATCCGCAGCGCCCTGCTGAATCACCTGCCGGCGTAAGGCGGGACTCAGGCCCTGTCGAACGGAAAGGCGATCACATCGCGGATCGACAGGGTTTGCAGCGCCAGCATCACCAGCCGATCCACGCCCAGGGCGACGCCGGCACAGTCGGGCAGCCCCTGCTGCAGCGCACTCACCAGCCGCTCTTCCAGCGGGCGCTGCGGCAGGCCAAGGCTGGCACGACTACTCTGATCCGCCTCCAGCCTGTGTGCCTGCTCGGCAGCATCGGTGAGTTCGTGGTAGCCGTTGGCCAGCTCCATGCCCTGGATAAAGAGCTCAAAGCGCGCCGCCACCGGCGTGCCGTCTGCACCGGGTCGCAGCCTTGCCAGCGCGGCCTGGCTGGCGGGAAACTCATGCACGAATACAGCGCCCTGCCCGGCCAGCGCAGGCTCGATCAGATGGGACATCAGCAGATTCAGCCAGCTGTCCCTATCATCATCTTCCATGGCCACATCCAGCGACGCCCGCGCGCAGGCCTTCAGTTGTGAAAGCGGGGCCCTTAGCGGATCCAGCCCCAGCTGCTCCTGAAACAGCGCCCTATAGGTGACGCGACGAATCGGCGGCAAGCCCAGCACAGCACACACCAGCGCCTCGACCTCATCCATCAGCGCAGCGTCGTCAAAATCCGGCCGGTACCACTCCAGCATGGTGAATTCCGGATTATGCCGCCCGCCCGACTCACCGTTGCGATAGGCCCGCCCCAGCTGATAAATGGCGCCGGAGCCCGCCGCCAGCAGCCGTTTCATGGCGTACTCGGGGGAGCTTTGCAGATAGAGCGGCTGTACTGGTCCGCCCGGGAAGGGCGCATAGGCCGCTTCAATGCTGTCAATAAAGGGGTCGCTGACGGCACGGTGCGACAGTGCCGGCGTTTCCACTTCAAGCACATCCCGCACGGCAAAGAAGTCGCGGATAGCGGCCAGAATCTGCGCCCGACGACGCAGGTTTTCAATCGATGCGCTCGGGCGCCAGTCTTGGGCTTTCATATAACAGCAGTCTTGGTTAAAGAATCAGGCCTTTTGGGCACAATAGCGGCGGTGTCGGAGGACACCAGAGTCCACAAACGACAACGGCAGCCTAAGCTGCCGTTACTGAAAACTCGCAGGCCTGCATCAGGCGCGGCTGACGTAGCCACCGGTGCGGGTATCGATTTTCAGAATATCGCCTTCTTCGATAAACAGCGGTACGCGAACCACGGCGCCGGTGCTCAGGGTTGCCGGCTTGGAGCCGCCCTGGGCAGTGTCGCCCTTAACGCCGGGATCGGTTTCCGTTACGGCCAGCTCAACAAAGTTGGGCGGTGTAACGGAGATCGGGTTGCCGTTCCACAGCGTGATCATGCTGCGGTCCTGTTCTTTTAGCCACTGGTGCGCATCGCCCACGGCATTCTTGTCAGCGGCGAACTGTTCGAAAGTGGCAGGCTCCATGAAGTGCCACATCTCGCCGTCGGAGTAGAGGTATTCCATGTCGCGGTCCATGACATCAGCGCCTTCCGCCGATTCGTTGGACTTGAAGGTCTTTTCCCAGGTACGGCCGGAAATCAGGTTGCGCATTTTTACACGGGTGAACGCCTGACCTTTACCCGGTTTGACGAACTCGACGTCCGTCATGGTGCAGGGATCACCGTCGAGCATGATTTTCAGGCCGTTCTTGAACTGGTTCGCAGAGTAATTTGCCATATAGGGGAAGTCTCGGGACTCGATTAGCTAACTGAAGACCGGGCGCTGCCCGAAAATTGACAGTCATTCTACTTGAAAGCAGAATGCGATCAAATTCCCTTCTTGCGTCCGCGATCCCTGATGAATCTTCCGGTAACACTGCTCGATGACTGGCAGCAGCTGCTCAGTCATACCATTGACGATCCCGCCGAGCTGCTGCGCCTGCTGGAACTTCCCGATGCGCTGCTGACACCTGCCCTGGCTGCAGCCGGCGACTTCCCGCTACGAGTGCCCAGGCCCTATCTCAACCGTATCCGCAAAGGCGACCCGGATGATCCTCTGCTGCGCCAGGTGCTGCCGCTTGGCGCCGAGCGTCTGCAGGTGCCGGGTTATGTCACCGACCCGCTGGCAGAAATGGCCGCCAATCACCATGATGGCCTGATCCACAAGTACAAGGGACGGGTACTGCTGATCCTCACCGGCGCCTGCGCCATCAACTGCCGCTACTGCTTTCGGCGCCACTTTCCCTACGACGACAATCGCCTGGGGCCGGAACAGTGGCAGCAAGTGCTGGCGTATCTGCACCAGCAACCACAGGTCAATGAAGTCATTTTCTCCGGCGGTGATCCGCTGGCCACCAGCGACAAGCGCCTGGCCCGCATGATCCGGGATCTGGCCGAGATTCCCCACCTCAGCCGCATCCGCGTGCACAGCCGGCTGCCGGTCGTGATTCCCCAGCGGGTGACGGATAGCCTGGTCGAGGCTCTTACCGGTACTCGCCTGCAATCTGTAATGGTGCTGCACGCCAACCATGCCAACGAGATCGACACCGAGGTGGATCTGGCCGTCAACCGGCTCAAGCGCGCCGGCCTGACCATGCTGAACCAGTCGGTGCTGCTGCGCGGCGTGAACGACAGCGTTGAAGCATTACAAGCACTCAGCGAGCGACTCTTTGCCGCAGGCGTACTACCCTATTATCTGTTTGTACTGGATGCCGTGGCGGGCGCCGCTCATTTTGATGTCAGCGACGACGAGGCAAAAGCCTTGATGCAGGCACTGCAGGCCGAACTGCCCGGCTTTCTGCTGCCGCGCCTTGCACGGGAGATTCCGGGGCGCCCTTCGAAAACCCTACTGGCGCTCGGAGGAGACAGTACCGCCTGAATCGGCTTCATGCGACAATCTGAATTCGCCGCATGCAGTAACGCATGACACTGCAGACGCAGCGCACTATAGCTACCACAGCAGGAATAATAATCATCATGGATCTACGCAGGAGCCTGTTCAGATGAAAGCCTGGAAACTCTTGGTTGTCGCCGCCGGCGCCGTAACGCTGGTCGGTTGTGGCAACATGTTCAAAAAGGCCACCCCCGTAGCGGAGCCCGAGCCAGAACCTGTTGTGTATGTCCGCCCCATTCCCAAACCCGTTGTGCAGATACACGACTTTCGCGCCAGCAAGCCCGGCAGGGGCGGCCTGACCGATGCGCACATCAGTTTCAGCAATGTCTCCGACCAGACCTTCCAGTTTGTGATGTTCAAGACCACGGCCTATAGCGCCGAGGGCAAAATCATCAACGCCAAGAAAACCAACAGACCCGATACCTGGCTGCGCGTTGCCGGCCCCTTCCGGCCTTTCAGCAGCGCCGGCGAGCACAAGTGGGACAAGATCTGGAGTAACAAGAAGGCAACCTGCTTTGAGGTCGAGGGGGTCGAGATCATCTACATGAACGGCGCCAACGAGTTTTACAACGAGAGTCGCCTGGGCGAAATTCTCGATCCCAGTCTGAATAACAGCTGCCGTCCTTCTCTGGCACAACAGCAGTAACAGACTCCGAAACGATGAATTTCAGGGTTGCCGGCCTGCCGGCGGCCCCGCTGCCATCTTGATAACCCTTAAGCGTGCGAGCCGCTAGCGATCCCTGCGTGGTGGTATCGACAACGGGAAGGCCGTAACACTGCCACGCGCTTCGCTGATCTTGGGCACCCCTTGCTGACGGACTTCGTCGATACGGATGATGGCCTGCATCGGGATATAAGATCGCTTTACATCCCCGAACTGCTTTTTCAGTTTTTCCTCGCCTGGATCCACCAGCAGCTCGGAACGGCTGCCAAAGACAAAGTCCTCGATCTCGATAAAGCCCCACATCTCGCTCTGGGACACATGGCGCGCATAGAGCTCGTACACCTGATCCTGATTGATGAATTGCACCCGATACATTCGTTCGTCACTGGTCATGGTCTGTACTGCTGCTAACTGTATTACGCCTTATAATGAGGGCGAAATCGCGCGATACAAGGCTGCTCAAAATCTAGGCAGCCCCGCCTGCTTTCAGTATAATGCGCGGTCCTTTCGGGGACGGGTGCAGTCCTGTTGTGTAAAGCGGCAGGCCAGACCCGGCTCCCCAGAGCAACCCGTTTAATCAATACAGGTGAGAAATGGCGAAGAAGCTGTTTATCAAAACCCATGGCTGCCAGATGAACGAGTACGATTCGTCCCGTATGGCAGATCTGCTGGGTGAAAGCCATGCGCTGGAGCTGACAGACAACCCGGAAGATGCGGATGTGCTGCTGCTCAACACCTGTTCGATACGTGAAAAAGCCCAGGAAAAGGTGTTCCATCAGCTCGGCCGCTGGCGCAAGCTCAAGGATCGCAACCCCGACCTGGTAATAGGTGTGGGCGGCTGCGTCGCCAGCCAGGAAGGCGAAGCCATCTATAAGCGTGCGCCCTATGTGGACATGATCTTTGGCCCGCAAACCCTGCACCGCTTGCCGGAAATGATCGATCTGACCCACCAGGGCCAGAAAGGCGTGGTGGATGTCAGCTTCCCGGAAATCGAGAAGTTCGATCACCTGCCCGCCCCCAAGGTCGAGGGTGCCGAAGCCTTCGTATCGGTGATGGAAGGCTGCAGCAAGTACTGCACCTTCTGTGTGGTGCCCTACACCCGTGGCGAAGAAGTCAGCCGCCCGCTGGACAGCGTACTGGCGGAATGCCAGGAACTGGCCGAACAGGGCGTGCGTGAAGTGAACCTGCTGGGGCAGAACGTCAATGCCTATAGCGGCGCTACGGCCGATGGCGATAGCGCGGACCTGGCCGAGCTGATCCGGCGGGTTGCCGCCATAGACGGCCTCGACCGCATTCGCTTTACCACCTCCCACCCGGTGGAATTCAACGACAATCTGATCGACGCCTACGCCGACGTACCGGAACTGGTCAGCCATCTGCACCTGCCGGTGCAAAGTGGCTCGGACCGCATACTGATGGCCATGAAACGCGGCCATACTGCGCTTGAATACAAATCCAAGCTGCGCCGTATTCGCAAGCTGCGCCCGGAGATCAGCTTCTCGTCGGACTTTATCGTCGGCTTCCCCGGCGAAACCGAAGCGGATTTTGAGGCCACCATGAACCTGATTCAGGACATCGGCTTCGATAACTCATTCAGCTTCGTCTACAGCCGTCGCCCGGGCACACCGGCCGCCGACCTGCCGGACACTGTGTCGGAAGACACCAAAAAGCTGCACCTGAAGATTCTGCAGGAGCGTATCATCCAGCAGGCGATGGGGATTAGCCGTCGCATGGTGGGCAGCGTGCAGCGCATTCTGGTGAACGGCTACTCAAGGAAAGACCCGGGCGAACTGTCGGGACGCACCGAGAACAACCGCGTCGTCAACTTCCGTTCCACCAATCCGGACTTGATCGGCCACTTTGCCGATATCCGGATTCTGGAGGCTTACGCCAACTCGCTTCGCGGGGAACTGATCAGCTCGGAGCTTGATCAAACGCACTGAACGCGAACTCTGTAACCGCAGGGTGAGTTATCCCCTGCGCTTACTGACTAGGAGCTAAATTGAACACTGCGCAAACGCTACGCCTGACCCTCGAACCTGACAATATCGAACACCTGGCCAACCTCTGTGGCCAGCTCGATGAGCACATCAAACTGATAGAACAACGCCTGCATATCGAAATCCGTAATCGCGGCAATCACTTTCAGCTGATTGGCGATCTGGAAATCGTGCGCGTTGTCGCCGAAATGCTGCAGAACCTCTACAAGGAAGCCGGCGCCGGCGTACAGCTGACGCCCGAAGCCGTGCACCTGCAGTTGCAGCAATCCGGTGTCGAGCTGCTGCAAAACCGCATCGACCAGGGCAGCGCTGGCGGCGACGTCAGCATCCGTACCAAGAAGGTCCATATACGCCCGCGTGGTGAAAACCAGCAGCAGTATGTGCGCGCCATCCGCAGCCGCGACGTCAACTTCGGCATAGGCCCCGCCGGTACCGGCAAGACCTATCTGGCCGTAGCCTGCGCGGTGGAAGCGCTGGAGCGTGAAGAAGTCAGCCGCATTCTGCTGGTGCGCCCGGCGGTGGAGGCGGGCGAAAAGCTCGGTTTTCTGCCCGGCGATCTGGCCCAGAAAGTAGACCCTTACCTGCGCCCACTGTACGACGCCCTCTATGAAATGCTGGGGTTTGAGCGCGTCACCAAACTGATCGAGCGCAACATCATCGAAGTGGCACCGCTGGCCTATATGCGCGGACGCACGCTCAACGGCTCCTTCGTGATTCTGGATGAAAGCCAGAACACCACCCGCGAGCAGATGAAGATGTTCCTCACCCGCATCGGTTTTGGCTCTACCGCCGTGATTACCGGTGACATCACCCAGGTCGATCTGCCCAAGCACATCCAGTCGGGCCTCAGGCACGCCATGGAAGTACTCGGGGATGTCGAGGAGATTGGCTTTACCCATTTCTCGGCCAAGGATGTGGTGCGTCATCCGCTGGTACAGCACATAGTGCGCGCCTACGAACGCTATGAGCTGGAACAGGCCAACGCCTCGGCGTCAGGAGTCCACCCGTCTTGAAACCCAGCATAGAAGTGCAACTGGCCACAGAAGCGGCCGATATCCCCGGGGAAGCGCAGTTCCAGATCTGGGTCGAGGCCGCCCTTAAAGGCCGCTTCGATGGCGGTGAACTCTGTGTTCGCGTGGTCGATAGCAGCGAGAGTCAGGCGTTGAACCTGCAGTACCGTGGCAAGGACAAGCCCACCAACGTACTGTCCTTCCCCTTCGAGGTGCCTGAGGGTATCGAACTCGACCTGCTCGGTGATCTGGTCATCTGTGCCGAGGTCGTCGCACATGAAGCTGCTGAGCAGCAAAAGCCCCTGCTCGATCACTGGGCGCATCTGGTTATTCACGGAACCTTGCATCTGCTGGGTTACGATCATATAAAGGACGAGGATGCCGAAGAGATGGAAGCACTGGAACGGCAATTGCTTGCCGACCTGTCCATCCCGGATCCTTACCAGGAACGCTAATCGAGGAACACCATGAGCGTTGACCGATCGGGGGGCCAACCCCGAAGTTGGTTTGGCCGCCTTGCGCAGGCCTTTGCCGACGAACCCCGCACCCAGGAAGACTTGCTCTATCTGCTGCGCGAATCCGTAGAGGACAATGTCCTCAGCCTTGAAGCCCTCGGTATTATCGAGGGCGCCATGCAGGTAGCCGAAATGCAGGTGCGCGACGTCATGGTCCCGCGCTCGCAGATGGTGGTGGTGCAGGTAGAGCAGTCGCCGCGCGACTTTCTGCCCCTGATCATCTCCAGCGCCCACAGCCGCTTCCCGGTGATAGGCGAAAGCCCCGACGAAGTGCTGGGTATTTTGCTGGCCAAGGAGCTGCTGCCGCTGATTCTGGAAGATAACAGCGACAACTTCGATATCCGCAACGCCCTGCGTCCGGTAACGGTGATTCCCGAATCCAAGCGCCTCAACACCCTGCTGCAGGAGTTCCGCGCCACGCGCAACCACATGGCGGTGGTGGTGGATGAGTACGGCGGCATTGCCGGCCTGATCACCATCGAGGACGTGCTGGAACAGATCGTCGGCGAAATCGAGGATGAAACCGACATTGACGACGATGACGGCAATATCCGCCCGTTCGACGACAATGGCTACATCGTCAAGGCACTGACCCCCATTGAGGACTTTAACGAGTATTTCGATGTTGGCCTGTCCGACGATGACTTCGACACCATAGGCGGCCTTGTCACCCAGCGCTTCGGCCATCTGCCGCGCAAGGACGAGAGCGTTGAGCTGGACGAATTCACCGTCAAGGTACTGTCCGCCGACAACCGCCGCATTCGTCTGCTGCAGGTCAGCCGCCAGTCCCGTTAATCCCGGATATCCCCTATGTTTGCGATGGATCGTGCTGTCCCGCTCTGGCTTAGAGCGCTGGCAGCCGCCCTCGCCGGTGGCCTGACGCCACTGGCTTTTGCCCCCTTTGGTCTCTGGCCGCTGGCGCTTGGCGCACCGGCACTGCTATGGCTCTGCCTGCGGGAGCAGTCCGCCCGCCGTGGGGCCTGGTTGGGCTGGCTGTTTGGGCTGGGCTTTTATGGCGTTGGCATTTCCTGGGTCTATGTCAGCATTCATACCTACGGCAATGCCTCGGCATGGCTGGCTGGGCTACTTACCGCTGCCTTTGTTGCCGCACTGGCGCTGCTGGGCGCCGCCCAGGGCTGGATGTACGGCCGCCTGTTTGGCCGTGGCGGCGGCCAGTGGCTCGGTTTTGTCGGCCTCTGGCTGATCTGGGAATGGGTGCGCAGCTGGTTGCTGACCGGCTTTCCCTGGCTCTACCTGGGTTACCCGCTGATCGACACCCCGCTGGCACTCTGGGCACCGGTGGGCGGCGTCTGGGCGCTGAGCCTGATCGCCGTACTGCTGGGCACAGGTCTGGTGCAACTGCTGCTGGCACGCACGACCCGCAACCGTGTGCTGACGGCAACGCTGCTCAGCCTGCCGCTGGCCGGCATCGCCCTGCTGCCGCTGAGCTGGACACAGACCTCAGGCGCGCCACTCAAGGTCGCACTGGTGCAGGGCAATATTCCGCAGCAGATGAAATGGGAATCGGGCCGCCTGCTCGACATCATCAGCCACTATCAGCAGCTGAGCCTGCAGGCAGGCCAGGTTGATCTGCTGATCTGGCCCGAAACCGCCATCCCCTCGACCCTGTACCGGGCCGAGCGCCAGCTCACACCCTTTGTCGAGGCACTTGCGCGCAGCGGCACCGGATTTATCTCGGGCCTGCCCTCGGTGGTGCAGGACAACACCGACCCTGCCCGCAGCATTTACCACAACAGCCTGGCGATCCTGACGCCCGAGCCCGCGGTTTATCACAAGCAGCGACTGGTACCCTTTGGCGAGTATGTGCCGCTGGAATCCTGGCTGCGCGGCCTGATCGATTTTTTCAATCTGCCGATGTCGGCCTTTAGCCTGCCCCAAAACGAACAGCAGCCGCTGCCGTTCGGGCCGCACCGCATAGCCGCAGCCATCTGCTACGAGATTGCCTACCCGGAGCTGGTACGGCGTTCAAGCCTGGATTCCGACCTGCTGCTGACCGTATCCAACGATACCTGGTTCGGCCGCTCCATAGCACCCGATCAGCATCTGCAGATCGCCCGCATGCGGGCACTGGAAAACGGTCGCTGGCTGATCCGGGCCACCAACAATGGCATCAGCGCACTGGTGGACAGCCAGGGCCAGATACGCGCCCAGGCGCCGCGTTACCAGAGCGCCGTGCTGGTTGATCATGTGCAGGGCATGCGCGGCCTGACACCCTATCAGCGCAGCGGCGTCTGGCCGGCACTGCTAATCGCTGTACTCTTGTGCAGCCTGGCGCTGCTCTCCCGCCTGCGCGCATCACGCCCGAACTCCCAAAGCGCCTCCCATACCACTTCGCGCATAAACCCGCGCCCCTGAGAAAAACCTGCCCAGCCGTGTTCGCGCAGCCTGACAGCCCGTAACCTGCCAGGCTGCTATGCTGCAAGACATAGGGTCTAAGGTGAATCGCGGGATCAATCAGGAGGGGCCACCATGGCCGAGTCAAAGCTTCCGAAAAACTATGTCCAGTTTCGCAGCCGGTACAAAAAGCTGGCCGGCGCACTGGATAACCTGGGCAAGGCGGTACGCGAGGAAGGTCCGCTGGATGAGAAAAGCGCCCAGCTGATTCAGCTCGCCGCCGCCGCCAGCATCCGCTCCGAAGGCGCCGTGCACAGCCACTGCCGCCGCGCGCTGGACGCCGGTGCCAGCCCAGATGAAATCCGCCACGCCATATTGCTGCTGACCAGCACCCTGGGGTTTCCCGCCATGATGGCTGCACTGAGCTGGGTAGAAGACGTGCTCAACGCGGACTAACGCGCCAGCATCCCACCGATATGTCAGAGCGGCTCTTGTTCCCCCTTATGAAGCCGGCGAGCACTGAGACCATGCGGCGAATTGGCCCGAAGGGACGCGACAGGGACTGTCGCGTCTGCGATGAGGTGCATGGATGTACCTTCAGCGGAGCCCGCCGCAGGGGCTCAGAGCGCAGCGGAAAGGCTTCATCGGGGCGTGCTTTCTTTGGATACTTTCTTTGCACGAGAAAAGAAAGTATCGCGCCAGCAAGGCGCAATAGAGACTGTCAAACACCCTCGAAGTGCCCGCCAGCGCTGCAGATCCAAGCTCCAAGCTCCAAGCTCCAAGCTCCAAGACATGCTGGGTTATCCATTTCATTGAACTGAGCTGTTACCCCTCTCATTGTTAAATGAGCCAGGTGGTTCGCAGCAGTGAGTATTGACGGACAGACTCCCAGAATCGCCTCCCGCATCAAGGGGCTAAAACAACAGTGCATCCGCGAACAGGATCACCACCAGGTAACGTAGCCCCTTGCCGATACCCACCAGCACCACGAAGTAACTCAGCCGCACTCGCATGATGCCACCGATAAAGGTCAGCGCATCACCGCCGATCGGCAGCCAGGCAAACAGCAGGCTCCAGACGCCAAAGCGCTGAAACCAGCGCTGCGCCCGCTCCAGCTCCCGTGCCTTGAGGGGAAACCAGCGCCGCTCGCGATAATGCAGCATATACTGCCCCAGCCACCAGTTGAGCACCGCGCCCAGGGTATTGCCCGAGGTGGCAACCAGCCACAGCCAGGCCCAGTTGCCTGGTTGTTCGGACAGCAGAATTGCCAGATAAACCTCGGAGTAAAACGGCAGAATGGTGGCAGCAGCGAATGCGCCGCCAAACAGCAACAGATATTCAGTCATAATCCATCAGGGTCAGTCATCAAGGGATTCGGGCTCGCTCAGTCGCGCACAGTCTATCAGATAGCGAAACAGCCGCCGCTGCCCCGCCAGATAGGACAGATATTCCGGATGCCACTGCACCCCCAGAATCAACCGCCCCTGTTCGCACTCCACCGCCTGGACAAAGTTGTCCAGATCCCGCGCGGCGACCACCAGCCCCTGCCCCAGCCGATCGATGGCCTGGTGATGCAGACTGTTGATGGACCAGCGTTCACGTCCCAGCACCCGGCTCAGCACACCCCTGTGCGCACTCAGCGCCGTCTTGCGCGGCAAGGGTGTGCGGAAGTTTGAGGTCTGGCAGCGCAGACCGCGAATATCGCCATGCAGCGAGCCCCCCAGCACCACATTGATCAGCTGGGCGCCGCGACAGATACCCAGCAACGGCAAGCGAGTCTGCAGGGCGTGTTCAATCATTTCTATTTCAAAGCGATCCCGCTCAGGGTCGATCGGCGCTCGGCCGTCATCATGCCCGCCGTACAGCGTCGGATCTATGTCATCCCCGCCGCCGATAACCAGGCCCTGCAGACGGTCGTGACTGTGCTGCTGATAACGGGATGGTGTCAGGCGCAGTGCCTGCCCACCGGCCAGCCAGATCGCCAGACTGCTGGCCCACCAGGCGAAGGCAAGTCCGCCATCCGGGCCTGTAACCCCTATGAGGGGTCGGCCAGCCACAGCTCCACCTTTTCAGACCAGGGTGCTATCCAGTCCGGCAGCGCCCGCTGCCGGTGAACCAGATAATCTCGGCACAGTGCGTCCAACCGCGCGGGGGCCTGTACCAGTGCTTCCACCTGCTGCCAGTCCTGCCAGGCATCCAGCAGGCGCCACTGGGGATTGTCGATATCGGAATTGGGCAGACGGTAATGCAGCGTGGGCCTTGCATTGACCTTTTCATCCGGCACCGCAGCCTTCACCGCTGCCGGATCAAGCCAGGCCAGCAGCGGCAGCATGTCGAGCGCCCGGTTTCGCGTCGGGTTCAGGGCCAGATAATCGCGGATCAGGCCGTCCTGGTCCGGCCAGTAGTCGCTCTGCAGTACCTGCTCGCAATACTCCCGCGAAAAGGGCTGAATAAAGGGGCTCAGGCGTCGTACCAGTGCCGTCTGCTCCCGCGCACCCAGCCAGTCATGCAGGCACAGATAGGCCTTGAGATAACGCACCAGGGTGTGGCTATCCAGCGCCGGCAGTTCGGGGTTGAAGTGCACCCCGAAGGCATAACGGGCGGCACCGTGGGTGCCCAGGGCACCGGCCTCGCGCAATGATTGCACCAGGCTTTCCAGCACCTCCAGGCGGGAAAAGGGAATCGGCGGACAGACGATTTCAAAGGGCACCAGGTTGCTGGCTACGGCCGCCAGCGCCTCAGTGGCCAGGTTCTCCAGTTCGCTGCTGTGACCGTGGCTCTGTTCGCGACCGAGCTTTTTGAGATAGCGCAGGTCCAGCTCCAGACTGAAGCGGCCAAATTCGGTGCCCGCCACGCGCTGCTCACACACCGAGACCCGTTCGACCCGCCCACCGAAGGTAGCCTGAATACAGCGGGCTATATCGTCCAGCTCTATACCGGCCAGCTCGATCTCGACGCCGACGCGCCGCTCCTGGCCCTCACGGGTGAAGTTATGCGCAGGCGTCATAAGAGCACCCACGCGCTTGTGCATGACAGGACATCCTTAAACACCGCTGCGCCTCAGGCCCCGGACCAGGGTTTGGATATACGTCGGAAGAAGCCCTTGCCGCAGGTCTGGCAATCCTCGATGCGAGAGGTTTCAGTCAGTTCCTGAGTCGCGCCACAGTTCAGGCAGGCCAGAGTTCCCACTGTGGCAATTTCGCCACTGAGATAGTCATCTTCGCCGTGGGACAGGCGTTCCCGCAGCGCTTCCTGATCGATGCGGGTCCGATCCGCCAGACCCATCAGCAGCTCACCCAGACGATGCTCCAGAATATTCAGATCAAAATGCAGCCAGGCCGCGATGCCGGCACCGGTTTCATGGGCATAGTAGCCCAGGCGCTTGAGATCACGTTTGAGATAAGCCGTGAGCAGATCCATCTCGTCACGGGTCATTTCTTCGGCGGCCAGCTCCAGCTTGGCTGCTTCCTCTATGCGTTCCTGCAAATAATCCCAGGAACGGATCTCGGCGTTCTCAAGATCGGCCAGTAACCGTTTAAGAATACGGTCGTAGGCCGTGGTGGCCTTGTCGTGTTGCTGTTCCTGCTTGCGGGGATCATCAGTCATATCGTCTCCTAGACCGGGCGCATTCCACTGTTGATGGAGTAGCTTCTATTGTATGCTATGCCGCATGTCACGAACTTTCCATTGAACCAATAGCCGGCATTTCCAGATGCCGGTTTTATTGTCAGAGAATGTCGATTCCTAAATCCATGAACGAACAATACCAGCCCGGGGACATCGAGTCCCAGACCCAGGCATACTGGGATGAGCACGATAGCTTTCGCAGCGACGAAGACCTCACCAAAGAAAAATTCTACTGCCTGTCGATGTTTCCGTATCCCAGCGGTCGTCTGCATATGGGGCACGTGCGCAATTACACCATTGGTGATGTCGTCTCGCGCTACCAGCGCATGCAGGGCAAGAATGTCCTACAGCCCATGGGCTGGGACGCTTTCGGCCTGCCGGCTGAAAACGCCGCGATCAAAAATAATGTCGCACCGGGCAAGTGGACCTACGAAAACATCAGCTACATGCGCAACCAGTTGCAGCAGATGGGGTTTGGTTACGACTGGAGCCGCGAAATCGCCACCTGCCACCCGGAATACTACCGCTGGGAGCAATGGTTCTTTACCCGGCTGATGGCCAAGGGCATGGTCTACAAAAAGGAATCCGAGGTTAACTGGGATCCGGTCGACCAGACGGTACTGGCCAACGAACAGGTGATCGACGGCCGCGGCTGGCGCTCCGGCGCTCTGGTTGAGCGCAAAAAAATTCCGCAGTGGTTCCTGAAAATCACCGACTACGCCGACCAGTTGCTGGACGATCTCGACAAGCTGGAACACTGGCCGGAACAGGTGCGTACCCAGCAGCGCAACTGGATCGGACGCTCCCAGGGCGTGGAGCTGAAGTTTCAGGTCGCGGGCAATGGTGAACTGGAAGTCTTCACCACCCGCCCGGATACCCTGATGGGTGTCACCTATGTGGCCGTAGCGCCGCAGCATCCGCTGGCGCTGCAAGCCGCCGAGAAGAACCCGGCGCTGGCCGCCTTCCTGGAAGACTGCAAGCACACCAAGGTGGCCGAGGCGGATCTGGCCACCATGGAGAAAAAAGGCATGGCGCTGGGTCTGGAAGCAACCCACCCGCTGACCGGTGAAAAGGTACCGGTCTGGACCGCCAACTTCGTACTGATGGACTACGGTTCGGGTGCCGTGATGGCGGTACCGGCCCACGACCAGCGCGACTGGGAGTTTGCCCACAAGTACGGCCTGCCGCTGCGCCAGGTTATCAAGCCGCTGGATCCCGCCACCCCGATCGATATCGAGCGCGAAGCCTTCACCGACAAGGGCGTGCTGATCAATTCCGGCGACTTCTCCGAGCTCGAATTCGAGCTGGCCTTCAAGGCCATCGCCAAGGAACTCGAGCGCAAGGGCAAGGGCCGCACCACCATCAATTATCGCCTGCGCGACTGGGGTGTCTCCCGTCAGCGCTACTGGGGCACGCCCATTCCGGTGATCAACTGCCCGTCCTGCGGCCCGCTGCCGGTGCCGGAAGACCAGTTGCCGGTGGTGCTGCCGGAAGATGTCGACTTTGACGGCGTCGGCTCGCCGATCAAGAAAATGGACAGCTTCATCCAGACAACCTGCCCCGGTTGTGGCGGTGCGGCCGAGCGTGAAACCGATACCTTCGATACCTTTATGGAATCGAGCTGGTACTACGCCCGCTATGCCTGCGCCCGCAGCGACAACGCCATGCTGGATCCCGAACAGGCCAACTACTGGCTGCCGGTGGATCAGTACATAGGCGGCATCGAACACGCCATCCTGCACCTGCTGTATTCGCGCTTCTTCCACAAGCTGATGCGCGACGAAGGCCTGGTCCAATCCGATGAGCCCTTCACCCGCCTGCTGTGCCAGGGCATGGTGCTGGCCGATACCTACTACCGCGAAGACGAAAAGGGCGGCAAGATCTGGATCGCGCCCACCGATGTCGACACCGAAACCGACGACAAGGGCCGCATCATCAGCGCGCGCCTGAAGGCCGACGGTCTGCCGGTGGAACAGGCTGGCGTTTCGAAGATGTCCAAGTCCAAGAACAACGGCATAGATCCGCAGGTCATGATCAACAAGTACGGTGCCGACACCGTGCGCCTGTTCATGATGTTTGCCGCCCCGCCCGAGCAGTCTCTGGAATGGTCCGACTCCGGGGTTGAAGGCGCACACCGCTTCCTCAAGCGCTTGTGGAAACAGGTACACGACCACCTGCAGCAGGGCCAGGACGTGGCCGCGCTGGATACCGCCAGCCTCAGCAACGAGCAGCGCGACCTGCGGCGCAAGGTGCACGAGACCATCGCCAAGGTCAGCGACGATATCGAGCGTCGCCAGACGTTCAACACCGCCATTGCCGCCGTGATGGAACTGTCCAACAGCATCGGACGCTTTGTCGATGTCAGCGAACAGGGCCGTGCCATCACCCGGGAAGCCGTACTGGCGGCTACCCAGTTGCTGTCACCCATAGTGCCGCACATTACCCACCACCTCTGGCAGCAGCTCACCGGCAGCAACGACCTGCTGCACACGCCCTGGCCACAGGTGGATGAAAGCGCCCTGGTGCGTGCATCGCTGGAAATGGTAGTACAGGTCAACGGCAAGATGCGCGCCAAAATCAGTGTCGCCGCCGATGCCGATGAAGATGTGATTCTGCACACCGCCCTGGCGGACGAAAATGTGCGCAAGCACATGGCCGACAAGCAGCTGCGCAAGAAAATTGTAGTGCCGGGTAAACTGGTCAATATCGTTGTAGGCTAAGGACGGGAGAAGGCAATGACTGTGCAATTGAGGCTGATACTGCTGATCGCAACCCTGCTGTTAAGCAGCTGTGGCTTTCAGTTGCGCGGCAGCGCCGAAGTCCCGGTCGCGATGCGCGAACTGGCGCTGCAAATGCCTGCTGGGCGCAGCGCTCTGCGACTCGAACTGAGCCGCACGCTGCGCAGCAACGGCATCGAACTGGCCGCCGTCGCACCCTACACCCTGGAAATTCTCGACGAGAAACAGGGCCGCCGTGTCGCCTCACTGGATGAACGCGTCAAGGCCGACGAATACGAATTGCGCACCGAAGTGCGCTTCCAGATCACCCAGGGCGAACGCTTCCTGATAGCGCCGACCGCGGTACGCACCGAACGGGTCTATACCTACGACGCCGATGCCATTACCGCCAAGAATGCCCAGGAAGCCCTGCTGCGCCGCGAAATGCAGCAGGATATTTCGCGCCAGATCCTGCGTCTGTATATCGCCGCCGGTCAGCCATGAAGCTGAAGCCGGAACAGCTCGGCGCCCGCCTGAAACAGGCTGTGGCGCCGGTCTATCTGGTCACCGGTGACGAACCCCTGCTGGCCGAGGAAAGCTGCGACCTGCTGCGCAAGACATTCCTCGAGCAGGGCTTTACCGAACGCGAAGTCCTGCACGTCGATGGCAGCTTCAAGTGGGAATACCTGCTTGAATGTGCCAGCGCCCTGTCACTCTTTGCCGAACGCAAGATCATCGAACTGCGTCTGGGCAGCCAAAAGCTGAACAAGAACGCCAGCGAGATGCTGCAGCACTATCTGGTCAACCCTGCGCCCGACAACGTACTGCTGATCACGGCCGACAAGCTCGATGCCGGTGCCAAAAAAAGTGCCTGGCTCAAGGCCGTCGACAAGAGCGGCGTGATCGTCGAACTCTGGCCGGTGGAGCCTGCCCAGCTGCCTGAATGGATCCGCCGCCGTGCGGTACAGATGGACATGCGCCTGGACGACAGCGCGGTGGAAGTTCTGTGTCAGCGAGTGGAAGGCAACCTGCTGGCGGCGCGCCAGGAAATGAGCAAGCTACAGCTACTCTACCCCAACAAAACCCTGAGTGCGGACGACGTTATTGATGCCGTCTCGGACAGTTCGCGCTTCGATATCTTCGGCCTGACCGATGCCGCCCTGGGCGCTCAGCCCCAGCGTGTCACCCGCATTATCCAGGTACTGCGTCAGGAAGGCACCGAACCCGCCGTGGTGCTCTGGGCCCTGGCCCGGGAGATACGCACCCTGCATGCCGTACAGCGCGGTCTGCAACAGGGAACCGGCTTCGACAACCTGTGCCAGCAGCAGCGCCTGTTCGGCAAGCGCAAGCAACTGGTACGCAGCACCACCAAACGCCTGTCGCCTGCGACACTCGAAAACCTGTTGCAGCAGGCCGCCGAGGTGGATCGACTGATCAAGGGCGCCCGCGCCGGAGACCCCTGGCTCACCCTCACCTCGATTCTGCTACACCTGGCCGGTACCGCCCTGCCGCTGGATGCCACCGGCTAACCCATTGCCACCCCGCGTTATTCATTCGAATACCCCCATAGCCAATCCCCATATTCCGTGCCTTTTCCCGCGCTTTGCCCTGCCTTTGCAGCGGTGATTATCCGCTGATCAAAAAACAGCCTGTTTCCCGTCCACCCCGTGCGGCAGCACTTAACCCAGTTACCCATAAGTTACGCACAGGTCTACCCCGAAAAACTGTGGATAAACTTAAAAATCCTAATCGGAAAAGTTTCCGAATGGGCTTGACAGCGAACCTTTGACCAGCCCGTTTTTCTGCACATATACACAGCGCAAGTTGCTGAAAAACTGACTTTTTTGTCGTTCAAAAAACGCACGCATCAGGCAATACGCCGGCTCTGCGCTGTTGTGGATGGGTACTCATACCTTATGCACAATCTTATACACAGTATTCGGGGATAAGATTACAGACCGGCGCCCGCTCAGAGTTTTCCAGTACAGTAATCTTGTCCACACACAGGCCCGATCAACAGCCAGGGTGTATAACTAATTAGGATCCAGACGTTCATTAGCTTGGGAGTACTCCATGCCCGCCGCCGCCCGAATTACCCACATAGCCCTGCACGTTACCGACATGGCTGCCTGCGTTGCCTTCTACCGTCAGTTCTGTGGCATGCAGCTGATCCACGAACGCCACAGCCATACGCAGACCATCAGCTGGATGGCCGAACCCGGGCGTGAGCGTGACTTTATTTTCGTACTGATGAATGGTGGTCAGGATCTGCGGCTACCGGACAACGACTACCGTCATTTCGGCTTCGCGCTGAAGAGCCGTGACGCCGTCGACGACATTGCGCAGCAGGCGGCCGATGCCGGCTGTCTGGTCTGGGCACCAAGGGACGAACCCTTCCCGGTGGGCTACTACTGTGGTCTGCGCGATCCTAACGGCAACTATGTTGAGTTCAGCTACGGCCAGCCACTGGGACCCGGGGCAGAAGACTTTGACAGGCTGCAGGAGGGCAGCCCCAACTGAATCTCTTGCTGCCCTTGCCGGGGCCCAACAAAGGAGTACGTTACGCAGGTGCAAAACCTGTACAGTTAACAGGTTATCAGGCGATTTATGCCGACATCTTTCAAAGGAAGAGGCCTATGTGGTTAAGAACCAGCTGTGATCTGACCTTCGACATTACGGTGCCAACACCCTTTGTACTGATGCTGCGTCCCCGCAGCGGTGCCCAGCAATGGATTGCCAGCGAACAATACAAACTGGTCCCCAGTGTGCCTGTGTTCGAATTCACCGATAACTACGGCAATCTGTGCCAGCGCCTGATTGCCCCACCCGGCGCCTTTGGCATTCATACCGCAGCCGAGGTCATGACGTCGGACCATATAGACCGCGCCCCCCGCGCCCGCTTCGTCGAAATACAGAACCTGCCCGAGTCCGCACTCAACTACCTGCTGCCCAGTCGCTATTGTGAATCAGACCGTTTTAGCCAGATGGCCAACAGTATCACCGCAGGCTACGCACTGGGCTACGATCAGGTGGCCGCGATCGAAGCCTGGTTGCGCGACACTATTGCCTATGAGCCCGGCAGCAGCGATATCCAGATTTCGGCGACCGAGGTTAACACGCGGGGATATGGCGTATGCCGTGATCTGGCACACCTGGGCATTGCGCTCTGTCGCAGCCTGAGCATCCCTGCGCGCATGGTGGTAGGCTACTTGCATAATCTGGAGCCCATGGATCTGCACGCCTGGTTCGAGGCTTATGTCGCCGATCGCTGGTATACCTTTGATGCCACCCAGGCCCAGCTGCACGGCGGCTACGTTGCCATCGGCTATGGCCGGGATGCCGCCGATGTCGCCGTCTACAACCAGTTTGGTCCGGCACTCTATCCCCGGCAACAGCAGGTGCAGGTGCAGCAGATTGATGAACAGGGATATGCCCACGGAGGCTGATCCTGCTCAACAGCTGAACGCCAGCAACAGAAGTTGCCTGATTAACCTCGCTCAGCACCCACTTCGGGATTACATTATGCAGCGCTACAAGATCGTGCATCACACCTACTACAACTTCTCCGACGAGGTCTCGCTGGGCGAACACACACTGCTGCTGCGACCGCGCGAAGACCATGAACTGCGCATCCAGGCGTTTTCCCTCGACATCAGCCCGGCGGCCACGCTGCTGTGGCACCGCGACGTGGAAGACAATTCCGTCGCCCTGGCCAGTTTCAGCCAGCCCTGCCGCCAGCTGGTCGTCAAAAGCGAAGTTATTATTCAGCAATACAACGAAGCCCCTCTGGATTTCCTGGTGTCGGACTACGCACTGAGCTACCCGTTCAGCTACCAGCCCAATGACGAACCTATGCTGGCGCCCTACCATACGCTACCCGATGTACACACCAGCGCCCTGCTGCGCGCCTGGATCGGCAACTTCTGGCAAGCAGGAGAGAATATCCAGACCTACAGCCTGCTGCAGCGCATCGCCGAGCATATTTACCAGACTCTGAGTTATCGCGTGCGCGAAGAACCCGGCGTACAGAGCGCCCGCCAGACGCTGGAATACGGCACCGGTTCCTGCCGCGACTTCGCCGTGCTCTTTATGGAAGCCGCCCGCTACCTTGGACTGGCGGCCCGCTTTGTCAGCGGTTACCTGCACGCAATACTGTCTGCGGACAGCAACGGCGCCACCCATGCCTGGGCCGAAGTCTATTTGCCCGGCGCCGGCTGGAAGGGGTTTGACCCCACCATCGGCAAGATCGCCGGCACCGACCATATCGCCGTCGCCGTCGCCCGCCTGCCCCATGCGATCCCCCCCATCGCAGGCTCCTACCGCGGCAGCGCCACCGCCACCCTGGATGTCGGTGTCTGGGTAACCAAAGTTTAGGGTCGGCGGGTGATCTGGCGTTCAAAAAAGCCCGCAAGTCCCCTAACAGGCTGTTGGAAAGCATTAGCGAGGCAGCTAGCGCAATAAATGAGGGAGCTTATGGCTTTACTCACCAGGGCATTAACCGAAAGGAAGCAGAAGCTCATGACCAACGACCTTATCAATTAAGTCATAAGGGACTTTGTACTGTTTTCCCTTGTACTTGACGAGCGCATATTCAAAGCACATTTTTATAATGGTGCATTCAATAATATTAGCGCCATCGGTTATACGAACGATATTGTAGGTATGCAGTTTAAGGGCCATTATAAATCCTGTTTTTTAGTATGACCTTTCACATTCCATCCAAACTGAACGAAGCAGCTTAGTGGCCCCGGCAAGCCATTCCAATGGCTGCGGCAGAGGTCTTTGCGGCCCGACCGCCAGACTCGGTGAAAAGCCCCCACTTTAGGCGCTAACTTAGAAGCGATCGACGCGATAGGGTTGCGGATCAATTGGCGGCGCCTCCCCCGACATCATGCTGACCACCAGCTCTGCGCTGATTGCCGCCTGGGTCAGGCCCAGGTGCTGGTTGCCGAAGGCGAACCACAACCGCTCGTGCAGCGGGTGCCGGTCGATCACCGGCAGCGAATCCGGCAGCGTGGGGCGGTGTCCCATCCATTCCCGTGTCTTGAGCGCCGGATCCGCCAGTGCCGGCAGCAGCGCCTGACTGTGATGACGCAACACCCGGAAACGGCGTGCGAAGGGCTTGAGTTTGAGGCCGCCGAGCTCGGTAAAGCCGACTGCGCGCAGACCGGAGTCCAGCGGACTCATGACGAAACGCCGCTCCGCCGACCCGATCGGCCTGTTGAGCCCCGTACCCACACCCTCGATGCTCAGGTGGTAGCCGCGCTCGGCTTCCAGCGGTACCTCAATACCGACGCCCTGCAGCAGCGGTTTACTCCAGGCACCGGCGCAGACCAGCACCTGGTCGAAGTGCAGCACCCCCGTGCCGGTCTGCAGGCCAACACCGTCATTGTCGGGCACCAGCTTCTCGACTGCCTGCTGCACGAACTCTCCGCCCCGTGCCTGCAGAGCCTTGAACAGCTCCAGACACAGGCTGTAGGGGTCACGTACCTGGCAGGCATCGGGAAAATAGAGTGCATGGCTGACAGTGCCGGCCAGCGCCGGCTCCAGCTCGGCCAATCGGGCACCTCGCACCAGTTCCGTGCGGATATTCCACTGCCGTAGCTCCTCGGCATGACGGCGGGCAACATCAAGCCGGTTAGACGATTCCCACACCAGCAGATAGCCGGATCGGCACAGCTGTGCGCTGGCACCGATATCCTTGAGGCAGCGTTGCCAGGCCGGAACTGCCGCTCGATTGAGTGCGACCAGTCCATCCCGCGAGCGGGCGACTTGCGCCGGGCAGGCCGCCATGCCGAAGCGCAGCAGCCAGGGCAGGATACGATGCAGATAGCGCAGCGGCAGCGCCAGCGGCCCGCGGGGGCTGAACCACAGGTGCAGCGCTGAACGCAGTGTCTTCCCGGTGGACAACGGGTTGATCAGCTCGGTGGCGATATATCCAGCATTGCCGAAGGACGCGCCCTTGCCGGGTGCCTCCCGATCAATCAGGGTGACCCGGTACCCCTTGCGCTGAGCTTGCAGGGCACAACAAAGTCCCACAACCCCGGCGCCGATGATGGCGACGGTCGCAGGTTCGGAGCCGGTACACGATGCAGAATCAGGGACCTGCATCAGATGACTCCTGCGGCGTTGCTGGCTAGCTCAGTGGTCGCCGGTTCGCCGTTTTGCGGATCGGCATCATCGGACTCGGCGCGTCGGGAGAACCAGCCGGTCTGGGCATAGATAATCCCGATGGCCGGCGACAGCCAGCAGGCAAAGGCCAGCGGCGCATACAGCATATTGCTGAAATCGCCGGACACTACCGTCAGTCCCAGCGCGCCTATGACAAAGGCACCGCCGGCATTCCAGGGAATCAGTGGCGACACCAGGGTACCGCCCTCCTCAATCGCACGGGACAGGTTGAGGCGGCTGTAACCGAGTTTGTCGTACTCGGGCCCGTACATGCGCCCCGGCAGTGCGATCGACAGATAGACATCGCCGGACACGGCGTTGGTCGCCACCGACGTCAGGATGGCATTGGTCTGCAGGCCGCGAAAGCCCCGAGTCCGACGCATGATGGCACTGACCACCGATTCCAGACAGCGGGTCCGCTCCAGGGCACCACCGAAGGCCAGCGCGAACATCATCAGGGTCACCACCCAGGTCATGGATGTGACACCACCGCGGTTGAGCAGACTGTCCAGCGCCTCGGAGCCGGCGTTGATCTTGAAGCCGCTGTGGGCGAAGGTGAATATTTCGTTAAGGCCGTAGCCATAGTTGATGACGGCCACCAGCGCGCCAAGCGCGAAGCCGGTAAAGAGCGCCGGAATCGGCGACACCTTGAACAACGCCAGCATCATGACAGCCACCAGAGGCAGCAGCGGCAAAACGCCGAGGTCAAAATGACTGGCCAGCCCGTCCTTGTACAAACTGATTTGCTCGAGCTGGGATGCATCCACGCTGGACTGTCCGCCGACCAGGAAGTAGATGACGAAAGCAATGACCATGGCCGGAATCGTGGTGGGCATCATGTTGCGGATATGATCGAAAACATTGGTTTCGGTGACGGCTGCAGCCAGATTGGTGGTATCGGACAGCGGTGAAATCTTGTCACCGAAAAAGGATCCGGACACTACAGCGCCCGCCGTCCAGTACAGCGGAATACCAAAAGCCGTGCCAATACCGACCAGCGCGAGGCCGATAGTGCCGACTGTGGTCCAGCTCGAGCCGATCGACAGCGAGACCACAGAACACAGCAGCATCGAAGCCGCCAGGAACCAGGACGGATCGATCAGTTCGAGGCCATAGTAGATCAGCAGCGGTACCGTGCCGCTGGCGATCCAGGTGCTGACCAGCATGCCGACAATGATCAGGGTCGCAATCGACGGCATCGCGACATGCAGCACATGGAAGGCGCCGGATTCGATGTCCTTCCAGCGCCAGCCCTGGGACCATCCCACCAGCCCGGTGATGGCAAATCCGACGGCCAGGGCTATATGGGGTGTGAAATCGTCGTAGTAAAAGATCTGCAGACCCAGCAGGCCAATGGTCAGCACTATGGGTATCAGTGCGACCCAGAGGTTGGGCATTTCGATTTGCGGGGCTTGTTGTTTCATGTCCGGAACTCCTCACGATGAGTGATCTCGCTTCTCACCGTTATGCCATTGTTGTTTTAATAAACCCTGCTCTTGCACATACTGTGCTCGCAGATAACCTCCAGAAACGGAGGGAATCCTGAAGCCGCAGGAGCGAACTTCAGGAATAAAAAAGGGCCCTTCATACAGGAAGGACCCAAGAGGCATTCAGCTCTGAGTGCGGTACGCCAGAATGGCCGCTGCAAGGTCTTCACGCGAATCCCCGACGGACTTGAACAGGGTAATGACAGTGTCGGGATCCGCCAGCGCGTTACGCCCGGCGTGCCGGCCCCGACACAGGTCGGCAAGTTCGCCCCGGATGCAATCGGGCGTAATCACGCCTTCGCGGATCGGAATGATCAGATCGCCGGTTTCACTGAGCGCACCGGCCCGGATATCGACGAAAATCTGGCAGCGCTGCATGGCGCTGTTGTCGGTTTCGCGCATCGTCGGCGTGAAGCTGCCAACCAGATCGAGGTGGGCGCCGGGCTTGAGCCAGTCACCCAGCACCAAGGGTTCGGTGGCAAGGGTGGCGCAACTGATGATATCGGCCTCGCCGGCGGCCTGCTGCAGCCCGTCGGCGCGACAAACATGGGCATCGATATCGGCGCTGCGCAATTCGGCCACCAGCGCCTCGGACGCCGCCTCATTTCGATCCCAGACGCGGACCCGGCTGATCGGCCGCACGCTCATGTGGGCCGGGATCAGCCGACGTCCCATGCGGCCGGCACCGACCATCAGCAGCTCGCGGCTGTCTTCGCGGGACAGAAAACGGGATGCCAGCGCGGACGCCGCCGCCGTGCGGCGGGCCGTCAGCTCGTTACCCTCGAGTTGCGCCAGCGCATGGCCTGTCTTGCCGCAGCTGAGCAGGTAATGGCTGCTCAGGCCCGGCATATGGCGAGCACTGTTGCCGGGAAAGACCTTGACCTGCTTGACCCCCAGATATTCCCCCGGGATCCAGGCCGGCATCAACAGCAAGGTCGCTTCCACCTCACCGGGAACCTCGACACCATGGTGATGACGCACCGGAGAACAGACGTCGTCGCGGGAAAAGATATCGCGAAGCGACTCGATCATGAGGTTCCAGGGCAGCGCATCACGGACCTGCTCGGCGTTCAGTTGCATATCGGCTTCTCCCGTTGGTAATCTGTCTTACCATGGTAACGAAACCGACATCCTTGCCATTGACCCAGACTCTGGCATTCCATACCCAGACTACGAAACTCCCCCCATCCAGCGCGGATTCGTCGATGAAGAACAGCCAGGCGCGACGCAATCTGATCGCGCGACAAAGTGGCGAGCACAACCATGACCATGCCCAGGTTCTGATAGGCTGGCGCGGCCGCATGGACTGCCGCTTCGACGACACCGCCGGGCGCCTGGCCAGCGGCCGCGCCGCGCTGGTGCCGGCCGGTGCCGGTCACCTGTACGCGGGCCTGAGCGACGATAGCGAACTGCTGGTGATCGACGTTTCGTTCGTCGATCCCTATATAAGATCGCTGGAATCCGCCTGCGACCTGCAGTTCAGCGACACCCTGTTCCAGCGACCTGAGATCATTACGCTGGATGCGGTGACACTGCCGCTACTGGATTTTGCCGCCACCCAGCTGCAACAGGCTCAGCAACCGGGCAAAGCCCTGGTCAGTTGCCAGCTGGTATCGCTGTTCATGACACAGCTCTGTCAGCTCTATTCATCCGACAGTGCCCGGCTAGCCCGGGCACGCCTGGATATCGCTGAACTGAACCGTTTTATCGACCGCCGCCTCGCCGAGCCGCCGAGCAATGCGGAGCTGGCGAGCGCCATGAACCTCAGCGAAAGTCATTTTTACGCCCTGTGCCAGCGTCAGCTCGGCGTTACGCCACAGCACTACCTGATGCACCGCCGCCTGCAACAGGCGCAGTACCTGCTACTCAACAGCCGCATGCCGCTCGCAGCCCTGGCGCTGGAAGTCGGCTTTGCTGATGCATCCAGCTTTTCCCGGGCTTTCAAGCACCACTTCAGTGAAACACCGGGCGCCGCCCGGCGTTCCATGCAGAACCTGCGCTAGGCCGCGCAAGACACCTTTTCTGCGCGATCAGGTCTCCAACGCAATAAAGTGCACCCAGCAAAAAGGAGCCCGCAGGCTCCTTTTCAACATTCAGCTATCTAGATTCAACCCACAGGGGTCGTCTGGATTTAACCGACTTTCTCACCCTTGGCCTGCAGATCGGCATGGTAGGACGAACGCACCAGCGGGCCAGAGGCAACATGGGAGAAGCCCATTTCCTTGGCCTGACGGGCAAATTCGTCGAACTCATCCGGTGTTACGAAACGGTCGACCGGCAGATGACTGCGGCTTGGCTGCAGATACTGACCAATGGTGATCATGTCGACATTGTGTGCCCGCAGGTCACGCATCACCTCGACGATCTCTGCATTGGTTTCGCCCACACCCACCATCAGGCCGGACTTGGTGCGAATACCGGGCTGACGCTGCTTGAAGCCTTCGAGCAGATCCAGCGACCATGCGTAGTCGGCACCCGGGCGCACCTGCTTGTACAGACGCGGCACGGTTTCCATGTTGTGGTTGAAAACGTCCGGCGGCGTGGCACTGAGAATTTCCAGCGCAACATCCATGCGGCCGCGGAAATCCGGCACCAGGGTTTCGATCTCGATAGACGGCTGACGCTCGCGGGTTTCGCGTACGCAGTCGGCGATATGCTGGGCACCACCGTCACGCAGGTCGTCGCGGTCAACCGAGGTGATAACCACATAGCGCAGACCCAGGTCCGCAATGGCGGTGGCCAGCTCGCGGGGCTCGTCGGCGTTCAGCGCATTGGGGCGACCGTGGGCCACGTCGCAGAACGGGCAGCGACGGGTGCAGATATCACCCATGATCATGAAGGTGGCGGTGCCATTGGTGAAGCACTCGCCGATATTCGGGCAGCTGGCCTCTTCACAGACGGACGACAGCTTGTGTTCGCGCAACTTGGACTTGATGCGCTGCACCTCGGCCGAGTTTCCCATGCGAACCCGCAACCAGGCCGGCTTGCGTGGCATTTCATCTTTTTCGGTGGGAATGACTTTCACCGGGATGCGGGCAACCTTTTCGGCGCCGCGAAGCTTGACACCCTGCTCGACGCGCGCGCCAGCGGTTTTGCTATCAGAACTTGCCATACAATCGCTAATCCAATCTGGTTCTGCGGGATACCGAAGTATACCCGATTTTGTTGATCAAAATATCACCCATACGGCTGACAGCCCCGGCACTGTCCAGCCCCGGCACCAGACTAGCCAGCTGGGTCATGGTCATGCCAGCATAACCGCAGGGATTGATGCGCAGGAAGGGCTCCATGTCCATGTCCAGGTTCAGGGCCAGGCCATGGAAGGAACAGCCACGGCGCACCCGCAGGCCCAGCGAGCAGATCTTGGCATCACCCACATAGACACCGGGCGCATCGGGCTTGGGGTAGGCCTGGACGCCGTATTCGCCCAGCAGCGTCACCACGCTCTGCTCCATCAGGTCCACCAGATCACGCACGCCCAGGCTTTTGCGACGCAGGTTCAGCAGCAGGTAGACCACCAGCTGACCGGGGCCATGGTAGGTCACCTGGCCGCCACGGTCGGCCTGTACCACCGGAATGTCACCGGCATTGAGCACATGCTCGGCCTTGCCGGCCTGTCCCTGGGTAAACACTGGGTCATGCTCCAGCAGCCAGATTTCATCCGGCGTCTGGTCATCACGGCTGTTAGTGAGATCCTGCATCCGCTGCCAGGTGATGTCATAGGGCACTTGCCCCAGGCTGCGCAGAATCAACGTATCGGCAACGGCCATCACATGACCATTTTAACGCGACCGGACGACTTCAGATCCTGGTGCATCTGTTCCAGCTGTTCGGCACCGGTGGCGGTAATGCAAAAGCGCACTGACTGAAAGGTGCCCTTGTTGCTGTCCTGCACCGTGACGCTGGCGACATCGAGATCAGGCGCGTACTTAAGCACTGTTTCGATGACGTAGTCCCGAAAATCGGTGCTGTTCACCCCAATAACCTTGATCGGGTAATTGGGGCAGGGAAATTCAATCTTGGGGGGTTGCTGTTCGCTCATCACTCACTCCCCCGTCATCAGCTGCTGCTGGTAACGGGCCAACAATTCAAACATTCGAGCCCAGACGGGCCCCTTGTTACCGCTGCCAATGGGGCTATGATCCACCCTTGTCACCGGCACTACACCGCGAGTCGAACTGGAGATCCAGACTTCATCGGCGCTCATCAGGCTATCGTAATCGATATCCACTTCCTGATACTGCATGCCATTGGCATCGGCCAGGCCCAGTACCAGCTCCCGGGTAATTCCGCCCAGAATATCGGAGCTGCGCTTGGGCGTATAAATCACGCCCTGACGCACCACAAAGAGATTGCAGGAGGTGCCTTCGGTCAGTACACCATCGCGCAGCAGCAGTGCTTCATCCGCCCGGTGATCACGCGCCTGCTGCAACACCAGAATATTGGGCAGCAAGCCTGTGGACTTGATATCACAGCGATGCCAGCGCAGATCCGCCGTGACAATGGCACTGATACCCACCACATCCTCAGCCGGCACCGCGGCGAAATTGCGCACCGGCGCACAGCAGGCAAAGACAGTGGGCCTGAGGCTGGCATCATAGCTGTGGCTGCGGCTGCCGCAATCACCACGGGTCACCTGCAGATACACCGACATGTTGCCACCACCGTTACGCTGCACCAACTCATCCATCAGCCCGGCCCAGTCGGTGTCGGCCTGAATGCGCACCGCCCGCAAGCTGTGCTCCAGCCGGGCTATATGCTCCTGCAGCCTGAAACCGATGCCGCGAAAATAGGGCACCACCTCATAAACACTGTCACCGAACAGAAAGCCTCGATCGAAAGGCGACACTGTCGCCTTTTCAGAGGCCATGAACTGACCCTTGAGATATACGATATTCATCGGCATCCGCCTCCTCAATCCGCCTTCAAAGCAAAGGCGGCGGGGTCAGTGGGTACTTGTTTAGCCAATCAGGCTGAGGAAGAACAGCAGGATGCTGTGCCAGATACGCTTGAGCAGGCCACCCTCGGCGACATCTTCCAGCGCAACCAGCGGTACTTCGCGCACGACTTCACCGTTGAGCATTACCCGCACGCGGCCATATTCCTGCCCCTGCACGACCGGAGCCTTAATCACGCGATCCACATCCAGCGCAGCTTCCAGCTGGTCGGTCTGGCCCCGCGGTACGGTAACCGCCAGGGAATCTGCCAGGCCCAGGCGTACTTCACCGCCCTGACCACCCCAGACAGTGGCGCTATTCAGCGGTGTGCCGCCATCGTACAGCTTGTGAGTGCGGTAGTAGCGGAACGCATAGGCCAGCAACTTCTGGGTTTCCTGCGCGCGCGACTCTTCACTGGTGGTGCCGAGCACCACGCTGACCAGACGCATGTCATCGCGCTTGGCCGACGCCACCAGACAATAGCCGGCTTCTTCGGTGTGGCCGGTTTTCAGGCCGTCAACCGAGTCGTCACGCCACAGCAGGCGGTTGCGGTTGGGCTGGCGAATTTCGTTGTAGGTAAAGTACTTCTCGGAATAGATCGGGTAGTTTTCCGGAAACTGGCGAATAATCGCCCGCGCCAGTATAGCCAGATCGCGCGCCGTGGACATATGCTGATCCGCAGGCAGCCCGGTGGCATTGCGGAAATAGGTGTTCTTCATGCCCAGCAGGCCTGCATGCTGGTTCATCAGGTCGGCAAAGGCCGACTCGCTGCCGGCGATGTGCTCCGCCACGGCAACCGAGGCATCGTTGCCCGACTGAATAATGATGCCCTGCAGCAGGTCAATCAGCTTCACCTGGGTACCTTCACGCACGAACATGCGCGAACCTTCGGTACGCCAGGCCTTTTCGCTGATCAGCACCATATCATCCTTGGAGATGTTGCCCTTGGCCAGCTCGTACTCGACGATATAGGCGGTCATCATCTTGGTCAGGCTGGCGGGGGCAAACTGCTCGTCTTCCTTGTCGGAGAGCAGAATCTCGCCGGTTTCGGCATCCATCACCAGATAGGAGGTAGCCGCAATCTGGGGCGACGCCGGAATCAGCTCGGCCGGCGACAGTGTCGGGGTCGCATTGAGCGTCGGGGTTGCGTTCAGGGTAGGCGTTTCAGCCTGTACGGGGCCAGCGACAAGAAGTGAACAGAGGAAAAAGCCGCATAGTCGGGTGTATATCGGTCGTTGAGCCATGATTCTCGTTATCAGTCTGCGGAAAATTGGGTGCAGGGTAGACGTCTTGGAAGACTAAAAGTTCTACTCTACTCAGGCGATAGGGGTAAGTCCACCGGACGGGCGGCGGTGTAACCGGCATCGGCCAGCTGGCGCATCAGGCGCGCTTCGGTTTCGCTGTCAGGCACGGGCCCCAGCTGCACCCGGTACAGGGTGCGGCCTTCCTGGGTCACGGGTGACACCCGCAGGTTCAAACCCGCAGACAACTGCCCAATATTCTGCTCGATGCGCTCGATGGCCGCACGGTCCGAGAAGGCTCCCACCTGCAGATAGCGCCCGGGTCCTGGAGCCACTTTTTTCCCGGCTGTCAGGGCGGGGGCCGCAGCGAGCATCGCGCGCGGATCCAGCACTTCGAGCGAGACACGGGCCGTGCCCTCGCCCATCATGTCCAACCGCGACGCCGCCGCGTAGGACAGGTCAATCACCCGTCCTGCATGGAAGGGACCGCGGTCATTCACCCGCACCACGACCTGGCGGCCGTTATCAACATTGGTCACCCGCACATAGCTCGGCAGCGGCAGCGACTTGTGCGCTGCCGTCATACTGAACATGTCGTAGACTTCGCCGTTGGAGGTTTCGTAACCGTGGAACTTGCGACCGTACCAGGAGGCGGTGCCCTGCTCCTTGTAGCCCCGCGCTTCCTCGATGATATGGTAACGCTGCCCCAACACCTCGTAAGGACTGCGATTCCCCCTCAGGCTTTTGGGCTCCAGCCGCGGCACTGCATCGGGCACCTTGGACACATCCACCATTTCCAGCGGCGCCTTGTCGTGCTTCATGGCATAGCGACCGGCATTGGCTTCGGGTACGGGGGTCCCGCCGGTACTGTCTTCGGTCTGTTTTACCGTAGACGAACAACCGGCCAGCAGCGCTAGCACTACTACCAGAGACAGGCGTACTTGTGTGAAACTCACCCCTGCTTGCTCCCCCGGTAGGCCGCACCGATCATCTGGCTGAGCTCATGCACCGCCATGCCATAGAGCCGGCTGTGGTTGTAACGGGTGATGACGTAGAAGTTATGCAGACCAAAGCGATATTCGTCACCTTCGGCCATCTCCAGCTGCATCAGGGTCGCCTTCTGTGTCTGATCCAGGTCCTTGCGGGTGCTGATGCCGCGCTCGGCCCACTGCGCCAGGGTAAGGTCCGGCTTGAGATCGGCATTGAACCAGCTGCTGTCTGCGGTGCCATTGATCACCACATTGCTGGTCACAGGCTCACCCTTTTTCCAGCCGTGGCGGGCGAAGTAGTTGGCAACGCTGCCGATGGCATCCACCGGATTGCTCCAGATATCACGCTTGTTGTCGCCATCGAAGTCCACCGCATAGGCGCGAAAGCTCGACGGGATAAACTGACCGTAACCCATGGCGCCGGCGTAGGAGCCCTTGAGTGACAGCGGATCAACCTTTTCTTCCTGCACCAGCTGCACGTATTCCTTCAGTTCGCCGCGGAAGAAGGCGCCGCGCTTGGGATAGTCAAACCCCAGCGTCGCCAGCGCATCGATCACGCGGTAACTGCCGGTAATACGGCCGTAGCGGGTTTCAACGCCGATAATGGCGACGATCACCTCAGCCGGCACACCGAACTGCTGCTCGGCCCGGGCCAGGGTATCGGCGTGCTCGCGCCAGAACTGAAGGCCCTGGTCGATACGTTTCTGTTCAATAAAGATCTTGCGGTACTCGCCCCAGGTGAGGCGCTTTTCCGCCGGGCGCGACATGGCCTTGAGAATAGACTCCTGGCGCTGCGCCTGATCGAGCAGGCTGACCAGGTAGGCGCGATCCACTCCTTCGGCCACCATCTCGTCGATCAGCCCCAGCGCCTCGGGATGCTGCGAATAGCCCTTGCCGGCAGCGGCCGCCGTCACCGGTGTCGGGGCTGCGTCCTTGCTGACATGACCAACCGCTGTTGAAGCACAGCCGGTTTGCAATACCAGCGCCAGTGTAACCAAAGCGGGAACCAAAACTTTTTGCATACTAAATCCCTGTTTAACGACGCAGCATCTGCCGATGGGTATGAACCGACATCATAATGCCGAACCCTGCCATCAGCGTCACAATAGAGGTACCGCCATAACTGATCAAGGGCAGCGGCACACCAACCACCGGCAAGAGTCCGCTGACCATGCCGATGTTTACAAATACATACACAAAGAACGTCAGAATAATGCTGCCCGCCACCAGACGGCCAAAGCTGTCCGGCGCCCGGCTGGCGATGATCAGGCCGCGGCCGATCACCAGCAGATACAGGAACAGCAGAATCAGCACACCGATCAGCCCCATTTCCTCGGCAATGACCGCGATAATGAAGTCGGTGTGGGACTCGGGCAGAAAGTCCAGCTGCGACTGGGTGCCGGCCATATAGCCCTTGCCCCAAACCCCGCCCGAACCTATGGCGGTCTTGGACTGGATAATATTCCAGCCACTGCCCAGCGGATCGCTCTCGGGGTCAAGGAAAGTGAGTACCCGCTGACGCTGATAGTCTTTCATCACCATCCAGAGCCCCGGCAACGCAGCCCCGGCCGCCAGCATGGCGGCCAGCACGTAGCGCCAGAGAATGCCCGACAGCAGCAGCACGAAAATGCCGGAGGACGCAATCAGCAGCGAGGTACCCAGGTCCGGCTGTTTCATGATCATGACCGACGGAATGCCCAGCAGCACCAGCGAGACAATAATGTGCAATGGCCGCGGTGGCAACGGCCGGCTCGAAAGATACCAGGCAATCATCAGCGGCAGCACCAGCTTGGTGATTTCCGATGGCTGAAAACGGAATCCCGGCAGTGCCAGCCAGCGCTGCGCACCCTTGGCACCCACCCCGACCAGCAACACCGCCAGCAGCAACAGCACGCTGGCGGCAAAGATCCAGGGCGCCCAGCGCGCCAGATGCCTCGGATTAACCTGAGCCAGCACAACCAGCACCAGCAGACCCGCCCCCATGCGAATCGCCTGCCGGCTGACGTAACCGATGTCCTGCCCGGAGGCGCTATAGAGCACGAAAAGCCCGAAGCCGCACAGCATGAGCAGAAACAGCAGCATCCAGGCATCCAGATGGGTATGGGACCACCAGCCTGGGCGCTTCGCCAGATGCTGGCCGGACTCCGGCATGGTGCGCTGAAAATCACGCAGACTCATGCTAGCTCTCCCAGACCTGCAACAGAGGCCGATTCGATCATCATCGTGATATTTCCACTTCCTGCAGCACTTCTTCCTCCATGGGATCTTCACTGGGATCTATACCCAGCAGCCAGGCATCCATGACCTGACGGGCTATGGGCGCAGCCGTACTGGAGCCGCCACCACCGTTTTCCACCACCACGGCCACGGCGATCTGGGGATCATCCGCCGGCGCAAAGGCGAGGAAGAGCGCATGGTCATGGTTTCGCTCCGACAGTTTGGAGGCATCGTAGCGTTCATCCTTCTTGATACCCACCACCTGGGCAGTACCGGTCTTGCCAGCGATGATATAACCCGCATCCTTGCCGGCCTTGCGCGCGGTACCGCGCTCGCCGTGCATAACATCCACCATGCCCTTGATCACCTGCTGCCAGTAGGCATCGGACTTCAAGGTCACGTCTTCAGGCACGGGTTGAGCGTCATCCAGCGTCGGCATCTTGATGCTGATATCACCTTTTTCACCCTGGGTACGCACGCCCTGCAACAGCTTGGGCTGCACCCACTTGCCGCGATTGGCCAGCACCGTGGCGGCCGTCGCCAGCTGCAGCGGCGTGGCGACAAAAAAGCCCTGACCGATGCTCAGGTTGACCGAATCGCCGGGATACCAGGGGCGATTGCGGGCATTGCGTTTCCATTCCTTGGAGGGCAGCACCGCCGGCACCGCTTCGGGCAGATCGAGACTGGTGACAGCGCCAAAGCCAAAGCGACCCAGGTAATCCGACATCTTGTCGATCCCCATGCGGTAGCCGACATCGTAGAACCAGACGTCACAGGACTGGGCCAGCGCCAGATTCAGGTCCACCCGGCCATGGCCGCCGCGCTTCCAGTCGCGGTAGCGACGCCCGCCCTGACTGAGGGTAAAGAAGCCCGGATCCCACACCGTATGACTCGGTGATACGGTGCCTGAATCAAGCGCCGCCAGGGCAATCAGCGGCTTAATGGTCGACGCCGGCGGGTAACCGCCGCGCAGCGCACGGTTGAACAGCGGCAGGTCGGGCGAGTCCCGCAGCGCGCTGTAGTCTGCGGTCGAAATACCGGTGACAAACAGGTTGGGGTCATAGCCCGGTTCGCTCACCAGCGCCAGAATTCCACCCGTTTTGGGATCTATCGCCACCACAGAAGCACGACGGCCATTGATTAGCCGTTCGGTAATCTGTTGCAGACGCAGATCAAGGCTCAGCACCAGATCATCCCCCGGCACCGGATCGACGCGTTCCAGCACGCGCAACACCCGGCCACGGGCATTGGTTTCGACCTTCTGGAAACCCACCTCTCCGTGCAGCTGCGGTTCGTAGAATTTCTCGATACCCAGCTTGCCGATATAGTGCGTGGCGGCGTAGTTATTGGCCTCCACCCGCTGCAACTCGGCCTCGTTGATGCGCCCGACATAGCCCAGTGCATGTACCACAGCCTCACCGTAGGGGTAGTAACGGATCAGATCCGCCTCGACCTGCACACCTGGCAAGCGGTGATAATTGACGGCAATGCGGGCGATTTCCGGTTCGGTAAGCCGAAAGCGTACCGGTACCGTCTCGAACGGACGACGGCGCTGGCGGTAGCGCTTGTCAAAGCGCTCCAGCTCGGACTCGGTAATGGGAATCAGCTCCTTGAGGACTTCCAGCGTGCCCTCAAGGTCCCGCACTTCTTCCTTGAGCACCGTCACGCTGTAACTGGGGCGATTTTCGGCCAGCAAAACGCCATTGCGGTCATAGATCAGACCACGGGTCGGCGCCACCGGCTGCAGATGCACCCGGTTGTCCTCCGACATGGCGGCATAACGGTCGTACTGCACCACCTGGAGAAAGTAGAGCCGGCCTATCAGCACCGCCACCAGCACCACCACCAGCATAAAGGCCAGCATTGCCCGGGCACCAAAGGTGCGGCTTTCCTGGCTGTAATCCTTGAAGCGTTCGAAGGCCATGAAATCGCTATTTGTGGTAGGGGTGACCCTGCAAAATGGTACAGGCGCGGTAGAGCTGCTCTGCCAGCAGCACACGCACCAGCGGATGGGGCAGCGTCAGGGCCGACAGCGACCAGCGCTGCTCAGCCGCTGCACTGCAGCGGGCATCCAGACCGTCCGGACCGCCGATCAGCAAGGATACGTTTCGCCCCCCCATGCGCCAGCCTTCCATGTTCGATGCCAGCTGCTCGGTCGACCAGTTGCGGCCTTCCACCTCCAGCGCCACCACCAGATCTCCTCTGGGGATAGCCGCCAGCATCTGATCACCTTCCTGACGCTTGGCCCGGGCGAGATCCGCGCCCTTGCCCCTATGACCCAGTGGCAACTCCACCAGCTCCAGCGTCAGATCCGCCGGCAGACGCTTGGCGTACTCATCGTAGCCCTGGGTGACCCAGCCGGGCATCTTGCCGCCAATGGCAATCAGACGTACTTTCATCGCCGTTACTCTGCTGCCTTAGCCGCGTCAAAGCTCCACAGCCGCTCCAGATCATAGAAGCTGCGGGCATCCGGCATCATGACATGGACAACGATATCGCCCAGATCCACCAGCACCCAGTCACCGCCGGTCTGGCCTTCGGTGCCAAGCGGTATCACGCCCGCTGCTTTCGCCGTGTCTATCACGCCCTGGGAAATGGAGTTCACATGGCGATGGGAGGTTCCGCTGGCGACCAGCATGAAGTCGGTCACGCTGGATTTGCCCTGCACATCAAGTAACACGACATCTTTGGCTTTCATATCTTCCAGCGCGGTTTGCGCCAGGGTGACCAGTTGATCAATCCGCATCTTGGGTTAACTATCCTCTTCAATCACGTAAAGTTTGTGTTGTTGCATATAGTGCCAGACGGGGTCTGGACACAGGTAACGGGGTGACAGCCCCTTCGCCACCAACTGGCGAATCTGGGTGGCCGAGATACTCAGCGGCGTCAGTTCGTGCATCAGCACGTGGCCGCAGGGTAACCCCAGCACAGTACCCAGCGAACGGGTTTCGTGGGCACGGAGGAAACGGCGCATCCGTTCATCCGGCTCGTATACATAACCGGGCCGGCACACCACTATGATGTGGCAGTAATCCGGCAGCTGTTCCCAGCCATGCCAGCTGGCCAGCCCAAGGTAGGCATCCATTCCCAGCACCATGCACAGCGGCCGGGCGGGTCCGATCTCGGCCCGCAGCGACTGCAGCGTGAGCAGACTGTAGGACGGTTGGTCCGACAGCACCTCACGCGCATCCACCCGCAGGGCAGGCTCGTGTTCCACCGCCAGGCCTACCATGGCCAGACGCTGTTCCGACGAGCAGCCAGGCTGCTCGCGGTGCACCGGGACCTTCGAGGGGATCAGGCAGACCTGTTCGACTCCCATCCACTGCTGGATCTCCAGCGCGGTGCGCAGGTGGCCATTGTGCACGGGATCGAAGGTGCCGCCCATGAAAACCAGGGCATCCGCAGGGCCGGTAGCGGTCATGTCCGTTTACTGACGGATATGACCATCACCCAGCACCACGTATTTCTGCGACGTCAGGCCTTCAAGGCCGACCGGGCCACGGGCATGAATCTTGTCCGTGGAAATACCAATTTCGGCCCCCAGGCCGTACTCGAAACCATCGGCAAAGCGCGTCGAGGCATTGACCATCACCGAGCTGGAATCCACTTCCCGCAGGAAGCGCCGCGACTTGGTGTAGTTTTCAGTGACGATGGCATCGGTATGGTGGGAGCCATACTGGTTGATATGGCTGATGGCCTCATCCATGCCGTCCAGCACGCGGATCGACAGAATGGGGGCCAGGTATTCGGTGGACCAGTCTTCCTGCGTTGCCGCCAGAATCTGCGGCAGCAGCGCGCGGGTGCGTTCACAGCCGCGCAGCTCGACACCGGCCTGCTCATAGGCGCCGGCCAGCTCCGGCAACACCTTGGCGGCCACACTGCTGTCGACCAGCAGGGTTTCCATGGTATTGCAGGTGCCGTAGCGGTGCGTCTTGGCATTGAGGGCGATATTGATCGCCTTGGAGATATCCGCCTCACTGTCGATAAAGACATGGCAGATACCGTCCAGATGCTTGATCACCGGTACCCGGGCATCACGGCTGACCCGCTCGATCAGGCCCTTGCCACCGCGGGGTACTATAACGTCGACGTACTCCGGCATGGTGATCAACTGACCCACGGCGGCACGGTCGGTGGTCTCGACCACCTGCACGGCGGTCTGCGGCAGCCCGGCGCGCTTGAGGCCCGCGGCAATGCAGGCCGCAATCGCCTGGTTGGAATGAATCGATTCCGAGCCACCGCGCAAAATGGCGGCATTGCCGGACTTCAGGCACAGACTCGCCGCCTCGACCGTCACATTGGGACGCGACTCATAGATGATGCCGATCACGCCCAGGGGCACGCGCATCTTGCCGACCTGGATACCGCTGGGGCGATAATTCATATCGGTGATACCGCCAATGGGATCCGCCAGTGTCGCCACCTGACGCAACCCCTCGACCATGGTATCGATACGTGCCGGTGTCAGCTCCAGGCGGTCAAGCATGGCTGCATCCAGGCCATTGGCCCGGGCGCTTTCCAGATCCTGCTGATTCGCGCTCGCCAGAGTATCGCGTCCTGCCTCGATGGCCTCGGCCATGTACAGCAACGCCCTGTTCTTGATGCCGGTTTCAGCACGTGCCATCAGCCGCGACGCCTCGCGTGCACGCTGACCCAGCTCGATCATGTATGCCTCTACGTTCATGCCCTGCCCTTAACTCCGGTCGTTAACCTGCGCATTATACCGTCCGGAACCCGGATCTTGCATGAAGGATTTCACTTTTGCTGCAAGCGCCGAAAGCGACACCCAAACCGATACACCAACAGGCCACTGCAACCGGTGTTTTAAATGACCTTTGAGTGCGCTGCAACATGCAGCCCGGCAGCACTGTGCCGGCCCCGGTTGAGCTGTTATGATCGGTTTCGTCCAATTTCCACGCGCCTCTGGATAACCCAGCACACTATGTCCGCAGTCCAGCCCCATATCACCTCTATTCCGTCCCCGTTGCGTCGTCGCCTGCTGCTGCAACTGGCCATGATCCTGACCTGTGGCCTGCTGCTCAGCAGCGGCTATCTCTGGTTCAGCGCCAGCAAGGATGCCCAGGCACAAACGCTGGCATCCGGCGGCAAGCTGATGCGCCAGTCCGCCGTACTGCTGCAACCGCTGCTGCTGGCCGACGACCGCGTCAGCCTGAACTACCTGATCAACGAGCTGGGCGACCAGCCCGAAGTGCGCGGCATCGCACTCTATAACCAGACCAACGAGCTGGTCGCCCGCAGCGGTGAAGCCGAAGGACCGCTGGAACGCGAGCTGATGCTGGAACGCGAGCAGCAGCCCCTGGGCCGCATGCTGTTCTGGCTCGATCCGGCCCCCGCCCGGGAGCAACGCCTGGGGCAGCTGACCCTGGTGGCCATGCTCTGGCTCGGCAGCGCCCTGGTGGCCCTGCTGACCCTGGCCATGACGCTGAACCCCCGCCCTCCACGGGAATCCAGTGATGCCGAACAATACGATGAAATTCTGGCAGATGCCGAGCTGGAAGAGGAGGCAGGCACAGCGCGGGATACGGAACCGATGAGCGGGCTAAACCC
The DNA here is from genome assembly GCF_001651805.1 of Marinobacterium aestuarii. Classification (NCBI taxonomy): domain Bacteria; kingdom Pseudomonadati; phylum Pseudomonadota; class Gammaproteobacteria; order Oceanospirillales; family Oceanospirillaceae; genus Marinobacterium; species Marinobacterium aestuarii. The sequence continues at coordinate 598,129 of NZ_CP015839.1, read as the reverse complement.
AGCGACCTTCCCGGCGGAAGGTTCGGCTGAGGCAAAGCTGCAACAGGACAATGCCGAGACTGAGGATGATAACCGGCGTTACGACTTCCCGGCCGAAGATGCAGACGCATCGGCCGCAGCCGATGAGGATTATCAGCCCCTCAACGACACCGACGACTTTGGCCAGAATAGTGATCAATACGACGATCAGGACGACGCTTCAAACAAACGCCGACAGCCTGAGCGGGAAGAGTCCGGCTTCGAGGGACTGCTGGATCTGCTGCGGCCGGTGAAGGAACGCCTGATGCCCCGTTTCATGCCTTCGGCGCCGCAGCCGGATGAATCCGAACGTCCCCAGGAACCCCGTTTTATCGACGAGGATCTGGAGTTTGACGACGATGAATCGGCTGCCGCCGAACCCGAGCGCCCGAGCGCGCCCAATCCACTGCGCGAACGCGCCGAGACTCAACTGGGTCTGTACAGCTTTGAGCACGAACTGGAACTTAGACTGGCGCCGGATGAAGCCAGCTATCTGCTGCTGATCGATGCCGCCAGTGGCCATGCCGAGTATGTCGATGAAGACGAACGCACCGAGCTGCTGACCCACTACCGCCAGTTCGCCCATCAGATCGCCGCCATTTACAGTGGCGACATCGAACCCCAGGACAACGGCGACGTGCGCATCTGGTTCCGCCAGCCCACCGACGACGACGCCCACGGCGCCAATGCGCTCTGTGCCGCCAAGCTGTTCACCCTGCTGTACCGGGCCTTTAACCAGGGCCGTATTCGTGGTTTCCAGCCGGTACTGAACCTGCATATAGCACTGGTCCGCGGTAACTGCCTGAAACCCGCACTGATGCTGGAAGAAGTCCAGTTCCTGACTCGCAGCACCCAGAGCAACGAACTGATCAGCCACACGGCGCTGACCGAAGTACCGGACCTGAAGGACAATCTGCTGGAGCACGCCGATGTCAGGCGCGAGGACGAAGACAAGGTGCTGATCCATCGCCTGAGCGAGGATTACGAGGAGCTGCTGCAGCGCCAGGCCAGCCACCTGATCAGCAAGACCGGCTGATCTCAGCCGGACGCACCCCAGGCCAGACAGCAAAAAGGCGCTGACGACACAGAGGTCGCCAGCGCCTTTATCGTATGTCAGGGCGCGTGCAGCCGCTGCCCTCTACTCGTCTCCCTCCACTTCCAGACGATCAACCCGCTGATAACCCCGTGGCAGCTTGTTGCCGCGCCGGCCACGCTCACCACGATAGTGATCGATCTCCGCCGGCTTGAGCTTGAGGTGCTGCCGCCCGGCGTGCACCACCAGCGCCCGGTCCGGATCCAGCGTGATCAGTGCGGTCAGATACTCTTCCCGCGCCTTGGCCCGCGCCCCCGGAATATTGATGATCTTGTTGCCCTTGCCCCGCGCCAGCTCCGGCAGATCCGCCACCGGGAAGACCAGCAGCCGGCCTTCATTGGTGACCGCCGCCAGCAGATCCCGTGCTGCATCCTTCACCAGAATAGGCATCAGGGTCAGGCTCGCCTCCGGCAGTGTCAGCGCCGCCTTGCCGTTCTTGGTTTTGCTGCTCAGATCAGACACCTTGGCGACAAAACCATAGCCCGCATCCGAGGCCAACAGCACCCTATCGTTATCTTGCCCCGAGAACATGCCTTCAATGGTCGCCCCCTTGGGCAGCGACAGCTGGCTGGTCACAGGCTCACCCTGTCCCCGCGCCGACGGCAGCGTATGGGTATCCAGGGTATAGCTGCGCCCGGTTGAGTCGAGCAGCAGGGTCGGCTGATTCATGCGCCCGGCACAGGCCAGCTTGAAACTGTCACCGGATTTGTAACTCAGGCCTTCGGCATCGATATCGTGCCCCTTGGCGGCACGAATCCAGCCCTGTTTGGAAATCACTACCGTCACCGGATCGGCGCTGAGCAGATCCTTCTCGCTGAAGGCCTGGGCTTCGTTGCGCTGCACTATGGGCGAGCGGCGGTCATCACCGTACGTCTTGGCATCGTCCTTCAATTCATCCTTGATGAGCTTGCGCAGGCGCGAATCTGAACCCAGGATTTCCTCGATACGCTTGCGCTCGGCCTCCAGCTCGTCCTGCTCGGCACGGATTTTGAACTCTTCGAGCTTGGCCAGGTGGCGCAGCTTGAGCTCCAGAATCGCTTCGGCCTGGCGCTCGCTGATATTGAAGCGCCGGATCATTTCGGCCTTGGGCTCCTCCTCGTAGCGGATAATGGCGATCACCTCGTCGATATTGAGGTACGCAATCATCAGGCCTTCGAGCAGGTGCAGCCGGTCCAGCACCTTATCCAGGCGATACTGCAGGCGGCGGCGTACCACCTGGGTACGCCAGCTGAGCCACTCGGTCAGGATCTGACGCAGATCCTTCACCTGGGGCCGGCCATCGATACCTATCATGTTGAGGTTAACGCGGTAGCTGCGTTCCAGATCAGTGGAGGCAAACAGATGTGCCATCAACTGGTCGATATCAACGCGGTTGGAGCGCGGAATAATCACCAGCCGGGTGGGGTTTTCGTGATCGGACTCATCCCGCAGATCCGCCACCATTGGCAGTTTCTTGGCCTGCATCTGGGCCGCGATCTGCTCCAGAATCTTGTTGCCTGAAACCTGATGCGGCAGCGCCGTGATCACAATTTCACCCTGTTCACGGATATAGACCGCACGCATACGTACCGAACCGCGACCGGTTTCGTAGAGCTTGCGCAGCTCATGGGCCGGGGTGATGATTTCGGCGTCCGTGGGCATGTCCGGCCCGGGAATGAATTCGCACAGCGACTGCACATCCGCCGAAGGATGGTCCAGCAGATGCAGGCAGGCACTGGTCACTTCACGCAGGTTGTGCGGCGGTATATCCGTCGCCATGCCCACGGCAATGCCGGTGGTGCCGTTGAGCAGCACGTTGGGCAGGCGCGCCGGCAGTACCGCCGGCTCCTGCAGGGTGGCATCAAAGTTGGGCAGCCAGTCAACCGTACCCTGGCCCAGCTCGCGCAGCAGCAGCTCGGCATAGGGCGCCAGGCGCGACTCTGTATAGCGCATGGCGGCAAAGGACTTGGGATCATCCGGCGAGCCCCAGTTGCCCTGGCCATCAACCAGCGGATAGCGGTAGCTGAACGGCTGCGCCATCAGCACCATGGCTTCGTAGCAGGCCGAATCGCCGTGGGGGTGGAACTTGCCCAGCACGTCACCGACGGTACGGGCCGATTTCTTGTACTTGGCCGTGGCCTTGAGGCCCAGTTCCGACATGGCATAGACGATGCGGCGCTGCACCGGTTTCATGCCATCGCCAATATGCGGCAGCGCACGGTCGAGAATGACGTACATGGAATAGTCCAGGTAGGCCTTCTCGCTGAAATTCTTTAACGACAGCCGTTCGACGCCGTTTTCAAACGTGGTTTCTGTACTCATTTTAAGCTTCCGTCCGGGCACCCGTGCCCGTCATCAGATATCGGCCAGGTTGCCCTTGATCTCGAGCCAGCTCTTGCGATCCGGCGAGCGCTTCTTGGCCAGCAGCATATCCATGGTTTCGTCGGTGTCGTCGCCTTCTTCCGTATCGATAGTGAGCTGCACCAGGCGGCGGGTATCCGGCGCCATGGTGGTCTCACGCAACTGCAGCGGATTCATTTCACCCAGACCCTTGAAGCGCTGTACGCCAATCTTGGCGTTTTTGCGCTCGGCACGAATGCGCTCGATGATGCCGTTCTTCTCGTCCTCGTCCAGGGCGTAGAACACCTCCTTGGCGACGTCGATGCGAAACAGCGGCGGCATGGCCACATGAATATGGCCGGCGGCCACCAGCGGGCGGAAATGACGCGCAAACAGTGCGCACAGCAAAGTAGCTATGTGCAGACCGTCGGAGTCGGCGTCGGCAAGGATGCAGACCTTGCCATAACGCAGACCGGTGAGATTGTCGGAACCGGGTTCAACGCCGATAGCCACGGAGATATCGTGAATCTCCTGCGACCCCAGCACCTCGCCGGAGTCCACTTCCCAGGTATTCAGTATCTTGCCACGCAGCGGCATGATGGCCTGGAATTCGCGGTCCCGTGCCTGCTTGGCCGAGCCCCCGGCCGAGTCGCCCTCCACCAGAAACAGCTCGGATTGCATGGCGTCGCCGCCGGAGCAGTCCGCCAGCTTGCCCGGCAGTGCCGGCCCCTGGGTCACCTTCTTGCGTACCACTTTCTTGTTGGAACGCAGACGGCGCTGGGCATTGCTGATCACCAGCTCCGCCAGCTGTTCGCCCTCTTCCACATGGCGGTTCAGCCACAGGGAAAAAGAATCCTTGATGGCACCGGAAATAAAGGCGGCAATCTTGCGCGACGACAGCCGTTCTTTCGTCTGACCGGCAAACTGTGGATCGCGCATTTTGGCCGAGAGGATATAACAGCAGCGCTCCCACACATCATCTGCGCTGAGCTTGACGCCCCGGGGCAGCAGGTTTCGGAACTCGCAGAACTCGCGCATGGCTTCGAGCAGACCGGTTCGAAAGCCGTTTACATGGGTGCCGCCCTGGGCCGTGGGAATCAGGTTGACGTAGCTTTCGCCCACCATGTCACCACCGTCCACCAGCCACTGCACCGCCCACTCCACCGCGTCTTCTTCACCGGTAAGGCTGCCGCTGAAAGGCTCAGCCGGCAGCGCCTCGAAGACCTGAGTCGAGCCCTTGAGGTAGGCCACCAGGCCATCTTCGTAATACCACTCTTCCTTCTCGGACTTGGCATCACTCTGGTCGACAAAGGTGACCCGCAGCCCCGGGCAGAGCACCGCCTTGGCCCGCAGTACATGCTTGAGACGCGGCACGCTGAATTTCGGGCTGTCGAAGTATTTCGGGTCCGGCGAGAAGCGCAGGCTGGTGCCGGTATTGCGCTTGCCACAGCTGTCGATGACTTCGAGTTCAGACACCTTGTCACCATCGGCAAAGCCGATGCGATAGACATTGCCGTCACGCTTGACCTGCACTTCCAGCAGGCGCGACAGCGCATTGACCACAGACACACCCACGCCGTGCAGGCCGCCGGAAAACTGGTAGTTGTCGTTGTTGAACTTGCCGCCGGAATGCAGCCGCGTGAGGATCAGCTCAACGCCGCTGACTTTCTCTTCGGGGTGGATATCCACCGGCATGCCCCGGCCGTCGTCGCTCACGGTCATGGAGCTGTCCTTGTGCAGCACGACGTCGATCTGTTTGGCGTGGCCGGCCAGCGCCTCATCGACGGAGTTGTCGATCACCTCCTGGGCCAGGTGGTTGGGACGGTCGGTTTCGGTATACATGCCCGGCCGGCGTCTTACCGGATCCAGACCACTGAGGACTTCAATCGCCTCGGCTGTGTATTGTGTCGCCATCGGTTGCGGATTCCTGTCAATGCGATAGCTGGGAGAAGGGTAAAGCTACGGCTTCGGGCAACTCGATGCGCCCGGCCGCAAAGGCGAGAATCGCCGGCAGCAGATCCTCGAAACGGTCAAAACCATGACTGCCTCCGGGCTGCACAAACTGCACGCAGCCCGCATAACGGGCCACCGCCTCGCGATAATCCAGAGTTTCATCTCCCGTCTGCTGCAGCAACAGATAACGTTCCGGCGCATGCAGCTCGGGGCAGACCAGCACCTGCAGCTGGGCCAGATGCTCTGGCGTCAGCTGGTAGTGTTCGTGGGTATAGAGATTTTCGTTGTCGCCCAGCCAGCCGGCCAGCAATACCTGGGGCGCGACGGCCGGGTTCACCAGCACGCAGCGACAATGCGGGTATTTTTCCACCAGCGCGGTGCTGTAAAAGCCCCCCAGTGAACTGCCCACCAGCAGCACGGGCTGCAGCCTGTCGGCCAGCAGTGCTTCGAGCTGCGCCATGGCCTCTGCCGGCCAGTGCGACAGGGCCGGCACGCTGTAGTGCGCCGCCAAACCCTCACCCTCGAGGTAGTCACCCAGGATGCGGGCCTTGATAGACGCGGGGGAACTGTTAAAGCCGTGAACATAGATAAAATGGGTCTGCGTCATCCCCGCTCCTTGCTGATACTACTATGGCGGAACCATACCGGAGGGGCCTAGTTGACGCAATCCGGCAGCTCTACGCGACACAGCCTTGCCTCTATGCGGCCATCATCCTGCAATTCGTAATAACGATACCCGGGACGCGCCAGCGCGCCATCGGTTTCAAGCTGAAAATTTTCACAGCCCGCCTCAAACTGCATCGCGGTGGAGGGCGCAGCAAACAGCTCTATCTGGCCGCGCTGCAGATGCTGCTGCTGATGCACATGACCGAATATCAGCCCGCGCACCTGTGGATAACTATCAATGATGGCCCACAACTGCGGGGCATTGCCCAGCATGATGGCATCCTGCCAGGCGCTGCCAAGAGCCACGGGATTGTGATGCAAGGCGATAAACACCCAGCGCTGGCCGGCACTTTGCAGTTGCTGGCGCAACCATTCCAGCTCCCCGTCGGACAGGCTGCCACTACCACGGCCATCAGGGTGGGCGCTGGAGTCCAGCAGCAGAATACGCCAGTAGTCGCTGTCGATCAGCTTGCAGCCCAGCGCCGGCTCCTGCGCCTCAAGCGCCCGCATGGATCCAGCCACATCATGATTGCCCGCCAGCCAGTGGCGCTGCGCGGCCAGGCCTTCAACAGACGCCAGCAGCCGCTGGTAGGCATCGGGTTCGCCATGGTGGGTCAGGTCACCGGTCAGCAGCAGCAGGTCGGCCTTTGCAAAGCGCTGGCGCGCATCGGCGGCCACAGCCTGCAGATGGCACAAAGGATCAATACCACGGAACAGACCGCCGGGGTCCGGGCTTAGATGGCAGTCACTCAACTGCAACAGGCGAAGGGGCATTTTGGACAGCTCTTCAGACAGTGCTATTACACCGCTTTTTAAACAAAGACGGGTTCATTGTGGTGACCATGGTTCAGGCAATGGTTCAACCACTCACCCAGATAACCGTTGAGCTGCGCCTTTTCATCGGGATGGTGCATGTCACGGTTGGGATAACCATAGACACCGGATAGCTGACGCCGGCTCTTCTGGCAGATGACTTCCGCCATGGTGGCATCGTGGTACAAGCGCACCACCAGCGTGGGGGTTGTCAGCCAGCTCGACCCACTCTCGTGCAGCTGCTTTACCAGCACCGTAGAGGTGTAGGCGAAGCGTTCCTCCACTTCGAGGCGCACCACGACCTGATGCGCTTTCCAGTACACCTGGAATTCGCGATGATCGCAGACATCCAGGTCCGGCAGCAGCTTCATCATGCGCGCGTAGTTGGCCTCACACTGGGCCATCTGCCGCGACAGGTCGGGTACATACTTGCGTCTCATGGCGGCTCCCGTTACACCCACTGCTGTTCGAGTCGCGGGCTGTGCATTTGCAGCCATTGTATCGCAATGATCGCCGGGGCGTTATCGATCACCCCATCCCGCACCAGCGCACAGGCGTCGTCCAGCGACAGCACATGCACGAGAATGTCCTCACCTTCTTCCGCCAGGCCATGAACACCCCCGGCCTGACTGGCATCCACCTGGGCACAAAGCAGATCAATATACTCACGGGCGGCGCCTGGACTGGGCGTAAAGCGACTGATGGGTTCGATAGCCCCCAGCTGCAGGTCGGCTTCCTCCACGGCTTCACGGCGCGCAACATCCGCGGCGCTCTCCCCCGGTTCCACCAGACCCGCCACCAGCTCGAGCTGCCAGGGGCCCCGCGGATGATCCAGGGTGCCGACACGAAATTGTTCGATTAGCACCACGGAACGCAGCACCGGATCATAGGGCAGTATACAGACAGCATCACGGCGCCGGTAAAGCTCGCGCTGAATGCTGGCTTCGCCGCCCAGAAAACAGCGGTGCGTCACCGTTACGCGGTCGAGTTTGAAAAAGCCATGATGCAGCGCTTCGTCGGCGCTGATGTGAAAATCAGCGACGCCAAAACGGGGTTTCCAGCCGCCAGCCATATCTGCGCTCCCGTTGCGAAACGCACACTATAGCAGAGATCATCAGCGGCACCGGACAGAGGCTGTGTTGAGGGAATGCCCTTCAGAGGGCGCGGCGCGGGGACAGATACAAAGGACCCAGGCGGGTGGTCTTGGCGGCCTTCTTGGCCTCGGCGGCAAGCTCCGCCACTTCCCCAAAGCCGGGGCAGCGATAAGGGTCTGGGTGCACCACGCCGACGGCGAGCCCCAGCAATTCATGGAACTGACGGCCGCCTTCGCGCCCCTGCGCCCAGATACCGCCGTCCTTCAAATGCTGCGGATCATAGAATTCACTTACCGACTGGCCGAACTCTTCCAGAATGCGTTCACAGGCCGCTCTCCAGAGTCCGTGGCGGAAGATCACCACGAAATCGTCACCGCCGATATGACCCACGAAGGTATCAGGTGCACTGGCATGGCGCGCCAGCAGATCGCCGAGGTGTCGTATCACCCGATCACCCCGGGCATAGCCGTAGCGATCGTTATAGGCCTTGAACTGATTCAGGTCGAAATAGGCCACGTGGAAATCACAGGCGCCCTCGAGCAGGCGATCAAGTTCCTCGTTCACCGGCACATTGCCCGGCAGCAACGTCAGCGGATTGGCATAGCGGGCCGTGCGAATCTTGAGCTCGGTAATAGTGCGCAACAGATCACGTACATTGCCCATGCCCAGATAGCTGCCATCCTGAACGATAAGAATATCCTGCTGCATCAGGCTGGATTCCTGCTCGGTCAGCACCTGCGATACCTGCTCCAGCGGCATGCCCACCTCAACCGCCAGAAAATCACGCTGCATGATGTGGCTCACAGAACGCTGCTCATACAGCGCCCGACCATACTGGCTGGAATAGAGCTCCCACAGCTCCTGTCGACGCAGCACGCCCACGGGCTGGCCATCATCCAGCACCGGAATCAGGGTCAGATCCGGGTGCTGGCGCAGCAGCACACTGGCGGCATCGATCTTGTCGTCCAGCGTCACCGCCGGTGCAGACCTGAGCAGTACGGCGGCGGTTTCGGCACGCTCATTATCCCGACTGGCACGCCTCGGCGTCATGGCGATATGGCGGCACGCCGCCGCCGCGACCGGCAGCGACTGGGGCTTGCCCAGCAAAAAGCCCTGGCCAAAACCGACACCCAGCAGCTGCAGCGTATGCAGCTCCCCGCGGGTCTCAATCCCCTCGGCGACGACACGACAGCGGGTGCTGTTACCTATATTGATAATGGATTTGACGAACTCGCGTTTCACGCTGTTCTGATCAATACCGCGCACAAAGTGCTTGTCGATCTTGACGTAGGCTGGCTGCAGCTCCGACCAGAGCCGCAGCCCTGAATAACCGGAGCCAAGATCGTCGATAGCAATGCCAAAGCCCATGTCCTGATAGTGACGCACGGCGGTCTGCGTCAGGCCGCAATGATCAAACGGATGCTGCTCCGACAACTCGATAACAATGCTGGCCTGGGGAATTTTCAGCTGCTCGAGCCATTCCAGCGTCAGGCCCTGGGGGTGACCCGGCATGCCGAGCAGGGACGCATTGATATTCAGAAACAATTTGCCGGCGGGGCGCAGTTCGGCAAAACGCTGCAACGCCAGGCGCCGGCACAGCAATTCGAGTTCCGCCAGGCGGCCCTCGGCCAGTGCGGCTGCGAACAAAGGCCCCGGCATCTGCATGGCGCTGTCCTGGGGGCCACGTATCAGCGCTTCATGGCCGATCACTTCACCGCTCTGAAGATCGACAATGGGCTGAAAATAGGGGGTCAGGTTTTCATCCCGAATAATGGTGTCCAGCACACTGAGTTCGTTCGCCACGGGCGCTGTGTGAAGGCTTGACTGCATGCGTTATTCACCGGGAGCTAGCGACATTCTGGCCGCCAGACTATGCCCGATTAATGACAGATTCATGACAGCAACAGAAAACCCTGTCCGCCGCCTGCGACTCAGTCGGTCAGCTCCACCTCAAGCAGCTGTAGCACGGACTCCAGCGGCATAGGGCGCGCCAGCAGGTAACCCTGCCCCATCTCACAGCGGTTCTCCCGCAGGAAGGCCAGCTGCGCCGGGGTTTCGATACCTTCCGCCACCACTTTGAGCCCCAGCTTGTGGGCCATGGCGATAACCGCGGCGGCAATTTCCATGTCGTTGCGATCATGGGGAATATCGCGCACAAAGGAGGCATCCACCTTGAGCTGATCCACGGGTAACTGCTTGAGATAGCTCAGCGACGAATAGCCGGTGCCAAAGTCATCGATAGACAGCGTCACCCCCAGGTCCTTGAGCGCCCCCAGAATTTCAAGCACCCGGCTGATATCATCCATGATCATGGACTCGGTGATCTCGAACTCAAGGTAGCGCGCCTCGAGCCCACTGTTCTGCAACGCCAGACGCACCGTATTCAACAGGTTCGGGTCACGGAACTGGCGCAGCGACAGGTTCACCGCCACCTTGACGTCATGCCCCTGCTCGACCAGATGGAAACCGGCCCGACAGGCTTCGTGAATCACCCAGTTGCCCAGCGGCACAATCAGACCCAGCTCCTCGGCCACCGGAATAAACTCGACCGGTGAAATCCAGCCACGTTCCGCATGGTGCCAGCGGATCAGGGCCTCCATGCCCACCAGCTGCAAGCCGCCCAGCAAATTCCACTGCGGCTGATACACCAGGGTGAAGTGCCCCTCCTCCAGCGCGGTGCGCAACTCGGCTTCCATCTGCGCCCGCCGCATGACTTCCTCATTCATTTCGCGGGTGAAGAACTGATAGTTATTGCGCCCCTGGCGCTTGGCACGGTACATCGCCAGATCTGCGTTCTTCATCAGTACAGACCAGGTATCACCGTCATCAGGCGCCAGCGTGATACCAATACTGAAGGTAATCAGCACTTCATGTCCGGCCACAGGTATAGGCGTCAGCAGTGCGTTAAGCAGCTTCTCCGCCACCTTTTTGGCCTGTGCCAGACCGGTCACCTGGGGCAATAGTATGATGAATTCATCACCGCCCAGGCGCGCAATAATATCGGTCTCGCGCAGCGTCACCCGCAGATGTCCGGCGATCGCCTGCAGCAACCGGTCACCGACATCATGCCCCAGGGTATCGTTAATCTGCTTGAAGTTGTCCAGATCCAGGTAGAACACCGCCAGCTGCTGGCCGGTACGGCGCACCTTGCGCAGCTCCTGGTCCAGCTGCTCGCGGAACAGCCGCCGGTTACCTAGCTGAGTAAGGGGGTCGTAGAAGGCGAGCTGCTCGATCTGCGCCTGGGAATGTTTCTGGGCGGAGATATCCTCACTGATGCCGATAAAGTGGGTTACGCTGCCATCTTCGTCCAGAATTGGCGACACCGATAGCGCCGACCAATAGAGCGCACCGGACTTGCGACGATTGCGGATTTCGCCGTGCCAGTCCTGCCCCGCCAGCAATGCCTGCCACATGCTGCGGTACACCTCGGCATCGGTCTCGCCGGATTTCAGCAGCGATGGCCGCTGCGACAGGGCTTCCTCGACGCTGTAGCCGGTGACGTCACAGAATTCTTCGTTAACGTATTCAATAATGCCGCTGGCGTCAGTAATGACTACCATGCTGGAGCTCTGTTCCACCGCCCGCGACAGCTTACGCAGCTGATCTTCGCGCTGGCTGCGCTCCACCGCAAGACTCACCAGCCGTGCCGCCTGCTCCAGCAGCTTGATCTGTGCCGGCGTAGGCCCACCGGCTTCGGGCGAGTACAGGCATAAGGTCCCCAGGACTTCACCGTGGCTGCCCAGCACGGGCTCCGACCAGCAGGCGACAATATTGGCGCGGGCAACAAGTTCTACAAAAGAGGTGAAATAGGGGTGTTCCTGCGCATTCTCGACAAGCACCCGTTTGCCGGTGGCGGCGGCCGTACCGCAGGCACCCACGCCTTCGGCCGCAGCCAGTCCATCTGAAACTTCGCGAAAATAGTCGGGGAGTGAAGGTGCCGCCGTGGAGCGCAGCAATCGATCCTTGTCCAGCAGCATGACCGAGCAAAGCAGGCCGGGGTAGGCCTGCTCCACCGTTTCGACCAGCCGCTCAAGTACCGTGGTCAGGGCAATACCGCGCAGCAGGCAATCCAGCGTCATGTTCTGCAGCCGCGTGATGACCTCTTCCTGACGCTGCTCCGTAATGTCGCTGCCAATGACAAGCAGCGCCGGCTCCTGCGCCCCCTGAACCGGCAGGCGGGTACGCAGAAAACTGACCAGGCGCGGCCGGCGCCCGGCACCATGCACCCAGTCTTCACTCCGGAAGATGCCGTCGGTCTTCAGCGCACGACGCTCCTGCGCCGAGATGCGCTGTCCGTCGGACACCGAGAATATGTCACCGCTGGTTTTCCCTAACAGCACCTCAGCGTTCAAACCGGTGAATTCTGCGAAGGCGCGATTGCAATCCAGATACTGGCCACTGGCGCTCTTGATCGAAGCCGCCTCGGGCAGGGCATCGAAGATGGCTCTATAACGATACTGGCCGGCTTCGAGTGCCCGCAGTTGCACCTGCTGCTGCCGGCTGCGATAACAGACGCTAGCCAGCACCGCCAGGGTCAGCGCAAGCATCACCAACAGTGCGGCCATCACAGGCGCGGGATTCTCAAGTACGTCGGCCGCCATTGAGGCCGATGGCCATAGCATCGGCGCAACAGCAGACACCAGGATAAGACCTGGATAGGGCATGCGGCGTTGCGCTATACAAGCAGACATCTTCCTGCGTCCTGCTGACATCAACGGCTCCTGACTTGATTGAGCCCACAGGGCCCGGTCGACTTCGGCGCTACGATGCGGCGGCAGAGCAAGACTCTGCAATCAAATACCCCAGCAGATCCCATCTGGTTTCATCCGTGATTAAGCCATCCTGCACATCCTGCATGATGTTCACGCTCACCGCAAACCTGCATGATCAATCCGCCCGCCATCGCCGCCGACAACGCACAGAGCAAACGGCATTAGAGCTTGCAGGCACCGCCGGCGCAATCGTCAAAGTCCATGTTGTCCAGCTCTTCGCGCTCGGCCTGAGCCTGACTCAGACGCTGCAGCAGCTCACCCTCGGCACCTGCGCCCGCTTCAACACCCGCCCTGGCGAAAACCGTCAGCAGGGTGTTGAGTTCATTCAGCGTCAAATCATTCATTCTCGTACTTCCTCTTGTCACCAGATTCGGGAGCCTGGATGGCCCCCACATTAATTAGCTGATCGCTTCGAGGTGATCCACCATCAGCTGCAGATTGCGCTGGCCGCGAAATTCATTCACGTCCAGCCGATACACCACCCGCACCCGCTGCACCGACGTGTCTGGCCAGAGCGCCGTATCAATATTAAACCAGATGGCATCGATCGCGAGCCCGGTGGCCGGCTCCATCAGCACCAGCTTCAAATGTCGCTGCCCAACAATGCGCTGCTGCAGCAGACCGAAGTCACCATCGAACAGTGGCTCCGCAAACTGCTGCCCCCAGGGTCCGCCTTCTCGCAGCACTTCAGCCAGCTCAATGCTCAGATCGGCGGCACTCAAGGCGCCATCTGTCAGCAGGCGTCGCGTAAGGGCTTCTTCATCGAGCTGCTTTCGCACCTGCTCATCAAAGGCCGCACTGAAATCGGCAAAACGTGCCGCATCCAGCGTCATGCCCGCCGCCATCGCATGGCCGCCAAACTTGTGCAGCAGGCCGGGATAGCGCGCGGCTATGGCATCGAGTCCGTCGCGGATATGGAAACCGCTGATCGAGCGCGCCGACCCCTTGATCTCGCCATCATCGCCAGGGGCAAAGGCAATTACCGGGCGATGCACCCGCTCCTTGATGCGCGAGGCCAGGATGCCAATAACACCCTGATGCCAGCTTTCATCGTACAGGCAGAGCCCCACGGGCAGCGCAGTCTCATCCAGCTCCAGTCGCGCCAGCGATTGCAACGCCTGCTGCTGCATCTCCTGCTCGATACCGCGACGCTCCTGATTCAGCTCATCCAGGGTGCGGGCAAGCTCCAGCGCACGATCAGGGTCATCGGTCAGCAGACATTCAATGCCGATAGACATATCTTCGAGCCGGCCGGCGGCGTTGAGGCGCGGTGCCAGGGCAAAGCCAAGATCACTCGCCACCAGACGCGACTGGCTGCGGCCCGACACCTCAATGAGAGCATGCAGCCCAGGACGCGCCTTGCCAGCGCGGATACGCTGCAGGCCCTGGTGCACCAGCACCCGGTTGTTGTGCTCCAGCGCCACCACATCGGCCACAGTCCCCAGCGCCACCAGATCCAGCAAACTGGCGAGGTTCGGCGCCGGCAGGTTACGCTGTTCAAACCAGCCGCGGGCTGTAAGCGCCCGGCGCAGCGCGATCATGACGTAAAAAATCACCCCGACACCACAGGTCGACTTGGCAATAAAGCCGCAGCCCGGCTGATTGGGATTGACGATGGCGCAGGCCGCTGGCAGTTCGCTGCCGGCCAGGTGGTGATCGGTGACCACCACATCCATGCCACAGGCATTGGCGCGGGCCACCCCCTCCAGGCTGGAAATGCCGTTATCCACCGTCACCAGCAATTTGGGCCCCAGCTTGCGCGCCACCTCGACAATTTCGGGACTCAGGCCATAGCCGTACTCAAAACGGTTGGGCACCAGGTAGTCCACCTGGGCTGCGCCCATCATGCGCAGCGCCAGCACCGCCACTGCGGTACTGGTGGCACCGTCGCAGTCAAAGTCGCCGACAATCAGTATGCTCTCGCCGGCGCTAATCGCCTTTACCAGCCGGGCCACCGCCGCATCCAGCCCCTGCAGACCGGAATCCGGCAGCAGTTCTGAAAGTGAGCGCCCCAGATGATTCAGCGACTGCACACCACGGGCGGCATAGATACGCGCCAGCACGGGGTGGGTTTCGCTGAAAACGGGCAGGCTGCTATCCGGCGCCGGGCGCCGTTCGATCTGTATATCCGTCATGGCATCAGGCCTCGGGTGCCGGGAAAAACGCAGTGGTTCGCCCGGTGAGGTGGTAGATCAGCAGACCGGTCCATTCCCGCACGCCCACCACCAGATCACGCAGATTGAGGGCGAACTGCACCCGCACCAGATCACCGCTACTGATGTAGTCCACCGGATAAGGCACAAGCTGCCAGCCGAGCTGTCGATAGATACCCACGGAGCGCGGCATATGGAAGGCTGAGGTGACCAGCAGCCAGGGTTGCTCCGGTACCCCGCCCAGCAGACGGGCACTGAAAAGCGCATTTTCCCAGGTATTGCGTGAATCACGCTCGAACAGCACCGGCCGCTCGAACAGGGATGCCGGCAGTGTCGCCAGCCAATTCTGGGCGACATCGGCGCCGCGGTACTGTGCATCCAGCACCGCGGCAGAGCCGCCACTGAACACCACCTGGGCGTCAGGATAGCGCTGCATCAGCTCTGGCAACACCATCAGACGCTCGGCCGCACTGTTGAACTGGCTTTGCTCCCAGCGCGCACTCAGGTCGGCATCCTCGCCGCCGCCCAGCACCATGATGCCCGCCACCGACTCGGGCAGTGCCGCAGGCTGAAAGCGTGACTCCAGAGGCTGCAACAGCAGATTGCCCAGGGGCAGCAGCATAAGACTCAGCATGGCCAGCGCCAGCAAGCCCAGCAGCGCCCGACCCCAGCGACGGCCTAGCCAGACACCGCAGGCCGCCAGCAACAGCAGCAGAACCAGCAGATTATCCGGCTGTACCGCCAGCCACAGGGTCTTGGAAATGAGGAAGAACAGATTATCCATGCAGCGACAGCCGATGGGCAGCGCCACAGGCGCTGCCCATCGGATTCAGCACATCAGGCGCTGGGGCTATCACGCCTTGTGAACATGGGAGGCCAGGAATGCCTGCACCACGGACAGGTCATTGGCCAGCACTTCATAGTGCTCGGGGCGTTCAAACAGATCCGCCATGCCTTCTGGCAGCTGCGGCGATTCGAGACCCGCCTTGATCACCGGCTCCGGGAACTTGACCGGATGGGCCGTCGCCAGGGTGATCATCGGAATGCTGCGATCACGGTTGCAGTCGCGCCCGGCCTGCAGGCCAATGGCGGTGTGCGGATCCAGCAGATAGCCGGTTTGCGCATGCACCTCACGAATCAGGTTGCAGGTGGTTTCGTCGTCGACCGCCTGGCTGTCGAACAGCTCGCGGACCTTGGCCCAGCGTGCTGCGTCGAGCTGTACGGCATCGGTACGAAAACGCGCCATCAAATCAGAAATGGCCGCGCCATCACGGTCGTACACATCGAACAGCAAACGTTCGAAGTTGGACGACACCATGATATCCATCGACGGTGACAGCGTGTGCACCAGCTCGCCGCGGCTCATGTCGTTACCGGAAATGACCCGGTGCAAAATGTCGTTACGGTTAGTGGCAACCACCAGCTGAGCGATGGGCAGACCCATCTGCTTGGCCAGGTAGCCTGCGAAGATATCGCCGAAGTTGCCGGTCGGCACCGAAAAGGCCACCGGACGCTGCGGGCCGCCCACGGCCAGCGAGGCTGCGAAGTAGTACACGATCTGGGCCATGATGCGGGCCCAGTTGATCGAGTTGACGGCGCCGAGCTTCAGTCCCTTGAGGAAGGCCTGATCGGCAAAACTGTCCTTGACCATCTGCTGGCAGTCATCGAAGTTGCCTTGCAGCGCGATATTGAAGACGTTATCGGCCTTCACGGTGGTCATCTGGCGACGCTGAACCTCAGACACCCGCTTGTGGGGGTGCAGGATAAAGATATCCAGATGGTCACTGTGACGGCAGCCTTCGATAGCCGCAGAGCCGGTATCACCGGAGGTGGCACCCATGATGACCAGGCGCTCGCCGCGCTTGGCCAGCACATGATCCATCAGGCGGCCCAGCAGCTGCAGCGCGAAATCCTTGAATGCCAGGGTCGGACCATGGAACAGCTCCAGCACCCATTCATTGCTGCCCAGCTGCACCAGCGGCGCCACGGCGCTGTGATCAAAAGCGGCGTAGGTTTCATCCACCATTTTCTTCAGATCAGCATCATCGATGCAGTCACTGACGAAGGGCTGAATCACCTTGAAAGCCAGCTCGTGGTACGGCAGTGCCGCCCAGGATGCGATTTCTTCGGTGCTGAAGGTCGGCAGCATTTCGGGCACATAGAGGCCGCCATCGCTGGCAAGGCCTGCCAGCAGCACTTCTTCGAAGTTAAGTGCAGGCGCCTGGCCCCGGGTTGAAATATATTTCATGCTCGTTTCCTCAATCCTTCAGTAACTCGACACGGATGCGGGTTACCTTGCCAAGGATATCGTCCAGCGCCTCGATCTGGGCCAGGGCATCGTTCATCACCCGCTCCTTCACCCGCTGGGTCAGGATAATCACCGGCACCTGTTCGGCAGTGGTTTCTTTCTGGATGATGGCTTCGATATTGATACCGCTGTCACCAAAGATCTTGGTGATGTGCGCCAGTACGCCTGGACGTTCGATGGCGTGAATGCGCAGATAGTAGGCTGTGTGGATTTCTTCCACTGGCAACACCGGCAGATCCGACAGTTCACTCGGCTGGAAGGCCAGATGCGGCACTCGATGGCCCTGCTCGGATACCAGCATGCGCACCACGTCTATGACATCGGCTACCACGGCGGACGCCGTAGGCTCGGCACCTGCGCCGGCACCGTAATACAGCGTCTGACCCACGGCATCGCCATCGACCATGACCGCATTCATTACGCCTTCAACATTGGCCAGCAGCAGCTGCTTGGGGATCAGCGTCGGATGTACACGCAGCTCGACACCCGCGTCCGTACGACGGCTGATACCCAGATGCTTGATGCGATACCCCAGCTCGTCGGCATAGGTCACGTCGTCCTGGGTGATAGCGCTGATGCCTTCGGTGTAGGCCTTATCGAACTGCAGCGGAATACCGAAGGCGATGGAGGCCAGTATGGTCAGCTTGTGGGCTGCATCAATACCCTCCACATCAAAGGTCGGATCGGCTTCGGCGTAACCCAGCGCCTGGGCTTCGGCCAGTACATCGGCGAAGTCACGGCCCTTCTCACGCATTTCGCTCATGATGAAGTTGCCGGTGCCATTGATGATGCCCGCCAGCCAGTTGATCTGGTTGCCGGCCAGGCCTTCACGGATCGCCTTGATAATGGGGATACCGCCGGCGACCGCCGCTTCGAAAGCCACGATGACGTTATTTTTCTGCGCCGCTTCAAAAATCTCGTTGCCGTGCACCGCGATCAGCGCCTTGTTGGCGGTAACCACATGCTTGCCGTTTTCGATCGCCGTCAGCACCAGCTTGCGGGCAACATCATAGCCACCGATCAGCTCAACCACGATATCGATTTCCGGATTGGTCGCAACCGCGAAAATGTCGGCGGTAATGTCAATGCCGCGGGTATCAGCGTTCGGGTTTTCACGCCGCGCTCCCACCTGGGCTACGACTATATTGCGGCCTGCACGACGGCTGATTTCGTCTCCATTGCGCTGGAGTACATTGAAGGTGCCGCAGCCTACGGTGCCAAGACCGCAGATACCAACTTTAACCGGTTTCAAATCAATACCTCACTCGCTGTTGAGTCGATCCGGATGACCTTTCGTCATCCGCGGTAAAAATGGGTGGGTATTATAACGGGTGTTGGACCTGACTTGGATAGGGATATACAGAAGATACAGGATGAATTTGCCGAACGGCAGATCAGGGAAGGACAAACAGACAGCAAGTGACACGACTAAACCGTGCCACCTGCAGACGCAATTTTACTGCGCCAGACCGAGCATCTGAGCCAGACGCGCCGCCGGCATGTAGCCCGGAACCAGGCTGCCGTCTTCAAAGACCAGCGCAGGCGTACCGGTTACACCCACCTTCTGCCCCAGTGCGAACTGATCCATTACCGGCGAATCGCAAACCTGAGCCTCGATGGTTTCACCATTTTTAACCTTGGAGAGGTTCTCGGCACGCTGATCCGGCGCCGAACACCAAACCGACTGCATCTTGGTAAAGGCTTCAGAGCGTTCGCCAGCACGCGGGAAGGCCAGGTAATCCACCTGAATACCCATGGCATTCAGCTTGGGAACTTCTTCATGCAGCTTGCGGCAGTAGGGGCAATCGACATCGGTAAACACGGCTATCGTCGCCTTGACCTCACCCTCTGGCTTGAAGGAGATGCGATCTTTCGCATCGACACCCTCGATAAGAGCAACCCGCTGGGTATTCAGACGCGCTTCCGTCAGGTTTACAAAACCCTTGTCATCACTCAGCTTGTAGAGCTGACCCAGCATGAAATACTCGCCTTTGGGGTCGGAATAAAGCACTTCGCCGGTACCCAGAACCACTTCATAGATACCCGGAATTTGCGCCTGGGTAACGGATTCAACCGGAATACGGGCATCAACCTTCATCAACTGCTGGGAAATGATCTCGGTAATCCCGGCATCAGCCTCGGCTGCCTGCAACGTGCCACTGAAGCCCAGCACCAGAAGGGCACTCAGGATAGATTTATGCATAAAAACCCTCAATATCAGTCGATGTTTATAGACCCTCTCAGACGAGACAGGCACTAATAAGTTCCCCGGCGCCGCTAGCCCCGCGGATGGTGCTGACGGTGCACGGACTGCAACCGGTGCTGCGCGACCTGAGTATAAATCTGCGTGGTAGAAAGGTCACTGTGCCCCAGCAGCATCTGCACTACTCGCAGATCAGCGCCATGATTCACAAGATGGGTGGCGAAGGCATGACGCAACACATGGGGAGACAAGGGCTTGTCGATACCGCCGGTCAGAGCATGCAGCTTGATGCGATGCCAGAATGTCTGGCGCGTCATCTGCTGCCCGCGCCGACTGGGAAACAACACCTCAGACCCGGCTTCAATCAGCTCCCGCCGCGCCTGCGCCAGATAACGCTGTAGCCAGTACACAGCCTCATCACCCAGCGGCACCAACCGCTCCTTGTCACCCTTGCCAACCACCCGCACCAGCCCCTGGCGCAGGTTCACCTGACCACAGGACAGGCCCACCAGCTCCGACACCCGCAAACCGGTTGCGTACAACACTTCCAGCATGGCCCGGTCCCGCAACCCCAGCGCATCATCCAGCGGCGGCGCTGCCAGCAGCTGCTCAACGTCTTCCTCGGTCAGGGTTTTGGGCAGGGGGCGGGCACGGCGCGGACTGTCGATCTGCAGCGTCGGATCATCCGTCAGGCGCTCCTCGCGAATCCAGTAGCGGTAAAAACCACGCAGACAGGACAGCAGGCGCGCCGTGGAGCTGGCCTTGAGCCGGGCTTCGAGTCGCCAGTCGAGATGGCGCCGCAACAGCGACCGATCGGCCTCAAGCAAGGCAGCACCCTGATCATTGAGCCAGCAGGCAAAAAGACTGAGATCACGCCGGTAGGACGCCAGCGTGTTGGCACTGAGACCCTTTTCAAGCCAGATAGCATCGATATAGCGCTCTATGGCGCGCTGATCAGCCACATCCGGCGAGCGCCGGCGCAGACGGCCGTCGCCTTCGACATCAGCCACGGTACCCTTAACGCCAGACGGACAGTTCTGCGACCTTGTCAGCCGCAATCGGGAAAATTGCCACTCCGCGGTCCAGACGCTGTTCTACTTCCAGGTTGCCCCCGGCCACCCGCACCAGAGTGCCCTCGATACGACGCCCAAAATAGGTACGCAGCTTGACCTTCTGCCCGGCATAACCGTGCACCTGCTGCACCGCGGTGGGCTTGTAGGTTTTTTCCGCAGCCTTCGCCTTGACCACTATCCCCGGCATAACCTGAACCACATCAGGATCAATAATGACAGCCACCTGCCCCGGCTCAGGCCTGGGCTGCTCCAGCTCGATCACCAGGTCTTCCTGGGGGGCGCGCTTTTCAACCACACCGGCGGTCAGATTTTCAGACTGGAGGGCGTCACTTGACAAGACCTCAGCCGCAGCATTGGCGGCAACAGCTTCACCCGGATCCAGCGACCAGTTAATACTGCTCAGATCCTGACTCACGCCATTGACAGAAACCCGGATATTAAGGAGATCAAGCAGATCCTCGGGCGAGGAAATCGTCGCCATGGATTGAGCTCCAAAGCCCGGCGGCGGCTCGGCGGCCACCTGCAATATCGCCCGCGGCTGCTGCAGGTCCGCGTAGGCCTTCAGCAGCAGCTCAGGCACCGACCAGCCGAGCTGTTTGAGTTCAGAGTGCACCATCTCGCTATGACGCTGGGCATATTCATCAGGCGCGTAACCACCACGCTGAGCACAGAAACGATTGCGCCTGGCGTTGTAGCCCAGGTCGCTGTAATCAAGCGAGACGCGTTCCAGCGTCGGCTGCGCCTGCACCAGCGAGCCGATAGAAAGTACGTTACTGGCCAGGGACAGATCGACATAAAAGCTGGTTTGCGCCATGTCGGCAACGCTGACATCGGAGCGCAGACGCAGCGACTGGGTGCGGGGCATAAAGTCCATCGCCACCAGCATATCCATATTCAGGCGCTGGTACTTCATCGCCCGGGTGGTTGCCAGATCAAAGCGTTGCACATCACCACAGGCGAGGGCTTCAAAACCGGTACCCTGCTGCGGCACAGCAAAGGACTGCCCCATGGCTTCCCACTGCGCCAGATAATCGGCATCGAGGTTCATATCCAGACCCGTGATCGACAACGCCATATGCTCGGGCCAGCTGCCCTCGCGCAGGGTCTTCTCGGCATCGAGGTAGAACAATGGATCAGGCGCCTGGAACAGGACTGAGCCAATCAGTACAGAATCCTTGCTGCCCACCGGCGTTACCTGCACACCGGCAATGCCGGCACTGCCATCAAGCCCGGCAACAACGCGTGCATAGGAGATCTTTGCGTAAGGTGCCGCAGCGTCGACCATGCGATCAGCGGAGCTTTTTACCTGATACCAGTAATACCCATAAGCACCACCGGCTATTAATGCCGGTATCAGCAAAAATCCCAGCAACCTAAACAACTTCCGCATAACTGCAGCTCCTTTTGTAGTCTGTCAGTACCGGCTTACAGAGATTTTAATAGTAGGCATCATAGCGACAAATGGCGAACAGGCCAACGACAGAGCCATTTAAGCCCAGACGCAAAAAGGGCGACCCGAGGGCCGCCCTTTTAGAAACTGGTATGAGCCGAGGCTCAGCCCAATTTTTCCTTGATACGTGCAGACTTGCCGCTGCGCTCGCGCAGGTAGTACAGCTTGGCTTGACGCACGTCACCGCGACGCTTGACACCAATGCTGTCAACAGTCGGGCTGAAGGTCTGGAAAGTACGCTCAACGCCCACGCCGTGGGAGATTTTGCGTACGGTGAAGGCAGAGTTCAGGCCGCGGTTACGCTTGCCGATCACAACACCTTCAAACGCCTGCAGACGCGTACGGGCGCCTTCAGTCACTTTAACCTGCACGACAACGGTATCACCGGGGCCGAATTCAGGGATCTGCTTACCCATCTGCTCAGCTTCGATCTGCTGAATGATAGAGATTTTGCCGCTCATAGCTCGCTCCTAGAGTGAGTACTCAACCGTCGGACCTCTGGGTCTCACGGATGTATTCGTTTAACAACGTCTGCTGCTCGCGATCCAACTCGAGGCTTTCCAGCAGGTCCGGGCGCCTTGTCCAGGTTCGGCCCAGTTGCTGTTTCAGGCGCCAGCGCCTGATTTCCTCGTGATTGCCGCCTAGCAGCACCTCGGGTACTTGCATTCCGTCAAACTGTTCCGGTCTCGTGTAGTGCGAGCAATCCAGCAACCCCTCGCTAAAGGAGTCTTCGGCAGCGGAGCTCTGATGACCCAGTACACCGGGCACTAGCCTGGATACTGCATCGATCAGCGTCATGCTCGGCAATTCGCCGCCACTGAGGACAAAGTCTCCCAGCGACCACTCTTCATCGATTTCGGTTTCCAGCAGGCGCTCGTCGATACCTTCGTAACGTCCCGCCACCAAAATCAACTTCTGCCGTGCCGCCAGCTCACACACACCGGCATGATCCAGCCGACGCCCCTGGGGCGACAGATAAATCACTGTCGCTCCTTCGCCAGCAGCGCTGCGCGCAGCCTGTATCGCATCCCGCAATGGCTGAACTTTCATCAGCATGCCAGGACCGCCCCCATAGGGACGGTCATCGACAGTACGGTGCTTGTCCAGAGCATAATCCCTGGGATTCCAGCACCGGACATCAATCAGCCCATTGCGCACCGCCCGTCCCGTGACCCCGTAAGCCGTTACAGCTTCAAACATCTCGGGAAAGAGGGTGACTACACCAAACCACACCGCCTAAAACTCCGGATCCCAGTCGACCCGAATGCTACCCTTAACCAAATCAATTTCCTTGATCACCTGATCCGGCAAGTAGGGAATCAAACGCTCGCGGCGATCAATACTCTCTTCGGTGCCCCGTACGATCAAAACATCGTTGGAGCCCGTTGCGATCAGGTGCTCTACCTTGCCCAGCAACTGGCCAGACACGGTATATACCAGCAGGTCTTCGAGCTGCCTCCAGTAGTACTCACCGGCTTCCAGCTCAGGAAGACGGCTGCGTTCGACCAGAATTTCAGCACCGCAGTAAAGCCGTGCCACGTCCCGATCATCTACTCCAGCCAGCTTGGCCACCAGGCCTTTGCCATGAACCCGGCCACTTTCAATCTCGACGAATTTTATTTCGTTTCCGATCTTCAGCTGCCAGGGGGCATAGTTCAGGATGTTTTCCATCGGCTCGGTACTGGAATGAACCTTTACCCAACCTTTGACGCCGTACAGAGTTGTAATCTTGCCCAGCGTTATAAGAGAACTTGTGTCTTCCATCCTTCGACCCGGCCCAACCTTGCGTTACTTAGCTGCTTTCTTTGCTTCTTTGATCAGCTGAGCAACACGCTCGGACAGGCTAGCGCCTTTTTCCTGCCAGTACTGAACACGCTCCAGATCGACACGCAGGCCTTCTTCCTGACCGCGTGCAACCGGGTTGAAGAAACCAACGCGCTCAATAAAGCGACCATCACGCGCATTGCGAGAATCGGCTACGGTAAGGTGATAAAACGGACGCTTTTTGGCGCCGCCACGAGACAGACGAATTGTTACCATGTGCATGGTCCCTTTATTTGCGCGGGTTTTAGGATCGCCCGCGGTTTCAAATCCGGGCTACACCGGGACTAACCCCATGCAGCTACCGGGCCTACAAAATCAGGGCCGAGATTTTACGTCAAACAAGGCCCCGACAAAAGCATTTTGTGGATAAATATTAAGCAACAGCAAGGATGCATTACATGCGGGGGAAGCCGCCGCCACCGCCACCCATGCCCGGCGGCAACATGCCCTTCATACCGCGCATCATTTTGGCCATGCCACCCTTGGTGGAAAATTTCTTCATCATCTTGGCCATCTGCTTGTGCTGCTTGAGCAGGCGGTTAACATCCTGAATCTGCGTCCCCGAGCCCAGCGCGATACGACGCTTGCGTGAACCGGAGATAACATCGGGATTGCTGCGCTCGCCGGGGGTCATGGAATTGATGATCGATTCCATCTGATGCATGCCCTTCTCCGCCTTGGCGGCATCAGCAGCCTGACCCATCTGGCCCATTTGCCCCATACCCGGCAGTTTGTCGAGCATGCCGGCCATGCCGCCCATGTTCTTCATCTGCTGAATCTGCTGACGGAAGTCCTCCAGATCAAAACCCTTGCCCTTCTTGATCTTCTGGGCAAATTTCTCGGCCTTGTCCTTGTCGATCTTGCGCTCGGCTTCCTCGATCAGGGACAGCACGTCCCCCATGCCAAGGATGCGCGACGCAACACGATCAGGATGGAAAGCCTCGAGTGCGTCGACCTTTTCGCCCACACCGATAAACTTGATCGGTTTGCCGGTGATATAGCGCACCGACAGTGCGGCACCGCCACGGGCATCGCCGTCCGCCTTGGTCAGAATCACACCGGTCAGCGGCAGCACATCACTGAAGGCCTTGGCCGTGGTCGCGGCGTCCTGGCCCGTCATGGCGTCGACCACGAACAGGGTTTCCACCGGGTTAATGGCGCTGTGCAGACGCTTGATCTCGTCCATCATGTCGCCATCGACATGCAGTCGGCCCGCCGTATCCACCAGTACCACATCGTGATGCTGGATTTTGGCGTGGGCAATCGCGGCCAGCGCGATCTGCACCGGGTCCTGATCGGCGCTGGACGGGAAGAAATCCACCGCCACTTCGCTGGCCAGCATTTCCAGCTGCTTGATCGCCGCGGGACGGTATACGTCTGCCGACACGACCAGGACCTTTTTCTTGTCGCGCTCGCGCAGCGTGCGCGCAAGCTTGGCGACGGAGGTGGTCTTGCCCGCGCCCTGCAGGCCCGCCATCAGCACGATCGCCGGCGGCTGGGCCGCCAGATTAAGTTTTTCGTTGGCCTCGCCCATGATCTTGACCAGTTCTTCCTGGACGATCTTGACGAACACCTGGCCCGGCGTCAGGCTCTTGCTGACTTCCTGACCGACAGCCCTGTCCTTGACGCTGTTAACGAATTCCTTGACCACCGGTAGCGCGACATCTGCCTCCAGCAACGCCATACGCACTTCACGCAGCGTGCCCTTGATGTTGTCTTCGGTGAGTTTCGCCTGACCGGTAACGGTCTTGAGCGTTTTCGTGAGCCGATCTGTCAGATTCTCAAACATATCCTGCCTCTGTTTTTCTCCACCGGCCGGGCCGAATCGGGCCCCTGAAGCGGCGAGGGAGACGCCTTGAACTTGCAAAGGATGCGCATTATACAGCAGGGCTCAGGAGGGCGGCACCTCATATTTCACGCCCTCCTTTTTTGTGACACACTTAGCGCCTTTCCATGGAGGTCCCGGATGCTGCCGACGTCGATACTTGTTGCCGTGCTGTTCTACCTGGCTGCAACCCTGTTGCAGTGGCAAGTATTGCAGGGTCAGAAGCGACCCGCACGCAACCTGATCCGCGGGCTGGGGCTGTGCGGCATCACCGTACACGCACTGGCGGTGTATCTGGTGGTACATCAGGGCCCCGGACTCAACCTCGGCTTTTTCAGTGTCGGCAGCCAGATCAGCTGGCTGCTGGCGGCGCTCGTTTTGCTGAGCAGCTCGCGCCAGCATATCGACAACCTGTTTATCGGCGTCTTCCCCCTTGCCATAATTTCCCTGCTCACCGCCACCCTGGACCCGGACACCAGCCTGCAGCGCAATTATGGCCCCGGCCTGATCGCGCACATCCTGCTGTCCATACTGGCCTACAGTATCTTTACGCTGGCAACACTGCAGGCGCTGCTGCTGTGGCGCCAGAATACCGCGCTCAAGCAGCACCATACCCGCGGCCTGGTGGCCAGCCTGCCGCCGCTGCAGACCATGGAGCGCCTGCTGTTTGAAATGCTCTGGACCGGCATCATTCTGCTGTCGGCCTCACTGGTCAGCGGTTTCTTCTTCGTCGAGGATTTCTTTGCCCAGCACCTGATTCACAAAACCACGCTGTCGATTCTGGCCTGGTTTGTCTACGCCATTCTGCTGGCCGGCCACAGCCTGCTGGGCTGGCGCAGCCTGCGTGCCATCCGCTGGACCATCGGCGGTTTCATCGCCCTGATGCTGGCATTCTTCGGCTCAAAACTGGTCTTGGAATTCTTTCTGCCGGGCTAGTCCAGACTCATCCCGCGCAGCTCCCTTGACAGCCCCCTCGGCGGGCCAGACAATGGACGCCCTATTGGCTAGTCTAAGGTTCACCCGTCTTGGAAGACGCATCGATAAGTACCCTCGTCGGGATTCTCATCTTCCTCATCTTTTGTTCGGCATTTTTCTCCAGCTCTGAAACCGGCATGATGTCGCTCAACCGCTACAGACTGCGGCATCTGGTGAAAAACAAGCACCGCGGCGCCCGCAAGGCCAGCCGCCTGCTGGAAAGGCCCGATCGACTGATTGGCGTCATCCTGATCGGCAACAACTTCGTCAACATCCTCGCCTCCGCCATCGCGACCGTGATCGCTGTACGCCTGTGGGGCGACGCCGGCATCGCCATCGCCACCGCTGGACTGACGCTGATCATCCTGATTTTCGCCGAAGTGTCCCCCAAGACAGTTGCGGCCATGTTCCCCGAACGCATCGCCTTTCCGGCGTCCTATGTGCTGCTGCCACTGCTGAAGATCACCTACCCGCTGGTGTGGGTCGTCAACAGCATCACCAACAGTCTGCTGCGCCTGTTCGGCGTCAAGGTTGGCGAGGGCAACAACCACCTGCTCAGTACCGAAGAACTGCGCACCCTGGTGCACGAGGCCGGCGCTCTGCTGCCACAGACCAATCAGTCGATGCTGCTCGGCGTGCTGGAGCTGAACGATGTCACCGTCAGCGACATCATGATTCCGCGCAACGAAGTTGAAGGCATCGACCTGGATCACGACCTGGAGCAGCTGCTGTACCAGCTGTCCCACACCAGCCATACACGCCTGCCGGTTTACCACGGCGATATCAACAAGGCCGTCGGCACGCTGCACATGCGCAACCTTGCCCAACTGATTCAGCAGGGTCAGGTTACCAAGACCTCCATTTTGCAGGTGGTGCGTGAAGCCTATTTCGTGCCCGAAAGCACACCACTGCATACCCAGCTGCTCAACTTCCAGAATGAAAGCCGCCGCATTGGCCTGGTGGTGGACGAATACGGTGATATTCTCGGTATCGTTACGCTGGAGGACATTCTGGAAGAAATCGTCGGCGAACTGTCAGCCCAGAACAAGGCCAGCAATCAGGAAATCCACCTCCAGGAAGACGGCAGTTTCTTTATCGAAGGCACGGCCTACATTCGCGAGATCAACAAGAGTCTGGGCTGGGACCTGCCCACCGACGGCCCCAAAACCCTCAACGGCCTGATCACCGAAAATCTGGAATCCATTCCGGATGCCAATGTCTGCCTGGAGCTGAACAGCTACCGCTTTGAAACGCTGCAGATCAGTGACAATCTGATCAAGACAGCGCGGGTCACCCGCTATCACTCGGACCCGCACAGCGACGAAGACGAGTCCTGACCGCCGCCGGCACCTGACAGCGACGCCAGCCAGAGGGTCTGAACTACTGCGCCGGCGCCAGCTTCTGCTCTACGCTGCTGATCTTGTCGGCCATGGTCTGATCCCGATCGGTACGGGTTCCCACACGCATTGAGGTCGATACGCGGGGCGCACCCATTTCGTGCAGCACTTCATGACAGCGCCGTACAGCGGCAAATACCGCCTCCCACTCCCCTTCCACATTAGTGCCATAGGCATGCATCTGATGACTCAGACCCGCATCCTGAAACACCCGCTGGCAAGCCGCCACATGGGGTGATACCGACACCCCGACGCCCAGCGGGACAACACACAGATCGATCATTACGTTCATGCTTTAGGTTTCCTAACAGACTTCGCCCTTTTCACGCCGCCGGATCAAAGCCAGCACCGCACGCTTTTCATCGTTATCCAGTACGCCCCACTCCGCGATCTCCATCGCATTGCGCAGGCACCCGGTGCACAGATTGCGCTCACCGGGACAGCAGGCACCGACGCAGGGGCTGCGTATCGGGCGCTCTTTCTCAATCGTTTCCATAAGACTCCACTAATCTGCACAACCAAAATACGGCTAGTAACCCGCAGGGTTACTGCATGAAACAGGGATGTTTCATCTCTGGACCTTCCCCCCAGAAATGGTGGCCCAATGCGAACACCAGGTTAATAGCCACCCGGCTCATGCTCCGGGCGAGGCTTCATCGGGATACCGGCATCAAAACCAACGTTCAGCAACTCCACCAGCATGTAGGCGGTCAGGCCCCAGATAACGTAACCGTTGTACTCGTAGGCTGGCACATAGTGTGTCATGCCACGAAAACGCACAATATCGGTACGCTGGCGCCGGTCTTCCATAAAGAAACTCAGAGGCACCCTGAAAAGACTCTCAAGCTCCGCAGGGCTGGGCGTAAGCATCACATCCTGCGGCACTATCCCGACCCAGGGCGTCACCTGTAACTGATGCTTGGACATGACCTGACCCAAAGGCCCCAGCACCTCCACCAGCCCGGGCTCCAGACCGATTTCCTCCTGCGCTTCGCGCAATGCCGTATAGAGCAGGTCCGGATCGGTATCGTCCTGCTTGCCGCCAGGGAAGGCGACCTCCCCTCGGTGGGTCGACAGATGGGAGGCACGCCGGGTGAGGATGACGTGTGGCTCAACCTCATCCGTCAGGGCAATCAACACACTGGCATTGGGACGTTCGGATAAGAGGCGACGTGGCCGGTAGTCGGCCAGGCGGCGGCGCAGCAACTCAAGCATGAGGTCATTCTTCAGCGAATAGTAACGCCATGATAACGCGGTGCAGGGCCAAAAATGAATGCCAAAGCACCACAACGACCAGCAGCCTTGTCGCCGACAAAGGCCTGCCATTAGAATGGGGGCAATCAGAAGAGGACATGCCTTGAATTATTGCAGCGATTGCGGGCACAGCGTCAGCCAGAGTATTCCGCCGGGGGACAACCGCCCGCGCCATGTATGCGACCGCTGCGGCACCATCCACTACCAGAATCCGCGCATCATCGCCGGCTGCCTGCCGGTGCTGGGTGATCGTGTACTGCTGTGCAAACGGGCCATAGCACCGCGCATTGGTTACTGGACACTGCCGGCCGGCTTTATGGAAAACGGCGAAACCACCGAACAGGCCGCCGCCCGCGAAACCCTTGAAGAAGCCCGCGCCAAGGTCAGGATTGGCGACCTCTACACAGTGACATCCATCATCCATGCCAACCAGGTACAGATGCTGTATCTGGCCGAACTGAAAACACCGGAATTTGGCCCGGGAGAGGAATCTCTGGAGGTCGAGCTGTTTACCGAAGATGAGATTCCCTGGGAGGACCTGGCGTTCCAGACGATTCACAACGCCCTGCGATTCTACTTCGAAGACCGTCGCAACAACCGCTTCCCGCTGCGCCACCTGGAGCTGGACACGCCCAGGGGCAGGTACATGGCCTGCTAAGCCTCAGTCACCAGGCCCCGTGGTCCGATACTATTCGGGGCCGCGTGGGCCGTAGAGGTTTTCAAACTGGGTTTTGATCTGGGCCAGATTGTCACGCACATAGGCCACAAAGGCCTCCGCCACCGGCGTCAGGTGTTTGCTGCGCGGATAGACGGTGCACCAGGATCGACGCAGCGGAAAGCCGGTCACATGGGCCTGCTGCAGCAGGCCGTTATCCAGTTCCAGCTGCACACTGAGGCGCGGCATCACCGCCACCCCCAGCCCCGCCAGCACACCGTGCTTGATGGCGGCATTGGAGCCCAGTTCCATATAGCCATTCAGCGGCAGGCGGTGCTCGGAACAGAAAGACTCCAGCGCCCGGCGCGTGCCGGAACCCTGTTCGCGCAGCAGCAGCGGCTGCGCCAGAAAGGTCGCCAGCGGCACCGACTTTTTCTTGCCCAGCGGATGCCCCGCCGGTACCAGCGCGATCAGCTCGTTATCCAGAAAAGGCATAAAGGTGAGGGAGCGATCCTCAGGCACCATGCCCATGATCACCAGATCATCGTGGTTTTCCGCCAAGCGCTCGATGGCCTGGGCACGGTTAACCACCTTCATCTTGACCTCAACCTTGGGGTACTGTTTCAGAAATCCCGACAGCAGATGGGGCACCACATACTGGGTGGTACTGACCGCCGCCAGACTGAGGGTGCCGGAGACAGTTCCCTCAAGCTCGGACAACTGCATCTGCAGCTCCTCCAGCTCGCCAAATATCTGCCGTACGCTGCTCGCCAGCTGATCACCGGCGGCGGTGGTATAAAGTTTTTTGCCGACGTAATCGAACAATGGTTGCCCCAGAGCCTGTTCAAGCTGGCGTATCTGGGCACTGATGGCCGGCTGCGTCAGCCCCAGCTCAGCGGCTGCACGGCTATAGCCTTTCAGACGATAGACCGTAGAAAAAACCTGAAGCTGGCGAAATGAAAGCCGGTTCAGCAGCTGTGGCAGCGAGTAAGCCATACGAATCTCTCAACAGTTAACACCGGAAAACTACCGGATTCTCACCGAACAATCCCCTTGCCGGGGGATTTTGACACAATGTATAAGCCAAAAATTATACAAAAACAAAAAAATATCAATTTTTAATTAACATTGCAGCTGTACTACCTTAAAACGGTCGCTGGCGCACCACTTCCATCTTCGCATGTGCGCTCCCGCTGACGGAGGAACTCAATGTTCAAAAAGCTGTTGATCGCCAACCGTGGCGAGATTGCCGTCCGAATTGTCAGGGCCTGCGCAGAAATGGGCATCCGCTCGGTTGCAATCTTTACCGAACCCGACCGCTACGCCCTGCACGTCAAGCGTGCCGATGAGGCTCACTTCGCCGGTACGGACCCGCTGGCGGGCTACCTGGATCCGCGCCGCATTGTCAGTCTCGCGGTGGAAACCGGCTGTGACGCCATTCACCCGGGTTACGGTTTCCTGTCCGAAAACGCCGATTTCGCCCGCATCTGCGCCGAGCGCGGCGTTGCCTTTGTCGGCCCCAATGCCGACGTGATCTCCCGCATGGGCGACAAGACCGCTGCGC
This sequence comes from Marinobacterium aestuarii, assembly GCF_001651805.1. NCBI lineage: Bacteria > Pseudomonadati > Pseudomonadota > Gammaproteobacteria > Oceanospirillales > Oceanospirillaceae > Marinobacterium > Marinobacterium aestuarii. Next base: position 566,720 of record NZ_CP015839.1, on the reverse strand, counting down.
GCAGCAGCATGATCAGCGCCGGCATTCCCGTCACCCCAGGTTCAGACGGCAACCTGGCCGACCTCAAGCAGGCACTCAGCGTGGCCGAGCACGTCGGCTACCCGGTTATGCTCAAGGCAACCTCCGGCGGCGGTGGCCGTGGCATCCGCCGTTGCGACAACCCAACGGAGCTGCGCGCCCAGTACCCGCGCGTCATTTCCGAAGCCACCAAGGCCTTTGGTTCGGCCGATGTCTTCCTCGAAAAGTGTATCCTGGATCCCAAGCACATTGAGGTGCAGATCCTCGCCGACAGCCAGGGTGAAGCCATTCACCTGTTCGAGCGCGACTGCTCCATCCAGCGGCGCAATCAGAAGCTGATCGAGATCGCCCCCAGCCCACAGCTGACACCGGAGCAGCGCGCCTACGTAGGCGAGCTGGCGGTGCGCGCCGCCCGCGCCGTGAACTACGAAAACGCCGGCACCGTCGAATTCCTGCTGTCGAACAACGAAGTGTATTTCATGGAAATGAATACGCGCGTGCAGGTCGAGCACACCATTACCGAACAGATCACCGGCGTCGACATAGTGCGCGAGCAGATTCGTATCGCCGCCGGATTACCGCTGCAATACCGCCAGCAGGACATTCAGCACCGCGGTTATGCGCTGCAGTTTCGCATCAATGCTGAAGATCCGAAAAACAACTTCCTGCCCAGCTTTGGCAAGATCACCCGCTACTACGCTCCCGGCGGCCCTGGCGTGCGCACCGATACCGCCATCTACACCGGCTACACCATTCCGCCCTACTTCGACTCCATGTGCCTGAAACTGGTGGTCTGGGCACTGAACTGGGAAGACGCTCTGGACCGTGGCGCCCGCGCCCTGGCCGACATGCGTCTGCAGGGGGTGCGCACCACCGCGCCCTATTATCAGGAAATTCTCAAGTGCCCGGATTTTCGCAGCGGCGTGTTCACCACCAGCTTTGTTCCCAACCATCCGGAACTGCTGAACTATTCGGAAAAGCGCCACCCCAGCGAAATCGCCCTGGCCATCGCCGCCGCTATCGCCGCCCATGCCGGACTCTGAAGCCCGGATGCGCTGCAGTAAAAACAGCAGCACAAGTCACACGCGAGCCCTGAATTCAGAATTGGTACTGCGGGCGGTAATTGAACAAACCGCCGGGCAGTGCCCAGAGGAACGAAAATGAGCAAAGTTAATGTAACCGACGTTATTCTGCGCGACGCCCACCAATCCCTGATCGCAACCCGCATGCGCACCGAAGACATGCTGCCCATCTGCGACAAGCTGGATCAGGTAGGTTACTGGTCACTGGAAGTCTGGGGCGGCGCCACCTTTGACGCCTGCGTGCGTTTTCTCAAGGAAGACCCCTGGGAGCGCCTGCGCCAGCTCAAGGCCGCGCTGCCCAATACCCGCCTGCAGATGCTGCTGCGCGGCCAGAACCTGCTGGGCTACCGCCATTACGCCGATGACGTGGTCGAAGCCTTTGTCGAGCGCGCCGCCGCCAATGGCATCGACGTCTTTCGCATCTTCGATGCCCTGAATGATCTGCGCAACCTGGAAACCGCCATCAAGGCGGTGAAGAAGGCCGGCAAGCACGCCCAGGGCACCATCTGTTATACCACCAGCCCGGTTCATACCACCAAGCTGTTCGTCAAACAGGCCAAAGCGCTGCAAAAAATGGGTGCGGACTCCATCGCCCTCAAGGACATGGCCGGGCTGCTGACGCCCTACGCCACCTACGAGCTGGTGAAGGCGCTGCGCAAGGCGGTCAAACTGCCGATCTTTATTCATTCCCACAACACCGCAGGCCTGGCCGCACAGTGCCAGCTCAAGGCCATTGAAGCGGGCGCCGAGCATATAGACACCGCTATCTCAGCCTTCGCCTCGGGCACCAGCCACCCGGCCACCGAATCTCAGGTCGCAGCACTGCGCGACTCTCCCTGGGATACCGGGCTGGACCTTGAGCTGCTACAGGAAATCGGCGATTACTTCCGCGAAGTGCGCAAGAAGTACCATCAGTTCGAGAGCGAGTTTACCCGCGAGGATGTCGGCGTACAGATCAACCAGGTGCCGGGCGGCATGATGTCGAACCTCGCCAACCAGCTCAAGGAACAGAATGCCCTGGGACGCATTCGCGAGGTTTTCGCCGAGATTCCCCGCGTGCGCGAAGACCTGGGATTCCCGCCACTGGTAACGCCGACATCCCAGATAGTTGGCACCCAGGCGGTACTCAACGTACTGTCGGGCAAGCGCTACAACACCATCACCAACGAGGTGAAGCGCTACCTGGCGGGCGGTTACGGTCAGCCGCCGGCGGAGGTCAACAAGGAGCTGCAGAAGCAGGCCATCGGCAATGGCGAAATCATTGAAGGCCGCCCGGCGGACCAGCTTCCGCCCGAAATGGCGCGTCTGAAAAAAGACATTGGTGATCTGGCCCAGAGCCCGGAAGATGTACTTACCTTTGCCATGTTCCAGGACATAGGCCGCCAGTTCCTCAGCGAGCGCCGCGACGGCACGCTGCAACCTGAAGTACTGCAGAGCATCGACAGCAAGACCCGCACAGTCGATGAGGGCGTGCCCACTGAATTCAAGATCGACCTGCACGGCGAAACCTACGAGATTGCCGTAACCGGTGTCGGCACCCTGGATTCAGGCAAGCGGCATATTTTCATGACGCTGGATGGCATGCCCGAGGAAGTGGTGTTTGAACCTCTGAATCTGTATGTGGCAGGCGCTGCCAGCGCGCGTGCCAAAGCGACGAGCCCCGGTCATGTTACCACCTCCATGCCGGGCAACATCGTCGATGTACTGGTCGCCGTGGGGGACAGCGTCAGCGCGGGCCAGGCCATACTGGTAACCGAAGCCATGAAGATGGAGACCGAGGTTCAGGCGCCGATTGCCGGCACTATCAAGGCCGTGCATGTCGCCAAGGGCGACCGCGTGACACCGGGCGAGGTTCTGATCGAAATCGAGTAGACCGCAGCACTGCCACCCTTCTTTTAGCCCGCCACCGCCCGGGTCGCCGACCGCGACTCGGGCCATTGACTCAGCATTACTCCGCCAATAATCAGCGCCGCAGCCGCCAGCTGCTGAACATTCAGGGTTTCGTGCAACAGCACATAGGCCAGGACAACGGTAAATACCGGAATCAGGTTGATGTACGCCGACGCCTGGCTGGCCGGAATCCAGGACACGCCGAGATTGAAGAGCCCGTAGGCAAAAATATTCACCACCAGTCCCAGATACAGGATCGCCAGCACCGCCTCGGGTACCCAAACGGTCGGCATTTCAACTCCCGGCATCGCCAGCGCCGGCACGAAGAACAGCGTGCCGCAAAACGACTGCAACGCCGTCAGTAACCAGGGTGAATAGCGTGACGACAAGCGCTTGAGGCACAGGGTATAGACCATGGCGCATAACATGGCGCAAAACTCGAGGAAGTTACCCAGCAACGGATTAGGCGCCACATCCGATACCAGGGCTGCAAAACTGAGCCAGAGCGCGCCGGCGACCGCCAGGGCAAAGCCCAACCAGGCCTGCAACCGCAGGCGCTCACGCAGAAAGAACCAGGCACCCAGAGCAACCAGCAGCGGCAGCAACGCGGTGATCATGCCGGCCTGAGCCGCACTGGTGTACTGCAGCGCGCTGGCCTCGAACAGGAAATACAGACAGGGTTCCGCCAGCATCAGCAGGCCGATAAACTTCCAGTCGCCGGCACAGTAATGCACAGGTCCGAAGCGTCGCCACACCCACACGAAGCAGCATGATGCCACCAGCATGCGCCCCGCCAGCACCACCATGGGATCGTAGTGGCGGAACGCCAGCTTGAGGGCGATAAAGGCACTGGCCCACAGCAGCATGGCCAGTGTCAGACAGAGAATGGGCGTGATACGGGACGACATAACAGCAATATCCAATAACGGCGTCGCGAAAACAGGCAACGATCAAAAGAGACGGCAAGGAAATCGGGCAGGATAACGTGCCTCGCGATGAATGAAAGTTAATTATTCTGCAGCTGCATCAGTAATACTGATGCGCTGCATCTGCATTAGATACAGGTATACCCCTATGGCGTGATAAGATGCGCGCCGTCCCCACTTATGAGCCCTGTCGCAATGAGCCTGCTGGTTACCACCTGGATCAAGTTTCTGTTCCTGTTCGCACCCTTCTTTGTGGTCTCGATGTTCCTGTCGCTGACCCGCAACGACAGTCGCACCGAGCGCCGCTCCATTGCCAACCGCGCGGTTCTCGCGGCCTTTTTTATCTGCCTGATGCTGTTTTTCTTCGGCAGCCCCATGTTTGATGCCCTGGGCATCACACTGGATTCGTTCCGCGTGGGGGCCGGCGTACTGCTGTTTTTATCCGGCGTGAGCCTGGTGCGCGACGGCGTGCGCGTCAACGCCGAGCTCCCCCACGAGCAGCGCGACGATATTGCCGTGGTGCCGCTGGCAATGCCCACCATCGTAGGACCCGCCACCATAGGTGCGATTCTGGTATACGGCGCCGAACTGCAGGGGCTGGACATGATCTTTGGCATCGCCGGCATGATGCTGGCGCTGGGCTGCCTGCTGGGTTTTCTGCACATGGCCACCGCCATGGAGCGCCTTTTGGGCCGTACCGGGCTGAATATTCTCAGCAAGGTCACCGGCCTGATCCTGGCGGCTATGGCATCCCAGATCGTACTCACCGGCATTCACGGTTTTATCCAGGCCAACGCTTTCTGAGCGCACGGCCGGTCGCCCTCAACCCCATCTCCGTCTAGTATTCAACACAGGGAGCGACCTGCGCGGGCGGGCTGTGGACGCTGAGACAATAACAGGACAGACGACGATGCTGCGGCTCATGATGGTACTGGCAATCATTGCGGTCGGCGTAGTGAGCATGAAAAGCTGCGATGCCGCCGTAGCCCTGAAAACCGAACAGACCCTGATGCGCAAGGAGCACATCAGGGAGAAGGTGCAGCAAAGCGAAGACTTGGTGCGCGAACGGCTGCAGCAGGGCGAGCGCCAGAGCGAATAGGTTTGTGTGGCACTAATGGCAGAAAACGCTCACTTTCGTTACACCGGTACGGATTCCAGCTTGAGCGGCGCGCGTTCATACATGGCTGCAGCCGCCAGACGCGCCGTCATCTGCCGCGCGGTCAGCGGTTTGGCATACAGATATCCCTGCCCCGCCTCGCAGCCCAGGGATGCCAGGTAGTCCTGCTGCTGCACCGTCTCGATTCCCTCGGCCACCACACTCAAGCCCAGATGCCGGGCCACATCCAGCATGGCCTTGATGATGACACTGTCGTCCGCATCCTCCGGCAGGCCACTGACAAAAGAGCGGTCAATCTTCAGCTTGTCGATCGGGAAACGCTTCAGGTATGCCAGACTCGAATGACCAGTACCAAAGTCGTCCAGCGCCACGCTGACCCCCAACGCCTTGAGTTGCAGCAACAGCTGCGCCGCCTGTTCAAGATCCTGCATCAGCGCGGTCTCAGTCACCTCAATCACCAGCAGACGCGCCTCAAAACCTGTTTCCTGCAAGGCAGCCGCCACCTTGGCCGGCAGCTCCGGTCGAAACTGGCAGGCAGACACATTCACCGCCACCGGCATAGCGATGCCCTGAACGAGCCATTGCGCACCCTGTTCGCAGGCATGGCGCAGCACCCAGTCACCGATTGGCCCGATCAGACCGGTCTCCTCGGCCAGCGGAATAAAGTCTGCCGGCCCCATGGGCCCAAGCGCGGCAGAATGCCAGCGCAACAAGGCCTCTGACCCCGACAGCGTACCGCGGCCCAGATAGTACTGCGGCTGATACGCCAGGCGGAATTCATTGCGAACCAGCCCCTGACGCAGGGCATTTTCAAGCTGCAGCCGCTTGGACACACGACTGTTCAGCGCCGGCATGAAAAACTGATATTGATTACGCCCCTGCACCTTGGCGAAACTCAGTGCGGCATCGGCGTTGCGCAGCAGGGTCGAATAGTCACTGCCATCCTGCGGATAGACCGCCACACCGATACTGGGCGTCACCACCAACTCCTGCCCCTGCTGTGTTACCGGCTGCGCTATCTGCACCAGCAACGCCTGAACCAGCGCCGCGACCCGCAGCATCGAGGCCTCGTCCGGCAGCAACACCGCGAACTCATCCCCGCCCTGGCGACACAGCATGCCATCCGACGGCATCAACCCGACCAGGCGGCCGGCAACGCTTTGCAATACCCGATCGCCGATCGCGTGCCCCAGTGAATCATTGATATTGCGAAAGCGATCCAGATCGATCAGCAGCACCGCAAGCACCCGCTCGGGAAAGCGCTCCAACTGCGCGATAGCCTGACTGACCTGCTCCTCAAACAGGTGCTGATTGGGCAGCTCGGTCAGCGTATCGTAGCTGGCCAGATAACTCAGCCGCTCCTGCACACGCTTGCGCTCGGAAATATCACGGAAGGTGGCGATATAGTTTTCAATCTGATTATCGGCATTGCGGTGCACATTGATGGATAACCACTCGGGATACACCTCACCACTCTTGCGCCGGTTCCACACCTCCCCCTGCCAGCAGCCCTGCTGTTCAAGATCCTGCCACAGCTGGCGATAAAAGCCCTGGTCGTGCCGCCCAGACGACATAAAAGACGGGTTGCGCCCTATGGCATCCCGGGCACTGTAGCCGGTGATCTCGCAGTAAGCGCCGTTGACTGCCTGAATCCTGTTGTTGGCATCAGAGACGATAATGCCCTCTCGCGAGGCCTCGAATACCCGTGCCGCAACCTGCAGCGCCTGGGCATTACGGGCCAGCTCCTGCTCACGCCTCTTGATATCCTGCTGGTAGCGCGCAAACAGTGCCTTGATCCAGCGGGCATGGCAGAGCAACACCAGCAAAGTCACCGCTCCCGCCAGATCGAGGGCGTCGCGGCGATCCAGATGATTGCTGCCAACCAGGTAACCCAAAACCACCAGCAACAGGAGCAGAACAGTACCGGTCAGGCCCACAACAAAATAACGGGGCAGCACGGTAGCGTCGGTACGAAAGGGCATCTTTGGGCCAGCAATTAATGGATGGGATAACGCGGGGATATAACCGTCGCTGAAAAGTCCTGGTACGCACCGCAGCCACTCACACAAGCAGCCACGCAGCGCAGACACCCAAAAGCGAACGGCGACAACACTAAACTCCCTTGTAGCAGGCTATCAGCAAGGCTGTCGAACGCTATTCGCTGTTTAATTGATCAGGATCAACAAGTTGCCAAAAGAACCGAGCAGCTCGACTTCAATCATCGAACGACTCGAGACGCCAGGCATCGAATGCCACTTCCTCGTAGGGGTGCGCCAGCTTCAGGGTGGCTACGGCAAGACGAATCAAACTGTCGTCGCATACCATTTCCACCTTCCATTCACTGAGCTGCTCCAGCTCGCCCTGGTGCCCAATATGCGGATTACTCCCCGCGAGCGGTCGAAACTGCCCCGTGCCGCGGGTTTGCCAGCAGCAACTGTCGTAGTCACCGATGCGACCAACACCTGCATCAAACAGCGCCTGCTTGACGCTCTGAAGATTCTCTTCCGGCACATAAAAACACAGCTTGTACATACGCCTCTCCCCCTGCTTGCGGCCACCCCTTTCACCAGCCCCCGCAAGAACGTCGCCTAAGTCCAGCCAGAGTCCAGACCCAACAAACACAAAAGGGAGCCTCTGGGCTCCCTTTTACTCAATGCTCAAAACCGATTTTAGCGCAGACCCAGCACGTCCTGCATATCGTACAGGCCAGGCTCACGCTGACCCAGCCACAGGGAAGCCCGCACGGCCCCCTTGGCAAAGGTCATGCGACTGCTGGCCTTGTGGGTAATCTCGATGCGCTCGCCTTCAGTGGCGAACAGAACCGTATGATCACCCACCACATCACCGGCACGAATGGTCTCGAAGCCGATCTCCTTGCGTGAACGCGCGCCCGTCTGACCTTCACGGCCATAGACGGCACATTCCTTCAGATCCCGCCCCAGTGCATTGGCCACGACTTCACCCAGGCGCAGTGCTGTGCCGGAAGGCGCATCCACCTTATGACGGTGATGTGTTTCAATGACTTCGATATCGTAATCATCCCCCAGGGTTTTGGCGATGAGATCCAGAACCTTGAAGCAGACATTCACGCCCACACTCATGTTGGGCGCAAACAGGATGGCGATCTGGGTAGCACGCACTTCCAGCTCGCCCTTCTGTTCGTCGTTCAGGCCCGTGGTACCGACAACGATCTTCTTGCCGTGCTGGGCACAAATAGCGACGTTATCCATGGTGGTAGAGGGCGTGGTGAAGTCGATCAGTACATCGAAGTCATCCAGCACATCGTTGATGTCGCCCACCAGTTTGACCCCCAGGCGCCCAACACCGGCCAACTCACCTGCATCGGCGCCCAACAGCGAGCTGCTGGGCTCTACAATGGCGGCGCTCAGCTCGACGCCTTCAGCCAGATGCAGCGCCTCGATATTGGTCTTGCCCATACGCCCGGCTGCACCGGTTACTGCTACTCGAATCATGTTTACAGAATCCATCGTCGAAAAAGGGAGGGCGAGCTGTGGCAGCTAGCAACCGTCCTTGGGGAAAGACTGGTTCATGTCCAGCGCCGGCTTGTCACAGCCGGGATGACCCACCACCCGGGCCGGTACACCCACCACAGTGGTATGGGGTGGTACATTCTCCAGCACCACACTGCCGCCACCCACCTTGGCGCCGGCACCGACTTCGATATTGCCGAAGATCTTGGCGCCGGCCGCGATCAGCACACCTTCGCGAATCTTGGGGTGACGGTCGCCAGTGTCCTTGCCGGTACCGCCGAGGGTCACGTTCTGCAGGATGGAGACATCGTTCTCAACCACACTGGTTTCACCGATAACGATGCCGGTGGCGTGGTCGAACATGACGCCGTGGCCAATACGCGCCGCCGGGTGAATATCCACCTGCATCACCGAACTCACACGGCTCTGGAAATAGAGCGCCAGGGCGCGACGCCCCTGTTTCCAGAGGTTGTGGGACACGCGGTGGGTTTGCAGTGCAGAAAAGCCCTTGAGGTACAGCAGCACAGTGCAGAGACTGTCGACCGCAGGGTCACGGGTCTTCACGGCCATCAGGTCGAGGCAGGCGCAGTGAATAATGCCCGGATCGTCGGCGTAGGCCTGCTCGATCATCTCGCGCAGCGAAACCGCCGACATCACCTCGTCGGCAAGCTTTGAGGCCAGCAGGAATGACAGCGCCGAGGCCAGATCCTTGTGACTGATAATGGCGGCATGATAGAAACTTGCCAGAAAGGGCTCACGCTCTATCTCAAGCCTGGCTTCCTGCTGAAGCCGGGCCCAGAGCGCGGCGGGTTCTATGGCTACAGAGTTCATAGCTCCCCCTTGGATGCGAAACACGGGCGCCGATCAGGCGCCCGGTTTGATCAGGTCATATCTTCGAAGAACTGTTTCACAGAATCGAAGAACGAATTTTTTTTCGGGCTGTGCTTCTTGCCACCTTCGGTTTCCTGCTGGAAATCCTTCAGCAACTCTTTCTGACGACTGGTGAGGCTCACCGGCGTTTCCAGCACCACACGCACCAGCAGATCACCCACAGGACCACCGCGCACCGGGGTTACCCCCTTGCCACGCAGACGGAACAGCTTGCCGGTTTGGGTTTCAGCAGGTACCCGCAGCTTGACCCGGCCATTCAGGGTCGGCACTTCGAGTTCACCGCCGAGGGCCGCATCCACGAAGCTGATCGGTATCTCGCAGTATAGATCGCGCCCGTCGCGCTCGAAGATCGGATGCTGGCGCACGTTGACCTGCACATACAGATCCCCGGCCGGCCCGCCGTGACTGCCCGCCTCACCTTCACCGGAAAGACGAATGCGATCGCCGGTATCGACACCTGGCGGAATTTTCACCGACAGCGTCTTGACCTGCTCAACCCGGCCCTGACCACGGCAGCTGCCGCAGGGCTCGGAAATTACCTTGCCCTCGCCACGACAGGTCGGGCAGGTCTGCTGCACCGAAAAGAAGCCCTGCTGCATGCGCACCTGGCCATTACCGCCACAGGTACCACAGACCTTGGCACTGGTGCCAGGCTTGGCGCCGGAACCATTACAAGGCTCACAGCCGACCAGTGTAGGGACACGAATCGATTTCTCGACACCACGCACGGCATCCTCAAGGCTCAGATCCAGGTTGTAGCGCAGATCGGCACCACGCTGCACGGAGCTGCGACGACGGCCACCACCACCGCCACCGAAAATGTCGCCGAAGACATCGCCGAAAATATCGGAGAAACCGCCGTCAAAACCACCCTGGCCTCCGGCACCCTGCTCAACACCGGCATGGCCATACTGGTCGTAGGCGGCTTTCTTCTGCGCATCGGACAGTACTTCGTAGGCCTCGTTGACCTCCTTGAACTTGTCCTCAGATTCGGCGTCGCCCGGGTTACGGTCCGGGTGAAACTTCATCGCCATGCGCCGATAGGCTTTCTTGATATCGCGGTCGGCCGTGTCTCGCGACACGCCCAACACTTCGTAAAAATCTCGTTTGGACATAAGCGGGTCTGTCATGTTGCAGCGGTTGGCTCCACCGGGAGCCGGACACGACAACGCGGGCTATTGCCCGCGCTGCCACATTTCAGAGTATTGCGAAGCGACTCAACGACTTACTTCTTGTCGTCTTTGACCTCTTCAAACTCTGCATCGACAGCATCTTCGCCGGGCTTGCCGGACGCTTCTTCACCTGTCTGCTCGCCTTGCGCTTCTGCTGCGGCATCGGCATACATCTTCTGCGCCACACCGGAGATAGCTTCGGTCAGGGTAGCGACCTTGGTATCGATACCTTCCTTGCTGTCGCCCTTGAGGGCTTCTTCCAGTTCGGCAATGGCTTTCTCGATCTGCTCTTTCTCTTCCGCAGTCGCCTTGTCGCCCGCTTCGGTCAGCGTCTTGCGCGCCGAGTGAACCATGGCGTCGCCCTGGTTGCGCGCCTGGGCCAATTCTTCGAACTTGCGGTCTTCATCGGCATGGGACTCGGCGTCCGCTACCATCTGATCGATTTCGTCATCCGACAGACCGGAAGAAGACTTGATGACGATGGACTGCTGCTTGCCGGTTGCCTTGTCCTTGGCGGACACATTCAGGATACCGTTGGCATCGAGGTCGAAGGTGACTTCGATCTGCGGCACGCCACGGGGCGCCATCGGGATGTCAGCCAGATCGAAACGGCCCAGCGACTTGTTCTGCGCCGCCTGCTTGCGCTCACCCTGCACCACGTGAATGGTTACAGCGTTCTGGTTGTCGTCTGCGGTAGAGAACACCTGCGACTTCTTGGTCGGGATGGTGGTGTTCTTCTCGATCAGTCCTGTAGCTACACCACCCATGGTTTCAATACCCAGGGTCAGCGGCGTTACGTCCAGCAGCAGCACGTCTTTAACATCACCGGACAGTACGGCACCCTGGATCGCAGCACCAATGGCGACGGCTTCATCGGGGTTCACATCCTTGCGCGGCTCCTTGCCAAAGAACTCGGCAACGGACTTCTGCACCATCGGCATGCGGGTCTGACCGCCCACCAGGATGATTTCATCGATAGCAGAAGCGCTCAGGTCAGCATCTTTCAGGGCAATACGGCACGGATCAAGGGTACGCTTAACCAGGTCTTCAACCAGGGATTCCAGTTTGGAGCGGGTTACCTTGACGTTAAGGTGCTTGGGGCCTGTAGCATCTGCGGTGATGTACGGCAGGTTGACGTCGGTCTGCTGGGCAGAGGACAGCTCAACCTTGGCCTTCTCGGCGGCTTCCTTCAGGCGCTGCAGCGCCAGCGGATCGTGGTGCAGGTCGATGCCGGACTCTTTCTTGAACTCGTCTGCCAGGTAGTTGATCAGCTTAAGGTCGAAATCTTCACCACCGAGGAAAGTATCACCGTTGGTAGCCAGTACTTCGAACTGGTGCTCGCCATCAACATCGGCGATTTCGATGATGGAAACGTCGAAGGTACCACCACCCAGGTCGTAGACGGCGATGGTGCGGTCACCCTTGCCCTTGTCCAGACCGTAGGCCAGGGCAGCGGCAGTCGGCTCGTTGATGATGCGTTTGACGTCCAGACCGGCGATACGGCCAGCATCCTTGGTCGCCTGACGCTGAGCATCGTTGAAGTAGGCCGGTACAGTGATAACGGCTTCAGTCACCGCTTCACCCAGGTAGTCTTCGGCGGTCTTCTTCATTTTTTTCAGGATTTCGGCAGACACCTGGGGTGCAGCCATCTTCTTGCCTTTAACCTCAACCCAGGCGTCGCCATTGTCGGCTTCGACAATGGAGTACGGCACCATCTTGATGTCTTTCTGTACGACATCGTCCTTGAAACGACGGCCGATCAGGCGCTTGATGGCAAACAGGGTATTGGTCGGGTTGGTTACAGCCTGACGCTTGGCCGGCTGCCCTACCAGGATTTCGCCATCTTCGCTGTAGGCAATGATGGACGGCGTGGTGCGGTCGCCTTCGGCGTTTTCCAGCACGCGAGTCTTGTCGCCATCCAGGATCGCCACACAGGAGTTGGTGGTTCCCAGGTCGATACCAATAATTTTACCCATGTGTCTTTGCTCCAGTTCTGCGGTGCCTGTGTTGCAAGGCACGAAATCCGATTAACTTGCTTGCAGTTCTATATAGGGCCGAATATCGCCGTTTCAAGCGCCGGCCCCTAAAGTCTCTGCTTAACTTTTCGAAACCATGACCATCGCCGGACGCAACAGGCGACCATTGAGGGTGTAGCCTTTCTGCACCACCGCGACCACGGTGTTGGGCGCCGTATCAGGCGCATCCACCAGCGACATGGCCTGATGCAGAGCCGGGTCGAAGGCCGTACCCTGCGGATCGACAGACTCGATCTTGAACTTGTTCAGACCCGAGACCAGCATGCCCAGCGTCAGCTCGACACCTTCGCGGATGGCCTGAGTAGCAGCGTCTTCCTTGTCGAAGGTCTCAACCGCACGCTCCAGGCTGTCGACCACCGGCAGCATTTCGTTGGCAAACTTCTCGACACCAAACTTGTGCGCCTTTTCCACATCCTGCTCGGCACGACGACGAACATTCATGAAGTCGGCCTGAGTGCGCAGCAGCTGATCGCGCAACTCATCCATTTCAGTGGTGACAGTCTCGAGTTCCTGAGCCAGGGTTTGAGCATCAGGCAGCTCTGCGGCATCCGCTGTCGCAGCGGCTGCGTCTGTCTGCTGTTCTTCGGCTACCGGCGATTCCAGGATTTCATCCGCCGGATTTTTCTCTTGCTCTGCCATTCCTGTTACCCACCTCAATGCAAAGATGTTTGAAAACATTACTGCTGCTGTATATGGGGTTATTCGCCGGTGATTCAACCGCTACCACAGAAAAAATTTGCTACGCGATGCATCGAAGATTGCAACGGCAATGGAAATGACCTATACAGTAAAAACACTGTATGAAAACACAGGTAAAACACCATCATGCTCAGTCAGCTGACGATCCGCAACTTTGCCATTGTCGAAAGTCTGGACCTGGAACTTGCCGCCGGCATGACCGTTGTCAGCGGTGAAACCGGGGCCGGCAAGTCCATCATGCTCGATGCCCTGGCCCTGGCCCTGGGTGATCGCGCCGAAACAGGCGTGGTACGCACAGGCGCCGAGCGCGCCGAAATCATCGCCAGTTTCAATATCAGCGGCCTGCCCGATGCCACCGCCTGGCTGCAGGAGCAGGATCTCGACCAGGATGGCGACTGTATCCTGCGCCGGGTGATCACCCGTGAAGGGCGCTCACGCTCCTATATCAACGGTCAGCCCTGCCCGGTCACGGCCATCCGTACCCTGGCGAATCATCTGGTGGATATTCACGGCCAGCATGAACACCAGCGCCTTCTCAAGCGCGACTACCACCGTACTCTGCTGGATGAACATGCCGGCCAGAGCAAACAGGCCGGCCAGGTACGCGACACTTTCCTGCGCTGGCGCCGGCTGGACCAGGAACTGAGCAGCCTGACCGAACAGAGTGCCGAACAGGCCGCCCGCATCCAGCTGCTCAGCTACCAAACCGACGAGCTGGATCAGCTTGGGCTGCAGGACAATGAACTCGGCGCACTGGAAGAAGAGCAGAAAACCCTGGCCAACGCCGATGACATTCTGCACACCGGACACCAGCTACTGGAACTCACCGCCGACGCCGAACAAGCCAACTGCCTGAGCCTGCTGGCGCACTGCGAACAACTACTGCACTCGCTCGATGTTCAGTCGCCGGCCCTGCAGCAGGCCGCCGAAATGCTCGGCAGCGCACAGATACAGATAGAGGAAGCCAGCCAGGAGATTCGCCACTATCTGGATCGCGTCGAGGTCAACCCGCAGCGCCAGAAGGACGTCGAAGAGCGCCTCTCCAGCATCTATGACATAGCACGCAAGCACCGCATCAAACCCGAAGCGCTGGTGAGCTTTCACAGCGAACTGAAGCAGGAGCTCAACTCCCTGAGCCGCTCCGATGAGGAGCTCGACCTGCTTGCCCAGGCGGTCACCGCCGCCCGGGAGTCTTACAGCAAGGCAGCTGCACGCCTGAGTCGCGGCCGGCAAAAGGCGGCACGACTGCTCGGCAAGGCCGTGGATGCACAACTGCACGAGCTGGGCATGAATGACGCCCGCTTTGAAGTCAGCCTCAGTCCCTTGCCGCAAGAGCGCCAGGGGACACACGGGCTGGAAGAGGTGGAATTCCTCATCAGCGCCAACCGTGGCCAGCCCGCACGCCCACTTGGCAAGGTCGCATCAGGCGGCGAGCTGTCCCGTATCAGCCTGGCGATTCAGGTCATCACTGCGCAGACCTCCGCCACACCTACGCTGATATTCGACGAAGTCGATGTCGGCATCGGTGGCGCCATAGCCGAAGTCGTGGGTCGCATGCTGCGCCAGCTCGGCGAACGCGCCCAAATCCTGTGCGTAACCCACCAGCCACAAGTTGCATCCCAGGGACACCAGCACCTCTTCGTCAGCAAGATTGCCGGTGATGTGCATACCCACACCCGCATTCGCAACCTGGACAGCAACGATCGCGTGCAGGAAGTGGCCCGCATGCTGGGCGGTATCGACATTACCGAGCGCTCCGTCGCCCATGCGCGGGAAATGCTCGGGGTCGGTTAGGAGGCTGCAGACGCAAAAAAGCCGGCTTTCACCGGCTTTTTTTGTAACTAGTGTACTGCTTCGCTCTTAGAGGCGCTTTTAGCGAGTCGCCAGGAGGTGGGCCGCACGGCGCATTTTCGAAGGCATAGTGGGCTATGTCGAGGAAATGCAACACCGCGGACGGCCTTCTGGCGGCTCGCCCGCAGGGAGCGCGCCAATTCGCGCCCTGCTGTGTTGCCGCTCTTGGCAAGAGCCCCACTATTACCGGCGAACGGCGCCTTGCCGGACACGCATTGGCGGGCTCTATAAGCACCCATTAGGGCGAAGCAGTACACTAGTACGTCTAGCAAACTCTTGCGACCGCTTTTATAACGATGTGAAATGACCGCAGCGGACAACCCTTCCACAGGCGGCAACCTTCACAGCTGTCTGCAGCAAAAAGCGACTAGCGCTTTTCGCAACCATCCTTGCACAGGCCATACAGATACAATGTGCGGTCGGTCAGGCGAAAGCCCAGCTCTTCTGCAATCGCATTCTGACGCCGTACCAGCTCAGGATCAGTGAATTCCCGCACCTTGCCACAACGTACGCAGACCACATGGTCGTGCTGCTGATCACTGGCCAGCTCGAACACCGAATGCCCGCCTTCGAAGTGATGACGCGACACAAGACCGGCCGTTTCAAACTGCGTCAGCACCCGGTAAACCGTTGCCAGGCCGACGTCTTCTCCCTGTTCGATCAACAACTTGTATATGTCTTCAGCGCTAAAGTGATCTCCCTCACCGGCACGCTCCAGAATCTGGTAGATCTTGACCCTGGGCAGGGTGACTTTCAGTCCTGCCTTACGCAGTTCCTGATTTTCAAGCGCCATAATCTTTCTCTATGCTGTTCGCGATTTTGGATGTTAGACTTCATTATCTTTGTTTATGCACCATAGTGGAAGTTTAATGCAGATACGGAAGTTTCTTATCGGCATCACCGCCAGCGTTTTGATCACCGGCTGTGCCGAGTTCCCCGGCGTCCACAAGATTGATATCCCGCAGGGCAACGTCGTTTCACAGGAAATGGTCAATCAGCTTAAGCCCGGCATGACCCGAAATCAGGTCCGCTTTGTTATGGGCACCCCACTGATCACCGATACCTTCAGCCCTGACCGCTGGGACTACATCTACAGCATGGAAAAGGGTGGAGAAACCCGGACCCAGGAAGGTGTATCCCTGTACTTTAGCGGCGACCAGCTGAGCCGCATCAGTGGCGACTACCGCCCCGTTCCCCCTCAGTAGCCGCCTGATTACGGCAGCGCATCCGTCGCTGCCGAGCTTTCGCTTCCCGCTTTACACAGACTCGCTTCAGGCTTAATCCTGCCCGGTGGCCTTTTGGGCTTTCATCTTCGCGGCCCGCTTGGCACGTGCCTCCTTGGGGTCTGCGATTAGCGGTCGATAAATCTCCACCCGATCACCATCACGCAGCACATACTCCCGGGGATTTCGAATCGCCTTGCCGAAAACCCCCATGGGTGCGTGATCGGGATCGATCTGCGGAAACAACGCCACAATGCCAGACTTGATCACCGCATCATGCGCCGTGCAGTCACTTTCCACTTGCAGCGATATGATTTTCTGTTCGTTGGGCAGCGCAAAGGCAACCTCGACTGTAATCATCTGTGTTAGGTCCTTTAATTAACTTAGCCGTATACCTTGTCGGCCCGCGTCACAAAGGCATCCACCAGGGTCGTCGCCACCTGACTGAACACCTTGGACATCGCCATTCCGGTCAGCTTGCCGGCAAAGTCAAAGCTCAGGTCAAGGTGCACCTTGCACGCCTCGTCACTTAGCGGCGTGAAGGTCCAGACACCGCTAAGGGATGCAAAGGGCCCTTCCACCAGCTCAATGATCATTTTCCCCGGACGTTCAAGCCGATTGCGTGTCGTAAAGCTGTACCTCAGCCCGGCCTTGGCCAGATGCAGCGTCGCCACCAACTCAGCCTCCGATGACCTGATCAGCTCAGTGGAGGCACACCAGGGCAGAAACTGCGGATAGGCATCAACATCATTGATGAGATCAAACATTTCTTCGGCTGTATGCAGCACCAGGGCGCTGCGTTCGACACGGGTCATCGGATAAGCGTCCTTCAGGCCAGTTTCTGGTACAGATTAAGTGCGAATATAATCGCCACCGCTACCGGCGCCACGAATCGTACCACGCCGTACCACAGATTGAAGTGCAGTCGATTTTTCATCGCCAGCTCATCCATGATCGCGGTGCGCTGCATAAACCAGCCCACGTAGATCGCCAGAAAGAGCCCGCCGAGCGGCAACATGATATTGGCCGTCACGAAATCGAGAAAATCGAAGGTGGTCATACCCAGAAGCTTGAAATCCGCCAGCACGTTGAAGGACCCCAGACTTAAAACCCCCATCGCCCAGCCCGCAGCACCCAGGATCAGGCAGGCCGGCAAACGCTCAAGCTTGAGCCGTTCGACCAGCCAGGCCGTCGCCGGCTCCATCAGCGAAATGGCAGACGTCCAGGCCGCCACCCCCACCAGCAGGAAGAACAGAAAGCCAAACAGCTGACCCCCGGGCATCTGCCCAAAGGCAACCGGCAGCGTGATGAACATCAGCCCTGGGCCTGCACCAGGATCCAGTTCGTTGGCAAACACGATGGGGAAGATCGCCATGCCCGCCGCCAGCGCAACCAGGGTATCAAGGAAAGCAATCGTCATAACGGTGCCGCCGATAGATGCACTCTTTGGCATATAGGAGCCGTAGGCCAAGATGGCCCCCATCCCCAGGGACAGCGTGAAGAAGGAGTGACCCAGAGCCACCAGCACGCTGTCCCAGGTCAGATCTTCAGGCGCAAAGTGAAACAAAAACTCCAGGCCTTGCGTGAAATGACCGGTCGTAAAGGAATAGCCCAGCAGTAGCGCCAGCAAGGCAAAAAGCGCCGGCATCATGATACGGGTAGCCCGTTCAAGCCCCTTGTTAACACCGCCAACGACCACCAGCATCACCAGCACCACAAATACCGAGTGCCAGGCCAGCATCAGCTTGGGGTCGGCCAGCAGCAGCTCGAACTGTGCTGCGGCCTGCTCCCGCCCCATATCGATATAGTCTCCGCGCACCATGCCGGCGATATAGTTCAGCACCCAGCCGGCCACCACCGAGTAGAAGCTGAAGATCAGGAAGCCCGCCAGGGCCGCCATCCAGCCGATGGCCTGCCAGCCGGTTGAAAGGCCCGATTCACTGGCGGTGACCTTCATGGCATTGACGGGATTACAGCGGGCACGCCGCCCGATCAGCGCCTCGCCCATCATGATGGGCACGCCGACCAGCAGGATGCAGACCAGATATACCAACACAAAGGCACCGCCGCCATTCTCCCCGGTGATATAGGGGAATTTCCAGATATTGCCCAAACCGACGGCCGAGCCGGTCGCTGCCAGAATAAAGATCCAGCGATTGGCCCAGGTACCATGTATCGAGTGCCGTTCCTGCATACTTGCCTCTATAAAAGCTATCAAACCGCGCTGCCTGCGAATGCTGCTGCCTATAAATGAAGCACCGGAGCACTGTCTGCACGCTAACTTCGCAACGCAAAACGGGGCATTCTTCCTATTTTGCCGGATTCAGGCAACCGTTTTACCCCACCGTGGCTGTTTTTTTGCATTCAGCGACCGCGAAACACAACGTCTTGCTTTCCAGCCCGACAGCGCATCGATATAATCGCCCACCATGGCAACCAAGAAATCCAAGAACACCAGCTCGACAATCTGTCTCAACAAGAAGGCACGGCACGAATACAGCATCGAAGAAAAATTCGAAGCAGGTGTCGCCCTCACCGGTTGGGAAGTCAAGAGCTTGCGCGAGGGCCGCGCTCAACTGGTCGACTCCTACGTCATCCTCAAGAACGATGAGGCATGGCTCGTGGGCGCTCACTTCACACCACTGCTCAGCGCCTGCACCCATGTGGTCGCAGACCCCAGGCGCGATCGCAAACTGCTGCTGCACCGTCGCCAGATCGACAAGCTGACAGTAGAAACCCAAGCCAAGGGCCATACCTGCGTGGCACTGGCCATGTACTGGAAAGGCGGCCGGGTCAAATGCGAAATCGCCCTCGTAAAGGGCAAGAAATTGCATGACAAACGTGCCGCAGAGAAAGATCGAGAAGGCGAGCGCGAAAAACAACGCGCCCTGGCAACCCGCTGACCGACCTGCCTGACCCTGCCGGTGCCCACAAGCACCGGCAACGATCGACGTTTTTCACATTCCCGCCCGTCCAAGCCCGTAAAAAGATACCACTCCCGATAGAAAAACCGTATACTGGCCGCATCTACGGGGGTGACTTGGCTTCGACGCTGATTACGAACCCTTGGGTGCATGTCGAGTTTGTAGTGAATCTCGTAAATCCGTCACTACACAGTTATAGTTGCTAACGACGATAACTACGCTCTAGCAGCTTAAGGCCGCTAGCGCCGCTCTCTAAGGTGTCTGTAACTCAGAGGTTTTGCGGTGTCATTGGAGACAGAATCGCCTGGATGCTTTGTCTCAAGCTGAACGGTTAAAACTAAAGAGGCTCGCCCACAGCACCCTGGCTCTCGGGTCGCGACGGGTTAATTTAATTGAGATGCCTAAGCATGTAGATCTTAAGGCAGAGGATTGGCGGACGCGGGTTCGAAACCCGCCACCTCCACCAAATGCCCGTTGATAAAGGCCTGATTTTTCAGGCCTTTTTCTATTCTGGGCCTTCCAAAATACCGCATGTGTCGAAAACGTGTCGCAACAAGACACAGCCTTATTGCATCCTGCAATTGCTCCGGCGTAAATGTGCTTACCACATGGTCTCTCACCAACACTTATTTCCCAAGTCACTCTCGCTCTTACACAAAGCCAGCGACTGGTAAAACTAGCCACCACCCACCGTCTATCTCTACGCATCGGCCATCCACAGGCGGATTCCGACAGGGCCGGCCAGCGCACTATTGCGAGTATTCTCGGGGCTGAATCGCAGCACGGTATCTCTTCATTTATAGCCCCGAATCACCACCCAGCGTCATCTTCGCGATCCAGTACTGCCAATGCCAGGGGTAACCGCACTGCACAAGATGTCAGGGCCGGCCAGATCTGCTACATTCGCGCTCTTGAATTTGCTCGTAACGTGCTTGTGTATCTGCAACTATTAACCCTATCCAACTCGACACAGGACAGCTTGCCATGAGTCTTGCCAACCAAGTATTGGCCGTGAACAATGATCTGCCGATTCGTACCGATCGCCCTGTCCACAGCGGTAAAGTCCGCTCCGTGTACTGGCTGACCGAAGCGGACAGCCGTCGCCTGATCGAAGAAAAAGGCTATGACGTTGTCTCCGACGCCCCCTTGGCCATCATGGTAATCAGTGACCGCATCTCCGCCTTCGACTGCATCTGGCACGGCGAAGGCGGCATGCAGGGCGTACCCGGCAAGGGCGCCGCCCTTAACGCCATCTCCAACCACTGGTTCAAGCTGTTCCGCGAGCAGGGCCTGGCCGATAGCCATATTCTGGATATCCCCCACCCCTTTGTCTGGATAGTGCAGAAAGCCCGCCCGGTGATGATTGAAGCAATCGGCCGCCAGTACATTACCGGCTCGATGTGGCGCGCCTATGCCAAGGGAGAACGCACCTTCTGTGGCATTGAGCTGCCCGATGGTCTGCAGAAAGACCAGCCACTGCCCGAGCTGCTGATCACGCCGTCCACCAAGGGAATTCTGCAGGGTATCCCGGGCGTTCCGGAAGCGGACGATGTGAACGTCTCCCGCAAGGATATCCGCGATCACTACCAGGCCTTCAACTTCCGCAGTGCCGAGGATATAGAGCGCTACGAAGAACTGCTGCGGGACGGCTTTGAGGTGATCAGCACTGCCCTGGCCAAGCTGGACCAGGTCTTTGTCGATACCAAGTTCGAGTTCGGTTACGTCACTGATCGCAGCGGCACCGAGAAGCTGATTTACATGGATGAGGTCGGCACACCTGACTCGTCCCGCATCTGGGACGGCGCTGCGTACCGGGCCGGCAAGGTGGTAGAGCAGTCCAAGGAAGCCTTCCGTCAACTGCTGCTCAATCATTTTCCCGATCCCGATATTCTGCTCAACAAGGATCGCATGGCCGAGCGCCAGGCACTGGCACAGGACAACGCTCTGCCGCAAGAAGTACTGATGCAGGTCTCCGAAACCTATCGCGCCATTGCCGAAAAAATCACCGGCACCCCCGTTGAGCTGCCACAAAACCCCAAGGCGGAAATCATCGCCATCCTGCGCGACCAGTACGACCTGATCGACACAAACGCATAACACCCCGACCGAAGGCACGGGCAATACCCGTGCCCTCGGCGACCAGGCGATCACCGGCGCCATGGCGGTGCGTCGCCATCTTCCAGAACATGACCGCCGACCAATCAACCCTTCGTTCCTCCCTTAACTCCATCCAGCTGGTCCGCCCAAGTCGGACTCAAAGGTTAGCTGACGGACTGCGCCCTGACGCAGACAACGCCACGCCCGAGCGGCAGCCATGTTGCGCTCAACCATCCCTGAAGCCCTTGATATACATTCGTTGCGGACGACTATACTCACGCTGGCAACAGAGCCACAAAAGGACAAATACTTACAAATTCTTACAAGATGGGTTGATTTTATAAGTCATACAATACTATTATTCCTGTCAACGAGAACGGGGGCCAGCTGAAGCCTCAGCTGGAACGGGTCTAGACAGGGGCAGCACAGGCGAGAGCCTTTGCGAAAATCCAGACTATTTCTGCGCTCACCACCGTCACATCTCGCCAATGCACCACACCTGAGCCAGGCTCATCGGCAGGCTATAACCGCCAGCCACCGGGCCATTATAGGCTCTTCATAAAAACAAGAGGTTAGTATGAAATCACGCAAGCTTGTCAGCACATTGGCCAAAGCGATTATCACCAGCACTTTTATACTGGGTTCGATCGCCAGCGCCGCCAGCTATCCGTCCAAGCAGATTGAAGTCATAGTGCCCTATTCCGCCGGTGGCGGCACCGACCTGGTAACCCGGGCTTTTGCCGATGCCGCCAAACAGTACCTCCCCGAAGCCATGGGCGTCGTGAACAAAACCGGTGGCGGTGGCGCTGTCGGCCTGTCTGAAATAGTGCGTGCTCGGGCCGATGGCTACCATATCGGCATGGGTACCGTTGAACTGGCGATGCTGCCGCACCTTGGAATGGTCACTTTCCAGGCCGAGGACTTTGTTCCTATCGCTCGTCTCAATGCCGAACCCAGCGCCATTTCCGTTAACGCCGATTCCCCCTGGCAGACCTATGACGAGTTCATTGCGCACGCCAAGGCTAACCCCGGCGCCATCCGCATTGGCAACTCAGGTACAGGCGCTATTTGGCACCTCGCAGCTGAAGCCCTCGCCGACAAAACCGGCACCCAGTTCAGCCACATCCCTTACGATGGCGCCAACCCAGCGGTTACAGCACTGCTCGGCGGACACATTGAGGCGGTTACTGTGAGCCCGGCTGAAGTCGCCAACCACGTTAAAAACGGCAAGATTCGTATCCTGACGATTATGTCGGATGAGCGCATCGCCGGCTTTGAAGATATCCCGACACTCAAGGAAAGCGGTGTTGATCTGAGCATCATGACCTGGCGCGGTATCGTCGTTCCCAAGAAGACACCTGAAGACATTCAGATGGTTCTGCGTGACGCCGTAAAACAGACCGCCAACGATGACGGCTTCAAGAGCGCGCTGGCCAAAATGAACCTGACCCATGCCTACCTGGATGCGCCTGAGTTTCAGAAAACCATCAGCAGGGATGACGTCTTTTTCAAAGACCTCATGAAAAAACTGGGGCTGGGTAGCTAAGCTTTACTAGATCCACCCTGGCCTGTGCATCTGCACGGGCCAGGGCATCTGACGTTTGAGGCCTGCCGCAGGCGAACCCAGGCGTAGACCCGATCGACATACTATAAGAATCAGGCAGCATAAGATCCGTACCAGGCTGCAGACTAAAGGTACCGCCCATGAGCGCCCAACAGGAAAAAAGCAGTCCTGGCTTTCAGATTCACAGCCGCTGGCTTGAGCTCAGCATCCCGCTGATCACCATTGCCCTGGCGTCTTTTGCACTCTTTACCGCATCATTCTTCCCGGCATCGCTGCTAAAAACCGATGTTGGACCCGCACGCTTCCCCATCGTCTACGCCATTTTGCTCATCGCACTCTGCCTGGGGTTAGTCGTACTTGTATTGCGCAGCAAGAACGCCGCATCAACGGCAAAAATATCCCTGCGAGATTTTCGCACCGAGATTAAATCCGTCGTCGGCATAGTCGCGTCAGTGGTGAATTTCGTGCTGATACCGCTGGTCGGTTTCCTTGTCGCCAACACTTTATATATGACCTGCCTGATATGGCTGCTCGGTTATCGCCACCGTGTCATTACACCTCTGGTGGCCATGGCCATCACCGGTCTCATCTATGTTGTTTTTTACTTCGGATTGAATGTTCCCTTGCCGGAAGGTGAATTAATTGATTAATCCTTCTGCATCCTGCTCGACAGGGAGAATATAAATGCAAGATTTCAGCATGCTCATCAACGGCGTATTGGCGCTGTTTGATCAGCCCATGTCACTGCTGTTCGCCGTACTTGGCGTCACCCTGGGAGTACTGCTGGGCATACTTCCTGGCCTTACCGCGACCATGGGCGTCGCCATACTGCTGCCCTTTACCTTCGGGATGGATCCGGTACCTGCACTGCTGATGATTTCAGGTGTGTACTTCGGTGGCATCTATGGCGGCTCCATCACCGCGATTCTGCTGAATATCCCGGGTACGCCCGCCGCCGCCGCCACAGCGCTGGACGGCTACCAGCTCACCCGCCAGGGCAAGGCCGGTGTTACCCTTGGCACCGCGACTCTGTCGTCCTTTATCGGTGGCACCATCAGCATACTTATCCTGATATTCATGGCCCCGCTACTGGCTGACTTTGCGTTAAAGTTCAGCGCCGCAGAAAACTTTGCACTGGCTGTTTTCGGCCTTAGCATCATCGTCAGTATCTCCAGCCACTCCATGCTCAAGGGCTTGATCGCAGGTGGCATCGGGCTGCTGATCGCCACCGTGGGACTGGATCCGATGAGCGGCTATCCGCGCTTCACCGGCGGCTTTAACGAACTCATGAGTGTGCCCTTTATTCCGATCATGATCGGCCTCTTTGCCGCATCGGAAGCCTTCAAGTCGCTATCCGAAACCCAGGCCGCGCGATCCAGCGCCAGTGCCATCGGTCGCATCATCCCAAGCTGGAGTACCTTTAAGGGCCTGATTCCCACGATTCTGCGCTCGGCGGGCCTGGGCAGCTTTATCGGCTCCATACCCGGCGCCGGCGCCGATATCGCATCCTTTGTGGCCTATAACGAGGCCAAGCGCTTCAGCAAGAACAAGGAGAATTTCGGCAAGGGCGAGTTGCAGGGCGTTGCCGCCGCTGAATCCGCCTCCAATGGCTGTACCGGCGGCGCCCTGCTGCCCATGCTGACCCTGGGCATTCCAGGCGATGCGGTTACAGCCGTCATGCTTGGCGCCCTGGTGCTGCAGGGTCTGCAGCCCGGCCCCATGCTCTTCGCCGAACACGGTGAGCTGGTATTTACGGTCTTTGCCGGCATGCTGTTTTGCTACCTGGTACTGCTGGCCATCGGGCTCGCATCCTTGCGAGTAGTGGTAAAGATCATTCGCATCCCCAAGGCGATACTGACACCGACCATTCTGTCGCTCTGCGTGGTGGGCACCTACGCCATCAACAACAGCGTGTTTGATATAGGCATCATGCTGGCGGCGGGTATTGCCGGCTACTTCATGCAAAAACGTGACTTCCCGCCCTCACCCATCGTGCTGGCACTGATCATGGGACCCATGGCGGAAAGCAATTTCAGGCGGGCCCTGTCTCTGCAGGGCGGCAGCTATGACTTCCTCTATACCCGCCCGATCACAGTCGTGCTGCTCAGCATCGCCCTGATCACCCTGAGCTACCCGATTTATCGCAAGCTGCGCAGCAAACCCAAGGCAGAGGCAGCGGCGGATACGATTTCAGGTCACTAAGCCACCAATATGGCGTTAATGATCTGTTGATGGCACAAGCTATCGCTTACGCCAGAGACAAAACAAACAAGGCCTCCTTGCGGAGGCCTTGTTTGTTTTGGAGCCTGATGAAGCCATTGCTCAAGCTGGCCCAGCGATCCCTCGCCAGGCCTTATCTCTGTCAAACCTGACCGACTGCACCTGACTCCAGCTGTGCCAGGCGTTTCAGTTCCTGCAGCAGCACACTGAGCTGAACAAAGCTGGGTGCCGGGCTTGCCTGCAAGGTCTCGATCATGACAAGCAGAGTAGCCGCACGGGTACGCAGAGCGCTGAACCAGGTCGCGGCATCACCATGCTGATCTGTGGTTTCGGCTACCCGCCAATGACGACCCAGTTCAGATAGCCGCTGACTCAGCTCAGCCATGAGGGACGCACGCGCCTGGCGCTGCCAGCTGTCGCCAGCCGGCAACCCCCGGATGCTATCCCGCAGCCAATGCAGCTGCAGTAGCTCCTCCAGCTGAAAGTAGGCATTAGCCGCCCTCTCCGGCCCCAGGCCTTGATTCGAACTCATTCGCAGGATATCCAGCCCGGCCAGCACTATGGGAAGCCGCGCGACGCCCTCGGCCAAGGCACGGGGCACACCCTGAGCCATAAGCGCATCGGCTTTGATGGTTTGACGCTGCTGCTGCAGACCTCGGCAACTGCGCTCAAGACCTTGCTGCAGGCGCTCAAGGGTTGCGGCCATATCCGTCAGCGCCTCGCCGCTGCTAAGCAGCCAGCGACACACCTGTTCCATCTGCTCGTGGATACTGCCCAGCAAATCCCGCTGCACGCCATAGGGTACATCTGTGCCCAAGGCATCGATGGCATCCCAGAGAAACTCTGCACCCAGCAGCTGTTTTGCAATGCTATAGGCACAGAACAGTTCCAGCGGCCTGGCCCGCAGTTCATCCTGCAGCAGGGCCGCAAAGGGGGCGCCCATGCGGTTCACCAGCTCACCGGCACACTGGGTTGCGAGGATTTCGTGCCGCAACGGATGTTGCTGAATCAACTGCGGGTATTGCTGCGCCAGCTGGGCGGGAAAGTAAGCTGCCAGCCCGGCACCGAAGCCGCTGTTGTCAGCCAGCTTCGCCGCCAGCAGCTGGCCGGACAAGTGCAGCTTGCTGTAGGCCACCAGCACCGCAAGTTCCGGCCGATACAGACCTTCCTGACGCGTAACGCGCTGCGCCAGCTCGCGGGCATCGGGCAGGTGTTCGAGTTGCCTATCGAGGCCGCCCTCAAGCTCCAGTGTGTGCATCAGCTGCACATAGCTGTCCAGATCCGCTGCGCCGTCCACCGCCTGGCTCAGCAACGCCGCCTGGCGGTAGTTGTTATCCAGCACTCCCTGGGCGACAGCGGTATCGAGCTGCGCCAGCAAGTGGTTACGCGCATCTAGCCTGAGCCCGGTTTCATGCACCGCCTGATTCAGCAGTACCTTGATGTTCACTTCGTGGTCCGAGCAGTCAACGCCGCCGGCATTGTCGATGGCGTCGGTGTTGATCAGGCCGCCTGCGCGGGCATATTCGATGCGCCCAAGTTGCGTCAGCCCCAGATTGCCACCCTCGGCCACCACCTTGCAGCGCAGCTCGCTGCCATTGATGCGCACGGCATCGTTGGCCCTGTCCCCCACGCTGGCATCGGTTTCACTCTGCGCCTTCACGTAGGTACCGATGCCCCCGTTCCAGAGCAGATCCACAGGGGCCTGCAGAATATGGCGAATCAGCTGCGCCGGCGTGATCACATCGGGCGCATCAGTGATGGCCAGCGCCTGGCGGATCTCAGGACTTAGCCGGATTTGCTTGGCACTGCGCTCAAACAGACCACCGCCCGGCGAAATCAGCGCGCTGTCGTAGTCGCTCCAGGCAGAGCCTCGCTGCTCGAACAGGCGCTTGCGCTCAATAAAGCTGGTTGCGGCATCGGGTGCAGGATCAATAAAGATATGGCGGTGATTGAAGGCGGCCACCAGACGTATGTGCCGGGACAGCAACATGCCATTGCCAAACACATCGCCGGCCATGTCGCCTATGCCGACAACGCTAAAGTCCTCCCGCTGGCAATCACGCCCCTGCTCGCGGAACAGGCGTTTGACCGACTCCCAGGCACCCCGGGCGGTAATGCCCATTTTTTTGTGGTCGTAGCCGTTGCCGCCACCCGAGGCAAAGGCATCGCCCAGCCAGAAACCATAGTCCTTGGAGATGGCGTTGGCTATATCGGAAAAAGTTGCGGTGCCCTTGTCGGCGGCAACCACCAGGTAAGGGTCATCATCGTCGTGACGCACCACGCCATTCGGTGGGACCACCTCGCCGTCCACCAGGTTATCCGTTACATCCAGCAGGGCGCGGATAAAGGTCTGATAACAACCGATGGCCTCCTGCTGCATGGCAGCCGGGTTATTCTGCCCCAGGCGCTTGCAGAAGAAACCGCCCTTGGACCCTTGCGGCACTATGACCGCATTCTTGACCATCTGGGCCTTGAGCAGCCCCAGTACTTCGGTGCGGTAGTCTTCACGCCGGTCAGACCAGCGCAGGCCGCCGCGAGCGACCTTGCCGCCCCGCAGGTGGACACCTTCAACGCGGGGCGAATAGACAAAGATTTCAAACAGCGGGCAGGGCTTGGGAATAGCCGGGATACTGCCGGGACTCAGCTTGAGGGACAGATAATCCCTGTACAGACCCTTGTCGCAGCGCTGGAAGAAATTGGTCCGCGTTACCGCCTGAATAACGGCCAGAAAAGCACGCAGAATGCGGTCTTCATCAAGACTCTGCACCCCATCCAGCGATTCCTCCAGTACATCAAGCCGGTGCTGCAACGCCCCGTGCGAAACCCTGTCGGGATCATGGCAGGGGTCAAAGCGGGCCTCGAACAGCCCACTCAGCATGGCGGCTATATCATTGTTACGCGCCAGCGTATCCTGCAGATAGGACTGGGAAAATGGCAGTTTGATCTGCCCCAGATAAGCGCCGATGGCGCGCAGCACCACAATCTGACGCCAGCCGAGGCCCGCCGCCGCGACCAGGCGGTTATAGCCGTCGTTCTCGGCCTGCTGGCTCCAGAGCGCTTCAAATGCGGCCTCAAAGCGCGTTTTCAGATCAGCGTTTTGCAATTCAGTCATGGTCGCATCCGGCAGCAGCGCGCTAACGCCGAAGTCCAGAATCCAGCCGGGCTGATCCAGCACCACAGAATCGGCAGCAGAATTGCCAGAAGAGCCGCCAGCGCCATCGGTGCGCTCGGTCAGATGGCAGGGTCGGGCCTCGAGCACGCGCACGCCCAGATTCTCCAGAATGGGCAGTACATCGGATAACACCGGTGCAGGGCCCCAGCCATAGAGCTTGAATTGCCAGGCGGTCGCGGCGCCAGTTTCAGCACCGCTGAGCACGCAGGCGAGCCTGGGCTTCGCCGAAGAGTCACCGGGCACAGGCTCTAGCGCCGCAAGGCGCAGGATGTCAGCCACCGCGCAGGCCGGTGCCGTATCGGCACGATAACCCGCTGGCAAGCGCGTGGCGTAACGCTCAAACAGTGGCCCGACACGGCCCTCTCCCGCAACGGCGGCCAGCGCGCTACACAACTGCTCATCCCAGCTCAATAGCGCCTGGCTCAGGCGGGCTTCAAGCGCCTGGCTGTCGATCTGCAGCTGGCGTGCATCCCGGGTGTGAATACGATACTGAATGGCCACCAGCAGGCCATCAAGATCACCGACCCGATACTCGGCATCAAGCCCACCCAGCGCCTGCAGCAAGATGTCCTGCACGCGACGGCGCATACCGCTATTGAATTTGTCACGTGGCAACAGCACCTGGGCGCTGACGAAGCGGCCGTAAGCATCCAGCCGGGTGAACAGCCGCAGCCGCGGACGGTCATGGGCCTCCAGCATGCCGCACAGAGTTTCCTGCAGATCTTCAAGCGTACTTTGCAGCAGCTCGTCCCGGGGATACTGATCCAGAATGCGTTCGAGCAGGCGCGCGCGAAAACTGTCAGCCGGGGCATTGATGGCGGCCTTTAACTGGGCGAGTCGAAAACGCAGCAGCGGCACCTCGCTGGCGGCCGTGCCATAGACCCTCGCATCATAGAGACCAAAGAAGCGCTGTTCGCCGATCACCTGACCATCGCTGCCGTACTGTTTCACACCCACATAATCCAGGTGACCTTCACGCACCACAGGGGCACTGTAGGTCGATTTGGTCAGCATCAGCGGGTTGGCGTTGCACATCAGGCCAGAGAGGTAGGCCGACAATTCAATCTGCTTTTTCTCGACGGGGAAGTGACGCTCGAAACGCAGAATGCCAAGCCGGCTGGCGGCATCCAGTGACAGCTGGCATCGATCCGCCGCGATGAAGCTCAAGCTGTAGCTGGCAGCGCCTACCAGGGTAAAGTGACCGTCCCTGAGCCAGCGCAGGTAATCCAGCGTTTCCTGTAGCTGAGCATTATCCGGCTGTACGCCAGACAGCCGCTGCGCCGTGGCATTGATGGCATCGCTCAGGCGCTGTCCCATAGCCGCGGCATCACACGCCAGCATGCGCACGTCTTCGATGACTTCAGCGAGACGCTGCTCAAGCGCCGTGCGCCTGGCAGCCTCGCTCAGGTGCTCGATCTCGAAGCGCACTATGGCTTCGCAGTTCGCGCCGGCACAGGGTGCCTGCAGTGAGACCAGCCGTCCCTGTGTATCGCGCTGCACCGCGACCACCGGATGAATCACCTGCTGCACGGCAATGCCTGCGCATTGCAGCGCCAGACCAAGTGAAGCCACCAGGTGGGGCCTGTCCTCCAGGACAACATCCACGATCGAATGACTTTTCAGCCGGGTCGCACCGCCCCCTGGCTCGGTACCAAGCGCGGCAGGCTCGGGATTAAAGACGCGTACAAGCGCCTCTGATGCCTGACGATATTCAATAAAGCCGAGCAACTCCGATACCGATGCCAGCTGCGCACTCGCATCGCGGCTGGCCAGCGCCTCAGGGTCTATACCCTCGAACAGCAGCCTGCACAGGGATGCCAGTTGCGACGCCCGTGGTTCCTGAGTCTGGTTTTGATCGGAGATTGCCATCAGCATGCTGGCAATGGCTTGTTGTTTTCTTTTTGCCGCTTGGACTATCACTTTTGTACCGCCCTCAACCCTTGGATTATTCCACACAAACAACTTTCAAGAGGTAAACGGTGCGGGATCGGCAGCGGCCCAGCAGACAGGCCGCGCGGGGCTCTGAATTCAGGGCTTGCCAGGTTCCCATTCGATTGCGGCCTCACAGGCCTGAAGGCGGCAGTCGAATGAGTACTTGAAACAAACAGACAGTTAAAAAAACGGCTGGCGGATATGTGCGTATCAGCGCCAGCCGGTGCGTAAAGAGCAATACCAACAACAAAGGATCTGCAAAGCAGACAGAGGCGACGCCACGCCGCCTCTGTCTGTATCGCGGGGGACTTAGCCTTCGAGCATGGGCAGGTCGAGGCCCTGCTCTTTGGCGCAGTCGATGGCCAGGTCGTAACCGGCGTCGGCGTGACGCATGACACCGGTACCCGGATCATTGCGCAGCACGCGGCCCAGACGCTTGTCCGCCGCTTCGGTGCCATCAGCCACTATGACCATGCCAGCGTGCTGGCTGAAGCCCATGCCGACACCGCCGCCGTGGTGCAGGGAGACCCAGGTGGCGCCGCCTGCCGTGCTGAGCAGTGCATTCAGCAGCGACCAGTCGGAGATGGCATCGGAGCCGTCTTTCATGGCTTCGGTTTCGCGGTTGGGGCTGGTCACGGAACCGGAGTCCAGGTGGTCACGGCCAATAACGACCGGTGCCTTGAGCTCGCCGTTACGTACCATTTCATTGAACGCCAGCGCCAGACGGGCACGGTCCTTCAGGCCAACCCAGCAGATACGTGCCGGCAGACCCTGGAAGGCGATGCGCTCGCGCGCCATGTCCAGCCAGTTGTGCAGGTGGGCATCGTCCGGAATCAGTTCCTTCACCTTCTGATCGGTCTTGTAGATATCTTCCGGATCACCGGACAGCGCCACCCAGCGGAAGGGCCCTATGCCTTCGCAGAACAGCGGACGAATGTAAGCCGGCACAAAGCCCGGGAAGTCGAAGGCATTCTCGACGCCCTTCTCTTTCGCCATCTGACGGATATTGTTGCCGTAGTCGGTGGTGGCGGCACCGCGCGCCTGCAGCGCCAGCATTGCCCGTACCTGCACGGCCATGGATTCCTTGGCAGCATCCACCACTGCGGCTTCATCTTTCAGACGCATTTCGGCGGCGTATTCCATGGTCCAGCCCTGGGGCAGGTAGCCGTTCAGCGGGTCATGGGCGCTGGTCTGGTCGGTGACTACGTCCGGCGTAATGCCGCGCGCAACCAGTTCCGGGAACACATCGGCGCAGTTGCCCAGCAGGCCTATGGAAATGGCCTGGCCATTGGCCTTGGCGTCGTCGATCATCTGCAGCGCTTCGTCCAGGCTGTAGGCCTTCTTGTCGACATAGCGGGTACGCAGACGGAAATCGATGCGGGTCTCGTCACACTCAACGGTGATGCAGGAGAAGCCGGCCATGGTGGCGGCCAGCGGCTGAGCGCCACCCATGCCGCCAAGACCACCGGTCAGCACCCAGCGTCCGGACGCATCGCCACCGAAGTGCTGTTTGGCCATGGCGACGAAGGTCTCATAGGTGCCCTGGACTATGCCCTGGGAGCCGATGTAGATCCAGGAACCGGCGGTCATCTGGCCGTACATCATCAGGCCTTTCTTATCCAGCTCGTTGAAGTGTTCCCAGGTCGCCCAATGGGGTACCAGGTTAGAGTTGGCGATCAGCACGCGGGGCGCATCGGCGTGGGTCTTGAACACGCCCACCGGCTTGCCGGACTGGACCAGCAGGGTTTCGTCATCCTCAAGGCGCTGCAGCACTTCCACGATCTTGTCGTAGCATTCCCAGTTACGGGCGGCGCGACCGATGCCACCGTACACCACCAGTTCTTCCGGGCGCTCGGCCACGTCGGGGTGCAGGTTGTTCATCAGCATGCGCATGGCGGCTTCGGTCAGCCAGCTCTTGCAGGTAATTTCGCTGCCGGTGGGTGCCTTGATGACACGGCTGGTGTCGCGACGGGTATTGGTCATTTTTATAGGCCTCATTTAACAATACAGTGGAGAAGACGCGCGGCTACTCGGGCGGTCCAGTTATCAATATCGAAAGTCGGGTTATATTCCGCGACATCGGCAAGTGTGAGTTTTCCGGTTTGCCGGACTGACTCAATCAGGGGTTCCAGAACATCCAGACCCAGGCCCCGGGGCGCCGGTGCACTGACGCCAGGCGCAATACTCGCCGGCAGTACATCCAGGTCTATGGTCAGGTACAGCAGGTCACAGTCATCCATAAAGCGTTCGAGCTGCGTACGGGCCTCATCCAGCTGGTTGAGCCCCATGTCGCTATCGCGGCGATAGCTGACATTCAGTTCATCCGCGCGCCGAAACAGCGCGGATGTATTCGACAATTCACTCACGCCCAGGCAGCAATAGCGGAAATCCCAGCCCTGCTGCTCGCAGCGCTGCGCGATCTGGTAAAAGGGTGTGCCGGAGCTGCAGCCATGAGTGTCCAGGCGCAGATCAAAGTGGGCATCGAAGTTGATAATGCCGATACGCGGCAGTGCCTGGCCTGCGCGCGCCCGGGATTCGCAGTGCTGCGCCAGCCCCAGCCAGCTGCCGTAGGCCACTTCGTGACCGCCGCCCAGCACCAGCGGGAAGTGCCCGGCGGCCAGACAGTGCTGCACCCGATCGGCCAGGGCCTGGTGCGCGCTTTCAAGCTGCTCGGCCTGGCACACCACATTGCCGGCATCCCAGGCGGCACGCCTGGGGTCCCAGGGCATGTTGGCCAAAGCCTTGCGCAACAGGTCCGGCGCCTGGCAGGCACCCACACGTCCCTTGTTGCGGCGCACGCCTTCATCGGAACAGAAACCCACAATCGCCAGGCCTGCGGGGCTTTCGTCCTGCAGCGGTGCAATCACCTGGTGCAGGCGCGTGGCGAGTTGCGCCGGCTCGTCCGCATCGATGCGGCCGCTCCAGAGGTCGCTGAAATTTTCCAGGCTACAAGCAGGATCAAACATTGTGCACCTCCCCTGCCAGGATGCGTTCGCGCACCAGATTGACGCCAAACTGATAGGCGAGTTCTGCCGGATGATCGATATCCCAAAGCACCATATCCGCCTGCATGCCGACCTTGAGCTCACCGACCTTGCCCTCTAGCCCCAGTCCCCTGGCGCCAAAACGGGTACAGCCGGCCAGGGCTTCTTCCGGTGTCAGGCGGAACAGGGTGCAAGCCATGTTCATCGCCAAGCGAATGGACGCCAGCGGTGAGGAGCCTGGGTTCAGGTCCGTCGCCACCGCCATGCCGACGCCGTGCTGACGCAGCAGGTCGATGGGCGGCACCCGGGTATCGCGCAGGAAGTAAAAAGCGCCCGGCAAAAGGGTGGCAACAGTGCCGGATGCGGCCATGGCCTGGACGCCCTCTTCGTCGAGCCACTCCAGATGATCAACGGACCAGGCGCCGTAGCGGGCGGCCAGCGCAGCCCCATGCAGATTCGACAGCTGTTCGACATGGGCACGGATACCCAGACCATGCTGCTGCGCGGCCTTGAACACGCGCTCGCACTGGGCCGGTGAAAAG
This sequence comes from Marinobacterium aestuarii, assembly GCF_001651805.1. NCBI lineage: Bacteria > Pseudomonadati > Pseudomonadota > Gammaproteobacteria > Oceanospirillales > Oceanospirillaceae > Marinobacterium > Marinobacterium aestuarii. The sequence goes on along the minus strand of NZ_CP015839.1, from coordinate 532,889 downwards.
GCGATGCTTTCGCAGAAGACATCCACCGCATCCACCAGGCCTTCAGCCACGGCGGCCGGGATAATCTCGTTGCAGATCAAGTCGATATAGCCATCGGCGTTGTCGGCAAACTCCGGCGGCAGCGCATGGGCGGCCAGCAGCGAGGTCGATACCCGCACCGCGTTGCGCTCACCCAGCCGGCGTGCCGCCCGCAGCATTTTCAGCTCATCTTCAAGGCTCAGGCCATAACCGGACTTGATCTCGACCGAGGTCACGCCCTCGCGCATCAGCGCCTGCAAGCGCGGCTCGGACAGGCGAACCAGCTCCGCAACGGTGGCGCTGCGGGTGGCACGCACGGTAGATATAATGCCGCCACCATTGCGGGCGATCTCTTCGTAGCTGGCGCCCTTGAGGCGCTGCTCGAACTCCTGCGCCCGACTGCCGGCAAACACCAGATGGGTATGCGCATCCACCAGGCCCGGCGTCATCCAGCCACCGCGGGCATCGATAATTTCGGCCGATACCGCAGACGCATCAAAGGCAGACATGGGGGCTATGGCGGCTATACAGCCGTCACGCACGCCTATCGCCTGGGCAGCCAAGGCACCGTAGCTCGCCTGGACAGCGGCATCGAAGGTCGCGAGGTTTGCATTGATCCAGATTCGCTCACAGGTATCGAACACTGCGTTCACCTTGGGGTTAATAGTTTGTATATACATATGTATATCACAAGAATTTGGGAGGTCAAATCTTTTCTTGCGAAAAGTTCTGACTCAGGTTGCCGTTGTTAAGGTTATTGTTGGCTGCAACGCCAGCGCCGACACGGGTTTCGGGCACGTTCTGGGTAAGCTGCACTGTGCCCTGGCAATCGACATCCCGCGCTGCCAGAAACATATGTATATATCTGTATTTTTGAGACGCACCAAGGCCAGTGCCTGCTTGGGCACCGGTCATCACTTACGGGAAAAAGGCACGATCAAACCTTGCCGGTTATCCGATCACGGGTAAACCATTTGCGGCAGGTCCACCTATTCAATGGCTCCAGCTTTGGTGCAGCCGAGTCAGAAAGCCGCGATTTACACGGCTGTGTGGCTTCAGTGCCTGCCGTTCGTTGACCAGGGCCTCGGCCAGGTGCTTCATGCCGCCGCGCACCGCCGCTTCCGTCAGGGTCCAGTCAATAATGTCCCGCTGCGCATGGCTGCCACCAAAACTGTTGACGATAAAGCGCGCGCCCTGGAGCCGCTCCGCGGCGGTTGCGTAATCCCCCCGCCAGAAGGCAACAAAGCCTTCCACCAGCGGCAAGCCGGTATGCCGGGCCCAGCGTGCAACCTCCGGCGCCTCGCCCTGCTCTGCGCGAAACGCGGTGACTATGCGTTCGACATCCTGGTCGCGCCCGCTCCCCAGATAGGCCATAACGGCATGCCAGTCGTTGAAGGGATAGAGCCTGCCATCGGCATGCTGATCCCAGACCTCTGCCAGTTCCTGCCAGCGATCCGACAGGTCACGGCCGAGCAGTGACAGTCGCCACAAGAGCGCAGACGCATCGACCATATCGAGTGCCACCTGGCTGCGATCTGCACGGACAGGCCCATCGTAGAGCCTGAGCGCCTCGTCGATATTTCCCAGGTCCAGATGATAGAGCGACAGGTGCCACCAGTTGTGGACGCGGAAAAAGTTGTCCTCACCGGACCAGCAGGCTTCACGGGTACGCATCCAGCCAACTCCGTCCTCGGCCCGCCCCTGCATCTCCATCACATGGGCGACAGCATGGTGGGCCCAGCAATCCAGCGGCTCGAGGGCGATTGCCTGGCGCCCTGTCGCTTCGGCGCGGCCATAGTCGCCGCACTCTTCCAGCCCGAACGCATACATGCCCTGCACAATCGAATAACCCGGAACCGCCGCCGACCACTTGGGCAGTACACGGGTGATACGATCCCGCAGGTTCCGGCCGCAGGCCCGGTAGAAATCCATCAGGTGCCCGCACTGGAGCCCGACCAGATCCAGCGGATAGTTGATATTGTGTTTGTCGAGCGCCAGCGCCGCCGCCGTCCAGTTGCCCGCCAACAAAAGTTCCAGCACGCCGATATGGGACATCTCGCGCTCGTCCAGCGACAACGTTTTGGCGCGCGCGAGAATCGCCTGGGCCTCCAGGGTGGCATCAGGTTCCGTCGCCACGCCATACAGATAGGCCTTGAGAATATGAGCCATGGCAAAATCGGGTGCGGCCTGTATAGCGCCATCAATCAGACCTATCGGGTCCCCCCGATAGAGGTTGAAGGCACGGTTGGCCCCTTCATAGAGATCCAGCGCCGCGGTGGTGGCGCCGGAAAGTGAGTTGCCCTGCAGATCGGATACCATAGCTGCAATCTCCTGCGTCTGTGCCGACTCTGCGGTCGTCGTCACCTGAGGGCGCCGTCAGTGATAGGCCGGCCGATTGGATGGATGAGCTATGGATAATGTTAGGACGCTTGTCCTGTAAAAGCAGAGTTTAAAGACTCCGTACTTGCTCGAAGTAAGCACCGTCACTTCGGCCTCATCTCCATGGCCGAGGCTGTTCTGGCCAAAATCCAGACCATGTTCAATGCCTGTCAATCTGGCCGGCCCCCGGAGCAGCAGCCGTCGGGATACGCCCGGGACACAAGCAAAAAAGTCCGCAACGGCTAAGGCTGCTGCGGACTTTCGGGTACATGGGGATGCCAGCGCCAGGCTGCTAGCTCAGCAGGTGCTGCGCATAGAAGGCAAAGGGGGCCGACAGCAGGATGGTCAGCGCTACGCGCTGGTACCAGATCATCAGCATCTGGCGGATGGTCAGCGGGATCTCGGTCGAGAGGATGCAGGGAATCGATGCCGAGAAGAACAGGATCGATGAAATAGCCACAGCACCGGTGACGAACTTGCTCGCGATGGCGCCGTCGGCCATCAGCAGCGCCGGCAGGAACATTTCCGCCAGGCCCGTGGCCGAGGCCTTGGCCACCAGCAGGGCATCGGGCAGCTGCGCCAACGCCGTGAACGGGTAAAACAGGTAGCCCATCCAGTCGAACAGCGGCGTGTACTTGGCCAGCAGCAGTCCGATCAGGCCCACGGACATGATCGAGGGCAGGATGCTCATGGCCATCAGCACGCCTTCGCGCAGGTTGACGCCGATATTGGTCAGCAGGGGCTGCGCCTGGCGATTCGCTTCAAGCCCTTCAATCAGCGCCTGCTTCAAACGCGAATGTTGCAGCACCTCCGACTCAGGCGCGGCGGCGGTATCATCCATTTTCGACAACGGGAAGATCCGCACCGTGATGGCGGTCACCAGGAAGGTGACCAGCAGCGTCGACCAGAAGAACAGGTTCCAGATATCCATCAGCCCCAGGGTCTTGGCCACGATCACCATAAAGGTGGCCGATACCGTGGAGAAGCCGGTGGCGATAATGGCCGCTTCCTTGGCGGAATACTGGCCGGACTTGTACACCCGGTTGGTAATTAGCAGGCCGATGGAGTAGCTGCCGACAAAGGATGCCACCGCATCGATGGCGGATTTTCCCGGGGTCTTGAACAGCGGCCGCATGATCGGCTGGCACAGCACACCGATCAGCTCCAGCAGGCCGTAGCTGATCAGAAAGGCCAGGAAGATCGCACCCAGGGGCACGATCAGCCCCACCGGGATCACCAGCTTGTTAAACAGGAACGGCAGCATGTCCTTTTCAAACAGGGCCGCGGGCCCGAACTCGAAATAGGCCATCAGCGACACCAGTACGCCGCCGAGCTTGAGGAAGGAAAACACCGTCTGGGTACGGCTATCGCGCCAGGTGCCGCGCACGAAGGGATAAAGCCCGCCGGCGACAATGATCAGCAACGCATAGATAGCCGCGCCGCCGGCCTGATTGCCACGAATCCAGGAGACGATGTGATCGAGTGGAATGGTGGACTTGCCGCCAAACTCCACCGGCACAAAGAAAAAGAAAATACCCAGCGCGCTGAATAGCACCAGCTTGAGCACAGACAACGGATTGGAGGACGTCACGTCCAGAGCCTCGTTCGTGTTCATTAATTTTGCCTGTCTTATTGTAGGAAGTTTCGCCCAGGCCCGTCTCAGATGACGCCCTCACCCGGCAAAACCCCAGAAACTGATGCCCGCACAGGCGGACCTCAGGCGGTAGCAATTCCTTTTGTATGTATATGTATATACATAATCAAACCAAACGTAAACTCCTTTGTGCATTTTCCTGCCCAGGGCGGCGCCTTTGCCAGCCCCTGGCCAGACCGGGGCCGCGTTGTGACAAGGCATCGAAGTATATACAATCGTGGGTTTCAGGATCCTTGGGGATATCGGGTGAGCAACAAGCCGCGCTACCAGCAGATCAAGAGCTTCATCCTCGACGGGATCAAGCAGCAGACCTACCGCCCGGGCGGCAAGATTCCGACCGAAAACGAGCTGGCACAGCAGTTTGCCGTCAGCCGCATGACCGTCAACAAGGCCATCCGCGACCTGGTCCAGGACAACATGCTGGTGCGCTACCCTGGGCTTGGCACCTTCGTCTCCGATGCCAAGGCCGAGTCGCCACTGGCCGATATCAAGAACATTGCCGAAGAGGTACGCCAGCGTGGCCACGACTACAGTTGCCGGGTCATCAAGCTGCGTGAAACCGCCGCCAGCGAATCGGTGGCCATGCAGATGGGCATACCCATCGGCACGCCGGTGTACCGCTCGGTGATCGTGCACCTGGAAAACGACCTGCCGATCCAGCTGGAAAACCGCTATGTGATCGCAGCATCGGTGCCGGGCTACCTGGAACAGGATTTCAGCCAGCACACCCCCAACGAATACCTGTCCAGAATGTGCCCCATTTCCAGCATCGAGCATATCGTCGAGGCCGTGCTGCCGAGCGAGCAGGTGCAGGAGCTGCTGGATATCGATGCCAACACCCCCTGCATTCAGGTCAACCGCCGCACCTGGTCCAATAGCCGCCTGATCAGCTTCGCCAGCCTCACCCACCCCGGCACCCGCTACAAGCTGCGCTCCATCACCACCCTCAGCGCCTAGCGCTCAAAATCCCCGCCGGGCGGCAAGCACAGGCACACCCAGCCATCCTTGCCGTCACCCAGCCCCTCCCTCGACGACCTGAATACTCGGCCCGAGCCCATTCTGCGGACCCTCTACGCTTATAAAAATTTGTTGTATTGTAGGACAAATGAAATTAACGTATACGGCAGTTCTGACTTCGAAACACCCTTACGCCTGCGGACCCATGGATGAATCGGGGCTGCTTCAACTTTGGCTATTTTCCGAAACAGGCGCGCCATAGCGAACGCCATAAATACGCCTGTCCGCGCACCCCCGCCCGTTTCTACTCTGTGCTGAACACCGGGGTTGTGCGCCAGGCGGATCATCCAGATAGCGACAGGACCTGCCGGTGCCCATACTCAGCAATAACATAAAAAACAACTTTTCACTGGCCTGGCCTCTGGCGATCAACGCCGTGCTGATGCAGTCCATGCTGATGATCGATACCCTTCTCGTGGCGCCACTGGGCGAACATGCTTTGGCCGCCATGGGCATCGCCACGACCATCATGGCCTTCATGCTGGGTATCCAGCACGCCCTGTCCAACGGCACCCAGCTGATCCTTAGTCGCGCACAGGGCTCTGGGCAGCAGCCGGCCATATGCATTGCATTCTGGGCAGGCCTTGGCATCAACCTCGCCGCCGCGTTGCTCTTCTGGTGCACCATTAGCGTCTTTGGCCAGCAACTGGTTGCCCTGGTGTCGGACAACCCCGATTTGCAGCTGCAGGCCCACGCTTACCTCGCGACCATCAAGTACATCCTGATCGCGGCCAGCATAACCCAGGTACTGAGCGCATTTTTCAATGCCCGGGGCAATACTCGAATCCCCCTCAAGGGTTTTGTGCTGGAGCTTCCCGTCAATGTCATCATCAGCTACGGCCTGATTAACGGCCTGGGAGTCATCCCCGCGCTGGGCCTGCAGGGAGCCGCCTGGGGCAGCCTTGTGGCCATCGGTTTCAGACTGCTGTTTCTCGCCCATATGCTGTACCAAAGCGGCAACCTGGGCCGCAACGCCCCCGGCGCCCGCCGCATCATGCCCCACGTCATGCGCCACCTGCAGGAGATCGCCCCCATCGCGGCGAACTTTATCATCCTGTCCGTGGGCATGACCATCTACCAGCTCATCTACGCCCAGCTGAGCATTTACGATTACGTTGCCATTACCCTGGTATTTCCCTGGATTCGCATCGGCACCCAGTTCATTACCGCCTGGGCCCAGGCGGCAGCCATCACCATCAGCCAGGCGCTTGGCAGCGGGGACACCGGCCAGCTGGGTTATTTCATCCGGGAGTGCACCCGGGCCGCCCTGCTGGCATCGCTGTTTATTGCCCTGGCTTTCTACCTGTTGAGCCAGTCAATGCAGCTGATCTATCCGGCTATTGAACCTGCGACCCTGACAGCCCTGGCAAGCATTGCCCCCCTGTATATATTTCTGCCCATCGTGCGGACCTACAACACCCTGTGCGGCCACATCCTGCGCTCCATCGGTGAAAGCCTGCAGGTACTCAGGATTCATTTCGTGACGCAGTGGCTCATCAGCATTCCGGCCTGCGCCATCCTGGTGATCGGCTTCGAGGCATCCATTTTCTGGGCATTCGCCATGATCCCGGCGGAAGAGCTGCTCAAAGCGCTGCCGTTGAGCCGACGCCTGCGTCGCAACGCCAGCAGCCTGGCCACTGGCGCGGCAATACCCTCTGTGCAAACGCCGACCCGGCGCCCCTGAGGCAGGTCCCGTTCTCCCCTGCTGAAATCTCTTCGCAACGACCGTCTGAGCGCCGGCGCCGCCTTCGCCAGGCGGCCACGAAAACATATTGTCTTACTATATAATTTTGAATTTGAAACTTGCCCGTTCAAAAGAACAGTAATTTATTTTTTAAAAACAACAATTTAGTCTAATACAATTGACATTACCAGCTGGCTTTACAATCCATATTCTCGGTGATATTGTATGACAATAAAGCTGCTGACTCGACGCTAACAATAAGACTTACTGCGAGGGCACCATGCACTACAGCACCCAGACCACACCGCATCCGCGCTCCGCCACCCGGGCAACTTCCACCCGCGCGGTTATCCCACTTCGAAGCAATCACCCAGACACGGCAGTTGCCGCCAGAAACGGTGTTGCCTGCAGCCGACGCCGTCACCCAGGCAGGTTGCGCATCAGCCAACCTTATTCAAGTGCAGCCGCCAGGGTAAAACCTGAAACCCGCGTTGCCTGATCCAGGGCCGCCAGCCCCCGACACAATTAAAAAAACAATTGGACATAACGCCCATGAACTCAATAAACACCGCCCTGTCGTTATCAAAAGTCTCCCTGAAAAAGGTGTACAAAAGGTACGGAAATATCGAAGTCGTCAAGGGAATCGACCTTGAGATCAGTGATCACGAGTTTGTCGTTCTCGTGGGTCCCTCCGGCTGCGGAAAATCAACCACCCTGCGCATGATCGCGGGCCTGGAGGAAATTTCCGAGGGCACCGTCAGCATTGGTGATCGCGTCGTCAACCGGGTGGCACCAAAAGACCGCGACGTCGCCATGGTGTTTCAGAATTACGCCCTGTATCCCCACCTCAGCGTCGCCGACAACATTTCCTTTGGCCTGAAACTGCGCAAGGCATCCAGGGAACAAATCGGCCAGGCGGTGACAGAGGCCTCCGGCATCCTGGGACTCGACAAGTACCTGGATCGCAAACCCTCAGACCTCTCCGGTGGCCAGCGCCAGCGCGTTGCCATGGGTCGTGCCATCGTGCGTCATCCGGAGGTCTTCCTGTTTGACGAGCCACTCTCGAACCTGGATGCAAAGCTGCGCACCCAGATGCGGGCCGAGATCAAGCGGCTGCACAAGCGCCTGCAGGTCACCACCGTATACGTCACCCATGACCAGGTGGAGGCCATGACCCTGGCCGATCGCATCGTCATCATGCGTGATGGCAACATCGAACAGATCGGTAGCCCGATGGACGTGTACCTCAATCCGGCCAATACCTTTGTCGCCAGCTTTATCGGCAGCCCGCCAATGAACCTGCTTGAGGGCACGGTTATCTGCCACGCCGATGGCACCTACTCCGTTGATGCCGGCTGTGGCGAGCCGGTGCCGGTCCCGCCCCGCCAGGGCTTTGAGGCGCAGTCAGGACAGCAGGTCTTGCTGGGCTTCAGGCCCGAGGACCTGGACGTGGATGCCGACGCTCACCCGGGCTCTGCCGCGCTGAACTGCAGCGTCGATCTGGTGGAGCCGCTGGGCGCTGAAGCACTGCTGCACCTGCAGATCGCCGGCCAAAGCGCGGTTGCCAAAACCACCAGCCATGGCCGCAGTGCCGACATGTCCGGTATCGCCGCGGCAAGCCGTGTCTACGCCAACCTGGATCACCTGCACATCTTCGATCGCGCCTCCGAGCTGTCGATCTACTGAGCGCGAGCCGCACTCATACCTTCACCATGAAGCCTGATTCAAACGAGGGTGCTATGTCATCATCCAATAATAAAATATCGGCGCTGGGCCAGACCCTTCGCACCGACTGGCAGCTCTACCTGCTGCTGGCGCCAATGGTTATCTGGTTTATCGTGTTCCTGTATACCCCCATGGCGGGGCTACAGATTGCATTCAAGGACTTCAGCCTGTTCAAGGGAATTTATGGCAGTACCTGGGTGGGATTCGAGCACTTCCAGACCCTGTTCAATGACGAGCTGTTCCTGCGCTCCATTGGCAATACCTTTCTGATCAGTCTCTACAGTCTGCTTTTCGCTTTTCCGATGCCGATCATACTGGCGCTCATGTTTAATGAACTGCACCATGCCGTGTTCAAGAAAACAGCCCAGACCATCGCCTACCTGCCGCACTTTATTTCCGTCGTTATCGTTGCCGGCATGGTGGTGAGCTTTCTGTCACCGACCACCGGTATTGTTAACCTGGTGCTCGAATACTTCGGCTTCGAAAAAACCTACTTCCTGACCAACCCGGAATATTTCAGACCCATTTTCATTGGTTCGACCATGTGGAAGGAAGCCGGCTTCGAGTCCATCGTTTACCTCGCGGCCATTGCCGGCGTCAATCCGTCGCTCTACGAATCGGCCCGGGTCGATGGCGCCAGCCGCTGGCAGCAAATCTGGCGCATTACACTGCCCAGTATCCTGCCCACCATCATTATCATGCTGATTATCCGCATCGGTAATCTGGTCGAAGTGGGTTTCGAGTACATCATCCTGCTGTACCAGCCGGCGACCTTCGAGACCTCGGACGTGATCAGCACCTTTATTTACCGGGTCGGCCTGCAGGGCAGCCAGTACGATATTGCCACCGCCGCCGGTCTCTTTAACGCCGTTATCGCCTTTATCCTGGTGTATTCAGCCAACCGGATAAGCCGAAAACTTTCATCGTCTTCGTTGTGGTAAGGGTGGAGAATTACTATGTCAGGTTTTAATCTTTATTCACGCGGCGACAAGGTATTCGGCGTTGTCAACGCGACCCTGCTCACACTCTTTGTGCTGAGTACGCTCTATCCGTTTATCTATATAGCGGCATCGTCCATCAGCTCCGGCCTGGCAGTCACATCCGGTGATGTTCTGCTGCTGCCCAAGGATATTACCTTTGCCGCCTATGACCGGGTGCTCAGCGATCCGGTGTTCTGGACTTCCTATGCCAACACCCTGTTCTATACGATATTCGGCACCCTCGTCAGCCTGGCAATCATTATTCCAGGCGCCTATGCCCTGTCGCGCAAGCGCTTGATCGGCCGCCGCTACCTGAATTTCTTTGTCGCCTTTACCATGTGGTTCCACGCCGGCATGATCCCCTTCTTCCTGAACATCAGGGACCTTGGGTTGCTGGACTCGCGCATCGGCATACTGATTGCGTTTGCCTGCACCGCGTTCAATATCATCCTGTTGCGCAATTTCTTCGAATCCATACCGGAATCCTTCGAAGAAGCCGCCAAGATGGATGGCGCCAACGAATTCACCCTTCTATGGAAGGTCTATATCCCGCTGTCCAAGCCGGCCCTGGTGACCATTGCGCTGTTCTGTATCGTTGCTCGCTGGAACGGTTATTTCTGGGCCATGGTGTTATTGCGCGACGAAGACAAGATCCCCTTGCAGGTATACCTGAAGAAAATAATCATCGAGCTTAATATGGATGACCAGTTCGCCAGCTCGCTGATCAACAGTGATTATTCTTTCGAGACCATCGTTGCCGCCATTATCGTTGCATCGATTATCCCGGTACTGGCTGTTTATCCTTACCTGCAGAAGCACTTTAACAAGGGCATCATGATGGGAGGCGTCAAGGAGTAATACTCACTGTTTCCTGATGCCGTTTTTAAACAATAAATTCAGCGTCGCTACACGCACATACACCCGAACAAAAACAGTAATAATCGGAGAATAACAATGATCAAGCGTCTGTTACCCATGCTTGTTGCAGGAATTGTCAGTGCATCCCTGCCCGCCACCGCCGCTGCGGCAACTGAAGACTATCGCATCAGCGAGAAGCCGCTGGAAATGACCATCCACATGCACTTTCGCGACAAGTACGCCTGGGATGAAAACTGGCCCGTGGCCCGCAAGGCGGCGGAACTGACCGGCATCACCCTCAAGGGGGTCGCCTCCCGCGTCGGCACCAACAGCCAGGAGATGTTCAACCTGATGATGGTGACCGGTGACCTGCCCGATGTCGTCGGGGGTGATGCGCTGAAGGACAACTTTTTCAAGTACGGCATGGAGGGCGCCTTCCTGCCGCTGAATGACCTTATCGACGAACATGCGCCGCACCTGAAGCAGATGCTGGCGGATAATCCCGCCATCAAGAAGGCCATTACGGCGCCCGATGGCAATATCTACTACATCCCCTACATTCCGGACGGGAAGGCGGCACGCGGCTATTTTATTCGCCAGGACTGGCTCGACAAGCTGGGCCTGCAACAGCCGCAGAATGTCGACGAACTGCATGCAGTGCTGACGGCCTTTCGCAACCAGGACCCCAACGGCAATGGCAAGATGGATGAAGTGCCCTACTTCGCCCGCCAGTGGCCGGAACTGATCCGCCTGGTCACCCTGTGGGATGCCCGCTCCACCGGGTCCGATGCCTACCACGAGTTCTACATCAAGGATGATACCGTGCGCTTTGGCTACGCCGACCCCGAATACCGCGTGGCGATGCGCAACCTGGCGCAGTGGTACAAGGAAGGCCTGATTGACCAGGAGGTCTTTACCCGGGGCGCGCGTTCCCGCGAATTCCTGCTGGGCAATGACCTGGGGGGCATGACCCACGACTGGTTTGCCAGCACCTCGGGTTACAACGAGTCCCTCGCTGACAAGGTGCCGGGCATCAACCTGGTGCCCTTCGCGCCGCCCGCCAGCCCTACGGGCGTGCGCATGGAGGAGAACGGCCGCATCGAGGTCAAGCCCGATGGCTGGGCCATCTCCCATGCCAACGAACACCCGGTCGAGACCATCAAGTATTTCGACTTCGTCTTCACCGATACCGGGCGCAAGCTGTTCAATTTCGGTGTCGAGGGCGAACACTGGAACCTGGTCGACGGCAAGGCAACCTACACGCCTGAAGTGCTTGGCTCCGACAAGCCCGTCAACGCCCAGATGTGGGAAATTGGCGCGCAAATTCCCGTTGGCTTTCACATGGACTATGCCTACGAGCGCCAGTGGACCAACGACATAGCCCTGGCCGGGATCGACCTGTATGAAAAGGAGAATTACATCATTCCGCAGTTCAGCGGCATCGCCATGACCGTTGAGGAACGCAAGGTCTACGACAAACACTGGCCCAATATCCTCACCTACATGCTGGAAACCCAGCAGGCCTGGATCCTGGGATCGAGGGACGTCGACGCCGACTGGGACAGCTACATGCAGCGGATCAACGACCTGGGCTTCGAAAAGGTCCAGGCGGCGCTGCAGTCGGGTTACAACCGGCAGTACCGCTAATTCCTGCAGCCACCTGAACAGCAGAAGCCCGCCCGGGTGCCGCAAGGCCCCGGGGCGCTTTTGCCGCGCAATACACAAGCAGTCCCGGCCTGGCGCCGGGGCGCAGTTACCACACACGGAGCAAAAATATGAACCTTAAAAACAAGGTAGCCATCGTCGCCGGTGGCGCACGGGATCTGGGCAAGGCCTGCAGCCTGCGCCTCGCCGCCGAAGGTGCAAAGGTCGTGATCGGTTACCATGGCAGCGACCAGGGCGCTGAAGAGACCCTGCGGGAAATTCATGCCGCCGGTGGCACCGCCATCGCCGTCAAGGCCGACCTGACGCAGGAATCCGGCGTAGCCAGGCTGGTTGCCAGCTCCCGGGAAGCCTTTGGCGATGCGATCGACGTACTGGTCTTCGTGACGGGTGGCCTGGTGGCACGCAAAACCATGGCGCAAATGGATCTGGGCTTCTGGAACCAGGTCATGAATCTCAACATGACGTCCATGTTTCTCTGCACCCAGGCCGTGATTCCCCACATGCCCGAGGGCAGCACTATCGTAACTTATTCCTCCCAGGCAGCCCGTGATGGCGGCGGTCCCGGTGCCATTGCCTATGCCACCGCCAAGGGCGCGGTCATGTCTTTTACCCGCGGCCTGGCAAAGGAGCTGGGGCCGCGCATCCGGGTTAACGCCATCTGCGCCGGCATGTTCGACACCACCTTCCACGACACCTTCACCCAGGACGAGGTCCGCAGCAAGGTTTCGGCAAGCAGCCTGGTCAAGCGCGAAGGCCGCCCCGGGGAAGCCGCCAGCCTCACCGCCTTCCTCGCCAGCGATGAATCCGGCTTCATGACCGGCAACTGCGTCGATATCAACGGCGGCATGCTGTTCAGCTAGGCCCCCCGGGCGCGTCCTGCGTTCTGGATCTTGTTAGACAACGGCCTGTATAAACAACCAAGGAAACAGCCCATGAAAATAACCGCTGCAGAAGTCTTTGTCGGCGGCCCCGGCAAGAACTACGTCACCCTGAAAATCATGACCGACCAGGGGATATACGGTCTCGGCGATGCCACCCTCAACAACCGGGAAACCCTGCCGGCGGCCTACCTGCAGGACTACCTGATTCCCTGCCTGATCGGCCGCGACCCGCGCAACAGCGAAGATATCTGGCAGTACTTCTACCGCGGCGCCTACTTCCGGGGCGGCCCGATCGCCATGGCGGCCTACGGCGCCATCGATATGGCACTCTGGGATATCAAGGCAAAGCTCGCCGACATGCCGCTGTACCAGCTTTTTGGCGGCAAAAGCCGCGAAGGGGCCCTGGTCTACGCCCATGCCCAGGGGACTGATCTTGAAGAACTGCTGGACTCCATCGCCGGCTACCAGGAGCAGGGCTACAAGGCCGTGCGGGTACAGTGTGGCATTCCCGGCATGCCCAGCGCCAGCTACGGTGTTTCGGCCCAGAAAGGCAAGGCGCACAACTACATCACGGATTTTCAGGGTGATGCGCCCCACGAAGAAATCTGGGATACCGACAAGTACCTGCGCTTTATCCCCAGGGCGCTGGACCGAATTCGCGGCCAGTTCGGTGACGAGCTCAAACTGCTGCACGATGTGCACCACCGCCTGCTGCCCCGGGAAGCGGCACAGCTGGGCAAGGAACTGGAGCCGTACCGGCTGTTCTGGCTCGAAGACCCGACACCGGCCGAAGACCCCGCAGCGCTGCGCCTCATTCGCCAGCACACCACCGTTCCCATCGCCATAGGCGAGGTATTCAATTCCCTCTGGGACTGCAAGCAACTGATCGAAGAGCGCCTGATCGACTTCATCCGCATTTCGGCGACTTACGGTGGCGGTATTACCCACCTCAAACGCATTGTCGATCTGGCAGCACTGCACGAAGTACGCACGGGCTTTCACGGCGCGCCCAGCCACTCACCCATCTCCATGGCCGCCCAGGCCCACCTCAATGCCTGGGCACCCAACTTTGGTATTCAGGAATATCTGGTGCTGGACACCCCGGAATGTGACGCCCTCTTCCCGTCCGAACACCGGGTCGAAAACGGGCTCTTTCATGTCAGCGATCAGCCGGGCCTGGGGGTGGATTTCGATGAAAGCGAGGCCAGGCGTTACAGCTACAAGCGCGGCTTCCATCCGGTCGCACGGCTCGAAGACGGCACCCTGTGGAATTATTAACCTGACTGGCAAGCAGGTTTCCAGCCATACCGGCACCTGACCTGCGACTGCACAGCATCCTGCGCAAGCCCGCAGTCCTTAGCCCCGCATTCTGCGGGGCTTCCTGTTGCCGGCACGGCATCAGACACCCCAGGTCCCAGCACGGCAACGCCCCTGGCCTGACCTCCAAGCGGCTCCAGCGCCTGCAGCAAGCAGCTATTGTCCGCCCGGTAGGCATTGGGCTGCACCAGCACTGCGCGCTCCAGGCCAAGCCTGCGCCTCCTTGTTCATGATCTTTGCAGGTGAACAACAAAAAAACCGGAACAGATAAGGCATCGGTTCCGGTTCGGTTTCAACGGTTAATCAATACCGCAGTTAGACGTTAGTGGCCCCCTTGGGCAGAGCGTCCTGTTCATAACTTTTATCCACAGCGTTGAACAGCAGCAGGCCGACCGCAAAGACGATAAAGCCACAGGCAAGAAACACCATGCGCCCCCAGAACGGATTCGGTATCGCCACCAGCGCCATGATGAAGACACCCAGCACCGAAATCATGCGGCCCAGCAGCACTCTTTGCCGGTTATCCAGTTGCTGCTGTTCAGTCGACTCATTGACCAGGGGCGTATCGAGGTTATGGAAGAACTTGTCCACATCCTGCTGACGACCCGCTGCCAGTCCCCGGTAGAAAAAGACCGACAGACAGAAGAAGCCACCGGTAATCACCAGGTGCGCCATCAGGCTAATGGCGATTGAAAGGTCGCTCCACTCCCGACTGGTAAAGGCCACATCCAGCCCGAAAAACTGCTCAACATGCTGTGCCTGCAACACGAAGCCGACAAAGTAGGACACCAGGCCCCCGACGACCAGGGTGCCCCAGCCTGCCCAGTCGGGCGTTTTCTTGATAAAGAAGCCGAACAGGCCCGGGATGATCATCGGAAAGCTCAGCAGGGCGCCGACATACATCATGGCATCAAACAGGCTCAGCCCCTTGAGGGAGTTGATAAAGAGTGCCACCAGTATGATCATGCCGCCGAAAATGGCCGAGGTGATCTTTGACACCAGCAACAGCTCTTTCTCTGTCGCCCTGGGGCGCAGCAATGGCTCATAGAAATTCTTGACCAGAATACCGGCATTGCGGTTCAGGCCGGAATCCATCGAGCTCATGGTTGCGGCAAACATGGCCGCCAGCAAAAGCCCGACCATGCCCGCCGGCATATAGAGTTCAACAAACACCAGATACACGGCGTCCGCCGCCTTGCTGCCCATCTCCGGGTGAAGCTGGTTCATGTCCACGCCCGTACCGGCCAGGAACCAGGACGGAATAAACCAGATAAAAGGCCCGATAATCATCAGTACGCAGGCCAGCAGCGCTCCCTTGCGGGCATTGCTGGAGTCCTTGGCCGCCAGGTAACGGTAGGCATAGAGCATGTTATTGTTGATAGCGAACTGTTTTATAAAGATAAAAACGGCCCAGATCGCGAAAACGCTGAAATAGTTAAGATCGGATCCGGCAACAAAGTCCCGCGGGAAGCGTTCAATCACGGGGGCTATGCCGCCGGCTTCGACGATACCCATAACGGCACAGATCAGCGTCACCGCCATGATGACCACCATCTGCATAAAGTCAGAGGCAATGACCGCCCAGGCGCCACCGGTCACGGACATGACCAGCACGACCAGGCCGGTAACGACAATGGTGGTGGTCATATCCACATCCAGCACCGCCGTGGTGATGATTGCCAGGGCGTTCAGCCAGATTCCGGCCTGGACAATCGTCGTCGGAATGTTGAGCCAGGCGAACACCTGCTCATTCTTGCTGCCAAAGCGAAGCCGCACCGCATCGATCACGGTAACGACGCGTAACTGCCTCATTTTAGGCGCGAAATACAGATAGTTCATAAGATAGCCAAAGGCATTGGCCACAAAAATCAGGGCCACAGCCAGACCATCGTTGTAGGCCTTGCCGGCGGCACCGGTAAAGGTCCAGGCCGAGAACTGGGTCATGAATGCGGACGCACCCACCATCCACCACAGCATCTGGCCGCCACCGCGAAAATAGTCACTGGTGGATTTGGTAAGGCTTCTGAACACCCAGCCAATCGCGATCAGAAAAACGAAATAGATAATAATTATAAGTATATTTAAATCCATCACCGGGTCTCACTGTAATAATTTTTATTAAGCCTCTACCGGGCTTGCGGGCTTTTTGACACCCGCGATCACGCATGGAACGCTGTGCAGAACTTCGCCCTAGGCTACAGAAACTCCCTGCGCTGGGGCGAAAACACGTCCAGCAGAACACTGCCATCCTCCAGTGACAGGGCACCGTGGGACAGATTTTTCGCTGCCGTATAGGCATCGCCTGCCCTCAGGACACGGACTTCGCCATCCACATTGACTTCAAAGCTGCCGGCAACCACAAAGGCGACCTGGTCGTGCTCCTCATGGGAATGAATCGCGCCCACGGCTCCCTTGGCAAAGCATACGTGTACGGCCATCAGCTCATCGGTGTAGCCCACAATCTTGCGCTTGATGCCGGCGCCCAGGTCCTCCCAGGGGTGCTCTGAATCCAGAAAAAATGCGTTCATTTTATCCTCTTTCAATTATGGGGCAGCCGGAGCGCCGCCGCCTGACAGACATTGCCAAAATAGTATCCCAAAAATAACTTGTAATACAATATAGTCTGCCTGAATCACTATCAGCACAGACCTGGACACACAAACGCAAGGCTGAAAAAGAACATAAAACCCATAAATAACAATAATATATAGGCAATAATAAGCATGTTGTCGCCAGATGCCACCCTTCTGAAATGAGTGCCGGAGTTGACCGTCAAGTAATTTTGTAATACAAATAAGCGAAACATACTTATAAGAAAGAGCGCCCCATGCCTGAAATCGACTCCTACCCGCTGTTCAGCGGGACTCAAATCGCCCCGCTACGCGCCCTCATCACTGCCGGGGACCTGCCCGCCGATGGGTTCTTTGCCACCAGCCTGGCGCAGCTTCAGGCCCGCGTAGACCCTGCACTCAAAGCAAAGCTGGATGTGCCAGGGCATGGCGAAGCGGGCAGCTACGCCCACAACCGCCACAGGGACAACGCACACACCATTGAAGCGGCCGGGCGCCTCTACCAGATGACCGGCAACCGCGACTATGCCCGCCTGGCCACCGAGATCCTCGGGCTCTACGCCGAGCGCTACCCGGCCATGCCCTACCAGCAGCAAAAAAACACCAACCCGCCCGGGCGCCTGTTTCACCAGATTCTTAACGAACACATGTGGCTGCTTTACGCCGTACTGGGTTACAGCCATGTGCGCGAAACCCTCCCCGAGACCCAACGGCAGGCGATCGAAAACAACATCTTCCATCCGATGATCGAGATGTTCACCGTCACCTACCGCCACGACTTCGATCGCATCCACAACCACGGGCTCTGGGCGGTCGCCGCCGTGGGTATCTGCGCCCTGGTACTGGGCGAGGACAGGGTGCTGGATCAGGCCATTTTTGGGCTTGAGGGCGACAGTATCAGCGGCGGCTACCTGGCACAGATCAAGCGACTGTTCGCACCTTCCGGCTACTATATTGAAGGCCCCTACTATCACAGGTTCGCGATTCGCCCCCTGTGCCTGTTTGCGGAGGCGCTGCACCTGCACCGCCCTGAGCTGGACATTTATGGCTTCCACGACCAGGCCATCGGCAAGACCATCAGGGCCCTGCTGATGACCAGCTACCCCAATGGCCGCTTTCCCGCGCTCAACGATGCCTCCCTCAGCATGGATATAAAGGATGAAGGCGTGGTCATTGCCGTCGCCGTGCACCATGCCCGCTACGGCCACTGCGATGCCCTGGTGGGCACGGCCCGCCAGCAGGGTCAGGTCTGGCTTTACCCCTGCGCCTTCGAGCTGGCCCAGGCGGTCGATGCGGCCCCATCTGAACAGGAGCAACGGCCGTACTGGCCCAGCGTCGAGCTGAACGAAGGCATGCAGGGGGACCGCGGCGCCCAGGGTTTTCTGCGCCAGCGCCAACATGGTGATATCACCCAGGCGGTGATGAACTACGGTCAGCACGGTATGGGGCACGGCCATTTCGATACCCTGGGGCTGACCCTGTTCAGCCGCGACCAGGAGGTGCTGCGCGAATACGGCTTTGGCCGCTGGGTCAATGTGGAAACCAAGTTCGGCGGCCGCTACCTGGATGAGAACAAATCCTGGGCGCGCCAGACTGTGGCCCACAATACCGTGGTGGTCGACCAGGGATGCCAGAACGCATTCGACGTCGCCCTGGCCGACAGCCACCACGGCGAAAGACATTTTTTCTCCGGCACCGGGCCGGTACAGGCCATGAGCGCCTTTGCCAACCAGCATTACGCCGGCGTCGGCATGCAGCGCACGGTGCTGCTGCTCGAGCTGGACGCGCTGTCCAGCCCGTTGCTGATCGACCTCTTTCGCCTGAGTTCGGAGCAGACACACCAGTACGATTACCCGGTGCACTACCAGGGCCAGATCACCCACAGCAACGTCGACTTGCAGCCGACGGAGCGCCGCGTACTGGGCACAGACAACGGCTATCAGCACCTGTTCGACCTGGCCAGGGGCCCAACGCCGCAGTGCCTGAGCCTGACCTGGCTGCAGGACAACTGCTTCCACACCTGGCTCGCCGCGGCCGAGGGTGCCGAGCTGATCCTGGCCCAGACCGGCGCCAATGATCCATCCTTTAACCTGCGCCGCCAGGACTGCCTGCTGCTGCGCCAGCACGGCCGGGATCATCTGTTTGCCTCGCTGTTCGAGACCCACGGCCAGTTTGATGAAGCCAGCGAGCACTGCGAGGGCGCCCGGGGCGCCATGCAGCATATCGACATTCTGGGCCACAACGACCAGGGCTCGGTCGTGGCCATTCGCGGCGAGGCTGCAGGCGCGCCCTTTCTCATGACGCTCATGATCAGCAACAGGGCGGACGTATGCCCCACCACGGAGCACCGTCTGTTCTTTAATAATACTGAGTACCACTGGCAGGGTTACTTCGCCGTGGTCACAAATAAGGAGTAATACGTGGACACCTATCAGCCATTGCTCATGAGCGTCGAGGAAGCAGCCCAGCTGCGCCGGCACCTGCACGCCGCCGAGACCCGGGACGACCTGCTGGGACGCGCCATCAAGCGTGACATCAGGGCACTGGAGCTCTACCTGCAACTCCCGCCTGAAGTACCAGGCCACGGCGAAGCCGGTGGCTATGAGCACAACCGCCACAAGCAGAACTACATCCACCTGCACCTGGCCGGCAAGCTCTGGCTGATTACCCAGGAGCCGCGTTATCGCGACTACGTGATCGACATGCTGCAGCGCTATGCCGATGTCTATCCGCAGCTCAGGCTCAACACCAGCAAGGATACCAACCCGCCGGGGCGCCTGTTCCACCAGACACTGAACGAAAACATGTGGTTGCTCTACGCCTCCGATGCCTACAGCTGTGTCCATGCCTGCCTGAATACCGAGCAGCGCCTGCATATCGAGAACAATCTGTTCCGCGAAATGGTGCAGCTGTTTACCGAAACCTACGCCCACGATTTCGATATCGTGCACAACCACGGCCTCTGGGCAGTCGCAGCCGTGGGTATCTGCGGCTATGCCATCAATGACCAGGGCATCGTCGACAAGGCGCTCTATGGCCTCAAGGGCGACAGCGTCAGCGGCGGTTTTCTGGCCCAGCTCGAACAGCTGTTTTCGCCCGATGGCTATTACATGGAAGGCCCCTACTACCACCGTTTCGCGCTGCGCCCACTGCTGCTGTTCGCCGAGGCGATCGAACGCCGCCAGCCCCAGGTTCGGATCTATGACGTCAAGCAGCAGATCATCAAGCGCACCTCCCTTGCCCTGATGTCGACCGCCTTCCCGGACGGTACCCTGCCGGCGCTGAATGACTCATCCAAGACCATGGGCATCAGCGACGAAGGGCTGATCATCGCCACCAGCCTGTGTTACCAGCGCTACGGCGCCGACCCCATGCTCGTCGCCATGGCACAGCATCAGCAGCAGGTCTGGGTTGGTGCGGCGGGCCTGCAGCTCGCCCGCGCCGCCCGCGACCAGGCCCCCATGCCACTGAACTGGGGCAGCTTTGTTCTCAACGACGGCGCCGAAGGCGAGCGCGGTGGCCTGGGGATACTGCGGCATCAGGACAAGACCGATGACCTGCACATGGCGCTGCTCTGGTTCGGTCAGCACGGTAGCGACCACAAGCTGCACGCCGCCCTTGACCACGGCCACTTCGATGGCCTGCACCTGAGCTGGTTTAACCGTTCCCAGGAAGTGCTGAACGACTATGGCTTCGGCCGCTGGGTCAATATCGAGCCCAAGTTTGGCGGCCGCTACATCCCGGAAAACAAGAGCTACTGCAAACAGACCATCGCCCACAACACCGTGGTGGTGGATGAGCAGAGCCAGAACCGCGGCGATACCGCCACCGCCGAGCAGCGCTGGGGCGAGCTGCATTTTTGCGTCACGGACCACCCCGCCGGCCAAGGCATCAGCGCCCGGGCCCAGGGTTACTACGAGGGTGTGGACATGCAGCGCAGCGTATTGATGCTGCAGCTGGAGGGTCTTTCGGCGCCGGTACTGCTCGACCTCTACCGCCTGACCAGCACCGCCGAGCACCAGTATGACTATGCGCTGCACTACCAGGGGCAGATCATCCATACGGATTTTGACATCAGCGCCAGTCCGCAGCTGTCTGCGCTGGGCGCGGCCCATGGCTATCAGCACCTGTGGGAACTGGGCCGCGGCCACATCAGCGGCGAGACACAGTCGGCGCAGGTCAGCTGGCTGATGGGACACAGCTACTACAGCATCAGCACCGCCCTGCCTGCCGGTGGCGACGTCATTTTCTGCCGCATCGGCGCCAATGACCCGCAATTCAACCTGCGCAGCGAGCCGGCTCTTGTCATCCGCAGCCGTGGCCGGGATCAGCTGTTTGCCACGGTACTGGAAACCCATGGCCATTTTGACGAGTCGATGGAAATCTCCGAAAACGCCCGCGGCGATATCGAGCGTGTCGAGGTCATCGGTCACAACCAGGCAGCCTCGGTGGTGCGCCTTAAGCGCCGATCCGGCCAGAACCTCGTCGTGATGCTGAGCAACAGCAGCGACGTTGAAGGCCCCCACAGCGTGGAATTCAATGGCCAGCTCTACCGCTGGAACGGCGCCTTCGCCACCCGCCCGGAGACTGAAGCATGACAGCAGCCACGGACAAGAAAGCCAGCATCGCCCTGATTGGCGAATGCATGATCGAGATTCAGCAGCACGCCAACGGCACCATGGTGCAGGGCTTTGCCGGTGACACCCTGAATACCGCCGTCTATCTGGCGCGCCTGATCCGGGAACACGGCCACAGGGTGCAGTACGTGACAGCCCTGGGAGATAGCGATCGCTTCAGCCAGGCCATGCTGCAGCAGTGGCAGGCGGAAGGCATCGGCTGTGACTATGTACGCCGCCTGCCCGGCAAGCTGCCCGGGCTCTATAACATTGATGTCGACGCCAACGGTGAGCGCTCTTTCACCTACTGGCGGGGCGAATCCGCTGCGCGGCAGCTGCTGGAGGGCGACGCTTTCGACCCCCAGCTGGAGTCCCTGCTCAGCTTTGACTACCTCTACCTGTCGGGTATCTCCCTGGCGATACTGCCGGATGCCAGCCGCCACAAGCTGCTGGCGTGGCTTGTTCGTGCCAGAGCCCATGGAGCCCGGGTCTGCTTTGACAACAATTACCGCCCGCGCCTGTGGCGCGATGCCGCCCAGGCGCGTCACTGGTATGAGCAGGTGCTGCGGATTACCGATATCGCCCTGCTCACTTACGAAGACGAATGCATGCTCTGGGGCGACAGCAATGTCGAGCAGGTCTTTGCCCGCTGTCGTGACCTGGCCATCGGCGAAGTCGTCCTCAAGCGCGGCCACGAGCCTTGCCTGGTAGAAACCAGCGCCGGCCGCCAGAGCATTGCCGCCATCGCCGTAGAGCCACACCTTGTGGTCGACACCACCGCCGCCGGCGATTCCTTCAGTGCAGGCTACCTGGCCGCCCGCTTGCAGGGCGGCTGCACGCCAGCAGACTGCGCCACCCTGGGCCACCGCATCGCCAGCACCGTTATTCAGTACCGCGGCGGGCTGATTCCCCGGGATGCAATGCCGGAAATAGGCACGGGGGATTGAACATCTCGCAATAATGTCTTATTGTACGACAAAATAAACCAGCAACATTCACAGATACAGGAAACCAGCATGTTTAAGGATCTCGAAGGCAAGCGCGTTCTCGTCACCGGCTCCACTGCAGGTATCGGCTTCGCCGCTGCTGCTGCATTCGCCAAGGCCGGCGCCAGGGTTGGTATCAACAGCCACCAGAACGATGCCACCGCCACTGCTGCCCTGGCCGCTCTGCAGGAATGTGGCGGCGAAGTCGCCTACTTCCAGGCCGACGTCACAAAAAGCGCCGAATGCGAAAAAATGGTGGCGGATTTTGTCGCCAAGTTCGGCGGTATCGATGTGCTGATCAACAATGCCGGTGGTCTTGGTGGCCGCTCCAAGGCAGAAGACATTGACGATGAGTTTTACGACCGTGTCATGAACCTCAATGCCCGTTCGGTCATCATGGTCACCAAATTCGCGATCCCGCATCTGCGTGCATCCGCCGCCGCAAGTGGCCTGACCAGCTGTGTGATCAGCACCGGTTCCATCGCCGGCCGCGAAGGCGGTGGCCTGGGTGCCAGCCTTTACGGCGCATCCAAAGCCTGGCTGCACAACATCCAGCGCAACTGGGTCAAGGAACTGACCAAGGACAATATCCGCTTCAATATAGTCGCGCCGGGCACGATCGACACCGCCTTCCATGACGACAAGAGCACCGAGTTGAAAACCAATATCGCCAACTCCATCGCCATGGGCCGTTTCGGCACTATCGATGAGTGTGCACCGTCCTACCTGTTTTTCGCGTCCCATATGGCCAGCGGTTATGTCACCGGCCAGATCCTGGACGTCAATGGCGGCCAGATGTGCCCCTGATGAGCACCCATTCCTGCGGGCACTGCCTGCAGGAATGCACAGGACCCAAGCTTGCTTCGGGCCGCTGTGCACCCGGCCACCGGTCCCCGACGAACGTCAGGTCCGGTTGCCGGGCCCCTGATCGCCTACCGGCCTCCAGGCCCGGACCCGGCCAGCTGGAAAGGTTTCGCTTGTGAACCCTATGACTGTATAATCCTACAATATTGTATGATTAATTGAGGTAAAGGCATGGCAGCGCAATTTGCACTGATCTCGGGATCGAGTCGCAACCTTAATGTTCAGGTTGCCCGCGAGATAGCTGTCAAAATCCTGTCCGGCGAAGTCAAGGAAGGCGCCATCATTGGTGGTGAAATCGCCATGTGCCAGCAGTTCGGCGTCAGCCGTACCGCGCTGCGCGAAGCCATCAAGCTCCTCACGTCAAAAGGCATGGTTGAGTCCCGCCCCAAGGTCGGCACACGCGTTTGCTGCCGTACCCACTGGAACATGCTGGATGTGCAGCTGCTGGAATGGCTCGCCAGCATCGAAACGACCGACGATATCTACCAGGAATTTCTTGAGTTGCGCCGGGCTATCGAGCCCGAGGCTACCGCCCTGACAGCGGAGCGCGCCACCAAGGAGCAGCGTATTGAGCTGACAAACATTTTCCACCGCATGGTCGAAGTATCGGAAAACTTTGATCAGGACGCCTGGACAGTTGTCGACAGTCAGTTCCATCGCATGATCTTCATTTCCACCGGCAACAGCTTCTACGTGCCCTTCGGCAACGTACTGACCAGCATGTTCAAATGGTTTATCCGCTTCTCGTCCAAGGAAGGCGGCGTTTGCCTGAAAGAACATCGCGCCATCTACGAGGCCATCATGTCCGGCGACAGCGTCAAGGCCCGCCAGGCCAGCCTGTCACTGATGCAGAGCCACAAGCATCGCCTGACACCCGACGAACAGCAGAAAAAACTCGAAGCCGCCGCGCTCTCCGTATAGAGAGCGTCTGTATCCTGCTTCCCGTCTTATAGACCCATCTCGTAGCATCCTCTCGAGAAACAGCCCGCGGGCACAGACGCCCGTCCGTCTATCTGGGCGCCTGATCATCGCTGCACCCCGGCGCCATAAAAGCGAACCAAAGCGGTCCCGTCTGCGCACCAATTCAGGGCGCGACTAGGCCTGAGCTGTGGATAACTTTCGCTGAAGGGCCCTGATGCGGGGTTGCGCATCACTTGTGCAACACTGGCACTTAACTTGCTGTATCTAACTCAACGCGGACAGCCCCTGTCGGTCAACGAGCCAGGATAAGCATGACCCGATTACTGATATCCACAGACCTCGATGGCACCCTGCTGGATCACTACAGCTACAGCGCTATGGCAGCAGAGCCTGCGTTACAGCGACTGCGCCAGCTGCAAATACCCTGGGTGCTCAACACCAGCAAGACACTCGCGGAGCTTGAGCCTCTGCGCCAACAGCTCGACAACAGACACCCCTTTGTCGTCGAGAACGGTGCCGCCGTTTATATCCCCCTCGACTCCCCCCTGGCACCGGATCTGGCGACGGACCCCGACGGGCGCTATCGCTGCAAGACCTTTGGCCCCAGCCGCCGCCGGATTCTGCTGGCACTGGAGCCGCTGTCACGCCGTTATCGCTTTACCGGCTTTGCCGCCCTGACAGCCGAGCGTCTCGCCAGCCTGACGGGGCTGGACCCCGATGCAGCCCGCCAGGCGATGAGCCGCCAATTTACCGAGCCCCTGATCTGGGAAGACTCCCGCGGCGCGCTTGAGGATTTTGCCTCTGAACTGTCACTGCTGAACTTTCAGGTGCAGCGCGGCGGCCGCTTTACCCATGTCATGGGGCGCTGCGACAAGGCTGAC
Organism: Marinobacterium aestuarii; assembly: GCF_001651805.1. Taxonomy (NCBI): domain Bacteria; kingdom Pseudomonadati; phylum Pseudomonadota; class Gammaproteobacteria; order Oceanospirillales; family Oceanospirillaceae; genus Marinobacterium; species Marinobacterium aestuarii. The sequence continues at coordinate 507,873 of NZ_CP015839.1, read as the reverse complement.
GCCATGGCCTGGCTGATCGAGCAATACCAGGCTCTTTGGGGCGAATCGATCAAGTGCATGGCACTGGGTGATGGCGACAACGATATCGGCATGTTGCAAAGAGCCGACCTGCCGGTGCTGGTGCGCTCGCCCGCCCATTCCCCGCCGCCGATTCCGGAACGCAAGGATGTACTGCTAACTCGACTGCAGGGGCCGGCGGGCTGGAATGACGCTGTCCTCAACACCCTGCAACAGCTGGATCTTGGTACCTAGATCACAACAAAAGGATTCCCCATGGGCGATTTTTACCAGAACGGCATCATCACCACCCTGCATAACCTGTCTCAGCGGCCGCTCGAAGAGCTGGAGCGCGAGCTGCTGGCCTTCTCCAGAACGCGCCCCATGGCGCTGATATTGCCGTGCCTGTATTCCGAGCTCGAAGGCGAGGCCATGCCCAATATACTCCGCCATCTCAAACAGGTGCCCTACCTGTCTGAGATCATCATTGGCCTGGATCGTGCCACTGAAGAGCAGTATCGCGCAGCGCTGGAATTTTTCTCGGCCCTGCCACAGCCGCATCGGGTGCTCTGGAACGACGGCCCGCGCCTTAGAGCCATCGACCGCTCACTCAAGGGCGAGGAACTGTCCCCGCAGCAGCCGGGCAAGGGCCGCAATGTCTGGTTCTGCATGGGCTACACCCTGGCCGCGGGCCGGGCGGAGTCCATCGCCATGCACGACTGCGATATCCTCACCTACGACCGCGAACTGCTGGCTCGGCTGATCTATCCCGTCGCCAACCCCAACTTCAACTACGAATTCTGCAAGGGCTTCTATGCCCGCGTGGCCGAGCACAAGATCAACGGCCGCGTCAGCCGGCTGCTGGTCACACCCTTGCTGCGGGCGCTGAAAAAGGTGTTCGGCAATCTGGATTACCTGGAGTACCTGGACAGCTATCGCTATCCACTGGCGGGTGAGTTCTCCTTCCGCCGCGATGTAATGAACGATATCCGCATTCCCAGCGACTGGGGGCTGGAGATCGGCGTGCTCAGTGAAATGACGCGTAACTACTCCAACAACCGCCTCTGTCAGGTCGATATCGCCGACGTTTACGACCACAAGCACCAGGATCTGTCGCTGGATTCAGACGAAGCCGGGCTGTCCAAGATGTCGATCGACATCACCAAGGCCATCTTTCGCAAGCTGGCTACCAATGGCATCGTCTTCAATCAGGAAACCTTCAGAACCATCAAGGCGACCTATTTCCGCATTGCACTGGATTTCGTCGAAACCTACCGCAATGACGCCGAAATCAATGGCCTGAAGCTGGACATCCACCTGGAAGAACAGGCGGTCGAGCTCTTTGCCGGCAATATCGTCAAGGCCGGCACCCACTTCCTCGACAACCCGATGGAGGCGCCTTTTATTTCCAGCTGGAACCGGGTTCGCAGCGCCTTTCCGGGCGTACAGCAACAGCTGATCGCGGCCGTCGACGCCGATATGGCGGAATTCGGCCGCCGGTAAAATCAACCCAGACCCAGGGAGCAGCCCATGACACCACTGCAACAACGGCTCGCAGGACACCTGCAACTGCTGTATCCACAAAGCGATGTCATGGAACTGGCTGACCAGTGCCTGGCGCAGTTCGGCCTGGGAGCGGACGCCAGCGCACCTGTCCCCCATCGCAACCTCTGGGATGAGCGCGACGTCATGCTCATCAGCTATGGCGACAGCCTGCGCAGCGAGCACGAAGCGCCCCTGCAGAGCCTGACCCGCTTCGTGCGCACGCAACTGCATGGCTGCATCTCCACGGTGCACCTGCTGCCCTTTTTCCCTTACAGCTCGGACGATGGCTTCAGCGTGATGGACTACACCACGGTGAATCCGTCCCTGGGCAGCTGGGAACAGATCAGCGGCCTCAGCCAGGACGTCAAGATCATGGGCGACCTGGTGATCAACCACTGCTCCAGCCGCAGCCTCTGGTTCGAGAACTACAAGGCCGGCATAGAGCCCGGCGCCAGCTACTTTGTTGAAGCCGAGCCCGATACCGATCTGAGCGCCGTCGTGCGGCCCCGTACCTCGCCGCTGCTGCGCGCGGTCAAGACAGCCGCCGGCGAGCGTCACCTCTGGTGCACCTTCAGCCACGACCAGCTGGATCTCAACTTCCAGAACCCCCGCGTGCTGCTGGAATTTCTGAAAATCATTCGCCTCTATCTGGACAACGGCATTCGCTGGTTCCGCCTCGATGCCGTTGCCTTCCTGTGGAAAACCCCCGGCACACCCTGCGTTAACCTGCCCGAAACCCATGAGCTGATCCGGCTGCTGCGCCTGCTGATCGAACACCTAGCCCCGGACGCGGTCATCATTACCGAAACCAATATTCCCAATCAGGAAAACCTGACCTATTTCGGCAACGCCAACGAAGCCCACCTGATTTACAACTTTTCGCTGCCGCCCCTGCTGATCAATACCCTGCTGACCGGCTCCTGCACCCACCTGAAAAACTGGCTTATGACCATGCCACCGGCACAGCACGGCACCACCTACCTGAACTTCATCGCCTCCCACGACGGTATAGGCCTGCGGCCAGCCGAAGGACTGCTGAGCGACTGGGAGCTGCAAAGCCTCATCGCCACCCTGCAGCGCTTTGGCGGCCGTATCAGCGCCCGCACCACCGCCAGCGGCGAGTCCAAGCCCTATGAGATCAATATCAGCCTGTGGGATGCGCTGCGCGGCACCAGCAGCCAGGGACCGGACCCGTGGCAGTTTGCCCGCTTTGTCTGCGCCGCCGCCATCATGGCCGCGCTGGAGGGCATACCGGCGTACTATATCCACAGCCTGGTGGCCACGGGCAATGACAACGAACGGGTAGAAAATACCGGTAGCTACCGCGCCATCAATCGCCATATCTGGCAGCAAGATGCGCTGCAACAGGCACTCATCGGTGACACGCATCACGCCCGCGTGTTTGATGCCATGCGCGCTCTGCTGCGCCTTCGCCGTCAGCAACCGGCGTTTCACCCCAACGCTACCCAGTACACCCTGCACACCGGCGAGGCGCTGTTTGCATTCTGGCGTCAGAGCATCGATCGTCGTCAAAGCCTGTTCGCGGTCTACAACATCAGCGACCAGCCGCAGTCATTCAACCTCAGCGAACTCAACCTGATCGCCACCGATGACTGGGTCGATCTGATCAGCGGCGAGGCCCATAACGACCGTATGGCGCAGATTACGCTGATGCCCTATCAGTATCTGTGGCTGTCCAACCGCCGCAGCTGAACATGAAGAGGCCACCCGCAGGTGGCCTCTTGAGACTGCTCCGTCGGACTGCACGCAAGCTAGTCTCGCCTCAGGCCGCCTGGCCACCGGACTTGTCGTGTTCCAGCACCGATGCGCCTTCGTCGATCGTGATAGAGCGCGGCTTCATGGCTTCCGGCAGCTGGCGCTGCAAGCCTATGGTCAGCAACCCGTTGTTCAGCTCGGCGCTGATGACCTCAACATGGTCGGCGAGGTTGAAGCGCCGCTCGAAGCTGCGGGTCGCAATGCCCTGATAGAGGAAACGGCTGTCAGTGCCCGTGTCGGCCTTTTTGCCAGCGACGCTCAGCACACTGTTTTCAACCCTGATATCCAGCTCCTGCTTGCTGAAGCCCGCCACCGCCAGGCTGATGGAATAACGTTCATCATCGAGCACCTCGATGTTGTAGGGCGGGTAGCCGCTGGCAGAGGTGTCGGCCCGCAGCGAGCTGTCCAGCATGGCTGCCAGTCGATCAAAGCCGATACTGCTGCGATAGAGCGGAGAAAAATCGATCGTATTCATGACATATCCTCCTTCGGAGCGACAGGAAACAAAAACAACCTTGCAGGCAACCGATCCCATCGAGACCCGGCCCCTGCACTTATTACATAAGAACGACGCGGCACAGTTTCAAGCCCCCAGGCGCGTCATGCTGCGCCCGTAACCGGCGGGATTAAAGCGCACGCTCACCAGCAGCATGCCAAAGGCAATGGCCCCGTGCAGCCACCAGGCATCAGTAAAATCACCGCCGCCATCACGCAGCGCCCCCACCAGCCAGGGGCCGACGGCGGTAATCAGGAAACCGATACCCTGCACAAAGGCCGCCAGGGCGCCGGCGGCGCGGGCACCCGGCAGATGATCAAGACTGACAATCAGACAGAGGGAAAAGCAGCCTCCCAAGCCAAAGCCCGCCAGCGCGACCCACAGCAGGGGCGCGACCTGGGGCGCCAGGGCAAAGCCCGCAAAACCCAGCAGCTGCAACAGCATGACCACATAGAGTCCGACGCGCCTATCGAGCGAGCCGCGCACGCTCAGAGGCATCAGCAAGGCTGCGGCGGCCTGAAACAGTGCCATCCAGGCCAGCAGGCTCCCCGCCGACTGTGCATCCACCCCCTGATCAACATAAAAAGACGGCAACCAGGCCACCAGGCTGGCATAACCGCTGTTGGCCAGGCCGAAATAGAGCGCCAGCAACCAGGCCCGCCGACGGCCAAAGCATGCGCGCACCGACACAGCTTCCGACGCAGGGTCAGCGGCCGCGCTGCTCTCTGGCGCTCGCCACAGCCACAGACCCCAGGCCAGCAACGCCGGCAAGGCCCAGATCGCCAGCCCCGGCCGCCAGTCTGCCGTCAGCGTCACCAGCGCAGGACTGACCAGTGCCCCCAGGGCACCGCCGCCCACCAGCGCCGCCGAATACAAGCCCATGGCCAAAGCAATACGCCCGGCGAACCAGCGCTTGCAGACACCCGGCATCAGCGCCTGCACCGTGGCAACGCCGGTTCCGGCCAGTATGGCGGTGAGTATCAGGCTGGTAGCTGAGTCCGCCAGCAAACGGGCGCCGCACCCCAGCGCCAGCAGCAGCAGGGCACAGAGCAGCGTGCGCTGCTCGCCAAAGCGCTGGGCCAGAGCGGCGCCTGCCAGTGCCAGCAATCCCATCATGACAAAGGGCAGGGTCGTCAGGATCGCCGCCATGCCGTGCCCCATGCCAGTATCGGCCTGCAGCGTATTCAGTACGGGCCCGACCGACGTCAGAAAAGGCCGCAGATTCAGCCCCACCAGCAACAGCAACGCGAACCCCCACAGGCCCGCGCTGTGCCCCACAACCGGCGCTGCCGTTGCATCTGCTGCCATGACCAGGGACGCCGGTTGCCCGGCTGGCGGTAGACTATTCATTCACTCTCCGGATTATCAGGCTTTGCTCTTGCTACTGGCTTCAGTCTAAAGGTTGACCGTATTATTCATAAATTAAATATCCAACTAAATATCAGTGGACTATCGAATAATGTTTACGACCCTTGATCCGGTTTTGCTGCGCAGCTTTGTTGCAGTCATCGAAAGTGGCAGTTTCACCCGCGCCGGCGAGCGCGTCCACCTGAGTCAGTCCACCGTCAGCCAGCAGATCCGCCGTCTGGAGGAACAGCTTGGCTGCACGCTGCTGGACCGGCGTGGTCGCTATGTGCAGGCCAGCGAACAGGGGCAGCACCTGCTGGGCTATGCCAGGCGCCTGTTGAACCTGATGCATGAGGCTGTCGAACAGATCCAGGCGGGAGAAAACGCCGCAGAGTTGCGCATAGGCGTGGCGGAGGACTTTTCCGCCGAGCGCCTCACTCCCACCCTGGCCGCCTTCGCCAAAGCCCACCCCAATATCCGGCTGGAAGTCACCAGCGACCTGAGCTCCCGCCTGTGGCAGCAGTTTGGCGCCGGCGCCTTTGAACTGATACTGATCAAGCAGCGCCGTGGCCAGGCCGCCGCTCAAGCCAGCTGGCCAGAGCCGCTGGAGTGGTTCGACAGCGCCCGGGCGCCGACCCAGCTGCAGGACCCCTTGCCGCTGGTGATGTTTCCGCCGGGCGGGCTCTATCGCGACGAGATGATTCATGCGCTGGAAAGCGCCGGCCGGCGCTGGCGCATAAGCTACCTCAGCGCGAGCCTGGCAAGCCTGCGCGCGGCGGTAGCGGATGGCCTGGGCGTCAGCCTGCTGCCCAGTCGCATGGCACACCCCGGCCACCTGCGCCTGACACCGGAGCAGGGCTTTATCGCGCCCAGTTCCATCGAACTGGCACTGCATTACCAGAGCCCGGCACCAGCACGCATCGAGGATCTGGCCAAACGCCTGATCAGGCTGTGTTCAGCGGCCTAGCTCGGCGGCCTGACGCACTCCGATTACCCCCTAAAGGGTATTGAGACGCTGTTCTCAAACAGGCAATAGTGTGGGCCCAGACGCTGCTGTTGCGCGCCTGATCCCACCACAGGATGGACTAACAAGAATGAAAAACCTGCTCGCAAAGACCCTGCTAGGCCTTGCACTCATCACCCCAGCGGCCCTGGTACAGGCCGAAATCAGCGGCAACGTCAGCCTCACCAGCGACTACCGTTTTCGGGGAATCAGCCAAAGTGGTGAAGATCCGGCGCTGCAGGGCGGGCTGGATTACAGTCATGCATCCGGTTTCTTCGCCGGCGTCTGGGGCAGCAATGTGGACTTCTACGCCGCGGGCGATGCCTATGACAACGATGAAAGCGTCGAACTGGATATCTATGCCGGCTACTACGGCGAAATCCGCGACGGCATCAGTTATGACCTCAGCCTGTACCGCTACTTCTATCCCGGCGCCATCACCAGTGCGGATTACAACGAGCTTAGCCTGGGCATGGATCTCGGGCCCGCCCGGCTGGCGTACTGGTACGCCGAAGATTACTTCAACAGCGGCGAGGACTACAGCTATATCGAAGCCAACTACAGTCTGGCGCTGCCGGCGGAACTTGCCCTGGGCATTCACGCCGGCCACTCCTTTGGCAGCTATTTTGACGACCCCGCCGCCGTGGGCCTGGATGAATACAACGACTACAGCCTGACGCTGTCGGGCAACTGGGCCGGCCTAGACATCGCCCTCGCCTATATGAACACCGATATAGACGCCGCCTGGCGCATCAACAGCGGCCACCTCGCCAATCAGGACGCCTGGGTGCTTTCGATCAGCAAGTCACTCTGATGCCGCAGGCCCGCTGCACGCCAGCAGGCTCAGGCACGGCACTTTGCCTGATCAGAGCACATGGCCTGATCGGGTTGCAGGAGTTTTAGCAAACCACTGCTTCCAGCGCGCATTCACCCAGAGTGAGAGTCCTATCACGCCGCCGCCAACAGCCAGACGCCCAAGATCGGCATCACGATTCCAGATCAGCAGATTGACGATCAGACCGGCGGGCACCAGGGCGTTATTCATGATGCCCAGCGTGCCCGCATCCACCTTGCAGGCACCGCGATTCCAGAAGTAGAACCCCAGCCCCGACGCCACTATGCCCAGCCAGCCCAGCACACTCCACTGCAGCAGCGTTGCCGGCAGTTTGTCGGGATTGCCCAGCAGCAGGAAAGACGGTAGCGCCACCAGCAAGGCACCTGCGAAAAAGTAGCCAAAGCTGCGCCAGGCCGGCAGATCCGTGGGATAGCGCCGCATCAGATTGGCGTAGCCCACCTGGCCTGCGGCAAACGCCAGATTGGCCAGCTGCAACAGCAGGAAGCCAGACAGGAAATCGTCACTCAGACCGTCGTAACGAATAATGGCCGCGCCCAGCACCGCCAGTGCCGTGCCGATCAGCGGGGCCAGCGAGAAACGCCGGTTCAGGGCATCGTCGATCAGCGTCACATAAAGTGGCGTGAAAATAGTGAACAGCAGCACCTCCGGCACGCTGAGGTACTCGAACGAGCGGTACAGGCACAGATAAGTGAGACCGAACTGCAGCATCCCCACAACGCTAATCCCGACGCGCAAGGGGGCCGGAACCCCGCGCCAGCGCGTCAGGGGCAGGAAAATAAGCCCCGCCAGCACAATACGGGTGGTCACGGCAAAGTAGCTGTCGACCTGACCTGCGAGGTACTCACCGATCAGACTGAACGAAACCGCCCACAGCAGGGTGACCAATAATAGATTCGTCATATTCCCTTATGTCCTGTCATTACGCCAAAGGTCGACTATTTTAAGGTAACAGGCGCGTAAAACCATGATTGAATTCAACGGGTTCATCCCATATTCATTCACACGCGACTAAGCTTCATTCAGGTGTAAAAACCATAGGCCAAGACCGGCACCTGCCGGTACAGCCTCAAGGAGGTTTTCAATGCTAATGCAGCAATCCCGCATCGTCCGTTCTTTTGTAGCCCATATCATGATGGCCTGCATGCTACTCATCTCGGGTCTGGCCCAGGCCGCCCCCGTATCCACCTCATCCATGATCGCGCCCCAGAGTGTCGCGGCCACCGATGCGGATCGCGAAAAACTGATAACCCTGATTCAGCGCGATGATATTGCAGAACAGCTCAGCGCCTTTGGTGTCGATCCCGTTGATGCACAGATGCGTGTTGCCGACATGTCCGCAGCAGAAGTCGCCGACCTTAACCAGCAGATCGACTCCCTTCCCGCCGGTGCCGGCGTGCTGGGTGCCATAGTGCTGATCTTTATCATCTTCATCATTACCGACATGCTGGGTGCAACCAATATCTTCAACTTCGTGCACCCCGTCCGCTAACTATGCTTAAGCGCCTGAACCCCGCCGTCTTGCTGACGGCGGGGGCTCTTTGCCTGCTCCTGCTCAGCGGTTGTGCTACACGCTTTTCCAGCGACCAGCTAGCCATTTTGTCCGACACCCTGCCGGTGTCCATCGAACTCACCGAAGTCCCGTTTTATCCACAGGAACTCTATCAGTGCGGCCCTGCGGCCCTGGCCACCGTGCTGAACAATGACCAGCTGCGCACCACGCCCGACGCCCTGGTGCCACAGATCTATATCCCCGAACGCGGCGGCAGCCTGCAGATCGAGATGAAAGTTGCAGCGCGGCGTCATGGCATGCTGGCCATGGAAGCACCGACCCAGCTAAAAGGGCTGCTGGCTGAAGTTGCCGCCGGGCGCCCCGTGGTAGTCATGCAGAATCTGGGGCTGGATATCATTCCGCGCTGGCATTACGCCGTGATCGTCGGCTTTGATCTGCAGGCGCAAAACGTCATCCTGCGCTCCGGTACCGAACAACGACGCATCACACCGCTGAAGCTGTTTGAACGCACCTGGGAGCGCAGTAACCGCTGGGCTCTGCTAGCCCTCCCCCCTGGGCAGCTGCCACTGCAGACCACGCCGTTTGACGTCGTACGGGCCACCCTGGAGCTGGAAGCCTCCAATGCGCCGGCCGCACTTCGCAGTCTGCACAGTGCCAGTCAGCGCTGGCCCGATGATTACCTGGTGTCCATGGCGCTCGGCAATGCGGAACTGGCCGCAGGCCATGCCAAGCCCGCCAGCCAGGCATTTCGCCGGGCACTGACCCAAAAGCCCGATGCCGCTGACGCCTGGAATAACCTCGCTTACAGCCTGAATGCCGAAGGCTGTGGTCGGCTTGCGCTGCAGGCGGTCAATTGCGCCGTACAGCTGGCACCCGCCAACAGCGCCTTCCAGGACAGCCTGCAGGAACTCTCTGGTAAAACCCGAGTCTCACGCACAACCTCATCCCAGTGCGTCGCGCTGCCCAGCTGCAGCGCCAGTCAAAACTGAAATAAGCCTGCTGCCAAAACCACCGCAACAAATCTGCAATCAAAATCGCGTATAAATGTGCCTAACAATAATGGAGATATTAGCCAATGGATCACAATAAACTGAGCACCCAGCTCAAACAGCTGCTTAAACAGGGTTATTCGAAAGATGAAATCCGCAACCTGATTATCGCCCCCCGGGCAGCGGTCGAGCAGGCGCTGTGCGAACTTCAATCCCAGCACAACCAGCAACAGCAACAGGCGCGCATACTGCGTGGCCAGGCGGATTTCGCCATTTCCCTGCGTCGCTGAGCAGGCAGAAAACCCAGCCTCGCTCAGCTGATTCAAACGTTCATTCCCGCTCATTAGCGTCTTGCCCAGCCAATGCTCCCGCCGACGTTCAGCCGTCATTCACTGCCAGTAGTCTATTTACAATAGGGAGAGACTGGTCCTAAACTTCGGTTGTTTTTGAGCCGACCTAATGAGCCTTGAGGGATAACAACGATGAAAACAACACTGATCCTGGCAGCAGTTGCTGCGCTTTCCCTGCCCATGACCGCCAACGCCGAGCGCGGCGGAGAAGAAATCTACAACACCAAATGTGGCGTTTGCCACGCAGCGGGCATCGCTGGCGCTCCCAAGCTTGGCAATGCCGAAGAGTGGGCACCCCGTGCCGCCAAAGGCGTCGAGAGCCTGCTGGCCAGCGCCAAAAGTGGCATCAACGCCATGCCCCCCATGGGCACCTGCATGGACTGCTCCGACACTGAGCTGACCGCAGCCATCCAGTACATGCTGGACGCTGCCAAGTAAGCGCCAGCCAAGCCCTACAGGCTGCAGCAGCCATAAAAAAACCGTCGCAAGACGGTTTTTTTATGGCTGGAGATCCGGACTGGAGAGCCCCGGAAAACTGGCTGTATCAGAAAATGTCACCCGGTCGCAGCGCCTGGCCCTCGGTGTCCCCCTCAGGCCTGGACTGTAACGGCAGCAGCGCCTCTTCATCCTTGCCCTTTTGAATCACTATCTCAACCCGACGGTTAAGACTGCGGTTTTCCGGCGTATCATTGGGCACGAGGGCACGGGTCGCCGCCAGACCACTGACCGTGAAGCGCGACTGATCCATGCGGCTGTCGGCAAAGAGTTCGTGTGCAACCGCCAGCGCCCGCGCGGCCGACAGGTCCCAGTTGGACTCGAAGCGCCGGCCCGAATACGGGATGGAGTCAGAGTGCCCCTGCACGGCAACAGTGCCGTTCACGTTCAGCAGGACATCACGGATCTTGGCGATGATAGGAATGGAGTCAAACTTGAGTTCGGCCGAACCCGAGTCAAAAGACCCCTTCTCCTTTACGCGAATGATAATTTTGGCGCCATCGGTTTCCACTTCCACCGAACCATCACCAATTTCTTTCGCCAGTGCCGCGGCAAATTCGATGGCTTCCTGCTCCGCTTCCTTGGCAAGCTGCTTGAGCAGTGCCTCAACACTGCCCCTGAACTTGTCCGGTGTGTCGTTCTCGCCTTCCTTGGAGCGTACATCCAGTGTATTCAGGTCACTGTTGATGGTCATCTGGCGCACTTCGTTCAGCGGTGTTGGCTCCGGCCGCCCCGGGCTGAACTCCTGCGCAATGACAGAAGTACCCTTGGGAATGTCTTCCACCTTGATCTGATTCTGTACGCCAAAGGCTTCGCGCATGGAACCTGCCAGCTGCTTGAACTTGAGCACATCCATTTCGGAAAAGGACAGCAGCAGCACGAAGAAACACATCAGCAGCGACATCAGATCGGCAAAGGTCGCCAGCCAGGCCGGCAGGCCAGGTTCGCAGGGCGGGCATTCACATTCTGTTTGATCGGTCATAGGTCGGCTATCCGGCGGCGGCTACCAGGCGTTTTTTCTCCGGCAGGTAGTTGCGCAGCATCTGCTCGATAACCCGCGGATTCTGGCCGGCCTGAATGGCCAGAAGACCATCAATCACCAGCGCCTGGTTCAGCGCCTCCTGATCCTTGCGCACCGCCAGCTTGTCGGCAATGGGCAGCACCAGCATGTTGGCAATCATGGCGCCGTACAGGGTGGTCAGCAGCGCCACCGCCATGGCCGGGCCTATAGACTTGGGATCACTCATATTGGAGAGCATCTGTACCAGGCCCACCAGGGTGCCGATCATGCCCATAGCCGGCGCCACATCCCCCATGGCACGGAAGATGCGGCTGCCGAAATCGTGGCGTTCGACCGTCAGGCGCATTTCCTTGTTCAGCAGCATGCGCACAATTTCGGGATCATGCCCGTCCACCAGCAGCTGGATACCGCGCTGCATAAAGGCGTTGCCAACTTCCTTTTCTTCCAGCGACAGCAAACCACCCTTGCGCGCGGCATCGGCCAGCTCAACGGTTTCGGTAATGATGTCTTCCGGATTCTGTGACTTGAACATGAACGCCTTGGCGGCGATTTTGCCTGCTGCCAGAAACTGTTGCAGGGTGTACTTCATCAGTACTACCAGCAGAGTTCCGCCGACCACGATCAGCAGCGAGGGCGGGTTGACGAAAATGCCCGCATCACCGCCCAGCACCATGGCCGCGATGACAATGCCCATTGATCCGATCAAACCGACCAGCGTTGCGATATCCACGGGTTTCTCCTTAACTCCGAACAGGCGTATTATCGGCTACGCCGCATGATAACAGAATTTTAATCGAGCACACCTGTGCAGCGATTGTTCGATCCGGGCCTGAGGGCCGGATTGACCCTGTTGCCATGCTCTAGTACTTTTTACGCCTCATTGATCACGGGTAAGCCTGATGCCACGCACAAAAAAGACTCCAGACTTCGAAACCTCGCTGACCGAGCTTGAGCAGCTGGTGAACCGCATGGAACAGGGCGACATGCCACTGGCCGATGCACTGCAGGCATTTGAACAGGGCATTGCCCTGACCCGCGACTGCCAGGGCATCCTCGATCAGGCCGAACAGAAGGTGCGGATGCTGGTAGAAAAAGATGGCGAGCTGCAAACAGTCCCCTTCACCGACCCTGAGGATGCCTGATCCGTGGCTCTGAACTCTCTGCTGCAACACTACTGCCTGCGCGTCGAAAGCGCGCTTGATAGCCGCCTGCAACACCGCAGCATCGAGCCCCGCCTGCAGGAAGCCATGCGCTACGCCCTGTTTAATGGCGGCAAGCGCATCCGCCCGGGTCTGGTCTATCTGTGCAACCAGCTGCTCGACGGGCAGCTGAACGCGGCCGACGCGCCGGCCTGCGCCATGGAGGCCGTGCACAGCTACTCCCTGGTGCATGACGACCTGCCTGCCATGGACGACGATGACCTGCGCCGTGGCAAACCCACCTGCCACATCGCCTTTGACGAAGCCTGCGCCATACTCGCCGGTGATGCGCTGCAATGCAGCGCCTTCGAATGGCTGGCACAGCCTCAGGCCGAACTGCAGCCACAGTTGCAGCTGCGCATGCTGGCCGTACTGGCACGGGCCGCGGGCGATCAGGGCATGGTGGCCGGGCAGGCGTTCGATCTGGCCCATGTCGGCCAAAGCCTGACGCTGCAACAGCTGCAACAGATGCACCGCCACAAGACCGGCGCCCTGCTCACCGCCTCAGTGGAACTGGGCGCCCTGTCCGCCGGTGTCGACAGCGGTGAGCGCTACGAGGCGCTGCGCCAGTTCGGCGATGCCATTGGTCTTGCCTTCCAGGTACAGGACGACATCCTGGATATCGAAGGCGACACCGCTACTTTGGGCAAGCCCCAGGGCTCGGATCTGGCACAGAACAAGCCGACCTTCCCGGCGCTGCTCGGCATGACCGGTGCGCGGGAAAAACTGCAGCAGCTGCACAGCCAGGCCATTGAAGCCCTGGCGCTCTTTGGCAGCGAGGCCGATCCACTGCGCGCCCTGGCCGACTATATCGTCAAACGGGATCACTGATGTTCGAACAGATCCCTCTGCAGCGCCCGGTAACCGCGCTACTCGACAGCATCGACAGCCCGGCCCAGCTGCGCCAGCTCAGCCCGGCCCAGCTGCCGGAGCTGGCCGAGCAGCTGCGCGCCTTCCTGCTGTACAGCGTGGGCCAGACCGGCGGCCATTTTGGCGCAGGCCTTGGTGTTATAGAGCTGACCGTTGCTCTGCATTACTGCCTCAATACGCCTGAGGATCATCTGATCTGGGATGTGGGCCACCAGAGTTACCCCCACAAGATTCTCACCGGCCGGCGCGAGCAGATGTTCAGCATGCGCCAGCAGGACGGCCTGGCACCCTTTCCCAAGCGTGCCGAGAGCCCCTGCGATGCCTTTGGCACCGGCCACTCCAGCACCTCCATCAGCGCAGCGCTGGGAATGGCCCTGGCCGATCAGCTGCAGGGGCGCGCACACCGCTCCGTGGCCGTCATCGGTGATGGCGCCATGACCGCCGGCATGGCCTTTGAGGCACTGAATCATGCCGGTCACACCGGTGCCAACCTGCTGGTGATCCTGAACGACAACGACATGTCGATCTCCCACAACGAAGGCGGGCTGGCGACCTACCTGGCGACAAATCTCAAGCACCGCACCGACAGGAATGTCGCAGCCCCCCTGTTTGAAGCTCTGGAGTTCGCCTACACAGGCCCACTCGACGGCCATGACCTGGACGCCCTGCTGCCGGCGCTGCACAAGGTGCTCAATGCCCAAGGCCCACAGTTCCTGCATATAGTGACCCGCAAGGGCAAAGGCTTCGCCCCCGCCGAAGCGGATCCTGTGGGATACCACGCCATTACCAAGATAGAACCGGTGGTCAAACCCAGTGCCCCAGCGAGGCCTAAGTTTGCCAATATCTTCGGGCGCTGGATCTGCGATCAGGCCGAGCTCGACGCCAAGCTGGTCGCCATCACGCCGGCCATGTGCGAAGGCTCGGATCTGATCGAGTTTTCGACACGTTTCCCCGAACGCTACTTCGATGTTGCCATCGCCGAGCAGCATGCCCTGACATTGGCCGCCGGCCTCGCCTGCGGTGGCATGAAGCCGGTGGTAGCCATCTATTCGACCTTCCTGCAGCGCGCCTATGACCAGCTGGTGCATGACATCGCCATCCAGCAACTCGATGTGCTGCTGACGCTGGACAGAGCGGGCCTGGTCGGCGAAGACGGCGCCACCCATGCAGGCCTGTTCGATATCGCCTGCCTGCGTACCCTGCCCGACATGCTGATCATGACCCCCGCCGACGAGCAGGAACTGCGCGATCTGCTTTATACCGGCTATATGCACCCGGGTCCCGCGGCGGTGCGTTACCCCCGTGGTGGAGGCCCGGGCTTGGTGCCGGGCGCTGGCATGACGCAAATCCCGCTGGGGCAAAGCCGAACTCTGCGGCACGGCAAACGCGCAGCACTGCTCAACTTCGGCCCGTTGCTGCCCCAGGCAGAAACCGCCGCCCAGGCGCTGGGGCTGACCTTGGTGGACATGCGTTTCGTGAAACCACTGGATCAAAGTCGCATTTCTGAACTCGCCGCCAGCCACGGCCTGCTGGTCACGCTGGAGGATCATGCGGTACAGGGTGGCGCAGGCTCTGCGGTGGCGGAATATCTGCAGGCCAGCGGCCTTGGCGGGGATCTGCTTTGCCTGGGTGTACCCGATCGCTGGATCGAACACGCCTCGCGGGCAGAACAGTTAGTAGATTGCGAACTGAGTGCGGATCAGATAATCACGCGTATTGAGGCACGGCTGAACGCCTGAAACACGAGGGGCAAGGAACAAGGTAAAAGGGGGCAAAAAGCTGAAAAGCGAGCCCCTGAGGTCAGCGTCCCAAGGGGGGGCAGGGCCAGGCTAGAGCATTTTCACGAAACACTTGTCTGTCGATCAAGGTTGCTTTGAGTGCTGCCTTACTTCGAGGTGGCAGGGTATGGGGCGAGGTAAGATGAAAGTGCTCTGCCACCGAAACATCAGAGCGGCTCTTGTTTCCCCTTATGAAGCCAGCGAGCACTGAGGTCATTCGACGAATAGGCCCGAAGGGGCGCAACAGGGACTGATGCGCCTGCGATGAGGTACATGGATGTACTGTCAGCGCAGCCCGCCGAATGATCTCAGAGCGCAGCGAAAAGGCTTCATTGGGGCGTGCTTTCTTCGGTTACTTTCTTTGCACGAGCAAAGAAAGTAACGCGCCAGCAAGGCGCAATACGAGCCATCAAACCGCTCTGATACTCCAGCCTGAACAGGCTCCAACAGGGTCACCTTAATCTCATCTCAACTATCGCGGGTCGATGTAAGATGAAAGTGCTCTAGCGCCCAAACCCGCAACCCTTCAATTTTCTTCTTCGTCGTCGCGGAAATGGTGCTCGGTCATCATGTGACCCAGCTTGCCCATCTTGGTGGCCAGGTACTGCTCATTGTGGCGGTTCTTGCCCACCTGCAGCGGTACCCGCTCGGACACAGGCACACCGTACTGTTCCAGCGCCTTTACCTTGCGCGGGTTGTTGGTCATCAGCCTGACCTGCTGCACGCCCAGATGTTCCAGCATCGGCAGGCACATGCTGTAGTCGCGCATGTCGGCGGCAAAACCCAGCTGTTCGTTGGCTTCCACCGTATCGGCACCGCCATCCTGCAGATGATAAGCACGGATCTTGTTCAGCAGGCCAATGCCACGCCCTTCCTGGCGCAAATACAGCAGCACACCACTGCCTTCCTCACTGATGCGCTTGAGCGCTTCCTGCAGCTGAAAGCCACAGTCACAGCGCAGGCTGAACAGCGCATCACCGGTCAGGCACTCGGAATGGGCCCGCGTCAGCACCGCAGTGCTGCCGGCCACTTCGCCGAAAACCAGGGCGACATGTTCCTTGCCGCTGCTTTCGTCCTCGAAACCCACCATGGTGAAGCTTCCCCAGGGGGTTGGCAATTTGGACGACGCAACATATTTAACTGACACAGACCCGATCCTCAGCGAACGAAGGCGCATATTTTAACAGCAGCCTGCACGTCAGGCGACGTTTGGATGATTTCCCTTAGATGGAGGCAGGCAGGAACTTTTACAAGGGGGGTTCTGCACTATCCCGGTGCATGCTGGCAGACAGATCCAGTCCCTGGCGACGCGGCAGCAACAGCCGCACTTCCAGCCCGCCCAGATCCGCCCGCTGCAGATCCAGTTCACCGCCGTACTGACGCACGATTTCAGTCACTATACTCATGCCAAGGCCGTGGCCGGCACGGGACTCGTCCAGCCGCTCACCGCGCTGCAGCAGACGCTCGCGCTGATCCGCCGCGACACCCGGGCCATCATCGGCGATGCGCAGATCCAGGCAGTGTTCATCCATCATGCCACTGACCCGCACCCGGCTCTTAGCCCATTTGCAGGCGTTATCGAGCAAATTCCCCAGCAACTCCACCAGATCATCCCGCTCGCCGGGAAAATAGCTGGTGGCCGAGAGCTGGGTATCGATTTGCAGCTGGCGATCGCGATGTACTGCATGCATGGTGCGCACCAGCTTGTCGAGTTCCTGCTGCAGGTAGATGCGATGCCCCGGCAGGGCTGCACCTGCGATGCGGGCTCGGCGCAGTTCGCGCTCCATCAGATCACGCAGATGCTTCGACTGTTCACGCAGCGGCTCCGCCTGCTCGGGCGCTATACGCTGCAGCGCCTCGATCTGGCGGTCCAGCACTGTCAGTGGCGTCTTGGCGGCATGGGCCAGATTACCCAGTGCATTGCGCGAGCGGGTCAGACGCATTTCCATGCTCTGGACCAGATAGTTGATCTCGGTAACCAGCGGCTCCACCTCGGCGGTATCGGCCGCCGGCAACTGGCGTATGTCACCCTGCTTGAGCTGATTAAGCTGGCCACCCACCCGCACCAGCGAGCGCAGCCCGCTGCGGATCACCAGTATCTGCGCCAGCAGCATGGCGCCGAGAAACAGTGCCACCACCAGCATCATGCCCCAGCGCAAGCGCGCCAGCCCCGACTCAATATGGCTGACGTCCGATGCCAGCAGCATGCGCAGCCGGCGCCCATCCTTGGTGAATACCTCTTCGCGCACCAGCCAGGGCTTGTCATGCATTTTCAGCAGCCGCAGGCCCTGGTTGCCCACCGGCTCGCCGCCCTGCAGCGGAATGCTTTCATCCCACAGCGAGCGCGAGTAATGCCATTTGGGGTCATCCCCCACCTGGAACTGGAAATAATGGCCGGACATCGGCTGCTCGTACACGGGAGCGACATACTGCGCATTGATACGCCAGCCCCCGCTTTCGTCCATTTCAACGGATTTGAGCAGCACATAGGCTTCACTGCCAAGGCTGGCATTGACAAAATCGTAGGCGGTCTGGCGCAGAAACCAGCTGTAGGACACCCAGAGAATCAGGCACAGCGCCAGGGTAATCAGTACAAAGGCGCTGTTGAGGCGGGTCTGAATCGATTTCACGGCCGGAAAACGTAACCCTGGCCGCGCCGGGTCTCGATGCGGTCATGGCCTATCTTCTTGCGCAGCATCTTGATGTAGGCCTCGATAACATTGCTGTCGTTTTCGACGGCGTCATCGTAGAGGTGCTCCACCAGCTGCAGCTTGGACAGCACCCGGGCCGGGTTGTGCATGAAGTAGCGCAGCAGACGGTACTCGGTGCCGGTCAGGCTGACGGGGGCCTGGCCTTCGGGCACCAC
The DNA here is from genome assembly GCF_001651805.1 of Marinobacterium aestuarii. Classification (NCBI taxonomy): domain Bacteria; kingdom Pseudomonadati; phylum Pseudomonadota; class Gammaproteobacteria; order Oceanospirillales; family Oceanospirillaceae; genus Marinobacterium; species Marinobacterium aestuarii. Next base: position 489,775 of record NZ_CP015839.1, on the reverse strand, counting down.
CGACTGGGTCTTCTCATCCAGCAACAGGCCGGCCACTTCCAGCGCCGCACCGGCCTGTTGATGCACCCGGCGCAGCAGCGCACTCATGCGCAGCAGCAGTTCTTCGGTATGAAAGGGTTTGCACAGGTAATCATCAGCGCCGGCTTCAAAACCGTCGACCCGTTCCTGCCAGGCCGAACGGGCGGTGAGAATCAGCACCGGCAGCGCATTCTTGCGCTTGCGCCAGTTATGCAGCACCTCAAGCCCCGGCCTGCCTGGCAACCCCAGATCAAGCACGGCTATATCGTAGATATCCTCGTAGCCGGCGGCTTCGGCGTCCACGCCGTTATCGACCAGATCAACCGCATAGCCGCTACGGGCAAGCTCGCTCTTCAGGTCCGGGCCCAGTGCCGGGTCATCTTCTACCAGCAGTACACGCATTGCCAACAATCTCCCTAGAAATCGACCAGCTCGCCCGAGCGGGCATTGATATGCAACATGCGCACCACACCATCGGTACCGGCCACTTCGAGCTCATATATATAGACAGTGTCAGTCTGCAACAGCACGCTGTCGAGCAGCTGACCTGCGGACAGCTGTTCGACCCGCTCCATCAGATCCATCATCGAGAGAATTTCACCGGCTTCCACCAGCTTGCGACAGGCTTCCACATCCAGCCGTATGGGTTGCAGGGCGCTCGCGCTAAGCGTGACGCTCAGCAGCAGTGCCGCGAAAAACAGTAATTGAGGTTTTTTCATGGGCCCTCCGATCGACGCACTGATACCTGGCTAGGTCGCTCAGGTCAGGCCGCTCTTGTTCAGCCTGCAGGCTACGCCGCCTGTCTGAAACAAGACTGAATCCAGGATTCTGTGCACTCCTTGGATGTCGCGGATGACGACTGCAAACCTTATAACGACTGCCGGAACAACTGACCAGAAACACTCAAACGACAGCTAGCTGTCTAACTGTTCCTGCACGACCCGGATTAAACTCAAATTTGATCCTAAGCGCCACAGCACTTTTTATACTTAACTCCGCTACCGCAAGAGCAGGGATCATTACGATTGGGTTTGGCATCCAGACTGACGGTTTTCGGCGTATTAATCAGACTCAGCATATCAGCAATATTTTCATCGGCCTCAGCATCGACCCTAATGGTCGCAATGAGCTGATGCTCAAGCAGCATGGCTTCAACTTCGGCTTTGCGCGCTTCGTTTTGAACCGACAGCGCCAGCGGTGAGTCCTCAGTCCCAGGCTTTGCGGCGCGCTTGGTGTTAAAGCCATAACTTGAATGTTTAGGCTTGGGTGTTTGGCGACCTTTAAAGAAAAACTTGTCAGACATGATACAGATCCTGCACAGGAAGAATTAAATTGCGAAATATCACAGCGCTAACGATCAGCAAGACCCGACAGACTGCTAAAAAAGAAACACCAGCAACTGCAGTACCAGCAGCGCATAAATCCCGGCCAGCACATCATCCAGCATGATGCCAAAGCCGCCCTCGACCTTTTGATCGACCATCCGAATCGGCCAGGGTTTCCATATATCGAACAGCCGGAACAGCGCAAATCCAACCAGAATCCAGACCCAGTTAACCGGTACGAACAGCATGGTGATCCAGAAGCCGACAAATTCATCCCAGACGATACCGGGGTGATCATGTACGCCCATATCCCGCGCCGTGCGCCCGCACAGATAGATCCCCAGCCCCGCCGCCACGACCAGCACCAGCAGGTACCCCCACAGGGGCAGCAGCGTCATCAACAGATAAAGCGGAATCGCCGCCAGGGTACCAAAGGTTCCGGGGGCCCTGGGTGCCAGACCGCTGCCAAAGCCAAAGGCCAGAAAATGAACCGGATTGCGCCAAACTGCCAAACCCTGCATCGCTACTCCCGCTATCAGGCGTCATCGCCCTGCGCAAAATGGTTATATCCGCCGCCCTGAGTACTCTCGGCCAGCTGCACACCCCCGTCTTCCAGTCGCAGGCCGGCGCTGGCAGGCAGAATTTCGCCCACACAACACAGCGGCACCCCGTGGAGTTCAAGCTGCGCGCAGAGCGCATCCCAGCGCGCAGCGGGTACCGTAAAGCAGAGCTCGAAGTCCTCGCCACCGGACAGCGCCCAGTCCCGCGCCTGCTCTATATCGGTATAGGCCCGCAGCGCCTTGGACAACGGCAGCTGGCGACGCTCGATACGGGCACCGACGTCACTGGCCCGAAGAATGTGCCCCAGATCCGCCAGCAGCCCATCGGAGATATCGATACAGCTGCTGGCATAATCGGCGATCAGAAGACCGGTCGACAGCCTGGGCTCGGGGGCAAAGAAACGCTGCAGCAAGACCTGACTGCTGGCCGGCAGCGGATCAGGCTGAACCTCGGGGCGCAGCTGGATATCCAGACCTGCACGACTGTCACCGAGGGTGCCGGAGACACAGACAAGATCGCCCACAGCGGCGCCGCGGCGATGCAGCCCACGCCCGGCGGGCACCAGCCCCTGCACCTGCACGCTCAGCGTCAGCGGGCCGCGGGTGGTGTCACCGCCCACCAGACGAATGCCAAAACGCCGTGCACAGTGCCCCAGGGCTGCAGCAAAGGCCGCGAGCCAGGCTTCATCGGCACGGGGCAGCGTCAGCGCCAGGGTGAACCAGGCAGGCTGCGCCCCCATGGCGGCAAGGTCGCTGACAGCAGCCCCCATGAGCCGACTGGCGATATGCGCAGGATCGGTTCCCGCCAGGAAGTGGGTGCCTTCAACCAGGGTATCGATTGAGAGCACCAGATCCATGTCCGGCGGCACCCGCACCTGGGCACAGTCATCACCAATGCCGACGACAATGCTGGCGTCGTTATCGGTCAGGCTGCTGAAGTAATGCCGTATGAGCGCAAACTCGTCCAAGGCGCTGTCCGTCAGCCCTTGCGGGCGCGGATTTCAGCGTAACGTACGCGCTGAGCCAGCTTGTCGAGTACACCGTTGACGTACTTGTGGCTTTCGGTCGCGCCGAAGATCTTCGCCAGCTCAACGCTTTCGTTGATGGCCACGCGATAGGGCACTTCGACCCGCTGCATCAGCTCGTAGGTGCCTATACGCAGCACTGCCAGCTCAATGGGATCCAGATCTTTTACTGCACGATCCAGATAGGGCTCGAAGGCCTTGTCCAGTTCGGATTTGGACTTGGCCACACCGTGCAGCAGCTCGGAGAACATCTGCACGTCAGTGTCTTTCATGTCGTTGTCGACACGAAACTGGGCGTCGATTTCGGTCAGCGGCTGACCGGCAATCTGCCACTGATAGACCGCCTGCAGCGCAAAGCTGCGGGCGGAACGGCGTTTCTCGGTCAGAGAAACCTTTTTGCGCTTGGGGGTAGGAGCAGGAGCGTCGGACATGTTGCGCTTAAACCTCGAGTTGTCGCAGCAGGCTGACCATTTCCAGCGCTGACAAGGCCGCTTCCGCGCCCTTGTTTCCGGCCTTGGTGCCGGAGCGCTCGATCGCCTGTTCGATGCTGTTAACGGTCAGAATGCCATTTGCGACCGGTACATTATATTCCATGGCGACCTGAGCCACGCCCTTGGAGCTTTCGGCGGACACATATTCAAAGTGCGGTGTACCACCGCGGATCACGGCACCCAGGGCGATGATGGCATCGTCTTTCTTCTGAGCCGCGACGCGCTGCACTGCCAGCGGGATTTCGAATGCGCCCGGCACCCGAATCACGCGAATCTTGTCTTCCTCAACGCCATGGCGCTTGAGGGTATCGAGGGCGCCTTCCAGCAGACTTTCCACCACGAAAGCGTTGAAACGGCCGACCACGATAGCGTAGTTGCCGGCACAGCTCACAAAATCACCTTCATATATTTTCACAGACATTGGCAGTCCCACTTAATCTTCGTATGGAATGTATTCTTCGATTTCCAGATCAAAACCGGAGATCGCATTAAATTTCATCGGCGAGCTGAGCAGGCGCATCTTGCCCACGCCCAGGTCACGCAGAATCTGCGAGCCGGTGCCAACCGTAAGATAGGCACCGGAAGCACTGACATTCACCTTGGACTTCTTCGGCCCCTGCAACATCTGCTGCAATGCCGTGCCCAGGTTGATCTTGCTGCCCACATCCAGCAGCAGCACCACGCCCCGGCCTTCTTCCGCCACCTTGCGCAGCGCACGGCGCATGGTCCATTTCACGGTATCGCCCGGGCAGGCACCCACCACATCGCGCAGCACTTCGGTACGAATATGTACCCGCACCAGGGTCGGCTCCGTAGCGCTGATCTCGCCCTGGGTCAACGCCAGGTGCGTGCAGTTCTGGATTTCATCGCGATAGGTCACAAAGTTGAAGTCGCCGAACTCGGTGGGCAATACACCTTCGTCTTCACGTACTACCGTATGCTCGTTGAGCGTGCGGTAGTGAATCAGGTCGGCGATAGTACCTATCTTGAGGCCATGTTTCTCGGCAAATTTTTCCAGATCGGGCCGACGCGCCATGGTGCCGTCTTCATTCATGATCTCGACAATCGCAGACGCTGGCGACAGACCCGCCAGACGCGGCAGGTCGCAACCCGCTTCAGTGTGGCCTGCACGGCTCAGTACACCACCGGGCTGGGCCATCAGCGGGAATATATGCCCCGGCTGAACAATATCTTCCGGCACCGCATCGCCACGTACCGCCACCCGCACCGTATGGGCACGGTCGGCGGCGGAAATACCAGTGGTGACACCGGTGGCCGCCTCGATAGACATCGTAAAGTTGGTCGAGAACTGGGCACCATTGCTCTGCACCATCAGCGGCAGCTTGAGCTGCTCGCAGCGGCTGCGGGTCAGCGTCAGGCAGATCAGACCGCGGGCATGGGTGGCCATGAAGTTGATGTCCTCGGCCCGCACCATCTCGGCGGCAATCACCAGATCGCCTTCGTTCTCGCGGTCTTCATCATCCATCAGGACGACCATCTTGCCCTGACGAATATCCTCGATCAGTTCTTCTGTCGTATTCAGCTGCATCGATATGTTCTCTTATTGGGCGCCTCAGCGCCGGCTGTATCCGTATTCGGCCAGTTTGGCCAGCGTCAGTCCGTCTTGCTGTGCCCCTGTGTCGGTTTGCTCTGCAGCACCCTGGGCGGGTGCAAACTGCAGCAGGCGTTCCATGTAGCGGGCCAGCACATCCACTTCCAGATGCACCGACCTGCCCGGCTGATAAGCGCCGGTAATGGCCTCACCGGCGGTATGGGGCACTATGTTCAGTTCAAAATCAGCACCGTCCACAGCATTCACCGTAAGGCTGACGCCATCGACGGTAATCGACCCCTTGGAGGCAATATAACGCGCCAGGGCCTTGGGCGCCCGTACACGGTACACAATGGAGCGGGCATCTTCGCGCCGCTCCATTATCTGGCCCACGCCATCAACATGACCAGTGACTATATGACCGCCCAGACGGCCGCTGGGCATCATGGCCTTTTCCAGGTTGACCTTCTCCCCCACTGCCAGGCTGTCAAAGCGGCTGTGCGCCAGGGTTTCGCGGGACAGATCCGCCCAGAAGCCATCCCCCGGCAGGGCAACGGCGGTGAGGCAGACGCCGTTGGTGGCAATGCTGTCGCCGAGCTTCACATCACTCAGATCCAGCTCCCGAGTCTGTATATAAAGGCGCATGTCGCCCTGGTACATCTCGATCGCCGCAATCTGGCCTATGGCCTCGATAATGCCGGTAAACATCAAAGCTGCTCCTGTGTCGATTGCGGGTATTGCGGCTTCAGGGTGAAGCGAATATCAGCGCCAAGCTGACGCATCTCTTCCACTTGCAGCGGAATCTGCTGCGCCATGCGCTCAAACGGCAGTTCCAGCAAGGGCCGCGCGCCCGAGCCCAGCAGTTTGGGCGCCATGTAAACGACTATTTCATCCACCAGCTGCGCCGCCACCAGGGCGCCGGCCAGGGTGGCGCCGGTTTCCACCAGCAGCTCGTTGCACTGCTGCGCGCCAAGCCAATCCAGCAGGGCGGCAAGATCGACCCGGCCATCGGCACCCGGCAAACACAGCAGCTCGGCACCGCGCGCAACCAGTGCCGCCGCCTCAGCCTGAGTCCCGCTCTGGCAGGTCACCACCAGAGTGCGGCCCGGCTGATCCAGAATGCGGGCACTGGGCGACATGCGCAGCCGGCTGTCGAGTACCAGGCGCAACGGCTGACGCTCACCGATGGCGGCTGTTTCTTCGGCGCTGAATCCCGCCTCGGCCGGGCGCACGGTCAGGGAAGAATCATCCAGCACAATGGAGTCTACCCCGGTCAGAATCGCCGAGCTGCGGGCTCGCAGGCGCTGTACATCGGCCCGGGCCGCGCTGCCGGTGATCCACTGGGACTCGCCGCAGGCCATGGCCGTGCGCCCGTCCAGGCTCATCGCCAGCTTCAGGCGCACCCAGGGGCGGCCGGTTTCCATGCGGCGGATAAAGCCGGGATTGAGGCTGCGGGCTTCGGCTTCCAGCAGGCCGCTGTCGGCACTGATGCCGACGCTGCGCAAACGCTCAAGCCCGCGTCCTGCCACCTGGGGATTCGGATCCACCATGGCCGCCACGACTCGAGTTACGCCTGCGCGCACCAGGGCATCGGCACAGGGCGGTGTACGTCCCTGGTGACTGCAGGGTTCCAGCGTCACATAGGCGGTACAGCCCCGAGCCCGCTCGCCCGCCATGCGCAGTGCATTGACCTCGGCATGACCTTCTCCGGCGCGCTGGTGATAGCCCTCGCCTACCAGCGCGTCACCCTGCACCAGCACACAGCCCACCCGCGGGTTGGGATCGGTACTGAACAGGCCTTCACGTGCCAGGCGAATGGCCCGCGCCATCCAGGCATGATCCTGTGAACTCCAGCGCATCAGGAAGATCCCTCCTGTCCATCGGTCTGGGACGACAAACGGTCGATCTCTTCCTTGAACTCGTTGATATCCTGAAAACTGCGGTAAACGGAGGCAAAACGGACGTAGGCGACCTGGTCGAGCTTGCGCAGTTCCGCCATCACGGTCTCGCCCACCAGGCGCGATGGCACCTCGCGCTCACCCGTGGCGCGCAGACGCAGCTTGATACGGTTAATGGCCGCTTCTATGGCTTCAACGCCGACAGGACGTTTTTCCAGCGCACGCTGGACACCGGCGCGAAGTTTTTCTTCATCGAAGGGCTGACGCATGCCGTCGGCCTTGATCAAACGCGGCATCAGCAGTTCGGCCGCTTCGTAGGAGGTAAATCGCTCATGGCAGCTGATGCATTCTCGCCGACGTCGCACTTGCTGCCCTTCGGCAACCAGACGCGAATCCACCACCTTGGTTTCATTGGCGCCGCAAAATGGACAATGCATAGGAGAATCCTGCCATTCAAAGAGCGTGTGGGAAGGCGTAAATACGCGGCTTCCGAGGTATAACCGCGCTTGGGCGCGGTGCGGGCAAAGATGCCCATGGTGCCAGCTGACTTTTTGCAAAGTGGCTTTTACAAGCAAAGCTCTGTGCAAAACGCCCATATAGCAAAAGGCGGCTAAAAAGCCGCCTGCGGATTCTACCCGAATTGCTCTGCGTTTTGCACCTGCGCCAGCACTATCGTCGCTGTCGCGGATGCCGCCGCCGGTTTACTTGTAAACCGGGAAGCGCGCGCAGATATCCAGTACCTGCTGCTTGACGCGGGCAATGGTGTCTTCGTTATCCAGATCGTCCAGCAGATCGCAGATCCAGTTGGCCAGATCGGTCACTTCCGCTTCCTTGAAACCACGACGCGTGACGGCCGGTGTACCGATACGCAGACCCGAGGTTACGAAGGGCGAGCGCGGATCGTTAGGCACCGCATTCTTGTTCACGGTGATGTTGGCACGACCCAGGGCGGCGTCCGCATCCTTGCCGGTGATGTCCTTCTTGATCAGATCAACCAGGAACAGGTGATTAACGGTACCGCCGGAGACGATGTCGATGCCGCGGGCCAGGAAGACCTTGACCATGGCCTGGGCGTTTTTCACCACCTGCGCCTGGTAGGCTTTCCATTCCGGCTCCATGGCTTCCTTGAAGCACACGGCCTTGGCAGCGATCACGTGCATCAGCGGGCCGCCCTGGGACTCAGGGAACACAGCGAAATTCAGTTTCTTCTGCAGTTCTTCATCGGCACGGGCCGACAGGATCAGACCGCCACGCGGGCCACCCAGGGTTTTGTGCGTTGTGGTGGTCACCACATCGGCGACTACCATCGGGCTCGGGTAAACGCCCGCCGCCACCAGGCCTGCAACGTGCGCCATATCGACGAACAGGTAGGCACCGACCTTGTCGGCGATATCGCGGAAACGCTGCCAGTCGACAACAAGGGAGTAAGCGGAGAAGCCGGCCACGATCATTTTCGGCCTGTGCTCCAGCGCCAGGCGCTCAACTTCGGCGTAATCGATTTCGCCGGTTTCAGCATTCAGACCGTACTGCACGGCGTTGTAAATGCGGCCGGAGAAAGACACCGAAGCACCGTGGGTCAGGTGACCACCGTGGGCCAGGCTCATGCCCAGAATAGTGTCGCCCGGCTTGCACAGCGCCATGAAGACAGCAGCATTGGCCTGGGAGCCGGAGTGCGGCTGCACGTTGGCATAGGTGGCACCGAACAGTTCCTTGGCACGATCGATCGCCAGATTTTCAACGATGTCGACGTATTCGCAGCCACCGTAGTAGCGCTTGGCGGGATAACCTTCGGCGTACTTGTTGGTCAGACCGCAGCCCTGGGCTTCCATGACACGCGGGCTGGTGTAGTTCTCGGACGCGATCAGTTCGATGTGCTCTTCCTGACGCTGCTCTTCTGCCTGGATGGCAGACCAGAGATCCGAGTCAAATGCGGCGATGGTCATCTCTTTGCTAAACATAGCTGTCCCCAATTGTGCAAAGGCTGTTCGGTGCCACACCAGAACCCCAATAAGGGCCCGAAATTCGAAAGTTTCAAGCCCGGGATTGCTGCAGCACCGCGGAAAAGGGCGCCATTATAGTCGAAACTCCTGCAACTGCGCACTTGAAAGTGGGTCACCGCAACCGGAGGGAGTTTCATGCAAGGCGCCCCAAAGCGCCTGCTAGCAGGCGTTTTGGGGCTAGCGCCGTGCCAGGTACCATAGCCGCTGCAAGATCGGGTTAGCATTCGCTTGCCCCGATCAGCTAAAATCGTCGCCATTGCAGAATTTCAACCGACAGGCTCTGATCCCATGGCTCAATATGTGTTTTCGATGGATCGCCTCGGCAAGGTCGTACCGCCGAAGCGTGAAATCCTCAAGAATATTTCCTTGTCCTTCTTCCCCGGCGCCAAGATCGGCGTACTCGGCCTCAACGGTTCGGGCAAGTCCACCCTGCTGCGCATCATGGCCGGCGTCGACAAGGAATTCATCGGCGAAGCCCGCCCGATGCCCAACCTCAACATCGGCTACCTGCCGCAGGAACCGGAGCTCGACGACAGCAAGACCGTGCGCGAGATCGTCGAAGAGTCCGTTGCCGATGTAAAGGCTGCGTTGTCAGGCCTGGACGCCGTCTATGCCGCCTACGCCGAACCCGATGCCGACTTCGATGAGCTGGCCAAGAAACAGGCTGAGTTCGAAAACCTGATCCAGGCCAAAGACGGTCACAACCTGGAAAACGCCCTGGAACGCGCCGCCGATGCCCTGCGCCTGCCCGCCTGGGATGCCGAAGTAAAACACCTGTCCGGGGGTGAGCGCCGCCGTGTGGCCCTGTGCCGCCTGCTGCTCGACAAGCCCGACATGCTGCTGCTGGACGAACCGACCAACCATCTGGACGCCGAGTCCGTGGCCTGGATCGAGCGCTTCCTACAGGAATACCCCGGCACCGTGGTAGCCATCACCCATGACCGTTACTTCCTCGACAATGCCGCCGGCTGGATTCTGGAGCTCGACCGTGGTCGCGGCATCCCGTACGAAGGCAACTACTCCTCCTGGCTGGAACAGAAGGAAAGCCGCCTCCAGGCCGAAGCCAAGCAGGAAGCGGCCCACCACAAGGCCGTATCCTCCGAGCTGGAATGGGTGCGTCAGGGTCAGAAAGGCCGCCAGGCCAAGTCCAAGGCGCGCCTGAAACAGTTCGAGGAAATGAACTCCCGCGAGTTCCAGACCCGCAACGAAACCCAGGAAATCTACATTCCACCTGGCCCGCGTCTGGGCGAAAAGGTCATCGAAGCCCGCAACATCTCCAAGGCTTACGGCGACAAGGTACTGATCGAAGACCTGAGCTTCTCCATTCCCCAGGGCGCCATCGTCGGCATCATCGGTGGTAACGGCGCCGGTAAATCAACCCTGTTCCGCATGATCAGCGGTGCCGAGAAGCCAGACAGCGGCGAGATCGAAATTGGCTCCACCGTGAAGCTGGCCTACGTCAATCAGGACCGGGATCTGAACGGCGACAAGACTGTTTTCGCCGAGATCTCCGACGGCCAGGACATCATCACCGTAGGCAACTACCAGACACCGTCCCGCGCCTACTGCGGCCGCTTCAACTTCAAGGGCGGCGATCAGCAGAAGCTGGTGAAAGACCTGTCCGGGGGTGAACGCAACCGCCTGCACATGGCCAAGCTGCTGAAAGAAGGCGGCAACGTCCTGCTGCTCGATGAGCCGACCAACGACCTGGATATCGAAACCCTGCGGGCACTGGAAGACGCCATCCTCGGCTTCCCGGGCTGCGCGGTGGTCATTTCCCATGACCGCTGGTTCCTCGACCGCATCTGCACCCATATGCTGGCGTACGAAGGCGAGTCAAAGGTGGAGTTCTTCGAAGGCAACTACACCGAGTACCAGGACGACTACAAGCGTCGCTACGGCAAGGAACACCAGCCCGAGCGCATCAAGTACAAGCGTATGAACTAAGCAGCAACCGCTGCCCTGAAAAGCCACCGCCTCCCCTGGAGCCGGTGGCTTTTTCATACCGGCAGCCAAGGCATTTCTCCACTATGCTTAGCCGACCATCAGGCTCCTCTGGGAAGAATACAAACATGGGTACAACACACTTGAAACAATGGGCACTAGGACTCGCATTGGCAGGCATGTCCGCAGTGACAACGGCTGATGTTGGCGTCGGTGCAGGCTTGACCTACGTATTTGGTGGCAACGGACTGGCACTGGGCATCAAGGCTTTTTCCAGTGACGACGAGGACGAAGCCGCGGCGTCCCTGGGACTGGATTACGTTTTCAGCAGCCGCAGCTGGCGCCCCAACATAGGCGCGACTTACCTGTTCGACAGCAGCTATGTGGATGTTACCGCCGGCTATAATTATGGAACCCGCGCCTGGGATCTGGGGCTTGGCGCGGGCTACGCCGATACCGACGATGACTCGAGCCCCTCCTTTACTCCAGACCCGGACTAGGCCGTTTAACACCCAAGGCGCCCAAGGGCGCCTTTTTATAGCCTGAGCCACATTCAATAGCGACTCAGCCCGCGCTTAAAGTGCATCCAGGGCTTCGGACAAACGCGTCACACCAATAACCTCCATACCCGCTGGCGGCGTTTTGGGCACATTGCCCTTGGGGACTATCGCCCGCTTGAAGCCGTGTTTGGCGGCCTCTCGAATACGCTCCTGACCATTGGGCACCGGACGAATCTCACCCGACAGTCCGACTTCGCCGAAGGTCATCAGTCCCGGCGGCAACGCCCGGTCGCGGTAGCTCGACACCACCGCCAGCAGCAGCGCCAGGTCAGCCCCGGTCTCGAGCACCTTGACACCCCCGACCACATTGACAAAGACATCCTGATCGCCGGTCTGCAGCCCGCCATGGCGGTGCAGCACCGCCAGCAGCATGGCCAGGCGATTGTGCTCCAGCCCCACCGCCACCCGCCGCGGGTTGGCCATATGGCTCTGATCCACCAGCGCCTGGATCTCCACCAGCAACGGCCTTGTGCCTTCCCATACCACCATCACCACACTGCCGGGGCTGGGCTCATCGGAACGACTCAGGAAGATCGAGCTGGGATTGCGCACCTCGCGCAGGCCGTTTTCCAGCATCGCAAAGACACCCAGCTCATTCACCGCCCCAAAACGGTTCTTGTGGGACCGCAGGGTACGAAAACGACTGTCGGACGAACCTTCAAGCTGCAGTGAACAGTCGATCATGTGCTCCAGCACCTTGGGGCCCGCCAGGCTGCCATCTTTGGTCACATGCCCGACCAGCAGCAGCACTGTGCCGGTCTGCTTGGCATAGCGCGTCAGGTAGGCCGCGCTTTCGCGCACCTGCGCCACCGAGCCCGGCGCCGACTGCACATCGGCCATATGCATCACCTGGATAGAGTCGATGACCATCAGCTTGGGCTGATGCTGCTGCGCGATCTGACAGATGGCCTCCACCGAGGTTTCTGACAGCATTTTCAGCTGCCCGGCCTCCAGCCCGAGGCGCTGGGCACGCATGGCCACCTGCTGCAGCGATTCCTCGCCGGTGACGTAGAGCGCAGGCTTCTGAGCCGCCAGATGACACATGACCTGCAGCAGCAACGTACTCTTGCCGGCCCCCGGATGGCCGCCGATCAGGATGGCCGAGCCCGGCACCAGGCCGCCGCCCAATACCCGGTCCAGCTCATTGGTGCCGGTGGAAAAGCGCGGCATCTCACCCAGATTCACCTCCGACAGGCTGACCACCTTGCCGCCGGCATCGCTGGCGCCGGTATAGCCCTCGAACCGGGGCGAGCGCGCAGCCGTGCCCGCCGCCGCCAGGCGCACCTCGGTCAGCGTATTCCAGCTGCTACAAGCGCCGCATTGCCCCTGCCACTTGTTGTAATCCGCTCCGCAGTCATTGCAGACATAGGCAGTCTTGGCCTTGGCCATGGCGAAATCCTCTGAGCCAGCTATCAATGCCGGCATTCTAACCGCTGCCGGGCGTCACACCCAAACGCTGTAGCCCCGGGGTTTCAATACTGCAGCAACGCGTTACACTCCGGACTCTGTTTGCAGCCAACAATAAAGGATTACGAGCGATGAAACTGGAAACAATCGCAGTACACGGCGGCTATGAGCCGGACCCAACGACCCGCGCCGTCGCGGTACCCATTTACCAGACCGCCGCCTACGCGTTCGACAATGCCCAGCATGGCGCCGATCTGTTCGACCTCAAGGTGCCCGGCAATATCTACACCCGCATCATGAACCCGACCAACGACGTGCTGGAAAAGCGTGCCGCCGAACTTGAAGGCGGCGTTGCAGCCCTGGCGGTCGCATCCGGCATGGCGGCAATTACCTACAGCATCCAGACCCTGGCGGAAACCGGCGACAACATCATCTCCACCAGCGAGCTCTACGGCGGCACCTACAACCTCTTTGCCCACACCCTGCCGCGCCAGGGCATCAAGGTCAATTTCGTCAACAAGGACGATTTTTCCGGCATCGAACGCCTGATTGACGATCGCACCCGCGCCCTGTTCTGCGAGAGTATCGGCAACCCGTCCGGCAGCATCGCCGATATCGAAAAGCTGGCCGAAGTGGCGCACCGCCATGGCATCCCGCTGATCGTGGACAACACCGTAGCCAGCCCGCTGTTGTGGCGCCCCATCGAACAGGGCGCCGATATAGTGGTGCAGTCCGCCACCAAATACATCGGCGGTCACGGCAACTCCATTGGCGGCCTGGTGATCGACAGCGGCAACTTCCCCTGGGCCGATCACAAGGATAGATTTCCGCTGCTCAACGAAGCGGACCCGTCCTACCACGGCGTGGTCTACACCGAGGCCTTTGGCCCGGCGGCCTTTATCGGCCGTTGCCGCGTGGTGCCGCTGCGCAACATGGGCGCAGCCCTGTCGCCGATGAACGCCTTCCTGCTGCTGCAGGGCATTGAAACCCTGGCGCTGCGCATGGAGCGCATCTGTGACAACACGCTGCAGATCGCCCGCTTCCTGGAGGGCCACAAGGCGGTGCAGTGGGTGAGTTACGCCGCCCTTGAAAGCCACAAGGATCACGCCCTGGCGCGCAAGTACATGAACGGCAAGGCATCCGGCATTCTCAGTTTTGGCCTGCACGGCGGCCGCGAGGGTACCCGCCATTTCTACGATGCGCTGAATCTTTTCATCCGACTGGTAAATATTGGCGATTGCCGCTCACTGGCGTCAATCCCGGCGGAAACCACCCACCGCCAGCTCAACGATGAAGAGCTGAAGTCTGCCGGCGTGAAACCGGAAACCGTGCGCCTGTCGATCGGCATCGAGCACATTGATGACCTGCTGGCCGACCTGCAACAGGCGCTGGCCAAGGCCTGATATAAAAACAGGAGCGGCCCTCGCGGGCCGCTCCTGTTGAATATTGCCGTGAAAAGGCTGACGAATCAGGGGATTTTCTTGGCAGCGATAGCCTCCACCGCCTGCTGCTGCAGCGCATCGATTTCTTCGGGACTGCTGACACAGAAATTGAGATCCTGCAGCACACCGCTGTCCAGACCATAAACCCAGGCGTGAATACACAGTTCCTGGCCGTTGCTCCAGGCCTCCTGCACCATGGTGGTGTTGCAGACGTTATACGCCTGCTCGATGACGTTCAGCTCGCACAGACGGTCGAGCTTGAACTTCTCGTCACCATTCCACTGCTCGAGAATATCGCGGTACTTGAAGTACACATCGCGCACATGGCGCAACCAGTTATCGATCAGGCCCAGCTGGGACGGTTCCAGCGACGCCTTGACGCCGCCACAACCGTAATGCCCCACCACCATCACATGCTTCACCTTCAGCACCCGCACCGCGTACTGCAGCACGGACAGGCAGTTCATGTCGGTGTGTATCACCAGGTTGGACACGTTGCGATGTACAAAGACATCGCCCGGCAACAGCCCGATGATTTCGTTGGCCGGCACCCGACTGTCGGAACAGCCGATCCACAGGTACTCCGGCGCCTGCTGCTTGGCCAGGGTGGGGAAAAAATCCGGGTTCTGCCTGGAAATACGCTCCGACCAGGCACGGTTCTGCTCAAACAGCTTCTTTAATTGCTTCATGAACGACTCCGTTACAGGACTAATAAATTCAGCTAAGAATCAGGCGTGGAAGCGGCCGCTGAGTTCGTGCACCGCATCCACAAATACGCGCGCCTTTTCCGGGTCCGCAAACTGGTGAATGCCATGACCCAGGTTGAACACATGGCCGTTCCCCTGCCCAAAGCCCGACAAAATGGTCTCGACCTCGGCCCTGATGCGGGCCGCCGGTGCATAAAGCACTGAGGGGTCCATATTGCCCTGCAGGGCGACGCGGTCACCCACACGGCGGCGCGCATCCTGAATATCACAGGTCCAGTCCAGCCCCAGCGCATCAGCACCGGCATCGGCAATCGACTCCAGCCACTGACCACCATTCTTGGTAAAGAGTATCACCGGCACGCGGCGACCTTCGTGCTCGCGCAACAGGCCGGCGCAGATTTTCTGCATGTAGTTGAGCGAGAACTCGCGGTACATGGGGCCGCTGAGCACGCCGCCCCAGGTATCGAAAATCTGTACGGCCTGGGCGCCGGCGAGAATCTGTTCGTTCAGGTAATTGATCACCGACTGCGCCAGTTTATCGAGCAGCGCATGCAGCACTTCTGGTGTGCTGTACATCATCTGCTTGATATGACGGAAATCCTTGCTCGAACCGCCTTCAACCATATAGGTGGCCAGGGTCCAGGGACTACCGGAAAAGCCGATCAGCGGCACTCGGCCACCCAGGGCGCCGCGAATCTCGCGTACCGCCGCCATAACATAGTCCAGGTCAGAGGCCGCATCCGGCACCGGCAGCGCCGCAACATCGGCTTCGCTGCGGATCACCTTGCGAAACCGCGGGCCTTCGCCAGCTTCGAAGTAAAGACCCAGGCCCATGGCGTCCGGAATGGTGAGGATATCGGAGAACAGAATCGCTGCATCCAGATCGAAACGTTCCAGCGGCTGCAGGGTCACTTCACAGGCCAGCTCGCGGTTCTTGCACAAGCTCATGAAATCACCGGCGTGCGCCCGGCTGGCGCGGTATTCAGGTAGATAACGCCCGGCCTGGCGCATCATCCACACCGGGGTTACGTCTACCGGTTCGCGCATCAGCGCTCGCAAAAAACGGTCGTTCTTCAATTCAGCCATCGGGATCAGCCATCAGTTAGCGGGCAAAATAATCGCGCCATTTTAGCGTTTTCCGACAAAAAATGCGCATACAACTGTCATCGCAACCCGCAGAGCCGAACAAGCTTGCGTGGACCGCGCCACAACGGTGTTGCTGAAGTGGCGTCACCGGTATACTGGACTAATTCCTGACCAGCCCGGAGACCCCGGCGAGTCACTCATAACAAAGGCTAACCCGTAACACACCAGCATGGTCAAAGCCGCCGATATTCTCACCCTGCCCGACAGCGCCCACAGCCACGATCACGGCTACCATCAACTCGTCCTCGGGCTGGAGGGCCAAACTGCATTTGAACTCGAAGGGCTTGGCCAGCGGGTCAGCCCGAGTATGGGCTGCGTGGTGCCTTCATCCATTGCCCATGCGTTCTGCGGCATTGGCAGCAACAGCATCCTGGTCATCAACCTGGCCACCAGCCAGAGTGTCTCGCGCGAAGAACGCGAGCGCATCAACCGGCTGTTCGACCAGGCGGCCTACTTCGACATGAACAGCCATCTGCAGGTACTGGCCAATGCGGTCAGCCGGGAAATCCGCCAGTATCCCAATGACCCCATGCTGGCACGGGCCTGCAGCAATATGCTGATTTGCACCCTGGGCAACCATATCGCCACCCGGGCGCCGGCCCGCAAACCCGGCCTGCTGGACCTGGATCTGATCAATGAATACATTCAGCTCAACCTGCAGCGCAAGATCAGCGTGGCACACCTGGCCGCTGTCGCCTGTCTGAGCAGCAGCCAGTTCCACGAGCTGTTCAAGCGCCAGGCCGGCATGACACCGCACCAGTTTTTGCTTATAAAACGCCTGACGGCGGCCCGCACTTTGCTGGAACAGGGCTACTCTGTATCCCATGCAACCGAGCAATGCGGCTTTGCCAATCAGAGTGCCTTCACCCATGCCTTTCGGCGCCATTTTGGCGAAACACCTGCGCGTTACCGTCAGCAAACCGCCTTCCAAACGCCCTGAGACCGGATTTTTCGACAAAACTTCCGGAGCTTCCGGTAAGACCTCAGGCTCGACTGTCACTAAAGTGTGGTTAGTCGCCGATGCACTCGGCACGGCTCGTTATCGCCAGGGAGACGAAACCAAGGACTCCCAGGCCCCTGAGCCAGCCCCCGTGCTGACTTATCCACAGGCTCCCGAAAACCGCAGCCCGTCCTTGTTTAACGCAGGACAGTGAGGTACCCGATCATGTTCAAGGCCATTGATGTTCTAAACCCGGACTTCATCACCCGCCCGTCCGCCGAACTCTGGACGGAAATATCGCCACTCTATGCGATCGATGAAACCCGTTGGCTGCAGGAACTGCTGCCGCTGGCCCAGCCCAGCGATGCAGAGCTGGAACGTACTACCCGGGGCGCGACCGACCTGATCGAACAGGTGCGGGCCGACGACGCCGCCATTCACATGATCGACGCCCTGCTGCTGGAATACAGCCTGGATACCCGTGAGGGCATTCTGCTGATGTGTCTGGCCGAGGCGCTGATGCGCATCCCCGATGCCGACACCGCCGATGCCCTGATCCGCGACAAGCTCAGCGTTGCCGACTGGAAAAAGCACCTCAAGAACTCCGATTCCCTGTTCGTCAACGCCTCCACCTGGGGCCTGTTGCTGACCGGCAAGGTCGTGACCATGGACGAAAAGGACGATGGCACACCGGCCAACGTTATCAACCGTCTGGTCAACCGCTTCTCCGAGCCCGTCATCCGCAAGGCCATGTACCAGGCCATGAAGGTCATGGGTCACCAGTTTGTACTGGGGCGCAATATCGGCGAGGCGCTCAAGCGCGGCCGCAAGTCCCGCGACCTGGGCTACACCTACTCCTTTGACATGCTGGGCGAAGCGGCCCTTACCGACAGGGATGCCGACAAGTACTTCGCCGACTATGTCCGTGCCGTTGAGGCCGTGGGCCGCGATACCTATGGCGACGGCAAGACCGCCAGACCCACCATTTCGATCAAGCTTTCGGCGCTGCACCCGCGTTACGAAGTCGGCCAGCAGACCCGCGTCATGGATGAACTCTACCAGCGCGTACTGCAGCTGATCGACAAGGCGCGCGCACTCGATGTCGGCATTACCATCGATGCCGAAGAGGCGGACCGGCTGGAATTGTCCCTCACGCTGTTTGAAAAACTCTACCGCGACCCCGCCTGCGCCGGTTGGGGCAACTTCGGCCTGGTGGTACAGGCCTATTCCAAACGCGCCCTTGCGGTACTGACCTGGCTGGCGAGTCTGGCTGGCGAACAGGGCGACCGCATCCCGCTACGTCTGGTGAAGGGCGCCTACTGGGACTCGGAAATCAAACTGTGTCAGCAGCGCGGCATCGACGGCTACCCGGTGTATACCCGCAAGGAAGCCACAGATACCGCCTATCTGGCCTGCGCCCGCTTTCTGCTGAGCGCGCCTGTGCGCGGCAAGATCTACCCCCAGTTTGCCAGCCATAATGCCCATACAGTGGCGGCCATCCTGGCCATGTCAGAGCACGACGACTTCGAGTTCCAGCGTCTGCACGGCATGGGTGATGCCCTGTACAACCGGGTGCTGAAAAACCATTCCGTCAGCGTGCGTATCTATGCACCGGTGGGCAGCCACAAGGACCTGCTGCCGTACCTGGTACGCCGGCTGCTGGAGAACGGGGCCAACAGCTCCTTCGTGCACCGCCTGGTCGATGCCCGGCATCCGATTGCCGACCTTATCCACCACCCGGTGGAAACCCTGACCAACCGCGCCTCCCTCGCCAACCCGCATATTCCGCTGCCGCGGGATCTGTACGGTGACGAACGTCGCAACTCGTTCAGCCCCAACATCGAAATCGACAGCCAGTGGGCGCCCTTCAAACAGGCGGTCGATGGCTTTATGCAGCAGCAGTGGAACGGCGGCCCCATCATTGGTGGCAGCCAGCGCAAGACCGAGCAGGTACACCCGGTACTGGCACCGCAGAACCACAACATCCGTGTCGGCGAGATGCACTGGGCCAGCGCCCAGGACGTCAGCGAAGCCCTGGACCTGCTGAGTGACGGTTTTGTCAGCTGGAATGCCACCTCGGTCAATACCCGTGCCGCCTGTCTGGAGCGTCTGGCTGACCTGCTGGAAGACAACCTGGCTGAACTGGTCGCACTCTGTCACCTGGAAGCGGGCAAGACCATTCAGGACAGCATCGACGAAGTCCGTGAAGCCGTGGATTTTTGCCGCTACTACGCCGTTCAGGCCCGTCGCGGCCTGGGACAGCCATTACTGGGCACCGCCTTCACCGGCAAGGACCGTCAGTACCGCCTCGATGGCCGCGGTGTGTTCGTCTGCATCAGCCCGTGGAACTTCCCGCTGGCCATCTTCCTCGGCCAGGTCAGCGCCGCCCTGGTAGCCGGTAACAGCGTTATCGCCAAGCCCGCCGAACAGACCAGCCTGATTGCCTGCCGTACCGTTGAACTGGCCCTGCAGGCCGGTATTCCGGCCAATGCCATCGCCCTGCTGCCGGGTGACGGCGCCAGCGTTGGTGCCCCCCTGACCCGCGACCCGCGCATTGCCGGCGTGGCCTTCACCGGCTCCACCGAAACGGCGCAGCTGATCAACCGTTCGCTGGCCCAGCGCGATGCCGAAATCGTACCCCTGATCGCCGAAACCGGTGGTCAGAATGCCATGATCATCGACTCCACTTCCCTGCCCGAACAGGTGGTGCGCGATGTGGTGCATTCCGCCTTCGCCTCCGCCGGACAGCGCTGCTCCGCTCTGCGCGTGCTGTACGTGCAGGAAGATGTGGCTGATCGCATCATCGAGATGCTGCGCGGCGCCATGTCACAGCAGGTTGTGGGTGACCCCAGCCTGCACAGCACCGACATAGGCCCCGTGATCGATCTCAAGGCACAGCAGGGTCTGCTGGCTCACATCGAGAAACTCAAGGCCAGTGCCCAGCTGATTGGCCAGACGCCACTGCCGCAAAGCGCCAGCCAGGGAACCTTTGTGGCCCCGACCGCCTTCCTGATCAGCGATATCGCTGTACTTGAACGCGAGCAGTTCGGCCCCATCCTGCACGTGGTGCGCTACAAGGCATCCGAGCTCGATAAGGTGATCGATGCCATCAACGCCACCGGCTATGGCCTGACTCTGGGCGTACACAGCCGCAACGAAGAAACCACCCGACACATTGCCCGCCGCACCCGCGTCGGCAACATCTACATTAATCGCGACCAGATTGGCGCAGTTGTGGGTGTACAGCCCTTCGGCGGCCAGGGTCTTTCAGGCACCGGCCCCAAGGCCGGCGGTCCACGCTACCTGCCGCGTTTTACGCGCGAAATTGCGCTCTGAGCCCCCGAATAGCGATAGGAGTGACCACCATGATTAAACAGACTCAACTCGTCCAGGCTGCCCAGTCCGCGCTCAGTGCCTGGGAAGGCTGGAACGGACTCGGCGTTGCCGGCCGCGCCCAGCTGCTGCAGCACTTTGTCGCCCAGCTGGCACAGGAGCAGGCCTCCATGGCCCAGTGGCAGATCGACCAGGCCCTGCGCCTGATCGATGCCCCGCTGGAAATGCAGGGCCCCACGGGCGAGTCCAATCTACTCTCCACCAGCGGACGCGGCCTCTATATCATTGCCGGCGATCAGCGCAGCAGCGAGACGGCCATGGTCGGTCAGCTGGTGGCAGCCCTGATCAGCGGCAACGTCGTACTGCTGGCGCCCGATGCCAGCCAGAACGGCTTTTGCCGCGACCTGCTGCGCCAGCTGAGTGCAGGCAGCTGCCCGGCCGCCGTGGCACAACTGCTCGAAGGTGCCGAGTCGGTACTGCAACTGAGCCTGTGTCCGTCGCTGGCCGGCATTGCCTGCGTGTGCGATGACGACACCGCACGGGAACTGAACCGTCAGCTTTGCAGCCGTGACGGCGTGCTGGTGCAGCTGGTTGCCGAAACCGATGCTGCCGGATTGTCACTGATTGGCAGCGAACAGTATCTGTACCGTTTTATTACCGAGCAGGTCTGCAGCACCAACACCACCGCAGTTGGCGGCAACGCCACCCTGCTGGAGCTGGGGAGTCTGGCCGAATAATTGCAGAATCACTCTGCTCCGCTGGCCATCCTCCGACCGACCGAAGACTACAATAACAACGCTGCCTGTTAAGGCGAGCTATCAACGAGGCGCAAATTTATGATTGAAAACAATGCCGCTATTATCGGCACCTTTATCGTTTACCTGATAATGATGCTAGGCATCGGGCTCTACGCCTACCGGCGCACAGCCAGCTCATCGGATTACTTCCTCGGTGGGCGCTCGCTGGGCCCCTGGCCTGCGGCGCTTTCGGCCGGCGCCTCCGACATGAGCGGCTGGCTGCTGCTGGGCCTGCCCGGCTATGCCTTTGCCGCCGGCATGGAAGCCGTATGGCTCGGCGGTGGCCTGCTGCTGGGAACCTATTTGAACTGGCTGCTGGTGGCCAAGCGCCTGCGCACCTACAGCTTCGAGGCAGACGATGCCCTGACGCTGCCGGAGTTTTTCTCCAACCGGTTTGAAGACAAGAGCAAGATGATCCAGGTGATTTCAGCCTTCTTCATTCTGCTGTTTTTCCTCTTTTACACCAGCTCCGGCCTAGTCGCCGGCGGCAAGCTGTTCGAAACCGTGTTCGGGCTGGATTACAGCATCGCGGTCATTGTTGGCACGGTTGCGGTCGTCTCCTATACCCTGTTCGGCGGCTACCTGGCCGTTTGCTGGACCGACCTGGTGCAGGGTCTGCTGATGGCTGCGGCCCTGCTGATCGTGCCGGTTGTCGCCATGCAGACCGAAGGTGGCATCACCGAGCTTTTCTCGGCACTGGAAGCCAAGAACCCCGAGCTGCTGACCATCTGGAACGACGCCAGCGGCGAACCTCTCACCTGGATTGCCATTGTTTCCCTGGCGGCCTGGGGACTGGGCTATTTCGGCCAGCCCCATATTCTGGCGCGCTTTGCCGGTATTCGCGACAACGCCGCTGTACCTACGGCACGGCGCATCGCCGTGATCTGGTCGGGCCTGGCCATGGCCGGTGCCTTCCTGGTCGGCCTGACCGGCATCGTCTACGTGGATGCCAGCATGGGCGGCAGCCTGGGTGATGGCGAAACCATCTTTATGGTGCTGGTCAATGCCATGTTTAGCCCCGTTATTGCAGGCATTCTGCTGGCGGCTATCCTGGCGGCCATCATGAGTACCGCAGATTCCCAGCTGCTGGTGTCGTCCTCCGCCCTGGCAGAAGACTTCTATCGCAATCTGTTCCGCAAAGATGCCAGCCAGAAAGAGATCGTGATGGTCGGCCGCCTGGCCGTTATCGCCCTGTCGATCGTCGCCCTGGCACTGGCGATGAACCCGGACAGCACGGTGCTGGGCCTAGTGTCCTACGCCTGGGCAGGCTTCGGTGCCGCCTTTGGTCCGACTCTGATCCTGGCGCTGTACTGGAAACGCATGAACCGCGGCGGCGCTCTGGCCGGCATCCTGGTCGGCGGCATCACAGTAGTGGTCTGGAAACAGCTGTCCGGCGGCATCTATGATCTGTATGAAATCGTCCCGGGCATCCTGTTCGCGACCCTGGCAATCATCATTGCAACTCTGGCGACCAGTGCACCACCGGCATCGGTCCAGGCCCGTTTCGACGCTTACAGCAGCAAGCTGTAAGCGTTGATCAGCGCCGCACGCCCGGGCGTGCGGCCACTTGGCAGACGCGGGATCGCACAATCCCGCTCAATGCCGGCTTTAATCTCACGCTCTGTTTGCAGGCAGCCTCCGGGCTGCCTTTTTTTGTACATGGACGTACTTATCCTGCGAGTGCAGGGATGCACAGGAGCAGGGTTTGTGCCAAGCCCGAGCCCCTCAAACTTCTTCATATCCACAAAAAAGCCGCCCGAAGGCGGCTTTAAAAGACAGCGCGGTAGAATCAGACGTCGAGGTAATCCAGGATGCCTTCAGCCGCATCGCGGCCTTCAGCGATGGCCGTTACGACCAGATCCGAACCACGCACCATGTCACCACCGGCGAACACCTTGGCGTTAGTAGTCTGGAACGGGAAACGACCCTCTATCTTGGGCTTCTGATCCGCCTGAACTCGGCCGTCTTCATGCAGCGCAATATCGAAGTCTGCCAACCAGGGGGCAGGACTCGGGCGGAAGCCAAAGGCAACCTGCACCGCATCGACTTCGAGCACTTCCTCAGAACCCGGTACAACTTCGGCGCGACGACGACCGTTCTGATCCGGCTCACCCATACGAGTTGTCACCAGCTTTACGCCGACAACACGACCCGCTTCGCCGACGATCTCAACCGGCTGACGGTTGAACAGGAACTCGACACCCTCTTCCTTGGCATTCTCGACTTCACGGCGCGAACCCGGCATGTTGGCCTCATCACGACGATAAGCGCAGATCACGCTCTGGGCGCCCTGACGAATCGAGGTACGGTTACAGTCCATCGCGGTGTCACCACCGCCGAGTACCACAACCCGCTTGCCCGCCATGTCGATATACTCCGCCGGATCCTTTTCGAATCCCAGGCAATGATTGACGTTGGAAATCAGGAAGGGCAAGGCATCGAAAACACCTTCCAGGTCTTCACCCGGGAAACCACCCTTCATGTAGGTGTAAGTGCCCATACCGAGGAAGACGGCATCGTATTCCTCGATCAGCTGCGCCATGGTGATATCGGTACCGACGTTGGTGTTCAGACGGAATTCAATACCCATCTCGGTGAACATGCGGCGACGACGCTTCATGACATCCTTCTCGAGCTTGAACTCGGGAATGCCGAACGTCAGCAGACCGCCGATCTCGGGATGGCGATCGAATACCACCGGGGTGACACCGTTGCGCACCAGGATATCGGCACAGCCCAGACCCGCCGGGCCCGCACCTATGATGGCGACCTTCTTGTCGGTACGCACCACCTTGGACATATCCGGCTTCCAGCCCATGGCGAAAGCGGTATCGGTGATGTATTTCTCCACCGAACCTATGGTCACGGCACCAAAGCCATCATTCAGGGTACAGGCGCCTTCACACAGACGGTCCTGCGGGCAGACACGACCACAGACTTCGGGCAGCGAGTTGGTCTGGTGACTCAGCTCGGCCGCTTCCAGAATGTTGCCTTCCGAAATCAGCTTGAGCCAGTTCGGAATGTGATTGTGCACCGGACACTTCCAGGAGCAATAGGGGTTGCCACAGTCCAGGCAGCGATGGGACTGATCAGCCACATCCTCCGGCTTGAACGGATCGTAAATCTCGGCAAACTCGTGTTTGCGGACCTCGGCATTGATTTTGCCCGGCCCTTCACGGGACACATCGAGAAACTGGAAATCGTTACTCAGACGGTTAGACATAGTCCCCACCTCTTCTTGGGCACCCGCCAGCGGCGGGCACTCGTTAAACTGTCATCAAAGAATCGCGGCAGATCCGACACAGCTCGACTGTGTGGGGCCTGCCTGACCCGAGGGATAAAGTGGCGTTTTTATTCCGGACGCTTGCGCATGTTATCCAGCAAGGCGTTCAGGCTCGCAGCCTTGGGTTTGACCAGCCAGAAGCGCGGGATGTAATCGAAGAAGTTATCCACAATCTCCTGCCCCCACTGACTGCCCGTTTCCCGGACGAATTCGATGATTACCGAACGCAGGTGGTTCTTGTAGACTTCCATCTGCTCAGTGTGAATACGGTGAATCTCGACCAGCTCGTGGTTGTACTTGTCCACGAAGTTGTTTTCCAGATCCAGCACATAGGCAAAACCGCCGGTCATGCCCGCACCGAAGTTGTAACCGGTCGCGCCCAGTACGGTCACCAGACCGCCGGTCATGTATTCACAGCAATGATCGCCAGCCCCTTCTACCACCGCGTGTACGCCGGAGTTGCGCACCGCGAAGCGTTCACCCGCACTGCCGG
Source organism: Marinobacterium aestuarii (assembly GCF_001651805.1). Lineage (NCBI taxonomy): Bacteria > Pseudomonadati > Pseudomonadota > Gammaproteobacteria > Oceanospirillales > Oceanospirillaceae > Marinobacterium > Marinobacterium aestuarii. The sequence continues at coordinate 464,854 of NZ_CP015839.1, read as the reverse complement.
CCGCGAACAGCTTGCCGGCGGTGGCGCCATAGAGGCAGGTGTTGCCCATGATCGCGGTTTCGTTGGACTTGAAGGTGACTTCCTTGAACGGATAGAGCACCAGCTTGCCGCCCGCCATGCCCTTGCCGACATAGTCGTTGGCATCGCCTTCCAGGATCAGGTTCTGACCGCCGGCGTTCCAGACACCGAAGGACTGACCGGCATGACCACGGAAACGGAAGGTGACCGGCTCCTCCGCCATGCCATTGTTGCCGTAGCGCTTGGCAATGGCACCGGAGGTGCGGGCACCGACTGAACGGTCGCAGTTGCAGATCGCCAGTTCCCAGTCACCGCCGCGCTTGGCGTCAATCGCCTCGCCCGCCAGTTCCAGCATGGCGCTGTTGAGTTCGCCCTTATCGAACGGCTCGTTGCGGCTCTGCTGTACCGTATGCGGGTACTCGCTCGGCACGCCGCCATCGCTGATGATGGGGCTCAGATCCAGACCTTTCTGACGCGACGTTTCACCTTCGAGCAGGGTCAGCAGGTCAACCCGGCCGACCAGCTCTTCCAGTGTGCGTATACCGAGCTGCGCCATCCACTGACGGGTTTCTTCAGCCACGAAGCGGAAGTAGTTTTTGACCATTTCCACGGTACCGCGGAAGTGGTCCCGGCGCAGATCGTCGTTCTGAGTCGCCACGCCGGTGGCGCAGTTGTTCAGGTGGCAGATGCGCAGGTATTTGCAGCCCAGCGCCACCATCGGCATGGTGCCAAAACCAAAGCTCTCGGCGCCCAGAATCGCGCCCTTGATGACATCAAGGCCGGTTTTCAGGCCGCCGTCTGTCTGCAGACGAATCTTGCCGCGCAGCTGGTTGCCACGCAAAGACTGGTGCGCATCCGCCAGACCCAGTTCCCAGGGCGAGCCTGCGTAATGGATCGAGGTCAGCGGCGATGCCGCCGTGCCGCCATCGTAACCGGAGATGGTGATCAGGTCCGCATAGGCCTTGGCCACGCCGCAGGCAATGGTGCCGACACCTGGACGGGATACCAGCTTGACCGACACCAGGCCTTCTGGATTGATCTGCTTAAGGTCGAAGATCAGCTGTGCCAGATCCTCGATCGAGTAGATGTCGTGATGCGGCGGCGGTGAAATCAGGGTCACACCCGGCACCGAGAAGCGCAGACGGGCGATCAGTTCATTGACCTTGCCGCCCGGCAGCTGGCCGCCCTCACCGGGCTTGGCACCCTGGGCAACCTTGATCTGCATGACATCGGCGCTCATCAGGTATTCCGGCGTAACACCGAAACGGCCCGAGGCCACCTGCTTGATCTTGGAGCGCTTCATGGTGCCGTGGCGCAGCGGATCTTCACCACCTTCACCGGAGTTGGAACGGCCGCCCAGCTCGTTCATGGCCACCGCCAGAGACTCGTGTGCCTCCGGTGACAACGCGCCCAGGGACATGGCCGCGGAGTCAAAGCGCGGGAAGATGTTTTCCACCGGTTCGACCTGATCCAGCGGGATCGACTTGGTATCAGTGCGCAGTGACAGCATGTCACGCAGGGTGGCAATGCCGCGCTTGTTCACCAGATCCGCATAACGCTGATACTTGGCCGGATCGCCGCTGGCTACCGCTTCATGAATTGCCACAACCACATCCGGGTTGTAGGCGTGGTATTCACCATCAAACTTGTACTTCAGCAGGCCGCCGGGCTGGATCGGCTTGCGGGCCGTCCAGGCTTCCTTCGCCAGCTGCGCCTGTTCAAATTCGAAGTCGCTGAAACGCGCGCCTTCGATACGGCTGACCACACCCTTGAAGCACAGATTCACGATCTCGGAGCTCAGACCTATGGCTTCAAACAGCTGGGCACCGCGATAGGATGCAATGGTGGAGATACCCATCTTCGACAGGATCTTCAGCAGGCCCTTGTTGATGCCCTTGCGGTAGTTTTCGTGGGCATCCAGCGGCGCCATCTGCAGCTCGTTACTGGCGCACAGATCGTTCAGCACGCGGTAGGCCAGGTACGGGAAGACCGCGGTAGCACCAAAGCCGAACAGCACGGCGAAGTGATGCGGGTCGCGGGCCGTGCCGGTTTCAACAATCAGGTTGGCATCGCAACGCAGGCCCTTTTCCACCAGACGGTGGTGTACAGCACCCGTCGCCAGCGCCGCGTGCAGCGGCAGCTTGCCCTTTTCAATCTCGGCATCAGACAGTACCAGCAGCACCTTACCGCTGCGTACTTCCTGCTCGGCCCGATCGCACAGATCATGCAACGCCTGTTCCAGGCCTGTAGCCGGATCGTAGTTCAGGTCAATACAGACCACGCCAAAGCCCGGCACATCGTTATCGCGAATACGGTAGAACTTGCTCGCCGACAGCACCGGCGTGGTCAAAATTACGCGCCGCGCATGCTCTGGCGTATCTTCAAACACATTTCGCTCGGCGCCAATGCAGGTTTCAAGCGACATGACGATAGCTTCACGCAGCGGATCTATGGGCGGGTTGGTCACCTGCGCAAACTGCTGGCGGAAGTAGTCATAGAGCGAGCGAATGCGGCTGGACAACACCGCCATCGGCTTGTCGTCCCCCATGGAACCCACCGCTTCCATGGCCGTTTCGGCGAGCGGGCGGATAATCTGGTCACGCTCTTCGAACGTCACCTGGAACATCTTCATATGGGTTTTAACTTCATCGGCCGACATCTCGGTGAACGAGCGCGACTCTTCGGTGAAGTTCATGGTGGTTTCAAGACGCAGTGAGTTCTCTTTCAGCCACTTTTTGTAGGGATGACGCTGCTTGAGGTCGTTATCGACATCAGCGGTATGCAGCACATCACCGGTCTGGGTATCGATAGCCAGAATCTGACCCGGCCCAACACGGCCCTGAGCCACAATATCTTCGGGCTTGTAATCGAATACGCCGATCTCGGAGGCGGTGCAGATGTACCCCTGACGCGTCATGACCCAGCGCGATGGACGCAGGCCGTTACGGTCCAGCATGCAGACGGCATAACGGCCGTCCGTCATGACCATGCCGGCGGGGCCGTCCCAGGCTTCCATATGCATGGAGTTGAACTCGTAAAACGCCCGCAGCTCGGTGTCCATGGTTTCGACGTTCTGCCAGGCCGGCGGCACTATCATGCGCACAGCACGGTAGATATCCATGCCGCCTACCATCAGGAACTCGAGCATGTTGTCCATGCTGGAGGAATCCGAACCACTGGTATTGACGATCGGCTGCAGCTCTTCGAGGTTGGGCAGCAGCTCGGTGGCGAACTTCGGCGACCGGGCACGAGCCCAGTTGCGGTTGCCTTCAATGGTGTTGATCTCACCGTTGTGGGCCAGAAACCGGAAAGGCTGAGCCAGCTTCCAGCGCGGCGCCGTATTGGTGGAGAAGCGTTGATGGTAGGTACAGACCGCCGTTTCAAGTCGCGGGTCAGCCAGGTCCTTGTAGAACACTGGCAAATCTACCGGCATGGTCAGGCCCTTGTAGGACAGTACCTTGTCGGACAGGCTGCATATATAGAAGTCTTCATCGTCGCTGAGGGCAATTTCAGCCTTGCGACGGGCAACGAACAGACTGATCGTCAGTTCCTGTTCGGTTTTGCCGTTGGCATTGATCAGCACCTGCTCGATCAGTGGCAGCGTATCCCGGGCAATGGGCCCCAGGCAGCTTTCGTCCGTGGGAACCACGCGCCAGCCGGCAACCTCCAGGCCCTGAGCCTGGAGTTCGGTATTAAGAATTTTGCGCGCAGCATCTGCCTGCGCCGCCGCTTTGGGCAGAAATACCATGCCCACCGCGTATTGTTCCTGCAGCACAATGCCCAGTTCCTGCTGCACTACGGCACGCAGAAAAGAGTCAGGTTTCTGCATCAGCAGACCGCAACCGTCGCCGGTCTTGCCATCTGCAGCGATACCACCACGATGGGTCATACACGCCAACGCTTCGATGGCCTTCTCAAGCAGGTCATGACTCGGATTGCCCTGCATGTGAGCCATTAGCCCAAAACCACAGTTATCCTTGAACTCACCGGGGCGATACAGACCTTTGCTCATAGCCAATCTCACTTAAAAGTTCTTTTGTATCAATACGTTATCACCAACCTAGTCACCGCAGCCGCACAACTCAGGCAAAAAGGGAGGATCATTCTACACAGCCGCGTGCTTCGGTACAAATTTTGCGCAGTGGCCTGGGTCTTCGAAAACATCACTACAACGAGGCTCAAGCCGCTTCAGGTTCGCAAGCTTTTGGGCACACGTCAGTATAACGCATATGCAGCAAAGTAACGCTGCAGTCATATTTGGAGCCTCACCCGCCTAGGCAAATAACAGCAACAACGGGGGAATCAAGAGAAAAGCATCACGGCATTTAAAATGCTGCACCGCAATATTAACGACGCAGCCTCGACCACAAGGATATTCTCCACCTGCCTACCGAGGGCACTAGAATCAGACGTAGATTCCGAGTAACTGGCGCCACAGAAGCTAGCGGGATGTCTTGCGGATATCCGCCTTTACGCTCTGTATGCTGCGGGCCCAGGGCTTGAGCTTTTGCAATGATTTGGGTAATTCCTGCACCGCAGCGCCAGCCTCCTTTCGACTGCCGTAGCGGCCAATAACCACCACGTGCCACGGCTTGCCCTTGTAGAGCGTGGAAAAATAATTGAAGGCAGCGGGATCCTGCTGATCAGCAATAAAATCCCGGGCGGTTTCCAGCTGGCGCGCCCCCAAAAGCTGCAGTGTATAGCCTTTGTCGGGCCAGCTCAGCAGCTCATCCTCACTTTGCATCCCAGTGGCCTGAGGCAAAGCGCTAGCCGCGCTTTTAGCCACCACAGGCAATCTATTCGCACCAGCGCTTTCTTTTACAGCACCTGAGAGCCGAGCCCGTGTGGCAACTTCAACCATACCCGGTTCTTGCCTGGGCGCTACAGTCGGCTCTGCCGCAACAACCACCTCTAGCAAGTCTGAGTTCGGCTGCGCTGAGCCCCGCACAGCGGGCTGAGCAACAGCCTGAGTAACGGGAATCGTCTCGTGAGCATCAGGCAATAGATCCTGCGCGCTTAATGCCGGCAAAAATACCGGCGCTGCAAGTTTGGTCGAGTCGACTACCGCACCCAGCGCCTGGCGAACCGCCAGATCGGCAACAGGCTCTGCGGGCAACACAGCATCTTTAGCCGGAGCCGGAAACGGCTCAGTGAACTGCGGGCTAGCTTCAATAACATCAATCGGCGTGACCGGCTGATCCACAGACGCCGCTATGACTGGCACAGCCAGCGGCACTGAAACCCGCTCGCTGATGCTGGAGGCGGACTCCGGCTGCCAGTATATCCAGCCTGCCATGGCGACGATAACAACCAGCATCAGGGACGCGCCTCCCAGCACCAGCCCTGATTTGTCCCGCCGCACAGGGGGCGCTTTCGCAGGTTTCACAGGCATTGGAGACTTCAGCCGCAGGGCCTTGGATGCGAGCCGCTCTAGTGAACCCGGCATCCGGTCGCTGCTGCTGACCAGCTGCTGCAGTTTCCGGCTGTCCAGTACTTCCAGTGCCGGATAGCGCAAGCGTATAAAATCGCCCGCTTCATCATCGTCAAAAGGTTGCAGGGATTCCTTATGCATCCGCCCATCCAGCTCCTGGGCCAGACCTGTCGCCTCAAGGCGCTGCGCGATGCTGCGCCCGGCCAAAACTGTGCGGATGGACGCAATACCGGCTCGCTGCAAATTGATCAGCAACTCCAGCGCTTCATCATCCAGCTTCTCGGCATCATCCACCAGCAGCAGCCACTGTATTCCGGCGTCCCGAGCATACTGCGCTTCCCTGTGAATCAGCTCCAGCAGCTGTCCATCGGTCCTGCAATCGGCGATATCCAGGCCACAGTCTGCACACAGCTGGCGCAGCAATGCCGAGGTACCCGTACTTTCCTGCAGCACCAGGTGACACAAACGCCCGTCGCCGGCCTGAGGCCTCAACTGTCGCAGCAGGCTGCTTTTGCCACTGCCGGCTCCACCTTGGACAACCAACAAAAAATCAGAGAAGCGCAGCAGATGATGCAGTTTATCCAGCAGTTGCAGGCGCGATGGCGGCTCAAAATATTCAACGCGATTGTCGCCAACATAGGGCGAGGAAGACGCTGCAGCCACTCCTGCTGCTACCTGCTGGCGCATCTGCCCGTTCACTGCCGTGCCAGAACCAGTTGCGAGCTCAGGGTCTCCAGCAACAACTCAGGTGCGAACTCGGATGTCACTATACCCCTGCCTACGGCTTCAAGCAGTATCAGGCGCAGCTGACCATCAAGCACCTTCTTGTCGACCGCCATCAGCGACAGGAAATCATCTTCTGTCATGCTCGCAGGCGGCAACACCGGCAGGCCGGCAGCAAGATGAATCGCGCTGATGCGCTCGACATCCGCCTCACTCAGCCAGCCAAGGCGGCGCGATAGGTCAGCGGCCATCAGCGTTCCCGCCGCCACAGCCTCCCCGTGCAGCCAGTTGCCATAGCCCTGATTCGCTTCGATGGCATGCCCAAAGGTATGACCCAGATTCAGCAAAGCCCGTATGCCAGATTCCTTCTCATCCTGGGCCACGACTTCTGCCTTGATTTCACAGGAGCGATATATGGCTTTGGCCAGGCACTCGCTATCACCCGATACCAGACGCGGCATCACGGACTCAAGCCAGTCGAAGAACTCGGCATCATAAATAAGACCATACTTGATCACCTCGGCAAGGCCCGCAGACAACTCCCGCGCAGGCAGGGTTTTCAGCACCGAGGTATCGATCAGCACGCACTGGGGCTGGTAGAAGGCCCCTATCATGTTCTTGCCTTTAGGGTGATTAACGCCGGTCTTGCCGCCTACCGAAGAGTCCACCTGGGACAAGAGCGTGGTCGGCACCTGAATAAAGTTCACACCCCGCTGATAGCAGGCCGCCGCAAAACCGGTCATATCGCCCACCACCCCACCACCGAGCGCAATCAGTGTGGTGGTGCGGTTATGCCTAAGCTCAAGCAAACGATCAAAAATCGTATTGAGGTGCTCCAGGGTTTTGTATTGCTCGCCATCCGGCAGGATCAGTGTATCAACCTGATAATCCTGCAGCGTCTGCTGAACCCTGGCAAGATAAAGCGGGGCAACAGTTTCATTCGTTACGATACAGACCTGGCGGCCGCTAATGTGAGGTTCGATCAGCTTTTGCTGCAGCAAGCCTTCGCCAATGTAAATAGGGTAACTGCGCTCACCCAGATCGACGCTTAAATTCTGCACCCGCGAATCACTCCTGTGTAGAAAGAGTCACCTGACCAGACCAAGCTTGGACAACTGACGAAAAATTTCAGAGACGACGGCCTTGGGATGGCGCCTGTCAGTATGCAGGGTTATATCACAGGTCTGCCGATAGAGGGGATCACGCTGACGCAGCAGCTGCTGCAATGTCTCGGCGGGGTTCTCGGTTTGCAGCAGCGGGCGATTCTTGTCCCGCGCCGTGCGCTCGAGCTGTTGCTCAACAGTAGTATGCAGATAAATAACAACGCCATGGGACTGCAGGGCGGCACGATTGGCTTCACGAATGACGGCACCGCCGCCGGTTGCCAGCACGATATTGTCACGTTCGCAAAGGTCGTGAATGACAGACTCCTCACGTTCACGGAAGCCTGCCTCCCCCTCTACATCGAATATCCAGGGAATATTCGCCCCCGCACGGGCCTCTATCTCCCTGTCACTGTCGATAAACTCCAGATTCAGCTCGTGAGAAAGAAGACGCCCTATGGTGCTTTTTCCAGCTCCCATAGGGCCTATAAGAAAGATGTTCAAATTGTACCAAACCCCGATTACTGAACTGCCAGAGACTCCCTGATCAGCTTCGGCGTAATAAAGATCAACAGTTCCGTCTTGGTGTTGGACTGTTCACGCTTGCGAAACAGGCTGCCTATCACCGGAAGGTCTCCCAACAGCGGTGTCTTGCTCAAGTTGTTTACCGTCTCGTTGCGGAAGACCCCGCCGAGTACCACTGTATCGCCATCCGCCACATTGACCGTTGTAGTCAGCTGGTTGGTGTTGATCGACACCTCGCCGTTGGGCAACACCGCACCGACAGAGTCCTGAGTGATATCAAGATCCAGTGTAATGCGATCCCCCGGATTCAGCTGCGGTGTCACCTGCAGCTTCAGGGTTGCATCTTCAAACTGGATGCTGACCTCGCCATCTTCCACCGTCTGGTACGGAATCTGCACCCCGGACTCGATCAAGCCAGGCTTGCCGTTGGTCGTAATGACCTTGGGCTGAGAGACGATCTCCGCCTTGCCTTCAGTCTGCAGCGCAGACAGTTCGGCCGACAACAGGAAGTTATCCCGAATGTAACTAAACACAATGGAAGACTGTGGTGTTACACCCAGATCCACCATCAGATTCGAATTTGCGATATTACCCGTAGTGTCAGTACTGGACAATCCACCGTTAGGTACAGACCCGGCACCGCCATCTATAACGAAAGAGCTGTTCTTACGATTCTCTACCGCCGATGCACCCCAGCGAATCCCCAGGTCTTTCTGGAAATCATTGGAGGCCGATACTATGCGCGCTTCGATCAGGATCTGCGCCACCTCAACGTCGAAGCGCCGCAGTGTATCACGGATTTCTTCGATTTGAGCCGCGGTTTCACGCACCATCAGTACATTGGTTTCATCGTCCGACATGATAAAACCCCGCTCGGAAATCAGCTTGGCCTGCTCGACCCGGGACTTCATTTCGGAGGACTTGCGAAAATCCACCTGTATAAACTCGGTTACCAGGGGCGCAAGCTCCTTGACCTGCTTCTGTGCCTCAGCCTCTTCAAGTTCACGCTGTGCAATATCGGCAGCCGGCCCGATCAGCATCACATTGCCGACAACCCGCTGAGCCAGACTTTTGGTTTTCAGCACCAGATCCAGCGCCTGATCCCAGGGCACGTTCTTGAGTCGCAGGGTAATGTTGCCGTTAACCTTGTCATCAACCACCAGGTTCATCTCCGCAACTTCGGCAATAATCTGCAGAATCGAGCGGATATCCACGTCCTGGAAGTTCAGGTCGATCTTCTCACCGGTGAAGGGAAAGCGCTCTTTCTTGCGTTTCTCGTCTTCAGCGTAGGTGATCGGACGGAAATCCAGCACCAGCTGATTACCGGTCTGATAGGCCATGTAGTCATAGGGCGCAGCACCGGGCTTGACCAAAATGGTTGTGTTGGCACCGCTGGTCATGGCATCGATAAACATGACCGGCGTGGCGAAGTCCTGCACATCAACCCGCTGCTCAAGCGAGCCGGACAACGAAGCACCCAGCAGGTTGATGACGACATTATTGCCTTCTTCAACGATATCAAGGCCGGACTTGTCGTCGGACATCGAGATCAGCACGCGCCCTAGCCCACCATCCATACGTTCAAAATCAATACCCTGCACTCGCGTACCCACAGGGCCTGCCTCAGGCCTGGAACTTTGTACCGATTTTGCAGAACGATCCCGCAATCCGCCAGAAGCAAGGGCCCCGGCGGAACCACCAAACACCATAAAGAGTGAATTACCTTCCGTATAGGTCTGGTAGTCCACCATTTCATTGAGATTGGCGACGATCCGCAAGCGGCCGTCTGTTTCAGCCATGCTCAGACTGTCCACCTGCCCGGTCTTGATATCCAGCTGACGCCGCCCCAGATCATTAGTCGCGCCGGCAAGATCCAGCACCAGACGCGGTGGACTATCGATCACGTAGGCCCTCGGGGACGGCGGCGGCATGTTGAAATCCAGCCGCACTTCCAGCTTGTGCCCCGGCAAGGCGACGAAGGACGAGTCCTTCAGCATCACGCTTTCCGCCCGCACCTGCACCACCATCAGACAACATGCCAGTATCAGCATTAACTGCCACCCAAGACCCCGCGAAACGGAGTTATCCTTGCATATGCTGTATGTCTTCATAACCCTAGCTGTCCTTTGATCATTCTTTTTCAGGCAAGGCGATCACGCGCGGGCGCTTCATCCAGCCCCCCCGTCCATTTTCAATAATTTCCACAAGTTCAAGACCCAGTTCGGACACCTCCTGCACCTGCCCATAATCCAGACCTATAAAGTCTCCATTACTCACGCGATGAATTTCACCTTTGGGGTCCTTCAGCAATGCCCAGAGGTTACCACCATTAAGACTGGTTATGGTTCCCACCATATTCAGGCCATCGACTGGAAAGGACTCAAGGTAGGTTTTAGCGCGCTCGGTATCGGGTTTCAGATCTGATACTGGCCCCAGGTCATCATCTTCAACCACCAGTTCGATCAGCGGCTGGAACGGATCACGCAGGCTCGCACCCTGATAAATAAAGGCCTCGTAGGATTTAAACTCGGGCAGAGGCTTTATTTTCCCGGGTGGTTTCGCCTGGGTTTGCTGCACGTAGGAGCGCAGATCCCCGGTGTCTTCCACCCAGATACAGCCGCTGGCAAGGGTTGCGAGCAGGAATATAAATCCGGCCCTGACAGTGCTGCCCGCGACAGCTGTGTGCTTATTTGGTGTCATCATAACGATACGTCTTCGCCTGGATTGTCATCACCAAAGATCCACTGCCGGGACTAACCTTGAAGTCGTGCAGTGTCACTATTCGGTCAATTGCCGCCACGCCGCTGACAAATTGCCCCAGCTCATGATAGGTACCGGCAACAGAAATATTGATGGGCAGCTCAATATAGAACTTGCTCTTTCGCTCCGACTGCAGCGCAATACTGTTGATCGACAAGCCCGCGCCACGCCCGATATCAGAAATATCCTCCAGCAGACCCGGCACTTCCTTGTCGGTTGGAAGCTGGGTCAAGAGTTCGGAAAAACGCCCCTCGACGTCCGCCATCTGCTTGCGCAATGCCGGCAGGTTTGCCACCTGAAAGGCCTTATTCTGGAATTCCTTTTTAATCGGCGGCTCCTTGGCAATTTCCCGCTCAACCGCTATGTACTGGTCGTTCACATAAAAGTAGATCGCCGCACCGACCAAGGCGCTGAACAGAAAGACATAAACGATCACCTTGACACCTATGGGCCAGTTACCGGCCTCATTGGCATCAAGATTATTAATATCGAAACCTTTGAAGGCATTACTCAGGGCACCCATTATTGCTGCCCTCCATCTTCTTTGGGTTTGGTCAGGGGTACACTCAGGTCAAACTGGCGTACCGCACCTGCGCTTTTGACCTGGGACAGGCTGGGCTCACCGAACCAGATGGAAGAATCCATGCCACGCATCAGATTGGATACATCCCTGTTTTGATCCGCAAGGCCATTGACAGAAACACTTTCACCACTGCGGGATACGGAGGAATAATAAAGTTTGTCGGGTAAAACTCGCACAAGCTCATCGAAATAACGCACCACCAGCGGGCGATTACCCTGCAATTCCTGAATGGCGTTTAGCCTTTCAAGCAGGCGCTCGCGCTGCCGTTCCAGCTCTCGTATTTCTTTAATTTTCTCGTCAAGCTTGGCTATTTCAGCCTTGAGATAATTATTGCGTGCCTGCTGGCGATCCATCTGCACATCAAAATAATAGCTAATCCCAAAAGATACTGCGCCAGCCAGAATGACAGTGAACAACAGATTGGTAATGAATTGCTTCTGCCGTGCGGCATTTCGCTCTTCGCGCCATGGTCGTAAGTTAATCCGCGCCATACGTTATCCCTATTGATCAAATGAGCGCATCGCAAGCCCGCAGGCTTTCGTTAGCAGGGGAGCCTCAGCCTCTAGTCGCTGCTTGTTCAGCTTAGAGCTGATTTTCATTGCTGCAAACGGATTCGCAACAACGGTAGGTATTCCCACTTCCGCTTCCATCAGCGGCTCTATGCCTTCAATGGATACTGCACCACCGGCAATAATCAGCTGCGCCAGTTGCTGCTGCACACCGGAGGAATAAAAAAACTGCATGGATCGCGAGACTTGCTGCGCAATGGTCTGACGGAATGGCATCACCAGCATTTCCCGGATTTCGTCGCTCAACTCATTGTGTCGCAACGCCTGCTCGGCATCGGCTGCCGGCATACCGTACTGCTGCTGAATCGCATTCACCAGATCATTACCACCAAAAGCCTGCTCGCGGCTGTAGATAATGACGCCATCCCTGAAAACATTCAGCGTCAGGGTTGAAGCGCCAACATCCGCCAGCCCTACCAACTCGCCGGGTTTGACCGAATCACCCACGAGGCACGGATAGACCCGTTCCATGGCGTAGGTATCGACGTCTATGATCTCGCATTTGAGACCGGCCCCATTGATGGCCTCTTCCCGCTGTTCGACATCACCCCGCCGGCACGCCACCACCAATATATCGTTAAGGTTCGTGACGCCTTCGACCGGACCTATCACCTCAAAGTCCAGTGAGACTTCATCCAGCGGGTAGGGAATAAACTGATCCGCCTCGATTTTGACCTGTTCTTCAAGTTCGAACTCGTCAAAAAGGTTGCTTATTTGCAATTTCTTGGTGATTACCGCCGATGAGGGAACCGCCGTCACCGCCGAATTCAACTTCAGACCGATTTTACGCAATGCCTTTTCAATCGCATCCGATACTTCGGAAATCTGCTGAATGCTGCCATCGACCACAGTCGACGCCGGTAACGCGACCACAGCGTACGAATTTAATGAGTACTCAGCGCCACTTTTGGACAGCGCCACCAACTTGACCGACGATGACCCGATGTCAACACCGACCCATGCTCCAGATTTGTTTCCTAGCAAGCTCAACACTGCTGTATTCCTTTGCAGACTGCAGGGTTTTCCATCGCACTCACCAACTCTAGCCATAAACCTCGGAAAATAAAACTATGCAATGCTAGAGGCTCCGGGCATGCAACCGATATACTACCAGCTACGCACTAATAGTTTGATAAAAGGTAGCATGGGCGTGTTGATTTCGCTGGCAAAAATATTCGTAAAATTGGCTTTGGCCGGACTCGTCATCGTGCTGCTGGCTGTCGCTGGTGTCTACTATACTCTTGCGCCACAGCTGCCGGACGTTGAGAGCCTGCGTGAAGTTCAGTTTCAGACGCCGATGCGCATTTTTTCCAGCGACAGTAAACTGATAGCCGAATTTGGCGAAAAGCGCCGCACACCCGTCAGCTACGACAGCATCCCTACCGACCTGGTACGCGCCTTCCAGGCCGCCGAAGACAGCCGCTTTTTCGAGCATATCGGCATCGACTTCAAGGGACTGAGCCGCGCCGCATTCCAGCTGGCTACCAGTGGCCATATACAGAGCGGCGGATCCACCATCACCATGCAGGTGGCGAAGAATTTCTTCCTCAGCCGCGAACGCACGTTCAACCGAAAATTCATAGAAATCCTGCTAGCCCTGCGCATTGAGCGGGAGCTAAGCAAGGAAGAAATATTCGAACTTTACATCAACAAGATATACCTGGGACAACGCGCCTACGGCATCGAAGCCGCCGCCGGCGTGTATTACGGCAGCAGCATTCAGGATCTGACATTGGCGCAAATGGCCACCATCGCAGGCCTGCCCAAAGCCCCCTCCACCGACAACCCCATCCGTAACCCGCAACGCGCAATTGAACGACGCAACTGGATTTTGCAGCGCATGCACGGCCTGGGCTACATTTCTGACCAGGCTTTCGAGGAGGCCTCAGCCGCGCCCATTACAGCCCGCTATCACGGTGCGGACATCGAACTGGATGCACCCTATGTGGCAGAAATGGTGCGCAGCGAACTCTTCGAACGCTTTGACGAAGAGCTGTATAACGAGGGCTATCGCGTCTACACCACCCTGGACAGCAAACTGCAGACCAAGGCCACCCATGCATTGCAAAATGGCCTGCTGGATTACAGCACGCGCCACGGTTACAGAGGTCCGGAGTCCCAGCTCGATACAGCTCTAACGCCCGATGCCATCGCGCAAAAACTTGAGAGCATGACGAGCTATGCCAATCTTGAGCCCGCCATCGTCACCCAGGTGGACGACAAGAACATTCAGGCCAGCCTGAAAAACGGCGAAAGCGTTACTGTAGACTGGGATGGTCTTAAGTGGGCACGCAAGTACCGCAGCAACAATTCAATGGGCGCGACCCCAAAAAAAGCCGCTGACATTCTGGCCCCCGGCGATATCGTCCGTCTCTATAAAGACACCGATAGCTGGACCCTTAGCCAGCTGCCGCAGGTCCAGGGCGCCTTTGTCGCACTCGACCCAAAGGACGGCGCCATTCGTGCACTCAGCGGCGGTTTCAACTTTAACCTGAACAAATTCAACCGGGCCACCCAGGCCTACCGTCAGCCGGGCTCCAACTTCAAACCCTTCATCTACGCCGCCGCACTGGACAACGGTTTTACCCCCGCCAGCATGATCAACGATGCGCCCGTAGTATTCCACGACGCCAGCCTGGGGGGCGACTGGCGGCCGCAGAACTACAGCGAGCGGTTCTACGGACCTACACGGCTGCGCGAAGGGCTCTACAGGTCCCGCAACCTGGTTTCCATTCGCCTGCTGCGCGCAGTAGGCATCGATACCACCATCGACTATATCCAGGGTTTTGGCTTTGACCCGCAGCGCCTGCCTCGCAACCTGTCGCTTTCCCTCGGCAGCGCCGACGTCACACCGCTGGAAATCGTCACCGGTTACGCGGCGCTTGCCAATGGCGGCTACAAGGTTTCGTCCTATTTTATCCAGCGCATCGAAGACCAGCACGGCAACCTGATTTTCCAGGCCAATCCCCCCTGCGCCAACTGCAATGCGACCCAGGACACGGACAGCGTTGACACGACCGCAAGCCGCCTCTCACCCAGCGCCCCACGCATCATGGACCCGCGCAACGCCTACCTGATGTACAGCATGCTGCAGGACGTCATTCGCCAGGGCACGGCGACCCGTGCACGCAGCCTGGATCGCAATGACCTGGCCGGCAAGACCGGCACCACCAACGATCAGAAAGATGCCTGGTTCACCGGTTTTAACCGTGACCTGGTCGCTACCACCTGGGTCGGCTTCGACCAGCCAGCGCCCCTTGGCCGCAGCGAATTTGGCAGTACCACAGCACTGCCCATCTGGATCGACTTTATGGAAACCGCGCTGGATCAGACACCCGAAAACGGCCCAGTACAGCCAGACGGCATAGTACGCGTGAAGATTGATCCGGCCACCGGACTGCTGGCATACCCCGGACAGAAAAACGCCATTTTCGAAGTGTTTCGCGCCGAGGACGTACCCGCCAGGTCCACCCAAAACGCCGCAGGCACTGGGCAGATCACCACCGACGATATTTTCTAAGCCTGACTTTTAACCGCCCTGCGGCAGAATCCACCGTATTATCGCTCACAAAAACTGCAGGTACAGCCGAAGGCAATACGCTTGAGAATCAACTCAGGCACCGCGGATCAATGTCGACGCAAAAGACAAACAGAGAACACAGCAGTCCTCAGCGGGCATAACCGCACCGCCTGACACTGGCCGTCACAGCAGGAAAATCACAGCAGGAAAAAGCTTGCCTGAAGCTGGCATCCAGGACTTGGATATAAAAAAGGGGTAATTCCACTGAATTCACTCCAGAGCCTGAGCCTGGAATTCAGAGAACCACCCCTCTAAAGCACCCATCTGCGACATCCTGTTAACCCGATACAGTCTTGCACCGGGTTAACGGGCACCGCAAACGATTACCTCTTCAGCAGATCAGCAACACTTGTCAGCGGGTAATGCGCCGGCAGCGGCAGACGTGCCACGCCGCTATCAATCGCAGCCTGGGCAACCGCCATGGATACTGCGCCGAACAGACGGTTGTCCGTGGGCTTGGGAATGATGTACTGCGGACCGAACTCCAGTGCGTCCAGTTCGTAGGCGGTCAGCACGTCCTGCGGAACCTCTGCCTTCGCCAGATTGGCAAGGGCCTTGACCGCCGCTTCTTTCATGGCTTCGTTGATCTCAGTGGCACGTACATCCAGCGCGCCGCGGAAAATAAACGGGAAGCCCAGGACGTTGTTCACCTGGTTGGGGAAGTCGGAACGCCCGGTCGCCATGATCACATCACTGCGAGTGGCATGGGCCAGCTCGGGGTGAATTTCCGGGTCCGGGTTGGAGCAGGCGAACACGATAGGCGTAGGCGCCATCTTGGCCAGCTGCTCGGGCTTGAACAGATCCGGACCGGACAGACCGACAAATACATCGGCACCATCGATGGCATCATCCAGGGTACGCAGATCGGTTTCAGTCGCAAACACGGCCTTTTCCGGGCTCAGGTCATCACGACCCGAGTGAATCACGCCCTTGCGATCGAGCATGAAGATGTTTTCGACCTTGGCGCCCATATTGATCAGCAGCTTCATGCAGGCAGATGCGGCAGCGCCGGCACCCAGGCAGACGATGCGGACTTCATCCAGCTTCTTGCCGGCGATTTCCAGGGCGTTGATCATGCCGGCCGCGGTGACGATCGCGGTGCCGTGCTGATCGTCGTGGAAGACGGGAATATTGCAGCGCTCGATCAGAGTGCGTTCAATTTCAAAGCATTCGGGTGCCTTGATGTCTTCCAGGTTGATTCCGCCAAAAGTTTCGGCAATGCGGGCCACGGTATCGATAAAGGCCTGTGGGCTCTCGGCATCGACTTCGATATCAACAGAATCAATTCCCGCAAATCGTTTGAACAGAAGCGCTTTGCCTTCCATAACCGGCTTGGAGGCCAGCGGTCCCAGGTTACCCAGACCCAGAATCGCGCTACCGTTCGAAATAACCGCCACCAGGTTGCCCTTGGCAGTGTAACGGTAGGCATTGTCCGGATCCCTGGCGATCTCACGTACCGGCTCGGCAACACCCGGGCTGTATGCGAGCGCCAGATCACGGGCGGATTCGGCAGGGGTGGTCAGTTCTACGCTGATCTTGCCCGGACGGGGAAACTCGTGGTAATCGAGTGCGGCTTTCTTAAATTGCTCAGACATGGTTGCAGGCTCAATAGGCTGATTTATTAGATGAGAGGGGTTATGAATGATATAGAAAACACCTTATACCCACAATAACCCCCAGACAGCATGAAAACGACGCTTTCTGAAGCCGTCAAAAAGCCGCAGACGATGACGACTCGCCACTGCCAAAAATCATAATTTATAGAGTTCTATCAAATAGTTAACCGAGAATCACCAACCCAAAAGCCAGCGCCTGACGCCTATGTCAGACCCCATCAGGAGCTCCGTTTCAACGCCGAATAGCATCCGGATCACCGCAGGATCCAGCAATAAAACAGCCGGTCATCGAGCTCAAGACAAGCCCCGAGCCCGCCCAACCCGACGAAGAAGCCCGCCCGCGTCAGAGTCCGAAAGCAGCCAATGCCGCGCAGAGTGCGCTAACCGAAAGCACTGCAGCTTTATCCCAGAGGCCACGCTGACGCTGCCTCCTCTGATACAAGCCATTAGGCCCAAACGAAAAAGGCACTCCAGATGAGTGCCTTTTGCAAAATTCTTGGCAATGTCTGCCGAATTACTTCGCCAGCTTGAGACCACCGAAACGCTTGTTGAAGCGATCGATACGACCACCGGTAGTGGCGTCTTTCTGCTTGCCCGTGTAGAACGGGTGGCACTGGCTGCATACGTCGACGTGCATGTTCTGGCACATGGTCGAGCGTGTGTGCATTTCGTTGCCGCAGGAGCAGGTTACGGTAACGTCTTCGTACTTAGGATGGATACCAGTTTTCATAACAAGCCTCGATAATCTGTGCCGCTACCCGATCAGCATTTCTGCCGGGCACCGCACCTTCGTTCCATAGAATGATGCCACGGTATTTAGACCGCAACCAGGCGCGGGATTATACGCATAGGTCGGTGTTGTCGCAAGTAATTGCCCCCTTCAATAGAGCCTCTATTACGCCTAAACTAGGGAGCTTCTGAGCCAGCACCGACGCCATGACAATTCTTCGCATCGCCCTGCCGACACCTCTGCGTCGCCTGTTCGACTACCTGCCTCCGGCCAGCGGGCTGGAAAGCATACCCGCTATAGGCGTGCGTATTCGCGTGCCCTTTGGCCGCCGCGAGCTCACCGGCGTACTGATAGAAGTCGCGCAAACATCCGAGTTTCCGCTGACAAAGCTCAAGCCCGCACTGGAAATTCTGGATCAGACGCCGCCCTTGCCGCCCCACCTGCTGGAGCTGGCCTGCTGGGCGGCGGACTATTATCAGCACCCTGTAGGCGATGCCCTGCACCAGGCACTGCCGGTACTGCTGCGCAAGGGCGAGAGCGATCAGCCCAGCCCGCAACTGCGCTGGCATGCGGCACCTGGCATCAGCAGCGACGCCGTAGCACCGCGTGCCAAAAAGCAACGAGCCCTGCTTGAGTGGCTGCTGCAACACCCCGAGGGCCTCGATAACCCGACCATTCGCAGTGCCGGTTACAGCAGTGCGCAGCAGAAACTGCTCAGCGACAGAGGCTTGATCGAAGAGCGCGCAGCAGTCGCCAGCGAGACGATTGCAACTCCCGCTCAGACAGAGCTACTGCGCCAGCCCCTGCTCCCCCTGAACGCCGAGCAGCAACAGGCGCTGGAGGCCATTTTCGAGCGTGATGGTTTTAACCCTGTGCTGCTGCAGGGCATCACCGGTTCCGGCAAGACAGAAGTCTATCTGCAGGCCATCGAGCGTGTTCTGCACCAAGGCGGCCAGGCACTGGTGCTGGTACCGGAAATTGGCCTGACGCCCCAAACCGTGAGCCGCTTTCGCTCCCGCTTCAAGGTCGAGGTCCAGGTACTGCACTCCAACATGACCGACCGCCAGCGGCTGGACGCCTGGCTGCAGGCCCGCTCGGGCCAGGCGCGGGTAGTGATTGGCACCCGTTCGGCGCTGTTCACGCCCCTAAAGACGCCCGGCATCATCATCGTCGATGAAGAACACGACACTTCGTTCAAGCAACAGGATGGCTTTCGCTACTCGGCCCGCGACCTTGCAGTGATGCGCGCCCGCGCTGAAAACATTCCGCTGGTACTGGGCACCGCCACGCCGTCGCTCGAAACCCTGCACAACGCCCAGAGCGGGCGTTACCGCCATGTGCGCCTGAACCAGCGCGCCGGCAACGCCCGTCCACCCGGATTCGAGCTCTACGACATTCGCCAGCAGCCCCTCAACAGCGGCCTGTCGGATGAAGTGGTGCGCCGCATCGGCATTGAGCTGCAACAGGGCAATCAGGTACTGCTGTTTCTGAACAGACGCGGCTTTTCACCGGCGCTGATGTGTCACCAGTGCGGCACCGTGATCGAGTGCGACCGCTGCGATGCCCGCATGACACTGCACCGCACACCGCCGCACCTGCACTGCCACCATTGCGACCATCAGCGCCCCATCCCGCACCGCTGCCCGTCCTGCCATACGTCCGACTTCAAGCCCCAGGGCGCCGGCACCGAACGCACCGAAGGCGTGCTGCAACAGCTGTTCCCCGACACCGATGTGATCCGCGTCGACCGCGACAGCACGCAGCGACGCAACGCCATGCAGGACATCATGGAGCGTGTGCACGATGGCCGCCCCTGTATCCTGGTCGGCACCCAGATGCTGGCCAAGGGCCATCACTTCCCGGCCGTGACCCTGGTGGTGATTCTGGATGCCGATGCGGGCCTGTTCAGCGCTGATTTCCGCGGCATGGAGCGCACCGCCCAGCTGATTCTGCAGGTCGCAGGCCGAGCCGGCCGGGCCGAGCGCCCGGGGCAGGTGCTGATGCAGACACACCATGCCGATCATCCAACGCTGATACAGCTGGTCAATCAGGGCTATGAGGCCTTCGCCACGGCTGAGCTCAAGCTGCGCCAGAACAGCGGTCTGCCTCCTTTTATATACCATGCACTGCTGCGGGCCGAAGCCAACCGTCGCGGCCGGGCCGAAGCCTTTCTGAGCACCCTGTGCAGCGCCCTCGCGTCCGGCGAACTGAACCTCCCGGGTGTCAGCTGGCTGGGCCCCTTCCCCGCCACCATGGAAAAACGCGCCGGATTCTTCCGCGCCCAGCTGCTATTGCAAAGTCATGACAGACGCGCCCTGCAACAGCTGCTGAGCAGCATCACGCCCTTGCTGGAGCAGTCACCACTGGCACGTCAGGTGCGCTGGAGCCTGGATGTAGACCCCGTCGACAATCACTGATCCCAGGGCGGCCCGGCGCCTAAAATCACCAAAACGGCCCAATAGAGTCATGATTACAAAAAATTGACCGCCCGGTCCGTTTACGTGCCCCTTAACAAGCAGGCCCCAACAGGCGATAATGCGCGGTCGATTTTTGTCCAATCCGAACCGGTAACTCACGTCTGATGAAACAACATATTGCGGATCTAATCGATTCTGCGCTCGCCACACTGATTGCAAACGGCACCTTGCCTGCCGATATCCAGACCAATGTCATGGTGGAAAACACCCGTGATAAAACTCACGGCGACTTCGCCTCCAACATTGCCCTGACGCTGGCCAAGCCTGCCCGACAAAATCCGCGACAACTGGCCCAGGCGCTCCTCGATGCACTGCCCGCCTCGGCGCAGCTTGCCAAGACCGAAATTGCCGGCCCCGGATTCATCAATTTCTACATGAAGACCGATGTTGCCAATCAGGTGGTCGCAGCCATCCTCAGCGCCGGTCATGAATATGGCCGCCAGCCCGCCAACAGCGCCGGCCGCGTGCAGGTCGAGTTCGTCTCGGCCAACCCCACAGGCCCGCTGCATGTGGGTCATGGTCGCGGCGCCGCCTATGGTGCGACTGTATCGGACCTGCTTGAGGCCGCCGGAGTACAGGTCGAGCGCGAATACTATGTCAACGATGCCGGGCGGCAGATGAATATCCTCGCCACCAGCGTCTGGCTGCGCTACCTCGAAAACTGTGGCGAAAGTTTCGCTTTCCCGAGCAACGGCTACAAGGGCGCATACATCCACGATATCGCCGCTGACCTGCGCGCGCGTCTGGGCGATACGCTGCACCACAGCAGCGCCATCGTGTTCAGTGACATTCCCGCCGATGAGCCCGCCGGCGGTGACAAGGAACTGCATATCGATGCCCTGATCGAGCGCTGCCGCGCCCTGCTGGGTGATGACGGCTACGAGCAGGTTTTCAGTGCTGGCCTGGACTCCATCCTCAGCGACATCCGCGATGATCTCGGCGGTTTCGGCGTGCAGTACCAACAGTGGTTCAGCGAGCGCTCCCTGACCCATACCGGCGATGTCGACAGCGCCCTGAACAAGCTGCAGGAAAAGGGTTACCTGTTTGAAGAGGACGGCAACCTCTGGTTCCGTTCCACCGCCTTCGGTGACGACAAGGACCGCGTGGTGCGTCGCGCCAATGGCCAGACCACCTACTTCGCCTCCGATATCGCCTACCACATGAACAAGTTCGAGCGCGGCTTCGACAAGGTCGTCAATATCTGGGGTGCCGATCACCACGGCTATATCACCCGCGTCAAGGCGGCCCTGGAAGCCATGGGCTACGACCCGGAACGACTGGTGGTGCGACTGGTGCAGTTCGCCATCCTGTACCGCGGCCAGGAACGGGTACAGATGTCCACCCGCTCAGGTTCCTTCGTCACCCTGCGGGAACTGCGCGAAGAAGTGGGCAACGATGCCTGCCGCTTCTTCTATGTCACGCGCAAGTCCGAGCAGCACATGGACTTCGATCTGGAGCTGGCCAAGTCCGAGTCCAAGGACAACCCCATCTACTACATTCAGTATGCCCACGCCCGTGTCTGCTCGGTGCTGCGCAAGCTCGATGAAGCCAGCTGGTCCTGGGACCAGGCGGCAGGCCTCGCCAACCTTGGGCTGCTGGATACCGAGCACGAGAAGGACCTGATCACCAAGCTGGGCAAATACCCGGAAGTGCTGCAGGGTTCGGCGCTCAACTACGAGCCCCATGTGCTGGCCAACTACCTGCGCGAACTGGCCAACGACTTCCATTCCTACTACAACGCCCACAAGATGCTGATCGACGACGCCGATCTGCGTAACGCCCGTGTGACCCTGAGCACGGCGGTACGCCAGATTCTGGCCAACGGTCTGCAGCTGCTGGGCGTATCGGCACCGGAACAGATGTAACCCCATGGCGTCACGCAAGGACTTTGCCCAGAAGAACAACCGTAGCAGTGGCGCCAGCCGCAGCCGCAGCAGCGCGCCGTCCAAGCCCGCGCCGCGGCGCACGAAAAGCGCCTGGCCGCTGGCGCTGGTCGTGGTCGTGGCGATCGGCGGCCTGGTCTACGGTTTGATGCAGCTGAACAGCTTTCAGTCTGCACCGGCCAAATCACAGGCCAAGACCCTGATTCCGATTCCAGCGCCCGTGGCAGCGAAGCCTGAGCCCAGGCCAAAGACCAGGACGCCGGATACAGCTCCGGTGCCCAAGGCCGCAGTAAAGGAGATATCGGTCGACAGCAGCGAGCCCGAGCCACAGACACGTTTCGATTTCTACGAAATGCTGCCCAAGAGCGAGGTTCAGACGCCCACGGTGGAGGCCTACAAGTCGACACCACGCGATGCCAAGCTGGAACAAAGCTATCTGCTGCAGGCAGGGTCCTTCCGGGATCCGGCCGATGCAGAGCGCATGCGCGCCCAGCTGTTGCTGGCCGGGCTGCCCAATGTGCGCACCAGCAAAAGCGAAGGCAGCAATGGCACCTGGTACCGGGTTCGCACCGGACCTTTTGACAACCGCGCCGCCATCAACAAGGCGCAGAACAAGATGGCCAAGATGCGTATCCAGGCCATGGAAATCCAGCAGTAAGACTCCCGGGGCCCGGGTGCGCAACAGCGTATCGTCGCCCCGGGCGTTTCCCTTTGCCCTATTCTTGGCCGCTAACGCCTCCCTGACTGCCCCCAGCCACCGCTGGCGCTGTCCGACACTGCGCCTTGCTCCCCTCTCTCAAAAATTTTTCACCCCTGCGGTTCACTGCGCATCACAGCGCCTGTTGCAGGCAGCGGGGTATAATTTGCCCGCTACGCTTGAATTTCGCGGCTGCGGCACCATCTTTGCGGGATAGGCTTATTCAGGAGCAACACATGACAACGATCGTATCCGTGCGTCGGGGCGACAAGGTAGTGGTCGGTGGCGACGGCCAGGTATCGCTGGGCAACACCGTAATGAAAGGCACTGCCAGAAAAGTCAGCCTGTTGCCCAAGCATCAGGTTATCACCGGATTCGCCGGTTCCACCGCCGATGCCATCACCCTGCGCGACCTGTTCGAGCAGCAGCTCGACAAGCACCAGGGCAATATTGTTACCGCGGTCACCCAGCTGGCCCGCGAATGGCGCAGTGACCGTGCCCTGCGCAAGCTCGAAGCGCTGATGCTGGTCGCCAACAAGGAACGCACCTTCCTGATCTCCGGCAGCGGCGACATTATCGACCCGGAAGACGGCGTCATTGCGATTGGCTCCGGCGGCAACTATGCCCTGGCCGCCGCCCGCGCCCTGGTCGCCAACAGCGAGCTCCCGGCCCGTGACATCGTTGAGAAGAGCCTGCAGATCGCCGCCGGCATCTGCGTCTTCACCAACGACAATCTGACCATCGAAGAACTGAATTCCGTGGCCTGACGGGCGACCCGAGGAATATAGACATGTCCAACATGACACCGCGTGAAATCGTCCACGAGCTGGACCGCCATATCATCGGCCAGGATGCCGCCAAGCGCTCGGTCGCCGTGGCCCTGCGCAACCGCTGGCGCCGCATGCAGCTCAACGAAGAGCTGCGGGCCGAAGTATCCCCCAAGAACATCCTGATGATTGGCCCTACTGGCGTCGGCAAGACCGAAATCGCCCGCCGTCTGGCCAAGCTCGCCAATGCCCCCTTTATCAAGGTGGAAGCGACCAAGTTCACGGAAGTGGGCTACGTGGGTCGCGACGTGGAAACCATAGTGCGTGATCTGGTCGATATGGCCATCAAGATGGTGCGCGAGCAGGAAATGAACAAGGTACGCTTTCGGGCCGAGGAAGCCGCCGAAGAGCGCATTCTGGATGCCCTGTTGCCCCCGGCCCGCGCCACGGGCAATGAGCCTGCGCCCAGCAAGACAGATAGCGCTACACGCCAGGTGTTTCGCAAAAAGCTGCGCGAACACCAGCTGGACGACAAGGAAATCGAACTCGATCTCGCTCAGCCCAAGGCCGGCGTTGAAATAATGTCGCCGCCCGGCATGGAAGAAATGACCAGCCAGCTGCAGAGCATGTTTGCCAACTTCGGTGGTGACCGCAAGCAGCATCGCCGTCTGCCGGTAAAGGAAGCCTTCAAGCTGCTGGTGGATGAAGAAGCCGCCAGGATGGTGAAGGATGAAGACATCAAGCAAAACGCCATCGACCTCGTAGAACAAAACGGCATCGTCTTTCTCGACGAGATCGACAAGGTCTGCAAACGCTCCGACTCAACCGGCGGCGATGTCTCCCGCGAAGGCGTACAGCGCGACCTGCTGCCGCTGATTGAAGGCTGCACCGTCAGCACCAAACACGGTATGGTCAACACCGACCACATCCTGTTTATCGCCTCGGGCGCCTTCCATCTGGCGCGCCCGTCCGATCTGATTCCCGAGCTGCAGGGCCGGCTGCCGATTCGCGTCGAGCTCAATGCCCTGACCCCTGGTGATTTCCGGCGCATTCTCACCGAGCCCAACGCCAGCATCACCGAGCAGTACCGCGCGCTGATGAAGACCGAAGGCGTCGAGATCGAATTCGCAGAAGATGCCATCGCCCGCATCGCGGAGCTGGCGTTCCAGGTCAACGAGCAGACCGAGAACATCGGCGCCCGTCGCCTGCACACCATGATGGAGCGGCTGCTGGAAGAACTCTCGTTCACGGCCTCTGACCTGGGCGGTGAAAAGCTGTTGATCGATGCCGCCTACGTCGACAAGTACCTGGCCGAATTGAGCCAGGATCAGGATCTGAGCCACTACATCCTCTGATCCGGTCGTAGCGCCCGCGGGCGCTGCTCCAATAAATTGCAGTGGCGGGCACAGTCCCGCCCCAACGCCACAGGTTGTGCGATGAACGAAGTACCGCTTCCCTCCGACATCCGTTTGCACCTCAAGTCACGCACCCTGGAGCTGGTGTATCCGGATGGCAGCTTCGAGCTCACCGCCGAATACCTGCGCGTCCACTCCCCTTCAGCCGAAGTGCGCGGCCATGGCATTGGCCAGGGCGTGCTGCAAACCGGCAAGAAACTGGTGGGGCTCAAACAGGTCGTGCCGGCCGGCAACTATGCCCTCAAGATCGTGTTTGATGACGGCCACGACAGTGGCCTATTTACCTGGGAATACCTCTACGACCTGGCCCACGACTACGACCGTTACTGGAACGACTACCTGCGTCAGCTCGAAGCCGCCGGTGCCTCCCGTGATGGTGGCATGATCGCCAGGGGCTGACAGGCTCCCTGTGCAACAGCATGTAACACCCGGGACAGACAAATCCCCGGGTGGCGCGCTACAATGCGCACAGATTCCGCAAAGGCTTAGTGAACTGTGACCATGAGCGACCACAAGCAAGACAACACCACGGATTTCGGTTACCAGCAGGTACCGGTTGAAGACAAGGCCAAGCGCGTGGCCGACGTGTTTCACTCGGTCGCCACCAAATACGACATCATGAACGACCTGATGTCCGGCGGCGTACACCGGCTGTGGAAACGCCTGACCATCGAGCAGAGCGGCGTGCGCGCAGGCCACCGGGTGCTGGATATCGCCGGCGGTACCGGTGACCTGACGCTGCGCTTCTCCCGCCTGGTGGGGGCAGAGGGCAAGGTCGTGCTGGCGGATATCAACGACTCCATGCTGAAGGTCGGGCGCGACAAGCTGCTGGATCGCGGTGCGGCCGGCAATATCGAATTCGTTCAGGCCAACGCAGAAGCCCTGCCGTTTCCCGACAACTACTTCAATGTCATTACCATCGCCTTCGGCCTGCGCAATGTCACCGACAAAGACGCCGCCCTGAGATCCATGGCCCGGGTGCTCAAACCCGGCGGCAAGGTCATGGTGCTGGAGTTTTCCAAAACCGATAACCCGGCGCTGACCAAGCTGTACGACTTCTACTCCTTTAACATCCTGCCCAAAATGGGTCAGGCGATTGCAGGCGACGCCGAAAGCTACCGCTACCTGGCCGAGTCCATTCGCATGCACCCGGATCAGGAAACCCTCAAGGGCATGATGCAAGACGCAGGGCTCGTACAGTGCAAGTACCAGAACATGACCGGTGGTGTCGTGGCACTGCACACCGGTATCAAGCCCTGACACCAGTGAAGGGAATCACGCCATGCCGCTGAACATGTTCAATGCCGCCCTGATCACCCTGGCCGAGCAGGGCCTAAACAGCCTGCTCAGCCGTGACCCGGTCACCCTGCGGGCGCTGGGCCAGCTCAGCGGCCGCGTGGTGGCGCTGGACATCAGCTCACCGGTGGCCATGACACTGTTCCTGATTCCCAATAACGAAGGCCTGCAGCTGCAGCAACACTATGGCGCTGCAGCCGATGCCGTTATTGCCGGCAGCGCCAGCGCACTCTTGCGCCTGGTGAGCAGCGATGACAAGGCCGCGGCACTTTTTGGCAAGGGCGTAACCATCAGCGGCGACAGTGGCCTGGCCAACCGGCTGCAAAGCATACTGGCCGACACCGATATCGACTGGGAAGGTCTGCTGGCCGATCAGATCGGTGATATTCCCGCCCACCAGGCGGCACGTCTTGCGCGCCAGCAGGGCAACTACTGGCGCCAGACCGGCAGCAGCCTGAGCCACAACCTGGGTGAATACCTGCAGGAAGAGGCCCGTCTGTTGCCACCACGAGCCGAACTCGAAGGTTTTATGGCGGATGTGGATAAGCTGCGCCAGCGCACTGACCGCCTCGACGCACGGCTACAACGTCTGCTCAACCGCCTGCATCCTGAATCAGACTGACAGTCAATAAGCCGCGGCCTGAGGCTTGAACACCAGGCCTGCCCGCGGCTCGCATCAGAACGGTTTGACCACCACCAGAATCAGGATAGGAACGAAAATCAGCAGCGGCAGCTCATTGAAAAGCCTGAAATAAAGCCCGCTCTGACTCAGCACGCCCCCCGCCATGCGCTTGAGATAAACCCTGCACCAGGCGTGATAACCGATCAGCAACGCCACGAACACCAGCTTGGCGTGCAACCAGGCACCGCTAACGCCGTAGCCCAGCCAAAGCCAGAGCCCCAGCCCCAGGGTAAAGACCGCCATCAGGCTCATAAAACCATAGAGCTTGCGCGCCATGATCTGCAGCCGGGTAACATCCTGCCCCGCCGCACGCCCCTCGACGAAGTGCACGAAGATGCGCGGCAGATAGAAAATCCCCGCCATCCAGCTGGTCATCGCCAGAATATGAAAGGTCTTGACCCACAACATAGTGCTCTCCCCCGCTTCGATTGGGCTTCATCATACGAAAAAGCATGCGGAAAAACTGAAGGGTTTGGACAAATATTTCCGCTATTAGCCCCCGCCGCAGCGCTTTAGGATGGCAACATGCACCCTCAATACACAGGAGCCTTACATGACCCTACGTACGCTTGAACGCCGCGCCCGTGCCATGCCGACATCCGATGGCGCCGGCGTGCGCCTGAACCGCGTTATAGGGACGCCAAACCTGCGCAACCTGGATCCTTTCCTGATGCTGGACGAATTCAAGTCCGACAGCGCCGACGACTACATCGCAGGTTTTCCGTCCCACCCGCACCGGGGCTTTGAAACTGTCACCTATATGCTGGCGGGGCGCATGGAGCATCGTGATCACCTGGACAACGTCGGCCTGCTGCAGTCCGGCGGCGCCCAGTGGATGACGGCCGGGCGGGGCATTATCCACTCAGAAATGCCGCAACAGGAAGAAGGTCTGATGTGGGGCTTCCAGCTGTGGATAAATCTGCCGGCGGCCGAGAAAATGTGCCCGGCGCGCTACCAGGACCTGTTGCCAGAAGACATTCGGGAGGTCACCGACGACCAGGGCATCCTGCGCCGCGTTATCGCCGGCGACTCACTGGGCACCACAGGGCCGGTGAGCGGCATCGGTGTAGACCCTCTGATGGTAGACATCCGCATGCCCGCCGACAGCAGCCTGACGCACCCGGTAAAGGCCGGACACCGCGCCTTCGTCTATGTCTATCGCGGTCATATTCAGCTGGGCGACGGTACTCTTGGCACGGGCGAACTGGGCGTTCTGCGCGATGGTGACGCCGTGGCGCTGCGGGCACAGGAAGACAGCGCCCTGATGCTGCTGGCGGCCCGGCCCATCGGCGAACCCATTGTGCAGTACGGGCCTTTCGTCATGAACAGCGAGGAGGAAATCGAGCAGGCGCTGCGCGATTATCGCGACAACCGCCTTACCGCGTAACGGAATCCGGCCTTGGCAGGGACGCCAGTTGGGCTACACTCTAGCAAGTTAAAACGCTTGTTTTAGCCATGCTGTTTACCGGCCATATAACTGATTTTGGCCCGGATTCAAGCACGGCATCAGGCCGCCAGTCACTGCCGTAACAGAGGGATCTGTAATGCCTGCCCTGCGAATTGCGCTCATCTGCTCCACCATTCTGTTTGGCGCCTGCAGCGCCCTGCCGCCCTTTGAGCCGGTAGACCGCGTTGTCTGGCTCGATCAGGGACCCGCCTGGAACAGCGAAAGCCGTGACTGGTATCACCATGCCAGCCAGGGCACCTCCACCCTGCCGATTCCGTTCGAATGGTTCATGGCGCTGGAACAACCTGGCATCAATCCCTTCGGCGAGGGCAAACTGGTGACAGATCCCGACTATCTGGGCCGGCTCGGATTTATCCAGAGCGATATCAGCCGCTTCAACCAGAGCGGCCTGCCGGTGGGCTTTGCCGTCGATTACGGCGTCACCAGCCCGGTGGATGGCCGGCGCTACAATGCCATCGGTTTTACCTGTGCGGCCTGTCATACCGGCCAGATGACCTACCAGGGCACCGCCATTCGCTACGATGGCGGTCCTGCCATGACGGACATCACCCGCCTGACCAACGTACTCTTCCTGGCCATGTTCGAGAATAACTACAGCACGCTGCGATTCAACCGCTTCGCCGCCCGCGTACTGGGCGAGCGCAACACCGACGCCAACCGCAAACAGCTAAAAAAAGACTTCTCCAAAACGCTGATGGAGCTGATCGACATGCAGCTGGCCACCATCGAAGCTCAGGAGCAACAGGCTATAGTGCGTGATATCAACGCCGGTAACGAAAGCCATACCCTCAAGGACATCGCCAAAACGGTCAAAGCCAACCTGAAAAACGTGGAAGGCTTTACCCGTCTGGATGCCCTCAACCGCATAGGTAACCAGGTATTCGCGCTGGACGCCAACCGGCCGCAGAACTTCGTGCCCGTCAACGCGCCGGTAAACTACCCCCATATCTGGACCTCGTCCTGGTTTGAATGGGTGCAGTACGACGGTTCCATCATGCAGCCCATGGTACGCAACGCCGGCGAAGCCCTGGGGGTTGCCGCGCTGGTGAATCTGGAAGAAGGCCCGACACGCTTCGAATCCAGCGTGCGCGTAAAGACGCTGCACCGCATCGAACAGCAACTGGCCGGCACCCAGGCCCCGTTCGAGCACAAGTCATTCAGCGGTCTGCGCGCCCCCAAGTGGCCAGAGAACATACTGCCGGCGATTGACGCCCCTCTGGCAAGCAAAGGCGCCGGGCTCTACCAGCAGCTGTGCCAGGGCTGCCATCTGCCACCGGTACAGTCCGACGCCTTCTGGAGCGAGCGCTACTGGGCCACCCACAACAGCGCCGGCGAGCGTCTGCTGCGCCTCAACATGATCCCGCTGGAGGAAATCGGCACCGACCCCATGCAGTCCAGGGTCTTGGCCGAGCGCACCGTCGACACCCGGGGTCTGGGGATAGATACGCAGGTCTACCAGGGTGAGAACTGCACGCCACTGCGTGTCACTGAAGCCCAGGATGCCTCATTCGCCTATTCCCTCGGCGCCCTGGTGCAGGAAACGACCGACTACTGGTATCGTCAGCACGGTATCGGGGACGCCGAACAGCAAAACCTCAACGGCAACAGACCCAACTGCCTGCAGGCCGGCGCCGGCTACAAGGCGCGTCCGCTGAATGGCATCTGGGCGACAGCTCCCTTTCTGCACAATGGGTCTGTGCCCAATCTCTATGCGCTGTTATCCCCGGTTGCCGAACGCCCGGCGCAGTTCTCCCTGGGCCAGCGTGAATTTGATCCCGTTAAAGTCGGCTACCTGAGCCAGCCCAACGCCAGTGTTTCCCTGCTCGACACCCGCCTTGCGGGCAATTCCAACCGCGGCCACGAGTTCAATAACGGTACAGCCCCCGGCACCATCGGCCCCTACCTGAGCGAGGCCCAGCGCCTGGCACTGCTCGAGTACCTGAAAACCCTCTAAACGGATAAAACTCCCTATAAAACAGGCGCCCGCTATCGCGGGCGCTTTTTTATTATTACAGCGACTCAGCTCGAGGCAGTCGCTACCAGGGCACCTCGCTGCCATCCCAGCTCAGGAAACGGCCACTGGGGCCATTGCGGGCATCGTCCAGCACTCTCAGCAGCTGGTGCACCGAACGCTCCACTGTAAAGAGCTTTTCGGGCGCGACCCTTTTGCTGAAGGGCTCCGACAGATCGGTGGAGGTAGTGCCAGGATGCAGGCAGAGTAACTGCAGATGCGGGAAGCGACGCGTCATCTCGATGGCAGCGGTTTTCATCAGCATGTTCAGTGCCGCCTTTGAAGCACGGTAGCTGTACCAGCCTCCGAGCTGATTCTCGCTGATACTGCCGACCCGCGCCGAAATAACCGCAAACTGACTGGCGCTATGCTGGACCAGCAACGGATGCACATGCTTTAGCAGCAACAGCGGACCCAGCGCATTGACCGTTATGGCGCGCTGCAGCCAGTCGCCCGACAGTTGCGACAGGCTTTTCTCGGGCAAGTGTTCGCCTTCGTGCAAAAGGCCGGCACAACAGAGCGCCAGCGCCAGGGGTTCGTCAAGATGCTGCTGCAGTATGCCGGTAGCCGCAACAATACTCGACTCCTCCGCCAGATCGAGCTGCAGCAGATGCAGCTGACCCGGAAAAGCTGCGGTCAGCGCATTCAGGGTGCCAGCGCCGGCGAAGTCCCGGTAGCTGGCATACACATTCCAGTCGCGCTGTAGCAGTGCCCGCACGAAGCCCTGCCCAATTCCCCGGGTCGCCCCTACCACCAACGCCGTCGCCATCCTGAATCCCCCGCCAAAACTGCCACTGCCTCTCTAGCAGTCTATACGCAGGACGCCAGCCCCGCTGAGTACAGTGGGCAAAAGCAACCCGACCGCTCTTCAGGCAGGGAATCAGGCAGGGTCAGGTCGCAGCCGGCAGGCTAAGTGTCAGAGCACCGCGCTTGTCACCTGCAGCAGCCCCACCAGCTCCACTTCGAGCTGATCACCGGACTGAATAGGTCCGACACCCGCCGGCGTACCGGTCAGCACCACATCACCGGGTTCCAGAGTGAAGTACTTCGAGATATAGCTGAGCAGCGGCAGCACGGGATTCAGCATATAGCGGCTGTTGCCATCCTGACGGGTTTCACCGTTGACGCGCAAGCGGATCTGCACATCCTGCAGACTGCTGACTGCATCCGGCGCGACGAAATCCGACAGCGGGCAGGCGCCATCAAACCCCTTGGCTTTTTCCCAGGGATGCCCCTGGCGCTTGAGGTCATCCTGCAGATCGCGCAGCGTCAGATCCAGTGCCAGGCCGATACCGGCAATCGCCTGGGCGGCCTCGTTCTCGCTGGCCTTGCGCAGACGGCTGCCAATCAGGATCGACATCTCGGTTTCAAAGTGCACCCGCCCCTGATCCGCCGGAATGGCGAAGGGCTCGGCCATGGGCAGCGCTGAGCTGGCGGGCTTGATAAACAGCATGGGCACCGTGGGAATCGGGTTATTCAGCTCGGCGGCGTGGTCAGCGTAGTTGCGCCCGACACAGACGATCTTACCCAACGGCAGATCCGTCGCCGTGCCATCCATAAAACGGTGCTGGTAGTTCATCGCCCTTTCCCCTTGGTTGCTCGCGGCCCGCAGGCCGCACAGATACAGATGTCAAAGCGCAAATCATAACCCCGGCCCGCGGGGCTATCCAGTCGCGTGCGCGGCAACCTCAGGCCAGCACCGGCCGGCGACGCTCGGCCCGCAACAGCAGGAAACTTATCCACAGTGTCAGACAGAACACCGCCAGGGACGCCGCAATGACGCCCGTCCAGCCATGGGCGTGCCAGAAAGGCGCCAGATAGAAGCCGCCGCAGCTGGCCCCCAGGTAATAAAACAGCAGATAGAGCGACGATGCGCTGGCCCGTGCCTGTTCGGCATGGCGGCTCACCCAGCTGCTGGCGGTCGAGTGCGCAAAGAAAAAGCCAAAACTGTTGATCAGAAAACCCACCACTATGGCCGGCAGCGTCGGTATCAGGGTCACAGTGGAGCCAAGCATCAGCAGCACAATACCGATCATCAGGCAGACTGGCTGTGGCAGATGCTGCGCCGCGCGCCCCGACAAGGCTGAGCCCAGGGTACCGCTGAGGTAGGTCAGGAACAGCATGCCGAGGAATTTCGCCGACAGGCCATAGGGCTCGTCCGCCAGCATAAAGGTGGCATAGCTGTACTGGTTGATAAAGATAAAGAAGTTCAACCCTCCCACCAGGTAGGCGCCCAGCAACAGCGGGTTGCGCAGATGCCCGGCCAGATCCCGCAGCATGATGCGCGGGCGCAGTGCTCGCGGACTGAAACCACTGGATGCCGGCAACAGCCAGATCACCAGCCCCAGCAGCACCAGGCTGATGGCGGCCATCACCAGAAAAGCCTGGGGCCAGCCGTAGCTGTCACCCACGAAGCCACCCACCAGGCGTCCGCCGACGCCTCCCAGGGTATTGCCGCTGATGTAAAAGCCCACCGCCAGCATCAGCGCCTTGCGGTCGAACTCATCCCCCATATAGGCAATGGCTATCGCGGGCAGCCCCCCCAGGAAAGCGCCCTGCAGGGCCCGCAATCCCAGCAGCATGGCGTAACTGTCGGCTTGGGACAGCGCCAGGGTGGTCAGAGCCGCGCCCCCCATACTCAGCAGAATAATGCCGCGCCTACCCAGAGCATCGGACAGTGGACCGTAGAACAGCAGCGACAGTCCCAGAGTCAGGGTGGTGACGGTAAAGCTCCAGCCCGCCTGCAACGGCGAAATACCAAAGGACTCCGCAATCATCGGCAGCAGCGGCTGCGTCACATACACATTGGCAAAGATCATCACCGACCCCAGACAGAGTGCCAGAGTCGCCCGCCAGAATGCCCTGCTGCCCGCTTCGATCATTTTCGTACCCACCTGCCAGTAACAGGCTCTAGCAGCCTGTCAGACTTAACATTAATCTACTGCGGAAAAGCCGATTTTGGTCATTTTCCGCGCTCTTTTTCGTTAAATAGAGCCACTATTCGTCTCAAAAGAGCTCAAAAACTGCCTCAAAACGGACTTCCCCTCGCTACGATAGGTCAAGTCCGACAGGCTGCAGCATAACGCTGCCATCTCCATCATAAAAATATATAGTTGTTATCGTACTGATAACGAGTGCTTATCCAATGGATATCAAACCGCTGCGCTATTTCGTCGAGGTGGCACGCCACGCCAGCTTTACCCGGGCGGCTGAGGTGCTGCATGTGGCCCAGCCCGCCGTCAGCATGGCCATTCGCAAGCTCGAAGCCGAACTCGAACTGACGCTGTTCCACCGCAATGATCGCAAGGTCGTTGTTACGGATGAAGGCCAGCGGCTGCTGGAACATGCCAGCCGCATTCTGCAGATGGTGGACGATGCCCAACTCGAAATGCAGGAGTTGCGCGGCCTGACCCGCGGCGAAGTGCGGGTCGGCATTCCTGGCATGCTGGGCTCCTATTACTTCCCCCCCATCCTGATGGCCTTTCGCCACCAGCACCCCAACCTCAGGCTCTCGGTGGTGGAGGCCGGCACCGGTCGGCTGCAGGAGATGTTGCAGGAAGGCTTGCTGGATCTGGCCATCATCGTGGCCGATGCCGTACCCGACGAGTTGGAGTCCAGCGTCTTTCTGCGCCAGCAGATGATGGTCATACTGCCCCAGGATCATGCGCTGGCGCAGCAGTCCCATATCAGCTACGAGGCCTTTTTCAATGAGGAGCTGGTGCTGTTCCAGCAGGGCTATTTTCACCGCAAGGCGGTTGACCAGATCGCCAAACGCGGTAACTGCACGCCCAATATAGGTTTTGAAACCAACCTGCTGCCGCTGATCAAGTCGATCGTCAAACAGGGCTTTGGCATCTCCACCCTGCTGGCCATGGTGCTGCGAGATGACCCGGAGCTTGTGGCGATTCCGTTCGAAGAGCCCGTCTGGCTCGACCTGTCGGTTGCCTGGCGCCGCCAGGGCTATCTGTCCCGTGCCAACCGGGCTTTTGTCGACTTTGTACTGGCTCATTCAGCGGCGGCCGAAGCGAAGGAACAAGGCTGACAGACGGAAGTTGCATATAGCCAAGATCAAGCGCTGCCACTATGATGCTGCCTTTCCTGTTTCCAATTGATCGACAACTCTCTTTCCGGCTTAAAGCACAGAGGATCTCTGCATGTTCCACGTGAATGAATACTTTGAAGGCAAGGTCACATCCATCGGTTTCGAAAACACCGAAGGCCGCGTTACCGCAGGCGTTATGGCCATCGGCGAATACGAATTCGGTACCAGCGAAAAAGAGCGCATGGTTGTGAGCAGCGGCGAGCTGATCGTCAAACTGCCGGGCAGCGACGCCTTTGTCAGCTATCCCGCCGGCACCGAGTTCAATATCGACGCCAACCAGAAATTCCAGCTGCAGGTCAAACAGGCCACCGCTTACCTCTGCTTCTACGGCTGATAGCACACTGCTGGCAACCTCAGTTACCGGTAACCTCGACAGACGGCGCAGCGCCCATCTACGCCGTCTGTTGCGTAAATCTGCTCATCTAAAGTTGAATATAAATCCGGAGTTTGACGCTCAGCCGTCAAACTCATTCATGTAACTTTGTGCTAACATAGCCGCCCTGAAATACCCGCCCGCTAACCACCACACGAGTCGTACAGTATGAGCAAGACCACTTCTCTGGAAAAAAGCAAGATCAGGATTTTGCTGCTGGAAGGCGTCCACCAGTCGGCGGTCGATACCCTGAATGCACAAGGTTACAACAGCATCGAGTACGTCACCGGCTCCCTGCCGGAAGAAGAATTGATCGAAAAAATCAAGGACGTACACTTCATCGGCATTCGCTCCCGTACGCAGTTGACTGCGAAGGTTCTGAGCGCTGCCGAGAAGCTGATCGCTGTCGGTTGCTTCTGTATCGGCACCAATCAGGTTGACCTCAAGGCCGCCACCGAGCTTGGCATTGTGGTATTCAACGCGCCCTACTCCAACACCCGCTCCGTGGCTGAACTGGTACTGGCTGAAGCCATTATCCTGCTGCGCGGCGTGGCGGAGAAAAATGCCAAGGCCCACCGCGGCGAGTGGCAGAAGTCGGCCACCAACTCCTACGAAATCCGTGGCAAGAAGCTGGGTATCGTCGGCTACGGCAGCATAGGTTCACAACTGAGCGTGCTGGCCGAGTCCCTGGGCATGATCGTGCATTTTTACGATGTCGTGACCAAACTGCCGCTGGGCAACGCCAGCCAGATCGCTTCCATGGACGAGCTGCTGGCCACCTGCGACGT
The DNA here is from genome assembly GCF_001651805.1 of Marinobacterium aestuarii. Taxonomy (NCBI): domain Bacteria; kingdom Pseudomonadati; phylum Pseudomonadota; class Gammaproteobacteria; order Oceanospirillales; family Oceanospirillaceae; genus Marinobacterium; species Marinobacterium aestuarii. The sequence goes on along the minus strand of NZ_CP015839.1, from coordinate 429,257 downwards.
GATCTCGCTGCACGTGCCGGAAACCCGCTCCACCAAGGACATGATGGGCGCGGCCCAGTTTGAGAAGATCAAGCAGGGCTCGATCTTCATCAACGCCGCCCGCGGCACCGTGGTCGATATAGACGCGCTCTGTGGTGCACTGGAAAGCGGCCGCGTACTGGGTGCCGCCGTGGATGTATTCCCGGTTGAGCCACGCAGCAACAAGGACGAATTCATTTCGCCGCTGCGTGCATTCGACAATGTGATCCTGACGCCGCACGTCGGTGGTTCCACCATGGAAGCGCAGGAAAACATCGGCTACGAAGTGGCGGAAAAGCTGGCGAAATACAGCGACAACGGCTCGACCATCACCTCAGTCAACTTCCCGGAAGTGGCCCTGCCGGCCCACGCCAAGGTACACCGTCTGCTGCACGTACACCGCAACATTCCCGGTATCCTCAGCGCCATCAACACCGTGTTCTCCGAAAACAATGTCAACATCTCGGGTCAGTACCTGCAGACCAACGACAAGGTCGGTTATGTAGTGGTGGATGTGGACGCCGACTACTCGGAAATGGCGCTGGAAAAGATCCTCGAGATCGAAGGCACCATCCGCGCCCGTCGCCTGTTCTGATAGCACAGCTGAATCCATTGCCTGCACTGCAGGCAATGCCGGCGCCCGCTGATCGTCAGATCCGCGGGCGTTTTTGCATGCGTGGCTCCACGGCAAGCGCCAGGTCGATGCTGTCCAGATAAGCGCCTATGTGGCCAAAGACTTCGCAGCGCAGCTGCGGTGTTTCATTCACCAGATGATGCCGTGCGCCTGGAATCAGCACCGGTTGCAGCGACGGATACAGCCGCTGCAACACCGCCATGTTATGCCGCCAGTCCACAGTGCCATCCTCCTCTCCCTGCAACAGCAGCGGCGTGCCCTTGAGCGGCCCGCTGGCCTCAATCAGCTTGACCCATTCCAGCATGGCCCTGACCCAGCTGACCGCCACGCGGGAGTGCTGCAGCGGATCGTGCTGGCGCACAAAGTGCACAAAGGACGCATCGCCGGAGTTTTCTGAATAGTTACGTTTCACCTGTTTGAGAAAACGGCCGAACCAGCGGTATTTGCGTGCGATCACATCCATCATTACTGGCCGTATCAGCGGCGCCAGATACACCCGTCCCGCCACCCGCTCGGCAACGGCATCACCGCCACGCTGCTGCTCCATCAGGATGGCGGCCCCGGTGCTCTGCCCCATCAGAACCCAGGGGCCCGGCAAGCTGTTTTCGTGGCGCTGCAGCAGTACCGACAGCTGCCGCGCATAGGTCGAGAAATGATCGATACCCAGGGCTGGGCCGCAGGACAGGCCATGACCCGGCAGGTCATAGATGAGCACATTCCAGCCCCGCTGCAGCAGAAAGTCGATCAGATGACGGTAAAGCCCGGCATGATCGGTGTAGCCATGGAGCAACACTGCCGTACCACAGATCGCCGCCCTGGGGCGGAACTGCTGCACCACCAGATCCAGCCCGTCGACGCTTTCCAGTCCGATACTGTACTCAGCGCGCGACATCAGCTCGATCAGGCGATAATGTTCCAGATACGCCTGCAGCTGCGGGGTACAAAGCGTGATATCGTTGGGCTCGAACACATCAAGCCCGTCGCGGATTTGTCGAGGATCAATGACCTTCATGGCATCTCCAGGCCAGGGTACAAACACACTGTAGCGAGAATCCGCCCCTGAGTCCTGTCTGCCACATGTTGAAGTCTATATTGGATATCAATCCGTTAGCGCGAGCGTACCGCGGCGTCCAGGCCATTATCCCCCTATTGCTGATACTCGTCCTGCTGCTGGGCAGCAGCGCCTGGGCCGGGCCCGATGAAGATATAGCGCTGATTACCGAGCGTCTGGCACAGTACGAGGGCAAGACACCAAGCCCCGATGAACAGGCCGAAAAGGACCGCTATCAGCAGGCGCTGGATGCGCTGCAGGACCTGAAGCAGTACGACGCCAGTGCCGCACAGCTGCGGCAAGAACTGGAAACCCTGCCCGACGACATCCGCCGTCTGCGACAGGCACCAGGCGAGGTGACCGACCCGAAGCTCTCGGACACAGATGCGCAGACACTGGAGCAATTGCAACAGCGCCAGACGCTGCAGAAGGCCGGCATGCTGGATCAGCAGCAGGCCCGCGATCAGCTGCAACAGGATACCAGCCGCAATGAGAGCAAGCGGCTTAGCCTGCGTGACCAGCTGGCCCAGCTCAAGCAGACCAGCGAGCCCGCCGCCGATCTGAACAGCAACAGCGAAGCCAGTCAGCTGCTGCAGAACGCCCGCCTGCGGGCACGCAGCGCCCAGATTCAGAGCCTCGAACTGGAACTGCTGACCCTGCCCGGGCGCGCCGAACTGAATGAACTGCAACTGCAGCAGCTCAACCGCGACATCAGCGCCAGCACCCAGCAGTTGCAGCAACTCGAAGAGCTGATCCAGTGGCGCCTGCGCAGCCAGACCGAGAAGACCCTCAGCGAATTGCAGCAGAACAGCCTCAGCGGGCTCGACCCCGTGCTGCAGGCCGCCGGCGAGCAGAACCGCAGCCTGAGCATGGAACTGCGCGATACCCTGGCCGGCATCGAACAGACCAGCGATCTGCGCCGGCAACAGGGTGCGCATCTGGCCCGCGTCGATGAGGCCTACCGCACCATATCCCAGCAGCTGGAACTGGAAATACAGTACGTCGGCACCGAACTGCACCGACTGCAGGCCGGCCTGACACGGCCACTCAATACCACCGGCACCCGCGCCCGCATCAACCAGCTGCGGCTGCAGAATATTCGCCTTAATCGCGACCAGCTCAGCACCGAACAGGAGCTGGGTGGCTATGAAACCTCCGCCGGCCTGCAACTGCCACAGGAAGCCCGCAGTCAGTATCGCCAGCTGCTCACCGACCGCCTGAGCCTGTTCGGCAAACTGCGTGATGCCCGCCTCAGTCTGGTAGCCGAGCTGTCGTCACTGCTGTCGGTGCAGGAAAACATCAATGAACGCATCACCCAGGCCCGTACCCTGATCAGCGAACAGTTGCTCTGGCTGCCCAGCGTCACGCCTATACAGCTCAACTGGTTTGGCGAGCTGGCCGACAGCCGCCGACTGCTGCTGGAGCGCTGGCAGAAGAATACCGCTGAACCCCTGCTGCGCTATTCGTCCCGGCTTGCCCTGCCGCTGCTGGGGCTGGTTCTGCTATGTGGCCTGGCGCTGCTCCTGCTGCGCTACCAGCGCGCCCGACAGCGATTCTGGCACCAGGACATCGGTAATGTGCTGCAGGATCGTTTCGTCCATACCGCCCTGCCACTGGTGCTGGCGCCGGTCATCGCCCTGCCACTGCCGGTACTGCTGCTGATCACCGCACGCTACACGCTCAACCCCGGCCACCCCGACTTCGATGTACTGGCGTTCATGCTGCATATAGCCGCGCTTATCGTCTGGGTCATCCATTTCCTGCGCATCTGGCTGCAAGCACCCCACGGTCTGTTTGTCGGCCACTTCGGGGTCGCGCCTGATCTCGCCCGTGTCCTGCGCCAGCGCCTGTTGCTGCTGGGCCTGAGCTGCGGCCCGCTGCTGCTGGGCATTCTCTATGTCTACGCCACGACACTCGACTCCGAGGTGATGAAATCCGGCCTTGAGCGCCTGCTGATGCTGTCGCTCACAGGCTTCATCACCCTGCTGTGGGGCAGTCTGCTGACCGTCGCCCCCCAGCTCAACCGACTGACCCAAAGCAGTCACTGGTGGTTCAAGGCTGAAGTCTGGCTGGGCACCCTGGTGGGATTCAACTTTATCCTGCTGATCATGATGCTGGTGGGCTATGTCTTTACCAGCCAGATATTCATGATTCTGCTGCTGCTGGTCATGGTGGTCTGCCTGTCGGTTTTCGTCGCCTACGGCCTTGGGCTGCGCTGGTTGCTGATCGCCGAACGCAAGCTGGCCTTCGACCGCGCCCAGGCACGTCAGGCCGAAATAACCGCAGCACGGGAGAAAAACGAGGACGAACCCTCCCTGAGCACCGACTACCTCAACATGCAGGACATCACCGAGCAATCACGCAAGCTGCTGGCGACCACCAGCCTGATTCTGCTGCTGGGCCTGCTGTGGCTGGTGCTGCGTGACTTTCTGCCGGCGCTGGATGTGTTCGACAAGCTGGTGCTCTGGTCCAATATCAGCAGTACCAGCGAAGGCGATGTCCTGACCAGCGTGACCTTCAAGAACCTGCTGTTCGCCGCCCTGCTGCTGGGGCTGAGCATTTTTGCCGCCTCCAACCTGCCGGGGCTGCTGGAACTGCTGATACTGCGCCACATGACCCTGAACCCCGGTACGGGTTATGCCATCACCACCCTTATCAAGTACGCCCTGGTGGTGGTCGGCACCTTTGTCTGCGTCGGCGAACTGGGACTGCAGTGGTCCAAGTTGCAGTGGCTGGTGGCGGCACTCAGTGTCGGGCTGGGTTTTGGCCTGCAGGAAATCGTCGCCAACTTTGTATCTGGCCTGATCATCCTGTTCGAGAAACCCATGCGGATCGGCGATACCGTCACCATTGGCGGTGTCAGCGGCACAGTGACGCGCATTCACATACGCGGCACCACCATTGTCGACTGGGATCGCAAGGAAGTGATCATCCCCAACAAGACCTTTATCACCGACCAGCTGATCAACTGGTCGCTCACCGACCCGACCACCCGGGTGGTCATTCGGGTGGGCGTGGCCTATGGCTCCGATACCGAACAGGCCCGGGGACTGATGGAGGAAGCCGCGCGGGAAACCGAGCGCGTGCTGAGCGACCCTTCACCCGAGGCTTTCTTCACCGGCTTTGGCGCCAGCACCCTGGATCTGGAGCTGCGCCTGTTTGTCAGCGCCATGTCCGACCGCATGGTGGTGACCCACAATGTCAACACCACCATCGATCGCAAATTCAGGCATGCCGGGCTGGAAATCGCCTTCCCGCAACTCGATGTGCACCTGCACCCCGGCGCCAACACCCAGGAACCTACCGCTGGAGACAGCCGCAATGACTGACACCGGAAAACTGCTGCACAGCTGCAGCCTGCCCCTGCGCTGGGGTGACATGGACGCCTATGGCCACATCAACAATGTGCAATATATCCGCTACCTGGAAGAGGCACGGGTACAGCTGCTGATCAGGCTCGGGGCCGCTCTTGAAGGCGCTGCCCAGGCTCCGGTGATCATCAATGTTGGCTACAGCTTCCTGCGCCCGCTGGTCTATCCGGACACGCTGCGCATCGACTGCTTCGTCGCCGACCCCGGACGCTCAAGCTTCATGATCTATTACCATGCCTACGCCGACTCCAACCCTGAGGTGCAGGTCGGCGAGGGCTATTCCAAGGTGGTGTGGATGGATCATGCCAGCGGCCGCTCGGTGCCGCTGCCGGACGCGATCCGGGCCCAGTTGCAACCCCTCCACAGCAACCCAACACCAACACCACAAGGGAGTGCACATGACACAGGATCTATCACCTGACCCCAGCGACAAGTCGGCGACGCAACAGCACGGTGGCAACGCCAGGATCATCTATATTCTGTACCTCGTCAGCCTGGTGGTGGGCATCACCGCACTGGTGGGACTGGTCATGGCCTATGTATACAGATCCGAGGCAACAGACTGCGTTAAGGCCCACTATAGCTGGCAGATCAGAACTTTCTGGATCGGCCTTCTGTATACACTTTTAGGGGCTTTATTGACCGGAATAGGTGTCGGATTTCTGATTTTACTGTTTGCGGTCATCTGGTTCATCGTCCGCTGTGTCAAGGGGCTGCAATGCCTTGAACGGCGTGAAGCACCGGCCAATCCGGGCAGCTGGCTGTTCTGATTCGTCGCCAATTCGGGCTGCACAAACAGCGAAGTTACGCGGGTTTCTAATACTTTAGGCGCGCGGGGGGCGACAGTTTGCCAAAAATCGGGTAAATTACTGCGTCGCACAAAAGACCAAAACTAAACTAATACTGCCCGGTTTCGGGTGCCTCGCCCCGTTCGGGACTGAGATAAGCAAGAGGCAGTACATAATGAGCAACAGGGTACAGAGCGGTAACCTTCAGGTTACCCCAAGTCTATATGACTTTATCAATAACGAAGCGCTGCCAGGCACCGGTGTAACAACCGAGCAATTCTGGACTGCGTTCGATTCGATTGTGCACGATCTTGCACCGCGCAATCGTGAGCTCCTGACCAAACGAGACCAGCTGCAGGCACAGATTGACGCCTGGCACCGGGATCGCAAGGGACAGGCTTTCAATTTTTCCGACTACAAGGCTTTCCTGACCGACATCGGCTACCTGCTGCCTGAAGGCGATACCTTCAGCGTCACCACCAGCAATGTCGATCCGGAAATGGCCACCATGGCTGGCCCCCAGCTCGTGGTTCCGGTCATGAATGCCCGCTACGCGCTGAATGCGGCCAATGCCCGCTGGGGAAGTCTGTACGACGCCCTCTACGGCACAGACGCCATTCCCAGCGACAGCGGTGCCGAGGCAGGCAAGAGCTACAACCCCACCCGCGGCGCCAGAGTTATCGCCTTTGCCCGCGACTTCCTCGACCAGGCCGTTCCCCTGGCCACAGGCTCCCACAAGGACGCCGTCGGCTACAGCATTCAGAACGCTCAGCTGGTCGTCAGCCTCAACAATGGCAGCACCAGCGCCCTGCAGCAGCCGGAACAACTGCGTGGCTTCCGTGGCGAAGACGCTGCGGCACCCAGTGCCATTCTGCTGCTGAACAATGGCCTGCACTTCGAAATCCAGATTGATGCTACCAGCCTGGTCGGCAGAGACGACCCCGCCGGTATCAAGGACCTGCTGCTCGAATCCGCCCTGACCACCATCATGGACTGCGAAGACTCCGTCGCCGCCGTCGATGCCGATGACAAGGTGCTGGTCTATCGCAACTGGCTGGGCCTGATGAAGGGCAACCTGACCGAATCAGTCAAGAAGGGCGACAGCAGCGTTACCCGCAGCCTGAACCCGGATCGCGACTACAGCGCTCTGGATGGCAGCAGCCTGAGCCTGAAAGGCCGCAGCCTGATGTTCGTGCGCAATGTTGGCCATCTGATGACCAACAACGCCATCCTCGACAAGGACGGCAACGAAGTCCCCGAAGGCATCCTGGACGGCATGATCACCACCCTGATCTCCATCCACGATCTCAAGGGCACAGGACCGCTGCGCAACACTACTACCGGCTCCATGTACATCGTCAAGCCGAAGATGCATGGCCCCGAGGAAGTGGCCTTTGCCAACGAACTCTTCGGCCGTGTTGAGCAGGCCCTGGGGCTGGCACCCTTCACCCTGAAAATGGGCATCATGGATGAGGAACGCCGCACCACGGTGAACCTGAAGGAATGCATCCGCGCCGCCAAGGATCGCGTGGTGTTTATCAACACCGGCTTCCTGGATCGCACCGGTGATGAAATCCACACCTCCATGGAAGCGGGCCCCGTCATCCGCAAGGGCGACATGAAGGGCGCTTCCTGGATTCAGGCCTACGAAGACTCCAACGTCGACATCGGTCTGGCCTGTGGACTCCAGGGCCGCGCCCAGATCGGCAAAGGCATGTGGGCCATTCCCGATCAGATGGCCAATATGCTCAAGGCCAAGATCGGTCACCCCCTGGCCGGCGCCAACACCGCCTGGGTTCCGTCGCCCACGGCCGCAACCCTGCACGCCATGCACTATCACCAGGTGGATGTGTTCGCCCGTCAGGACGAGCTCAAGAGCCGTCCGCGCGCCAGCGTCGACGACATCCTCACCATCCCGGTGTCGCAGAGCCCCAACTGGTCCGCTGAAGAGATTCAGCAGGAACTGGACAATAACGCCCAGGGTATCCTCGGCTATGTTGTGCGCTGGGTTGACCAGGGCGTAGGGTGCTCCAAGGTGCCGGATATCAATGATGTGGGCCTGATGGAAGACCGCGCGACCCTGCGCATCTCCGCCCAGCACATTGCCAACTGGCTGCACCACGGCATCTGCAGCCGCGAACAGGTTGTCGAAACCCTGGAGCGCATGGCAGGCGTGGTGGATGGCCAGAACAGCAATGATCCGCTGTACCAGCCCATGGCCGGCAACTTCGCCGACAGCGTCGCCTTCCAGGCGGCCTGTGAACTGGTACTCGAAGGCCGCGAGCAGCCCAACGGCTACACCGAGCCCGTCTTGCACCGTCGCCGCATCGAAGCCAAGGCCAAGGCCGCCGGCTGATCGAGCACAGCTGAAGCACGGATAAAAAGGGCCCGCCAGTCACTCTGGCGGGCCCTTTTTTGTGTCTGCTGACAGTCCCCGTCGGCTCTATCTTTGTCGGTTTCCTGTAAAGCGGGTTCACCGCCACAGGGGCTCTGAACTAAGGTTAGAGGGCGCGCCAGCCCGGACAAGGACATCAAGGTCTGCGCTGCGTACCGCTAGCGCCAGATACCGTCGAGGCCGCCATGCCAGCACCGGAACAGGACCTGCTGCTGCAACTGGATCAGCAGTTGCAGCAGGCCATCGAGACCCGCCAGGTTGAAGTCTATGGTCAGCCCAGCCACCTTTATCACAGTGGCTACTACAGCAACAGCACCAGCCTGTGGAGCCATTCCCCTGCCCTGCTGGAACACCAAAACCGTGGCTACCTGATCACTGCAACGCCCAAGGCCGCGCTGCGCCTGGCCATTCTGCCGGTTCAGGCCATAATCCCGCTGCTGCGAACTTCGATAACGCCTGAAGCCTGTGAGGCAACTGCACCACCGACCGCCACACCCAACCGCCTGGAAGATATAGGCCCAGGACTGGAGCGCCTCTGTACTGCGCTGGAATCCTATTGCCCTTCAATTGGACTGGACGGCTTTGCTACCCTGGCGCTGGAGGGCGGCAATCATTACCGCCACGTACTGCTGTTTCGTCCGCTGGACTCACTGCAGCTTTACGATATAGAACCCCTCTGAGCATTGTGTAATGCGCGCAGCCAAAACGCTGGCCCGACGCCTGTGTTGCACGTACTCTGGGCAAAACTCCGGAACAGACAGCGGACAAACGCCTTTCCCATGCCAGATACGACGCTGCACCACAGCCCCCTGCAACAGCTCGGCGACGAGCTCAACGCCTTTATGACCCGCCATCCACGGCTGTTCGTGCTGTCCGGCGCCGGTATCAGTGCCGACTCCGGCATCCCCGACTACCGCGACCACCAGGGCAACTGGAAACGCCCACCCCCGGTGGATCACCGTGACTTCGTCACCCAGCACAGTTGTCGCCAACGCTTCTGGGCCCGCAGCCTGGTGGGCTGGCCACTGATGGCCCGTGCCAGGCCCAATACAGCCCACCTGGGCCTGGTCGAACTGGAGCGGCGCCAGCAGATCGAATTGCTGGTCACGCAGAATGTGGACGGGCTGCATCAGCGCGCCGGCAGCGCCCGGGTGCTGGATCTGCATGGCCGTTCCGACTCTGTGCTCTGTCTGGGCTGCCAGCTACGCTACAGCCGGGCCCAGGTGCAGCAGCGTCTGGCCGACGACAACCCGGACTTCGCCAAGCTGCAGGCGCCGGCCGCACCGGACGGAGACGCCGACCTGGAGCTGGATTTCAGCCGTTTTCGCCTGCATGACTGCGACCAGTGTGGCGGCATCCTCAAGCCCGACGTAGTGTTCTTCGGCGATCAGGTACCCAAGGAGCGCGTCAGCACTGCCATGGATGCGCTGGCACAGGCCGACGCCATGCTGGTAGTCGGCTCCTCGCTGATGGTGTATTCAGGCTTTCGCTTTTGCCGCCAGGCCGCAGCGCTCGGCAAGCCCATAGCCGCGGTGAATCTGGGCCGCACCCGGGCTGATGATCTGCTCAGTCTCAAGCTCGAAGCCCCTGCGGGGCCGCTGCTGCAGACCTGTCTCGGCGCATAACCGACAGGCCTGTGGCAACACTGGGCAAGTGCTTGTCGCCACACAGCATTGGCGATCCGATTCCGCTATAATGGCCGCTTTCTGACCGGCTACCGAGGCTCCCCGTTGACGTCACTCCCCTTTACCGACCTGCCATTGCCCCAGGCCATGCTCGATAACCTGAGCGCCATTGGCTATCACGAGATGACGCCCATCCAGCAGCAGAGCCTGCCCCTGCTGCTGGAAAACCGTGACCTGATTGCCCGCGCCAAAACCGGCAGCGGCAAGACGGCAGCCTTCGGTATCGGCCTGCTGCTCAAGCTGGAGCCCACCAGCTTCAGCCCCCAGGCGCTGGTACTGTGCCCGACACGGGAACTCGCAACCCAGGTGGCCAATGAACTGCGCCGGCTGGCCCGCTTCCAGGCCAACATCAAGATCATCACCCTGTCGGGCGGCATTTCCATAGGCCCACAGATCGGCTCGCTGGAGCATGGCGCTCATGTAATCGTCGGCACACCCGGGCGCATCCGGGACCACCTCAGCAAGGGCACCCTCAAGCTCGATCGCATCCAGACACTGGTGCTGGACGAAGCCGACCGCATGCTGGACATGGGCTTTCGCGACGAGATCAAGCAGATCGCCCAGACCACACCCTCGAGCCGCCAGACGCTGCTGTTCTCGGCGACCTACCCGGACGGCATCCAGTCGCTCAGCGGCGAATTCCAGCGCGATCCGCAGATGATTTCCCTCGAAGAAACCGAGAGCCCGCTGAAGATTACCCAGCACTTCTTCGAAACCGACCGCGAGTCGCGCATGCAATCGCTGGAGCTGCTGCTGCTGCACTACCGCCCGGAAGCGGCGGTGGTCTTCTGTAATACACGACAAAGCTGCAACGAACTGGGCGCCTACCTCAACAATCAAGGCTTTAGCGCCGCGGTGTTGCACGGCGAGCTGGATCAGCGCGATCGCGACCAGGTACTGGTGCTGTTTTCCAACCGCAGCTGCCCGATTCTGATTGCCACAGACGTAGCGGCACGCGGCCTGGATATCGACGACCTGCCCTGCGTCATCAACTACGAGCTGACCCGTGATTCAGACACCCACACCCACCGCATCGGCCGCACCGGCCGTGCCGGCCGCGAAGGTCTGGCACTGAACCTGGTTATTCCGTCCGAAGGCTACAAGGTCAATGCGATCATGGAAGCCCAGCAGGCGGCGGATCCGGACTTCCTGCCGCTGCCAGAACTCAGCAGCGAGCGTCCGGCGCCAGCGGGCATGGTGACCCTGGCCATCAATGGCGGGCGCAAGAACAAGGTGCGTCCCGGCGATATCCTCGGCGCCCTCACCGGCACCTCCGGCATTGCCGGCAGCAGCGTGGGCAAGATTTTCATCTTCGACTTTGTCTCCTATGTCGCCGTCGAACGCGCGGTAGCCTCCAAGGCACTGGCACAGCTGCAAAACGGCACCATCAAGGGCCGCAAGTACCGCATCCGCAAGTTCTGAGCCTGCACCCGCCCCCACAGCGCCCTGCGGAGCATCCCCCAGGGCGCCATAAACGCTTTCTGCTGCCAATATTGATGGACAAACACCGTTTTCAGGCGTAAATAGTGCGCTTTGGTCAAACATTGAGCACGTACTTGAACGCCATAGTCCTGCCCGACAATACCCTGCTGCTTGATCGAATCGCCGACGACCTGGCGACCACCGGCTACTGCATTTATCCACAGGCACTGCCAGGCTGGCTGACCGACCGCATGTACCAGTACATGCAGGATCTGGAGCAGGAAGATTTCAGACGCGCCGGCATAGGCCGGGATCAGGAACACCAGCTTAACCGCCAGGTACGCGGCGACCAGATTCGCTGGCTGTCGGCCTCAAGGCCCGAGGAATCCGCCTATCTGGCCTGGATGGAAGAACTGCGCATCGGTATCAACCGACGCCTGATGATGGGGCTGTTTGACTACGAGTGCCACTTCTCGCGTTATCCACAAGGGGCCTTTTACCGCCGCCATCTGGATGCCTTCCAGGGACGCACCAACCGTGTACTCTCGACCGTCTACTACCTGAATCCCGACTGGCAACCCGGTAACGGCGGTGAACTGCTGATCTATGCCGATGAAGCGGCGCAAACGCCCATCGAGCGGGTTCAACCCTGCTATGGCACCCTGGTGGTCTTTCTCAGCGACCGCTTTCCCCACGAAGTCCTGCCGGCACAGCGCGAACGCCTGAGTCTGGCCGGCTGGTACCGGGTTAACAACAGTCTGGGCGGTATCGTCGACCCGCCGCGCTGACCGCGCAGCGGCGTCCACAAAAAAGGCGCGGCGCCGGCGCCACGCCTTTTTCCTTTTGCCAGCCCATTGCTAGTCATTGGCAAAGAGCTGGTTATGCAGCCCACTCAGCTGTCGGCCATGCCGCCCTTGTTGCGCATCGTCACCTGATACAGATCATGCCGGCGATCACGCAGATTGGTCACCGAGCCTTCGGCGCGCACCACCTTGAGCTTGTCCAGATCCAGATCCGAGAACATGATCATCTCGGTATTTGGCGTGGTTTCGGACAGCACCGCATCGTGGGGGAACATGAAGTCCGACGGTGAAAACACCGCCGACTGGGCGTATTGCACGTCCAGGTTATCCACACTCGGCAGGTTGCCAACGCTACCCGCGATGCAGACATAGCACTCGTTCTCGATCGCCCTGGCCTGGGCACAATGGCGCACCCGCAGATAGCTGTTCTTGGTATCTGTCCAGAAAGGCACGAACAGGATTTCCATGCCCTCTTCGGCCAGCAGGCGCCCCAGCTCCGGAAATTCGACGTCGTAGCAGATCAGAATGCCGATCTTGCCCGCATCGGTATTGAACACCTGCAGGCCTTCGCCACCTTCGATAACCCAGTCACGCCTTTCGTGGGGCGTAATATGCAGCTTGCGCTGCTCCTCGCAGGTGCCATCGCGGTGACACAGGTAGGACACATTGTAGAGGCGATCATTTTCAATCAGCGGCATGGAACCGGTAATAATATTGATGTTGTAGCTCACCGCCATCTGCAGCATGGCCTCGCGAAACTGCTCGGTATACCCCGCCAGATAACGAATGGCCTCGGTACGCTGCGACTGATTGGTCAGTCCCATCAGGGCGCCGTTGAAAAACTCGGGAAAGAGCACAAAGTCGCTTTCGTACTCCGAGACTGTATCGACGAAGTATTCCACCTGCTGCAGGATGTCTTCCACCGACTCTATGGTACGCATCTGCCACTGCACCACACCGACCCGCACCTGGGTCTTGCGCACACTGATCGGCCGCGCCTCGGGCTCGTAGAGGATGTTGTCCCATTCCAGCAGGGTGGCGTAACCGGCGGACTTTTCGTCCTCCGGCAGATAACGCCGCAGCAGTCGCTTGACAGTAAAGTCATTGGCCAGCTGAAAGCTCAGAATCGGGTCGTATATTTCCTTGCGTGCCACCTTGCCTATATATTCCTTGGCCGACAGCTCGTCGCTGTACTCGTGGTACTTGGGAATGCGGCCGCCCGCCAGAATGCTGCGCAGATTGAACTGGCGACAGAGTTCCTTGCGCGCATCGTAGAGCCGCCGGCCCAGGCGATAACCGCGGTATTCGGGGTTGATCAGCACATCCAGCCCGTAAAGCGCATCGCCTTCGGGGTCGACATGGATTTCCTGGCCACGCCCGATCAGATCGTCATAGGTATGGGGGTTGCTGAACTTTTCGTAACTGACCAGCGCGGTCAGGGCGATGCCCACCACCCGTTCATTATCCACCACGCAGATCTGACCTTCGGGGAATTCATCCACCAGCTTGTGGATAGTGGACTCGGGCCAGGCACCGCCGATATCCGGGTACACCCGATCCATCAACTCCTGAATCTGCGGGTAATCACTGTGGGTGATATTGCGCAAACCTAGCTTGAGATCTTCAAGACTCATACGGACTCCATTCGATTCGACCAGCACTCAGACTAACGACTGCACCTGAAGTTGCAAGCTTGCAGGGCCTTGCCGTCACGCTTAACCCGCAGAGAAACCCGCGACCCGGCTTTGATTCTAATCCAGCCGCTTGCGAAAGCGCAGTACCGCCAGCGTCATGCTGAGCAGAAAAAAACCCAGCAGCACCAGCACATCCGGCCAGAGCTGAACCAGTTCGACACCGCGCAGCATCAGGCCCCGTATCAGCCGGATAAAATGGGTCAGTGGCAACAGCTCGGCTATCAGCCTTGCTGCGCGGGGCATGCCGTCGAACGGGAACATGAACCCCGACAGCAAAATAGACGGCAAGAAGAAGAAGAACGCCATCTGAATCGCCTGAAACTGAGTGCCCACCAGGGTTGAGATCAGCAGCCCCAGCCCAAGATTGGCGGCAATAAACAGCAGCGCCGCCAGATACACCTCCAGCAGCGAGCCATTCAGGGGCACATTGAACAGCTGCGCCCCCAGCAGCAGGATCACCGTGACCTGCACCAGGCCAATCAGGATGTAGGGCAGCACCTTGCCCAGCATCAGCTCCAGCGAGCTGACCGGCGTATTGATCAGCAGCTCAAGATTGCCGCGCTCGCGTTCGCGTACTATGGCCACGGCGGTAAACATCACCATGGTCATGGTCAAAATCACGCCGATCAGCCCCGGCACCACGAACACCGCCGAGCGACGTTCGGGATTGTAAAAATTGCGTACCTCGAACAACGGCACCTCAGGCTCCAGCTGCGCGGCCGTATCCATCCCCAGCGGCATGTTCAGCAGCCGCTGCACCGACGCCAGTATGATGGGGTCGCTGCCATCCACCAGCAGCTGCACCGCCGGGCGCGCCGACTGCTGCAGGCGGCGTTCGAAGTCCGGTGGAATCAGCACTCCCACATGCACCTGACCGCGATCCAGCAATTTCTGCAGCGAGGCGGCACTGTCGACCCGCGCCACTATGCGCAGCACCTGGGAGGCTTCCAGCTGCGATTGCAGCTGGGCGGAGAGCGCGCTGCCCGCCTGATCCGCCACCGCGGCACTGAGCTGGCGTACATCAGTGTTGATGGCGTAGCCGAACATGATGATCTGCAGCATCGGAATGCCAAAGATCATGCCGAAGGTCAGGCGATCGCGCCTGAGCTGGCGAATCTCCTTGGCCAGAATCGCCCAGAGCCGCTGCAGCGCCATCAGGGCCTCAACTCCGATCCGCCGGCCTTGCCGCGACCGCTTTGTGTCACCGCCACAAACACATCCTCCAGACTGGGCGTGGTATCGCAACACTGCGCCTCAATGCCCGCCGCCTGCAACAGCGTGCGCACCTGCTCGGCCGGCTGCTCGACACTGCGGGGCAGCAGCACGCGCTGGCGCATGCCCAGCTGGGTTATGCTGCGCACTCTGTCCAGGCCGCTCAGGGCCCGCTGCACCGCCCGTGGCACAGCGGATTCCACCAGCACGACCGCGCAATCAATGTCCGCCATCAGCTGCAGTGGTGCGCCATCGGCCACCAGCACGCCACGGTCCAGAATCGCCAGCCGGTGACAGCGCTCGGCCTCGTCCATGTAATGGGTCGACACCAGAATAGTGGTGCCCTGTTCCAGCAGCGCAAAAAGTGCTTCCCAGAAGTCGCGGCGGCTCTGGGGATCCACCGCACTGGTCGGCTCATCCAGCAGCAGCAATTGCGGCCTATGCAGTGTCGCCGCCGCCAGGGACAAGCGCTGGCGCTGGCCGCCACTGAGACGGCCGGCAAACTGCCGCGCCAGTTCGCCGAGGTGATACTGCTGCAAGGCCTGCTGGATACGCTGCTGGCGCAGAACCCTGGAGAGCCCATAGATGCGGGCGATGAAATCGAGATTTTCCAGCACCGTCATGTCTTCATAGAGCGAGAAGCGCTGGGTCATGTAGCCAATCTTGTGCCTGAGCCGCTCGGCATCACCGGGCACCTCGTGGCCCAGTACCCGGGCGCTGCCGGCGCTGGGCAGCAGCAGGCCACAGAGCAGGCGAATGGTGGTGGACTTGCCGGAACCATTGGGGCCAAGAAATCCATACACCATGCCCCTGGGCACCTGCAGATCAAGCCCGCTGACCGCCACCAGATCACCAAAGCGCCGACTCAGCCCCCGCGCCTCAATGGCCAGCTCGCCGGTCTCGGCTGACGCCTGCACGGGGCTGGTCACAGGCTCAGCCCATCGAAAACAACCTGTACCGGCAGACCGCCTGGCAGGGTTTCAACACCGGCGCCACTGAGCTGCACCTCCGCCAGATAGCTCAGCCGCGAGCGATCCCGCTCGGTGAGGGCATCAAAAGGCGTAAAGCTGGCATCCGCACTTATATAGCGAATCTCGCCATCGAAGACGCCATCGAGACCATCCACCCGCACCTGGGCGCGACTGCCCTGCTGCAGCCGCGCCCGCATCGGTTCGGGCACATAGACTCTGGCATGGGGCCCCTCTCCTGCCAGCAGCACCGCCACTACCTTGCCCGCCGGCGGACGCTCACCCTGCTCAAAGGGCAGCTCGTCCAGCAGGCCGTCTCGGGGCGCACGCAGCTGCAGTCGCTGCAGCTGGATATCGACCTGCGCCAGGCGCGCCTCGGCCTGCTGTACCCGGGCTTCGCCCTGCAGCAGTTCTGCTGCCGTGCTGCCGTGCAGCAGCTCATCCAGCTCTGCCCGATTCATCCGGGAGCGCGCCCGGCTGCTGCTGGCCTGGGTTCGAGCCAGCTCAAGCGCCTCGACACTGGTCAGGCGCTGGCGTTGCAGTGTTTCCAGACGCTTCAGCTCCGCCGCCGCGTTGTCCGCCTCGGCTTCTGCCCCCGCCAGGCGTGCCCGGGCCGCCTCTATACGTTCAACTCTGGGTCCTCGCCGCAGCTCTGCCAGCCGTGCACTGGCCTCTTTCAGCACAGCCGCTGCCTCGGCCAGACGCGCGCGCATCAGCCGGTCATCCTGTTGCAGAATCAGATCTCCCGCGCTCAGGCGCTGGCCTTCCCGGGCATCGACCTGCAGGATGGGTTCGTTCAGCTCGGCGATCAACTCCACCCTATCCCAGGCCAGCACGCCATTAATACCGTCCTCCTGCGGCCACTGACATCCGGCCAGAACGAAGAGCGCCAAACCAAGCACAACACGTAACATCCAGACCTCCCTAAACAGCCAGCGTCAACAACAGATCCATTCTGCACTCAAGCATGGGCGCTAAGCGCCCCCTTTGCCACAGCCTCCAATAGCCAAGGCGGAGCCTGCGGGCGCGAACACCTTCGCCGGAGTCGTGCAGGGCATCACCGGGCACTGCATTCGGCGCTATGCTGGCGCCACAAGAGTGATGCACAGATTTGGTGCGCAGCGCTGACCCAGGGTTGACCAAATGATCAAAAATGACGCAAGATGTCGGCTCAGCAATCCGGATCAGCAGCATGAACGTCCCGACTCTTATTAGCGCGCACCGCAACCGACAGGCCATCCCGGCCCGCTGGATGTGGCCCCGTGCGGTCGAACGTTAGCCGGTCCTGCAGGGTTCGGTTTTCCCAAGGCCGCAGCGCTCACCGCCTGCGGCCTTTTGTGTACAGGGATGTACGTATCGTTATTTGCTCCTGCAATAACGAATTTCCCGCCCTCCATGGCGGTCCCCTAAAAACTGCTCCTGCGTTTTCAGGATTTCCACCATCCCTGGTGGCCCCCCGCGAGCGCAGGGCTTGTAGATTGATGCAGGATCCAGAGCAACCGGAAACAGGATGTTTTCCGGCCATCACTGAAAAGGAGTAAGAGCGATGTCCGTGCCAAGCGCCTATCTGGCCGTACTGGCTATCTGGGCCACCACCCCGCTGGGAATTGCCTGGAGCAGCGAAACCGTCAACCCGCTTATGGCCGCCTGGCTGCGTATGGGTATAGCCGCAGTACTGGGCTGGCTGCTGGTGCGAACACTGCGACTGGACATGCCCTGGCACCGCCAGGCCCTCAGGTCCTACGCCTTCGCGACCCTGGGTATTTTCGGCGCCATGAGCTCCACCTACCTGGCGGTGCGTTTCGTGCCCTCAGGCCTGATTTCGGTGATCTTTGGCCTGTCGCCGGTGCTCTCGGCCCTGCTCGCCCAGGTACTGCTGCGCGAGGCCCCGATGGCGCCGCACCGCTGGCTGGCCTGTGTTATCGCGCTTTCAGGTCTGGGCTGGATATTTATGGATGATGCCACCCTGAGCCTTGAGACCTGGCCTGGTATTGCACTGTTACTGCTGGCGGTGCTGCTGTTCAGCCTCAGCGCTGTGATGGTCAAGCGCGAGGCCCTGGCGATTCATCCACTGCCACATACCGTGGGTGCGCTCATGCTGAGCCTGCCCTGCTACGGCCTGCTTTGGCTGCTGCTGGATGGTACGGCACCGACTTTCGACTTTAGCAGCCACTCGCCCTGGGCCATTCTTTATCTGGCGGTATTTGGCTCGCTGATCGGTTTTGTCAGCTACTTCTATATTCTCAGCAAACTGCCGCCGAGCACCGTGGCTCTGGTCACCCTGATCACTCCGGTGTTCGCGCTACTGCTAGGCAGCCTGCTTAATGATGAGAATGTAGGCCTGAGTGTCTGGAGTGGAACCGCTGTCATCATGACGGGCCTGGCCCTCTTCTTCTGGGGCCACAGGCTCAGACCTGCACGGCTGCTTTTATAATTCGTGTTAACGCCCGGGGCTGCGCTGCAGCCCCGGGCCGATGAGAGTTTTTACCATGTCAGTAACAAGCAAAACTGCCAGTGTTCCGCTGGGGCACTATGATGATCACGCCAAGGGCATGCTGATTGCTGCCTGCGGCATACTGGTGCTGAGCTTTGATGCCTTGCTGATCCGCCTGGCCGACAGCACATCCTATAACGTGACATTCTGGCGCGGTGCTCTGACCTGCCTGACCACCGCCCTGTTGTGCCTGTGCTGGCGCCAGCGCTGGCCTGCAAGCCCCATGTTCTGGCTTGCAGGCATCGCCATTGCCAGTCTCTATGGCGTGAATACCTGGCTGTTTGTGTTTTCCATCAGCCATACCAGTACCGCCAATACGGTGGTAATCCTGGCAAGCGCCCCCCTGTTCGCGGCGCTTTTTTCCCGCCTGCTGCTGCACGAACGGGTACTGCGCCGTACCCTGATCGCCATAGGCGTGTCTGTGATCGGCGTGATGGTGGTGTTTGCAGGCTCCGACAGCGCCAACAGCCAGAGCATGGGCGATCTTGCCGCCCTGCTGCTGGCCGCCAGCATGGGCATGATGTTCACCCTGTTGCGCCGCTTTCAGGACTTGCCGCGCCTGCCGATCATCGCCCTGGCCGGTGCCATTGCAGCCTTCATCAGCTGGCCCCTGGCGACCCCGCTCACACTGGAGCCTGCCAGTTACGGCTGGCTCGCGCTTATGGGGCTGATCCAGATACCGCTGGCGACCATCCTGGTCATGACGGCCCCCCGTTATCTGCCCTCCACCGAGGTCAGCCTGTTCATGCTGCTGGAAACGGTGCTGGGGCCTATCTGGGTCTGGCTCGCGCTGGGCGAAACCACCACCATACATACTCTGCTAGGCGGCACCGCGATTCTCGGCGCCATCAGCGTTAACACCTGGCTGGCTTTGCGCAAAACACCGGGCAAGGCCCCCCATGGCCTGACAACCTAGAAAAAAATAACGTGCTACAGAGCACAGTAGTGCGGGGCCAACCGGCCAGAAAATATAATGACGCAAATTGGCGTCACTACAAAGGCAAGACCTCTGGAATCTTACGCTGCTTTTGTGTTCAGATAGCGCAACCACTTTGCTTAAGGACGCCCCAATGCTCAACCAGCTATCGACTCTCGGGCGCAGCGCCTGGTACTGGCTGGCGATGATTCTGATCGGCCTGACCGTCGAAGGTATCGCGCTCTATTACCAGTACGAACTGGGCTACGGTCCCTGTGTACTTTGCGTGCATATCAGGCTGTGGCTGGCGGGCTTTATTCTGGCCTGCCTGCTGGGTTTCCTGGGCTGTGGCTGGACTTTTACCCGCAAGCTGGCGCAGCTGCTGGGGTTTGTTGCCATGCTGGGGATGCTGGAGCGCAGCTGGACCACCCTTGGCGTCGAGCGAGGCTGGATCGAGGGCAGCTGCAGCATGGAATCAGGCCTGCCGGCCTGGCTCACACCCGAGACGTGGCTGCCGGAAGTCTTTGAAATCTGGGAGCCCTGCGGCTATACGCCGGAAATGCCCCTTGGCTTCACCATGGCCGAAGTGCTGGTCGTCTTCAGCGCCTTTATGGTCCTGCTGACTGGCTTGATACTGATCTCCCGCGCCAGACGCAAAAGCTTTTTCTGACAGCCGCCGACACGCCCTGAACAAAAAATCCCGTGCAGCGCTGCACGGGATTTTTTTGTTTCAGGTCAGATTTTCAGGTGTCAGGATCAGGCCGCGGCCACTCGCGCCTCACTGCCGCCCCGGGCCAGGGCATCGAGGATCGCATTCAGGGATGCGGTCACTATGTCCTCACTCACCGCCACACCGCTGTAACGACTGCCGTTAATGCCCATCTGCACGAAACTGATCGCCTCGGCGCCTTCACCGTGGGTAGCGCCCAGGGCATGTTCGCTGTATTCCACCAACAGCACTGTTTCTCTCATCTCCCGGTTCAGTGCATCAACAAAGGCGCCAACCACGCCTGTGCCAGTGCCCGTCACCGAGCGGGTTTCGCCCTGCCAGTGAATAGTGGCACTCAGGCTGTCCTGGCCATTATCACGGCTCAGCTGATAGCCCAGAATACGGGCGCCGCTGTCGGCCGGGCGCAGGTAGGTTTCATTGAATATGTGCCAGATCTGCTCGCCGTTCAGCTCGGTGGCCGAGGCTTCGGTGGCCTGCTGTACCCTGGCGCTAAATTCAATCTGCAGCCAGCGCGGCATCTGGATGCCGTATTCGCGCTCCAGCACGTAGGCCACGCCGCCCTTGCCGGACTGGCTGTTGATGCGGATCACGGCCTGGTAATCACGCCCCAGGTCTTCGGGGTCGATCGGCAGATAGGCCACGTCCCAAGAGGCATCGCTCTGACGCCGGGCCAGGCACTTGCGAATAGCATCCTGATGGCTACCCGAAAAGGCCGTAAACACCAGCTCGCCGGCATAGGGGTGGCGCGGATGTACTGGTAACTGGGTGCACGCCTTCACGCACTCGACGATTTCGTCCATATTGGCCAGATCCAGCTGCGGATCCACCCCCTGGCTGTATAAATTCAGCGCCATGGTGACGATATCCATGTTGCCGGTACGTTCACCGTTACCCAGCAGCGTGCCCTCGATACGGTCGGCACCGGCCATGACGCCGAGCTCCGCCGCCGCCACACCGCAACCGCGGTCGTTATGGGTATGCAGGCTGATGATGATTGAGTCGCGCCTGGCGATATGGTCACAGACCCACTCGATCTGATCGGCAAAGACATTGGGGGTCGACATTTCCACCGTGGCCGGCAGGTTGATAATAACCTTGTTGTCCGGTGTCGGCTGCCACACGGCGGTGACCGCGTCGCAGACCTCCACCGCGTAATCCAGCTCGGTGCCGGTGAAGCTCTCGGGGGAGTACTGGAAGACCCACTGGGTCTCGGGCCTCTCTGAGGCCAGCCGTGCCACTGTGTGCGCACCCTTGACGGCAATGGCCCTGATCCCCTCGCGATCCAGCCCGAACACCTGTTCACGCTGCACCGTAGAGGTGGAGTTGTACAGGTGCACTATGGCGCGGCGGGCACCGCGCAGGGATTCAAAGGTGCGCGCAATCAGCTCATCCCGCGCCTGGGTCAGCACCTGGATGGTGACATCATCGGGAATCAGATTATCGGTGATCAGGGAGCGAACAAAGTCAAAGTCCGGCTGGGAGGCGGCGGGGAAGCCCACCTCGATTTCCTTGAAGCCCAGCTTTACCAGCAACTCGAACATGCGGCGTTTTTGCACCACGTTCATGGGCTCGATCAGCGCCTGGTTACCATCACGCAGATCGACGCTGCACCAGCGGGGCGCACGGTCGATGATCTGGTCCGGCCAGCGGCGGTCGGTTTTGCGAATGGGAGCAAAGGGGCGGTACTTGCGGTGATCAAACGAACTCATGCGGTTTCTCCAGCTATCAATACGGATCGCGATTCAGGTCGCGAAGGTGGCTGAGGCCTGGCTCCCGGGCGCCACAGAAACTCCTGGCCCGGCAACCGCATCAAAGTCGTATCGATAGCACCCTGAAAAACGTCATGGTCTGATCCTGATCATCAAAAAAGAGGGATGAAACGCTGAACAGCTCCGCAGGGCTCTGTAGCCTGAATTTCAGGTCCTTGTGGGACCCAGGCGGCGCGGGCGGATCCGACTCTCTTGTGGAGAGTGACGGTCACCGGGTCATCTGCTGGGAGCCCCGGTTGCCGGCACCGCTGAGGGGATCAGCGATTTCGTAGAGCCATTCTAGCGGGGACCCGGGGGTTAATGTGTGCAAAGGCAGCATCAATAACCGGCACTATTGATGATTAAACCCAACAATTTATAAATTTATAGTCAATTAATGCAACGTAAAATCAATGATCATAATTTAATCACTAACAAAGAAGATTTTACATCATTTTTCTAGCTCCCAAAGTTTCAATCACACCAGCCAGCTCTGAATCAACCGCCGTCTCGATAAAAAATCCAGGCCTTGATACCGACAACCAGGGCCGTAAGGATACAGAGCCCCGCCACACCGTAGACAACCATGCCAAACCAATGCATTGCAGCCCCCTTAAAAGCTGGATTCAGGATTCGCGCCCGCGGCGCGGTTTAGACGGTACACCAGCGTAAAGACCAGGCCATTGGCCAGCACACCGGCCATAAGTGCACTCACACCGGTGAACGCCTGCAGATCCTGGGGCGCGCTCTGCCAGATCAGCGTCACCAGAGCGCCGGCCAGCATGGCGCTGATGGCCGAGCGGCTGCATTTGAGATCAAACAGTACACCGGCGACAAAGGGAATCAGTACCGTCGGCGCCCAGAGACTGTAGCTCAGCAGCAGCGCATCGATAATGGAACTGGCATAGAGCGCGAAGATCACCGCCCCTATGCCGATCAGCAGGTTAACCCAGCGTTCGATACGCAAACGCCGCCGCTCCGTCACCCCGGGGTCGATAAAGCGCTGGTAAATATCGCGAACAAAAATGACGGCGGCGGAATTCAGGTAGGAATCGGCGGTCGACATCACCACCGCCAGCAGCGCCGCCAGCACAAGACCCGTGACTCCCACCGGCAGCAGACTGCGGATCAGCGCAGGCAGCGCCTGATCCGGGCTTATATCCGGGTACAGCACCAGCGCGACCAGGCCGATGGTGGTGGTGACAAAATAGAACAGAAAGCCGAAGACCCCCGCCAGGCTGTAACCGAGCCTGGCATTGCCTGCATCGGGGGCCGCCAGCGCGCGCTGGGTATAGGGCGGCACCAGGGTTTCACCCAGCAGGAAGGCAATGAAAATACTGATAAACATGGCGGCGCTGTAGTCGCCCATCAGGCTGAAGTGGCCTTCGGGCAGCCGGCTGATCAGCTCGGCGGGGCCGCCAACAGCCTGCACACCCACCACCATGGTTACCGGCAGGAAGATGGCCAGCAGCAGAAACTGCACCACATCGGTCTGAATCACCGCCCAGAGGCCACCGAGGGTAGAGTAGATCAGCACCACGGCCATGCCCAGCAGAATGCCGCTGCTGACTTCGATGCCGAGCACCGCGTTGAACACCGTGCCCACCGCCAGCGCCTGGGCACCCAGAATGCCGACACAGAACACCAGTGAAAACAGCCCGGTGAAGAGCCGCGCCGGCGCCCCGAAGTGCTGCTCCATGATGTCGCCGATGGTCTGGGCATTCACATAACGCTTGAGCCGAGGCGCTATGTAGAGCCCCGACAGTACCGTGGCAATGGGGAAGGCCGTGGCGGCAAACATGAAGGCGTAGCCATCTTCAAAGGCCTTGCTGGCGCGCCCCATGGAAGCGCCGCCGCCGAGGAAAGACGCCGCCAGGGTGGCAAACAGTATGGGCCAGATGATCCGGTTGCCCGCCACCGCAAAATCCGCGCTGGATTTCACCTTTTTTGCGCTGCTGTAACCGATGTAGATCAGCAGCACAAAGTACCCGGCCAGACCCAGCATATCGTACAGATGCATGCGACAACTCCGATCTATTTAATGAAAGCCAACTCGCTGGCTTTGATCCGTTACCAGAGCGTTAAACGCTGCGGGCTCTCCTGCAAATCCAGTATCCGCCCGTGCAGCTGCTCGGCAAATACCTG
Source organism: Marinobacterium aestuarii (assembly GCF_001651805.1). Classification (NCBI taxonomy): domain Bacteria; kingdom Pseudomonadati; phylum Pseudomonadota; class Gammaproteobacteria; order Oceanospirillales; family Oceanospirillaceae; genus Marinobacterium; species Marinobacterium aestuarii. The sequence goes on along the minus strand of NZ_CP015839.1, from coordinate 405,183 downwards.
GGTAATGCCGGAGCGCGGCAGATCCGCCGGGTACATGATACCGAACTTGAGCCTGATCTCGGGCTCGAAACGCCGGAATACCACCTTGCCGGGCGCCGCATAGCTGCAATAGCTGGCCACCGATATCGGATCCATGATGCAGACACCGAGCCCGCGTTCGACAAAGCGCAGCGCCGGAATAAAAAAGCGCGTCTGCAGGCGCACATTCATGCGCACACCCGCCTGTTCAAAATGCTTTTGCAGATCATGAAAGGTCATGTGGTCCGGGTGCAGCGTAATCATGGCCTCGTCATCGAGCAGCGCGGGCGTGATCAGCTCCTGTGCCGCCAGCGGATGGGCCGCCGGCAGCGCACAGAGGCACGGCAGGGAAACACTGTCGGTATCGACACCCTGATCCCGGCTGGTGATCTCCGCCAGGCCAATATCGTACTGGTTGGACGCAACCCATTCGATGACCGAGGGCGAGGTGCGGGTTTGCAGTGAGACCTGTACCCGCGGGTGCGCCTCGAGAAAATCCGCCACCAGATCCGGCACAAAGAAAGTGGACGGCCCCGGCATGCAGCCGATACGCAGATAGCCGAACTGCTTGTTCTGAATATCACGCACTGTCTGGGAAACATCGTGTATGCGCGAAAAAATCGACTCCACCTCGTCGAACAGGTATTTGGCCTCGGGCGTTGGATATAGCCGTTTCTTGCGCCGTTCAAACAGCTGAAAGCCGATCTCCTGCTCCAGCGCACTCAGCAACATGCTCACCGCCGGCTGAGTCTTGAACAGCTGTTTGGCCGCCTGGGATACGGAGCCTGTGAGCATCACCGCTCGAAACGCTTCCATCTGACGCAGGTTCATGGCCACTCCATTAATATAAAAAAATCTGATCAAGTCGTAAAAAAATACGATTTGTTATTATATTCATCTGATCGAATAATGCACACATCAGGTTCTCTCACAACAACAGAACAACGGAGACCCCATGGACCTATTCGACCCGCCCCGCCGCTCAACCCACGCCCGCCCCCCTAGCGAATAACATCCGGCGGCCCCGTGCCGCACCCGATCCTGCAGCACCAAAAACAACAATCCAGGAGCTCAATATGCGCCTCAAGACCCTTATCGCCGGTACCGCACTGGCCGCCACCACCGCCCTGTCCGGCTTCAGCCAGGCCGCCGAAATGCAGTTCTTTCGCATTGGCAGCGGCAGCGCCGGTGGATCCTACTTCCCCATTGCCGGCCTGATCGCCAACGCCATCAGCAGCCCGCCGGGCTCACGTCCCTGTGAAGACGGCGGCAGCTGCGGCGTTCCGGGCCTGGTCGCCATTGCGCAGTCCTCCAATGCCTCGGTTGCCAATGCCACCGGTGTGCAGACCGGGCAGATGGAATCGGGCCTCGCCATTGCCGGCATCGTCCATACCGCCTACAACGGCGGCGGCAAGTTTGAAGGTCAGGCCAAATACGACAAGCTGCGCGTGATCGCCAACCTGTTTCCCGAAGAAATGCACCTGGTGCTGCCCAAGGGGGCCAAACTGAATTCGCTGCAAGACCTCAAGGGCAAGCGCGTCGGCATTGCCCAGGCGGGCTCCGGCACCCAGGTGGCGGTATTGCAGCTGCTGAGTCAGTTCGGCCTGGACCGCTCCAACATCGACGAAGCCGAGCTGAATAACACCCAGAGCGCCGAGCACCTGGCCGACGGCCAGCTCGATGCCTACTTCTATGTCGCCGGCACACCGGTGGCCGCCATCGTGCAACTGGATGCAACCCGGGGCATGGAGCTGTACTCCTTCAGTGACGAGGAAAGGGCCATTATCGAGAAGGCCCTGCCCTACTACTATTCCGAAACCATCCCCGGCGGCACCTACGAAGGCGTGGACTATGACGTCAAAACGCTGGCCGGCGGCGCCCAGTGGATGACCAACGCCGATGTCTCCGAAGAGCTCGTGTACGACATCACCAAGGCGCTGTGGAATGACAGCACCCGCCAGCTGTTCGAAAGCGGCCATCCCAAGGCCCGCCTGATCAAGCTGGACACGGCTCTGAGCGGCGTCACCATTCCGCTGCATCCGGGCGCCGAAAAGTTCTACCGCGAAGCCGGCGTACTGCACTAAGCCACCGCCCAACACTAAGCGCGCACCCGGTCTGAGCCTGCTCGGCACCGGTTGCCGGCGGCATTATTGTCGCCGCCGGCATGCACCCGGACTCACCTGGCCATGCGAGGTCCAGTATGGACAAGATCAGTATCGAACAGATGCAGGAGCTGGAAGAGCAGTACGACTCCGAACTGCAAACCCGCAAGCTCCCGCGCAAACTGGAACAGGTCTGCGGCGTGCTGTTAGCCCTGTTCGCCCTCTACCATTTCATCACGGCGGGCTTCGGGCTGCCGGCCGATTACTGGCACATGGGCATCCACCTGTCCGGCGTGCTGTCGATGATCTTTATCTACTACGCAGGCTTCAAGTGTCTGGAACGCAAGAACGCCGACCAGAGCAGCCGCGTACCCCTGTACGATTTTGTGCTGGCGGGCCTCAGTGTAGTCGCATCCCTCTATATAGGTTTCACCTGGATGGGGCTGGACCTGAGCTTCGTTGGCCTGGTGCTTGACGAACAGGCGCTGCGTCAGGGAAACCCGGCGCTGTTGGATATCATATTTGGCAGCCTGCTGGTGTTCCTGGTGCTGGAAGCAACCCGCCGCACCCTGGGCCCGGTTCTGCCGCTGATCATTATTCTGTTCGCCTGCTATGCGCTCTTCGGGCAGTACCTGCCCTTCGATATACTGCGCCACCCCGGCGTGAGCTGGAATCAGTTCATCAACAATATCTATTTCCCGGCCGAGGGCATCTTCGGCATTACCCTCTGGGTAGTGTCGACCGTGGTGTTCCACTTTGTGCTCTTTGGCGTTATCGCCCAGCGCATGGGGCTGGGCCAGTTCTTCATCGATATCGCCACCATCGTTGCCGGCCGTTATTCCGGCGGCCCGGCCAAGGTCAGCGTGGTCTCATCGGCCTTTTTCGGCACCATTTCGGGCTCCGCCGTGGCCAATACGGTCTCGACCGGCTCCCTGACCATTCCCAACATGAAAAAGCTCGGCTACCCCGGCCACTTTGCCGGCGGCGTTGAGGCGGCTTCCAGTGCCGGTGGCCAGATTACCCCGCCGATCATGGGCGCGGCGGCCTTTATCATGGCCGAGAACCTGCAGATGTCCTACGGCAGCATAGTGCTGGCCGCCATGACACCGGCCATCATGCACTACATTGGCGTACTGACCATAGTGCACTTCAAGGCCAAGAAACTCGGCCTCAAGGGCTGCGCCAAAGAGGACATTCCCCATCTGCTGGCGGTACTGAAAGACGGCTGGCCCACCATGCTGCCACTGGTGGTGCTGATCGGCGTACTCTTCAGTGGCTTTACGCCCTATATGGCGGCCTTCTCCGGTATCGCCGCCAGCCTGGCCGTGGGGGTGCTTAACCCGCGCAACCGTATTGGCTTTGGCGACATTTTCGATGCATTCAAGATAGGCGCCAAATACGCCCTGGCGGTGGGAGCGGCCTGTTCGGCCGTCGGCATAGTGGTGGGTGTCATCACCACCACAGGCGTGGCTTTTCGCCTCGGCTTTCTGGTGACCAGCGGCGCCCAGGATATAGGCGAGTCGCTGATGGCCATGACCACCTGGCTGCCGTTCGAACTGTTCTCACTGGATCAGGCAACCCTGTTCGTATCCCTGGTGCTGATCGCGCTGTCCTGCATCCTGATGGGGGCCGGCCTGCCCACGGCCGCGCTCTACATCATGCTCAGTGCCGTGGCACAGCCGGCACTGTCTAACCTGGGTGTTCCGGCGCTCGCGGCGCACCTGTTCGTGCTCTATTACGGTGTGCTGTCGGAGATTACCCCGCCGGTGTGCACCTCGGCCTATGCCGCCGCCGGCATTGCCAATGCCAATCCGTTTCGTACCGGCATATCGGCCTTCCAGCTCGGCAACGCCAAGATCATGATGCCATTCGTGTTCGTCTACTCGCCGGCCATGCTGATCGTGCTGGAGGATTACTTCACCTGGTCCGAGTATCTGCTCACCACCTTTAGCTGTATGGCGGGCATCTTCGTGTTCGGTATCGCCATCACCGGCTATGCGCTGCGCAACCTGCCTCTGCTGCCCCGCCTGCTGACCTTTGCCGCCGCCATAGCGCTGATCACGCCGGGCCTGCAGTCCGACCTCTACGGTCTGGCCCTGCTGCTGCCGGTACTGGCGCAGCAGCTACTGGCACGGCGCCAGGACGAAACCCTGGCACCGGCGGCGCGCTGCGCCAATTCCTGACGTCAGTCACCTAGCCGCCATCACACCCGCCCCCTATAGACGCGCCCACAACGGGCGCCAGCAGGTGACTCATGTCCGACCATCCCACTCAGCCTGCCGGCGATGTCCGCCAAGTCGCCGTGATCGGCGCCGGCATCATAGGTCTGTGCAGCGCCCTCTGGCTGCAGCGGGCCGGCCACCGGGTGACCCTGATCGACCAGGCTCAACCCGGGCTCGGCACTTCCTTTGGCAATGCCGGTCTTTTCGCCGACTACGCCCGCCTGCCCTTCACCAGTTTTTCGCTGCTGTGCAAGATGCCCGCCATGCTGCTCGATGCCCAGAGCCCGGTGTCGGTGCAGCCGAGCTATCTGCCCCAGCTCATGCCCTACGGCTGGCATTTCTTCAAGGCCTGCTTCCCGTCCCGCTACAGGCGCGGCAAGCAGGCGCTCACCGCACTGCAGGAGCTGGCTCCAGCAGCTGACCGCAGCCTGCTGGCCCTCACCGGTACAGAGTCTCTGGTGCAGTCCCATGGCTGCCTTGGGCTATTTAGCAGCACCGAGGGCTTTGCCCAGGCCCGCACCCAGGGGCTGCGGGAACGCCGCGAGCAGGGTGTGGAACTGGAGTTCCTTAGCGCCACGCAGGTGCAGCAGCTGGAGCCGAACCTCAACGGCTTTCATGCCGGCGGCGTCTACTATCCCAGAACGCGCCATACCGTCAGTCCGGTGGCGCTCAGCCGTGCCCTGTTTACCCACTTTTGTGACCAGGACGGGCGCTTTGTGCAACAGAAAGTGGATTCGATCCATGCCGATGCCGACGCAGTTGAACTGCGCTGTGGCCTGCAACAGCTGCGGTTTGACCGCCTGGTGATCGCCACAGGTGCCGCATCCAAGGCCCTGGCGGGCCAGTGTGGCGTGCGGGTGCCTCTGGTCTCCGAGCGCGGTTATCACCTGACGCTGGATCTGCCCAGCGATACCCTGACGCGCCCGGTGGGGTGGCTGGATCAGGGCATTTTCCTGACCCCCATGAGCGATGGCATACGGGTGGCCGGCACTGCCGAGTTTGCCGCCTGCCAGGCGCCGCCGGATGAGCGCCGCAGTGCGCTGATGCACACACATGCCGACAGAATGCTCGGAAGGCACACCCAGGTGAAATCCAGCTGGATGGGCAGCCGGCCTTCAACACCGGATTCGCTGCCGGTAATCGGTACGCTCAAAGCCCAGCCCCGCGTGACCCTGGCATTTGGCCATGGTCATCTCGGCCTGACACTGGCCGCCATTACCGGACAACTGGTCTGCCAGCTGATTTCGGATCAGCCCACGGATATCGATCTGACACCCTTTGCGCCGGAGCGGTTCGCCTGATGCCGGCACTGGCACGCCTGCTGCTCGCTCAGGACTCGGTTCGCAACACCTACTCTCACACAGGAGATAAATCACATGATGCTGCGCGGCGGCCAGAACTACTACGGTATTCCCATTGGCGTGCTCAGCCTGGAATCCCGCTTTCCCAAACCCCTGGGGCATATCAAGAACCCGGCGGGCTTTAACTTCCCGCTGCTGTACAAAACGGTACAGGGTGCCACCATCGACCGACTGATCCGCCAGCGTGACCCCGCCCTGCTGCAACCCTTTATCGATGCGGCACGGGAGCTGGAACGTGAAGGCGTACGGGCGATTACCGGCAGCTGCGGCTTTCTGGCACTGCATCAGCAGGACATAGCCGCGGCGGTGTCGGTGCCGGTGTTTCTTTCCAGCCTGATTCAGGTGCCGCTGGTTTCGCGCATGCTGGGACCACAACGCCGGGTGGGCGTCATAGTCGCCAACAGCGAGGCCCTCAGCGAAGACCACCTGCGCGGTGCCGGCATTGGTGCTGAACCGGTCGCCATTGCCGGCATGCAGCACCAGCCCCAGTTCCGTGACGTGATTCTTCAGGGCAACGGCCAGGATCTCGACATGACGCTGTTCGAAGCCGAACTGACCGGCGTTATCAGCACCCTGCTCGAGCGCCACCCCGAAATCGGTGCCCTGGTGCTCGAATGCACCGACCTGTCCTGCTTCTCGCAGAGACTGCAGGCCCGCTTTGCCCTGCCGGTGTTTGACCTCAGCAGCCTGACCCGCATGGTGGCCAGCACCCTGACCCATGCAGGCCAACCCGCCTGGCGCCCCTGAGGCATCCTGAATGCACAATCAATTGAAAACAAAAAGAAATTACAGCATCCCAATGGTTGCCAGCGGCGCTGACAGGGCGATAATGAAAGCCTGATCCAATTGCCTGACCGCATCCACAAAGGGCTTTCATGTCGTCTTCCTTCGGCTTTGACCTGCGTACCCTGGAGGCTTTCGTCCAGATCGCCGAAACCGGCAACCTGACCCTGGCTGGCCAGCGCCTGGGCATGAGCCAATCATCGCTGTCGCAGATGCTTACCAACCTGGAAGCCGAGATGCGCGTCGAGCTGATGGATCGCAGCGTCAGGCCCATGGAGATCACCACCGCCGGGCGCTACCTGTACGACCGCGCCCAGAGCCTGCTGCAGGAAGCCCGCCTTACCAGCCAGAAAATGCGCAAAGCCGACTACAAGCTGCTGCGCCATGTGAAGATCGCCCTGGTGGATTCCATCATCACCGCCGTGGGCAAGCCCCTGATCGACGTTCTGCGCCAGCGTACCCAGAGCTGGGCCGCCATCACCGGGCAATCCCACCTGCATGCCCATATGCTGCTGTCACGCCAGGCGGACATCATCATTTCCGATGACCCCCTGGCCGATCACTCGGACCTGGACCGCCATCGCATTCTGAAGGAACCCTTCGTGCTGGCGGTACCCAACGACTACACAGGCCCCAAGACCCTGGCCGACGTACTGCAGCGACTGGACTTTATCCGCTATAGCACCAGCTCGCTGATCGGCCAGGATGTGGAGCGCTTCCTGCGCCTGGCGCGCCAGGAACCGCCGCTGCGCCTGCAGCTCGACAATTCCTTCGCCGTGGTTTCCGCCGTGGCCAGCAATATCGGTTGCACCATCACCACACCGCTGTGCCTGTTCCAGAGCGGCATTCGCCAGCATCAGGTTACCCTGCTGCCCCTGGGTCATGGCTTTGCCCGCGAGATCACCCTCACCACCCGCAAGGGTGAACTGGGCGACCTGCCCGGCATGATCGCCCGCGACTGCCGGCGCATTCTGCAAGACAGCTTTGTGGCCGAAATCGGCGCCGAATATGACTGGCTGCTGCCGCAAATCAAGCTGGAATAGGGAAAAGCAGGTGCGAGGTACAGGTACAGGTGCGAGGGGAAAGGAACAAGGAACAAGGAACAAGCACAAGACGATCTACGCCGCGAATAACGAATAACGAATAACGAATGACCCATTACATTTCAGAAGAGCCCGCTGCAGAGCTGCAGCGGGCGATGGCTTCCAGCCCCTAGCGGTCGTAAAAGAAATTAATAATCCAGCGCATCACCAGCAGATCATCGACCTCGGCGCTGAGTGAGTGCAGAGCTTCACGTACCCGGTTCGGTGGAATCCGGTTCTGCCGGCTCAGGGTCAGCGCACGGGAATAGTCTCTGGAGAACTCGGGATGACCCTGCACACTGAGCATATGATCCTGGTACTGCAGCATGTAGTAGGGGCAGAAGGCGCTGCTGGCCAGCACCTCAAACCCCTCGGGTAGTGCGCTCACCTGGTCCTGATGACTGACCACCAGGTCGATAGCGGGCTTGTACGGCTCCATCCAGGCCTTGCGACTATCGACCTGGTTGAACGACACCCCTACACCCCAGCCCCGCTGTGATTTTTCGACCTCTCCGCCCAGCGCCCGGGCCAGCAGCTGATGGCCAAAGCAGATACCGGCAAATTTCTTCTTGCCGGCATCCAGGCGCCGGACAAAGCCTTCCAGCTCCGCCACCCAGGCCAGGCCGTCCAGCACACCGTGCCGGCTGCCGGAGGTGATATAGGCATCGCACTCGTCGATATCGACCGGCAGCTCACCGAGCCGCACGTCGTAGACCGCAAACTCAAGCTGCGGATCGACCCGCAGCATCAGGTCGCGAAACATCTGCGGATAGTTGCCGAACGCCGGCTGCAGCTGCTCCTGCACGTCATCGCACTGCAAAATGCCAATTTTCATCACGACCTCCCGTTATCTATCCGCGAATCAGAGCTCGCCACGAATGGCGCGACCACAGAGCGCGCTGTACTGCTCGGCGCTGAACTGAATCGGGTTGCCACCGGCGGACGGATCCTCGGTGGCCATGCGACCGATTTTTTCAAGCGCACTCTCATCAATGCCGATTTCGCCCAGGCTATGGGGGATACCCACCTGGGCACGCAGCTGCAGAACCCAGTTGAGGAAGCCATCGAAGCTCGCATCGGCCAGGCCGATATAGCGGGCTGTGCGCTCGAGACGCTGCGTCACCACTTCACGGTTGGCCTTGAGCACATAGGGCATCAGGATGGCATTGAGCAGGCCGTGATGGGCATCGAACAGCGCCCCCAGCGGATGGGCCAGGGCGTGCATGCCACCGAGGCCCTTCTGAAAGGCCGTCGCTCCCATGGAGGACGCCACTATCATCTGCATCCGCGCCTCCAGATCCGTGCCATCGGCCACGGCACGGGGCAGAAATTCACGCACCAGGCGAATGCCTTCGATGGCAATGCCCTCGGCCATGGGATGCCAGAACGGCGAGCAGAGCGCTTCCAGGTTGTGGGACAGCGCATCCATGCCGGTGGCTGCGGTGACCTTGGGCGGCAGGCCGACAGTCAGCACAGGGTCCAGAATTACGATGCCCGGCAGCATCTTGGGGTGGAAAATGATCTTCTTGATATGCTGTGCGTCATCGGTGATCACCGAGGCGCGGCCCACTTCGGAGCCGGTACCGGCGGTGGTCGGCACCGCCACTATGGGCGCCACACCCTCGGCGTTGACGCGGGTCCAGTTGTCGCCCACATCCTCGAAGTCCCACAGTTCCAGCGTCTGGCCTGCCATCAGCGCCACGGCCTTGGCGGCATCCAGCGCAGAGCCCCCACCAAAGGCGATAACGCCGTCGTGCTTGCCCGCCCGGTAGGCCGCCAGGCCATCATCGACGTTCCTGCCGGTGGGGTTGCCCTTGATCTCGCTGAACAGGCCAATGCGCAAGCCCGCAGCCCGGCACTGCGCTTCGGCCTCGGCCACCATCGGCAGCGCCGCCAGGCCAGGATCCGTGATCAGCAGCGGCGCCTGCATGCCCTGCGCCCTGCAGCACTCGGCCAGTTCGTTGATACGGCCGGCGCCGGCGCGAATGCTGCTGGGGTAGTTCCAGTTGCCGCTCAGATTTTCGTAGTTCATGGTCATATTCTCAGCTTGAGGTGCCCGGCCGCTGGCCGGTCACCGGAATCGGTTGGGCGCTCAGATTTCGGTCTTCAGATGGAACGACTTGGGCCTGGTCAGGTGCTCAAATCCGACGCTCGACAGGGTGCAGCCACGGCCGGAGTTTTTCACGCCGGTCCAGGCCAGGGCCGGATCCAGGTAGTCGCAGCGGTTGATGAAGAAGGTACCTGTCTCCAGTTGCTCCCCAATGGCGACGCCGGCGTCGATATCGCGGGTAAACACCGAGGCGGTCAGGCCGAACTCGGAGTCATTCATCAGTGCCAGGGCCTCTTCATCCGAGCTGACCTTCTGGATGGCGACGACGGGCCCAAAGGTTTCCTCCGTCATGACGCGCATGCCGTGGTTCACGTTCGTCAGCACCTGGGGCGCCAGATAGGCGCTGCCGGGGGCATCCAGCGGGAAGTCGGCGGCATCTATATGGGCCACTGCGCCGGCGGCAACCGCCTCGCTCACCTGGCCGCGGATAAAGTCGGCAGCGCTGGCCCGTACCACCGGCCCCAGGGTGGTGTCGGGATCATCGGAGCGCCCCAGTTTATAGGCCTTGACCAGCGCCACTGCCTGCTCGACGAAACGTTCATACAGCGATTCGTGCACATAGATGCGCTCAATGCCGCAGCAGGACTGGCCGGAGTTGAAAAAGGCACCGTCGACTGTGGTTTCCACCGCATGATCCAGGTCCGCATCGGCCCGCACATAGGCCGGGTCCTTGCCGCCAAGCTCAAGTCCGACGCCGATAAAGCGCCCTGCCGCGGCCCGCTCCACCATTTCGCCCCCCGGCACTGAGCCGGTAAAGCAGACATGGCTGATACGTTCGTCCTGGATCAGGCCCTGGGTATCGCCGTGGGCCAGGTGCAGGTACTGGAACACGCCCTCCGGCAGGCCGGCGGCGGCGAAGGCTTCGGCGAAGCGCTCGGCACAGAGCGGCGTCTGGGCGGAATGTTTCAAAATCACGCTGTTGCCCGCCAGGATCGCCGGAATAATGGCATTCACCGCCGTCATGTAGGGAAAGTTCCAGGGGGCAATCACGAACACCACGCCCAGGGCTTCACGGGTGATATAGCGACTGAAACCGGTCTTTTCCGGCAGCTGAATCGGCTGCAGCGCCTCGGCGGCGGCCGATATCATGTAGCGGGCCCGCTCTTCAAGACCGCCCACTTCACCGGCGGCATAGCGGATGGGCCGGCCCATCTGCCAGCACAGCTCCAGCGCGATCTCGTCCTTGCGGGCGACAAAGGCATCCACCATGCGGCTGCACAGCGCCATGCGCTCTTCAAGCGGGGTGCGTTTCCAGGCTTTCTGGGCAGCGGCGGCGCGGGCCAGCGTCGCCTCTATCTGGGCTGTCGTGGCGTAGTCACGCACCACGTATTCGGAGCCATCGATCGGTGACAGGGTTTTCAGCTGTTTGCTCATATCAATACTCGTCTCAATTCAGGCACCCGTCGCAACGGGCGGATCAGCGGATAACGGCAATGCTTAGATAATTTCGAAGTACCGCTGCAGTTCCCAGTCGCTCACATGCTTGCGGTACTCCTGGCATTCCCACACCCGGGTGGCGGCGTAATGCTCGACAAAGGCCTCGCCGAACAGCTCTTTCGCCGCCTCGGATTCGCGCAGCGCCACGGCGGCCTCATGCAGGGATAGTGGCAGCGCCAGGCTGTCGGGATGGGGCTGGGTGTAGGCATTGCCCTGCACGGCGGCTTCGGGTTCAACTTCGTTTTCGATACCCCAGAGCCCTGCGCCCAGCGCCGCCGCCAGGGCGATATAGGGGTTGGCGTCAGCGGAGCCGAGACGGAACTCCACCCGCTGGGATTTCTCGGAACCCGGAATTACCCGCAGCGCCGTGGTCCGGTTCTCCACCGCCCAGGTCGCATCGGTCGGCGCCCAGAAGCCCGGCACCAGGCGCGAATAGGCATTCACCGTCTGCGCCATCATGGCCAGCAGCTGTGGCATCAGTTTCTGCTGGCCGCCGATAAAGTGACGCTGCTGCCGACTCATATTGTGCGGTTGCGTGGGGTCATGGAACACCGAACCGGAGCCATCCTTGTGCTTGAGTGACATGTGGATATGCCCCGACTGGCCCGGGTAGTCGTTGGACCACTTGGCCATGAAAGTGGCCATCATGTTGTTGCGCTGCGCCCAGACCTTGGTGAAGGTCTTGAACAGCGCCGCCTTGTCGGCCGCATCCGAGGCGTTATCCACAATCAACGCGGCTTCCAGTACGCCCGGGCCGGTTTCGGTATGCAGGCCCTCAATGGGGAAATCCATCTGCCGTGAGAACTCCAGCAGGTCGTGGTACAGCTCGGCGTGCACGGAGTTGCGCAGCATCGAATAGCCATGAAAGCCCGGGGTAATGGGTTTCAGATCGCGATAACCCTTTTCGCGGATCGAGTCAGGTGTCTCGTTGAACAGAAAAAATTCGTACTCAAAGGCGGCATAAGACTCAAAGCCCAGCCGGTCGGCCCGCTTGAGTACCCGCTGCAGCAGGTTGCGCGGACAGATGCTGTCGGCCGGGGTATCGAACTCGCAGATAAACAGCAGCATGTCCTTTTCGAACGGCAGCTCGCGGCAGGTGTGGGGCAGTACCCGCACCGGCGCATCCGGGTAGGCGGTGTGCCAGCCGGTGTATTTGACGCCGACATTCTCATACAGCTGGTCATTGGAATCCCAGCCCAGCACCACATCGCAGAAGGCAAAGCCGCTGTCCAGCGCACTGAAAAACTTGTCCTTGCACATGTACTTGCCACGCATGATGCCATCGACATCATAGAGGCCCACCTTGACGTCGCGCAGGCCGCGCTCTTCCACGATACGTTTGGCATCGGCGATCGTTTTTACATCTCTGGGATTCATCATCTTGCCTGTCCTCGGGGAAGGCTGAACGCATCAGCCCCCGGTTTTTATTGTCGTGTCCGCAGGCCGCTGCGGCCTGCGTGACGCCCGTCCTCAGCTCAATTCGGATTCAGCCCGTGCAATGGCTGCAAACTCTTCCTCCGGCGCCCGGGCCACCAGTCGATGGCGACTGTAAAAGGCGAAATAGGCCACCATCACCGCATAGAAGACACCGCTCCAGATGGCCGCTTCCGTGCTCACCAGAAAGGTGGAGGCGAAGGCCGCAATAGAGAGTACAAAAGCGATACCGGAGGTCACAGAGCCGCCCGGGGTCCTGTAGGGGCGTTCCAGATTCGGCTCCTTGCGGCGCAGGATCATGTGGGACAGCGTCATCAAGGCATAGGAAATGGTTGCGCCGAACACCGCCATGGTGATCATCAGGTCCCCCTCGCCGGTCAGGGACAGTCCAAAACCGATCAGGCCCGGTACCACCAGCGCCAGGGTCGGCACCTTGTTCTTGCCGGTCACCGACAGCCAGCGCGGCAGATAACCGGCGCGGGACAGTGCGAACACCTGGCGTGAATAAGCATAGATAATGGAAAAGAAGGATGCGATCAGGCCGAACAGCCCCACCAGGTTGACGAAGGTCGCCGCCCCCGAGTCTTCACCGTAAACCGCCTGGAGCGCGCCCACCAGCGGTGCGCCGTGATCCTTCATCAGATCGGCACCGGCCACACCGGGCGCCAGAAACAGCACCAGAATGCCGAACACCAGCAGCACGGCCATGGCGGTGATGATGCCGCGGGGCATGTCCTTCGCCGGATTCTTGCACTCCTCCGCCGCCAGGGGCACGCCCTCTACCGCCAGAAACAGCCACATGGCAAAGGGCAGCGCCGCCCAGATACCTATATAACCCTCGGGCAGAAAGCTGCTGGCCCCGGCCGCGGCCGTATTGACGCTGATATCGAACAGGTTATCGACACTGAAATACGGCAGGGTGCCGATGATAAACACCAGAATGGCGGCCACGGCCAGGCCGGTAATCACCATCATGATTTTCAGCGCCTCACCGGCACCCCAGAGGTGAATGCCGATAAAGACCGCATAGAAAGCGGCATAGACCAGCGGGCCATCGAGCCCGAACAGCTCGTTGACATAGCCACCGATAAAGATCGCGATGGCGGCCGGTGCAATGGCATATTCCAGCAGGATGGCAGTGCCGGTCAGGTAGCCGCCCCAGGGGCCCAGAGCCCGGCGGGCAAAGCTGTAGCCGCCGCCAGCGGTGGGCAGCGAGGCCGACAGCTCGGCCAGCGCCAGCACCTTGCAGCTGTACATCAGCGCCATCAGGACGGTGGCGATCAGCATACCGCCAAAGCCGCCCTGCCCGAGACCAAAATTCCAGCCGGCAAAGTCGCCGGAAATCACATAAGACACTCCAAGGCTCGCCAGCAATATCCAGCCGGCGGCACCTTTCTTGAGCTGGCGCTTGTCGAGGTAGTCGCTGGAAACGGACTCATACCCCACCGAAGCGGTCGTCATCTCTGTCATCGAAAAAACCCTCTGCGATCCCGGAGTCCGGGTCGGCCTGTTGTTATTGTTTGCATCGCTCGGAAGCCCGCAGGCCAGCCCGGCAAAACGGGTACGCCAGCTACTTTAGCCCCGGTCGGGCCGCAGCACCTAGGCAGGTTAATGGCGACCAATAGGCTAGTATCGTATTTTTTAATACTACGCTTTTTAGTTTTACTATCAGAAGGTTATACAAAGAGAGATGAGGGTTTTCGGCGCAAAGCACAGGCACTGGAGCAGGTGCCGGCCTCAGTCCGGCGGCGACCAGGCCTGCAGGAAATCGATAAACTTCTGCTGCACCGGCGTAACACCGGCCCTGACCCAGACCGCTTCGGTGCAGACGCGAGCCGTCACCCCCTTGAGCGGGCGCAACACCACCCCTTTGCGGCTGAAGCTGCCGGCACTTTCAAGATGCACGGTCACACCAATATTGGCCGCCACAAAGCCGAACACACCCTCACTGTTATACGCCTCCTGGGCGACATTGGGCAGGAAGCCTGCCGCAATGCAGAGCGCATCGAGCTGGCGCCGGTAATGGGACCAGCGCCGCATGATCCCGAGCACAAAGGGCTCCCGGGCCAGATCCGCCAGTTCCACCTCTGCCTGCCCTGCCAGGGGGTGGCGCAGCGACAGCACGGCGACGAAGCGATCACGCTGTACCACGGCACGATCCAGATCAGGCTCCAGCAGCGGCCCCGTCACAAAACCAAACTCAATAGCACCTTCCTTGAGCTTTTCCAGCTGCTGCCGGGTGGAGCCATAAATCAGTTCGGTACGGATGTCGGGATAGCGGCGGTGAAAGCCGTCCAGAATGGGGGGCAGCTGACCTGATACGGCAAAGTCGGTGTAACCAATACGCAGCTGACCTATATGCCCGGCGGCGGCCTTGCGGGCCTGCTGCACGGCGCTGTCCAGGCGCGCGAAAATGGCTTTGCTCTCGGCCAGAAAGACCCGACCGGCTTCCGTCAGCTCGACACGCCTGTTGGTGCGCAGCAACAGCGCCTCACCTATGAACTCTTCCAGCTGCTGGATAGTGCGGCTCAGCGCCGGTTGGGCCAGGTTGAGACGCTCAGCGGCACGACGAAAGTGCAGCTCTTCAGCCACTGCTTCAAAGGCGCGCAGGTGACGCAGGTCGATTCGCATATTGATACCCCTAAAGCATCATTTGTTATCAAAACGATATTATACAAGTCATATTAAATCCTCTACTTTGAAATAACACCGGCACACAGGTTTACCCCCGTCGATGCAGGTGATCCATCTAGCAATTGGAGGTCATAGATAGAGGGCGCATGGGCGCCTTCCTTGCCGACCAGGCTTAGTACGCTGATTCGTTTTCACAATAAAAACAGAAAAAACCAGACAGACGAGGCTCATCATGGGAAGTACCTTTCACGGCGTTATCGCCTTCGCGCTGCTCGCCAGCATGCTGCTGTGTGGCAGCCTGCTGCGCAACCGTATCGGCCTGCTGCGCAATTCGCTGGTTCCGGCCAGCATTATCGGCGGCCTGCTGGGCTTTATTCTGCTGTCGCTGGAACTGATTCCGGGCTTCAGTACGGCCGACTTCACGGCCCTGACCTTCCACTTTTTCACCCTGAGTTTCATGTCCCTGTGCCTGACTGGCAACAGCAAGGATGCATCCCTGTCCGGCGGTAGTATCGTGCGTGGCGGACTCTGGCTGACACTGATATGGAGCATCAGTCTGGGGCTGCAGGGCGTGATCGGCTATGGCGTCATCGCGGGCTATGACGCCCTGACCGGCGCCGGCGTAAGCGAATGGCTCGGCGCCATCATCACCCATGGCTTTACCCAGGGGCCAGGCCAGGCGCTGACCTACGGCGGCATCTGGGAAAAGGAATACGGCATTGAGAATGCCGCCCAGGTAGGCCTGATCTACGCCTCTCTCGGCTTTCTGGTGGCCTTTCTGGTGGGTGTGCCCATGGCGAAGAACTTTATCCGCCGCGGCCTGAATGCCAACAAGGCCTCCAATATCGACGATGACTTCACAGCCGGTTTTTACTCTGATGAACACAAGCCCGTCAGCGGTCACATGATCTCGCACCCGGCCAACCTCGACTCCTTCGCCTACCACCTGGGGCTGCTGGCCCTGGCCTATGTGCTGACCTATATCTGGCTCGGCGCCATGCAGCCGGTCGTGGCGGACTTTAAGCCCGGCGGTATCAACCTGTCGGTACTCTTCAGCTACAACCTGTTTTTCCTCCACGGGCTGGCGGTCTGCGTGCTGCTGCGCCTGGCCATAGACCGCCTGGGTCTGTCGCACCGGGTCGATGACGAAACCCTGAAACGCATTACCGGCTCGTCGGTGGACTTCATGGTGGTCGGTACCCTGATGAGCATCAAGTTTGCCGTGCTCTACGCTCTGCTGACCCCCATTTTGCTGGTTACGCTCGCCGTAACCGTCACCACGCTGATTGGCTGCCTGTTTCTCGGCCGCCTCAGTGGCAACCTTGGCCGCGAAAGGGCCATCACCGCCTTCGGCTGCTGCTGCGGCTCCACCGGCACCGGTCTGCTGCTGTTACGCATGATGGATGCCAACTTCAGCACCTCGGTCCCCAAGGAACTGGCGTTCTTCAACCTGGCGATCATCGTCACTAACTTTCACATCCTGTTCGTTTTTGCCCCGCTGGTGCCCTCCCTCGGCGGCTGGACCTACCTGATGGTGTTCGGCGGCACGGCACTGTTCTTCCTCGCCTGCGTGCCACTACTGATGAAACGCCGCCCAAAGGCCGGCCAGGCATCCGCAAACCCGATCAAGGAGCCCTGCTAAATGTCCATTACCGTCTTTGCCGCCAGGCGCATCATCACCATGAACCCGTCGCAACCCCAAGCCAGCCATATAGCCGTGCGCGATGGTCGCGTGCTGGCAGTGGGGCCGCTGGAATCCATGCAGGAACTGGGGGACTACAGCCTGGATGAGCGTTTTGCCGACAATATTATCCTGCCGGGCTTTGTCGAGGGCCACAGCCATGCGCTGGAAGGCGCCATGTGGGACTACCTGTATCTGGGGTATTTCCCCCGCACCGACCCCGATGGCCGACGCTGGGAGGGCGCCAGCAGCATCGAGGCCATGCAGCAGTGCCTGCGCGAGGCCGCAGCAGAACTCGCGCCCGACGCGCCGCTGATCGCCTGGGGCTTTGACCCGGTTTACTTCGAGGACGATCGCATTGACCGCCGCCAGCTCGATGCCGCTGTGGATAACCGCCCAGTGGTGATCATGCACGCCAACCTGCACGTTATGACCGTCAACAGCCGCATGCTGGCACTGTCACAGCTCGATCGGCACGCCGGCATCGAGGGCATCATGCTCGGCGACGACGGCCAGCCCAACGGCGAACTGCAGGAAATGGCGGCCATGCACGCCATCTTCGAGACCCTGGGCACGAACCTGTTCGAGGCGGTGGCGGCGCCCGAGACCCTCTACCGCTATGGCCAGGTGGCACGTAATGCCGGCGTCACGACCATCACCGATCTCTACAACCCGCTCACCGATGAGGGTATAGCCGCGCTGCGCCAGGTCACGCAGGATCCGCAGTTCCCGGCGCGGCTGGTGCCGGCCCTGAGTGCGCTGGCCTGGACACCGGAGCAGGGCGTTGAGCGGCTGCAGCAGTGCCTGGAACTGGGCAACGACAAGCTGCACTTTGGCCTGGTCAAGATGATGACCGACGGTTCGATCCAGGGCTACACGGCGCGCATGAAGTGGCCTGGATACCACGACGGCCACGGCAATGGCATCTGGAATGCGCCCCCCGATGCGTTAATGAACATGGTGCAGGTCTATCACCAGGCCGGGCTGCAACTGCATATCCATACCAATGGCGACGAAGCCGTGGAGCTGATGCTGGATGCGGTGGAAAGCGCACTGGAGCTGTGGCCCCGCGCCGACCATCGCCATACGCTGCAGCACTGCCAGATCATCGACCATGCCCAGCTGCGCCGCACCGCCAAGCTTGGCCTGTGCCTCAACATGTTTGCCAACCATATTTACTACTGGGGCGACATTCACCGCGAACGCACCCTGGGGTTTGAACGCAGCCGCCGCCTCGAGCCCCTGGCCTCGGCGCGACGCCTGGGCATAGTGACGGCCATCCACAGCGATGCGCCCGTCACCCCCCTGGGGCCGCTGTTCACCGCCTGGTGCGCCGTGATGCGCCAGAGCGCATCCGGCCAGGTACTGGGCGAACACGAAAGGGTCAGCGTGGCCGAAGCGCTGGACATGATCACCCTGGGCGCCGCCTATACGCTGCGACTCGATCACCTGGTCGGCAGTCTGGAAGTCGGCAAGTTCGCCGATATGGCGGTACTCGGGCAGGACCCCTACGGGGTCGATCCGGCCCGGCTGCGTGATATACCGGTGCTTGCGACCGTACTGGGAGGCCAGGTCCATGCCAACCGCTGAAAGAGTGCCGCTGACCGTTATCAGCGGTTTTCTGGGGGCCGGCAAGACCAGCTGGCTGAACCTGCAGATTCGCCGAGGCCTGCCCCGCGACAGTCTGATTCTGGTGAACGACTTCGGCTCGATCAATATCGATGCCCAGCTGATTGAGTACCAGGACGAGCGCATCCTGCGCCTGGCCAATGGCTGCATCTGCTGCACCCTGGGCGGAACCCTGGCCGAACAGCTGGCCCAGGCCATGCGCATGGAACCGCGCCCCGCCGCGCTCTACATCGAGGCCAGCGGCGTGGCAGAACCCGCCCGCATCGCAGATATCGCCCGGGTGTCGCGCCAGCTCAGCCTCGCTACGGTAGTGTGCCTGGTCGATGCCAGCCAGATGGATACCCATGCCGGCAGCCCCTATACCGGTGCTGTCTGGCACGCCCAGATCAGCGCGGCTGACCAGCTGCACGTTAACCGCCTCGCCAGCGACGACGCCAGCCGCGCCCGTCAACTGACGGTGCTGCGCGCACTCAACCCCGCTGCAAGGCTCTGTCTTGACGGAAATACAGTATCCGCGCAGATCGATGCGGTCATCCCCGCAGGGGCGCCCACGACGGCAACGGCAGCCCTGGGCGCACAAGCCGCACCCGTCACGGCATTCGCACCCAGTCCCGCCTGGCGCTCGGTCAGCCTGAACTATGCCGGCCCCATCGATGCCGCACAGCTCGAAGCCCTGCTGCGGCAATACGCCGATGTGGTGCTGCGCGCCAAGGGCATGCTGAAGCGCCGGGACCAGGACCGCCCCCAGGTGTTTCAGCTCAGCGGAGCGACGCTCAGCTGGCTACCGACCAGGCGTGCTGCGGCGGGTAATCAACTGGTGTGCATCGGTATCAGGGGGGAGCGTTTTGATGCATTGGGCAGGGCGCTGGCGAGGCTCGGGGACAGTAAACCGCCGGCACAGCAGGAGCCGCATAAAGGCGTTGCGCTCTGACCGCATGACTGGCAACAGGCATCGGCATTCTGCAGTAACCGCAGCACTGAATTCAGGGTTGACAGACAGCCTGCTAAATATCGTGCAGCGAATTGAGTGTCTGGGTAAGCTTTCGCCGCTCCAGCGACTCCAGCTGCAACAGATCATCGAGGTATTCAATGGCATGGGCCGCATCGATTTCTTGGCGGGCCCCCTCGAACAAATCCACCAGATACCCATCCACCCTCAGGGCTATCTCGCAGACCTGGTCGGCATTGGGCTTGGGAAACTCCTTTGCCAGCGCCGCCATGAAAGCATTGGGCGCATCCTCGAAGGTGTACTGGATGTAAGTTGCCAGCATCCCCGGCGTACCGGCCCTGAGGCGGTTTTTCACACCGGTTTCCATCTGTTGCTCATGTTTGATCAGGTACTCCAGCACGAGCCTGGCGCGGGCATCCTCGCTACGCTGATCGAGGTCCCGGTACAGGCTGGCCGCCTCGCGATGCACGGCAATGGCGTTATTGACCAGATCAGCCACGGTTTCGAAGTTTTTCATGATACATACCCCCGGAAAAAGCCTGGTGCAATGGACAGGGACACCTTAACTATAAGCAGTTTTGCCTATAAAAGTGGCAGCCATTGCATCACCGGCAGCGGATAGATTCCCAGCAGCAGCAGCAGCAGCGTCAGGCCATACACCAGCCAGCGTCCGTGACGACCGATCAGGCTTGAGACCTGATCATCCTGGCGCAACATAATCAAAATGATGCGCAGATAGTAGTAGAGGCCCAGGGCACTGCCCAGTACCACCACGCCCAGCAGCCACCAGAGCCGGGCCTGGGCGCCGGCGGCAAAGATGTAGAACTTGCCGATAAAGCCGACCGTGAGCGGTATGCCCGCCAACGACAGCAGGATCAGCATGAAACAGCCACCCAGGCAGGGCGCCCGCCAACACAGGCCACGGTAGCGATCGAGCCGGTAGTCCCGGATTTCGTCGCCACCGCCGGACAGCGCGCTGATCATGGCGAACGCCGCCAGGGTCGTGAGGCTGTAGGCCAGCAGATAGAAGGCACCGGCCTGCAGCGCGAGCTCGCTGGAAACGGCCTGCCCGGCAGCCAGAACCACCACCAGCAGGTAGCCCAGATGGGCGATCGAGGAATAGGCCAGCAGTCGCTTCATATCGTCCTGGCGCAGGGCCAGCAGGTTGCCCACCAGGATGGACAGGGTCGCCAGCGCCATCAGCAGGGTGGCAACCTGTTCGATTTGCAGCGCCTGGCTCAGCAGCAGATAACGCAGCAAAACCACCACCAGCGCCCCTTTGGACAGGGTCGCAATCAGCGCCGTGAACGGTGTCGGCGCCCCCTGGTACACATCCGGCGACCACATGTGAAAAGGCACCAACGCCAGTTTGAAGGCCACACCGATCAGCAGCATCGCCAGCCCGACCAGTGGCAGCAAGCTCGACGCAGCACCGTCCACCGGCAGAGACAGATGGGCGAACGCCAACGTACCCGTATGCAGATACAGACAGGCCATACCGAACAGCAGGAAGGCCGATGCCACCGACGAGAGCAGCAGGTATTTCAGCCCGGCCTCAAGGCTTGGCAGCTGCAGCCGGTCCGATGCCGGGGCGCCGCCGCAGGGGTAGGCCACCAGCGCGAAGCTCGCGACACTCATCAGTTCCAGACCGATAAACAGGGCCGCCAGATGCTGTGCCGCCGCCAGTACCAGCGCCCCCAGCAGGCACAGCGCCAGCAGCACATAGGATTCCTCCACCGGCACCGCCAGGTGCTGGCGCCGCCCGAAATACTGTGCCGCCATCAGGCCGACACACATGGCCACCAGGATGAAAAGCGCGGCAAAAAAGCCGAAGAACGCATCGATGCGCAACAGCGGCGTCACCGCAAGGCCCTGTGCCTGGAGATCCAGATTGCCACAGAGCGACAGCAGCGCCCCCAGCAGGCCCAGCTGGTAAACCCAGAACAACAGGCGCCGATGCCGGCAGAAACCCGCCAGCAGCATGGTCACCAGGATGGTCAGCGCCACCAGCAGCAGTGGCAGCAGCGCCCGCAACTCGAGCAGGGTCATGGATGTCGCTCCCTTGATGCCCGGTGCAGCAGCTCGGCACGGCCGGAATTCTGCGCCGGCAGTTCGGCCAGAATGGCTGCGACCGGGCGCTGCACCAGATCCAGCACCGGTTGCGGATGCAGGCCGAACACCAGCAGCAGCAACGCCAGACTCGCCAGTACCGTCCACTCCCGGGGGGAACAGTCATGTACCTTGGCCTCCTTCACCCTGGTGCCCCAGAGGCTGCGCTGCACCAGCAACAGCGCATAGAGCGCGGCCCCCACCAGCCCCAGCATCGCCACCAGCGTAATAGGCCAGTCACGCTGGAAGGCACCGGCCAGGATCAGGAACTCGGCGACGAAGTTTGCCAGCCCCGGCAGCCCCAGGGACGCCAGTGCAAACAACAGGGTAAAGCCCGACAGCCGTGGCAGCACCAGCCAGAGCCCGCCCAGCTCACGCAGATCACGGGTATGCCAGCGCGCGTACAGCATGCCGACGATGATAAAGAGTGCCGCCGTGCTCAGACCGTGCGCCAGCATCTGCATCAGGGCGCCCTGCAGCGCCAGGCCGTTCATCGCATAGATGCCCAGCAGCACGAAGCCCATATGGCTGACGCTGGTGTAGGCCACCAGCCGCTTCATGTCGTGCTGGGCAAAGGCCAGCTTGGCGCCATAGAGAACACCGAGCGCGCCCAGCCCCATGGCCATGGGTGCAAAGTCGGCGCTGGCCATGGGGAACAGTGGCAGCACAAAACGCAGTAATCCATAGGCACCAGTCTTCAGCAGAATGGCCGCCAGCAGCACGCTGCCAGCCGTTGGCGCTTCGGTGTGCGCATCCGGCAGCCAGGTATGCAGCGGCACCACGGGCAGCTTGACGGCAAAGGCGACAAAAAAGCCCAGCATCAGCCAGAAGGCCTGCTTTGGTGCCAGCTGCAGCCGCAACAGATCGCCATAGCCAAAGCTCAGGTACCCGATCTGGTCATAATGCACAAACACCAGGCCGAGGATCGCCACCAGCATCAGCAGGCTGCTGGCCTGGGTGAAGATGAAGAACTTGATGGCGGCGTAGCGACGGTTTTCATGACCCCAGATGGCGATCAGCAGCACCATAGGGATCAGCATCAGCTCCCAGAACACAAAGAATACAAACAGGTCCAGGGCCGTGAACACGCCGATGATCCCGGCCACCGACAACAGCAGATTGCAATGAAAGAATCCGACCCGCTGGTCGATCTCGCGCCAGGATACCAGCACCGATACGGCACCGATAAACAGGGTCAGCCACAGCAGCAGCACACTGAGACCATCCAGGGCGAAATGCCAGCTGATACCCAGGTTCGGCAGCCAGTCGGCCTGGAACTGCAGCCACCAGAGCCCGCCCGCCGGGGCTTCATGGGGCAACAGCAACAGCAGCAGCGCGTCGAGCCCCAGCACCGCAAGACTCAGGACCCGGCTGAGATCGGCATGCCAGCGCTCCGCCAGCCAGACCAGCAGCGCCCCCAGCAGCGGGATCAGGATCAGCAGCACCAGGCTCATAGCGTCACCACCGTCAGCACCAGCACGGCGCCCAGGGCAATACCGGCGGCATAGCGGCGCAGACGCCCGTTCTGGGCGATCGAGAGCCAGGCGTGGCCACGCATGCTGAGCCAAGCCAGGAACTGCACCGGCTGATCGGCCAGATCCTTGCGATTGAGGCGCGCCAGCAACAACAGCGGCCGCACCAGCAGGCCATCATAGAGGGCATCGAAGCCCCAACCGGCACGCCAGCTGCGCGCCAGCGCACTGTCGCTCCAGCGCTGTCGCAAGCCACTGCCATGGCGCCACAGCAGCGCACCCGTCGCCAGCCCCAGCCAGGGCATGACCAGGATGGCGCCATGCACAGCCGCCGGCACCTCGATCACCGCCAGCGGTACAAAGACAGCCTCCAGCGGTTGCGGGATCAGCGCACCCAAGAGTGCCAGCAGGCAGAGCAGCACTAGCGGGACCACCAGCGTCGGCCGCATATCGGGGCGGGGCTCGGTAACCGCCTCGCCGAAGAACAGTTTCAGGAACAGCCGCAGGCTGTACAGCGCCGTGATCCCGGCACCGGCCAGCGCCAGCCACCAGGCCAGACTGCCCCCGTGCAGCCCATAGGCCTGCAGCAGGATCGCATCCTTGCTGTAAAAACCGGAGGTCAGCGGCAGTGCGGCCAGCGCCGCGCAGCCGATGGCAAAACAGAGCGCGCTGAAAGGCAGCCGGCGCAGCAGTCCGCCCATGCGGCGCAGGTCCTGCTCGTGGTGCAGGCTCAGGATCACCTGGCCCGCGGCCAGGAACAGCAGCGCCTTGAAGAAGGCATGGGTCATCAGATGGAAGATCGCCGCCGAAAAGGCGCCGGCGCCCAGGGCAAAAAACATGTAGCCAATCTGGCTGATGGTGGAATAGGCCAGCACCCGCTTCAGGTCATGCTGTACCAGCGCACTGCAGGCGGCCAGGAACAGGGTCAGGGCGCCAATGAGTGCCACCAGTTCCATGACCTGGGGCGACAGCAGAAAGAGGCCCTGGGTCCTGGCTATCAGATAGACGCCGGCGGTCACCATGGTCGCGGCATGGATCAGCGCGCTGACCGGCGTAGGCCCCGCCATGGCATCGGGCAGCCAGGTCTGCAGCGGCAGCTGCGCGGACTTGCCCACCGCCCCGCCCAGCAGCAGCAAGGCCACCCAGAACGACCAGTCCGTCCCCAGCCACTGCAGCTGTGCACGCTCGATGACCGTCTGGATATGCAGGGTACCGAACTGCTGGATCATGATCAGCAAGGCCGCCGCCAGGGCGATATCCCCGACCCGCGTCACGACAAATGCCTTGCGCGCGGCATAGCCATTGCCCGGTTCCTTGTACCAGAAACCGATCAGCAGGAAGCTGCACAGCCCCACGCCTTCCCAGCCGAGGTACAGCAGCAGGAAATCGTCCGCCAGTACCAGCAACAGCATGGCGCCCACAAAGAGGTTGAGATAGCCGAAGAAGCGGGCATAGCCCTCATCACCGGCCATGTACGCAGCGGAATACAGGTGAATCAGCAGCCCGACCCCGGTGATCACGCCCAGCATCACCGCACTGAGACCGTCGAAATAGAGTCCGAAAGAGACGCTCAGCCCCGGGCTGCTGAACCAGGGCAGCAGCCGGATCGTCACCGCCGCACCCTCTGCCGCCACGAAGTCGACGATCAGCATCCCGGACAGCAGTCCCGAGCCCAGTACCGAACCCACGCCCAGCAGGGTCACCAGCCGATGCCCAATACGCCCGCCGACCAGCAGCAGCACCAGGCTGCTGAACAGCGGCAACGCAGGTATCCAGCCCAGCCATGCCGTCATGCGACCTCCTCCACTCCGTCAAGGCGGTCGATTGCTGGACGCTGAACACGCCGGTACAGCCCCGTTTTCAGCCGCCTGTTCCGCTTCGGCCTGATCCCTTTCGCCCATCCGTCCAGATGCCCCATGCTACCCTCGCATGCCGTCAAGGCTGTCGATATCCAGGCTGCGGCGGCGCCGATACAGCTGCACCACCAGCGCCAGCGCAATAGCCACCTCGGCGGCCGCCAGCGTCAGGATCAGGATGAACATCACCTGGCCATCGGCATTACCATGCACCGCACCCGCCAGTACGAACACAAAGGCCGCGGCATTGAGCATCAGCTCCAGCGACATCAGCATGAACAGCAGATTGCGCCTTGTCAGCACGCCGGCCAGCCCGATGCAGAACAGCGCCGCCGCAAACAGCAGGCCATGCTCGACGGGCACCAGCAGTCCTGGGCTATCCATTTAGCCTTACTCCCGTGGTCGATGTTTCAGGGCGCGGGTCAGGTGCCAGGCACCGACGAGCGCGGCCAGCAACAGCATGGATGCCAGCTCCACCAGCAGCAGATAGGGACCGTAGAGCGCGTGCCCCACCGCCACGGCATCGACAGCGGCCGCGTCCCTGCCGACCACCGCTGCCGGCAGCAACAGATAGCCCAGCTGTGCCAGCAGCACGGCAGACAGCAGCGCCGGTCCCCGCCAGATCCGGCCTGCAAGCCAGGCCCGCTCCTGGCCGACAGCACTGTCGCCCTGATTCAGCATCATGATCACGAATACCATCAGCACCATGATGGCACCGGCATAAATGATCACCTCCAGCGCCGCGGCGAAGGGGGCGCCGAGCATGAAGAACATCAGGGCAATGGCCAGCAATGTAACGATCAGGTACAGCAGCGCATGCACCGCATTGACGCCACGAATCACCTGCCAGGCGGCCAGCAGGGCAATGAGGGCACTCAGATCAAACAGTAGTTGCATTCCATCCTCCCAGGAGTGTGTTGGGCTTAACCGATCGTAGCGAGGGAAAGACCGTTTTGAGGCAGTTTTTGGGCTCTTTTGAGGCGAATAGTGGTTCTATTTAACAAAAAAGAGTACACAAAATGACCAAAATCGGCTTTACCGCAGTAGATCAGTGTTAAGTCCGACAGACTCCTATGGCAGCAGACTCTTGACGTTGATCGGCTCGGCTTCCTGGGCCGCTTGCCCCTTGTCCTTGCCCCCGATGGCCTTGCCCGCCACGCGATAGAAGCTGTAGTCGGGATACTTCCCCGGGCCACTGATCAGCAGATCCTCTTTCTCGTACACCATGTTCTGCCGGTCGTATTCACACATTTCAAAATCCGGTGTCAGCTGAATCGCCAGGGTCGGGCAGGCCTCCTCACAGAGGCCACAGAGGATGCAGCGCGAAAAATTGATGCGAAAGAACTCGGGATACCAGCGGCCCTGATCATCCTCGGTCTTCTGCAGGGCGATGCAGTCCACCGGACAGGCCACCGCACAGAGATTGCAGGCAACGCAGCGTTCCTCACCATCCGGGTCCCGGGTCAGCACGATGCGGCCCCGGTAGCGGGGCGCCAGGTAGGGCTGCTGTTCCGGATACTGCACCGTTTCACGCGGCCGAACCGTATGCTGCAGCACCTTCCAGAGCGATCTGAGCTCACTGAACATGGTGGTCTCCTCCCCGTCAGCCGGCGCGGTTACTAAAGCAGTACCCAGCCGGTAACGATCAGATTTAGCAACGCCAGCGGCAGCAGGCATTTCCAGCCAAAACGCATCAGCTGGTCGTAGCGCGGCCGCGGCAAAGCCGCCCGCATCAGTACAAACAGCACCACAAAAACGCCGGTTTTCAGCACAAACCAGAGCCAGCCCGGCAGCACCGGGCCGAGCCAGCCGCCAAAAAACAGTGTCGTCATCAGTGACGACACCAAGATCACGCCGAGATATTCGGCCAGGAAAAACATTCCGAACTTCATACCCGAATACTCGGTATGAAAACCCGCCGTCAGTTCATGCTCGGCCTCCGGCAGATCGAACGGCAGACGATGACTCTGGGCAATACCGGCGATGAGGAACAGCAGCATGCCGAGGAACTGCGGCACACAGAACCAGAGCTCCTGCTGCGCCTCGACGATCCGGCCCAGGCTGAAGGAGCCTGTCTGCAACACCACCCCGAGCAGCGACAGCCCCATGAAGACCTCATAGCTGAGCGTCTGGGCGGCCGATCGCAGCGCTCCCAGCAGCGCGTACTTGTTGTTGGAGGCGTAGCCGCCGAGCAGGATGCCGTAGACGCCCAGGGAGGTCATGGCGAGAAAAAACAGCAGGCCGATATTCAGGTCGACCAGTGGAAAGGCGGGGGTGAACGGAACGATGACAAAGGTCAGCAGCACCATGACCAGGGCGATGGCCGGCGCCAGCACGAACACCGGCCGGTCGGCGAAGGGCGGCACGAATTCATGCTTGCCCAGCAGCTTCAGCATGTCCGCGACGACCTGCAGTATGCCAAAGGGCCCGACGCGGTTCGGCCCGTACCTGTCCTGCCAAAGCCCCAGCAGCCGTCGTTCCAGCCAGGTGAGCAGCGCCGCAGCAACCACCAGCAGTCCCAGCAGCGAAAGCACTCGAAGACCGATTACGCCCAGTTCAGCCATGATCACCTCCGCGATCACCTTCCCGGTCGCTGGCGATCAGCCGCACCGGTGGCGGCAACGGCTGCGCTGCCGGGCGCAGGCTTAACGCCGGTGACTGATCGGTGCCGGCCCGCCAGAATCCGGGGCGTTGCGGTATGGCAAGACTGTCGGCCGGCAGGCTTTTCTCCACCTGCACATAGAGCGTCTGGCTGCAGCCACCATAGTGCAGCTCCAGGCTATCCCAGCTGGTGACGTTCAGCCGGCGGGCACTCTGGCTATCGATACCCAGTACCGCAGGTCCGGCCCGCTCCGCCACGGCGGGTGCATAGCCGCTGAGTTCCTCGGCGGCAAACACCTCATAACGGGGTATCAGCTGCCATTGCGGCGTACCGGCCATGACGGGTGCGGGAACGAATTGCGGTTGATCAAGCGCCCTGAAATCCAGCCGTACCAGCGCCGGCGCATCCCGCCAGTCCGCGCCGACTTCCTGCTGAAAGCGGTTCAGGGCCTGGCCGGAATTCCAGCCGGGTGCCCAGACGCTCGCCCGCGCGGCCCCTGGGCCCGGGACGCCCTCCATCGAGAAGCTGTAGGGTGAATCCGCATCCGCGGGCGGTGGAAATTCGCGCACCTGCTGGTGTGCATGCATCGCGGTACGGCCGCTGTAACGGGCACTCTGGCGCTGGAGCCGCCCCCCCCGCGCAGGCATATCCGCCGCGGGGCCGGCGCGCTCAATATCAGCGAATATGGGCACGGCAGCCGCCAGACTGTGCCGCACCGCATCACTGCTGTGCCAGCGCGCCAGCAGGGCCCAGCGGGCATCCGGGCTTTGCTCTGCCCCATTCAGCTGCCGTATCACAGCCCGGGCCAGCTGCTGCCAGGGCGGTGCACACTCGGTGCTCTGCACCGCCTGGAACCGCTGGGCCATGCCTGAGGCATTGACCAGGGTGCCCTGCTGTTCAAACTGCGTCGGCACCGGCACCAGGGCGTCCGCCCGCTGCACCGTGTCGGTATCGAGACTATCCAGCACCAGCCAGTGGTCGGCGAGGCGGCGCAACCGCGCCAGGGCTTCAGGGGCAAGGCGGCGCTGCAGATCGTTTTCCAGGATCACCAGGCTGCGGGCTTTGCCCTGCGCCCGCGCCTGCTCCATCGCCACCCTGAGCTCATCGAATCCCTGCTGTGCCAGTGCCGCCAGCCCCACGCTGTTGCTTTCCATGGCGCCCACATAGAGCAGCGGCTCGTGCCCACGGTCACGCAGCGCCTGCTCGAGTTCGGCCAGGGCATCGAGCGGGTCCGGCGCCGCGATCCCGCAGCCTGCCAGCAACAGCGGCTGGCGGGCCTGGCACAGCATCGCGGCGGCATCCTCGACCCAGGCCCGCTGCTGCGGATCGGTAATCGCCTCGGTCGCGTCGCCGGCCAGATGGCGCGCCAGGGCCCGGGTCAGACGGGCAATGTCGTCCACCGGTACGCAGAACAGCCGCTCGGTAATATCGTCCAGCGCCGTGCCACCGGGCACCAGTTGCCACAACGGGCTGCGTTGTCCATGGCCCAGGTTGCGTACCGCGGCATCCTGCCAGGGGGCGATTTTCTGTTCTCGAGCCCGGGCGAGGCTGCGGTTACGCACCAGCTGGCGCAGCGACAGGGCCACGCGCGGCGCGGTCGCGGCAATGTCCTCGCCGATAATCAGGGCCGCATCGGCCTGCTCGATATCCCGCAGGGTTGCAAAGCCGGTATCGCGGCGGGCGGCGATACGCAGATAGCGCCGCAGACACTGCAATTCCCCCGCGGCGATACCGGCGAAGAAATGCTCCGGCCCAACCAGGGTACTGAGGGCAAAGTTGTTCTCCAGCGACGCTCGCGGCGAGCCGATCGCGAATACCGCCTGCGCGGGGTCCCGGATCCGCTCGATCAGCCCGGCCAGCAGCACGCCCGCATCGGTACCCTCCGTACCGGTGGCGCTGCGCCGATACCCCTGCCTCAGTCGCTCAGGCGCATTGCTGTAGTCGTAGCCAAAGCGGCCCCGGTCACAGAGAAAATAGCCATTGAGCTGATGCTGGTAACGGTTAGTGATGCGCAGGATGCGGTCATAGCGCTGCGCCGGTGTGGTATTGCAGCCCACCGCACAGTGCGCACAGACGGAGGGCGCGCACTGCAGATCCCATTTGCGGCTGTAGTGGCGGCTGTAGGTACGGTCGGTAAAGACGCCGGTCGGGCAGACTTCGACCAGGTTGCCGCTGAACGGGCTGTCCAGCACACCGTCCTGTTCACGACCGAAATAGACATGGTTGTGCGCGGCCTGGGCACTCAGATCCTGGCCACCGGCATAGTCCTGATAAAACCGTACACAACGGTAACAGGCGATGCAGCGGTTCATTTCGTGGTTGATGAACGGGCCCAGGTACTGGTTACGGTGGGTACGCTTCAGCCCCCGGTAGCGACGCAGGATATGGCCGCTCATTTCGGTCATGTCCTGCAGATGGCACTCGCCGCCTTCTTCGCACACCGGGCAGTCGTGCGGGTGGTTGGTCATCAGGGTTTCGATGACCGAGGCACGAAAGGCGCTAGCCTGGGCCTCGTGCAGGCCGATGCGCATGCCGTCCTGGATGGGCGTCATGCAGGCCACGACCAGGCGACCACGGCTGTCGTTGTCGTCCATATACTGGGTCACCGCGCACTGGCGACAGGAGCCCACCGACCCCAGCGCCGGATGCCAGCAGAAATAGGGCAGATCCAGACCCAGCGACAAGATCACCTGCAGCAGATTGTGCTGCGGGTTAACTGCGTATTCTTTGTCGTCGATCAGGATTTTGCTCATCACGACCTCGATGATGTCGAGCGTGTTCCTAAGCTTAGTCAAAGGTCTGGCTATGCGTAGGAGCCGCGCCTACAACGAGCTCCGATAGGGGCAGCTGTGCTCTGCGATATGCCGTTCGAAATCACCGCGAAAGTGCTTCAGCGCACTTTGCAGCGGCTCCATGGCACCCGGTGCCAGCGCGCAGAAGGTTTTGCCCGGCCCCATGAAACGGCAGTGCTCTGCCAGCGTATCAAGATCCGCGTCGCGCCCCTGGCCGGACTCGATCGCCTCCAGCAACTGGCGGGTCCAGGGCAGGCCATCACGGCAGGGCGTGCACCAGCCGCAGGATTCCTGGGCAAAAAAACGTTCGAGGTTCAATACCATGCCCACCGGACAGGTTTGGTCGTCGAGCACGATCAGGGTGCCGGTACCCATGCGACTGCCGGCCTTGCCGATACTCTCGTAGGTCATCGGCAGGTCCAGGTGCTCCGGCAGCAGGAAGTCGGTGGATCCGCCGCCGGGCAGAAAGCCTTTCAGCTGATAGCCCTCGCGCATGCCACCGGCACAGCCTTCAAAGATGTCCCGTATCGGTGTGCCCATCGGCAGCTCCCAGGCGCCCGGCCGGCATACCCGGCCACTGACGCCAAACAGCTTGGTGCCGCTTTCCTCGCCCAGGCCCAGCCCCTGGTACCAGTCGCTGCCGTGGCGGATGATGTGCGGCACATTGCACAGCGTCTCGACGTTATTGACCACCGTGGGCTGGCCCCAGGCGCCGCTGATTTGCGGAAAGGGCGGCTTGGCCCTGGGCGTCGCGCGCTTGCCCTCCAACGCATTGATCAGCGCGGTTTCCTCGCCGCAGATATAGCGCCCGGCGCTGATGTGCAGGTACAGCTGCAGGCTGTAATCGCTGCCCTGGATATGCTCGCCCAGCAGGCCCGCCGCATAGGCTTCCCTGATGGCAACACGCAGCCGCTTCGCGGCATCAACATATTCACCGCGCAGAAAGACGTAGGCCACGTCGGCCTCGATGGCATAGGCGGCCAGCATCAGGCCCTCGAGCAGCTGGTGCGGATGGCGTTCGAGCAACAGCCTGTCCTTGAAGGCGCCGGGCTCCATTTCGTCGGCATTGGCAACCATGTATTTGGGATGGGGCGCGCCCTCGCCACGCGGCACCAGGCTCCACTTCACGCCGGTGGGAAACCCCGCCCCGCCCCGTCCGCGCAGGTTGGCGTTCTTGACCCGGGTCACGACATCATCGGGACTCATGCCACCGAGGGCCGCTTGCAGGGCCTCGTAGCCGCCCAGGTCGCGGTATTGCGCCAGGGTCAGGGCCGAACCGTCCGGTTTCAGGTGCTGGGTCAGCGGGCGTTCCATGGCCTACTCCTTCGCCTGGCCGGACGCCGGGGGCTGCAGCAGTGCAGCCAGGCTGTCGGGGTCCAGGTCATGGTGGTGCCGGTCAGCGATCATCAGCGCCGGCGCATGGTCGCAGTCACCCAGGCAGGTAATGGGCAGCAGCGTGTATTCGCCGTCCGCGCTGGTCTGGCCAAAGTCGATGCCCAGCTCCTCGCCAATCCGGGCCCTGAGGGCATCGCAGCCCAGCATCCAGCAGGTCACGCTGTTGCACAGGTAGATCACCTGGCGCCCCACCGGCTGGCGAAAAATCAGGTTGTAGAAGGTCGCCACCGCATCGACCTGGGCCGCCCCCAGGCCCAGGTAGTCGGCAATCGCCGCCACGCTGTCGTCGGACACCCAGCCACGGTGCTGCTGCACGATCCGCAATGCCTCGATGCACAGTGCATCGCGCTGCGGATAGGCCTGGGCCTCCTGCTCGATGCTCTCGCGCTCGGCCTGGCTCAGATAGCTATTCGACCAGCCGCGGTCGCGGGCAAAGATTGCGCTCATGTCCAACCTCCCCTCTGTTTACCGATCCACATCGGCCATGACGAAATCGATACTGGCGATAATGGCAATCAGATCGCTGACAAAGAGCCCCCGGCTCAGCAGCGGAATCATCTGCAGGTGGGCAAAAGACGGCGTGCGGATGCGGGTCCGGTACGACTGGGTCGAGCCGTCACTGACCAGGTAGTAGGCATTCATGCCCTTGGTCGCCTCGAT
This sequence comes from Marinobacterium aestuarii, assembly GCF_001651805.1. NCBI lineage: Bacteria > Pseudomonadati > Pseudomonadota > Gammaproteobacteria > Oceanospirillales > Oceanospirillaceae > Marinobacterium > Marinobacterium aestuarii. Next base: position 372,855 of record NZ_CP015839.1, on the reverse strand, counting down.
CGCCACCATCGCCTCACCGGGCGGGATGACGGGCCCCCAGCTGCTGTTGACGAAATGCTGGATCAGCGTCTCGATATCGGCCAGGGTACGGTCCTTGGGCGGTGGCGTGGTCAGCGGATGCCGCGCCTTGTAGGGCCCCGCTGGCATGTTGTCCAGGCACTGGCGGATGATGCGCAGGCTCTGACGCATTTCCTCGACCCGCACCAGGCAGCGGTCGTAGCAATCGCCGTTACTGGCAGTAACCACGTCGAAGTCGAACTGCTCGTAACCGCTGTAGGGCCGCTTTTTGCGCAGGTCCCAGTCCAGCCCGGTGGCCCGCAGACCCGGTCCGCTGGCCCCCCAGGCCAGGCCCTCGGCCGTGTTGTAGACGCCGATGCCCCGGGTACGGCGTTGCAGCGTGCCATTACGCATCACCATGGCGTCGTACTCGGCCAGCCGGCCGGGCAGGTAGTCGATGAACTCCCGCACCATCCGATCCCAGCCCAAGGGCAAATCCTGGGCCACACCGCCGATGCGAAACCAGGCCGGGTGCATGCGCCCGCCGGTGATGGCCTCGACAATGCCAAACAGCTTTTCGCGATCGGCAAACATGTAGAACACCGGGGACATCTGGCCCACATCCTGGGCAAAGGTGCCGTAGAACACCAGATGGCTGGCAATGCGGAACAGCTCGGCCATCATCACCCGGATCACCTGGGCACGCGGCGGCACCTGAATGCCGGCCAGTTGCTCGACAGCCAGCACATAGGGCAGGTTGTTCATCACGCCGCCGAGGTAATCAATGCGGTCGGTATAGGGGATGTAGCTGTGCCAGGCCTGGCGTTCACCCATTTTCTCGGCGCCACGGTGGTGGTAGCCGATATCGGGCACCGCCTGGATAATTTCCTCGCCATCCAGCTGCAGCGCCACACGGAAGACCCCGTGCACGCTGGGGTGGTTGGGCCCCAGATTGAGGAACATAAAGTCGCTGTCCTCGCTCTGGCGCTGCATGCCCCAGTCTTCGGGCCGGAAACGCAGTGCTTCCTGTTCGGTATCCTGCTTCTCTTCAGTCAGGCTGAACGGCTCCACCTCGGTGGCACGGGCGTAGTGGTCCTTGCGCAGCGGGTGCCCTTCCCAGGTGGGGGGCAGCAAAATGCGGCGCAGGTGCGGGTGGCCGTCGAAACGAATGCCGAACAGGTCCCAGACTTCACATTCGTACCAGTTGGCGTTGGGCCAGATATCACAGATGCTGGGCAGCGACAGTGCCGGCTGCAACAGGGCCACCTTGATCCGGATATCCCGATTGCGGCTGACCGAGAGCAACTGGTAAACGACGGTAAAATCCGCCGGCGGCTGGCCGTCGCGATGCTCACGCTGGCGTTCGTCGATGGCCGTGAGATCGAACAGCATCTCGAACCCCTGGCCCTGCTGCAGATGCTGCAGTAGCGGCCTGAGCTGGTCGCGCTCGACCCAGAGGGTCTCGATACCGTCAACGGTGGATTGCGCGCACAGGGCGCCCTCTTTGAAGCGGGATTGCAGCGCCGGCTGCAGGGGTGAACGGTCTACCCCGTTCAGGGCCAGGCTGTCATCTTCAGGCTGAGAGGGCATGGGCTTGATCCATCACACGCTGTCCGGTGACCGCAGGGTCGTCGCTTGCCGACGCTGTTCTCTCAGGCGGTCGCGCTGGCTGTCCTGCGGGGCCCGGTAAACCTTGTGTCCCTCGACGACCCAGCTCAACGGACGCCGCTCCTGGCCGATCGACTCCTGCAGCAGCATCAGCCCCTGCAGCAGGGCTTCGGGACGCGGCGGGCAGCCCGGCACATAGACATCCACCGGCAGGAAACGGTCGACACCCTGCACCACACTGTAGATATCGTACATGCCGCCGGAGTTGGCGCAGGACCCCATCGATATAACCCAGCGGGGTTCCAGCATTTGCTCGTACAACCGCTGTATCACCGGCGCCATTTTCAGAAACACCGTGCCGGAGATCACCATCAGGTCGGCCTGGCGCGGCGTGGCCCTAATCACCTCGGAGCCGAAGCGAGCGATGTCGTGACGTGGCGTGAAGGCCGTCGCCATTTCCACGTAACAGCACGACAAACCGAAGTTAAACGGCCATACCGAGTGCTTGCGCCCCCAGGACAACAGCTGTTCCAGCTTGGCCGTCAGCACGCTCTGGCGAACCATGTCCTCGTAAGCGCCATCGCGGTCCGTGGCAATGGTATCGGCCTTTGTCAGATGCCAGCTCATGGGTGGCGCTCCTCGTCCTTCAGACTGTGCTGATGCGGCCCCCAGTCCAGTGCGCCTTCGCGCCAGAGATACAGCAGCGCAGCCAGCAGTATCAGCATGAAAATCAGCGCCTCGACAAAACCGGCCAGCCCCACCGCATCGAAGGCAACGGCCCAGGCATACAGAAAGATCACTTCCAGATCGAAGATCACGAACAGGATCGCGACCACAAAATAGTTGATCGACAGGCGCAAGCGCGCTGAGCCTGCCGAAACGATACCCGACTCGAAAGGCTCATCCGTCGCCCGGTCATGATGGCGCGGCCCCAGAAAATGCGAGACCGCTAGCATCGTAGCCGTCAGCAAAAGGACGGCCAGAGTGTAGAACAGCAGCGTCCAGGTATCCTGAGATGTCAAAGAGGTCGCGAACATGGGCTGTACTCTTGCAGGAGAGCGACGCCCTAACTATAGAAGGCCCGCCGCAGAATCGCTCATGCGGCCAGGGCCACCAGTGCGCCGCCGGTGCCAAACCCGGCCGCCCCCGGGCCTTTCTAACTGAGCAACGGAACTTTTTTATCACTTTCAGATGCAATTCAGTTTCAAAGACTAAGGTGAATTCCAGCTTCGCAGCGAAGGGTATTTTTACCCCATGCGAACAACTTGGCCCGCCGCTGGGGCGCCGCCATCCCCTCAGTCACATTCGCACCCGTAAAGGCTGCCTGCTCACTGTGTGCTGTTTCCCAATAGCCACAGCGTGCAGAGCAACAAACGGGTACAGGAGAAAATAATGAAAAACTCATTCCGTGTTCGTGCTCTGGCCCAGGCCGTTACACCGCAGAAAAAAACCATGGTTTACCTGTCCTCTGCACTGCTGGCTGCCGTGCTGAGTACAGCCCCTGTCGCCCAGGCATCCTGCGCCGCCAATCCCTGCGCCGCCAAGAGCCAGACCAATCCCTGTGCCGCGAAAAACCCCTGCGCACTGAAAAAGCCCTGTGCTGCCAACCCCTGTGCAGCTAACCCCTGTGCAGCCGCTAACCCCTGTGCTGCCGCGAATCCCTGCGCCGCCAACCCCTGTGCAGTGAAAAATCCGTGCGCAGCCAACCCCTGCGCTGCCAAGAACCCCTGCGCCACCAAGTAAGCGCAGCAACCCAGAGCCCGAGGAGATAATAATGAAAACAAACTTCCCTATGCGCGCGCTGAGCGCAGCCATTGCGCGTCAGCACAGGCCCGTGGCGTATATTTCTTCGGGCCTGCTGGCGGTGCTGTTGACCACAGCGCCCCTGACCCAGGCGTCTCAAAACGGCTGTTCCGCCAACCCCTGCGCCGTAAAGGCACAGAGCAATCCCTGTGCGGCGAAAAACCCCTGCGCCCTGAAGAATCCCTGTGCTGCCAACCCCTGTGCAGTCAAAAACCCCTGCGCGTCGAACCCCTGTGCAGCCAACCCCTGCAGCGCGAATCCTGCAGCGGCGAAGAATCCCTGCGCGGCAAAACAGATACAGCGACCGGCCGATTACCGCCCCTACCAGGGGGATCAGGTCGCCCTGATTGAGCGTGGCGCCGAGCTTTACCAAGACACCAGCCTGAGCACGAATGGCATGTCCTGCGGCACCTGCCACAACGGCAATGCCGCCTTTCAGGCGAGCTTCGCCGACGCCTTCCCGCACCGGGTCGCCATGGCGGACAACCTCTATGGCATGAAGACGATCCAGCTCGACGAGATGATCCAGCTGTGCATGCTGCAACCCATGGCCGCCAAGCCCCTGGCCTGGGATGGTGAGGAACTGGCCGCCCTGGTGGCTTACACCTCCGCGGTGCAGAAGGGCTTTACACCGGCAGCCGCCAACCCCTGTGCGGCGAAAAACCCGTGCGCGGCTAACCCTTGTGCGGCCAATCCCTGTTCGACCCGCAATCCCTGCGCGGCTAACCCCTGTGCGGCAAAGAACCCCTGTGCCGTAAAGAACCCTTGCGCGGCTAAAAACCCCTGCGCCGCCAAGAATCCCTGCGCAGCCAAGGCGCAGATGTAAGCCCCTGGGTCAGGCCGCGTTTTTAGCTGCCTGGCCTGCTAATCTTTGTCATTTAACCGGCTGTACAGGAAGTTTCGATGTCATCCGATTGGTCCGCAATGTCTGAGGTTGCACTGCAGCCTCCCACACTGGCTGCAACACTTGACGCCAGCGAGCGTGCCGCCCTGCTGCTCGCCGCCGGCCAGCAGCAACAGGCGCTGAAGGCGCTTAGCCGCGGCGGCACCAATGTGGTGGCCGAGATTCTGAAAGGCCAGGGTACCTTCTACGAAATGAACCATTTCCCCGAGGGGGATGTGTTTGACGACCAGAGCCACTGCCAGTACTACTACCATGCCCACCGGGAAGACGGTGAACATGGCCACTTTCACACCTTTGTTCGCCGTCCGGTCATGCCGGCGGATATACAACCGGCGCCAGGTTTTGCCCGCACCGAGCCCTGGCCCGAAGGCGATGACGAGCTGGCCCACCTGATCTGCATCTCCATGGACAGCTGGGGACTGCCGGTGGGACTCTTTGCCACCAACCGCTGGGTCACCGATCAGACCTGGTACAGCGCCGAGGACAGTATCCGCCTGCTGGATGCCTTTGCGGTGTATCACGCCCGCCCCAATCTTGCAGTGAATCAGTGGCTTACTCAGTTTATGCGGCTGCATCGGCCACAGATCGCAGCCCTGCTGCGGCACCGCGATCAGGTCATTGCCGCCTGGCAGCAGGCGCACCCGGAGCGGGATGTAATGGAGGACCGGGAGCTGGAAATCACCGGCTACCTGGCCGTCGACACCGACCGTTGGATCTCGGCAGTGCACGAGACCTGAACCAACGCGGGCGAGCATACTTGAGGCACAGACGCTGCAGCTGTACTCAAGGTTTAATGTTCAGTCATACCTCCATTTTGAAAGTACTCCTTGGTGCCATGGGCCTTGACCGCCTCACCGATGCGGCGCAAGGCCAGTACATAGGCGGCATTTCGCAAGCTTCGCTGTTCCGTTTCAGCGATATGCATGGTTTCATTGAAGGCTGCAGTCATCAGCGTTTCAAGCTCTTCCCGCACCTTTTCAAGGCTCCAGGGATAACCAGAACGATTCTGAACCCACTCGAAATAGCTAACGGTGACACCACCGGCGTTGACCAGCACATCGGGCACGATGGTCAAACCGCGCTCTTCCAGCCCGGCTTCGACTTCAGACCGAATCGGGCCATTAGCAACCTCAACAATGGTTTTGGCTTGAATGCTGTCGCAGTTATGCCGACCAATCACGCCCTCCAGCGCGGCGGGAATCAACAGATCGACATCCAGCGCCAGAAGCTCGTCATTGCTGATTTCCTCATGTTCCACCAGCTGGCACACTGACTGTTCACAGTACACAGCCCGGACTTTTTTGCTGCTTTGCTTCTCTTCCCAGAGGCTTTCAATGTTGAAGCCCTTTGTTGAATAGATGCCGCCTTTTGAATCGCTGATGGCAACGATGTTGTAGCCATCATTTTGCAGCAGGCGCGCAACGTGATAGGCCGCGTTACCGAATCCCTGTATCGCCACGCGCGTCTTGCCGGGCTGCCAGTCGTGCCTGGCCGCCAGTTCCCGAATGCACAGATAAGCGCCCCGGCCTGTCGCCTCTTCCCGCCCCTGGCTACCCCCCAGGGGTATGGGCTTACCGGTAATGACGGCGGGCGCGCGGACACGCTTGATGGCTTCATATTCATCCGCCATCCAGCCCATCACCATTGAGTTAGTGTAAATGTCGGGTGCCGGGATGTCGGTATCGGGTCCGATAAAATCGGCCATGGAGCGCATATAGGCCCGGGATAGTCGCTCAAGTTCCATCGGCGATAGTTCTTTGGGCTGTACCACGACTCCGCCCTTGGCCCCCCCGAAAGGCAGACCCAGCACGGCACACTTGACTGTCATCCACAGGGCAAGTGCCTGCACCTCCGCCCGAGTCACCTGTGGGTGATAACGGATACCCCCCTTAGTCGGACCCAGTACATCATTATAGTGGCAGCGCAAACCACGGAAGTAACGCATCGAGCCGTCGTCCATACGAACCGGTAAAGTCGTCTCCAGGGTCGCAACGGGGTGCAACAGAGACTCCACCACATCCGGCATAATTCCGGCATCTTCGCCCAGCGCGCTTATGCGCGTCAGGGCATCCTGAAATACGTCCTGATCCGACATGATTTTCTCCAGCCGAGCGCTCATCAGATGGCATCCAATGGCACTGGATTATCATCGGTATCGGCGCTGCACTGTACAGCGCCGACAACGGGGCCCGGGGAGCGCGGTTATATCTAGGGGGAATTCCTGCGCCCTGCCTCCGGGACCCCCTCCTTCAGGATAGTCGCTTGAGCAAATCCGCCACCAGCTTGTGATGTTCACCGTGCAGGCCATAGGCGGCATAGGCCTTCATTTCAATGGGCGGCGCCTCATCCACGATGAACAGCCGCTGCTCATCCAGCAGTGGTTTGACAATATCCTGCGGCAGGTAGGCCGCCCCACCGCATTGCAGAATCAGATTGAGCGCCAGTCGGCCACTATTAACCCGGCCCCGGGCCAGCAGGCGTTGCGGGAAATGGCTTTCGTGCAGGCTCGCAAAGGTCGTACCCCACTCCACCCGGACATAACCCTCGCCAATGGCCGCGTCCACCGATAGCCCTTCCCGGCTGGACACCAGTGACAGGCTCACGCTGGCGACCTCCTGCACTGCCACGTTCTGAATGCGCGGTGGCTCGTACATAAAGCCGACATCGATCATGCCCTGCTCCAGCTTTTCCACCACCCGCAACGGCGTGCTTTCCTCGGCCCGCAGCCCGAGGGTCGGGAAATCCCGGTAGATCCCGCTGAGCCAGTCCTGCAGAAAGATGTCCCATAGACTGGCCACACCGGCCACCACCAGCCGTCGCTTGTGCCGCTCGCTCAGGGCCGTGTCTTCAAAGGCCCGCTCCCAGGCACCGAGAATAAAACGGGCATGGCGCTCCATGCGCTCGCCTGCCGGGGTGAGGCCTATCCGATGGTGCTGGCGGGTAAAGAGAGACAGCCCCAGGTGATCTTCCAGCTGTCGAATACGGGCACTGACGGTGGAGGCCGAAACACAGAGGTTTTCCGACGCCCGCCCAAAGTTGCGGGTGCGGCTGACTTCCAGAAAGGTTTTCAGCAACAGGGTATCCATGGGCACTTTCCTTGGCAGCTATTCAACCCATGTTCGATTTTATTGGCCGTTACTTCCAGTATTTTTCGTTTTTCAGGACATTAAAAAGCCTCTACCCTGCCGATTCGAGACCTTTCACGGATATATCATGAAGCCCTGGCTGTCGTTCAATTTCCCCTTCCTGAGCTGGGGACGCAACCTCAACAAGAGCACCCTGACCGCTGACCTTATCGCGGGTATCACCGGTGCCGTTATCGTGCTGCCCCAGGGGGTAGCCTATGCCTTTATCGCCGGCCTGCCACCGGAGTTCGGCCTCTATACCGCCATCATCACGCCGATTATCGCGGCACTGTTCGGCTCGTCCTCACACCTGATTTCCGGCCCCACCGCCGCCATTTCCATCGTCGTCATGAGTGTCGCCAGCGGCCTGGGTGATCTGGACCCAGCGCAATACATCGGCGCCGTACTGACGATTACACTGCTGGCCGGCCTGATGCAGCTGGCCCTGGGGCTGCTGCGCCTGGGCAGCCTGGTCAACTTCATATCCCATACGGTGGTGATCAGCTTTACCGCCGGTGCCGCCATCCTCATCGGCGCCAGCCAGCTCAAGCACCTGCTGGGTATAGCCGTGCCCAGCGGGCTGTCCTTTGTCGAGGGCCTGTCGCAACTGGGTACACAGCTGGGCGACACCAACCTGACCTCTCTTGCCATCGGCCTGCTGACGTTGGTGTCGGCGCTACTGGTGCGCAAATTTAACCGCCGCTGGCCCCACCTGCTGATCGGCATGGCCGTGGGCAGCATCGCCTGCCTGCTGCTCAATGGCGCCGACCAGGGCGTGGCGTTGGTGGGTGCCCTGCCCGGCACCCTGCCACCGCTGTCGCTGCCCGACCTGTCGGCGTCAACCCTGCAGTCGCTGACGTCCGGTGCCTTTGCCGTGGCCTTGCTGGGGCTGATCGAGGCGGTATCCATTGCCCGCGCCATCGGTATCCGCTCGCAGCAGCAGATCGACGGCAACCAGGAATTTATCGGCCAGGGCCTGTCGAATATCGTCGGCAGTTTCTTCTCCTGCTACGCCGGCTCCGGCTCCTTCACCCGCTCCGGTGCCAACTACGACGCCGGCGCCAAAACCCCCATGGCGGCCATCTTCGCGGCGGTCATCCTGGCGGCCATTATCCTGCTGGTACCGGGGCTGACCGCCTATCTGCCGCTGCCCGCCATGGCCGGCGCCATACTGCTGATCGCCTGGAACCTGATCGATTTTCACCATATCAGCCAGATCATAAAATCCAGCCGCAATGAAGCCCTGGTGCTGGTCGTCACTTTCCTGGCCACGCTCTTTGTCGAGCTGGAGTTCGCCATCTACATCGGTGTTTTCCTGTCGCTGGCAATCTATCTGCGCCGCACCTCTCGCCCCACGGTGATGGAAGTAGCCCCCATTCCCGACCATCCCCGTCGCCAGATCAAGAACACCCAGCGCTTTTCACTGCAGCAGTGTCCGCAGCTGAAGATCATCCGTATCGACGGTTCGCTGTTTTTCGGTGCCATCGACCATATACAGCAGCGTATCCGGACCCTGAGCAATACGGGCGATACCAACCGGGTGCTGATCATCGGCAAGGGCATCAACTTCATCGATGTCGCTGGCGCCGAGATGCTGATTCAGGAAGCCCGGCGCCTGCAGCGGCGTGGTGGCCAGCTGATGTTCAGTTCCCTCAAGGGGACAGTCATCGATGAACTGCGCGCCAATGGCTATCTCGAACGAATCGGCGAGGAACTGTTCTACGACTCCCCCGAAGCGGCCCTGGCTGAGTCCGTCGCGGCCCTGAAGCAGGAGGTTTGCGACCACTGTACGGCACGCATATTCCGGGAGTGCGCCACGCCGCCCGCCAGCGGCGAGATGATCGCAGTCAGCCGCCTTTAGCCCCGCCGCAGCCTTGCACCCTGTGCTTCACGGGGTGCAAGGGCATATACTTGAAGCCACCACCGGTTGCGAACTGCGGATTCACCCATGACTCATTCCCCAGCAGGCCACGCTTGCCACACTGTGCTGCGAGCCATGCTGGTTCTGCTCAGCGGCGTGCTCGGCAGCACCTTCACCAGCGCCGAGACCTTTGTACTGCCTCCGCCCGATCAGGACGTCGTCGGCGAGGTACGCATCACCCGTGCCCGTCAGGCCGATACCCTGCTGGATATCGCCCGTGCCTTCAATCTCGGTTACGAGGAAATCGTGCGGGCCAACCCAGGCGTAGACCGCTGGCTACCGGGACCAGGCACCGACGTAATCCTGCCCAATCTGCTGATACTGCCCGACGCACCGCGGGACGGCATAGTGCTCAATGTGCCGGAAATGCGCCTGTACTATTATCCCAAACCTGCCCAGGGCGAGACGCCGGTGGTGATCACTCACCCCGTCAGCGTCGGGCGCATGGACTGGAAAACCCCGCTGGGGAAAACCAGCGTGATTCAGAAACAGGCTGATCCGCCCTGGTATCCCCCCGCCTCCATCAAGGCTGAACACGCCGCCAACGGCGATATCCTGCCCGATGTGGTTCCCGGTGGTCCCGACAACCCGCTGGGCCGCTTTGCGCTGCGCTTAGGCATTCCCGGTTATCTGATTCACGGTACCAACAAGGAATACGGTATCGGCATGCAGGTGACCCACGGCTGCGTGCGCCTCTATCCGGAAGATATCGAACGACTCTACGAGCTGGTGCCGGTGGGAACACCGGTGTACATCATCAACCAGCCAGTCAAGATCGGTCGTCACTTTGATGGTCTCTATGTCGAGGCCCATCCGGCGATGAGCGAGCTGGCCGACACCGATACCAACCAGCAGGCTATAAGCCTGCTGAACATTGCCGCCTCCGCCGAACAGCTACGTGCTGAAATAATTCCCTCCGCCGTGCAGCTGGCGCTGCAGCAGTCCGACGGCATTCCGCTGCGTATCAGCAATTAAAGCCGGCGCACCAAAGGTACTCTGAAGCAATCGCCAGCCGTTCGTCCTGAACATATACGGGGAAGGCGTTTTCGCGCCTTCCCCGTGCTGTAGCGGCTTCGCTGTGGCCTTCGCCGGTGCTATTTCATCATGGACTTCTGGAACATGCGGTTGATTTTTTCCTCGGTCGCCATACTGCGGGCATTGGCTTCGGCGGCCATGGCCCTGGCTTCATTGGCCACCCGCAAAGCGTCATCGGCTGTCGCCTTGGCGCTGTCTGCGGTCGACTGTGTACGCTGCATTTCCTGCTCATGCATCTGTTTCATGCTACGCATGTCACCGGAACTGGCACAGCCAAAAGACAGTGCAGCAAAGGCGACAAGAGCAGATATTTTCAATAGATCACGGGTCCTCATTTAAGACACTCCTGAATCACTGGGAAGGGTAGCAACCGAAGGGGTTGTACGCTCAGCATAGACCAGTGCACCGCAAGCAGTTATCCACAGGTTCGTACACTAGCGGATTTCCACCCGGGTGCCCGCTGCAACCCATTTGACCAAGCGACGCATCTCGGCATCGGTCAGGGCGACGCAGCCGTTAGTCCAGTTGAACAGCCCGTGGACATCGGGGTTGCCGGCTCCCAGCCCGTGGATGCCGATCTGCCCGCCCAGAGGCGTATCCTGCGGGGGTGTGCGCCCGGCATCCAGCGCAGCGATAATGCGGGCGTGGGTCTGACTGTCGATGCGCCCATCCTGCAGCGCCCCCTCTGCATAGTCACGGTTGGGGTAATCCAGACCGATAAAGAGCCCGAAACGGCTCTGACTGTTAAACCAGCCCACCCGAAAACTGCCCAGCGGTGTCTTGTCATCGCCGCGCCTCTGTTTCAGACCTGCGCCAGCCACGCCCAGGGCGACGCGGTCAAAGCGATCCAGCACCCGCTCATCATCCAGCACCTGCAGCGTCTGGGCTTTGGTATCCACCTGCACCCAGACCTCCGCTGCGGCGCTGCCGACCAGGCAACTCCAGAGCACAATTGCCGACAGCCACTGCCCGCCCAAGCCCCCAATATACACCGTCGCCTCCCGGGCGCTGCCTGCCTGATACCTGCCGTATTCTCTCAGCATAGGTAATCCGTTCCTGCCCGACAATGGATGATATTCGGTGACACCGGGCTGCACTTCAGGCCAGAATAAACCGCTGTCCCACCGCGGCAGCGGCTATTCTTGTAATAGTCGTACCGAGAAACACAGCGGCAGAACCTCAGGATCAGTGACGACACGCCAACATGACCGACAAAGCACGCCTTCAGCCAGAATTTGAACGGGTTGACCAGCAGGGAGACGAATCCATCCGTTACCTGCAGCACGGCTATCCCTGCGAGCTGGTGCGCTGGCACTATCACTCGGAATACGAGCTGCACCTGATCAAGGCCACCAGCGGCAAGGTCTTCGTGGGCGACTATATCGGCAACTTCAACGCCAACCAGCTGATTCTGGTGGGGCCCAACCTGCCCCATAACTGGATCAGCCAGCTGCCCGACGGCGAGTCGGTAGATTTAAGAGACCGGGTCATCAACTTCTCCCATGATCTGGTCGAAACCTGCAGCAGTACCTTCCCGGAAATGCAGTCCTTGGCGCCCTTCTGGGAGCGCGCCCAGTACGGCATTGAATTCCTTGATCCCAAGATGATTCACCAGGCCGATGCCCTGTTTGAGGATCTGGCCGGTGCCCGTGGCTTTCGCCGCCTGACCCGTTTCTGGACCCTGCTCGACCTGCTCGCCTCGACCTCGGAATACCGGGTGCTGTCGTCCACCAACTACATTCCCATCGCCGACAAGAAAACCCTTGAGAAGGTCAACGAGGCGGTGCAGTACATTGTTGATCATTACGATCAAGATCTGGCGCTGGAGGATGTGGCCAGTCGGCTGGACATGGGCCCAAGCTACTTCTCCAAGTTTTTCAAGAAAGCTACCGGGCGGCGCTTTATCGACTTCGTCAACGGCTTGCGTATCAATCGCGCCTGCGAGCGCCTGGCCCATACCGACGAGCCCATCACCGATATCTGTTTTTCCGCCGGCTTCAACAATATCGCCAATTTCAACCGCCGCTTCCATGCCGTCAAGGGCATGACCCCGTCTGAATACCGCCGCACCTCGGCCGACCTGCTCTACCGTGGCTGAGCCCAAGCCTGCGCTAGAAGAGGCGGCAAAATAGTACAGAGGGACCGTCACCGAGTATTTGCCAGACAGGCGCAGGGTGACATCCAATGCTGATTCGGCTGCCCCTGTCGCCCGTGCAGCGCTTAATCGCCCCCGGACCACGGGCAGAGTGGCAACCCTGTTCAGGAACCCGCCCATGCATACAGACCCGCAGCGCCAGCCAGACTATGAATGGGTCGACCAGCCCGCCTGTGAATCCATTCATTACATTCAGCACGGCGTCCCCAGCGCGCTGATTCGCTGGCATCATCACCGGGAATTTGAAGTGCACCTGGTGCGTGCGACCTCGGGCAGAATCTTTGTCGGCGACTACATCGGCAACTTTAGGCCCGGCAACCTGGTACTGGTGGCCCCCGACCTGCCGCACAACTGGATCAGCAACCTGGCGGAAGACGAACGGGTGCCCCTGCGCGACCAGGTGATTCACTTCCCCGCCGCCCTGCTGCACGATGCACAGGCCATATTTCCGGAAATGCGCGCTTTCACGCCACTGCTTGAGCGGGCAAAACGGGGGCTGGAATTCACCCATCCGCATACGATCGCGCAGGCTACCGCATTGTTTGACGCCATCGCACAGGCGCGGGGGCTGCAGCGCCTGGTCTGCTTTCTGACGCTGCTCGAGCTGCTGGCCAGTTGCGAACACTGTCACACCCTGTCCAGCGCCTGGCACCGGCCTCTGACCGACGGCAAGCATCTCGACTGGTTGAACAGCGCCGTCGATTACATCCTGCAACACTACGAGCGCGAACTGCCGCTGGACGAGGTTGCGCTCCATATGGACATGAGCCAGACCCAGTTTTCAAAACGCTTCAAGCGTGCGTCAGGCCACAAGTTTGTGGATTTCATCAATATGCTGCGCATCAACAGGGCCTCGGAATTACTGGCCTATAGTGACAACCCCATCACCGCGATCTGCTTCGAAGTCGGCTATAACAACATCGCCAACTTCAATCGCCGCTTTCTCGAACTCAAGGACATGACCCCCAGCGAATACAGGAAAACGGTTTCTCAGCGGGTCCTCTGATCACGGCGGCAAGCCCCTCCGACAAAAAAGTACAGCCCCCCGGCCGCAGCGTATTTTTAGTCCACGGCGAAAAAACATCTAATGGGGTTATCAAACCGGATGTCCGGATAAGCGGCACTGCGCCGAACAACACTGGGGGCTCCATGCAAGCACTGATTTTGGAACAGGCAGGACAACTGTCCATTCGAGATATCGCCATCGACCAGGCTATGGGCCCGGACGACGTCAGGATTGCCGTACGCAACGTCGGCGTCTGTGGCAGCGATGTGCATTATTACAAGCACGGCAGCATAGGGCCCTTTGTGGTGCGCGAACCCATGGTGCTGGGCCACGAAGCCGCCGGCATGGTCATCGCCGTTGGCGACAAGGTCACCCACCTGCAGCCGGGAGACCGGGTCTGCATGGAGCCCGGCATTCCGGACCTCAGGTCTCGCGCCACCCTTGAGGGCAAGTACAACCTGGATCCAGCAGTCAGTTTCTGGGCCACGCCGCCGGTTCACGGCTGCCTGATGCCGGAAGTCGTGCATCCGGCCAACTTCACTTTCAAGCTGCCAGACAACGTCAGCTTCGCCGAAGGTGCGCTGATTGAGCCCTTGGCCACAGGCATGCAGGCCGCCGAAAAAGCCCGAATCAGGCCCGGCGATATCGCTGTGGTCATTGGCGCTGGCACCATCGGCATACTCACCGCCCTCGCCGTGCTGGCCGGCGGCTGCAGCCGCGTGATCATTGCCGATCTGGTGCAGGAAAAGCTCGATATAGCCGCGGCCTACGATGGCATCACGGCGGTGAATATCAGCCGCGAAAACCTGTGCGAACGGGTGGCGCAGCTGACAGACAATTGGGGTGCCCAGCTGGTGTTTGAGGCCTCCGGCAGCCCCAAGGCCTATGCAAAGCTGTTTGAGCTGGCGTGCCCCGGTGGCTGTGTCGTGCTGGTTGGCATGCCGCCTGCCCCCGTGGCCATGGACATAGTCGCCATGCAGGCGAAAGAGCTGCGGCTCGAATCCGTATTCCGCTATGCCAACCAGTTTCCCCGGGCGCTGGCGCTGCTGGGTTCGGGGAAACTGAATATCAAACCCATGGTGTCCTGTGTAATGCCGTTCGAAAAAGGTATTGAAGCTTTCGAACGAGCTGCCCGGGCCGAGCCCGGCGACGTCAAGGTCCAGATCTGTTTCGGCTAAAAGCTACAGCTGCGTGCGTCTCAACCTCATTTAAGCCCCATCTCTCCTGTGGCCTCGAGGGATTCCGTCACTGAACCGAATCCCTCTAGCGTCACCGCCAACCTTGTTTTCGCCCCAGATTAAGTACTTTTATGATGAGATCAGCATAACCACCACCCAAAACCAACCTGCAGCCCAGTAAAACCGGCATATTCGCCATTTTCCAATCATGACAGATGGCAAAAAAGTACATATCCGACTCGACAGGGTATTTGTGCAGACACCCCCATTCGCAGTGTAATGGGCATGTCCTGATGACTGTGTGACCTGGCCGACTCTGCAGTGAGCCACAGCCCCTGGAACAGAATTAGCGAGACATCGACCGACACCATAATGATAAAAGAGGCTCGTAACGTGAAGAATTCACCGATTACCTCCACCCTGCTTGCATCCTCCATTGCCCTGGCATCCCTGGGCGTCAATGCCGCCACTGTGACCATCGGCACCGTCAACAACGGTGACATGATTCGCATGCAGGAGCTGTCCAGCGCCTTCGAAGCAACCCATCCGGATATCACGCTGGAGTGGGTGGTGCTGGAAGAGAACGTGCTGCGTCAGCGCCTGACCACCGATATCGCCACCGGCGGCGGTCAGTTTGATGTCATGACCATCGGCATGTACGAAACGCCGATCTGGGGCAAGAAAGGCTGGCTGGCGCCGATGGATAATCTGCCGGCAGACTACGATGTGGCGGATATATTCCCGTCCGTTCGTAACGGTCTGTCGTCCGAGGGCACCCTCTATGCCCTGCCGTTTTATTCCGAAAGCTCCATGACCTATTACCGCACCGACCTGTTTGAAGCCGCGGGCCTCGCTATGCCGGAACAGCCGAGCTGGGATCAGGTGCGGGACTTTGCCAAGGCGCTGCACAAGCCCGAGCAGGAGCAGTACGGTATCTGTCTGCGTGGCAAGGCGGGCTGGGGCGAGAACATGGCGCTGGTCAGCACCATGTCCAATGCCTTTGGCGCACGCTGGTTCGATGAGCAGTGGAAGCCTGAGTTCGACGGCGCAGAGTGGAAAAACACCGTCAGCTTCTATGTCGACCTGCTGGGCAACTACGGTCCTCCAGGCGCGTCCTCCAACGGCTTTAACGAGAACCTGGCGCTGTTCAACTCCGGCAAGTGCGCCATCTGGGTTGATGCCACTGTGGCAGGCTCCTTCGTGACCGATGCCGCCCAGAGCAATGTAACCGACAGCGTCGGTTTTGCCCTGGCGCCGCAGCAGGTGACGACCAAGGGGGCCGGCTGGCTCTGGTCCTGGGGTCTGGGCATTCCCGCCAGCTCCGATGCCAAGGACGCCGCCACGGCCTTCGTGACCTGGGCAACGTCCAAGGAGTACAGCCAGCTGGTGGCCGAGAAGTTTGGTATTGCCGCCATGCCGCCGGGCAGCCGGGCATCGACCTATGCCAATGCCGAGTACATGGCCGCCGCGCCTTTTGCGGCCAGAACCCTGGAGTCCATGGACCGTGCCAACCCGGATGACTCGACGGTCAAGCCTACGCCTTATACCGGCATTCAGTTCGCGGCCATTCCTGAGTTCCAGTCCATTGCCACCCAGGTCGGCAAGCTGGTATCCGGTGCCCTGGCGGGCAGCATGACGGTCGAAGAAGCCCTGACCAGCTCGCAGTCTGTCACTGAGCGCGAGATGAAGCGCGCCCGCTACTACCAGTAAATGGTTAAGCCTTAAGCTTTAAGCTTTAAGCCTTAAGGCGCAGGACCCCGCAGGCAGGCACCGGTCGGTGCCCGCCTGCCCTGTCGATCCTCCGAATAACTACAAAATGAGCACTTCCCATGAGCATCTCAAGTCTGCAAGCCGAGGGGACGGCTGACGCCTCGGCGTCGCTAACCGTCAAGGCGGAAAAACGCCGACAGAGCCGTCTCAGCCTGGCCATGGTGTCACCGTCGGTGCTGGTGCTGCTGGTCTGGATGGCGGTTCCGCTGGCCATGACCCTGTATTTTTCCCTGATTCGCTACAACCTGCTGTACCCGGGCGATAACGACTTTGTCGGCCTGGAAAACTTTACCTTCTTTCTGACCGACGAAGGCTTTAGCGCCGGCATGACGAACACCCTGCTGCTGGTGTGTTCGGTACTGATTATCAGTGTCGTCGTCGGGGTCCTGATTGCGGTGCTGGTGGACACCCCCTTCTGGGGCCGCGGCATCGTGCGCGTGCTGCTGATTTCACCCTTCTTCATCATGCCCACCGTGAGTGCGCTGGTGTGGAAGAACCTGCTGCTGCACCCGGTGTCCGGGGTCTTTGCGGCCGTGTGGCGCTTTTTTGGCGCCCAGCCCATTGACTGGTTTTCCACCTATCCGATGGAAGCCATCATCATGATCGTGTCCTGGCAGTGGGTGCCCTTCGCCGTGCTGCTGCTGATGACCGCCATGCAGTCACTGGACCAGGAACAGAAGGATGCGGCTCGCCTGGATGGCGCCGGCCCCGTCTCCATCTTCTGGCACATCACCCTGCCGCACCTGGCGCGCCCGATTGCCGTGGTGGTGATGATCGAGACCATCTTCCTGCTGTCGATCTTTGCCGAGATCTTTACCACCACCGGCGGTGGCCCGGGCTACGAGACCACCAACCTGGCCTACCTCATATATAGCCAGGCACTGCTGCAGTTCGACGTCGGCCTGGCCTCGGCCGGTGGTCTGGTGGCGGTACTGCTCGCCAATGTTGCTGCCTTCATTCTGATAAGAATGATTGGCAAGAACTTAACCGACAAGGCCTAAGAGGACACGACCATGATGACTCTAAAACGACGTCACCCAGTGCAGGCCATTCTCATGCGAATGATCGGCGCTCATGCAAACGCCACGCTTACCGACAAGGCTTAGGAGGTCGTGATGCTGACATTAAAACAAGGTCGCCAGCTGCAGACCGTTCTGCTGGGTGCGCTGGCCTGGCTGGTGGCACTGTGCATCTTCTTCCCGATCTTCTGGATGATACTGACCAGCTTCAAGACCGAGATCGATGCTTTCGCCACGCCGCCACAGCTGTTCTTTACGCCGACGCTTGAGAACTACCTGGAAATCGACCAGCGCAGTGACTACTTCCACTTCGCCTGGAACTCGGTGGTCGTGTCCTTCGGTTCGACCCTGCTGGGCATGCTGCTGGCCGTACCTGCAGCCTACTCAATGGCGTTTTTTGAAACCAAGCGCACCAAGTCGACGCTGCTGTGGATGCTGTCCACCAAGATGCTGCCGCCGGTCGGCGTGCTGGTGCCCATCTATCTGCTGTTCAAGGATGCGGGCCTGCTGGATACCAAGACCGGGCTGGTAATCATCTACACCCTGATCAACCTGCCGATCATGGTCTGGATGGTGTACACCTACTTCAAGGAAATCCCCAAGGAAATCCTCGAAGCGGCCCGCCTGGATGGTGCCACCGCGCTGCAGGAGATCTACCGCGTGCTGCTGCCGATCAGCAAGGGCGGCCTGGCCTCGACGGTACTGCTGTCCCTGATCCTGAGCTGGAACGAAGCCTTCTGGTCACTCAACCTCACCGCCTCGTCGGCCGCCCCGCTCACGGCCCTGGTGGCGTCCTACTCCAGTCCCGAAGGGCTCTTCTGGGCCAAGCTGTCCGCCGTATCGACGCTGGCCTGTGCGCCTATTCTGATCTTCGGCTGGCTGAGTCAGAAACAGCTGGTGCGCGGTCTGTCCTTTGGCGCCGTGAAATAAATAACAACAACACGCTGAGCAACGCCGCCGTGACGATCCCGGCGGCGTCCAGAAACACGAGGATTTTCCCATGTCTGATCTGACGATTCGCAACCTGAAAAAAAGCTTCGACGACATCCACATCATCAAAGGCATCGACCTGGACATCAGGGATCACGAATTCGTCGTCTTTGTCGGTCCCTCGGGCTGTGGCAAGTCGACCCTGCTGCGCCTGATCGCCGGCCTGGAAGAAGTCACCAGCGGCCACATCCACCTGGACGAGCGCGACATCACCGACGTGGCCCCGGCCAAGCGCGACCTGGCCATGGTATTCCAGAGCTACGCCCTCTATCCGCACATGACGGTGCGCAAGAACATGTCCTTCGCCCTGGACCTGGCCGGCATCGACAAGGCCGAAGTCCAGCGCAAGGTCGACGACGCCGCCAAGGTACTGGAGCTTGGCCCCTTGCTGGAACGCAAGCCCAAGGCCCTGTCCGGTGGCCAGCGCCAGCGCGTTGCCATAGGCCGCGCCATAGTGCGTAACCCCAAGGTGTTCCTGTTCGACGAGCCGCTGTCCAACCTTGATGCCGCCCTGCGCGTACTGATGCGCCTGGAACTGGCGCGGCTGCACAAGGAACTCAACGCCACCATGATCTACGTCACCCACGACCAGGTCGAAGCCATGACCCTGGCCGACAAGGTGGTGGTCCTGAACGCCGGGCGCGTCGAGCAGGTCGGCTCGCCGCTGGAACTCTACCACCACCCGGTGAACCAGTTCGTGGCGGGCTTCATCGGCACGCCGAAAATGGCCTTCCTCAAAGGCACCGTCAAGGCGGTCAGCAGCAGCGACCTGACGGTAGCCCTGGAGTGCGGCCCGGAGTATCAGCTGCCGCACCAGAGCGCCCGCCTCAAGGTCGGTGATGACATCACCATGGGCATCCGCCCCGAGCATATCGACGTGGTCGCCAGCGATGCCAGCCCGTTCAAGGTACGCCTGGACGTCACCGAGCACCTGGGTGCCGATACCTACTGCTACATCAAGCTGGGCAATGGCGAAATGATGACCGTGCGCGCGCCTGGGGATTTCAGCGCTGACTACGGCCAGCACGCGGCCCTGATCCCGGACCTGTCCCAGGCGCACCTGTTCGATGCCGATGGCAAGACCATCCCGCGCCCGCGCACTCCAGCCCAGGCTGCCTGAGTCAGCGACACCCTTAAAAGTTTTGGCGTCTGCCACCCGCTGGGCCTGGTTCGCCAGGCCCAGCGGTTTTTTATCGCAACCCTTTGCGCTTCTGCCCGCCGTCCCTGTTGTCGCGGCCAGCGACGCTCTGATAAATTCCTGGTGATTCCTGTGAAACTCAACAATGCCACTATCGCTCAGCTGGGCGAACACATAGCGCACCCCACCTATCCACGCCATGCCCTGGGCCATGGCATAGTGCATATTGGTGTGGGCGGCTTTCACCGTGCCCATGAGGCCGTCTATACCGAGCGTTTTCTGCGTCTGACGCAGGATCAGAACTGGGGTATCTGCGGCATAGGCCTGCGCGAGAGCGATAGTGCCATGGCGCAGGTGCTGCGCGAGCAGGATTACCTCTACAGCCTGATGGAGCTGGGTCAAGCCGAGTACCCGCGCGTCGAAGTCATAGGCGCCATCAGCGACTACCTGTTTGCACCGGACAGCCCCGCAGCCGTGCTGGAAAAACTGGCCTCGCCCCAGACCCGTATTGTCTCCCTCACCATTACCGAGGGCGGCTATCTGCTGGATGATCACAGCGGCGAATTCAATTTTGACCACGCTGATATTGTGCATGACCTGGCTAACCCGCAGTCACCACGCACTGTGTTCGGCTACCTTAGCGCCGCCCTGGCAACACGCCGCGAGCGGGGGCTGCCGGCCTTCACCCTGATGTCCTGCGACAACCTGCCCCACAATGGTGACAAGGCGCGCCACGCGCTGTTGAGCTTTGCCGCACGCCACGATCAAGCTCTGGCCAGCTGGATCGCTGAAAATGCCAGCTTCCCTAACAGCATGGTCGATCGCATTACGCCTATCACCACCAGCGCCCACAAGGAGCTGCTGCGCAACTTTGCCGCCATTGAGGATGCCTGGCCGGTGGTCTGCGAGCCCTTTCTGCAGTGGGTCATGGAAGATGATTTCTGCAACGGCCGCCCGGCCTGGGAACAGGTTGGCGTGCAGTTTACCGCCGATGTAGCACCCTATGAACAGATGAAAATGCGCCTGCTCAACGCCAGCCACTCGGCCATGAGCTATCTGGGCTACCTGATGGGCTACAGATACAGCCACGAAGTGATGCAGGATGCCCGCCTGAGCGGCTTTATCCGCCGCTTTATGGACCTGGATGTCACCCCAACGCTTGGCACTATCGAAGGCATCAGCCTAGAGCAGTACAAGGACACCCTGGTTGAGCGCTTCGCCAACCCTCGCATCGGCGACCAGCTGGCGCGTCTGTGCATGGATGGCTCCAGCAAGATTCCCAAGTTTATTCTGGGCACCCTGGAAGAACGCCTCGAAGCAGGCGCACCCGCACACCGCTTTGCCCTGATCCTGGCGGGCTGGGCCTTATATCTGCATAACGCCCGGCAACCCGGCGCTGACTACAAGGTCGAAGACCCGCTCGCCGATCAGCTACTCAGCGCTACGGCAGAAGCCGTTGGGATCAGTGGTCGACTTCTCGGCCTTGAGGAAATTTTCGGCCCGCAGCTACAGCACTCTGTCGGCTTTGTCACCGCCGTCGATACCGCCCTGCAGCAACTGCAGCATCAGGGCGTAACCGCCACACTGGAGCAGGAAACCTGGGCTGCCTGAGCCCGGTTTGCCCGGGCACGCAAAAAGCCCATAACGCAAAAAGGCGACCCTAAGGTCGCCTTTTTCAGTACCCAATGGCTCAGTTCACCTTGGCATTCAGTTCGCCGCGCTCATAGCGCGTGGCCATGTCTTCGAGCGAAATAGCGCGCAGCTTGCTGGCATTGCCGGCGGTGCCGAAAGCTTCGAAGCGGGCTTCGCAGATATCGCTCATGGCCGTCATGGTCGCCTTGAGGAATTTGCGCGGGTCAAACTCGGACGGGTTTTGCGCCAGGAAGCGACGTACCGCACCGGTAGAGGCCAGACGCAGGTCGGTATCGATATTGACCTTGCGCACGCCGTGCTTGATGCCTTCAACGATCTGCTCGACCGGCACACCGTAGGTTTCCGGAATCTCGCCACCGAACTCGTTGATCACCGCCAGCCACTCCTGGGGCACAGACGAAGATCCGTGCATGACCAGGTGGGTGCCCGGAATGCGCTGATGGATCGCCTTGATGCGGTTGATGTCCAGGATATCGCCGGTGGGTGGGCGGCTGAACTTGTAAGCGCCGTGGGAGGTACCGCAGGCAATCGCCAGGGCATCAACGTTGGTTTTGCTGACAAAATCAGCCGCTTCATCCGGATCGGTCAGCATTTGATCGTGGGTCAGGATGCCTTCGGCACCGATACCGTCTTCTTCGCCGGCCTGTCCGGTTTCCAGTGAACCCAGGCAACCGAGCTCGCCTTCCACCGAGACACCGCAGGCGTGCGCCATTTCGACGGTACGACGGGTCACATCAACGTTGTACTCGTAGCTGGTCGGCGTCTTGCCATCTTCACCCAGGGAGCCGTCCATCATGACGGATGAAAAACCCATGGCGATGGAGCGCTGGCAGATGGCCGGCGAGGTGCCATGGTCCTGGTGCATGCACACCGGGATGTGCGGGAATTCTTCAATCGCGGCCAAAATCATGTGACGCAGAAAGTTGGAACCCGCATATTTGCGAGCACCGGCAGAGGCCTGCACTATCACCGGAGAGTCGGTCTTGGCAGCCGCTTCCATGATGGCGCGCATCTGTTCCAGGTTGTTGACGTTAAAGGCTGGAATGCCATAGCCGGTTTCGGCGGCATGATCCAGCAGCTGACGCATGGAGATGAGAGCCATTAGGTCACCCTTAATTTCAGTTCAGAGGATTGCCGCCTGTGGCGGCAACCCGGATTCAGTTCAATGCCCGGCCTGTGCCGGGTCAGTCGCTGACACACAAGTGCATCAGCCCGTTCAATTCAACGTTAGCTCAGCTGCGCGACTCCAGCATCGCCACGGCCGGCAGTATCTTGCCTTCGACAAACTCGAGGAAAGCGCCGCCACCGGTAGAGATGTAGGACACCTGGTCGGCGATACCGTACTTGTCCACCGCCGCTAGGGTGTCGCCACCACCGGCAATGGAGAAGCCTTCGCTGGCCGCAATTGCCAGCGACAGGGTTTTGGTGCCCTCGCCGAACTGGTCGAATTCGAACACGCCAACCGGGCCGTTCCAGATAATGGTGCCGGCGTTCTTGAGCAATTCGGCCAGAGCCGCAGCAGACTGCGGGCCTATGTCCAGAATCATGTCATCGGCAGCCACATCGTCCACCAGCTTGACCGTTGCGGTTGCGGTTTCGGCGAACTCGGTCGCCACCACCACATCCACCGGCAGCGGAATGGAAACCCGCTCCATCAGCGCCTTGGCGATCGGAAGCAGATCATGCTCGCACAGGGACTTGCCCACCGGCTTGCCGGCAGCAGCCAGGAAGGTATTGGCGATGCCGCCACCGACGATCAGCAGATCGACCTTGTCGGACAGCGAATTCAGCACTTCCAGCTTGGTGGAAACCTTGGAACCGCCGACGATGGCTGCCAGCGGACGCGCAGGGTTCAGCAGCGCCTTGCCCAGTGCATCCAGCTCACCGGCCAGCAACGGCCCGGCGCAGGCCTGGGTGGCAAAACGGGCAACACCGTGGGTCGACGCCTGGGCGCGGTGTGCGGTACCAAAGGCATCCATCACGTAGACATCGCACAGCGCAGCCATCTTGCGTGACAGGGCTTCATCGTCTTTCTTCTCACCGGCGTTGAAGCGCACGTTTTCCAGCAGCACCAGCTCGCCTTCGCCCACACTGAAACCACCCTCGGTCCAGTCCTTGATCAGCGGGATCTCGCGACCCAGCAGCTTGCCCAGGTGAGCCGCAACCGGCGCCAGGGAGTACTGCTCGTCATACTCGCCTTCGGTCGGGCGGCCCAGGTGAGACATCACCATGACTTTGGCACCGGCCTTGAGCGCAAGCTCCAGCGTCGGCAGGGCGGCACGGATGCGCGCATCCGAAGTGACCAGGCCGTCCTTGATCGGCACATTGAGATCTTCCCTGATCAGGACGCTTTTGCCGGCCAGATCAAGCTCCGTCATTTTCAGTACGCTCATTGAGTGTCCTACCTATGCTTGTGAAATTTAAAAGCCGTAAAACCGTTTCGATGCCTAGTCCCGCCGATTAAGCCAGTAGCGCGCGACATCCATCATGCGATTGGCAAAACCCCATTCGTTGTCGAACCAGCACAGCATCTTCAGCATGGTGCCGCCACTGACCCGGGTCTGGGTGGCGTCAAACACGCCGGAGCGCGGGTCGCGGTTGAAGTCCACCGAGGCATGGGCCTCGTTGGTGTACCCCAGCAACCCCTGCAGCGCGCCATTGGCGCTGGCGCGCATCAGGGCATTGACCTCTTCAACCGAGGTTTCACGCCGCACATTGACGGTCAGATCCATGGCCGAGACGTTGATGGTCGGCACCCGCAGATGCAGACACTCAAAGCGCCCCGCCAGGTGGGGCAACAGGCGGTCGATACCGCGCCCAAGCCCCGTATCCACCGGGATAATCGACTGCAGCGCGCTGCGCGTCAGGCGCAGATCCGTCTGATGATAGCTATCGATCACCGGCTGGTCGTTCATGGCCGAGTGGATGGTCGTGGTGACGCCATTCACAATGCCAAACTCACGGTCCAGCAGATCCAGCACCGGCACCACGCAGTTGGTGGTACAGGAGGCCGCCGACACTATCCTATGGGACGCCCGCAGCAACTGCTGATTCAGCCCGTAAACGATAGTGGCATCCACCTCGGCCGTCGCCGGCTGTGAAAACAGCAGCCGGCCCGCGCCCTTGGCCAGATGCAGCTCGGCACTGTGGCGATCCTTGAAGGCACCGGAACACTCCAGCACCAGATCCACCTGCAGCTCGCGCCAGGGCAGGTTGCGCGGGTCGGGTTCATTAAGCACCCGAATCCGGTCGCCATCGATCAGCAGGTCGTTGCCATCATGGGACACCGGCAACGGAAAACGCCCATGGGTGGTGTCGTAGCGCGTCAGGTAACTGACCGTCTCGATATCCGCCAGCTCGTTCAGCGCCACCACCTCAAAGTCACGGCGAAAGCCGCACTCATAGATGGCGCGCAGTACACACTGCCCGATTCGGCCGTAACCGTTGATTGCAACGCGATATTTCATCGACATCCGACGCCAAAGGCAAGGCCGGCAAAAGCCGGCCCTGGAACCATTAAAGGATCGATTTTACAGTGTCGACGACATTTTCGACGGTAAAGCCGAAGTACTTGAACAGCTCACCGGCCGGGGCCGATTCGCCGAAGCTGCGCATGCCGACGATAGCGCCGTTCAGGCCCACGTACTTGTACCAGTAGTCCGCCTGAGCCGCTTCCACCGCCACACGGGCGCTGACCTGGGCCGGCAGAACCGACTCGCGGTAGGCGGCGTCCTGGGCTTCAAAACGATCGGTGGAGGGCATGGATACCACACGTACCTGCTTGCCTTCCTTGCTCAGGATCTCGGCGGCATCCATCACCAGACCCACTTCGGAGCCGGTGGCGATCAGGATGGCGTCGGGCTGACCTGTGCAGTCACGCAGGATGTAACCACCCTTGGCAACATTGGCCAGCTGCTCGGCGCTGCGGGCCTGGTGCGGCAGGTTCTGACGCGAGAAAATCAGCGCACTCGGGCCATCGGTACGCTCCAGCGCGGACTTCCAGGCGACGGCGGATTCAACCGCATCGCAGGGACGCCACAGGCTCATGTTGGGGGTGTGACGCAGGTTGGAGATCTGCTCCACCGGCTGGTGCGTCGGGCCGTCTTCGCCCAGACCGATAGAGTCGTGGGTGTAAACGTGGATCACACGCTGCTTCATCAGGGCCGCCATGCGCAGGGCATTGCGGGCATATTCCATGAACACCAGGAAGGTGGCGCCGTAGGGAACAAAACCGCCGTGCAGGGCCAGGCCGTTCATGATGGCCGACATGCCGAACTCGCGCACGCCGTAAAACAGGTAGTTGCCGCTGGCATCTTCACGGCCGATGCCCTTGGCACCGGACCAGAGCGTCAGGTTGGAACCGGCCAGATCCGCCGAGCCGCCAAGCAGTTCAGGCAGCATGGGACCAAATGCATTCAGCGCATTCTGGGACGCCTTGCGCGAGGCAATGGTGTCACCCTTGTCGGCCACTTCCTGAATCCAGGCATCGGCCTTGGCGGAGAAGTCCGCCGGCAGGTCGCCGCTGATGCGACGCAGCAGCTGGTCAGCCAGTTCCGGGAACTCGGCGCGATAGCTGGCAAAGCGCGCATTCCACTCGTTTTCGTCTTGGTTGCCGGACGCGCGGGCATCCCAGTCGTCATAGATGTCCTGCGGCACTTCGAAGGGGCCGTGGGTCCAGCCCAGACGTGCGCGGGTCAGGGCAATTTCGTCGTCGCCCAGGGGCGCGCCGTGGCAGTCTTCCTTGCCTTCCTTGTTGGGGGAGCCAAAACCGATAATGGTCTTGCAGCAGATCAGGGTCGGCTGAGTGCTGTTCTCCTGGGCCTGCTCGATGGCGGCACGGATCTGATCCGCGTCATGGCCATCAACGCCGGCGATGACCTGCCAGCCGTAGGCTTCGAAACGCTTGGGCGTGTCGTCGGTGAACCAGCCTTCCACTTCGCCATCGATGGAGATGCCGTTGTCATCCCAGAATGCGATCAGCTTGCCCAGACCCAGGGTGCCGGCCAGAGCGCAGGACTCGTGGGAAATACCTTCCATCATGCAGCCATCACCCATGAAGGTGTAGGTGTAGTGATCGATGATGTCGTGACCGTCGCGGTTGAACTGCGCCGCCAGCGTCTTCTCGGCGATGGCAAAGCCCACGGCATTGGACACGCCCTGGCCCAGCGGGCCTGTGGTGGTTTCAACACCCGGGCAGTAACCGTATTCGGGGTGACCGGCGGTTTTGGAATGCAGCTGACGGAAGTTTTTAATGTCGTCGATGCTGACGTCATAACCGCTCAGGTGCAGCAGCGAGTAAACCAGCATGGAACCGTGACCGTTGGACAGCACGAAGCGGTCGCGGTCGAACCACTGCGGGTTGGTGGGGCTGTGTTTCAGGAAGTCGTTCCAAAGCACTTCGGCGATATCCGCCATGCCCATGGGCGCTCCGGGGTGGCCGGACTTCGCTTTCTGGACGGCATCCATACTCAGCGCACGAATGGCGTTGGCAAGTTCTCTGCGAGAGGACATTAAAACAACTCCTGGGATTTTAACCCGAACAAGTAAGAGTGTGGAGGACTGAAAATTTGAAAGGCGTAATTTTCGCTTAGTTGCCCTCCGGCATCAAATGGGAATCGATCTTTTTTGCACCTGAATGAGGTAATTTCATATGAATTAGGGAAAATTTCATTAAAAACGCCGGCATTCGTCATGCATTTTGCATCCATCGCCGGTAAAATGCGCGCAATTATGAAATCGCCTGGCCGGTCTGGCACGGGTTCCTTATTAGTTATACCCCTGAAAAGAGGATGCATAGCGCAGATGAGCGAATACGGCTTGTTCACTTCCGAATCCGTGTCTGAAGGCCATCCAGACAAGATTGCGGACCAGATTTCCGACGCAGTACTTGATGCCATCATTGCCGAAGACAAGTACGCCCGTGTGGCCTGCGAAACCATGGTCAAAACCGGTGTTGCCATAGTGTCCGGCGAGATCAGCACCAATGCCTGGATCGATCTGGAGAAACTCGTCCGTGACGTAATCTGCAAGATCGGCTACACCTCCTCCGAGGTCGGCTACGACGGCGAAACCTGTGGTGTTATCAACATCATCGGCAAGCAGTCCATCGATATCGCCCAGGGTGTTGACCGCTCACGCCCCGAAGATCAGGGCGCCGGTGACCAGGGTCTGATGTTCGGCTATGCCTCCAATGACACAGATGTGCTGATGCCGGCACCTATCACCTACGCCCACCGTCTGGTTGAGCGTCAGGCCGAAGCGCGCCGTTCGGGCCTGCTGCCCTGGCTGCGTCCGGATGCCAAGTCCCAGATCACTTTCCGTTACGAAAACGGCAAGCCCTGCGGTATAGACGCTGTTGTACTCTCGACCCAGCACAACCCGGAAGTTCACCAGAACGACCTGCGTGAAGCCGTGATGGAACTGATCATCAAGCACGTGCTGCCGGCCGAATGGATCAGCAAGGACACCAAGTTCCACATCAACCCGACCGGCAAGTTCGTTATCGGCGGCCCAGTGGGCGATTGCGGCCTGACCGGACGCAAGATCATCGTTGACACTTACGGCGGCATGGCCCGTCACGGTGGCGGTGCCTTCTCCGGCAAGGACCCGTCCAAGGTTGACCGTTCCGCCGCCTATGCCGGCCGCTACGTCGCCAAGAACATTGTGGCTGCAGGCCTGGCCGACCGCTGCGAGATTCAGGTGTCCTACGCCATAGGTGTGGCTGAGCCAACCTCTGTTGCCATCAACACCTTTGGCACCGGCAAGATCTCCGATGACAAGATCATCCAGCTGATAAACGCGCACTTCGACCTGCGTCCGTTCGCTATCACCCGCATGCTTGATCTGCTGCACCCGATGTACCTGGCCACCGCGGCCTACGGTCACTTCGGTCGCGACCCCTACGAAATGACGGTGGGCAACGATACCTTCACCGCCTTCACCTGGGAACGTACCGACAAGGCCGACGCCCTGCGCGCCGACGCCGGTATCTGATCCAGATCCTGCGCCTAAGGCGTCGAATCAAAAAAGGGCTGCCATTGGCAGCCCTTTTTTGTACAGGGATGTACTTATCCTGCGGGTACAGGATGTACGAGAGCAGGGTTTATGTTCAGGACGAACGGTCCCTGAAAACTGCTCCTGCGTTTTCAGGATTAGCGCCATCCCTGGCGGTCATGCCGCGGGCACATGGATGTGCATGAGCGGCAATGTTCAGGACGAACGGTTACTTGGGTAATTCGCCTTCAACGCCCTGGACGTAATAGCCCATGGACAGCATGTCCTTGTCGGCCAGTACTTCACCCTCTGCCACCACTATCTCCCCTGCCTGATTCGTCAGAGGACCGGCGAAAGGATGGAGCTTGCCATCGACAATCTGCTGCTTGAGATCCATCACCAGCTGCTGTACATCAGCCGGTACCGCATCGTTCATGGGTGCTATATCCACATAACCTGCCGCCAGACCCTCCCAGACATCCTCAGCCTTCCAGCTACCGTCGATCACGGCACGGGCCTTGGCTTCGTACAGTGGTCCCCAATTGAACACAGCCGCACTCAGGTGTGCATTCTTGCCGTAGAGCGACATGTCGGAGTTGTACCCAAAGGCGTAGACACCCTTGGCTTCAGCCGCCTGGATCGGGCCCGCTGAATCCGTGTGCTGACTGATAACGTCGGCGCCCTGCAGAATCAGGCTTTCCGCCGCTTCCAGCTCCTTGGCGGGGTCATACCAGGAGCTGACCCAGACCACCTTCACGGTGGCGTCGGGGTTAACACTGCGCAGCCCCTGGGTGAAGGCATTGATGCCGCGCACCACTTCGGGAATCGGGAATGAGCCGACATAACCCACCACATTGCTCTTGGTCATCTTGCCGGCAATCACACCTGTGAGATAGCGCGACTCGTAGATACGCCCCATATAAGTGCCCACATTGGCGGCGCGCTTGTAGCCGGTTGCATGCTCAAAGGCCACCTTGGGAAACTGCTTGGCCACTTTCAGGGTCGGGTTCATGTAACCAAAGGAGGTGGTGAAAATCAGCTCATTGCCGCTTTTCGCCAGCTGGCGAATCACGCGCTCGGAGTCCGCACCTTCGGCGACGTTCTCAACGTAGGTCGAGGTGACCTGGTCGCCCAGCTTTTCTTCCATGTACTTGCGGCCCTTGTCATGGGCATAGGTGTAACCCGCGTCACCGGTGGGGCCTATATAGACAAAACCCACCTTCAACGGCTCCTGCGCCAGCGCTGCCGCGGATATAGCCGTTGCCAGCAATAGCGTCGACGCGACACGAACCAAAGCTCCCAATTGCATTGCCATAGATTCCACTCTCCTGCTGTTATTAACCGCTGTTTTGAACTCTTGTATCCACTCTGCCCAGGTTGCCTGCGCCACCGGCCGGCTACTGGGTGCGATGAAAAGGCTTGCCCAGGGACATGGGCGCGTACAGCCGAACCCTGGCCTTGTCGCTCGACAGCAGTACCAGCACCAGGATGGTTACCACATAGGGCAGCATGGCCAGCAGGTTGGACGAAATACTCACGCCCATGCCCTGTACTATAAGATGCAGAATACTCGCCAGACCAAACAGGTAGGCGCCGAACATCACCCGCTCGGCACGCCAGCTGGCAAAGACCACCAGCGCCAGCGCAATCCAGCCACGCCCCGCCGTCATGCCCTCAGCCCAGAGCGGAGTATAGGCCAGCGACAGGTAGCCCCCCGCCAGCCCCGCCATGGCACCGCCAAACAGCACCGCCAGATAGCGCACCCGCATCACCGGCAGTCCGACCGCTGTGGCCGATTCCGGCGTTTCGCCGATGGCCTTGAGCATCAGGCCGGCCCGGGTGCTGCGCAGAAACCAGATCACGCCGGCAAAAAGCCCGAAGGACAGGTACACCAGCACATCATGATTGAACAGCAGGGGCCCGAGCAGCGGAATCTCGCTCAGCAGCGGAATGGGCAGCGCCTTGAAGCCCTGCACTGTCTGGCCGACAAAACTCTCGCCAATAAAGGCACTGAGACCTGCCCCCAGAATGGTCAGCGCCAGCCCGGTCGCCACCTGGGTCGCACTCAGGCCCAGCGCCACCAGACCAAACAGCAAAGCCATCAGGCAACCCGCCAGCATTGCTGCCAACACACCCAGAAACAGGCTGCCGGTGGTTGCGGCAACAATAAAGCCACAGACCGCGCCCACCAGCATCATGCCTTCCTGCCCCAGATTCAGCACGCCGGAACGCTCGCATACCAGTTCACCCAGCGCGACTATCAGCAGCGGCGTACCGGTACGGATCATGGCGTAGAGCACATTGATAATAAAATCGATATCCATGTCGGTCAGGCTCCTTCGGAGGCAGGCGCAGCAGCGCTGGCAGCCGCACGGCCAACCAGACGAATGCGGTAGTGAATCAGGAAATCGCACGCCAGCAGATACAGCAGCAACATGCCCTGGAAGAGTCCCGTCAGCGCCTGGGGCAGGCCCAGTTCGATCTGCACCATCTCGCCGCCCATGTAGACCAGCGCCATCAGCAGGCTGGCCAGCAGGATACCCACCGGGTGCAGCCGCCCCAGAAAGGCCACGATAATGGCCGCGTAGCCGTAGCCCGGCGATACCTGCGGCACCAGCTGACCTATGGGGCCTGTGACCTCAAGCACACCGGCCAGCCCCGCCAGGCCACCGCACAGCATCAACACGAAGATCACCAGGTGTTTTTCGTGATAGCCGGCATAATGCGCCGCCCGTGCATCCAGACCCAGCACCCGGATCTGAAAGCCAACAAAGGTACGACTCAGCAACACCCAGACCACCGCCACCGCCAGCAGCGCGAAGAGCACCCCTATATGCACCCGGGTACCGTCCAGCAGGGTGGGCAACAGGGTCGATTCGGAAAAGAGCGCAGATTCGGGGAAGTTGTAGCCATCCGGATCTTTCAGCGGCCCATGCACCCCATACAAAAGCACATTGAGTGCTATGTAGTTGAGCATAATGGTGGTGAGAATCTCGTTGGTATTGAAGTGCGTACGCAGCAGTGCCGGAATCAGGCCCCAGAACATGCCGCCCAACGCACCCGCCAGCAGCACCAGCGGCAGCACCCAGGCACCCTCGGCCTGCAGCAACTGCAGTGCCGCCCAGCTGCCGATCAGGGCACCGAACAGCAGCTGCCCCTCGGCACCTATATTCCACACCTTGGCGCGATAGCAGACCGCCAGGCCCATGGCACAGAGCAGAATAGGTGCCGCCTTGACCCCCAGCTCCGACAGGCCGTACAGATCGCTTAGCGGCATAACAAAGAACGTATAAAGCCCTTCGAGCGGACTTTGCCCCAGCAACAGAAACAACAGAGCCCCCGAGACCAGCGTCAGCACCGCGGCCAGTACCGGCGACAGATACCCCATCAGACGGGATTCGACCGGCCGCTTTTCCACTTTAAACATGGGATTCTCCCTGTGTTGGCCCAGTGCCCTGCGCGGTGTCAAAATCACCGGTCATCCAGCGCCCCACTTCGCCGATGCTGGTGTCGCTCACCGCTTTCAACGGCGACAGTTCACCATGACAAATGGCACAGATACGGTCGGATATTTCGAAAAGCTCGTCGATATCCTCCGAAACAATAAGAATGGCGGTGCCCGCATCACGCAGCTCGATCAGCGCCTTGTGGATGGCCACGGCCGCGCCTATATCCACCCCCCAGGTCGGGTGAGCGGCCAGCAGCAGCGACGGTTTCTGGCGGATCTCGCGACCGATAATGAAT
Source organism: Marinobacterium aestuarii (assembly GCF_001651805.1). Taxonomy (NCBI): domain Bacteria; kingdom Pseudomonadati; phylum Pseudomonadota; class Gammaproteobacteria; order Oceanospirillales; family Oceanospirillaceae; genus Marinobacterium; species Marinobacterium aestuarii. The sequence continues at coordinate 340,816 of NZ_CP015839.1, read as the reverse complement.
TTCTGCAGATTGCCGCCCGACAGGCTTTTGGCACTGGCATCTATGCCGCCACACTTGACCTTGAAGTCATCAACGATGCCCTGGGCAAAGTCCCGCGTCCGACCCCAGTTCACCAGGCCGTTTTTCACCAGGCCTGCACCAAAAGCCGTGAGCAGACCGTTTTCCGCCAGGCTCATGTCCGGTACCGCACCACGCCCCAGGCGCTCTTCCGGCACAAATGCCAACCCCTGATTGCGCCGCTGTAATGGCGGCAGCAGCGCTATGCGCCCGGCCGGTACACAGATCTGGCCCGCATCCTCGCCCAGGCGTTCGCCACTGAGTGCGGCCAGCAATTCATCCTGACCATTGCCCGCCACGCCGGCAATGCCAACGATCTCGCCCTTTCGCACCCGCAGATTGATGTTTTTCAGCCGGGTACCGAAGGGATCCAGGCTCTTGAGCGACAGGTCCCGCACCACCAGAAAGTCATCACCGCCCTCGCGCTTTTCATAGGTCGTACTGAGGGGGGTGTCTTCCCCCACCATCATGCGGGCGATGCTATGGGCGCTTTCCTCCACCGGCTTGCATTCACCGGTGACCCGGCCGCCGCGCAGAATAGTGGCGTTATGGCACAGGGCCCGCACTTCATTCAGTTTGTGGCTGATAAACAGAATGCTACAGCCCTCTGCGGCGAGCTGATTCAGCGTTTTAAACAGGCCTTCAACTTCCTGCGGCGTCAGCACCGAGGTGGGCTCATCCAGAATCAGCAGTTTGATGTCCTGGATCAGGCAACGCACGATCTCGACCCGCTGACGCGCGCCTATGGACAGCGAATGCACCAGCCGGTCAGGCTCCAGCGCCATGCCATAGCGCTCGGAGACCTCCCGAATGCGCCGCCCCAGCGCTTTCAGATCTCGAGCCTCGCGGGCCGGCAGACTCAGGGCGATATTTTCCGTCACCGTCAGGGTTTCAAACAGGGCAAAGTGCTGGAACACCATGCCGATACCAAGCGCCCGTGCCTGAGCGGGTTCGGCGATGTCAACCGGCCGGCCCTGCCAGTGAATTTCGCCTTCGTCGGGTTTCATCACGCCGTAGATCATTTTCATCAGCGTGCTTTTGCCGGCACCGTTCTCACCCAGCATGGCGTGAATCTCTCCCGGATACAGGTTCAGGCAGACACGATCATTGGCCAGAACACCGGGGAAGCGCTTGCTGATATTGCGCAGGGACAGCCTGGGCTGCGGTTGTGCTGTCGTCATAAAATCGTTCCATCATGGAATTGCCAGGTGGCGCGCACTGAGAATAGTTCATGCGCAGCCCTAGCGCCGAGCCCTGGCGCTACAGTGTCACTCTTGCACAGCAACCACCGTGCCAGCCTCTGCGCGCACCGCCCCTGGGTCGGCGGTACCACGCCTGAATCAAGGGCAAAGCCTGTTACTTTCTGACCTTTTAGTCAATTTCAAACTTTCCAGCGCCATCCCATCCGCTTGCACCGGGTTCCGGCCCCGCAGTAAAAGCGCACCTAAAGGGTGCCCACTGCTCGCTAGCGGGCAGCGCCGAATCGGGGCAGCTCCTCTCACAGCTTGTGGCATAATGCCGCTTTCGAATCTCCACGGAGCCCTGCCGGATGCGTATTCCGCGTTGCCACGAACCCCAGCCCATGAACCCCGGCGATACCCTGCTGCTGAGCGACAACAACGTGCAACACCTGGCCCGTACTCTGCGCATGCGTGCGGGTGATCAGGTCATGCTGTTTAATGGCGATGGCAGTGAGTGTCTCGCCACCGCGACCGAAGTGGACAAGCGCAGCCTGCAGGTACGCATTGAAAGCCAGGAAAGACCCAGCCGCGACAGTGCACTGCAGATACATATCGGCCAAACCCTGTCCCGTGGCGAGCGCATGGATTATGCCGTGCAGAAAGCCACCGAGCTTGGCATGGCGCGCATGACGCCGCTGTTCTCGGAGCGCTGCGAAGTTAAACTCAAGAGCGAGCGCCAGGACAAACGTCTGCGCCACTGGCAGCAGGTGGCCATCAGCGCCTGCGAACAGAGCCTGCGCTGCACAGTGCCGCAGCTGGATGCCCCGGAACCACTGGAGCACTGGGTCAGCAATGTCGAGGCGGACCTAAAGCTGGTGCTGCATCACCACAGCGCCTGCCCCCTGGGCGATCTGCCCCGCCCGTCGTCCATCGCACTGCTCATAGGCCCAGAGGGTGGCCTGACCGAAGCCGAGGTACAGCTGGCCATCACCGCAGGCTTTCAACCCGTGGCGCTGGGGCCCAGGGTACTGCGCACCGAAACCGCACCTGTGGTGGCCCAGGCCATTCTGCAAAGTTACTGGGGTGACTTGAGCGCTGGTTGAATCGTCGGCGGTGCTGGCTGCCACCGCCATCCATCGGTACACTTGCCCTATCAACAGGCTTACACAGGATGCACCCGCGCATGTCCATCAAGGTTGGCATCGTCATGGACCCCATCGAGTCCATCAACTTCAAGAAAGACAGTTCCCTCGCCATGCTCTGGGCCGCCCAGCAGAAAGGCTGGGAGCTGTTCTACATGGAACAGCAGCACCTTTACTCCCGCGATGGCCAGGCGCTGGCCGACATGGCGCCACTGCGCGTGGCCATGGATCCGGACAACTGGTTCACCCGGGGCGCATACAGCACCCGGCCGCTGGCGGACCTGGATGTAATCCTGATGCGCAAGGACCCGCCGTTCAACAACGAGTTTGTCTACAGTACCTACCTGCTGGAGCAGGCTGAGAAGCAGGGCACCCTGGTGGTCAATCCGTCGCAGCGGCTGCGGGACTTCAACGAAAAACTGTTTGCCACCCACTTCCCGCAGTGCTGCCCGCCGGTACTGGTAACCCGCCGCGATGACCTGCTGCGCCAGTTTCACGCCGAGCACGGCGATGTCATCTTCAAGCCACTGGACGGCATGGGTGGCAGCCAGATCTTTCGCATCCAGCCCGGTGGCGTCAACCTCGGTGTCATCATCGAGACCCTGACCAAATACGGCACCGAAACCATCATGGCGCAGAAATACCTGCCCGAAATCGCCCAGGGCGACAAACGTATCCTGATGGTGGACGGCGAGCCCGTTCCCTATGCCCTGGCGCGCATCCCCATGGCGGGCGAAACTCGCGGCAACCTGGCCGCCGGCGGTTCCGGCGAGGGCCGCGAACTGACCGAGCGTGATCGCTGGATCTGCGCCCAGATAGGCCCCACGCTGCGCGAACAGGGCTTGCTGTTTGTCGGTCTGGATGTCATCGGTGACTACCTCACCGAAATCAATGTCACCAGCCCGACCTGTATCCGCGAGCTGGACAAGCAGTTCGGGCTCGACATCGGCATGCAGCTGATGGATGCCATCGAGCGCAAGCTCCAGTCCTGAGGCGCCGTGTGAACAGGCTCACCACTGTGATCCCCGCCACCACCGGCCCTGCGCCGGCGGTGGGCATTATGGACCGGTTTGGCTTTACCCTCTTCGTCGCCATTGCGGTGCACGCCATTCTGCTATTGGGCATCAGTTTCTCGACGGCGGAATACAAGCCCCCGCGCAAGACACTGGATATCACCCTGGCACGCTTCGAGTCCGTAGAAGCCCCAAAAGAAGCCGACTTTATCGCCCAGGCCAATCAGCTGGGCAGTGGCACTGCCGAGACCAAGCGCGCGCCCTCGACGCTCGAGGACGCCCCCTTTCACAGCAACGAACAGCAGCAACAGGCCAGGCAGCAAAGCCTGCCACAGCCCAAAGCCCAGGAAATTGCACCCCAGCCCGTCCCAACACCAGCGCCGGCGCCTGAAATCGCCGAACCAAAACCCGTCAAGGCTACGCCCAAACCACAAAAAGTAGTCACCACCACTGCACCTGCCAAACAGAAGCAGAGCAGCCAGCCTGCAGCAGCAAAATCCGTTTCACCGCCACCGACACCGGGTGTATCGACCTCGCTGCTGGCCCGCAGCCTGGAAATTGCCAGCCTGCAGGCAAAGCTCGATCTGCAACAGGAGCAGTTTGCCAAGAAGCCCCGAGTACGCCGCCTCACTACCGCCGCCACGCTCAAGGGCAATGATGCGGCCTATCTGGATAACTGGCGCCGCGAGATCGAACGCTACGGCAATGATAACTACCCCACCGAAGCCCGCAAGCAGGACATCTACGGCAGCCTGCGCCTGCTGGTATCCATACTGCCGGATGGCAGCGTCCGCAAGATAGAAGTGCTGCAGTCTTCGGGCTACAAGGTGCTGGACGATGCTGCTGTACATATCGTACAGCTGGCAGCACCCTTTCAGGCTTTCCCGGTGGAAATGCGTAAAACCACCGATGAACTTGAAATAATTCGAACCTGGAAGTTTGAGAATCAGACCCGGCTGTACTAAGCCTTAGGTGAACCTCCCAAGCGATGCACGCCGATGTCTTTCAAGACCAGCAGTCTGCGCGACCAGTTCCTGATCTCGATGCCACACATGCACGATGCCCATTTCGAGCATACAGTGACGTACATCTGTGATCACAGCGAGTACGGTGCCATGGGCATTGTCATCAACCGCCCGCTCGACCTGCGCCTGGACGCACTGCTCAAGCATCTGGACACCGACGACGGCCTGCAGGTAAAGGACAACCGCCAGATCTACGCCGGCGGCCCGGTTCAGGAGGAGCGCGGCTTCGTGCTGCACCGCGCCCAGGACAGCCCCTGGCTGGCCACCTATCAGGTGAGTGATGAAATCTGCCTGACGACCTCCATCGATATTCTCGAAGCCATCGCCGCCGGCAAGAGTACGCCGGACGCATTGATCGCACTGGGTTATGCCGGCTGGGGTGCCGGACAACTGGAGCGCGAAATCAGCGACAACGCCTGGCTCAGCTGCCCGGCCACTCTCGACATCCTGTTCAAACTCCCTGCAGAACAACGCCTGCAAGCCGCTGCCTCCACCCTGGGTATCAACCTGGACCTGCTCACCGCCCAGGCCGGCCACGCCTGAGTATCAGGAGGCTGCCCGGCAATACTCAACCTACTGCGAGCCACCTGAGCTTGGCTGCTTTTTGTGCTATTTTTCGTTAAATAGAACCACTATTCGCCTTAAAACACCGCAAAAACCAGCTCAAATCAGCCGGCTCTCGCTACGGCCAGCATTATCGGACAGCCTCCCAACCTTTGACCCTATACCGGTGAACAGTCAAGCAGCTGTTAAGTTGTGACGTCAACTTGGCTATAATGGTGCGCGATTCTGACCCCCGCATCCCGTGCGGGCGCAGGACCTTCTCACCGCCCCCGGGCCATCAAAGATTGCGGGATTAAATGAGCGCAGACTGTCTTCAGGCATTAGCCTTCGACTTCGGAACCAGCCGTATTGGCGTCGCCGTCGGCCAGACCCTTACCGCCACCGCCACCGCCATTGCACCTGTCAGCGCACGCGACGGCATTCCCGACTGGGATCAGATCGACCGCATCGTGCAGGAATGGTCGCCCGACGCCCTGGTGGTCGGCATCCCCCTGAACATGGATGGCAGCATCAGCGACATGGCCCGCCGGGCACGCAAGTTCGCCAACCGCCTGCATGAACGCTATCAGCTGCCGAGCTTTCTGATGGATGAGCGCCTGAGCACACGCGAGGCCAAGGCGATTCACCGCGCCGCCGGTGGCGGCACCAACTACAAGAAGGAATCAGTGGACGGCATCGCAGCACAACTGATTCTTGAAAGCTGGTTTTCCTGCGAGCAACGCATTCCCAGCCAGTCACGACTGGAGGACCTCTATGACATCGGACAATCTTAGTGTCGACGCCTTGCTCGACAACATGGGCCTGCAGCTCAAATCCCTTCTGGAACAGCGCCAGATCAGCAACCCGCTGATCGTGGGCATCCGCACCGGCGGCGTCTGGCTGGCTGAGCGACTGCAGCAGCAACTCGCCCTGCAGGAACCCATTGGCATCCTGGATATTTCGTTCTACCGTGACGACTTCACCAAGAAAGGCCTCAACCCCAGTGTGCAGCCATCCCAGCTACAGGGCGACACCGAAGGCCGCCACATTATTCTGGTGGACGATGTCATCATGTCCGGCCGCACTGTGCGTGCAGCCCTCAACGAGCTGTTCGACTTTGGCCGACCCGCCTCGGTCATCCTGGTGACACTGCTGGACCTGCAACGCCGCGAACTGCCGGTACAGGCCGACGTTGTGGGCGCCACCCTGGTGCTGGGCCCCAACCAGATCGTCAAGCTCAGTGGCCCGCAGCCGCTGGAACTCACCATTCGTCAACGTACCTGATTCGGGCCGATATCATGTTTGAACATAACGATCCCAACCGGATACAGCTCAACAGCAACGGTCAGCTGCGCCATTTTCTGACCACCGAAGGCCTGTCCCGCGAACTACTGACCGAGATTCTCGACACCGCCGACTCCTTTGTCGACATGGGTGCCAAGCAGATCAAGAAAGTGCCGCTGCTGCGTGGCCGCACCGTGGTCAACCTGTTTTTCGAAGCCAGCACCCGCACCCTCAGCACCTTTGAACTCGCCGCCAAGCGCCTGTCCGCCGACGTGCTGAACCTCAACATCAGCACCTCGTCCACCTCCAAGGGCGAAACCCTGAAAGACACGCTGATGACGCTGGAAGCCATGCATTCGGACATGTTTGTGGTACGCCATGCCGATAGCGGCGCGGCCCACTTTATCGCCAGCCAGGTAACGCCTCATGTTGCCGTGATCAACGCCGGCGATGGCCGCCATGCGCACCCGACCCAGGCCATGCTCGACATGCTGACCATCCGCCGCCACAAGGGCAGCTTCGAGCCGCTGACATTCGCCATCGTTGGCGATATTCTGCATTCCCGCGTGGCGCGCTCGCAGATCCATGCCCTGCGTACTCTGGGCGCCAGCGAAATCCGCGTCATAGCCCCCAAGACGTTGCTGCCGCGCCATATCGAAGCCATGGGCGTTAAGGTCTTCACCGACATGCGTCAAGGGCTCAAGGATGTCGATGTCATCATGATGCTGCGCCTGCAAAAGGAACGCATGACCAGCGCCCTGCTGCCGAGCGAGTCCGAGTTCTACAAGCTCTATGGCATGACCACCGAAAAGCTGGCCTACGCCCGCCCCGATGCCGTCGTCATGCACCCGGGCCCGATCAACCGCGGCGTCGAAATAGAATCCGCCATCGCCGACGGCCCCCGCTCGCTGATTCTCGATCAGGTCACCAACGGCATCGCCGTGCGCATGGCCGTGATGTCCATGGCCATGAGCGGCCAGATGGTCGAAAAGCAGCTGCAGCAATCGGCCCCCGCCGCCAACTGACCACTACAGGAAACCACTCGATGAACATCAAGATAGCCGGTGGCCGTGTGATCGACCCGAGCCAGTCACTGGACAAGATCTGCGACCTGTATATCAGTAACGGCGTTATCGCAGCGCTTGGCGATGCACCGGCGGGCTTTGTACCGGACAGCATCCTGGATGCCACCGGCCAGGTGGTTTGCCCGGGGCTGATTGACCTCTGCGCCCACCTGCGCGAACCCGGCGCCACCCACAAGGGCAGCATCGCCCAGGAAAGCCAGGCCGCGGCCGCCGGCGGTATCACCACCCTGGTGGCAATGCCGACCACCAGCCCGATTGTCGATACCCCGGCGGTCGCTCAGCTGATCCAGGACAAGGCCCGCGCTGCCGGCAAGACCCGGGTGCTGCCCATAGGGGCTTTGACCCAGGGCCTTGCGGGCGAGCAGCTTTCGCCGATGCATGCCCTGGCAAGCTCAGGCTGCATTGCTTTCACTAACAGCCGCCGTCCCATTCGCAGCAGCCTGGTGCTGATGCGCTGCCTGGAATACGCCGCCACCCATGACCTGCTGGTGCTGTTTCAGGCCCAGGATGCAGAACTCGCCACCGGCTGCATGCACGACGACACCACCAGCACCCGCCTTGGCCTCGCCGGCATCCCGGAGGCGGCCGAAACGGTGGAGGTGGCCCGCTGCCTGATGCTGGTCGAGCAGACCGGCGCCCGGGCACATTTCGGCCAGATTTCCTGTGAACGCTCGGCCCGCATGATCATGGAGGCGCGCGAACGCGGCCTGAAGGTGAGCGCCGATATAGCAGTGCACCATCTGCTGCTCAGCGACAGCAACGTCAATGGCTTTGACAGCAACTTCCATGTGATCCCGCCGCTGCGCAGCCAGCTGGACCGTGCCGGCCTGCGCCAGGCGCTGCTGGCCGATGGCATCCAGGCCATCTGTTCTGACCACCAGCCGCATGATCCCATCGCCAAGCAGGCTCCCTTTGCCGCCACTGAGCCCGGAATCGCAGGCCTGGAGACACTGCTGTCCCTGAGTCTGATGCTGGTTGAGCAGGACCTGCTGGAACTGCCGCAGCTCATCGCCAAACTGACCTGGGAGCCGGCGCAGGTTCTGGGCATTGAGGCCGGCACGCTCGCAACAGGCGCCCGGGCAGATATCTGCGTGTTCGATCCAGCAGCGCGCTGGACGCCATCGGCGGCCAACACCCGTTCCGGCGGCGCCAACAGTCCTTTTATGGGCATGGAGCTGCGTGGCCAGGTGACCCACACCTTGCTGGGCGGCACTAGCGTGTTTCAACGCTAGTGCAGCCTGTCGGACTTAACACTGGTCTACTGCGGAAAAGCCCGACAGGCTGCCAGGCGGTGACGCGCCGTCCGGCGCCGCCGCCTTCACCCAGATCCACTCACCCCTTCGGGGGCAGCCTGCGGATTGATTTTCTCCTTTAATGTTCTAGGCTTAAGCGGCTTGCCTAACTCAGGGACGATCATGGCCGGATGCCTTCAAATCGATTCAATACCACACTAGGGCCATGCCCTTCCCGACATTCGTTCCCGTCCCTTAACCTGCAAGCGCAGGCCATCGAAATACCCGTGCTTTCACAGCCTGTGCGGCAGGCTGTACTGACCCAACCCTCAGCCAAGAAGGATTACTGAAATGCCTGCTTTCTGTCGATTGATAGTCTCACTGAGCCTGTTGTTTTTCACCGCATTACCAAGCCACGCCGATGAGGCAGTGAACGTGGACAAGCCGATACTGACCCTCAGCGGCGCCATCAGTCACACCAACAGTGACAGTGGCTATGCGTTTGACATGGCCATGCTTGAGCAGCTGCCACAGTACAGTTTCACCACCTCCACCCCCTGGTTCCCGGAGCCACACAAGTTTTCAGGCCCGCTCATGCGGGACATCCTGGCCAAGGTCGGCGCCCAGGGCGATACCCTTACGGCAATCGCATTGAATGACTACAAAGTCAGCATACCTATGGATAACAGCACCCGCTTCAACCTGATCGTGGCAACCCACAAGGATGACAAGCGCATGAGCGTACGTGATAAAGGGCCACTTTTTGTGCTCTATCCCTTTGATAATGAAAGTGAAACCCAGTCGCAGGTATACTACGACAGATCCATATGGCAGCTTAAGGCTATCCACATCGAGTAAACTCGCCGGAGCTACAAAGACAAGCACAGATGCAGTCAAACAAGAGTGTCACTTACTGGCTAATCCTCATAAGCGCCTCACTGCTGCTGGTGTTTTCCGGTGTGCTGTATCTGCAGTTTCACCACAGCCGGGTGCTCAGCAGCACAGTCCAGTACAGTGAAAGCAACGTCAGCTGGAACATTTTCCAGCTGCAATCCGAAGCATTGCGCTTCAACAATGCCATCTATACGGCGGTGCTGGATCCATCCGCCATGGATATGGATTATCTGCGCTTGCGATATGATCTTTTTTACAGCCGTGTCGACACAGTCCGATTCAATCCGGCCACAGACCAGCTGCTCAAAGGCACCCAGTACCTGTCAATAGTGCAGCGCATTGATGATTTCCTGCTAAACAACGAACCCTATTTCGCCCAAGACGACCCCCAGCCACTGAATCAAGCAGCCATAAATTCCATTCTGCAACAGCTTGAGCCCCTTCAGGCGAGCCTGAATGACCTCTCGCTCGCCTCCGTACACAAGTCGGGCCTTCATGCCGAAAACCGTGCCTCTGAAGTCCAGCGCCAGATTGCCATTAGCACCGGGTTGATCGTGTTTCAGCTAGTGCTGACGCTACTCTTCTTCTATATCGTTATTCGGCAGGTCAAGCAGCTGCAGGCCAGCCGGGAAGACCTGAGCCAGCTGGCCAATTACGATCCCCTTACACGCCTGCCTAATCGACGTCTGTTCCTCGACCGGCTGGAACAGGAAATCAAAAAGGCACATCGGACCAAAGACCGTCTGGCGCTGCTGTTTCTCGACCTGGATAACTTCAAGGATATTAACGACACCCTGGGGCACGAAGTCGGTGACTTGTTGCTGCAGGAGGCCGCCCGACGGCTCGGCGAATGCGTGCGTGAGTCCGATACGGTGGCACGCCTGGGCGGCGACGAATTCACCATTATTCTGAGTGATCTGGACGACACCCAACATGTCGCTGGCATAAGCCAGGCGATTTTAAAAACGCTCAGTGACCCGTTTGAACTCGATGGCCGGGAAGGCTTTGTGTCCGCCAGTATTGGCATTACGTTTTACCCCGACGATGCCGACGATGTGAACGCACTTCTCAAGAACGCCGACCAGGCCATGTACGTCTCCAAGGAACAGGGGCGTAACCGCTTCCACTACTTCACCGCCTCGATGCAGGAAGCGGCTCAGACCAAAATGCATCTGATCAATGACTTGCGCAGCGCCTTGGCGAATGAAGAATTCCAGCTGCACTACCAACCCATTATCGAGCTGGCCACCGGTACCGTGCAGAAGGCAGAGGCTCTGCTGCGCTGGAAGCACCCGCTGCGCGGCATGATCAGCCCACTGGAGTTTATCCCTGTGGCAGAAGAAACGGGGCTGATCATCGATATAGGCAACTGGGTCTTCCATGAGGCCGCCCGGCAGACACAACGATGGCGCCAGCAGCACCAGCCCGGCTTCCAGCTGAGTGTAAACACCTCGCCTCTGCAGCTTAGGGCCGATACAAACAGCCTGGAACGCTGGCGCAGAAGCCTCAAGTCCGTTGGGCTGCCCGGCAATGCCCTCGCCATCGAAATTACAGAAAGCCTGCTGATGGATGCCAGCTTTGCCAAGCGCCTCGTTGCGATTCACGCCATGGGGGTTGAGGTATCGCTGGACGACTTCGGTACCGGCTACTCATCCATGTCTTACCTGAAGAAATTCGACATCGACTACCTCAAGATAGACAAGTCCTTTGTTGCCAATCTGCGACCGGGGTCAAGTGACCTGGCCATCTGTGAAGCGGTTATCGTTATGGCCCACAAGCTGGGTATTATGGTCATTGCCGAAGGCATTGAGACACTTGAGCAGCAAAACCTGCTCCGGGCCATGGGCTGCGATTTCGGACAGGGCTACCTGTTCTCCCATCCAGTTCCGGCGGCCATTTTCGAACAGTTGTTCGAAGCCCGCTCCAAGCCCCTCACCGTCACAGGCCAGGGATAAACCAGGCAACAGTCCTTTACTGCGTGACAGCATCAACACTAACGAGAGATTTCAAGTGAACACAGTACTGATTACCGGCGCAAGCCGCAGGCTCGGCCTGTATCTGACCCAGGCCTTCCTTGAGCAGGACTGCAAGGTAATTGCCCTTACCCGCAAGGCCAGCGCAGAACTTGATGCCCTGAGCACGCAAAACCTGCAGGTCGTGCTGGCCGACTACAGCTGCGAAGCCTCCCTCGCAGCGGCCGTCGACAGCATTCGCAGCCACCATGAGGCGCTCTCGCTGCTGATCCACAATGCTTCACTGTTCGAAAAGGACGCCGCCCACAAGGATGACCTGTGCGGTTTTTACGACGAACTCTACCGGGTACACATGCGCCTGCCCGCCTACCTTAACGAAGCGCTCCAGCCACTGCTGTACAACGCAGCACAGCCCGGATGTATCATCCATATCACGGATATTTACGCCGACAACCCCAACCGGGAGTTCGGGCTCTATTGCAGCACCAAGGCGGCATTGGAGAACCTGACAAAATCCTTCGCCAAAAAATATGCCCCCGGTATCAGGGTAAACAGCATAGCCCCAGGCCCGCTCATGTTCCTGCCGAGCCACAAGGACGATGAAAAGAAAATGGTGCTCGATCAAACCCTGCTAGCGGGGGAATCCGGATTCGAGCCCATTCTTCAGGGCATAGGATTTATAGTCGATAACCAGTTTGTTACGGGCAGCAGCGTTAAAATAGATGGCGGCCGGTCGATCGGAAAAATTTGACCCAAAGAGTGCCACGCGGGCCTTATCTGATGATTCACACAACACCTGCTGCAAATAGCTTTCGCGGCAGTTGCTGAAAATATTCAGCGAGAACTCGCGACTGCACAGGATGATATCAATATCGCAGGTACGATCCTTGATACTGCGATTTTTGTCTGTGCGGTCCCGCCCGAGCATTTCTTCCACGCTGCAAAAGAATGCCTTGAGTGACTCCTGAGTCATATCACTTTCAATCACCGCCAGCGTATTGATAAATACCTTGTCGGTGACAATGCACTCGGGCTTGGTATAGGTGCAGGGGTAAACGAACGCCGTAGTGAAATGCTCCAGTAAAACTTCCAGGCACTTCGCAATATTAACCTCAGGATCTATATTGGAGCCAACCGACAGATAGTAATACATATGGTCTCATTCCCTGCCCAATCAGGGCTCTTTATTCTTAGTAATCAAACCGTTGCCATGGACTCACGAGCCAGATACAAGCCTCTGTAACAGGCGCTTCACCTGCGTCCATCAGCTACCAATGCTTGCTTGCAACCGAAAAATACTATGCCGTCACGCCTTTGAGCACCGCTGCTACCTGGCACCGCTGCCATAGCAGCACGACAAGCGCGGCCGTGGCCAGGGCACAGGCGATGAGTACCGCCACAAATCCAACCTGCTCAGCGATAGACCCCATAAAGAAGGCCCCCAGTGCCGGTACCCCAAGACTCACCACCGTCCAGATGCTCAGCACCCGACCGCGGTAGGCATCCGCCACACAGACCTGAATCAGCGCCTGACACCCCGTACCAATCATGGTCACGGCCATGCTGACCAGCATGATCATGAACCCCAGCCCCGCCAGGTCCCGCACCCAGACCACCAGCAGCACTGCCATCGAGCACAGTAGCAAGGAACCAAATACCAGCTGCAACAGGGTGCGCTCCTGTCCACGCATGCGCGACACTATGACCCCACCCAATACAGAACCAACACCGGCAAGCGCACTCAGGCTCGCCAGAGTACCGGCATCACCATTGATAAGGCGGCCCGAAATTGCCGGCAAAAGCTCCATGATGCTGCGACCGATCATGCCGTCCACCATGGTCAAAATCAGTACCAGCCGTATCAGCGGGGAATTGCGAATTACCACCAGCCCCTGGGACATGGCCGAAAGAATGGACTCGGCATGATGCTGCGCGCGCGGAACATGCACCCGGATGCGCAGCAAAAACAGCGACCCCACCCCAAACAGGGCCGAGACCAGCAGGAAGGCTGCTGCGGTGGATACAGAGATCAGCAGCCAGGCGCCCAGCGCCGGCCCTATAATGCGTGAGAGGTTGTAAGTAATGGACGCCAGCCCCACGGCACTGGGCAGAGAGGGCCGCGGCACCAGATGAGGCAACAGCACAAGGCGCATGGGGTGCTGGGCGGCGGAAACCACACCGAGCATAAAGGCCAGGCACAATATCCAGTTCAGCGAGAATACGCCCTGGAAATTGGCAACCGCAGCGCTGACGCTAATCACAGCTTCACTCAGATAGGCCACCAGCATTCCCTGGCGCGGATCAAGACGATCCGCCAGCACCCCAAACACCGGCGACAAAAAGAACGTAGGCAACAGCATGGCGGCGCTGACAGCACCGACCCAAAGCGGTGACTGCGTCAGATCCCAGGTGCTCCAGCCAATCAGAAACCGGGTAATCCAGGTCGCCAGCGTCAGAAAGGCACTGCCACCGAAATAAAGACAGAAAATACGGGATGAAAACGCCGACCGACAGCTCGGTCGGCTTTCAATGCGTCGTTGAAAAGCCATACTTATCCATAGCTTATTATTATCATTACACTCTACTGCTTTCCTGGCCCCTTAGCCATCCGAAAAGGCTTCAAGTCACAGACAACACGCTGTGATTACAGTAACTTACATAAAAACTGTGTTACTCCCAGCCCGCTAGAATCTAGCCGATCAGAAATAAAAATGGAGCCCAGCGGCTCCATTTTTATGGGGTCGTCAATACGACGATTTCAAGCAGATCGAGGGCTACATGGTTTTTATGTCGATATCGCCCTTCTCGTTCAGATAGTCATCCTCTTCCTGCAGCAGGAAGGAGCTATCGTCTGGCGGTGCCGCCAGGTCCGGGTTGGTATCCGCACTGAGCTTGATCATCAAACGCAGGTCGTTGGCGGAGTCGGCATGGGCAAGCGCCGTATCGTAAGTAATGGTGCCCTGCTTGTACAACTCGAACAGCGCCTGATCGAAGGTCTGCATGCCCAGGTTAGTGGATTTCTTGATGACTTCCTTGATCTCATGCACATTGGCCTTGCGAATCAGATCGGAAATCAGCGGCGTATTAATCATGACCTCAATCGCGGCCCGCCGCCCCTTGCCATCAGTGGTAGGCAGCAGCTGCTGCGCCACTATGGCCTTGAGGTTGAGCGACATGTCCATCCAGATCTGACTATGGTGCTCCGGCCCAAAGAAGCTGATGATGCGATCCAGCGCCTGGTTGGCATTGTTGGCGTGCAGTGTCGCCATACACAGGTGGCCGGTTTCCGCAAAGGCCAGACCATGCTGCATGGTTTCCTTGGAGCGAATTTCACCCATCAGAATCACGTCCGGCGCCTGGCGCAGGGTGTTCTTCAGGGCCACATCAAAGCTTTCCGTATCGATACCCACTTCACGCTGGGTAATGATGCTCTCCTTGTGATCGTGGATGTACTCGATCGGATCCTCGATGGTGATGATGTGACCACGGCTATGCCTGTTGCGATAGTCGATCATGGATGCCAGCGAGGTGGACTTACCGGTCGAGGTGCCGCCGACAAACAGAATCAGTCCGCGCTTGGTCATGGCCAGATCTTTCAGCACCGGCGGCAAATTCAGCTCCTCCATTGAGGGGATGTGCGTCGCGATGCGGCGCAGCACCATACCCGGCGAGTTGCGTTGCATAAAGGCGCTGACTCGAAAGCGCCCCATGCCGCGGGCACTGATGGCGAAGTTACACTCATTGGTGCCTTCAAACTCAGCCAGCTGCTTGTCGTTCATGGTGCTGTACACCAGAGAACGCACCTGCGACTGGGTAAGTGGCTCCTTGGTGAGCGGCTTGATGGTCCCGTCTACCTTGATGCTCGGACGGGCGCCCGCGGTCACGAATAAATCCGATGCGTCGCGGTCGATGACTACTTTCAAAAGTTGTGTAAAGTCCACTGCCTGTTACCCCGAGCCTTGTACCCGTCAGAAACCCTGCGGATTCTTTGCTTTTTCCCGCGCAAGGTCGCGCGAAATCAGTCCTTTTTTCAACAGTTCCAGCAACGCCTGATCCAGCGTTTTCATGCCATAGGCCGCGCCGGTCTGGATAGATGAATACATCTGAGCAACCTTGTCTTCACGGATCAGGTTACGTATGGCCGGTGTGCCTATCATGATCTCATGCGCCGCCACGCGGCCGCCGTTGGTCTTCTTGAGCAGCGTCTGCGAGATAACACCCTGCAGCGACTCCGAAAGCATGGAGCGCACCATCGATTTTTCCGCCGCCGGGAAAACGTCGATCACACGGTCGATGGTCTTGGCCGCCGATGTGGTGTGCAGCGTGCCAAAAACCAGATGCCCGGTTTCCGCCGCCGTGAGCGCCAGGCGAATGGTTTCAAGATCTCGCATCTCGCCCACCAGTATAACGTCGGGGTCTTCACGCAGAGCCGAGCGCAGAGCATTCGAAAAGCTTTTTGTATCACGGTGCACTTCA
The DNA here is from genome assembly GCF_001651805.1 of Marinobacterium aestuarii. Taxonomy (NCBI): domain Bacteria; kingdom Pseudomonadati; phylum Pseudomonadota; class Gammaproteobacteria; order Oceanospirillales; family Oceanospirillaceae; genus Marinobacterium; species Marinobacterium aestuarii. Next base: position 324,911 of record NZ_CP015839.1, on the reverse strand, counting down.
CGCTGGTTGATCAGACACTTCTTGCTCTCATGCACAAACTCGATCGGATCCTCGATAGTGAGAATATGATCGGTGCGCTGGTCATTGATGTAATCCACCATGGCCGCCAAGGTGGTGCTTTTACCAGACCCCGTCGGCCCGGTGACCAGCACCAGACCGCGGGGCTGGGACGCCATATCCTGAAACACCTTGCCCATCCCAAGGTCTTCCAGTGTCAGTACGCGGCTGGGAATGGTACGAAAAACCGCGGCAGCACCGCGATTCTGATTGAATGCATTGACACGAAAACGCGCCAGGGATGGCACTTCAATCGAGAAATCGACCTCGAAGTTGTCTTCGTACTCTTTGCGGACCTTATCGTTCATGATGTCGTATATCAGCGACTGGACAGCCTTGCTATCCAGGGCTGGCAGCTTGATACGACGGACATCGCCATCGACACGAATCACCGGAGGCATACCGGCCGTAATATGCAGGTCGGAAGCCCCTTGCTGCACCGCAAACGATAGTAGTTCGGTTATATCCATAGCGTTCGGCACCCGGTACCACTTCCATTGGAGCCCCTATTTCTAGCAGAATAGCCCAGTCAATCCAATGGCCGACGGCGCTAAAAGCAGGGTATGAAAAATATAGTAGACAATATTTGCGCTGTACGCGCACAAATCACTCGCGCGGCGCATCTTACCGAGCGCCCGCCCCAGAGCATACAGTTACTGGCTGTCAGCAAGACACGCCAGGCCGACGAACTGCGCCAGGCGTTCGCCGCCGGCCAGCACGCTTTCGGCGAGAACTACCTGCAGGAGGGCCTGGACAAGATTGCGGCACTGGCCGACCTTGCCATCGAATGGCATTTTATTGGCCCCATTCAGTCCAATAAAACCCGCCAGATTGCCGAGCACTTCCACTGGGTGCACAGTGTTGACCGGCTCAAGGTGGCACGCAGGCTGTCCGAGCAGCGCCCACCCGGCTTGCCGCCCCTGAATGTCTGCCTGCAGGTCAACATCAGCGCCGAGGCCAGCAAATCGGGCTGCCTGCCCGATGCTGTGCTCGAACTCGCAAGGCAGGTTGCGCAACTGCCCGGCCTGCAACTGCGCGGGCTGATGGCCATTCCCGCCGTCAGCACGGATGCGCAACTGCAACAGCAGGCCTTTGCCGCCCTGCGCACCCTGCTGCAGCAACTGCAAACCGAACTGCCGCAGCTGGATACCCTGTCGATGGGCATGTCCGGTGACATGGAAGCTGCCATCGCCGAAGGGGCCAGTATTGTGCGTATTGGCACCGCCATTTTTGGCCCCCGCACTTACCCCTCAAATACCCAGGAAGACTCACTATGAGCACGCAACCAACTGTTGCCTTTATCGGCGCCGGCAACATGGCCCGCGCCATCATCGCAGGACTACTGCACAACGGCTATCCGGCCACCCGTATCTGGGCCACCGGCACTCAGGCAGCAAAACTGGCCGATCTCGATACGCTAGGCATCCACACAGGCACAGACAACAATGCCGCCGCGGCCGCCGCGGATATCCTTATTCTGGCGGTCAAGCCGCAGATGATGAAACAGGTCTGCGCACCGCTGCGCGATGCTGTGATGCAGCGGCGCCCGCTGATCGTTTCGGTGGCCGCCGGCATCGCCTGTGACAGCCTGGATCTCTGGCTGGGCGGCGATAACGCCGTGGTGCGCTGCATGCCCAATACCCCATCCCAGGTGCAAACCGGTGCCAGCGGCCTGTACGCCAACGAGAGAGTCTCGCAGCTGCAGAAGCAGCAGACCGAACTGTTGCTGGGGCACGTTGGGTTGGCACTCTGGGTGGAACGCGAAGAACTGATTCATGCCGTGACGGCCGTGTCAGGCTCCGGACCGGCCTATTACTTCCTGTTCATGGAAGCCATGATCAGCGCCGGCGAAAAGCTGGGGCTGGATCGCGACACCGCCACCGCCCTGACACTGCAGACCGCCCTGGGCGCCGCCCGCATGGCTGGCACCAGCGACCTGACGCCGGCGCAGTTGCGCCAGGCCGTGACCTCACCCAAGGGCACCACCGAGCAGGCCATACTGACATTTCAGCGCGCCGGGCTCGATACCCTGGTGGAGGATGCCATGCAGGCCTGCGCCAACCGCTCCAGAGAACTGGCAGACCTTCTGCGGGACTGACAGCGCATCGCGCTGCCCGCGCGGTTCATTCATCGCGCGAAAGGCTCTATACTTGCCAGCAAATCAACAGCTTGAATCTAAGGCGGCGAAACGGCCATGGGACAGGATCCGATCCTTCTGATCATCCGCACAATCGGCGAACTCTATGCATTTATCGTCGTCTTGCGCTTCTTACTGCAGCTGGCCAAGGTGGATTTCTACAACCCCATCAGCCAGGCCGTCGCACGGCTGACCAGCATTCCACTGGCGCCGCTGCAACGGGTCATCCCCCGGGCGGGCTCCGTGGACCTGTCGGCGCTGGTGCTGGCCTATGGCGTCAAGCTGCTGACACTCTTCCTGCTGCTGCTGGTCGCGGGGCAAAGCCTGCCCATCACCAGCCTGCTGCTGTTTGCCCTCGCCGGCCTGCTGAATACCCTGCTGACCATCGCCTTCTGGGCCGTCATAGGTGCGGTTATCATCAGCTGGATAGCGCCCAACAATTATCACCCTGCCCCCCAGCTGCTCCTGCAGCTGACCGAGCCGCTGTTTGCCCTGGCCCGCAAGGTGATTCCGCCCATTGGTGGACTGGACCTGTCGCCGATCCTGATTTTCCTGGCCATTCAGATCATGCAGTCCCAGGTCAGCCGCCTGGTCATGTAGGATGGCGGCCTAGGCCTGCTACCGCCAGTGGCACGGAGATCACCTGCTACTGAGCCGTCATCTGTGATCCAGGGTTTCAAAGGACGGGGTCTGCGGCCAGCATGGCCACAGTCTGACAATACGCATCAGGCTGCCGGCCCGGATAGCACCGGACATGGGAATCAAGCCCCTGCGCTAAGCCCCTGACCATGCAGTTTTTGCCCCGGGTTATGCGCCGCTTCTACGGTCCGGACCCGGTTACTTCAGCACCTGGATAACAGCTAATGCCAACGTCCATCCCCGCAGACTCGGTCGGTCTGGTCCAGCCGCAACAATTCCAGTTTGACCAGCCACTGGAACTCGCCTGCGGACGCCAACTGGACAGCTACAGCCTGACGGTCGAAACCTACGGCACACTGAACGCCGACCGCTCCAATGCGATTCTGGTGTGCCACGCCCTCTCCGGCAATCATCACCTGGCCGGTTATCACAGCATGGACGACCCCAAGCCCGGCTGGTGGGACTCGGCCATAGGTCCTGGCAAGGTCATTGATACCAACCGCTTTTTTGTCGTCGGGCTGAACAATCTGGGGGGCTGTCACGGCTCCAGCGGGCCCAATCAGCCCAACCCCGAGACAGGTGCGCCCTATGGCCCCGACTTTCCCATCGTCACTGTGCCCGACTGGGTCCAAAGCCAGGCACGTCTTGCAGATCGTCTTGGCATTCAGCAATGGGCCGCCGTGATCGGCGGCAGTCTCGGGGGCATGCAGGCGCTACAGTGGGCCATCGACTACCCGCAGCGCCTGCGTCACTGCATTATCATCGCCGCCGCCGCCAGGCTCTCGGCGCAGAATATCGCTTTCAATGAAGTGGCTCGCCAGGCCATTACGCGGGATCCGCAGTTCCACGACGGTCACTACTACGCCAAACAGGCCATCCCCAAGACAGGCCTGATGCTGGCGCGCATGGTGGGGCATATTACCTACCTGTCGGATGATGGCATGCGGGAAAAATTCGGCCGCGACATGAAAAGCGGCAAGCTGAGCTTTGATCTGAGTCCGCAGTTCGAGATCGAGTCCTACCTGCAGTATCAGGGCGAGCGGTTTTCCGCCGCTTTCGATGCCAACACCTATCTGCTGATGACGAGGGCGCTGGATTACTATGACCCGGCCGCCAGCTTTGGCGACAGCCTGAGCGAGGCGGTGCGCGGCGCGCAGTGCAAGTTCAAGGTTATATCCTTCACCACCGACTGGCGCTTTTCCCCCGAGCGCTCGCGGGAAATTGTCGATGCCCTGATCGATGCCGGCAAGGCCGTCAGCTACGCCGAGATCGACTCACCCCAGGGACATGATGCCTTTCTGATTCCCATACCGCGCTATATGGAAGTGTTCGGCGCCTGCATGGGTCAGGTGGCCGCCGATATACCGTCATCTGCGCAGGAGAGCCGCTGAGATGCGCGTAGACCTGGATATCATTCAGAACTGGATCAGACCCGGCACCCGGGTGCTGGATCTGGGCTGTGGCGATGGCGAGCTGCTGAGCTACCTTGCCACACACAAGCAGGTCGAGGGTTACGGTCTGGAAATCGACCATGACAACATAACGGCCTGTCTGGAGGCCGGCGTCAATGTGATCGAAAAGGACATAGACGAGGGGCTGGCGACGCTTCGCAATGCCAGCTTTGATGCCGTTATCATGACCCAGGCGCTACAGGTCATGCACCGCCCCGACCAGATCATTGACGAGATGCTGCGCATCGGCAAGGAATGCATCATCACCTTCCCGAACTTTGGCCACTGGCGTGCACGCAGCTATCTGGCGCTGCGCGGCAAGATGCCGGTGTCAAAATTCCTGCCCTATACTTGGTACAACACCCCGAACATCCACTTCTGTACCTTCAAGGACTTTGAACGTCTGTGTGTTGAACGCAACATTCATATTCTGGATCGTACCGTTGTGGACAATGAACACCGTGATCGCTGGTGGCTGCGTCTGTGGCCCAATATGCTGGGCGAAATCGCCATCTACCGCATCACCCGATAATATCAGGAGCCCCAATGAGCGCGTTAACATCCACAGTACGCCATACCCTGCAGGGCTTGCTGGCCGGCCTTGCACTCAGCGCAAGTTTCGCCCAGGCCGACCAGTTCGTCGCCTATGGTGACTATGAAGTGCACTACAACGCTTTCAACAGCACCTTCATCGAACCCCAGGTGGCCCAGAGCTACGGCCTGACCCGCAGCAAAACTCTGGCCCTGATCAATGTATCGGTACTGCAAAAAGCCAGCGACGGCAGCAAGACGCCGGTCACCGCCATCGTCAAGGGTACGGCCAGCAACCTGATTGGCCAGAGCAGCAATATCAGCTTCAAGAAAATCGAAGAAACGGACGCGCTCTATTACATCGGCGGTCTGCCCTTTTCCAACGACCAACTGATGCGTATCGCGCTCGACGTCCAGCCGGACCCGAACCAGCCCGCCTACAGCATCCAGTTTGAACAGACCTTCTACGCCGAATGAACACACTCAAGCACCCACGCATCATCCTCGCCAGCGGCAACGCCGGTAAACTGCGCGAATTCAGTCAGGTACTCGCACCCCTGAACATCGAGGTACTGCCGCAATCGGCCTTCAATGTCAGCGACGCCGACGAAACCGGCCTTAGCTTTATCGAGAACGCCATCCTCAAGGCGCGTCATGCCTGTCGCAGCACCGGCTTGCCGGCACTGGCCGATGACTCCGGCCTCGAAGTCGATGCGCTGGACGGCGCACCCGGCATCTACTCGGCACGCTTTGCAGGCCCGGGTGCCACCGATGCCGAAAACAACAGCCGCCTGCTGCACCAGCTCAAGGATGTACCGGATGCCAGGCGCAGTGCGCGCTTTCGCTGCGTACTGGCTTTTATGCGCCACGCCGAAGACCCGACTCCGCTGATCAGTATCGGTACCTGGGAAGGTCATATACTGCATGCGCCCAGAGGTGAACAGGGTTTCGGCTATGATCCGCTGTTTCTGCTGCCAGAACTCGGCCTGAGCTCAGCCGAACTGCCCCGCGAGCAAAAAAACAGCCTCAGCCATCGCGGCCAGGCAGTGGCCCGGCTGGTCGAGCAGATAGGGCCCTACCTGAAGAACTGACGGACTTTAACCGCGACTCATGGGATAATCCGCATTCCGCCACGCTGTTGTGGTCGCGGAATGCGGTTCTCTCACTCACATCAGGGGGAATCGGCCACCGCTGTTTTTCCTCCTATTGAAGCCCTGATCCCATGTCCCTGCAGCTGCCACCTCTGTCGCTCTATATCCATATTCCCTGGTGCGTACGCAAGTGCCCCTATTGCGACTTCAACTCCCACGCCGCCAAGGGAGAACTGCCGGAAGCGGACTATGTTGCAGCCCTGCTGGAGGATCTGGACGCAGAACTGCCCGATGTACAGGGCCGCAGCATCGACACCATTTTTATCGGCGGCGGCACCCCCAGCCTGTTTTCAGCCGCGGCAATCCAGCAGATTCTCACCGGCGTCGCCGCGCGCACGCCCTTGTCCGCCCAGGCCGAAATCACCATGGAAGCCAACCCCGGCACCTTCGAGCAGGAACGCTTCGCAGGTTTTAGGGCCGCCGGCGTCAACCGCCTGTCCATTGGTATCCAGAGTTTCAGCGATGCCCAGCTCAAGGCACTGGGGCGGATTCACAATGCCGATGAAGCCTACCGCGCCGTGGCCAGCGCCCGGGCCATCGGTTTCGATAATATCAACCTGGATCTGATGCACGGCCTGCCGCAGCAGGATCTGGCCGGCGCCATGCGAGATCTGGATACGGCCCTGTCACTGCAGCCCGATCATCTGTCCTGGTACCAGCTCACCATCGAACCCAATACCGAGTTCAATGCCCGCCCGCCCAACCTGCCGGTGGATGAGGTGCTGTGGGAAATTCAGGAGCATGGGCAGGAGAAACTGGCCGCAGCGGGCTTTGCCCAGTACGAGGTGTCGGCCTATGCCCGCAACGGGCGCCAGGCGGCGCACAACCTCAATTACTGGGCCTTTGGCGACTATATCGGCATAGGTGCCGGCGCCCACGGCAAGCTGACCCGCCCTGCAGACGGCCACATCATGCGACGCTGGAAGCAGCGCCAGCCCGCCGCCTATATGGATGTGACCAAACGTCTGGGGGGTGAGAACGCCATTGCCCAGGACGAGCTGGCGTTCGAATTCATGCTCAATGCACTGCGACTGGTGGACGGCGTGCCGCTGCAGCTACTGCAGGCCCGTGCCGGCATCAGCCCGGACAGCATCCGCGTACAGCTCGACCGAGCCATACAGCAGGGGCTGCTGCAGAATGATCCGGCCCACATACGGCCGACCCATCAGGGCCGGCTGTTCCTGAACAATCTGCTGGAAATGTTTCTGTAAGCACGATTAGAGCGTGACGCGACCTGCGGCCTGCTCTGCGATCTCGATCAGCGCCTGGGGGATTTCATTCAGCGCCCGCACGGTTTGTGTCGGTGCAGGGCCTCCGGGCCAGGCCTGGTCGTTGAGATTGACCCAGATGGTCCAGAGGCCCGCGTTGTGCGCGCCTTCGATATCGGCCACCGGATTATCCCCTACATGCACCACCTGCTCGGGACGCAGCCCGGCATGCGCCAGCGCCTGCTGAAACATCAGCGGATGGGGCTTTTCGTGGCCCGTGCTCTCGGCGTTGAACTGGAAGTCGAAATAGTCCCCCAGCCCCACCCGCTTCACATCAGCGTTGCCATTACTCAGGGCACCGATCTGCAGATTGCGTTCGCGCAGCACCTTCAGCATGGTCAGCGCATGCTCGTAGAACTCCACCTGATGACGCCCCTCCAGATACACTTCGAACGCCTGCAACGCCAGCGCCTCGGCCTGCTCTGGCCCATAACCGGCCCGGCGCATACCCTCCTGCAGCAGGCGCAGGCGAATCTGGGTCACGCTGTGGGAAATCTCGGGGTAGCGCGCCAGCACCTCATCGCGCAGACGCGGCAGATCGGCAATGCTGAACTGACGCACAAAGAGCTGCGCATTGCGCTGCAGCCAGTCGAACAGCGAGTTGTTTGCAATCTCGATCACAGGATCAATGGCCCAGAGGGTATCGTCCAGATCGAAGGTGACACACTTAATCATCTTTTTTGCGCGCTCTTGGATGGGCCCTGTCATAAACATCGGCCAGATGCTGAAAATCCAGATGCGTATAGATCTGGGTCGTGGCGATATCGGCGTGCCCCAGCAGCTCCTGTACCGCGCGCAGATCACCGCTGGACTCCAGCAGGTGACTGGCAAAGCTGTGGCGCAGCCGGTGCGGGTGCACCTTGCCATCGGTGGCCTGGTGCAGCCCCCAGTGTTCGAGCCGCTGCTGCACGGCGCGGGTGCTGATACGGTTGCCGCGCTTGCTGATAAAGAGCGCCGGCTGCTCGCCGCGCAACAGACTGCCGCGCAGCCCCAGCCAGACGTCCAGCGCCGCCAGGGCCTTGCTGCCGACCGGCAACATGCGGGTCTTGCGTCCCTTCCCGGTCACGACCAGGCTGGCATCGCGAAAATCGATATCCCCCAGATCCAGACTGACGAGTTCCGCCAGGCGCAGACCGGACGAATAGATAAGTTCCATCATGGCACAATCGCGGGCAGAGACCGCATCGGTCACCGGAATCTGCATCAGATGGGCCGCCTGATCGGTATCCAGTGTTTTGGGCAAGCGCCGGGGTGAGCGGGGTGCACTGATACCCAATGCGGGGTTCTGCTGGCTCAGGCCTTCGCGATTAAGAAAGCGATAGAAGGAGCGGATGGCCGACAGCAGCCGCTGAATGCTTTTGCCGGCCAGCCCCTCGCGGTGTGTTTCGGCGATAAAGGCACGCAGATCCCGCGGCCTGATGCTGTTCCAGTCACTCAGGCTGTTCGCCACGGCATAGCGCAGCAGACGTTCGATATCGCGCCTGTAGTTGGCCAGCGTGTGCCCGGAGTACTGGCGCTCGGTACGCAGATAGCGCACAAAGGCATCCAGCACATCCGGATCGGGCGACATCAGCCCCGGCTCAGGATGCGGGACAGTACCCGGCTCAGCACTTCGCCGACATAGCACAGGAACAGGGTGCCCTGGCTGCTCTGAAAGTAATGCGGATCGTAGCTGCCAATCGCCAGCAGGCCCAGGGTTTCGCCCTGCACCAGCGGAACCACCGCCGCCGACTGAATCCGGAACGCCTGCTCCTGAAACACAAACAGATGCTGCGGCTCCGGCAGGCGCCCGCAGCTGGGCAGGTTGGTTCCCAGCAAGGGCTCCAGCGTCTGGGCATCGGCTTCATTCAGCCAGCGCGCGGCACCACTTTCTTCGCCGTCACCGAGCAGCATCAGGGTTGTGATATCGCCCTGAAAATCGCGGCACAGGCTTTCGTCAATGGCGATGGCGACATCATCCAGGGTTTCACAGCCCAGCAGCGCCAGCACCATGCGCTTGGTCTTCTCGAATTGCACATCGTTGTGACGCGCCACGTCGATCAGATCGGACAGATGGGTGCGCAATTGCTGGTTCTTTTCACGCAGCACACCGGTCTGGCGCGCCACCAGCGACACGGCGGTACCGGTTTCGTGGGGCACGTAGAGCTTTTCCAGCAAGCCTGAGTGACGGGAAAAGTAATCCGGGTTCTGCGCCAGATACTCCGCCACCTGCTGCTCGTCCAGCTCGCCCGGCTGCTGTTTGGCCTGATCGCTCATATGAAAATCTGCCCTTCGTAAACGGTTGTCGCAGGGCCGGTCATCAATACGGATGAACCCTCGCCCGCCCAGCGAATCTGCAACTCACCGCCTGGCAGATGCACGCGCACATCATCACCCAGCAGGCCGCGGCGACGCCCGGCCACAACGGCCGCACAGGCACCGGTACCGCAGGCTCGGGTTTCGCCGGCACCACGTTCATACACCCGCAGCCGAATTTCGCTCGTGGACAGAACCTGCATAAAACCGATATTGGCCCGTGCCGGGAAGCGCTCGTGCCGCTCCAGCAGCGGCCCCAGGGTTTCCACCGCAGCGGTGCTGACATCATCCACCAGCAGCACGCCGTGGGGGTTGCCCATGGAGACCGCGCTGATATCCAGCCACTGATCAGCCACTTCAATGGGATAGGTGATCTCAATGCCATCCGCCACAAAGGGGATCTCGGCCGGCACCAACTCAGGCGCGCCCATATCCACTTCCACCTGGCGGTCTTCCAGCACCCGCAGTATCGCCTTGCCCTTGGCCGTTTCAACGCAGATCACCGGCTTGATGGTCAGACGCTTGTCACGCACAAACTTGGCGAAGCAGCGCGCACCGTTGCCGCAGTGCTCCACTTCAGAGCCGTCGGCATTATAAATACGGTAGCGAAAGTCCATCTTCGGATCCGTCGGCGGTTCCACCAGCAACATCTGGTCAAAGCCGACGCCAAAATTGCGGTCCGCCAGACGGCTCACCAGCGCGGGGGTGATCTTGGCACGCTGCGTGACAAGATCGACCACCATGAAGTCGTTGCCCAGGCCGTGCATCTTGGTAAAACGTACCAACATAGCTGTTTCGCTTCTCAGTAATGATCTTTGGGCAGCAACTGCTCACCGTGCAGCAGGTCACCGATACTTTCGCGCTTGCGCACCAGATGCGCCTGATTATCGCTGACCATGACTTCGGCCGGACGCGGCCTGGTGTTGTAATTCGAGCTCATGACAAAGCCATAGGCGCCGGCCGAGCACACCGCCAGCAGGTCGCCGGGCTGCAGATTGAGCTCGCGGTCCTTGCCGAGAAAGTCACCGGTTTCGCACACAGGACCCACCAGATCGTAGATTTTGCTTTCGCCGTCTTCACGCAGGCTCAGCGGCACGATTTCCTGATAGGCACTGTACAGCGCCGGACGGATCAGATCGTTCATGGCGCCATCGATAATGGCAAAGTTCTTGTCACCGTTGCTTTTGAGGAACTCGACCCGCGTCAGCATGACCCCGGCATTGGCGGCGATGGAGCGGCCCGGCTCAAAGATCAGGCTCAGCGGACGATCGCCCAGTTTTTCAAGCACGGCGCCAATGTAGGCGGCGGCAGACGGTGGCTGTTCGTCGGTGTAGCACACGCCCAGACCACCGCCCAGATCCAGATGTTTGATCTGGATGCCATCGTCGGCCAGCTCGTCCACCAGTACCAGCAAACGATCCAGCGCATCGAGGAAGGGACGCAGCTCGGTCAGCTGACTGCCGATATGGCAGTCCATGCCGACGATTTCGATACTGGGCAGTTCCGCCGCCCGGCTATAAACGCCGCGGGCACGCTCGATGGCGATGCCAAACTTGTTCTCTTTAAGACCGGTGGAAATATAAGGGTGGGTGCCGGCGTCCACGTCCGGATTGACGCGAAAGGACACTTTCGCCGTCATGCCCGACGCTGTGGCAACTTCGCTGACGCGCTCAAGCTCGGCTTCCGACTCGATGTTGAAGCAGTGAATCCCCAGCTCCAGTGCGCGGCGAATTTCATGCGCCTGCTTGCCCACGCCGGAGAAAACCACCTTGGCGGGGTCGCCACCGGCCCGGACCACACGCTCGATCTCGCCCAGCGACACTACATCAAAGCCGGCCCCCAGGCGCGCCAGCACGTTCAGCACCGCGATATTGCTGTTGGCCTTTACCGCAAAGCACACCAGCGCATCACGGCCTTCCAGCGCCTGGGCATAATCCAGGTAGGCCCGCTCCAGCGCATCACGGGAATAAACATACAGCGGTGTGCCGTATTCTTCAGCGATACGCTCGAGGTTCATGTCCTCGCAGTGCAGGCGCCCATCGCGGTACTCAAAGTTATCCATCAATCTGTCCGTTATCAGTTCTGTGCGGGAGCCGGCGGCTGGGCCGATGTCTGCGAGGCGGGTGCAGCGGGATCAACCTGATCCGGCATATAGAGCGCGCCCTTGTTGCCACAGCCAGCGAGCAGCGCGAAGGTTACGAAGAGTATCCAGTTCCAGCGTTTCACGATTGCAGCCCCTATTCCGGCGATTCCAAAGCAGCGATTATACCCGGGATGAGTAGCGGCAGAAACTCGGATATACTGCCGGGCTCCAAGCACAGCGGAACCACAGACCGATGACCGAATCAGAATTCAACGACCGCGTCGATGAAACCCTCATCACCCTCGAAGACCTGCTGGAGGATGTCGACAGCGACCTGGACGTCGAAAGCCATGGCGGCATGCTCACCATCGTCTGCGAAAATGGCAGCCAGGTGATCTTTACCCGCCAGCCGCCGGTCTTGCAGCTCTGGGTTGCAGCACGCAATGGCGGCTTTCATTTTGACTTTGATACATCGCTGCAACGCTGGATACGCGATACCGACAAGGCACCACTGGCCGATGTGCTGAACGAGATTTTCCGCCTGCAGGCGGATGAGGATCTGGCGTTTCCGTTCTGAGCCCAGCGCTCTGAATCAGCCGCCTGGAGCGAAATGGCGGGCAGGCAAGCCGAAGCGGCTTTTGCAGGGTGCTGATGAGCGAAGCTAATCGCACCGTTTACCCAAGCGAATCGCACCGTGCGGCTCTAAGTGAAAAAAGCTGGACTCCTGTGTGTCCTGGATCGCGCTTATTGGCGGAAGCTCCGCTGATTTTTTCGAGCCCGTATTTCGCCTGTTGGCGACATACTTTCTTTGCTTGTGCAAAGAAAGTATGCAAAGAAAGCACACCCCGATGAAGCCTATTCGCTGCGCTCTGAACTCATTCGGCGGGCTGCGCTGAAGGTACATCCATGTACCTCATCGCAGGCGCATCAGTCCCTGTTGCGCCCCTTCGGGCCTGATCGCCGAATGACCTCAGTGCTCGCTGGCATATGGCCATGGATGGCCGGTAGCCAGAAAATGCAGGAGCAATTTTCTGCTCATAAGGGGGAAGCAAGAGCCGCTCTGATGTTTCGGTGGCCGGAGGCTGCTAGAGCATTTTCACCTTACCTCGACCCATATCCGGCCGAAGTAAAGAAACACTCAAAGTAACCTCGGTCGACAGATTGGTGTTTCGTGAAAATGCTCTAGGGCCTCAGCAGAGTCTTCTCGACCTGCTGGTACAGGCGTTCCAGCGCCCCGCGGTTTTGCGCCACAAAGGCCTGGGCCGCAGCGCCCTGCTGCTGGCGCTGCAGAGGATCCGCCAGCAATTCTCGCAGCGCCTGGGTCAGTGCCGCTTCATCGACCACCCGGGTCAGCCCGCCGGCGCTCTCCAGCGCATCGCAAATCGCCTGAAAGTTGAACACCTGCTGCCCCATCAGTACAGGCTTGCCCAGGGCTGCGGGCTCCAGCGGGTTGTGCCCGCCCCGGGGCACCAGACTGCCACCGACAAAAGTAATATCTGCCGCGGCATACAATCCCATCAGTTCACCCATGGTATCGCCGAGGTACACATCGACTGCACCCACCTGCGGCGCCGACTCGCCATGCCCTGCAACCGAATGTCGTGCAACCGACCAGCCGGCTTCCAGACAAAGTTGGTAGACGGGCTCAAAACGCTCCGGATGACGCGGCACCAGCACCAGTAACAGCGCCGGAAACTCTGTACGCAACTGCTCCAGCACGCGCAAGAGCGCGGCATCCTCCCCCTCGTGGGTGCTGCCGGCCACCAGCAGCGGGCGTTCGCCCCACTGTTGCCGCAGGCGGGCACCGGCTTCAAGCCAGTGCGGCTGGGTTTCGATATCAAACTTGATGCTGCCACTGACCGTCAGTTGCGCTGCCGACAGGCCGAGCTCGACAAAGCGCGCGCCGTCATCCCTGTGCTGCGCCACGACCTGGCTCAGGCACTGCAGCATCGGCCGCGTGAGCGCCGCGAAGCGCTTATAGCCTTTGGCCGAGCGCGCCGACAGCCGGGCATTGGCCAGCAGTACCGGTACAGCGGCAGCATGACAGCCGTGGACCAGGTTGGGCCAGAGTTCGGTTTCGACGATAAGGCAGCCGCGCGGCCGGGTGCGCCGCAGAAAACGGGCAAGCGCATCGGGCAGGTCCCAGGGGCAATAGGCATGTTGCACCCGATCACCAAACAGGGCGCGAACGCGCTCGGAACCCGTCGGTGTCGTGGTCGTCAGCAACAAGGGCAGATCGGGCCTGCGCGCCAGTAACAGTTCCACCAGCGGTGCAATGGCCACGGTTTCGCCCACGGACACGGCATGAATCCACAAGGGTCGACTGTCACAGGGAGTCACAAAGCCCAGCCGCTCGCACCAGCGACTGCGATAAGCCGGGGCTCGGCGCCCACGCCACCACAGCCGCAGCAGGATGATGGGCAGAGCCAGGTACAGCAGTGCGGTATAGAGCAGACGCGCCATCAATCAGCTTTCCGCAAACTGCATGCGATGCAGCTGGGCATAGGCGCCATCGCGCTCGATCAATTGCGCATGGGAACCCTGTTCAACGATACGCCCCTGGTCCAGCACCAGAATAAGGTCAGCCTTCTCGACGGTGGAAAGCCGGTGGGCAATGACCAGGGTCGTGCGTCCCTTGATCACCTGATCCAGCGCATCCTGAATATGCCGCTCGGACTCCGTATCCAGTGCCGAGGTGGCTTCGTCCAGAATCAGTATGGGCGCGTCCTTCAAAATCGCCCGGGCGATGGCGATGCGCTGGCGCTGACCGCCGGAAAGCAGCAAACCACTCTCGCCCACTTCAGTGTGCAGCCCTTTCGGCAAACGGCGGGCAAATTCCATCACGTGGGCGGCCTCAGCTGCCGCCTCGATCTGCGCCTCGCTGCAACCGGCCATGGCACCGTAGGCAATGTTCTGGGCGATGGTGCCGTTGAACAGCACAACCTGCTGATTGACCAGGGCGATCTGTTGGCGCAGATTACTCAGCAGATACTGCTCCAGCGGTGTGCCATCCAGCAGTATCTGCCCTGTCCAGCCATCGCCAAAACGCGGCAGCAAGGACGCCAGGGTCGACTTGCCACCGCCGGAACGCCCAACCAGGGCCACCGTCTGGCCCGGCGCTATATGCAGATCCAGGTCATGCAGCACGGGGGCGGCATCCACGCCATAGCGAAAACCCACCTTGTTAAAAATCAGCTCACCGCGTGCGCGCTCCACCCGATGCACACCATCGTCCCGTTCGGGCGTTTCGTCCATGATCGAGAATACCGATTCGGCCGCAGCAATGCCTTTTTGTACCTGCGTGCTAATATCGGTCAACTGGCGCAACGGTTTGGTAATCAGCCCCGCCGCCGTCAGGAAGGCTACAAACTGGCCGGTACTCATGCCCCCCATGACGTCCGGGTGCATTGCCGTATACAGCAGCCCCGCCAGCGCCAGGGCAATCAGGAACTGCACCGCCGGCGTATTGAGCGACTGGGTGACCACCATTTTCATGAACTGGCGCCGGTTGCGATCGCTGGCGTCATTAAAACGATTGCGCTCAAACTCGGTGCCCCCGAAGATGCGCACAATCTGGTAGCCCTTGATGGTTTCAGACGCCGAGCTGGTAATGTCCCCCACCGACTGCTGCAGTCGCCGGCTCAGCTTGCGCATGCGCTTGGACGCAATACTGACCACCACGGCGATAAAGGGTGATGCGGCGATAAAGATCAGCGTCAGCTTCCAGTTCAGGTAGAACAGGTAACCGAAGAGTCCAATGACCGTCAGGCCTTCGCGCAGCAGGGTCTTGATGGCATCGGTAACGGCACCCGTGACCTGCTCGACGTTATAGGTCAGCTTGGCCAGCAACTCTCCACTTGTACTGTGCTGATAGTAACTGCTGGGCAATGCCAGCATACAGTCGAACAGATCCGTGCGCAGACCGTGCACCACCTGGCGCGCCACATGGCTGATGCTGTAGTTGCCGACAAAGGTACCCGCGCCACGCAGGGCAAAGATGCCCAGCACCGCCAGCGCCAGCACACCGCGCTGCTCCAGGGCGCCCTTTTCCACCGCGTTGACCACATGCTCCAGCCACTTGGCCGACAGCGCCTGGGATGCACCGTAAGCGCCAAAAGCCATAAAACTCACGACAAACGCAAACCAGTAGGGTTTTACGTAGACCAGCAGCCGCTGGTAAATTTTCCAGCTGCTCAATTCGGTTGTGGGTGCCTGTTGCTTACTCATCAATGACCGCATCGGTTCGTTATTTTCGCCGCTCATTATACATGGATGACCCGAGGGGCTGTTGACGTTTGCAGAACAACAGGGCGCATTCGCAAACGTCAACAGTCCCTAGTGCAACCTTCGAATGCACAGCGTGATTTTGCCGCAGAAGGCAGACCCCAGGCGATGCTGGAACGCACGGTTTGCCGATCTGCTCCCGCAGCCGTAGAATGCAGCGAACTTCACTGCGAAGAGCTTGGCGAAGCACATGGCGCGCAAAGACTCACCACAGCCCCCCTTCTGGCACCCGCGTTTCTGGCTGACCTGGCTCGGCATGGGGCTACTGTGGCTGCTCAATCGACTGCCCTATGCAGGCCAGCTGGCCCTGGGCCGTACATTCGGGAAAATTCTCTACCGTGTCGCCCGTGGCCGCCGTCATGTGGTCGAGGTCAATGTACGACTGTGCTTCCCTGAGCTGAGCGCGGCAGAACAGCGCCGGCTAACCCGGGAAATATTTCTCAACAATGGCATTGGCGTCTTTGAAACGGCGATGGCCTGGTGGTCACCCAAACAGTGGTTCCGCGACCGCATCATCTTCAAAGGTCACGAACACCTGGACGCCGCCCTTGCAAGGGGCAATGGCGTGATACTGCTGGGCGCCCACTTTTCGACGCTGGATCTGGGCGGCCTGCTGTTCGCCGAGCATTACCCGGTGGATGCCATGTACCGGCGCCATAACAACCCCCTGATGGAAAAGATCATCACCCGCGGCCGCGGCCGCTATTTCGGCCAGGCCATAGAGCGCTCGGATATTCGTTCGGTGATCCGCGCCCTCAGAAAGAACCATATTATCTGGTACGCCCCCGACCAGGATTTCGGCATCAAACAATCCGTCTATGCACCCTTCTTCGGTGTACCGGCGGCCACCATCACCGCCACCACCCGCCTGGTGAAACTCAACGACTCCCCCATCCTGATGCTGGCTCAGCACCGTCTGCCCGATGGCCGCTACGAACTCGAAGTACTGCCGGTCATTGAGCCCTTCCCCAGCGGCAACGAGGAAGCCGACGCCGCACGCATCAATACAGAGCTTGAGCGCGCCATCCGCAAGGACCCTGCCCAGTACATGTGGGTGCACAAGCGTTTCAAAACGCATCCCAAGGGCAAGAATTTTTTATACCGCCCCGGCGCAGAGGCTGTAGATGTGCAGCCGAACGACTCCCCATGAGCGGCAGCATCAACCTGTTCATCTCGCGCACACCCTTGCAGCTGCTTAACTGCACCGAGGCCCGGGACCGCTTTCACCGGGACGGGCCGGAGCAGAATGTTCTGCTGCTCACCTATCGCAAGCCTGCCGACCTGAACCTCTGCACGCCGCTGCTGGATAACCACTGGGACCGCGTCATACCGCTGCGACTCAATCTGTTCAGCCGCTACTTTTACCCTTTGCTGCTGTGGCTGAAACTGGGCAGTCAGACTCGGATACACTGTCTTTACACCGCCTGGCTGAAGCACCTGCACGCACATATTTACAACACCTGGCAGCCGACCCGCACCTGCCTGATTGATGATGGCAATGAAATTCTCATCCTCTCGTCCCGGATCGAAAACGGCGAGTCGCCGGGCGAATCCCGGGAGCAGTTCACCGACCGCTTGCTGCGACGCAGAAGAGCCGTCGCCCAGGGCGTCAAACCCGAGTATTTTTCGCTCTATGAACTCCCCTGGGTGGCGCGCGCGCGGCATATATTGAATGACTACCGCTGCCTGCGCGAAAAAGGTCAGGGCCTTGAACAGCGGGATCTGGTGCTGTTCATTGGCTCCAATACTCACCCAAAACATATCCAGGACCCCAGCCTCTTTACCGAGCTGCTGGAGCGGGTTAGTTCCCATTACGCCGGGCGCAAAATCCTCTATGTGCTGCATCGATACGAGGATGCCGACAGGGTTAAACCCCTGGCTGAGCCACTGGGCTTCGAGGTGGTCAGATTTGCCAATATTCTGGAGTGCGAACCGCTGGTACAGGGCTGGTTGCCGGGCGAAGTTGCGACCTTCAACTCGTCCGCCGCAGACACCTTGCAGCAACTCTATGGCCTGCCGGTCACCATTTTTGAAATCGCGCAGAACAGGCTGGGGCCGAACTCAGACAAGGACAAATGGCGCCAGCTGTATCAGGAACTCGCCAGCCGCCACCCGCGCTTTATCCGCGACAAGGGACACATGACACCATGAAACAACCCACTTTTGTCATTGCCGAAATAGGCCAGGCCCATGACGGCAGCCTGGGCATTCTGCACTCCTATATTGATGCTGTTGCCCAGACGGGTGTCGATGCCATCAAGTTTCAAACCCATATAGCTGCCGCAGAAAGCAGTATCCACGAGCCGTTCCGGGTGAAATTTTCCTATGTCGACAAGACCCGGTACGACTACTGGCAGCGGATGTCCTTCGATGCCGCCCAGTGGGCCGAGATCAAGGCACACTGTGATTCCGTCGGTCTCGAGTTCATGAGTTCGCCCTTCTCCAATGCCGCGGTGGACCTACTGGAAGACATCGGCATCGCGCGCTACAAGGTGGGCTCCGGAGAGGTCAGCAATTTCCTCCTGCTGGAACGCCTCAGCCAGACCGGCAAGCCGGTCATACTGTCCTCGGGCATGAGCAGCTTTAACGAGCTCGACGCCGCCGTCAGCTTCCTGCAGGCGCGCGACATTCAGGTGTCCGTCATGCAGTGCACCACCAGTTACCCGACGCCGGCCGAACGCCTGGGCCTCAATATCATCGGCGAACTGAAACAGCGCTACGGACTGCCCACAGGCCTGTCGGATCACTCGGGCACTCCCCACCCGGCGATCGCCGCTGCAGCACTGGGCGCCGAGCTGGTGGAAGTCCACGCCATTTTCGACAAGCGCATGTTCGGCCCCGACAGCCGTTCATCCCTCAGCCTTGACCAGCTCAGCCAGATGGTGGAGGGTATTCGCATGATCGACACCAGCCTGGCCAACCCCATCGACAAGGATGACCTGACGCCCTACCGGGAACTGAAAGGCATCTTCGAAAAGTCGCTAGCGGTTAACAAGGATTTACCCGCAGGCCACCGCCTCAGCTTTGGGGACCTGGAAGCCAAAAAACCGGCTGGACAGGGCATCGCCGCCCGCGACTGGCAGCAGGTGATCGGGCAGCCCTTGAAACAGCCGTTGTCACAGTGGGCATTCCTCAATTCAAAAGATTTGGATAACGCATGAAACGTAAAGTCTGTGTCGTTGTTGCCAGCCGCGCCAACTATGGCCGCATAAAATACGTCATGAGGGCGGTTCAGGAACACCCTGAGCTGGAACTGCAGCTTATCGTCGGCGCCTCCACACTGCTGGAACGCTACGGACGGGCTGTCGATATCATTCGCCAGGAGGGTTTCGAGCCGGATCGCAGCATTTTTTATGTCGTTGAAGGCGAAACGCCCCTGACCCAGGCGAAATCCACCGGTCTGGGCATTGTCGAACTTTCCACTGCCTTCCAGGACCTGAAGCCCGATATGGTGGTCACCGTAGCGGACCGCTACGAGACCATGGCCACCGCCATTGCCGCCAGCTACATGAACATTCCACTGGTGCATGTCCAGGGTGGTGAAGTCAGCGGCAACATTGATGACCGCGTGCGTCATGCCATCACCAAGCTGGCCGATATCCACTTCCCCTGCACCGAGCAATCGCGCGAGCGCCTGATTCGCATGGGTGAAGACGAGGACCGTGTCTTCAACTATGGCTGCCCGGCCATGGATGTTATCGCCAATGAAGACACCGCCATCAATAACGACGTCATGGCAGGGTACGGTGGCGTGGGCAGCGCCATCGACTGGAGCAAGCCCTATATGCTGATGGTGCAGCACCCGGTTACCACCAGTTTTGGTGATGGCATGCATCAGGTCATGGAGACGCTGCACGCCCTGTGCGAATTCCCGGATCACCAGAAGGTTGTACTCTGGCCAAACTCGGACGCCGGCAGTGAAGACGTCGCCAAGGGCATCCGAAGCTTTCGCGAGCGGGGCGAATCCGCCGGCTTCCACTTTTACCGCAACTTCTCCCCGGAAGACTACGTACGGGTACTGGCGAACGCCAGCGTGTGTATCGGCAACTCGTCGTCCTTTATCCGCGAAGGCAGCTTCCTGGGCGTACCCGCCGTGGTGGTGGGAGATCGACAGCGCAACCGCGAACATGGCCCCAATGTCACCTTTGCCGACTACACCCAGGCGTCAGTTCAGGCCGCGATTACGCGACAGCTGCAGGCCCGGGCCTACGAGCATGACGACCTCTTCGGTCACGGGGACGCCGGCAAGAAAATTGCCGGTATGCTGGCGCAGATTGAGCTGAACTTCGAAAAAGGCAACAGCTACTGATGAGCACTATCGCTGTCATTCCGGCTCGGGCAGGCTCCAAGGGCATCCCGGACAAGAACATCCACCGGGTCAGTGGTGTCAGCCTGCTGGAACTGGCGGTCCGCGCCGGACAGCAGTCGACCCTGATCGACCGCCTGCTGGTGTCGACGGACAGCCCGGAATACGAACAAATCGCGCTCAAGGCCGGTGCCGAAAGCCTGGGCCTGCGACCGCAGACGCTGGCCGGGGACAAGACCACTACCTTCGAGGTGATCGCCGCGCTGTTGGAACAACTGCCGGACTGCACGCAGATCGTGCTGCTGCAGCCAACGTCACCACTGCGGGACGGACAGCTGATCGACAGGGCCATCCGGGCGCTCGAGGACCATCCGGCCGCGGTGACCGTCTGCCGACTGGAGGAGCCCCATCCCTACAAGTTGTTCCGGATCGAGGCGGAGGGCTCGCTAGCCCCCTTTATCGACGGCGCGCGCAGCGATGTGCCACGTCAGTCCCTGCCGCCGGCCTATCAGTTAACCGGCGCGGTCTACGCCATCCGGCGTGACGCCCTGCTTGCGCAGGGCCGCTTCGTGCCGCCGGGCAGCAACGCGATCGAATCCGCGCACTTCATCAACATCGACCGCCCGGAAGACCTAGTGATGTTGGACTACTATGACGCCCAAGGAGCCCTGGCGCACCTGTATTGCCGGATACCGATCTGAACCCTAGGTATACCCCTACACCAGAACCCAAATTCAGAGCCACAGCATGGTCATCAACTCGCACTATCAATTTATTTTTGTCCATATCCCGAAATCGGCCGGCACCAGCGTGATGAAGTCGCTGTCGCAGCTGCGGGGTAACAACAAACGCTGGCTAGCGAATACCAAGCACGAAACCCTAGTCGATTTCGATGCTCAGTTCGAATCGCGAAAGAACCTCTACGACAGAGTCAGGGGCATGAATCCCCGGAACTACTACCGTTTCGGTTTCGTCCGCAACCCCTGGGACCGGATGTCATCCTTCTATCGCTATCTCACCGAAAAGCAGCCGCGGCACGAAATAATGACTATAAGCTCATTCAAGGACTTTCTCATCAAGACCGAGGAGGGATGTGACTGGATACAGACGCTTCATACGATGCGCCCCCAAATCGATTACTTCACCAACACCGATGGTAACCTAAATATCGACTTCTTGGGACACTTCGAGTTTCTGCAGGAGGATCTAGAATTGGTCGGCGAACGCATTGGCTGTCGCATCAAGCTGCCGCACTTGAACAGCTCCACCAACTCGAAACGCGATTACCGCAGCGAGTTCGACAACGAGATGATCGAGATCGTCGCCCGTCGCTTCCGCGAAGATATCGCTCACTTCGGCTACGCATTCGACAATATACAGCCATCCGTTAGATGCAGTAAGGCCCTACGCCGCCCCCGGGCCCTCTAGCATACTGGCATTTTGTGTACGCAGAATTCAGGCACTCAGCTTCAGCAATCCGCATTTTGCGTACCCCCTCTGGTTTAAAGGTATAATCCGGATCTTAGGACAGGCTTGATACACCCATGTACCATGATCCCCTCAGGGCAAACGCATGAACGATTTTTATACAGTTGCATAAGCGGTAGCTTGCATCAACCGCGTGAAAGCGAGATGCAGGCGGGCTTTTGCCCATACCCTTACTTGACCGTATCATGCAGCCCAAAGACCCACGTCAGTCCGTCAAGTGCAGCCACGACCTCGGTGAAGTCGTTTTCATGACCACCTACGCCCTGCTATGCGGGGCCGATGATTGGAACGCCATCGAGTTTCGCGCATGAACGTGAAGACTGGTTCCGCCAGTATTTGCAACTACCGGGCGGCATTCCATCACACGACACCTTTAACAGGGTGTTCTCCCTGCTCGACCCTGCGCAGTTTCGGGCGCTTTTCACGACCTGAGTCCAAGACGTCCTGATCGATACGTCGCTATCAGGCGTTGTGGCGATTGATGGCAAAACCGTACGCGGCTCCCGAGGTCCGCACCGCGTTGCAACTCATATGGTCAATGCATGGGCCAGTGAGGCCGGTATCGCGCTGGGGCAGCTCAAAGTGGATGCTAAGTCCAACGAAATCACCGCAATGCCGGCGTTGCTGGATACATTGGCGATCAAAGGCTGCCTGGTCACGCTTGATGCGATGGGGCGCCAGAAACGCATCGCCAATAAAATCCTGAAAAAGGAGGCGGATTACCTGTTGGCAGTCAAAAGTAATCAACGCAAGCTACATACAGAGCTTTCAACATACTTCGACGACTACTGGAGCGCGCACCCGGATGATGCGCCGGGGACCGGCTTTACAGCCCAAGACACCTACGTCCACGGTCACTAGGAGCAGCGCCGATGCTGGGTCACGCATGCCATGGAAGATGTGCCCGAAGCCGCAGGCTGGAAGGCGAAAACCATCGCCGCCGTGCGGCTGGATCGCCAGACATCCCATAAAGGCACGAGCTTGATAAGGTATTTTATGGCCAGTAAGGTCATGACGGCCGGTGTTTGTCAACGTAGTTGTCGCGCAGACCATTCTGTTATGCAGCCTTATTCTGAGTCGTTTCCTGCTTCTCCGGGTTGAGCATCACCATCCCAACCGGCTGCCAGTTACGCGTGTTGCCTGACCAGCGTTCCGGTCGTTCAGAACGGGCTTGCTGGTACAGCGCATCTCGCCGAGCCAACACTTCATGATCCTGTCCACGATGCCGTTCGGCCGGCGTGACGAAGCGGATGCGACTATGACGATGTTCGTGGTTGTACCAGCGTATGAAGTCTCTCACCCAGGCCCGTGCCTCATCTAGGCTGGTGAAGCCATTATGTGGCCACTGCGGGCAGTATTTCAGCGTTCTGAACAACGACTCCGAGAAGGCGTTGTCATTGCTGACCCGCGGTCGCCCACGCGACGGTGTGATCCCCAGGTCGTACATTTTGCTTAGCAGTGTGACGGACTTCATCGGCGCGCCGTTATCCGAGTGCAGTACCAGCGGCTGATGCAGGCACTGCTCGCTGAGCACGCTGCGTTGCAGCAGAGCTGCGGCCTTATCGCCGCATTCCTGTTCATGCACCTCCCAACCCACGCCCTTGCGACTGTAAAGGTCCTCGATCAGATACAGATAGTAATACTGGCCCCGCACCGGCGAGGGTAAATACGTGATGTCCCAAGACCAAAGCTGGTTCGGCCCGTTCGCAGCGTGCGTCGTGGGTGCCGGATGCCTTTTCGGGCGCTGAACGCGGCCCCGGCGATGCTGCTGATCGGCGGCATGCAGCACCCGATAAAAGCTGCTTTCAGATGCGAGATAACGGCCCTGATCGGCCAGCCGGGGCACGATCTGGCTCGGTGGAAGATGCGCGTATTCCGTGCTGTTGCAGAGCTGCAAGATCGTCTCGCGTTCAGCATCAGTCAGGGCATTCGCCGGCGTGGGCCGCGGCGTGGTCGTGCGACCATCGGCTTTCGGCGCGCCTTCCTGTGTCCAGCGTTGCAGCGAGCGCAGACTAATCGCCAGTTCCTTGCAGGCGACTTGTTTTCGGGCGCCGGCGGCCATGGCTTCAGCAATCCAAGCGACATAGTCCTGCCGGACCGACAGCGCCGTTAGCTGTCCTCGCTGTCGTCCCCCCAGTAGGCATTGAGCTTTTTTCGCAGCACCAGGATCGCGGCCGCCTCGGCCAGTGCCTTGTCCTTGCGTCTGAGTTCACGCTCCAGTTCGCGGATACGTTTCTTGTCGGCCTTGGCCTGTTCGCGATCGAGCTGACGTTGGGCCTTGGCCGTCTGCTGACCCGACAGACAGGCGTCACGCCACGCTTTGACCTGTTGGGGATACAACCCTTTACTGCGGCAGTATTCGCTCAGCTCGATTTCAGACAGCGCGGCGGTCTCAATCACCACCGCCAGCTTGGATTCAGCTGACCAGTTATCCGTTAACTTTTGATCTCCGGGCACCGCAGCACCTCCCGCTTTGGCCTGTTTTCGCCAAGCATACAGGGTTACATCGGAGATGCCTTCCTGGCGGGCGAGCTCGGCCACAGACATATTGTGGGGCGGCAAAAGCTTCTTCAGCAGCGCTTCTTTACGCTCGGGTGAATAACGTCGCATCGCATGACTCTTTCCGTCCCCGGTGCTTTGATTTAGGTGAAACTGATCAGGCGACAACTACCCTGACACCGGGGGCGGCTGACGAAGTGTTACAAGCCATTGGCACGTCGAAAACCAACTGCATTGGGTGCTCAATGTCGCTTTTTCCGAGGATCATTCCCGGGCCCGGCAGGGCCATGCGGCCGAAAATCTGGCGACTGCCCGTTAGATCGCACTGAACCTGCTCAAACAAGACACAACCGAAAAGCTGGAGATCAAAAACAAGCGCAAGGCCTGCGGCTGGAGTGGCCGTTACCTGTTTCACATTCTCGGGTTGATCAAATAGTGTTCATGCGTTTGCCCTGTGCCCCTATACGAGCCCCCCCGGCATAGCCTGGGATTTACTTCGGATTAATTAAGAAAGACGAAACAGCTTGCCACGGTACTCCAGGTCGCTTATGAATTTTTTTTCGCTGTCACCATCATGCGGCCGCGGCGTCTTAAGTTTCTTGCGCAAGAGACCAAACCTTTTCTTATGATAAAACGTATCTGTTTCAAAGAAATCGAATCCAATATAGGAAACTGAAGCACAGGCACAGTGGTTAGAGAAGAAATTAATTGCAATAAGACCGGTCGACGGCCTAGAAGGAGCCTGGGTTTCATACAGTTCCTCCCAGTAGCTCATTGGATGATAAATTAATCGGTCATTTATATTTCTGAACTCGGGAACTCTGTCTCTTTTAGAGGTAGCCCAAACAACCCACTTTGGATCAAACCAAGACACTATATCGGACTCGCTCAACTTTGGAACCGATGTAAAAAGCACATCCGTGCGCGTACCTTGCTGAAACGGTTTTTTTACACGTCCCAAGTTCATTCGAACAACAACGTCAAAACTATCAATCTTGTCTCCGAGACCCAACCCAAAAATCGACTCACTATTCCCTACAATGAGTACTGACTTCCCTGCAACAAAGTTCTTTAATAATTCGATCTTGGATTCTAGCTCATACATTCTAAAAACCTCTTACATCATTCAAAACGTGGTAGCCGCAGTACCTTGAAAAAGAAGACTCTATACTATCAGTGCATATATTGGCGGCCCTGTTGCCGCGCCAGCACTTATGTCGCCGCAACAATAGCGCCGATTTCGCTGAAAATTCGTGCGTTATCTGCTTGGGATGAGATAAGAAAATCGTTGATCAATTGTTTATCACGATCGGACTGGCGCGCCCGCTCGACCAGCTCCGCCGGCCCGTTGGCCAAGACCTCCTCGTGCGACAACATTCGCTCTTGAAGCGATAGCCCAATCTCCTCGAGCAACGCTTCGACTTTCCAGGAGTTGGACCTAATGGCAATGAAAGGAATGCCAGCTTGCAGACAGAAACAGAGCGCATGGAAGCGGTAACAGACGACCGCCTCGTGTCCCGCAAGATAATCAATATAGGCTTGGGGTGTCGATTGCTGGAACATCAGATCCTTGTAATACTGTCGCATGGGCAAGCGCCCGCCGGACAGCTTCAATAGACGGAGGTAGAGCGCTTCTTTCAACTTCCGGCTCCTGTTGTCCTCGCGCCAGGTATGTACGAGGCGCGAACGAATCATCGGCGCGTACGAAACCTCCCTGTGTTGCCGACAATAGCGGTAGGCCTCGGCGGTATACTGCTTGTAAAAGCTGTCGGTTACCGCAAGTCGGCCCTCGACAGCGCGCACCGTCGATCTGACCGGCTTGGAGAAGGTCATATCAGGTGCATAAGCCGCACTGATACCGAAACCACCCAGCTCCGTTTGACTGCGGCGATCCCTGACGTACAGAAGATTCGTGCGCCCCGCGACGGCTGCCATCTCGGCATTATTTCCCTGCCAGAGCGCGTTGATCAGAGCCACCTTCTTGCCTTTGGATATCGCGTATTCGAGCGCCTCAGTCATCGACAGGGAGTAGGGGCGCTCGTGGTGAATGCTGCCCTCTCCGTTTAGCACCACCAGATCGGCCGCATCGACAAGACGTTTATTACTTTCAAGCTTTTCGAATGGCGCGCCCACGGGAATCGTGCCGATAATCTCGTAGTCCGTTTCGCCCAATCCTTCGCGAATATTTTCCATCACCCGAATACAGCCGTGATGATTGGCGTACGAGGTATCGTTGATAAGAACGGTTTTTATCATCTTTGAATTACTCGTTATCACAGGTCGGCGAACCGGCGCTCGAAGGAATTGATTTGGGTATTACGTTTTCCGGAAGGCGGCTATCGATTGATAGATTGGTGATCCGCACACCCCCGGCTATCAGGATCTCAGATGCGAGAGTGAAAGACGGCAATATCTGTGTCATAAAGTTGTCATCCAGATGCGAGACCGCCGAACTGCCGCCTTCACTATAAAAACGCCCTCCGGCCACGCCGACTGAGAAGTCCACACCTGCCAGCAGGATGTTGTCGTAGCCGGCGAAGACACCGAGCTGCAGCGCCGAATAGACCACCGTACTGCCGGTAAAGACCCCGCGAGCTGGGTCATGGCTCCAGCCGATCAACGCCGGGCCGGTGTCATCGCCCAGTTGGAGCCAGTCCTCATGACGAAAACGTGCACGGAATTCGTCCGTTGCTAGCCGCGGCAGCAAGAAGGCCCGGTTGGCCCGCTCCAGTAGGTATAGCGTCCGCCCGTCCAGTAACCCGGCATCGCGTCGTGCGATCGCAGCAATGGCGTGGGACGACAGGTACAGGCTGTCGGCCAAGTCCAGACCCTGCTTGAAGATTTCGAAAGAAGTTTCGATAAAGTTCGGGTCCTGAACGATATAGGCTCGCACCCTCCGCCGCGCCGCCGTACACTTGAGGATGGAGCCGTTGACAACGAAGATATCGCATTCGGTATAGAGACGTTCATCCAGCTCATTGATGGAAGGACCGCTCCCCAGGATCAGGCAGGGCCTCGACTTAGGCATCTCCTGTCTCAACGGCAGCCCCCCCTCTAGGTGCCGCCCTCCTTTCCAGTACACAGTGAAGCAGCTGTTTGAGGTGACGAGATTAAAGTCTGCCCCGCAATGGTGGTTGTGCCGAAAACCCGGCACTAGCGCCTTGCGGTAGAGCTTCGCTGCCAGTTTATGAAAGCCCGACCGTTCCAATCGCTGCGACAGTTTCCAGAGCCAGTATTTTTGTACCCCGGGGGGTGCCTGCATCATCAGTGTCCATTCATCGCATTTAGATTCGTCGGCCCTAGAAACAGCAGTCCAAGCGTCCGGACAGCCGCTCTAACATACCGCCCAGTCGCTCTATACCCGGCCCTCCCGGTAGTGACAGACTCACAGTGGGCCAGCCAGCTCCCGCCCGTATTCTACTGTAAAATCCCACGTATTCGTTAACGATATGCGCCCGACTGTAACCTTCTGCGTACACCAGGCTGGCACCTTCGATCAGCCCCTGCCGGAGATCGGGGCTGGTCAGCACCGAACGGATCGCCCGTCAGCACGCGGGTGTCGTCAACCGGGGTGATTAGCCCGCTGAGACCGTCGATAATAACTTCGCCGGGGCCCTGGGAGTTGGTGGCGATGATCGGGCAGCCGTGGGCCCAGGATTCCATCACGATAGAACCCAGCCACTAGTGACGCGACGGACAGACTAACAGGTCTGCGGTACACATCCGCGCAGTGACGTCATCCCGCCAGCCCAGAGAGTGCACGTGTTTGTCCAGCCCCAGTTTGCTTCACAGCACCTTGAGACTGGCCTCTTCAGGCCCCGAGCCAGCCACAGTATGACATCGGGCAGGCCCACCAGGGAATGCAGCAGCACGTCGAGCGCCTTATTCACATACAGCCGTCCGGCCGCCAGAATCAAGGGGCGATCAGGCGGCGCTTCGAAGCTGTCGCGCGTCAGCGGTTCCACCGGGGTGCCTTCGGCGAAATTGGGGATATGGACCACGCGGTCGACGGGGATGGCGCCGTCGATCAGGTGCTTGCAGATCCCCTTGCTGATACCGACCCAATAGTCGGCGTGGCGGCAGTACTTGAGGTTGAAGTAATGGCCGAGGCGGTTCACCAGCAGGTATTTGTTCGAGTTAGATGTACTGATAATGGCTCAGTTCATCCAAGTCATGACTACCTCGGGTTCGAAAGCGTTCAGGGCCCGCCGGCCCAGCACGTCCAGCTTACCGACGAAGCGGAATCCCTGCGTCGTCACGCCGCGGTTCCTCAACGCTTCCAGTCGATGGGCATGACCGCGAATGAAGGCATGGATATCGAGTTCGGGCCGCTCGCTCAGGCCGGCCAGCAGGCGCACGAAGAAGTTCTCGGCGGCGCCCACAGCGGCGCCCGCCAATACCTGCGCGACTCTAATTGGTGTATTTGTATTCATGGCCTGTCGTCCGTTCCCGAAGATCTGCAGCGACGTTACCCACTGGGTCAACAGCTTACTTTGAATCCAGTGCAAGTTGGCGTTCAAGTGCATCCAGCAGCCGGCCCCTGATGGCCTGACTCGTAGGCGCCTGCCAGCCGAGCGCCGGGAGTGGCTCGACCAGCCGGTGGTGGCGGCAGTAATCGGCCGCAACGAAGCGCTCAAGTGCCCCACGATAACGCGCGTCGGGTTGCGCCTGGCAAGGCTCCAGCAAAACAGTCGGCTTGGCGCTGGCGATGCACTCATTGAGCATCGACATGCTGTCCGCGGTGACAAACACTGCATCGGCGGCGCCCAGATAGGCATTCATCACCTTGCGCGGCGACTCACTCCACCAGACGCTATCCAGCAGCAGAGCGGGATCGATAAGCGCGCGCAACAGGCGCTCTCCGGCCGCTCCGGTGCGCCTCGAGGTCGTCAGTAGCCAGCGACAACCGTCGCGCTGTGCAAGGCTCTCAACCAGTGCCGCCACCTGCTTCCAGGCGGCTTCATCATACTGAAAACCGGCGCCATCACCGCCAATAACCAGCGCATAGACGCGCTCGGAAGCATCAATACCCAGCGTCTGACGCAACTGCACACCGGCCACCGCCTGTTGCTCGATATCCGTCAGCGTGGGCACCAGTTCCATCACCAAATTGTTGCGCTCACCCGTCGGCTCCAGCGTCAGATGAGCCGAGAAATCATGGGAGTGCAGTCGACGCTTTGAGCCCAGAAACACATTTGGAATCCTGTGAATACGTGCCAGAGCTACATTGAGAAAAGAAGTATTGCCACCCGCCGACACTATCAGTTGCATGGAGTTTGCATCAGTATCTGGCATGGCATAAAAATACCGTACCAGCCTCCAGCCCAAAGGCCCCCGGTTTAACAGCCAGGGCAACAGCAGCCGCGCCAGCGCGCGCAGCCGCAAACGGACCTCAATTTCGGTGCACTCGATGTCATAACGGGCAGACATCCACTGCACCAGACCCCGCGCCTGATTGGCGTGGCCCGGCAGGCCATCGCACAACAGCAGTACTCGCAGTGAAGGTCGGGTGTTCATAGCGCGCTCTGGCCCGGCACGCTTTGGTAAATCGCCGCGGTATCAGCCACCATATGCTCCACGGTCAGCACTTTTGCCGCCCAGGCAAAGAGTTCGTCCTGAGCCTGCGCGGTGGCCGGCAGATCCGCGATCACCGCCGTTAGCGCCGCGCTGAGTGCCGGCACGTCATTGACCGGTACCAGATGCTGTTCAGGCAGGACCTCCTCAGCCCCCGGCACCCGGGTAGAGAGCACCGGCAAGCGACAGAGCAGCGCCTCGGCCAGGGCATAGCTGAAACCCTCGCGATGGGACGCGAACACCAGCAGGTCCGCAGCACTCATCATGCCACGGACATCACTGCAGAACCCCGCCAGCAGAGCGCGCCCTTCAAGGCCGCGCTCAACGATCAGCTGTTCAAGACTGGCCCGCTGCGGCCCGTCGCCGACGATAATCAGCTGCCCGTGCTCTGGCTGCCAGGCATTGAGCAGGTTGTCAAAAGCCTTGGTCGGCACCAGGCGCCCGACGGACAGCGTGATTGGCACAGCAGGATCCAGGCCAAAGCGGCTTGCCAGCTGTGCCTTGCCCAGCGCCTCGCCCTGATACGCCTTCATGCCGTTATATACCACCCGCAGGTCCGGGTGATTCAGATTGGCAACCACCCCCTTGCTGACACCGATCACGGTGCGCATATGGCTGAACATGCCGGTGGATTTTTTGCGATTGTGAATAGTGCCTATATGGTAGCCCGGCACCAATGCCCGGATTCGAGCCAGCATCTCCACCGCCTTGTTGGCCTGGGCATGCACGATATCGGGCGCCTCACGACGCAGAATCAAGGCAAGCCGAACCAGCAACAGGGGGTTGCGGCGGCCCCCGCTCAGGTCCAGCGCAATAAACTTCACCCCCGGTGCAAACCGCTCCCGGTACTTTGCATGGCCCACGGCAATGACAGAGTCGGCATGTTCCAGCAGGCCGTTACTGAGTTCGACGAAATGGTTTTCCAAACCGCCCTCTTCGTCTCCGGCCATGATCTGGCAAACTTTCATTTCTTCCATCCTCTTGTGCCGGTGCGCAGGCGCAGGCGAAATGCCAGGCCGTTGTCCTTGCCGGATATCTTGACCCGCCTGAGTTCAAAGCGCCGGCGGTGGATATCCGTGTCGATGCCTTCGACAGTGGTGACTGCCGTGTCAAAGCCCGCCTGCTCGGTGAGGTGTACATCGGTCGCATCATAGATGCCAAAGGGGTAGGCAAACGAACTTGGCGGGGTTCCAAACTGTTGTTCCAGCAGCGCGCGCCCGGCGGTAATTTCATCCTGTTTGCCGACGTCATCCAGCCGCGCCAGGTTGGCGTGGGTGCGGGTATGCGCGCCCAGCTCCCAGCAGCCCGAGTCGAGCATTTCACGTACCTGGGTATCGCTGAGCTTGGGCTCG
Organism: Marinobacterium aestuarii; assembly: GCF_001651805.1. Classification (NCBI taxonomy): domain Bacteria; kingdom Pseudomonadati; phylum Pseudomonadota; class Gammaproteobacteria; order Oceanospirillales; family Oceanospirillaceae; genus Marinobacterium; species Marinobacterium aestuarii. Next base: position 293,796 of record NZ_CP015839.1, on the reverse strand, counting down.
TGCATCAGCTCACCACTGTCGTGGTGAGCCTTCTTGGAGGTCGACCAGTCGCGCTCGAACCTATCCACCACCAGATAGAGGGTCGCGCGGGCGCCGTACTTTTGCAGTACCGGATGGGCATTGCGGTAGTTGTCCTCAAAGCCATCATCGAAGGTCAGCAGCACGGTTTTGGCCGGCAGCGCAGACGGATCGGCCAGCTCGGACATCAATGCGAAATGCCAGCCGTTTTCCTTCAGCCAGCGGATCTGGGCGTCGAAGCGCGCGGGCAATACCCGCAACTTGTTAAAACGTGCGCCTGGGCGGTGTTCGCTGACCATGTGGTACATCAGGATACGGGGGTGCGAGTTATCCACAGCCGGACGCCACCAGGCATAGCGGTGACTGAAAACGGCGCCGGCCAGCAACAGTGTCAGGCCAAACCAGATCATGGACAGAGCTCCCGGTACACCGCCAGGGTCTGTTCCAGCATAGTGCTCTGCAGGAACACAGTATTCCCGGCGGGGCGCTCGCCTCCATCCAGCAGGGTTTTAACGGTGCCGGCCAGAGCATCCATATCGCCCAGCGGCACGGCGCCTGCAGGATAGAGCGCGGCGAGAATCTCTCCCACGCCGCCGTGGGCATAACCGGCCACCGGCACGCCGAGACTCAGAGCCTCGGCCACGGTGCGGCCAAAGGACTCGGGTTTGGTCGAGAGCGACAGCACCAGATCGGATAAGGCGTAGATATCACGGATATCATCGCGCCCACCGGTCAGGGTGATGTCTGCGCCCAGATCCAGCGCCTCGATGCGGGTGCGAATTTCCTGGGCATAGGCCTGACGCTTGGGATCTTCAGCGCCGACGATCAGACCATGCACCGGCATGCCGGCGGTTTTCAGCACCTGCATCAGGTCGATAAAGTCATTGTGTCCCTTAAGCCTCGTCAGGCGGCCGGGAAGAGTAAGCACCCGCTTACCGACAAGCGCCGGATATTCCGACGTCCAGCGCTCTAGCCAGGCAGGCTCAGGTCTGTAGCCATGGGGGAACTCCAGCGGGTCAATACCGCGGTAGATGCGCCGCACCCGCGACATGTCGGTCTGCGGATAGTTGTCTCGAATGTACCCTTCAACGGTTTTTGATACCGCAATCACCCGCTCACCCCGGCACATCACAGCGCTATAGCCCGACACCGAATGCAGGCCATGTACCGTCGTCACCAGGTGCGGTCGGCTGTCTTCGGGCAGGCCTTTCCAGGCATGCCAGGCCACCCAGGCCGGCATGCGCGAGCGCAGATGCAGGATGTCCGGTTTTTCTTCGCGCAACCAGCGCCGTAGCGCCCAGATATTGCGCAGCGTCCAGGGGGACTTGCGCCCCAGATCCCAGCACAGATGGCGGCTGCCTTCGCGCTCCAGCGGTTCAACCAGGCGACCGCCGGCAGAAATCACGATGGACTCATGGCCCTGCTCCACCAGTGCGCGGGCCACTTCCAGCGTGCCCTTTTCGACGCCGCCGCCCTGCAGGGCCGGTAACAACTGCACGACCTTCATAAAAGAAACCGCTCCTGTAGCAGACGGGCGCAGCGCCCCGCCTCATTGAATCCCTGCGCCGGCGCCTGTAACGGCGCCCCCTGCCATTGGGCCAGCGATGTCACCTGGCCGCGCTCTAACAGGCTCGCGACACCCCGCGCCACACGGCTCTCGGCGGCGGGCTCAAGATCCAGCAGGCCCACCGCACAACCGGCGCTGAGGGCTTCGTAGATCATCGACACGCTGTCGGCGCTGACCCAGCAACACTGCGCCACACCCAGCTGTGCCGGCAGCCAGTCGGCGTCGGTCTGTTCAGGCAACACCAATTCAATATCCGCCATGGCGGCCAGCGCCTGCTGCATCGATACCGGCGTACGTCTGGAGGTCGCAACGCGCCAGTGACGCGGATCCCGCTCACGCAGTTTGTGCAATTGCGCAAGAATCCGGGCCTCATTCCACTGAAAATGTTTCGACGGCCCACCCAGCAGTATCAGGCCATAGCCGGGAGCCTTGGCACCAGGCTGCATCCGATTAAGCGCACCCTGGGTGCTGATCACATTGCCGCGCACCGGCGGGCGGTCATGTTCCGGAATCAGACACAGATCAAACCAGCCCAGCGGCAGGCTGGGGCGCATCAGCACCACGGCAGGGGCACCGCTGGCACGGCGCAGCGCCAGCAGGCTCAGATGGGTGCCGTGACCGGCGCCGATCAGCAGCGAAGGTGTGGGGTGCGGCCATTTCAGTCGCCCCAGCAACGCCTGCATCAGCTGCGAGCCCGACAGCGGTGGTCGGGTTTCGATCACCGCACTGGGCTGCAATGCCTGCACCGCACGGGCCAGTCCCAACGACTGGTTGAGATGCCCTGGTTTGCCGTCGCTGATAATGCAGATGTGGGTCACTGAGCGTCCTGTTGCGAGCCTGCCTTTAGGGGCGAGAGTTGCGGGCGTGGCGACTATGCCATGGCCGTTTGTCCATGCTGGCGAGGCTTGCGCCTGCACCGCCGGCTGACCATGATAATCAAATTCACGTCAAAGACCCACGTCACAGGCACCGAATTTGGCCAGAGCCCGGCAGCAGTAAGGCCCGCAGGCGCGAAATATCACCTCTGGCCCATTTTTTACGCGCCAGACAATTCCATTTTTTCTGAGGATGCTTACAATCTAGCGTCCTGTATTATAGATCTGCGATGGCTCTATCACTCCTGCCTCCGCGAGGACTCTATTTTTCCGCACTTGTTTTAGGATGGTCAGTATGGCGGCTTTCGGCTCACTTTTTATGCCAGAAATGGCGATTTCCTGGTTTGATGGCTCTGGCTGGAGTGAGAGTCAGGTGGTATCGAGCGACAGCATCCAGCTGCACCCTGGCGCTCATGTCCTGCACTACTCCAGCACCTGTTTTGAAGGCCTGAAGGCATTTCGCCATGCAGACGGTTCCATCAAGATTTTCCGGATGGACCAGAACATTGCCCGTTTTGCCCAGAGCGCCGAGCTGCTGGCACTGCCGAGCATTGATGCTGAGGCCACCACCGCCATGATCATCGAGATCGTTGCGCGCTTTGCCGACGAAGTGCCGGCGCCGCCGGGGTCCATGTATATACGCCCGACCCACTTTGGCACCGAGCCTGCCATTGGCAAGGCCGCCGTCCCCTCCCTGACCTCGTGCCAGTACGTACTGCTGTCACCGGTGGGTGACTACTTCGCCGGTGGCGACAAGGCACTGCGCCTGCTGGTCGATGATCAGGGCATGCGCTGCCCACCGCACATGGGCATGGTCAAGAGTGGCGGCAACTACGCCGGCGCCCTGCGCCCGATCATGAAGGCCCGCGCCGAAGCCCAGGCCGACCAGGTACTGTTTTGCCCCGGTGGCGATGTGCAGGAAACCGGCGCCGCCAACTTCCTGCTGATCGACGGCGACGAGATCATCACCAAGGCGCTGGACGAAAGCTTCCTGCACGGCATTACCCGCGACTCCATTCTGACGCTGGCACGGGACCGGGGCATGAAGATCTCCGAGCGCGCACTCAGCATCGACGAGTTGCTTGAGCGCGCCGCCAAACCCGGTTGCGAAGCGGCGTTGTCCGGTACCGCAGCGGTACTGGCGCCGGTGGGCACCCTGATTTACCACGGCAAGGAATACCCGGTCGGCAACGGAGGCGTGGGCGCTACCACGGTCAAGCTGCGCCAGGCACTGAACGATATTCAGTGGGGCAAGGCCGAAGACAAGCACGGCTGGCTCACCAGCATCTGATCTGCGCATCAGCACAGCGCCAACAAAAGCAAAAGCGCCAGGCAGTGATGCCTGGCGCTTTTTGTTTTGGCCCTTGGAGGCTCAGCTTCGCTGCAGGGCGCAACCCCTGCAGCACGGAGGCAGCCTCCGGTGATTCGTGATTCGTGATTCGTGATTCGTGATTCGTGATTCGTGATTCGTGATTCGTGATTCGTGATTCGTGATTCGTGATTCGTGATTCGTGATTCGTGATTCGTGATTCGTGATTCGTGATTCGTGATTCGTGATTCGTGATTCGTGATTCGTGATCAGCGTGCCAGGCACCCCCACCAATTACCAATTACCAATTACCAATTACCAATCACCAATCACCAATCACCCGCGGCGCAGTCGTGGCGCTTTTCCTTTCACCTAGCCCCTTGAATTAGTGCTCCCTCAGCTCCCGGGCTCCATCAGCCCTGTCCAGATGCGGCTCACCGCCGCGCGGTAATCACCCATCTCCGAGGCGGCAATCACGCTCGACTGCTCCTGCATGCTCAGGCGGTGCCCCACCGAACGGTAGGCCTTGTAGGCCTCGCGCAAGCTCTGGGCATCGGCCGCTGAAAACAGGCCCACCTGCTCAGCCGCATCCAGAATGCGGATATTGTCGGTAAACTCCAGCAGCTGCGGATAGCGGCCGCCGTGGGCCAGCACGCAGTACTGCACCAGAAACTCGATATCCACTATCCCGCCCCTATCCTGCTTCAGGTTGAAGACGCCTTGTGCATCGTCGGCCCCAGGCTTGCTGCCCAGGTGATCGCGCATCTTGCTGCGCATGTCACACACCTCCTGCCGCAGCTGGGCCTGGTCCCGCGGCTTGGACAGAATCTCGGCCCGCACCTGCTCAAAGGCCCGGGTCAGGCGCGGACAGCCGGCGACCACCCGGGCCCGCGACAGCGCCTGATGCTCCCAGGTCCAGGCTTCCTTGTGCTGATACTCGGCAAAGGCCTTGAGTGGACTGACCAGCAAGCCGGCATTGCCGGACGGGCGCAGGCGCATATCGACTTCATACAGCAGGCCACCGGCGGTGAAGGTGCTGAGAATATGAATGATGCGCTGCCCCAGGCGGGTGAAAAACACGTTATTGAACACCGGTTTCTCGCCCGTGGTGGACAGGTTGGGGTCCGCATCGTGCAGGAACACCAGGTCCAGGTCCGAACCGTAGGACAGCTCAATCCCGCCCAGCTTGCCGTAGCCCACAATGACAAAGTCAGGATCACAGGGTTCCCCGGGCGCTTTCTGGGGCACGCCATGCTTTTCCACCAGCAGGCGCCAGGCGATATCGAACACCGCCTCCAGAATGCTTTCGGCGGTCCAGGTCAGGTAGTCACTGACCTTCATCAGCGGCAGGGCGCCGGTGATATCAGACGCCGCCACCCGCAGTACATGGGCATTCTTGAAGTAGCGCAGCGCCTCCATCTGCTGCTCGACATCCTCCTGCGGGATACGCAGCAGATGCTGCTGTAATTCGCGCTGCAGCGCCTGTTTGTCGGGCGGCGCATAGAGCGTACGCGGATCAATCAGCTCATCCAGCAGTATGGGCAGGCGCGTCAGCTTGTCGGAAAACCAGGCACTGCCGGAGCAGAGCCTGACCAGCTGGCGCAGCGCCGCCGGGTTCTCGGCCAGCAGCACCAGATAGGCGGAACGGCGCAGCACCGCCTGAATCAGCTGCAGTACCCGCGCCAGGGTTTCGCTGGCGTTGTCCACCGTCGCCACATCCATCAGCAGCTGCGGCATCACGATGCGCAGCCGCTCCAGCGCCACGGCCTGCAGGGTGGCCACGGTACGGGAACTGCGCAGATCATTCAGCTGCTGCAGGCTGCGGGCGGGGTCATCAAAGCCCTGCTCGGTCAAATACTGCGAGGCCGCCTCCGGCTCCAGGGCGTCATCCCAGAGCGCCAGCCACTCGGCCACATCTTCCAGCACCTCGGCATCGGTACTCTTGCTCGGTGCAATCACATCAGCAAAATGACGCCGTACATGGCTGCGATGCAGCTCCAGCTCGGCGCTGAAACTGTCCCAGTCGACCGCGCCCATACTGCAGGCCAGGCGCAGACGGTCTGTACCATCTGCAGGCAGCTCCTGGGTTTGCTTGTCTGCCCGCGCCTGAAGCGCGTGCTCAACGTTGCGCAGGTAGATATAGGCCGCCTGCAGTTCGTCTATCGCATTCTGGGGCATGCCAAACTCGGTCAGCAGCGGCAGTATATTGAGCAGCTCGCGCTGCTGCAGCCTTGTATCCCGCCCACCGCGAATAAGCTGAAACGCCTGGGCGATAAACTCCACCTCGCGAATACCGCCCGAGCCCAGCTTGATGTTTTGTTCCAGGCCCTTGCGCCGCACTTCGCGATTGATCATCTCCTTCATGTCACGCAGTGACTCGAAGGCGCTGAAGTCGATGTACTTGCGGTACACAAACGGGCGCAGCAGCGTCTGCAGCTCGGCACCGGCCGCGATATCGCCAGCCACCACCCGCGCCTTGATCATGGCGTAACGCTCCCACTCCCGCCCCTGATCCTGGTAGTAGCCTTCCAGGGCGCCAAAGCTGCAGGCCATGGGGCCGGCCGAGCCGAACGGGCGCAGCCGCATATCGACGCGAAACACAAAACCGTCGATGGTGATATTGTCCAGCGCCTGAATCAGCTTCTGCCCCAGGCGGATAAAGAAGTCCTGATTTTCCAGGCTGCGCCGCCCGCCCTGGGTGCTGCCATTGCGGGCAAAGCTGAAGATCAGATCGATGTCCGACGACAGGTTCAGCTCGAAGGCACCCAGCTTGCCCATGCCCAGCACCACCATGCGCTGCGGCTGCGTGTGCCCCTGGGCATCGGGGCGCGAATGCGGCGTACCCCATTTGTCACAGGCTTCCTGGTAGAGTTTTTCCAGCGCCAGATCGATGCAGCTATCCGCCAGCCAGGACAGCTCCAGTGTGGTGCGGCGCATGTCGGCCTGGCGGGTCAGGTCGCGCCAGACAATGCGCACCATTTCGCGCTGGCGAAACTGTCGCAGACAGCGGTGCAAACCGGCCTCATCGTTCACCGCCTCCAGCAGAGCCGTCAGTTGTTCGCGGTAGTGGCCGGCGGGGTAGTTCCGCACAAGGTCGCCCCGTTCCAGCAGCCCCTGCAGCAAGCCGGGCGATGCCTGCAGCTGTTCGGCCACATAGTCGCTGCCCAGCAGCACACAACTGAGCTGGCGCGAAAACTCCTGCGCCGTCAGCGGGCCCGATGTGAACGCCAGCGGCTCCAGCACCTCCGCCAGTGCCTGCCAGTGCTGCTCAACCAGCCCATGCAGCGGCTGTGGTATCAGATCAAGTTGCGGTGCCAGCATGCGTTTCCTACTCCCTGAAGCTGCCAAATTTTTAGCTTTATATACCTGCAGAGCTTATCAGAGTCGACGCAGCAGGCCGACCCGCTCAGCCTCGTATCACAAGCCCTGCAACAGAGCACCATAGCCGAGCAACACCCGGCCAGTGGCGGGATCATTCAGCAGCGCATCCAGCTGGCCCGCTGCAGCCGGGGCCTGTGCCCTTGCCCAGGCCTCTGCAGCCTTGTCCAGCCGGCGCTGCAGCCGACGCCAGCCCAGCGCGCCCTCAAGCCCCTGGCATAACTGCGCCAAAGGCACCTGCAACTCGGCCGTGAGCGGCAACAGGGTCGCAAAGCACTGCAGCAGGGCCTGCAATTCCAGACAGGCAACGGCGGCGGTTTCAGCCCCCGGCCAGTCACGGCCTTCCCCTTGACCCAAGCCTTGAGAGCCACGCCAGCCATCGAGACCACGGCTGGCCCGGGTCAGTGCGCGCTGGGCAAGAGCGGCAAAAGTCTCCACTGAGTCCAGTTCGACGGGCTCTAATGGAGGCTCAGGGCGCTCATCCATCGCCCCCAGCAGACGATAACCACGCTCGGCCTTGCTGATATCGCTCAGCAATACCGGCACCGCCTCGGCCAGCAACAGGGCAAGGCCATACAGATCCGCCGCCGAGCCCTGCTTGAGCTCAAGCTCCAGCTCGCACAGCGCCGTCGTCACCGCGGCGCCGCCGGCGGTTGTCGCGCTCACCTGGCCCCGATCCAGCACCAGCTCGATCAGGGCCGGCTCACCACTGACACTCTGTGGCCGCAGCATCCAGGTGGTGCGCTCAAAATCGGTATTAAAGGCCGGCACAATGCGCCGCTGCACCTCGCTCTCCTGTAGCGCCTCGGGCCAGTCCGCCGTCGCCAGCAGGCTGTAGTCCAACTCGGGCGTCGCCAGGTCCCATTCCCACTCGTTGCGCTGATGCAGCCCGCCCCGGCTCGAACCCCGGGTTTTCAGGGTCTGGATGTAGCGCTCGCCCTGCTCGCGAATGCGCAGCGCCACACGGTGCTGCGCCAGCAGGCGATCGGGGGTGTCAAAATACTGGTTATTCAGGCGCTGGCAGGCAGCCGTATCAGACTTCGCCAGTAGCGGCAGAGCCTTGAATGCGGCCGCCTGCTGCGGATCAATACTCAGCTTTAACTCAATTTCTCGCGCCATGAATTCGTCCGCCTCGAAGGATTAGAGGGGGAGTGTAACCGCCCGACAGTGCTCTGTATAAGAGTCGCCTGCGACCCACAAAAAGAGACCTCAGGCATGAAAGTGTTAAAAAAATATTCCACTTTTACTACAACAGCGCTTTATGCCCACTTATACTTGCGCCCGAAGTCGTGACAACCAACAGGGATACCCAATGGTAACCAATAATCCGATCCTGCAGATGTTTGCACGCTCGCCGTTCAAACCCATGCAGGAACACATTGCCAAGGCTCAGTCTTGCGCCCTTCAGCTGATTCCGTTCTTCGATGCCGTAATGGCGGATGACTGGGAAACAGCTGCGGCCGTCCAGCAGCGGATTACTGTACTGGAGCATGAAGCGGATGCGATGAAAAAGGAGGTTCGTACGCACCTGCCCAACAGCATTTTCCTGCCAGTCCCCAGGGCCGATCTGCTTGAACTGCTGCGCATGCAGGACAAGATCGCGAACCGTGCCAAGGACATTTCAGGCCTGATGCTCGGGCGCAAGATGGCGATACCCGCTGCGATCCAGCCGCAGATGAGCCAGTTTGTCCGCAGCGCGCTGCAAACATCCGCCCAGGCTTTGACAGCATTGCAGGAACTGGACGAACTGATTAGCTCGGGTTTCGGTGGCCATGAAGTCAAGTCTGTTGAAGGGATGATCAACAGTATTGACGATCTCGAACACGATGCCGACGATCTGGAACGCGAAATTCGCAGTGCCCTGTTTGCCGTGGAAAAAGAAATGCCCCCGATCGATGCGATGTTCCTGTACAAGGTCATCAACTGGATCGGCGACCTCGCCGACCGCGCCCAGCAAGTGGGCTCCCGTCTGCAATTGCTGCTCGCACGTTAAGCCTTTAGTACCAAGGATTTCCACATGAACATGATTGCACAGCACGGCGATATGATCGTCATCCTTGCCTGCATCTTCGGTTTCTTCATGGCCTGGGGCGTAGGCGCCAATGACGTAGCCAATGCCATGGGCACTTCAGTGGGCTCCCGTGCCCTGACCCTGAAACAGGCGATCATGATCGCCATTCTGTTCGAGTTTGCCGGCGCCTACCTGGCCGGCGGCGCGGTCACAGACACTATCCGCAAGGGCATTATTGATCCGGACCTGCTCGCAGGCTCACCGGACCTGCTGATCTACGGCATGCTCGCCGCCTTGCTGGCCGCCGGCGTCTGGCTGCTGGTCGCCACCCACTATGGCTGGCCTGTATCCACCACCCACTCCATCGTCGGTGCCATCGTCGGCTTTGCCGCCGTGGGCATATCACCGGATGCAGTGCAGTGGGGCAAGGTTTCCAGCATCGTTGCCAGCTGGGTCGTGTCACCCCTGATGGCGGGCGTTATCGCCTTCTTCCTGTTCCGCACCGTCCAGGCGCTTATTCTGGATACCACAGATCCGTTCAAGAACGCCAAAAAATATGTGCCCATCTACATCTTCCTGGTGGGTTTTATCATCGCCATGGTGACTTTCACCAAGGGTCTCAAGCATGTTGGCCTGCACCTGAGCTGGGCCGAAAGTGCGCTCTACTCCGTCGGCTTCGGCATATTCACCATGCTGGTGGGCCTGATGCTGCAGCGTAACATTCAGCCCAATCCGGAAGCGGATCGTGAGTATCACTTTTCCAGCGTCGAAAAGATCTTCGCCGTGCTGATGATGTTCACCGCCTGTGCCATGGCCTTTGCCCACGGTTCCAACGACGTGGCCAACGCCGTAGGCCCGCTGGCCGCCATTGTCGGCGTCGTCAGCGCGGGTGGTGCCGTCGCTCAGAAAACCTCGATGCCGACCTGGATTCTGCTGCTCGGCGGCGCCGGTATCGTTGCCGGCCTAATGATGTATGGCCACAAGGTGATCGCTACCGTGGGCAACAACATTACCGAGCTTACGCCCAGCCGCGGTTTCGCCGCGACCCTGGCCGCCGCTACGACTGTGGTTATCGCGTCCGGCACAGGCCTGCCGATATCCACTACCCATACCCTGGTGGGTGCAATACTGGGTGTGGGCATGGCCCGTGGTCTGGCAGCACTGAACCTGCGGGTCGTGGGGACTATCTTTATCTCCTGGGTCATTACCCTGCCCGCCGGCGCTTTCCTGGCCATCATGTTCTTCTTCATGTTCAAGGGCATGTTTAGCTAAGCTGGTAATCCAAACCTGCTGTACGCAAATGGCGCCTTCGCAGGAAGGCGCCATTTTTGTTTTGGGGACCGGCATCCAGGCCCATGGCCGCATAGACCGGTGCCTGCAAAGCCTGCACAATAGAGCGCATGTCATCTGCCTTCGAGGTCTGTCATGCCCGCCGCCATTCCCGATCTGGTCACCATGTTGCGCGAACTCATCGCGGTTCCGTCGATCAGCTGCTCCTCCGCCGACTGGGACCAAAGCAACCTCGGCGTTATTACCAAGCTGGAAAGCTGGCTGTCGGATCTGGGTTTTAGCACCGAGGTGATGCCGGTGCCCGGCCAGCCCGGCAAGTCCAACCTGATCGCCACCCTGGGTACCGGGTCCGGCGGACTGGTGCTGTCCGGCCACACCGATACCGTACCCTGCAACAGCGAGTTGTGGAAAAGCGACCCCTTCCGCCTCGATGAGCGGGACAACCGTTTTTACGGTCTTGGCACCTGCGACATGAAAGGCTTCTTCCCGATCGCCATTGAAGCGGCACGGCGTTTTGTGGACCAACCCCTCAAGCAGCCGCTGATCATCCTGGCCACCGCCGATGAGGAAAGCTCCATGAGCGGCGCCCGCGCCCTGGCCGAGGCCGGCCGTCCCAAGGCCCGTTATGCCGTGATTGGCGAGCCGACCAGCATCAAGCCCATTTACATGCACAAGGGCATCATGATGGACCTGGTACGGGTCACCGGCCGCTCCGGCCATTCATCGGACCCAAGCCTGGGTGCCAGCGCACTGGAAGCCATGCACAGCGTTATGGGGGAGCTGATCGCCTTTAGACGCGAGCTGCAGCAGCAGTATCGGCAGAGCGATTTCAGCGTCTCGGTACCGACCCTGAACCTGGGCTGCATCCACGGTGGCGACAACCCCAACCGCATCTGTGGCCGCTGCGAGCTGGAGTTCGATCTGCGCCCGCTGCCGGGCATGAGTATCGATGTGCTGCGCGAAGCCATCCACAAGCGCCTGGCGCCCCTGCAGCAGCCCTTCGGCGTCACTATTGATGTCGAAGAACTGTTTCCGGGCATTCCGCCCTTCCAGAACTCGCGCACCTCGGAACTGGTCCTCACCGCAGAACAACTGACCGGCCACCAGGCCGAAGCCGTTGCCTTTGGCACCGAAGCCCCCTTCCTGCAGGACATGGGCATGGATACCATCGTCATGGGCCCCGGCAGTATCGCCCAGGCGCACCAGCCCGACGAATATCTGGCCCACGACCAGATCAACCCCATGGTCGCGGTGCTTGAACAACTGATTCAGAAATACTGCCTGCACGGCACAATGGACGCCTGACGTGACAAACGACATCCAGCAATATGTAAACTGGTTCCGCCAGTCATCGCCCTACATCAACGCTCACCGCGGCAAGACCTTCGTGCTGATGCTCGGGGGCGATGCGGTGGTAGACGCCAATTTCGCCAATATCGTGCATGACATAGTGCTGCTCAACAGTCTGGGCGTGCGCCTGGTGCTGGTGTACGGCTCGCGTCTGCAGATCGAGCAGCGCCTGGCCGAACGGGGCCTGCAGTCGCGCCTGCACCACGACATGCGCATCACCGACAGCGAAACCCTGGACTGCGTGATCGATGCCTGCGGCTACCAGCGTTGCCTTATCGAAGCCCGACTGTCGATGGGGCTCGCCAACACGCCCATGCACGGCGCCCGCATCCGCGTCTGCTCCGGCAACTTTGTCACGGCAAGGCCCTACGGCATCCATGAAGGTGTGGACCTGATGCATACCGGTGAAGTGCGCCGCGTCGACAAGACCGCCATCGCCCGCCACCTGGATCAGGGTGAAATCATACTGCTATCCAATATTGGTTACTCCCCCACCGGGGAAATGTTCAACCTGGCCATCGAAGAAGTCGCGACCGAAGCTGCCAAGGCGCTGGGCGCCGAAAAGCTGATCCTGTTTGGCTCCACCAAGGGCGTATTCGACAGCAGCGGCGAGCTGCGCAGCGAACTGCTGGCCCGCACCGCCGAGCGCATGGTCAAGCAGTACCTTAGCCGCATGGAGTCCGAAGCGCCGGATCAGGAATATACCGAACTGTCACGCCAGCTCGATGCCGCCGTAACCGCCTGTAACCACGGCATACCCCGTTGCCATCTGATCAGCTATCAGGAAAACGGCGCCCTGCTGAGCGAACTCTTTACCCGGGACGGGGCCGGTACCATGGTGGTACGCGAATCCTACGAACAGGTACGCCAGGCCTCGATCGAGGATGTCGGCGGCATTCTGGAACTGATAGCCCCACTGGAGCAGGCCGGCATTCTGGTGCGGCGCTCACGCGAGTTGCTGGAAGCAGAAATCGAACAGTTCACCATCGTCGAGCGCGATGGCGCCATCATCGCCTGCGCCGCACTTTATCCGTTCATCGATGAAGGTATGGGGGAGCTGGCTTGCGTGGCAGTATCCAACCTCTATCGCGGCGGCGAGCGCGGTGAAATGCTGCTCAGCGCCATCGCAGAGGTGGCCCGGGAAATGGGGTTGTCGCAGCTCTTCGTACTCACCACTCGCACCGCGCACTGGTTTGTGGAGCGTGGTTTTGTCGAAGCACCACTGGAGCAGCTGCCCGGCAAGCGCAAAGAGCTGTACAACTACCAGCGTAATTCCAAGGTGTTTATCAAGCCGCTCTAACAGGCAAGAGGTCAGACCGCACTTCAGGCGGTGGTCTAGACGGAGACGGCCGGCAGCAGAATGCGAAAACGGGCACCGCCCAGCGGCGACTCATGGATACTGAGCTCGCCGTTGTAGCTGCTAAGAATATCCACCGCCACCGCCAGGCCAATGCCCTGTCCCGGCGCCGACGTATCGAGCCGCTCACCGCGCTGCAGCACCACATCACGGCGCTCGGCCGACACTCCGGCACCGTCGTCGTCTATATAGATCTGCAGGTTATCGGCATCCTGCAGCCCCACCACCACCCGGACCTTCTGCTGACCGTACTTGCAGGCGTTTTCCAGCAGATTGCCCAACAGCTCCATCAGATCCCGTTCATCGCCGGCAAAACGCAGGCCCTCGGTCAGCTGGTGCTCGATCTGCACGCCCTTGTCACGGTATACCTTGATCAACGCCTGGGAGATACGCTGCACTACGGGCGCCACATCCACGCCAGCGGCAATCTGCCGGCCCTGGCTTTTCACCGCCCGGGCAAGCTGATACTGCACTATCTGCCCCATGCGCTCGGTCTGGTCATTAACGATGTGCTGGTACTCTTCATAGGGCAAGGCTTCCTCAGCCAGACCGCGAATCACCGCCAGCGGCGTCTTGAGGCTGTGCGCCAGATCCCCCAGGGTATTGCGGTAACGCTCGCGCTGACGCCGCTCGCTGTCGAGCAGCAGATTGAGGTTTTCGGTCACCGGCCGCACTTCCAGCGGATAGGCGCCCTCCAGTTTGCGGGCATCGCCGCTTTCGATGCGCTTGAGATCCAGCGCCAGTGCATCCAGCGGTTTAAGGCTCCAGCGCAGAATCACGTACTGCACCAGCAGCGCCAGTACAAACAGCAGGCTGAGCCAGCTCACCAGCTGATTGCGATAGGCCCTCAGCTCGGCCTGCAGCGGCCGGTCGGTTTCCAGCACATTGATCAGGTACTGGTGCTCCCGGCCTGCGCTTTCCCACACCACCGGGTACTGGTAAAGATAGAGGCCGTGCTCGGGCAAATGGGTAAACAGAACTTCACCCGGAGTCAGGGGCGTATCGTGCAGCGCCAGCAGCAGGGAGGCCGACAGCAGCATGCTGGACTCGGAACGCCATTGCAGCGCGCCGCTGCGGCTTTCGATCACGCCATAAAGGCCAGACTCGATCTGTCCGAAACGCGGCTCGCGCAACGCCTGGGGAATACTCAGCCGCCCCTCTTGGAACTCAGCGGCCCCCAGCAGCAGGTACACCTGCAGCTTGAGGCGCTCGCGCTCGGCGGTTTCAAGGCTGTGCAGAAAGGCATTTTGCAGTGCAAACCAGGCGCTGAAGAAAACCACCGGCAGCAGGCTGCAGGAGAAAAACAGCAGACGCGCCCTGAGAGAGCGCACCCGGGGGCGGAGCAGTCGCAGCATCAGTCCTGGGTAACCTGCGCCAGATCAAAGCGATAACCCAGGCCGCGCACGGTCGTGATGGGTTGCAGGGTCTGGTCCGGATCCAGCTTCTGGCGCAGGCGGCGGATAAACACCTCCAGCACGTTGCTGTCACGGTCAAAGTCCTGGTGATACAGATGCTCGGTCAGTTCGGTCTTGGAAATGGTCTTGCCGGCATTCAGGATCAGGTATTCCAGGGTGCGGAACTCGTAACTGGTGAGCTTCACCGGCCGGTCGTCCAGCGTCACCACCCGGCCCGAGGTATCCAGTGCAATGGGGCCAAAGCGCATCACCGGGGTCGCATGACCTGCAGCCCGGCGTACCAGCGCATTCAGACGCGCCATCAGCTCCTCGACATGAAACGGCTTGACCAGATAGTCGTCAGCGCCGGCCTCCAGCCCCTCGACCTTGTCCTGCCAATCGCCGCGCGCGGTCAGGATCAGCACCGGAAACAGCTTCTGCTCTGCCCGCCAGCGACGAATCACCTCGACCCCGGACAGCTTGGGCAGCCCCAGATCCACCACCGCCAGATCGTAGGGATATTCCACCCCCATAAAGGCGGCATCTTCACCGTCGGCACTTTCTTCCACGGTGTAACCGCGACTCTCTAGCGCCGTTTTTAGCTGGCGGCGCAAATCCTTGTCATCTTCGACGATCAGTACTTTCATCCGTCGTTACCCCTGGCATTAATTATCTGACCCGACTGGACATCCACCAGCACATCCCGCACCCGTCCGGCATTGACCAGACGAATGCGGTAGGCCGGGCGTCCCTGAAATTCGATTTCGGTCGCCTTGACCACCTGACCCTTGTATTGGCTGCGAACCAGCTCGACCGCCTGCTGCACGCTCATGCCCCGCTCCGCCACCTGCAGCAGCCGGGCCTGCATTAACGGACCCGCTGTGGCATTTTCAGCCCGGGCAGCCGGGGCCAGCGCCAGGCAGAACATCAGCACACACAAGGTGAGACTGATGCCCGGCAGGCGCCGAAGACTATAGGTTCGCAACATCAAGGTCCGCTCCTTGCTCTATTCTTGTCCGGCCCTTCAGCCATGCCTGTGTGCAGGTGCCACATCCACCTTGACGCGAATGCGCTTGCCGGGATGGTCCGCCGTCGTGGTGTGATACACCTGACCGCGATAACGGTAACTGACGCGGTATCCGGTAACGGTTTCATGATACTCCAGATCCGGTTTTACGGCACAGCGCCGCTCGGTCACTGTTTCGTAACGTTCGTGCCGACGGCCCGCCAGCTGATGCCCAAGGGTGGCGCCTACGGCCACACCCACAACGGTACCCACCTGATTATGGTGGCTGCCACGGCCCAGCTCGTGACCGACGACACCGCCGAGAACGCCGCCGACCAGCGCGCCACCTACGCCATCGCTGCGGCGATGACTATCGGCCCGAACCCGTACCTGCTCATTCCAGCAGACTTCTCGTTCGACCCTTCTGCGCTCACGCTGGATAATGGGGTCAACGTCTACCACCTTGGCGTAATCGTAGCGGTCGTGGTGGCCGTGGTGACGAGATTCGCGCCAGTCGTCACGGTCTCGGGAACCGGCCTGGGCCATGGGAGCCAGCAGCCAGATGGCGATTAATCCTGTACATAGTATGCGTGACATTATCTGCCTCCTTGGTCTCAGGAATGCTTTACTCTGGCACCTACTTTAGACAGGAACGCCTGAATCCGGCATTAACTTGCCAGCCCCGCATTAACACTGTATCCGGCGGCAGTACTGCACCCTAGTTTGCTTCTGTTATACTCGCCGTTTCCACATATAAGTGTGTCGCCAGCCGCGCTGGCGCGCCGCAGCAGCCGAGGACACAAGGTCATGCCGCAATATCGTTCCAAGACCTCGACAGCCGGTCGCAACATGGCCGGCGCCCGCGCGCTCTGGCGCGCAACCGGAATGACGGACGAGGATTTCCACAAGCCGATTATCGCCATCGCCAACTCCTTCACCCAGTTCGTGCCCGGCCACGTCCACCTCAAGGACATGGGCCAGCTGGTTGCGCGTGAAATCGAGAAAGCCGGCGGTGTCGCCAAGGAATTCAACACCATCGCCGTCGATGACGGTATCGCCATGGGTCACGACGGCATGCTGTACTCGCTGCCAAGTCGCGACATCATCGCCGATTCGGTGGAATACATGGTCAATGCCCATTGCGCCGATGCGCTGGTGTGCATTTCCAACTGCGACAAGATCACCCCGGGAATGCTGATGGCTGCCATGCGCCTCAACATTCCGGTGGTATTCGTCTCCGGCGGCCCGATGGAAGCCGGCAAGACCAAACTGTCCGAGCACAAGCTGGATCTAGTCGACGCCATGGTGATTGCGGCTGACGACAGCGCCTCCGACGAGAAGGTCGCCGAGTACGAAAGATCCGCCTGCCCGACCTGCGGTTCCTGCTCCGGCATGTTCACCGCCAACTCCATGAACTGCCTGACCGAAGCCCTGGGCCTGTCCCTGCCGGGCAACGGTACCGTGCTGGCGACCCATTCAGACCGCGAAGAGCTGTTCCTGCAAGCCGGTCGCACCATCGTCGAACTGTCCAAGCGCTACTACGAGCAGGATGACGACAGCGCCCTGCCGCGCAGTATTGGCAACTTCAAGGCATTCGAAAATGCCATGACGCTGGACATCGCCATGGGCGGTTCCACCAACACCATCCTGCACCTGCTGGCCATCGCCCTTGAAGCCGAAATCGACTTCACCCTCAAGGATATCGACCGCCTGTCGCATGTGGTGCCCCAGCTGTGCAAAGTGGCGCCCAACACGCCCAAGTACCATGTCGAAGACGTGCATCGCGCCGGCGGCATCATGGCCATTCTTGGCGAGCTGGACCGTGCCGGCAAGCTGCACACCGATCTGCCCACCGTGCACAGCAGCAGCATGAAAGCGGCGCTGGATCAGTGGGATATCATGCGTAACCCGTCGCCCGCCGTGGTTGAGTTTTTCAAGGCTGGCCCCGCCGGCATTCCAACCCAGACCGCCTTCAGCCAGTCGACTCGCTGGCCCACGCTGGACGGTGATCGCGAGAACGGCTGCATCCGTTCCATTGAACACGCTTTCTCGCTGGAAGGCGGCCTGGCGGTGCTGTACGGCAATATCGCCGAAGACGGCTGCGTGGTGAAAACTGCCGGTGTTGATGACGAGAACCTGGTGTTTGAAGGCCCGGCGCATATTACCGAGTCCCAGGACGAGGCCGTGCGCCATATCCTGGAAGACCAGGTCAAAGCCGGCCACGTCATGATCGTGCGCTACGAAGGCCCCAAGGGCGGCCCTGGCATGCAGGAAATGCTCTATCCGACGTCTTACCTCAAGTCCAAGGGGCTGGGCAAGTCCTGCGCCCTGCTGACCGACGGTCGTTTCTCCGGCGGCACCTCGGGCCTGTCCATCGGACACGTATCCCCCGAAGCCGGTGCCGGTGGCGCCATTGGTCTGGTGGAAAGCGGTGACATTATCTGTATCGACATCCCCAACCGCCGCATCGACGTGAAACTGTCGATGGAAGAGCTGGCGCACCGCCGCGCGGCAATGGACAAGAAAGGCAAGGCTGGCTGGAAGCCGGCCCAGCCGCGTCCGCGCAAGGTTTCGGCGGCACTCAAGGCCTACGCCCTGCTGGCCACCAGCGCCGACAAGGGCGCGGTACGCGACCTGTCCAAACTGGAAGACTAAGCCTCAGGCCCCGGCTGCACTGCAGCCGCAGGGCCGGGTTCGGAACAGTGACATAAAGGCAGCTTCGGCTGCCTTTTTGCATTTCAAGGTGATTGGTAATTCGTGAATCGTAATTGGTAAGTCGTGAGCTGATAGCTGATAGCTGATAGCTGATAGCTGATAGCGATGTTGCGCCGCCAATCACTAATTACCAATTACCAATTACCAATTACCAACAACGATCTAATAGCCAAAACGTATCAAATAACTTTCAAGTTCAGCCCGGTATTAGGTCTTGCCAAAGACGGTTATGATAACTATTATCATTACCATTCCGTATCAAGACACCAACGGGCCGAGCCATGAAAGTCTGTATTTGCAAAAATGTCAGTGACCGCCAGATTCGCGAAGCCCTCGACCGGGGTGCCCGCACTCTGCGTGACGTTTACCGTGAACTGGGTGTCGGCTCTGAATGCGGCAAATGCATTTGCGCCACCCGCGAGATCATCGCCGAGCACCCGTTCCTGCATCTGGCAGACGAGGTCATCGCGGCCTGATTCAGCAGCCGGAAACCCAGTCCCTGCCCATAGCCCTACCCATTGCATTCCCGTGTCCCGTCATCTTTGACAGATCCCCCGCCACCTTCAATACTGTTTGCTGTTCATCCAACGCGGAGACAGTGGCATGAAAGGCGACAAGAAAGTCCTCGAGTATCTCAACAAGGCCCTGTACAACGAACTGGTTGCCATCAATCAGTACTTCCTGCACTCACGCATGTGGAAAGACTGGGGGCTCAAGGCCCTGGCCGATCACGAGTACCACGAATCCATTGATGAAATGAAACATGCCGACCGGCTGATCGAGCGTATTCTGTTCCTGGAAGGCCTCCCCAACCTGCAAAACCTCGGCAAGCTGCGCATCGGCGAAGACACCGAAGAAATGCTGCAGTGCGATCTGGCGCTGGAGCTGGATGCGCTACCGGACCTGCGAGAAGGCATCAAACACTGCGAGAAGGTACAGGACTACACCAGCCGTGAACTGCTGGAAGACATCCTGGAATCGGAAGAGGAACACATAGACTATCTGGAAACCCAGCTGGAGCTGATCAACAAGGTCGGTCTGCAGAACTATCTGCAATCCCAGATGGAAAGCGCCAGCTAACAAGCAGGTGAAAGGGGCAAGGGGAAAGCAGCTGTCAGCTTAGAGCTTTCAGCCGTAAGCTTAAAGCTGTGAGCTTACGGCTGAAAGCTGCCTGTTTACCAATGACGATTCACCAATCACCCGCTCCTGTCATTCGTTATTGGTGATTAGTCATTCGTAGAGCTGCGCCCCCACTGCTCAGGCTTCACGGCTTACCAATTACGATTCACCAATCACCCGTTCCTGTCATTCGTTATTGGTGATTAGTCATTCGTAGAGCTGCGCCCCCACTGCTCAGGCTTCACGGCTTACCAATTACGATTCACCAATCACCCGTTCCTGTCATTCGTTATTGGTGATTAGTCATTCGTAGAGCAGCGCCCCCACTACTCAGGCTTCACGGCTTACCAATTACGATTCACCAATCACCCGTTCCTGTCATTCGTTATTGGTGATTAGTCATTCGTAGAGCAGCGCCCCCACTACTCAGGCTTCACGGCTTACCAATGACGATTCACCAATCACCTTTCACCTTTCACTTTTTTCCAGGTCCTAGCCTTCAGACATGGCCTGCATGACCGACTGCGCCCACAGCAGACTATGGCGATAGGAGACCTCGTAGTAAGACGGATCCACGAGCCTCTGCAGCGCGGCGAACTCACCCCGTTCGTACACTTCAACATCCTGCAGTACCTCTCCCAGCATACCTGCGCGGGTTAGCAGCGCCGCCTTGATTTCCTGCTGCAGCGGCACCTGCTCCATCAGCTCGCTCATCTCGATGTCCAGTAAGGCATCCAGCTGCGACAGCAGACCAACGACGAAGTAGTTCAGCGCATGAGGCCGCCCCATCAGTTCTGCCAGCAGCTCGCACATGCGCCCGCGCACCAGCATGTTGCGGGTCAGCTCATCCGGCTTGCCAGGTTCGGCACCGGCGAGGAACAGAGTGACCCAGCGGCGGATCTGGTCCAGCCCCAGCAACGTGATGGCATGGGACAGGGATTCAACCTCGCGTCTCAGGCTGAAGGCCGCCGAGTTCACCACCTTGAGTATCTTGAACGTCAGAGCCGCGTCATTGACCGCGATCTGCTCCAGCGCGGCCGCCGTGGTGTCCGGGTTCTGCAATTCGGCCAGCAGCTGCAGCAGCACAACCTTGTTGCCGGTGATTTTCCTGCCACGCACTGGAATCGGCTTGCTCAGGAAATAGCCCTGATAGAGCGAAAAGCCCATTTCAAGACACTGTCTGAACTGTTCCTTGTTTTCGACCTTGTCGGCCAGCAGTTCCAGATTATAGGGTTTGAGCTTGCGGATTATTTCCGGCAGTTCCTGCAGCCCCAGCTTGAGAATATCCAGCTTGAGTACATGCACGATGGACAGCAGAGGCTCGAACTTCGGGTTGCTCGGATCATAATCCGCCAGCACCAATCGATAACCTGTCCTGGCCAGCTGCTTCAGGCGCTCCAGCAGTTCGGGCGTCACCTCGGTGTGACCGAGCAGCTCAAGCGCGAAGCTCTCCTTGGGAAGCTCGGGGAAGTTACTGTTCAGCAACACCTTGTCGGTAAGCTTGAGGTAACACGGCAGGGTACGGATTTCGCCATCGCTGCAGACACTGGAATAGCTGTTGGTGATGACCGCCAGGGTTGCTGCATCATCGGTAATCGAGCGATCGACCTCACCGGACTGACTGCGGAACAAGAGTTCAAACGCAACCACATCCTGATTCTTGGTATAAATGGGCTGCCGCGCCAGCAACACGGGCAGTTGGTCTGCGTCATTCAGGGATTTCAGCACTGCGCTCACGACTCGGCACTCCATGTTTCACAGTCGTTTTGGTAAAAAACTGGGCCCATAATGACACTAACGCGCGGCAAAATCGAATTCAGGCCAAGCCTGCCAGCTCTCCTCTGAATATGGCATCCAGCGCTGGCCGCAGAAGCGCAAAAACCCGGACGCGACGTCCGGGTTTTCAACCTGCGGCTAATGCGCTTCCCCTGTTGTTTCAGGGGCTTGCCCCGCATGCCAAGCCAGAGCTTACGCCGGCAGAGCCATCAGGCGGCGGAGATCACATCCTCGTAACCTTCACGCTCCACCAGCGCCCGGTGCAGTACGGCCACGGTCTGGGCATAGTCCTCCTCCCGCACGATACACTGCATCTGCACCTGGCGAATCGACTGGTGTGCGCCCTGCACACTGATGCCCGCTTCGGCCATGGCAGACATCATGCGCGCCAGCATACCCTTGACCTTGAGGTCTGAACCTATGGCGGACACGATAGCCACGTTGTGCACCGTGACCTCTGCATCCTTGTAGCGCTCCTCCACCAGCCGGGCTGCCCGGTTGACCATCTTGCGCGAGCCCGACACATAGTAGGTGATGCTGTTGGCATCCGAATCCTTGTTCACCACATAGAGCTTGAGCTGCTTGAGCAGACGGGTCAGTTCGATGTCGTAGCCGACATCGCCGAGCATCTCCTGATCGAACACCTCCAGCCCGAACACATCCTTGCGCCCGGCAACGATCTCGACACAGGGCCGATCGCTGACGTAGGACTGGCTGATCAGGGTGCCATCATGCTCGGGCTCAAACGCATTCTTGATGCGCAGCTCCACACCGGCGCGGCGCAGCGACTTGGCCGCCTTGGGATGAATCGCCTCCATGCCGAGGTTCGACAGCTGATCGGCCACGTCGTAGTTGGTGCGCCCGATGGTCACCACCTTATCGGTGCCGACCAGCATCGGATCGGCACTGCTAAGGTGGTATTCCTTGTGGATAATGGCTTCGCGGGCCGAGGTCACGGTGGCGATTTCAGCGAAGGTAATCTCGCTGTAGCCACGGTCATAAGTGTTCATCAGGCCAGCCTTGCAATGGGTATAACCCGTGGCAACCGCCAGCTCCGTGGCAGGATCGATGCTTTCGAACCCCTTGCGCACCATATCCTCAAACTCCATGGGCGCATCCTGATGCCAGCCGGTCAGATCCACCATGCGGGCGTTGACGCCACGGCTGCGCAGTGCCAGCACCGTATTGTGCGCACTGTGCGCCTCGCCGATGGCCGCCAGCATTTCACGCACCTTCATCAGATGCTCTTCGAGCTGAAAATGACCATAGGTACAGAGCCGCTGCAGACTCTGCATGCAGTCGCGGGCATCATCGATGCGCTCCTGCACAAAGTGATCTGCGGCGCTGCGCTCATAGTCGGTGTCGAACAGCTCGGCGTTCTTCTGCACCATGCGGCTGCGCACGCCTTCCAGCGCATCCAGCCAGGCATCCTCGCTGTGGGCGTCGGCAAAGCGGGCATAGACACCAGGCTCGCCGGTTTTCTTGTGCTCCAGCAGCAGGTTGGTCATGCCTGAGTAGGCCGATACCACAAAGATGCGGTTATAAAGGGCGTCGTCACTGCGACCACCCAGCAGAATATTCTCCATGACTTCATCAAAGCGGCTCATGGACGTGCCGCCGATTTTTTCTACCGTATGCATACTGATATGGAAAGTCCCTTGAAATTGGATGCCACCGCAGCAACTGCGGCAGCAGGAAAGGAGGGCCTAAGCGGAATCAGGCGCATTTGTTCGCGGCTGTACTTCCAGCGGCGGTACGGGCTCACGCTGCGCAATGAAAGCGGGGCGCGGCGGCTGATCACAAAACGGGGCCTGCAGGCGATTCTCGACGTGATTGAACACAAAGAACAGGTTGTTGCGCGGGGCCGGCGTAATATTGCTGTTGGAACCGTGCAGCGTATTGCAGTCAAAAAACACCACTGATCCCGCAGGCCCGATGGCGGTATCAATGCCGTAACGGCCCACCATGCGACTCAGGCTGACGTCATCCGGCACACCGAACTCCTGCCGGCGCAGCGAGTACTGATAATGACTTTTCGGCGTCTTGCCAACACAGCCGATGTAATGGCGGTGAGAGCCCGGCACCAGCATCAGTGGCCCATTGTTGCTGTCATTGTCGGTCAGCAGGATAGAGGCACTGAGCGCACGCATGCGCGGCATGCCATCTTCCACGTGCCAGGTTTCAAAATCGGAGTGCCAGTAGAACTCCTTGCCGGCAAATCCCGGTTTGAGGTTCATGCGCGACTGATGGATATACACATCGCCGCCGAGGATAAAGCGCGCCAAACCCGCCAGGCGCGCATCCGATGCCAGGCGCGCAAAGAGCCCGCCATGACAATGAATCTCAAACAGGGAGCGCAACGCACCACTTTGGGGTTCACGAATGGCTTTATCCGAGGCCAGCACGGCCGGATCATTGCGCAGGCGCTCAAGTTCCGCGCTCATGGCCGCCACTTCTGCCGCACAAAAGAGTTCGGGGATCACCATATAACCGTCACGTTCGAACTGGGCAATCAGCTCGGGCGCCAGCGGTGCCTCCGCTCTATCCTGCGTATACACCACAGGGTCCTGACGCTCCATCCAGGCAGGCTCAGCCTGCTGACGGGACGGGTACAGATCTTGACGCGAACTCATGAATTCTCCGGCAAATGAAGTGGGGTACAGCCAGTATTCTTTGACCGCCTCCTGACGCCCGGGGGAAAGTTCTGCCCGGGCCTCAGGCGTCAATCAGGCAACGGCATCCGCCTCCAGCGGGTAAACACCGTTTTCGTCGTGTACTTCCAGCCCGTTCAGCGGCGGATTGAAGACGCAGGCCAGCTTGAGCTCGGACGAGGCCCGCAGCAGATGTTCATCGTGCTGGTCCAGGTTGTAGAGCGTGCCCGGGCGAATCGGGTATACCTTGCCATCGGCCAGGGTTTCAATCTCGCCTTCACCGCTGATGCAGTACACCGATTCGAAATGGTTCTGATACCAGATATGCGTTTCGGTACCGGCGTAGATGGTGGTGATATGGAAGGAGTACCCCATGTTGTCCTGCTTGAGCAGCATGCGGGTACTTTCCCAATTGTCAGACACCACGCGGCGTTCGCTCTGCTCGGCTTCCTGCAATGTACGTACGATCATATGCTCAGTCTCCTCAGGATGCCGCGGTGTCGATCTGTTCAGCCATGGCGCCGGCAAAGGCACCTTCCAGAATATCCAGTGCCGTGGTGATCTGCTCATCGGTGACCGTGAGCGGGCAAAGACATTTCACCACTTGGTTCAGGGCGCCGCTGGTTTCGATCACCAGATTGCGGGCAAAGGACCGGCTGCAGACGCTGGCGGCAATGTCGCCGTTCGGACACTCGATACCAATCATCAGACCACGGCCTTTCACGCGCAGTGAATTGGGGCCCTGACGCTGCACGATCGACTGCAGACGCTCGCGTACCAGTTTGGCCTTGCGCTGCACTTCCTCGGCGAAGCGGTTGTCGCTCCAGAAGGCTTCGATGGCGGCGGTCGCCGTGATGAATGCATGGTTGTTGCCACGGAAAGTACCGTTGTGCTCTCCCGGTTCCCACTGATCCAGCTCCTTGCGTAGCACCAGCACGGCCAGCGGCAGGCCATAGCCACTGAGTGACTTGGACAGCGTTACCATATCGGGCTTGATGCCCATCTCTTCAAAACTGAAGAAGGAACCGGTGCGGCCACAGCCCGCCTGAATATCATCCACAATCAGCAGCATGTCGTGCTTGCGGCACAGGCGCTCGAGCTTGCGCATCCAGTCAGCGGAAGCCACATTCAGGCCACCTTCGCCCTGCACGGTTTCCACAATCACCGCCGCCGGGTGGTCAATGCCGCTGCTCGGATCGCTCAGCAGCTTGTCCATATAGGCCAGGGTATTCATCTTGTCGCCCATATAACCGTCGAACGGCATGCGGGTCACATCCCCCAGGGTGACGCCAGCAGCGCCACGGTGGTGCTGATTGCCGGTACAGGCCAGGGCGCCTGTGGTCACACCGTGAAAGCCATTGGTGAAACTGATGATATTGCGACGTCCCTTGACCTTGCGGGCCAGCTTGAGCGCAGCCTCAACCGAGTTGGAGCCGGTGGGGCCGGTGAACTGCACCACACAATCGCCCATGTCTCGTGGCTCAAGGATGACGCGACTGAACACTTCCAGAAAGCTTTCCTTGGCGTCGGTGTGCATGTCCAGGCCGTGGGTCACGCCATCAGACTCTATGTAGTCGATCAACGCCTGCTTCAGGATCGGGTTGTTGTGACCGTAGTTCAGCGTGCCGGCTCCGGCGAGGAAATCGATGTAACGCTCACCGTCTCGCAGTATCAGCTCGGCGCCCTTGGCCTGCTTGAAAACGACCGGGAAAGACCTGCAATAGCTGCGAATAGCGGATTCATTCTGTTCAAAAATATTCATTGTTTCTCCAATTAAGCCTGTGAAGGGATGGGCAGCGCGAAGGGGCCGGCGCGGTACAGCATTTCGTCATCATGCTGACCTGCAAAGTGGGCCTCGCGGGAAAACAGCAGCTGCCTATCCCAGGGGGCATTGAGCACACCGAACACCTTGCGAAACAGGGCTTCGGACGCATCATTGCCGGGTGAAATCGTGGTTTCTATATGGCGTACACCCTGGGGTGCAAGACGCCGGACCAGCGCCAGCAGCATGCGGCTGCCAAGGCCCAGTCCGCGGGCGGTTTCGTCGACCGCCACCTGCCAGACGAAGAGGGTGTCTTCACGTCCCGGAGGACGGTAGCCCGAAATAAAGCCCAGCAGTTGCCCGTCAGGCCCCTGGGCTGCGATCGCCGTATCGGCGAAGTCAGTACATTGCAGCAGATTGCAATAAACCGAATTGGTATCCAGCGGAGCACAGCGGGCGATCAGCTGGTGGAGCCCGTGACCATCAAGACCACTGGGTTTGCGAAACTTTATTAAATCAACTTCCATAGGGTACATAACTTTTCGTATTACGATGCTTTTTATTATAAAACATATCCCAACCAGAACATCAACCGCAGTATGTGGCTAAAAACTAGGCTAATACAGAAAGTTACAGTATGATGTCGCGCAATCCAGGCACAAAAAATAGTTAGCAACACGAAATATTTTTATTGGACAACCAGTCAACCATGCAAAGAAGTACATAGCATTACGATATAGATAGCCTGATCCCGCGCAGCAGCCCAGACGGCAGTCGTTGCTTTATTATCGGCAAGGCCGTAAAAAGACGGCAACAGCCCCTCACCACCGATCCAGCGCCCGAGCCCACATGAGCAAAAGCCAGTCCGCCCTTATCCTGATCCGCCAGATCATTCGTGCGACCGACCTGCACGACAAGCAACTCAGCCGGGTGAGCGGGCTCACCCTGCCGCAGCTGCTGACCATGCAAACGCTGCACGAGGGCGGCTCCATGACCATTGGCCTGCTGGCGCGGGAAATGAATCTGGCCCAGGCCACGGTCACCAGCATCCTCGACCGGCTGGAAAAGAAGCTACTGGTCGAACGCCTGCGCGACAGCCACGACAAGCGCAAGGTGTGGGCCTGCCTGTCCGAGACCGGCACCCGCCTGCTGGCGAACTCACCGACGTCCCTGCAGGACCTCTTTATCAGCAAGTTCGAGGCCATGGAGCAGTGGGAACAGTCAATGGTCATCACCTCGCTGGAGCGTGTGGCGGGCATCATCAACGCACTGGATATAGATGCCGCACCGGTATTTGATATCGGCGATCTGGCGCGCTCCTCCATGGATGGCGACAAACACGACTGATTGCCGCCGCCCCTGCGCGGCGCGGCCCACATCCAGCTAGCACAAGGAACCCGCAGTGAGCCCAGCCCAGCCCTTTGTCGACCTCACCGATCAGCTGCCGGGCATAGTGCTGGACCTGAAGTACTGCTCCAGCGACAACTTCATGGGCACGCCGGTGGATGGTTACGAAGCCCCCAAAGCCTGGCTCACCGAACCCGCCGCCCTGGCGCTGGTCGGCGTGCAGCGGACTCTGGCGCGCTTTGATCTGGGACTGAAAATATTCGATGCCTATCGCCCCCAGCGCGCGGTCGACCATTTTCTGCGCTGGTGCGACAGCCCCTGCGAGGCCGCACTCAAGGCCCGTTACTACCCCAGCCTGGAAAAGGCCGAACTGTTCAGTGAAGGCTATCTGAGCAAAAGCTCCAGCCACAGCCGCGGCAGCACCGTCGACCTGACCATCGTATCGCTCAATAACAGCGACGATCGCAGCGCAGAACTGGATATGGGCACCATATTCGATTTTTTCGGCCCTGAGTCCTGGCTCGACTACGACCGCCTGCCGCTGCAGGCCCGCGCCAACCGCCTGCTGCTGCAACAGCTGATGGTCGACGCAGGCTTCATCCCCTTTCACCACGAATGGTGGCACTTCACCCTGCGCGACGAACCCTATCCCCATACGGCCTTCGATATTCCAATCCGCTAAACCGGCAGCTTTCAGCCGTAAGCCGTAAGCCGTAAGCTGACAGCTTACGGCTGAAAGCTTAAAGCGCCTTGAACCTGCTCTTCCCCCTGCTTTTCCCTTACCCCTTGATGTTCTGTGGATTTGACTCCATATACTGAGCCATCACTGGTCGATTCCGACTTGAGGAGGCTCCATGCGACCCGACAAATTCACCTCCAAGCTGCAGGAAGCCCTGTCCGACGCCCAATCGCTCGCCGTCGGCCGGGACCACAACATGATGGAACCGCTGCACCTGCTGGCGGCCTTTATCGAACAGACGGACGGCTCCATCCGGCCACTGCTGTCCCGCGCCGGCGCCAACCTGCAGGCGCTGACACAAAAGCTCGGCCAGGCCCTGGAGCGCCTGCCCCAGGTACAGAGCCCGGACGGCGAAATCCGCCTGTCGCAGAACATGGCACGGCTGTTCAACCTCACCGACAAGCTGGCCCAGCAGCGCGGCGACCAGTACATCGCCAGCGAACTGATACTGCTGGCCATGTTCGATGACAAGGGCGAGGCCGGCAAACTGCTGCGTGACGCCGGTGTCAGCAAACCCAAACTCGAAGAGGCAATCAATCAGATGCGTGGTGGTGAAAGCGTGCAGGACCCCAATGCCGAGGAATCCCGCCAGGCGCTGGACAAATACTGCATCGACCTGACCGAACGGGCCGAGTCCGGCAAGCTGGATCCGGTCATCGGCCGCGACGAGGAAATCCGCCGCACCATCCAGGTACTGCAGCGCCGCACCAAGAACAACCCGGTGCTGATCGGCGAGCCCGGCGTCGGCAAGACCGCCATCGCCGAGGGCCTGGCCCAGCGCATCGTCAATGGCGAAGTGCCCGAAGGCCTGAAACACAAGCGCGTGCTGTCACTGGACATGGGCGCCCTGATCGCCGGTGCCAAGTTCCGCGGCGAATTCGAGGAACGCCTCAAGGCCCTGCTGAACGAGCTGGCCAAGCAGGAAGGCCAGATCATCCTCTTTATCGACGAACTGCACACCATGGTTGGCGCCGGCAAGGCCGAAGGTGCCATGGATGCCGGCAACATGCTCAAGCCCGCCCTGGCCCGGGGTGAACTGCACTGCGTCGGCGCCACCACCCTGAACGAGTACCGCCAGTACGTTGAGAAGGACGCCGCCCTGGAGCGCCGTTTCCAGAAAATCATCGTCGATGAACCCAGCGAAGAAGACACCATCGCCATCCTGCGCGGCCTGAAGGAACGCTACGAAATCCACCACGGCGTCGATATCACCGACTCGGCCATTATCGCCGCCGCACGCCTGAGCCAGCGCTATATCACCGACCGCCAGCTGCCCGACAAGGCTATCGATCTGATCGACGAAGCCGGCTCGCGCATTCGCATGGAAATGGACTCCAAGCCCGAAGACATGGACCGCCTCGAGCGGCGCCTGATTCAGCTGAAGATGGAGCGCGAAGCCCTGAAGAAGGAAACCGACGAGGCATCACGCAAGCGGCTGGAGGAGCTGGTGCAGAATATCGCCAAGCTGGAGCGCGAGTACGCCGATTTCGAAGAAATCTGGAAAGCCGAAAAGGCCACCCTGCAGGGCTCCCAGCACATCAAGGAGCAGCTGGACCAAGCCCGCGTTGAGATGGAGCAGGCGCGCCGCGCCGGCGACCTGACCCGCATGTCCGAGCTGCAGTATGGCCAGATCCCGGAGCTCGAAAAGCAACTCGCCGCCGCCGACAAGCAGGAGCCCAGGGAAACCACCCTGCTGCGCAACAAGGTCACCGAGGAAGAAGTGGCCGAAGTGGTCTCCCGCTGGACCGGCATCCCCATCAGCAAGATGCTCGAAGGCGAGCGGGAAAAGCTGCTGCGCATGGAAGAGGCGCTGCACCAGCGCGTGATCGGCCAGAACGAAGCCGTAGTCGCCGTCGCCAATGCCGTGCGCCGCTCCCGTGCCGGCCTGTCGGACCCCAACCGCCCCAACGGCAGCTTCCTGTTCCTGGGGCCCACCGGCGTCGGCAAGACCGAACTTTGCAAAACCCTGGCCAGCTTCCTGTTCGACACCGATGACGCCATGGTGCGCATCGACATGTCCGAATTCATGGAAAAACACTCGGTGGCCCGCCTGATAGGCGCCCCTCCGGGCTATGTCGGTTACGAGGAAGGCGGCTATCTCACCGAGGCCGTACGCCGCAAGCCCTACTCGGTGCTGCTGCTCGACGAAGTCGAAAAGGCACACCCGGATGTGTTCAACATACTGCTGCAGGTACTGGAAGACGGCCGCCTCACCGACGGTCAGGGCCGCACGGTGGATTTCCGCAATACCATAGTGGTAATGACCTCGAACCTGGGCTCCGACCTGATCCAGAACTTCAGCGACGATGACGACTACAGCCTGATGCAGGCCGCGGTAATGGAGTCGGTGAGCGCGCATTTTCGCCCCGAAGTCATTAACCGCATCGACGAGGTCGTGGTCTTCCACAGCCTGCGCCGTGAACAGGTGGCCGGCATCGCCGAAGTCCAGCTCGACCGGCTGCGCAAACGCCTGGCCGAACGCGATCTTACCCTCACGCTGACCAGCACCGCCATGGACAAGCTGGTCGAAGTCGGCTTCGAACCCGTCTATGGCGCCCGGCCGCTGAAACGCGCCATCCAGCGCTGGATCGAAAACCCCCTGGCCCAGAGCATCCTCGCCGGCGCCTACCCGCCGGGCCACGAAATCGCCGTGGACGTGGAAGCCGGCGAGTTCAGCTTCCGCTAGCCGCGATGACGCTCAGAGGCTAGGAGCAAGGGGAAAGTTGAAAGGGGGCAAGCAGACCGCGGCCCCCTTCCTTGTTAGTCGTGATTCGTGATTCGTGATTCGTGATTCGTGATTCGTGATTCGTGATTCGTGATTCGTGATCAGGTTACGCCAACCAATCACCATTCACTAATTACCAATGACGATCGGTAATTCGTGAGTAGTAATTCGTAATTAGCAAGAGCAGCCACAATGGGTGCTTCGAATAACCAATTACCAATAACCAATTACCCATCACGGACCACCAGCTTTCCCCTTTCCCCTTTCACTGCTGTTCACCCTTTCACCTGCGTTCTTCTGCCCGGCTAGTCCTCTCCCCGCTCAGGCTCTACAATAGCCACCCCTTTCAGATTCCGGAATTGAACCCATGCTTGGCACTGCCCTCACCCCTGGCGCCACCCGAGTCCTGCTCTGTGGCTGCGGCGAACTCGGCAAGGAAGTGGTTATCGAACTGCAGCGCCTGGGTGTCGAGGTTATCGCCGTCGATCGCTACGCCAATGCTCCAGCCATGCAGGTGGCGCACCGCAGCCATACCATCAACATGCTGGATGGTGCTGCCCTGCGGGCGGTGATCGAACAGGAAAAACCGGATCTGATAGTGCCGGAAATCGAGGCGCTGGCTACAGAGACCCTGCTGCAGCTGGAACAGGAAGGCTTCACCGTGGTACCCACGGCACGGGCTACCCGCCTGACCATGGACCGCGAAGGTATTCGCCGCCTGGCCGCCGAAGAGCTTGAGCTGCCGACCTCCGCCTACCGCTTTGCCGACACCCTGGAAGAATACCGCGACGCCATCGCCGCCATCGGCATTCCCTGCGTCATCAAGCCGGTGATGAGTTCATCCGGCAAGGGCCAGAGCCTGGTACGCAGCCCTGCTGATATCGACGCCGCCTGGGACTACGCCCAGCAGGGTGGCCGCGCCGGCAAGGGCCGGGTGATCGTTGAGGGCTTTGTGGATTTTGATTACGAGATCACCCTGCTGACGGTCAATGCCGTGGACGGCATCCACTTCTGCGCCCCCATCGGTCACCGCCAGGAAGACGGCGACTACCGCGAGTCCTGGCAGCCCCAGGCCATGTCAGCGCTGGCGCTGGAACGCTCGCAGCAGCTGGCGCGCCGCCTGGTGGAGAACCTGGCAGGACGCGGACTTTACGGCGTGGAGCTGTTTATCAAGGGCGATAACGTCTGGTTCAGCGAAGTGTCGCCGCGCCCCCACGACACCGGGCTGGTGACGCTCATTTCCCAGGACATGTCGGAATTTGCCCTGCATGTGCGCGCTATCCTGGGCCTGCCCATCGGCCAGATCAGCCAGCAGGGCCCGAGCGCCTCGGCGGTGATTCTGGGGAACGGCCACTCCAGCAACCTGCGCTTTGACGGTGTTGCCGATGCCCTCGCCGTGCCCGGCACCGCGCTGCGCCTGTTCGCCAAGCCCGAAATTGACGGCCAGCGCCGCCTGGGCGTCGCTCTTGCCAAGGCAGACAGCATCGACACCGCCATCGCCCGCGCACTGGAAGCTGCCGGAAAAATCAAGATAAGCTATTGAGATACAGTGGAAAATAGCCAGGTGAAAGTGGCAAGGTAAAAGGGCGTCATTCGTAATTCAAAGCGCGTAAGCCGACCGCTCTTCCGAATGACTAATGACGCCCGGTTAATGGTGATTGGTCACTCGTGAATTGCAGCCCAACGGTTAGCGCTTGTCTTGCACCTATGACTAATTACTAATGACCAATGACGACCCGTGATTCGTGATTCGTGATTCGTGATTCGTGATTCGTGATTCGTGATTCGTGATTCGTGATTCGTGATTCGTGATTCGTGATTCGTGATTCGTGATCAGGTTACGCCAACCCATCACCATTCACTACCAATGACAGCCGGTGATTGGTGAGTAGTAACTCGTAATTAGCAAGAGCAGCCACGATGGGTGCTCGAATGACCAATTACCAATCACTATTTACCAATTACCAATGACCCGTCACAGGCCACCGGCTTGCCCCTTTCTCCTTTGACCTGCTTTTTACCGCAGCAGGCGGGCGCCGTACAGCAGTATCACGGCGCCGAGGGTCGCGGTGATGATGGAGCCCACAAAGCCGCCACTGCGCACGCCCAGAAGATCAAACAGCAGGCCGCCGACCACGGCGCCAACGATACCCAGTACTATGTTGCCGACCAGCCCGAAGCCGCGCCCCTTCATGATGGTGCCCGCCAGCCAGCCGGCAATGGCGCCGATCAGCAGAAAAATCAGAATGCCCATGCGTCCACTCCCTGTAAAATCAAATCAGGCACCAGTATACACAGCAAACTTATCCACAGCGCAGAACAGTGGCACAGCTTCGAGGACAGATTCATGAGCCCGGCAACATCAATCTGGCAGCGACTTCTGGCGCGGTGGCGTCCCGATCGCTGCCGCAGCCTGATCATGCTGGGCATCGACTCCGGCTGCCACCGCTGGCACGGCGCCCTCAGCGAGGGCAGCGCCTTTCGAATTCGCGTCTTTATCGATGACGAGCCCTGGAACCACCGCACCCGTATCGGCGATGCCCCGGTGCATTATCCCAGCGAACTGCTGGCGCTGCTGCAAAAGCACCGGGCCTGCGCCCTGCTGCAGGTAGAAGACAACGCCCGGCCGGCTATAGACGCTACAATGCTCGATGAAATCGCCCGGCTGAAGATCCCGCTGCTGACGCTGCCGGCACAGCTGCCCCGGGATCCCGCCGCCGTGCTGCGCCAGATGCTGACAAGCCGAGCACCTGAGCGCTGAACTGTCACCCAAGCAACGAGGACATTCCATGACCCCGGCCAAGGCCTTTCACGCCCATGTTTACTTTGATGCCCAGACACAATCGCAGGCCACCGATCTGTGCCAGCAGGCCGGCGAGATCCTTGGGCTGCGGGTAGGCCGGGTACACTGCAAGCCGGTCGGGCCACACCCGCGCTGGAGCTGCCAGCTGTCCGACAGTATCGACAACTTCGGCGCCAGCCTCGCCTGGCTGGCCCAGCACCGCAACGGCCTGACCATCTTCTGCCACCTGGTGACGGATGACGATCTCAAAGATCACACCGACCACGCCATCTGGATGGGCGCCATGCTGCCACTGGATCTGAGTATTTTTCAGTAAGCGCTTTCGACGACCAGCTCGGCGCGTCCGTCCAGCTGCTCGGGCCAGTCGCGCCGGGTCATGACCTGGCCCCGCAGACGCACGTCATGCAGGGCGGCAAAATCCAGCTCGCACAGCAGCCAGTTCGATTGCGCGGTGTTTTCCGACGCGCTCTGGGCCAGCACGCCATCATCCGGCAGACCGTAATCCGGCGGCAGATAGAGCGCCGCCCGGCCGGTATTGATATCCAGCGCTGGCGACCAGGGTGCCAGACCCGCCGTCGGCGCCTGCAGCACCGCCACCTGTCCCTCCAGCGCCCGCGCCTGGCAACCAATGCGTACACGGTGAAAGCCTGCGCGGGTATCGGTGCAGCTCGGCGCCAGAATCAGATCGACGCCAGCCTCGGTGAGCCTGCGTCCCAGCAGCGGAAATTCGGTGTCGTAGCAGATCAAAATGCCGACTCGACCAAAGGCTGTTTCAAACACACGCAGGCCGGAGCCCGCACCAATCAGCCATTGCTCGCGTTCAAAACGCGTCATGATCAGCTTGTCCTGATGCCCGGCCATGCCATCGGGGCCAAACAGCCAGCAGCGGTTACGGTAGATGCCATCCGTATCCAGCACCGCCACCGACCCCGGACACAGCCAGATACCGTGCTCCCGGGCCAGCGACTCGCACAGTGCCAGCCAGCGCGGAATCAGCGGTTGCAGCTGGGCGATGGACGCCTGCAGATCACTGCGTACCGCCTCCGGCAACTGCCCGCTCAGCGCCATGCCGGCATATTCGGGCAACAGCAGCAGGCTCGCGCCCTGGCCCACCGCATCATCCACCAGCGCCCGCAAATGAGATTCATAGCTATCCCAGTCCGGCAGCAGCGCGATAACGTACTGGCAGGCGGCCAGCGTCACGCGGCTCATGCCAGCGTCCTCAGCCAGAACGACAGCGACTTGAGCGACTCGCTCTCCTCACCTATGTCCTTCCAGCTCAATTGGGTGCGCAGCTGAGGTGCATGGCGATAACCTCGTTTGTGCCAGAATCCATTCAGCGGCACATAGTCCGTCGGGCGGCGCGGATGGTCCTCCTCGCGCTCCACGGCGCAAAAGGCACAGACACGCAGCCCCAGCGCCCTGGCATGGCGCTCGCGTTCGGCAAAAAAGCGCACGCCCAGACCCTGGCCGCGATACTCGGATAACAGCACCGACTCGCCGAAATAGAAAATATTCTCGGTAGCGTGCCCGGCGTCCTCAAACGGACGCTTGAACGCCTCGGCCTCATCCGCCAGCGGTACGCCGGTAGCAACGCCCACCACACGCTCGCCATCCAGCGCCAGCACAAACAGACTGCACAGCGACGCCGAATAACGGCTGATATAGTCGCGTTCGTAGTCCAGATCGCCATCGTACAGGTACGGAAAGGCACGAAACACGCTGATGCGCAGCCGCGCCAGGTCCGCCACATAGGGCCCTATATCAGCGCCACGGATGACCTTGACCTGCACGGTTGCGCCCGCGCTTGGGTTATTCTGCATGGGGTCGACTTGCCCGGCGCTGCCCGTCATCGAAACGCTCTCCTGTTACGCCAAAACGCCTGTTATACCACGCTGGCATATCCGCACCTGACTGGAAGCGACATCTGCGTGATTCGTGATTCGTAGTGAGTAGTAATTGGTGATTAGTTATTGGTAATTCGAAGCGTTTATTCTGAAAGTTATTTATAATAACGATTTACCAATGACTAATAACGTCCCGTGATTCGTAGAACATCCGTCTGTTGTAGCTTCCTGCTTTTCACCAATTACTATTTACTAATAACCAATTACGACCAGTGATTCGTGATTCGTGATTCGTGATTCGTGATTCGTGATTCGTGATTCGTGATTCGTGATTCGTGATTCGTGATTCGTGATTCGTGATTCGTGATTCGTGATTCGTGATTCGTGATTCGTGATTCGTGATTCGTGATTCGTGATTCGTGATTCGTGATTCGTGATCAGCGTGCAGGGCCAATCCACCAATTACCAATAACTATTTACCAATTACCAACCACCTGCTTTCACCTTTAACCTTTCCCCTGCTTCCCCCCCTTTAACCTGCTTTCCAACCTTTCACCTTGCCCCTTCTTGGCCACTGCGCGGCAAGCCGACAGACAGCAGTGCGGCCAAGCCGACGAACAGACTCGATACCCAGAGGCAGGCTTCCAGACCTGCGGTTTGGTACAGCCAGCCCGACAGCAGTGTGCCGATCAGGCGCCCCATGGCATTGGCCATGTAGTAAAAGCCCACATCCAGCGAGACTCCGTCGCGGCTAGCGTAGCTGACGATCAGATAGCTGTGCAGGGATGAGTTGATCGCAAAGAGCACGCCAAACAGCATCAGGCCTCCGAGCAGCACAGTGGCGGTATCCAGCCCGGTATCAAGCCCCAGGGCGATGGCCGCCGGCAGCAGCGAGAGCACCAGTGCCCAGACAAAGGCGCTACGCCCGTCCGGCACCCGCCCGGACTTGCGGCCTGTGAACCAGGGGGCAGCGGACTGCACCAGCCCATAGCCAATGACCCAGAGCGCCAGAAAGCTGCCCACGGACCAGTGATCCCAGCCCAGGGACGTCGCCAGAAACACCGGCAGCGCCACCACGAACCAGACATCCCTAGCGCCAAACAGAAACAGCCGCGCCGCCGACAACCGGTTGATCGCCGCGCTCTTGGAGAACAGATCGCGGAATTTCGGCTTGACCCTGGCCCGCCCCAGGTCCTTTTTAAGCAACACAACACTGCCGAGCCAGACCAGCGCCAACATCACCGCCATCACAGCCACCGCCAGCTGAAACCCCAGCAGGCTGAGCAAGGCACCGCCGAGGAAAAAACCCACGCCCTTGAGCGCATTCTTGGAGCCTGTCAGCAGTGCGACCCAGCGATAGAGCGCGCCCTGGGCCTCCCCCGGCACCAGCAGCTTGATGGCGCTCTTGGCGCTCATCTTGTTCAGATCCTTGGCGATACCCGACAGCGCCTGGGCTGCCATCACCCAGGCCACCGTCAGGCTCGGTGCCGGCACTAACAGCATGGCCAGCGCCACCACCTGCAGCGCCAGGCCCAGATTCATGGTGCGATTCAGACCCAGGCGCGCACCCAGCCAGCCTCCCAGCAGATTGGTCACCACGCCGAACAGCTCATAGAACAGAAACAGCAGCGCAATCTGCAGCGGGCTATAACCCAGGCCGTGGAAATGCAGCACCACCAGCATGCGCAGGGCGCCGTCGGTGAGGGTGAAAGCCCAGTAGTTGGCCGTCACCAGCAGATACTGACGCACTCCGTCTGAAAGCGAAGCCAGCATGTCAGGCGCTCTGATCCCGCAGGCCCAGCATGCGCGCCAGCTCCGCCACCCGGTTGGCGTAACCCCACTCGTTGTCGTACCAGGCATAGAGTTTCACCTGGGTGCCGTTGATCACCAGAGTCGAGAGGGCATCAATAATACTGGAGCGCGGATCTGTCTTGTAATCCACCGATACCAGCGGGCGCTCCTCGTAACCGAGAATGCCCTTGAGTTCGTTTTCGGCCGCCTGCTTCAGCAAGGCGTTCACTTCCTCCACCGTGGTGGTACGCTCGACCTCGAACACGCAGTCGGTGATGGAGGCATTGGCCAGCGGCACCCGAATGGC
This sequence comes from Marinobacterium aestuarii, assembly GCF_001651805.1. Taxonomy (NCBI): domain Bacteria; kingdom Pseudomonadati; phylum Pseudomonadota; class Gammaproteobacteria; order Oceanospirillales; family Oceanospirillaceae; genus Marinobacterium; species Marinobacterium aestuarii. The sequence goes on along the minus strand of NZ_CP015839.1, from coordinate 256,659 downwards.
GTGGCCGTTCAGGCGCCCCTTGAGCTCGGGAAAGATCTCGGTAATGGCCGTGGCAGAACCCGTGGTGGTCGGGATCAGACTGGTACCGCAGGCGCGGGCGCGACGCAGATCCTTGTGCGGCGCATCGAGTATGGTCTGGGTGTTAGTCAGATCATGGATAGTGGTGATGGAGCCATGGCGAATGCCCAACCCCTGCTGGATCACCTTGACCACCGGTGCCAGACAGTTAGTAGTGCAGGAGGCTGCCGTGACTATGCGGTGCTGCGCCGGATCGTAGAGGCCATGGTTCACGCCCATCACCATATTCAGCACCCCGGGCTCTTTCACCGGCGCCGTCACCAGCACCCGCTTCACGCCCTGATCCAGATAAGCCTGCAGCAGCGCACGGGTTTTCATCTTGCCGGACGCCTCTATCACCAGATCGCAGCCCGACCAGTCAGTCTCACCGATCACCTTGTTACCACTGGTGCGAATACGCTGCCCGTCTACCAGAATGGCATCAGCCTCGCTGCCGGCTTCATGCTGCCAGCGGCCATGAATCGAATCGAAGGTCAGTAAGTGCGCCAGGGTTGCAGCATCACCCGCAGGATCATTAATCTGCACGAACTCCACTTCCGGCCAGCCCCAGGCCGCTCGCAGCGCCAGCCGCCCCATGCGGCCAAAGCCGTTAATACCAATCTTGATCGTCATAACGTTTTTCCCTCAGGCCGCGTCGCCTGGAATGACCGCCATGGATGGCGGAAATCCTGAAAACGCAGGAGCGGTTTTCAGGAGAGTTTTCGAATTTCGGGACATGTGTTGGTTGTGATTCGCCATTGGTAAATCGTAAATCGTGATTCGCTGGCTATCTGCTGCCTTGTACCAATGACTAATTACTAATGACCAATTACGACCCGTGATTCGTGATTCGTGATTCGTGATTCGTGATTCGTGATTCGTGATTCGTGATTCGTGATCAGCGTGCAGGGCCAATCCACCAATTACCAATTACCAATTACCAATCACTATTTACTATTTACCAATGACGACTTACGAATGACCAATTACGCCCTTTCACCCAGCTTCACCCACACACCGGCCGCCCTCCCATGCTATCCAAACGCTGCTGGCTGGATTCAAGCCACAGACTGTTAGCCGCAAGGGTCGTGGCCAGAACCTCCCGCACCCAGGCGGCCAGCTCCGGATGCAGGCGGTAGTAGATCCACTGCCCCTGGCGCCTGTCCTGCAACAGGCCACACTTGCGCAGCTGAGCCAGGTGGCGTGATATCTTGGGCTGGCTTTCATCCAGCGCACAGATCAGCTCGCACACACAGAGCTCCTGCTCGCGCTGAATCAGCAGCAGCATGCGGGCGCGGGTTTCGTCGGCCAGGCACTTGAATACCTGGGTCGGCGTCAGCTTAGCGCTCATCTTATTGCTCCCATGCCGCTGTGGCGTTACAGCCCGTACCTGAAATTAGATATATGATAATTCACATATATGATTTTTCATATATTTAATTTACCCCGCCATCGTTACCAAACAATGACACCCAGACCCTATGACAGCGTGCAACAGCAGCATCAATCAGGCCATTTTCTGGCACGACAACTACACTCATTTGATGGATACTTGGGTTCAGGCCTGCTACGCGCTACAGAGCCCGGGGAATCATCTGTAAGGGAGTACGGATATGTCGCTCGATGGACCTTTGTTCGCCTTCAAACCTGAAGTCGAAGCCAGTGCTGCACCTGCGCAACAACAGTGGAAAATCCTCAGCGTCGAAGACGATGCCGGCTATCAGGCATCACTGCTTTTCGCGCTGGAATCCCTGGAGGTGCTGGGCCGCAAGGCGCAGCTGCTGTCAGCAGGCTCGGCCTTCGAGGCCACCCAGATCATCGCCCAGAACCCCGATATCAGCGTCATTCTGCTGGATGTCGTGATGGAGGACGACGAAGCCGGTCTGCGACTGATCGGCACCATCAGGGATGTTATCGGCAACGCTGAAGTACGCATCATTCTGCTGACCGGCCAGCCCGGCATGGCCCCGCGCGACGATGTCATGCAGCGCTACGATATCGACGATTACTGGTGCAAGTCCGAACTGACCAACGACCACCTGCTGACCATCCTTACCAGCAATATCCGCACCTGGGATCACCTGACCCAGCTGACCCAGGCCCGCCAGGGCTTGCAGATGGTGATAGATGCCAGCGAATCCATCAGCTCGAAACGGGACCTCAGCAGCTTTACCCACGCCGTGCTGACCGAGATTGGCCATATACTTGGCGTCGAGAAGGGCGGCATCCTCTGTTCCCTGCTGCAGGCCGAAAGCGCGGCCGATAACGCCGCCATTCTGGCGGCAACCGATGATTTCAGGAACCTCGTGGGCCACACCGTCAAGTCCATAGACTCCGGCGAGCTGAGACAGGCCTTTCACGAAGCCGCCCGCCGCCGCGAACATTGCTTCATCAATGGCTATTCGCTGTTCTATTTCAGCAGTTCGGCGGTCGAAAACCAGGAATATCTGGTGCTGATCAAAACACAGCGCCCACTGCTCGACACCGAAGTGAACCTGCTGCAGGTATTCAGCGAAAACATCAGTACCGGCTTTACCAATGTCGCGCTCTACAATCGACTGACCGAGCTGGCCTACAGCGATCCCTTGCTCGGCATTCCCAACCGCAACTGGCTGCTGCGCGAGCTTGGCAAGATGTCGCAGGCCCAGCGCGAGCAGGCCGAACTGGTCGTGCTGGAGATCGATGACTTCACCGACATCGGCATCGCCTTTGGCGAACCTTTCTGCAATGACCTGCTGTACTGCCTGCATCGCCAGCTGGTCGCGGCCCTATCCAGAGATATCGCCATCGCCCGCATTGACCGCAACAGCTTTGCACTGCTGGCCTGCACTAGCCAGAGCCTCGATCAGGCGTTTTTCACCCAGTTCCTGAGCCAGCCACTCATCATCGCCGACGCTGAACATCGCATCGCAGCGACCGTCACAGTGGTGTCACTGCGCCTGCAGGCCAACCGCAAGCCGGACCAGATTCTGCGTCTGGCCGAAAGCACTGTCGAGACAGCCCACAAACAAAAACTGGCCTACCTGGCCTACAACCCCGGCTTTGAACAGGATATCGCCAGCCGTTACGCCCTGCTGAGCGAGCTGCGCAGCGCGCTGTCCCTGGAACAGCTGTATCTGGAGCTGCAGCCCAAGGTGCGTCTGTCCGACGGCAAACTGATTGGATTTGAAGCCCTGGCCCGCTGGAAACACCCCAACGGCCAACAAATCCCCCCCTACCAGTTTATTTCACTGGCAGAAACCTCAGGCCTGATAGGCAGGCTGGATCAGCTTATCCTGCAGCAGACCTGCAGCGCCCTGCATTCGCTCAAGGCCGCCGGCATCGAAGTGCCCATCGCCTTCAACGTCTCCTCCCCGGACCTGATAGAACCCAGATTCTTCAACCGCATGCTGAGCCTGATTCAGGAGGCCAATATCAGCCCCAACCAGCTCGAGCTCGAAATTACCGAAACCCAGGCCGTCAAGGATTACAGCCGCGTCTCACCCCACCTGCGCAAGCTGATATCACTGGGAATGGGGGTCAGTATTGATGACTTTGGCATCGGCTACTCCTCCCTGAGCCATATCACGGATCTGGCCGCCACTACCCTTAAAATCGACAAGTCCTTTATCGACCGGCTTGGCCATTCCCGCGCCGACGAACAGGTGGTGGAGATGATTTTGCGCCTCGGCGAGTGCTTCGGCTTCACCATCATTGCCGAGGGCATTGAAACCGAACCCCAGCGTCTGACCTTGCAGAACCGGGGCTGCCTGCAGGGGCAGGGATACCTGTTTGCACGCCCGATGTCACTGCCCAAAGCCATTGAATGGGCCAGAGCACAGGCCTCATGACCGCCAGACGCGAGCCATCGGTGCGGCAGAAAGCCTTCAGCAACGACCAGCGCTTCATCGCCACCCTGACGGCGATGTTACTGCTGCTGCTGACCCTGCTCGCCGCAGGGGGCTTCTTTGCCTATATAGGGCTCTTCGGACTGCAGATGAATACATTTGAAAACCGCCAGAACCTGCGTGTCGAGCGGGTGATCTCGGCGTTCAGCCGGGAACTCGGGCATATCCGCAACCTGACCCGCGTGCTGCAAAACAGCCCATCGGTGCAGCAGGCACTGGACGCCGGGCAGCCAGCAGACCTGGACGCCCTCGCCGCCAGCTTTGTGCGTTTCGCCCGCGCTGTGCCGGCCATTTCCCAGGTGCGCTGGCTCGATCCCAGCGGTGAGGAGAAGGTACGCATCAACCTGAGCCAGGGGCGCCCTTACCGCGTAGGCGAGGCGGAGCTGCAGAACAAGGCGCAACGCTACTACTTCCAGGAAGCGCTGCGCACCGCGCCCGGGCAGGTTTACCTGTCGAGGCTAGACCTCAACCTGGAACACAACCTCATAGTACGGCCGCTGGAACCCAGCCTGCGGGCCAGCATACTTACAGGCGCACATGACGACCAGCACCCCGGCGTGCTGGTCATCAACATCAATCTGACGGCGTTTTTCGAGCAGCTGCGCTCCCTGTCCGACTCCCGCATGACGCTCGAGCTGGTGGATGAACAGGGCTATTGGCTGCTCCACCCTGAGCGGGAGCGGGAATGGGGCTTGCAGCTGAATCGCCGCGACCAGAACCTTGGCCTGCTCTCGCCAGCCCTGTGGCAATCACTGACCCGCCCTCAAACCGGCGACAACCTGCTGCAGGGTGGCAGGCTCTGGAGTTCTGCGCGCCTGCACTATGATCTTGATGCCACCGACAAGAGCACGCCCGCACATGCCTTTGTGCTGGTTGCCAGCGCCCCGGGGGCCATCGCCAAGATCCGCACCCACCTGCTCACGGCCGTCATCCTGGCGGGCCTTGTACTGCTGGCCCTCGGGCTGGCTGCACTCTATCACCTGTACCGGACCCACCGGGAGCGAGCCCGGCTCAGCGTAGCCCTGGAACAGGAACAGCAACAACTGGTGCGCGCCTACAGCAATCTTGAGCAGTCCCATATTCAGTTGCATGAGCTGCAGGACGAACTGGTGGAGTCACGCCGACTGTCATCCCTGGGGATGATGGTCGCAGGCGTTGCCCATGAGCTGAATACGCCCACCGGCGGCGCCCTGATGGCCATTTCCACCCTGCAGACACAGCTGCAAAAACTGCAGACCAGTGTGCGCGAGGGCATGACCCGCACGGCGCTGGACAGCTTTCTTAGCCACACCGAAAGCGGGCTGCAACTGGCGGAGCAGAACCTGCGCCGCGCCGCCGACCTGATTCGCAGCTTCAAGCGCATGGCGGTTGATCGCAGCCACAACGAGATCAGCCGCTTTGACCTGGCGGAGCTGATACGCGACCTGAGAAATTCCCTCAGCCACCGCCTGAAAAAGTCTCCGATCGGCCTGGTCATGGATATCCACGAACCGCTGCAACTCACCGGCTACCCCGGCATCCTGTCCCAGGTGCTGCAAAACCTGATCGACAACGCCCTCAGCCATGGATTTAAACCCGGACACTCAGGCGAAATTCACGTGACGGCCACGCTTAGCGGCGAGCGGCTGCTCCTGAGTGTCAGCGATAACGGCCAGGGCATAGACCCACAGGTACGCGACGCCCTGTTCGACCCCTTCGTGACCTCCAGGCGCAGCGAAGGCCATACCGGCCTTGGCCTGCACCTGGTGCATCAGTGGGTTTATCAGCTACTTGAGGGATCGATGAGCGTCGAGTCAGACGCGACAGGCACCAGCTTCAGCCTCGATATTCCGCTGGAGGTGAAAGGCGGTTTGTAAATCGTTATTGGTAATTGGTAATTGGTAGAGAGGTCGGGCGGGCTTCTCGAACCACTAATTACTAATCACGAATTACTACTCAATCACGAACCTTTACAGGCAGATCTTGCGGCGGGTCTTGAGCGGGAATGGCAGGGCATCGCACAGCAGTTGCTGCTGGCCGGTGCTTTCCACCAGGGTTAGCAGGCGCCGGGCTTCGGCGTTGCTGTAGGCCACTGTGCGGCGGATGGATTCAAGCGTCTGGTCGCGCTGGGCCATGCTGAGCTGCGGCCAGGCCAGCAGGCCGATTTCCGCCAGCCAGCGGTTGGCGTCGATACGCCAGGGGCCAAGTTCGAAACCCTGCGCAAACGCCCTATCGAACTCGCTATCAAATTCCTGCAAACGCAGTTTTACATAGGCCAGCTGCACCCAGCTGTAGGGCCAGTCCGGACGGGCCGTCACGGCAATGCGATAGGCATCCCGCGCCGCTTGCCGGGAAGGCTCTGCTGCGGCATCGCCAAAGGGTGCGAAGGCATGCTGCCATTCGTAAATGCGCCCCAGACGGTCGTAATGATCACCATCGGTGCCGGGGTAAAAGGTTACCGCCCGCTGTGCCGCCGCCTGCGCCACCGCCCAGGCACGGGGCGCAGGCGTTGTGGCGGATCGGTTCCAGTCCTTGATAAAGCTTTCGGCCTGGTAGCTGGCCATGCCGGCAAGCAGCAGGCGCCCGCCCAGCACTGCCAGGGTCAGGGCAAGCAGCAAAAGCAGCCCCCAGCCCAGCCGGGCAAAGCGACTCGCCGTCGGCGCCGCCGATGGCGATGGCGAGGAGCGGCGGCGGCGTTTTTGTGGTTCCGGGGATACTTGTATCTGCGCCGTACTCATGGGCAATCACTCACTGAAAATGCACCTGGGCGATTTTCCACGGCATCTCGGTCACCAGCGCCCGGGCGCGGGCCTCACCGATCACCTGGGCTGCGGCTTCAACGCCTGCGTGCAGCAGTGGCGGGCGATGTTCGGTGTTGTGGGCATCGGAGGCCAGAATGGTGACACAGTCCTGCGCCAACATATCCAGCGCCACTTCCTGCGCCCGCTCACCGAAATGACCGGCCACGGATGCCGCCGTCAGCTGCGTCAGACAACCCTGATCCAGAAAAGCCTTGAGGCGGGAAGGCGTGCGCATAAAGCCCTTGTTACGCTCAGGGTGCGCAATCATCGGCACTATATCGCGATCGAGCAGCCACTGGGTCAGGCGTTCGGCCCCGAAGGGAATCTCGCCGTGGGGGAACTCCAGCAGCAGCACCTTGCGCCCCTCCCACTCACCGAGAAACGGAATCTGCTTCTGACCTATCCCCAGCATCAGCTCCATGCCAAAACGCACCTCGGCGGCGGTCGCCACCTGCAACTCAATCGCCGCATCCGCCAGGGCCGAGACGAAGCGCTGCTTGGCCGCGGCTATGGTGGCAGGCGTATTTTCGTAGCGCCCGGGATGGATATGGGGCGTACACACCAGGTGCGTAATCCCCTCGGCCACGGCGAGGCGAGCCAGCGCCACCGAGGCTTCGATATCCGCCGCGCCATCATCGATGCCGGGCAACAGGTGGTTATGCAGATCAATCATGCCCATTCAGCCTGTGGTTATCGCATCGTGAATCGTGATCAGCATGCTGGTTTCGCCAACCAATCACCAATCACTATTTACCAATTAATAATGACCAAAAGCAGGTAGTGATTGGTCATTCGTGAATAGTGATTGGTACCCAATCGAACCGGGCACCACGAATTACGAATTACGAATGACAAATGACAAATGACGAATTACCCATCACGCCTTTGCACCTTGAACCTTGCACCTTTTACCTTGGTCCTGCTTTTAATCTCTACGCTTTTTCGCCTTTGCTGTAGCCGTAGTAGTCGTAATAACCACCGTAGTTGTAGCCGTATTTCTGCGCTTTCTTCACGTCTACCTGGTTCAGGATCACGCCCTTCACCGGTGCCCGGTTCTGCAGCAACTGACCCACACCCTTCTGGGCCAGGGGAATGGACGTATCCTCAGACTTGATAACGTAAATCACGGCATCGGCATGGGTCGACAGCACCATCGCATCGCTCACCGCCTGGGTCGGCGCCGAGTCGATAATGATGCGTTCATACTTGTCTTTCAGGTACTCCAGCACCTTGGCAAAGCGCGGCGAAGACAGCAGTTCCAGCGGGTTGGGCGGCACTGTGCCGGCACCCATCACATCGATGCCATCGTGGCTGCTGATGCACTCTTCCAGCTTGGCCGTACCGGCCACCAGGTTGGCCAGGCCCGGCGTACCCACTGGCAGCTCGAAGTTCTTGGCGATACTGGGGCGGCGCATGTCGGCATCGATCAGCAGTACCTTTTCCATCTGCCCCAGAGCGAACGCCAGGTTCGAGGAGACCGAGCTCTTGCCTTCGCCCGGCACTGAAGAGGTGACGACCATGACCTTGTGCGGGTTATCCAGCCCCGACAGCACTATGCCGGTACGGATGGTGCGAATCGACTCGGAAAAGGACTTGTCCTGATCCAGGTTGAACAGCCGCGCGATGGTCTTGCGTTCCTTGCCCCTGATTACCGGCAGAATACCCAGCACCGGCAGGTTGAGCTTGCCCTCGACATCGTCGGTGCTCTTGAAGGTGTTGTTCAGCGCCTCCAGCAGCAGGGTAATACCGATACCGGCAAAGAGCGCCAGCAGACCCGCCAGGGCAACAATCAGGCTCTTCTTCGGCTTGATGGGCGCATCCGGCACCACGGCGCGGTCGACAATGCGCGCATTGGCCGCTTCCAGATCCGAGGTGGCCGAGGTTTCCTTCAGGCGCGTCATGAAAGTGTCGTAGAGCGAACGGTTACCGTCGACTTCACGCTGCAGCTCGCGCAGCTTGAATTCCTTGCGGGTAATGTCCTGAATTTCGTTCTTGTTGCGCTCGAACGAAGACTGCAGCGAACCTTCGTTGGCCACCGCCAGCTGATACTCCCGTTCGATACCGGCCACCACCTGGTCAACCTGGGTTTTCAGGCTGGCCGTGGCGGCATCGAAATCGGAACGCGCGGCCTGCATCTTGGGATGCTTGGGCCCGTAGCGACGCGACAGCTCCTCAACCTTGGAGCGGGTCTTGGCCTGCTCGGATTTGAACTGCTGCACCAGCAGGTTGCTCAGTACCGCCGGCACCGACGCCATGCGCTCCCAGCCGCCACTCTTCATGGACGTTACCTGGCGATACTGGCTCTGGGCTTCGGCGCGCTCACGGCGGGCATCGATCAGGCGATCACCGGTCTGGGACAGCTCACCGGCGGCCGAGGTGGTCACACCCTGGATATCCACCAGGTTTTCGCGGTCACGGAATTCCTGCAGGCGACTTTCAGACTCCTGCAATTTTCCCTTCAGGCCCGACAGACGATCGTTCATCCAGTTGGTGGCGGTCTGGGTCATGTCCAGGCGCGCCTCCAGCTGGCTTTCGATAAAGGAGTTGGCCAGCGCATTGGCCACCAGCGCCGCCGTGCGGGCATCCGCCATTTCAAACTCAACCTTCACCAGCTGAGTCTTGCCCACCGGCGAGATAGTGGTGCGCTCGATAAAGCTGCGCACTACGGCATCGTGGATTTCAGCTTCGGTAGGCGGCAACGGCTCTTCGGCCAGATCACCCGGCAGGGTAAAGGGCAGCAGGCTCTGTAGGTTGAAACCACGCAGCAGGCCAGCGATATCCAGCAGCGGCTCGGGCTGCTGACGCGGGTCGAACTCCGGATGGGTGGTCAGGTTCAGCTCACTGACCACACGCTCCGCCAGGCCGCGGGATTTCAGCAGCTCAAACTGTGTCTGCAGGTATTCGTTGCCCGAGCCATCCAGGCCATAGACCTGCTCGATGGAGACCACCTTGGCGGCCTTCTGCTCGATCAGCAGGGTGGAGGCGGCGCGGTAGATGGGCGTGATGGTCAGTACAACCAGAGCCGCCAGCATCATCACCACCAGGGTCAGGCTGATAATGCTCCACTTGCGGCGCCACAGGGTGTTCCACAGCTGCAGCAGGTCGATTTCGTCGTCGCTGCCGGAATCCTGCAGCAGCGCGCGTTCCTTGATGAGGGTGTTATCCATACTCAGAAAAAGCTCTGGTCAATTGTAATGATGTCGCCCGGCATGATGGCCGTGTCCAGGGATGCACGCGTGGGTGTCCGGCTGCTGTCGTTGTCACGAATGATCATCATCTTGCTGTCGGAGGCGCGTTCGGTAAAACCGCCCGCCAGGGCGATGGCCTTGCGCAGCGTCAGGCCCGGCTTGAACGGATAGCCACCCGGACTTTTTACTTCACCGTTAACGAAGAACTCGCGGTATTCCAGGATGCTGACCGAGACACGGGGATCTATCAGGTAGTCTCCGCTCAGCCCGGCGATGATCAGGCGTTCGATATCAGCGGCGGTCTTGCCCAGCGCCCGCACTTCACCCAGGAAGGGGTAAGAGAAGGAGCCTGCATCGGTCAAACGCAGTTCCGACACGCTCAGGTCCTCCTCACCGAAAATAGTGATGCTGATAACATCGCCCGAGCCCAGCTTGTACTGACTGTCGCCGGCGGCATAAGCGCCCGCGCCAAAACCCAGCATGCACACAAGAACCAGAACCCGGGACAGGTACCGAACCAGCATAGAAATATCTCCTAACGAGGTTTACACAAAGCAAAAAGGGAGGGAATCATTCCCTCCCTTTCAAGTACAGACGGCCGATCAGAAACTCATGGTCAGGCTGGCCTGAACCAGGTTGCGATCAAAGTTTTCCTTGGCGACATTGGAGTCGCGCTCGGAGTACTTGTATCCCAAACCCACGGACAGCCAGCGGCGCATTTCGTAGTTCAGACCCAGGGCGATGGAATCTGTCTCGTCCTTGCGATTCAGGGCGTTGTCGTAGTCTTCTTCGGTGTGGCTATAGTTCACATCGGTAGATACGTACGAGCTCCACTCATGGTTCCAGTTCAGGCTGGTGGTGGTGTTCTCGATGTAGTTTTCTTCCACGCTACCTTCATTGAAGCTCTGACGGGTGTTCAGCGTGAAGGTCGAGTAGGTACGCGGCTGCCAGCTCACGCCAACTTGCCACACAGTGCCGCTCGGGTCCTTGCGGGAAGCGTCGTCAAAATCCTTGCTCTCGTAACCGATCTTGGCTGTACCGGTGGTCTTGGCGGTCGCCTCCCAGGTCAGACCCAGCAGGTAGGCCATGCTGTCGCTGTCCAGGTTATCGAAGGTTACGTAGTCGTAGTCGTTGTACACCACTTCGAACAGGGCACGGGTCTTGGAGGCCAGGCGGTAGTACGCGGTCGCGCTCAGGCTGTCGGTATCCCGTTCCTTGTCCTGGTTCAGGCTGCCGCTGTTGTCGTAGCGTTTCCATTCACGGTTGGCGCCCAGCTCCAGCTGCATGGTGGCGGATTCGGCACCGAAGCCGTAAACACCGCCGACGTTGTAGCTGTGGTACTTGTCATTTTCCACCAGGGATGTGGTATCGCCGGTGTCTTCCTGCTTGCTGTACGCAGCCGCCAGATCCAGCCGGTTACGGCTGTTGAATTCCATATGGGCGTCGGCATTCAGGAAATGATCGGTGTTGTCATCGTCATGGCTGGAATGATAGATCTCGCTGTTAAAGCGGTAGCCCAGCGAGTAGACATTCAGACGATCCTGAGCAGCCAGTACAAAAGAAGGCTCGATGGTGGTAATCCAGCTGGACTCTTCATCGGGGCTCGCCACTTCACGGAAGTTGTCGTCGTAGCTTTCAGACAGCTTGACCACAGGAGTCAGCGTCATACCGCCCAGGCTGAAGTTAGCCGGTTCAATGGCCAAAGCCTGGCCGGAGACCGCCGCTACAATCGCAGCAGGCAGCACTTTACGCAAAAAGGTAACGCTCATCGGATCCATCCTTGCAGAGGCATGGCAAAGTGTAAAAACAGGGAATCGCAGAGGGCCGGTAATGACCGGCCCTGGGGTCTATCAGGCGGACGGGCTGCCGGTGGAGGAAGAACCACCACCGCCGGAACCTGAAGGCACGCCGCTGCCGGTCTGGGCTGAGCCAGTACCGCTGGAACCGGTGTCACCGCCAGTATCACCGGAAGCGGCGGTCGCGGCAGACGTAATCGACGCAGCATAGGCCGGCGCTGCCGCGGTAGCTGCGGAAACAATGGTGGCAGCCTGAGCCGGTGCGGCCGTGACGGCAGCGCTGGTGATGGCAGCAGCCTGAGCCGGTGCCGCCGCAACAGCAGCAGTGACAATCGCTTCTACAGCAGCGGCATCGCCGGCAACAGAGGCCACCAGGGCGCCAATGGCTTCAGCCAGGGCATCGCCCTCAGCGGCCAGTACGGCAGCGGACTGCTCGGCCGTCAGTGCGATACCGGCATCCTGCAGTGCAGTCAGAGTAGCCTGGTCAGCCATGGCCTGGCCGGAGGCCAGAGCGACGGACAAAGATAGAGCGGTGAAAATCTTGCGCATTTTAACGTCCTCGTTATTTGCAAGTAAAAAGCGTGCCCGGCAATCGGATCCTTCAGATCTGGTACGAAGGCAATTCGCACCCGCCTACAACATGGCCAGATAAAAAGCATGCTAAACCGGGCGATTCTAAACACTTAGGTGGTGATTGGCCAGTCATACCGCAACGCAATATAAGCGTAGGCCCACCGCCGCCCGTTACCCGACCAGTAGCGCCCGCCACTGACCGTAAAACATTTGTTTTTCCGCCGTTTAGGTTGGCATCTGCCCACCAGGATCATTAAGATGATCTGCGTTTTCGCACCCAGTTCGAGCCCCGCTGACTCAGCCACGCCTAGCGACTGTAGCCCGTTATAACCCTGCCATTACCTGACGTGACCCAGTATGAGCCTCAAGCCCATGAGCCCGACAGCAGCCCCCCGCGACAAAGCCCTGATGCTAGCCACCCTGGCTTTGCTGGTCTGGCTGCCGCTGCCGCTGGGCAGTAACCAGGAATGGAGCAACGGCCTCTTTGTGCTGCTCACAGCCCTGCTTGGCGGGCTCTGGGGCCTGCAGAAGCTCTATCCTGGTGCCGCCGGCAACAGCGGTGCACGGCAACGGGGCAGCGCACTGCGCAAATCCATCAAGCCGGCACTGCCCCTGTTCGTGCTGCTAGTTCTGTGCCAGCTCTGGGTCTGTGTGCAGCTGATCAGCGGCATCAGCCTGGATACGGGCGCCAGCATCCAGTACCTGATGCTGGGCTGCGCCTATGCCCTGCTGTTTCTGCTCATCGTCGGCCTGTTCCACACCCGGTCTCGCCTGACGCTGCTGCTCGGCGTGCTTGTTGTCAGCGGCACTGTACAGGCGTTTTACGGCAGCTTGATGACACTGTCGGGCATTGAATGGCTGCTGAGCGGCCCCAAAACCAGCTACATCGGTACTGCCACTGGCACCTTTGTGAACCGCAACCACCTGGCCGGCTACCTGGAAATGACCCTGGCCTGCGGTATTGGCCTGTTGCTGGCATTGCGCGACGGTCGCAGTTTTCGCTGGCGTCACCTGCTGGAGCTGCTGATGGGCCCCAAGGCTCGCCTGCGCCTGGCGCTGGTGATCATGGTCATCGCCCTGGTGATGACCCGCTCACGCATGGGCAACACCGCTTTCTTTGCCAGCCTGCTGATCGTGGGCGGCCTCTTCGTGATGCTCAACCGCGAACACCGGCTGCGCAACGGCCTGATCCTGGCCAGCCTGATCCTGATCGACGTGCTGGTGATCAGCCAGTACTTCGGGCTTGAAAAGCTCAAGGACCGCCTGATCAATACCCAGCTGCAGGATCAGGTGGTGAATGGCGAGGTGGTGAGCCGGGCCAACGAAATCCGCGATGACCTATACATCTATGCCTGGCCCCAGCTGCAGCAAAACCCGCTCACCGGCAGCGGCGCCGGCAGCTTTGAAGCCAGCTTCCAGCGTTATCCGGGCGAGGAAATACGCGCTCACTTTGATCACGCCCACAACGACTATCTGCAGTTCGCCATCGAATACGGCGCCATAGGCATGCTGCCACTGGTGTTCTTCGTACTGGGTGCGCTCTACCACGCCCTCAAGGCGCTGTGGCGACGCGAATCCTGGTATCGCAGCGGCGTAGGCTTCGGCGCCGCCATGGGCATCATCGCGCTCATGATCCACTCCGCCACCGACTTCAACCTGCAAATCCCCGCCAACGCCGCCACCTTCATCACCCTCTGCGCCATCGCCGTGCTGGCCAATAGCCATAGTAAGCCACGTAGCCTGGAATGAGCCCAAGGCGAATTCCGGGAAAGGAGCGAAGCGAGTTTCGAGGATGTGCCCAAGAATTTCAGGAGACATCACCACCCTCGCGCCCGACTCAAATTCCGCTGCACTCATTGGCCAGCGGACCGCCAAGGCGACGAAAATCAAACCACCAACGGCCAAAACGCCAGCGCTATGCGCCGGTTGTCGTAATTCGCAACGCTCATTACAACCTACAAAGCCCACGTAGCCTGGAATGAGCGCAGCGAATTCCGGGAAAGGAGCGGAGCGAGTTTCGAGGATGTGCTCACGAATTTCGGGAGACACCACCACCCTCGCGCCCGACTCAAATTCCGCTGCACTCATTGGCCAGCGGACCGCCAAGGCGACGAAAATCAAACCACCAACGGCCAAAACGCCAGCGCTATGCGCCGGTTGTCGTAATTCGCAACGCTCATTACAACCTACAAAGCCCCCACGTAGCCTGGAATGAGCGCAGCGAATTCCGGGAAAGGAGCGGAGCGAGTTTCGAGGATGTGCTCACGAATTTCGAGATATCTCAAAACTCCGGTTCCCCGCCGGCAACAGCTACACTCAAACGGAAAACCACAACGAAGGAGGCATGGATGCCCCGTTTTCGTCGTATATTGCATGCTGGGGGCTGCTATTTCTTTACCGTCACCCTGCTACAACGTCACGGTAATGACCTGCTAACCCGACATATTGATGAACTGCGCGAGGCGGTGCGCTCGGTGCGCCTCCACCATCCGTTCCGCATCCATGGCTGGGTGGTATTGCCCGATCACTTGCATTGCGTCATTGAACTGCCGTCCGGCGATGCCGACTATGCAAAACGCTGGTTCCTGATCAAAAATAACTTCTCGCGCCAGATCCCCCACACCGAACTACGTTCCGCCAGTCGCTTGTCACGTGGCGAACGCGGTATCTGGCAGCGGCGTTATTGGGAGCATTTGATCCGTGACGAACGCGACTATCGCGCCCATATGGACTATATCCACATCAACCCGGTTAAACACGGGCTGGTTGATCATCCCTCAAAGTGGCCCTACTCAACCTTTCACCGGCTGGTGACCAAAGGCATATACCCGGCAGACTGGGCGGACACCGGTCATGCCAGTGAGCTGGATTACAAGGACTAAGCCGAAATGCGCAGGCACATCCAGAGCGCGCGCTGGCAAATCCTCGAAACACATGGATCACCCTCGAAACTCGCCGGGGCTCGTTTCCCGGAATTCGCACACTCCCCTGAAAACCGCTCCTGCGTTTTCAGGATTTCCACCGTCCATGGCGATCATTCCAGGCGACTGCACTGCGCCAACGAGCCCACCCCTTCTCTACAACCCACACCCTGAATCCGTGTTCAACGCCGGGCTACAAGCAAGGCATCAGCAGACACATAACGCCGAACAAAAGCCCAAAAAACCAGCGCCAGCGCAACACCGGCAAGATTCGCCAGGGCATCTTCAAGGCTGTAAATGCGCAACGGCTGCAGCTGATGCTGCAGCCACTCCAGCAAGGGCGCCAGGGCTGCCAGTATTGGCCAGAGCACCCATCCCGACAGGCGCAGAAACGCCAGCCGGCTGCTTAAGCCCAGGGCACCGAAGGCCAGCAGATGGCCCACCTTGTCGGATTGATCAAACAGATCCGGCGGCGGCGCCGCGCGGAAAATGCCGTACAACAGCGCCGCGACACAGCCCAAAAACATCGCCATGCGCAGGTTATAAACAGCTTGTAGCATTCGATGTGTTACTCGTGATTGGTAATTCGTGATTCGAAACATCGTGCTATCAGCTATCAGCTATCAGCCGCGAGCTTAAAGCTGCCAGCTCACGGCTTACAGCTGCCGTCTTCGCTATACCCTTCCGGATTCATGGACTGCCAGCGCCAGGTGTCGGCCATCATCTGATCCAGGCCCAACTCCGCCGTCCAGCCCAGTTCCGCTGCAGCCTTGCTGGCATCGGCCCAGAATGCGGGCAGGTCGCCAGCACGGCGCGGTGCAAAGCTGTAGGGCACCGGGCGGCCGCTGGCCTGTTCGAATGCCCGCACCATTTCCAGTACCGAGCAGGCCTGGCCGGTACCCAGGTTATACGCCTTAACGCCGGGCTGGGTCAGGGCTTCCAGCGCCCGCAGGTGCCCTTTCGCCAGATCCACCACATGCAGATAATCCCGCTGACAGGTGCCGTCAAGCGTGGGGTAATCACTGCCAAAGATCGCCAACTCTGCACGCCGGCCAATCGCCACCTGGGCGATATAGGGCATCAGGTTGTTGGGAATCCCCTGCGGGTCTTCGCCGATAAACCCGCTGGGGTGAGCCCCAATAGGGTTGAAGTAACGCAGCAGGGACACCGACCAGTTAGACGCCTGCAAATCAGAGCCCGATGAGCAAAGGTCCGTCAGCAACTGTTCCACCATCGACTTGCTGCTGCCGTAGGGGTTCGATGTTTTGCCCCGGGGCAGTGTTTCGACATAGGGCACAGGCGCATCTTCGCCATAGACCGTGGCCGAGGAGCTGAACACCAGCTTGAACACCCCCGCCGCCTGCATGGCCTGGCACAGCGTGATAGAACCGCCGACATTGTTTTCGTAATACTCCAGCGGCTTCGATACGCTTTCGCCCACCGCCTTGAGCCCGGCAAAGTGAATCACGCCATCGAATGCATGGGCCCCAAAAACCGCATCCAGCGCTGCACGGTCACGGATATCCGCTTCCACCGCCTGCAGCACGCCAGCCTTACCGGCCTTGCCCGCAACAGTACCGGCAACTATCTGTTCCACTCGCTGCAGCGCCACCGCCGAGCTGTTGCAGTAGTTATCCAGCACCACCACATCATGACCGGCACTGAGCAGCTCAACCACCGTGTGGGAGCCAATATAGCCGGCACCGCCGGTTACTAAAATCTTCATACAATATTCCTAGTTAATAGTAATTGGTGAGTTGTAATTCGTGAATCGTGAATCGTGAATCGTGAATCGTGAATCGTGAATCGTGAATCGTGAATCGTGAATCGTGAATCGTGAATAATGGTCGCTCTACTAATTACCAATTACTACTAACGAATGACAACACGTAATTCAAAGCGCTTATGCTGACCGCTCTTGCCAATTACAATTTACCAATCACCAATGACGTCCCATTATTCGTGATCATCGTGCAGGGAGTTCCCACCAATTACCAATTACCAATCTCGAGCCGTCAGCCGTAAATCAATTCTGGTGATTCACTCGCAGGTCGCAAGTACCAATTACGACTCACCAATCACGAATTACGAATTACTAATCACCACTCACCACTCACCACTCACCACTCACGAATTACCAATTACGAATTACCAATCACCAATCACCAATTACCAATCACGCTTAGTCATTCGCCAGAACCCAACCCGTTAAACAGACCTTGCCTGCACGATGAAATACGGATTAAGCACCTCGGCGGTGTTGGCGTAGCTCAGCGCTGCGCCATCCAGCCGAACGACTTCGCCACCGGCTTCATTCACAACCGCATGGGCAGCGGCGGTATCCCAGAGGGAGGTGAGCCCCAGGCGCGGGTAAACATCCGCAGCGCCTTCGGCAACCAGGCACAGCTTCAGCGAACTGCCCATGGGCACCAACTCATAGTCGCCCAGCTGGGTGAGCCATGCCTCGGTTTCGGCACCGGCATGGGAGCGGCTGCCCACAACACGCCAGGCACGGCCCACCGGCGTACCGGCAACGCTAATAGGCGTCCGTTCGCCGGCATCGTTCACTTTCACAGCACCCAGGCCACGCGCGCCGCTGTAGGTCACATTCAGCGCCGGAGCATAGACCACACCCAGTACGGCTATGCCGTTTTCAACCAGGGCGATGTTCACCGTGAACTCGCCATTGCGCTTGATAAACTCCTTGGTGCCATCCAGCGGGTCCACCAGCCAGTAGCGACCCTGTTCATCGGCGCCGCCGAAGCCTTCGACATCTTCTTCCGACAGGATCGGCAGCGCCGGCGTCAGCGTTGCAAGGCGCGCTGCAATCAGCCGATGCGCGGCACTGTCGGCTTCGGTCAGCGGGGACTTGTCTTCTTTCTCTTCGATACTGAAATCACGGCTGTAGATCGCCATGATCTCGGCGCCCGCATCACGGGCAAGGGTTTCCACAGATTCGAGCAGCGCCCGGGTAATGTAATCAGTCATCTTCTTTCTCAATGTAAATCAATAGCGTGACAAGGCCCAACAGGGCCTGGGGCCGCCAAAAACGTAGCCGGAATGAGCTTGCGAATCATGGGCCACGTGTTGGTTGTGATTCGTGATTCGTAAGTCGCTGGCTGCCTGCTGCCTGTTACCAATGACTAATCACTAATGACCAATGACGAGCCGTAAGCCGTAAGCCGTAAGTTTTAAGCTGTAAGCTTCAAGCTGATAGCTGATAGCTGATAGCTGATAGCTGATAGCTGATAGCTGCTTTCAAGCTGTAAGCTTAAAGCTTAAAGCTGATAGCTGACAGCTCTCGGCTGTCAGTTTTGCAGGATGCCGCACTCGATCAGCTCACCGATAATCCGCTCGGCGGCAGCATCTGCATCCAGCACGGTGGTATCGATGCGAATTTCCGCGGCTTCCGGTACTTCGTAGGCGGAATCGATACCGGTGAAGTTTTTCAGCTCACCTCTACGCGCTTTCTTGTACAGCCCCTTGGGATCGCGCTCTTCCGCCACGCTGAGCGGCGTATCGACAAAGATCTCGAGGAATTCGCCGTCTGCCACCAGGTCCCGCGCCATGCTGCGTTCGGAGCAAAAGGGTGAAATAAAGGCGCTGAGCACGATCAGGCCGGCATCCACCATCAGCTTGGCCACTTCACCCACGCGGCGGATGTTTTCCACCCGGTCGGCATCGGTAAAGCCAAGATCACGGTTCAGGCCGTGGCGCACATTGTCGCCATCCAGCAGGTAGGTGTGCTGGCCGCGGGCATGGAGTTTTTTCTCCACCAGATTGGCGATGGTCGATTTGCCAGAGCCAGACAAGCCGGTAAACCAGAGCACACAGGCTTTCTGGCTTTTGGCCTGCGCCCGTGCCGCCTTGTCTACATCAACATGCTGCATATGGATATTCTGGCTGCGGCGCAGCGCGAAGCGCAACATGCCCGCACCCACCGTATTATTGGTGAGGCGGTCGATCAGGATAAAGCCACCGGTATCCTGGTTATCGGCATAGGCATCGAAGGCAATGGCCCGGTCCAGCGACAGGTTGCACACACCAATGGCATTCAGTTCGAGCTGCTTGGCGGCCAGGTGCTCGAGCGTATTCACGTTAACCTGGTATTTGATTTCGCTGACCTGGGCTGTGACGGTATTGGTACCGATTTTCATCAGGTAACGACGCCCGGGCAGCAGGGCTTCCTCGTGCATCCACACCAGGGAGGCTTCAAACTGATCGGCGGTTTCCGCTGGGGCATCAATGCGGGAAATAACATCACCGCGGGAAATATCCACTTCATCCGCCAGCGTCAGCGTGATCGACTGGCCCGCCACGGCCTGCTCCAGATCACCATCATGGGTAACGATACGGGCGACGGTGCTGGTTTTGCCCGAGGGCTGTACTCGAATGGCATCGCCTGGACGTATAACACCACTGGCAATGCTGCCGGCAAAGCCGCGGAAATCCAGATTGGGGCGGTTAACCCACTGCACCGGCATGCGAAACGCAGAACGCTGCAGCCGCTCGTCATCCAGTTCCACCGCTTCCAGATGCGGCATCAGCGCCGTGCCCTGATACCAGGGCATGCGCTCGCTGAGCGTGGTGATGTTATCGCCCTTAAAGGCCGACATCGGGATAAAGGTGACATCTTCAAAACCAATCTGGCGGGCAAAGGCGCGGTATTCTTCCCGAATGCGGTTAAACACCGCTTCGGAGTAATCCACCAGATCCATCTTGTTGATCGCCACCACAATGTTGCGGATACCGATCAGGGACATCAGGTAGCTGTGCCGGCGTGTCTGGATCAGAATACCCTTGCGCGCATCCACCATCAGAATGGCAGCATCGGCGGTGGAGGCACCGGTCACCATATTGCGGGTGTACTGCTCATGCCCGGGGGTATCGGCGACTATATACTTGCGCTGGTCGGTGGAGAAAAAACGATAGGCCACATCGATGGTAATGCCCTGCTCCCGCTCGGCCGCCAGGCCATCCACCAGCAGGGCAAAGTCGATCTCATCACCCTGGGTGCCGTACTTTTTGGAATCGGCCTCAATGGCACTCAGCTGATCTTCAAACAGCATCTTGGATTCGTACAGCAGACGGCCGATCAGGGTGCTTTTGCCATCATCCACGCTGCCGCAGGTAATAAAGCGCAGCAGGCCCTTGTTCTCGTGGGCTTTGAGGTATTGTTCGATATCGGTCGAGATCAGGTCGGATACGTGTGCCATCAGAAGTAGCCCTCCTGCTTTTTCTTTTCCATGGATGCAGCACTGTCGTGATCGATAGCGCGCCCCTGGCGCTCGGATGTTGTGGTCAGCAGCATTTCCTGAATAATCGCCGGCAGAGTATCCGCCTCGGATTCCACAGCACCGGTCAGCGGGTAGCAGCCCAGGGTACGGAAACGCACTTTGCGCATCTCGGGCACTTCACCCGGTTTCAGCGGCATGCGCTCATCATCCACCATGATCAGGGCGCCATCGCGCTCCACCACCGGCCGCTCTGCGGCGAAGTACAGTGGCACAACAGGGATGCCTTCGAGGTAGATGTACTGCCAGATATCCAGTTCGGTCCAGTTCGACAGCGGGAAAACGCGGATGCTTTCGCCCTTTTGTTTGCGGGCGTTATACAGCTTCCACAACTCCGGACGCTGGCTTTTTGGGTCCCAGCGGTGCTGTTCGGAGCGGAACGAGAAAATGCGCTCCTTGGCGCGGGACTTTTCCTCGTCACGGCGCGCACCACCAAAGGCGGCATCAAAGCCATGCTCATTCAGTGCCTGCTTCAGGCCTTCGGTCTTCATCACATCGGTATGAACCGCCGAGCCATGGGTAAACGGATTGATATCCTGCGCGATTCCGTCCGGGTTGGTATGCACCAGCAGCTTCATGCCCGACTCTTGGGCCATGCGGTCGCGCAGCTGGTACATCTCGCGGAACTTCCAGCGCGTATCCACATGCAGCAGCGGGAACGGCGGCGCCGAAGGCGCAAAGGCCTTCATCGCCAGATGCAGCATCACCGCGCTGTCTTTACCCACGGAATACAGCATCACCGGGTTCTCCGCTTCGGCCACGACCTCCCGCATGATATGAATACTTTCGGCTTCCAGCCGTTGCAGGTGTGTTAACGCCATAGCGATGTTTGTCCTGTTTGAAAACTAAAACAAGCCGTAAGCCGTAAGCCGTAAGCCGTAAGCCGTAAGCCGTAAGCCGTAAGCCGTAAGCCGTAAGCCGTAAGCCGTAAGCCGTAAGCCGTAAGCCGTAAGCCAAGTTTACTATGCAGCGTACCCAACCGTTTTTCCAATGACTAATTACTAATAACCCATTAGGCCCCGTCATTCGTCATTGGTAATTCGTGATTCGAAGCACAAGCACCACCAACTTCACCAATCACCAATCACCACTCACCACTCACCACTCACGAGCTTCCAATCATTCCTTTCCACTTGGCCTTCAACAGCAGCCAGGCAAACTTGGAATTGGTCACCAGGTAGCGCTTCCACATACGGCCCGGTTCCTGAATAACGCGATACAGCCATTCAAGACCCCATTGCTGCATCCACAGCGGTGCGCGCGTCACCTTGCCGGCCACCACATCGAAAGTGCCCCCCACTCCCATCACAAAATCCACACCCAGCTGATCGCGCCAGCGGTTGATAAAGTTCTCTTTACGCGGAGACGTAATGGCAACAAACAGCAGGCGCGCACCTGATGCCTTTATCTTTTCAACCACCGCCTGCTCATCATCCCAGAAGTAGCCATGGTGATAGCCGGCAACAGCCAGGCCCGGGTACTGATGAGCCACCTTGTCCGCCACAGCTTGCACCACATCTTGCTTGGCGCCCAGCAGGAAGACGGGAAAGGCTTCCTTTGCACTCATGGCCAGCAGTTCGTGGAACAGATCAACACCGGCTACTCGTTCCGGCACATCGTGCCCCATGATTCGGGCGCCCAGCACCACACCCATGCCATCGATATTGATAATGTCGCAACTTTCCACGGACTCACGCAGCTGGGCATCGGTGCGCATGTTCACCAGTTTGGCCACGTTCACTACTACATGCTGCACGAAGCGCTGTTCACGAATGCCGTTACGTATCGCCGCCACGGTCTGCCCCATGCTGGCCACATCCATGGGGCAGCCAAGTACGTTAATTCTTCTCATCTTGATTCTCTGCACGGTAGCGGTTGTAGAAAGCCAGCGCATAATAAGCCCAGGCCTGAGTCCAGCGGGCATAGTTGATGCGGTTCGTCAGCCAACGGCTCTTCTGGTATACAAACTGTTTTTTGCCCGGCATATAAAGCTGTTCAAGCGCGCGCGCGATCACCTTTGCACACAACTCTTCATCCGCCGCACTGCCACCCACTTTCAGCAGGGTAAACACCGCCTGGGCAACACTGTGCATATCCAAGGGATAGACATTGTTGTTGTAATACTTGGCGGTACCATCTTCGGTGAAGAAGTGATTTACGTAATAGCGATAGCCTTGCTTGATGGCCTCATCAAACTCACCGGAATCCAGCGCATCGCGCAACAGGCAGAGCGCTTCCAGGTTATAACCCGTGTGAAAGCCATCGATAAACTGGTGATGATGCCGGGCACCATAGACCCAGGAGCCATCTGCACCCTGCTCGCTCACCGACTGGCGTGCAACGTCCAATGCCTGTTCGCACATGGCAGGGTCATTCAGCCTGGCGCCGGCAAAACCCACCCAGGCAGCTCCCCAGAGGCTGGCGTTATGCACAAAGGCGGTTTCGCCCGGAATATAGGCGTAAAAACAACGGCCATCGGCCTCGGTATAGAGGCTATTAACAATAAAGTGCGCCGCATCCAGCGCAACCTCTATATAGCCTTGCTCGGCCGTTGCCTCGCCCAGTGCATATAAAGCACGGGCAACGTAACAGGTGGTGATGATATTCGGCTTGCCGGCCGGCACGTAAAAGGCGCGCGCCTGCCAGTCGAAATGATAGCCCCAGCAGCTGTGCTGCCATTGCTCGCGAGGGCTCCGCTGGGTTAACAGCCAGTCACCCAGCTCTTTGGCTTCGTTTAAATATTGCTGCTCACCGGTGCGACGGTGGTCCTCCAGCAATCCCAGTATAAAAAGCCCAACACCCTTGGGGTTACGCTTCTTGGGCACACGTAGCAAAGGCCGCAGGTTAATCGGGGAGCGCTTGCCCAACTGTAACCAGGCGAGCCGAACCAGTTCACTGCGACCAAAAGGAGTAGCCTGCAGCAACGTGCTGTTCAGGCTGTCAAAGGGATCGTAACCGGCAAACTGCTCGCCACGTATGGCGCCGAGCAGCTGTGAATTAAGGGGTATGAGCGTATTCATGGTATCTGGGGGCATAAAAAGCCCCCTTGCATTCCTTCTGATTACTCGGCCGTCAGTACGGTGGTATCAACGGTCAGCGGCATGCCCAGGGACAGAGACTCCACCGCCATGACCGTGGCCAGACTGGTGCTCATCAGGCATGAATAGTCCACGCAGGCTTTGCCAGCTTTCAGCCCTTCAAGCCAGGCGCTGATCATATGTTTCTGTCCCTTGTCCTGTACGCCGGCTTTCAATCGCGTAGCTTCGGTATCGCCGCTGTACAGGGTGACATCTTTGAAATCGTTGATTTGCGCCGAGCGGCCACCGCCAAACACCTCGATATATTCCTTGGCCATCGCCTTGGCACCGTCGGCGGTATAGGTAATGTTGGCCACGCTGCCATTTTCAAAGGTAAGCGACAGGCACAGGTTGTCGTTCAGCAAGGCGGATTTTTCCGCCTTGCTGGAGCCAACCGCATAGACGGATTTAACGTTACTGCCCACTAGAGCAGAAGCTAGGTCGATGAAATGGCAACCTTCGCCAATCATGCGGCCGCCACCGACTTGCGGATCTTGAATCCAGTGATCGGCGGGGATAACACCCGCATTAATACGGATATTCGCTACCAGCGGGCTTTTCACTCCGGAGAAGTGCTCCACAACCTGCCTAGTAGCGGGGGCAAAGCGACGGTTAAAGCCCACCATCACCTGGGCCTGACCGCAGTCGCCGTAGGCACGGTGAATCTCACTAAGCTCTTCTACCGACATGGCCAACGGCTTTTCAACATACACATGCTTGCCGGCCGTCAAGGCATCGCGCACGGCGGCACCATGGGTATCATGCCGCGTGGTGACCACGATCGCGTCCGTATCGCCCTGCAGCAACTCGGCATAGCTGCCGGCGCAAAAACCAAAACCAAACTGTTTGGCCACGCCCTGGGCCGAGCGGCCACTGGCGGTGACCAGGCCAGAAAAGGTCACCTTGCCGCTGGCCTGCATCGGCGGCAACAGGCTGGCAGTGGCGTAGTTACCGGCGCCATAAAACGACAGCTTGACCTTATCTGCCGCTACCGCCGCCGGGGTAACCTCTATACGCGCAGCCATGTCGGCCAGCTGGCTTGCCGGGTTGTACTGCAGCACTATGCCAAGGTAAGGCTCGGTCTTGTTACCTTCTATCAACTGATAGGCAACAGCGGCATCATCTACTGAATAGCGGTGAGTGATCAGGCTCTTTACATCGACCTTGCCCTGGGAAATCAGCTCAAGGAAAGTAGACATATTTCGCTGTTCGGTAAAGCGCACATAACCCAGCGGATAATCGTTGCCGTTTTCTTCATAGACAGGATCGTATCGGCCAGGGCCGTAAGAGCGGGAGATCACAACGCTGATCTCTTTCTTGAAGAAGTCTTCACGGGGAATATCCATGCGCACCGCACCCACTACCACAACGCGGCCTTTTTCGCGGGTTACTTCACCACACATTTCAATAATGGCATTGCTGCTGGAACCAGCACACACCAGTACAGCATCCACCCCGTGGCCTGCCGTTTTTGCCGCACAGAGCCCGGTCACATCCCCACCGGGCGGAACAGCTATGGCGCCAAAGCCTTCTGCACGCTTAACCAGAGCAGCATCCAGATCGGTCCCAATCACGGTACAACCGTTGGCACGCAACAATTGCACGGTGATCTGCCCCAGCAGGCCAAGACCCACCACCAGAAAGGTTTCACCCAGCTTTGGCTCAGCCAGGCGCACACCCTGCAGGGCAATGGAACCGACAGTAGTAAAGGCCGCTTCTTCGTCCGATACATTCCCTGGCACCTTCACCACCAGATTTTTGGGCACCGCCACAAAATCCGCATGGTTGGCATAATCGGCACCGCCACAGGCAACACGGTCACCCGGCTGCAGCCCCTCTACCAGGCCACCTGCAGCGACTACAGTACCGGCACAGCTATAACCAAGAGGTGAAGGTGAATTAAGGCGGGAGTTAACCGTTTGCAGGGTTTTTGCCAGCCCTTCGGTACGCACCTTGTTAATCACCTGCTTGACCAAATCCGGCCTAGCCTTGGCTTTCTGCAACAGGCTCTTTTTGCCCATATCAATCTTGGTTTTTTCGGTACCGGCGCTGATCACCGACATACTGTTACGCACCAGAACGAATTTATCGTTTAGCGAGGGTACCGGCACTTCATTTATTTCAACTACGCCAGTGCGCAGGGTTTGGGTAACTTGCTTCATTTATGAATCCGTAATAGAGAGTAGAACTGAATGTTAGGAAAGCTGGACGTCAACGTGCCGGGTTTTACCCGCAGGAGTGAGCGGAATGGTAGCGCACTCGACTAGGCTAATATCAAAAAATCCACCCCAGCGATTCAACTGCTGACTGAGGATGTAATCTCTGAACTCAAGGCTTAGCTGGCCATGGCGCGGGACTATGCAGAGCTCAATCTTGCCTGGTACACGCTGACGTATCTGGTAGTGGCGAATCTGTGCCCAGGATGCCTCATCAATGACAATTGACATGCCGGATATCCTGTGACCATCTCGGGATATCAGAAAGTTCTGCTCTCGCCCATCAAGGCCGGTTATTTTCCCGTCGCTGACCAATCCGTAGTCCTTGGTTCGATAGTTGAGCAACGGCATTACATCATTCCATAACGTAGTACCAATTATTTCATGGCTGTCACTGGGATTCTGGGTAATACCATACAAAGGCTCCAATTGGTAGACGATTTCCCTGTCACCCGGGGTATAGGTATAAAAACCGAGGCTAGTGCGCTCATTAAGGCCGTAGTGCACTACGATAGGGCATTGCCAATATCCGAAGAGGATCTCCAACTGCTCAATGGAAACAGGTTCAGAGCCAAGAAATATCGCCTTAACCTGCATCATCTTTTGGGGCTGGAACTCACGTAACAAGTAGGTAAGTTCAACCAAAACGCCAGAATAAGCATGAACAAAATCAAAGCTGTGGCGCGCTAAACCTTCCAGTATCAATGGCATATACAGTCGACTGATATGGTATGGCGAGAGTAATACCGTACGCCCCAAAACCGATACAGGGTGCTCATCGTGCTTCTTGATCCCCTCCGCCGCCAAGCGAAGCGTGCGTGCACGATGCCCTTCGTATCCAAACTCACCCCACCGAACATTGAAGAACAGCTTTTCAATATCGGAAGAAGACTTGGAGCGCCAAACACCAACGCCTCGCCCGGTAGAGCCACCACTCGTTGCGTACTTTGAAAAAAATAACCAAGCGCGTTCATTGATGAAGGCCTTTGGCTCATCCATCAAGGTGTCTTTATCTATGTAAGGTAAAGTAGCTAGAATATTGTAAGGATCTTCATTTTTTATATCAGAAATTTTAATACGAAGAGATCTATAAAAAGGAACATTCATAGATGAAGATAGCAACGTCTCCCTTAACCTCTGAGTAACTAAACATTGCACAGCGTCACTATCAGAAGAAGCCAAAACCAAGCCAAGACGGTGATAGAAACGGGAGTACAAAAACCCGGAAGGTATCAAGTGCCTTAACTTATAATAATATGCTTCTAGAGTTTTCCTCATGAAAAACACTTAGCAAGATAACTTCAATAAATTAATAGGGAGCCCTAACACAATACAACGTAAATCAGACTGATAGGCAAGAATTAGAGCAACTTTATTCATTGCTGTCTCACCAAAAGTTGGACTTTCCCTAGAGCTGTTTTCACCGGGGAGCCGATCTGTGTGAATTTGATATCAAAATAGGAGTTAGAAAAATCAAAAAGCTGAGACCAGTCTCTCACCTGCTCTTTTGATGTAATTAGGATTTCAATGGAACCAGGTGACAGTTGCCGCACCTGAACATGCTCACTATGGCTAAATGCTTTGTGGTGTCGACCAAAAATGAGACCGGTCAAGGAAATACTCCGCCCTTTTTTATCTACAACACTATCGCTATTACGCCCTTCTTTAATACGAAAGCATTCAAGAAAACCATCTTTAAAAGTTGGTTCAATAAGGTCGCCTGTGTCATATCGAATAAAAGGCGTCGCGAAATTATGAGTCGAGGTACCTACCAATCGATAGGAGTCACCTGCAGGAACGGCTTCAGCAAAACCATAACTGTGAAAAGGATAATAAATGCCAGAGCCCGGCTCCCGCTCAGGCGCAAGTACAGCCATTTCCGAATGACCATACCATGAAATAGTCTTAAGCCCGCAATGCTGCTCTATATACTTTCGGTATTGCGGGACTGGATACTCAGATCCTAAAAAAACGCCCTTTACCTTACTTATCAGAATTTCGAAAAGCACGGAATCTACGTTCTCTAACTCACGAAGGAAACTATAAATCGAACTGGGATAGCCATGAATCCACTTGATGTTCCGCTTGGTGATAAGCTCACTGCAAGAATCGATATTTTCCTGAAGCGGCGCATAGGCATTGATCAGAAATTCATTTTGGTTAAAATTATATTTGTAAAAGCGGCTGCCAATATTCTTACCACGGATCGTTATTTTTTCATCAGTGTAGCGATACCCTAAAGTAGCCCAAATGGCATGCATATGAGCCCACTCACGGGCATAAGAAGTTTTTTCAATATAAAAGTCAAGAGGCTGACCGGTTGTACCTCCTGTGTTACTTTTTTTAAGTGCAAAATCTTTAAAGCTTCGCTTTTCGATAGAGTATCGCTGATATTCAGTTTTAGTACTAACTGGGATTTTTAGTACATCATCCATTATTTCAAACCGGTCTGGACTGAAACCATGGTCATTATAAAAATTTCGATAATACTCAATGTTTTTATAAGAGAAACTAACAAGGCTCTTTAATAATCCAAATTGTTCACCAATGACAGCGGAACTATGGCCATTGATCTTATTTGAAAACCGCTGATAGCTCCGTCCCAATCGAAACTGCATCGGGGTGACCCCCAACAACTTCCCTATAGGGTAAGGGATATGATCTGCAATTTTTTTTAGACTTTCTTTCATAAGTGATATGCCAATCTTATTTGGCTAAAGCCGTTAAAGTCGATATCATATTATTTTCAAATATTTTTATTGTATATTCACGGTTAAATTTTTCTAAACTTTTCTTTGAGCACGATTCTGAATACTGTCTGTCTTCAATATATTTAATCATTACTTTTGCCAATGAATTAGGCGTACAGTCGGGAATAATATCACCATTCACTTCCGTTTCAACAATATCAGTAATCGCTCCTTCATTTGTAGATATTACAGCCAACCCTGCTGACATTGCCTCTAATATTGAAAGCGGGAAGCACTCATTCTTGAACCGAGTAGGTAATACAAAAACATGAGACGATGTTAACTCCTTTAACTTGTCGTCATCATAGCGCGGCCCAAGAATATGAATATTATTATGTGAATGTTTTTTTATAATCGATTCTATCTCGGTCAAGTATTTTTGATCACTTTTTTTACCAATAATTTTAACCTGAAATTTTTCTTGATACCCTTCAGGTATCAGAGTGGTTGCTTTAACTAGTACGTCCGCCCCTTTCGAACGAATGAGATTAGATAAATACAGGAATGTTATTTTTTCATCTTTACTCTTAAACTGCTCCGGCTTGATCGGTTCAACACCATTAGCCACTGCATAGATGCTCTTTTTTTTATCCCTAACAGACTCAATGTCATTAAACAAATTTGGCGATAGATGGATTACATCAACCCCCCTAAATACCAGCCTGTAAAGCCATTTTTTGACCTTACTTTTCTCAGCCTCTCGGCTTATACCCTTCCCGTGCATATGAAAGACACAACGTCCTCTCATTAATTTAATCAACAGAGCAATAAGACCATCTTTGTAAAACGCCGCACCATGTGGACTAAGCGTCAAGTAAACAAGGTCCGGGCGAAATTTAATATATGTAAAAATCACCCGAACCAAGATAGAAAAGGTAGAAAGTATTTTCTCTAAATTCAATTTACCAAGGTCGGAAATCTCTTTAGCTGGAGATATGTTAAAATAATATGCATTGAAATTATCATTAAAAATCTGACTATCTTTAATAGTTTGGTTCACCACTGACGCACCATGTACTGGTGGTGGTAGCTGGAATAGGAAAAGAACTTTCTTCATAAATCCTCAAGTTTTATATCAAACTGATTTTCGTTTTTTTGAAAGCCAAAAAACCACTATAAAAAAAGGAAATATAATTTCAGGATATTCATATATATTATCAGAACAGCCAATAATAAAAACAAAAATTATAATAAAATTTATAAAGAAACGATTTAAATCATCAGAGTAATCCAATAAACCTAAAACGTAACTCCTTAACCTAGAAAGCATGAAAACAATGAAAGCAATACCTAGAAAACCGTACTCAGCCAAGATAGAAAGAAAGCTAGAGAACGGTTGATTCATACTACCATCTTGATACTGCTGAGAGAGTATTTCTTTTGACCACAACGGCATTACATATTTAAAATGATAGTTTGTAACCGAAGTGGGCAAGAAAGATAAAGACGAGTAATCACCATTAAGCAAAAATGCAGCTCTAGAATTAAATCCGCCCCCCCCTACTCCTGTTACAAACAAGCTAGGATTTTCACGCACCATATCGACATAATTAATAAAGACCAAAATTTTCCTTGGTACATAATAATCATAATAATGACTATTATCAAAAACAGAAACTACAGCACCAAAAAAAACAACGATATTATTAATATTATAAAAGAAAGCTGACCTATTAACATGAAAGATAACAAAAGCCATAAAACAAAACAAAACCATTACATAAAAAATTGCTCTTATCTTATTCTTTGAGGAAATAATAATCGCCAACAAAAGTGACAATGAGAAGACAACTAAACCTATCCCGTAGAAGCAAGTCACAAAAAAAACCAGAGAAAAAAAACTCTTTATTTTAAAATACTTGCTATCGGAGGTATAAAAATATACAAATGAAAAAACATAAAGAATTGCTAAACCGTGCATCTGCAATCCGGAACGACCATAGAAACCGATAGCAGAATCATCCGCAGGATTAATCGAGAACTGAATTAAACCGACAATTCCATTTATAATCAAAACATGAAAGAAAAAACATAAAAACTGATCTACTCGATAAGATGTCAAACTAGAGAAAAACGAACGATGAAATATAAGTAAAAATAAGAACGGAAACAGAAGAAGTGAAGAAACAATGTAGTTTAAAACAATCACACCATTAAGCTCAATAAACGAAAGTATCGAAATAATACCCCACAAAAAAAAGATGAGAATATCTTTTACTCTAAGTTTCTTTACAAAAAGAATGAGAGTTAGCGGTGAAATAAATACACTGAGATTCCTTAACGGTGACAAAAATATAAAAAAATTAAACAGAAAAATAGCTTTTCTAATCAACATAACTAGCCTTAAAAATACTGGTAAATATAAGGTGGTAAATTTTAACGGATTTACAAAAACATTATTAGGACGTGACCGATCACCCATATGATATTGCTAGTTAAATATAGTCTATATTAAGTCACACCAGTTAATAAATACCAGAAATATTTAGTACTTAAAGACAGCTTATTTCCATAAATTGAAGTGAACACTATCACAAAAAAAATTAAGAATAGACCACTCATTTTCATATATATCACCGCGACAGATTTTTATTATATCTGCATACTATTCCGACCAGTATCGTGCGATACTTAAGACTAGCTTATAGCTGAGTCAATCGTGATTTACTCTATGCAAACCTTCTCGTGAATAAAGCCCATCTATGATATTTATTTTAATCTCATATTAAATTATAAAAAGCACCACTCATTTAAGAATTACCCGCTTTGTCCTATCAATAACATCAAACACAAGCCCTAACAAAAAACCGAAGCCGTATACCAGATAATTAAATGAAATTCTAAAGCTCTTAACCATAAAAGAAACAAACAAAAAAATTAAAAACAATAAATAAACCCCAATATTCATAATTCCAGCACTAACAAAAACCATTGAAACAATAATCCCTAGAGAATATAAAAAAGTATAACGATTTTTCATTAAAAATTCAAAAAAATATGCTGGGGAGCTAAGGGAAACAATAAAATTCTTTGAAAGAGCGGTGATTTTTCTATCTTTCAACCGATCTTTCAACCTCATTCCAGAAGTAGGGACTTCTGTATGATGATTTATCATAGGCGTGAATATTCTTTTGAATAAAAACCCTTTTCTTGAAAGTCTAAAGAAAAGTTCCGACTCTTCATTTACAACTAAATCAGAGTTAAATCCTCCAACATTTAAGAACAAATTCTTTCTAATAAGAAAAGCACCACCAGGTATGTTTTTCGTCAAATCATAGACGTCTAACTCTTTGTTAGCTAAATATCCAGAATCATCATAAAAATAGTTATGCATCTGCCCTGCCACAGCCGCGATGTCTTTATTATTTTCAAGTTCCGATATTGCGTTATTTAAAAAACCAGGAAGTAATTCCATATCACCATCAAGAAAAAGAATATAGCTAGACATATTTTTAATTCTAGCTACACCTTCATTACGACCGCGCGCCGCCGTAAACGGTGAATTATCGTAAGAAAAGAAAGATACGCGTTTATCACTTAAAGCATAGAGCCTTACAACCTCACCTGTATTATCCGTCGAGTTGGAGTCAGACACAATAACTTCACTAATTCGTGAATCGACTAACGATTCAAGAGTCCTTTTTACATTTACTGCTTCGTTTCTAGTTATAACAACGACACTAATCATTTTTTAACCTTAATCTTCATTGATTAACTGAAATACCAACAATATTATTTTCATTCAAGCTCTCTATTAAAAACAACTTAGAAAATTCTTTCAGTGATTCCAATTTTTCAATCGCTGTTATAAAGTCAAAATCTTTTGATATTGCAAGTTTAAAAAGCTCATTCGTACTTTCAAGCGAACACATATCAAGACCCAACCTTCCTAGTAGTGAATTGAATCGAGCCGCTCCTCTTTTTTTATTAATAATTACAAAAAATGGCTTTCCAAAAATTATGGAAAAGACCATTCCATGGAAAGAGTCTGTCAATACAAATTCAGCATTAGCAAATGACGCCAACCAATCTTCTACCGGTGGCATCATATAATCTTCCAGTTTACTGCTAGCCGAGCTGCTCAAACCTAGCTTTGCCTGGCACTGGTAGGTATACGTATTCAAATGAGTAGCTAGTTGTTCGCTAACGGCACGTTTTTCGTCACTCCCATCCAGCCAGTAAGTGAACACTCCCTCCCCAGCCTCCTTATTATATCTATCACCGATAAGTTCAAGATAATCCTCTTTCTCAAGCAGTAAGGTCGGATCTAATACGCACTCACTTTTTACCCCTAAATGTCTATCACATAATTCAATACCTGAGGTTTCGCGAACGGATATTGCATTAAATTTCTGAGCAAGCTCAGCACACTTTCTTGTTTCCTCCGCTGAGTATTCCCAATTATCTACGCCAAATGATGACGCATAGGCGACACGCTTCACATTCTCTCCATCCATAAAGTCGAGGTAGAAATTATAGATATCCGGTGAGTACTTAGGACGCCAAGTCTGATCACTGCCAACCACTACTGCATCATATGAATTGTTCAAAAAATGCTTTTTAAGATTTTGAGTAGAACAAATACGCTCTGTTAGATTAATATTATTATCAATAAAACTATGTGAATTCTTAAAAATCAGCGGGTAATATCGTTCGATATTAACTGGAGCTTTTCTCTTACCTGTTATTTTTTTCATACCACGATACATCAAGCGCAGGCTGTCATGTACCATGCCACGATCGGCGGCCTGTCTGTCGATGGTAACCACTTCGTGACCCATTTTTTTAAGCACTTTTTGCAATGCAAATGCTTGTATCATTCCACCGTAGTTTTTCCCCAGAGGCTGGGTCAAGATCGCGATCTTCATCTCAGCATTACCGTTTGACTAATTTTTTTAAAGTGCTAATACCCTTTGGTCCAAGAATTTTCTTGACCCGCTCTTTAGTCTTGCCTTTAGGACTCGAGACGAGGGTTTGAATTCTTTCGATCGCTTCACTCTCGAGTGTACTATCGGTGAATACTTCAAATACGATCGGCCTATCCAGTATTTCTGATGTCACGAATCCTTCATAGCAATTCTCAAACTCCGTCTTCGACGAAGCTGTCATATATTCATAACCAAGGTCAGTGGCCAAATTCTTGACCAAGGTCGGTGACTGATTTCCGAAATGTCCTGCTGCTGCAATATATTCATCAGCCTGCTCACCAAAATAGGCAGCATGATGATTATACTGCCGAAATTCTGTTCCTTTACCATTGTTGACCAGTAGTATTCTCAGGTTTTTCCCGGTATGCCGGTTGCCCAACACATTAATATCATAGAAGAATGCAAGGTCACCAATAACTGCAAAATAGAGTTTTTCGCTATTTGCCAGTGAGGCTCCCACTAAAGACGAAAGCCCACCATCAATACCGAAACCGCCTACATTGGAAGCCGCTGTAACCGTAGCTGGAAGTTCAAAAAAGTTCCACGACCTGAGACTATTAAGAATACCAAAGTGGATTGTAGACTCTGGTGGAATATGAGGAGCTAACTTGGAAGCAAGCCAGACATTAGAGAACGGTAATTCCGGAATTTTGGCACGAATGGAGTCCAAGTGCTGATGACAACGCTGGTAATAACCATCCTCTTCAAGGTTGCCGGTAGCGTAATGTTCGAAAAAATATTTTTCAGGCATTTCGAACACATAGCGTAGACGATGAAATGTATCTCGTATTTCACCGTCCTCACTGACTCGCCAGACCTGCTTCCCAGCCATATTAAGAGTTGCATAATCACCAGAAATTTCGCCAATATGAATTAATATATCGGGGCGATAGTCAGTTTTATCAAGCATGCTTTGTGCTGCAGCTAGGGAATAAAGCAAACGGTGCTTACCATAATATCCACTGGTATGGTCACAAAAAACGACCGCATTGTTCTGTAAGCAAAAATTTTCTAGTGATTTTATTTCAGTATCGGACCATTGCTTGTGTGAGCCAACAAATACGGCTATCTTACCTTCCAGAATCGGAAAACTGTCATGCACGGTAACTCTATTAATAACCCGGTAGGCCGGTAACTCTTTTGTTCCGTAGGGTTTTGTATAGGTAGTGGGTAGATTGATGTGTACCGGCCCTCCACCTGCATGTTTCAGTTCCAATATGGCCTTGTTTACTTTTATTTCACAATCCCAAAGGTCGTCATCATCCTTGACAATAGGTAATGATACACTCAATTTTACAGCATCCTTGGGTACTGAACTGCGGTCAATCACTTGAGCTACGTGGTGCCCAACCTTTGTAAAGGACTGCATAGAAGTTATTGCCAGTACCGGTAATTTTCTGTAGAACGCTTCGGTCAGCCCCGGCAGATAGTTGCGTGATGCTGTTGCGCCGGTACAGCTAATTACAACCGGCTCACCCAGTTCAGCGGCCAAACCGCAGGCCATGTAAGCCGCTGAACGTTCGTCCACTGATGAATACATGATGAAGAAAGGATCTTGTTGCATGCTGGCAACCAGCGCAGTGTTGGTAGTACCAGGTGAAGCGATCACATGTTTTATGTTATGTGCTTTCAAAAGACACAGGATAACCTGTGCGTTTTTTTCATTTGTATATAAGAATGCCATTCTATCATCCACTGAATTTTTTATGCAAAGGGCGAGAATCTTGAAATGCAGTATTTCGCTTTCTGCTTGAGGCCTGGTATAGCAGTAATAGGCATTCGCTCACCGAACATCCGGTCTTTTATCCCTTCTTCACGCCAGTTCAGTACTTTAAATTGAGGATTTTTAGAGGTAATAAAACTCTCAAGGCATTGAGCCAAACCAACTCGCGGATCTAGGAATGAAGATCTATCGATGTACCGGTCTATTTTAGCGTTATCAAATTGGCGATTGTAAAGACGATCGTAAATTATCTGGTATTTACCGGAGCGCCATTGCATGAAGCTGTCCAGATCCTGCAGGGTTACTGTAGGCCTGTGCTGCAAGTATGCCTCTAGCACGGTCATATATGTATCCAACACTTCACTCCAGCTAATAGAAGTGTCCGAGGTGATGTGAAAGGCTTCACCCAGTGCACTTGGTTGTCCTAGAATGGCCGCCATTCCTTTAGCAACATCCTCCCCAAACGTCAGCGTTGTTTTTTTCGACTGAATATCACGGCATGCAGCGATGGTTTTTCCACGAAGCGCACGGTAAAGCCAGTCTTCTTTCTCCAGTACCCCTAGTTGCAGACGCTCATCACTGTAAGTGATGTAGGGGCGAACAATTGACCAGTTTTTATGCGCTGACTCGAAGAGTATATTTTCTTGCCTGGCTTTTGATAAAGCGTACTCATCGGTTTCGATATATGCTTGATCTTTTATAACATCCAGCAGGCGCGGGGAATTTTCTGTGATTGGCTGCTCTGAGTTGGCATAAACCCGAGATGAACTCAGGTAAATGTAGTGACCTGTTGCATTCAGCAATTGCCTGTAACGATGCTGAAATGACTGCGTTGAATAAACCATGAAGTCTACAATTGCATCCCAATGTTGATTCAACAGGCCTGTAATAAAACGCTCATCTCTCGCGTTGCCGGTCACGTATTCAACATTACCATCACGCCCGGACCGCGTGCGCGATGTAACCACGACTTGATTTCCCTGCTTAGCCAGAAAACTGACAAGGTGAAAACCCATGGCTCCTGTGCCACCCATCACCAATATTTTCATGCATTAGTCCCAACTTTGAATACGCGACGCATTACCATCTCTTTTGTTTTACTACGCCATAATTTATCCAGCCCAAGGTAATACATGCACAGTGTTGCAGCTGCCACGCTCACCAGTACCACTAACGCAGAAGCGACAAGCCCCTTATCCAGCCAGTTTTTTAGAGCAAGCGCCGGTATCGCCGAGAAAAAGGTGACCAAACTGATTGGGATCAATACTTTCATGTAGTAAGGTGTTAATCGCAGATCGACAAGCTTTTTCACGATCAAAAGCCTAACTTTAAACATCAATAGATTGGCAATTATCGCTACGATAAAAACAGAAGATGCAGGATAACCGTCCTGCAGAACAAACCAAGATGTAAAAAAAATCGCCAATTGGATGCTGCCAAGCGTTAGCTCGTATAGCATCATCTTACCCGGTGCTCTTGCCGCAGTGGCCAACGGCAAGCTAAATGACAGGATCAAGGATTCTACCAGTGCTAATTGAGTGAAGAGTACCGCCTCTGGTGGTGGTGTTTTCAGCCAGAGCGTCAGGATGGTTTCCATCTCTATAAGCATAGGCAAAGCAAAAACCCACATCAGAAAGAATGTCAGCTTTGAACCATTCAGAATGAGATTAAACATATCTTCCTTCTGGTTCGCTGCATAGGACTTGATGATGGGCGGATACAGTCCTGTATTTAAATGCTGAGAGAAGACCAGCGCCTGGTTCGCAACGGTTATTGCAATAGCCCTTGCGGCAACTGTTGCAGGATTGAACGTTTGGTTGACAAGAACGGTTATAGCCTGGTTTCTGAACACGGTACTTAACTGACCAAATAATGTCCAGCTAGTGAACCCGATAATTTCTTTTAGCAAAGACTTGTTCCAGTAGACCTTTGTGAACTGGCACTCTGCGTACTTCCTCAGGCAGATGGTGATATAGGCAGCAGTCGTGACTATCCCCGTGATTAGTAGGAATCTACCATACAGTTCAAGTGCGTCCCCCTCTACGTAGACCAGCAACACGGCAGCGGTGAGTTTCATGATTGCTTCGATAACCGATATCAATGCATAGATATGCATGTCTTCATGAGCAATCAAAATAGCAATAAACGGCGATGAAAAAACCGAAGCGACGAAGCTGAATACAACAAGATGATATAAGTTGACTACAGCGGCCGACCGCTCACTTGGAATGCTCAGGTGTTCAGTGATAAACCACAGACCTATGCTTTGAAGAACAAGAAAGGCCACTAGTGAAATAGCGGCATACAGTAGCCAGTTCATGTAAAAAGTTTGCTTGAGCTTCTCTGTATTTTCCTGCCCCATAGCAAATGAAAAAAAGCGTTGCGTTGCCGAGGCCATTGAGCCCGGTAGAAAGGTCAATAAGGTAACGAAACCTGCTACTACGCTGTATATGCCATAATCTTCAATGCCAAGTGCATTCAATACTACGCGCAGTGCATAGAGGTTGATTAGAACTATAAGTACTTGGCGGGCATAAAGAGCCAACGTGTTTTGAAGTATTTTTTTATTACGCATTATGTAAGAACGTCGTACATTGAATCACTCTTCGTAGTAGCCAGACCTGAAAACATGTTGCCTCAATTAATTGGACCAGGCACCACGGGTATCTATCACGTGCAGGCTACAAGAGGCTCTACTCTGCACCTCTTTGAACTCCCGGTGGTCTACCAGTAACACCAATACATCTGCTTCTGCCAAGCCATTATCCAAATCACTCAACTGAACAGTCCCTTCCAGTTTTTTCGGAAGTTGCTCGATATTCGGCTCAACCGCCAGCACCGGGCCAGGATGCGTTGCTGTAATCTGCTGGGTAATGGCCAATGCCGGGCTTTCACGCAAATCATCAATATCCGCCTTGAATGCCAGCCCCAGGCAAGCGATGGTCACATCTCTGGCTGTTTTTTCCGGGTTGGCTTGCAGGAAGTCGGCTACCGCCAGCTTGACCTTGTTGATCACCCATTCAGGCTTGCTGTCATTCACTTCACGAGCAGTACGAATAAGCCTGGCCTGTTCCGGTGCCTGGCTAACGATAAACCAGGGGTCCACGGCGATGCAGTGCCCGCCCACGCCAGGGCCTGGCTGAAGGATATTGACGCGCGGATGGCGATTGGCCAAGCGAATCAGTTCCCACACGTTGATATCCAGCTTGTCGCAGATCATCGACAGCTCGTTGGCAAAGGCGATATTCACATCCCTGAAGCTGTTTTCAGTCAGCTTGGCCATTTCTGCGGTGCGGGCATTGGTGACTACGCAGTCACCTTCCACAAACAGCTTGTACAGGCTTACGGCGGCGGCGGAGCACTTGGCGGTCATGCCACCGATAATACGGTCGTTCTGCACCAGTTCACGCAGTACATGGCCTGGCAGTACGCGTTCTGGGCAATGAGCAACACGGATATCAGAGTCTTCACCATGGGTTTGCGGGAAACTAAGGTCTGGCCGTGCCTCGCTCAGCCAGGCGGCCATCTGTTCGGTGGCCCCCACCGGCGACGTGGACTCCAGAATCACCAGGTCGCCCTTTTTCAGTACCGGGGCAATGGCCTTGCTGGCAGACTCTATATAGCGCAGGTCGGGCTGATGATCACCCTGCTCTTCATTGGAAAGAAAGGGTGTCGGAACCGCCACCAGAAAGGCATCCGCAGGTTCTGGAACCAGGGTGGCGCGCAGATAACCTTCGACAACGGCAGCATGCACCACCATATCCAGATCCGGCTCAACGATATGGATTTCGCCGCGATTAATGGTATCAACGGCATGCTGGTTAACGTCGACGCCGATAACTTTTTTCTTGCGGGAGGCGAAAACAGCGGCGGTAGGCAGGCCAATATAGCCAAGGCCAATAACGGAGATAGTATCGAAAGGCATGGAAAACTCTTAATGTTCGCGGAGATTGTTAATTGCGCAATTCGCGGCGCGGCGCCGCTCCTGCGAGAAGCGGCCCAGGAAGCTTGCAGTAGATTAAATATTCGCCAATAGCGCTTCGATGATGCGCTGGCAGGCTTTGCCATCCCCATAGGGGTTATGGGCAAAGCTCATGGCACTATAGGCATTCTCATCGTTGAGCAGCAGATTCAGCTCGCGCACTATATTGGCGTTATCGGTACCCACCAGTTTTACCGTGCCTGCGGACACGGCTTCCGGCCTTTCGGTGGTATCACGCATTACCAGTACCGGCTTGCCCAGTGATGGCGCCTCTTCCTGGATACCGCCGGAGTCTGTCAGGATAATGTGGGAACGGCTCATCAGGTAGACGAAGGGCAGGTAATCCAGCGGCTCGATCAGATGCACATTGCCGATATCGCTTAACAGACGATTGAC
Organism: Marinobacterium aestuarii; assembly: GCF_001651805.1. NCBI lineage: Bacteria > Pseudomonadati > Pseudomonadota > Gammaproteobacteria > Oceanospirillales > Oceanospirillaceae > Marinobacterium > Marinobacterium aestuarii. Next base: position 217,091 of record NZ_CP015839.1, on the reverse strand, counting down.
CGGCTCGCGTACATTGGGGTTGAGGTGTACAGGGTAAACAATACCCACATCCGGGTGCTGCGTAGCTACATCCCTGAGCGCCTGGCAAATACGCTCGAAGCCCCCGCCAAAGCTTTCGCGGCGGTGCCCAGTTACCAGAATCAACTTGCGCTCAGCATCCAGAAAGGCGCTGGGTGCAGCCGCTTGCTCGCGCAGAGCGACATCTTTATCCAAGCGTTCAACCACATCCAGCAAGGCATCAATCACCGTGTTGCCGGTAACAATAATGCTGTTCGAATCAACGCCCTCAGCCAGCAGATTAGACTGCGAGGTTTCGGTGGGCGCAAAGTGCAGATTGGCAAGCGCACCTGTCAGCCTGCGATTGCCCTCTTCCGGCCAGGGTGAATACATATTGCCAGTGCGTAATCCTGCTTCCACATGCGCGACCGGGATCTGCTGATAATAGGCCGCCAGGCTCGCCGCAAAAGTGGTGGCTGTATCGCCATGCACGAGCACCATATCGGGCTTGAACTCGCTGAATACTTGCTTCAGGCCCTGCAGGATGGCGGTGGTGACATCGGTAAGATCCTGACCCGGCTTCATGATGTTCAGGTCGAAGTCCGGTTTGATGGCAAACAGATCCAGTACCTGATCGAGCATTTCACGGTGCTGGCCGGTAACGCAGACCTTGGCATCAAAACGCTCATCAGCCGCAAGGGCCAGAGTCAGAGGCGCCATTTTTATGGCTTCAGGACGGGTGCCAAAAATGCAAAGAGTTTTCAATTTGCTTCCCTTCGAGATTATTTCAGGGTGAAAAGTAAAAATGTGTTTGTTTACGGCCCCATGCGTAGCCCTCCGGGCTACTTAGAGCTCACGGCTTACGGCTTACGGGTCGTAATTGGTCATTCGTAAATAGTCATTCGTAAGAGCAGTCGGCATGGGCGCTTCGAGCGAACCAATTACCAATTACCAATCACACCACTCACGACCGGAGTGCAAAGACTCAATAAATCTCTTTCCCCAGCAACGTAAAGGGCGTCTTGATCAGAATCTTGATATCCAGCCACAGCGACCAGTTGTTGATATAGGCCAGATCCAGCTCGACGCGCTTTTCCATCTTGTCCAGGGTTTCGGTTTCGCCGCGGGCGCCGCTGATCTGGGCAAGGCCGGTGATGCCGGGCTTGATGCGGTGACGCGCCATATAGGCATCGATCTTGCCGGTGTAGTAATCGTTGTGGGCGACGGCATGGGGGCGCGGGCCTACCAGGGACATGCTGCCCTGCAGCACGTTAAACAGCTGGGGCAGCTCATCCAGGGATGTGCGGCGGATAAAGGCGCCGACCGAGGTAATGCGCGGATCTTCCCTGCATGCCTGCTTTACGACCTTGTCCTGATGCACGCGCATGGAGCGGAATTTCCACACTTCAATCACTTCGCCGTTCCAGCCGTGGCGCGGCTGGCGAAAGATGATGGGGCCTGGGGATGAGAGCTTCACGGCAAGGGCAACGCCGGCCAGTACCGGGCTCAGCGCCAGAATACCCAGCAAGGCGGCGCTGCGATCCATCGCCGCTTTCAGAATGGCGGCGGTGGGGTAGGAGGTAAGCGGGCTCTCGTTCAGATGGATGGCGGGCATGCCGCCCACATCCGATACCTGATGGTTAAGCATCACCAGGCTCGCCAGATCCGGAATCCAGACGACATCGACATTGGCATCGAGCAGATCGACATAGAGGCTTTCGATCAGCTCCATATCGCTGGCCGGCAGGGCCAGGTAAAGGCGACGTATATCATGCTCGGCAATCAGTGCGCGCAGGTGCGCCGCTTCGCCGATCACCGGATACAAGCCCTCAAATTCGGGCTTTTCATCGCTGTGGGCCACCAGCCCGATCAGCGGTTCATGGCGCCGGCGCACCAGGGTTTCCGCCAGGCGCTGGGCCAGATCACCGGTGCCTATAATCAGCGCCCGGCGCTCTGCACGCTGCTGGCGGAAATAGCGCCGCGCCATGCTGTGCAAGGGTATATAGGCGCCCGCCTGCAGCAAAAAGCCGATGCCGGCCCAGCTGAGCAGTACTTCACGGGAGTAATCTTCACCGGTTTTGGTCAGCAGCGCCACGGCGGCCAGACTCAGCAGCAAGGTGGACCAGGCCGCCGCCAGCGGCACCAGGCCAGACAGCGCCTTGTCACTCTTGCGGTACACGCGAAACAGCGTGTACACCGGCACAGACGCCAGCGTCGCAATAATGGCCAGCACGCGATAATGCGAATCGATGGTGTCTGTCTTGAGCCAGGTAAGGGTGCAGAGCAGCGTAGTGCTGAGCCCCGTGGCCACCAGCCAGTGAATCCAGAACGTCAGGCCCGTACGGTAGGGTGCCGATGCCTTGCTGCCCAGGCTAACGGATGCACTCTGGTGCAGGCGCATGTCGGGCGTTATGGGTGCTTGTGCATTCATGAAGTCCATCTCGTAACAAGGCGAAAAAGCGGAACTGACAGCTGAGAGCTGAGAGCTGTCAGCTACGGCTTACCAATTACCACTTCGTACTTGGTGATTCGTAATTTGTGATTCGTGATTCGTAAAAGCACTGAGCAATGCGCCTGGTGCGCGGTTGCCAGGCGTCAGACACGCTACCGCCCGAAGGTTATGATAAGGGCTATCCTCAACGCCCGGGTGCAGTCTGCCAGCAGATGTTTACAGTCCTGTGTATTACCGACTTTTCTTAGTCAAAAGCAGCCAAATCCGGCTGCTTTTTCGGCATATCACCACAGTTTTCTACCAAGCTTCCCGGGCAACCCTCCCGTGCTCATTCAGCTGAGCACGGGCGCGTCCTGAAAAAATCAGCAACTTTCATGCCCACGTTCGCGTCGAACGTCAGGCAGCAATCTATGCCCTAAAAAAGGGGGCACACATTTAACAAAACGAGACTTGGGATAGCTATAGGAAAAGGGCCTAATTTTCCGATCTGGGACAATAAAACGGCACTAACTGGTTAATTTTCAAGCGATTGATTCCACAGCAAGGCGTATTACAGCAATAGGCCGCGCAGCAGCCGACGCCGGAACGCACCAGGATGGGGCGGGGGGCTCGTGATTCGTGATTCGTGATTCGTGATTCGAAACATCGTGCTATCAGCTTTCAGCTCTAGGCTCGTTCGACGGTTTATTTTTCGCGAGTAAGGGGTCAGCTTCTCGATTTCCATCTCCGGGGGTTACGGCTCGCATGCATCACGGCAATGACAATGACAACATCACCAACAACCCGATAAAAAATACCGAATGGAAATTTTTGGATCAACGCACGATGCGTACCGCGGTGAACTCGCGGATACAAAGAAGGGCTTTCGGCAATTCGCCCGAGAGTGGCTTCCACTTCGCCCAGCAGCCTGTCGGGTTTGACCGGTCGTCGCGAGGGAAAGGCCGTTTTGAGGCATTTTTTGGACTCTTTTGAGGCAAATAGTGGTTCTATTTAACAAAAACGAGCGTGAAAAATGACCAAAATCGGCTTTTCCGCAGTAGATCAGTGTTAAGCCCGACAGGCTGCCAGGTATTCATGCCCAAGTCCCTGGCTCTGCGCCTCATACCATTGTGCAGCGTCTTCTAGTGTACTGCTTCGCCCTAATGGGTGCTTATAGAGCCCGCCAATTTGTGTCCGGCAAGGCGCCGTTCGCCGGTAATAGTGGGGCTCTTGCCAAGAGCGGCAACGTAGTTGGGCGCGAATTGGCGCGCTCCCTTCGGGCGAGCCGCCAGAAGGCCGTCCGCGGTGTTGCATTTCCTCGACATAGGCCCACTATGCCTTCGAAAATGCGCCGTGCGGCCAACCTCCTGGCGACTCGCTAAAAGCGCCTCTAAGAGTGAAGCAGTACACTAGATCCTGCTCTGCCTCTTTGCGAAGCCGAACATCGAACGTCATAGTTTTTTCCGAACGCTCGCCAGCACAGAAGTGGCACTGCGACCCATATCACCATCTACCTCCAACGCATCCAGGCGCTTGTCCAGCTCTTCCCGCTGTGCTTTGGGAAGAGGAAGTGACTGCTGTTCAGCCGCAATGCTGTCCCACACGTCCTCAACCAGGCGAATCCGCTGATCAATAGACAGGTCACGAAATGTTGGATTCATGGTTACCTCCAATTCCCTTAACCATACCGTAGCATGCCCCGAAACGACACTTGCTCACGCAATACCAATAATCAGCTATCAGCCGCGAGCTTAAAGCTTACAACTGCTTTTACGGCTTACCAATGACCAATTCCCAATCACGAATCACGAATCACGAATCACGAATCACGAATCACCAATAACTAATCACCCATTCCGACCCACCCATGCCGAACATCAGGCACTAAAAAGCCCGGCGCAGTTGCCTGCGCCGGGCTTGGGTCTTGCGAAGCGCGCTTAACGCTGGGCGTTGGCGGCTGCCAGTACGGCGTTCAGCGTGGCGCTTGGGCGCATGACTTTCTTCACGTTGGTGCGCAGGGCGTGGTAGTAACCCCCCAGCTCCGCCGGTTTGCCCTGGGCTGCGGCCAGTTCACCAATGATCTTGTCTTCATTGGTGGTCATGGCTTCAGCCAGCGGGGCGAAGAGCGCCGCCAGTTCTTTGTCTTCGGTCTGGGCGACCACGGCCTGAGCCCAGTACATGCCCAGATAGAAGTGGCTGCCACGGTTGTCCAGCTCGCCGGTGCGGCGCGACGGCGACTTGTTGTTTTCAAGCAGTTTGCCGGTGGCTTCGTCCAGGGTCTTGGCCAGGATCTTGGCGCGCGGGTTGTTCTGCTTGATGCCCATCTCTTCCAGGGACACGGCCAGGGCCATGAATTCGCCCAGGGAGTCCCAGCGCAGGTGGTTTTCTTCTTCAACCTGCTGCACGTGCTTGGGCGCGGAACCGCCGGCACCGGTTTCGTACATGCCGCCGCCCTTGAGCATAGGCACTATGGACAGCATCTTGGCAGAAGTACCCAGCTCCATGATCGGGAACAGGTCGGTGAGGTAGTCGCGCAGTACGTTGCCGGTAACGGAGATGGTGTCGCGGCCGCGAACCATGCGTTCCATGGAACGACGAATCGCCTCAACGTAGGTCATGATGCGGATATCCAGACCGCTGGTGTCGTGATCCTGCAGGTACTTGTTGACCTTCTTGATCAGCTGGATATCGTGGGCGCGGTTGCGGTCCAGCCAGAAGATGGCCGGGGTGTCGGACTGACGCGAGCGGGTAACCGCCAGCTTGACCCAGTCACGCACGGGCTCGTCCTTGGTCTGGCAGGCGCGCCAGATGTCGCCCTGCTCGACATTGTGCTGCATCAGCACTGTGCCATCGCTTGTGACCACACGCATGGTGCCATCGGCCATCATTTCGAAGGTCTTGTCGTGGGAGCCGTATTCTTCGGCTTTTTTCGCCATCAGGCCAACGTTCGGTACTGTACCCATGGTGGTGGGATCGAAAGCACCGTTGGTCTTGCAGAAGTTGATCATCTCCTGGTAGATGGTGGAGTAGGTGCTTTCCGGCATCACGGCCTTGGTGTCCTTGGCCTTGCCATCGGGGCCCCACATCTTGCCGCCGTTACGGATCATGGCGGGCATGGAGGCATCGACGATCACATCGCTCGGTACATGCAGGTTGGTGATGCCCTTGACGGAATCCACCATCGCCATTTCCGGCCGGTTTTCGTAGCAGGCGTGGATATCTTCCAGAATCTCTTCACGCTTGGAGCGCGGCAGGGATTCGATGCTCTCGTACACGCTGCTCAGGCCGTTGTTCGGGTTTACACCCAGCTCGGCAAACAGCTCGCCGTGCTTCTCGAACAGGTCCTTGTAGAACACGGTGACGGCGTGGCCGAAGACGATGGGGTGAGACACCTTCATCATGGTGGCCTTGACGTGCAGCGACCACATGACGTTGGATTCCTTGGCATCGTTCAGGGAATCTTCAAAGAACTGGCGCAGCGCCTTGGCGCTCATGAACATGCTGTCGAGGATTTCGCCGGCTTCCAGGCTCAGTTCCTTCTTCAGGCTCACGGCACCATCCTGGCCGACGAACTCGATGCGCACATCGGTGGGCTCGTCCACGGTGACAGACTGTTCGCTGGAGTAGAAGTCGCCGCCGCGCATGTAGTCGGCATGGGTCTGGGACGCCATGCTCCACTTGCCCATGCTGTGCGGGAACTTGCGTACGAACTGCTTCACGGCCGCCGGCGCACGGCGGTCGGAGTTGCCTTCACGCAGCACCGGGTTTACCGCGCTGCCGAGAAGCTTGGAGTAGCGGGCACGGATTTCCTGCTCGGCATCGTTGTGCGCCACTTCCGGGAAATTCGGTACCTTGTAGCCCTGGGACTGCAACTCGGCGATGCAGGCCTTGAGCTGCGGCACGGAGGCACTGATGTTCGGCAGCTTGACGATGTTCGCATTCGGATCCTGGGTCAGCGCACCCAGAAACGCCAGGCCATCGGTCACGCGCTGATCTTCGGTCAGAAAATCCGGGAAGGCAGACAGCACACGGCCCGCCAGGGAGATGTCGGTGATCTGGACATCAATGCCGGCAGCGCTGGTAAAGGTGCGAACGATAGGCAGCAACGAGCAGGTTGCCAGCGAAGGCGCTTCGTCGGTGAGCGTGTAGTAAATAGTCTGTTTGGTCATAGTATCACTCTGTATGTTCCGGCTGCGTGCAACGGCTTGTGGCTGATGCGGTGCCCGGAGACTCCGTTATGCGAAAGATAGTGTTGAACCTACGCAGGGGCTCTTTTGCAAGCAATATCCATGCCGGCACCTGACGCAGGTTGCGGGATCGCGGGTCTTTGCCTGCTTGATCACCTCTTGGCACCGGTGGCAGTCATGACGCGGGTCATCAGTGTGCGCCAGCCTGCCAGGGCCGCCCGACCGCTCCGACGGTTCAGGCTGCCATATCAACCAGCCATTACTGGCCCAACAACCCCCTGCGCACAAGCATGATCGGGCCTGATACACCGATGATCACCCAATGCACACGGCCAGGAACAGGGCGGGACTGAGCGCCGCCAAGCCTTAGCTGGTCATATAGCGGCCTAATCATACCACCGACAATCGAATCCGGCTCGCCCCAGACACGCCGAAATGACAAGATCGGCACTGGACCATGGTCGAAGAAGGGCGGAGTGATTGGTGGTTGGTGATTGGTGATTGGTGGTTGGTGATTGGTGAATCGTAATTGGTAAGTCGTGAGCTGTGAGCTGTGAGCTGTGAGCTGTGAGCTGTGAGCTGTGAGCTGAGAGCTGAGAGCTGTGAGCTGTGAGCTGAGAGCTGAGAGCTGAGAGCTGAGAGCTGAGAATGATGGTCGTGCCACAAATGACGAATGACGAATAACTATTTACGAATCACAACGAACGCAGAGGCAAACTGGAAAAGTGGCGCAGCTGTGGCGCTTTGATCTTCCTTGCCACTTTCAACTTTCGACTTGCCCCTCAAATCACCAATTACAAATTACGAATGACCAACGGCAAGGCGATGGACTGCGAATAAACGGAGGTGGTAACGCTGAAAATTCGGAGCAAACGGGGAAAAGTGGCGCGCCTGGAGGGATTCGAACCCCCGACCAACAGGATCGGAACCTGCTACTCTATCCAGCTGAGCTACAGGCGCGCAAAAGAAGTTGTTTGCAGGCCGGTATGTTACGGATAACTAAGGTGTTTGCCAAGCGTTTTCATGCGCCTGCAATTTAGGCACCACGCCGTCATGCCGGCGTCACAGTTGGGGGCTAGCATTGGTTACGGCTGATCAGGATACGTATCGGCAGGGACCAGCCAAGGATGGCGCTTCCCCTTTCAACGTGCAACTTGCCCCTTTCTACTTGCTCCTTTACCCCGCGAATCCGTATCGGTATCGGACTTTTGCCGTTATAATTCCGCGCCTGTAGCTCATTGCGTTGTCGCGTCTGTCCCTGGCTCTGTGCTTGCGTAGCTTTGCAGGGCCGTCTGTAGCAGACGGGCGGATACGCTGAATTTTTGAAAAGTGATGAGGGTCCTGAGTGTGAATAAATTTGTTTCTGCGCTTTGCGCGCTGGGTCTGGGTGCCGTACTGGCCACGTCTGTTCAGGCGGCAACCGACAATGACAAGATCATCGAGCGCATCAAACCGGTCGGTTCCGTATGCGTGGTCGGTGACGACAGCTGTGGCGGCGCCGCAGCGGCAAGCACCGGCAGCGCTGGACGCAGCGGTGAAGACGTTTATACCACCAGCTGCGCTGCCTGCCACGGCACCGGTGTGCTGGATGCACCCAAGTTTGGCACCAGCGACTGGACTGATCGCAGCGCCAAGGGCATCGAAACCCTGCTGACCCACGCTATCGACGGCATCAATGCCATGCCGCCACGCGGCACCTGCGCCAGCTGCTCCGATGACGAGCTCAAGTCCGCCATCGAGCACATGATCGACAGCGCCAAGTAAGCGTAGATAAAAGAAGCAGGGGGCAAGGTAAAAGAGGCTAAAAGCCACGCTTTGCCTTGCCCCTTGCGCGTTCTGATTCGTGATTCGTGATTCGTGATTCGTGATTCGTGATTCGTGATTCGTGATTCGTGATTCGTGATTCGTGATTCGTGATTCGTGATTCGTGATTCGTGATTCGTGATTCGTGATTCGTGATCAGCGTGCCCCGCCAATTACCAATTACAAGTCACCATTTACCAATAACTACTTACCAATTACAAAACGTAATTGGTCATTCGTAATTGGTAATTCGTGAAGCCTGAGTGATCGGTGATGGCTAGCTCACCGCAGGAGGCGCGCCCCGCGACCAATACTAGATACCCCAAGGGACGCAGCTCCTACGATAGCGGCAGCGCTTTTCATCGCACTTCAAACTCGCCTGGGGCTCCTTTCCCGGAATTCGCAAGCTCATTCCAGGCTACTGCGTGCTGCGGTGACTGGTGACTGGTGACTGGTGACTGGTGACTGGTGAATCGTAATTGGAAAGTCGTGACTGGTCGTTGCGCCACGAATCACTACTTACTACTTACCAATAACAAATCACGAATCACGAATCACGAATAACCGCCAAATCGGAAACAGGCCGCCCGCCGAATTGCCGATTTTTCTTGATTGAGGCGAGTTTTGGAGACATCATTCAGGTTCCTTCGACACCCGGATGCATAGCATGGAGCGCTCCCCCGTTGATCTGCTGCCCAGATCACAGCTCATTGGCTATATCGCGACCTGGATAGCCGCCTTTGTGCTGATGGCCGGCAGTATTGTCGTGCTCGAGTACCGCCGGCTGGAATCACGCTTCGATACTCTCTCCCAGAACATCAGCCGTCAGGTTGAACACCAGCTCAGAGAACAGCAGCTGGCGCTTGAAAGCTTCGCCCACGGCCTCGCCGGCCAACCCGAATTTTCCTACCTCCAGGCACAAAACACCGCGCAAAGTCTGCTGCAGCACTCCCCCAACCTCTATATGTTTGCCATCGCCAGCCGGGTTGAACCAGGCCAGCGCGCACAGTTTGAACAACGCATGGCGGCGTCGCAGCCCCGCGGTTTTCGCATCCAGACCTCCAGCAACACCGCCACAGGCAGCACAGCGCCTGACCTTTACCCGGTTGTATTACTGATACCCGAGCGTCCCGAAGCCCGGGCCTTGCTGGGGCTGGATCTGGCCAGCGAGCCCTCTGCGCTCAGCGGCCGGCTGTCCGGGGTCGTTGCGCCCAGCGGCATGTCCAAACCCATACTGCTGGGTAACGGGCCTGGGTATCTGATCTACCACGCCATCGACAGGCAGCTCGATGCAAAGAGCCACAAGCTGCCCGGGCAGTTTTCCAATTACGCCCTGCTGGCGGTCAGTGCCGAGGGTCTGTTTGCACCGGGGATGATCGATGAACCCGGCCTTAGCCTGCGCCTGGTGTCCCAGGCATCCGCCGACAACCCCGTGACCCTGTTTGAAAGCCAGCCCGCGCCAGAATTCGCCCTGCCGATCCCACCCATGACCCGCAGCCATCACTTTGCCGGCGCCTCCCGCGACCTCCTGCTCAGTATTCAATATAAGCCACCCTGGCAGGCGCTGGATCTGTGGCAGCTGGCGGGTTTGCTGGGTGGCCTCTGCCTGCTGATGCTGCAGGTCGGCTGGGTACTGAGGCGCGTCTGGCGCACCCGCCAACACCTGTTCGAACAGCAACGCAGCCTCTACAACAAGGCCCACTTTGACCACCTCACCGGCCTGCCCAACACCAACCTGCTGCTGGACAGGCTCGAACAGGCCATCCGCTCGGCCCAGCGCACCTCCAGCCGGGTGGCGGTATTCTTTCTCGATCTGGATGATTTCAAGCAGGTCAATGATGCCTGGGGACATGATGTCGGCGACCAGTTGCTGATCCAGATAGGCGTGCGCCTGCGCGAGTCCATGCGCGGTGAAGACACCGTGGCCCGCATCCACGGCGACGAGTTCGTCATTCTGATTCCGGTGTTCAGCGGCGAACGCCAGCTCAACAAGATTCGCGGCAAGCTCGAAAACCTGTTCGAGCGCCCCTTCAAGGTGGGCGACATAGTGCTGCACCAAAGCGGCAGCTTCGGCCTCGCCATCTGCCCCGAAGATGCCGACGATGCCGAAGGCCTGCTCGGCCTGGCGGATCGCCAGATGTACCTGCGCAAACAGAGCCGCACCGAGCAGCGTAATGCCCTGACGTCGGCTGCGGGCTGAGGTGAAAGAGCAGGTGAAAGGTGAAAGGTGAAAGGTGAATCGTAATTGGTAATTGGTAAGTCGTGAGCTGTGACCTGTCGTAGGAGCCGCGCCTCGCGGCGAAGCTTTTGGGCAGTAATTGGCAAGGTAAAAAGCAGGCTCAGGGGGGCAAGGTGAAAGATAGAGCAAGGGCCGTCCAGCCTTAACTACGGGCCTTCGCTTTCTTCTACTGACCCCTGTCAGCTTGAGCCTTTCACCTTGCCCCGAGCTTCACCGCGGGGCGTTCGTCGCGGGGCGCGACTTCTACGGGATATCTACGAACTCCGGCTTACGAATGACCACCAGTAATTCGTGAGTAGTAATTCGTAATTCAAAGCGCTCAAGCCGACTGCTCTTACCAATGACTAATGACCAATAACTAATCACCACCAGTAATTCGTCATTCGAAGCGCTCAAGCCGACCGCTCTTACCAATGACTAATGACCAATGACCAATGACCCGCTCCGAATGGCCAAAGATCGCAGGAGACGTGGTTCCCTTTTACCTTTAACCTTGTACCTCCTTGTACCTCCTTGCACCTCGAGGTCTTCGATGATCTGGCTCAATTACAGCGAAGCCTGTGCACGCAATCAGGCGGTGATTCTGCAACAACTGGCGCCGTTGCTGCCGAGCACAGGCAGCCTGCTGGAAATCGGCAGCGGCTCGGGCCAGCACGCCGTGCACCTTGGCGCTGCGCTTAGCGGACTGCGCTGGCAGCCGACGGATCTGCCCGCCAATCTGCCGGCGCTGAGCGCCAACCTGCTGCATTTTGGCAGCGACAATATAAGCCCGCCGCTGGCGCTGGATGTCACCGCCGAGCCCTGGCCGGTCACGGCGGCCAACGTGATCTACAGCGCCAATACCTTGCATATAATGGGCTGGCCCCAGACTGTCGCCCTGCTGCAGGGGGCCGGCAGGCTGCTGACGCCGGGCGGGCTGCTGTGCATCTATGGCCCCTTCCGCTATCAGGGTCAGTACACCAGTGCCAGCAACGCCGAGTTTGACCGCTGGCTGCAACAGCGCGATCCCCGCAGCGGCATCCGTGATTTCGAGGCCGTCAACGAACAGGCGCTTGCCCAGGGCCTCGAGCTCGAACGGGATATCAGCATGCCGGCCAACAACCAGTTGCTGGTCTGGCGCAAGTTAGCCCAGGAGCAAGTAGGAAGTAGGAAGGTTAAAGGTGGAAGGGGAAAGTAAAAAGTTGAAAGAGCGATCCGCTGCCACATACCAATGACTCATTACCGCCCGTGAGTAGTAATTCGTGATTAGTTAGTGGTAATTCAAAGCGCTCAAGCTGACCGCGAGGCTGTAAACCAAATTGTGTAACTGCCCACGAATAAGTAACCTTTTCAAAAGGATATCATCGTGGGTAAGCAAATGGACCAAGAAAAACTCAGAGCCCTGGCCGCGGAGCTGGTCAAAGACATCAAGTCCGAGCACGATCTCGGAGCCCTCACGCAGCAACTGGTCAAGCTCACAGTCGAGACCGCCCTCAACGCCGAACTGGACGAGCATCTGGGGTATGAGAAGCACGCCCCGGAAGGCCGGGGTACCAGCAACAGTCGTAATGGCTATTCCGCCAAACGCCTGAAGGGGCAGCACGGAGACGTATCGATCCAAGCTCCGCGCGATCGTGACGGTTCCTTCGAGCTTCAGTTCGTGCGCAAGGGTCAGTCTCGACTGACCCAGATGGACGATCAGATCCTTACCTTGTACGCCAAGGGTTTGAGCACCCGGGACATCGTCGAGGCTTTCAAGGAGATGTACGACGCCGACATCTCCGCGACACTCGTGTCCAAGGTCACCGAACGCGTAATCGAGCAAGTCCACGAATGGCAAAACCGGCCGCTGGACCCGATCTATCCCATCGTCTATCTGGACTGTATTGTGCTGAAAATCCGCGAGAATAAGCGGGTGATCAACAAGTCTCTGTATCTGGCACTGGGTATCAACATGGACGGTCACAAGGAGCTTCTGGGGCTGTGGCTGGCCGAAACCGAAGGTGCGAAGTTCTGGTTATCGGTGCTCACCGAAATGAAGAACCGTGGCCTGGAAGACATCCTGATCGCCTGTGTGGATGGCCTCAAGGGCTTTCCGGATGCCATTGCCGCAGAGTATCCCCAGACCAAGGTTCAGCTCTGTATCGTGCACATGGTCCGCAACTCGCTACGGTACGTGTCCTGGAAGGACTATAAGACCGTTACCGCTGACCTGAAGCAGATCTACCACTCTGCCACGGAATCCGAGGCTCAGCAGGCGCTGGAGGCCTTTGGAGAACGCTGGGACAGTCAATACCCTCAAATTACCCGCTCCTGGCGTAACAACTGGGATAATTTGATCACGCTGTTCGATTATCCTCCGGCCATTCGGAAGGTGATCTATACCACCAATGCCATTGAGTCACTGAACAGCGTTATTCGCAAAGCGACCAAGCGTCGGAAACTCTTCCCCACCGATGACTCCGCGTTGAAGGTTGCCTACCTCGCGATACAACAGGCCTCCAAGAAATGGACCATGCCAATACGGAATTGGAAGCCTGCACTGAATCGTTTTATTATCGAGTTCGGTGACCGCCTGGACGGTCACCTGTAATGGAGTGGGCAGTTACACAGAATTATTTACAGGCTCCTGACCGCTCTTGCCAATGACTATTTACTAATCACCCGCAGCGCAGCTGTGGCGCTTTGCTTTTTCTTGCCCCCTTTCGTCTTTCACCTTACCCCTTTCGCCTTAATTACGAATGACCAATTACCAATTACCAATCACTACTCACCATCCCCTATTCACCTTCCACCGAGGCAAATCCTGCCATTTCCCGGCCAACAAACGCACCACCAGGGTGCATTTTAGCGGCCGAATGCGCCAAAAACGCCCATCGCAGTAACGCGGAAAAACCGCCAATTCCATTTCTATAAGCGACTTTCACAATTTCAATTACGACATTTTCGCCGTAATTCGGGGATTTTCGTACCCTTTTGCGCCAAGGCACCCAAGTGCGGGTTGACAGTGCGCGGCTAAAACGCCAATCTTTTGTTAAACGACTATTTAATTAAAAAAGAGTGCGACGCGCTTATGCCCAAGGTCGGGATGCCCGAAATCCGAAAACCCCAGCTGATCAAGGCCACCATGCAGGCTATTGATTCCGCCGGGCTGCAGAAAGCCAGCGTCGCCATTATCAGCCGCTACGCCGGCGTGTCCCCGGCCATTATCAACCACTACTTCGGTGGCAAGGATGGTCTGCTCGAGGCCACCATGCGCTCGGTACTGCGGGATCTGTCGAATGCGGTGCGCGAACGCCTCGCCGATACCGACCCCAGCGATGTGGTCGCCCGCATCAAGGCAATAGTGGGCGGCAACTTTGATAGCCGCCAGCTCGACTCCAAGGTGGTTAAAACCTGGCTGGCATTCTGGTCCCAGGCCATGCATCACCCAGCGCTCTTCCGGCTGCAGCGGGTCAACGAACAACGGCTGCTGTCGCACCTGCGCCTGGAGCTCAAGCGGGTCATGGAGCCCGAGCGGGCCCAGTTTGTCGCCCAGGGCATAGCCGCACTGATCGATGGTATCTGGCTGCGGGGGGCTCTGACCCCGGGCGGCATCAACAGCGAACTGGCTCAGCGCATCATCACCGATTATCTGGAGCGGCAGCTGCCGCCGACCGCGACCCTGACAGGTCTCTCAACCCGGACTGCAAGGTAACAATGAAGACTATTTCTCTCTACATTCACGGCGCTAGCCGCGACGCCAGCAGCGGCGAAACCTTTGAAACCCGCAACCCGGCCACCGGCGAACTGCTGGCCCAGGTGCAGCAGGCCAACGAAGCCGATGTTGAAGCCGCACTGGCCTCAGCGCGCGAAGGCTTTGCCATCTGGTCTGCCATGACCGGCACCGAGCGCAGCCGCATCCTGCTGCGCGCCGTAGCGCTGTTGCGCGAGCGCAATGACGAACTGGCCCGCCTCGAGGTGCAGGACACCGGCAAGCCGATACAGGAGGCCGATCTGGTGGACATTCACACCGGCGCCGACGTGATCGAGTATTACGCAGGCCTGGCATCCAAGATTCAGGGCGAATACCAGGATCTGGGTAACGGCAACTTCTTCTACAGCCGTCGCGAGCCCCTGGGCGTCTGCGCCGGCATCGGTGCCTGGAACTACCCGATCCAGATCGCCTGCTGGAAGGCCGCCCCGGCGCTGGCCGCCGGCAATGCCATGATCTTCAAGCCCTCGGAGGAAACCCCGCTGAGCGTGATGAAGCTGGCGGAAATCTTTACCGAAGCCGGCCTGCCGGACGGTGTTTTCAACGTGGTGCAGGGCGATGGCCGCACCGGCGCCATGCTGAGCAATCACCCGGATATCGCCAAGGTCTCCTTTACCGGCGAATGCGGTACCGGCAAGAAGGTCATGGGCGCTGCAGCCGGCTCGCTGAAATCCGTCACTATGGAGCTCGGCGGCAAGTCACCTATGATCGTCTTCCCCGATACCAAGGTGGAAACCGCCGTTTCCGGCGCCCTGCTGGCCAACTTCTATACCCAGGGTGAAGTCTGCACCCACGGCACCCGCGTCTTCGTGCACGATGCCATCTATGATGAATTCGTGGCCGAGCTGGAAGTACGCACCCGGGCACTGCGCATCGGTGATCCAATGGATCCGTCGACCCAGATTGGTTCGCTGATCTCCCGCCAGCACATGGAAAAGGTACTGGGCTTTATCGATGCCGCCCAAGAGGCCGGCGCCCGCCTGGTGTGCGGTGGCAAGCGTGCCACCGGGCCTGGGCTGGACCAGGGCAACTTTGTTGAACCGACGGTCTTTGCCGATTGCACCGACGACATGCCCAACGTGCGCGAAGAGATCTTTGGCCCGGTGATGTCGGTACTGCGTTTTCACGATGAGGAAGAAGTGATTCGTCGCGCCAATGATACCCCCTTCGGCCTTGCCGCCGGTGTCTTTACCCGCGACTTCAGCCGCGCCCACCGGGTCATCGCCCGCCTCCAGGCCGGCATCTGCTGGATCAACACCTGGGGCGCGTCGCCGGCCGAAATGCCGGTGGGCGGCTACAAGGAGTCCGGTATTGGCCGCGAAAACGGCATCGAGAGTCTTTATCAGTACACCCAGACCAAGAGCGTCTATGTTGAACTGGGCGAACTGGAAAATCCCTACGTTTGAGAGCAGGAGACGATTGGTGATTGGTGATTGGTGATTGGTGATTGGTGATTGGTGATTGGTGAAACGATCACACTGACCCTTTCGAATTACGATTTACAAATCACAAATCACGAATACCGAAAAATGACAGGTGCGCAGGCCCACGCCTGCGCCGCTGTGGCTCCACGCCAGCCCGCACGCGCTTCGGGCTGCCCTGGAGGTACAGAATAATGATAACTAAACAGGACTGACTATGACCCCCACGATCAAGAACCTACGCAACGGCCTTTTCACTCTGATGTGCGCCGCAGGTATTAGCACCACCGCGCTGGCCGCTGGCAGCTGCGATGTTGTGCGTTTCGCCGACGTCGGCTGGACCGACATCACCTCCACCACCGCTGTGACCGCCGAACTTGTAGAAGCTCTGGGTTACGAAAGCCGCACCGACCTGCTGTCCGTGCCTGTGACCTACAACTCTCTCGCCGCCAACGATATCGATGTCTTCCTCGGCAACTGGATGCCGACCATGGAAGCCGACATCGCCAAGTACCGTGACGAAGGTTCGGTCGAAACCGTGCGGGCGAACCTTACTGGCGCCAAGTACACCCTGGCGGTTACCAAAGCCGCCTACGACGGTGGTGTAAAGTCCTTTGCCGATCTGGCCAAATTCAGCGACGAGCTCGGCGGCAGCATCTACGGTATTGAGCCCGGTAACGACGGCAACCGCCTGATCCAGAAAATGCTCGATGAAAACGCCTTTGATCTGGGCAGCTTCAAGCTGGTGGAGTCCTCCGAAGCCGGCATGATGTCCCAGGTCAACCGTTCGGAGCGACGCAACAAGTGGATCGCCTTCCTTGGCTGGGCACCGCACCCCATGAACGCCAACTTCGAGATGGAATACCTTAGCGGCGGTGACGACTGGTTCGGCCCGGATTTCGGCGGCGCGACTGTCTATACCAACGTGCGCAAGGGCTATGTGCAGGAATGCGCCAATATCGGCAAGCTGCTGACCAACCTCGAATTCTCCCTGGCCATGGAAAACGAAGTCATGGGCGCCATTCTGGATGACAACCAGAAACCCCGTGACGCTGCCCGCAGCTGGTTGCAGCAGAACCCCGAAGTACTGGACGCCTGGCTGGACGGCGTACAGACCAAAGACGGCAAACCGGGCCTGGCCGCGATCCGCACCCACCTCGAGCTCTGATAGCCACAGCTTGACTCCCTTATCCGCAATGCCTGATCACCTTGTCTTCGGACAGGGTGCAGGGCCCCGCTCATCCTGAGGAAATCTCCCATGAACTGGTTAACAGACCACAAGTTACCCCTTGGCAGCTGGATGGAGCTTTTCGTCGACTGGCTGACCACCAACGCTGCGGGCTTCTTTGATACGATCGCCATCTCGCTGGAGTGGCTGATCCTGAATATGGTTGCGATCTTCCAGTGGTTTCCGGTCTATGTACCTATTGTGATGACCGCCGCCCTCGCCTGGCTGCTGCACCGCAGCCTGGGTCTGGTCATTTTCGTGGTCGCCGCCCTGCTGCTGATCCTGAACCTGGGCTACTGGCAGGAAATGCTCGAGACCTTCGTGCTGGTGCTCGCCGCCACCACACTGTCGGTCATGCTGGGCCTGCCCATTGGCGTGCTGGCCGCCCACAAGCCCTGGGTCTACACCCTGCTGCGCCCTATTCTCGACCTGATGCAGACCATCCCTACCTTTGTTTACCTGATTCCGACCCTGGTGCTCTTTGGTCTTGGCGTGGTGCCGGGGCTGATTTCCACCATCATCTTCGCCATCGCCGCCCCCATTCGTCTCACTTACCTGGGCATCAGCAAGGTGCCTGAAGAGCTGCTCGAAGCCGGCAAGGCCTTTGGCGCCACGCCGATGAAGCTGCTGCTCAAGGTGGAGCTGCCGGCGGCCATGCCCAATATCATGGCCGGTGTCACCCAGTGCATCATGCTGTCGCTGTCGATGGTGGTTATCGCCGCCCTGGTCGGGGCCGATGGCCTTGGCAAGCCGGTGGTACGCGCACTCAACACCGTGAACATTTCCCAGGGCTTTGAAGCGGGTCTGGCCATAGTGCTGGTCGCCATTATCCTGGATCGTATTTGCAAGGCACCCAACGCCAAAGAGGAGGCTTGATCATGTCCGTTGCCGTCAGTATCAAGAATCTCGATGTGGTGTTTGGCAAGAAGGTACAGCCTGCACTGGAGTTGCTGGCGCAGGGTAAAACCCGCCAGGAAATCATTGAAGCCACCGGCCAGGTCGTCGGCGTGCAGGACGCCAGCATAGAAGTGCAGCGCGGCGAAATCTGCGTCCTGATGGGGTTGTCGGGCTCCGGCAAGTCCAGCCTGCTGCGCGCCGTGAACGGGCTCAACCCCATTAGCCGTGGCGAGCTGCGGGTGCAGGATGGCGACGAGATGGTCAATATGGCCGACTGCGACGCCAAAACCCTGCGCCACATGCGCAGCAAGCGTGTCTCAATGGTGTTCCAAAAATTCGCCCTTATGCCCTGGCTCAGCGTGCTGGACAACGTCGCTTTCGGCCTCGAAATGCAGGGCATCGGCAAGGTCGAACGCCGGCGCCAGGCGATGGAAAAGCTCGAAATGGTGGGCCTCGATGAATGGGCCAACAAGCTGCCCCACGAGCTCTCGGGCGGTATGCAGCAGCGTGTTGGCCTGGCCCGCGCCTTCGCCATGGACAGCGATATACTGCTGATGGACGAGCCCTTCTCGGCGCTGGATCCGCTGATCCGCAACCAGCTGCAGGATGAGTTGCTCGAGCTGCAGCGCAAGCTCAACAAGACCATCATCTTTGTGAGCCACGATCTGGATGAAGCCCTGAAGATCGGCACCCATATCGCCATCATGGAATCGGCCCGCATCATTCAGCACGGCCGGCCCGAGGATATAGTCCTTAACCCCTGCAATGAATACGTGCGCAACTTCGTCGCCCATACCAACCCGCTGAACGTGCTCAAGGGCCGTTCACTCATGACCGGGCTGGATCAGCTGGAACGGCTCGACGAAATGCTGGTGCTTAACCGCGAGGAAAACAGCTGGTTCAAGATGGATGCCCAGGGACAACTGCTGTCCGCCAGCCGCCAGGAAACAGCGCTGCAGCTGCATCAGTGGGAGACCACCAGCAACCTCACCGACCTCAACGAAGGCACCCTGGTCGTCGCCAGCCCGGATATTTCCATGCGCCAGGCACTGGAAATCCGCTACCAGACCGGCCTGCCGGTACTGCTGCGCGAGGCCAGCGGCCTGGTCGGCGTCCTGCGCGATCGCGACTTCTACCACGCCCTGCTGGGCAAACACTTCGGCACCGAAACGGTTTAGAACAGCAGGTGAAAGGTTAAAGCGCAGAAACAGGTGAAAGGAAGAAAGCACATGGTGATTCGTGATTGGTGACTTGTAATTGGCAGGAGCTGGTAGTGAAGCTATCAGCTTGGAGCTGTCAGCGTTAAGCTTACGGCTCACGAATAACCAATTACGACCGGTGATTCGTTATTTGTAATTTGGCAAGAGCGGCCACAGTGCCGCGCTGCAACTTGCGAGTAACCAGTCACACCCCGTGACAGGTAGAGCTATCAGCTTTAAGCTTACGGCTTACGGCTTACGAATGACCAATTACCAATTACCAATTACCAATAACGACCCAATCACCGTAGAAGTCGCGCCCCGCGACGAACGGGCGCGCTCTTTTACCTTGCCCCTTGAACCTGCTTTTTAAGCCCAATCACCTCATACACTTCCAGCGGCTTCTGCTTGCCCTTGACCTTAATGCGCTGCAGCGGCCGCACTTCAACATCATCCTGCACCGCCTGGTAGATCTGGGCGCTGATCAGAATCTGATTAATGCCACTGTGCTCCTGAATGCGTTTGGCTGTGTTCACATCGTCACCGATGGCGGTGTATTCGATGCGCGCCTGGGTGCCGACAAGCCCGAGCACCGCCTCGCCGGTGTGAATGCCCACTCCGAATGAAAGCCGCAGCGCAGCTGGCAATTCCTCGTGCAGCTGCTCGATGGCGCTGCGGATTTGCAGCGCCGTGCGCACCGCCCGCAGGGCATGATCGACCTGGGGCAAGGGTGCGTTAAACCAGGCCATGATGGCATCGCCGAGGAACTTGTCGATGGTGCCCTCTTGCGCCAGCACCGCATCGGCCATGGCCCCCAGATAGCGGTTCAACAGGCCCACCAGCTTTTCCGGCGTCAGCTGTTCGCTGATGCGGGTAAAGCCGTGGATATCGGCAAAGAGCGCGGTAATCTCGCGTCTCTGGCCGCCAAGCTGCAGCCGGTCGGGATCAATCTGGCTCAGAATGGCCGGCGACACCATGTGCTCCAGCAACCTGCGCTGGGCCTCCATCTGTTTCAGCGTCGTGACATCGTCTATCACTATGGCGATACCCAGCACCTGTTCAGCGCCGCGCAGCACCGAAAGATTGCAACGCAAATGTACCTTGCCGCGCTCCTCTAGCACCGGGCTGACCTCCAGCCCGATCAGCGGCTCATGGGCTCGGCACACCGACTGAACATGGGGCAACAAGAGCGCGTTCAGCGGCGGCCTGAGGCTGGCCACGGTCTGGCCGACCAGCATCTTGCTGTGGGGATAATCCAGTATGCGCAGCGCCGCCAGGTTGCACAGGGTAATGCGCCCCTGCAGGTCGGTGGTCATGACACCGCTGACAATGGAGGCAAACACATTGTCGAGCAGGTTTTTCAGCTCGGTGGTATCGGCCAGAGACTGGCGCAACTGCTGCTCGCGCGCCTGCAACTGCTCGGTCATCTGATCAAAGGCATCCCCCAGCTGACTCAGCTCGCCGTGGCCAGCAGGCACCCGGGTACGGGCCTGCAGATCGCCCTGCTGCAACCGCTCGACGCCGCCGCGCAACAGTGCCAGCGGGCGCAGAATCTGTACGCGGGTAAAGCGCAGGATACTGCGCACCAGCCATGCGGCCAGCACCAGCGCCAGCAGCATCCCAAGCGCCAGCATCACCGAGGGCCCCAGAGCTTCAAACAGCGGCTGTTCAACGATGGCAAACCAGGGTGCCAGTTCGAACGCCATGCCAAAGCCCAGCACCCAGCGCCCATCCAGCGCCGGATAGATATGCAGGTTACCGTCGGCGATGGCCTGGGGGCTGCGGCCAATAAGGCTTTGCAGGGTTGCATCGCTATACAGCAGGCGCAGGTTGCGATGGGCCACCAGCTGACCCTGCTGATCGCTGATGTATACGTAGCCCGACTCGGCCACCGGCAGACTGATGGCAATATTCCATAGCGTGGTCAGGTCGAACCGTGCCACCAGAGAAGCGGCGAAGACGCCCAGCTCATCGGTGACAGGCGCCGCTAGGGTCACCGTAGGCACGCTGAATTCACCGAAGTCCACCGCCCCCAGATAGCTGTAGCCGGCACGCACGGCACTGAACCAGGGTTGCTCGCTCACCTCTATCTGGTAGGGCCTGCCGACACGATTGCGCTGAATCAGAATCCGCCCGTCGGCGTCTATCAGCTGCAGCTCGAACAGGGTCGGCCGACGTGCAATCAGCTGCCGCAACAGATCGCTCTGGTCTGCGGAAGGCCCAAGCGCCGCAGCGGTTGCGATCAGATCGCTTCTGACATCCAGCAGGTAGGAATCAAAGGCGCGGGTGGCCTGGAGCCCGGCTTCGTGAAACTGTCGCTCCTGCCGGTTCTGCGCCCCCAGCAGCCCGGTCACTATCACAAAGACGAAACCAATAATGGCGATAATGCCCAGCAACAGTACACGCTGGTGCAGACGCCGGCTTAGCGAGCCTTCGGGCCCCAGCAATCTGGCTGGGCTGCGCAGCAGCCTGCGTCCTTTGCTGACCCGGCTCATTGCAGGAAGTCCGTTACGTTTTCAGCGGTCACCAGCCGCAGGTTGCTCCACAGCAGCGTCGCCGGAAAGGGCTCACCGGTTTCCAGGTGGCGTACCATCAACTGCACGGCACGGCGGGCCTGGAGTTTTGGCACCTGATCCATGGTGGCATGCAGACGCCCCTGGCGGATGGCCAGCAGCGCATCGGTATTGGCATCAAAGCCGGTGACCAGCACATTGCGCCTATTGGCCCCCTCCAGCGCATCGGCGATCCCCAGTGCCATCACATCATCCACCGCCATGATGGCATCAATATCATCGAGCCGTGCGAGCCAGTTCGCCGCGACCTGCTGCGCATCAGCGCGCTGCCAGCGCCCGGAACTCAGCCCCAGCACATTGATATCCCCCTCGCGCAGGCCCTCAAGCATGCCGTTGCGCCTATCGAGGGAGTTCTGATGCCCCGGCAGGCCCTCCATGATCAGTACATTGCCAGCGCCGCCGAGCTGCTCCACCACCCAGCGCCCCAGCAGGGTGCCGGCCCGGAAATTATCGGAGCCGACATAGGTCAGAACCCCCTCGGCATTGAGTGGTGTGTCGTAAACGATCACGGGTATACCGGCACGAACGGCCTTTTCCACCACCGGCGACAGCCGGTTGGTATCCACCGGCGCAATGATGATGCCGTCGCTGCGGTCTTCCCGAATCAGCGCATCCAGACTGCGAATCTGACGCTCCACGGCATATTCCTGCACTCCCTGCACGCGCAGGAAAACACCGAAACTCTGGCGCGCCGTTTCGGCACCTTCCTGAGTACGGCGCCAGTAGGGATTGGCCCAGGCAAAGTTCTTCATCAGAAAACTGATGCGCCAGGGCCGGCTCGCCGTCAACTCCTGCGCCACCCCCAGAGCCCGACTGTCAGCCGCGGCCTGGGCCTGATTTTGCGCCAGTACCACCGAGGTCTGAGGCCTGGAGCGCTGCGCTGGCTTGTCATCACAGCCGGTCAGAAAGCCCGCTGCCAACAGCGCTAACAAGAGTATCCACACAGCCGCAGCAAGGCGGCTCGGCCCGGGCCTGCGTAACCTCGCCATCGGCTGACTCCTCGGCTATTCGGAGCCTTCAGTCTAGGCTCTGTTGGTGATTGGTGATTCGTAATTCGTAATTCGCTGGCTATCTGCTGCCTTGTACCAATGACTAATTACTAATGACCAATTACCAATTACGAAAGACGAAAGACGAAAGACGAAAGACGAAAGACAAACGCCATCCTGTGCATAACCTGTGCAAACAACGGCAGCGTCCTGCGTGCAAAGTTTTGCACAGGCATGTTTTTCCCGTTGTGGATTAATCTCTGATCAGCTTTTGCAGAGCCGGCAGTGTCGGGGGGTAGAATCAACTGTGATGAGCTTGTGCGGAGCTTATACACAGACTTATGCCTGTATTTTGTGCACAGATTTTTGAGCCTTCGCCGGGAACCTTATACACAACCAAGTTACGCACAGACCGAAAATAACGTTGGCCGAGGTGGTTACGCTGTGCATAAAAAGTTACCCACAGCGTCCTATACAACAACCTGGTACATATAGGGCCGACCATTGCCGCGCTGCTTTTGCTCCACCGTAATGTCAGGCGCGAACAATTGCAGGAACTCCTTGAAGCTGGCCGCGCCGAAGGTGCGGGGGTCAAAATCAGGCCGCTGACGCTTCAGCAGGCTGCCGGCGTGGCCCATGTTCATCCAGCCTTCGTCATCCGAATGTTCACGCCAGGCCTTGATCAGCAACCGCTTGATCTGCGCCATATCCGGGTTGCCCGGCAGGGTTTCAGCCGGTACATCACCAAGGATCTCGGTGAAGATAAAGTCATCACAGGCATTGCGAAACGAGATAGGGGTCTTCTTCTCGCCAAAGCCGAAAACATAGATTTCCGACTGCTTGAGACGGGATGCCAGGCTGGTGAAGTCACTGTCACTGCTGACGATGGCAAAGGCATCAAAACGCTTGGAGTAGAGCAGATCCATGGCGTCAATAATCATGGCGCCGTCGGTGGAGTTCTTGCCGGTGGTATAGGCGAACTGCTGGCAGGGCTGTATAGCCAGCTCATTCAACGTTGTACGCCAGTTCTTGAGGTTTTCGGAGGACCAGTCGCCGTAGGCACGCTTGACCACTATATGGCCGTGCCCGGACAGCTCGTCGAGGATATGTTTGGTCTTGGAGCGCTGTGCATTATCGGCATCAACAAGCACAGCGATTTTCTTGTGTTGGTCCAGGTCCTTCATCTTGAGAGGCCACTCCGTTGCTGGCAGCTGAAAGCTTCAGCCTAGCAACGGATTCTGGGTAGCGAAACCCATAGGCCCCGGAATTCGCCCGAGGCTCATTCCAGAGATGCTTAGAGCTTTCAGCCGTAAGCTTAAAGCTGCCTGTGTACCAATTACCAATTACGACTCAGGCAGCAATAGGCTGGTTACGCAGGCGCGCAACCGGGCGCTCATCAATAAAGATATGAATCACGGCGGTGATCAGGGCAATAGCGGCGGCGGACCACCAGACGATGTTGTAGGTGCCGGTGGCATCGTACAGGTAGCCGCCCAGCCAGACACCGAGGAAGGACCCCAGCTGATGATTCAGGAAGACGATGCCGTAGAGCGTGCCCATATGGCGCAGCCCGAACATCTGCGCCACCAGACCCGAGGTCGCAGGAACCGTCGCCAGCCACAGAAAACCGGTGGCGATAGAGAACAGGTACACAGTGGTGGTACTGATAGGCAGCAGCATGAACAGGGCTATCACCAGCGCGCGCAGCGCATAGATAATGCCCAGCAGGTTCTTTTTCGAGTACTTGCCCGACCAGGAACCAAACAGCAGACAGCCAAAGATATTGAAGAGTCCGATCAGCGACAGGCTGATTACAGCCACCTGGGGCTCAAAACCACTGTCCGTAAGAAAGGCCGGCATATGTACGGTAATAAAGGCCAGCTGAAAACCGCAGACGAAAAATCCCGCAATCAGCAGCCAGTAATGCACATGACCGGTGGCTTCCTTCAAGGCCGCGGGCAGCGTCTGCTCGGGTTCAGTCTCGTCGCCGGAACGGGCCTTGGCGCTATCACCGCGAAAAGGCGTGGCCAGCATCAGCATGCTGAGCGCGCCGCCCGCCAGCAGCAGCAGCGCCGTTTGCCAGCCGTAGCTGGTAATAAAGCTCTGGGCCACCGGTATCACCAGCAACTGCCCGGCGGACCCCGCCGCAGTACCCAGGCCCAGTGCAAAGGCACGCTTCTCGGGCGCCACCATTCTGGCCAGCGCCGGCAACACCACACCAAAACCCGTGCCGGCGATGCCCATGCCCACCAGAATGCCGGCACCGCTGTGCAGCGCCCAGATACTGTCGGCGGTCGAAGTGATATAAAGCCCCAGCGCATACACAATGGCGCCGCCGATCAGGGTGCGGGCGGTGCCAAATCGATCCGCCACGGCGCCGGCGAATGGCTGGAAAAGCCCCCAGCACAGGTTCTGCAATGCCAGTGAAAAGGCGAAAATCTCGCGGCCATAGCCAAAGGTTTCAGAAATGGGCGCCATGAAAAAGCCCATGGACGAGCGCAGACCAAAGTTGATTGCCAGCAGCAGACAGGCAAAGGCGACGAAAATACTCAGCAGCTTGACCGGAGTGCGCATGTGTCTGGTTTCCATTGTGACCACTGCTGCGGTCGGGAGATAAGGGTATAGGGGTCGGAATTATCGCAGTTAAGTACCCGCCCCTCAATCAGACTGCCACAACTGACAGCGGCCTGATATTGCTGAAAAACGACACACTAAGCACCGTACCGTCAGAAATAGTAGCCCAGCGACAGCATCGTCTCCTCGGCGCTGTCCCGGCGATACTGCAGGCGCAGGTCAATATTGGTATCCAGCGCCTTTCTAAGCTCCAGCGTCACACCGGAGCGCAAGCGCTGGGCCCCGTCCAGCGCCTGGCGCTGCTCCAGTTGCAGGCGCCCGCTGTAGCTTGAACCCAGGGTCATATTGGCGAAAAAAGCCGCTTTTACCGCTAGATGACCGCTGTGCTGATAGTTTTCCTGCGCCACGCCGCCCACGCTCAGCCCCAGCAGCAGGTTGCGATTGATACGCCTCGCGGTACCGATCGCGCCTTCCGCCTGCACCACCAGACAGCGGCTGCAGGCCAAATTGTCTGCCTCAGCCCCCAGCTTGAGCTTCCAGTAACGGCCCTTGTCGCCCGGCAGGCCGGTGGCGGAATCGTTCAGGCTCTCGAGGTTCACCAAATTGATGGCGCGCAGTTCGGTCTGGCCATCGACATGCACGGCGCTGATCTCGCCCATCGACAGCACCGAGTTCTTGATATGGCCATTGCCCGAATCCAGCACATCATAATAGGCCGGGCGCAGACTCAGCAGCAGACCATTGCCCCGCCTGCTGTTATGCAGCACACCCAGGCGCAGCAGACTCGGATTGCGCCCCTGGTGCGGCGCAGGCTGGTGGCTTTGCGGCAACGCTGTCGCCCCCGGCGGCAAGCTGAAGCGGGCCTGCAGCACCTGCTGGTAATGGCTGTTGTTGCTATCGGCCACGCCTTCATCGGGGTCGCGAACATACTGGTAATAGTCCAGCAGGGTGTCGAGAATGCGCTGGCGTGCCGCCAGCCCAGATGCACCATCCAGCACAGCTTGTAACCCTTCTGGCTGTTCCGCCGCAGTGCCCACTGCGGCACGCTCATCGGCCTCAAGGGCAAAGAAACGCTTGTAAAGGCGGGTCTGGCGGGACGGGTGGTAACGCACAGAGCGGATCAGCGGCTGCCCCTGCAGGGTGCCGCGCGCCATCTTCTGTATTACCGCCTGGGGGATGGTGGCAAAACGGACGTCGGGAATAATGTTCAACCCGTCGATAATCTCCAGCAGTTCGGCCACGCGATAGGCGCAGTTCTTGCGAAAAAAGTAATAGGTATATTCACGTCGCAAGACTTCCCAGCCATGGGCGACGACAAAATCAACCTGCTCGCGGCTGAGATTCAGCTCGTATTCCCACAGGTCGCGCAACTCCACTTCGCCGTAAACGCCGCTGTGGAAATAGTATTCAACTTCGCTGAAACCACCTATATAACCGCCGAAAACGCCTTTGTACATATAACGTAGCGGGTTTTCGTTCGGCGGCACCACAGCGCCGTAATTGAGGCTGTTGTCCAGCAACTGTGACTGCCCGCTGTCGCTGGCGGAATTGAACTTGAGCAGGGTATGGCCATAGAAGGAGGCCGGATTACCCAGATAACCGCTGGCGTATACCAGGCTGATGGAATCGATGCGGTTGCCGCGGTTCCAGGCATTGAAAGCCGCACACTCCAGCGCCGCAAACGCACTCGGTTCTGTCCTCTGGCGGATCCAGATAAAGCGCGCCGGAAACAGGCACTGGGCATGCTCATCGACATCAGTGCCGGGCGTTTGCACAAATGCCTGTAACGTCGCCTCAAACTCTGCCTGCGGATCCGTGGCGCCGCTCGGACTCAGGAAAAACGCATCGTTATGAATGGCGCTGCGATAGCCACTGGGGGAACTGGAATCCGGCGCGTAGTGCAGCAGCTTGAGCCAGGTTGACTGCAACCAGGGACTTTGCGTTGTAGCCGGCACTGTGGCGCGAGCCTCTGCGACGAACAGCAACAGCAGCGCTGCTGCCAGGGCACAGAGCAGCTTGAGCGAAGGTATCGGCATGGGAATCCGGGTTCACAAGAGCTTAAGCGTACCGGCAGTGGATGCCGGCACGCTTGGCAGCCTGCAGGGCAGGATCAGGCAGCGCAGTTGGCGGCGGCTGTATTCACCAGATCGTAGTAGATGGCGGCTTTTTCGATTTTAGTCTGCTCTGCATAACCGGCAACGCCGATCTGCTGCCCCATCTGGCCGCGCACTGCACTGATCACAGAAGGCTGAGCACTTTGCTGGCAAGCCATGATCTCGAGCATGGCGCTCAGGTGTTCACCCTGGCCCTGCGCGGTTTCTTCGGCAAGGTTGTCATAGGTATCCAGAATGAATTGCGCGACTTGAACGTTACGCTTGTTGCAGGTCTCCGGGCTCGAGGTCGCAGAGGTAACCGCCGTGGTACCCAGATCCCAGATGATATTGGACGTAACAGCCGCCCAGTGCGTCGCCGGGAACAGGGCCGCACCTATGCCGCAGTTTACATAGGGATTCGGGCCTGAGCCCACAGGCTTGGTTTCTGCCAGAGTGGCCGCAGACATGCTCAGGGCGGTACCGGCGAGCACCAGGGATAACAGGCTGTGCTTGATATTCATCAGGAAAGGCCCCTCCAGGGCAAGTAAATCCATTTATCCATTTTGGATTCGGGGCAGACGCCCAAGGATACCCGCGCAAAAATACAGCATCGAGCATCAGCGTCAATTAAAACTCGGGGTTAGTGTCACATTCGGAGCTAAAAACGCGAGATGATTGCTGATTGCTGATTGGTGATTGGTGATTGGTAAATCGTAAATCGTAAATCGTAAGTCGTAAGTCGTAAGTCGTAAGTCGTAAGTCGTAAGTCGTAAGTCGTGAATCGTGAATCGTGATCTAACCACGAATGACCAATGACCAATGACTAATAACGAATAACGCCAGACTCAAGCAGAGTCTGGCGCAGGCATAACGATCAGAGCGTTAAAAGGGTATTAAAGGAAGCTGTTAAAGCACCCTTTTACCATCCAGCAAGCGGGAGCGGCCTTCGAGATTGTCATCGCGCAGTGCCGCCGGCAATAGCGCCTGGGACAGGTTCTGATAGCACACCGGGCGCAGGAAGCGATGGATTGCGGCGCTGCCGACTGAAGTGCTGCGTGCATCGGCGGTGGCGGGGAAAGGTCCGCCGTGAACCATGGCGTGGCACACCTCGACACCGGTCGGCCAGCCATTGACCAGTACGCGTCCGGCGCGGCGCTCCAGAATTGGCAGCAAGGCCTGCGCCTGGGCCGTATCATCGGCATCCATCTGCAGGGTAGCGGTGAGCTGCCCTTCAAGATGCGCTGCCACCTGCCTGATCTCGGCCTCGTCAGCACACTCAATGACCAGCGAGCAGGAACCGAAGACTTCAGCTTGCAGCGCTTCGTCGGCCAGGAAATCTGCCGCCTTGGCGACAAAAACACCGGCCTGACACTGATAAGGCCCGGCGCCCGCCTGGCCACGGGCCAGAGTACGCACGCTGTTGTGCTGAGCCAATACGCCAACGCCATCGTTGAAAGCCCCGTGAATGCCCGGCGTCAGCATGGTCTGGGCCGGCGCGGCCTGCGCAGCCTCTGCAACCACATCGAGGAAAGTATTCAGTGCCGCACCCGCCTGGGCAATCACCAGCCCCGGGCTGGTGCAGAACTGACCGGCTCCCATGGCGAGGGAGGCCACAAAACCCTGGGCGAGTTCGGTGCCGCGGGACTGCAGCGCCTGGGGCAACAGGAATACCGGGTTAATGCTGCTCATTTCGGCATAGACCGGAATCGGCTGCGGACGTGCCTGGGCGGTCGCCATCAGTGCAGTACCACCGCTGCGCGAACCTGTGAAACCCACCGCCTGCACACGGGAATCGGCCACCAGTGCCTGACCGACTTCACGGCCAGAGCCGAACAGCAGCGAGAACACCCCTTCGGGCAGAGCACACTTGGCTACCGCCGCCTGCACCGCAAGACCCACCAGCTCCGAGGTTCCAGGGTGCGCCGAGTGCGCCTTGACGATCACGGGGCAACCCGCGGCCAGTGCCGAGGCGGTATCACCCCCGGCCACACTGAATGCCAGCGGGAAGTTGCTGGCACCGAACACCACCACAGGCCCGAGGGAGATATGGCGCTGACGCAGGTCAGCACGCGGCAGTGGCTGGCGTTCCGGCTGCGCCGGATCAATGCGCAGATCCTGCCACTCGCCGGCGCGTACTACCGATGCAAACAGGCGCAGCTGACCACAGGTACGGCCACGTTCACCTTCCAGCCGGGCCCGCGGCAGGCCGGATTCCTGCATGGCGCGTACAATCAGCGCATCACCCAGGGCTTCAATTTCACTGGCGATGGTTTCAAGAAATGCCGCCCGCAGCTCAAGCGGCGTCTCGCCGTAGGCCACGCAGGCCGTTTCGGCCAGCGCGCAGGCCTGTTCAACCTCGGCCGCACCGCCGCCCAGGTAAACAGGTTCAAGCCGCTCGCCCGTGGACGGGTCAATCGCCTGAATGGCGGCGCCCTTGCCGTTCACGCCATTCTGGCCGATCAAAAGCTGTCCTTTGAGTTGCATCGTTACTGCTCCTTGAATGAGGAATAAATTCAGCGCGGGCTGCATCAACCCCTCAGGTTGACGCAGCCAGTCGCTAGACGGGTTAGGTGGCTGAGGCGGCCGCAACCGGATTTTTCAGCGGTTTGCGGATCACCAGGAAGTACACAAAGACCGCCGTCAGCAGGACAAAGAAGAGGCTGTCCAGGTTGGTAAAGAAGGTCATGGGATTGCCGTTGGACAGTGCCAATGAGCGACGCAGGAACTCTTCCAGATTCGGGCCCAGAATAAAGCCGAGCAGCAAGGTGATCACCGGGAAGTCATGCTTGCGCAGGTAATACGCCAGCACACCCATCACCAGTGTCATGATCATCTGGAACATGGAGTAAGTGGCCACATAGCTGCCAACCACCGCCAGCAGGGCAATGGCGCCGTAGAGCGCATCCTTGCGAATGGATACGATGCGGATGAAGTAAGGCCCCAGCAGGAAGAGTGTCAACGGAATCAGTATCACCGCACTGAACAGCAGGGATGCCAGCATGGGCGCGATCAGCCCGGCCTGCTCCGCCATCAGTTGTGGCCCCGGCTGAATGCCGTTGATCACCAGCACGCCCAGCATAATGGCGGTCACCGGATCACCGGGGATGCCGAAGGTCAGCATGGGTACCAGGGCGCCACCACAGACGGCGTTGTTGGCGCTTTCCGACGCGGCTATCCCCTGGGGGTTACCCTTGCCAAAGCTTTTCGGGTCCTTGGAGGTACGCACCGTTTCGACATAGGCCAGGAAGCTGCCCATGGAACCACCGGCTCCTGGCAAGGTGCCCACAAAGTAACCGATCAGGCTCGACTTGAGGTAACAGCCCAGACCAATCTTGCGGATAGACGCAAAGGACGGCAGAAAGTCACGTCGCCTTATGGCCTTGACCTTGCTGAGGGCACTGGCCACCTTGCCGGAGTCCGACATTGCGCCTGCCTGAATCAGTATCTCGCTGATGGCAAAGGTACCGATAATCACCGGCATCAGATCCAGACCCGCCGTCAGGTCGCTCAGCCCGAAGGTAAAGCGTGTCACCGGCACCATGGCATCCAGCCCAACCGTTGCCAGCATAAGCCCGATACAGGCCGCCATGGCCGCCTTGATCATCTTGCCGCGCTGGGCAATAACGATCACGATCATGGCGAAGGCGATCAGGGAGAACTTGCCGGTCGTCTTGACCAGCAACGACAGTTCGGCGATTAAGGGTGCCAGCAGTATCAGCAACAGCGCCCCCAGGCCACCCCCCACCATGGAACCGAAGGACGCGTGCCCCAGCGCCAGGGCACCTTCGCCGCGCTGCTGCATGGGGTAGCCATCCAGCGCCGTCATCATGGAGGAAGGCGCACCCGGAATATTAATGGTGGTCGCGGTAATGCTGCCGCCGCACATGCCGGCCATGTAGATACTGGCACAGGCCATGAGTGCGGTAGTGACATCCAGGCTGTAGGTCAGGGGCAACAGCAGCGCCAGTGCCAGCGTTGCGGTCAGGCCCGGAATCGCGGAGAACACAGTACCGATCAGAAATCCGGCCACCACATAGGCCAGAGTGGCAGGATCTAACAGCTTGGCGAAACTGCCAATAACAAGTTCAATGAATTCCATGGACTACTCCCACAGGGCCGGGAGCCGAACACCAAACATCTGTTCAAACACCAGATATCCGATCCCGACTGTAACGATTGCAATGGCCAGTTTCTGCCAGATTTTTTCCCGGTTCGAGAAAATAACCATGACGGCGAAAACATAGAGCGCTGACGCAAGCAGATAGCCTATCTGCGAAAAAGCGAATATATAAACCGCCGTCGCCGCAATAATAAGATAGGCAGAACGATCGCTTGTTTTTTCAGAGTCACTGTCGCTAGCTTGATCCGCTTCCCGGGCTTCTCCGATAAAAGAAGCTTTGTCTGTGCGAATTTCTCTTAAAAAAAGAATCGCACTGAATATGACAGACAGGAAACCGATCAACATGGGGAAGAAGGAGGGCTTTAGCTGGCTTTCAACCACCGGCATTCCCAGGGAAAATGCTGACAGCAGATAACCGCACGAAACCACTAGAACAAACACATGGAAAAGTATTTTTCCGCTACTTTCTTTTTTCCGAAGCATGGCCTTATACCTCGAAAATGCCCCCGGTTACCGGAGGCATTCTCGCTGACGATTTACAGAGAAAGCTCATCCATGACTTTGAAGGTTTCTGTTTGCAGCTCACCCATCCAGCCCTGCACCTCTGCAGCGCCAAGCCAGCTTGGAGTCACACCGATGCTGGTGACCCAGGTCTGGAACTCTTCGCTTTCGAAGGCTTTCTGATAGGCGGATTCGATTACCGCAAGGGCATCTGCCGGCGTGTTCTTGGGCGCCGCCAGAATGATGAAGCTGCCGGTTTCAAGCGTGTATCCCAGCGTGCTGATTGGCGGCACGCTCTTGTAGGACGGGTTCTGTTCCGATGACAGCTCCACCAGGCCAATGGCATCGCCGGATTCCAGAATGCCGCTGAAGTCGCCCAGACTGGAGATGGCTCCATCCAGTTCGCCCGACAGCAAGGCCTCGGCTTCAGCCGTGGATGAACCCGGATAGGTGATGACATTGAAGTCTACCCCGGTTTTTTCCTCCAGACGGCGCACCGCCAGGAAAGGACCTGAGCCTTCAGGTGCCACGCCAATGCGCACCGTATTGGGATTCGCCTTAGCCGCTGCGATCAGTTCCTCAAAGCTGCTGTAGCCCGATTTTTTGGAAACCACAATGGCATCGGCTTCACGGGTAATACGGGCAATAGGCGCCATATTTTCCAGTGAATAACCCGGCACCATGTTGCCCCGCGGCAAGGTAATAACGCTGTCATAGGTCAGCACACCCAGGGTATGGCCATCCGGACGCGCCTTTGTCATCTGCATCAGGCCCGTGGCCGTTACAGCGCCGCCAATATTCTCGACATAAACCGACACCGGCATGTTCTGCTCGGCAAGATTGCTGATTTTGCGTGAAATGGCATCGGCACCGCCACCTGCAGGCCAGGGCACAATCAGGCGGATATCCCGGGACGGAAATTCCGCCGCGACGGCGGAGGATGTCAGCACAAGCGCGCCCAGGGCGAGGGTCAGATTACGTTTGAATTTTGTCAAAGACATGTTTAGCTCCACTTTCTTATGGTTGTATGTGTTCAATACGACTGATTTCGATACCCGCGCGTTCGCGGTTATTATTCCCGGGGGAACTCTTGGAAATTGCAGTAACTGATTTCGTGGAAATCAGGCTTCAGTGTATTTGGTGTACTCAGCCAGCGCGGCTTCGCTTGGCGGATAAAGACCGATAACGGCACTGCCGCTGCGGACCTTGCCAATAACATAGGCTTCGAATTTTTCCATCCGAATCGCTTCTTCCGCAATAACGGCCGCGCGTTCAAACGGAATCACGATAATGCCATCGCCATCTCCCACCAGGACATCGCCCGGGTTGACCATCACACCACCACAACCGATGGGAACCTGAATATCCACGGCATGGTGTTTGGTCAGATTGGTCGGCGCACTGGCCTTGGCACAGAAAACCGGCATATCCATGCGGGCAGCGTCGATGGCATCGCGAATACCGGCATCAGAAACAAAACCGGCACAGTCACGATACTCAAGACGGGCCAGAAGAATGCTGCCTGCGCTTGCGGCCGAAGCATCCTGGCGACAATCGGACACAAGAATATGACCTGCCGGAACTGTTTCCACCGCCAGACGCTGGGGATGTTTGGGATCTTTGAACGCCTCTATGGAATCAACATCTTCCCGCGCCGGGATATAGCGCAGGGTAAATGCCTGGCCAACCATCTTTACATCTTTTGAATTTATCCGGCTCACGCCCTGGATATAGGTATTGCGCAGCCCCTGCTTGAACAGGGCGGTATGCAATGTCGCTGTGGACACCTGCATAAGTAACTGCTTGATCCGCGGATCCAACGCCTGACTCTTATTTTCTTCGCTCATTGGACTCTTACCGTTGCTGATCTGTTGAAAGTAGAGTCAATATAGACGATGAAAACTTACAAATCAAACAACTTTTTACAAATACTTGGCATCATCAAAGGGCCCCTTCTGCCTGTTACGTGCTACAGACAGGCATCGTTCAGACAGCAACTACCTCGCCGCGGCCCCTGCTGTCTGACATCTGTACAGCTTGAATTTACACGCAATAGCGCCCATTTTCCCCCTTGCCAGACCAGGCCCGGGCGGACCTGCGTTGACAACACTGACCTGCCTAAATACTATTTGTAAAATTTATCTGGCCCAAATCATGAATACCCAAAGAATCAAATCGCCGGAATCCCTGTCATCGCTGGTATATGAAAAGATCCTTACCGCGATCATCAATGGCGAATACAGCGTCAATAAAAAGCTGCCGACCGAAGCCCAGCTGTGCGATATCTACAATGTTTCGCGCCCGGTGATCAGAGAATCCTTAACCCGGCTCAAGGAAGACAACCTGGTGGTCTCCAGACGGGGCTCCGGCAGCTTCGTGATAAAGCGCCCCGACAGCACAGTGCTGCAATTTTCCAGAATATCCAGCATCTCGGATATTCAGCGCTGCTTTGAATTCAGAACCAACATTGAGAGCGGTGCCGCCGGCCTTGCCGCCGTGCGGCGCACCAAAGAGCAGCTGGACCGGATTGTTCGTGCTGCCCAGGCCATGACCGAGGCCAGCAAGCGCCATGCCGTGGCCACCGATGAAGACTTCGAGTTTCATATTGCCATTGCCGATGCCGCCAATAACAACTACTACTCGACCGTTTTGAAGTCGCTGCAGGACAATATAAAAGAGGGCATGAACATCACCCGCACCCTGTCGCTGCAGGCCTCGGAAAAGCGCCTGACGATGGTACAAAACGAGCACGACGAGATTCTGGAGGCTATAGTCGCCGGCGACGGCCCGCGCGCCGAAACCGCCATGCGCGCCCATCTGACCAACGCCAAGACCCGCATGTTCGAAGGCACCGGCGACTAAAGCAAGAGCACACAGGTATGAGCAAACCCTGCCCGCCACGCACCCTGGTGATGGGTAAACCGGCAGCTTTCAGCTGCTTTCACCTTGAACCTTGAACCTGCTTTTTGGCTGTAAGCTGACAGCTATAAGCTTACGGCTTACGGCTTACGGCTGACAGCTCCGCCCCTTGACCCTTGCGCCTGCTTTTAACCTCTTAAAAACGATCAGACACAAAAAAGCCCCACTATTGACTAGCGAGGCTTCCATCAGCGTTACCTGGATAGCACTTGGTGCCCGGAGGCGGACCAAATTGCCAGGAGCAATTTGACATATCGGAGCGCAGCGACGATGACCCGCAGGGCGAGTATCAGGGACGATACGAGTCATCGAACCTCGGTTCGATGGAGCCTCACCCACTGAACGATCAGACACAAAAAAGCCCCACTATGACTAGCGAGGCTTCTAAGCATTACTTGGTGCCCGGAGGCGGACCAAATTGCCAGGAGCAATTTGACATATCGGAGCGCAGCGACGATGACCCGAAGGGTTAGCCACAGGGATGTGGCTAATAATCGAACCTCGGTTCGATGGAGCCTCACCCACTGAACGTCCAGACACAAAAAAGCCCCACTATTGACTAGCGAGGCTTCCAGGTATTACTTGGTGCCCGGAGGCGGAATCGAACCACCGACACGAGGATTTTCAATCCTCTGCTCTACCGACTGAGCTATCCGGGCAACTCAAGAGGCGCGTATTATTCTCTTTGGCGGCCGTCTTGTCAACGCTATATTTCCATAAATTTCATGGGTTTTGCGATAAATATCAAAACACCACACCCCCGGGTGAACGACTGCTCAGTGATCATCCATAAAGCGCTTCGCATGCTCCTGACCCTGGGTATTCTCCTCCCATTCCAGACGGTGATGCAGCGCACTTTTGGCCAGCATATGGGTACTGACCGGCGTGGTCAGCAGCAGGAATACGGCAATCAGCAGCTGATTCATGCTCAGCACGCCGCTGTTCCAGGATGACAGCAGCAAGGCACCGATCAGCAGTCCCCACATCCCCAGGGTCGTAGCCTTGGTGGGTGCGTGCATGCGCGTATAGAAGTCCGGCATGCGCACCAGCCCCAGCGAACCCAGCAGTATAAAGGTGCCGCCACCGAGCAGCAGCAACGAGACAATCAGTTCAAACCAGAATGGCACAGGTTTGCCTCCTTATTGAGTATTCATGACCTGGCAAGGCGCAGGCACAGCGCCGATGCCAGCGTCCTATTCGATAATGTCGCCACGCAGCATGTATTTGCACACCGCCACTGTGCTGACAAAACCCAGCAGGGCAATCAGCAGTGCGGCCTCAAAATAAAGCTCGGTGGCCTTCCAGAGGCCGAACAGAATGATCAGCGCGCTGCTGTTGATGTACAGCGTATCCAGCGCCAGCACCCGGTCCGGCAGACCCGAACGGGTATGCAGGCTCCACAGGTTCATCAGCATCGCCAGGCACAGCATGGCGAACACCAGGGGTATGACCCAGCTCAGCATTCGAAAATCTCCCGCAGCGGTGTCTCGTAACGGTGCTTGATGGTTGCGATCAACTGCGCCTCGTCTTCCAGATCCAGCACGTGCAGCAGCAAGCGGCTGCGATCCGCCGACACATCGGCGCTCACAGTACCCGGCGTCAGGGAAATAGCGCTGGCCAGCACAGTGATGGGGAAGTCCCGGGTAATATCCAGCGGCACTACAACAAAGGCCGGTCGCAGCCTCAGCTGTGGCCGCAGCGTCAGCCGCGCCACTTCCATATTGGCCACCAGAATGTCCCTGAGCACCCGAAACAGAAACATCAGCGCCTTGAACGGGTGACGGATGGTAGGCTGGGGATTGCGCAGATGCATCGTCAGCAGTGGAATCATCACCGCCAGCGCGGACCCCAATAGCAGATGGCCAGGCGC
This sequence comes from Marinobacterium aestuarii, assembly GCF_001651805.1. NCBI lineage: Bacteria > Pseudomonadati > Pseudomonadota > Gammaproteobacteria > Oceanospirillales > Oceanospirillaceae > Marinobacterium > Marinobacterium aestuarii. The sequence continues at coordinate 180,317 of NZ_CP015839.1, read as the reverse complement.
GACCGTCTGATTCAGCAACAGCCAGACCAGCAGCAGCAGCAAACTGGTATGGGGCAATGGTAGCCAGGTACGCATCTTATTTGACCTCCACCAGGTGAGTCACCGGCTGCAAAACGCTGCCGATCTGGCCCTGAACATCATGCAACTGCTGCGCCGTAGCGGCCACCATTTGCGTCACAGGCCCGGCAAAGACCGACAACAGCAACGGCATGGAAAGCAGCAGTACCGTCGCCAGCAGCTGCACCGGATTGGCCCGCATAATCTCGACAGGCTTGCCCGCCGGATTCCAGAACAGGGTACTGCCGGCACGGGACAGGGTTATCAGCGCCACCAGACTGCTGCCCAGCACCAGCGGCCAGAGCCAGCTCATTTCAGCGACGCTGCTGGCAGCACTGAGCATCAGCACCTTGCCGACGAAGCCCGCCAGCGGCGGCATGCCAATCACCGCAATGGCGCCGATAAAGAACAGCGATCCCAGCAGTCGACCCTGGCCCACGCCACGCCCCGGCACCAGCCGATCACCCACCTTGCCGCGCTGACGCGCAATCAGGTCGGCCAGCAGGAAAAGACCGCCGCTGATCAGGGTGCTGTGCAGCAGATAATAGAGTGCCGCTGCGGTGGCATCTTCACGCTGCAGCGCAATGACCGCCAGCAATGTGCCCACCGAGACAATGATCAGGTTGGCAACCAGCCGGCGCAGATCCTGCGAGGCCAATACACCTATGGCACCGATCAGAATCGTCATCAGGCCCAGTGGCCAGAGCCAGGGGCCGGCGATATGACTGAGGGGCCCGGCGGCGTCACCGAAAATCACCGTGAACACCCGCAGGATGGCGTAGATGCCCACCTTGGTCATGATGGCAAAGAGCGCCGCCACCGCCGGTGTCGAGGCCGCATAGGCCGCGGGCAGCCAGAACTGCAACGGCAGCATGGCGGCCTTGAGGCCAAACACGATCAGCAGCATCAGGCCGCCGGCGCGTACCAGGGGCGTCTCAGCGGGATCCAGCTGCTGCACCTTCTGCGCCAGATCAGCGATGTTCAGCGTACCCAGGGTGCCGTACAGAATACCCAGCGCAAACAGGAAGATGGCCGAGCCCGCCAGGTTCAGAATCACATAGTGCAGGCCGGCGCGGGTACGCGTCTTGCCACCGCCAAACATCAGCAGGCCGTAGGAGGCGATAAGCAGAATTTCGAAGAATACGAACAGGTTAAACAGGTCGCCGGTCAGGAAGGCGCCGTTGATACCCAGAATCTGGAACTGCAGCAGCGGCTGGAAAAAGGAGCCTTCTTCATCCCGGGGGCCGAAAGTATAGAGCAGCGAACAGAAGGCCAGCACCGAGGTCAGCAGCAGCAACATAGTACTGAGGCGATCGGCCACCATCACTATGCCAAAGGGCGCGGCCCAGTCTCCCACCGCATAAACCCCTATAACCCCCTGCTGCGCCTGCTGCACCAGCAGGACACTGGTCAGCATGGTGGCCGCCGACAGCACCAGGGCAAAGTTGCGCTGGCGCACGCGGCTCTCGGTCAGGGGTGGCAGCAACATCAGCAAGCCGCCGAGCAGCGGCAGAATAAGCGGTAACAGAATCAGATGCTGCATCTCAGCTGCGCTCCTCTGATTCCAGTACCAGTTCCGGTACGCGGCCGTCCACATGGTCGTTGCCCAGGTCGCCCCGGGCACGCATGGCCAGAATGACGACAAAGGCCGTCATGGCAAAACCAATCACGATCGCGGTCAGCACCAGCGCCTGGGGCAACGGATCGGCATGATCGCTGCCGCTCCCCAGCACCGCGGCAGCACTGTCATTCAGGCGCCCGGTGGAGAACAGAAACAGGTTCACACCATAGGACAGCAGGGTCAGGCCCACCACCACGGGAAAGGTGCGCCCGCGTAGCAGCAGGAAGACACCTGCGGCTGTCAGAACGCCGACACAGACGGCATACAGGGCTTCCATCAATCTTGCTCCTTGGTCACAGGTCTTTCACTGGTGGTCATCTGACCGAGATTGGCAAGAATCAGCAGCGTGGATCCCACCACCGTCATGTAAACCCCCAGGTCAAAGGTCATGGCGCTGGCCAGTTCGAATTCGCCCACCAGTGGCAGCTCGAAATGACCGAACCAGGACGTCAGGAAAGGCCGGCCAAACAGCCAGCTGGCAGCCCCTGTGAGGGTCGACAACAGCACGCCACAGCCAATCAGGCGCGGATAGATCACCCGTACCCGCGCTTTCATCCAGTCCACGCCCTGGGCCATGTACTGCAGAATCAACGCCACCGCCGTCACCAGTCCGGCGATAAAGCCGCCGCCCGGCATATTGTGGCCGCGCAGAAAAATGAACGCCGACACCAGCAACGCCAGCGGCAGCACGCTCTGGGAAATGGTCGCCAGCACCAGCGGATGGCGATCCCGCGCCCAGTTACGGCCATCGGCATCCCCGGAAGGCATAAACAGCCGCAGCCCTGCCAGCAGGTTGTAAATGCCCAGCGCCGCTATCCCCAGCACGGTGATTTCTCCCAGGGTATCGAAGCCACGGAAGTCCACCAGGATGACATTGACGACATTGTCGCCACCGCCGCCGGTCTTGCTGTTCTGCAGGAAGAAGTCGGAAATCGGGTTAAAACTGCGTGTCATCATGGCGTAGCTGATCGACCCCATAAGGCCACCGATCACAATCGACAGTGACAGGTCGCGCAGTATATGGCTTGGGCGTGATTCGCGCGGCGTACGCTGGGGCAGGAAAAACAGCGCCAGCATCAGCAGGATCAGCGTCACCACTTCTACCACCAGCTGCGTCAGAGCCAGATCCGGCGCTGAAAAGCGCGCAAACACCAGCGACACCACCAGACCCACAACGGACAGCATCAGCAAGGCCACAACCCGGTTGCGGTTATAGATCACCGTGGCAACGGCACCGATGCACAGCAGCAGCGCCATGGCGACGGCAACCCCATCCAGCGGCAGCTGCGGCCGGTCGCCGACCAGGCTCACCAGATCGAGCATCGACTGCCCCACCAGCAGGACCCACAACAGCAGCATCAGTACCAGATAGCGCTGCAGCGAGCCGTTATCGAGCCGCTCCAGCAGCCAGGTCGCGGCCGCAATCAGGCGGCGAACCACGCGTTCAAAGGCCTCATTGGCGTTGAACTCCGGGAACTGCTTCTGAAACGCATAGATATGGCGCCGGTTGAAGTACACCAGCAAACCGCCGCACATGGCCACCAGGCTCATGATCAGCGGCATGTTAAGGCCGTGCCAGATCGCCAGACTGTATTCGGGCAACTCGCCGCCCAGCACAGCAGAGGAGGCCAGCGCCAGCAGCGGCCCGACCACCAGGCTCGGGAATATACCCACCAGCAGGCAGAGCGCCACCAAAATTTCCACCGGCACTTTCATGTAGCGCGGGGGTTCATGGGGTGTGCGGGGCAGGTTGATCGGCTCGCCATTGAAGAAGACATCGTGGATAAAGCGCACCGAATAGGCCACCGAGAAAATCCCTGCCAGGGTCGCAAGCACTGGAATAATCCAGGAAAGTGAGCCCAGGAAGTGCTGCTGCAGGGTTTCGGCAAAGAACATTTCCTTGGACAAAAACCCGTTCATCAGCGGCACACCCGCCATCGCCAGAGCCGCCACCATGGCCAGGGCCGCGGTATAGGGCATGTATTTCCACATGCCGTTGATGCGCCGCATGTCCCGCGTGCCACACTCGTGATCAATGATGCCAGCGGCCATGAACAGCGAGGCCTTGAAGGTGGCGTGGTTGATGATATGGAACACCGCCGCCACAGCGCCAAGCTTGGTGCCAAGACCAAACAGCAGCGTAATCAGACCCAGATGACTGACCGTGGAGTAGGCCAGCAAGCCCTTGAGATCATGTTTGAACAGGGCGAAGTAAGCGCCCACCAACAGCGTTGTAAGACCGGTCAGGCTGACCAGAACAAACCACAGATCGGTGCCCGAGAGCGCTGGATAGAGCCTGGCCAGCAAAAAGAGCCCGGCCTTGACCATGGTAGCCGAGTGCAGATAGGCGCTGACAGGCGTTGGCGCCGCCATGGCATGGGGCAGCCAGAAATGGAACGGAAACTGCGCCGACTTGGTAAAGACACCCAGCAGCACCAGCACCAGAGTCACCGGATACCAGGCATGGGCACGAATCAAATCACCGCTGGCCAGAATCACATCCAGCTCGTAGCTGCCAGTGATCTTGCCCAGCAGCAGAATACCGCCCAGCAGCGCAAGGCCGCCGGCACCGGTGACGGTCACCGCCATGCGGGCACCGCGACGGGCCTCGCTCTTGTGCCACCAGTAGCCAATCAGCAGAAAGGAGCTGATGCTGGTCAGTTCCCAGAACATCCACAGCTGCAGCAGGTTGCCCGACAGCACTATGCCCAGCATCGCCGTCATGAACAGCATCAGATAGGCGTACAGCCGTGGCAGCGAATCCTGCGCCGACAGGTAATAGCGGGCGTAGAGGATAACCAGCAGGCCAATGCCCAGAATCAGAATGGAAAACAGCAGCGCCAGGCCGTCAAAGCGAAAGCTGATATTCAGCCCCAGCGCCGGCAGCCACTCCAGCTGCGCCTGAATCGAACTGCTGCCCTCTATCTGGGGAATCAGGCTTAGCGTCAGCAGCAGTGCCAGTGCCGGCAGTACCGCCGTGGCCCAGGCACAGGCCGTGCGTCCCAGGCCCGACGCCAGAATGGGGACGAGCGCCCCCAACAGTGGCAGCAGGGGTATCCACATGAGAGTCATGCCGTGTTCATTCCTGTTCCAGGCAAAATTGATGGTGAGCGGGCCAAAATCCAAGGGCCCGGTATCATGGCGGCGAGGCTGACCACTTCGCTCCGGTACAGGTCAAAGCCCGTATAAGCAGATTCGCCCGGCGGGTATCGCCGCCGGCCCTGCAACAAGCCCGGAGAAGTGCCCGACGGGATCAGGAGGCGTCGCTAGGCGGTACGTAACCTTCGGCCTGGGCGTAATCATCGCCGCGCATGAATTTATCCATTTCCTTCTGCAAAAATTCGCGGGTCGAGGGGTCCATCATGTTCAGGTGCTTCTCGTTGATCAGCAGCGTCTGGTGGGCGGTCCACTCGGTCCATGCCTGCTGGGAAATGTGCTCGTAGATATCCATGCCCTTGGGGCCGGGATAGGGCGGACGCGCTAGACCTTCCAGCTCCTGTTGGTACTTGCGGCAGAATACGGTACGGGTCATCGGTGTCTCCGAATAAATTACTTTTTAAGCTTGCGGACACACAGGCTCAGGCTCTGAGTTGTCCGTGACGCCGCAGGCTCTTTGATCCAAAAGCATGGACGCCAGTGTCTCCAGATGTGAAGCCCTGGGGCTCACACAGGCTGTCGGCTTAACTCGCCTGACAGGCCGCCAGCAGCCGTTTGACCGGCGCGGCAAGGCCCACACTGGCGGGCCGCTGTATGTTATACCAGAGTAACGGCGCCCCTTCCATGACAGCCTCTGCGTCACTGGGTCGCACCAGTACCGGCGTTATATCCAGATGAAAGTGACTGAAGGTATGGCGTAGCGGCGCCAGCACCCGGGCGCTATCGAGGTCCAGCGCAAGGCCGGTTTCACGTTCGGCATCACGCAGATCCGCCGCCTGGGGCAGGCTCCAGAGCCCACCCCAGAGGCCGCTCGGCGGGCGCTGCTGCAGCAGAATTTCACCGGCTTCGTTCTGCACCATCAGCATCAGCGTCTGGCGCACCGGCAGCACCTTTTTCGGCCTTGGCATCGGCAGCTCGCCGGTGCGTCCCTGGGCATGGGCCGCACAATCGCTCTGCAGCGGACAGCGCCCGCACTCGGGCTTGCCCCGGCGGCACAGGGTCGCGCCCAGGTCCATCATGGCCTGGGTATAGTCACCCCCGCGCTGCCAGGGCGTATTGCGCTCGGCATAAGCCCAGAGTTCCTGCATCACCGCCGTGCTGCCCGTCCAGCCGTCCAGGGCGTAAAAGCGCGCCAGCACCCGCTTGACGTTGCCATCCAGAATGGCGGCACGCTTGCCGGTCGAGATGGACAGTATGGCACCGGCGGTGGAACGGCCGATACCCGGCAGCGCCTCCAGCTCCTCGACGCTCTGGGGGAAACAGCCGTCGAACTCGCGGGCGACTATACCCGCGGTCTTGTGCAGGTTACGGGCCCGGGCGTAATAGCCCAGGCCTGTCCAGAGATGCAGCACCTCGTCCTGATCCGCCGCCGCCAGGGTCTCGACATCGGGGAAACGGGCGATAAAGCGCTCGAAATAGGGAATCACTGTTGCAACCTGCGTCTGCTGCAGCATGATTTCCGAAATCCAGGTGTGGTAGCTGCTTTTGTCCGCCTGCCAGGGCAGATCATGGCGGCCGTGCTGGTCAAACCAGTCGAGGACCGCCGTGCTGAATTGCTCGCTCGTCATCAGTTACCAAAGAGCCCCTTGAGTAGCTGCTTGGCATCATCGCCCAGCTTTTCCTGAATGCCTTCCTTGACCTTTTCTTCCACTTTTTTCTGCACATCCTGTTTCAGACGTGCCTTGAGCAGGTCCTCGAATACACTCAGATCCGGACGGCACAGCTTGGCCGGCGGCGTATCGAAGGAACCCTTGCAGTTCACCGGCCACTCGACACCCTGGATCTTGTTGTTGACCGAACAGCTCTGCTTGAACAGGTCTTCCTGAATCGTCAGGCCCAGGCGGTAATCAATCAGCGCCCTGGGCAGATCCACCGAACCGCTGCCCTTGAGGCCGATAGCATCCAGCGATGCCTGCAAATCCTCATTGCTCACCACACCATTGCGCATGATGAAATTGCCGCCCAGATTGGCAAAGGGTGTGGAGCCATCAACCTGCTCGGCATTGACGCCCAGACTCGCCAGGTTGTTGAAGCCCTGACAGACGGTCTGCGCCATGTCGATACCGCTGATGGTACCGTCCGCCACATTAAATTTGGCCGTGCCGTTGAGGCTGTTGACGATGGCATGCACCGAACGGCCCTGGGCACTGACTTCAGCCTGGCTGCTCAGGGTGCCGGTCATGGCGGGCTTTTCTTCAGGCTTGAGGGCCTGCAGCAGGTCACCTATCTGCAGGCCGCTGACAGCTTTGCTCGATTTAAGCTTCACCGGCGTGCCCCGTACATCCAGCACTGCGCTGTTGCGCACTGTGCCGCCAAAGAGGTTGGCATTGATACGCGACGCATTGATCAGGCCGTTGCGGGCATTGACCGCCAGATCAACATCGCTCAGTGTCATGCCCGATACCTGCAGCGCCTGCAGCTTGAACTGGGCATCCAGCAACAGCGAGCGCAGCGGTTCAACCGGAATCACTTCTTCTTTGGAGTAGCGCTCGCCGCTGGCGGCTTTGCCAGCCGACGCCGTCTGAGCACCCTGGGCGCTCTCGCTCTGGGGCGGCAGGTAGCTATCAAGATTGAAGGCATCGCCATTCAGATCCAGACTGATGGCCCCATCGGCCAGCCCATAGGCCAGGGCGCCATTGAAGTGGGTGTCATCCAGCGTCAGGCTCAGCGGCTTGAGGCTGATATTGCTGGGCGAACCACCCAGCACGGCGCTCAGCGACAGCCTGGTCAGCGCCTTGTCGTCCTGCATCGCAGGCAGCGGCTGACCCAGCAGTTCAAGCAGGCTGCGCGGATTGAATTCAGCCAGTTTAAGCTCGCCACCCAGCACGGGCGCGGCAAAATCCTGCAGCGACAGCGAACCGCTGGCCTTGAGGCTGGCAAGGCTCAGGTTCAGGTTGTCGATGCGGGCCAACTGTGCGACCAGGTCGGCGGCGACATCGCCGCTGAGTTTGAAATCCACCGGTTTGTCACCCAGCTCGGCCAGGCGCAGCTGCACACTGCTGTCCAGCCCGCGCAGGCGATACTGCTGCGTCAGCAGGTCGACCTGAACCTCGGCCTTGAGGCTGGTGTCGGCGCTCAGTGTCGGGGCGGCATCGCCTGCGGACTGATCCAGCTTGAAACTCAGCTCGATCGGGAAGTACTCGGTCTGGCGGATACGGCCAGACGTCAGCGCCAGCTCCTGCAGCCGCACCCGTGTGCCGGCCTTGAGGTCGGCATAGCTGATGCGGCCATTGCTGACGGCAATGCTTTCGATATCCAGCGCAAGATCTGCACTGCCATCAGTGTCTGCGCCTTCATCGCCGCTGCCTTCGGACTGCACCGGGGCGGCACCGGGCAGGCTCCAGTTGTTGCTGCCATCGGCCGCCTGCACCAGATTAAGATCCAGTCCCTCGACCATGATGCTGCTCATCTCGACCTGGCTTGACAGCAGCGGCAGCAGTTTCACTGACACATGGGCCTGTTCCAGGCTCGCCAGAGCCGGCTGCTGCGGATACTGCAGCTTGACCTGGCTGATTTCCAGCCCCAGCCAGGGGAAAACCGACCAGCCGATATCACCGTCAATACTCAGCTCCAGCCCGGCTTTCTCGAGCGCCAGCTGTTCAATATCGGCCTTGTAATCATTGGGTTCAAAAAAAACGCCGAGCAGAATCCCTGCTGTCGCAATCAGGATGACTACCAGAGCCGCCAGGCCCAGTATCAGTTTCGTCAAGCCTTTCATGGCTGCCTCCATTCATATATCAGTGCGCCAGCATAATAGGATCCCGTCAGGAAGCAACGTTTTAGCGTGCCAAAGGGGGCTTCACCGGCCTCCTTAAGGGTACCAAAATCATCCGCCATGCCGAGTCGTGCGCCGCCCCTGAGTTAGTTGTATAATCGCCGCCTTGATCAAGCTATCTGGAGCCCCCCATGGCAGAGCGTACCGCCACGGTCACCCGCAATACACTGGAGACGAAAATTACCGTCTCGGTCAATCTCGACGGCAGTGGCAAACTGAATGCTGATACCGGGGTTCCATTCCTCGAACACATGCTCGACCAGATAGCCCGTCACGGCCTGCTGGATCTGGAGATTCACTGTGTCGGTGACATCCATATCGACGATCACCACACCGTCGAGGATATAGGTATCACCCTGGGTCAGGCGATCGCCAAGGCCGTGGGCGACAAGAAAGGCATCATGCGCTACGGCCACGCCTATGTGCCGCTGGATGAAGCCCTGTCCCGCGTGACCATCGATTTCTCTGGCCGCCCCGGTCTGCACATGGACGTCGAGTTCACCCGCGCCTCCATTGGCCGACTCGATACCCAGCTGTTCTGGGAGTTCTTCCAGGGATTCGTCAATCATGCCGGTGTCACCCTGCATATCGACAACCTGAAAGGCTTTAACGCCCACCACCAGGCCGAAACCATCTTCAAGGCCTTCGGCCGCGCGGTGCGCTTTGCGCTGCAGATTGATGAACGCGCCGCCAATACGGTGCCCTCGACCAAGGGAAGCCTGTAAATGTCGAGCATTGCTGTTATCGATTACGGCATGGGCAACCTGCACTCCGTCGCCAAGGCGCTGGAGTTTGTGCAGCCGGGTGTCGAGGTGCGCGTCACCGCCGACCCCGAGCAGGTGCGCAGTGCCGACCGGGTACTGCTGCCGGGCGTGGGCGCCATCCGTGACTGCATGGCGGAAATCCGCCGTCTGGGCGTTGACCGCGAAGTGGCCGAGGCCATCGCCTCGGGCAAGCCGTTTCTGGGCATCTGCGTCGGCTATCAGGCCCTGATGCAGCACTCGGAAGAAAACGGCGGTGTCGACTGTCTCGGCCAGTTCGATGGCCAGGTGCGCTTTTTCGGCGACAGCCTGAAAGACAGCGCCGGTGAAAAGCTCAAGGTGCCGCACATGGGCTGGAACTGCGTCGAGCAGACCAGGGATCATCCGCTCTGGGCCCAGATCGACAACGGCAGCCGTTTCTACTTCGTGCACAGCTATCATGTTCAGCTGGGCCAGCGCGACCAGGTTGCCGCCACCTGCGAATACGGCACCCAGTTTGACGTCGCCCTGCAGCACAAGAACGTGTTCGCCACCCAGTTCCACCCCGAAAAAAGCCAGAAGGCCGGGCTGCAGCTGCTGAAGAATTTCCTGAACTGGGACGGCACCCTGTAGCCACGGCTGCAGACGCGTCTGAGTCCCACCCTGAACGACGGTGATGGCCCCTGCACAGCGGCGGTCACCGGCATCAAACGATCAGCGAGACCATTATGCTTATTATCCCTGCGATTGATCTGAAAGACGGTAAATGCGTACGCCTGCGTCAGGGCCGGATGGACGACTCCACCGTATTCTCCGACAACCCGGTCGAAATGGCCGCCAAGTGGGTTGACGCCGGCTGCCGCAGGCTGCACCTGGTTGACCTGAACGGCGCCTTTGCCGGCACGCCGGTCAATGGCGAGATCGTCAGCGCCATCGCCAAGGCCTACCCTGAGCTGCCGATCCAGATCGGCGGCGGCATTCGCAGCGCCGAAACCATCGAAGCCTATCTCAAGGCCGGCGTCGAATACGTCATCATCGGCACCAAGGCGGTGAAGGAGCCCGAGTTCGTGACCGAAATGTGCAAGCGTTTCCCGGGTCACATCATCGTGGGCATCGATGCCCAGGACGGCCTGGTAGCCACCGATGGCTGGGCTGAGATTTCCAGCGTCAAGGCGATCGATCTGGCCAAGCGTTTTCGTGACGACGGCGTATCGTCCATTGTTTACACCGATATCAGCCGTGACGGCATGATGCAGGGCGTCAACGTCGAAGCCACGGCGGAACTGGCCCGTGAATGCGGCATTCCGATTATCGCTTCCGGTGGCGTCACCGATATCAACGATATCCATGCACTGGCCGCCGTGGCGGATCAGGGTATTCTGGGTGCTATCACCGGACGCGCTATCTATGAAGGCACCCTGGACGTAGCCCAGGCCCAGCAGCTCTGCGACCAACTCGGCAACTGAAGTCGGCAACTGAAGGAAATACCGCCATGGCATTGGCCAAACGTATCATTCCCTGTCTTGATGTCGAGAACGGCCGTGTCGTAAAAGGCGTGCAGTTCCTCGATATCCGCGACGCCGGTGATCCGGTCGAGATTGCCCGCAAGTACGATGAGCAGGGCGCCGACGAAATCACCTTTCTGGATATTACCGCCAGCCACGAAGGCCGTGACACCATGGTGAACACGGTCGAAAAAATGGCCTCCCAGGTGTTTATCCCGCTCACCGTCGGTGGCGGCATTCGCACCTGTGACGATATCCGCCGCATGCTCAATGCCGGCGCCGACAAGGTATCCATCAACACCGCCGCAGTGTTCAACCCCGAGTTCGTGCGCGAAGCCGCGCAGCGCTTTGGTTCGCAGTGCATAGTGGTGGCCATTGATGCCAAGAAGGTGTCGCTGCAGGGCGAAGCGGATCGCTGGGAGATCTTTACCCACGGCGGGCGCAAGCCCACCGGGCTCGATGCGGTGGAGTGGTCACGCAAGATGGTGGAGTTTGGCGCCGGCGAAATCCTGCTGACCTCAATGGATCGCGATGGCACCAAGAATGGCTTTGACCTGGGCGTTACCCGGGCCATTTCCGAAGCGGTGCATGTGCCTGTTATCGCCTCCGGTGGCGTTGGCAACCTGGATCATCTGGTAGCCGGCTGCATCGAAGGCAAGGCCGATGCGGTACTGGCGGCGTCCATTTTCCACTTCAACGAATACAGCATCCCCCAGGCCAAGGCCTATATGCGCGAGCGCGGTATCGAAGTACGCCTCTGACAATCGCACTGCCCGCGAGTGACGCCGCCCGGTGTCACTCGCCTTTCTGCTTACGGCTTACGGCTTACGGCTTACGGCTTACAGCCTTCTAGCCGACCTCGACTTCCCCCAGCCGTTCCAGCAATTTATCCAGCGCCATGGGACGCCCAAGCAGGTAACCCTGGGCATGGGTCGCCTTCATTTCCCGCAGCGCCTGTAGCTGAGATTCCGTCTCCACGCCTTCGGCAATAGACTGAATGCCCAGCGACTTGGACAGCGCCAGTATGGCTTCCACCACCGGGCAGTAGCTGCCAGGCAGCTGGTTGCTGATAAAGCTGCGATCAACCTTGAGGCCGTCGATCGGCAGGGTGGTCAGATAGCTCAGGGAGGAGTAACCGGTGCCAAAATCATCGATCAGCACCCGCAGTCCTGCGTTCTGCCAGTGTTGCAGGGTTTCGGCGCACTTCTCGATATTGCGCATCATGGTGGTTTCGGTAATTTCGATACGCAGATTGCGCGGTGGCACCCGCTCGCGCAGCAGAATTTCAAGAATGCCATCACGCAGCCGATCAGACTGCAGTGCCACACCGGATACGTTCAGTGACAGCTTGAAGTCCGGCATTTGCGGCAGAATATGCTGGCGCAGCGCCCGGCAACTGCACTCCATCACCCAGAGCGTCAGCGCCTCGATGCGATCGGAATCCTCCACTATGGGGATAAAGCGTCCCGGTGGAATAAGCCCGTACTCCGGATGATTCCAGCGGATCAGTGCTTCGCCGCCACTGATCTGATTGGTCTGCAGGTCGAAAATCGGCTGATACTCCAGAAACAGCTGCGATTCACTGATCGCCGCGTCTATCCCCTGCAACACCATCAGGTGGTCCTGCAGCTGGGACTTCAACTCCTGACGAAAGAAGCAGTACTGATGACGCCCGGCGTGCTTGGCGGCGTACATGGCGATATCGGCGTGACGCATCATGTCCTGGGCCGTTTCACCGTCCTCGGGATAGAGAGTAATGCCGATACTGGCCGACACACTGTAACGCTGCCCGTCAAGGCTCACAGGCTCAACAAAGAGTTCACTGACGCGCTGGGCCAGGGTTTCGGTGCAGACGGAGTCACAGAGCGGAAACACCAGCGTGAATTCATCGCCGCCCAGGCGCGCAATCAGCGGCTTGGTATCACCGGCCAAACCGTCCAGCGATGCATCGACCACCAGCTGCTGCAAACGTGCCGCGACGACCTTCAGTACCTGATCACCGACATCATGGCCGGCCCCGTCGTTGACCTGTTTGAAGTGATCCAGATCGATAAACATCATGGCCAGGGATTTACCCCTTTGCTTGCAGTCCAGCAGCATCTGTTCAAGCTCCTGCTGCAACAGACGCCGGTTGGCCAGCCCGGTCAGGGGATCATGGAATGCGAGGCGTGACACCTCACCATGGCTGCTCTGCACCCGCAGGCGCATCTGCTCCAGCGCATCGGCCAGCTCTCCGACTTCATCTTCGCGCCCCAGGCTAAAACTGATGCAGTCGTCATGGGCACGGAACTTGCGGCTGCGGGCCGCCAGCTCCTTCAGCGGTCGCGTCAGGCCGCGACTCACCGCCACCGACAGCGCCAGGGTAAACAGCGCCAGCACGACAAAGCCAAGCAGCAGCACCAGCTTGACCTCCTGCCGCAATCCTCCCAGCGTCTTCGTCAGCTGCCGGGAAGCATTGTCGATATCGGTCTGGGCTGCGCGGTAAGACATCGAGAAACGCACCGCACCCAGGGTGACAGAGCCTGACTTGATGGGGTAAACCACATGCAGATACTCGCCCAGCGGCCGCGCACCCGGCTGAAAGTGGTTGCCCAGCCCCGCCGGAACGCGGTCCCCAAGAGGCTCGCCGTAGGACAGCAGGTCGGCGCTACCGTCGTGCAGAATGCGCCTGTCCGCATCGTAGACATAGATGTAGCCGATCTCGGTACGTTCTTTGAGCTGCGACAGTATGCCCTGAATCTGACTGAAATCGTGCAGGTACACAGGATCCAGCAGGCTATTGGCCAGGGTCTCCCCAAGCAGCAGGGCATCGCGACTGACCTGGCGCACCATGCTGGTTTCGATCGCATCCTGCCCGGCAATAGTGATGCGGCTATATACGCCCTGCAGGACGTAGAGCGAAAACACCAGCAGCGCGCTGCTGGTGCCAAAGGTGATCAGCATCAGAATGGCGCCGTAGCGGGTGGCGATGGAGCGCCGCAACAGGGCTACCACGTGCGGCTACTTTGGTAGATATCATTCAGCAATTGCATATCATCCGGCAGGATCGGCTCAAAACCAGTCGTTTGTTCGTAACGCGCCAGCAGATCAGGGGCGCTCTCGGGCGTCAGGCGCTGCAGCAGCTCTTGCAGCGCAGTCACCAATTCGGGCGCGAGCCCGGCGGATACCAGCTCCAGTGCCCGCGGGTACGAAGGCGAGCGAAAAATAATGCGCAGCTCATCTCGCAGCGCCGGCGGCACCCGGGCCGGGTTTTCCCAGTCATTATTATTCAGCGCACCGGCAACAATGAGCGACTTGTGCACCCAGAGTGCATTGTTGCGCTCATTACGACTGAAAATATAGCTGACACGCCCAGGCACTGGCGACTGATGCATGTCCAGCATCGGATTCAACGCCAATCCCTGCTGCTCCAGCAAACGGCGGGGCAGATAATAACTGCTAAATGAGTCGGCATGTTCAAAGGCAATAGACCGACCCACCAAATCCTCAAGGCTGTGCACCCCAGAATCCGCCCGGGTATAGATAATGCTCTGATAATCCCGCTGGCCGCGTTTCCACTTGCGCAACAGCAAGCGTGCGCCGGCTTCATGCACCAGGCGCGCGGCTGTATAAGGCGTTTCGGTCACCCAGTCCACTTCGCCCCGGCGCATCGCCGCTATCAGATCAGTGGCCTGCGCAAACAGTCGCACTTCTGCCGAGGTGATACCCAGGGGAGCCAGCTGCAGGGCGGCATACTCCGCCATCGGGCGCAATTGCTCGTAATCCTTGCCGGGCCTGTCACTCACCTGCCCCAATACCAGCACTCGGGCCTCGGCCGCAGAGAAAATAACCAGCCCCAACAATAAGGGTATCAGTCGTGACAACATCTTATTCTTCATATTATATGATTGGCCATCAAACCAAAGTACTTGAATTTATTGGGAAATAAAAGGCTCTCACAGAGTTTCAGAGCCCCATAGAGGCCCCGCAGACATCCGCACAAGACACTGTACACCGCGCCAAAGCCGCATGGCGCGGCGCCAGCCCCCCTCCCCGTGCGGTTCCCGCCAACGGGCGCTCAGCGTATCATTGGCCTAACCCTGTTGCAGCCGCCCGGCGCCGACCTGCTTTGGCTCCTGTTATCCGGCTGTCACACAAACGCGATCTAATTATTGACCAGACAAGAGGTAGTTTCCCGTGGCCTTTAACGACAGCCAGCGCATGTACCCGCAAACCCGCCTGCGACGCATGCGCGCTGACAGCTTTTCGCGCCGTCTGATGTGCGAGAATCAGCTGACACCGAATGACCTCATCTACCCGGTGTTTGTCATCGAGGGCAAGGATCAGACCGAAACGATCGCCTCCATGCCCGGTATCGAGCGCATGACCATCGACCGCCTGGTAAAGGATGCCCGCGAGGTACAGGCCCTGGGCATTCCCGCCATAGCCCTGTTTCCCGTCACTCCGGCGAGCGCAAAATCCGAGCTGGCTGAGGAGTCCTGGAACCCGGATGGCCTGGCCCAGCGTGCAGTGCGGGCAGTCAAGGATGCCTGCCCGGAGCTGGGAGTTATCACCGATGTGGCACTGGACCCCTTCACCACCCACGGCCAGGACGGCATCATAGACGCGAGCGGCTATGTACTGAACGACCGCACCGTTGAAACCCTGGTGCGCCAGGCGCTGTCCCACGCCGACGCCGGCGCCGATGTGGTGGCACCGAGTGACATGATGGACGGTCGCATCGTTGCCATCCGTGACATGCTGGAAGCCGAGAATCACGTCAACACCCGTATCATGGCGTATTCTGCCAAGTATGCGAGTGCCTACTACGGCCCCTTCCGCGATGCCGTCGGATCGGCGGCGAACCTGGGCAAGAGCAACAAGTTCAGCTACCAGATGGATCCGGCCAACAGCGACGAAGCACTGCACGAAGTCGCCATGGATCTGGCCGAAGGCGCCGACATGGTAATGATCAAGCCCGGCATGCCCTACCTCGATATAGTGCGCAGAGTGAAAGAAGAGCTCAAGGCGCCGACCTTCGTCTATCAGGTCAGCGGCGAGTACGCCATGCACATGGCCGCCTTCCAGAATGGCTGGCTGGACGAGCGCTCGGTAACGCTTGAATCCCTGCTGGCATTCAAGCGCGCCGGTGCCGACGGCGTGCTGACCTATTTTGCCAAGCGCGCAGCGCGGGCACTCAACGAATAACAGGCTGCCAGGCACAGGCCTGCGACAATAAGGAGCACAGGGAATGAATACTCAGATCGCAGAAGCAACCGCTGAAGTCAGCACCGCACCGGTGGTCATTGAGCAGGCCGAGATTGAAGCCGCGGAGGCGGCTCAGGCCCTGCTGGAGAGCCGCGAAAGCCTGCCCATTACTGAACCGGTGGAACAGACACCGCTGGATCTAAAGGCACCAGAGCTTTATATCAATCAGGAACTCAGCCATCTGCAGTTCAACGTGCGGGTACTGGAGCAGTCGCTGGACCCCAGTTATCCGCTGCTGGAACGGCTGATGTTCCTGCTGATTTTTTCCAGCAATCTGGACGAGTTCTTCGAAATTCGCGTCGCCGAGCAGCTGCGCCAGCTCAAGTATGGCCGCGAAGCTGTTGGGCCCGATGCCATGCATCCGCAGAAAATGCTCGAGCGCATCAGCGAAATTTGCGATATCAACGTCACCCGCCAGTACAAGATTCTCAACGAGACCATATTCCCGGAAATGGCCCAGCAGGGCATTCGTTTCGTCCGCCGCGGCGACTGGAGCGACGAACAGCGCGCCTGGGTAAAGGACTGGTTCGAACAGAATGTGGTGCCGGTTATCAGCCCCATCGGGCTCGACCCCTCGCATCCTTTCCCGCGGCTGGTCAACAAGAGCCTGAACTTCATCGTCCAGCTCGATGGCAAGGATGCTTTCGGCCGTGAAACGGGGCTGGCCATAATTCCCGCACCGCGTTCACTGCCACGCCTGGTGCGCCTGCCCGACGAACTCTGCGAGGGCGGTGACAACCTTATCTTCCTGTCGTCGATGATCCACGAGTTCGCCGAAGACCTCTTCCCCGGCATGAAGGTCGAGGGCTGCTATCAGTTCCGCATCACCCGCAACGCGGATTTGACCTTCGACTTCGAGGAAATAGAGGATCTGGCCCGCACTCTCAAGGGAGAACTGCACTCGCGCAAATATGGCGACGCGGTGCGACTCGAGATCGACAACCGCACGCCGGACAGGTACATCCACTTCCTGCAGCAGGAATTCACCATCAGCGACAGCCAGGTGTACCGCGTCGATGGTCCGGTCAACCTGACCCGCCTGATGGCGGTGCGCGACATGGTGGAACGCGCCGACCTGCGCTGGAAGCCGTTTTCACCCGGCATTCCGAACAAGCTCAAGGACGAGAAGACCGTCTTTGAAAGCCTCACGGCGAGCGAGCAGCTGCTGCTGCACCCCTGGCAGTCGTTCTCGCCGGTGGTCGACCTGCTGCGCCAGGCCGCCAAGGACCCCAAGGTACTGGCCATCAAGCAGACGCTGTACCGTACCGGCGTCAAGTCCGACATCGTCAACGCCCTGGTGGAGGCCGCGCGCAACGGCAAGGAAGTCACAGTGGTGATCGAGCTGCGCGCCCGCTTTGACGAGGAGAGCAACCTCAACCTGGCCAGCCGCCTGCAGGAAGCCGGCTGTCTGGTGGTGTACGGCGTGGTGGGCTACAAGTGCCACGCCAAGCTGATGCTGATCGTGCGCCAGGAAGGCACCCGGCTGGTACGCTATTGCCACCTGGGGACCGGCAACTATCACTCCGGCACCGCCCGGCTGTACACCGACTACAGCTTTATGACCGCCGATCAGGAAATGTGCGAGGACGTGCACAAGGTGTTCCAGCAACTCACCGGTATGGGCAAGATTCAGCGCCTGAAAAAGCTCTATAACGCGCCCTTTACCCTGCACGCCAAGATGCTTGAACTGATCCAGCGTGAAATCAAGCATGCCCGCGCCGGCAAGCCTGCGCGCATTATCGTCAAGGTCAATGGTCTCACCGAACCCAAGCTGATCCGGGGCCTGTATGAGGCCTCCCAGGCCGGCGTGCAGGTGGATCTGATCATACGCGGCAGCTGCCGCCTGCGCCCCGGTATCGAGGGTATCTCGGACAATATCCGGGTGGTGTCAATTGTCGGCCGCTTCCTGGAACACACCAGGGTCTACTACTTCGAGAATGCCGATCACAAACCCGATGTATTCTGCGCCAGCGCCGACTGGATGGAACGCAACATGCTGCACCGGGTGGAAACCGGCTTCCAGCTGTCGGGCAAGCATGCCGAGCGCATCAAGCGCGAGCTCGACTACTATCTGCGCGACAACACCCACAGCTGGATGCTGGCCTCGGATGGCAGCTATACCCTGCGCCAGCCCGCCGAAGACGAAGAAGCCTTCAGCGCCCAGCAGCAGTTGCTCAACGACTACGCCAGCTAGGCATCAGCCAGCACCCACCTGTGCGGCCCTGAATCCCAGGTCCGCTCCCCGTCGCAGTGCCAATTCGGCGCTGCGACTTCCCTCCGGCAGCCGCCACCGTTACACTTCCTGTTCAAGCCGTCAGCTCTTTCCCGGCGCTGTCGACGGCAAAATTTGCCTTTTGCCGATTTTTGCGGACAATAGCGCCCCTTTCCCGGCCGCGACACGCCGGGCAACAGGGAGATGTGGCGCCAACAGACACATCCCGGGGTGGTCACGCAGAGATCCTGTCTGAATCCGCCTTAAATTCAGGCGATAACGGAATCTACAAGATGTCCCAAGCTCAACCGGCACTTGAACTGGTCGACGTACACAAGTCCTATGGCGACCTGAGCGTCTTAAAGGGAATCTCTCTGAAGGCCAATGATGGCGATGTAATCTCTATTCTGGGTTCCAGCGGCTCCGGCAAGAGCACCCTGTTGCGCTGCATCAACCTGCTGGAAAGGCCCAATGCCGGGCGCATTCTCGTCGCCGGCGAAGAGCTGGTACTCAAGCCTGCCAAAGACGGTTACCTCGACGCCGCCAGCCGCCCGCAGCTGGAATCCATGCGCTCGCGCATCGGCTTTGTGTTCCAGAGTTTCAACCTCTGGCCCCACAAGACCATCCTGGAAAACATTATCGAAGCCCCCATGCGCGTGCTGAAACAGCCCCGTGCCCAGGCCGTTGCCCGCGCCGAAGAACTGCTGGCCCGCGTCGGCCTTGCGGACAAGCGCAATGCCTACCCCGGCAACCTGTCCGGCGGCCAGCAGCAGCGCATTGCCATTGCCCGCGCTCTGGCCATGGACCCGCAGGTGCTGCTGTTTGATGAACCCACCTCGGCACTGGATCCTGAACTGGTCAACGAAGTACTCAGCGTGATGCACTCACTGGCGGACGAAGGCAGAACCATGCTGATCGTCACCCATGAAATGCGCTTTGCGCGCGAAGTCTCGAGCCAGGTTGTATTCCTGCACCAGGGACAGATCGAGGAAATAGGCTCACCGGAACAGGTGTTCGACAATCCCAAATCCACACGGGTACGGGATTTCATGTCGAGCCACCTGTCCTGACACGCGGGCCCACAAGCGGCCTACAATAAGAAAGCCCATCAGCAAGAGAATCGACCTTTATGAATCTGCGCAAACTCATTGTGACCCTGAGCCTCCTAGCCGGCACCGCCCTGGCCGCCAGCGCCGCCCAGGCGGAAAAGATCCGTATCGCCACCGAAGGCGCCTACGCTCCCTTCAACATGATCGACGCCAATGGCGACCTCAAGGGTTTCGACGTCGACATTGCCAATGCGCTCTGTGCCGAAATGAAGGCCGATTGCGAACTCGTGGCACAGGACTGGGACGGCATTATTCCCGGCCTGCTGACGCGCAAATACGATGCGATCATCGCCTCCATGTCCATCACCGAAGAACGCCTGCGGGTGGTGGACTTTTCCGAGCCCTACTATTCCAACGTGCTGGCCTTTGCTGCCGCCAGGGACAGCGACTTCAAGACCGACAAGGACAGCCTGAAAGGCAAGGTCATAGGTGCCCAGCGGGCGACTATCGCCGGCCTCTACCTTGAAGACAACCTCGCCGATACCGTTGAGGTGAAGTTCTACGACACCCAGGATAATGCCTATCTCGACCTGGCCGCCGGCCGTCTCGATGGCCTGCTGTCCGACAAGTTCCCGGCCTACGACTGGATGCGCAGCGAGGAAGGCCAGGGCTTCGAGTTCAAGGGCGCCGATATCGACATTGACGACAAGATCGGCATTGCCGTACGCAAGAACGACCCGCTGAAAGAAAAGTTCAACGCCGCGATCAAGGCCATTGTCGACAATGGTACCTATGCGAAGATCAACGCCGAGTACTTCCCGTTCTCGATCTATTGATCCGCCAGGGTGGGGCGCTCGCTAGGCGCCGCACCTGCATTCCTTTCTGTCACAGGACACGCCACTAATGGATCTTCAGGGTTTCGGTCATCTGCTGCTTTCCGGCGCCTGGGTCACGGTGAAGCTGGCCCTGACGAGTCTTGCCTTCGGCCTGCTGTTTGGCCTGATAGGCGCAGCGGCGAAACTGTCGAACTTTCGACTCGCCCGTATTCTCGGTACTCTCTATACCACCCTGGTGCGGGGCATTCCGGAACTGCTGCTGGTACTGAGCATCTACTTTGGCGGCTCCATGCTGCTGATGTGGCTGGCGAGCTTCTTCGGCTATACCGACTATATCGAGATCAGCGCCTTTGCCGCCGGTGTGGCAGCGCTGTCCATCGCCTTTGGCGCCTATGCCACCGAGGTCTTCCGCGCCGCCCTGATAGAACTGCCCAAGGGGCAGTGGGAATCGGCCTACGCCCTGGGCATGTCGCGCCCCCAGACCTTCTTTCGCATTATCCTGCCCCAGGTCTGGCGCCTGGCGTTGCCGGGCCTTGGCAACCTGTTCCAGGTACTGCTCAAGGACACCGCGCTGGTGTCGGTCGTTGGCCTCGATGAGCTGATGCGCCAGGCCTATGTCGCCTCCGGTTCGACCAAGGAGCCATTCACCTTCTATATGGCAGCGGCCTTTATTTACCTGGGCCTCACCGCCATCGCCACCGCCTCCACCATGCTGATGGAGCGCGCCAGCAATCCCGTGTCCCGCGGATCTCGCGCATGAATCAGCCTTCCGCCCGCCTTAACATGCAAGAGGTTCCCCGATGAGCTGGGACTGGAGCGTCATACTGAAATACCTGCCCAGACTGCTGGAAGGCACCTGGCTGACGCTGGAACTGGTGGCCATCTCGGGTCTGATCGGTATTGCCCTGGCGGTGCCGCTGGCGCTGATGCGGGTATCACGCAGCCCCTGGGTGCGAGCCTTTCCCTTTGCCTATATTTTCTTTTTCCGTGGCACGCCCCTGCTGGTGCAGATCTTCCTGATTTACTACGGCGCCTCGCAGTTTGAAGCCGTCAAGCAGTCCGTGTTCTGGGAAGTGCTGAAGCAGCCTTACTGGTGCGCCATCATCGCCTTCTCGATGAACACCGCGGCCTACAGCGCAGAGCTGATTCGCGGCGCCATTCAGGCCATTCCAAAGGGCGAAATCGAAGCCGCCGAGGCTCTGGGCATGAGCAGGCCGCTGCAGGTACGCCGCATAGTGCTGCCGCGAGCCTTTGGCATAGTACTGCCAGCCTATGGCAACGAGCTCATCCTGATGCTCAAGGGCAGCTCCCTGGCCTCCACCATCACGCTGCTTGATCTCACCGGCATGGCCCGCACCATCATCGCCCGTACCTATACGCCGCTGGAGATCTTCCTCGCCGCCGGCGTCATCTACCTGCTGATCAGCGGTGTCTTTATCGGCTGTTTCCGGCTGCTGGAAAAACGCCTCAACCGCTACCAGCACTACAAGCACCAGGTGCCGGCAGAATTGACCAAGATAGACCCCCGCCTGCAGGACTGATCAGCGGTAAAAATCGATACGGCAGTATGGGTGAATCCGCCGCGACGGCTCGCGTAACCGGCTCCTGCCGGGATTAAAGGCGGTGCAACCCATCCTGCATCCTGCGAAATCTCGCTCCAGCATCAAGAGAACCAAAAAAAGCCCGCACAGGGCGGGCAAAGGACTACTTACGACTCATGTTCGGACCCCGGGTCAGCCCCGGGGCCTCGGAATAGCTATCAGGCGACGGACGACTCCAGCAGCTGACCGCAGCGATCCAGCCACTGCTGGCGCTCTGTGGTCTGATCACCCGCCAGCACGAAGCCGCGCAGGGTGCCGCAGGCCTGTACGAAGAAGGCACGCATGCCGCTCTCCAGCGTTTCCACCTGCCATTCACCCTCGATATCCGCCGCCGGTGGCAGCAGCGTCAGGGGCAGGGCGGGCGTCTTCACGATCACCGGCATCAGCGGATACTGTGCCATGGTCGGGCGCCCCAGCAGGGTGTCCGCCAGGGCCCGCATGCCGTAGTTGATCGGTGCTATATAGGGCAGCAGCTGGCCATTGATCTCGGCACAGTCACCCAGGGCAAAGATGTCCGGCGCACTGGTGCGCATACCGCCATTGATAACGATGCCGCGGTTAACCTTGATGCCGGCCGCTTCCGCCAGCGCCATGCGCGGACGCAGCCCCACCGCCGAAATCACCAGGTCAGACTCAAGTTCGGTACCATCGCGCAACTGCAGGCGATAACTGTCACCCCCGCGCTCGATGCGCTCAACGGTATTTTCCAGATACCAGTTCACACCCTGTGCCGACAGCCTCTGTTGCAGCTGCTCGCCCAGGGCCTGCGGCATCAGCCGATCCATCGGCCAGGCGGTGAGACCCACCACATCAACGCTGTAACCGGCACCGGCCAGATCATTGGCAAACTCGCAGCCAATCAGGCCGTTGCCGATGATGGTGACACGCTTGCAACCGTCCAGCTGGTCGCGCATCAGGCGGTAATCCAGCAGGTCATTGACGCTCAGTACATCAGCCGCACCCGTACCCGGAATGGGCAAACGAATCGGCTCGGCACCCAGGGCCAGTACCAGCTTGCTGTACTGCAACTCACCCATATCGGTTTGCAGCAGGTGTTGCTGTACATCAATACTCTTAACGCGGCAGCGCGTATAAATGCGGATATTCAGCCGCGCCTCGATCTGCAGCGGTGTTTCGCTGACCAGATCCGTCGCCGATTTTTCACGTGCCAGCGCGTTGGACAGCGCAGGCTTGGAGTAGTGGTGGCCATCATCGGTGGTGAACAGCACTATCGGTTTTTCCGGGCTGCGCTGGCGCAGCGCCTCGGCCATGCCGTAGCCGGCGTAGCCGCTGCCGATAATCACCACCGGCGGCTCATTGCTGATAACCGCAGCCGCAACCGCATCCGCCGGTTTCGCGTTCGCCGTAATTTCGATCATCTCGAAATCCGCCTTGCCGACGCCGCAATCCGGGCATATCCAGTCTTCTGGCACGTCTTCCCAGCGGGTACCGGCCAGAATGCCGTCCGAGGGCCAGCCCTTGGATTCGTCGTAGATCAGTCCACAGATGATGCACAGCCACTTTTTCATTTTTCAGTCCTCTTGTTCGCCCGCGGCATTAACAAGCTGCAGGTCCGGTGCCTGTGGAACCGGATGCAATGCACCGGCCCCAGCAGGCGCCTTTTATTATTAACGGGCGACGCGAATCGCCACGTTCTTGGTACGTACATAGCTGTACAGCGCTTCCTGGCCTTTCTCGCGACCATAGCCCGACAGGCCATTGCCACCAAAGGGCGTCTCTATGCCACCGGCAAACCACTCGTTGACGAACACCTGTCCGGCCTCCAGCGCACGGGAGGCACGCAGGGCGCGGCTGATGTCCTGGGTAAAGACGCCGGCGACCAGGCCGTAGTCGGTGTTGTTGGCCAGTGCGTAGGCTTCCTCTTCGGTATCAAAGGGGGTGATCGCCACCACCGGGCCGAAGACTTCGTCGCCGAACAGACGCATGTCGGTGGTCACATCGGCAAATACCGTCGGCTGTACGAAGGCGCCGGGCAGGCCGGCCGCCGCCGCGCCGCCGCACACCAGGCGGGCACCGTCTTCGATCGCCTGCTGGCAGATCTCCAGAATGCCGTCACGCTGGCCCATGGAAACCACCGGCGTCACGTCCGGATTGTCCTTGCCGGCGCCGATGCTCAGGCTGGAGGCCAGCTCTGCTACGCGCGCCACCACCTCATCATAGATATCACGCTGCACCAGCAGGCGGGACATGGCCGAGCACACCTGGCCTGCATTGAAGAAGATGCCCCAGCGCACGCTGCTGACCAGCTGATCCAGGTCCGCATCCGGGAACACTACAGCCGCGGACTTGCCACCGAGTTCCATCACGCAGGGCACGGCGTTTTCAGCCGCCGAACGCATGATGGCGCGGCCGGTCGGTACTGAGCCGGTGAATACGATCTGATTGGTTTCCTTGTGCGCCACCAGGGCGGCACCGATTTCACGCCCGGGACCCGCCAGAATGCTCAGCGCGCCTTTCGGGAGCCCCGCCCGTTCGCAGGCCGTGGCCAGCACGGTAATCGCCAGCGGCGACAGCTCGGGGGACTTGACGATAACGGCGTTGCCGGCCGCCAGCGCCGGTGCCAGGGAGCGGGCACAGATGGACACCGGGAAGTTCCAGGGCACGATCTGCACCGAGATACCCTGGGGTTCATAGCTGGTGAAATCGACATAGTCTTCACCCAGCGGGATGGACTTGCCTTCGATCTTGTCCGCCATGCCGGCGTAGTATTCGAAATACCGCGCCGCTTCGCTGACTTCGTCGCGGGCATCGTTGATCGACTTGCCGTTCTCACGCGATGCCAGTACCGCGGCGTCGTCCACCAGGGCGCGAATCTCGGCGCCAATGCGGTACATCAGCTCGGCCCGCTGCGCCGGACGCTGCCGGGTCAGGCGACCCTCGCGCACGCATTCACGCGCCGCGGCAATGGCGCGCTCGGCGTCATCCAGGCTGGCGCTGGCGATGGTGGCGAAAACTTCATTGGTGGACGGATCGCGCACTTCAATGGAGCTATCGCTGTCGACCCAGTCGCCGGCGATAAAGTTGAGCCAGTGGTTGGTGTTGCAATTCAGCATGGGAAAGCTACCCGTGAGTCTTGTGGCAGAAGAAGCCCTGAAATGAGGCCAGCCGCGCAGGTTTAACAACCCGGCGACCGGCTTCAGGTGCTCGAGGGTAGAATCAGCCCTGGGCTGATTCGGCGTACTTGTTGGCAACCCAGGTGTGGAAATGGTGGGTTGGTCCGTCCAGTACCGGCGAGAAGACGCCACCGGCGTAGCCCGGCGACTTGCGACCGGCCTGCATGCCTTCGACCGCGAAAACGTCTTCACCGAAGACCACTTTCCAGGCTTCCAGCACGGCCTGGCGGCAGGCGGAGAATTCATCGCCGCAGGCTTCTTCGCCGACGTAGAACAGGCGCAGATTTTCCAGCGTGCGGTTATGGGCACGCGGCTCCAGAATGATGGTGAAGAAGTGGTCGGCCTGAATGCCCAGCAGTACGTTGGGGTACAGGGACACATATTCAGCCTGACGCAGCTTGTCCTGCGGCCAGTCGGCAAAGCGTGGCAAGTGGGTGCCGGCGACATCGGACAGATTGTAGGTGTAGCTGCCCTGCCCGGACATGCCTTCGCTAACCACCAGGTTGTAGTGCTGATCCAGCGGCGAGTAAGTGTTCAGGCTCGGGTGTACCCAGGGCAGGTGGTAGGCTTCGCAGTAGTTCTCGATAGCCAGCTTGTAGTTGCAGTTCACTTCCAGCTGCATCTGGCTGCCGGTCTGGGCGATGTGCAGGTTATTCCAGCCATCCGTACCGCAGAACTCGCTCCAGCGCTGGGTCAGCGGTGCGATAAAGTCGTCGAAGGACTGCGCATCACCGGACAGGTTAATAAACACCATCCCCATCCAGACGTGGGAGCGCACAGTGCGCAGGCCGTGCTTTTCACACACAAAGCCTTCGGCCTTGTGAACGCCGACGCCGCCGATGTGTGGAGTACCCTTGAGGTTGCCATTCAGGTCGTAGGTCCAGGAATGGTACGGGCAGCGCACCATGCCTTCAACTTCGGTTTCCTCGCTCAGCAGAATCATGCCGCGGTGGCTGCAGACGTTGTGGAAGACATTGAACTCGCCGTCGCGGTTGCGCATGATAGCCAGCGGCAGGCCCATGAAGTCCACCGGCTTGGCAAAGCCGTTACGCGGCAGGTCGCTGGTGTAGCCGATGGCGGCCCAGGTCTTGCCAAGTACTTCTTCACGTTCAAACTCAAAGAAGGCGGGATCGTCATAGACGGCATTGGGCATGCCAGAGGCATCGGCAATCGGCTTGCGCACGCTGTCCAGGGTTGCCATCGGAATCATCTGAGACTTGATTGTCATCGCGCTTATCTCCACACACGGCCTGCACTTGGGAAGGCTGCTGGTTTCTCTTATAGACCGACAAGTACATGCCACTGGCGATGTCACCGTCGAGACTCTGTTTGAACGCATAGTACTGAATACAAAATCGCCCGGACAAACGACTTTTCAGCCCCGGGGTCATGATAAAAACTCACAAGTCTGCAAGCACCTGAGTTTACGAGGAAATTTCCCTTAGGCGCACAGGGACATAGGGAAGAACGGGGCGATTTATGAGGGTTTAACAGGCTGGAGTCCGACCTCAAAGGTCGCAGACAGCCGCCGCGCTCACCACTGGGGGCAGCACAGAAAGCATGATAAAAGGTAATGTCCTGGTTCAGGGCTGCGGCTTGCGTTGATGCTGCTGAGACAAACATGACTGTTCGTTTTTTGACCATCCCCTGCCCCTGCAGGCCAGCCATGCCGGCTGCTGCAGCACTGAATGCTGGCGGCAATGCTGTGCCACTGCCTCAGCGAATCTCACAGTGTCATTACAAAAACTCATTAGCTGGGGGTGAAAAAGTCGTTTGATCTGGATCAAGCTTTTGCACAAGATGGCGCCATCGCGAATTCCGGTTCGTAGCAGCCTTACAGGCGGCACTCTTCACGGCCCGCATCCGGCTCTGCAATCGAGCGGCAGGCATGACTTTATATAATAAGCAAGGTGGACAAAGCGATGAGATCCGACAGCGGACTTGTGCGAGGCGTGGACCCGATCGTCACCCTCATTTCCATGATGGTGGTGATTGGTTTCGTTATTTATTGCGGTCTGCAGGCCGAAGCGGCAGGCGCCTTCTTCCAGCAAGTATCCGACAACATTCTCAACAACTTCAAATGGTTCTACCTGAGCGTCGTCACCGGTGTGCTCGGGCTGCTGATCTATCTGATGTTCAGTCGCTACGGCAATATCCGCCTCGGCCGGGACGATGAAAGACCCGAATTCAGCTACCGCTCCTGGCTCGCCATGCTGTTCAGCGGCGGCATGGGCATTGGCCTGATCTTCTGGTCCGTGGCAGAACCCATGTGGCACTACGCCGGCAACCCTTTTGCCGCCGCGGGTCTCAGCGATGAGGCCGCCGCCACCGCCATGCGCATTACCTTCTTCCACTGGGGTCTGCATCCCTGGGCCATCTTTATTATCGTCGCCCTGACCATGGCCTATTTTGCCTATCGCAAGGGCCTGCCGCTGACCATGCGCTCGGTGCTCTACCCGCTGATCGGCGATCGCATCTATGGCCCCATCGGCCATGCGGTGGATATCCTCACCGTGGCGATCACCGCCTTTGGCGTGTCCCAGTCTCTGGGGCTGGGCGTCATCCAGATGAATACCGGCCTCAACAACGTCTTCGGCATGGATATCAGCATCGGCAATCAGCTGATCATGATTGCCGCCATCAGCTTCCTGGCGATTCTGTCGGTGGTCTCCGGTGTCGGCCGCGGCATCCGCCTGCTGTCCGAATGGAACATGCTGCTGTCGATCGTCCTGGTGATCGCCGTGCTGCTGATAGGCCCCACCCGCTATATTCTGCACACCTTTATCGAAAGCACCGGCGACTACGCCAGCAACCTGATTACGCTGAGCACCTGGAGCGACGCCCAGGCGGATTCGGGCTGGCAGAACTGGTGGACCGCCTTTTACTGGCCCTGGTGGATGACCTGGTCACCCTTTGTCGGCATGTTCATCGCCCGCATCTCCCGTGGCCGCACCATCCGCGAACTGATCGTCGGCGCCCTGCTGGTGCCCACCCTGGTGACCTTTATCTGGATGTCGGTATTTGGCGGCTCGGCGCTGAAAATGGAACAGCAGGACCGCGTCGCCCACCAGGAACTGGTTGAAGCCGGCAGCTTGAGCGGCGAAGCCGCTGAATTCAACGGCGGCGAGATCCTGCTGGCCACCAAGGCCGAAACCACCTCGGCGATCTTTACCCTGTTCGAGAAGCTTGATTCCGGCAGCCTGGGCCAGGGTCTGATGATACTGGTGACCCTGCTGCTGGCCACCTACTTCATCACCTCGGCGGACTCCGGCACCCTGGTGCTCTGTACCCTAAGTACAAGGGGCAGTATGGAGCCACCGCTTGCGCTACGTATTATCTGGGGCGCCATGCAGGCCTTTATCGCCGGAGGTCTGCTCTACGCCGGCGGCCTGAAAGCCGTGCAGACCGCCTCCATCGTTGCAGGCCTGCCGATTGCAGTGCTGACCCTGCTGATGTCCGTCAGCCTGATGAAGGCGCTGCGCGCGGAAGCCGGCCTGCTGCCTATTCCCCTCGGGCCACAGCGGGGCAGCAACAGGCCCCAGGCTCTGCACAGCAACACCCAGAGCCATGCTGCGACTCCGATCGACGCAGCCCAGCCCGCCATGTTGCGCGCCAGCGGCGAGCGCTGATTCCATGAACCGCTGACCACACCGGCCTTCGCCCTGCGCGAACGCCGGTGTTTTTGTTTGCAGGGGGTATAATCTTGGGCGCCTGTCTAAACAACCTGACTGCTACACTGCCGGCAAGGCGCCAGGCACGACGGGCACTCAACCCTGGCAGCCGATTAGCCGCCACGAAAATAAGAAAAGGAGAGCCCTGGTTGAAGATCAAGCCCTTACCGCCACTGAACAGCCTGGTTGCGTTCGAATCCGCCGCCCGGCATTTGAGCTTTACCCAGGCCGCGCTTGAACTGAGTGTGACCCAGGGTGCCGTCAGCCGCCAGATCCGCCATCTGGAGGAATACCTCGGACGCAGCCTCTTCGTGCGGGACAAGCGCCAGCTGAGCCTCACCCAGACAGGCGCCGAATACTACGACAGCGTGCAGCAGTCCCTGCTGCTGATCTCCAGCGCCACCGGCGCCATAGTCCAGTGGCAGGGTAACCAGCAGCTCACCGTGGTCACCTCCAATGCCATGGCCTCGCTCTGGTTGCTGCCACGGCTGCCGGAATTCCAGGATCTGCACCCCGATATAGACGTGCGCATCCTGGCCACCGATTCCCTGCTGGGGCTGCGCAGCTCCGAATTTGATGTCGCGCTCTTCTATTGCCGCACACCGCCGGCGGGGCTGGTGGCGACACCGCTGTTCAGCGAAAAGGTGTTCCCCGTTTGCAGCCCGGCCTTTCTGGAACGCAATCGCACTAGCGGCGCCGAAGCCGAAGGGCAGAGCACTGAAGATATTCTGGGTACCACCCAGCTGTGGCTGGATTCAGGGGAAGACTGGCTCAACTGGAGTCAGTGGTTCAGCGCCGCGGGTATTGCACCGCAGGAACCGCGTCGCCGTCTGAACCTGAACAACTACGCCATGCTGGTGCAGGCCGCACTGAATGGACAGGGCATAGCCCTGGGGTGGGAGCAGCTGGTGGCTGATTATCTGCAAAGCGGCCTGCTGGTGAGGCCCGTAGCGATGGAGCTGAACACCACCGCCCGCTTTTACATGCTGGAGCCCCAGGAGCCCATGCGGCGCAAGCCAGGCGTGGAGCAGTTTCGCCACTGGCTACTGCAGTGCGTGGGGGAATGCGAGGCTATTGAGGCGCCTACCGAGACCTCTGGTAATTGGTGAATCGTAATTGGTAATTGGTAATTGGTAATTGGTAATTGGTAATTGGTAAACAGGCAGCTTTCAGCCGTAAGCTGACAGCTGAAAGCTCTAAGCACCTCGAAAGCTTCGCTGCGGGGCGCAGCTCATACGGTAGTCAGGGGAGGTCTCTGGTAATTGGTGAATCGTAATTGGTAAGTCGTGAAACCGGAGTGATCGGTGCTCTACGAATCACGAATCACGAATCACCAATTACGCATCACGCTTTAAGTTAGTACAGCGCTTTTTCGTCGCGTACCACATCACGCAGCAGCTTGAGGAACAGCTTGTCCGCATCGCTGTGCTCAACCGGGATCTTGACGTTGGTGGTGGCGGACAGCTCATCGGCAATCAGCACATCAGCGTTTTTCTCGTTGATGTGTTTGCGGGCAATATCCAGCGCCTTGGTGTTGATATCGGGCTCAACCAGCACCTTGCGGATAAACAGCAGCAGCTCGTTAATCACCCGATCCTTGTTTTTGATTTCAGACACATTCATGGTGCGACTCCGCTAGACATTTTCCCGCACTATAACCTGTTTTCAGACGCCTTTGCAGCCGTTGTAGCGAGCGATGATACGGCCTTTAGCAGCGTCTTTTGGCAGATCCTCAGCCCCATCGGCAACCCCGCCATGCCCGCAAGGATCAAGGGTGCATAACCGCCAGGCCGGGGAAACGGCACCGATTTCTGCAATTTTATGGCCTAAATGCATGCAAATCGCCGCCAAGGCCGGCTTTTTGGGTCGATTCAGCCGCCATCGGTTGATCGAAACCTGACCCGGTGAGAGAATGTGCAGCTCGATTTTAGAGGCCTTGAGCGCGTAGGTAACCCCGAAGCTCTGGCGAGTCGATCTCCAGTATCGTCTCCCGCTGGTCTGCCGGCTGGGCAACCCTCAGCACCGGTAAGCACCCGAACCTGAGCCGCCACGTCTCTGCCCTGGAATGGTTGAGATTTTTACCACCAAAGCACCAACGTCGCTTAAGTGGGTGGGTCATGTTCAACGTTGCAGAAACAAAAACTGTTACGCGCCTTTTCCTTGCCGGGAACTGGTGCACCAGAGGGTGAATACTGTGGAATTATTATCAGGCGCAGAAATGGTTGTTCGTGCCCTTCATGACGAGGGTGTGAAGTACATCTATGGCTATCCGGGCGGTGCCTTGCTGCACGTCTACGATGCCCTTTTCCGTCAGGAAGATGTGCAACATATACTAGTGCGCCATGAACAGGCGGCAACGCACATGGCCGATGCCTATGCGCGCGCGACCGGCAAGGCCGGCGTGGCGCTGGTCACATCAGGCCCAGGCGCGACCAATGCCGTTACCGGCATTGCGACAGCCTATATGGACTCGATCCCCATGGTGGTGATCACCGGTCAGGTCATGAGTCACCTGATCGGTGAAGATGCGTTTCAGGAAACCGATATGATGGGTATTTCCCGTCCTATAGTGAAACACAGCTTCAGCGTGTCCCGGGCGGAAGATATTCCGGCCATTATCAAGAAGGCGTTCCACATTGCCCAGACCGGTCGTCCGGGGCCTGTGGTCGTGGATATCCCCAAGGATATGACGTCGCCGACCGAACGCTATGAATACGAACACCCCAAAACCGTCAAGCTGCGCTCTTACAGCCCGGTCACCCGCGGTCACAGCGGCCAGATCAAGAAAGCGACCGATCTGCTGCTGGCGGCCAAACGCCCGGTGCTCTACACCGGCGGCGGCGTCATCATGGGCAATGCCAGTGCCGAGCTGCTTCAGCTGGCGCGCATGCTCAACTACCCGGTCACCAATACCCTGATGGGGCTGGGTGGCTTCCCGGGTACGGATCGTCAGTTTATCGGCATGCTCGGCATGCACGGCAGCTACGAAGCCAACATGACGATGCACCATTCGGACCTGATTCTGGCCGTAGGCGCGCGCTTTGACGACCGAGTTACCAACGGTCTGGACAAGTTCTGCCCCACCGCCAAAATTATCCATATCGATATTGACCCTGCGTCCATTTCCAAGACCGTCAAGGCCGATATCCCCATCGTGGGCCCGGCTCAGGCGGTTCTGGCGGAAATGATCGAACTGGTGGCCGCGTCCAAGAAGCAGCCCGATGCGGCGGCGCTCAAGACCTGGTGGGAACAGATCGACGAATGGCGCACGCGCCACGGCGGTCGCTACCGCACCGACGACTCCGACAAGATGAAGCCGCAGCAGGTCATCGAAATGTTGAGCAAGGTCACCAACGGCGACGCCTATGTGTGTTCCGATGTCGGCCAGCACCAGATGTTCGCAGCCCAGTACTACAAGTTCAACAAGCCCAATCGCTGGATCAACTCAGGCGGTCTGGGCACCATGGGCTTTGGTCTGCCAGCGGCTATGGGCGTGCAGATGAACTTCCCCGATGCCGACGTCGCCTGCGTCACCGGCGAGGGCAGCATCCAGATGAACATTCAGGAGCTTTCCACCTGCAAGCAGTACGACCTGCCGGTGAAAATCATCAACCTGAATAACCAGTCCCTGGGCATGGTACGCCAGTGGCAGGACATGAACTACGAATCGCGGCATTCGCACTCCTACATGAAGTCCCTGCCCGACTTCGTCAAGCTGGCCGAGGCCTATGGCCATGTCGGCATGAAGGTCGAGAAGTATTCCGACCTTGAAGCCGCCATGCGCGAAGCCTTCGCCATGAAAGATCGTCTGGTGTTTATGGATATCTATGTGGATCAATTCGAGCACGTGTACCCCATGCAGGTACCGCGCGGCTCAATGCGCGACATGTGGCTGACCAAAACGGAGAGAACCTGAGCATGAGACGTATCATTTCAGTTCTGTTGGAAAACGAACCGGGTGCCCTGTCTCGCGTGGTCGGCCTGTTCTCCCAGCGCAATTACAACATCGAATCCCTCACAGTGGCGCCGACGGACGATGCGACCCTGTCGCGCCTGACCGTCACCACCGTCGGGGATGACCGTGTTATCGAGCAGATCACCAAGCACCTGAACAAGCTGATTGACGTTGTGAAGGTGGTCGATCTGACCGAAGGCGAGCACATCGAACGCGAGCTGATGATGATCAAGCTCAAGGCCTCAGGCGCCGCCCGCGCCGAGATCAAGCGCACCTCGGATATCTTCCGTGGCCAGATCATCGATGTGACACCCAGTACCTACACGGTGCAGCTGATCGGTGCGAGCGACAAGCTCGATGCCTTTATCAGCGCACTGGGCACCGCCACCATCATGGAAGTGGTGCGCTCGGGTGTTTCGGGTATCGCCCGCGGCGAAAAAACCCTCAGCCCCTGATCTCTGGATCAGCCGGCTACAAAAAAGCCGCTCCCCTGGGGAGCGGCTTTTTGATATCTGCCTCCTTTCAATGCCTGGCAGCAGCCTTCAGCACCGGTCTATGACTTGGCCGCCTGGGTGGCTAGCGATGCCGCGGCAGCAGCCCGAGCCTGCCGGGGCTCACGCCCGACCATACAAATGGCCAGTGCGGCGACCAGCGCCGGCACACCGACGGCAACAAAGTTCATCTCGACGTTCAGCTCCGCCGCCATCAGTACACCACCGAGGATCGGGCCCAGGATGGCACCAAGTCGGCCCACCCCTGAGGCCCAGCCGATACCGGTGGAACGGTTGGACACCGAATAGTACTGCGCCACATAGGCGTACAGCAGAATCTGGGTTCCAATGGTGCAGGCACCGGCGATGGCGATCAGCACATACTGCACCGTCATAGACCCCTTGAGGAAGCCCAGTAGCCCGATGGACAGCGCGGCAAGCAGGAACATGATGGTGATCACGCGCCGCAGGTGAAAACGGTCAGACATCAGGCCGCCACCGATGGCCCCGAACATGGCGCCAAAGTTCAGTACCAGCAGGAACAACAGACCCTTCTTCACTTCGTAGCCGGCCGCTTCCATGATCTTCGGCAACCAGGAGGCCAGAGCGTAGACCATCATCAGGCAGCAGAAGAAGCTGACCCAGAACATCAGCGTAGACATCAGACGGCCCTGGGTGAAAAGAGACAGCAGCGGTACGCTGCCGGGCTCCTTTCCGGTGGGCATCTGCAGATCGTCCTCGAGCTGTGCATTGCAGCCTGGATCAAGCCGGTTGAGCATCTTCACCGCCTCTGCCCTGCGGCCAGACTGCAGCAGATAGCCGACAGATTCCGGCAACATCAGCCAGATCAGCGGCAGCAGCAGTAGCGGGATGCCGGCGACGAAAAAAACCGACGGCCAGCCGTAGGCCGGAATCAGAGTCATGCCGATAAAGGCCGAGGCCATGCCACCGATGGAGTAACCGCTGAACATGATGGCGACCAGGGTGCTGCGCATCTTCTTTGGCGCATATTCGGTCATCAGGGCGACGGCATTGGGCATGACACCGCCAATACCAAGACCTGCTATGAAGCGGCAGAGACCAAACTCCAGCGGATCACGGGCAAAGCCGTTGAGGAAGGTGACGCCACTGAACAGGGCGACACAGATCATAATGGTTTTCTTGCGGCCGATTCTGTCCGACAGTGGACCAAAAAACAGGGCGCCGAACATCATGCCAAAGAGCGCCGTGCTCCCCAGGGTTCCGGCATCCACTGGGGACAGATCCCACTCAGCCATCAGCTTGGGCAGTACCACGCCGTAAATGATCAGGTCATAGCCATCAAAGATGATGATAAGCCCGGTCCAGAACAGCACCAGCCAGTGAAATTTGTTGAATCGAGCCTCATCGATAATTTTGTGCACATCTACCGTCTTCACAGTATTCTCCCGCCAGCCAACTTTATTTTTATGTCACCCGACCCACTCCAAGCGGGGCAGACGCACGCGACTCTGGTTACCTTTTGTACAACCCAGAGCCATACCCGCAGTATCAAGCAATTGGCAGGAATCAAAATGACGCAGCCTGCAATGACTATCCATTGGCTGCAAAGGGCAGAAAAGCAGGGGCAAGGGAGAAGAGCAGGGGCAAGGTTCAAGGTGAAAGGGAGCGCAGCTGATAGCTATAAGCTGTCAGCTTAGAGCTTACGGCTTACGGCTTACGGCTTACGGCTTACGGCTTACGGCTGTCAGCTTACAGCTGTTTGTTCACGATTCACCAATTACCAGAGGTCACCTCCCTATCGCAGGAGCGCGTCTGGGGGCAAGGAAGAGCAAAGAAGAACAAGGGACAGGGGGAGGGATCTTGCAAGCGGGCCGGGCTGCGTTCAGCAGCCGACCCGGTATCCGGTACGAATCAGTTTTTCACCACATCCACGAAGTAGTGATCTTCGCCGTTGACCTTCTCGCGCACCAGACCGTGTACATCGGTCTCGAAGCCCGGGAAGCGGCCATTGAAGTCACGCACGAACTGCAGATAGCTGACGATGATCTTGTTGTAGCACTCGCCCGGGATCAGCAGCGGAATACCCGGCGGATAGGGCGTTACCAGCATGGCGGTAATGCGGCCTTCCAGATCATCGATAGCCACACGCTCCACCTGACGATGCGCCATCTTGGCCCAGGCATCGGCCGGGGTCATGGCCGGCTGTATCTTGGACAGGTACATGTCGGTGGTGATGCGGGCAACATCGTACTGGCGGTAAACCTCGTGGATCTCGCTGCACAGGTCACGCAGGCCAACGCGCTCGTACTTGGGAAAACGCTTGGCGAATTCCGGCATGATGCGCCACAGCGGCTCGTTATTGTCGAAGTCATCCTTGAACTGCTGCAGCTCGGTTACCATCGAGTTCCAGCGGCCCTTGGTGATGCCGATGGTGAACATGATGAAGAACGAATAGAGTCCGGTCTTCTCGATGATGATACCGTGCTCGGCCAGGTACTTGCTGACGATCGCTGCGGGAATACCGACGTCGTCGAAGCTGCCATCCACGTCCAGGCCCGGGGTAATGATGGTGGCCTTGATGGGGTCCAGCATGTTGAAGCCCGACTCGATCTCGCCGAAACCATGCCAGCGATCGCCGGAATGAATCACCCAGTCGTCGCGATCTCCCATGCCTTCTTCCGCCAGACGATCCGGTCCCCAGACCCTGAACCACCAGTCATCGGCACCAAACTCGTCATCCACCTTGCGCATGGCTCGGCGGAAATCCAGCGCTTCCAGAATGGACTCTTCCACCAGCGCTGTACCACCCGGCGCTTCCATCATGGCCGCGGCCACGTCGCAGGAAGCGATAATGGCGTACTGCGGACTGGTGGACGAATGCATCAGGTAGGATTCGTTGAAGCGGTGTGTGTCGAGCTTGCGGTTCTTGCTGTCCTGCACCAGGATCTGCGACGCCTGGGACAGGCCTGCCAGCAGCTTGTGGGTCGACTGGGTGGCGAACACCAGGGTGTCGTCGGAACGCGGACGGCCGGAGCCGATGGCGTGCATGTCACGATAGAAGCTGTGGAAGGCGGCGTGGGGCAGCCAGGCTTCGTCGAAGTGCAGCGTATCTATGGTGCTGCCCAGGATGTCCTTGATAGTTTCGACGTTGTAGAGCACGCCGTCGTAGGTGCTCTGGGTAATGGTCAGAATGCGCGGTTTCTTGTTGACCGCATTGCGGGCAAAGGGGTTGTCGGCGATCTTCTGGCGAATGGTCTCGGGGTCGAACTCACTCTTGGGAATAGGGCCGATAATGCCGTAGTGGTTGCGAGTCGGCATCAGGAACACCGGAATCGCGCCTGTCATGATGATCGAGTGCAGAATCGATTTGTGACAGTTGCGATCCACCACCACTATGTCGCCGGGCGCCACTGTGGAGTGCCAGACCACCTTGTTGGAGGTCGAGGTACCGTTGGTGACGAAGAACAGGTGATCGCAGCCGAAAATGCGTGCCGCATTGCGCTCGCTGGCCGCCACCGGGCCTGTATGATCCAGCAGCTGGCCGAGTTCGTCCACGGCGTTGCAGACGTCTGCGCGCAGCAGATTCTCGCCGAAGAACTGGTGGAACATCTGCCCGACCGGGCTCTTCAGGAAGGCGACGCCACCGGAGTGGCCCGGGCAGTGCCAGGAGTAGGAGCTGTCGCTGGCGTAATCCATCAGGGCATCAAAGAAGGGCGGCGCCAGGGAATCCAGGTACTTCCTGGCCTCACGGATGATATGCCGCGCCACGAACTCGGGCGTATCTTCAAACATATGAATGAAACCGTGCAACTCACGCAGGATTTCATTGGGTATATGGCGTGAGGTGCGGGTCTCGCCGTACAGGAAAATCGGAATATCGGTGTTGCGCTTGCGCACTTCCCGAATAAAGCCACGAATTCCCGCCAGCGCCTTCTCGACATCGCCATCGCTGCCATCACCAAACTCTTCATCGTCGATCGAGACGATAAAGCTGGAGGCACGGCTGGCCTGCTGCGCAAAGGCAGTCAGATCGCCGTAACTGGTAAAGCCGATAACCTCAACGCCTTCCTGGCCGATGGCTTCGGCGAGGTCGCGAATACCGGAACCCGAGATATTTTCAGAACGGAAGTCTTCATCAATGATGACTACAGGAAAGCGAAATTTCATGTGGGGCCAGTCACTCGGTAAGAACAGGTGAGTAGGAGAAGTGTGCGGCGCCGCTACACGGACGATTGCGCCCCGGCAGCACACCATTCACATCACAGAATCAGCGGATGAAACCTATCCGGGGATTCCTGCGAACACGCTCGAAACAGCATAGCAGCGTGGCAAGTGCCTGCGACAGGCTGGACACTAGCTACCTATCGGACTTAACGCTGATCTACTACGGAAAAGCCCGACAGGCTGCCAGGCACTGGAAACCCTGACGCAGGATCGCAATTTTACCAGATTGATATCCATGTGATAGCAGAGAATACAATCTGCTAGAATCCCCACCCCGCAGCGGCGTTTCAGGATTGGTGCCCGGCGGCGGCAATCCCCGGCACCGGCAGACAGTGTCAGGGCTACACTTAGGCGACAGCCTTGTACGAATCTCAGGAAGATCTATCGGCATGAAGTGGCGACCAGGCCAGTCCAGCACTCCCCCGGATCGGCTAGAGCCCACACTGCTGAGCTTTGTCTGGCGCTACAGTTCACGCCATCAGTTTGCGCTGCTGGCCATTACGCTGCTGTCGTTTCCCGTGCTCTACGCCAGTCTCGAACTGCCCAAGCGCATCCTCAATGAAGCCATCGGTGGCACCGAATTCCCGGTGCAGATTCTGGGTATTAATTTCCAGCAACTGTCCTTTTTGCTGCTGCTCAGCTTTGCTTTTCTGTTCATGGTGCTCTGTGGCGGCCTGATCAAAATGCGGCTGAACATCTACAAGGGCGTCGTCGGCGAACGCCTGCTGCGGCGCCTGCGCTACCGCCTGATCACCCAGGTACTGCGTTTCCCCACCGCCCGTTTCAGGCGCACTTCCCAGGGCGAAGTGGTGTCCATGGTCACGGCCGAAGTCGAGCCCCTGAGCGGCATCATGGGCGATGCCCTGGCGCTGCCGCTGTTCCAGGCCGGTCAGATGCTCACCATCCTGACCTTCCTGTTTATCCAGAACCCCTGGTTTGGTCTCGCCGCCGTGGCGCTGGTACCGCTGCAGGCCATTATTACACCCCTGTTGCAGCGGCGTATCAACCGGCTGCATCGCGAGCGCGTGCGCCGGGTTCGCAAGCTGTCCGAGCTGATCGGCGAATGCGTACAGGGGCTGGATGACCTGCGCAGCAACGGCGGCACCCCCTATGCGCTGGCGATATTCAGCCATCGCCTAGGCGGCATTTTCCATATCCGCGGCGATATTTTCCGCAAAAAATTCTTCATGAAGTTCCTCAACAACTTCATCAACAATCTGCCCCCCTTCCTGTTTTACGCCGTGGGTGGCTACCTGGTGATTCAGGGCTCGCTCTCCATCGGTGCCCTGGTGGCCGCCATCACCGCCTACAAGGATATAGTCACGCCCTGGCGCGAGCTGCTCAATTACATCAGCCAGATTCAGGAAACCAGCGACCGTTACAAAAGCCTGCGCGACCAGTTCCAGCCCGATGACATTCTGGACGCCGAGCTGTTCGAGGAATCCGGCGATGAACTGCCGCGCCTCAACGGTGCTATCAGGTTTGACCAGGTCTGCATCACGGACCCCAACGGCACCCGGGTACTGTCGGATATCAGCCTGAGTGTACCGGCGGGCGCCATGGTGGCCGTCCAGAGCAGCAACAGCACGGTGCGCAAGGCCTTTTCCCAGGTTCTGTCCCGCAGCATCAGCCTGTCATCCGGTCAGGTCAATATCGGCGAACATGATCTGGGCCGACTGAATCAGGCCGTCATATCCGCCCGTATCGGCCTTGCCACCTCCACGCCCTACCTGTTTAACGCCTCTGTGGGTGAAAATATCTACATGCCGCTGCGCCGCAACCCGCGCGCAGATCTGGGCGCCCAGGAGCTGGACGACCCCGAGCTGCTGGAGTCCCTGGCCTCGGGCAACAGCACTTACCCGGTCAACGCCGAATGGCTGGATCTGGATATCGCCCGCTTCAGCAAGCTCGATGAACTGAATCAGTGGTGGCTGATGATCGTCGATGCCATGGGCAGCGAGGACTACCTGTCGCAGCGCGCTCTGGATGCCCGCTTTGAACCCTCGGACAGACCCTCCCTGGCCAAAAAAATGATCGAGTTCCGCCCCCGCCTGGCGCGCCGGCTGGCGGAGGAAAACCTGGCTCGCTTTATTCATCCCTTCGAGCGTGACGCCCTGAACCCGAGCCTCACCCTGACCGAAAACCTGCTGTTCGCGGTGCATCTGCATTCCAGTCGCGACGAGCACGTCGCCACCACCAGCCAGCTGATCAAACGTTTCACCGCCGCAGGATTTGGGCCTGAGCTTGAGCACTTTGCCCGGGGGCTGCTGGAAACCCTGGTACACACCTTCGCCTCCATCGGCTCCAATCACCCGATGTTCAAACGCCTCGGCGGGCTTACCCCGGAGATATTCCAGTCACTGCAGGACCTGCACCAAAAGCAGAGCACAGGCCGCCCACTGAGCAATACAGAAGCCGAATTGCGCCTGTCACTGCCCTTTATGGTGACCGTCGAGCAACTGGACATGCCGCTGCCCAGGCCCATCTGCACCGCTGTGCTGGCCATGCGCGATGAGTGCATCCCGCTACACGAGGCGCTGTTCCAGAGCCGTTACCGGCCGCTGGACGAAAAACGCGTCAACCCCGGCATTAGCGTGCTGGAGAACCTGCTTTTCGGCAAGCTGGCACGGGCCGGCGAAACCAACGAGCGCAACATTCGCAGCATCATCGCCGAAGAGCTGCTGCAGGCCGGCCTGCACGGCCCGCTGTCCATGCTGATCCGCAGTATTCCGGTAGGACTCGGCGGCGCCGAAGTGCCGCCCATCGCCCAGGAGCGTTTTGCCTTCCTGCGCGCCACCATCAAGAAACCGGATATTCTGGTGCTGGACCAGGCGCTGGCGAGCCATTCTGTCGCCCAGCGCAACGAAGCCCTGCGCAAGATCAGGCGCCTGCTGCCGGAAACTACCATCTTTGTGCTGGAGCCCGCTTTCAGCAACATGGAGCAGTTCGATCAGACGATTGATCTGCAGGACAGCCAGCCCCCTCAGCGTGGCGGCGCCCAGACGCCAGCCGAGTCGCCGACAGAAACCATCGAAGACTTCGAGAACAAGCGCAAGGTGATTGCCAGCACCGAAGCCTTCGCCAAACTCAGCCCCGCCCAGGTGCGCCTGCTGGCCTATGCATCGCGCTGGGTGCGGGTCGAGGCCGACGAGCTCCTGTTTCGCAGCGGCGACCTGCCCGATGGCGCCTATATAGTCGTCGAAGGCCTGGCCGAGCTGCGCTGGCCCGACGCCACAGCAGAGGACGAACCCATTTCCGAGGTGGGCCCGGGGCGCCTGATTGGCGATCTCTCGGTGATTGTCGATCAGCCGCGCAACATGGATCTGCTGGCCATCAAGCCCGTGCTGGCCCTGCGTATCGAGCGTCGCGAGCTGCTCGAAATCGTGGAAAACGACGCCGCCGTAGCCATGATCCTGCTGCGTACCGTGTCGGGACACCTGTTCAACGCCGCCGAAACCATTCGCGGTGAACGCACGGACGAGCGCTGATTTGATCAAGCTGCGCCCCTATCAGCAGGAAGCGGTAGACGCGACCCTGCGCCACTTTCGCGGTGGCGACGACCCTGCCGTGATAGTGCTGCCCACGGGCGCTGGCAAAAGCCTGGTCATTGCCGAGCTTGCGCGCCTGGCGCGACGCCGTATTCTGGTGCTGGCCCATGTGCGCGAACTGGTCGAACAAAATCACGCCAAATATGCCGCCTTCGGCCTCAGCGCCGGCATCTTCTCGGCGGGTCTTGGGCTCAAGGATGCCGGGCATCAGGTGACCTTCGCCAGCGTGCAATCGGTAACACGCAACCTGGCGCTGTTTCGCGACGCCTATTCGCTGCTCATCATCGATGAATGTCACCGCGTCAGTGACAGCGATGACAGCCAGTATCAGCAGGTGATAGCGACGCTGCGCGAGCAGAACGCCAACCTCAAGGTGCTGGGCCTAACCGCCACGCCCTATCGCCTGGGCCAGGGCTGGATCTATCAGTACCACTACCGCGGCTTTGTGCGCAGCGAAGACAGCCGGCCCTTTCGTCACTGCATCTATGAACTGCCGCTGTCACAGCTGATCCGCGAGGGTTTTCTCACCCGGCCGGAGCTGGTGGATGCGAGCATTGCCCACTACGACTTTTCAGCCCTGCAGGCCAACGCCAGCGGCCACTACAGCGAGACGGAAATCAACAGCCTGCTAAGCCAGTACCCGCGCGTGACCCGGGCCATCTGCGAGCAGATTCAGGAACTGGCCTGCGAGCGTGCCGGCGTAATGATTTTCGCCGCCACCATCAAGCACGCCCAGGAGATTACCGGCTACCTGCCCGATGACTGCACCGCTCTGGTAACGGGTACGACCCCGGCGCCTGAGCGTGAATCCCTGATCACGCGTTTCAAGGCGCATGAGCTCAAGTACCTGGTGAACGTGGCGGTACTGACCACCGGCTTCGATGCCCCCCATGTGGACCTGATTGCGATTTTAAGGCCCACCCAGTCGGTCAGCCTCTTTCAGCAGATCGTCGGCCGTGGCCTGCGGCTGGCCCCCGGCAAGACCGACTGCCTGGTAATCGACTACGCCGGCAACGGCTTCAATCTGTTTGCCCCGGAAGTGGGCAGCAAGAAACCCGACAGTGACAGTGAACCGGTACAGATTTTCTGCCCGGGCTGTGGCTTTGCCAATATCTTCTGGGGCAAGACCGATGGCGCCGGTACTGTAACCGAGCACTTTGGCCGCCGCTGCCAGGGGCTGCTCGAAGATGACACAGGCCACAAGGAGCAGTGCGACTACCGTTTTCGCTTCAAGGAATGCCCCCACTGTGGCGCTGAGAACGATATTGCCGCCCGCCAGTGCCACCAGTGCAGCGAAGCCATCATCGATCCCGACGACCTGCTCAAGCGCGCCCTGCAGCTCAGGGATGCCCGCGTAATCCGTTGCGCCGGCGTCAGCTTTGCCGAGCACAAGGGTGCGCTGCGCATCAGCTATCACGATGAAGAAGGCGAGGAGCTGCACGAGCGCTTCGACCTGCGCCAGGCGGGTCAGCGGGCGGTGTTCAATCGCCTGTTCGGGCGTCGTTTCAATGCCGCTACCGAACCGCGGCGTTTCGCCACCCTGGCCGAAGTACTGGCTGTGGCAGAGCAGTTCAGCGCACCGGACTTTGTCGTCGCCCGCAAGTCAGGTCCCCACTGGCGGGTACGCGAAAGACTGTTCGACTACAGCGGCCACTACCGCAAGGCGAATGAGCTGTAAAAGGCAGAGTTATTGGTAATTCGTGATTCGTAGAGCACCTCTCACCGACCACTCAGGCTTCACCAATTACCAATTACGATTCACTAATTACTAAAGGCCCCTTTTACGCCGGGCCGGGCTCCTGCAGGCATGCTGGAGCCCGGCCTGCGGGCGAATCGGGCGTCAGGCTCAGGCGCCGATCACGCCACCGTCTTCGCGGGTGACCATCACGATACTGGAGCGCGGCTTGCCGCCATCCCTGTAGTCCGGGAAACCGCCGGTGGGGTGCTGGATGCCGACGAACATGGTCTTGTAGTCATCGCTAAAGGTCAGACCTGTGACTTCGGCGCCGACGGGGCCCACCATAAAGCGGCGAATTTCACCGCTGGCCGGATCGCCACAAAGCATCTGGTTGTTACCCATGCCGGCGAAGTCACCTGCGTTGGAGTCGTCGCCGTCGGTCAGAATCCACAGCCGACCATCGCTGTCAAAGCCCAGGCCATCGGGGCTGTTGAACATGTTGTCGGCGTTAATGGCGTCGGAGCCGGCGTAGAGGCTGCCCTCATGCACCCTCGGGTTGCCGGCCAGCAGATACAGATCCCAGTCGAAGGTGTCCGCAGTATGGTCACCGTCCTTGGCTTCCCAGCGAATGATCTGACCATAGTGGTTCTCGGCCCGCGGGTTGGCGGCGTTAAGAGGCTGGTCGTCCTTCTTGCCACGGTTCTTGTTGTTGGTCAGGGTGCAGAACACCTGGC
The DNA here is from genome assembly GCF_001651805.1 of Marinobacterium aestuarii. Taxonomy (NCBI): domain Bacteria; kingdom Pseudomonadati; phylum Pseudomonadota; class Gammaproteobacteria; order Oceanospirillales; family Oceanospirillaceae; genus Marinobacterium; species Marinobacterium aestuarii. The sequence goes on along the minus strand of NZ_CP015839.1, from coordinate 137,101 downwards.
CGTTGTTCGGGTTATGGCTGATCCACTCAGGTCGATCCATGGTGGTGGCCTCAACCTGTTTGGCGGCCTGACGGGTATGGATCAGGACTTCAGCCTGGCTGTTAAAGCCGTTCTCCGGCGTCAGGCCATTCTTGCCAAAGGTCAGTTCGATCCAGCGACCGGTACCAGCATGTTCTTTGCCGTCACCACCGGCAAACTGCGCCACAAAGAGGGTGCCGTCTTCCAGCAGGCTGCGATTTACCGCGTCCTGGCCTTCGGCATACTTGTTTTTGGAGACGAACTTGTAGATGTGTTCGCCGCGCTCGTCATCGCCCATGTAAACCACCACATGACCGTCCTTGTTGACCAGCACGTCGGCGTTTTCATGCTTTACGCGGCCCAGGGCCGTGCGCTTCATGGGCGTGGATGCAGTATCGAATGGATCAATTTCGACGACCCAGCCAAAGCGGTTCGGCTCGTTCGGCGTCTGGCTAACATCAAAGCGTGCATCGTGCTGCCACCAGCGGTAGCGATCTTCAGCGGCCTTGATTCCGTAGTACTGCTTCTGCTGCGCCGGTACAGCCTCGTCGCTAGGGGCGCCAAAGTAGCCGTTGAAGTTTTCTTCGCACGTCAGGTAGGTGCCCCAGGGCGTGCGGCCATTGGCACAGTTGTTGATAGTGCCCAGTACCTTGGTGCCACTGCTGTCGGCGGCGGTTTTCATCAGCTCGTGACCGGCGGCGGGGCCTGTCAGCATAAACTCGCTGTTGGCGTGCAGACGACGGTTGTAGGCGGAATTTTTCACGTATTCCCAGGCATTGCCGGAGGTACGACACACTTCAACAATGGTGACACCGTGGGCAGCCTGCAGCTTGGCGACGTCTTCGGCGGTTTTGACTTCGCCGTGCTGCAGCATGTGTTCGCCGTTGGTGTATTCGTTGTTCACCGCCAGCATGGCGCGGTCCATATCCAGGCTGCCATCCGCCTTGCGGAAATGGAACAGAGACATGCCATCGGTATTGTCACCAAACTGCAGGGCCTGATCGGCGGCGCTATTGCCACCGGTGTGATCAAATTCAGGCGCGCCTGGAAGCACCGGATCACCCCAGGACATGAGAATCGAGGAGCGGTAACCGGCGGGCAGTACTATGGCGTCGTCGGTGGACGCCTTGATCGCCTTGAAGCCCATCAGGCGGGACGGCTCCATGGCGGCGGCAACCGCCTGAGCCATGGGCGACAGGCTGAAAAATCCGAGCATGCCGGCGGCCATGCCACCCTTGAGCAGGCTGCGACGGCTCAGGGCCTTGTCGACCAGAGCATCAAAACCGGTGCCTTCCAGACCATCGGTATCCTGGGCATTAACATCAGACTGTGTTGGTTTCATGGAACTTCCTCCTGCAAGAATGGCGTGCATGCTAGTCAGTAAAGATGACCATCCCATGACAGCCTGCCGGCACATCCGCCGCCTGAGCGCACAAGCGGGAATATGCTAAAGTGCCCATCAACCAATAGCAGGGACAGGAAGCATCTGGATGGCACTGCACGCAATTCTGTTTGATCACGACGGCACTCTGGTGGATTCCGAGGCGGTCAACCTGCAACTCTGGCGCCAGGCGCTTGAGCCCTGGGGGCTGACGATTAGCGACGAGCTCTACTGGAGTCGCATGCTGGGCGTGCCTATCCGGCAAAACGCCGCCGATATTCTGGCGCTGCACAAGCCCGATGCCAGCCTAGAACAACTGATGACCGCCAAGCTCGCCGCCAACGCAGCTTATCTCGCCCACAACTACTTTCCCCAGATGCCGGGCGCCGATACGGTGGTGCGCGAGCTGGCAGCCAAGCTGCGTCTCGGGCTGGTCAGCGGCTCGCAGCGCAACTGCGTGCAGGCATCGCTGCGCGGCCACGTCTGGGAGCCGCTGTTCGAGCATGTGGTCACCGGTGATGATGTTCCTCGCAACAAGCCGGCGCCGGATGGCTATCTGCGGGCACTGTCACTGATGCAACTCGAGGCCGCTAACTGCATCGCAGTGGAAGACACCGCAGTGGGCGTCACCGCCGCCCATGCCGCAGGCCTGCCTGTGGTTGCCATTCGCAGCCCAGAGGCCATCAGCCACGACTTCTCATCCGCCACCGTTATCGTCGACAGTCTGGTCGAGGCCCACGCCTGGATCAATCAGCAGCTAACCGACTCTTCAACGACACAGGAAACCCCATGACACAGCCATTTCGGCTTGAATTCCAGGTGCGGGACTATGAACTGGATATGCAGGGCATCGTTAATAACGGCGTCTATTTCAACTACCTGGAACACGCCCGCCACGAGTACCTGCAGGCAAAAGGGGTGGACTTCGCCGCCCTGACCCGCGACGGCATTCATCTGGTAGTGATTCGCAGCGAACTGGATTACAAGGCGCCCCTGAAAAGTGGCGACCGTTTTGTGGTCGAGGTCACGACCGAGCGCCTGGGCAAGGTCCGTTTCGGCTTTCGCCAGCGGGTCATTCGTCTGGCCGACGACAAGGTCATGCTCGAAGGTCTGGTGACAGGCACGGCACTGAACGAACGCGGCCGGCCCTATATCTCGCCGGCGATCGAATCCCTGTTCTAGCAGCCAGGGTCAGCGGCGGCGAAACAGATAATCGTCGAAGCAGTCGTCGTCGCGCGTCACACTCACACAGCTCAGCAGCTCAAGGGCAGGATCAATTGCCTTGAGTTCGCCGGGCGCTACACAGAAGCGGGCAGGGAAGCCGTGCCGCTCATTCTGCTGCAGGTTGAAGGTGCTGAATGCCAGCAGGCCGCCGGGCACCAGGGCACTAGCCAGTTGCGGCCAGAGCGCAGCTTCGGGCTTGTAGCGACACACCAGGATGTTATCGAAAGGCCCGAGGCCCTGCAGGCAGTCCGGCTGAGCCAAATCACGGCAGTGAGTCTGGATTGCCAGCTGTTCGGCACTGGCAAAGTCCAACAGGCGAGCCAAACCAACCCCGGCGATATCCACCGCCGTTACCGCAAAGCCCAGCCGCGCCAGCGCAAGGCTGGCAGCACCGTCGCCGGCGGCCAGGTCCAGCACCGAACCCGGCAGCAGCCCGGGCGCCGTCTGGGTCACAAAGGCAGGGGTTGCGGGAGCTACCTGCGAGCGGGCCTCGTAGCGACGATTCCATTTTTCCCGTGCGGCATTCATCTGCAAATCCTTGAAAAAACGAACTAAAAGCTGTCGAGCAGGCTTTTGAGGCTGTTCAGCGTGGCCTTGCCCCGCGCCTTGTTCTGGTCCTGATTGCGCTCCAGCCCCTCGATCACCAGGTCTTCCTGGGGCACTTCATCGATAAAGCGGCTCGGCAGGCAGTCCACCATCTCACCGTACTGCTTGCGCTGGCGCGCCAGGGTCATGGTGAGGGTTTCCCGCGCCCGGGTGATGCCCACGTAGGCCAGCCGGCGCTCTTCCTCGATGGTGCCGGTTTCGATGCTGTTGCGGTGCGGCAGCAACTCTTCTTCCATGCCCATCATGAAGACATGGGGAAACTCCAGTCCCTTGGACGCATGCAGCGTCATAAGCTGCACCCGGTCGGAGTCATCCTCTTCTTCCTGCCGATCCAGCAAGTCGAGCAGGATCAGGCGGGTAATGGTTTCCTCGATACCGGCATCGGGGTCGTCTTCACGCAGCCTGTCCAGGGTGGAACGGATGGAGTCGAGCAGAAACCAGACGTTCTGTACCCGCTTGTCCGCCGCCGCTTCACTGGCAGTGTTCTGCCGTATCCAGCCTTCGTAGTCGATATCCCGCACCATTTCGCGAATGGCATCCACCGGATCGACTGCCTGGCACTGGCGATAGATGCGCTGCATCCAGTCGCGGAAACGGCGCAGACGATCGATGGCCTGGGCCGGCAGCATCTGCTCGAGCCCCATTTCGTCACAGGCCGCAAACATGCTCACCTGACGTTCGGAAGCGTAGGTACCGAGCTTTTGCAGCGTACTGGGGCCTATCTCGCGCTTGGGCGTATTGATGATGCGCAGGAAAGCGTTGTCATCATCCGGGTTGATCAGCACCTTGAGGTAGGCCATCACATCCTTGATCTCGGCACGGGAGAAAAAGGAGGTACCGCCACTGAGCTTGTAAGGCACCTGGTAGGCCTGCAGCTTGACTTCCAGCAGACGGGCCTGGAAGTTGCCGCGATAAAGAATGGCGAAATCCTTGAAGGGCACGGCCTTGCGCAGGTGCCGATCGAGGATTTCGGTGGCGATGCGCTCGCACTCGGTTTCTTCGTTGCGGTTATAGATCACCCGGATCGGCTCGCCATAGCCCATGTCGCTCCACAGCGTCTTTTCGAACACGTGGGGGTTGTTGGCGATCAGGGTATTGGCAGCCTTCAGTATCAAGCGCGTCGAACGGTAGTTCTGCTCCAGCTTGACCACTTTCAGACTCGGGAAGTCTTCATTGAGCTGAATCAGGTTCTCGGGCCGCGCGCCGCGCCAGGCGTAGATCGACTGATCGTCGTCACCCACCACCGTCAGGGCGCCGCGATGCCCCACCAGCTGGCGCACCAGCCGGTACTGCGACAGGTTGGTGTCCTGATACTCGTCCACCAGCAGATAGCGGATACGCCCCTGCCAGCGCTGCAGCACCTCGGGATTGTTCTGGAACAGCCGCACCGGAATCAGGATCAGGTCATCGAAATCCACCGCGTTATAGGCGCGCAGATGGATCTCGTAGGCGTCATAGGCACGGGCCGCCAGCAGCTCGTCCGGGCCCTGGGCCTCGGCCAGCGCCTGGCTGGGCTCCAGCATGTCGTTTTTCCAGTTCGAGATCTGGTTGCGTACGGTGTCGACCTGGTCGGCATCCTCGTCCTGCTGCAGCATCAGATCGCGCAGCAACGCCTTGCTGTCCTGGTCATCGAACAGCGAAAAAGCAGGCTTCAATCCCAGGATACGGTGTTCCCGGCGAATGATATTGAGACCCAGGTTGTGGAAGGTGGACACTGTCAGGCCACGGGCTTCCTTGCCTTTCACTAGCTGACTGACCCGCTCCTTCATCTCGCGGGAGGCCTTGTTGGTGAAGGTTACGGCGGCGATATGGCGCCCTTCAACACCGCATTTCTGGATCAGATAGGCGATCTTGCGCGTGATAACGCTGGTCTTGCCGGAGCCTGCGCCGGCCAAAACCAGCAGCGGGCCACCCACATACTCCACCGCTTCTTTCTGTCTGGGATTGAGCTTGCTCATGAGTCAATAGTCAAAAAAGTGCTAAAGCCGTCGGAAACACGGCCGCTAACGGTCAATATCGGAAGGGGAAACCAGAACAGAGTAGGTTCTGGAGACATTCAAGGATTGACTGAAATGACAGCAACAAATGCCTGATTAAACGGGCTTTCGCTGTCATTTGTAGTGTTGGCGACTCGTGCTAAGTGTATCCTGCAAGCGCGCAGGACGGCGTATTATGCCACGAACAGGGCCACACAAGCACAAAGGATCCCTCACCAACCGCCGGCGGCAGTCCAACGCACGCACCTGTGTATTGCTGTCCATTTGTGGGGTATTAACCTGATGCAGTCTGCCCAGCGACAAAGCAGCGAGTCAGTGATCAAACTGCTGATCGTCGCAGATGACCTCCAGACATCGGACAAAATCAGCACTCTGCTCAACACTGAACATGTATACGACATACAACAATGTGCCGATGTGTCCCAGGCACTTATTCTGATCGGCTGCGAGAAGGTCGACCTGCTGTTTCTCTGCCTGCCGGCAAACTACTTGCTCGACAATGCCACCCTGCTGACGCTCCAGCGTTGCAACAGCAGCATTCCCATCATAGTGCTGGACGACGACATCAATGACCTGACCGGGCGCAAGCTGCTGAATCAGGCCGTGGCCGACTACCTGCCACTGCGGACACTGGCCGCCGACACTCTGCAGCGCGCCATTCGCTATGTGCTGGGCAGCCAGCGCCAGCACGCCCAGATCGATTACCTGCGCCATGCTGACCCGCTCACCTCCATTGGTAACCGACAGTTTTTCTACCGCCAGCTGCTCGAAGCCCTGGCGCGCATCGACAGCCACCAGCACGGTGTGGCGCTGATCACGGTGGATCTCGATGGTTTTCGCAAGTTCAACAACAGCATTGGCCATTCCGCCGGCGACGATGTGGTGCGCCAGCTGAGCCAGCGACTGCAAACCTGCCTGCAGGACGAACAGCTGTGCCGTATTGGTGGCGACGAGTTCGCCATTATTCTGGAAGCCGAGCCGGACACCGACCTGCGCGCCAGCACCCTTGGGCTCATTACCCGACTGATGCAGCATGTCAGCCACCCCTACCAGTGCTCTGAACGGGAAATCATGCTGCCCAGCAGTATAGGCGTTGCCTTTGCACCGGAGCACAGCCGGGAGCTGGACTCGCTTATTCGCCAGGCCTCCCAGGCACGGCTGCGGGCCAAGCAGCTGCACGGCTGCAGCTACGCCATATTCGAAGCCGACAAGGATACCGACCCCGCCACCCAGATTACGCTGGAACCGGAGCTGTGGAGCGGCCTGCGCCAGGAACAGTTCGTGCTTTACTACCAGCCGCGCATCGATCTGCGCACCGGCAAGATCATAGGCGCCGAAGCCCTGATGCGCTGGAACCATCCCGAACGCGGGCTGGTACAGCCGGATGAATTCATCCCCATCGCCGAGAAAACCGGCCTTATAGTCCCCATGGGTTACTGGGCGATTCACCAGGCCGGCCAGGACATGCTCAAATTCAAGGAAGCGGGTTTTCGCTACGGCAGCATTGGCGTCAACCTGTCATTTCGACAGTTCAAGGATGATTTCCTCGCCAAGACGATCCGCCGCATTATCGACAAGAACCAGATAGACCCGCACCGGCTGGAGTTCGAACTCACCGAAACCGCACTCTTCTCCGACGAGGCCCATGTACAGAGCTGCCTGAAAGAACTCAGTGCCCTGGGCATTGATTTCTCGCTGGACGACTTCGGCACCGGCTACTCGTCTTTTTCGCTGCTGCAGAAACTGCCGATCAGCACCCTCAAGATCGACAAGTCCTTCGTCGCCGGTGTGAATCAGAACAAGGATGATGAAGAGATTGTGCGCGCCATCATTAATCTGGCGCACAACCTGCAGAAAAAGGTCATCGCCGAAGGCGTCGAAAACAAGGCCCAGCTGGAGTTTTTGATCCGTCACGACTGTGATCAGGTGCAGGGGTATTTCTTCAGCCCACCCGTACCGATCGAAGACTTTATGCGTATGCTGCGCGGGAACTGACAAGGCTCAACGCGCCCCTGAACCGCCCTGGCGCAGCAATCCCTGGCGAAAGCTCAGCGCTTCCAGCAACTGTGCTTCACCGACCCGTTCCTCTGCAGCCAGATCCGCCAGGGTGCGCGCCACCCGCAAAATGCGGTGACAGGCACGAGCCGAAAGCCCCAGCTTGGTTGCGGCATTCACCAGCAAGTCCCGCTGCGGCGGTGCCAGGCCACAAACCTGATCCAGTTCAGCCGCACCCAGATCCCGATTGGGCCGTCCCTGGCGCGCCTGCTGCAGGCTCATGGCAGCGGCCACGCGCTGGGCCACCACGCCACTGGCTTCACCCCGCCCGCTCGCCGGGTCCAGCAGCTGGGCCGGGTCCAGCGCCTTCACATTCAGCTGCATATCGAAGCGATCCAGCAGTGGGCCCGAGATGCGCCCCTGATAGCGCTGAATCTGATCCGGCGTACAGCGACAGCGGCCCGACGGATCACCGAAATAGCCACAGGGGCAGGGATTCATCGCGGCCAGCAATTGAAATCGAGCTGGGAAAAGCATCTGACTGGCGGCGCGGGAGATCAGAATTTCACCGGTTTCCAGTGGCTCGCGCAGTACATCCAGCACAGCGCGGGGAAACTCCGGCAGCTCATCCAGAAACAGTACGCCCTGGTGCGCCAGGGAAATTTCACCGGGCCTTGGCTGACTGCCGCCGCCCACCAGCGCCACCGCGGAGGCCGTATGGTGCGGATTGCGAAAGGGCCGGCTGCCGTGACCCACTGTATCAATGGCACAGCCCGCCACCGAATACACCGCCGCCACTTCGAGCCGTTCCTGCTCCCCCAATACTGGCAACAGCCCCGGCAAGCGCGCCGCCAGCATGCTCTTGCCACTGCCGGGCGGGCCGCTGAAAAGTAAATTATGACTGCCGGCGGCAGCGACCTCGAGCGCCCGGCGCGCCTGATACTGTCCCTTGACCTCGATCAGGTCCGGCAGGCCCGTTACGGCCGGCGGCGGCACTGCTACTGCAGACTCCAGAGTGCTGTCGCCACGCAGGGCTGAACAGACCTGCAACAGATGATCGGCAACCCGCACATCGCAGCCCTGCACCAGGGCCGCTTCAGCACCGTTAAGGCGGGGCACCAGCAGGGCGCGGGACAGGTCACGGCAGACCATCGCCGCCGGCAGCACACCTCGCACTGGCCTGATCTCCCCCGCCAGAGTCAACTCACCCAGCACTTCCCAGCCGACCAGGGACTGCGGGGGCAGTTGTTTCGAGGCCGCCAGAATGCCCAGCGCAATCGCCAGATCATAGCGTCCGCCTTCCTTGGGCAGATCAGCCGGTGCCAGGTTGATGGTGATGCGACGCTGCGGATAATCAAAACCCGAGTTGATCAGGGCGCTGCGCACCCGATCCTTGCTTTCACGTACAGCAGCTTCGGGCAGGCCAACGATATTCAGGGATGGCAGACCCCCGGAGAGGTGTACTTCCACCGTAACCGCCGGCGCGCCTATACCCAGCATTGCGCGGGCATGAACCACTGCAAGTGACATAGTTACCATCCCTGGTGTGCGGTTGCTCCCAAACGGTGCTGTCGGGTGTTGCGCGCTCTTGCACCATCCTTGTGCATTTTTTAGCCAGCTCGGTCGAGCATCCTATTGATGCCTGGCTCTATGGCGTCTTTTTTACTCGCCGCTGGCGTTATCCAGCCGCTGTTCAATTTCACTCAGCTTTAGCTCCAGCTGATCCACCTTCTCGCGGGTACGCCCCAGCACGGCGGCCTGGGCATCGAACTCGTCCCGTGTCACCAGGTCCAGACGGGCAAAACTGCTCTGCAGCGCCGCCCGCACCTGCTGGCGCATCGCTTCCTGACCCGGCAGGCCACGACCACCCTCAAACAACTCGCTCAGCTGGGTCGAAAGCGTCTCAATAATCTTTTGATTAAGCATTGCACAATCTCCGCTAATTTCGCGAAAGCTTAGCATTTTTCGCCTGCACGGAGCAGCCGAGTCCGGGTCTTGCGGCTGACCTGGGCTGGCTGCGGGCCCACTTTGCACCGTCTTGGTGCGCGCACTCAAATCGTGCACACAATAATCACCTGACGATGCCCAATCCGGCGTCATTTTCCGACCCTGAACTCTAATATAGCCGCAATTCATTGTTATTTATGAATTTATTAAATATGGCACAAGTTTCGCTTAGAAATAATCAACCGTTACGGGTCAGTCGCAGCCGAGGGCCCGTAAAAGGAACCAGTCCAAATATGAGGGACAGACACATGAAACTTATATCGGCGATCATCAAGCCCTTCAAACTGGACGATGTCCGTGAAGCGCTCTCCGAAATTGGTGTTCAGGGCATTACCGTGACCGAAGTCAAAGGCTTTGGTCGCCAGAAAGGTCATACCGAACTTTACCGCGGCGCCGAATACGTCGTCGATTTCCTGCCCAAGGTTCGTGTCGACGCGGCCGTGTCGACGGATCTCGTGGACCAGGTGGTGGAAGCCATCAGCAAGGCGGCACACACCGGAAAAATCGGCGACGGCAAGATTTTTGTCACACCGCTGGAGCAGGTTATCCGAATCCGCACCGGCGAAACCGGTAACGACGCACTTTAAATTCACCAATCGCGCCTGAACGGAGGGCTGTCGAGATGGAAGAGCTTCTTAAAACGACCGCTGCGGATTTATCCCAGCTCAAATACGCCGTTGATACCTTTTACTTCCTGGTATGCGGCGCCCTGGTAATGTGGATGGCCGCAGGTTTCGCCATGCTCGAAGCGGGCCTGGTGCGCGCCAAGAACACGACCGAAATCCTGACCAAGAACATCGCGCTCTACGCCATCGCCTGTACCATGTACCTGCTCTGCGGCTACTACATCATGTACAGCTCCGATGCCGGTGGCGTACTGCCAAACTTCGGCGCCCTGATCGGTACTGAAAACGGCGTCGATGCGGTGCTGGCAGGTGGCGATGACGCCCCCTACTACTCGTCCCGTTCAGACTTTTTCTTCCAGGTTGTGTTCGTGGCCACGGCCATGTCCATCGTCTCCGGTGCTGTCGCCGAGCGCATGAAACTCTGGGCTTTCCTGGCCTTCGCAGTGGTCATGACCGGTGTTATCTATCCGGTTGAAGGCTACTGGACCTGGGGCGGCGGTTTCCTCAGCGAAGCCGGTTTCTCTGACTTCGCAGGTTCCGGTATCGTCCACATGGCAGGTGCTTCTGCAGCCCTGGCCGGTGTACTGGTACTGGGTGCCCGCAAAGGCAAGTACGGCAAGAATGGCGAGATCAATGCCATTCCGGGTGCCAACCTGCCGCTGGCAACCCTGGGTACCTTCATCCTGTGGCTGGGCTGGTTCGGCTTCAACGGTGGTTCCGAGCTGAAACTGTCCGACGTTGGTGAAGCCAATGCGGTCGCTCAGGTCTTCGTTAACACCAATGCCGCTGCAGCCGGTGGCGTTATCGCCGCCCTGATCGTAGCGCGCCTGTGGTTCAAGAAGGCTGACCTTACCATGGCACTCAACGGTGCCCTGGCAGGCCTGGTGGCTATCACAGCCGATCCGCTGTCGCCCAGCGCCCTGGTATCGACCCTGATCGGTGGTGTTGGCGGTGTGCTGGTGGTGTTCTCCATCGTCACTCTGGACAAGATCAAGATTGACGATCCTGTTGGTGCCATCTCTGTACACGGCATCGCCGGTGTCTGGGGTCTGCTGGCGGTTCCCTTCAACAATGCTGATGCGACCTTCGGTGCTCAGCTGCTGGGTATCGTTACCATCTTCGGCTGGGTCTTCCTCGCCAGCCTGCTGGTATGGCTGCTGCTCAAGGCTGTCATGGGTATCCGTGTCACCGAAGAAGAAGAATACGAAGGTGTCGACCTTGCCGAATGCGGCATGGAAGCCTACCCGGAATTCAGCTCCAGCAAGAAGTAATGCTGCCGTAGCTGGAACTCAAGGGCGCCGCAGGGCGCCCTTTTCGTTATCCCGCACAAGGGTGACTGCTCTGCTCTGCGCACACAGGGCAGCGTAGGCGCCAGGCTTATTTTACGGGTATACTGACGTGAATTTTTCGAGCATTCAGGCTCCGGGGCGGCATCATCCAACCCGGCACCGGGCTTGTAAAGTCGGGCCAGAGCACGGATTCTACTTTCCATCACAGCGACCAGCGCCGTATCTGGCACAGGATCGCATAGGGAGCACGCTATGAAGTTGATTACTGCGGTTATCAAACCATTCAAACTTGATGATGTTCGCGAAGCCCTGTCCGAAATCGGCATCCAGGGTGTTACTGTAACCGAAGTCAAAGGCTTCGGCCGCCAGAAAGGCCACACCGAGCTGTACCGTGGCGCCGAGTACGTGGTCGACTTCCTGCCCAAGGTCAAGATTGAAGTGGCCGTAGACAGCGACATGATCGACCAGGTCATTGAAGCCATCACCAAGACAGCCAACACCGGCAAGATCGGCGACGGCAAGATCTTCGTCACGCCGCTCGAGCAGGTTATCCGTATCCGCACCGGCGAAACCGGCCCGGACGCACTCTAAGCACAGATATTTTCCACCGGCAATGCTCGACGCTGCCCACCTGTGGATAACTTAATGCACCAAAAAGCACCCATCAGGGTGCTTTTTTTGTGCCTGTCAAAACGCTAAACGGGATCTGGAAAACTTTCTGCCAACAAAAAACCCACAGGATACTCACAAAACACAAGCTGTGCATAAGCTGTTTCAAGCCTGTTACTTAATCAAGGAAAATAAACCCAACTAATTGTTTTATATAAATTTACTTAGGCGAAAAACGACTTATAACTTTTTATGCACAGCATGCAAAAACACCACTCTGAAAAGTTACCCCCATTTTAGGCCCCTACGCCTCACTCCCGCTTTCCTGTTTTTATCCATGCCTGTTCCTGTGGTTATTTAACGCCGCCAATACGCGCGTGGCACCCACAGCAGGCACCGCAGCCCCCGCGGCGCCTAATTGATGGCAGAGCGTCTAAACTGACATTGGCAATAGCAATGGTGTGACCATTGCGTTGTAACACGCTGCGGGATAATAGCGGTGCAACCAATCCTGAGGGGGTGCGTTATGAAACGCGAGCAACTGGATCAAATGCTGGAGACGCTCTGGCAGGACTTCCTTGCACGAACCCCTGATGCCCGCCGCATTCACAGCCTGCTGCTGACTGATAATCCACAGCTGTGCATTGACCACCTGAGCCTGCACACCCTGGCACTGCCAAGGGTTAATATTGCCCAGCTGGCCAAACCCTTCGAGCGCGCCGGCTACCGGGCCTGCGGCGAATTCGACATTAGCGGCACCCGTCTGTTTGCCCGCCACTATGAACACCCCGACACCAGACTGCCGAAACTGCTGTTCACCGAGCTGAATGTCGATTCTCTTGGCGATGAGGTGCGCAATATTCTGCATCAGCTGATAAGTCAGATCCCGCCAGCAGCATCGCAGCAGGACGACTTCTGCATATCGGGCCGGCACTGGAAAATCGATTTCGACAGCTATCAGCAGCTGCAGCGCTATTCCGAGCATGCCGCCTGGATCGCCGCTTTTGGCTTTCGTCCCCACCACTATGCTTTACTGATCAATAGCTTGAGTCACGACGACGGCATTGATGAGCTGAATGACTATCTGCTGGAGCAGGGCTTTCGCCTCGACAGTCGCTTTGGCCTGGTGCAGGGATCTGCCGATGAGTACCTCGAACAGTCCGCCACAGTCCCCGCCAGTACGGAGGTCGAATTCAGCGACAGGCAGGCACAGGTTCCAGGCAGTCATTGCGCCTTTATCCGCCGCTATCCCGGCAGCGATGGCGAGCTCTACCGGGGCTTTATCAGAACATCCGCCGCGTCATCGGCGCCTTACCCGCAATACCGCTGACCCCATGGCAAGGAGAGTTGCATGATCATAATGAGGCCGATCCGCGAGAGCGATCTGGATGTGTTGTGTGACATCGCCAGGGAGTCCGGCCCCGGATTTACCTCACTGCCGGATAACCGCGAGCTGCTGCAGGCCAAGATCGAACGTACCCGCCACACGCTGCAACAGGAGGCCGTGCTGGACGGTAGCCAGGGTTATCTTTTCGTGATGGAGGACCTTGCCAGCGGCCAGGTGATAGGCACCAGCGGCATCGAAACCGCCGTGGGCCTGAACGAGCCCTGGTATCACTACCGTATCGGCACCGTCGTGCATGCTTCGCGCGAACTCAAGGTCTACAACAATTTCCGCACCCTGGACCTGTGCAACGACTACACCGGTTGCGCCGAGGTCTGTACCCTGTATCTGAAACCCGACTTTCGCAAGGGCAGCAACGGCAACCTGCTCTCCAAGAGCCGTTTCATGTTCATGGCCGAATACCCGGAGCGCTTTTCCGAGCGCGTCATCGCCGAAATGCGTGGCTACTCCGATGAAAAGGGGCGTTCGCCCTTCTGGGACGGTCTGGGGCGGCACTTTTTTTCCATGGAATATTCCCAGGCGGATTACCTCACAGGCTCCGGCAACAAGATCTTTATCGCCGAGCTCATGCCCAAGCACACCATCTATCTGCATCTGCTGCCCAAGGATGCCCAACGGGTGATCGGCCAGGTGCATCGCAATACCGAACCCGCCAAGCGCATGCTGGAAAACGAAGGCTTTCGGTTTGAGGGTTATATCGACATCTTCGACGCCGGCCCCACAGTCGCGACCCGCCTCAACGATATCCGCAGCGTGCGTGACAGTCGTTACGTCAAGGCCCGGATCAGCGACAGCTCCTGCAGAAGTGACCACCTCTACCTGATCAGCAACACCCTGCTGGAAGACTTTCGCTGCACAGTCGCGCCTCTTCAGCCCGAGGGCAGCGCGGCCCAAATCAGCCACGAACTGGCCGAGGCGTTACGCGTCTCCAACGGTGACCCGCTGCGCATAGTCCCCATCAAAGCGAGACAACCCGAATGACCGAACCCGCTTCCCTGTTTATCAATGGCCAGTGGTGTCAGGGTGATGACGCCGACATGGAATCCTTTAACCCTGGCAACGGCCAGCGTATCTGGCACGGGCGCGCCGCCAGCAGTGAACAGGTTAATGACGCTGTTCTGGCGGCCCGCAACGCTTTCGAGCACTGGCGCCTGATGACGTTTGAGCAGCGCGCCACCCTGGTACGCCGTTTTGTCAGCCAGCTGGAACAGCACCGCGACCTGCTCACTGATACCATCGGCCAGGAAACCGGCAAGCCGCAATGGGAAGCCGCCACCGAAGTGGCCGCCATGATCGGCAAGGCCGATATCTCGATTCAGGCGGCACTGGAGCGCAGTGGCGAAAAACGCCAGCACAGCAATGGTATTACCTCGACGCTGCGGCATCACCCCCATGGCGTGGTGGCGGTGTTCGGCCCGTACAATTTCCCCGGCCACCTGCCCAACGGACACATCATTCCGGCGCTGCTGGCGGGCAACACCCTGCTGTTCAAACCCAGCGAGCTGACGCCCCGGGTGGCGGAGCTGTGCATGCATTTCTGGCAGAAGGCCGACCTGCCGGATGGTGTGCTGAACCTGCTGCAGGGCGGGCGCAGCACCGGCCAGGCCCTGGCCGCACACCCTGGGCTCGATGGCCTGTTCTTTACCGGCAGCGCCGAGACCGGCAGCTACCTGCACCAGCAATTCGCCGGCCATCCGGAAAAAATTCTGGCGCTGGAGATGGGCGGCAACAACCCGCTGATCGTGGCCGATACGCCGGATATGCGGGCTGCTGTGCTGATGACGATTCAGTCAGCCTACCTGAGCGCAGGCCAGCGCTGTACCTGTGCCCGCAAGCTGCTGGTGCCAAGAGGCCGCAGCGGCGACACCTTTATCGAACAGCTGCGTCAGGCCGTGCTGGATATTCAGGTGGGGCCCTACAACCAGCAGCCACAGCCCTTTATGGGCGCGCTGATCAGCGAGCAGGCGGCGCAGCAACTGTTGCAGGCCCAGCACGAACTGGTGCAACTCGGCGCCCGGGTGCTGGTGTCCATGAGCCAGCTGCGCCCCCGCACCGGCCTGCTGTCGCCGGGGCTGATTGATGTCAGCGCCGTACGGGATCTGCCCGACAAGGAATATTTCGGTCCGTTGCTGCAGATCATCCGCTACGACGACTTCGATGAGGCGCTGGATCTGGCTAACGCCACGGCCTTCGGCCTGAGCGCGGGCCTGTTCAGCAGCGACGCCCAGCTGTATCAGCGGTTTTTACAGCGCATCCGCGCAGGGATCGTCAACTGGAACCGCCCGCTCACCGGCGCCAGCAGCGGCCTGCCTTTTGGTGGCATAGGCCGCAGTGGCAATCACAGGCCCAGCGCCTGGTATGCCGCGGACTACTGTGCCTATCCGGTGGCATCCCAGGAAGCGGAGCAACTCGATATGCCGGCCACTCTGCCACCGGGTCTGACGCTTTAAGCTTTTGATCTTAAATCCTGGTCCTTTGGCTCTGGCCTTGGCCTTTCAACTTTCGACTTTCGACTTTTAACCTTGAATTGCTCAGGCCACCGGCAGCCGAACCAGCAGTTCAAGCCCACCCTGGGGGTGATTGCGCGCTTCGATGCTCCCCCCCAGAATGCGCAGCGCACGGCGCGCAATGCTCAGCCCCAGACCATAGCCATCGGCATCAACACCGCTACGCTGGCGGAAGAAGGGATCAAACAGTTGCTCCAGGGTATCGGACGGCACGCCCGGGCCATGATCCCGAATCCGCAGCTCGTGCAGGTTGCCGACCGCTGCGTAACTCAGTTCGATCGCAGTCCCCATCGGCGTGTGCTTGAGGGCGTTATTGAATACATTGCCCAGGGCACGTTCCAGTAATTGGCGGTTGCCCCGCGCCCGGCAACCTTTGGGCACCTCAAAGGTCAGGGTGCGTTCAGGCTGCTGAAAGTGGATGTCCTCCCTCAGTTCGGTCACCAGCTCCTGCACGCTGAAGGCATCGGTCCCCGGCTCCAGCGCCTCAAGGCGCGACAGCGAGAGAATTTCGGTAATCAGGTGATCGATACGACCGCACTCACGATTAAGCCTTTGTAACAGGGGATCACCTTCGCCCAGGCGCTGCTCCAGCAACCCGGCCGCGGCCTGCAAACGCGCCAGAGGGGCGCGCAGCTCATGGGATACATCCTGCATCAGCCGCTGACTGGCCCCCAGGGTGCGCTCGACATAGTCCGCCATGGTATCGAACTCCCGCGCCAGCTCGCCGATCTCATCGCCCCGGGTGCTCAGTTGCTGATCGCTGCGTACTGCCAGATCGCCCTGGGCCAGCGCCCTGGTATGCAGCCGCAGGCGCTTGAGCGGCCGTACCACCAGCCAGGTCAGCACCAGGCTGGTCAGCGCCGACACCAGCAGTATCAGCACGATCTGCACCGACACCAGCAAGCCCAGGAAACGACCAAACTGCTCCCGCGGCGGCCAGGCCCCAACCTCCACGCGGTAACTGCGTCCGGACTCGGACACCAGCTCGAAGGTCAGCACAGGCCTGGCACCGGGCCCGCGTTTGGGCAGGGAGTTAAATACCCGCTCGTTGCTGCTCAGCTCCACAATGCGCATGCCGGGAGCCCCGCGGGATAACTTGCGCTGCAGCCGCTCCAGTCCATGACCTTCCTCGTAGCGCTCCAGCATGCGCTCAGCCAGGGCCCGAGCACGGGTTTCCTGCACCTCGGCATCGCGCTCGTGGTGCGACATGCCACCAACAATCACCACTGTGGCCAGGATCACCAGCACGCTGCTAAGCCAGATGGCCAGGAAGATCTTCCAGTACAGACTGCGATACCACTTCATCCCGCCTCCAGCACCAGCAGGTAACCTTCGCCACGCAATGTCTTGATCAGCTCCTGGCTATCGCCGCCGCGCTGCAGCTTTTGCCGCAACCGGCTCACGTGCACATCAATAGCGCGATCATAGGCCGTGAGCGGACGGTGCAGTACCCGTTCGGTCAGCTCGGCCTTGGACATCACCCGACCGGCGTTATGCAGCAGATAGGCCAGCACGTTGAACTCGGCGGAGGTCAGTTCCAATACCTCGCCCGCCACCCGCACTTCCCGCTGGCCTGGATCAAGGCGGATCCCGTGCAGCTCGATGGGCTGTTGCGGGAACTCCGTCTGCTGCGCAGGCACTTCACTGCGCCGGCGAATGGCCCGGATGCGTGCCAGCAGCTCGCGGGGATTGCAGGGCTTGCCCAGATAATCATCGGCGCCCATTTCGAGGCCCAGAATACGGTCGATTTCTTCACCCCGGCCCGTCAGCATGATCACCGGCAGCTGCACCCGCGGGCGCAGCTGCTGCAACAACTCCAGGCCGCTCTGGCCCGGCATCATCACATCCAGCACCATCAGGCTATAAGGATGACTGCCCTTTAGACGTTCAAGAGCTTCAAGGGCGTTATGGGCATAGTCAATCTCATAACCTTCATGACGCAGATAGTCGCCCAGCAGTTCGCACAGCTCGACGTCATCATCCACCAGCAGCAGTCGTTCTTTCATTCCGGCCCCCGTTATTCAGGCTCCATGATAACGCCGTCACCCGTCCCATACGGAGCCTTTACCTAACTTTACAGTCGATCTGCCAGATCAGGCGTCAGACACCGCCGTATCCATCAGATAGACATTATCAATGCTGTCGCGGGGCTCCCTGATCACCTCGGAGGGCGGATAGCCAAAGCGGCTCTTGAATGCCTTGCTGAGATGGAAGGCATCACTGAAACCGAGTTTGAACGCGGCCTGGGAAACATTCAGCGAGCTTCTGTTGAGCAGCGCATGGGCCATGTCGAGCTTGAGGTTCATGAAGTATTCCTTCGGCGTCTGGCCGGTGTATTGCAGGAATACCTTGCGAAACTGCTGCTCACTGGCGCCGTACAGGCGGGCCATGTCCTTCACCGCCCAGCGTTCATCCGTATGGCCATGCATCTGGCTGATCACCGTTTGGATGCGCCGCAGGGGCGCAGGCTCGGCATGGTGGTTCGACAGCGCCACCCACTGATAGAGCACCTTGGTGAAGATGGCGGCGGCATAGGCCTGATAATTAGTGTCGCCCACCCGAACGCAGCTCACCAGCTCGCTGAACTCGCGGCTATGGGCCGTCGGATCCCGCAGCAGCACCGGCGTATTGAGCGGCAGGGTGACCGGGCCATGCAGTACGAACTCGACCCAGTAGAGTTCCCACAACAGCCCCTCGCAGGCATAGCTCAGGATGTCACGGGCTTCGAGCAGCAGCACGCAGGCTCCCTTGGCGTGAATTTCCCGACCCGACCTGAGGCGGATAACGCCATGCCCCTGGCGGGTAAAGACACAGACATGGGCGCTGGACAGCAGCGGCAGTTTCTTGTCCCTGGGCCAAAGCACCTGATAGCTCTCATCGGCATAGATATCCCACACCGACCTCAGGGTGATACCAAAGGCCGTGGCGGGGCTTTCCAGCAGTACAGGGGTGTTTTTCATGCGTCACGCATTCATGGCAGGGGGCTTTGGATATTAGGCGTTGCGCCAAGGGCGGTCAAAACAGCCGTTACCAGGCGCTGTCTCGCTCCCGAAACAGGGCTGGCGAGGCTGCCAGCCCTGCGTTGTCGTGCTTACCCGAAGAGATGACACCTCAGAGCTGTGGCTTCAGCATCTGTATGTCATCCAGCGACTCATCCATGAAATGCTCCATGTTGTGCAGCCGGAAAGACGCGAAATAGCCGCTCCAGCGCTTGTCGGCGCGCATCACGGATCCTGCATGCCTGACCATGCGGGCACGAATGCCTGCCAGCGCCGGATCGTCGATGGCATTGACCGGTTCCACCGCGCCCAGGTCATACAGCTCTTCGCAGCCGGTGGTGGCACTGTAACCATAGAACCAGGCGGTATCGCCAAACCTCGCCTGGCAGCCAAAGCCGAAATTGGTGCCCACATGAATGCCCAGCTGATAGACCTGCTCAAGCGCGGGCCGCGTACCTGTGGCCATAATATCCAGCAGGCTCGCGCCTTCCATCTGCAGCGGCGTTTCCAGGCCTGCGGCCTGCAGTATGGTCGGCGCCAAATCCACCAGGGATACAGGCGTTGCTATATCAGCCGGTGCACCGATGCTGCCACCCGCCGGCTTGACCAGCATGGGCGCGCGGAAAATATCGGGATGGAAGTAGGCGCCCTTGTCCGCCAGCCCCAGCCGGCCGTTCATCTCGCCATGGTCGGCGGTGAACAGAATCAGCGTGTCATCCCACTGGCCCTCGGCCTTCAGATAGGCAAACAGCTTGCCGATGGCGTAGTCCACCAGCTCCACCTGCAGCAGGTGACAGGCGATATAGTCTTTCACCAGCTCCTCGTCGTACAGGCCCCAGTAGCGGTGATACAACCGGAATATTGGGTTCTGGCTACCGCGACCCTCGTCCTGCAGCTCATGGAAGGATGCCGGTACCTGCACCACGGACCTGAGGTATTCGTAACGCTCCTCATAACCCTGGGGAATGGAGTAGGGCTGATGCGGGTCGAAGAAGTCGATCTGCGAGAACACCGGCTTGCCAGGGGCCTGCAATGCGGACGCCTTGAGCTGGCGTATCGCCAGATCCGCCAGAAACACCGAGTAGTGCGCATCCCTTGGAAAGACGTCGCCGTTGCGTTGCCGAATCCAGCCACCAAAAGACGTGCTGGCGGTGGCCCTGTCCGCCAGAGTACCCCTGAGCTCGCGGCTGTAAACCGGCGCCGTCACGCCCATGGCGCCTATGTACTCAACGTAACGGTCATCATCCATCACCGGCGGGCCCCAGCGATCCCAGGCATGCACGTTCTCGCCAAAGGTATCGACAAACTTGGGCGTACCTACATGGCACTTGCCCACATGCTTGAGGTTATAACCCTGCTGTTTCAGGTAATCCTGAAAAATCGGATCGTCGAGCTCCAGGTCAGACTTCATGCCACTGGGGGTACGCTCGCCATTAGATAGATAGGGCGGATGCATGCCCGTGCACAGGGCTGCCCGGGCCGGCCCGCACAGTGGGCTGGGCGTAAAGGCGTTATTGAAGCGGACACCCTGATCCAGCAGGCTGAGAATGTTCGGTATCTGTATATGCCGGGACAGCGGGCGCGAAGGCAGATAACAGTCGGGCGAGATCATATCCACCGTGATGAGGATAATATTGGGCCTGTGTTGCTGCTCTTTCACCTCGAACGCGCCCTGGCGGGTTTTGGGGTGCAGAAATTTTACAGTCATGACTTGGATGCTCCTGGCATGGTTTGCTGACGGTTACTTGTAGGCACGGGTGTCGGCAACAGGAGCCGCTTTCTGCGCAGCAACGGAGCTATCTGATCTGAGCCAGGCCGGAATTTTCAGCAGGGCGTAAATGGCCGTAACCCCAGTGACCATGGCTGCTATTACTTTCAGTACAGAGCCGTCCGTACTCAGCAGACCGAGACCGGAGAACATGGCGTAGAGCCCAATCAGCATGATGACAATGATCCAGCAGGCATACCTGGCATACTTCCAGTGCGTGATATCCACTTCCTGGGTATGCACCTGGATATAGGGCGTGGCCAGGGGCTTGAGGTAACGCACCAGTAGCATGATGCCGAACATCAGCGCGAAGTTGACGCCCACCAGGTGCAGCCAGTTCAGCTTGATAAAGCCCAGATCATCCTTGAGCACGAAGTGGGTGATATAGAAGAAAATCATGCCAAAGGGCAGGGCGATATAGCCGGCCAGGGCAGGCGTTCTTTTCGACAGAATGCCCATCATCACGACCGCCAGAATCGGCACATTGATCACCGCCATGATGGTTCGCATCAGCGTATAAAGGCCATCGGCCGTGGCCACAAAGGGCGCGATCATAATGCACACCACTATGGTCGCCAGGCCAAACACCCGCCCGACCCGCACGGTCTGTGCATTGGAGGCCGTCTTGTTGATGTACTGCTTGTAGATATCCAGGCTTGCCAGGGTCGACAGGCTGTTGACGCCGCTGTTAAACGAGCTCAGTACGGCACCGAAGAGCACGGCGCCAAAGAAACCGCTCAGCCAGCTGGGCAGAACTTCGCGCACCAGCACCGGATACGCCATATCCTGCGCCAGTATGACCTGGCCGTTGGCGAGCACTTCCTTGACGGGAATATTGATCATGCCTTTCTGGTGCATGTGCCAGGCAATGATACCCGGCAATACCAGCATGGCCACGCCGAACACCTTCATCGCCGCGGCCGCCAGTACGCCTTTCTGCCCCTCGGCCAGGTTCCTGGCGCCCAGGGTGCGCTGAATAATCGCCTGGTTGGTGCACCAGTAGAACAAGTTGATCAGAAGGATGCCGCTGAACAGCGTATGCCAGGGAATTGCCGCCTCGGCGCCAATACCGGCGGCCTGCATGCGCTCAGGCGATTCGCTGATCAGTATCTGGAAGCCCGCTGCCATGCTGCCATCCCCCAGGTGCATCAGCGCCAGCACAGGTACCAGAAAGCCACCCAGCAGTAGCCCAACGCCGTTAACGGTGTCGGACACCGCCACCGCTTTCAGACCTCCGAACACCGCATAGATACCACCGACAACCCCCAGAGTCACCACCATAATCCAGGTGGTGACGGTATCGGATGTACCGAACACTGAGTTCAGATCAAACAGTTTGCTTAGCGTGATGGAGCCTGCGTAGAGCACAAATGGCAGAAAACCGATGACGATGGCGTACAGAAAAATACTGGATGCCACCAGGCGCATGCGCTTGCCAAAACGGTCTTCCAGAAACTGGGGCACCGTCGTGATACCGCCTTTGAGAAAGCGCGGCAGGAAAATCAGCGCAAAGGCGATCATCGCCACCGCCGCCACCGTTTCCCACGCCATCACGCTGGCACCCCTGGAAAAGGCGTTGCCATTGAGGCCGGTGAGCTGTTCGGCGGAAATATTGGTCAGGAACAGGGAGCCTGCGATCACATACCAGGGCAGGCTGCGTCCGGCGAGGAAATAGCCAGTTTCGTGGCTTAGGTCTTCGTCCCGGGTCTTGTAGTAGGAGATAACAGCTACTAGCAGGGTAAATCCGAGGAAGGAGATAATAGCAAACATGCTTGCCTCCAGAACTGAGTTCTTATCGTTGTTATGTTCTGCCGCCGATCCGATGATCGCACGACCAGAGTGCCATGATTACAGACCTGCCCGGGTGGCGTGAATGTAATAAGAGCACCGATGCATGTACAAAACGAAACCTGCTGAATTTCCTGCTACCCAGTCGTGACGCTAACGCCGGGCGACAGTCAGAACCCACCTTTACCAAACTTTACAGTGTCGTAACCCAAGTTTGCAGGCCAATACCGGATACTGGACTCATCAAAACGCGTCATATCAAACACAGCAGGAGAGACACCATGCGCAAGCCCATGATGATAGTTCTGACCACCCTGGCTCTGGCCGGCACCGCAAGCGGACTGGCAATGGCCCACGGCAAGGGCGGTGACAATGACGAGCGGCAGCAGCGCCACCAGGAGAAACGCCTGGAACACATGAGTGAAAAGCTTGGACTGAGTGAAGAGCAGCGTGCCCAGATGAAAGAACTCATGGCTGCACCCGCCGACCGCAAGGCAGACCGGGACGAGAAACGTGACCTGCAGCGTCAGATCCGTGAACTGGATACGGCGGCTGCCGATTACAATCAGCGCCTTGATGGCCTGATCGAACAGGCACAGCAGCAGCTCGGCGAGCAGATTCGCGAGCGCCAGGCCAAACACCAGGCCATGCAGAATATCCTCACCGACGAGCAGGAAACAAAACTCGCTGAAATGATCCAAAAGCGCATGGACAAGATGGAGCACCATGGACGCCACGGCGGTGAACGTGACAAGGGCTGGTGAGCACCCGACCAAAAAAACCTTTGCGGCCCCGCCGGGGCCGGCTTTTTACTTTTTAAGACCCTCGCGAGGGGCAGGCTGAAACCCTGCTCACCCCTCGTATCAGGACGACCGGGATCCTAATATGTTTGCAACTTTACTGAAAAAACTGCATGTTCTGCTGCGTGGCAGTGCCTTGCCGCCGCCGCGACCTGCAGCAAGGCCCGGCACTTCTTCGCCAAGAGCCGACCGCTGGCAACAGGCCGCCTGAACCTGGAACATAGCGTCGAGAAAGAACAGGGTTAACATCTGCAACGCCATGAACAGAGTGATGAAAAGATACCTGACTGCGGCACTGCTGCTCCTGAGCCCCGCGCTCAGCTCCCTCGCACAGGCCAATACATTCGTTTGCGACCCGCAGGATCTGCAGGGTCACTACAGCCGTGATCCGGCCTTTTCCGATCACGGAGCCTTGTTGCGCATGCAGTATCTGGCGCCGACGCAAGAATCACACAATCGGGCTCTGAACGACTGGGCCACAACGGACAGGCTGCAGTCCAGTCCCGACTCTGAGTCTAGCCCGCGCTTGCCCCAGTCCAGCGCCTGCCCACCCGAGCTGGTGCCACCGCAGAATCAAAGCCCGCAGCCGCGGCAAGCCCCCGAGCGCGTCTGGCTTTAGCCCTCGTTATTAATTAACAGCAAGAGCCGCACTCAGCTCAGGGGCGGCCCGTGCCAGACCCTTCGGAATCAAACACCAACACTACAGCTGCTACCCCAGAATGACGGGGTATTCGGCGACGCCTTGGGTGTCGGTATCAATAAACAGTGTCTGACCGGCAGGCTCCGCGGCAATCTGTGCCTCAGACAGGCCCTGGGTCGCCGAGGTGACATAAAGCCGCTGCAGGTCTGCTCCGGCGAAAGCCGGGCAGGTGACATGCTGCGTGGGCGTCGCAATCGCCTGGAGAAACTCACCTGCCGGGGAATACTGGGCAACACGCGCAGCGCCCCATTGGGCGATCCACAGATTGCCGGCGGCATCACAGACAGCACCGTCTGGATTCAGGTTTTCTGGGCGCAGATCCAGCAGCATCTGCCGCTCGCCCACCGGCCAGCCATGCAGCGGCTCCAGCGGCTGACGCCAGATAATCTGCTCCACCGTATCGGTGTAGTAGGCACAGCTCTTGTCCGGCGCAAAGCAGATGGCATTGGTGATCGAGACCCTATCCACCAGCAAGCGCAGTTCGCCCCGGTAATAGCGGTAGATGGCGCCGGCACCTCGCTCGGCCTGCTTGCCCATGGTGCCTATCCAGAAACCACCGCAGGGATCCGCGCGGCCATCGTTGGAGCGTGTCACTCTATTGTCGGCCTCCAGCGCCACCAGCGGCGTCTGGGCGCCAGTCACCAGATCAAAGCGCAGCAGCGCCGTTTCACTGGCGATCAGCAGCGTATCGAGGTCCACCCAGCCGGCAGCCGATACATACTCGGCAAAATGCCACTGCTGCAATTGTTCGCCGTCGCGGCAATAGAGCGTCTTGCCGGTAATATCAAACCAGAACAGCTGCCCGCGCAGTGGATGCCACAGCGGCCCTTCACCCAGGCCACAGGACGTCGCATCGTAAACCTGCATCATGATGCGAGGGCGCTGTCGTAGGCTTCGACCATTTCCAGCGCCAGCGCCCGTACGTCGGCGGCACTGCGACCGGGCTTGTAGAGCGCCGAACCTATGCCAAAGCCCTGGGCGCCGGCGGCGATCCACTGGGCGAAGTTTTCGCTACTGGCGCCGCCAACGGCATACACCGGCACCGCCGCCGGCAAAACCGCACGCATCGCCGCCACACCGGACGGGCCAATGATCGAGGCCGGGAAGAACTTCAGGCCATCGGCGCCAGCGTCCAGAGCTGCGAAACACTCACTGGGCGTAAATACGCCCGGATAAGACAGCATACCCCTATCCTTGGTGGCGCGGATAACGTCCAGATTGCAGTTGGGAGAAATGATCATTTGGGCGCCAGTCTGGGCCACGGCATCAACATCATCACAGCTCAGTACGGTACCGGCTCCAAATATCGCCTGACCTTCAAAGGCCCGTATCATGCGGGAAATACTGTCCAGCGGCTGGGGCGAGTTCAGCGGTACTTCGATCTTGGTAATACCCGCCTCGATCAAGACGCCTGCAATGGCCTCGGCTTCACTAGGCTGAATACCGCGTAATATCGCAATCAGTTCGCGTTCTTGCATTTTAAACTCCGATCGTTTGCTGATAAGCGGCGTGCAAACCCTTGAGGGTCAGTGCCTCGCCGTCGTGAATCTCACTTTGGGCGCCAAGCTGCTCGAGTGCGGTGGCGTAGTGACGACCCAGCGTCGTCGCGCCGATAATGGCCACCGGCTGGCCTTCCCAGTAGGCTCTGGCCGCTGCCAGTTCAAGACCGATAACATAGCCGGACAGACGCGCCCGGGCGGTTTCAGGAGCCAGTTCCGCCAGCAGGGCTTCGGCACGCAGTGAAAATAACCGCGCCGAGATACCCGCCGGACTCGCCAGCGCCAGGTCAATGGCGTCGGCGAAGGCCGTATCATCCCAGCCCTGGCTGCCAACTGAGTGACGCAGTACCGACTGGCCGGCCAGCAGTGCATAAAGTTCGCCGGTCATGAATGTCTGGAAGGCTGTAACCTGGCCGTTGCGCACCCGCGCCCACTTGCTGTGGGTGCCAGGCAAGCAAACGACCCCTTCAAATCCGGGATGAGCGGCCAGAAGGCCGGCGACCTGGGTTTCTTCACCGCGCATCACATCGGCGGGGCTGAGCTGCTTGAGCCCAGGGCACAGGTACACCGCAATGCGGCTATCGGTCACGGGCACGCTCATTAGCTCTCCGGCCGGAGCACAGGGCACGGCCCTGTAGGCCGCTTCCACCCAGCCCTGGCGGGCACCCACCATGCCACAGGCAACCACCGGGGTGGCTCGGCCAGGGCTTAGCCAGTGACCGACGTCGGCCAGCAGAGCAGCTTCGAACTGGTGCGGTGCCAGGCTCCCCATGCCCTTGTCACTGCTGGTGCTAGCCAGGGTTATGCCATCGTCCGTCATGGCCCAGGCACGCATCCGGCTGGTGCCCCAGTCGACCGCTATCCAGTCGCCATGGTTTTCAGTGCTGTTGCTGTTGCTGTTGCTGTTGCTGGTGTTGTTGTCGGTGTTATTCATCCGGTTACCACCACGCCGCCGTCCACCACCATGGCCTGACTGGTCATCATGCGACTGGCCCGGGAGGCCAGAAACAGGGTCGCGTCGACAATATCCTGCGGCACCAGATGTTCCTTCAGGCACTGGCGCTCCAGATGCGCCGCCAAACCGTCAGGCGTGGCCCACATATCGAGCTGCTTCTGGGTCAGCACCCAGCCCGGCAGCAGCGTATTCACGCGAATGCCATCGGGGCCCAGCTCCCGCGCCAATCCTCGCGTCAGGCCGGTAATCGCGGCCTTGGAGGCAACATAACCCGGATAGCCGGCATTACCCATCATGTAGGAAATGGAGGAAAGGTTGATGATCGAGCCGCCACCCAGCGCCTTCATGCCGGGAGCCACAGCCTGGGCGCTGAAGAAGTGCGGTCGCAGGTTAACGGCCATGGCGTTGTCCCAGTCCTGCGGCGTGTACTCCTGCAGCGAATGACGCGCATCGTTGGCGGCATTGTTCACCAATACCGAAATGTCGCCATGGGCACTGGCCGCCTGTTCCAGTGCAGCCTGCAGCGCCGCCACATCGGAGATGTCACACTGGATAAACAGCGGCGCAACACCGTGTTTTTGCTGCATCTCGTTCACAAAACCGGTCGCATCCGAGCGTTGTACAAAGGCGACTTTTGCACCCTGTTCGATAAAGCCTTCGGTCAGGGCTGCGCCTATGCCGGCACCACCACCGGTTATGAAAACGCTGGCACCCTTAAGGTCATGAAAACTAACAAATTCGGACATCAGTGGCTCTCCCGCGTAACAGGGCGGGTGTCTTTACCCACCAGAAAATCGAGGTCAGCGCCGCGGTCGGCCTGCATGACATGATCGATATACAGCTTGGCGTAACCGCGGCTGTAGTGCGGTGCCTCCGGCGTCCAGTCCTTGCGCCGCGCTTCCAGCTCGGCCTCGCTGACCTTGAGTTCCAGCACGCCCTCCTTCGCATTGAGGCGAATCATGTCGCCGGTTTTTACCAGCGCCAGCGGGCCACCTGCATTGGCCTCGGGGGCCACATGCAACACCACAGTGCCAAAGGCAGTGCCGGACATGCGGGCATCCGATACGCGCACCATATCGCGCACACCCTTTTCCACCAGGCAACGCGGAATCGGCATATTGCCCACCTCCGGCATGCCCGGATAACCCTTGGGCCCGCAGCCCTTGAGCACCAGCACGGTATTTTCGTCGACCGGCAGGTCGGGGCGATCGATATTTGCTTTCAAATCTTCAATACTTTCAAACACATAGGCTGAACCCTCGTGATCCAGCAGGTGATCAGAGGCAGCCGAGGGCTTGATGATGGCGCCGTTGGGCGCCAGATTGCCGCGCAGCACCCGCAGGCCCGCCGCGGGCTTGAGCGGTGCATCGAAGCTGCGGATGACGTCGCTGTTAAAACACTGGGCACCGTCGGAATAGGCCGAGATATCCTTGCCCAGCACCGTATTGGCCGGACGCAGATGGCCCGCCAGCTCCTTCAAAACCACCGGCATACCGCCGGCGTAGCAGAAATCTTCCATCAGGTACTTGCCCGACGGCATGCAGTTCACCAGCAGCGGGATATCACCGCCGAGTTCGAAGTCTTTCAGCGACAGGTCGATCTCGGCACGCCCGGCAATCGCCAGCAGGTGCACCACCGCATTGGTGGAACCGCCCACCGCCGCGTTGGCCAGGATGGCGTTTTCAAGGCTCGCCTTGGTCAGCACCCTGGACATGCACAGGTCTTCCTCCACCATCTCGACAATGCGCTTGCCGGTCAGGTGCGCCAGGGCCGCCCGACGGGCATCCACCGCCGGCAGCGCCGCATTGGTGGGCAGGCACAGGCCCATGGCTTCCACCAGGGAGGCCATGGTCGAAGCCGTGCCCATGGTCATGCAGACACCGGCGGAGCGGCTCATGCCGGCCTCGGCCGCCATGAAGTCCTGCAGTGACATATCGCCTGCGCGCACGCTCTCGGAAAATTTCCATACGTCGGTGCCGGAACCTATATTCTGGCCCTGCCACTTGCCATTCAGCATGGGGCCGGAGGACACCACTATGGTGGGCAGGTCGACACTGGCCGCGCCCATCAGCTGACCCGGGGTGGTCTTGTCACAGCCTCCGAGCAGCACCACACCATCAATGCCGTAAGCGCGGATGCTTTCTTCCACATCCATGGCCAGCAGGTTGCGAAACAGCATGGCGGTGGGCTTCATCTGGGTTTCCCCCAGAGACATCACCGGGAACTCCACCGGAAAACCACCGGCTTCCCAGACGCCGCGCTTGACCACTTCGGCCAGCGCCCGCAGGCCGGAGTTGCAGGGCGTCAGCTCGGACCAGGTATTGCAGATACCAATGATCGGGCGGCCATCGAAGGCGTGATCGGGGAAGCCCTGATTTTTCATCCAACTGCGGTGAATGAAACCATCACGGTCCTGCTTGCCATACCAGGCCTGGGAGCGGCGGGTTTTCTTGGTTGTCATAATTTTTACCTTCAATGACCCAAAGGGTCGCTGGGAATGCGATTGACTCGAGCACCGGCCCCTTCAGGCCTGTAAACGAGCGTCACATCACCGTATTCTTGTGTCGTTTCGCTCCGAAACTAGTTTCATATATTGGAACCAGGTTTCAACTATTGAAAATATGCGGGATTCAGCCTATGTTTGTCAACGCTGATTGCACAGTTTGGCACAATGAAATAATGAGGACGCTTGGATGACAGCAGCTAAAAACAGCGATGGCACGGTCGGCAAGGCGCTGGATTTGCTGGATAAGGTTGCCGCTATCGGACACCCGGTGCGCTTCAGCGAGCTGCTGGCCGACAGTGAACACCCCAAGGCCACGCTTTACCGTCTGCTACAGACCCTGACCAGCCAGGGCATGCTCAGCTACGACCCCGACAGACAGCTCTACAGTCTGGGTGTGCGGCTGGTAAAACTGGCGCACGCCGCCTGGCGGCAGTCGTCCCTGGCACCCATTGCACGGCCGTTTCTGGATGAGTTGTCAAACAAGCTGGGGGAAACCGTGCATCTGGCGCAGCTGGATCACGGCCAGGTGCTCTACCTGGACAAACGCAATCCGGCCAAGCCGCTGATGATGTTTTCGGATGCAGGCAAGATAGGCCCGGGATACTGCACCGGTGTTGGCAAGGCCATGCTGGCCTTTCTCGAGGACAGCACACGCGAGCAATGCATCAAGCAGCAAGCCTATCACCGCTACACGGCCCACACGCTGACATCGGCCGAGGCGCTGCGCACTGAGCTGGACGAAATCCGTATCCAGGGCATCGCCTTCGACCGGGAAGAGCATGAGCCCAATATCATCTGCATCGCCGCCCCCATACTTTCCGGCAGCGACAGGGTCCTCGGTGGCCTCTCCATCACGACGTCCATGCAGCGTTACACCTTGCTGACACTGGAAGAACTCAAGCCGGACCTGCTCGAAACGGCCCGCAAAATAGGCGAACAGGCCGATCTCTGGCAGTTCCCGGAATTACAGGCGTAGTGCTCGCAGCACAGGTTTGAAATACCGGGAACGGCCCCAACCATGCCCGTCGCAAAGGTGGCTTTAGTGTCGAAAACAGAAGTTTTTGGTTACCTGAAAAGCGGCGCAGCGGTGCAGCGTCACTGGCTGCGCCAGGGCCGACTGCGGGCCGCCATTCTGACCTATGGCGCCACTCTGCAGGACCTGCGGCTGGAAGGCGCTGCCCACCCACTGGTGCTGGGCGCCAATGAACTTGAGCCCTACCTGGGCGACATGAGCTATTTCGGTGCCAACGTCGGCCGGGTCGCCAACCGCCTGGCCGGCGGCCAGGTTCAGATTGATGGCAACAAGCATGTACTACAGCTGGATGCGGGGGAAAAGCACCTGCTGCACGGTGGCCAGGATGGCCTGCATACCCAGCTGTGGCGCATCATTCAGGCGGACGACGCCCGCATCACGCTGGGTCTTAGGCTGGCCGATGGTCATATGGGCTTTCCTGGCAATCTGGATATACGCCTGAGCTATCGCATTATTGCGCCTGCGACACTGCAGCTGGAGATCGAAGCCCGCACTGATGTCGCCACCCTGTGCAATATCGCCCACCACAGCTATTTCAACCTCGATGGCAGCCCGGATATTCTGGATCACCAGCTGCAGATCGACGCCCAGCACTACCTGCCGGTGGACAGCGAACTGATTCCCAGCGGCGAGATCGCCCCCGTTCAGGGCTCCCGCTTTGATTTTCGCAACGCCCGACCGCTACGCAGCACCGAGCCCTGCCTGGGTTATGACCACTGCTTTTGCCTGTCCCGCGCAGTACAGCCCCTGCGCCCGGTTGCCCGCCTCTACAGCCCCAAGTCCGGCATCCGCCTGCGTCTGGACACCACCGAGCCCGGCCTGCAGATCTACGATGGCGGCCATATCAATGCACCGGCACAGCACAGCATCAGCCAGGCAGCCTACGGCCCCCACGCAGGCCTGGCCCTGGAAGCCCAGCGCTGGCCCGATGCGCCCCATCATCCGGCCTTTCCATCCATTGCCCTGGCGCCTGACGAGCTATACCGGCAAACCACTGCCTGGCATTTCGAAGGGCCAGCCTGAGCACCATAAAGGGCCGGGTTAATAGGCGCCTTCCACCAGGTTAGTTGGCGTACCTTTGACGAATTGCTCGATATTGTCCATCAGCTGATCGGCGAGAGCCTGCTGGGCCTCGTCGGACGCCCAGGCGACATGGGGTGTGAGGATCACATTCCCACGGGTCGCAACACGCATCAGTGGACTCTCGGCAGACGGCGGTTCCTCCAGGGTGACATCGAATCCCGCACCGCTGATCAGCCCCTCATCCAGCGCACGAACGAGGTCTTCTTCCACCACCAGCCCGCCACGGGCGGTGTTGATAATCAGCGGACAACGCTGCATGGCACGAAACTCCGGCAGGGCAATCATGCCGCGGGTTTGTGGTGTAAGCGGACTGTGCAGCGTGATGATATCGCTTGTCGCCAGGACCTCGTCCCAGGGCGTGTACAGCCTGCCAAAGCCGCTCCTGCCCTTGTGCGCCGCAAACAGCGGCACCATGCCGAAGGCGCGCGCAATCTCGGCGACGCGCTGACCGAGCACGCCCTCGCCGATGATTCCCAGCCGCGCCCCGGCCAGGTCGTGTATCGCGTGATTAAAAAAGCAGAACTGACCCGATTTCTGCCATTCGCCTGCGATAACGTCCTCGCGGTACGCCACTATATTGCGACGCAACGCCAGCATCAGCGCGAAGACATGCTCCGGCACTGTATTCACCGCGTAGCCTCGGATATTCACGACGGCGATGCCGCGACGCTGGCAATAAGCCTTGTCGACACAGTCGGTACCGGTCGCGGCAACCGCGATCAGGCGCAGGCCTGGAAGCTGCTCCAGCTCGGCGGCCCCCAGTCGAACCTTGTTGGTGATCGCAATCGTTGCGCCCGCCAGTCGCTCAACCACCTCCTCGGGGCGGCTGCGGTCGTACTCGATCAGTTCGTGCTCGAAGGCGGGCCGGCGCAGGCCGACCTGCGGCGCTATGGTCGAACGGTCCAGAAAGATGATTCTGTGCATGGGAATTCGTCTCCGCAGTAAGTTCAGAGGTGGCGTTTAGCCGCTGCGACTATGGCCGCAGGGGTGATACCAAAGTGTTCAAACAACTGCTCAGCCGGGCCGGACAAGCCAAAGCCCGCCATGCCGACAAAGTCACCCCGGCTCCCCAGATACTGATCCCAGCCGAAGCGTACCGCCGCTTCAATGCCGATGCGCACCGTACCCGACCCCAGCACTGCCTCACGGTAGGCCTGGCTCTGGGCGTCAAAGAGTTCCCAGCAGGGCATCGATACGACGGCGGTCGGCACACCCTGGGCCTGCAATTGCGCCCGCGCCTCAACCGCAAGCGCGACCTCGGAGCCGGTCGCCAGCAGGGTAACGACACGCGGGCCGCCTTCGGCCTCGGTGAGCACGTAGGCACCACGGCGCACCCGGTTTTCGGCAACATGGGAATGGCGTACCAGCGGCAGCGCCTGGCGGGCAAACACCAGACTGCACGGGCCGCTGCGGTGCTCCAGCGCGACCTCCCAGCACTCAGCAGCTTCAACCACATCGGCAGGACGCATCAGCAGCATATTGGGCATCGCCCGCAACGAGGCCAGAATCTCGACGGGCTGGTGCGTGGGACCGTTGGTCCCGACACCGATGGAGTCGTGGCTGAAGACAAACTTCACCGGCAACGCCATCAGCGCGGCCATGCGCATCGCCGGGCGTTCATACTCGGAGAACGCCAGATAGGTCACCGCAAGCGGAATAACACCGCCATGCGCCGCCAGGCCATTAGCCATAGCCCCCATCAGGTGCTCCCGTACACCACAGTGAACATAAGCCCCCCCGCGGTTATCGGCCGTAAAAGCCGCCAGACTGCGTTTGTGAGAGGTCGGTGCCTCGAGGTCGGCGCAGCCGACAATACGCTCGGGCAGTATCGCCGCGAGCAGGTCATTGATCTCGGCGGATGCATGAATTCCAGGCTTAGCCTCGGCCTCGCTCACAGCACGGCTTTTGTAGGCCTGCAGCAGCTCGCGCCAGCCCTGGGGCAGGTCACCCGTCTGGATGCGCTCGAACTCGGCCCGCTCGGCGGCGGGCAGCGCGGCAAGCCGGGCTTGCCAGGCTGCGTGTTCACCCAGAGAGCCTTGACCGGCATCGCGCCAGGCGGCCAGAGTTTCGTCCGGCACAACAAAGGGCGCATGGGGCCAGTCGAGCAGCTCCCGCGCGGCATCGGCATCCTCGGCGTAAAGCCTGGCACTGTGCCCCCCGCGCTGCCCCTGCACCCGCGCCAGGCCAGATCCAATAACGGTTCGGCAGGCGATCAGCGACGGGCGAGGGTCCTTCTTCGCCAGTGCGATGGCCGCGACCACTGCCTCTATATCATGGCCGTCAACCTCGATAACGTGCCAGTGGGCCACGCGAAAGCGCTCGGCAACGTCCTCGCTGATCGACAGCTCGGTGCTGCCATCGTCGGTAATGCGGTTGTGATCCCAGCACAGTATCAGTTTGCCCAGCTGCAGGTGCCCGGCCAGCGAAATCATCTCCTGGC
This sequence comes from Marinobacterium aestuarii, assembly GCF_001651805.1. Taxonomy (NCBI): domain Bacteria; kingdom Pseudomonadati; phylum Pseudomonadota; class Gammaproteobacteria; order Oceanospirillales; family Oceanospirillaceae; genus Marinobacterium; species Marinobacterium aestuarii. The sequence goes on along the minus strand of NZ_CP015839.1, from coordinate 103,866 downwards.
CAATACCCTCCTGCAGACAGCCGTCACCGACAAAGGCGTAGGTATGGTGATCGACCAGCCCGGTTCCGAACCTTGCACTCAGGTTCGCCTCGGCGACGGCCATGCCAAAGGCATTGGCAATACCCTGACCCAGCGGACCTGTGGTGACCTCGATACCAGCGGCCGGATCGATCTCCGGATGGCCGGCGCACAGCGACCCCAGCTGGCGAAAGCGCTTGATTTCATCAAGACTGAGGTCGGCGTAACCGCTCAGGTAGAGCAACGTATACAGCAACATTGAACCGTGCCCGTTCGACAGCACAAAACGGTCCCGGTCGGCCCAGGTCGGGTCCGCCGGGTTGTACTTCAGATGCCGCGTAAAAAGCGCTGTGGCAATTTCAGCCATGCCCAGGGGCACGCCTTGGTGGCCTTCTCCCGCCCGCACTATGGCGTCGATGGAAAGAAAGCGAATCGCGTGGGCCAGAGGCTGCAGATTTTCCGGCGTCATGACAAAGACCTCCCGGACGCCTTCCGCGGGGAAGGCGTCGATACTAGTGATGTTCTTGTATTTCAAAATGTTATGGCTGCGCCGCACAGGCCTGAGCCCGCGAGCGGCGGACTAGCGCACCCCGTTCAGGGCGTAGTAGCTGCGGATGACCTGGCTGTCATCGGCACGGCCATCACCACGCCCGGAGGTAGCAAGAAAGAGCTGATGCGCCGCAGCGGCAAGCGGCAGCGCCGCCCTGGTCTCGCTCCCGGCCTCCAGCACTATCCCCAGGTCCTTGACGAAGATGTCCACTGCACTGGTGACATCGGGCTCTGACTGCAGCATGCGCGGCCCACGGTCCTTCAACATCCAGCTCGATGCCGCCGAGCCGCCCATGATGTCCAGCAAGACCTCCAGATCCACACCGACCTTGGCCGCCAGGGCAAAGGCCTCGGCCACGGCCGCGATATGCACGCCGCAGAGTAACTGGTTGACCGTTTTCACCATGGCACCCTGACCCGGCCGCTCGCCGACATGAAACAGCCGCTGCCCCATGGCCTGGAAAAGCGGCTGCATCTCATCAAAGGTGGCGCGCTCAGCGGCGGCCATAATGGTCAGAGACCCCGCCACGGCACCGGCCACACCGCCCGAGACGGGCGCGTCGACAAATCGATGGCCCGCAGCGACCACCAGGTCCGCAATGCGCTCAACCGCCCCGGGAGGACAGGTGGCCATCAGGCAAACAATCGCACCCGCGTTCAGTTCCGCCAGGGCCCCGTCGGCGATCAGCACCTGCTCGGCCTGGGCGGCATTGACCACCATCAAAATCAGGATATCGACAGCCCCCATGGCCCCGACGCCGGGGCCCACAGACTCACCACCGGCCGCATGGAGCGCGTCAAGCGCCTGGGGGTTCAGATCAATTCCCCGCACGCGAAAGCCGCTGGCAAGCAGATTTTTGGCCATGGGCAGGCCCATCGCGCCGAGTCCGGCGAATGCAATCGTCTTCATGGTTTAACCTTTTCGAGAACGAAGCCCCCGCGAGCACGGGGACTTTTTCGTGATGTTAGTAGAGGGTGAATGCAGGCACGAAGGAAATCAGCCCCAGAACCGTGATGGCCATCAGATAGAAGGGCCAGAGTTCGCGGGTAATTTTCCCCACAGGCTCGCCGGAGATGGCCGCAGAGATAAACAGCGTCGTACCGACGGGCGGCGTGAAGAGTCCAATGCTGAGATTGACCGCCATCATGATGCCGAGCTGAATCAGATCCAGGCCAATGGCATTGCCGATCGCCACAAAGGTCGGCCCCAGCAGCAGGATCGCGGCGGGCAGGTCGAGGAACATGCCGATCATCAGCATGATCAGGTTCATCATCAGAATGATCATCACCGGCGACTCGAGCGTATGGAGCGCCCAGTCGGCGACAGCGGTCGGTATGGCTTCCACCGTGAGGACGTAGCCCACCAGATTGGAGGCCGCGATCACCAGCATGACCACCCCGGTCGTCACCGCGGTATGAATCAGGGCGTCATAGAGGCGGCGCACTGTGAGGTCACGGTACAGCAGCGCGCTGACCATCAGCCCATAGGACACCGCCAGCACACTGACTTCGGTTGGCGTTGCGATGCCCGCCCGCAGCAGCACAACGATGAAAGCCGGCATGGCCAGCGCCGGGGCTGCATTGAGGGTGGCCCGCAGAATGTCGCGCAGGGTCACTTTTGCGGTCAGCCGCTTGAAACCGCGCAGGCGCCCCGAGAGGTAGCAGATGAGCATGAAACCGGAGCACAGCAGCAACCCGGGCAGGATACCCGCAAGGAAGAGCGCGGCGATCGACTGGTTGGAAATGGTCGCGAAGATGATCAGCGGGATCGACGGCGGAATAAGCCCGGCGATGACCGAAGACGACGCTGTCGCCGAAGCCGCGAACGCCGCCGGATAGCCTTCACGTTTTTGCCAGGGAATCAGCATGGAGCCCAGCGCCGAGGCCTCGGCTACCGCCGAACCCGATACGCCGCCGAAGATGGTCGAACCAACCACAGTGACCTGCCCCAGACCGCCGTGAAACCGGCCGACCAGGGTAGTGGCGAAGTGGATCAGTCGCTTTCCAAGGGTGCCTCCCATCATCAGGCTGCCGGAAAGCATAAAGAACGGAATCGCCAGTAACGGAAAACTCTGGGTGGGCTGAAAGATCTTCACAACGGCGATGACGCTCGGCATTCCTCCCAGGGTAATCGCCGCCAGCCCCGCACTGATAACCAGCGCATAGCCAACCGGTACCGCCAGTACCAGCAGAGCAGCAAACACCAGAATCATCAAAAGAGTCATACATCCTCCTCAATATGATGTCTGCGCACGGCGAGTGGATCACTTGCCTGCAGCAGACGCACGAAGGTGGTCAGCGCGGTTATCCCCAGTCCGGTAAAGCCCACTATCAGGGCCAGGTACGCCCAGCGCGCGGCAATCCCGGTCACCGGGTACACCTCTGAGCCGGTAATCGCGACCACATCGAGGCCGACCCAGGCGAGGTAGAAGAAGGTCGCCAGTACCAACACCTGCTGAGCGAGCAACAGCACCCGGTTGCCGGTGCGGCTCAGCAGGGCATTGAGCGCCGTGACGGCGATGTGCTGACCGCGCTGGGCCGCCAGCACAACACCGCTCATGACCAGCCAGGGGAACAGGAGATTGGGCATCTCGGTGGGCCAGCCCATACCCTGGTTAGTGACGTAGCGGACGATCACCTCGGCCATCAGGGAGACAAACATGATGACGAGGGACGAGATCGCGATCACCGAACTGGTGACCACGATCACATCATCGACCCACTTCACCACCAGAGCTGTGGCGCCGATTCTGGCCACAGGAATGGGTGAGTGGGTCGTCATCATTGCTTGCCAGCCTCCGCAACGATCAGTGCCACCAGTTCAGGATATTGCTCAGCCCACTTGTCATAGACCGGTTTGGTTTGCTGTATGAAGGGTGCCTGGTTCACTTCGTTGATCACCACTCCGGCATCCGTCAACTTCATGCGCAGATCGGCATCCGCGGCCAGCGACATCTCGCGGTTCAGCGTGCCCGCTTCGACGGCCGCCTCGCGCACGGCTTGCTGATCTTCCTTGGACATCTGGTCCCAGATCATCTTGCTGGCCAGCAGTGGCGTAGTTTCGTACTTGTGCCCCGTGAGGGAAATGTACTTTTGCACCTCATGCAGCTTGGACGAGTAGATATTCATCAACGGGTTCTCCTGGCCATCGAAGACACCCTGCTGCAGGGCGATATAAAGCTCGGAGAACGCCAGCGGTGCCGGATTCGCACCCAGGGAATTGAAGATATCGAGGGTGACAGGGTCCGGCGGCGTACGCAGCTTGATACCGGCCAGATCTTCAGGCGTGCTGATCGGCCGGGTGTTGTTGCTGACGTGACGGATGCCGTTGTCCCACAGCGCCAGCAATACCAGTCCTTTGCCATTGGCCAGTTCATCGAGCTTGTCACCCACCGGGCCGTCAACCACCTGGTAGGCGTGCTCCAGGTTGCGGAACAGGAAGGGCAGGCCCAGCGCTGCAAACTCCGGCACCACACCAGAGGTCGTGCCCTGGGAGTTGGCGCTAAAGGCCATGGTTCCCAGGCGCATGTTGGTGAGTGACTCGGCGTCGTCGCCGTACTGGGCACTACCCTCGACTTCGACCTTGATCCGGCCTTCAGTCTTTGCTTCCACCAGTTCGGCGAACCTCAGCGAGGCTTCCGCCTTGGGGTTGCCGGGCGCCGCGTTGTGCGACAGACGCAGCACCTGCTCCGCCCAGAGAGGGGATGCCGTCAGGGCCAGAGTTGCTGCAATTGCGATCAGTGATTTTTTCATGAGTATTTCCTTGTTTTTCTTTTAATGGACTCAGGGTGTCACATTGACACTGTTAAAACTTGAATTGGCAGTTCAAATAAAACGACCGCTCAAGCATCAGCCGTGGATAAGCATGCCTCCATTGACGTCGATAACCGCGCCGGTGATGTAGGACGACAGTCCGGACGACAGAAACAGATAGGTGCCGGCGACATCATCCGCGCTCCCCATGCGATGCAGTGGGATGCCGGCGATAATGTCGGCCATCTTGTCGTCGGCGATCTTGCCGGCATTGATATCCGTCTGAATCAGACCCGGCGTGACGCAATTCACACGGATGCCATTGGGGCCGAATTCCCGCGCCATTGCCTTTGCCAGACCCAGCACACCGGCCTTGGCCGCCGAGTAATGCGGTCCGCCGAGGATGCCGCCGCCGCGCTGAGCCGACACCGAAGACATGCAGGTGATAGCCCCCGACTGCTGGCGCTTCATCTGCGGTATCACCGCCTGAGACAGGTACAGCACGCCGCGCAGGTTGACGTCCAGCACGCGGTCCCAGCTCGCCGCATCAATTTCCAGCGTCTTCACCGGCTGCGTGATACCGGCGTTGTTGATCAGAATGTCGATCTGGCCAAATTCGGCCACGGCGCGCTCGGCGGCCTGTTCGCAGGCAGCCTTGTCCGTTACGTTGCAGCCGTAGCCGCGATGTTCAGGACCAATGGAGGCTGCAGCCTGGGCCGCGGCCGACTCATCGAGGTCCAGAATCACGACCCTGGCGCCATGACGGGCAAACAGCTGTGCCGTGGCTATCCCGATGCCCCGCGCCGAGGCGGCGCCGGAGATCAGTGCGACCTTGCCCTGCAGTAGAAGCGAATGGTTCATATTGTCGTCCTGTTATTGTTGTCTTCAGTGTGCCGCGGCCCTATAGGCTCAGCCGAGCCAGCCTTTAAGGGTCTCGGTCATCACGCTGGTGGAAATTCCGTATCGGTCATGCAGGGTTGGCAACGCGCCTGCATCCAGGAAGGCATCAGGCAGCGCAATCTGACGGAACGGAGAGCTGATGCCGGCACGCAGCAGTTCGGTCGCGACCGCCTCGCCGAGGCCGCCGATAGCCGAGTGGTTCTCGGCCACGACCACCAGTCGACCGCCGCGACCCGCCTCGCGCAGAATGGTCGCGGTGTCCAGGGGCTTGATCGTCGCCACGTGCAATACCGCCGCATCGATCTTGTCCCGTGCCAGTTCCCGGGCAACCTCAAGTGCGCGCATCGTCATGATCCCGGAGGAGATAATCAGCACATCGCGACCGTCACGCAGCAGCTTGGCCTTGCCCAGTTCGAACTTGTAATCGTATTCGTCCAGCACCAGGGGCACCTGACCGCGCAACAGGCGCATATAGACAGGCCCATCGTGCTCCGCCACCGCAGGCACCATCTGTTCAATCTCCAGCGCATCGCAGGGGTCAATCACGGTCATGCCTGGCATGGCCCGCATCAGCGCCAGGTCCTCTGCCGCCTGGTGACTGGGGCCGTAGCCGGTGGTCAGCCCGGGCAGTGCGCAGGCGATCTTGACGTTCAGGCCCTCTTCGGCAATGGCCTGATGCATGAAGTCGTAGGCACGGCGGGTGGCAAAGACTGCATAGGTGGTGACGAAGGGCATAGCCCCCTCATGAGCCAAGCCGGCCGCCGCCCCCATCAACAGCTGCTCGGCCATGCCCATCTGATAGAAACGCTCGGGACAGGCCTGGGCGAAAATGTGCAAATCGGTGTACTTGGCCAGATCCGCCGTCATGCCGACGACCTCCGGACGCCGGGCAGCCAGCTCAACCAGCGCATGACCAAAAGGGGCCGACTGCGTGCGCTGACCTTCGCTGGCGATAGACGCAATCATGGCCGAGGTTTTCAGTTTGGGTTTCTGGACATTGGTGTTCATGCGTTCCTCCCGGCATCCAGTGCTGTGAGAGCAAGCTGCCATTCGTGTTCGTCGACGCGGATAAAATGATTCTTCTCGCGGGCTTCGAGGAAGGGAACGCCGCAGCCCATCCGGGTATCAGCGATGATCATGCGCGGCTTGGTACCGGTGTAGCTGCGCGCAGCGTCAAAGGCCGCTATGACCGCATCCAGATCATTACCGTCGATGCGTTGCGTAAACCAGCCGAAGGCTTCCATCTTGTCGACCAAGGGCTCAAATGCCATCACCTGCCCCGACGGGCCGTCCGCCTGCTGATTATTGACATCGACGATGGCGATCAGATTATCGAGTTTCCAGTGCGCGGCCGACATCAACCCCTCCCAGACCGCACCCTCGTCGAGCTCGCCATCGGAAAACAGCGTGTAGACGAAGGACTTAGACGCCTTGCGCTTGAGGCCCAGACAGCGGCCGACGGCGATGGTCAGCCCCTGGCCCAGCGAGCCCCCGGACATTTCCATGCCCGGCGTGTAGCTGGCCATGCCGGACATCGGCAGGCGGCTGTCATCACTGCCGTAGGTTTCGAGTTCTTCCTGGGGAATGATGCCTGCGTCGATCAGCGCTGCGTAGAGCGCGATGGCATAGTGACCATTGGATAGCAGAAAGCGGTCACGCTCTTCCCATTCTGCATCGCCGGGCTTGAAACTCATGGCGCGACCGTAGGCCACCGCCAGCACATCGGCGATATCGAGCGCCTGTCCGATGTACCCCTGTCCCTGTACTTCCCCCATCAACAGTGCATTGCGGCGGATGCGGTAGGCGCGCTCGGCAAGCTCGGCGCGGGCTTCTTTTAGACTTGTGTCCACGCGGTTCTCCTTGGTTACAACCGTCTCCAGTTTCGAGCACGGCTGATACGTCATTTCGACCTTTCGGATTATTCCCGCCGGCTGACCTTGCAGCTGCTCGGCGAGTGATAACCAGACTATTCCCTTGAACAAGTGCGCTCAAACGAATTAATCTGGCCGATAGGTGAACTGAGTTCAGGTGAATAATGCGATGCAAAATAGAGTCCCGATCAAGGCTGTACAGGCATTCGAAGCCGCTTCCCGGCTGTCGTCCTTCGCACTTGCAGCAGAAGAACTCTTCGTAACACCCTCTGCAATCAGCCATCAAATCAAGCTGCTGGAAGAGCAATTTGGGGTGCGACTCTTTCATCGAGTGCATAGAGCCGTGGTGCTGACCGATGCCGGTCGCCGCTATGCCGAGGAGGTAACCGCCGCCTTTTCCCGCATCGATATGGCAACGCGGGAGCTCGGGCGCACGGCACGCAGCGACATCCTGACCGTGCATTCGACGCCCAGTTTCGCCTCACAGTGGCTGATGCCCCGCATCGCGCGTTTCAGCGCACACCACCCGGACATAGACGTCAGGCTCAACGCTTCCCACGAACCGACCGACCTGCTCACCCAGGGGGTGGATATCGATATCCGCTACGGCATGCGCCGGCTGCAGCCGGCCGGCACCATGGTGATACCTTTTCCGCCCGAAACCATAGTGCCTTTGTGTGCACCTGAACTGGCGGCAGGCGAGCACCCGATTCGCTCGGTGGAGGATCTGCGCCACCACACGCTAATTCACAGCGAAGTTTGTATGGTCAGCTGGCGCGACTGGTTGCGCCAGCACCGCAAGGTACAGTTCGACATCTCGCGCGGTCCGCGCTTCGACCGTTCCTTCATGGCCATCAGTGCTGCGGTGGATGGCATGGGGGTGCTACTGGACAGCCTGCGGCTGGTACAGCGCGAACTTCAGACCGGCCGGCTGGTGGCACCACTCGGCCTCAAGGGGCCCAAGGTGCATGGCTATACGTTTAATGTCCTCAAGGCCCAGGCGGACCTGCCGAAAATCCGCAGTTTTCAGGACTGGCTGCTGGCGGAGCTGGACAAAGACGCGAACTGAGCGCGGCCCAGTTCGCGTTTATAGCCCCAAACGACAGGCGAAAAAAATGCGGACATTTCTGTCCGCATTTCTGTTTCGCTGTCTACTGAGTCGAGATCAGTCGGTGCGCTCGAAGATCAGATCCCAGACGCCATGGCCGAGTTTCTCGCCACGGTTCTGGAACTTGGTCACCGGGCGAAAATCGGGCTGGGGCGAGAACTCGCCGGCACCTGCGCTGTTGCAGTAACCGTCCGCCGCCGACATGACTTCCATCATGTGCTCGGCATAGTTTTCCCAATCGGTGGCCATATGGAACTGACCGCCGACCTTCAGCTTGCTGCGCACAGTCTGGGCAAAGGCCGCCTGCAGGATACGGCGCTTTTTGTGCTTTTTCTTGTGCCAGGGATCAGGGAAGAACAGCTGCAGACCATCGAGGCTGCCATCGGGGATGCACTGTGCCAGCACTTCCACAGCATCTTCGGCGTAGACCCGAATGTTTGTAAGCCCTTCGGTGCGAACATTGTTCAGCAGGCGGCCGACACCCGGACGATGCACCTCGATACCGATGTAATTTTTCTCCGGCATCTGGCGCGCCATCTGCAACAGCGAATCCCCCATGCCAAAGCCGATTTCCAGCACCAGGGGGGCTTCGCGACCGAACAGGGCCGCAGGATCGATCATGCCGGCGGCGACCTCCAGCCCCAGCTCGGGCCAGGCTTCGTCCAGCCCACGCTGCTGGCCTTCGGTCATGCGCCCTGCGCGCAGGACAAAACTGCGCACGGCGCGCATCGGTTTCTGATCTTCAGTCATTCTCGGCTTACTTAGGTTAACGAGTTACAGATTTTGCGTGACGGCGGACGACCGGCTTGCCGGGCGCCCGCTGCTGCATTAGATAATGCCGTCCATGGGGGAAGACGCGCTGGCGTACTTCTTGCGCGGCATGCGGCCGGCCAGATAGGCCTCGCGCCCGGCTTCGATGGCCTTGCGCATGGCCGACGCCATCAGCAGCGGATCGCGGGCGCCGGCAATGGCGGTGTTCATCAGTACGCCTGCGCAGCCCATTTCCATGGCCAGAGCGGCGTCTGAGGCGGTGCCTACACCGGCATCCACAAGAATAGGCACATTGGCCGCTTCCATGATGAGACGAATGTTATGCGGGTTGAGGATACCCAGGCCCGAGCCAATCAGGGAGCCCAGCGGCATCACGGCGATGCAGCCCATCTCTTCGAGCTGCTTGGCAACGATGGGGTCATCATTGGTGTACACCATGACCTTGAAGCCATCCTTGACCAGCATCTCGGCACCCTTGAGGGTCTCGACGATATTGGGGTACAGGGTTTTCTGGTCGCCCAGCACTTCCAGCTTCACCAGGTCGTGGCCGTCCATCAGCTCGCGCGCCAGCTTGCAGGTACGCACCGCATCTTCAGCCGTGTAGCAACCGGCCGTATTGGGCAGGATGGTGTATTTTTCCGGCGAAACGGCGTCGAGCAGATTGGGCTCGTCGCGATTCTGGCCGATGTTGGTGCGGCGCACGGCAACCGTGACAATTTGCGCACCGCTGGCTTCGATCGCCCGGCGGGTTTCATCAAGGTCCCGGTATTTGCCGGTGCCTACCAGCAGCCTGGAACTGTACTCTTTGCCCGCGATAATCAGCGGGTCATGGCGTAATTGCTCTGACATTCCGTCTCCACCGTTCGTAGTGTATTAAGGGATCTTCGCAGCGATACTCAGCCGCCGCCAATAGCCTGCACGATCTCGATCTGGTCGCCGTCGTTCAGGCGCAGCGCCACATGCTGGCTGCGCGGGACTATTTCCATGTTGACCTCGGCCGCAAAACGCTTGCCGACCAGCCCCAGTTGTTCAACCAGGTCAGCAAGACTGCAGTCATCCCGCAGCTCCATGGTGTCACCGTTTAGCACTATTCGCATTGATCCAATTCCAATCTTTCTTTCGGCCAGCTCAGACGAGCCGCTGCCGCAATTATTGTTTTGAAGCGCTGAACCGGCACGCAGCCAGACCCAGCATCAACCAGCCGGCCAGAAAAGCCAGGCCGCCCAGCGGCGTCACCGCACCCAGCCAGCGGATACCGCTGAGCGCCAGTATATAGAGACTGCCACAGAACAGCAGGATGCCAAGACCAAAGCAGATGCCGCCCAGGCGCAGCCATCGCGACGGCTGCTGCAGGCCCAGTAGTACCACCGCCAGCCAGGCCAGGCTATGGTAGAACTGATAGCTCACGGCGGTCTGGAACACATCCAGCATGTCCGGCGTCAGACGCCCACGCAGGCCGTGACTGCCAAAGGCCCCCAGTGCCACGGCACAAAAGCCGCTCAGTGCCACCAGGCGCAGGCTGATCACTGTATTCATGCAGCACCCCGCAAAATGAAGCGCATTATACCCCAGTGTTTCGATGACGGGGGCTCTGCGGTGTCCGAACATGACAAAGCCGCCCGCAGGCGGCTTTGTTGGCAATCGACGCCAGAGCGGCGGGCAGGTCAGGCCTGCAGCAGCGCGCCCTTGATCTTCTTCATGGCGTTCTTTTCGAGCTGGCGAATACGCTCGGCGGACACCTGATACTTGGCCGCCAGTTCGTGCAGCGTGGCTTTTTCATCCATCAGCCAGCGCTGGGCCAGAATATCCTGACTGCGCTCATCGAGCTGTTTCATCGCACTCAGCAGATTGGCCTGGGAGTTTTCTTCCCAGTTGGAGTTTTCAACCTGGAGCGCAGGGTCGGCCTGATCGTCTTCCAGAAAACTGGCCGGCGCCAGGTAGGCACGGTCTTCGTCTTCATCGGCCGGGGCATCAAAGGCAGTATCGCTGGACGCCAGACGGCCTTCCATCTGCCGCACCACCGCCGAATCAACGCCCAGGTCTTCTGCAATGGCATCAACTTCGGCGTTGTTCATCCAGCCCAGACGTTTTTTCTGTGAACGCAGGTTGAAGAACAGTTTGCGCTGCGCCTTGGTGGTGGCAACCTTGACGATACGCCAGTTGCGCAGAATGAATTCGTGCATTTCGGCCTTGATCCAGTGCACCGCAAAGGACACCAGACGCACACCCATGCTGGGATCAAAACGCTTCACGGCCTTCATGAGACCGACATTGCCTTCCTGCACCAGATCTCCCAGCTGCAGCCCGTAGCCGGAGTAGGATTTGGCGATATGTACCACAAAACGCAGATGCGACATAACCAGACGGCGTGCCGCTTCAAGGTCGTTCTGGTAAAACAGGCGCTCTGCCAGTTCGCGCTCTTCCTCTGCCGTCAGCACGGCGATCGCACTGACCGAGCGCATGTAGGCTTCCAGGTTACAACCCGGAGAGAGGATGTCGACGACTTGCAAGCTCTTGCCCATACAGTGTTACCTCAGTGTTACTTTCAGCTTGTCTATCCTGAATCCGCTAATATGACCGGCCTCGGGTAATGAAGTTCCCGGGGCCCTGACAAGCCAGAATTGCCTGCGGACCGGTAAAAATAGCGATATCCAGCCTAAACCGCAAGTGTGACGCTTTCATGTCATGTGCCAGAAGCCTCAACTGGGCTCAATTTGCCGCAGGTGATGTCCTACCGCCAGCCAGGCGCCGAGCCAGCCCAGCAACAGGCTGGTCAGCAGCAGAATCAGGCTGCCGCTCAGCCCCAGCCCCATGGGTTCAAAGTCGCTCAGGTAGAGTCGAGCCAGCTCCGCCACCGGCTGCTTGAGCGTCAGCAGACTGAACTGAATCAGGCACCAGGCCAGAGCCGCACCCAGCAGGCCGTACCAGGCACCGGTATAGAGGAAGGGGCGCCGCACCCAGGCATCGGTACCGCCCACCAGCTTGGCAACGATGATCTCGTCGCGCCGGCTCTCAATCGACAGCCGAATGGTATTGCCCACCACCAGCACGACCGCCAGCGCCAGCAGCAGGCCCAGCACCATTACCGCGCGCTGGGTCAGCTGCACAAAGGCGCTCAGGCGCTGCAGCCACTCCAGATCCAGCACCGCCTCATCCACTTCCTCCAGCGCCTGCAGCTTGGCCTTGAGCACTGGCAAGGCCGCCAGACTGCGATCCAGCGGTTGCACGGTAATGACCGCCGGCAGCGGGTTTTCATCCAGCAAGTCGACGATATTGCCAAAGCGCGACAGCTCCCGGAATTCCAGCAGGCCCTGGGCACGGCTGATCAGATCCACCGCCGCCAGGTCATCCCTCAACAGCAACTCACGACTGAAGCGATCGGCGGCCGCGTCGTCCAGCCCAGGGCTCAGATACAGGCTGATGCGGGGTTCATGGTCCCAGCCTTCGCTGAGCTGCTGCACATTTTTGAGGCCGGTGAGCAAAAAGCCGGGCAGGGCCAGGGCGATGGCCAGTACCGCCAGCGTGATCAGCGTCGGCAGCGGCGTGGCAAAAAGCCGGCTCCAGCTCTGGCGCGCCATCAACACATGGTGGCGACGCCAGTTGCGGTGGCGGCTGCGCCTGTCGATGCGATCCTGCTGAGCCCCGCGCCGCGGGGCATTTTTTTCATCCACGGCCATCGGCGATCAACCTCCCGTTACGCAGCACCAGGGTGCGGTGACGCATGCGCTCAATCAGTGACAGGTCATGGCTGGCGATCAGTACCGTGGTACCCACCCGATTGAACTGCTGAAACAGCTTCATGATTTCTTCGGACAACTCCGGATCCAGGTTACCGGTGGGCTCATCCGCCAGCAGTACCCGGGGCTTGTGGACGATGGCGCGGGCGATACCGACGCGCTGCTGCTCGCCGCTGGAGAGGCTGATCGGACTCTGGTTTTCCTTCTCCAGCAGGCCGACCTTGTTCAGCGCCGCCCGCACCCGCCGGGCCGCATCTTCGGGCTCATAGCCACAGATCTGCAGCGGCAGCGCTATATTCTCGAATACGGTGCGATCAAACAGCAGATGGTGATTCTGAAACACCACGCCGATACGCCGGCGGTGGTAGGGCAGCTCGTGCCGGCCCAGCTGCGTCAGGTTCTGCTCGCCCACCACGACCTGCCCCTGGGACGGCCGTTCCATCAGCATGATCATGCGCAGCAGGGTACTTTTACCGGCACCGGAATGCCCCGTAAGGAAGGCCATTTCTCCTTCACGCAGCGTAAAGGAGACATTGCTCAGGGCTTCCTGACCACTGAGGTAGCGCTTGCTGACGTTTTCGAAACTGATCAATGCCATGCTGTTGTCCACACCCGTAAGACGTGAAAATAATTCCCTGACACTGGGCCTGCGCTACAACGCCGACCCGTCTGTTTCCCGCCGTGCGGTTTAGTCGAGCTCTACTTAACCAAACAGGGCCTGGACGAACTCGTCGGCACTGAACGGACGCAGATCGTCCACTTGCTCGCCCACACCTATATAACGAATCGGCAATTCCAGCTGCTTGGCGATGGCAAAGATGATGCCACCCTTGGCGGTGCCGTCGAGTTTGGTCAGAGTAATACCCGTCACACCGACCGCATCCTTGAAGGTGCGCGCCTGGCTCATCGCATTCTGGCCGGTGCCGGCGTCCAGCACCAGCATCACCTCGTGGGGAGCGTCCATATCCAGCTTCTTCATAACGCGCACCACCTTTTGCAGCTCCTGCATCAGGTGATCCTTGTTCTGCAGGCGCCCGGCGGTATCGGCAATCAGCACATCGACATTGCGCGCCCTGGCCGACTGCAGCGCATCAAACAGCACCGAAGCCGAATCCGCCCCCGTGTGCTGCGCCACCACGGGCACCTGATTGCGTTCACCCCACACCTGCAGCTGCTCCACCGCCGCGGCACGGAAAGTATCGCCGGCCGCCAGCATCACGGAGCGACCCTCGCTCTGGAAGCGTTTGGCCAGCTTGCCAATAGTGGTGGTCTTGCCGACACCGTTAACACCCACCATCAGGATGACGTAAGGCTGCTTGCCGGCGGCATCGATCGGCAACGGCTGCTCGGCCTGATGCAGCAGCGCTGCCAGCTCCTGCTGCAACGCCTGCTGCAACGCCTGGGCATCGGCCAGCTGATTGCGGGCGACCTTGTCGGTCAGGCGACTGATAATTTCACTGGTTGCCTCCACGCCCACATCGGCGGTCAGCAGCAGGGTTTCGATGTCTTCCAGCAGTTCGTCGTCAATTTCCTTGGCGCCGAGGAAGAGGTTGCCCAGCTGGGCCGACAGATTGGCCTTGGTGCGGCTTAGGCCGGCCTTGATACGGGCCAGCATGCCCTGCTTTTTCTCAGGCGTATCCACAACCGGTGCGACCACAGGCGCAACCATTTCAGATTCGACGAGCTCTGGCTCAGCAGGTTCTGCCGGTACTTCCGGCGCCTCATCCGCAACGACCGCGGGTACTTCGGCGACCGCTTCCGCCGCCGCTAATGGTTCCGGCGCTGTGCTTTGCGGCGCACTAACATCCTGCTCAGCCAGTTCCTGCTCAGCATCACCCGCCTGAGCCTTCTCTGGCTGGGCATTCTCTAACGGGGCTGTATCCGACAGAGCACTATCAGACTCAACGTTTGCCACTTCCGCCAGGTCCGGCGCAACGGCATCCGGCTCAGCTTGCTCAACAGGCTCTGCCTGCTGCACCTCATCCGCCTCAACGGCCGGCGGCACCTGTTCCTTGCTGTTGGAAGCACCGAACAGGGATTTTAATTTCTTGAACATCGAATGTCCTCAGATCTGCTAACAACGGGCGCCAGCACCCGGATTTGGGAGCCTGGAAAAGCCTCAGGACGGGTCATCGCCCCTGATGTAAAAATATATCGCGAGCATCGCTACTGTGAATATGGCTCCGCCTGCATAGGTAACGATCGAGTAATCCCACTCGTTTTCCACCAGCCACCTGAACAAAGCTTCCATCGACATGCTCCAAGCCTGCGAAAGGCTTAACTTTCGAGCGCAATATCTTATCATAGGCGCCACGCAAGTTATTAAGCCCCGCGCATTACAGATCGCGGTGCTGTCGAGCTCAGGAGACTTGCAGTAATACTGGAACACTCAAGCCACCGACACCCGCAAACGGAATCCTGCAGTCATGGCCACCGAGCACAAGCCGCTGTTCAATCCGCTCTACCTCAAGGCGCTGATCATGATCCTGCCGGTACTGATCATCGTCTTTGCCTCCCTTGGGCCCAAAGCTGCCAGCTATCCCGAAATCGGGCACAGCAAAACGCAGCAGCTCTACTGGATAGAACAGCCCGACAGGCCCGACAACGAATTGCGCCTGCTGCTACCCGCTGCAGTAGCACTGGACCCGGAACAACGCGTTCTGCAACAGACACTGGCCGCGCTGCTGCAACAGCGCCTGCACCAGCCCGCGCTCCAGACTCTGCTCACACCGGTGCAGGACACTCAAGTCACCGCGCTGTCGGACCACCTGCAGATCAACCTGCGTTGGCCGGCCGGTGAAAAACTGCCGGAACTGAACGCCGTACTGCAGGCGCTGCAGCAGACTCCCGAATCTGCCGCAGCCGCCGCAGCCCTGGCACGCGTCCGTGCCCAGGCCTATCTCGAGGGTCAGGACCCGGCACAACGACTGCTGAACCGGCTGCTACAACGGTTACAGCAACAAACTCAGCAGGCCGGGACCCGCGCTATATCAACCGCGGATGTATTGCAGCAGTACCACCAGCTGTTCGCCCAGGCACCTTTGCTGATACTGGGCGGCCCCGACGCAGACCCACTGGCCGAAAAACTGAATAGCGCCGACGACTTTGACGGGGTCTCTGGCGCAGAGCGTTCAAGGCCTTTACGCCATGCCAAGCAGCACAACAGCGCGCCTGTGCAACCTCTCAAACTGCAGCTGAGCGATGCCCGTCTGCCCGCCATGTACCTGCTGGGGGCCAGCATGCCGGGCCGTGATGCCGAGGATTATGCCGCTCACTTGCTGGCCATCCGCAGCCTGCAGCGGGCGCTGGAACTGCGCCCGGATGCAGCAGGGCACTACCGGCTGGTGTGGCAACAATCCCGCGACAGCGGTTACCGGGCACTGATTCTGGACGGTCAGCCCGCCAGGGCACAGACCCTTGCTGAAAAGGTGCAGCTGACAGCAGCGGCTCCCGTTGATAAAACAGCGATGGAGCTGATTGATAGCCCCGTGATTGATACAGCAGTGATTAATGCCGGACTGATAGATGACACCCGCCAGCTGCTGTTGCAGCAGCTGCGCCAACAGCTGCAGACCCCCCAGGGCCAGCTGGATCAGCTCACCACCCTGGCGTTCAATAATCTGACCGGACAACGGCTGGATACGATTCTGGATCAGCTGCAGGCCGTACCCGGGGATGACATTGGCCCGCGAATCGCGCACTATCTCGCCCCCGAGACCCAGATTCTTATCACCTTAAACGGACAGTGAAGCCGCGCATGCCCAAACCTACCCATTCAAACCGGTCTCCCCGTATACCCGAGCCCATCAGCGGCGAGCTGCGCATCATTGCCGGCAGCTGGCGCGGTCGCAAACTCAAGTTCCCGGCCCTGACCGGCCTGCGCCCCACGCCCAACCGCGTCCGCGAAACGCTGTTTAACTGGGTGCAGGCGTCGGTGCAGGGAGCGCGCTGTCTGGATCTGTTTGCCGGCAGTGGCGCCCTGGGGCTCGAAGCCCTGTCCCGTGGTGCAGGCTCAGTGACCTTTATCGACAACGCGACCCAAGCCGTACGCCAGCTGCGGGATAACCTGCAACTGCTCAAAGCGGACAACGCCGACGTACAGACAGCCGCCGCCATGGACTGGCTCCAGCGCCATGAGCTGGGGGCAGCCCCCGGCTATGACCTGGTGTTTCTGGATCCGCCATTTAACTGTGATCTGCTGCCCCAGGCCTGCGAACTGCTGGAGTCCCGCAACCTGCTGGCCAGCCAGGCGCTGATCTACATCGAATCGGAATCCGCGCTTGGCACACCGCTACTGCCGGACAACTGGCGCCAGCTGCGCAGCAAAACCGCAGGCAAGGTTAGCTACAGTCTTTATATCCGCGATCCAGGCACCGATACAGACCCTGGCTGACACTCGCGCCCGCGCGGCCTGATCGGCACCGTCTGATTAGAGGCCGCGCAAACAGCTGCGCACCAAGAGCGAACCCTGCTCACGGCAGGAAAACAGCTCTGGTGCCAGCAACAGCGACTGCACCACCCCCAATAGCAGACAGCAGATGGATTTGGCCATGGGTTCGAGCTGGGATTTTTTCAGCCCGACCAGCTGCTGCTTGCGTGCCTGCTTGAGAAAATAGTGGATATGCCCCACGCCCTGATTCAGCGCCCGCTGACGTTGCTGCGCCAATGCGGCAACGCCGGCGCAGCTGTCATTGCCGGCATAAAACAGCTGATAAACCTGCTGCGCCTGTGCATCCCCGGTAATTTCCCGCAACAACCCCAGCAGGTAGCCCTCCAGGGCATTCAGTGCCTGCTGCCGCGACGCCTGCAGCTGCTCAAGATAATGCCGGTCAAAGGGGAGTGAAACCCGCTGAAACAGCGCCTCCAGCAGGGCGTCACGATTTTTGAAATGCCAGTACAGGGCCCCGTGGGTCACGCCGGCATGGGTCGCCACATCCTTGAGCGTTGCCGTGGCTGCGCCTCGCTGACTGAAAACCTCCAGTGCCGCCATCAGCAACGCCTGTCGGGTTTGTTCTGCTTCCTGCGGGGTGCGCCTTGCCATTCGCCTTCCAGTCCCTGAATACGCAAAAGCCCGACACGGGCCTTACATGTGCAGCTCAATGTATCGCGGATAGATGACACTAGGGTGACAGAGGCCGCGACAATCAGGCGCAAAGGTGGATACTGGCTATACGTTTAGAGTGCAATGTCAGAAAAAAGCCCCGCACAGACAGGCTCAGTGCGGGGCGGGAGAGCGGGTGATACCCGGCAATCATTATGGCGGGGGGCTAACGTGGGCTGGCGTCATCCACATAGTATTTGAGCTGCATAGATGCAAAGGCCCCGACGTTCAGCTGCGGCGAACGGAACTTCGCCTCGAACGCCTGTCCGGGCTGCACAGTGCCCGGGACCTGAGCGATATAGCGCTGCACCTTGCCCTCCTGATCCTTGATCAGCACGCCCATCACCAGATTATCCAGCGCACTCTGGCCACTGTAACGCCAGCGCACCTGCCAGCTGTTCTGATCAATCACGGTTTCACCCAGGGGCTGCATCTGCTGCATAAACGCGGCCAGACGCGCCTGCTGCTGCGACTGGCGGGACTCTTCCTGCTTGACGCCCTGATGCTTCACATAGGAGCCCACTGTCGTGCCCAGCAGCGCGGCAACGCCGCCACCCTGGCCGGCGGCCATCGTATCGTTGCGCTTCTGCCAGAGGACATTGCTCTCCAGCAGGGCTGCAGCGTCCGGGTTCTCCTGGCCCTTGCGGTAATAACCCTGTACCAGGCGCGCCGTTGCCGCCGTTTCCTCGGCCCGTTCGCGGTTTACCGGGTGGGTGTGGAAGAAGAGCCCGCCGGCATTGCCCTCTTCACGGTACTGCCGCGCCCAGATGCGACTGGCGGCCGTGGGATCAAAACCGGCCAGGGCGGCATAGAGCACCGCAATACGATCCGCTTCACGTTCATTTTCATGGGTAAAGGCCGCCTGATAGCCATTGCGGGCCGCAGAATTCGAGCCCGTCAAGGTCGCCAGTGTCTGGAAACCCTGGCTCTCAAACGCATGATTGGCCACTGTGTGCGCCACCTCATGGGCAATCACCGCCGCCAGCTCATCGTCATCCTGCAGCTGCTGCATCAGCCCCAGGTGCACCACTATATAGGTGCCGCCAGTGGTAAAGGCGTTGAAGTCCGGGCGATCAATCAGGACTGGCTGCCAGCGTTCGGACTTGAGATGACTGATGCGCTGCACCCGATCAAACAGACGCGTCAGGCGCGCGTACTGGACCTCATCCAGCTGCTCGTTGATTTTGCTTTCCGCACGCAGCAGCTGCTCGACCGCAGCGTTGCCCTGGCGAATCTGCGCACTGCGCCCGGCGAGCGAGAGGCTGCGCTCACCGGTAACCCTGTCCTGCTCACTGACCGCACCCACCACATTGTAAAGACCCGCGTCGACCGCCTGCAGAGACATACAGCCTGACAGCAGCAGTAACGATACCGGAAGTATCATCCGGCCCCAGACCCGCGACATTTTGTGCTTCATTTAAACCTCTTCACCATATGCCCATATAGAATATAAAAATATTTTTTAATAACCCCGACGCATAAACACATTCCATTAATGTATTTGTACGCTCCTGCCAATTCGGCTAACATGCCGCTTTCGCGATATACTCCCGGCAGCAGCATAACCGTCAGCGAGAGCTTTATGAATACGGCTGTCTATCCCGGCACCTTTGATCCGATTACTAATGGTCACACCGACCTCGTTCAACGTGCCGCGCGCATCTTTGACCGGGTCGTGGTTTCAGTGGCGGCAAGCCCGAAAAAAGAACCCATGCTGCCACTTGAACAGCGCGTTGAGCTGGCCAGGGAAGTACTGCAGCACTTGCCCAATGTTGAAGTCATTGGCTTCAACTGCCTGCTGGCCGACCTGGTAGAGCAACAGAGCGCCAATATAATACTGCGAGGATTGCGGGCCGTATCGGATTTCGAATACGAATTTCAGCTGGCCAACATGAATCGCAAGCTTGCACCGCAGGCTGAAAGCATGTTTCTGACCCCGGCGGAACATCTTTCCTACATATCCTCGACCCTGATTCGCGAGATCGCGAGCCTGGGCGGTGATGTGAGCAAATTTGTTCATCCTGCTGTCTCAAAAGCCATGCAGGAAAGTCTGGGACTATAACGTTTCTTATTTACGCAGTGAGTGAGGTAGCCGACCATGGCATTGATGATTACCGACGAATGCATCAACTGTGATGTATGCGAGCCAGAATGCCCGAACGAGGCGATCACTCCGGGTGATGAAATCTATGAGATCGACCCGGGCAAATGCACCGAGTGCGTAGGCCACTACGATACGCCACAGTGCGTTGAAGTCTGCCCGGTCGACTGTATTCCCAAGGACCCGGATCATGTGGAAACGCAGGATCAGCTGATGATCAAATACAGCGTCCTGACGGGCCAGTAAGCCATAGGCACGCGGCCTGAAAGCCGGTTGGATCACTCCGCAAGGAACTGATAACCTGCTGACAAGGCAACAAAAAATCCGCAAAGCACGCAGTGGCTTGCGGATTTTTTATGGCTGCTGTTCGCCTCGACAGTCCCCGCTCAGATGCGGATTTTCAGGCTCTGCAGACCGAATTCCGCATCCATGCGCTGGCCGATGACATTCTCGCCACACAGATGATGGGCGTACTGCATATGCAGGCAGCGCACCTTGTCCCACTGCGAAATACCACCAATACCGTACTGCTCGAACAGGCGGGTAAAGCCCAGCTGCTCGATCTGCTCCCGATCCTGCGGATGCATCAGCTGCCAGCGCTGTGCCACATAGCTGACATGGTTCTGCCGAAAGGCTTCACGCAGGGTTTCATCCTGCTGTATCTCCAGCTCAATCTGCTTCACCCAGCCCGAGGTCTCGATCTCGGCAATGGCGCGGTACAGATCCTTTGAACACAGCCAGAACAGGGTCGGAAAGGGGCGATTGTCCACCAGGGAGCGAATTTGCAGCACCGTGGGAATGCCATCGGCCGTCTGATGGGCAATGCCCACCAGGCCGCGCGGCTCGCGCCCTAACTGGCGGGCAATCATGTCCAGCTGTGTTGGCGTCAATGTCGTTATCATCCCAGAAACTCGGCTAAGGTCACGGCTTCAGCACCGCACACCGGAATGCGTGCGGGCATGATCAACGTGCAGTTATCGAAAGGTGCCGTCAGCGGACCTCTATCCTGTGCATAGACGTCGCCCCGCGCGATACGCTCAAACCCCCGGTACGGCTGGCTGAAGCTAAAGTGCTCGGTGCGCGCCTCTATGACTTGCCGAATCCGGTAGTGCCCGGCGCTGTGGTTGGGCTCGTAGCCCCAGGGCGGTATCAGGGCGTCCTGCTGCAGCAGGCCGGCACGATACAGCACTCGGCGCGTTATCGCATGTGCCTGCTGGGCACTTTCGAGTTCAAAGTGTGAGCCGCACTCGGCCACCAGACCATGACAACCCTTGCGGCCGTGCTGCATGGCATAGGAAACCAGCATGCCGGGGTGATAGCCGCCGAGGTTGTAGAGCAGCTGCGCAAAGGGAAAGTCCAGGGTTGCGACCAAAGCACTGCAGTCGGGCAGCTCGGGGTAGATCAGCATAGGCGCCACCGGATTGCTGGTGGAATGCAGGTCCAGCACCAGATCGGCTTCGTGCAGCAGTGGCGCCAGGCGGACGGCGCGGCGGCTTTCCTCGCTGTCAGGGTGTTTGAGTCGCGCCGGCAGCCAGACCCTGTTGCCGTCTTCATCCACGCAGCGGCTGGCATAGGGGCGCTGCGGATCAAACCGCTGGTAGGCCGCCACATTGTTGAACATCAGCGTCAGACTGCCACGCAGCGGTCGCACATCCTGCTCCAGCAGTTCACAGAGCGCATGGGCGCCACAGAACTCGTTGCCATGGGTCAGACCTATGACGACGACATCAGGCCCACTGCGGCCAGACTCGAAGCGGTGGCAATAATCGACACCGGTGTTGCCGCGCCTATAGGCGCCAAGATCCAGCGGCAACAGATCCAGCGATGGCTGCTCGAGCCTGAGCCCGGCGCGGGCGAGGGAAGGTGGATTGTTCATGGTCACTCACTGCATGTTTCTGCTGATCAGTTTAGCAGCCCGCGGCTTTGAATTGTCTGCCGCTGCAGCCAGACTCAGACGTGGCCGTATTCCCCACCCTGACCCAGCCAGCGCCGGATCACGGCGCTGCCGAGCGAGGCATCCTGCTGAATCTGCAGTGCAACCTCGCGCACCCCCGGCAGCAGGTCGGCGTCACGGTTCAGGTCAGCAATGCGAAACTGCATCATGCCGGTCTGACGCGTCCCCAGCACCTCGCCCGGGCCGCGCAGTTCAAGATCCTTTTCGGCGATGCGAAAGCCATCGGTGGTTTCGCGCATGACCGCCAGGCGCTCGCGGCCCTGTTTGGACAGCGGCGCCTGGTACATGAGCACGCAGAAGCTCTCCTGGCTGCCGCGCCCGACCCGCCCACGCAGCTGGTGCAACTGCGCCAGGCCCAGGCGCTCCGGGTTCTCAATAATCATCAGGCTGGCATTGGGCACATCAACACCAACCTCGATCACAGTCGTGGCCACCAGCAGATCCAGTTCGGCGGCCTTGAACTGCGCCATGACGCTGGCCTTTTCAGTCGCCTTCATGCGCCCGTGCACCAGGCCGATACGCAGATCCGGCAGGGCTTCGCGCAGGTTTTCACAGGTCACCTCGGCGGCCTGGCACTGCAGCGCCTCGGATTCATCGATCAGGGTGCAGACCCAGTAGGCCTGACGCCCCTCGGCGCAGGCCAGACTTACCCGCTGCACCACTTCCTGACGGCGACCGTCGGCGATCACCACCGTGTTCACCGGTGTGCGCCCCGGCGGCAGTTCATCGATGACGGAGCAGTCCAGATCCGCGTAGGCGCTCATGGTCAGGGTGCGGGGGATGGGCGTTGCCGTCATGATCAGCTGATGGGGCGCGCGTTCGCCGTTGCGCCCCTTTTCACGCAGGCTGAGACGCTGATGCACGCCGAAGCGGTGCTGTTCATCGACCACCACCAGCCCCAGATCCTGAAACTGCACCTCATCCTGAAACAGCGCGTGCGTACCCACCACCAGCCGGGCACTGCCATCCTGAATGGCCGCCAGCTGCTTCTGCCGCGCCTTGCCTTTCACTTTGCCGGCCAGCCAGGCCACTTCGATACCCAGTGGCTCCAGCCACTGGGTGAAATTGTTACGGTGCTGCTCGGCCAGAATTTCGGTTGGCGCCATGATCGCCGCCTGGACGCCGTTTTCCATCGCCTGCAGCGCCGCCAGTGCCGCCACGACGGTTTTGCCGGAGCCAACATCGCCCTGAATCAGACGCAGCATGGGAAACGTTTTGGTCATGTCCCTGGCAACATCGTTGCACACCCGCTGCTGCGCGCCGGTCAGGGGAAACGGCAGGGCGGCCAGAAACGGCTTCACCAGAGTACCCCGATAGGGCAGCGCCGGTGCCCCCTGCTGTTGCGCCTGCTGGCGCAGATTCAGCAGGGTCAGATGGTGGGCCAGCAGCTCTTCAAAGGCGAGGCGACGCTGGCTGGGGTGCCGACCTTCAAGCAACAGGTCCTGGTTGGCATCCACCGGCGGCTGATGCAGGTAGCGGATGGAGTCATCCAGCCCTGGCAGCTTCCATTGGCGGCGCAATGTTTCAGGCAGCAGGTCGGGCAGGGTGCCGGGCTGCAAATATTGCATGGCCAGGGTCACCAGGCTGCGCAGCCGCGTCTGGTGCAGGCCTTCGGTGGCCGGATACACCGGCGTCAGGGTGCTGTCCACAGATACCGCGCCATCCCCATCGATGCGGCTGTACTCGGGATGCACCATTTCAAGCCCGCCGGGCCCGGGTCGCACTTCACCAAAACAGCGCAGCCGAACCCCGGGCAGCAGCTGGTTTTTCTGCGCCGCGCTGAAGTGAAAAAAACGCAGGCTGATAGTGCCGGTACCATCCTGCATGCGGCACAGCAGCGCCCGGCGCCGGCCCTGCATCAAATCCGCCACCTTGATTTCGCCGGTGACGACGCATTCATCCCCGGGGCGCAGCGCGCCCATGGGCACCACCCGGGTACGGTCCTGATACCGCAGCGGCAGATGAAACAGCAGATCCTGCAGGGTATGCAGCCCCAGACGCTCAAGCTTGAGTTCCAGCGCCGCCCCCACACCCTTGAGCCGGGTGACCGGCAGATCCGACAGCAGCTCTGTCATGCAGACTCGTCCGACGACGCCAGCTGACAGCGGCTCAGGGACTCGATCAGCACATCAATCGCCTTGGGCCGGGGGAAACTGGCACGCCAGGCGATCGCCACGGTGCGCATGGGCTGGGGCATCTGAAATGGGCGCACGACGACAAGATCGGACTGGTAATGGCCCTGCACCGCCGACTGCGGCAAGACGCTGGTGCCCAGCCCCGACGCCACCATCATGCGGATGGTTTCCAGCGAGCTGCCTTCGGTGAGCTGGTGCCGCTGATGCATGGCCTGAGACAGGGTGGGGCAGGATTCCAGCACATGGTCGCGGAAACAGTGACCTTCCCCCAGCATCAGCAACTCGGTTTCATCCAGCCGCTGGCTATCGATAGTTTCCTGGCTTGCCCAGGGGTGCTTGCGCGGCAACAGCATCATGAAAGGCTCATCATAGAGCGGGCGCGTCAGCACATCGGGCTCACTGAACGGCAACGCGACTATGATCGCATCCAGGTCGCCATTGCGAATCTTGCCGCGCAGAGTCTCGGTGAAATTCTCTTCGATATAGAGCGGCATCTGCGGCGCCAGGCGCTGTACTTCCGGCACCAGATGGGGAAACAGGTAAGGCCCTATGGTATAGATTGCGCCCACCCGCAGCGGGCTGCACAGCTGATCCTTGCCCTGCTGGGCCAGATCCTTGATGGTATCGGCCTGCTCCAGCACCTTCTGCGCCTGCTGCACGATACGCTCACCCGTGGGCGTCACGCGCACCGAGTTCTTGCTGCGCTCGAACAGGGCAATGCCCAGCTCCTCTTCCAGTTTTTTGACGGCGATGGACAGCGTTGGCTGACTTACAAAGCAGCGTTCGGCGGCATGGCCGAAATGCTGTTCCCGGGCGAGGGTAACGATGTAGCGCAGCTCTGTGAGCGTCATCCAAAGATTCCTTTGCTATGATGGCGGCCGGCACAACAGGGAGACAGGCCCATGCACAAGCAGCAAATTCTGATCGCAGGCTGCGGCGATGTTGGCAGCACACTGGGTCTGGCACTGACCGCGGCGGGGCACAAGGTGTTTGGCCTGCGCCGTACTATAAACCAGCTGCCAGCCGGCATCCAAGGGATCGCGGGGGATCTGACCAACCCGGCCAGCCTTGGCGGCCAATTACCGGCGTGCAATATCCTGGTGTACTGCGCTGCGGCCAGCAACCATGACGAGCCCGGTTACCGTGCCGCCTATGTCGAGGGTCTGGCCAATGTACTGGCTGCGCTGCCCCAGCCTCCCGGCCTGCTGCTGTTTACCTCCAGCAGTGGCGTTTACCACCAGGCCGACGGCAGCACGGTGGATGAGCAGAGCCCGACCGAGCCCGACCGTTTCAGCGGCCAGATCATGCTGCAGGCCGAACAGCTTGCGCTCAGCTGCGGTATCAAGGCCTCTGTGGTGCGTTTTAGCGGCATCTATGGCCCGGGCCGCAACCACCTGATCAACCAGGTGCGCAGCGGGCTAGGCGCACCGGCCTTGCCCGAATACTACAGCAACCGCATCCATCGTGATGACTGTGCCGGCGTGCTGCAGCACCTGATTGGTCTGCACCTGCAAGGTGAAACCCTGGCTCCCATCTACCTGGCCAGCGACGATACACCGGCCACCCTGCACGAGGTCAGCCAGTGGCTGGCAACAGCCCTGGGTGTGACGATTCACACCACCAAAGCGTTGCGCCGGGGCGGCAGCAAACGCTGCTGCAATACCCTGCTACGCAGCACCGGCTACGACTTTATTTATCCGGACTTTCGCGCAGGCTACAGGGCAATGCTGCAGCAGCGTCCACCGACCTGACAACCTAACAATCTGTTGAAAAGCCTTGGCGGTCGACATCGCTATCCAGCGCTTCTATGAGACGACAGTGCTGCGCATTGTCGCTGTCACAGCATGCCAGCCGTACCAGTTCCTGCCGCATGGCCTGCAGATCAGCGATCTTGGCCTCCACATCCTGCAGATGCGCCCGGGTCAGCTGATCCGCCTCGTGACAGGGCTCCTGCGGATGATTCGCGAGCTGTAACAGAGTGCGGATCGCCTCAATGCCAAAGCCCAGCTCACGACCCCGACGGATAAAGCGCAGCCGCCTGGCCGCCGCATCCGTATAACGGCGATAGCCGTTGGCCGCCCGCTGCGGCGCCGGCAACAGGCCAATACGCTCGTAGTAGCGCACGGTTTCGAGATTCACCCCCGATGCCTTGCTCAGTTGCCCGATGGAATAGCTCTCAGCCATGACTTGACCCCGTAGTTGCTACAGGGTTTAGCATAACGGCTATAGTTGATCAGGTAACCCCAAAGGACGAAAAAATGGGCACACATTGCTGCGAACCACAGGAAAATACAGGACTGAATAGCGCCGCCTACCGCCGGGTACTCTGGATCGCATTGCTGCTCAATCTCGCCATGTTTGGCGTCGAGATGGTGGCTGGGATGAGGGCAGGCTCGGTATCGCTGCTGGCAGACTCGCTGGATTTCCTGGGCGATTCAGCCAACTACGGCATCAGCCTGTGGGTACTGGGACTGGGGCTGGCCATTCGAGCCAAAGCGTCGCTGCTAAAAGCCTTCAGCATGGCGGCATTTGGCATCTGGATACTGGGCACGGCGCTATGGCACCTGTACAGCGGAACTCTGCCAGATGCCTCTACCATGGGGGTTGTCGGCGCCCTGGCACTGGTCACCAACCTGGCCGTGGCCTGGCTGCTGTGGGCTTATCGCGACGGTGACAGCAATATGCGCAGCGTCTGGCTCTGCACCCGCAATGATGCCATCGGCAATGTCGCCGTGCTGCTGGCCGCCCTGGGGGTCTTTGGTACCCAAACCGCCTGGCCGGACCTGGCCGTGGGCACGCTGATGGCGGCTCTGGCACTGAGCAGCGCCTGGCAGGTCACGCGCAGCGCGCGACAGGAGCTGGCCCGCGCCTGAGTGTAGCCGGCACGTTCAGCTGCGGCTCGCAGGACAGGCCTGGGGAAAGAACGCCGTGAAGCGGGTGCAGCCCCCGCTGGATTCACAGGCCAGGCTGCCGCCATGGGACTGAACGATGGAGCGGGTGATGGCCAGGCCCAGTCCGGCATGGCTGCTTTGCCCCTCACGCCGGGCAGGATCGGCACGGTAAAAACGGTCAAACAGCCGCTCTATATGTTCAGGCGGAATCACCGACCCCACATTGCTGACACTGACTTCGAGGCCCTGTGTACCGGTGACAATATCCACCCTGACGGTGCCGCCCTCGACCGAATGCCGGATCGCATTGGACAGCAGATTAGATAGCGCCCGGCGCAGCATGGCGGCATCCCCCATCAGGGTGCCCTGGCCGGTGCAACACAGTGAAATGCCATCTTCCTCAGCTAGAAGCTCATAGTATTCAAATAGTTGTTTAACAAGTGCGAACATCTCAACCGGCTGGCGCTCGGGTACGATCAGGGCGTTATCGGCCTTGGCGATAAACAGCATCTGCTCCACCATCTTCGCCATGCGCTGCAGCTCTTCCAGATTCGAATAGAGCGCTTCGCGGTACTCCTCCGAGCGTCGCTGCCGTGACAGTACCACCTCGGTATGGGTAATCAGGTTACTGATGGGCGTGCGCAGTTCGTGAGCGATATCGGAGGAAAAGCTGGACAGCCGCACAAAGTCGTCGTCCAGACGCTGCAGCATGGCGTTGAAACTTTGCGCCAGCCCCTGCAACTCGCCCGGCACGTCATCCATAGGGATACGACCGGACAGTGACTGCGCCGATATCGACGACACCACCTGGGTTACCGAGCGCACAGGTCTGAGGCCATTGCGTGCCACCAGCCAACCCAGTCCTGCGCTGAACAGGGCACAGAGGGAGAAGGCAATCCAGAACCAGTGGGTCAGCGAGTGCAGATAGCGCTGATGCAGGGTACTGTCGAGCACCAGCTCGATACGCAACGTTCGCCCCCCCGGCAATTGCAGCTCGCGATTGAGTCCACGGTAAAACCTGTCCTGACTTTCCCACTCCCAGGGCTGACCGCTCAGGCCCGCCAGCAGGCGGGCGGGCACCTGGAGCGCGGCGGGTTCGGCAAACCAGAGCTCGCCTTCGGGCCCGCGAATCATGGCCGCCAGCCCCGGATGATGGGACAGCAAGGCCCGGAGTTCCGGCAGGCGGCGCTCGAATGCCTGCCGATCCGTTACGGTCTGCAATATGCTCACCGCGCTCTGGGCCTTGCCGGACAGTTCCTGCTGATCCAGGATGCCAAAATGCATCATGCTCAGCTGCTTGAACAGTATACCCGCCAGCAGCAATACCGAGAGCACCGCCAGCGCAAACATCAGGCTCAGGCGCATCGTCAGTGACGGGATTCTCATGGATAAGAGCGCCTTTGCAGTGGGGATATTCCATATCCAGCCCGCCAGGCATTAATCCTGGGCGGCGAAACGTGCTCAGGACAGCGGAATTTCAAGCACATAGCCCATGCCGCGCACCGTCTGAATCAGCCGCGGGTTGTAACCGTCGTCGATCTTGCTGCGCAGGCGCCGTATCGCCACCTCGATCACGTTGGTGTCACTGTCAAAGTTCATGTCCCAGACCTGGGAGGCAATCAGCGACTTGGACAACACCTCCCCGCGCCGGCGCAGCAGCAGCTCGAGCAGGGCATACTCCTTGGCGGTCAGATCAATGCGCTTGCCGGCGCGATAGACCCTGCGCTTCATCAGCTCGACTTCCAGATCCGCGATCTGCAGGCGGGTCTGGGCCGGGGCCTGGCTGCTGCGCCGCAACAGGGTACGCACCCGGGCCAGCAGTTCGGAGAAGGCAAAGGGCTTGGTCAGGTAGTCATCGGCGCCGAGCTCCAGTCCCTTGACCCTATCGTCGACACCGTCACGGGCGGTCAGAAACAGTACCGGCAGCTCCTCACCGCGCTCGCGCAGCGCCCGGATGACGCCCCAGCCGTCCAGGCCCGGCATCATCACATCCAGGATCAACAGGCTGTACTGTTCATCCAGCACCCGTTGCAGGGCATCGGCACCGTTATCGGTGTGCTCCACACTGAAACCGGCCTCGGTCAGGCCTTTTTGCAGATAGGTACCAATCTTGGGCTCGTCTTCCGCCAGCAATATCTTCATGAACCAGGCCCCTTGCACTCGGTGTGCCCTTCATTCTGCCTCCAGGCTGCGGTCAACACCACAAGCTGACAGAAATGTAATCCGGGAGTCAGGCTGCTGTCAGGCACAGCGCCATACACTGGGTCTACTCAATTATTGAAACCCGAAAAGGATTACACCATGTTTTCGCTCAAGCCCCTTGTCGCGGCATTCTGTCTTTCTGCCCTGGCTCCCCTGGCCATGGCCGGCGGCACCCATGGAGGCCAGGGTGACGCACCCAACATCGGCAAGCCCGGCGATGCGTCCCAGGCCACGCGCACCGTATCCATCGCCCTCTATGACAACTACTACGAAGTCGACACGCTGGAAGTGAAAGCGGGCGAAACAGTGCGTTTCGAACTGAAGAATGAAGGCGCGCTGCTGCACGAGTTCAATATCGGTACCGCCGCAATGCACAAGAACCACCAGAGCGAAATGCTCAAGATGATGGAGCACGGCATGCTCACACCCACCGGCATGGTCGAAATGGACCACAGCGGCATGGAAGGCATGGAAGGCATGGAAGGCATGAAACATGACGACCCCAACAGCATTCTGCTGGCGCCGGGCGAGTCCAGGGTACTGACCTGGACCTTCTCCGGCGACGCTGAGCTGGAATTCGCCTGCAACATGCCAGGGCACTATCAGGCAGGCATGGTGGGTGAATTCTCCAGCAACTGATTCCCACCGTCCGCCATTTTAGGAGATCCTGATGCGATTCAGAATGATGCAAGGATTGATTCTGGCCATCGCCAGCCTGGCGCCCATTGGCGCCATGGCTGGAACCTACGATCTGGTCATCGACGAGCAGATCGTCAATATTACCGGCAAAGACAAAAAGGCCATGACCATCAACGGTCAACTGCCAGGGCCCACGCTGCGCTTCAAGGAAGGCGAGGACGTGACCATCAACGTCACCAACCGTCTGGACGTCGACAGCTCCATTCACTGGCACGGCATACTGCTGCCTTACCAAATGGATGGCGTGCCGGGTATCAGCTTTGACGGTATCAAGCCGGGCGAAACCTTCAGCTACCAGTTCCCGATCAAGCAGTCGGGCACCTACTGGTACCACAGCCACTCCGGTTTTCAGGAGCAGGAAGGCGTATTCGGCTCGATCGTGATCGAGGCGGAAAAGCGCGAGCCCTTCAAGGTCGACCGCGAGTACGTGGTGATGCTGTCCGACTGGTCCGATGAGACCGGCGATCAGATTTTCGCCAACCTCAAGGCCCAGAGCGACTACTACAACTATAGCCAGCAGACCGCCGGTGACTTCTTTGATGATGTGAAGACCAAAGGCTGGAGCGCAGCATTCAAGGATCGTCTGTCCTGGGGCAGCATGCGCATGATGCCCACCGACATCGCCGACGTATCTGGCTACACCTTCCTGATGAACGGCAAGGCGCCGGAAACCAACTGGACGGCGCTGTTCGAAAAGGGTGAGCGGATTCGCCTGCGCTTCATCAACGGCTCCGCCATGAGCTATTTCGATGTGCGCATTCCCGGTTTGGAAATGACCGTGGTGCAGTCCGATGGCAACAACGTGCAACCCGTCACCGTCGATGAGTTCCGCATCGCCGTCGCCGAGACCTACGATGTGATCGTGCGTCCGAGGGAAGACAAGGCCTTCACCATCTTCGCTGAATCCGTATCCCGTACCGGTTATGCCCGCGGCACCCTGGCACCGCGCGAAGGCATGGCGGCCGAGGTTCCTGAACAGCGTGATAGCCAGCTGCTCACCATGTCCGACATGAGCATGGCCAGCATGGGTGGCATGGACCACTCCAGCATGGCCGGCATGGAAAACATGAAAGGCATGGATCACTCCAAGATGGCCGGCATGGAAGGCATGGCTGGAATGGAAGCTATGGACCATTCCAAAATGATGATGGGCGCCTCTTCTGCCAACAGTGATTACGCACCTGGCAGCGGCCTCGCGCCTGAAGCAGCCAACGGTGGCAAGTTCCTGGTATACGCCGACCTCAAGGCCCAGACCCCCTTCGCCGACTACCGGGAACCGGATCGCGAAATCGAGCTGCGCCTCACCGGCAATATGGAACGCTACTTCTGGTCCATCAACGGTATCAAGTACTCCGATGCAGAGCCGGTACGCCTGAAAATGGGTGAGCGGGTACGCATCAAGTTCGTCAACGACACCATGATGATGCACCCCATGCACCTGCATGGCATGTGGATGCAGCTCGACAAGGGCAATGGCCGCTTCAACCCGCTCAAGCACACCGTTAACGTGGCACCCAATACCACGCTGACCGTCGATGTGCCTGTGGATGCACTGGGCCAGTGGGCTTTCCACTGCCACCTGATGTATCACATGGCTGCGGGCATGTTCCGCAAGGTAATCGTCGAGGAGGCCGTCGTACAGACTGCGGCTCAATGAGGAAGGGGAACTGCATGACCGTCAAAAAGACAGCCTGCGCATCCGCGTTACTGCTGGGGGCAACCCTGGCACTGGGTGTTTCGTCTCTCGCCAGCGCAGAGATGAAAGACGACTCCATCATGACCAAGTTCATGCTGGACCGTTTCGAAGTCCGCCACCAGGACGGCGACGACCTGCTGAGCTGGGAAGCCCAGATCAATGCCCGTACCGACTATCAGGGCATGGCTTTCAAGACCAGCGGCGAGCGCCTGAACAACGGGCCGGCCGAGAGCGCCGAACACCAGCTGCTGTATCAGCGCCTGGTGTCGGACTTTTTCGATGCCCAGTTTGGTATCCGCTACGACAATCAGCCAGGACCATCCCGTACCTATGCCGTGGCAGGGTTGCAGGGACTGGCGCCTTACTGGTTTGAAGTAGATGCCAACCTGTTCCTGAGCGACGAAGGCGACGCTTCGGCCCGTATCGAAGCCGAATACGATCTGCTGCTGACCCAGAAACTGGTACTGCAGCCCTCGGCTGAAATCACCGTCGCCTTTAGTGACGACGAGGAAATCGGTGTGGGTTCCGGCCTCAGCAGCGCTGAAGTCGGCATCCGCTTGCGCTATGAACTCAGCCGCAAGTTCGTGCCCTATGTTGGGATCAACTGGGAGAAGTCCTTCGGCGATACCGCAGACTTTGCCCGCGCGGAAGGCGAAGATACCGAAGTCGGTTCCCTGGTAATCGGCGTCTCTGCCTGGTTCTGACCAGTGCCGTCGGCACTCAATTCACGGGGAGCGGGGCTTTCGCCGGCCGGCCTATTTCAGATCGAACACAAACGCGCTTTCCACCAGAGAGCCCGCCTGCAGCAGTTGCACTCGGGCGCGCCAGGCCATGGCATGAGCATGCCCTGGCAACGTCAGGGTACCGTTAAAATGCCCGGAGCCTGCAGGCAGCAGCGCCAGCTCATTGACGCCCATAAACATGTCAACGCCCTCGAACTCAATGCGGGCACTGTCGGGCTCCATGCCCCGGACCTTGAGACTGAAGTTCAGTGGCTGGTAGGACGCCAGCACGGGAGCCTCAACCGCCAGCTCAACACTCAGTTCGCCACGACTGGCGACACAGGCCCCCTGGGCAAAGTCACAGGCCGGTGCCCGTATAACCTCGCCGGACTGTAGCACCTCGCCCGCCCGACCCTCCGGCTGATAAAGCTTGGGAAACAGCAACACGGCTGCGAGGATCACAACCGAAAGCGCCACTACACCATATTTTTTCGCCGCAGCGCTGCTGCTGCCTGGAATTGCTGTCATCTGATGGCCCTGGTGCCTTAACACGGGTGAGACTGCTAGGGGGCTGTCCGACAATACTCAACCTACTGCGAACCACCTGAGTTTGGCTGTTTTATGTGCTGTTTTTCGTAAAATAGAACCACTATTCGCCTTAAAACACCGCAAAAACCAGCTCAAATCAGCCGGTTCTCGCTACGGTCAGCATTATCGGACGGCCTCCTAGTGCGCTGCGAGTCTATCACTCGCAGCGCGATTTAAAACCCGCCTCCCTTCGCCATGGCGATAACGCCAATCCATCAGGGATTCTGCCGCGCCCGCGCTATCAGGTTTTCAAAGGTCGCCTGATCCGCCGCGCCGCCAATAATTTCAGCGCCAATCACAAAACCCGGCGTACCTGTGATGCCCAGCGAACGGGCCAGAGCACGATTACGCGCAAACTGAGCGCTGATTGCCTCGGCCTGCATATCAGTTTTGAGCCTGTCGATATCCAGCCCGAGATCCGCCGCATACCCCAGAATCAGAGCCTCGCTGAGCCGGCCGGAAGAATTCATCATGGCGTTGTGCAGTTCCAGATACTTGCCCTGAGCGTCTGCTGCCAGGGCCGCACGGGCAGCATACTCGGAGACGGGCCCCAGAATCGGGAACTCCTTGTAAACGATACGCAGCTCGGTGTCCTGCTGCTCGAGCGCACTCATGACCGGCGCAACCTTCTTGCAGTAGGTGCAGTTGTAGTCAAAAAACTCCACCACAGTCACATCCCCCTCGGGATTGCCGCCCACGGGCGCCTCAGGATCGGCCAGCAGCTGGGCGCTGCTCTGCCCGATGATCGCCTTCACCCGCTCTTCCTTTTGCACTTGCTGCTGCGCCTGGTACAGCTGAATTGCCTGCACCACTATCTCGGGATTACTGAGGATATAGTCCTTCACGCGCTGCTCGAACTCGGCCGTGGCGGGCTGGCTCTGCTCGGGCTCAGCAGCGTTGGCCTGGGTCGCCATGGCGATGGCCAAGCCCAGCCCAGCGACGGCGATTCCCTGCAGTATTCGCCAGGCAATGCCCTGGGGCACGGGCCCTTGTATTACTCCTGCTTGCATCGGCTTTCCCTCTGAATTCAATAAGATGCCGGGTAGCGCGGCCGGTAAGGCCGCTCAGTACTGCCGGGTTTTGTCTTGCTGCCAGGCCTGGATTTTCGGCGACCAGTGACTCTTTATAAATGCCAGCAAGCTCCAGACCTGCGCATCACTGAGCTGCCCACCGAAGGCTGGCATGTCACTCTCGTAACCGGCCGGCGCATAGGGTGGCACCAGGCCACTGCGGATAATGCCGAACAATACCTGATCAGGGTGGTGCCAGGTATGGCCGCTTTCATCATGGGGCGGCGCCGGCATGCGTCCGCTGGGCAGTCGTTTCTCCCAGTTGGGCTGACCCTGCAGCCGCTCCAGGTGGCAGGCGACACAGTATTGCCCATAGAGTTGTTTTCCTGCGGTCACCTGGGCTGCGTCCTGCGGATTCGCTTTGCTGCCCGCTGGGGCCAGCCACTGCACCAGCAGGGCGCCACCCAGTGCCAGCACCAGCAGCGCTGCCAGCAGCCACGGCATGATACTTGAACCCTTAGTCGTCGCCCTAGCCATGCTGACGCCCAGCAGCTTGACGCAGATACTTCACCTGCGCCGCAATCAGCAAAACTGTCACGCTGACCGACAAGACGCCGATCAGCGCCATCATCCAGTGACCGGCACCCATGCACGCCATCATCGCATTCATTGATGTTACTCCTGTGCGCCTGCCTGCGTTATTTACAACGCCCAGACATAGCCTATTCGATGGCAAAGACCTTGGGCATGCCCTCGGCGAGTTCATAGATCTTCAGAGGCTCGGTTTTCTGCCCACCCATACCGGGGGAGCCCGCGGGCATGCCCGGTACGGAAATACCGCGAATCTGCGGCCGCTCCGCCAGCAGCCGGCGGATCGAGGCTGCCGGTACATGGCCTTCAACCACATAGCCATCAATCAGCAGGGTATGGCAGCCTTCAAGTTTTTCCGGCACACCGTTTTGCTGCTTGAAGGCCGCCAGGGTGTCGGTCGCGACCACCTCGATCTCGAACCCTTGCTCTTCAAGGTAATCGGCATGCCCCTGGCAACAGCCGCATTGCGGATTCTTGTACAGGGTGCCCTTGATGGGTTCTGCGGCCCAAATCAGCCCAGACAGCGTCAGCCCGATAACGAGTGTCAGTGTGTGCAAAAGTTTCATGGTCATTTCCTCAACAGAATAAAAGACGACACTCCACGGGGCGGCTGGTCACGCCGGGACGCGTGACAAGGCAAGAATCAGCAAGATATAGCGCTCCCGTGAAAGGACGTTGAACAGAGTCAAAGGCCGTCTGTACAGACAACCGGATAAACGTCAGACAAACAGGGATAGCCGGGGAGGCTGAGGCTCGGGAGACGGGGTGAGTGAAGCATGAAAATGAGGCAGAGGCGCCCGCAGCATTGCACGCGGCAGCATGAGAGGTACTTTGGCACTGTCGAGCACAGCCGGTACGCTGGCGCAGGTGCCGCTGACACAGTCCGTCAGCAGGCTGTCATTGTCATCACAGCCACCGCAGTTGTCCATGCTGTCCATCTGACCCATCTGGGTGGCGGACATGGACATCATCTGCGCATCCATCTGAATACGCACGCTGCTCTGCAAAGACAGGCTCAGTAGCAGGCATATCAGTGCGAAGACCGCCAGAAGGCGCTGTGTGCTGAGGATTTTCATGGTGCCTGAATTAAAGCATGGGCCCTGCAGCGGATCAAGGCGCCACGGCGTGCGGACAAGGATCCGCAAGCACCATACCGTCACGGCGATTTTGGGCTTAACTGGCGGCAAAAGACGTTAAAACACGACATAACATTGCCTTGAGCAGGGTATCACCTTATTCTATCGGGTTTTTCCGCCGCCGCGTTCTGTCTCTATTTCCATGGAACCCGGCGCGCGCGGTACCGGCGAGTCTTTTAATATCGTTTTCCCGTGCGTCCGATGCATTTTTCGGGCGGCCCCTGCGCGGGCTGCGGGGTATCGCGCCTTGCCAATTTCCCGTTTTGATTTAGCTGACAGGACAATGTGATGAGTGTAAAAGTCGCCATTGTAATGGGGTCCCGTTCCGACTGGCCCACCATGAAAGAGGCTGCCGACATTCTGGATACACTGGGTGTGTCCTACCATGCCGAGGTGGTCTCCGCCCACCGTACGCCGGACAAGATGTTCAGTTTCGCCGAAGAAGCCGCCGAGCGTGGTTATGAAGTCATTATCGCCGGTGCCGGCGGTGCCGCCCATCTGCCTGGCATGATCAGCAGCAAGACGCTGGTGCCGGTACTGGGCGTGCCCGTACAGAGCAAGGCCCTCAGCGGCATGGACAGCCTCTATTCCATCGTGCAGATGCCCCGCGGCGTGACCGTCGGCACCCTGGCGATAGGCGGCGCTGGTGCCTTTAACGCCGGCCTCATGGCCATACAGATGCTGGCCGTCCACGATCCGGCTTTGCGCGAGCGCCTGCAGCAATGGCGCACGGCCCAGTCCCAGACGGTACTGGACAACCCGGACCCCAGGAGCTGAATGATGCTGCCACGTATCGCCATTATCGGTAACGGCCAGCTGGGTCGCATGCTCAAGCAGGCCGGCGCCCCCATGGGCATCGAAGTGCTGCCCTGCGATCCAAGCCTCGATGAGCCGGTAGAGCTCAAACCCGACGATGTTATCACCGTCGAACAGGAGCTCTGGCCCGATACGCCACGCAGCCGCCAGCTGACGGCTCACCCGGGCTTTCTCAATGCCCGGGCCACCCAGTTGATCCGCGACCGCCTGAGCGAGAAGAGCCTGCTCGATCACCTCAAGGTCGGTACCGCACCCTGGTGCAACGTCACCCCGGATCACACCACTGAACATCTGGCGCTGGTGGGCGACAAGCTCGTCATCAAGCGTCGCCAGGGCGGTTATGACGGCCGCGGGCAGTGGCGCTGGAAACAGGGCGAGCCGGCGCTGGATGAGTGGCTGGGCGAATGCATCGCCGAGAAAATGATCCCCTTCGATGAAGAAGTATCCCTGGTGGGTGCCCGCGGTCACGATGGCAAATGCGTCTTCTACCCGCTGACCCTCAACCTGCACCAGCAGGGCATACTGCACGCCAGCGTCGGCGGGCTGAAACGCCTGCAGCCCCTGCAGGCCCAAGCCGAAGAGTGGCTGACCCGCATCATGGTTGAACTCGACTATGTCGGCGTCATGGCGATGGAGTGCTTCGTTGTGGACGGCACCCTGCTGGTGAACGAGCTGGCACCGCGCGTACACAACAGCGGCCACTGGACCCAGGCCGGAGCCAACCCCAGTCAGTTCCAGCTACACCTGCGCGCCGTAACGGACCTGCCGCTGTTTACGCCGGCGGTCGATGGCCTCAGCGTGATGTGGAACCTGCTCGGGCGCGACTGGTCCACCGACTGGCTGGCAGTACCGGGCTGCGACGTGCACTGGTACGAAAAGGACATTCGCCCGGGCCGCAAGGTCGGGCACGTCAACCTGCACCGTGGCGCCGTGGCCGATCTGCAGGCCAGCATCACTCAACTGGCCGCCTTGCTGCCGGAAGACGACCGCAGCCCGCTGCACTGGGCACTGCACGAGATCCAGGCCGACAGCTCCGCCTGACGCTTCCCTGCCACAACGCATACAAAAAACCGCTGCAGGAAAAATCCTGCAGCGGTTTTTTATTGCCCGCCGCCGACCGAGTGGTTCAGGCTGCTTCGTCCGACTTCAAGGTTGCGGGCGAACCGCGCCGCCACCACCTGCGCAGGTCCTCCAGCACCATGTAATTTACCGGCACCATCAGCAGGGTAATAAAGGTGGCGAACAGAATGCCAAAACCCAGTGACACCGCCATGGGAATGAGGAACTGCGCCTGGGTCGACTCCTCGAACAGCAGGGGCATAAGCCCGAAGAAGGTGGTCAGGGATGTCAGCAGCACAGGGCGAAAACGGGAACTGCCCGCCGACAGTACAGAACGCAGCAGCGCCCGCTCACTGCTATCGGACTTGGCCCGGCGCTTGTTGATGAAATCCACCAGCACCAGGCTATCGTTGACCACCACACCGATCAGGGCCATGAGCCCCATCATGCTCATGATGGTCAGATCCATACCCATGATCCAGTGGCCAATCACCGCGCCTATGGCACCAAAGGGAATCACCGACATCACAATCAGCGGCTGCAGATAGGAGCGGAACGGAATCGCCAGCAGGCTGTAAATCACGAACAGCACGAACGCCAGGCCCAGCTGCAGCGAGCCGAAGGACTCCTGCTGCTCCCGCGCCTCACCTTCGAGGCTGTAGGACACCCCCGGATACTGTTGCATCAGATCATCCAGGAAGCTGCGCATATCCTCGGTCAGCACCGTCATGTTGGTGCTTTCCTTGTCCAGATCGGCGGTCACGCTGACAGTACGAAAACGGTCAATGCGATAGATAGCCGCCGGACTCTTGCCAGGCTTGAGCGCCGCCACATGGGACAGCGGCACCGCACTGCCATCGTCGAGACGAATCAGCAAGCCCTGCAGGCTGGCAACCGACTGGCGCTCCGATTCCGGCAGCCGCACCATGACCCGCACATCATCACGTCCGCGCTGCACCCGCTGCACTTCGATACCGAAAAAGGCCTGTCGCACCTGGCTGATCAGCTGCGATCGGGTCAGCCCCAGCGCCTCGCCCTGGGCTGTCAGCTCCAGCTGAATTTCCTCCTTGCCATCGGACAGGTTGTCGACGATATCGAACAGGGTCGGGTAGGTCGAAAGGCGAGTCTTGACCTTGTCCGCCACCTCGGACAGCCTGCGCAGATCCTGGCCACTGAGCTGGATATCAACCGGATCACTCACGCGGCCAAACTCGGCGCGATAGGTGAGGGACTCGGCCCCCGGCACCTGACCCACGGCATTGCGCCACTCACGCACCAGCTCTGAACTGGTCACCTCGCTGGAGCGCTGCTCCGGCGACAGAATTTCAAACCGCACTGAGCCGGTATGGGAACTGCCGCCAGCGGAGCCCGTGCTCGCCAGAATATTCAGGATCACGCTTTGGCCCGAAACCGGATCGCGGTACTTGTCCTTCAGTGCCCGGGCTTCGTCCACCATGCGCACAATATAGCGATCGGTCACCTCGAACGGCGTGCCGGTGGGCAGTGTCAGTGACGCCCGCGCCGTTTCGCTCTGGATGCGCGGGAAGAACACGAAGCGTGTCCAGCCGCTCAGAATCATGCTGAGGATCAGGATAAGAATGCCGCCAAAGAGCGCCAGGGTCACATAGCGGTGCCGCAGACACTGCTTGAGCAGGGGTCTGTAATAGCGCAGCACCGCACGCTCGAAACCATCGGCGAAGCCCTGCTGCCAGCGCTCCAGCCGGGATTGCCCCGCCGCATGCTGGCGCAGGCGGATATGCTTGAGGTGTGCGGGCAATACAAACTTGGACTCGATCAGGGAGAACAGCAGCACCGGAATCACCACCGCCGGAATCTGCGCAAAAAATACGCCGCGACCGCCTTCGATAAACGCCAGCGGCAGGAAAGCCGCCACCGTGGTGAGCACGCCGAAGGTCACCGGGATGGCGACTTCTTCGGTACCGCGAATGGCCGCGTGCAGGCTGCTTTCGGCCCGGCGCATATGACTGTAGACGTTCTCCCCGGTGACAATGGCGTCGTCCACGACGATCCCCAGTACCAGAATAAAGCCAAAC
The DNA here is from genome assembly GCF_001651805.1 of Marinobacterium aestuarii. NCBI lineage: Bacteria > Pseudomonadati > Pseudomonadota > Gammaproteobacteria > Oceanospirillales > Oceanospirillaceae > Marinobacterium > Marinobacterium aestuarii. Next base: position 64,404 of record NZ_CP015839.1, on the reverse strand, counting down.
AGACTCATGATGTTCAGGCTGACACCGAACACCGGTAGCAACAGGAAGGCCCCCATAAAGCTGATCGGTATGCCCAGAAATACCCAGAAGGCGATGGACGGACGCAGAAACAGCGTCAGCAGTAACAACACCAGAATGCCGCCCTGCAACGCATTGGACAGCAGGGTATTCAGACGCTTTTTCACCACCTCGGAGTCGTCATCCCAGAAACTCAGGGTCATGCCTTCCGGCAGGGTTGCCTGCTGCCGCTCGATATAGTCCTTCACGGCATCGGCCACACCTATGGCACTCTGGTTGCCCACCCGGTACACCTCGATCAACGCTGCCTGCTGGCCGTTAAAGCGGGTGCGCAGCGACGTTTCCTCGAAACCATCATTGACCCGCGCCAGATCCCCCAGGCGGATAATGCTGCCATCCGGATTGGTCTTGATCACCAACCGCTCGAACTCGTCACGCTGGTAGGCCTGCCCCTTGGAGCGCAGCAGAATATCGCCGCCATCGGTACGCAGGTTACCCGCAGAGAGGTCGACGGAACCGCCGTCGATGGCGGCGGAAATATCCGCCAGGGTCAGGCCGTACTCACGCAGACGATCCTGGGTCAGCTCAACCGAAATTTCATAATCGCGCACCGCATCCAGATCAACCTGAGTCACCTCGGGCAGACGCGACAGGTCATCCCGCACCCGCTCGGCGTACTCCTTGATTTCGCGCTCGGAAAAATCCCCCGACACCGTCACCGACAGCACCTCACGCTTGCGCGTTGCCAGGCTGATCACCGGCCGGTCCGCGTCCGCAGGCAGGGTGTTGATGCCATCAACACGGCTTTTGATATCCGCCAGCAGCTCACGCGGGTCGTAGTCGCTGTCTATTTCGATATCGATCGAGGCCGCGCCCTCCTGGGAACGGCTGCTGATCTTCTCGATGCCCTCCAGATCCTGAACGGCTTCCTCAATGCGTACCGTCACGCCCTGTTCCACATCCTCAGGCGTGGCGCCGCGCAGCGACACCGAGACCTTGACCACATCGGCCACGAAAGACGGAAACACTTCCAGCGGAATACGGGTCGTCAGCGACATGATGCCGCCGAACAGAATGCACACCATCAGCAGATTGGCGGCAACGTGGTTACGGGCAAACCAGGCGATCATGATCCGCCCCCCTTGTTACCGTCACGTTTGCCCTCACGCTTGCCAGGCCGGGCCGTCGCATCCGCTTCGGCGCCATTCACCTGGATGTCATTTGTGACCTGTACGCGGGTGCCACTGCTGACCTGACCCAGCGCCGTCGTCACCAGCTGTTCACCGGCCTTGAGGCCTGTGCCGATCAGAGCTTCGCTGTCGTTCTGCCACAACACCTCGACCTCCTGGCGCCGCAGCAGCCCATCATCCACCAGATAGACATAGCTGCCCTGGTACAGAGTCCTGTTGGGGATCACCAGCACCGCCTGCAACAGCCGGCCCTCGACCTGCGCACTGACATACTGATTGATCTTCAGCGGCTGGCGCCCCTTGGCCTTGAGTCCGTAAGGGTCATCGATCACCGCCACCACATGCAGCTGCTGGCTGCTGCTATCAATGGCGCCCTCGGTACGCACTATGGCCCCCTGCCAACTCTGGCTGCCCGCCAGGGTGGAGTGCAGCGTAACCGCCGGCAGCGCCTGTTCTGGCGCGTTGTCAAAACGGTAGGCTTCGGGCAGGCGGATATACTCCAGATCCTGGTTTTTCAGTGGCAACCGCACCTCGACATAATCGATGGCGTAGATTTCTGCCAGGGTGGTACCGCTATTGACCAGCTGCCCGACATCCACCGACTTGGACAGTACTCGCCCGGCAAAGGGCGCGAGAATACGGGTACGCTCCAGATTCAGCTGTGCCTGACGCACAGCGGCCTGCGCCGAGCCCATACTGGCCCTGGCGGCAGCCAGCTGTGGCTGGCGTGACACCAGCGCAGGCGGTGCCTCGCTGTTCCCCAACCGACGCCAGTCCTGTATCGCCTGCTCAGCCTGGGCCTGCTCTTCCTGCAACGCCTGCTCGGCCTGGGCCAGATTCGCCCGCGCCGTGGCCAGGGCCGCTTCGTAATCCCGGGCATCGATACGCAGCAGCAGATCACCCTGTTCAAAGAAGCCGCCTTCACGGAAACCCGCACCGACCTCCAGTATTTCCCCCGCCACCTGGGGCAGCAATGTACTTTGGGTACGCGGGCGCACAACACCATAACTTTGCAGCTGAACCTGATAGTCCTGCGGCTGCAGCACCTGAACGTCAACGCGTACGCTGGGTACCGGCGGGCTGCTGTTACGGCTGGCTTCGGGTCGATTGAGCATTATCAGTGCAGCCACAGCCACGAAGACCGCGAACACAAAAATGGGGAGGATTTTTCTGATCATGCGTCTTGATCGCCAGATAGGGTTGCGGACGGAATGGAGGGCAGCGCAGCCACAGGGGAAAGAGCAGCGGCGGTGTCAGGCGAGGCTTCGGCCGGGGCAAAATCGCCCCCCAGGGCACGGTACAGGGCCACGCGGTTGGTCAGCAGGTCGGCTCGCAGACCGATAACGGTACTCTGGGCATCCAGCGAGCGCCGCTGGGCTTCCAGCACAGTGTTGTATTCCACTAGCCCCTTGCGGTACTGCGCAAACGCCAGTTCCTCGGCCAGCAGCGCGTTGCGCTCGGCCTGCAGGTACTGCTCATACTGTTGCTGCAACGCGCTGGCGCGGCTCAGGGCGGTTTCAACCTCGGCAAAGGCACTGAAAACCAGCCCCAGATACTGCTGTTCGAGTTGCTCCACCCGCGCCTGGGCCTGGGCTTCACCGGCCTTGAGGCGTCCGGCATTGAATAAGGGCTGCGTCAGCCCACTGGCCAAAGACCAGGCCAGGCTGCCGCCCAGCAGATCCGACAGGCGGCTGGCGCTGTCTCCCAGGCTCGCGCTGATAGTCAGGCTGGGAAAGCGCTGCTTGTGCGCCACGGCAAGGGCGGCATCGGCGGCCAGCAGCGCCATCCAGCTTGAAGTCAGATCGGGACGGCGGCGCAACAAGGTTCCCGGCACACCGGCCGGCAGCGCCGAGTCGAGCACCGGCAGGGCATCGAGAGGCTCCCAGCGGCCGTCGGGATAGCGCCCCAGCAACAGTTGCAGGCTACGCACAGCCTCGGTGCGGGACTGGCGCTGCTCCGCCACCCGGGCCTGCTCACTCTGTACATCATTGCGTGCCAGATACACATCCAGCGCGCTGCCAAGACCGAGTCGGTAGCCTGACTCGATAATCTCCAGATTCTGCTCCAGGTTGCTCAGGCGACGGCTGAACAGCACCAAACGCTGCTCTACGGTCTGCAATTCGAACCAGGCAGAGGCCAGATCACTGGCCAGTGCCAGCCGGGCGCCGGCAAGATCAGCCCGGCGCGCTGCCAGGGTCAGAGTAGCCTCGCGCTCGCTGTCACTCAGTTTGCCCCACAGGTCCAGCTCCCAACCCAGACTCAGGTCGGCGTCCAGGCTGGACACCCCGTTGCCGCTGCCATTGCCACTGCGCCCGGCGTCAAAATCGAATTCCAGCTCGGGATAGAGCGGGGCTCCCGTGATCACCAGGCTCTGTTCTGCCTGGCGCACCAACGCGCGTTGCTCGGCCAGGCTGTAACTGCCCACCAAAGCTTCATGCACCAGGGACTCCAGCGTCGGATCAGCCAGACTCTGCAGCCAGCCGGGCGCAGGCTCTTCGTTTTCAGTACCGGCGCTTTGCCACTGATCGGGGAACTCTGACGATAGAGTGTCCGTGCGGATAACGCCGCTGCTACAACCGGCCAGCAACAGCGACAACAGACTTGAATAGAGCAGGGGCCTGAGCTTGAACACGCGTTCCGGGTCTCCTGTGGTCAAAAGGCAACAGTATCGAGCCTTAGCATAAGGGATTCTGCCCAGGGACGCAGTGCGCTTAACCTTTCTTTACGCAGGCGCACAACCGGCGGATGAGCCTGCCCCGGAAAAGCCCGTCTCTCAGACCCCAGTCGCCTCGCCAGGTTCGATCGGTTGCAGCGTTACCGAGCGCCCGACGCCGGCTTCAAAGCTGTCGATAAAGGCCCGTTCAAGCTGGGTCTGCTCTCGCCCCAGCGGTTGTACAAAGCCAATACAGTACGGCTGGGGCGGCTCGAAAGGTCGTACCATGCCCGTGTCCGGCGACAGCAATAATGCGCTGAACGGGTCCACCAGTGCCACACCGACACCTTCACGCACCAGCGCAGGCGCGAGCATTGGCCGGTCCACCGCCAGCACCTCATCCGGACGCACCAGGCAGTCCCGCAGCAGCCGCTCGGCACGTTGATACCAGGCGGAGTCAGAACTCCCCACGCTGATAAAGGGCTCAAGCTCCAGATCTTCGACCCGTACCCGGGCGCTGGCACCAAAATGATGCCCCGCCGGTGCGATGCACACCTGATCGGCTCTGTAGGCCGGGCCTGACTGAACGCCGGCGGTATCGGCCGGCAGCTCCACCAGCGCCAAATCAAACTGATGGCCAGCCACCCGGGGCAGCAGTTCATCGGTTTCGTAACAGCCCAGGCTAATGGCCACATCATCACGGCCACGGCGAAAGCCCGCGATAATGGTCGGCAACACTGTCTGAGCCAGCGCCGCAATGGCGCCAATGCGCAGACTGCCGCTTTTCATCAGGCGAATCTGATCCGCCGACTGCTCGAGGCGATCGAGCCCGCTAAAGTGATGCTGCACCTGGCGATAGAACGCCCGCGCCGCCGCCGTGGCGTAAACCCGGCTATTGCGCCGTTCGAACAGGCTGAAGCCCAGATCCTGCTCCAGATCCCGTATTAGACGCGAGATCGCCGGCTGTGACACGTCCAGGCGGCGTGCGGCATCACTCATGGAGCCCTGCTGCATAATGGCCCGAAAGGCGGTGAGCTGTTTGGTATTCATGAATCCAACGACAAGCCATAAGTTAACAGGAACAGTAGCGATGGAATCTACCGGATAACTTATAGGCAGGAAAGAAATAAAACGAAGGCACGGCTAGGAACAAGGGGAAAGGGGAAAGGGGAAAGAATAACGAATAACGAATAACGAATAACGAATAACGAATAACGAAAATTATGAGCGAAGGGGTAACACTGAGGGTTTTGATCAAGCGGTAAAGCGGTAAAGCGGTAAAGCGGTAAAGCGGTAAAGCGGTAAAGCGGTAAAGCGGTAAAGCGGTAAAGCGGTAAAGCGGTAAAGCGGTAAAGCGGTAAAGCGGTAAAGCGGTAAAGCGGTAAAGCGGTAAAGCGGTAAAGCGGTAAAGCGGTAAAGCGGTAAAGCGGTAAAGCGGTAAAGCGGTAAAGCGGTAAAGCGGTAAAGCTAAGAGGATAACCGAAGTTCTGCACCACTTACCGGATCTTAACCGGAATAAGTGGTGCAGATGGGGAGACTCGAACTCCCACGCCCTTTCGAGCACTAGCACCTGAAGCTAGCGTGTCTACCAATTCCACCACATCTGCATCGGTTGTGCTTTTTATCGAGAGCACACTCTATTAGGGTCTTGCGTACTTTCGTGGTTCGCAGGCTGCACCGCTCAGAGACTGGGCCCTGAAGTGGTGCAGATGGGGAGACTCGAACTCCCACGCCCTTTCGAGCACTAGCACCTGAAGCTAGCGTGTCTACCAATTCCACCACATCTGCGACGAAAGTGGGGCGAATTATATAGACGGTTTTTTGCCTTGTGAAGCCCCTAGATGAAAATATTTATCAATCAGGCGTTAAACAGTCCGCAAAGGCCCCGGCGAGGCTCTCCAGGTAGTCAACGTAGGCGGTGGGGCCAGGCTCAAAGCCCCGCGCCAGCGGGTCCAGCTCACCATGACGCACATTGAGCCCCTGGGTAACACTGCTGACCACATTGGCACGAAACTGTGGCTCGCTAAAGACACAGACCGCCTCGCGGGCCTTAAGTTGCCGGCGAATGTCACTCAGACGGCGGGCGCCGGGCGGGCGGGCGGGGTCCACGGTAAAGTAACCCAGCTGCTTCAAACCGTAGTGGCCGACAAAATGACCGTAGGCATCGTGGAACACAAAGAAGCCGCGATCAGCCAGTGGCGCCAGCTGCAGGCGCAGGGCTGCGTCCCTTGCCTGCAGCGAAGCGGCAAAGCGGGCATAGTTGGCAGCCAGCCTGGGCCCGTGTTCGGGGGCGATCTGCGCCAGCATCTGCTGCAGGCGCTGCGCCGCGGCCAGCATCAGTTCCGGATCCATCCACAGATGGGCGTCCACGGCATGATTATGCACCTCGCCCTGTTCTGACTCCGCAGCATGGTCAGCTGACTCGTCGGCATGGCCCTCATGCTCATCGTCATGCTCATCGGCATGTTTTTCGTGGTCGTGGTCATGGTCATGGTCGGATTCGGAGTCAGACGCCGCCGTACCCGCATGACTGAGTTGCAGAATGCGCGCATCGGTATTTTTCAGCACCTTGCCAAGAAACAGCTCAAGCTCGGGGCCGACCCAGATCACCAGATCCGCCGCCGCCAGCCCCCGTACGTCCGAGGGCTTGAGCACATAGTTGTGCACAGACGCATCGGTCGGCACCAGCAAGCGCGGCTCCGAGATACCGTCCAGCAGTGCGGCACTGAGCAGTTGTAACGGCTTGACGCTGGCCACCACCTGCAGGGCCTGCACGGGGGATGCCAGCAGCGGCAGAACAAGGCCAGACAAGACTAAAAGTTTACGCAACGACATGGTTTCAAGGGTCCATCAGATAACAATTTAAGTTACACTATAACAAAACATATCCAGTGCGAAACCATGAGCAAGCAACCTTTATCATTTCAGCCCGGGCACAATCACGACAGGTGCATCCACGAGGCGCTACACAAAGCCCGCACGCTCTGCGGCGAGCGCAAGCAGCGCCTGACACCGATTCGCGAACTGGTACTGCAGCTCATCTGGCAGAGCCACAAGCCGCTGGGCGCCTACGAGCTGCTGCCGGCCCTGGCCGACGCTGGCTTCAACTCGGCGCCGCCCACGGTCTACCGCGCACTGGACTTTCTGCAGACCCAGGGACTGGTGCACCGCATTGCCTCCCTCAATGCTTTCATCGGCTGCCCGCACCCGGGTCCTGCGCATCAGGGCTGCTTTCTGATTTGCCGCAACTGCAGCTGCACGGTGGAGCTGGAGTCGGCACCGGTCCAGAACGCCATCCACAACAGCGCCGCGCATCTGGGCTTCGTCATCGAGCAGGAAACCGTTGAAGTGGTGGGCCTTTGTCCGAATTGCCAGCACAGCGACGCAAACAGCCGGCAACGGGAGGCAGAATGACTAGCCACGCACACCAGCACCTGGCCAGGCTTGACGGTATCAATGTGCGCTTTGGGCGCAACCATGTGCTGCAGAATATCTCCATGGAGCTGCACCGCGACTGCATCACCACCCTGATAGGCCCCAATGGCGCCGGCAAGACCACCCTGGTGCGGGTCGTCCTCGGGCTGATCAAGCCCAGCAGCGGCGAAGTATGGCGCAAGCCCGACCTGCGCATCGGCTATATGCCACAGAAGCTGCATATCGATCAGACCTTTCCGCTGACCGTGGAGCGCTTCCTGCAAACCGCCCGCAGCCGCGACAATGCCTCGCTGGAAAAGGCCCTGGCCGATGTCGGCGCACTGCGCCTGCTGAAGCAGTCGATCCATAGTCTGTCGGGCGGCGAAACCCAGCGCGTGCTGCTGGCACGGGCCCTGCTGCAGGAGCCGACGCTGCTGGTGCTGGATGAGCCGGTGCAGGGTGTGGACATCAACGGCCAGATCGAGCTGTACAAGCTGATCGCCCGCATACGCGATCAGCGTGGCTGCGGCGTCCTGATGATCTCCCACGACCTGCACCTGGTGATGTCCTCCACCGACCATGTGGTCTGCATGAACCGCCACGTCTGCTGCTCCGGCCACCCCGAGCAGGTCAGCAATGACCCGACCTTTCGCGAGATGTTCGGTGTGCCCGGTGCCGAAAACCTGGCGCTCTACAGCCACCACCATAACCATGTCCACAATGTGCACGGCGATGTCGTCAAGCCGGCAGGCACCGCGGTAAAGAGTAACGAGCCCCATGGATGATTTTCTGCTGTATGCCCTGATCGGCGGCCTGGGCGTGGCCGTTATTGCCGGCCCCCTGGGCTCCTTTGTGGTCTGGCGTCGCATGGCCTATTTCGGCGATACCCTGGCCCACTCGGCCCTGCTGGGCGTAGCGCTGGGCTTTATGCTGGAAATAAACGTCAACCTGGCGGTCGTGACCAGCTGTGTGCTGCTGGCCCTGCTGCTGGTGACATTGCAGCGCCAGCGCTTTGTGGCCACCGATACGCTGCTCGGCATCATGGCCCACAGCACCCTGTCCCTCGGGCTCGTAGCCATCGCCCTGCTGGACAATGTGCGCGTCGACCTGCTGGCCTACCTGTTCGGTGATCTGCTGGCCATCACTGTGCAGGACATCTACTGGATTTACGGCGGTGGCGCTCTGGTGCTGCTGCTGCTGTGGCGTCTGTGGGATGGCCTGCTGGCCATCACCATCAATGAGGAACTGGCTCAGGTTGAAGGGATACCGGTGGCGCGACTGCGCCTGACCCTGATGCTGCTGATCGCCGTAGTCATTGCTGCGGCCATGAAGATCGTCGGCATTCTGCTGATCACATCCCTGCTGATCATCCCGGCGGCGGCCGCCAGGCGTCTGTCCCGCACGCCTGAACAAATGGCCTGCCTGGCGGCCGTGCTGGGTTGCCTGGCGGTCACCGCGGGCCTCGCCGCCTCCTGGCGCTGGGATACGCCGGCCGGCCCCTCGGTGGTGGTCGCCGCCCTGGCTGAATTCCTGTTGCTGTACAGCCTGCCACTGCGCCAGGCCGGAAGCCGCGCCTGATGAGCCAGTACCGCCTGCGCTGGCCCAGCCGCGAGAACCACCAGCGCATCTGGCAGCTGGCCTGGCCGATGATCCTGAGCAATATCACCGTGCCTCTGCTGGGGCTGGTGGATACCGCGGTGATCGGTCATCTGCCCGAGAGTCACTACCTGGGGGCCGTGGCGGTGGGGGGGATGATTTTCACCACCCTCTACTGGGCCTTCGGCTTTCTGCGCATGGGCACCACCGGCCTTACGGCTCAGGCACAGGGGCGCGAAGACGGCGCCCAGATACGCCTGCTGCTGGCCCGCGCCCTGGTGCTGGGGGCGGCACTCGGCCTGCTGCTGTTGCTGGTTCACCGGCCGCTGGTCGCCATTGCGCTATCACTGATGGATGCCGGCGATCTGGTCACCGCCGAAGCCGAGCGCTATGCCTGGATCCGCATCTTTGGTGCCCCCGCGGTGCTGTGCAATTACGCCCTGCTGGGCTGGTTTCTGGGCAACCAGAACACCCGCATCCCACTGCTGTTACTGCTGGTGACCAACGTCGCCAACATGCTGCTGGACCTGCTGGCGGTCTACGGGCTTGGCATGCATGCTGACGGCGTGGCGCTGGCCACCGTATGCTCGGAGTACCTGTCGCTGGGGCTGGGGCTTTACCTGACAAAGCGCGTACTGCGTAACACCTCCGGCACTCTGGACCGGCGGAGCCTGTGGCACCTGCCGGACTACATCGAGTTGCTGATGGTCAATCGCTACCTCTTTGTGCGCACCCTGCTGCTGCTGCTGTGCTTTGCCTTTTTTACCAGCCAGGGCGCACGCATGGGCACCCTGACGCTGTCGGCCAACGCCGTGCTGCTGAACTTTCTGCTGCTGATTTCCCACGGTCTGGACGGCTTCGCCCACGCCACCGAGGCCCTCGCCGGACGGGCCATCGGCCAGCGCCGGCTGGATCACTTCTACGATACGGTGTTCACGGCGCTGATCTGGTCGCTGTTCACCGCCCTGGCGTTCAGCCTGCTGTTCTGGCTGGCGGGCGCACAGATTATCGGCATCCTGACAGATATTGAACCGGTGCGCGCCCTGGCCATCGACTTCCTGCCCTGGATCATCCTGCTGCCACTGGTGGGCGTCTGGAGCTATCTGCTGGATGGCATCTTCATCGGCACCACCCAGGTGCGCGCCATGCAGAACACCATGATCGTCTCGGTATTCTGTGCCTACCTGCCACTCTGGTGGCTGCTGCAGGACTTGGGAAATCAGGGACTCTGGCTCGCTTTCATGGGCCTCTTTGTGGCCCGGGCGCTGACCGGCGGCTATGTTTACCGCACACTGTGCAAAAAGGAGCTCTGGTTATCCTGATGCGTAAATTGCTGCTGCTCGCCTGCCTTCTGCCGGCCCTGACGGCCCGGGCCGAACTTCCGCTGCACCTGCTCAAGGTGCCCAGCGGGCACGACATTGCCCTGGTGGCCGAGGTTCCGGGGGCCCGCCAACTGGCGCTGGGTGACTTGGGTACCCTCTTTGTCGGCAGTCGCAACGGCGATGGCATTACGGCGCTGCGAGACCGGGATGGCGACGGCCGTTACGAAGAGTCCATGCGCATAGGCTCGGGACTCAACATGCCCAACGGTGTGGCGGTGCATCAGGGTGATCTCTATGTGGCGGAGGTGAATCGCATCTGGCGCTATCCGGCCATTGAGCAGCGGCTGCCGGAGATTCCGGCCCGCCAGCTCATCACCGACCAGCTGCCGCGCAACAAGCATCACGGTGCCAAATACCTGTCCGTCGGGCCCGATGGCTGGCTCTATTTCAATATTGGAGCCCCCTGCAATGTCTGCCTGCCGGACAATCCGCTGTTTGCCACCATCAGCCGGATCAACCCCCGCTCGGGCCGTATCGAAACCGTCGCCCAGGGCGTGCGCAACAGCGTGGGCATGGACTGGCACCCGCTGAGCGGCCAGCTCTGGTTCACCGACAACGGCCGCGACCTGCTGGGGGACAACCTGCCGGACGACGAACTGAACCGCCTCACCGAGCCCGGACAGCACTTCGGATTTCCGTTCTTTCACAGCAATCACAAGGCCAAACCCGTGCCGGACCCTGTCTATGCGGCCACCGCCGACAACACCGACTTTGTATCCCCGGTACTGGGGCTCGGTGCCCATGTGGCGGCGCTGGGCATGACTTTTTACCGCGGCGGGCAACTGCCCAAGGCCAGCGGCAATACACTCTTTATTGCCGAACACGGTTCCTGGAATCGCAGCGAGAAGTCGGGCTATAGGGTCATGAAGCTGCAAACCGAGGAGGGCAGGGTGATCAGCCACAAACCCTTCGTCACCGGTTGGCTGCAGGGGCAGAGCGCCTGGGGGCGTCCGGTGGATGTCTTGGTCGACGGGGACGGCAGCCTGCTGATTTCCGACGACCAGGCCGGCGCCATTTACCGGGTCAGCGCCGAGCGCTGAGCCGGCCGGCGGACAGGCTGAAAAAACCGCAGAAAAGTATCAGAGACTAAAGCGCTCGCCCGCTGCGACACAGTCGGCATGGCACGGGCAACTCAGCAGGTGGTCGTTCACCAGGCCCACGGCCTGCATATAGGCATAACAGATGGTCGGGCCAACAAAGCGCATGCCCAGACGCTTAAGCTCTTTGGAAAGCTGCTGGGATTCCGTCGTCTGGGCCGGCACCTGCGCCATAAGCTCACGCTGGCCCTGCAACGGTTTGCCATCGGTGAACTGCCACAGGTAGCGGGCGAAACTGCCATGTTTGGCCTGCAGTTCCAGAAAGATGCGTGCATTGCCAACGGCACTTTCAAGCTTGCCGCGATGACGGATCACACCGGGGTCCGCCAGCATGGCCTCGATAGCATCGGCGCCCAAAACGGCCACCGCTGCCGGATCAAAGCCCTGAAAATGCCGCCGGTAACCTTCACGCTTTTCCAGCACGGTGCGCCAGCTCAGGCCCGCCTGGGCCCCCTCCAGCACCAGAAACTCGAACAGCACCTGGTCGTCCGTCTGGGGCCGACCCCATTCGGTATCGTGGTAATCAATTTCCAGCGCGCTGTTCAGCGCCCAGGCACAGCGAGTCACTGCACCCTCAGCGCTCATTTGCCGCTGTCTTTGACGGGGTTGGGCACAAAGCGAATGGGCCGTTCACCGGCATCAAGCACCGGTTTGGCCTGATTGACACGGGTTTCGAGCTCTTGCACTTCAGGCGTGCCATCCAGACGCTGGGTATCCTCGAAGTCGCACCGCACACATTCGCGAAATTCGCGCTCGTCGTCCCGATACATGCGCAGACAATCCATCTGGCCACAGCGCGGACAAACCGCGCCGGCAATAAAACGCTTGATCACTGTCATAGGTTCCTGCCCTGTACAGGCCGTCACGGACGACCTGTACAGCTTGTTGCACGTTAATGGAGACTCAGACTATGCCTGCGTGACGCAACAGCGCATCGACGCTGGGCTCGCGGCCACGGAAAGCGACAAACAGCTCCATCGGCTCACGGGAGCCGCCCATCTCAAGCACATTGCTGCGGAAATCCGCACCGGCCTGGGGGCTAAAGATACCCTCTTCCTCGAAGCGGGAAAAGGCATCCGCCGACAGGACTTCGGCCCACTTGTAACTATAGTAACCAGCGGCGTAGCCACCGGCAAAGATATGGCTGAAGCTGTTCTGGAAGCGGTTGAAGTCCGGCACAGGTACCACCGAAACCCGCTCGCGCACACCATCCAGCAACTGCTGCACATTGGTTACGCCGGGCTGAAAGTCACGGTGCAACTGGAAATCAAACAGGGAAAACTCCAGCTGGCGCACCATGAACATGGCTGACTGGAAGTTCTTCGCCGCCAGCATCTTGTCGAGCAGCGCCTTGGGCAGCACTTCGCCGGTCTGGTAATGGCCTGAGATCAGCTGCAGGGCTTCAGGCTCCCAGCACCAGTTTTCCATAAACTGGCTCGGCAACTCCACCGCATCCCAGGCAACGCCATTGATACCGCTGACATCGGCGCATTCTATCTGCGTCAGCATATGGTGCAGACCGTGACCGAACTCATGGAACAGGGTGGTCACTTCGTTATGGGTCAGCAGCGCCGGATTCGAGCCCACCGCCGGCGTGAAGTTGCATACCAGATAGGCGACCGGCAACTGCAGCTGGCCATCGGGCAGACGACGGCGAATACGGCAGGTATCCATCCAGGCACCGCCGCGCTTGTTGTCACGGGCGTAGGGGTCCAGGTAGAAGCTGGCCAGACGCTCACCCTTGCGCAAGACGTTGAACAGGCGTGCATCCTTGTGCCAGCGATCAAACTCCGTCACCTCTTCAATCTGGATATCGAACAGACGCCCGGCCACCTGAAACAGGCCATCCAGCACCTTGGGCATCGGGAAATAGGGTCTCAGGGTTTCCTGCGATACCTCGTAGCGCGCTTGCTTGAGCTTTTCACTGCAGTACGCCAGGTCCCAGGCCTCAAGGGTTTCCAGACCATAGTGTTCGCGGGCAAAGTCGCACAGTTCACGGTATTCCTGCTGCCCCGCCGTGCGGGCGCGGGTGGCGAGGTCGTCCAGAAAGCCGATCACCTGATCGGTCGATTCCGCCATCTTGGTCGCCAGCGAATACTCCGCATAGTTGCCAAAACCGAGCAGCTGGGCCAGCTCGTGACGCAGCGCGAGAATATCGTTGATCAGCTGAGTATTGTCCCACTTAGCATCGGTTCCGAGCTCAGAGGCGCGGGTAGCATAGGCGCTGTACAGCTGGCGGCGCAGGTCGCGGTTATCGGCGTGGGTGACCACGGCGAAATAGGACGGGAAGTCGAGCGTAAAGAGCCAACCCTGCTGCTCGCGGGCCTCGGCGCTCTGGCGCGCACCGGCCAGCGCCATTTCAGGCAAGCCGGCAAGCTCAGATTCATCGGTAAGCAGCAGGCTCCAGGCGTTGGTGGCATCCAGTACATTTTCCGAGAAACGGGTGGTCAGCAGTGACAGCTGCTGCTGCAGTTCGGCGTAACGCTGCTGGCCTTCAGCCGGCAGGGCTATGCCCGACAGGCGAAAATCCCGCAGGGTATTGGCCACCACCTTGCGCTGTGGGCCGTCCAGAGACTGGTCGTTCTCTGCCAGATGGCTGAAGGCCTCGAACAGCTGCTGGTTCTGTCCCAATTCCGTCCAGTACTGGGACAGCTTGGGCAGGCAGGCGTTGTAGGCCTGGCGCAGTGCATCGCCGTTTACCACCGAATTCATATGTGACACCGGTGACCAGGCCCGGGACAGGTCGTCATTAAGCTGCTCCAGTGGCGCCACCAGGCTGTTCCAGTCCGGCGGCGTCGTCGCCTGGCACAGTGCTTCGATGCCCGCCCGGTTGCGGCCAAGCAACTCGTCGATCGCCGGCTCCACATTTTCGGGCTTGATGGCACTGAAAGTCGGCAGTTCAGGTTGCTGCAGCAGCGGGTTGCTCATTCGATCGAATCTCCAGGGCGTGACGGGGCCAAAACGGAACCATCCCTATACAATGGGGGATCGGGACAGGATTTCAACAGGCTTTCGACAGGTAGGCAGCATGAAGATTCGCAGTTTCAAGGGCATGACACCGGTACTGGGCGAGCGTGTATTCGTTGATCCCAGCGCCGTGGTACTGGGCGATACCGCCATTGGTGATGACAGTTCCATCTGGCCATTGGTGGTTATACGTGGCGACATGCATCGCATTCGCATAGGCGCGCGCAGCAGCATTCAGGACGGCTCGGTGCTGCACATCACCCATGCCGGGCCTTTCAATCCCGACGGTTTCCCGCTGCTGATTGGCGACGATGTCACCGTCGGCCACCAGGCCATGCTGCATGGCTGCACCATCGGCAGCCGCATCCTGATCGGCATGGGTGCCATGGTCATGGACGGCGCCGTGATTGAGGACGAAGTCGTACTGGGTGCCGGCAGCCTGGTGCCGCCGGGCAAGACACTGCACAGCGGTTACCTCTATGTGGGCCGGCCGGCAAAACAGGTGCGCCCGCTCACCGAGAAGGAACTGGCCTATTTCAGCTACACGGCTGGCAACTATGTCCGCCTCAAGGATCAGCATCTGCAGGAACCCTACAGCCAGGATCCCTGATGCCGGCTCAGCGTGGCGGGGGGTCCATCGCCGGCTGCGCGAACGGGCTCGGCGACGTCTTTGCGGCAGCCAGCCCGTCGCCCTTGCGTTTGGACTCGCAGTTGCGATAGTCGACCACCCGGTTACGCCCGCCCTCCTTGGCGGCATAGAGGGCGAAATCGGCGGCCACGAACAGATCCAGAGGGTTGCCGAAGCTTGAGCCCTGCAGGGTGGCATGGCCGGCACTGACAGTCAGCCCGAAGCTGGCGGCGGTCGCCCGCTCGACCTCGCGGCGAATGCGCTCGGCGAGCACCGCCACCTGGGCCTCGGAGGTATTCGGCAGGATCACCACGAACTCCTCGCCGCCGTAACGGCAGGGACAGTTGGGCTTGCGCAGACAGCTGCCCAGGGTGCGCGCCACAGCCTTCAGTGCCAGGTCACCCTCGGCGTGACCATGACTGTCGTTGAAGGCCTTGAAATTGTCGATGTCCAGGACCACCAGCGACAGCGGCTGCTTGCGCCGGCGCGCGCGGTAGAACTCCGACGCTACCTGGTCATTGAAGTAGCGCCTGTTATGCAACTGCGTCAGGGCGTCGATATAGCTGCGCTGGCGCAGTTCGCTGATACGACTGCCCACCGCCAGGCTCAGCAGTACCATTTCCACCAGAGAGCCGATCTGGAAAGCATTCTGGGTAATGCCATTGTGTGGCAGCAGACCAAAGGTCTTGAGCATGTAGGCCAGCACGCCGCCCAGCAGCGCCGTGAAAGCCACCATGTAATAACGCGCCGGCCTCGATCCCCGCCATAGCGTGACAGACCCCATCAGCAGCATGTGCAGGCAGATCAGCGCCGTCATCAGTGCCATCGGCACAATCAGGGTGCGATAGCTCAGGAAAGGTGTCACCAGAAAGGCGCCCACCATGCAGAGCTCCAGCAAGGCCGCGATGCGATCCGCGGTCGGCGCCAGCGAGGCGGATGACAGTATGGTCCGGGTAAAGCGGATACACCCGAGCAGCGATAGCGCCAGCAGTAGCAGCAGGCTCTGGTTCGCCAGCCAGGTGTTGTTGGGCCAGAGGTACTGGAAGCTCAGCCCGTTGTGCACCGACATGTAGAGGCCGTAGCTGAGCACGTACAGCAGATAGTGGGCAAAAGTGCGCTCGCGCACTGTCACGAACATGATCAGGTTATAAATCAGCAGCACGATAAAGCCGCCGTAGTAGACCCCCAGCGCCAGATATTCGTGGGAGATCTGATCGATCAGATCGTTGGGGCCATGGGCGAAGAGCCCGATATTCATCGCGCCCTGGGTCTCGAAGCGCAGGTAATAGGTGCGTTCGCTGTGCGGCGGCAGTTCGACAGGGAACAGAAAGGTACGGTTATTGATGGGCCGGGTACCGAAAGGAAGACGGTCGCCGGTGGCGAGTTGCTGCCAGTGTCCGTCAGCGTCCTGCGACCAGAAGTCGAGACGGTCGATCAGCGGATAGTCCTGCCGGATAATCACCGGCACCGTCTTGTCGTCGGGGTTGTCCAGACGCAATCGTACCCACCAGGCAGAGTCGGTGAAACCGAAATTGGGCGACTGCAGCCCCAGGTTTGCGAAATTCTGGACGAGATCCGGGCCGCGGATATCGTCAAAGGTCAGCTTGGCACCGGGATCTTCGAGCAGCTCAAGATAGGGCCTGAGCGTGGCCCGCGTCAGATCCTGCACGAGCAGGGCGGGCGTCGCGGCGCCAGCCTGAGCATGTGCCAGCCCCGTTATCAGGCCTGCGCCGAGTGCGCACAACACTAGCAGCAGACTGTACAGATGCGCAGGAGCCAGTGTTCTGGGTATCTGGGCGAGTATCATGGGATCTGATTACGCAGCCGTAGCGACGGCGCTCCTTGCCAAGGCGCGGCGGCAGCTCCCGCCCCACGCAACGGTTAATCAAAAGCGTACGGCCCGCTCCCTGCGACCGAAAGTATTATCCGAAAGTCTAATCTAGCGACTTGCCGGCACCGACGCTACCGATTTGTCGGCAATATCAGTACCTTGCAGCCGGGCAAACAGCGCCTCGAAGGTATCGTCCCCGTCGGCCAGCAGGCCGGACATCAGTTCCAGTCCGAGCTGACGGTAGCTGTCGAACTGCATTTCGTCGAAGAACTGGTCGGCCGTGGCCTGGTTCGGAAAACTCGGGTTGGCCCGCCAGTAGGCGTAGATGTCGGCACTCAGGTTCGCGCACAGCGCGGTCTTGATATACAGGACCTCGCCCTGCGAGCCGTCGGCATAGCGGATACGGCCGGGAAGGCAGGCAGGGCCCGGCGCTGGATCGCCGTGGTGCAACGCCTCGATGCCCAGTTCGACTTCGACACCGAAGTCCGCCCGCACCCGCTGGATCGCCCGGCCCAGATCGAACAGGGTGCCGTCCGGATCCGCGCCGGCATCGCAGACGACGATATAGCGACAGCGACGACGCACCAGTTCGTAGAGCCCCAGGTTTTCGAAGTGGCCGCCGTCGGACAGGTGGATCTCCGCCTCGGTTTCCGCCAGGCCGCGGCCGGTCAATTCCCGGAACATGTAACGGTACCAGCCCGGCAGCCAGCCCCGGCGCCCTTCGGCAGCCGGATTGCGGGCCCAGTAGCCGAGGCGCAGGTTCAGCAGCGTCATCAGGAAGCTCAGCGCCCGGGAGCTGGTGACGTAGGTGTTGGGGTCCACCGCCGCGCCCGAAATCGAAAAGGCCGTCGACAGGCTCAGGTTGCCACCCAGATAATCATCGCAGTGGCGAAAGCCGGTCGCGGCCGAGCCACAATAGAGCGGGCTCAGCACCAGCGACTCTCCGCGCCGGCTGCGCTGTTTTTCGCGCCGCGAACTGCTGGTATTGAGCGTGCAGTTGATCAGGTGCAATGCAGCACCACTGTCGGGCCGGACATCGGCAAGACGAAAGTGCAGCGGATCCTCCCCGGAGCCCGCTGCCGCGACCTCCGGCAGGTAGGCGTGGGCGAGCCGGCCGCGATAATAGCTGTGCAGTGACAGCGAGTTGATATTGCAGACCAGCGCCAGCGTCAGCGACAGGCCGAGCCAGCCGTAAAATGCCGCGGAGCCGACCAGTCCCGTGTGCGCACTGAGGTGATAGAGCAGCGTCAGCAGGCCATAACAGAGCAGCGAGACGCCGACAACCGCGAGGGAGCCCACCCGGCTCGCCCGCGCAGCCCTTACCACCAGCGCCCCGATCAGCAAGGGCCCAAGGTAGGTCAGGTGGCGGCTCAGCCCGGCAAGTCCCTGGTGGTCGAAGTAGTGCAGCACTGATTCTTCCAGCCCGGTGAACACCGGCAGCAGGCCGATGCCGGTAGTGATAACGGCCGCGGCCAGCAGTGCCCCCATAAGGGTACGAAGACGATCCATTGGCAAGCGCCGCTCGAGCACCGGCGCCGAGCTGAGCGCAAACAGCAAGGTCGTCGCCAGATAGAGCCCCAGGCACAGCGGCCCTGCCCAGAACAGCAGCATGAAACCGTCGTGGCCCGCGATGACCTTGGCGCCCGGCAGGTGCAGCCAGGTCGGCCACTGGCGCTCGGTCCAGTTGGTACTGGCCAGGGCAACCAGCCCGAGCAGCAGCGGCAGCAGCACGATCAGGTTCAGCAACGAGCCGGCGAGGATCGCCGCGCCCAGGGTCCAGCCGGAAAAACCGCGGCCGTTGATCAGATAATTGCCCTGGGCACGTAGCCAGTCCAGCACCGTACCTCCGCCCTCGGCCAGCGGTGCAGCACCGACGTCGCGATGCTGTCGTAGCGGAAAGTGGCTGCGCAGCCAGCTCAGGCTGGAGGCGATATAGCCGCCGCCGGACACCGACGACAGATAGTCGACCTGGGGCAGCAGCCCACGGCGGGACAGCGCCTGCAGGATGCCGAGGTTGAAGGTCGCCGAACGGATGCCGCCGCCCGACAGCGCCAGGCCGACCACAGGCGCATCGTCCGGCACTGTGCCGGTGGCCCGGCGCCGCTGCCTGATCCATTGCCGCTCTTCACGCTGCACCGCGTCGAAGTCCCGGGTATAACGGGGCGCCTCGGGCGACGCCAGGTCGCCGCTGCCAAGATCGTTCATAGCACGCCACTCATCAGGCCGCAGTCGGTCGCCCGGTAGCCTGCCGGCGTGGTCGGGCTGTCGCGATGGATCTTCAGGTACTCCAGCAGAGCCATCCTCTGATGCTGGCTGAGCAGGGGCCCGATGACACCGGACGGCAGCGGATATTCGTCCGGAGCCGCCTGGTGGCGCGCCCAGAGCGCGGGATCGGCGCTAAAGGCATGGCCGCCATTGCCGTTGCCCTCGCGCGAGGTGTCGAACCAGAAACCACGTTCCTCGCCGCTGGCGTCATCGGCGCGAACCACCAGGTACCCCAGATGTTCCGGGTCGTACTGACGTGACCCCAGCAGGAAGCGTGTGTCGCGGGCTTCCGGCGGCGACAGCAACTGGTCGATCGACGGCACCGAACCGTTGTGCAGGAAGGGCGGCGTGGCCCAGACACCGGCCAGCGGCCGTGGCTTGTAGCCCGCGATCTGCTGCGGCAGATCGAGGGTGCCGAAGCCTTCGAGGCACTGCTGCTGTTCGTAACCGATGCCATGGTCCTGATAATAACGGTTCTTGATCAGCACACCGGTGACGCCCAGCGCCTCGCCTTCGCTGAGGCGGCGAACGTCCAGCGCCGCAAGCGTGGCGTCAGCCTGGGGCTGACCATGGTCAAGATGCCACAACAGCGCCACCGTCTGGCAGTCGAGGTCGCACTCCAGCGGGTCCGGCGCGCCGGCCGCGGCGTCGGGCACCCGCGGCAGCGCGCCCGGCAGTGCAGCCAGCGCCCGACCGATGGCGTCGAAGGTCGACTGTGGAATTGTCGCCTCAGCGGTTTCGGACGGATAGCCGGCGAGGATGAGCGGCAGCCCGTCCACCGGCAGCGCCTGCTGTTCACGCAACCGGATCACTTCACGCAAGCGATAGCGGACACCACGCACCAGCTGGCGGTACAGCAGCGGCCGCAACGTGTTTTCCAGATCGGCGTCGGTCAGGCCGGTGGGGCTGAGGTCATAGTGGCGTTCGAGGAAGCCCTGGGCAGCGGCCGGATCTGTGCCTACATGCTCAAGCGGGACCACCTCGATGCGCCATTCCAGCGCTGACGAGGGTTTGAGCGGCGCATTTGCCTGCTGGCGGGCGCGGCTCACCTCGTGGGGACCGTGGCAGCCCTGACAGTTCTCGACGAACAGCTCGCGCCCGGTGGTCGCCAGACCCTGGTCCACAGGCCCGAAAACCGATTCCGGCCAGACCGGCGGGCGTAGTTGCTGCAGCCGCCCCTCGATCCGCACCAGATCCGGCACCCGGACGGAGCTGCGAAAGCGTTCGCTGGCCGGCAAGGGCGCACCGGTATCGCTCAACAGCGGTAACCGGGCGCCGACCCCCAGAGCCTCACCGATGTTGCGCGCCAGCGGTTGCGCCACTGAACCGTTGTACTGTACCCAGTCGAACTTCCAGATATTCCAGAGATAGGGGTAGCTGACCGGCGCCGAGCCGACCTGCAGGTTCTGCTCGATCAGGTGGTCGCCGAAGACGGTGTTACCGATCCGTCCCAGCGCATCGGTACGGCCATAGCCTTCTTCGACCGGATACAGGTGCTTGAACGGATTGTTCTGCGGATCACTGAGGAAATGCTGCAGCGACGTCCAGAGATTGCTGCGCAGCTGCGCCTTGCCGGCCGGATAGCGGCTGCCCAGAACATCCTGGGCGAACTGGTCGAACTTGAGCGGATTGACCGTGGTATAGGCCAGAGACGCCAGCAGCATCGGTGCAAACTGCCCCCGGGCGCTGTCGGTCAGGGCATGCATTGCCTGACCACCATCGACGCGCAGCGCGTAGCTTTTGTCGCCGCGGTTGTAGTGCAGCTGGCCACTGTGACAGGCCGCGCAGGTGATATCGAGCACCTCTTCGCCGATCTGCGTATCGAAATGCCGGGTGAAGCCGACCGGCAGCCGGTCGGGGTTTTGCGGCGTCGGCGCCGGGTCCACCAGAAAGCGATAGCGGCGCAGGTACTCGGGATCAGCCAAGCGCTGCTCGGAAAAGGGCAGTCGCAGGTGCACAAACCAATCGTAGCGCACCGCCCCAAGGCTCGCGCCCTGGGGCATGAACGTGCCCTGGGGCGTGTAGTAGTAGGTCTGGCGATCGTCGCTGTTCCAGCCCTGGTCGAGGTAGACCAGCTCATCAACCGACTCCAGCGGTGCCATCCCCTGTACCGGCCAGAGCACATACCAGGCAAAGCCACCCAGCGCCACCAGTACCAGCATCAGGGCAAGCAGCAGCAGCCGTTTCAGTAGCCTGCCAATCAGCAGCCAGAGACGGGCCATGAGACTCAGCGACCCAGGGGTATTTCTTCTTGTCATTATCCTTACCAGCTACGTCAGTTGTTCCAGGGGCCGTGATCAGAGGCTTTTCAGGTACTCGATCAGGGCCATACGCTCTTCTTCATTCAGGCCGGTGCCGTAGACATGGCCGCCATTGTTGTTACCCGCAAGGCGGGTATCGAAGCGGTCGCCGCCGGCATCATCCACATAACCCACCGCCACCGGATCCAGTTCGCGGCTGCCCAGCCCGAAGCTCGCAGGTCGCTGTTCAGGCGGCAGCAACAGGGCGTGCAGGTTCGGAACCGAACCGTTGTGCAGATAGGGCGCCGAGGCCCAGATGCCACTCAGCGGGCGGGCCTTGTAGAATTCGGGGTTGCTGCTGACCTGCGCGCTGTAGACCGCGTGATAACCCTCGAGCGACGCCCTGACGGCATCCAGCGGGTGGCGCAGCGTAGCGCCGATGGCAGCGTGAACTACCAGGTCGACGGTGCGGGCCTCGGCGCCGAAGGACGTGCCAGCCAGCACCATCTGGTCGCGCCCTTCAAGCACCCCGGTGGCAGCGGTGGCGTCGATGAAGTTGCGCGCCATGGTGGCATCGGTGCCGATCTCGGCCAGCGGCACCAGGATCGCACGCAGCTCGCGATCCGGCTGCGCACGATCACTGAGCGCATGACAGCGCAGGCAGTTGTCGCTGTACAGCGTCTCGCCGTGCTGACGCCGCGTCTCATCCAGCGCGCCGAACAGTGCCTCCGGCCAGCGGGGCGCCTGCAGCTGGTAGAAGTGATCCTGCAGGGTGCCGAGGTTGACCAGCTCAACCGAACTCGGGTAGCCGGCGCTTCCCGAATAGTCCTTCAGATCAGCAGTGCCATAGACGGCCAGTGCAGTGGTGACGTTTTGCACCAGGGGCCCCGGGGCCTGGTTCGGCGCCGAACCGTTCCACTGCACCAGATCCAGGTGCGAGGCACCCCAGAGGAAGGGGAAACTCACCGGGGCATTTGCCGGCCGCGCGTTGGCGGGCAGGCCAAGCAGCTCGACAGCGACCGTATTGAAGATCTGCCCGAAGGCATCGAGCCGGCCCGGGCCATAGGGCGTTTCGGACGCATTGGTTCGCTGGCGCTGCTGCAGGTAGCCCAGGCGCTGCTCGAGCTGCCCCCGCAGCACAGCGGTGTCGGCCGGCTGTACGCCAGCGAGGAAGCGGGAAAATTTCTGCGCGTCGCCGAGGGTGGCCGTAATCGCATCGACCAGTGCCTGCTCCAGGCCGCTGTAATTGATCAGCGCCGCGCCACCCTCGATCAGCACCTGCTGCCCCTGGTAACTCAGCTCACCGGTATGGCAGGCGGCGCAGGTGAGACCCGCCCAGACGTCGCCGTTGTCATCGCTGGTGCGGCTGAAGCCGATCGGCAGCGCATCGGGGTTGGCGGCACTGGCCCCGGTCGGGATGAAGCCCAGGCTGTCGAGGTAACCGTCGCTGCGCAGCAACTCAGTGCTGTCGGCGCGCTCCAGGTGCAGCAACCAGGCGTAGGGAAGGATGCGGGAGCCGAAGCTCAGGTGATGCACTTCGTCGCGCGCCGCCGCGTCCCAGCCCTGCTCAAGCTGCACTGGCGCTGGGGCGGCCACGGCAAGACTGCAGGTCAGGGCTGCGCAGATGCTGAGGGCGACGGTCGAAATCGCTTGTCTTGTCTTGTTCATGGTCCGTCCCTGGTGGCGTCTCGTCAGGCGTTGGTGTTGGCGATATTCCGCCGGCTCCGGCTCACCGCATGAGGTATGCCGCGCAGGGTAAAGTAGCGCCGGTCAGCGCGACCTTCGCGGCCTGTTTCTGCTTCAGGTTACACAACCTGGACCGGGGAGCTGCCGCGCCATACAGGCCGACCCCAGAGTCTCGCAGAGCTTGCAGATGCCTTCAATCTTTTCGTGATCGCCGGCGTCACCTGAACCGCCCCGTGCTGACCTATCGAACCGATCTCGGACTAGGGCGGGCCCCTTAGTAAGCCGCTGCAGCGCCAGAATCAGCAGGATGGGCGGGAGGGCATTGGCGTCCTGTGGGGACGGCCGTCATTAGGCAGGCTCGGGTAATTTTTATTTTTCTTCGGCAATACAATTGGTTAGTTGCAATAGAGGGTCCGAAAAGGTGTGGATTCCCGGTATTGATTCGCGCCAACTGGACACCACCATTGATAACGGTTCGCATTCCGTTTAGCATTTGCCTCAACATTCGCTGAGCCCGGGAACACGCACAATGCCATTCAATCGCACCCTGATGTCCCTTTCGCTGGCCTGCATGCTGGGCTCAACTCAGGCCCAGGCCGCCGGAACCGATACTTCCGTGGATTCACAGGCCATAGTGACGCACTATGCGGACCTGGCCCTGGCAACCTACAGCGACGCCCTGACAAGCGCCCGTGCCCTGCACAGCGCCATTGAACAGTTGATCAGCACGCCGAGCGAGCAGACGCTGCAGACAGCCCGCAGTGCCTGGATCGCGGCCCGTGTGCCCTATCAGCAATCCGAAGCCTTCCGCTTTGGCAACAGCATCGTCGATGACTGGGAAGGCCGCGTGAATGCCTGGCCGCTGGACGAGGGTCTGATCGACTACGTCGCCACGGACAGCTACGGCGAAGAATCGGACGAAAACCCCTTCTACAGCGCCAACATCATCGCCAATCCGATCCTGCAAATAGGCGGCCGTACCCTGGATGCCAGCACCATTACACCTGAGCTGCTGTCCACATCTCTGCATGAAATCGACGGCGTCGAATCCAACGTCGCCACCGGCTATCACGCCATCGAGTTTCTGCTCTGGGGCCAGGACCTGAACGGCATGACGCTGGGTGCCGGCGAGAGGCCCGCCACCGATTACGACAGCAGCAACTGCACCGGCGGCAACTGCGACCGGCGCGGCGACTATCTGCGTGCGGCCAGCGCATTGCTGGTGCAGGACCTGGAAGAAATGGTGGGCAACTGGCAGGCCAGTGGCGCCGCCCGCAGCGAACTGACGGCCAAGTCGGTGACCGACGGCCTGGCCACTATCACCACCGGCATGGGCAGCCTGGCCTACGGCGAACTGGCCGGCGAGCGCACCAAGCTGGGCCTGATGCTGCATGACCCGGAAGAAGAGCACGACTGCTTCTCGGACAACACCCACTGGTCGCACTTCTATGATGCCAAAGGCATCCAGAATGTTTACCTGGGCAAATACAGCCGTATCGACGGCAGCCTGATGCAAGGCCCCTCGCTGGCGGCACTGGTCGCCAGCGTCGACCCTGAACTGGACAAGCGCCTGCGCCAGCAGCTGGATCAGACCCAGCTGGCCGCCCAGGTGATGGTGGATTCCGCCGCAGCCGGCGAGCCCTATGATGTCATGATAGCGCCCGGCAATACCGCCGGCGGCGCCCGCATCCAGGCCTTTGTCGACTCCCTGATCGCCCAGACGCGCACCACCGAAGAAGTCATTGCCCGCCTCGAGCTGGGTCAGGTCAATGTTGAGGGCTCCGACAGCCTGGACAACCCGGCCGCCGTACAGGCCCCGTAACGCCGCTGCCTAAGAGACTGCACGACAAGCCCCGACGCCAAGCGCCGGGCACTGTCCTAAGCCCATGAGACCTTGCCTGTTGAGTGCTGTACTGCTGCTCGGCCCGGCCATGATTGCTGCGGCGGATGTCGCTCGCCCGCCGTCTGAATCTGAACAACCACAAACCCTGACGGAAACACGCCCCGGCGGTGCAACCACCAAACCCCTGTCAAGGTCCCCGGGCGCCTTTGCCGGCAGCGCCGCCAATCTTGCCTTTGACGACAAGATGACCTTCGCCCTCGGGCGGGCCATTTTTCGCAAACTCTGGGTTTCATCCCCTTCCTCCACCACCGCCAGCGATGGCCTGGGCCCTTTGTACAACGCCCGTTCGTGCCAGCGCTGTCATATCAACAACGGCCGTGGGCGCCCCCCCGCAGGCCCGAATGACAACTCTGTTTCACTGTTTCTGCGTCTGAGTATCCCGATCGACAAGGACGCCGATCCGGAACTGCTGCGCCGCCGTGGCGTAATACCGGAACCCGCCTATGGCACCCAGCTGCAAACCTTCGCCGTGCCAGGCATGGTGGCCGAGGGGCAACTGCAGGTCAGCTACGAGGAAGCCCGTGTTGCGCTATCGGGTGGTGAAGAGGCCTGGCTGCGCACGCCAAGCTACCGCATTCTGGCGCCAGCCCATGGCCCACTGCACCCCGAACTGCAGATGTCTCCGCGTATCGCGCCCGCCATGGCGGGGCTCGGCCTGCTGGAGCAGATCAGCGACGCCGATATTCTCAGCCTGGCCGACCCAGATGATAGCAACGGCGATGGCATCTCCGGGCGCCCCAACAGTGTCTGGGACCAGGCCCTCCAGACCACCCGCCTGGGGCGCTTTGGCTGGAAAGCCGGTAATCCGAGCCTTGCACAACAGAACAGCAGCGCACTGCAAGGCGATATCGGCATCGGCAACCCACTGTTTCCCCTTGCCAGCGGCGATTGCAGCCCACGGCAGACAGCCTGCACAGAGGCCCCCGACGGCAATACTCCGGGGCAGGACGGGCTCGAAGCCTCGCAACAGATGCTCGACTGGCTGCTGTTCTACAGCCAGCATTTAGCCGTAACGCCGCGCCCCTCTGCCGCTGACCCCGAGGTACTGGCCGGCCAGACACTGTTTAAGGACGTTGGCTGCGCAGCCTGTCATCAGCCGCACTTCGTTACCGCCGAGAACCTGCAACTGCCGGCCCTGAGCCGCCAGTCCATCTGGCCTTACAGCGACCTGCTGCTGCACGATATGGGCGCGGGCCTGGCGGATGAGCGCGCCGAATTCGCCGCGAGCGGCCGCGAGTGGCGCACCGCGCCGCTCTGGGGCACAGGCCAGACCGCGGCGGTCAACGGACACAGTTATTTTCTGCACGACGGCCGCGCCCGCAACCTGCTTGAAGCCGTGCTCTGGCACGGCGGCGAAGCCCGCGCCGCCCGCGAACGGGTCGTCACCATGCCGGCCCCTCAACGAACCCAATTGATACGTTTTCTGGAGTCACTCTAAATGCACAGCTCCTCTCGACTCACCCAACTGCTGGCAGGCTCCAGCCTGCTGCTCACGGGCCTGACCCAGGCAGCAACGCCCATCGACTGGGATGCCTTCAATGCCAGTGCCATCAGCGGCCATATCCAGCCCCGTTACCAGCAACTGGCGCTGCAGAGCCAGACCCTGGCCGACACCAGCGCGCACTGGTGCGAGACCCGCAGCAGCGCCGACTTTCCCCAGCTGCGCCAAGCCTTCGAAGCCAGTCTGCAGGCCTGGCAGGGCATCCAGCATGTACAGTTCGGCCCGGTTCAGCTGCTGATGCGCAACTATGGCATCCAGTTCTGGCCGGATCGCAAGGGCATCATCGGCCGCCAGCTCAAAGAAGCGCTGCAGGGGCCAGACGCCGGCAACTATGATGCGGACTTCTTCCGCCATGCCAGCGTATCGATCAAGGGGTTCCCGGCGCTGGAGCGCCTGTTCTATGACGCAGGTGCGCTGCCACGGCTGCAGCAGCAAGCCAATGCCTGCGCCCTCGCAATCGCCATCAGCACCGAGTTGGCCAACACCGCCCAGGCGATGCACAGCGAATGGCAGACCCCGGATTTCGCAGGCCAGGCCACTGAAGATGACGACGAAGTCTCTTCCCTGGGGCTGCCGGATCTCAGCCTTGAACTGCTGCGCTCCCTGGTGCAACCGATTGAAGTCATCCGCGACAGCAAGCTGGAACTGGTGTTGGGCAATGATCAGCCCGCGGCACGACTGCAACGCGCCGAAAACTGGCGCAGCGGCCAATCACTTCGCAGCCTGAACACCAACCTGACGGCACTGCAGGCACTCTACGCAGAGGGGACCCCCAGCCTTGATCTGATCCTGCGAGAGCAGGGTGCCAGTGCCCAGGCCGACCAGATAAGCGGGCTCTTCAGCCAGGCGCGCAGCCAGCTGGAGGCGGTGCCCGGCGACTTCGCCACCGCACTGCAGGACGCCGACAGCTATGCCCAGCTGAAAGCCGTTTCAGCCACCCTGAAAGAGCTGGATCACGCCCTCTATAACGCCATGCCTGCCATTAACGCACAACTGGGGTTCAACAGCCGTGACGGGGACTAACCTGTGCCAGCTCAGTCTGTACGGCAACATCAGGGTCCTGCTGTCATGACGGGGATTAATCGGCGCCAGTTCAGCCTGCTGCTCGCCGGTGCCCTGACGGCACCGAATCTGCTGGCCCAGCCGCCTGTAGCAGGCCCCGCCGACGATAAGAGCTGGCTGCTGGCCAGCGCCGCCAGCGATAGCCGGCAGCAGCACTGGCTGATTGTCAGCGATACCCAGGGCGCACTGCGCCTGCGCCACCGGCTGCTCGCCCGGGCACACCATGTCGCGGCCCATCCCAGTCAACCCTGGGTGGCTGTGGTCGCCAAACGCCCCGGCGCCTTTATCGATGTGCTGGACTATCGCAGCCAGGCCCTGGTACAGCGCATTGAACCTGCACCTGGCCGGCTATTTTATGGCCATGCGCTGTTCAGTCGCGATGGCCGCTGGTTGATTGCCACAGAGAGTACGGTGCCCGACGGCGCAGGACGCATCAGCCTGCGCGATGCCCAGAACGGCTTTCAGCCCGTGACTGAGTTCAGCAGTGGCGGCACAGGCCCGCACGAGCTGCTGCTCAACCATGCGGGCGATGAAATCATCGTCGCCAATGGCGGCATTCGTACCCAGGGGCGCCTGAAACTCAACCTCGACAGCATGCAGCCCTCCCTTGCCTACCTGAAACTGGCCACAGGCGAGATCAGCGAGCAGCGCATGCTACCGCCTGAGCAGCACCAGCTGAGTATCCGTCATCTGGATCTGAGCCCGGACGGGGCCGTCGTTATGGCCATGCAATATGAAGGCGACCCGCTGGACACCCAACCGCTGGTCGCACTGCACCGCCGTGGTCAGGAACTGCAAGCGCTCAGTGCGCCTGAGGCGATCAACCGCCAGATGACGCAGTACTGCGGCAGCGTGCGCATAGACAGCAGCGGCAAGATTGCTGCCATCAGCGCACCGCGCGGCGGTCTGATTACCTTCTGGGATATTGATCAGGCGGCCTATCTGAGTAGCCTGGAGGTGCGCGATGGCTGCGGTCTTGCCGCCACCGCGACGCCGGGGGAGTTTATTGCCAGCAGTGGCAATGGGCGGGTCTACTGGCTCTACCCGCGAGAAGGCGTGCGCGAGCCGCTGATGCAGGACATGCGGCTGGACCGCCTGGCCTGGGACAACCACCTCTGTGCCTTTCAGGCAGTCTGACAGCGCGTTCTGACGGACACAGAGGCTAAAACGCCAGAGCGCCCGTCAGGACGCCTTGGCAGCGGCGATCTCACGCAGTCGCTTGGTTACCGCATGGTTCACGCTACGCTGGGTGAAGCTGCCATCGGCCTTGCTCTTGCCGATACTGCGCCCCATCAGCACTTCAAGACACTGATCCACGGTCTCGACGGCATAGATATGAAACCGGCCCTCGCTCACCGCATCGGTGACATCTTTTTTCAGCATCAGATTGCGCACGTTGGCTTTTGGAATCACCGCGCCCTGCTGTCCGGTGAGGCCGCGGGTCTCGCAGAGTTTGAAGAAGCCCTCAATCTTCTCGTTCACGCCGCCAATGGCCTGCACCTCGCCGTACTGGTTAATGGAACCGGTAATGGCGTAGTGCTGCAGAATCGGAATATGGGTCAGCGCCGAGATCAGGGTGCAGATCTCCGCCAGGGATGCGCTGTCACCGTCCACATAACCGTAGGATTGCTCCAGCGCGATGCTGGCCGACAGGGTGAGCGGGAAGTCCTGAGCATACTTGTGCCCAAGGTAGCCCGACAGGATGAGCACCCCCTTGGAATGGATCGGCTGGCCCAGCGCCACTTCACGCTCGATATCGATAATGCCGCGGTTGCCAGGATGCACAGTGGCGGTAATGCGTGCCGGTGTACCAAAGGAAACATCGCCCACCTGCAGCACGGTCAGGCCGTTGGACTTGCCCACCGCCTCGCCCTGGGTATCGATCAGCACTGTCTGATTCAGAATGCTGTCGAGGATCTTCTGCGACAGGCGACCAGTGCGTTTTTCCTTCGCCGCCAGCGCCATTTCGACGTGCCGGTCGCTGATCAGCTCATCCCCCGTCTTGACGCGCTTGTAATCCGCCTCGCACAGCAGATCCACCAGCTCGCCTATATGGGCCGACAAGAGCTCCTGATCCGCTGCCAGACGCGAGCTGTGCTCCACCAGACGCGCCACGGCACGTCGGGTCAGCGGTGCCAGGCCCTCCTCATCGGCCAGGGTCTTGAGCAGGCGGGCGTAGTTGCGAATGCTGGAAGGCTTGCGTTCGACGTCCTCGTCGAAGTCGACCACCACGCGGAACATCTTTTCAAAGTCCTGATCCAGCTCCTGCAGCAGGTAGTACATGTCGCGGCCACCGATCAGCACCACTTTCACCTTCAGCGGAATGGGCTGCGGGCTCAGAGTAATGGTACTGATGCCGGTGTACTCGCTCACCGGATTCTCGATACGTATTTCATGGGCCTTGAGCGCCCGCTTGAGCGCACCATACACATAGGGCTGCTCCAGCAACTTCTCTGCTTCCAGCACCAGATAGCCGCCATTGGCGCGGTGCAGGGCGCCCGGACGAATAAGGGTAAAGTTGGTGACCATGGCCCCCATGTCCGAGTTGTACTCGATGCGCCCGAACAGGTTTTCATAGTTGGGATGGCTTTCGTGGATAACAGGCGCGCCCTTGGTCTTGCCGTTATCCACCAGCAGATTCACACCGTAGGTGTCTTCCATATAGGCCTTGCGTGCGGCATCAGGCGCTTCGAGCACCTTGTCGTCACCGGCAATTTCGCCGCAGTTGCGCACCAGGCTGACTTCCAGTCGGATCAGGTACTCGGGTACGCCCGAGACATTGGCGTACTTTTCCTTCAGCGGCTGAATCAGCGGTGCCACGGCGTGCAGGGCGGTTTCCCGATCCAGCCGCCGCATCAGCTCGGCGGCCTCGCGGCGCCATTTCGGCAGTTCGGTCAGGCTGTCGTTGAGGCAGTCTTCCAGCTGTGAAATGGCGCGGGAAAATGTCTCACGCTCTTCTTCCGGCAGCAGCGAAAATGCCGCTTCGTCCATCGCCTGGCCTTCGGCCACGGGCATAAAACCGATAGTGCCGGATTCGCGAAACAGCGCAATGCTGTGCTCACGGGCCTGACGTTCAACACCTTCGATTGCCTGATCGTACCGGCGGTTAAAATCCCGCTCGATACGGCTTTTCTGGCGCTGATAACCCGGATTTTCAAATGCAGCAGGCAGCTCGGTCAGGGTCGTCTCGATCATGCGGCCGATGTCCTTGCGGAACTGGCCTGCCTTGCCGGCGGGGAACTCCATCACCTGGGGGTAGCGCGAGTCGGAGAGGTTATTGAGGTAACACCAGTCCTTGAGGCGGTTACGCTCCTTTTTTGCCACGTTACGCAGACTTTCCATGGCAAAGGAAAAACGACCGGTATGGGGGTTGCCCATCACAAACAGGTTGTAGCCGGGGCGGCGCATGCCGACGCCAAACTCCATCGCTTCAATGGCACGTTCCTGACCGAAAAAGCCGCTAAAGGGCTCCAGTGTTTCCGTGGTTCGAAACGGCAGCAGATCCGCTTCGCAGGTACGATAAAGCGCTTCGGGGGCTAACGGCTTCAGCTTTTCCATGCAACAACTCCACCGGGGCATTTCTAGTTGTTATACCTTCCGGCGGGGTCGGCTTGCAAGGCAGCGGGCCTCTATCCGTGCCTTGCTTATCGTTTTTTAATCAATCAGTTAAGGAGTCACGCAAGCTATCGACCAGGCTCCGGGTCCCAGGCTTTACACCACGCCAGATGTGAAAAGACTCAGCCGCCTGCTCCACCAGCATGCCCAGGCCATCGAGTACCTTGGCGGCACCCTGCTGCTGTGCCCAGCGTCCAAAAGCCGTGACTTGCGCGCTATACATCATGTCATAGCACCAGCCATCCGCCGCCAGCACGCCGGCGGGCAAGGGCGGGACTTCACCCTGCAAACTGGCGGCAGTGCCGTTGATGATCAGATCAAAGGACTGGCCTGCAAGATCGGCAAAGCCACAGCCCTGCACAGGACCAAGCTCGGCAAAAAGCCCAGCCAGCTCGGTCGCCTTGCCAGGCGTGCGATTGGCGATCACCAGCTGTTGCGGCTGCTGTTCGAGCAGCGGCTGTACAACACCCCGCACGGCACCGCCGGCACCGAGCAGCAACACCCGCGCGTCGCGCACCCTGCCGCCGTGGTTCTGCACAATATCGCGCACCATGCCAATGCCGTCGGTGTTGTCGCCACAGAGCCGCCCCTGTGCATCGCGGTACAGCGTATTGACCGCGCCGGCCAGCTCCGCCGCCGGGCTGCGCCACTGTGCCGCGGCCCAGGCCTGCTGCTTGAACGGCACCGTAATATTCAGACCCTTGCCGCCCCGGGTGAAGAAATCATCCACCGCCACGGCAAAGCCGTCTTCGGGCACCAGCACCGCATCATAGGTCAGTTCCTGGCCGTTTTCGCTGGCAAAGCGGCGGTGGATCTGCGGTGACTTACTGTGCGCAATCGGATTGCCAAAAACTGCGTACCTGTCCATCATTCCAACTCCAGCCAGTTGTGCGGTTTAAGGTAGTGATCATACAGGCGGGCTTCGGCACTGCCGGGTTCCGGCTTCCAGTCATAGCTCCAGCGAACCTCGGGCGGCAGCGACATCAGGATCGACTCGGTACGCCCGCCGGACTGCAGACCAAACAGGGTGCCGCGGTCATACACCAGGTTGAACTCCACATAGCGCCCGCGGCGGTGCAGCTGGAAATCACGTTCCTGCTCGCCATAGGCGGTATCGCGGCGTTTCTCAATGATCGGAACATAGGCCGGCAGGAAAGCATCGCCAATGGAACGCATCAGCGCAAAACTCTGCTCAAAACCCAGCTCATTCAAGTCATCGAAAAACAGGCCGCCGATACCGCGCGGCTCGTTGCGGTGCTTGATGTAAAAGTAGTCGTCACACCAGGTCTTGAAGCGCGGATAGATCTCGGGCCCAAAAGGGTCACAGGCCTTCTTGGCCACCTGATGCCAGTGCTGGCAGTCCTCGTCATAACCGTAGTAGGGCGTCAGATCGAAACCGCCGCCAAACCACCACACCGGCTCTTCACCTTCTTTCTCAGCCAGGAAAAAGCGCACATTCGCATGGGATGTGGGCACATGGGGATTATGCGGATGCAGCACCAGGGACACGCCCAGCGCCTGAAAAGTACGCCCGGCCAGTTCCGGCCTATGGGCCGTCGCGGAGGCGGGCAGCTGATCACCGTGCACATGGGAGAAATTGACACCGCCCTGTTCGAACAGGGCACCGTCATTCATGACGCGGGTACGACCGCCACCGCCGGCTTTGCGTACCCACTTGTCGGTATGAAAGCGCTGCTGGCCATCGGCAATTTCCAGGGTTGAGCAGATCAGGTCCTGCAGCTCCAGCAAATAAGCCTTTACCGCCATAATATCGGGTTGATTCATCCGTTCACCATGTAAGTAAATACTTACTTTCTAATTAATTGATTACTGCCAAGGTCGCAAATTTGTGTTGGCCGCCCAAGATTGCCCAGCTGTCCCGGCACCACATAATCAAGCCCAGCACCGAAGTAGGTATTCACTTTCAGTTTTGAGCGTGCCGGTGCCGCGGCACTGCGGTTGGCCGACGTCGACACAATGGGGCCGCCATAGGCAGCACAGAGTTTGCGCACCACAGGATGGGCACTTACCCGCACCGCAACGCTTGAATGGCGCCCGCGAACGCCCTCGGGCGCCCAGCCTGTGGGATCGGGAATAAGCCAGGTCACGGGCCCGGGCCAGCTGGCCTCAAGCTGAGTCAGCTGGGCATCCGACAGTCCCTGCAACAAGGGTTTTATCTGACCCATATCGGCAGCCACCAGAATCAGTCCCTTGTGCATGGGCCTACGCTTGAGTTCGAGCAGTCGCTCAATAGCAGAGGAATTAAAGGGGTCGCACCCCAGCCCCCAGACCGCCTCGGTCGGGTAGGCGATAACACCGCCGCCACGCAATGCACGCAGCGCCTGATTCAGGTGCCAGTTGTTCATGAGTATTACCTGAGCGATTTAGGTATCGGACGAGCAGCGGAGGTAACCCCCCGCTACCGGCTCGATAACGCCTTTCAATTCCAGAGAAACCAGTAACGGCATTAACTGCGGTGTTGGCAGGCCCGTCAAGGCCACCAGCTGGTCAATATCGGCGATATCATACCCCATTTTTTCCAGCAATTGCGCCTCGGCCGCAGGCAACGCCAGGGCAGGAACAGGGGCAGGACTGCTGCTCTGAGCGGCGTAGAATCCCAGCAATGCAGCCAGGGGTTCCAGTACATGAGCCACGGTTTCAACCAGCACCGCACCTTCACGGATGAGCTGATGACAACCATGGGCGGCGGGATTCTGAATACTGCCTGGGATGGCGAACACCTCGCGCCCCTGCTCCAGCGCCATGCGGGCCGTGATCAGGGAGCCACTGCGTGGCGCCGCCTCAATCACAAGCACACCGGCACTGAGGCCGCTGATAATGCGATTGCGTTTGGGGAAGTTGGCAGGAAGGGGCCGACTGCCCGGCAGGAACTCGGACACCCAGGCACCGCCGGTATCCAGAATGCGCTGCGCCAGAGCCGTATGCCGCCGCGGATAGACCTCATCCAGCCCGGTA
This sequence comes from Marinobacterium aestuarii, assembly GCF_001651805.1. Taxonomy (NCBI): domain Bacteria; kingdom Pseudomonadati; phylum Pseudomonadota; class Gammaproteobacteria; order Oceanospirillales; family Oceanospirillaceae; genus Marinobacterium; species Marinobacterium aestuarii. The sequence continues at coordinate 30,380 of NZ_CP015839.1, read as the reverse complement.
CCGAACACGGCGATGCTGGCGCCTTGCCGATCGACGGCGCCCTGGTGTGCAGCGCCGTCGATACCCAGCGCCAGGCCGCTGGTTACAACCATGCCAGCCTCGCTCAGTGCGGCGCTGAACTTGTAGGCATTGGCAACACCAGAGCGGCTAGCATGGCGACTGCCCACCAGTGCCATCTGTGGCATCGCCAGACAGCCGACATCACCCCGTACAAACAGCAAGGGCGGCGGGTCCGGAATTTCCAGCAACAGGGCAGGGTATTCTGTGTGATCAAGCGTAAGGCAGCAGGCGTCGCCATCTTCGAGCCATGCCAGGCAGCTCTCCAGGCGCTCGAACAGGGGGCTGTTGCTGTAATCCAGGGATTCCATCGCCCGCAGCGTGGCGGTACGGGCCCCGACAAGGCGCAGCGCCTCGGGGTTATGCAAGAAGAGTTGGGAAGGGGAAATACCGGCTACCGCAAGCCTTTTAAGCCCTATGGGGCCGACTCCGGGCAGGAGGCTTGCAGCAATCCAGTCCCTTGGATTGCTGCCCATAGATTATTCCTGAATCAGGGTTCGAAGACCTTGTCGCCCACCGACATCACGTTGCTGGCGTTGAGCACCAGGCCGTAGCTGACCTTGTCAAAGACCTTGAACAGCATCAGCAGACCGGCACGCTCGTCCGGCAGAGCTATGCGCTCGCCGGTAACCGGATCCCGTACCTTCTCGCCGGTACGGTAGATCGACATGACATTACCCGCTTCCACCGAGTCCCGCGCGCCAACATTGACGGCAACGGCGTTGAACTGGCCAATCTTGGCTACTCCGCCGAGTACCGAGAGGATCAGACCTTCAGTGCCTTCTGGCACCGCTGAAGGCTGAAACAGCGACTGGATGCGGCTTTCCTCAATGGGCAACACGCGGTCCAGCAAACGAACTTCCTCACGGGTCTTGCGCAGATCCAGCGTGATGATGTCCTTCTCCTGGGCCGGAATCGCGGTATCGGCGATCTTGAGCATTTCATAGCCCAGGAATTCGCCGGTCACAGGGTCGCGATATTCGGTAGCCGGACGATACAGCGCCTGTAGCCGCTCATCGGATTTCAGCTCGCCGCGGGCATAAACGCGATCGCCGGCACCGGCAAGTATCCGATCATTACGGCCACCGACGACATAAGGCGCATTGTTCAGCAGATCCTCGTCGGCCACCAGGTGGTCAGACAGGAAAGCGATAATGTCTTTCAGCGGAATGGCCGGAATCGCATCATCCAGTGGCGAGACCCGTGCCTTGGGACTCAGCCGGGTACCACCCGGGCGCAACGACAGGCGCGGCTGACCGTTTATCCAGCTCAGATAGATAATATCGCCCGGATAAATCAGATGCGGATTATAGATTTGCGGGTTTACGTCCCAAACATCTGGCCATTGCCAGGGATGTTGCAGAAAGCGACCAGAAATATCCCAGAGAGTGTCGCCCTTTACGACGACATATTCTGTTGGATAATTTTCACGCAGCTGAATTCTGTCTTTTCGTACTTCGGCATTGGCAACCGAAACGGTGAGAAGCAGCAGACAGGTAAGCAGTCCGCACAGCAGTTTCTTCATACCCAAATCCCTTGTTAGAACTACCCCAGAAGCGTCGCTTTTCCAGCGTGGCCGATAATATAAGGCGCAATGCAATGAGCAGCGATATCAGTATAATAGGCTGATAGCTGAATTTCGCCATTCACGGCTCACTTTGAACCCTAGTAATTATCGGACCTCATGGCCAAACTACCGATCCTCGAATTTCCGGACCCGCGTCTGCGTACCATAGCAGAATCCGTCGAAACGGTTACTGAGAATACTCGTCAGTTAATCGACGACATGTTCGAAACCATGTACGACGCACCGGGTATTGGCCTGGCGGCCACCCAGGTTAATGTGCATCAGCGCATCATCACCCTTGATGTTTCCGACGAGAGCGATGCGCCCCTGGTGCTGATCAACCCTACCTTCGAAGTACTCGATAAAGAACTTGAGCGCATGCAGGAAGGCTGCCTGTCCGTGCCCGGCTTCTATGAAAATGTCGAAAGGCCCAACCATATCCGCGTCAAGGCGCTGGATCGTGATGGCAACCCTCTCGATTTCGAAGCCCGCGACCTGCTGGCTGTCTGCATTCAGCATGAAATCGATCACCTCGATGGCAAGCTGTTTGTCGATTACCTGTCGCCGCTCAAGCGCACCCGGATTCGCAGCAAGCTGGAAAAGAAACACCGTCTGGAAGAAGGCCAGCCGGTCTAATCCGCCGCTGGCGTTTGCAAGACTTGCAGGCGGGCCCAGAGGCCCCCTGCAGATCGATTTCACAAGGGAGCCCCCCGATGCCCGAGCCGCTGAGAATTGTCTTCGCCGGCACACCCGACTTTGCCGCAGCCAGCCTGCAGGCCCTGTTTGACACCCACCATAAGATTATCGCCGTCTATACCCAGCCCGACCGTCCCGCGGGACGTGGCCGCAAGCTGACTCCAAGTCCCGTCAAGAGGCTTGCGCTGGAGCAGGGTATAGAGGTTTACCAGCCGCTTTCGCTCAAAGATGCAGACGCGCAGCAGGAACTGGCCACACTCAAACCCGACCTGATGGTCGTGGCCGCCTATGGTCTGCTGTTGCCCAAAGTGGTGCTGGAGATACCACGGCTTGGCTGCATTAATGTGCACGCCTCGCTGCTGCCACGCTGGCGCGGTGCCGCGCCCATACACCGGGCACTGCTGGCCGGTGACAGCGACACCGGCATCACCATCATGCAGATGGATGTGGGCCTGGATACCGGCGACATGCTGCTCAAGACCCAGTGTCCGATTCTGTCCGACGACAACAGCGGCGCACTGCATGACCGCTTGGCGGCGCTCGGTGCCAGCACCCTGACGCAAAGCCTCGCGGCAATCGAGGATGGCAGCATCAGCAGGGAAGTGCAGAACAACGATCAGGCCTGTTACGCCCACAAGCTTGAAAAGCAGGAAGGCAACATCGACTGGCAGCAAAGCGCAGACTACCTCGCGCGCCAGGTTCGCGGCCTGTCGCCCTGGCCGGTCGCCTTCACCCAGCTCGAGGGCACAACCCTGCGCATCTGGGCCGCCAGTGCGCAGAACAATACCCAGAGCTGCAGCAGTGACGCCTTACCCGGCACTGTGATCGCGGCAGACAAGGATGGCATTTGCATCGCCTGTGGACAGGGCACCCTTCGCATTACACGACTGCAATTGCCCGGCGGAACCCCGCTCAACAGCGCAGACATTATGAATTCCAGGCGTGAGACCTTCCGCCTGGGCACGAGGCTTGGAGCCGCATGAACCTTAGAACACTGGCCGCCCAGACACTGGCCCCCCTGCTGCTGCACCGCGGCTCTCTCAGTGCAACGCTTCCAACCTCTCTCTACACCTGCGTTCCGCGGGACCGCGCGCTACTGCAGCAACTGTGCTACGGCACCATGCGTTTCGAGCCCAGACTTGCCCTGATCGCCGAGCACCTGCTGCAAAAGCCATTTCGCGACAAGGATGCAGATCTGCAGGCACTGGTGCTGCTTGGGCTCTACCAGCTCGACCAGACCCGCATTGCCGACCACGCCGCCATCAGCGAAACCGTCGATGCCACCGAAGATCTGAACAAGAACTGGGCCCGCGGTCTGGTCAACGCCGTGTTGCGCCGCTTCCAGCGCGAGCGTGACAGCATCATGGAAACCCTGGGCGACAACCCGCGCCTGCAGTACAACCATCCCGACTGGATGATTGGCAAGCTGCAGCAGAACTGGCCCGACCACTGGCCCCAGATCATGCTGGCCAACGACCAGCCCGCGCCCATGACACTGCGCCTCAATACCAGGCTCAGTACGCGCGAAGCCTATCTCGAGCAGCTCTATATCGCCGGCATTGAGGCAACACCCGGGGCCTTCGCCGAAACCGCCATCTACCTCAACCAGCCCTGTGATGTCACCGAGCTGCCGGGCTTTGCTGATGGCCTGGTCAGCGTGCAGGACGAAGCCGCACAGCTGTCGGCCCCCTTGCTCGACCTCAAGCCCGGCCAACGGGTACTGGATGCCTGCGCCGCACCCGGCGGCAAGCTGTGTCATCTGCTGGAACACGAACCCGGTCTTGCCAGCGTGGAAGCGGTTGAGCTCGATTCACGCCGTGCCGAACGCATTCAGCAGAATCTGCAGCGCCTCAAGCTGAGCTGCACCGTCACCCTGGGTGATGCCGCCAGCGAAAAATGGTGGGACGGAGAGAGTTATGACCGCATCCTGATTGATGCCCCCTGCAGCGCCACCGGTGTCATCCGGCGTCACCCGGACATCAAGTACCTGCGCCGCAACGAAGATCTGAAGCGCCTGGCGGATCTGCAGCTGAGCATTCTGCGCAACTGCTGGCACATGCTCAGCCCGGGCGGCAAGCTGCTCTACGCCACCTGTTCTGTCTTCCCGCAGGAAAACGAGCGCTTGCTCGCCCGCTTCATCAAGGCGCAGCCGGATGTTCGCCACCTGCCCATAGAAGCGGACTGGGGCCATGCACGGCCACTGGGGCGCCAGCTGTTCCCGCAGCAAGATGGACACGATGGTTTTTACTACGCTGTACTTGAAAAACCCGCCAACTGATCAGGGCAGGCCCCGCTGACCTATGAAAATCATCCTACTGGGAGCCGGCCAGGTCGGCGGCACTCTGGCAGAAAACCTTGCCATTGAAGCCAACGATATCACCATTGTTGATACCGACAGCGCGCGCCTGCGCGAACTGCAGGATCGGCTCGATATCCGCACCATCGAAGGCAAGGCCTCCTACCCCAGCGTGCTGGAGCGCGCAGGCGCCCGGGATGCAGACATGCTGATCGCCGTCACCAACAGTGACGAAGTCAATATGATCGCCTGCCAGCTGGCCCACACCCTGTTCAATACCCCGACCAAGATTGCCCGCGTGCGTGAGCACGACTACCTGCGCAAGGAAGGGGAAATTTTCAAGAACCAGGCCATCCCGGTGGATGTTCTGATCAGCCCGGAACAGCTGGTGACCCAGCATATTCAGCGCCTCATTCAGCACCCGGGCGCACTGCAGGTGCTGGACTTTGCCGAAGGCCAGGCCCAGCTCGTGGCGGTAAAAGCTTATTACGGCGGCCCGCTGGTCGGGCGCGAAATATCCTACCTGCGCACCCACATGCCCGCCGTGGATACCCGTGTGGCCGCGATTTTCCGCCAGGACAGGCCGATTATCCCCCAGGGCAATACGGTGATCGAGGCCGACGACGAGGTGTTCTTTATCGCCGCCAAGCGAGACATCCGTTCCGTGATGAGCGAACTGCGCCGGCTCGACAATCCCTACAAGCGCCTGATCATTGCCGGCGGCGGCAATATAGGTGCCCGCCTGGCCGCCAATATCGAAAACCAGTTCCAGGTCAAAATCATCGAGCGCGGTATTCAGCGCTGCAACACCCTGGCCAAGACCCTCGAGAACACTATAGTCCTGCACGGCAGTGCCTCGGATCGCGATCTGCTGATCGAGGAAAACATCGAAGACACCGATGTTTTCCTGGCGCTGACCAACGATGACGAAGCCAATATCATGGCCTCGATGCTGGCCAAGCGCCTGGGCGCCCGTACCGTGATGACGCTGATCAACAACCCGGCCTATGTTGATCTGGTGCAGGGCGGCGTGATCGACATCGCCATTTCACCGCAGCAAACCACCATAAGCGCGCTCTTGACCCACGTTCGCCGCGGCGATGTGGCCGCCGTGCACTCGCTGCGTCGCGGCGCCGCCGAAGCCATTGAGGCCGTCGCCCATGGTGACAGACGCAGCTCCAAGGTGGTGGGGCGGGCCATCGAGGATATAGATCTGCCCCCCGGCACGACCATAGGCGCCATCATCCGAAACGACGAGGTTCTGATCGCCCACGATGATGTCGTGATCGAGAATGGCGACCACGTCATCCTGTTCCTGGTAGACAAGCGCCGTATCCGCGACGTTGAGCGCTTGTTCCAGGTTGGTCTCGCCTTTTTCTGAGCGGCTAGCACCCTATGCGCTATAGAGTCATTCTAAAAATTCTCGGCATTCTGCTGATGATATTCAGCATCACCATGCTGCCTGCGCTACTGGTGTCCTATATCTACGAGGATGGGGCACACCAGTCCTTCGTGGCAGGCTTTGCCATTACACTGCTCACCGGCTTCTTTCTCTGGCTGCCGGTACACCGCGTGCGGGAGGACTTGCGCACCCGCGACGGTTTTCTGATAACAGTACTGTTCTGGACAGTGCTGGGGCTGTTCGGGGCCGTCCCCCTGATGCTGGCGGACTACCCGCATTTGCGTGTTGTGGACGCGGTATTCGAGTCCGTCTCGGGGCTCACCACCACCGGCGCCACAGTGATGACCGGCATCGACTGGCTGCCCCCCTCGATTCTGTTTTACCGCCAGCAGCTGCAGTGGCTGGGCGGCATGGGGATCATAGTGCTGGCCGTGGCGATACTGCCAATGCTGGGCATCGGTGGCATGCAGCTGTACCGGGCCGAAACGCCTGGGCCTGTAAAGGACTCGAAACTCACCCCGCGCATCACCGAAACAGCCAAGGCCCTCTGGTATATCTACCTGTCGCTGACGATCGCCTGTGCGCTGGGTTACTGGCTGGCGGGCATGACCCCCTTCGATGCCATTGCCCACAGTTTCTCGACCGTCGCCATCGGCGGCTTCTCGACCCATGACGCCAGCATTGGCTACTTCGACAGCCCGCTGATCGAAGGCATCGCGATCTTTTTCATGCTCCTGTCGGGGGTCAACTTCGGCCTGCACTTTTTCGCCTGGCGCCAGCGCTCGATCCGTCATTACTTCCAGGATCCGGAGTTTCGCTTCTACCTGACGCTGCTCGGCGGCACCGCCCTGATCACCTTTATGGTACTGGCGCTGACGCAAACCTACGCCGTTAACGAAGCCCTGCGCCGGGCGGTATTTATGGTCGTATCCATTGCCACAACCACCGGTTTCTCCACCGCGGACTTCGCCAACTGGCCGGTCATGCTGCCGTTTCTGCTCTTCATTACCGCCTTCGTCGGCGGCTGTGCGGCGTCCACCGGCGGCGGCATGAAGGTTATCCGCATCCTGCTGATCCTCAAGCAGGGTTACCGCGAAATTCAGCGCCTGGTACACCCCAGCGCAATCATCTCGGTCAAGGTGGGCAACAGGCCCATCTCTGACCGGGTGCTGGAAGCTGTCTGGGGATTTTTCTCAGTCTACCTGCTGGTATTTGTACTGATGCTCCTGGCGCTACTGGGCACAGGACTGGATCAGGTCACCGCCTGGTCGGCGGTGGGCGCCACGCTGAACAACCTGGGCCCGGGTCTGGGGGATGTTTCGGTGCATTTTGGCGGCCTCAACGACACCGCCAAATGGATCCTGTGCTTTGCCATGCTACTCGGACGTCTTGAGGTCTTCACACTGCTGGTGCTCTTTACCCCCATCTTCTGGCGCCGCTAAAACAACACAGGGGCCGCAAGGCCCCTGTGTTGTTCAAAGTGCAATAAAAACAGATTCGAAGCCGCGCACGCCGCCCCCTTACGCCCCTATCAGTACCGCTTGGGCTGCCCCGCAGGGCGACTGCTGAAACGACGGTACTCCCACTGATACTGGCTGGGCAGGGCACGCACACAGGCCTCTACCGAGCGATTCATCGCAGCGGCGGCCTGCACCAGGTCCGGATTGTCCAGCCCGGCCTCGGCTTCGCGAAAATACACCTTGAACCCCTCACCCTTGGGCAACCGCTCGGCGTAGCCACAGATAACCCTGGCCTTGGTTTGCCGTGCCAGCTGCGGCAGCAGTTTCATGGTAAGCGCATCGACCCCGAAGAAGGGCGCAAAGACTCCGCTCTGATCATCCGGCTCCTGATCCGGCAGGATACCCACCATCTCTGTACGTTTGAGCGCCTTCATGACCATGCGCACACCCGAGGCGTTGGCCGGCGCCATGCGCGTGCCCAGACGCGCACGCATGCGCTTGACCAGATCATCCATCAGTTTCAGGCGCGGTGGCTTGTACATGGCCGTAAACGGATAGCGCTTGGACAGGTACAGATTCAGTACTTCCCAGTTCCCCAGGTGAGGTGCAATCAGGATGATGCCCCGGCCCGCGGCCAGGGTCTCGATGATCAGCTCTTCGCCCTCAACCGAACGAATATTTTTCAGGCTGCGCTGCGGCGACCAGAGCCAGGACATGCCCATCTCGGCCAGGGAACGACCGGTTTCGGCCAGGCTCGCAGCGATGAGTTTTTCCTGCGCCGGGGCATCAAGCTCGGGAAAGCACAGTGCAATGTTGCGCCGCGTATTGCCGGCCAGTTTGCTGTTTGGCTTGTTCAGTTGCCGGCGACCAAACCAGGCGCCCAAAGACTGGGCCCATTTAAGCGGCAGCAGTGCCAGCACGCCGAGCACCAGTATGGCTAAAACAGCTCTTACTTTGTCCAATGCAATGCCCATCCCAAGCGTTGTTCCCAGAGTCGCACAGTATATCGAATATCACGCAGCCTGCGGCACCGACGACAGTGTTCATCGGTTTTGGCTGCAACCCGGCATTTTCACAATCACTCAGAGGGCGCTGCGCCTCGGACGCGGCGCTTTTCGTGTATAATTTCGCTCTAATTTTGGCCAACCGACTATTAAAGATGGTGATCTCCGTGACCGAAAAGGTGACCTCAGACGTCAGCACCTTCCAGGGTTTGATCCTGGCTTTGCAGCAATACTGGGCAGAGCAGGGCTGCGTAATTATTCAGCCGCTGGATATGGAAGTTGGTGCCGGCACCTTCCATCCGGCGACCTTCCTGCGTGCCATCGGCCCAGAGTCATGGCGCTCCGCCTACGTTCAGCCCAGCCGCCGTCCGACTGACGGCCGCTATGGCGAAAACCCCAACCGCCTGCAGCATTACTACCAGTTCCAGGTCGTCATCAAGCCGTCACCGGACAACCTGCAGGAGCTGTACCTGGGCTCGCTGAAACGCATGGGTCTGGATCTCAATGTGCACGACGTGCGCTTTGTCGAAGACAACTGGGAATCGCCCACCCTCGGCGCCTGGGGTCTGGGCTGGGAAGTCTGGCTTAACGGCATGGAAGTGACACAGTTCACCTACTTCCAGCAGGCCGGCGGCCTGGAGTGCTATCCGGTCACCGGCGAGATCACCTACGGTCTCGAGCGCATCGCCATGTACCTGCAGGAAGTCGACAGCGTCTACGACCTGGTCTGGGCGCGTCATCCCGACGGCAGCGTCGTGACCTACGGCGACGTCTACCACCAGAACGAGGTGGAGCAGTCGACCTACAACTTCGAACACGCCGACGTTGATACCCTGTTCGGCAACTTCGATTTCCACGAGCGCGAATGCAACAAGCTGCTGGCGCTGGAAACACCGCTGCCGCTGCCAGCCTACGAGCAGGTACTCAAGGCATCCCATACGTTCAACCTGCTGGATGCCCGCCATGCGGTGTCCGTTACCGAACGTCAGCGCTACATACTGCGTGTGCGGACCCTGGCCCGTGGCGTTGCCGCTGCCTATTTCAACGCCCGCAAGGCGCTGGGCTTCCCTCTGGCAGCGCCTGATATTCGTGCAGAAGTACTCGCCGCCTGCGAGGAGTCGAAATGATGACCCAAGATTTCCTGTTTGAACTGGGCACCGAAGAGCTGCCCCCCAAGGCACTGCTGAAACTTTCCCAAGCGCTGGAAAGCGAAATCCGCAAGGGCATCGAAGCGGTACTGGGCCAGGGCGCCGCCGAGCTGCTCAAGCCCGCCGTTTTTCGCTCCTTCGCCGCCCCGCGCCGCCTCGCGCTGCTGATCAAACAGCTGTGCACCGAAGTCCCGGCCAGCGAATTTTTCGTGCAGGGTCCGCCGGCCCGAATCGCCTTCGACGCCAGTGGCGCACCCAGCAAGGCACTGGAAGGCTTTGCCCGCAAGTGCGGCACCAGCGTTGATCAGCTGACCGAGATGGACGGCAAGATGTGCTTTCGCCAGCTATCCGCCGCAACCCCACTGACCGAAGCGCTGCCGGCGATTATTCAGCAGGCGCTCGACAAGCTGCCGATCCCCAAGCGCATGCGCTGGGGTGCATCCCGTACCGAGTTTGTGCGCCCGGTGAAATGGGTTGCCCTGCTGTTCGGTGACCAGGTGCTGGACTGCGAAATCATCGGTCTCAAGGCTGGCCGCACGACCCGTGGTCATCGCTTCCACTACAACCAGGAAATCGAGCTGAGAGCCCCGGCAGATTACGAGCAGGTACTGCAGGAGCAGGGCTACGTTATCGCCGACTTTGCCAAGCGCCGCGAACTGATCCGCAGCCAGCTGCTGAGCGAAGCCGCCAGGATCGGTGGCCAGGTTGTGATTGACCCTGCGCTGCTGGACGAAGTCACGGCCCTCAACGAGTGGCCCGTAGCCCTGACCGGTCGCTTCGAGGAACGCTTCCTGGCGGTACCGTCCCAGGCGCTGATTTCGAGCATGGCGGACAACCAGAAGTACTTCCATCTGCTGGACGCGAAAGGGCAGCTGATGCCGTACTTCATTACCGTGGCCAACATCGAATCGAAAGATCCGCAGCAGATCATCCATGGCAACGAAAAGGTCATTCGACCGCGCCTGGCCGATGCCGCCTTTTTCTTCGAGAATGACAAGAAGACCACCCTGGCAGAGCGTTGCGACAAGCTCGAGTCCATCGTCTTCCAGAAGGACCTCGGCAGCCTGTATGCCAAGACAAAACGCGTCGCCCATCTGGCAGGCTTTATCGCCAGCTGTATCGGCAGTAACCCCGAGTGGGCAGAGCGCGCAGCCCTGCTGTCCAAGTGCGACCTGGTAACCGAAATGGTGCTGGAGTTCCCCGAACTGCAGGGCCTTATGGGCTATCACTATGCGCTCAACGACGGTGAGCCGATGGACGTAGCCCTGGCGCAGAACGAGCAGTACATGCCCAGGTTCGCCGGCGACGAACTGCCCGAAAGCCTCACAGGTGCGGCTGTGGCCATCGCCGACCGACTCGATACCCTGACGGGTCTGTTCGGTATCAATCAGCCGCCAACCGGCTCCAAAGACCCCTTTGCCCTGCGCCGCGCCACTGTCGGCGTATTGCGCATCATGGTTGAGAAGGAACTGGATCTGGATCTGAGCGAGCTGCTCAAGGTTGCCGCCGACGGCCACGCCAGCCTGCCGGCCCGTGACGGGCTCGAGGAGCGAGTACTGGACTTCATGCTGGACCGTCTGCGTGCCTGGTACGAAGATCGTGATATCGCGGTTGAGACCTTCCTGGCCGTGCACGCCCTCAGGCCGACCCGCCCACTGGACTTCGATCGCCGCGTACGTGCCGTTGCCCACTTCCGCACACTGCCCGAAGCCGATGCGCTGGCTGCGGGCAACAAGCGCGTCAGCAACATCCTCAGCAAGCAGGAGTCACAGGGTAACGCCGCTGTCTCCGAATCCCTGCTGCAGGAAGCCGCCGAGAAGGAGCTGTTCTCCCGCGTGCAGGCCATGCAGCTAGAACTGCAGCCGGCCTTCGACAGCGGTGATTATCAGACAGCGCTGGAGCAGCTGGCTGATCTGCGCGGGGTTGTCGATCGCTTCTTCGAAGAGGTGATGGTCAACGCCGACGACGAAGCCGTGCGCAACAATCGTCTGGCATTGCTGGCGCAGCTGCGCGGACTCTTCCTGGGCGTCGCTGATATCTCGGTCATCGGCAGCTAAATACGGCGGCTGTACCGGTCAGACAAAACCCGCCATTCGGCGGGTTTTTCTTTTTGAGGCGCTTACTTGGGAGCTGGAGTGCAGGGTCTTGAGTACCGAGCGCTGAAAAAAACACCTCAGCCAGCACAAAGGTTCCACGTGGAACATCTGCGCCTGATCACCTTCAGTCACCGCTTGCCCACTTTATACACCCGCAATCCAAGGTTTCGACTGGACGAAACGGCGGAGGCTGCTTGCCTGAAACTTATCAAGTATGGGCGCCAGACCTTGGCAGCCGGCACAACCATGGCAAGGTCACCCAGCTCTGTGGCAGATTGCCAACCACCGACCCCAGTATCACCAGCCCAATACTGAGCATCAGTATCGGCGACAGCACTTCCCCGAACAGCGGCACGGCGAGCCCGCCCGCCAGCACCGGCACCAGCGCCATCAATGCTCCCATACGGGTGGCACCGAGCAATTGCACGGCACGCACATACAGCAGCATCTGCACTATGGTCGCCAGCACGCCCTGATAGAAGCCCTGGCCTATAATCAGCGCCCAGCTTTGCTCACTGAAACCCTGGTAGAACAGGCCAAGGTAAAATGGCAGATAGAGCCCGCCCGACACCATTACCACACCCACCGTTGCGGTCCAGGCCGGCACCCTCCAGGCCCGCAACAGCACCGTATAGATAGCCCAGAAGAAGCACGCCAGCACAAAGCACAGGTCACCCAACCAGAAGCGCGTCGACTCCAGCAGGGTATTGAGCAGCAAGACCCCGATACCCAGACTGCTTACAGCGATACCCAGCCAGACCACGGCAGGCTTTCTCTCGGCCGCAAACAGATATGCCATCACGGCAATCATGACCGGCATTAACCCTGGCAACAGCAGGGCAGCATGGGTGGCCGGCGCCCGCTCAAAACCGGCATAGACGAAGGCGCCGTAGCCCAGGCCACCGATCGCCCCCAGTACCAGAATTCGCAGGTTGAACAGATCCCGGCGCTTTATCCAGACCAGCGGCGCCAGCAGCACCAGAGCCGTGCCAAAGCGCACAGCCAGCATGTCAGTCATCGCCAGCGACGCCAGCGCACCGGCCCTGGACACCAGAATAAAGCCACTCCAGATCAGCACGGCGCCCAGCGCATAGAGCAGCCCCCGAGTGGTTCCAGCGCTGCTGTTGGTACTGCCTATGCTATTCTCCATCGCCTTAAACCCCTGTCGCCCGTATTCAATAGAACTGAGTCTACGCCTTGATAACTTTCACAAATACTGAATAATAAAGAACGCTACGGTCATATTTAATGACAACAGAAGGAAAGTCCGCCGATGATGGATATTTCAGACCTGCAGGTCTTCAAGGCTGTTGTCGACAGCGGTGGTATCTCCAGGGCTGCGGAACAGCTCCACCGGGTGCCTTCCAATGTGACGGCGCGCATCCAGAAACTGGAACAGGCGCTGCAGCAACCGTTGTTTCTGCGGGAGAAAAACCGTCTCAAAATTACGCCGGCCGGTAAACGCCTGCTGGTCTACGCCGAGCAGATGCTGCGGCTCAGACAGCAGGCCATAGACGACCTGACCGACCCAGAACCCGGCGGCACCCTGCGTATCGGCTCAATGGAAAGCACCTCGGCCGCCCACCTGCCGCCCATACTGAGCGCCTACCACCGCGAGTTTTCCCTGGTTGATATCGAGCTCAGAACCGGCGCCTCAGGCACACTGGTAGACTTGGTGCTGCAAGGGGAACTGGATGTTGCACTGGCAGCCGACCCGGTGCCGGATGATCGCCTCTGCATGCACCCCTGTTTTGAGGAACAGCTGCTGATCGTCAAGCCTGCCGCACTCAGCCACAGCTGCGGAGCGGCCGAACTGCCTGAGCCGCTGTCGGTTGTGACCTTTACCCAGAGCTGCTCATACCGCAACCGGATTCAGCGTTGGCTCGATGGCGACAACCGCAGGCCCGACAGAACCATCGAAATACCCAGCCATCACACCATGCTTGCCTGTGTACTGGCCGGCATGGGCATCGCGCTCGTGCCCCGGGCGGTACTGGCGCTGCATCCTCAGTTCAGCGAGCTGGCCACCGAAGATCCCGGAGCCGACATCAGCCTGGCGACCACCTGGCTGATCTGGCGCAAGGACTCAACGCTGCCCAGCATCACCGCCTTCAGGGACACCATCGACAGGCACATCAAGGCCACTGCTGCCGACAACAGCAAAGACGGCGGCACCTGACAATAGATCGGGCTGCGGTTGTAGCTATAGCCGCAGTCGTCATGCACTTAATGGTATAAGCTTGGATGAGCCAAACGGGATCTCGTCGTGCAGCTGCGACCCTTGCCAGGCTTCAGGAATTCACCCACAGGAACACTCAGATTATGGCCGGCACCAGCCTTCTTGCCTTGCTAGACGATATCGCCACCGTACTGGATGACATCACCATTCTGTCCAAGGTGGCGGCAAAAAAAACCGCCGGTGTACTGGGCGATGACCTCGCCCTCAATGCAGAGCAGGTGACAGGCGTACGGGCGGAACGTGAGCTGCCGGTGGTCTGGGCTGTGGCCAAAGGCTCGTTCAAGAACAAGCTGATCCTGGTGCCGGGCGCTCTGCTTATCAGCGTTATCGCGCCCTGGCTCATCATCCCCATGCTGATGATCGGCGGTACCTATCTGTGTTTCGAAGGCTTTGAAAAAATTGCCCACGGCTTTTTGCATAGCAAGGAGGAGGAGGCCAGTCAGCACCTTGAAAAGATCAAGGCACTGAGTGACCCCAAGGTCGACCTGGTGGCCTATGAAAAAGCCAAGATCCAGGGTGCGATCCGCACCGACTTCGTGTTGTCCGCCGAGATCATCGTTATTGCGCTGGGCATCGTCAGTGAAGCGAGCTTTATGACCCAGGTCGCCGTCGTCAGCCTGATCGCCTTTGGCATGACCATAGTGGTCTACAGCCTGGTTGGCGCTATCGTCAAGCTGGATGACGCCGGCCTCCATCTGCTGCAACGCCACCGAGAAGACCCGGCACGCAGCCTGAGCCGCTGGTTCGGAACAGCACTGCTGCGCTTTGCTCCGATCCTTATGAAGACGCTGTCGATCGTTGGAACGGCCGCCATGTTTCTGGTTGGTGGCGGCATTCTGCTACATGGAGTACCGGGCGCAGGCGAGATGCTGCACCCGGTTATTGAAGCGGCCGCAGCGCTGCCTGCTGGCGCATTCTGGGCCTTTATCACTGAGCCTCTGATCAACGCACTCGTCGGCGTGCTGGCGGGTGCCATCGCCGTTCTGGTGCTGACTCCCGTACTGCGCCTGTGGCAAAAACTGCGTCCGAGCACTCCCTCTGCCTGACCCCTGCACCGGAGCCTGCAGAGTGTTTCACGTGAAACACTCTGGATATAACAGGATCACCCCCGAGTACCCATACAGGTGTTCTGGGGGGTGACCCTTTCTGCGGCTAAACGCACAAGACATTGAGACTAGAGGATGCTGGCAGCAGCCCATCCGAACAGCAGCAAGGGCAGGTTGTAGTGCAGGAAGGTGGGCACTACCGTGTCCCAGATGTGGTTATGCTGACCATCCACATTCAATCCGGCCGTTGGGCCTAGCGTCGAATCCGATGCCGGCGAACCCGCATCACCCAGCGCCGCCGCCGTCCCCACCAGCGCAACGATGGCCATGGCAGAGAAACCCAGCTCCATCGCCAGGGGCACATAGATAGCGGCAATAATCGGGATGGTCGAGAATGACGAGCCAATTCCCAGTGTAATCACCAGCCCGACCAGCAGCATCGCCAGCGCCGCCAGCCCAGGGTGGTCACCCACCAGAGCGGCAGAGGCACTCACCAGGGAAGCGATATGGCCGGTGTCGCGCAGCACCTGAGCAAAGCCGCTGGCAGCGATCATGATAAAGCCCACCATGGCCAGCATCTTCATGCCCTCGGTAAAGGCATCGTCACCTTCGCTCCATTTCAAGACACCCGAGAGCGAGAAAATCAAAAAGCCGATCAGGCCGCCGAGTATCATCGAGTCGGTCCAGAGCTGAACAACAAAGGCTCCCAAAATTGCGCCCAGCGCCACCAGCAGGGTGCGGCCACAATAGGTCACGGCGCGACTTTCAACCCGGGCAATCAGCGCCTCGTCATAATCGCGTTTGCCGCGGTAGCTGATAAAGACCGCAATCAGCAGACCGGCAATCATGCCAAGAGCCGGAATCAGCATCGCTCTGAACGGGTCTATGCCGGAGACATCCAGGCCGCTCTTGCTGATGTTGGCCAGCAGGATATCGTTGAGAAAGATCGAGCCAAACCCAACCGGCAACAGCATATAGGGCGTGACCAGGCCAAAGGTCAGCACACAGGCCACCAGACGCCTGTCCATGCGCAGCCGCGACATAACGAAAAGCAGTGGCGGGATCAGCAGCGGAATAAAGGCGATATGGATCGGGATAAGGTTCTGCGACGAAACCGACACCAGCATGATGACGCCGATCAGGCCGTAACGGATCTGGCCAATACGCCGCGCGCTACCACTCTGACCAAGCAGGGTCGCAATGCTCTGGGCCAGCATATGGGGAATGCCCGATTTGGAGATGGCCACCGCGAATGCGCCGAGCAGGGCATAGCTCAATGCAATCTGGGCACCACCGCCAAGGCCGCCATTGAAAGAACTCACCGTCTGCTCGATCGACAGGCCACCGATAACGCCCCCCAGCAGGGATGCCGTAATCAGGGAGATCACCACATTGATGCGCGCCAGGCTCAGCAGCAACATCGACAGCACACTGACCAGAACAGCGTTCATGCCAAAGCCGACAGGGTCAATTGTGCGGTACACCAGAAAGGCCGCAATCGTTGCAAAGAGTCCGACGACCAGCCGTGATACGCCCCGGTCGGATGCCGCGGCGCAGGAAAGCTCATGGTTCAAGATAGAGTCCTCATTATTGTTATGGTGTCACGGGTGTTTGGTAAAAGAACATGGGATGCCTCTGCAGCGGATTGCGCCTGATCAGAAAGGTGCCGACCGGCACCTGTTCAAAGCGCGCAAGAATGCCGGGACAGCGCACCCCATGCAATGCCTGAAACAGTAAAAATCGAAGGTATTAGCCCAGCCGGTTAATACCTGAAGCAGGGATGCTTCATCATTGGCCGCAGGCCAATGCGAACGCCATAAAAACCAGCAAGTCCACGCACTTGCGCTCCTTTTTATGGCGTGACGGACAAACAGGAAGGGAACCTATTTGTCCGTCGGGTTAATAGCAGCGCCCGCCAATCAGACGCTCGGCAACAGCCCCGGCGGCATGTAGGCGTTCAGGCTGCCGCTGCGGATCAGCTGCTGTGCATTTTCTATGTCGGGTGCAAAGTAGCGATCCTTGTCATAGAAAGGGACCAGGGCACGCAGCTCTGCTTTGGCCGCTTCAATCAGCTCGGCGGCCTTGAGCGGCGCCCGGAAATCCAGCCCCTGACAGGCCGCGAGATATTCCACCGCCAGAATGCCAGAGGTGTTTTCGGCCATGTAGCGCAACCGCCGTGCCGCAAAGGTTGCCATGGAAACATGGTCTTCCTGATTGGCAGACGTCGGCAGGCTGTCGACGCTGGCAGGGTGTGCCAGTGACTTGTTCTCCGAGGCCAGGGCGGCACCGGTGACCTGGGCGATCATGAAGCCGGAATTGACGCCGCCATTGTCCACCAGGAAGGGTGGCAGTTTACTCAGGCTGGAGTCGATCAGCAGCGCCATGCGCCGCTCCGACAGTGAGCCTATTTCGGCCAGTGCCAGCGCCAGATTATCGGCCGCCATGGCGACCGGCTCAGCGTGGAAGTTGCCGGCGGAGATAAACTCGTCGGTCTCGGTAAACACCAGCGGGTTATCCGATACGGCATTCGATTCCACCAGCAGCACCTCGGCCGCCTGACGGATCTGTTGCAGACAGGCGCCCATCACCTGGGGCTGACAGCGCAGGGAATAGGGGTCTTGCACCTTTTCACACCCCTGGTGGGAATCACCCAGCTGTGATGCCTCACCCAGCAAATGCCGATAGGCGCGCGCCGCTTCAATCTGGCCCAGCTGGCCCCGCACTTCATGTACGCGGGCATCAAAGGGACGGCGACTGCCCAGCGCTGCCTCAACCGAGGACGCACCGGCCACTATGCCTGCAGCGAACAGATCCTCGGCGGCGAACAGGCCTTCAAGGGCAAAGGCGGTTGACGCCTGAGTGCCATTGAGCAGTGCAAGACCCTCCTTGGGCGCCAGGGTAACAGGCTCGAGGCCGGCAATGCGCAGGCCTTCAGCACCGGACATGCGCTCGCCGCGATAGAGCACTTCGCCTTCACCCAGCAGCACCGTACTCATGTGGGCCAGCGGTGCCAGATCCCCGGACGCACCCACCGAACCCTTTTGTGGCACACAGGGATACACCTGGGCGTTGACCAGCTGGATCAGCGCCTCAATCACTTCCAGCCGGATACCGGAATAGCCCCGGGCCAGCGAGTTGATCTTCAGCGTCATCATCAGGCGCACAGTGGCTTCACTCATCAGGGCACCAATGCCGGCGGCATGGGACAACACAATACTGCGTTGCAGCAGCTCGAGATCTTCAGGTGCGATACGGGTATTGGCCAGCAGGCCAAAGCCGGTATTGATACCGTAGACCACACGTCCCTGCGCAATGGCTCGGGACACGGCATCGGCGCTGGCCTTGATGGCAGCGTGGCTGGAAGGCTGCAGCATCAGCTCAACGGGCGCCTGTGCCACGGCGCGCAATTGCGCCAGTGTCATCTGGCCGGGCTGGATAGTCAGTGTATACATCGCTCATTCCTGCGTTCGGGTTAGGTCAGTACTGATCAAGTCAGCGCCACATATGTATATACCTATATATATTAACGACCCGGAACATCGCAATCATGAAATTCACCAGCCTCCCTGGGCTTGCCGCCAGGCAGCAGTGCCTGCGGGCGAGAAAAGCTAGCGCAGCTTGACCAGATTTTTTATTTTTATTCTTAACTAACAATTACTTATCGAACAAAAAAGCTCAGTACCCAAGCACGCCGCCTGCCTCAAGCATAGCCCGACGTCGCCATTTTGAAGCGGATTCGAAAAATTGCAGCCCTATTAACCAAACTAATGCACTGGGGGCGGCAACAGGGACTCAGGCGAATGTCATCACCTCGTGCAGGGGGCGACGCGGCTTCTGCGGCCAGTTATTCGCCAGTCCGTAGCCTGCCGTCACCAGCATCACCGGTACTTCACTGGCATCAAGGCCAAAAGCCGCCGTCACTGCATCGGTGTCAAAGCCACTCATGGCACCAGTAGAGAACCCCATACCCTCGGCCGCCAGCATCAGCGTCATGGCGGCCAAAGACGCGGAGCGAAATGCTTCGTCACGCTGCAGCTGCGGATTATCCCGGTGCGATGCTGCGGCCATCGCGACCCACCCATCAGCCACCGCCTGGGGCACTATGCCGGCATCAACGGACGGCTGCAGTACCCGGGGCATATCCAGGTGGGCGCCAAGCGTTCCGCAGACAATAAAGGTAACTGCCGCATCCTCGACCTGTGGCTGGTTAAACGCCGCAGCCTTAAGCCGCGCCTTCGCCTCCAGGCTACGCACGGCAACGAACTTCCAGTTCTGCACGTTAAAGGCAGAAGGCGCCCGAGTCGCCAGCCTCACCAGCTCGCTCACCTCATGCTCCGACAGCCCCCGGGCGGGATCAAAACGCCCCGTGGACGCACGGGACTCAATAAGCAGCTTGATTGGATTAGTCATAAGGAATGCCTCATTTAGTTGATTGAGCAGGAACCTCAGCCGGGCAGCCCACTAGGGGCGAAACCACAGGCACAGGGCCTGAGCTGGATGCCCACTGCACAGCGAGAATACTGCCGAGCACTGCCACGAAGCCGAAGAGCGCAACGCCAGTCATGGCCTGGCCAAGCAGCGCCCAGCCCAGCACCACGGCCGTCAGCGGGCTCAGCAATCCCAGCGAGGACACCGCCACCGGCGACAGCCGGGCAATACCGCGAAACCAGAGCACATAGGCCAGCAGGGCGCCAAACAGCGACAGATAAACATAGCCCAACACCGCGCTGGTACTCAGCGGCGGCAGCGGCGGATCAACAAGCCAGGCCACCGGCAGCAGCATCAGCCCACCCACCAACAGCTGCCAACCGGTAAAGGCCAGCAGCGGAACATCGGGCCGCCAGCGCCGCGTTAGAAAGGTGCCACCGGCCATGCAGGCCGCCCCCACCAGTGCCGCCGCTATACCGACAAGATCCCAGTGGGCACCTGGCGCCAGCAGCAGCGCAGCCATGCCCGCCACACCGATCAGGCTTGCCACGACCGCCAGCCAGGCCGGCTGGCGCCTGTCGACAGACCAGGCCAGGCCCATAACCAATAGCGGCTGAATGGCTCCCACAACGGCTGCCAGACCACCGGGCAAACGGTAGGCGGCGACAAAGAGTAACGCCTGAAAAACGCCAATATTGAGTGCGGCCAATATAACCAGGCGCCCCCACTCAGGCCGGCGCAACAGGTGACGCCCCAGCAGCACCAGCACTATGCCGGCGGGAAGCGTGCGCAGCACCGCCGCGGTAAAAGGCCGGTCCGGCGGCAGCAGTTCGGTAGTCACTATATAGGTAGAACCCCAGATGGCTGGCGCCAGAGCGGTAATCAGTACATCGACCCAGACGGGATGTTGTGTGCGATTGCGCATGATATTATCTTCAACTCAAGATAAAAAACGAGTCTCGCACAGATTTATCTTGATATCAAGATAACTTCCGTAGCAGAAGCCAGGCTATGGAAACGGCACTTGGGGAAGCGCAGCATGAATACAGAACGACAGCCCGATGCAGTAGACGCCATCCTGGCCCAATGGCGACGTGAGCGGCCAGACCTGGATGTAAGCCCCATGGCGACCATCGGCCGCCTGAAACGTTGCTCTGCACTGATGCAACGCAGGCTGGATGAAGCCTTCTCGGCCTTTGGCCTGACGATCTGGGAGTTTGATGTACTGGCGACCCTGCGCCGCGCAGGCGCGCCCCATTGCCTGGCCCCCACAGCACTGTTCTCCACCCTGATGGTCACCTCCGGCACCATGACTCACCGCATGCAGCGCCTGGAAGCCAGCGGCTGGGTAGAGCGGGTCGCCAATCCGGACGATGCCCGCAGCAAGCTGGTGCGGCTAACGCCGGCCGGGCTCGAATTGATTGATCACGCAGTAGAAGCCCATGTGGACAACGAGCACCGCATACTGGCGCCGCTAAGTGCCGCCGACCTGAGCACTCTGGAAGCCAGTCTCGCCGGTCTGCTGGCGGTACTGGAGCCGGCCAGGGACTGAGTCGACGACCTGCTTCTTAGCCTGCATATCAGGATGCAATGGAATTAGCAGCGCCATCTCGCAGGCGGCGTTGCTGTGCATGCTGCCGTCTTTAGCAGCGCAAGCAATTCCAAATTCAGGAATAATTAATTACGTAACCTGATGATTCTATCGGTGAGAGAAACTATTTAGGCTTTAAGAACGCTCCAAAACGGGCGATCTGAATTTACCTAAACAGGAACTACGGCCATGGCTATCAAGATTCATGATTTCCCGCTTTCGGGTCACGCCCACAGAGCGCGCCTGTTTGCGTCCCTGATTGGCGTTGATGTCGAACTTGTCTTCGTCGACCTCGTCGCCGGTGAGCATAAAACACCGGAGTATCGGCACAAGAACAAGTTCGGCCAGGTGCCCATGCTAGAGGACGGTGACACTATCGTCGCCGATTCAAACGCGATCCTGGTTTACCTGGCGAAGAAGTTCGACAAAGCCGACTGGCTCCCCGAAGACCCGGCAGGCGCCGCCCAGGTGCAGCGTTGGCTCTCCATTGCGGCAGGCCAGATCGCGTTCGGCCCGGCTGCCGCTCGCCTGATCACGCTTTTCGGCGCCAAACTGCATGCCGATGAAGTCATCGCGCGCGCCCATGCGGTGCTAAAGATTATTGACCAAGAGCTACACGACAACCGATTCATCACCGGTAACAACATCACCATCGCGGACGTTGCGCTTTACAGCTATATCGCCAGTGCACCTGAGGGCAATGTTGAGCTGACACCCTATGGCAATATCAATCGCTGGCTGGCACGCATAGAAGCCCTGCCAGGCTTTGTGTCTTTTGCACACAGCAACGTCGGGCTGCGCAAGAGCGCCTGATTCAAGCCTGGCTGGTGCGCTCATCCGGCCCTACTGGCTGTGTTCGCGGTCTTCAACGATCTCGCTTAAAAGCGCTCGCACAGGAGTTACACCCACTGCTGTGCGGCTTCGCGATCCTTCAGCTACGCCTTGCGCAACACCAGAATATCGGGTATCTGCTTGATGCATAGGAGGTGGATACAATATTGCCAGGCGATTGATCAGCTTGTCGACGGGGGGACGGTGCGGTATTCGTTCACCAGAATTTCGAATTGAAGACTCTTGAAGCCGTCACCGTTGGGCAGCCGACGACCTGGGCGGTTTGAGGCGACGCCTTGCTGCTTCCCGCAACGTGCCGTTGAAACTCAGTGGATAACTGTTGGCCCGGGCGCTAGCCGTCGTCCTTTTACAGTGTGAACATCGCTGTGCATAAACTGGGGATAGTTCGATATCGCCCGCTCGTTTGCGTTACCGCCAGCCCTTTGCAACCACCCAGGCTGCTCGATTGACCAGTTTCAATAAAGCCAGTAATCACGGGGCCTATACGCAACTGCAAGGTACTTGCTACAAGCTTGCGCACAGATCTGCCAACAGATATTGTGCATAGTTTGATAGCTGTGCATAACAAAAGTTACACACAGGGCTGGTTACCCCACGGCTGCACGACTGTCCATGCGTCGCAGCCGCAGGAGCCGCAGGAGCCGCGCTCCGCGGCGAAGCCTGTCTGACGGGATGACGCACGCGCCAAAAGCGCAGCCGGCAACTGGTGACCTCAAAGAACGCCAGATTGCTCAGTGCATTGAAGGGGTCGGCCAGTAAGCCTGCTCCCAAGCGTTGCCAGCATCGGTCTCGTCTCTGAAGGAATTCAGGTTCCAACTTGGCGGCAACGCGCAATACCAGCAGTGCAACAAGGAACAGGGCCTGTGGGAAGCATTCACGCAATCTCGTTCCGAGGGGTACCACGAACTATTATCAGTGCTCGGCATTGTATGAGGATTGCAGCGCCACCGACAGAGCCACCACCTTGCGCGTGCGCGACGGCAGGGCCATCACCACCGATGGCCCCTTCGCCGAAACCAAGGAGCAGCTGGCCGGTTTCTACAAGCTGGACGCCAGAGACCTGAACGAAGCGGCCCGGCTGGCGGAAAAAATCCCCCCGGCCCGCTACGGCAGCGTCGAGATCCGCCCGGTGCGGGAGCTGCTGCCGCCACAGAACCTCTCCGTGGCCGAGGTGGCCCGCCAAGAAGGCATTAGCGACGAGACCCTGTATGCTTGGCGCAAACAAGTCAAGGCAGAAGGAGCCGTCGTGCCAGGAGACAAGAAGTTGCCCGATGACTGGCCCGCCGAAGTCAAGTTCGCTGTGGTGCTGGAAAACGCCGCCCTGTCGCTGTCGGAGATCGAGCTGAGCGAATACTGCCGCCGCAAGGGGTTGTACCCCGAGCAAGTCAACGCCTGGCGCCAGACCTGGAGAATTCCGGGGACAGTATACCTATTTCCCAACTCATCAATGTCCGATCCATACCGTTAGCCTACGTAGAGTTAAAACGGTGCAGTTTGCTCCGCTCTACGGTAAACCGCTCCTGCGTTTACAGCATCCATGGTGGTCAGTACACACCTTATGGCTGATGCTGGCACCCTTGTCCCGTTAGGGCAGGCAATTGCTCCTGCATTGCCTGCATACAGGACATCCATGTCCATAACCTGACGAGCACTAGGAGTATTTTTCGATAAGGCCCGTCAGGGGCGAGGCAGGGATGCCGAGCGGCAGATGCGGCACAGGGATGTGCGTTAGCGGTGTCCGTACAATGGCTTCAGAGCGCAGCGAAAAGGCTTCATTGGGGCGCGCTTTCTTTGGTTACTTTCTTTCGCGCGAGCAAAGAAAGTGACAAGAAAAAAGTCGAAAATCACCGAGCCCTGTCATGTCGGGTTACGCCCTGCGGGCTAACCCGACCTACGTTGGCTGATATTGCTGTTCATCTATACGTGGTGGTACACCTTTGAACGACCAACCTTGTGTGCTGGTCGTCGTGCCTCGACGCCAATCGAGATGCAAAAAAAATGCTCCTGTGTTCACACCAGAGTGGAACACAGGAGCATTTTTACAAGTCGTCGGATCACACCCAGTGAGATCCGACACCTGGCATCAGACGTCGAGGTTGGACACCCGCAGAGCATTAGCCTCGATAAAGGCGCGGCGCGGCTCGACATCGTCGCCCATCAGAGTGGTGAACAGCTGATCGGCGGCGATGGCATCGTCGACGGTCACCTGCAGCATGCGGCGCGACTCCGGATCCATGGTGGTTTCCCACAGCTGGCTCGGGTTCATCTCGCCCAGACCCTTGTAGCGCTGGATGTAGTGACCACGGCGCGACTGATCAAGCAGCCAGTTGAGGGCTTCCTCGAAGTGGGTCACCGGGCGCACCCGTTCGCCACGCTTGATATAGGCACCCTCTTCCAGCAGGGAGCCGAGCTTGTCGCCCAGGGTGGTGATCGCCAGATAATCACGGGAACCGAAGAAGTCGTCGCCAAAGCGGTAGTAGTTTTCCACCCCATGCAGCAGGTGATTCACTTCCGGCAGGAACTGGCTGTGTTCGCGGTCTTCGATGATCTCCGCCAGGAAGCGCTCATTGCCCACCGCCTGTACCGACAGCTTTTCACACAGCAGTTGCGTCCACTGCAGCACGGCTTCGCGATCCTTCAGCTGGTCCTTGCTCAGGCTCGGCATATAGAGCATCTGCTTGAGCAGCTGGGTCGGATAGAGCATGCCCAGACGATTGATCAGCTTGTCGACGGTGCGGTACTCGTTCACCAGGGCTTCGAGCGAGGCGCCGCTCAGCGGGGGTGCATCTTCGTTGACATGGAAGCTGGTGCCATCGAGCGCACCCTGCAGCAGGTAGTTGTCCAGCGCATCGTCGTCCTTGAGGTACTGTTCCTGCTTGCCTTTCTTGATCTTGTACAGCGGCGGCTGGGCGATATAGATATGGCCGCGCTCAAACAGGATCGGCATCTGCCGGAAGAAGAAGGTCAGCAGCAGGGTACGGATGTGCGAACCGTCGACGTCGGCGTCGGTCATGATAATGATGTGGTGGTAACGCAGCTTGTCCGGGTTGAACTCCTCGCGACCGATACCACAGCCCAGGGCCGTGATCAGGGTGCCGACTTCAACCGACGACAGCATCTTGTCGAAGCGGGCCTTTTCGACGTTAAGGATCTTGCCCTTGAGGGGCAGAATCGCCTGGTTGCGGCGATCACGGCCCTGCTTGGCGGAACCGCCAGCGGAATCACCCTCCACCAGGTAGAGTTCAGACAGCGCAGGATCCTTCTGCTGGCAATCCGCCAGCTTGCCCGGCAGACCGGCGATATCCAGCACACCCTTGCGGCGGGTCATGTCACGGGCCTTGCGCGCCGCTTCACGGGCGCGGGCTGCGTCTATCATCTTGGCGACGATCAGCTTGGCTTCCTGCGGGCTTTCCTGCAGGTAGGCGCTGAATTCCTGCCCCATCATCTGCTCAACCGAGGTCTTGACCTCGGAGGAGACCAGCTTGTCCTTGGTCTGGGACGAGAATTTGGGGTCCGGCACTTTCACCGATACGATGGCCGTCAGGCCTTCGCGGCTATCGTCACCGGTGGTGGCGACCTTGCTGCCCTTGTTGAGGCCTTCAGCTTCAATGTAGGTATTCAGGCAGCGGGTCAGGGCGGTACGGAAACCCGACAGATGGGTGCCGCCGTCGCGCTGGGGAATGTTGTTGGTAAAGCAGTAGATGTTTTCCTGGAAGGTATCATTCCACTGCAGTGCCACTTCCACGCCCACGCCGTTTTCGTGCATGGAGTTGAAGTGGAACACCTTGTTGACCGCGCTCTTGTTCTGGTTCAGATAAGCAACAAAGGCTCCCAGACCGCCGTCGTATTCGTAAATATCTTCACGGGCGCTGCGCTCGTCACGCAAGACGATGCGCACGCCTGAGTTCAGGAACGACAGCTCGCGCAGACGCTTGGCCAGAATGTCGTACTGGAACAGGATATGGGTGAAGGTCTCCGGCGAGGGCTTGAAACGCACGCTGGTACCGGTATTACTGGTCTCACCCACGACCTTGAGCGGCTCATCGGGTACACCATGACGGTAGATCTGCTCGAACACTTCACCGGCGCGGCGGATGGTGAGCTTGAGTTCGCTGGAGAGCGCGTTCACCACCGAGACACCCACGCCGTGCAGGCCGCCGGATACCTTGTAGCTGTTGTCATCGAACTTGCCGCCGGCGTGCAGCACCGTCATGATGACCTCGGCCGCCGATACGCCTTCTTCCTCGTGCAGCTCGGTCGGAATGCCACGACCGTTATCGCCAACGCTGACGCTTTCATCCGGGTGTATAACCACCCTAATCTCGGAGCAGTGACCGGCAAGGGCTTCGTCGATCGAGTTGTCGACCAGCTCGAACACCATGTGATGCAGACCGGTACCGTCGTCGGTATCACCGATATACATGCCAGGGCGCTTGCGCACGGCATCAAGACCCTTGAGGACCTTGATGCTCGAGGAGTTATAGCTCTGGTTTTCGTCGCTCATCAATTATCTCCTGTTAACCTGGCAATCAGGCAGACCGTCCCGACCTGCCTAACGTCGCCCACTTAATCGGGCGGAAAATTCTGCGCGCGCCCATAAGGCATCACAGTCCCGGCCCGGCGCCAGAAAAGGGCCGGGCGAGGCGCTTAATCAATTTGTGTCAGCATCCCTGCCTCAACCCGAAAACGGCTGACATCCGTCTGGGGTAACCAGAAACCGCCAAGGGCTCCGGGATCAACACAGGTGATAAAACACTGATTGGAGGTTTCCTCCAGGAACTGGCAAAACAAGCGGCAATGCTGTTCATCCAGTTCCGACGGCAAATCGTCGATCAGGTAAATACAGGGGCGGTTATTCAAACGATAGAACAGGGCACCCTGGGCCAGTTTCAACGCGCTGACCACCAGTTTTTTCTGACCGCGAGACAATCGCTCAGCGGCACTTTGTCCATCCGTACGTACCCGCAAATCAGCCCGCTGCGGGCCGCTGCCGGTAAAACCCTGCTTCAGATCGCGCGCAAAACCTTCTTCGAGCAATTCATCCAGCGGGGTTTTTCGATCCCAGCCCTGGCTGAATTTAAGCTCTACCGGTACGCCCCCCAGCAAACGACTGAGAGTGGTTTCAAAATCAGGTTTTAGCAGTTCGATATAGCGTGCGCGCAACGCCGTCATCCGCTCGGCATAGGTGACAAATTCTCTGTCCCACACACGCCGCAGCCGAGGGTCGATTTTACCACATTTAAGCAGTGAGTTTCGCTGTTTCAATATGCGCCTGAAGCCGCGCCACAGCTGGATAAAACTCGGGTCGGCATGAAACACGCCCCAGTCGATAAACTGGCGCCGCACACCGGGGCTGCCCTCGAGCAATTGGAAGGTATCGGAGTCTATAACCTGCAGCGGTAATAGCTGGGCCAGCTCCGACAGGCCGAGCGTCTGGCCGGCGTGGCGAATGCGCACATCACCGTCGGGGCGCCGTTCCACGCCAAGGGGGTGCTGTTCACCCTTGCCAGCAGGATCAATCTGGGCGAACACCAGGCAGTTGTCGGCGCCGCTTTGCAGCAGATGGCGGAACTGGCTGGTACGAAAGGAACGGGTCATGCCCAGAAAGTGCAGGGCTTCCAGCAGGCTGGTTTTGCCACTGCCATTGTCGCCACTGATAATATTGATCCGCGGCGACGGCGTGATTCGCACATCCGACAGATTGCGAACGTGCTGAACATGAAGGCTTTTTATCGGCATAAAGGAACGGCCGAGTCTCTCAACCCGGCCCTGCGGTGAAGACTGATCACATGCGCATCGGCATCACGACATAGAGGCTGTCAGCTTCGTCGACACCTTCAATCAGCGCACTGCTGTTGGCATCGGACAGAGTGAAGCGCACCGTTTCCGAATTCAGAATCGACAGGCTGTCGAGCAGATAGTTGACGTTGAAACCGATCTCCAGCGACTCGCCATCGTAGTCCACCGCCACGGTTTCTTCGGCTTCTTCCTGTTCCGGGTTATTGGCCATGACCTGCAGGAAACCGCTGGTCAGCAGCAGACGCACACCGCGGTACTTCTCGTTCGACAGTATGGCGATACGGCTCAGCACCTGACGCAGCACCTGACGGTCACCGAGCATGTACTTGTTACCATTGCGCGGGATAACGCGTTGATAATCCGGGAACTTGCCGTCAACCAGCTTGGAGGTGAAGATAAAGTCACCCACATGAGCACGAATATGGTTGGCACCAATCAGCAGGCGCACACCGTCTTCACCGCTTTGCAGCAGACGCGCCAGCTCAAGGATACCCTTGCGCGGCACTATGATCTGATGGCTGCTGTCGCTATCGGCCACAACCTCAGCAACACAGGTCGCCAGACGGTGCCCGTCGGTAGACACCGCACGCAGCTGGCCGTTGGCGACTTCCAGCAACATACCGTTGAGGTAGTAGCGTACATCCTGCTGCGCCATGGAGAAGCCGGTCTGATCGATCAGGTGGCGCAGGTGCCCCTGGGTCAGATTCAGATCCAGCGCCTGGGGGCTGTCTTCCACATTGGGGAACTCGGCCGCCGGCAGTGTCGACAGACTGAAGCGGCTGCGCCCGGCCTTGATCACCATCTTCTGGCCGCTCAGGGCCAGCTCGATGCGAGCATCGTCCGGCAGCGACTTGCAGATGTCCATCAGTTTGCGCGCAGGCACAGTAATGGAGCCCGCCTCGGCCGGCTCATCCAGCGTCACACGACCCACAAGCTCGACTTCTAGGTCGGTCCCGGTCATGGACAGCTGGTCACCTTCGGCTACCAGCAGAATGTTGGACAGCACCGGCAAGGTCTGACGACGTTCGACGACACCGGCGACCAGCTGCAGGGGTTTGATTAACGCTTCGCGCGATATGACGAATCTCATGGCGATCTACCTTGTTCCGATCCGATAACTACGCCGTCAGATGACGCAGCAGGTTCTGATAATCTTCTCTGATGTCCGTATCAATTTCCCGCAGCTCCTTGATCTTGCGACAGGCATGCAACACGGTAGTATGATCACGACCCCCAAACGCATTGCCGATTTCGGGCAGACTGTGGTTAGTCAGCTCTTTCGACAAACTCATCGCGACCTGCCGGGGCCGGGCAATAGACCGGCTGCGGCGCTTGGAAAGCAGATCGGACATTTTAATCTTGTAGTAATCGGCTACAACCCGCTGAATATTATCAATACTAACTTGTTTGTCCTGCAAAGCCAGCAGGTCTTTCAGCGACTCTTTAATGAAGGGCGTACTGATAACGCTGCCGGTAAAATGCGCGTTGGCAATAACACGCTTGAGCGCACCTTCGAGTTCACGCACGTTGGAGCGAATTTTCTGCGCCAGGAAGAAGGCGGCATCATCCGGCAGGATAATCTTGGCTTCTTCAGCCTTCTTCATCACGATGGCGACGCGGGTTTCCAGTTCTGGCGGCTCGATGGCCACCGTCAGGCCCCAGCCAAAGCGTGATTTCAGCCGCTCTTCAACGCCGTTGATTTCCTTGGGGTAGCGGTCACTGGTCAGAATCATCTGCTGACCGCCTTCAAGCAGGGCATTAAAGGTGTGGAAAAACTCTTCCTGAGACCGCTCCTTGCCGGCAAAGAACTGAATATCATCGATCAGCAGCGCATCCACCGAGCGGTAATAGCGCTTGAAGTCATTGATCGCATTCAGCTGCAGCGCCTTCACCATATCGGCAACAAAACGCTCGGAGTGCAGATAAACGATGCGGGCATTGGGATTGCGCTTGAGCATTTCGGTGCCCACGGCGTGCATCAAATGCGTTTTACCCAGACCTACGCCACCATATATAAAGAGGGGATTGTAGGAGCCACCGGGATTGTCCGCCACCTGCTGCGCCGCCGCCAGCGCCAGCTGGTTCGACTTGCCGCCCACGAAGGACTGGAAGGTGAAGGACGGATTGAGATTAGACTGGTGCCGTACACCGCCCTCGACCTCCACAATCTTGTTGCGATCATGCCGCGGGCTCATCGTTGTCGCGAACGCAGGCGCAGCCGGCGCCATATCCAGCTCCAGCTGCGGCTCCGGCACGCCGGGCAGAGCCTCGGGCTCATATTCCTGTTCCTGGGGCGCGGCATTGTAACGCTGCTGCGCAGGTGCTGTGGCCTGCGCGGCCGGTGCCCTGTTATAGGCAGGCTCTGCATAGGCTGGCTCCCGCGGCGGTGCCGCCGGACGGGTACGCAGTGGCGCCATGGCCGGACGGGCAGGGGAACGCAGCGCGCCGCCGCCATGCTGGGCGACTTCGAGGCGCACATCGGCGCTGATATCACCAGTGACATCACAGACTACCTGGCGAATACGGCTGAGAAAACGGTCATTCACCCAGTCACGCACAAAGCGGTTCGGCGCCATGAGAACAAGCAGGCTGTCACGACCGGGCTCCGCCTTTAACGGGCGAATCCAGGTGTTGTACTGCTGAGCCGGGAACTCCTCCTGCAGACTCCTCAAGCACTGTTCCCAAAGCTCGGTGGACAT